>JAEPMI010000030.1 GCA_017644045.1 Deltaproteobacteria bacterium
TATCGCGGGCGGATCATGGCAGCCCTGCCCGAGGGCCATGACTTCACGCCGCTGATGACGCTCTATCTGACCGAGCAGACCGACCCGGCCGATGTCGCAGCCGGCTTCGCCGACGGTGTGGTGACGGCGGTGAAGCTCTACCCGGCGGGCGCCACGACCAACTCGCAGTCGGGCGTGCGCGATATCGAAAAGGCGATGCCCGTCCTTGAGAAGATGGCCGATATCGGCATGCCGCTTTGCGTCCATGGCGAGGTGACCGACCCCGACATCGACATCTTCGACCGCGAGGCGGTGTTCATCGAGCGGGTGCTCGAGCCCGTGCGCAAGCGCCTGCCGGGCCTGCGTGTGGTGATGGAGCATGTGACCACCTCGAACGGCGTCGACTATGTCCGCAGCCAGCAGAACGACATGGCGGCGACCATCACCACCCATCATCTGATCATCAACCGCAACGCGATCCTGGCCGGCGGCATCCGCCCGCATTATTACTGCCTGCCGGTCGCCAAGCGCGAGAGCCACCGGCTGGCGCTGCGCGAGGCGGCCACCTCGGGCGATGCGCGCTTTTTCCTTGGCACCGACTCCGCCCCGCATCTCGACCCGCTGAAGGAAAGCGCCTGCGGCTGCGCCGGCATCTTCACCGCGATCAACACCATGCCGCTTCTGGCGCATGTGTTCGAGGAGGAAGCCGCGCTGGACAGGCTCGAGGCCTTCGCCTCGCTCAACGGCCCG
>JAEPMI010000031.1 GCA_017644045.1 Deltaproteobacteria bacterium
ATTGTCACCTGTTCCGTCACCATCGGTATCGGTATCTTCAGATGAATCCTTCGGGAAAGCATCCTCTGAATCGGGAGTACCGTCGTTGTCATCATCGTCATCGGCATTGTCGCCTGTTCCGTCACCGTCGGTGTCGGTATCTTCAGATGAATCCTTCGGGAAAGCATCCTCTGAATCTGGAGTACCGTCGTTGTCATCGTCATCATCGGTATTATCCCCCGTTCCGTCTCCATCGGTATCGGTATCTTCTGAAGCATCTTTTGGGAAAGCATCCTCTGAATCTGGAGTGCCGTCGTTGTCATCATCGTCATCGGTATTGTCACCAGTTCCGTCACCATCGGTGTCGGTATCCTCGGAAGCATCCTTCGGAAAGGCATCCTCGGAGTCTGGAGTACCATCGTTGTCATCGTCGTCATCGGTATTGTCCCCCGTTCCGTCACCATCGGTGTCGGTATCCTCGGAAGCATCTTTCGGGAAAGCATCCTCTGAATCTGGAGTACCGTCGTTGTCATCGTCGTCATCGGTATTGTCCCCTGTTCCGTCACCATCGGTGTCGGTATCCTCGGAAGCATCTTTCGGGAAGGCATCCTCTGAATCTGGAGTACCGTCGTTGTCATCATCGTCATCGGTATTGTCCCCTGTTCCGTCACCATCGGTGTCGGTATCCTCAGAAGCATCCTTCGGGAAGGCATCCTCTGAATCTGGAGTACCGTCGTT
>JAEPMI010000032.1 GCA_017644045.1 Deltaproteobacteria bacterium
TGGATCAGCATGCCACGGTGAATACGTTCCCGGGCCTTGTACACACCGCCCGTCACACCATGGGAGTTGGGTTTACCCGAAGGTGGTGCGCTAACCAGCAATGGAGGCAGCCAACCACGGTAGGCTCAGCGACTGGGGTGAAGTCGTAACAAGGTAGCCGTAGGGGAACCTGCGGCTGGATCACCTCCTTTCTAAGGATTGATCTTGACCAGACAGCTTGGCCTTCGGGCTAAGTGAAGATCTTCAAGATCGCTTAGAACATTAGCTAGGTATCAGTTCGCTGATACACTGGCATTACGCGGAACATTGCCGCCTTCGTTTCTCTTTCTCTTGCCGAAGTTGCTGACACACCGGTGTCGGCATTTTTGGGGTTCGGGCTTGTAGCTCAGTTGGTTAGAGCGCACCCCTGATAAGGGTGAGGTCGGTAGTTCGAATCTACCCAGGCCCACCAACGTTTTTCAGCTCGGCTGAAACGTGTATCATGGACGGCGTTTGAGAGCGCCTCGCAAGTTGCTTTGCAGCTTATTGTGCGCTCGACGTCGATTTTGCTTCGCAAAATCAACTTGGGGCCATAGCTCAGCTGGGAGAGCACCTGCTTTGCAAGCAGGGGGTCG
>JAEPMI010000033.1 GCA_017644045.1 Deltaproteobacteria bacterium
CCGCCGGCCGAGCAGCTTCAGCCAGGGAATAGTCCCGCGCGGCGATGATTTCCTCAATGGAGAGCGTCGAGCCGACCGCCCAGGCGACCAGCATGTAAACCACGAGGCAGATTGCGAGCGCGATGATGATCGCGCGGCCGACATTGCGGTGCGGATTTTTGAGCTCCGAGCCGCTGTTGGTGATGGTCGTGAAGCCCTTGTAGGCGAGAATGGCGAGAGCGACGCCGGCGAGAAAGCCGCCGATCGAACCCGCTCGCGCCGGTTCATCGCCCGTCGCCGGCTCGAAGCTGAATCCGGCCGCGGCCAGCGCGACGATTGCGAAGACCAGAATGCCGCCGATCTTCACCACCGCTGCGACCTTGGAAAGGCCTCCCACGAACCGGTTGCCGGCGGCGTTCACGATGAAGGCGAACACGATTAGGCCGACCGCCAGAAGCGGGATGAGCACGGATGGCGTGTCACCTGGAAAGAGCTGCAGCGTGTAGGTGGCGAACGTGCGCGCCACGAGGCTCTCGTTGATGATCATGGATAAGGCCATGAGAAGAGCTGATCCGCCGGTCACGGCGACAGGACCGTAGGCCTTGTTGAGGAT
>JAEPMI010000034.1 GCA_017644045.1 Deltaproteobacteria bacterium
AGAGAGGCTCTACTGGCCGAGTCCTGCGACCTAGCGCCCCACGAGCGCCAGAGCCTGACTCCAACCGGTTCCGCCTCAACCGGAACCAGCCGCCCATCTCGGAATCCCCCTACTCACCGCAAACGACGACGCGCAGTCCACCACCGGCGGACTGCGCGAGTGGGTCCCTCGAGCGGACCGATGTCAGCGCTCCGGTGGGTCGCTGCCTCGCCGCCGCCGGTTGTCACGGAGACGGATGATCCGCCGAGGCTGATCGCTCGGCTCTCGCCGACGAAGCTTCGCAAAGCGATGGTAGGTCTCGGGCGCGGACCGTTCGTTGGGCCCATCGACTCCCGCTTCGAAGGTGATCCCTCCGAGGTAACCGCAGGGGAAGTGGGTCAAGAGACGCTCTGCTGGTCCAATCCCGCGACCCAACGCCCCATGATCGCCAGAGTCTGACTCCGGCCGGTTCCACGGTGGTCGGAACCAGTCGTCCATTCCGGAATCCCTTCGTCGACCACCAACGACGACGCGCAGTCCACCACCGGCGGACTGCGCGAGTGGGTCCCTCGAGCGGACCGATGTCAGCGCTCCGGTGGGTCGCTGCCTCG
>JAEPMI010000035.1 GCA_017644045.1 Deltaproteobacteria bacterium
TGCAGGCATCCCCGCCGCCGTCTGGAACGCGGACGCCCGGGCTGGGGCAATCACCGAGGCCGAAGATGCAGGCGCCGAGCTGGACGTGATCCGCGGCGCGATCGGTCACACACAGGTTTCCACAACGGCCCGCTACTCGCGCGGGGCGCTTGGAAAGTCGCGAATGGTGGCGCAAATGCGAAACGCGCACCGAGCCGCCAAGAACGTCACCGGAACAGAGTAGGGAACGTCATGGGGAACGTGGGGAACGCGTAGATCAGCGGTAGGACGTTAAGCCCATGCTGAGCTTCAAGAAATTGGAGCGGGCGATCGGGATCGAACCGACGACATTCAGCTTGGGAAGCTGACGTTCTACCACTGAACTACGCCCGCGCTCGCCCCGAAATGACCGCTCTGGAATGCTCCTGTCAAGCGCATTAGATGAGGGGTCCCCGCAGCCGGGCCGGCAGCGCCGTCGCGCGCCTCCGCCGGCGCGGGCCTCGCCCCGACCGCTTCCTCCCGACGAGCCTCCTCCATGCGCCAGCGACTGAAGACACTCCTCGCAAGCAC
>JAEPMI010000036.1 GCA_017644045.1 Deltaproteobacteria bacterium
GCCCCGGTCGGCTATCGGCTGCCGCGCCGCGCGCCAGAACAGGATGCGATAGAGCGCCGGCACATAGAACAGCGCCAGGATCGAGGCGATGCCGAGGCCGCCGATCATCAGCGTCGCCATCGGCTCCCACAGCGCGCCGCCGGCCATGGCCATCGGCGTCAGGCCCAGCACCGTCGTCAGCGAGGTCAGCAGGATCGGCCGGAAGCGCTTTTGCGCCGCCACGACGATCGCATCGTCAAGCCCAAGCGTTTCGCGCTCGATCTCAATCTGGTCGATCAAGACGACGACATTGTTGATGATGATGCCCGACAGCGCGATCAGCCCGAGCGTGCCGAAGAAGGACATGGGCTGGCCGAATCCGATCAGCGCCAGCGGCACGCCGACAATGACCAGCGGCACCGTCAGGAAGGTCAGCCCGACGCGGCGGAACGAGTTGAACTGGACCATCAGGGCGATCAGCATCACGGTGATGGCGTAGGGCAGCCCGGCGCCGAGCTTTTCGCGCACCTCGCCGGCCTGCTCGACCTCGCCGGCAATGGC
>JAEPMI010000037.1:0-279 GCA_017644045.1 Deltaproteobacteria bacterium
TGCTGACCCGCAGTTGGGTCTCGGCGGCGACAGGGGTGCCGGCCGAGAAGACCAGGCTCAGCAGGGCAAGCATCAGGGCGCGCATGATCAGTATCTCCACACTTCGATAATGACCGAAGTGTAGACATTATTCGATGCGGGTCAAACTGTTCCTGTGAGTGCGGGGAGGGCCGCTTCAGCTTCCCGCTAGATCGTCCCGCAGCGTGCGTTTCAGCACCTTGCCCGTGGCGTTGCGGGGCAGGGCCTGAACATACTCGACCCGGCGCGGCACCTTGAAGG
>JAEPMI010000037.1:289-521 GCA_017644045.1 Deltaproteobacteria bacterium
ATCTCCCCCCACTTGTCGTCGGGCAGGCCGATCACCGCTGCCTCGGCCACTTCCTCCAGGCGGTAGATGACGTTCTCCACCTCTGCCGGATAGACGTTCTCGCCGCCCGAAATGTACATGTCCTTCTTGCGATCGACGATGTAATAGAAACCGTCGGCATCGCAGCGGGAGGCGTCGCCGGTGTTCAGCCAGCCGTCGCGGATCGCGGCTTCCGTCGCCTCGGGGCGGTTCC
>JAEPMI010000038.1 GCA_017644045.1 Deltaproteobacteria bacterium
GCACGCGCCGCGATGTGTTCAACCTGACCACAAGCATCGACACCCGCCAGATCATGGCGGCCAGCCGCGCGCTGAGCAAAGCCACCAACACCCATCCGCCACGTAACAAGGCGATCGTCGGGGCGAACGCCTTCGCCCATGAATCCGGCATTCACCAGCATGGTGTTCTGGCGAACCGGGAGACCTACGAGATCATGAAGCCCGAGGATGTGGGGCTGAGCTCGAACCAGATTGTTCTGGGCAAGACCCTTGCAGACGACATCGGACTGGTGGATTCAGGGCAATTGTCAGCCCTGCTGGAGCGCCTTGAAAGCGGCGCACAAGGAGAGGCTGAATTGTGGACCCTCAAGCGCATTGATATTCGCGCCCCGCTCTCGCCCAAGGATCATCCGGTCGCCCGGATCGAGATGGATCATGGCCATCGCGGTCAGGTGACCGATATCGCCACCGCGCCCGGCGCGCTGGATGCGGCCTATCGCGCTGTCAGCCAGATCATGGAAACCCCGGCCCGGGTC
>JAEPMI010000039.1 GCA_017644045.1 Deltaproteobacteria bacterium
GATCGAAAGTAGAACTGGACAGTGTGCGCGTGCATGACCTGAAACATACTTACGGCAGACGCCTTCGCGCAGCTGGCGTAAGTTTTGAAGACCGGCAGGATTTGCTCGGTCATCGATCAGGACGCATCACCACTCACTATTCGGCAGCAGAGCTCACGCAGCTGATTGACGCTTCGAACACGGTGTGTGAATGTGGTGGTAAGCGCCCTGAACTCGTCGTGATACGGCGCGTCAGTGCGTCTTAAAGTTTGTCAAAAACCAAACTCCCGCAAAAGTCCCGCAAAATCGGGATGAAAAATAAGGGTAAGGTCACAGCCCTTTAGGAATGGTGGCCAGAGGTGGAATCGAACCACCGACACGGGGATTTTCAATCCCCTGCTCTACCGACTGAGCTATCTGGCCAGGCATTGGGGAGGGCCCCCGAAGAAGGGCGTGATTAAAGCGAAAGAGGGACCTTGAGTCAAGCCGACAATGTCTCACAACCATTGCAGACGCGGGCGACT
>JAEPMI010000003.1 GCA_017644045.1 Deltaproteobacteria bacterium
TCGCCAAGCAGAGCGACCACAACCTCAGCGACGCCGAGGTCCGCGCGGTCATCGACCGCCACAAGCGCAACAACGGCTGAGCCCCGGCTTCAGAGTCTCTCAAGATCTCCCCGTCAGCTTGCTCGGCATGAGCAAGTCACTCTTCACCACGCTCGCGCTGAGTCTCGCGCTGACCGTTCCGGTCGGGGTCGAGGCGCAGCGCGTCAACGTCACCATCGAGGCGCCCTCGGCGCCGCCTGCCCGGAGAGCCGAGACACGGCCCGCTCGCCCTGCGAATGCGGTCTGGGTCGCGGGACACTGGGAGCGCTCCCGTTCGCGCTGGGTTTGGTCCCCCGGCTATTGGGTCATGCCGAGGGCGGGCCACGTCCTCGTCGCCCCACGCTGGGTCCGGCGCGGCAACCGCTGGGTGTACCAGCACGGTGGCTGGGCGCGCGCCGGCACTCGTCGAGTCGTCCACCGGGTCTCACGGGCGGCCGACCGGGTGGAACGCGTGGACCGTCGCCGCGACCGACGGACCAACCGCCGCACCACCACCCGTACCACCGTCCGAACTCGTCGCCGGTGAGCTCGTTCCCGACGCGGGCCTCAGCCGAGCTGGGCGCGGCGGGGCTCCGCGTCGTCGATCGCTCGTTCGTAGGCGGCGATGAGCGAGGCGCGGGAGGCGTGGCTCTCGAGGTGGCTCACCAGGATCGAGGTCACGGTGACGCCCATGCGGAGGAGCATGCCGGTCACATAGAGGTGGCCGCGCGTGATCTGGTGCCGGTGGTTCACGTTCCAGTCGGTGAGGATCCGGCGGCACTCGGGCGCGTAGCCGACCAGCCCGCTCCAGTCGTGGAAGCCGGTGATGGAGCCGGCGTCCTCCACGACCTTGCGGGCGGCGCCGACGAAGAAGGTCGCCATGGCGGGCGAGGCGCGGCCGCTTGCGCGGGTGCAGAGAATGCCCGGCGCCGGTGACCCCACGACCAGCTCTCCCCCCTCATCGGAGAAGCGCTCGACGGGCCCACGCCAGAATTCCACTGCCATCGTTTTCGGACAATAGCTCCGTCGTCGGCGTCAGCCAGCCGACGGTCACCCAATCGTTTCGCCGCTCGAGCCACGAGGGCTGGTCGTGCCTCAGGCAGAGGGTGGGATGCACGCCTTCTCGCCGGCGTCCTCCGCCGGCACCGCCCAGTCGAAGCTGGAGGAGCAGTTGGCCTCGTCATCCGCCGGTCGGTTGACGTTGCACTCTGGCTTGTTGTCGCAGACGCGGAAGCAGTAGTTGCGGCCGTCGTCATGCGCGACGCAGATGGAGTTCAGCGGACACTCGGCGCTCGAGAGGCAGTCCGGCACCCCGCAGTAGCCGCCCTTGAACTGAGTGAGGCATTGGAGCTGGACCACGCCGCCATCGGGCAGCTCGAAGTCGCGACAGTCTTCGTCTGCCGTACACACTGCGGCGATGCCAACGCGGTCGGCGTCGCCGCCGTCGTCACCGCAAGCGGCAGCGCACACGAGAGCGAGACACGAGGGGATCAAGAGTCGGTTCAGCATTGCTGGATCCTACGTCACTTCAGCAGCACCGACCGCATCTCGCGCATGTCCGCGGGGAGCGGCGCTTCGATCGTGCGGCCGGCGATCTTGAGCCGCCAGGCGTGGAGCGCGTGTCGCTCGGCGAGATCGCAGGGCGGGTTGCGGTAGAGCTTCTCGCCGACGAGCGGGTGACCGAGGTGGGCGAGGTGCACGCGCACCTGGTGGGTTCGACCGGTGTGAATGCGCGCTTCGATGAGCGCGTGCTCGCTGCCCCGAATGGTCACGGTCAGCGTGGTCTTCGCCGGCTTCCCGTTCGGGTCCACTCGCATGAGCTTCCCCTTTCGCACGAGCGGAGCGTCGACCACCATTCGCTCCCACGGCGGTGAGCCGTGCACGATGGCCTGGTAGACCTTCGAGCCGGCCTTGAGCTTCTTCTGCCAGCTCTCGACCCAGCGCTTGTGGCGCGCGAAGAGCAGCACCCCGCTGGTGTCCTTGTCGAGCTGGTGCACGGCCCAGAGCGGGTGTCCGACCTGCTTCTGCAGCTGCCACTGGACGCAGCTCCGGTCGTCCAGGTCCCTGCCGGTCGAGGGCAGCCCCGGGGGCTTGTCCACGGCGAGGATCTCGTCCTCTTGGTGAAGGATCGGGAGCGGCGCGCCTGGGTTCAATCCGCCTCCAGCCGTGCGCGCCACTCGTCGATGCGGGCGAGCTCGTCCGGATGCAGCTCCGGCCAACGGAGCGGGAGCGACTCGATGGCCTGCTGGAAGATCTCGGCGACCGTTCGACGCATGAAGGGCTTGTCGTCGGCGGGGATCGCGTACCACGGCGCCCACGGCGTGGAGGTGGCGTTGATGGCCTCTTCGTAGGCCTCCATGTACTCGCCCCACTGCTCGCGGACGTCGAGGTCGCCGGCCTCGAACTTCCAGTTCTTCGCTGGGTCGTCGAGGCGCGCGAGGAGCCGGTCTTTCTGTTCCTCGCGGCTGACGTTGAGGAAGAACTTCAGGATCAGCGTGCCGTTGCGCGCGAGGTGCTTCTCGAAGTCGCAGATCGACTCGTAGCGCTCCTTCCACGGGTTCTCCGGCTTCCGAGGCACCGCGCGCGATCCGAGGAGCTTGGCCACCCGGACGATGAGCACCTCCTCGTAGTGGCTGCGGTTGAAGATGCCGATGCGGCCGCGCTCCGGGCAGCACTCGTGCACGCGCCAGAGGAAGTCGTGCTCGAGCTCCTTGGTCGAGGGACGCTTGAAGGTCGAGGTCTGCACGCCGGCCGGGTTCAGACCGGTCATCACCGCGCGAATGGTGCCGTCCTTGCCCGCGGCGTCCATCGCCTGGAAGACCATGAGGATCGAGTAGCGGTCGTCGGCGTAGAGCTTTCGCTGCACCTCGCGGACGACGTCGATGCACGCCTCGAGGGCCTTCTTGTTCTCCTTCTTGCCCTTCTTCCCCTGCGGCGCCTTCTTCGGTGGCGTGGCGCTCGCCTTGGCGATCCGGAAGGAACCATCGAAGGGCACCCGGTAAGGGCTGGAGGGGGGCTCACAGAGCAGACCGCCGGACTTCGAAGAGCTCTTCTTGGACTTCGCCATGGGGCGACCATAGCGCATCTGGCGGTCTCTCAGAGACTGCCGGCCACGGTGGTGGCGTCGATGCTCACCCGCAGCTCCCCCGGTGTCGGCACCTGGATCACGAGCTGGTCGCCCTCGCCGAAGACGGCGCCGTCGGCTTCGGTGGGCCGGAGCTCCACCGCGATCGTCAGGCCGGCCGGGAGATCGAAGCCGGCCATCCCTCGAACGGCGCGCTCGCGCGCGTCGGTGAACGTGGCTTCCATCGGGAGGCGCCACTCGCCGACTCGGTCGAGGAAGACCGCCGCGAGACCGTTCGCCAGGTCGGGGTCGCCGATCGCCCGTTCGCTCGGCTCGGTCCAACGCGGGAAGGTGAGCTGCAGCGCCCCATCGCGATAGACCGGCGTGGCGAGCGCCCAGAGGGTGCCGACCAGCGAGCCCTCGAGACCCAGACCGATGGCGATGCCTTCCTCGGTGATGGTGGTCTGCACCGAGCTCACCTGCGCGGGTCGATCGTCGACCATCACCTCTGCGCCCTCGAGCTGGTCCGTGAGCGACGCGGTCACCACGGTCAGAGGCTGCGTGACCTCGACGGCGGCCAGGAAGGGACCGGCGCGGCTGTCGCTCGGCGGCGGCAAGGGCGGCGGGGGCGAGCTCACGAAGCGGGGCGTCACCAGGAAGCGTCCGAGCACGGCCACCTTCAGCTCGAGCGCGGACGCGTCGCCCGTGAGCTCGCTGATGCGCAGCCCCTCCGGCCGCAGCAAGAGGCGCAGCCGCTCGTTCGCCTGTCCGTTCTGCTCGAGCTCGACCGGGAACGCGAGGAGCGGCCAGATCCGCTCGACGACCGTGGGCAGGTCGAAGCGCGCCGTCTCCTCGTCGATGCGCTCGGCAGCCTGGCGCTGCGCGCGCTCGATGTGCGGGTCGAGAATGCCGCTGACGTCGATGTTCAGGAACGACACCCGACAACGACGCGACCATTGGCGCGGACCGGGCGTGGTGTTCGTCGTCAGGGTCCAGTTGTCACCGATGACCAGCTCGGTCCGCAGCGTGACGTCCACGTGGGGCCGGGCCTCGTTCACGCCGCAGCTGAAGCGGAGCGGCCCGAGGTGCGCCTTGGCCCAGAGCTCCACGGGCAGGGTCCAGAGCAGCGCGCCGTCGCCGGGCTCGAGCCGGAGGTCGCCGCGGTGGGCCTCCGCCTCGAGGCGCGGTCGCTCCTCGCGATGGATCGGGTTCGGCAGCTCGCGGTCGAGGGCGGCCTGGAGCGCATCCGCGCGGAGCACGATCGAGACCTCCGCTTCCGAGGTCTGGGGCGCCGGCTCGGGAATGGCGCCGATCTCTGGTGCGGGGACCTGCAGAGGCGGTCGCGGCACGGCGCCTCCGCAGCCCACGAGCAACAGGCCCAGCGTCAGCCGTAGGGTCGATCCAGAGACCATGGCGCTCAGTGTAGACTCCGCCTCGTGGAACGCTTCGATCTGGTGATTCTGGGTTCGGGACCCGCGGGTGAGAAGGCGGCGGCGCAGGCGGCCTACTTCGGCAAGCGTGTGGCGATCGTCGAGCGCGAGAAGGAGCCGGGGGGCGCCGCGGTGCACACGGGGACCCTGCCCAGCAAGACCCTCCGCGAGAGCGCGCTCTTCCTCAGCGGGCACCGCACCCGCGCGCTCTACGGCGTGAGCGTGGAGCTCGACTCCGACGCGACGCTGCAGACGTTGATGGCGCGCAAGAACGCGATCGCCGTGTCCGAGAGCAAGCGGATCCGCGAGAACCTGCAGCGCCACCACGTGACCTACCTGCATGGCCACGGGCGCCTCGCCGGCGAAGGCCGCGTGAAGGTCGAGGCGGCCGACGGGTCGTTCACCGAGGTCGAGGCCGAGGTCGTGCTGATCGCGACCGGGTCCGTGCCGCGTCAGCCGGAGGGCGTCGCCTTCGAGTCCGAGCGCATCCACGACAGCGACGAGATCCTCCGGATCGACAACATCCCCAAGTCGCTGACCATCCTGGGGGCCGGCGTCATCGGCAGCGAGTACGCCTGCATGTTCGCGGCGCTCGGCGTGCACGTGGACCTCGTCGACGCGCGACCGGGCATCCTCCCCTTCCTCGACTTCGAGATCCGCGACCAGCTCGCCCACGCGATGGGGAGCCTCGGCATTCACCTCCGCCAGCCGCATCGCTGGGGCGCCATCGTCGACACTGGCTCGAGCGTGACCGTCGAGCTCGACGACGGGACGCTCCTCGAGAACGACGAGCTCCTCTTCGCCGCGGGCCGCGTCGGCAACACCGCGGACATCGGCCTGGAGACCGTGGGACTCGCGGCGAACTCGCGCGGCTACCTGGAGGTCGATGACGCCTACCGCACCACGCTCCCGAAGATCCTCGCGGTGGGCGACGTGATCGGCTTCCCGGCGCTCGCGTCGACGTCGATGGAGCAGGGCCGGGTCGCGGTCTGTCGCGCGTTCGGCTTCGACTACAAGCAGTCGGTCCACGACATGCTGCCCTACGGCATCTACACGATCCCCGAGGTGAGCAGCGTCGGGAAGTCGGAAGCCGAGGCGAAGGAAGCGGGCATCCCCTACGTGACCGGGCGGGCGAAGTTCGCGGAGAACGCGCGCGGGCAGATCCAGGGCGATCTGGAGGGGCTTCTCAAGCTCGTGGTGCACGCCGAGAAGCGCACGCTGCTCGGCGTCCACGTCGTCGGCGAGCGCGCGAGCGAGCTCGTGCACCTCGGTCAAGCGGTGATGCTCATGGGCGGCACCCTCGACGTCTTCATCGACATGGTCTTCAACTTCCCGACCCTGTCCGAGGCGTACAAGTACGCCGCCTACGACGCCCTCGGCGCGCTCGCGAAGTCTTCGTGAAGCGCACGCTGGCGTTGCTCTTGGCGCTTGGATGCGGCGGTGCGGCGCCCGATCCGTCGCCGGCGGATCGGCTCGCGTACACCGAGCACCGCGTGCCCGCGAACCTGTGTCGTGAGCCCGGACCGGAGCAGCTCGACCGAGCGACGATGCTCCGCGATCTCGCCGTGCTCGAGCGGCTCTTCGATCGTGGCTACGCCGGGCGAGACCTCGCCGGCAACGAAGAACACTGGTCGCGCGCCCATGCCGCCGCGCGCGAGGCGGTGCCAGAGCAGGCGAGTCTCGAGGAGTTCCGCGATCTCCTCGCGGCCCGCTATCGCTGGCTCGACGACAACCACGTGGGCTTCTGGTACTTCGACACCGCGCGCCACTGGCAGTCGACCGGTCACCACGACCGCCCGTGGGCTGCCCAGACGTTGGGCGACGACCCCTGGGACCCCTCCTGCTCACCCACGGTCGAGCTGGTTCCCTTCTGGGGGAGCGAGGGGCTGAGCCACCGGCCGCTCTTCCTGCGGAGCGAGGCGCCAGGCGACATCGAGTGCACCGAGGACGAGGAGCCCGTCCGCTACCCCACCGAGCGGCTCACCGTGTTCACCGATCCCGGCGGGCCGACCTTCGAGCGCAACGGAGGCCGGGCCGTCATTCGCTCGTTGATGACCACCAACGCCGGCGCGCTCGAGGCGTTCGTCGCCTCGGCCGAGCCGCTCCGCCACGAGCCGGTGGTGTTGCTCGACTTCCGCTTCACCGGCGGGGGCGCCGATCGCTACCTGGTGCGCTTCTTCGCGCACTTCACCAGCCAGCGACTGAGCTACTGGACCACCGGCGCACTGGTCAGCGAGACCACCCTGCAGGGCGCCCGCAACTTCTGGGGCTGCGTCCGCAACGGCACCCAGCCGGACACGCCCGGCCGCGCGTGGGTCGACCAGCGCATCGCGCGGGCCGAGCGCGACCTCGACGAGGGCATGGCCCGCGGACCCTTCTACGACTTCCGCAGCCAGCGAAAGCACGTGCCGCCGAAGGTCGACGAGCCCTTCGCCGGTCGCCTCATCGTCGCGACCGGCCCGCGCTGCGCGTCCGCCTGCGAGACCGCCGTGCTCCTGGCGAAGCAGATCCCCGGCGCGTGGATCGTCGGCCAGAACACCAGCGGCACCATGAAGGTCGGCGAGCTCCGCTGGTACCGGCTGCCCGAGAGCAAGATGTGGGTCGCCCTGGGTCGCCGCTCCCACACCGACCCCACCGGCGAGTTCCAGGAAGCGATCGGCTTCGTGCCGGACCTCTGGATCGACGGCGAGAACGCCGAGGCCCGCCTCGACGAGCTCTACGCCTGCGCGGCGGACCCGGAGTGCGCGGCAGCGGTGGACGCCGCGATCGAGTAGCGGCCAGGACGCAAACTGGACCGCCGTACGTCGCCCGCTAGAGCTCGGCGGTCACGGGTAAACGTACGTCGGTGCGCGGCCCGTGCACTGCCACACGATGGCGCACTCATTGGCGATCCCGAAGCGGATCGCTTCGAGCAGGCGGCGGGCGAAGGCCGCCGCCTGCAGGATGGCACCGCGTGCCTTGGTGTCCTGGGGCGGCCACTCACCCGTCCGGAGCGCGCTCTGGACCTCATCGGCCGAGACCGCGCCGTTGGAGAGGGCGACGAGAGCGGCGATGGTCTCGTCTTCCTGGGGACCGAGTGCGGCCTCGAGTCCCGGGCTCGTGTGGCGTGCGTCGATCATGTGCACCTCGCCCCCATCCATGTGCTCGGCGAATACACCCATGTCGAGCTTCGTCGCGCGCATGAACATGGTGTCGGGTGGCGGGTCCCACACGAGAGGGTAGGTCCGTGAGTAGGTGCTCTGTTTGGCCCGCTCCTCCTGGGTCGTCTCGATGAGGAACATCGGGTCGCCGAACCGAGAGTCGAGCACGTGCAGCAGGATCTCGCGCGTCATCAGGCCAGCCTACCAGCGTCCGGTCCGAGCGGCTTCACGTGCGGCCGGAAGCGGTGGGTCGAGGCCGGCGCGTTCTACTCGCCGCGGAGGGTCTCGACGGGCGCGTAGGCGGCCTTGCGGCCGGGCAGGTGCCGCTCGAGCCAGCGGCGCCGTTGGCGGCGCGCGACCGTGTCCGCGAGCTTCTCGAGCGGGGGGATGTGCCGGCGGAGCGTCTCGAGACCGAAGATGGGCGGCGCCATCGCGAGCGGGACGAGCGCCCAGGGACCGGCCGAGGGCAGCCGGTTCGCCCGGTAGACCGGCGGCGGGAGGAAGAACTGGGTGAAGCCGCGGTGGAGCCGGTCCTCGAGCTTGGCCCAGGGCTTGGCGTCGGGGCCGGGCGTGAAGGCCTCGACGAAGGACTTGCAGAGGTGGCGGCCGTCTTCGCCGGCGGTCATCGCGCCGCGAAAGGCGGCCACGAAGAGGATCTGCAGCGCCTCGCCGATGGTGTCGGGGTGCACGCGTGGGCGGACGCCCATCAGGTGGCCGACGTAGCGCCAGAAGTGCATGGCGTCGCGGATCTCGTCGCGGCTGGTCCGGTAGCCCATCGCGTGCAGACCGAGTCCGGGCACCACGCTGCCGCCGAGCAGGGTGAGCAGCGCGTCCGCCTGGCTGATCGGCACACCCCAGGCGTCGCCCTTCCACTCCGGGTGCGACTTCAACCGCTGCCGCACGAAGACGTGCATGATCCGCACGCGGAGCGCGCTCGCGCGGCCTTCGCCACCGGGCCGGAGCCCGCCCGGTTCGCTCACCGCGATCCAGAACGCGGCGGTCTCGAGAAAGCGGTGCTTGGTGCTCCCGCCCGCGTACGCGCCGGTGAGCGCGAGCGGCTTGGCGACCGAGCTCTCCGCATAGGCTGCGAGGGTGACCGCGCCGGCGAAACGGAAGATGGCCGTGCCCCAGCGGCGGAAGACCTTGGCGCCCCGCTCGACGGCGCCCCAGTCGACCCACTCGGGATCGGTCTCGATGTCCGCGAAGAGCGTGCGCAGGGACTCGGGGGCGTCGTCGATCGAGTCCACCCCCTGCGCGAGCACCTGCTCGAGCATCGCGCGGCCCTCGGTGCGACCGCGGCCGAGGTAGACCTCGTCGACGAACGCCTCCGCGAGTGGGTCGGCGTCGAAGTACATCGACGCGAAGGTCTCGGCGACCTCGGTCGGTGGCGCCGGATCGAAGCCGAGAAAGCGCTTGGACACCGCGCGCAGGCGGCGCGGGAGCGGTTCGTTCAGTCGCTCGAAGTAGCGGAACTCGGTGGGAGCAGCGGGCATGTCAGGGGCAATGGGTGCGGGCGGTCGAGCACGTCGCGACGCTGGCGCAGGAGGAGTTGTAGTACACGACCTCGACCGTGTTCGAGACCTGACCGTCGATCTCTTGTTCGACCTCCCAACGGCCGTAGACGCTGCTGCCGCAGTCGGAGACGGCGCCCGTCAGCAGCGGCTCCTCGACGCGACCGGCGGCGTTCAGCGTGCGGGTCTCGGCGGCGTCGCGAGAGGCCCCGGGGCAGCTCACCTGCTGGTTGTACTGGGTGGCCGTCGCGTTCGGCCGGCCGGTGATGATGACGTTGAGCGCTGGCGGGTCCGCGTGCTCGACGCCGAGATCCACACAGCCCGGACCGTTCGAGGTCTCGATGGTGAGCTCGGGCTCGGGCTCGCAGCGCAGCCCCGAGTAGCAGTACTCGGTGTCGTCGCAGAAGCGGCACGGTGAGCAGAAGCTGGAGGCCGCCGCGCAGGTGCTGACGTTGGGGCAGTCGGAGTTGTAGTAGGTCACCGTGACCGGCGCCGAGCGCACGCCGCCGACCTCGGCCGTGACGTTCCACCGGCCGTAGATGATGTCCCAGCAACTCGGCAGCGGCGGCGACTGGAAGGTGTCCTGGAACACGCCGCTGGCGTCCAATGGGAAGGTGCCGCCCTCGGCCTCGGGATCGCCGCAGCTGACGTGGTCGTTCCACTGGGTCGCCGAGCCGCGCGCCGGCCCGGTGATCGTCCGGCGATAGGTGAACTCGCCGGGACCCGTGTAGTCCTGACCGAGGTCGATGCAGCCGCCTGGCTGCGGCGTGTCGAACGCGAGGGTCGGCCGCGGCGGGCCGCCGTCGAGCCTCGGTGGGCCGAGGTCTCGGGGGGCCGGGCCCATGTCCGTCATCATCACCGGGATCGGCTCGCAGAACCCGGTCGCGTCGCAGAAGCTCCCGGCCTCGCACGCCGAGTCGTCCGGGCTCTGGAAGCAGTCGCCGTCGACGCAGCGGCCGGAGAGGCAGTCGCCGATCGCCGCACACTCGGAATCGCTGGTGCAGATCGCCATCGGGCACGCCTCGGGAGTCTCCGGCGTGCAATCGGGTGCGACGCAGCGCCCCGACACGCACTCGGTGGCGTCGCTCGAGTCCGCGGTGCCGGGGCACGTCAGGCCCTCGCAGCTCGCGGTCATGACGGCGTTCACGGTCGTGTTCTGATCGAGCACGATCTCGATCTCGCGAGTCGCGATCGGGGTGCCGCCGTTCAGGAGCGCCACGTCCAGCAGGTAGCGCCCCTCCGGCAAGCTCGAAAAGCTCCCCACGCGCACGCCGGTCAGGTAGTCCGCGCCGGTGCTCGCCGGCGACTCCGCGGAGCGGCGGACGTCCTCGTCCGTCGGCGCTTCGAGGATCCGAACGCGGACCGACTGGAAACGATAGACCGGTCGGTAGTCGGTCCGCAGATCCACTCGCAGGTCGAACCCGCCGTCGCTCGTGCAGCCCGCGACGAGCGCGAGGAGGAGGCACGAGAAGCGAAGGGCGAAGGACACCCCGCCATCCTATCCGAAGGCAGCCGTGGATCGCAGCCCCGCCCTCTGACAGGCTCCCGCCCATGCGTAGCGCACTCCTCCTCGCCTTGGCTTTCACTCTCGCCTGCGGCGGCAACGACTCCGAAGAGGTCGTCGCCACCACCGGGACCGGTGGCGAGGACACCCGCCCCGCCAGCTTCGACTGGGGCAAGCCGATGGGCGACGACCTCCGCGTCGGCGGCCAGCCCTCGGAGGCCGACCTCGAAGCCGCGGCCGCGGCGGGCGTCCGGACGGTCATCAGCCTGCGCCCGGAAGGCGAGGCGGGCAGCGAGGGCGAGCGCGAGACCGTGGACCGGCTCGGGATGACCTTCGTGTCCATCCCCGTCGCCGGCGCGGCCGACCTCACCGAGGCGAACGCGACGGCCCTCGACGAAGCGCTCCAGAGCTCGGGGTCGACGATCCTCCACTGCGGCAGCGGCAACCGCGCGGGTTCGCTCCTCGGGCTGCGCGCCTACGTGACCGGAGGCGCCACCGGCGACGAGGCGATGAGCCTCGCCACCGACGCGGGCATGACCCACCTGAGCGACGCGCTCCGCGCCAAGCTCACCGAGCTCTGCCAGTCCGCGCCCGACCGCTGCCCCAGCGAGTGATTCACCGCTTGGAGGACGTAGCGCGAAGCGCGAGGACGCACCGAGCGGCGATGCCGCGAGATCTTCAGGTTTTGGGGGAACGAGGAGCGATTCACTCGCGACGAGTGGGGGGATTTGTCAAATCCCCCCGGAGAAGAGCGCTTCGCGCATGACTTCGAGGGGGGCGCGGCGGTTGGTCCAGCGCTCGAAGGCGAGGGCGCCCTGGTGCAGGAGCATGCCGAGGCCGTCGATGGGGTTGCCGCCGGCTTCTCGCGCCCGCGCCAGGAACGTGGTCTCGAGCGGCTCGTAGACCAGGTCCATGCACGCGGTGCCCGGTTGCAGCGCGTCCCAGGGGAGGGCGTCGGCGAAGCTCTCGGCGACCTCGGGGTCCATGGTCGCGCTCGTCGCCTGCACGATCGTCTTCGCGCCGCCGAAGGCGACGGCGAGGTTGGCGATGTCGAGCGCGCGACCGTCCCCATCGACCAGCGAGTCGACGAGCACCTTCGCCGCGCCGATCCGTCGCGCGGCGACGTCCACGCGCGACGCGCCTGCGCGAACCAGACCAGCGACGACCGCCCGCGCGGCGCCGCCCGCGCCGATCACCAGCGCTGGTCCGGTCGGGTCACCGCCCGCTTCCTGGAGCGCGCGCAGGAAGCCGTCGGCGTCGGTGTTGGCGCCGACCAGGAGCGAACCCTGGCGAATGACGGTGTTGACCGCGCCGATCTGCTTGGCGAGCGGCTCCACGTGATCGACCAGATCGATCATCGACTGCTTGTGCGGGACCGTGACGTTGAAGCCGGCCACGTCGGGGTCCTCGCGGAGCACCTCCACGGCCTCCGCGAGATCGGCCGGCGGCGCCGGGAAGAGCTCGTAGGTCCCGTCGAGGTGGTGCGCCGAGAGCGCCGCGCGGTGCATCGCCGGCGATCGCGAGTGGCCGACCGGCCACCCGATGAGCAGGAGCCGGATCATTCGTTCTCCTCGATGCGGTCGATGGTCGCATGAAGCTCGCCCTCGTGGAGCCGAACTCGGATGGCGTCGCCGGCGCTGACCTCGGAGGCGGAGCGCAGCGCGTTCCCCTCGGGCCCGAACGCGATGCCGTAGCCGCGGCCGAGCACGCGCAGCGGCGAGAGCGCATCGAGCCGACCACCGAGGGCGCCCAGGCGAGCACGGGCGCGGGCGACGGCCGGGCGCCCGAGCCCCTGGAGCTTCGCGACGCGCCGGGCGTGCTGGCGCTGGTGGATCGAGAGCTGCCGATCGGCGGCGCGGCGGAGCCGTCGGTCGAGCTCGCGGAGCCGCTCGCCGTCCTTGCGTAGCGCCGCGCGCGGGTCCTGCCGCTGCAGTCGCTCCTGGAGTCGCTCGAGCCGAGCTCGGCGCGCCTCGAACGCGTCCGCGGCGGCGTCGACCAGCCGCCGGTCGAGCGCCTCGACCTCGCGGTGCGCCGAGAGCACGGTCGAGCGCGGATCGCCGAGTCGTCGCAGGAGCCTGCCGAGCACGATCCGTCCGCGGTCCACCCGCGCCGCGAGCGCGCTCTGCAGCCGGCGGTCGTGGGTGTCGAGCTCCTGCCAGAGCGCGCGCCACTCGGGCACCGCCTTCTCCGCGGCGTTGGACGGGGTCGAGGCGCGCACGTCGGCGACCTCCTCGGCGAGGCAGGTGTCCGACTCGTGGCCGACGCCACAGACCACCGGGACGCGGGACGCGGCCACCGCTCGACACACGCTCTCGTCGTTGAAGGACCAGAGGTCCTCCGGGCTGCCGCCGCCGCGCGCGAGGAGGATCACCTCGATCTCCGGGAGCTTCTGGATGGCCTCGAGCGCCACCACGATCGACCGCGGCGCCAGATCGCCGGAGGTCCGGCAGTCGGCGACCACGATCCGGATCGGGGCCCGCGCGTGGGCCACCCGAAGGATGTCGTGGAGCGCGGCGCTCGTGGCGCTCGTGACGACGCCGATGGTCAGCGGCGCTCGGGGCAGGGGCCGCTTGCGGCTCTCGTCGAGCAGCCCGTCCTCGGCCAGCCGGTTGCGGATGGCCAGGAAGCGCGCGGCGAGGTTGCCATCGCCCGCGGGCAGCATGGTCTTCACCTGCAGCTGCACCTGGCCGCGCTGCACGTAGTAGTCGACCGAGGCCCGGACCCGGACCCGCTCGCCATCGACCAGCCGGGCCTTGATGGCGGGGACCGTGCCGCGGAAGACGACGCCGCGGACGACCGCGACCTCGCGCTCGTCGCTGAGCTCGAAGTAGACGTGGCCGGAGCGGGCCTGGTGGACCTGGCTCAGCTCGCCTTCGACCCAGAAATCCTTGAACTTGCGCTCGAGGGTCTCTCGGACCGCGTGTCCGACCTCGGCGACGCGATAGACGCGGCGCTCGTCGCTCGCGCCTCGACGCTCGGCGGGGCGGGGGCGCCGCCCCCATCCAGCTGGCGGGGCCATCGCCCGACGCTACTGGACGGGCGGGCCCGGCTCAAGACGGCGCTCTATCGAATGCGGGCGCGCCAGATCAGCCAGCGCTCGCCGTGCTTGGCGAGATCGATGTTCGCGTCGACGACGCCGTGGCGGGTGCGCGCGCGCAGGGCCACGTGCGCCTCTTCGTCGTCCATCTCGATGGTGTGCTGGATGATCTCGATGTCGCTGCCTCGGAGGGGCCGGAGCGCTTCGCGCGCGCGCTGCGCGATGTCGGCGTCCGCGTCCTCGAAGACGCGCGTTCGCTCGCTGGTCCGGACCTCGATGGGCTCCCGATCCGTCTCGACGAAGTGCAGCACCTCGTCGAGCGTGGTGTCCTGCACCTCGCCTTCGAGGGAGTCCACCAGCTGCTCGATCCGCTCACGGTCCGTGATGACCAGCGCGTCGGCGACCGCGGCCAGACCACCGACGACGACGCCGATGGCCAGGGTGTGGAGGAGGATTCGCTTCATGCCCCTGTCCCTTGCAGCTCCCGATCCAACGCTCCGAGCGCGGTGATCCCCGAGGATCCGAGGACTCTGGGCCTTCGCGCGCTGACGAAATGTCAGCCCGAGCGCTCCTTCCGGCGACACGCTGACGAGCGTTCGATCCCCCCGGGCCCACGCGCTATCGTCCCTGCCGTGGCTCCCCGGATCGCCGTGGCTCCCCTGACCGCCAAGGGTTACTACGAAGCGCGCCCCGGCGACGTGGCCCTGCGAGACGACCTCTTCCTGCTCGACGTGCGCTACACGGAGGACCTCGACTCGGACCTCGGGCACATCCACCAGGTCCACCACCTGCCCCTCGCGGAGCTCGACGCGCTCTCGCTGCCGCTCGACACACCGGTCGTCACGGTCTGCGGAAACGGGTTCGAGAGCCGGAAGGCTGCGATCGCGCTCGTCGAAGCAGGCTTCAGCGAGGTCTATCACCTGGTGGGTGGGATGATCCGGTGGAACGCCGAGGAGCGGCCGGTGGCCCGGGTCGCCACCCATCGACCGGCACCCCGCCGATGAGCGCGCGCTTCGTCCTCGGTCTCGGCTCGAACCTCGGTTCGCGCTGGTCCCTGCTCCGCGCCGCGCTGCACCGGGTCGGGGCGATCGACGGGGTAACGGTCGAGTCCGTCGGGCGGCCACGGCAGACCGAAGCGCTGGTGTTGCCCGGCGAGCTGCCCGGGCCCGCGTTCCTGAACGGCGTGGCCACCCTCCGCTCCACGTTCACGCCAGAGGCGCTGCTCGACCGGCTTCACGAGGTCGAGGCAGAGCTCGGCCGGGTGCGGGAGCGAAAGTGGGCCGCGCGGACCCTCGACCTCGATCTGCTGACATGGGACGGGCCACCGATCGACACCGAGCGGCTCGCTCTCCCGCACGCCGGACTCTCGGAGCGACGTTTCGCCCAGGCGGGCGTGGCCGATCTCGGCTGGGGCGGGGCTCTCGACGATCCCTCGGCGCCCTTCGCGGGGGCGCCGCGTCGCCGCGATGAGCTCGAGGTCGAGGCCGATTCGGAGGCCGATGCGCTCGCCTGGGCGCTCACGGTCGGCATGCCCACGGGCCCTTTCGAGCCGCTGGAGGCGGGCTCGGCGGCGGACTTCGCCCTCGAGGCGAGCCAGCGCGGCGGCGCCGTGGTGCTCTTCGAGCTCGGCGATCGGGTGCGCGGAGCGGTGGCTCCGGTCGCCGGTGATCCGCCTCCGCGACGCGCGATCGGACGGCTCGAGAGCGGCCGATGTCGGCTTCGACTCGTCGATTGATGGATTCGAGGGGCTCCGGCGCGCTATTCTCGCGACCCTATGGCCGACACCCGAAGGGACAAGCGCGCCCCGGTCTCGCTGAAGGTGCGCTTCAAGAGCGCGACCATCGACGAATTCGTCGAGCAGTACAGCGTGGACATCTCCCGCGGGGGCCTGTTCATCAAGTCCAAGAAGCCGATGAAGATCGGCACGTTGCTGAAGTTCGAGCTCCAGCTGAAGGACGAGTCCCGCCTCATCCACGGCGTCGGCCGTGTGGTGTGGAAGCGCGACGCCGAAGAGGCCGCCGACAACGCTCCCGCGGGGATGGGCATCAAGTTCATCAAGATGGGTGCGGACAGCCGCACGCTGGTGCAGCAGATCGTCGAAGGCCGCGGCGACAAGCCCGGCACCTTCGACGAGGGTGCCGAGGGTCCGAAGAAGGAGGAAGGCTTCTTCCCGGACAGCGGTCCGGCCGAGCTGCCGAACCCGGAGGACCGCACCCAGGTCCGGCACGCCAGCGAGTTCCTCGCCGAGGCGCTCAGCGACTCCGACGGCGCCGCCGCGGAAGCCGCCGAGAGCGCCGAGGCCGCGCGCAAGCGTACCGAGGAGATCCAGAAGGAACGCGCCGAGGCCGAGGAGCGACGCAAGGCCGAAGAGGCCGCTGCGGCCGCGCGACTGCGCGAGCAGGAGGAGGCCGCCGCGAAGGCCGCCGCCGCCGCGAAGGCCGCCGAAGCCGAAGAGGCAGAGGCGGAAGAGGCCGACGATGCCGCGGCCACCGCGGACATGAACGTCGACGACCTCGTCGCCGACATGACCGTCCCCGACGACTCCGCGGCCGTGGGTGCCGCGGACACCGAGTTCGCCAAGCCGCCGCCCAAGAAGGACGAGGAGAAGAAGGCCGTCGCGCCGCGTGTTCCGTCCGAGCGCCCGCCGGCTCCCTCGGAGCAGTCCGGCTCGCCGATGATGCTCATCCTCCTCGTGCTGCTGATCGCCGGTGGTGTGGGTGGCTACTTCTGGTGGAGCAGCCAGCAGGGTGGTGACGAGACCGCCGAGGTCACCGAGGAGCCGGAGGTCGAGGAGCCGGAGGTCGAAGAGCCGGAGGTCGAGGAGCCGGAGGCCGTCATGGTCGACGTGCACATCGAGTCGAACGTCCCCGCGGAGATCCGCGTGAACGGTGAGTCGCTCGGCACCACACCGCTCGATGCCCCGCTCGCCGTCGGCGAGGAGGTGACCCTGGTCGCGACCGCCGCCGGTCATGGTCGGGTCGAGCAGACGATCACCCCCGCGGAGGAGCCGGAGCCCGTGAGCTTCGAGCTCGCGGCGATCGCCTACGTGGTCGTCGTCCAGACCGATCCCCCGCAGTCGCGGGTGACGGTGTCGGGTGAGAACCAGATGAGCCCGGCGCGCTTCGAGCTCGACGAGGCCGTCAGTGGTGACCTCACGGTCGCCGTCAGCAAGCCGGGCTTCCGGATGCAGACGATGACCGTCACCCCCGCCATGTTCACCGAGCAGGATGGCGCGATGGTCGCGACGGTGGAGGTCACCCTCGAGAGCCGCTCCGGTCCGGCCACCACCACGATGGTCACGCCGATGGACACCGAGATGGCCGCGACGATGGAGACCGCCATGGAAGCCACGATGGAGGCGACCATGGACGCCACGATGGAAGCGGCGACCATGGAAGCCACGATGGAGGCGACCATGGAAGCCACGATGGAAGCGACCATGGAGGCGGCGATGGAAGCCGCGCCCGCCACGATGGACGCGCCGCCCGACAACCCGTTCTGATCCGCTGCGAGTACGTCGGGGCAGGCCCGGTGACCAAGGCCATGGAATACTCTGGCCGGATGGGTGTGCTGCGCAAGCCATACTTCCCGAGGAGCTGCGGGCTCATGGTCCTACTCGCGGCCTGCAGCGGGGCGCCTTCGACCCAGGTGAGTTTCGTGATCGACCAGGGGCCGGGTCTCGAGGTGGCCTCTCTTCGCATCGTCGTGGCGAACACCTCTGAGCTACCCGAGCGGATCGTGACGGATGCCTTCTACGAGCTCGATGAGGGCAACTCGCTACCGATCTCCCACCCGCTGGTCCCATCGGGCGGGGACCCGTCCCGCACCTACCGCGCCTCGTTCCTGGCGTACGACCGAGCGGGGGAGCTCCTGGGCCAGCAGACCTTCCACGGCACCTACCGGCCGGGGGAAGTGGTGGAGGTCCCCGTCGTGTTCTCGGCGGAGTGCGTCGCGAGCATCTGTGACGCTGCCGGATTGCGTTGTGAGCTCGGCAGCTGTGTCGAGAGCGCGCCGACCCCCGACACGGCACCGGCCGACGAGACCCAGGTCCGATTCGACGTCTTCGTCCCGCCGGAGCTCGCCATCGATGCGGTCGAGCTCGAGACCATCGGCAGCGCGAGCCCCAACCTGAGAGCCACCTTGGACGAGGGGGTCCCACTGACCGTGGTGGCCCGTCCCGCACGGGACGAGCCGGGCCTCTTCACGACCCGGGTCAGCTACTACGCCGGCTCTTCGCTCGTGGCGCGGGAGAGTCTTCGCTGGTCGTTCGTTCCAGGGGAGCGACGCACGATTCGCCTCGAACCGAGCACGGCTTGTCTCGGCTTCACATGCGATGACCTCGGGTACCGTTGCATCGAGGGAATCTGCGTCGAGCAGTGCGTCGAGGGCAGCCTGTCGGATCCCATGCGTCCGGAGGCGATCCCCTGTGAGAGCTTCGCGAGCGACGATGCGCTCTGCGTCGCGGGCGAGCACGTCGCCCGACGCATCGATGGGTTGCTCCAGTTCGACCCCGAGGCCTCGTGCATCCTCGGCTGTGAGGGCATCCCTCGGTGCGCCGAGCTCCTTCCCGCGAGCGTTGGGTTGAGCCTTCCCGCCGCGGACACGGCCCCAGAGCTCGCGGTGCTCGCGGGAGACGAACGCACGCTTCCATCGGACGACTGCGAACCTCGCGAGACCTCGTTCGGGAGGGTGATGGCGTGTGAGCTCGACTCCCTCTGGATCGAAGCGGGTGGCCGCCTGCTGATCGAAGAGTCGTCGGTCCCGGTGGTGCTGCTCGTGCGCCAGAGCGTTCGCATCGAGGGAGAAGTCAACGTCGCGGGGACCCTCCCCGGCGAGTCCTCTCCCCGCGATGGGCAGAGCTCGGGCGATGGGGGCGGCGGAGGCTCGCGCGGCGGTAACGGCGGCGGCCGCGACGAGAACGTCGAGCTGGATCTGCCGCCCGAACGTTGGCTCTTCATCGATGGTGGGATGGGGGGCGCGGGTATCCGGAGCGGCGGTCTGGCGGGCGGACGTATCCAGATCAGCGCCGGTGTGGGGATTCATATCGATGGGGACGGCTCGATCCTGGCGTCTGGTAAGAACGGTGGCCCGGACGGAGACGTCGGCTCTGGCGGAGGTGCGGGTGGCGTCGTCGTGCTCGATGCGCCCGAGGTCACGATGCGCGTGGGCGACTGCCCGGGCGATTGCGTCATCTCCGTCCGAGGCGGGGATGGCGGCGGACCCGACGGGGGACTTGGTGCCCGCCAGCTCGATGGAGCGGCCGGCGAGAACCAGAGCGGTGGCGGCGGCGGCGTGGGGCTCGTTCGAATCGTGACCCTCGATCCCAACCGTCGCGACTACGAGCCGGGAGTGATGGGTGTGTGGGGCACCACGATCGCCCTGTCGGACATCGAGGTCGGGGTCCCTCGATGAGCGCGGCGAGACCCTATCGTTTCGTGCGCACCGTCGCCGAGGGCGGCATGGGCACCGTGGAGCTGGCCGTACGCCGCGAAGGCGACTTTCGCCGGCTCTACGCGCTCAAACGACCCCACCCGGAGCTCGCTCGCGACCCCGAAGCGCGGCGCGCCTTTCGAGACGAGGCTCGCCTCGCGGGGCTCCTCCACCACCCCAACGTCGTGAGCGTCCTCGACGTCGGGGAGGACCGCAACGGCCCTTTCGCGGCAATGGAGTTCATCCATGGGGTGAGCCTCTCCAAGCTCCTGCGCACATCGCAGGGACCGCTGCCCGAGTATGTGGCCTGCTCGATCCTCCACGACGTGGCGCAGGGACTCCACGCGGCACACTCGTTGTGCGATGCCAACGGGCGCTGGCTTCGGCTGGTGCACCGCGACGTCTCACCCGCGAACATCATCGTGGGCTTCGATGGAGTTGCGAGGCTCGCCGACTTCGGCATCGCCAAGGTCGAGTGGAGCGAACGGACGAGCACGGGCATCCTGAAGGGCAAGCTCGGCTACTTCTCTCCCGAGCAGCTGCGCTTCGAGCGAGCGACCGCGAGTTCGGACCTCTTCTCCTTCGGCGTCGTCATGTGGGAGGCGCTGGCCGGTCGGCGGCTCTATCGCCGCGGGTCACCCGAGGAGACGGTGCGGGCGATCGCGCACGAGCCTGCGCCGGACCTGCTTGAGGTCCGCCACGACGTTCATCCGATGATCCAAGAGACCCTCTTCGGCCTCCTGGCCAAGGACCCGGAGGGCCGGATCGAGAGCGCGGAGCTCGTGGCCAGCCGACTGCGGCTGCTGATCGCCGACATGACCCTCGCCGACCCCGGCGCGTCGGTGGGCGCATTCTTGCGGGAGCTCTTCCCCGAAGAGAGCCGCCAGAACCATCTGGAGGACTTCGAGGACGGGGCGAGGAAGGTCCATCGGCGTCTGGCCGTCGCGGGGGGGGCCCTCGCCGCCATGGGGACGGCGTTCGTGGCGTTCGTTTCGCTGGGCGCGCCGACTCCTACTGCTTCCAGCGAGAAGGTGATCGCCGCGCCCGCGAATGATACGCCGACCGAGGGGGAAGAAGAGGAGCCTGCGCAGGTGGCCCTCCCCGTTCCGATCATGCCCGCGGAGGTCGCGACCGACGAGGAGCCCGAGGCGCTGGTCGAGAACCGAGCGCCGAGCGGTGCCCAGGTGCGCCGGACGAACCGCCGTTCCCGAATGAACACGAATCAGACTCGCACCGCCGAGCGCGCCGACGGGGAGCGAGGGGCGGCCGAGTCTGCTCCCACCGATGCTCCACGCGGAGGACTGATCGACCGTTGGATGGACCCATGATGTTGCGACTCCTGATGTTTCGAGGATTGCTGACGACCTCGGTTCTCGTCGGCATGACCGGCGCGGCCGCCGCCCAAGCGGACGAGTGCGAGCGCGCGCATCTCCTCGAGAGCTCGGCGCGGGAGCACCTCGCTGGGGGCGACGCGGCGCGGGCGACGATGCTGCTGCAGCGTGCGCTGCTCGCCTGCCCGACGCCTTCGCTGCGCTTCAACCTCGCGCTATCGCTTCGCGCCGCCGGCCGCTCGAGGGAGGCGATCCCGCACCTGCTGGAGCTCCAGCGCGGCGAGCACGACCCCGAGCAGGAGCAACCGATCGCCTCGCTCCTGCAGGACGTCCGTGCGCAGCTCGGTACGGTCGTGCTCCGGCTCCGCCCGAACCGGGCGGGTGCGCTGGTCTTCGTCGATGGTCTGCCCGACGGCGAGACCGACGCGAACGGCTCACTGACGCTTCAGCTCGACCCCGGTCGCCACCAACTGCGCGCCCAGGCCGACGGCCTCGAGGGCAGCTCGAGTGTCGACGTCGAGAGCGGGACTCGGCAGCGCTTGGTTCTCGCCCTGAACGAGACGTCGCTGCTCCGGCGCCGCCGGCGCACGAGAGGCATCGCCATCGGGGCGGCGCTGCTCATCGCCGGGGCGTTCCTCGCGGTGGCACTGAGCGTTCGCGACCGCTCCTGGGGCGGCGATCCCCTCACCGGCGTCAGCCGAACGTAGAGGGGAGGCCGTGCGAAGGCCTTGGGGGACGCAGCGCGAAGCGCGAGGACGCACCGAGCGGCTTCGCCGCGAGACCTTCAGGTTTTTGGGGGAAAGGAGGAGCGATTCACTCGCGACGACTGGGGGGATTTTTTCAAAATCCCCCGCCCAAAACGCAGTTTTGGGCCAGGAACTACCTACGGAGGTGTCAGGTGGTCGGCGACGTAGTCGACCTCGTTCGACGGGAGCGCGAAGGTCTCGAGGCGATGCTCTTCGAGGAACGTCTCATCGAAGTCTTCGAGGGGGAAGTCGACGCGGATCGCGTAACTCTTCCCAGTGAGGCGGTCACCGACCCAGAACGCGACGGGCATGGTCCAGCGACCACCCTCGAGAAGCGCTCCATGCACCGCTACCAGCTCTTCGGGGGTCCAGCCCCCCGGCGAGTCCTCGATGAACTGCACGTCGTAGTCGTCGGCGACCGTCCAGTCGTCGAGGTTGGCCGAGCTCCCTCGTCCATCCCAGTGCCGATAGGTCGAGAACGGGTAGCTTCCGAAGCTGTCGTGAACGGTGCCGCTCAGCTCGAGTCGCCGCGTCCTCGGCCGGATGGTCCGCTCCTCGGGCGTTCCCTCCAGGTCGAGGGTGGCCCCGATGTCGGCGATGGTGCCCTCGTCACGGTAGGTCAGCGGAACCGCCGAGTCGTTGCTCCGCACCGGCTCGGTCGTGTCGCGGATCACGACGTTGCGGAGCACGCCCTTGAAGTTCGAGTAGGCGTAGTTGATGCCGCGTCGGAAGTTCACGATCTCGACGTCGATGAAGTTGAAGTTCTCGATCTTGGTGAACATCAAGAAGCCGCTGCCCGTACCTTCGCCGATGAGCACGATGTCGCGGAAGGTGTAGTCCCAGCTGTAGGAAGCGAAGTCCATGCCCTGCTGGATGCGCCAGCCCCGGAAGCCCACGAACTCGTTCAGGAGGTCGGTGTGGGCGCGGTACCAGCTGCCGCGGTGCGTCGACCGGATCGCGGTCTCGGCCGCAAAGGCTTCGTTGTCTCGGAAGTCGATGATCTGGAAGAAGTCCGGGTCCGGCGGACCCAGCGGGTCGTCTCCGTTCGAGCTCTCCCAGTCGTGGAGCGGAAGCGGGTCGAAGCGGTAGCTGTGGCGGTCGGGCACCCTGCCTCCGGCGATGTAGCCGGTCAGCTGTCCGATGCGCCCCTCGAAGGACCAGCCCACGAGGCAGTTGGCGGCCACGTTCCCGTGCTGGAAGAGGCCGCGCGTCATGAGCGTGTAGCATTCGCCTCGGCTCCCAGGACCGAAGCCCTGGTCGAGCGAGTCACGCACGCTCAGGGCGGTCCCGCCGGAGATCGTCGAGACGAGGTTGCCCACCCACTCGCCGACCTCGGACCCGGCCTCCGCGACGATGCCCGAGCCCGCGACGTCGAACACCACGTTGTGATTGACCGCCGCGACCGAGTCGTGATGAACGATGCCCCACCCGGGGCCTCCCTGGATGACGTTCGAGTCGAAGACCACGGTGCTCCGACCGGCGGTGCCGGAGCGGTGCACGTGCAGGGGGTAGCGCCCGAGAACGTTCTCGCCGCCCGCGGGTAGGCTCCTGCTCGTACGGCCCATCTCGACGAACGAGGCGAAGCGGACCATGGCGGCGTCGGAGTGCATGATCATGAAGTGCCCGCGCACGCCGGCCGGGTTCTCGCTCTCGAAGACGATGTTGCGTGAGAGGTTGGCGACGTAGGAGTGGAGCTCGTGACCGGCGGGGGCGTCGTGGTCGTAGGCAAGGGACGAGTCCAGCCGGAGCTGCGCGCCATCGATGCCGACGAGGCCCACTTGCTCGTCCTCGCTCCGCAGGACGCCACGGCGACCGTCGCCCCGGTTGAAGTGGGTGCCCACGACCAGCAGTCGATCCGCCCCGGTCCAGCCGACCGGTTCGCGCTCGACCCGGAGCGTGTCCTGCCCCGCCGAGGGCGCGTCGGCCAACGCCACGAACGGGGTCTTGGGGGCGCCGTGGATCGACACGTTCCCGTGGAGAATCGCGCCACGGCTCAGCTCGAAGGGATCGGCGACCTGGTCGATGGGGCCATCCGGGAACGTGACCCGGACCGACACCGACTCGGGCATCGGCGCCTCCTGGCTGCCCATCACCACGTACGAGTGGGGCGCGGAGATCAGCGTATCCACGCGAAGGTGCGTCGATCGCGTGGGGTCGAACTCGAGGAAGCCCTCGACCTTCACGTAGTGAAGAGCCGGCGACTCCTCGAGGTCGAAGGTGACACCCACCCCGTGGGCGATGAGGACGTCCGCGCCGTCCAGCGGGACCTCGCGACCTCGCCACGTGTTCGGGTCGGACCACATGCCGCAATGGATGGCGATGTGGGTCGCGCTCTCCTCCGTGACCAACCCCATCGCGGCTTCGTGCTCCTCGAGCCGCTCCGGATCGTGGGGGTGCGGGGCGGAGCCATCGTGGGTGTGGGCTCCGTCGGCGTGCTCCCGGCAGAACTCGTCGCGCGCTGGGGTGTCGACGACCATCCCGGGGTCGATTCCACCACCATCGGGGTCACCCCCGCCATCGGTCCGGCCTGGGTCGACGCTCCCATCGGCGGTCTCCGCCGGCGGCCCTGCGTCTTCCGAGGTCGCTGGGGCCGAGCCGCAGCCGGCGATGAGAACGATGAGGGCGATGTGGGTGGGTACGCTGTGCATGAGCTGGTCTCCGAATCGGTCCGGCACACGCTAGCGGCGTCTGGCTCGACCCCTGGTAACCCGGATGTCGCCCATTCGAGGGCCGGCGGCCTCGTTCGGATTCGCGCGACGCTGCCGGTGTGTCGACGGCTTCGGGAGACGAGCGAGACTTGTTGGCGGCGAGCGCATTCTGGTATCGGACGGACCCCGGGATGGACCACGACGAGACCACGGTGCGCTGCGAAGACGCCCTCGTTCGCGGCCGCAGCGGCGACTTTCGTGAGCATCGGGTGTTGCTCACGCAGCTCTCGGCAGCTCCGCTCGGGGCGGCCTACCGATGCCTGCTCGAGACGCAGCTCTGGTTCGCGGGCGAGCCTCTCGGCCGGCTGCCGGGGACCGAAGAGCTCGAGCGTGCGTCGACCGGCTCTCCCGCGGCACGGTCCGTCGCGCGCCGGGCCACCGCGTTGGCCGCGCGTGGCGCGGTGCTCCACCGGGACCGTGCGGCGCTGGTGGAGTACGACGCGTGCATTCGGCGAATCGGCGAGCCCGATACGTGCGTCGCCGCGTGGGGCCGTCGCGCGCACGGCGAGTCACTGCCTCCGGAGTGCGATCCGCGAGATGGCTTCGGTGGCGTCGAGTGGGTCGCGCTGCGGTCGTTGGACGCGCTGGCGCGCGGGGACCGAGAGACCGCGCTCAAGCTCGCGCGGACCGGGTGCCGAATGGCGGACTCCGACGAAGAGCCGCAGCCGCAGTACCTGGCCTACATCGTCCTCGCCCGGGTGCGGCGCCACGTGGGGACGCCGCACCTCGCGCACCACATTCTGCAGCGGCTCTCGGCCGTCGCTCCCCCGGCGTGGCGCCCATGGCTGAACTGGGAGTTGGCTGCCGTGGGGGCGCCGGCCCCAGGGACCGCGATCCATTCGGCGCTGGAGACCCTGGAGAGAGGCGAGCTCTCCGAGGCGGAGCGGGCGTTCGACCGATTGGTCGAGGAGACGTCGTGGGACTCGGAGCGTCGCGAGCTCGATGCCTGGCGGGGCTACCACTTCGTGACCCGCAGCGACCAGCACACCGAGCCCTACGTCCACGGGCTCACCTTCGACTGCCCAGGAGAGCTGACCGGCCTCCTCGAGAGCGTGCGATCGGAGCGCGCGCACGAGCTCGGGTGGATCCTCGCTCGTCCGACGGCGCGAACGAGGCGTCTCTCGGGGCTCGCCGTCAGAGCGACCGCGGCTCACGTCGACGCGCCGATGGTCACATCGAAGTCGCCCCGGATCGCCGCCTTTCTCAGCCATCTCGCCCTCGCCGGACCCGAAGGCGCCGAGGCAAAGGCCCTCTTTCGGCGCGTGTACGGTTTCCGCTACATCGCGCTGCGCCATCGAGATGCGTACAAGGTGCTCGTCTCGCGAGCTCGGAAGACGGTGGCGGCCCGCGCGGAGATCGAGCGTGTCGACGGCCGAATCGTCCTTCGGGTCCTCGCGCCTCTGCTCCTGCCCGATGCCACCACGACCAGCTCGGCGGAAGACCGAATGCTCCGACTCTTCGCGTCGGGTCGCTCCGCGCCGCAGCAGATCGCGTCTCGGATGGGCATCAGCGTTCGCACCGTCCAGCGGGCGGTGAAGCGGCTGACCGAAGAAGGCGTCCTCTCGGAGGTGCGCGATGGTCGCAGGGTCTCCTACGAGGTGCAGGACACGACCTTCCACGAGCCGACGCGATGGAAGTGAGAAACTGCGAAAGCGCTGAACGAGGAGCTTCGGTCGCTACTCGAGCGTCCTGCTAGGCTGTGTCGTGCCGCGACGTGCCTTGCTCCTGCTGCCCGCCTTCGCGCTCGCCACGAACGCCAGCGCGCAGGAACCGGTCTCGGTGCCGGAGGGCTACGAGGCGCCCCAGCAGCGAACGGACTCGGAGGTCCCGCCGCCGCCGACTCGCCCCACGCCACGAGCCGTGGGCGATTCGCAGCGGGTCGTGCTCATGCCCACCGCGTTCACGCTCCGCGCTCGTGAGCGCAGCCTGAACACCTATGAGCTCGTGAGCCTCGAGACCGAGATCGGCGTCAGCGACCACGTACAGGTGGGCGTGCAGACCATCATCCCGGTCGGTCTGCTGGCCGTCGGGGTGTCGATGAAGATCGGCTGGCGCTGGGATCGGGTGGCGTTCGCGCTCCACGGCCAGGTGCTCGGTGCACGCTTCTTCCGGGTCGGCGCCGAGGGCGTGGCGCTCGGTGGGCTCGGCGCGGTGCTCACCATCGGCAACCCGGACCACTACCTGAACCTCGGCGTCTCGGGCTGGGGCGGCGTGGCGGCGATCGACGACGGGCCGCAACGCGTCGGCGCGCTCGTGCCGCACATCGGCGGCTCGATCCGCGTCGCGCGTCGCGCACGGCTGGTGGTCGAGGCCTGGCTGCCCTACCGACCGAAGGGTCGCCACTTCTTCGAGCTGGCGATGGTGCTCTACGGGGTCCGTGTCTTCGGCGCGCGAATGTGGGCGGACCTCGGCTTCCTGCGCGTGCTCTGCACCGACGACTGCGGCGCGCCGTTGAAGGACTCGCCCCCAGGCGTGCCCTACCTCAGCCTCGGCCGCCCGTTCTAGCCGGCGGGCTCGAGCAGCCGCGCCAGGATGCCGAACGCATCGCTCGCCGCCTTCGCGCGCAGCACGAGGCCGTCGTCGTCCACCGCGAGGGTGACGAGGATCGCGCCACCGGGGGGCACGGTGCCCAGCGGCGGCGCGGGCTTGAAGAGGCGGACCGCCGCAGGCAGCGACGAGGGCACCAGGAGGAGCGCGGCGACCACCGGTCCGTCGCCTGCCGCGACGCGGGCGATGCCGGGATCGGCCGGCCCATCGTCGATCAGCAGCGCCTGGCCTTCCTGCGCGACCACGAAGGTCGAGCCGCGGAGATGACTGACTGGCGCTTCGGGACAGCGACCGGACGCCCGTCCGGCGAGGCGCGCGCCCGAGCCCGAGCAGCCGGACGCCGTCGACGCGAGGGTCGCCAGGTACCCGGCGGCGAACGCCTCTCTCAGCGGCTGCGCCACGGTGTCGAGCTCGACGCCGCGGGAGCGCCACAAGACGAAGGGCCCCTGGTCGTTGCCGCCGAGCGCCAGCGTTCGAGGCGCCTCGTGAACGGCGTCGGCGACCTGGGTGAGCGCCGCGCGCTCCGCCAGCCCGAGCCGTTCCCCGGCGAGGGCCTGCAGCACCGTGGCGAGCGTGTCCTCGCCCTCGGGTAGGCCAGCGCGGAAGTACGCCAGCGCCGTTCCCTCCGGCAGCGTGCCGAGCTGGTGCGGCGCCTGTGGCCAACCGCGCGCGCGCTCGCCGAAGGGGCCATCCTCACGAAGGGCCGCCCGCACCTCGAGCTGGAGCTCGCTGCCCTCGATGCCGATCTCCGCCTCGACGGCGCCCACGTCCTCGAGGGCGTCGACCATCAGGCGGGCCGTGGCCTCGAGCTGATCGATGAGCGCCTCGGGGTCGCCCAGCTCGGGCGGGCCGTCGTGCGCCTGGCGTTCGGCGGCGAGCGAGCCGCGACCCTGGCGGACCCACTCGTTCAGCGCGTTCCGCACGTCGTCGCGAGCGCGCTGGGCCATCACGCCCTCGGGCACCCGAACCTCCACCGCCCGCTCGCGCTCGGCGGGCAGGAGACGAAGCGCGGCGTAGGCCCCGGCATGCTCCACGAGCGAACGCTCGGTGCCGGCGACGAGCGCTTCTCCGACCACGGCGACGCGCTCGCTGAGCCAGCGGCCGCGACCGGGGGCGCCCCCGTCGCCGCCCTCGATCGGGCGCGCGATCGGCGCCACGACCAGCCGGCTGGTGTCGTCTGGGTCGGTGGCGCGCAGGCTCAGCACGCAGAGCTGCGCGCGAGGCTCCACGTGACTGGTGTAGGGGGCGACCTCTTCGGTGACCTCCGCGAGCGCCGCGCGGGTGTCCGCGTCGAAGAGCCCCGCCGAGCCGACCGGTCCCATCGCCTCCTGGATGGCCGCGCGATCGGCGCTGGCGCAGACCTCCAGCAAGAGGTCGGTCGGCTCCTCGATCGAGGCCGGGTCGATGGCCTCCTCGGTCTCTGCGACCTCCTCGGTGTCGGCGACGTCCTCGCTGCAGCCGTCGCAGCCGAAACCGAGAACCCCCAAGAGCGGCACGATCATCCAACGCATCACTGGGGACGCTCCCAGAAAGCGCGGACCTCGTCGAGGGAGTAGCAGCGACTCGCGTCGGGGAGGCTGTCGAGCAGGTAGCGCCCGTAGCCCTTGGTGCGGATGCGTTTGTCGAGAATGGCGACGACTCCGCGGTCGCGCGTCGACCGGATCAGACGCCCGAAGCCCTGCTGGAGCGTCAGCGCCGCGGTCGGCAGGTGGAGCTCGCGGAAGGCGCTCGCGCCAGAGGCCTCGATCGCTTGGCTGCGCGCGCGGAGCAGAGGGTCGTCCGGCGCCTGGAAGGGGAGCTTGTCGAGAACGACCAGACGGAGCGCCTCACCAGGGACGTCGACGCCCTCCCAGAACGACATCGTCGCGAAGAGCACGGCGTCGCCCGCGTCGCGGAAGCGACGCAGCAGCGAGCCCTTCGGCGCCTCGCCCTGCACGAGCACCCGGTGGTCCCGATCGACCAGCGTCGGCCGGCACGCCTGGGCGAGCGCGTTCATCGAGCGGAAGCTGGTGCAGAGCACGAACGCGCCGCCGCCGGTGATGCCCGTCAGCGCGAGGATCGCCTCGGCCGCCACGTCCGCGAAGGCCGGCTCCCGTGGGTCGGGCAGGTCGGAGGGCAGGTAGAGCGCTGCCTGCTCCGGGAAGCGGAAGGGGCTCGGCAGGTCGACCTCGTCGACCTCGCCCTCGATGCCGAGGCGCTGACGGATGAACTCGAAGCTCCCGCCCGTCGTCAGCGTCGCGCTGGTGAAGACCACCGCGTCGGTCTTGTAGATCAGCTCCTCGCGGAGCAGCGACGAGATGTCGACCGGGCTGACCCCGATCGCGGTGCCATGGCCGCGCTGCGCGATCCACGGCACCGCGCGCCCCTCGGCCGCGTCGGGGATGCGCGCGAGATCGTCGCGGAGCTCGCCGGCGCGCCGGGCGATCTGCCGGACGGACTCGCTTTCGCGACCGGCCAGGCGGCAGTGCGCCTCGAGCGCCTCGAGCGCGTCGTCGAGCGCGAAGAAGCGCTGCTCGAGCTCCGCCGTGAAGACGCTCTTCGGGAGATCGCGGCGCCCCTGGGAGCCGGGGCCCGGTCGGGGCTCCGGGAGCGCGAGGAAGAACGCGTCGGCCGCCGCGCGGAGCCGCTCCGGCAGCGGCGTGCCGTCCTTGATCGCGCCGAGCGATCCGGTGGCGTCGCGCGCGAGCCGCGCGATCTTCCCGGTCGAGACCTCGCTGCCGAAGAAGAGCGTCGCCACGTCCTCGATCGCGTGGGCCTCGTCGAAGATCACCACGTCGTAGTCCGGGAGCACCGCGCCCCCGTGGGGACCGCGCATGGCCAGGTCCGCGAAGAAGAGGTGGTGGTTGACCACCACGAGCTGCGCCTCGTCGGCGGCGCGCCGCATCTTGGTGACGAAGCAATCCTCGAAGTGCGGGCAGCGGGCGCCGATCCGGGTGTCCGAGCCGCTCTGCACGTGCGCCCAGATGCCCGCGTCCTCTTCCAGATCGAGCAGGTCGGAGCGCTCGCCGCTCGCCGTGGTCTCCCGCCACCGCTCCACGACCGCGAGCTGGCGTCGCGCCCAGGGCTCCTCCGCCAGGGCGCTCCGCCGGGTCGCCTCGAAGCGGCGGAGGCAGAGGTAGTTGCTCAGGCCCTTCATGAAGGCCACGTCGACCTCGATGCCCTCGGGCCCCAGGACGCGGCGCAGCAGCGGCAGGTCCTGGGTGCGCAGCTGATCCTGCAGGTTCTTCGTCCGGGTGGAGACGATCACCTTTCGCCCGCTCAGCAACGCCGGGACCAGGTAGGCCATCGTCTTGCCGGTGCCGGTGCCCGCCTCGACCAGGGTGACGCCTCCCTCGCGGAGCACGTTCTCCACCGCGTCGGCCATCGCCAGCTGGCTGGGCCGATGCTCGTAGCCATCGAGGGCGCGGACGAGCGGTCCGTCGGGGCCGAGGAGATCGGAGGCGCGCATGAGAGGGGACCGACCTAGAAGGTCAGCCGACCCTGCACATAACCGCCGCCTCGGGTCGGCGCCACGTCGAGCGCGAGGCCGTCATCGTCGTCGCCGCCGACGAAGAAGAGGATCACACCCGTCACGGCGCCGGCCAGCGCGATGAAGCTCAGCGCCGTCGAGGCCCGACCCAGGGCTCGGCCGCGGTCGATGTCTCCGGCGCGATCCGCGGAGCAGACGCCGCCAGGGCAGTCGTCTTCGAGCTCGCCGTGAATGCCGTGGGCCGCCAGCCCCGTCCCGAGCGCGGCGACACCCAGCGCGGCGCTCGCGCCGAGCACGGCCCAGGGCAGGGCGCCGGGGCCGGTGGACGCGTCTTGCTGGTCGTCGTCGTCCCCGGGCGCGACGAGCTCGCCCGTTTCGCGCTCTCGCTCCGCGCGTTCCTCGGCGCGGGTCATCCGGCGCTCGGCCTCGCCCGCGTCGGGGTGGTCGGGCGCGGCCGCCAGGAACTGGCGATGAGCCTCGGCGGCTTCTCCCCAGCGACCGAGGCGCTCGAGCGTGAGACCCACGTTGTAGATGAGCTCGGGTCGCTCGCTGAGCTCGCGCGCGGCCTGGAACTCGACCAACGCCTGCTCGAAGTTCTCGTCGTCGAAGTAGGACTGCGCCGCGTGGAAGTGCATCGCTGCGCGCTCGTCGTCGGTCGGTTCGTCCTCCTGCGCGACGGCGGTGGCGCTCAGAACCGAGACCAGACACATGGCGAGCAGGGCTCTCATCGGTGCGAAGGTATCAGTCGACCACGCGCTACGACCAGCCCTCGACGACCCACGGCGGGTGGGACTAGTCTCCCCGTGGTGGGACGATGGATACCGATGGCCTTGGCGGCCCTGGCACTGTCTTCGTGCTCGTTCATCGACGACTTCGACTTCGAGGTCGCCGACGGAGCGGTCCCCACGGACGATGGCGCGGTCGGTGACGCAGGCGAACGCCCCGATGGCTCCGAGCGGGTCGATGGTGGTGACCCCGCGTCCTGCGTCGACCCCTGCCTCAGCGACGCGACTCTCGACTTCGGCGACGTGCAGGGCAGTGGGCCACTCCAGTGGCGCTACCTGAACGACACCCGGAGCGCGACCGGGCTGACCTACGGCGAGCTCGCGCTCAGCACCCACTACATGGCGCCCGCCTGGACCGACGCGACCCCGCCTCCGGCGATCGTCGACTGTCGGGACTCCATCGACGGCGCCTGCGCCACGGCCAGTGGCCAGCTGGTCCTCGAGGCCGACGCCCTCGCGGGCGGCAGCGACCCTGTGCTCGGCTTCACCGCCACCGAGGACGCCAGCTACATCGTGGTCGTCGACGTGCTGGCGGTCGACGGTGGTCCGGCGGCGATCACGATCTCGCGCACCTCTCGGCTGGACAGCATCGCGGTGGGCGAGCTCTCCGCGCCGGGGACCGTGACCGGTGTCGTGGACCTGCTCGAAGGGGAGCGGGGCCTCGTCACCGTCGCTCCCGTGGCCGATCCCGGCGGCGCGCTCTCGGTCGGTGCGAGCGTGCGGGTGTCTCGCGTGATCGGCGAGTCGCTCGCGGACTGTGAGCTGGTCATGCCCTTCGACACCGACGATTCCCTCGCGCTCGGTTGCTCGGAGGGGACGCTCACCGAAGGCATGGGCTTCGACGACACGACGACCGCGAGCGGACCGAGCACGGCTCACGGTGGCGCGCGCGCCTGGGGCTACCGCGGCAAAGCCCTCCAGGCGGTGGGCGAGTCGCCCGACTACAGCGGGGACTTCACGGTTCAGCTCTGGCTGCTCGTCGACAACCTCAGCCTCAGCGAGCCCGCGGTCTACACCGACGCCACCGCCTCGAGCGCCGAGAACGCCAGCGGTGTTCGGTTGAGCCTGGCGCGCGAGAGCGACGACGGACTGCGTTCGAACGTGGCGACCGCGGTCTACCGTTTCGGCACGGGCGGCGATCTCCCGCCGACGGATCCTTCCGTCTTCTGCGACCTCGACGGGATCTGCATCGGCACGATCGAAGGCTCCATCCCCGCGCTCGACGAGTGGCACTTCTATCGCATCGTGCGTCTCGCGGACTCCGACGAGGTGCGCTTCTGCATCGATGGGGAGCTGGTCGGAACGGGCTTCCTCGACGGCGACCTCGACATCTCTCCGCGGGTCACGCCGACGGTCGGCAGCAGCGGAACGTCGGCGATGAACTCCCTCGAGGGAGCCATCGACGACGTGCGCATCTTCTCGCGCGCGCTCCCCTGCGGCGATTGATTCAGCGGAGCCAGCGGAAGAGGACGAAGTCCTGCGCGGCCGGCCCCTCGGCTCCGCGCGAGTGGTGCTGCCGGATCTGGCCCCCGGTGAGCGCCCGGTCGTAGACCGCGACCTCGTCGATCGCACCGGTGACGTGTCGCTCGTCGTCCTCGCGCAGCGCGATGCGTAGGAAGCCGGCGGTGTTCGGGCGCCAGCTCCCCATCAGCACCTCGCCGACCCGCTCCCCATCGACGAAGAGCCGCGCGGCTTCGCCGTCGTAGGTGGCCACGACGTGGTACCAGGTGTCGGCCGCGATCGTTCCCTCGGGCGCCATCACCGAATGGTTCTCGCCGCTGCGGTCCACGAAGTTCGCGTTCACGCGGTCCGGCGAGCTGTGGTTCCACAGGTAGGTGCCCCGCTCCTCCTCGTCGACGCGGAACTCGAGGAGCGGACCGGCCACGCTCTCGGCGTCGCGCCGGAACCAGACCTCCATCGAGAGCTCCCCGTCGCTCAGCAGCTCGCCGACCTCCTCGGGCAGGAGCACCACGTCGTCCATTCCGTCGAGCGCCATCGCGCCGTTGTCCTGGTCCACCAGCGCTCCGGTCGCGCTCGTGGGGGAGCCGCCGGTCTCACCGTCGAGGGCGTTGCCGCTCTCGTCGCGCGCGACGCCGCTCGCGACGTCACCCAGCCGCCAGTAGCCCACCGGCTGGTGCACCTCGACCACGCCGGGGTAGGTCGTGGCGGCGCAGTAGCGCTCGGTGTTCGGCGCGGCGCAGGTGCGCGAGCCATCGCAGTAGGCGCTCGCGCACTCGAGATCGCTCGTGCAGTCCCATCCCTCGGCCTTGAGCGGTCGGCACTCGCCCCAGCGGCCGGGCTCCCACTCGCTCGGCAGGCTGCACCACTCGCCCGACTCGCAGTCGAAGCGATGCGAGCAGCCGCTGTCCTCGCGTGGCTCGCACACGCCGAGCGTGGAGCCGTCCGAACGGCGGTAGAGGTGGCAGTCGAGGCCGTCCTGGCAGGAGAGGGCGGCGACGCGCAGGTCGGCGTTCTCGAGCGAGCGGGGCGTGCAGTCGGCGTCCGCCACGCCGGTGCCTTCGAAGACCTCGAAGAAGTCCTCCTGCCGGGGCGGCTCCGCGAAGCAACCGTCGGCCTTCGCCTTCAGCGCGTCGAGGAACGCGCCGCCGCGCTCGGGCACGTAGGCGGTGCGCGGATCCTCGAGGAGCGGCTGCAGCGAGCGTTCGCAGCCCTCGACCTGCTGCTCGACGCAGGTGAGCTCCTCCCCGGCGACCACTCCGTCGCAGCATGCGTCGTTCGCCGCGCACACGATGCGGCTGATCTCGGTGCAGAGATCGGCGGCCGCGATCGGTCGGCCTTCGATGGGCACGGACGCGTCCATGTCGCCCATGGGCGTTCCGCTGCCCTCGCCGCAGGCGAGCGACGCACAGGTGAGAGTGAAGAAGAGGATGCGGGTCGTCGTGTTCATGGATCGTTCTCTCGAAGCGTGGCGGTTCGGGCCCGGCGTCGGCGCCAGCCGAGCAGCGCTAGACCCAGCCAGAAAGCAGGGGGTGCGGGGTTGGGGGCTCCCGGCGTGGTGCAGCCGCAGGCCGGGTCCGGATCGCCCGGGTGGGGCTCATCGTCGGTCGTCGTGGTGACCGCACCGAGGCCACCGAGGCGGATGGTCCCGAAGCGCTCCGGCGCGTCCCAGCCCTCGGCCCAGCGCGGGCCGGTGAGCTCGATGGGGAAGCCGCGGCCGTCGGAGCGCCAGCAGCGGACGCCTTCGTCGTCGCGCGCGCAGACGTCGGCGCGTCCGTCGCCGTTGACGTCGGCGAGGCGGATCGTCCGGAACCAGCTCGCTTCGGTCCAGCCGTCGGCGTCCGAGAGCGCCGGGCCGTCGATGCGGCGTTCGAAGCCGCGGCCTTCGAAGAGCCAACAGCTCACGCCGCCGCGGCCACGGCCGCAGAGATCGGCGTCGCCGTCGCCGTCCACGTCGGCGAGCCTCAGCGTCGCGTAGTGCGACTTGTCGGTCCACCCGTCGGCGGCCGCGAGCTCCGGACCGAGGTAGGGATCGCCGAAGCCGCGACCGGTCGACGGGTGACATTCGAAGCCGGTCGGCGTTCGGGCGCAGAGATCGGCGCGGCCGTCGCCGTCGACGTCCGCGAGCCGGATCGTGCTCCACAGGTCGAGCGCGCCGAAGCCCGCCGCGTCGGTCCAGCGCGGACCCTCCACGCGGGACTCGAAGCCGCGTCCGCCCGACTTCCAGCAGGCCATGCCCTCGGCGCTGCGGGCGCAGACATCGGCCCGGCCGTCGCCGTCGATGTCGCCGACGCGAAGCGTGCCGTAGTGCGAGACGTGGGCGTAGCCGGCGTCGTCGGCCAGCGCCGGCAGGAGCCGGGTGTCCTCGAAACCGCGACCGGTCGACCGGTGGCAGCGGAGTCCGTCGGGCCAGCGAGCGCAGAGATCGGCGCGACCATCGCCGTCCACGTCTCCCAACCGAAGGCTCGTGAAGTAGGCGGGCTCGTCGAACCCTTCGGCGTCGCCGAGCGCGGGGCCTTCGACGGTGGCCTCGAAGCCTTCGCCGCTCGAGGTCCAGCACCGCACGCCATCCGTCTCTCGGACGCAGGCGTCGCTCCTGCCGTCGCCGTCGATGTCGCCCATCCGGAAGGTCGAGAAACGGGACGGCAGCGTGAACGCGTCGTCGCCCAGCTCGGGGCCGGGCACCGAGCGCTCGAACCCATGGCCGGACGCCAGGTGGCACTCGATCGCTCCGTCGGCGCAGGCGCACGCATCGCTCTTGCCGTCGCCGTCGACGTCCGTGCGGTCCGCGCTCCCGAGGGCCGGTTGGAGCACCAGCTCCTCGATCTCGCACACGTCTTCGTCGTCCGATTCGCCGTCGCAGTCGTTGTCCAGCTCGTCGCAGCGTTCGGGGACCGGGGGGACCTCTCCCTCGCAGACGCCCCAGTCCCCACGCGCGCAGGTCTGCTCGCCGGTCTGGCACTCCCCGACGTCCGTGCCGCAGCTCCGGCGGAGGCCGTCGTCGACCGCGCCGTCGCAGTCGTCGTCGATGTCGTTGCAGCGCTCCGCGCGCGGCGCGATCTGGCCGTCGCAGCTCCCCCAGGAACCGCGCGAGCAGGTCTGCGTTCCTCGGCGGCAGGCGCCGACGTCGCTGCCGCAGCCGCGCCGGAGCCCTTCGTCGACCCGGCCGTCGCAGTCGTCGTCGGAGCCGTTGCAGCTCTCGGTGCGACCGGGCGTGCAGCAGCCGCCACAGCCGCAACGCACGTACTCCATGTACTTCGACCAGTTCCACCCGCTGCCGGGGTCGGTGTGGTCGGAGCAATCGGGCGCCTCGTTGTGCCCCATGATGTGCGCCCGATCCATCGGGATGTTGTTGCGCTGCGCGATGGAGCGAGTGAGTCGCGCGCTCGCGCAGTACATCGCCTCCGTGTACCAACGGCCCGGATCCGAGATGAACCCCTCGTGCTCGATGCCGACCGTGTTCGAGTTGAAGCACCCGTCGTGGTAGGCGACGTCCTGCTCCTCGACGATCTGCACGATGTCGCCGCCCGAGCTGACCACGTAGTGAACGCTCGCCGTCGCGCCGCCGCAGGAACGCAGCCAGCTCCAGCAGCCGCTATAGCCCCCCTGGCAGGTGTGGATGACGATGTAGTTGATCTGCGAGGGGCCCCGAGACGCGTTGGTGTACTCGCAGGCGGGACCCACCCAGCGCGCACCCGAGTAGTCGGGCCGCGCTTCGGCGCTCACCGAGCCGATCGCTTCGGGGAGCTCCGGCAGCGCGATGGCCCCGCCGTTCCCGTGGAGCACGATGCGCAGACCGTCGTCGTCGATACCCTCGACGCCGTCGCGCATGACGAGCTCGATCGCCTCCACGTAGCGCCGTCCGGCGTCCTCGTCCCAGGCGCCGGGACCGTAGAGCGCGAGGGCCTCGCTCCAGGAGCCGTGCTCGCGTCGGAGCTCGGCCAGCACCGCGGCGGCGCCGTCCACGTGGGCCACGACGTCCGCCTTCAAGACGTCGGCGTCGCGCTCGGTGAGCGCCGCGGCCCGGTCGAGCGTGCTCCCCTCCACCAGATGCAGCAGCCCGTGGCCGCCCATCATCGACTCCTCCTCGCCGACGCGCATCCGGAAGCGGGTCTCGATGTGGGCGATCGCCGCCAGCATCCCCGGCGGCACACCGTGGCGGTAAGAGGCGTCCTCGAAGATCCCCACCAGACCAGAGCTCCCGCTCAGCACCGACGAGCGGTCGTCGGCCTGGCAACCGGCGAGCAACACGAGCGCCGCCAGGGTCCTGGAGCAGGAACGCATGCGAAGACACTTCGCAATTGGCGTGCCGACCTCGCACCCCGCCCTACACGGCCTTTCCCCCGGGATTTGCGGACTGGGATCGGCGGAACGCGAGTCGAGCGCCACGGCCATCCGTTCAACCACCGAACGGTGCGGACTGCTGTCCGCGCCCCCACGGGCGCTGACCCATCGGGCCCGAGCCAGTAGAGTGTCGCGGTGCGTGCCGCCCTGCTGCTGATCCTCTCGCTCGCCGTCGCCTGCGGCGATGACGACGAGCCCGTCGACGAGGTCGAGGTCGAGACCCCGGCGGAGACCCCCGACGAGCCGGACCCGAACGAAGGCGATCCGCTGGCCGGGTTGGACGATCCGGAAGAGCTCGAGGCCGCCGTGCCGGCGACGACCAGCGCCCTCGACGAGAACGTCGACGTCCCGGCCCGTGGTTGCGCATTCGCCGACGAGGGCGCGATCAAGATCTGGCAGCGACCTGGCGTCGCCTCGATCGTGACCATCGGCGACGGCTTCGCGATCGCCGGCTACGCCAAGAAGGAAGACGGCGGCGAGGAGCTCTTCCTCCTCACGCAGACTCCGGGTCGGCCCGCCACGCCCATTCTCCGTGCCGACCTCGAGCACCCGCTCCAGCAGGCGCGGGTCGCGCCGCCGGCGTTGGCGGCGCGGGATGGCGGCCACGTGGGGTTGGCATTCACCGATCGCCGTGCGCAGGTGCGCTACGCGCGAGTCGACCTGAGCAGCCGGATGGGCGGCTTCCTCGAGGTCGGCTCCGGCGCGGACCAGCGCTACTCGCCCGCGGTCGCCTTCACCGACGCCGACGACCTGGTGATGTGGGCCGACGGATCCGGCGCCGACCGCTCGCGCGTGCGGCTCTCGCGCGTCATCGGTGGGAGCCGGCTCGGCGAAGGGCGCGACCTGACGCCGGACGCCGGCGGCGCCACCTGTCCGGCGATGGCTGGTGAGGACCTCCTCTTCGTCGATCACCGCGAGGGGCTCTCGACCTTCTATCGGGTGGACCTCCCGGACGGCGCGCCGACCGTGCTCCGCGCGACGACCCACCTCTTCGATCCGGTCGCGATCGCGCCGGTGCAGGTCGGCCAGAAGTGGCTGGTCGGCTACACCGCGGTCGGCCAGGCCGCGCAGAGCGCCGTCGGTCTCGTCACCGTCGACGGGGATCGCACGCCGCCGCCGACCGCGATCGTCCCGAGCGCCGGCTACGGCCTCCTGCACGTCTCCGCGACGACCCTCGGTGAGCACGTGGTCTTCGCGGCCGACGCGCCGACCGAGCGACCGCCGGAGTCGCCGCGCCGAGTCGACCTGCGCATCGCCACCGCCGACGGTGCGATGGGCGAGCCGATCGCGATCACCGGCCCCGAGACCGGTCCCGCGGGTGCCTCGCTCGCGTCGGTCGCGAGCTACGAGGGTACGGTCGGCGTCGTCTTCCGTGGCGCCGACGGGGTGTACCTCCGGCTCCTGCGCTGCGATCCGGGCGGAGCGACCGCCGAGTGAACGAGCGCTTCCTCGTCGGCACGACGGTGAAGCACACGGCGAGCGCTTCCACCCTCGCCGAAGGCTTCGCCGGGCTACGGCGCCGCGGTCAGCGGGCCGAGCGGATCCGTCGCGTCGGTTGTCTCCTGCTGGTCCCCGTCGCGGCCGTCGGTCTCTACTTCATGGTCCACGGGGAGGTGTGGTGGACCGGCGCGCTCGGTCTCTGTGCCCTGGTGCTCGCGCGCCTCGCCACGCTCGGCGATCCCGAGCTGGCGGACGACCCACGCGTGCGGCTCCTCGAGGCGCTCTTTCGCGACTGGAAGGGCCCCGAGCCGGTCACCATCGACGCCGATCTGAACGCGCCGGACATGACGGCGCCGGACGAGACGGAGCGCGTGCGGGGCGGCGTGATGAAGAGCCGCTACGTCCAGCGGTGGCTCGCGATCCGCTTCGAGAACGGCGCGGAGCTCTCGCTGGTGCACGAGCGAGAGCAGATCGAGGACGGCGTCGAGGTGCGCGACGTGACCGACGCCCATCGGCTGATCGTCGCCGGCGACGAGAGACCGCTCGATGGGCTGCCGACGGCCGCGGATCTCTCAGCCGCGCTGGATGAGCTGGATCACGTGGGCCGCCAGCTCGGGACCTGAGTCTTCCTGGAGGAAGTGGCCGCCGCGCACCCGTTGGTGCGGCTGCCCCTGGGTTCCCGGGATTGCCTTCTGCAGGACCCGGTCGAGTCCGCGCATGATCGGGTCACCGGTGCTGAAGAGCGTCAGGAAGGGCTTGTCCCATCGCTCGAGCTTCTCCCACGCGGCGAGCTGGTCGGCCCGGGCCGGGTCCTTGGGCGTCAACGGCACGAGCTGGGGCATCGCGCGCGGTCCGGCGAGGAAGCGCCGGTCGGGGAAAGGCGCGTCGTAGGCGTGGAGCTCGTCGGCCTTCAGCGTTCGGCCGGTGCCCATCTGCAGCACCTTCGAGCAGACGAAGCGCGGCGTGAAGCGCGCGAAGGTCCGCCAGCCCATGAACGCCGCGATGTTGCCGATGGTCTTCAGCGAGATCTCCGGCTTGTCGGCCTTCGGCAGGAAGCCGTTGCCGATCGCCACGCGCGCGAAGCGATCGGTCTCCGCGACGAGACGGAGCCCGATCAGCGAGCCCCAGTCCTGGGCGAAGAGCGTGATGTCCGTCAGCTCGAGCGCCTCGAGAAACCCGCGGACCCACGCCACGTGCGCGGCGTAGCTGTGGTCGGTGACCTTCGTCGGCTTCGACGAGCGACCGAAGCCGATCAGGTCGGGCGCGACCACCCGGTGTCCGCTCTCCGCGAAGACCGGGATCATGTGGCGGTAGAGATACGACCAGGAGGGCTCGCCGTGGAGCAGCAGCACCACCGGTCCGTCGGCCGGTCCAGCCTCCACGTAGTGCATGCGCATCCCCGAGGGGTCGACCTCGACGTAGCGCGGCGCCCACGGGTAGTCGCGCAGCCCCTCGAAGCGCTCGGCCGGTGTCTCCACGAACTCCACTACTTGGCCCATGACTGCGTCCTGGGCGGGGGATTTTGGGAAAATCCCCCCACTCGTTGCGAGTGAATCGCTCCTCGTTTCCCCCAAAAACCTGAAGGTCTCGCGGCGGAGCCGCTCGCTGCGTCCTCGCGCTTCGCGCTACGTCCTCCGTTACCCATCAACTGTCTTTGGTGAAGGTGAACTCCTCGTCGTTGGCGTCCACGTGCACGGTGTCGCCGCCGTCGTAGCCACCCTCGAGCATGGCCTGAGCCATCGGGTCCTGAAGCTCCTTGAGGATCACGCGCTTGAGCGGCCGCGCGCCGAAGGCCGGCTCGTAGCCGAGGTCGACGATCCGGTCCTTGGCGGCCTTGGTCACGTCCAGGCCGACGCGCCGGTGTGCGAGGAGCTTGGCCAGGCCGCGCAGCTGGATCTCGACGATGCCGAGCAGGTCGTCCTTCCCGAGCGGGTCGAAGATCACGATGTCGTCGATGCGGTTGAGGAACTCCGGTCGGTAGTGGGAGTGGATCTCCTCTTCGACCTTCTCGCGGAGCTCCTCGTCGGTGCCCTCGTGATCGAGGATCAGGTGGCTGCCGACGTTGGAGGTCATGATGATGACCGTGTCCTGGAAGTGCGCCGGGCGACCGCGCGAGTCGGTCAGGCGGCCGTCGTCGAGGACCTGCAGGCAGATGTTGAAGACGTCCGGGTGCGCCTTCTCCATCTCGTCGAAGAGCACCACGGAGTAGGGCCGCTGCCGCACGGCCTCGGTCAGGAAGCCACCCGCGTCCGAGTCCTTGTAGCCGGGAGGCGCGCCGAGCAGGCGCGCCACCATGTGCTTCTCCATGAACTCGCTCATGTCGAGGCGGGTCAGCGAGGCCTCGTCGTCGAAGAGGAACTCGGCGAGCGCCTTGGCGAGCTCGGTCTTCCCCACGCCGGTCGGCCCGAGGAAGAGGAAGCTGCCGATGGGCTTGCGTGGATCGCGCAGACCGACGCGACCGCGGCGAACCGCCTTGGCGATCGCCTGGACCGCGTGGTCCTGACCGACGACGCGCTTCTTCAGCTCGTCCTCCATCCGGAGGAGCTTGGCGGTCTCCTCCTCCATCATCTTGGAGACGGGGACGCCGGTCCACGCGGCGACGACGTCCGCCACGTCCTGCGGCGTGACCACGTCGTGGACCATCATCTCGGAGGGCTTCGGCTCCTCGTCCATGCCCTCGCTGGCTTCGGCGAGCTGCTTCTCGAGCAGCGGAATGGTGCCGAAGCGGAGCTCGCCGGCGCGCGCGTGGTCGCCGCTCGCGCGGACCTGCTCCAGCTCGCGCTGCGCGGCGGCGAGCTCTTCCTTCAGCGAGCGGACGTCGCCGACGCCCTCGAGCTCGCGCTCCCAACGCTTGCGCATCTCGTCGATGCGCGGCCGGAGGTCTTCCGCCTCGGCCTCGAGCTTCTCGCGCGTGGCGACGGAGTCGTCGTCGTGGTCGTCGAGCAGGCTCTTGGCCTGGATCTCGACCGCCTCGAGGCGCCGACGGAGCCGGTCGAGCTCGGCGGGCTCGCTCTCCATCTCGACGCGGACGCGGGCAGCGGCCTCATCGATGAGGTCGACCGCGCTCTTCGGGAGCTGGACGCCGGGGATGTAGCGGCGGGCGAATGTCGCCGCGGCGACGAGCGAGGGGTCGCCGATGCGCACGCCGTGATCGATCTCGAAGCGACCGACCACGCCGCGGAGCACGGCCACGGCTTCGTCGAGGGTCGGCGGCTCCACCGGGATGCCGACGAAGCGACGCGCGAGGATGGCGTTCTCGTCGTACGCCTTGCGGACCGCGTCCGGGGTCGCGATGCCGATGGCGCGCACCTCGCCGCGCTGGAGCGCCGCGGCGATCAGCTCGCCAGCGCCGGCGGCCTTGTCGACCAGGGCGCCGAGGTCGGGAAGGAAGAGGATGATCTCACCCGCCGAGTCGCGGACCGCGTCGAGGATCGCGCGCATGCGCTCCTCGAGCTGACCCCGCAGCGAGGCGCCCGCGACGAGCGAGCCCATCTCGAGCCCCACGATGCGCTTGCCGACCAGCATCTTGGGCACGTCGCCGATCGCGATGCGCTGCGCGAGCGCCTGCACGATCGCGGTCTTGCCGATGCCGGGCTCACCGACGAGCAGCGGGTTGTTCTCGCGGCGTCGCGCGAGCACCTGGAGCATGCGGCGCAGCTCGGCGTCGCGGCCGACGGTCGGGTCGAACTTCCCCTGCGCCGCGAGGCGGGTCAGGTCGCGCCCGAACTCTTCGATGGGATCGCCGATCTCGTCCTTGCCCTTCTTCTTTCGGGAGGGCGACGCGTCGTCCTCGCCGACGGTCGCGCCCTCGATGGTCGCCCGGAGCACCGGAGCGCTGAGCCCGCACTGGCGAAGCACGTCCTTCACGCCGCCGCTGGTCTCCTGCGCGCACGCTTGCAGCAGGTGGCGCACGCCGACCGGCACGCCGCCCGCGCGGGCGGCTTCGCCCTCGGCGCGGCCGAGCAGGTCGAGCATTCGCGGCGAGAGGAAGGACTTCCCCTCCTTCGTGGCGCGCTGCTTCCGAAGCAGGAGCTCGGCCTCGACGAGCACGTCCGTCGGGTCCACCCCGGCGCGCTTGAACGCCTCGCCAGCACCCTCGTGGGACTCGACCAGCTCGTAGAGCAGGTGCAGGGGTTCCACCTCCGCATGCTTCCGGTCGTCGGCCAGGGTCTGGGCGTTCGCGATCGCCTGTTTTGCGGCCTTTCCGTAGGCCTCGAGGCGGAGCGTCAGGGTGCTCATGCGGGCACGTTCCGATCCCGGGCCACATCCGTCAACCTCGATCGCGAGTTGCTCCAAGCGGCACGATGGAGCTCGGTCCGCGGCCCGGCGGTGTGGGTGGTGGGCCGGGCAGCCAGCGCGCTCTCGGTCGACCCGCCCGGATCATCATCGTGAGCCCCCCGAGGATCGCGACGGCCGCCATCAACAGACCTCCGAAGACCAGCGGATCGTACTCGAAGGCCACCCCGTAACCGATGAGGTTGGCGGCGATCCCTGCGGCCCCGGCGAAGAACACCCCTCCAGCGACGCGCTTACCGGTCGGGCTGGCCGACACCTGCGCGAGGCCAGGTCCAGTCGGCAACTGGAGGCCCGTCCGCGCTCGGGTCGCCGAATGCCGCCGGACCGCCAGATCGATCTCGTTCGGAAGCCACAGATCGCAGGGCGGTCGCGTGCAGATGGGTGTCAACTGCGACGGATCCACGGACCGACGACCGACCAGCTCCGGGGGAACGACGTAGACGGAGAGTGCGATGCCTTCGATCCGCACGTGCCGAAGGGTGACCCCGCCCACCGTCGTCTCGCCATCGGTCGCGGAGCCCTCGGCAGACTGCGCGTGAACGGTCTCGGCCATCGAGAAGGCCAAGAGAACGGACACGACGAAGCGGGTCGACATCGAGACCACTCTCACAAGGCGCGCCATCGACGTCGAGCGTGACCCCAGGGACCGCTATGCTCGGGCCGTGAGCGAGCCGCCCATCGGTCTGGGGTGCATGCGGGTGCCGGAGGGTGATGCCGGTGTCGACGTGCTGCGCGCGGCCCTCGACGCTGGGGTGACGCTCTTCGACACGGCGGCGAGCTACGGGCCGGAGAAGAAGCCGCACCACAACGAGCGTCAGCTCGCCGAGGCGCTCGGCGAGCGGAGCGCGTCGGTGACCGTCGTGACCAAGGCGGGCATGAAACGTGGCCGCGGTCGGTGGATGCCGAATGGGAAGCGCAAGACGATCCTCGCCGATGCGACCGCGAGCGCCGAGGCGCTCGGGCGGGCGCCGGACGTGCTCCTGCTCCATCTACCCGACCCGAGCACGGCGTTCGAGACGAGCGTGCGGGCGCTGATCGCAGCCCGGGACGCTGGGCTCTGCCATGCCGTCGGCCTTTCGAACGTGACGCTGGGGCAGCTGGAGGCGGCGCGTGCGCTGACGGAGATCGCGATGGTGCAGCTCGCGGTCGGTCCCTTCGACGAAGAGGCCGTGCGCGGTGGGGTCGTCGAGCGCTGCGTCGAGCTCGGGATCCCCGTGCTCGCGCACTCGCCGCTCGGCGGGCCGAAGAAGCCGCGGCGGCTGACCGACGATGCCGATCTGCGGTGGCTCGCCGAGAGTCACGAGGTCACGCCCCAGACGATCGTGCTCGCGTGGCTTCGGAGCCTGGGCGTGATCCCGATCCCGGGGGTGAGTCGAATCGAGACCGCCCGAGCCGCGGCTGCCCGCTTGGTCCTGCGCGACGACGAGCGCGCGCTCCTCGACGATCGCTTCCCACTCGGGCGTCTGTTGCGGACGAAGCGCTCGGCGCGGGCGGTGACGAAGAGCCGACGGGAGGTCGTGGTCTTCGTCGGCATCCCCGCCGCGGGCAAGACCACGGCCGCGACGGCACTCGTGCGCGACGACTACCTCCGGCTGAGCCGCGACGAGCGTGGCGGCACGTTGAAGGGTCTCGCCCAGGCGATGGGCGAGGCGCTCGAGGAGGGCACCGAGCGTGTCCTCATGGACGCGACCTACCCGACCCGAGCCGGCCGGAGCCGGGTGCTCGAGGGCGCGTGGGAGCAGGGCGCGCAGGTGCGATGCATCCACTTCGACACGCCGATCGAGGAAGCGCAGATCAACGCCGTCGACCGGATGCTCGAGCGAAAGGGCGAGCTCCTCGCCGGGGACGCGCTCACCGCCGCGGGCAAGGAGGACCCGAACCTCTTTCCGCCGCACGCGCAGTTCCGCTACCGCGACCGCTTCGAGGCGCCGAGCCCCGAAGAGGGCTTCGCCGCGATCGAGGTCCGACCCTTCGAGCGTCGGCCGGTGGAGGGACACGACCGGGCCGGCTTGCTGCTCGATCTCGGCGCGCTCGTGGTGCCGGCGCGCTGGCGGCGCGGCGAGGCGATCGACGCCGACCGACTGAAGGCGCTCGTTCGGCCGGAGACGCCGACGCTCGTGATGGCCTGGTTGCCGGAGGGCGAGGGTCGAGGGGCGGCCGAGCTCTCCGCGGAGGTCGCTGCGATCGATCCCTCGATCGCGGTCGGCGTGTGCACCCACGCGGCCGGACCCGCGCGCTGCTGGTGTCGGCCGCCGCTCCCCGGCCTACCGGTCGCTTGGCTTCGTGGGAACGCCATCGCTCCTGCGAAGGTGACGATGCTCGGCGCCAGCTCCACGGCCGAGCGGCTCGCCGAGACCCTCGGTTTCCTCTACCGTCCGCACGCGCCGTGAGGTCCATCGGGCGCCGAGTGCTCCAGCGCTACGGCGAATCGACCGCGGTCTTCGCCCGGACGCGGGTGGTCTCCACCGGACCCCTCATGGCGGCGGTCGGACTCACGTCGGGGAGCCGAAGCGAGAGGAAGCGGCTCGCGCCGCGCGACTCGGTCGACTCGGGATCGAAGCTCCGCCACAGCCGCTGCATCGCGAAGTTGTCGGGCAGGGTCTCGGCGAAGAAGCGCTCCACGCCTCGTTCGCGAGCGGCCGCGATCAGGCGCATGAAGAGCAGCCGGCCGAGGCCGACGTTCTGGACTTCGTCGAGCAACGCCACGGCCGCTTCGGCGAGCGCCGGGTCGTCGGGCGAGACGACGAAGCGCGCGACGCCGATGCCCTCCTCGTTGCCGTCGGCGTCCAGCCGACCGGCGCCGATCGCGAGGTGCCGCTCCTGGTCCAGCTCCGTGAGGTAGGCGAGCTCCGCGTCGCTCCAGCGACTCTTGTTGGTGAAGAAGCGCATGTAGCGCGACTCCTTGCTGAGCCGCTCGAGCCCGCGCACCAGCAGCGCCTTGTCGGAAGGACGCACGAGCCGGAGGAACACCGCGCTCCCGTCCCGGAGGACGACGTCTTCCCGATAGTCGGCGTCGAAGTGGCGCCGCGTGCCCGTCTGAAGAGCGTTCACCGGCGCCACCCTAGCGCCGATCCGACGACCGGCCAGGGGTGACACGAAGACCTTACCGAACGGAAATCAGCTCGACATCCGGCGCCTACGGCTCAGTAGAAGCAGCAGCGGAAGCCGGTGTTCACGAACGCGAAGGCGTCGTCGCCGACCGTGAAGTCGAAGGTGCAGGTGCGCCCGTCCTCGACGTTGTTGTAGGAGCCGCCACGGATCGAGTGGATGTCCGACGAGCCGCGCTCGGTGTTGGTCCACTCCTTCACGTTGCCGCTCATGTCGTAGACGTCGGTCGAACCCCAGTTCGCGTAGCACATGGGGAAGGTGCTCGAGCCCGTCGGGTAGAGCGCGTCCTGGTCGCCGCTCGTGGGGCTGCTGTCGAACTCCTCACCGTTGCATCGGGTGGGGTTGCTCACGTTGCAGCCCGAGGAGTAGGCCCAGTTGCAGGAGCCAGTCGAGCCCTGACAGGCGCGCTCCCACTCGGCGTCGTCACACAGGCGCCAGCCGCTGCCGCCGCCCCCGCAGGTGCCGCTCGGGTTGAGCGCACAGCACGCGTCGCGCGCCTCGGCCCACGTCACGTTGGTCCACGGCAGGACGTTGGGATTCGCACACGCGAGCCCGCCCTGGACGCCCTGGTTGCTGGAGGTCGCGTCGGGCCGCGAGGCCTCGTAGCGCATGATGCGCGCGCCGCTCGGGAGCAGGGCGGTCGGGATGTTCGAGAGCGGGATGTCCTCGTCGGTGCTGCCATCGCAGTCGTCGTCGAGGTTGTTGCAGCTCTCGTCCGAGGCCGGCGTCGGCGGGGTCGGAGCGGTGCAGCGCGTGCCGGACCCGTCGCCGAGACAGACGAGGGTGCCGGTGGTCCGGCAGATGCCCTGGGAGCCGCGAGTGCAGCTCCCGCCGAGCCCGGGGAAGTCCTCGTCGACGAAGCCGTCGCAGTCGTTGTCGTCGCCGTCACACCGCTCGGGGACATCGGCGCCCGACGGGTAGTTGCAGACCCAGCCCGCCGCGCCGCCGCAGGTCGCGGTCGTGCCCGCGCACTCGCCGTTCGGGTTGCAGAAGTTGGACGGCGGGCTGACGCCTTCGTCGACCATCATGTCGCAATCGTCGTCGACGCCGTTGCAGATGTCGGCGCCGGCGAAGCTGCACGCGAACTCGCAGCCGTTCCCGTAGCTCGAGTCGTAGTCGATGAAGCCGACGTCGCAGCCACCGATCTGGCAGGTGCCGCTGTTGCAGACGGGCGTGCCGTTCGCGACCGAGCAGGTGATCCCGCAGCCACCACAGTTCGAGATGCTGGTGTCGAGCGAGAAGTTCTCGTCGGTCATGCCGTCGCAGTCGTCGTCGAGGGTGTTGCAGGTCTCGACCTGCGGTCCCGTGAGACCGACGCAGCTCAGCGAGCCACCGGTGCACTGGAGCGTGCCGGGCGCGCACTCGCCGGTCCCACTGCCGCAGCTCCCGCCGCCGCCCGGGTTGCCGTCATCGACGACGCCGTCGCAGTCGTTGTCGATGCCGTCGCAGACCTCGGTGGCCGGACCGGTCGCGCCGACGCAGGTCAGCGAGCCGCTGACGCAGGTCTGTCGACCCACCTCGCAGGCGCCGGTGCTGTCACCGCAGAGGGCGCCACCGTCGGGGTTGCCCTCGTCGGTGCTGCCGTCGCAGTCGTCGTCCATGTCGTTGCAGGTCTCGGTCGCCGGGCTGACCTCGCCGGCGCAGAGCAGGCTACCGCCGGTGCAGGTCAGCGTACCGGTCGAGCAGGCGCCGGTGCTGCTGCCGCAGGTGCCGCCGCCGCCGGGGTCGCCCTCGTCGATGGTCCCGTCGCAGTCGTCGTCGCGGTTGTTGCAGACCTCGGTCGCGGGGTCCGCCGGCGTGCAGGCGTACTCGCAGCCGTTCCCCGGCAGGCCGTCGACGTCGTAGAAGCCGTCCTCGCAGTCGGTGGACGGGTCGAAGGTGCACGTGCCGGCGCTGCACTGCGGGCTGGTCACGTGGGCGAAGCGACAGGTCCGCGCGCACTCGCCGCAGTTGATCGGGTCGTTGTCGAAGTCGACGTCCTCGTCGACGTCGCCATCGCAGTCGTTGTCCCGGAGGTCGCAGATGACGTCGTCCTCTGCGGTCGCGAGACAGCGGTACTCGCAACCCTCGGCGTCGGGGTCGAGGTCGTGCCAGCCGACGTCGCAGGTGTCGATGCTGCACTCGCCGGCGGTGCACACGCCGAAGGCATGGAGCGGCGCGCAGAGCATGCCGCAGCCGCCGCAGTTGTTGATGTCGGTGTCGGTGTCGATGCCCTCGTCGACGAGGTCGTCGCAGTCGTCGTCCTCGCCGTTGCAGAGCTCGGCCTCGAGGCAGCCATCGGGGCCCAGGTCGATCCCCAGGTCGGTGCCGAAGTCCCGCGTGCCGAAGTCACGGCCGCCGGCGTCGATCCCCTGATCGGCGGGACCGGCGTCGAGCACGGGCTCGTTGCAGTCGACGCAAAAAGGGTCGACGTCGCAGCCCCCGTTTCCCAGCACCATCGCCGCAGCGCCGGTGACCAGGGCTCCCCGCCGAAGCAGGGCTCGAGATGAGACCCGGCGGCGACGCCAGGCCAGGAGGAGCAGTCCCGCGAGGGCGAGACCGATGGGCGCCCAGGGCTCCCGCTCGTTGGTCGCAGCGCCCGCGGTGGTGCAGGTGCAGCCGCCGCCGCCGGTCGCGAGCAGTCGGGTGCGGTCGTCGCCCTCGCTGCCGGGACCCATGTCGGGATCGGTCGACGGGCCCATGTCCGGCGTGCCCATGTCCGGCGGAACCACGGATTCGTCGACGCACTCGCCGTCGCGGCAGACTTCCTCGCCGGGGCAGCTCAGCGTGTCGCAGGGGTCGACCTCGCAGTCGCCGGTGAGCGGGTCGCAGATGAGCAGGCCCGGGCAGGTCACGCCCTCGCACTCGTCGTCGACGCAGTCGCCGGTCTCCGGGTCGCAGGTCTCGATGGCCGAGCAGCTCACCCCGTCGCAGTTGTCGGTCTCGCAGGTGCCCGCGCGGCAGACCTCACCGGCGCCACAGGTGACGCCGCCGCAGCTCTCCTCACAGACGCCGTTGCGGCAGGCCTCGTCCGCGCCACAGGTGGTGGTCGCGCAGGGATCGGCCTCGCACTCGCCGGTGTCGGCGTTGCAGTTCTCGTCGGCCGCGCAGCCGAGGCTGGCGCAGCTGTCCTCGACGCACCGGCCGGTGTCCGGCTGACACACGGTGCCGCCGCTGCAGACCACGCCGTCGCACGGGAAGGTGCACTCGTTGTTCTTGCAGATGCAGTCCGGGCTCTCGTCGCCGGGGGCGCAGAGCGTGTCGTCGTCGCGGGTCTGGGTCTCCATCGCGCAGGTGTCGGCCTCGCAGCGCGGAGTCACGCAGAAGCACTCCTCGCCCCCCATGCCGTCGTCGCGAGTGAAGGGCGTCCGACCGCCCGGGCAGGAGAAGCCGAACTCGCCGCGCTGACAGGCGACGGAGCAGCCGCACTCCACGCACTCGGAACCGGGCGGGCAGAGGCTGCCCGTGTCCGGCGCTTCGTCCGTGGTGCCGTCGCAGTCGTTGTCGTCGCAGTCGCACGCTTCGCGTCCGGGCTCCACGCCACCGACGCAGACCGGGTCACCGTCGATGCACTGGATCATGCCGGGCATGCACAGACCCTCGTCGGTGCCGCAGGCCTCGCCGAGGGGCAGGCCCTCGTCGATGGTTCCGTCGCAGTCGTCGTCGAGGAGGTTGCAGACCTCGGTCCCGGCCATCGTTGCGCCCTCGCACACGACCATGCCGTCGCGGCAGATGTTCACGCCCGGCGAGCACTCGCCGGTGTCGTCGCCGCAGGGCGCGCCCACGCCGAGGCCCTCGTCCTCGACGCCGTCGCAGTCGTTGTCGAGACCGTCGCAGATCTCCATCGTCGGGCCGGTGCCGCCGTCGCAGACGAGCATGCCCGCGTCACAGATCGTGGTGCCGGCGGTGCACTCGCCGGTGTCGTCACCGCAGGGCATCCCGGCCTCCGGGTTGCCCTCGTCCGTGCTGCCGTCGCAGTCGTTGTCGAGCGTGTCGCAGAGCTCGGGCACCGGCTCCGTCGCGCCCCGGCACACGAGCATGCCGCCGACACAGACTTCCATGCCGCGCTCGCAGAGTCCGGTGTCGCTGCTGCCACAGGTCGAGCCGCCGCCGGGGTTGCCCTCGTCGGTGAGTCCGTCGCAGTCGTCGTCGATGTTGTTGCAGACCTCCATCGATCCGCTGGTGCCGCCGACGCAGGTGAGCGAGCCGCCCATGCACTGGGTCGTGCCCGGCATGCAGGCGCCGGTGGCGATGCCGCACTCGGCGCCGCCGCCCGGGTTCATCTCGTCGATGTTGCCGTCGCAGTCGTTGTCGGCGAGGTCGCAGATCTCGGTCGCGGGTCCGGTGCCGCCGACGCAGGAGCCCCACGAGCCCATGGTGCAGGTCTCGGTGCCGGTGGTGCAGGCGCCGGTGCCGTCACCGCAGGGGCGGGTGTTGCCGTCGATGACGCCATCGCAGTCGTCGTCGAGGCCGTTGCACACCTCGCCGGAGGGGCCGGTGCCGGTGCACGCGCCGAAGCTGCCGGCGCTGCAGGTCTGCGTACCGCTGGTGCAGACACCGACGTCGGTGCCGCAGGGGCGGTTGATCGACTCGTCGATCGATCCGTCGCAGTCGTTGTCCAAGTTGTCGCAGACCTCGTTGGTCGGGGAGCACCCGCCGCAGACGCCTTCGTCGATCGGTCCGTCGCAGTCGTTGTCGAGGCCATCGCAGACCTCGGCCGGCACTGCACCGCAGCTGCCGCAGGCGTTGGCGACGCCCTCGTCGGTGGTGCCATCGCAGTCGTCGTCGGCGCCGTTGCAGCTCTCGCTCGGCGGGACACCGCAGGTGCCGCAGGCGTTGAGGACGCCCTCGTCGATCGCGAGGTCACAGTCGTCGTCCGCACCGTTGCAGGTCTCGAAGAGGAGCGAGTCCTGGACGATCGAACCGAGGGCGGCGCTGAGCTCGTCGCGGTCGGTCGCGAAGAACGCGGAGCCGGTGCCGCCGGACGCGGCGATGTCATCGAGATTGGTGCTGCCGGTGGCGAAGCCGATCACGTAGACATCGATTCCCGCTGCTCGGAGAGCGGCTGCGGAAGCTTCTGGATCGCCGCTGCAGGTCTCGTCGCCGTCCGTGAGGAGAATGACCGAGTAAGGGCGACAGGACGAGCGACTGTCGGACGGGATGGTAGTGCCCGTGAGTCGGGCTCGGACGGCATCCATTAGACCAGCCAATGGGGTCGGCCCAGATGGGCGAAGCTCGCAGTCTCCGCCGCCGAGGTGATTGCAGAAATTGCCGACGGTTGTCGAGCTGTTGAAGCTGGTCTCCTCGTTGTCCATCCAACGGAGGAGCGCGTAGATGTTCTCCTGGCCGGCGAAGGCGCCCGTATTCGGGAAGTCGACCAGGAAATCGCCCGAACGCCCACCCGCGGTGCAGCCGCCGGCGTAGTTGATGCAGACCTCGGGGCTCGAGCCGTTCCACATCCGAAGCGACGGCTCTCCTCCGGATCCGGGACGGCAAGCCGCCGGCCACAGAGACGGGAAGTTCGCTCCATCGGTGCAAGCGAAAGTGGGGATGGCGGCTCCGCTGTTGCACTGTGGGTTGCCATACGAAGTGATCGTGTAACTGCATCCACCCAGACCACAGGAGCCCGAGCACTCTCGGTTGTTGATATTCGTACAGTCGGCGTCGTTCGCTTGGGTCTGCGGAAAACGTGCGAGGGCCCACTCCACGTCACCGTAGGCGAGCAGGATCTCGGTCAGCGCATCCTTCGCGATGAAGATTCGGCTGTCGTCGGGCTCATTGTCGCAGTCGGTGTCGATGCCGGCGGTGCAGTCTGTCCCGCAGTACGCACCGCCCACACCGGTGCCACAGCCAGTCGTGACCCCATCACCGAACGTCGGCACTCCGTCGAGGTCGGTTGCCATCGAGCCACTCGTGTCGAACGCGATGACGAAGCGGGGCTTCGTCTGCGCATCGGCCACGCTGGTGAGACTGACGCCGAGTAGCGCCACCAAGAGAAGCTTGCGATCCACCGTTGTCCCTTCGTCCCGCCGCTCGACTCGAGCGACCACCACGAGCCCATACTTTTCCACCCTCAGCGTGTGGGGTCAACCGTTCCCCGACTGGGGTTGTCGGACCTCACTGAAACTGGGACGTCGCGGGGTCGGTGCCGCGGTCATCTGGGGTGAATCGTCCTCACGGCTCGGCGTGAGTCGATCCTGGATTCCGCACACGACGAAACTGGCCAGCGTGGGGGGTTTTCGGCGACCATTCCGAAACAGCTCGCACCTTGCCTCAGGAACCTCGACCCACGCTTCTGCTCGCCGGCGACGGCGAGCCGCTCGCCGACGCCATCCGTCAGTCGCTCCAGCGGCGGAAAATGACCGTCGAGACGGCGACGAGCGCCAAGGCCAATCTGGTGACCGCCGCGAAGGTGGCGGCCCCGGATCTGATGGTGCTCATGGGCGACGCGGTCAAAGACGGGGGTCGAGAGATCCTCGCGCAGCTCGCGGCCGACCCCACCACGTCCATGGTCCCGGTCGCGCTGCTCCAGGCGGACGCGACCCTGGACGAGCGCCTCCGGGCCTTCCGCAGCGGGGTGGTGGCGGTGATTCCGCGAACCGCGAGTGTCGACGAGATCGCCAACCGGGTCGCCGAACTCTGCATCGAGCTCCCCAACCGGCCCGGTGAGGCGAAGGGCGCGCTCGGCGAGTCGACCCTCGACGAGCTGGTCGAGCTCGTCAGCCAGCAGCTCCGCACCGGGATTCTCTCCGTCGAGCGGGCGAACCCGGACGAGAAGGCGCCCATCCGGCTCGTGCTCGGGCCGGGGGAGCGCGTCGCGAGCGCGCTCGACGAGTTCGTCCGCCACCTCAAGGGCCTGATCGCGGAAGCCGAGCCGCTTCGGTACGAGCTCTTCGAGGCGTCCGGCGGGCGGCTGCGCTTTCTCGACGACGAGGTCGACCCGGACGGTGACCTCAAGGTCTTCACCGGGCTCCGAGTGCTCGTCATGGACGACGATCCCGGACGCGCCGATGGGCTCGCGGCGGCGCTGCGCGATCACGGCGCGTCGGTGGCGGTCACCAACGTGAGTGTCGACGGACTCGAGCGCGCGCACCGGCTCGACCCCGCGGTCGTGCTCCTCGACTCGAGCGTGATCGAAGGCAGCGGGTTCGAGGTCGTGCGCACGATGCGCCGCGACCCGCGCCTCCGCTGGGCGAGCATCCTCGTGCTCAGCTGGGACGAGATCTGGCCGAAGGCTCAGCCCTCGCCAGACCTCGAAGCGCTCGCGACGCGCATCAAGCCGGTGATCGCGCCGGACGCCCAGCTCGAGGCCCGCGCGGGGGCGGAGGACAGCTTCGACACGCGCCTCGAGCTGACGGGACCGAGTCGCCTGCTGCGTGCGCTGGTGCTCGTGCCGGGCACCCGACACATGGTCGTTCGCAGCTCGCACACGATCCTCACCGTCGACCTCGCCGATGGCCTGATCGTCTCGGCCTCCGGCAAGACGAAGGAAGGCAGCGTCGAGGGCACCGAGGCGCTCAATCAGCTGCTGATGCTGGCGACCGGTCGGGTGCACGTCGAGAAGCGGCTGCATCCGTCGAAGGCGAACGTGATGATGCCCGTCGACGAAGCGCTGGCGGCGTCGGCACCGCGGGGCATCTCGGTGGTCCCGAGCGCACCGCCGCCCGCGCTGGTGGAAGGCGATGAAGAGGTCGCCGCCGTCGAGTCGGACGACGACGGACCGATCTTCCCTACGGGGCAACGATCGACCTCGCTCTCGGGTCCGGGTCACATGGGCCCGGCGACCGACTCCGAGCTGAGCTGGGGCACGCCGGCCCGGGATAGGGGCGAGCACCGCCACCCCTTCGCGGATCCGGACCCACCGAAGGCCGAACCGAAGAAGCCGAAGGCGCCGGCCTGGAAGCCGAAGGCGCCGGCGCGCGCTGCCCGCACCAAGCCGAGCGCGCCGGCGATGCCCGCCGTCCCCAAGGCACCGAAGAAGCCGGCCGCGCCACCGCCGCCCGCCCCGGGGCTCGGTCGTCAGCGCAAGCGCAGGCCATCGGCGGGGTCGGTCCCGAAGGTCGCGGCCGCGGCCGCGTCCGAAGCAGCGACGCCGGTGCCGCCGCCGGCTGCGCCGTCCGAGACACCGACGCCCGTTCCGGCCCCCGCCGCGCCCAAGGGGCGGTCGAAGAAGCGAACCATGGTCGGCATGGGGATGAGCGCCCCACCCGCGCCCATCGCTCCGCCCACCGCTTCCACCGCGCTGGATCGTTCGGACGACGATGATGAGGACGACGAGGCGACCCTCATCGGCGACTCGAAGGCGCTCGCCGCCGAGCTCGCCGCTGCCGGTGGGGTGAAGGCCGAGGAGCTCGGTCAGCAGATCGCTCGAGAGATTCACGACGCGCCGACCGTCCCACCGCCCTCGGGTGAGATTCCGCTGGACGATGGCCTCGACCTCGAGATCGGCGATCCGGTCAGCGCGTCCGAAGCGCCGCCCGCCGTGGAGCCCGCGACCGCTCCGAAGGCGACCTTCGATCCACCGCCCGGTGTGGTGGTCGAGCCGCTCCCGAACTACGAGCAGACCCTCACCGAGGATCTCGATCCGGAAGCCATCGCCAGCCTCCGCCCCAAGCGCGGCGGCGGGAAGGCGCTCGTGGTGGTGGTCGCGCTGGTGTCGATCCTCGGCGTGGCCTGGGTCGCGCTCTGGCGCTTCATGCCCGAGGTGCTCCCCGAGTGGGCGGGCGGAGCCCCCGCCGTCGTCGCAGAGGTCCAGGACGACCCCGAGGTCGAGGAGCCCGGAACGGAGACGGGAACCGGAACCGAGACGGGGACGGAGACCGGAACCGAGACGGAGTCGGAGTCCGGGTCGGAGTCGGAGACGGAGTCCGGAACGGATACGGAGACGGAGTCCGGGTCGGAGACGGAGTCGGAGTCCGGGTCGGAGTCGGAGTCGGAGTCCGGGTCGGAGTCAGAGTCGGAGTCGGAGTCGGAGTTCGGGTCGGAGTCGGAGTCGGAGTCCGGGTCGGAGTCCGGGTCGGAGTCGGAGTCGGACGACACCCTGACTGCCGAGGAAGAGGCCGAGGACGGAGACCCCGAATCCATGAGCGCCTCGGAGCGCGACGATCGCTCCGACCAGCTCGCGCGCCTCTCCGCGCGAGCCCTCGACGACGGCCAGCTCGGCATGGCTCGTCGCTACGCGAACCGCGCGCTCCGCATGTACGCCCGAAACCCCCAGGCCCTGGCCGCGAAGGCCAGCGTCCACATTCATGCCGGCGAGGGCGAGCCGGCGGTCCACTACGCGCAGCTCGCGACCCGCGTCCGCTCCCGCCGCGCGCGCTATCAGGTGCTGCTCGGCGACGCCTACCGGGTGAACGGCCAGGGCGCGCTGGCCACGCGCGCCTACCGGAAGGCCCTCGAGCTCGAGCCCGACAACCGCCAGGCCCGCAGTCGCTTGAGCGGGCAGTGAGCGTTGCGCGCTCGTGACCTCTCGCACGTCGTCCGGTCGAAGCGCACCGTTTGTAAGGGTGCGGCTGGCTAGGATGAGCCGCTGATCGAACGCCGTTCAGCCCGACCCCACCTGAGGATTCCGATGACTGGACCTGCGCTTCGTTGCTTCGCGCTCTCGACCCTGCTCGCACTCGTCGCGTGCGATCCGGGTGGAGGCGGTGACCGGAGCGGTCCCGGCCGCGACCTCGGGATTCCCCCCGGGACCGACGGCGGTCCGCTGCCCACCGTCGACAACGGTCCGCGGCCCGACTACGGCCTCAGCGAGTGCGCCGCGACCACCGTCGAAGCGTCGGAAGCCACGGCGCCGGTCGACATCGTCTGGGTCATCGACAACTCCGGCTCGATGAGCGAGGAGGCCGACCTCGTTCAGTCGAACATCAACGACTTCGCCGCGACGATCGCCGGCGCCGGGCTCGACGTTCACGTGGTGGTCATCACCGCGGCGGGCTTCGTGAACGTGCCGCCGCCCCTCGGCACCGACCCGACCCAGTTCCTCCGCGTCGAGGAAGACGTCCAGTCGAGCAACTCCCTCGAGAAGCTCCTGTCGACCTACGACCGCTACTCCAGCTTCCTGCGCACCAACGCGAACCTCCACTTCGTGGTCGTGACCGACGACGAGAGCGACATGAGCGCCGACGCGTTCCATTCGATGATGTTCACCAACCTGGGGAAGACGTTCCGCGTGCACGCGATCGCGTCGCCGCCCGGCTCGACCCACACCATGCCGCCCTTCCCGGGAACCATGACCGGCTGTGGAGGACCGCACGGCGAAGCGGCCGACAACGGCGACATCTACTGGGAGCTCGCGAGCAGCACCGGCGGGCTGCAGCTCTCGATCTGCGCCGAGGACTGGTCGCGCCTCTTCGACGACCTGACCACCCGCATCGCGATCCCGCAGATGCTCCCGTGTGTCTACGAGATCCCCGAGGTTCCGGCGGGCGAAACCTTCGACCCGAACCGCGTGAACGTCGAGTACACGCCCGGCACCGGCGGAACCCCCGAGCTCATCCCGAACGTGCGCACCCTCGAAGGCTGCACCGGCGAGGGCTGGTACTACGACGACCCCGAAGACCCGACCCAGGTGCAGCTCTGCCCCTTCACCTGCCGGCGCCTCGAAGACGACACCGCCGGCAAGGTCGACGTCGCCTTCGGCTGCATGACCGTCATCATCTGATCGGCAGGCGGCACACGCGTGCCGCCAGCGTCAGAGCGGAAGGTCGCGCTCCGTCCAGCGGCCGTGGTGAAGGCGATGAAGGGTCCACACGCTCTCGCCGCTGGTCACCACGTAGAGCGTCTGGCCGACTCCGATCGCCGACACCGCCTTGCCCGCCACGTGCAGTGGCGGTGCCCCCTCCACCCAACGCCGTCCGCCGCGGGTGGCGATCCTGACGTGAGTACGCTCGAGTTCTCCGAGGGCCCGCGCGAGGTACGCGATGGAGCGGCCCTCCGCGAAGGCTGCGATGGGGTCGTCGCGGCAATCGATGGGCGGCCGCGATGGAGCCGCGGTTCCGTGGATCTCGACTTCGGCGCAGCTCCTGGCGCTCGGCCAGAAGATCGGCAGCAAACGCACATCGCCGGTGTCGGTGCGGCCTCGACCGAGCACCAGCGCCCGACTCACCACTGTCGGCGGACCACCCGCGCTTGGAGCGAGTATCGGATCGACCAGGTCGTCGGCTGGTTGGGCTGGATGCACCTCGCCCGCAGGGTCGACGACCGCGTACTCCCCGACACGCGTGTGGTTGGTGACGAGCAGGTAGAGCTCGGGAGGAGCTGCGTTGGTGAGGATCGCGTCGACGATGTGCGAGCCCGCTGGCGCCGATCGTACGTGTCCACCGACGACCCATGCGTGGGACTCGGTGAAGAGCACGCCGCCCGGACCGAGGGTGATGGGAAAGTGGCCTCGGAGACTCTGGGGGACGTCTAGCTCCGTCGTCGTCTCACCATCCACGCGGACCACTCGTGTCCCCCCCGAGCCGAATCTCCCGATGACCAGGGACGCACCGCGCGACTGGATCGCCGTCGTCGGAGGGAAGGAGGCCGGCTCCTCCTCGTGAGACGCGAGCTCCGTAGGCCCGTACCTCCAGTCCCAGGTCATCCCTCGGACGCCGTGCTCGTCCGACCACCAGGCGAGCGGTGGATGGGTCTCGAACCCTGCTCGAATGCAAGTGCCGTCGTCCGTGGAGCTCAGCCAGTAGGTGCGCCAGAGACGGGGCATTCCGGGATCGGCCGTGCTTCCAGCCATGGAGACGCGCGGCGAGAGATGGCTCGCCGCGTCGACGGGCCCATCCGACGTGCAGAGTTCGGTGGGGGCCGAAGGGAAGGGCACCGGGCGGTCGTTGCCGTCGATCCCATGGCCGAGCCCGCCGTCGAAGGCGACGACGTGCATGAGCCGCCCGTCGACTTCCCGAATCAGCTCGTCGTGGTGGGTGTGGGGCCCGAGGAGCTCCCGTTGCCCAAGCAAGCGACCCGACTGGTCCACCTCCAGTAACCAGCGACGCTCGCCGTAGTGCAGGAGGACCCCCGTGCGCCCTTCGCTCATGGGCAAGTGAAGCGCCCCGAACAGCTCGAGGTCGCAAAAGCCGAAGGACTGGCGGAACGAGGAGCCGTCCCGGCGAAGGAGCTCGATCGTGCAGCGAGGCTCCGGCGCTTCCTCGGCCAACACGAGCGCCCACTCCGGCGCTGCCGCGACGACCCGTCCCCAACGAGGCGAAACGTGTCGTGGAGCGCGGTCGGCCTCGGTCGAGAACGGCTGCCCGTCTGGCCCGAGGCCCATCCATGTCGCCCGCGTGGGGATTGGCTCGTCCTCACGACGTCCCCACCGGACCAAGCCGGCGCCATCCGAGAGCGAGCTCCATTCGAGGGTCGGGTGTGGCGGTAGTCCGAAGGGTGGGAGGCGATCGGCCGATGCCAGCGCCGGTCGCGGCGGATGGGTCGACTCACGCCACGGGCGCACCTCCTCCGTGGCGGCAAACGTCGTTCGCCGCTCTGCGCGACAACGAGCTCTCCGTTGGCTAGGAGTCGATTGATCCGGTGCTGCAGTCGACTCGACGTGGCCTGCAGCTGGTCGAACGCTCGCTCGTTCAGTAGCCCGATCGAATCGGGCCGGAGCCAGCGCGCCCGGCTCCACGTCATCACTCCCCGAACATCGCGCCCGGACCAGATCTGACCGGGTTCCACCAACGCGGCGACGTCCCGCCCATGGCCCGCTGCACGGATGACGCGTCCCGGCAGCTCCGCCGGCAAGAAGCCATGTCCGTCCCACACCACCAGCCGGTCTCTATCGTCGACTCGTAGACGCTCGGACCATTCTCGGCGGGCTGGGGGACTGGGTGCGGGCTCCAGCTCGCCGGTGAAGATCGGAGCGCGGAACCAGGTGCCCTCTCGCTGGTCGCGGAACAGGGTGCCCTCCCGATGATAGGCCTCCAGCGTCCATTCTCGGCCGAGATCCCTGGCGACGAACACGGGCTCGTCGTCGCGGAAGCAAATTCGGGTGTCGCCCGCTACCGCGCACTCCATTCCGTCGGGGAGTGCCACCACATCCGTGTAGAAGAGCTCGACGCGTCGCGACCCGTCGGGAGTCTCGACCGGCTCCGGCGTCGGGGGCAGGACCGTGCTCGGAGCCGGCGGCGGCACAGCCGCGCAGGCCGCGCAGACGATCATCATCATCGGCACTCGCACGATGCATCGAACCGTGAGCGACGCGCCGCTTGGGTCTCGAGTGATCGAGAGCGCTCAGCTCCAGTTCTGCCAGATGCGTGAGCTCTACCGAGGTCTCAGCGAGCGAGCGGACGCCTCCGACAAGGAGGTCGCGCGAGCCCGACCGAGTCGCTGGTTGTCCGCGCACCGTCCGTTGATCAAGATGCGACCCATGCGTCGCACCTCACTGCTCTCGCTCTTCGTGTTCGTCCTCGGCGCCTGCGGCGCGTGCGGCTCGTCCAGCGACGGAGGCGGTAGCGGCACCGACGACGATCCGGTCACCGACACCCCGTCGACCGAGCCGTCGGCTGGTGGCTCCGACGAGCGTACGCCGCTCGACCCGAGCGAGCCGCCCACGATCACCGTGGCCGGCGAGCCCGCCGAGGGTGGCGTGGCGATCGTCGTGCAGAGCCGCGGCGCGGAGCCGGCCCGCGTGCGCTCGACCGTGCGGGTCGAGGTCCGGGAGGGCGAGGGTTGGGCCGCGGTTCCGACCGGCGACAGCGTCCGCCTCCGGGCGCGGTGCGAGGACCAGCCGCCCGAGTGCGTCGAGCTCGTGCCGGGCGCCGAGCTCCGGGCTCGGCCCTGGGCCGAGATGGCCGGTCACGCGCAATGCGAGTGCGAGCGTTGCGCGGCCGTAGGAGCCGGTGAGTACCGATTCGTGCTCGAGAGCTGCGCGCCCGAGGGCCACGCGCCCCACGAGCTGGCGTCGGCGCCTTTCCGCGTCGGCGGGTGAACGTCAGCGAGCCCCTCTCTCAACGGAATCCGATGCTGATCCCGAGATTGACCGCGGCCTGGGTCTGCACGTAGGACCGCCGCCCCGCTTCGGGCGCGAAGATGAAGTCGCGCATGAAGCCCACCTCGAGCAGCAGCGCCATCCTGCGACCTAGGAAGAGCTTTCCCCCTGCGAGTAGTCCCGTGTGCACGCCGCGGTCGGTGGTGGTGCCGGTATCGAGGTGATAGAGCAGCGCCGTGTAGCCGAACGGGGCGGACAAGGAGATCTCGATCCCACCGAAGCCGAGCTCGAAGACTCGGCGCATCCCGAGGCGTAGCCCGGCCCCCAGTAGCTCGTAGCGATTGCTGGAACCAGCGTCCTTGAGCGAGACGAACTGGAACATCGGCCCGAGGGTGACGAAGCGACCCAGCGGGAGCTCGAGTCGAAGCGCGGCACCCGCACCCGGCTCCATGTCCCCCGATCCCTCGGAGTCCAGGACGTAGCCACCGCCCGCGCGCACCTGGGCCACGAGATCGAGGCGAACGCTTCGGTCGATGGCCCGTCGAGTCGGCGGAGCGGGTGCCTGCGCGGGGGCGCTCGCGGTGACCGCCGAGGTTCCCGCGACACCTGGTTGGGTGGGCTGCGGCCGTGAGATGGGTGCGTCCGCGACGCAAACCGTGCCTTGGCAGGAGTAGCCCGCGCGACAGTCGGGAACGCACGCGGCCGGCGCCGAGACGCAAACGCCAGCATCACAAGCGTACCCGGCACGGCACGGTGGTACACACGCCGGGGCAGCCGCTGACTCCACGACGCTCGGAGTCGCCGCGACGCACGAGCCCTCGCGACATGTGCTCCCCTCCGGACACCCGTCCGGGCAGGTGAACACGGACTCTTGGGCGCTCGCGGCGCTCGGAGTCAGGGCGGTTCCAGCGACCGCGATCATCGCGGCCATCAAGGTCGAACGCATGTCAGGTCCTCCGTGCACTCGGTTCCAGTCGGACAAGGGGGATTGCAAGCGGACGCGCAGACGCCCAGCCCCGCGCAATACTCGTTCGCGGCGCAGGCTGGGTTGCACGCCGAGAGGCACCTTCCCTCGTGGCAGATGAAGCCGGTGCCGCAGCCGCCGTCCGCACCGCCGCCGGGGCAAGGAACGGGCTCGGCCGTTCCCGTCGACGCTCTCGGCGCGGGACCGGCGGTCGCCGGCACGGGGACCGGAAACCCTCCATTGGCCCGCCAAGCGTCCGCCGCGGCCTGGGCCCAACGCTCCGCGACCGCTCGGAGGGCGTCGCCGGCTGAGCCCACCAGGTGGGAGCGACTGATCTTCGCGAAGATCGGCGACACGATCGCCGTGCCGATCACCAAACCACCGATGAGGATCACGGGGATCCCCCACGCCAGATGCGGGCCCGTACGCCTCTGCCCATGGCCCTCGACATCGGGGATGGGCACCGGGCCTCCCGACGTGAGCGCGCGAAACTCCGCGGTCTTGGTCAGCGCGATCCGCATCGAGCCCTCGAGTCGAACTCGAAAGCCTGGCTCCGCCTCGAGAGGCACACGGACCGACCGAAAGTGCTTTCGCAACTCCCGCTCGAGTAGAGCGGCGAACACGGCCCGGGCGTCCACGAGCTCTTGCACCATGGTGGTCCCGCGCTCCCGGTGCATCTGTTCGTGGAGTGCTTCGGAGGAGTCGAGGCTCGGGTCGCCATTCGGTCCGACGGCGGCCGGCCGCTCGAAGGTCTCGAAGGTCCGAGAATCCTCTCGCGAGTTCGCCAGGGTCAACGGCTGCTGAGGTGACGTGACCACGACGACGATCTCGGCGTCGATGAGCTCCTGCGCTGGAGCGCTGGAATCCTCGACCCGGCCGGAGACTTCGGGAGCGATCGCGTGGCTCACGACTTGGACGTGTGCGCCACATCCAGTCAATAGAAGTGCGGATATGGCGGCTATTCGCATGTGGCATCCATGAAAGTGACTGCAGACTCGAAGGTGAACCTACAGACGCGTTCACGGACTGAACATGGTCAATTCGACTACGCGAAACGGGTTGCCGCAACGTGGGCGACGAGCCTCATCCAGTCCTGCGCGCGAGGTGCCGCGCCAGCTCTAGACGGGTACTCACGCCGGTCCGACGGAAGGTTGCCTGCAGGGTATTCGCGACCGTTCGTTCGGAGCATCCGCGGAGCAGCGCGATCTCTCGGTCGGTCTTTCCGGCAACGGCCAACTTGGCTATCTGATTCTGGGCAGGTGTCAGGCCAGGGTGGGTGTCAGGACCTGCCTCGGTAAAACGGAGAGTGGATGTCGAGATGTCCGCCCGTTTCGCTCGTGCCTCCACGAGCCAAGGCAGATCGAGGCGGGTCTCGATCCTGAGCTTTTCGAGCGCTCGCTCGAGATAGGTGGACACCGTCGACCGATGAAGGCCCAACGAGTACGCGATCTCCTTGGTGCTCATGCCCTGCGCCGTCATCCTCGCGACCTGCTCCTCTCGTTCGCTGAGCGCGCTCGAGCTGCCGGTGGGCGGTGCGTTCTCGACCGCGACGTAGTATCGCCGACCGTCGGTGTCGAAACAGTCGATCAAGGTCCAGCGGCCTTCCACCAAAGGAGTCCAGAGCAGTCCGGCGCGAGTGCCCTCGGCCGTCTTGGCGGACTCGATGCGGCGAACTTGCTCTCGTAGCCGTCCGCGCATGCTCCGGCTGGCCACCTCGGTCTCGGCATGAACCACCCGGCCGCTGACCTCGAGCACGGCCTCTCCTCGCTCGGGCCGAACAGGGACGCCGGCCAGGGAGCGCCGGAGACGAAACATCGTAGCGAGATGCCCGGCGAGAGGTCGGAGGACGGAACGCTGAGCTTCGGTCATTCGGCGCTCGTGCGGGTACCACGCGCTGAGGGAGAGGAAGCGCTCGCCACCGTCCATTGCGCGGACACCGAGAAAGTCGCCCATACGCAGGCCGAAAGCGGCGAACGTGCGCCAGAAGTTCGGTACACCCAAAGGCTTCACCCACTCGCTGAAGCTTCCGACAGTCGAGGTGCGCTGGAGGATGTGTCGCACCTGGCGGTGCGGGACGGATGCCGCGGACAGAGCGAGGAAGGCGCGGATGCGATTCCGGTCGGGACTGACTCGTTCCAGGGTCAACCCACCCCGGCGAATGCGCAGAGCGCTGAGCGTGAGAAGCGATGCGTCGGGGACGAAGGGTCGGAAGCCATCGCGCAGCGCGTCCAACCAAGCCGCCTCGCCCAACTCGAGGTCGTAGATTGCGTCCCGCAGGACGCCTGCCGCATGGTTCTTCATCGTCTCCTACGAGCAGCCCGCTCGACCCGCGGAGGGTGACGCAAACCCCCTCCGCGAATCTGTTCGCATTCCCCGCGGCGAGGCTCACGGATGGCGAGGCGGAACGCCATAGGCAATTCGACTACGTCGCCTCCCGGAACCCCGGCCCGAATGATGGCGCGAAACCAGGCCGGCGGTGCGCTGCTCGAGCGTTACTCCACCAGGACGCTCGCGCCTCGGCGCTGGAGCGCCTCCCGCGCGTACCTCGCGACGTGCTCGGAGGAAGAGCCGGCGCAGGACCTGAGCTTGGGGAGGACCTCGGGAGGGCCGACCCACCCGGCCAGGTCCAGCTGTAGAGCGAGGATGCGATCGACGTAGTCGCGGTCGACCCTCTCGGAGACACGAGCGACCACGAGCTCGTCGATGCGCTGGGGAAGCGTTCGCGCGAGCGTGGTGTGGGCGATGTCGGCCGGCATCACCGACCCATGGTCGAGCATCTCGACCAGGACGGCCTGCAGCTCGGGCCGCTCCCAGCCATCGAGCTCGAGGAGCCTGGGGAACAGGATCGAGCCATGAGGGAGGTCGAAGCGCACCAGCTCGTCTCGCAGCTGAGGGCTGAGCCCTGGCCATCCATGCGCTTCGACGAGCACGACCAAGGCGCGAGCCCCGTCCGCCGTTCCCTGCACCGCGAGAAGGGTCAGGAAGCTCAGCCGCAGGGGGTCGGAGGCGGCGTCGTAGAGCTCGCGGATCGGCCCCACCAGCGAGGGATGAGCGGTGCCCAAGAGCGTGCGAACGAGGTCGGAGACGCGAGGAGGCTCGGGCGGATCGGGGAGCAGACGGACGGCGCGCAGGATGCCGAGCGCGGTCGCCTCGTCCTGGGGTGGTGGACGGTGGAGTCCACGGAGTCCGAGCTTCACCAGGAGGGCACTGCCCTCGCGCCGGGTTGCGTCGTCCGGCGATGCGTAGAGGGGGATCAGCTCGCGAAAGGGCGAGCCCGCAGGAAGAGTGGAGAGGGCGTCTGCGATCGCGTCGAGGTCGCTCATTCGCTCGAGTGTACGAGCGGGCCCCGTCGACTATCCCCTGGGCGGCGGGGCGCCGCAGCTCGGGCACTGACCGAGCTCGCGGGCGTAGGTCGCCGCGCAATGGCCGCAGGCGACGCGGCCCATCGGTTCGGCGGCGATCGGGTGCATCTCCGGGTAGAGCACCTCGAGCTCGGCGCTCGACATCCGATCGTTCTCGTCCGCGGGGCTCCAGATCACCTCGAAGGCCACCAGCTCGGCAACGCTCAGCCAGCTGAGCACCCGGAGCGCCTGGCGGAACCGGCTGGGGTCCGCGATGCCGTCGAGGTCAGCCAGGACGCGCTTCGCGGCCACCACGAAGGTGACCACGCAGAGGCCTTCGCCCTCTTCGGGCCGGGCCGTCATCTGCGGTCCGTCGCGGCGCTCGATGGCACCTTCGACGTTGCGCACGAGCTCGTGGCGGAAGCGGGAGCGGAGATCGCCGGTCATCCGGGTGAAGGTCTGCTCCGCCTGGGCCGGCGGTGCGGGTCGCGCGTCGTGCGAGCCCACGTAGGCCCACGCGGCGCGTTCCGATTCGATGGCTGCGACGGCCGCGGAGAGGAGTTGGCGTCGACCGGCAGCGGTGGCGGTGTTGCCGGACCGCGCCATCTCGTCGAGCTTCTCTTGCAGGCGCGAGCGCGCCCTCGCGTCGATGGCGATCATCAGGCTCGTCACGTCGACGTTGGCGACGAAGGTCTGCTGTGGGACGCCGTAGCTGGACGGGCCGGCGTGGAACATCGAGCTGGCGCCCCTCTTCACCATCGCCTTGATGACGACCGACCCGACCAAGAAGACGACCATGATGATGACGAAGACGGGGTCGGCGCTGCCCGACGACGAGTAGGAGCCCGAGCTGTAGGACGAACCGCTGCTCCAGCTCGAGGAGCTGCCGCCCCAGCTCGAGCTGCCGCCGCCCCAGCTCGAGGAGCCTCCACTCCAGGAGGAACCGCCGCCGCCGAAGCTCCCGCCGCCGAAGCTGCTCCCGGTGTGCTGCGCCTCGGCCGGGCTCGTCAGCGCTCCGAGGAGCACCATCGCTCCGATCCCGATCAGCTCTCGCCAGCGACGCACGGCCGAGTTGTCGCAAGAACTCGGGGCCGAGCACAAGCGTTCGGCGTCAGTTGCCGGCGACCATCTGCGGGAGCCAGGGGTCCAGCAGGCCGCCGCCGGGAGGCCAGCCGAGCAAGATCGCCTCCGCCGCGAACGCAAGTAGGAGCGGCACCAAGACGCAGAGCCAGGCCCACCCAGGGCTGACGCCGGTGGTCTCTGCCGTCTTCTTGAGCGTGGAGAGCAGCACGAAGAGCGGAATCACCATCACGCCGAGGGTGAGCCAGGGGAGAGCGCCGTGCGCCGCCTCCGGCAGGCAGAAGCCCAGGAGCATCGATGGCAGCCCGAAGAACCCGAGCATCGGGTAGAGCCAGCCGTAGCGGAGGACGGTGCGCCGGGCGAGGAGGCCTGCCTCCTCGGGCTCGTCGCCGTAGGCACGGCAGAGGCTCACGAAGCACGCCGCCAGCGCGGCGTATGCGAGGCCGCAGACCAGCAGACCGATCCCGGAGGCGTTGAGCACGTCGCGCCAGAGCGGCATCGTCGAGGGACGGGGGGTCACCTGGAACGCGGGCCCGAACTGAACGGTGTGCGTGTAGGGGATCACGCCCTGCGCCGCCGCCATCAGGACGAAGGGGACGACGCCCAGGAAGGATCCGTCACGCGGTTCGGGGGCGCCTTCGTCCACTGGGCGAGCGTGATCGGCGGATCCGTGCCGCGCAACTGGCCGTCGCCTCGGGTATCGTCGCGGCGTGAGCTGGGAGCAGACCGACGAGTGGCCGGACGGCCGCACCGAAGGCGGGGCGTTCCGCGCCGCGGCGGAGGTGATCGTCGCCACGCGGGAGGCGCCGACGGCCTTGGACCGGTTCCGCGTCTGGTGGCACTCGACGCCGGATCACCCATTCGGCGCGATGCCGCTGCGCGTCGTGCTCACACCGAATTGGATCTACGTGGAGACGCGCCGGGGCGGCCGGCAGCGCGCGCGCGTGGAACAGATCCTCGGCTCCCGCCGCGAGGCTGGGCGGGTGATCTACGCGGTCGCGGACGGCGACGACCTCGTGCTCGCCGACCGCAAGGGCGACGCGCTCGAGCGCGCGCTCGACGAGAGGATCGGTGCGAAGGGCGAGTGGCGATCCGACTCGGCGTTCATCGCGGTCTTCCTCTTCGGGCTGGCGGGCCTGGCCGCGGCGCTCGGGACGACGCTGAGCTACCGAGCGGAGGGGCTCGACCGGATCGGTCGAGACATGTGGACGGCCGAGTCGGCGCTCGGGCTCTACGCGGGACTCGGCGGTGTGTTGCTCGTGTTGCTCTTCATCACGTTCTTCCCCCAGCGCTATGTGGCCGACTCGGTCGGCCTGACCTCGGTGCGCGGGCTCTTCGGTTGGGTCCGAACGACCATCCCCGTGGAGCGGGTCGAAGGGGTGCGGATCGGAGTGATCACGACGAGCAGCAAGTCGGGTCGCTTCCTGCATTTCCACGTGGAGCTCGCCCTTCGGGACCCGGCCAAGTTCCTGCGCGTCTACGCGCCGAGCGGCGTGCGTCCCGGGCAAGCGCGCGCGCGGCAGGAGACCGCGCGTCAGATCGGACGCCGGTTGGCTCGGCTCTACGACGTGGAGCTGCGGGATCAGACGGGGATCTGAGCGCTCAGAAGCGCGCGCGCAGATCGATCCCGCCGCCGCCGATGCCCACCCGCGGCGTCACTCGCCAGCCGGGCTCGTTCATCCCGTAGAACTCGATGAACTTCTTCTTCCGCCCGATGCCGAGGCCGAAGAGGGTCAGGCCGGCGGCCTGCACGAGTCCGTCGAGGACCAGCAGGAAGCGATCGATCGCGAAGAGGTCGTCGTTGCGGGTCTCGATGATCGGGCCGAGCACCGGGACGAGCATCAGCCCGCTGAGGGAGCTGTCCGCATAGAAGCTGACCGAGAGGCCGTAGGTCACGAGGAACATGGCGCCGCCCGCGATGATGAGCCCGAGGCTGCGCTTCTCGATCAGGCGGCCGCCCTCGGGGACGGTCATGCCCTCGTGATAGGGGATGCGCTGGAGCCGGGGCGGTCGTTGGTACTGCTGCTGTGGGTACGCGGGCTGGGCGTACGCCGGCTGTTGCTGTCCGTAGCCGGGCTGGTTCCCGGTGGCGGCCGGCGCGGGCTGAGCCTGCGGCTGGTTGCCGTAGCCGTCCGGGACGGTCGGCGGCGGGAGCGCCTCGCCGCTCTGGGCGTTCGGATCCGCCGACTCCGCCGGCTCCGCTTCTTCCTCGGCGAACGGGTCTTCTTCCGCGGCGAAGGGGTCCTCGCCCTGCTGCGCCAGCGCGGTCGTCGAACCGATGACGCCGAGCAAGAACACGAGGATCCCCACGGCGATGGAGCGTCGTTCTCCCATGGAGAGCGAGCCTAGCACCGACGGTGGGATGGAGCCGGTGGCCCGCTACGGTGACTTGCGCGAGGCGAATGTGACAGGGGTGTTACAGTCTGGGGATGGCTGACTTCTCCAAGCTTCCCTCCTCCCTGCTTCGCCGAGAGTTCGTCGGGCGTGGCCTCGCGGGGTTCGCCGCGGCGCTCGTCTCGCCCGCCATCGGTTGTGGGGACGACGACGCGAGCCCCACCGACGGCGGTCCGGCGGACGCGGGGCCGTCCGATGCGGGCATCCCGGTCGACGGCGGTCCCGTCGTCTTCCCGGCGCGGGACCTCCCGGACCCGCCGGCGCTCCGATCGCTGATCGCGGACATCGGGCCACTTGGTGATGCGGACGCGAACGGCGTCCGGCTGGCCGCCGGCTTCACCGCGCGGGTCGTGGCACGGAGCGGGCAGACGGTGCTGGGGACCGACCACGAGTGGCATCCGATGCCCGACGGAGGCGCCACCTTCCTCACGGAGGACGGCGGCTGGATCTACGTGTCGAACTCGGAGATGCCGCTCATCGGCGGGGTCGGTGCGCTCCGCTTCGACGCCAGCGGGACCCTGGTCGACGCCTACTCGATCCTCGAGCGGACGCAGATCAACTGCGCGGGCGGCCTCACCCCCTGGCACACCTGGCTCTCCTGCGAGGAGATCGGGAACGGCGAGGTCTACGAGTGCGATCCCTGGGGCGAGACACCCTCCGTCGCTCGCCCCGCCCTCGGGGTCTTCCGCCACGAGGCCGTGGCGGTGGACCCGATGAACTGGGACCTCTACCTCACCGAGGACGAAGGCGACGGTCGCTTCTATCGCTTCCGTCCGGACGGGATGAACAGCAACGGCTTCCCCGAGCTCGGCTCCGGGACGCTCGAGGTCGCCCAGGTGGACTCCGAGTCCGGTGCCGTCACCTGGCTCCCGCTTCCCGACCCGCTCGCGGAGGGAGACACGCCGACCCGAATGCAGGTCCCCGAGAGCACCGCGTTCGATGGGGGCGAGGGCATCTGGTACCACGAGGGCGTCGTCTACTTCAGCACGAAGGGCAGCACGCGCATCTGGGCGTACGAGATCTCCACGGCGACGATCTCCGTGCTCTACGACGGAGAGGCGATCACCGATCCGCCGCTGACCGGCGTCGACAACCTCACCGTGTCCTGCTGCGGCGACGTGCTCGTCGCCGAAGACGGGGGCTCGATGCAGATCGTCGCGATCCTCCCGAGCGGCGATCTCATCCCCGTGATGCAGATCGTCGGCCAGGACAGCTCCGAGGTGACCGGCCCGGCCTTCGACCCGAGCGGGACGCGCCTCTACTTCAGCTCCCAGCGGGGAGACGGACAGGGCATCACCTACGAGATCGAGGGCCCCTTCCACGAACCCGCCTGAGTCCCACCTCCCCTGTTGCTCACAGCGACACCCGGGGGACACTCCCCCCTTCCAACTCCCCTACGACATAGGGGAGTCCTGACCTAGACCGAGTTCAATAGCGAGCGTCGTGATCGAGCGCCCGCTTCGACGCTCAGGCCAGGTCGAGGAAGAGCCGCTCGGGCTCTTCGAGGAAGCGGATGATGTCGTACGCGAAGGCCGCGCCGACGTGGCCGTCCACGATGCGGTGGTCGAAGCTCAGTGAGAGGAGCATGACGTTGCCGATGGCGATCTCGCCGTCACGCACGACCGGCTTCTGCTTCATCTGGTGCACACCGAGAATGCCGACCTCGGGGTGGTTGAGCACCGGCGTGGCGAAGAGCCCGCCGTCGCGACCGAGGCTCGTGATGGTGAAGGTCGAGCCCTGGAGCTCGTCCTGCTTCAGCGCACCCTCACGGGCGCCGTTGCCGAGCCGGTCGATCTCGCGGGCGAGGTCGAGGAGCGAGAGCTGGTCCGCGTGGCGCACGACCGGGACCATGAGCCCGTTCGGCGTCGCCGCCGCGATGCCCATGTGGAAGTACTTGCGGTAGACGAGCTCGTTGGAGCTCTCGTCGAGCGCGCTGTTGAGCACGGGGTGCTTCTTCAGCGCGGCGATGGTCGCCTTCACGATGAACGGAAGGTAGGTGAGCTTCACACCCTCTTCGGCGGCCGCCGGCTTCAGTCGGCTGCGGAGCTCGATGAGGCGGTCGCAGTGACACTCTTCGACGAAGGTGAAGTGCGCAGCGGTGTTCTTCACCATCTGCATCCGCTGCGCGATCTTGCGGCGGATGCCGACGAAGGGCTTCCGCTCTTCCGGCTCGCCCTGCTGGCCGACGATCCGGGTCGGCGCGTGCCGCGGCGCGCTCGGCGCCTGCGCCGTGGTCGCGGTCGGCGCGCCGCCAGCGAAACCCTTCACGTCGTCGCGCGTGGTGCGGCCATGCGGCCCGCTCGGCTGGACCCGGCGCAGGTCGACGCCGAGGTCGCGGGCGAGCTTGCGGGTCGCCGGCGTCGCGAGCGGCTTGGCCTGGAAGAAGTCGATCGGCTGCGGCGCGGCCTTCGGAGCGGCGGCGGCGCCGTTGCCCTTCTTCGCGACGGGCTTCTTGGCCGACTGGAAGAACGACGTGCCGGGCAGGCCTTCGCGAATGTCGCCGACGGCGGTCGCCGCGGGACCTTCGTCCTTGGTCTCCTCGGCGGGAGCCTCGGTCACCGTGGCGGTGCCGTCGGTCGCGATGACCACGATCACGTCGCCCACCTGAGCGACGTCACCGGGCTGGAAGCGCACGTCCGCGATGGTGCCGGCCTTGGGCGCGCCGATGGTCACGGTGGCCTTGTCGGTCATCACCTCGACCATCGGGTCGTCCTCGGCGACGATGTCGCCCTGGTTGACGTGCCACTCGACGATCTCGCCCTCGGTGACGCCTTCGCCGATGTCGGGAAGCTTGAACTGAAAGCTCATGGGATCTCTCTCAGGGGATGTACTTGGCGGTTTCGAGGAGCGCCGGCGTGATGCGGTGCTGGAGCGGCAGGTACTCCATCTCGAGCGTGTAGGGGAACGGGGTGTCCCAGCCGGTCACGCGGACGGGCGGGGCCTCGAGGTGGACGAAGGCCTTCTCGGTCACGAGCGAGAGCAGCTCGGCGCCGAACCCACAGGCCTTGGGGGCTTCGTGCACGATCACCAGGCGGCCGGTCTTCTTCACCGACTCGACGATGGTGTCGATGTCCACCGGCCAGAGCGTGCGCAGGTCGATGACCTCTGCGCTGACGCCTTCCTCGGCGACCTCGTCGGCGCTGGCGAGCGCCTCGAAGAGCATTGCGCCCCAGCCGACGACCGTGACGTCCTCGCCCTCGCGGACGACCTTCGCCTTGCCGATCGGGATCGTGTACTCGTCCTCCGGCACGTCCATCTTCACCGCGCGGTAGACCCGCTTCGGCTCGAAGAAGAGGACCGGGTCGTCGTCGCGGATGGCGCTGAGCAGCAGGCCCTTCGCGTCGTACGGGTTCGACGGGCAGACCACCTTCAGACCGGCGGTGTGGATGAAGAGGCTCTCCGGCGACTGCGAGTGGTAGTGGCCACCGCGGATACCGCCGCCGACCGGCGTGCGGATGACCATCGGCACCGTGTACTCACCGCCGCTGCGGTAACGGAACTTCGCCGCCTCGCTGACGATCTGGTCGAACGCGGGGAAGATGAAGTCGGAGAACTGGATCTCCGGCACGGGGCGCAGGCCGTAGAGGGCCATGCCGATCGCGGTGCCGATGATGCCGCCCTCGGCGAGCGGCGTGTCGATCACGCGGTCGTCGCCGAACTCGTCGAAGAGGCCCTGCGTGACGCGGAAGACACCGCCGACCTTGCCGACGTCCTCGCCGAGGACGATCACGTCCTCGTCGTTGCGCATCTCGGTGCGAAGGGCCGAGTTCACGGCCTGGACCAGGTTCATCTGCGGCATCTCAGTGGTGCTCCTTGGCGCGCGGGCCGTTCTCACACTGCTCCTGCTGTTCCTTCAGGTGCCAGGGCGTCTCGTCGTACACACCCTCGAACATCGTCGAGAGCGCGGGCTTGGGCTTCTCCTCGGCGGCGGCGATGCACGCCTTGAGCTCGGCCTCGGTGTCCTTGCGGAAGGCCTCGTCCTCGGCGTCCGACCAGGCGTCGAGCGTGTCGAGGTGCTTGCGGCCGCGGACCAGCGGGTCCGTCTGGCGCCACGAGTCGACCTCGTCGCTCGCGCGGTAGGCTCGCGGGTCGTCGGAGGTGGAGTGACCGCCGACGCGGTAGGTGAGCATCTCGACCAGGAAGGGCCCTTCGCCCTTGGCCGACTTCTCCACGCACTCGCGGACGACGGCGTAGGTGGCCAGGAAGTCGTTGCCGTCGACGCGCACGGCGGGGACTCCGTAGGCGACGCCCTTGTCGGCGAAGGTCTTGCTGGCGGTCTGCTTCTCGGAGGGCACGCTGATGGCCCAGCGGTTGTTCCGGCACAGGAAGATGACCGGCGCGTCCATCACGCCAGCGAAGTTCATGCCGGTGTGGAAGTCGTTGGAGCTGGTCGCACCCTCACCGAAGTAGACGCTGACCACGGTGTCGGTGCCCTTCTTCTTGGCCGCCCAGCCGAAGCCCACGGCCTGGGTCATCTGGGTGCCGATCGGCGAGCTGACCGATCCGAAGTTGTACTTCTTGCCCGAGTAGTGGTCGGGCATCTGGCGGCCCATGACCACGTCTTCGGCGTTGCCGAACATGTTGTCGACGTAGGACTGCAGCGGGAAGCCGCGCCACAGCAGCGCGCCGAACTCGCGGTAGCAGGGGAAGATCCAGTCCTGCGGGCGCATCGCGGCGGCGGAGCCGATGATGCACGCCTCCTCGCCGAGGCTCCCGATGTGGAACCCGATCCGGCCCTGGCGCTGCAGACGCTCGAGCTGGGTGTCGATGATCCGCGTGCGCACCATCGCCTTGTACAGGTCCAGGACCTGCTCGACGGGGAGCTTGGGATCGGCCTCGGGTCGGACCTTTCCGTCCGGCCCGATGACGGTGACGACCTCGTCGTCGAAGGACGACTCGGGCGTTCGAATCGGCACCACTTGTTCTGTCTGCATCCCCGTCACTCTCCTGCGCCGCCGCCGAGCACGTGCAGGCGACGCTTGCGTCCATAGCGATCCACGGCGCCCGGCGCGCTGCCGCGCTCCTTGCCCTTCAGGGCACCGTGGAGGAAGGCCTCCGCGGCCCGGTAGCTCGACCGGACCAGGGGACCACTGGCGACGAAGGTGAAGCCCATGGCCTCGCCCTCCTCGCGGTACTTCTCGAACTCTTCCGGCTCGACGTAGCGCTGCACGTCGGCGTGCTTCTTCGTCGGCCGCAGGTACTGGCCGATCGTGAGCACGTCGACCTCCGCGTCGCGGAGGCGCTTCATGGCGTCGAGCATCTCGTCCTCGGTCTCGCCGAGGCCGACCATCAGCGAGGACTTCGTCACCACGCCGTTGGCTTCCTTGGCCCACTTCAGCACGTCGATGGAGCGGTCCCAGCTGCAGCGCGCATCGCGAATGGTCCGCTGCAGGCGCGGCACGACCTCGACGTTGTGCGCGAACACGTCCGGGCCACCATCGACGACGACCGTCTCGACGTCCTTCCGGACGCCCTGGAAATCCCCCAGGAGCACCTCGACGAGCAGGTTCGGGGCGTAGTGGTTGATGCGCTGCACGGTGCGCGCGACGTGGTCGGCGCCGCCATCGAGCAGGTCGTCGCGGTCGACCATGGTCATCACGACGTACGCCAGGTCCATCGCGCCGAGCGCCTTGCCGACGTTCTCCGGCTCGCGCGGGTCGGCGAAGCCACCGGGGTCGCCGGTGTTCACCGAGCAGAAGCGACACCCGCGCGTGCAGGTCTCGCCGAGGATCATGATGGTCGCGGTACCGGCGGCCCAACACTCGAAGATGTTCGGGCACTTGGCCTCTTCACAGACCGTGTTCAGGTCCAGGCCGCGCAGCTGCTCCTTCAGACCTTTGAAGCGCTCCTGTCCCTCGCCATTGGGGAGGCGGACGCGTAGCCAATCGGGCTTTCGTGCGGGGAGGGTCATGAGGTGTGAAAGAGGGTCGCCCTGGGGCGATGGCAAGGCTCGGCGAGGGACGCCCTCGGAGAACTGCCGATCCTGCTTTAGGTGGCGGCTCGAAAGGTGTCAACGAGCTGAAATCACGGCAGCTTTGCCGCGACGCGTCAGGGCCGCCGCCGCGGCCCATCACATCGGGGGACATCGGCGCTCGCGGCCGCTAGCGGGCCCAGATCATTCGGCATCCGAACGGCGGAGGCCGGGATCGTTCGCTGTGAGATCACCCACGTCGCCGACCGCTTTTTCCCGCGAATCCACCTCACCAGCGGCCCGATGGAGCGCGATCGTCCACCAGACGAGCACCACGGTGATGAGCTGCGGCACCGCTCGCGGGAGCTGCGCTTCCTTCAGGGTCTCCCAGAGCCAGACGCTGAAGAGCGGGATCCAGAGCGAGCCGATCAGCAGGGTCAGCAGGGTCAGCCCGTAGAAGCGGCCACCGCCGAAGGGGCGGCCCTCGGGATCGCTCCCGAGGCGGAGGTAGGCGACCCAGCCCGGCAGCAGGAAGAGGGCGACGTCGTAGAAGAGGAAGTGGGGGCTCGCGAGCCAGCCGGCGGCGATCGAGGCGGCCACCGCGAGATCCCAACGGCGCGTGCCGGGTGCCCACCCTTCGCGACGCCACCACCGGCCGATGCCGACGCCGATGGCGAGGGTGGTCAGCGGGCCGAGCACGCTGCCGACCTTCGGAGCGAAGCCGTCGACGAGCAGCGCGAGCGCGCTCGGCACGCTCACCTGGTAGTAGGCCGGGAACTCGTCCCCGGGCACCAGGTTGCGGACCAGCGCTGCGGTTCGCGGCAGCGTCTCGAGGTAGCCCTCCCACGCGCCGGGCATGAGCACGTACGAGAGCGCGCAGCCGGCGAGCCCCACGACCGTGGCCACCGCGATCGCCCGCCAGCGCCGTTGCATCAGGAGCACGACCGCGAAGCCGAAGGCGAGTTGCGGCTTGAGGATCATCGCCCCGAGCGCGATCCCGGCGAGCCCCTCGCGTTCCTTCCGCAGGGCGAGGAACGCCGCCGTGGCGAGCCCCAGACTGACGAAGGTGTTCTGCCCCATGATCAGCGCGAGCGTCGAAGGAAGCAGGAGCAGCGAGAACGTCAGTCCGCCGCCCATCCCGAAGGCGTCGCGGTCGATCGCCGAGCGCACCGCGCGGAGCGCGGCGATCAGGATCAGCAGCGCCACCACCCACCACGCGAGCACCGCGCCCACGTAGGGCAGCGCACCGAAAGCCACCATCGCGAGCGCGTAGGGCGGCGGGTTCACGAACGCGGTGCTGCCGTTGCTCACCCGGCCGCGGAGCTCGTCCTGCAGCTCCTTCTGCGCGTCGAGGTCGTAGAGCTCGCGGCTCTGCCCCTCGAGGACCATTCGGCCGCCGGTGTAGAACGCGAGAAAGTCGCCGCCCGCCACCGTGCCGAAGCGATCCTCGATTCCGTCCCAGGCGCTGAACGCCTTGGGCAAGGCCACACCGAAGAGCAGCGTCGCGCCGACGGCCAGGTAGTAGACCCGCCACCGCCGCCGGTCGACGAACCGCGCCAGCCCTTCCAGCATGGGTCGAGACTACCCCGGGGACGGCGCGCGGAAGCGTCAGGGAACGAGGGAGCGCAATTTGTGAGGTAGCTCACGCGCAAGCTCTTGATCGCGGTTGGCCCGATGCTCAGTTCGCCAATCGGACCAGCAACCAACAGGAGGTGCATTCCATGAGCGATCATCGAATCGAACACCCCCAGTCCCGCGAAGCGAAGCCCGACGGGTGGCGTTTCGAATCGGACGAGTTGGAGAACGCCTCGTACCCATTCGTGGATGACTTCGACTTCCACGACGGGTGGAGTGCGATCCGCCGTCGCCGGTCGAGCGCCCATGCCGTCGCGCCTGGGGGACCGACGAAGACGCACCACTAGCCTGCCGGCCCCCGGGCGCTTCTGCGCCCGGGGGCCGCGAGGCCTCGAACGACCTGGCTGCTGGGACCATCCGAAACGAAGGAGGACCAACGTGGACGTGAGCTCGAGGAACGGAACGACCTGCGTGGACCTGCAGGCACTACGGCGCTTGGCCGCCAACGAGATGAGTCTCGCGCGCCTCGGGGCGGCTCAGCTGGATACCCTGGAGCCGGACGACTTCGTCGACGAGGTGCTCGTCGACGACTGGTCCCGCTGGGGCATGGCCTGTGGGACGATTCCAGCTCGGCTGGTGAACGAGGTACGGACTCGGATCTGGAACGCCGCCGAGAGGACGATGGCCTCGCTGCCGCACTCGAGAGACGAGTGGCTTCGAGACAACTCGGTCTTCTGGCCCGACGTAGAACAGATCCCGTTCGAGGAGCTCATCCATCACGACGGTCCAGGACCGCTGGAGTTGGCGGAGACCCTCGATGCCCTCTCGACGGATGAGCGGCGCGTGATCCTGTTGCACCGAGGGGAGGGCTGGTCTCTGGCGAACGTTGCGGCGTCTCTGCAGCTGGACCCCACCGAGGTCGAACGACTCCTCGAATCCGCGATCGAGAAGCTGGCTGACGTTTGGAGAACGAAACGCGACGAACCGATGGAGTAGCGCCGTCGTTCGTGCTCGCACCTCAGCTCAGGAGCGGCCGCAGCTCTTCACGCAGCCGGTTGCCGAGGGAGCCGAACGGGAGCCCGCGGACCAGGTCCGCCCATGGGTCGACGCGGTAGCTGCTCGCGCGTGGCGCGGCGTCCCGCATCCAGGTCGCGTGCATCGTGAAGCCGGCGGTGAGCTCGGGGTGGCCGAGCTTCACGAGGGGACCTCGGGCGAGGTCCTCGGCGTCGAAGATCCACAGCTCGGTGTCGTCGCCCGACCACACGACGACGATCAGGAAGCCGTGCTCCGCGTGGGTCGCGTCGTCGTGCGGAACGAACTGCGGCGACGAGAGCGTGGTGGAGGGAGGGAAGCGGAACTCGTCGACGATGCGTAGCCCTTGGACGTCCAGCCGGAAGAGCACCGACGGCGACCAGCGCTTCTTCCGCACGACGTCGACCGGGACCCGGCGGTGCGGGTGATCGCCGTAGGTGTCGAGGTGGGGCGCGGGGACGAGCTCGGGCCAGAACCCGGAAGCGAACCACCACTGCGCCGTCACCCGAGCCGGGTCGTGATGGGGGCTCGTGCTGGTGTCGGTGACGAATCCGAGGCCCCACGTGCGCTCCTCGTCGGCGAGCCACTGCGAAGAGGTCTCGCCCGTGTGCGGATCGATCACGTGCCGGCCGAGGACGTTCACGTCGGTGCCGCAGGTCGGCAGACCGTCGAACCCTGGAGCGATCGGCCGTCCGTCGGTCTGCGGCTGGCCCGCGCGTACCCACCGCGCGAGGTCGAGCCCGACGCTGTGGCCCGCGTGCACCACCACGCCGTATCGGTCGCAGTGGTCGACCGCGAAGTGGCTCGCTTCGCGCTCGAGCTCGACCGGTCGCGCGAGGACCTCCGAGCCAGGGCGCGCCGAGAGCGCCGCGCGCTCCACCAACCACAGGCGCGCGTGTGGATGCTGCGCGGGGGCGCGTCGCGACCAGGGATCCGGGAGCAGCGCGTGGAGCGAGACACGAAAGGCCGTGTCCATGAGCAGCACCCAGCGCTCGCTCACGGCCATCTGGTGGACCGACTGCTCGATCACGACCGGGCGCCCGGCGGGATCGACCAGCGGCCACGACTCCGGCTCGCTCTCGCCGGTCCAGCGCAGCAACCGGGTGAAGGGCCGCGAGCCGGACTTCGCCAGCCCGAGCGAGTAGTTCACGAAGAACATCTCGTGGGTCTGCGCATCCCAGGCCGGGTGCCCGGTGCCCATCACCAGCGGGAAGGAGTGCCTCGGCATGGCGGACGGCGTCCAGCTCTCGCGGGCGCCGATCACCGTGGCGAGCTCGAGGGTCGCGGGGTCGACCTCCACCGGGCGTGCCGCGTCGTACCCCGCCAGCAGCCGTGTGGGCTGACCCGGCAGCTCGAAGCTCGCGAGCGCGGTGTTGCCGAAGTTCCGAAAGCCGAGCCGTGGCGAGAGTCGCGCGAGCCCGACGTTCCGAAAGCGCGCCACCCGATCGTCGCGAACGAGCTCGTCCGCGAGCTGGCAGGGGGTGCGCAACACCCGCGAGGTGATCGAGGGCTCCGGACCCAGGCGCACTCGCCGAATCAGACCGTCACCGAGGAACACCGGGGTGCGACCACCGCCCGCGGTGCCCGCGGGGCCGACGAAGAAGTAGTGACCGCCGAGCCCTCGGGGCAGCTCCCCTTCGATCACCCGGAGCGAGAGCTCGGTGTGCTCGACCCGAGGTTGCGACCCCGTGATGCGGGGGTATGCGGACTGCACGCGCACGACTTCGACTCTCGGGGCGTCCCGAGGCTCCTCCTACCACGTCCCGGCGCGAACGGGACGCACTCTCGGCTGGGTCAGGTGTCGCGCAGCGCGCGGGTGTGCGGGTAGTCGACGACGGCGAAGCGCCGGGCGAGCTCTTCGATCGCGACGCCCCGCTGCGTGACGTTCCCCTCCATGATCGGGCCGAGGAAACCGGACGAGAGCGGGAGGTAGGTGGCGCCCATCGGGTTGAGCCCCATCAGTCGCGCGCAGGTCGCGTCGAGCGCCGGGAGGTTCCGGCCCATCACCAGGCAACCGAGGGGCTTCGGGTCGCCCATGATCGGTCCATCGCCCTCCATCCCGATGATGCCGTCGGCGATCGCGAAGTCGGGCGCGACCGCCGCGTTGATGTCGACGATCGACTGGTGAATGCCCTCTTGGTGCAGAACGTTCTTGGGCCAGCCGTAGGCGATCCCGGGCATCACGCCGAAGAAGTTCTTCATCGCGCAGGTCACGCCCGCCCAGTGGTGGGTCTTGATCTTCGGGAGCGAGACCACCCAGTCGGCCTCGACGAGCGTCTTGGGCAGGATGAGCTCCGCGAGGTTCGTGAGCCCGCTGTCGTTTGGGACCTGGACGACGTCGTCGTGGTTGAGATCGACGAAGTCCAGCTCGGCCGCCTCGAGCGAGTCGACCATCCCCGACTCCTCGAGCACCAGCCAGCTGTCGCGTCGGTGGCCCTGGCCTTCGGCGACGAAGGGGTCCGCGCCGAGCTGTCGAAACGCCCGCGCGACCGCGAGCACGACGGCCGGGTGGGTGTTGATGTGCGGCTCGCCGAGCGCGGTCTCGACCAGGTTGGGCTTCAGGAGCACGCGCTTGCCCCGGAGCTCCGCCTCGTGCACCCCGAGCTGCTCGAAGCCTCGCAGGACGATGGCTTCCAGGTCGGCGGTGTAGTCGCTCGCGCGGAGCACCGAGACCTCGGCTTCGAGGCCGTTCTCCCGCTCGTCGAGCAGCTTCGCGACGGTCACCGCGCCGGCTCCGGTGGCGATGACCCCGAGGCCCTGGAGGAGCGCACGGCGAGACAGCTTCGTGCTCTCGCTCATGGTTCCTCTTCGGGCGTCGGCTCGGGTGCCGCGCGGCTCGCGGCGAGCGCGAGGAGCGCGTCGTGCACCGGGTCCGGCGGGCGCCGCCCCGGCGCGCGCACGCTGGTCTCGATGAGCTCCATCGCCGGTGCTTCTCGGTGCCACGCCGCCAACGCGAGCAGGCTCCAGCTCAGGGAGACCGGCGCCTTCAACGAGCTCACGGTCGCGCGCAGGTAGTCGAGCGAGCGCTCGATGGCGGGCACCATCGGCTCCCCCGCCAGTCCGAGGAGCGCCACGCCGGTGGTCGCGGGGAAGGGCCGGAGCATGTTGCTCATCACGCGCGTGTTGCCGTAGTTCCAGCCGCCGCTCGGCAGGCAGCGATCGAGCAACATCTCGACGCCACGTCGGCATCGCTCGTGGTCGGCCCGCCCCGCTTCGCGCAGTCCGATGAGCGCATAGCCGGTCGGCTCCACCCACGAGTGCGTCGCGTCGACCCAGCTCCACCCGATGAGCGTCGAGTCGTGGCCGAGGAGCTCCGAGCGGTCGACCGGGATGCCGTGGTGGTCGAGCAAGTAGTCGATGGCTCGCGCCGCGGCGGCCTCTCGCCCCGCGCTCTGGAACGCCCAGAGCGCGAGGGAGGTGGGCCAGCGTGGCTGGTCGAGCGAGGGCAACACCGGGATCCCGCCGTCGTCCTTCTGCTGGGTCTGCAACCAATCGAGCGCCGTGCTCGTGTCGCGCCCATGCGCGCCGAGCGCGAGCGCGCCGAGCGCCGCGGCCTCGGCGCTTCCGCCGTCTCGATAGAGGTAGCCGAAGCGGTCGTCCGCGAAGGCGTTCGCGAGTCGATCGAGGAGGAGCTCGACCACCATCAGCGCTTCGCTCCGTTCAGCGCGCCGCGGCGGTAGCCCTGCGGCTCGAGCTCGACCTCGTCGTAGCCACAGGCCCGGAGCGCCTCGTCCACCTCGGCCCAGCGCGTTCGTAGGCGCGGCACCTCGGTGGCGTCGACCTCCACCCGCGCACGCTGGCCGTGGTGGCGCACGCGGACGACCTCGAAGCCCATCGCGCGAACCGCCCGTTCGGCGCGCGCCACCTGCCCCAGTCGATCGGGCGTGATGGAGAGGCCGTACGGGAACCGGCTCGAGAGGCAGGCCAGCGCGGGCTTGTCCCACACCCCGAGCCCGAGCGCCTTCGCCTCGCGCCGGATGTCGGCCTTGTCGAAACCGAGCTGGTCGAGCGGCGAGCGCACCCCAAGCTCCTTCGCCGCCCGCCGGCCGGGGCGATGGTCACCGCGGTCGTCTCGGTTGAACCCATCGACGACCGACGCGAGCTCGAGCGCGCGCGCCTCCGCGAGCGCCACGCCGTAGACCTCGGTCTTGCAGAAGTAGCAGCGGTCGACCGGGTTCGACGTGTAGCGCGCGTCGTCGAGCTCGTGCGTCGACACGCTCCGATGGCGAACCCCGAGGCGTGCCGCGAGCGCCCGCGCGGCCTCCGCCTCTTCGGGCGGCAGGCTCGGTGACACCGCGGTGAAGCCGACCGCACGGTCACCGAGCGCTCGGTGGGCGACCGCGAGCAGGTAGCTCGAGTCGACCCCGCCGCTGAAGCACACGAGCACCGACTCGAGCCCCGCGAGATGCGCTTCCAACACCTCGGTCGTGCTCATCGGAGCGCCTCGATCGCGGCGGCGAGCGCCAGCGCGTAGACCTCCTTGAGCGGGACGCCGTGCTCGATCGCCGCGCGCCGACAGTCCTCGTGCTCCGGGGCGACGTTGCGCGGGAGACCGTCGCCATCCGCGACCTTCATGGCGATCGTCCCGTGCACGGTGTCCACCTGGATCGTGCGGCGCGGTCGCGCGCTTCGTTCGACCGATGCGCGGCGAACACCCAGCGTCGTCGACTCGCTCGCGAGCACCTTGGCCAGCCCGTCCGCTCGCGGTGGCTCCGCCAGCGCGCTCACGAGGACGGCCGGTCGCCCCTTCTTCATCACGATCGGCGTGAGCCACGCGTCGAGCGCGCCCTCCGCCATCAACCGCTCCACCACGTGTCCGGCGATCTCCGGGGACATGTCGTCGACGTTCGCCTCCAGGACGACCAGCGTCTCCCGCGCCAGCTCGCGCTCGCCGAGCACGACCCGCACCAGGTTGGGTCGGTCGGGGAGCGTTCGGCTACCCGCGCCCCAGCCGGTGCGGTCGGGCTTCATCGCGGGCCACCGCTCGAAGCGTTCGGCCGCGCTCGCGACGATCGCGGCGCCGGTGGGCGTCACCAGCTCGACGCTCGCGCCACCGTCGAAGGTGGGCGCGCCGCGCAGGCAGGCGACCGTCGCGGGCGCCGGTAGCGGCAGCGGTCCATGGCGAGCCTGGACGATGCCCGAGCCCAGCGGGAGCGGCGAGCACACGACGCTCGCGCCGAGGTGCTCGAGCGCCACGCTCGCGGCCACGATGTCGACGATCGAGTCGACGGCGCCCACCTCGTGAAAGACGACCGAGTCGACCGTCACGCCGTGGACCTCCGCTTCGGCGTGCGCCAGCTTCTCGAACGTCGCGAGCGCCCGTTCTCGAGCACCTTCTCCGAGTGGCGCGTGCTCGAGAAGCTCCCGGATCTGCGCCCAGCTTCGGTCCTCCGCCGAGTCGTCGGCAGGCACCACGAAGCGCGAGGCGCGGATCCCCGAGCGCTCCGTCGCTCCGTGCTCGAGCCGGATCGTGCCGATCGAGAGCGCGTCGATCGCGTGCTGCAGCACGGCGAGCGGGACGCCGAGGTCGAGCATCGCGGCGACGAACATGTCGCCTGCGACACCGCTCACGCTCGCGTCGACGTAGAGCAGCCGCCCCGCGCCTGCGCCGGCCTCGAGCGTCTCGCGCAGGTCGACCGCGTCACCGTGGGGCATCGAGCATCCTCGAGGCGACGCACGCGGCGCCGAACCCGTTGTCGATGTTCACGACCGCCACGCCCGCGGCGCAGCTCGAGAGCATGCCGAGCAGCGCCGCGATGCCCCCGAAGCTCGCGCCATAGCCGACCGAGGTCGGTACGGCGATGACCGGTCGGGAGATCAGACCGGCGACCACGCTCGCCAGCGCGCCCTCCATACCCGCGGTGACGATCACCGCCCCCATCGTCTCGAGCGTCGGTCGCTGGGCCACGATGCGATGCAGGCCGCTCACGCCGACGTCTTCGATCCGCACGGGCTCGTGCCCGAGCGCCTCGAGGGTCACGATCGCTTCCGAGGCCACCGGACGGTCCGTGGTACCGGCGCTCACCACGGCGACTCGTCCCCCGCGTCTCGCTGCCGGGGTCCCCACGACCAGCGTTCGCGCGACCGGGTCGTGGGTGGCGTCTTCGAACGTCCCCACCACGCGCTCGGCGGCGTCCGGCGCCACCCGCGTCACCAGGGCGACCGATCCGCGGCTGCGGATCGCGTCGACGATCCCCAGCACCTGCTCGGCGGTCTTGCCCTCGCCATAGACCACCTCGGGCGCGCCCGTGCGGAGCTGCCGCTGGTGGTCCACCTTCGCGAAGCCGAGGTCCTCGAAGGGCAGGTCGACCAGGGCCTCGAGCGCCTCCTCGACGGGGAGCTCCCCCGCCTGGATGCGCTCGAGGAGCGCCCTCATCGCGTCGCGGTGCACGGGATCACCATAGCTGGTTGCCGAGCCTCACCACGGTCGAATGCGCGGTTCCCGAGAGTCGGGCTCGGCGCGCCGCGGGCGACCCCTGCAACACAAAAGCGCCTGTAATCGTTCAGGTTTTTGTCGGCACTACTCATTAGTAGGGTTCACCTCTCGCACCGTGTCTGGAAAATTCGGCGCATGCGGAATTGCCTCGCGATGATCCCTCTCGTCCTCCTCATGGCCTGCGGGGACGACGGAATGAGCACGAGTGACGCCAGCGTGGACATGGAGCCGCCGGCGCGAAGTTGTGAGCGCGATGTCGCTGCCATCGAGGCGCGCCCCGACTGCGACACCGACGACGACTGCCCCTGCGGCGCCCACTGCTCGCTCGGCATCTGCGAAGCCGAGTGCACGGCAGACGCCGAGTGTGGCGATGGACGGGTCTGCGACTCCTTCGGTCGTTGCCGTGGCGCCGGGGAGACGTCGCTGGTGCCCGCGCCGGTGCAGGTTCGGACGACCGGTGCGCTGACGATCGCCCGTCAGGCGGTGACGGTGGGCTCCGACTCGCGCGCCGGGCTCCTTCGCTTTCGGGTCGATGGGACCGACCCGACCCCCGTGCGCGTCATGGGGCGAGACGGAGCCGAAGTCGCTTGCGAGCCGGATGTCTGGGTCGAGGAGTGTGAGCTCATGGCGATGCCGTCCGACGACGAGGTCGAGGTCGCCGTTCGTCAGGGGCCCGACTCGCCGATGGACGACGTCCCGGTGGTCCGCATCCGGACCGAGCACGACGAATCGACGGTGACGGTGGTTCGGCCCGACCAGCGGCCCATGATGGAGCCCGCGGGCACGCACGAGCCCTCGGGTCACTACTCGGGCTCCGGCCACGTGACGATGGCCGGCTTCACCGACAGCATGGCGGCCCCCCGGGAACGGCTCGACGTCCCGTTCGAGGTGGACGTCTGGGGAGCTCCGGACGCCCTGACCGTGCGCGTCGCGGACCCCCTCCACATGCTCACGAGCGCCGAGGCGGTCATCGGAAGTGCGAGCCTCGGCGACGCCGTCGATGGTGTCCGGACCGGCACCGCGTCCTTTCCCGTGCACCCCTACCTCGAAGGGCGAGTCGCCGGAGAGGCGTTCGACTCGGTCACGGAGATCCACGAAGCGGATCTCCGCTTCTTCGAGCGCTCCGGGCTCCTCCTGGTGTCGTTCCTCCAGCGCATTCACGGCGCCGGCGCAGACCTCGACAACCGCTGGTCCCTGCGACTCCTGACCGATGGGGACGCGCCGGCCGAGCCGCCCGCGATTCCGGCGGACGTGGCGCTGACGACCGACCCCGAGCTCGTCACCCGAACGGGCTGGGAGGCAGCGTTCGCCGAGGCGTTCCCCGACACGCCGCTGCTCACGGGACCGGAACGGCGCCAGCGCGCCCAGTGGGCGCTCGGTCGGCCGACCCATCTCGCCGGCTGCTACGGCGACGTTCGAGACCACGACGCCTCTCGGGCGTACCTCGGTTACTGGCAAGACGATCCAGGCGAGCCCACGTCCTTTCCTCTCGTCGCGAACTCACCCCTGCTCCCGCGCATCGGGAGCGGCACGGTCGCCTGGTACGAGCCGCTGGAGACCTACGACGTCCACCGCATTCACCCCGCGACCGATCCGCTCCCGAGTATGCCCGCCGGCCCCTTCGAGGAGCACGAGGCCGGCGAGATCCCTTGCCGGGGGGACTACACCTTCCGCTACGGCATGGGCACGTATGGCCGCTCCGTCAGTGGGCTCAGTGTGGACGAGTGCGACATGCTCACCGAGCGCCTCGGTTGCACACCGCGAACCCTGCCCGAGCCGCTCGACCAGTGGTTCCACATCGACACGACCAAGACGCTGACGGACGGCACCGTCGTCCGCATCCCCGAGCGTGTGGAGATGCGGTGGACCCAGACCTGCGTGCTCCCCGAGACCTACATCCCGGGTTGCACGAGCGAGCTCGTGGCCTGCTCCGACATCTCGCCGGGTGACACGAGCGCCAGCGTCGGTCGAAGCGACTTCACGACCGACGTGCTCGATCGCTCGCGTGATGCCCTCTGCGCTTCGGGCAACCGCAGCGGCGCCATCGAGATCGACCACCGCGCCGACACCTCGGCGACCCGCGTCAGCGCCGCGGACAACGCCGCCTGCGCCGCGGAGATCGCGCGCCTCGTCGAGGCGCCGCCCTCCACCGCCGGGGCGGTCTACGGCGATGCGCTGACCGCCCTCTCGGCCGACCCGAGCTGCGTCGACGTGTCGCGTACGATGACCGCGATCGGCCTCGGCTTCGACTCGCTGGCCGACACACCCGACGACCAGCAGTCCCGCACCTATGCGATGAGACTGCTGACCCGCTGGCTCCGGGCGGTCGCGGCCACGGCCTCGGACGCCGCACAGCGAGCGAGCGTCGAGGGCGTGCCCACGGGCCGCGCGTCGCCGACCGAGGATCTCCTGCGCTCGCTCGCGGCGTGGGATCTGCTCATGCACCCTCGGGTGCTCTCGGGGCTCGCCGCCATGCCGGCCGACGAGCTCGCGTCACCGAACTACCGGTTCTACGAGCTCGGCGTCGTCGGTCGCCGCGGCGACGAGCAGAACCTCGGCCTCTCGGCGGTGCTCCTCGACAGCATCGCGCGTGAGCTCGAGCTGCTCAACCGAGTGCTCGAGGACGCCGCGTTCAGTGGCGACCCCTCGGCGCTCGCACACCTCGGTGCCTACATGCCGCGCATGATGACCGCCCGGGCGCTGGCCGTCGGACTCGAGGCGCGCGCTCGGGCCGCGGACCCGGACTACGAGTGGGCCGGTCCCTACGAGACCGCGTCCATTCGCGCGAGCTCCAAGCTCGGCGAGTCGCTCGCGCGCGCCGACATCATCCGCGAAGGCCGCAACCCGCTCGGCATCGACGACGACGACCTGCCCCTCTACTTCCTCGACGACTCGATCGGCGCGGGCGGACGATTCGCCGCCGTCAGCGACTTCCTGCTCGGCTCGGGGCCCGGTGCGTCCGCGTGGGCGCCCACCCTGGTCGCGCAGGCGTCGAGCGCGCTCGACGAGGCGCGGACCGCGTTCATCGAACAGGAAGACCGCGACTACCTCATCGCTCGCGACGAGCGCGACCATCAGCGCTGGGTCGGAGAGGTGCGCGACGAGTACAACGCGACCCTTCGCGACTACTGCGGCCCCGTGACCGAGAGCCTGATCGACGACCCGAGCTTCAGCGCGACGACCTGCTCGCTCAATCGCGGCGCGCCGGGGTGCAACATCGACGACTTCGAGCGCTTCGCGGCGTGGACCGGCGAGGACTTCGCGGGCAGCCTCTGTTTCGCGGACGAGGCCGCGGGCGACGACTCGGCGATCTTCCGGAACGACCCCGAGCTGGCAGCGGTCGCCGACGCCTGCGTGAGCGAGACCGGGATGATGGCGTCGCTCCACGTGGAGCCCTGCTCGGACGACCCGAGCAAGCCCTGCCTCGTTTGCGACGCGGGTGGGCTCGAGGCTCCGATCACCCCCAGCGCTCTGTTGCCGAGCTCCGAAGCGGGCTCACCGGAGGCGGTGATGGCGCACAACCAGGCGGCGAAGGCGACCTGCCTCGCCCGCTTCCCGAACTGGCGGCAGTTCCCGCCGCAGGCGCGGACCGCGATCGAGACGCCGGGCTGCGTTCGAGGCACCCTCGGCGAGGCCTTCCTCGACATCGTCGCCGCCAACCGTGACGTGCAGGCGGCCCGCGCGGCGTACGCCGAGCACCTCGAGGCGTACGACATCGCGGTGAGGAGCTGCCAGCTCCAGGCCGAGTCGAACGCCCGCCTCACCGAGCTCTCGAACGCCCACCTGGCGAACATGCGGGACCTGCGCGCCGGCCAGCTGGCCGCCGACATCACGGCGTCGGTGGCGGGGGCCGCCAAGGACTGCGCGGACGCCGGCATGGCGGCCTCCGGTGACGCACTCCTGAGCGCTGGCGCGTCGCTCGCCTTCAGCCTCGTCTCCTGCGGTTCCGCCGTGGTCGAAGCCACCGCCAACGGTGTCAGCGCCGGCTTTGGTGTGGGCATCGAGAACGCCATCGACGCCCACGAGTCCGCGGTCTCGACCGAGGAGGGCAACACGGCGGTGGCCATCTGTTACAACGACGCACGCTCCGAGCTGGTCGGGATGCGCTCGGCGGCGATCGCCATCGACCAGGCCACCTTCGACCTCGAGCGGGTCACCGCGACCCTCGCGCAGGAGATCGCCGACGCCGACCGGGTGTGGGCCGATGGCCATGCGTACCTGAACGACATCGAAGACTTCCCGGTCCGGCCGCCCTCGGGCGACCTGTGGGCCGACGCGCGGCTCGCGACCTTCGAGCGGCGCTTCCGGCTGGCGCGGCGCGCGAGCTACCTCGCCGTGCGCGCCATCGAGTACGAGTTCCAGGCCAGCCTGACGGCGCGGGCGGACGTGCTCGCGGCGACCACACCGGACGACCTGGAAGCCGCGTTGACCGACCTCTGGACGGTCTCCGGCACCCGGACCATCGGCGGGAGCCGCCCGAGCGATCTCCACGCCGTGTTGAGCCTGCGCGACGACATCCTGCGCATCGAGGACGAGCCGGGCGCCTCTCATCCCCTCACGCCCCGGGAGCGCTTCCGGCTCGCACTCAGCGGCGCAGAGCACGCGGTCTACGACGACGACGGTCGCTACCTGGGCCAGCAGATCCCCTTCACCCTCGCCCCCCTCGGCGCCCTCGGCGTCGAGACGAGGGGAGTCGGGATCTTCGGTACCTCCGACTGTGCCGAGCGACTCTGGTCGGTGAACGCGTCGGTCGTCGGCGAGAGCCCGTACGAGGGGAGCGACACGACCTTCGTCCGGCTGGACCTGCTCAAGGAGAACACCTTCTCGAGCCAGTGGTGCGGAACGGCACCCGAGGGTGAGCCCTTCCAGACCGCGAGCGTCCGGCCGGCGAGGAACCTCTTCCGTGAGCCCGGCGTGGGCGAAACGGTCGGCATGAGCTTCGGCGTCGAGCGGAACCCGAGCCCCTACTCGCGCGCTCGAATGGAGGCGTTCATCGGCGTCGACCGCGCCGCGCTCGAAGACCCGATGTACGCCAACGGCGAATCCAGCGAGCTCGCCGCGCGGGGTCTCTACGGGAACTACGCGGTCTTCATCCCCGGTGAGCTGATCGCCGAGGAGACCAGCTCGGGCGCGTACACCAGCGGCCTCGTCCTCGACCGCGTCGACGACATCCTCCTGCGCCTCGACTACATCTCGGTGGCGCGTTGAGCCCTCAGGGTTCGTGCTCGAGCTCGCCCATGGGCATGAGCTTGCCGGTCCAGACCGGGTCGTCGCTCACGGGCTGGGTCACGAACTGACTCAAGAGCTCGCCGCGACTCCGCACGCCGAACGTTCGGTACACGGACACGACCAACTGATGAAAGGACGAACGCGCCAGCCCGAGCTCGGCTGCACCCTCCTTCTCGGAGAGCCCCTGCAGCAGACACACCAGCACATCGCGCTCGCGCCGCCTCAGCAGATCCCCATCGAGCAGACCGAGCATTCGGCACCATCGGCGAGCGATCGGCTCGAACACGTGCATGGCCGCGAGCGCGTGCCCGTCCGCGTCCTCTCCAAACCGGCCCTGGCTCCGCTTGCGGTCGAGCAAGAAGTGCACCTCGAGGCGCTGCCCGATCGGCAGCGTGGCGCCGAGCCGATGCTCGATCCCCACCAGTCGCGCGAGCCACGCATGGGTCGGGCTGTCGTGGTCGGAGAACGACATCGAGCCTGCTCTGTGGCGGCCGCGCTCGCCCAGCATCTCGGCTTCCTTCTTCCCCCACTTCAACCGTCGGATCGCGGCGTTGACGGCGATCGCCACCGGCCGCGGCATCTCGCGGTGAAACCAGACGGCCCGCCAGCCTTCGAGCGGATCGCCTTTCTCGTGTTCGGTGCGGCCGGCGAACACCACCGCCCCGGAGTCCGCTTCGAAGAATTCGGTGAGCTCGGAGATGACCGCCTCGATGTTGGACTCGACGGATTGGACCCCCAGCCCTTCGACCTTCTTCCGAAGCTCGAAGAGGCCTTGCCACCGAATGGGGACGTCAGCACTCAGCTCGTAGAGCATGCGCGACCGTACTCATGCCCTCCGAGCGATGCAACGTCGGGGGCCGCTCAGGTCGGCGCGGGCGCGGTCTCGACGCGATTGCGACCCGCCTGCTTGGCCGCGTAGAGCGCGCGGTCGGCCCGGCCGAGGAGCGCGACCAGATCCCCTTCGTCGGGGCCGAGGGAGGCGATGCCCAGACTGATCGTGAGGCGGAGCTCGGACTCTTCGTGGGTGACGACCAGCTCTTCGACCGCGTGCCGCACGCGCTCGGCGAACGCGCGTGCACCGCGCTCGCCCGTGTCCGGGAGCAGAAGCGCGAACTCCTCCCCACCGACGCGACCCACGGCGTCGGTGGGCCGCGCCTCGCCATGCAGCGTCTGGCCGATGGCCACGAGCGCGGCGTCGCCCGTGGGGTGTCCGTGCGCGTCGTTGATCGCCTTGAAGTGGTCGATGTCGACCAGCACCAGCGAGAGCTCTTCGTCCGCTTCCCGCGCCCGGGCGATGGCCGCCTCGGCGCGTTCCTCGAAGGCCCGCCGATTGAAGAGGCGCGTGAGCGCATCGGTTCGCGCCAGCCTCTCGGCGCGGCGCTTCGCGGTCTCGAGCTCGAGGGTCAGCACCACGCGCTCCATGGAGTCCTTGTGCAGGTGCCCCACGGTTCGCGACATGAAGAGGGCGTAGGTCACGAGCAGGCCCGCGATCAGGTACCCGTCCTGGGTGCCGAGCGTGAGGTGGAAGACCAGCTGCGGCGCGATCGACGCGACGATGAACGAGAGCGGTAGCCATCGGACGTGCTGGAAGGTGGCTGCCGTCGCCGCGCAGTAGGCCGCGGTGATGAAGACGAGGTAGTCGAGGGCGCGGGTGATGCCGTGCAGATGCTGGTAGATGAAGAGGGCGTTGTAGAGGAGCCCCAGCGCCACGAACTGCACGCCGAGCGTCCGGGTGAACCGGCGCGCTTCCGCTTCGTCGCGCGGCCGGGACAGGTACCAACGCATGTGCACGGCGCTGCCGAGGACGTAGGCGACGATGGTCAGCGCGAGCGTCAGGGTGACGACCCACGCGTCGGTGCCCCACGCCAGCGAGAGGGGCACGGCCAGGACCACCACGTGGGACCAGATCGCGGGACCGCGCCGCCGCGCGATCAGCTCGACGCACTCGACCAGGAGCGAGCGGGGTGGGAGCGAGGATCTCACGGGCGCGAGCATAGGCGACATCGCGCCCGGTGACGCGTCGACCACGGTTCCGACCGGCCCGGACGCTTGCGTTCCCGCACACGCGCGAGCCTGGTTCTCCCTCATTCTGCTCGAGTCGTGCGCTTACCCTACGCTGTTGTCGTCGCTCTTTCTTCTCTCCTCCTCCCCGCTTGCACCAACGATGGTGTGAACGCCGGGATCTCGCCGATCGTCGATGGGACACGCGAGATGGGCGAGGAAGCCGTCGTGCTCGTGAAGGTCGTCGGCGGCGTCGCGTCCTGCACCGGCACGCTCGTTTCCGAGAGTGTCGTGCTCACGGCGAAGCACTGCGTACAGCTGCAGGGCGCCGAGGAGCCGTACCCCGTCGGTCTCGTGTCGATCGGCATCGGCCACGACAACCGGAACACGGTCGACTACCGGGCACGGCGCATCGACACCACCCCCGGCGCCTACTCGTCGGGGCTCATCGGCCTGGTCGGTGAAGACGTCGGGGTGATCACCATTCGCCCCGACGGCGCCGGAAACTTCCCGGACGTCACGCCCATCGCCTACCGCCGCGAGTCGCCCGCCGATCTCGTCGGGGAGGACGTGACCTTCATCGGCTTCGGCCGCACGGACACCGGCGGCAGTGGGCTCAAGTTCAAGCGCACCGGTGAGGTGCTCCGGGTCGGCGGTGGCGTGATCACCTCCGCGGGCAACATCTGCCAGGGCGACTCCGGCGGCCCGATGATCCTCGAGGGCTCGCCCCGCGAGATCGTGGGCGTCGCGAGCTTCGGTCGCTCCGCCACCGGCGACGCCTGCCCCGCGCTCGAGGACGGCCACAACACCCTCGACGGCCACCTCGGGATGATCGACATGGCGATTCACGAGGCCGGCGGTTGTCCGGTCGAAGGGCTCACCGAGGAGTGCAACTCCGTCGACGACGACTGCGACGGCAACGTCGACGAGACCTGCCTCGGCCTCGGAGAGGCCTGCTCGACCGACGACGAGTGCGCGTTCGCGCAGCTCCCCGAGAGCTGGGGCGTCGGCCTGACCGGGCTGCTCGAGAACCCGGTCGTCTGTGGCGACACCAGCGCGGGCCGGGTCTGCACCCGCCCGTGCGATCCGCTCCGCCCCCTGACCAGCTGCGCCACCGCGGAGAACCCCTTCGGCGGCGTGACGCCGGTGGCGATGGCCAACCCGGGGCTCTGCGTGTCCACGGGTGGCTGCGAGGGGACCTGCCTCGCGCTCGGCGCCGGTGACCTCGGCTTCGAGGAGCCCTGCAGCGACGACGCGCAGTGCGCGACCGGTGCCTGCATCGATCCGGGTGACGGCGAGCGGCGCTGCCTCCAGCGCTGCCAGGGCGACGCCGGCCAGTGCGCCGGCGGCGAGGTCTGCGCCGCACCTGCCGGAGGCTGCGGCGCCTGCGTGGACCAGAGCCTGCTCAGCGGAGTGCGTGGCTTCGGCGAGCCCTGTCGCAACGACGGCGATTGCGGTTCGGGCCTGTGCGCCGACCGCGTGTGCTCGCGGGTCTGCACCACCAACACCGACTGCGGCGATACCTTCCACTGCGTTGGCTCCACCTGCCGCCCCGGCCCGGCCGGCGAGTCCGGCGATCGCTGCGCGCGCTCCGACGATTGTCTCGGCGGCGCCGAGTGCGTGGGCGACCCCGGCATCTGCGCGCGGAGCTGCTCGGGCGGCGAGTGCATGAACGAGGGCTTCAGCTGCGTCGACGACTACTGCGTGCCGGACCTCGCCGTCCTCGGCGAGTCGTGCGGCGCGGACGCCGAGTGCTTCGACGGTCTCTGTGTCGACGGCGCCTGCACTCGCGAGTGCGGCGTGGCCGGCGCGTGCCCGGAGGGGCTCGAGTGCGCTCGGGACGACGCCGGTCGCGGGACGTGCGCGACTCCGAGCGGTGGTGGCGGCTGCAGCGCCGGCGCCGGCGCGCCCACCGGTTCGCTCGCCTTCCTGGGACTCGGCCTGCTCCTGCTCTTCCGCCGCCGTCGGTGAGATCCGCGCGGCGGTGGTTCGGACCATCGCTCGAGCTGATACCCTCCGGGGGTGCGCTCATCTCCGCTTCGGGGCCTCCTCGCGCTCGCTCTGCTCGTCGGCTGCGCCGATCCGCCGCCGCCGGGCGAGGTGAGCCCGATCATCCGTACACCAGTCGCGATCTTCGCCGGGGCCGCCGAGACCTGTGCGCTCGTCGAGGTCACGGTCCGCGGTGACGGCGGAGTCGTGGACTCCGGTGCTCCTTCGGACGATCTCGGATCCGAGTCCGACGCCGGGTCGGACGATCTGGGCGCGCCCGTCGACATGTTCGTGCCGGTCGACATGTTCACCCCGACGGACATGTTCATGGCCGCGGACATGTTCGTGCCTGCCGACGACGCCGGTCCCGAGATGGACGGCGGCGTCGTGAGGGTCGACGCGTTCGTGCCCCCACGTGACGCCGGTCCACCGCCGCCACCCCCGACGGTCGCTACGGTTCGCTGCTGGGGGTCCGGCCAGGCGAGCCCGCGCCGGCCCAGCGACTCGCCCGAAGAGGCGATCGCGGTCGCGACCTGGGGCACCCGATGCGTGGTCGATGCCGACCGGGACGTGATCTGCTGGGGTCCGAACCAGAGCGGCCAGGCCGGCGCGCCAGCCTCCGACGACGCTGCCCCGGCACCGCTGCCGCTCTTGCCGCCGGCGAGCGTGGTCGAGCTCTCGGCCGGCGGTGCCCATGCCTGCGCCATCACCGAAGACGGGCTCTTCTGCTGGGGTGAGGGCGAGGCCGGTCAGCTCGGCGACGGCCGAAGCACCAGCGGCCATCGGCCGGTCGAGGTCGATCTCGACGGGGTCACCTCGGTCGCTCTGGGCGAGCGCCACACCTGCGCCATCGCGGAAGGCGAGCTCTACTGCTGGGGTGCCAGCGAGTCGGGACAGGCCGGCAACACCGAGGACGACACCCCACAGCTCGTGCGAACGACCGGCATGGACGACCTGGTCACCGTGGTCGCGGGCCGGGCCCACACCTGTGTGCTCGACGCCAGTGGCGAGGTGGCCTGTCTCGGGGACGACACCCTCGGTCAGCTCGGCCAGGGCGCGCCCGGGGACTCGAATCCGAGCCCGGTCAGCGTGAGCATGCCCGACGTCGCGATCCTCGCGGCGGGCGGGAACCACACCTGCGCGGCCGACGAGAGCACCGTCTACTGCTGGGGCTCCGGGGATCAGTGGCAGACCGGCACCACCACGCCCAGCGAAGGCGCCGTCCAGCGGATCCGCATCAGCGTGGACCAGCTGGCGCTCGGCGCGGCTCACAGCTGCGCGCTCTCGGGGACCCAGGTCCGCTGCTGGGGCGCCAACGACCAGGAACAGCTCGGCGGTGACGCCTCGGAGCGTTCGGCGAACCCGGTTCGGGTCGGCGGCCTCCGGTGAGCGCGATTCGCTGCGAAACGGTCGCTCATGAAACGAACTGGAGACAATCGACCGGATCAGTCCTTCGACGGGGATGTGCAATCGTGTCGCGATCCATGGGGACCAGGAAGCCCAGCTGGTGCCTCTCAACCCCGGCGGTCCACCCCAAAAAGTCAATGATCTTCCGATCGGGACCGCTGGCCTCGACCTTGCACTAGCTTCGGGTGAACCGACGAAGAGCCCAGAACCCAGGTGATTGCGGACTCCGAGAGGCATTGACTTCTCTCACAAGGACCGATAACCACGACGAACGGGCCGGATCACGAGCGATGCGCGAGGGAGAGAAGAAGCAGACGTTGATGGAGGACGAGGCGGGAGTCGCCTTCGTCGAATACATCGTCATCTCGCTCTTCATCACCATCCTCGCCTCGGCCGCGATCCTGGTGCTCGGGATTCCCCTGCTCCGCATGTACGACTGGGGTGTCTCCTGGATTCTGATTCCCGTACCCTGAACGACCACGGTCCCACCGCTGGGGCCTGATGAAGAAAATGACCCGGCGCCCGCCGGAAATGAGAGGAACGCAAATGGACAACCTGATGAAGCACTGGATCGACCTGAAGATTCGCATCGAAGAGCTCCGCAAGGACAAGGCCGGTCTGTCGACGGTCGAGTACATCATCATCCTGATTCTCATTGCCGTCGTGGCGATCGCGCTCTGGCAGCAGTTCGGTGAGGCCGTGACGGCCCGCATCGAAGAGGGCACCGGCGCCATCAACGGCATGCCCAGCGGTGGCGGCGGCAGCTGACCTGTAGCGATGCTCCAGCTCCCGGCTTCGTATGAGCTGTACGGGATCGCGGCGGCCCTCGGTCTAGCCTTGACCGCCGCGATCACCGACTGGCGCAAGGGAGAGATACCCAACTGGCTGACTCTCCCGCCACTCGTCGTAGCCCCCGTCGTGTACGGGATCTTGCTCGGCAAGATGGGAGCGATCGCATCGGTGCTGGGTATCGTCTTCTGCGGACTCCCCACCCTCGTCCTCTGGTGGCAGGGGGGGATCGGAGGCGGTGACGTGAAGCTCGTGGCGGCCATCGGTGCCACCGCGGGTCTGATGGCTGGGCTCGAGATCGAGCTCGTCGCCTTCGTCGTCGCTGCCCTCTACGCCCTCGGAAGATTGGCCTGGGAGGGCAAGCTCCTGCAGACGCTGGGCAACACCCTCTTCCTCGCGCTCAACCCACTCCTCCCGAAGAAGTGGCGGCGCAAGGTCAGCCCGAGCCTGATGAACACCGTGCGATTGGGTGGAGCGTTCTTGGCCGCGACCATTCTGTCCTTCCTGGTCCGGCAGCCGAACCTCTACTCCTGAGCCCTCTTCGGGCCCCGAGCGGCTCCTCTCGAGCCAACCCCATCACGGAGCCGTCGCGGCTCCTCGAACCCGAACCGAGCACCGAGTCCCATGCGTCGAAGAAGCCTGGCAGACGATCAGCGCGCGGCGGTCTACGTCGAGTTCCTCGTCGTCTTCATGCCGCTGTTCATGCTCTTCCTGGGCCTGACGCAGACGTCGCTGCTCTTCACGGGGAAGATCGTCGTTCAGCACGCCGCCGATGCCGCGTGCCGTTCGGCGATCGTCGTGCTTCCGGACGACCCGGGGAGCTACGACGGTCGGGCGAAGAACCAGATCGAGTTCAACGAGACGACCCTGGGCGGCGGTGGGGTGCAGGACGCGGTCGAAGGCATCGCGAACCTCCTGGGCATCGACCTCCCCACGAACCTCCTGGCGGCCGGTGACCCCCGGCTGAACCGGATCCGACTCGCGGCCTTCCGGCCGCTGCTCGCGATCATCCCACCCCCCGACGCGGTCTTCGACCTGGACAACCCCATGTCGCTGAGCCGCTACGCACCAGGGGAGGGTGAATCCGCCCAGAGCGTGCTCATCGCGGTCGGTCACGGTCGCGGCATGGCGGCGGCCGGCAAACGCTTCGCGGCCGGTTTGCTCTATCTCTCTCAGGCGGCTGCGGTGACGTTCCCCAGCGGCCCGGGCGCTGGAGGGGTGAACACCTCCGGCACGCAGGACTTCGCGTACTCGCGCGGATCCCACCTGCCGCTGACCACGCGCGTCAGCTACTCGTACCCCTGCCTGGTTCCCGGCGCCGCACAGATCATGTGCGACAGCTGGAGCGAGCTCTCCGGCAACCAGGCCGAAGGCTGGAACGAGATGAACGGTGCCCTCGCGCGCGGCACCGCGCTGCTCAACGGCGGCGGCGTGTACTACATCCTCCGCGCGGACGCGACGCTCACCTACCAGGGCGCCGAGTACCAGTACCGCAGTGAGCGGGAGGGCGGCTGATGGCTCTGATCCATCGCTTGCTCGCGCAGACGAGCTCCGGCCCTCGAGCCACGGAAGAGCCGCCCGAAGAGCGCCCGTCGCTCCTCGCGGACAAGAGCGGCGCCGTGCTGCTCATGGGCCTCTTCATGTGTGTCTTCCTCGTGGGGATGCTCTATTACCTGGTCGGTCTCACCGACAACATCCTCTTCCGCGAGCACATGCAGGACGCGTCGGACACCGGCGCCTTCGCGGCCGCGGTGACCAACGCCCGCGGGATGAACCTGATCGTCCTGCTGAACCTCATCATGGCGATCGTGGTCGCCATCGTGATCATGCTCCGGATGATCCAGCTGATCATCACCGCGGCCTTCGCGATCGCGGCGGTGGTGGGCATCTTCTGTGGTGGGTGTACGGCGCCCGCGGTCGCGTGGCTGAAGACCGCCGAGTCGACGGTCCGGAACATCACGAACCGCATCGAGGACATCGCGCAGAACATCGTCAGCGTCTGCCACACCGGGCAGAACGCGATCTCTTACGCGTGGCCCGTGATCGGTCAGGCGCGCTCCTACCAAGCGGTGGCCGAGGGGCCCTTCCAACCCCCCGCCACGGTGGGCGTGGCCTTCCCCGTCTACGCGACGCTCCCGGTGGAGGACCACACCTTCAAGGAGACCTGCGACCGGGGTAAGCCCTTCGCGACCAGCCTCGTCTCCGAGCCCTTCCGGATCATCCCGGTCATCGGTGGAAAGGTCGCCGACTTCATCGGCGGCGCCGTCGGCGGGCTCTACGATTACTTCACCGCGGTCTACTGCGGCTCGGGGGACCCGGGCGACCCACCCTGCTTCGACCAGGAGAAGGCGTATCCGCAGGACCCGGACACCCAAGCGTGCGCTGACCAGTGTCAGGGCGACTCCGCAGGCGTCGGGAGATGTGCGCCTTGTTCGGGCGGTGCCGGCACCGCGGCCTGCGACAACGCGCTGGCCCAGATCTGTCACGACTCGGTCCAGACCAACAACGTCAGCGGTCCGAACTACTGCCCGCCCGAGCACATCAGCGACACCGACGGTTCGTGCGGCGTCACCGAGATCACCTTCGAGGGCTGTCAGGACCCGGCGCGTCGCACCGAGACCGAGACCGAGTCGACGCCCGACAGCGGCTCTTACTCGACGGTCGATTCCCGCCCGCTCTGCACCCAGCGCGTCAACCGGGCGCGGAGCCAGTGCAGCACCGGCGACGTCGAGAAGTACCAGTACGCCACCGAGCGCCGTTTCATCGTGTGGTGGGGTGAGAGCTCGCCCGACGGCACCACCTGCACCATCCGCTCGGCGGCCCTCGATCCCGGCGACGACCGCGTCCGCGCGGACCGCAACTACACCGTCGCCGAGAGCAGCTCGGCGCCGCCCGGCTGCCGCGGCTTCGGCGGGAGCTTCGGCCCGCTGTCCTCGACCGCGACCCACTCGGATGGCTCGCTCCGCTACCCGTGGGATGCGGGCTGTGCCTACACGACGCCGGACGACTGGGGCACCAAGCCGCCGACGGTCTTCGGCTCGAGCTTCGCGGACCCCGCCTACCGGATCGCGTGCACGACCGAGCTCCCGAGCACCATCGAGTCGGCGATCAACTCGCTGAACGCCGGCGCGGAGGAGAACCGCCACTGGGCCGCGGTCACGATGACCTCCGAGATCTACAGCTGCGTGAAGAACGACCAGATCTGCGTGGATGGTGACGCCGTGACCCGGCCCGCCGAGGGCTCGTGGAAGCCGCCCAAGCAGGTCTGCCGCTTCGGTCGCGGCGCCACGCTCTTCTCGACCACCTGCCCCGACCGTGAGGGTGACGCCGGTGAGCTCATGCTGGGCGACCAGGACTTCCAGATGCGCACCGTCGTGTTCGGCGAAGCGCCTCCTGGGATCGGTCGCGAAGGCGTCCGGATCGCCGCGTGGGGTGACGACGAAGCCAACGGGGTCGCCGACGCCGCGCAGGCCGTCGCCCGACTCAGCCTCGCCCAAGCCGAGTTCTACTGGGACCAGGACGAGGACTGGCACGACAGCCGCTGGGAGCACTCGCTCGACCGCGGTCGCGTCGAGTGGATGTGGGACATGGCCTGGCGCGCCCGCCTCCGCCGCATCGCCTTCTCCAACGGCGCCGCCGCCAACCAGTCCTGCGGTTCGCAGGGCACGGACTGCTCTGGCTTCAACAACTTCCTGAGCTCGGTGGGCGGTGCCCTCGACGAGTTCTTCCTGCACTGACATGAGCCTCGACCCCAAGCAGACGAAGCGTTCCTGGCTGTCCCTCCTGAGGGACACGCGCGGCGCCGCCTACGCGGAGGCCGTGATCGTGTTGCCGGTGCTGATCACCATCCTCTGGGGCAACTACCTGATCATGGGCGCTGGCTCCTCGAAGCTCGAGGCCATGAACGAGGTGCGTCGCGTGGCCTGGGAAGCCGCGAACACGCCGTCCGAGTGCGAGGAGAGCAGCGACCCCGACGGCGCCGACCGTTTCGACGGCGGCGGCGTGGTCACGACCCTTCTCGGTTGGATGGACACGGCGTCGAGCATCCCCGTGGTCGGCGATTTCCTCAGCGACTTCTTCGGCGTGCCCCACGTCCCGAGCCCGGCGTCCTCCAACTACGACATCCCCGGGGCGTTCGGTGGAGGGACAGGCACGTCCACCGCCGACTACATGGTCATGTGCAACACGGAGCGGAAGACGATCAGCATGATGCTGAAACGCGCGTTCTGTGATCTGGTCGAGACGATCGCGGGCAGCGTCCCATCGTTCCTCGGAGGCATGTGCTCATGAGCGATCGCAAGCCCCGGGAAGGCTTCTTCCGTCGTACCGTCCGCCTCATCCCGAAGCTGCTTCGGGTCGCGGCCTTCGTGGTCTTCGCGTGGGTCGTCGCCGTGGTCTGGGCGGCGAACCGGGTCGAAGCCGAGGTGCAGGAGATCATGCTCGGCCTCGGGGCCGAGATGATGCAGATGCCCGACGCCGACACGGGCCGGCTCCGCCAGATGAACTTCAACGGGGCACCCATCCAGTTCCGGACGTCCCGCACCGACAAGCCGATGGCCGAGGTGCTCGACTACTTCGAGGGCCGCTGCCAGGAGCGCGACGGTCGCCTCGCCGAGCAGCTCGAGGAGCTGATGGTCCGCGAGCCGCGCCTCGAAGGCCTCGACCCGAACGAGCTCGACGGCACGATGCGCTTCGACACCAGCCAGCGCGGCTACGTGGCCTGCCTCGACATGGGCGACCAGCAGCAGGACCACGAGGCCATCATCAACCGGGTCGGCGAGTTCATCCGCACCGGTGACATCGCCGACGTCGGCCACATGCGCTACCTCTTCGCCCAGCGGGTGGAGAACGACGAGACCTTCTTCGTGACCGTCTTCAGTGACCACCCGGTCAACATCTACGAGATGTTCCCGACCGAGGGGGACGCCCCGGGCCGTGACCCCGAGGACATCGCCCGCCCGCCGGGGGCCCGCCGGCTCCTGAGCGCCTGGGAAGAGGGCAAGCCCTACGGGATGTTCGTCTACACCGACGGCGGCGGCAGCTCTGCCGAGGCCACCGAAGAGGCGTACCGGAGCGAGCTGATGCCCCAGCGTGGCTGGGAGCAGGTCCAGCTCCGGGACGGCGAGCGGGTCCAGGTCGACGGCACCTACACCAGCGTGTGGGAAAAGGGCGAGCGCCTCGTGACGCTCGTCTTCGGCGAGTCCGACCAGGGCGAGACCACCACTTCCATCCTGACCTCTGACGAAGAGCCCTGAGACGTATCGGCCGTCGCCAGATCGATCGCCCACATGGGTGGGGATCGGTGGTAGGCTCCACCCGAGGCCCGAGGAGACATGAACCGTAAGGCTCTGATCGCGGGGATCGTGGTTGCAGGGTTGGGCGTTGCCCTTCTCTTCTTCTACATGCGCCGCTACGAACACGAAGTGTCCGGTGGGACACCCGTCGAGGTACTGATGGTGACGAGCGATCTCGCCATCGGTGAGCCGCTGACCGCCGACCGGATGGCGGTTCGGCCAGTGCCCCAACGCTATGTCGAGGACCGCCACATCCTGGCGTCCGACCGCGACAAGGTGATGGGCATTCGGCTGGCGACCTCGCTGCGGGCGAACCAGTCCCTGCTCTGGACCGACCTGGCGACCGCCTTCGACGGCCGCCGTGACCTGTCGAACCTCCTCCGAGAGGGGATGCGCGCTCTGACCATCGCGGTCGGTCGGTCGAGCGCCATCGTGGATCTGCTCCGCCCTGGAGATCGCGTCGACGTGCTCTTCACCTCCCAGCGCCCGGGTACCGAGGACGAGATGGTCACCATCACGCTCCTGCAGAACGTGCTCGTGCTCGCGGTCGGTGAGGACACCGGTGGCGACGATGGCGAGGAAGACGAGCGGCGAACCCGCGACGTCAGCGTCGCCGTGACGATGGAGCAGGCCACGCTGCTGGCCCACGCTCGCACCCGCGGTCAGCTCGAGCTGACCCTCCGTAACCCCGAAGACATCGAGCTGGTCGAGGACCTCGGGGAGACCACGGACAACGACCTCATCGAACCCGAGCAGCGCCGCCGGATTCAGCGACGCCAACCCCGAGAAACGGAGCCGAGCATTGAACGGATCGATTGACCGAGCGCGAGCCGGGTTGCTCGTCCCGTTGCTGCTCGCGGGTCTCTGCCTTTCCCTGGCCGCGCCCGCGGCCGCGCAGGACTCCCGCGAGGTGACGGTCAAGGTCGGAGAGCAGACGAGCGTCTCCGCGGCGGGCGTCCAGAGCTACTCCGAGGGCGTCCGGGGCGTCGCCGACGTTCGACTCACCGACCGACAGGATCGCTTCATCATCGTCGGCCAGCGGGTCGGCTCCACCTCCCTCCTCCTCATCATGGAGGATGGGACCCAGGTGCAGTACCGCATCGAGGTCATCGACGACAGCCAGCCCGCCGCCGCGGCCGGCCCCGGCGTCGGTCAGCGCGAGAACATCCGCCTCGACCTCTACTTCGTGCGCGTCGAGGACACCTACAGCCACGCGATCGGCATCGGCTTCCCCGGCTCGATCGGCGGCAACGACAGCGAGCTCCGCACCACGTTCAACTACGACCGCGGCGTAACCGGCGGCGTGGTCGAGCCCATCGAGCACGGCACCCGCCTGCAGCTCGTGCACAACGCCATCCTCCCGCGCATCGACATCGCCCAGGCCAACGGCTGGGCTCGCGTCTACCGCCAGGCGGCGCTCATCACCGCCAACGGGGTCCAGGCCGAGTTCAACGCGGGCGGTCAGCTCAACGTGCAGGTGCAAAGCGGTATCCAGGGCACCCTCCAGCAGATCGACTTCGGCACCAAGCTCACCTGTCTGCCGCGCTTCGACCCCGAGACGCAGCGCATCGAGCTCCAGATCACCGCGGAGATCGCGGACCTGGCCGACGACCGCGGCACGGGCGTTCCCGGTCTCACGACCCAGAGCGTCACGACCAACGTCAACCTCGGCCTCGGTGAGTCCATCGTGCTCGGCGGCTTCATCGCCCAGTCGGAGACGCGCTCCCGCACCGGTCTCCCCGGTCTGAGCCAGATCCCGATCCTCGGCGCCCTCTTCGGCACCCACTCGCGGCGCTACGAGGCGAGCGAGGGTCTCATGTTCATCGTACCCAGCGTGGTCGACGCGGTGCCGCTCACTCAGCGGAACCGCATCGAGGAGCTCATCCGCTACTACGAGGACTACGACGGAGACATCGACGAGGTCGACATTCTCGACCACCCCCGCACGAGCCGCGGCGCCGCCACTCCGGTGCGTCCGGCCACGGAGGACGACGGCGACTGAGCCGTCGACGGTCGGTATGAACTCGAGCGCATCGGCGTGAAGGGAGCCGGGTGGTGAGCGGCGGCGTCCTCCTCTCCATCGAGCTCCCCGACGGGACCGTCGAGGAGCTGCCCATCCGCGCTTCGGGGCCCATCGTGATCGGGCGAGACCCGAGCTGCCACGTAGTGCTCCCGAGCCCCGAGGTGAGCCGTCGCCACCTGGTCGTCGAGCCTTCCCAGCGCGGGTTCAAGCTCACCGACCAGTCGGCGAACGGCACCTTGATGGGCAACCAGCGGGTGAAGCGTTCCAAGGTCGACACGCCGCCGAACATCCCGCTCCGGATCGGGCCCTACCTGGTCCGGCTCAAGCGCCTCGACAGCGGGGGCGACAAGAAGCCGGCACCGCCACCTCCGCCGCCCAACGGCGGTGGCGGTCACCTCACGGAGCTGGTGGACGAGTCGTCCGAGCCAGCGCCGCGCGAGTCGTCCATGCCGGACGACGAAGAGGTGCTGCGCATCGCCGGTGGCACCGCCAACATCGCCGCCGAGCTCCGGCGTCGCGTGCACCGGATGCTGCTCGACCACCTCGACCTGGCCAGCCTCGACCGCTCTCAGATGGGCGACGACGCGATGCGTCCGAAGGTCCTCACGGCCCTGGCGCGCATCCTCCAGCAGCTCCAGCACGACCTGCCGCCCGACTGCGACCGCGACCAGTTCATGCGCGAGATGGCCGACGAGGCCCTCGGGCTCGGTCCGCTCGAGCGCCTGCTCTCCGACGAGGACGTCTCGGAGATCATGGTGGTGCACCCCTACAAGATCTACGTGGAGAAGAGCGGCAAGATCCGCCCCACCGACCTCCGCTTCACCGATGACGAGTCGGCCCGCGCGGTCATCGAGCGCATCGTCACGCCGCTCGGTCGCCGCATCGACGAGTCGACGCCGCTGGTCGACGCCCGCCTCAAGGACGGCTCACGCGTGAACGCGGTCATCCGGCCGCTCGCCATCAACGGCGCCTGCATCACGATCCGTAAGTTCCAGAAGAACCCGCTGCAGATCAGCGACCTGGTCAGGTTCGACTCGATGACCCAGCGGATGGCGGACTTCCTGGAGCGCGCGGTGCGCATCCGGAAGAACATCGTCATCTCCGGCGGTACCGGCTCCGGTAAGACGACCCTCCTCAACGTGCTCTCGGCCGCCATCCCCGGTCGCGAGCGCGTGGTCACCATCGAGGACGCCGCCGAGCTCCGCCTCGAGCAGCCCCACGTGGTCTCGCTCGAGACCCGCCCCGCCAATATGGAGGGGAAGGGCGAGTACTCGATCCGCGACCTCGTGAAGAACGCCCTGCGTATGCGTCCCGACCGCATCGTCGTCGGTGAGTGTCGCGGTGGCGAGGCCCTCGACATGCTCCAGGCCATGAACACCGGTCACGAGGGGTCGATGACCACGACCCACGCCAACAGTCCGCGCGAGGCGATGAGCCGCCTCGAGACCCTCTGCCTGATGGCCGGCCTCGATCTCCCCTCCCGCGCGATCCGCGAGCAGATCTCGGGTAGCGTTCACCTCGTGGTCCAGCAGTCCCGCTTCAGCGACGGCTCGCGCCGGGTCTCCGCCATCACGGAGATCAGCGGCCTCGACGACGAAGGCGACTTCGTGCTGAACGACATCTTCTCGTTCCATCGACTCAGCACCGACGCCAATGGCAAGATCAGGGGCGAGTACCGCGCCAGCGGCTACCTCCCCTCCTTCATCGACGAGTTCATCACCCATGGCCTCGTCCGCGATGGAGGCCAGTTCATCTAGTCACCATGGACGATTTCCTCGCCAGCAGAGCCGCCGGATGGCTCGGGATCGTGATGCTCGCGCTCGGGGCAGGCGCGGCCGTGATCATCGCGACCGCCACACCGAACAGCCCGGTCCGCGCGGCCTACGACCGCTACGTCGCGTCGATCCACGAAGAGGTCCGCTTCCTGCTTCTCAAGCGCAGCGCCGAAGAGATCGTTCGGATGCAGATGTTCGGCCTGGCCGCGGTCCTCGCGCTCTGGGCGCTGACCGGCAACATCCTCTTCGTCGCGGGCATCTTCATCGTGGGTATCTACCCCCGCGTCTCGCTGAAGAGGCAGCGCCAGCAGAAGGTCGAGAAGCTGGAGATGCAGCTCGACGGCTGGCTGCTCATGCTCGCCAACGCGCTCAAGGCGACCCCCGCCATCGGTGAGGCGCTCAACTCCACGGTGAACCTGGTCCAGCCCCCCATGCGCGACGAGCTCGATCTCCTGGTGAAGGAGAACCAGCTCGGTACGCCGCTCGACCAGGCGATCCTCAACGCCTCGGAGCGCATCGGCAGCCCGATCGTCTCGGGCGCGCTGGCCATGCTCGTCGTCGCTCGTCAGACGGGTGGTGACCTGCCCAAGATCCTCGAGACCAGCGCCGCCTCGCTCCGCGAGATGGCTCGCCTCGAGGGCGTGGTCCGGACCAAGACGGCCGAGGGCAAGGGTCAGGTCTGGGTGCTCGGGGCGCTGCCCTGGGGCCTCGTCCTCCTCCTGGCCTGGATGGACCCGGCGTGGTTCAGCTCGCTGACCGAGAACTTCATCGGCAACATCATCGTCGCGATGGCGACCGGCTGCTACGCCGCCGCCCTCGTGTGGGCCCGCAACATCCTCTCGGTGGACATCTGATGGAGGGGCATCTGACATGACTCCCATGATCGGATACGGCGCCATCATCCTGGTCGCGGTGGGACTCTTCATCGTCGCGTTCATCCTCGGGCGGAACCCGGCCGCCGAGCGGCCGGAGCTCGGCCTCCGCGGCCTGAAGCGTCAACGCGCGCTCGACGAGGGCGGGCTCTTCGCCAAGTGTGAGCCGGCGGTTCGTCAGGTCGCCGGTTGGATGAAGGGCATCCCCGCCCCCAAGTTCCGCGCCCGCATCCAGGACGAGCTGCACTACGCCGGTGAGTGGCTCGGCCTCGACGCCAACGACTTCATGGCGCTGACCCTCCTGGCGGCCCTCGGCTTCGCCGGCGTCGGCGCCCTCTCGGTCGCGCTCCTCGACCTGCCGGTCATCATGATGATGGTCCTCGGCATCCTGGGCGGCGTGTACCCGTACACGCGCATCCAGGGCGAGGCGAAGGAGCGGATGAAGGAGATCAACCGGGCGCTGCCGGGTGCGATCGACCTCGCCGCGCTCTGCATGGGCGCCGGCCTCGACTTCCCGGGTGCGCTTCGCCAGATCGTGGACAAGTCGGCGAGCCGCGACGCTGCCATCGTCGAGGAGGTCGGCCGCATCCTCCAGGAACTCGACCTCGGTCACACCCGCCGCAAGGCGCTCGAGGGCTTCGCCGAGCGAGTCCCGACCGAGGCCGTGAAGGACTTCGTCGGCACGGTCGTCCAGGCCGAGGCCAAGGGCACGCCCCTCAGCGAGGTCCTCGTGATTCAGGCGCGGATGCTGCGCATGCGGCGCAGCGTGGCCGCGGAAGAGGCGGCGGCGAAGGCGGGTCTGATGATGATGGGACCGCTGATGCTGATGTTCGTCACCATCATCCTGCTGCTGATGGGGCCGTTCGCCGTCCGCTTCACCTCGTCGGGATTCTAGTGTCCCGTCCCCGACGTCTGTCACACCACTCGCCGGCCCTCGAACCATGACTCTGCGTCTCTCCTTCTCAAAATACGTAAAGTATTCCTCGTCGTCGGTCCTTGATTCACGGTCCGATGACTCGACGATTGTCGCAACGACATCGGGGCCGGGACACTAGTCATGGATGCGTACGTCGAAGTCGTTCACGAAGATGGTCGCAAGGACCGCTTTCCCATCGAGGGGGCCCAGGTCACCCTCGGCAAGTCCGGCACCGCCGGCATTTCGCTGCCCACCAGCGGTGAGCTCGAGCTCGAGCACCTGCTGATCGCGCCGCGCGGCAAGGAGGGCTGTTGGGTCAGCACCTCGCAGGGCGCGCGGACGCCGACCAAGATGAAGGGCAAGCCCTTCGAGAGCGGGATGGTCCCGTGGAACTCCGAGCTCACCATCGGCTCGGTCCGCATCAAGCTCACCAACAAGAAGCCGTCGAAGGGCGGTGGTGAGGGCCCGAGCAAGGTCGTGATCCTCGGCGGTGTCGCCATCGCCGCGGTGGTCGCCGTCATGTTCCTCAAGCCGGGCCAGGAGTCGCTCCCGAGCGGTGAGGGCATCGAGCCCCCCGATCTCTTCGCCTCGCTGCCGACCACCTGCGACGACGACGACGCGGCGAGCGCCGCCGAGCGCCTCGAGTACGCCGCCCACAGCCGCGGCGATCGCTACAGCTACGATCCCCAGGACGGTGTCCAGGCGGTGATGCTCTACGCCCAGGCCAAGGCCTGTTACGAGCAGGCCGGCAACTCCGAGCGCGCCGAGGTCATGGAGGAGTCGCGGCAGGCGATGCAGGGGAAGGTCGACGCGGACTTCGCGGCCATCCGGCTCCGCCTCCACCACGCCCTCTCGGTCGAGGACTGGGACGTCGCGGAGCGCGAAGCCGAAGCCCTCGACGCCCTGACCAGCGACATGCCCGAGGAAGACCCCTACGTCGGCTGGCTCGACCGGGTCCTTCGCATCGTCCGGGCCAACGCCCGCTACCGCCCCGCCGAGGAAGAGGGGTAGAATCGCCGAAGGCGAGCCCTCGCCCTCACCCTCGCCCTTCGAGGGATGGGGATTGCAGGAAACAGGGTGAAGGATAGGGCGAGGGGCGTGTCGCCTTCGCCGACACGCTTCGCTTTACCCGCGGGCCCCGGTCGTACAGAATCGGGGCCGTGCGCGGCATGACCAGCGAAGGGGCCCCCCGCGGGCGGGGTCGTACCCCCGCGGTTGCGCTCGTCTGCGCCGCGCTCGCCGGTGCGTGCGTGCCGCCGGAGCCCGCGGTTCGGCAGCCGATGCCGGACCCGATCGCGAACGTCGAGGGGCAGGAGCTCTACGACCGCGGCATGTACCTCGCCCAGACGGGGGATCTCCTCCGGGCCGAGCAGTACGTGAAGGGCGCCATGGAGCGTGGCTTCCCCGTGGAGCGCGCCCTCCCGTCGCTGCTCAAGATCTGCGTCGCCGCCAGCCGGCTCAACCAGGCCCTCAGTTACGCCGAGCCCCACCTCCGGGACCATCCGGAGGACTTCCGGCTCCGCACCCTGGTCGCCTCGATCCACCTCGGGCTCGGCAACGTCGACGACGCCGAGGCCCACCTCACGGAGGTCATCGAGCACGCGCCCACCGACCCGCCGGCCTACTACCTGCTGGGCATGCTCCACCGTGAGGAGCACGACGACCCCGCGGCCGGCGACGCCTACCTCCGGCGCTACCTCGAGCTCTCCCCCAACGGCGTTCACGCCGCGGAGGTGCGGAACGTGCTCCGGCCCCGCGAGCCCATCCGACGCATCGAGCACATCATCGATCGGCCCCCCGAGCCGCCCATGGAAGCGGAACCGGACCCGACCCCCGAATCGACGCCGACCGAGGAGGCGACCCCTTCGTGACCATCCCGCGCGAGATCTTCGAGCAGACGATTCTCGGCTTCTTCGAGCCCATCAAGCCCTTCCTGGACGACGCGAGCGTCAGCGAGGTCATGATCAACGGGCCCGAGGAGATCTGGATCGAGCGCAAGGGTCGGCTCTCGAAGACGACCGCGAAGTTCCCGTCCCACGAGTCGCTCATGAGCGCGCTCCGGAACCTCTCGCAGTTCGTCGGTCGCCAGCTCAACGAGCAGCACCCGATCCTCGAAGCGCGCCTGCCGGATGGCTCCCGCGTCGAGGCGGTGATTCCGCCGGCGTCACCCGACGGCCCGAGCGTCGCGATTCGTCGCTTCTCGAAGGACACCCTCACCATCGAGAAGCTCCTGCAGTTCGGGTCGATGACACCCGACGCCGCGAGCTTCCTGAACGCGATGGTGGCCTGTAAGCAGAACATCATCGTCGCTGGCGGTACCGGCTCGGGGAAGACCTCGCTCCTGAACTGTCTCAGCTCCTTCATCGGCGAGACCGAGCGCGTCGTCGTCATCGAGGATGCCCGCGAGCTGCAGCTGCAGATGCCCCACGTCGTGCAGATGGAGGCCCAGCCGCCCGACCCACGAGGTCGCGGCCAGGTCACCATTCGCGACCTCTTCAAGGCGACGCTCCGCATGCGTCCCGACCGCATCGTGGTCGGTGAGATTCGCTCCGGTGAGGCCCTCGAGCTCATCCAGGCGATGACCTCTGGTCACGGTGGTTGTCTGTCGACCGTGCACGCGACCTATCCGATCGATACGCTGAACCGTCTCGAGACGATGGCGATGATGAGCGACGTGGAGATTCCGCTGCACGCGATGCGAGCGCAGATCGCATCGGCGATCGACATGATCACCCAGACCACCCGCCTGCTCGATGGCTCCCGCTGTGTCACGCACATCACCGAGGTGCTGGGCTACGACCCCGAGACGGGCTATCAGCTCGGGGACGTGTTCATCCGGAAGTACCTGGGGCGTGAAGCCGACGGCACCGTCATCAGCGACTTCGTCGCCACCGGTCGGCAGCCTCGATGCATGGAGATGGTGCGCGCGCTCGGCCTCGATCTGCCGCCCTCCATCTACGCTGCCGCCGAAGCCGCCGCGGCCGAGGGAGCGAGCGCGTGAGCGAAGGCGTGGGCCCCGTTCCGAGCCCTGGCCAGTGGGCGCGCGTCCAGCTCGCACAAGGCCAATCGGGGGCCGGGCTCTGGGATCTCTCGAGCGACGTCCCGGAGGCACGGATCACCATCGGTTCGTCTGACGAAGCCGGTTGGACCGTCGAGGCGCAGGACGTCGCGCCGAACCACTTCGAGCTCTTCTGGGACGGGCAGTCGCTGTGGGTCTCGCCTCCGACGATGGGCGAGCTCACCGTCGACGGCGAGCGCGTCACCACGTGGCGCCAGCTGGTCGGACGGTCGCGCGTGGAGTTCGGCCGCGCCGCGTTCCTGATCGAGACCTCGCAGACAATCGCGATGCCTCCGGCAGGCCAGGACACCTCGATGGAGGCGATCCCGGACCGCGGCGAGACCATGCCCGGCGCCCCCGCCGTACCCCGCGTCCCGGCCGCCAGCTCCTTCACCGACGACGACCCGACCGCGGCCCTGATGCAGGTGCCCGACTTCGAGTCGCTCCCGCCGCTCGACTCCGACGCGACCCAGATGGTCGACGGGGCGTTGGTGGTGGGCGAAGGCTTCGGTCGCCCGATGATCGGAGGCACGCCCAACCAGTTCGGCGGCGAGCTCAAGACTCAGATCCTGGACACCGAGGCGGCCGGCATCGACCTCCGGCCGAGCTCCGTGCCCCCGGCCGCCCCGCCCTCACCGTTGATGACGGGACCGGGCGCGCCGCTCGGCCAGCGACAGATCCCCACCGACGTGCTGCCCGCCTCCCCGGCTGCGAGCGTCAGCGAGACCGGCTCCCAGTTCGCGCTTCCGCCGCAGGTGCCGCAGGACGACAAGAAGAAGTTCGAGCTGCCACCGCGGCGCACGCTCATCCTCGCGGGCGTCACGCTCCTGCTCGCGGTCATCGTGCTCGGGTCCTCGGTCGTTCGGCGCTCCTCGCAGGCCGAAGCCATCGAGCAGGCCAACGCTCGCAACGCCTCACAGAACGCGAGCGTCGTCGCGGAGCAGATTCGCGAGGCTGCCGTCGCCGAAGCGGCCGAGCAGGCCGAGGCCCGGACTCGCCGCGAAACGGCGCTCCGCGACGAGGTCGAAGCGGCGATCGACGAAGCGGTCGCCAAGGCCGAGGAAGAAGCGGCCGAGGCCGTCGAGGCCGCGACCGAAGAGGAGCCGCTCGATCTCGACGACGAGAAGGCGAAGCGCTCCGCGTGGGCCGTCCAGAAGCTGGCGATCGACGTGCTCGCGCGCAACGACCACCGCCACGCGCTGGGCTACTACCTCTGGCTCGAAGAGGAGTACGAGGACAACGACGAGTACTCGGAGATGGTGCGGGTCCTCCGCTCGATCCTCCGCCGTGGAGAGAGCCGATGAAGCGCTGCTGGATGCCGATGCTCCTGCTGGCCGCTTTCGGCTGCGGCGAAGACGCGCCGCAGATCATTCCGCGGCATGCGGTGACCTTCACCGCCGAGTCCGACCCAGGCGTTCCGCTCGCTGGCGTCGTCGTGAGCGCGAACGGACAGGCGCTCGGTCAGAGCGACGCGACCGGCCTGATCGGCGCGGTCCTCGAAGGTCCGAGCGGTACGATGATGCAGATCGCCTACGAGTGTCCGGAGGGGCATCAGCAGCCAGAGCAGCCGAAATCGCTCGTGCTGACCACCTTCCAAGCGCTGGACCCGGAGTCCGGTCCCCGTGCGCTCGAGATGAACCTCGAGTGCCCACCCCTCGAGCGCTGGGCAGCGCTGGTCGTCCGCACGGGCCAGCCCGACCTACCGATCCTGATCGAGGACGAAGAGGTCGCGCGCACCGACGGCTCGGGCGTCGCCCACCACATCTTCCGAGGCGCGCCCAACTCACGCTATCGCGTGACCATCTCGACCGAGGGCAAGCCCAACCTGCAGCCGCAGAACCCTCGCGCCCTGGTCACCCTCGGCGCTCGCTCCGAGACCTTCGTGATCGAGGAGGAGATCCGGGAGCGCCAGGTGCGACGCCGTCGCCGCACGCGGCGCCGCGCGTCCGCGATGCGCGGCCGGATGTCGATCATGCGGATCATTCGGATCAACTAGGTTCGAAGAACCTAGTTTCCTCACCCTCACCCTCGCCCTGACCCTCTCCCTGAAGAGTCAGAAGCCAGCGATGATGAGGGCGAGGGTGAGGGGTAGGGTGAGGGCGAGGTGAAGCCTCGCGCCTGTGGCGCTTCGCCTTCAGCGACTACCCGCGTCGTACAGGTGATCCAACGCTCCGCCCGCCGGCGCGTAGAGCCCGTAGATCAGCAGCCCGTTCGCCAGGACCGCGACCACGATCCCGAAGAAGAGGATGTTGCTCGCCGAGCGCGAGTCGTAGAGCCGGCGCATCTTCCGCCCGTACCAGGCGCAGAAGATCATCAGCAGCGCCGCGCTCGCGGTGTAGCCGGGCGAGAAGACCAGCTTCGTGAGGCCCGGCAGCTTCTCGTCGAGCGGGCCGTAGGTCGTCCGCGCCGGGTCGACCAGCAGGAAGCGGATCGCGACCAGTACGATCGCGCCGAACCACGCGAGGTTCGTGGCGAGCTTGTCGAAATCGGTGAGCTCCGTGTGGCCGCTGCCGTGCTGGTCGTAGGGATCGGGGGGACCCAGGTCGAACTGGTTCATGCGTTGGTTCCGAAGGGGAGATGGTCGAGGTCCACGTTGCCACCCGAGAGCACGATCGCCACCCGGCCGCGGTCGCTCCACGTGCCGGCGAGCGCGGCAGCGACCGGTACCGCCGATGAGGGCTCGATCACGAGCTTCACGCGCTCCCAGAAGAAGCGCATCGCCTCGGCGATCGCGGCCTCGCTCACGGTGACGATCGAGCGCTCGTCGGTGCGGAGGATGGCGAAGGGTAGGGCGCCGAGCTGCGTTCGGAGGCCATCGGCGATGGTCGTCCCGGTGGGGGCGGGTGCGCGGGTGCCGCTCGAGAGGCTCCGCGCCGCGTCGTCGACCGTCTCCGGCTCCGCGCCCACCACCGAGACGGTCGGCTTGCGGTGCCGACACGTGAGCGAGGTCCCCGCGAAGAGGCCTCCGCCACCGACCGGCGTCACGATGGTGTCCACCGCTGGGTCGTCCTCCAGGATCTCCGCCGCCGCGCTCGCCTGGCCCGCGACCACTCGCCGGTCCTCGTAGGGGTGCACGAAGGTCGCCCCGGTCCGCTCGGCGACCTCGGCGAGCGTCGACTCGCGGGCGGCCAGCGTCGGCGCGCATTCGACGACCTCGGCGCCATAGCTGAGGACCGCGGCGCGCTTCACGCTCGGCGCGTTCGACGGCATCACCACTACACAGCGAATGCCGCGCAGCTGCGCCGCGAGCGCCAACGCCTGTCCATGGTTGCCGCTCGAGTGGGTGCAGACCCCACGCTCGGCGTCCGCCCCGCCCAGTGAGAAGACGGCGTTGGTGGCGCCTCGCGCCTTGAAGGCGCCCGCCCGCTGGAGGTTCTCGCACTTGAAGACCACCTCCACGCCGGCGCGCTCGCTGATCGCGCGCGAGCCGAGCAGTGGGGTCCGGTGCACCTTCCCCTCGATGCGTGCGCGCGCCTCGTCGAGCTCGGCGAGCGACGGCTGGACGGGAGAGGTCATCCCAGAGAGCATACCTCGCCGGTCCGCATGTCTCGCACCCGCAAGCTCACGTGGCTCCTCGCCCTCTACTTCGTCCAGGGCCTGCCCTTCGGCTTCCAGGCGTCGGCGCTGCCCATCTATCTGCGGGAACAGGGCATCTCGCTGCGGGCCATCGGCTGGGCGTCGCTCCTGGCGATCCCCTGGCTCGCCAAGGTGCTCTGGGCGCCGGCCGTCGACGCGCTCCATCACCCGAAGCTCGGTCGCCGTCGCAGCTGGATCCTCCCGATGCAGCTCGCCTTGGCCGTCACCTGCCTCGGCCTGGCGGTCACCCAGGAGCTCACGCCGCTGCTGATCCTGGTGTTCGCGGCGAATCTCTTCGCGGCCACCATGGACATCGCCGTCGACGGCCTCGCGGTCTCGCTCCTGCGCGAAGACGAGCTCGGCCTCGGCAACACGGCGCAGGTGGTCGGCTTCAAGCTCGGCATGCTCACCGGCGGCGGCCTCCTCGTGGCGGTCAGCGACCGCATCGGGTGGAACGGTCTCTTCCTCGCGATGGCAGGCCTCATCGTCGCGGTCTTCGCCTACACGGCGTTCGAGCGAGAGCCGCTCGAGGCGCGGGTCACCGACCCCGACGAGAGCGATCCCGACCCCGAAGGGGAGTCCGTCTTCCGCGTCATCGTCGGCCTTCTCCAGCGCAAGACCGTCTGGGCGCTGCTCATGGTCGTCGGCACGTACAAGCTGGGTGAGAGCTTCGCCGACGCCATGTTCAAGCCCTTCCTCACGGACCGGGGCTTCAGCGCCGCGCAGATCGGCCTCTGGCTCGGCACCTGGGGCATGGTCTTCTCGCTGGTCGGCTCGGTCGCCGGCGGTCTGCTCGCCACGCGCATCGGTCTCCTCCGCGCGTTGACGATCACGGCCGCCGTCCGCGTGATCCCCCTCGCCGGTCAGCTCCTCCTCGCGCTCGACGAAGAGCTCGGGCCGAGCGTCGTCATCGCCGTCACCTCCGCCGAGCACTTCTTCGGAGGCGCGCTCACCACCGCGATGTTCGCCTTCATGATGTCACGCGTCGACCCGCGGATCGGCGGGACGCACTTCACCCTCCTCGCGAGCGTCGAGGTCCTCGGCAAGCTGCCGGTCGGGCCGCTCGCTGGCGAGCTCGCGCACCAGCAAGGCTACGTCCCGGTCTTCTCCATCGCCGTCGCCGCCAGCGTGCTCTACCTGCCGCTCCTCCTGCTGGTGCGTCAGCGCCCCGAGCCTCGTGGCTCACGCCCCGACCAGTTCTGACTTCGCGCTATCCTCCTCCCTTGCTCGACACGCTCATCGTCGGAGGCGGCCTCGCTGGCCTCGCCGTGGCCCGCGCGCTGGTGGACGCCGGCCAGGACGTCGTGGTGCTCGAGGCGCGGGACCGCCTCGGCGGACGGCTGCACACCGAACGCTTGGGAGCCGCCGAGCTCGACATCGGCGGCCAGTGGGTCGGTCCCGGTCAACCGCGGGTCAACCGACTCATCGATCGGCTCGGGCTCACGCGCTTCCCGACCTTCACCGAGGGCACGAAGGTGCTCGAGATCGACGGCCGCATCCGCACCTACCGCGGGAACATCCCGACGCTCTCGCCTCTCGGCCTCGCGCAGATGCAGCTGCTCCTGACGGTCATGGAGCGGAAGATGAAGAAGGTGGATCCGGTCGCGCCCGAGCTCGCGCCCGACGCGGCCCGTCTCGACGCGACCACCCTCGACACCTTCCGACGCCGTTGGGGAGCCAGCCCCGACGTCCGTGCGGTGATGGACGCGGCGCTCCGCGCGATCTTCGGTGCCGAAGCCGACGAGATGAGCGCGCTCCACTTTCTCGCCTACCTCAACGCCAGCGGCGGCTTCCTCGCGCTCGCCGAAGCGGAAGGCGCCGCTCAACAGGACCGCATCGTCGAAGGCGCGCAGGCGCTCGTCACCGGTCTCGCGTCGGCAGGCACCCCCGTCCGCCTCCGCCTCGGCAGTCCGCTGCACGCGCTCCGCGAGGGCGACGATCACGTCGTCGCGAGCGGTCCCTTCGGAGAGCTGCTCGCCCGTCGCGTCGTCCTCACGCTCCCACCCCCGCTGCTGACCAAGGTCCGCTTCGATCCGCCGCTCCCGCCCGAGCGAATGGCCGCGCTCTCCCGCTGGGGCATGGGCGCCGCCATCAAGGTCGTCGCGCTCTACGATCGGCCCTTCTGGCGGGAGCAAGGCTATTCGGGCGAGGTGGTGTCGTCGGACGGGCCGCTCTCCATCGTCTACGACGACTGCGCGCACGATCTCTCGCAGGCGGCGCTCGTCGGCTTCGTCGCCGGTCGCGATGCCCATGCGTTGCAGGGGCTCGAAGAGGCCGACCGCGAACGCCACGTCCTGGGCGCCCTCGCGCGCACCCTCGGCGAAGAGGCACGGCACCCGACCGCGCTCCGCATGATCGACTGGGGCGCCGAGCCCTGGTCTCGCGGCTGCCCGGTCGCTCTCGCCGCGCCCGGTGCGCTCACCTACGGCCCCGGCCTGGCTGCCACCCTCCGCGAGCGCCACGGCCGCATCCACTTCGCGGGCACCGAGACCGCCCGCGAGCACATCGGCTACATGGAAGGCGCGCTCGAGTCCGCCGAGCGCGTCCTCACCGAGCTATGACCGTGTCCGAACCCACTCACCTGGTGAAGGGGAACGTCTTCGTGACGGTCCGGGAGTGGCTCGTTCGCGAGCACGGCGAGTCGGCCTACGCCGACCTCCTCGACGCCATGCCCGCGGCTCACGCCGCCGAGGTGCGCGAGCCGATGCCCTCGATCTGGCACCCGGAGGAGGTCCACCAGTCGATGCTCCACGCACTGAACCAGGTCTTCTGCGACCGGGATCCAGAACGCTACCGGGAGGCGATCGCCGAGCTGACGATCCTCGGCGTCCACAAGTTCGCGCGACTGGTGCTGCAGATGAGCTCCAACGCCTTCGTGCTCCGGCGCCTCCCGACGCTCTGGCGGATCATCCGGCGCGGCCCCGCCACCACCGAGATCGAGCAGCAGCGAGGGCTCACCCGCATCCGCTACGGCAGCTTCCCCTTCTACGGCGACGAACTCTACCGCACCTACATCCTCGGCGTGCTGACCGGGATCGTGCGCATCAGCGCGGGGGTCGATCCCGACGCCATCATCGTGACCCACGGCGACGACCGGATGCTGGTGGAGCTTCGGCTCCACGCCGAGCGGTAGCGCGCGGCGTGGAGCGAGCGCGCGTCAGACCTCGATGCCGTCGGCGCGCAGCTCGGCGGCGGTCGCCGGTCGCGCGCGCGTTCCGTCGGGGTGGTCGTACCAGCCCGGGTCGTCATAGCTGTCGAGTGACTCTCGGACCTTGAGGATCGTGAACATGCCGCCCATGTCGATGTTGCCGAAGGCGCCGGGGCCGCCGCGCATCGGGATCGAGTTGGGCGGTTGCGGCATGTCCATCTCGCCCATGTCGGCCATGCCCTCGCGGCCCATCGGCATGTAACCCGGCACCAACCGACCGATCCGGCGGTCGAACGTCGCCTGACCAGCCACGCCGACCATGTTCGGGACGCCGTGTCCCATCTGGTTCATCACGTGGTGGGTCATGTGACAGTGCATCGCCCAGTCGCCGGGCGCGTTCGCCTCGAACTCCACCCAGCGCGTGGAGCCGGTCGGCACCAACACGGTCGTGTGGGGCTGCTGCGCGCTGCGCGGGAACGCACCACCATCGCTCCCGGCGATGCGGAACGAATAGCCGTGTAGATGGATCGGGTGGTTGTCGATGCCACTCAAGTTGCCGAATCGGATGCGGACCTTGTCACCCTGCTTCGCCACCAGCGGGTCGGTCCCCGGGAACGCCTTGGAGTTCATCGTCAGCACGTTGAAGTCGGCCATCTCCAGCGGGTTCGGTCGCGCCGCGCCGATCGGCACGCTCCACTCGCTGAGGATGATCGCGAAGTCCCGATCGGGAACGAAACCGGTCGCGCGTCGCGGATGCACCACAAACATCCCCATCATGCCCATCGCCATCTGGGTCATCTCGTCCCAGTGCGGGTGGTACATGAAGGTCCCGGGCTCGCGGACGGTGAACTCGTAGCGGAAGGTCTCCCCCGGTCGGATCGGTCGCTGCGTCAGCCCGCCGACTCCATCCATGCCCGCCTCGAGCAGAATGCCGTGCCAGTGCACGGTGGTCGGCTCGCCGAGCCCGTTGGTCACGTAGATCCTGAGCCGGTCGCCCTCGACCGCTTCGATCGTGGGTCCGGGTGTGGAGCCGTTGTAGCCCCAGCACTCGGCGCGCAGCCCTTCGGTGAACTCGTGACTCACCGCTCCCGCCCGCAGGTGCATCACCTTCACTCCGTCGACCCATCGGAAGGGCAGCGAGGAACCGTTGGGCGTGACCACCGGGCGATAGCGGTCGTCGGTGTCACCGCTGGCGGGGCCCTCGGTCGCGCGGACTCGAGGTGACGCCGCTGGCGTCGGCTGCGCCTGCCCGTGTCGCTCGAGCGCGAGGGCTGCGCCCACCACCGCCGCGCCGCCGAGGAAGTCCCGGCGCTTCAGGCCACGGGGCTTCGGCCCCTCGTTCGCTCGTTCATCAATGTCCGCCATCGTCGCCTCCCGTGCCCATCGCCTCACCACTCACATCCGGTCCACCCATGGCCGGCGGCTCACCACCGGCGACGACCAGCTCGACCTGCGCACGTGCGCGCCACAGGTCGAACATCGCCTCGACTCGCTCACGCGCGGTGTCGATCACCGCGCGCCGCGCTTGCAGCAGCTGGAACACGCCGACGTTCATCGCGTTGTACTGGAGCAGGGTCTCCTGCAGTACCGCCGCTCGAGCCGGCATCAGCGTCTCGTCGTAGAAGCGCACCCGCTCGGCCGCGTTCAACCATGACGCCCGCGCCCGTCGTGCGAGCGACCGGATGCGGATGGCCTTCTGCGTGAGCTCGTGTTGCGCGATCCGGAGCTGCGCTCGCGTTCGTCCGATCCCTCCCTGGTTCTGATCGAACACGGGGATCGCCAACCCGGCCGCGGGCCCGAAGGACCATTCGCCGTCTTCGCGCTCCGCGAAGAGTCCGGCGTGGGCCTCGGGGATCGCGCCGCGCATTCGCTCCACGCCGACCTGACGACTCCAGGCGAGCAAGGTCTGCTCCTGCGCCCCGAGCACCAGACTGTGTTCGACCGCGACCCGCTCGAGCGCTTCGACCTCGGGCGGGTCGGCCTCCGGCGCCGCGAAGCCCTCGATCGGCCGCCACTCGGTCTGGCGACCGTCGAGTCCCAGCAGCACCTGCAGCTCCTCCCGGCTCATCAGCGCCTTCAGCTCGGCCTGCGCGACGTCGACCCGGGAGCGCTCGTACGCGGCTCGGTTCTGAGCCACGTCGAGCTGCCGGAGGTTGCCGGCTTCCGCCATGCTCTCGGCCGCCTCCCACGCGGCGATGAAGGTCTCCATCGCCGTCCGGTAGAGCTCCACCAGTTGCAGGTCGGCCTGGTGGCGATGGAACGCGACGCGGGTGTCGTAGGCGTAGCGGAGGACGTCGGCAGCGGCCGAGAGCTCGGCCGCGTCGAGCTGAGCCTGCGCCGCGCGACGGCGCAGCGGCATGCGCAGCAGGGCGCCGATGTCGATCCCAGCCCCCATCTCGATCGCCGACGCCTGTCCGTCGTTCATCAGGGCTTCGAGCTCGACCTCCGGGTTCGGTGGCCGCGCGGACCAGAGCTCCGCGACGGCGATGTCGACCTTCGCCAGCTGCGCCTGCAGCTCCGGGCTCTGCCGCAGCGCGATGGACACGGCTCCGTCGGCGTCGAGCGGCTCGCGGAGCCGCTCGGCGACCGCGGGGTGGAGCTCGTCCATCTCGCTCGGCGCGCGCCGCTCGGCCTCGATGCCGCTCCGTGCGACGCTCCACCGACCAACGCCGCGCGTGGCCGCCTCCGGTGTGACGCAACCGACCGCGAAGAGCGCGACCATCAGGAGGTGCTCACATCGCATCGTGATCCTCCTCTGGCTCGGGGGACTCGCTGCCGCGATGGTGGTGGTGCATGCCTCCCGCGGTGGGTGGGGGCGCCGGCTCCTCTCGGAGCACGGCCGCGACCGGCGCCTCGCCACCGATCGGTGCGGCAGGGTTGGAGGGATGCTCGCTGGACCAGCCGGGATCGGCGGGCGCGCAAGCGGCCACCAGCCCGAGCGCCCATCCGAACGCGATCGCTCGACTCATACGGCCGCCCGCCGGAGTCGGAGCGAGTTGGCGATGACGGATACCGAGCTGAGGCTCATGGCCGCCGCCGCGAACATCGGGCTGAGCAACAGACCGAAGACGGGGTAGAGCAACCCCGCCGCGAGCGGGACGCCGAGCGAGTTGTAGCCGAAAGCGAAGAGGAGGTTCTGCTTGATGTTCGCCATCGTCTTTCGCGAGAGCTCGAGGGCGCGGACGATGCCGCGGAGGTCGCCTTGGACCAAGGTCACGGTCGCGCTCTCCATCGCCACGTCCGTGCCCGTGCCCATCGCGATGCCCACGTCCGCGCGAGCCAGGGCCGGCGCGTCGTTGATGCCGTCGCCGGCCATCGCCACCACGGCGCCGTTCTCCTGGAGCGCTCGCACCTTCGCGGCCTTCTGATCGGGCAGGACACCCGCGATGACCTCGTCGATACCTAGCTTCTCCGCTACGGCGCGTGCGGTGGTCTCGCTGTCGCCGGTGAGCATCACCACCTTCAGTCCCCGCTGGTGGAGCGCGGCGATCGCCTCGGGCGTGCTCTCCTTGATCGGATCCGCCACACCGAGCAGGCCCGCGAGCGCGCCGTCGATGGCGACGAACATCACCGTCTGACCTTCGGCGCGCAACGCCTCGGCCCGTTCTCGAAGGGTCGTCGGGTCGAGGCCCTCGGCCTCCATCATCGCGGCGTTGCCGAGGGCGACCTCTCGGCCGCCGACCGAGCCGCGGACACCCTTGCCGGTGACCGACTCGAAGTCGTTCGCCTTGCCCAAGTCGTGGCCGCGCTCCTCGGCGCCGCGCACGATCGCTTCGGCGAGTGGGTGCTCGCTCCCGCGCTCGAGCGCACCGGCGGCCTCGAGCAGGGTGGCCTCGTCGAACCCCTCGGCGGGCTCGACGCTCACCAGCGCCGGCCGACCTTCGGTGAGCGTGCCGGTCTTGTCCACCACGAGGGTGTCGACGTCGCGGAGCCGCTCGATGGCCTCGGCGTTCTTGAAGAGCACGCCGAGCGAGGCGCCTTTGCCGGTGGCGACCATGATCGACATCGGCGTCGCCAGACCGAGCGCACATGGACACGCGATGATGAGGACGGCCACGGCGTTGACCAGCGCGTAGGTGAAGGCCGGCTCCGGACCCCAGATCGACCAGCCGACGAACGTGAGGATCGCGATGACGATCACCGCCGGGACGAAGTACCCGCTGACCACGTCCGCCAGCTTCTGGATGGGGGCGCGGCTGCGTTGCGCGTCCGCGACCATCTGCACGATGCGTGAGAGCAAGGTGTCCGAGCCGACCTTCTCCGCCCTCATCAGCAGCCCGCCGGTGCCGTTGATCGTGGAGCCGATGACCTCGTCGCCTTCGCTCTTGGCGACCGGCAGCGGCTCGCCGGTGACCATCGACTCGTCCACGTTGCTAGAGCCTTCGAGGACCGACCCGTCGACGGGGATCTTCTCTCCCGGCCGCACCCGGATCCGGTCACCGATCTGGACATCCTCGAGCGGCACGTCGCGCTCTTCGCCGTCGTCACCGACGACGCGGGCACTCTTCGCGGCGAGTCCCAGCAGGGCGCGGATCGCTGCCCCGGTCTGGCTGCGGGCTCTCAGCTCCAGTACCTGGCCGAGGAGGATCAGCGCGACGATCACCCCAGCGGATTCGAAGTAGACCGCGACGCCTCCATGGTGGCCTCGGAACGAGTCGGGGAAGAGGCCTGGGGCCAACGCCGCGACCAGACTGTAGCCGTAGGCAACGGTCACCCCGAGTCCGATCAGCGTGAACATGTTGGGGCTCTTGTTCTTCACCGACTGCACGGCGCGGACGTAGAAGGGCCACGCCGCGTAGAGACAGATGGGCGTCGCCAGCGCGAGCTCGAGGTACACGCGTGTTCCCTCACCCGGCAGCAGCGCCGAGATCGGACTCCCCGGGAGCATGTCGAGCATCGCCACCGCGAGCAGCGGGACGCCGAGCACCGTCGCGACCAGGAAGCGCCGCCACATGTCGGCGAGCTCCGGGTCGGGCCCATCGTCGAGGCTCACCGTCTTCGGCTCGAGCGCCATGCCGCACTTCGGGCAGCTGCCGGGACCGACCTGCTCGATCTCCGGATGCATCGGGCAGGTGTAGATGGTCCCCTCGGGAACGTTCTCGGGCTCGGCCTGCTTCTCGCCGAGGTACTTCTCGGGGTCGGCGGCGAACTTCGTCTTGCAGCCCGCCGAGCAGAAGTAGTGGGTGTGCCCCTCGTGCTCGTGGTGGTGCTTCGAGTCCGCGGTGACCGTCATCCCGCAGACCGGGTCCTTCAGCTCCGTGGACTCGGTGGTGTCGTGGCCACCGTGGCTACAGCAGGAGTGCCCGTGGTCGTGGTGCTCGTGCTTCGAATGAACGTGGTGCCCGTGTGCGGCAGACCCATGTCCGCCCTGGTGTTCGTGCGCGCCCATCTCTCACGCTCCCATCTTCTCGAAGAGCCGGATCAGCTCGTCGATCTTGGTTTGTCTGTCCTCTGCGTCGGTGCTCGCGAACGCACCCTTCACGCAGGTCTGGAGGTGCGAGGCCAGCATCAGCTGACCCGCCTTGGCGAGCGCCGCCCTTGCAGCGGCGATCTGCAGCAACACGTCTACGCAGTACCTGTCCTCCTCGACCATCCGCTGAATGCCACTGACCTGGCCCGCGGCTCGCTTGAGCCGCTTCGTGACCTGCGCCTTCGTGTCTTCGTTCATCATGTGAATACACATACAGGGGTAGGGGTATGTTGGCGAGAGATGGTCGTGAGTTTGCTCACTCTTAGAGGGACGGCCCCGCATTTCGTGGGTTACTCGGCGCCGCGCTAGTCGCGGAGCGCTCGCTCGACCGCGTCGCGATCGACCGTTTCTCCGCGCCAGACCGCTTGGAGCCGTCCATCCGCGACCAGGAAGAGACCCGGGAGCGGCGGCACGCCGAGCGCCGTCGCGGCGCCCGCGTCCCGCAGCACTCGGCCTCCGAAGCCCCAGCGGCGCGCAGTTCCCTCCGCCCGCCCGTGCGGTCCCTCGTCGAGGCTCACGGCCACCACCGACAGATCCTCGTTGGCTTCGCGCACCGCTTCGAGGGTGGCCATCTCCTGGCGACAGGGCTGACACCAGCGCGCGAAGAACGCGACCAGCAACGGGCCATCCTCCGCGAGCGATCCGAGGGTCACGGCCGCGTCCTCTTCGTCGAGCAGGTCGAGCTCCTCGGGCAGCGCCTCGCCCTCACCGACCATCGTCGTGAGGTCGCTCGGCGTCTCGATGCCGGGTTGTCGCGAGAGCCGATCGATCGGCAACGACCGAACCCGCAGGCTCGCCGGATCGCCGTCACGGAAACCGACCAGCAGTCGGTCGCCGTCGCGCGCGAGGACCGGGAAGCCGCTCGCCCGCGCGGTGTCCGTCGTGCCGACGACGGTCGGCTCCCCGAGCGAGCCGTCGAGGCCCACGAAACGCGCGCGTACCTCACCGCGTCCGCCGGCGCGCGCGAGCCAGCTCACCACGGCGCCGTCGTCCACCGACGCCACGTCCACCCGCCCTGGCGGCTGCTCCCCGTCCACGACGATGGGCTCGCCGAAGCTCGCGCCGCCGTCGTCGCTGAACGCGAGCCGCACCGAGCCACCATCCGCGCCGGTGAACCACGCGACCGCGACCTTCTCGCCGTCCGCCGCGAGGGCCGGTCCGTTCACGGGACAGCCCGCGATCTGCCAGGCGTCGTCGTTCACCGAAATCCGCGCGCCCGCCCGCCCCACCGCGATGTCGCGGTGTTCGTCGGCGCTGCGGTCGCGGTAGGCGACCAGGGGCTCGTCGCCGGCCAACGCGGCGTCCGTCTGGCAGCAGTCACAGACCCGCTCGTCGAGCCGCTCTTCGGGAGCGATGGTCTCCGCCACGGTGGTGGTGTAGACGGCGGTCGCCCCGCCGTCGGGCGTCGCCCGTCCATCGAGCCAGAAGAGCCGGACGCCATCGTTCGTCGGGACCATCGATACGAAGCCGTGCTCGGTCGGCGTCCCGTCTCGATGGACGACCCCGAGGGACTCGGTTCGGCCACCGTCCACGCGATAGAGACGAATCTCGTACGCGTACGGACTCTCACCGGCGCGGTGCAGCCCGTGCACGTAGCGCGCGTCGTCGCCGCCCCTCGCACTTCGCGGGAAGTCCGCCCAGTTCGCGATCAGATCGTCGCCTTCCACGACCGTGATCGCCTCGCTCCACCGGTCGCCCTCGAGCGTCGCCAGCCGGATGGCGTGGCTCTCTCCCTCGCCTGGCTCGAGCCAGGTGGCCGTCACCCCCTCCCCGTCGGCCCGAAGATCGAGACCGAGCGCTCCGGCGCCCGCCGGCGGGTCCAGTGAGAGCCAGTCGAACGCCTCCCCGGGGTCCCCCGTCGAAGGGTCGGCCGCGGTCGACGCCTCCGGTCGTCGTGAATCACACACGGAGCAGCCCGTGGTGGCGAGGACGAAGAGGATCGCGACTCGAGGGATCTTCATGTGGTGGACCGTGCACGGAGGCGGTGCGCTCCGCCAGCCCCGCCGGTGCACAGGAAGGCAGCGTGCCCTAGAGTTTCCTTGACCCCGTACCATGGTACGGGGCTCACACTTCACGCATGAAAACCGGAACCACCCTCTCGATCGGGGAGCTGGCGAGCGAAGCCGGCGTCGGTGTCGAGACTCTCCGCTTCTACGAGCGCAAGGGTCTGGTGCCAGAGCCCTCGCGGAGCCTGTCGGGCTATCGGCAGTACCCCGCTCAGACCATCCGGCGCGTCCGCTTCATTCGCCGCGCCAAGCAGCTCGGTTTCACCCTCCGGGAAATCCGCGAGCTGCTCGAGATCCGTGTCGACCCCGACCGGAGCTGTGCCGACGTGCGGACCCTCGCCAACGCGAAGCTGGAGAACGTGCGCCGGAAGATGGCCGACCTCGCGCGCATCGAAGGAGCGCTCACCGAGCTCGCCCAGGCGTGCCGCGGTCGGGGCCCCACGAGCCAGTGCCCGATCCTCGACGCGATGGACACGGAGACGAAGTGAGCGTGTCCGTCGACTTCGTCTACGATCCCGAGTGCCCCAACGTGAAGGCCGCTCGGGCCAACCTGATGAGCGCCTTCTCTCGTGCAGGCGTCGCTCCGCGCTGGACCGAGCACCTGTCGGGCGCCCCCGAGACCCCTGCCGAGTTCCGTGCCTTCGGCTCACCGACCATACTGGTCGGCGGCCAGGACGTGGCCGGCGACCTGCCCACGGCTGCGCAAAGCTGTCGCCGCTACGATGGCTCCGGGGTTCCTTCGGTGTCGCTGATCGCCGAGGCCCTTACCGCTGACCGCAATCGCGGGGATGCGCCCGCGAGTGCGGCCCCCACCCGGCGATGGCTGCCGCGCGCGGCGATACTCCCGGGTCTCGGGATCGCGCTCATGCCGAAGGTCGTCTGCCCGTTCTGCTGGCCCGCTTACGCCGGAGTCCTGGGGGCGCTGGGGCTGGGCTTCTTGATGGAGGACCGCTGGCTCCTCCCGTTGAGCGCGGGCTTCCTCTTGCTCCTGCTTCTAGCGCTCGGCTGGCGCGCTCGTGCTCGTCGCGGCTTCGGGCCGCTTCTCGTCGGGTCGGTCGGCGCGGCGCTCGTCTTGGCGGGCAAATTCGCGTTCGACTCCTCGCCGGCTGCCTACCTCGGCGTGGCCACGCTCTTCGCGGCCTGTGCCTGGAACGCGTGGCCGAAGTCGAAAGCGAGCGAAGCAAAGTGCAATGCGTGCCTGGCCGACGCCGTCGTTCGACGGCCCGAGGCGGGTGGGCCGAGCTCGTAGGTCGAGGTCCCTGGTCCACCGCCACCCTCACCCATTGGCCATGGGGCGAGTCACGTGGCCGTGGATGGCGAGCGCCTCGAGAGATCGGCCTTGACTCCGTACCAGGGTACGGGCCGCAAGGTGTCGATGGGGTCGAGAGCGAGACCCCACCCACCGCGAAAACAACGAAAGGAAGCCCACATGAGTAAGAAGAGAATCGTAGAAGTGTTCAGCGCTGGCTGCTCCGCCTGTCAGGCGACGATCGACCTGGTCAACGAGATTGCGTGCGGGTCGTGCGAAATCAGCATCCTCGACATGAACGACGCCGAGGTGGCCCGTCGCGCGAAGTCGCTCGGCATCCGTCAGGTGCCCGCGGTCGTGGTCGACGGCGTCCTCGCGGCCTGTTGCGCGAACGCCGGGCCCACCGAAGAGGGCCTCCGCGCGGCGGGCATCGGTAGCGCGGCGTGAACAATCGCGCGGCAGCTTCGCTGCTGGCCGGGCTCCTGCTCGGTTGCGGCGCGGAACCCGAGGAAGGCGCCTCGTCCGAGTCGAACTCGGCTGAGGCGGCGACCTCGGAAACGTCGGCTCCGCTGCCCGCGGATGCCCAGCGCGCCACCCTGACCATCGAAGGAATGGTCTGCGAGAGCTGCGCCGGTGCGGTCCAACAGGCGCTCGAGTCCACGCCCGGCGTCCTGTCGGCGGAGACCAGTTTCGCGAGCGGGACGGCGGTGGCCGTCTTCGATCCCGATGGGACGAGCCCCGAGGCGTTGGCGAGAGCGCTCGAAGCAGTGGAGCGCGGGACGGCGCCTCCGTTCCGGGTGGTCGACTACACGCTCGACGCGGGCGACTGAGCTCGCAATGAAGCGGCCGCCCGCCGGCCCTCGCGATCGCTTGGCGGGCGCCGATTTCGTGGCACGCTGAGCGCATGCGCCCTCGGATCGCCCTCGTACTCCTCTTCGCCGGGTGCGGTGACGACGTCACCACGATCTCGGACGCGGGCTCCGGCCAGGATGGGGCGGCGCTCGACGCGGGCCAGGATGGAGCGACATTCGACGCGGGCGCAGCGCTGCCCGAGCTCCCGGCGACGCTATCGGCGACCGGTCTTTATGCGGAGGGAGTCACCGGTCCGATCGCGGGCGACGTGCTCAGCTACTCCGTTCGGTACCCGCTCTGGTCCGACGGCTCCGAGAAGCGGCGCCACCTGCTCCTGCCCGCGGGCGGCACCATCGACACCAGCGACCCCGACCACTGGGTCTTTCCGGAGGGCACCCGCCTCTTCAAGGAGTTCGTCGTCGAGGGGCGTCCGGTCGAGACCCGCCTGCTCTGGAAGACCGGCCCCTCGCGCGACGAATGGCAGTACGTCGCCTACCGCTTCCGCGAGGACGGCAGCGACGCCGATCCGGTCCCCGCCGGCGAGGTCGACGCGCTCGGCACCGACCACGACATCCCCGACACGGCGGCCTGCCGCGACTGCCACCGCGGTGGCGGCGACTTCGTGCTCGGCGTCGGCGCGCTCCAGCTCGAGCGATCCGTCTTCGACGACTGGGTCGATCGGGGCGTGCTCCCCACGGACGCACCCTGGGAGGAGCCACCGGGCAGCGACGTCGAACGGTCGGCGCTCGGCTACCTCCACGGCAACTGCGGCCACTGCCACGGTGACGTCCACCCGCTCGCGACCATGCGCACGATGCGCCTTCGGCTACCCGTCGGCGTCACCGATCCGTGGTCCGCCCCCGCGTGGACGACCACCCTCGATCGAACGGCGAGTCACACGATCGATGGCATGAACGCCATCGTGGTCGCCGGGGACCCGGACGCATCACAGCTCGCCATCCGGATGGGTCGCCGCGACGCCTATCAGATGCCGCCACGAGGCACCGAGGTCGTCGACCCCGACGGCCTCGCGGCCATCCGCGCCTGGATCCTCGCCGCTCCCTGAGCCCTACCTTCGGCGTCGCCAGCCCAGCGCGCCGAGCAGCAGAAGCAAGGCGGGCAAGCCCCGCGCTCCTCCGCCGCCCGGAGCGACACAGCCGCAGCCGTCGTCGCCCATCGCCGGGACCCGATCCGGGCCACCGTCGACCGAGCTGCCGCCGCCGTCGGGGGCGATGTCGCACGCGCCTTCGTCGACCTCGCCGTCGCAGTCCTCGTCCGCGCCGCTTCCGCAGACCTCGACCCCCGGCGCCACTGCCCCGGCGCACTCGTCCCAGCGTCCACCGACGCAGACCTCGCTCCCCGCGCGGCACACGCCGACGCCGGCGCTCGTGGTGTCACCGCAGACACGCGTCTCGCCGCTCGCGCACTCCGCGGGCTCACCGCTGACGACGACCTCGCGGCTGGTCGTGCGCACACCGCCCTCGTTGTCGACCACTCGCAGCGTCACCTCGAAGGTGCCGCCGGAGGCATAGGTGTGCTCCACCACGCGGCCGAGCCCGGTGGACCCGTCGCCGAAGTACCACTCCCACGCGAACACGCGTCCATCCGAGTCGCCGCTCGCCGTGGCGTCGAAGGTCACCGGGAGCGGCGCGGCGCCGCTCGACGGCGCGGCGGTGAAGCTCGCCGTCGGCGGCGTGCTCGACGCGACACCGACGAAGAAGGGCAGGGTGGCCGTCGACGCGGTCCCATCGCGGTCGGACGCGTTGACGGTGAGCGTGACGAGCGTATCGAGCGGGAGCGCCAGGTCGTTCGGCATCGGCACGATCGCCACCCGCTCGTCCAAGCGGTAGGCCAGGTCGCTCACGTCGGCGTTCGCCGGTCGGGCGCCGCCCCCGAGCGGCGCGTCGAAGGAGATCCGCACCGACGCCGGGTCCACGCCCGCGCCGTCGTCGGCGAAGTGCACGACCACCTTCGGAGCGACGCTCCAAGCTTGGCGGGTGGGAGAGACGATGGTGATCGTCGGCCCGTCTCCGGCCTCCGACCCCGGCACCGTCGCCGCCAGCTCGGCCGTGGGCTCGCTCGCGTCGTTCTCGGTGCCCACGTGGACGACGGAGTAGAAGTAGGTGGATCCTGGCGTCACATCGGTGTCGAGGAACGAGACCGTCCCCTCCGTCACCGGATCGCTGAGCCCCTCGTCTTGGAAGGGCGTTCCCACCACCCCCACCAGCGCGCGGTCGCTCAGGTGGAGCCCCGGCGACGCAGCGCGGTACACCCGGTAGGAGCGGGCCGTCGCCGCGAACGCGGGAGCGTTCCAGGTCAGCTCGAGCCCACTTTCGACCGGGCTGACCGATGCCCCACGCGGTATGTCCGCGGGCAGCCCGTCGGCGGGTGCGTACGAGTTGAGCAGGATGCGCACCCGGTCGCCGCCGCTGCCCACCCAGAGGTCGGCGGCGCCATCTCCATCGAGGTCGATGACGTCCGTGTCGTTGCCGATCGCGATCGGCCCGGTGCCGAAGTCGACCGACCGGTCCGCTCGGTAGGTGAAGACTCCGGCCCCGTCGTTCTCGAAGAAGTCGAGCCGGCCCTCTTCCCGGTGGTAGGCGACGAAGTCGAGGTCGCCGTCGTAGTCGGCGTCGAAGAGCTTCCCGTTGCCGCCGCTCAAGATCGCGTCGACCCCGCTGACCACGAAGGCCGTCGCGCTGGCCTCCGTGAACCCGCCGGAGCCGTCGTTGACGAAGATCGCGTGGCCCACGTCGGGATGCGTGCCGACGTCACGGTCCAGCGCGACGGCGATGTCGAGGTCACCGTCGCCATCGACGTCGCCCAGGTTCATGCCCTGATGGAACCCACCGCTGAGTGGTCCGATGGTCCGCACCGGGACGCCGAAGTCGATCGAGCTGGTCGTGAAGGAACCGGAGCCATCGTTGATGGCCAGGTTCACCCGCCGGTCCTTGCCGTTGATGAACACCAGGTCGTGGTCGCCGTCGCCGTCCACGTCGCCAGCCGCCAGCCCCATGATCAGGTCCGTCGCCGGCGGTAGGCCTCGCGCGACGGAGTCCACGCGGTCGAAGGAGGCGCCGCCCTGGTTCACCAGGATCGTGAACGCGCGCGGCCAGCTCCCGACCATGCAGTCCGCGCCGCCGCCCGGGCAGCCGTGACCGCAGGCGTCGTCGGAGCAGAAGGCGTGGGCGGTCACGAAGTCGACGTCGCCGTCCCCTTCGAGATCCAAGTTGATGATGTTCAGCGCGCTGACCGGCTCCTGCCACGCCACGCGGAAGCGACCTTCCTCGTTGAGCTGGAGCGTGAGCGGCTCCCCATTGCCGCCCGAGAAGTTGTCCAGGTCGCCGTCACCGTCCACGTCCGCCCACTGGAACGCGTCCTCGCCCCAGCCGCTGGCGCCCGGCATCCCGCGCAGGAGGAAGCCGGTGTAGCCGGCGTAGGGTGTCATCAGCGCGCCACCGGTGTTGCGCAAGAGTCCGTAGCGCGAGCCGAGCGCGCGGTCCGGCAGACCGTCTCCATCGAAGTCGGCGAAGTCACCGTCGTAGTAGTTCTCGTTCGAGTTGACCTGGCCCGCGCGCGAACCGCTGAACGAGTACACATCGGTCATCAGCGCGTCGCTCGACTCCACGAAGCCTGCCCATTGCGCGTGGGCGGACGGAGCGAAGAGGGCGCAGAGGCAAGCGAGGAGAGCGATGCGGGTCATGCGCTCAGAGATACCCGCCCGAACGCGCGTTCTACACCTCCCCGCGCGAAGTTCCGTATTCGCTCGTATACGGACGCGCGGCGTATTCCGTCGAATACACCAATGCCGTCGAACCCCGCGCTCACGCTTGGCGGGGCCGGGTCGCTTGGGCACCCTGATCGGGTGCGGGGCGCGGGATGGTGGGGTGCGGTGACGTTCTTGGCCGTGACGGTGACCGCGCCCGCCGCCGCCCAGAACTTCCCGCCCCGGGCGCGCGTGAGCGCCTCAACCGTCGAGGCGCTCGTCGGCGAGTCCGTGACCCTCGACGCGCGCGCCAGCATCGACCCGGACGAGGGTCCGATGCCGCTCACCTATCGCTGGGAGCTGGGCGACGGCACCGTCGCCGAGGGACCCGTGGTGCTTCACGGCTACGACGCTGCCGGGCTCTATTCGATCCGCGTGATCGTCAGCGATGGCGTGTCGGAGTCGGTGGCTGGCGTCGAGGTCGGCGTCGTACCTGCCCCCTCGGCCGTTCTGGCGCGCGCGAGCGCGACCATCGCTCTCACCCCGCAGGCGCTCTTCGTGGCCAACGAGGACTCCGGCTCGATGTCGCGTCTCGAACTCTCCGACGGCTCGGTGCGCGAGCGGTCTGTCTGCGCGGCGCCGACCTCGCTCGCCGTCGTGAATGGTGTCGTCCACCTGACCTGTGAGAGCGGTGAGCTGCTCCGGGTCGATGCCGATTCGCTCGACGTACGCACGCGCACGGAGGTGGGGCTCGGCGCGCGAGGGCTGGTCTCGCTCTCCGGCGACCGTGTGCTCGTCGCGCTGGAGAGCGAGCGTGCGCTGGCCATCGTCGACGGGGCCGATGTCCAGCGGGTTCCCCTCGAGATCGCCCCTCACGCGGTCGCGGTCGATGGGAACGGCGCGGAGGCGTGGGTCACCAGTCTGCGATCGTCCGGCGAGTTCGGCCGCGTGGTTCGGGTCGAGCTCGCGCCGCGGACCGTCGCCGAGGTCGCCCTCGCGGTCGATCCGGGGCCGGACACGTCGACGTCCGGCCGCGGCATCCCGAACGTCCTCGCTGCCATCGCCATCGACCCTCGCGGAGACACCGTGTGGGTGGGAGGCATCAAGCAGAACACCGGGCGCGGCCTCTTCGTCTCTGGCGAGCCCCTCGACACGCGAAGCCGACTCCGTGGAGTGCTCCTCCCGGTCGACCGCTCGAGCGGCGGGGACCTCGTGAGCGGGCGGCTGGACACCAACGACGCCGACGCGGTCAGCGGCATCGCCTTCTCCCCGCGCGGGCGCTTCGCCTACCTCACCCACCAGGGCGCCGGGAGCCTCTCCGTGTACGACCTCCTTCGATTCGCGGACGCCGACCGGACCTCGACGGATGCCTTTCCCTTCGAAGCGCGCATCGACGTCGGCGACGCCCCAGGGTCGGTCGTGCTGAACGCCGCGGGCGACCGAGCGTACGTGCACGCGCGCCTCTCCCGAGCGGTGGTGGTCCTCGATCTCGGCGACTCGCGGGGGCCGGTGGAGGTCGACCGGATCCCGGTGACCGAGGAGCCGCTCCCGTCGTTGGTCGCGGAGGGCAAGCGGCTCTTCCACCGCAGCCGCGCGCCCGTGCACTCGGATCAGAGCTACATCGCCTGCGCGTCGTGTCACCCGGACGGCGGCCACGATGGACGGACCTGGGACTTCACCCAGTTCGGCGAGGGCCTCCGGAACACCATCGATCTCCGTGGTCGTGCGGGGCTCGCCCACGGGCCGCTCCACTGGAGCGCCAACTTCGACGAGGTCCAGGACTTCGAGAACGACATCGTCGCGAGCTTCGGCGGCACCGGGCTCGCCGGGGACGGCGACCCGCCGCACCCGCCCTTGGGTGAGCCGAACGGTGGTCGCAGCCGTGCGCTCGACGCGCTGGCCGCGTACGTGAGCTCGCTCGGTCGTGTTCCCCGGAGTCCGTTCCGTGCAGCCGATGGCTCGCTCACCGCCGAGGCGCTCCGGGGCAAAGCGATCTTCCACGACCCACGCAGCGCCTGTGCCACCTGCCACGCACCGCCGCGTTTCACCGATAGTGGGTCGGAGCTTCACGACGTCGGCACGCTGGGCGCCGGAAGCGGGGGGCGCCTCGGCGGACCGCTCGAGGGGATGGACACGCCCACGCTCCTCGGACTCTGGGACACGGCGCCCTACCTCCACGACGGCAGCGCGCCAACCCTCGACGGGGTCCTCGACCGGAACACCGAGGATCGGCACGGTCGAACGAGCCACCTGAGTGACGCCCAGCGTTCGGACCTCGTGGCGTTCCTCCTGAGCCTGGACGGTTCCGACGACGAGCTCCCCGCCGTGCCGATGAACGACGCCGGGACAGGCGGCGCTCCATCGGTGGGCGGCGGCGGTTGCAGTGGGTGTTCCGTCGAGCGAGCGCGGCCGACGCCCGCGCTCCTCCTCGCCTTGCTGCTGGTCTGGCGTCGGCGCGGCGAACGTATTCTGACGTATACGGAAAGACGGGCGGGAGCGTGCCGAGAGAGCCGGCGAGTCGGTAGGGTGGACCCATGAAACAGGGTCTCGGGTGGTGCTTCGGTGTGTTGTGGCTCTTGGCTGGGTGCGGTGACGACGGGGGCGGCAGTTGCCCACCGGAGTACCCCATTCTCCGCGAGGGATTCTGCTACGCCGAGGATGGCGCCGCGCCGACCATGGATGGCGGCTCGACCGACGCGACGACTCCCACGGCGGACATGACGAGCATGTCGGACGCGACCGTCGGCGACGGCGGGGAGTGCAGCGGCGAGCACCCGCTGGTCGAAGGCGACCGTCGCTACTGCGAGCCGGGGGACTGCTATTGCGCGGACGTCGACACCTGCTTCGCCGCGGCCGACGCCGCCGGGTGTTGTGCCGGGACGCCGGTGTGCGAGAGCGACGCCGACGGCGGCACCTGCATGGGGACACACCCGTTGGTGGACGGGGACCGCCGCTACTGCGAGGCGGGCGACTGCTACTGCGGCACGCCGGACAACTGCTATCCGGCCGCCACCGCGGCAGCTTGCTGTATGGTCGACCCGGTCTGCGACAGCTGAGAGCTCATGGCCGCCCGTAGCGCGATCGACATCTTCGAGTACCTGGACTACCGCGCGTACCTCCGGGACTTCTACTTGGAGCAGAAGGCTCGAGGCCGCGGGTTCTCCTATCGATCGTTCAGCCGTCGCGCGAAGCTGCGGTCCCCGAACTACCTCAAGCTCGTGATCGACGGCGAGCGCAACCTGACGCAGCGCATGGCGACTCGCTTCGCGGCCGGCTGTGGTCTCGACGGCGAGGAGGCCGAGTTCTTCGTCGACCTCGTGGCGTTCGCCCAGGCGAAGACCGCCACCGAGAAGGCCGCCCGCTACCGGAAGCTCACCGGCTCACGGCGCTATCGCAGCGCTCACGAGCTCGAAGTCGCGCAGGCCGACTACCACTCGAAGTGGTTCCTTCCGGCCATCCGCGAGCTCGTCGCGAGGGAGGACTTCGAGGACGACGCGGAATGGATCGCCAGCCGCCTCCGCCCGTGCATCACCACGGAGGAAGCGGCGGACGGGCTCGACCTGCTCTTACGGATCGGCCTCCTGATTCGCGCGGACGATGGGAGCGTCGCCCAGGGCGAGCCACTGGTGTCGACGGGACCCGAAGCGTTCGGGGTCCACATCGTCACGTATCATCGAGCCATGCTCGACCAGGCATCGGCGTCCCTCGACAACTTCACCGGCGCCGATCGGGACATCAGCTCGCTGACACTCTGTGTGGGCTCCGATGGGTTGCGACGGCTGAAGGAGCGGATTCGCCGCTTCCGCCGCGAGCTCCTCGAGCTCTCGGCGCTCGAGGACGATCCGGAGCAGGTGGTCCAGGTGAATCTGCAGCTCTTTCCGCTCTCGAGCCGTAGGAGCGAGGAGCCGTGAGCGTCAGCCGTCGGACAGGTTGGCTGTTTCTCGGTCTGTCACTCGTCGCCTGCACCGGCACCGAGACCGGCAATCCGCCCTTCGATGGCGACTCGTACACGTCGGCGCCACTCGTGGCCTCGACGGACCCCGCGGACGAGCCGTCGGTCTTGGTCGACCAGGTCTTCGTCTCGTTCGCCGGGGTGCGCGTGCTCTCCGGCGAGGTTTGCGCACGCGTCAGCACCGAGCAGGGAGCCGAGGGCCGCGTCGCCAGTCTCCTCGCGGGCGCGTCGCTCGGTGAGCTCCCAGCCACGGACGACGCTTGCGGGGTGCGGGTGGAGCTGGCGGTAGCCGAGGCCGCGGACGATGTCCCGGAGTCCCTCGTGGGCGCGATGATCTGGATCCATGGAGAGCGCGCGGACGGGGCACCGGTCGAGATCCGGATCGCCTCGATCGAGGCCTGGGAGCTCCGTGCGCCGGCGCCCTTCGTGCTCCGCGAAGGCACCATTCTCGCGCTCGACCTCGCGACCCTCGTCGAGAACGCGGCGGTGCTCGATGCGGCGCCAGACCCGGATGGGGTGGTCCGGCTGGACGAGCTCGCGGCGGGTTCCGCCGTCCTCGCCGCCAGCGGGCTCTTCGCCGACGTCGACGAGGACGGGAGGATCTCCGATCCGGACCGCGCCAGCGGCGATCTCGCCCACCACGACTGAGCCGGTGGCCGGCCAACCTTGACCGTGCCCCGCGGGGCCGTCATCGTGGTCTCGTGCGGCTCGCGTTCCTATCGATGGTGCTCCTGCTCGGCCTGGTGCCGGGTCTGCCGGGCGCGCTCGAAGACGCGGCGCATCTGCTGGCCGAGGGCCACACGCTCCACGACGATCATCACGACGTCGATGCGAGCGCCGACCACACCGAGGACCACGACGGCGAGTCGGGGTGCGAGGACTGCGGTCACGAGGGCCTCTGCCATTGCCATGGCGGCGTCTCGCTCGCCGCCGCTCCGATCCGGGTCGGTGTCGTCACGACGCCGACCGTCGTGCTCCTCGAGGCGCCGGCCATCCCTCAGCGGGTGGCGAGCGCGAACGCGCACGGCCTCGAGCGCCCGCCGCGAGCCTGAGCTGGATCACCCCACGGCCCTCGTCCGTCCGGTGACTCCCACCGGACGACGGGATGGGTGATCGCGTCCGTCGACTCGGCGTCACGCTCGGTCGGCGATCGTTCCGCTCCTTCGCCCAAGGCGACGACCATGTCCCGTGTGTTCACCGCGCTCGCGCTCGCGAGCCTATCCGTCCAGCTGCCCTCCGTCGGGGCGGCCCAATTCGAAGACCCAGCCACAGGCCAGACCCTCACCGCGCTCCTGGCATATGCCGACCGCAGCTCGCCCGAGCTCGCGGTGGCAGAAGCCCGGCTCGGAGAGGCCGAGGTCGCTCGCGCGAGCGCCGACCCGCTCTTGCCTGCGAACCCGCAGATCCAGGCGCAGCTCGGCCAGCGTCGCGTCGGCGATCAGGGCGACCTCGATCTGCAGGTCGGCATCCGGCAGCAGATCGAGATCGGCGGTCAGCGCCGTCGCCGCCGCACGGTGGCGAACCGCTCGGAGGAGCGTTGGTCGGCCGAGCGCGAGGTCGTCCGCCAGGACGTCCACCGCCGAGTGAGAACCGCCTTCCGCCGTACGGTGGTGGCGGAGGCCCGGGTCGAGCTCGCTGCGGCCCTCGTCGCCCAGCAGGCTCACGTGGTGACCGTCGCGACTCGCCGCGCCGAGATCGGCGAGGGGTCGCCGATGGATGCGCAGCTCGCGGCGGTCGAGCACCTTCGCGCTCGGCAGGCAGAGGTCGCCGCGGTGGCAGAGGCGCGGTCCCGTCGCTGGGAGCTCGGGGCGCTGATCGGTTGGGATCGCCCGGAGCCCCCTCGACCCGCGGCGACCCTCGACGCGCCGCCCGCGCTTCCGCCGCTCGCTCGCTTGCTCGACCACCTCGACGCGCAGCCGCGGCTCGTCGTCGCTCGTGCCCGAGCCGCCGAGGCGGAGGCCCGGGAGCTCCTCGCTCGTCGCGACGTGCTCCCCGACCCGATCGTCGGCGTTCAGCTCACCGCCGAGGGCGCACCCGCGGGCGGGCAGCGCGAGTGGGTGCTCGCGGGGACACTGCAGCTGCCGCTCCCGCTCTGGCAGCGGAACCAACCGGCGCGCGCCCGCGCGACCACCGACCGCTCGATCGCAGAGGCCGAGGCGCGCGCATGGGAGCAGCGGCTCGCGCCCCGCGTACGGCAGCTCACGGCGATGGCCTCCGGTGCCCGCGACCGCGCCGCACTCGTCGCAACCGAGCTCGTGCCGGCGCTCGACGAGGCGACGACGAAGCTCGACCGCGCCTTCGAGCTCGGTGAGATCGATCTGCTGGCGCTCTTGGCCGCTCGCGAGCGACTGCTGCGCGCTCGGGTCGAGGTCCTCGATGCTCACCAGGCGTACGTGAACGCCGTCGCCGCGCTCGAGACGATCCTCGGCGCCTCGCTGGAGGACCTCCGATGAGCACGCGGATCATCCACTCGCTCCTCGCCCTCGCCCTCGCATGCGGGGGGTCGGAGACACACGACGAGCACGAGGACCACGACGAACACGAGGAGGAACACGAGCACGAGGGCGATCGCGTCGTGCGCATTCGGCCGGACGCGGCCGAACGCTCGGGGATCGTGATCGCCGAGGCGCCGGAGGGCGGTCTCCCGCACATGGTCGAGGTGCCGGCCGAGGTCGAGCTCGACCCGGACCGAACGGCGCACATCTCGCCGATCGTCGAGGGGCGCATCGAAGAGGTGCACGTCTCCATCGGCGATCGGGTCGAGGCCGGTGACGTGCTGGTGGTGCTTCGCAGCGTGGAGCTCGGCGAGACCCGCGCGGCCATGGCGGAGGCCCGCGCCGCGCTTCGAGAGGCCGAGGCCCACTTCGCCCGCCAGGAGCAGCTCGTCGCCGAAGGGATCGGCGCGCAGCGGGCGCTCGACGAAGCGCGGCGCGAGCTCGAGTCGACACGCGCACGCATCCAGGGGCTCGGCCAACGGGCACGCGTCTACGGTGGCGGCGGCAGCGGCGGGCGCACCACGGTCCGGAGCCCCATCGCCGGAGAGATCCTCACACGCCACGCGACGGTCGGCGAGGTCGCGCCGGCGGGTCGGGTGCTCTTCGAGGTCGCCGACCTCTCGGAGGTCTGGGTCATGGGTGACGTCTTCGCCCAAGACGTCGGCGGCATTCGCCCCGGAGCATCCGCGACGCTGACCCTCCGCTCGGTCCCTGGCGAGACCCACTCGGGCACCCTCGACTACGTCGGCCCGGCCCTCGACGAGCACACCCGGACGCTGCCCATCCGCATGGTGCTCGCGAACGAGGCGACCGAGCAGGGGCGGCCGCTTCGGCCGGGTCTCTTCGGGACGCTGCACGTGGAGACCGACACGGACGTGAGTCCCTCCCGCACGTCGGTGCCGGTCGGCGCCGTACAGCCCATCGACGGCGTCGACCACGTCTTCGTTCCCGGCGACGAACCGATGGAGTACCGGGCCGTCGCGGTCGAGACCGGTCGAGTCGGTCCGGCGCGCGTCGAGATCGTCCACGGCCTCGCTCCCGGCGACCGCTTCGTCGCCGAGGGCGCCTTCGTGCTCCGCTCCGAAGCCGAGCGGGAGTCGCTTGGCGGCCACGGCCATGGGCACTGATCGATGATTCACCGCATCGTCGACGCCTCCGTGCGCAATCGCTACCTCGTCGTGCTCATCACGGCGGGCATCGCGGCGTTCGGTCTCCGCGCCGCGCAGAACCTGAAGATCGACGCCGTCCCGGACATCACGAACGTCCAGGTTCAGGTGCTCACTCAGGCGCCTGCGCTCGGACCGGAAGAGATCGAGCGCTTCGTGACCTTCCCGGTCGAGAACGCCATGAGCGGGCTGCCCGCGCTCGATGAGATTCGCTCGATCTCTCGCGACGGACTCTCCGCGGTGACCCTGGTCTTCGAGGAGGGCACCGACCTCTACTTCGCTCGGCAGCAGGTGGCGGAGCGGCTGAGTGAGGCGCGCGAGTCCATCGATGCTGCGTATGGGGTCCCCGAGCTCGGTCCGGTCACGAGCGGCCTCGGGGAAATGTACGCCTTCGAGGTGCGCGGCGAGCCCGCCTGCCCGCGACCGGCGCCGCCGCGAACGACCGAGGACGACGACGGTTGCTGGTCCCTCATGGAGCTCCGAGAGATCCTCGACTGGCAGATCGCGCCCGAGGTCCGCTCGGTCGCCGGCGTGGTCGAGCTCAACGTCTTCGGCGGCGAGCTCAAGACCTACGAGGTCTCGCCGGAGCCCGACTCCCTCCGCGCCTTCGGCCTCGGTCTCGGCGACGTCACCGCCGCGCTCGAACGGAACAACGTCTCGACCGGTGGCGGCACGATCGTCCATGCCGGCGAGCGTCGCCTCGTGCGCGGCGAGGGGTTGCTCTCCAGCCTCGACGACATCCGCGAGGTGGTGGTCACCACCCGCGACGACGGCACGCCCGTCCGCATCGCCGATGTGGCCGCCGTACACCTCGCGCCGATGATTCGTCTCGGCGCCGTCACCCGCGACGGTCGCGGTGAGGTCGTGAGCGGCATCGTCATGATGCGCATCGGGCAGAACGCACGGCAGGTCGCCGTCGACGTGCGTGAGCGCCTCGACGAGATCGCCAGCTCGCTCCCCGAAGGCGTCACCGTCGAGACCTACTACGACCGCAAGGACCTGGTGGACCGAACGGTCGAGACCGCCGCCTTCAACCTCCTCGAGGGCGGTGTCCTCGTGGTCGTCGTCCTCCTGCTCCTCCTGGGGAGCTTCCGAGGCGGCCTCCTCGTCGCGAGCATCATCCCCTTGAGCATGATGGTGGCGTTCATCGGCATGCGCGCGCTCGGGGTGAGCGGGAACCTGATGAGCCTCGGCGCGCTCGACTTCGGCATCCTCGTGGACGGCGCCGTCGTGATCGTGGAGAGCGTCGTGGTCGCGCTCGCGCTCCGCGACCCACCCCATCCTTCCGGCGCGGTGCGGGACGCCGCGAGCGACGTGGCCCGGCCGGTGCTCTTCGGCGTCGGGATCATCCTCTTGGTCTACGTTCCAGTCCTCGGGCTGCAGGGCATCGAGGGCAAGATGTTCCGCCCGATGGCGGTCACCGTGCTGCTCGCGCTCGCCGCGTCGGTGATCCTCGCGCTCACCTTCGTGCCCGCCGCGAGCGCGATCGTGTTCCGCAACACGAAGGTCCAGGACCGCGAGACCCGGGTGATGCGCTGGCTGCGCAAGGGCTACGCGCCGCTCCTCGATCGGGTGATGAAGCGACCGGTCGCCGCAGCTGGGATCGCGCTCGGCCTCACCGCGTTCTCCGTCGTCGTCGGAATGGGGCTCGGCGCCGAGTTCGTGCCGCGCCTCGAAGAGGGCGCGATCGCGATGCACGCGATGCGGCTCCCGAGCGTGTCGCTGGAAGAGTCGGTGGCCGCAACCACCCGGGTGGAAGAAGTGCTGAACGAGCGCTTCCCGGACGAGGTGGACACCGTCATCTCACGAACGGGTCGACCCGAGGTCGCGACCGACCCGATGGGGATCGAGCTCACCGACGTGTTCATCATGTTGAGCCCTCGCTCCGAGTGGACGCAGGCCGACTCGATGGACGAGCTGGTGGAGAAGATGGAGAACGTGCTCACCGATCAGGTGCCGGGCCAGGCCTATGCCTTCTCCCAGCCGATCGAGATGCGCTCCAACGAGCTGCTCGAGGGGGCGCGCTCCGACGTCGCGATCCAGATCCGCGGCGACGAGCTCCCCGTTCTCGCGCGGCTCGGTGAGACGGTCGCTGCCGCGCTCCGCGAGGTGGAGGGCGCGAAGGACGTCATGGTGGAGCCGCTCGCCGGCGCGCCGGTCCTGAACGTCGAGGTCGATCGCGCCGCCATCGCCCGCTTCGGGCTCGACGCCCGGGACGTGACCAGCGCCATTGGCGCGGTGGCGGGCACACCGGTCGGTCACGTCTACCGTGGTCAACGTCGGTTCCGCATTCAGGTGCGCCTACCGCCCGAAGCCCGCTCGCGCGTCGAGAGCCTCCAGCGGCTCCCGATCGCGTTGCCGCGCGGTGGCACGGTCGCGCTCTCGGAGGTCGCCCACATCGAGCGCACCGAGGGCCCGGCTTCGATCAGTCGCCACGCGATCCACCGCCGCACGACCGTCCAGGTGAACGTGCGCGACCGGGACGTCGCCAGCTTCGTCGCCGAGGCCAAAGCGGCCATCGAGGCCGAGGTGGACTTCCCGACCGGCTACACGATCGCCTGGGGTGGCCAGCACCAGAACCTCGAGGAGGCCACCGAACGGCTCGCGTTCACGGTGCCGGCGGTCCTCCTCGCCATCTTCGTCCTGCTGATGCTGGTCTACGGCGCCGCGCGGCCCGCGCTCCTGGTCTACGTGAACGTGCCCATCGCGGCGACGGGCGGCGTCTTCGCCCTCGCGCTGCGCGGGATGCCCTTCTCGATCAGCGCCGCGGTCGGTTTCATCGCCGTCTTCGGCATCGCCGTGCTCAACGGCGTCGTCCTGATCAGCACCATACGAGACCTGCAGGAGCGGGGGCGTCCACTCCGGGAAGCGACCCGCGACGGAGCCCGCCGACGCTTGCGACCGATCGCCATGACCGCGCTGACCGACGCGCTCGGCTTCCTGCCGATGGCGATCAGCACCAGCGCGGGCGCCGAGGTCCAGCGGCCGCTCGCGACCGTCGTCATCGGTGGACTGACGACCGCCACCTTGCTCACCCTCTTCGTGCTCCCCGCCGTCTACGCCCGCTGGGGCGGCGAGCCACGTGGCACGAGCCTTCCCCCGCCGGCGGCGTGACGTGAACGATTCGAGCCTTATGGGTTGGTGCGTGAGCCGCGGATCGGAAGGAGCGCGATGACGGCCGGACACGGACACGGCGCCCCCGATCCCGGTCGGTCGCTGCGCGCGCTCCGGATCGCGCTCTGGCTCAACGCCGCCTTTCTGGTCGTCGAGGCGGTCGCCGGTTGGTGGACGGGGTCGCTCGCGTTGCTCTCCGACGCGGGCCACATGGTCAGCGACGTCGGCGCGCTCCTGGTCGCGGTGACCGCTCAGCGCCTGGTCGCCCGTCGACCGAGCCCACGCTTCACCTACGGCCTGCGTCGCGCGCCGGTCCTCGGTGGGTTGGCCAACGCGCTCTCGCTGGTGGTGATCGTCGCGCTGATCCTGGTCGAGGCCTGGGAGCGCTTCTCGGCACCGCCCGTCTTCGACGCCGTGCCCGTCTTCTGGGTCGGACTCGCTGGCCTCGCGGTCAACGTGGCCGGGGCCGCCGTGCTCTCCGGCTCGGGCGACCGCTCGGTCAACGTGCGCGGGGCGATGCTCCACCTCATCGCCGATGCCCTCGGCTCGGTGGCCGCCATCGTGGCCGCGGGCTGCGTCTACTTCTGGGGCTTCGCCCTCGCGGACCCGATCGCGAGCGTGGTGATCGCGCTGCTCATCCTCGTCGGCAGTCTGCCGCTGCTCCGCGAGACCGTGGCCATCCTGCTCCAGCGCGCGCCGGCGGGCCTCGACCTCGAGGCGCTGGCCGACCGGGTCCGAGCCGTCGATGGGGTCCAGGCCATCCAGGACCTGCACGTCTGGGAGCTCGACTCCGGCTCGGCGGTGGTCTCCCTCACGATCGTCGTCGACGTCGAGTCGGTGATCGAGAGCACCCGCATCGCCGACGAGGTGCGCGGGTGCCTGCTCGAGGACGGCTCGCTCGGCCACGCCACCGTCGAGTGCCGCGCGCCCGGTGCGCCCGATCCGACCCCGGCCATCTGCCGAGACGACGCCGACGAGAGCCATGGCCACGGCCACTGAGAACCTCGATCGGCTCCCACGGAGGTCCGGCTCGTCGTCCCCGAGTGCTCAGCCCACGCGTTCCCCGATGAACGCGGCCAGACCGTCGAGCACGTCCATCGGGATCTCGTGGGCGCCACCGAACGCGGTGAAGCGAAGGTCCCAGCCCGCGCCCTCCATCGCGGCGCGAAGGTGCTCGGCGCCCTCGAAGGAGAGGATCGGGTCCCGGCGGCCGTGGCTCTGGAAGACCGGCAGCCCCTCGCGACGGGCGAAGCGCGGCGCCCACTCCTCTTCGTTCAGGTAGGCGCCGCTGAGGAGGGCCAGTCCGGCCAGCGGGCGATCGGAGTGGAGCACCTGATCGCACGAGAGCATCGCGCCCTGGCTGAAGCCGCCGAGGATCAACGAGCCCTCGGCGACCCCGAGGTCGGCCGTGAGCGCGTCGAGCGTGGCGCTCAGCTTTTCCCGCGCCGGCGCGAGCCCCTCCGGCTGCTCGACCCGCAGATCGCGCGGGATGCCCGCGATCATCGCCTGCTGCAGGCGCTCCATGTCGAGCATCCACCAGGCGCGGCCACCGCCGTAGCCGGCCGGGAGCGCGAGCGGCGCCTCGGGAAACGCGAAGCGAGTCTCTCGGGGCACGTCCATCACCCGAGCGAGCGGCACCAGATCGGTCCCCGGCGCACCGAAGCCGTGCAGGAGCACGACCAGCGGACCGTCGCCACCGCCTTTGCCGTCGTTCCCGCCGGTCACGCGCACCGTGAGCTCCCCGAAGCGTTCGGTCCTCATGACTTGCCCAGCCGATCGTCTCGACGGGTCGCGACGACCACGCGGTCTCGCCCGCCACCCTTGGCGCGGTAGAGCGCCCGGTCCGCGGCGGCCAGGAGTCGGGCGCCCACGCCCGCGTCTCGTTCTTCGTCGACGAGTCGGTCGGTCGCGGCCACGCCGACGCTGACCGTCATCGCCGGCAGTCGGCCGCCGTGTCGCATCGGGCCCTTCGTGCGGTCCGCGGCCGCCTGGCGCAAGCGCTCGGCGAGCGCCTCCCCTTCCGCGGCGTCGCCGGGCGTGATCACCACGAACTCGTCCCCGCCGAATCGATGGGCCGAGACGCCGGAGCCGACGGTCTCGGCCAGCGATCGTCCAATCCGGCGGATCGCTTCGCTGCCGGCCCGGTGACCGTGCGCGTCGTTCACCTTCTTGAGCCCGTCGACGTCGAGGAAGAGGACGGCGACGTGCCGGTCGCGGCGGCGCGCTCGCTTCGCTCGCTCCTGGATCTCCGCGTCGAGCCCGCGCGCGTTCCTCAAGCCGGTCAGGTCGTCGGTGCGCGCGAGCGTGTTCTGCTTCAGCACGTCCACGGCGTTCAGGACGATCCGGGAGAGGTGCCCCGCCACGATCTCGGTCGCCGCTCGATCGGAGTCGCTGAAGCCCGACCGACCGCGGCGGTCGAGCAGCTCGAGCACTCCGCAGACGCGGTTCTCCAGACGCACCGGGACGGCGAGCAACGACTTCGTCTGGAAGCGCGGTCCAGCGGCCGCTTCGTCCACGCCCGAGAAGAAGCGAGGGTCGGCTCCCGGGTCGGATACGGAGAGGACGTCGCCGCTCCGATAGACCGCTCCGACGATGCCCTTGCCGGCCGGGACCGAGGTTCCGAGAATGGTGTCCGCCCGCGCACCGAACGCCGCGACGAAGGTCAGCGGGGAGCCGGGACCGTGACGCTTCGCACGGGGGTCATCCAGCAGGAGCGAGCCCACCCGACAGGGGACCAGCTGCCGTCCGAGCTCGAGGGTCTCGCTCAACAACCGTCCCACGGGTGGGACTGCGATCCGGCTCTGGCGGCGTCGCTCGCGCTCCAGGAAGGCGCGCAATCGGCGCTCGGACAGGGCCTTCGCGTTCATCGGGCGAGAGGATGCCAACGCATGACAGAAATGGCGAGTTACCGAACGATTTCGGACGATTTCGTCTGCCGTCAGATATCTTACGCCCCTGGATCTCGGTCGATCCCGAGTCGATCTCCGCCCCCCGCCCGGCGATCGCGACACGCTGTCACGATGTCTCCCTCCAGATGGGGCGGGACGCGGCGGGCACCCCGGTCGTGACCGGGTGATCGGCCCACGTCGCGTTCCTGGCACAGCGGTTGCTGGGTCGGGCCTGGGGCAACTCCCTTGTCCCGCTGGGCGTGCGGTCCTTGACGCACCCACCTACTTCGGCCTACACGGCCAAGCCCTTTCGGAGGGGTTTCACCCTCCAACCGGATGTCGGAAGCAAGTCTTCCCGGAGGCCTCCAGAAAAATGAAGCGCTCACTCACCTTGACCTTGTTCGCCGCCCTTCTGGCGTCGACCACCGCTTGCGACCCCGATCCCGCGATCAGCCGCGTCGGCGTCAACGTCGTGGACAAGTCCCTCTTCGCCGGCTCCTGGTACTTCAGCCGCGTCGTCATCGACGTGGACTACGAAGCCGCCGGCATCGGGACCTACCCGGGCGACGCCGCGATCGACTTCGCTGCGGCAGGCCTCGGCTCGATGCCCCGCGTTCGCTGGGTCATCGACGAGGACACCCTCTACGCCTACCGGGACTACGAGCTCCTCGAGGGTGTGAACGGCACGGACGAGGTGGACATCACCCACCCGGTCGCGGCCTTCGCGATCGAGAGCCACTTCGACATCCGCCGCGACTACAACACCCTCACGGGTGAAGAGCGGAACCTGATCGTCGAGAACGACCAGGACCGCCGCTGGTACGAGCGCGACTACATGCGGGTGGATTGGTCGAAGAACCAGCTCCCCGGCTACTACGGCCAGATCGCCAACCTCTACGAGATCATCGGCTTCTACAACCGTGAGCCGGCCGACCTCTTCGTTCAGGGCCAGAGCGACTTCCCGGACTCCTGGCAGCCGACCTTCGACTTCATGGGTTGTGCTGGCGAGGACGACACCGAGTGCTCCCTCATCGACCAGGACTACGCCCACGACTACGAGCAGGGCGAGCTCTACCACTTCAGCTTCGTCACCCAGGAGCTGCTCTCCCCGGGCAACGTGCCCGACCCGTTCACCGGTCGCCCGGTCAACTGGTGTCTCTCGATCTACTCCGACTCTCCGAACTGCGTGACCACCGCGGTCTACGTTCGGAACTCGTTCCTCAAGGCCGACAGCAACCGTCAGTACGAGCCGGTCAACTGGGTGGACAGCCGCTTCGAGCGCTCCGGCTACTTCCGCCAGGAGCGCCCCGTCATCGATCGGTCGACCTCCGAGACCGACCCGGCGTGGCTCCGCAGCGACCTGATGAACTACAACGCGAACCGCCAGAACCTCTGGTGGGACTGGCACGACGCCGAGGGCAACCCCCTCCCGTACGCCGAGCGTCGCGTTCGCCCGCAGGTGTGGGTCAACACCCCCGAGCTCCCCGCCCACCTGGTGGAGCCGAGCATGGACCTCGTGAACCGCTGGAACGAGGTCTTCATGAGCACCGTGCGGAACCTGCGCGGTGAGGCGGAGCCGACCTTCCCGGACGTCTCCTGTCAGGAGACCGACCCCGACGGCTACTGCTTCTGCACCCGCGACCCCGACACCGACGAGGTCCTGAACCCGACCTGCTCGGGTGGCTGGGACCCCTTCAAGACCCCCGAGCAGCTCGCGGGTGAGGGTGTCACCAACCCGTACGACTGCTGGGTCGACACCACCGATGTCGAGGACGTCAACATGGACGACCCCGGCCTCGAGGACACCGACTTCAACAGCTGGTTCAACGCGAACATGCAGGGCGACGAGTGCGCCGTCATCCTTCGCCAGAACACCTGCAACCGTCTCACCATCGCCGAGAACGGCGGCACCACCGACGGCCTGGACTGCGAGGAGCGCGGCGACATCCGCTACAAGTTCCTCAGCTACGTCGACCAGCCCGGCACCGCCTTCCTGGGTGTCGCCACCCTCCGCGGCGACCCCATCACCGGCGAGATCATCGCGGGTGACGCGAACATCGGTGGCCCGGCCCTCGACGGCTACCGCACCTCCGCCCTTCAGGCCTACGACCTGATGAACGGCAACATCACGCCCCGGACCTTCCTCATCGGTGAGGACATCCGTGGCTACCTCGAGAACGTCGACCGCATCGAGCAGCCGAACCAGCCGCGCGAGCCCTTCATCACGGGTTCGGTCGCGACGCCGGCTCCCGGCGGCCTGAACACGGGCATCATCGAGCGCCGCATGAACCAGTTCATGGAGCGCGCCGAGCAGCTCCAGGGACCCGAGGGTCGCGCCAACACCTTCTCCGAGCGCCTCGGGCGTCTCGCGGGCACCGACATCGAGCGGCGCCTGATGGAGAACATGGACACGATGGCGATGGCCGGTATCGACCGTCTCCCGGAGGGCTTCGGTCCTGCGGACATCAACGACAACATCCTCGACCGGGTGTCGCCGTTCCGCATCTCCGCCCACGAGCGGCTGGCCTACCAGAACGACATGGAGACCAAGATCTCCAAGGCCAACGTGATGATGCCGAACGAGTTCACCGACGCGTCGGTCCTCGAGTTCGTCAACCGTCACCGTGACTGGCCGCGCGCCCGTCTCGAGATCACGCTCAACCAGTTGCTCTTCTATCAGACCCAGCTCCACGAGCTCGGTCACTGCATGGGCCTGCGCCACGACTTCGGCGCCAGCGCCGACACCGGCAACTACGACGACGACTACTACCTCATCGACGAGGCCATCCCGTATCCCGACATCCGGGACTACGACACGGACGGCGTCGAGGGCTTCTCGCCCGACGAGCAGCTCGCCTGGCAGCAGGCCTACGAGGCCCGCAAGACTCGCCGCGAGCTCGCCGGCATCGACCGATGGATGAACTCCTCCATCATGGAGTACACGGCCCAGTGGTACGAGCGGACCGTGACCGGTGCCCGCGGCGCGGGTCGCTACGACGTCGCCGCCATCAACGACGCCTACGGTGACCTCACCGAGATCTACGACAACTCGGGCGACCTCGAGATGTCGGAGATCACCCCGGTGAACACCCCCCGCGTCTGGGCGAAGTACTACCACGGTGGTGAGGCCTGCGAGGTCGACTCCGACTGTCCCTTCTCCGCGTCCGGCGCGCGCTCGAACGAGCTCCTTCCGGCCAACGGCGAGGCGGGTCTCACCCAGACCTGTCAGCCGCACCCCCGCGGTACGGCGCTCGGCAGCATCTGCTCGAGCTTCGACCAGGACCACGCGATTCAGATCACCGGCGACACCTCGCCCCGCTGGGCCCCGGTCGACTACCGCTTCTGCACCGACGATCGCGTCGGCACCTACGCCTGGTGTCACCGCTTCGACGAGGGTGACAACTACCGCGAGGTCGTCCGCAACATCGCGGAGCAGTACGACCGGCAGTACATCTTCACGAACTTCCGCCGGTACCGCTCCAACTTCTCGCTCGGCGGCTACATCTTCAACCGCCTGATCGGCCGTCAGTACAACATCCTGCAGGCCATCCAGCAGAACCTCATCTACCTCTACTCGAGCGACCCCGAGTACCGGAACACGGACGGCGCGTTCGGCTTCCGCGATCACTTCATGGCGACCGCGGACATGCTGAACTTCTACGCGAAGGTCATGTACCAGCCCGGGATCGGCGCCTACAACTGGAACCCCGGTTGGGAGCGCTACGAGAACGAGAGCATCGACGCGGAGACGCCGGGCGCTCGCCTGGCCCTGCCGCTCGGCATGGCTCGCTACTCCTTCTCGGAGTACCAGCGCGGCCTGACGGGCATCCAGCGCATCGAGCTCATCGGCATGTTCTACGAGAAGTGGTTCACGATGCAGATGCTCACCAACCGCGGTGAGGTCAGCAGCTACGGCCGTGACGTTCCCTTCTGGACGAACTTCTACGACCTCTTCCCGAACGAGCTGCAGCAGATCTTCCAGGGGATGATCCTCAACCAGCCGGAGGTCACCGCCCCGCGCGTCTCGTGTGGCAGCGGCACCTTCCCGCAGTGCAACGACCCGACCCTGGTCTACCTGAACTTCTTCCGCGGCGATTGCAGCGACCCCGACGACCTGTCGACCTGTGTGCCCCCGACCTCGGCGGTCTACGACGGTCTGCCCATCGTCGACCCGGGCGGGAACGTCACGCTCCAGTTCCTCGGCGCGGCCTTCGCGCTGGGTGAGTTCCCGACCTTCTTCGACACGTCCTTCCAGAACCAGCTCTTCGTGTGCACCGCCGGCGAGGCACCCTGCCCCGAGCCGAGCACGACCATGGTCGAGGGCGCGGACTACATCGAGTACACCTCGGACTTCTACGGCAAGACCTTCCGGGCCTTCGACGTGGAGGACACCACCACGGTCAGCTCGAACGCCGGCATCGGCTTCGCGATGATTCGGGAAGCCAAGAACAACGCCTGTCTCCTCGACGCCCTGGTGACCTACCGCGGCGACAACGAGCCCGGCATGGTGGACCCGGACGAGGCCTTCCTCAGCCCGGAGCAAGCTCAGTGCGTCGCCGACAACGAGTACGAGCTTCCGACGAACCTCAGCTTCCTCGACGACGAGGTCGAGCGTCTGCAGGACCGGCAGCGCCAGATCGAGTCGTTCATCTTCCAGCTCCAGCAGTTGCTCCGCCAGTTCGGCATCAGCAGCTACCTGCGCTTCTGAGGAATGACGATGACCAACAGCAACATTCCCAGCGCAACGCCCTCGCTCAGCCGTCACGAAGAGGCACCCATGCTTACTCAGACTCGATTCTCACTCCTCAAGCGCCTGATGGTGGTCATGGTGGCCGCCGTCGCTCTGGGCGCTTGTAACCAGCGCCAGGACCACGTGGATCGGGTTCAGACGAACCTGGTCGACAAGGACATCTTCCAGGGTGAGTGGTGGGTCCTCGAGACCGTCGTGGACGCCGATGGCGACGCGACGGCCCTCGGGCTCAACGCCAGCTTCTACATCTTCCCGGGTGGCAGCGGCTGGACGGACTACGCCCTCGACAGCGGTCAGTCGCCGGTGATCGGCAAGATCCGCTGGGTCATCGACGAGGACTTCCTCTTCGCCTACCGCTCCTACGAGCTGATCGACGGCGGCAACGATGACGGTCGGGACTCGGACTTCCGAGGCCAGCCCATCGCTGCCTTCGAGATTCAAGCTCATGTCGACATCCGCCGGGACTACAACGGTCTCACGGGTGAGGAGGCCAACGTCACCATCGAGAACACCAGCGACCGCCGCTGGTACGAGCGCGACTACATGCGGGTCGACTGGTCCCACAACGACATCCAGTCGTTCTCCTTCCTCGGCGACCACATCGACCTGACCAACGTCTGGCGTCGTGAGTCGGTGCCCTTCGACATCCAGGAGGCCGGCTCGCACCCCGACTTCCCGGAGCACTACGCCCCGCAGTTCGTCCGCATCGGCGAAGACGCGGACTACCGCTGGGCGCACGAGTGGCCGGAAGAGATGGCGGACACCGTCCACTACATGTCCTTCACCACCCAGACGCTCATCTCCCCAGGCGAGAGCTGTCTCTTCATCGGTGGCGGCACCTGTCAGACCCTCTCGGTCCCGATGCGTCTCGCGTTCCTTCGCGTTCCGCCGGAGCACGAGTTCGCCGCTCAGACCGAGTCACACGACCAGTTCGACCGCTTCGGTCTCTTCCGCACCTACCAGCGCTCCTACATCCGGGGCGGCACTCGCGCGATCGCGTGTGAGTCCGACCTCGACTGTGCGGGCAACGGCTTTTGCGACCTCGGCCGCACCGACGGTGAGGGCGGCTACTGCTCGGGTCTGAGCTCGGATCTCGGTGAGACCGACTTCATGACGTTCTACCGTCCGCAGCACAACTTCTTCCGGAACTCCCTCACCGACACGGCCTGCCTCGTCGATTGGGAGTGCAACGTCGAGGGCGGCTCCGTCTGTGACCGCGCCGCGCGTCGCTGCACGACCCCGATGGCCGAGCGCGAGCTCAACCCCGTCACCTACCACCTGAACGACGGCTTCCCGGCCCACCTCGTGAAGGCTGCTTTCGAGACGATGGGCAACTGGAACGAGGTCTTCATGCGCGGCTACCGCGGCGCCATGGGCGGGACCCTTCCGGACTACAGCGCCGGCACCATGTCCTGTCAGGAAGACGACCCCACGGCGTACTGCTTCTGCGGTTCGGCCGAGGACTCGGGCGGCTCCTGCGACACCGAGTTCAACCCCTTCATCGCCCCCTCCGAGTGGGAAGCGATGGGCGTCAGCGAGCCCTTCGACTGCCAGATCGTGAACGCGGACGGCTTCGACGAGCCGGCGCGCCCGACCAGCTACGACGAGTACACCCTTCCCGGCGCCTACCGCTGGGAGTTCCAGGGCTCGGAGTGCATGTTCTTCCTCGAGACGAACAGCTGTGACTGGTGGCGTGACGACGCCGCGACCCACTGCAACGACGTGGTCGACGGCGACACCGGCGAGGACGTCGTTTGGCAGCAGCAGGGCGACATTCGCTACCAGTTCTTCAACTACATCGACCAGGTCGGCACCGGCTTCGGTGGTGTCTCGGAGATTCGTCTCGACCCGACCAACGGCGAGCTGATCACCGCCGACGCCAACTTCGCTGGCGTCGTCACCGAGAACGTCGTGCGCACCGCCGTGGAGTTCTTCCCCGCGCTGCGTTGTCAGAACGAGGACCTGGGCTGCGCGCCCGGTGAGGAAGGCGCCGACGTGCGTTACCTCGAGGGTGCCAACCTCCGCGACTACTTCGCCAACCTCGGCTACATCGAGCGCCCCGTCAGCATCGCCCCGAGCGGCACCGACGGTACTGGTGACTCCGACGACCTCTCGCGTCCGGACCTCCCGTCCGCCGCGCCGGGTCTGAGCGACACCATCATGGATCGCTTGATCGACGTGATGCCTCGCATCGAGAACCTCCACGGCGAGGACGCTCGGTTCAACATCTTCTCCGACCGCATGCGCAACCTCGCCGGCTCGCCGATCGAGGAGCGGATGATGGAGGGCCTCGGCCAGCAGGCCATCCAGGCCCACTTCGGCTCGCGCGCGACCACCCCCTGGGACCGCGCCGAGACCGTGGAGCTCGATCCGAACGCCAGCATCACCGACGACGCCGTCATGAACCGGATCTCGCCCTTCCGTGGCAACCAGTTCATGCGCGAGATGACCAAGGAGCGCACCCGCGCCCTCGAGCTGGGCAAGCAGGGCGCGTGCTTCTTCGACATGGAGGACACGTTCCAGCGCGCCCGCTACTGGGAGTACTGGGCGGAGGCCTTCCGCGGCCGTCCGGCTGCCGAGGCGTCCATCCGGATCCAGCAGGCGCTCATGCGCTCGGTCCAGCACCACGAGGTCGGCCACAGCGTTGGCCTGCGCCACAACTTCGGCGCGAGCTTCGATCGGAACAACTACGCCGACGGCTACTTCCAGCTCGCGGTCGACGAGGGCCTCGAGCTTCCGGTCCTCGACGATTACAACACCGACGGTGACGCCTTCATCGAGGACACCGGGCGGTACTACGCGGACCTCCGTGACGCGCGCAACGAGCGCGCCGCCCGCGGCATCCACAACTACATGACCGGGTCCATCATGGACTACAACGGTGACCTGTCGGACATCTCCGGCCTCGGTCGCTACGACAAGGCCGCGGTCATGTGGAGCTACTTCAACCAGATCGAGGCGTTCGTGGGCGATCCCCGCAACGAGACCGATCGGCGGAACAACAACATCTTCGGCCGCACGCTCAGCCACATCACGCCGCGCACCCTGTGGTCTGCGTACGAGGGTGGTGAGAGCTGTGTCGCGGACACCGACTGTCCGTACGCCTTCGGGTCGGACCTCCTCAACGAGGGTCAGCCGGTGTTCCAGCGCTGCATCGAGCATCCGCGGAACACCCGCCTGCCCGAGCCGTGCCGTGGTGGTAACGAGTGCGTCTGCTCTTCGCTCCGCGAGGACATGAAGGACTACGTCGACGGCTTCGGCTACAACCCCGACCTCGATGGGGACGGCATCCTCGACCACTACCCGGTCAGCTACCTGTTCTGTGGCGACGAGCGGGTGAACGACATCTCCTGGTGCTCCACCGGCGACGCCGGCGAGTCCTTCCAGGAGGCGATCGACCACTACCGACGCAGCTGGTACGAGGGCTACGCGAACAACTACTTCCGTCAGTTCCGTGGCGTTCGCACCGGTGCATCGGCCAGCTACATCGTCGACACCGCGAAGATCTACCAGCACTTCTTCTTCCGCCTCTTCTTCGAGCCGGGCTTCCAGTCCAACACGGACGGACCCCTGGGCATCAACGACCAGGTGTTCGCGTCGCAGGACGGCATGCACTGGCTGATGGAGATGGCGAACCTCCCCGACGAGGGCTCCTATGCCTTCAACGCGGACACCAACACCTACGAACACATGGGCAACGACCTGGACATGGCCGGGTCGGACATCTCCCTGCCGACCGGCATGGGCTTCCAGATGTGGTCCGAGTTCCAGGAGGGCCACCAGGGCTTTTTCCGGACCGAGCGCGGCGGCGTCTTCTACGACAAGTACTTCGCGCTCCTGGCCCTCGCGATTCGTGACTGGGGTCTCAACTTCACGATCGATGAGCGCTACTTCATCAACTACTACGACCTCTTCCAGGTGCCGATGACCGAGTTCTTCGGCGGCATCATCACGGACCAGCCGCGTTGGTACGCCCCGCGCTGGGTCGAGACGGAAGAGGGCGAGCGTCGCATCCAGCACATGACCTTCGAGCGCGGCCTCCTCTTCGGCGGCTGCACCGTGGACGGCGTGCCGGACCAGCCCTGTCGTGGTGAGAACGACGAGCTCTACCCCGAGCCCGCCATCGGCGGCACCTCGAACGTCATCCTGCGCAGCTGGGCGACGATCTTGGCGCTCGCTCAGTTCCCCGTCTTCTACGACTCGTCCTTCGAGCAGCGCCTGCTCATCTTCAAGCGCGGCACGGGTGCGGGCTTCGACCTGCCGGACGAGCGTCGCGACGGCACCCCGAACTGCGCCTTCGGCGACTTCGAGGTGGAGAGCGCCGGCGCCGGCTGCACCGAGACGGACCCCGAGGAGGCTGGCTACGCCACCTATCACTCGGACCGCCTGAACCAGGAGTACGTGGCCGTGAAGGTCGAGCCGCGTGACACCTTCAACCTGGAGATCGAGCAGCTCGGCTTCCAGACCCTCCGACCGCTCATCACGATGCAGAACCGCATCCGAGAGATCGACGCCATGGCTTCGCCCAGCGCGGACGAGCTCGCCGAGCGCGCGGACCTTCGCAGCAAGCTCACCGAGGGCGAGTCCTACCTCGAGTACCTCATCGAGCTCCAGGCGGAGTACGGCATCAGCAACTACTTCTTCTGATGCGAGCGCCGCCTCGAGCGGCACCCCCGAAGAGCCCGGCCTCCCTCAGGGAGCCGGGCTTCTTCAATTCCAGCGTCACCCACGCGACCCGGCTAGCCCCCTTGCCTCGCACAGAGTCACGGAGCCACAGAGTTCACAGAGAACGAAGAAAGGAAGAACGGCTGGACGGTCGCCGCCAACGAAGCGCGCATCGACCGCGCGGGAGGTTCCCGACGACGCCGCGCATCAGCTCCAAGCCACCCGGGCGTCGGCGAAGGCCCCACAACCACCGAAGACCCCACAACCACCTGTGTTTCCTCCGCGACCTCTGCGGCTCCGTGGCTGTGCGCGAGGCAAAGGAATCGAGCGGGGCGGATTGAAGGACGCCGCCGTGAGTGAAGGGGTTGTAAATGGGGCCCCGCGGACAGTAACGTCGGCGGCCCCGCGGCCGACTGGGTGCCGAGGGAGAAGGAGATTCTCGGGTGGCATCTGGCCGCGACGCACTCCTCGAGCACTATCGAGCGATGTATCTGATTCGCCGCTTCGAAGAAGAAGCGGCGCGCGCCTACGCGCAGGGCAAGATCGGTGGGTTCCTCCACCTCTACATCGGGCAGGAGGCCATCGCCGTCGGGGCGGCGGCGGCGCTGCGCGAGGGGGACCAGGTCTTCCAGACCTACCGTGACCACGGCATCAGCCTGGCGCTCGGCATGAGCGCCGAGAAGGGCATGGCCGAGCTCATGGGCAAGGACACCGGTTGCTCGCGTGGCATGGGCGGCTCGATGCACTTCTTCGACAAGGAGCACGGCTTCATGGGCGGCTGGGGCATCGTCGGCGGTCACGTCGCGGTCGCCGCGGGCGCCGCGTTCAAGTCGAAGTACCTGGGCGACGAGAACGTGACGCTCTGCTTCTTCGGCGAGGGCGCCACCAACATCGGTGGGTTCCATGAGGGCCTCTCGCTCGCGGGTCTCTGGAAGCTCCCGATCGTCTTCATCTGCGAGAACAACCAGTACGCGATGGGCACGCCCATGAAGCGCACCTCGGCCATCAGCGATCTGACGCTCAAGGCGCAGGGCTACGGCATGCATGGCGACCGCTTCGAGGGCTATGACGTGAAGGTCGTCCACGAGCGCGTGAAGCAGGCGGTCGACCGAGCGCGGAAGGGCGAGGGCCCGACCTTCATCGAGATCGAGACCTACCGGTTCCGCGGTCACTCCATGAGCGACCCCGCCAAGTACAGGAGCCGCGCCGAGCTCGAGGAGCGAAAGAAGAAGGACCCGCTGGTGATCACCAAGGACCAGCTGCAGCAGGCTGGCGCCACGATCGAAGACCTCGACAACATCGAGATCCAGGTCGAGGAAGCGGTGAAGGCCGCGGTGAAGGCGGCCGACGACGCCGAGCCCGCCAAGGAGTCCGTGATGTTCGACTCGGTCATGGCGACCAAGCTGGGTCCCCAGAACCGCGAGGAGGCGGCCCGATGAGGGAGATCCGCTACCGCGAGGCGGTTCGCGAAGCGATTCGCGAAGAGATGGAAGCCGACGAGCGCGTCTTCCTGATGGGCGAAGAGGTCGGCCACTACCAGGGCGCCTACAAGGTGTCCGAGGGGCTCCTCAGCCAGTTCGGCGAGAAGCGCGTGATCGACACCCCGATCGCCGAGGCAGGCTTCGCCGGCATCGGGATCGGCGCCGCGATGACCGGGCTCCGTCCGATCATCGAGTTCATGACCTGGAACTTCAGCTTCGTCGCCTTCGATCAGATCATCAGCAACGCAGCGAAGATCCGTCAGATGAGCGGCGGCACGTTCGACGTGCCGATCGTCTTCCGTGGACCGAACGGCGCCGCCAAGCAGGTCGCCAGCCAGCACAGCCACTCGGTCGACCCCTTCTACACGAACATACCTGGCATCTTCGTCGTCATGCCGGCCACGCCTCGTGACGCGAAGGGACTCCTCAAGACCGCCATCCGCTGTCAGGACCCGGTCATCTTCCTCGAGGGCGAGACGCTCTACAACGTGAAGGGCGAGGTCCCCGAGCTCGACGAAGAGGAGCTCATCCCCTTCGGCAAGGGGCGCATCGGTCGCGAGGGCAAGGACTGCACGATCGTGGCCTTCGGTCGCCCCTACTACGAAGCGATGCAGGCCGCCGAGAAGCTCGCCGCCGACGGCATCGAGTGCGAGATCGTCGACCCGCGGACCCTCCGTCCGCTCGACATCGAGCTACTCGTCGAGAGCGTGAAGAAGACCCATCGCTGCGTGGTGGTGCACGAGCATTGGCCCTACGGTGGTCCCGGTGCGGAGATCGTCGATCAGATCCAGCGCGAGGCCTTCGACTGGCTCGATGCCCCCATCCACCGGGTGGGCTCGCTCGACGTGCCGATGCCCTACGCCAGCAACCTCGAGAACTTCGTGCTGCCGACGGTCGAGCGCATCAGCGACGCCGTACGCCGCGTGAGCTACGCGAAGTAGGAACCGAACACATGGCAAAGATCGTTGGACTACCGAAGCTCTCGCCCACGATGGAAGAGGGCACCCTCGCCAAGTGGGTCGCCAAGGAAGGCGACACCATCGACGTGGACGATCTGCTCGCCGAGGTCGAGACCGACAAGGCGACGATGGAGTTCCGCTCCTTCGACAAGGGCGTGCTGCTGAAGATCCTCGCCGAGGAAGGCGAGACCCTCGAGCCCGACACCCCCGTCGCGATCATCGGCGAGAAGGGCGAGGACATCGCCGCCCTGATCGAAGAGGCGAAGTCGGCGGGCGGCGGTGGCTCGGAGTCGAAGTCGGAGTCGAAGTCGGACTCGAAGTCGGAGTCGGAGTCGGAGTCGGAGCCGAAGTCCGAGCCCGAGCCGAAGGCCGAAACGCAGAAGCCGAAGCGACCGTCCGGCGACCGAATCTTCGCGTCGCCGCTCGTCCGAAAGACCGCCCGCGAAGAGGACGTCGATCTCGCCGACGTCAAGGGCAGCGGTCCCCACGGTCGGATCATCAAGCGCGACCTCGACGCCTACCTCGAAGGTGGCGGCGCCAAGCGGCAGGCGCCGAGCGGCGGCTCCGGCTGGGAACGGAAGCCGCCGGTCGTCGAGAAGGCCAGCCAGATGCGCAAGGCCATCGCGCGCCGGCTCACCGAGTCGAAGCAGACCGTCCCGCACTTCTACCTGACCATCGACGTCGACGCTTCGGGCCTCGTTGCCACCCGCAAGGAGATGAACGCGAACCTCGTGGACGAGAAGGTCAGCTTCAACGACCTGGTCATCAAGGCTGCGGCGATGGCTCTCCGCCGCTTCCCGCGTGCCAATGCTTCGTGGGTGGACGGTGAGATCCACTGGCACCAGGTCGTGGACATCTCGGTCGCGGTGGCCGTTCAGGACGGGCTGGTGACGCCCGTGGTCCGTGACGCCGACCGCAAGGGCGTGCTCGCGATCAGCATGGAGGTCCGGGAGCTGGCGGCTCGCGCACGCGACAAGAAGCTCAAGCCCGAGGAGATGCAGAACGGCACGTTCAGCATCTCCAACCTCGGCATGTACGGGGTCCAGGAGTTCGCCGCCGTCATCAACCCGCCCGAGGGTGCGCTCCTCGCGGTCGGTGCGCTCCGCGATGCGCCCACCGTCCGCGACGGTCAGCTCGTGGCCGGCAAGAAGATGAAGGTCACGCTCAGCTGTGACCACCGCGTCGTCGATGGCGCGGTCGGCGCGCAGTACCTGCAGCACCTGCAACGCTTCCTCGAGACCCCGTCCACCATGCTGCTCTAGCGTCGGCCATGCTTTCCGGTTCCAGCTTCTTGCCTCGCACAGAGTCACGAAGCCACAGAGTTCACGGAGAAACACAGGTTCGATGGAGCGGCTGTTCGGCTGCGTCCGGGGATGTCGAAGCTGCTGACGTGGCGTCGTCGCAATGACTCCCACCACTTCGACCGGCGACCGTTCGGCGCCAGGCGGCCAGCCCTTCCCACTTCTTCCTCTGTGAACTCTGTGGCTCCGTGACTCTGTGCGAGGCAAAGGTGCACTGCCGCGGAGTGGGTGACGCTCAGCAGGCGCGGTGGGTGCGTGAGGTCGGGAAGATCTTGCCCGGGTTGAGCACCCCCCGCGGATCGAAGACCTCCTTGATCCGCTTCTGCAGCGCGATGAGCGTCTCCGACTGCTCGAGCGGCAGGTAGGGGGCCTTGAGCACACCGATGCCGTGCTCCCCGCTCAGCGTGCCGCCCATCCCGACCACCGCGCGGAAGAGCCCCTCGATCGCCGCTTCCACGCGCGGTCGCTCGTCGGGATCGTTCCACAGGAAGTTCACGTGCAGGTTCCCGTCCCCCGCGTGGCCGTAGCTCGGCATCCGTACCTGGTGCTCCGCCGATAGCGCTCGGCAGCGCTCCACCAGTTCGCCGAGGCGCGTTCGCGGGACGACCACGTCCTCGCTCAGCTTGTGGTTCGCCTGCCGCCGCATGGCGTGGCTGAGCTCGCGCCGGGCGGCCCAGAGTCGCTCGCGCTCGGCCTCGTTCTTCGCCACGAGCACGTCGACGGCACCTGCCTCGAGCATCGCCATCCCGCAGTCTTCGACCTGCGCGGGGAGTTGGTCGAGCTCCCCGTCGAGCTCCACCAGCAACATCGCCTTCGCGCCCTCGGGCACGTCGAGCCCCGCCTGCGGTCGCACGATCTCGAGCGCGAGCGAGTCGAGCATCTCGAGACACCGGGGCACCAGTCGGCGCCCGAGCACGGCGGTGATCACGCCTTCCATCGCCGCCTCGTCGGGCAGGAAGACCAGCAAGGTCGCGACGCCCTCGGGCTTCGGAGTCAGCCGCAGCGTGGCCTCGGTGACCACGGCGAGCGTGCCCTCCGAGCCCACGATCAAGCCGGCGAGGTCATAGCCGGTGACGCCCTTCGCCGTCGGCTTTCCGACCTTCACGACGTTCCCCTCGGCGGTCACCGCTTCGAGACCCAGGACCCAGTGGCGCGTGACGCCGTACTTGAACGCTCGCGGGCCGCCGGCGTTGCACGCCAAGTTCCCGCCGATCCGGCAGCTCTCCCACGAGTTCGGGTCAGGCGGGTAGAAGAGCTCCTGCTCCTCGACCGCCCGGTGCAGGTCGCCGAGCACGACTCCCGGTTGGACCGTGACCTTCAGATCTCGCCGCTCGATCCCCAGGATCTCGTCCATCCGGTCGAAGGCCAGCACGATCCCACCCTTCACGGGGACCGCGCCACCGACCCGTCCGGTGCCGCCGGCCCGAGGCGTCACCGGCACCCCGTGGGTGGAGCACGCCGCGAGCACGGCGGCGACCTCCTTGGTCGACGTCGCCCGCACGGCGGCGTCCGGTACCACCGGGGCCACCTCGCTCTCGTCACCGGCGAACGACTCGAGCAGGTCGCGATCCCGGATGACCGCGCCCTCACGGCAGGCGCGATCGATCGCGATCAATGCGGCGTCGAGGCTCACCCCTCCACCGTTCTCCCCGGCCACCGTTCCGTCAACCCGTCGGCCATGGCGGCTGCTACAACGATCCCGTGACCGAGGAGACCGGCAGGGACCACGCACGACGCGCTGGGCGACGGGTCCTCTACACCGTCATCGCGATGGCCATCGCGGCGGTCGTCGTGATCGTCGTCGGCATCGTCGACCACTTCCAGGTGGAGCCAGCACCCGAGGTCGAGGGCGAGATCGACGGCTCGATCCTGAGTGAGCCCACCCGGTTGTGCACGGCCGGGTCGACGGAGCGCTGCCGCCGGGGCTCCGAGGTCGAGCGCTTCCTCGATCGCAACGAGCTCACGATCCGCCAGGCCGAGTCGGTCGGCGCGGGCGCGCAGGGCGCCATCGCCCTCGCCCTGGAAGGCATCGACGGGACGTGCCTGAAGGCGAAGTGGCGAACCCAGAGCTCGGCCGAGCTGACCAACGAGCCGATCAACGAGCTCGCGGCCCACCGGCTCCAGCAGCTCGTCCTCGACGAGTCGGACTACGTGGTCCCGCCCGCCGCCGCCCACTGCTTTCCTCTCGACGCCTATCGAGACAGCGTCGACGCCGAAGCACGGCCCCTCGAGGGCATGGACTGCGTCCTCGGCTACCTGAGCTATTGGCTCGGTGGCTCGAAGAGCTTGGCCGAGGGGCGCGAGGAGGGTCTCTTCCCGACGCCCGCCCTCGGGCCGAGTGCGTGGGACTCGAACCTCTTCGATGCCGAGCGCTTCGAGGCCGACGTGGCGTACCGCCGGGCCTTCTCTCTGGTGAACCTGCTCACCTTCCTCACCGCGAACGGCGACGCCCACGCCGGCCAGTTCATGTTCTACGAGGAGCCACTCCACCTCTTCGTCGTCGACAGCTCGATGTCGTTCCGGGTCCCCACCAACCCTCGGATGGCACTCCGCGAAGAGGACCTGGGCGCGAACCTCCTGGCGCCGGCCATCCCTCGGCGCGTCGCCGATCGCATCCGCGACCTCGGTCCCCATCAGGTACAGCAGCTCCTGGTGCTCGAAGAGCTGAAGCTGACCGATGGCGGTGCCGTGCGGGTCGAGCCCGACGAGCCCTTCCAGACGGATCAGCACCTCCGGCGCGAGGGCGACCGACTCCAGGTCGGGCTCACCAGCTCCGAGATCGGCCGGCTCTGGAACCGAGTCACCGAGCTCCAGCGCCGCCTCGAAGACGGCACGCTCCGCGTCTTCTGACCCGGGGGATTTCGAGAAAATCCCCCAACTCGTCGCGAGTGAATCGCTCCTCGTTTCCCCAAAACCCTAAAGGTCTCGCGGCGTGGCCGCTCGGTGCGTCCTAGCGCTTCGCGCTACGTCCTCCGGGCCGCGCTAGAGGCCGGCTTTGACGGCTTCGTTGAGCGCCTGGTCGCAGGCGCGCTTCATCTCGGTGGCCGTCTCGAAGCGATCGTCCGGCTCTCGTTCGAGCGCACGGCAGATGATCTCGTCGACGTAGGGCGGGATCTTCGGTCGCAGGGTGGAGGGCTTGATGTTCTCTCGCCGGAGCACGTCGGCGAAGGTCTGCTCCACCCGCTTGTGCGGTTTGACGATCGGTCGCCCGAGCAGCCCCTCGAAGAGTGTGGCGCCCACGCCGTAGAGGTCCGTGCGCGCGTCGGCGTCGCGCCCGACCAGCAGCTCCGGGGCCATGTACGAGGGGGTCCCGAGGATTCGCCCGGGCTCGGTGATCGGGTCGGGGTCCTCGACCACGCTCTTGCTCATGCCGAAGTCGATCAGCTTCGCGGTGATCCCGAGTGCCTTCATCAGGAAGACGTTCCCCGGCTTGATGTCACGGTGGACGAGCCCGGCCTCGTGGACCGCCTCACAGGCGGAGAGGATCTGGCTGCCCATGGAGCAGGCGTCCGGGATGCTCAGGGGACCGACCGACTGGATGCGTCGGTGCAGTGACGCGCCGTGCAGCAGCTCCATGACCAGGAACGGGCGGGAGTCGCCGTAGAAGCCGAAGTCGTACACCTTCACCACGTGCGGGTGACCGACCTTCGCCGCGACCTTGGCTTCACGGAGGAAGCGCTCGCGCTTGGTGCCACGATCGATCGACCGCGGCAGGACCTTCACCGCGATCTCGCGGCTCGTGTCCACGTCGAAGCCTTGATAGATGACGCCGACGCCGCCCCTCGCCAGGACCCCATCCAGTCGGTATCGCCCGCTCAGCCGGGTTCCGACGTCCGGAAGCTCTGCCTCACCCACACCGGAAGGGTAACCGAAACGGCGGCTAGTTGAACCGTCTTCGATAGAGGAATGCCACGAAGAGCAAGGCGACCCAACCGCCGGCGTTGCTCTCGCTGGGCGCCGTGACCCGACAGCCACACCCGTCACCCGCGAGCGAGCCATCCGGCCGCGGGCCGAGGTCCTCGCCGCCGGGAACGTCCATGTCCCCGCCACCCATGGGCATTCCGGCGTCGGTCATCACCGGCGGGGTGCCCATGTCCTGCTCGGGCGGCGCGTCCATCTCCACGGTCACCCGCACCTGGAGCTGGTCGTCGGCAGGCGCCGAGAACCAGGCGACGCCCTCTTGGACGAGGTTGAAGTACTGCGGGTAGTCGCCCGCGGTGGTGGGGCCGCGCACGCTGAACTCGAAGCGACCGGTCGCGCCCGGAGCGACCGTGCTGCTGACCGTGGCCGCGCGATGGGGCGACACCCAGTCGGAGCCGGCGATGGCCGAGTCCCCATCGCGGGGCTCGGTGGTCCCGAGGAAGGTGGCACCAGGCTCCCAGTTGTCGGTCCCCGTGTTCCGGAGCTCGATGTAGCCCGCCACCTCGTCTCCCGGCGGGATGACGAAGGGGTCGCGTGCCAGCGGGAAGCTCTGGTCGACGTAGGCAGCGCTCCAGACCGGACCGCTCGGGCCGCTCGCGCGCTCGCGGATCTGGGGGAGCAGGGCGTGGAGGTTGTCGCCCGGGCAGCTGGTCGACGCACCCGCGTGGTCGCGGTGGCCCTTCACGTTCGTGGCGTTCACGGCGATGCCGTAGATGCGCGACATCTCGCGCACGAGCGTCGCCCCCGCGTCGATCATGGCGTCGGGGGGCGTGAAGGGCGTCCAGTCGTTGCAGCCGCTGTTCTGGAAGCAGCCGATGTACGAGATGCCGATGTTGCCGGTGTTCTCACCGCCGACGTGGGTGCCCAGCTGGTTCAGCGGCCGGCCCTCCCACATCCGTCCGTCGAGCGAGACCAGGAAGTGGTAGCCGATGTCGCACCAGCCGCGGCTGTCGATGTGGAAGTTCTGGATGCCCCGAACCCGCACCGCCGGGTCGCTGGTGGCTGGCGTCACGGTGTGGTGGATGGCCATCCGGTACTTGTCCGTGTTCGACGAGCACGAGGTCGAGCGGGCGCCCCACTCCTCCCGGCTCACCACACCGACCGCGGCGAGGTCCGAGCGCAGCGCCGACCGGGTGCTGCCCACCGCTCCGCCCTCGAGAACCGGCGGCTCCGCTTCGGCGACCTCCTCGGCGACCTCGGGGATCACCGCCTCCCAGATCACCGACGCGACGCTCTCGGTGTTCGTCATCCGGAGCTGGGCGCTCACCGCGTCCATCTCGAGATCGGCGCGCGCGACGAGCTGCGTGTCTTCCTGCCAGGTCACCTCCAGGGGGAGCCAGGGACCGGGCTCCCCCGCGGCGTCGATGCCCCGCGCTTCCATCGCCGGCATCGCCGCGTCCGCCTCGAGCTCCATGAGGAGACCGACCCGAGTGGCGCCGTCGTGGGCCTCGAGCACGCCGGAGCGCATGAACTCCCCATCGGGGCTCCACTGCAGGCGGAGGTTCGTTCCCGAGAGCGCTTCCTGCGGGAAGTGGTCGCCGTGGGCGGCCTCGGCCGGCTCGTCCACGACCGGGGCCGGTTCGCTCGCGTGCTCACAGCCGGTCAGAGCGAACGAGAGAGCCGGAAGGAGAGCCCACCAACGGGCCTGGGTTCGGGAAAAGCGCATGGAGAAAGTCACGAACCCCCGTGGTGCAAGGTCCGTGCGAGCCCATGGTAGCCTCAAGGTCCCTGGATCCGCCCGATCGTGCGGAGTCCAGACCGCGATCCGCTCGCCGGCGAGGACCACCGGCGACCAATTGTCGAACACCGTCTGAGCGCTGAATCGGCGCGCGCTCAGTTCCCGTAGCCGCTACCGCCGATGGGTGTTCCGCTGGGTCCCTGAATGGGGGTGCCGCTCGGTCCGCCGATCGCCGTGCCGCTGGGTCCGCCGATCGCCATCCCGGAGGGCCCCTGAATGTCCATCCCGGAAGGCCCCGCGATGGTCGTTCCTGGTACACCGACCGGCTCGAACATCGGGGTCGTGTCGATCGTGGTCGTGCTCGGGGCCTCCGCCACCTCGAGACGCAGCTCCGCGCTCACCCGTCGCGGAGCACCCTCGACCGGGGCCCGAAAGCGACCGTGCTCGATGCGGCTCGTGAGGCACGCCTCGATTTCCGCAGGCACGTTTCCGGTGGCCGAGCCCCGCGTCACGACGCCTTGGCTCGTCACCGTGGCCGAGAGGCGGATGGTGATCGGGCCGGTCGCTGGGCCGAGACTCCCGCAGCTGGCGGGCGCGCCGGCGATCGAGCGGAGCTCGGCTGCGAAGTCGCGCTCCGGCCCCTCCGCGGCGGGCGCCGCGGGTGCCTCGGCGGCCATCGGCGTCGCTGGGCCGGGCGCCGTGGGAGGGGTCTGTTGCCGGCGTCGCCGCGTCGTGGGCGGCGGCGCGGGCGCGGCCAACGGATCCTGCACGGGCATGCCGCGCTCGACGCCGCGAGGTGCCACTCGCTGCTCGTCCTCGCAGCCGAGCGCGGCGATCAGCAAGAGCCCGAGAGTGAGCCTCACTCGACCGGCTCCGGCCGTGGGGCGTCACCGAGCGCGGCCTGCAGCGCGTCGCGTCGGGCTTCGAGGCGGCCCTTGGTGGCCACGAGCGACTCGACGCGCTCCGTGTTGCCCTCCGCGCGCGCGGTCTCGATGCCCTCGGTGATGCCGATGATCAGTCCGTTCACGAGATCGAGGCTCCGCCAGTTCCGGTTCCGAGCGGCCTCTTCTCGCCGCTCGCGCTCGCGCGGCGTCTGGTAGAGGAAGGGGTCGGCGAGATCACCCATGGCGCTCGCGCTCATCGCCGACATCGTGCCGCCGTCCCGCCGCATGGTCGTCGGCGCGGCTGCCATCTGGGGACCCTCGTCCGCGAGGCCCTCCGCCAGCGCTTCGGCCACCTGCGCCTCGAGGTCGTCCGGGTCGGTGCGTTCGGCGCTCGGCGCGGTCTCGGCCCTCGGGTTCGGGGTCGCCACGATCCCATCGCGCCGTTCGGTCGCGTCGTCTCCGAGGAAGAGCACCAGCGCGAGGACGACCGCGCCGACCACACCGGCCGCGATGAGGAGTCTCTGAGCCACGCTCCTTCTTGGCACGTCGACCCAACGCTCTCAACCGCCGACCCAGCAAGCGCCGCGGCGATCGGGTACCGTGCCCCGGTGCTGGATCTCACCCTGGACGTCGAGCGCCCTCCCGAGCGGGTCAGCTCCCTGGCCAACACCGTTCCCGAGCTCTTTCTCGAACGCGTCGGTCGTTCCGGTCACCGCATCGCGTACCGCGAGAAGTCGATGGGGCGCTGGAAGGGAACGAGCTGGCGCACCTTCGGAGGTCAGGCTCGCGCCTTCGCCACCTGGCTCATCGACCACGGCGTCGAGCGGGGTGACAAGGTCGCGATCGTGGGGTCGACCCGCTCCGAGTGGTGCGTCGCCGACATGGGCGGCCTGCTCGCTGGGGCCGTGACCCTGGGGGCCTACCCGACGCTGACCGCGACCCAGCTCGCGTACGTGCTCGACCACGCCGACGCGAAGATCGTCGTCGTGGAGAGCGAGGCCGACCTCGCGAAGGTCCGAGCCGAGCGTGACCAGCTCCCGAAGGTCGAGCGCGTGCTGGTGTGGGACCCGGGCGTGGACCTCGGCACCGACGGCTGGGCGCTGCCTTGGAGCACCGCGCTCGGTCAGCTCGCCGACGAAGAGGCGATCGCCGAGCGGGTCGCGGCCGTCGACCCGTCCGACACCGCGATCCTGGTCTACACCAGCGGAACGACCGGCCCGCCGAAGGGCGCGATGATCTCCCACTCGAACATTCTCGCGGTGCTGCGAGGGCAGAAGGAGTCCGCGCCCTTCGAAGAGGACGACGTCAGCTTCAACTTCCTACCGATGGCGCACGTCGCCGAGCGGGTCTTCGGCTTCTACGCGCGCGTCGACAACGGCATCTCCACGGCCTTCGCCAGCTCGATCGCGGCGGTCCTCGACGAGGTCCAAGAGGTGAAGCCGACGATCTTCGGGAGCGTCCCGCGGATCTTCGAGAAGGCCTACGCCAAGATCCTCGGGCAGGTCGACGATGCGCCGCCGGCGCGACAGAAGATCTTCCGCTGGGCGGAGGCGACCGGCCGCGAAGTGGTCCGGCTGTGGCAGCGCGGCGAGCGGATTCCCCGCGGCCTCCGCATCCGCTACCTGGTCGCCGACAAGCTGGTCTTCTCCAAGATCCGCGGCGCGTTCGGTGGTCGCGTGCGCTACTTCGTCACCGGTGCCGCTCCGATCGCGCCGGAGATCCTCGAGCTCTTCTGGGCCGCGGGCTTCCGCATCTACGAGGTCTACGGCATGACCGAGGCCACCGTGGTCACCCACGCGAACCGCCCCGGCCAGACCCGCCTCGGGACCGTCGGCCGAGCGCTGCCCTACGTCGAGCACCAGCTCGCCGAAGACGGCGAGGTGCTCGTGCGCGGTCCGATGGTCTTCCAGGGCTACTACAAGAACGACGACGCGACGGCCGAGACCATCGACCCCGACGGCTGGCTGCACACCGGCGACATCGGCGAGATCGACGCGGATGGATACCTGACGCTCAAGGACCGCAAGAAGCACATCATCATCACCGCCGGCGGCAAGAACCTCACCCCGGCGAACATCGAGAACGAGGTGAAGGGCGCGGACCCACTCGTCTCCCAGGTCCACGTCCACGGCGACCGACGCAAGTACCTCACCGCGCTGGTAGCGCTCGCGCCGGCGACCGCGCTCGACATGGCGATGAAGGAGAACCTCCTCGATCGCACTCGGATCGAAGGGCTGCTCGCCGCGCTGGCGGCCGACCCACTGAGCAAGCCGGAGGGGCTCGACGACGCGATCGGCGAGCTCACCCGAGCCGAGCCCGTTCAGCGGCGCGTCATCGACGCCGTCCGGCGCGCCAACGATCGTCTCTCGCGCGTGGAGACCATCAAGCGCGTGCACCTGTTGGATCGCGAGCTCTCGGTCGAGGACGGTGAGCTGACCCCGACGCTCAAGGTGAAGCGCAAGGTGGTGGAGGAGCGGTTCGCCGAAGCCTTCGATGCGCTCTACGATGGGGGCGGCCTGCAGATCCAGTGACCATGCGCCTCCTCTCCATCCTGCTCCTCGTTTCCGGCTGCTACTGCTCGCACCGCGTCGACGACGACGACGACACGGACGGGACCCGCGACGGCTCGCTACCCGATGGTGAGCTCGCCGACGGCGAGGTCCCCATGTGCTCCGTCGTCTGGGGAAGCTGTCGTCTCGCGTGGACCGGCAGCGCGGCTGCGACGGCCGACATGCCGAGCGCTCCCGACGTCGCCCTGCTGCCGAACGGGGACGTGGGCGTCGTGTACCGCGATGGCGACCAGACCTTCTTCGCCCGCTTCGACGGGTCGGGCGAGGTCCTGGACGAGACCGAGCTCGGCAACCTGGGCGACGCGCGGCTGGCGGTGCACCCCACGCTCGGGGCCGTGGTCGCGGGTGAACGCGCGCTGCGATGGCTCTCGCCGACGTTCGAGCCCGTGGGCGACGTGACGACCAACCGCCCGATGGGTGGTGAAGCGTTCGGCGTCGACGTCGCCGCCGTACCGGACGGGTTCCTGCTCTTCGCCATTCCGGGCGGACCCGGCGATCCGCCGGCGCTCCAGGCGGTGCTCACCGACTCGCCCGCCACGCCCAGCTACGAAGCGTTCGCCTCCGTCGTTCCACTCCAGCCCTTCGAGCACGCCGAGGATGGCCGTGGCTTCGCCACGCACGTCGGCTTCGAGTCCTCGCCCGGCAACGTGCCGGTCGCCTTCGAGGTCGGCGAGTCCTCGGTGGGCGACAACGTCGGCGTGGGCGAGGGGCGCGGCACGACCACCTTCATCGACGGTGTCGCGAGCTATCGCGGTCGGGTCTTCCTCTACTTCCAGGGCTTCTCGGCCACGCTCGTCGAGCTCGGCGATTCCACCGAGGTCTTCCAGCGCGCCGAAGCGGAGGGCACCGGCAACAACGGCCACATCAGCTCGCTCGGGGACGACCGGCTGGTGCTCTTCTTCACCGAGACCGACGGGCGCGTCGTCGCGCGACCGTGGCGCCCGGGCGGCTCCGTCGGTGGCGGGATGCAGCTCGCGGCTCCCGATGGCCTCCGCACCCGCGACATCCGCTCGGCGCCCACCCCGCGCGGCCTGCTCGCGACCTGGGAGTGCGCGGATGGAATCTGCGCCGCCGCCATCGAGTGTTGCCCGGAGTAGTACGCACCGTGTGACAGGAACGCGGCGGGCCTCGCTGGCATACTGCGCCCGATGGCTGCTTTCCTTCGTTCGAGTTCCCTCGCGCTCACCCTGGTCGCTTCTCTCCTCGCGCTCGGCTGCGGGGATGACGACACCATGATGGTTCCGGAAGACGCGGGACCGGAGCCGATCGACTACGGGCCCACGGTCCCGGCGTCGACCGACCACTGCAGCTACGTCGACCTGCCGCCGACCGCCGGCTCCGGCGGGACCGTGGAAGCGGGCGCCATCGAGGCCGGCGCCGCCGAGCTGGTCCACGACTTCCCGATCGGCGCGACCCTCGGCGCCTACACCTCGCGCGTGACGGCGCTCGGTGAGGGCCGCACGCCGGACGGCCGGACGGAGCGGACCAGCGGCTCGTTCACGCCGAGCATCGGCATCGAGACCCGCAACAAGGCGAAGGCCATCGTGCTGCGCGCCGGTGGCGAGACCATCGTCATCCTGAAGTCCGACGTCGGCCTCGCGGATGCGGCGATCACGCACGCGATCGAAGAGCGCCTCGAGGAGGTCCACGGCGAGAGCTTCGCGGGCAAGGTCCTGTGGGCCACCAGCCACACCCACTCCGGGTTCGCGCAGTACACGTCGAACACGATCCTCTACCTGGGTCTCGGCCAGAAGCGCGACGAGATCGTGACTCGCGTCATCGAGGACCTGGTGACGGTGGCCGGCCAGGCCATCGAGAACCTCGAGCCAGCCCGCGTCGGCATCGCGTCCAACGACATGTTCGACCAGGACGACCAGGTCACCCGTGACCGTCGTGGTGAGAACGACGAGCTGATGGGCGGCCCGAAGAAGGACGACTTCCTGGTCGTCATGCGCGTCGACGCCATGGACGGGAGCCCCATCGCCATCGCGACGGTCTTCGGCATTCACGGCACCGTGCTCGGTGCGGACAACCTGATCATCTCCACCGAAGGCCCCGGAGCGATCGAGCGGGCCGTCGAAGAGAACTTCGAAGAGCCCGTCGTGGTGATGCACCTGCAGGGCGCGGCCGGTGACGTCTCCCCCGCCGGCTCCGGCGGCATCGATTGCCCCGAGCGCCCCTGCTACAACTTCGCGCGCATCGAGACCCTCGGTCGCTACGCCCGCGATGCGATCCTGACCACCTGGATGACCGCCGGGGAGTCGCTCCAGGACGAGCTGGCGATGGAGATGGTCACCCGCTCGGTCGATCTCGGACCGGACTGGGAGACCTTCACCATTCGTGACGGTGAGCTCGAGTACAGCGAGTGGGACGGTCGACGGATCCCCGACCTCGAGATCTTCGACGGAGCGGGGAACGTTCTCTCCCCGGTCGACGAGTTCAACGCGCCTCACGGTGCGGGGCTCTGCGGTGGCTTCGGTGGTGCGCTCTTCCCCGCGTCGCAGATGCCGGGCACCCGCAACATGGAGGGCCCCTACCGCTCCTGCATGTCGATCGACGAGGCGGCGCCCCAGTTCGAGACGCTGCTCGACCTGCCCATCGGGACGACGCCGGCGTGTGCCACCACCCGGCTGACGCTGAGCGCGCTGAAGATCGGCGATTGGTCCTTCCTCACCGCGCCCGGCGAGCCGGTCACGCTCTGGGCGCAGACCCTGCGTGAGCGTGCCCCGGCTGGCATCGACCGCACGGTGGTCATCGGATACTCGCAGGACCACATGGGTTATCTGCTGACCCCGGAGGACTGGCTCGCGCAGGGCTACGAACCGAGCATCAACATCTGGGGCCCGCTCGAGGGCGAGTACATCATCGAGCAGAGCCTCGCGCTGGCCGAGCTCGTGGAGACCCCCGAGCGTGAAGACGCGGTCGCCGGGTTCGCAGATCGTGTCCTGCCCGGACCCTCCGACGACTCGGATCTCGATCCGGTCGACGAGTCGCCGATGGCCGGAACGGTCGAGGCCACGCCGTGGGAGAGCGTCTACATCCGCACGGGCGAGATGCTCACTTCGAGCCAGCCCCCGGCGACCCTCCAGCGCCTCGACAGCGCGTACTTCACGTGGATCGGTGAAGACCCGTGGGTCGAGACTCCGGAGGTCACGCTCCAGCGCATGGATGGCGACGAATGGGTCGCCGTGGAGCGCCGCTCCGGCCGACCGGTGCAGGACCTCGACGTGATCCTCACCTACACGCCGGAGCCGCTGCAGCCCGCCATCGGCGAGAGCCAGACGCACCGCTGGGCGGTCGAGTGGCAGGCGGTCACCCCGTGGGGCACGCCGGACCTGGACCGGGTCGAGGACCGCTTCGGTGTGCCGATGGGCATGTATCGGTTCCACGTGGAGGCGGGCGGCTACACGCTCGACAGCGACCCCTTCGAGGTCACGCCGGCGACCATCCTCGTCGAGGCCAGCTACGCCGGTGGAACGCTCACCGGCACGGCGACCTTCCACGCGGAGAAGGGATGGCGGCTCATCCACTCCCAGATGCGCAGCAACCAACCGGTGCCCGCCAATGGCACGGTCACCCTCAACGTGGACCGCGACGGGACCGTGGAGACCATCGAGGCGACGCTCGACGGGAGCGGCGGGTTCTCGGTGGCGACGGGCGGCGGGATCACGTCGGTCGAGGTGGTCGACCGGTTCATGAACGTGGGCAGCGCCACGCTCTGAGGGCGTTCGGCTCTCGGCGTTCGCCGTTCTGGGCGTTCGGCGTCGGCGTTCGGCAGTCGGTGTCGGCGTTCGGCAGTCGGCGTCGGCGTTCGGCAGTCGGCGTCGGCGTTCGGCAGTCGGCGTTCGGCAGTCGGTGTCGGCGTTCGGCGTTCGGCGTCGGCGTCGGCGTTCGGTGTCGGCGTTCGGCAGTCGGCGTCGGCGTCGGGGTTCGGCTGTCGGCGTCGGAGTTCGGAGTCGGCGTCGGCGTTCGGCGTTCGGCAGTCGGCGTCGGCGTCGGAGTTCGGCGTCGGTGTCGGCGTTCGGCAGTCGGCGTTCGGCAGTCGGCGTCGGGGTTCGGCAGTCGGCGTCGGCGTTCGGCGTTCGGCAGTCGGCGTCGGCGTCGGCGTTCGGCGTTCGGCGTCGATGTTCGTGTCGGGGTCCGGCTCTCGGCGTCGGGCTTCGGTTGTGTAGCCTCGCTTCGCATCGGCTTGCCTTCGGCAAGGGAAGGGGCTGGGCTCGTCCTGCTGATCCGAGGCTGCCCTCGCGGTCGGGGTAAGTAAACCCGGCTCGCTGCGCTCGCCCCGCCTTCGGCGGCTGACGGGGTTGACTGACCCCGCCCGCGAGGGCGGGGGGCGGGTGCGCAGAACGGCGTGGCGGTCACGTCGTCGCTCGCGCTCGAAAGGTCAGTGTCCTCATGCTTCTCGTTCAGGAACTCTCGTTGGAGCTCGTGGCTCTCGTTCATCGCGACGTCATGCCGAAGGCTCGCGTCGGCGATCCGGACCTCGCGGACCAGCTCGGTCGTGCGGTGCGATCGACGCCGCTCAACATCGCCGAGGGCGAAGGCTACGGCCGGTCGCGTCGGCGGGCGCATCACTTCAAGACGGCGCTCGGCTCCGGTCGGGAGGTCTTCATCGCGCTTCGGCTGCTGGTCTCGACCAACGTGGTGCCCGTGGCTCAGGCGGCCGAGAGCGTCGCGCTCAGTGACCGGGTCAACAAGATGCTCTTCGGACTGATTCGGAAGGGCTGACGCCGTAAGACGGCGAAGACCCGCCGGGCAGCGCGCCCGGCGGGCCTCCGCCCTTGTGGACTACGCGACGACTGCCGACTCCGAGCTCCGACTGCCGACCCCCGAACGCCGACTGCCGACTGCCGACTCCGAGTTCCGACTGCCGACTCCGAGTTCCGACTGCCGACTCCGAACTCCGAGTCCGACTGCCGACTCCGAACTCCGACTGCCGACTCCGAACTCCGACTCCGAGTCCGACTCCGAACTCCGACTCCGAGTCCGACTCCGAACTCCGAACTCCGAACTCCGAACTCCGAGTCCGACTCCGACTGCCGACTCCGAGTCCGACTCCGACTGCCGACTCCGAGTCCGACTCCGAACGCCGAACTCCGATTGCCGACTCCGACTGCCGACTGCCGACTGCCGACTGCCGACTGCCGACTGCCGACTGCCGACTGCCGACTGCCGACTGCCGACTGCCGACTGCCGACTGCCGACTGCCGACTGCCGACTGCCGACTTCCGACCCCGAACTCCGACTGCCGACTCCGAGCCCAACGGCCCCAGTGGGTTCCGGCAGGAGATGGGGGCTCTCTTCCTGGTCTGTTCACGTACCCTCGTGCTCGGCGGCGTAACCGTTTGAGGCGCAGCCCGCGAGTCGAGCAGGCGCTCGACAGGCTCGACCACGTGTGCGCGATTCTCTGGAAGCTGACTCGGCGCCAGGGAGCTCGGAGTCGGAGTCGGAGTCGGAGTTCGGAGTCGGAGTTCGGAGTTCGGGGGTCGGAGTCGGCGTTCGGCGTTCGGCGTTCGGCGTTCGGCGTTCGGCGTTCGGCGTTCGGCGTTCGGCGTTCGGCGTTCGGCGTTCGGCGTTCGGAGCTCGTAGGCCGCGTCCCTCAGCGCACGCTGAGTCCGATCGTCCGCTCGAGCCCGGCGACCCGCACCGTGATCGTCGTCTCGCCGCTCTCGCTCCCAGTGACCCGGGCAACCGTGCCGGTCTCTTCCCAGCCGTCGACCGCGACGAATCCGGCTCGCTCGCTCGCGGCGATCCCCGACCCGATCTCGACCTCGTCGTAGAGCGCCGCGAGGACGTTGCCCTCGGCGTCCACCGGCAGGATCTCGAGCTCGCGGCTCTCGCCGACCGCCAGCTCGAGCGCGTCGATCTCGACGTTGCCGCCGCTCAGGTCGAAGACGGCCACGTCGACCGCGTCGCTGACCTGGATCGGCTGCTCGATCTGCTGGTCCCCGTTGGTCCAGGTCCACGAGGTCTCGCCGGGCATCTCGAAGCTCGCGCCGAACGCCCCTTCGGTCTCGAGCTCTTCCACGCGCCACCCGTCCTCGGGGAGCACGATGGCCGCCTCGTTCGTCGCGAAATGGAGCGCGCCGCCCTCCTGCGAGCAGTTCACGCAGTCGAGGCGACCGACCGCGGCGTCCGGCACCTGGTCGCCGTCGCTGTCGTCGCACGACGCGTAGCAGATCCACACCGGCTGCCCGTCGTAGTCGAGGTCGCCGTCGAGCACGTGCAGCGTCAGCACCAGCACGGTGAGCGCCCCATCGAGCACGTAAGGGACCAGCGGCTCGAGGACCGGGTCGGCGAGCTCGAAGGCGGTCCCGACCGGGTCCCGCACCAGGTCGCGGACGAAGCCGCAGCCGATGAGGGAGCAGGTGAGGGCGGTGACGAGGGCGATGCGACGCATGGCCCGCTCCCTACGCAACCACCGGGCCAAGGACACGGGTCTACGAAATCATTGGAGAAAGCGAGGGCCGAGTCCTGTCCAGCCCCGCTCGTAGTGAACCGGCGTTGGGTGCTCAGAGACCCCGTGAAGCGAGCTTCACGCCTCGGCGTCGACGATCGCGAGCACCGCGTCCGCCTCGACCTGGTCGCCCGCCGCCGCGTGGAGCGCGCTGACCGTGCCCGCCTCCGGTGCGACGACCTTGTGCTCCATCTTCATGGCTTCCATCACCAGCAGCACCTGGCCCTCGGTGACGGTGTCGCCCTCGGCCACGCGCACCTCGACGACCTTGCCCGGCATCGGCGCGATGCACGCGCCGGCCGGCACCTCGGCGCTGAGATCCGGGAAGCGCGGCACGATCGCCAGCGGCACGGCGACGCCGTCGATCTGCACGAAGCGCTTCGCGCCCGCGGCGACGATGCGCGCGGCCATGCGGTGCCCGTCGATCTCGAAGGCGATCGAGCGCTCTTCGTGACCCAGCACGCTGGCCTGGAAGGTCGCCTCGCCGATCGTCAGCTCGAAGTGACCCGGCGTGCGGAAGCGATGCCGATAGCTCACCTCGTGCACGGCCTCGCCCAGCCGGTAGCGGATGCGCTGGGGGGTGTGCGGGTTGTTCCGGAATCCGCTCGGTACCGAGCGGAGCACCGCCGACTCACGTCGCCCTTCGTGACCGTGGAGTGCCGCGGCGATCAGCGCCTTCGTCACCGCGCCTTCGTCGAGCGCCGCGCCGAGATCACCCGAGAGGTGCTCGTCGATGAAGTGCGTGTGGAGGTCGCCCGCCACGAACGCCGGGTGGTCGATCACCTGCAGCAGGAAGCGCCGGTTGGTGGTGAGCCCCTGCACGCTCAGCGCGCGCAGCGCGCGCCGAAGCCGCCGAAGCGCCTCGCCGCGATCGGCCCCCTCGGCGATGATCTTCGCCATCATCGGGTCGTAGTGGATGCCGACCTCGTTGCCGGTCTCCACGCCGCCGTCGACCCGCACGCCTTCCATCGGCGGCAGGTGCCAATCGAGCACCGGACCGCTCTGCGGCAGGAAGTCCCCCGCGGGATCCTCGGCGTAGAGGCGCGCTTCGATTGCCGCGCCCTTCGGCGCCATCGTCGCCATGTCGAGGCCGAGCGGCTTGCCCTCGGCGACCCGGAGCTGGAGCGCGACCAGGTCGAGGCCGGTGATCGCCTCCGTCACCGGATGCTCCACCTGCAGGCGGGTGTTCACCTCGAGAAAGTAGAAGCTCCCGTCCTGACCGAGGATGAACTCGACGGTGCCCGCGTTCCGGTAGCCGATCGCCTCGCCGGCCTTGATCGCCGCGTCGCCCATCTGCTGCCGGAGCGACTCGTCGAGCGCGGGGGAGGGCGCCTCCTCGAGGATCTTCTGGTGGCGCCGCTGGATCGAGCACTCGCGCTCGAAGAGGTGCACGACCTTGCCCTCGGCGTCGCCGAAGATCTGGATCTCCACGTGCCGGGGCTTCTCGACGTACTTCTCGACGAGCAGCGTGCCGTCGCCGAAGGCGTTCTCGCCCTCGCGCTTCGCGCTGGCGATCGCGTCCTCGAGCTCTTCCTCGCGGTCGACCCGCTTCATGCCCTTGCCGCCGCCACCGGCGCTCGCCTTGAGCAACACCGGGAAGCCGACTTCGATCGCCTTCGCGGCGAGCACCTTCGGGTCCTGGTCGGATCCGTCGTAACCCGGCACCACCGGCACGCCGGCCGCGGCCACCAGCGCTTTCGCTTCCTTCTTCGAGCCCATCGACTCGATCGCCTCGGGCGTCGGTCCGACGAAGATCAGCCCGGCCTCGGCGACCGCGCGCGCGAAGCCCGCGTTCTCCGAGAGGAAGCCGTAGCCGGGGTGGATCGCGTCGGCGCCGGTGCGCTTGGCCGCGTCGAGGATCGCCTCCGTCTTCAGGTAGCTCTCCGCGCTCGGCGCGGGCCCGATGCGCACGGCTTCGTCGGCTTCGTGCACGAAGGGCATGTCGGCGTCGGCGTCGCTGAAGACCGCGACGGTCTCGACCCCGAGCGCGCGGCAGGTGCGGAAGATGCGCCGGGCGATCTCACCCCGGTTCGCGACCAGCAGCTTGTGAATGGTGGTCATCATCAATGCCTGAAGATGCCCCAGGACGTCGAGCCTTCGACGGGAGCGTTGTAGGAGGTGGAGAGGCAGAGGGCGACGACGGTGCGGGTGTCGCGCGGATCGATGATCCCGTCGTCCCAGAGCCGCGCGGTCGCGTACATGGCCTCGGATTGCTTGTCGATGGCCTGCTCGGTCATCGCCTTCATCACGCCGAGCTTCTGCTCGTCGACCTCGATGCCCTTCTTGGCCGCGGACTGCCGCTGGATGATGTCGAGCACGCCGGCGAGCTGCTTGCCGCCCATCACGGCGATCTTGTGGTTCGGCCAGCTGAAGAGGAAACGCGGCTCGTAGCTGCGACCGCACATCGCGTAGTTGCCGGCGCCGAAGCTCGAGCCGGTCATGATCGTGATCGCCGGCACCGTGCTGTTCGAGACGGCGTTGATGAGCTTCGCGCCGTTCTTGATGATGCCTTCCTGCTCGTACTTCTGGCCGACCATGAAGCCGGTGGTGTTCTGAAGGAAGAGCAGCGGCACGTGGGCCTGGTTGCACAGCTGGATGAACTGCGCGCCCTTGTTCGCGCTCTCGCTGAAGAGCGTGCCGTTGTTCGCGATGATGCCGACGGGGAAGCCGTGAATGTGGGCCCAGCCGCAGATCAGCGTGTTGCCGTAGAGCGGCTTGAACTCGCTGAAGCGGCTGCCGTCGACGATGCGCGCGATGATCTCGTGCTGGTCGAAAGGCGTGCGCACGTCCGCGCTCGCGATGCCGAGCAGATCCTCCGCGTCGTGCACCGGCTCCTCGATCGGACGCGGCGCGGCGTAGGCGCCCTTCTCCCACTCGAGATGGCTGACGATCTCGCGGCCGAGGCGGATCGCGTCGAGCTCGTCTTCGGCGAGGTAGTCGCTGACGCCGCTCTGCGTGGAGTGCATGCGCGCGCCGCCGAGCTCTTCGTGATCGGTCTCCTCGCCGGTCGCCATCTTCACCAGCGGCGGCCCGGCCAGGTAGACCTTGGCCTCGTCCTTCACCATCACGACGTAGTCGCTCATGCCCGGCAGGTAGGCGCCGCCGGCGGTCGAGCTGCCGAAGACGAGACAGACCGTCGGGATCCGCTGCTCCGAGCGCTGGGTCAGGCTCCGGAAGCCGGCGCCGCCCTTCACGAAGATCCGGTCCTGGTTGGGTAGGTCCGCGCCGGCGCTCTCGATGAGGCTCACGCCGACCAGCCGGTTCTGGTGGGCGATCTCCGCGAGCCGCCCGGTCTTCTCCATGCTCATCGGGGTGATCGCGCCGCCCTTCACCGTCGCCTCGCTCGCGACGATCACGCACTCGACGCCGCTCACCGTGCCGACGCCGCCGACCACGCTGGTGCCGGGTGGCTCGCCCTTCATGTCGACGCCGGCGAGCGCGCCGATCTCGAGGAAAGGGCTGTCGCGATCGAGGAGCAGCTCGATGCGCTGCCGCGGCAGGATCTTCCCGCGGTCGATGTGCCGCTTCGTGTACTTCTCGCCGCCGCCGGCGTTGGCCTTGGCCAGCGCCTTCTCGATCGCCTCGAGACGCTTCAGCGCGGTCTCTCGGTTCGTCTGGAAGGTCTCGCTTCGGCGGTCGACCTTCGTCTTGAGGACCGGGTAGGGCTGGCGGGCGCCGGCGGGCGCCGCGCTCCGGCGAGGGGGCGGGTGATCGATGCGCATCGGGGCGCATCCTTTTCGGCCCGGCCCACCCCGGTCAAGGAGAAAATGAATGACGGTTCAGCGAGCCGAGTTCACCACGCTCACGGCACGAGCTGCCGACAAATCGCGTCGGTCTGAGGGTCGGAGGGGAACCAGGTCTCGATGCGCAGCTCGTCCAGCAGCACCGTCTGCGGCGCCTGGAACGCCGTGATCACGGTGACGAAGCGGAGCTCGACGTCGCCCGCTCTCAGGTGCACGCCGATCACCGGCGGCGACGGGGTGCCGAGGTCTGCCCGTCGCCAATCCTCCCCGACGGTCGGCATCTGGAGCAGGGACTCGAAGAGCTCCCGGAGTGGTTGGTGATCGGGATCCGCGAGCACCTCGCGCTGGATGCGCCAGAGCAGCGCACGACCGACCTCGTCGAAGTTCACGATCGCGGGCCGCGCGCCCTCGGGATCGAAGGTCAGCCGCGCCATGTTGGTGCCGATGGCGTCGGCGTCTCCGATCACCATCGAGAGCAAGCGACGAGCGCTCTCGTTGAGGTCCATCAGGACGTAGGCCCGATCGACGATCATCACCGGGAAGGGCTCGTGGTGCGCCTTCAGCAGCTCGATCGCCCCGGCCACCTCGGCGGGCATCGCGTCGATCGCACCGGGCTCCGGGTAGGCCGCCGCGTGACCCGCGGCGCGGAGCATCGCGTTCGCTTGCCGGAGCGGCACGTCGAGCGACGCGCAGAGGCGCAGCACCATGGGCGCGCTCGGTTGCGAGCGCCCCGTCTCGAGGAAGCTCACGTGCCGCGCCGAGACATCGGCTGCGATCGCGAGGTCGAGCTGGCTCAGCCCACGCTGCCGTCGCCAGTGTTTCAGGAGGGCGGGGAAGAGGCCGGAGCTCTGGGCGTCGCTCATCGCCCTCCGACGATACGAGAGCCGTCTTCGCGGGTCACTTACCTCCCCAGGTAGTTGGCGAGGCCCGTTGGGCTCCCCAGGCTCGAGGGCATGCAGCTACAGACCCACTCTCCGCCTTCCCACGAGCCCGTGTCCGACGTGACCCAGCGCTTCCGCGAGCCACCCGACGGACTCATCGAAGCCAACGGCGGCGCGGTCGCCTACCGCCGCTTCGGCTCCGGCCCGGACGTGCTCTTCGTCCACGGCTGGCCCTGCAGCGGCGCGACCTATCGCGCGCTCATCCCGCACCTGGCGTCGCACGTCACGTGTCACGTCATCGATCTGCCCGGCGCCGGCGACTCGCGCTTCGACGGCGACACCCCGCTCGACCTGGCGACTCACGTCGACCGCATTCGAGTCGTGATCGACGAGCTGGGGCTCACCGACTTCGCCGGCGTCGGTCACGACAGCGGCGGCCTGATGCTCCGCCACGCGGTCGTGGGCGATTCGCGGCTGCGATCGCTGGGGCTCGTCGACACCGAACAGTCGCTCGGCATCGCGTGGCCGTTCCGACGGCTCCTGATGCTCGCCAAGGTTCCCGGCTTCACGCGGCTGCTCACCTGGGCGGTGATGCGGCCGCGCCTGCGACGCTCGAACCTCCTCCTCGGTGGGTGCTTCGCCGACTCGTCGCTCCTGGACGGCGAGTTCGAGGAGTTCTTCCTACAGCCTCTGCGCGACGACCCGGCGAAGGCGCGCGCCGCGGGTCGGTTGGCCAAGGCCTTCGACACCGACCTCGTGCAGCAGCTCGGCGACGTCCACGCGCGTCTCGACGTTCCGGTGAAGCTCGTCTGGGGCGAGCACGACCCCTACTTCCCGCTCGACTGGACCCGCGCCATGGTCGACACCTTTCCGAACGCGTCGCTCCACGTGGTGAAAGGGATGAAGCTCTTCGTCCACGAAGAGGCGCCCGCCGAAGTCGCCGACGCGCTGCTACCGACCCTGCTCGGCCGAGGCTGACCTAGGCGCAGACGGGGGGCTTCCGATCGCGCCAGGGTCGCGCTTCCTCGAGCTGCGCCGCGAGCGAGTAGAGCAGGGAGTCGTCGCCGAAGCGGCCCGTGAACATCGTGCCGATCGGCAGCCCTTCGCGGTTCCACACCAGCGGCACGTTCATCGACGGCTGACCGGTGAAGTTGGCCACCGGGGTGTAGGGGATGAAGTCGAAGACCTCGTTGACGGTCTTCTCGAGAAGCCCCGGCAGCTTCAGCGCCGTGCGCGCGCCGGTTCGCGCGATGAGCGCCTGCGCCGCCGCCTCCGCGCCCTTCGGCCGGAGCGCGTGGTGCGGGATCGGCGGCTGGCCGAGCGTCGGCGTGAGCACGACGTCGAAGTCCTGGTAGCGCTCGGTCAACCGGCGGGTCTCCGCTTGGAGCGCCCGGAGCGCGACGATCACGTCTTCGCCGGTGAAGTTCTTGGCCATCATCGCCGAGAGCCAGGTCGCGACCTCGAAGTCCTTCGAGGTCGCCTTCCGGCCGACGATGGCTTCCGCTTCCCGGATCTCGGCGGCGGTGTTCGCGGCGACCACCGTGAAGAACGCCTGCGCGAGCTTCTCCGGCTCGTGCTGCGGGCGGTGCTCGATCACTTCGTGGCCGAGGTCCTCGAGCAATCGCGCGACCTCCGTCACCGCGTCCCGGCAGTCGGAGTGAGGGGTCGACGGCATCGCCGGGTCGGTGTGGAACGCGATGCGGAGCGTCCCGGGGCTCGTCTTCGTGGCCTCGAGAAAGGTCCCCTCGTGGTGCGGCGGGTGGTAGGGCGCGTGCGCCGCCGGGCCCTCGGTCGCGTCGAGCGCGGCGGCGCTGTCGCGCACGCTCACGGAGAGCACGTGCTCGATGGCGAAGCCGTTCCAGTGCTCGCTCGCCGGCGACGCCGGCGTCCGACCGCGGGTCGGCTTCAGTCCGAAGATCCCACACGCCGCGGCCGGGATGCGGATCGATCCGCCGCCGTCGCCTCCGTGGCCCATGGGGGCGATCCGCGCGGCGACCGCCGCGCCGGTGCCGCCGCTCGAGCCACCGGTGGTCCGGCCGAGATCCCACGGGTTGCAGGTCGGACCGAACACGTCGGGCTCGGTCACCGGCTGGATGCCGAACTCCGGCGTCGCCGTCTTGGCGACCGTGATGAGCCCCGCCTCGCAGTAGCGCTCGTAGAGGAGCGAATCCTCCATCGCGACCCAGCCCTTGTAGAAGCGAGAGCCGCTCACGGTCGGGACGCCGGCGATCGTCTGGATCAGATCCTTGAGCAGGAAGGGCACACCGGCGAAGGGCCCGCTCTGCTCCCCCGCCGCGGCCGCGCGGGCCTGCTGGTAGAGCGGGTGCACGACCGCGTTGAGCTGCGGGTCGAGGGCTTCGATCCGCGCGATGCACGTCTCGACCAGGGTCTCCGCGGAGACCTCTCCCTTGCGCACCAGCTCGGCCAGGCCGAGCGCGTCGTGATCGTCGTAGCCTTCGAAGAGCGCCATGGGCGCAGGGTACCCGTCGGTCCCCCGCGCCGGAAGCGAGTCAGTACGCCGGCGCGCCCCAGGGGTCGTTCTGTTGCGGCTGGACCGGCTGGACCGTGAGCCGCTGGTTGAACGCGCCGAGCTGCTGGAGGTGCTGCGGGGTCAGCGAGAAGGACGCGCCGCACACGGTCAGGGTCACCACCCGAGCGTTGGCGAGCAGCGCAGCGTTGTTCGACGCCGTCTTGCCTTCGAGGGTCTCGAGGACACCGTTGCTCTCCTGCGTCGGGGTGTACCCGACGGCCATCTGCGCGGCCTGCCCGTCGACCTGCCACACGATCTCGGAGCAGCTCTGGAGCACCGGCGCCGGTCCGCGACGCTGGAAGCGGACCGTCATGTCGGCCTGACCCGGCACGCCGTAGAGCGTCGCGCTGACGCCGTTGCCGAAGTCGAGGGTCTCGGTCGTCGAGTTCGCGACCGTGGTGCTGCCGGGGGCGTCACCGGGCATCGGTTCGACCGCGCCGCCGCCCATCGGCTCGCCGCCGTAGCTCGGTGCGGGGTCGCCGCCACCGAACCAGCCGGAGAAGCCCACGATGATGCTGAAACGAATGGAGCTGAAGTCCTGGTCGAACTCGTCCTCGCCGATGCGTGTGTCCCAGCCGAACTCGAGCCGCGGATCGATCGAGAAGCTGTCCGTCACGAAGATGTGCGCGCCGCCCCCGAAGCGGAACCCGAAAGTGGTCACCTTCACGCTGTCGCCGCCGTCTGGGGTGAAGACGCTTCCCCCGATGTCGAGACCGACGAGGCCGAAGGGCACGAAGGTCCCATCCGCAAACATCAGCTCGGCGAACGGGCCGAGTGCCCAGGCGAGGTCGGTGTTGTCACCCTCGTCCTTCGACCACTCGAGCTGGAGTCGACCGCCGATGAAGAGCATGTCGCCGAGGGCAGCGCCGACGCTGAGCCCGAAGCCACGGCCGAGCAGACCGAAGCCGGTCTGCGTCTGTCGGTCTGGGACGCCTTCGTAGTCCGTGGACAGGAGCGTGAAGAGCGATTGGTCCAGCGAGAGTCGGATCTTGTTCGCGACGGTGGGCTGCGCCTCGGCCCGTTCCGGGGCGAGCGCGAAGAGCGAACAGAGAATGAGAGCCGCGGCCATCGGTCGGCCGCCGGCGAGAGCGCGAGACATGTGAATTCCCTCCTGAGGGTGGTGCGCCTAGCAGCGCCTGTTACGAGGGCAAGCGTCCAGCCCTTCCCTCTGGGGACGCGCTTCCTCACACCGGAATCGCCCCTTTCCCGTGTGCTCTGCTTCGGCGATGCTCCCGAAGTGAGCACCCTGGGACGCCGCCTCGAGCTGGGCCGCCGCATCGCCCGCCTCGGTCGCTGGCTCGGGCCGTGGTCGGACGAGGGTGGGCAGCCGGACGCGACTCGAGAGGAGATCCCCATCGATCCCTCGATGCGTGCGTGGGTCTACCGACCCGCACACCGTCCACCACTCGGCGCAGTCCTCCTCGTGCCCGGGCTCCACTACCTCGGCCCGGCCGATCCGCGGCTCGACCGCTTCTGCCGGATCCTCGCGAACGCCGGCAACGTGGTGCTCTGCCCCTTCATGCCGGACTTCTCCCGGTTGCGGGTGGGACCGAATCTCGGGCCCGACGCCAACCGCGCCTTCGACGCCCTGCTCGCGTTGCCCGATCGACCCCGCGACGTGGCCCCCGGCATTCTCAGCATCTCGTTCGGTTCGCGCCCCGCGGTCGAGGTCGCCGCGACCCGGCCCGAGGTCGGCAACCTGGTGCTCTTTGGGGGATTCGCCGATTTCCGGGACGCCATCCGCTTCTGCATCGCCGGCACGCCGGATCCCGACCGGGCCCACGACCCGCTGAACCGACCGGTCGTCTACCTGAACCTGCTCGAGCACCTCGACCCCGGACCACGGGACCATGAGAGCTTCGTCGAAGCGTGCTTCGAGTACGTCCGGCGGACCTGGGGCAAGCCGGAGATGAAGCCGCTCGAGGCCCACGAGCCGGTGGCCCGCGCCATCGCCGAGGGGCTCCCCGACGCCGAGCTCTTCCTCAAGGCGACCGGCGTCGCCGAGGGTGGCGTGGAGCTCGGGCTCGAGGCGCTCGCCAGAGGCGCCGAACACTTCGAGTACCTCGACCCGAGACCCTGGCTACGCGAGGTCCAGGTCCCGGTCACGGTCATTCATGGACGGGAGGACGACGTCATCCCCTTCGAGCACGCGGCACGGTTGGCGTCAATGGCCCCCAAAGCGCGACATCTCGTCACAGGGATCTATGCCCATACGGGCCGCGCGACCCTCGCAGAGCTCATCCCCGAGGCCGCTCGGGAGGGGTCGGCGATGGTCCAGATTCTCCTGCAGATGGGGCGCACGGGGTTCATCCCCGTGACATCCGGATCGCACTGATCTTCCGAACAGTGTCGCTCCGACCCCCTGCGTGAATTATCGGGCGATTCACGCTACTTGCGACGCCTCCGTCGCTTTTCGTGAAACTTTTCGGTCTCTTCCGTCGTTCGTTTCGGGATGGGGGTGGCGGAAACCGGTGGGCCGACCCACACAGAAGGTTACGCCCAGTGTGTAGTGAACGACGAATTCCGCTCTCACGGACGGCAACAGCATTGGCCAGTGGCTTGCATACTAGCCAGTGGTCGCCCGAGACCCCAAAGCTCGTGGCGGCGCGGATGTCGGAGCGATCGATCGGAAACCCCGGCACCGGGCAGCGACACATGAATCCAGGCGACGGACACGGCGACTCAATGGCGGCGGATTTGGCACGGCGGAGCATCGAGGAATTGGAAAGGCGGGCGCATTGACCGACAAGGCTCGGAAAGTACTGACGGAACTACTCGCGAAGGGCGAGAAGCGAGGGTTCCTCACCTACAGCGAGGTCACGGACCGCTTGGCGGAGGAGACCAACGTCGACCCGGCGCTGATTCAGCGCCTCACACGACGACTCGAGTCGTCGGGCATTCCCCTGGTCAATGGTGCACGCGAGGCGGACGGGCGTAGTCCTCGCGAGCGCAAGGACAAGGGCAACCAGGAGACGATCCAGTCCTACCTGGACTGGATCGGTACCGTGAGCCTCCTGACCCGTGAGGGCGAGGTCGAGCTGGCGCGTCAGATCGAGAAGGGCCGCAACGCGATCTGGGACGCCTACCTGGCGGCCAAGCTGCGACCGAAGGACCTCGAGGAGTCCCTCCGCGAGCTCGAGCAGAAGGTCGCGGAAGACGAAATCCGACCGCAGGACGCGGTCATTCACGACACCTTCAAGGAGCTCCGGCGCCGCCTCGGCGTGTGGGTCGAGCTCTCGGGGACGCGCCGCAAGCTCGACCGCGAGCGGGTGAAGCGCGAAGCGCGGCGACCGGCGAAGGTCCTCAAGGAGGCGTTCGACCTCATCGAGGCCGCGGACGTCGGCGTCGAGCGCGCGAAGGCGGAGATGGTCGAGGCCAACCTCCGGCTCGTGGTGGCGACCGCCAAGAAGTACCTCAAGCGCGGCCTGCCGCTCCTGGACCTGATCCAGGAGGGGAACATGGGCCTCATGCGCGCCATCGACAAGTTCGACTACCGGCGCGGCTACAAGCTCTCGACCTACGCGAGCTGGTGGATTCGCCAGTCGATGGCCCGCGCGGCCACCGACCAGGGTCGCACCATCCGGGTGCCGGTCCACGCCCACGAGCTGCTCACCAAGCTCATGAGCACCAGCCGTCGCCTCACCGCGGCGCTCGGTCGGGACGCGACTCCCGCCGAGGTCGCCAAGAAGATGCGTCTGCCGGTCGAGAAGGTCCGCAGCCTGCTCTCCATCGCTCGCGACACCGTCTCCCTCGAGACGCCGGTCGGTGCCGATGGCTCGAGCGAGCTCCGCGATCTCATCGCCGACGAGCGCGCGATGTCGCCGATGGATCCGCTCATCGACGACGACCTGAACAACACGGTCCTCGAGGCCCTGTCCACCCTGAGCGACCGCGAGCAGCAGATCCTGCGCATGCGTTTCGGCATCGGTGAACACGAGGCACACACGCTCGCAGAGATCGGACGCGAGTTCGGTCTCAGCCGCGAGCGGATTCGTCAGCTCCAGGCGCTCGCGCTTCGGAAGTTGAGGCTCGCGTCCCAGAGCGACACGCTCAAGGCGTTCGTCGCCTAAGAACGTCGTCCGCTCTTCTCCCCCAATCTAGGGAGAGCATTTCCTCGGCCCGGATTCCGCGTTGTCGGAACCCGGGCCGAGCACTATGCTCGCGACGCTTCCCAACGAGGACCCGGACCCGTGACTACCTCTACACCCCCTCCGCCCACTTCTGGTGGCGGCATGAAATACGCGCTCGTCGGCATTCTCATGCTCCTCGCCGCCGTGGGCCTCTACTGCGCGACGGCCGATGACGGCAGCACCGACGGGGACGAGGTCGCCACCGCTCCTCCGGACGCGGGCATCATTCAGCGGCAGACGCAGATGCAGCCGGAGTTCGAGATCCCCGAGGAGGAGCCGGACCTCGGCGTGCCGGACCTCGGACCGGCAGAGCCGGAGGCGAACACCATGCGGGTTCGTCAGCCGCGCACCTGCGACGGCAACCTCGACGTCGCCGCCATTCGCGCGGTCGCGACGCGGCAGCAGCGCCAGGTGCGCAGCTGCTACGAGCGTCGCCTCAAGGTGAACAACATCCTCCAGGGCACCGTGAACGTGCGCATGGTCGTCGGCCGAACCGGCAGCGTCGATCAGGTCAGCGTCGGTGGCTCCCTTCGCGACAGCGAGGTCTTCAGCTGTGTTCGTCGTCTGGCCAACACCTGGGAGTTCCCGGCCGTCGAGGGCGGCTCCTGCGCCATCGTCTCCATCCCCTTCCGGATGACCCCGCGCCCCTGATGACCTCTCACAGGTCAGTGTCGAAGACGAAGACGCGCTCCTGACGAACGTCGGGGCGTAGCGAGAAGCCGAGCGCCACGCCGACGACCACCGCGCCGAGCGCGATGGCGACCCAGCTGGAGCCTTTCTGCCACCACGGCGTCGGAGGCGGAGGCAGCTCTCCGCCGAATGGGTCGTGGCCGAGCGCGGCGAGCCCTTCGGTCCACGCCGTCGTGAGGCGCTCGCCCGCGAGGGGCTCACCCTCTTCGACCTCGAAGACGTCGTCGACGGCTCGGACCACGGGCTCCGTGCAGCCGAGCGCGGTGCAGCGCGTGACCAGCGCGCGGTCGCCGCGAACCTTCACCCACAGCACCGACGCCTCGCCCTCGAGGGTGGCGGGGAGGCTCGCGAGATCGGCCGCGGCGATGCGCCGTCGTCGGGCCTCCCCGTCGATCGGAGAGAGGGTCACCTCCCAGGGCCGACTCCGACCTTCGGTGAGGTCGACCACCCGCCCCCAGGGTCGGTGGCCCGGCGCTTCGATCCGGAGCACGTGGCGCCCGACGCCGACCTCCACGCTCACCGGGAGCGAGCCGAGCGCGCGATCGTCGAGGTACGCCCTCGCGCCAGCGGCGGTGCTCCGGATCGTCAGCTCGGTCTCGGGGCGCGTCGCGGCGGCTCGCGCCAGCTCCTGAGCGCGGCGCACGACAGGCGGCGGTGCCTCGGCGGCGCCCAGTCGACGGCTCGGGTCGAGCGACGCGGCGCGACCGAGGGACTGTTCGGCGAGCGCATGCCTCCCCTGCTGGTGCGCGACCACACCCGTCGCGAGCTCCACCTCCGCGAGCCATCGCGCGACGCCTGGTGTTCGCGCCCGACGCTCGAGGAGCGCGCGCGCTTCGGTGAGCGCGTGGAGCGCGTCTCCCTCGCGAAGGCGCGTCGCGGCTTCGCGCGCCTGGGCGATCAGCGTCTCGACCTGGGACAGATCGGCGATCTCCTCCCGAGTCGGGAGGGGCACTTCGTCGCTGACCTCGTCGATGCTCGCCCAGCCGTGGTCCCGGGCCCCGGCGCGCACCTGGTCCGCGTCCGCGTCCACCCGGAGGTAGCGGGGCTGCGCCGCGACCGATGACGCGCTCAGGGCGAGCACGAGGGTGAACGAGAGTCGCACCCCGGGACCATATCGCGTGCGGCCGGTGGCTCGCACCTTCCGGATGCGCCGGCCCGGTCGTTCGCGCATTCTGCGCCCATGCGCGCTTGGCCCCTGCTTCTCCTCACCCTCGTCGTCGCCTGCGATGACGACGACGACGCCACCTTCGTGCTCGACGCGGATCGAGAGCTCCAGCTGCAGGGCGGTGCGTTGACGTTGGTGGTCGGCGAACGATCGACCTTCACGCTCTCCCCCGACGCGGGCCCGAAGGCGCGCACCTACGACCTGATGCGTCAGGGGGCCGCCGGCATCTGGACCTACCGAGAGCGAAACGTGGTCGAGACCCCCATGACTCGCCGCTCGGCGAGCCTCGAGGGGGACACGCTGCAGGTGGAGTACGCCGGCGGCGACTACGAGGGCGTGCTCACCGTTCGCCCCGACGGCGCCGAGCGGACCCGCTACCGCTTCGAGCTCACCGCGGGCGGCGCCGACTCGGTGGCGATTCCCGTCCGCTGCGACGACGAGGGGAGCTTCCATGGCTTCGGGGAGCAGTACAACGCGACCGACCAGCGCGGCGAGGCCTTCGACCTCGAGACCACCGAGCAGGGGCTCGGACGCGAGGGCGGCATTCGCGCGCTGCAGGGCGACGAGCACACCACCTACTTCCCGATGCCCTACTACCTCGACGGTCGCGGTTTCGGAGTGCTCTTCCTGACCGACCACCGCACGCGGGTCGACGTCTGCGCGACCGACGAGGCGGTGGCGTGGATCGAGGTGACCGACGACTCGCCGCTCGAGTGGCTCGTCTTCCATGGCCCGACCCCGCTCGACGTGGTCCGGCAGCTCGGCGACGAGGTCGGTCGGCCGGGACCGCTGCCCGACTGGGCGTTCGGAACGTGGATCGGTGCCCAGGGGGGTCAGGAAGACGTGCTCGACGAGGTCGCTGCGCTCGAGGCCGCGGAGATCCCCGTGGCCGCGTTCTGGGTCCAGGACTGGACGGGGATCCGGATGAACTTCGATGGAGGCTTCGGCGTGGAGTACCGGTGGGAAGCCGATGACACCCTCTACCCCGACCTCGCCGGGATGATCGACGACCTGCACGGACGTGGCTACCGCTTCCTCGGCTACGCGAACCCCTTCGTCGACCCGGACCTGCCCAACCACTGGGCCGAGATGGACGCTGCGGGGCTCCTCGTCGATTCGCCCGAGGGCGGGTCCTACGTCTTCGGTGCGCCGAACGGTCAGTCGAGCCACCCGGACCTCACCGAGCCAGAGGCTCGCGCCTACGTGGTCGCCGCGCTCGAGTCGATGGTCAGCACCTACGGCATGGACGGGTGGATGCAGGACTTCGGCGAGTGGACGCCCCATGACGGCGTGCTCGACGACGGAAGCGACCCGGCCGCGTACCACAACCGCTTCGTCGTCGACTGGCAGGCCATGGCGCGAGAGGCGCTCGACAACCAGCGCCCGGATGGCGACTACTGCTTCTTCGGCCGCTCCGGTTGGACCGGCGTTCAATCGGTCGCGCAGATCCACTGGGTCGGCGACCAGGAGGCGGACTTCCTCCCGGGCGACGGGCTCCCGACGGTCGTGCCGGCGATGCTCAACCTGGGCCTCGCGGGTCAGTACAACGTCACCCACGACATCGCCGGGTTCAGCGGCGGTCCGAGCACCAAGGAGCTCTGGATGCGCTGGACCGAGCTCGGCGCGTTCACGCCGATCATGCGAACCCATGAAGGGAACGACAAGCTCGAGAACTGGTCCTGGGAGAAGGACGAGGAGACCACGGCGCACTTCCGCCGCTTCGCGCGGATCCACGGCGCGCTCTTCGACACCTTCCGCCGCCTCGCCGACGAGGCGCAGGAGGACTCGGCGCCGATCGTCCGGCACCTCATGTTGGCCTTCCCCGAGGACCGCGCGACCTGGAGCATCAGCGACCAGTACCTGCTCGGTGACGAGATCCTCGTGGCGCCCGTGCTCGAAGAGGGCGCCACGTCGCGGAGCGTCTATCTCCCGGCCGGCGAGTGGTTCCACCTCTTCACCGGCGAGCGCTTCGACGGCGGCACCACCGTCGAGGTCGACGCCCCCATCGGAACCCCGGCGGTCTTCGGACGAACCGATCGGGAAGATCTCCGCGCCATCGAGTAGGAGCACCTCACGAGAATCCTCGCCGCCGCTACGCGGCCGCGGCACGCCATTCGCCGCCATCCACTCGGCTCGAAGATACTCGGCATCTCCTCGCCTCGCGGACGCGACGCCTGACGCACCGAGTCCACGGATCGAAGGCGACTATTCGCGCGAGGTGCTCTAGGCTGCGTCCAATGCGCGTTCTGGTCATTCGACACTCGACCGCGGTGGACCCCTATGCGGCGGCCACCGATGAGACCCGCTGGCTCACGGAGGCGGGGCGCCGCCGGATTCGCCGGATCGGCAAGCTCTTGGCCACCGAGGCACCGCCCACCCGCATCTTCGTGAGCCCGCTCGTGCGCGCCGTGCAGACCGCCGAGGCGCTCGCCGCGGAAGTGGGGCTGGACGGGCCGATCGAGGCGACCCTGGCGCTCGCTCCCGATCACGGCACCACCGCTCAGGTCACGGCGCTGCTCGATGCGGTGGATCCGCGTGAGACGGTCGCGCTCGTCAGCCATGCGCCCAAGGTCCGCGTGCTCGCAGGCCACCTCGCGGGTGAGTCCTCGATCCCCGGCTTCCGCACGGGAAGCGTGTGTGCGATCCGCGATGGAGCGTTCGAGTTCTGGGTCGACCCCGAGGGGCCGCGGATCCTCCGTGACTTGAGCTCGATCCCGCTCTGAGACGTCACCCCTCGCGTGTTGGGGCCGGATAGCGCGTCGGCGTGATCGGGCGCGGGTACTCGCAGAGTGTGCGGCGCAGGTCGTCCAGCGTCCCGGCAGCCAGGATCGGATCGATCACCACCGTGACGCCCGCGGCGTCGTGAAGCCGTGGGTAGGCGTCGTTGGCCCGGCGCCGCTCCCGTTTGATGCTCAGCTTCGGGTTCTCGTCCAAGACCTCCCGGATCTCCCGCGCGATCTCCTGGCCGGTCGTGGGCTTGCGGAGGTAGCGGTGCACCTTGCCCTTGTTGATCGCGTCCTGCGCCGAGCCGATCGATCCATCACCCGTCAGCAGCAGGCGGAGCACGTCGGGATAGGCATCGTGCACCGTCGCGAGCAGGTCGGTGCCGACCAGGTCGGGCATCTGCTGATCGCTGACGATGACGTCCACGTCCAAGCGGGCCAGGAGCTCGAGCGCCTCCCCGCCCGAGCTGGCGGTGTGGATCTCGTAGCCCACGCGAGACAGCAGGCGCTCCAGCGGGCGGAGGAGCAGCAGGTTGTCGTCGACCAGCAGAACGCGCGCGATCATGACTCCGCCAACCTCTCCTGAACCCATCGCGCGTTCGGGGGGCGCCGTTCGGGTTCCTTGGCGAGGCAACGCTCGATGACCTCACGGACCGCCTCGGGCACGGGTCCGTGGGGCGAGCGCGCCTCGGGCAGTGCGGCGCGCTGGTGGGCACGCGCCATTCGGATCACGCTCGCCGGATCGAAGGGGACGGATCCGGTCAGGAGCTCGAAGAGGACGCAGCCGAGCGCATAGAGATCGGTATGGGGCGACGCCGGCTCCGCGCGAAAGAGCTCCGGTGCCATGTATCGCGGCGTCCCGACCAGCCGCAGCTGGCGGTCGCTCCCCTGGAGCTGAGCCGCGCCGAAGTCGCCGACCTTCACCTGGTCGTCTTCCAGGAGGAAGACGTTCTCCGGCTTGATGTCGCAGTGGATGATTCCCTCTTCGTGCGCCACCGCGAGCACCTCGGCGACGGCGGCGCCGATCTGGGCGACACGGCTCGGCTCGAACGCGCCGCGGGCCGAGTCGTCGAGCGCCATGCGAAGGGTCGGCGCCGCGACGTGCTCCATGACCATGTAGGGGCGGCCATGGGGCGACATGCCGAAGTCGTAGATGCGAACGAAGCCCGGGTGGTCCAGCCGGCTCGCCGCTCGTGCTTCGTGTGAGAAGCGCGCGGTCGCCTCGGCCCGGCCCTCGTAGCGGTCGTCGAGGAGCTTCACGGCCGCCTCGCGCTCGAGTGTGTCGTGCATGGCTCGATAGACGACGCCAGCGCCGCCTCGGCCGACCTCCTCGAGCACCGTGTAGTGCCCGAGCTGATCGGGAGGCAGACCTGGTCCGGGGCGTGGCACCCAGGGCTCGGCGCCGCCCCGGATCCGCAGCAGCTCGACCTCCGGCCCCTCGGAACCGGTCGTGGTTCGGACCAGGATCTCCACCTCCGCGGGACCGAGCTGGACGTCGATCCGTCCCAGCGGCCCCAGCTCGGCGGTCGGTGACTCTGCCCCGAGGATGCCGAGTCGAAGCATGGTGGCCTCGCCCAGACCGCGCGGGACCACCCCGAGCGGTTCCTCGAAGCCGCCCCGTTCGAGCGAGAGGAAGCTGCGCTCGCCGAGGACCAGGATCCGCACCCGCTCCACGTCTCGCGCGGCGGCCACGGCCAAGCAGAGCTCGGCGAGCTCCACCGGGTCGCGCCAGCTACCGCGTGTGGCGATCTTCTCCGCGAGGGTCCGGCGCTCGAGGGCCGGGCTCGCGGCCGTGTCGTGATCTCGGTCAACCACTGTCCTGGATTCGGCCACTGGCGTCACCTGCGAAGCCCGTGGCGATTGAGCTTTTCCCCCACCGCTGCGCCCATGCCCGGATTCCTTGCAAGGTCGGGGCCGGACGAACGTCGCGTCCCCGTGGCATGCTCCGCCGCTGTGATCCGGCTGCTCTACGGCAACCGCATCGACGTCCTCGCGCGGGCGCTCGGTGCCCGGCTCGACGAGCGAGAGGGCGAGGGCCGCTCGCCGCTCGAGCCGACCCACGTCGTGGTCCCGAACCGCCACCTCCAGCGCTACCTCGAGATCGAGCTCGCGCGGATCCGCGGCTTCAGCGCCAACCTCCGCTTTCACAGGCTCGACGCGTTCGTCGCCGCTTGGCTGCGGGCCGAGACCGGGACGGGCGCGCTCGGCCGGCGGGGGCTGCTCCGGGGATTGCTCGGCCTCTTCACCGACCCTTCCGCGCTGGCGGACCCCGCGCTCGAACCGATCCGCCGCTATCTCGACGTCGACGGCGCCGCCGGATCGCTCGGCGCGCGGCAGGCGCAGCTCTCGCTGCGAATGGCCCGACTCTTCGAGGCCTACCTCTACGGTCGCCCGGAGTTGGTCGCGAGCTGGGAACGGGGCCAGCTGCACCTCGCGGACACCGCGATGGAAGAAGCCGAGCGCTGGCAGCGTGCGCTCTACGCGAAGCTCCGCTCACGCGAGCCCGGGGCGCCGCTTCCGCAGGTCCTGCGCCAACTCGCGCAGCGAGAGCCCACGTCGGTGGGGCTCCCGGACGAGCTCCATGTCTTCGGTCTGAGCTATGTCGCGCGCGTCTTCCAGTGGGCCTACGGGCTCCTCGCACGGCGCCTTCGTTTGAACCTCTACGTGCCCAACCCATGCCGCGAGTTCTGGGAGGATCTGCCAGCGACCACCGAGGCCGACGTGCCCGGTGGACCTGGGGAGCCGCCGCTCCTCTCCTGGTGGGGGCGTCCGGGTCGCGAGCACGTCCGTCTGACCTCGGAGCTGACTCAGGGGGTCTTCGACGATGCCTTTGCGGAGCCGGTTGCCGGCGAAGGCACGCTCCTCGGCACGCTGCAGGCCGATGTGCTCGGTCGTCGTCCGCCACCCGCGGAGCCGCCCTGCACCCTCGACGGTACGGTGCGCGCCGTCGCCTGCAGCGGCGTGCGCCGCGAGCTCGAGACGGTGGCCGAGGCGATCTGGCAGTCGGTTCGCGAGGACCCGACCCTGCGCTTCAACGAGATCGCCGTCTTCGTTCCGCCAGACGCGCGCGCGGCCTACCTCCCGCAGCTCTCGGCGGTCTTCGAGGCCGCGGGCAAGCTGCCCCACCACGTCGTCGACCTCCCGCTGGCCAGCGCCAGCATGATGGTCGACGCCGCGTCGCTCCTGCTGCGCCTTCCTCGCTCGCCCTTTCGGCGGACGGACGTGCTCGCGGTCGCCACCCATCCGTGCGTGCGCGTGCCGGGCGGTGGCTCGGTCGATCGCAGCGCGTGGCCACGGCTCATCGATCGGCTCGGGGCCTTTCACGATCGCGACTCGATCCCAGAGGGCTACGCGTCCGCCGACCTGCTCGACTGGGACCAGGCGGTCCGGCGGCTGACCCTCGGCGCGTTCATGGAAGGGGAGCGGGCTGGCGAGGAGCGCGCCTTCGTTCTGGGCGAGCAGCGCCACCGGCCCGAGGACGCCTCGCGCGACCAGGGGGGACCCGCGCTCGCGCTGCTGCTGCGCGCGCTGGCTGACGAGGTGCGGGTGGGTCGCCACGAGCGACGCACGCTCTCGGCCTGGGGCGCGCACTTCCGCGAGCTCTTCGCCGCGCTGCTCGAGCCCTTGGATGCGGCGCAGGAGCGCGAGCTGCGGCGCTGTCTGTCGGCGGCCGATCGACTGGTGGAGCTCGACGCCAGCGGTACCGAGGTGGAGCATCGACTCGCGGCCGAGCTGGTCGAGGAAGCGCTCGCGCGGCTCGGCGGCGCGCGTGGTGAGTACCTGGCCGAGGGTGTGGTGGTCGGCGCGCTCGCGCCCATGCGTGCCATTCCCTTTCGCCGGGTCTTCGTGCTGGGTCTGGGCGAGGGCCGCTTCCCCTCCGCCGAGCGGCGGGACCCGCTCGACCTGAGGCAGGTCGGTCGCAAGCTCGGTGACGTCACCCCGCCGGAGCGAGACAAGTACGTCTTTCTCGAGGCGATCCTCGCCGCGCGGGAGCAGGTGGTGCTGAGCTGGGTCGGTCGCGATCCGACGAGCGGCGAACGGGTCGCGCCGAGCTCGGTGGTGCAGCAGCTCATCGACCTGGTGCAGCGCAGCTACACCGGCGGCGGTTCGCTGATCGAGGAGATGCCGCTGCGTCGCCATCAGGTCGAGGCGTCGGTCTCGCGAAGCGCGCGCCGTGAGCGGGCCGCCGCCGAGGCGGGCGTCGAGCTGCGCTCGTCGGTCGGTCGCCGGCTGGAGGCGACGGAGCTGCTGGACCTCGCGGAGGCCGACCCGCACCTCGCCGAGCGGCTCTCGCTCTGGCGGGTTCCGCGCGCCGAGCCGGCGGGCGGGCGCCTTCGCGTGGGCCTCGCCACGTTGCGTCGCTTTCTCGAGTCGCCGGCGCAGGGATGGGCCCGCGCGGTGGTCGGGCTCCTCGAGCCGGAAGACGACTCGTCGATCTTCCTCGACGAGGAGCCGCTGCGCCCGGAGCCGCTGGCGCGCACGTCGATGCTCCGCGAGGTGTTCGGCGACGCGCTCCCCGATCCCTTCGACCTCGAGCGCTACCACATGCGCGTCCGCGAGCTCCAAGAGCGCGGGCGCTGGCCGCTCGGTCCACTCGCGAACGCCGGGGAGCAGGTCGACCGCGCGGCGCTCGGTGGGTGGGACCGGCTGAGGCGCTCGGCGCTCGAGAGCCCACAGCCATCGCGCCATCGATTCGGCACCGGCTCGAGTCGGGGGGACGCCGACCGGGTCCATCCGCCCCTCGAGCTCGAGCTCGAGCTGGAGCACGGCCCCGTGGTCGTCGAGCTCATCGGCCGCACGGAGGTGTTGGTGGACGAGGGGCGGGCCTCACTGGTGCTGATCCCGAAGGACCCGCCCTCGGGCGTCGCGCTCGCGCGGGAGCGGCTCTTCTATGGGTTGCGGGGCTTCCTCGACCACGTGGTGCTGCGTGCGGCCGGCATCGAGCCGGGCGCGAGCCATCGAACGTTGGTCGCCTTCGCCGGACCGACCGGCTCGCAGGACGCGAGCCTCCGCTTCGGCGCGCTCGACACCGGGAGCGCGCGCTCGATCCTCGTCGCGTGGCTTCGCGATCTGCTCAGCGGCGCACACGCATACTTCCTGCCTTGCGAGGCGGTCTTCGAAGACCCGCGCGGCTGGCGCACGATGACACCGGAGAAGCTCGCCGAAGCGCTCACCAAGGTCCGCCGCCGTGGAGGGCGCTGGCACTACGGTCCGCTGCCCGCCGATCGAGTCGGTGCGCTGCCGCCACCCGCCGAGGCGTTCGATCTCGTCCAGGCGCGCTTCACTCCCTACTTCCAGCTCGCGGGGCTCGCGTCGTGAGTCGTCGGTTCGCGCGCCCTCCGATCCTCGACTCGATCCTCCCGCCGGGGTCCGGGCCTCCGCCACCGCTCCCCGTGGTCATCGAGGCTTCCGCCGGCACGGGGAAGACCTTCACCCTCGAGCATCTGGTGGCTGACCTGGTCGTCCGCGGCGCCAGCCTCGAAGAGGTGCTCGTGGTGACCTTCACCGAGCGGGCGACCCGCGAGATGCGCGCGCGCGTGCGATCGTTGCTCGGTCGCATGGCGCACCTACACGCGGACGACTCGGCGGTGGACCCGCCACCCGAGTCGCCCGCGTGGACGCTCGACCGGGACGCCCGAGAGCGGCTGCACGACGCCTGGCTGCACTTCGAGCGCGCGACGGTGGCCACGATCCACGGGTTCTGCCAGCGGGTGCTCGCGGACCACGCGTTCCGGAGCCAGCGACCCTTCGCGCAGTCGCTGGTCGAACCGCGCCGGGCGTTCCGGCTCGCGTTCCGCGACACCCTCCGCGAGCTGCTGGCGACGCCGAGCTTCGAGCGGGAGCTCGCGGTGGCGTTGCTCGCCGCTCACGGTCCGGATCGCGTCGAGGAAGCGGCGTTTCGGTGGTCGACGGAGAGCGGTCGCCGGTTGCCCGGCTGGGATCGGAGCGCGTTCGACCAGGCGGCGCGGAGCTTCGCGGCCGTGCGCAAGGAGCTCCCGCGGCTCATCGCTGGAGCCAAGCCCGACGTCGCCCGTCGGCTCACCGGCGCGCTCCGCCACCCGTTGCTCGGTCGTGCGCTCGACGCCGTCGATGCGGGTGACACCGTCCGAGCGCTGACCGCGGTCCACGAGTGGCTGCGGATTCGAGACAAGTCGGGACGGAGTCTCCGGGTCGCGATGGAGCGTTGGTCCGAGGCCGCGCCAGCGCTCTCCGAGCGGCTCGGTCCGCTGCTGCGATCGAGCGCGCCGCCGATGCTCGCGTTCCTGCACGGGGTGCTGCCGGCGGTTCAGGAGCGCTTGCGTGCGACCAAGGCCGCGCGTGGCCAGCTCGACTTCGACGACATGCTCTCGCACGTGCGGGACGCGCTCCATGGACCGGGCGGTCCGGCGCTGCGCCGCGCGCTCCGCCGACAGCACCGCTACGCGCTGGTCGACGAGTTCCAGGACACCGACCGCATCCAGTGGGACATCTTCCGCGGGATCTTCCTCGAGGAGGGGCGCGGTCATCTCTACGTGATCGGCGACCCCAAGCAGGCGATCTACGGCTTCCGGAACGCCGACGTGCACACCTACCAGGCGGCGCGGGCGTACCTGGAGCGCTCGGGGTCGCGGGTGCATCTCGAGGAGTGCTACCGCGCGACCGAAGGGCTCATCGCCGGCTACAACGCGATCTTCGAAGAGGGCTTCTTCCAGGGCACCGTGCGCTACGACAACCCGGTGCGCTGCGGCGACCCGACGCGGCGGGCGCTCGACCCGAGCGGCGAGGACGCACCGCCGATCGTGCTCTGGCATCCCGTCGCGCGTGAGGCGCCCAGCGCCGGCGACCTGCGCGACACCCTGGGCGAGTCGATCGCGAAGGAGGCGAAGGCGATCGTCGAGGACGGCGCGCTCCGGCTCCACGAGAACGGCGTGACTCGCGCCCTCGGCTACTCCGACCTGCACGTGCTCGTCCGCAACGCGCGCGAGGCCGATCAGCTCGCGGCCGCGCTCCGCCGCCACGGTGTGCCGCACGCCTTCTACCAGCAGGAGGGGCTCTTCGAGACGCCCGAGGCCGAGCACCTGCTCGCGCTCTTGCAGGCGATCGCGGCGCCCGACGATCGCGCGGCGCGCCTTCGCGCGTGGACCACACCCTTCTTCGCGGTGCCGCTCGAGCGGCTCGGCGCCTGTCGGGAGCTCGACCCCTCGCATCCGCTGCTCACCACGCTTCGCGGTTGGCGTCGCCGCGCCGACCGCCACGATCCGAGCTTGCTTCCCTCGCTGCTGGAAGAGACAGGCCTCGCACGGCGGCTGCTCTTCCGCGGCGACGAGCGGGCGCTGACCAACTTCGAGCACCTGGTCGAGCTCCTGCTCGCGGAGACCGGCGGCCCGACGGGCATCGAGGAGGTGGTCAGTCGGCTCGAGGCGTTCACGACCGGCCGCGCGGAGCCGCTCGCCGGGGGCGACGTGCAGCGGCTCGAGAGCGATCGCGAGGCGGTGCAGCTGCTCACGATGCACAAGTCGAAGGGGCTCGAGGCGGCGGTCGTCTTCGTGGCCGGTGGGTTCACCCGTGGCGGCGGCGGCGACGCCTTCGAGCCCGTGGTGGTGCACGACGACGCGGGTGAGCGCGAGGCGTGGATGGACCCGTTGCCCGCGCACGTCGTGGAGCGCGCGCGCCTCGAGGCGCGAGGCGAGGACGAGCGCTTGCTCTACGTCGCCATCACGCGCGCCAAAGCGCGGCTCTACTTGCCCTACCTCGGGCGAGTGCCGGCCGCGGCGAGCCCGATGGTCGCGGGTCGCCGGACCTTCGAGAAGCTGAGCGGTCCCCATCGCTGGTTGAACGCGCGGCTCGAGACCCTGGTGATGAGCGGCTGGGCCGAGTCGCCGTCGGTTCGCTTCGACGTGCTGAACGCGGCGCCGGCGCCGAGTCTGCCGCCGGCCGTGTTGCCCGAGCGTGTGCTCTGGCCCGAAGAGGAGGACGAACGCGAGAGCCTCGAGCCACTCCGGCAGTCGCAGCGCGGCTTCGTGCTCACGTCGTACACGCGGATGAAGGGCGACGAGTGGGTCCCCCCGGCCATGGGCGACGACGAGGACGAGGAGTCGGTCGCGGAGGGCGAGGTGATCGTCGACCAGGGCGCCATCGACGCGAGCGACGCGCTGCCCGGTGGGGCGGCGATGGGTGTGTTCCTCCACGAGATCCTCGAGCACTTGGACTTCGCCGCGCTGCGAGACGCCGAGCAGGACGATTGGCTCGCCGCGATGACCGAGCCCACCATCGCGCGCGCCCGCCGGCACGGTCTCGACGACTCGGTCACCCCGCCGGCGCTCCAGCTCGTGCACCGCGCCATGAGCGCGCCCTTCGACGAGAGCCCGCTCCATCTGCCGATGGGCCTGGCCGCGCTCGACCGGACCGTCGCCGAGATGCACTTCCACTTCCCCGCGCCCGAAGCGGACCACCCCGCCCTCGAGCGCGAGGTCGCGCGCATCGCCGCGCCGCTGAGCGTCTCCCGCGGGATCATTCGGGGCGTCGTCGATCTCGTCTTCGAGCACGAAGGCCGGACCTACTTCCTCGACTGGAAGAGCGACCGCGTCCCCCAGAGCGAGCTCCGCGCCCACGTCGACCGCAGCTACGCGCTTCAGGCGAAGCTCTACACCCTCGGTCTCGCGCGGGTCCTCCGCCTCCACGATCGCGCCGCCTACGAGGAGCGCTTCGGCGGTCTCCTCTACGTCTTCCTCCGCCACGGCGCCCAGGGGTTCGTCTTCGATCGCCCCACCTGGGACGACGTCACCGCCTGGGACACCGAGCTCCGCCAACCCCACCCCTGGGGCTACTCCCTCTCCGGCACCTGAGCGGACCGAGGGGGACAGGATCACCCCCCGGATCCCCCACAAAAACGGGGCGATCCGAACACGACATGCATTCTAGTCCCACGCCACTCTTCCACGGCTCCGATGTGGGTTTTCAACCCCCCATCCGGGAGGGATATTCTCCCCGGATGCGACGCACTTGGAGCCTCCTCGTGGTGGGTCTGATCGCGCTCGCGGCCACGACCGCCAGCGCCCAGAACCGAAGCGTGAGAACCCGCTGGGCACAGCGAAGCCTGACCATGCCCTCGCAGGTCCTACGCCTCGACCTGGCACCCCCCGACCACGCCATGCTCGACAGCGGCGTGCTCGGCGAGGGCTACGGCTTCCGCTTCAGCGGCTGGGACGACGACGGCGACGGTGACCCGGACGACGTGGTCGTCATCAGCGGCGTCGGCCTGGCGTACGGCATCACCAGCGCCTTCGAGCTCGGCGCGAAGGTGCTCCCCGTTCGCTTCCATCCCGACCCGGACTATCTGGACCTCGAGGTCTACGGCCGCTTCGCCTTCGTCCGGACGCGGGTGGCCGACATGGGCTTCCAGCTCAACGTACAGCTACCCACCGACCGACCTCGCATGGGCGGTGTCGGCGCCGCCATGCCGATCCGCATCCGCATGGGCGAGGTCGGCCGCCTCGATTTCGGCATCGAGCTCGAGACGCTCTTCTGGGACATCGACGGCGACGACGAGCTCGAGGTGGACTTCAACCTCGACCTCCCCATCGCCCTCGCGTTCAGCGTCACCGAGCGCTTCTACCTCGGCGGTCACTTCGGTCTGCTCTTCGCCGACTTCGACCGAGTCAGCCTCCGCGGCGGTGGCCACGTCGGCTACACCGTCGGCCGCCGCACCCCGCTCGTCGACTTCACCGGAGCGTTCAACTTCTACGGCGGCGATCGCTACCACTACGGCTACGCCCGCGACGCTGGCTGGCGCCCCGGAGGGCTCCGCCGCTGGGAGATCATCGGCGGCCTCCGCGTCCACTTCCGCCTCTGAGCGCGATGAAGGGCGTCATTCTCTCTTTCGATGGAGCCGATGGGCTCGGGACCATCGAGCTCGAGGACGGTCGGCAGTGTCGCTTCGGCATGTCGGCCTGCCATGCCTTCGACCCCGATCCCGGGACCGAAGTGCGCGTAGGCGAGCTCCAGGACGTCCGGGGGGCGCTCCGCGCCAAGGACCTGCACCCCGCGTCCAAGCGGACCAAGCCGAGGAAGCCCTTCTCGAGCGGACGGGAGTCGGTGCGCCTGGATCGCTTCGATCAGCGCGATCCCCGCGGCGACCTCGGCGTGCCGGCCGGCTTTCTCTTCAAGTGGCTCATCCGCAACGGCCTCATTGGAGGCCGTCCATCGGCCGACCCTGCCGTCACCCGACGATGGGAGGAGGGCGTGGACGCGGTCCGTGCAGGAACGATGAGCGGTCGCGAGCTCATCACCCGCTACTGCGACGAGAAGCCGAGCTCGACCGACCTCACCGAAGAGGGCTACCGCTTCTGGCGTCACTACTATGGTAGGCGACTCCGCCTCTTCCGCTCGCGTTTCGAGAAGGACCTGATGGCGGCGAGCGGTCGGTCCATCGACGAGATCTTCTCGCTCGAGGAAGGCGGCGAGCACGAGCCGGCCATCCTGCAGCGCATCAGCCGCGCATACGATCGCTGGAAGCGTTGAGCTCGTTCGTCACGGAGGTGCGCGCTCGCGTCCGGGGTCGCTCGATGGTCGCTCTCGAGGTCTCACCGGGTCGCTCGGCCCGAACGAGAAGCCGATGCGCGGAATGAGGTTGAAGCCGAACAGGTGGGATGCGGTGCCCACTCGAGGGTTGTCCCCGAAGTGAATGGCGAACCCGTAGCTGAGACCGAAGCCCCAGAAGAACGGTCCGTGGTGATAGTCGAAGTCCACGCCGACCCGAACTCCCACGAACACGTTGCCGCGAAGCGCACGGCGAGACAGCGACGCGCAGTCCCAGCAGTCCTTCTTCCCGATCCATGTCTCGCGTCCACACATCAATGACACGTGTTTGGTCACGGTGAGCACCCTACGGCCGGGACGTTGGACGATACGCCTCCGCGCATAGCCGACGTGAGCGACGAAGAGTGACGAGGCGCTGCTGTACTCGTCGAAGACGCCGTCGAGGTCGGAGTCGATCAGCCATGCTGCTTCCGCGATGATGCCGCGCTCCTCCGGCCCGAAGGCTCTGCCGCCGATCCCGATGGAGTGATGGGGAGAGTAGTGGTCGTTACCGTAGCTCCTCCCCTCACTCGGATGAGATGCGCGCCAGACGGTTCCGGGTGTGCTGAGTCGGATCTCGCCGGACCAGTCCTGCGCGTGGGCTCGATGACCGAATGCCCCGAGCATCGAGAGCACCAGAACGTGACGTAGGCACCACACGTGGTCGCCCCAGACCACGCGTCGCTGCCGTTTTCGAGGAGCATTCACCATCACTCCGGATGGTTTGCAGCAAGCGCGCCAGCGCGATTCAGGTGTTGAGCGGGTTCAGATCGCCGAACTGGATGTAGAGCGCCCACTCCGCGCACCAGCTCACGAGCGCGAACCCGGCGATCGCCAACGCCACCAGTCCGCGCCGCTCGCCGTCGACCGTCGCGAAGCCCCCGGCGACCAGCGCGACGACCCAGGCCAGGAACGCGAACACCCCGCAGCCGACGAAGACGTAGAAGGTCTGCGAAGAGCTCGGCATGCCGACCACGGCGGCGAGCCACCCACCGAGGGGCGCCACGACCGCGAGCACCGCGGCCATCAGCGCCAGGAGGCTGACCCAGGAGCTCTCGCCCTCGGCCATCAGCGCCGGATCGCGCGGGCGACCGTCAGGCTGGTCATGTGCACGACCGTCGACACGCTCGCGCCCTGTTGGAGCACGTTCACCGGTCGCTCCATGCCGAGCACGAGCGGACCGATCACCTCGCTCCCCATGGCGTTGAGCAGCTTGTAGGCGATGTTGCCCGCGTTGAGGCTCGGGAAGATCAGCACGTTCGCCGGCTCCTGGAGCTGCATGAAGGGGTAGGGCGCCCGCGCCTGTTCGAGCAGGGCGACGTCGGCCTGCATCTCGCCTTCGATCATCAGCTCCGGCTGCGCTCGCCGCACGAGCTCGACCGCCTTGGCGACCTTCCTGGACTGGGGGTGCGGTGCGTCGCCGAAGTTCGAGAACGAGAGCATCGCCACGCGAGGCGTGATGCCCAGCGTTCGGACCAGACCGCTCGTGAGCATCGCGGTCTCCGCCAGCGTCTCCGCGCTCGGCTCGATGTTGATCGTGGTGTCGGCGAAGAACTTCGGGCCGTCGTTCGCGATCACCATGTAGCAGCCGCACGCGCGCTCGACCCCGTCGGCCACGCCGATGATCTGCAGCGCCGGTCGGATCGTGTCGGGGTAGGGCGAGGTCAGCCCACTGACCAACCCGTCCACGTCGCCGCACTTGAGCATCATCATGCCGTAGTAGGTGCGGCTCTTCTCGAGCTGGCGGCGTGCGCGCAGCTGCGTCACGCCGCTTCGTCGCCGCGCCTCCCAGTAGACCTCGGCGTAGCGGTCGAGCTCGGGCAGCTCGTCGCGGTCCACGACCTCGACGCCGGTCAGGTCCAGACCGAGCGCCTGCGCCTTTTCGGCCACGGCGTCCGGCCGACCAATCAGCACCGGCTTGGCGATGCCCTCTCCGACCACGATCTCCGCCGCGCGGAGAATGGTGGGCTCCTCGCCTTCGGGGTAGACGACCCGCCGCGGGTCCTTCTTCGCCATCCCGGTGACCTGCCACATCACCCGGCGCGCGGGGTTGAGCTTCCGCGTGAGCTCGTGCCGGTAGGCCTCTACGTCGACCGGGTCGGTCGCCACGCCGGCTTCTGCCGCGGCCTTCGCCACCGCCGGCGCGACCCAGCTCAGCGCGCGACCATCCATCGGCTTCGGCAGGATGTAGTCCGAGCCGTACTTGATCGCGTCGTCGCCGTACGCGTGGAGGACGTCGTCCGGAACCGCCTCCCGCGCGAGCTCCGCGAGCGCCCGGGCCGCGGCGAGCTTCATGCCCTGCACGATGTGGGTCGCTCCGGCGTCGAGCGCGCCGCGGAAGATGTAGGGGAAGCCGAGGACGTTGTTGACCTGGTTCGGGAAGTCGCTGCGCCCGGTGCCGACGATCGCGTCGGGGCGGGTCTCCTGCGCGAGCCGGTAGTCGATCTCCGGATCGGGGTTCGCGAGCGCGAAGATGATCGGGTTCTTCGCCATCCCCTTCAGCGCTTCGGGCTGCACCAGGTTGCCGGCGCTGAGCCCGAGCATCACGTCGGCGCCCTTCAAGAGATCGACGATGCCGGTGCAGACCTCGTCGCCCGGTCGCGCGAACTGCTCGAGCGTCGCGTGCAGCCCCTCGCGGTCCTTGCGCACCAGTCCGTCGAGGTCGAACATCCGCACGTTGGCGGGGTTCAAGCCGAGCTCGGTCCAGAGCTTGATGCATGCGACGGCCGCGGCGCCTGCGCCGATCACCGAGACCTGCAGGTCCTCGATGGCCTTGTCCTGCATCTCGGCGGCGTTGATGAGCGCCGCTGCGGTGATGATCGCCGTCCCGTGCTGGTCGTCGTGGAAGACCGGGATGCCCATGCGCTCCTCGAGCGCGGGCTCCACCTCGAAGCAGTGCGGCGCGGCCAGGTCCTCCAGGTTGATGCCTCCGAAGGTCGGCTCGAGCGCGGCCACCACCTCGATGAAGTGCTCCGGGTCGCGGGCCTGAACCTCGATGTCGAAGACGTCGATGTCCGCGTAGCGCTTGAAGAGGACCGCCTTGCCCTCCATCACCGGCTTCGCCGCCAGCGGTCCGATGTTCCCCAGTCCCAAGACGGCGCTGCCGTCCGTGACCACGGCGACGAGGTTGCGCCGCGCCGTGTAGCGGGCCGCCAGGCTCGGATCGGCGGCGATCGCGCGACAGGGCGCCGCGACCCCCGGCGAGTAGGCCAGGCTGAGCTCCCGCTGTGTACCCACGGGCTTGGTCGGAACCACCTCGAGCTTTCCGGGGCGTCCGTCGGAGTGATAGGCCAGGGCGGCCTCGTCCAAATCCATGGGCGGACCCTACGTGAGCCGTGGCGCGGCGGGAAGCCCGCTGGACAGGTGCGCAGCCGCCATCTACGTTGAGGGTTCGTCGCCGTGAAAAAGGTCGACCTCAGAAAGAGCCTGTTCATCCTGCCGAACCTCTTCACGCTTTCGAGCGTGTTGTGCGGCTTCTACGCGATCCTCATCGCGAGTGCGCCGGGTGCCGTCGCGGATGACTTCTATCGGGCCGCGCTCCTGATCATCTTCGCGATGTTCTTCGACACGATCGACGGACGCGTCGCGCGGCTGACCAAGACCCAGAGCGCGATCGGTGTTCAGCTCGACTCCCTCGCGGACGTGGTCAGCTTCGGCGTGGCGCCGATGGTGCTGGTCCACCGCTGGTCGGTCGGCGAGCTCGGGACCATCGGGACCCTCGCCTGCTTCGCCTACCTCGCCTGCGGCGTGATCCGTTTGGCCCGCTTCAACGTGCTCACGACCGCCGCGAGCGGGGCACCGAAGAAGCCGAGCAAGTGGATCCTCGGCCTCCCCATCCCGGGCGCGGCCGGCATCCTCATCTCGCTGGTGGTGGCCCACACCGTGGCGCGCCAGACGGCGCTCGGTGACCACATCGGCTCGCCCTGGCTGATCTTCGGCGTGGTCGTCGCGTTGGCGTTCCTGATGGTCAGCACGATCCGCTTCCGCTCGTTCAAGGACATCCAGCTCAACGTCCGCACGGTGAGCTTCGTGCTCCTGGCCATCGGCTCGACGATCTTCGTCGCGATGCGCTTCCACGTCGCGTTCGCGCTCGTGTGGCTGCTCGCCAGCTACGTGGCGATCGCGCTCCTCGAAACCATCGTTCGGGTCGCCCGTCGAGTGCGCGGTTCGAGCAAAGAGGAGTCCGAAGCGGACTCCGAGCAGTCGGCCGCCTGAGCGACCCGCCTGAGCTACTCCGGCTCGGGCTGCGATTCGAGCGTCTTGAAGTACTGGTTCAGAGCCCAGACCTCGAGCGCGCGGAGGCTGCCGAACTGCACGCCGTAGCCGTCCGGCTTCACCCAGCGGACCTTGGAGTCCACGGTGGCCGGTTCCTTGAGGGACGGGACCTGGAACCGTACCTTCACGTCCATGCCGAACGGCACCTGCGACTCGGTCACGATGTACAGTCCACCGAGGCTGATGTTCGACGCGATCCCAGGGAGCTCGTCACCCTCGTACAGGACGGTGACGGGGAGCTCGCAGTTGAATCGTTCATGGACGCGGCGACCGGTAGTCACGGTTCGGTTCCTCGCTTTGGGATGCGTGAAGGGAGGTGAGAGGTAGTGAACGCGTCTTCCGAAGTCAAGACGGGACGCCGCCGATTCACCCCCTCCGGGAACCGCTTGATCCTCGCGGTCGGGGTGGCGAGCTGCGCTGGGCTCCTCTTCACCTTCGCCCATCCCGCCCCGGCGGGGCCACCCGTCCTGGCCTTCGACCCGGCCGCGGTCGCGGACGTGGAGAGCGCCGATCGCGAGCGGCTCGCCGACGCAGAGACGGAGCCGACGGGGCCGGCCGCCGAGGTCTGGCGGCTCTACCACCGAGCGGGTGAGGCCGAGGTCGGCACCGAAGGACGGGCGGCGTTCGAGGCCCGGCAGCGCCAGATGGCCGACGCCGTCGAGGCGCTCCGCGAGGCTCGGGGGGACGGCGCTATCGACACCCTGCGCTCCCGGGCGCTCGCCGAGCTCGACGCGGCGCTCGCGGGGGAGCTCGCCGATGACGAGGAAGCGGCCGCCCTCGGGTCCTTCCCCGCCACGACCGAGACCTACGGGGTGTTCCAGGATGGCGCGCCGGTGGCGCCGCCCTTCGTGGTGCGAACGCTCTTCGCCGGGCGGTTCAACGGAATCCTCGGTCTGGAGCTGACCGCGGGCATGACCGAGGTCGAGCAGAAGGCCTACTGGGGCTGGCTGGCGGTCGAGGTTCCGGACCCCCCGGCGGCTCTCGCAGCACGCGCGATCGAGCAGCTCGGGGCGGTGGCTCCCGACCTCGCGCGAGAGGTCCGGGCCTACCGCGCGCTCGAGCAGGGTCACGGCGCCGAGGCGGCCTCGCTCTACGAGCGACTCCCCACGTTGCGCGGTCGGAATGCGGCCTTGGCCGCGCGAAGCGGACTCTGATTCCGAGGTCTTGGTACCCCAAGGGGTGACTTGTTCGTCGGGACCGCAGGGGCGAGGCTTTCCCGATGCCTCCGCTCCGCTTCGCCTTCCTTCTCTCCGCTTGCGGGCTCCTCATCGCGTGCGGTGACGACTCGCCCATGCCCGACTCCGACGCGGGCTGTGCCACCGCCGCCGACTGCGACGATGGGGTGTTCTGCAACGGCGAGGAGCTCTGCAACATGGGCTCCTGCATGGAGGGCACGCCGCCCTGTGCGGACGGGATGTGCATGGAGGCCATGGACATGTGCACCGACGCCTGCGACGACCCGGACGCCGACGGCGACGGCGTCGACCGGATCGAGTGCGGCGGCAACGACTGCGACGACGAAGACGCGAACCGCTACCCCGGCAACACGGAGATCTGCGACGAAGAGGGCATCGACGAGGACTGCGACCCGACCACGGTCGGCGACCGGGACGTCGACGGTGACGGGCACATCGACGCGGCCTGCTGCAACGGTGACACCTGCGGCGACGATTGCGCGGATCGCCTGCCGGACTTCTTCGGCGGCGCGACCGAGACCTGCGACCTGCGGGACCAGGACTGCGACGGCAACGTCGACGAGGGCGTGACCGTGATGCTCTACGAAGACCTCGACGGTGATCTCTACGGCGACGACACCGAGATCCTCGCGTGCGCCGGCAGCGCCCGGACCTCGACCAGCAACATCGACTGCGAGGCGGCAGAGCCGCGGACCCACGGAGCGCAGGTCGAAGTCTGCGACGGCATCGACAACGACTGCGACGACAACGTCGACGAAGACACGGTCACGTTCCCCTGGTACCCGGACACCGACGGCGACGGCTTCGGCGATCCGAGCGAGACGCCCATCGTCGCGTGCGCGCCTCCCGACGGTCACAGCCAGCTGCCGCTCGATTGCGACGACGACGACGGGACGCTCTACCCGGCCGCCGACGAGCTCTGCAACGCGCGCGACGACAACTGCGATGGAATCGCGGGCTTCATCATCGCCCCCGGCGACACCGAGGACGACGACCGGGACGGCTATCCGGACGAGGGCTGCGGCGGCAACGACTGCGACGACCGCGACCCCTTCAACTACCCGGGCGGTCTCGAGCTCTGTGATGGGCTCGACAACGACTGCGACGGCACGATCGACGAGGACGTGGTCGACGTCGACTGGTACCTCGACGCCGATGGCGACGGCTTCGGCGATTCGAGCGACGTGGTCAGCAGCTGCGAGCGTCAGGTCGGCCGCGTGCTCGTGGGCGGCGACTGCATGGACGGGAACCCGGTCATCTACCCCGGCCGGCTCGAGGTCTGCAATGCCGTGGACGACGACTGCGATGGGACCACCGATGAAGGCGGGCTCGGCGCGGTCCTCGCGTTCCGTGATTCCGACGGCGACGGCTACGGCGACCCGACGATGAGGATGCCCTTCTGCTCGGGCTCCATCGGGTCGGGCTACGTCGCGTTCGCTGGCGACTGCGACGACTCGGACATGGAGGTCCGACCCGGTGTCGCCGACGACTGCGACGGCGTCGACGACGACTGCGACGGACTCTTCGACGAGGATGGCGTGATCGACTGGTACGTCGACTTCGATGGCGACGACTACGGCATCGGTGGTGTGGTCCTCACCCAGTGCGCGGAGCCGGCGAACGCCGCCGACAACGCGGACGACTGCAACGACGAAGACCCGGCCATCTTCCCGATGGCCACGGAGGTCTGCGACGACGTCGATCAGGACTGCGACACGAACGTCGACGAGGGCGTGCCCGACGAGATCTTCTACATGGACCTCGACGGCGACGGCTCGGCGGCCACGGATGCGACGCCGGTATTGGCGTGCCGCGCCACCGGCAACCTCGTCCCCACGCGGACCGACTGTGACGACACGAATGAGCTCATCTTCACCGGCGCCTCCGAGGTCTGCGACGGCATCGACAACAACTGCGACACGGTCATCGACACCGACGCGCTCGACAACTTCTGCGGCGGCACCGACGCCACCGGCATCTGTGACCCCGCGGGCACCCCCGGCCAGTGCGCGTGCATGACCGCGGGCCGTGCCGACTGCGACGCGAACCAGGGCAACGGCTGCGAGACCGTGCTCGCGAGCAGTAACCTCCACTGCGGTGGCTGCGGGAACGCGTGCTCCGACATCCAGTACTGCGACAGCGGCAGCTGCGCGACCGCGGCTCTGATCGGCTTGGAAGGCGGCGGAACGACGATGTGCGGCGTGCGCGAGGGCGGCCGTCACCAGTGCTGGGGCCAGCCCCAGGGGCTCTTCTCCGGAGGCGACGCCAACACGGCGCAGATCGCGACTCTCCTCGACGCCTACACCGTCATCGACTTCGACATGAGTCTCGACGGCAACTACTGGCACAAGTGCGCGATCGTCGACGACGGCACCGGTGACCGCGACATCTACTGCTTCGGTCGCAACGGCTACGGCCAGCTCGGTCGTGGGTTCACCAGCCCGACCTTCGACTTCATCGGGATCGGCCGCATCGACCCGGCGATCGACGAGACGATCAACGACTGGGAAGAGCTCGCGCTCGGCTGGGGCTACACGCTGGCGCGTCGCGCCAACGGCGAGATCTGGGGTTGGGGCCTCCAGGACCGCGGCCAGCTCACGCAGGCCACGAACCAGAGCTACCCGAACCCCGTGCAGGTCGCGACGAGCATCACCGACGCCACGAACATCGACGCGGACTTCCGCGGCGGCTGTGCAGTCCGGATGGGCGGAACGGTCGAGTGCTGGGGTGGCGACACCAACGGTGCGCTCGGCAACGGTCCCGGCGGGACCACGACCACGCCAACGCAGGTCCTGGTGCTCGGCGATACCGCGCTGACGATGGCCACGCAGGTGTCCGTCGGCGCCGGCGGCGGCTGCGCGCGTCGCACGGACGGCACGGTCTACTGCTGGGGCGATGTGCGCGGCGACGGCGTGGGCGGCAGCGGCTCCCAGTACGCCGTCCAGACGATCAGCGTGGCGGGCGCTCAGGACGTGTCCTGCGGCAACGCCTCGTGCTGCGCGGCGGCTGGCGGCAACGCCTGGTGCTGGGGCTCGTCTGGCGCAGGCCAGCTCGGCAACAACGACTTCAGCCCCGTCTTCTACAACCCCCCGACTCAGGTGCTCACCAGCGGCGGGGGCCCTGCGCTCGGCGGAGTCATCGACCTGGAGGCGGGTCGGAACTTCAACTGCGCCCGCACCAACACTCAGCAGGTGGTCTGCTGGGGCGAGGGCAGCAACGGCCAGCTCGGTCGGGGCGAGAACGTCGACCGCGGCAACGCCGGTGCTCCCACTTTCGTGATGGGACTCTGACCCCGTTTGGGCTCACCCGCTCGGGTGAGCCGACGCAAACTCACCGGCTCGCGGCACCACTACTTGCGAAGGTTGTACTTCGCGATGCAGTAGAGCGCGCGGACGCCGTCCCTCCAGCCGATCTTCTTGCCCTCTTCGTAGGTGCGGCCGTCGTAGGAGATGCCGACCTCGTAGAGGCGAACGCCGGGCTTGCGGGCGACCTTCGCGGTGATCTCCGGCTCGAAGCCGAAGCGGGACTCCTCGATGTGGATGTCCTGGATGACCTCGCGGCGGAAGACCTTGTAGCAAGTCTCCATGTCCGTGAGGTTCAGGTTGGTCGCCATGTTCGAGAGCAGCGTCAGGAAGCGGTTGCCGACCATGTGCCAGAAGTAGAGCACGCGGTGCTCCTGGCCTCCGGCGAAGCGCGAGCCGTAGACCACGTCGGCGCGGCCATCGAGGATCGGCTCGAGCAGCTTCGGATACTCCCGCGGGTCGTACTCGAGGTCGGCGTCCTGGATGATCACGATGTCGCCGCTGACGCTCTGGAAGCCGGTGCTGAGCGCGGCGCCCTTGCCCTGGTTGTGGTCGTGCAGGACCACGCGGACGTCGTCGTACTGATCGGCGAGCTTCGCGAGCAGGTCGCGGGAGCCATCCTCCGAGCCGTCGTCGACCATCACGAGCTCGCGCTCGAGCTCGTGGCCGGTCTCCCCGCTGAGATCCACCGCGCGGACCCGGCGGACGATCTCTTCGAGAGTGGCGACCTCGTTGAAGACGGGGATGACGATCGAGACGCGCATGGTTTCGGCGAGTTAGCCCGCCCGCGGCGGCGGGGCAACGCGCCCGCTCACTCCAGGCGCGCGTCGACCAGCACGGTGCTGCCCCGTGCCTCGAATACGAGCTCGAGCCGGAACGGCTCGCTCGAGCCCTCCACCCGGTGGGTCGCGATCGCCCCATCCGGCCGGGTGGGGAGCGTGAGCTCCACGCGCTCTTCGCCGTCGACCCGCACGGTGAGCGTGCCCCCACCGCGGGCCTCGTCCGGCACGGCCACGTCGATCACGACCGTCTCCGCGGGCGGGAGCTCCCAGCTGACTCGCCGGGCGCGGCCCCCGGGGGCAGAGATCATGAGCATCGAGACCTCCTCGCCGCCGACGTGGAGCGGATCGGAAGTCGCGAGGCCGACCTCGCCGTGCACCCCGCGGTCGAAGGTCGCGCACTCCCAGTTGAAGTGCTCCCACGCGAGGAAGTCGCAGGGCACGTGGTCGAGCCGGACCTCGGCGGCGCGGACGCCGGCTGGGCTCCCCGCGCGGAAGGGGGCCTCGCTCCGCCCGGCCCACCCGATGACACCGAGCGCGACCAGCGGCGTCAGTAGCGCGACGCTTCGCCCGAGCATCGAGCTCGCGGACCACTGCTCCACGACCCAGCGCCCGAAGCGCTCGAGCGGCGCGGGGAGGGCGAGGGAGGCCACGGCGATCGCGAAGAGCGGCCACGGCGCGCCGATCGCCTGAACCTCGGGCGAGAACAGGAGCCCGAGCGGTAGCAGCAGGAGCGCGTGGCGACCGAGTGCGGGCACCAGGAGCACGGCCGCGCCGATCAGGATCGTGCCGGCTCGCCCGGGGCCTTCGTTCAGCGCGCCGGCCACCGCGTTCGGGTCGGCTTGCAGCACGAAGACGAGACCGGCGGCGACGGCGAGCCCGAGCGCCCACCACCATTCGCGCGCGGCGAGCGCGGCGACCACGAAGATGGCGAACGAGAGATCGAGTCCCGGGGTCATCACGCGCTCGAGCGTCCCGGGAAAGAGGAGCAGGACGAGCGGTGCGAGCAACGCCGCGCTCGTCGGCGTGGCTCGCCGCGCGGCCATCGTCGTGACCGCCGCGAGCGCGCCGAGGAGCGCGACTCCGACCCAGGGCTCGACCGTGTCCATCCGCGGCGCGTGGCTCACGGCCACGAAGATGCCCCCGACCAACATCGTGGCGACCGAGGCACGGAAGACGTCCCGATGGACCCGCACGAAGCGACCGAGCGCGTCGAGCCCGAGCGCCAGACCGGGGAGGCCGAGCGCGAGCGCCGGCCAGAGAAAGCGATCGCCGTACCAGAGGTAGGTCGAGAAGAGCAGAATGGCGCCGGCGATGGTCCCGAGCGCCGCGAGCACCGCGATGGGTCGACGTCGACCGAGGAAGACCAAGCCGGCCAACGAGACGAGCGCCAGCGGCATCCGGTTCCGCAGCCCGTAGGGGCCGTTCCAGACGCTGCGGAGCCCTTCCTCGAGCGGGACGGAGAAGGCATCGACCTGGGCCAGGACCGTCTCGCCGTCCTCGACGACGAGCATCCGGTTGTAGCCGGCCCACCAGGGTTGACCGAAGATGATCGTGTTCTTCACCGCCCAGGCGCCGAGCGCGAGACCGCCGCCCAGGATCGCCCAACCGAACGCTCGCCAGCCGGGGCGCGCGAGGATCGCCGCGGCGGGCGCGAGCACGATCGTGGTCGGCTTCAGCATCACGGCGCCGGCGACGAGCATCCCCGCGAGGAAGCCGCGCCGGGCGTGGAGGGCGGCCAGCCCGCCGAGCCAGAGCGCGAGAAGCAGGACGTCGACGTGGTAGTCGTAGACGTGGGTGCGGATGCCGGTCGCCAGCAGGAACGCGCCGGCCGCCAGGAGCGCGGCGCCAGGGCTCGCGTAGCGACGCACGAAGGCGAACGCGGCGGCACCCGCCAGGCCGAAGCAGAGCAGGTTGAAGACCAGCAGCCCTCGCAGCCCGAACGCCCAGAAGAGCGGCGTCGAGAGCACGGGCATCAGGATCGGGTGCTTCGGGACGCGCTCGCCGTTCGCGCCGAGCGCGACGTTGGACCACGCGGCGTCGAGGCTGCGGTTCCAGCCGAGGTCGCGCTCGTACCAGCTCCGCGCCCACTCGCTCTGGTCCACCGACCCATCCTCGACGAGGGTGACGTTGACGTTCGTGTAGAAGCGGCCGTCCCGCTGGATCCAGGTGCTCGGCGCATAGAGCGACGCGGCCTCCGCGACGACGAGGAGGAGCACGGCGATCCCGAGGCTGACCGCGAGGGCCGCACCATCACCGGGGCGCGGCGGATGACGCCGGCTCGCCTTCGCGCCCACGTCGGTCACCGGGAGCGACGCAGACAGATCAGGCTGACGTCGTCCGGCTTCGACGGCGCCGCGGGGTCGTCGCCCGCCATCCGATGGCCGATCGCCGCGATGAGCCCTGCGGCGGCCTGGTCCAGCGGTCCCTTGCGTACGTGCTCCACGATCTCCTCGGGACCGAGATTGTCGAACACGCCATCGGACGCAAGCAGCACCGTGTCCCGGTTGGCCAGATCGAGGGGAGCGCCCATCTCGACGCGCATGTCGTCGCCGCCCAGCATGTTGGAGACCAGGTGCAGCTCTTCGTGGTGCAGGGCCTCGTCCTCTTCGAGGATGCCGGCCTGCACCGCGTGGCCCACCGGCGAGTGGGCGGCGGTGAGCAGCTTGAGCAGCCCGCGCTGACCGGAGACCAGCGCCCGGGAGTCACCGGCGTGGTACGTCCGCAGCGTCCATCCCTCGAGCTCGGCGACCACCAGGGTCGTCGCGGCGCCGACCCCCAGGCCCAGGACGGCCGCGTTGGCCCGGTCGAAGCCCTGGAGCACCGCTTCGCGCAACGGGTGCCCCTCGGTCGCCGCCTGGGTGACGGTCTCGCAGAAGGTGCGGATCGCCGACTCGGACGCGCGGTCGCCGGCGGGCTGGCCCCCGGCACCGTCCGCGACGGCGAGCACGAGGCGCCCGTCGCCCAAGGGGACCAGTCCGACCGCATCCTGGTTGCCGCGGTCGATGCCGGGGCACCGCTCGGTGAAGACGATGAGGTCGGCGGCGCCCGAGCGGATGAGCTCGGGCCCGGCCATGTCGCCGGTCCACTGGCGGTGCCGCGGCTGGCCCGCGTCCTCGGATGGGTCGGCGCTCACCGGGGCGAGCTTAGTCGACCGTCACCGGAAGGGTCACCAAACAGGCAACCCGGACCAGGGTCGCTCAGGCGGTCTCGACGGCGCCGTGGTCGTCGCAGTGGTCGCCGTGCGGGTGGTGCAGGTGTCCGTCGACGAGGTAGTCGGTGTGGTCGCCGTGCGGAATCGCCGTGTGGCCGCAGTCCGGACCGTGGACGTGGTCGTTGGCGTGACCCTCGCAGCTGTGGTCGGGGGTGCAGTCGGCGGGGTTGTCGCCGCTGACGGCGAGCGTGTGCTCCTCGACGGTTCCGTCCGCCTTGGTGTGGTGCAGGTGGCCATCGTGCGCGTGGTCGATGTGGCCGTCGTGCTTGATGGCGACGTGACCGCAGTCCTCGCCGTGCTCGTGGTCGTGGTTCTCGTGGGTGTGCTCGGTCATGGGTTTCCCTCCGTTTCGCTGACGTGTTCCAGGGCGCTCGCGACCAACTCCCGGATGTGGGCGTCCGCGAGCGCGTAGTAGATGTGCTTGCCGTCTCGTCTCCGTGAGACGAGACGCTGGTGGCGAAGGATCTTCAGCCGCTGAGAGATGGTGCTCAGCCCCTGGTCCAGCTCGGCGGCCAGGTCGCTCACGCAGTGCTCGGCGTGGAAGAGACAGACCAGGACGTCGAGGCGCCCAGGGTCGCCCATGGCCGCGAAGAGCTCGGCGGCCTTCGCCAGCGCTTCGGCGGGGGGCCGGGGGTGGTCGATGCCGTGCCCCTCGGGCGAACAGTCCGCCTGGTCGTGTTCCTCCGTCACTTCAACGAATGATGAAGTGTTAAATGGATGGCGTCAAGGACGCACGTTTCCGGTGGCAGCCCGCGCTTGCGCGGTGGGGTCCCCCATGACACGAGCAGACCCATGGCGACCCTCGTCGACGCGCTCAACGACCCGGCCAAGAAGCCGGCGATCATCGAAGACTGCCTGACCCTCATCGATGCCGAGGTGAAGGACAAGAAGGGCATGGGCGGCATGGCCGTCAAAGCCGGCTACGGCGCGGTGAAGGGCATCAAGCCCGGCTTCATCCGCAACGTGGTCGAGAGCCTGATGCCGGAGTTCGCCGAGGCGCTGGCACCGATGCACGACGAGGCCACCTCCAAGGGTGAGCCGGTCAGCTCCTACCTGGTCGCGAACTCGGGCCGCGCGGCCGACGCGCTGCTCGAGGTCACCGATGGCAAGGCCGAGAAGTCGACCAACGGCCTGGTGAAGAAGACCTACTCGAAGCTCCGCGGCTCCGCGAAGAAGAACGTCGAGGCCGCGATCCCTCGCCTCGGCGCCCTCATCGAGAAGCACGTCTGAGCCTCGAGGGCGGCTCTCGGCCGCCCATGGTGACCTGCGGGTCGGAGACCGGTAGAACGGCTCCGTGACCGACAACGTGACCTTCTACTCGGTGGCGTACGCGACGTTGCCACCGGAGCCCATGGAGACCCTCGCCGAGGGCGTCGACGGCGTGCGCCACCGACGAGACGGAGCGGCCCACGTCTACGAATGGGCGGACCGGACCATGCGCTGCACGGCGATGCCCGAGGCGGAGATGGCGGGCCACCTCGAGGGGTTCCAGGGCTTCGTTCGTGCGCACGCGACTCCGGCTGCGGCACCCGCCCTGATCGAACGGGTCCGCGCGACGCGGCTCGTCGTCGGTGTGGTGATCGAGCCCGGGCACGACGCCATCTCCCAGGAGCTCGTCGGCCGAATGCTCGGCGGGCTGGAGCCGATGGTCGTCCTGCCCCACGGGGTCTTCGACGCGGACGGAACCGCGCTCATCACCTTCGGTGCCACCGAGCCGAAGGCGACGAGCGCACCTCCGGCCAGCGCACCCGCGCCGCGCGACGAGTCCCACCTGGCGCCCGAAGCACTGCAGCGCCGTCAGCGCTCGATCGCGCAGCTCCGTGCGGAGGGCGTTCCGGTGCTGGAGACCCTCCCGGTGATCGAGACCGAAGCCGAGGCGAAGGTTCGCCCCATCGAGGAGATCGTGGAGCGAGCGATCGCGCTCTCCTTCGTCGCCGTGCGAGGCGAGGGACTCGAGCTCGACCGCACCCTCGAGCTCGTCGACGAGTGGTCCGCGCAGCTCACGCCGGCCGAGGAGGCGTTCCTGGCGCTCGAGCACCCGACCGATCACCAGCGCGTGCAGTTCGTGTGGCGTTACGAAGCGCTCGGCGTGCTCTTCTGGGCGCTCGAGCTCGACTTCGAGCTCGGTCGGCCGGACCACATCGTCGACGCCGGCGAGGTCATCGGCCTCCTTCGCAGCATGGGCCCCTCCGCGTTCCGGTCCTGGAGTCGGCGTCGGGCGGTCGGCGAGCTCCTCGACGCGGCAGACCTCATCTACCGCTACCACTGGGCGGTGGTGGACGCGCGCCTGCGCTTCGAGCCTCCGCCCGCCGACCTCGACCGAGGGGTCGTCTACGAGCGGCACTACGCCCTGAACTGGCTGCTCGGCTACCTCGACCAGTCGTGGGACGACGTCAGCACCGACACCTGAGTGAGCTCAGCGTAGCCACTCACGCACGTCGTGAACGCTGTCGCACTGCAGCTCGTGGAACCCGAAGCCCCGGCCCACGCTCACCCCGTGGATGCGAGCGCCGTGGATGCGCCGCGCTCGGGCGAGCTGGTCGAGAGTGGTCGATTTCACGTAGAACTCACCGTCGCTCAGGATGACGAGGTCGCCGCGGCCCCAATCGCCGTCATCGAGCTTTCGTGCGGCGTGGTAGAGCGCCCGCTCCGGATCCGTCCCCCCGTAGAAGGACGAGCTCAGGAAGTGGATGAGCGTCGCGAGCCCGTCGCCGTCGAACGTGAGCTCCAACTCCAGCAGGTCGCCCCGCCGCGAGAAGTTCAGCAGGAAGCAGGGACGCTCTTCCCCATGGGCCATCGCGATCATCTGGAGGGCGACCGCCTTCGACACCGTCGAGCGCTCGCCGTACATCGACCCGCTGGTGTCGAGGAGCAGCACGATGGGTCCACTGTCCGCCGGTCGCTCGTCCTCTTCCATCTCCTCGTGGCTGGACCGGGTCTGGATGCGCGCGGTCATCACGCCCACGGCGTGGTAGCCCAGCAGCGCGCGCTCGGCGCGCCTGACGTGCCACAGCCGACGAAGGACCGGGTGGGTCAGGAGCATCGCTTCGGACGGGAGCATGCGAGAGACCTCGCCCGTGTGCTCGATGCCGCGGATCTCGCCCGCCCCGGCCACGCTCGTCGGCTGCTCCTCGAACGTCGTCCTCGACACGCAACGGGGCAGTGAGATCATCGCGAGCGGAGCGTCGGGATCGTCCGACTCTCGGGCACGGCCGAGGGCGCGAATCAGATCCAGCAGGGGGTCGAGGTTCCCGAGCACCCGCCGCATCTCCATCATCGAGTCGACTGGGAGATGGCGCAGCACACCGCAGCCCATGCCGGGCTCCCCGGTGGTCTCGAAGAGGGCGTCGAAGAGCTCTCCGAGCTCCTTGCGGGCTTCGATTCGGGCGGCCCATGTGCCCATCGTCCGGCGAGCGATCAGCTCGCGTGCCATGTCGGCGGCCAGCTCGCGCGCGCGTTCCTCGAAGCCCGCACCCCCACCACGGCCCTCATCTCCATCACCGAACCCGGATCCAGAGGCGTCGCAGGCCTCTTGCTCGCCCATCGCGAGGAACGCCAGCAGCGACCGCTCGTAGAGTCGGTGGGCTTCTTCCACCTCGGTCAGGACGAAGTGGAGCACCTCGTCCGTGAGCGTTGCGTCGCCTCGGCACTCCTCGGCCACCTTGGCGTCTCGGAGGCTCTTCAGGAGCGTCTGCTGAAGGTCGCGGCGCGGCCATCCGAGTTGTCGAGGGACCCGGCCGGCGAGCAGCGCCTCGCGTAGCTCCAGGATCGCGGTGGCGCGCGGCAGGAGCGACCCGTGCAGGTGCAGGACCAGCGGCCGGTGGAGAGCCGCCGGGACCCGATCGAGAATCGCGTAGTGGGTGGGCAGCTCCTCGGCCGAGCGGTTCATGACTCGTGAACTTCCAGCGAGCGCACCTTCTCGAGCGCGGCTTCGGTGGCTCGCGCGGTCTCCTCCAGCTTGGCGCGGGCATCTGTCAGAGCGGTGCCGAGATCGCCGAAGGGGAGCCGAGGCCAGAGCGAGTCGGAGTCGTCGCCGGGTTCCATCATGCTCAGGAAGACGGACACGTCGGCGTGAATGGCCTCGAGCTGCCGCTCACGGCTCGCGACGTGCTCGCGGCTGAACCGACGCCGCCGCATCACGGGCTCCAGGGTGGCCTCCGTGAGCAGATGGTGGGCGGGGTTCGACGTCCACTTCTCCAGTCGGCGGTAGCCATCGGCGATCTCGCTGTAGTGCCGCTCCCAAAGCTCCGAGAAGGTGAACCCGACCCGCCTTCCGAACTTCTTCATGTCGGATGGCGGGATGTAGAGTGGATCGCCCGTGGACGACGATGCCTGTTCGTTGCGCCGGGCGACGGTCTCGTTTCCATCCGAGTCACGCCAGACCAGGCGCCCGGCGTCGTCACAGGCTTGTTCTTCGGCGGCCGCTTCCTCGTCGACCTTGTCCACCAGGGCGCTCGCCACCTCCTCGACCCGGGCGACCTCGTCGACGTGGATTGCGTCGATCGCCTTCGTCAGGAGCTCTCCCATGGCGGCCGACTCTTCCGGGGTCGACCAAAGGCACCAACGGGCCAGCCCACAGTCCGCGAGGGTCACTTCGCTTCGCCCATCCGCGGCCACCGCCACCCGCAGGAGCCCGACGAGCTTCCGCCAGCGACGATCGGAGACGCGCGGCTTCCCATCCGTGGAGAGCTCCACCCGAAGCGCTCGGAGAAAGGCCCGCACCCGGGTCGGCACCGCCACTTCGGCTGCCCGTACACGCAGAGCCTCGAGCTCACTGGGCTGAAGCCGGTCCGATTTCTCGGGCGGGGCCCATCGCTCCTCGGCGGTCAGCAGGGCGTCGAAGCCTTCGTTCGAGACGGGTTCGATCAGACAGCGAATCAGGAATCGGTCGAAGAGCGCATCGAGCTCGACCCCTTCCGGCAGCTCGTTGCTGGCCCCGACCACGCTCACCAGCGGGACCTCCGTGCGGTCCTTGCCATTGTCGAAGAGTCGCTCGTTGAGGAGCGTGAGCAGCGCGTTCAGAATCGCGCTGTTGGCTTTGAAGATCTCGTCCAGGAACGCGATGGTGGCCGTCGGCAGGTAGCCCTCGGTGAGTCGGTGATACTCGTCCGCTTCCAGTCGTTTGATGGAGAGCGGACCGAAGAGCTCTTCGGGGACCGAGAACCGCGTCAGAAGTCGCTCGAAGAAGCGACTGCCGGCGAAGGCGAAGCGCAGCCGGCGTGCGAGCTCGCTCTTCGCCGTTCCAGGCGGTCCGATCAGGAGGGCGTGCTCCCCTGCGAGGGCCGCGAGGAAGAGCAGGCGCACCTCGTCGCGCCGCTCGACGAGTCCGCCTTCGCATGCCGTCATCAACCGCTCCAGCCGTTCGGGGCTGGGGGCGTCGGACGAGCGAGCTGGAGTCGTGTCAGCGGACATCGGTGGCGGATTATCACCTGAGGAGTAGCGGACCTCCAACGGCACCGCAGGCCGCGTTATTTCGGGCGAGTCTGCATGCTAGGTTGATCGGATGAGCCGTGTGGCCCTCACAGGTTGTCTCCTGGACCTGGCCGCTGCCGTTCCTTCTCCGTCGCGTTCGGGGTCGAGCCGGTGCCGTGAAGTCTGGGGTCGGATGCCGTCTCTGCGGTAGCCTGGGGCCATGCGGCTCCACTGGTTCGAGCTGGCCGACCTCGATGGGTACCCACGCACCCTGGCCGAAGCCGGCCATGCGTACCTCCGGCGGCTCGAAGAGCTGGCGAAGGTCGACGTGCCCCTCGCGAAACGTGTGGGCCACGCGCTCGAGGAGTCGGGCGTCGAGCGCTGGGTCGATCTCGCGTCGGGCGCGGGTGGCCCGGCGCCGTCGGTACGGGCGCGACTGGCCAGCGAGGGGCGAGCGGTCCCGTTGACGCTCACCGATCGCTCGCCAGACCCGGAGGCGCTCGCCGCCGCCGCCGAAGCGGATGGCGTCGACGTGCATTCCGAACCCGTGGACGCGACGACCGTCCCCGAGTCGCTTCCGGGGCTGCGCACGATCTTCAACGCGCTCCACCACTTCCCCGACGCGTCGGCGCGCGCGGTGCTCGAAGACGCCGTCGCCAAGAAGCAGCCCATCCTGACCGCGGAGCTCAGCGAGCGAACGCTCCCCAACGTCCTGAGCTCGATCCTCATCCCGATCTTCGTGCTGCTGATCATGCCGACGGTCCGGCCGCTCCGGCTCTCGTGGATCGTCTTCACCTACCTGATCCCGATCCTCCCGCTCGCCATCTGGTGGGATGGACTGGTCTCCCACCTGCGCACGCACTCGCCAAAGGAGCTCCGCGCGCTGACCGAGGGGCTCGACGACTACGAGTGGACCATCGGGCAGGATCGCTTCGGGCCGGGGAAGATCACCTGGCTCTTCGGCCGGCCCCGCGCCTGAGGCGCCGGCGCAGGACCACGCCGACGAAGGCGAGCACGAACCAGCCGCCGCGCGAGGAGCCGGTGCCCGGCGTCGCGCAGCCGCAGCCCTCGCTGGGCGGCGGCACGTAGTCCACGAGCGGGTTGCGCGGCTGGCCGCCGCCGAGGCGGAGGGAGCCGAAGTGCTCCGGTGCCGTCCAGCCCTCGCCGGTCCATTCGGGTCCGGGGATCACGATGTCGAAGCTGCGACCGCTCGAGCGCCAGCAGAGGAGCCCTTCGTCGGTCAGGCCACACACGTCCGCGAGACCGTCGCGGTTCACGTCGGCCATGCGGAGGGTGTGGTAGCGCTCGGGCTGGTCCCACCCGTCGGCGTCGCTCAGCCGCGGCCCTTCGACCTGCGCATCGAAGCCACGCCCGGTGAAGAGCCAGCACACCAGCCCTTCGGAGTCGCGCGCACAGAGATCGGCCGCGCCATCACCGTCGACGTCACCGAGCCGGATCGTCGCGTACTGGCTGGGCTCGTCCCAGCCCTCGTCCGCGTCCATGGCGGGACCGAGGTAGGGGTCGCCGAAGCCGCGCGCACCCGCGGGGTGGCACTCGAAGCCGCCCGGCGTGCGGGCACAGAGGTCCGCGCTCCCATCGCCGTCCACGTCGGCCAGCCGGATGGTGCTCCAGCGCTCGAGCTGGTCGAAGCCGGCGGTGTCGGACCAGCGGGGACCGGTCACACGTGCGTCGAAGTCGCGCCCATCGAAGAGCCAGCAGTCCATGCCGTTCTCGTCGCGCACGCAGACGTCGTCGCGCCCGTCCGCGTTCACGTCGCCCATGCGCAGCGTTCCGTAGCGAGCGACGGTGCCGTAGCCGTTGTCGTCCGAGAGCTCGGGGAGGGTGGCGAGCTGCTCGAAGCCGGTGCCGGTCGAGCGGTAGCAGCGGAGCCCGTCGCTCCAGCGCGCGCAGAGATCGGAGAGACCGTCGCCGTCGAGGTCGCCGAGTCGGAGAGTGGTGAACTGGGGCGCCCTGTCGAAGCCGTTCGCGTCGCTCAGCGGCGGGCCGTCGAGCTCCGTGTCGAAGCCCGCGCCGGACGACGCCCAGCAGCGGACACCGCCGGACTCGCGCACGCAGACGTCCGCCATTCCGTCGCCGTCGATGTCACCCATACGCAGCGTGGAGAAGTGGGCGGGGTCGTCGTAGCCGTCGATGCCCACGAAGGGACCGGGCACCGAACGCTCGAAGCCGCGGCCGGAGGCCAGGTGGCACTCGAGGAAGCCGTCGCGCTCGGCGCAAGCGTCGCTGCGTCCGTCGCCGTCGACGTCCGAGTCGGTGCGCCCGTAGCTCGGGAGCTGCATGACCAGCTCCTCGACTTCGCAGACCTCTTCGTCGTCCGTCTCACCGTCGCAGTCGTCATCGAGCTCGTTGCAGCGCTCCGGCTCCGGTCCGACGTCGCCCACGCAGCTGCCCCACTCGCCGGCGCTGCAGGTCTGCTCGCCGAGCATGCAGAGGCCGACGTCCGATCCGCACGTGCGCGACAGGCCGTCGTCGATCGCGCCGTCGCAGTCGTCGTCGATGCCATCACAGCGCTCGGCGCGCGGTGAGACCCCGCCCTCGCAGCTTCCCCAGGAACCGCCCGAGCAGCGCTGGGTGCCCCGCTCACAGCGACCGGTGCTCGAGCCGCAGCCGCGCGCGGCGATGCCCTCGTCGGTGCGTCCGTCGCAGTCGTCGTCGTTGCCGTTGCACGTCTCCGGCGACGGCGTGCACACGGCGGTGCACCCGCTGCGTGAGAACCCGTTGGCCGGCGAGCGCGAGAGGCGGTTGGCGGTGACGGGTCCATAGGAACCGTCCTCGGCGATGCGGTCGCCGGGGTTGTTGATGTTCCACAGCCGCTGGAAGGCGCGGACCGCTTCCGAGCGGAGATCGGAGCCCGGACAGTCGAAGTGGACCGGGTCCGACGAACCGAACCACCGGCAGCCTTGGGCCTCCATCGCGGAGCGGATCGAGGAGGCGTTCGAGACGTCGAGCGCCCGCCCGGACTGGTGGTTGCTGTTTCCGGGGAGAGCCGGCCGGAAGCAGGTGTCCGCGTGGTAGAGGACGTACTGGTCGGCGACCGTTCGAAACGCCGAGTTGACCCGGACGGTGACCCTGCTCGCAGCTCGCCACAGAGCATCACGGGCCGAGGCCTGCAGGTAGGGCCGGACGCCGCCGTTGTTGAGGACGACGCCCGAGTGAGGCGCGAAGCGCACGAAGCGACCCGGGAACATGCACATCTGCGTCTCGGCGAGCTGATTCGAGAGCCCCGTCACCCCGCTGGTGCTGCAGCGGTTCTGGTTCGCGATGGTCTGGACGGTCTGGGCGCTGGCGGGGGCCGAGATGGAGAGGGCGAGCGCGAGGGTGAGGCTTCGAAGGCAGGTGGACATGGGTGAGCGACCTTCACCAAAGCAGGCCCCATGCCACCGTTCAGTCGGTCCCAGGCTGCGTTTTGCGGACCTGAGGTCTGCGACACCGTGACGCGGACGCAGCGCTGCGCGCCCACCGACTGACCTCTGAACGAAGGTGCGGACTCCGGTCAGCCCTCAGCCGCCACAGCCGCCGCAGCTGGAGCCGCAGGACGATCCGCAGCTGGAGCCGCAGGACGACCCGCAGCTGGAGCCGCAGGACGATCCGCAGCTGGAGCCGCTCGAGTACGAGCCTCCCCCGCCGCCTTCCATCTTGCTGAAACCGTAGAGCACCAGCCCGGCGAGCAGGAGCGCCGGCGGGACCAGCGCGCCGGCCAAGCCCTCGACGCTCCCCACCAGGGTGACGCCCGCGAGCGCGAAGACGAAGGGGCTCTGGGTCATGTGGCGCCAGCCCGAGTCGCCCACTCGGAAGATGATGAGTCCGACGATGAAGGTCAGGACGGTGAACACGACGGTGACCGTGACGAGCTCGGTGCGGAGCCGACCCGAGAAGAGGACCGCGGCGGCGATCGAGAACACGAGGGGCGGGATGAACGCGCCGAGCACCCGAGAGCGGAACGAGGCGCGGTCTTCGTCCGGGAGCACCGGCTCGGGTGGCTCGCGGATCTCGATCGGCGCGGGCGCGCGGTAGTGCACCGGCTTCTCGACATAGGCGACCGGCGCCGATGGGGGCACGATGCCGCGCTCCTTCACGAGCGCTCGAAACCGGCGCCGAATCACGAGGACGAACGCGGCGATCGAGAGCAGGAGCGCCAGCAGGTACGTGCCGAGGCGCTTGGCGGTCTCGCCGAGGGCGAGCGGCCGCATCATCTCGATGCTGCCGTAGTCGTCCACGAGGTCGCACTCGTTGGACTCGGTGCCGCGTCGGCACCGAAGGACGTCGAAGCGGCCGCCTTCGGCGCGTAGCAAGGGCGCGCCGCCCGGATCGAGGTGGGGGAAGAGCACCTCGACTCGCTCCTTCTCCCAGAACGAGTGGAGGACCACCGGCTCGTCGCTCCACTCGACGGTCACCGTTCGCGGTTCGGCCGAAGGGCCCGGCGAGTCGACGCTGCTGCGTCTGGCTTCGAGCGACTCGCCATCGACTTCGGCTCGGATCGCATTCCATTGGGCCGGCCCCACGAGGCGAATCGGTTCCCCGGGCAGCTCTGCCCGGTACTGGAACGCGAGCTCGAAGCGAGGCGGCTCGGTGGTGAGATCGATCGCCAGTACGGCATCGTCCACCTGGCCGCCTCCCGGGAAGGGCGCGGCGGTGTCGCCATCGAGAGCGATCGTGGCGATGCGCTCGTCCCCGACCGGCTCGAAGCGAATGCCTTCTCGTTCCAGCCGATCCGTGACCAAGTTCGGGCTCGCGTGGAGCCGGAGGGTCGTCTGGGTCGAGGCGTCCAACCCAGCGAGCAGGTCGCCCCGGTGCACCTGGCTCCCGCGAATGAGCGGCCGACGCCAGCCGACCTGGATGGCGCCGTCCGACTCGCTCGGCTGGATGAAGTAGATCCGGCCGGCGATCTGAAGGACCTCGAGCGACTCTCCGGCCTGGTTCACGACCGTCGGCGCCCGACCGGGTCCGGCCAGCTCGATCACCAACGGGCGCTCGTCCCCCGGCTCGCGAACCAGCTCGGCGTCGAGCCGCAGATCGTCGTCGCCGATGACCACGTCGATGGTCGCCGATGCGAGGCGCGCGGTCGGCGGCAGGGGAAACGCGGCCATCGCGTCGAGCGCACCCTCGAAGCGTCGAACGCATACGACTCCCTCCCGCTCGACCTCGGCTTCGGCCCCTTCCGGAACGCAGGCGAACGCCGGATCGCTGGTCGCGCTCGGGAGATGCACGCGTAGCTCGGCGCTCTCGACGGGGATTCGAAACTTGGGGATCCACGCGGCCATGCCTTCCAAACCGCCGCTGACGAGCTCCTGTTCGAAGGCGATGGTGACCGTTTGGCGGCCCTCGTCGTCGGGGGGAGGCACGTCCCAGTCCGCACGTTCTTCCCGGTAGCGACCCGGTGCGGCGCGGCGAACCGGCACCGGCGAGCGGTTGGCGTCCCACGCGCGGAGGTTGGTCACCTCCCGGTCGCCGAAGAACTTGAAGCCGCTCTCCTTGATCTCTCCCAGCGGTGGTCGATAGACGAAGGTCAGCTCGAAATACGAGCTCCCGAACCACTGGGGGGTCACGTCGACGACGTAGCGTTCGATCGGCGTCTGCGCGTGGGCGCTGCTCGCCCAGAGCAGAGCGACGAACGCGAGGAGCGCGCGCTTCATGCGCCCATCCCGTCGACCGCGTGCTTCGCTCCGTCGAGGAAGGGCACGATGGACTCGAAGGCCTTCCACGGGTCGTCGAGGCGGCCCTTGCCTCTCAGCTCGGCGACGAGCTTCACGATGGCGCTCGCGTCGACCTCGGCCCATCGACCGAATGCCTCGAGCAGCGCCCCTTCCTCTCCCGGTGCTTCCTTCCCGAGCCAGAGGAGCGTGTGGTGTGCCAGCTCGATCGTCCGCTCGAGCGCGGCGGAGAGCGCTTCCTGACCGGAGCCGCGTCCGGTCGCGTCCACGGAGATGAGCCGGTTGCGGAGCTGTCGGGAGATGCCGCGCGCGGACTGCTCGAGCGAGCGCCGCAGGTCCGCAGCGTCGATCGTCACGGCATCGAAGGGGTTCTCCCCCGCGAGCAGGACGTGGCGGTCGCGCCACTCGGTGACCTCGAGCGTGAACACGTCGCTCGAGCCGGCGAGCTCCGCCTCGGTGAGGACCCGGAGCCGCAGCCCATCCCGCATCGCCTTGGCTGCGGTCTCCGCGAGCGAGCGTGCGTCCGCCACCGAGGTGCTCGCCACGATCGCCAGCACCTGCGGTGCCCGTGCCCGGTCGTGCCTCGCCGGGCTGGCGGCCGCGCCGACGATCGCCGCGGCCTGCAGTCGGTCGCCGTAGACCGACCGGAGCGCCTCCACCCCCCGGTCGACGAGGGCGAGCGTGCGCTTGGGGAGCCAGGGAGCGTTTGCCATCGCGACGAGGATATACTGCCAGCGTGGACGGGGTCGCCGTCGGTCTCGGCTTGCGTGAGGTCTGGCTCGATGAGCTGGAGCGAACGGATCGGCGAGCGCTCGATCTCCTCGAGGTGATGATCGACGACGCGCGCGGGTGCGCGCACCGCCGTTCGCGCTGGCGGCGACTCGGCGCCAAGTGGCCGCTCGTCGCGCACGGTACCGATTTGGGGATCGGGGACGCCGAAGGGGTGGACCCTGCGTACGTCGGCGCGATCGCCGATGCGGTCGCGGCGCTCCAGTGCTGGTGGTACTCTGAGCACCTCGCCTTCCTCCGCGCCGGCGAGATCGACCTGGGTCACTTCGGTCCCGTCTTCGACGACGACGAGGCGATGCGCGCGCTCTCCGCGAACGCTGCGGTGGTCGCGGCGACGGTGAAGCGACCGCTGCTCCTCGAGAACCCCTCGGACATTCTCGGCTGGGGCACCGACCAGGTCGAGCCTGGACGGCATCTCGGCCGTGGCTACGCTCGCGCGCTCGAGGCCGCGGACTGCGGCGCGCTCCTCGACCTCACCAACCTGGTCTACGACGCGCGCAACGGCGGGTGGAGCACCGAGTCCTTTCTGGCCGAGGTGCCGATGGAGCGTGTCGTCCAGGTCCACCTCGCCGGCGGTCGGCAGGTGGGCGAGCTCTGGATCGACAGCCACGACCGGCCGGTCGACTCCGAGGCGCTCGCGCTGCTCGGAGAGGTCGCGCGCCGCGCGCCGCAGCTTCGCGCCGTGACCATCGAGTGGGACGAGGACGTTCCTTCACTGGCCGTTGCTCTCGACCAGCTCGAGCAGGTGCGCTCGGTGCTCGCGAAGGCGGGCCGACGATGAGCCTCGCGGCCCGGCAGGCCTTCCTGGCCCGATTCCTGACCGACCCCGCGACGGAGAAGCGGGTGCGCTCGCAGCCCGAGCTCGTGGCGGCCGAGCTGCAGCTCGCGCCCGAGTTCGTCCGCCGTGTCGCCGCCATCGCGCCCGAGCGCGTCCGCTCCTTCCGACGAAGCCGCGTGGTCAAGGCCGAGCGGCGTGGGGACTGAGCGTTCACGTGCCCGCCGTGCGTCCGATGGGGTAGGCTGCGCCCGTGCCGCTGCTGCGCATCGCCTCGCTCGCGCTCGCCCTCGTCGTGAGCCTCGGTGCCACCGAGACCGCACGGGCCTGGTGTCAGAGCTGCACGGTCAACGGACCGCCGCCCTCGACGTGTGCCCAGAGCTGCTTCTGTCCCGTCGACACCAACCCGGACGCGCACTTCCTCTTCTGGGATCGCGCCTGCATGGAGCTCTCGGTGATGGACAATCCGGGGCCGGGCTTCACCACCGCCGAGCTCGACGCGGCGGTCGACGACGCGTTCGGCCAGTGGACCGAGATCGACTGTGGCGGGGGACGACGCCCCGGTTTCGAGATCCGGCGTACCGACGAGCGTGGGGTCTGCGACGTCGCCCAGTACGTGTCGGGTGAAGGGAACGCGAACACCATCGCGGTGGTCGACAGCGGCTGGGAGACGCGCGCGGGCCACGACCGCGCGGCGTTCGCGCTGACCACGACGTTCTTCCTGCTCGACACCGGTGAGATCGTCGACGCGGACATGGAGCTCAACGAGGACAACTGGGACTTCGCCGTGTGCCCCGAAGCGGAAGGCTGCATGGACGGCTCCGTCGACCTCGGGAACACCCTGACCCACGAGGCGGGGCACTTCTTCGGGCTCGCGCACACTCCCGACGACGAGGAGTCCACGATGTGGGCGTGCGCCGACGCCGGCGAGACCTTCAAGCGCAGCCTCCAGGCGGACGACATCGAGGGCATGTGCACGGTCTACGGACCGGGCGCGCTGCCGACCGATTGTCGCTTCACGCCCCGCGGCGGCTTCGACCCCTTCTGTGCCGACGACCGCGAGGGCTGCGGCTGTCGGGTCGCTGGCGGCGGCGACACCCCTTGGGCGCTCCTCCTCTTCTTCGGCGTCGCGCTCGGTTGGCGCGTCAGCCGAAGAGGCGTTCGAGGGTGACGAAGACGCCCACGCATCCGAGCGCGTAGCCGGCCCATCGCCGCCACCGGGCCGGGTCGCCCACCCGTTCGCCGACGAGCTTCGCGAGCGCGAGCGCAACGAGCGCGACACCGATCTGGCCGAGCTCCACGCCGCCGTTGAACGCCAGGAGCGCGAGGGTGGCGTCGGCGGGCGGCAACCCGATCTCCTCGAGCACCCCGGCGAAGCCGAGGCCGTGGAAGAGCCCGAAGAAGAGCGCGACGCCCTCGGGGGCTCGGCGGGTCCAGGTGCGTCCGAAGCGATCGTCGCCGGCGAGCTCGGTCGCGAGCAGCACCAGGCTCGCCGCGATCATCGCTTCGGTCAGCGAAGGCGAGAGGACGAACCATCCCATCGCCGCCAGCGCGAGCGTGACCGAGTGGCCCACGGTGAACGCGCTCAGCGTCGAGACGATGCGCCGCCAGCCGCGTCGGTCCGCGGTCAGCAAGAGCAGGAGCGCGAGCACGAAGGCGACGTGGTCCCAACCGATGAGGATGTGCACCGCGCCGAACGTCAGGTAGCGGAGCCCCACGCCGCCCGCGGCCGCCTCGAGTCGATGCTCGGGGGCTCGGTCGCTCAGCAGGAACGAACGCTCGGGTCCGACGCGCGGCACCACCACGACCTGCACGCGCATGTGGTCGGGGAGCCCATCGAGCGCGAAGCTCGGGCCGGGACCGGGTGGACAGCTCAAGACGCCGTGCAGCTCGACCCGCGGTCCATCGGCCGAGCGTTCCATGGCCTCGACGGTGCAGCCTTCGACCTCGAGATCGATGGGCGCACGATCGGCACCGTCGACCCGGAGCGTCGAGCGCCAGCGCTCGCCCTCGCCCTGCTCGAGGCGCCACGCACCGAAGCCCACCGCATGCGCGCTCGCCACCGCGGGCAGCAGGCCGAGCAGCACCGCGGCGACCGCCACCTTCACGGCCGGACCACCTCGGCACGATCGATCAGCCGCTGAATGGCGGCCTCGAGCCGCTCCGCGCGGGCGTCTCGACGCCAGTCGCCCTCGACGTCGGCGCGCACCTCGTCGAGCGTCGGCGTTCGGCCCGGCTGGCGGTCCTCCAGCATGACCAGGTGCACGCCGAGCGGGCTCTCGACGGGCTCGCTCCACGAGCCGGTCTCGAGTGCAGCGACCGCCTCGGCAAACGCCTCGCCGTAGCGTCCGGCGATCACGCTGCGCGGGACCGCCGATTGGCTGCGGCCGAGCGGAAAGGGGTCACCGAGGGTGGCTGGGTCGGTGCCCTCGGCGAGCGTCGCCCGCGCGGCGTTCGCGTCCGCGACGGCGTCCGCGCGGCGCTGGGTGGAGAAGAAGACCTGCGAGAAGCTCAGGCGCTCGGAGCGGACGAAGCGTTCGGGGTGGGCCTCGAGGTGAGCCCGGAGCTCCTCGTCGCTCGGGTCCTCGGGCTCCGCGGCCGCGCCGAGCATCAGCTCCATCTTCTGCACCAGCCGGCGACGGACGATCGGGTCGTCCTCCTCGAGGCCGAGTCGGAGCGCCTCCCGCAGCAGCACCTCCTCGCGAACGTGCTCGGCGATGAGGCCCTCGATCGCCACGTCGTCGTTGGGTGGCTGACCCGTGCGCTGCACGTGCTGGCGCTCGAGACCGGCGATGAAGGCTTCGTCGATCACGATGGGCGGATCGACGGGTGCGCTCGCGGTCCAACGATGGACGCCGTAGAGCGCCGCACCGACCAGCAGGAAGTGCAGCAGCGGTTCCCGCCAGAGCGGTCGCTTTCGCGCGGGCTCCGGCCCCTCGCTCAAGGCTCAGCTCCGGAGGATGCCGCGGAGGTTGAAGTCGAGCACCGCCAGGGCGACCCGGTCGATGTCTTCCTTCGGGACCTCGCGGTCGTACATGACCACCTGCTCCATGAACTGCTTGATGGTGCCCATGATGCAGAAGGCGCCGACCTCACTGTCGAGGTCGCGGAGGATGCCCATCTTCTTGCCCTCTTCGAGGGCCTCGCGGATGTACGTGATGAGCTCGGCGTAGAAGGCCTTGAGCTTGGCGTCGATCTCTTCGTCGAGGCCCACCGCTTCGCGCACCAGGAAGGTGGTGAGCAGTCGATTGGACACGACCGTGCTCAGCAGCCGCCGCACGGTGCCCATGAGCTGAGCCTCCATCGGCGGGGCATCTTCGCCCTGGTCCACGCCCACGATGGAGGCGCGCATCTCGTCGAGCGAGAGGTCCAGCAGCTCCGCGAAGATCGCGGCCTTCGAGTCGAAGTAGAGGTAGAAGGTGCCGCGCGCGATGCCGGCGGCTTCGATGATGTCGCTGATGTGCGTCTGGTGGTAGCCGTTGTCGACGAACACCGGCCGCGCCGCTTCCAGGATCGCCTGGCGGCGGTTCTTGCGTTGGCTGCGGGCACGCTTGCTGCGCCCGTCGATGGCCGGTTCCTTCATCGGTCGCCCTCGTCGAAGTACCGGTCGACGCGGTCGCTGATGGTCGTCCGGACGTCCTCGGCGGCGGCCTCGACCTCTTCGTCGGTCATCCCGGTGAAGTCGACGGGCGCGTCGCACCAGACGGTGACCTGCTGGAAGGGCCGGATGTGATTGCTGCCCTTCCGCATGATGTCGTAGAGGCCGGTGACGGTCGTCGGGACGACCTGCAGGCCGAGGTCGCGCGCGATGAAGAAGAGGCCGCGGCGGAAGGGACCGACCCGGCCGGTGACCGTGCGGGTGCCCTCGGGGAAGGCGAGAATGGAGTCGCCGCGGTCGATGACCTCGCGCATGCGCTCCTTGAGGATCTCGGTGCGGCCTTCGCGATCGACGGGCACTCCGATCGTGCCGCGCGACTTCATGTACGGACCGTAGACCGGGATGTCGAAGTGGCTCTCGAGCTCGATGCCCTGAATCTCATGGGGCACCGCCGGGTACATCCCGGCGAAGTCCAGGTGGCTCGAGTGGTTCTGGATGAAGATGTACGGCTGATCCGGGAGGACCCCCGGATCGACGAAGGCGCGCCATCGGTTGCCGGTGGCCGCGATCATTCCGCGGCAGAAGACGTCGTTCACCGGCTGCAGGTGGATGTTCAGCTTGTGCAGCGCCATCAGGGCGGTGCTGGTCGGGAGCAACCAGCTCGCGCCGCCGGCCCAGGCCGCCACCGAGAGCGCCTTCTCCTTCAGCGAGGGCTTCCAGCGCGAGAGGTCACCGGCCCGTCCGCCCGTCGGCTCGGCCTCGGTCTCGCCGGCTTGCGTCTGCGACTGCTGCTCTTGGGTCTTGGCGTCCATCATCGTCTCTCTCCGGTCACGACCGAGAGCGCGCCGGGGCGCACCTCGAGTGACTCGAGGGCCAGGTGCATGATCTCTCCGTCGACCATCACCGGTTGCTTGCGGGGCTCGAGGAACTCGACCTTCTTGGCGCGACCCTGTTCTACCCGCGGGTGCTCCACGTGACGGCCGGCGAAGATCTTCGGGAAGGTCTTCACCAGGCTCGCCCGCCCGATGTCGCCGGCGCGGATCACGTCGAGGTAGCCGTCGGTCGGGTCCGCGTCGGGGGCCATCTTCATGGCGCCGCCGGTGTACTTGCTGTTCGAGAAGACCAGGAAGACCGCAGGGCGCGCGTCGCCGTAGTCGGCGTCGTCGATCTTGATCGGGTCCACCGGCTTCTCGAGCCCGGCCACGCTGACGAGCACTGCCGCGACGTAGCCGGCGGGCCCGAGTCGCTTGAAGCGGCGGTTGGTCAGGTCACCGGCCCGGGCGGTGAAGCCGAGGCCGATCAGGTTCATGTAGTGGAAGGAGCCCTCGGCGTGGACGACCTTGACCACGTCGACCGGCTGCGCCTTCCAACCCTGGAGCGCGCTCAGCGCGGCGTCGGGGTCGAGGATCGCGAAGTCGCGCAGGAAGGAGTTGCCCGTGCCGAGCGGCAGGAGGCCGAGCTCGACGCCCTGACCTTCCGCTTCGGGGAGGAGCCCGTTGATGACCTCGAAAGAGGTGCCGTCGCCGCCGACGGAGACGAACTTGCGGTGTCCCTTGGCGAAGGCCGCGCGCGCCAGCTCGGTGGCATGACCCGCGCGTTCGGTGTGGGCGACCTCGAGCTCGAAGCCGGCCGAGCGCAGCGCGTCGAGGGCGGGCTCACAACGGCCCGCACAGCGGCCGCCACCGGCGGCGCCGTTCACGATCACGTAGCGCCCGGCGTCGTTCACGCCTGAACCTCCACGAGGGCGTCGAGCTTCGCTTGCTCCCGGAGGGCTTCCGCGAGCTGGGCGCGCTTGACCTTCATCGACGCGGTGCGGGGGAACTCCTCGCTCCACTCGAGCACGCCGCCGATGCGCTTGAAGTCGGGCAGCGATCGGTTGCGCTTGCGGAGGTCGTCGAGCAGGTCGCCGAGCGGCGACTCGCCCTTGGGTCGAACGATGGCGACCAGCTGCTCTTTGGTGAGATCGCTGCCGGCGCGCTCGCTGCCGGGCCACACGTAGCCCGTGGCGAAGACCACCATCTCCTCGCAGTCGAGGCCCTCGAAGGCGCTCTCGATGTCCTCCGGGTAGATGTTCTTGCCACCCGCGGTGACGATCATGTTCTTGCTGCGCCCGACGAGGTGCAGGTGCCCGCTCGGATCGAGGTAGCCCTGGTCGCCGGTCTTCAGCCAGCCATCGTGTAGCGCCTCGGCGGTCTGCTCGGGATCGTCGAGGTAGCCCGCGAAGACGGTGCGTCCGCGGACCCAGACTTCGCCGACACCGCTCGCGTCCGCGCCGCGGACCTCGAGCTCGACGCCGTCGAGGGGCGAGCCGACCGAATCGGCGCGGAAGGGCTTGAGGTCGTTGACCGTGAGCACGGTGCCGGCTTCGGTCAGGCCGTAGCCGATGACCACCGGGACGCCGAGCTCGTAGAAGCGCCGGGCGCGCTTCGGGTCGACGAAGGCGCCGCCGCAGAAGAGCATCTTCAGGTCCGGGCCGAGGCCATCGCGCACGGGCTTCATCAGCTTGTTCGAGAGCCACGCGCGCGGCTTGTCCAGGGTGAACGCCGCGTTGACCTGGCGGAGCCCCTCGACGAGGGCCTGCTCGACCGTGCTGCGCTCCTCGAGCTTCTCGTCGAGCCGGCGCTCGAAGGCTTCGAGGAGCAGCGGGACGATCGCCATGTGGGTGATGCCCTTCTCCTGCAGGACCCAGCGGAGCAGCTCCGGGCGGAGCGAGCGTTGGTGCACCACGGTGACCCCGGCGGCGAAGGCGCCGACGAAGCCGCTCATGAAGTCGATCGCGTGGTTCGAGGGCAGCACGCTGAAGAAGCGGTCGCCGATCTCCTGCGGGAAGCGCTCCGAGAGCGTGCGGAACTGCTCAAGGTAGTTGTCGTGGGTCAGCATGCAGCCCTTGGGGCTGCCGCCGGTGCCGGAGCTGTAGACGATGGTCGCCAGGTCGGAGCGCTCGCGGCGCACGATCGGCAGCGCCGGAGTCGAGCCGTCGGCTTCGCCGATGGTCCAGAGCTCGTGGTTGGCCGGCAGCTCCTCGCGGGGCGGAGGCTCGGTCACGAAGACCTTGGTCAGCGCGAGCTCACCGCTCTTCACCTTCGCCATCTCGCGCCACTCGCCATACTCGGTGACGAGCACGGTCGCGCCGCTGTGCGCGATGAGCTTCTGCTGGTCGGGGCCGTCGAGCTTGTAGTCGATCGGCACCAGCACGGCGCCGCGGAAGAAGACCGCCATCGCCGCGATGGGCCAGGCTGCCTGGTTGCTCATCGCGATGGCGACCCGGCTGCCCGCCTCGATGCCCGCGTCCGCGAGCTTGCGCGCCATCGCGTCCGCTTCCCGCTTGGTCTGCAGGTAGCTCAGCTCGTGTGCGGTTCGCTTGCGGCTGAATTCGAGCAGCGCGGTCTCCGTCTTGAACTGGAGCATCGCGTCGAGCAGCAGCTCGCCGATCGAGCCATATCGCTCGGGCGGGATCACAGCCGTCGCTCCAGCACGTCCGCGAGGCCGTCGAAGGTGGTGACGCCCTGCAGCTCGTAGTCGGGGACCTCGACGTCGAACTCGTCTTCGAGGTCGGTCATCAGCTCCATCGCCTGGAAGCTGTCGATGCCGAGCTTCGCGAAGAAGTCGTCGCTGGGCTGCAGCTCCGCCAGGTCGCGCTCGAAGCGCTTGGCGGCGAGGGTCATGAGGGTCTTCAGGAGGTCTTCGCGCTTCATGGCAGGTACGGCCTTACATCCGTGGATTCGACGAACTTCTGGAGGGCCTTTGCCACCACGGGCGAGCCCATCATCTCGATGAAGAGGTCCTTCTCGCGCCGGAGCCGCTCGACGGGGAGCGGCTTGGCGAAGCGCTTGGCGCGCCGAGTGGTCTCGGGGTCGAAGCGCGCGGCCTGCTCGGCCATCTTGCGCGCCACCGTCAGCGCCTCACCGCGGGAGACGACCTGGGACACCAGCCCGATCTCCTGCGCGCGCTTGGCGTTGAGGCTGCGACCGGTCAGCAGCAGGTCGCGGACGACCGCGTTGCCGACGTCGCGCTCGAGGCGCGGGATGCCGCCGAAGCCGGGGACCAGTCCGAGGCGGAGCTCGGGGAAGGCGAAGCGGGTGCTCTTGTCGGCGACGATCACGTCGGCGGTCAGCGCCAGCTCGAAGCCGCCGCCGAAGCATACGCCGTTGACCGCGGCGATCACCGTGAGCGGCGCGGTGTCGAGGCCGTCCATCACGGCGTGGATGCGGTCGATGAAGCCGCGCACCTCGTGGGCGACGGCGACCTGCTTCATCGGGCTGCGGCCAGCACCGTGCTCACCAGCGGCGTGGCGCGCGACCAAGCCCTCGTAGAGCTCGCGCAGATCGGCGCCGGCCGAGAAACCGCGCTTCACCGAGCTGAAGAGGATCACGGCGCGCGCGCCACCGGCGCCGTGGTGGATGAAGCTCACCAGCGACTCGAGCTCCGCGAGCGCGGTGGTGCCGATCTCGTTGCAGGGCTCGCGGTGCAGCTCGACCTCGAGGGTGGTCCCGTTCAGGTGCCAACGCATCGCCTCGCCTTCGAAGCGGGCCATCTGGCTGACGCCGTTGCGAGTGGGCAGGCGGTCCTTGACCACGGCGGCGATCTTCTTCGCCGCGAGACGCGCTTGCCACGCACCCAACCGGGTGCGCCAGGGAACGGACTCGGTGCTCACGCTCGCGACTCCAGCTGCGGTGCGCTCTTGGTGCCCGCCTCGGCCGCCCGGACGCGGTCCACGATGCCCTGCACCGCCGGCGCGAGGCTCGGCAGGTGATCCCACGGGTCGCCGTGCTCACCGAGCTCCGGCCGGAACGGGAACTCCGGGTGCCGTGCCCGCACGTAGTCGACGAGGATCTGACCCATCTGGCCCATCCGCTCGAGGTTGGCGTAGACGCAGCGGTCGATGCCTTCGCGGATCGACTCGCCGTCGCGGACCATCACGCCCAGCGTCTCGAAGAGGTGATCCTCGAGCTGCGAGTCGTCGACCTCGAGGGCCAGGTGCGGCGTGCCGCGGTCGGCCATCAGGTTGCGGATGCGCTCGTCCATCGTAATGCCGGCGCTGATCACGCCGCCGGCCATCGTGGTGACGCAGGCGTGGTAGCGGCTCGAGACCATGTAGGTCGAGTTCCGCATCGCCGAGACCATCGCGTACATGTCGTGCTCGTCGCTGACGATCACGGGGAACCCGCCGCCGAGGCGCTCGTTGAGCCCCTCGCACGCCTCGCGGTCGAGCTGCTCGCTGCCGAACATGACCGGGAAGATGTCGTTGCCGGCCTCGCGGAAACGGCGCACGGCGTTGGCGATGGCGGTCAGGTACTGGTCCTGCTTGTCGCTGACCTCCGCGCCCTCGGCGTGGAAGTAGACCGAGCCGTAGTGTTCCTCGTCGTAGATGCCGCTGAACGAGTTCACCGCGGCGCGCGCGACGTCCGGCTTCACCGGCCACCAGAACGGGTTGATCGGGCAGAGCGCCAGCACGGGCGTCTCACCGTCCCAGCCCGCGTCCATCAGGATCTTGCGACCCTCGCTCAACGGCGCGGGCTCGAAGGTCCACGCAGTGTCGGTGCCCGAGCGTGACTTCACGCCGAGCTCCGCGAGCACGCCCTTGCTGGCCTCGTTGCGCGCGATGATGAGCGCGTCCTGGCAGTAGCGGCGCACCAGGTCCTGGACCGAGCGGTCCATCTTGCCGGCCTCGCCGCCGTAGCCGACGGCGAGCTTGCCTTCGGCCGCTGCGAGCCCGAGCGCGCCGACCATCATGGTGCTCAGCGCGTTGGCGAACTTGCTCTTGAACATCGAGCCCTCGCACGCGATGACCGCGTGCTGCTCGTGGACCGTGTCGAAGAGGAACTTCGGAAAGAGCTTCGGCAGGTGCAGCTGCCTGACGGTGCGGAAGTAGCCGCGGGTGAGCTCGGGGTCGATCGTGTAGATCGAGAGCGCCACGTGCTCGTCGCCGAAGAGGTGGCGGAACTGGCGGATCATCTCCTCGACGCGGACGTCGGCGCCGGTGTTCCGGGTGCCGCTGTACCCAGCGAGGAGGAGACGTAGCGGCTCGCCGGGCTCCCACTGCTCGCCCGGGTCGAGCGCGTAGCGGCTGCCGGCGGCCTCGATGAAGCCGGCCATGACCGTCTGCAGCGTGCGGTCGGCGTCGAGGTGCTCGCCGATCTTCTTCTTGGCCGCGCGGGCCAGGTCGCCGAAGACGCCCATGAGCGACTCGGCGTCCTTCTTCTCGGCCTTTTCGCGGAGCCCGTCGACGAACGAGCGCATCTCGGCCCAGGTCTTCGGGATCTCGGTCGAGCTCGCGGCCGGGACCGCTTCTTCCGTCTCTTCGGCCTTGGCGATCGGGTCCGCCTTCGGCCGCCAGATGCGGACCTTCTTCTTCTCGCTCACGGGCGTGCCTCCGAAGGCTTCGCCCCCGTGGTCTGCGGCGCGGGCGGCAGCGGCTTGGCCGGGTACTCGTAGCCGACGCTCTTCGCGTAGCGGTAGAGGTCCTTGCAGTACCGGGTGAAGGGCACGGGCGCCTCGCCGAGCGCTTCCACCGCCCGGCTGTTGTCGAAGACCGTGTCGTAGGTGATGTAGGGCAGGAAGACCTTGAAGAGGCTCCCGATCATCGTCGCCGTGTTCTTCTGCTTCGACGACGCGAGCGCGTTCATGATCGATCCGAAGGCGTTCTCGAGCTGCGGGACGAAGCGCGGCGGCTTGTTCAGCGCGGCGGTGATCTCGCCCATCGTGTGCGAGCTGGTGCCGCTCGAGAGGTGGAAGATCTGGTGCTTCACCTTCTTCATGTGCAGGTCGGCGATCGCCTTGCCGACCCAGTCGGCGTTCACGATGTCGACGCGCCCGTTCGAGTCGAAGGGCAGCACGGGGATGTCGGCGAGCGTGCAGAACGCGCGGACCATGTCGAACTGGGTGGTCTCGGCGAAGCGCGAGTCTCCCATCACGATCGACGGGCGGAAGAAGGTCTTCTCCACGTCGGGGAGGAGCGAGCGGACCATGTGCTCGCAGAACTTCTTGGTGCGGCCGTAGGGGTCGTAGTCGCTGACCTCCCAGTCGATCGCCTCGTCCTCGAGAATGACCTCGCTGTCACGCTGGCCGGCGACGGCGACCGTCGACACGTGGCTGAAGCGGCGAAGGCCGTGGTCTTCGTGCATCGCCTTGGCGAGCTGGATCACCGAGAGGGTGCCGCGGAGGTTGTGGTTCAGGCACTGCTTCTCGCTCTTGCGGTTGAGCGAGGCCGCGATGTGGAGCACCGAGTTGCAGCTGGTGACCAGCGCCTCGTAGCGGCCCTCGGCGATGCCGAGGTTCGGTTCGGTGAGATCGCCGGGGACGAAGTCGATCCGGTCGATGAAGCGGTAGAAGGTCTCCGCGTTCCAGTGGAGCTGCATCGCCTTCCAGAGCTTGGCGATGCCCTCTTCGCGATCGGCCGCTCGGGTGAGCGCCGCCAGCCGCACGTCCGTCGTGTGCATGAGCCGGTCGACGACGTAGCTGCCCAGGAAACCGGTCGCGCCGGTGATGAAGATCGTTTCCATGTCGGTCTCTGCTTTCAGGCGGTCGCGCGCAGCGGCGCGCTCTCGTTCTCGGCGGTCGCGTCCAGCTCTTCGGTCTCTTCGAAGGGCGGATCGTCGGGGACCTTCTCGTTGCGGAGCAGCGGCAGCGACCACTTGTCGAGGCCGGGCACCTGGATCTTCACCCAGTAGTCGCGCCAGCAGACGTCGGCGACGTCGAAGCCGAAGAGCTCCCGCTCCTCGTCGCTCAGGCGCTCCGTCGCCGCGACCAGGTGGCCGGTGCGGAAGACGTAGGCGATCTCGTTCACGAAGGGCAGGTACACCCGCAGCATGTCGTCCACCTGGCCGAGCTTCCGGTCGGTGGTCCGGCAGTCCATCGAGAACTTCCGCAGCTTCTCGTCGAGCTTCGGTCCGTCGATCTTGTCGTAGAGCTTCGGCGAGACGTTCTCCTGCAGCTTGAACTTGCGCAGGAACTTTCGCGTCGCGCGCGCCACGAGGCGCATCCGGCGATGGCCGAAGACCTCGTTCGGGTCCGGCTCCGCGCAGATCGGGTCGAGCTTCGAGAGGACCTTCTTCTCGAAGTCGTCGCCGCGCCGCGCGTACATGCGGCGGATGCCGATGCCGGTGAGCTCGACGGCCCGACGGAACGTGAAGGGGTTCACGTCGCTCGAGCCACACTGGTAGATCGCTTCGGCGCGGTCACGGAGCGCGTCGGCGACCACGAGCACCATCGAGCGCGCGACGGTGTCGACCGGCACGATGTCGAAGTTGTTGGTCTCGCGCGCCGGGAAGCGCTGGAAGGTGGTCGAGAGGAGCCAGACCAGGGGGCCCGAGGTGTTGATGCCCTCGTTCCAGCCCTCGAAGGGATAGTTGCGCGCGCACTCGACGATCGCCGGACGGAACGTCGTGGTGGTCACGTCCTCGCGGGTCTCGATGAGGTGCTCGCTGAGCGCCTTCGAGTAGGTGTAGATGTTCGGCCAGCCGAGCGCCTCGGCGCGGTCCATCGCGTAGTCGATGCGCTGGCTCTTGGTCTCCTGCGCGGCGATGCCCTCCTCGAGGGTGCGGAGCTCTTCCTCCGGGTCGAAGGTCGTGCCGTTCGGCGAGACGCCGACCTCGATCGACTCCTCGATCGTCGTGGAGCGACGGCCGGCGACGAAGGTCGTCGACACGTGGATGTAGCGCTTGCCGCGGGACCGAGCGGCCAGGTCCGCGGCGTGCTGGGCGCCGTGAATGTTCGCGTCGATCGCCATCTGCGGATCGGGCTCGAAGTCGGTGAGACCGGCGAAGTGCACGACCGCGTCGACGTCCGTGAGGATCGCGTCGGCCTCGGCCTCGCTCAGACCGCAGAGCGGCTCGACGAGCTTGGCCTCGAGCACGCGGATCTTCTCGCGGATGAGCTTGCGGAACGCCTTCGCGCCGAGCTTCGCGCGCAGCGGACGGAACGCGGGCGAGCGCTCGACGATCCACTGGAAGCGTGCGTCGGCATCCTCGCCCTTCTTCGGGCGGATGACGACGGTCGCGCGACCGATCTCGGGCAGGTGGTCGAGCACCATCGCGAGCCAGACCTTGCCGAGGAACCCGGTCACGCCGGTCACCAGCAGGTGCTTGCCGGCGAAGGTCTCCGCGATCGACGGCCCCTTCAGCGCGATGCCCTCGGCACCGAGCGAGTGGCCGTTGCCGTTCTCGTGGCCGTTGCCGTTGTGGCCGTTGTGGCCGTTCTTCTTCGGTTCGCTCACGCGACTCTCCATCCCTGATGCGCTCTCACCACGGAGCTCACTTCTCGACGACCGGCCACTCGTGATCGCGCGCCAGCCGGCGCAGCTGTCGATCCGGGTTCACCGCGCACGGCTGCCCGATGGCGCTCAGCAGCAGGCTGTCCGCCCCGCTCGCGCCGTAGGCCCAGCTCGCGCCGAGGTCGATGCCGTTCTCCTGCGCGAAGGCGCGGGCCCACTGGCCGGAGACGTTGCCGCCGATGACCGGATCCTCGAGGCGGCCGGTGGCCTTCTCGCTGCGGATCTCGAGGCGGTTGCAGATCAGGTCGTCGGCCTCGAGCTCTTCCGCGAGCGGCCCGACGATCAGGTCGATGTTGTCGCTGACCAGCACGATGCGCCGGCCCTGCTTGCGGGCCTTCTTCAGGAGCTCGGCGCCGATCTCGAGGACCTCGCCGGTCACGTACTTCTCGACGTACTCCTCGGCGAGCAGCACCAGCCGGTCCTCGCTCATCCCGCGCAGACCCATCCAGGTCACCCGCGTGCTCGTGGCGCCGGTGCGCAGCTCGCCCGCGAAGGAGAGCGGCGCCGCGAGGGCCACGTTCCCGAGCCGCGCGATCCGCTCACCGACGCCCTGGGCGTTGGAGGCCAGCCAGGCGGCAGCGGCGAGCGGTCCTCGCTCCAGAAGGGTCCCCTCGACCCGGAAAAACGCCGCGGAGCGGCCAGTCTCAGTATCCGTCATCGTCGTCCTCATCGGCGCAGCCGACAAAAGTGCTGCGATCTCGGTGTCTTCGACGCGCAAATGACCCGTCGAAGTGCCTGATGAGCTGGCGTCTTAGCTCAACTAGACTGACGTGTCAGTACTTTTTGTCATCGTTTCGTGATCCAACGCTCACCCAGCCGAAACATGACCCAACGGTCACAAATGATTGAGCTTTCCGGTAAGGGCCGTGATTCCCCGACCCTCGCGGGCGCGGAGCTCGGGCCGACTGCGAGTCTCGCGCGAACCGAGTTCAGCGACACGCGAGGCGCCGGCAGCGCGCTCCGGGTGCCGTCAGGCAGGCGGCCACCTCTTCGCAGGGGTCCGAGCCGTCCGCCCAGCAGTAGATGACGTCGATGTGCTCGCCGCAGTCCGCGGTGTTGGTCGAGTAGTACTCGTCCCAGCGGCAGCTGCCGTCGGGGTTCGCCTCGCAGCTGTTCCCCGGCGACTCGCTGATGACCGAGCCGTCACAGTCGAAGTCGAAGCCGAGGCTGTTTGCGTGGGCGAAGAACTCGGTCTGCCCTGGGAAGGTCCGAGCGTCGCTGTCGAGGCAGTCTTCGTTCGCCACCCCGACAGGCTCTCGAGCGGTCGTTCCGTCCGGACACTCCGCGGCGCACACGCCCATGACGGACGCGGACGCGAGCGCGAAGCCATCGCCGTCGCCGTCCGCCCAGCAGCTCAGGGTCACCCCTTCGTCGGTGGCGCCGTCGCAGTCGTCGTCCATCCCGTTGCAGATCTCCGGGCTCGCCGGCACCTCGTCCACGCAGGGGCCCCAACCCTCGGCGTTGCATCGCTGGACGCCGCGCACACACGCGCCCACGTCGCTGCCACAGACGCGGAACTCCATGTCGCAGGTGCAGCCGTCGTCCGCGGCTCCGTCGCAGTCTTCGTCGAGGTCGTTCGCACAGATCTCGGCCGTCGGCGCGATGCCGCAGGCGCCCCAGACGCCGCTGACGCAGAGCTGGGTGGAGCTCGCACAGACACCGGGGAAGGGGCAGGTCCGCGTGTCTCCGTTCGTGCACTCGCATCCGCCGCTCGGGTCGTTCGGCGTGCCGCTGCAGTCGTCGTCGACCATGGCGTCGTCGCATCGGTCGAACGCCCCGGGGTGAATGGAGCCATCGGTGTCGTCGCAGTCGTCCGTGGCACGGGCGTACCCGGCGGGCGCGACGCAGGCGTCCATCGTCGCGGCGCCGTCCGCGCTGGTCGCGTGGCCGTCGCCGTCGGCGTCGAGGGTGAAGGTGGTGAGCACCCCTTCGTCGACCGTGCCGTCGCAGTCCTGATCGATACCGTCGCACTCCTCGGCTTCGGTCGGGTGCACGTTCACGTCGCCGTCGTCGCAATCCGGACCGCACTCGTCGCCATTGCAGCAGAGCGCCGACTCGTAGCCGTCCGCGTCGGCGTCCCGTCCGCCGAGCGTGCTCGGGTCACAGTCCTCGTCGACTCCGTCGGCGTCGCAGACCTCGGTTCCGCTCGGGTTGGCGTCTGCGTTGGAGTCGTCGCAATCGTCGCCACCGCATTCGACGGCGTCGTGCCCGTCTCCGTCGGCATCCGGCGTGGTGGTGCAGTCCGCTTCACAGCGGTCGCCGGCCTCGTCGCAGGTCGCGCCGGCGGCACATGGCGCGGTGCCGGGCTCGCAGCCGTCGGCCCCACAGCGTTCGTCGCCGTTGCAGAAGCTGCCGTCGTCGCAGTCGGAGTCGGCGGCGCAGCCGGTGTCCGCGTCGGGCTCGACTACGGCGTCGTCACCGCAGGCGGCCAGCGACAACAAGAAGAGGAACGTGAATCGGCGGGTCATCGGCAGGGGGTCCGGAACATGTCACCGCAGTCGCCCGAGGCGGGAGTGCAGCGGAAGACTTCCTCGCAGTAGAGCGAAGAGCCGCCCATGGTGGCGCACGCGACGTAGGTGCTCGCCTCTCCGCAGTCCGTCAGCGTGGTGTAGCCACTCGTTGGCGATAGACAGGAGCCATCGGCTGCCGACGGGCAGCTGCCGCCCGTCACGGTGGACGTGCGCGTCTCCACCCCGTCGCAGTCGTAGTCGAACCCGCCGCCGTCGGTCCGCGGGGTGCGGAAGCCGCCGAACTGACCGGGGTGGACCCGCGCGTCGTCGGCCTGACAGTCGCGGAGGGCCGGATCGGTCGGGTCACGATCCGTCGTGCCGCTCGGACACTCGGTGCCGCACATCCCAGTGCCGCTGACCGTCGGCGGCGCGTAGCCGTCTCCGTCCGAGTCCTCGAAGCAGACCACGTAGACCCCTTCGTCGGTGTCGCCGTCGCAGTCGTCGTCCAGCTCATTACAGGTCTCGGGGTTCGGGTCGTCCGCGCCCACGCACGGGCCCCACGAGCCATCGCTCGCGCAGAGCTGGATCCCGCGACCGCACTGCCCGACGTCGGTCCCGCAGAAGCGGAAGTCGTCTTCGCACACGCAGCCGTCGTCGGCGGCTCCGTCGCAGTCTTCGTCGATGCCGTTGTCGCAGACCTCGTCGCTCGGGAGGATGGAGCACTCTGCCCAGACGCCGCTGACGCAGGTCTGGGTCCCCGCGCCGCACACCCCTGGGAGCGGACACCCACGGCTGTCCCCATCCGAGCAGCCGCAGCCGCCCGCCGGGTCGTTGGGGGTGCCGCTGCAGTCGTCGTCGACCATCTCGGCGTCGCACCGGTCGTAGGCGCCGGGATGCGTGCTCCCGATCGAGTCGTCGCAGTCGTCGGTGGACTCGGCGAAGCCCGCGGGCGCCACGCAGCCCACGACCGTCTCCGCGCCGTCGGCGTCAGACCCGTGTCCGTCTCGGTCGGCGTCGACCGTGTAGGTGACCACCACCGTCTCGTCGACCATCGCGTCGCAGTCGTCGTCGAGCATGTTGCAGGTCTCGGCCTCGCCCGGGTGGCGCGCCGGGTTGTCGTCGTCGCAGTCGTTCCCGCAGTTGGTGCCGTTGCAGCAAGCCGCGTCGACGAAGCCGTCTTCGTCGGCGTCGATCCCCCCGAGCGTCACCGGGTCGCAGTCCTCGTCGACGCCGAAGTCGTCGCACACCTCGGTCGCGCCAGGATGCACGTCCGCGTTGGAGTCGTCGCAGTCGCCACCGCCGCAGTCGATCGAGTCCACGCCGTCGCCGTCGGCGTCGGCCCCTTCGGAGCAGGTGGTCACGCAGCGGTCAGCCGACTCGTCGCACGTCGTGCCCGCCGCGCACGGCGAGGAACCTGGCTGACACGCCCCGTCCACGCACTGCTCGAGCCCGTTGCAGAAGACGCCGTCATCGCAGGCGTCGCACTCGTCCGTCCCGCCATCGGTCGGGAGCGGAGCATCGTCGCCACAGCCCACCAGGCCGAGGATCAGGAAGAGCAAACGGAAGCGGGGGAGCATGTGCGGGCAATCTCCGACGAACGAGGTTCGCGTAGCGTACCCCTTCTCCCGGACAGACTGGCGGTAAAGTTCGAGCGCGACGACAGGGAGATCACTCTGCCCACTCGCGCAATCGCTGGCGCCACGCACGGACGACCGCAGCGATCGTTCCCTCTCGTTCGGTGGGCCCACGCCACTCGGCAACGGCCCGTCCACCGACCCCCGCGCAGACCAGCACCTCGTCGCCGACCGAGACACGTAGGTCGTCGACATCCGTGATGTCGAAGACCTCGGCCATCGCGTCCTCGATCGCCCGCCACTCGTCGCTCGGCGGCGGCGGAACGAAGCGAACGCTTCGTCGTCGTCCGATCGCGCCGCCGCGCCAGCGCCCCGGATCGCTCGTGACTCGGAATACGAGCCGGTCGCCGGTGTCGCGAACGTCGATGAACCCGCCGACCGCTTCGCCCAACTCGGGCTCCCAGTCCTCGACCCAGAGCTCGCCCTGCGAACAGAGCACCTCGCCCCAGGGATGGTAGACGTCCGGGTAGGGATCGAGCCCGACCCAGATGGACCACCGGCCTTCCCGCATCCGGTCGCGGCAACGGAAGAGCGCCGGCACTCCTGGGATGGGCTGGGCGCCTTCGACCTGACTCCGTCCATCCGGCAGCCGCGCTTGGATCGGGATCACCGAGCGCACGTGCGGTCGTCGCGGTTCGCCCGAGACCAGGCTGACCGCGACCGGCTCGCCGACGACGAAGTCGTCCGGCGCGTAGGGAGCCTCGAACGGCAGCGTGTACACACCCTCGACGACTCCGGTTCGGGTAGCCGGGTCCCATTCTCGGATGTGCCACGCGCCCACGGTCTCAACCGAAGCCGGGCAACGGCGCGAACGCTCCGCGTAGCTCGCCGCGACGTGCCTCGAGCTCACCGCTCGCGTAGTCGAGCGGCGGGTGGGCGCCCCAGATGGCGCCAGGCCACGCCGCGTCCCCTTCGAAGCGGGCGACGTGATGCAGGTGCAGCTGCGGCACCATGTTGCCGAGCGCGGCCACGTTCATCTTGTCCGCGCCGAAGTGCCGCTGCATCGCTTCGGCGACTCCGCACGAATGATCCAGCAGCGCGTGCCGGAGCTCGTGCGAGAGATCGTGGATCTCGCGGATGCCCTCGACCTCCGGCACCAGGATCACCCACGGGTAGCGCGCGTCCCGGTGGAGGAGAACGGCCACCGATGGGAAGCGGCCCACCGACACCGTGTCGGCCGCGATGCGTGGATGGAGCGAGAAGGTCATCGGCCGAGAGCCTAGTCCGCTGCGACCGCGAAGCGCCGGACGATCGGCTCCAGCCGCCGCATCGCCGCGCGGACCGCGCCCTTCGAGGCGAGCTCGAGGTCGGCTTCCCGGTTCGTGCCTCGCTGGACCGTGCCGCTCCCCTGGAGCATCGCCCGCATCTGCTCGGGCGGACCGACGGTGTGCACCGCGACGAGTGCCTTCACCTTGATGACCGACGGAGTCTCCGTCTCGAGCGTGGTCGACACGTCGAGGCGGAAGCCGCGGATCACGTCCGCCTCGAGCGGGTCGAGCGAGCGCGCGCACTCGACGACGGCGACGTGCTCGGTGCTGGCGATCGCCTCGTGCGGCTCGCCGCTCACGCTCCGTAGCACCTCGGCTTCGACCAGCTCGGCGTGCCGCGGCAGCTCCTCGGACGGCTCGACGACTTCGGACGGCTTCGAACACGAGGCGAGTGTCAGGCCCACCAAGAGGAGCAACGACAGTAGACGGTGGGGTCGGGCAGAGCTCACGTGAACCTCGGATCTCATGCCAACGACACGAGCACAAGGGGCAGCAGCACTGCTACTGCGCGAGAGCGTCCCCGCGGGTAGGGTGCGGGCCGGTGAGTGACGAACGACCGACTGGGATGCTGCGCTGGGTGATCGCCATCGCCGTGGCGCAGGCGGGGGCGCTCCTGCTGAGCGCGCTCTTCGGGCATCTGAGCAGTGGCTTCGGTGAGCCCTCTCCGGCCCTCGCGATCGCGGGCATCCTCGGCGCGGGGCTGCTCGAGGGCGCGCTCATCGGCGCGGCCCAGGCTTGGGCCGTAGGCTTCGGCGGCGAAGCCCGCTGGCGTTGGATCGGGCTGACCACGCTCGCGTTCGGCCTCTGGTGGGCGGCGGGAATCGTCGCCTCGCTCTTCGAGCCGGCCGAGCCCTCGCGGATGATGGTGGTCGTCGTCGCGTTGGTCGCTGGTGGCGGGCTCGGTCTCATCGTCGGCGGGCTGCAGGCGGGGCGCCGACCGCCCTCGAAGCGCGCCGCGTGGGTGGGGGCGAACGTCGCGGGGTGGGCCGCCGGTTTGTTGCTCGCGGCCCTCGCCGCCGAGCTGGTCCCGGCCGGTCCCAACACCACGCTCGTCTTCGTCATTCACGCGCTGGGCGGCGCGGCGACCGGCACCGTGGTCGGTCTGACCACCGGACCCTGGCGACCGGAGGTCACGTGATCGAGCTCGCCACCCGTGCGGACGTCCCGGCCATTCTGGCGATCGCCAACGCCGCCGCGGCGCTCGGGGTCGCCAACCTGGCCACGGAGCCCGAGCCGCTCGAGCAGTGGCTGCATGCGTTCGACACGACCCACGAGCGCTATCCGTGGTTGGTCGTGCGCGACCGGGGTCGCGTGGTCGCCTTCGCCAAGGCCGGCCCGCACAAGGCGCGCGGCGCCTATGACTGGAGCGCGGACGTCACGATCTACGTCGACCCCGCCTTCCACCGGAAGGGCCTCGGTCGCCGGCTCTACGGCGTGCTCGTTCCGTTGATGCGAGCTCAGGGCTTCGCCACGCTGGTCGCGGGCATCAGCCTCCCGAACGCCGCGAGCGAAGCCCTGCACGAAGCGTTCGGCTTCGTGCGCTGCGCGACCTTCGAGCGCATCGGTTACAAGGCCGGCCGGTGGCACTCGGTCGGCTACTGGGAGAACCACCTCCACACCGACGCCGACGCACCGGGCGCGATCCGCTCGGTGCGCGAGGCCTGGTCAGAAACGGAAGCCGATGTGTAGCCGGTGGCCGGTGTCGCCGATCTCGTCGAGATCCAGGTAGACCTCGTAGCCGAACTCGAGCCCACCGAGCGCGAGGCGGAGACCGGCGGTCGGCCGGTATCGCCAGTCGTCGACCTCGACGGTGTTCCTCACCTCTTCGAGCTCGCAGGTGTCCATGCGGAGATCGCAGGTCGGGTCCGCGAGGCCGACGCTGGTCGTGCGGATCTCGGACTTGTCGTAGGTGAACGAGAAGCCGATGTGCGGCGTCAGCGTGCCGGAGCTACCGCCCGGGAACGCGACCCGGATCCGGTAGCCGACCGAGAGCGTGCCCACCAGCAGGCTGCGCTTCACCCGCTGGGCCACGGCGCCGTTGTCGGTGTTGAAGTAGCCGCCGAGCTCGACCCCGATGATCAGCTTGTCGAGAATGTCGATCGAGAAGATGCCGGCCGCGCCGAAGAGGCGGTCACCGGAGTCCCACACGGCACCGGCGCTGAGGCCGAAGCCGGGATACGCGGTCTGCCGCACGTCGTCGGCGGTCGGCTCGATGCCTTCGACGGTCTCGGCGATGGGGCCGATGGGCTCGGAGGGAGCCACACCACGATCCGAGCCTTCGCCGAGCACCGCGATCACGCGGCCGTCGCCGTCGACGAGGGGCGCGCCCTCGCTCCCGCTCGGGTGCGGGACGTCGGACTGCAAGGCCTCACCGTCGGCGAACGCGACGGTGCCCGAGGTGACGATCGGTTGGGTCGCGCCGCTCGGAGCGCTCACCGCGTAGACGGTCTCGCCGAGCGCGGGGATGTCGGTGCGTACCTCGAGCGGCTCGAGGCCGATGTCGTCGTCCAGGAGGAAGACGGCCACGTCGCCGCCGGTGGTCACGCTGCGGGCGCTGGTGCTCTGGCCGTCGAGGCTGTCGACGGTGATGTCGCGGCGGCACCGTCGGGCGTCACTCGCGGCGACCACCTTGGTGCCATCGCCCATCGCGAAGCCGATGCTCCAGCGCGCGCCCTGGCAGCGCACGACCGCGAGCGACGGGCGGACTCGCTCGGCGATCATGGCCGCGCCGGAGGTGCTCGGCGGCGGGGTCGGAATGGTCCGCGGGACCACGGTCGAGGGCTCCTCGACCGTCTCTTCGACCGCTTCTTCGTCCGTGCCTTCGTCCGAGACCGGCTCTTCTTCGGTCGCCTCATCGCTCGCGTCCTGAGCGGCGCCGGGGTTGGCGATGCCGAGGAGAATGGAGAGCAGGGTGGCCCATCGGAGGCCGGCGGAGAGACTCGTGCGAGTGAGCATGGGCCAGAGCATGGAGCCACTCGCCCGATCTGGCTGCCCCCGAGTGCGGATTCTCAGTTCAGGAGCCCGAGCAGCCAGGTGCGCACCCGGCCGCTGGCCGAGACGGGTGCGCTCGTCGCGCCCGAACGGATCGACGTCGGGCACGGCAGGCCGGTGCTGTCGATGGTCTGCCGCATGACCTCTTCCCCGGAGTGCGCGGCGTAGACGATCACGGTGATTCGCTCGTCCGAGCGGGGAAGGGTGTGCGCCCGTGTCCCAGGCTCCGGTCGACCGATGATGTCGGTGAGCTGGTAGGGGCCGCACTGCTCGGTGCTGGGCACCACGTCGCGAAGCTCGGCGATGGCCACGTAGCGGGTCTGCCGCATCGGGAGCGATGCCCCGATGACCTCCATCGTCTCGCCGAAGCGCTCCGGTCGGTAGAGCAGCATCCCGCCCTCGGTGATCGGCTCGAGGTCCGGGTGCAGCGGGCTCCCGCCCTGGAAGCCGCGGGTCATCTCGTGCAGCGCCTGACCCACCTCGACGGCGACCTCGAAGCGTCCTTCGAGTCGCGCACCATCGTTCTCCACGACGACGGGAAGCCCGATGGCGGTCGCGCCCTCGCCGGACGGGATGGCGTCGAGCACGTCGTCGCCGACAGAGAGGTCGAGGCCGACCATTCCGCGCGGCCCGACGGCCACGGCTTCTCCCGCGACCTCGAGCGACGCGCCCGGCGTCACCGCCAGCTCGACGTGGATGGTGCCGTCGGCTTGCGTGCAGTGCTCCAAGAGGCCGAACGTTCCCCGCACGTCGAGATGGACCTCGGCGTCGTCTTCCTTGGTGCACTCGAGCAGCTGCACGTAGGGCTCCGTGCTTCGGTTCGGCACCGTCAGCGACACTCGGCCGATGGTCTCGCGACCCCCCATCTCCGCGTGGACCTCGATCGTCTGATCGCCCGGTTCGAGCGATGCGTAGGGGACCAGGAAGTCGCTGGCCTCGTCCGACCACTCGAAGGACTCGCCCATCACCGTGATCGTGGCCCCGCGCTCGGACGAGATGTGCAGGTTCGCGAGGTCGCCCCGGCTCGATACCCCCACGTCCAGATAGGGGCCGCTGCATCCTGCGAGAACGACGAGCGAGACGAGGACCAGCGTGCGATGCATGCCCCGCCTATAGCCGACCTGACAACCGCGTGGTACCCCCTTCGGGTGCGCCTTCCCATCATCGCCGGCTTCATGCTCTTCGCCTGTGGACCGACGGAGCTCGCCTTCGACGAGACTGGCGATCTCGACGCGCGGAACCGGAGCTACGTCGCCGAGAAGCTGGCCATCGCGTGCGACGGTGGCCGACAGATCAGCGCGCCGGCGTTCGAGCCGGGGAGCCATCCTCCCGTCGCCCTGGTCACGAACTCCGGGAGCGGGGGCATCCCCCGTTGGATGCCCGACAACACCTTCGAGCTCGCGCCGTCGACGTTGTCCGAGGCGCCCTTGGTCGCGTGCGTGGACCGGTCGTCCGACCCGTCGCGGATTCGCATCGTCGTGGCTCGCACCGGAGAAGTCGTCGCGGAGACCGAGGCGAGCACTCCGTCGTACGCGAGTCACGACGACAAGAAGACCGCCGTGCGCACGGCGGTCCAAGCAGCAGTCGCCGCGCTATGACCGGCTAGCTCGTGTGCGAGCGCAGGTGCGCGGCGAGCTCGCGCACCGCGTCGCCGTGGTGAGGCATGTGCGGCATCAGCATGAAGGCGTGAATGCTGTCCGGGAAGACGGTGAGGGTGGCCTCGGTACCGGCGGCGACGGCTCGCTCGTGGAGCGTTCGAGAGTCGTCCAGGAGGGTCTCGGCTTCGCCCGCCTGGATCAGCAATGGCGGGAGGCCGCTCAGATCCGCGAGCACCGGTGAGAGCAACGGATCGGATCGGTCGACGCCGCCCGCGTACTGCTTCGCGTAGCTGCGGAGCACGTGGCGGGGAACGAAGTCGAAGCGGTCGTTGGTGACGAGCGTCCCGCCGCTGAGCGTCAGGTCGACCCAGGGCGAGAGCACGGCCGCAGCGCCGGGCATCGGGAGGTCACGGTCGCGCAGTGAGAGAAGGGTGGCCATGGTCAGACCGCCGCCGGCCGACTCGCCGGCGATCGCCGCGCGCTTCGGGTCCACGCCCTGGTCGAGCAGCCAACGCCAGGTCGCGACCGCGTCCTCGAGGCCGGCGGGGAAGGGGTGCTCGGGCGCGAGGCGGTAGTCGATCAAGAGGGTCCGCATCCCGGCCGCAGCCGCGAAGCGCGACACGGCGTGGCGATGCGAGTCGATCGACCCGAGGAGGTAGCCGCCACCGTGCAGGTAGACGAGCACCCGGTCGTGGTCCGCACCCTCCGGCGTCAGCCAGGCCGCGCCGACCGAGCCGATCTGGAAGCGTTCGAACTCGACGCCACGCGGCGGCTTCGCGGGGACCATCGAGCCGAGCGCCTTTCGCTGCCAGTCGAGCGGGATCCACAGCGAGCGCCGCGAGTAGTGGTGCAGGAAGCGGCTGTAGGCCTCGGTCTCCGGCGACCAGCTTCGCCGGAGCGGGCCGCGCATGCGACGGCGCAGCTTCGTGGCGCGGAGGATCGTTCGCCCAACGATGGGATGCATGGTCGGAGCATAGCGGCCCGTCGGCCGTCGAACTACGCGATGGGCCGCGGTGGGGACGGAGCCGCGGGCGCGTGCTCGGGGAGCCGCGAGATCTCTTCGAGCAGCCGAGCTCTCTCCGACGGCGGCACACGTACGGCCACGTGCGGCACGGGGTGCGCGTGCCGGGTCGTGTACGGCTGGAGGAGCGCGAACACGGAGGTCGGTCGCCGCGCCAAGCTGTGCTCGCCCGCGGAGATCACGAGCAGGTCGAGATGGTGCGGGAGGATGGCCGGTTCGCCGCTCAGCGCGTCCCAACCCGCGGCAGCGAGCGGGAAGGTGCCGTTCGACCACACCCGAGGGTGAACGAGGACGGACTGCATGCCGTGCATCGCGCGCAGATCGTACCCCGCCTGGAGGAAGCGATGCACACCGGCCGCCGCCCAGCTCGGGTCCATCCGAGGCGCTCGAGAACGCTGTTCCCCGAAGCGGCCGGCCATGCCCACGGGGACCCCACCGAGCGCCTTGCCGAGCTTCTCGGCGCGCGAGCGCATCTTCACCACCAGACCATCCCTCGTGAACATCGTTTCGGCCTGCTGGGTCCACAGCTCGGTGCCGGACGGTGCGGCGATGATGCTCGCCGTCCGCACCAGTCGGCCGGACGTGTACGGCTGGTCTCGCACGCTGACCACCAGCTGAGAGATCTGATCGAAGGACAGGACCGTCGGCTCCGAATGCCTCGACAGGACCAACATCTTTCGCGCGGCTGAATCGATCTCGAGCGCACCGTCGTGCCCGACCAGGATCCGCCGTGCGGCGGAGTAGAGGCAGAAGAGCCCGATGATGGTGGCCCCACCGACGACCAGGATCTCGACGGGAGGGATGCTCGACGGGCGCCTCTGCAAGTTGCGGAGGATCGATCCCCACATCAGGCCGGACCACCCGAGGGCGATGACCCCGATGACGATCCGCCAGGTGGGGTAGCCGAGGAAGTGAAAGGACCGGTGCCGCTTCACGGGCCCGGCGGGCCGCCAGTGGTCGGGAGTGGAGAGCAAGCGCATGGCGCCTCGTACGCCGGCCACGCCGGTGCTCTACCCCGCGCTGCCGTCCTGGCGTGAGTCGACCCGATCCTGTCGTCGATGGACGTATGTCCGGTGCCGCCGGACGACCTCAGAGCTCGAACTGCGCGGCGTTCTTCGTGACGCCTTCGGCGACGTCACCCTCGCCGAAGAAGGCCGGACGCGGCTCGGGGAGCTGCAGCGCGCGCTGGATCGCCGGGCGGGCGTCGAGACGCTCGAACCAGGCCTGCAAGTGCTCCAGCCCTTCGACGGAGACACCCGCCCAATAGTGCGAGCGCGCCCATGGGTAGGTCGCCATGTCGGCGATCGTGTACTCGTCGCCGATCAGGAAGGGGCCACCCTTGGCGAGCTGGCCGTCGAGGACCTCGAGCAGACGCCGCGACTCGTTCGTGTAGCGCTCGATCGCGAGTGGGACGTCGTGGCCCTTGGGGGCGGCGATCCGGCGGAACCACATCGCCTGGCCCATCATCGGGCCCACGCCCGCCATCTGGAAGAAGAGCCACTGGAGGGTCTGCGACCGCCGCTTCGGATCCTCGGGGAGGAAGCGGCCGCTCTTCTCGGCGAGATACCAGAGGATCGCGGCCGACTCGAAGACGGCGAAGTCCCCGTTTCCTCGATCCACGAGCGTCGGGATCCGCCCGTTCGGGTTGAGCTCCAGGTAGTCCGGCGCCTTCTGTTCCTTCCGGTCGAAGCGGACGTACGTGAGCGCGTAGGGGAGCTCCGCCTCCTCCAGGAAGATGAGGGGCTTCCAGCCGTTCATGGTGGGCGCGGTGTAGAGATGCAGGTCGGCCACGGGCAGTGGAGTCGGCCGAGAGTGGGTTGCGCTACGCTCCGCGCGCATGAGCTCGGAGCCCTCGGACCGCACGCGCGTGCACGGTCGCATCCACCCGCGGCAGACGCTCGTGGCGCCAGTCTCCGGGCGGCGCTGCGTGGCTCACCGGGTCTGGGGGCGGGTGGGCAAGAAGAGCTTCGACGAGAGCGTGGTGATGCCCTTCGATCTCACGCTGGTGGGCGGGCGCCGAGCCCGCATCGACGAACGCTCGGAGCTGGTGGCGTCCTTTCACGAAGGCGACGGCGAGCTGCGCTACCGGAGCGCGTTCCTCCATCCGTGGGCGATGCCGCTCTTCGGACGCGTCTTTCGTTCCAGCCGCCTGCCCACACGCCTCGAGGACTTCCTGCGCGGGGTCGGAGTCGAGGAGCCTGCGGCGGGCGTGCTCCACGAGCTCGCGCTCGAGCCGGGCACGGGGGCCCTGGTCGAAGCACGAATGGAAGAGCCGCGCGCCCGGGGGTACCGAGACGCGCGGCCCGTGTTCACGCTGAGCGAGTCGGAGGATGGCACCCCGGTGGTCATTCGAAGCCGGGACGCACCACCGGGTACGTAGGCGCCTGGGAAGGGTGTCCCCGAGAGAGCTGGAGGACGTAGCGCGAAGCGCGAAGACGCACCGAGCGGCTCCGCCGCGAGACCTTCAGGTTTCTGGGGAGACGAGGAGCGATTCACTCGCGACGAGTCGGGGGATTTTCTCGAAATCCCCCACGTGAGAACTAGGTGCCGACGCGGCGGGCGCCCGCCGGCGGGACGAAGCGGAAGGCGGAGGCGCCGAGGTCGCGGTTGAGGCGCATCGACTGGAGCGTGAGCTGGTTCTGGTTGCCCTCGTGGTCGTCGATGCGGACGCGGTGCACGACGCCGAAGGTGTCGGTGCGGCCGTCGACGAAGAGGAGGATGCGGCGAACGTTCGGATCCTGGGCGCGTGGTCGGAGCTCGAGCACGTGACCGCGCCAGTTGTAGCGCTCGTTGTCGAGGAGTCGGACCCGGTAGTCGTCGAGGATGCGCGCGCGACCGGTCAGGAAGGCGAAGCCGCTGTGCAGTCCGTCCTCGGAGACCGGGGTCTTCACGTACTGCCCGGGGCCGTGGCCATCGGTCGGCTCGTAGGCGACGAGGTTCACGCCATTGGAGACGATGACCTTGCCGTTCGGGGCGTCGTAGTCGAAGCGCATGCGGCCCGCGTCATCGAAGCGGAGGCGACCCGTGGAGGTCTGCGTGCGCTGATAGATCCGGTGGTGGTAGCGCTGGCTGAAGCGAGCCTCGAGCGTGTCCACCTGGTCGTAGAAGCCCTGAGCCGCTTCGGCGACCGCCCGAGCGCTCGGCGGCTCGGGCGCGTCGGCGTGCGCGATGGCAGCGACGAGGAAGAGCGAGAGGGCGGAAAAGATGTGTCGTTTCATGAGTGTCTCCGTGCGGTCGAGCCGTCGGTGGGCAGGGTTGAGACCGGTGACCTGGCCTGCCTATTCACGGACGGGCTAAATCTGAAGCTGGGGCTAACGCCTGCTGGGGGCCTGCGTAGGTGAGGAGGTCGCCCTCGCCGGCAGAGCTTTCCTCCCCTCCCCGAGCTCGAACCACCGCCGGCGCTGGGCGACACTTCTCTCCGCGCCTCGGCTATCGTCGCCGGGTGAAGCGTTGGCTCGCCAAGGTGAAGCGGTCCTTCACCGGCTGGTCCGCGCGGCTGGGGAAGGCGGCGCGGTGGATCGCGGGATTGTCGCTGGGAACGGTCGGGGTGCTCGCGTCCATCTTCCCGTCGGGCGGAGAGGTGTCCGGGTGGCTCAGCCCGTTGCTCATCGCCTCCTTGGTCGGGTTCATGGTGGCGCCCGTCGTCTGGATCGCCGGATGGGTGGCGAAGGTCCTCGGTCGACGGCGGGACGCCGAGGTCGCGGTCGTGGACGACGCGCTCGAGCTCGTCTACCCCGATGGCAAGAAGCAGCGCTTCTCCGAGGGGGAGATCGTGTCCGGGATGGTGGTCCCGCTCGTGCCCATCGAGGAGGACGACCCTGCCGCCGAGCTCTGGGTGCTGCTGACCAACGGCGATGTGCTGCGACTCGAGGTCGGCACACTCGAGGCTGCGGACGAGTTGCTCGGTGCGTTGGCGCTCGGTCCGGGCCAGCGGCGGCTGGTGTTCGGCTGGCGCCGGATCTTCCAGCGGGTCCTCGCGGCATTCGGAGGCTACTTCGGCGCCGCGCTGCCGCTGATGTGGCTCGCGATGCAGCTCCAGGGCACCAGGGCCCACACCCCCTTCGCCTTCCTCTGGATGGTCCTTCCCTTCTTCGTCGGCGGCTGGGCCTCCCGTCGGGTGCGGCGCGAGGTCGTCGCCGGGACCGACGGCGTGGAGGCTCGCATCGGCGGGAAGAAGGTCTCGTTCCGCTTCGCCGACGTCGACGGGGTGGAGGTGCGCGCGGAAGACGTGACGTTCTCGGTGAACGGCGAGGAGGTCCGGATTCCCCTCGACATGGACGACCGGCGACAGGCGCGCGCGCTGGCCCATCGACTCGAACGAGCGTGGGAGCACTTCCAAGGGGCGGTGGGCCGGGGCGGCGCCGAGCGCTTCCTGCGCGGCGACCTCTCCCTCGACGAATGGAAGGCGAAGCTCGAGCGTCTGCTCGCCGGCGCCTCCACCATGCGCGAGGCTCCCCTGCGCGCGGCGGACGCATGGAAGGTGCTGGAGGATCCCGACGCGGATCCGGAGGCACGAGCGGGGGCAGCGTTGGCGTTGGCCGCCGCGGGGAGCGACGAGGACCAGCGACGGGTCCGAGTCGCGGTGGAGTCGACCACTCGCCCCAAAGTCCGCGTGGCCCTCGACGCGGCGCTCGAGGGTGAGCTCGAAGAGGAGCAGCTCGAGGCCGCCCGGGCCGAGCACGCCGCCGATTGACGGTCGGGGCACGGACCCGCAGAACGGTTCCGTGCTCGCCCACGAGACCATCGCCGCCGCCGAGGGCCGACCCCGCGCGGCGTTCCTCTTCCTCCACGGCATTCTGGGGCGCGGCCGGAACTGGCGCAGCCTCGCGCGGAGCTTCGCCGAGGAGCGACCCGAGTGGCTCGCGGTGACGGTGGATCTGCGCGCGCACGGTGACTCGCTGGGCCTCGCGCCGCCGCACACCGTGGCCGCGGCCGCTGCGGACCTCGGCGGGTTGGCGCTCGACGTGCCCGTGCGTGGGGTGCTCGGGCACAGCTTCGGTGGGAAGGTCGCGCTGGCCTTCGCGGAGCAGCGACGGGAAGCGGGGCGTCCCTTGCTCACCACGTGGGTGATCGACTCGACGCCCTCCGCCCGGCCCGACCGGCGCGGTTCCGAGGCGGTCTCGAAGGTGCTCGACGTGCTCGCCGAGATGCCCGAGCGCTTCTCCGATCGAAGGGCATTCGTGAGCGCGGCGACCGAGCGGGGGCTCGCGCGACCGATCGCCCAATGGCTGGCGATGAATCTGCGCTCCCGCGATGGCGGCTACGTGTACGGCGTCGAGATGGACGTGGTGGACGCGATGCTCGAGGACTACTTCGCGCTGGACCAGTGGCCCGTCGTCGAGGCGGGCGGGGTGCAGCTGGTGCTGGGTGGGAAGTCCCCGGTCTTCGACGCGGCCGACCGCGATCGGGCCGAGGGGCTCGCGGCTGCAGGGACCTGCGGCCTCCACGTGATCGAGGACGCCGGGCACTGGGTCCACGCGGACGCGCCGGGGGAGCTCTCGGAGCTGCTCCGCGAGCAGGTGCCGCCGGCCGCGCGGGGCGACCGCTCGACGTAGCGGACCCCGCGCTACCGTGAGTCAGGAGGGGAGGGACTGCATTGTTCGGCGGCGCAGGGTCCAGTCCCCACGGTGGGGTCGGGGCCCGGGGCTGACAAGGGGGCCGGGCGCGAGGGTGAGGGCGCTCGCCTGTGGCGCGCTGGTCCGCGAAATCCTTGGCGAAACCCGACGTCGGATCGTTGCTGATCGACCGGGGGACGATCCGGTATGCTCCCGCCCGCATGGCCGAAGAGAAAGACACCCTCACCGTCACCGACAACCGCACTGGCAAGACCTACGAGCTGCCAGTGACGAACGGGACCATCTCCGCGATGGACCTGCGCCAGATCAAGGTCTCCGACGACGACTTCGGCGTCATGTCCTACGACCCGGCGTACAAGAACACCGCGTCGACGAAGAGCAAGATCACCTTCATCGATGGCGACAAGGGCATCCTCCGCTACCGCGGGTACCCGATCGAGCAGCTCGCGGAGAAGTCGAGCTTCCTCGAGGTGGCGCACCTCCTCTACAACGGGGAGCTGCCGACCAAGGACGAGCTGGAGAAGTTCCAGCACTCGATCACGCACCACACCATGGTGCACGAGAACATCCGCGAGCTCGTGGATGCGTTCCGCTACGACGCCCACCCGATGGGCATGCTCGTGAGCACCATCGGCGCGCTCTCGACCTTCTATCCGGACGCGAAGAAGATCGACTCGAAGGAGAACCGGCAGCTGCAGTTCCACCGGCTGGTGGCGAAGCTCCCGACCATCGCCGCCTATGCGTTCCGGCACCGTCGCGGTCTGCCCTACGTCTACCCGGACAACGACCTGAGCTACTCGGGGAACTTCCTGAACATGCTCTTCAAGATGACCGAGGTGAAGTACACGCCGAACCCGGTGATCGAGAAGGCGCTCGACGTGCTCTTCATCCTGCACGCCGACCACGAGCAGAACTGCTCGACCTCGGCGATGCGCAGCGTCGGCAGCTCGCACGTGGATGCGTACAGCGCGATGGCTGCCGCGTGTGCCGCGCTCTACGGTCCGCTCCACGGTGGCGCGAACGAGGCCGTCGTCCGGATGCTCGAGGAGATCGGCTCCGTCTCGAACATCGGCGACTACGTGCAGAAGGCCAAGGGCGGCGAGGTCCGGCTCATGGGCTTCGGTCACCGCGTCTACAAGAACTACGACCCGCGCGCGAAGGTCATCAAGAAGATGGCCTACCAGGTCTTCGACGAGGTCGGGAAGAACCCGCTCATCGACATCGCGCTCGAGCTCGAGAAGATCGCGCTCGACGACGAGTACTTCGTGAAGCGCAGCCTCTACCCGAACGTCGACTTCTACTCGGGCCTCATCTACCAGTCGATGGGCCTGCCGATGGATCTCTTCCCCGTGCTCTTCGCCATCGGCCGCGCGCCCGGCTGGGTCAGCCAGTGGAACGAGATGCTCGAGGACGACGAGCAGAAGATCGCGCGCCCCCGCCAGGTCTACCTCGGCGCCGGCCAGCGCGACTACGTCCCCATGTCCGAGCGCTGATTCCCACGGTGCTCGGGCGGAAATCCGCCCGAGTATCGAAGTCTCTCCCATTGAGATAGGGTCGCCATTGCGATGGTGGCTCGTCTCTTCCTGCTCGTTCTCGTCGGCGCTTCAGCTGGATGCACCAGCGCGCTGGCGGTTCGCTTCGAGGCGGACACCGGATGCTCGGAGAGGATCTCGCGCAAGAAGCTCGGCCTCGGGCTGTACGAGGTTCGGGGCTGCGGACGACGTGCCAGGTACGTCTGCGTTCACGGGGTTTGCGTGCGCGAGCGCGAAGCGAACGCCGAGCGCACCGTGGTCGTGACTCGCCAGGCACCGCCTCCAGCGCGTCGAACCGAACGACCAACCGGCGTGCAGCAGGGGCGAGATCGAGACGGTCATCGAGCGGTGCGCTTCGGCCTCCGATACGGCGACGCGCAACTCCTGTTCCTGGGTGTTCCAGCCGAGGACCCTGGGCACTTCCGTGTTCAGGCACGCGACGGATCCAATCGACGACTCGAGTGCCGGACGTTCCAACTGCACGGGCGTGGGCGGACCGTGGAAGTGAGCGGGAACGGACGGATCCCGGTGGCCGAGCTACGCGCAGTGGCACCCACGCTCTTCGGGGTGGACCTCTGTGGCACGCAGCTGCGGGTGTTCGACCGCGGACAGCAACAGCTGGCCGAGCTCCTCGAGAGCTTCGACTCGATTGCCGAGACCATCGAGACGCCGGCGCCAGCGCCGACCGAGGCGGTGGCATCGGCAGGGCCCTCAGGTCCAGCGGAGCCGACGATCCGTGCGCGGCTCGAAGAGCGAAAGGTTGCGATCCTCGCTTGCCTGGGCGGGGAGCCTGGCGCGGTGACTGTGCGATGGACCGCGGCGGGAGAGCTGAGTGCACAGGTCGCGGGAAGGGACGAGGGCGCGCCAATTCACGGCTGTGTCAGGGCGGCGATCGGTGATGTGCGCATCACGGCCACCGGCTCCGGCGAGCTGATGCACCCCATCGCTCCCTGAGCGTCAGAAGACGGTGAGGCCGAGGGTGGCTTCGGGGAGGACGTGGCCGCTGGTGGACCAGATGCCGCCGCGGAGGGTGAGCGCGACGCGGGTGTTGACGTCGAGCTGGAGGAGCGCGCCGGCGCCGCCGAAGAGGCGGCGGTCGTGCTCGGTGGTGTCGTCGGGCAGGTCGGCGCGGCGGCCGACGCCGCCGATCTCGCCGTAGAGGCCGAGGTGGGCGATGCCGAGCGCGGGGAAGAAGCCCTGGAGCTGGCCGCCGTAGCGGACGTCGATGGTGTCGCTGACGGTGGCGAAGTCGAGGAGCGCGTAGAGACCGAGGTGCTGGATCGGGAAACCGCCGAGGGTGAAGCGGGCGCCGCCGCCGACGAGGCGGTCTTCGCTCGGGCTGGTGACGCCGATGACGCCGGTCTCCACGCCGATGGAGAAGCCTCGTCGGTCGAGCGGTGCTCGCTGGAGCCGCCTGAGGGAGCCGCCGGGATCTTCGTCGTCGAGGAGCGCTCCGTCCGCCCACTCGGCGAGCTCAGGCTCGAGCGCGTAGATGGGAATGCTCAGCCACTGGCCGTCGCGGCGATAGAGATGGATGGAGCGATCCGGGTCCGCCGAGACCCAGCCGTCGTAGCGGGTGCCTTCGACGGCCGCGACGACGAACACGCTCGCCGCGACCGCCACGGCGGCCGCGATGGCGATGCCGACGGCGGCAGCAGCCGAGACGCCGTCGCCATCGCCGCCGCCGCTCGAGCTCGAGCCGCGGGTCCGCACGCGAGGGCGGTCGGGGCGGGACGCGTCGTCGCCGCGCACCATCACCGCCGGACGTTCGCCCTCCGCGGGCGTGGCGCGAGTCCTGGAGCCGCTGCCCGAGCCGAAGACGCTCGGCCACGCGTCGTCACGCCGTGGTCGAACGATGAGCAGCCGGTTCGCCTCGATGCGCTGGACCACGGTGTCCGCGACGACCGCGCCGGGACGAGGGTGCACCTCGACCTCCGACGGGACGCTCGTGATCGACAGGTCCTGGGTCGCGCGGATCGACTGACCCCGGTCCTTCGCCGGTTCCTGCGCGAGCCGCTGCAGCTCGCTCCGCTCGACGTGATAGGTCGACTGCAGACAGCCGCTCACGAAGAACGCCAGCACCAGCATCATCCGGGAGAGGGTCATCTCCCGAAGGATACGCGCGTCGCGCGGCAGTCCCCCTTCAGGCGGGGGTGCCGCCGGGGAGCAGCGCCGCGACGATCTGCTCGAGCCGCGCGCCGACGTCGCGCTCTTCGCTGATCTTGCGCGCGCGAACCTTCACCGCTTTCGGCGTGGGCTCGCGCTGCAGTCGGTCCATGTGCTCGCGGAGCTGGCGCCGCGCTTCGTGCACGCGCCACGCGACGGTGCCATCGCTGGTCTCGAGAACGACCGCGGCCTCCTTGTAGGAGAGACCCTGCAGCGTGGTCAGCACGACGGTGGTCGCCAGCAGCGGCGAGAGGCGGTCGAAGGCGGCGAGCAGATGCGCGTAGCGCTCCTGGAGCTCGAGCGCGCGGCGGGGATCGCCTTCGGCGTCCACCTCGATGGCGGCGGCGACACGAGGATCCTCGAGGCCCACCAGCGTTCGGCGGCCGCGGTTGCGCTTGATGTTCAGCGCGCGATGGAGCGCGATCCGGTAGAGCCAGGTGAAGAACTCGCTGCGACCCTCGAACTCGCCGAGCTTGCTGTAGGCCTTGAGGAAGGCGTCCTGTGTGATGTCCTCGGCGTCGGACGGCTCACCGGTCAGGTGGAGGGCCAGCGCATAGATGCGGGGCCGGTAGCGGCGGAAGAGGGCTTCGAAGGCACGCTGGTCGCCGCCCTTCGCGGCGTCCACGAGCGCGGTCGCCTCACGACCGCGCCGCGTTGCTTCGTCGTCCTTCATCGTCGACATGCTGCTTGGAAACCTAACCTGCCCGTCAATTGGGATCATTGACGCACAAATTCTGGATCCGATTCCAGTATCCCCCTTTTTGGGGCCCTGGGGGTCGCTTGATCCCTCGTTGGGGATCTGTTAATACCGAGGGCACGCGTGGCGCAGTTTGCGCCGAAAAGTACATCATCTCGATGCTTTAGCCGGGTCGTGGGTAGCCCCTGCGGGACGGTTCGAGCGCGTGTAGAGACCGGACCATGATCTTCGACTGGCTCTACGGACTGTTTTCGAACGACCTCGCGATCGACCTCGGGACCGCGACGACGCTGATCTACGTCAAGGGACGGGGCATCGTGTCGTGCGAGCCGTCGGTCGTCGCGGTGCAGCGTGACCCCCGCGGCGGCAAGAAGGTTCTCGCCGTCGGAAAGGACGCCAAGGAGATGCTCGGCCGGACGCCCGGCAGCATCCACGCCGTCCGTCCGCTCCGCGATGGCGTCATCGCCGACTTCGAGATCACCGAGGCGATGCTCCGCTACTTCATCTCCCGCGCGCACAACCGCCGCACCCTGGTGAAGCCCCGGATCATCATCTGCGTTCCCTTCGGCATCACCGAGGTGGAGAAGCGCGCCGTGAAGGAGTCCGCCGAGGGCGCCGGCGCGCGCGAGGTCTACCTGATCGAGGAGCCGATGGCGGCCGCGATCGGTGCGGGCCTCCCCATCACCGAGCCGAGCGGCAACATGGTCGTCGACATCGGCGGCGGCACCACCGAGGTCGCCGTCATCTCGCTCGCCGGCATCGTCTACTCGCAGTCGGTCCGCGTCGGCGGCGACAAGATGGACGAAGCGATCGTCGCGTACATGAAGCGCAAGTACAACCTGCTCATCGGTGAGCAGTCGGCCGAGCGCGTGAAGTGCACCATCGGCAACGCGCACCCCGAGGAAGAGCCCACCACCATGGAGGTGAAGGGTCGTGACCTCGTGGCGGGTGTGCCGAAGACCGTCCTCGTGAACGGCGACGAGATCCGCGACGCGCTCAGCGAGCCGATCAACGCCATCGTCGAAGCGGTCATGACCGCCCTCGAGCGCACGCCGCCCGAGCTCTCCGCCGACATCGTCGACAAGGGCATCGTGCTCACTGGCGGTGGCGCGCTCCTCCGCAACCTCGACGTGCTCCTCCGCGAGGAGACCGGCCTCCCGGTCATGGTCTCCGACGACCCGGTCTCCGCGGTCGTGCTCGGCTCCGGCAAGACGCTGGACCACCTGGAGCTGTTGAAGGAAGTCACCATTTCGTAGCCGCGAAGCGGCGCACGAAATCCCGTGCCCATGCCCGTGCCCCTGCCCGTGCCCGAAATCACGTTCCCCGGGCGGGCTGAGCACTCACACACCGGGCAGGGCCCCCAGGAATCCACGCGTCGCCAGACGCGTTCGAACCCGACCGGGCTCCCATGAGCTACTTCCGCCGATTTCGAGACGCCGCCATCAGCGTGGCGCTCCTCATCATCCCCTTCCTGTTCCTGAGCGCGAACCTCAGCGACCCGGCGGACACGTCCATCATCGACGACGCCTTCCTGCAGCTCAGCCGTCCGGTGCAGTACCTGGCCACCGAGACCGCCGACGCGGTCAGCGGCGTGGTCGAGGAGTACGTCTACCTGGTCGACGTGAAGCGGGACAACGAGCGACTCCGCCTCGACGCGGCGCGGCTCGAAGAAGAGAACCGACTGCTCCGCACCGAGGCCCGCGAGAACCAGCGCCTGCGCGATCTGCTCGCGCTCCGTGAGCGGCTGCGCGGCGACACCATCGCGGCCCGGGTGATCTCGAAGGAGATCTCGCCCTACTTCCGTGTCGTCCGGCTCCGGCTCGACCGTGGCGCCCGCGACCGTGTGCGCGCCGGCATGCCGGTGGTCAGCTCGCAGGGCCTGGTCGGTCAGGTCCGCCGGACCTTCGGCCGCCACGCCGACGTTCGGCTCACGGTCGACCGCGAGAGCGCGGTGGACGTGATCGTTCAGCGCACGGGCGCGCGCGGCGTGCTCCGCGGCACCGGCGAGAGCGATCGCTACGCCGCGCGCATCCAGTACCTGCAGCGCGACGACGAGATCGAGGTCGGCGACGAGGTCTACACCTCCGGTCTCGGTCGCCGCTTCCCCGCGTCGATCCTGGTCGGCCGGGTCAACCGCGTGGAGCGCGCGGAGTTCGGTCTCTACCAGGAGGTCGAGGTCGCCCCGACCGTCGACTTCTCCGCGCTCGAAGAGGTGCTCGTCCTCACCGAGGGCGCCCGCGACACCAGCCGCGAGGACGACGACGATCGGGAAGAGCAGTGAGCCCCTGGACCCGCAGCGCGCTGCTGGTGCTCCTCGGTCTCGGTCTGCTCCTGATGCAGTCGGTGCTCGCGACGGTGGTGCCGATCTACCCGTTCATCCCGACGCTGATCCTCCCGGTGCTCATCTACCTCGGCGTCTCGCCCGAGGTGCACCTGGTCCGCGGCGCGCTGCTCGCGTTCTTCCTCGGCTACCTCTACGACCTCTTCAGCGGCAACCTGATGAGCCTGCAGACCTTCGTGGCGGTCGCGACCTTCATGCTCGCCCGCGGCGCCGGGCTCCGGCTCTTCCTGCGGAGCCCGAGCTTCCAGGTCTTGCTCACGTTCATCGTCGCCTGCCTCGCCGGTGGCGCGACGATCGCCCTTCGCACCATCTTCGCCGACAACGCGCCTTTCCCCTTCGGCGGGGTGCGTGAGACCGCGACGCTGCTCGTCGCCCCGGCCCTCGCCACCGCGCTCGCCGCGCCGCTCGTCTTCCCGGCCGTGCAGCGGATCGAGTCGGCGGCACCGAAGCGGCAGGAGGCCACCTCCTGATGCTTCTCAGCCCGAGGCGAGAGGTCGGCGAGTTCCGCAAGCGCTACAAGTGGATGGCGCTCTTCGCGGTGATCGTCTTCTCGGTGCTCATCGGGCGGGTGATCCAGCTGCAGCTCGTGCAGCACGACGAGTGGGCCGCGCGCGCGCAGGAGAACATCACGAAGACGATCCCGCTGCCGGCCACGCGCGGCGTGCTCCGGGACACCGCGGGTCGGATCGTCGCCACCAACCGCCCCTCGTACCTGGTCTACGTCACGCCGCAGCTGATGACGCCGGAGCACGTCGACCTCTTCGCCGACCTGATGAGCTTCGATGGCGAGCAGCGGCGGAACCTGGAGCGTCGGCTTCGCGAGGTGCCCAACCGACGGCGCACCCACCAGATCGAGTTCTACGACGACATCGATCGAGAGCAGCTCGCAGCGCTCGAGACGCACCAGAACGAGCTCCCGGGTGTCGACGTCGTGGCCCGCCCGGTCCGCACCTATCCCTACGAGGAGCTCGGCGCGCACGTGATCGGCTACGTGAACGAGGTCAGCGCCGACGACTACGTCGTGTACGCGACCCCCGAGCGGATGGAGGAGGAGCAGATCGCGCTGCTCGCCGACATTCTCGAGCTCGAGGGCGACGCTCGTCGCGAGCTCGTCGCGAAGCTCAGTGAGCGCTCGCGCGAGTCGGTCGAGGTGCTCCGCCCGCCGACGCCGCAGCAGTTCTGGCGGGTCTTCTCCGCCGCGGGCGCGCTCCCGGGCGTGGAGCTGGTCGCCGAGCCGCTCCGCTCGGGTCGAAGCAGCCGGGGCGAGGGCGCCGAAGAGTCGCCCTATCGACCGGGCAGCGTCGTCGGCCGCATGGGCCTCGAGGCGTGGGGCGAGCGTTTCCTCCGCGGGCGCGCGGGCTACCGGCGGGTGCTGGTCGACGCGACCGGCCGCCGCCAGATGATCGATCCGCGCCTCGCGCGCAGCCGCGAGGAGCACCGCGGGCCGCAGCCGGGCATGGACCTCGTGCTGACGCTCGACATGGAGCTGATGAACACCGTGAAGCGCGCCTTCGCCGGTCACCCCTCGGGCGCGGCGGTCGTCGTCGACGTGAACGGCGGCCGGGTGCGCGCGCTCTATTCGAAGCCGAGCTACGACCTCAACGGGTTCATCGCCGGGCTGAGCCACGAGGAGTACCACGAGCTCGAGAGCAACCCTTTCCGGCCGCTCATCGACAAGACGCTCTACGAATCCTACTTCCCGGGCTCGACCTTCAAGCCGATCAGCGCGCTCGCCGGCCTGACGATGGACGACTTCGACCCGAACGCGCGCGTCGAGTGCATCGGCTACTACGAGATCGGTACCGACCGGAAGCGCTGCACCTCGGCGCACGGCGAGGTCGACATGCACGACGCGCTCGTGCAGTCGTGCAACGTCTACTTCTACAAGCTGGCGGAGGACGTCGGCCTCGAGCGCCTCAACGACTGGGCGCGCCGCTTCGGGCTCTCGCAGCGAACCGGCATCGGCATCAACAGCGAGGCGAGCGGCTTCCTCGCGACCCGCGAGTGGTACGAGGAGCACTACGGCCGCTACCGCGTCGGCTACACGCTCAACACCGCGATCGGACAGGGCAACACCCGCGCGACTCTGCTCCAGCTCGCGCTCGCCTACGGCGCGCTCGGAAACGGCGGCACCCTCTGGACGCCGCAGATCGTGGAGTCGATCCGCGAGCCCGACGGGACGCTGGTCGAGGAGTTCCCGACCCAGGCGCGGCGGGACCTGCAGGTCCCCGAGCAGTACATGGATCTGGTCACGCGCTCGCTCTTCGGCGTCGTGAACGCGCAGAACGGCACGGCGTACGACGCGCGCATCGACCGCGGCGTCACCGTGTCGGGCAAGACGGGTACGGCCGAGATCTCGCCCGGCACGCCGCGGACCGACATCGACCCCGAGCGGGCCTGGTACTTCAACCGGAGCCACGCCTGGTTCGCCGGCTACGCGCCGACCGAGAACCCGCAGGTCGCCATCGTGGTCATCGTCGAGCACGGTGGTGCGGGTGGTCGAGCCGCGGCGCCGATCGCGATGCAAGTGCTCCAGGAGTACCTCGGTAATCAGTCCACGACGGCGGCGGTCACGGCGCAAGCCGGTGGTCGAGCGCGGCCGGGGAGGGGTGGCTGATGGCTCTCGTCCGTACGATGCGGGACCAGTTCGACTGGGGCCTCTTCGTGACCAGCTGCGCGATCGCCGTGCTCGGGGTCGTGAACCTCTACAGCGCGTCGAGCGCGGCCGGCGCGCGCGCGGACATCTACATCCAGCAGATCTACTGGCTGACCCTCGGGGCTGGCGTCGCGGTGTTGGTGGTCGCCATCGACTATCGGAACTTCGAGCGCAATGCCTGGGCAATTTACGGCGCGGGCATCGTGCTGCTCGTCTTGGTCTTCTTGCTGGGTCGGAGCATTCGAGGATCGACGCGTTGGATCTCCATCGGCGGCTTCTCGCTCCAGCCGAGCGAGCTGATGAAGATCTTCCTGATCATCGCGCTCGCGAAGTACCTGCACCACGACCCGAAGACCGAGGGTCGAACGCTCAAGGACCTGGTCGTGCCGGGGCTCATTCTCGCCGTGCCGATGGGCCTCATTCTCGCGCAGCCGGATCTGGGTACGGCGCTGATCTGCGCGTTCATCTTCGGCTCGATCATGGTTCTGACGAACCTGAAGCTGCGCTCGCTCGTGACGCTGGCGGCGGCCTTCGTGTTCAGCGCGCCCCTGACCTGGGCCTACCTGCTCAAGGACTACCAGAAGGGTCGGCTGATCGCGTTCTGGTCCCGGCTCACCGGCAACGAGGCAGACATTCTCGACACTGGCTGGCACACGCACCAGTCGCTGGTCGCGATCGGCAGCGGCGGCGTGGCGGGCAAGGGCTTCATGCAAGGGACGCAGAACCAGTTCCGCTTCCTGCCCGACCAGCACTCGGACTTCCCCTTCAGCGTCTGGGCGGAGGAGCAGGGGCTGCTCGGCTCGCTGCTGATCCTGGGGCTCTACGTGTTCCTGGTGATCTGGGGACTGAAGATCGCGTCGCAGGCGAAGGACCGCTTCGGGGCGGTCGTGGCGGTCGGCGTGAGCGCGATGTTGTTCTGGCAGGCGATCATCAACGTGGGCATGGTCTGCGGGTTGTTGCCGGTGGTGGGCATGACGCTGCCCTTGTTCAGCTACGGCGGTAGCTCGGTGTTGACGACGATGATCGGGCTCGGGCTGTTGATGAACGTGTCGATGCGGCGCTTCTCGCACGCCTGAGACCGCGCAGCGGTTCCCTCACCCTGACCCTCACCCTCGCCCTGACCCTCACCCTTCAGCGTTCGGGTCTTCGTCTTCTAGTTCCTCTCGATCTCACGAACCGCTTCGAGAAACAGGGCGGTTCCCGCGGATCCGCTCGGAGCCCCAACGCTTGGGGACGCTCCGAGCCCCAACGCTTGGGGCGCTCCGAGCCCCAACGCTTGGGGACGATCGTCTTCTTGTTCGTCTTGTTCTCACGAACCGCTTCAAAAACAGGGCAATTCTCGCGGGTGAGTGGGGACGATCGTCTTCGATGTATTCTTTTTGCGGGGAGCGACAAACGAATACAAAGAAGACGATCGTCCCCGTCGAGCTGCTGGGGTACCCCTGCGACATAGGGGTGTTGGGTCCTGCGCCTTCAAACAAGACGAACAAGAAGACGATCGTCCCCGTAGGTTGTGGGTCGCATGGTCGGTTGGTGATCGTTTGGGCGACCGGGTTCCGGTCGATGCCGTGACAGGGGTTCGCGGGCGGGGCCTCGAACCCCCGGGCGATCGGTCCTCAGGCCCCGAGATCGCTCGGGATCCACTGGACGACAGGTGCGTAACGGCGGCGGCATGGTCGTTGCGTGACTCTGGATCACCATGCCCCTCCACTCCCCAAGAAGGGCTCTCGCCGGTCTCGCCGGGCTCCTGGTCGCCTGCAGCGGTCAGATCAGCGACCCCACCGGCGACCCGCCGCCCGGAACCGCCCCTCGTTGCGACGTCGCGTCGGTGCCCGAGGGGCCGATTCGGCGTCTCACGCGCGACCAGTTCGACCGAACGGTGCGCGACTTGCTCGGCGACACGACCGCGCCGGCGCGCGCCTTCCCGCCGGACGACGACACCGAGGGCTTCCACGTCGGTGGCATCGCCTCGAACCTCTTCGTCGAGCAGGAGGCGATGGTGGCCGAGACCCTCGCGGAGGTGGCCTCCGCGGAGATCGTCGCCGAGAGCGGCTGCGACCTCGGGGTCGCCGCCTGCCGCGACGGCTGGCTGATGGAGTTCGCGCAGCGCGCCTACCGTCGCCCGCCGAGCGAAGAGGACCTCGACCGACTGCGTACGGTCTTCGACGTGGGCGCGACCGAAGAGGGCGTGCAGACCGGCGTTCGTCTCGTCGTGCAGACGGTGCTGATGAGCGCGAGCTTCCTCTACCACTCCGAGGTCGCGCCGGATGGCGCCGAGGCCGGCGACGTGGTGCTGATCGAGGACTTCGCGCTCGCGAGCCGACTCTCCTACTTCCTCTGGGCCTCGATGCCGGACGACGCGCTGCTCGAAGCGGCCGCCTCGGGCCGACTCCGGGACCGCGATGGCCTGCTCACCGAGGCGCGCCGGATGCTCGAGAGCCCGAAGGCGCAGGACGGCTTCCGCTCCTTCACGACCCAGTGGCTCCGCGTCGATCAGATCGACCGCATCGAGAAGGACGACTCGGTCCACCCGGACTTCGACAACGCGACCGCCCGCGACCTCCGCCTCTCGCTCGAGGCGTTCCTCGACGAGGTCTGGGAGAGCGGCGATGGACGCCTGCTCTACACCGCCGACTTCGGCTACGTGAACGCGCGGCTCGCGCCCATCTTCGGGCTGGACCCCGCCGACTTCGGCGAGGAGCTCGAGCGCACCGCCCTCGACCCCGAGCAGCGCTCCGGCCTGCTCACCCACCCGGGCCTGCTCGCGCTCAACTCGAAGGCGAACCAGTCGGATCCGATCCACCGCGCGAAGTTCGTGCGGGAGCGAATGCTCTGCCAGCACCTGCCTTCGCCGCCGGACGACCTGACCGTGGTCGCGCCGGACCCGGCGCCGGGCCTGACCACTCGCGAGCGTTTCGCCGAGCACTCCGACAACCCCGCCTGCCAGGGTTGCCACACGCTCCTCGATCCGCTCGGCTTCGGCTTCGAGCACTACGACGCCATCGGCGCGTGGCGCGACACCGAAGAGGGCACCGCGGTCGACGCCAGCGGTCGCATGAACGGGACCGACGACTTCGACGGTGACTTCTACGGCGCCGTGGAGCTGGCCGACCAGATGATCGAGAGCCAGCAGGTTCGCTCCTGCGTCGCCCAGCAGCTCTTCCGCTTCGCCCTCCAGCGCGTGGAGACCACGTCCGACGCTTGCAGCATGAACGCCATCGAGGAGGCCACCGAAGACGGCACCCTCGAACTCCAGGAGCTCATGCTCTCCATCGTCGGCTCCGACGCCTTCCGCTTCATGCAGGTGCAAGAATGAGTATGTTCGACCAGCACGAGCCCTCGAACGAGAAGACCCGCCGGATTCGGAAGAACCGCATCGGCCGTCGCGCCTTCGCCAAGAGCGTCGGCCTCGGCGCGCTCGCGGTGCCCTTCGTGGCCTCGCTTCGGAGCCGCACGCACGCTCAGGAAGGCGAGATCCCCAAGCGGCTCCTCGTCTGGTTCACGCCCAACGGGAGCATTCGGGAGAACTGGAGGCCTTCCGGCGGCGAACGAGACTTCGCGCTGAGTACGATCCTGCAGGACCTCGAGCCCTTCAAGGATCGGCTCACGATCATCGACGGCCTCGACATGCGCTCCTCGCGCTTCGGTCCCGGCGACGGCCACCAGGTCGGCATGGGCCACATGCTCACCGCGACCGACCTGCTCCCCGGCGACACGATGGGCGGCTGTGACTCCTGCGCGCCCGTGAGCTGGGCCGGCGGGATCTCGATCGATCAGAAGATCGCCAACCACATCGGCACCACGACCCCCTTCCGCTCCGTCGAGCTCGGCGCGCGAACCGGCGGCAGCAACGTCTGGACCCGGATGGCCTATGCCGGCGCCGGAGAGCCGATCCCGCCGGAGGACGATCCCTACCGAGCTTTCGAGCGGCTCTTCGCCGACCTGGACACGGATCCGGGTGGCGCGGCGCGCCGCCAGCTGCTCCAGGGCAGCGTGCTCGACGCGGTCCAGGCCGACTTCTCCTCGCTGCAGCGCAAGCTCGGTCGTGAGGACCGGGAGCGCCTGCAGATCCACCTCGACGTCATCAGCGACCTCGAGTCGCGCCTCGCCAACGCCGGCACCATCGGGGCGGCCTGCGAGGCGCCGATGCTGGGTGACCGGATCGACCCGACGCGGGACGAGAACTTCCCGATGACCCTCGACCTGCAGATGGACATCATCACCGCGGCCTTCGCCTGTGACCTGACGCGGGTGGGCTCGCTCCAGTGGACCCGGTCCGTCGGCAACATCGCCTTCCCGTGGATCGGTGTCCCCGACCGCCATCACGACCTGAGCCACGAGGGCGACGGAGCCGCCGTCGCGCAGGGGAAGATCACCGAGATCAACCGCTGGTACGCCGGCAAGTTCGCCGAGCTCTGCGCTCGCCTCGACTCGATCCCCGAGCCGGGTGGGACCCTTCTCGACAACACCCTCATCATCTGGGTGAACGAGCTCGGCCGCGGTAACAGTCACACCCGCAACGACCTGCCCATCGTCATGGCGGGCAGCGCGGGCGGGGCCTTCGACACCGGCCGCTTCCTCGAGATGGATCGCTCCCACGCCGACCTCCTCCGGACCATTGGCATGGGCTTCGGTCTCCCGGACGAGCCCTTCGGCCGGGGGGACGTCAACGACGGGGCCATCACGACGCTCCTCGCCTGACGTCGCCCTGACGCGACGCTCAGTCGGCGCGGCGGCCTTCGTGATAGCGCCGCGACTCCCAACGTCCGTCGCCCCAGCGAAAGATGCCGGCTCCGTGGCGCGCACCGCGCCGGTAGCGACCGTGGTAGCTGCCTCCCTCCGCGAACCGGTAGTGGCCGTAGCCCGTGCGCTGGTTGTGTTCCCAGTCGCCGACATAGACGTCGCCGTCGGAGTAGGTGTAGGTCCCGAGGCCGTGGCGCTTGCCGCGATGGAACTCTCCGGCGTACTCGCCCCCGCTCGAATGACGCTCCACGCCGTGGCCGTGCCGCTCGCCGAGCACGTACTCGCCACTGAAGCGGTAGCCGCTCGGAGAGCGCTGGGTGCCGCGCCCGTGGCGAATCCCGAAGAGGAGCTCGCCGGTGTAGTCGTCACCGCTGACGTGGGTCAGCACCGGGTGGCCGGAGGGGATGGCGGCGGGGTCCGCCAGCGCTGCCGGCGCCATGCACGAGGGCGACCGGCGGCCGAAGACTCGCTCCAACTCGAGGGCGGCTGCGTGTACCCGCCGCCGTTCACTCGGGTTCAGACCGACCACCTGCTCGTGGACCGCGGGTGACCCTCCATGCATCGGGTGGTCGTCGTCGGAGACGTGCTCGAGGCCGAGCACGTGCCCGAGCTCGTGAGCGAGCGTGTAACCCGACCCGTTGTCGCGGTTGACGATCGCGTACGGAATGCGGCGACCGCTTCGAGCCCACCCGCGAATCACGTCGCCTTCGCGGTCTCGCACGTCGGCGCCCACGACGACCTGCACCGCCAACGCCTCGTGCTCCAATCGGGCGCCCATGCGCTTGTCCGTGACCGGCCGGTAGGCATCGCGTCGCGACGCCACGTGGCGTTCGGAGACGTAGACGCACACGTCGGCGCTGCGTAGCCAGCGGTTGGCCAGCTCGACGGCGTAGTCGACGTAGGCGTCGCTCACGAGCGGTCCGTGCGCGCCGCGATCGACGTGGACGCTCAGTGGGAGAGCGATGGGTTGCGCGGCGACGGTGCCGGTCGTGGTCCAGAGCAGCGCGACGAAGAGGACGAGTCGGGTCATGCGAGGCTCGACGCGAGCGCTCCAAAGCCCATTCAGACGTCCATCGCACACCGTCAGATGGCCATCCGAATAGGCACGAGCGCCTCTCGTCCAAGGCGACGCCGGGTTGGTCGAGCGCTCGCCTGGCGCTGGCGCTATGCTCGCGCGCGATGGACGCATGGCGCGCACAAATCACCACCTACGGCGGCATCGGCCTGATCGCCGCGCTGGTGCTGATCCTCGTGTCGATCCCGGTCTTGCCGCGCGGCGAGCGCGGCAAGCTGAAGCTTCCGACCCTGCTCCTCACCATTCACCTCGGGCTGCTCGGGTGTCGCACCCTGGTCTCGGACGACGCGGTCGCGCAGGAGGCGCTCTACGTCACCTCGACCTTCTTCCTGCTCGCGTCGATCGCGCGGACCACCCACCTCTTCCTGCTCCACTCGCTGGTGAAGCGGATGACCGCCGGGCCGCTGCCGCGGATCGTCGGCGACCTCATCCAGGCCATCTTCTTCCTGATGGCGGTCCTGGTGACCATGAGCGCCGCGGGGGTGGAGCTCAGCTCCATCCTGACGACCTCCGCGCTGCTCACGGCCGTCATCGGTCTCAGCCTGCAGGACACCCTCGGCAACCTCTTCGCCGGTCTGGCGATCCAGCTGCAGCAGCCCTTCCGGGTCGGCGACTGGATCCAATGGAACGACGACGAGACCAAGATCGGGCGTGTGACCGAGATGAACTGGCGGGCGGTCACGGTCGTGACCCTCGAGCACGTCGAGATCACGGTGCCGAACGCGACCCTCGCGAAGGCCGGCCTCAGCAACTTCTCGGCGCCGGCCAAGGAGGCGCGCCGCCAGGTGGTGGTGTGGGCACCGCCGAACCGCTCGCCCCGCGAGGTGCAGCGCGCGCTGGTGTTGGCGCTGGACGGGGTGAAGGGCGTGCTCACGTCTCCGCGGCCGTCCGCCATCACCCTCGAGTTCACCGAGCGCGGGGTCGCCTACGCGCTCCGCTACTTCATCCGCGACTTCGAGCGGCGCGACATCATCGCGGGCGAGGTGCGCAACCGCGTCTGGTACGCGCTCGACCGGCTGGGTATCCAGATCCCCGCACCGATGCGGACCGTGCACCTCCACGAGGTCACCGAGGAGACCCTCGAGCACGAGGAAGAGCTCCGGGTCGAGCACCTCGAGGAGGAGCTCCGCGCGGTCGGGTTCCTCGACGTGCTGCCGAGCGAGTCACTGCATCGCCTGGCGGAGAAGGTCGAGGAGCGTCGCTACGCGCCGGGCGAGCGGATCATCCGCGAGGGCGACGAGGGCGAGGAGCTCTTCATCGTCCGTCACGGTCGGGTCCGGGTCGAGGTCGGCGGTCGGCGCCGCAAGGAGGTCGCGCGGCTCAGCACCGGTCAGTTCTTCGGCGAGATGTCGCTCATGACCGGAGCGGAACGCCGCGCGTCGGTGTCCGCCATCGACGAGGTCGTGGTGCTGGTCATCGGCAAGTCCGCGCTCCGGCCGGTGCTCAGCGAGGCACCCGAGCTCGCCGAGCGGATCAGCGAGGCTCTCGCCGCGCGGCAGATGGAGCTCGAAGAGGCGGATTCGCGCGAGACGCTGACGGAGATGCCGGAGCGGCAGAGCGGGGTGCTCCTCCAGCGCATCAAGCGCTTCTTCTCACTGGGGCAGAACGATGACTGAAGCGACCCGCGTCGGCGTGGTGCAGATGACCTCCAACGACGAGGTCGACCGAAACCTGGACATCGCGGAGCGGCTGGTCCGCCGGGGCGTGAAAGACGGATCCCGGCTGCTGGTGCTGCCGGAGTGCTTCGCGTCCCTCGGCCGCGAGGAAGACAAGTTCGCCGTCGCCGAGACCCTCCCGGTGGATGGCTTGGAGCCGGGGCCGATCCTCGGGCGCTGCATGGACTGGGCGAAGGAGCTCGGGGTCGAGCTGGTCCTCGGCGGCTTCTGGGAGACCGGCCCGGACGAGCGGCACCCCTACAACGCGTGCCTGCACGTCGACGCGACGGGCGCGCTCCGCGCGGCCTACCGGAAGATCCACCTCTTCGACGTCGACCTGGCCGACGGGACCAAGCTGCTCGAGTCCGAGACCGTCGGCCGCGGGGACCCGGCGCAGGCGGTCGTGACGGACACGGCGTTCGGGAAGCTCGGGCTCAGCGTCTGCTACGACCTCCGCTTCCCGCAGCTCTACTTCCGTCTGGTCGACGCCGGCGCGATCGCTCACGCGATCCCCGCGGCCTTCACGCTGCACACCGGCAAGGACCACTGGCACGTGCTCCAGCGGGCGCGCGCGATCGAGACCCAGAGCTACGTGCTCGCGGCCGCGCAGTTCGGGCGCCACGTCCGGGCCGATGGCACCGGACACCGCGTATCCTACGGCCACGCGCTGGTCGTCGACCCCTGGGGCACCGTCCTCGCCGAGTGCGGCGAGGGGGAAGGCGTCGCGATCGCGACCGTCGATCCGGCCGTCGTCGAGCGGGTGCGCGCCCAGCTCCCGAGCCTGCGCCACCGCAGGCTCTGACGGTCAGAGCGCGGCGACCAGTGGCGCGAGGCGCACGAGGAGCCAGTGCGTGCCTGCGATGCCGGCTCCGTAGGCGACCCATCGGTCGAGCGTGATCTCGCGGCGCCGAAGGGCGTGGAGCACCACTCCGACGACCGCGACGAAGACGAGCTGACCGAGCTCGACGCCCACGTGGAACGAGAGCAGGGCGGTGGACAGGTCGGGTCTCGGAACGCCGGCGTCGAGGAGCACGCCCGCGAAGCCGAAGCCGTGCAGGAGGCCGAAGACGAACGCGATCGCGATCGGGTGGCGGAGCGACCAGCTGTCGGTTCGGCCTCTCGCCACCTCGAGCGCGAGCACCACGATGCTCAGCGCGATGATCGGCTCGACCGCCGCCGACGCGGGGCGAACCAGACCGGTGACCGCGAGCGCCAGCGTCAGCCCGTGAGCGAGCGTGAAGCCGGTCACGGTGAGGGCAGTGCGCTTTGGCGTGCGGACGACCAGCACGAGGAGCGCGAGGAAGAGCAGGTGGTCCCAGCCGAGGAAGATGTGCTCCCAGCCGAGCGTCAGGTAGCTCGTGGCGGTCTCCCAGGTGCTCGGCTCGGTGGGGATCGCGACGCGTCCGTTGCCGGGCGGCACCGCGAGCGTCGCGCGGCGCCCGCTTCGCCAACGGACCTGAATCACCGTGGTGACCGCCGGGGCGACCTCGCCATAGTCCACGACGAGCGCGCTCGGGTCGCCCTCGCAGCGCTGGACGAGGTCTGCGCTCTCGCAGCCTTCGAGGGTCAGCGCCGGCTCCGGCTGACCAGGTGGTGCCCAGGTTCGCACCATCCAGCGGTCGGGATGCGTTTCGTCGAGGTGGACCGCGAGCGGACGCGCGTCGTGTGCGGCCGCGGAGAGGCTCGGGAGCGTGGCGGCGATCAGAACACCGAGGAGGATCGCCCTCACCGCTCGAGCTCCACGCGCACCTCGTAGCGATCGACCAGCGCGTCGACGGCGGCGTCGCCGGTGACCTCGTCGAGCTCGGAGCGGACCTCGGCTTCGATCCGTCCACGCACGTCCTCGAAGGCTGGCAGGTCACCGGCTTGCTCCTCCGTGACTTGGACGAGATGCGCGCCGAAGCTCGAGCGAAGCGGGCCCTGCCAGTCCGGCTGCGCCGGCAGCTCGAAGATGGCGGCCGCGAGCTCCGGCCCCAGCTGACTGGCCAGGGTGCGTTCGGTGACCGCCTCGAAGGTGCTGCCGGGCTCGAAGAGGTCGCCCTGCGGCTCGGTCTCCTCGACCGCCTGTCGAGCGTGCTCCATGGCGGCGGCGAACCCGGCCTCCGAGCGATCCTCGGGCGCGAAGAAGACGAGCCGAAGCGTGCGCGATGGAGCGAGTCGCCAGCGCTCACCTTCGGCCTCGAAGCGCTCGCGCAGCGAGTCCTCGTCGAGCGGTTGGTCCGCGCCCGCGAGCCCTCGCGTCATCAGCTCCATGCTCTGACCCAGGCGGCGCCGGACGACGTAGTCCTCTTCGTCGAGGCCCACCCGGAGCGCTTCGCGGTAGAGCGCCTCCTCCCGAACGTACGAGTCGATGAGCGCCTGCCGTTCGTCGTCGCTCATCGCGTCCAGCGTCGCCTCGGCCTCGCCCTCCCGGTAGCGACCCTGGCGCGCCTGCACCGTTCTCAGGAGGACCGCTCGGTCGACGACGATCACCTCGGGCGGCGGTTCCTCGTCGCCGACGGCGTGCTGCAGCAGGGCGATCGCGACCGCCCCGACCACGAAGTGGAGCAGTGGCTCGCGGAGCACGGAGCGCATCAGGTGGCCTGCTGGGTCTCGCCGGTCACCCAGTCGGGCGGCACGTACCAGATCGGCGAGCTCCAGGCGCGCTCGCGAATGTCCGGCTGCACCACGTCCTGCGCACAACACGGGTCGGTGCTGCCGGGCTCGCAGCGTGCGCCGAAACAGCGCGGCTCGTGGAGGCCCATTCGTCGGTGGCAGCAGGCCGTGTCGATGGGACGCGGGCTGGGGCTGTTGCAGTCGAACTCCTGCGCGACACAGACCCGTGTGGTCCAACGGCAGGTGGGCACCTCGATCGCGCGGATGTAGTAGAAGGCCGGCCGGGTGGGGTCGAAGTCGTCGTCCTCCCACCGTGCGCAGAGCGCGTGCGCGCCCTCCGAGCCGAGCGCGCAGTTGGTCGGGTTGAGCGTGCCGCGCTCCCGGTCACCGGCGAGCAAGTGGGTGGTGACCTGCAGCGTGTCCCGCTCGTCGAGCCAGCCCTTCACCAGCTCGAGGTGCTGGAGCGGGGAGCCGGGGTAGGCGCCGGTGCCCGGATCGTGGACCGCGGAGGCGACGAAGGTGGGGTGCGCGATCGCTTCGGGTCGCTGGGGAAGCGTGCCGCCCATCGGCACCCCGCGGTCGTAGCCGGTTCGAGCGCGCTCGGTGGCGTCGCCACCACACCAGCCGTCGAAGGTGTCCCAGCCGCCGAAGAGGCGAACGGGGATGCGCGGTCCCGAGGTCGCGAAGGTCTCCTTGTGCTTCAGGGCGCGGAAGATGGCTTCGCGGCTGTTCTCTTCGGCCCACACGCCGGCGAGACCGCCCGGACCGAAGTAGATCCGATCGGGGAGCGGTCCGCCGCCCGACTCGCCCGCGCCGCCGCCGCCCATGAAGAGGGCTTCGTGCACCTGACCGGCGAGGCCGAGGTGATTGTCCGTGCTGGCGACCAGCCCGTATGCGAAGGGGTTCACGCCGCTCTGCCGCTGGCGCCACATGCCCTGGCCGAACGCATCGCGGACGAAGTCGTGGGGGCTCAGCTCGTCCGGGCGGTCGACCTTCGCGGAGCGGAGGTTGTTGTACGGGGTGATCTCGAAGTCGCAGAGCTCGTCGCTCGAGCTCGCCCCGGGAAGACACTCGCTCGAGCCCTTGTGCTGGTAGATCTCGAAGAGTCGCTCGAGATCCGAGCGGCGTCGGTCGTCCTCCGCCGTGTAGGGCGCCCTCGAGCCCGGCGGCGCTTCCGCGAACATCAACCCCGACGAGAGGTTCGAGTTGTGCGGGATGACCAACACGTCGCACCCGTCGTCGCCGGCTCGGCAGTGGCTCTCGAGCCGCTCCCAGAAGACTCGCAGGTCCTGCGTGTGGAAGTAGTCGATGGGCCGCTCGGGCACGATGCCGTTCCGGAAGATGACGTTGCGGTGCATGTTCGCGACGTTGCCGAGCACACCGGTGAAGGGGTTCGCCGTGTACTCGTATCCGACGAAGGTGGTGAACTCGCAGTCCGGGGTGCGGTCGAGGTGACGCTCCGCGGCGTTCTGGGTGTCGATCCACAGGTCGCGGTAGTACTCGTCGCAGTCGACGCCGCCCCTCCCGCACGCCATGTGTCGTTTCAGTCGGCGACCGCGCTGGGCCGTCTGCATGTTCAGCAGCCCGAAGGCCCAGCTGCCGCCACCGCGGAACATCTTGCAGCCGCGGCGATGGTAGGCGTTCGAGTCCGGGTCGGCGCACGCACCGACGAAGCCCATGAACTCGGCGTGGTCGGTGACCGCTGCGAAGTCGAGGGGCCGGTCGATCTGGACGGTGCGGGTCGGCTGGCCGTCGCCGTCGAGCGGGCCGACCCGGATGGCCTCGCCTCGGGCGAAGCGATAGGCGTCGTCCGGCGTGGCGCGGTTGCCCTGGAGGTTGGCGTCGAGCGAGTAGCGGGTGTGGACGTGGAGCTCACCGAAGAAGGCGCGGCGCTCGGGCGTGAACTCCCGGCACTCGCCGAAGGGCTCGAGGTGTGGCTCGTGCTCGAGCTCGGTGTGGCGCGGCTCGCTCAGGTTCTGACGGTCGGCTCCGAAGACCCCGCACGCTCCGAGCGCCAGGAGGGTCACGACCCAGCGGGGCGAGGAGGGGAGCCGCATGGCGGGGAGCCTAACTCGAAGGCTGGAGTGACGAATCAGAAGATGTCGTAGCGAACGATCGATCGCGAAGTCCCATCCGGGGCTACCCGATCGCGATCGGCAATGGCCGCCCGGGGTCCAGGATCTCCGTCTGACCTCGACTTCGCCACGAGCGAGCCCGGTGAGCACCAGGTCCACCGCCACCCGTGCGCGCGCGTCGTGGTCGGCGAAGGAAGACCAGCGAGCGGAGGCGAGCTTCAGCCGAATCGTCTCCGCGTGTTCGGCGCCTTCGGTCTCGTCGGCGCGTTCCTCGACGGCCGGGGATGGATTCGTACAGCCGATGGCCGCGAAGAGGGCGGCGACGATGCCCGGTTTGGCCATCCGTGATGGAGACCACCGTCTGGCTTCGACGACGGCAGCGACGCTCTCTCGGCACGATTCCAGTCCGACCATCCGGCCCGTTCGCGACTCAACGCGGCGGATGGACGTCCCTCAACAGAAGTTCCGTGCGCATACAGTCCCCGGTCTTCGTGCATCCGATGGTGAGGTGCCCGTTTCGTTGGCAGAGAGCGTCGTTCACGGCCGAGAGGTGCATGTGTTGTGGTCGTTGAGTGTGTCACGAACATCTTTTGAGTCATGCGACCGCGTCGACTCATGTGGGTCCATGAGCGCGAATGTGGCACGCAGCTTTACACCCCAGAGGTTCGCGTTCGACCTATCATGACGAGGTGGCGCTCGCCCCCGACGGGGCGGCCCCTACTGGTGACATGTTTTTTTGGACGAGCGCGAAGGATTTGCAGCCCTCGGGCAATGAGAAGGGCATCGACACCCAACCGCCACTCGCCCCAGCGACCCCTCCCTCGCACCTCAGCGCTGGTCAGCTCTTTCGTGAGGAAGCCGTGTACGTCGCGCGCTTCCTGCACCGGCTCGGCTTTGCCGACGCCGACGTGGCCGACCTCACTCAGACCGTCTTCCTCATCGCGCATCAGAAGGGCGGGTTCTCCGTGCGCGGACCCAGCCCGCGCTCGTGGCTCTACTCGATCGCCTTCCGCGTCGCCGCGACGGAGCGCCGGAACCGGCGGCGACGGCCGAGCGGCAACTTCGACCTCACGGAGCTCACCGACCCGCGCGACCCCGAGACCAGCCTCCAGCAGCGACGAAGCCTGCGGCGCGTGCAGCGGTGCCTCGCGAAGCTCGACATGCCGCACCAGGCCACCTTCGTCCTCTACGAGGTGGAAGGGCTGTCGGGGCCGGAGATCGCAGAGGCGCTCGGCGTTCCGGTCGGCACGGTCTACCGCCGCATCCACGTGGCGCGGCAGAGGTTCGCGGCAGCGTATGCCGAGGAGCGTGACAGCGATGAGTGAACCGATTCCGAAGCGGCTCGTCGACGATCCGGAGACCGATCCGGACATGAAACGAGACCTGCGCAACTCGAGCGAGGTCCGATTGCCTGCGGACCTACAAGAGGTGCTCGAGCGGATCGAGCGCGAGGCGTGGAACGAGGAAGAAGAGGATGCACCCAAGCACTCCGCCTGACTCGTTCGACCACGTCACCATCGTGGACGACGACCCGCGCATGCTCCGCGCTGCGACGATCGCGCTGCGGGCCTACCTGCCCGACACCATCGTGGATGCGTTCACGGATCCACACCAAGCGTTCCTGAACACCATCGCGACCCGTCCCGGGGTCGTGGTGACCGACTACCACATGAGCACCTGCACCGGTGCGGAGCTCGCCCGCGCCCTCCGGTCCGTGCTCCACGAGAGATGTCCGGAGCTCGTGCTGGTGACGGGCGATTCCCGCATTCCCCGCTTCGAGCGCCGACTCTTCGACGGCGTCTACACGAAGCCCATCTCTCCTTTCGACCTCGCGGAGCACATCGGTGCTGCGCTCGGTCGCCGGGTCTCCGGAATTCGCCTCGCCGGTGAGGTGGCCGAAGCACCACCCCCAACCCTCAGCCTGGCGACGGGAGAGTGACGGCGCGTGGGCCTCTCCTTGATGAACGAGCCGAAGCGTTTCGGCCGCTACCGGCTTCTCGGCCACATCGCGGACGGTGGCATGGCGAGCGTTCACCTCGCGCAGCTCCGGACGGAGAACCTCTTCACCAAGTGGGTCGCCATGAAGGTGGTGCACCCCAACCTCGTGGGCGAAGAGCGCTTCGAGAAGATGTTCCTCACCGAGGCGCGACTCGCCGCGCAGATCGACCATCCGAACGTCGCGCAGGTCTTCGACTGCGGCTCGGTCGACGGCGTCTGTTACCTCGCGATGGAGTACATGAGCGGGCAGACGCTCCACGCGCTCCTGAGGGCCGCTGCGGAGCAGGACATCCAGGTGCCCCTGGGGGTGGTCGCCCGAGTCATCGCCAACACAGCGCTCGGGCTGCACGCGGCGCACGAGCTCCGCGACTCGGACGGGGAGCTCCTCGGCATCGTCCACCGCGACGTGTCGCCGCAGAACGTCTTCGTGCTCTATTCGGGCACGACGAAGCTGATGGACTTCGGCATCGCCTACGCCCACGAGCGGGAGAGCAGCGAGGAGCTGACCGCGGTCGGCGAGCTCAAGGGCAAGTTCGCCTACATGTCCCCCGAGCAGCTCGTGAAGCGCGAGCTCGACCGCCGCTCGGACATCTTCTCGCTCGGTGTCGTCCTGTGGGAGTCCGCGTGTGGCATGCGCCTCTTCAAGCGCCGGACGGAGGCGGAGACCGCGATGGCGGTGATGGCCTGCGAGGTCCCGAAGCCATCGGACCTCCTCGACGACTTCCCCGAGGAGCTCGAAGCGATCATTCTCCGCGCGCTCGCGCGGGAGCCCGCCGATCGCTACCAGACCACGCAGGAGCTCGCGGCCGACCTCGAGCGCTACCTCGCGAGCACGAACGAGACGGCGGGGACGCTGCAGGTGGCGCGCTTCGTCGAGGAGGTGTTCCCGACGGGCAAGGAAGAGATCACGTCGTCGCTGCGACGCGCGACCGTGCTCCTCGAGAGCTACGAGGACGTCCTCACGCCCGTCACCGAGGAGGCACCGGCCGAGTCGCCCTCGTTCGACGACTACGACCTCCTCGAGGTGACCCGCAGCGCGTCGCAGCCGCCGGTCCGCGGCAACAAGCGCTGGCCGATCGCCGCGCTGGTGCTCGGCGCCGCTGGACTCGTCGCCGTACAGTACGAGCTGCGCAGCGAGCCCGAGCCGGCACCTCGCCCAGCAGTCGAAGCGCCTGCGGCGTCGGCTCCGACTCCGCCACCGACGCCCGCCGTAGAGGCGCCGGCGCCCGAAGCCGAGCCCCCGCCCGTGGAGGCGCCGGTGACGATGACCGCCCCCGAGCCCGCGGCGCAGCCGCAGGTACGCACGCGTCGACGTCGTGCGGCGGCGATGGCTCGACCTCGCGAAGAGGTCGCCGCGCCGCGACCCCAGCCTCCGCGCCCGCCGCCGGTGAGCGCGATGGAACCCGGCCCGACCGGCCCCAGGCCGATGACCGAGTTCGAGTAGTACCTCCCACCCCCAGGACCCGTCATGATTCGCACCCCCTTCTGGAGCGCGTTAGCGCTGAGCCTCGTCTTCGCCGCGTGCGGCGACGACGGAGTCGAGTCCCCCGATTCGAGCCTTCCGGACGGCGGTCCACCCGTGGTCGACGCTGGTGGCGATGGTGGCGGCGATGGTGGCGGAGGGACGGCTCCCGCGATCGCGAGCCTCGATCCGAGCAGCGTCGCCATCGCGTCGTCGCTGATGATCGATGGAAGCGGCTTCGTGGACGTCGAGAGCGTCACCATCGGAGACGTCGCGCAGGTGTACGCCGTCGACGGCTCGATGATCGTCATCGACGCGGTGGCCGAAGAGACCCCCACGGGCGACCAGGACGTCGAGGTGACGACGAGCGCGGGAGCGGTCGCCGAGAGCGTCACCGTGCTCACGCGACTCGCGGTGAGCGGCGCCGCCTCGCTCGACGCGACCACCGTCTCGGTCACCTTCAACCGAGCGCTGGACGCCGCGACGGTCGAGGCGGACGACTTCGTCATCGACGGACTCGACGTCACGGACGCGACGGTCGACGACGACCGGGTCGAGCTCACGACCGCCGCGCAGGTCGCCGGCACGAGCTACAGCATCACCGTCGGTGAGGTCGCCGATGCCTTCGGCAACGCGCTGACCGGCGACGACGAAGCGGTCTTCCCCGGCTTCGAGCCGACGCTGCCCCAGATCACCGACGTCTCGCCCACGACCGGCGTCGTCGGCCACACCGGGCTGACCATCACCGGCGTGAACCTCGCGGGGGCGAGCGTCACGGTCGGCGGGATCGACCAGGACGTCGACAGCACTTCGGCGACCGAGATCGTCACCGACCCACTCGGGAGCGCCATCCCCACCGGCACGCAGGACGTGGTCGTGACCACGAGCGGCGGCACCAGCGGCGCGTTCGCCATCGACGTGCTCGGGCCCTTCGCGATCGTGATGGCGGAAGCGACCTCCGCGACCGAGGTCGTGCTGACGACGAACCGCGCGGTCGATCCCACCTCCGTCGACCCGGCGCGCTTCAGCATCCCGGCGCTGACGGTGACCGGTGCGTCCAGCTCGGGTTCGACGATCACGCTGACCACCGCCGCGCAGACGCCGGCCGCCAGCTACTCGGCGGGCGCGGACAGCGGCCTCGTCGACATGAACGGCGCGCCCGTAACTAGCTCGGCGGCATCGTTCATGGGCTTCGTGCCACCGCTCCCCGAGGACTTCGTCGTGGTCCGGGTCGGTGACGGCATCTCGGGTCTCGACGCGGCGACGGCGGCCGCGGTCTTCCTCGAGCGCCGACTGCTCACGGACGCATCGGTCGCGGACACGACGGCACTCCCGACGGCCGCGGCGGGCGCGAACGTGCCCTTCGCGCTCCCGGGGACCGGGTTCAGCAACCGCTTCCTCGGAACCCTGAGCCGATCGCCCGATCGCCAGTCGGTCGCCATCCTCGGCTACCAGCTCGCGCCCGGAGTGGCGCTGGCCGACGGCGCGCGAGTCGTCGCGGTCATCGACGCGGCCGGGACCGTCGACACCTCGACCACGATCGGGACGCGCTTCGCCACCACGGTGCCCCGCGGCGCGGCGACCGATGGCACCAACGTGTGGGTCGTCGGCGGCTTCGGTGGCGTCCACCACACGACGGTCGGCAGCACCGCGGAACCGACCCTCATCGTCGCGGCGCCCTCGTCCGGTCGCGCCATCGGCATCTACGAGGGCGAGCTCCTCTACAGCTCCAGCGACGGCACGAGCGGCGCGCTCCTCAGCCAGGTGGGCACCGGCATGCCCACCACGGCCTCCACCACGACGCCCATCTACACCTCCGACACGCCGAGCCCGGCCGGCTTCGCGGCCTTCGACCTGGACGCGGCCGAGCCCGGCATCGACCTGGTCTACCAGGCCGACAAGTCCTCGGGCCTGCTGCGCTTCCGGAAGAGTGGCGGGACGTGGGCGCTCGAAGCGACCTTCACGCCCGCGCTCCTCGACGTGGCGTGCTTCGCCGACGGAGCGGACGTCACCTGCGTGGCGTCGTCCGACAGCGACATCTATCGCCTCGAAGACGTGGGGCACACGACGGCCGGCGGCGCGCTCACCAGCATCGCGACCGCTGCGGCGAACACCGAGTTCCGTGGCATCGCGCTCACCCCGGGAGCGCCCTGACCTCGTGACCAGGACCGCGTTCATCTTCGCCGTCGTCGCCTGCTTCGGCTGTGGCGACGACGGTGGGCGGCCCGACTCGGGCGCCGACCTCGGAACGGATGCGTTCACCCTCGTGGACGCGGGGGAGGATGGCTTCGTCCCGATTCCGGACGACGGGGGCCCACTCGACGCGCACATGCCCGACCTCGGTGAGCCCGATGGTGGCACCCGGACGCTCGTGACCGTGGGCCACCAGCGCGAGCTCCGCGCGATGTGGGTGGCGACCGTCTTCCAGCTCGACTTCCCTTCGGCGACCACGCTCACGAGCGCCGAGTCCCACGCCGAGCTGGAGGCGATCGTCGATCGCGTCCGGTCGCTCGGGATGAACGCGATCCTCTTCCAGGTGCGCGCGGAGTCGGACGCCGCGTACGCCTCGGCGATCGAGCCCTGGAGCCGCTTCCTCAGTGGAACGCAAGGTGCGAACCCCGGCTACGACCCGCTCGCCCAGCTGATCGAGCTGGCGCACGATCGCGGTCTCGAAGCGCACGCCTGGGCCAACCCCTTTCGCGGTCTGACGAGCGCCACCAGCACGCCCGACCCCCTCCATCCGGTGAACCGGTTCCCGGACGCGGCCGAGCCCTACGGGACCGGCGTCACGATGAACCCCGCAGACCCCGCGGTCCGCGCTCACGTGCGCGACGTGCTCGTGGACATCACGCAGCGCTACGACATCGACGGCGTCGTCTTCGACGACTACTTCTATCCCTACCCGACCTCCGAGCCCTTCCCGGACGACGACGACTACTCCGCCTACCTGACCGGCGGGGGCGCGCTCGGGAAGAGCGACTGGCGGCGCGAGAACGTCAACGCGCTCATCGCCAGCATCGACCCCGCCCTCGAGGCGGTCGCGCCTTGGGTCCGATGGGGCGTGGCGCCCTTCGGGATCTACCGACCGGGCATGCCCTCCGGGATCGTCGGCCTCGACGCGTTCGAAGTCCTCGCGGCTGACTCGAGGCGTTGGCTCGAGGAGGGCTGGGTCGACTACATCGCGCCGCAGCTCTACTGGCCGACGACCAGCAGCGGCCAGCCCTTCGGACCGCTCGTCGACTGGTGGGCGAGCGTGGCGACCGCCGAGCGTCCGGTGATCCCGAGCCTCGGGCTCTACCGCATCGGGACGGCCCCCGAATGGACGCCGGACGAGTTCGCGATGCAGGTCGCGCTCACTCGGGGCGAAGGCGAGCGCGCCGCGGGCCAGACCTGGTTCCGGCTCGGTTCGCTCAACGCAGAGCTCGAGACGATGCTGCGTTCGGTCTACGCGACACCGGCGCGTCCGCCTCGGGTGCCCGGCTACGACGCGACGGTCGAGCCGCCCGACGTGGGCCCGGTGCCGGGTGGGATCACCCTCGCGCACTCGTCCCCCGCCATTCGCGGCTACGCGGTGTACCGGGCGGAGGGAGCGGACTGGGTGCTCGAGCGATGGGAGCCGGTGGGCCGAACGGCGGTCGCGCTGGCGGCCGGGACCTATGCGGTGTCGGCGATCGACCGGGGAGGCGTCGAGAGCGCCGGCGTGGAGGTGGAGGTCCGATGAGGTTCGCTGGATGGAGCGCGCTCGTGTTCGCCCTCGTGGCATCGAGCAGCACGGTGGAAGCCCAGGGAGCGCGAGAGCGTGCGCGGGACCTCTTTGTCGAGGGCGTGGAGCACCTCGCCGCCGAGGAGCACGACGAGGCGATCGAGGCCCTCGAGGAAGCGCGCGAGCTCTACGCGACCGCGTCGATTCACTTCAACCTCGGCCTCGCCTATCGCGCGGTGCGGCGATACGTGGATGGCATCGACGCCTTCGAGCGCTACCTGGTGGCGGTCGGCGACTCCGGCGACCCGGCCCGGGTGGACGAGGCGCGCCGCTACATGCGCTCGATGCGCGCGGGCCTCGGCCGGGTCCGACTGGACATCGCGCCCGCGAGCGCGCGGGTGGAGATCGATGGGCAGCCCGTCGCGCGCGACACGGAGCGGCTGGAGCTCGACCCGGGCACGCACCGGGTTCGCGCGACCGCGGCGGGTCACCTCGACGCGGACCAGACCTTCGAGGTCGGCGCGGGGAGCGACACGTTGGTGCAGCTCTCGCTCGAGAGCGCCGAGCACAGCGGCGAGCTGGCCGTCGACGTCTCGCCCGACGAGGCGGAGGTCCGCGTGGACGGTCGGCCGCTCGGGACCGGGGACCGGACGCTCTCGCTCTCGGTGGGGCTGCACGAGGTGGAGGCCGAGCACCGGGGCGACGTGGAGCGGGCCGAGGTCGAGATCCTCGAGAACGAGACGCTCTCGCTCAGCCTCTCGGTTCAGCCGAAGCGCAGGAGACGCACCATCGCGCTGACGATCGTCGCCGCCATCCTGGTCGGCGCGGCGGCGGGGGTCGGTGGCTACTTCGCGCGGAACCCACGCACGGAGGACCCACTGCAGCCGCCCCTCGGCGTTGTCACCACGGCCCTCGGGAGCAGCCGATGAGGACGCTCGCGCTGCTGTTGGCGTTCGCCTTCGTCGTGCCGGCCTGCACTCGCGCGCGCACGCAGCTCATCGTGCAGGTCCGCAGCGACATGACCCAGGGACCGGCCGGCGAGCTCGGTTCGATCGCGATTCGCGTGTTCAGCGAAGGCATCGCCGAGCCGCATCACGACCAGGTCTACGAGCTCGGGAGCGCCGGCTCCGCGATCCTCCTGCCCACGGAGATCGGCCTGGTCCCCGACCGTCGGCGCGACGGCACGGTTCGAGTGGAGGTCGACGCCCGCGCGCCCGATGGCTCGGTGATCTTCACCAAGCGGGCGCAGGCGAGCTACGTGCCGGAGAAGACCCTCCTGCTCGACATCGTGCTCGCGGCCCGCTGCCTGGCGGCCGATGCGCGGCGGTGCCCCACGGGTGAGAGCTGCGGCCTATCGGGCTGCGAACCGGACGCCCGGACCGACCTCCCGGAGTACGAAGGGAGCGACGCGGGAGCGGTGCAGCGCGGCGACATGGGGCCGATCGTGTGCACCGCGATCTGCAGCGACGAATGCGTCGACACGAACCGCGACCCCGACCACTGCGGCGGCTGCGACCAGGCCTGCGATGCACCGACCGGTGGCGAAGCGGTCTGCGCCGGTGGGGTCTGCGGCGCGAGCTGCATGGAGGACGACCACGTCTGCGGGGAGGCGTGCGTGTCCCGCTTCGCCGTCGAGAGCTGCGGCGACTCGTGCGAACCGTGTCCCTCGCCTTCCGCGAACGGTCAGCCTTCGTGCGACGGCGACCGCTGCGGCTTCGTGTGCGACCCGGGGTTCCAGATCGACGGCGGGAGCTGCGCGGAGGGTCCGAATGTCGAGCCGCCCCGCCCGACCTGGCCGCCGAACCTCTCGCGGGTGAGCTCGCTGCGGCCGACCTTCCGCTGGCGGAACGCGGGAGGCGTGAGCGGTGCCTACCTGCAGGTGTGCCGCGACCCCGACTGCGTGGACGTCGAGGCGTTCGAGCCGGTCGAGGGCGAGGAGCACCGGTTGCAGGTCGCCCTCGCCCCCACCGACTCGCGCCGCCGCTGGTACCGCCTCTTCGGCCGCCGCTCCGGGGCGACCGGAGCGACTCCGAGCGTGACCTGGAGCTTCACGCTGCCCGCGGTCGACCGCGCGGCGGACACCGCCTACGGCGGCACCAACGACATCGACGGTGACGGCTTCGCCGACATCGCCGTGGGCAGCGACGCCGACAGCGTTCGCATCCTCCGCGGGCAGCAGGGGGGCGCGCCGGTGCTCGTCCCGGGGGCGCTCAGCCAGACCAGTGGCGCGCGCTTCGGGGTGTCGGTGGCCGCGGCGGGCGACGTCGACGGAGATGGCTTCGGCGACGTGGTCGTCGGCGCTCCGGGGATCCGGCGCGCGTACCTCTATCGCGGCGGCCCCTCCGGGCTCACCACCAGCCCGATCACCTTCGTCGGCTCGCCGGACTCCGGGTTCGCGGAGACGGTCGCCTCGGCCGGCGATCTGAACGGCGATGGGTACGCGGACGTCGCGATCGGCGCACCGGAGGCGGGGACCGTCTCGGTGTACTTCGGCAGCGCGACCCCGGACACCAACGCCGACCTCACGATCGAGGGCGACGGATCGTCGGAGGCCGGCGCGGCCATCGCCGCGCTGGGCGACGTGGACGGCGACGGCTTCGGCGAGATCGCCGTCGGTGCGCCCGGTGTGGGGCAGGTCTGGGTCTTCGCCGGGGACGCGGCCGCCGGCGGAACTCGCGGGCCCTCCGACGCACAGGTCCTCTCCGGTGCGGCGGTCGCTCGCTTCGGCGCGAGCCTCGCGGGCGGCGTCGACGTGGATGGCGATGGCCGAGGGGACCTGCTCGTCGGCGCCCCCGAGGCCGCGGCGTCCACGGACGCCGTCTTCCTCCACCCCGGCCAGCCCGATGGCGGTGTCGCCGACGAGGCGCAGAAGGCCTGGGCCGCGCCCACCGGTGTGGATCTCGGCCGAACGCTGGTCGGCATCGGTGACGCCGACCAGGACGGGTTCGACGATTGGATGAGCGGCGGTCCCGCGGGCAGCACCGCGCTGCTCTTCCGAGGGGCCGACGACGGCGGCATCGACGAAGCGGCGGTCAGCTACTCGCCCGTGGGTCAGGTGGCGTTCGGCGCCGCGCTCGCGGGGCCGGGCGATCTCGACGGCGACGGATCCGCGGACGCCGTCGTCGGCGCGCCCGGCTCGCGGAGCTTCAGCTTCTACCGCCACGCGGACGACTCGCTGGACCGCACCGGAACGATCGTCACGCAGTCCGACACCGCCGGCCACGGCGCGGCCCTCGCGTGCCGCGAGCCGATCTCGACCATCGACCCCGAGGAGCGACCGACATGACCCGACCGATTCGTACCTTCGTGGCAGTCCTCCTGCTCGCCGGCTGCGGCGACGACGGTGAGACCGACACGACCGGCGTCGACTCCGGCACCGTGGACATGAGCGCACCCACGGACGCCGGTGGGCGCGATGCGTTCACCACGGCGGATCTCGGTGCGCGCGATCTCGGGACCGACGATCTCGGCCCGCCGCCGGATCTCGGCACGGACGACATGGGGGAAGCCGTCGATGCGCCGGCGCCCCGACCGCTCGGGCCCGCGTCGTCGGCCTTCGTCACGTCGCCCAACGTCGAGATCCGGTGGGCGCTCACGGCACCGGCGACCGGTGCGCGAGTCGAGATCTGCCGCGACCGCGGCTGCACCGACGTGCTCGAGACCCTCGACGTCGAAGGCGAGTCGGTGACCACCTTGGTCCCGCCCGATCCGGGCCTGACCTCGCGGGTGTTCCACTTCCGACTCACGGGTCTGGCGGATGGTGTGCCCGGCAGCGAGCGAAGCCCCGTGTGGGCGTTTGCCGTTCGCGGGGCCGTCAGCGTCGGTACCACGGCGAGCTGGGGATCGCTTCCCAACCCGAACGGCGATCGCTTCGCGGACGTGTTCGCCGCCGCGCCCACGTCGTCCGCCGGGCGTGGCTACCACGGTCGTCGACCCGCGGGCGCCTCGCCGCCGCCGGACGTTCGGCTCTCGGGCGGCAGCGGGCTCGGGCGCTCGGTGCACGCCATCGGCGACGTGAACGGCGACGGCTACGCCGATCTCGGCTTCGGCACCGACGGCGAGCTGCTGGTGTTCCACGGTCGCATGGGCGGACTCCCGGGGACGCTCCTCGCCACGACGGCGGACGCCCGATTGAGCGTCGGCGCGAACGCCGCGATCGACGGAGCCGGAGACGTCGATGGCGACGGGTACGCCGATGTCATCGTGGGCGACGCCGATGGCGAGAGCGCCAGCATCCACTACGGCAGCGCGACGGGCTTGGGCACCACTGGAACCCCGATCCCGGGCAGCCACCCGGCCGGCTTCGGTCGGTCGGTCGCGGGGGCCTGCGACGTCGATGCGGACGGCTACGCCGACGTGATCGTCGGGGCGGACGGAGCCGCCCGAGTCTTCTACGGATCGGAGAGCGGCCCGAGCACCTCCGCCACGCTGAACCCCGGGCCGGAGAGCGACGGCTTCGGAGCCGCCGTGGCATGCGTCGGCGACGTGAACGGTGACGGCCACCCCGACGTCGCCGTCGGCGCGCCGGAGGGGCACTCGGTCTTCGTCTATCACGGCAGCGCTGGCGGCATCGCGCCGACGGCGGCGGGAATCCTGCGCAAGCAGCCCGGGGACCCGGGCGGTGGCGTCACGACGCGCCATGCCGAGGACTTCGGCGCCTACGTGGCCGCGGCAGGCGACGTGAACGGCGACGAGCGGGGGGACGTGGTCGTGCTCGCGCCCACGCCGCAGACCCTCGTGGCCGACGGCTTCGTCGGATACGCCTACGTGTTCCACGGGAGCGCAGGGGGGCTGCCCTCCACGCCCGCCGGGCTCTCGACGACTCACCCGCGCGCGATCGGGTCGAGCGTCGGCAACGAGGTCAATCGGCCGCTGATGGTCGCCGGCGTCGGTGACATCGACGGCGACGGATACGACGACATCGCGCTCGGGACGCCGCTCCGTGCGGGAGGGGCGGGGGGAGTGTTCGTCCATCTCGGGAGCGGTTCGGGGATCCCCTTCAGTGGCGCGTGGACGCTCGAGGATGGCGCGCTCTCTGGCTACGGCTCCGGGATCGCCGGGCTCTGAACGATGGTCCGCCGCGACGGACGAGGTGTGTTGGGTCGGCGGAGGTCGGCGAAGGGAGTGAGCGACATGAATCGGAACCAACTCGGGATGCTCTGTGGTCTGGCGGCGGCCATCGTCGGCTGTGAGGGAGCCGCACCGCCGGTCGGTTCGGTCGCGAGCGCGCTGACGATGGTGGACCTCGGAACGGTCACCGCCGCCAACCACCCGGACCCATCGGGCGTGAGCGGCGTCTGGTACGACGCGACGCACAACACCTTCGGGACTCCCAGCGCTGCCGGTGGTGGCGTCATGCGCATCGACGACGGTGGCTTCACCAACGGCGTCTACACCATCCTCGAGGGAGCCATCCCGGCGGACGGCGACTACCACGTGCGCGCCACCATCCACGTGGTCGAGAGCGAGGCGACGGCGTTCGACGGCATTCGCGCGTTCCAGCTCGGCGCGGCCACCGGTGTCGCGCACCGCGCGCCCGGGTCGACGGCGATGCCCGGCGTGGCGTCCTTCGCGAGCTACGAGGGTCTGACGAGCGCCGACGACACGGCGAACGGACCACAGGTGCTGCTCACGGCGGAGATCCACGCGAGCGCCGGCGACGATCTGATGATCGCGCTCGGCACCGACGTGAGCTCCGGCGCCTGGAACGGAAGCTCCGGCTTCTGGAACGGCGCCTACGTCCTCGTGTCGGATCTCGAGCTCGTCGCCGCCGATCCGAGCGAGGTGATCGACGACACCGACCCACGCTTCGTCGAGACGGGCAGCTGGGCCGTCAGCGGTGGCATCGGCTACGCCGGTGGGCACTACCGCTATGCGTCGAGCGGCTCGGCTCGGAGCGCGACCTGGCACGCGGAGGGGTTGGCGGCCGGACCCTGGGACGCGCAGGTCTTCTTCCGCGCCGGCACCAACCGTGCGACCTCCGCTCGCTACGTGCTCGAGTCGGGCGCGACGACGAGCGAGCACCGCGTGAACCAGCAGCTCACCGATGCCGCCTGGGTCGACATCGGACAGGTGATGGTCGACGCGACCGGCGTCGCGTCGGTGACGCTGGACGCCGCCGGCTGCGCGCCCGAGGGGACCGTGGTCATCGCCGACGCGGTCCGCTTCGTTCCCGGCGTCGCGCCGACCACGGACGACGCCCCCGAGATCCGGCTCGCGGTGGTCACGGTCTTCGACGACGTCGACGACCTCGGCGCGATCGAGTCCATGGTCGATGACCTGGTGTTGCGCCGGTACAACTCGGTCGCGGTCCACGCGCGCTATCGGGGCGACGCGACCTACGTGCCCAACCGCGATAGCCGGCGCTATCGCAACGCCGAGCCGAGGAACGCCGCCGTCGGCGACGTGGACGTGCTCGACGCGTTCGTGGAGCTCGGCCACGAGCGCGGGTTGAAGGTCTTCGCCTACGTGAACACCCACCTGGTCACCGACGGCGACGACTCGGTGGCGGACCCGAGCCACGTGACCAACACGCACCCGGAGTGGCGCACGTGGGCCTGGGGAGGCGGCACACCGCACGTGCAGACGACCGCCGACGACCCGGGTGGACTCTGGCTCGAGCCGGCGCTGCCGGAGGTCCGCGACTACCTCGAGGACGTCGTCGGCGACATCGCCACCAACTACGACATCGACGGCGTCATCCTCGACCGCATCCGCTACCCACAGACCTCGTTCACGCGGACGAACCGCGACTTCGGCTACCACCCGGACGCCATCCGCGCGTTCAACCGGAAGCACTGGCGCCGCTGCGGTTCCATTCCGGACCCCTACGACGAGGACTGGATCGCCTTCCGGCAGGACGCGATCACCCGGACCGTCGGGGCCATTCACCGCCGGCTCGAGCACATCGACCCCGAGCTGCTCCTGCTCGCCTACCCGATCGGGCGCTTCGGCGACGCGGTGCGCTTCAACTACCAGGACTGGCCCGAGTGGCTGAGTGGCCGGCACATCGACGGGGTGCTCCCGCAGATCTACACGGACGACCCCGTCGCGTTCGCGGACCGCCTCGCCGAACAGCGGGACGCCTACGATGGCGAGCGCCTGCTGGGCGTGACCCTGGACGCCTTCCGTCCGGGCGTGGACCTCGCCGCTCAGATCGAGACGACACGCGCCCTCGGCGCTCACGGGGTCTCACCCTTCCGGCACGGCACGCTGGTTCAGATGGGCGTGGCCGGTGAGCTCCAGACCGCGTGGACCGGGCCGGCGGCGTTCCCTGCGACGCCGTGGAAGCGCGCACGGCGATGGCATTGGCGTCCCCGACGTCATTGCGACCGGCGCCACGGTCGGCGCTTCCGCTTCCGCTAGCGGTAGGCCGTCCAGCCCGCGGTCCAGTCCCAGCAGTCGGGCTCGATCGCGCCGAGGAAGGCGGCTCGGGAGTCGAGCCCCTCGCTCGGCGCGACACCGAGCTCTGCTGCGATCGAACGAGCGGCCGGACGGAAATCGGGGCGCGTGGGGTGGGTGGCGCCGGGCAGCGCGGGGTCGACGTCGAAGGTGTTCCGCGTGGCCCACTCGCCGGTGAAGGTCACGCTGGCGTCGTCGGGGTCGTCGACCTCGAAGAGCTCCCCGCCGCAGTCGTTCAGGAGGTTCTCGGTGAGCACCAGCTTCCCGACGTTCGCTTGCTCGACGGCGTCGAGGCCATGGAGCCGGACGCAGCGCGCCGAGAAGGAGGTGACGATCGCGTTGTGGATCGACCCCGCGGTGCCGCCGTGGAAGTGCATCGCGTGATGGTCGGACTGGCCCACCAAGGTCGTGTTCCAGAGCCGCGGCGCCGATCGTCGTGCGTCGTCGGGGAGCTCGGGCCGGCTGCTGCCTTCGAGCGCGGCGCCGCCACTCGGTGCCTGTCGAACGATGATGAACTGCCCGTCACCTCGCCAGCCTTCGCTCCAGTCGATGCCCTGCTCGGCGCTGTCGGTCGAGACCACGTGCGCGACCGAGACCGTGCCGCCTCGGATCGAGAGACCGTCGCCCGGGCTCCCGTGCACCTGGACGAAGTCGACCTCGGTGTGGGCGCCGCACCCCGCCAGCGTCAGAGCGCTCTGCTCGATCCGCACGTGGCGCAGGGTTCCGCAATCGTGTGTGGTGTCGACGCCGCCGTACGGACGACCCTCGAGCGTGCTCACCCCGTCCGGCGCGTCGATGGGCGCGCGGCCGAGGAGAGCGATCGCGACGCCCTGGAAGACCACCGGATCCGTCGCCGTCCCGAGGGCCTCGATCCGTCCGGTCGACGACGCCAGCGAGCCGCCCTCGGACCGTACGCTCACACCCGCCTCGATCGTCAGCGTGGCGCCTTCCACGAGGACGTCGCCTTCGAGGACGTAGCGGTGATCGCACGACCAGGTCTGGTCGGCCGTGACCGAGCCGCGGACCACGACGAGGGAACGCGCATCGACGGCGGGGCATCCGGCGGAAGGAACCGGCGCTGGAGCCGGGATGGCGCAGGAGTCGGGAACCGCCGCGTCGAGCTCGAGTGCGGGCTCGACCTCGAAGGACCGGGCGCAGCCGAACGAGCAGATGGCGAGAATGGCCAGCGAGGCAGCTCTCATGAGCGCGGAGCGTGACCGCGGCGAATGTTGGAGCCGTGTCGCGAACGTGACGACCGGCGTCGTGCCGGTGACGCCTCAGCGTCGAGCGCGACCTCACGGCTCCAGAGTCAGTCGGACGAAGCGTGGCCAGTAGAGATCGCGCTGGCCCTCCTCGGTGAAGAGGTCGCCGAACTCGAAGCTGTTGGTCGCGTAGGTCACCAGCAGTCCTCCGTCGGCGTCGAGCCATGGGTGGGCTTTGCCGGCGTAGACGAAGGGGTCCGGTCCACTCGACTCCGGTGGGGTGAACGCGCGCATGGGCGAGCTCCAAGGGCCCGTGAGCGCCGGCGCCGTCGAGACCACCAGGTCGGTGCCACCGAAGCCCCGGCTCATCAGGTGGACCCAGGTGCCGGAAGGGTCGCGATGGAGCGACGCCTCCGGCCCCGCGTCGGGGAGCACGGTCGCCGGCGCGGAATCACCGAGTGACGTGCCGCTCGCCCAGCCGTCGTCGGTCCACCACTCGGGCTCGGCGACCCCGGCGACGAGGTCGGTCGTGCGAAAGCGCGCGAGCCATCCCACGTGGCGTGCCCCGAGCGCGTTGACGAGAGCGACGAGGTACTCGCCCTCGCGCACCACCGCGGTTCCGACGGACGCGTCCGGATCGGCGGCGAGCTCGGTGGGCACCACCCATCGCGGCTCCCAGGCGCCGGGATCGACGTCGGGATCGTCGATGATCACGACGCGATACCCGGCCTCCTCGAACCCGAGGCCGCCCTCGGCGGCTCGCACACCCATCAGGAAGAGCACGAGCGGTCCGCCATCGACCCGCACGCCGTGACCGGGCCAGAACCAGCGCTCTCCGCGGTCGGCGAAGAAGGGCGCCGGGGATCCGTCGGGGTCGGTGCGCCAGTGGAAGCTCATGCTGGCCGTGCGCGGGTCGCGACCGGTCTGGATCGCGATCGTGTTGCGCACCATCTCGGACTCGCGGCGATCGCTGGCATCCGAGGTCGCCACGAAAGAGTCGCCGAAGAGCCAGAGCGCGCGTTCGTCGTCGAGGGGGACCGAGAGCGCACCGTCCCCGCCGAGCCAACGCGGGTCCGCGCGAAAGAGCGGGTCCGCCTCCGGGTAGGAGCGCGCGTCGCCGACCTGGAGCGCGGATTCGGCGTCGTCGCCGCACGCGAGCACCGCCAAGAGCGGGAGCCAGAGGGACCAGCGCATGTGAAGAAGTGTGGCGAGCGTCCAGCCTCGCCGCCAGCGTCGGCCGACTTCGGCTACGCTCCCGGTCCGATGGGACTGCGCGTACTCCGGATCGTGGGCTTTCTCGAAGGGCTCTCCTTCCTGCTGCTCCTCTTCGTGGCGATGCCACTGAAGTACGTCTGGGAGCAGCCGATGGCCGTTCGCTACACGGGCATCGTGCACGGCGCGCTCTTCGTGCTGCTCGTGTCGCTGATCCTCCAGGTCGGCCCGGCCCGCGGGTGGTCGTGGAAGCGCTGCGTGCTCGGCATCGTGGCCGCGTTCCTGCCCTTCGGCCCGTTCGTCTTCGATGCCTCGATCCGCCGGGAGACCGATGGCTAACGATGCACGCCGAGGATGTGCAGCTGGCGCTCCGTCCGGTGCACCACTCGGACCTGACCCTTCTCGCCGGTGAGCCGGAGCAGCACGCGAATGCTCGCGCGGGTGAGCGCCTCGTAGACGGGGTCGTCGAAGTAGGGGAAGGCCTGGTAGCAGACCAGCGTCCCCTCGGGGTGCTTTCGAACGCTCACGTGCGAGCCGCCGCGACGGATCAGCTTCCAGAGCACCGGGATCCGCCGAAGGACGAAACCCGCGCTCGCGAGGCTGAGCAGCGCGGTGAAGAAGCTGTGCACGCCCATCTCGACCGACTCTTCGAGCAGCGTCTCGAAGCGGACCGCCTCACCGCGGGCCACCACGGAACGGAGCGCGCCGAGCATCTCCTGTAGGTGCTCCTCCGGGAGCCACTCACTGGCGAGCGTGTCCTCGTAAGTGGCGCGGACCTCGGGGCCGAGCGCGGCCATGAACTCCTTCTCGCGATCGGCGTAGCGCTCCCGCAGGAGCTTCCGCGCGATGACGAAGAAGGAGCCCTTCACTTCGTGAGCCACGGCGACGACATGCCACGTTTTCGTTGCTTTCGAAACGCACCAGCGCCGGCGGGCACCATTGCCCGCCGGCGCCGTGCCGGGGAGGGAGGAGACGTCAGTGGTCAGTGGCGGCCGCGGCCTTCGCGTTTGCCCGCCGCCGTGGCGCGGCCGGGGGCGTCGTCGCCGCGGGAGCGCTCGCCGCGCTCGGCGTTGCGCTCCGCTCGGGCCTCGGCGCTACCGCGGCTACCGGGGGCTCCACGCTCGGCGCGGCGAGCTTCGTTCGCGGCGTGGGCGGCGCGGGCTCGAGCGTGGCCGCCGGCGGCGTGCGCGTTGGCGCGGGCCTCGGCCCGGTCGAGACCGGTCGCGTGGCGGGGGCCTCGCTCATGGTCGCAATCGTCCGCGATGGCGGTCGCGGCGGGCGCGTCCTCGACCTCGACGGCGACGCCGTCGGCGAGCGAGGTGTTGGCCATCGCTTCGGCGATCTCGCTGGTCGACGCGATCTCGAAGGTCGGCTCGGGGACGAGGTCACGGATTTCTTCCGCGGAGACCGTGGGGGTCGAGCTGACGATGGGCGTCGTGTCCATCGGGCTCGGCGCGTCGGTGAGCGCCATCGCACCACCGGTGCCGACGGCCGCCGAGAGCGAGAGGACCTTGACGAGGTTCGGGACGTTGCTGAGTAGGGTCGTGATGGACATGGGCGTTTCTCCTTCTCGAGCCAGCCACCTCGCCGGCTCATGAGGAGAGACGCCCGGTTTCCTAAGCAGTCCTGAAGCGTTCGAAAGAATCGTGAAGGCACCGTAGAAGCCCAACGATTTCAGCGCGATGGTCTACTCGTCGGGCTTGCCGCGGCCGATGATGCGGTCGACCGCGAAGCCGAGCGCCCAGCCGATGGCGATGGCGCCGATCGTACGGACGATGCCGCCGATCAGGAACTGGGTGAGCACGAAGTAGCCGGCGATCGTGCCGCCCATGAAGGCGCCGTAGTAGACGAGATCCTTCGGTCCGAGGGAAGGCGGTTGCATGAGCAGAACGCTAAGGCTCCCCGAGGTGGACCGCCAGGGCTCCCCGCACGGTGTCGAGGGTGACGATCTTCACGACGCAGTCGGCGAGGAAGAAGAAGGCGCCCAGCGCCCAGCGTTGTTTTCGCCGTCGCGCGGTGCTCAGGACCCGGCCGGTCATCCGCTCCAGGCTGTACGACGCGAGCTCGAAGATGACGAAGGCGTAGCAGATGCCACGCATCACCGACCACGGGTGCCAGCCGACCAGGAGCGACACGATCGAGCCGTCCCCTTCCGCGAGCATCCGGCCCACGTAGAAGTTCATGAGGTCGACCTCGTAGAACCCACGGACCAGCGGCAGCAGGCCGAGCGAGAGGTAGCTCAGCGCGACGACCACCACGTAGAGCTGCCCGTGCGCGGGGACCCAGTTGGCGAGCACGTACTCGGGGTCTTCGCCGGTGCGGATCCAGACCTGCTGCTTCGCCCAGTACTCCGCGCCGTCGGGAAGCAGGCCGGTCGCCACGGCCGGCAGGTGGTAGGCCAAGCTGATCGCCGTCGCGCAGTGCGCCACGTAGGCGAGCAGCACCATCCCGATGCCCGCCCGGGTACGGTCCGCCTTGGCCATCCCCAGCAGCGCGGGCGCGAGGAGGAGGGCGCTCGCGATCTGGTGCCACCAGCCGCCGACCAGCGCGGCGACCAGCAAGGGCCCGACGCCGGCGAGCAACGCCCAGCCCAGCCATCGGCGCCCTCGCGTGAGCCGCTCGCCGAACGTCGCCGTGGACCACGCCGCGTCGGCGACGGCCGCAGGCCAGCGGAAGCCCAGCCACCGACGGGGCTGGGCTGGCTCGCTTCGAACGCTCAGGGTCGAGCTACTTGCGGGGAATCGGAATGAAGAAGATGCCGGTGGTCAGATAGAGGATGAGGTTACCGACACCGAAGATCAGGATGAAGATCAGCCATCCCCAGTTGCCGCCGCCGCCACCGCCGCCACCAGCGCCCGCGCCGCCATCGTCGTAGTGGTAACCGCCACCACCACCGTAGTCGCCGCCGTCGTAGCCACCGCCCTGCTGGCCGCCGCCCTGCTGGCCTCCACCCTGATGTTCGTTCGTCATCGCGTCCCCTCTCTGTGGGAGCAATCGGCCTGCTCCAGAGCTCGTTCGAGGCCGGAGTCTAACTCACGAACCCGACGATTCCAGTCCATTCCCCACTCGAGCGCCGCGCGCCCCTCGTCGTGGCACGAGCGCCGCGCGAACTCGGCGGCCCGGAGGCGCTGGGTCGGCGAGCCCGCGGCCATCGTCTGGCGTACGCGGGCGGCCATGCCGGCTCCGTCCGCGTCGAACGCGAGGGCGGGTAGCCGGTCGAAGCGCTCCGGCTCCGACGCGCGCAGGTAGGCGGCGTAGAGCTCGTCCAGATCGACCTCCCCGAGCTCGCCGCTCCGCTGGGCGGCGCGCATCGACTCGAGGGTGTCGTCCGACGGAGTCGCGACGCCCTGATGGACCAAGCCTTCGAGCGCCGGTCGCTGCCACACGATGACCTCGGCGACCACGACGGCGCCGACGTAGACGATGGTGAAGAGCCGACGGAGCCCGCGGGGTCCACGAAAGAACGAGGCGCTCATCGGCGACCGCCGATCCAGCTCACCAGGAGCGCCACGGAGACGACCGCACCGAGCCCGATCGCGAGCGCCTCGGGATCACCCGCGAGGCGCCAGTAGCCGACCATGAGCGCGCTCGCGAGCGCACCCATCGAGCCGGACACGAGCACGGCGCTCCCGTGGACCAGCCCGCGCTGGGGCGATCGCCGAAAGGGGACCTCACGCAGCAGCGAGCGCTGCGCGACCGAGAGCGTCGCGAGCGCGAGGGCCGCGAGGAGCGTGGTGTGCGCCAGCGCGTGGAGCGGGTCACGCCAGGCGATGCCGTACGCGACCGCCGATGCGATCAAGACCGGGGCCAGCACGCGCAGGAAGAGCGCCCGACGCACGCCGGCGTCGAACGCGGCGGGGTGCTGCAGCCGCGCGAGCTCCAGCAGCGCGGACGCCTCGGGATCACGTCCGTAGCGCAGCGCGAGCACCAGGTGCGGGATCACCGCGATCAGCACGACCGGGAAGGCGAGGGTGAGCTCGAGTCCGTCGACGTGCTGCCACGGGTCACCGGCGCGGCCGACCACGAAGGCCATGGCCAGCACCGCGCCCGGGAGCGCCAGCTGGGGCCAGATTCGAGCCTTCACGTCCTGGTCGCGCGAGAGGAGCGTGCCGGTGAGCCAGCGTCCCGCGCGTGCGGGGCGGTTGCCGCTCGCGGCACCGAGCGCGCCCGAGGTGGCCGGCAGCTCGCGGACGGCGAAGAGGTGACCGCCCTCGCGAACGTGGGCATAGGCGCGGGCGAGCCGGACGGCGGCGATCCAGCCGAGGAGCGCGACCGCGGCGAGCGCTCCCCCGAGTCGCGCGAAGGCCGAGAGATCGCTCGCCTCGAGCTGGGCCGCCAACCAGCCCGGCGGCGTGAAGGTGAGCCACGCGGGTCGACTGGCCGCGAGCTCGGTGATCGCCGTGCTCCCTTGGCGGACCATCGCCTGGCCCCCGTAGAAGAGGCCGAGGATGGCGAGGATCTGCACCCAGGCGAGCGCGCCGCGGAGTCCGTCGGCGCCCTTTCGTTGCACGAGCGCCCGCAGGAGCACCACCAGCGCGGTGATGCCGACTTGCGTGATCGCGAAGGCGACGACGAACCCGGGGACGAAGGCGAGGCCGGCCTCGGGCAGCGACGCGCCGACGACGAGCGGGAAGGGGAGGAGGGCCAGCGAGAGCAGCCCCACGTAGCGGAGGAGGTTGAGAAAGCGCGCGAGGGCGTAGGTCCGCAGCGGGACCGGTCGGCCCGCCAGCGCGAGTCGATCGGCCGGATGAAAGATCGCTTCGTCGAGCTCGACGACGAGCGCGGAGAAGGTGAGGAGTGCGGCGAGGCCGAGGTGTGCCGCGCAGAAGAAGTAGAGATCGACCCGGCCGATGAGCACCAGGGTGGCGAGGAGCGAGACGGTCAGGAACTGGCCGACCACCCAGAAGAGCGGCGGGAGCAGATCGCCGGCCTTGGCTCCCGTGGCGCGACCGTAGTGCTGGCCCCGCAGGTCGAGGAGCCAGAAGGTCCGCGCCAACCCCCGAAACGCGCGGCCCTCGAGCTCAGTCCGCATCGGCGGCTCCGACCAAAGCGTGGAAGGCGTCTTCCAGCGTTCCCTTCTTCGCCTTCGCCGCGAGCTCCGCGGTCGGGGCGTCGGCGACGATCGTGCCGCCGTGGAGCACGATCGTCCGGTCGCAGAGACGCTCGACGACGTCGAGCACGTGGGAGCTGTAGAAGACGGTGCGCCCTTCGTCTGCCAGGGCGCGCAGCCGGTCGCGCAGCTTCTTCGACGCCATCACGTCCAGGCCACCGAGCGGCTCGTCGAAGAGGAGCACCTGCGGGTCGCTCAGCAGGGCACAGACGATGAGCCCCTTCTGCTTCTGGCCCTTCGAGAGGGAGGCGACCGGACGGTTGGCCACGTCCCGAATCGCCATCTCCTCGAGCAGCGCTTCGCCCCGCTTGCCGGCCTCGCGGGGATCGAGCCCGTGGAGATCGGAGATGAGCGCCAGGTGCTCGCGGATCGAGAGCAAGGAGTAGAGCGAGGGCTTCTCCGGGACGTAGCCGATCGCTCGCTTGGCGGCGATCGCGTCTCCCGCGACCGGGTGGCCGGCGACGTGAATGGACCCCTCGTCCGGTCGGAGGGCTCCGGTCAGCAGCTCGAAGGTGGTGGTCTTCCCGGCCCCGTTGGCGCCGAGGTAGCCGCAGATCTGACCGGGAGGCACCGAGAAGCTGACGTCCTCGAGCACCGTCTTGGGTCCAAAGCGCTTTCGCAGACCGCGCACCTCGATCCCGTCCGCCACGCACCCTTCCTAGCACGAGCGGATGCCGATGCGGGTGCGCTCAGGCGGCGTCGGCGACGGGCTCGCCGGCGGCGGCGAAGTAGGCGGACCGCACGTCGAAGGGACCGCCACCGAGGGACTCGAGGTGGTCGTAGAGGAACGCCAGCGTGATCCCCAACCCGAGGAAGTTCGGGTGGAGGGTGTCACCGGCCTCGCGACAGGCGACGAAGGCCTCGTGGAAGCTGCCGACGAACGCCTTCATCTCGAAGCGGACGGCTCGTTGGTCGCCGCCGCCGAACTGCTCCCGGAAGGTCTGCACCGCGCTCCCGAGACCGAGGGACTCCAACGCGGCCACGAACTGCCGGTCGTTCCCTCGATAGAAGCCTTCGTACATGGCGCGGACCGCCATCCGGAAGTCAGGGGCCCAGTTCACGGTGATGCGGCTGGGGTCGAAGACGTAGCCGTCGCCCCGCTTCGCGAAGCGCTGGCGACGGAGGTCGATCAGCGCGGGTCCGGGCGTGAGGACCTGATGGAAGTAGAGGCGGAGCAGGGCTTCCCCTCGGGCGGTCGGATCGTCGATGGCCTCGCTCTCGTGGGGCTCGACGACGCCGATGTGGACCCCGAGGCCGGCGGCTCGCAGGGAGTCGGCCCGATGGCTCAGTGCCTCGCCGTAGGCTCGCTCGTCGCGGTAGCGAGCGGCGAGGTGGCGCCCCTGACGCCAGAGCTCCCGGGCCGGGAGCACGTCGAAGAAGGCCGGCGAGACCATGTCCCGGAGCTGGGCGAGGTCGGTTCCATCGAGCAGTCGCTTGAGCATCTTCGGGTCCTAGGGCGGGTCGGATCCGCCCGACAGGGGGTATCACCAGAACGGGTGGCCTCGGGGCGATGTTCCTGGGAAGGTTCGCGCGCCCCGACCGTAGGTTCGGGCTCCGCGGGTAGAGGTGGTATACGGCGCCCGCGACTTTCCCAGCTTTCACTGATCCAGGAGAAACGATGAAGATTCTACGAGCACTGACGATGACGGCCCTCCTTCTGCCCCTTGCCGCCTGTGGCGCCAGCGAGGAAGAGGAGGCCGAGGCCCAGGCCGAAGCGGAGGCCCTGGCCGAGAGTCTCGGCAACGCCCTCGAAGAGGCCGCCGACGAAGCCGCCGAGGAGGCCGAAGAGGCCACCGAGGAGGCCGAGGAAGAGGCCCCCGCCGCCGCCGCCGGTGGCGGTGACACCTGCGAGGAGGCCTACGCCGGCATCATGCAGATGGTCGCCGCGATGAAGAAGCAGCTCGGCGGTGGCACCGGCGAGGTCGAGGAGGACGAGGCCAAGAAGGCCGAGTTCATGGAGAAGTGCGGCGCGCTTCCCCCCGAGGTGCAGCAGTGCCTCGTGATGAGCTACGCCATGGAGCACCAGGCCGAGTGCGAGCAGTACCGCGACCAGCTCCAGGCGGTTCAGGGCAACTGAGCTAGCCCCGACGGACGACGGGCCTCACCGCATCGCGGTGGGGCCCGTTTCCTTTCCGTCAGCGGAAGGTCGAGGCCGCGTCCGCCGGAGAGCGGCCCTCGGCGTCCACCAGACGGTTCAGCTCCCGCATGGTCGGCGCGTCGATCGCGCCGCAGACGCGCTCGCGAACCGCCGCCACCAGCTCGGGCCGATCGGTGGTCAGCCCCGGGCGCGCCAGGAGCACGGCGTCGTAGGGCGGGATCACGCCCTGCGGATCGTCGAGCACGGCGAACCCGTGCACCGCGATGCGTCCATCGGTCGAGTAGGCGCCGATCACGTCGACGTCGCCCCGCGCGAGCGCTTCGACCATCAGCGAGGGATCCATCGCCCGCTGCTCACGGAAGCGGAGCCCGTAGGTCCCTTCGAGGGCGCGCCACTCCGGCCGCTCGAAGAATTCGTAGTCGCCGCCGACCTCCAGCTCGGGCGCGCGGGCCGCGAGCGCGTCGATCGAACCGAGGCTCTCGTCGCCGCGCATGACGAGCGCGTAGGTGTTCTCGAAGCCGAGCTCACAGAGCAGCTCGATCCCTTTCTCTTCGCGGAGCCACCGCTCGGTGCCGCTCAGCACCTCGGCGCGGCTCACCCCTTCGGTCGGCCGCTCCATGACCGTCGACCAGAGCGTGCCCGAGTAGTCCACGTAGAGATCGATCGCCCCGTCGGCCAGCGCATCGAACGCGACCGTCGAGCCGAGCGACGACACGATCTCCGCGTCCGCTCCGGCGCCTTCGGCCGCGTCCTCGAGGATCGCGGCGAGCACATATTGCTCGGTGAAGGTCTTGGCGCCGATTCGCAGCGGGCTGCGCGCGGCGCTCGAGAGCAGCGGCGTCATCGCGACCAACCCGATCGCCCCGACGAGGGCGAGCGGGAACACCACGCGCGCGCGACCACCGCCCGGGCGGGCTCCTCGCTCGGCGAGTCGGAGCAGCCCGTCGAGCACCAACGCGAGCACCGCCGCCGCGAGGCAGCCGACCAGCACCGAGCCGTGGTTGCGAGTCTGGAGCCCGGAGAAGATCAGGTTGCCGAGACTCGGCGCGCCGACCGGCGTGGAGAGCGTGGCCATGCCCACGGTCCAGACCGTCGCGGTGCGAATGCCGGCCATCACCACCGGGAGCGCGAGCGGGAGCTCGACCATTCGCAGTCGCTGCCGATCGGTCATGCCCACGCCGCGGGCCGCACGGACCACGCGTGCGTCGACGCCCTCGAGGCCGGCGAGGGTGTTCTGCACGATCGGCAGGAGCCCGTAGAGGACCAGCGCGAGAAACGCGGGGAGGGCACCGATGCTCGGGAGGAGGAGCGTCGCCAGGAGCGGCACCATGATGGCGAGCAGCGCGAGCGCCGGAATCGTCTGAATGACGCTCGTGAGCGCGACGATCGCGCGACCTACGCGTGGGCGTCGGTGAGCGAGCATGCCGAGCGGGAGACCGAGCCCGACCGCCACGACGAGCGAGGCGAGCGCGAGGCGGGTGTGCGCCGCGAGGAGCTCCGGGAGCTGGGACCAGGCGTCGCTCACGGCCCGCTCCCGAAGCGCGCGGCCGCGGCTCGCCCGACCTCGACGAAGGCGCGGACCGCGTCGGTGGCCGGGTTCGCGAGGAGCTCGTCGGGGGTCGCCACCTGCTGCAGCTCACCCTCGTGGAGGACCGCGACGCGGTCGCCCAACCGAAGGGCTTCGGCGAGATCGTGGGTCACGAAGAGCCCCGTGAACGAACCCTTCCGCTCCTCGATCAGCTGCTGGAGGCGGTCGCGGGTGGGCGGGTCCACGGCGCCGAAGGGCTCGTCGAAGAGCATCACCGCGGGCTCGGCGGCGAGCGCGCGCGCCACGCCCACCCGCTGCCGTTGGCCACCGCTGAGCGCGGTCGGCAGTGCCTTCGCGAGCTCGGGGTCCAGCGCCATGGCCTCGAGGAGCTCGACGACCCGGGCTTCGATTCGCGAGCGCTCCCAGCCGAGCAGCTCGCAGGTGATCCCGACGTTCCGGCCGACGCTCAGGTGCGGGAAGAGCCCGACCCCCTGGAAGACGTAGCCGATGGTTCGGCGCAGCTCGGCGGGCTCCCGCTCCCGGACGTCTCGGCCGCCGAGCCGGACCACGCCGGAGTCCGGCTCGAGCAATCGGTTGACCAGCTCGAGCGTCGTGGTCTTGCCCGACCCCGATCCGCCGACCAGCGCGAGCAGCTCGCCTTCGGCGACCTCGAGGCTCAGCTCGCGCAGCGCCACGTGGTCGCCTCGCGTCTTGGTCACGGCGTCGAGCTCGATCACCGGCGGATGGTGGCACGAGCGTCCCCGAGCCGCCCCGTGAGCAACCCATTTGCCGCCCCCGAACCGGAGCGCTAATAGGCCGAATCATGCGGTTCTTCCTCTTCGTCACGCTCCTCTCGTCCATCGCCTGCAACGGCAGCAACGACGTCGCCGAGACCCCGGCCGACGAGGCCGCCGAGAGCGCCGAGGCCGAGCACGAGGCTCCCCACGCCGACGAGGCGGACCACGAGGCCCACGCCGAGGCCGCCGAGGGCACCGAGCCGGCCGGCGAGGGGCCGACCAGCTATGGCGATCCGCTGACCGATCGCGATGTGGTCGCGCTGGCCACCATCGTCGGCGACCCGAGCGCGTACGCCGGGCAGACCGTGAAGACCGAGGGCGAGATCGCCGCCGTCTGCCAGCAGATGGGCTGCTGGATGGAGATGCGCGCCGAGGGCGTCCAGCCGATCCGCGTGCCCATGGCCGGCCACTCCTTCTTCCTGCCGAAGGACGTCTCGGGCCGTCACGCCACCATCGAGGGCGAGGTCGCCATCCGCGAGCTCTCCGCCGACGAGCGCGAGCACCTCGAGAGCGAGGGCGCGCTGGCCACCGCGCAGACCCTCCAGATCTCCGCGACCGGCGTCGTCATCAACTGATGAACCCCAATCGGTGACTTCGGTTACCGGAATCGGGGCTTGCAAATGGCTGGACGGATCCGCTAACTGCGGAACTCGTGATCGTCCATCCGAAGGCCAGCTGGCTCCGAACCCTGGTCTACCTTCGCGGTAGCGCCCTCACTCGAATCTGGCCGCGGCTGCTCGCCGTGACGCTGGTGGCCACCTTGGTCACCTACCTGCACGAGACCTATGGGCTGCTGCACACCGACCTGACGGTCACGCCCTTCTCGCTCATCGGCCTGGCGCTCGGCATCTTCCTCGGCTTCCGGAACAACACGAGCTACGACCGCTTCTGGGAGGGTCGCAAGCTCTGGGGCCGCGTGGTGAACGCGAGCCGGACGCTGACCCGACAGATCCTCACGCTGGTGGGACCTCCCTTCCGCGACGATCGACCGCTGGAGGAAGGTGAAGCCGAGGCGATCGCGGACTTCCACCGCGAGGCCGTCTACCGCGTCATCGCGTACGTGCACGCGCTGCGTCTGCACCTCCGTGGTCAGGACCGGCTGCAGGAGATCGACGAGTTCCTCTCCGACGACGAGATCGCGAAGCTCGTCCCCGAGCTCAACCGGCCCATCGCGCTCCTGCAGACGATGGGCGAGCGGTTCCGCGAGGCTTGGGAGAAGGGCTGGACCCACCCCATCCACGTCGAGGTGCTCGAGCTCTCGCTCACGGAGCTCGCCGGCGTCCAGGGTGGCTGCGAGCGCATCAAGGCCACGCCGATCCCCTTCAGCTACAACCTGCTCCTCCACCGGATCGTCTTCGTCTACTGCTTCACGCTGCCCTTCGGTCTCGTGAACCACGTGCACGAGTTCGTGCCGGTCGTCGTCGCGCTCGTGTCCTACGCGTTCTTCGGCCTCGACGCCGTCGGTGACGAGATCGAGGACCCCTTCGGCGAAGACCCCAACGACCTCCCGCTCGGCGCCATCACGCGCATGATCGAGATCAACCTGCGGCAACGCCTCGGCGAGGAGAACCTCCCGCCCCTCGCCCAGCCGGTCGATCACGTCCTGACCTGAGCCTCAGGTTCTTGGGGGTCGTACGCAAACCCCGCCTCGCCCTATCGAATCGTCACCGTCTACCGTCGCGCCGAGTGAGGGGGCTTCGTTGTGCCCGTTGGTCCCTTGTTTTCGCACAAAGGCACGAAGACCACGAAGGAACACAAAGGGGGGAATGGAATTGCATGGGGTTCGACGCCACCGTGAAGTTCGCGCGTCGGGTTGCGTCGACTGCCCCCGCGGCGCCCACCCAGTCCCACCAACCCTTTGTGCAACTCCGTGTTCTCCGTGCCTTTGTGCGAGAACAAGAGCACATCGGATCCATCGAAGCCCGAGAGCCCGAGCGGTGAGCTAGACGAGGGGCAATTCGAGGACAAAGCGCGCCCCGCCATCCGAGGGCGCCTCGAAGCGGGCCTCGCTGCCGTGGGCCTCGGCGACCGCGCGGACGATGGCCAGGCCGAGGCCGTGCTGTGTTCCTCAGCGGCTGGCGTCGAGGGACGACTCCGTCGGGAGTCGGTGGGTGCCTTCGAAGCTGGGATCGTGCAGCTCGAACGGGTCGCTGGTCTTCGCGCCACACGGACAGCGTTCGACACAGCCGGTCAGCGCAGCCGAAGCGAGGAGCATCCATGCGAGCACGCGAGCCACGCCGGAAGCATAGCTCCGAGCGTGGAGCCGCGCAGTCGATGGCGTGAACCGCGCTCCAGGATTCGACGCGCGGAGAATTTTCCGTTCGCCTGCGACGGCCCGCAAGGAAGCGTTCGAAGGGAGCTCGAGAAGAAGCTCGAGAGCGGCGTAACGAATCCGATCGGCTTCCATAGGCGGGGCGACTTCGAAAACGGAAGTCCAGATTGGAGAACACAGATGCTTGTCAGAACCCTTTGCCTTCTCTCGATCGTCGCCATCGCTTGCGGTGACGACGACGGCACCACCGACACCATGACCGGGATGGATCTCGGCACGTCCATGGACATGGGCGAGGCGCCCGCCGGCGGCTTCGACGTGCTGCGCAGTGGAACGCTGTCAGACGTGCCCGACTCGCCCGGCGCGAGCGGCTTCGTCGGCTTCGGACGCAACGACGACGGTCAGCTCATCGCGCGCCTCGGCGCGGACTTCGCGCAGGGGATGGGCCCCGGCGACACCGAGCTCCGCCTCGCCATGTCGGACGAGAACCTCGGCGACCAGATGGCCGCCGACGCGAGCTCCGTCTCGGATGCGATCGGGATCATCCCCAACGGCACGACCGGCGAGCTCGAGCTCGTCGTCCCCGCCGGCATCATGCCGAGCGACTTCTCGCATGCGGTCGTGTGGTGTCCGACCGCCGCGATCAACTTCGGCGTCGCGGAGCTCGGCACCGTCGCCGGCACCTTCGAGACGATCGCGGACACTCCGGGCGCGGAAGGCTCGATCTCGATCGCGCGCAACGAGAGCGGCGGCATCACCGTCACCCTCGGCGAGGACTTCTCGCAGGGCATGGGCCCCGGTGACACCGAGATTCGCCTCGCGAACGGCTCGGGCAACGTCGCCGAGATGCTCGAGGAAGACGCGAGCTCCGTGTCCCCCTCGGTCGGCATCGTGCCGAACGGCGCCACCGGCTCGATGGTCTTCGAGGCTTCCGGCGTCATGGCCAGCAGCTTCACGCACGCGATCATCTGGTGTCCCACCGCGGCCATCAACTTCGCCGTCGCGCCCATCGAAGCGCGATGAGCCACGCCCGCTGGTCCCGGCGCCTCCTCGGCGTCGGGGCCGTGCTCCTCCTGTCGTCGCTCTCCGCGAGCGCGAGCGCACAGAGCGCCTTCACCCGCGCGCCCGGGTCGGTCTACGCGAAGCTCGGGTACACGTACTTCTCGAGCAACGACTACTGGGATCTCGGCGGTGTCCTCCGGGACCGCGGCGAGCGCTTCACCCAGCACAGCCTCAGCCTCTACGGCGAGGTCGGGCTGGTCGAACACCTCAACGCGATCGTGTCGTTCCCGGCGCTGAAGGTGAACCACTTCGCCAACACGAACCGAGCCGTCGGCGTCGGCGATCTGCAGATCGGCTTCAAGCTCGGCACCGAGCTCGGCCGAGGCTTGAAGCTCGCCGCGATGGTCATCGCCGAGTTCCCGACCGGCGACAGCGGCGCGACGGTGCAGACCGAGACCGGCGCCAACCTGATCCTCCCGACCGGCGACGGCGAGTACAACACCTGGACGATGGTCGCGCTCTCGCGCTCCATCGCGCCCATTCACGGTTGGTTCAACCTCTACTTCGGGCTCAACGCGCGAAACAGTGGCTTCGCCAACCAGCTGCAGGTCGGCGGCGAGCTCGGCCACCACCTGCTCGACATGTTCTACATCCAGATCCGAGCGCGCCTGCAGGTGGTGCCGTCCGACGACCTCGACGTCGCCGCCGGCTTCATCTTCGGGGAAGGCACCGAGTTCTTCTCGGTCGGCGCGGGCATCGCCTACCCGGTCCCGCACACACCCATCGCGATCACCTTCGACTGGGAGCAGGCGGTCGCCTACCGGCAGAACCTCTACACGGGACCGGTGCTCACCTTCGGCGTCGCGTACGAGTACGACCCGTAGCGGAACAGGGTCAGCGGGAGCTTCGCAAGCCTTCGCGGAGGAGCTGACCCCACTCGGCGTCGTAGGGGTGGACCTGCTGGGCGCGCCGACCGCGGGCCCAGACGGGTCGGCCCTCGTTGGCCCACGCGAAGATGCCACCGGTCAGGTTGTAGACCCGCTCGTGGCCGCGCTCGCGGAGCAGGGCGCCGAGCGTGCCGCTCCGCCAGCCGACGCTGCAGTAGACGACGAGCGGGCGGCCGTCGCGCGGGATGCGATCGAGGTCCGGGTGGTCCGGGTCGACGCGGACCGCGCCGCGCAGGTGGGAGACGGCGAACTCCTCCGGCTTCCGCACGTCGAGCAGGTGTGGCCGCTCGTCTTCGGGGCGGCTCATCCAGCGCGCGAGGGTCGCCGGCGCGACCCAGGGCACGTCCGGATAGCGCGCCGAGATCTCGCGCTTCAACGCCTCGAAGGTCGGCGGCTGCGCGAGAGCGGTCGCCGCGGCGAGGAGGCTGGCCCCCACGAGCGTCCACGTGGGCTTTCGATCCATCGGCATCCCTACGCGCTCCATGGTGGAATGTAACGGACCAGGACCCTCACCCTCACCCTGTCCCTCACCCTTCGTAGCCGTGCCGGCCGACCCCGAAAAAAGGGGCGAGGGTCGGCTAGGGCTAGGGTGAGGGGTTCCGTCAGCTCTTCTGGAGCAGGTCGAGGAGCATGTCGACGGCGTCGTCCATGCGGACCTGGTCGAGCGCGATGGTGAGATCCGCGTGGCTCGGCGCCTCGAAGCCGTCGAAGCGGGCGTCGGGGCGACGCTCGCGGCAGAGCGCCTCGTCGGTGTTCACGTAGATCAGGAGCACGCGATCGTTGCCGATGCGCTCCCGGAGGTAGGCGCGGTCGGCCTTCGAGTGGCTCGGGAAGGCGCAGATGCAGACGAGGTCCGCGTCGGTGCAGGCCTTGGCGGCGCTGACCATCGAGCGCAGGTCCTCGCCGGTCGGGTCCACGACGGTGGCCGTGCGGCCGAGGTCGAAGAGCTTCCGCTCGAGGGCATAGGCCAGCGGCCAGCGGCCGGAGCCGGGCAGGCCGACCAGCCAGACGGTCTTGCCGGTCTGGCCCATGCGCTCGTCGCGCTCGGTCGGCGACACCTGGGTCCGCGGGCGGAGGCCCGACCCGGCGCGGAGCTCGGCGAGCTGCGTGTCGAGGTCCTTCGCCTCCTGGGCGTCGTCGGCGATCATGCCGGCGCCGACCGTCGCGTTCGTGAGCGAGTCGATCAGGATGAACGCGCCGGTGGAGCGGTTCGTCGTGTACGAGTCGTAGTAGAGCGCCCGGTGCGTGCTCAGCTCGAGGCGACCGATGTCGTTGAGCTCGAGCGTGTCGGCCGGGACGTCCTCGAGGGCGTCGAGGTCGATCTTCGAGGTCACCGCGTCGATCTGCACGCGGACCTGCTGGGTCGTGTGCTTGAGCACGTAGGTCTTCTGCGGGTCGAGCGGGCGCTCGCTCATCCAGACCACGTGGGCGCCGAACTTGCGGTCGATGCGCGGACGCGCGTCGGGCTTCACGAGCATGTCGCCGCGGCTGACGTCGATCTCGTCCTCGAGGCGGATGACGACCGACTGCGGCGCCGTCGCCGACTCGAGCGGTCCGTCGAAGGTGTCGATCGACGCGACCTTGGAGCTCGTGCCCAAGGGGAGCGAGAGGATCGCGTCGCCCTTCTTCACGGTGCCGCCGACGATCTGTCCGGCGAAGCCGCGGTAGTCGAGGTTCGGCCGGATGACGTACTGGACCGGGAAGCGGAAGTCGTCGTGCTCCTCGTGGTCGACCGGGACGGTCTCGAGGTACTCGAGCACGCTCGGGCCGTCGTACCACTTCGTCTTCTCGCTGCCCTCGACGATGTTCACGCCCTTGAGCGCGCTGACGGGGAAGAAGCCGATGCTCTGGAAGCTCAGGTCTGCCGCGAAGCTCTGGAAGTCCTCGCGGATCTTCTCGAAGACGCCCTTGTCGTAGCCGACGAGGTCCATCTTGTTCACGCAGACCGCGAGGTGCGGAATGCCGAGTAGGTTCGCGATCGTCGCGTGGCGCCGCGACTGCTGGAGCACGCCGAGGCGCGCGTCGATCAGGATCAGCGCGACGTCCGCGGTGGACGCGCCGGTGACCATGTTCCGCGTGTACTGAACGTGGCCCGGGGTGTCGGCGATGATGAACTTCCGCTTCTCCGTGGCGAAGTAGCGGTAGGCGACGTCGATGGTGATGCCCTGCTCGCGCTCGGCGGCGAGGCCATCGGTGAAGAGGCTGAAGTCGATCTCCTCGCCTTCGATGTTCGTCGCCCGCTTCACGGCCTCGAGCTGGTCCTCGTAGACCATGCCCGTGTCGTGGAGCAGTCGGCCGATGAGGGTCGACTTGCCGTCGTCCACGGAGCCGACCGCCACGAAGCGGAGCAGCTCCTTGTTCCGGTAGCGCTCCAGGTAGGCGCTGATGTCGTCGCGCAGGAGCTTCTTCTCGTCCACGGTCATCTCAGAAGTACCCATCGCGCTTCTTCTTCTCCATGGAGGCGCTCTCGTCGAAGTCGATGAGGCGGCCCTGGCGTTCGGAGAAGCTGGTCATCAGCATCTCCTGGACGACCTGCTCGACCGTGTCCGCCTCGGACTCGACCGCGCCGGTCAGCGGGTAGCAGCCGAGGGTGCGGAAGCGGACCTTCTTCATCTCCGGCTTCTCACCGGGCTTCAGCGGGAGCCGGTCGTCGTCGACCATGATGAGCGTGCCCTCGCGCTCGACCACCGGCCGCTCGGCGGCGAGGTAGAGCGGGACGATCGGAATGTCCTCGACCATGATGTAGAGCCAGACGTCGAGCTCGGTCCAGTTCGAGATCGGGAACGCGCGGACGCTCTCGCCCTTCTTGATGCGCGCGTTGTAGAGGTTCCAGAGCTCCGGGCGCTGGTTCTTCGGGTCCCACTGGTGGTGCTCGTCGCGGAAGGAGTAGATGCGCTCCTTCGCGCGCGAACGCTCCTCGTCGCGGCGAGCGCCGCCGAAAGCGCAGTCGAACTGGTACTTGCTCAAGGCCTGCTTGAGCGCGACCGTCTTCATGATGTCCGTGTAGCGCGCGCTACCGAACTCGAAGGGGTTCACGCCCTGCTCGACCCCCTCCTGGTTGATGTGCTCGATGAGCTTGAAGCCGAGCTCCTTCGCGGTGTTGTCGCGGAACTCGATCATCTCCCGGAACTTGAACGTGGTGTTCACGTGCATGAGCGGGAAGGGGAGGGGGCCGGGCGCGAAGGCCTTCTGCGCGAGGCGGAGCATCACCGACGAGTCCTTGCCGATGCTGTAGAGCATCACGGGCCGGTCGAACTCGGCCGCCGCCTCGCGGAGGATGTGGATGCTCTCGGCCTCGAGGAGACGGAGGTGGTTCAGTCGCGCCCCGATGGACTGGGTCTCGGTAGACATGGGCGCTCATCCCATAGTGCGGGGGGCGTACAGAGGCAATCGACCCCTTTTCGAGGGATTCCAGGCTCGGCCAGCCGTGCCTGGAGTCCCGTGAACCGTGCCCACCGTGGTTCGACCCGGTCTCGCGTGGTATCCCCGAAACGATGGCCGGCGCTCCCCTGGTGTGGATCGATCTCGAAATGACGGGGCTCGACCCCGACAAAGAGCGGATCATCGAGGCCGCGGTGCTCGTCACCGACGGGGAGCTCGAGATCGTCGCCGAGGGCCCGAGCTTGGTCATCCACCAGAGCGACGAGCTCCTCGACGCCATGGACGAGTGGAACACCACCCACCACGGCGAGTCGGGGCTGACCGAGCGGGTCCGGGCCTCCACGGTGACCGAGGCGGAGGCCGAGGCGCAGATCATGGCGTTCCTCGAGGAGCACTGCGAGGCCGGTCAGTCGCCGCTCTGCGGGAACTCGATCCACCAGGACCGGCGCTTCCTCTGCCGCTACATGCCGAAGATCGACGAGTTCCTGCACTACCGGATGGTCGACGTGTCGACCGTGAAGGAGCTCTGCCGGCGCTGGACGCCGGAGGCCTACGCCAAGCGGCCCATGAAGACCGGCAACCACCGGGCGATGGACGACATCCGCGAATCGGTGGAGGAGCTCCGCTTCTACCGGAAGGCGTGCTTCGGCGACGCGGCCGGGCCCGCAGACTCCGAGTGAGCGGCGCTCCCGCCACCACGCACCGCTTTCGGCTCGGACCGCGGCTCGGCCAGGGCGCCTTCGGCGAGGTGGTCCGCGCGTTCGACCGCGAGCGCGGCGAGTGGGTGGCGGTGAAGCGGTCGCTGGGTGGCGCGCACGACGCGTTCGCGTCCGAGTACGCGGCGCTCGCCGCGGTGTCCCACCCGAACGTGGTGCGCGCCGGCGTCTGGGTGGAGGGGCCGGAGTGGACCGGCTACTCGATGGCGCTCGTCGAGGGACCCGACGCCCGCGAGTGGGTGCGTGGGGCTCATGTCGAGCGCTCCGAGGACACCCCGCGGCGGAACCTGCCCATGGCCTTCGGCCAGGAGCTGCAGGACGTGGGCGACAGCCGCTATCGCGTGCTCGCGCCCGAGGGCGTGGAGCGGCTTCGGCGACTGGTGAGCGACCTGACCGACGCGCTCGACGCGGTGCACGGCGCCGGGTTGCTGCATCTCGACGTGAACCCGGAGAACGTGCGCATCGCGAAGGGCCGGGCGGTGCTGCTCGACCTCGGGCTGGCGATGAAGGCGGGGACGACGCCCGTCGACGGCGCCTATCTCGGGAGCGCGGCCTATGGCGCGCCGGAGCTGGGCATGCGGCCACCGACGACCGCCAGCGACTTCTACTCGCTCGGGGTGCTGACCTTCGAGCTCCTGCTCGGTGACCGGCCCTTCGAGGGCGGCGGACCCGAGGTGCTGGTGCGGAAGCAGAGCCTCGAGGCCTCACGACCGAGCGAGCTCGCCACGGTGCCGGAGGACCTCGACGCCATCTGCGTCGGCCTGCTCCAGCGGCTCCCGAGCCGGCGGATGGACGGCGCCGCGATCCGCGCGGCGCTCGATTACATCGAGCGGCCGCCGGTGCGGTAGGGGATCTCGAGCTCGGGGCTGCGGCAGGTGCCGCCGATGCAGGTGCCCGACGAGCAGTCGGCCGGCATCCGCGCGCGGAACTGGATCGCGACGGTCGTGTTGGTGGGCACGTCGCTGATCCCGAAGAAGGGGTTGTCCACGGTCACCTCGATGACGCCGTCCATCGCTTCGGCGTCGCCGTCGGTCCCGTCGTCACGGAGCTCGAGGAGGTTGATGAGCCGTGCGTCGGAGCCGGCATCGTCCAGGCCGCCCACGCGCATCACCACCGTCACGAGGTGCGGTCGGGGCGAGCGCTCGCACTTGTCGAGCTCCACCCGGATCGTGATCTCTTCGCCCAGCCCATCGACCGGCACGTTCTCGGGCGTCATCGAGGCGCTGACGATCTCCGCGTACTCGTAGGGGAGGCAGTCGGTGACCCCCTCACCGGAGCAGCTCCGCTCGAGCTTGGACTCGTTGCAGGAGAAGAGGAGCAGGAAAGGGAGGAGGCGAAGGAAGCGGTTCATCGGCGGCGGGGGTTCTCGTAGATCGTGACGATCGGAACGCCATCATAGGTCAGAACGTGGACCGGCGCCGTCGACCCGAAGGCGACCCAGGCCTGATGGTCGACCTCGGCGAAGTGCTTCTCGTGGTGCACGAGCACGTAGTCCGAGCGCGCGAGATCGTAGGAGGGGCGGAGGTTGTCCGGGATCAGACCGTCGCGCCGGAGCATCGCCCAGGCGCCGGGCGTGGTGTCGTTGAGGTAGACGGTGCCGCCGTCGGGCATCGCTTCCTTCAGGAAGGGCAAGACGCTCCCGGTGGTGAAGCCCCAGAACTGCCGGTTCATCCCGTGGTCCGCCGCGCCGGGGACGCCGCCTGCGATGGCGGTGTAGTGGCTCAGGCCGAAGGGGTGGCTGTGCATGGTCTCGAGCGCCGCTGGCGAGAGGAGGAGCGCCGCCGCGAAGGTCGGAGCGAGGTGCCGCGCGAACGGGAGCTTCCGCCCGGCCCGCTGCCGGAAGATGGTCGCCACCTTGTAGAAGCCGAGCCCCGCGTAGAGGCAGAGGAACGGATAGGCGGTGATCCAATGCTTGGTGCCCCCGAAGATCGGCGACGAGGGTAGGGCGATCACGACGAGCGGCGCGAGCAGGCAGCCGACGAGCAGCACATCCGTCCGGGAGGTGTCCGGCGTCACGTCGCTCTCGGGCGCGAGCTTCTCGCCGAGCCGGAGCGGGAGCATCGCGCGGCCCCGCTGCACCAGCCCGTAGACCCCCAGCGCCAGCGTCGTGAGCGGCACCGTGAAGAGCGTCATCACGAAGGGGAACGAGATCGGGAAGGGCGGCCGGAAGTAGTTCCGACCGAAGTACTCCATGTTGTAGTACTCGTGGCTGGTGTGGAACCGGATGTACCACCCGATCCGCGGGAGGGTGTCGTGCCACAGCCAGGGCCAGCTCGCGATGAAGATCGCCGGGCCCAGGATGGCCATCGAGATCATCCACCAGGGGCGCACCGAGATGCGCGCGGAGACCGTTCGGCCCCGGCGCCGGTCCGCGCGGATGCCGAGGCACATCCACGTGAAGTGGATCAGGAAGATGCCCGGGAGGATCCACGCGTTGTGCTTGGTCGCGAGCGCCAGCCCGTAGATCAGACCGAAGCCGATCACCCACCAGCGGCTCCGTAGCGCTCGCCAGTAGGCGTACACCGCGAGCGTCACCATCAGCACGATCGGCACGTCGAACGCGTTCAGGTGCGCGTGATAGAAGACCCGCGGGATCAGCGCGAAGCTCAGCGCCGCGAAGATGCCCGCGCGTCGGCCGAAGACCCGGGCGCCGAAGATGTAGATCAGCCAGAGCAGCAGGCCGCCCATGACCATCGCCGGGAAGCGGAACGCGAGCGAGTCGGTCGGGTAGAGCTCGTACTTCTCGTGGGCGAGCCACGAGAGGGCGAAGAGCGACTTGATGAGCGCCGGGTGCTCGTGGTTGAAGGACCAGCCAGCCTCGACGCCTTCGGGGCTCGACGCGGCGGACGCGTCCTCCGCGAAGTCGCTGAACCAGCGGGCGTAGTCCTCGCCCGCGCGGACGTAGAAGCCCTCGTCGCGCGACATGGCGATGTCGCCCGCCGTCACGAAGAGGAGGACGACGTAGGCGAGCCCCAGGACGAAGCCGAGGGTGTGGTCGCGCCAGCCGATCCGCGGTCTCATCGGCGCTCTCCCTCGCGGGTGGTGGCCGCCCAGCAGAGGGTCCGCAGGTGGGGCGCATCGGCCTCCACCACGATCGAGACATCGCCACGCGGTTGGTCCGGCATCGCAGCTTCGATGCGCTTCCAGCCGTCGCCGTCGCGGTGGATCATCTCGCCGACGGGCTCGCCATCGACCTCGACGCGGACGCGGACCGGCGGGTGCTCCTCCATGCGCTCGTGCTCGCTGTAGAGGCCTGCGTAGAGGACGAGCCGGTCGCCGAGCGGGATGCCCTCGTAGGTCGTGGTCACCGGCTGCCCGGCCACGGGGTGCTGCCAGATGCAGTGGCGGGGGAGTAGCTCGAGGTCCTCGTTGACGGTCTCGCCGACGAAGAGCCACGACTGGGGTCCACAGAAGTGGCGAGCGGCGGGCTCGAGCGGACCGCGGCCGAGGCCGCCGCCGGTCACCGCGCGGTTTCGCCAGGTGCAGGGCCGCGGGCCTTGGCTCACCTTCGCCTGCTGGAGGTTCGAGGTCAGATCGAAGCGGACCGGGCTGGGTCCGAGGTCCCAGCGGCGAACCGCGACTCGGCCGAACTGCTCGACCAGGGCCTCTTCGCCTTCGGGGCGCCACCGGCTCGGCTGGCCCCGGATGCTGAGCTCCCAGTAGCGCTCGAAGGGTGCGAGGTCGCTGGCTCCGGCGATCGCGAGGTCGATCCGCTGCCCGAGGTGGAGCCGTAGGAGCGGGTCGGCCCAGTCGGGACCCACGCCGATCATGTCGCCGTCCTCGAAGTGCTCGTCGACGAAGGCAGCGGCCGCCTCCCAGTCCGAGTCGTCGGGCACGCGGGACCGCACCAGCGCGTGGCTGCCGAGCTCGGTCAGGGCGATCGCGACCATCAGCCACCACGGCAGGATGCGGCGCAGGGAGGGGCGCGCGGGGTCCGTCGTCTGGGTCGAGTCGGCCAAGGCGGCGATGGTAGGCGCCCAGGCTCAGCGGTCAACGCGGCGGTCTCGGCTCAGATCACCGAGCCGCTGCCGGTCCAGGGAGGCGGGGCCGCCTCTTCGGGCTCGGGGTCGGGCTCGGGCGTCATGGTTCCGCCGAGCGGCGGCACGGTCCAGTCGATCCCGTCACTGCCCGCGGGCTCGACCGGAGGCGGCGGGGTCGGGGTGCGCATGGGGGTCGGGCTCGGCGTGGGGGCGGTGGTGCGGGTCGTGCGCGTGCGACCGGCCACGGTGGGTCGGCCGACCTCGAGGTCGATGTCCCACTGCTGCGGCTCGCCCTCGGCGGGCTCGTGCACGAAGCGGAGGGTGTAGTCACCAGCGCTGCCGAACTGATAGCTCGCGACCCAGCGGCGCGTACCCCGGACGTGGACCGCGGGGATGCGGCGGAGCAGTCGGCGTCCGCTCCGGATCTCGAAGCGGGCCTCGCCGCCGCGTGAGCCCATGGGAACGATGCCGACGAAGCTCGCCATCTGACCGCGCTGGACGGCCTCCGGCTCCGTGTGGACGCCGGCGGGCTCACGTTGCGCGGAGCGCTCGCGCTCGACGGTGGCGAGCAGGTCACGCGCCTCCCGGTCGGCGGGGAGGAAGTGCAGCAGGCGGAGCAGCTCGTCGTGCGCTCGATCGAAGTCGCCGGCAGCGCGTGCGTCCTCGGCCCGGGTGCGCAGCTGGGCGACCGCTTCCCGACGGAGCGCGAGGGCCGCCGCGTGGTGCGGGTTCTCGTCGAGGATGCGGTGAGTGATCGACTCGACGTTGGAGTCGGCGGGGGCGTCGAAGCGGCCATCGGCGAGCGCTCGCTCGGCTTCGGCCATGAGCGCGTCGACCGGATCGACTTCGGCGCTGTCCCCGGTCAGCGCCTCCTTCAGCAGGATCGCGCCGCCGGTGACGGCGGTGGCACCGAGGATGAACGCCGCCGCCAGCGCGATGGGGCTCGGCCCGGAGCGCTTCTTGCGCTTCGGCAGACCGGTGATGGGCGTGCCGAAGGAGCTGCTCGCTTCGGCGGGCGCCATGCTCCACGTCCGGCGAGCCGAGGGGAGCATCACGTTCGCCTGCTGTGCGGCCACGGTGAGCGCGGCCGCGAGCTGGGAGGCGTCGTCCCAGCGCATGTCCGGGTTCTTGGCGAGGCAGCGCATGATCACGTCGGCGATCTCCGACGGCACCTGGCTGCCGAGGCCCATCCGCCGGAGGTCGGGGGCCTCTTCGTGGATGTGCTTCATCAGCATCGCGACCGGCGTGCTGGCCTCGAAGGGCGTGACCCCGGTGAGGAGCTGGTAGGCGAGGACGCCGAGCGAGTAGACGTCGCTGCGCGCGTCGGTCGGCTCGCCGGACGCACCCTCGGGCGAGATGTAGCGGGCGGTACCGAAGATCACGCCGGACTGGGTGAGCGCGGTGTGCTCGCCCCAGAGCAGGCGCGCGATGCCGAAGTCGAGCACCTTCACGTAGTCCGGGTCGCCGTGCTTCTTGAGCACGATGATGTTCTCCGGCTTCACGTCGCGGTGGACGATGCCCTGCGCGTGGGCGGCGCCGATGGCACCCGAGGTCTGCAGAATCAGGTGCAGCGCGCGCGGGACCGGGAGCGGGCCTTCCTCGCGCATGAGATCGACCATGGAGCGACCGTCGAGGTACTCCATGGCGAGGTAGAGGCCGCCGTCGGGGATGTCGTCGGTCTTCGGCAGCTCGCCGAAGAGGAAGACCCGCACCAGGTTCGGGTGCTCGAGCTGGGTCGCGACCTTGGCCTCGCGCCGGAAGCGGCGGACGGCGTCCGGGTTCCGGGTGAGCTCCGAGTGGAGGATCTTGATGGCGACGTCGCGGTTCAGCGAGGTCTGCCGGGCGCGGTAGACCGTGCCCATGCCGCCGGCGCCGATGGCCTCCTCGATCCGGAACTGGTCGAGGAGCATCTTCCCGAGGAAGGGGTCTTCCTCGCCCTCGGCCGTCAGCCGCGCGCCGTCCTTCTGGCAGAACGTCGCCGCCGCGTCGTAGCGGACGCCACAGAGCGGGCAGAGCTTGGCGGGGGCGACCATGGGTGGGGCAGGCTGGGGCCGTTGGCGACGTACGGGGACCGGACGTGGCCCCGATTCGGGGTCACGCCAAGGGATCGAGGTAACATCGGCGGGTCGGCGGCTCAACTTCAGGGGGCAGAAAGTCAGTGTTTTCGGGGGTGCTCTCTTTGACGGGCGAGACCCCCAAAAGATTTGTGCACCCCCGATCCCCGAACGTTGCACCCAGCCCCGATCTTTGTACTCGAGGGACGCTCTTGAGTTCTTTCCCCGTTCACAAACGCCTTTTGTGAACGGGGAAAGAACTCAAGAGCGTCCCTCGGGTGTAGCCATCCGCCGGGTGTGGATCTGGGCCGAGGGGGTTGGGCATCGCGGCCATCAGGGGCATAGAAGGACATGGTGGAAACGCGTCTGCCCGGTGCCCTTCCAACGCTCGCTTTGGTCGTCGCGAGCGCGTGGGGATGCAGCGGCCCGTCGGTCGGCCCCATGCCCGACGCGTCCCCCGATGCCCAGAGCGCGCGCGACGGCGGCACGGATGCGGCGCCACCGGTGGTCGGATGGGTCGATGTCGACCTGCTTCCGTCCGAGCCCTTTCCTCCGGCTCCGGCGCACTGCCGCGAAACGTCGGTGGAGGTCGATGCGCCGATCGGTCGGACCGACCGGGGAGTCGTCCAGCAGAACGGTCCAGGGCAGCCCGACAACCTGTGGACGTGGGGACGTGATCACTACCTCCATGCGTTCGACTCTGCCGACGACGATCTGAGGGTCCGGAGCGTCCTCTCCGAGTACATCCGCCCGCGGATCTGGCTCCTCTCGCCAGGAACCGAGGGACAGCTCCGCTTCATCGGCCGCGACGGCAGTCTGCACTCGCAAGAGACGCCCGAGATGACCTTTTTCGGAGGCCACCGATGGGTGATCGACGCGCTCCACCCCGACATGCGACCGAGCTCCCCGAGCGGTGTCATGGCCGTGGTCGACGACACCCTCTACGCACGCTGGGACGGCGTCTTCCGAGCGTGCACGCTGGACGGAGACTGCCGCGACCTGGGCCCCGCGCCGGTCGAGCCCGAGCATCCCTGGATGCTGCCCGTATTCGCATCCGACGACTCCTTCGTCTGGGCATCGGAGCGCTCGATCTGGCGAACCCGCTCGAGCGACGGCACGACCCTCGCGATCGTCCGCGATGTCGACCCGAGGCAACTCGCCGTGCGCGCACCCCTGATCGCGTGGGTCGACCAGGACGGAGCGCTCTTCGTCCTCGACGAGTCCGAGGGGGAGATTCAGCAGATCGCGGCGGGCCTCCCGATGCCCGACGTGACCGAATCCGACGGAGTCGTGTTCTCCAACTCCTTGCTCGACGTGCTCGAGATCGACGCATCGGCCGTCTACTGGGTCGAGGACGGGCGACTTCGCGCGTATGACCCGCGCCGAGGCGTGCGGCGTCCACTTCCCGACGTCGAGGGTGAGGTCCGCTGGCTCCGTCAGTCGGAGTGCGCGTGGTACCTCTCGGTCTCCCGTGCGTTCGAGGGCGGGCCGCTGGAGATCATCGCCCGGATGCCACGCTGACGGCTATTCGCAGGGGTGGGCGGCGTTCCAGTCGTCGACGGTGGGGAAGATGCCGTCGGGGGTCTCCACCGCCTCGTCGCAGTCCGGGTCGTCGTAGACGATGTACCCAGTGCGCACGCCGCAGCGGATCAGGCTGACGCTGGTGCCCGCCCGCCGAGTGCACTCGGGGGTGCAGTCCCTCGACGCCAACGCGAGCTCCTCGGTCTCGAAGCGACCGCCGCCACCGATGGTCCAGTAGTCGGGGCAGTCGCCTTCGGTCGCGAACCAGCGGCGGATGTAGGTGTAGCCACCGGAGCAGGACGCGATCATCGGGTCGTCGAGAAAGGTGCACTCGGCGCCTGCGTCCTCGGGGTCGGCACCGAGATCATCCGGAGAACCGAGGTCCTCTTCGGCGCCGAGGTCTGAGCTCCCCGCATCGTCGTCCGATGCGCCCGAGTCCCTTTGGCCTCCATCCAAGGGACCGGCGTCCGAGGTCGGGTCATCGGATCCTCCCCCACAATCACAGGCAGCGAGACCGACCATCAGGGCGATGGATAGAAGGCGCATGGCGGAACCATGGTCCGGCGCGGGCCCTCGGTCGAGGAGCGGAGACCACTCCCTCGAGTCCGGTCGAGCACTACTACGAAGCAAATTCGCGCCGATCCGCGATGAGACATTTGTGGCGTACATGACCCTTGCAAGCAGGCTGAATAGGCTCGTTTGTTCCGATTTGACTCCGGTGATGGACGATCTTCACGTGAAGATCGCCAACCCGCATGGGCCCGTTGGATGGGGCCACTTGCCGGCCCCGGTCCAGGGGGCCAGACCAAGACTCGTGTCGGTGACGGACAGTGTGATGGTCAGCTGGCTGCTGTTCGCCGCGGCCTGTGGCGCAGCAGTGGAGTCGGCGCCCGCAGACTCGCCGAGGACCTCGGAGGCGAGCGAAAGCGATTGGCTCATCTCGGCTGCCGAGAATGCCGTTCCCGGCTCACGCGCGGAGCTCGTCGACGGGGCGCTGGTGGTCGAGCGCGGCGGTCGCCAAATCGTCCTGCCGGCCGACGTGGTTCGCTTCATCCGGTCCCAGCACGAGGAGGAGCGGCAGCCCACGGTGGTCGCGGAGCTCCTCGAGCACGTGCCGATGACCGCCGAGGATGCGGCTCGGCTGGTGGACGAGCTGATCGACCACCTGGAGCAGCACGAGCCGAGCGCCGTCGTCGAGCACTACGGACAGACGTTGGAGATCGAGCTCGACGGGGTGGTCATCGGCACCTCGCACGACGAGCTGGCGCTCGCACTCTTCGGCATCGAGCCGAGCGGCCGCGAGTCCGCGCTCGCGGGCTTCGTCGAAGCCGTTCGGTCTCGCCGCGAGCTCTACCGCGCGATCAACGCCCTCGACGACGACCCCGAGTGGCAATGAGAGCCTCCCGCTGAGAGCTCAGCGGGCGGGACCGTCCAGGGCTCGTCGGATCAGTTGCGGTCGAAACCGGTGTTCGGTGCCGTCCTCGGTGCGGACACGAACGGCATCGGACTCGAGCGCCACCACCGTCACCTCGCCGAACGCAGGAACGCGGACCACGTCTCCAGGCCGGAGACCGAGCTCCCGTACGCCTTCGTCATCAGCGGGGTGGATGCCTGCCACCGAGAAGTAGCCATCGAGCTCGAGTGCGAACAGGAGTGGCGAGGTCAGGCTCCGATACTCCCTGGCGAGGACTCGCAACGGCTCGTCCTCCGAATCTCTCAACAGCATGCGCGCCCCGCGAAGCGATGAGGCAGGTCCGGCCCGGAGCAGCTTCAGTCGGTCCGTGAGTGCTCGGAGCGCTCGCTCGAGGGCTTGCCGGTCGACGGGGGCCCGCGCCTCCCGCCCGAGCGAATCCAAGCGATGGGTGAAATCCGCGGACCCTGGCCAGATCGGTTCGATTGGGGCCTCTCGCCACTCTTGCTCCACTCGCTCGAGCTCCTTCTCGAGCGCGACCTGGTTCACCTGCGCTCGAGCCAGGGCCAACGACTCGACCTTCCACTCGCAATAGGAGGGGGACGCCCGCATGCGCTCGGTCGGATGCGGAAAGACCTCGTCGTACTGGTCCCGATCGATCGCGAAGGGTTCCCAGATCACCTCCGCATCGTCGGTGGCTCCGATGCCGGCGAGCTCGTTGAGCGCGGAGTAGGGCGGCTCCACCGTCGGAAGGAACAACGGGTATCGGGTGCGAGCGGCGAGGCGAGTCAGGGTCAGGAGCGACCGAGGCTCAGGGTCGTTGCGATGAGCCCCGAGGGCGACGAACCGAGGAATGGCCGCTGGCACGGTGCGGGCGTCAGCGGCGGGCGGGGCGGCCGTCGATGCGGTCGCGGACGTGCTCGCCGCGGAGGAGGTCGAGGACGCCGCCGCTGGCGAGGAACTTCTGCGGGAAGGGGAGCTCGGGGCGGCTGACCTCGTCGAGCTTGGCGAGGTGGGCGTCGCTCAGGGTGACCTTCGAGGCGCCGAGCGAGTCGGTGATCTGGCTGACCTTTCGCGCGCCGACGATGGGGATGCAGCGGTAGTCCTGCGCCATGACCCACGCGGTGGCGACCTGGGCGCTGGTGACGCCGAGCTCGTCGGCGATGGCGTCGACGGCGCGCGCGATGGCGAGCTGCTCTTCGCCGGTGCGGCCGCGCGAGTCGTTGCTGCTCTTGCGGAGCGAGTCGACCTCGCCCTCGCCGCGCGTGTACTTGCCGGTCAGCACGCCGCCGCCGAGCGGACCCCAGCCGACGACCGACATGCCGAAGTGGGCGGCCATCGGCAGCAGCTCGGCCTCGACCGTGCGCTCGATGAGCGAGTACTCGATCTGGATGCCGGCGTAGCTGGTCCAACCACGCAGCTCGGACAGCACCTGCGACGCGGAGACGACCCACGCGGGCGTGTCGCTGACGCCGATGTAGAGGACCTTGCCGGCGCGCACGAGATCCTCGAGCGCGCGGAGCGTCTCCTCGAAGGGCGTGTACTCGTCCCAGGCGTGGACCCAGAGCAGGTCGATGTAGTCCGTGCCGAGACGCTTCAGGCTGGCCTCGACCGCCGTGTGGAGGTTCTTGCGCTGGTTGCCCGCGGAGTTCGGATCTGCGTGGTCCATCGCGAGCGTGTACTTGGTCGCGACCACGGTCCGGCCGCGCCGGCCCTCGAGCCATCGCCCGACGATCTCCTCGGTCTGACCGCCGTGGTACTTGTTCGCCGTGTCGAGGAAGTTGCCGCCCGCGGCCTCGTAGGCGTCGAGGACCTGGTGGCTGGTCTTCTCGTCGGCGCCGAAGCCCCACTCGTCGCCGAAGGACATCGTGCCGAGACAGATCTCCGAGACGCGAAGGCCGGTGGGTCCGAGGAGGCGGTAGCGGAGGAAGGGGTCGTCGCTCATGGCTCCTTTACAGAGCCACCCGCCGCCGATGTCAATGGAGGTCGGGTAACCGAGGTGAGCCCGAGCGCTCGGAGTCGTGCCTCTCGAGGTCTCGTTGAGATGTCCGGATGCGCCCGCTATGGAACAGGTCATGTCGATGCGACGAGTCGTGGCCTTCTTCTTTCTGCTGGGCTGCGGAGCCCCGGTCGCCAGCATCACCGAGCCTGCGGTCGTGACCGAATCGGCCTGGGCGCGCTTCTCCGAAGGCCTGGTCGGGCGCTGGACGGCGACGACCTCGAGCGGAGCGTCCTTGGAGGTCCGCTACCGCCTCGTGGCTCATGGGTCCGCGCTGGTCCAAACCTGGGCACCGGGCACGGCAGGCGAGTCGATCACCGTCCTCCATCCCGACGGCGAGTCGCTGATGCTCACGCACTACTGTGGCCAGGGCAATCAGGCGCGGCTGGTGGCGGTCGACGTCGCCGACGCGCACGTCCGATTCCGCAGGTTCGATGCGACCAACGTCACCGCCGAGCAGTCCGTGCTCTCCGAGCTCTCCCTTCGAATGCTCGATGGTGCCCATGAACACGTCGAGACCTATGAAGACTCCGATGGAGTGAAGGAGACCACGACCCTCCGCTTCATCCGCGACGAAGAGCCCGCCGCACCCATCTGAAGCGTTCGCCGACCCGCCCGATCCCTGTCGAGAGCGGCCGACACGATTGCCGTTAGCTTCTTCACGTCCCGCGCCACGACGAGCGCCGGATTCGTCGTTTCCGCAAGCATTCTGCTCGGCACGGAACCTGCTGATCGGACGAGCATGCGCAGACTCGTCCTCGTCCTCGTCCTCGTTCTCGCCGCGTGTGCCTTCGCGTGCGGCGACTCCGGCCCAAGTGACGGAGCGGACATCGCCGCCCTGCCGTCGTGGCCCGACGCACCGACGAGCCTCGAGCTCGGTGAAGGTGAGCGGGTCCAGCTCGTGCCCCCGGCGGCGTCGCTGACCGTCGCGTCGACCGGCGTCGAGGCCGAAGCGCTCGACGGAGTCGTCACCGTCTTCGCGCCCTATGGCTCGACGAGCGGTGCAGTCACGGTCGCCCTGGCCAACGCCGCCGGGTCCATCGACGTCGTGATCGACGTGAGCGTGGCACCCCTCGCGTGGGACGAGCCGCTCGAGGCCGAGGAGGTCGGCCCCGAAGCCCGCGAACATCCGGCGTTGATCCTCGACGAGGCACGAGACCGGCTCATCGTGATCGGTGGCTCGGGCTATCGACCCTACGGCACACCCCTCGGCGACGCGTGGGCCATCGCGCTCGACTCCGGCGCTTGGAGCGAGCTCGGCGTGACCGGCGCGCTCCCCGCGCTCGGCTCGATGCGCGTCGCCCGTGACGGAGCGACCACCGCGCTGCTCTTCGGCGGCTACGGCGAGGGCGGCGCCAACTCCGATCAGCTCACCCGCGTCGACTTCTCGGGTGCGGACCTGGTCGTGAGCGAGGTCGAGCAGACCGGCTACCTCTCCGCGGCCCCGCGTTCGCTGCACGCGTTCTTCTTCGATCCGGAGACGAGCACCTACTGGACCTTCGGCGGCCTCGCGGGCTTCTCCCCGCGGGACGACGTGCGCCGGATGGTCATGAACGAAGGAACGGCCGAGTGGACCTTCGAGGAGACCAACGAGGGACCGAGCGGCCGCTACGGATTCTTCTGGGGCTTCGACGAGGAGCGCGGACGGCTCTGGGTCTTCAGCGGCGCGCAAGGCACGGCGATGGTCGACCCGGCGCAAGACCTGTGGATGCTCGACGTGCGGGCCACTCCCGCGACGTGGACCCCGGTGCTCGACGGAGAGCCGCTCCCGGTCGGGCGACGCAACGGCGTGTTCGCGTGGGACCCGCGCGGACCACGGCTCTGGGTCTTCGGTGGGACACCGGACGCGATGTCCAGCACGCCCGGCCTGTTCGCGCTCGACCTGGGAGCGATCGATGCGCCGACCGTCCACCAGCTCGAGCTCCCCGGCGAGCCGCCGCTCCGCTCGAGCGGCGCCGGCATCTTCGATTCCACCGCCGAACGCATCCTCCTCGGGTTCGGCAACAGCGAGTCGGCGGTCTACGCCGACGTTCAGAGCCTGGTCACTCGCTGAGGGTCAGTGGACGTCGTAGGGGACGATGCCGAGCTCGCGCCGCACCGACACCAGCGGCTGCGCCCATCGCTTCTCCCAGACCACCGGCACCAGCGGCGCGGCCTTCTCTCCGAGCGCGTAGGCATGGCGCACGCCCTTCCGGAGCTGGGTCCAGCGCTTCTCGAGCACCATGTGCTTGATGCCGCCGAGCGCCACGATCAGCACCGACGAAGGAAAGCCGGTCTGCGCCAGGGAGAACGAGTGGACCAGCACCTCTTCGTAGCCCTCGACGCCGAGCCCGAGCAGCGTGTGCCAGAGATCGTGGTTCTGCCGGATCCGGTGCAGCAGGTACGCGGCGTCGGAGTCGTCGGTGTAGGGCGTTGGCTGGCGCGTGAGCTCGTAGTCGAGGCCGTGCCGGTCGAGGAAGTCCACGAACTCCCGCCCGAGCGTTCCGGGCGGTAGCGCTCGCAGCTCGTCGAGATCGGTGTCGGCGAGCATCGGTCGGTCGCGCAGCAGCTCGGCTCCGTCGCCGTGGTCGAAGAGCCCGGAGTCGCGCAGGACCTCGAGCTGCCGCTGCGAGGCGATCTCCTCGGCGACGATGATGTCCTCGGTGCGGTTCGAGTCCGCCAGGACCCGCGTGATGCACCCCCAGAGCGTCCGGGTGTGATCGCGGGTCAGCCGGGGCAGGTGAATCGACGCGTGCGCCACACCGCGGAGTGTAGCGGGTCCGGACCTGCAAGACCCCCTACCGCAGCCGATTCCGGAGCGCGCGAACGCTCTTCTTGGCGAACACCTCGTTCTGGTTCGCCACGACCGAGCTCGGCGCCGGCACCTGCGGGTCGGCGACGAGAGTGAACGTCACTCGGGTCTGAGAGTCGCCGACCGGCTCGAGCTTCCAGCGGGCGATGAAGCCGTCCATGTTGCCGCGGAGCATGCGCGCCTCGATCACCTGCCCGTCGCCACTCTCGCGGGCGTGGATCTGCACCTGGGCCCAGAGGGTGCCGGCGCCGTGGAGGATCTCGACCTGCAGGTAGACCATCGCGCGGTCGCCGCGCTCGCCGAGCACCCGGGACTGCCGGAAATGCGGGAGGAAATCGTCATAACTCGCGTAGTCGCGGACCTGTCGCGCGACCCGGTCGATCGGTGCGTTCAGCACGCCGGTGGCTTCGCCGCCCTGCACCTCGATGCCGGGCTCGCTGACCTTGCGCCAGGTGATCCCCTCGTAGGATCGATCGTCCTGAGCGAGCGCCGGCGCGGCGATGAAGGTGAGCAGAAGGGTGAGGGCAGAGATGCGTTGCATGGCGTGATTCGAAGTGAGGGCCAGGGGGAGGCGCCATTCGTGGGACGCCCGAGCCGCCCGCGGCATTCAAGGCCGCTACAAGGTGGCACGGCCTCGAAGCCGTGACGAGGGGCCCTTCCTCGGTGTAGAACCCGCCCATGCGTGGGAAGACTCCTCAGCGGTGGACGGGCCTCCTGGCCGGTCTCCTCGGGTCCGCCGTCCTCTTCGTCGGCTCTCTGGCCTCGGCTCAGACCGAGCGCGGCGTGGTGCTGGACTTCAGCGGTCGCGGCTCCGGCCCGGCCCGAAACGCGGTCGTGCGCGCCGCCACCGACAAGCTGGATCTGGCTCGGAGCCGGGACGTCGAGGCTGCTGCCCGCAACCTCGGCGCCGACCTCAGCCAGCCGGCGGGCATCGCCGCGGTCGCACAGGACCAGGGCCTGACCCTCATCGTCACCGGTGAGGTCACCGGACGCGGTGGCCGCGCGCGCACCCACATCCACGTCTTCGACGACCAGGGCAACGAGGTCGCCTACCGCGAGGCGGACCGGCCGGTCGGTCGGGCACGGCGTCGTCGCATCCAGCAGGCCGCCGCCGAGGCGCTCGACCAGGCGCTCGGTGCGGTGGCGGAGCGCCGCCGCGAGGAAGAGCTGGCGCGTCAGCGTGAAGAGGAAGCCGCGCGCCAGGCCGCGCTGGCGGCGCAGGCCGAGCAGGGCGAGGAGGAAGAAGAGGAGGAGGCGTCTGGTCCGCCCGGTGGCCTCCCGCTCATCGCGGCGTTCATCGGCATCGATGGCCGGACCCGCGACGCGCAGGCCGACTTCCCCGGTGGCGGTGGTCGCCGCTACGACCTCGGCTTGTACCCGGAGCTCTCGATCCGACTCGAGAGCTTCCCCCTCGGAAGCTCGTCCAGCGCCGCCAAGGGCCTCTACGCCCAGCTCGATCTCGCCTTCGCGCTGGCGCTGAGCAGCCAGGAGGTCGACGCCGGGGGGATGGTGAACGACATCGACACCAGCGCCTGGCGCCTGCTCTTCCAGCTCGGCTACCTCTACCCGCTCAGCGACGACGCCTTTCGCATCGGGGCCCTGGTCGGCTTCGGGCTCGACAGCTTCACCATCGGCGACAACAGCGTCATGTCGTCGACGAAGTACACCTACCTTCGCATCGGCGCGGCGGCGGACGCCCGGCTCTACGAGAACCTCGTCCGGACACGCCTCGACATCGGCTACCGGATCGTCTTCGGTGTGGGCGACATCGGCACCGGCATGGACGACCCGAACGCGCTCGGCGACGACGCCAGCGGTGGCGCCTTCGACCTCGGCGTGTCGCTGGGCGGTCGCATCGACATGGGCCTGAGCTACGCGGTCCGCTTCGGCTTCACCCGCTACAGCTTCGACTTCTCGGGTCTGGCCGGCGCCGGGATCCCGCCCGACAGCAGCTTCACCGACAAGAGCCTGAACCTCTCGGTCCAGCTCGGCTACACGTTCGGCGGCGGCTCGTCGGACTCGGAGGAGTCCGAGGAATCGGATGGCCCCGACGAGTCGGACGATCTCGGCGACGACTGGGCCATGTAGCCCGGCCACTCGCCGTACCGACGCGTCAGCGCGGCGACGACCGCGCCCGTGGCCACACCGGGGCCCACGCCGAGCAGGAGGGTGGGCAGGAAGGTCGCGGCGAGCACCCACCGTTCGCGGCGCGTGCTCTTCCGGATCCGCTCGTGGTCGATGAGGCTGAGCACGCCGGCGGTGACCACCGCCGCGAGGACCGACTCCGGTAGCGGCCCGAGGACGGCGCCGCCCGCCAGCAGCACCAGCGCGACGACCGCGCTTGCGAAGACGTTGGCCCACCGAGACGTCGCGCCGGCGCGCGCGTTCACAGCCGTGCGCGAGAGCCCGCCGGAGACCGGGTAGCCGCCGACGATGGCGCTGCCCCAGTTCGCCAGACCCAGCCCGGCGAGCTCGCGTCGAGGCTCGAGCTCCTGCGGCCGCGCGCCCGCCGCGCCGATGCCCTCGATGAAGCTGAGCAGCCCGATGACGAGGGCGGGGGCGGCCATGCGGCCGACGCTCGCCCACTCCAGCCCTTCCGGGAGCCCGGGTACGGGCAGACCCTCCGGCAGGGCGCCCACCTGGGCGACCGTCCAGCCGAGCAGGAAGCTCGCGAGGGTGAAGAGCGCCATGACGGCGACCGTTCGCAGCGCCCCGAAGGGCTGCAGCTTCTTCGGCAGCGGGATCAGCAGGCAGAGCAGCGCCGTGCCGCCCACCATCGCGGTCGCCGTGTCGACGCCCTCGCCCCACTCGCCGCTCCAGCCGACCAAGGTCGGGGCCTGGCTCCACACGATGCGCAGCGCGGCACCGGCCAGGAAGCCTCGGAGCACGTTGGGCGTCACGAAGTCCGCGAGCCGGTCGAGGCGCACGATCAGCGCGATGATCTGCACCGTCCCCACCATCGCCGCGAGCAGGGCCGCGTGCGCGAGGGCGCCGTCACCCTCACCGGCGAGGGCTGCCCCCACCAGCAGCGACGAGATCGCGGTCGGCCCAGCCGAGAGCACGTCCGACCGTCCGATCGCTCCGTAGATCAGCGGCGCCACCAGCGCGCCGTAGAGGCCGGCCGCGGGTGGGAGTCCGGCCAGCGATGCGTACGCGACCGCCTGGGCCACGAGGACCACGCCGGTCGTCAGCCCGGCGACCAGGTCCTTGCCGAACATCACTCCTTCTCGGAGTCGTCGTCAGCGTCCGAGTCGGCCCCGGCGTCGGAGTCGGAGTCGGCCTCGGCGTCGGAGTCGGAGTCACCCGACGTGACCGTCGCCGCCGGCGGCGCGCCGACCGCCTCGAGGACCTCTTCGTCCGCCGGCGGTGGCGTCGAGTCCGCCTCGGAGATCGTCGCGGCGGTCTCGAGGTCGCTCAGCAGCTTCTCCTCGGCGCCGAGCGAGTGGGTCTCCGGCGGGCTCCCCGCCTCGTCCCCCATGGTGCACTGGCCCTCGAAGACGACCCCGCGATCGATGAAGAGCTGCGGCGTGACGATGTCGCCCGTGACCCGGCCGGGAGCGTGGAGCTCGACCAGCTCTCGAGCGTGGACCTGCCCCTGGATGTGGCCGCCCAGCACGATGAGCGTGCCCACGTCGATGCTGCCCTTCACATCCGCGCTGTCGCCGATGATCAGGGTGCCGGCGCTGAAGATCTCCCCATCGAAGGTGCCGTCGATCCGGACCCGACCCTCGAAGGTCAGCTTGCCGGTGTAGGCCGTCCCCCGCCCCAGAAGGGCGTGGATCTCTCCGGGCGCGCTGAGATCCTCCGTCATCGCCCGCCTGCATACCTTGGCTGGCTCCCAGAGCAAACCGGCTTTCCACTGGGGGTTTGGCGCGAACCCCCGCGTTGCTCGGGCGCTCGTGGCTCGGGGCTTCTCTTCTTCGACTGGAATTCCCCGGGAAGGCGCGTAGAGTACGGGCGCCATGAAAGACGTGACACCGCGAGAGCGCTGGGAAGTGTGGATGCACCAGGCGCAACGCTTCGCCGACCGCGAGAACTACATCGACGCCCTCGGGCGGGCGCGGATGGTGTTGCGTGAGGTCAGCGAGACTCTCGAGGCCGGCGAGCTCGACGAGAAGCAGGCCCAGCGGCTCCAGCGCTTCGCGGCGCGTGTCGAGCGCCGGATGAAGGGCTACCGCAAGAGCTTCGAGGTCTGGAACGCCAAGATCGCCGCCCGTCGAGCCGCGTCCATCGCTGCCGCCGAGCAGGAGATGGCGCGCCCGCTCCCGATCGGGCCGGACGAGCGCTACTGAGCGCTCCAGAGCTCGAATGACCGAGGTCGAGAGCGACCTGCGTTGTGCGGAGGCCTCGATCCGTGCGGGGGAGCCCCTCGCCGGGACCGCGGCGGTCGCGCGCCATTGGCTCGCCATCGAGGAGCCCGGTGCGTGGGCCCGCAAACCGCTCCAGTCGAAGGGCCTCGGTGCGCTCGGCGAGCTGCTCACCCAGTGGGACGAGGCCACCCCCGAGCTGCGCATCCAGCTGATTCGCCAGCCGGGGCGCCGGCACCGGTCTCGGCGCGTCTTCCACGCCGACCTGGCGACCGGCCGCCTGACCCACGCCACCCTCGAGGACGACGAGCTCGCGGCCCTCGACCCCGAGTCGTTCCTCGGCGATGGGCTCGGGGCCAACTTCGACGGGCTCCTCTACCTCGTCTGCACCCACGGCAAGCGCGACGACTGCTGCGCGCTCCGTGGGGTCCCGGTCTACCAGGCGCTCGCGGAGGCTGCGGCCGATCTGCCCGCCAGCGACCAGCCCGAGCTCTGGCAGACCTCGCACCTCGGCGGTCACCGTTTCGCGGCCACGCTGACCACATTGCCTCATGGCTACGCCCTCGGGCGGGTCGAGCCCGACGAAGCCGAGGACGTTCTCGCGGCGGGTGGGCTCCATCGCCTCGACCGAGTCCGGGGCCGGAGCCTCTGGCCGCAGGTCGCCCAAGTGGCCGACTTTCAGCTGAGATCCAGCCTCCCGGCGGATCATCCGGCCCGACTGGATCCGGCGGCCGTGCGCGTCCGAGAGGTCCGTGAATCCGATGCCGGCTGGATCGTCGGTCTCGAGCTGGTCAACATGGGCAGCCCCGAGAGGCACACGCTCGAGGTCCACCAGATCATGTCCCCGATGGAACAACCCAAGAGCTGTGGCGACGCCCCCGTGGCCGTGCCACGCCTGCTCGCGAAGGCGAAGCGATGAATCAGCCGGCAGACTCCGCGGGCGTCGAGCGCGCCGTGGCCAAGGGCCTCGCGGGCCAGCGCGTCCGGATCGGCCTGGTCGGCTGCGGCGTCGTCGGCACCGGCATCCTCCGGTTGCTCCGCGACAACGCCGAGACGATCGAGGCGCGCCTCGGCGCGCCGATCGAGGTCGTCGGCATCGCCGTTCGCGACCCGTCCAAGCTGCGCGACCCGCTGGTCCCCGCCGAGCTCGTCGGCACCGACCCGATGGCGCTCGCCACCCAGGACGACGTCGACGTGGTGGTCGAGGTCATGGGCGGGCTCGACCCGGCCGGCGCCGTGGTCAAGGAGGCCCTCGAGAAGGGCAAGCACGTCGTCACCGCCAACAAGGCGCTCATCGCCGAAGAGGGCGAGACCCTGCTCGAGATGGCAGAGAGCACCGGCGTCGACCTCTACTTCGAGGCCGCCGTCGCCGGTGGCATCCCGATCATCCGCGTGCTCCGGGAGGCGCTCGCGTCCGACCGCGTGGTCGCGCTCAGCGGCATCGTCAACGGCACCAGCAACTACATCCTCTCGCGGATGACCAGCGCCGGCCTCGACTTCGCCGATGCGCTCGCGGAGGCGCAGGCGAAGGGCTACGCGGAAGCGGACCCGACCCTCGACATCAACGGCGGCGACGCGCGACACAAGCTCGCGATCCTCGCGACCCTCGCCTTCGGCGCGCGGGTGGACGTCCACGCGATCCCCATGGAGGGCATCGACACCGTGTCGGCGCTCGACATCGCCTTCGCCTCGCGCTTCGGCTACGTCATCAAGCCGCTGGCGATCGGCCGGCCGACGGACGACGGCGAGCTCGATCTGCGCGTGCACCCGGCCCTCATCCCGGAGAGCTCCGTGCTCGCGAGCATTCACGGCGCGCTCAACGCCGTCCACATCGAGGGCGCGATGCTCGGGCCCTCGCTGATGAGCGGCCCCGGCGCCGGCGCGCTGCCGACCGCGATGAGCGTGGTCAGCGACATCGTCGACGTCGGCCGCAACCTGATCACCGGCGCGCACGCTCGCGTGCCCTCCCGCGCGTTCCGCGGGTCCACGCTCCAGGCGCTGCCGCTCGCGTCGCCGAAGAGCCACCGCGGGCGCTTCTACCTGCGCTTCGACGTGCACGACCGGACGGGCGTGCTCGGCAAGATCGCGAACGTGCTCGGCGGCTTCGACGTCAGCATCGAGCAGATGGTCCAGGAGGGCGGCCAGAGCGAGGGCAACCCGCACGCGACCCTCGTGATGCTCACGCACGTCGCCTCCGCCGGCGACGTTCACGGCGCGCTCGAGGAGATCGACCGCCTCCAGTACACCACCGGCCCGAGCCGCGCGCTCCGCATCGAGGAGGGCTGATGTCGACCGCGCTCTGGTTGCTGATCTTCGCGATCGTGCTCTCGACCGCGTGGGCGCTGACCCACCTCTCGCTGCTGCTCGGCGTGCTCACGTCGAAGGAGCTGGAGGCGAAGGACAAGGTCATCGCCCTCGTGCCCTTCCTGACGCCGTGGAAGGCGTGGGTCGTCGGCCGCAAGGTCGGCGTGGTCTGCTGGGGGGTGTTCCTCACCGCCTACGTGGCCCTACGGGTGGTGGGCTGAACGGAGCACGATGACCTCCCTGGCCACCACCCCGACGCCACCCGACGAGGAGGTCGACCCGATGGTCGGCTCGGTGCTCGATGGGCGCTATCGGGTGGACTCGCTCCTCGGCGAGGGCGGCCTCGGTCGCGTCTATCGCGGTCGACACCTCAAGCTCGATCGGCCGGTGGCCATCAAGGTCCTCCTCGAGGAGCTGCGGGAACAGAGCAACGTCCGCCAGCGCTTCGAGCGCGAGGCCAAGACCCTCTCGGCGCTCAACCACCCGAACATCGTCACCATCACCGACTTCGGTGTGGAGAAGCGCGACGGCGAGGAGATCCCCTACCTCGTCATGGAGCTGATCGACGGGCGCGAGCTCGAGACCGTGCTCCAGGACGAAGGGCGTCTGGTCCCCAAGCGCGCCTTCGACATCATGCGCCAGCTCCTCCGGAGCCTGGCCTACGCACACGCTCAGGGGATCGTCCACCGCGATCTCAAGCCGGGGAACATCCTCCTGCGCCAGCTCCCCGACGGGAGCGAGCACGTCGAGGTGCTCGACTTCGGCCTCGCCAAGTTCTTCGAGGACGGCGCCAAGAGTGACCCGGGGACCAAGCTCACCCGTGTCGGGATGATCGTGGGCACGCCGGCGTACATGGCGCCGGAGCAGGTGGAAGGGGCGAGCTGCGACGCGCGGACCGACGTCTACTCGGCCACGCTGGTGCTCTACGAGCTGCTCACGGGGCGGATGGCCTTCGAGGGCGAGAACGCGTCGACGCTTCTCCGCCACCACCTCGTCACCCCGCCACCGACCCTTCGGCAGAGCATGCCCGGGGCGACCGCCAACGCGGAGCTCGAGGCGTTCATCCAGCGCGGGCTCGCGAAAGCGCCGAGCGAGCGCTTCGCCGACGGCGCAGAGATGCTCGCGGCGCTGGAAGAAGTCTCCCAGGAGCGTGCCTTCCGACCGAGCGATCTCCCGCCCCCCGAGCGCAAACCGCCGGGCTCCACGGCGATCCTCACCGACGTGATCCGCCCCTCGCTCGACGAGGTCGTCGCGCGGATCCCCGAGCCGGTGAAGGAGGCCTTCGGACGGGCGTCGAAGTCGCCGCTGGCGAAGCGGATCCGGGAACTGCCCAAGTGGGCGATCGCCGCGGGCGCTGCGGGAGCGCTCCTGGTCTTCGTCGGGATGATCTGGGCCATCGGGTCCGCCTTCGACTCGCCGCCGCCGCCGCCGCTGCCGATCCCCCAGGCCGACACGACGCTGCCGGTGCTCGAGGACAAGCCCGACCCCCGGAACCCCTTCACCGACTCGCCCATCCCCGAGGACCTCGCGCCGCTCTACGCGAAGCTCCAGGCCGGGCGAAACCTGTCCCGGCGGGAGATCGGGACGCTGCGCGCGTACGGCGCGGACCATCCGACCGACCCCCGGTCCCGGCTGCTCCACGCCCACGCCTATGTCGCGCGTGGCTCGCTCTCGATGGCGTTGCCGCTCTACCTCGAGGCCTACGCGCTCGATCCCAGCGTGCGGGGGGATCCCAAGATGCTCGAGGGCATCGTGCGGATGGCGCGCTCGCGAGTGCTGGAGCTCGAGGGCGCGAACGCGATCAAGGGCATCTACGGCGACGAGGCCGTCGACGCGGTGGAGCAGGCCATCGAAGAGGCCCGCCGGCCCGACGACATCGAGCGGCTCCGAGCCCTCCTCGACGAGCTCTGACTCAAGCCCGTTCGGAGCGCCGCTGCTCGCGGCGCTTCTCGATTCCGTCGCGGACGATCCCGAGCGCGCGGTTCGCCGCCATCATGTTCACCAGCAGGACCGCGTTGGCGGTGCCGATCGCCTCGTTCACCCACTCCGGGTACATGGCGCCGAGGGCGGCCGCGAGGCCGTAGCCGAGCGCCGATGGCCAGAACGCGGTGGTCACCGAGGCCATGGTCCAGAGGATGGCCAGCATGAAGAGGACCAGCCAGAGCGTCCGGATGGTCGCGCTGTCCATGCCGAAGTGCCAACCGACCAACGTCATCATCAGCTGAGTGGTCATCGTGGCCATCAGACCGCCCGCGAGCGTTCGGTTGATGCGCGTCGCCATCATCGATTCGCGGGCCCAATAGAAGAGGCCGGAGCTCATGACGATCACCCCGAACGTGAAGAGCACGAGGTTGCGAGGGTTGCTCGATGACTCCGCGAAGTAGTGCGGGACGAGGAAGGGCACCGCGACCCAGACGCTGCTCAGCACCAGCGCGATGAACGCGCGCGTCCGCCGACCGCGCTCTTCGTCCAGGTCCTCTTCCAGCGCAGCGAGCTCGGCCTGCTTTCGCGCCGCGGCCCTTCGCGCCTCGATGACCTGCTTCTCGAGGCCCCGGTCGATTCCCTCTGCGGTCGCGAGGATCCGGCCGGCGCTCTCCGGGTTGCCTTGTGCGAGCGCGTGACGGAGCATCGTCTCCGTCGCGCTCCGCAGCCGCGCCTTCGCCTCCGGGTTGTCCGTCCAGAGCTCGAGCGCGGCGCGATAGCCGAAGCGCGCCTCCACGAACGCCACCTCGGCGCCGTCGTCGTCCTTCTTCGAGATGGCCGCTTCCATCGCGGTCGCCGACTCGTCCGCGCGCTCGGCGAGCTGTCGCGAGCCGCGGTGCCGGAGGAAGCCCTCGAGCGCGAGCCGCAGCTGGTCGATGTTCTCGAAGCGCGCCGCCGGGTCCGCGTCCAGGGCACGCTCGAGGATCACCTTCAGCTCGTCGGGCACGCCCTCCGGGATCGGCGGCGGTGAACGGAGCACCGCCTGCATGATCTCGAGCAGCGTCTTGCCATCGTGCGGTGGGCGACCGGTGCAGATCTCGAAGAGCATCGAGCCGACCAGGTAGACGTCGGTCCACGGGCCGAGGTTGGGGTGCTCGCCGCCGAGCATCTCCGGCGCCATGTAGCAGGGAGTGCCCGCGACCGCGGTCGCCTCGGCGGCGAGCGGGAAGCGACCGGTTCCATCGTCTTCCATCGCCACGGCGATACCCCAGTCGAGCAGGTAGACCTCGCCGTGGCTGCCCACCATGACGTTCTCGGCCTTCACGTCGCGGTGGAGGATCCCGCGCTGGTGCGCGTGGGCGAGCGCCTGGCAGACCTGGATGGTCACCCGGAGCGCCCACTCGAAGGGATCGTCGACCGAGTGCTTCCGCTTCAGCCGCGCCGGGTCGACCAGGAGTGTGTCCAGCGAGTCGCCCTCGATGCGCTTGAGCACGATGACCGGCCGACCGTCCTCACCGCGGGCGATGTCGTAGACCGGCACGACGTTCGGGTGCTCGAGGTAGCCGGTGATCCACGCTTCCTGGAGCACCTTCTGAATCGGCGCGGTGCCCGTCACCTCCGCGCGGAGGGTCTTGATGGCGACCTTGCGACCCAGCGCGACCTGCTCGGCGAGGTGCACGATGCCCATGCCGCCTTCTCCGAGCGTGTGCTCGACGGAGAAGCGATCGTCGACGTCACTCTCGAGCTTGTCGAGCAGGTCGCCGAGCAGGGAGGGGCGGCGGACCTTCGGCTCGATCGTCTGACTCGGTCGATGCTCCGCGGTGGCGTCGATCGCCATGGTCGCCATCCGAGCGACCAGCGTGTCGAGCCGGCCCTCGATGTCGCTCCGCTTCGGGTCCACGGCTGGATGGTGGCCCAAGACTCGACCGATCGCTCCCTTCTTGCTCGTCAGCACCGCTTTTTTGACCGGTCCGACGCCGGCGGCGTAGCCCTGAGGAGTGCTGCGTTGGCTGAAGCGTGTGGTCTCGATCGGCCTCTTGGCGACGATCGTCGTGTTCGTCCTGCGGCGAGAGGGAATGGGTGGCTTCACGGAGCGTTTGGCGTCGCTCGAGCTCCCGTGGCTCGGGCTCGCCGCCGTCTTCGCTTGGGTCGCGGTCCTCGCGAGCGCACGGCGTTGGCAGCGCCTGCTGGCGCTCGAGGGCGTGCAGCGTTCCAGCGCTTGGGCCCTCGGCTCCTTCCTGCGTGGCCGCTTCGTCGGGGCGTTCACTCCGTCGACCGTCGGGCTCGACCTCTACCGGTTGGTGGACGTCGGCAGAGGCCAGCGTGCTCCCGCCGGGCGTGCGCTCCTGGTCGAGAAGCTCTACGGCCTGGTCGCGTTGGCGATGGTCAGCGCGGCGCTCTTCCCCTTCGGGCTCGCGGACCACTTCGGGGCCGCGGGCTCGTCGCTCGTGCTCGGTCTCGGCCTCGGGTCCATCGCCGGTGTCGTCGCGCTCGAGCGCCCTGCGCTGCTCGTGTGGCTCGGAGAGCGTCTTCCCCGAAAGGTCGGGGGCTGGGTGCTGCGCGCCGCGGATGCGCTCCGCGCGGGTCGTCCGGAGCTCGGCGAGCGCCTGCGCCTGCTCGGCCTCGGGCTGGTGACCCACACCGCCACCGCCGCGATCTTCCTCGCGACCGGCGCGGCGCTCGGGGTCGATGCCGGTCCCCTCTCCCTGGTGATCGTCGGCAACGCCATCATTCTCGCCACGCTGCTCCCCATCAGCGTGGGCGGCGTCGGTGTCCGTGAGGGCACCGCCGTGGCGCTCCTCGCGGCCCAGGGAGTGCCGGCCGCAGACGCTGCGCTCCTCGCGTTCCTCGGCTACCTCTGCGCTCAGCCGCCGGCGCTCGTCGGCGGCCTCTGGCAGCTCGCCCGCGCCGAGCCCGGCAGCCCGGCACCATCGTTGGCGACGGAGCCCGGCTGAGCGCTCAGGGGCGCTGACGCTCCAGGAAGGGCTGGATCCGTCGTGCCTCGCGCAGGATGGCGACCTCTCCGGCGACCATGCGGCGAGCGGCCTCGGGGAGCGGCGCGTCGAAGAGGAGCGGCGCGAGTCGCGTCTCGCGAACGGACTGCCGACCGCCGGCTGCGACGAGCCGGGAGATCCATCGGTGGTCTTCCGAACGAAGCGTCGCCTGCTCGGCGGCATCGGGCTCGTCGATCGCGAGGGCTGTGCGGATCACGCGCCAGCGAGCTCGGTCGTCTTCTTCCAGGTCGTCGGGGTCGACCTGGTTCAGGAAGCTCCGCGCGTCGTCGCGGTCGCCGCGAAGCAGCGCTCGCCACGCTTTCAGGAGTGGCAGCCGCAGCTCGCACACGCCGAGGCGCTCCGCGTCTCGAATGCTTCGCTCCAAGCGCTCCAGGGTCGCCGTGAGGTCCCCCTCGCGCATGGCACAGCAGCCGAGCGAGCCGTCGGCGAGGAAGCGCTGCAGGTTGCTCAAGGTGACGGCCGTCGCTTCGCGCTCGGGCTCTGGGACCAGATCGGCGAGGGCGGCGGGCGCGACGGCGCCTCGCACCCGCGCGGCGTCCGGCTCGGCGACGTCGCAGTATCCGCCGATCGCGTGCGAGTAGACCGAGGCGGCCCACCCCAGCCCCTCGAGTCCGGGACCCAGCGCTGCTGGGTGGAGCGCTCGCGCCTCGTGCTTGAGCACGTAGGTCGGCATCCGTTCGTTCGAGTCGGCTTCCCGCTCGGTCCACACCATCGCGAGGAGCACGTGCAGTCGGTCGAGGTCCGGCTCGGCTCGGTCTGCACCGAAGTGGTGGAGCACCGGCTCCCCCGAGTCCTCGATGGCCCCTTCACCGATCTGCTCCAGCAGCTCCCGGGCGATCGCGTCCGCCTCGGCGCTCTCGCTCGCAGCCCGCTCCAGCCGGGCGGCGAACGATGCACCGTCACGGCTCAATCGCTCTCGAACCGCGAGGTGCAGCTGGACCGGCGCCATCTCGAGGCGAGCCTCGAGGCGCTCTTCGGTCGCCGACGAATCGATGGTCGCGCAGCTCCGAATGCCGACGAAGACGAGGATCAAGGCGGTCGACGTCAGCAGCAGCGACACACCGATCTTTGCGTTCACACTCATGGCGTAGGTGGCCCGTTCGCGTTACGCCGCGTCGATGTCGTCGACACCGAGCAGCCCGAGGAGCTCGTCCACGGTGTGGTCGGACTCCAGCGGATGATGGAGCGGATGGTCTCGAACGATGAAGTAGTGGTTGCGCCGACCTCGTCGCTCGCACCGGACCGCGCCCGCTTCGCGCAGCTCGTTCACGATGCTCTGCGCCGCTCGCGGTGTAATGCCGAGGAGGTCCGCGATGTCCCGCAAGCGCACATCCGGGTCCCGCGCGATGCACAGGAGCGCCTGGGCGTGACGAGAGAGGAAAGTCCAGCTCGGGGTCTCCGGGTGGGTCATATAGGAAGTGTTATGCAGGTCTTGACTTGCGTCAATAGTAATGCATGATTCCTTATCCATGAAGATCGCGACTCATGAGCTGCCCCCGCCCGCCCGCTTGGAGGCGGACGCGGCCCAGATGGCGGTCGAGGACGAGGAGTGGCTGGAGACCATCGCTCGCCGTGTTCGGGATGAAGGAGTGGTCGCCACCGCCTTCGACGCTCCACTTTGCGCCGTCATCGACCGGCAAGACGGCCGGCCCACGCTGACCCTCGACGCGGAGGGCTCCCTGGTGATGTTGGGGGCCCGCTCGCGAAAGCGCATCCGTGTGACCTCGGGGGAAGGCGATTCCGAGTGGGTGCCCGTCGACGTGCTCCACGCGAGGCTGGGTCTGGCCCACGATGGAGAAGAGTCGCGCTTCATCACGGTCGAGAGCTGCGCGACCGGTCAGCTCGGCGACGAGAAGAAGTCACCCTGGCGGCTCGTGCTGGAGCTGCTTCGTCCGGAGAAGCCCGACATCGGCGTCGTCTTCGTCTACGCGGTGGGTATCGGTGTCTTGAGCCTGACCCTGCCCATCGCCGTGCAGGTGCTCGTCAACACCGTCGCCTTCGGCACCTTGCTCCAGCCCATCCTGGTGCTCTCCGCGTTGGTCGGTGCGGGCCTGGTCTTCGCCGCGGGCCTGCGCGCCATTCAGACCTGGGTGGTCGAGATCGTCCAGCGCCGACTCTTCGTGCGGTTGGTCTCGGCGCTCGCCGAGCGGCTGCCACGAGTCGAGGTCACCGCCTTCGAGACCGGCCGTGGTCCGGACCTCATGAACCGCTTCTTCGACATCTTCACGGCGCAGAAGGCGACGAGCTCGATCCTGGTGGGTGGGGTGGAAGCACTCCTCACGTCCCTGGTCGGTTTGATCGTGCTCAGCTTCTACCACCCCATCCTGCTCGGGTTCGGTCTCGTGCTCGTCGGGGCGGTCTCGATCGTGTTCTTCGTCTTGGGCCGAAGCGCTGCCGAGACCACGATCAAGGAGTCCTACGCCAAGTACGCGGTGGCTGGCTGGCTCGAGGAGATGGCGCGCCACCTCTTCGTCCTGAAGAGCCGCGGTGGTGCCGAGACCGCCGCGCAGAAGCTGGACGATCTCGCGAGCAACTGGCTGCGCGCTCGCGAGGCTCACTTCCGGGTCTTCTTCCGGCAGTTCATCGGTGCCCTGATGGTCCAGGTCATCGTCAGCGTCGCCCTGCTCGCCGTCGGCGGCTGGCTCGTCGTGGAGCGCGAGCTCACCATCGGTCAGCTCGTCGCCGCCGAGCTCATCGTGAGCGCGGTCGTCGCCTCGATCGCCAAGCTCGCGAACAAGCTCGAGACCGTCTACGACCTGGTCGCTGCCGCCGACAAGCTCCGCACCTTGCTGGCCCTTCCCGTCGAGCGCGCGCACGGAGAGCGGGTCGCGCTCCCCGCCGGCCCACTGGCCGTCAGCCTGCACCGCGTCCGCACTCGCTCGGGCGCCCTGCGCGGGATCGACCTCGACGTCCCGGCGGGCGCTTCGATGGTGGTGCGCACCGATCCCCGTCAGCGGGACGAGATCGCCGACCTGCTCTTCGCCATCGAGGAGCCCGAGGAGGGCATCGTGCGAGTCGGGGGTGCGGATCTTCGCGATCTCGACCTGCAGTCGGCCCGAGCCCGGACCGCCGTCGTTCGCGAAGCGGAGATCCTTCCGGGAACGATCGCGGACAACGTTCGCCTCTCGGCTCCGGGCCTCCCCGCCTCCGAGGTGTGGGCCATTCTCGACATGGTCGGCCTCGCCGACGAGGTGCGTGGGTTCCCCGACGGACTCCGCACGGTGCTGCCGCCGAGCGGCATCCCTCTCGACCCCTCCGGCAAGCTGCGGCTCACCATCGCGCGAGCGCTGGCTTCGAACCCGGGGCTCCTGGTCCTGGACGGCGTGCTGGGCCGTCTCCCGTCGAGCGAGGTGCGGCGACTCACCCAGGAGCTGGGTGAAGGTCGGACGCTTCTCATCCTCGACCACCACGAGCTCCCCGATCCCGGGGTTCCGGGGCTCCAGCGACGGGAGCTGGCGGCGGCATGAAGAAGTTCTTCCAAGGTTTCGGCCGCACCGACCTCGACGCGGACGACTTCCTCCCCGCAGCGCGGCTCGTGCCCGTCCCTCGCGCGCCACGACGGGTAGGGCGTCGCATGGCGATCGCCATGGTCGGTCTGCTCTTCTTCGGCGCGCTCGCGCCGTGGCGACAGAACCTCGGCGGGGAAGGGCAGGTGATCGCGTTCACGCCCGACGACCGACCTCAGGTCATCCAGGCGACCATCAGCGGGCGCATCCTGCGCTGGCACGTGCTCGAAGGCGAGAAGGTCGAAGAGGGAGAGCTCCTCGTCGAGCTCGTCGACAACGATCCGAACCGGATGGAGCGACTCGAGACCCAGCGTCAGGCGACCGAGGCGCGCCTCTCCGCCTACGAAGACGCGGTGAGCGCGAACGAGGACCGCGTGAGGAGTCTGCGCGAGGCTCAGACCGCCAAGGTGGAAGCCGCCCAGGCCAAGATCCGCGTCGCTCGTCAGAAGCTCTCGGCGGCCGAGCAGAAGGTCGAAGCCGCCCGCGCCGCACAGGTGATCGCGGTCACCCAGCGCGACCGGATCGCGACCCTCCAGCGGGACGGACTGAGCTCGACTCGCGACCGCGAGGTCGCCGAGCGGGACCACGCCAAGGCGGAGGCGGACCTGCGCGTCGCCGAAGCGGAGGTTCGAGCCGCGCGCGACGAGCTCGCGATGGAGCGCGCCAACCTCGAAGAAGTCCGCGCGAGCACGGCCGCCAGCCTCGAGTCGGCGCGCGCGTCCTTGCGATCGGCCGAGACGAACGTCGCCACCGCCCGCAGCTCACTGGCGTCGATCGAGAGTCGCGTCGCCCAACAGTCCGCGCAGCGCATCGTCGCGCCGCGCGCGGGCACGGTGCAGCGAGTCGTGGTGCAGCAGGGCGGCATGCAGGTGTCGCGGGGTCAGACCCTCGCGTACCTGGTGCCGGAGACCGAGAGCCGCGCCGTGGCGCTCAAGGTCGACGGCAACGACGCGGCGCTCATCACGCCCGGCCGCCCGGTCCGCCTCCAGTTCGAAGGTTGGCCCGCCGTCCAGTTCGCGGGCTGGCCCTCGGTCGCCGTCGGCACCTTCGGCGGAAAGGTGGCGTTCGTCGACCCGGCGGACGATGGCAGCGGTGACTTCCGCGTGGTCGTGGTGCCGGACACCGACGACGAAGCGTGGCCCTCGGCCCGATTCCTGAGGCAGGGCGTCCGGGCCAAGGGGTGGGTGCTCCTCGAGGAGGTGTCGGTGGGCTTCGAGATCTGGCGACAGCTCAACGGCTTCCCGCCCCGGTACAACCAGGCCCCGGCCAACGAGGGCAGCTACTCGGGTAGCACCGGCTACGGCGGTGGCTACGGCGACTCCGGCTCCGAGGACGACAAGTGATCCGTTTGGCACTCACGCTGCTGGTGACGCTCGCGGTCCCGGCGGCCGCGCAGCAACCGCTCGAGCTTCCCGAGGTCCTCGAGTCCGCGCGCGCTCACCACCCGCGGGTCGAGGCGGCGCTGGCGCGGGTCGACGTCGCGGAGGCCGAGCTCATGGCCGCGCGCGGCGCCTTCGACCCGCTGCTCTCGGCTCGTGCGAAGCTCACGACCGGCGGCTACTACGACCTGCGCCGCGTCGACGTCGAGGTCTACCAACCGACGCCGGTCTGGGGCGCCACCGTGTACGCCGGGTACCGGTACGGGCGCGACGTCAACGATCCCCCCGTCGACTATCCCTCCTACTACTCGGACGACACGCTCTCGCGCGGTGAGCTGCGCGCCGGCCTGACCATCCCGATCTGGCGCGACGGTCCGCTCGACTATCGCCGTGCTGGGCGGCGCATCGCCGAGGACGGCATCGACGCCGCGACCGAGACCCAGCGTTACACCTGGCTCTCGGTGCAGCAGAAGGCGACCGAGTCCTACTGGAAGTGGGTCGCGTCCGGCCGACAGCTCGAGGTCACGCGCGAGATCCTCGCGCTCGCGGAGACGCGCATCGACCAGATTCAGCGCCGCATCGAGGTGGGTGCGGTCGCGCCCATCGAAGGGCTCGAGGCACGCCGCTCGCTCCTCTCACGGCAGCAGAAGCTCGCGGCGGCGCAGCGGTCGCTCGAGGCGAGCGCGCTCGTGCTCGGGCTCTTCCATCGCGACGGGCGCGGCAACCCCGATCCGCCGCCTCCGGAGCGCCTCCCGCAAGGAGCCGTGGACGGTGCGCCTCCCGAGCTCGGTGACCCGGCGGCGACGTTCCAGCGGGTCGTGGAGTGCGCGCCCACCCTGATGGCCCTGCGAGCCAAGGTTCGCCAGCTGGAGACGAAGGTCGACCTGGCCCGCGCGCGCCGGGGTCCCCAGCTGGACGCCTCCTTTGGCGTCTCGCGGGACTTCGGACCCACCGACGACCAGTCCCTCGATGGCACCGTCTTCGAAGCTGGACTGAACTTTCGCATGCCGCTCCTCCTGCGCAGCGACCGGGGCAACCTGGACGCCGCTCGCGCCGAGCTGCGTGCCGCCCGCGAGGAGCTCCGTCTGGCGGAGGACGAGCTCCGGACGGCTCTGGCCGACACGGTGAGCGCGAACCGGATGGCGCAGGAGAACTTCCGGTTGGCGCGAGAGAGCCTCGCCGTGATGACGGAGCTCGCGGAAGCCGAGCGGCGACGCTTCGACGCCGGCAACTCGAGCCTGCTCTTCGTGAACATCCGGGAGCAGTCGCTCGCCGATGCTGCGGTGGCCGAGGTCGAGGCGGCGGCGGGGACCTGGGCGGCCTACGCGGGCTGGCAGGCCCTCACGACCTGCCCCGAGTGATCAGGAAGACTTGCCCGGCGAGACCAGCGTGATCAGGTCGTGCACGGTCTTGTGCTGCTCGAGCGGGTGACGCAGCGGCACGGTGCCGTGGATGGAGTAGTGGTTCCGGCGCCCGCGGCGCTCCCGGACCACGACGCCGGCCTCTTCCAGCTCGCGGAGAATCCGCTGCACCGCCCGTTCGGTGATGCCGACGGCCGCCGCGATGTCACGGACGCGAGCGTCCGGATCCTTGGCAATGCACATCAGTGCGTGCGCGTGGTTGCTCAGGAAAGTCCAGGTGTGCCCCTCACTCACGAGCCCATGTATAGCTCCGTCCGACCGGAACGTGGGGCATTTCCGTCGCCACTTCGTTTTCGCGAATCGGCCTGCGGAGATCGTCAGTGGCCGTGACCGTGACCGTGTCCGTGGCCGTGCCCGTGGCCGTGACCGTGACCATGCCCACCATGGCCGTCGACCGATCCCAACGACTCCCCGAGGGCACCGAGCCAGCCGCGGAGGCCGAAGCTCCAGATCCCTCGGAAGGCCATCGCGCCGAGGAGCACGAGACACACCAGGGCAAACGCCCCGTGTTCGTGCTCGCCCTGGGAGGCCGTGGTGGTGACGGGGAGCCCGACGGCTTCGACGATGGCGGCGATTCCCCACGCCCCGACGACGAGGCCACCGAGGGCGAACACGGTCGCGCGGGTGCCGTAGCTCTGCCGTAGCCAACCGGCCGTCGCGAGGTTCGTCGCCGGGCCCAGGAGCAGGCCGACCAGCACGGCGCCGGGGGCCATCCCCTTCATGACCAGGACCGCCGCGAGCGGCGTCGCGCTCGTGGCGCAGACATAGCTCGGGACCGCGACCAGGCTGATGACCAGCAGGTCCACCGCGAAGCTCGAGCTGCTGAAGGCTTCGGCGGGGAGCACCGCTTCGACGTAGGCGGCGGCGATGAGCCCGATGACCGTCCACGGCAGCACGTGCTGCAGGAGCTCGTCCAGCTGGCCCACGAAGCGCCGGACCGGGTCTCGCTCGTCGGCGCGCAGCACCGGAGGGAGCGAACCGCGCGGGAGCATGCCGCCCCGTTCGGCGCGCGCGAGCAAGAGGGCGGCGACGATCGCGACGGCCATCGCCGCGACGACTCGCACCACCGCGAAGGGCCAGCCCAGGAAGCGCACCGAGAGCGCGAAGGTCTCGATGCCCAGCTCGGGCGTGGCCAGGAGGAAGGCGACGACCAGCGCCGGCGCTGCGCCCCGCTGGCGGAGCGAGTGGGCGAGCGGGAGCACGCCGCAGGCACAGATCGGGAGCGGCGCGCCGATGAACGCCCCCTTGAGTGCCTGCGTGGGGGCGCGGCCGCTCTGCAGCCAGCCCTCCGGGATTCGCGCGCCCCACGTCTGCAGGGCGGCCGCCGCGACGATGCCGATGACGAGCACCGGCCCGGTCTCCAGGGCGAGCTCGATCAGCGCGAAGAAGGTCGTGTCGCGTACCTCGCCGCCGGGGCCGTGGTGCTCGTGGCCGTGGTCGACGAAGAGCGCCAGAGCGAGCCCGACGCCCACCGCGAGCACGTCGACCAGCCGCGAGGGGACCGAGTTCGGCGATGGCGTGTTCCAGCCGTGCGTGACCACTTGGAGCAGCAGGCCCGCCAGAGCCGCGTTGATCCACGGAAGCGCCGTGTGGTGCTCGGGGATGAACTCGTGGAGCCCGACGCCGAGGAGCGCGGCCGCGGCGAGCAGGACGGTGCGGGCGATGGCGGCGCGCTTCGAGCGCACTCGATAGGCGATCACCACCAGCGCGATCACCGGGACGCCGTGCGCGCCGAGCGCGATCAGCCCCTGCCACTGCACGCCGTGCGGCCCGTGGGCGAAGTGGGCCATCGCGAGCCCATCGCCGACGCGGTGGGCCATCAGTCCGAGAAAGCCGAGCTCGATGCCCCACCCGGGCTCGAGGCCCTGCGCGTGGCCCACCTTCTCGAGGAGGCCGCTGGCGACGTAGGCGCCGCCGAAGACCAGGAGCGCCCAGAGCCCGACGCCGGCGAGGGCCTCCGGGAGGAGCTCGACGAGAATGACGACGAGCGCGACCACCACCGCGAAGGTGTGGGTCGCGCCCAGGAGGACACTGCCTTTCTTGGAGAGCCCGAGTGCGGCGCCGAGCCCGGCGGCCACGAGGACCGTCAGGACGGCCGCGCTCATGCGTCCGCGGAGGCGCTACTGCCCTTCTTGGCGGCCTTCTTCTTGGTCGACTTCTTGGCGGCCTTCTTGGTCGACTTCTTCTTGGTGGCCTTCTTGGTCGACTTCTTCTTGGCGGCCTTCTTGGTCGACTTCTTCTTGGTCGACTTCTTGGCGGCCTTCTTGGTCGTCTTCTTCTTGGTCCGACGCTTCTTGGTCGGCTTCTTCTCGCGGCGGAGCTGGAGCAGCTCCTGCGCCCGCTCCGGCGTGATCGTCTTCGGATCGTCCGCCTTGCGGAGCGAGGCGTTGGTCTCGCCGTCGGTGACGTACGGGCCCCAGCGGCCTTCCTTCAGCACGATCGGCTGCTCGCTCACCGGGTCGTTGCCCAGCTCGCGCAGTGGGGGCGAGGCCTTCGCTCGGCGGCCACGCTTCGGCTGGGCGAAGAGCTTCATCGCCTCGTCGACGGTGACCGTGAAGATCTGGTCCTCGGTCTCGAGGCTCCGGTTGTCCTTGCCCTTGATGATGTACGGGCCGTAGCGACCGTTGGTCGCGAAGATCATCTCGCCTTCGGGCTCGGGCGCGGGGCCGACTTCGCGCGGGAGCCCGAGGACCTTGAGCCCGTCGGCGAGCTGCATCGTCTCCGGGTCCATCGACTTGAGGATCGACGCGGTCTTGGGCTTCTCCTTGCTGCCCTTCTCGATCTCGCCGAGCTGCACGTAGTGGCCGTAGCGGCCCGCGCGGAGGATGACCGGCAGGCCGGTCTCCGGGTCCTTGCCGAGCTCGCGGTCGCCGCTCGGTTGGTCGAGGAGCTCGAGCGCCTTCTCGAGGTTCAGCTCGTCCGGCGCCATGTCGTCGGGGACGCTCGCCGTGCGCTCGCCGTGCTGCAGGTAGGGGCCGTACTGGCCCATCTTCACGACGATCGTCTCGCCGTCCTTCTCGCCGATCTCCATCGTCTCGAGGCGACGGATCTCGTCGAGGTCGATCTCGCCGCCGAGCTTGCGCTTCACGAGCTCGTCGAGGCCCTCGTGGTCGCCCTGGCCGAAGAAGAAGCGCTCGAGGTAGGCGCTGCGCCCGGCCTCGCCGCTGGCGATCTGGTCGAGATCGTCTTCCATGCGGGCGGTGAAGTCGTAGTCCACCAGGTGGTTGAAGTGGCCCTCGAGGAGCCGGGTCACCTGGAACGCCTTGAAGGTCGGGACCAGCGCGGTGCCCTTCTTCCAGACGTAGCCGCGCTCCTGGATCACGCCGATGATCGCGGCGTAGGTCGAGGGACGGCCGATGCCGCGCTCCTCGAGCCACTTCACCAGCGAGGCCTCCGTGAAGCGCGCCGGCGGCTGCGTCTCGTGGCCCTTCGGCTCGAAGCTGAGCGCGGTGAGCTGCTCGCCCTTCTTCAGCGGCGGGAGGTAGGTCTCGCGGTTCGCCAGCTCGGCGGCCGGGTCGTCGCTGCCCTCGACGTACGCCTTGAGGAAGCCGGGGAAGGTGATCGCGTTGCCGCGGGCCGAGAGCACGGCGTGGGTGCCGTCCGCGCTCTTGCCGCCGATGCGGACGGTGAGCGTCTTGCCGCGGGCGTCTTCCATCTGGGAGGCGACGGTCCGCTTCCAGATCAGCTCGTAGATCTTCGCCTCGTCCGGACCGACCTCGCGGGCGACCTCGTCGGGCGTGCGCCACTCGTCGCCCGCCGGGCGGATGGCCTCGTGAGCCTCCTGGGCGTTCTTGACCTTGCGCTTGTAGATGCGCGGCTTCGCGGGCAGGTCGGCCTTGTCGTAGAGGTCGAGGATCTGCTTGCGGGCGGCCTGGATCGCCGTGTCGGACAGGGTCGTGCTGTCCGTACGCATGTAGGTGATGTAGCCGTTCTCGTAGAGCCGCTGGGCGCCGCGCATCGTGCGCTGCGAGCTGAAGCGGAGCTTGCGGCCCGCCTCCTGCTGGAGGGTCGAGGTCATGAAGGGCGCGGCCGGACGGCGGCGGTAGTCCTTCTCCTCGAGGTCCTCGACCGAGAAGGGTCGGCCCTCGAGGGCCTTCGCGAGCGCGTTGGCCGCCTTCTCGTCCAGGTGCGCGACGTCGCGCTTCATCTGGCCGCGGTCGTCGAAGTCGCGACCGGTGGCGACGCGCTTGCCGTCGACCTCGAGGAGCGTCGCGGAGACGCTGGCCTTCTCGGCGTTCTCGAAGAGACCCTCGAGGTCCCAGTAGGCCGACTTCACGAAGGCGATGCGCTCGCGCTCGCGCTCGACCACCGCGCGGGTGGCGACCGACTGGACTCGGCCGGCGGAGCGGCCACGGCCGCGCTGACGCACGACCTTGGACATGGCGAAGCCGTAGAGGCGGTCCAGGATGCGGCGGGCCTCCTGGGCGTCGACCAGGCTCTGGTCGATGTCGCGCGGGTTCTGGACGGCTTCCTTGATCGCCTTGGGAGTGATCTCGTGGAAGACCATCCGGCGGACCGGGACCTTCGGCTTCAGCACCTCGACGAGGTGCCAGGCGATGCTCTCTCCCTCGCGGTCCTCATCGGTGGCGAGCAGGAGCTGGTCGGCCTGTTTGAGCTCCTTGCGGAGCTTGGTGATGTGCGACTTGCGGTCGCTGGTGACCAGATAGAACGGCTCGAAGTCCTTCTCGACGTCGACCGCGTACTCCTTGATGTAGTCGTTCCGCGTCTTGACCTCCTTCTCGAGGTCGGCGGGACGAGCGAGATCGCGGATGTGGCCGATCGAGGATTCGACCACGTAGCCCTCCCCCAGATACTTCTGGATGGTGGTGGCCTTGGCAGGGGACTCGACGATGACGAGAGAGCGGGTCACGGGGATGCCTTAAGCGGGTTTTGGTGGTCCTTGTCAAACGGGACGTCGCAAGGGCCCGAAAACAGAGCCGCCCCGCCGCGCGAGCGCGACGGGGCGAGTTTCACACCTCGGAGGAAGGTTCCAGAGTCAGAGCGTGGCGGACTCTTCCGAGGCCGGCAGGTCGTTGTAGATGCCGGCCGCTTCGTCGGCGAGGCGCTTCTCTTCGTGGGCCTTGGCGCACGTCGGGCAGGCCGCGGCTTCCTTGGCGATCTCGAAGCCGGCGCCGCCGGGATCGTCGAACTGCTTCCACTTGCGGCCGACGCGGAGACGGTTGGCCTTGGGGCGGCTCGGGTACTCCGTCGGGCGGGACTCGATGGTCACGTTCACGCGACGGGTGCGGGGGGGCTGGACGACGTTACAGAGCTGGCAGCGGTACATTTTCGGTGTCTTTTCGGAGTTCTGGTGGGCTTTGACGCCCGATCCTCTGAGGTGAGCGAAGGCAGATAACGCACGAATTGGCTGGGCGCAACACGTGCCTTTCCTTCACCTGCGCGGCACCATGTGCCGATGATGCGTTGGATTGGCTTGATGATCGCCCTGTCTGCCCTGGGCTGCGCCAAGGGCGGAAGTGGTGACGGGACGGGCACCGTGGACGCCTCCGTCGGGGATGGCGGGCCCAGCGACCAGGGAACGGTCGAGCCCGATCTCGGTCCGGGGTGTACCGGGGGCGACTGCTGCGCCACCGCGGCGGACTGCAACGACGGGGTCGGCTGCACCCGGGACGAGTGTATGGTCGCCAGCGGCGAGTGCGTGAACACGCCGGTGGACGAGGACTGTCCCGATGGAACGATGTGCGTCGCCGGAATGGGGTGTCGCCTCGACACGGCGTGCGAGTTCGACACCGACTGCCCCGAGCCGCCGCCGGAGAACAACCAGCTCACCCGCTGCGCGGACACGATGTGCGAGCTCCTCTGCCAGGACGGCTTCGTCGACTTCGACGACGACGGGAGCAACGGCTGCGAGTGCGATTCGAGCGGCGACGATCGTCCGGACCTGATGTTCGAGGACACGAACTGCGACGGCATCGATGGCGACGAGGCGACGGCGATCTTCGTCGACGGAGCCAGCGGCTCGGACTCGAACCCCGGCACGCGGGCGATGCCGAAGGCCACCATCCAGGCGGGGATCGACACCGCGGCCGGCATGGGGTTCGACGTCTACGTCTCCCAGGGGACCTACGACGAGACGCTGAGCCTCTCCTCCGGCGTCGGGGTCTACGGCGGCTACCAGGCGTCGATGGGCTGGGCGCGTGCCACGACCGCCGTGGTCGACATCTCCGGCGGGAGCACCGCCGTGGCCGGTGACTCGGTCGATGGGGTCACCCTTCAGCTCCTCTCCATCCGCTCGGCCAACGGGTCGGCGCCGGGTGAGAGCTCCGTGGCGCTGCGCTTCGCCTCGAGCTCGAGCATCACCCTCGAGGGGCTCAGCCTGGAAGCGGGGGCGGGCGCGAGCGGCACGATGGGCGCCACCGGCGTCACCGGCGCCTCGGTCTTCGGCACCGGCGGCACCGGCCAGCCCGGCTGCGAAGAGTCGGGGGGCCTCTGCAGCGGCTGCTCCCAGCCGCAGGGCGGGGCGGGCGGGATCAGCCCCTGCGGTCGCACCGGCGGGCGTGGCGGCAACGCGGGGCGAAGCAGCAACGGCGGATCGGCCGGCGATCCCGGCGTCGGAGGCACCCCGGGTGGCCCGGGTGGTCCCTCTCGTGGCGACGGCACGGTCGGGGCCGACGGTGCTGACGGCGGCGACGGCACCGATGGCGGTGCGGGAGCCAGCTTCGGCATGCTCGGCGCCACCGGCTACGTCGGCGCAGCAGGCGGTGATGGGACCAACGGGGTCCATGGCAACGGCGGCGGTGGCGGTGGCGGCGGCGGCGGCGGCACCACCAACTGCGACAGCTACGGTTCGAGTGGCGGTGGTGGCGGCGGCGGCGGTTGCGCGGGCACGGCGGCCACCGGCGGTGGCGGAGGCGGCGCGTCCATCGCCCTGCTCCTGTGGAGCACGGACGTCGCCATCACCGACACCGAGCTCTCGACCGGAACCGGCGGTCGTGGCGGTCGTGGCGGCGACGGCGGCCCTGGTGGCAACGGTGGGGCGCCGGGGAACGGCGGCCCCTACGGAGGCAGCGGCGAGCAGGACGACGGCGGCGACGGCGCCCGCGGTGGCCCAGGCGGTGACGGCGGCCGTGGCGGTCACGGCGGTGGCGGGGGCGGCGGCCCGACCGTGGGCATCGCCTGTGGCGGGGGTTCCGCCCTCACCAGCAACGCCCGGAACAACTTCTCCCTCGGCGCCGCGGGCGACGGTGGTGCGTCGTCCGGCCAGGTCGGCCTCCGCGGGGTGCAGGTCAACCGCCAGGGCTGCTGAGGCGGCTCAGTAGCGCGGAACGGCCAGCACCCGGAGCTGCTGGACCTCGAGCGAGGAGCCGCTCTTTCGGAGCCGGACGGCGGCGATCAGACGGTCTCCGGAGAGGCTCAGGGTGTGGGCCGCCCGTCCCGGCAGGATGGTGACCTCCTGCCACCGACCGCCGTCCACCAGGACCTCCACGACGGCCTCCCGGACCGTCTCGGTCCTCGGCCCTCGGATCTCGAGGCCCTCGACCAGCAGGGGGCGCCGAAGCACCACGAGCAGCTCCTGGTCCGGGTCGCTGGCCGCGGCGGCGGAATCGCCGTTCCACCCGTCGAACGCGCGCTCCGCTTCGAAGCCGGTGCCGGCCGCCGGACGGATCGACACCGAGGCGGGGCGCGTGGCGAGCGCGTAGTCCATCGGCAGCGGGCCGGCCGGTCCCCAGTAGCCGAAGGGCTGGAGCTCCGCGAAGCCCACGCCGTTCTCGCTCGGGTAGCCGATGGTGCACGTGCTCGTGAAGGTGAGGTGCCCGCCGACCTTGGTGACGTCGACCACCCGGGCGGAGGTGCCCCCGGCGCTCATCGACTCGACGAACTCGTAGCCGATGTCGCCGACAGGCGCGCCGATGGGCGCGCCCCCCTCGTCGGTGAGTGTCACGACCGACCCGGCCGGGCGGTACATGCAGCCCCCGTAGGTGTCACCGCAGAGCTGGCGGTTCGGGCACGCGTGGTGGCCGCAGCAGAAGAAGCCGCTCGGGTAGTTCATCCGCTTGAGGAAGTGGAGCGACTCGATGGAGACCTCGTCGTCGAAGCGCAGCTGCAGGAACGCGAAGGGGTTGATCGAGCTGGAAAAGGTCGACGGGTCGCCGTCGACCGCCATGCCCGGCAGCACGTTGAGGCTCGCCAGACCGGAGGGCGGCCCCGAGAAGTCCACGCGCGCGACCGTGGACAGGTCGCGCAGCGGTTCGCTCCCGCGGCCGGGCGTGTCCGCCCAGACCCGAACCTCGCTCATCTCGAGCGATGCCTCGGGCGCCCCGGGCGGGGGCGTCGAGGCCAGGGCGGAGACGACCTTCACGCCGGTGACGTTGGCGATCGGCGCGCTCGGGCGAAGGACCTCGATGGGCGAGCCGCCGGTCGGGAGCGTCCAGCGCGGGCTCGCATCGAGGGTGCCGCCGATCGCCAGGAACACCTCCGCGGCGTCGAGGCGGTCCGCGTTCGGTCCGCGGTGGATCTGGATCGACCGCACGCGTTGACCCCGACCGAGGTCGAGCCACCACCAGGCGCTGTTGCGCCCGACCATCGGCGCCTCGTCCTGGTTGCCCGTCCCGTAGGGCGCCACCTGGCCTTCGAGGCTGAGGGTCCCGCTCCGCGCGAAGGGCTTGGTCGCCGCCGCGGTGTCGCCCCGGCCGTCGACTGCGCGGAAGGCGCTCGTGTCGAAGGGGATGCCATTGCTCTCGTTGGCCAGGATGCTGCTCTGGCGTGCGGCGCCGTGGAGGGCGACGTTGGTGATCGGCGCCTCGCGCTCGCCCCAGGCCTCGACCTCCGCCAGCCCGAGCAGCTGGCTGCCGGTCGTCTTCCGCACCTCGATGCTCGAGCCGTAGATCGGCGGGTCGAAGACGACCGCGTGCTCCGTCGCGCCATCGGGGTAGGTGTCGACCACCACGCCGTCGACGAGGATCTCCGCGCCGTTCAGCCCCTCCGCCTCGTCCCCGCGCACGGGATAGACCTCGATGCGGTCGATCCGCTTCGCCCCGCGAAGGGACCAGTCGGCGACCCAGCGCTGACCCGCGTCGACGACCGCGGAGTAGGCCACGGGCGCCTTGGTGTCGTCGCCGCAGCGCTGACCGTCGGCGGCGAACGCGGACAGGCAGGGGCCGTCGCAGGTGGCGACCATCCCGTCGTCGCGGTGCGAGTCGATGAAGAGGCGCGCGTCGCGGACGTGGTTGACCTCCGTCGCGCGGCCCTCGGGGGCTTCCGGATAGGCGGGGACGACGTCGCAGGTGTCGGTGCAGGTGGTGCCGACGAAGCCGGTGCTGCACTCGCAGAGGAACATCGTCTCTCCGCGGGTCCGACACAGCCCGTCGTTCGCGCAGGGGTTCGGATCGCAGGGGGAGCACTCCGGCAGGTCTTCGTCGATGGTCCCGTCGCAGTCGTCGTCGAGGTCGTTGCACTGCTCGATCGCGGCGGGGTTCACGGTCGACCGGGTGTCGTCGCAGTCGAAGGGGCGGATCGAGTGATCGGGGATCGGCGTGCACGAGGTCACCGGGGTGCGGTCCGGGTCACCGAAGAGGTCCATGTCGGTGTCCGGGTACCAATCGACCTCGTTGGGGTCCTCGTCGACGTCTCCATCGCAGTCGTTGTCCTTGCTGTCGCAGATCTCGATCTGGCCGCTCAGCACGGTGATGTCGTTGTCGTTGCAGTCGCCGCCGCATCCGCTCGGGTTGCAGCAGAGCGAGGAGATCTCGCCGTCCCCGTCGCGGTCGCCGTCGCTGCCGAAGGTGGTCGGGTCGCAGTCCTCGTCGTGGAAGTCGCGACCGCCACACACCTCGATGTTGCCCGGGTAGCGGTCCGGGTCGTCGTCGTCGCAGTCGTCGCCCCCGCATGCGATGTCCTCGTGTCCGTCGCGGTCGTTGTCCGGGCAGTCCGTGGCGCAGCTGTCCGTGGTCTCCTCGCATTCGAGGCAGGGCGGGTCTCCCGGCATGCACACGCCGGCGCTGCAGCTCTCGGGGCCGTTGCAGAAGATGCCGTCGTCGCACTCGCTGTCGGCGGTGCAGCCGTCGCCCCCGTCCGGCATCGGCATCGCGTCGTCTCCGCACGCGACCAAGAACAGGCATGCCATGAGAACGGAAAAGCGCAGTCGCATGGCGTGAAGGTACCGAGTCTCCGGCCGATCCGAAACGGCCGGGCCTTTCACCTCTCGTGGCAGGTCGCGCAGGCCCGGTCGCCGGTGGCGAAGAAGATGTCCTCCGGGTCGTTTGCGGGGTCGTCGTCCGTGAAGGCCGCGGCCCGCGCGTCGGCGCCGGCCGCCCACTCCTCGAACTGCTCCCGGTAGGGCCAGGTCTCGGTGTTCGGCATCTCCAGCGCTCGCGCGTAGCTCTGCCGGCCGCCTTCGAGGTCGCCGAGCCGGATGCGCAGGTCGCCCACGGTCGCGTGGTAGCCCTGCGGTCCGTAGGGGAAGAGGGGCGCGGTGCGGCAGCTGTAGGTGGTGCCATCGCCGCAGTCGCCGGCGCCCTCGAGCGGGGCCAGCGTGCGCTGCGGTAGGCCGGTGGAGAGCGGCAGGTCCGCGAGCGAGACGGCGGCCAGGAAGCTGGTGAAGCCCGGGTCCGCGGCGCTCGCGTCGAGGAGCGCCTGGGTCGGGCCCTCCATGTCTTCGCCGCGGCTCTCGGCCGCCTGGTAGGCGAAGAAGGCGCGCCAGCCCTCGGCGCTCGGATCGGACGAGAGCTCCGCCGCCTCCTCGAAGGCGCGGGACGCCCGGATCGCGTAGGCGAGCTCGTCACGGTGCTCGAGGAAGCCGTGCAGGTTCGCGAGCCCGAACCAGAGGTGGGCGCGACCGCTCTCCGGGTTGCGGTCGATGGCGCCGGCGAGCTTCGAGAGGGCCTCGGGCCGCTGCTCCCAGTCGCCGTTCATCACCTCGGTGAAGCTCGCGACCGCTTCGTCGAGGCTCGCGTCGGTGGGTGGGACCCGCAGCCAGAGCCAGAAGCCGAGCGCGCCCAGCGCACCGAGGGCGACCGACGTCGCCAGCACACCGAGGAGCCAGCGTCGCCAGCGCCCGGGCTTCTTCTCCCTCTGACCCACCTGGGAGGTCTGTGTCCGGTTCCGACGGAGGACCAGAGCTACCAGCGCATCAGCGGGTACTCGGCCCAGCGGACGTAGCGGATCCGCTCGCGGAAGGGTGAGCGGAAGCCGATCCGATAGGGGTCGTCGCTCGCGTCCTTCTCCATGAGCGCGAGGTACCCGGCGGCGGTGGCGATGGCGAGGCGCTCGCCGCTCGGCGAGACGTCGATGCCGCCCACCGACGAACCGACGAAGTGCTGCCAACCGAGATCGCCGCCCGGGGTCATCGCGCGGATGTAGCCGTTCGCGTCGCCGAGGAGCCAATGGCCGTCGTGGAAGGCGGAGTCGTAGACCCGCGCGCCGGTCTCGAGGGGCAGCAGCCGGATGTCTTCCTCGTACGCGTCGAGCTCGAGGCCGACGAGCTGCTCGAGCTCGCCGATCGAGGTGACCCCGCCGTAGAAGTGGCAGCTGTTGAAGATCGCCTTGGCTCCGTCCGGAGCGAACGCGGCGTGGTGGGGATACTCGGAGTGGAGCGGCCCGAACGCGCCGACCAGCGTCCCGTCGGCCTTCCGCAGCTCGTGCTGCGAGTCCTGGTAGCCGCACGCGATGAGCGAGCCGTCGGGGCTGACCGCGACGTGGGTCATGTCCGTTCGGAGCGGGTAGGGCTCTCCCTCGTAGTCCCAGTGCTCGACGCGCTCGGTGAGCTGCTCGGTGTCGGGTGCGATCCGCCGCACGCCGGTGTCGGTGCTCTGGAAGATCCCGCGGCTCGTCGCCAGCAGCACGGCGCCGCCGCCGGGCATGACCACGAGCTGCTCGACCGGCGCCGGGTCGTCGCCCTCCTCGAGCTCCTCGACCCCGTCGACGGTCCCCTCGTCGCCTTGCGGTCGGGGGTAGCGCCCGAGCTCCCGTCCGCCCCAGCCCTCGGTGACTCGGACGTGGTCTTCGTGGAGGAACGCCAGGTGACGTCGGTCGGGACTGGCACCGAGCGCGAGCGCTCCCTCGGGCGCGTGTTCGGTCCCGCCGTCGAAGCCGAAGGCCATGACCGCGTCCGGTCGCCACGGGCTTCCGACCGTGGCCGCGACGCGATCCTCGTCCAGGAAGACGACGCCATGGATGCCGATGGAGTGCTTCTCGAGGATCGAGATGAAGGGCGCTTGGGCCGGCGGGAAGTGCTCCCGGAGGCCCTTCCACTCGCCGGCCTCGTTGGCGGCCCTCGCCACCGCGGCCACCTTCGTGCCGAGCTCCGAGTCGCGCGGGTCGTTCGGTTGCTCGCCCGCCTCCTCCCAGCCTTCGGTCAGGCCGGTCGCCACGAAGGCGTTGATCGCCTCCACGTAGGCACCGGTCTTCTCACGCCATTCGCGGGCCAGCGCTTCGTGCGCCTTCCAATCCATGGCGCGCATCCTACGTGATTTCACGAGGGCGCTTCATGCCGGTCTGCGCTTCGGGTTAGCGTCCCGAATGCGCTTCGCGACCCTCTCGATGCTCGCTCTGCTCCTCGCGTGCGGCGACGACACCATGGACCCGCCGGACGGCGCCACGATGTGTGTCTCGGACGCGGACTGCTCCGATGGAGTGTTCTGCACGGGACTGGAGCGCTGTGACCCGACCGACTCCGCCGCGGACGCTCGCGGATGCGTTCAGGGCGGTGACCCCTGCTTCGAGGGACAGGAGTGCAGCGAGTCCGAGGCGCGCTGCGTGACCGTCGACTGCTCGCGCGGCGACGTGGACGGCGACGGAGTCGAGTCGGTGGACTGCGGCGGGACGGACTGCGACGACGCGGACGCCGATCGCTTCCCGGGGAACCCGGAGCTCTGCGATTCCGCCGGGCACGACGAGGACTGCGACCCCGACACCCTCGGCGGTGACATGGACGGCGATGGCTACGAGCCGCTCGAGTGCTGCAACGGCTCGACCTGCGGCCAGGACTGCGACGACACCCGCAGCGGCGTGTCGCCCGAGGCGGTCGAGGCGTGCAACGGCGTCGACGAGGACTGCGATGGCACCCTCGACGAGGGCGCCCAGGAGCTCTTCTATCGCGACCTCGACGGCGACGGGTTCGGCGACCCGGCCACCGGCGTGATGCGCGCCTGTGTGGACGACCCGGTCTTCAGCCTGCAGGCCGACGACTGCGACGATCGCGACCCCGCGACCAACCCGAGCGCGACCGAGATCTGCGACGGGCGCGACAACGACTGCAACCCGGCCACGGCCTTCGACCGCGACGCGGACGGCGACGGCCACCTCCCGATGGGCGCGCCGTGCACGGGGGGTCCGCTGCCCCTCGACGACTGCGACGACAGCAACCCCTTCGCCAACGCCGGCGCGGCCGAACGATGCAGCGGCGTGGACGACGACTGTGATGGGGCCGTCGACGAGAGCGCGGCGGACGACTGGTGCACCGCTCAGGCTCGGCTCACGGGCGACGCCGGGGCCTCCGCGCTCTGCGGTGCGGGCGCCCGGTGCGTGCTCTCGGCCTGCGCGGCGGGCCGCGCGGACTGCGATGGCCGCACGGGCAACGGCTGCGAGGTGGACACGACCTCGGACCCCATGAACTGCGGCAACTGTCTACAGGCCTGCGGGAGCGGCGTGTGCACCGACGGGGTCTGCGTACCGCCGGCGGACAGCGAGTTCCCGGACTCCTTCGACGCCGTGCGCGTGGGCTCGGACGGGTCGTGTGCGCTCACCGGTGACGGCCGGGCCGTCTGCTGGGGCGATGCCTTCTCGCTCGAGAGCATCGGTCGCCCGCGCTTCTTCTCCGGTCCGACCGGTCCGCTGACCGACATCGTCGACGTGATGGTGGTCGACGACTGTACGTGCGCGCTCGTGAGCAGCGGTCAGGTCCTGTGCAAGGGCGTGGCCGACCTCGACGAGGCGAACGCGTGCAACGCGACCGGCGTGCTGCTCGGCGGCGGGACCAGCCCGTTCGTCGGCGACCCGCTGCCGATCCTGAACGGCGATGGCACGCCGCTGATCGCCACCGCCATCGCCGGCGGGGGCGACCGCGCCTGCGCCGTGGTCGCGAGCGCGACCGCCGGGGGCTCGACGGTCAGCGACGGGGTCGTCTGCTGGGGTGAGGGGCCGCTCGGCGACGGCACGGAGAACGACTCGTCGGTGCCGGTGGTCGTCCTCGGCGACGGCACGGCACCGATCGGCGGCGTGAGCGCGATCGACGGCGGCAACGAGGTGATGTGCGCGGTCTCCGCGGGCAACGCCGTACGTTGCTGGGGCGGACTGGAAGGTGGCCTCTCCCGCGACGAGACGCGCGCGCGGACCGTTCTCCGGCAGGGTGGTGGGAACGTGGTCGCGACTCGGGTCGCCGTGGGATCGCGCGTGGGTTGTGCCATCAACGCGACCAACGACGCGGTCTGTTGGGGCAGCAACGATGGGCTGACGCTCCACCCGACCGTCGGCGCCGGCAACTTCCCGGCCGCGGTCCCCATCCCGGGGAAGTGGCTCGAGCTCGCGCCGACCAACGGCGAGGAGCTGGCGCCTCCGCACACCTGTGGACGGCGCCCCGGCGCCGCTGGCCTCGTGGAGTGCTGGGGCCAGAACGACTCGTCGTCCGAGGCGCCGATCTTCGGTTGCGAAGGGTCCAACACCTGCACGGTGCAGTCCGACACGCTGGTCAACGCGCCCGCCACTTCGCTCGGGGCCGGCGCCGGCTTCTCCTGTGCCATCTTCGACGGCTGGCCCTGGTGCTGGGGCTTCGGCACCACCGGTGAGCTCGGGGCCCGCGTCGGTGCGATCGACTCGGCGTACCCGGTTCCGATCCCCGGCTCGGCCTCTCCCGTGCAAGTGGAGTCGGCCATTCTGAACGGCGCGTGCGCTCGGACGGCGGAGGGTGCGATCGCCTGCTGGGGCTATCCGGGCCTTCGTGGCGACCCGACCGTCGGGACGGCCGAGGACCGGGAGCTGAATCGAAAGGACGCGGCGATTCGGCTCCGTGGTCTCCCACCGGCCATCGACTTCGACCTCGGCCAGGCCGTCACCTGTGCCGTGGGCACCGACGGGCGGGTTCGCTGCATCGGAACGCTCGACCCCGGACTCGAGATCGACGACGCAGGGACGGGCGTCCAGGTCGGCTTCCTCGGCACGATGTCCCAGCGCGGTCCCGACATGCCCTACGAGATCCCGGGGCTGGACGACGTTCGGGACATCGAGCTCGGTGCCGCACACGCGTGCGCCCTCAAGACCGACGGCACCGTGTGGTGTTGGGGCGAGAGCGTCGCGGGTGCGACGGGCGAGCTCGGCGCCGACGATTGCGGCGGCATTCCCTGCTCGATCATGCCGCGGCAGGTGATGGGCATTCCGGGTCCGGTCGCCGAGCTCGGGTTGGGTGGCTTCACCTCCTTCACGATCTACGGCTTCTCGTGTGCGCGACTCACCGATGGCCGCGTGGCCTGCTGGGGCAACAACCAGTACGGCACGCTCGGTGACGGCACGATGACCGACTCGCCGACGCCGGTGCTGGTGAACGGCATCGACGACGCCATCTCGTTGCAGGTGGGGCCGCTCCACGCGTGTGTGCTGCGGAGTGATGGTCGGCAGCTCTGCTGGGGCATCGACGTCGGCGGCACCCTCGGAACGACCGGAGCCATCGCCAGCTGTGGCTTCTTCCCCTGTGCGTCGAGCCCGGTGCTCTCCATCGGCATCGCCGGCGCGACGTCGATCGGCGTCGGGCTCAACCGCACCTGTGCCTCGATCGCCTCCGGCGACGTCTACTGCTGGGGTGGTGGCGAGTCTTTCGTGGGTGACACCGGGCCGGTGCCCTCCGCCCCCGTCGCCGGGGTGGCCTTCCCTCGGGCGATCGTGGCGGGCAACGACACCCACTGCGCGCTCGCGGCCGACGCCGTGCTCTGCTGGGGCGCGTCGAGCCAAGCGCTCTCGGCCGACGCCCATCCCGACGAGCCAGAGCGCTTCGTAGTTCCGACCTACGTGCCCGGCCTCTGAACTTGAGCCGACCTCGCCGGCGAGGTACCCAACACTCGTGGGCGAGCTTCGCTGCAAGGGCATCATGCTCCGGAACCGCGTCGAGATCCTCGACGAGGAGTACGGGGTCGCGGACGCTCTTCGCGCTGGGCTCTCGACCGAGCTCCGTGACGCGCTGAGCTACGGTCGCATCGTTCGGGGCGGTTGGTACCCCATGGCGTGGCTTCGGGAGATCCACGAAGTGGGCTCACGCGTGACCGGCAAGGGCGGTGCGCTCGCTCGGGAGCTCGCCGCTCACGGCGCCGCCCGCAACTTCACGTCGGTGCACAAGGCCTTCCTGACCATCGTCTCGCCGCGGGCGGTCCTGAAGCGGGCCCCTCGGATCTTCGGCGCCTACTTCGACGGTGGCCGCTTCGAGCTCGGCTCTTCGGAACCGGGTGAGGCGAGGATCGCGATCTCCGAGTGTAACGGCTTCGACCGCCACGTCTGGGAGGCGATGGCCGGCACCGCCGAAGCGGTGCTGACCATGGGCGGCGCCAAGGACGTGCACTCCGACTACACGCTGGGCCCGACGCCCGCGAGCGGCGAGCTGAAGGCCGCCTGGCGCTGAGCTGCGCCTGCGCGGCTGGTCGCGCGCGCGACCGCCCGGGTGTGGTACCTCGGGCGCATGATCGTCGTGACCAACCGCATCCCCGTCGCACCCGGCTGGGAGGAGAAGTTCGAGGACCGCTTCAGCAAGCGTGCCCATCTCGTGGACCAGTCGCCGGGCTTCGTCCGGAACGAGGTCCATCGGCCCCGGCCGATGAAGCTCGACCACGCCACCGGCGAGTGGAGCGACGACCCGGAGCGCGAGAGCTGGTACGAAGTGAAGACCTGGTGGACGTCCTTCGAGGCCTTCGTCGCCTGGACCAAGAGCCCCAGCTTCGCGGAGGCCCACTCGGACCGTCCCCCGAAGGAGATGTTCGCCGGGAAGAACGTGCTCGAGATCCACGAGGTCTTCCTGAGCACCGACACGAACGACTGATTCTCACCCGTTTGGGCGATGCCGGCCCATTCGAGCTCTGTCAAAATGGCGCCCATGCGCGCGCTCACCATCGGTCTCCTCGTGGCCCTCGCCGGCTGCTCCCAGAGCTACACCATCGACGGAGTCGACCCGGTCGATCCGACAGATCCGGTGGACCCGACAGATCCGGTCGACCCTGGTCACCTGACGCCGCCGCCGATCAGCGGTGGGCACATGGAGCTCGTGCACGGCGGCGCCTTCGCGATCATCGCGGACCCGGACCGCGACCGATTGCACGTGGCGGATCTCGATCGCGACACGGTTCGGACGATCCTCCTCGAGCCCGGCGACGAACCGGGGCGCGTGGTCGAGGACACCGCCGGTCGGGTCCACGTCGCGCTCCGTCGGGGAGGGGCGGTGGTCTCGCTGAACGCCGACACCTTCGCCATCCAGCGGCGGCGGGTGGTCTGCGCCAACCCGCGTGGCATCGCCCACGACCCGGCGACCGACGAGGTGCTGGTGGCCTGTGCCGGCGGCTCGCTCGCGCGCATGGGCGCCGGGGGCGGCGCGCCGAGCCTGACCTTCATCGAGCACGACCTCCGCGACGTGATCGTCTCCGGCGACCGGACCTACGTGACCACCTTCCGGAGCGCCGAGCTGATCCGGGTCGACGCCGGCGGGATCGTCGACCGTCGTGCACCGCGGGTCGACACCCACTTCATGTTCCAGCCGGAGGGCGAGTTCGAAGGGACCTTCTTGCCGAACGTCGCGTGGCGGACCCGGCCGGATGGCGCGGGTGGCGCCTGGATGCTCCACCAGGCCAGCATGACCGAGACGGTGAACGTCACGATGGAGGGCTACTCGCTGAGCGACCTCGAGTGCGAGACGGGGCTGATCCCCGTGAGCCTGACCCACTTCCCCGCCGACGGCGCGCCGACGACGCGTCGCTTCAAGAGCGCGGGTCTCGCCGTCGACTTCACCGTCTCGTCGCTCGGCTTCTTCGTGGCCATGCCTTCCGAGATCACCGAGCCCGGCGGTGGGGAGCGCAGCCCGATCATTCCCGAGCCCGGCAGCGTGTTCATCGCCTTCAGCCAGTGGGAGGACACGGGCAACCCCTGCCTCCGTTCGACCCAGCGCGAGTTCGTGGGCGACGAGATCACCGCCGTCGCGATGAACGGCGGCCAGTTCCTGGGTTGGGACCGGCTCGAGGCTCGCGTTCGACGAAGCGGCGAATCCGACCTCCGTGCGGTGGGTCAGCCCACCGTGGACGACCCGGGGCACGAGCTCTTCCACGTCGGCACCTTCGCTCAGATGGCTTGCGCGACCTGCCACCCGGAGGGCCGCGAGGATGGGCACACCTGGGACTTCTCGGACGTCGTTCGCCGGACCCAGACCCTCACCGGCGGCATTCTCGGCACCGAGCCCTTCCACTGGAGCGGGGACCAGGCCGACATGCGCGCCATCATGGACGAGACCTTCACTCGCCGCATGAGCGCGCCCCTCCTCGACGACGAGGGCATCACCCAGGTCGGTACCTGGCTCGACACCCTCCCGGAGGTCGCTTCTCCGGCACGCGACCACGCAGCCGCCGCCCGCGGCGAGGACGCGTTCGTCAGCGAGGGCTGCGTCGACTGCCATGCCGGCCCGCGCTTCACCGACAACCGCTCGGTCGACGTCGGCACCGGCGGCGCCTTCCAGGTACCGAGCCTCCTCGGCCTCGCGGTGCGCGGCCCGTGGCTCCACGACGGCTGCGCCGAGTCCCTCGGTGAGGCGCTGGCGGGCTGCGATGGCGCGCCCCATGGCGGCGTCGCGGACGCGGCCGTGCGGGCCGACCTCGTCGCGTACCTCGAGACCCTCTGAACCCACGGTCGTGCTATCCCGAGAGGGACGCCGCGCTCGACGCGCCGTCCCTCTCGCACGATGGCGAACGACGCCAGCTCCCTCGATTTCCGTAGCCGCGTCCGCCGCGCGCTGGACGCCGTGGCCGGCGAGCTCGAGCGGCTCGCGCCGGAGCGAGCGACGCCAGGGCTGCTCGACACCGCCGCGCACGCGCTCTCGACCAGCCTGGACCGCTGGGCTCGCTTCCCGATGCTCTCGAAGCTCATCGGCGGCGTGCGACGGGACGTGGTGACCTCCGCCGGTGAGCCCGTGGAGCTCTCCGCGACCCTGCCCGTCACGCTCCGAGGCGCCGTGAAGACCCGCTTCGTACTCGGGGACGCCACGACCGTCGAGGTCCCCTCGGAAGACGCGCGGGAGGTCTGGGCCGTGCAGCCCGCGCCCGGGCCTGGGCTGCACGCGATCCACGCCGAGCACCTCGACGCTCGCGGCCGCGTGCTCGCCCGGTCGTCGACGCGCACGCTCCAGGTCGTCAGCGGTCGCCCCGTCGCGCTGGTGCACGGCGAGCTCCTCCTCGACCCGAGCCCGTCGCTCGCTCGCGAGCTCCGCGAGCTCTCCGAGGGGGCGTTCGAGCTCGTGTACTTCGACCTCCACGAGCGCAGCCGGGAGGCGCTCCTCGTCGAGGCGATCGAGCGGCTCGGCCTGCCGGAGGGCGCGGTCCTCGTCTACTCCGCGGCGGAGCAGGAGCTCGTCAGCCTCGGGCTCGACTTCGTGCGGATGTTCGTCACCAGCGGCATCCGCCACCTGCGGGCGAAGGGCGTGCCGGTGACGACCGTGCTCACTCGCTGGCGGGTCGATCCCGAGGACGCCCGTCGCGTTGGGGTCTCCGTCTACAGCCCCGCGGAGGCGCTCCACCGTGCGCGCGAAGACGCGCTGGAGAGCGAACGCTCCCAGGCCGCGGAGCTCGGCGACGCTCACGCCCGCACGCCGCGGATGGACTGGCTCCTCGACCAGCTGACCGGCACGGAGCGGGTGACCGGCAACCGCTGTCACGCCGAGCTCGACAACCGACGGGCGCGCGAGGCCGTCTTCGCCGCCATCGAGGAGGCCCGCACGTCGATCCATCTGCAAGTCTACATGATCCGTCCGGGGGACTTCCTGGAGGAGCTCATCGTTCGGTTGATCCGGCGCGCGCGAGCCGGCGTCCGTGTGCGGCTGATGGTCGACGCCCTCTACTCGGAGGACGAGATCATGGGGCGCCCGAACCCGATGCTGCAGTCGCTCCGCGACGAGCCCGGGATCGACGTGCTCGCGCTCGGACCGATCGAATCGCCGAAGGACGTGAGCGTCTCGAGCCTCAAGCAGCGCGATCACCGCAAGCTGCTCGTCGTCGACGGGCGCCGCGCGTTCGTGTCCGGTCGGAACGCGGGCGACGAGTACTACAAGGGCTTCGACGAGGTGCCGGTCCACGACCAGACGCCGCACGAGCGGGTCCCCTGGCTCGACGCGCACGTGGAGGTCGAGGGGCCGCTCGCGGCGAGCGTGCAGCGCTCCTTCGTCGAGACCTGGCGTGAGCACGGCGGCGGTCCGATCGACGACTGCGTCGACGCCACCGAGCTCGAGGACGGCGCGGCCGCCCGCTTCGTGGTTCACCACGGCTTCGCCGACACCAACGGACTCGCCCTCTACGAGGCGCTCTTCGACGCGGCGGAGCACCACGTCATCATCGTCAACGACTTCCCCTTCGTGCCGGCCCTCGAGCGCGCGATCCACCGGCTCCTGGCGCGCGACGTCGGGGTGCGGATCCTGACCGGTAACGCCAGCGCCCGGCGCGACGATGGGACGATGTTGCCCGCTCCGGTCCACCGCACGCTCTTCGAGTTCATGGTGAAGGCCAAGCTCGAGCCCCTGATGGAGGCGGGCGTCGAGGTCTACGAGTTCCGCGCGCCGCCCTCGCCGATGATCGTCGCGCGCGGTGGTCGGGTTCGCCCCTACGTGCACGCGAAGGTGGTGTCGGTCGACGGGGTCGCGACGAGCATCGGCTCGGCCAACCTCGACGGCACCGCGGCCTACTGGGAGAACGAAGCCAACGTGGTCGTGCAGGACGCAGCCTTCGCCTCGGCGGTCGAGGCGCAGCTCGAACGGATGCTCGCCGACGCCTATCGGATCGATCCGAGCTCGGCCTACTGGCGAAGCGAACGCGCGCAGCGCGCGGTCGTCTCCACGCTCTGGCCGGGCTCACTCTACTCGTGAGGTCGCTTCACTGGCTCAACGAGTCTCGGTCAGCGGCACGATCGCGGGGGTGAGCTGCACTCGGACGGCGTCGTTCTCGAAGGCCACCGCGTCGTCGAGTCCGTCGCCGTCGACGTCGAAGAACGTTCGGCTCACGTGGAGGCGCAGCATGCGGTTGGCGGTCGGCGAGTCGGTTCGCGGGTCCGCGGGATACGAGAGGAGGGCGAGCCAGAACGGGGCGATGTTGCCTTCCACGTACGAGCATTCGAAGGAGGGGAACCCGACGCATTCCACCGTGTCGCGATAGTCTTGATAGTCCCTCGGGTTCGAGTTCTGGATGGCCCCGCTCAGGACCGACTCGCGCGCGTCGAAGCGGGACGCTCCACTCCGTGCGACGAGGTTCATCGCTCCGACGACGCCGCTCGGACCGAACCCGGCCAGGTCGGGGAGGCCGTCACCATCCAGCTCGGCCAGCATCCGGGGATGACGACGCGCGACCGCATGGAAGTCGTGGGGCGCGCCGCTGGTGTCTCGAATCTCGAGTCGCCAACCCTGTCCATACGTGAAGCCGCCGCTCCACACGGAGTGGCTCGAGAACTCGACGGCGCCAGGAGTCGAGAGATTCCGCCACACGAGCACCGCGCTGGACGCGATCCCCACGAGGTCGTCTCGACCGTCACCGTCGACATCGCCGAGCAGCACCGGGTGACGCGCCGGTGTCCAACCGTAGTTGGTGCCGATCCCATCGCGAAACACGACGATCGTCGACCCGAAGGTGCCATCGCTGCGACCGAGCGCCACGCGCGGGCCGTTCGTCCCGATGGCGAAGACGTCGTCCAGCCCGTCGCCATCGATGTCGGCGACGAGTCGGTAGTGGTCCGTGACCCGGTAGCCCTGGGCGGCTCCGAAGTCCATGGTCCCGGTGTGCGTGCCGTCGGGCGGGTCTCCGTTGAGGTGCACCCACGTGCGATCGCCGCCGAAGCCGACCACGTCGGGGAACCCGTTGCCGTCCACGTCCCCGATCGTTCTCACGTGGTCGGTCGAGGACCACGAGTCCTCGGCACCGAAGTTCGAGACCACGAGCTCTGGCGCTGCGAAGCTGGCGCCTTCGTTTCGCGCCAACTGCACCCCCGTCGACGAGAAGTGTAGGAAGTCGAGGTCACCGTCCTGGTCGTAGTCCACGAAGTGCACGGGCTCTTCGTCCTTGTCGAACCCATGGCTCGTGCCGTAGTCCTCCGACCAGCGTGCCGGAGGCAGGAACGCCGTCCCGTCCCAGAGCGCGACATCCACGCCGTCCGTACCGATCCCGACCAGATCGCCGTCGCCGTCGCCGTCCAGGTCCACCACCGTGCGTACGTGAGCCTGCTCGGACCACTCCCCCACCGGGTTCGTGACCGCGGCGGCGGGTGCCTGGTACCACGGCGCTTCGATGAGGTCTCGGAGCGTCACGGAGCCGGAGAAGCGGACGGTGACGGGGCTCGGCTCGTCGTTGGTGACGATCACCTCGACGGGATAGGAGCCGGTCACCGCGTACTCGTGCTCGAAGTTCACGGCGAGCGGGGCCTGAGTGGTCGAGCTGCGCGTGTCGCTCTCCCCATCACCCCAGCTCACCACGATCTGTGCGATCCCCGTTCCGCTCTTCGGTGTGGCCAACCCAGTCAACGCGAAGCGGCGTTCGGCGCGCTGCGTCAGGTCGAAGAGCGCGCTCACCGGAGCCTCGCCATTGAAGAAGTCGGAGAAGTCCGAGATCCCGTCACCGTCGGTGTCCGGATTGTTCGGGTCCGTGCCTCTCGCCACCTCTTCGCTGTCGTCGAGCCCGTCCCGGTCGGCGTCGGCCAGCAGAGGATTGGAGCGAACCTCCGCCGGATAGCGATCCGGGTCGACGAGGTTGGTCGCGTTGATGAGAATTCGTTCGCGGACCTCCACGAAGTCGGACCGCCCGTCGCCGTCGGTGTCCACGAGGTTGGGGTCGGTCCCGTTGAGGATCTCTTCGCGGATCCCGAGTCCGTCTCCGTCGTCATCGCTCAGATAGATCAGGGCGACCTCGTCGCCGGCGAAGAGCTCGATGTCGGAGAGTGCGTAGCCTCCGTCGTCGAGCTCGTAGATCGTCTCGTGCCGCTCCAGGTCGCGAGTCTGGGTCACTCGAAGCTGCCATCGTGCCGTGTCGGTCCCGGTCAGCCCCCGGACGCTCTCGATGCCGCCTTCACCCTCGACCGGTACTCGAAGAATGCTCTCGAGTGCGTCGTCGAGCGGGAGAGATCCGTCTCCGAGCGAGCCGAGCGTCGCCACCGCGTACTGCTCCTGTGGCCGCAGCGTTCCGTAATCGATGACGATGCTCGCGGTGCGCGCGAACACATCGCCTTGCCCGAAGGCCAACGGCCGCCCCTCCGCGTCCTGGAGCTCGATGAGGGCGGTGTCGAGGACGAGGCTGCGAGAGTCCTGCAGGAGCGTCAGCGTCGTGTCGAGATCGAGAGCGTCGTTGCCGAAGAGCAGGGTGTTGCTCTCCTCGCCCGGCGCGAAGCTGGTCGGTTCGAAGCCTCCTCCGAAGCCGTCGTACCCGAGTGTCGCCACGGGTAGGAGGCGTCCTTCCCCATCGAGTCGCGACGCGACGAGCGTCAGGTGCGCGACCGTGAAGGCGAGGTTGCTGCGGTTGGCGAGGCTCACTCCGACCCGCAGCGAGCCGCCACTCGAGGTGGACTGCTCCGCGGCGCTGTTCTCGACGACGTCCTGCCACGTCTCGTGGTTCTCGCGGGTCTCCGTCTCGGTGGTGGAGTAGTTGCCGGTGATGCTCCCGCTCACCTTGACGCCGCCGGTGGGACTGGCGTCGTACTCCACACCCACCGTCGTCGACACACCACCGGTGTGGCTGCGGCTGTCCGTCGTCACCGTGCTTCCACCCGAGGCGTTCGACACGGAGACCGTTTCGCTGGAGGTGGTCTCGTAGCGAAGGCCGATCCGAGGCACGGTGTCGATCCGGACCTCGAGCGCGGCGAGGTCGGCGATCAGGGGGTTGAAGCGGTATGGATTCACCTCGGGGTTGAACCCGAGCTCCCGGACCTCGTGGCCGTCGGAGAGTCCGTCACCGTCCGTGTCGGGGATGAGCGGCGAGGTCAGGTAGACGTCGACCTCGTCGTCGTCGCTCAACCCGTCACCATCGGTGTCGATCGCGTCGCCGACGTCCAGCGGAACCTCCGCGTCCACGAGCTCGGGTCCCATGTCCGTCGCGACCGCCCCATCGTCGCCACAGCCGGCGAGCAGGGTCACCGCGAGCACCATCGGCCATGCGCCGCTCCGCCGTTCCTCGACCTGTCCACTTCCGCCACTCATCTCGACCTCCACGCGCGATTCCTCGAGCCCATCCAGCTCACGAAGCCTGCCGAACGCCTCGAGGTGTCGGTATTGGCCAAAGGTCTAATGCTCTACGGCCGCCGCGCGTCTATGCTCGGTTTCACGATGCGAGGCGACGCTCAGACGTTCCCGCGGCGAGTCGCTCTGCTCTACACTCACCTACGCTCCGTGCTCAGCGGAGTCGTGGTCGCGACCGGTCTGACCGTGGCGGTGCTGTGGACGGAGGCGGAGCGTCCACTCCTGCTCGGCTGGGCAGCCGCTCAGCTGGCTCTCACCGTCGTTCGGGCGTTCGGCCTCTGGCGCTTTCACCGGTCCTCGCCCACCGAGGTCGACCTTCCCCGATGGGCATGGCTCGCGGTCGTCGGCTCCGGACTCTCGGGGCTGCTCTGGGCGTTCGGCGGTGCCGCCTTCCTCGGAGCTCACTCGGTCTTCGAGCTCGTCACGGTGGTGATTCTGCTCTGCGGCATGGTCGCCGGAAGCGTCGCCTCCCTGTCGGTGCATCCCGTCGCGTACGTGGTCTACGCGGTTCCGGTGATGGGCGCGCTCGCGTGGGCGTTGTACGGCCTCGAGGGTTTCGGCTCCTACTGGCTCGCGTCGCTGCCGCTCGCCTTCCTCGCGGTCAACCTCTCGTACGCGCGCACGATGTACCGCACCGTCGTCGAGTCCATCCGGCTTCGCCAGGAGAACCTCGAGCTGGTCTCGAGCCTTCGACGTCAGCGAGACCGGGCGGAACAGGCGAGCCTGGCGAAGTCCAAGTTCCTGGCGGCGGCGAGTCACGATCTCCGGCAGCCGATGCACGCGCTCGGCCTGCTGGCCGACGCTCTGAAGCGAAAGGCGTCGGAGACGACACGCCCGATCGCGGACCAGATCGTCGCCAGCACCGAGAGCCTGGAGCAGCTGCTGGACGGCTTGCTCGATATCTCGAAGCTGGACGCCGGCGCGATCGAGCCGCGGATGCGCCCCGTCGCGTTGCGGCCGATCCTCGCTGCCGCCACTCGGTCCGCGAGCGCTGGCTCTGGCGCTCGCTTCGAGCTCCAGTGTCCGGTGGACCTGGGTGCGAGGACCGACCCGGTGCTGCTCCGCCGCATCGTCGGCAACCTCGCCGACAACGCCGTCCGCCACGGAGCCAGCCCCTTCGAGCTCACCGCTCGGGAGGACGACGGCGTCGTCGAAGTCCGAGTCGTGGACCACGGCCCAGGCGTGCCCGAGGACGAACGTGACAACGTGTTCGCCGAGTTCCATCAGCTCCGTAACCCGGAGCGGGACCGGCGAAAGGGTCTGGGTCTGGGCCTGGCCATCGTCCGACGACTCGCCGAGTTGCTGGATCACAGCATCCAGCTGCGCCCGACGGAAGGCGGTGGAGCGACGTTCCTCGTGCGGCTGCCGGCCGCGATCGCGCCGACTGCGAGCGAGGTCACCCCCTCATCACCGGGTCGCAGCACGCCGGTCGTCGGTCCGATCCTCGTCATCGACGACGAGGTGGACGTTCGAGAGGCGATGCGGACCGTGCTCGAGGGCTGGGGGTTCGAGGTCCTCACCGCGGGGGACCCTGCCGCGGCGGTGGCCGAGGCCGAGCAATGTGAGAGTCGAGTGTCGCTGGTCATCGCTGACCACCGGCTTCGAGGAGAACGAACGGGAGTCGACGCGATCGACGCCGTGCGTGAGGTCCTCGGCCACCAGGTGCCGGCGCTGATCGTCACCGGTGACACCGCTCCCGATCGGATCGTCGCGGCTCAGGGGTCGGGCATACCCATCCTGCACAAACCCGTGCGACCGGGACGGCTGCGGGTGGCGGTGGAAGCCGCGATGGCCGAATGGGAACGCAGCGACCCCGAGGCTACCTCGTGACGAGCCCGAGCTCTCGCGCCGCGGACACGCACTGGACACGGTTGTCGACGCCGAGGGTCTGGAACACCACCCCGAGATGAGCTTTCACCGTGTGGGAGGTGACCCCGAGCGTCGCCGCGATCTCCTTGTTGCTGAGGCCCTCGGCCAGCAACCGGAGCGTGTCGAGCTGCCTGGGGGTGAGGGCACGACTCACCTCGTCGGCGCGTGCGTTCAGCTCTTCGAGCGGGGCGCGTAGCTCTTTCGCCAAGTAGCGTTCTCCCTTCGAAGCGGCTTGGAGAGCGAGCACGATCTCGTCGCTGGTGCTGGACTTCGGGACGTAGCCGAGCGCTCCGCGCGCAAGGCAGCGCGAGACGTCGCCCGCGCTCCGTGAGCTCGAGACCACCACCACGGGCACGAAGAGCGAACGGAGCCGAACGGCGTCGAGCAGGTCCATGCCGTCGTCGCCGGGCATGAAGAGATCGGCGAGCAGGAGGTCGATGCTCGAGTCCGACTCGAGCATCGTGAGCGCCTCGGGAACGCTCTGAACGTGGAGGAGCTCGGCGTCGAGGGCCTCTTCCAGCAGCAGTCGAAGCCCGTCCGCGAAGAGCGGGTGGTCGTCCACCATCAGAATACGCACGGCCTGATGCTATCATCTGTCGCAGCCGGACGCGGGCGGCAGTCAGGTGAGGTCGGTGACCTCGAGCTCCTCTTCGTCGCCGCTCAGGTAGGGCTCGATCAGCGGCATGAGCGCCTCGTGCGTCGCGCCGAGTCGATCGACGAAGGCGTCGTCGAAGGGTTCGCGGTCGCGCACGCGCTGGTAGAGCGCGTCGAAGGTCTCGAGGATCTCCGCGGGGAGGTCGGAGGTGATGTCGCTCGCGTCGGCGCGACGGAGGCTCGGGTCGACCACGGTGGCCATCGCGTCGGCCTTGGCGAGGTCCTGGTCGAGGTAGGTCAGCGCTCGTTCGGCGGTGGCCTTCGGCTCGTCGAGCACGCGGTCGTAGGCGACGATCATCATCGGGTAGTCGCGGTCGGCGAAGTCGCCGAAGAGGCAGTAGTTCTCGAACCACCACTCGAGGTCGGCCGGCATCGCCTGCGGGACCTCGGTGTCGAGCGCCTCGGCCTCGAGCGCCTCGAAGGCGCGCGTCGATGCCACGTGCTCCCGCCACGGACGGATCGTGAAGATGACCCGTTCGAGCTCGTCCTCGTCGGTCTCCACCACCCCGGGCACGAACATCTTCACGACCTGGCCGCGAAGGTCTTCGGGGTCCCCGTCGACGCCGTAGCGATGCTCGGACTCGTAGAAGCCCTGCGGGTTGGCCTCCTTCAGCGCTTCGAGCTGAGCGGCGAAGGGCTCCCCGACGATGGGGAGGTCCGCGGCGGCGAGCATCTGCATCCAGAGCGAGGTGCCCGAGCGGCGGCAACCGGTGACGACGATCATGGGCCCGGGCTAGCGGCTCCGTCGGCTCTCGTCCAGGGCAGCGATTCGTCGGCGCCCTCCACCGCCCAGGGGTCCTTGATCGGATCGCAGGGGTGGGTGGCGTCCCAGTCGGCGAGCGGATGCGCTGGCGGGATGGGCGCTCGCTTCGCGCGCCGGGCCCGACGTCGCCGCGGCTCCGGCGCGAGCGGCACCTCGATGGATGGCGGGGGCGCGACCGCCGTGGGTTCGGGTGCCGCTACCGGGATCGGACGCACAGGCCTCATGGCGGGCATTCGCTTGTGCGCGTTCGCGACTTCCCAGCGCTCGGCGACGGGTGTGCTCGCCCAGAGCCCGAGGTAAGCGGCAGCCAGCACCGTCGCCAGCATCAGACCGAATCGCGGGGCGCGCCGGGCTTCGGGAGGACGACTGGAGCCAGCCGGTCGCACCGACTCGCGCGCCCGCGCCGCGCGCGGCTCGCCATGCCACTCGGGGCAGGCACGAAGCGCCTCGAGCAACGCCCCGGCGCTGTCGAAGCGATCCTCGGGCGCCTTGGCGAGACAGCGTTCCACGAGGTCCTCGAGTGCTTCGCTGGCGTGGAGACCGCGAGCACACAACGCCGGTGGGGTCGATCGAACGTGCTGGCGAAAGAGGTCCGCGTTCGATCCGAGGAAGGGCGGACTCCCGGTCAGCGCGTGCACGAGCAGCCCGCCCACGGCGTAGAGGTCGGCGCGGTGGTCGACCCGATGCGAGTCGACGATCTGCTCCGGCGCCATGTAGCGCGGCGACCCGACGACCACGCCGTTCACCGCGTAGGCGTCGGAGCCGTGGCGGTCCCACTTCACCAGACCGAAGTCGACCAGCTTCACGTCTCGGCCGGTGACCAGCATGACGTTCTCCGGCTTCACGTCTCGGTGGACCATGCCGAGCTCGTGAGCGCGTTCGAGCGCACGCAGCACCTTGCCGACGATGCGGAGCGCGCGCGGCGGCTCGAGGCAGCCCTCGCGCTCGAGGGTTCGCGCGAGCGACACGCCGTCGAGCCACTCCATCACGAGGAAGGGCGTGCCCTCGTGAGTCCCGTAGTCGTAGATCTCGACGGCGTTGTCGTGGCGCACGCCCGCGATCGCGGCGGCCTCGCGCAGGAAGAGCGCGCCCGCGTCCGCGTGTCCGTCGAGCTCGCCGAGGGTGCGAAAGGTCTTCACCGCGACGCGTCGCCCGAGCGGCTCCTGGATCGCGAGGAAGACGTCGCCCATGCCGCCCCGCGCGATGTGCCGCTCGATGCGGTAGCGATGGGCGATCGTCTGCCCGATCCAGCGCGCGCCCTCCACCGTTGCCCCCGACGCTCTCGCCATCGGGTCCCATCTTCTCGGCTCTCGCGGTCCGCTCAACGGGCCGGCGCCAGGCGACACCCCCACTGGCGCGCAATGACCCGGTCAGCCGGCGCGCTCCGTGCGGAACTCGGCCGGCGTCATCCCGAGCCAGCTCCGGAACGCACGAACGAACGCGCGTCGCGACGCGTAGCCGAGTCGCCGGGCGATCTCTCCAGTCGACGCTCCGTCGCGGATCGCCGCCGTCGCGATGTGTCGGAAGACGCGCTCCTTCACTTCGCTGAACGAGGTGTCGCGCTCCTGGAGCTGCCGCTGCAGCGTTCGACTCGGCACGCCGAGGACCGAAGCGGTGTGGAGTAACGAGCCGTCGCGTCGCTCGAGCGATCGCAGCAGCGCGGACTCGAGGCGGGCGAGAAAGGGGTCGCCGGTGCCGAGCAGGGTCGAGGCGTGCGCCGCCAGCAGTCGGCTCGTGCTCGGCTCGGCGAAGCGGAAGGGCCGGTCGAGGTCTGCGTCGCTGAAGCGCATGCGGCACACCGGCGCGCCGAAGCTCGGGACGACGCCGAAGTGGCGTCGGTAGCGGTCGGCGTCGCCCACGGGGCACTCGAGCTCGAGCAGCTCCGGGACGACGTGGGTGCCGGTGCACTCGCGTGCGAGCGAGAGGATCGACGCGAAGAGCAGGTCCACGCTGTGCGGGCTCCGCCGGTCGAGCATGCGGTAGCGGAGCTCGCCGCCCTCGTCGTCGCACCGGACCTCGAAGTCGGCCCCGACGACCAGGTGCGGGAAGAGCTGCGCGAGCACCTCGATCGCGTGCCGGAGGTCCGGCGCCATCGCGATGGCCGGACCCACCGGGCCGAGCATCTCGACGGTCATCCGCCGCCCACAGGTGAGACCGACGTTGGCGTTCCCGGTGCGCTCGGCGAGCGTCTGCCAGAGCCGGAGCACGTCGTGGAGCACGATCCGATCGTCGTCGAGGTCCACCCCGGCGGCCTGGCAGAGGTCGTCGGGGGTGACGTCGACCAGGTGCGCCACTCGGAGCATCAGCGCCGAGGCACGCATCAGGATCGCCCCCCTTCGGGGCGGGAGCTGGAGACGGGAGAACGGTACGTGTGGGGCGGTGTGGGCATCTCGTGAGGTGGGAGGTCACGAGGCGCCAAAACGGGTCACGCGCGAACGATGTTTTTCGTGGGCTCAGCCCTCGATGGTCCACGAATCGCGTTCGCTGCCGTCGAGCCAGCGCCGGATGGCGTCGCGAATGGCAGCTCTCTCAGTCGGACTGAGCCGTCCCCGGCTGGTGCGGCCCTTCAGGTGCACGGCGAACGTGCCGCCCTCCACCAGCTCGATGGGACAGGCGAGATCGACCTCACCGTCCGAGACGGTGAGGGTCCCGCCGCGACCGCGGTGGTCGAGGGTGAAGGTGAGGGCGGCGGTGTTCATCCGCCCAGTCTTCAGTCGCAGAAGTTCTGGAAGCCCTGCTCGCAGCAGGCTTCGCGGGACCAGTAGCCGAGGTTGCAGTTGGCCTCGATCTCCTCGGGGCTCAGCTCGCGAGTCACGGTCTCGGCGGCGCCTTCGCTGGCGCGGGCACGCTCGCGGTCGAGGGTCTCTCGCAGCGGCGCGACCTCGGACTCGTCCTCGGCGCGGTTGGTCTGCTCGCCCGGATCGAAGTCCACGCGATAGAGCTCGGTGGGCTCGAGGCCGCGCGGGTTGCCTTCGTTGGCGATGATGAGCTTCCACTCGTCGGTGCCGCGACGCTCGCGGATGCTCTCCAGCACGTTCCCCTCGTGGCTCTCCTCGGCGTAGACCACGTCGGTGCCCTCGAAGACGTCGCCGCCCTGCACGCCCTCGGGGATCTCGAGGTCGAGCTGCTTCAGGAGACTGGGCATCAGGTCGATGCTCTGCACCCAGTGGCGCACGGTGGTGCCGCCGCGCTGGTTGCCGGGGAGCTTCACGAACAGCGGCACACGGATCTGCTCGTCGTAGAGCGTGGTGCCGTGCCAGAAGCCACCGTGGTCACAGAACTCCTCGCCGTGGTCGGCGGTGATGATGATCGTGGTGTCCTCGTAGAGCCCGGCGTCCTTCAGCTCCTGCACGAGGTTGCCGAAGTGCTCGTCCCAGTAGGTGATCTCGCCGTCGTACATGCGGCGCAGCTCCGGCGCCTCGGCTTCTTCCGGGTGCTGGTGCGCGGCGCGGGCGTACCCGTTGCCGTCGTAGGGGTGCACGAAGTAGGGGTCGTGCGGGTCCATGTAGCCGACGAACCAGAAGAAGGGCTTGCCTTCGTCGGCGCTCTCCATCCACTGGCCGAGCCGGCGGTTCACGACCTCGGCGTCCTGGTAGGCGCCGCCCGGGTAGACCACGTCGGCGATGGCGTAGACCTTCTCGACCACGCGGCGGAGCACCTGGTGGAGCAGGAGCTTGGAGCCGGAGTCGTCGGCGCCGAGCACGTGGTCGGGCTCGAGGAACTCGTAGTGATCGAAGCCCTGCTGGAAGTTGTAGTAGGGCGCCACGTTGAAGTTCGTGACCAGGCCGCGCGTGTGATAGCCGGCCTCCTGCATCGCCTCGGGCAGGGTGACGATCTCGTCGGGGAGCGAGTCGGCCTTGCCCATCACGCCGTGGTTCGTCGGCAGGCGGCCGCTGAGGATCGAGGCGAAGCTCGGCCGGGTCCAGCTCGCGTTGGCGAACGCCTGGTCGAAGCGGATGGCATCGGCGGCGAAGGCGTCGAGGTTCGGCGTGTTGCCGGTGTCGTAGCCGTAGGCCGGCAGGTGGTCGGCGCGGAGCGTGTCGACGACGACGAAGATGACGTTGTTCTGGTCCGCCGAGGGCGCGGCGTGCGAGCCGTCCTCGGCCGCGGCGTGCTCACCGCCCAGGACCGCGAAGAGCGCGAGCGCGCCACAGACGGCGCCGGCGACGACCGGGCTGCCCCAGGCGCGGAGCATGATGCGGCCACCCTTGCGGGCGAGCAGGAAGCGGAAGGTGGCGCTCAACGCGAGGTAGAGGAGCTGTGCGGCGATGGCGCACGCCAGCAACACGGCGAGTCCTTTGCCGCTCTTGAGTACCAGCTCTTCGTGAAAGATGTCGCGGCGCACGCGGAAGAAGCCGATCACGAACGCAAAGCCGGCCACGAAGGTGGCGAGGAGCCGCGCGTACGCGTCCGACTCCTTCATCGCCTCCCGCCGCAGGAAGCGACCGCTGAGCGCGAGCGCCCAGGCGAAGCCAGCGCAAGCGAGCGCGCAGAAGACCCCATAGAGGACGGCTCCGTAAGCGAGCACGCTGGTGGACCCGCCGGCGGCGGAGCTCATGAGGATCACCGCGCCTTCGGTGATGCCGATGATCATGCCCGCGACCAGACCGGCGCCGAGGCCGATGGTGATCGCGCGGACGGGCTTCGGCTGCAGCTCGCGGGGCACCTCCTCGATGGCCTCGATGGCCTCGTTCTCGGCCTCGATCTCGTCGACCTCGATCTCGGGCTGGTAGTCGGAACGACGCGCGAGGAAGATCGGGCCACCGAACGCGCTCACGAACATCTCGCAAGCGAAGCCGATCGAGGGAATGAGGACGGCGAGCGCGAGGGGCAGGCCGATGGCGTCGCTGGTGTAGAGAGCGACCGCGGCGGTCTCGCGGAGACCGATACCGTTGATCGATGCAGGCACCAGAGTCGCGAGGATCTGGAGGTTGGAGGCGAAGAAGACCTCGCCGACGCTGAGCTCGACGTTGAGCGCGCGGCTGGCGCAGACGTAGATCATGCCGTTGAAGGCGTGGACGCCGACGCCGAAGGCGAACGCCTTGGCGAGCAGTAGCCCCTTGCCCTCGTAGGCCCGGATGGCGACCACCAGGGTCTGCACGCGGTTGCGAATCGGTGCGGGCAGGAAGCGGGCGGCCCAGAGGAAGAGGCCTGGCTTGGCGAGTACGGTCATCGCGACGGCGATGACGGCGACGAAGAACCCGCTTACGATGAGCACGCCTTCGGTGCCGATGAAGCGGTGCCCATAGAGCAGCGAGCCGGCGATGATGACCACGCCGAGCGCCATCTGACCCAGGAAGACCTCGACGCCGATCGTGGCCGCGGCGCGCGCCGCTTTGCCAGTGTGCTTGGCGACGTCGTAGATCCGCCAGCCACCGAAGCCAGTGAAGCCTCCGGGTGTGAACGCGCCCCAGAAGCGCGCGATCATCAGCGAGCCGATGAGGAATCGCCAGCTCGGACGGATCCCCTGACCGGAGAGCAGGGTGCGCCATCGGAGGACGGCGAACGACATCGCTACGAGCAGCATTCCGATGGAGGCGGCGATCCAGCCCCACTGCAGATCGGCCAGGTGGTCGCCGATGCTGTCCATGCCGTCACGCATCGCGACCTTGCGATAGACCCAGGCCAACGCGCCGACGGTGAACGCCAGCTTGAGGAAGAAGAAGAGGCCCTTCTTCCAGCTCTTCTTCTCGGCCTTCGCCTCGGGGGTGTCGCTCTGCGCGGCCGCCTCGCCCGGCGCCGTGCTCGTCTCGTTCTCTTCGGTCATCTGCCCTCGCGGATTCGCCCGTCCACGTCACCGTTCCGTATGGAACGGATGGGGCCCGAGAGCGGATTCCGCGCGCGGGTCCGTGTCCACGGCTAGCTCGACCGATCCAGGGGGTCAACTTCCTGGCAGGCCGCGCCCGCCCTCATCGGGCGTAGACTCGCGCCAATGGCCTGCGCCACCACCGACGAGGTCCGTCAGACCGCCGAGCTCGTCGCCGATCCGTCCGTTCCCCTCGATCGCACGAGCCTCGACGGACTGGCCGTCACTCTGCCGCACCTGCGCCGGCCGCGCGGCCAGCGAGGCGACTGGGACGTGGCGCGCTACCGAGCCATGCCGCCGGCGCTGCGGGCGGCCTCCGGCTTCTTCGTGATGCGGGCGGAGATCGCCAACGGCGGCGAGGACCAGCTCGTCTGGAACCAGATCGCGATCCTGCCCTCGATGATCGAGGCCCTGGTCCACGTCGGCGCGGACCAGGCCGCCGCGTTCCTCGCCGAGCTCGCGACGGAGCTGCTCGAGAGCGAGCCCGACCCCGACCACGACGCCGTCCAGGCGTTCACGGCCTTCCGCACCAAGCTCGGCGACCGCAGCTGGAGCGGCGGCGCCGACGTGATCGATGACGTCGCGCAGGCCCTCGTCGCTCATGCGCTGGCGCACCCCGACGAGTTCGTCGTCGAGCGCGTCGAACGGCTCGAGTGGAACGACGGCCGCCACGACTTCCGCGCGACCACCCTGCGTTTCCCGGACGGCTGCTACGAAGTCCAGGTCGAGGAGCACGTGCAGGGCGAGTGGGTCGAGTGGGCCGAGCTCCCCCGCGACGCCGAGCGTTGGGCCACCCTCGAAGAGGCCCGCGCCATCGCAGAGCGCGAGCGAGACGCCCGCCGCGTCTCGCCGACGCGGCTGACCTATACGGTGACGTCCTGTTCCCGCAACGGCGAGGGCCGCTACCGGCTCTACCCCGACTTCCCCGTCGACCGATTGCCGATCGGCGCTCGCCTCCGGCTCCGCATCTGCTTTCCGGATGACGACCCGAGTGACCTCGCCGGCGCGACGATCGAGACACCCGGCGTCGTGGAGCTCGACACGCTGCTCGACCCGAGCATCCGTGTGGTGGCCGACGCCGAGGCCGCGATCCCACCCTTCGTGAAGAGCTCCCACCGCCACTCCTTCTGGGGCGCCGGCTGGGTGGTCGAGTGCGAGGTGGTCGACTGATCAGTTGCCGATGCAGGCGACCCAGGCGCTGTCGCCCGAGTTCTCGATCGGGCCGTAGCCGCTGACCGCGCCGCGCGCGTCGCGACAGAAGCGATGGATGGCCGCGTTGCAGTTCGGTCCGTGACGTTCGCCGACGCCGTCGCACGGGAAGTGGTGGGTGCTCAGCGTCGAGTACGTCGTCATCACGACCTCGGCCCACGGCGTGCACACCACCTGCGCGTCGCCGGCGCCGACCTCGGTGGGGCCGAAGCCGGTGACCTCACCCTGGTCGCGGCACCAGCGGTGAATGGCGGCGTTGCAGTCCGGCGGGTACGAGCCGGCGTTGATGCACGCGGGGTGGCTCGCGCTCAGGGCTGCCCAGCTGACGGTGTGACGGATGCCGACCACGCACGTGCCGATGCCGACGTCGCCGGAGTTCTCGATCGGCCCGTAGCCGGCGTTGGGGCACGCGCGCGCCGCACACGCCCGGTCGAAGGCCGCGTCGCAGCTCGTGCCGATGCGCTCGGTGCTCCCGTTGCAGCTCGGGTGGGCGCCCGCGAGGTCACCGCTGTAGGTGAAGGTCACCGGGAGCGCGCGGCTGCCCTCGTCGATGCTCCCGTCGCAGTCGTCGTCCTGACCGTTGCAGCTCTCGGGCGGCGGCGAGCAGACCGGCCAGCCGCACGACGCCGTGCAGGTCTGGCTGCCCGTCGAGCCGCAGGTCGTGGTGCAGTCGCGCGTGGTGCCCGCGGGACACGCGGAGGTCTCGTCGACGTTCCCGTCGCAGTCGTCATCGCTGCCGTTGCACGTCTCGGCGGGCGCGGCGCAGGAGCCCCAGCCGCACTCGGTGCCGCAGGTGCGGGTGCCGGCGGAGCCGCACGTGGTGTTGCAGGGCTCCGTCGCGCCGGGCGAGCAGTCGGTCCCCTCGTCGACGTTGCCATCGCAGTCGTCGTCGGTGCCGTTGTCACAGCTCTCGGTCGGTGGGGCGCAGCTCCCGAAGGTGCCGTCGGTGCACGTCGAGCTCCCGGTGGTGCCGCAGCTGCTCATGCACGCTCGGCTGGTGCCTTCGTCGCAGGGGCCCGGCGGCATGTCGGGCTCATCCATGACGCCCAGGTCCGGTGGCCCGAGATCGGGCTCGCCGATCGGTCCGAAGTCCGCCGGCCCCGAGTCCCGTCGATCGCCCATCGGCACCGTGCCGCTCTGCGCACAGGCCGAGAGGAGGATGAGGACGGACAACGAGCGCACCTCCCGAGTGTAGCCGAGTCGGGACCCCGAACGCTCGCCGGTGACGAGCATCGCCGGCGCCCCCGAGCGGTCTCGCTGGAGGGCCGGAAGGTTGCGCGGATCCTCGGGCGTTGATAGCTGCGTGACCATGAAGCGCACAGCGATCCTCCTGGTGGCTCTCGGTCTGGCAGCGACGGGTTTCGTCGCCTGTGGCGACGACGACGAGCCGGAGCAGACCGAGACGGAGACCGAAACCGAAGCGGAGACGGAAACCGAGACGGAAACGGAACCGGAGACCGAGCCGGGCGAGGTCCCGGCCGACCTCGACCAGGGTCTGCTGGTGGTCTACTCGCCCTTCGAGCGGGACGATCAGGGGCGATACACCCGCCCGCTGCCCGCGCGGATGGAGCTGCTCAGCCGCAAGGACGGTGAGTGGCGTGCGGACGTCGTCACGGACGAGGACTCGAACGTCTTCCACAAGGCGATGGTCTTCCAGCCCGAGGGGCAGGAGCCGGGCATCCTCACCGTCGGTGGCACCGGCGCGCACGTGAAGCTCTGGCGGCAGAGCGACACCGGGTGGTCGGCCGAGACGATCTGGACCGAGGAGTTCGGCGGCGAGCGCAACCGCATGCGCGACGTGGAGATCGGCGACGTCACCGGAGACGGCAAGGACGACCTGGTCATCGCGACGCACGATCAGGGCGTGGTGGCCGTGGTCTCGCAGACCGACGAGGGGTGGAACGTCGACCGCCTCGACCGTCGCGAGAACACCTTCGTCCACGAGATCGAGCTCGGTGATCTGAACGGCGACGGGAAGATGGAGATCTACGCGACCCCGAGCGAGCCGAACCACATGGGTGGCGGCGGTCAGTCGGGCGAGGTCGTCCGCTACGTCCCGCAGGACGGAGGCGCCTCGAGCCGTACGGTGGTGGCCGAGCTCGGCAACCGGCACGCGAAGGAGATCTGGGTCGGCGACGTCGACGGTGACGGCACGGACGAGCTCTACGTCTCGGTCGAAGGCATCCAGGAAGACGGAGAGGTCTCCGAGTCGGTCGAGATCCGTCGCTACACCGCCGACACCCCGCCTGGCGAGGGCGTGGTCATCGCGACCATCGAGGGCGACACCCTGACCCGCTTCATCACCGTCGGCGACGTCGACGGCGACGGGAAGAAGGAGATGGCGGTCGCCTCGTTCAGCAAGGGGCTGTGGCTCCTGCGCCCTGGGAGCGACCCGGCCGGCGAGTGGGGCAAGGAGAGCATCGACCGCGACAGTGGCGGCTTCGAGCACGCCAGCGTCTTCGCGGACCTCGACGGTGACGGGAGCAGCGAGCTCTACGTCGCGAGCGACAACGACGGCGAGCTCCGCCGCTACGTGTGGATCGACGGCCGCGCGCGTCGTCAGACGATCCACCGCCGCGCGGAGGCCCGGTCGATGATGACCTGGAACCTGATGCCCGCGCCGCGATCGCTGCTCCGCGGCGAGTAGGACTACGGCGTCGAGTCGCCGCGGTACGCGTCGTAGAGCGGGCCGAACCAATCGGGGCCGACGTGGCCCTCCGTGTCGACGTAGCGATCGGTGTACGCGAAGACCGGGGGCCACGCCCAGGCGTCGACCACGCCCATGAGTCGCGCCGCGAAGACCTGCATGGTCTGCGAGGGGCCGTTCACGTGGCGGTACGTCGCGCCCCAGTTCTTGTTGTCCGCCTGCGGTCGGTCGTGGTGGCGAATGCCCCACTCCGGCAGACCGATGTCACTCGTCTCGTAGGGCGTCGGCTCGGCGCGCTCGTCCGGATCCCAGGCGCCGCTGTGGGTCATGTCGACCTCCGCCATCGACACGAAGAAGTGCTGCTGGTCGTCCTGGAAGATGAAGTGCTCCTCGGCGTTCGCGTACTCGAGCATCTCCGCGTGGTGGAGCACCGTGCCGGCGAGGAGCAGCGGCATCTTGCGACCGAGGTTGTGTCCGCCGTTGGCGTTCCACGCGCCGCCCTCGCGCGCGATGCCGTAGATGTCGATGCCGTACTGGACCAGGCCGATCAGGACGGCCTCCTTGTCTTCGTCGGGGTAGTCGAGCTGCAGCAGGATGAGCCCCTCGGCCGAGTTTCGCGCGAGGTCGCGCCCATAGGCCGGCATGTGGTTCGCCGGGTGGATGTCGCGCGACGTCCAGGCGGTGTTGTGCTCGAGCCAGACGTGGCGGTAGCGACCGGCGAGGTCGGTGATGTCCGGCTCGCCGCCGAGTCGTGGGTGCCGCCCGAGCACGGAGTAGTCGAGGTCCGCCGCCGTCGCGACCACCGCGCGAGTGCCGACGTAGGGTGGCCGGAACGAGTCGCGCGGCGGTGTCGCCGCGAGCACGGTGAGCACCGCGGCATCGCTGAGGATCGGTCGGCCTTCGTCGCTCTCGGTCGACACACCCTTGATCACCGACGACGTCGGCGACACCACCAGATCCTCGCCGCTGAACGCCGGATCGACGTTCAGCGTCGCCTCGAAGCCCATGTCGCGCGCGGCGCTGTCGTAGCCCTGGCTCCCCGCGTTCGCGGGGTCGAGCATCGTGCCGTGCATCACGCGATCTCCGTCGACGCTGGCCGGGTCGATGGCGGTGATGACCACGTCGCCGCCGCGGTTGTGCACCCACCAGTCGCCGTTGACGAACTGGCCGACGACGTACTCCTCGGCGAAGTGGAAGACGATGGGGCCGCCTTGGAACGCGACGGAATCGGCGAGCGTTTCGTCCGAGGGACCGGCGTCGACGCGCGGGGTGACGCCGCCGTCCTCGAGCACGGCGGCGTCGGGCGCCGGTGCGTCATCGGCGTCGTCGCCACCGCTGCCGGGGCCGCCACACGCGAGCAAGAGAGCCAGTGCCATCGAGCGAGTCATGGTCGAACGGTAGAGGGTTCTGGAACGGCGCTCACTTACCTGGCGCTCGCGGTCGTCCAAGCGCCCGTCCCTCCGTGGATCCCACGCCACTTGAGCGGATTGGCCGGTCGGCCGTATCGTCCCCATGGATGGATGGTGCCGACGACGGGGATCGCCTCGAGGGCAGGGAGAAGGCCGAGCCCCGGGCGGCGGTCCACTCGCTCGGTGCTCCGGTCTTCCACATGCAGCTCGAGTCGCTCCGGAAGCTGCTCGGACCGGACGCCTTCGAGCGTGGGCTCGCGCGCCTCTCGGCCACCGACGTCCGACGAGTGCGCTCGGCGCCCGCGCTCGGGTGGGTGCCCTTCGATCTCGTGGAGACCCTCGTCGGTGCGATGGCGGACGAGGCCGGCGAGCCGCGGGAGGTCTTCCAGCTGGACCTGGTTCGGCAGACCACCACGATCGCCCTCTCGGGGATCTGGCGGATCCTCGCCCGCTTCACGACCCGCAGGGCGCTCCTGAGGCGTGCGGGGACCTACTGGCGGAAGACGTGGTCCCACGGCGACTTCGAGTGGTCGAGCGAGCGCGACGGCGTGATGGTCTGGCGTGTGATCAACTTGGTCGACGCGTCGGACTACATGCTGCGCGGAGTGGCCTTCTCCATCCGAGCGCTCCTGGAGCACACCGGTAAGCGAGTGCTCGAGGTGACCTGGACGCGCACCCGGAGTGGTGCCGAGTACCAAATCCGTTGGGAGGCCTGACCCGAGTAGATTCTCGTCAGGGCGGAATCCAGCGCAAAATGCTGCCAGCGATGGACTCCCAGCCGACGATCGACCCGTTCCGGCTTGACCCGGGCGCCGGCTCGGGGCATATCGCCGACCCTTCGCCTGCGTACGACGGGGCATTCCCGCACAGCCGCCGGCACGAGAGAAGCCATGAAGCCCGAAATCCACCCCGAGTATCACCCGGTCCTCTTCGTCGACGACGAGCACGAGGTCATCGGCCGTTCGACCATGAAGACGTCCGAGACCCGCGAGATCGACGGAGTCGAGCACTTCATCATCCGCGTCGACATCAGCGCGTTCAGCCACCCCTTCTACACCGGTCGCCAGAAGATCATGGACACCGAGGGTCGGGTGGAGCGCTTCAAGAAGCGCTACGCCAAGCGCGGCAAGAAGAAGGCTGCGAAGGCCGAGGCGCCCGCCGCCGAGGCGAAGACCGACGAGTCGACCGAGGCCTGAGCCTCTCGGCGCTCCAGGAGCGCCATCGACATCGGGAAACGAAAAGGGCGACGCCTCCATCGAGGCGCCGCCCTTTCGGCGTTCCGTCAGCGAGCCAGGACGTCCGCGAGCGAGCCACGTCGACCGAAGCCGATCGCCGTGGTGCTGCGGGCGAAGCCCTCGGACGTGTCCACGTCGCCGAGTGGGATGATCAACGTGGGCGCTCCCAGCGTGAGGCCCGTCGTGTTCTCGGTGGTGCAGGGAGTGGATGCGAGGAGCGACGGAACCGAGCCCTCGAAGAAAACGACGGTGAGCCCACCGGGTTCCCGGCCGAGGGAGGACACCCGCCGCGCGGCTTCCCGAACCCTCTCGTGCGCGGAGAGGACGGCATCGGCGGGTAGGCCACCCACGTGGGCCTGCACTCGAGCGCGCCGGACGTTTGCGCTCGGGTCGTCGACGACCGGGGTGGTCCCGGGTTCGTAGGTCAGGCGCACACAGACGCTCTCGAGCTCCGGTAGCGGACCCTTCATCTGCTCCTCGAGGCGCGCGCGAAGCGCGGCGCTCGCGCGTACGTCGAGGACATCCTCTTCGATGTCGACGACCCGTCCCCCTTCCACCCGGACGTGAGCGTGAGCCACCGGCCCGCCTCCCGCGGGTCGAAGCTCGGCCTCGTAGGTGCGAGCGGGGCCGTCGAAGAGGTTGCCCTCGTTGATGCCACCTCCGACGAAGCGCACACCGAAGCGCTCTCCATGGCGTGCCTCGAGCAACTCCACGACTTGCTCGGTCACGCTCGGCGCGGACGAGGGGGCCGGCGCCGGATCGGGGCCACAGGCCAGCGCCGTGAGAAGGGCGCACGGGAGCAGAGCGTTCACCCCGTGATCGTAGTGGGTACCGGCGAACGAAAGAAAGGGCGACGCCTCCATCGAGGCGCCGCCCTTCGGCGTTCCGTCGGCGGCTCGAAGGCCGCTCGGATTCACTTCTTGCCCATCGCCTCCACGGCGTCGGGGTCGAAATGCACATCCATCTGCGGGAAGGGAATCCCCACACCGGCGTCGTCCAGAGCCTTCTTCGTGTCGCGCGTCAGGCGCTCGTGCACGGCCCAGAAGTCCTCGGTCTTGGCCCAGACTCGAAGCTGCCAATCGATGCTCGAGCCGCCGAGCGCCTTCAGGAAGACGGCGGGGGCCGGCTCGGAGAGTCCACCTTCGACGTTGTCCGCGACCTTCTGGAGGATCGCGCGGACCTCGTCCGTGTCCGCACCGTAGTCCGTGCCCACGTCGACTCCGACTCGGCGCTCCGGGTAGCTGGAGTAGTTGGTCAGGGCGGTGCCCCACACCTGAGAGTTCGGCACGTACTTCTTCTTGGCGTCCGGCGTCTTCAGCACGCAGAAGAAGAGCTCGACCTCCATGACGGTGCCGCTCTCGGAGCCGATCTCCACGTAGTCGCCGACCTTGATCGGGCGGAACACGAGGAGCATGACGCCCGCCGCGAAGTTGCTGAGCGTGCCCTGGAAGGCCAGGCCGATGGCCAAGCCCGCCGCGGCGATCACCGCTGCGAAGCTCGAGGTCTCGATGCCGAAGACCCCGAGCACGCCGAGGACGACCCCGACGATGATCAGGTAGCGCACCATGTTGGCGAAGAAGTTGCCGAGGGTCGCGTCGAGCTCGCGCCTCTCGACGACCTTGCGGACCTTTCGCCCGGCCCAGCCGGCGACGATCCAGCCGACGAAGAGCGCGAGCAGCGCGCCCACGATCTGCACCGCCCAGGGCACGACGTGCTCTTCGAAGGCGGCGATGGCACCGGAGACGGAGAAGCCGTCTCCGCCGTCACTCTCGCTGCCACCGCCCTCTTCCTGGGCCTGCGCGAGCGTGGTGAGCGCGCTGACCATCAGCGCGCCGATCATTGCAATGAAGCGAGTCATACCCCGTCCCCTTCTTCTGCAGCCTCTTCCACGGGCTGCTCTTCCGTGTCTTCTTCGGTCGTCTCTTCTGCCGGCTCCTCGACCGCCTCTTCGGCGGTGGGCTCCTCGGCGGGCGCCTCTTCGGCGGCGGGCTCCTCGGCGGGCGCCTCTTCGGCAGCGGGCTCCTCGGCGGGCGCCTCTTCGGCAGCGGGCTCCTCGGGCTCCTGCTCCTGCTCCCACGCGAAGACGAGGTTCACCGTGAGCAGGGTGTCGACCTTGGACCGCGGCGGATCGCCTTGGACCGGCACGTTGTCGAAGAGGAGCTTGAACTTCACCTCGACCTTGAAGAGGTCGCTGAGGCTCGAGACCAGCGCCGCGTCGAGGTTCACGCGGATGTCTTCGCCCTGCTGGAGGTTGAAGAGCGCCTCGACGCCCAGGGTGACGAAGAGCAGGTCGTTGAGTTTGTTGTCGTAGCCGAGGTAGGCGCGCGCGGCGTGAACGTTCTGAGTCCCGTCGAGCTCCATCCCCATCTCGTCGACGAGCGGATCCGGGTCGAAGTTGTCGTAGGTGAAGTCGTAGCCGACCTCGCCCCAGAGCCGCAGCTTGTCCCGCTGGATGAAGTTCCGGAGGTAGCCGAGCTGCGCCTGCAGACGAGTGTCGAGACCTGCGAACGTGTCCCAGCGATGGGCGAGCGCGACGAAGAGCGCGTCCATCCGCGTCAGGTAGAAGTCGTAGCGGGCGCGCGCGTTCGAGTTCCGGACCGTGTCCTGGAAGTCTCGCGTGTCGTCGAGTGGCGTGAGGTCCGCTCGGCCGTAGGCGAGCGTCCAGTCGAGCGAGAAGGCGCTCCGCCCTCGGACGATCCGGAACTGGGTGCCGCCGTTCAGCGTCCACGCGTTGGTGTTGCCGGATGCGTAGACGAGCCCGAGGCTCGCCGTGAAGGTCAGCGCCTCGTCGGGCTTGTCCTTGTGCTCCTGGGTGAAGGCCGTCGCGGCCTCCGGCTGAGCGAGCGCCGGCGCGGCCGTGCTTGCGGTCATCAGGACGGCGCACGTCGCCGCCCAGAGAATCGATCGTCTCATCAGTCTCCTCCTCACGTGGGCGCGCACCTAGTGCCGCAGCCACGGGTGGTCAATCACCGGAATTCACCGGTGCCCCAAGAACCGGTCCTGCTGCTCAGCGCACGAGGGCTTCGAAGAGCGCGAAGTTCTCGGCTTCGTCCTCGTCGATGCGGCCGTCGGCCACGATCATCGCTCGCGCGGTCTCGAGGAAGATCTCGCGATGGGAGAGCGGGATCTCCGCCGGGTCGAGCTCGTCGGCCGTCGGCGGCACCTCGAGCCAGGCCTCGACCTGCGCCTTCTCGGCGTCGTCCAGGTCGAGCTCCTTCACGAGCTTCTTGATGAACGCGCGCTCCTCGTCCTGGATCTCCAGATCGGCCCAAGCGAAGGAGCAGATGAACCGCATCAGTCGGAGACGGTCTTCCCGGTCGAGCTGCTTCATGGCCCGGACCATACCCGCGGCCTGCCCCGGCCACAACGGGGCTCGCGCTCGTCGCTCGCGACCGCTACTCGGGTCTCGCGAGACCCAGGTTGAACTCGACTCGCCGGTTGGCCGCGCGACCGTCGCGAGTGTCGTTCGTCTGGAGCGGCCGGGTCTCACCGAAGCCCCGCGCCTCGAGGCGGCCGGCGGCGACACCGTTCTCGACCAGGAAGTCCCGCACCGCATGCGCCCGGGAATCGCTCAAGCGCATGTTGTAGGCGTGCTCGCCGCTGTTGTCGGTGTGTCCCTCGATGCGGATGTGCTCGATCTCCGGATGGTTCTTCAGCACCTGAGCGATGTTCCGGAGGAGCCGATGGGACCGGCGGCGGATCTGGGCCGCGTCGTGGTCGAAGTAGATGTGGTCGAGGATCTCCAGGTGGTCGTCCTGGATGACCACCTGCTGTTCCTCTTCGCAGCCCTGGTTGCTCGCCGGGCCGGGTTCGTCCGGGCAGTTGTCGATCGGGTCGATCACGCCGTCGCCGTCCCGGTCGGGGCAGCCCTCGTTCTCGGGCGTTCCGGGCGCGAGCGGGCAGCGGTCCGGCTCGTCGAGCACGCCGTCCCCGTCGTTGTCCGGGTCGGGACAGCCGTCGTCGTCTTCGAAGCCGTCGCGATCCTCGGGATCGTCGTCGCACTCGTCCACCGAGTTGGGCAGGCCGTCTTCGTCCGGGTCGGGATCGGGACAGCCGCGGTTGTAGGGGGGTCCCGGTTCGAGCGGGCAGTCGTCCTCGGGGTCGAGGATCCCGTCGGCGTCGTTGTCCGGGTCGGGGCAGCCATCCTCGTCCTGGAAGCCGTCGACGTCCTCCTCCTCGTCGGGGCACTCGTCCGACCCATCGGGCTCCGGCTCGGGTCGCGGCGGCGGCGGCGTCCGCCAGCCGGCCATCGCGATCACGCGCACGTCGGGGCTCCCGACGCTGCGGCTCATGCCGGTGCCGATCGAGAGGCCGGTCACCCAGCCGCTCGGTCGATGCAGCTTGGCGCCCACGGTGCCCTCGAGCGGTGTGCTCTCCCGCCCGAAGAAGTCGCCTGCGGTCGCCGCGCCGTAGATCTGGGCGTGCACGTCCACCCGGTCGCTGTAGGGGTCGCGGTGGTTCCCCAGCACCGGAACGGCCACGCCGAGGCCGAAGGTGAGCTCGTCGCCGACCGTGACTCCGCCGGCCAGCTCCTGGTTCTCGCGAATGCGGAAGCCGAGGTTGACCATCACGCGAACCGGCTCCGGTCGCGCTTCGAACACGAGCTCCGGATGGAAGGAGAGGAAGTCGTCGCCGCGGTAGCTGCCACCGCCCGTCGGGAAGGTCAGCGTGAGCTGGCCGGCCAGCCCGATCGTTTCGTCGGGCTCGCCGAGGATCCGCACGCGAGCGCCGAGGTGCGCGTCGCCCAGACCGGCGCCATCGGCCTCGTTCGCGCCGAGCGGGTCGTCGTCGCCGCTGACCACGAGGTTCACCGGCAGGCCGGCGAAGATCACCACCCGATCGACCAGACCGAACGCCAGCCCGAGGGTCGCGGTGAGCTGATGAGCGACGACGGCGGCGTCTTCCGAGTCCGGGTCACCGAGCGTCGATTCGTAGACGAGCGGGTCGTGGGCGTAGTCCAGGTGGAGCTGCGCACCCAGCCCGAGGTGGCCGAGGTCCGTCGGTCGGCTCAGGTGAAAGGCGCCGTCCGGGGTCTCGGAGGCCCGAAAGCGGTTGAGGGTGGCCTGAGCTTCCCCCAACGAGGGGGCAGTGGCTGCCACGAGGGCGAACGCCAGCAGCGGGAGACGCATCGCCGGAGTGTCTCCCATGCGGCGACAGATTTCAGCGAGTTTCCCGGGGGTCGGTCAGGGCTCTTCGGTCATCGATTCGAAGCCGCGCGCCGCGCAGCCGCCGATGTTGCTCTCACCGAGCATGAGGAATCCCCACACGGCCAGCAGGCCGACCACCGCGAAGCGGATGAGCAGCCGGACGACGAACATCCGGTCACGCTTCTGGAGCCCGGCCTCGAGCTCGTCCGGCGCCTCGTCGCTCATCGCCCGAAGATGGCGTCGGCCCTCCCGCCCCGCAACCGGGCGATCCGTGGATGCGCCCACGCCGGTGGGCGTGTATGGTCTCCGCGCGCAACGCGCGGAGGAAAGATGACGACCAAGGTGACCATGCCCCAGCTCGGCGAGAGTGTCGTCGAGGGTACGGTAGGCAAATGGCTGGTGAGTGAAGGCGAGGCGGTCGAGAAGGACCAGCCCATCGTCGAGATCCTCACCGACAAGGCCGATAGCGAGCTCCCGGCCCCCGTCGCTGGGGTGGTGACGAAGCTGCTGGCCGAGGTCGACGACGTCCTCGAGGTCGGCGCCCCGCTCTGCGAGATCGACGAGAACGGCACGGCGTCGGCTGCGAAGTCGGAGCCGAAGGCCGACGCGCCGAAGGCCGATGCGCCGAAGGCCGATGCGCCGAAGTCCGCACCCAGCGACGATCCCGCCGCGTCTCCCTCCGTCCGCAAGCTCGCCCGCGAGCTCGGCGTGGACCTGGCTTCGGTCTCCGGCAGCGGCGAGTCCGGTCGGATCACCCACGAGGACGTGCAGCAGGCCGCCAGCGCGCCCGCGCCGAAGTCGCCGCCTGCCAGCGCGCCCCCGCGGCCCGCGCCCGCCCCTCGTGCGAGCGCGGCTTCGGGTGCCGGTGTCCAGGTGCCGAGCGGCGCGTTCCGCGTGCCGCCCTACCGCCCCTCCGAGGGTGACGAGGTCGTCCCCTTCAGCCGTCGTCGTCGGATCATCGCCGACCACATGGTCTACTCGAAGCACGTCTCCCCGGAGGTCGTGACCTTCGCCGAGTGTGACCTCTACGAGACCGCCAAGCTCCGCGACGCGCACAAGGGGCGCTACAAGAAGGAGGGGCTGAGCCTCACCTATCTCGCGTTCGTCGTCGCGGCGACCGCCCGCGCGCTCCGCGAGTACCCGGAGCTCAACTCCCGCGTGCTCGACGACGCGTACGTGAAGCTCGGCGACGTGAACCTCGGCATCGCCGTCGACACGCCGAAGGGTCTCGTCGTCCCGGTCATTCGCAACGCCGACGAGCTCACCGTCCGCGGCCTCGCTCGCGCGATCATCGACATCGCCGAGCGCAGCCGCGACGGGAACCTCACGCCGGACGACCTCTCGGGAAAGACCTTCTCGATCTCGAACCCCGGCCGGAAGGGCAACCTCGTCGGCGGCGCGATCATCTCGCAGCCGAACACGGGCATCCTCCGCATCGGCACGATCAAGAAGCGCCCGGTGGTGGTCGAGAAGGACGGTCAGGATCTGATCGCCATCCACCCCGTGATGTACATGGCGCTCACCTACGACCACCGCGTGGTCGACGGCGTGAACGCCAACGGCTTCCTCTACCGCGTCAGCGAGATCCTCGAGCAGGGCGACTTCGAGGTCTGAGCTCCGCACCCCCGACGAGAAGCGCCGGCGCTCGAACGAGCTCCGGCGCTTTTTCGTTGGGCCGGCCGTAACCATCCGCTCGTCTCCTCCGTGGGCTCTCCAGAGAGGTAGACGAATGAGAGACCCGAACCACCCTGCGCCCACCCAACGCCGCATCGCCGTCCTTCTCAGGTACGGGCTGGCTTCGCTCTATGCGTGGGTCGTCGCGGACCGCTTGGGCGTGCTCGGCGCGGCCGACAACCCCGCCGTCGTCTGGGGCGACTTCGACGCGTTCCTCGAGTACACCGCGACCTTGAACCCCTGGGCGCCGCGGGCGCTGTCCGATGCGCTCGGGTACGCCGTCACGGTCGTGGAAGCGGGACTCGCCGTCCAGCTCGCCCTCGGCTACCGACAGAGGCTCGCGTTCGCTGCGAGCGCGTCTCTGTCTCTCGTGTTCGTGACGAGCCTGGTGCTCTTCGCCGGCCTCGCGCAGACGCCTGGCTTCATCGCGTTCACGGTGTGCGTGGGTGCGGTCTCCGCATGGCTCTTCCGCAACGCGACTCCCATGGCGCGGCTGCGGCCGAGCGGGGTGGCCCAGTGAGCGACCGTCGGCGGTGGTCGGCGTTCTTCTCGTTGCTCGCGCTCGGGAACCTGGTGAACGGCATCTGGATGCTCGTGAGCCCTTGGCACTGGTACGAGAATCTCCCCGGTCGAGTTCCCGACTTCGGTCCGATGAACGAGCACTTCGTGCGCGATATCGGTTGCGTCTCGATGCTGGTCGCGACGCTCTCGCTGCGGGCCGCGCTCGACGCGAGCTGGCGCGACAAGACGCTCTTCGTCTTGCAGCTGTGGTTCGCTCCCCACGCCTTCGTCCATCTCTTCGACACGCTGAGGGGACTCGTCGCGCCGGAGCATCTCTTCATGGACCTGCCGTTGGTCTATGCGCCGCCGGCGATGATCGGGCTCATGCAGCTCCTGCTGCGGCGCGAGACCTCGCGCGCCACCGCGCTGGCCGGTGCGTCGTGAGAGCGCTCGAGACCGCGCTCTTCCTGCTCGTCGGTGCGTTCCTCGGGGCGACGCCGGTCCTGAGCTACGCGTTCACCCATGGCCCGGCGTGCCCGTGTCACGCGATCGTCTCGCGGCCCTGAGGCGCTCAGGGGATGTAGTCGAGCGTGTAGGGGTTCCCGGAGGAGCCGCCGTCCACGAAGACGTTCACGTCGGTCGGGATGAAGTCGAGCGGGATCATCTGGTCGATGGTGGTCTGGCTGCCGCTGCCGGAGACGCACATCAGCTCGTCGTCCGAGTCACACGTGAGCCGCACGTAGAGGTCCGGGTCGAAGGCGTCCGAGTGGGCGACGAGGTTCAGCGCCCGCCGCCTCGGCTCGACCACGAACGACCCCTCTGGGGCGAAGCGCTCCGCGAACGACTGACACGAGCCGGTCGCGTCCCCGGTGAAGCCGCTCCCGTTGCCGGCGAAGCCGAGCACCGAACCGCCCGCGCTGATGTTCAGCGCGCTCGCGCAGGCGTCGCTGACGGCGCCCGTGCGACGCACGTCCACGACCACGTCGCCCATGGCGTCGCCCCGGTAGCCTTCGACCATGATGTAGAGCCGGTTCGGCGCTGCGATCTGCCCGACCCGGTGGACCCAGAGTCGGCTCTGGGTGGTGCCGCCGCGGAAGTCGATGTCGTCGTTGCAGCCGCGGCCGCCCACGGCGAAACGACCGCAGTCCGTCGACGCGGCGATGACCGTGTCGATCGAGCTGCGCGAGGTGTCGATGACGAAGTCGACGATGCCGTTGAAGTCGACCGCGAGCACGATGTCCCGGCCGCCGCCTCCGCCACAGGGGGTCGTGTAGTCGTCCACGAACGTGCCGTCGAGGGTCGTCGAGTGCCGAGCGAAGCCGGCCGCGTCGAGCGTCAGCACCACCACGTCTTCGCAGGTGTCACCGCTCCCGCCGTCACACATCGGGACGCCTTCGTCGACCGCGCCGTCGCAGTCCTGGTCGAGGCCATCACAGGCTTCGGCCGCGCCCGGGCGGCGACCCGAGTCGTCGTCCGCGCAGTCGGTGCCGCCTTCGCAGCTGACGCCATCGACACCCATCGCCGGCGCCCCGTCGCCGTCGGCATCGACCGGAGTGTTGGTGCAGCCGCCGCCCCCGCAGGTGTCGGTGGTGCAGGGGTTGCCGTCGTCACAGCTCGTGCCCGGGCTGGTCTGGCAGGTGCCGGAGACACAGGCCTCGACGCCGTTGCACGCGATGCCGTCCGCGCCGCACTCGGCGTCGTCCGTGCAGCGCTCCGGCACGCAGCCGCTGACCGGATCGCAGCGCTCCCCGGCCGCGCAGAGGCTGTCGTCGGGACCCTGGAGGCATCGCCCATCGACGCACTGGTCGTTGGTGCACGGGACGCCGTCGTCGCAGCCACCCGGGCACTCGGAGGGGCCAGTGTCGGTGCCACCGCCGTCGGAGCCGATCGGCCCCATGTCCGCGCCGCTCTCGTCACCGAAGAGGCCGGTGTCGGGATCGATGACGACGCTACACCCCGCGAGCAGGGCCACGAGCGCGATGGCCGAGACGCGCATCAGAAGCGCCCCGAGAGCACCAGGCCGGCGCCATCTCGGCTGCCGCTCGGCACCACCGCGACGCCGTCTTGGGTGTCGGGCTGGTCCCAGAAGTAGAAGAAGACCGTCGCGCCGGCCGCGAGCACACCCGCGATGCCGAGAATGTCCGCGGTGAGCGCCAGCCGGTCGGCTCGGTCGGCCGCGTCGAGCCCGTCCTGCCGTGCCTGCTCGCGCTCGGCGCCGGTCGTCATCCCGTACCGGGAGGCCGCGTCCTCGTAGTCGTTCTCGTTCTTCTTGGCGAAGCCAGCGAGGACCACCGCGCTGACCACCAGCCCGGCCGTCGCGGCCGCGCCGATCCAAGCGCTCGTGGGAATGGTCATGCCCGGTCCGTCGTCCGCCGGCTCTTCGACCTCTTCTTCGACGGCTTCCTCGGCGACCTCTTCGGCGGAGGTCCCGCCGAGCTCCTCGGCGCCCTCGCTCGGCGCGACCGGGTCGGAGCCCTCCACCAGCTCGATGCGGAGCTCGTGCCGTTCGCCGCCCTCGACCTCGAAGTCCTGCGCGGTGGTGACGTAGCCATCCCGCGCGACCTCGACGTGGTGCGTGCCCGCCGCGAGCTTCACCGCGTCCAGAATGGGGGCGCGCAGCGTGGTGTGACCGTCGATGGTCACGGTCGCGCCCTGCGGCTGGACCCGGAGGAAGGTCTCGCCGATCTGGCTGCGGAGCTCCGCGATCTGCCGACGCACCTCGCGCTTCTGTGCCGGGTCGCCGTCATCGGCCATCTCCACCAGGAAGCGCTCGAAGTGGTCCAGCGCTTCCACGGGGCGCGCCAGGTGCATGTAGCAGTTGGCCATGTTCACGCGGACGCTCGGGTGCGGCGCGATCCGGTAGGCCTCCTGGAAGGCGCCGAGCGCCTCTTCCCAGCGCTCCTCACCGTAGGCGTTCACGCCTCGCTCGAAGGCCTGGCGGGCGGTGGCGCGCTCTTCGTCGCTCTGTGCTCGGGCCGAGACCGCCACGAGGACGAGGGTCGATGCCACGAGGGCTCGATAGGCAAAGTTCATGGATCCTCCAGGTGCGCCTCCCCGATCTGGGGGCCGCCCGATCGAGGATGTTAGAGACTTCGGCGACGAATCGTCAAAGCCAGTCCCACCAAGAGAAAGGCTGCGCCGAACGGTGCGTCGCTCGACCCGGTCGCGCACTGACAGCCGCCGGGGTCGTCCGTGGTGGCGCCGACCTCGAAATCACGAATGATATCCTCGTCCCGCACCACGCAGGCCACCGGGGTCCCCTCGCTCGGGTCGCACTCCACCGGGCCGGCCATCTCCGAGAGGACGAGGCTCGGCTCGAACGTCGCGCCCTCGTCGTCGGAGTACCCGAGCAGGAACCCGTCGCGATAGTTGTCCGCGCAGGCCCAGAGCTGGCCCTCGTGCCAGCCGAGACAGCCGATGTCGATGTCGTCGCGAACGACGGTGAAGGTCTCGCCGCCGTCGTCGCTTCGATGGAGTCCGTGGGGGTAGGCCTCCGACGGCATCGTCGGGTCCGAGGGCATCGCCACCCACTCGGTCCCGAGGAAGATCGTTCCGTCGGGCGCGAAGAGCACGTCGCCGATCCGGCGATGGCGTCCCGCTTCGGTCCAGGTCTCGCCGCCGTCCGTGCTCCGGACCAGCACCTCCTCGCGGTCGGCCGCGTAGTCCGGCAGGACCTGCGCGAAGAGGTGGTCGGGATCGTTCGGGTCGACCGCCAGGAGCAGCAGGGTTCGATCGTCCATCGCGAAGGGCGCGAACTCGAAGCGTTCCCAGGTCGCGCCCGCGTCCCTCGAGCGGTGGATGAAGGGCTCCGGCTCGGCGCGGTCGGCGGTCACCGGATAGATGCCGCTGAGGTAGAGCTCGTCGCCGGACCCGACGAGGAGCGACTCGAAGAGGATCTGCTCGATCGGGTCGCTGGTGGGGTCCCAGCTCGCGCCGCCGTCGGTGGTGCGGAACACCCGATTGACCGCGGTCCCGCCAGCGGACGTGGGCGCGTAGGCGGTCATCGGGTCGAGCGGGCTTCGGACCACGTCGGTGATCGCGAAGCCCACGTCGGTGTCCGGTTCGCTGAAGGTGCAGAGGGAGGGCGTGCCGCGTTGGAGACCGCCGAAACCGGATGCGAGGAGCGATCCGTCGTCCATCAACACGTAGCTCGGGTCCTCGAGTGGGTTGAGCATCAGCGCCGCCTCGCAGGCCCACCGCCAGGTCTCACCGCCGTCGGTCGTGATCACTGGCCCGAAGGTGGACCCCGTGACGATGACCAGTGGATCGCTGGGATGAAAGGTCACGCCATGCGTCTCGGGAAAGCGCCCGTGCGCGCTCACCGGTGCGGCAGCCGTGAGCACCATGGCCAGGCCCATGAGGAGTAGGGGGACTCGCTTCACTCCGGCGCACCATAGCGAACGGATCGGGCCCCCGCAGGTCGACGTCGTGCCACGGCCGATCGGGTGATACCCTCCGCTCGATGACGCAGCTGGTCGGCGGGCGCTACGAGATCGTCCGAAAGATCGCCGAAGGGGGCATGGGTGCGGTCTTCGAGGCCAAGCACCACATGACGAAGAAGACCGTCGCCCTGAAGGTCCTCTTCCCCCACATCGGCAAGGACGAGGCCTCCAAGCAGCGCTTCTTTCGAGAGGTGAGCGCCGCGGCGGAGATCGCCCATCCCGGAATCGTCGACTGCTTCGACAGCGGCGTGGACCCGAACGACGGATCGCTCTTCGTCGCGATGGAGCTCCTCCAGGGCGACACGATGACCGACTGGCTGATGCGCGGCGGTCACAGCCGGGACGACATTCTCGACTTCATGGACCGGGTGCTCGAGCCGCTCGCGGCCGCGCACTCGCGCGGGATCGTCCACCGCGACCTGAAGCCGGACAACGTCTTCCTCTCGCAGCAGCCCGATGGCTCGGTGGTGGTGAAGATCCTCGACTTCGGCATCGCGCGCGATCTCGACACCAGCAAGGACAACGTCACGCGCACCGGCATCGCCATGGGCACGCCCCACTACATGGCGCCCGAGCAGGCGATGAGCGCGCGCGGCGTGCTCGCCACGGCGGACGTGTGGGCGCTCGGCGTCATGCTCTACGAGGCGCTCACGGGTCGCACGCCCTTCGACGGCGAGACCGCGAGCGCCATCGTGGTCCACGCGTGCACGCAGCCGCATCCGCCGATCCAGGACATCCTCCCGGACCTCTCGCCGCCGATTGCGCAGCTGGTGGACCGGTGTCTCGACAAGACGCCGCAGAACCGACCGGCGAACGCGGCCGAGCTCCAGCAGCTCCTCCGCCAGGCGCGCGGTGGTCGCACCGCCAGCCAGGGCGGGGCACTCTCGGTCTCGACGCCCGCGGCTCGTGGCCAGGAGCAGATGGGGGCCGGCAACACCGGGTTCGGCACCAACCCTGGCGCGGGCGGTGGCTTCGGCTCGAGCCCGGGCTTCGGCGCACCGCAAGGGGCGCCGACCGGTGGCGGGATGCCGACCGGACCGGGGATGCCGCACACCCAGCCGGGTGGACCGGCGACCGGACCGGGGATGCCGCCGACGCAGCATGGTGGACCGTCCGGCATGGCGACCCAGCCGGGTGGGCCCCAGACGGGCCCCGGCGGCTTCGGCATGGCCCCGCAGGCCGCACCTCCCGCGAGCGGCGGGAGCAAGACCGGGCTGATCATCGGCGTGGTCGTCGGCTTGCTGGTCCTGGCGGGTGGAGGCGTCGCGGCGCTCGTGCTCCTCGGCGGTGACGACGATCCGCAGCCGGCCGTCGGCACCGATCCGCAGACCCCGCAGGCGCCCGTCGGCGGCATCGGCACCGTGACCATCTCGACCGACATCCAGGGAGGGGCCGAGCTCCTCGTGGACGGTCAGTCGCAGGGCCTCGTCGTCGGTGGGCAGCAGGTGCGGATCTCGTCCGGCCCGCGCAACCTCGAGCTCAAGGTCGACGGGATGATCGTCGCCAGCCAGATGGTTCAGGTCATGCCGAACGCCACGACCACCGCGCAGCTCATGCGGGGCGGCAACGGCCCGGAGAGCGTGACCACCGGCCAGCTCCAGGCGGGCGACCGAACGCTCCAGACCGGCGAGTTCGCGGACCACTACACCTACCAGTGGCAGAGCGGGAACGTGCACATCGAGGCACGCTCCTCGGCCTTCGACGCCTACCTGGTGGTGAAGTCCCCGAGCGGCCAGCAGCACGACAACGACGACATGAACGCCGGCGGCAACGACACCACCGCCGGGTTGGACTTGGCGATCACCGAGCCGGGGACCTGGACCGTGATCGTGACCAGCTACCAGCCGGGCGAGAGCGGCCAGTACCAGCTGGTCGTCCGCGGACCCTGACGCCTTCGTCGGCGACCGACTCCGAGAGCCGACTCCGACTCCGACGCCGACGCCGACTCCAAGAGCCGACTCCGACTCCGAGAGCCGACTCCGACTCCGAGAGCCGACTCCGACTCCGAGAGCCGAACTCCGACTCCGAGAGCCGAACTCCGAATTCCGACGCCGAGAGCCGGAGTCCGACGCCGAGAGCCGAACTCCGAACTCCGAATTCCGACGCCGAGAGCCGAACTCCGACGCCGAGAGCCGAACTCCGAACGCGACTACCGATGCGCGTGCGCGGCCGTGAACGCGCCCGTCAGCTCCATGAACTCGTCGAAGCGCGTCTGATCGTCGCCCATCTCATCCGGTAGCTCCGTGATGATCGCGCGCGGCACGGTCATCTGGCCGGGGACCCAGCGATACGCGTCCGTGTCTTCCTGGTAGTCGCCCCACCGGAAGAAGAGCGTGCACTCCTCGGCCGCGCACCGGACGTGCCGGTAGTCGTAGCTGAGCTCGCCCTCGCACCAGCTGTCGGGGCAGGTGTCGTTCGCCCACGCCACGAAGCGGAGCTCGGGGTGGTTCGTCTCCTCGAGACCGTCGAAGTCGGTCGGGGTCGGTGCCCAGCCCTCGAGCTTGGTGGAGAGCGCGGCATCCAGCGGCTCGGGCATCACCGATCCGGGCTCGCTGCCCGGCTGAATGGCCTCGCGCGCGATCTGCACGCGGCCCTGGTGCGGACCCGAGACGTCGCGGTCGAAGTGGAACGCGGTGAACCCGAGTGCGCAGAGCGACGCGTTGCAGCTCACGTGCGTGAAGAGGTAGTCGCGGTTGGTCGGCGCGCACCAGGCGTCGGGGCACGTGCGGTTGAGATGCTCCAGCACGTCGTCCACCGGCACCGGCGGCGCGGTCGCCCCCTCGATCGGCGCCTGCTGATCGGTGGGCGTCCCCTGAAAGGGCGGCGGGCCGCCACCGGCGTAGGGGTCCGGGTCCGGCCAGTTGTTCGGGTCGAACACGCTGCCCATGCCCTGGGCCGCACCCGCCGTGCCGGCCGCGCCCGCGCTGAAGCACACGTTGCACATCCCGCAGGTCACGGCGACGAGCAGGCCGAACACGAAGCCGATGATGCTCGTGACCAGCCCGGCGACCGCCACGCCCTTCATGTCCTGGGAGCGCGAGTGGCCGATGCCACCCATGACGATCCCCGCCAGCGCGACGACCGGCGAGCCGAAGGCCAGCACCGATCCGAGGAAGGGGACGGCGGTGGTGAAGAAGCCGCCGATCGCCATCAACAGCGAGACAGCGCCACAGATGAGCGAGGCGATGGGCACGAGGGGAGAGTACGACGATTGCCGCCCACACCTCCCCCCGGAAGTGGCTAGCTATCGGGCGAAGACCTGCTCGTCGTCGCGGAAGCTCTTGAGCTCGATCACGTTCCGGCTGGGATCGCGGACGAAGAAGGTACCCTGCTCCCCGACGGCGCCTTCGAAGCGCACGCGCGGCCGGATCATGAACTCCACCCCGGCCACCTCGAGTCGCTCGGCCATGGCCTCCCACTCGCCCCACTCGAGGATGGCGCCGAAGTGCCGAACGGGGACCTGATCGCCGTCGACTTCGTTCGAGGCTTCTTCGTCGGTCCGGTCGCTCAGGTGCGCCGAGAGCTGGTGGCCGAAGAACTCGAAATCCACCCAGGTTTCGCTGCTGCGTCCTTCTCGACAGCCGAGGACTCCGACATAGAACCCGCGCGCCTCGTCGAGGTCCGAGACCGGGAAGGCCAAGTGAAAGCGTGGTCGAAACACCGGGGGCCCATATCACCGGCCGCGATCGTGGGAAAGGCTCCTCCACGAGTGACGCCCCCAAAGGAGGCGGTGTCCATCACAGCTCCGCGGGATCGCGCGGGACCATGGCTCCGGTCCACCACTCGTAGTCGCGACCCAGCTCGTCGCCGTCGGGGAAGAAGACCAGGTAGCTCATCGCGTCGTAGGGGAGGAAGGAAGGCCGCCCCTGCGCGAGGTTGCCGATCTGGTGGACGGTCCGCCACGTGCCAGTGTTGAAGTAGGCCGCCTCGCGCCCATGGATCCGGCCGAGCGGCACCATGGACGCGAAGTGCGAGTGGCCGTTCACCACGTAGCGGAGTCGCCGCAGCCGGCCGAGCTCACGGACCGCCCGCGTGGCCATCTTGCCGTCGAAGCCGTGCTGGAAGGTCTTGTAGATCTTCGTCATCCGCTGGTCGCTGCCGCGGGCGACCACCTTCTTCGTGGAGAGCTCGAGAAGCAGCCGCAGCTTCTGACCGGTGTCGAAGCCGAAGCGCTTCTGTTCGACCGAGCGACGCTCGCGCATCCACTCGCGCACGAAGGAGCGGGAGAGGAACTCCTCGACCAGCCGCCGCCAGGTCGCGCTCACCGGTTTGAGCAGACGGCGATCGACCAGCCCGAGGCTGCGCACCCACGCCGGCACGGCGTAGATCGGGCGCACGTCGTCGATGTCGTCCAGCAGGTCCGCGTTCGGCGTGTCGACCAGCTCCTTCACCATGCGCGGGAAGCGGGTGATGAGCTCGATGCCGATCGCGTCGCCGATCGTCGGTCCGCCCTCCGGGTGGTCGTTCACCGGGTCGACGACGTTGCCGTGATAGGCGAGCACGCCGTGCTCGGGGAATGCGCGTTCGCGTTCGAACACGACGTCTTCCTCGCGGCCGGTGAGCGCCTTCCAGATGCGCCGGCGCGCGCCCGGCGCTTCGGCCAGCAGACGGTCGTGGTTGCCGAGCAGGTAGACGACCTCGAGCGAGCCTTCTTCGACCCGGCGGCGGATCGCGTCGAAGAAGTCCTTCTCGCGTTCGAGGATGCCGTCGACGATTCGGTCGAGCGCCGCCTCCGCGTTGCCCTCCATCTCGTGGTAGGGGCGAAAGCGTCCGTCGAGCCACCGGGGCGAGCGCACCAGGTCGAAGAGGTCGCCGACGAAGCAGAGGATCGCCGGCCGATGTCCGCGCGCCGCCTCGATGCGCGTCCAGAAGCGTTCGAAGATCAGCGCCTTCGGGACCGATCCGCCGTGGAGCGCATCCGTCAGGTGGATGTCGCTCGCGAAGATCAGCATCGGCCGGTCGCCCCCGCTCACGCCTCATCGTCGGCGCCGGCCGCGCTCCTGGCAAGCCCGCGAACACGCTCAGCCGTAGGCGACGCGGAGGCCGGCGAAGATCTGCCGGGTCTCCGGCACGTACCAGTTGCGGAAGGTCGGCCGCGCGATCGCCGGATCGGTAGCGAAGCTCCCGCCTCGCAACACTCGATGAACGCCATCGAAGTAGGGCTCGGAGTAGCCGCGGTAGGGATGCGGCGAGAAGCCGGGGTAGGGCGCGAAGGTGCTCGCGGTCCACTCCCACACGTTCCCGAGCAGATCCGGCTCACCGGGCACGACCGGCATGGGGCCGTGGGCGGTCAATCCCGCGATGCGCGGCGCCGCCCCGGTGGCTCGCGCGGCGTGCTCGAGCTCCGCTTCGGTCGGAAGCCGCCCGCCGACGAAGCGCGCATAGGCCTCTGCCTCGTGGGCGCTCACGCCGACCACCGGCTCGCGCCCGTCGAGCGACCAGCGGCCATCGAGGCGCACGCGGACGAAGCTCTCGCCCGCGGTCCGCCAACCCTTGGGCGCCCGCACGTCGTTCGTCCGTCGCCACGCCCAACCCTCGGGCGACCACAGCGCTTCACGCGCGTACCCACCCGCGTCGATGAAGCGCTTCCACGCCGCGACGGTGACCGGATGGGCGTCGAGCGCGAAGGGGGCGAGCGTCACCTCGTGTGCACTGCGTTCGTTGTCATAGGCGTGCGGGTCGTCGGTCCCGATCGTCACCGCGCCCCCCTCGAGCTCGAGTCTCGAGGGGGCGCCGTCGTCGACCAGCGGCGCCGCGTCGTCGGGCGCGCCGCCCGCTCGTTCGCGGTGGCAGCCGAGCACGTACGCCATCGTCTCGCGGTGCTGGTGCTCGTGGTTCGCGAGGAAGCGCGCGAGGTAGTCGTCCCGCATCAGCGGGTGGTCCGGGTCCAGCGTCGCGTAGCGCTCGCGGACCACGGCGCGGACGCGCTCCAGGTAGTCGAAGAGCTCCCCGCGGTCGTAGCCGGCGTTGCGTTCCGCCTTCGCGCAGCCGTCCTGTGCGTAGCGCCGCGCGTGCGGCACCGAGAGCGCGCCGTCACCGCCGACCTTCGCGAGCAGCCAGTGCGCCTCGGTGAAGGCGATGTGCCCGAGGTGCCAGCAGAGCGGCGAGAACTCCGGGTCGGGCCACGCGCCCAGGACCTCGTCCGGCAGCTCGCCGTACACGGCCAGCGTTCGTTCGCGCGCCGCGTCGAGGATGGCCAGCGCGCTCACGTCGCCGTGACCACCTTGCCGGCTTCGAGAGTCTCCCACTCGCCTTCGAAGATCGGTTCCGAGGCGATCAGGGTCCCAGCGCCGACGTTCCGGTAGAGCGTGGGCGCGTGGCCATCGAACGCCTGGGTGACCGCGCAGATCTTCTTGCCATCGCTCACGACCAGCGAGAGCAGCGCACGCTCACCGGCGCGTGCCTCGTCCGCTCGCTCCAGCGTCGCCTCGAGCGCCTGCTCGAGGTCCGAGTGGGCGAGGTAGTGATCGAGGAAGAGCGCGAAGAGGTGCTCCGAGTCCGAGGTGCCGCGGATGGCGCCGTACGCCTCGTCGCCGAGCCTCGCGCGGATCGCGCGCATCGGTCCCGTTCGAAAGCCGCGAATGAACCCGTTGTGCAGGAAGCTGACCCGCCCGTGTACGAAGGGCTGGGTGTTCGCGAGGCCGTGACCGATGCCCGGGGTCGCGCTCCGGACCGCGGCGATCACGCAGCCGCTCCGCACCTGACCGGCGAAGTCGCGCACGTTCTCGTCCGCCCACATCGGCAGCACGGTTCGGTATCGGGCGGGCTCGGCGACTCCCTCCGCGTACCAGGCGACGCCGAAGCCGTCGGCGTTCAGGAGCGCCTCCTCCATCTCCTTGGGTGCGTAGCTCTGGACCTCGAGCGAGTGCGAGGGCTCCAGCAGGAGCTCCTTCAGCGGTCGCTGGGGACCGAGATACGCGAGCACACGGCACATGACTTCCTCATAGCACTGGGTCGATCCAACGGATCATGGCATCGGCGCCCACCAGCTGGTCGTCGATGCACAGCGACGCGGGATCGCGGCCCCAGACCGCGAATCCCTGCCGCTCGTAGAGCCGGCGCGCCGCTTCGGCGCTCGACGCCACGGTCAGCCCGACGCAGCGGAGGCCGAGCTCGCGCGCCTTCTCGAGCGCGGCTTCCACCAGCGCGGCCCCCGCACCGCGGCCGCGAGCCTCGGGCGCCACGAAGGTCCCATAGAGCTCGCCTCGGTGCCGCGTCTTGATCTTCGTCCCGCGACCGAGCGCGAGGGTCCCGACCAAGCTCTCGCCGTCGAAGGCGCCGAAGGGCCAGATGGGGATCTCACCCGCCAGCGTCGCCCGCACCTTCTCGGGGTCGGCGGTGTGGTCGTCCTCGAGCGACGAACCGAACGCCTCCGGCTCCAGCGAGAGCCCCCGCCGGCGCAGCGCGACGTAGGCATCGGCGTCCGAAGGGACCAGCGGACGAATTCGCAGCGAATCCATCGTCCCAGGGTAGTCGGAAACGAAGGTTGACAATATAAACCCAGCAACGTTTACTAATGTGACCTCGTCGCCCGACGAGCCAAGGAGCCGCCCATGGACTTCGATCCTCCGACCCATCTGGTCGTCGCCTTCTCCCTCCTCACCCTCGTGGTCGTCACCGGGTGGATTGCCGTCGTTCGAAAGGCCGCGCCATCCGATCGCCGCGGCCGGTGGACGCTTGGGGCGCTCATCGCGGTCGCTGCCTGGCTGGCGCTCCACACTGGCGTCGTCCTGAGCGGCGTCATCGAGGGGGACCGGATGCCGCCGCCGGTCCTCTTCTATCTCGCGCCGACGATGCTGCTCGGCATCGCCTTCGCGACCTCGAAGGTCGGCGCTCGCCTGGCGACGCTCCCGCTCGGTCTGCTGGTGGGCTTCCAAGCGTTCCGTCTGCCGCTCGAGGTGATCCTCCACGAGCTCCATGGCTCGGGTGACCTGCCGATCCAGATGACCTGGAGCGGCCTGAACTTCGACGTCGTCACCGGCCTCCTGGCCGCGGTCCTCGGGCTCGTCGCGTTGCGTCGTGAGCTCCCGACCTGGGTCGCGGCGGCCTTCAACGTGCTCGGCCTGACGCTGCTGGTGGTCGTCGTCGGGATCGCGATCACCAGCGCGCCGACCCCGTTGCGGCGCTTCCTGGAGGGGCCGCCGGTCGTGCTCCCCTTCCACGTGCCCTTCCACTGGATCGTGAGCGTGCACGTGTGGACGGCGTTGGTCGGACACATCATCCTCGCGCGCGCTCTGCTCGCTCGTCGGCGGGCGCGCGCCTCCGTTCATGCCCTCGCGTAGCTACCACCAGTTCTGTGCGCTCGCGCGCGCGCTCGACGTCGTCGGCGACCGCTGGTCCCTGCTCATCGTCCGCAACCTCCTGCTCGGGCCCCAGCGCTGGTCCGAGCTGCGCGACGGTCTCCCCGGCATCGCCAAGAACCTGCTCTCGTCACGGCTGAGCGAGCTCACCGAGCACGGTGTGGTGGTGCGCGAAGACGACCGCTACGCCCTGACCGAGGCCGGCCAGCAGCTCGAGCGCGCGCTCTTCGCGCTCGGCGACTGGGGCGAGGCCCACTGCCTCGGCGCTCCCCGCGAGGGCGACGCCATCCGCCTTCGCTACCTGATGACCTCCATCCGCCGGAAGCTCTCGCCGACGATGGAGGAGGGGTGGCTCCAGCTCCACGTCGGGCCGAACGCGTTCTCGATTCGCCTCGGTCCCGAGCCGACGGTCGTCCAGGGCGAGGAGCCGACCGCGACCGCGGTCCACACCGACTTCGATGGCCTCCGTGCGCTGCTCTTCCAGCGGCAGGACCCCGAGGCGCTCATGCGCGAGGGCGTGCTCGGCCTCCGCGGCGACCCGGCGCTCGTGCGCGCCTTCGTCGGCGCGTTCCATTCCTAAACGGTCGCGCCGGTCTGGGCCCAGGTGCCGCGGCGATAGGCGCCGATGCCGAGGAGCATCTTCACGACGAAGCTCAGCGGGAACGCGAGCCACACGCCGAAGGGTCCGAGCCCCATCGGGAACCCGAGCACGTAGCTCAGCGGGATCTGGATCGCCGTCCCGATGATGTTGATCCAGAGGCTGGTGTTGGTCGCGCCGGCGCCGCGCAGCATCCCGATCAGCGCGATGTGGACGCCCACGATGGGCATGCCCGCGCCGAGCAGACGCATCCATTCGATGGAGAGATCGGCGAGCGGCGTGTCGGGGGCGATGTCGAAGATGCCCACCAGCGGTGCGGCGCCCGCGAGGAGAACGATGGCGATCGCGGTCATGATCGCCGTGCAGAGCACCACCGATGCCTTCACCACCGATCGCGCCTCGTCCACGTTCTCGGCGCCGAGCGCGTTGCCCACCATCGCGCCGGTGGCCTGGGACACGCTGAGCCCCGGGACGAACGCCAGCGCCTGCACGCGGAGCCCGACACCGTGCGCGGCGACCGCCGTCCCGTCGAGCCGCCCGAGCATGCCGATGATGCTCAGGAAGCCCGCGTTGAGGATCACCATGTCGAGCGCGGCGGGCCAGCCGACGCGGATGAGCTGGCCGGCGAGCTCCCGGTCGATCGCGCGCGGACGGAGCGGGAGCCCCATCCCCTTCACCACGCCCCGACGGATCATCACGATGAACGCGATGGTGCCGATGGCCTGCGAGCAGACCGTCCCGATCGCCGCGCCATGTACGCCGAGCGAGGGCAGGCCGAAGTTGCCCAGGATCAGCCCGTAGTTGAAGAGCACGTTGAGCCCGTTCGAGAGCAACGCGATCGCGAAGGCGAGCTGGGTGTTCCCCACGGCGCGGAGCGCCGCCGCATAGAGCAGGTTCAGGTAGTAGAAGGCCGTGAAGCCGAGGAGCGGTCGCAGGTAGTCGAGGCCCAGCTCGACCACCTCCGGGCGCGCGCCGAGCAGCTCCAGGATCGCCGGAGCGAAGAGGTTGCCCAGCCCCGCCACGCCGAGCGCCATCAGGATGGTGAGCTGCGTGGACTGGTGGAGGATGTGCCGCGCGCGATCTTCGTCGCCCGCGCCGTGCGCACGCGCGACGAAGGCCACGGTGCCGACGGTCAGGCCCATCATCGCGACCATCAGCAGGAAGACGACCTGGGTCGCGAAGCCCAGCGCCTCGAGGACCGCGGGTGCGTTCGGGAGCCGCCCGCACATCGCCGTGTCCACCGCCAGCGAGAGGACGGTGAGCACGTTCAGCCCGATGACCGGCCACGCCAGATCGAAGAGGCGTCGGGGTATCGATCGCTCGGGCTCCAAGGGCGGAGAGCCTTGCGCCGGATCCGGCGCTTAGCAAGCGCGGCTCAGTCCAACGCGTCTCTGATGGAAGCGGCGAGCTTGGCGCCGGTCTCGTTGTCGAGCGAGCGCGCCGGCCACTTGATGCCCAGCCCGCGATCCCGATCGGGCTTGGGGATGATGTGGAAGTGCACGTGGAACACGGCCTGATGGGCGCCGGCGCCGTTGTTCTGGAGCACGTTGTACTCCTCGACGCCAGTCACCTTCACCAGCGCGCGGCAGAGCCGGGGCAGCACCCTTCCGATCGCCGCTGCGCTCTCGTCGTCGAGCTCGGCGAGCGTGGCGACCTCGGCCTTGGGGATCACCAGCGCGTGGCCCTCGCTCAGCGGCCCGATGTCGAGGAACGCCAGGACCAGGTCGTCCTCGTAGAGCTTGTGGCAGGGGATCTCGCCCCGGAGGATCTTCGAGAAGATGGTATCGGCCATGAACGCCGAGGATACCTTCAACGGTCGGCCTCAGCGGGGGAATCGGAGACGACTCTTTTTCGCGTAGCGCTCTGGCCGCCGGCGCGACGACCAGAGGGAGCCCGAGAACATCTCTTCGAACCAACCCACCGGCGGCCGGTTTCTCCACCCCACACCACCCCCCACCCCGGAGAAGCTGGCCGCCGGACTTTTATCCGTGTGGACGGAACGAAGAAGCCCGGTGCACCGCGAAGGGTGACCGGGCTCGCGTGGAGCGCAGGAGCGCTCAGATCTTGGTGCCGCGGTTGCGGAGGTCGCGAAGCACGGCCTCGATGCCGCGCTTGTCGATCTCGCGGATACCCGCGGTGGAGAGGCGGAGCTTCACCCAGCGCTGCTCGGACGGCACCCAGAAACGGTGCGTCTGCAGGTTCGGAAGCCAACGCTTCTTCGTCTTGCGGTTGGAGTGGGACACCTTGTGACCCACCATCGGGCCCTTGCCCGTGACTTGACAGACCTTCGCCATCGCTCTGCTCGCTACTTCTTGCTGTGGCTGGGCATCTTCGCTTCGACGAACTCCACGTGCTTGCGCGCACGGGGGTCGTACTTCTTCAGCTTCAGCTTGCCCTGCATGGTTCGCTTGTTCTTGGTCGTGTAGTACGTGTAGCCCGTCCCAGCGGTGGAGAGCAGGCGGATCTTGTCGCGCGCCATCGTGTTACCTCACCAGCTCGACTTGGTCAGACCGGGGATCTGGCCGCTGAGGCCGAAGTCCCGGAGCGCGATGCGGGACATCGCGAACTTGCGGTAGTAGCCGCGCGGGCGGCCGGTGACCTGGCACCGGTTCCGGACGCGGGTCGCGGACGAGTTCCGGGGGAGCTTCTGGAGCTTCAGCTGGGCCTCGTACTTGTCCTCGTCGGAGGCTTCCGGGTCCTTGATGATGTCCTTGAGCTTCTTCCGAAGCGGGGCGTACTTCGCCACCAGCTTCTTCTTCTTCTCGTTCGTCGCGATCTTTGCCTTGCCAGCCATCTCAGCGTTTCCTGGTTGAGCCTGAAAAACCCTGCAATCCCGGCGACTTCTGTCTTCTCCGGGCGAGCCGTGGTCACCATTGGTGGCCGATCGGGCTCAAAGGGTTGGCGAAACTGACGGATCTCCGGGCCCCGCGCAAGGCGATTTTTGCCCGAAAGTCTTCAGGTCGCGGCGCCGTGGACCAGCTCGACGAGTCCGGCCACGCCCTCGCTCCGATCGAAGACCGTCGCCCGGATGCCCTGCCTCTGCAGCGTCTCGGCGAGTTGGGTGGCCTTGGGGTTGGCTCCCCAGAGGACGACCAGGGCGTTCTCGTCCAGGCCCTGGGCGACACCGGGGCCGAGCTGAGGGATCGGGTCGTTCATGTCGACGACCAGCACTCCGGGCTCGAAGTCGTCGATGAACGCGGCGACTCGGCCGGCCTCGCCGACGGCCATCGGGACCACTCGGTTGCCGAGCGCCACCTTCAGGGTGCGCGCGAGGCGGGAGCCACCGGCGACCACGAGCACCTTCGACGGCCCCTGGAGCTTCGGGAGCTCCCGTGTGGGAAAGCCGGAGGACGATCGGCGAGCCTCCTGAGGCGGCGGCGCCTGGGTGATGCCGCTGACCACGTCCTTGAGCATCGTCACCAACCGGTCCGCCTCCGCGGCGCTGACGCGCTCCTGCAGCGCCTGCCTCAGGCCCTGCTTCACGAAGGCGATCCAGCTCTCGCGCGACTCCGGGATGGCCTCGGTCTTGTCGAGGCCGATGAAGATCACCGCGGCCGCGGCCTTGTCGTCCAACTCGTGCTGCAGAACGGCCCGCAGCCTCTTCAACTCTTCGGCTTCCGCCATCGCCGCGAGGATAGCGCAACGGTCGACAACGCGGGATGATGAGTCATGCGTCGACTGACTTCCGTTCTGGGCAACTCCCAGCGCCTCGATGGTGGGGCGATGTTCGGGAACGCCCCCCGCCCGCTCTGGCAGCGTTGGATCGAGCCCGACGAGCTCAACCGCATTCCTCTCGCCTGCCGCACGCTGCTCGTCGAAGAGGACGAGCCGGCTCGACGAATCCTCTTCGAGGCCGGCATCGGCGCCTTCTTCCCGCCGAAGCTGCGCGAGCGCTTCGGCGTCCAGGAGTCCGAGCACGTCTTGCTCGAGAACCTGGAGGCGCTCGGGGTCCCGCCCGCGTCGATCGACGTGATCGTCCTCTCCCACCTCCACTTCGACCACGTCGGAGGGGTGCTCACGCCCTACGCCGAAGACCGGCCGCCGGCGCTCGCCTTTCCCGACGCGGCCTATGTGGTCGGCGAAGCGGCCTGGGAGCGAGCGAAGAACCCGCACTCGCGCGACCGCGCCTCGTTCATCCCGGAGCTGCCGGGGCTCCTCGAGGCGACCGGTCGCCTCGAGGTGGTGAGCGGCGAGCGCTCCGAGACCCTCGGTCCGGACTACCGGCTCCATCGCTCGGATGGCCACACCCCCGGGCTCTGTCTGGCGGAGATCCCCACCGACGATGGGCCGGTGGTCTTCGCCGCGGACCTGATCCCGGGTCGTGCGTGGATGCACCTGCCCATCACGATGGGCTACGACCGGTACCCCGAACGGCTGATTGACGAGAAGGAGGCCCTTCTCTCGGACTTGGTCCAGCGAGGCGGACGCCTCTTTTTCACCCATGATCCCGAGGTCGCGATGGCCGAAGTCGTGCTCGATGACAGAGGACGCTTCGGTCCGGGTGAACAATGGGCGACAATCGAACGACTGGGTTCTTGAACCCGCCGAAGGGGCCCCTTATAAGAGGTGCCCCGTTCGGGCCCCGTCTCCAATGATGGACGAAGATCACCCCCCTCATCGATTGCCTCCTGGGACCATCGTGGATGGTCGCTACCGGATCACGAGACGCAACGGGTATGCGGGCGGAGTGGCCACCTACACCGCCACGCACCTGGTCGTGGGCCGGAACGTCCAGCTCGAGCTGCTGACGCGCAACGAGGACAAGGCCAAGCGTCGCTTCCGGCGCGGCGGTCGACTGCTCGGGTTGATGAACCACCCGAACATCGTCGGTCTCTACGACATGGGGCTCTACCAGAACGAGTTCCCGTACATGTCTCTGGAGTACCTGGAGGGGCACACGCTCCAGGAGCGTTCGGAGCAGGGCGGGCCGATGGCCGTGCACGAGGTGGTGCGCATCGCCCACGAGCTCCTGGCGGCGCTCCACTACGTTCACGAGCGACGCATCGTCCACCGCGCGCTCTCGACGTCGAAGATCCGCATCGGCGCGGACTGGAGCGGTCGCGAGACGATCACGGTGACCGGGTTCACGATGAGCCGGGACCTCGGCAGTCCCCCCTCGAGCTCCTTCAGCAGCCCGGACCAGACCGCGCTCGCCGAGTTCGCGCACGTCGCGCCCGAGCAGATTCTCGCGCCCGAGTCGGTGGACCAGCGAGTCGACATCTACGCGGCGGCGGTCGCCCTCTACCAGCTCCTGGCGGGGCAGCTCCCGTTCCCACAGACCACCATCTCCGAGCTCGGTGAGGCGATCGTGCATCAGACGCCCGAGCCGCTGAGCCACCACGGTGTGCCCGAGAGCCTGGAGGCCGTCATCTTCCAGTGCCTCGAGAAGAATCCCGAGAGCCGCTACCAAGACGCCCACTCGGTGCGCGTCGCGATCCACCAAGCGCATCCCCACGGTTGATCCCGGCGGGTGGGTCCACCACCATCCGCGGCGATGGCCAACCGACATCTCACCCTCGGACTCCTTCTGGCGCTCGCCGCGTGCGGCGGCGAACCGACCGAGACCACCACGACCACCCCCCCGCCGGCCACCACCGGCGAGACCGCCACCGAGCCCGCGAGCCCGTGGGACGCGCTGAGCGGCGCCGCCCTCCGCACCTACGTGCGGGACGGAGCGATGGCCCGCCTGGCGGAGGTGCAGCCGGAGGTCACCGCCGAGGCGCTCGACCGCTGGCTCGAGAGCCCCGACGATGCGCCGCCGCTGAAGGGGCGCACCGTCGAGCGGCTCTTCGATCTGGGCGCGGTCGCGCTCGCGGCCGGTGACCTCGACCGCGCCGAGAAGATCGTTCGGCTCGTGCGAGCCCGCGCGAAGAACCGGAACAGCGCCTTCGCCGGCAACACGATCCTCGCGGAGATCGCGCGCCGCCGTCGCAGCGGTGACGACGCCCGCCGGGGAGCGATCGTGGCGGTCTTCCAGGAGTTGCCCCGCACCCGCTTCGGCTCCGCCACGGTGATCTTCCAGATCTTCCAGGCGCCCGAGCAGCTCGCGGCGAACCTCGGTCAGATCCATCAGCAGCTCGTCTCCCTGGAGACGGCGAGCGACGCGCTCTACTTCGAGCAGATCCTTCCCTCCATCGTGGAGCACCGCGCGCTCTTCCTCTCGGCCATCGAGCAGGTCCGCGCCATTCACGAGGCGGGCGACGAGCTCGAGGAGTACGCCTTCGGCACCGTCGATCTCGCCGGCGCGCGCGACGCGCAGGAAGTGGTCATCGGCGTCTGGGACGTCGGCACCAACCCGGAGCTCTTCAGCGAGCAGCTCTACTCGAACCCGAACGAGCAGCCGAACGGCGAGGACGACGACGACAACGGTCAGGTCGACGACATTCACGGCATCGCCTCGGACATCGGCGAGTTCACCAACGCCGACCTGCTCTACCGACCGGACGACGCCGTGCTCGCCGAGTACAAGCCCTTCCTCCGCGGCATCATGGACCTGCGCGCCGGCATGGCGAGCACCGAGGCCGCGCAGCGAGTGCTGACGCTGATGCGCAGCGCCGACAGCCCCGAGGCGCTCGAGCACCTCGACATCAACCTCGACGCGATCGGCGAGTGGGCGCACGGCACCCACGTGGCCGGCATCATGCTCGCCGGCATCCCGCAGGCGAAGCTCGCGATCTTCCGCAGCGCCTGGGCCGGCGAGGCGCGCCTCTACCACCACCGCGGCCCGACCGACGAGGAGCTCGAGGCGGAGCGCGCGAACGCGCTCGCCGTCGCGGCCTTCGCGAAGGCCAACAACGTGCGCGTCATCAACGCGAGCCTCGGCTTCGCGACCGAATACGTCGCGGGCCAGCTCCGGCACGAGGGCGAGGTCTACGAGAACGACGAGCAGGTCATGGAGCGCGCCCGCGCCGTCCAGGCGCACCGCGCGGAGACCTGGCGCCAGGCGATCGCCGCCGCGCCGGAGACGCTCTTCGTCGTCGCCGCCGGCAACAGCAACCAGGACGTCGTCGAGTACGCGCCCGTGCCCGCGAGCCTGCAGGCGCCGAACCTCCTCACCATCGGTGCCGTCGATCGCTACGGTCAGTGGGCGACCTTCACCAACTCCAACACCGAGCGCGTGAAGGTCTTCGACTTCGGCGTCGAGGTCCCGAGCCTGGTGCCGGACGGCGAGACCGTGCCGCTCTCGGGCACGAGCATGGCGTCGCCCAACGCCGCCAACCTGGCCGCCAAGCTGATCGCCCTGAACCCGGAGCTGACGCCGGCGCAGGTGATCACGATCATCCAGGAGACCGCCGACCCCATCGCCGAGCCTTTCGAGGGTGCAATCGCCAACGAGGTGAAGGCGGTCGAGCGCGTGCGCAGCGAGCGCCCCCGGCGTGGTCGCCGTCGCGGCCGTTGATGCGTTCGCTCATCTCGGTGTTGCTCCTCGTCGCCGCCTGCGATTGCGCCGGCGACGAGGCCGAGCCGGAGGCGCCGGCCGCGGAGCCGGCGGACCTGCTCGCGTACTTCCCTTCGGCCCCCGGCGACCGCTGGCGCTACGAAGCGGCCGGCGAGAAGGCCACCCGCGCGATCAGCTTCGCCGACGACGTCGACGCGGTCCCGCGCCGGGTGGTGATGACCGGCGGCGACCTGATGGGCGCGCGCTACCACGAGGTGAGCGACGAGGGCGTCTTCCTGGTGACCCCGAGCGGCGAGGCGATCGGCACCCTGCTCGACGCGCCGGTACAAGAGGGGCACGAGTGGAGCTACGTCTTCGGCGACGTCGGCTGCGAGGCGCGCTACGTCTCGGTGAGCCGCAGCATCGAAGTCGCGGGCCTGGCGTACGAGGCCTGCCTCGAGGTCGAGCGGACCTGCACCCATCCGGCGGGCACTCCGTTCCCGGTGGAGACCGCGGAGATTCATACCGAGACCTACTGCCCGGGCGTCGGGCGCGTTCGGGAGCACACCCGCATCGAGCCGCCGCCGCCGGGCTCGGACTCGGCCGAGCGGACCGACGAGCTCGTCTTCTATCGAGTGCTGAACTCGCCGGCACCGGTGGTCCCCGAGGCCTTCGGTTGCGACCACTTCCTGCTGGTGGACACCGACGTGCGCGCCGCGTGTGGCCGCGAGCTGCCGCGGCTGACCGAGGTCGACCTCGAAGAGGGCTGTCGCATGACCTTCGGCGCGCAGAACGCCCCGGCCATCACGGTCACCGGCCAACGCTTCGCCGAAGACGCGACGCAGGCCGACCTCGACGAGCTGCAAGCGGCCAACGCCGCGCTGGTGGGCGCGGACGACGCGGTGTCCCACGGCTACCTCCAGGAGCGTCACGCGATCGCGGTCGCTGGCCCGCCAGGGCTCTGCGACGCCGAGAAGCTCGATCGGCTCGGCCCCTTGTTGCAGTCCCTCGTCCGGCGCTGAGCCGAGCGCCGTTTGCCGCTCCCTCCGCCCCCCACTACGTTGCGCGCCGAGGCGATGCCGAGGGGGCATCGAGGAGGAAACCATGATCGATCTCGAGCGGTGGCAGACCACCGTTCTCGCTCTCGCTGCGCTCGCGGCGATCGGCTGCGGTGACGACGACTCGCTCTTCCACCAGAGCGACGACATCGGGCGAGCCATCGAACAGGAATACTGCCGCTGCGATCCCGACCCGGCCGGATGCCGAGCGGAGGTCGCCGCGGATTATTCGTCGGCCGCCGACCAGATCGAGCTCGACTGCCTGGCAGCCAACTACGGACCCTACTCGTCGTCCCTGAACCCGAGCTTCCAGTGCGAGCTCTCCGCTCAGCGGGACTTCCGCTCGTGCATCGCGCGCGCCACCTGCGAGGGGACCGGCTTCGACACCTGCGAGACTCAGCTCGATGCGGACCGCGAGCTCTGTCCGGATGCCGACGAAACGACCGTCCAGATGTTCTTCGACGCCGCGGGCGTCTGCTACGACGACCGCATCGTCGGGCCCCCCGAGGGTGGCTGCCCCAACTCCACGGTCAGCGGCACCGGCACGGTGCTGACCGTGAGCACCATCGGTCGCGGTCACGATGTGGACCTCGACTGCGGAGGCAGCGACGCGCCGGACGTGACCGTGGCCTGGACCGCGCCGTCCACCGGCACCTTCGCCATCAGCACCCTCGGGAGCGACTACGACACGCTGATCGGCGTGCTCGCCGGCTGCGGTGGCGAGGAGCTGGCCTGCAACGACGACGGCGAGGAGGACCTCACGTCCTACCTCGAGCTCTCCGCGATCGCCGGTACCCAGTACATCATCGTCCTCACCGGCTTCTCCGACGACGCCGGCAACGCGCGACTCTCGATCACCGCCCTCTGACCGCGGCTCCGCACGTCGTGCGAGGGGACGTCGTTCCACGGCTCGCCGATCGACTAGCGTGGTGTCGATGCAGCGCGCCACGCCCTGGGTTCTCTTCCTGATGTCGTTGGGCTGCTCGGGGGATCTGTCCGGCGCCGACGGGGGAGCCGAGCCCACCGACGGCGGTGCCGAGCTCGACGCGGACGGGTCCCGTCCGCTCGAGGACGGTTCCGCCTGCGAGGACCCGCGCATCGCGCCCGTGATGCCCACCTGCGGCGCTGGCGCCGTGAGCCATCCCGCCGCCGTCGACCTGGCGTCGATCGAGTACGGCGCCTACACGGCTCCGAGCGAGGGACCGCCTGCCTATCGGGTCGAGGCCGCGGACTCGCTCACGGGGTACCCCGTTCGGCGCATCGCCGATGCCGCCACCTTCGGCACGACCCAGTTCCGGCTGCGGCACGCGTACGCCAAGGTCCAGCCCTGGAACAGTGACCAGACCTTGATCGCACTGGCCGGCTATCCCGCGGCCATCCTGGACGCGGACACCTACGAGCTCCTGCGGTGGAGCGACATCCCCGGCAACGCGACCTGGAGCCACACCGATCCTCGGACGATGGTCGGCGTCAGCGGCAACCGCGTCGTGTCGCACGACGTGATGAGCAACGACTCCACGACGCTCCACACCTTCGATGAGTTCGAGCGAGTGGAGTTCGGGTACGGCGAGGGCAACGTCTCCGACGACGACCGGCTCATCGGGCTGATCGGCCGCAACGGCGGCGAAGAGACGCTCGTCGTGTACGACCTGATCGACGACTCGGTCATCGGCACCCGCGTCCTGCCGTCGGGCGGCGACCTCGACTGGTTCACCGTGAGTCCGTCCGGGACCTACGCCGTGGTCGCCTGGCGAGCGGACGGCTCGGGCAGTCGAGAGGGCTACAAGATCTACGACCCGGCGCTGACGACCGAGCGGCACCTCTACGACCACACCTCGCACGCGGACCTCGGCTACGACACGGCTGGCGACGAGGTGGTCGTCGGCTACGGCGACGAGTCGACCTGGGCCACGGACCACTACCTCGTGATGGTCCGTCTTCGGGATGGTCGGGTGACGCCGCTCTTCGAGCACTCGCGAGGGATCTGGGGTGGGCACGTCAGCATGCGCAACACCCAGCGACCGGGGTGGGCCTACGTGTCGGAGGCCTGCTGTCCGGAACATCCGGTGGCGGCCGAGGAGATCTTCGCCATCCGCCTGGACGGCTCCGGGACCATCGAGCGCTACGGCATGCACCACAGCGACGCGACGGCGGGCTACGGCCACGAGCCGATGGCGGTGCCGAGTCCCGACGGGACCAAGGTGCTCTTCGCCAGCAACTGGTGGGACGCGGGGCTCTCCTCGGGCGAGGTGGCGCCCGCGTTCGTGCTCGAGGTGCCGCAGGGCGCGAGCGAAGGGGTCCGCGTGAGCTCGCCTGCGCGCATCTGCCCCGGCGAGAGCGTGATGCTCGTCGCCTGCGGCGCGGACACCTACGAGTGGAGCCATGGCGCCACCGGCGCATCCGTGACCGTCGCGCCGGAGTCGAGCACCACCTACGAAGTCGACGGCGGCGCCGCCGGGACGGCTTCCGTCCTCGTGACCGTGTTGCCCGAATCCGAGTGCGACTGCCTCTGAGCGGCGCACCCGAAGGCTCTCGCGTGTGGTAAACAGAATCGAGTTCTGATTTTTTGGTAGCGCCTCGAGCGGCCCTGCGTCTGACGGGCCCGAGAGGACGGGAACACCATGCTTCAGACTCAGAGCGCCGCGTCGACGGCGAAGACCACCATGCTCACCGAGACCACCAAGGTCGTCATCCACCAGGCCGGTTCCTACGACCGGTTGAAGGTCGAGAAGGCCGACCTGGCCGCGCCGAAGGCCGACGAGGTCCAGATCGAGGTCCGCGCGACCGGCGTGAACTACGCCGACGTGGTCATTCGGATGGGACTCTACGCGTCGGCGAAGGAGCTGGTGGGCTGGCCCATCACGCCGGGCTTCGAGGTCGCGGGGGTCGTGACCGCGGTCGGCTCTGGCGTGAGCGATCTGAAGCCGGGCGACCGGGTGATGGGCGTGACCCTCTTCGGCGGGTACTCGTCCGCGCTCAACGTGCCGCGCAAGCAGGTCTTCGCGCTGCCCGAGTCACTGAGCTTCGTGGAAGGAGCCTCGCTCCCGGCCGTCTTCATGACCGGCTGGTTCGCGCTCCACTTCCTGGCGCACCCGCGCAAGGGCGATCGGGTGCTGGTGCACAGCGCGGCCGGCGGCGTCGGGGGCACGCTGGTGCAGCTGCTGAAGCGCCAGGGCTGTGAGGTCGTCGGCGTGGTCGGTGGCTCGCACAAGGTCGAGGCCGCGCGCGAGCTGGGCTGCGACCACGTGATCGACAAGTCCACCGAGGATCTGTGGCACCGCGCCGAGGCGATCTCGCCGCGCGGTTACGACCTGGTGCTCGACGCGAACGGCGTCGCGACGCTGAAGCAGAGCTACGACCACCTCCGCCCCGCGGGCAAGCTCGTGGTCTACGGCTTCTCCACCATGATGCCGAAGACCGGCGGCCGACCGAACTACCTCAAGCTCGCGGTCGACTACCTGCGCACGCCGCGCTTCAACCCGCTCGACCTGACCAACGAGTCGAAGAGCGTGCTCGCGTTCAACCTCAGCTACCTCTTCGAGCGCAACGAGCTGCTCCACGAGGCGATGAGCGACCTGAACGACTGGCTCGCGGCCGGCGAGATCCGGCCGCTGAAGACGACGACCTACCCGCTGGCGAAGGTCGCGAACGCCCACCGGGACATCGAGTCCGGCAAGACGGTCGGCAAGCTGATTCTCGAGCCCTGAGCCGATTCGGCTCAGCGGACGACGCGGCGATAGAGGAACACGAAGTAGCCGCAGCCGAGCACGACGCCCGGGATCCACCACCAGAGCGCGACCGTCAGCGAGTGCGTGGGCCCAGCGGCGTCCATGGCGCCGAGGCTCAGGCTCGGATCCACTGCGGGCAGCACGTAGGGGAAGATGGCGAAGGCCGCCGAGCCGAGGAGCGAGACCAGATAGAACGCGCTGAACGCGAACGCCCGACCGGCGAGCTCGTGGCGCTGCGCGACGAAGCTCCCGATCAACGCGAGGATCCCCGCGATGGGCACGATGAGCCCGAGCGGGCGCTCGGCGAAGTTCACCTGGAGCTGCGGCTGGACGAACCAGGTCGCGGCGCCGAGCGTCGGGAGCACGAGCGCCGCGGGGAAGAAGAGCTTGCCCGCCAGCAACCGCGCGCGTTCGGCGACCGGCTCCTCGGCCTGCCACGCGAGCCAGCACGCCCCGTGGAAGCCGAGCACGACCAACGCGCCCACGCCGACGCCGAGGGTGTAGCCGTCGATCACGCCGACCGGTGAGCTGGTCGTGAAGTCGGTCCAGAGCGGGGCGAAGAAGTGCCCCTCCGCGTCGAGGTCCACGCCGCGGAGCACGTTGCCGAGCGCCACGCCGAGACAGAGCGCGAGCAGCAGACTCGCGCCCGAGAACGACACGTCCCACGCCTGTTTCCAGACCGGCGAGTCGCCCTGGTGCCGCAGCTCGATGCCGAGCGCGCGGAAGACCAGCAGCCAGAGCACGAGGTTGAGCGGGAGGTAGAAGCCGCTGAAGGCCTCCGCGAAGGCCACGGGGAACGCCAGGAAGAGGGTCGCGCCGGCGACGACCAGCCACACCTCGTTGCCGTCCCAGACCGGGCCGATGGAGCGGAGGATGTCTTCGCGTTCCTCATCGGTCTTCGCCAGATGCAGGTGCAGCGCGCCGGCGCCGAGGTCGAAGCCGTCGAGCACGACGTAGACCGTCAGCGTGAAGCCCACGAAGAGCCACCAGGTGAGCACGAGCGCGCTCATCAGTGCTCCCCCTCGGCGGTGACCGGACCGCGGCGGACGATGCGCAGGAAGGACATGAACGCGAGCAGCGTGAGCAGCGCGTAGAGGCCCATGAAGCCGAGCAACGTGAACACGGCGTTGCCGCTCGAGACGTTCTCGGAGAACCCGTCCGCGGTCCGCATCAGGCCGTGGATGAGCCACGGCTGCCGGCCGAGCTCGGCGGTCATCCACCCCGCGGTGTTCGCGACGAAGGGAAAGGGAAGGGCGAGCATCAGCAGCCAGAGCAGCCGCCGGCTCTCACCGAGCTTGCGCCGGAAGAGCGAGAACGCCGCGAGCCCGAAGAGCGCCATGAGCAGCGTCCCGAGCCCGACCATCACGTGGTAGGCGTAGTAGAGGAGCGGGATGTTGTCGGGCCACTCGTCGCGTGGGATCTCACTCAGCCCGGTGATCTCCGAGTCCCACCGTTTGTGGGTCAGGAAGCTCAGCATCCCCGGCACGTAGATCGGGTTGTCGAGCTCCATGCGGTCGACGTCGGGCTGGCCGATGAGCGCCAGCGGGGCGCCCTCTTCGGTGTGGAAGTGCCCCTCCATCGCCGCGAAGGCCGCTGGCTTGTGGTCGTGGGTGAGCTTCGCCTGGAAGTCGCCGGTCGGGAACGCGACCAGCGTGCAGGCGATGACCCCCGCGATGACGCCCACCTTCAGGAAGCGGTCGGCGTGCTCGGTGTGCTCCCGCTGCAGCCGGTAGTACGCGCCGATGGCCGTCATGAAGGTCGCCGCGGTGACCATGGAGCCGACCATGGTGTGCGCGTACTGCACCAGCGCCCACGGGTTGGTCAGGTAGGCGCCGAGGTCCTTCAGCGCGATCGATCCGTCGGCGAGCACCTCGTGGCCCACCGGGTGCTGCATGAACGCGTTGGTGACGACGATGAAGTAGCCGCTCAGCCAGGTCCCGATGAAGACCATGACCGCGACCGCGAAGTGGAGCTTCTTGCCGAGTCGGTCTTCGCCGAGCAGGAGCAGGCCGAGGAACGCGGACTCGAGAATGAACGCGAACACGCCCTCCATCGCCAGCGTCTGCGCGATGATCCCCCCGGCGGCCTGGCTGAAGCGCGACCAGCCGGTGCCGAACTGGAACTCCATCGGGATGCCGGTGACGACACCCATCGCGAAGAAGAGCACGAAGATGCGCGTGAAGAAGCGCGCTCCCTCCTCCGCCCGCTCGTCGCCGCGGAGCCCCATCCCCTTGAGCACCACGATGAGCAGCGCGAGCCCCATCGTGAGCTGCGGGAAGAGGTAGTGGTACGTGATGGTGAACGCGAAGTGGAAGCGATGTGCTGCGAGCGCGTCCATGATCGTTCGCTAGGGTCACGAATCGGGCTGGCCAGTACAACCCCGGATCGTGCTCTGGAGCCGGTGTACGCTGACGAGGTGACTCCGCCATCCTGCCCGCTGTGCGAGCGCCGACCCTGTCCGGGCCACGAGGAGCTCTCCTCCGAAGAGGCGAACGCCTTCGCCGGGGCGCTCTGCCCGAAATGCAGCGGAGGGGCGCAGCCACGCTCGGTCTCGGCGGACCGGCTCCACTATCGCTGCAGCTGCGGCGTGACGTGGACCGAGCCGCGCTGACCGGCTCAGCGGCCGATCGTGCGGTCGATGTCGCGGCCGACCGCTCGGATGGCCGCTTGCTGCTCCGTGGGATCGTCGGTCGGTGTGATCGCGATCTGCTCGAGTCGGTCGGCCGCGCCGCCCTGACCCTGCGCGCGGAGCCCCTCGGCGGCCTCATGGAGCGCCTCGTTCGCCGAGCCGAAGTTCTGCTCGCCCAGCTCGTCGGCGGCACGGGCGACCTGCCGCCGTGCCTCGAGGAGCTGAATCTGGCCTTCGAGCTCGGTGACCGTGCTCTCGCACCCCGCCTTCTCGTCCCGGCACTCGTCCCGCTCGGCCGTCAGACCGTCGACCTCCGGTTGCCGTGACGCCTTGCCCTGGAGCCACGCGGCGAGCGAGCCCACGAGGCCCACGAACACCAGGACCCCGATCATGATGACCTTCCAGTCCCGCTTCTTGGGCCCGGGCGCTGCGGCCTGCTGGTCGGCCTTCGCCTTGAGGACCCGCTCGCCCTTGTCGGCCGGCTTCGCTGGCTTCGCCCCGTCGGTCTTGTCGGTGCTCATGGGCGCAGCATCCTCGCTGCGACCCACCGGGTGCAAGTCCTCAGATGTCGACGCTCAGCGGCCGAGGCGGTAGCGGCGTCGCAGGCTACGGACGAGCGAGTCGCTCACCTCGGCGACCATCCAGCCGTGCACGGCTTCGATCGCCCAGACGCCGACGCCGATGGCGAAGAGCATCGCGGCGTGAATGGCGGGCGAGACCCCCCAGCTCAGGAAGGGCGCCGCGAAGGTGGCTCCCCAGGCGACGAGCGCTCCGACCACGGTGACCGCGACGGCTTTGGCGTCGTGGGGGAGGGTGTCCGCCTTCGAGCTCTCGCTCGCGCCGCTCAGCTCCGGCAGGTTCGCGCGGAGGAAGTGGGTGAGCTCGTCGGCCTCCGCCGGCAGCGGGAAGGCGCCCAGCTCGAAGATCTTGTCCGGCGTCCGCAGCCACACGTGATGGGTCCGGTGCATGTGCTCGCCGGTTCGGTGGATCCGGTGCACTCGGATGAGCTCGACCTCCGCGGGGTCGAAGCGCTGACCGTCGATCTCGAAGTGGCCCGCGCTGACCGCGGCTTCACGGTAGCTGGCCTCGACGCGCTCCGGGGCGGTCACCACGATGCGGTGCGCGCTCTTCAGCACGGCGCAGACGCTGAGCTCGCGCATCCGCGAGAACATCACCAGCGGCACGCCCATCGCCGCGATCACGCCGATCACGATGAACGGGCGGTCGAAGGTGGTGGCGACGGCCGAGAGGAAGAGCACCGCGTAGAGCGTGAGCCGCGCGATGAGGGTCCGGTTGGGGCGGCTGAGCTCGAGCTGGCCCGCGCTCCGGACCGCCTGCCAATCGGCAGGACCGAACGCGGGGGCACTGGCGGTCGGGCTCGTCTCGCTCACGGCTACTTCTTGGGTACGTGGGACTTGAGGGCGTCGATCAAGGCGTTCAGCTGCTCGCGGACCCGGTCGATGATGTCCGGCTCCTGCGTCTCGAGCGCGCTGCGGAAGGTGGCGATGGCGTGGCCGAGCTCGTCACGGGCCGGCCCCGTGAGCTGGGTGAACACCGCGTCCGCCTTCGCGAGGGTCGTGCGGTTCGGCAGCGCCTCGCGCGGGTGGAACTTGAGCGCCGCCATCGCCGCGCGGGCCTCCTCGATCTGCGAGGGGCTCAGTCGACCAGGGCGCTGCTCGATGACCAGGTGCTCGACCCGGTCACTGCCCTCGAGCTTCATCTCGATCTCGAGGATGCCGTTCAGATCGTACGTGAAGCGCACGTCGATCGAGACCGCCCCCGCCTTGTCCTGCGGGAGGTCCTTCACGATGTACTCGCCGAGGAAGGTGTTGTCCTTCACGAGCGAGTGCTCGCCCTGGTAGACGGCGACGCGGATCTCCCGCTGGTTGTCGCTCATCGTGAAGAAGCGCTGGCTGCGGCTCGCGGGGATCGTGGTGCCGCGCTCGAGCACCGGCGAGAAGAGCCCCTCGACCTGCTGGCGGCCCATCGTGGTCGCGGTGGCGATGCCCATCGAGAAGGGCGCCACGTCCGTGACGACCAGATCCTCGACGGCCGCGTCACCGCTCTTGAGCGCCGCCTGCACCGCCGCGCCCATGGCGACGGCCTCGTCCGCGGGGAGCTCCTTCATCGGCATCTTGCCGAAGATCTTCGACGCGAGATCGACCACCAGCGGCATGCGGGTGGCACCACCCACGAGCAGGACCTCGTCGATCTCCGAGGGCTGGATGTCGGCGTCGCGGAGCGCGCGCTGAATGGGTGCCTGCAGCCGGGCGATCAGGTCGCCCCAGATCGTCTCCGCCTCGGTGCGGCTGATCGGACGGTCCAGATCCACGTTCTGGTCGCCCACCTTCATCCGCGGAACGACGAAGCGCGCGTGCTCCTCGTCGGTCAGCCGCCGCTTCACGTCCTCGGCGGCGGCGAGCAGGCGCGCCAGGGTCTGGCGATCCTGGGTGGGGTCGCCGCCGTGCTCGGCCTGGACCTCCTTGGCGACCACCTCGGCGAGCGCTTCGGCGAAGTCCTCGCCGCCGAGCCGCGCGTCACCGGCGGTCGACTGGATCTCGATGACGCCCTCGATGATCTCGAGAATGGTCACGTCGAAGGTGCCGCCGCCGAGGTCGAGGACCACCGCGCGCATCTCGCGCTCGCGGTTGTGCAGGCCGTACGCCATCGCGGCCGCGGTGGGCTCGTTGATGATGCGCTCGACCTTGATGCCGGCGATCTTCGCGGCGTCCCGCGTCGCCTGCCGCTGCAGGTCGCCGAAGTACGCGGGCACGGTCACGACCGCCTCCTCGACGTGGATCCCGAGCGCCTCCTCGGCGTCGCGCTTCAGCGACTCGAGCACGAGCGCGCTCAGCTCCTGCGGGCGCATCTCGCGACCGGCGATGGGGATCTTCCGGTCCGATCCCATGTCCCGCTTGAAGGTGACGGCGGTCCGCTCCGGGTGGGAGATCGCCCGCGACTTCGCGGCGTCACCGACCAGGATCGACCCGTCCTCGTCGAACGAGACCGCGCTGGCGGTCAGCCGGTCGCCGATGGCGTTCGGCAAGACCAGCGGTCGCCCGTCCTGGAGGATGCTCACGAGCGAGTAGGTGGTGCCGAGATCGATGCCGACGACGGCGCCGCGCGCGCGCGGCCTGAGGGGAACGACGGTCACGGGTTGAAACCTCCGGCCGCCGCGGCGGCACAATCGATGCGGGTGCCGCGTTCGAGCTCGAACTTCGCGGCGTTGATCAGGATGTTCTGGAGCGCGACGTCCCCCGGGTCACCGGTCGGGTTCGCCATCGCGGTCTCGAAGCGGGTCTTGGCGGCCTGCACGGCGGGGCAGTTGGACGCGGCGAGCGCGTCGGCCCACGCCCGCGCAGCCAGGCAGCGCTCGTCGTTCGGGGTGATGTGGCCGCAGATCCGGTCGGCGCTGGCGTGCACCTGCGCCGCGGTCGGTCCGACCTGGGCCGGAATGGGCGGCGGTTGGGGGATGACCCGCGGGCTCGACGAGCTCGAGCCGACGATGCGGACGATGGCGATCAGGACGAGCACCGCGAGCACACCGATGCCGATCAGCTGCGGCCGGCTCGGCCCTCGCTTCGGCGTGGTCCCCGGCGCGCCACCGGCGGCGGCGTGGGCCTTGGCGTCCGCCTCGGCGGAGGCCTTCCCCGCGCCGGCCGGATCGGCCCAGTGCTTGAGCTTCGGCTGCGGGAGCGGCGCGTAGACGCCGGCCGTCTTCCGGTCGAGGTAGCGACCCACGGCGCGGTGGAGCGTCGGCGCGTAGACGGAGAGCGCCTCGGCGGCCTTGGCGACCTCGGCGAGCGTGCTGTCGAGCGTCCAGCGCGCGAGCTCGCTCGACGCGAAGCTCGGATCGCCATCGAGGATGCCCCGGGAGAGCGCCGCCTGAACGGCAGCCGGGAAGCTCCGCGGGAGCGTCGCGAGCTCACCGGTGAGGTGGTAGGTCGCCGCGAGCTGCGAGCCGCGGAGCTCGGTCTCCCGACCGGCGTCACGCATCCAGCGACGCAGGTGGTCGTGGAGCTCGCGCGCCGCGTTCGGGTGGTGGTGCCGGTAGAGCTGCAGGACGAAGTCGAGCGTCACGTGCACCGAGGGCACGTGCTCCTTCGCGCCACGGAGCGCGGCGTCGATGCCCCAGCGCATCGCGCGAACGGCGCCCTGCGGGTCTTCACGAGCGAGCAGCGCTCGGGCGACCGCCACCGGGTCCAGGGTGTGACCGGCTTCACGGCGCGCCTGGTCGAGCTCTTCGGGCCGTAGGTGCTCGGGGTGCTGTCGCAGCAGCGGCTCGAGAAAGCCCTCGAGGCCGGCCTGATGGGCGGTCCGCAAGGTCTCGGCGGCCGCCTCCATCTGCGAGGTGACGATCAGCGCCTCGTGCAGCAGGTGGTAGGCCTCCGGTCGCTCGGGCATCACCGCGACCGCCTCGCGGGCGACCGCCACGCGCTCGGCGTCGGTCGCCTTCGCGCAGCGCGCGATGAACCCCGCCAGTGGATCGGGCCCCTGGTTGCCGGTCAGATCGCCCGGCACCGCGCTCGAACGGGCGCCGCCCCACTCGGAGTGTTGCGAGACGACGCGCGCCGTCTCCTTGGCGTGCTCGAGCGTCCCGACCTTCTCGCCGCGCGCCAGGATGACCTGCTGGCCCCAGTTCCGGCGGGGCATGGTCCATTGGACCCCGCGCCACTTGTCGGCGAGGCCCGGCCGGAAGGGATCGGCCGGCGGCTCGTTCGTGGGCTCCGGGTCGCGGTTGAGCTGCTCAAGCTCCCAGTCCTTCGCCTCTTGGATGCGCTCCCACGCTTCCCGAATGCGCTGGAATCCGTCGGGATCGCTCTCGGGCTTGTGGACCTTCAGCAGCTTCAGATAGGCGCGCCGCGCCGTCTTGGGCGGGGTCCCCGCCTCCACGTCCAGTCGCTCGTATGCCTCTCGCAGATCCATCCGTTGCGCCCCTCGAATACGTCGAGGTCGGCAGGATACTTCCTTCGCCGCCCGACCGCAGCGGGGTCGACGATCGAAGCGTCCCGTGGCAGAGGCCCGCGGTGGAACGACCCTCCCCCCGATCCACGGCCGATCGCCCCTTCGCTCCCCGTCGATTCCCCTTCTTCTACGGCTGGTGGATCGTCGTGGTGTCCACGATCGGCGTGATCCTCTCGATCCCCGGTCAGACCATGGGGGTCAGCGTCTTCACCGACGATCTCCTGACCGCGACCGGCCTCACCCGGGTCCAGCTGGCGAACGCCTACCTCGCCGGCACCGTCGCCAGCGGCCTGACCCTGCCCTTCGGCGGCCGGCTCCTCGACCGCTTCGGCGCTCGCACCACCGCCACCTGCGCCTCCATCGGCCTCGGTCTCACGCTCCTCTATCTGAGCGTGGTCGATCGGCTCGCCGACCCGGGGGTGGTCGCGGTCCTGCTGCTGGTGCTCGGCTTCTTCGCCCTCCGCTTCAGCGGCCAGGGGATGCTGACGATGGTCAGCCGCACGATGCTCGGTCGCTGGTTCGAGAAACGGCGCGGGCTCTCGTCGGGGATCAGCTCGGTCTTCGTCGGCTTCGGCTTCGGGGTCGCGCCCCTGGTGCTCGACGCGTGGATCGAGCGGGCCGGCTGGCGCGGGGCCTGGCGGGAGATGGCGCTGGTCGTCGGCGTGGGCATGGCGCTCGTCGCGCTCGTCTTCTACCGGGACCGACCGGAGGACTGCGGCCTCGAGATGGACGGCGAGCCGAGCACCCCCGAGCGGACGAAGGCGCGCGCCGAGGAGATCGCCGTCCCCCGGAGCGAGGCGATCCGCACCCTGAAGTTCTGGGCGGTGACCTTCGCGCTCGCCGTGCAGGCGCTGGTGATCACCGGCATCACCTTCCACATCGTCGATCTCGGTGGGCGCCTCGGCATGGAGCGCGCCGAGGCCGTCGCGATCTTCCTGCCGATGTCGGTGGTCTCGACCTCGACCGCGCTCATCGGCGGCTACCTCGGCGACCGGCTCCGGGTGAAGTGGCTGCTGGTCGCCATGCTGGTCGCGCAGGCCGTCGGGGTCGGCGCCACCGTCCGCCTCGACGCGCTCTATCCGCTGGTCGCCGGCGGCCTCGGGATCGCCGGCGGGCTCTTCGGCCCCATCGCGACGATCGCCTTTCCCCGCTTCTTCGGCCGCCGGCACCTCGGTGCGATCGCGGGCTTCGAGATGATGTGTGTGGTCCTCGGGAGCGCGCTCGGCCCTTCGCTCCTCGCGCTCGGCCAGGACCTGAGCGGCGGCTACGCGCTGCCGCTCTACGGCTGCCTCGCGCTGCCAGCCGTCGCGCTCGTGCTGGCGCTCCGCCTCCGCGAGCCTGCGATCACCCGCTGAACCGACATGGCGGACGTCGCTCGCGATGGTCGTTTCCGCTCTCTCGAAGAAATGACCATCGCTGTGGCGCGCTTGCCCTTCCACCGTTCATTCACACCCGCTCGGGGAGATGCCGGCGGTGAGGAGGAAACAGATGGAAACGGCTCGAGGAACAAAGACACTGCGCACCGCCGGCGCGCTCTTGCTCGCCCTCGGGATGGTGGCCTGTGGCGACGACGATGGTGGCGACACCACGGACGTGACGGCCGACATGGGCCCGATGACCGGCGAGGACATGGGCCCGATGACCGACCCCGACATGTTCGTGGAGCCGGGCTGCGAGGACCTGACCTGCACCAACGGCACCTGCGATGCCTCCGGCGCCGAGCCGGTCTGTGTCTGCGACGCGGGCTGGACCGGCGACATGTGCGAGGACTTCGACGCGCCCGCCGCGGGCGACACCATTCTCTGGCTCGACGCCGCCGACGCCGACACCTTCACCTTCGACGGCGTCGACGTCATCCGTCTCCGAGAAGCGCGGCCGAGTACACCGTGGCCTTCGTCGGTCGCTCCGCCGCCGACTCGAACGGCGACCTGCTCTACGGGGTCAACGGCGTGAACGCGCAGGGCTTCGGCCTCTCCACGACCACCGACGGTGAGCTCCGCTACAACCACACCTGGCCGGCGGCCGCCCTCGAGTTCAACACCGTGACCGCCACCGGTGGCACCGCCGGCGAGCCCTTCGCCGCCATCGTGGTCTGGGATGGGTGGAGCAGCAGGTGCTCACCGACTTCGGCTCGGCCTCTGCCGCCAACGCCGAGGACGCCATCGGCACCGCCAACTTCGTCCTGGGCGCCGGGCCCATCATCGGGAGCCTCGACGGAGACATCGGTGAGGTCATCGTCTTCGAGCGTGCCCTCACCGCCGCGGAGCAGGCTCGCCTGCTCGAGCTCCTCTCGGCGAAGTGGGGCCTCTGAGCCCGCTCCCGGCGTGACCGCGCGACGCGCCGGCCGCCTGGGGTCGGCGCGTTTCGCGTTCCGTCAGCAGTGGCGCAAGAGCGTGAGCAACCCGCCGAGGAGCGTCACCCCGGTGACGACGGCGAGCACCTTGCGCTCGAAGGGCGTCGCGCCCATCGCCTGCCGGAGATCGTCAGCTGCCTCTGCGTGACCCGCGAGCTCCGTGCGTCGTCGTTCCGGGCTGGGCGGCGTCGCGTCCGCGCTCGCTCCGTCGTGCCCGACCACGCTCGCGTTCCGGACCACCCAGCACGTCGGTCGGTCGCGGTAGCCACCACCCGAGCCGAGCCCGGGCGGCATCGGCTCCATCCGGAAGCGCCCGGACACGGTCACCCGATCGCCCGGCGCGAGCACCACGAGCAGCCGGCTGACTGCCTTCTCGATCGTCGCCTTGCCCGGACCGTCGTCGGCGAGGTGCTTGTTCTTCTCGATCCACGCCGCCTGGCTGGTGAGGTTGCCCTTCCCGTGGACCTTGCCCCGCGCGTGCGCCTTGATCGCGCAGAGCAGCGTCGCGACCTTGGCCAGGTGCTTCTTCCGGCGCCGGAGCTCCGGGTCGTCCGTCGCTCGCAGCCGCCGCTTGATGTCGGAGAGCTCGCGCGACACCGCGGAGATCTCCGAGGTGGCGAGCTCCACCACCTCTTGCGTCCAGTTGCCCGCGGCAGAGAGGTTCGTGAGCTCCTCGGCCGGCACCAGCACGCGGCCTTCGCCGTCGACGACCCAGAAGCGCTCGCCGCCGGTCGCGCTGGCCTCCGAACCCACGCTCTCGCGCTTCTCCCAGTAGACGCAGCGCTGTCCATCGGGGCCCTCCACGAGCGGCCCGGCGGGCTCGATCGTCCCCAGCACGATCGCCTCTTCGCCCTCCCGCAGATCCGCGATGGTCGTGTCGCGCACGCGGCAGCCTAACTTCCGGCTGGCCTCGGCGAGAAGCGTCGTCCATAGGGGCGGGGTGAGCGGCACGAAGTCAGCGCCGGTCGAGACCATCGGGAGCCCAGCCAGCGGAGCGGCGATGGCCTTCTTCGCATACGCGACGTGGGGGCTCCTTCCCATCTACTGGAAGCTCCTCGACGCGGTGCCGGCGCTCGAGGTGCTCGCCAGCCGGATCGTCTGGTCGCTCGGATTCATCGCCGCGCTGCTCTGGGTACGGAAGGCCTGGGGCAAGACCTTCGGCGCATTGAGCGATCCGAAGACCCGCTACTGGATGCTGCTCTCGACGAGCTTGATCGCGACCAACTGGGGCATCTTCATCTGGGCGGTCAGCGTCGACCGGGTCACCGAGGCGAGCCTCGGTTACTACATCAACCCGCTCCTCAACATCGCCCTCGCGCGAGTCTTTCTCGGGGAGTCGCTCCGCCCGCTCCAGGCGCTCGCGGTCGTGCTCGCCTCCATCGGCGTCGCCTACCTCACGATCGCCCGCGGCTCCTTGCCGTGGGTGTCGCTGGTGCTCGCCGTGACCTTCGCGATCTACGGGCTCGTCCGAAAGCGCACGCCGGTGGGAGCGGTCGAGGGGCTGGCGATCGAGACCGGCCTGGTGGCGCCGGTCGCCCTGGTCTTCCTCGCCATGCAGTCACCACCCTTCGGTCAGCTGGTCACCGGAGACATCCTCGCCGTGCTCCTGGTGTTGAGCGGGGTCATCACCGCTCTCCCGCTCCTCGCGTTCGCGGGGGCGACTCGGCGCCTGCGCTATACGACCCTCGGCATGGTCCAGTACGTCGCGCCGACGCTCCAACTCGGTTGCGCGGTGCTCCTCTACGGCGAGCCCTTCGAGGTCGCCCACGGCGTGACCTTCGGGCTCATCTGGGTCGCGGTCGCGCTCTACCTCGTGGACATGTTCCGACTGAGGCAGGCGAACGCCCGTCAGCGGTCGTAGCGCGAGCGACCGCTGCCCTCGAGGTACTGCTTCATGGTCCAGGGGACCTTGAGCATCCACTCGTGCAACGTCGGTCGCAGGGCGCCGCTCACGAGGCCGGTGCCCACGTCGGCCATCATGCCGAAGGAGACGAGCGTCTTCTCGCCGTCGTCACCCCAGGGACGGAGCTTGATGAAGCCCCAACCGGCGCGCAGGTCGCGCGGCTCGTCTCGAGCGAGCCGGAAGATCACCGTCTTCGCGTCCTCGTCGTAGGAGAAGGTCACCGCATAGGTCGCCGAGACGATCCCGTACTCGTGCGTGACCCGCATCGTCCGCGTGGTCTCGGTGTGACGGATCTGCCGCATGCGCTCGGTCTGCGGGAGCATCCGCTTGAGGTACCGCGGTCGATCGCGGAGCGCGCGCCAGATCTCGTTGGGCGCCAGGTCGACCACCTGATAGCTCGTGCCGCCGATCAGCAGCATCCCGCCACGACGCTCGCTGGTCCGGCGCGCCACCAGACGACCCTGCTCGAGTCGGCGCATCTCACTGCCCGTGAGCGATCGGCGCAACGCGGCGTCCTGCGCGTCGACCTCGGGCGGAGGCGCGACGACCGCAGCCGAGAGCGCGATCAGGGCAATGGAGAAACGCATGAACGAACGGCGTAGCACCCGCACGGGGGCAGGACGACCGCTCGGCGAACAAACTTCATTCGTCCCAGCAGTTGGGACACATGTTTGCCTTCCCATCGAAGATGGCGTTGCACTTCTTACAACGTCGCTGGAAAGGCATGGTGGGGTCTCGCTCGCTGCCCGGGCGGTTTTCCGCGGTGATTCCGCCCAACAGGACCTGCACGGCTTCGACCTTTGCCTTGCTCGCGCTGCCCTCCGGAATCATCCGAATCTCGATCTCCTGCGTCGGGTGCGCGTCGTCGTCCTCGGCGAGGGCCAACGGGATGTCGTCGCGGGGCGGCGCCGGTTCGCTGCCACCGCTGATCTCGATCTCGGGCTCGTCGTCGTCGTCGTCCGAGGCGGGCGGCTCCGACGCACCATCGACGATCAACAGCTCGGCCTCGTCGTCGGTCGGGTCGCCGGGTCGCCGGCGCAGCGTCGGGCTCGGCCAGTCCGTCGGGCCGGCGGAGCGGCATTCGACCACCACGGCGGCCACGTTGTCGCGCGCTTCGGCGGCGTTCGCGATGTCGAGCAGCACCTTCACGGTCGCGTCGGGGCGCAGGTCCTGTCGTAGGGCGTCGGCGATCTGCTCTTCGTCGAGCATGTCCGTGAGCCCGTCGCTGCAGAGCAGGAAGCGGTCGCCGGGCACGATCGCCAGCGTCGACACCGACACGCGGACCTGCGGACCCATGCCGAGCGCGCGGGTGATCACGCGGCTCGGGAGCTGGATCGCGCGCTCGTCGCTGATGTTCGGCGCCAGCTCGAGCACGTCGTTCGCCAGCGAGTGGTCCTGGGTGAGCAGCTCGAGCTGCCCGGCGCGCAGTCGATAGCAGCGGCTGTCACCGACGTGCGCCAGGTGCACGATGCCGACGCTCCGATCGACGGTGATCGCGACCACCGTGGTGCCCATGCCCTGGTAGCGGTCCGCCGTGCGGGCCATCTCGATGATCTCGGCGTTGGCGTGGTGGATCGCCTGCGAGAGTCGGCGCGCGCCTCTGGGGAGGCCGATGACGTCGAAGCCCGTGGCGTCGTCCTGCGACTCCTCGAAGAAGTGGGCGAGCGACGACATCGCGAGCGTGCTCGCCATGTTTCCGGCGTTCTCGCCTCCGGCACCGTCGGCGACCGCGAAGAGATCGAGCTCACGGCGAATCAACACCGCGTCTTCGTTGTGCTCTCGGCGGCCGATGTGGGTGTCGCCAGCGGCGACGACGCGAACGAGCGGCTCATCCATGTGGGCCCGAGAGTACCCCATTCGCGGTCCCCCTGGGGAGGTGGATCCGGCCTCTGGTCCCTCCGGGATGGCCGACATCGGCGCCCTCATGCGACGTTGTGCGCACCGTGACCCTCTTCCCCGTCGAGCACCCCACGCGACTGAACGAGCCGGCGCAGATCGCCGCGCTCTACCGTGGTCTCGGGCAGGCGCGGGTGTCGCTTCGTGGCTTCCACACCACCGACCAGACCGAGATCGAGCGGCTCGTGGCTGCGATCGATCCCCTACACGAGCACACCTGCACGTTCGCCGACGGGAGGCTGGCGCCCACCGAGCTCGAGGCGCTCGTCCGGACGGAGGGGTACGGCTACCTCGACCTCCGCACCGAGACCGCGGTGCTCCGCGTCTGGCCCGCATCGAACACCTGGTCCTACGCGGTGGGCACCAAGGGTCCGGCCGAGTCGTGGAGCCTTGCGGAGGGGCTCGCGCGGTTCCAGGAGCAGGCGCCGGATGGTGCCGGGATCATCCGAGGCTTCGTCAATCGACTGGACGAGTCGACGAAGCTCGCGTTGTTGGCGTTCCTGCTCGCTTGCCGGGTGCGCGTCGACGTCGTTCTCGACCTCGAGCTCGAGGCCGCCGCGGACCTGGCCTCGCGAGTCCGCCGCCATCACGACTGGCAGGGCGGCGGGGTGCTGGTCGACCAGCCGAGCGGGAAGGTCCACGGGTTCCTGATGAAGGGTGGCGCGGAAGCGATGGCGGAATGGCGAGCGCGCGTCACCCGAGCGCTCGAACACGCCTGAGCGGTGGTAGGAGAGAGCGATGACCCGTTTCGACATGCCCGACGAGGCCACCCTACGTGCGCGCGAGAAGCTCGTGCTCGATCACTTCGAGGGCGAGGTCGCCCAGCAGTGGGACGCGGTGCTCTCCACCTTTCCGCACCCGCACTACGAGCTGATCGCGACGCTCACGGTCCACGACGGGGACACCGACGTGCGCGACTACTACCGCGACACGCGCGTGGCGTTCCCGGACCAGCACCACGAGATCATCGAGCTCCGACACAGTCACGACGCCGTCATCGTGGAGTTCTGGCTGCTCGGAACGCACCGCGGGCCGCTCGGCGGCATTCCGCCGATGGGTCAGCCTTTCCGCGTGCGGATGACCGCCACCTTCGTCTTCGACGAGAACGAGACGCTCGTCTGCGAGCGCGTCTACTTCGACACGCTGACCATGCTCAAGCAGCTCCTCGGCGGTCTGAACCTGAAGAACCCCCTCGAGTGGCCCAAGCTCGTCCGTGCCTTGCGCGGGCTCGCGCAGCTGACCCGCGAGCCCGACCCGCGGCTGCTCGACACGCCGCGCTTCGAGCCCTGATCACTCCGCTGCCCTCCGAGTCAGCGCGTCCACCCGTACGTGGGCGTGCACCAGGTCATCGGCCGGCAGGTGCTGCGGTCGAATCGCGATGCGGCAGTGCGTGACGCCGGGTTCGGCCTGGCTCTGGAGCACCACGAAGCGTCCGCCCGCCGGCTCGACCAGTGCGCGGTCATAGGCCATCAGCGCATGGCAGGCCTTCACGTCGCCGGTGCCGCGGAGAGGGCAGTGCACGTGGATCTCCCCGTAGGCCGTGTCGCCCTCCACGTGGGTGATCGGCATCACCTTCGGGTTGGGCATCAGCCGCTGCCACTCCTTGCCGAGCGCCTCGGCCCCGAGCGCGTCCGTTCGTGCGCGGCGGTAGCGACGAACGAGCGCGGCCACACCGGCGAGGAAGGAGGCGGTCGTTGCGCGAAGCCCCATTCTCGCGAGCGAGGCGACGAACGCGAGGGTCCCATCGAAGAGGGCGGCTTCGGAGCGCTGACGGAGGGTGCGAGGCATGGCCGTATTCTGCGGATGGACCGACATCAGTCGAATCGATGTTCGTGATATCGTCATAAGCATGGTGGATGTCGCGCCGTGAACCTGAATGCGGTCAATCTGAACCTCATGGTCGCGCTCGACGCGCTGCTCGACGAACGGAGCGTCACCAAGGCCGCCCGTCGCGTCGGCGTGACCCAGCCCGCGATGAGCTACAGCCTGCGCCAGCTCCGAGAGCTCTTCGGCGACCCGCTCCTCGAGCGTGGCCTGCTCACGCCCCTCGCCGAGTCGCTGCGCGATCGGGTGCGCTCCGGCCTGAGCGAGCTGCAGCACGTCCTGGATGCTCGCGAAGAGTTCGACCCGGTGACCTCCGAGCGCACCTTCCGGGTCGCCGCCAGCGACACCTTTCAGGTCGTCGGCCTGCATCGCTTCCTCGCGCTCGTCGCTTCGCGCGCACCGGGCGTCGACATCGTCCTGCGCCCACCCGACGCCGCCACCCACGACGCGCTCGCGGCGGGGTCCATCGACCTGCTCGCCGGCAGCGATGAGCAGGCGACCGCGGGACTATCGCGCACCCCGCTCTACGACGAGCGCTTCGTCTGCATCGTGCGCCAGGACCACCCCGAAGTCCGCAGCCGCCTCGGCCTCGCCACCTACTGCCGCCTTCCCCATGCCCTCGTCGCCACCGACGAAGAGCCCGGCTACGTCGACCGCGCGCTCGCTCAGCTCGACCGCTCGCGCCGAGTCGCCGTGCGCCTCCCCGACTTCGCGGGCATCGGCCACGTCATCGCCGGCACCGACATGGTCGCGACCGTGCCCGGCCGCCTGGCCGAGCGCCTCGCCGAGACGTTGCCCATCCGAGTGCTCACCCCGCCGGTCCGCTTCCCGACCTTCCCGGTCTCGCTCTTCTGGCACGGCCGCTTCGACGCCGAGCCCGGCCATCGGTGGTTGCGCGACCAGCTCGTCGAGAGCTCCGCCTCGGGGCGCTGACTACTGCTGGTTCTGCGGCACGCCGTCGGCGATGTCGTAGTAGTCGCCCTTGTCGGCCACGAAGATGTGAATCGCGAGCTTCGTCTGGGTCGGCGTGTCGAAGGCACCCATACAGACTCCGATCCAGTCGTGCTTGGCCGTGTCGAGTGGATCGAAGAAGAGCGACGACCCACAGGTCCGGCAGAACCCTCGCCGCACCTTCTCCGACGACTGGTACCAGGTCAGCGACTCCTCGCCGTGAATCGTCAGCGCGTCGCGCTTCACGTCACTCCCCGCGAGCACGTGCCCCGACGTCTTCCGACACTTCGTGCAGTGACACGCGTCCGGCGCGGGCAGTGGCCCCTTCACCTCGAACGTGATCGCGCCACAGAGACAAGACCCTCGATGCTCCATGCCGTCTGCGTATCACGGGGCTGGCCAATCCACCGTCGCAAGCCAGTTGCTGAACCGAAATTCTCCGATCGGCCACTTGAGCCACTGATGGCGCCCAGGAGTTCAGGAACAGACTGTTTGGTCACAAACAAGCCGTTCAGAGTCGCCAAGAACTCAGTTTTACCGTGAGACTCGGCCGCCCGTTCAGCCCGCAGTTGCCTCCGCCCACTCGTCCTCGAGGCCCAGCTCCCGCACCCACCGTTCGATGTAGACACGGTCGAGGTCGGCGCCTGCCGCGGCCACCACTCCCGCAACATCGTCGAGCTGAGTCTTCGAACCGCCGGAGAGTCGGCACCACTCGAGCTTGCTGACCACGACGTCCTCCGGTGAGGCGACGGTGACCGTCAAACCGTCCCAGTTCACCTCCCGACGCCGCTCGAACTCCTGGGCGCTGAACGGCCGGGCCTTGCGGATGATCAGGTCGGCCTTCCAGCCGGTCTCCATGTCGATGATGTTGAACATGTCCCGAGCACGAAGCGCCTCGATCGCGGCGGGCAGGTCGACGTAGGCTCGGTCCTCGGGGATCGAGGCGACGAACGCACGAAGCGAACCTTCGGTCGGATCGATCACGAGGTCTACGTCGTGAGTCGACCGGGGACGGCCGTGGAACGTGCTCGCGAAAGAGCCTGCCAGCATGTACGGGATCCGAGCTCGATCGAGCCAGCCGGTGATGGCCGCCACGAACTCACGAAGGCTCTGGGTCACACGTCCCAGCGCGGAGCATGGGGAAACGCTTTGGCGAAGAGCACGTCGCCGAGGCGCTGCCGGATCTCGGCGAGTCGAACGGCCTCGTCGTCGTACTCCGGATGGCGGATGCGAATGCCAGCACGGGTGAGCTCGATGAGCTCCTCGCTCAGCGTCGCGGCCACGTCGGCGCGGCCTGAAGGCCCCATCCGCCGCCATGCCTCGAGCTGCGCGGCCCAAGCCGCATCGCTGGTGTCGCGTGGCCGAAACGACATCCATCGATCCTAGCACGATCGCCGAGAACGAGCCGGGCACTCGGGAACGCCCATGAACCGCCATGCGAGACGGGAGTAGACTCAGCCCGTGACGCCCGACGACGACATGAAGGCTTGGCTCTTCGGCGCGAGCGAGTGGTGGATCGGTAGCCGGGGCGGGTTCACGCGGTTCGCCGATACGGCGACGATCGTCACTCCGACCGAGGACGACTTCCCGGTCGACCTCGACCTCGAAGGCGCCGAGCTCGCCGAGGACTACTTCGAGTTCGTCTTGGAGCACGCGGGCCTCGGGCCGGACTGGCACTTCGAGCTGGTGCTCGACGAGGGGCCGGACGTGGCCGGAGCCCTGAGCGGCATACCGCATCACATGACCGGGCCCGTCACCGCGGCGGAGCCCGTGGCCCCGCTGGTCGAGGGCGAGGCGCTACCGATTCCCTACGACGTCCGTCAGCTCGAGGACCCGATGGATCTGGTCGCGACCATGGCGCGGGGCATCAGCCACTACCTGCTTCAGTCCGCGCCGACGCCCTTTCCGGGCACGGACGACGAGCGCGAGTACTTCGTGGACCTCGGCGCCACGCTCCTCGGCTTCGGCATCATGCTCGCGAACGCTTCGTTCGCGTTCCACCAGTCCGAGCAAGGCATGATGGTCGGCTGGGGCTACCACCACCGCGGTGCCCTCGGCGAGGTCGAGCTCAGCTACCTGCTCGCCACGATGGCGACGATCCTCGAGCTGCCCGACGGCGAGGTCGTCCCCCACCTGCGCCCGAATCCGCGCTCGTTCTTCAAGTCCGCCCGCAAGGACCTGACGCGCCGCCGGAAGGCCGACCTCGCCGTCCTGCGCTCGGTCCCCTCGACCGGCGCCGGGCCCTACCGCTGACGGGTCGGTTCCGTTCAGCCGATTCACGAGAGCTGAGACCGTCGGAGACGGGGGCGCGGAATCGAGACGGGGGCGCGGAATCGAGACGGGACGCGACGCGCCGTTCAGCCGATTCACGAGAGCTGAGACCGTCGGAGACGGGGGCGCGGAATCGAGACGGGGGCGCGGAATCGAGACGGGACGCGACGCGGAATCGAGACGGGGTTGATGCGATCGGCGCCGCTCGGCGACGGCGGCGACGGCGAGGGGCGGAATCGAGACGGGGTTGATGCGATCGGCGCCGCTCGGGGACGGCGGGGGGCGGGGACGGCGACGGAATCGAGACGGGGTTGATGCGATCGGAACGGGAAGCGGGAATCGACGCCGCGACGCGGAATCGAGACGGGGTTGATGCGATCGGGAATCGAGACGGGGTTGATGCGATCGGCGGGCGCGGAATCGAGACGGGGTTGATGCGATCGGAAGGGAAGTGGGGCGAGGGAGCCTCAACCTGGCGGACCGTCGGCGGTCCGCCGGCGGTCGCCACGGTAGATGACGAAATCCTCCGAAGAACCAGGGATCGATCGGTCGGCATGGTCTCTGCTGGGTGCGTATGCATGTCCATGCACGACAAGCCGCTGCGTCCGAGCGAACGAGCCTCGAGCTCCGAGAACCGACGGCGGCTGCGTCGTCGCGGACGCGTCAAGAAGGGCGGGTACTGCCATCTCGCGGGCGACTACTACCTGGTGACATGCCGGGTCCTGCTGCGGAGGTATCTGTTCAAGCCGGACCGAGCGATCACGAACGCCTTCCAGTACCTGTTCGGCGAGTACGCCCGAAAGCACGGCATTCGCATCTTCGCGGTGTGCGTGATGAGTACCCACTACCACCTCGTGGTGCTCGACACGCGGGGGCTGCTGCCGAACTTCCTTCGAGACGTGAACCGCTCCATCGCGAATGTCGTGAAGGCTCGATACCGAACGAGCGGCGCCGTCTTTCAGCAGGAGCCGAGCAAGGTGAAGCTGCATGGAGCCAAGGCGGTCGTCGACAAGATCGCCTACGTTCTGGCCAACCCTGTCGCTGCCGGGGCCGTGCGGGACCCACGCGAGTGGCCGGGCCTGCGGACGCGGCTCTCCGACATGGGCCGCAAAGTGATCCACGGGACGCGCCCAGATCACTATTTCGGCCGGCGCAGGACGATGCGTCCCGAGGCGTCGTTCGCAGTCGAGATGCCTCCGGTGGTCGTCGACGCCCACGGCATGGAAGGTGCGAAGAACGCCCTGGCGGCCGCCATCGATGAGAAGGTGACCGAGGCCCGTGCCGAGGTGAGGCGCAAGGGGTGGACCTACCTGGGCGCTAAGCGCGCGGCGAACGTGAGCCAGTTCAAGCAGGCCTCGGCGTACGAGGTCTTCGGCGCCCGGAACCCCGACCTCTCGACCTATGGGTTGAGCCCGGACGAGGCCGCCGACGTGAAGCGTGAATACATCGCGTTCCACCGCGCGTACCAGGACTGCCGTCGTCGGTTGCTACGCGGCGAGACCGACCTGCGGTGGCCACCTGGGACATGGGCGATGGTCCAACACTTCGGCCAACGGTCGTCACCGATGGCGACCGCCGCGTGAGCTGAACGAGCTCCGCTACACTGCTCGGATACTACGGACGATCCGCCGGGGGGCGGCTAGCTCCTCGCGCCTCGAGGGCGTGCGTCAATGCCTCTGTGCGCCGTGCACACAGGGTATGCTGCGGAGTTCCTGGCACCTGGCGTTCCAGAGCATCCTGGGTTCGGGCCAGCAGGCTTGCGAGCGCCTCTGCGTCCTCGCCGGAGATGGGGCGCCGATCACCGTCGAAGCGGGCCAGCGCGTTGCGGAGGGCGGTGACTTCACGGTCGAGGCGTTGCCGGTGGCCCGAGTCTGCAGGGAAGCTCTTGGCTGCCTTGGCAGTCTTGTCGCGGAGTGAGGTGAGTTGTTTCGCGTGTTCGTTCACGGCACGTCTCACGGGGAGGCCCTGGCGCGGTTGGGGACCCAGACGGCATCACCCCGGCGGTCTAACTCATCAACCCCGTCTCGATCAGCCCCCTCGATCAGCCCCCCCTCCCGACGCCTCTCAACTCATCAACCCCGTCTCGATCCCCACCGTCCCGTCTTCACGGGGAGGCCCTGGCGCGGTTGGGGACCCAGACGGCATCACCCCGGCGGTCTAACTCATCAACCCCGTCTCGATCAGCCCTCGCGTGTTCGTCCTCAACTCATCAACCCCGTCTCGATCCCCCACCCGCGCCGCCCACCAACTCATCAACCCCGTCTCGATCCTCCTCCAACTCACCCCCGCCTCGCCCCCGCCCCGTCTCGATCCCCCTACCCGCGCTCCGACGGTCAGTCGTCGTCCAACCCGCGCTGTTCGCGCAGCCGCCGCGCCAGCACCCGCACGATCTCCCGCATGGCCCGCGGCCTACGCTCCATGAGCTCCTCGAAGTCCGCCGCGCGCAGCCGCAGGAGCACGGCGTCCTTGGTGACGCAGGCATCCGCGCTGCGCGCCTGGTGATCCAGCAGCGCGAGCTCCCCGAAGAAGTCGCTCGAGCCCATCGAGGCGAGCGTCCGGGAGCCGTCGCGGATGTCGACCTCGCCGCGGACGACCAGGTAGAGGTCGGCGCCGGGGTCGCCCTGCTCGAAGACGGTGGCGCCGGCCGGGGTCTCCTCCTGCTCCATGCGCTGGGCGAGCTGGAGCACGTCGTCGCTCTCGAGGGACCGGAAGACCGGGACGCTGCGTAGGAATCGAATCCGCTCGTAGAGGGAGACCATGTTCTCGGGGATCGGTGAGGTGACGCGCGAGTCGTAGCGCTCGCCGTATGCCACGCGGGCGCAGCGTCGCAGATGGTCGTCGCCGATGTCCACGATGGCCACCAGGGGGTCACCGATCGCGTCATCGTCGACGTACCCGAGCCGACGCGCGGCCTCGACCCGCTCCCGGAGGCTGATGCGCTCGAAGAGAGGCACGACCCGCATCGCGAGGTCCCGCTCGAGGCCGAGCTCGAGGAGCTCGGCGACCTGGGCGTCGCGTCGCGGCGAGCGCTGGCGCCGGCCCACCTCGATCGCCGCGACCAGCTTCTCACGCCCTCGAAGCAGGAGCGAGGCGAGCACGTCGGAGCGCGCGCGCTCGACCATCAGGTCGACCTCGTGGGCCAGGAACTCGAGCTCGCCCTCGACCTCCCAGTCGGGCTGTCCGTCGTCGTGCGCGAGCCCGCCGAGCACCGAGTAGAGTCGGTAGGCGCGGCGGAGCTCGGCCTCGATCAGCGGGCGCACTTCCTCGGCGCTCAGCGGCGCCCGCTCCCGCCGCGCGACGCTCTCGCCGAGCGCCTTGCGCGCCTCCCGCCGGATCGCGTCGTCGGGGTGTCGGAGCAGCTGGAGCACGAGCGCCTGCACGACCGGCGGCGCGCCCACGCGGGCGATGCGGCTGGCGAGCCGACTGATGGACGCGCCGATCGACGCTTCGGCGTCGCCGGCCCCCTCCGACGCCTCGATGGCGACCAGGCAGCGCGCAGCCTCCGGCGCGGTGCGCGGATCCTTGAGCAGGAGCACGACCTCCGGCAACAAGGGCAAGAGCCCGAGCCGCACCACGGTCCGCGCGGCGAGAATGCGCGCGTCCGCGTCTTCGTCCGAGAGCCACGCCGAGAGCCGCGCCTGCACGCCGCGGGCGCTCGCGGCTTCCGGCGTGAGCGCGGCCAGCGCCGGCTCGAGCGCCGCGCGATCTTCCAGATGCGGCAGCAGCGCTTCGCCGAGCGCTTCCCCCGAGTGCGCCCGCGCGGCCAGCGCGATGGCGGCGAGCGGCGCGAGCTCGTCCCCGCGCTCCGCGATCGCGGAGAGCGCCTCGTCGGTGCCGTGGTCCGCGAGCGTGCCCATCGCCGCGCGCCGGACCTCCGGATCGATCTCGCGGCCAAACACATCGCAGAGGGCCTCCCGGTGCTCGTCGGCCATCGGCGCGGGCTGGGTCTGCAGACCGTGCCAGCACTCGAGCCGCACCGCGTTCGCCTCGTGCCCGAGCCCGCCGATGAGCTCCTCGGCGGCGGTCCCCTCGCTCATCGCCAGCACCTCGGCGGCGAGGACCGCGCGGCTCACATCGCTGCCCTGGAGCTCCTCCACGAGGGCGCGTCGCGCCTCGCTGTCGAGCGCGGCCGCACCGGGCAACGAAGACCCGCCCAGCAGCAGTCGACGCGCGTCGACCGCGCGGTGCAGCGCGTCCGCGTAGGTCTTTCGAGCGCGCCGGAAGACGATCCAGCACATCCCGCTGGTGGTCAGCACCACGAGCGCCGCGGCCCAGCGGGTGACCAGCCAGTCCGGCCAGAGCGCCAAGCCCAGCGCACACACGGCGTAGGCAGCCGGTGCGAGCACGCCGCGGATGGCGGACTTCGCCTGCGATCGACGCACGCTCGAGAGCGGCGTCTGCAGTTGCTCTGACGAGGGCGCCCAGACCGCCTGCTTCAGGATCCGGCCGGTGCCGCGCAGGACCACGGCCGTCCAGATCCCCGGGATCACCGTGGCGACGATCGCGGCGATGGCGGTCGCCGCCGGCGCGAGCAAGAGACTCCGCGAGGTCCCGAGCCGCGCCATCAGTCGACCGGCCGCACCCGACAGGAGGAGCAGCCCGATGGCGCTCGTCGCGCCGTAGTAGCGACCGAAGAACGCGCTGATGTGCTCCTTGCCATCCGGTCCCTGGCCGAGCGTCTCCTGCGCGCTCGCCATCAGGTGGAAGTCCATGAGCTGCTCGGTGCAGAGCATCAGCATCGCGAGCACCGCGATCATCCGCATCAGCCGGTCGCCGAGCACGTAGCCGAAGCCCTCCCGCCACGACTGCAGGAGGTCGAGCCGCTTCCGGCCGGCGTGCGCGTCGGGGTCGAGATCGCGGCGGACGATCTGCCGCAGCACGATCCCGGTTCCGACCAGCGCTACGGCCGCGAAGGTCAGCAGCTCGGCCGCGCCGACGGCGTGCGAGAGCGGCGCGACCGCGAAGCCTCCGAGCGTCCACGCTGCGCCGGCCCCCATGCCCGCCACGGGCAGCAGCTTCCTCGCGGTGCGCGCGTCGGTCGCGGCGGTCGCCACGGTCCAGATCTGGATCAACAGCACGCCCGACGACGCCTCGATGAAGACGTAGGTCGCGAAGGGCAGCCAGCGCGCCTTGCTGCCCGGCTCCTCGAACATCGTCTCCGGGAAGAAGAGGTAAGCGCCGCGCACCGCCAAGAAGAGCAGGGCGGTCAGGGTGACCGAGGTCATCGCCAACCGCGCGGGCCCGAGCCGCGGCGCCAGGCTGACCGCCAGCGAGCTCGAGGTGGCGAGCACGATCGCGCTCACCGCGAACGCCCAGGGAATGGCCGAGCGGTCGTAGGCCGTCAGGAAGAGACCGCTCTGCGCCGCCTTCGCCACCACGAGCGCGAGCCCGAGCGTGAAGGTGAGCAGGACGAGTCGAAAGGCGGTCTGGCCCCGGCCGTCCGGGATCCCCAGCCATCGCCGGAGCGCGTCCATTCAGCGAGCCATGCCGCCAGAGCCGCCGCCGCCGCTCCCCCGGCGCATCGTGGCCATGCCGCTGCCGCCCATGGCGCTCTCGGTCGCCATGCCACTCTCGCTCTCCATCGCGCTGGCGCTCATGCCGCTCGTCGACGAGCCGCCGCTCGACTCGCGCGCCCATTCGGGCGGCGGCTGCGTGGACCACTCGGGCCGATCCTCCGAGGGCGCCCGGAGCTCGCAGCCTTCGTTCTTGGCGATCGGTCCGTCGGGCACCAGGAAGCCGTCGTCGATGCCCGGCATGCCGGTCACCTCGGTGGGCCCGGGGCAGCCCGCGGCGATCCAGCCGCGCACGATCGCGATCTCGTCGTCGGGGATCGAGGGCAGGCCCATCGGCATCCCCGGCGCCGTCTCCGGGTGGTGCGGTCGCTCGTAGTCCTCGAAGGCCTCCACCCGATCGCGGAATTCCTCCACGCGCCGATCGAGCATCACCTCGATCAGCGGCGGAAGCCGACCTTCCTCGCGCGGCTCGAGCACCGAGTAGCGCTCCCCGGTCGTGCGATCGAGCGCGCCGTACACGAGCGTCTCGTAGGTCCGCATCGCCAGCTCGCTCCCGGGCCAACCGAAGCCACCCTCGTGGCCCGGTCCGAGATCCCGTTCGTGCGAGTTCATGTGGCAGTGAACACAGATGCGCCCGAGGACCTTTGCCTTCACCTCGGCCCAGCCCACCGGGCGATCGACCGGCGGCGGCGCGGTGGGACGGCGCACGGTCGGCGCGTCGTCGAGCTCCGGGTCGCCCCAGATCAGGAAGTCGGCGACCCGCTCCGCCTCTTCGTGCGTCAGCCCCATGTCGGGCATGCGGGTGCCCTCGCGGAGCAGCGCCGGGTCTTCGATCCACGCGACCATGATGTCGCGGTGCATGCGGTCCTTCGCGAAGCGCAGGTTCGGCGCCATGCGCGCGGCCATGCCGCTCGCGAGGAGCGCTTCGAGGTCCTTGCCGGTGTCGACGTTGCCGTAGGTGTGGCAGGCCACGCAGCCGCGGCCGAGGAAGATGCTCTTGCCCTCGGCGATCGCCTCCGCGCTCGGGCGCTCGCCGTGATCGTGCGCGTCTCGTTCGTAGGGGTCGGCGACCCCGGCGATCGCCGCGAAGTAGCGCACGATCTTCCGGCGGTCCGCGTCCGAGAGGTTCAGCCGAGGCATCGTCTCTTCGAGCGCCGGCCGCAGGTCCCAGGGCTCCTGCAGGAAGGTGTCGATCCACTTCGGGTCGAGCCGATTGGCCACGCCGCTGAGCTCGGGCACCTCGCGATAGTGGAAGATGTTCCGCTGGTAGCGCTGGAGGATGGGCTCGCCGTAGCGCGAGCTGAGCATCTCGTAGTGGCGGTGACCGGGCTCGAGGCCGCCGAGCCACACGTGGCAGTTCACGCAGTGGTCCGAGCGACCCGCCGGGGTGACCTCGTCGATCTCGTGGCAGCGGCTGCACTCGTTGCGCTCGAGCGCCTCGGTCCCGGCCGCGATCGCCGCGGCCTTCTCCTCCGGATCCCACTCGACCTGGTGCCGGGCGAGGATCGCCGCCGTGTCGGGCGGCGGCGGGGGCGTGACCGGCTCCGGGGTCTCGTCGGAGCAGCCCGCCAACAACAGGGCCCCGAAAAGGGCACCAACGAAGGCGCGCGTTCGAATGGCGCTCGACGGTCGCGGGCTCACGGGTCCGCAGCATACATGGAGAGGGCCGCTCCGTGGTCGGCTCGCCGACCGGTCCCCCAGCTGGTACCAACGGTCTTCGAGGGGCGATTGAAGGCGGGCATCAAAGAGAGCGGGGCGATCGCCCTCGCGGACACCGTCATCGGAGAGAGCCATCCCTCCGGTGAACGGGACAAAGTGCCCTCCGTCATCCCGTCGGCGCGCGCGGACCTGGCCCAGGCCAAGGCGCTCATCGGCACCCGCATCGACCACTACGAGATCGAGGACCTGCTCGGCGTCGGTGGGATGGGCGCGGTCTACGCGGCCCGCGACCTCAGCCTCGACCGGCCGGTGGCGCTCAAGATGCTCCGCGAGGTCTTTCGGCGCCCGGCCCACGAGGACCGGCTCAAGCGCGAGGCACGAGCCCAGGCGAAGCTCCAGAGCCCTCACGTCGTGGGCATCCACTACATCGGTCGGACGAGCTTCGTGCCGGACGGCCGCTCCGAGCCGCCGGTCGCCGACTCGAGCGAGAAGGGAATGCTCTACTTCGCGATGGAGCGCCTCGAGGGCGGCTCGCTCGAGGACGTCCTCGAGCGCGGCGAGACCCTCGACCCGGAGACCGCGCGCCGGATGATGCTCCAGGTCACTCGCGGGCTCCGCGCCGCGTTCCGGGCCGGCATCCTCCACCGGGACATCAAGCCCTCCAACCTGCTCCGCGGCCGCGACGGCACGGTGAAGATCGCCGACTTCGGCCTCGCCAAGGGCGTCTCCGCCGAGGAGTCCATTCACGACGGCAGCCTGGTCGGCAGCCCCTACTACATGTCGCCGGAGCAGTGCGAGGGGCGCGCGCTCGACCACCGCGCGGACCTCTACTCGCTGGGCGCGACCTTCTATCACCTGATCGCCGGCCACCCGCCCTTCGAGGGCGAGTCGATCATGGACGTGGTCACCAAGCACCTCTCGGAGACCCCGCCGCCGCTGGACCGCACCGAGGTCCCGCCGAAGCTCGCGAAGATCCTGATGCGCCTGCTCGCGAAGGACCCGGACGACCGTTACCCGGACCACGACGCGCTCATCGACGACCTCAAGGCCGCGGCGCCCCAGCGAAATCCGTTCGCGGGCTTCTGGATCCGCGGCACCGCGGTCGTGCTCGACACGGCGGTGGCGGGCATCCTCATCGCGGGCCTCGGCTGGCTGGGGATGATCCTCCATCTGCTCCACGTGACCGCCGGCCACGCGCTCCGGGGTCAGACCCTCGCCAAGTACCTGCTCAAGATCCAGGTGCGCCGCGCCGACGACGGCCCGGTGGGCTGGAGCCGGGCGTTCGCGCGGACCATCGTCTCCCTCTGGATGCCGCTGATCCTCGGGCTCTCGATCTTCGTCAGCTACGGCTTCGACGGCCTGGTCACCACCATCGAGCAGCTCCGCTTCGGCGAGGCGGGCCGGATGCAGGCGGTGATCCTCTCGCTGGCCCTCGGAAACGGCCTCCTGAGCCTGCTCTACGGCGCCGGCCTGGTCCTGGCGGGCTTCCACCCGCAAAAGCGCTCGGTCCACGACCTCATCACGGGAACGGTCGTCCGCTACAAGCTTCCGACCTAGTTCCCCGGGGGGATTTTGAGAAAATCCCCCGACTCGTCGCGAGTGAATCGCTCCTCGTCTCCCCAAAAACCTGAAGGTCTCGCGGCATGGCCGCTCGGTGCGTCCTCGCGCTTCGCGCTACGTCCTCCGTTGGGTACCTCGCGGCGCGGGCTTTCTGGTATTCTCCGGCGCCATGCGTGCTTTCTTCGTCCTGGCCACCTTGCTCTGCCTGGCGACGGCCGCGCCCGCCTCGGCGCAGCGCGACAACCCGCTGATCCAGGAAGGCGCCGACCAGTACGACGAGCTCCGCTACGAGGAGGCGCTCCAGACGCTCTCCGCGGCGCTCGTCCGGGCCGGCAACACCGACCAGCAGCGCGCGCGTATCTACACCTTCCTGGCGTTCACCTACCTCAGCCTCGGTCGCGAGGCGGAGGCCGAGGGCGCCTACCGCTCCCTGCTCGCGATCGTGCCCGCCTTCGAGCCCGACGCGAGCGTCTCGCCGCGCTTCCGCGAGTTCTTCTCCGGCGTCCGTGACCGCTGGGAAGCCGAGGGGCGTCCCGGCAGCGCGCCGCCCTCGCCGGCGACCATCGAGCACACCTCGCCGCCGCAGGCGGACCCCGGCGAGTCGGTCGAGCTCCGCGCGAGCCTCGACGACCCGAGCGGCCGCATCGTCTCGGTCGTCCTCGCGTACCGCCAGGGCACCTCGGACGTCTATCGGCGCCTCGACACTCAGCTCGTCGAGGGCGAGTACGTCGCGACCATCCCCGGCGACGACGTCGCTCCGCCGCTGGTCGAGTACTACTTCGAGGGTCTCGACGCGAACAACCTCCCGGTCGCCTCCCGCGGCGACGTCGCGGCCCCGCTCCGCATCGCGGTCGAAGGCGAGGGCGACAGCGGCATCGTCGGCAAGTGGTGGTTCTGGACCATTCTCGGCGTGGTGGTCGTCGGTGGCGCGGTGACCACGGCGGTCCTGCTCACGCGAGACGACGGTGGCCCTTCGGAGACGCAGGGCACCTTCGTGATCAGCATCGGAGAGTGACCATGAGCGAGGAAGCTCGCTATCCCTTCGTCCACCTCGAGGTGCCGACGGCCGAGGCCGAGCTCGCCACCGATCGCTTCTGGGAGCTCGGCGCCCAGGGAGTCGAGGAGCGCGACGAGAGCACCATGAACGGGTCGAGCGGCCCGGGCCGAACCCTGCTCGTCGCGTCCTTCGCAGGCGAGGCGGATGCGCAGCGCGTCGCGACCGAGGTCGGCGGCCAGGTCGAGGTGATCGTCGGCGACGAGTGGCGTGACGCCTGGAAGGAGCACTTCCAGATCACGCCGATCGGCGACCGCCTCTTGCTCCGCCCCTCCTGGCGGGACGTCCCGGAAGACGCGGGCGACCGCGTGGTGCTGACCATCGATCCCGGCGGCGCCTTCGGCAGCGGCCTGCACGAGTCCACCCGGCTGGTTCTCCGAGCCATCGAAGCGAGCGTGAAGGGCGGCGAGTCGGTCTTCGACGTCGGTTGCGGCAGCGGCATCCTCGCGATCGCCGCGCTCCTGCTCGGCGCCGAGCGCGCGATCGGCATCGACGTCGAGGACAGCGCGGTCCCGACCACCCTCGAGAACGCCGAGATCAACGGCGTCGACGATCGGCTCGGCGCCTCGACCGACCCGATCGAGTCGGTCGAGGGCACCTACGACCTGGTGCTCGCGAACATCCAGGCGCCGATCCTCATCGGGATGGCCGCCGAGCTCGCCAAGCGAGTCGCCGAGGGTGGGACGCTGGTGATGAGCGGCATCCTGGAAGGTCAGGAGCAGGAAGTCGCCGCGGCTCTCACCGCCGAGCTGCCGGGCACCGAAGCCACCATCACCGCCGACGGCGGTTGGCGCGCCGTCACGATTCGATGAGGCGGCTCTTCGGGCCCGCGAGCGCCTCGGTCGGTGACACCGTGTCGCTCGACCCGGAGGCGAAGAAGCACGCGAAGGTCCTGCGGCTCGAGGTCGGCGCCCGCGTCGAGCTCTTCGATGGCGAGGGCCACCTCGCGGAGGCGGAGCTCGTCGCCGGTGGTCGCGCGCGGATCCATCGCGCCTGGACCGCCGAGCCGGTCGCCGCGTCGCGCACGCTGATCTGGGGTCTGCCCAAGGCTCCCGCCGTCGACACCGGCGTTCGGATGGCGACGGAGCTCGGCGTGGACCGCATCGTGCTCGCGCTCGCCGAGCGGACGCCCCGGCCGCCGAGCGCATCGAAGCTCGAGCGGTGGCGCCGGATCGCGCTCGAGGCGACCCGCCAGTGCGAGCGCGCGACTTGCCCGATCCTCGAGGGGCCGCTCCTGCTCGCAGAGGCCGCGGCGGTCGACGCCGACGTGCGCCTGGTCGCGCTCGCTCGCGGGGAGTGCACCGTGTCGATTGGCGAGGGCTCGGTCGCCATCGCCATCGGGCCCGAGGGTGGCTTCACGGACGCCGAGCAGGCGCTCCTGCTCGACGAGCACGGCTTCCATCCGCTTCGGCTCGGGCACCACGTGCTGCGTTCGGAGACGGCCGTCGCGGCTGCGCTCGCGCGCCTCGCGGGGGCTTCGCTCGACCCAGGATTGGGGTAGTCTGAAGCACGATGGGTGAGGATCCGGACCACGCGCTGCGAGACACCCTCGCGGCTGCGCACTCGGGCGACTACGCGCTCGGCGGGCTGATCGCGGACCGCTACGAGGTCATCCGGCAGCTCGGCGTCGGCGCCATGGGGGAGGTCTACGAGGTTCGCGACACGCAGCTCGACGAGATCGTGGCGCTCAAGCGACTGCTCGGCGCCAGCGACCGGCTCCGCGAGCGCTTCGTCCAGGAGGTCCGGCTCTCTCGCCGCGTGACCCACCCGAACGTCGGTCGCACCTTCGACCTCGGCGTGGACGGCGACATGCCCTTCCTGACCATGGAGCTCGTGCGCGGCCAGAGCCTCGAGGACCTGCTCGAGGAGCGTGGCGCGCTGCCGCCCGAAGAGGTCGTCGAGATCGCGCTCTCGGTCGCGCAGGGGCTCACCGCTGCGCACGCCGCGGGGATCGTCCACCGCGATCTCAAGCCGGGCAACGTGCTGGTCGAAGAAGGTGGGCGCATCGTGATCTCCGACTTCGGCATCGCCCGCTCGAACGACGGTCCGGCCGACGCTCGGCTCACCGGCGACGTCGACATTCTCGGCACGCCTCTCTACATGGCGCCGGAGCAGCTCCGCAGCGGCGCGATCGACGGGCGCACCGACCTCTACGCCTTCGGCGTGATGCTCTACGAGATGCTCACGGCGGCGGTGCCCTTCGAAGGCACCACGGCGATGGCCATCGCCGTGGCGCGCCTGTCCGAACGGCCCATCGACCCGCGTCGCCACGCACCGGAGCTACCCGTCCCCTTGGTCGAGCTCGTGCTCCGCATGATGGCGCGCGAGCCGGCGGATCGGCCCGAGAGCGCCGAGGCCGTGCGCGCCGCGCTCGAGCGTTGGAAAGCGGGCGACGCCACACCGCGACACCGGTTGCCGGCGCCGCTGGGCGAGAAGTCGGTGGCGGTCCTGCCCTTCGGTTACCGGGGCGACGACGACACCGACTACCTCGGCGAAGGCGTCGCCGAAGAGCTCGTCGACGTCCTCAGTCGGACCCGCGGCGCGCGGGTGCTCAGCTTCGGCGCGACCAGCGCGCTCGGACCGCGCGCGGCGCCGAACGAGCTGGCCTCGCTCGGCGCGGACCACGTCGTTGGCGGGACCGTCCAGCGGCGTGGCGCGTCGATCCGGATCACCGCGCGCCTGACCGAGACCGAGACGAACGCTCAGCTCTGGAGCGAGCGCTTCTCCGGTGACTTCGAAGACGTCTTCGAGCTGCAGGAGACCATCAGCCAGCGCATCGCCGAGGCGCTCCGCATCGAGCTCGGCGCGCGCAGAGAGGGGGCGGTCCCGGAGGAAGCGCTCCGGCTCTACTACCAGGCGCGCCGCTCGCTCACCGCCGATGGCTTCAACCGGATCGATCCGAGCGGCCTGGAAGACGCCATCGCGCTCGCGCCGGACTTCGGCGCCGCGTACGCGCTCCACGCGCTCGTCTGCGCGCGGCGCACCTTCACCGCCGCCGTACACGACGGTGCCGACTCCTGGGCCGAGGCCGAAGCGAGCATCGAGCGCGCCATGCGGATCGCCCCCGATCGCGCGGATACGCAGCTCGCCAAGGCGGTGCTCGCCACGCAGGCGATGGACACGACGAGGGCCGTCGAGAGCCTCCTCGAGGCGCTGCGCATCGCGCCGACGCTGGCGTTGGCTCACCACTACCTCGGCTCGCTCCAGCTCGAAGCGGGCGTGCTCAACGACGGCGAGAAGCGCCTGAAGCTCGCGTGCGAGCTCGACCCGGCGGGCGCCGAGGGCAGCGAGATCATGCTGGCCCGCCACTACATCCTCAGCGGTCGCTACGAAGAGGCCGAGGCGTTGCAGAGGGCCATCGAGGCGCGCGACAGCGGCGACGGCGTCCCCGCGCGCATGGTCGGCGTGCGCACCGCGTTCTGGCGTGGTGACCAGGCCACCCTGCGCCGCATCGCGGCGGTCGAAGCCGCGGGTCCCGGGCTGAACCATGCGGCCGCGGCGATGTTCGCGCGCTTCGCGCTCGGCGAGGCGCCGAAGGAGGCGCTCGCCGAGCTTCGCAAGGAGCTGGCCGGCGTGACGAACCACCGCTTCCTCGGGGTCGTCCACCAGTTCGAGGCCGACCTCCACGCGCTGCGCGGTCACCACGCCGAAGCCCTCGAGGCCATCGAGGCCGCGAGTCAGCTCGGGCTCGCCGACGTCGACTGGATGGACCGCTCGCCGTGCCTGGACCCGCTGCGCCGGAGTCCGGCCTTCCTCGCGCTCCGCGCCGAGGTCGACGAGCGCGCAGCGATCGTTCGATCGCCGCGCGTGTCCTCGTCCATGACGCTCCGGTAGCGGCGCTCAGTAGCGGGCTTCGATGCCGAGCCCGAGCAGGGGGCCAGCGTAGGAGTCGAAGAGGCCGGGCCGGAGGATGCCGCCGCCGCCGAAGTAGCCGGTGAGGAAGAGCGAGCCAGCGCCGCCGCCGCCGCGGAGGAGCGCTCGGAAGCCGATGCTCCCCATGCCGTGTCGGGTTCGTCCGCCGCTCGCGGTGAACACGAGCCAGAAGCCGGTCCCGACCGGGACCATCCCGTCGAAGCGCGCGTAGACCCACTCGAAGCCGTTGGGGGTGTAGCCGTAGCTCACGCCGATCTCGGCGAAGAGGCCATCACGCGCGCCGAGCCGGAGGTTCACTCCGGTCGAGAAGCCCAGCGTGGTTCGGTACGAGCCGAAACCCCCGTCGTCCTCGACCTCGGTGACGGTCGCGCCGATCGTGACGCCGAAGCCGAAGACGAGATGGTCGTAGCCGAGCCCGATCTCGCCGTGGCCCACGCTGACGCGATCGATCGAGCCGAAGCCGAAGCCGACCGGCGAGAGCCGGGCCTGGACCTCGAGCGGGATGCTGGCTCGGTAGCGCATGCGGATGTCCGTGAGAATGCCGCCGCCGCTCTCGACGGAGGCCGAGGCCAAGCCGAAGAGTCGGGTGTCGAAACCGAAGTAGCTCGGTCGTGCCGGCACGCTTCGGGTGACCGTCGCCCGGGCGGCCGTCAGACGCACGGCGGCTCCTTCCTCCACCTCTGCGCCGATGGGTCGGATGGTGCGGGCGGAGTCGGGGAGGGCGCTCATGACCTGCACCACGACGGAGCCGTCGCGGGTGGCGATCTCCACCGAGTCGCCGCGACCGATCCCGTCGTTCGAGCCGAGGTCGATCACCAGCACGCGCTTGTCGACCTTCTCGACTCGCCCGACCCGCGTGGTCGCCGGCGCGGCGGGCGGAGGCGCCTGTGCGCCTGCGGTCGACGCGACGAGCGCCAAGCCCGCCAGCGCGAGCCCGAGTCCCCGGGAAGCCTCCATCGCCCGGAGACTAGCTCAACGCAGCGGGACTCGCCGCCTCGTCGACTCGCCGGAGACCATCCGGACGGTGTAGCTCCGCCGGATGCCGGCCTCGGTGTTCACGAAGGTGAGCTCGTGATCCCCCGGCGGCAGCTCGACGTTGCGGAGCGGCGTCACGCCGAGGACCTGGTCGCCGAGCCGGACTTCGGACCACGGAATCGTGTCGAGCGAGAGCAGACCGGGCGCCTCGGCGGCCTCCTCGGCTTCATCGGGCTCTTCGGTCGCCGACTCCGACTCCGACGGCCGATCGCCGACCGCCGACTCCGATGGCCGATCGCCGACCGCCGACTCCGATGGCCGATCGCCGACCGCCGACTCCGATGGCCGATCGCCGACCGCCGACTCCGATGGCCGATCGCCGACCGCCGACTCCGATGGCCGATCGCCGACCGCCGATGGCCGATCGCCGACCGCCGACGGCCGATCGCCGACCTCCGACTCCGACTCCGACTCCGACGCCGACTCCGACGCCGACTCCGACTCCGACTCCGACGCCGACCCCGACGCCCCTTCGTCGCCCTCCGTTGCTCCGTGACTCCGGGCGAGGCCCTGAGCCCCGCCTGACTCCGCCGCCGGTTCCGACGTCGCCATCCCGGCTTCCTCGTCGGTCAGCACTCCGCCGACCATGATCGCCGTCAGGGTCGCGACCGCCGCCGCGGCCAGCATCAGTGGCATCCGCCAACCGGGCGGGGGCGCGGGCTCCCGGCGCTCGGGCGGCTCCGGGATCGGCGCCTGCGCCCGGCTCACGCCGAACGACCCCGTGCGGCTCACGGCGAGCGCTCCGTCGACGAGCTCCGCCAGCAGCACCTGCTGCCGCTCGCGCTCGCCCTCGAAGAGATCCCCGAGCAGGTCCGCGAGGTCCTCGCGGCGCACCGGCTGCGGTCGGTCCGCGAAGAAGTCGCGGATGTCGTCCGCCATCACCTGAGCGCTCGCGTAGCGATGGTCCGGGTCGTGCTGGAGCGCTCGGTGGACCACCGCCGCGAGCGCCTCGGGTGCGTCGGGTGCGTGCTCCTCGAGCGGCTGCAGATCGCCCGCCACGAGCGCCTGCAGCGTCGTGACGTCGTTCAGGTTCGGGAAGAGGCGCTTGCCCGTGAGGCTCTCCCAGAGGACCACGCCCGTGCTCCACACGTCCGCGCGTCGATCGGTTCCGTCGCCGGTCGCGTGCTCCGGTGCCACGTAGCCCCACTTGCCCTTGATGACGCCCGAGTCGGTGTTCGCTCGGCGGATGGCCGCCTTCGCGATGCCGAAGTCGATCAGCTTCACCGTCCCGTCCCAACAGAGGAAGACGTTGGAGGGCGACACGTCTCGATGGACGACCTCGAGGGGCGAGCCGTCGTGGTCCTTCAGCTCGTGGGCGTAGTGCAGCCCCGCGAGCACCTCGCCAGCGATGAACGCGGCGAGCTCCGGGGCCAGCCGCTCGTGGCGTTGACCCAGCGTGGCGAGGAGTCGGTCCAGACCGATCCCCTCCAGGTAGCCCATGACCATGTAGTGGCGGTCGCCCGAGACCCCGACCTCGAGGGTCTGGGCGATGTTCGGGTGGTCGAGCCGACCCGCGAGGCGGGCCTCGTCGAGGAACATCTCGACCACCTCTTCGTCGTCCTCGAAGTGGGCGTGGAGCAGTTTCAGCACCACCAGCTTGCGGAAGTCGTGGGGGCCCCGCTTGAGCGCCAGGAAGACCTCCCCGGCCCCTCCCTTGCCCAGCGACGCCAGGACGTCGTACTCGCCGACCCAACGCGGGGCGAGGGGCTGCATCGCCCCCTCCGGAGAGCTCGGCTCGACCTCGTCCACCCCGCTCATCGCCATCAGTCCACGTGCCCTCGAGCCGTCAGGATATGCACGGAATCGCCCGCGAACACCGTGCTCTTGGGCACTTTTGCCCCTATACCACTGGGGAACCCACTGGAATCACTGCTGGTTGACGCTGGCATCGAGCTTGCTAACTCTCCAGTGTGCTTGGCGAGAACATGAAGAATCAGTCTCTCGATGATGCCAGAACGAGCCTCACTTGGCTCCCGTTCGCCTGCGTGGCGGCCATCGTCGCCGGCTGTGGCGCCAAGACCGACCTCGACATCGGCCAGGTCGAGCGGCCGGGTCGCGACGCCTCGATCACCTTCGACGCCACCATGCCGATGGATGCCGCCGTCGATCCCGACATGACCTTCGACATGGGCACGGACATGTTCACGGACCCGGACATGTGGGTCCCCGAGTGTCCCGACTCGATCCGCGTCACGACCCGCGAGGCGTCGGTCCCCGTCGACATCATCTTCGTCATCGACAACTCGGGCAGCATGCTCGACGACATCGACAACATGCGCGCCAACATGGAGATCTTCTGGGACGGCCTCACGGGCGCCAACATCGACGCCCACGTGATCTTCGTGACTCAGGAGGGCTTCGCGCCGACGCCGCCGCCCGCCTTCAGCGGGCGCTTCTACCCCGTGGGCGAGCGAGTGAACTCGCACGATGGGCTCCTCAAGCTCCGCTCCCAGTTCCACACGTATGAGCGCTTCCTCCGCCCCGACGCGATCACCCACTTCGTCGGCATCACCGACGACGACGCCAACTTCGGCGACGGTGAGGTCTTCCTGGAGGTCATGACCGATCTGCTCGGCCACGACTTCACCTTCCACTCGGTCGCCTCCGAGCGCATTCGACCGACCCCGGCCAACCCCAGCGGCGCGTGCGTGCACAGCAGCGGCTTCGCCTACAGCCCGGGCTACGAGTGGTACTTCCTGAGCGACGCGACCGGCGGCATCAAGCTCAGCATCTGTGAGGAAGACTGGTCCGCGCTGCTCCCGCCGCTCACCGAGCGCATCGCCATCCGCATCCCGATTCCCTGCGGCTACCGGCTTCCGACGCCGCCTCCGCCCGGCATCACCTACCGCGAGGAGGACTTCACCGTCCTCTTCGAGGAAGACGCGGGTGGCCTTCGCGTCATCCCGCGTGACGGCACCGGCACCTGCGCGAGCGGCGGCTGGAACTACGCGGAGGGCTCGGAGCGCATCGAGCTCTGCGAGACCACCTGCGACGAGCTGATGGCGCTCGACGGTCGAGTCGACATCGACCTCGGCTGCAGCATGATCCGCTGATACTCTCCGCCCCCTTGAAACGGGCCCCCGAAGAGTTCGACGCCGCGTACTACCAGCGGCACTACGAAGACCCCGAGAGCTGCGCCTCCGACCAAGAGGCCGTCACGCTCCTCGGCGACTTCGTCTTCTCCTATCTCGACTACCTCCACGTCGACGTCGACTCCGCGCTGGATCTCGGGTGCGGACTCGGCCACTGGAAGTCGGTCGTCGAGCGACACGCGCCCGACGCGACCTACCGCGGCGTCGAGTGGAGCCCGTACCTCTGCGAGAAGCTCGGCTGGGAGCGCGGCTCGGTGGTCGACTACGAAGGCGAGCCCGCCGATCTCGTGATCTGCCAGGGCGTGCTCCAGTATCTCGACGACGCCGAAGCCGAGGCCGCCATCGGTCGCCTGCACGCCTCGACCAAGACGGCGCTCTACCTCGAGGTGCTCACCCAGCAGGACCTCGAGATCGCCTGCGATCGCTCGCGCACCGACGACGACGTCTACCTGCGGACGGGCCAGTGGTACTGGAAGGCGCTCACGGGCAAGTTCATCGCGGTCGGCGGCGGTCTCTTCCTGCCCTGTGACACCGACGTCCCGCTCTTCGAGCTCGAGTCGCTCGACCCGCGCACCGTTCGCTGAGCCCGGCCGATAGCGCCCGGGCCGGGGGAGTGTTAACCCACCGGCGTGCAGACCCTGGACGACGTCCGCGAGACCTTCGCCTTCCTCGACGATTGGACGGAGAAATACCGCTACCTGATCGAGCTCGGTTCGGAGCTCGAGCCGATGCCCGACGAGCTCAAGGTCGACGAGCACAAGGTGAAGGGCTGCATGAGCCAGGTCTGGCTCGTCGGCAGCACCCAGGCCGACGGCAAGCTCCACTTTCTCGCCGACAGCGACGCCCACATCGTTCGCGGGCTCGTCGCGCTCGTGTTGATGATCTTCGGGGGCAAGACCCCGAGCGAGGTCCAGGCGCTCGACGCCAAGGCCGTCCTCGCGGAGCTCGAGCTCGACAAGCACCTCAGCCCCGGACGCAGCAACGGCCTGCACTCGATGATCGGCCGTATCCAGGCCCTGGCCGCGAGCTGATCACCCGCCGGGCGCGACCCGGGCCATCACCGCCGCGAGCACGATCGAGAGCGCCGTCCCGACGCCGAAGAGCCGCAGCGACTCGTCGGGGACGAGGAGCATCGCGATGCCGGCCGCCAACATGATCAGGCCGATCCACGCGACCCAGCGGAGGAGCGTGAGGCCGCCCATCAGGCAGACGCCTGCGAGCGTGAAGCTGTTCGCGGCGAGCACGTGCACCAGGTCGATCGGGACCCACAGCGAGATCACCCGCGGGACCATGACGAGCACTCCGCAGATGAAGAGCATCCCGATCAGCTGACGACTGAAGACGTTCGTCATCACCTCGCGTCGGAGGGCGACGACGAGGATGACGAGCAAGACGATGAGCAGGCTTCCATAGCCCACCGTCTCCGTGGGTGTGGCCGCGTCCTCTTTCACGAAGACGAACACCATCATCACGACGCCGAAGATGGCGAGCACGCTCAACGCCAAGGCGCGTGAGCGTGTGCCGACGTTCGGGTCGCGCTCACGGGCGAACGCCTCGAGCGCCTCCGCCTTCGCTCGTCGTTCCGCCAGCAGCTGATCGAGCCACTCCTGCGCTGTTTTCGCCGTGACGTTGTCCGGCCAAGAGCGGAGCGCTTGGTCCAGCGCGAAGCGCACCTCGGCGAAGCGCTCGTCGATCGCCCGGCGCTGCTCGTCGTCCGGCGACTCGATCGCGAGCAGCTCCTCGAGCGACTCGAGCCGCTCGCGCGCTCGCTCCGTCAGCTGCACCGAGTCCTCGTGCTCGCGGAAGTCGAGGAGCGCCTGACGGAACTCCTTTGCGCTCCGGGGGCGCTCGTCGGGGTTCTTCGCGCAAGCCCGGTTGGCCAGCTCCGCGAGCTCCTCCGGGACGTCGACGTCGTAGCGCGAGGGCTCGGACGCGTGCGCGTGCAGCAGCGCCTCGACGCTGGTGCGCGCCTCGTGCCGCAGGCGCCCCGTCAGGAGCTCGTGCAGAACGGCACCGAGCAAGTAGACGTCGGTGCGTTCGTCGATCACACCCCCGGCCGCCATCTCGGGCGCCATGTAGCCGAGCGTTCCGCAGAGCCGTCCGCCGGTGTCTTCGCCAGTCTTGGCAGCGATGCCCCAGTCGGCGACGTAGACGTCGCCGTAGCGACCGATGAGTACGTTTTCCGGTTTCAGGTCGCGATGGACGATGCCCCGACTGTGCGCGAAGTGCACCGCGTTGCAGACCTGCATGAGGATCTGCAGATGGCCGTGCAGTCGATCCGCGGGCGAACCTTCCCAACCCTCCCAGCCGTCGTGACTCGGGTCGGCGAGGAGCTCGTCCCAGGAGACGCCCTCGATGCGCTTCATGACCAGCGCGGGCCGGTCGGCGGAGTCGAGCCCGAGCGCGTGGACCGGGACGATCGACGGATGCTCGAGCTGCCCGGTGATCCGCCCCTCGAAGAGCAGCGCCTCGCGCGCGGCCTCGGGAGCGCCATCCTTGGCGGTCTTCACGGCCACGTCGCGGTCGAGCGAATGCTGTCGCGTCAGGAAGACTCGGCCCATCCCTCCTTCGCCGATGATCCCGCGAACCTCGAGGTCCGCGCTGCGGATCTCCCCGGGCGCGCCTCCCTTCACCGGCTGGCTACCTCGGAGATCGACGGTGATGCGGGGCAGCGGGCGATGGGGAGAGTCACTGGGCGGCGGCGCCGCCATCGTCTCGTGGAGCGACGCGTCGTCGACCGGTCGGATCGTCGCGGCCACGGCGAGCTCCGTCTCGGCGATCCCCGTCGCCTTCAGCTTCGCTCGCGCCTCCGCCTCGGTGAGCGCTCCCTCCATTCCTCCCGAGTATAGGGAATTTCGGGCAGCCTCCGAGAGGCGACGACGCCCACCGTCGGGGTGGCGGATAGGCCCCCCGATTCGTCGCTCGGGGGTTCCGCCTTCGCGTGCGTCAGCGAAGCTGACCGAGGAGCTGTTCCAGGCGGCGTCGCTCGTCGCGGTTCGCGTTGCCCATGCGGGCCTGGATGACGCCCTGGATCTCCCCGCGGCCGTAGGCGGTCGTGATCAGTGACTGCGCGGCTCGGCGGAGCCGGTCGGTGTTGGCGATCGACGCCTCGACGAGGTGGTCCTTCATCGACGCGTCGTGGCGCATGTTCGGGTCGCGCTCGTACGCGTCGCGGTACTCGCCGACTGCGTCGGTCAGCGCCCGGCCGTTGCCGTAGGAGCGGCCCAGCAGCAGGTGGGGGCGCGGGTCCTCCGGGTTGCTGCGCGAGTAGCGGAGGAGCTGGCCCTCCACGCTGCGAGGGAGCCGGCGGTTCGAGCGCATCAAGCGAGCGTGGGCCGCTTGCACCTCGCGGGGGAGCTCGCCCTGCCAGCTCCACCGGTTCGCGCTCGCCGCCATCGTCGGCGTGGCCTCCATGGTCGGTGTGGCCGCCATCGTCGGAGCGGCCTCCATGGTCGGCGCGGGCTCCATGGTCGGCGCGTCCATGCTGGGCGCCATGGCCGTCGGGCTCATCGCCGCGGCCACGCCCGGCTGGGCGATCGGTGGCGTCACGGGAGGGTCCTCGCCGCCGCTGAGCATGACCACGCCCAGGATCGCGATCAGCACCAACGCACCGGCCGCGGCGATCCAAGCGACCTTCGGCACCTGCTTGCTGGCCTTCATCAAGGTCTGCGCCGCGTGCTTGCCGCTCGCTATCGTGAGCCCCGGCCCGACCGCGAGGCCGCTCGACGGCTGCGACGAGCGCTCGGTGGGCAACGGCAACCGGTCGAAGGCCTGGAGCATCTCGCTGGCGTTGGCGAAGCGTGTGTTGCGCTCCTTCGCGAGCGCCTTGGCGAGGAACGCCTCGAGCTCCGGCGGAACGACCAGGTGCGCGGCCGTCTGCTGCAGCGGTGGCGCCTCCTCCATCAGGTGTGCTCGAAGGAGGGCGGTCGGCTCGCGATGATCGAAGGGCCGCCGGCCCGCGAGCATCTCGTAGAGGATCAGCCCGGCCGCGTAGGTGTCGGACGCTGGGATGGCGCCTTCACCGGAGGCCTGCTCGGGCGCCATGTAGGCGGGGGTGCCCAGGATCGCGCCAGCCCGCGTGAGCTGTGGGCCGCCGCGCGGCGAGTCGTCGTCGAAGCGTGCGAGGCCGAAGTCGAGCACCTGGACGTGGATCGAACCGTCGCCGAGGAAGCGGACCATGACGTTGGAGGGCTTGAGGTCGCGGTGGACCAGCCCCTCCGCGTGTGCGTGACCGACGCCCCGGAGCAGCTGGCGGAAGACCTCGTACGCCTGTGCCGGCGTCGGGCGATTCACCTCGAGGGCCTTCGCGAGATCCTCGCCCTTCGCCAGCTCCATCACGATGAAGCGGGTCTCGCCGTCGACCCCGTAGTCGCTGACGGCGACGATGTTCGGGTGGTGCAACGCCGAGAGGGTCTTCGCCTCGCGCTCGAAGCGCTGCTTGATCGACTCCTTCTGGGCAAGCTCCTCGAGGAGGACCTTGAGCGCGACCTTCCGACCGAGCGTGAGGTGCTCGGCCAGGAAGATGCTCCCCATGCCGCCCTCGCCCAGCGCGCGTTCGATGCGGTAGCGGCCGGCGATCTGACGCCCGACCCACGGATCTTCGCGGGTCTGCGCTTCCTGGCCGCCACTTCGGGGCGGTTTCACCGTTGGCCGTTCGACCATCCGTGGAAGGATCGGCGGTCGGCCTCGACAGCGCAACCCCGACCCGGGACGGTTGCCGGTGCGCTCAGCTTCCGTCGAACGCGGCCTGGCAGATCGCCTGGGCCTCCTCGAGCAGCGCGCTCAGGTGGGCCTCTCCGCCGAAGCTCTCCGCGTAGATCTTGTAGATCGCCTCGGTCCCGCTCGGCCGCGCGGCAAACCAGCCGCTCTCGGCCACGACCTTGAGCCCACCGATGGCGGCGCCGTTGCCGGGCGCTTCCGTGAGCACGGACTGGATCGTCTCGCCGGCGAGCTCCTCGGCGGTCACGGCGCTCGGGCCGAGCGCCTTGAGCGCCGCCTTCTGCTCAGGGGTCGCGGGCGCGTCCACGCGGCGGTAGATCGGCCGGCCAAAGCGTTCGGCGAGCCCGTCGTAGACCGTCTGCGGGTCCTTGCCACTGGTCGCCATCACCTCGGCGAGGAGCAGGTCCATCACGAAACCGTCCTTGTCGGTGGTCCAGGTGCGGCCGTCCTTGCGCAGGAAGGTCGCGCCCGCGCTCTCCTCGCCGCCGAAACCGATCGACTCGTCCATCAGCCCATCGACGAAGTGCTTGAAGCCCACCGGGGTCTCGACCACCGCGCGCCCGTGGTCCTTCGCGACCCGGTCGAGCATACCGCTGGTCACCACCGTCTTGCCGATGCCCTTGCCGGCCCAGCCGCGGGTTCGGAGCAGGTGGTCGACCGCGACCGCGAGCACGTCGTTCGGCGCCATCAGCGCGCCGCTCGCCACGATGCCGTGGCGATCGTAGTCGGTGTCGTTGCCCACGCAGAGATCGTAGTCACCGGCGCGTGCCACCAGCGACGCCATCGCGTAGGGCGACGAGCAGTCCATCCGGATCACGCCGTCGTGGTCGAGCGTCATGAAGCGGAAGGTCGGGTCCACCTCGGGGTTGAGGACGTCGAGATCGATCTTCCATCGCTCGGCGATTGGACCCCAGTAGTCGACGCCGGCGCCGCCCATCGGATCGATCCCGAGCTTCAGCCCAGCGCTCGCGATCGCCTCCATGTCGACCACGTCGCCGAGGGCGTCGACGTAGGGTGTCACGTAGTCGTGGACCGTCACGGCCAGCCGGCCCCGAGCGATGGGCACCCGGAAGAGCTGATCGAGCTTGCCCGCGAGATACTCGTTCGCGCGATCCTCGATGTCCGCGGTCAGCTCGCCCCCCGCCGGACCACCGTGGGGCGGGTCGTACTTGATGCCGCCATCGCCCGGGGGGTTGTGGCTCGGCGTGATGACGATGCCGTCGGCGAGTCCCTTCTCGCGCCCTCGGTTGTACTCGAGGATCGCGAAGGACACCGCCGGAGTCGGCGTGTAGCCGTCGGCCGCGTCCACCCGAACGTCCACGCCGTTGGCGACCAACACCTCGACCACCGAGATCCAAGCGGGGGTGCTCAGCGCGTGCGTGTCCTTGCCCACGAAGAGCGGTCCATCGATCCCGCGCGCCTTCCGGTGATCACAGACCGCCTGCGCCACCGCGAGCAGGTGCGCCTCGTTGAACGACGCCTTCGGCGCCGACCCCCGATGCCCGCTGGTCCCGAATTTCACCCTCTGCCCCCGCTCCCGCGAATCCGGCTGAATCGTGTAGTAGCTCGCGATCAACGCCGGCACGTCGATCCAGGACTCTCTCGGAGCGGGCTTCCCCGCGAGCGGATGCACCATCCCCCGGTCCTACCAAACCCCCGGGGACGATCGTCTTCTTTTTCGTCTTAACGCACCCCGCACCCCGCGTTCCACGACGGAAACGTCACGCCCGGCAGGGACGATCGTCTTCTTGTTCGTCGTTTCGCGTCAGCGTGCGGCGAGCCGGATGATGCGATCCACCACCCCCGGAAGGACGGAGTCCACCGCGCGGAGCACCTTGCTGCCCGGGTCCACCAGGATCAGCCAGTCCCTCTGCCCGAGCTGCTTCAGGGTCGCCTGGACGATCTCCGCGGCGCTGTAGAGCTTCGAGAGCTTGTAGATCGGCGGGACCTTCGCGAGGTTTCGAACCATCGGCGTGTCGCCCGGCGGAGGGCAGAGCACCTTCACGTCCACCCGCGTCCCCAGCAGCTCGTCGCGCAGCGCCTGACCGAAGCCCACCACCGCGAACTTGCTGGCCGAGTACCCGGCGAGCTCGGGGAAGCCGCGCAGCCCAGCGACACTCGCCGTGAGCATGAGCGTGGCGCGCCCGCCCTGCGCCTCCTCGAGCTGCGGCAGGAGGGCCTGCGCGACGTGCACCGACCCGAGGTAGTTCACGTTCATCATCAGGGCGTAGTCCGCAGCGCTCACCACCTTCGCCGAACCCACGCGCAGCACGCCCGCGCAGTGGATCGCGTGCGCTACGACGCCCAGCTCGCGCCGGGTGTCGGCCGCCGCCCGGCCCACCGACTCGGGGTCCGTCACGTCGACCTCGAAGACCGCGCTCCGGGCACGCCCGATGCGACGCTGCGTCTCTCTCGCGCCCTCCACGTCGCGGTCCCAGAGCGCCAGCGGCTCGCCGCGATCGGCCAGCCGCTCGGCGAACTCGCGGCCGAAGCCGCTCGCCGCGCCGGTGATCACCCAGGTGCCCTTGGCCAACGCTCGCTTCATGGCGCGGCATCATACATTCTCCGGCCCATGCCTTTCCCGCGCACCCGCATGCGGCGCAATCGCCGTCACGACTGGTCCCGCCGGCTCACCCGCGAGCACACCCTCACCGCCGACGACTTGATCTGGCCCTTCTTCGTCCACGAGCTCGATGGCACCGAGGCGATCCCGTCCATGCCCGGCGTCGAGCGCCTCGGCCTCGGCCCGATGGTCGACGCGGTCGGCGAGGCCGCCGAGCTCGGGATCCCCGCCGTGGCGATCTTCCCGGTCGTACCCGCGGAGAAGAAGACCGACGGCGCGGAGGAGTCGTTCGACCCGGACAACCTGGTCTGCCGTGCCGTCCGCAAGCTCAAAGAAGCCGTCCCGGGCATCGGCATCGTCTGCGACGTCGCCCTCGACCCCTTCACCAGCCACGGCCAGGACGGCCTCGTGCGCGACGGCTACGTCGTCAACGACGAGAGCGTCGCCGTGCTCATCCAGCAGGCGGTCAACCAGGCGGACGCCGGCTGCGACGTCATCGCCCCCTCGGACATGATGGACGGCCGCATCGGCGCCATCCGCGACGGCCTCGACGAGGCCGGCCACCACGAGGTGTCGATCCTCTCCTACGCCGCCAAGTACGCGTCCGCCTTCTACGGTCCCTTCCGCGACGCCGTGGGCAGCGCGGGCAACCTCGGCAAGGGCGACAAGCGCACGTATCAGATGGATCCGGCCAACGGCGACGAGGCCCTCCGCGAGGTGGCCCTCGACATCGAGGAGGGCGCCGACATGGTCATGGTCAAGCCCGGCATGCCCTATCTCGACATCGTTCGAGCCGTGAAAGAGCGCTTCGGCGTGCCCACCTACGCCTACCAGGTGAGCGGCGAGTACGCGATGCTCAAAGGCGCCGCGGAGCGCGGTTGGCTCGACTGGTCGAAGGTCCTCCCCGAGAGCCTGACCTGCTTCAAGCGAGCGGGCGCGGACGGCATCCTGACCTACGGCGCGGTCGAGGTCGCCAAGGCCTTGCGCGCGGGCTGAGCGCGACGGGTGTACGCTGGCGGTGGAGCGCCATGCGCAACGTCGCCTTCTACGAGCGGTATCAGTCGACCGGCAAGGTCTTCGCCGATGCTGCGGCCGCGATCTACGGCGGCGTGGATCGGGAGACCGATGCGGCGGTCTTCATCAAGGTCATGGAGGGCGAGCCCGACCCCGCCCGTCGTCTGGCGTTCACCCGTGAGGCGCAGCTCCTCTCGTCTCTGCAGCACCCCTCCTTCCCCAAGCTCCTCGCCGACCACTCCTCGGCCGTTCGCCCCTTCGTCGTGCTCGAAGGCATTCGCGGCCAGCCCTTCGATGCATGGGTGGCGGATCGCCGACCGCGCGCCTCGGTCGCGCTGCACCTGCTCTCGCAGCTCGCGAGCGCGCTCCACGCGCTGCACTCGAGTGGCCACGCCAACGGCGAGCTCACCCCGGGCATGCTCTGGGTGCGCGGTCAGGGCACGCTGACCGAGGTGACCCTGCTGTCCACCGGTCGGGCGACCCCGGTCGGACCCGACGCGGCCACACTCCGTCCCATCCCGCGTCCGGCACCACCGCCGTCGGGCTTCGTCGCCCCCGAGCTCTTCGCGCTCCACGAGCCCGGTGAGACGATCCAGGCCACCGAGCGCAGCGACCTCTACGGCGCGGGAGCCATCGTCTATCGGTACCTCACCGGCCACCCGCCGGTCGCCATCGCGCCGAGCGACCCGGCGGAGGTGGCCATCGAACGCATCCGCACCGCGCAGCCCGACCTGGCGAAGGTCGAGCGTGGGCTCCGGCCGATCTTCGAGCGCTTGCTCGCGAAGCGCCCCGCCGCTCGCTACCCCTCCGCGGTCGCCGTGCTGGAAGCCATCGCCGCTCTACCGTCCAGCGGGCGCGCGACCGCCATCTCGCCCGGCGACCGGGTCGGCGATCAGTACGTGGTGCATTCGGTGCTCGGTGAGGGCGGCTTCGGCGTCACGGTCCTCGCCCGCGACGAGACGCTCCAGCGCGACGTCGCCATCAAGTTCCTCCACCGCGGCGACGCGGAGGATCTCCTCGGAGAAGCACGCGCGATGGCGCGAGTGACCCACCCGAACGTGGCCGCCATCTACGGCTACGGCATGCACGAGGGGATCGCCTACCTCGTGATGCAGTACCTGCAGGGCGAGCCGCTCTCGCGGGTGCTCGAGACCGCGACCGAGCCGCTCGGCGTCACCGACGTCGTCACGATCCTCGACGGCACCGCGATGGGGGTGGAAGCGATCCACGAGGCGGGTCTGGTCCACGGCGATCTCAAGCCGGCCAACATCGTGGTCGGCCCAGCGTTCCGCATCGGCGTGACCGACTTCGGCCTGGTGAAGGCGGTCGACCACTTCGTGAAGCAGGCCAAGCGCATCGACGGGACCCCGGCGTACCTGGCACCCGAGCACATCCGCTCGCGCGTGCGGCCCCAGCTCGCCCACCGGATGGACGTCTACGCGCTCGGCATCCTCGCCTACGAGCTCATCACGGGCTCCCCGCCCTTCGACGGCCCCGACCGGTCCCTGGTCATGCAGCGCCACCTCCACGCGCCGGTCACGCCGCCGAGCGAGCTCGCGGGGCGTCTCGAGCGGCTCGACTCGGTCGTTCTCCGCGCGCTCCACAAAGACCCCAAGCGACGCACGCCCGACGTCGCCACCTTCCGTCAGGAGCTCCGCGAGGCACTCGCCGACGACGAGGAAGCGACCGAGGGGTTGCGAATCCTGCTGGTCGATCCGGACCGGGACGAGCGCACGGCGATCGTGCAAGTGATCGAGAAGCTCGTCCCCGCCGCGCACGTCACGCAGGCGGCGATCGGCAGCGCGGCGCTTCGGCGCGCAGCGAAGCGCCGGCCCGACCTGGTGCTGGTGGAGCTCGCCATGCCGGACATGAACGGCGTGGAGCTCCTCGCCCAGCTTCGGGCCGTCGTCGAGGATGCCCCCCCGGCCGTGATCCTCACTGCCAACGGTTCTGCGGCCGACTGGCCGCTCCTGCGCGCTCTGGGCGCCCGGGCCTTCATGCCCAAGCCGGTCGACGAAGAGATCTTCGCGCTCGTGCTCGAGAAGCTGCTCGACCGGGGCTGATCAACGCCGGATGCGGACCTCGTCGAGCGACTTCCGCTCCAGGTTCGGCACCTGGCAGTCGTCGGCGGGATAGCCGATCGGAATGAGCAGGAAGGGCCGCTCGTTCGCCGGCCGCCCGAGCACCTCGGAGAGGAAGCCCATCGGGCTCGGCGTGTGGGTGAGGGTCGCGAGCCCCGCCTGGTGGAGCGCCGCGAGCAGCATTCCCGCCGCGATCCCGACCGACTCGTTCACGTAGTAGTGACGGTCGCTCTTGGTCTCCCCGTGCCGCTGCGCGAACACGACGATCAGCGCGGGTGCGATCTCCAGGAAGGGCTTCTCGGGGCCGGTCTCGAAGGGCTGGAGATCCTCGAGCCACTGGTCGGAGGCGCGGCCACCGTAGAAGGCTCGCTCCTCCTCTTCGGCCGCCTCGCGGATCTTGGTCTTCGTCTCCGGGTCGGTGACCAGCACGAAGGTCCAGGGCTGCTTGTGCGCTCCGCTCGGTGCCTGGGCCGCGGTCTCGATGCACATGTCGACGACGTCGAGCGGGATCGGGTCCGGGCTGAAGGCGCGAACGCTCCGCCGCCGCCGCATCTGCGTGAGAAAGCTCTCCGCGCGAGCGCGCATCTCGTCTTCGCCTCGACGATCGAAGCCCAGGGGTTTCATGCCGACCATGCGCTGGACCCTGCCAGAACTGGCATCCGTGCGCACCTACGGGGGCATCCGGGGTAGCCCGTCAACGATCGCACGCCGCTCAAGTCGCCGAAATCAATGGAATAATCGAGCTGTGACGTCGAGTCTCACCCGACCTTCGACGGGGTGCGCGAGGGTGTCACGAGGCCCTGGAGCGGTCGGATCCCAGATACCACCAGTGATCTCGGAGGGTTGGGTCCGTTGCAACGCTCCTGGCACAACGATTGCGAAGCAGTGCGTCGACATCCCACATCGGGGTGGGGCGTGTGCAATCGCTGACGCGCCCACCCGTCCCCGTTCGTCGCTCACGCGCACGCAACGGGGCCCAGCGTTGACAAGTGGGGCGCATCTGACAGAGAAGACGCCCCTTGCGCGGGTCTGACCCGCGCCTTCGGAGAACACTCGTGAAGCACGTATCCTTCCTTTTCGCTTCGTTGCTCTTGCTCCTTCCGCAGAGCGCTTTCGCCCAGGCCCCCGACGTCGAGCCCGAGCCCGAGGTGTCGGACGAGCCGGAGCCGGAGGTGTCGGACGAGCCGGAGCCCGAGGTGTCGGACGAGCCGGAGCCGGAGGTGTCCGACGAAGGCGAGGACGAGGAGGGTGAGACCGAAGGTCCGGGCGAGATCACGGGGCCCGAGGTGGTTCACCCGCCCGAGTCGGCCGCCGGCGCGACCGGTGCGGTCACGACTCCCGCTCCGACCACGCAGGCTGCCGCGGCTGGCGCTCCCGTCGAGGACGCCGCCGAAGACATGCAGGAAGAGGAGGCCGCCGCGGGCGGCGGCGCAGCTGGCGCGGGCGGCGGCGAGGATGGCGAAGGTGGCCCCGGCGAGCAGGACACCGCCGACCGTCTCGCACAGGCGAACCCGAACTCCGGTCTGCCCTGGGCGCTTCCGATCAACTTCAGCCAGACCTTCACCGTCGGTCTCTACGCCGACCAGTACGACCTGACGAAGAACCCGACGTACGGGTGGTCGCTGAGCGCCATCCCCCGCTACAACTTCTCGAACGGTCTCTCGCTCGGTCTCCGCATCCCGCTCAGCATCGAGTGGACCGAGGCCGACTTCACGACCGGCAACCGCTACCTCTGGTGGGGCGACCTCCAGTTCGACGCCACCTACACCCTCCCGTGGAAGCCCGGCGGGACGCTCATCATCCCCTCCGCGCTGGTCTCGGTGGGCACGAGCCCCATCTCCCGCGGCGCGGAGCGCTACGTCGGCCCCGGCGGTCGGCTCCTCCTGATCAAGCCGATCCCCGTGCTCGGTGGCCTCATTCTCGGCGGCGGCATGAGCTACACCTACTGGGCCGGCGGGCAGAACGGTGCGGTCAGCACGCGAGGCGCCGTCCGCGGCGGCACCGACGCTCTCCCCTGTGAGCTCGCCATCTCCCCCGGCACCAGCAGCGGCACCGGTTTCCAGAGCAACTCGAGCAGCGACTGCAATGTCGTGCCGGGTACCGCCACCCCCATTCGCCACGTGGTGAGCGCCGGCATCTTCGGCACCCTCATCCCGGCCGCCGGCTGGCAGATCAACCTCAGCTACACGGCCATCTGGAACAAGGGTGACGGCGTTGGCACGGATTGCGTCCAGACCCTTTCCGGCCTGGTGTGCCTCGGTGACGAGAGCCCCACCCACTGGCGCCAGCTCACCAGCTTCAGCTTCAGCTTCGGCTACGACGTCACCTCCTACATGACGGTGACGGCGGGCTACAGCACCCTCGCGTTCCACCCCGACAGCGAGGGCACCCGTGCGGAGAACATGTTCTTCAATGAGAACACCCAGGTGAACCTGGCGGTCCAGTTCCGCGTCGATGGTTTCGTGGTGGAGCTGAACAAGGAAGAGGCGGCCGAGGGTGGCGACGAGAGCGCCGCCGCCGACGGGCTCCGCCGCAGCGCGTTCTGAAGCGAACCCGGTTCCTTCCTCGAAGCCCACGCCTCGGTGTGGGCTTCGACGCGTCAGGTGCGCGACGCGTGCGCTCCGGCACCGGCGCGAACCACCCATCGCGCTATGATCGAGCGATGCGCTTCACTTCGATCTTGTTGCTCCTGGCCATCGCCTGCGGCGACGACGACGGCACCCCCATGGACGACGCAGGACCGCCCGACGGTGGTCCGATCGACATGGGCCCGCCCCCGGATCCGATCACCTTCCCCGTCGAAGGCCCGGTCGCCGGCGCCATGGGAGAGGGCAGCTTCACCTTCGGAGCCGCGACCGCCGCCGCGCAGATCGAGGACGCCAACGACGAGAGCGACTGGTGGTTCTGGACCCTTCCCACGGCGATGGGCGGCGAGGGCAACGGCGAGTTCGTCGGGGCCGCGGTCGAGGGCTACACCCGCCAGGAGGCGGACGTCGCGCTCGTGACCGAGATGGGCCTCGACGCCTACCGCTTCAACCCATCGTGGTCTCGCATCGAGCCGAGCCGGGACACCATCGACGACGCGGCGGTCCAGCACTACTCGGACGTCATCGACGCGCTCGTCGCCGGCGGCGTGAAGCCGATGCTCACGGTCCACCACTTCTCGAACCCGATCTGGGCGGACGACTTCCGCGACGACGGGCCCGAAGGGTGCACCCCGAGCGACACCGATCTCTGCGGTTGGCACCACCCGGAAGGCGGTCCGCTGATCATCGAGGAGCTCGCCGAGCACGCGCGTCTCCTCGCCGAGGAGTACGGCGACCGCGTCGACGAGTGGGCGACCATCAACGAGCCGGTGAACTACATCCTGGCGAGCTACGGGCTGCAGATCTTCCCGCCCGGTCGCAACCTGCTGTTGAACGACTTCGAGGCGTTCATGGCGACCGTCCGCAACTTCATGGCGGCGCACGCGGCGATCTACGACGCGATCCTCGAGGCCGACACCGTCGACGCCGACGGTGATGGCGTCGCGGCGCACGTCGGGCTGACCCTCTCCGTCGCCGAGTGGGCGCCCGCCTGGCGCGGCAACCCGAGCACGCGGCCCCAGGACCTCGAAGCCGTCGAGAAGGTTCGCTACGTCTACCACCATCTCGTGCCCGACTCGATCCGAGACGGCACCTTCGACGCAGACCTGGACGGCGAAGCCGAGGAGACCCACGCCGACTGGGCGGGGAAGCTCGACTTTCTCGGTGTGCAGTACTACTTCCGCGCCGGCGTCACGAGCGAGCCGGGCGTCGTGCCGGTCCTCGAGGTCACGCCCTGCTTCGGCGCGTTCGATCTCGGCGCGTGTCTAGACCCGGACGACGACACCCACTGGGTTCCTGCCATGGGCTACGAGTACTGGGAGCCGGGCCTCTACAACGTGCTCGCCGACTTCTCGAGCCGCTGGCCGGACCTGCCGCTCACCGTCACGGAGTCCGGGATCGCCACCGAGGTGGGCGCGCGCCGGGCCGAGCACGTCGTGCGCTCGCTCGAGCAGATCGAGCGCGCGCGCGCCGAGGGCGTCGACGTCCGCGGCTACTACCACTGGAGCCTGATGGACAACTTCGAATGGGCCGAAGGCTACGAGCCGCGCTTCGGCCTCTACCACGTGGACCTGGACACCTACTCGCGCACCGCGACCGAAGGGGCCACCGTGCTCGGCGAGATCACGGGAGCCCGCGGCATGGACACCGCCATGCGCTCCCGGTACGGCGGCCTCGGCCCGATGACACCGGAAGGCGAGTGAGGATCCGATGAGCGACGCCCTCGACTACCGACCGCTCGGCCGCACCGGCCTCAAGGTCTCTCCGCTCGCCCTCGGTACGATGAGCTTCGGCCGCGAAGCCGACGAGTCCGTCTCCAAGGCGATGTACAACCGATGCCGCGAGGTCGGCATCAACGTCTTCGACTGCGCCGACGTCTACGCCAAGGGCCGCTCCGAGGTCATCCTCGGGAAGCTCATCGCGTCCGAGCGAGACGAGGTGGTCCTCGCGACCAAGGCTTACTTCCCGACCGGCCGCGATCCCAACGCTCGGGGGAGCTCGCGCTACCACCTGGTGCGCGCGGTCGAGGCCAGCCTGACCCGGCTCGACACCGATCGGATCGAGCTCTTCTATCTGCACCGCTTCGACGACGAGACCGCGCTCGACGAGACGCTGCGCGCGCTCGAGGACCTCGTCCGCGACGGCAAGATCCTCTATCCCGCCGCGAGCAACTTCGCTGCCTGGCAGGTGATGAAGGGTCTGGGCATCCAGCGCGCCGCTGGCTTCAGCCCCTTCGTCGCCATTCAGCCGATGTACAACCTGGTGAAGCGCCAGGCGGAGGTGGAGCTGCTGCCGATGGCTCGCTCCGAGGGCCTCGGCGTCTTTCCCTACTCGCCGCTCGGTGGCGGTCTGCTCGCGGGCAAGTACGGCGCGCAGCGCCTCCCCGACTCGGGCCGCATCGTGGACGACCCGATGTACGCCGTTCGCTACGGGCGCGATGGCGACCTCCACACCGCGGGGGCGTTCACGGCGCTCGCCAGGGACCGCGGGATCCATCCGGTCAGCCTCGCCGTCGCTTGGGTCGCCGCGCATCCGGCGGTGACCGCGCCGCTCCTCGGCGCGCGTGACCTCGAGCAGCTGGAGCCGGCGCTCCAATCGCTCGAGGTGCCGATGGACGAAGAGCTCCATCGGGCGGTGTCGGCGCTCTCACCGGAGCCGCCGCCCGCGACCGATCGCAACGAAGAAGCGAGCGCGGAGAGCTACTCCGCGCAGCTCACGAAGTAGTCAGCCCGCGACGAAGCGGAGGGCGTCCGCCACGTCGGCCTTGCTGCCGATGTAGAGCGGCGTCCGCTGGTGGAGCTTCGTCGGCTCGATGTCCAGGATGCGACCACCCTCGGCGCTGGTTCCATCGACGGCGGCGCCGCCGGCCGCTTCGACGAGGAACGCGAAGGGCGACGCCTCGTAGAGCAGGCGGAGCTTGCCCGACGCGTTCTTCGCGTCGGCCGGGTACGCGAAGATCCCTCCGCGCAGGAGGGTGCGGTGGAGGTCCGCGACCATCGCCCCGATGTAGCGGAGGCGGTACGCCTTCCGGTCGCCCTCGGGCTTCTTCACCCAGTCGACCCAGCGCTGAACGCCCCCGGCCCACTTGTGGTAGTTGCCCTCGTTCACCGAGTAGGTGTCGCCTCGCTCGGGGATCTGCATGTTCTCGTGCGAGAGGAAGAACTCGCCGATGGCTGGGTCGAAGGTGAACCCATGGACGCCATCGCCGCACGAGTACACGAACATGTTCGACGAGCCGTAGATCACGTAGCCCGCAGCCACGATCGCGTTCCCCGACTGGAGGCAGTCGTTCAGATTGCCCGCGCCCGGTCCGGTGGAGGTCCGATGGTGAATCGAGAAGATCGTCCCGATCGACGCGTTGATGTCGATGTTGCCCGACCCGTCGAGCGGGTCGAACTGGAGGACGTACTTGCCTCGTGGGAACTCGGGGGAGATCGCGATCGGGTCGGCGACCTCTTCGCTGCCCATCACGCAGACGTGACCGCCCTGCTGCACGCAGCGGACGAGCACCTCGTTGGCGAAGATGTCGAGCTTCTTCACCTCCTCGCCCTGCACGTTCGTCGTCCCGGTGAGGCCGAGCACGTTCGCGAGGCCGGCCTTGCTCACCTGGCTCGAGATGATCTTCGCCGCGAGCGAGATCTGCGCGAAGAGCCCGGTCAGGTCACCGGTCGCACCGGGGTACTTCCGCTGTGCGATCTGGACGTGCTGCTCCAGGGTCGTGCCGTGGTAGCTGGGCCCTCTCGGGCCAACGGAGAGGTGTTGTTCCGCCATGCCTCGCTGCTAGCCCGGATTGGACCCTCGGGCCAGCCGTGATCGCGGACGGGAGCGCTCCACCACGAAAAAGCCCCCGCTGCCGGGGGCAACGGGGGCTCTTCGCGTCGCGGAGCTCGTCAGGCGGGCTCGACGACCATCGAGATGACGCGGCCCTGCTGGGAGGGCTTGCTGGCGATCCGACCGAAGTTGGCGAGCGCGTCGTGGAAGTGCTCGCGCATCATTTCGATCCATCGCTCCGGGTAGGCGCGCTCACGTCCACGCATCCGCATGACCAGCTTCACCTTGTCGCCGCGCTCGAGAAAGCGGCGCGCGCGAGAGAGCTTGGTCTCGAGATCGTGGTCATCCGTCTTCGGGCGCATCTGCACCGTCTTGACGCTCGGCTGTGAGCCCTTCGATGCCTGCCGCTGCTTCTTCTTCTCATACTTGAACTTGCCGTAGTCCATGATGCGGCAGACCGGCGGTCGCGCGTGGGGAGAGACCTCCACGAGATCCATGCCGTGTTTCTTCGCTTCGGCGCGGCCCTCGTCGGGGCTCATCACGCCGAGCGCCTCACCGTCGGGTGAGATCACGCGGATCTGCGGGAATCGAATGTGTCGGTTGACACGGTGCTCGGGCCTCTCAGGGCGGACCTTTCCTCGGAATCGTCGTCCCAATGTTTCTCCTTTCGACTGTCGACGCGCGAGGACATCCCGCGCGCTCGAACACGTCGCCATGCAACGCGGGGCTCGACCCCGCTCTGCCCGCCGGAGTCACGTCGCGTTGTGGAGATCGCGACGCGCAGTTCCGAAGCGCGGGTCACGAGTGAAACATCGTGCGTCCGCGCGCGCGTGCTCTGTGCGACAACGATAAGGATTCGATCGCACTTCCGCAACCGAGGCGCGCGCGAGCGACGCTCAGTGACGGACGTCTTGGTCGGTGAACACCGCGAGTCCGCGCAGCCGCGTGGCCGGGAGAAGCGGGTCTCCGGCGGCGAGTCGCGCGAGCGCTTCCCTTTTCCCCTCGCCGGTCGCGAGCAGGATCGCGCGTCGCGCGGTGGAGAGGATCTTCACCGTGAGCGTGATGCGATCGGAAGGGGGCTTGGGGCTGTTCGGCACGTGGGCGACCAGACCCTCCGGCGGCGGCCGGTTCGGGAAGAGCGACGCGATGTGTCCGTCGCCGCCCATGCCGAGCAGCAGCACGTCGAGACCGGCGTCGAAGTCGCGACCGAGCGCTTCACTCACGCGGCGGACGGCGTCCTCCGGAGCCTCGCCGGTCTCGAAGAGGGGCAGCTCCATCGCGACCGGGGTCTTCTCGCTCAACGATCCGTCCCGCTGAGCGCTTCCACGGTTCGAGTCCTGCGCGCTCAGCGGGACGCAGCGCTCGTCGGTCCAGGTCAGCCGCACCCGTCGCCAGAGATCGCCCACCGCTTCGCGGGTTCCTCGGATCGCCGTAGCCGCGCTCCCACCCGCGATGGCCAGCCGGGGCGCGCCGTTCGCGTCGTCCGCTTCGCGCAGGGCGGCGACCAACGCGGCCGTCGCCGCGGCGAGCGGGTCGGCGCTGACGTGGAGCTCCAAGTCCGTCACCCCGGGGCTCACCCGCGTGGGCCTCGAGTCCAGCCCCCTTCGCACCCACGGAAGAGCTCGTGACACTCCTCCGGGCCCCAGCTCCCCGCGGGGTAGGTGCGCATGGGGCTGGCACCGCCGGCCCAGCCGTCGCGGATCGCGTCGGTCCACTCCCACGCGGCCTCGGCCTCGTCGGCGCGAAGGAAGAGCGTCGGGTCGCCGCGCATCGCGTCGAGGATGAGTCGCTCGTACGCCGGAGCGAACTGGCTTCCGAAGGTCTCCTCGTAGTCGAAGTCGAGCTCGGCGGGCTGCATGATCATCGCAGGTCCGGGCCGCTTCATGCCGAAGCTCAGCTGGATGCCTTCCCTCGGCTGGATGCCCAGCGTGAGCACGTTCGGCCGCCGCGCGCAGAGCTCGCCGGCCTCGAGCTTCCGTCGAAGCTCCGACTGGCTCATCCCCTCCGGGCGGTTGAAGAGCTGGAGCGCCGGGGTTCGGAACTGGATCTGCACCTCCGTGAGCTTCCGAGGCAGCTGCTTGCCGTGCCGAAGCAGGAAGGGCACGCCCGCCCAACGCCAGGAGTCGATCTGAGCGCGCACCGCGACGAAGGTCTCGGTGGAAGAGTCGGCGGAGACGCCCTCTTCCTCGAGGTAGCCGGCCTTGCCTTCGCTCGCGACGTACTGACCACGGACGGTGTCCCGCTCCACGTCTTCGGGCGACATGACCCGGAGCGCGCGGAGCACGTCGACCTTGTGGCCACGAATCGCCTCCGGCTCGAGCGACACCGGCGGCTCCATCGCGACGAGCGTCAGGACCTGCAGCAGGTGGTTCTGCACCACGTCGCGCAGGGCACCGACCTCTTCGTAGAAGGCTCCACGGCCTTCCATTCCGAGCGGCTCGCTCTGGGTGATCTGGACCAGCTCCACGTGGTGCCGGTTGAAGAGCGGTTCGAAGATCGCGTTGTGGAAGCGGAAGCCGAGCAGGTTCTGCACGGTCTCCTTCCCGAGGTAATGATCGATCCGATAGAGCTGCTCTTCCCGGAGGTGCTCGTGCAGCTCGGCGTTCAAGGCGCGTGCGCTCGGCAGGTCGTGACCGAAGGGCTTCTCGACGACGACCCGGCGCCACGCCTCCTTCTCCTCTTCGTGCTGGTGTATGAGTCCGACCGCGGCCAGACCCTCCACCGCCGAGGCGAAGAGGCTCGGCGCGAGGGAGAGGTAGAAGAGCCGGCCGGCCTTGGCGCCGCCGGGCATCGCGTCGAGCCGATCGCAGAGCGCCTTCATCGATGCTTCGTCGGTGACGTCGGCCGAGACGTAGGCGATCGGCAGGCCCTCGAGGTGATGGGCCAGGTCTCCCGCCGACTCCCGTACCGTGCTCGCGAACTCGTCGTCGGTACGCGGGCGCCGCGAGACCCCGATGAGCGAGGCGTGCTTCAGGTGCCCGTCCTCGGCGAGGTGCGCCAGAGCGGGGTAGAGCTTGCGGCGGGCGAGGTCGCCGGTGGCGCCGAAGACGATGATCTGCGCGGGCTCGTTCATGGCTCATGGATCTCGCACATCTGCGCCCGCGAAGGGAAGGGCGACGCCGGTTCGACGTCCTCCAGGTTGTCGCTGGCGCGAGGGTCCTCCGGTCGGTCATGCTCCGCGGCCATGGAGAGCAAGTGGTCCGAAGAAGACGCCCGCGCCGCCGTCGAGCGGTGGGCCGACAGTGAGCGAGTCAACGAGGATCTGGCGCTCCGGGTCTACTCCTCGCGCCTGATCGGTCGGGAGCCCACCTTGGTGCTCCACGGCGGCGGGAACACGTCGGTCAAGACGCGCCTGAAGGACGACACCGGTGAAGAGGTCGACGTGCTCTGCGTGAAGGGCTCGGGCTGGGACCTCGGCGACATCGAGCCGCCCGGCCTTCCCGCCGTCCGCCTCGGGAGCCTCGCGCAGCTCCGCGCTCGTGAGGCTCTGAGCGACGAGGACATGGTCAACGCGCAGCGTACTCGCCTGCTCGACGCGTCGTCCCCGAACCCTTCCGTCGAGACCTTGCTCCACGCGTTCCTGCCCGCGAAGTTCATCGACCACTCGCACGCGGACGCGGTGTTGGCGCTGGTCGATCAGCCCGAGCGCGAGGCGATCTGCGCGGAGGTCTTCGGCGATCGCTTTCCGCTCGTCCCCTACGTGATGCCCGGCTTCGCGCTCGCGAAGCTCGCCGCCGAGGTCGCCGAAGCCCATCCGGACGCCGAGGGGCTCGTGCTCCTCAAGCACGGTCTCTTCACCTTCGCGGACACCGCCAAGGAGAGCTACGAGCGCCACGTACGCGCGGTCGACGCGGCCGAGCGCTACATCGCGACGCGCCGATCGACCCTCGGAGTGCCGCGCCGCGCGGTCCCGACCTTGGATTGGGCGCGCATCGCGCCCCGGCTCCGCGGTGCGCTCGGGACCGAAGGGGACCGGCAGGTGCACTACCTGCTCCATCGCCGGAGCACCCCCGTCATCGACGCATACCTCGGTCGCGAGGACCTGGACGACGTGTCTCAGCGCGGGACTCCGACGCCCGACCACGTGATTCGGACCAAGCGCGTTCCGCTCGTGCTCGAGCTCGAGCCGTCCATGGACGATGCCGCGATCGATCGGGCGATCGACGCCGCGCTCACTCGCTACCGGAAGGACTACCGTGCCTACGTGAAGGCAGAGGCGGCGAAGAAGGGGCGCGAGGTCGTGGCGCTCGATCCCGATCCCCGCGTGGTCCTCATCCCCGGCGTCGGCATGGTCACGGTCGGCACGACCCCGAAGGCCGCGCGCGTCGCCGCCGACCTGCACGAGCACTGCATCGACGTGATCGAGTCCGCCGAGGCGGTGGGGACCTACGAGGTGCTCCCCCTCGGTGACGTCTTCGACATGGAGTACTGGAGCCTGGAGCAGGCCAAGCTCGGCAAGAAGCAGCCGAAGCGCTTCGATGGACAGGTCGTGGTGATCACCGGCGCGGCGAGCGGCATCGGCGAGGCCACCGCGCGCCTCTTCGCGGCCGAGGGGGCCACGCTCTTCCTGATCGATCGCGAGCCGAAGGCGCTCGAGAAGGTCGCCCAGGAGCTCGCCGCGGCCCACGTCGCTCTCGACGTCTCGGACGCCTCGGCCCTCCGCGCGGCGCTCGCTCAGTGCGTGAAGGTCTTCGGCGGAGTCGATGGGGTCGTGTCCAACGCGGGCTTCGCTCCGCAGGGCGCGCTCCACACGCTCGACGACGAGCTCCTCCAGCAGAGCTTCGCGGTGAACTTCTTCGCGCACCACGTCATCGCTCAGGAGGCGGTGAAGGTCATGCGCGCCCAGGGCTTCGGTGGGTTCATCCTCTTCAACGCGTCGAAGGCGGCCTTCAACCCGGGCAAGGACTTCGGTCCCTACGCGATCCCGAAGGCGGCCGTGATCGCGCTGATGAAGCAGTTGGCCCTCGAGAACGGCGAGGTCGGCATCCGGGTCAACGCGGTGAACGCCGACCGGATCCGCACCGGTCTCCTGCCTCCGGCCTTCGTCGAGGAGCGCGCCAAGGCGCGGGGCCTCGACGCGGACGCCTACTTCCGCTCGAACCTCCTGAAGCGCGAGGTGACGGCCGAGGACGTCGCCGGCGCGTTCCTCTCGCTCGCGCTCGCCAAGAGCACCACGGGCAGCGTGTTCACGGTCGACGGCGGCAACATCGCCGCCTCGCCGCGCTGAGCGTCACGCGGTCGCGCGGTCGGTCGCCCTCGTGGCTTCCCGCCCTTCGGCGGCGGCCACGTGGGCGCGGATCGCTTCGTTGATCTCGCGCGCCTTCTGGAAGACCGCGCCGTGGCCGGCGTCCTCGAGCTCGAGGAGCCTGGCGTGCGCGAGCCGCCGACGGAGCCGGTCGCTGTTGTGCGGCGGCACGAGGATGTCCTGGCTCGGCTTGATGATCAGCGTCGGCTTCCGGAAGGCGGTCAGCCGCTTGCCGGTGGAGTGCCGCAGGATCGCGTGGAGCTGCGCCAGCACGGTCGATCGCTCGGCGGGTCGCCCGAGCTGCTCGCCCATCCGCTGGTCCATCGCCGCCTGGTCCACCGTCGCGAGGAACTCGGCCGGGTAGAGGAGCTCGCGCAGCGCATGGAGCCGCTTCTCGCGCGGACCGCTGTTCGCGCGCAGGAAGACGTTCAGCGCGTGCACCGAGGGGAGCCACTTCATGCCGCGGCCACCCTCGTGGGTCGCGATCAGAGTCAGGCTCCGGACCCGCTCGGGCCACTCGCAGGCGAGCTCCTGCACGACCATCCCGCCCATCGAGACGCCGCAGAGATGGAAGTCGTCCCAGCCCAGCGCGTCGGCCACCCGGAGGGTGTCCTGGGCCATGTCGCGCATGGTCCAGAGCCGGCTGTCCTTCTCGCTGTGACCGATGCCGCGGTTGTCGAAGTACCCCACCTGGTGGTCGCGCATCAGGTCCTCGACCTGCGGCTTCCAGATGTCGCCCTGCATCGAGAAGCCCATCACCATCAGCAGCCGGGGCCCCTCGGCGCCCGACTGCCAGTAGCGGATCCGAGGCGTGGTCGGGGTGTAGCCCTCGTGAACGGTCTTCATGACCTCAGTCTCGCATTCGGCCCGGTCTGCTTCAACGCGACGCGACCGGCCGGTCACGGGTCTTGAACCCAAGGGCCTCTGGTGCCAGGATTTGCGCCGTGACACCCGATGACCAGAAGCGGTTCGTTCAGATCGTGGGGCAGGTCCTCATCAGCGATGGGATCCTCGGAGACGCCGAGCGTGACCACCTCGATCGCGTGATGGACGAGCTCGGCCTCCAGGGCGACGCCCGCAAGGAGGCGCTTCGTGGCATCGACGTGGACAGCCCGGTCGAGGAGCGGGTCCAGGCCCTCTCCGACGAGGCGCGGGGCCAGCTCCTGGCAGCCGTCGAGCGTGCCGCGGCCGTCGACGGGGAAGCCCAGAAGGCCGAGACCCAGCTGGTCGAGCAGCTCCGCAATCTCCTGAACGCCTGAGTGGCCAAGCGGCGCAAGCCCGTCGACCGCAAGGCGCTCGAGGCGGCGGCCCTCCGCTACCTGAGCCAGCGCGGCGCGAGCCGAGCGCAGCTCGCGCGGGTGCTCCGTCGACGGGTCGATCGCGACGCCCGCCGCCGCGAAGAGGAGCCTCCCCCCGAAGCCGATGAGTGGATCGAGGAGGTCCTCGGCAAGATGGAGGGCTGGGGCTATCTCGACGACGCGAAGTTCGCGGTCGACAAGGCGAAGGCGATGCGCCGGCGCGGAGCGTCGCGACGGAAGATTCAGGCCAAGCTGGCCGAGAAGGGCATCGACCGCGAGCTCGCCGACGAGGCGCTCGGGGAAGAGGATCGCGACGCGGAGCGCGCGGCGGCCGACAAGCTCGTGAAGCGCCGACGCTTCGGGCGAGACCCCGAGCGGCGGCAGAAGGAGCTGGCCGCCCTGGCCCGCGCGGGCTTCTCCTACGACGTGGCCAAGGCCGCGCTCGACTCCCCACCGGAGTGAGGTTGCCGGTGAGGCCGTGTTTGGGCACGGTTCCGCCATGCGCGCTGCGAAGCTCTCCGCGCCGGCCCTGACGTGGCTGGTGGCCCTCCTCCTCTCGCTCGGCTGCTCGAGCCGCGAGATCCGGAGGCCGACCTACGAGGACGAAGGTGGCGAGGCGCCCGTCGCCGAGCAGACCGAGGCCCCCACGGTCGCTCGGATCACCGAGGAGCCCTTCGTCTGGGAGGTGAGCAAGGACGGCAAGACGAGCCACATCATGGGCACCATTCACGTCGGCGTGACGCTGGACGAGGCGCTGCCTCCCCGGCTCCAGGACGCGGCCGCGAACGCGCGGGTGGTGATGCTGGAGATCGACCCGTCCGACGTCGACCCCGCGGTGATGCTCGCCGCGGCGCGGCTCCCGGAGGGCGAGCGCCAGGACCAGCTCTACACGCCCGGGGTCTGGCACGAGATCGCCAACCAGCTGAACACCACGATGAACGAGCAGACGCTCCGGACGCTCCGTCCGTGGTTCACCATGCTGATGCTGCTCCAGACCGTGGTCGGCCGGATGCACGACGGCGCGCCGCCCGAGGGCATGGACATGACCCTCTTCCGGATGGCCGGTGAGGTGGGCGTGACCATGCGCCCGCTCGAGACCGTGCAGGATCAGGTGAACGCGCTGGCGTCCCCGCCGGACGCCGAGGTCGCGCGAATGGTGAGCGACATGATCGAGGGCATGCAGGCCGGACAGAACGAGCTCGAGCTCTTGCTCGAGGCCTACCGCTCGGCCGACTTGGCGCGCATCGGCATGATCCTCCTCGACCCGGACGAGCGCGAGATGGCGCCCGAGTTCCACGCGGCGCTCATCGACCGCCGCAACGAAGCGTGGATGGCGCCGCTCCAGGAGGAGCTGGTCCAGGGCGACGCGTTCATCGCCGTGGGGCTCGGACACCTCGTGGGTCCAGAGGGCATTCTCGCTCGCCTCCGGAACGTCGGTTACACGGTCGACCGCACGCGCTGAGCGCTCTGCTCCGGCGCGCGGCGTCGCCGGTCCGCGGGTCGCCAGTCGTCGACCGCGTCGATGGGGTGGACCTCCTCGTGGAAGTCCACGGTGCGGAAGGCGTCGAAGTCGGTGGTGCCGCCGCTGCGGACACCCACGTACTTCCGAGCGATGTGCACGTGATAGATGCGGAAGTGGAAGAGGCTCTTCACGACGATCACGTCGGCCTTCCACGGTGAGAGGCCCGCGTCGGTCCAGAAGCTCGGCTTGAGCGTGTAGGGCGCCTGCTCGGTGACGATGACCTTCGCGGGGCCGGCGTCGATGGTGACGTGGCGACCGAAGTACTCCGACTCGCCGCGGTGGATCAGCCGCCCCTCGAGCGCCAGCGGTGCGTGGGCTTCGGGCGCGAGCTTGCCTCCCACCTCCACGGCTACCTGCTCTCCCAGCGAGCGGTCGAAGAGCTCGCCGACGACCTCGCGGTCGCGGATGGGCACGTAGGTGGTGAGGGAGGGGTGGCGGAGCGCCTCCGCCAGGACGTGCGTGCTCTCCCCGAGCGCGCCGGCTCCGACCGTGTCGCCGGTGTCGGAGAAGAAGACTGCTCCGGTCTTGCGCGCAAAGGTGGATCGCTCGGCCAGCGCGAACGCCTCGGCCGGCGAGTGCAGATCGGGCCCCGGCACGTCGCGGACCGACCACAGCGCGTCGGCGATCTCTTCGGCGAGGCGCTCCGCGAGCGCTTGGTCGCCGTCGGTCGTCACGACCGCGCTCCAGCCGAGGTCCCGAGAGTCGCTCCAGACGTGCACGGTGAACGCGCTCACGTAGAGCACGCGCGGGTCCTTCTCCATCTTCTTCATCAGCCGGAACACGCGGCGCATCGGCATCATGAAGTCGAGCGTCGACCCACCGCCGAAGACCAGCGGGAGCGTCCGCCACGCGATGGTCGGCTGGACCTCGCCGCGAAGCGCGCGCACGAGCAGCTCGGCGGTGCGCTTGCCGACCTTGCGGAGATCGCGGTGCGGGTTGGTCCGGTAGGCCGTGACCAGATCGGGAAGGTGGACCTTCGGCGCGGTCATCTGGCCGTGCAGGTCGTAGCTCACCGCGATCTTCAGGTCGGGGTGTGCGCGGCGAACGGCCTGGAGGATGCGCTCCTCCGGTTCGCCCCCAGCCTCGCTGCGCATCGCGCCGTGGAGCGCGAGGTAGAGCCCGTCGAGCGGTCCGGCGCGGTCGATCGCAGCCAGCAAACGCTCGACGAGGGCTTCCTCGGCGGATGTCGCGAGCGGACCGGAGGGAAGCGCCCACGCGCTCATCAGCGGCACCGCTTCGGCGCCCGCGCGCTCGATGGCGCGTCGGGCACCCGAGAGCTCGGCGTTCAGCGCGAGCCCTGGGAGCTCGGCCCGGAAGCGCCCGGTCGCCTTCGCGAGCGCCGCCTCGTCGAGGAGGTGGAAGCGCTCGAAGTCGTCGAGCTGCGTCGCCTCCGGCGAGAAGGCGTTCGTCTCGTTGTTGATGCGCGCGATCCCGATTCGGAGAGGAGTCGCGAAGCGACGACGACTTCCCTCACCCTCACCCTCTCCCTGCAGGGAGTGACCAGTCTCGTTCCGTGCATGCATCAGCTTCAGTCTTCGTTCAGGGTGAGGGTGAGGGCGAGGGTGAGGGTGAGGGGGGGAGCACGCCTTTCGGCGTTGCTCCTACGGAGTGTAGATCTGACCGAGGAAGGCCTTCAGCAGCTCCTGCCGCGTCTCCGCCGGCAGAGCGTTCATGACCTCGTTCACCAGCGCGCGCTCCTTCGGTAGCTCGCCCGGACCGGGGGAGCCGGCCATGGCCATCAGCTCGTTGAAGCGCATGCGGATGTCCTCGGGCTTCAGCGATGCAGCCATCTGCAGCAGCGGGGCCGGCGCGAGGTCGGACTCGCCGGTCATGTTCGCGACCTCTTCGGCGAGCACGGCGAGCATCTCGCCGACCTTGCCGGCGTTGCTCGGCTCGATCTGGAAGTGGAGGTTGTGCGGGCTGTTCCGGTAGCCGAGCTGCGGCTGCACGTACCAGCCGCGTTCCTGCATCCGGTCCGCGAGGCGGAAGATCGGGAGCTGCACCCCATCGGCAGCCGTCGCCGCGACCAGGCCCATCTGCGGCTCGCCGAGCACCTTCAGGCCTTCGATCTTCCGGAGCCCGTCGACCAGCGCCGTCGTGCCCTCGCGGAGCTCGCTCGCGATCTTCAGGTAGCCCTCGTCGCCGAGGAAGCGCATCACCGCCCACGCGCCGGCGAGGGGCGCCGCGCTCTTGGTGCTCTGAATGGTCGAGTTGACCACCGAGTAGCCGCTCCACGCCGCGCACGCGAAGTACTGGTGACGCCGGAGCTCGGCGTCCCGGTAGAGCACCACGGACGCGCCCTTGGGGGCGTAGGCGAACTTGTGCAGGTCCATCGAGATCGAGCTGACGCCCGGCACCCGGAAGTCGAAAGGCGGGATCTCGTCGCCGAGCCGCTCGAGGTAGGGCAGCAGGAACGCGCCGATGCAACCGTCGACGTGGAAGAGCAGGTCGTGCTCGATCGCCAGCTGACCGATGGCCTCGATCGGGTCGATGACGCCGTGGGCGTAACCGGGGGCGGACCCGACGAGCAGGATGGTCCGCTCGTCGATCTTCGCGCGCATGTCGTCGAGGTCCGCCGCGAAGCTCTTCGGGTCGACCGCCACCTCGATCGCCTCGACGTCGAAGTAGGCCGCCGCCTTGTGGAAGCTCGAGTGGGCGGTCTCCGGCAGGAGCATCGTCGGCCGGGTCAGCTCCGGTCGGGTCGCCCGGGCGTGATCGCGCGCGGTCTTCACCGCGAGCAGGAGGCTCTCGGTGCCCCCACTCGTGAAGGAACCGACGACCTTCTCGTCGCCGTGGAGATGGTCGCGCGCGATGTCGAGGACCTCGTTCTCGAGCTGCCGCAGGCTGGGGAACATCGTCGGGTCCAGCCCGTTCGCGCCCAGCGCCATCGTGACCGCGGCCTTCTTGATCTCGTCGACCGCTTCGCCGGCCGCGTAGATGAAGCCGAACGCGTGCCCATCGCCGATCGGCAGGTCGCTCTGCTGCATCTCGCGTAGCGTCGCGATCACGTTCTCCCGAGTCTCACCCTTGGCCGGCATTCCCATCACACACCTCCTGGTCGCTCCCTGCGACGAGGGTTGATCTAACAAACTGGCACCAGGTGTCAACTCGGCTTCCGTCATCGTTTCGTCATCCGTCCGAGCACGGCGGCTATGCTCCGCGGCCGATGGGCTCACCGACACAGAGCGCGTGGCGTCGCGCCGGTCCGTGGGCGCTCGCGGCGGTGTGCACCGGATGGGCGCTGGTCGTGGGGCTCTGGGAGCCGGCGTCGCTCGCGCTGCCCTTCGACGACGCCTGGTACTACCAGACCATCGCGCGGCACCTCGCGGCCGGCGACGGGTTCACCCACGACGGGCTCCAGGTCACCAATGGCTTTCACCCGCTCTGGCAGCTGCTGCTGGTCCCGGTCGTCGCGCTCGCCGATGGTCTCGGGACGGACGGCATCATGCGGGTCACGCTGGTCCTGCAGATCATCCTCGCGTTCGGGGGGCTGGTCGTGCTCGACCGTCGCTTGCCAGGGATCGCGCTCGCCGGGGCCGTCGGTCTCACCAACCCGTATGCCTTCAAGGCGGTGGTCGGCGGGATGGAGTCCGCATTGCTCTTCGCGCTGCTCGCCCTCGCGGTCGCACAACTGGAGCGCTGGCAGAAGAAGGGGGCGGCCGTGCCCTCGGGCCTCCTCCTCGGCGCCATCGCGCTGACCCGCTTGGAGGCGCTCGCGTTCGTGGTCGCCGCGCTCGGGTTCCTGGCGCGAGACGATCGGAAGCTCGCGTTCCGCACCGCCGCGGTCGTCCTCGTCCCCGTCGGCCTTTGGACGGCACTCGCCTTCGGAACCTTTGGCACTCCGATTCCGGTGTCCGGCCAGCACCTCTCCGGAGCTCCGCGAATGGGTCGAGCGATGGTCGTGGGCGCGGTCTGGCTCGTGCTCGCGCCGGTCGCGCTTCGACTCCTCCGCCGCACCCCGCTGGTCGCCGCGCTCGCATTCCATGTCGCGGTGCAGCTGGCCTACGTGGGGACCTTCCAGGGGCGCTGGCTGCCCTCGCTCTGGTACCTCGCCCCCGCGTTGCTCTTCGCGGCGATCGCGGCCGTCACGCTCAGCGTTCGTCTTCCTCGCTTCGCGGTGCCAGCGTTCGTCGTGCTCTGGCTACTCGGCGCGTCGTTCGCGTGGATGCATCGCGTCGATCCCGCCTCGTACAGCAGCTACGTGGGCGCGCGTCATGACGGACAGTGGTTGGCGCGCCACCTGGCAGATGGCGAATGGGCCGCCGGTTGGGACATCGGGATCGTCGCTGCCCGTGCGGGCGGACGCGTGGCCAACTTGGAAGGGCTGGTCGCCGCGCCCGACTTCGATCCCGCCGATGTGCCGGGCTTCCTCAACGCGCACCCCGAGATCCGTTACCTCGTTCAGTTCGTTCGGCAGGGCCACCTCTGTCACCAGGAGCCACTCCGTTACGGAGGCATCGAGCTCGAGCACCTGCCCCTGGTTCGGACGGAGTCGGTGGCCTTCCGCGCCGCCGATCCGCGGATGTCGACGACGGTGCACCGGATGATCTTCGACCTGCGCGGCGACGCCGCCGTCGACGTCGCGCGCATTCGACGGCGCGCCTGCGAGTGAGCTACCGCGAGGCGTACGGGATCATCCGACAGGGCGCCTCGTGGAACGACGTCTCGCCGTCGTTCGAGACCTCCTCGTCGCCGCCGCGTTCGAGCACGCCGCCGCCCCAGGTCCGGTTCGAGTCGGTGAAGGCGAGCATCACGCACATCTCCTGGTCGCCGACGCCGTAGCGGACCAGCTGGTCGGTCGGGTTGTCGTACGCGCACGTGACCCGAATGCCGTTGGCGCCGCTCAGGTCGAGCGGTGGATCGAAGGTACGCCCGAGCGCCTCGCCGATGCTGCCGAACGCCTCCCAGACGATCTCGCCGTCGCGGTCGCCACCGACGAGCTCGAGGCGCATGCCGCTGCCGAGCGCGTGGTAGTGCGGGAGCGCGTAGTAGAGGCTGAAGTCGAGCGGCCCGTCGTTCGGCTCGGTGAAGTCGCAGTCCATCGAGAACTCGCTCTTGCTGCGCGGCGGGATCTGCAGGTCCAGGTAGTCGAACGCGAGCGGGCGGAGCCGGGTCTCGACCGCGTCGGCGGGGATGGTGTCGACGTGGATCTGGGACTGGACGTTGACGTCCTCGCCGTAGGTGTTGAGCAGGTGCAGGTCCGCGACGACTCGGGCGCCGGGCGGGATCCGCATCGCGGTGTTCTCGGGAAAGGCCTGCGTCTCGCCTGCGGCCTGCGTCGACTGTGCGAAGAGCACGCCGCCGGCCGCAGCCGCGGCCACCGTGTCGAAGCCGCGCTCGCGGCAAGGCCACAGGCCGTCTTCGCCCTCGAAGAGATTGCCGATGATGAAGAACCAGTTCGAGTGGTGCATCCCTCGCGTGGTCTCGAAGCGCACCCGGTTCACCCAGATCTCGGTCTCATTGTTCATCTCCCAGGAGAAGCAGCGGTTCACGACCTCTTCGCCGGCCAGCAGCTCTTGATCGGGGATCACCGTGCTGAAGGTCTGCGCGCCGGGGACGGGCGGACCGAGGTCGATCGGCCCACCGTCGGGGATCGCGTCCTCCACGTCCGTCGAGCCGTCATCGCCACACGCGCCGACGCCGAGCGCCAGCGCCAAGACCACCCGCCAATGCCAACCCATGCGACCAAGCTATCACGCAGGCGAAGCCGATTCACCAGCAAAGATGACCGAGCGGTCACTGTTTTGAGAGATCGCACGGGGGACTGACCACGGCGTGCCAACGACCCCAAGCTCGGTCCGTGCCCGTACTGGATCGGTCCTTCGACGTCGCCGCGCCCTTCGAGGTGGTCCGCCGTTTTCATGGCTCCACCGACGCCATCCCCTGGCTGACCCCGCCGCCCATGATCGCGCGCGTTCACGAGGGCGGCCCGGTCGCGAACGGAATGGTCGCCGACTTCACCCTCTGGCTCGGTCCGCTCCCCTTGCGCTGGCGTGCACGTCACCGTGACGTCGACGAACGGTCCTTCGTCGACGAGCAGGCGGATGGGCCCTTCGCGGAGTGGACTCACACGCACGAGCTCGAGCCGCTGGACGACGGTCAGACCCGGGTTCGCGACCGCGTCGAGTATCGCCATCTCCCCGGCCTTCGGGGCCTCTTCACTCGCGTGCTGATGGGCAAGCCAGCGTTGCGGGTGCTCTTCGCCTACCGAAGCGTGATGACCCGACTCTGCTGCGAGCGGGGGTGGGGTCCCGCGACTCCCTGACCGACACATCACCATCTTGGGCTGTGTTACGCCGACGGCGGGAAACGACGATCGGGCTTCCGATCCGGCCGGTCAGGTCTCTACCATGTCGCCTCGGTGGGTGAGCTCTCCAATCTCTGGATTCAGTGGCGAGGCGAGACGGACTGGCACGAGGTGCAGGTCCGTACCGTCAGCGTCCGAGCCGCGTTCGCCTTCCTCGCCGATCCCCCGCCGCAGGGAACGCAGGGTCTCTTCGAGGCACGCTCTGGCGGAGAGGTCCTGCGTCGCGGGGTCTGCCGGGTCGTCTTCGTCCGTGACGGTGTCGGCGCCGGTCTCGAGCTTCGTCGAGCGGTCACCTCGTCCGGCAGTCACTCCGCGCCTCCGCCGCCCCACGAGCCTCCGCCGCCGAGCTCGCAGTTCGGGCGGTCGAAGAGCGACCGGCCCCCTTCGACGAAGCCGGCTCCTCCACGGTCGGCCGTGCGTTCGCCCGAACCGCCGGGGATGGACCCCGTCGAGCGCTCGCGGCAGGCGGTCACCCACCCAGGGATCCGCCGGCTCCCGCCCACCGAGCCGGAGATCGAACGACCCGAGTCGGAGGCGCCGCCTGCCGGGCCGACGATCGACACCGGCCTCGACGTCGGCGATCTGGAGATCGACATGAGCCCAGCCTCGGGCTTCAGCTCGAAGCCTCCGGAAGGACTGGAGCTCGACCTCGACGAGCGGCCTGCGAAACCCAGAAAGCCGAGCAAGCCGCTCTATGATCCGTCGGACTTCATCCAATCGAAGTCCGACGAGATCATCGGCCGCCCCGGTCCGGCGCCGCCCTCGGACCATCCACCGCCGTCCAGCGACGGCATCGACGTGGACGCCGAGATCGACCTCACCCCACCGACACCGGTCGGGAGTCTCCCGAGCGTCGACATCGACGAGCCTCCGCCGCCGATGCCCGACATCGCGTCGCTTCCACCGATCGAGCTCGACGACGGACCGCTGCGACCGCCCACTCCCGCGCCGGGGCAATCACCGCCGGTCGCCCCGGAGCCGGCGCTGCCGACCTTCGACGAAGGCTTCGGGCTGCCACCGGACGACGGAGCCGGGTTCGGCCTTCCGGACTTCGAGCCCCCGACCATCGAAGAAGAGGCGCCGCCGGCGTTCGAGAACTACGAGCGCGCCGTCAGCGAGAGCCAGCGACCACCGAGCATGGAGCCGGAGTGGCAGCCGCCGGGCTCCCCTTCCGGTGGCCACGATCCGGTTCGCATCGAGACGCGCACCCGTGGTCGCGGCACCACCGAGGGCTTCGCCATCGGGATCGATCTGGGCACCAGCAACACCTGCGCGTCGGTCGTGCTCGATGGCGTCCCGCAGGTGATCCCGACCCGCTATGGCACCCACACGGTGCCCAGCGTGTACGCGCGCGTCGGGCATCGCGTGCTGGTCGGTGAGCCCGCGGTCAAGCGCATGGTCCTCGACCCGCGCGAGACCATCTACGGGAGCAAGCGGCTGATCGGTCGTGCCTACACGGACAGTCTCGCGTTCGACTACCAGCCCTACTTCGCCTACCAGCTCGCCGAGACCCGGGACCACCGCTTCGGCGCCGCGATCGATGGCGACGTCGTGCCCTTCGAAGAGGTCGCCACCGCCCTGCTCGAAGAGGTGCGCGACGTCGCGAGCCGCTTCCTCGGCGGGCCGATCGATCGCGCGGTGATCACGGTCCCGGCGTACTTCACCGAGGTCCAGCGCGAAGCCGTGAAGCGCGCCGCGCGCGCCGCGCGGATCATGGTCGATCAGCTCGTTCCCGAGCCGACCGCGGCGGCGCTGGCCTTCGGACACCACAGCGCGCGGAAGGGCAACTACGTCGTCTTCGATCTGGGCGGCGGCACCTTCGACATCTCCGTGATGCGTGCCGACGATGGCGACTTCCAGGTGCTCGCGATCGGCGGCGATCCCTTCCTCGGCGGCATCGACATCGACGACATGATCGCCAACTACCTGCTCGAGGAGCTCCATCGGGAGATCCGCGAGCGGATCGATCCGACACCGCAGCAGCTGGCGCGGCTGCGCGAGGTCGCCGAGGAGTGCAAGCGCGGCCTCTCGGTCCAGGAGACCTTCGCGGTCTCGTTGAAGCACTTCGCCGAGCTGGGCGGTCGGCCGGTCGACCTGAACGCCACCGTGTCCCGTACGATCCTCGAGCAGCTCGCCGGGCCCTACGTCGCGCGGCTGCTCGAGATCACCCAGGAGACCGTCGCGGCCGCGGGCCTCGCGCCGGACGACGTCCACGAGCTGATCCTCGTCGGTGGCATGAGTCGAATGCCGCTCGTGCACAAACACGTCGAGGCCTTCTTCCACCGACGCGCCGACCGGAAGACCAACCCCGACGAGGCGGTGGCCATCGGCGCGGCATTGCTCGCGTCTCGCATCCGCGAGGTCAGTCTCATCGACGTGCTTCCGCTCAGCATCGGCATCGCGGGAGAGGGCCGGCGCTTTCTGCGGCTGGTGCCCCGCAACACGTCGCTTCCGACCACGAAGAGCTTCGTCGTGCGGACCGACAGCGATCAGCAGACGCGCTACGAGCTCCCGCTCTATCAAGGCGAGCGACGAGACGCGGCGCGCAACGAGTACCTGGGGACCGTGATCATCGAGGGGCTCACGCCGCGAGAGGCAGGCCGGGCGATCGACCTCGAGCTCCAGCTCGACGACCAGGCCGTGCTCTCGGTGGTCGCGCGCGATGGGCTGACCGGCTCGATGCTGGACGTGAACCTCTCGCGCGACGTGTCCGCGACCGAAGCGCGCGATGCCCAGGACGATTACGCCGGCAGCTCGGAGAACGACGACGGCAAGAGCCTCGCGTCCCCACTCGGCCGCTTCTTTCAGAAGGTCCGGGGGTTCTTCGGCTAGCGGCGGTTCAGCCGTCGGCGCCGGACGAGCGCACTCGGAGCGAGCCGTGCCCACTCGACTTGTCGACGGTCACCTCGAGGAAGCGGAGCATCCGAGGTCGGCGCAGCTGGACGACCCAGTTCCCGTCGTCGTGGTGGTCGACCACGATGTCGCTGTAGGAGTGGGTGTCGTACCCCTCCTGTTCGGCGAGGGCCATGGCGATCTCCACGGCCTCGGCTTCGTCGATGCCCGGAGAGTCCGCCTGCTCGCCGCCGCTCGTGGGCTCGATGCCCGTCTCGTAGCTGTGCTCCGGTTCGTCCTCGCCGCAAGCCACCCCGGCCACGGTGAGCGCGCCGATGAAGACCCAGCGGAGGGCTCTCGCCCGTGTAGTGAAATCACCCATCATCACGTACCCCCTAGCCCCTGCACGCTAACCAATGCGGGGCGAAGATGACAACTTCGACTGTGTCGCGGATGCTTCACGGATGCTTCGCCGAACGATCCGTCGTTGACAGGCACCGTGGCGCCAGACAAGTTCGGCGCCGCAGATGGGATCGGAGACCTACCCGTTGGACGCGATCGACGCCCGGCTCCTCCAGGAGCTCCAGGCCGACGCGAAGATTTCGCTCAAGGCCGTCGGAGAGCGGGTAGGACTCAGTGCGCCCGCGGTCATGGAGCGGCTCCGGAAGATGGAGCAGGCCGGGGTGATCCTCGGCTACCACGCCCAGGTCGACGCCCGGAAGGTCGGGCTCGACGTCGCCGCCTTCATCGGCGTGTCGATCGGCGATCCGAAGCACCTTCGGGCCTTCGAGGAGTACGTGGACAACGAGGCTCGGATCCTCGAGTGCCACCACGTGACCGGCGGCCACACGCTCCTGCTCAAGGTGCGGGCCATGAACACGGCCGCGCTCGAGGCGCTCATCAGCACCATTCGAGCGCTCGACGGCGTCGACGGGACCGAGACCATGGTCATCCTCTCGACGCGCACGGAGCGAATCCCGCTCCCGCTCGAGGTCCCGGACGAAGAGCCGCGCCGGCGCCGTCGCAAGAAGGGCTGAGCCCGAAACGCGAACGCCCGCCCCGGATGTCCGGAGCGGGCGAATGCTTGGAAGTCTCGTCTCAGAGGGTCGGGACGAGCACCGCGTCGATGACGTGGACCACGCCATTGCTGACGTGAATGTCGGCGGGGCCGATGGCGGCGTCGTTCACGGTCGGACCGGCGGTGTCGATGGTGACGTCCTGGCCGTTGACCGTCCCGACGTCACCGTCGGTCAGGTCGGTCGAGAGCACCGGGGTGTCGAGGTCGATCACGTGGTAGAGCAGCACGTCCCGCACCTGCTCGGCGGTGAGGCCGTCGACGGTGTCGCTGATCGCCTCGAAGGCAGCGTCGGTGGGCGCGAACACGGTGAGGCTGCCCTCGCCGCTGAGCACGTCGGCGACGGTCACGCCCGCCTCGATCTCGGCGGCGGCACCCACGGCGCCCAGCAGCTCGGTCAGGCCGGCGTAGGTGGCGGCGTCCGCGACGGTCGGCGGCACGAGGACGGTGTCGACCACATGGATGATGCCGTTGGTCGTGACCACGTCCGCGAGGACGACGGTGCCGTTGTTGACGGCCACGCCGTCGGTGGTGTCGAAGAAGAGCGGCATCGCGTTCTCCCACTCGTTCTCCGAGAGGGTCGGCGCCATCATCGGGATCGCGGTCGAAGGAACCGCGCCGTCGACGACGTGGTAGAGCAGGATGCCCGGGAGGGCGTCGGAGGGGACGTCACCGGCGGCGGTGAAGGCGTCGTTGGTCGGGGCGAAGACCGTGAAGGGGCCCTCGGCCTGGAGCGCGCTCACGAGGTCGGCGCTCTCGAGCGCACCGGCGAGCGAGCTGGCGCCGAGGTAGCCGGCCATCGTGGGGATGTCCGGCGGGAGGAGGACCTTGTCGATCACGTGGATGATCCCGTTGTCGGCTTCGATGTCCGCGGCGATCACGTTGGCGTCGTTGACCACGACTCCGTCGCTGGTGTCGAAGACCAGCGTGAGCTCGGCGGCCGTGAGGGCGGTTGCCGGAATGGCGGAGGAGGGCACCTCGGCCGGAATGGCGTGGTAGGCGAGAATGCCGCGGACCTGGTCGTCGGAGAGGGTCGAGAGATCGATGCCGAGGGCGTCGAAGGCGTCGTCCGTCGGCGCGAAGACCGTGTAGGGGCCGGGGCCGGTCAGCAGGCCGACCAGCCCGGCGCGCTCGGCGGCCGCCAGCAGCGTGGTGAAGCGACCATCGGCGGCCGCCACGTCCACCAGGGTGTTGGACGAGTCGGGCATGTCCGTGGGTACGGACATGTCGACGCCGGTGGTATCGGTGTCACCGTCGTCGTCACCGCAGCCTACGGCGAGCGCCGCTACGGTCATCATCAATGCTGATAGTCTCATCGCCTTCATGAGAAGCTCCTTCTGGGGGTCAGGTGGAGCCAGAAGGTGTTGGAGCAGGTCCCTGTCGCGACAAGGCACTTTCCCTTTCAGAAACAGCGCAACGCTGCGTTGCGAAAACGCCACCTGACAGGCGTGTCGTGGTTGCTCGGTCCCATGTGGCGGATCGCCACGAAAGATGTGTGTTTGATGGGGCTTTGGGAAAAGCGCGCCTCGCGAGGTTGATTCTCGGCGGTCTCTCCCGCCCTTCACGCCCTTTCCACCGACCCGGAACGGCCCCAGGTCTCGCGCGAGGCGGACCACGGGGGATTGACACGGCGCGTCAAAGCGACTAGGCATTAGCCCCCCGAGGTGCGCAGCCTAACGATTCGTCGGTAAGCGGCCTCATCACCCACGGTTCGTCGTGTTCACGGCGGGCTCGACAAAGGGTCGGTTCACGGCGGCGCCTCAGGACGTCGTGAGCATGGCCCCGCCGGAGGTTTCTCTCGATGACATGGTTGCCAGGCGGTCCGCGCGCGTACGGCCTCTACGACCCCCGCTTCGAGCACGACTCGTGCGGCGTCGGGTTCGTGGCCCACGTCCGTGGGCGGGCGTCGCACCAGATCGTCCTCGATGCCGACGAGGTCCTCCGCAACATGGCGCACCGCGGCGCCAGCGGCTGCGAGGCGAACACCGGTGACGGCGCCGGCATCCTGACCTCGCTCCCGCATCAGTTCCTCGAGCGCGTGGCCGCCGAGGCCTTCGAAGAGCACCTGCCCGAGCCCGGCCGCTACGCCGTCGGCAACGTCTTCCTCCCCACCGACCCCAGCGAGCGCGCCCACTGCAAGCGCACCTTCGAGCGCATCGCCCTCGAGCAGGGCCAGCGCGTGCTCGGCTGGCGCGTGGTTCCGACCGATCCCGAGAACGCGGACCTCGGCCCGACCGCGCTCGCGTCGCTCCCCGCGATCGAGCAGCTCTTCGTCGAGGCCGGCGAGGACACCGACGAGGCCGCCTTCGAGCGGCAGCTCTACGTCATCCGGAAGCGCGCGGGCACCGCCCTGCGCAGCGACGCGCGCCTTCGCCAGGCGGACCAGATCTACGTCTGCACGCTCTCGCCGCGGCTCATCGTCTACAAGGGCATGCTCACGCCCTCGCAGCTCTTGCCCTTCTACCCGGACCTGCAGCACTGGGAGTACAAGAGCCACCTCGCGATGGTGCACTCGCGTTTCTCGACGAACACCTTCCCGACCTGGAGCCGCGCGCAGCCGCTGCGACTGATGAGCCACAACGGCGAGATCAACACGCTCCGCGGGAACGTCGGCTCGATGGACGACCGCGAGGGCATTCTCGAGTCGCAGCTCTTCGGCGACGACCTGCAGAAGTGCTTCCCGATCGCCGAGCCCTTCCAGAGCGACAGCGGCAACTTCGACAACGTGCTCGAGCTCCTGCTCATGGGCGGCCGCTCCCTGCCCGAGGCGATCATGATGATGATCCCCGAGGCCTGGGAGAAGGACACCCGGATGAGTCCGGAGAAGCGCTCCTTCTACGAGTACAGCTCCTGCATGATGGAGCCCTGGGACGGCCCGGCGTCGATCGCGTTCACCGATGGCCGCTACATCGGCGCGGTGCTCGACCGGAACGGGCTCCGCCCGAGCCGCTACTGGCTGACCCACGACGACCAGGTCGTGATGGCGTCGGAGACCGGGGTGCTCCCGATCGATCCGGCGCGCGTGAAGGCCAAGGGCCGGTTGCAGCCCGGCAAGATGTTCCTGGTCGACTTCGAAGCCGGCCGGCTCATCCCCGACGAAGAGGTGAAGCACCTCATCGCGACGCGCCGCCCCTACGGGAAGTGGCTCGAAGAGGGCCGCATCACCCTCGAGGACATCGTCGAGGCGCACTCGTCGGGCGTCCCCGACCAGGCCTTCGACCCGGAGACGCTCCTGCCGCGCATGCAGGCCTTCGGGTACACGACCGAGACGCTCCAGTTCTTCCTGCAGCCGATGGTCGAGCAGAAGCGCGACCCGGTCGGCTCGATGGGTAACGACGCGGCGCTCGCGTGCCTGAGCGACGAGCCGCGCCTGCTCTACGACTACTTCAAGCAGCTCTTCGCGCAGGTCACCAACCCGCCGATCGACTCGATCCGCGAAGAGGTCATCATGAGCCTCGCGGCGTACTGCGGTCCCGAGCAGAACCTGCTCGCCGCGACCCCGGAGCACGCGCAGCGGCTCCGGCTGCCGCACCCGATCCTCACCAACGAGGAGATGGACGCGCTCGTGAAGACCGAGCACCGGGGTTGGCGCACGCGGGTCATCGACATCACCTGGCCGCGCGTTCGAGGAGCCGCGGGTCTCGACTCGTCGCTTCGGCGCATCGCCCAAGAGGCCGAGCAGGCCGTCGACGAGGGCTACGCGATCATCGTGCTCAGCGACAAGGAGACCGGTCCGGACCGCGTCCCGATCAGCAGCCTCCTCGCGGTCGGCGCGGTGCACCAGCACCTGTGTCGCCGGAGCAAGCGCACCCAGGTCGGGCTCCTCGTCGAGAGCGGCGAGGCCCGCGAGGTGCACCACCACTGCTGCCTCATCGGCTTCGGCGCCGACGCCATCAACCCCTACCTCGCGTTCGAGGCGCTCTGGCAGATGCGCCGCGACGGAGCCTTCGCGGGGACCTGGCTCGACGCCGACAAGCAGCTCGTGAAGAGCTACCGCAAGGCGGTCGGCAAGGGGATGCTGAAGGTGATGGCCAAGATGGGCATCAGCACGCTCCACTCCTACAAGGGCGCGCAGATCTTCGAGGCCGTCGGGCTGAAGCAGGCCGTCGTGGACCAGTGCTTCGCCGGCACCACCTGCCGCATCGAGGGCGTCGGCTTCGACGTGCTCGCGGAAGAGGCCGTGCGCCGCCACGAGCTCGGCTACCCGACCGGCGGCGCGAGCGGTCACGGCGTTCGCCGGCTGCCGACCCTGCCCAACGACGGTCAGGTGCACTGGCGCGCCGGTGGCGAGAAGCACACCTGGGACCCGAGCTCGATCGCGCACCTGCAGCAGGCCGCGCGGGATGGGGACCAGAACGCCTACGCGCGCTTCTCCGAGCACATCAACGCGGACAGCCGCACGCGCTGCACCCTGCGTGGGCTCTTGCGCTTCCGCCCGACCACGCCGATCCCCATCGAAGAGGTCGAGCCGGCCAAGGAGATCGTGAAGCGCTTCGTGACCGGCGCGATGAGCTTCGGCTCCATCTCGATCGAGGCGCACAGCAGCCTCGCGATCGCGATGAACGCGCTCGGGGGCAAGTCGAACACCGGCGAGGGCGGCGAGGCCTCGGACCGCTATCGGCCGCTGATGGACGGGCGCCCGAACCCGCGCCGCAGCGCGATCAAGCAGATCGCGTCGGGCCGCTTCGGCGTGACCATCGACTACCTGACCAACGCAGACGAGCTGCAGATCAAGATGGCCCAGGGCGCCAAGCCCGGTGAGGGCGGCGAGCTGCCCGGTCGCAAGGTCAACGACGTCATCGCCGAGGTGCGGCACTCGACGCCGGGCGTCGGTCTCATCTCACCGCCGCCGCACCACGACATCTACTCGATCGAGGATCTGGCGCAGCTGATCCACGACCTGAAGAACGCCAACCCGCGCGCGCGGGTGTCGGTGAAGCTCGTCGCCGAGGTCGGCGTGGGCACGGTCGCCGCCGGCGTCGCCAAGGCGCACGCCGAGCACGTGCTGATCAGCGGTCACGACGGCGGCACCGGCGCCTCGCCGATCACCAGCGTGAAACACGCGGGGCTGCCCTGGGAGCTCGGTCTCGCCGAGGCGCACCAGACCCTCGTGATGAACGACCTGCGCAGCCGCGTGGTCGTGCAGACCGATGGCGGCCTGAAGACCGGTCGCGACGTGGTCATCGCCGCGCTGCTCGGCGCCGAGGAGTACGGCTTCTCGACCGCGCCGCTGATCACCCTCGGCTGCATCATGATGCGCAAGTGCCACCTCAACACCTGCCCGGTGGGCGTGGCCACCCAGGACCCGGAGCTTCGGAAGAAGTTCACGGGCCAGCCGGAGCACGTGATCAACTACCTCTTCATGGTCGCCGAGGAGGCGCGCGAGATCATGGCGTCGCTCGGCTTCAGCTCGATCGACGAGATGATCGGCCGCGTCGAGGTGCTCGAGACCGACGACGCCATCCATCACTGGAAGGCGCAGGGGCTCGATCTCGCCCCCGTCCTCACGCCGGCCGCGTCGCCGCGGCCGAACGTGCAGGTTCGCTGCACGATGGCGCAGGACCACGGCCTCGAGAAGGCGCTCGACAACCGGCTCATCGAGCTGGCGGCGCCAGCGCTCGAGGAGCAGCTGCCGGTCGAGGCCACGCTGCCGATCCTCAACGTCCACCGCACGGTCGGCACGATGCTCTCGCACGAGATCGCGCGCCGCTGCATCGAGCTGCCTGACGGCACCATCCGCTTCCGCTTCCGCGGGAGCGCGGGCCAGAGCTTCGGCGCATGGCTCGCGCCGGGCGTGACGCTCGAGCTCGAGGGCGACGCGAACGACTACGTCGGCAAGGGGCTCAGCGGCGGCAAGCTCGTGGTCTTCCCGGACCGCGACTCGGGTTTCGTCGCCGAGGAGAACATCCTGATCGGCAACGTCGTGCTCTACGGCGCGACCGGCGGCGAGGCGTACTTCCGCGGTCGCGCGGCCGAGCGCTTCGCGGTCCGCAACAGCGGCGCGACCGCCGTCGTCGAGGGCGTGGGCGACCACGGCTGCGAGTACATGACCGGCGGGCGCGTGATCGTGCTCGGCCCGACCGGCCGGAACTTCGCGGCCGGCATGAGCGGTGGCATCGCGTACGTCTGGGACGCCGGCGGTGGCTTCGAGCAGCTCTGCAACCCGGAGATGGTCGGCCTGCACCGGGTCGAGGAGCCGGGGGAACGGCAGGAGGTCCGCCGGATCATCCAGCGACACCAGGACTACACCGGCAGCGAGGTCGCGCGGCGGATCCTCGACACCTGGGACTTCGCCATCCAGCAGTTCGTGAAGGTGCTCCCCCACGAGTACGAGCGCGTGCTGCGTGAGCGTGCCGCGGCCGAAGCGCTCGCCGAGCAGGGAGTGGCGTAGTCATGGGTAAACCCACCGGATTCATGGAGTACGACCGCGCGGCGGTCGCCTACGTCGACGCGAAGAAGCGGCTGAAGACCTGGGACGAGATCACCGGGCCGTGGACCGAGGCGCACCTCGAGAAGCAGGGCGCGCGCTGCATGGACTGCGGCGTGCCCTTCTGCCAGAGCGGAACCGGCTGTCCCGTCGACAACCTCATCCCCGAGTGGAACGACCTGGTCTATCGCGGTCGGTGGAAGGAAGCGCTCGAGCGGCTCCACGCGACCAACAACTTCCCCGAGGTCACCGGCCGGGTCTGCCCCGCGCCGTGTGAGGGCGCCTGCGTGCTCGGCATTCACGAGCCGCCGGTGACCATCAAGAACATCGAGCAGGCGATCGTCGATCGCGGCTTCGCGGAGGGCTGGATCCAGCCGGAGCCGCCCGACATCGAGACCGAGAAGTCCGTCGGCATCGTCGGCTCCGGACCCGCCGGACTCGCGGCCGCGCAACAGCTCCGCCGCGTCGGTCATCGCGTCACCGTCTACGAGCGCGAGGACCGGGTCGGCGGCCTGCTGGTCTACGGCATCCCGAACATGAAGCTCGACAAGGGCCTGCTCGACAAGCGCCTCGACCAGCTCCGCGCCGAGGGCATCGCCTTCGAGACCGGCGTGTCGGTCGGCGAGGACGTCACCCTCGCTGAGCTCCAGGAGAAGCACGACGCCGTGCTCCTCGCGACCGGCGCGACCGTGCCCCGGGACCTTCCGGTCGAGGGCCGCGACAAGAGCGGCATCCACTTCGCGATGGAGTACCTGACCGCGGCCACCAAGGCCGTGCTCGCGGGCGACCCCACCAAGACGCCCATCACCGCGAAGGGCAAGAAGGTCATCGTCATCGGCGGCGGCGACACCGGCACCGACTGCATCGCCACCGCCCTGCGCCAGGGCTGCGAGAGCCTCACCGCGTTCGAGATCATGGACCAACCGCCGGGGGACCGCGCGGAGACCAACCCCTGGCCGCAGTGGCCGCACATCCTGCGCGTCGACTACGGCCACCAGGAGTCCATCGAGGCGACCGGCAAGGACCCGCGCGAGTTCACCATCGCGACCAAGCGCTTCACCGGCGACGGTCAGGTGAAGGGCCTCGACACCGTGAAGGTCCGCTGGGTCGATCAGCCCGGTGGCCGCCCCAAGCTCGAGGAGATCCCTGGCAGCGAGAAGCACTACGAGGCCGACCTCGTCCTGCTCGCCATGGGCTTCCTCGGCCCCGAGCCGAAGGTGCTCGGCGACCAGGAGATGGAGACCGACCCGCGCTCCAACTTCGCCGCCGACCTCACCCGCTTCGCGACCAGCGTCCCCGGCATCTTCGCCGCCGGCGACTGCCGCCGCGGCCAGTCACTCGTCGTCTGGGCCATCGCCGAAGGCCGCGCCGCGGCGCGAGCGATCGACGAGGCGCTGATGGGCGAGAGCGACCTCCCGGTCCCGACCCTCGACACCTGAGTCGAGCCTCGTGCTCCGTGGGCTAGCCTCGCTGCATGTTCCTCGAGGCTGACGGTCGCCGTTTCGAGCTCTTGGTGGCGAGCGACGTGAGCCGAGATGGCTTGGGAGTCGAGTTACACGAGCTTCTACCGAGGGGGGAGACCCGCATGGTGATGGAGGTCTTCCGCTTCGATGACCCGACGTCGTTCGACACCCGACCGCTACGGACCGTCCTCACTCATGCGTCGAACGATGTGCCGCTCGCGGTCGCGAAGGTCGTGCTCGATCGCGCAGTCACCGAGCTCACCGTAGGCGGCCGGAGGGACTGACCCCGAGCGGCTTCCCACTGCCGTCGCTCGCGCCACCAGGCGTCGAGCTTCACGACGTGCAGTCGGCTTGGGGCGTCGTGCGAAGCGGCTTAGTCACGGCGGCGCGCGCGCAGCTTCTGTAGAACCTCGTCGGCGGGTGCCGTCTCTCCCGCCTGCGCCTGTTCCAGGCTGCGTGAGATGGCGGCGTTCAGAGCCCGTCGCTCCGCCTCGTCGAGCTGGTCGCCTTCGTCATCGACCACGAGGTCCAGCACCGTGCCCTCGGGAAGGTCGGTGGGTTGGTCGACGATCAGCCGACCGTTCCGGACCGTGGCTCGAACACTCACGCCAACAGGGTACCTCGGTGGTCGACTCCCAACCAGGTCACCGAGCCATGGCTCAGCGCTGCTGGGTCGTGGCCTGGGCCGTGGTGTCGCTCGACGTGAGGCTGGTGAACGCGAAGACGTTCGCGGCCACGATCAGGATGGCGGCGAGGACGAGGAAGAACGCACCGGAGTGCGTTGCCTCACGCTCGGCTTGGAGGCGGGCGCCGCCCATTCCCGAGGCCGAGACGTTGTCCCACTGCTGACGTTCCATGACATTTCGCATCTTGGTTCCCTCCCCGCGAAACGCGGGTCCATCGAGGTTTTCGCCCTGATGAACCTCGACCTAGGGCCAAGTATGTCACGAAATGTAATTGAATGTCCTGCCGGGGTGCTTTTTTCCGGCCGGTGGCTGGAATTACTATGGAATTGGCTCCACGGGCGGGGCCTTCGACGCCCTGGGACCGGTCTCGTCGACGGTCAGGGCCTCGAGATCCAGGCCGCGGGCCTCCACGCGGAGCTTGCCGGGGCGGACGCCGAGAAAGGTCTGGTGGGCCGACTCGACGGCGTCGAGGTGGGCCCGACCGACGCTGAGCCAGCGGTCGCCCATCTTCAGGTTCTTCACGCCGAAGGTGACGCCGTCGACCGTGGCTTCGATCTCGCCCGGCTGGGGCTCGCCCCCAGGGCGGAAGCGCACCGCGCCCTTCAACGTGAACGCACCGAGCGGTGATTCCTCCGCCGCACCGAGGTGCACCGAGCCGCCGTCGCCGAAGTCGAGGACCGCCTCGCGGTCGAGGCCCAGCGAGATGTCGACGTTCTCGAAGTCGAGCGCGACGATCTCGAGCGGGCCGGAGCTCTTCTTCTTGGAGCGCTTCTTCCGCCGCTCCTTGGACTCGTCGCTCGGCGGCAGCTCCCACTCGGCGAAGGTGCGTAGCTTCACCAGCCGGTCGTTCTCCGCCTTCGCGACCTCGTCCGCTGGGATCCGGAAGAGGATCAGCGAGCGGTAGTAGAAGGGCAGCAGCGGGATGTCGTTCTCGATGGAGAGCTTCCCGTGGCGCACCTCGATGTCGATGAACGCATCTTCGAGGGTGCCGAGGTCCCGCTCGAGCGAGCGGTAGTTGACCTCGCCGTTGCGCACGGGGACGCGGAACTGGTGCGTCTTGTCGCGCCGGCCGACGACGGCGATGTCGGTGACCACCCGCAGGTCGACGTCGATCTGCCCATGCAGTCCGTCGAGGAACTCGAGGTCGATCGGCGCGGTGCCGCTGCGCTTCTTCGCCGGCTCGGCGTCGGGGCCGGGCAGCTCGGGGAGCTTCTCCGGACCGAGGCCGGCGATGTCGGCGACCTCGATGATGATCTTCTCGGCCAGCAGCTCGCCGAGCTCGACCACGTCGTCGCTCAGACGGAGACCGCGGGGGAGGGCGCCGCCGTGGATCTCCACGGTCGCCGGGCCGACGGTCGCGCGTACCGCGCCGAGGGTCGCGTTCTCGATCGCCAGGCTCCGCTCGTCGCCCTTCATGCGCACCTGCACGTGCTTGAAGTCGAGCGAGCCGATCTGCGCGGAGCCGCCTTCCCAACGCACCGTCGTCTCGCGCAGGCCGATCGACGACGCCTTGAGAAGGATCTCCCCGTCGGGCGCGGCGACGTACTCGAAGCCTTCGACGAGCGCCGACATCGCGATCTCGAACGCGCCGAAGTGCAGCACCACCTGGCTGAGCTCGCCGCCGCCGATGGTGATGGTGCCGCTGAGCCCGCTGCCCTCCGCAGCGCGGTCGATGCCGAGATCAACCAGCACCTCCTTGAAGGTCGCGCCGCCTTCGAGGTGGACGGCGCCGCTGGCGAAGTGCCAGTCGAAGGCTCGCATCCCGAGCTCGACACCTCGAACGCCGCGGATGTCGATGCGCTCGTCGGTGTGGATGTAGTGCCCCGAGACCCCGCGGGACGGCCCGAGCTCGATGACGTTCGGCGCCTCGGAGTGCGCGCTCGGGAACTCGAGGCGAAGGCCTTCGGTCCCCAGCTGGTCGGCGTTCAGCCTCATGGACCGGGGAGGCTACCAGAGGGGGCGACCGCGAACGCGAGTCGTTGGCGGAAGACGACGATCGTGGGCTGTTCCCCACGATCGAGGACTCACACCCTGAGCTCCTTTTCCAGCCGCGCGAGCTCCAGTCGGGACATCGCGAGGTTCCCGGCCTCCTTGTCGATGACCAGGTAGATGAAGAGCGCGTCGTTTCCCGAAACGGGACGGATGAGATGGTACAGCCGGCCCATCGAGACGAGCATGTCCTCGATCGTCTCATCCAGCTCGAGGGCGGCCACCGTCTGTCGTTGGGCCCGCATCGCCGCGGTGTTCCCAGCCGCCGCCACGTCCAGGTCGACGCTTCCCCCGCCTTGCGAACCGAGGATCAAACCGGTGTTGCTGTCGACGATGCACGCGCCCACGGCGCCGTCGAGTTGGAGGATTCGATTGAGGGTTTCGTCCATGTCCGTCATGTGGGGAGCCGTCCTTCCGATCGACACGCTCTGCACTCGCCATGCCACGGCATACCGTTTGCAAACCTCCGCCCCATGGCCGCTACCTCCCACATCGTGAGCATGACCATGCCGACCCAGTCCGTTCTCGCTGGCGCGAGGCGACTGCTCTCCAAGGTGGAGACCGAAGGGAAGGACGCCCCACACATCTGGCGCTTCGTCGGAGCGGGCGAGGTGCTGACCGCGGGGGGGCGCATCTGCTTCGCGGCGGCCGATGGGATGCGTCAGCGCGTCGGGGATCTCCTTCGTCACCAGCGGAACCCGCCGCTTCCTCGTCGCTTCATGACCGAGGCGGTGGCTCGCTGTCGCCGAGAGGAGATCCCGCTCGGAGAGGCGCTCCTCGCGACCGAGCAGATCCGCCCTGACGGACTTCGGGCCGCGCTCATGGAGCAGACGACCGAAGCCATCGCGAGGTTGGGGTCGGCGCGGGTCGAAGGAACCGTCGTCACTCCCCTCGCTCAGGTCCCGCACGATGGCTCGTTCTGTTTCGCTCCTGCCGAGATCCTCGCGCACCTCGGCGCGCGGGCGGACATGGCCGCGGCCGTGGTCGCGAAGAAGACCCTGAGGGAGATGCTGGCCGACACGGGTGGGTGGGGTGCCGCCTGTCTCGCCGCAGATCTGGCTGGCGAGCGAGTGCCGGTTGCGGTCGAGCGCTCGGTCCCGGTCGCCACGATGGTGGAGGGCCTCGGCTGGGCGAGCGAGGCGCTCACGGCGGCGAGGGCCGCGGGGGTCTCCTTCGTGCGGGAGCCGAGCGGCGGGAAGGCTCGCGTGGCCTGGACGGATCGAGGGCTGATCTTCACCGGGCTCGTCGAGCTAGCGACGATGGAGTCCTTGGACGGTCGCTTCGGCTCCGCGAAGAACCGGCCGAACACCCCGAGCAAGTCCAACGCGGTCGCCTCGCGCCCATCGATCCACGCCTGACTCGACACGCTCGTGGGTCGGTTCGGCGCGACGCCAAAAGCCGCTCGAGCTGCGAAGCTCGAGACTCGCCGGAGCTCGCAGCCGTTGATGGAGGCCTGAGCCTTCAGCAGAGCTTCGGCGGACCGCTTGGCGGCTCCTTCTCCTGCGCGAGAGCGCGGCGGTTCAACCGTCGCATGTCGAGCTCGAACGCTGCGACGAACAGCGCTCCGATTCCGGGGGCCAAGGGTGACGCGTACGCCAACGTTCGCCCCACCTCGACCAGGCCTGCGCTGGCGCACGCGATGGCCAGCAGCGGGCACACGGCGAGCGCGATCGGAATGGTGAGCCCGAGCTGCGCGGGTGGGCGAAAGGGTTCGAGCGCGTCCGGTGCGACCGGCCGGTCGTCGACGATCACGACCAGGCGCTGGGACCGGACGCGAACACGAGCGCTGCCGGCGGTCCGATAGTCACCTCGCGGACGCAGCTCCGCGAAGCCCTCGAAGCGCTCTATTCGGACCCGAGTGCCCGCGGGAACCGTCAGCGCCCAGAGGCCCCATCCGACGACCATGCGCCGCCAGCCTCCTGGCGCCGAGAGCGCGCGCATCGCACGAGGATGCTCCTCGCAGAGCTGAGCGTGGCGGCCGGAGATCGAACGATGGTCGACAGCGAACTGCCAATCTCCCGTCAGCTCGAACTGGGGCACCATCTCCGCTTCGACCCGGTGACCGCAGTCGGTCCTCAACACGACCCGCCCCATGAGCCGGTCGAGCTCGCCCCCGCGACCGGTCCAGGGGTTCGTGTGGGATAGGATGGCGACTTCGAAGGGCTCGACCAACACACCGGTGAACGACGCGGGTGTGTCCGAGAGCGGATGCGCGGGGTCCTGCACCACGCGGACCACTTCCATGCCGGGTTCTGCAGCAATCGGTGGCGCCGTGGGCGTTGCGGTGCCGTGAGCGGAGGGAGTCGTCGACATGCACCGACGTCAGTGCATCGGCCGTGCCGCGATCAGCGGTGGACGCGGGTGGTCTCGATCGGATCCTGTTCCGCGGTCTGCCAGGGGACCTCGGGCCACCACTGGTCGAGCACGCGGGTGACCTCGGGCTCGACGCTCTGGCCGGGCTTCGGGGTCAGCAGGGTGACGCCGGCTTCGCGCGCGGCGGCGACGGAGCGTTCGACGGGCTCGGTCCAGCCGTGGTTCGCGAGATCGAAGAGACCCCAGTGGATGGGGATCATCACGTCGCCCTTCACCCACTGGTGGGCGTCCACCGCGTTCTCCGGACCGAGGTGCCAGTCGGGCCAGGCGCGGTCGTAAGCGCCGACCTCGATCATCGTCACGTCGAAGGGGCCGAGCCGCTCGCCGATCTCGCGCATGCCGTCGAAGAGGCCGGTGTCGCCGCTGAAGTAGACCTTGTGGCTGGTGCCCATCAGCGCGTAGCCGGTCCAGAGCGTCGCGTTCTGGTCGAAGACCTGCCGACCGGACGCGTGCCGCGAGGGCACCGAGACGAGCTCGACGGTCTCGCCGAAGGCGTGCCGGTCCCACCAGTCGACGGTGACGATGCGCTCTTCCGGGACACCCCAGTAGACGAGGTGCGCGCCGACGCCGAGCGGGACCACGAACGTGGTGTCCCACGCGGCGATCGCCTCGATGGTCGGGTAGTCGAGGTGGTCGTAGTGATCGTGCGAGATCAGCACGGCGTCGATGTCGGGCAGCTCGTCGAGTCCGATCGGCGGCGGGTACCAGCGGCTCGGACCGAGCCAGGTGAGCGGCGAGGTCTTCTCGCCCCACACCGGGTCGGTCAGGAAGACCTTGCCGTCGAGCTCGATGAGCATGGTCGAGTGGCCGAGCCAGGTGATCCGCAGCCCGGAGGGTGGCGGCACGGCGAAGGCGCTCGGCTCCGGCTCGACCACCGGGAGCGGCGAGGTCGGCGTGGTGAAGTCGCTTCGCCGGAAGAGCCCGGTGAACATCCCGGTGGCGTCGTTCCAGAGCGGGTCCGGGTTCTCGAAGACTCCGTCCGCCCACTGCGGCGACGCCTCCATCGCGGCCCGCCGGTCGCCGTCGGCGGCCTTGCCGAACGCGCGCCATCCGCTGACGACGACGACCAGCACGAAGATGGCCAGGAGCCCGAAGAAGATCGCGAGGGTTCGCTTGGTGCGCGCGAAGCGCTTCCGCTTCTTCGGCTTCTCTTTGCCCTTCGGCTCGCTCTCGCTCTCCGGCATCGATGCATCGTCGCGCGACTCCCGTCAGCGCAACGCACGCATCAGAGCGCCTCGGCCCTCGCGAGCGCAAGGCGTGTCGTCATTCGCAGGTGGATTCGCCGCCGGTGAACGAGAACGAGGGTCCGTCGTCGCCCGGAAGCCAGACCCGGTAGAAGCCGCCCTCCATCAGGCGCCGAGGGATGGCGCAGCGCCGCACGTGCTCCTCGCAGCTCGGGTCGCACACGCCGACGCGGCAGATGTCGACGTTGGCTTCGACGCGAATCTCGCCACCGAAGGGCAGGTCGTCGGTGAGGCGCTCCTCGTAGGTCACGGTGCAGGTCCCGTCGCCCGCCGGACACTCGGCGCAGCTGTCGGTGAGCTCGATCCACGCGCGCTCGAGCTCTCCGTCGACGCACGCGGAGTCGAAGCGATCCGCGCGGGTGGCGACGTCGGTCGAGCCGGCGGGGCAGCCCTCCTGGAGCATCACGCACGTGGGTGGCTGTGGCACGAACCCGGTGTCGAAGTCGACCACGAGGTCGGCGCCGGGCGAGCCGTTCACGTCGAGCTGATAGACGCCGCGGGGCAGCGGTGGGAGCTCGCACGAGGCCTCGATCTCCGGCTGGCACTCCGCGCAGAGCGCGAGGCTCTCGCAGACGCCGGTCTCGACGCGGATCCGGTTCCCCTCGACCGTCACCTGGCAGGTGGTCCGCTCCTCGCAGAAGCAGCCGGCGAAGCGGAGCGGCAGGGTGTGAGGCAGCCGCGGGGGAATGAGCGGGTAGTCCAGGCAGAGCAGCTCGGCTCGGCGGGCGGGGCAGATGTCGACCGGACCCGCGTCGACCGGGAAACCGGCGTCGAGCGGCGGCGGACCCGGAACGAAGGCATCCGGTCGAGAAGGCGGTGCCGCGTCGGCGGGAGGAAGGCCGAAGTCGCGGTCCTCGGTGCGCTCGGCGCCGGTCTCGTGAAAGAGGTAGCAGCCGCTCAGGAGCGTCAATGACACGAGCTGGCACAGCGATCGAAGCATGATCGGCCGTGCAGCAAGAACCGAACCGGTTCTCAGAGTGCCTTGCGTGGCGGGAGCGCGAGGTTCGCGATCATCAGCCCGGCGACGAGCGAGATCGCGACGATCGCCACGTCGAACGCGGTGCTGATGGCGACCAGGAGGTTCTCGTCGAGGAACGAGGTCACCGCGCGGAAGCCGAGCGAGCCGGGCACCAGCAACAGGATGCCGGGCACGATCAGGAGCGCAGCGGGGCGGTTTCGAAAGCGGGCGAACGCGTTGCCGACGAGCCCGAGCCCGAGGGTCGCGACGCCCGCGCCGACGTCCGGGCCGGCGAGCTTCAGACCGAGCAGGCCCATGCCGTAGGCGACCGAGCTCGCGAGGGCGATCCATCCGAAGTCGCGCGGGCGAGCCTCGAGAAGGATGGTCAGGGCGATCACCGAGCCGACCAGGCTCGCGAGCGTGACCCAGAGCCCGGGCGGGTCCGTCACGGGGATGCCGATGCCCACGCCGGGCACGAGCCCGGCGAGCTCGCCGCCGAGCGCGGCGCCGAAGCCGAGCATCAGGAAGGCCACGAGCGCCTTCGAGAGCCGCGCCGTTCCGCTCACCAGGTGACCGGTCGCGATCTCGTTCATCGCGGTCGTCAGCGTGAGGCCCGGGACGAGCATGATGATGCCCGCGACGCTCACGACCGCGACGGCGACGCTCGGATCGATCAGCGTGCCGAGCACGCCGCCGCCCGCGGCGATCAGCGCGCCCAGCGGGAGCGTGAGCCCGAGCAAGGGCGCCGAGCGCTCGCTGAAGATCTCGAGCAGCCCGACCGCGAGGCCCGCCAGGGCCGCGAGAATGGCCGTGGTCTGGTTGCCCCCCAGGAGGAACGCGATCGCGAACGCGACCCCGGAGTGCGCCGCCATCCGCACGGCGGTGGGATAGAGCGGCTTGCGACCGACGATGGCGCTCACCCGCTCGGAGCCCTCTTTCGGCGTGACCGAGCCGTCCGCGACCTCCTGCACGAGCTCGTCGAGCTCGGCGAGGCGGCTCAGATCGAGCTCCTTCTGCCGGGGCGTGATCATCACCGTGCGCTGGCGCGGCGGCTCACCGAAGCTGGCGATGATCACGGTCGGCGTGGTGAATGCCTGGACCGGCAGATCCAGCCGCTCGCTCATGGCCTCGAGCATGGTCTCGAGCCGATCCGCGGGCATGCCGTAGGCGTGCAGCGCGCGGGTCAGGTCGAGCACGAAGACGAGGCGCGGATCCTCGACGTCGCCGCTGGGCGGGTTGGAGATGCGCATGAGCCGTCCCGTGGCGCTCAGCCTCGGAGCGCGGCGAGCTCGGCCGGATCGTGGGCGCAGAAGACCTGTACGTCGTCGTGGCCGTAGCGGAGCTCGCGGAGCCGCTCGAGGTTCGCCAGCCGGAGCTCGTGGTCGACCGCCACCAGCTTCTGGAAGAAGCGCAAGCCGCGGGTGCAGGTCATCGGCTGCTCCATCTCGCCGCGATAGAAGTAAGCGTCACCCGCGTGGATGAGCCAGCCCTCGGCGCCGGTGTCCACCGCGACGGCGGTGTGGCCCCGGCTGTGACCCGGCATCGGGAGCAGGAGGAACTCCGGAGGCAGGCCGTCGAGCTCGCGCACGATGTCGAAGCCACGCCAGGGCTCGCCCTCGGGGGTGTAGCTCCGCCAGATCGGATCGTGGTCCCACTGGAGCTGCCGGTAGCGGCGCTTCTCGTCCTTCGTGGGCGGGTCGAGCGCGGCGTCCTTCTCGGCGGCGAGCAGGTGGACCTTCGCCTCGGGAAAGTCCGTGAGCCCGCCCGCGTGGTCGAAGTCCAGGTGGGTCAGCACGATGTGCCGCACGTCGCGCGCGTCGAAGCCGAGCGCCTCGACCTGGCGGATGGCGGTGAGCGCTTCGTCGCGCACGGGCTTCATCAGGTGCCGGATCGGACCCATCCGCTCGACGGGGTTGCGCATGTCCTGCAGCCCGAGGCCGGTGTCCACCAACACCAGGCCGGAGCTCTCGGTCTCGATGAGCAGGCAATGGCAGGCGATCTCCGCCCGCGCGAAGATGCCGCCCTCGCCCTGCAGCCAGCGGCGGAAGCGCGGGCAGATCGTCCCGCAGCTCAGGTGATGGATCTTCATGGTCCACCCATCCCACGATGGGCGGCCCCGGGCAATGGAACCGGGCTACCGGGGCGTCAGCTCCCCGGACAGGTGCTCGGGGATGGGATGGCGCCTTCGCAGAAGGTCAGCGAGTCGTTGATGCAGCCGCCGGAGCTGGGGCACCAGGAACAGAAGCCGTTGCCGGCGCAGCTCCCGCACTCCATGTAGCCCGAGCAGTCCACGCACGCGGAGCGCTCCACGGCGAAGTCACCCGCGCAGCCCGAGTCCGCACTGACACAGGCCCCGTCGCACCAGCCGCAGTTCGGCTCCTGGGTGCAGCTGTCGCAGTCCGCTTGCATGCTGCAGGGGTCGACGACCGGGTTGCAGATGGCGTCGACCACCCCGCCGCACTCGCCGGCTCGCGTGCAGTTCAGGCAACCCGCGTCGGGGCACCAGCCGCAGGCGAGGGAGCTCCCGTTGCAGTCGGACTCGGTGGTCAGCAGCTGGCAGCCGCTGTTGTCGAGCGTTCCCAGACAGACCCCGCCGACGACGCAGTAGGTGCCGTCGGGACACTCGGTCGTGGTCGTGCACTCCCAGGGCAGCGCCATCGGCGTGACGCAGCGGCCGGCCGGTGAGCACTCCTGGCCGGCCGCACAGTCTGCGCCGCTCGAGCACTCGTCGACCGGCTCGCAGGCGTCCATGCCCGCGCAGGCGTCCGCGTTCTGCTCCGGGTTGTAGACGCAGGGGCAGTTGTCTTCGTCGTCGTCGAAGCAGTCGTGGTCGCGGTCCTCGGCGCCGACGCCCACCGCCGCGAACGCGTCGAGCAGGTGCCCGCACTCCTCGTAGGTGAGCTCGACCGCGCCCGTGCCCTCGATCATGTCGAGCGCGGACCGGCGCACGCCGCTGCGGTACTCGAGGAAGACGCTGCTCGCGTGCAGGTAGTTGGTGAGCGTGCGGTAGACGACATGGCTCACCTTCTCGACGCCGATGCCTTGGACGGTGATGCCGCTGATGGTGTGGGTACCGCCGGCCGACGCCAGGTAGATGGCGTGGTTCGGGATGCCGCTGTTGATGTGCACTCCGTGGTAGTCGGTCTCTTCGCCGTACCAGGGCGTACAGAAGCCGCCGATGCAGCTGAGCTCACCGCAGTCGGTCTCGGCCGTGCACGTGCGGTCGGTCGCCGGGTCGTAGAAGTACCCCATGTGGTGCGGCTGCCGACCGCCGCCGTCCGCGAGCTCCGTCGGCGGGTAGACCAGGTCGCGGAGCGCGCCTGCGGTCGTCGCCTCGCCCATGGTCCAGTTGCCGTCGACGAACGCACCGAAGACGTCGGCCATGCTCTCGTTGAGCGCGCCGGACTGCGCCTGGTACTCGAGCCCGGCGGTGTACTGGACCACGCCATGGACCAGCTCGTGGGCCGTGACGTCGGCGCCGATCAGATCCGGGTGGAACACGAGGATGGCGTTCTCGCCATCCCAGAACGCGTTGAGGTCGTCCGTGTAGTCCACGTACGCGGCGAGCTCGAGGCCCATGTCGTCGAGGCTGTCGCGACCGTGGGTCTCGTCGAGGTAGGTGTAGACGCTCTGCAGGTGGCCGTGCATCGCGGTCGCGGCGTCGGTCGGCATGACCCCCTCGACCAGACCCGCCTCGGTGTACTGGAGCTCGGCGTTCTCCAGGTACTCATCCCAGGTCTCCACGGTCGAGATGTCGACCGGCGCCAGCGAGCGCGTCTTCTCGAGGTAGCCATCCGGATGGCGATCGTGGACGGCGAGGATCGCGCCGCTCTGCGCGTCGACGAAGGCGCGCACGTGCATGTTGCTCACGGCCGGACCGCGAACGAGCATCGTCCACGCGAGGTGGGTGCTCGTGCGGCGCCCGGCGAAGAGGCCGGGGTTGTAGCCGACGAGCTGACCGGAGCCGCCGAGGACCGCGGTGGGCATCTTCAACGCATCGCGCACGGCGGCGAGCGCTCGGGTCTCGTCGAGCACCGGGTCGCCGAGCGCGGCCGTCGGGTCGGGGACCACGCCGGCGGCGGCGTAGGTGACCTGGTCGCCCTCGACGTGGACGATCACCTGCGAGCCCCAGACCGGGCGCCCGTCCTGGGTGCCGTCGTAGACCACGGTGTCGCCGCTGCCGTCCGGGTCCGGCCGCGCCTGCGAACGGATCACGAGGTGAGCGCGGTCGACGCCGATGAGGCTGCCGTAGCGCTCGAGGAAGTCCGTGGCGCGGGCGTGCGGTGTCGCTCCGGTCGCGCTCACTCGGGTGGTGATCGCTCGCGCGCGGCCGTCCGCCATCCGCGTGACGGTGGTCGGTGCGCTCGCCTCGGCTTCGAGCTGCTCGAGGAGCGTGGGGTCGGGTTCGGGCTCGTTGGTACACGCGGCCAGCAGCACCACCACCAGCCCAAACCTCCGCACGGCGCTCATGCGGCCACGCTAGCAGCCGCGAAACCAACGGCTCGCGCCCGAATCGTACGACGTTCGACTCACCAACCGTGGGTGCCGGGGCCGCCCTTGAACGGACCGACCACGTCGCGGGTGATCCAGCCGCCATAGAACTGGCCGGCTTGAGGCGTCACGCGCTCGTCGTCCACGAAGCACGCGTCGACCCGCCCCGGGTAGAACGAGAGATAGCCCGCGAGCGCAGCGTAGGAGCCGGTGGGTTCCGGGTAGCTCCACACCGCCTGCGCGAAACGCCGGCCCTCGACGACCACGTCGAAGTAGCGCGCGATGCCCTTCCACTCGCAGAAGGACTGGCCGCCGACCGACTCGAGCAGGTCCATTCGCACGTCGGCCGGCGGCAGGTACCAGCCAGGCGGGTGGCTGGTCTCGAGTAGACGAAGCGCCGCGCTCGTGTCCGCGAGGGTCACCCCACCGGCCTCGACGCGGATGCGCCGGTCGCTCCGCTCGAGCCGCGGGGGCCGTGGATAGTCCCAGACCGACTCCTGATCGGGGCCGGGTGTCTCGCGCTCCATGGGCCGAGGCTGGGGCGAATCGAAGGCGCCGCCAAGCCCTGCCGACCGCCCCCGACGGGGTGGGTGCCGACCGGCCTCCGGTGGGGTGGGGGACCGGACACCCCTTTGGCCGGCGTGGTGACCACTCGATCCGCCACTGGGGTGGCGGGACCCTGCCGCCGCTGCCGAGATCCTTCGAAGATCGGCCGATCCAGCGCCGGATCGGGGCTGGCCCCGGTCTTGCACACGTTGTCGCACATGTGTGCAAGTCGCCGACTCTCCGTGATTCTCGCTCTGGGCCTCGGGGCCTGTTCCGGCCCTGCCGAGACGTCGCCGGACGCCGAGGACGCGGTCGCGTTCGTCGACGGTAAGACCGACGACAGCGGCTACAGCGAGTGCGAGCTCGAGACCGCGGTCGCACACCTGAACGACCCGGCCACGACCGCCGACGGCCTGCGCTCCGACGGCCTGCACAGCCGCGCCGCCCGGAACCTCATGGAGCATCGCGACGGCGCCGACGGCGTCTTCGGCACGGATGACGACGACCTCTTCGACGACATTCTCGAGGTCGACGACGTCTACTACGTCGGACCCGCCGCCATTCGCCAGCTCGTCGCCATCGTCGCCGACCTCTGCGTCGCGCCGACCGACTCGAGCGTCGAGGTCTTCCTCTCGCCGCAGCCGAAGGAGGCCTCGCATCTCGCTCGCGCGGTCGAGCTCATCGACGGCGCGACCCGCAGCATCGACGTGGCGATGTACTCCTTCCGCGACAGCGACATCGAGGACGCGCTCGGCCGCGCCATCGACCGCGGCATCCGCGTGCGCCTCATTCTCGAGAAGGCCAACGAGGACCGCACCGACCCCGAGGGCAGCCTCAGCGCCGGCCTCGAGGACGCGGGCATGGACGTTCGCTACGTGAACAAGATCATGCACCACAAGTTCATGCTCGTGGACGGCCCGCAGGACGCCGCCGACCAGGCCACCGAGTCCGTCCTGATGACCGGCAGCGCCAACTGGTCCAACAGCGCCGCGACCCGCTACGACGAGAACACGCTCGTGTTCACCAACCATCCGGAGCTCGCGCTTCGCTACCAGCGTGAGTTCGACCTGGTGTGGGGTCACAGCCGCGACTTCGTGTGGGGCGACTTCGAGCAGGTCTTCACCACGCCCGTCGAAGAGGACGCCATCGAGTCCGCCGACCAGGCCGACCTCGAGGCGCTCTTCACGAGCGCGAACTTCCGCACCTACGAGTCCTCGCGCTACGGCTGGACCTTCTCCCGCGAGCGCGGCAACGCCGAGGTCGCCGACCGCCTCGTGGAGCTCATCGACGGCGCGAGCGACCGCATCCTCATCGCCAGCGGTCACCTCCGCTCGCGGCCCGTCGCCGAGGCGCTGCTCCGCAAGGTGCAGGAGAACCCGACCATGGACGTGCGCGTCTACCTCGACGCCCAAGAGTTCCTGAGCGAGTGGTACCACGGCGAGCAGGTCGCCGACCGCGAGGCGTGCCTCGCCGAGGCCGAGGGCAGCGCCGCCCGCACCGAGGACTGCCTCGACTACGGCTTCCTCTACGCCTACGAGCTCGTGCAGGCCGGCGTCGACGTCCGCTTCAAGTACTACAGCTACCGCTGGCACTACTCGTACGCGGTGCAGATGCACCACAAGTACCTGATCATCGACGACCAGCTCGTCACCGGTAGCTACAACCTCTCGGCCAACGCCGAGTACGACACGCTCGAGAACGTCGTCGTGCTCCGCGGCCTCCGCTTCGCCACCGTCGTCGACCGCTACGCCGCGAACTTCGCCACCCTCTGGGAGACCGGCCGCGCCGAGGGCCTCTACGACGACCTGATGGCCGACGTCCTCGAGGGCACCGACTCCTTCCCGATCGTCTTCGACTCGATGGCGCTCACCTGGGACGAGGTCGACGCGCTCAAGAACGCGATGCGCGACGCCTGCTCGGAGATCAACGCCGAGGACTTCCGCAACCACCCGGAGCGCCACTACACCTGCAACCCGGCGAACTGAGTTTCTGGGGGTCTTTTGAGAAAGACCCCGGCTCGTCGGGAGTGAATCCCTCCTCGCCTCCCCAAAAAGCTGAAGGTCTCGCGCCGCAGGCGCTCGGTGCGTCCTCGCGTTGCTCGTCCTCCGTGGCGGCCTTGCGCGTCAGGCCAGGTCGGTGAGGCCTTGGGCGAGGTGATCGACGAAGGCGCGGACCCGTGAGGGGACGTGGCGGGTCGAGGCCATGAGCGCCTGGATGGGCGCGCGGGGTGGCTCGTGGTCCGGTAGCAGCCGCACCAGGCGGCCGTCCGCGAGGGCGTCGTCGACCAGCCAGCTCGCGAGGAGCGCGACCCCGTGGCCCGCGATGGCGAGCTGGGCGAGGGTCGCGCTGTGGTTCGCGGAGACGCGGCCGCTGACCGACACCGACGTCGGCTTCCCGTCGCCCTCGGCGAGCTCCCAGGTCTGGTTCGTGCCGAGGCCGGAGTGGAGCAGGCACGGTAGCTCCGCCAGCGCCGCGAGCGACTCCGGTTGGCCATGCGCTTCGATGAACGCGGGTGAGGCGACCAGCCGCCGCGGCGTGTCCGCGAGGATCCGCGCCCGGTAGCTCGAGTCGACGGGTCGGCCGACGCGGACGGCGACGTCGATGCCGTCGGAGACCAGATCGACGTAGGCGTCGCTGAAGCGGAGGTCGAGCTCGATGGCCGGATGCTCGCTCAGGAACGCGGGCATGAGCGGCGCCACGAAGCGGTCGCCGAAGACGACCGGCACGCTCACCCGGAGCCGGCCCTGGGGCTTCGCGTGCTGACCGCGGGTGGCGCCGACCGCTTGCTCCCACGTCTCGAGCACCTCGAGCGCGCGCTGGTGGAACGCCTCGCCGGCGGTGGTGACCCGAACGCCGCGGGTGGTCCGGTCGAGGAGCTGCACCCCGAGCTCGTCTTCGAGCGCCGCGATCCACTTGCTGACCGTCGGCTGGGTGACCTGCTGCTCGTTCGCCACGGCCGTGAAGGAACCGAGCTCCACGAGCCGTACGTACGCCCGGAGCGCGTCGAAGTGGTCCATCGCGCTTCATTTCGCGGCAGCGCCGCGATCTCCGCAACCTCGATCTGGGAATGAGTCCTAGGCGCGATCACCCGAAGACGACGCCGCCGGCGGCGCTCAGGGTGGTCTCCACGGTCGACGCGACCGAGAAAGGACCACCCAATGAACTTCGACAACCCCACCATCGCCTTCGTGACCGGCGCCAACCGCGGCATCGGCGCCGCCCTGGTCGACGCGCTCCTCACGGCCGGCGCCACCAAGGTCTACGCGGGCGTTCGCGACGCCGCCGCCTACCGCGCCCCGAGCCCGAAGGTCACCGCGGTCGCGCTCGACGTGACCGACCCGGAGAGCTGCGAGCGTGCTGCGAAGGAGGCCGGCGACGTGAACCTGCTCATCAACAACGCGGGGACCCTCGCGTCGTTCGACGTGCTCGACATGGCCATGGAGAGCTTCGACCTCGATCTGGCGACCAACTTCTTCGGGCCGCTCCACATGGCGCGCGCGTTCGTGCCGGTGCTCCGGCGTGGCACCGATCCGGCGTTGGTCAACGTGCTCACCGTGCTCTCCGTCGCGAGCATGCCCGGGATGGGCGGCTACGCCGCGAGCAAGGCGGCGACCTGGTCGCTCACCATGTCGCTGCGCCACCGGCTCGCCGCGGACGGCATCCGTGTCCACGGCGTCTTCCCCGGGCCGGTCGACACCGACATGCTCGCCGACGTCCAGATGCCCAAGACGCCGCCGAGCGCCGTGGCCGGGGCGATCGTCCGTGGCGTCATCGAGCGGACGGAGGACATCGCGCCCGACCCGATGTCGGAGCAGGTGCTCGGGACTTTCATGAGCGACCCCAAGGCGGTCGAGCGCCAGTTCGGCGCGATGTGAGCGACGAAGGCCCGCGGGCGGCGCACGCCCGCGGGCCGCTCGCGTTAGAGTCTCGCGGCGATGGGGATGTATCCGGCCTACAAAGAGATCCGCGAGAGCACGCTGGCCGCGCTGCTCTCCAATCCTCACGACGCGGCGCACGTGGACGGTCTGCTCTTCGTCCCCGCGGACGGCGACCGCGTCTCCTGGAGCATCGAGACGTGCGAGGCCGACGTCGTGGACGCGTCGCGCTTCGGCCGGGCGGAGCTTCCCTTCACCGACGACGAGCGGAAGACGCTCGGGGGCTTGTCCCTCGGGAAGTATCCGGATTGGGACGAGCACCTCGGGTTCCGCCATGTGCTCGCCGCCGAAGACGGCGACACCCTCGACGAGGTGCTGGCGATCCTCGGCGCGGGCGAGAACCCGGACGCCACGGCCGAGGCGCTGGCCGACCTCGGGCTCGAGCCGGCCGAGCTCCCGAACCGCTCCGAGACCGGGGAAGCCGACCTGATGGGCTTCGACACCGACCTCGTCTGCTACGGCATCCCCGGCTACCGCACCCCGGGCGACCTCGCGGCGGTCTGGGCACGCATCGAGGACATGCTCGACGGGTTTCCGGAGCGCGTGCCCGCGATCCTCGACGTGGTGGAGGCCGAGGTTCGCTATTACTACGGCTGCGCCGCTCGCCGTTCGGCCGATCTCTACCTGGTGTGGTAGCCGCGGCCGTTCGTGTAGAGTCCCGCCGTGGCCAAGCCCAACCTTCGAAAAGTCGCCCTCGGTTGCCTGGGTCTCCTCGGCCTCACGATCGCCGTGGTCGTGGTGCTCGCGCTGATGCAGCCGGACTCCTACACCGTGTCCGTCACGCGCGACATGAGCGTGCCGCCCGAGGCGATCGCGCCGCAGGTCACCGACATGGAGGCGTGGGCTGCGTGGAACCCGTGGGCGGAGATCGATCCGAACGCGACCCTCGAGTTCTCGGACCCGACCTCCGGTGAAGGCGCCTGGTACACGTGGAAGGGCAACGAGGACATGGGCTCGGGCAAGATGACCATCGCGTCCATCGACGGGCAGCGGGTCAGCTACGACCTCGAGTTCATCGAGCCCTTCGAAGGCCTGGCCGACGTCGCGATCGCCTGGGAAGCCCAGGGCGAGGGCACCGAGGTCACCTGGTCGATGGAAGGTCAGAACAACTTCGGCTCGAAGGTCGCGAGCCTCTTCGTCGACTTCCAGTCGGCCATCACGAAGGACTTCGAGGACGGCCTGGCCAACCTCGAGGCCGCCGCCTCCGAGTGAGTCGTGCGGTCCTTCGGGGCCGCTGCTAAACGGAGGGCATGGACGATGCGTCGCAGCCCTCGAAGGCTCAGCTCCTCGACGAGGTGCCCACCTCGTTCGATACGACGAAGCTCCGTTTCGACGGGCTCCGCGGCGATGCGTCGCGGCACCTGACGCGCGCCGAGCTCGAGGCGGGGATCGCTGCGCTGCCGCCGGCGCCGAAGGACGAAGGCACCGTGGATCTGCTCGTGGCCCGCACCCCCGAGTTCGGCCGCATCCTCCACGAGAAGGCGCTGCTGACGGTGGAAGGCGGCATGCCCCAGGACCGCTTCGCCGAGCAGACCAAGTACGGCCTCGACCACCAGCTCGCGACGACCCGCACCGACTTCGCGCGGCTCATCGCCAACGGGCAGCCGCTGGAGCTCCACGGCGACAACCTCTTCCTCTCGCTCGACCTCTCGGACGCGAACCTCCCGGCCGGCTCACGGATCCGTCTCGGCGAGGCGCTGGTCGAGGTCACGCCGACCGCCCACAACGGGTGCAAGAAGTGGGTGCAGCGCTTCGGTCTCGCCGCGATGCGGCTCAACATGAGCGCGGCGTATCGGCCTCGGCATTTGCGCGGGATCTACCTGCGCGTGATCGAAGCCGGCGAGTGTCGCGTGGGCGATGCGGCGCTCGTGGTCAACCGCGGCACGGCGGTCGTGGCGGCCGAGTAGCGCGCGGGATCACCGTCGCATTCGGATCGCCTTCGCGGTACCGTCGGATCCCATGAGCGACGTCGGAACAATCACCGAGATCGAGCCCGAAGATCAGCTCGGCTGGATCGAGATGCCGAACGGCGACCGGGTCCGCTTCGGCGGCACGGCCTGCAAGGGTTTCGTCCCCGAGATCGGCATGACCGTGAAGGTCTTGGGAACCAAGCCCGGCTACGGCGGCACCGTGAAGGCGACCGGGCTCGAGAAGGTCGCCGACGTCGCGGGCAAGGGCCCGGCGGCGGTCGCGGCCGCGGCGGGGAAGTCCTCCGCGCCCGCCCCCGCGCCGAAGCGGCGGACCAACCTCCACACCGTGCAGAACGCCGGCATTCGCGCCGACGAGCTCCTGCTGAAGATCCTCGGTCGCGCCGACATGGACGACACGCTCCACGCCGACCTCGAGTCACTGATGTTCGAAGTCCAGCCGATGCCGGCGAGCGAGCTCGACTGCCACAACCCCTGGCTCTACGTCGTCGCGATGAACGGGGGCGGCTCCGCCTACGGGCTCTACCAGCACCCGGTCGTCGCTCAGTTCCCGCAGGCGCCTTGGGTCTTCTGGGACCACGAGACGGACCACGTGCGCTACCTGGCCGCCGACACCGGCGCCTTCTTCCAGGGGATCCTGGCGGACGGAGAGGCCGCCGGGCAGGACGTCAGCCGAGCGCGACAGACCCTCTCGATGCTCGGCGTGCCGGCGGCGCCCGGCGCCCAGCTGGTCGAGCAGAAGATGACCTGGCTCCCACCGGAAGACGACGAGCTCCGGCCCCTCGACGAGTACCTCGGCGAGAGCGATGGCGCCGAGATGGAGCGGGGGCTGCTGGCGTACGTCTCGCGCAAGCAGGAGACCCGCGCGGTGCAGCCGCTGAAGTCGCTCTACCAAGCCTGGGGCTGGAACGCGCCCGGCTTCTGAGAACGGGGACGGTCCGCCGGGTCCCTTTCGCCTGCCCGTGCGACCGCTGCGTTCTCACCGGCCCGCACCGAGTCGGGGACCCCGCGAGGAGAATCGACAGGGGTCCGACGTTTCCCCGTTGGCTTCCTGGCCCGCCAGGCGCATAAGACAGAGGCAGTGAACAAGAAGGGTGTGCGCGTCCGGCGCTGGCAGCCGGAGGACCTCGGCGCCATCATCGCCTGCCAGAAGGCAGCCTGGCCGGAGTATCCGGACGGCGAGCAGTACGGTCGGCGCACCCTCCGACTGGCCTTCGCGGCGTTCCCCGAGGGGCAGCTCCTGGCGGAGATCGACGGCGAGGTCGTCGGCTACGCCACCAGCGTCATCGTCGACCTGCCGGCGCCCCTCGAGCAGTACAGCTTCGACGAGCTCACTGGCCAGGGCACCTTCTCGACCCACACGGCGGAGGGCGACACGCTCTACGGCGCCGACATCGCGGTCCACCCCGACTGGCGAGGCCAGCGGGTCGCGGCGAAGCTCTACCAGGCGCGCAAGCGGCTGCTCCGGAAGCACAACCTCCGGCGCATGGTCGCCTTCGGACGCCTGCCCGGGTACGGCGCGCTCACCAAGCGGATGAAGCCCGAGACCTATGTGGCGAAGGTCCGCGAGGGCTCGCTCAAGGATCCGGCGCTCACCGCGCAGCTTCGCGCCGGCTACGAGGTGAAGGCGGTGCGCCAGGGCTTGATGGAGGACGCGGCCAGCGCCGGCTGGGCCACGCTCATCGAGCTCCGGAACCCCGACTACGACCCGCGCAAGCGTCGCTATCGGCCCCGGAAGGTCGAGCGCCTCTGGCCCCGGGCGCGCATCTGTGCCGTGCAGTGGCGCATGAGCGACGGCGTCGACCTCGCCGCGTTCCAGAAGACGGCCTCCTTCTTCGCGACCGTCGCCAACGAGTACGGCTGCCACGTGCTCGTGTTCCCCGAGTTGGTCGCCGCGCCGCTGCTGGCGTCCCTGCCGCCGACCTCGAGCGCCGACGAGATGAGAGCGCTCGCGGGGCTCCACTCGGCGTACCTGGAGGTGTTCCAGGAGCTCGCGAAGGAGCACCACCTCTACATCGTGGCCGGCTCGCACCCGGTGCTCCGGGACGACGCGCTCTTCAACGTCGCCCACTTGCTGACGCCGCGAGGGAACGTCTACACGCAGGACAAGCTCCACCTCACGCCGACCGAGCGCGACGTGTGGGGCTTCACTCCGGGCGAGGAGCTGCGGGTCTTCGAGAGTCCCTTCGGCAAGCTCGCGATGCAGGTCTGCTTCGACATCGAGTTCCCGGAGCCCAGCCGGCTGCTGGCCGACGCGGGGGTCGACACCATCTTCGTCCCCTTCAGCACGGACGACGAGGCGGCCTACCTCCGGGTGCGCTTCAGCGCGCACGCCCGCGCCATCGAGAACGTCGTGTACCTCGCGCTCTCTGGCTCGTGCGGCAACCTCGCCCGGCCCACCTACCTGCTCAACTACTCGCGGAGCGCCGTCCTCACTCCCAGCGACTTCGGCTTTCCTCCGAACGCCGTCGCGGCCGAGGCGCCGCCGCACGAGCAGACCGTCGCCATCGCGGACCTCGACTACGCGCTCCTCGACCACGCACGCGCCGCCGGTAGCGTGCTCCCGCTCCGCGAGCTGCGCCACGACCTCTACGAGCTGGAGCCGCGGACGCGCCTCCGGACCTTCGTCCTGGACGACGAGACATGATGCACCCCGCCACCGAGCTCTTCGTGCGCACCGACGGAGTCGGCGTGGGCGTTCGCGCGACCGAAGCGCTTCCGCTCGGGACCCTGCTCTGGGTGCGCGACGCCCTCGACCTGGTGCTCGAACCGAACGCCATCCGGCGGCTCGCGCCTGCGCTCCGCGCCCCGGTCCGCCGGCTCGGCTACCGCAACGCGCGAGGGCAGTGGATCGTCTGCTGGGACGCCGGCAAGCACGTGAACCACTCTTGTGATCCGACGATGCGCGGCGTCGGGCACGACGCCATGGTCGCCGTTCGTGCGGTCCGCGTCGGCGACGAGATCACCTGTGACTACGCCGAGTGCAACCTGGACGAGACGCTCAGCTGCCTCTGTGGCGCTCCGTCGTGCCGTGGCTCGATCGGGGGACCGATCGCGGAAGCCACATGGAAGCGGTGGCAGCAGGAAGTGGAGGCCGCCGTGGCGCGCGCCGACCACCTGCCTCAGCCGCTCCTGAAGGTGTGCGAAGACCCGCGCGTCGCGCAGGTCTTCGCTGGGGGGCGTCCCGTACCGACGCTCAGTGATGTCGCGATATCGCCAAGGGAGAGTGATTCGTGAAGAAGGCCCATTCGAAGCTCGCGCCGGTCAGCACTGCGCCACGCCGGAAGTCTCGGCACCCACGCAGAGGGCGCTCGTTCGTCCGCGCCGTTCCGCCGCTGGAGGGGTCCACGTCGATGACCTCCGCCGCCACGCGAACCCGTGTCCGACCGGACGGTGAGCGCGCGCTCTTCGCCGAGGAGGACATCGCCCCCGGCGTCGTGGTCGTCGTCTTCGGCGGCCGGGTGATCGACGCCCTCGCGCTCGCCGCGCTCCCTCGGGAACGGCAGCGCTTCGCGCTCCAAGTCGAAGAGGGCCAGTTCCTCTACTCCGACCGCGACGGCCCCGGCGACTGGGTGAACCACTCGTGCGATCCGAACAGCGGACTGCGCGGTCAGATCGTGCTCGTCGCCCTCCGTCCGATCGCCGCCGGCGAGGAGATCTGCTTCGACTACGCCATGACCGACACCCACGACTACGACAGCTTCGACTGTCGCTGCGGGGCGTCGCTCTGTCGGGGTCGCGTCGGACCCGACGACTGGCGTTCGCCGGAGCTGCAGCAGCGCTACGCCGGCCACTTCGCGCCGCACGTCGAGCGCCTCATCGGCGGCCAGCGAACGCGGTAGCGCGCCAGCGGGAAGTCACATGCATCAGCGATCGGGGCAGTCGGCCACGACCGGGACCAAATGGACCCCCGCCATCGGCCGGATCGTCCGCCTCCAGCGAAATCGTGCGGCGTCGAATCCGCGGAAGCTGCGTGATTTCGCGGGTTGGCCCGGCCGCTGCAACTCCATCGGTCGTCTCCCGAGGAGGTGACCCATGGCTCTCAGAATTGGACAGCTCATCACCAACGACTCCAGGCCGATCGCGATCCACATGGACGACCCCGTGCTCCATGCGGTGCGCGTGATGAACGACGAAGCCGTCGGGTCGGTCCTGGTGCTCGGCCCGAACGACGACCTGGTCGGCATCTTCACCGAGCGCGACGTGCTCACCCGCGTGATCGAGGGGCGCTGCAGCGCGCACGACACCTCGGTCGCCGAGGTGATGACGCCGACGCCGCTCACGGTCGACCATCAGACGCCGCTCGACGAGGCGCACTCGCTGATGCGCTTGCATGGCGTCGCGCACCTACCGGTCGTGAAGGATGGCGAGGTGATCGGTGTCGTGGCGCTCCGCGATGTGCGCTCGGCGATGGCTCTCGCGCTGACCTACGAGAACCGCGCGCTCCGCGGCTACATTCACGGCCCGGTGGCGCGCGCCAGCGAGAGCTTCTTCTGACCCCTCAGGGTCGGAACGCGACCGCCATCGTGCGGTAGGTGAAGCGAATGGCGCCCTCTTCGGCGTACTGGTCGAAGAGGGCGCCGAGCGCCTCGTCGAAGCCCTCGCGCTGATCCTCGGCCACCCCGGTCCGAACGTAGGAGCTCGACCAGACGCGCCCGAAGAAGGCGTCGCGGTCGAGCGTCTGATGGTGGGGAAAGAACGCCCGCTCCGCGTCGACGAAGCGATCGGCCACGGCGTTCGCGCGCGGCTCGGCCCCGACCTCCACGTACTCCGGGCAGCGCTCCTTCAGCAGCGCCTCGTACGCGTCCATCAGCGGGTCGGCGTGGTCTCGTAGGTTCCAGAACGCGACCACGGTTCCCCCACGGAGCAGCTCCCGGAAGCGCGGTAGGCATCGGTCGAGGTCGAACCAGTGGAACGCCTGCCCGCCCACGATCGCGTCGCAGCGCTCGAGGGGTAGGGCGAGGGTCTCCGCGTCCGAGCGCACGTACTCCACCTCGACGCCCTCGCTATCCTCGCGAGCGGCCTCGAGCATCTCGGCGTTCGGGTCCACACCGATGACCCGCCAACCGCGCCCGGCGAGCTGCCGCGTGCTGATCCCGGTGCCGCAGCCGATGTCGACCACGACGCTTCCGTCGGTCAGCCCCGCGGTCTGGCCGATCCACGCGAAGACCGCCTCCGGGTAGTCCGGCCGGTAGCGGCGGTAGTCGTCGACGGTGCGGCTGAAGCGTTCGCGCGGGTCCATGCACTCACCCTTCGCGCTTCGTGGGATGGATGTCGAGCCTGGACGAACCGATCGTCAGCCAGATGGGCTGCAACGATCGGTGCCGAGGGGTGCACGAAGGGGGCAATGGGTGGTCGGACACGGAGCTCGCGGCGGGGCCTTCACCTCGCTTCACGTTGGTGGATCTGGGCGCTGGTCGCGTGCCACACCCAAGGCGATCCGGACCCGTCCGTCGAGCGCGCCGAGTCGGTCTACGTGGCGTGCATGATGGAGCACGGCTTCGAGGTCGCCTCGGTCGACCTCACCCCAGGGCAGGAGAGCGTGGAGCTGGCGCCGCACGATCGGTCGCTGGACGAGGTGCTCGATGCGACCGCCGAGTGCGAGCGACGGGTCGGCCCGATCCTCTCCGGCGATCCCCTCACGCTCACCGGCGACGACCTCCAGGCCGACATCGAGAGGGTCGCGGAGCGGAGCGCCGACGGTGGCGTGATCGGGCTCCTCGTTCGTGGCGGCGCGGAGACCACGGCCGTGGCGGGGACGGCCAATGCCGCGGGTGATGCGCTCCGAGTGGACAGCCTCGTGAACGTCGCGAGCGTGACGAAGACCTACACGGCGGCGATGGTCTACCTGCTCGAGGACCAGGGGCTCCTGGACACCGGCCGGGCCTTGTCGACCCACATCGCCGACTCCGCGTACGGCGCGGTGACCCTGGACCAGCTGCTGGGTCATCGCGCCGGGGTTCCCGATTACGCGGCGAATCCCGACTATCTCGCCGACGTCCTGGCGGACCCGGACCGGGTCTTCACCACCGACGAGCTGATCGCCTACGCCGAGTCTCTGGAGCCGACCGAGACCGGGGCCTACGCCTACTCGAACACCGGCTACCTGCTGCTCGGGAAGGTCATCGAGGCGGTCACCGAATCGACCCTGGCGCAGGCCTTCGAGACGCTCATCGTGGAGCCGCTCGGGCTCACGAGGACGTCGCTGGTGCAGCCGCCCGAGTTCCCGGCCGAGCTGGTCTCCGCCTGGCTCGTGCCGGCGAACCTCGGTCTCCCGCCCGAGACGCCTCTCCCCGTGATGCCCGTCTCGGCGCCCCTCTCCGGCTGCCAGGCCGACTGCGGCGTCCTGACGACGGCTTCCGAGCTCCGTGTGTTCTTCGAGGCGCTCTTCGGTGGCTCGATGGTCAGCGCCGAGGCGCTCGCCCGAATGACGAGTGGCGGACCCGACCATGGACGCGGCCTCGAGATCTACGAGGGGCCGGAGGGTCGACCGCTCTACGGCCACGGCGGTGGCGGCGCCGGATACGCCGCGCGGGTGGCCTTCGATCCGACCACGAGCGACCTGACCGTGTTCCTGGCGAACGGCGACGCGTTCGACGTGGACGCGCTCTTCGGCGCGTACGCGCGCTGAGTCGGTCCGCCCCTCGGGGAACTCGACGCGTCGCCCGACTTGGGACAAGACAGCTGGGTGTGGTGCGGTCCGAGCACCGTAGCCACCCACGACGATGAGCGAGCCGAGCGAGAAGAAGGGAGCCAACAAGAGCCTGCTCAAGGCTTCGGGCACCGCCCTGACCGGTCGGGCTTCCGTGGCCATCTTCTCGCTGCTCTTCGTCGCCTACCTCGCCCGCGACCTCCCGCCGTCGACGCTCGGGCTCATCGCCCTCCACGCGATCTTCGTGATGTCGAGCAAGGTGCTCCTCGAGCTCGGGCTCTCGTTCGCGGTGATGCGCGAGGCCGGCCCGCTGGTGAAGGTCGGCGACGTCGACGGAGCGGTCGACCAGATCATCGGCGTCTCCACCGGCATCCGGATGATGGCCACGCTCCTCTTCGCGCTGGCCTACGGCGGCGCCGGGCTCTTCTTCATCGACTCGCTCTCCGAGTCCTTCCCCGGCGTCGATCTCTCGCTGGTGGTGCCCTTCGGCGCGGCGCACCTCTTCGCCAAGAACGCGCAGTTCGTGCTCTCGCCGGTGCTGATGGTGAAGGACCGCTTCGGCTCCGAGTCCGCCCTCGACTCGGCTGCAGCGCTCCTCGAGAAGATCGGTGCGGTCACCTGCTACTGGACCCTCGGCATCGACTGGTTCTTCGCGGGCATGTTCTTCGGACAGGTCGTCACCACCGGCGCCACGGCGCTCATCGTCCGCGACGTCATCCGCCGCTTCCGGCCGCGCCAGCTCCGGGCGTCGGCGATCCGCGGCGTGGTGAAGCGCTATTGGCCGCTCTTCCTGCGCACGCTCTTCCGCCAGGGGATGCGACAGGCCGACCGGCTGCTCATCGCGGCGTTGGTCTCGGCCGAGGCGCTCGCGGTGCTGCACGTCGCGCGGCAGGGATCGACCTATCTCCGCTACGTGGCGCGAGCGTTCGTCGACCCACTCAACGTTCGGCTCGCGGAGGCGACCGATCGCGAGACGCGCTTGGCGCTCGTGCGCACCACCCAGCGTGTCCTCGCGGTGGTGCCGCTCATCGTGATGCTCTTCTCGCCACTGATCATGCGCGCGATCGGTGGGCCGCAGTATGCCGACGACTGGCCGCTCCTCGCGCTCCTCTGCGCGAGCTACGTCTTCTACGGGCTCTCCGAGGTGCAGCTCGCGATCATCGCGATGCTGGGTCACGGCAAGGAGCCGGTTCGGATGGACGCGCTGGCGGGTGTGCTCGGGCTCGTGGCGACCGGCGTCTGCGTGACCTACCTCGGCGATCTCGGCATGGCCTTCGGGCAGCTGGTCTCCTATCTGGCGCTCTACTTGGGTGGCCTGGCTCTTGCTAAAGCGGTATGGAGTGCGGCTCATTCGGAGTCCGCCTCCACCTCGCCATCTGCTTGAGATCACGGCGTTCGACTTCGGTCAGCGGCGCCGTGACGTGAAACGTTTCATGACTTTTCGACTCGAACTCGCCCTAAACGCCGCCGATCGCGACGGCGCGGACACCGAGAAGCCGGCCGCGTTGCAGCCGATCGCGCGAGTCTCGACGCTCGTCAGGCAGGTGGTCTTCGCCCATCGCGCGGGTGCGACAAGAGTTCACATCTGTGGCTCTGATTCACACATCGCGGCGGCACGCGCGCACCTCGAGAAGGAGCATCGCGTCGCCGATATCCCCCTCGTTTATGGGGAGTCGCTGCCCGATGCGGACGACGTGGTGCGCGTGCCCGCGGAGCTCCTGCTCTCGAAGGGACACTGGAAGCTGCTCGCGGAGGCCCGCGACGGAGGTCACCTCCCCGGCTTCCCCGAGGCGCGCCGCGAGGGAGCGAACGTGGACCAGCCGCTGGCCGAGTCGCCGCTGGCCGAGCCCGACTACGCGATGTGGGTCCGCACCAAGGCCGACGCCCGCGCGGCCAAGCGGGTGATCTTCGCGAACCTCCGCAAGGGCTCGTCGCGCTTCGTCGCTCGTCACATCTACACGCGCATCTCGGTGCCGACGAGCAAGCTGCTCGCAGAGCTGCCGATCACGCCCAACCAGATCACCATCGGCCACTTCACCCTCGGCGTCATCGGCTGCGTGCTCATGGCGTTCGGCACCGTCCCGATGCTCGCCCTCGGCGCGGTGCTGCTCCAGCTGAGCGCGGCCTTCGATCTCTGCGACGGCGAGATCGCGCGCAGCAAGCTCCTCGAGTCCGACGGCGGTCAGTACCTCGACAGCGTCTGCGACCACATCACGCACGTCGTCACGGTGTGCGCGTTCACCATCGGCTACTCGCGCTACGCCCACTCGATCGGCGCGTCCTACGCGGACCTCATCCTCCCCATCGGTCTCGGCACCACGGCCACGCTCGGCGCGCTCGTGGTCTTCCTCTTCTGGTACGCCAAGGCGAAGCAGCTGGGCGGCGTGCTGACCGCCGTCGCGAAGCAGAACGACGACAACGAGATGGGCTTCTTCATGCGCACGCTGCACTTCATCCGGCCCCTCGGCGAGCGCGACCAGTTCACCATGGCCATCACCGCCGTGGCCGTGATCCCGGCGCTCCTCGGCAGCGACCTGGGCTACCCGATCCTCTTCTGGGTCACCCAGGTCTTCATCGTGCTCGCGTCCATCTACTTCCCGGTCGGGGCGTTCCAGTCGGCGCAGCGAGAAGCTGCGGGATGAGCCACGAGGACCTCGTCCATCAGCCCACCGAACCGAGCTGGCGCGTCAAGGCGCGGCACTTCTACAAGCGGCTGAACATCTACAAGCTCCGCTGGTCGCCCTTCGAGCGAAGGGCGCACGAGCGGACGGATGTCTACATGCTCTGGTTCCCCAAGACCGGCGGGACGTGGGTGCGGCTGCTGATCAACGGTGCGCTCCAGGGCCACACGGGCATCACGCCCGAGGTCCCGCTCGACTTCGAAGCCTTCGAGGCGGCCGACCCGCCCGTGCCGCGCATCCGCGCGCACAACGACGACGAGCCGCACTGGAAGACCCCCGAGCAGCTCGACACCGACAAGCGCCACTTCAGGAACCACAAGATCATCCTCTTGGTCCGCGACCCGCGCGACACGGTGGTCTCGCTCTGGTTCCAGAAGACCAAACGCTGGCGCACCTACGAGCGCTCGCTCCGCGAGTTCATCCGCGAGCCGAGCGGTTCCGTTCGGACGATGATCGCCTTCTACAACGTGTGGGCGAAGCGGCGACACGAGGCGGGCGACCTCTTGCTCGTTCGCTACGAGGACATCCACGAGGACCCGGTCGGCACCCTGCGCCGCATGCTCGACTTCGCGGGCCTCGAGCAGGTCAGCGACGAGGTGGTCGCCAAGGCCGTCGAGGCCGCGGACTTCGATCGCATGCGGAAGCGCGAGGCGAGCAGCGAGTGGAAGACCAGCCGGCTTCGACCGGGCGATCCCTCGGACCGCGAGTCCTTCAAGGCGCGTCGCGGCAAGGTCGGCGGCTACCACGACTACCTCTGCGAAGAGGACATCGACTGGATCACCGAGCTCATCGAGACCGAGCTCGACCCTTGGTACGGCTACGGCGAGTCGTGAAGAGCACGACCCGTCGCCTCACCTGCAGTTAGGCACCCCCCAATGCACGCACTCTTTCTCGCCGCCGGCACCGGCACTCGCCTCCGCCCGTACACCGACACCGTCCCCAAGTGCATGGTCGAGGTCGACGGTCGCCCGATGATGACGTGGGCCCTCGACGCTCTCGACGAAGCCGGGATGGAGGAGGCCGTCATCGTGCTGGGCCACCTCGAGCACGTCGTCCGCGAGACCTACGGCGATCGCTACAAGGGCATCCGGATCTCGTACCTGACGAACCCGGACTACGCGACGACCAACAACCTCTACACCGTGCACCTCGCGCGCGAGCACCTCCAGGACGACCTCATCCTCCTCGAGGCGGACCTGGTCTACGACGCCGGCGTCGTTCGCGAGCTCATGGAGCACCCGGCGGAGAACGTCGCGCTCGTCGACACCTTCACCGAGCATCTCAACGGCACCAGCGTGACCGAGGACCCGAGCGAGACCGACCGCGTCCATCGCATGATCCTCGGCAAGCACCAGGGTGAGGGCTTCGACCGCAGCAAGGCGCTCAAGACGGTGAACCTCTACAAGCTCTCCGGCGAGATGCTCCGCACCCACTACCTCCCGGCCGTGGAGCAATGGGTCGCGAGCGACCGCACCGACCAGTACTACGAGGCCGTCCTCGCCGACCTGGTCAACGAAGGCATCGTGCCGCTGCACCTGCTGCGCACCGGCGAGCACCGCTGGTTCGAGGTCGACACGCCCGAAGATCTCGAGCGCGCGGCCGCGCTCTTCGCCTGACGCGGGGGAGAACCCGGGTCGGCCCGCGTACCCCACTCCATGTTCGAGTGGGAGGCGAAGGCCGAGGGGGAAGCCAACGGCTTCACGTGCGCCGCGGCGGTGGGCGAGACGCTCGTCGCAGGTGCGTACGGCGCGATCCTGACCAGCGCCGACGGCGAGCGCTGGGCTCGGGCTCGGATCCCGGAAGGCGTCGGCTGGCTCCGGGGCGCGTTCGCCAGCGAGGACGGCTTCGCCTGCGTGGTGGGCGACGGCGGGACGTTGCTGGTCTCGCAGGACGGCGCGGCCACGTTCGAGTCCCACGGGACCGACCGCAACCGGCTCGAGGGCGTGGCGCGGCGAGGCGACCAGGTCTGGGTGGTCGGCGCCGCCGGCACCATCCTGCACTCCGGCGACCGCGGACGGAGCTGGAGCCCGCAGCGCAACGGCAGCGGGCAGCACCTCTCGGGGATCGTCCTGGCGCCCAACGGCACCCTCTACGTCTCCGGCACCGGCGGCACCGTCCTCCGCTCCGTGGACGGCCAGACGTGGACGATCGCCCGGCAGAAGGGGAGCGCGTTCCTCTATGGGATCGCGAGCCTCGGAGGTGCGCTGGTCGCGCCCGCGGGGAATGGCTCGGTCTACGTCTCCCACGACGACGGAGGCACCTGGAAGGCCGCGCGCACCAGGACCAAGGGCTACTTCTACGGCGGCGCCGCGGCCTCGGGCCGTGAGGTCTGGGTCGCCGGCTCCTCCGCCGAGCGGCAGTACCTCCTGCTCTCGAGCGAAGACGGCAAGGTCTGGCACCCGCACGCATTGCCGGAGTCGGGCTACCAGCTCGACCGGGTCTTCGCCCGCAGCGACGACGAGATCTGGGTCGCCGGCGGCGAGCGCATGTTTCGGGGAATCCGGGTCTCGGAGTAGCGCGGTGGATCCGGTTCGCACCCGCGGTGATATCGTCCGCGACGCCTGATGGAGGTCATCGACCGATACGAGCTGCTCGAAGAGCTCGGCGCCGGAGCGTTCGGGCGCGTCTACCGTGCGCGGCACCAGGTGCTGGGCCGCGAGGTCGCGCTCAAGGTGCTCCTCGACCGGAGCGAGCGGGAGCGCTTTCTGCGGGAGGCCGCGATCCTCGCGCAGCTCGACCACCCGCACATCGTGAAGGTCTACGACTCGGGCACGACGCCCGACGGACACGCGTTCTTGGCGCTCGAGCTGCTCGAAGGCGAGACCACGGCGCAGCGGCTGCGGAGCACGGGCGCGCAGCCCGTGGCGGAGGCGACCTGGATCGTCGACCAGCTGCTCGAAGGCCTCGCCGCCGCTCACGAGCGCGGCATCGTCCATCGCGACCTCAAGCACCCGAACGTGTTCCTGGCGCAGGGACCCAGCGGGGTGACGCTCAAGATCCTCGACTTCGGCATCGCCAAGCTCGCCGGCGCTGGGCGGCTGACCTCTACCGGCATGCTGCTCGGGACCCCGCGCTACATGGCGCCCGAGGTGCTGCGTGGCGAGGACGCCGACGCGAAGGCCGACCTCTGGGCCGCCGGCTTGATGCTCTATGAGCTCTTGCTCGGTCAGCCGGCGTACACCGGCTCGCCGGAGGAGGCGGTGGCGGCCATCGCGCACGGGCCGCCAGCGCCGCTCCGGAGCCGCGCGCCGAATCTGCCGCCGCTCCTCTACGACGTCGTCGATACGGCGCTCGCGTACGAGCCCAGCGGCCGTTTCGCGACCGCGGAAGCGTTTCGAGCCGCGCTTCGGTCGGCGGCCACCGCGAGACCCGTCGATCGCACGACCCGGCGCAGCTTCGCGACGGGCACGCTCGACATGGAGAGCTTCGTCCCGACGGGCGTGGTTGCGCCCCAGGGGTTCGGTGCGCCGCGATCGACCGCCAGCACTCGCCAGGCAAAGCGGGGGCCGGTGTCCGTGCCGACGCCTGCCCCGTCGAACTCACCGGCCGCCGAGTCGCTCCGTGCGCCGGCGCCGGCTCCTCGGTCGCGCGGATTGGTGGCTGGACTCGTCGCCGCCATCGTCGTGCTCTTGGTCGTCGCCGGTGGGGCCCTCTACGCGCTCTTCGCCCGCGAGCCCGCGGCGGTGGCGGAGGCAGCCGTTCCGGAACCCGTTCCGGAAGCGGTCGTTCCGGAAGCAGCCGTTCCGGAGCCCGTGCCGGCCGCACCCACGGCGATCGAAGAGGACGAGAAGCCTCCGCCCCATCTCCGTCACGTCCCCGCGGAGTTGCGGCCCGAGCCCCCTCCGGCCGACGTGCGCACCCCTCAACCACGGTCGGAGACGGCCGCCCCGGAGCGCGCCGCCGATCGGAGCGCGGAGATCCTCGGCCTCTTCGATCGTGAAGAGCGGGTCCTCCGGGTGCGCTCGTGCACGGCCCTCGAGGGTGACTTCTCCCCGCATCAGGTCGACACGATCGAGCGCCGGCTCGAGTCTCGCGAGATCCACTGCCCGCCCGGCGAGTATGCCGTGGTGATCCACTACGAGGACGGCCGCAGCGGAGACGTCCTCGACCCCCGCGGGCGCTCCGCTCCGAGCTGTCTCCGGAACGACGTGCGTCGCGCGGCGTGGAACCGCTTCAGCCACGTCGACGGCGCAATTCGCTGCGATCTCTACTGATCCCGGCTCGGGGAGGCTCGAACCCCGCTTGGGGGCCACCTGCGACGTCTCACGGGGCGCCGCTGGATCCCCCCCGAGGGCGCGGTAGGCTCCGCCGCGATGACGGCGACTCACTCTTCCGCGAGCCCCACGGGCTCCACGACGACCCCCGATCCGATCCCCTGCGTCGAGCCGGCCACCGGCCGCGCCCTCGGGACCGTGCCCGTGACCTCGCCCGACGAGGTCCGGCGGAAGATCGCCATCGCGCGTGACGCTCAGCCCGAGTGGGCCGCGAGCTCCTTCGCGACCCGCCGCTCGGTGCTCCGCCACATCCAGCGCTCGCTCCTCGAGCAGGCGGACCAGCTCTGCGAGCTCATCGTTCGCGACGCCGGCAAGACCCGCCACAACGCGATGGTCGGCGAGCTCTGGCCGGTGAGCGAGAAGATCCGCTGGACGATCGCGAACGGCGAAAAGCACTTGAAGCCCGAGCGCGTCTCGAGCGGTCTCTTCGTGCACAAGAAGGCGACCATCGAGTACCGCCCGCTCGGCGTCATCGCGAACATCTGCCCGTGGAACTACCCGCTGCAGAACATCCTCGGGCCGACCATTCACGCGCTCTTCGCCGGCAACGCCGTCGTCGTGAAGCCGAGCGAGCACGTCGCCTTCTCGGCGCAGGCGATCGCCAAGCTCGTCCACGACGCGCTCCGCGCCCACGACTACCCGACCGACCTCTTCCAGGTGGTGCACGGCTACGGGGAGACCGGCGCCGCGCTCGTCAGCGGTGGCGTCGACCTGGTGGTCTTCACCGGCTCGATGGGCAACGGCCGCCGCGTGCTCGCCGAGAGCGCCAAGAGCATCACCCCGGTGATCCTCGAGCTCGGCGGCAAGGACGCGATGATCGTCTGCGACGACGCCGACATCGAGCACGCCGCCCACGCGGCCCTCAACGGCTCGTACATCGCCGCCGGTCAGAACTGCCTCGCGGCCGAGCGCTCGCTGGTCCACGCGACCATCTACGACCGCTTCGTCGAGCGGGTCACCGAGCTCGCCGGCGCGCTCCGCCAGGGCCACTCGCTCGAGGAGCCGGTCGACGTCGGCGCGCTCGTCACGCCGCAGCAGCTCGCGATCGTCGAGCACCTGGTCGACGACGCCGTCCGCAAGGGCGCGCGCGCCGTGGTCGGGGGCAAGAAGCTCGACCGCAAGGGCAACTACTTCGCGCCGACCGTGCTCGTCGATTGCACGCCTGACATGCGCATCATGCAGGAGGAGACCTTCGGCCCGGTGATGTGCGTCGCCAAGGTGAAGGACGACCTCGACGCGATCCGGATCGCCAACGGCACCCAGTACGGCCTGAGCGCGACGGTCATCAGCAAGGACCGCAAGCGCGCCAAGAAGATCGCGGACGGTGTCGTCAGCGGCAGCGCGTCGGTGAACGACTTCGGCTTCACCTACATGGCGCAGGACCTGCCCTTCGGTGGCATCAAGGGCTCGGGCTTCGGTCGGCTCAACGGCCGCGACGGCCTCCGCGCCTGCACCAACCCGAAGGCGGTGCTCGAGGATCGCTTCCCGCTCCCGAGCGCACCAGCCAAGGTCTTCCCGGTCGGGACCGACGACTACGATCTCGTCCGCGGCGTGCTGCGCACCCTCTATGGCGCCGACCTCACCCAGAAGGTGAAGGGCCTCGGCGATCTCGCGTTCACCCTCCGAGCCAAGCTCGGCCGCAAGAAGTAGCCGGGCCTCGTGACACTCATCGTCGACGCCATCGTCGTCGGGGGCGGCTCGTCCGGATGCATCGTCGCCGCCGAGTTGCTGAAGGCCGGTCGGAGCGTCGCGCTCCTCGAGGCCGGCCCGGACGCCGAGGATCACCCGGAGACTCTCGTCGCGGACGGCTACAAGCAGGCGTTCATCAACGACGAGCTCATGCACGAGCGCTTCAGCGTCACCCGCGCGGGGTGGGGCGACCGGCGCCTCTTCATGGGCTCGGGCCGCGGTCTCGGCGGCAGCGGGTCCATCAACGCGATGGTCTACACCCGCGGCGCGAAGGAAGACTTCGACAGCTGGCCCGAGGGCTGGCGCTGGGACGACGTGGTCCCGGCCTTCGAGTCGGTCGAGGCCGTGCTCCGGCCGCGCTCGCGCGAGTCCACCGACTTCACCGAGCGCTGCATCGCTGCCGCCGAGGGCGTCGGCTTCCGTCGCAAGCGGGACCTGAACGACGGCGACCTGCACGGCGTGCTGGGCCACGAGGCGATGAACTACGAGGGCGAGGCGCGGCGATCGTCCTACGTGGCCTTCCTCCGCGAGCACCGCGACAGCCCGAAGCTGCACGTGATCACCGAGGCCGTCGTGGACCGCCTGCTGATCGAGCGCGGTCGCGTGGTCGGCGTGCGTTGGTACGAAGGCGACCAGCGCCACGAGCTGCGCGCGGCCGAGACCATTCTCTGCGCCGGCACGCTCGCGACTCCCGCGATCCTGCTGCGCTCCGGCGTCGGGCCCGCCGAGGACCTGCGCGCGCTCGACATCCCCGTGCTGCTCGACCAGCCAGGCGTGGGCGCAAACCTGCACGACCACCCGAACGTCCAGCTCTTCTTCCGGGGCGACCGCGACGTCGACACCCGCTACCCCCAGCTCTACGGCTTCGACCGCGTCGGCCACGGACCGAGCCTGGTCAACGGCCAGGCGGACACCTGCTACGTCTTCTACCCGGCGCGCTCGAGCTTCCGCGAGGGCCTGATGCGGCTCCTGCCCGCGATCGCGCTCCCCGAGCCGCTCTACGACCAGGACTGGGTCCGTGGTGGCATGCGGAAGGCCATCGAAGGTCTCTTCGGCGTCGACGCGACGCAGTCCTTCGTGAAGAAGCTCTGGGGCATCGTCGTGATCCTCGGCAAGCCCGAGAGCCGCGGTCGGCTCTGGCTCCGCAACGCGGACCCGAGCGCCAAGCCGGCGATCGACCCCGGCTACTTCAAGGACCCGGCCGACATGCAGACGCTCCTGCACGGCATCGACCGCGCGCGAGAGATCGCCGCGAGCGCGCCCCTCCCCGGCTTCGGCAACACCGAGCTCATCCCGGGCCCGCTCCAGCGCGACGTCGAGCGCTGGGCGCGCAAGAACGTGATGACCACCTACCACTACGCCGGCACCTGCCGAATGGGCGACGACGCTCACGCCGTGGTCGACACGAAGCTCCGCTTCAATGGCCTCGAAGGCCTGCGTGTCGCGGACGCGAGCGTGATGCCGGTGACGCCCGTCGCCGCGCTCAACGCGCCCTCGATGATGATCGGCTACCGCGCGAGCCAGCTCCTCCAGAGCTGACGCGTCGTTCAGCGTTTGGCGAGCTCGCGAGCTTCGTCGATGGCGTCGCGCAGGCCGTCGATGGCTTTGGGATCCACGTACTCCCGAACGTGCAGGGTCGCCTCGGTGACGTTGGACACGAACGCGATCCCCTTGCGGCCGGGCGTGATGAGCCGAGCGGCGCTCCGGAACATGCGATTCATCACCCCGTCGCCGGCGACCAACACCGCCAGTCGGGCGTCCGTCTGCGCCAGCAGCTCGTCGAAGACCGCGCGCTGAGCTCGGCGAATGTCCGTCGGTGGGATGTTGGCGTTCTCCTCGATGACGGCGACGAACCCACAGCGGTCGTACTGCCGAGCGAGTGGGAGGAGCGCGCGCCGAATCTCGCCGACCGTCGAGTGGTCGATGGACCCGGCTCGAACCTGGATGGCGCAGTTGCCATGCATGGCGATCACGTTGCCGGAGCGATTCACCAGGATCTTGGTGCGCCCCGACGAGGTGCTCCGTTCCCGGTCACGCACGGTGCGTGCCGGCTTCGGGCGGCTCTCCTCCCCGCGCTCGGTCGCTCGGGGCTCTTCGGTCTCCCGAGACGAGCGTCCGGTGCGGGTCGTGCTCGTGGGGCTCGACCACGAGGGTCGGCTACCGCCCGGTGACGAGCCGCCAGACGCGGTCGTGAGGTCGTCACCGAGTCCGTCGAGTAGGCGCAGACCCATCTCGATCTTGTCTCGTCGCGCCTTTCTGGATGCGCGAAAGACACGCTGCATGTAGTCGGCGAGCTCGATGGGACCCTCTTCGACCCTCAGGCGGTCGACCACGCCCTTCAGCCTCGAGGCGACGTCGGTCGCGCTGGCGGGGCGAAGGTCGCGGTCCTTGGCGAGGAGCTCGAAGAGGAGCGCCACGAGCTCCGGTGGTGCGTCCCGCCGAACGTCGTCCAGATCGGGTGGCGGGTCGTTCAGGATCATTCGCGCCGCCGACTGGTTGTCCTCGGCGCCGTAGAGCCGGCGACAGGCCAGGAGCTCGTAGAGCACCACGCCGAGGGAGAAGAGATCCGAACGTGGGTCGATCTCTTCGTAGCGGAGCTGCTCCGGCGACATGTAGCCGAACTTGCCCTTGAGGACGCCGGTCGCGGTGTGGGTGAGGCGGTTCGCCGCCTTGGCGACACCGAAGTCCGTGACCCGCACCGTTCCGTCGTAGCCGACCAGCACGTTCTGCGGAGTGAGGTCGCGGTGCACGATGCCGAGCGGTTCCCCCGAGCGCCCGCGGACCACGTGCGCGGCGTGCAGGCCCGCGGCCGCCTGGGCTCCGATGGCAGCGCACAGCTGGACCGGCAGGAGCTCGTCGCGCTGCGCGTGGTGGCGCACCACTTTGCTGAGCGGGACTCCGTCCACGTACTCCATCACGAGGAACGGCCCACGCTCGTCTTCGCCCACGTCGAGCACGCTGACCACGTTCGAGTGCTGGATCGCTCCAGCGATGCGAGCTTCATCGATGAACATCGACCGGTACGCCGGGTCGGTGCGGTGGGAGCTGTGAAGCCGCTTGACCGCGTAGAGACGCTCGAAGCTTCCCTCGCCCCGTCGTACGGCGATCTCCACTCGCCCCATGCCTCCGCGCGCGAGCTGGCATACGGTGGCGAACTGGCTGGGTTCGTAGTCGTACAGTCCCAAAGGATCGATCCTTCGGGGGAGTATATCCAAACCTGGGGATGCGCCACCGCTCGGGCCTGGGCGAGAGGGTTCTCGAAGGGTGGCTCAGTCGCCGCCCGCTCGCGCGTCACAGACGTCGATCGGTTGGGGCCCGGGCGCCGTCCCGGCGAATCGTACCGGCGAGGCGCGGAACGACGCTCCCAGACTCAGCGCGTTGCAGGCCCGAAGGGGCTCTCCGGGGGTGGGAGGCTCGTCCCGGAGGTCGCTCATTCCGAGGAGCTGGGTCTGGAGTAGGTCCGCGAGCGGGTCCGTCTCACAGATCCCGATCTCGCGGGTCGTGACGAGAATGTCGTCGAGTGGCCAGCGGCCAGCGATCACCCCTGCGCTGAGTGCGTCACCCTCGGTGTCGAGCGCCACGGTCAGCACTCCATCGGTGAGCCGGACCCGGGAAGTCAGCAGCTCGCCTTCGCGTCCTTCGCGGACGTCCACTCCGAAGAGCATGAACTCGGCGCGGTCGGGCAAGCTGAACACCAGCCGGCCATCGCGCACGTAGGCTTCGTCGTCGCTGATGACCGGCCGCGCGGCGTCGACTCCCACGAAGCTGTCTTCGCGGAGCCACACCCAGTCGCGCCCGTCCCACGTCGGCTCCGGCGCCGGCGAGCCACCGAGGGAGAGTCGGGACGTCGCGTCGAACATCGGGTCGGTGGGCGGCTCGTCCGACGCTGCGCCCTCGGAGGTCGCCGATACGGTGGTGTAGGCCGCGACGAACACACTCGAGTCGTCGGGCTCGCCGTTCCACCCACGGATCGAGAGCGCGAGCGCGTTTCGCCCCTGCTCGTGCATCGCCTGCATGGAGTCCTGGTAGTTCGCGATGGTCAGCTCGAAGAGCGGAAAGAGTCGCGCGCCGAAGACGTTGTCGATGCCGCGCTCGCCATCTTCCGAGCTCGTGCGGTTGCTGCACTCCGAGGTGAGCGTGGGCGAGTAGGTGCAGATGCCGTCGATGTCGTAGCCGGTTCGCTGCCAGAGCTCGTTCTCGGTCTGCCGCAACGTGAGGTCTCGGATGACGTAGAAGCGTTCCGTCTCGTCTCCGGTGCCGTCGTCACTCACGTCGGGCCGAGACGGAGGACCGGCGGGCTCGCAATCTTGCGCAGGCGTTCCTCCGTCGGTGTCGACCATCGCGTCGCCGTCGACGACGAGCGCTTCATCGTAGATACGGCAGCCGGAGACCAGGCTGGCGAGTGTCAGCGCAGCGGCGATGACGAGGACGACTTGGGCGGGCAGGGGGTTCGAAGATCCCATCGGTTGGCTCATCGGTAGGGGTTGTCGGCGAGAGGGTCGAGGTCGGTCTCGGGAGCGGGCGCGGGGGCGACCGGCGCGTTGGGGGCGCTCGGCTGGGCGGTCGCGGCCATCCCGGGGCGGCTGCGCGGGCGAGCAGGCCGACGTCCGTTCCACATCCGCGGACGTGCCGCCGGAACGACCTCGGGGGCGCCTTCCGTCGTGGTCGGCTCGGCCGGCTCCGCGGTGACGGGAGCGAGTGGGGTAGGGGTCGGAGCTTCGAGCGCGACGGGTTCCTCGACCGCTTCCTCGCGATCGACGACTGCGTCGTTGGCGACCGCCGGGGGTTCGGCCACGGCGTCGGCGGACTCGGGCGCGCTCGAACCCTGCAGGGCCAACGCCCCTCCCACCCCGAGGCCGGCGACGAGCAAGGCGGCCGCGATCATCGGCGCGCGCCGCCGGGGAGACGCCACGACGGCCGACTCGCCGGTGCCCACGGGCACGGGCGCCGGCGGGAGCGCGGAGGGCACGCTGCGGCTGCCGGACGGCGTGTACTCGAGCGGTCCGAGGTCTCCCATGGCCTGCGTCGCCCGGTCCTTGATTCGGCCCAGTGTCGGTCCGACGTGCTCGGCGACGAGCGCGCGAATCTCCTTGCGCGCGGCGACCCCGACACCCGCCGCCTTCGCCGCGGCCTCGAGCGCCGCCGCCATATCCGCCGCGGTGTCGAAGCGCTCGTTCGGGTCGGTCGCGAGGCAACGCGCGAGCACCTCGTCGAAGGGCTCGAGCGAGGGATCGAGCTCGGAGATCTTCGGCGCCTCGAGCTGGACGATCTTCTTGAGCGTCTCCAGATCGGAGGGGCCACTGGCGAGACGCTCGCCAGACAAGGTCTCCCAGAGCACGATGCCCAGACTGAAGAGATCGCTTCGCGCGTCGAGGTCCTTGGCGAGCGCCTGCTCCGGCGACACGTAGGAGATCTTGCCCTTGAAGCTTCCGGCGCGCGTGCTCGTGAGCCGGGTCTCGGCGCGCGCGATACCGAAGTCGGTGATGCGCGCGATGCCGTCGACACCGACCAGGATGTTCTGCGGCGAGACGTCGCGGTGCACGACGTTGAGGCGCTTGCCCTGATCGTCGTCCAGATCGTGCGCGTGACCGAGCCCGTCGAGCACGTCGAGGAAGATCCGCACGGTCGCCGCCACCGGCAGCCTCGGCACGCCGTTCTCTCGGGCGAACTTGCCCAGGATGCCCAGGTGCGAGCCTTCGACGAAGTCCATGACCAGATAGAGGCCGAGGCTCGGGTGTTCTCCGATGTCGTGCGTGGCGACCACGTGCGGGTGGTGGATGGCCGCGGCGAGGCGAGCCTCGTCGAGGAACATGTCGACGAACTCGGGCTCTTCGGCGAGGTGGCGGTGGAGCACCTTGATGGCGACCAAGCGCGAGAAGCCCGCCACACCGACCGCTCGGCCGATGTACACGGTGGCCGTGCCGCCCTGCGCGAGACGAGTCAGCAGCTCGTAGCGACCGACCCGGAGCCCGACCTGAGTCGTCGGCGTTGGGTTCGTGGCGCTGGAGTGGGTGTGCTCGCTCGTCATCAGAGCACCCCCTGGACGATGAGCCCGGCGCCGGACTCGGACGCGGTGACGGAGACGCTGGTGCGGTCGTCGTCGCCTCCCCAGTCGGTGAAGAACGCGGTGATCAGTGCCGTCAGCGCGAGCCCGCCCGCGACGCCGATCATGGCGTTGGTGCGCCGCTCTCGCCGACGACCGGCTTCGAGTCCTTCACGCGTCGGGTTCGCCTCGTACTCGTCGAGCTTCGTGTAGGCGTTCACACCGAAAGCGATGGCGAGGCCAGCCGCGACGGCCGTGCCCCCCGCGAGGGTGGCGAAGAGCCAGGGGCTGATCCCGTCGTCGTCTTCGGAGGGAACGTCAGGGCTCGGGGGCGGGGGCGCCGAGCTCGCCGAGTCGATGGCCGCTGGAGGCTCCGTCGCCACGGTGACCGTCTCGCCCGCGCTGCCGGCGAAGCGTTCGGTGACGATTCCCTCGCCGTAGGTGACGCGCAGAACGTGTGCGCCGGGCGCCACGTAGCTGACGAGCTCTTCCGCGTCCTGGGCGACCCCGTCGATCTCCCAGGTCGGTGAAGACTCGCCGGCGTCGAAGGTCACTCGGAGCAGTCCGGGCGCGAGGGTGTCGAGCAGCTCCTGCGCCTCGGCCGCCGTCGTGGCCGGCTCGGGGTAGGTGCGGACCAGCAGCTCTGCCAGGGTCGCTGCGCGGCCGGGCCGCCCACTGCGTTCGTGCGCGCGAACGGCCTGGAGCAGCACCGTCGAGTTGGGGGCGATCCGATACGCCGTCTCGAAGAGGCTCGCGGCTCGGTCGTACTGACCCCCTCGGTAGGCGGTCGCGCCGCGGTCGTAGGCACGGGCGGCCGCAGCGCGCTGGTCGCCTTCGTCCTCGGCGTCGACGGTCTCCCTGGCGGGCGCGTCCTGGGCCCCCACCGAGGGCACCAGAGCGCACCAGAACGAAGCGGCAAGGGTCGCGCGAAGCGCTGCGTCTCTCATTCCGAGCTCCCGAAATCGTGGCTGTCGATTCACGGGTAGAGGTGTCGCGCGAAGCCACCTCGGGGGCGATTACGGCGATTGCGAGTATGGGCGTCGGCCCCCTTCGGGGCGGGGCGATCACGCCCGCGTGGGCTCTTCGAAGGTGGTGTCCTCGAGCGCGTACGCGATGGACCGGCCGCGCCGAACCCGCTCCAGCGCACCATCTTCCACGAGCGCGGCGAGCGCTGCCTGGGTGCTCCGGACGGAGATGCCGAGCTCTTCCGCGGCTTGCTTCGCGGTGCTGAGTCCGGAGCTGCCGAAGAAGACCAGGACGCGCTCCTCGGTCTCCCGGTCGCAGCGCGGGTCGGGCACCACCAGCGGCTCGTGGGGCTCGAGCCAGACCTGGCCTTCCTCGCGATGGAGGGTCGCCGAGTCACCGAGCCACGCGCGGGCGCGGTGAATCAGAACGCCGAGGACACTGCGATGCAGCTCGCGCTGATACCCGAAGAGGTATGCGCGCTCGAAGAGCTCGGCTTCGTGGAGACCCGCTCGGCCAGCAAAGGCGAGCACCGCGATCGCGGTCTCCGTTCGTCCCGGTCGCCCCTCGGGCAACGTCGGCTCTCGGAAGAGGCGCACGCCGGTCCAGAGCACCCGTCGCGACCGACCGTCCTTCGCCACACAGACCGCGACGTCCGTGGGGAGCTCGTCGCGGCCGGCGAGGCCGACGATGCCCCTCGGCACGGTGTCGGTCTCTCCGCGCGCGAAGGCTGCGAGATCGTCGAGGTGCGAGACGTGGTCGGGGTCCAGGGCCGCGCGCGCGAGCGCCACGTCCCGCTCGAGAAAGGCGACGCCGCGGGTCGCCGCGTCGAGCGCTTCGAAGGCGGCGTCGAACGCGGGTCGGTCGCCCGCGCTCGCGGCGCCGAGAGCCCGCTGCAGCAGCGTGGGTAGCGCGTGGGCCGAACCGCGCGGAGCCTGGCCCGCGGCCATGGTGAGCTCCCACCGCAACCAGGGCAGCCACGGCGGTGGGGCGACCCGAGCGAGCGCCCGAAGGATGCGTGCTGCGAGATAGGGGCGCCCGCTGAGGCGCCGAACGCGCGCCAGCACGACGTTGGCGAGATACGTCGACTGGGGCATGCCCTCGGTTCGCGCCATGCGGCTCGCTCGCCGTGCATGCGTGGCGGCGTCGTCGAGCGCGCCTTCGTTCAGCGCGAGGAGCGCGCGCCGAATCGTTCGCTCGACGACGACCGCTGCCTCGTCGACCGGGTCGACCTCCCCCGCGTCGCCGGGCTCGGAGAGCTCCCCCGCACAGACCGCTGCCCACGGGTCGCCCGCCGGGTGATCGCCCTGGAGCTCGAGGAGGCGAACGAGTCCGGCGCGCCGAGAGGCGGCGCGCTGCGCCGGGCCCTCGAGGGGCTCGGCCGGCGCCGACGGGCACTGGCGATCGAGGCCGGCGAGGTAGCGGTCGAGTTGCAGCGCATATGCCCACCATCGGGCCGCCGGCTCCTCTCGGTCGCGAAGTCCTCGGAGGGCTGCGTCGACGCCATCGAAGCGCCCGACGGCGGCTTCACCGAGCGCCCGCTCGGCCGCTTCGAACGTCGCGTCGTCGGAGCCCATCCCTCGAAGTATGCCCGGCTCGGCGGATCCGAGGGGACTCGATGCCGATCGGCTTCCGCGCGAGTCGCTCTTGCTGGCTGAGGCACGACGCGAGCCTTCGTGAGAAGATTTGCCCCAGTGATCCGCCACGTCGACGTTCCCCACGACGGACCACAGGTGCTCGCGTTCCGAGTCCCTGCCGAGCCGCTGGCGGAGTTACGCCTCGCCCTTCGGACGGCCTACGTGGACGGGGACGGGGAGGCGCTGGCACGAGTTTGGAGGCAGCTCGTTCCCTCGCATCGCGACGAGCTTCGTCGCGTGCGATGGCGGGTTCCGGGCGAGACCGTTCGGGGGTTGCTCCAAGCCATGAAGGATCGATGTCACGAAGCGCTCGAGGTGACCGCGATCCGCTCTCGCCATGGTCCGGCTCCCGAGGACGATTGCCTGTGGGTGGCGGAGGCGTGTGAAGCTCAGCTCGCCGCTCTGAGCTCGCGCTCGGTCGACTTCGCCCCGAGTCGCTGGCTCTTCGAAGCCCTTCGCATCCGTTTTCAGCTGCGAGCCGGTTGGAATCCCGCCGAAGGTCACTATCCGCTCAACTTCCAGTGGGCGTTCTGGGCGCGGTGGGTCGAGGCGTTCGACCAGCGCTCGACTGCGGAAGACTGGGGGGAGGAGCTCGAGGAGCCCGTCGATGAGGGGTTGCTCTCGCGTGTCGGAAAGGTCGAGTTCCTCCAGACCATGGTGAACCCGCGCACCTTCGCGGTGTCGGTCGGGGAGCCCATCACGTTGGAGGAGGCCGCGGAGGAGCACGTCGACTTCCTGGGCAACTGCAACCACCTCCGATTCGGAGATGGTGAGACGTCGTCATCGATGGGCACGTGGGAAGCGGCCTGTCGCGCGATGCGGGTACCAGCCATGCTCGAGTCCTTGGTCGGTCCGTGGGTCCCGTCCGCCGGGCCAGGACCCTTCGTGCCCATTCCTGATGCTGCGGAGCCACTGGTCTCACAGAGCCCCCAGGTGCTGCCGCTGTTTCGCTACGGCTGGGCTCGTGGGGAGCGAGAAGCTGCGTCGTGGTGGTGGTGCTTGAGCGGCGACGGACTAGGCGGCGCGCTCCAGGCGATTCCCGAGCAGCCCGTGAGAGTCGAGCACGATCACTCCCCGAGCGACGTCGATGGCGAGGGCTTCCGCTGGGTGTCGTGGGAGGCCGCTGCCGACTCGCACTGGACTCTCTGCCGGGAACGGTGGGCCGATCTCCTGGCCGATGCGCAACGATCGAGCGATGCGATCCTGCTGACGCACTGGCTGCCGGACGATCAAGGAACGCGAATTTCCCCTCTCGAGGAGGACATGGGTACTCGGCATCTGCGGCCCGCGCTACGCGCAGTCGATTGACGGCTCGATGGTCTAGGCTAGGGCATGGACTTGCTGTCGACCGACGGGCTCAGCCTCAACGCGAACACGACCTTCCTCGACTACGACTGCGGGATCGGGAGAGTCGCGGATCGCGAGGCACTGGTCGGTGACCTGCCGGGCCTCGTGCACGACGTCGCTGCGGGCCAGCTCGAGTTCCTCATCGTCACGGTGACGGACGGCAGCTTTCTCCAGGCGGCGGCGATCACCAGCTCCGATGGTCGCGTCATCCTCGAGTGGCAGCGACGCGACGGCGGGGCTCCCGTTCACTACCGACTGGTCACGACGGCGACCTTGGGCGGGCCTCGGGTGGCGCCGCGTCGCGCGGGCTATCAGGGCGATCTGGAGGTCGAGGGCTTCACGGTGGAATACGCCGTCCAGCACTTCGTCTCGTTCGTCGAGAGAGGCACGCCGGCGCCGGGGGCCTACCTGCACGACGTGTCCGCCAGCTACCTCGGTTCTTGAAGGTCACCAGAGAACGCGTAGGGCGTTCGCGTCGGTGTCGACGATCGCGGCGTGGCCCTGCCAGAGGCCCATGTCGCCGATGGCGCCGAGGCGCGCGCTGGTGCCGGGGCCGCCGTCGCCGCTGTCGCCGGGCATGTCGTAGCTGCCGACGACGGTCTCGATGGTGCCGGCGGGCGTGATGCGGCGGACCCGTGCGTGGCTCTCCTCGGCGAGGAGGAGGTCGCCGCTCGGAAGGGTGACCAGCATGCCCGCGTCGATGAGCGCGTCGGTGGCCGGGATGCCGTTCGAGGTGGCGTCGCTTCCGCCGCCGGCGACGAGGGTCATTCCCCCATCCGGCTGGAGCCGGACCACGCAATCGAAGTTGCCGGGGTTGCAGCGGCCCAGGACGTAGACCGCGTCGCCCGGACCCGGGGCGGGAGCGGCCGTGGGGGCGGCACCGAGGAACTGCAGGGCGCCGCCGTGGGGGAACTCTGCGGCCAGGTGGATGATGCCGGCGGCGTCGACGTAGCGGATTCGAGAGCTGGCGATCACCCAGAGGAGGCCATTGGCGCTGTACACGAGGTCGCTGACCCCGGAGAGCTGCGCATTCACGGCGGGGCCGCCGTCGCCGGCGGCGCCAGTGGATCCGTTGCCAGCCACGAGCTCGAGCAGACCCGTCGCCAGATCGACGGCCCACACACGGCGCGTCTGCTCGAAGAGCAACCGGTCCCCAGCCGCGTCGTAGGCCATGATGAGGTTCCTCGTGGGCGTGCCGATCTCGGTCACCGACCGACCTTCGGCGGGCCCCGCACCCCCATAGAAGCCGAGCGCCGTGACCTCGCCCGCCGGATCGATGCGCTGCATCGATCCGTCCCAGCCGACATAGAGAGTGCCGTCGGGGGCGCTCACCACGTCGCTCCATCCGTCGGTGCCCGAGGTGAGCCAGGCCTTCTGCGGCAGGATGCTGACGATGCCGTAGCGTGGGCCGTTGAGGGCGCTGAACAGCGTCCCGGGCGTGGGCGCGATGCCGGTGAGGTCGGCGCTGACCGTGGTCGCACCTGCCGAGGCGAGCTCGACGGTCGCGCTTCCGACCGCGAGTCCCGCGCGTACGGGGAAGGAGACTTCGCCGGCGGCGTCGGTGGTGCGCAGGTCACCGCTCTCGGGGACGTGCACGCCGCTGGTGAGCCGAACGGTCCGACCAGGGAGCGGTGTTCCGCCGAGGGTCTCGACCCGGGCCACCAGCGGCATGGCGAAGGGCTCGTGAATCGGCGCGCTCTGCCCGTCGCCGCTGACGACGACCACCCGGGCGCAGCTCCCCGCGCAGTCCGGGTCGTCGCAGTCGAGGGCGCCATCGCAGTCGTTGTCGCTCAGGTCGTCGCAGAGCTCGGTTCCGGCGGGGTTCGCCCCCGCGGCCCCGTCGTCGCAGTCGCGCGCGTCGGCGACGTAGCCGGTCGGCGCCCCACACGCTTCGAGGGGCGCGCCAGGATTGCCGTAGCCGTCGCCGTCGGTGTCGGCGTAGTAGGTCATCGCGAGCGCGGCCTCGTCCACCGAGCCGTCGCAGTCGTCGTCTCGACCGATCGTCGAGCCGCAGTCGTCGGGCACCAGCGGGTTCACCCCCGGCTCCGCGTCGTCGCAGTCGCCGCTACGGGTCACGGTGCCCGTGGGCTGGGTGCAGCCGCTCATCGGTGCGCCCGCGCCGTAGCCGTCGCCGTCCGCGTCGGCGTAGAACACGCGGGCCGCGGGGCTCTCGTCGGTGCGACCGTCGCAGTCGTCGTCCACGCCCGTGAGGCCGGCGCAGTCGTCCAGTCGGCCGGGGCTCACCCGGGGATCGGCGTCGTCGCAGTCGCCGCTGCGCCGAGCGCGGCCGACGTCGAAGAGGCAGCTGAAGAGCGGGTCGCCCGTCCCCCAACCGTCGCGGTCTTCGTCGGTGTAGAAGAGCGAGGGGTTGCCGCCTTCGTCGACGGTGCCGTCGCAGTCGTCGTCGATGGCCGGCTGTCCGCCGCAGGCGTCCGCGGCGGTCGGTCGCGTGGCGCGGTTGGTGTCGTCGCAGTCATCGGCGTTGGTCACCCGGCCAGGGATGGGCATGCAGGAGCTGACCATGTCGTCCGGGGCACCGAACCCGTCGCCATCGGCGTCGGCGTACCAGGCGATCTCGTCGGCGCCCTCGTCCACCGTTCCGTCGCAGTCGTTGTCGGCGCCGTCGCAGAGCTCGGGGGCACCGTCGCGCGTGTTGGGGTCTCGGTCGTCGCAGTCGGCGGTCGGTGCGTCGCAGCGCTCGTCCGGCAGTCCGTCTCGGTCGTCGTCTTCGCCGTCGCCCACGGCGATCCAGTAGTCCGCTCGGCCGTTGCAGTCGTCGTCCCGTCCGTTGCAGCGCTCCGCGGCCTCGGGGTTCACCGTGGCGTCGTCGTCGTCGCAGTCGCCCGGACGAATCGCGCGCCCCTCGGGAGGCACGCAGCTCTCGACGGAGGGGTCGGCGGCGCTGACGATGCCCCAGCCGTCGCCGTCACGGTCGACGTACCAGGGGATGGCGATGGCGTCCTCGTCGACCACCCCATCGCAGTCGTTGTCTTCCCCGTCGCAGATCTCCGGAGCGGTCGGGCGGACCGAGGCCACGGTGTCGTCGCAGTCGCCAGCGGCGCTCGCGTAGCCGGGTGCACCGGGGCAGGCCAGGGTCTCGCTGCCGGCGGCGCCCACTCCGTCGTGGTCGGCGTCGCGGAAGAGCTCGAGGGTGAGGCCCTCGTCGACGGCGCCGTCGCAGTCGTTGTCCGCGCCGTCGCAGACCTCCGGCGAGCCGGGCGACGCCGCGCGGTCGTTGTCGTTGCAGTCCAACCCGCAGTCGGCGCCGTTGCAGCAGAGGTTGCTGATCAGCCCATCGCCATCGAGGTCGCGGTCGCCCAAGGTGTCGGGGCGACAGTCTTCGTCTCGTCCCTCCGCGTCGCAGATCTCCACGGCGGAAGGGTTTCGCTCGGCGTCCGCGTCGTCGCAGTCGTCGCCGCCGCATTCCGTCGCCTGGTGGCCGTCGCCATCCGCGTCGGGCTCGACCGCGCAGACGGTCTCGCAGACCCGGTCGGCCTCTCGGCAGACCTGAGTGGGCATGCAGCTGGTCGCGCCCGACACGCAGCCGCTGGGATCCGCGGCGGGGTCGCCCGGCAAGCACTGCTCGACGCCGTTGCAGTAGACGCCGTCATCGCAGTCGGCGTGCGCGGAACACACCACCGATGCGTCGGTCCCGGGGGAGTCGTCGTCGCCGCAGCCGGCGATCAGGAGGAGAGTGAGCGCGACTGCGCGCGCGGCGAGACTCGGCGTGGGCGACAAAGCGGTCGCACCCTTTCATGAACGCTCTTCGTTTGCCACAACGGCAAACCGCGGTCTGGCTCGCTCGTCGGCGCGACCGTTAGGTCAGCTCGAATGCGTCTTCGGCGGGGTTCGACCCTGCGTCGCCCAGAGCGCGGCGAGCGCGTCTTCGGCGTCACGATCGCCCATGCCCATGGCGTGCGCGAGAAGCCCGCGTTCGGCTTCGTCGGGGGAGCCGCTCGTGAGCTCGAGGTAGTGCGCGAGCGGCCGTACGTCGTCTTCGATCGGTGGCAGCCAGGGAGCGGTCGCCTCGAAGTCGAGCTCGACCGCCGGTTCCTCGAAGCTCACGCCGAGCTCCGCGAAGACCTCGCGCACGAGCTCGATGGTCTCCGCTTCCTCGCCGTACGACGCCAGGGTGGCGACGAAGCCGCGAAGGAAGCGAGCCGTGTCGGGCGCGAGGTAGTGGAGCGTGTCGTCCTCGTGCTCCCAGTAGACCCACGGGAGGATCCCACCGGCGCCTCGCGCGTTCGGGTGCAGGTAGAGGCCGTACGCCGAGCCGCCACCGTTCATCGCGATGACGAAGAACCACGGGTTGCGGCAGTCGATCTCGTCCGCCGTCGAAGGCCAGGGCTGGAAGCCGCCGAGGTCGAGCTGCTCGCGGAAGTCGTCATCGGCGTCCACCCGCTCGAGCAGTCGGCGCAGGAGCGGTTCGATCGGCACGGAGTGAGTGTCGATGGCTGCGAAGAGATCTTCGGTCACGTGCCGGCTCCGAGTGGACGAAGCACGAAGACGTGGAGCTCGCCCCACGACATCCCCAGGTGACCGAAGCCGGGCAACGAGCCCTCGCGAGGCGCGCGCGGGAAGAGCCAGAGCCCCTCCACCTCCACGAGCCGTTCGCCCGGGCCGTGCTCGACGTTCACCCGAGGTTGCAGCCACGCGCCCGCGAGGGACGAGGACTCGAAGCCGCGTGACCACGTGCCACGCACGCGAATGGTCTTGCCATGCCACGCGACCGGGTCGGCCCGCAGTTGCGCTTCGTCCACGTCGATGACCTGCGAACCATCGAAGACGAAGCGCTCGGCCATCTGCCGCGCCTCGAGGACACGCGCCGCGTCGGGATCCGGCGCTCGCGGAGCGACCGCTGCCGGATTGTCGGCCGAATAGCGGAGCTGGTGCCGAACGCCGAGCCAGATGCCGAGTCCGGTCAGGAGCAGGAACGCGACGATGATGAGTGCGGGGATCATGGTCGGCTCTCGGTACGTCGAGCCCCCGGAGAAGCTACCCATCGAACTTCCGCGTACCATGGGCGACGTGAAGCGAGTCGCGCTGGCGTCGATGGTCTGGTTCCTGGTGACCGCCGTCTACGGCGGCGAGCCGGTGCCCGCCACGGACGGCGCGGCGGCGGTCCACTTCACCTGGTGGACGAGCGGCCAGAGCGGCGGCTGTAGCGGTGCGCTCATCGCTCCACGAGCCGTGCTGACCGCGGCGCACTGCGTGCGCACACCGAGGGGCCGCGGCCGCCGCGTGCGCCGGGTGGTCATCGGGAACACCAACGGTTCTCTGCAGCGCCTGCCCGTCGCTTCGGTCCACGTCCACCCCGACTACGATCCCCCGCACCCCGAGCGCGGTTTGGACCTCGCCGTTCTCGTGCTCGGAGAGGACGCGAGCGCCGTGCCGCTTCGGCGAGTCGGAGCCGACGACGATCTTCAGGGGAAGCCCGTCCGCATTTGGGGCTTCGGAACGACGCGCGCCCGGTCGAGCCGTCACGGCCGACTTCGCGAAGCGCGGCTCGAGCTGCTCTCACCCTTCGCGTGTTTCAGCGGACCGGTGCAGGAGATGGCCCGCACGCGCATGTGCGCCGCCAGCCCGACGGCGGGCGTGTGCCCCGGCGACTCGGGCGCGCCGGTGCTCGTCGAGACGGGCGCCGGCTGGCGTCAGCTCGGCGTGGTGAGCGTCGCCATCGACAATCGAGCGCGGTGCACCGAGTCGGCGACCGTGATGACCCGCGTGAGCGCCTTCGGCGACTGGATCGACGGCGTCCTTCCCTGACGCGCGTCTCGACGCTTGCTCTGCGAGTCGGCAATCGGTAGCAGCGTCTCATGGGCTACGGAGTCGGGGCGCACCTGGTGCTGGTCGACGCGGACTGGGAACGGCTCGCTGCACTGCCTGGGTCGCTCACATGGACCGTTCGACGACATGCGGGATTCTTCGGCATCGACGTGCAGCGTGCGTGGAAGGCCAGCTCAGAGCCGTACGGAGCGATGCGCTTGAAGGACCTGGCGGAGGAGGTGCCTTCGTCGTTCGCCGAGCTCGCTGCCTTGAGGAGTTTCCTGGCGGAGCACGACGAGGAGGGGGCCTTTCCGGTAGCTCCCTTCGACCTCGGCGTGCAGCTCAGCCACATCCTAGGTGTCGAAGCGTTGACGCTCTGGGCGGACGACGACTCGTACGACTTCGCGTCGGTGAGCACGAACGGCGCACCGACCCGCCTTCGGGTGGGCGGCTACGGTCTCGAGGCGACGTGGATGCCTGGGAAGTGCACCGTCGTACCGCTCGAGCAGGAGGATGGTGAGGCGCCGCCGACGATCGAGCTCGAAGGGCTGCGAGCGCAGGTGCCGAACGCTCGGGTCGCGCCCGTCGCGTCTGTCGAGCCAGGGCTCCATCGGGTGGCGCGTGAGGAAGCGCTTCGGTTCGTGGGTGGCAATGTGGCGCCGCTCGGACTCGGCTCGTTCGATGGAGACCTCGCCCCAGCAGAGGTGGTCGCCCGACGTCCGGAGTAGGTCTCAGCCCTGGAGCGGGGTGAGCCGGACCTGGACGGTGCGCTGGCTTCCGTCGCGGGTGACGGTGACGCGGGCGTCGTGGCCGACCTCGAGGCCGTCGAGGACGCGGTAGAGATCGAGCACGTCGGCGACGGCCTCGCCGTCGATGGCGACGATGAGGTCGCCGAGGATGATGCGGCCGGTGCGGCGGTCGCGCACGGTGGGGCGGAGGCCGGCTTCGGCGGCGCCCGAACCGGGGACCACGCCGATGACGAGCGCGCCGCGCAGGCCGAGGCGGCTGGCGAGCTGGCCTTCGTCGATGCGGATGCCGAGTCCCGCGCGCTCGACCTGGCCACTGTTGATCAGCTGCGGCACGGCGCGCGCGATGGCGGCGACGGGGACCGCGAAGCCCACGCCGGCAGACGCGCCGCTCGGGCTGTAGATGGCGGTGTTCATCCCGATGAGGCGGCCGGCGCTGTCGAGGAGCGGACCGCCGGAGTTGCCGGGGTTGATGGCTGCGTCGGTCTGGATGACGCCCTGAATCGGGCGGCGACTGAGCGACATGATCTCGCGGCCGAGACCGCTGATGACGCCGGTCGAGAGCGTCTGGTCGAGACCGAAGGGGTTGCCGATCGCGAAGACGTGCTGGCCGACCTGGAGGTTCGCGGACGATCCGACCGGTAGCGGCGAGAGGGCTTCGGCGGGTGCGTCGATCTTGAGGACGGCGATGTCCTTGTCGGGGTAGGTGCCGACGAGCTGCGCGGGCCAGACGCTCTGGTCGTGCAAGGTCACGTGCGCGCCCTGACCACCGGCGACGACGTGGAAGTTGGTCACGATGTGACCCTGGTCGTCCCACACGAAGCCCGAGCCGGTGCCGGCCGGGATGGCCATCGCGTTCCGCCGGAACGGGTCCATCTGCACCGAGAGCTTGGTGATGAAGACCACCGAGTCGCTCGCGTTCCGGTAGATCTCGATGGTCGTCTCTTCCGAGTCGGAGAGATCGCCACGAGCGGTCACCGGCGGAGGCTCGGCGGGCTCTTCGGGCGCCACCGGCGAGTCGGTGGCCTGGGGCATGAGCACCGGGGTCTCGGGCTCGGGCCCGCCGAAGAGGTGGTTCGCGAGAATGACCAGGCCGGCGCCGAGGATCATGGAGAGCGGGATCACCACCGCCGGCCAGAGGGCTTTTCGAGCGGACGCCATCGGGGCAGAGATAGTCCGTCATCGGCGGCTGTCGAGTGCCGGCACCTTGGCAGCCGCTTCCGAGGCCGATTCGCGCTATTCTGTAAGTGTGAGACCCCAACGGCAGCTCGAGGCGGGCCGGGTCGTCGCCGGGAAGTACCGGATCGACGGGGTGCTCGGCCAAGGGGGCATGGGCACGGTCTACTCGGCAATCCACTTGGTCACCGACAAGCCGGTGGCGCTCAAGCGGATCGGCGCCGACGCTCACGAGCGTTCGCGAGAGCGGCTGCTGCGCGAGGCCAAGGCCGCGGGGCGGGTCGACCACCCGAACGTGGTCGACGTCTACGACGTGGGCGAGGACGACGACGGCTCGATCTTCCTGGTGATGGAGCGGTTGCAGGGGATGCCGCTCGAGACCGCGATGGCGCCCGGACCGATGGCGGTGAGCGACGCCGTCGCCCTGCTGATCCCGGTGATGCGCGGGGTGGCCGCCGCGCACGCGCAGGGGGTGATCCACCGCGACCTCAAGCCGGAGAACATCTTCCTGGTCGAGCACCAGGACGGATCGCCGCGGACCATCAAGGTGCTCGACTTCGGCATCTCGAAGATGGCCGGTGTTCAGATCCAGCTGACGCAGACCGGCATGGTGCTGGGCACGCCGCACTACATGGCGCCCGAGCAGCTGAAGGGCGACAAGGCCATCGACCATCGCTGCGACCAGTACGCGCTGGCCTGCATCCTCTACGAGATGCTCGAGGGGAAGCCGCCCTACGACGCGAACACCTACCCCGAGCTCGCGGCGATGAAGCTCGAGCACGCTCCCCGGCCGTTCAAGCAGCCGATCCCGAAGGCGCTGCAGACCCTGATCCTTCGCGCGATGGACAAGCTGCCATCGAAGCGCTTCGCGGACGTCCGCCAGCTCGCGCTCGAGCTCGAGCCCTACGCGCCGGGCGTGCGCTTCAGCGACACCGGCACCGATTGGTCGGGGGCGTATCCGCGCAGCCCACGCTCGTCGCACGAGACCCTCTCGCTCGAGACTCCGCTCCCCTCGAAGCGCCGCTGGCTGGTGCCCCTCGCGTTGGCGACCGCGGCGCTCGGCGCGGCGGTGGCGGGTTGGGTGCTCCGACCGGATCCGCCGGCACCGGTGGACGGGGCGGTGGCGCCACCATTGGCCGAGCCGTCCGTGGGGCCCGCATCGGAGGCCGAGCCCGCCGCCGACACCGACTCCGAGCACCGAGCGCCGAGCGCCGACTCCGACACCCGAGAACCGACGGCCGACCCCGACCCCCGAGCGCCGACGGCCGATCTCCGAGAGCCGACGGCCGACCCCGACCCCCGAGCGCCGGCGGCCGACCCCCGAGCGCCGACCGCCGAAGCCGAGCCCGATCCCGAAACCCGGCGCCGACCACCGCGCACCCGCCGCCGCGCCGGCACCGAAGCCCGCTCGGGCAGCCTATCCATCGACGATTTCTGACCCTCTCCGCTATCCTCAGCTCTTCGTGCGTTCTCTTCTCTTCACCGTGGCTCTCGGCGTTCTCGTGGCGTTCTCGTCCACCGCGGGCGCTCAGAACGCGCGGAGCCTGACCCGCGATGCGTTGAGCGAGTTCGAGCGCGGCAACTTCGAGGAGGCGCGCGCGCTCTTCCTCCGGGCCCACGAGCTCGAGCCCTCGGCGCGGCTCGAGCGCGGCGCCGGCATGGCGGCGTTCGAGGTCCGCGACTACGTGCAGGCGTACCGGCTGCTCCAGCGCGCGCTCGTCAGCGAAGACCGACCGCTCACCGACGAGCAACGCGCGGAGACCGAGGCGCTCATCGGGCGCACGCAGGCGTTCCTCGGTCGCTTCCGCTTCTCGGTCCAGCCCGCCGAGGCGAGCGTGCAGATCGACTTGCGCGCACCGGAGCGAGAGGCCGACGGGACCATCCTGCTCGCGGTCGGCGAGCATTCGGTGGTGGTCGAGGCCGAGGGCTACCGCAGCCGCGAGCAGCAGCTCGAGGTCCGCGGAGGGGAAGACGAGACCCTGATCATCCGACTGGAGATGGAGGGCACGACCGCCGGCGCCGAGGAGCCCGACGAACGCGGCCGCGAGATGGACGCGCTGAGCTGGGCCCTCATCGGTGGAGGCGCCGGTTTCCTCGCGCTCGCCGGCGCAGGCATCGGCGGCTGGGCCTACGCTGGCGGCGAGCTGAGCACCTGCCGAGACTTCGAGGCCGCGGGCGGCCACTGCGCCAACGAACCGACGCTCGAGACCCGCCGCCGCACCATGGCCACGCTCACGCTGGTGGCCGGGGTGACTGGGCTCGTCGGGGTCACGATGGGTATGCTGCGCTGGTTGTGGAGCGACGACGACGAGGACGAGCGGGCAGGGTGCAGCCCCGGCCTGCTCGCGCTGGATTGCCGTTGGCGCTTCTGAGACCGAGCCTGGCGCTGGTCCTCCTCGTCGGCTGCGTCGAGGCAGAGCTCGTGGGCGAGCGAGACGGCGGCACGCCGGACGCGGGCATGCGCGATCAGGGACCGATCGACGCGGCCGGGATGTGTCTCTCCGGACCCGCGCCGCCCGACGGCATCGCTGCTGGCGGTGAGACCTGCGCGCTGGCGCGTCCACCGAGCGAGCCGATCGGCTGCGACGACTCCACGGAGAACGTGGACCCCATCATGGTCGCGCTGAAGGACCCGGTCTTCGGTGACCGCATGCGGGGCGTCGACTTCGACGGCTACTGTTCCGGCGCCGAAGGCCAGCCCAACGGCTGCACGCCCAACGAGGACTACGACGCACCCGACCCGATGGGCGGCATCGACAACATCTTCGGCGTCGCGCTCTGGGAGGGCATCCTCATCATCGACTCGTCGATCGGGGACCGAGCCGCCGCGGCTCTCGAGCAAGGCGAGCTGAACGTCATGCTTCGCATCGAGGGCTGGAGCGGCGAGCCGCGGGACCCGCGAGTCGAGGTGACCCTCGGGGTCGCCGCCGCCACGGTGCCGAGCCCACCGCTCTGGGATGGCGCCGACGTCTTCCAGCCGGCCGAGTCGTTCTTCCAGGAGGGCGACCCCACTCGGCCCATCGCGCGCGACGACAACGCGTACGTCGCCGATGGCATCCTGGTGGCGCAGCTCCCCGATCGGATCCCGCTCGGCTTCGACACCGGTGACCGCCAGCTCGAGCTCAAGCTCACCCAACCGCGGATCACCATGTCGCTGCTCGGTCCCACGGCCTTCACCGACGCGGTGGTCACCGGTCGTTGGGCTCAGTCGGAGGCGCGCGCCGCGGCACCGCTCCTCGGGCTCTGTGCCGACAGCACCGATCCGGTGATCGTCGCACAGCGCAACGCGTACATGAGCGCCATCGACCGCTTCGCGGACATTCGCGAGTCGTCGTCGGACACCGACCCGACGCTGCCCTGCGACGCGCTCAGCTTCGCGATCGGCCTGCGCGCCTACGACGTGACCTGGGGCGACCCGACGCCGCTCGTGTCGAGCCCGCCGCTCTGCCCCTAGGTCGCTCTGAACTGAGAGCGATCGAGCGTCTGCGGATCGCGACGAGCGCCAGCAGGAGCCACACGCCGGCCGAGCCGCCGGTCCCGGCGCGGCAGCCGCAGCCGCTGTCGATGGCGTCGCCTGGCGCTCGCTCGCCACCGTCCGCGCTGCCGACATCGCGCCCACCGTCCGAGGGGATGGAGCCACCGTCGGTGCCCGCGTCGACCAGGGGGGCGCCCATGTCCATCGGCTCTGGCTCGGGCCCGACGTGCACGCCGAGATGACAGCAGACCCGACGCTCGCTGCCGTCGCTGGTCTGGTTCACGATGCCCTCCGGTCGGCTGCCGAGTCCGGGCTCGCCGGCCACGAAGAGGGTCGACGAGCCGCCACCGTCGAGGTTCAGCCCCTCGCTGCAGCCTAGGTTGTGGAAGAGGAAGCGACCGAGCGTGATGCCGCGCATGCCGACTCGCCCGCTCGCCCGTCCGTCGACCACCACGAACGCGAGCGTGCGCCCGTCCGAGTGGAGACACACCGCCGTGCGCGGGTTGGCGACGGCCATGTGGCTCGGGTTCGGCGGTGCCTCGATCACGGCCTGGTCCACGATCGCGCCGCCCTGGAGCACCATCGGCATGCCGGTGACCACCTCGGTCACGCCCTCGGGGAGTGGACCCATCAGCCGATCGTCGCTGCGGAAGAACGAGACCATGCGTTCGGGTGTGAGGCCGATGCTGTCGGCGCACGAGCCGCCGCTGCCGTAGACCGACGACCAGGGCACACCGTCGGCAGCCATCAGACCGCAGGAGTCGTAGCTGCCGCTGAAGAAGTTCGCGTTGATGGCGCCCGCGAGCTCGTGTCGCTCGGCGAACTCACTGACCACGATGCCCTTGTCCGCTTCGCTGCTGGTGACGAAGGTCAGCCGCGGGTTCTCGGTGTCGACGTAGAGGACGTAGATCTCCTGGTCGCTCGTGCCGCTCCCCGGGATCTCGATCGGTCCCGAGAGGTGTCGGTAGATCAACCCGGGGCCGACCTCGGTGCCCGGGTGCGGCCACGCATGGGCGGTGCCCGCCGCGAGCAGCACGAGCGCCACGGCCATCGACCTCATCGGCGGGACTCCATTAGCGCTACCAGCTCGAAGCGGGAGGCGATGCCGAGCTTCTCGTAGATGGCCCGGAGCTGGTTGGCGACGGTCTCGGCCGACACGCCGGGCTCGCTGGCGATCTCTCCGTTGGAGCGGCCGGCCACGACGGCGCGAGCGACGGCGTTCTCCGACTCGGTCAGCTCCTCGAGCTCGAGCGGCGAGTCGTCGACCGTCACGATCAGCAGCTCCTGATCGCCCACCGCCAACCGGCGCACGTCCTTGCTCTCACCCACCGGAGCAGCGTACCAGCCGCCCGCCTCAGAGGTGGAGCGCGACGCCCACGCTGAGGGAGGGCACCCAGCTCCGCGTCACGAGCTCGGCCTCGTCCCGCACGAGGAAGAGCGGCAGGTCGATGGAGAGTCGAAGGGACAGCCGGCTGACCGCGCTGCGGAAGAGCTCCGCGCCGGTGGTCAGGCCGAGGTAGGGGCCGGTGCCGAAGGCCTCGTCGTCCAGGTCGGGCCGACCCATCACCGGACCGTTGGTCCAGATGTGCATCAGCCCGAGCTGGAAGCCGAAGAGGGCGACGTGCTCTGCTTCGGCCGAGCTCGCCCAGGTCGCCGTGAAGCCGAGCCGCGCGATGAGGCGCGCGTGGAGCTCCTGGAGGCCGGGGGTCAGCCGTGGGTTCAGACCGAAGACCGCGCCGACGCTCCACTGCGGGAGCTCGCGTCGCAGTCTCAGCGCGAGACCGGGGAGGGCCGCGACCTTTCCGCCGAGCAGGGCGATGCGCTCTTCCAGCGCGACGCCCCACGAACGACGCGAGCGACGCAGACGCGAGAGCGCGCCGGCGATGCCGCTGTCGGAGCCGGGGCCCTCGAGCCGAACGGGGTCGTTGTGGAGCAGCACCGTCACCATCTCTTCGACGGCGTCGGTCAGCTCCTCCACTTCGACTCGCTCGGGGACGAGCGCGTCGAGCCGTCCCGTCAGGAAGCGTTCGTCGCCCACCGAGAAGAGCTCCACTCGCAGGTGCTGGTCGCAGCCCGTGTCGACGGCGCGGTGGGTCTCGTGAGCGTCGACCTCGCTGCGGACCAAGCGGGTCAGCCCCACGGGGTCGTCCGCGCTCTCGACCTGGACGCAGACCCGCACCGCTTGCGCGCTCGCGGGCGCGGACGCGAGCAGGACACCCGCCAACGCCGCATGGACGAGTCGGCCCATCGGCTCAGTGCAGCAGGCCGATCTGGAGGACCGCCGCCGGGATGTAGCTCTCGAGGCGCGCGCCGCGTCGCTCGGTGTCGAAGCGATAGGCCGGAACGCTCGCGGTGAGCTCCACGAAGAAATGGAGCGAGCTGGCGCGCATGAACTCGTGGCCCGCGACCAGGTCGAGGTGCATGCCGCCGCCCCAGAGCCCGCCGGCGCCGGTCGCACGGTAGCGGTCGACCGCGAAGGATGCGCCACCGCCCAGGTAGAACGAGCTCACCGCGTCGGGCTTCAGGTAGCGCAGGAAGTGCAGCCCTGCGGTGAACCCGGCCGTGTAGTCGATGTGCCCGTCGGCGGCGGTGCTCGACGAGCGGCGCGACGTGCCGACGCGAACGCCGATGAACGCGTCCAACGCCCACGCTCGGTAGAAGGAGCGCATCCCGACCACGGCCTGCAGCGGCACCATGAGCCGGAAGCGATCGTCGAGGACCTCGGTGCCCGCGCCGTTGACCGACGTCGGGACCTGCGCGCCGAAGAGCATCACGGCGCCGAGCCCGAGGAGGAACTGCTTGCCGCCGCGGATCCTTCGCAGCTCGCCCTCGCTGTCGGCGTGCAGGACCGTGGTGCGCGTGAGCGTCTCCTGCACCGAGACGTCGTCGAGCAACGCGGTCGTGAGCCGCTGCGCCAGCGCGTCGAGCTCCGAGATCGTCACCCGGTCGATCTTCTCCTCGCGCGAGTGGCCGCTGTAGCGTGCGAAGACCGTCCAACCGGTGTCGAGCGGGTAGAGCTCGACGGTGAGGTGCTCGGCGCAGCCCTCGTCCACGGCGCGGTAGCCGTCGGCGTGGGTCACGTAGTGCTCGAAGAGTCGCTTCAGGTACGAGCTCGCCATGAGCGTGCCGCGGTCGGGCGTGGTGATGCGCCGCGGCTCGTCGTCCCGCTGGAGGCGAATGCGAACCGGGCGGGGGTTCGTGGCCGGTGAGGGAGCGCGGGGCGCCGGCCGTGTCTGGCCCGTCTGGGCGTTTCGGGCTGGGGAGTCATCGCTCCGCATCGCCTCCGGCGCGAGCGCGTCATCGGCGAAGCCCGACTCGGACTCCGACTCCGACCCCGACTCGGACTCCGACGGCCGACCACCGGACTCCGAGCTCCGACCGCCGGACTCCGACTCCGACGGCCGACGACCGGACTCCGAGCCCCGACCACCGGCGTCCGACGGCCGACGACCGGACTCCGATTCCGACGACCGAACCCCGGACTCCTCCGACTCCGACGACGGACCGCCGGACTCCGGCCGCCGCCAGTCGACCGGCGCGTCCGCCCAGGAGCGCTCCACGATCGACACACATACATCCGTCTGGGCCTCGCCGACGCTCGCCATTCCCCACGACACACCGGCCGTGAGAGCGAACGCCGCCAATCGAGCCCACCTCGTCTTCCAAGGTCCTCGTTCCACAATCCACCTCGCTCTGTCGCCGTGGTCGCATTGCAGAGCGCGTGCCGACTCGGTGATTCGGCCCACCGGCCGAAATCACGGGCACCGCTCTCGCGAGCTCACCCGCTCGGGTGGGGCGCTCGACTCACACCGCGTGGTGTGACTTGCGCCAGATCAGCGAAGCAGCAGTGCCGCGAACACGATCACGAGGACCGCGATGCCGAGCCCGATCCAGGCGGTGGTCATCGTCGCACCGCCCGACTCGTTGACCGGGATCGCCGTCGGGCTTCCCGCCGGGACCGCCTCGGGGATGCGGATCGCGATGTAGAGATCGCCCGCGCCCTTGCCGTCCGAGTTGTCGCAGCCCTTGCCGCGCAGTCGGAGCGTCTGGCCGTCGCGGATCTCCGGAGGGATCGTCACCTTCAGCGTCTCGCGGCGCGTCTTCCCCGCCTCGCCGCCGCACCGGGTGCACTCACGAGCCGAGCCGCTGCCCTTGCAGTCGGGGCAGTTGGCGCTGATGCGAAACGCACCCTTCTGCGTCATCTGCTGGCCCTTGCCCTGACAGCTCCGGCAGGGGTCGGTCGCCGCGGGCTCGCGCCCGGTCCCGTGGCAGCCCTCGCAGCCGATGAAGCGCTCGACCGTGACCGCGCGGGCGCCGCGGATGAGATCCTCACGGTCGAGCTCGATCTCCATTCGGATGTCGGCCCCTCGCCCGATCCGCTTGCCGCCACCGAACATGTCCCCGAACACATCGCCGAACTGTTCGAAGATCGCGTCGAGATCGTCCGGCTCCTGGCTCATTCGACGCGCTCCACGACGACTCGTCGCTCGTAGCCCTCCCGCGGTGTCCCCGGTCCGGTGACCTCGAGCTCCGCGGTGCCGGTGAAGCCATCCGTGCGGTCCACCGACACCCGGCCCTCGCTCCGCCACTCGTTGACCGCGGTGGTGATCGTCGAGGTCACGGAGAAGGTCACCCTCTCGTCGTTCACGCTCGCGACCTGGTAGCTGGTTCTCCGGGTTCGCTCCATCCCGTCGACCCATCGCCGCATCAACACGATCTCCTGGCAGACCGGGTCCATCGTGAGTCCGGCGGGCCGAAAGGCGAAGGCGGTGAGGTTCTGCAGCACGCCCGGGTGCGCCTCGCCGCGGACCCGCGGCGGCTCGAGCGGCACACCGGACTCGTCGAGCTGCCACCGAAGCTCCGCGCCATCGAGCGAGCCGATCGAACCCGAAGGCGGCTCGACGGAGAGCTCGGTCTCCACCGCCGACCAGCCGTCGTCGCTCGGCTCGAAGCGGAGGGTGCTCCGGTAGGTCTGGCCGCGCTCCTCGATCGTCACCCGATAGCTGCCGCTGGGCTCGAAGCGCAGCGCAGGCCCGTCGCATGGAGCTTCGACCCCGACCGGTCCGCTGGGCTCCTCGGACTCGCAGCCCGCGAGCACGAGCACCACGATCAGTCGAACCGCGCGCCCCATGGGGCGGCGTACGCTGGAGCGACCCGAGTCTTCCCCGTGGAAGGGCATCGACCGGAGAGTGCCTTCAGCGCCACTCGCCGTCGATGCGCAACACCGGTGGGTCGACGGACTCGTCGAGCGAGTAGGTGGTCTTCAGATCCCGAGCGCCCACCAGCTCGAAGAGGCGGTGGACGTAGGCGTGGAGGTAGAGCGCGAAGAAGGGGTCGAAGGGCGCGACGCCGCTGAGCACTCCCGTGGCGCGCGTCGGCGAGTGGCGGGTGACCTCCCAGCGACCCTGGTCGTAGAAGCGGCGCCAATACTCGCCCGCCTTCTCGAGCACGAACGCCGGGTTCGCCAGGCGGAGCACGAGCCGGATCACGATCTTGAGGTCACGGTCGGCTTCGTAGCGACCGATCGCCGGCACCAGCGATCCGTCGCCATCCCCGAGCACTCGGTCGATCGTGCGGAGCAGGCGGTGCTGCAGCGCGAGGTCGTGCCAGGTCATCGGCACCAGCGCCCGAACCTCGGCGGCCTCGTGCGGCTCGAGCTCGGCGAGCACTCGCTCCATCGCGTCGGCACCCCAGCGCTGGAGCACGAAGCTCCGCATGTAGTGCATGTTCGATCCCTTGGCGCGTCCCATCGGGCGGGTGTGCCCATCCTAGGATTTTTCGCAATCCACTGAAAGGAGCGACTCAGCCCTTGGTCGCGTCGCTTCGAATGTGGAGGTCGCGCTGCGGGAAGGGGATCTCGACGCCGGCGGCGCCGAGCGCAGCGTCGATCGCGAGCCCGAGCTGCGACTTCGCGGCGGGCAGGTCCCTCGGGTGCGCGATCCAGATCTGGACCTGGAAGTCGATCGAGCTGTCGCCGAAACCGGTCATCAACGCTGCAGGCGCCGGCGAGGGCATCGCGATCGCGAGGCCCTTCGCCGTCTCCAGCAGAATGGCGTGCACCTGCTGGAGGTCGCTGCCGTAGGCGACGCCCACCGGGACGTCGACGCGGATCGAGGCGTCGTCGTGGGTCCAGTTGACCAGCTCGCTCTCGATCAGCTTCGAGTTGGGGATGATCACGTCCGCGCCGGTCAAGGAGCGGATCGTGCTCGAGCGGATGCCGATCTTGGTCACGATCCCCCGAAAGCCGACGATGTCGATGGTGTCGCCGATCTTCACCGGGCGCCCGAAGATGAGCAGCAGCCCGGAGACGAAGTTGCCGACGACGTTCTGCAGACCGAAGCCGACGCCGACACCGAGCGCTCCGGCGAAGAGCGCGAGCTGTGACATGCCGATGCCGGCGGCCGCCGCTGCGAGGAGGAACCCGAGCGCGAGAACGGTGTAGCGCACGATGAGCGCCGCTGCGGCGGGGACGCCCGGTCCGAGCTTCAGCCGCGGCGCGACGTCCTCCTCGAGCGCGGTCGAGAGCACTCGCGAGACCACCACGGCTGCCCAGATGCCGAGGCAGAACGCGAGCACCTCGCCGAGCGAGATGTTCACCTCGCCGAGCTGGACCGACTCGCCGAGCGCGGCGGTGGTGTGCTCGATGAACGCATCGCGCAGTCGGAAGTAGTCGAGCGTGACCCAGAGGAAACCCAGGAAGAAGATCAAGCTCGCGGCGCGCCGGGTGGCGGCTCGGGTGGTCTCGGCGTGTCGACCGAGGACCGTGCTCCCGGCGAACGACGTCGTGAGCGCGCCCTCGACGAGGCCGGTGAAGGCCCAATGGAGCGCCACGAAGGCCACGAACACGAACGCGCTGGCGATCGTGCCTTCGACGACGAGCACCGCGAGCGGCACGTAGCCGGCGACGCAGGCGCCGAGCCCCACCAGCGCGATGAGGCTCGCCACACCCCAGGCCGGCCGTCCGACCCCCTCGGCACGCCAGGCGCACCACGCGAAGCCGACGGTGGCGCTCACCGCGGTCGCCTGGAGCGCGAGTCGGTGCTCGATGTTGTGCTCGTCGAGCAGGAGCCGGACCCACTCGAGCACGTAGAGCACGACGACCATCGCCGTGGTCTTGCGGACCTTCGGCGTCGTCCGGATCAGCAGGAGCGGCACGATGGCGCCGAGCTGCGAGAGCTCGACCACGGCTCGTGGAGCAAACGGGTAGAGCGGCCGAACCACCAACAGCCCCACCAGGATGGCCAGCGCGATCGGGTGCTCGATCGCACCGGCGGGTCCCTCGAGCGACGGCAGCCGATGCTCCCGCCGAAGCCAGTAGAGGAACGCCACCAAGAGCGCCATGAGGATCGCGTGGACGTAGATCCGTCCGCCCGAGGTGGTGGCGAAGCGGTCGATCGAGTGGACGTGGTGGATGAACGCGTGCTCGAGCTGTTGCGGGAGCGACTCGTGTCGACGACCGACCATCCCGCCGAAACCCGCGGGGTGCGTCTGGGTGAAGATGCGCGAGGCGCTCTCGTCGAGCGCATGCTCGAGCTTGGTGAGGACGTCTCCACTCGCGATGGCGTGCGCCGCCAGCCGCGTCTGGGCCGCGAGCACTCGCTCGAGCGTGGCGTCGACCTCTCCCTCGACCTCGACGAGCGTCTCCAGCACCTGGTCGATCTGGGCGACCGCGGCGTCCGGATAGTCCTCCGATGCCGCCTTGGTCGCATCCCAGCGCGCGTGCTGCGCATGAATCCCCGCGGCCTCTTCCTCGAGGCGAGCGGCGGACTCCTCGAGGGCCTCACCGGTCTCTTCCAGTCGAGCATCGAGCTCGAGCCAGTGTTCGCGGAGGTTGCGCAGCTCGCGCCGAGGCTGGACGTCGAGGGTGTCCAGATCGCTGTCCACCTCGAGTCGCTCCACCTGGCGGCCGAGCGTCCCGATCTCGGCCACATGGTGCTCGATCTGGGACACGTGGTGGATACGCGCCTGTAGCCGGTAGAGGCCCGTGATCACCGTCTGCGCCTCGGCGGCCACGCCCGAAGGGCTCAGCACCGCCGGTTCGTCGGCGGCCGCTTCGGCGACCTCCGGCTCCTCGTCGCCCTGGGCGGAGACGGGCGCCGAGACCATCAGCAGAGCGCCGATGAGCCATCGAGTCGAGAGCGTGCGGGAGCGAGCCACGGCGCATGGTCGCCGGGGCCCTCCATCGCACGCAACTGCATTCAGGAGGGCGCGACGTGCCCAGGGGAGGTCTGCATCGAATCGGCGTAGGATGGCGCGATGACGGCACCCCTCCGTTCGCTCTCGGTGGCTCTCTTCGCGCTCGCGGCCTGCACCGGCGGCGACGCCCTGGACGTGTCCCTGAACGACGGCGCGGGCCTGGCGGAGGGGACCCCGGTCGAGGTTCGGGGGGTGGCGGTCGGCGCGGTGAAGAGCGTCGAGCTCGAGAACGGTGCCGTTCGCGTCCACGCCGAGGTCGAGTCGCGGGCCGATCTCGATCTCCGCGCGGATGCCTGCGCGATGGCCGGTGGCGAACCCGCCAAGCTCGTCGTCCTTCCGGGGGAGAGCGACAGCCCCTTGCCCGCCGAGAACGTGCTGCCCGCGTGTTCGCTCGCCGACCTGACGGGGGACCTGGCCGAGGCCGCCGGCGAGCTGCTTCAGGGGCTCGGAGAGGCCATCGGTGGCAGCGCACGCGAGGCCGGTCGGAAGATGGGCGAGACCGCGCGCGAGGTCGGCGAGGGCTTCGCCGAGGGCGCGAGCGGCGGCGATCTCCGGGGAACGGGTCAGTCGCTCGGGATGGCCGTGCGTGAGCTCGGTGATGGCTTCGCCGAGGGGGCGGGGGTCGACCCGAACACCGGGCGCCCGACGATGCAGCCCTGAGCGGTGACCGTCCGAATGCGAGCGGTCCGAATGCGAGCGGTCCGGATCGCGCCTGGCTGCTAGCGTCGTCGCCATGACCGACGAGCTCGATTGGCTGCGCTTCTCGGCCGGTGGTGTCGAGGGCGCGCTGCGGGTCGCCCGCGGCGGCACCGAAGGGCGCGTGCTCTTCCTGCCGGCGATGGGGGTCTCGGCGACCTACTACGACCCCTTTCTCCTGGCGCTGGCCGCGGAGAACATCGACGCCGCGGTGCTCGAGCTGCGTGGCCAGGGCGAGAGCCCCGTCCGACCGAAGCGCGGGACGGACTTCGGTTACCTGGAGATCCTCCGCGAGGACGTGCCCGCAGCGCTCGAAGCGTTCGACGGACCGCCGCCGGTTCTCGTCGGCCACAGCCTGGGCGGTCACCTGACGATGATGTTCGCGGCCGAGCGCCCGGACGCGCTCGCGGCGATCGCGCTGATCGCGTGTGGCACCGCGTGGCCCGGCGGCTATGGGCGGCGCGGTTGGGCGCGGGTCTACTTCGGCACGCGCGCGATGAGAGCGGTCTCGAGCGTGCTCGGCTGGTACCCGGGCCACAAGCTCGGCTTCGGCGGCAAGCAGCCCAAGCAGCTGATCCACGACTGGGCCGGGATGGCGCGCGGCAACCGCTACGGCGCCCGCGGCTCGAGCCTGGACTACGAGGCGGCGCTGGGCGAGCTGCCGCTCGAGGCGCTCGGGATCTCCATCGAAGGCGACCACAACGCCCCGACGGCCGCGATGAACGCGGTGCTCGACAAGCTACCCGCGGAGCGACTGACGCGTCGGCACATGACCGCGAGCGACCTGCCCGAGCGCTCGCTCGACCACCAGCGCTGGGCGCGCGAACCCGGCGCGATCGCGACCGAGCTCGCGGCCTTCGTGCGCGCCCAGAGCCGCTGACGTCAGAGCATCGTCGGGCGGCATCGTCACGTGGGTGTGCGACTCTCCCGCGCATGAGCCTGGACCAAGAGGAATACGTCGAGGAGACCCTGGAGGGGATCGAGCTGAGCGGGGAGACGCTCGACGAGGTTCGCTTCGATGGCTGCACGCTCGAGGGCTGGAGCGCCGCCGACGCCACACTCCGCCAATGCGCGTTCGACGATTGCGTCTTCCGCGGCTGCGACCTCTCCAACGCCAAGCTCTTCGACACGCGCTTGCGCGGCGTGCGCTTCGAGCGTTGCAAGCTGATGGGCGTCGACTTCGGCGCGGCGTACGCGATCGGTCTCGAGGTGCGCTTCTCCGGCTGCGTGCTGAGCTACGCCAGCTTCGCCGGCATGGCGCTCCGCGAGCTCGAGCTGATCGAGTGCCGCGCCCACGAGACCATCTTCGACGACGCCGACCTGCGCGACGCGCTCTTCACCGAGAGCGATCTGCGTGGCGCGCGCTTCGGCGGGACCGATCTCCGGGGCGCGGATCTGAGCGAAGCCACCGGCTATGCGATCGACCCGACGCTCACCAAGGTGAAGGGCACGAAGATGTCGATGGAAGGCGCGCTCGAGTCCGCGCGGCTCCTGGGCATCGAGGTCTGATCAGGTCGGCGCGGGCTCGGGGAAGCCCTTGGTGCCGTTCTCGACCTTCAGGGCGCCGGTCGCGCGGAAGGCGTAGCGAGCGGCTTCCAGCTCCTCGGCGGTCTCTGCGACCACGCCGAGCGCCGTGCCGCCGCGCTTGGCGTCGGCGTCGAAGAAGTCCGCGCGCAGGACCCGGCGCCGCCACCCCACGATCGCACCGACCAGCGCGCCGATGGGCGTGAGGAGCGCCGCGCCGACCAGCGCGGACCAGAGGTGACCGCCGAACACCGCCGGGAGCCCTTCCACGGTCGCCGTGGTGAACGCGCCCAACGAGAGCGCCCCGATGGCGGCACCGATGCCCGCGCCGAGCCATGCCACTCGCGCCGCCTGGTGGTGCGGATAGGTGGCGAGATGAGGACCGTCGGTGTCGTCGGGACTGAGCAGCGACGTGCGACGGTCGGGGATCCCCCGATCCCGCATGAGGCGCTTCGCCTTCCCCGCGGCTTCGGTGGTCTTGTAGAGTCCGATGATCTTCACCTTCGATCCCTTGGGCCAAACGGCGCCGCTGACCAGTGCTCGCGCCGAAGTATCCCCATGAGCAGTCACACCTTTCGATGCGCCAACTGCGGGGCGCCGCTCCAGAGCGGCGATGGCGATGGTGTCCACGTTCGCTGTCGCTACTGCCGCGCCGAGAACGTGCTCAGCCGCAGCATCGGCGCGGGCGATGACCCCGCGACGAAGGGCCGCCGCCTCCAGCTCGCGGCGGTGGAGGCGCAGGCACTCGCCAAGCGAAACGAGGAGCGTTCCGCGGCGCTGATGGCGGAGTTCGAGGCACTCTCGTTGGCCGCTCACCAAGGTGACCGCGAGGCAGCCGAAGAGGCCGTGGTGCTCATGGAGGGCTACCTGCGGCTGCAGTACGCGCCCACGGTCCACATGTACACGTCCTACGATCCCACCGACCCGGCGGTCGTGCAGGCGATGCAGCAGATCGACGCGGCCGTGCACCAGGCCCTCGCGGCCGTTCGCGAGTCGTTCGGGCTCCCGCCGCGCTGAGCGCGAGCCTCGGAACGGGATCTGCGGGTTGCTTCGCTGAGCAGCCGGCCGTCGGCACGGTCTCGACTGGGGCGAGCACGAGCGAGTGTGCGGCTGCGCCACGGTCGCGGGTCCATCCATCGGGCGCTTCCGACGGATCGCGAGTTGCAAGGAGACGAGACGAACGATTTCCAACGACGAGAGGGAAGAACATGACCAAGAAGATCGCCGTACTGCTTGCTTCCGACTTCGAAGACTCCGAGTTCGAGGAGCCCGTGAAGGCGCTCCGCGAAGCCGGCCACCGCGTGGTCGTCATCGGTCGCGACAAGGGAGAGACCCTCGAGGGGAAACGGGGTGACGTACGAGCCGAGACCGACCAGTCCATCGCCGACGTCGATGCCGCCGACTTCGACGCATTGCTGATCCCCGGCGGCTACTCCCCCGACCAGCTCCGCACGGACGACCGCATGGTCTCGTTCGTCCGGGCGTTCGCCGACACGAGTAAGCCGCTCGCGGCCATCTGCCACGGTCCGCAGCTTCTGATCGAGGCCGGCGTCGTCGCCGACAAGAAGCTGACGTCGTGGCCCTCGGTTCGCACCGACCTACGGAACGCGGGGGCGACAGTGATCGATGACGAAGTCGTCGTCGATGGCCCCCTGATCACCTCGCGAAAGCCCGACGACATTCCGGCATTCAACGCAGCGCTGTTGAGTCAGCTCTGACGGCGGGAGGACCTCCCTGCGGCTGCGGCCCGGCCGCCGAGGTGGCCCTCCGCTCACACCCGACCCACCACCCCACACGAAAGACATTCCATGAGCCAAGAAGAAAAGAAGCACTTCCTCGACCTGATTCGTGAGTTCGACGATGCCATGCTGGTGTCGCACGCCCCGGACTCCCAGTTGCGAGCCCGTCCGATGGCGGTCGCCGAGACGACCGACGAGGGAGACGTGTTCTTCGTCACCTCGGTGGACAGCCCCAAGGTGGACGAGCTCCTCGACGATGCGCGGTTGCTGGTGACCTTCCAGAAGGGCAACAAGTACGTCTCGCTCTCGGGGACGGCCGAGTTCGTCGAAGACCGGGCGCGCATCCGGGAGCTGTGGCAGCCGATCTGGAGCGCATGGTTTCCCGACGGTCCGGAAGACACCGACATCATCTTGATCCGAGTCCGAGCCGAAGAGGGCGAGTATTGGGACATGACCGGTAGGACGCGCGTGAAGATGGCCTTCCGTGGCTTGCGCTCGTTGCTCACCGGTACCGAGGTGAAGCCGCCCGAGAGCGCCAGCGCGCACGGTCACGTGCAGCTCTGACCGTCTCAGAAGAGCTCTTCGCCCGGCAGCTCGGCGGCGGCGACGATCCAGGCCTCGAGCTGAGCGCCGAGCGCGTCCCCTTCACGCAGGTGCAGGTAGCGCGCCTCTGGATGCTTCGATGACTCCGGCGGCTCCGGGTCGAGCGACACGCCATTGAAGAAGGTCACCTTCACGTACTTGGTGAGGCAGTGGAACGAGAGGAACCAACCCTGGTCCTCCACGCCATAGAAGGGAGAGTTCCAGCGCACGGCCTTCCGCACGTGGGGCACGAGCCGCTCGATCATCGCGTCGAGCTCGCGCCCGATCTCGCCCTTCCACTCGGGCATCGCGTCCAGGTACGCCCGCACGGGCTCCGGGCCATCGCCCTTCGGGATCTGCGGGTTGCCCCCGCTGAGCAGCTTCACGCCCGTCGATCGCTTCTTCGTCGCCATTCGTTCCGAGTCTACCGGAGTCCGGTGAGCGTGAAGCGACTCGGCGTGGTGCGACCCGAGTCGCAGCCCGTTGCGCTCAGAGCTTCTCGGAACGCCACTCCGCGGGCTGCCCGTCCAGGCTCCACACCATCTTTGCGTGGGGGAGCACCATCAAGCGGCTGATGCTGCCGTCCGGGTTGGGCTGATCGGCGAAGACCACGACGACCTCGCCTTGGTTCGCGTCACGTTCGAGTCGCCGAGCAGTTCGCACGCGCCCGAGGAAGCGCCCGAGCGCGGCCAAGGCGAGCACGGAGAGGATGGCGAAGCGAATGCCGAATGTCTCGAGCCACTCCGAGCCGCCGACTCGCCACATGAACGCCCCGATGCCGAGGTAGCAGACGAGGAAGATGAGGATGCCGGGGGTCTTCCAGAGCCGCGCGGCGCGTTTACGTAGCTCCGCTCGTTCCTCATCCGTGAGCACCAGGACTCGAGCGCCTCCGGGATCGCCCATCGTCGGCGGCAGCTCTCGGGGTGTCGCCGTCTCGAGCACGTCCGCCTTCAGCGGGATGTCGACGAAGCGTCCATCGACCTGATGGACGAGCAGCGTTGCCGGCAAGAGCTCGACCTCGTGAGCCACGTCCAACTCCTGATGGAAGAAGCCGGCCTTTCCCAGCTTCACCAGAGTCGGGTCCGCCGAGAGCAGGGGGCGAATCTCCCCACGGAAGACCTCCACCTCACCGCGGCGAAGCCCAGCGACCAGCGGTCGGCGCAGGTCGTAGGCGTGGCTCGCCGCCATCAGGAGAACGATGGGCGAGGCGGCGGTGAGGAGCAGGAGCACGCCGACCGCCACCTCGCTCGTGTCGTCCGCGGTGAACACCCACCAGTCCGCCAGCGCGAGCGGCGGGATGATCAGGAACCACAGCGCAGCCTTGGTCGTCACGTCTCGAGCTCGCTGCCGCAGGGACTCGCGATCGGCGTCCGTCATCGGGCGGACCCCGACGGACTCCAGGCCGGACCAACTTCGTTTCGGCATGCGCGGACCCTAAGCGTTTCCGGCGTGAAGAAAAGGCGAAGTCAGTCGATTCAATCGAGAATGATCGGCGCCGTCGAGAGCCGGGGCCGACCATCCGACGGGCTCGGCCGTGTTAACATCCGCGCATGCAGCTCGTGGTCCTGCCCGGGATGGACGGAGGCGCCGAGCTCTCGCGGGAATGCCGCACTCGCCTGGCCGAAGACTTCGAGGTCCACGCGGTCGAGTATCCGCACGAGACGCTCCCGACGACGGAGCTCGTGGATCTCGTGATCGAACGAGCCGCCGCGCTGAGCCGACCGGTGCTGGTGGCGGAGTCGTTCTCCGGACCCATCGCCGTCGAGGCGATGCATCGGCACCCCGACCACTTCACCAAGGGAGTGCTCGTCTGCACCTTCGTCGTGGCTCCGCGGAGCCCGGGTCTCCGTCCGTTCGTGCAGACGCCGCTCTTTGGCCGACCGCCTCCCCGCTGGGCCATCCGCCGCTGGATGGTCGGTCGCGACGCCAGCGACGACTCGGTGAGCGCGGTGCACGACGCGATCGCTCGAGTGCCGGGTCGCGTCATGGCCGATCGGATCCGACAGGTGCTGCGCGTCGACGTTCGCGATGCCCTGGCCCATCTCCAGGTGCCCGTCGTCAGCCTTCGCGCACGACACGACCGCTTGGTCCGCGCGAGCAGCGCGCCCGAGGCGCACGCCACGATTCCGTCGCTCACGCTCGACGCCCCACATCTGGCGCTCCACGCCCGGCCCGTGGAGTCCGCCCGAGCGATCCGCGAGTCGCTGCGCTAGCACCGACGCTCGCCGCACCTGGTTGTGGCTCAGCCGAACGACCAGTGGCCGAAGAAGAGGCTCCAGACCAAGGAGAGGGGCTCCCAGAAGATGATGACTCCCAGCCCGAGCGCGGTGAAGGCGGCCAGCACACAGCCCGCTCCCCCTTTTCCGCCCGACTCTTCTTCGACCTGATGCTCGATCGCCACGTCTCTGGATACCGCGTTCGACCGAGGCTCATTCCCTCGGTGTCGCGGATTGACCCGGTGCCGGCCCTGGCGCCGGCCGCGGCCGAGTGAGAAATTGGGGGCCGGCTGGAGCCCGCTGACGTTGAAGAACTCACGCAACCGCTCATTGGCGCTCGGAATCTCCCTCCTCGTCATCGCTTGCTCCGGCTCGGATCCGGGCGCCACCGATCGAAGGGACGCCTCCACACCAGACGCCGACGTGCCGGACGACTTGGGCGCGTCGATCGCAGCCGACGCGTCCACGGTGGTCGACGGGGCGACGGCTACCGACGGAGCTACCGGCCGTGACCTGGATACGGGGGAGGACGCGGCCCCGGGTGATCCGGTCGCGCTCCGGGTCATGTCGCTCAACGTCTACGGTCACATGACGCTCCCCGGCGCTGCGCCGACATACGCCGCGCTGATCGAGAGCCAAGACGTGGACGTCGTCGGCATCCAGGAGGGGGTCCAGGACTGGCAGCTCGATACCGAGCTCCCCACCGACTACGACCGGGCGGCGGCCGTGGGAGCGGCGCTCGGTGATTGCTACGAGCGGCGGTACCAGATCTTCGTGAACACCTGCCGGGGCAACACCCTGGTGAGTCACGAGCGCTTCGACCTCACGGACGGTCCGAACGCGACGCGAACGGGGGAGGCCGCGGTCGTCACGAAGGACGGCCGGACCTTCGCGTTCATCGACATCCACTGGGACCACGAGTCGAACGCCACGAAGGCCGCCAACGCGACCGAGACCGCGGCCGCTGCGAACGCGGTCGGAGACCTTCCGGTCGTGGTCCTCGGAGACTTCAACGCGACGTGCTCGGGGGAATACCCGAGCAACATGAGCAGCGCGGCAGGGCTCGACCTGATCGTCCACGGCGGGATCGACTGCATCTTCTCCCGGAATGCCCCTGGCAGCGGTACGACGGTCGACGCCAGCCCGTCGGACCACGACGCGGTCGTCGCCGAGCTGACCTTGTGAGGAGACGCGCGCCGATGCTCAGCTGAAGAGGATGGGTTCCGCTCGAAGGAACGAGCCCCAGTGGTTGAAGATGTAGGTGAGGCGCGGCTCCTCGGCCGGGAATCCCCAGCCCAGACTCGGCACGATTAGGGCCATGAGGAACTGGCGGCTTCGCGGCTTTCTGGAGGGGCGCTCGACCACCCGGCTACGATCGCTTCGTGACCACCACCCAGTGCAAGCGCGGCGGACGCCGCTACTCGATGCGGGCCAACTGCGTTGCCGTCTCGCGTTCCGATGGCCGCCTCGTGGGCGATCGCCTCAGCGACGTCTCCTGGGATGGCGCGTTCCTGGAGGGCGGTGAGGAAGCGGCGCTCGGCGACACGCTGAAGCTCCGCGTGCAGATCCCCGGCAGCCGCGTGTGGATGGACGCCGAGGCGACGGTGACTCGAGTCAGCCGAGGTCGTCGAGGGCCGGGCGATCGGCCAGGGGTGGGCGTGACCCTCTCACGGATGGACGGGATGTCGCGCGTCATGCTCGCGACCGTGGCCAAGTCCTTCCCCGTGAGCACCGGCGCCGGCCCGCGCCAGACCGACTACGCCAGCATCGTCCAGACGATCGGCGCAGCGTAGCCGCTGAGCTCATGAGCCTACCGGGCGAGTCGGCCTGCTTCTGAGCACCTGAAGCCACCGAGTCGCTGCCCCTGGGCTTGACCGCGGCGGGCTGGTCGGTTATCCAACGTACGTTATCTGACGAGCGTTGGGTAACGACTTCCATGCCGCCGAGCACCAAATACACCCCCGAGCTCATTCTCGAGGTCGCCGAGGAGCTGACCCGCGAAGAAGGGATCGGCGCGATCACGGCGCGCGCGTTGGCGAGTCGCCTCGGCTGCTCCACCGGACCGATCTCGAGCCACTTCGCCTCGATGGAGGACCTGGTCGCTCAGCTGATGGACCGGATCATCGCGCGCTTCGTCCAAGCCGCGGGCGCCACGGGACATCCGGATCCGCTGCTCGGCGCCGGGATCGGCTGGCTCCGTTTCGCTGCCGAGGAGCCGCGGCTCTACGAGGCGCTCTTCCTCCGCCCCGACACCTGGCACGCCAAGTGGGGGCCGGTTCGCCTCGGCCTCGCCAAAGCCATGGCCGACCACCCGCGCTACGGCGACCTCGACGACGCCGTTCGCTTCGCGTTGGTCGGTCGCGCCTCCATCGTCCTCCACGGGCTGGGCCTCGAGATCTGGTCCGGCCGACTCCGCACCCGCGACTACGAGCGCCTCATCGAAGAGCTCGCCCGACCCGTCGTCGACGCCGCCCTCGTCGAGGGCTGGAGCGACGACCTCCACTCCGCCGCCTGAGCGGCAACCCAACCCGAGAGCATTCACCATGTCACAGCCCGCTTCCGCCAACGCCCCCATCCAACACGGCGGCTCCATCGTCGGCCAGGTCCTGGCTCGGCACGGTGTCCGCTGCCTCTACAACCTGTGCGGCGGCCACATCTCGCCGATCCTGCAGGGCGCCAAACATCACGGCCTCGAGATCGTCGACGTGCGCGACGAGGTCACCGCGGCCTTCGCGGCCGACGCCGCCAGCCGGATGACGGGGATCCCCGGCGTCTGCGCGGTCACCGCCGGGCCGGGCGTGACCAACACCGTGACCGCGGTGAAGAACGCCCAGGAGGCGCAGCAGCCGATCATCATCCTCGGTGGCGCGACGGCGACGGTGCTCCGCGGACGCGGCTCGCTGCAGGACATCGACCAGCTCTCGCTGATGAAGCCCATCACCAAGTGGGCCACCCGCTGCAACAAGGTCGGCGACCTGGTGCCGAAGCTCGACAAGGCTTTCCGCGTCGCCACCGAGGGCGTCCCCGGGCCCGTGTTCGTCGAGATCCCCGTCGACGTCCTCTACCCCAAGGAGATCGTCGCCGAGTGGTACGTGAAGGAGAGCGGCGCCGACAAGATGAAGGGCGTCGTGGGCAGCGCGGCGCGGCTCGCGATGAAGGGCTACCTGCAGCACCAGTTCCACATGCCGCATCTCTCCCTGCCGGATCTGCCCGGCCTGAAGGACATCAGCCCCTTCGGCGCCAGCGAGCACGCTCAGGTCGCCGAGGTGGCCGCGGCGCTGCAGAACGCCGAGAAGCCCGCGTTGGTCATCGGCAACCAGGCCATGGTGAACATGACGCCCGACCAGGCGGACGAGCTGGCGAGCGCCGTGCGTGCGCTCGGTCTGCCGACCTTCCTGGGCGGCTCGTCGCGCGGCCTGCTCGGTCGCTTCAGCGACATCCAGTTCCGTCACAAGCGGAGCGCCGCGCTCAAGCAGGCGGACGTCGTCATCGTGGCCGGCTTCCCCTTCGACTTCCGCCTCGGCTACGGGCTGAAGATCAACAAGAAGGCGACGCTGGTGAGCGCCAACCTCGACGCCACGGCCCTCACGAAGAACCGCAAGCCCGACATCGCGGTGCAGACCCACCCGGGGCACTTCCTCATGCAGCTGGCGAAGCGCGCAGGTAGCGCCGCCGGTCGATGGAGTCGCTGGTTCGACGAGCTGCGTGACCGAGAGGAAGCGCGGGACGCGGAGATCCGATCGAAGGCCAACGCGAAGGGGCCTCTGATCGATCCCATCGATCTCTTCCTGCGTATCGAGGAGAAGATCGACGACGACAGCGTGCTCATCGTCGACGGCGGAGACTTCGTGGCGACCGGCGCGTACATCGTGCGCCCGCGTGGACCGCTGCGCTGGCTCGACCCCGGCGTCTTCGGCACGCTCGGCGTGGGCGGTGGTTTCGCCGTCGGCGCGGCCAGCGTTCGCCCGAGCGCCGAGGTCTGGCTCTTCTACGGCGACGGCTCGTCGGCCTACAGCCTGGCGGAGTTCGACACCTACGTGCGCAGCGGCTACGCGCCCATCGCGGTCATCGGTACGGACGCGAGCTGGCAACAGATCGCGCGCGACCAGGTGCAGATCCTCGGTGACCCGGTCGGCACGGTCCTCCGCCGGACCGACTACCACGCGGTGGCCGAGGGCTACGGCGGCAAGGGGATCCTGCTGACCGACCCGGCGAAGACCGACGAGGTCCTCGACGAGGCCAAGCGCCTGGCCGCCGCCGGAACGTCCGTGTGCATCAACGCGCACCTCGCCGCCAGCGACTTCCGCGAGGGCTCACTGTCGATCTGAGGGCAGGTGCTCTACTCAGTCCGGCAGGTGCATCGAGCCGCTACGGATCGTGCGCAGGGTGGTGCCGAACCCTGCGCGTGCCGTGCGGCTGAGGTGGGCCGAATCGGAGAAGCCGGCCGCATGCGCGGCCTGGGTGGCCGATGCCCCGTGGCCGATCGCGGCGACGGCCACGAGCAGACGCCGGCGGCGAACGTGGTCGGAGATGGTGCGGCCGACCTCCTGCTTGAAGAGTGCACGAAGGTGGGCGGGCGAGATGCCGCGGACGAGGGGCCGAGGCAACGCCACCCCGCCCCTCACGGACTCCTCGATGGCTCCCAGCGCGGCGTCCACTCGAGCGTCCCGGCGTGGTGCTCGCCAGTCGCCTCTCCGCACGGCGCGGTGAAGGAGCTCTCCCACCCACCCCACGAGCACGCCGGGCCGTTCGATCTCGTGTGCGTGGCTCAGGAGCTCGCGGTGGATGTCGCGCAGCCAGGGTGGGTTCGCGTGGACGCTGGTTCGAAGTGCCACGAGCGCCGAGCCCACCGGCGTCCGATCATCGACGAGTGCGATGGCGTGAAGACCGTCGGATGTGCCCGAGTGGGCGAGCTCCGGGTCGAGAACGAAGGCGCCGGCTTCCACGCGCCGATGGGTGCTCCGTACGAGCAGCGGCCCGTCCAGGCCGAACGCCAGGCCGACCGTGGGCAGGACGTGGGGCTCTGCATGGCCCGGGTCGAGCAGGGTCGCACCGAGGGTCGGCGGCGAGGGCACACCGAGGGTGTGTGGGGAATCCGCGTTTCGTTCAAGTCCGTACCGCTCGAATGCACTTCAATCAGGACATGTGGCGCTCGCTCCTGACGACCCGCGGGATTCTCCTCCTCGACGGCCTCGGTGCCCTGGTGACGGCCTGCAGCGTGGGTCTCCTCCTGCCCGCCCTGGAGCCATGGATCGGCGTTCCGGCCGGCGCTCTGCATGCGCTCGGTGCCGTCGCCATGGCCTTGGCCATCGTCTCCCTCAGCCGGCACTTCACGAAGCGGACCACCCCAGGGGCGCTCCGCTTCATCGCCGTGGCGAACCTGAGCTACTGCGGCATCACGGCGTGTCTGCTCGTGTGGCTCTGGCCCGCGCCCACGGTGTGGGCCTTGGCCTACTTCGGCGGTGAGATCGCCATCGTCGCCCTGCTCGCCAGCCGAGAGCTCGCGCTGGCGAAGCAGGCCTCGTAGGGACGCCCGGGCCTCACCAGCCGCAGGTGCGGCCTTCGTTCTGCTCTTCGATCCAGGCCAGCAGCGGCGCGAAATACTCGACCAGCGCGGACGCATCCATCGTGCGCTCGCCGGCGATGGCGTCGAGCGCCTCGGGCCAGGGGCGGCTCGCGCCCATCGCGAGCATCGCGCGGAGCTTGTCGCCGGCTTCGGTGCTCCCGTAGATCGAGCACTCGTGGAGCGGTCCTTCGTGCCCGGCCTCGCGGCAGAGCGCGCGGTGGAACTGGAACTGCAGGATGTGCGCGAGGAAGTACCGGGTGTAGGGGGTGTTGCCCGGCACGTGGAACTTGGCGCCCGGATCGAAGAGGTCTTCACCGCGCTCGTTCGGCGGGGCGATGCCCTGGTAGCGCTGGCGGAGCTCCCACCAACCCTGGTTGTAGCCGTCCGCGGGGATGTCGCCGCTGAAGACGCGCCAGCGCCACTGGTCGATCATCTTGCCGAAGGGCAGGAAGGCGATCTTGGCGAGGGCCTCCTTCATCTGGAGGTTGATGAGCGCCTCGTCCGAGCGCTGGACGTTCTCGAGGACGCCGATCTCGCTCAGGTAGGAGGGCGTGACCGAGAGCGCGAGGGTGTCGCCGATGCCCTCGTGAAAGCCGTCGTGGGCGCCCGACTGATAGAGGATCGGGAGCTCGTAGTAGTAGCGGTAGTAGTAGTTGTGTCCGAGCTCGTGGTGGATCGTGATGAAGTCCTCTTCGTTGATCTGGATGCACATCTTGATGCGCAGATCGTTGCTGTAGTCCACGTCCCACGCGCTCGCGTGGCAGACCACGTCGCGGTCCTCGGGCTTGTCGAACATGCTCCGCTCCCAGAACGTGTCCGGCAGCTCCGCGAGGCCGAGCGAGGTGAAGAAGCGTTCGCCCATGCGGACCATGTCGCGTGAGGTGTACTCGTGGCGCTGGAGCGCGCTGGTGACGTCGATGTCGCCGCCCGCCTCGTAGGGCTGAACGAGCGGGAAGACGTTCTCCCAGCTCTGGGCCCACATGTTCCCGAGGAGATGCGCCGGGATGGGGCCGTCGGGCGGAACGCGCTCGGCGCCGTAGTGCTCGGAGAGCTTGGCGCGCACGTAGCAGTGCAGCTGCTCGTAGAGGGGCGCGACCTGCTCCCACAGGCGCTCGACCTCGGCGTCGAACTCCTCGGGGCTCATGTCGTAGCCGGCACGCCAGAGCTCACCGAGGTCGTCGAAGCCGATCTCTCTCGCGCCCTCGTTCCCGAGCTGCACGAACTCCTGGTACATCGACCGCATCGGCGGGGAGATGGTCCGCCAGCCGTTCCACGCCTCGAGGAGCTCGTCGTAGTCGCGGCTCTCGGCGAGCACGTTCGAGAGCTGCTGTAGATCCCGACAGGTCTCCGGGTCCTCGGGATCGGTGCAGTACTTGCCGCGCCCGTAGAGCCCTTCGAGCTCCGCGGCGATCTCGGCGAGCCGCCGACGCTTGGCCGCGTCGTTCGGCGCGGGGAGCGACTGGGAGATGGTCAGCAGATGGAGCTGCCGGGCGGTGTCCTCGTCGAGCTCGAGGCCCTCGAAGCGGCGCGCCTCGGCGATGGCCTGCGAGGTGTAGGCCATCAGCTCCTCGTTGGCGCGAGCCGCCATGATCTGGGTGTCGTAGGTGATGTAGGTCGACTTGATCCACTCGGCGCGGGCCTGGATGGTGGCCAGACGCTTCAGGTCCTCGTTGACCTGCGCCACGAACGCCCGCGCGTCCTCTGCCGTGGGCGCTTCCGCCTCGGTCGTGGTCGACTCCAGGTTGGCGTTCGACCCTCCACAGCCGAGCGAGGTGAGGGTCAGGACGAGCGAGAGGGCGTGGGTGCGTCGCATGGTGGCCTCTGAGCTACCGGGCCGGCCCGCGGACGTCAATCGACGGGTGGGGTCTGACCGTGCCGGCGGGCCAACCATGCGATGCTCGGGCTCACACGTGCTCTCGGGGAGCCGCTCCTGGCGCTAGGCCTCGGCGCAGACCTCGTGGAGTGTGTCCAGCCGCATCCAGCGGACCTTGCCGAGCGAGGAGTCGCTGCTCACGAAGACGTCGTGACCGTCGGTCGTGAGCTCTCCATCCACCGGCATCGTTCCGCGGCCACACAGCACCACGTCCCAGTCACGAATTGCGGCCGCGAGTAGCTTCCCGTTGGCGACCGAGACCAGAATGCGCCCATCGGCGATCACCCACCGGCCCGGGCCCGGACTCGCATCCGAGCTGATGCGATGGCTCCGAGGCCATTCCAACCGAGCCCTCTCGTTTCCCTCCTGGTCGAGGTGGAGCAGGGCTCCCCCATGGCTCAACAAGACGCCGCGCTCGCTGTAGGCGGCGCGAACCTCCCAAGGGCGACACGGACCGCCACTCCAGAGCGTCCGGGGGTCGCCGCCGTCGAGCGATACCTCGACGATGGCATCCGTGAGGAACTCGGAGCTCCCCGAAGCGAGTAGCGCACTGCGACGTGCGGCATGGATGGCGAGCGGCACCGTCACGCCTGGTAGACGAACGAGCTCTCGGCCGGGGACATCGTCCAAGCGCTCGCGAATTCGGACCGGCTCTCCGGGCAGGAGGACCAGACACGAGAGATCACCATCTGTCGCGGCGGTCGTCTTGGGGTTCGTGTCGGGCAGTGGCACGTACGCGGGCACGGAGGACGGATCGACCACGACCTTCTCCAGCTTCGCCAGCTTCTTTGCCATCGGCGAAGGCTAGCCTGGCGGGCCGGCCGAAGCGACAGCGGTCGAGAGTTGTACACTCCCGCTGATGGACGACTACGTGTCGAGTGGCGAGCTCCTCGCCGACCTCAGTGCCCTGATCGGCCGACCGCCGCGACGCGACGAGGAAGGCGAACGGGTGGAGGCCGAGTTCTCCGACACGCTCGCCACCGAGTTCGCCGAGTTCGCACGCCTCTCCGCGACGTTCGAGTTGCCGCCCCTGCTCGGCATGGAGCTCGACGCGCGGTACTCGGTCGCCGACGTCTGGGGCTTCTCGGTCGAAGACGTCATGGACAACGAGTGGTCGGTCGAAGAGGACTGGGCGTTGGTGTGGGTGACCAGCCGCCCGTTCCTCCATCAGGACGCGTGCTACGTGGCCGCGGACGACTCGGGCGTCTACGCGCTGACCGAAGACCCGTACGAGATCGAGTGGATCGCGGGGGACTTCGGTCTCTTCCTTCGCGCCGCGGTCCTGGTCACGGCTGCGAAGCGGGGCACGATCGAGCTCGAGCCTGCAGCGGCCGCCCTTCGCGCGGCGGAGATCGAGACGCCCTTCGATCGGTTCGGCGACTTCTGGGATGGAGACCTCGTCGAGGCTCTCTCCAACGCCGGGAAGAAGAAGAAGAAGCCGAAGAAGAAGACCGCGACCAAGAAGAAGGCCGCGACCAAGAAGGTCAAGACGGTCACGAAGAAGAAGTCGAAGCCGAAGAAGAAGGCCGCGACCAAGAAGAAGGCGATCGAGCTCGCGTTCGACGACGGCAAGTCGAGCAAGTTCTGGGAGGGCTGGGTCGAGGGCGCGGACCTCGTGGTCCGTTTCGGAAAGACCGGCACCGACGGTCAGACTCGGCGGACCTCCCTCACCGACGCCACCGCCGCAGCGGCCGAGCTCGAGAAGCGGGCCGCCCAGAAGCGGAAGAAGGGCTACGGCTGAAGGGCGCAGCCGCACCCCGTGTCGCTCATCGAAGCGGCGATCGGCCTGTCGAGGTCGGCATCGGAAACGTCGGGGTGCGCCCGGCGAGCTTGGCCTGAGCGATCGCTCCCATCAGCTTGGTACCCCAAGCGCCGGAGCGCGGGGGCTTGGGGAAGCGGGAACCGCTGCTGCGTTCCTCGGGCAGGCCCAAGAGGTCCCCGACCCGATCGCCGCTGAGTCGTCGCACCAGTGGCAGCGCCATCTTGCGGCCGCCGAGGAACCCCAGGTGTCGATCGTAGCCATCGGCGAGCGCGGCCATCAGGGCGCGCCCGTCCTCGGAGGGAGCGAACTGTCGTCGCTCGATCGACCCGAGCTGATCGAGCGCCTCGGCGTAGCTGCGGGGGAGCAGATCCTCGCGCACGCCGAGCAACGCCCCGATGGTCGCCCAGAGGTGGACGAAGTCTTCCCGATCGCGTGACTGGACCTCGACGCCGAGACGCGCCATCGCGCGGAGCACGACCACGCTGAAGCAGAGCAGCGTGCCCAGCTGGTCCTCCTGGTTGATGGGCACCGATGGGCCATCGCTCCAACGCTCGCTCAGGCTGCGGCGTACGGCGGCGTGAATGAAGCGGACCTTTCCGCAGGTGACGCGCGCCGACCCGCCGGGGTCGAACCCGTTCGCGCTGATCACGTCGAGAACGAAACGCGCGGTCTCGTTGACTCGCCGATCGATGTCGTCCTGGAGCCGGCCCGAGGCGGTGAGCACGCGCGCGCCGTCGGCACAGGCGTAGCTGGTCGGCAGCGATGCGCAGAAGAGGCTGGCGGTGATGGCCAGCACGTGCTCCTCGGCGAAGCGCTGGGCGCGGCGGATGCGGATCGGGTCCGACCACGCCGGCAGCTCGGACGACACGAGCGCGCGGACGGCCGGAGGCACCGCGTCCGGGATCGGATCGGTGTTGGTGCGGACAGCGCCGAGCATGGCGTTCACGGCCCAGGCGCGGTCCCCGAGGGCGGCGACGACTTCGTCCGCTGCGACGTCGCCTTCGCGTCGTGCGGCGTCGAGCGTGGATTCGACCGAGCTCATGCGCTGGCGACGTGGCGTGCGAGGGCCAGGACCGAGAGCGCGGTGGCCGGCAACGGGTAGGTGTAGAAGAGGTCCGGCGGGATGAAGGTGTGGAGCCAGCCCGCGTTGTCCCAGGTGCCGTCGGCTCGCTGTTGATCGAGGAGGTACCCGGCGGCGCGCTCACGCACCGCGCGAGGCGCGTCCATGGCTTCCAGGCCGAGCAGCACGTAGGCGGTCACGGGCGGCATGCTCGGGCCTCGTCCACCGGCGGAGGGGTCACGATACGCCGCGGGGGTCTCGCCGAAGCCGCCGTCTTCGTTCTGATGCGCGATCAAGAAGCCGAGCGCGCGCTTCACGTACTCGGCGCTCGGGCGCTCGCCGACCGCCGCGAGACCGAGCAACACCGTCGCGGTCTCCGCGAGGTAGCAGGCCTTCCAGCGACCCCACCACGCGCCGTTGTCGCACTGCTGGTGGCGGAGGAACTCGATGGCGCGTGCGACCGGTTCGTCGTCCACGGTGGAGCCCGCGGCGCCGAAGCCCCAGAGGACCCGTCCCGTCACCCCCTCGACGGCGGGGTCGCCCAGCTCCGGCGGCGGCTCGAGCATCATCTTCCCCATGGCGATCGGGTCGTCGAAGGGGAACGTCAGATCGCGGACGAAGAGCGGACCGGGGTCCTTGGAGGGAAGGCCCCAGACGAAGGTGGGCCAACCGCCGTCCGAGTTCTGCATGCCGCGCAGCCACTCGAGCCCATCGTCGATGGCACGGAAGAGCGCCCGTTCGGCGCGCTTTCCTGCGAGCGTGGCCAGCGTGGCGACCACGACGCCGGTGTCATCGGTGTCGGGCATCGTGTCGTTCCCCCGTTGGAAGGGCCAGCCGCCGGTGCGCACCGCGCCACGCTTGCGAAGGTTCTCACGGAGCATCGGCGTTCGCGACTGGGCGTCCAAGAGGTAGGCGGTGGCACGCTCGACCGACGACGTGTTCTCGCCTGCTTCGAAGAGCGCCAACGCGCCGAGGGCGGTGCTCCAGACGTCCGTGTCCATGGCGGAGAGGTCGAGCTCGTGATCGTGCTCGCGCTTCATGGTGTCCAGCCAGGCGAGGGCCCGGGCGACGGCCGGCTCTTCGGCACCGAGCCCGGCGGCGTGGAGCCCGAGCAACACGGTCGCCGTCTGCAGCGACGAGCCGTTCCAGCTGCCGTCGTCGTTCTGCCAACGGAGCAGGTAGTCGACGATGCGCTTCATCTCCAGGAGGCGTCGGGTGTGCTCCAGGAAGCCTGGGCGTCGCGTCGAGCTCTGTGTCTTCTCGGCGAGGGCGATGACGACCATGAAGACCATCACGTTGCCCGCGTGGAGTCGGCTGCGGGTGAGCAGCGCCAGGGGCATCAGACCCGCGCCCGCGGGCATGACGGGCAGCGAGTCGCGGTGGACGTGACCGGTGGCGACGAGAAAGAGCGCCGCCATGTCACCCCGTTGGAGGAAGCCACGGCCCGCGGCCTCGAGGCCGCCGTTGGCATTCAGCGATTGTGTGGCTCGGTCGAAGACCGGGTCCCCCTCGGAGGCACCGCAGGCGCGGAGGGTCGCCCAGACCAACGCGGTCACGCCGACGCTCGCGGTGCCCGCACCGGGGTAGGGCTCGAAGCCGCCGTCGGGAAGCTGCCGCGCCGCGAAGTAGGTCCGGGCCCCCTGGGCTTCGTGGGCGCGGATGGGCCGGAAGAGCGACTCCGCGAGCAGGGCCGTTGCCAGGCCGATGGGCCCCATGTCGGTGTCGCTCTGCCAGGAGCCGTCCGGTCGTTGTCGCTCGAGCAGCGACTGCGCGCCGCGCGCGATCGCTGCCGTCGCGTCGAGGGCGTCGGAGTCGGTGGAACGAGCGACGATCGACGATTGCGAAAGGGTCATGCGGGCGAGGTTGTACTCCGGTCACGATTCCGAATCGAGCCTCCCTACCGTGGGAGTGGGAGCATGTGCGTGAGGCCGTGATGTGTGGCGGGGACCTGCCGGGAAGCTACCGAGCCCGGAAGCGCCCGGTGACCCAATGGCCCTGGTGTCCGTCGATCCCGAGGTGGATGGATCCGCGGCGGATCGAGTCGTCGCCGCGGCGTGAGAAGCGGAAGTCCCAGCCGCTCGCGGGCACCGCGAACACGTAGTCGATCCCGGCGCCACCGATGATGCGAGCCCGACCGTGGAGCGATGTCGGGTCCCACGCGGGATTGCAGCGGTTGGCGCCTCGCGGGCGGTTCAGGTCACCGGTGACGATCACGTTGCGCCCACGGGAGACCTCGCGAGCGACCTGGTCCTTCAGCACGCGCCATGCCCGGCGCCAGTAGTCGCGGCGACGCTCCACCTGCGACTTGCAGCTCCACGCCCCGGCGATGAGGTGCGTGTTGATCACGGAGACGTTGCGGAGAGGGTAGTGCACCACGGTCACGAAGCGCGTCGGGCTGACCCCCGCCCAACCCGGCGACGCAAACGCCGCTCGAGCGACCATCCCCTCGTTGGCGCCCTTGGACGTGATGGGGACCTTCACTCGCTCGCTGCCTCCGCTCGGCCGGTTCCCACTCGGGCGGCGCGTCTCCCAACCGTCGCCGCTTCGAAACCGGCTCCGGAGGACCTCGATCTCACAGTCTCCACACGGGTCGCCCTCGCCGATCTCCTGCCAACCGATCAGCCGGGGTCCGCGCTTGGAGCTGACCACGTCCGCCACGTGATCGATGACCGAAGCGACCCGTGCTCGGTTGGCGTAGCTCCGGCCGATGTTCACCGTCGCGAAGGTCATCTCCACCTCCCACGACGATGGGACTCCCGGCGCGGGCTCGGGGCCGGGCTCCATCGGTTCCTCGGGCTCGGTGGGCTCGGTGGGCTCTGTGGGCTCGGTCGGCTCGGTCGGCTCGGTACCCGAGTCGCCCAATTCGACGCCGAGATCGAAGAGGTCCGGCGGCATCTCCGGAGCCGCCGCGTCCTGCTCGATGTCCACGGACCCATCGGGTCCCGCATCGGTGGTCGCCCCGAGCTCCGAGGCGCACGCCGCCGCCAGCCCGAGAAACGCGAGGAGGAACCGATGGGAGGAGGGCATGGCTCCAGTGTCTGCTGCCTCCGAAGCGCCGATCCTTACGGCGTTGGCGCGAACGCGATGAGCAGGTCGCCGAGAGCGTTGCGGGGCGGCGGTCGCGCTGCCAGGCTGCGCCATGCTTCGCACTGCGCTGGCACGCGTCGTGGTGTCTCTCGTCGCGGGAACGCTCGGGCTGGTGAGCTCGACCGCTGACGCCCAGGCGGTCGACGCGGACGCGATGGCCACCCTCTGCTCGGTCGCGCGCACGATCACTCCGGACTCGCTGGCGCGTGGGCTCGGTTGCTCACCGAACCCCGCGCCGCTTCGCTCGTCGCTGCGCGCTTGCCGCGTCGCCCGTGTGGGGGTGAGCCGGGAGGGCGCGCGGCGCTCGGTCACCGAGATGACCTGGACCGACGACGGGCGGCCCCTCACGGTGGTGCGCGACGGCAACACGGAGCACTTCGACTACGAGGCTCCGCACGGCCTCGTCCGCACGCGCCGCGGGGAGCATGGGCTGCTCCTGGAGTACGACGGCGACGACATCGTGGTCCGGCACGTCCGGACCATTCTCGGCCCGGAGCGCTACGTGTTCGCGAACGGGCGGCTCGAGCGTCTCGAGATCGGCGGACTGGTCACGACGCTGAGCTGGCGCGGCGATCGGGTGGTCGGATCGAGGCAGACGGGCAGCTCGCTCGGTGACCTCGTGCAGCGAGTGAGCTGGGGGCGCGGCGGTCGGCCGCGCCAGTGGCAGACCATGCGCGAAGGCACCACCACCCTCTCGATGCGCTTCCAGTGGGACGCGCAGGGGCGCATCGCGCGGATCGACACCCACTCGGTCGACGACCGCGACGGAGAGTACGGCTTCTACGAGGTGGACTACGATTGCGCCCAGCCGCTGGGCCCCGTGCGTTTGCGCGACGGCACCGTGTACTACTGCGAAGGCCGGCGCGACTGCCCGTTCGGACAGGCCTGCATCCGGGAGCGTGGGGAGCGGGTGACCTACTGCGCGAGACCGCCCGAGGGCGACTTCTACGACATCGTGAGGTGAGTCCGCGCGCTACTGCGTGAGAAAGGCGGCGGCGCCCGCGAAGGCCAGGGCGACGAGGGCGACGAGCACGCCGATGAACCAGAGCGGCACACCGGCGCGAGCGGGCGTGCCGCCTTCGGCCGGGGCACTCGGGGCGACCGTCTCCGCGGCCGATTCGCTCCGCGGCCGTTCGGACTGGGTCCCGAAGGGCCCGAAGGATCCGGTGAGCGGCAACGAGCCGGTGAGCGCTTGGAACGAGCCGGTGAGGTTGGCGGCGTTGGCCGGCAGCGGGCTGCGTTCGTCTTCGGGGAAGAGCTCGTCGAGCACCTTCACCACGTCGAAGGGGCCGACCATGCCACCGCTCCGCCAGAGGAAGTCGTCGATGGCATCGGCCATCTGCCGTCCCGTCTGAAAGCGATTCGCCGGGTCCTTCTGGAGCGCCCTGTGCACCACGGCGTCGATCTCGGGCGGGACCTGGTCGTTGTGCGCGCGGGCGGACGGAGTGGGCTCGCGGATGATCGCTTCGAGCGTCGCGAGCATGTTGTCCCGGTGATAGAGGGGCCGGCAGGTCAACGCCTCGTAGAGACAGATGCCCAGCGCGAAGATGTCGCAGCGATGGTCGAGCGGACGTCCCTGCGCCTGCTCGGGGCTGAGATAGGAGTGCTTGCCCTTGAGCACACCCGCCTCTTCCTCTTCGTTGCTGGTCTTCGCGATGCCGAAGTCGAGGAGCTTGATTCGCCCGTCCCAGCCGATCATCACGTTGTGCGGGCTCACGTCGCGGTGGATGATGTCCAGCGGTCGCCCGTCGACGCCTTTGGCCTGGTGCACGTAGCCGAGCGCCAGGGCCACCTTGGCGGCGATGTGCGCCGCGATGCGCGGCGGCAGGCCCCCTTCGCTCGAAGCGCGACGCAGGAGCTTGCGCAGCGTCACGCCGTAGACGAACTCGAGGGTCATGAAGGTGGTGCCCTCGAGCTCCCCGCACTCGTACACGTGACAGACGTTCGGGTGGTAGAGGCGAACCGCCAGGCTCCCCTCGCTGCGGAACATCTGGATGAAGTCCTCGTCGGACTCCCGCTCGGGGAGGACCCGCTTCAGGACCACGTGCCGCGGCTCGCCCGACTCCTGCGGCTCCCGGGCCAGGTAGACCTCGGCCATGCCCCCACGGGCGAGCCGTCCGAGAATCTCGAAGGGACCGAGATACGCGAGGGTCGGGTAGTCAGGAATGCTGACCACCGCGCCCACCCCACCATCGATCGTGGTCTGGTCGCCCTCGAAGTCGAAGCCTTCACCGAACTCGGCCATCCCACGGAGTCTACCATCCCCGGCCGCGGACTCTCCGCAAACTCGTGGCGACGTTCGGGGCGGCGGCTATGTGCCCTCGGCCAGGGCAGTCTTTGATAGGGTCCTCACCGGAATGGGAGTAGCAGTGAAGACAGTCCTTCTCTTGGTGGCGGGCCTGTGCGTCGGGGCGTGCGGCGACGACGGGCGTACGGTGGTCGACGCGGGGGGCCGCGACGGCGGTCCCATGGACGCTCCTGACGCGAGTGGCGCCGGGGATGCCGGCCCACCCGGGCTCGACGCGACGGTCGTCGACGCGAGTGTCGTCGACGGGGGTGAGGCCGACGCGGGGCTCGCCGACCGATGCGGCGACGGTGTCGTCCAAGAGGATGCCGGCGAGCTGTGCGACGATGGCAACGACGTCGAGACGGACGGCTGTCTGAGCAGCTGCCGCTTCGCGACCTGTGGCGACGCCATCCGGCAGACGGGGGCTCCACGGTTCTCGCTCTTCGAGGACTTCGAAGATGGCACGTTCCCCCCGGGGACGACCTTCGGCGTGAGCGGCGAGTGGTCCATCGGGGCGGACTCCATCGGCGGGAGTCTGGCCGCTCACGTCACGCCGCCCGGGAGCGGAACCCGACTGATGACCATCCCGTTCGATGCGCCGACGTCCGGGACGCTTCGCTTTCGCTGGAGCGTGGGTCAGGAGGAGCTCGGCGTCTTCGTGGACGGCGATCTTCTTGGCGATCCAACGGGCGACTGGACCTGGCAGCTGTGGGAAGTGCCGCTCTCCGCCGGGGCGCACGAGCTCGGGCTGAGTTGCAGGGGAAGCACCGCTGGTGTGTTTCGCGTCGACGGCTGCTGGATCGACAACCTCTGGTTCATCGCCGATGAACCCGTGGACGAGGTCTGCGACGACGGGAACGACGACGAAGCGGACGGCTGTACGTCATCCTGCGAAGCGACCTGACCCTCGGCGGTCTCCACTGCTCTATTCGAGCTGCACGCACTGCGCGAGGATGCGCCACCCCGCGGGCAAAGTGGTGCCGGCGTCGACCTGGTAGACGAAGCGGTCTCCCGCGCCGTTCGGGTCGAGGTCTTCGTGGCGCTCGTAGAGCAGATCGTACGTGCCCGGGAGGAGCGTCGCGTCGATCGCGGCGGTGACCAGCTCGCTCGTGTTCAGGTGGTAGTCGACCCGACCGATGCGATGGCGAACCCGCGTGTCGCGCGAGATGGCCCAGATGTACCCGTCCCGGTCGCGTGAGTCGATCGCGCTCATCGGCGGCGCCGCCCCGTCGAGGGTGATCGCGCCGGTGAGGTTCGCCCGCGGGATGTCGACGTTCAGGGTGCTGCTTCCGGTCGGGATGACCACGTCGGTTCGAAGGATGCGCCACCCGGCCGGCAAGGTGGTGCCGGCGTCGACACGGTAGACGAAGCGATCGCCCGCGCCCGTGCTGTCCAGGTCTTCGTGGCGCTCGTAGAGCAGGTCGTAGGTACCGGGGAGGAGCGTCGCGTCGATCGCCGCGGTGACCAGGTCGCTGGTGTTGAGGTGGTAGTCGATGCGCCCGATGCGATGGCGAACGCGCGTGTCGTGCGCGACGGCCCAGATGTATCCGTCGCGGTCGCGCGAGTCGATCGCGCTCGAGGGCGGCGGCGATCCGTCGAGGGTGATCGCGCCGGTGACGTTCGCTCGCGGGATGTCGACGTCGAGCGTGCTGGTGCCGACGGGGATCACCACGTCGGTTCGAAGGATGCGCCACCCGGCCGGCAAGGTGGTGCCGGCGTCGACGCGGTAGACGAAGCGGTCCCCTGCACCGCTCGAGTCCAGGTCCTCGTGGCGCTCGTAGAGCAGGTCGTAGGTGCCGGGGAGGAGGGTCGCGTCGATCGCCGCGGTGACCAGGTCGCTGGTGTTGAGGTGGTAGTCGATGCGCCCGATGCGGTGGCGAACGCGCGTGTCGTGCGCGATGGCCCAGATGTAGCCGTCCCGGTCGCGCGAGTCGATGGCGCTGGCGGGTGGCGGCGACCCGTCGAGAGTGATCGCGCCGGTGACGTTTGCCCGCGGGATGTCGACGTCGAGCGTGCTGCTGCCCGCCGGGATCACCACGTCGGTGCGCAGGACGCGCCAGCCGGCGGGTAGGGTGGTGCCGGCGTCGACCCGGTAGACGAAGCGGTCGCCCGCGCCGGTGCTGTCCAGGTCCTCGTGCCGCTCGTAGAGGAGGTCGTAGGTGCCCGGGACGAGCGTCGCGTCGATCGCGGCGGTCACGAGGTCGCTGGTGTTCAGGTGGTAGTCGATGCGCCCGATGCGATGGCGGACCTCGGTGTCGTGCGCGACCGCCCAGACATAACCGTCGCGGTCGCGCGAGTCGATCGCGCTGGCGGGTGGCGGCGCGCCGTCGAGGGTGATCGCGCCGGTGACGTTGGCCCGCGGGATGTCGACGTCGAGCGTGCTGTTGCCGACCGGGATCACGACGTCGGTTCGAAGGACCCGCCAGCCGGCGGGCAAGGTGGTGCCGGCGTCGACGCGATAGACGAAGCGATCGCCTGCCCCGTTGCTGTCCAGGTCCTCGTGGCGCTCGTAGAGCAGGTCATAGGTGCCGGGGAGGAGCGTCGCGTCGATGGCGGCGGTGACCAGGTCGCTCGTGTTCAGGTGGTAGTCGATGCGCCCGATGCGGTGGCGGACCTCGGTGTCGTGCGCGACGGCCCAGATGTAGCCGTCCCGGTCGCGCGAGTCGGACGCGCTCGCGGGCGGTGGCGCACCATCGAGGGTGATCGTGCCGGTGACGTTGGCCCGCGGGATGTCGACGTCGAGCGTGCTGGTGCCGACCGGGATCACCACGTCGGTTCGAAGGATGCGCCACCCGGCAGGCAGGGTGGTGCCGGCGTCGACGCGGTAGACGAAGCGATCGCCGGCGCCCGTGCTGTCCAGGTCTTCGTGCCGCTCGTAGAGCAGGTCGTAGACGCCGGGGATGAGGGTCGCGTCGATGGCGGCGGTGACGAGGTCGCTGGTGTTGAGGTGATAGTCGATGCGCCCGATGCGGTGGCGAACCTGCGTGTCGCGCGCAATGGCCCAGATGTAGCCGTCCCGGTCGCGCGAGTCGATCGCGCTCGTCGGCGGCGACGCGCCATCGAGGGTGATCGCGCCGGTGACGTTCGCGCGCGCGATGTCGACGGTGGCGGACCACGGCGTCGTCGTGTCGCAGGCGATGACCCCGCAGCTGGCGCTCGGCGTGCCCGCGCACGCTCCGCCGGTCGTGAGGCACCGGTCGTCCAGAGTGCACGCGATACCATCGTCGCACGTCGCCCCTGCCGGTCGTGTGATCGGCGGGAAGCTCTCACTCGCCTCGTCGCAGGCGCCATAGGAGGTGCACCCGGAGGGGGCCGGTGCCACCGGCACGTTCTCGGTCAGGCAACCATCGGCCGACGCCTCCGGATCACTCGGCGCGCACCGCTCGGTCCCGGTGCAGTAGAGCCCGTCGTCGCAGGCGGCGTCGGAGTCGATGTGCGATGCCGTGCCTCCGCTGCACGAGTCGATCGTGCACGCGACGCCATCGTCCGGTACCAGCGTGTCGTCGACCGTGAACTGGCAGCCGGTGACCGCGTCGCAGGAGCTCGTGGTGCACGGGTTGGCGTCATCGCAAACGACGGCGGTGCCGCCACCGCAGACGCTCGCCGTGCAGGTCTGACCGCTCGAGCAGACCGTGTCCGAGCATGGGCTACCGTCGGCGAGCGGGAGGAAGTCGCAACCCGTCATCGTGGGCACGTCATCGGTGCAGGGGTTGCCGTCGTCGCACACCGGCGTGAAGCACTCGGCGCTCCCGTCCGTCGCCCGCCGACAGGCCTGTGTGCCGCACGGATGCGGGAGGCAGGGATCGTCGGTGCAGCCCCCGACCCCGTCCTCGTGGAGCCCGGGGTCGCACAGGCATCGCGCCGCGCCGTCTTCTTCGACACAGACCCCGCGGCCGGCGTCGGCGCAGGGGTTCGGCACGCAGACGTCGTCCGTGCACCCGCCCATGCCATCGTCGTGGAAGCCGCTCGCGCACTCGTCGCAGTACGCCCCCGCGTAGCCGGCGTCGCACGTGCACAGGACTCGCCCGCCGTCGATCGCGCACGAGCCGTGACCGTCACAGCTCGTCGCGTCGCAGGTCTCGTCCGGGACGCAGTCCTCCCCGTCGAGGTGTGTCCCGACCGGGCACACACACTGCACGTCCTCATCGACGACCACGCATCGGGTCAGCGGCGGCGCCGTGCACGGGTCGGGGAGGCAGCGATCGGTCGTGCATCCACCCATGCCGTCGTCGTGGAAGCCGCCCTCGTCGTCGCAGCTCCCACAGAAGCGGCCGCCGAACCCGACTTCGCACACGCACGAGGGGCCGTCTTCGGAGTCCAGGCATTCGCCACGGCCGCCACAGGTCGTCGGGGAGCACGTCTCGTCCGGGACGCACACGCCCATCTCTTCGTGAAAGCCCGGGCTGCACCCACAGACGGCGGCTCCGTCGACCACCGAGCAGGAGGCGCGCTCGGGCTCGTCGCACGGATTCGGATGGCAGAGATTCGAGTCGCACTCGCCGAGCTCGTTGCGCAAGTACCCCTCCGCGCACGTCTCGCAGAAGCGACCGGCGTAGCCGTCCGGGCACTCGCAGACCGGCCCATCGTCCTCCAGGCGGCAGATCCCGCCTGCCTCGCACGTCGCGCTGGTGCACTCGGTGCTCGGAGCGCACGCCCCGTCGAGCTCGACCGTGCCGGCCGGACAACGACACTCCGCCGCTCCCTCGACGACCTCGCAGCTCTGCTCGGCGATCGGACACACGACGGCCTCGCAGAGGTCCTCCACGCACTCCTCGCCGGGGCACGGATCCACGGGATCCCCGCAGGCGCTCGCGAAGAGCATGGCCAGGAGGAGCGCTCGGCTGAGGGTAGAGCTCACGCCCGGTCTACGGCCTGCCCCCCGAAACCTCCCTTCGGAGCGATTTCCTCCTTTTTCGGGTCGGGACGAAACTCGTGGGCGCAGGGGCCGAAACGGTCCGCACATGCCGCAATACGACATCCCCTCGCGAACCTGGGACCCCTTTCGCCGGCCTTCGGGCGAGACGGAGCCCTCGTCCAGATCGGCCAGCCTGCGCAGTCGTCATCTGGTTCGCCCACGCCTGCTACCGGCGTTCGGCTTCGTGACGCTCGCCCTCCTGCTCGGGCGCCTGGAGCTCGGCTTCTTCGCCCTCTACCTCGTCGCCAGGGAGACCGAGCTCTCCCGTCCGGGCGGCGGGGTCGGGCTCTCCACGACCGCCCTCTGGGTGACGGGCGTGGGCATGCTGCTGAGCTACACCCGAAGCGACTCCTGGGGATCGGCCGCCGAAGTGGCCGTCGTTCTCTTCGGTATGGGGGCCGCGCGCGTCGGACGACGCACGCATCCGGGCAAGATGGTCTGGGTCCTCGGCCTGGTTGCCTTCGTGGCCTGCTTGCCGCTCGGCGAGGTGGTTTGGTTCCTGGTCCACGGAGCCCTCGCCTGCCTGCTGGCGCTGCTCGCCTGGACGTGGATGCGCGACACGCCGGAGCCGCCGGGGCGGACGCTCGCCAAGGAGCTCGGCGGGAGCTTCGACCTGGAGACCCAGGAGGTTCGCGCCGAAGAGGGCGGCGTCGAAGTCGTGGGCTTCCTCTACCCCCACCTCTGGTGCACTGGCCCCATGCCGTCACGGGCCGCTCACGAGGACGCGGCGGTCACGATGCGCGCCTGCCGGTGCGACGCGTGTCGAAGCTTCGACCCCAAGGACGCGAGCGAGACCGTTCTGGACGTCGATGGCCACACGGTGACCATCGCCCATCGCGGCCTCGAGCAGCTCGTTCGCTCGGTGGACCAGGGTGAGCTCCGCGCTCTGCTTCGCCAGCTCGCCGCGTTGCCCCACGGCAAGGTGGTCCTCGTCGACGGCGAGATGTCCGTGCGCGCCGGCGGCGTCCCGCGTGACGTGCGTGCGGCGGGACCTCGGGCGGCGGCCTCCTGGTCCTCTCGCACCGGCGCGCAGGTCTTTCGTCTGGCCTTCGCCCTCCACGACTACCTCGAGCGGTCTGCGACCCAGACCTATCGCTGACATCCACCCACACCGAGAGAGACCAAGTCATGCCCGAGCCCGGTTCCGTCACTGCCCGTTCCACGCAGGCCAACACTCCATTCATCGATGCGTTCGCAGGTTCGTCTCCGAACGCCTCGCCCACGGAGATCGCGAGCGAGCTCCGCGAGCTGACCTCGGCCGTCGGCGGCCGGTCGCCGGCTCGCGATGCCTCGCGCGACGCGGCCCAGCAGGTCCTCGCGAACACGGACGCCCTCATCGCCTCCGTCCCCGAGGGCGCGGGGCGAACCGAAGTGGTCACCGCGCTCGCCGAGCTGAAGCAGGCATTGGCGAACGCGACGCGCGATCAGGCCACCGCTCAGGTCTTCGACTCCTCCGCGAGTCGTCGCCAGTCCCTCGCGGACTCGGCTCGTCGCCAGATCAAGATCGGCGCGGTCGCGATGGCTCGGACGGGACACCCCGGTGCCTTTGCTCGCGCGATCGTCGGCCACCCGAGTCCCCGACACATGCGGTCGCTCGGTCAGGTCACCGAGGCGGACCTCCGACAGTCGCTCGCCATGGAGGGGATCGCGCCGATGGCTGCCCGCGACGAAGCCGTCGACCGCGTCGAGACGGCGATCGCCGACCGCTTTCAAGAGGCCGTGCAGGAGCGGGGGCAGCGGGCCCTCGAGCGCCGCGCGGGCCAGCTCAGGGAGGCCGCGGATGGCTTCGGCCGAACCCCGATGGCGCCGGAGAGCGCGAGTCTGCTCGGCGCCGTGCTCGGTGAGGAGACTCGAGGTGAGCTGCTCCGGCAGTTCGAGCTGATCGGCGTGAACGCCGGTCCGCTACGCGACGCGGTCCGGTCGGGACGGGTGGATGGTCGCGGGGCCACCGAGACCCTGACGCAGATTCTCCCGGGGGTCCTGCGGGAGGCGGCCGAGCGACTGGACGACACGGCTGCGACCGTCGCGGGATGGGACCGCTCCGACCTGCGGGACGCGGTCGCATCGGAAGCCTTTCCCGAGATCGTCGGTGAAATGAAGACCCGATGGGCGATGAACGGAATCGTCGGTCAGGCCGTGAACGACCACATCTCCGAAGCGCGCGAGCGCGTCGCAGACCGGGAGAACGCCATCAAGTACGCGATGATGGGTGCCGCCGGGCTCGGTGGTCTCATCTTTGGCGGAACGCTCGCGGCGACGGCCATCGCGGGAGGTGGCGCGGTGTTGCGCGAAGGGATCGAGATCAACGGCGTCTGGACGCGACAGGAGGTGTCGGCGGCGGCGGCCACGGCTGGAGTGGGCCGGATGGAGACGGCGGAGGCCGACCAGCGGCGTGCCGTCATCGCCACCATGGCGGGGGTCACGGCTGCGGCGGTCGACACGCTCTTCGCGGCGCTGATGGCGGAGGGGCACCACGAGTTCGCCCACGCGCTCGAGCACGCCGCGGCTCGAGGCTCGGAAGAGGCGGTGAAGGGTGTCGTCGAACGCTTCCTCCGGGACAACGCGACGGCCGCGGCGCTCCTCGAGGTGGGCGGCGACGTGGGGGCCTTGATCCTCGAGTTCGCCGGCGCCCTGGGGATCGACGCGGCGAAGCACCACGTCGAGCACGCGGCCGAAGGCCATCACTGAGCCAGACCGTGTTCGGCCACATGGTGCACGTCTGCGGTGTAGGCGTGACCATCGGCGGTGCTGGCGACCGGGCGGTCACCGCCCGGCGCCAGCTGGAGGGCGCTCTGCCGAGCAGCGGATCATCCCTCCGGGCACAGCAGCACGCGCGCCGACTCGTTCTCCTCGTCGCATTCCATGACTCGCCCCGCGCCGGTGCCGTCGTCGTCGACGACGGCCCAGACGGTGGCGTTCGGGGTGGCCCCGAGGTCGAGGGAGACCGTCGTGCGGGCGCCGGCTTCGATTCGCTCCATGGTCTGCACGGTGCCGAGCAAGCCTGCCGATTCTTCGTAGAACGAGACCGAGATCCCGGCGGAGGCGCCAAGGCAGCCGGTGTTCACGACGTCGACGGTGAGGTTCAACGCAGGGCACATGGTGGCGTCCGCGCGCAGCCCCATGGGCTGCAGGTTCGCGGCGCAGTCGCGGGCTCCATCTGCCGGTTGGCTGCGGAAGCTGGTGTAGGCGTCGGGCTCGGACATCGGGATGGTGCCATCGTCGTTGACGTTCACACCGCGATAGGCGTTCTGGTTCCAGACGGGGCGCGCACGACCCCACGTGCCGAGCGGGTGGGACCAGACCTCCACGCCGGCATCCAGGCCATCGGTCACGTCGGAGCTGCTCGAGAGGACGATCTCGGCGCGCCCGTCGCCGTCCAGGTCCGCGACGACCGGGTACTGGGTGCGCGTGCGCGAGACATGGCGACCGATCAGGAGCACATCGTCGTCGGTCATGAGCCCGTCGCAGCCAACGCCCACCGGGACGGTGTCGCAATCGGGTTCGGTCCCTGGGAAGATCCGCAGGAATTGTTCGTCCTGATGGACGATCTCGAACCGGCCGTCGCCGTCGAAGTCGAACGCGGCAGAGCCTGCCGTCCGGGTGCTCGGGTCACTGATGGTGGCCCGCCACAGCTCGCGCAGGTCGGTGCCTTCGAGCTCGAGGACCACGTAGACGCTGGCGCCGCTGACTCCGATGTCGAGCTCGCCGTCATCGTTGAAGTCGGCGATGGTCGGGGTGCCACCTCGAGGGAGTCCTTCGATCCCCGAGAGCGAGTCGATGACGCTGCCGGTCGAATCGATGACGTGGACGGTGCCGTTCGCGACCAACACGACCTCGGGACGGCCGCCATCGAAGTCCGCGATCCCGTATCGTCCGTCTTGCACGGGGGCCATCCATCGAATGGATCCCGTGAAGTCCACGCCGGCCGTTCCCGTGGTCTCGTATGCCGTGTTGCCCCCGATCAGCTCGGGGCGGCCGTCGCCATCGAGGTCCGCAACGCAGCTGATGGGCCCGAGCGCGTCCCTTCCCGTGCCGCCCGTGCCTTCCCACAGGAGCGCACCGTTGGCGTCGAAGATGGCGGCACCGAACACGATCTCCGGGAGACCCTCGCCATCCATGTTGGCGATCGCCACCGAGCCGCTCACGGCGGCGTTGGAGTATGAGTCGGACGTCCACATCGGCGTCCCGTCTCCGTCGATCGCGATGAGGCGCCCGGTGGTCACCGACTGCACGACGATCTCCGGCAGCCCGTCGCCGTCGATGTCTCCCAGCGCTGGGTTCGCGGTCCCCTCGGTGCGGTAGGCGATATCGGTCACCGCCCACTTCTCCGCGCCGGTTGCCCCGTCGAGAGCTCGAAGGAGCCCCGCGCCGGAGTCGGAGGGCGAGCGGTAGGTGTTGATGACGATGTCGGGCGTGCAGTCGCCGTCGAGGTCCCCGACGAGCGGGAGCGACGCCACGTGGATGAAGTCCGGAGCGTCTGCGGGGTCGTTGGTCGGCCAGTTCGGCGTGCACTCGTCGTCGGTGCAGGTTTCGCCGGTCTGGCACTCGGCGTCGGTGGTGCAGGCGACGGCCATCCGCCGGCCCCAGCTCACGCGCGGCAGGGCGCCTTCGATGATGCTGGGCGCGGCCGCGCAGGTCGTGTCGGCGAGCGAAGGGACGCAGACCGAGAGGGCCGGGTCACACACGAAGCCCGCCTCACAACCGACCGCAGCCGGACCGCAACTGTCGGGCGTGCAGGCCGCTCCCGGAGTGACGCAGCTGCCCGCGACGCACTCGTCACCGGAGTCGCAGCAGACCGAGTCGGCGCCGCTTCCGCACGGCGCGACACCCTCACAATCGGCGGCGCAGGCACCCTCGACGCAGACCTCTCCACCAGCACAGCACGCATCGCCGCAAGTGAGCTCGCCGCTCGCGCAACCGCCGCCGTCGGAGGGGCCACCGTCGTCGCGCGCCCCCCCATCGGTGCTTCCGCCATCCAGCGTGGCGCCATCGAGCACGGGTCCGGCGTCGTCGTTCGGTGTGACGTCGTCGTCCCCACAGCCGAGGAGAAGGAGTAGCGCCAGAGGAATGGTTCGCTTCAGTCCGAGTGCCATGGGGCGACGATATCGCGAATGAATCGCTCTTTGGTGTGTGATGGGACCTCCGCCGTTCACCGGCGAGCGCGCACGAGCGCTTTCCATGGCGGAGCCGGAGCCGTGTCCCGGCCCACGATTCGAGCCGCGACCAACCTCAGGCCTCGGTGATGGGCATACTCCCACCATGGCCGACACCAGAGAGCTCAGCATCGAAGAGGCACGAGCCTTTCTGAACGAGCACGTCGCGGCGTTCGATGCCGAGACGGGTCCATGGTTCGACGAGCTGCCCGACGACGCGGTCATCCCGCTCCACGTCGGTGAGCTACGCGCGGACGAGCTGCGGGTCGCCGACATGCTCTTCGTTCACGGCGACGTCGTACTGACCGGCGACCACTCGGATTCCTGGGAGGTGGACCACTCGCTCGTCCTGGTCGTCGGCAACCTGCGCTGCCGGTCGGCCTACGTGACCTGCGAGACGCTCGTGACGGGCGACGTCGTCGCGGGCCAGTTCGTCTACGCGAACTCCAGCAACGACTACGCCTTCACCGTGGGCGGCACCATGGCCACCAAGCTCTTCGTCGAGGATGGGATGGCCAGCTACGCCACAGCGTTCGAAGGCGAAGCGTGGCGCACGATGAACCAGGTGGTGTTCGGCAAGCCGCCCACCATCGCCAAGCGCCCTCGAGAGGCATGCACCCGAGCGGCAGCCGCTGCGACAGGCCTCGACTCGGCGGCGCTGGACGACCTCGCCGAGCACTTTCTCTTTCCCTCTGCCCGGCGCTGACATCGGTTGGTTCCAGCTCCGGGTGGAGCGCGCTCCTGTCAGCCGAGCTCGAAGGGCGGAACTCGGCGACCGTCGATGTCCGTGAAGCCGTACTCCGCTGCCAGGTCACCCACGCGCAACACGCTCCCCGTCTTGTCGAACACGTCGGGGTCGGCGAGGAGAGCGGCCACCGCCCGGCCGAGGTAGCGGGGGGACTCGGTGCGGGCCAGCTCGGGCTTCTCGGTCCAGTGGGCTTCGTCGGTTTCGTGCCCCGCCAAGATCCACTCCGTCCGCATCCAGCCGGGCGAGAGAGCCAGCGATGTCACTCCGTGCTCACCCAACTCTGCCGCGGTCGCGATCGCGAGCCGGTTGATGGCCGCCTTGGCCAGGTCGTACATCAGGTTGCCCTTCAGGACCCGGTCGCGATCCCAGAACGTCGTCGCCACGATCAGCCCGGTCCCGGCCTCCACCATCGCCGGCGCGACCGCGCGGCTGGCGAGCCAGTGATTGCGTACCCCACGGTCCATCATCGCGCCCCACTCGTCGATGTCCCGCTCCCAGAACGGCGCATCGAAGACGGCGTCGAACACCTCGTGCCCGCCCCAGGCGTTGTTGACGAGGAGGTCCACTCGCCCGTGCTCTCGAAGCACTCGGTCGACCAACGCGCGCACCTCTTCGTCCCGGGTGTGATCGCACCGGTGGGCGATGCCGCGCCCCCCGGCTTCGTCGACCGCTTCGGCGGTGTCCTCGATCGTTCCGGGCACGGAGTCCAGCGCCGAACGCTGCATGATGTCGCCGTAGACCTCGGGCGTGTCGGTGCGGGTGCTGCGCCCGGTGACGACGACGGTGGCGCCCGCTGCACCGAGCTCCACCGCAATCCCCCGCCCGGCCCCGCGGCTCGCACCCGTCACCAACGCCACCTTGCCTTCGCATCTTCGCTTCATCGCTCGTGCCTCCTTCGGTGCCGCAGCATGGGCAGGGCTCACTCGCGAGTCTTGGAAGAACCCGAAGGGCGGCGCTCCAGGAATGCCGAAGGGGTCAAACCCGAGAGCGAGCGGAACTCGTTCGCCAGGTGCGCCTGGTCGTAGAACCCCATGTCGACGGCCATCTGGGACCACCGCGGTCGGGTGGCCGAGCGGAGCGACCGGATGCAGGCCTGGAGCCTCGCGAGCCGACGAAAGGCCCGCGGAGTCAGCCCGACGTCCCGGACGAAGAGCTGCTGCAGCCGGCGCTCGCCGACCCCCAAGGCACTCGCGACGTCGGCGACGGAGAGTCGGCCGCCGCTGCTTCGCATCAGGGCCACTCCCCGCTCGGCGGTCGCCTCCGGCCGGTTCGGCGTCGTTCGGCGCACGAGCATCGACTGCAAGGCGTCGGATCTCGCCCAGGGCGTGCGCGAGGCGAAGAGCGCCTCTTGCACCCGCGCTTCGCTCCCCGGTCCCCAGAGCTCGTCCAGGCTCACGGCGCGGTCGGTGAGCGCTCGGGTCGACACGCCGAAGAGCGCAGGCACGGCGCCTGGTCCCAACGTGAACGAGAGCCCCTCGAGATGCCCCTCGAGCTCCAGCACGGTCGGCGATGCCGATGGGCCCACGACCCGCACACGAGCGGAGGGGTCACCGCGGACCGTGGGCGTGTCGCCGAGGTCGACGATCAAGCGGGCGGCGCCGTCCGGCAAGATCCGCTCGGTCCACCGTTCCCCTGTCGGAATGGTCTCCCGATGGGTCGCCACCATCTCGACGAGACACGCGAGCTCCGGGCGGACCTCGTGAGCCACCATCGTGCCCGCCGGAAGCGTGCTCTCCGGCGGGTCGACCGGATCGTCGGGGAGCCGCAGGTACAGGCGCTCGGCCGGCATCGCGGACCACACCCTAGCAGGTGGGACCCACGGGACGAGCGCTGGTCGAAGTGCGGAAGCGCCGCTCCGAGGAGCTGCCCAGGTCGCGCCCGGTCAGCTCCTCGGTCGGGATGATGCGATCAGGGCATCACGTATTGGACGGTCAGCTGCGGTCGCTGGTCAGCGGTCGCGTACTCGCGTGAGCGGTAGTAGGTCCGATAGCCGGGGCTTCTCAGGCGGAAGGAGATCGCTCCGTCGCCGGCGCGCTCGGCTTCGACGGCCGCCGTGAGCTCGTCCGTGGTGAAGGTCCCCACCTTGTCCGAGGGCGTCCCGTTGTACCAGAGCCACCAACGGCCGAGCCACTCGGTCTCGGACGCGGGCGCGTTGCTCTGGATGATGGTCGTTTCGCCCCAGCTGTCGTCGGTGACGAGGTGTGTGTAGACGTGACCGTCCCCGCCGAAGGCGTAGCCGGAGTACGCGAGCATGGTGAGCGTCGAGCCCACCACCTCGGCCCCCGCCGGAAGCCCGGAGAGGTCGAAGCGGAGGTACACCTCGCTGGACGTGCGGTCGACGCGGAGGTCCTGGGCGGTCCCCTGGTTGGACGATCCGCTGACCGTGGCGTCGGCCACCGGCTCGAGGGTGACCGTCGTGATCGGCAGGTAGCCGACCACCAGTCGAGGTCGCTGGCTCTCGTCGGTGTACTCGCGCGAGCGGTAGTCGGTGTTGTAGCCCGGACTATGCAGCCGCAGGCTGAGGAGCGCGTCGCCATCGGCTTCCCGAGCGACGACGTCGAGCAGAGCTTCCTGGCCGGTCGAGCCGAGCTGGTCGCGGTCGACGTGGTTGTACCAGAGCCACCAGCTGCCGATGTTCACCCCGTCGGTGGTCGGCTGGTTGTTCCAGTTCACCGTGGTCTCGCCCCAGCTGTCGTCTTCGACGAACTGGGTGTACACGTTGCCGTTGCCACCAAAGGCGTAGCCACTGAAGGCTTGGGCCTCGAGGCTGACGCCGCGGATCACCACGTCGGCCGGAACGGCGGCGAGGTCGAAGCGCAGGAACGCCCGCTCGGTGTTCGACCTGGAGTCGGCGACGACGCTGAACGCCTCGGCCGTGCCGTTGTTCGTGGTGGGCGCGTTCTCGTTCACCGATGCGTCGGCGACTGGCGTGAGCGTGATGGTCGGACAGGCGGTGACGCCGGTGGTGCCGCCAGTGCATCGGCCGCAGAGGTCGACCACCGCGGACCCGCCCCAGGTTCCTTCGCAGTCCTGTACGCAGTCGTTGGCGGGATCGTCGTCGCAGGTACCACACATGTCTTCGACGGCGGAGCCGCCCCAGTCGCCCGCACAGTCCTGAACGCAGTCGTTGGTGGAGTCGTCGTCGCAGGTGCCACACATGTCGAGGCTCGCCGGACCGCCCCAGGCGCCCGCGCAGTCTTGTGCGCAGTCGTTGGAGGGGTCCTCGTCACAGGTGCCGCACATGTCCAGGGCCGCCGGGCCTCCAGGGACGCCGTTGCAGTCGTTCGGGCAATCGTTGGTCGGGTCGGTGTCGCAGGTCCCGCAGCCATCGAGGGTGGCGGAGCCACCCCAGGTGCCCGCGCAATCCTGGGTGCAGTCGTTGGTCGGGTCGGTGTCGCAGGTCCCGCACATGTCGGTCGTCGCCGAGCCACCCGGAGTGCTTGCGCAGTCGCAGTCGTTGCTCGGGTCCGCGTCACAGGTGCCGCACATGTCTTCCGTCGCGCTGCCGCCCCACTCGTCTGCGCAGTCCTGCACGCAGTCGTTGGTGTCGTCGTCGTCGCAGACACCGCACATGTCGGCCGTCGCCGTCCCGCCCCAGTCGCCGGCGCAGTCCTGCAAGCAGTCGTTGCTCGGATCGTCGTCGCAGGTGCCGCACTCGTCCTCGACGGCCGCGCCACCCCAGTCGCCGGCGCAGTCCTGCACGCAGTCGTTGCTGGGGTCGTCGTCGCAGACGCCGCACATGTCCTCGACACAGTCGGGCGGCAGCTCCGCGTCGCTCGTTCCGCCATCGCCCACGCCGATGTCCGGGGAGGGGCCGGAGTCCGTCTCGGTCATCCCGCCGTCATCGCCACAACCCGTGACGAGGAGCGTTGCCAATACGAGGAGCCGAGCAGCCGATAGATACTTCACACGAGACCTTCCGATACGAGAGAGCTGGGACTATCGGCGCTAGATTTCGTCGTGTAAAGATTAATCCAGTATTTATGCGTTCCGATCGGTTAGATCGCGGACCCGCTTCACTCCGCGGTCAGCACGATGGGGGCACCCTCGGTCCCTCGGAGGACTTCCGTCGGTCGGCCACCTCGGTAGCTGCCTCGCCCACCGATGTGGTGACCGTGTTCTTCCGTGATCGGTCCCGTGACTCTCACTCGCTCTCCCAGGGACACCATGCCGGTATCGCTGACCAGGAGTGCGTGCTCGGGATCGACGAGCACGCGACGCCCATCATCGGTCTCGAGAACGAAGGGGCTGATGTCGAGCGTGGCGAAGCGCCGGCCGACGAACGGGTAGGCGAGGGCGACCGGCATCCCGCTGGGTGAACCGTAGGGGCGCACTCTGCCGACCACCGATGCACGCGCCTCCATGCTCAGGACCTGCCGGACGGCCCCGACCCGCTCCCGGTCCTGGATGAGCTCCCCGCGGCGCCACACGAGAGCCAGCGCGACGTAGCCGACGAGACCGCCGTGCGGAATGAAGAGCCGGATGGGCTCGGCCTCCCACCAGAGGATGGCGAGCAGGAAGAGGTAGAGCGCCGAGACCGAGACGAGGGTCGCGATACCCATGGGACGAGCGTAGGGGCCGGGGGTGGCCAGGACTCGAGTCGTCACGTCAGAGCCCCAGCTGCTCGCGGCCGGCGGCGATGAACGCCTCTCGGTTCTCTTCCGCGGCGTGGTGGATCATGAAGCCGACGGCGATGCCGGCCGCGAACGTGCCGAGAGCGAGACCACCCATGGCGGCTCCCTCGTGCGCAAAGGCGTGAGCGATGTGCGGCGCCTCGACGACGAACTCGGCGATCTTCGCTCCCTTCGCGGCGATGGCCTCCGGCACACCGCTGGTGTCCTGGAGCGCCTCCCCCGCGAAGGTGCCCTCCATCAGGTCCCCCATCCCCGCGCGGGTGGCGAGGCGAACGGTGGTGCGCGGGAAATCGCCGACCTCCCAGGCTTGTCCGTCGAACCGCGCCGAGAGCGCTCGGTAGCCAGCGATCGAGTTGTCGGCCTGCTGAACGAGGAACTCGAGCTCGGTGGCGCGCTGCACGTCGCGCGGGGGCGTACCGAGCGCTTCCAGCTCGCCTGCGAGTCGGTCCCGGGCCGTGGAGATCTGGTCGATGGTGCCCGCGATCCGTCGCTGCGCGGTCTGGCGGATGCCTTCGCGGAGGTCGAGCGTCACCTGCTCCTGAATGCTCTCGGCCACACTTCCGGCATCCCAGGAGCCGACCTGCTCCGCGAGTGCGGACTCGAGCTCTTCGCGGGAGCTCCCGCCGAGCGAGGCGACCAGTCGCGGGCTCGCGAGGAGCAGCTGGTTCACCCCGGAGATGCCTGCCCGTTCGTAGGTACGGGCGAGCATGCTCACCGCCTGCTCTTGGCTGATCCGACCGCCACGAACACGGCGACTGCCCCGCAGCTCGTTGATGCGCCCGGCAGCATCGTCGGCGACCGACGCTGCGCTGGGCTGCGGCGAGGTCTGCGGCGGTGGCGTCGTGCCATGGCTCTGGATGGTCTGGGGTGTGTTCTTTCGAATGGCGGGAATCGACATGGGGCCTCCTGCGCTGGGCGCGCATCGGTGGGTGATGCGGCCCTCTTCGTCCCGGGCGGACTCCAGTTGCGCCGGTGCGGAGAGGTCGCGATGAGGCTGGCCCAGGCCGGCGGTATCTACCGAGTCACTGGGCGGGGCCGACCGAGGCCCGTTCGTCGTCGAACGCCGCGCCGAAGGGATGGGACGAGCGCTCGTCTCGCAACCCGTCGGTCGAGAGTCCGTACCTCTCGATCTCTTCGTCGCTCATCCAGTGGATGGCGTGGCTCGGGGACGCCTCGATGGCGAACCAGTAGAAGTCGCGGGAGCCCAGCATCTCCTCCGTATAGTCACCGTGCAGTCGGTGTCCCGGATCGTCCCGGGGGTGGTCACTGGCCTGCCGGCACCCTGGCTCGCGTCCGTCCGCATCGCCCCAACAGTGTTGCCAGGAGTGAACACCGATCTTTGCGCCCCGTTCCACTGTCCGACGGACCCCGGCGAGGAAGAGGCTCACGCCACCCGACGCGATCGCCCCGTCGCCAATCACCCTCGTCTCGAGGCCGCGCGCTCGAATGCGGCGCCCCAACGCGAGGGTGGCCTCATCATCGATGGACCCACCGTTCGCCGTGAACGCGAGCGTGTCGATGCGGGGGTTCTCGCTCAACGCCTGCTCGACGACCGATGGCGTCGCTCCATCGAACGTTCCCAGCAGATAGAGCTTCGATCCTTCGACGACGACTCGAGTGAGCGAATCGCTGGGAGTGGAGTCCGAAGCGGACGAACCCGACTGCGTGCCGTCACCGCCGGGCGCGCTCGAGTCCGGCCTCGGAGAAGCCACGCAGGACGACAACGCGCAAACCAAGAGCGGGACCGCAGCGCGAGGGCGAACGAAGAGCGACATCGGTCCGCGACGGTACAGCACCTGGCGGAATGGGATCACTCCCCCGACGGTGCCATTGCTCGATGGCACTCCCTGCCCGCACGAAGGGCGGCCGCAGGTCACCTTCGTTCACAGCCACCCTTGGCGCGCCGACCTCGTTGAGGAATGCTCGTTGGCGATGCGCATCTTCTCCCATGGCTTGCTCGCGCTCGCGCTCCTCGCGTGCGACTCGGACCCGGAGCCCATGGACGCGGCGATGTCGCCCGATGCGGGCCCGGAAGACGCCGGCACCGACGACGCGGGACCGATGTGCGCTGCGACCGGCGCTGGCGCGCTGCCCTCTGGACTCACCACGCTGACGGACCACGATGGGGCGCCGACGCTGACGATCGACATGCTTCGACCGCTGACGATCGCTGGAACGGAGATCACCGTCGGCGAGGAGGTGGTCTACGAGCAGGCGCGTTTCGAGATCGATCGGCCGACGCGCATCCACGGCTTCCGCGTGCAGTGGCAGGGCACCGCGGGGCTCCCGCCCGACGCGCTGCTCGAGGCGGGGCTCTACCCGGACTTCGGGCACAACGGCTTCGACATGTGGAGCGCCGATCCGATCTGGACGGGCACGCGCTGCGTGGCGGAGCTCGACGCCGACGGCTGGGCCACCTACGCGCTCGACGAGCCGGTGGCGATCGATCAGCCCGGCCTCGTCTACGTCGGACACCGCCGACCGGCGGTCGATCCTGGCAACCCCGACGCGCCGCGCCCGACCTTCTGGCTCGACTCGAGCACGGATGACGCGGAGGGCTCCTGCGACGACTTCGACGCGTGCCGCGGCTCGATCAACATGCCCATGATCCAGCGCGGGCAGTTCTACAACGGCACCTCGCTCCAGCTGCCCTGGGACTACGTGGTCGAGCTGCTGGTCGAGCCGGTCTCCGATCCGCCGACCACCACGCACTTCGCCGAGGTGCCGGACCTCACCCTCGGCAACCGGGTCTCCTTCGGCGACTACGACAACGATGGCTGGGACGACTTCACCACCACGCAGAACGGCAACATGGGGCCGCGGCTCTACCGGAACATGGGCGACGGCACGTTCACCGACGTGAGCGAGGCGGCGGGGATCCCGGCGCTCGGCGCCAACGGCAACGGTGTCTGGGGCGACTACGACAACGACGGCTGCCTCGACCTCTTCGTCTTCGCCGAGTCGATGACCGCCGACGACCGGCTCCTGCACAACGAGTGCGACGGCACGTTCACCGACGCGACGGCCGCGGCAGGCATCGTCGACATGCAGGACTACGAGACCTGCGGCGACCCCGGCAACATCCGCAGCCCGTCACCGGCGGCGGCGTGGGTGGACATCGACGCGGACGGCTACCTGGATCTCTACGTCACGAACTTCATCTGCTGGGGCTCGGGCGCGACCTACGTCGACACCGTCTTCATGAACCAGGGCGACGGGACCTTCGGCGAGGTCACCGGGAGCGACGGTTGGGGATCGGAGCAGGCGGCCAGCCGCTGCGTGAACCCCATCGACGCGGACGGCGACGGGGACATGGACGTGCTCGTCGGTCGCTACCGGCTGCAGCGCAACGCCTACTACGAGGGCACCGGTACCGGCGTCGTCGAGCGCGCGGAAGAGGCCGGCCTCGCCGGCGAGGAGCTCCGGAGCTACTTCGGCCACACCATCGGCATCGCGTGGGGGGACCTCGACAACGACGGGGACTTCGACAGCGTGCACGCGAACCTCGCGCACCCGCGCTTCTTCGGCTTCTCCGACAAGACGCAGATCCTCATGCAGACCGCGCCCGGCGTCTTCGAGGACAACGCCGGCGACTGGGCCGACACGGTCAGCGACAACGGCCTGCGCTTCCAGGAGACGCACTCGGTGCCGGCGCTCGCGGACTTCGACGCCGACGGCAATCTCGACCTCGTGATCTCCTGCGTCTACGACGGCCGCCCCACCGACTTCTACTGGGGCAACGGCGACGGCACCTTCCGCCTCGACGTGCTGAACGCGGGGCTCACCGAGGAGAACGGCTGGGGCGTCGCGACCAGCGACTGGGACCACGACGGCGACCTCGACCTCGCCATGCGCTCGCTCTTCAGCAACGAGATGGCGAGCACCGGCCACTGGCTCAACGTCCGGGTGGTCGGCAACGTCTCGGCGAACCGAGCCGCGATCGGCGCGACGGTCGCGGTCACCGCCGGCGGAATCACGCGGCTCCGCTACGTCAACGGCGGAACCGGCCAGGGCTGTCAGGACTCCCTCTACCTCCACTACGGCGTCGGCACCGCCACCTCGGTGGACTCGATCGAGGTCACCTTCCCCGGCGGGAGCTCGGTGACCTACAGCGGCCCCTTCGACGTCGACCAGCGCCTCTGGCTGATGGAGGACGGCAGCGTACACGCGGGCTGGGCGCCGCCGGCGCCGTGAGAGACTCGATTCGTCCAGTCGAGCCCGTCTCGATGGCTCGGTCGGTCGACGAGCCTCATCGTTCGAGCGATACTCCGTTCGTGGAAGCTGCTGTGCAGAAGGTCTCGGTGGAGACCCGGATGGCGATGTCGTGGTCGCAGGAGTCACGTTGCCTTTCGACGTGATCTACGAACGCACCGACGACCTTCCCACCTGAGCTCTGCCGTAGGACGAGTGGTAGTCCGGCTGAACCGATTGGCGTGGGGGCGAGCATGACCACCGTGATCGTGATCGGGGCATTGAATCTTGCCTGCCGAGTCGCGGCGATGCTCGCCGCCGCGAGCGCGGCCCGATTTCGTTTCGTCGTCTGGCGGGAGGCTGGTCGCAGTCAGATGCAGTGGATGATCGGCCCGCTCCTGGGTGCCTTGGTGTTCGCGCCGATCGGGTTGCTCGTCGCGATCGGCTATGCCGTGAGAGTTCGTCCGGAGCTCAGGGATCGCGCGCTCCAAGGCTCACCCAAGTCTTTCTGAAACGCGGGAGATGGCTCAGGCAGTGAGTAGCGCGACCGTGCGCTCGGCCTCCGCCGCGACGCTCGCGCGCCCATCGTCGGCGAACGGTCGAACGAGGGCGAGATCCTCGCGGGTGCCGAGGTCCGAGAGGACCGCGAGCGCGCCGACGAGATCGCCCTTGGGGGCATCGGCATCGCGGAGGATCGAGCGGGCGCGCGCGGCGTGGTCGAGGCGGCGATCTCTGACGGCGAGCCGCGCGTAGAGGCGGACGTTGGCGTTGGGGTCGAAGCACGCGCGCACGAGCCGGTGCTCGTGGGTCGCCGAGCGACGCATCGCACGCAGCGCGGTGAGACGGATCGCAGGCGTTCGGTTGTCGGCCATGACGGGCAGGAGCGCGTCGCGCACTTCGTCCGCGGCGTCGCTCGCCGCCTGTGCGGCCCAGAGTCGGACGCGCGGGTCGCGCGCGCCGAGCGCGTCGCGGAGCACGGCCTCGAGCACGTGCCCCTCGGTCTGGCGCGCCTGCCGGCGGAGCGCTGCGAGCCGCAGGTCGACGTCACGATCCGTTGTCGCCTCCCGTAGCGCCGCGGCGCCGGCGAGGCTCTCGAGGCGTGCCTCCACCAGCGGCACGATCGCGTGGTCGCGCGAGCGCTTCCACGAGTCGAGCGCGTCGAGCAATGGGAGATACCGGACCAGCCCCACCGGCTGCAGATGCACCAGATGCCGTCGCAGCGCCGCGTCCGCTGCGGCGGCGACGAAGCGGACGGGGTCGTTGAGCCGGCTCAGGAGCAGACCGAAGGTGAGCGGCTCGACGTGCTCGTCCAGGCGCTGAATCGCGGCCTGCCGGACGTAGCCAGAGCGCGCCATCGTCGCCATCGCGAGGAGGCCCATCGGGGCCGGTTCCGCGGCGAGGCCATCGAGGTCTTCGACCCGGAGGTCCGCGAAGGGGAGCCCGAGTCGGTCGTGCGCGCGCCGGTCACGCGAGAAGCGCTCGACCACCCGCAGCGCTCGAGCACTCGCCTCGCGCAAGAGCCGCGCGAGCTCCTCGGCCGCCCCGCCTCGCGGCGACGGGGGTCGAGCGACGAAGAAGAGCCTGAGCGCTTGCTCCGCCACAGCTCGCGGATCCATCCGCGCACGGTGGCACGGCCGCTGGCCGCCTCGCAATCGACGCCGGCCTGCCCGCCGCAGGGCTCCCCGCCCGCTCGCTGGCGGAGGCCGCGAACCGGAATTCGGCGTTCGCGCCGACGTGCCATATGCGGCATTACCCATGCCTAAGAGTGACCGATTGGGCACGAATGGAGCCTTTCGAGTCACCGAAAACGCAGTTTCGCCGTGAGACTCGGATGCCCTATCGTATGCCGATGGTCGACCAATTCGGTTTGAGGAAGCCCCCGCCGGTTCCTTCGTCGAGCTCCGGGGATACGAAGTTCGATGCTGCCATCGAGACGCTTCGGAAGCGCTGCGCATCCCTGGCCAAGAAGGGTGAGTGGGGGCCGCCAAAGCTCCCCGCCCGGCTCGCCAAGCCCAAGCCCGGCGACACCGAGCTCGTCATCGCGATGCTCCCGCCGGAGGCCTTCGATCCTGGTGACACGGTCTACGACCTCGGCTTCTCCGGCGACAAGAAGGCGTACCTCGCTGCCTGGCGCGAGACCATCGCGGAGGTGGGTCCGAGAAACGGGCTCGTCGCCGCCCTCATCGCGCTCGCCCTCCGCGACGAAGCGGGCGAGGCGCACGTGCGTCCGCACCTGCCGACCGCGATGGTCGACAACGCGTTCGCGAGAGAGATCAACGAAGCCATGTTGGCGTGCGAACGCACCCTCGACCCAGACACCCTGAAGCTCGGGCTCCTCGTGTTCGAGTCGGAGCGGGACACGCCGGCCAACATGTACGCGGGGTGGGAGTCGGCGACGAAGATCGCGCTCGCCCTCGGGCCCGAGCTCGCGGGACCGACGCTGACCGAGTACCTGAGCACGAATCGCAGCAAGGCGATCCTCGAGACGCTCGAGAGGCAGCGCTCGATCGACCCAGCGTGGCGTGACCTGCTGGTTGGGGCGGTGAAGAACGGGCAGAGCGTCTCACTCCTGCTCACGCTACCTCCAGACGCCGAGATCCTCTCGCTCATCCGGGACGCGCTCGCGAGTTATCCAGTGCCCGTTCCGCGCTGGAGCGCATACCTCGAGAAACACGGCGGCTGACTCGTCTTCACGCTCGCCTCGCACTCGGCGACGAAGAGATCCTGGTAGCCCTCCGGCCCTGGACCGCGCCGGAAGGTCCCCCTGCCTCTTCCGCACTCGTTCGAGGAGCGCAGCGGCGGGCCGCGCAGCTCACTCGCATCGAGACCGACTAATGGCGTTTCGCCAACTGCCGAGAGAGCCGGACCAGCTCCGGCAGGAGGCTCGGGTCGAGCGCGCACGGGCCGAACGCCATCGAGAGCTTCGCCTCCGCACCGTCGCGGCGCAGCTGCCCGGACGCAGTCATGTGGCCGGCGGCGTCCGTCGAGCGGAGCGTGAGCGTGAGCTCTCCGGGCGAGATCGACTCGATCGTCGCCGCGCCTCGCCTCGTGGCCTCGAGCTGGGTCAGGGCGTGGACGAAGTCCGCCCACGCGGCCGTCTCGACCCAGACCTCCACGAATCCCTGAAAGCCGTCGATCCGAGCGGTCACCTCGAGGAGCAAGTCGGGCGCGCCTCCGTCGTCGGATGGACGCGCGAGCTCGATCCACCCGCCTTCGACATCGATGAGCATGCGTTCGGACACCCTGCGGTCTAGCGAGCGCGTTCCTGCTCGTCCAGCAGCCCGCGACGTGTATCGCGCCCTCGCTTGCTAGCCTGAACCGACATGACCAAGGCTCGCCGCACGAAGGGAGCTCTCCCCCGCTGGCTGCAGCATCGCCGGCTCATCGTCGTCGAGGCGACGCTGGCGGCGGGCCTGGTCGAAGAGTGGGCGCAGAACTGGATGCTCCGCCAGTCGACGATCCCGTGGTGGGCGCGGACGCTCGCGGTCATGGCGATGTTCCTCGGCCTCTTGGCCCTGGTCGTCGCGCTCATCCGCAACGCGGCCCGCCAAGGCGCGGCGACCGTGACTCAGGTCGCCGGCCTGACGTTCATCCCGCGCCTCGTGGTGCACGTCGCGCTGCTGGCGCTCCTCTTCTACGGCTACGCGCGGTCCTTCGGACTCTGGCGATGGTGACGGAGCCGGCGTGCGCAGCCCGGCCTCCTCTTCTCGCAGCCACTCTCGGCAGCCTGGCTCCGCGGAGCCGAAAGCGTCATCGGCCGGCCCGCGGTCGCACTGCTTCGATTGCCATCGCTCGCTCACGGGCCCCACCGTGGTGTCCCGAGCAGAGGCTCTCCGCGAGGTCGACTCGAAAGTCGCTGGGACTCAGGGAAGTGCGGTCTGCGTGGGCGCGGCGGCAGAGCTGCACATCGGGTTCCACGTCATCAGCGCTCGGGTGTCCGGCAACCCACTCGCGAGTTTGCAGCAGTCGATCGTCGCCAGAGCGTTCCAAGTCGCGAAGAAGCACTCTTCGGCCACTCGGTCGATCAGATAGTTGGCGTAGAGCTGGCCCTTGCCCACGGGCGCTGTTCCTGCCGACACGCTGACGATCGGCGACGCGTCGTCGACGGACCTCGCGACGGTTCCGGTCTTGGGAACGCACCCGGCCAGAACCACAAAGGAAGCAACCAGACTGAGCAGTGCTCTCTTCACGCCGCGACGGTACCCGGCCGCGGTCCTCCGTCTTGCGCCACCGCCGGAGGCGTGGCGCTAGACTAGCGCGCCGGAGCCAGCTCGGTCGTAGCGGCCGTGATGAAGCACGAGCTCCCTCGGCCTTCCGATCGGTGGCCGACGAACCCGACCAATTCGCGAGCGAATCCAGCGGAGTCGATTGGCGAGCGGGTCGGTCACGAGCCGACTCTAGCCGCTCGGGGGAGGGTCGCCAGGGTCAGAACCCAGCTCGGTCGTGGCCGCCGTGATGAAGCACGAGCTCCCCCGGCCTTCCAATCGGTGGCCCACGATCCCGACCAACTCGCGAGCGTCCCTGAGGTTCCGAACGCTCGGCTCGTTCAAGGTGAACCCGTGAGCTTCGAGCACGTCTGGCTCACCTCGAAGTGGTGTGCAGGGCGCGAGCCGCAGCTGAGCCACCAAGCCGTCCCGGAGCTGGTAGGACACTTCACCCTCGAGGTGCACCCACCGACCCTGCCGGGACACGACCGGACCAAGCTCGAGCTCGTCCTCCGAGAGACCGATCGCGCACCCGATCGCCTGGCAGGCCTCGGTCGTGGGCCTGCTGGGTGGGGGCGTGAGAATCGGCGCGGGTTCGATGGTCGGGCGACTGGCTTCCGGCTCCGCCGGAGCCACGGCGGACTCTCCGCAGCCGAGCACCGCCAGCGTGAGGACAGAGAGAGTGCGCGGTGAGCGTCCCATGAGCTCAACGACCCCGAGAACCGGCCTCCGCTTGGGCGGTTCAGCCACATTCCATCGTCGCGCGCCAACCGGTTTGTGCGACTAAGCCATTGGCTTAGCATGTGACTTGAGAGATCACGCTCTTCCACCAACACATGGAACACGAATGATGAACGAGATGCCTGAGCTCGACGAGAAGCAGTTCGGACGCGCGCTGAAAGCCAGCGTCCGCAAGCGGCTCATGCGTGGAGAAATCGACTCGGGCGACGATGTCATCGCGCTGCGCAAGTTCGTGGGTCTCACGCAGGTGGACTTCGCGAAGGCTCTCGGGATCAGCGTTCACACGCTCAGGAACTGGGAGCAAGGGAGGCGGTCGCCGGAGGGGCCAGCGCTCGCTCTCCTTCGCATCGCAGCTAGGCATCCGCGCATCGTCCGCGAGAACCTCTCGTCCGCCGCCTGACGGGGCAGTGGGTTCGAGCCGACCCGTGGACCGAGGACGCCGACCGCCTGGTACTCTCGCTGGATGATCCAGCGTTCGCTCCTCGCGCTCCTGCTCGCCGGCTGCGCCTCCCAGACCCCCGCGGAAGAGCCGTCCTCGCCCGTCGACACCGGCGACTCGGTCGCGGCGGACGGTTACGTCATCCAGTTGGACCGCCGCCACCGGGTAGGGGAGCGCGCGCGGTGGGAGCAGCGAGTCGAGAACCTCGAGACACAGCGCATGCTGGTCGGGGGCGAGGTCGCCCGCGAGGACGCCTCCATGACGCACGGAGAGCTCGTGGCGACCGTGGAGGTCCAAGAGGTCGACGCGAATGGTCGGGTCCTTCGCGCCGAGTTCACCATCGAGCGGCTCCGAGCGGATCGAAACGGGGAGGTCGCCGAGCTCCCGGCGGGTTCGGTCGTGACCGTCACGCGCTCCGACCAGCCGGACGGCGGTAGCTTCGCGCTCGGTGGTGCCCCCGTCGATGAGCCCACGGAGCAGCTCCTCGCCCTCTTCGTCTCGAAGAGGCTCGGCGGCGACGTGGACGGCGTCTTCGGATCGACGACGCCTCGACAGGTGGGCGAAGCGTGGCCCATGGACGTCGATCGCTTCCTCGCCGACTTCGCCGGTCGAGGTGTCCCGGTGGAGCTGGCGCGGGACACCGTCGAAGGCGCAGGCGAGCTCGTCGCGGTCGAAGACCTCGACGGGACGGAGGTCCTCCATCTCGTGCTCGCGTCCACCGCTCGGATCGCGAGCATCCAGAACATGCCCGGCGAGGTGACCAGCGGCGAGCTCACCATGACCATGGACGGTCAGTGGCCGAGCGATGGCGTGAGCCCGCAGCGAACCCGCACGACCACGATGGTCATGCAGGTCGAAGCCGCGGGGGAAGACCCGCAGGCGGGGCCGTTCACGATGCAGATCGGGTTCGGGAACACCGAGCAGCGTACGGTCACGCCGCTGTAGCCAGCCCCAGCTCCCGAGCGCCTCGTCCTCTCGATCCGGGTGGGCGAGCCGGAAGACCTCGAAGCCGCGGTCGCGCGACCGACGACATGGACGTCGCTCGCGCAGGGGACTCAGGGCGGGCACAGACCCCGGAGGGTGGCGGTGGGCGGGATCTCCGGGTCGCCGGCGCCTCCGAAGCGCCGCAGCTTGGTGCGCACGCTGGCCACTCGGCTGGTCGAGCCGGCGGTCAGACCGAAGTGCAAGGTGTCGCCGGGGGTGATGGTGAACCCGCAGGGCGGTGACGAGGGCGCCGCGCGCGGGTGGGGGCCGCATTCGACCGAGGTCACCGCATCGTCGGTGTTCGACATCCAGACGGAGGTCTCGTCCTCGGCGGTCCAGGGGAGGTCGGGGTAGATCTGGATGGTGACGTGTTGGTTCCCGGCGGCGGGGTTGGTGTCGGCGTCGAGCTGGCCCTGACCCGGGGAGCCGACGGCGACCTCCGTGGTGCCGGAAGTGGAGAGGCGCAGCAGGCGGGCCTCGTCGGTCTCGGTCGTACCGGAGTTGAAGGCCCACACGCACGCGAAGCCATCGTGGCTCTGCGGGATGCCGAGCTCGGAGGAGGCGGCGACGTGGGCCGCGGTGACGGGTTGCCGGGTGGCCACGAAGGCCCAGCCCTCGCCGGGCACGCCCGAGACCACCTGAGCCTTCATGCCGATGTTCCACTCGACCACGCCGTAGCCCACGGTCCGGGCGGGCAAGAAGGCCGCGCTCCGCTGGTCCGTGGAGCCATCGAGCAGACGGATGTCGCCGCCGTCGACGAGGGCATCACCCAAGAGCTGCAGGCCGGTCGTGCCTGGCGCGATGGCGACACTGGTCAGGACGGTCGCCTCGAAGTCGTGCTCCGTGCGTAGGCCCGAGGGGGTCTCGGGCGAGGTGTCGTCGCAGTAGTTGCAGGTCTCGTTGTCTTCCGCCCGGTAGAAGTCGGCGTCGATGAAGTTGCACTCGCCGTCGCACCGCCGCGTGCCGTTGGGGCTGCCGCACGCGGTCGGCCCGGTCGAGGACTCGAATTGTTCGCACTCGAAGCCGTCGTCGACCGTGCCGTCGCAATCCTCGTCGGTGCCATCGCAGGTCTCGGTGCTCGGCTCGACGACCCCCTCGCACACGTTGAAGCTCGTGGTGCCGTCGGGGTTGAGCTCGCATTCGGCGCGGCCCTCGCGGCATACGCCGAGCTCCATCATCGCGATCTCCGAGCCACACGGCTGCAAGGCGCCCACCATGCACCCGCACCCCTCGTCGATGTCCCCATCGCAGTCCTGGTCGCCGTCACCGCAGGGGTCGACGGTGCCGGGGAAGACCGACGAGTCCATCGACGCGCAGTCGAGGCCGCAGCTGGCGCCGTTGCAGCACTCGGCGCCGACGAACCCGTCGCCGTCGGTGTCGGCGCCGAAGGTGGTGTCGTCGCAGTCCTCGTCGTGCGAGTCGTCGCAGACCTCGGTGTTGCCGGGGTAGCGATCGGGATCGGTGTCGTCGCAGTCGTCGCCGCCACAGCTGGCCGCCGTGTGGCCATCTCCGTCGGCATCGGCGCAGTCGTCGTCGCAGCGGTCCTCGGCTTCGTTGCAGGCCCCGGCGCACACCGGCGCGGATCCCGACCGGCACCCGTCGGGTCTCGCGGAGATGCTGCCCGGGTCGCAGAGCTCGGCGCCGTTGCAGTACAGGCCGTCGTCGCACTCGGCGGCGCTCGTGCAGACGCTCGAGGAGTCCGGGGTGTCGCCGGGAGCGTCGTCGCCGCAGGCGATGAGGAAGACTGCGAGGGCGAGGGCGTGCTTGCGCATGGTCGGCCAGTATCGGGCAGTGACCACGTTTCCGCCAGGGCGGCGCCCGAGCCGCACGGACGAGTTGCGCGCTGAGTCGAGCCTCGGGAGACGACGTTCGCGATGCCGAGAGCTCGTGCGCAAGGGCGGCAAGGTGGAATGAGCGGGCGCGAGATTCTGCGATTTGCGCGCGCCACTTGAGTCGGTGGGTGAGCGAGAAAGGCGCGCCGAGAAGCGGCGCAGAGAATGGGTCGGCGAGGTGGGACCGCTCAATCCGCGATCTCCCGCCGCTTGGTCGGGCCGACTTCGGTCGGATAGCGTCGAGAACCTGGGGATCGAGCAGCTTAGCGACGTGACGGACCTGTTCTGTCTCGGACGAGTGACGTCTCGTCGAGCCGTGCGCGATTCGTTCGCCGCTGCGGGCATGGACGTTCCCGCGGCGACATTGGAGGCTGACGCGCCGACGAGCTCCGAGTCGTACACGCTCCTGGTCCACGTCGACGACTACGCTGGTCAGGCGTCCTTCCTCCTCTACGCCGACCACGTGCTGACAGAGGCGGCGACGAACGCGTTGGAGCTCATGAACGGGCGGTGCTTCGGTGGCTCTGGCGAGGCCCAGACTGCCGAGGAAGCGTTCGCGCTCGCGTGGGTCGTGGCACTCAACGACAGCGGTCTTCGGCTGGACGCGTGGATCCCAGACGAGGATTGGGGGACCGCGGGCTGCCCCGATCAAACGGAGCTCGAGGCGGGGCCAGCAGAAGGCGGACGCCTACTTCGTGGTGGAGCCCGACGGATCGCTCTGGAGGTCGGGGCCCAAGCCCCCAGCGGAACTGCTCGACCGGACGTACACGCGGGTCGTCGCCTTCCACCGAGCGATGTAGCCCGTGCACCGCGTCCCATGCCGTGCGCGGGGGCTCGGTCGTTCGTGCCGGCGCTGCATCGAGACGGGTTGACGAGAAGATTCTCGATCACGCCCTGCGTACTGGTGCAAGAGGGACGCCATGAACACCAGAACCTCGTCCTCACACAACTCACCATGAGACCGGCCGATAGGGCTGCCATGACGCCTCAGACAGCCCTTTTCCGCTCGAGCGCCATGAGCGCTCCATACGTCCTCCTTCTGGCTCTTCTCAGCGTTGGGTGTGGAGACACCCCGCCGGCTACGTGCGGCGACGCTGGACCGGACGGTCCACCGTTGGTGGGCTCAGATGCCGGGACCGACGAGTTCACCGTACTCTGCTCCGTCGTCTGTGCCGACGACGCCCGCCCGACGGACGACTACTGCTCGGCGGCCAGCGTGGAGACTTGCTGGGAGCGCTGCATCTCTCGGTTGGCGGCGGCTCCCGATCCCAACGAGCTCTGCACCGAGTGCCTGCTGGAGGACGCGCAGTTCGGCGTCGACTACATCGCGATTCCCCTCTGTGAGTGGAACGACGAGTGCGGGGAGGACCGCTGTGACTTTCGGGGCTGCGTCTACTGCGAGTCCGAGGAGGCAGCCGCGACGACTTGCCGCGAAGCGATGCGCCAGGCCGTGGAGTGCGAGCTCGAGTTGGGGCGTGTTGGTGAATGCGCCGACGTGTGTGGGTGAGTGATGTGGCCGCCTTCGGCGCCATGAGAACCTTGGCTGGGTGCCGCCCGCGGGCTCCATCGTACAGGTCTAGGCCGCAGGCGCCGCCGCCGCGCGCCGCCGATCCACCGGCGCTGTCTCGAGGCGCGCGTCACGACGCATGTCCGCGTCGCCGATCATCACGGCCACCGTCTTCTTCACCCGCGCCCACACGCTCTGCTGCACGTAGGGGACGCCGTGCTTCTCGCAGACGCGCTTCACCTCGGGCTGGATCTCCTGGAGCGCCTTCATCGGGAGGTCCGGGAAGAGGTGGTGCTCGATCTGATAGTTGAGGAAGCCGTGGAGGAAGTCGTTCAGGTCGCCGCCGGTGCGGAAGTTCGTCGAGCCCACGATCTGCCGGAGGTAGAAGTCGGCGCGGTTCCTCGTGGGCGTGTCGAAGCGGTAGAGGTCGTCGCCGGTGTGGTTGGTGACGATGACCGCGAAGCCGTGGAGGTTGGTCGCCACCTCGGCGAGCACGGAGTTGGCCGCCACGGAGAAGACCGCCCAGGGCCCGAGGGGCGCGAAGAGCGACGGGACGAGCACGAAGTTGCCCAGGCCGTAGGGCAGGAAGGACTCCTTCCAGATCTCCGGGTCCCGGACCGTGTCGACCACCTCGGCGAAGGGGGGCGCCTCGCCTCGGCGACGGGCCGCCACGTTCTCGTGCTCGAAGTGCGCGTTGGGCGCGTAGTAGACGAGCTTCCAGCTCGCCGCGAGGAGCGGCACCAGGGCGAGCTTGGCCCAGCGGGGCAGGTCGGCGTCGCGGAGGAAGTCGAGGTTGCGCTCGACCAGGTCCGGGTCCGCCTCTTCGCCGAGCCGGAAGTGGTGCAGCAAGTTGTGCTCCGTGTTCCACGCCTCGGGGCGGATCCAGTCGAACCAGTCCACCCAACGACGGCGACCCGCCGCGAAGCGCTTGCTCCTGCGCGTGTCGGGCGCGCCCTCGACGCGGTCGTAGCCCCGATGGCTCACGTGGTGGGCGATCATCGTCCACCGCACCAAGCGGCCCTGGCTCAGCAGCGCGACCGAGAGCGGGTTCGGCGCGATCCACGCGGTCGCGTAGCCGAGGCCGGAGCACAGCCGACCCCAGCGCTCCATCTTCGCCAGGTGCGCGGCGTGCCGCGGTCCCAGCGAGCGCTTGGCGCGGTCGCGGAGCTCGTCGAGATCGCGCCGGAACGCCTCGAGGTCGAGGCTGTCCATGAACGCGGCCGGTGGGGGGTGCGGCGGCATGGCCGCGGATGGTGACGGTTGCGGCCGGAGGTGCAACCCGAGAGTACGAGTTCAGTTCGCGCGGTCACCTTCCGCGAAGCTCGCGAGGGGCCCTCAATCGCGGCCGCTGACTGCGCTCGGGGTGCCGAGCCCCCCGACGTGCCCCTCGGGCGTCTCCCGAGCCTCGACTCCGTCTCGATCTCTACGCACAGCTCCCGTTCGGCGATGCATGCGGGACCGATCAGCGAGCGACCGACACATAGTCGAGCCGCAGCAGGATGTCGTCCACGGCGTTCAGGTCGAGCCCGGTGCTGCCGTCGCTGCTGAGCAGGCCCGCGGGGAAGAGGATCTGGTAGCCGCCGTAGAGGCCACGGGCTGCCAGCTCGCTGCTGTCGCCGTTCGCATAGTCGTCGTTCGAGAATTCGTCGCGGTCGACGTTGAAGAACGCTTGCATCCGAGCGCGGCTGTAGAGCTGAGCCTCGCCGCCGAGGCCGAGCTCGGAGCCGGTGCTCGCGCCGGTGCCCGGGTCCGCGAAGAGGTTCCGCGACGGACGGACAGAGGCCAGCTGATAGTCGCTATCCCAGCTATCCGGGTCGCACCATTGGCTGTAGAAGGTGTTCTGCTTCAGCAGTTGGATATCGACGAACGAGGGATCGTCGCCGATGAAGAGACGCTCGCGCTCCCCTTGGAGGGTGGCGTTGACGCTCCAGAGCCGTTCGGCGCAGGAGTTCGCCGCGAAGACCGAGATGCCCTGCGCTTCGCCGAGACCGAGGCTCTCCAGCGGTGCCAGCTCGAAGGGCAGCGCGCGCCCGACGAACACGCCGTCTTCCCAGACCTCGTTCGCCGGGTCGAAGATGATCGCGCGGAGGCGCTCGGTGTCGCTCAGCGCAGCCCAGCCGGCCGGTCGCTCGGTCTGGTCCGCCAACTGGAGCAGGTTCCGCTTGAGGCTCACCACGATCTTGAGCTCGGTCGGTGCGTTGCCGTTGATGCGCCGTGTCGCGGCGGTGGACCAGAGCATGTCGAGCGCTCGCTCGAGATCGTCGGGCACCTCCGCCGCGAGCACGAGCTCCCGGGCGGGGAGACTCGTCTGGAACTCGTACTCCACCGCGCGCACCGCCAGGTAGGTGATCCGCTTGGCGTTTCGGAAACGGCGGGTGTAGGTCTGGAGCCGCTCGGCCAGCCAGTAGTCGTGCGCCATCGGTGCGTACGCTCGGCCCTCGGTCGCGGCCAGCGCGAGCAAGCCATCGGCGTAGGCGCTCTCGGCGTTCCCCTTCAGCTCCTTGGTCTGGTAGAGGGCGACTTGCAGGTCCGAAATGGCCCGCTGGATTCGAAGCCCCGCGGTGCGTACACCGACGAGCTCCGCCTCCGCATCGATGAAGCAGATGTCTTCGGCCGTGTCAGCCTCGAGGGACATGATGAGCGCGTCGTGCTTTTGCTGCGCCTCGTCCATGGCGAACTGCAAGCCGTCGGAGACGGATTCGGCGACGGCCTCGGCCGCCGACGCGCCGCAAGCCACGGCACCTGCCGCTCCCGACTGGATGTCGGTCGCACTCGCGCAGTCCTTGACTCCGGCGGCCGCGTTGGAGGCCACGTCGGCCACGAGCTTGCCGATCCGCAGGTCGGTCATCGTACGGTCATGGGCGCGCTGCGCGTCTTCGAGGGCGTCGTTGCCCGCCTTCAGTCGGATGCAGCCTTGCATGGCGATGTCGTAGCGCTCCTGGAACTCGGCGTACTCCGAGCGAGCGATGCCCACGTCCTGGGCAGCGGCACGCACCGTCAGCACGGCCTCGCCCAGAGAACCGCGGTAGCAGTTGGCGTCGTCGAGGGCGGGCGCGTCGACCGTGTCGATCCCCGGGAGCTGAGGGCTCGCGTCGGGGAACTGCGCCGTGCACGTGGCTCGTGCCGCGTCCACCATCGGCTGCGGTGCGCCCGCCCTGAACGAGGCGAACCCGTGCGGTGAGAGCGGGACCTCGGGGAGCGAGCCGCACTTGAGGCACTGGCCCGAAGAGCCTGCGCAATCACGAATCTCCGAGTCCGTGGCGCACGCCGCGAAGTTGCCGGCGACCGCCCCGACCTGAGGATCGTCGAGGGCGGGGAGGGGCCCCAATCGATCGGAGAGCTCGCTCAATACGCAGTACTGCATGAGCACGTCACCCAGATCCAACTGGCTGGCCCAATCGGCCAGCTGGAAATCGCAGCTGGGGTCGTCGTAGTTGTAGAAGCAGTTCTCCCCGGAGAACACGGCGCCGTGAGCCGCTTCCCAGCCCTCGAGGATGTCGACGGTCGCCAGCCCGCTCGGCGCGCCGCAGTAGCTCGACACCTCGCCACCGAAGCGCTGGTTCAGCTCGAAGAGCCGTTCGTCGAGCTCGGCCTCCGACTGTCGCCGCTGGGTGCGCCGGTCGGTGTAGAGAGTCCAGGCCTGACGCGCGTCCGTGAGCGCCTCCGTGGCGTCGCGGACGGCCGCGGGCGCGAAGCTGCTCGGACTGGCGAGGCTGTCGCCGAGCAGAAAATCCGAAATCGCGGTGAAGCGGGACGCGCCCACCGTGTCGGCCTGGAAATAGAGCGGAAGGTCCTCGTCTTCGATGCCGAACGGGTTTCGACCCTCGCGGAGCGCCTCCATGAGGTCCAGCACGCGAGTCAGCCCTCGGTCGAGCTGGTCGGCGGCGAGCGCGTGCCGGTTCGCCCACGACACCATCTCGCCGGACGCCTCGGCCCGCGCCAGGAGGGCATCCGCGACCGGGCGCACCCGGCCGACACTCGCGAGGACCCTTCGAGCGGGGTCGAGTGCGGTCAGATCCTGGGGTCCGAGCGCCCGCTCGAGCAGCACGGCCACCAGGCCGAGCTGGCTGTTGAGGGTGTCGAGAATGGCCACCGAGACCCCTTCGCTCTGATCGCGGTTGGTGACGATCGGATCGACGAAGTCGGGAGCGACCGAAGGACGATAGTCGGGGGCGGCCACGACCGCTCCGTCGAGCGCGAGCAGGGGCTCCAGGTAGCGCGGATGGAGCAGGAGGTCCCAGCCGCGGAGCGACGCATCGAGCGCGTCTTCGGTGGTGGGAGGCAGCCCAGGGTCACTCGAGTCGTCGCGCCGGATGACCTCCGCCAGCCGCTCTCCCTGAAGTGTCTGGGAGGCAATGAAGCCGTGCAGCTGTACCCAGCGCTGGAGGAGGCGGGCCGCCAGCTCCTCGTCGCGGGGCGATGTCATCAGGTCGGGGTTGATGGCCCGCAGCCGGGTCGGCTCTAGCGCGAGGCTCGCGGCATAGATCAGCCGTGCGGCATCGACGCACTCTGCCGAGTCGTCGAAGAGCGACCCGAGGGCAGTGGCCGACGGCATGGCCGCGAGCCGGTCCAAATCGGCGATGCAGGCACTCAGCATCGCCGACTGGCTCAGGTCGCCCTCGTTCACGTCGGCGGGCAGGAAGAGGCCACGGTCGGGCGACGCGGCGCAGGCCAGATCGCCGGAGGGGCGGTCGACGGTGTCACCCAGACGACTCGACTCGCCGGCGACACCGACCGGCCCGGGCGCCTCCGACAACGGATCGAAGCAGGCGGCCAGCTCGCCGCAGCCGCTGGCGATGACGGCCGGAGCCGGCGCGGCCGGGAAGACGCAGCGCCGCTGCACGTCGATGGTGATGTCGGGCTCCGCAGTTTCGTAGTCGGTGGTGCCGCTCTGTGAGTAGGCGGTGAAGGGCAGGGTGCTCGTATCGCCTGGGGCGGAATCAACGAGCGTGCAGCCGTAGTTCGCGGCCATCGCGGCGCACACGTCCACTGGAACGCTGGTGTTCAGGTTCTGGACCCAAGAGCCGTTGCTGCCGCTAACCGAGTCGTCGAAGCGCTTCAGCATGGTGTCCGCGGTGCTGAACGCACACGCCAGCGCTTCGCCATCGGCGGGAGCGGTGAGCCTGAGGGTCGTGGATGAATAGGTCTCGCGGTCGTCCGGCGGGCCCAACCATTCCCGGAACAGGACGTCGGCCAAGAACGCGATCAACGGGTTTGGCGATGCCGACGCGATCTCGGCTTCGAGCTGCTCGCCGGTGAAGTCGGCGTTCGCGCTGAGCTGCCCGCTGGCCGCGACCGGGGCGACGAGGCCCCCGCGCATCGCGCTGATCCACACCGCTGCGTAGACCTCGTCTCCGGTCATCGGGACCTCGCACGCGACCAGGTTCGCGGCGTCCCCCAGCACGGTCTCGAAGACGGTGAACTCGGAACCCCCGAGGAAGTCCGAAGCGGCGACCCAGCCCTGCATCGCGGCTTCGAATTCCGCTTCCCATCCCTCGGCGTTCGCTCCGCGGGTCGGGGCGAGGGTGGCCACGGCGTCGGCGGGAACCGGTGGCTCGGTCGCGTCCGAAGGAACGTCACCCGTCCGGAAGAGCGACACCGCCCAGCGGGTCTGGATCGCGCGGCCCTCGAGCGCTCCGACTCGCCGGGTGACCAACGAGAAGGCGAGGCTGCGGGCGCCGACGTCGCTGACGACGACGTCGGCGGCCGGAGCGTCGATGAGCTCCTGGATCGGCATCCCCCAGATCGCGTCCGTGTCGTTGGCGAGGACGCTGGGGAAGTCGAGGGTACCGCTCTCGCCGTCGCCATCGACCTGTAGATCCCCGACCCACTCGGAATCCCCCCGAAGGAATCCGGAGGGATCATCGAGCACCAGGACCGCTGGGCCGGTGTCCCCCGCTGCATGAACCGTGGCGGAGATCTCGAGCTCGTTCGCGACGACGCTGGTTCGGGACCCAGGGTCGGTCGGGTCGTCGGTGATGGCCGTGCCCAGCAGCCGGGCGCGGCCGCGGTAGGCGCCTGCGAGGGGTCCTCCGAGCGCGCCTCGAAGGTCGGGCGTGATGAGCCGGTCCGTACCGAGATCGCCGGTGGCCGATGCGACGGTGACGAGCTCCCGCTGGGTGCCTGCGAAGACCCGCAACACTCGGACGTCCGAGCCGCCGAGGGGGCTGGTCAGGCGGATGCGCAGCGAGGCGCCCGCCCCAACCGTCACGCCGTCGATGCGGCACTCCGTCTGGTATGCGCCCCCGCCGTCGCAGCTGACTTCCATGCCTTCGTCGGCGAGCGCGCGGACCTCGCCGAGATCGAGATCGAGCGCTGCGAGCTGGACGTCGCGCTCGCTGGCTTCGTCGTAGATCTGGACGGAGGAGGGACTGACCACCAGCCTGCCCTCGCGGCTGGGTTCGAAGACCGGGATTCGAGAGAGGTCACCCTCGTCGCGGCAGTAGCCGAAGAGGTCGCAGCGCTCGTCGTCGCCACACTCGCCGTCGTCCATGCACTCGGCGACGCACTCCCCCAGCGTGCAGTGGGCTCCGCAGGGGCAGTGCTCGTCGGAGACGCACGCTTCCCCGGCTTCGATGCGCTCCGCATCTCGGGTGCATTGGCTACCCGGGTCGGTGTGGGGCCCGTCGTCGCCACACCCGGTCGCGATGGAAGCGAGAGCGACGAGAGCGACCTTCAGGTACGATGCCTTCGCCAGTGACCCCACACCCCTCGCGACCGTGTATCCCGCCACCGACTTCATACTTCTGTCCCCTCTCGCGCCGCCGGGACCGGAGTCTGTCCGCCTCGAAGAAGCACCGGCCGCACGATCGGAGGCTAGTGGGAGGGCAGCGGAGGGACCCAACACAGAATCTGCAATGGGGGTATGCAGTCTTGTGTGAAGGCGGAGTCGTCCTTGAAATGGGATGATCTGCGCGTCTTCGCCGCGGTCTGGACGTCGAGGTCAGTCAAGGAGGCAGCCCGTGAGCTGGGCGTCACCCAGTCGACCGCGAGCCGTCGACTCGCGGCGCTGGAGGAGGCCCTCGGGCTCCCCCTCTTTCATCGCGCTCCAGAGGGGCTCGAGCCCACGGAGTTCGCGGCCGATGTGGCGCCCCTCGCGGAGCGTGTGGCCGAGCTGGTGGTGGAGATCGAGAACGTCGCGAGCGACGCGCGAGGCTCCATGGCCGGCGAGGTCAGCATCGCGGCGAGCCCGATCCTCGCCAACGATTTTCTCCTTCCCCGGCTCCAGATGCTTCGAGAGCACTTTCCAGACGTGGAGTTCAATACGTCGGCCAGCATCGGACGCGTCGACATCTCACGCCGCGAGGCGGACATCGCCCTGCGCACGCACCCCGCAGGGACCGATCCGGGGGGCAACATGGACTTGGCCCAGAAGGTTGGTGAGTTCGGTTTCGCCGCCTACGCGAGCCCGGCGTATCTCGATGCGCACGGCGAGCCCGAGCGCCCCATTCGGGGTCTCGCAGGGCACTTCATCGTGGTCGCGTCCCCGAAGGCTCCAGGGGCTCGATGGAACGACTCCCTGGAACCTCCCGCGAAGGTCGCCCTCACTGCCTATCCCTACGCATCGACCCTAGCGGCAGCTGTGAATGGGATCGGCCTCGCCGTCCTCCCATGCCTGATGGCGGACAAGGCTCCCGGGCTCGTTCGCGTCAGCGGCTCGTTGGTTCGCTGGAACTTGTGGATCGTGTCGAGCGCCCACCGCAACCCGCGAATCGCGCGGGTCCGCGAGGTGCTCGTCGAGCTGGTTCGTGAGGCTGCCCAGGAGCTCACGGGAACCGCGGCCGAGCTCGCGGATTGAGCGACCGGTGTCGGTTCACACGGTCGGGCGCTGGCTCTCGGCGACGCTGATTCTAGGGAGTTGCCAGCAGGCTCCGCCCGCGGGTCGCGACGACATCGCTCGAATCGATCTCGGGGAGGCCGCCATCGTGGACGGAGTGTCCGGCCCGGTGCCCTTCGAGCTCCCCGAGGGAACCCGTTCCTTTCAGATAGAGATCGTCGGCAGTGACGAACGCCTTCACTACGTGGCGAGCCTCTCCGGGCCGGGCGGCCCCCTCGTGCAGGAGGACTACGACCCCGAGGTCGGCGAGACGGATCGGATGGTGCTCGGCCGCTTCGGCCCCCAACGGCTCAGCCCTAACCCCGTGGTGCCGACCGCCGGGGTCGCGGCGGCGCTCTTTCCCAACGGGCCCGTCGCTGCCGAACGGGTGAGCGGCGGGACGTACACGCTCCGGGTCGGCGCAACCGACGGCGTCGGGCGACCGGTCAGCGAGACCGTTGCCGTTCATCTCTGGGTCCGCGAAACGCCCGTGGACTCCGGCGAGATCGACCTCCATCTCTACCTGACCGGCGCTGGCGGGTTGAGCACCGAGTCGGATTCGACCTCCTTGGAGGAGGCCCTCGACGGGGTGCGGGCGATCTTCGCTGCGCGCGGCGTGGTCCTATCCGATATCGAGCTCCACGACGTGGAGACGCGCTTTGCGGTCATCGACCGCATCGAGGGCCCTGGCGACCTGCGGGAGCTGTTCTCCCGCGCACGAGGCGACGGGCTCCACGTGTTCTTGGTCGCTCGCTTCTCCGATGGCGGTGCCGGGGTCTCCGGGGGTATCCCGGGCCCGGCCTTCTCATCCGGCGCACCTGCGTCGGCCGTCGCGGTGGCGCTCGATGTCGCCGGGTCGAGTCCGGAGCTCCTGGCGCGCTCGATCGCCCACGAGTGCGCCCACTGGCTGGGGCTCTTTCACACCAGCCAGTCTGGGCGAGTCGCAGACCCGCTCTCCGACACGCCGATCGGTGAGCTCGAGTCGGAGAATCTCCTCTTTCCGGAGCTGACGGGCGGGGCCGAGCTCACACCCCAGCAGGGCGAGGTGCTCCGTAGCCATCCGGCGATCCGAAGACGTTGAGCCCAAGCAGCGTCGCCCTACTCACGGAGAATCTGGCGGTAGTGGCCGAGCCTGGCGCCGAGGTCGTGGTCGAGACGCTGCTGGCGCACGAGCGGCTCGCGAGGCCGATGGCGCTCGCGATGGCCGCCACCGAGGAGGCTTGGTCGCGACGAACGCGGCGCCTGGGCATCGGCGGCGGGGCCCTGCGCAGCCGACCCATGAGGCGACACGCTGGCGCGCGGCGCCGACCGAGCCCTGACGAGAGGTCAGGGCTCAGTGGGCCGGGTACTACTTCTTCGCGCCCTTGCCGCTGTCGGACGCCTTGGACTGGCCATCCTGCTTCGCCTTGGCTTTCGCCTTGGCATCGGCCTTCGACGCGTTCTTCTGATCCTGCCCGCGCTTCTTCGATTTGGGGGATTTGTCGCCCATGCGGCCTCCTTCTTGGTTGGTGCCACCGAACGATGGAACTCCACACTGGCACCTGCGGGACCGATACACACCTCTTTTGTCGGAACGCGCGTCGATTGTGGCGCGGATCGGCTTTGTGAGGCCGTGGTCGTGGCCGTGGGGGAGGGGGTCCTCAGAAACGCCCGGTGATGTCGAGTTCGTTCAGCTCGTTCAGCTCCTTTTCGCTCACGCTTCTGCCCAAGAGCTCTCGGCCGACGACGGTGCCGCACGTGCGACAATGTCAGTTGCGAGCGTCGGGCTTCTGCTGATCCTTCTTCGACGGTGCCGCCTTCTGGCTCTGCTGCTGCTCGCCCTTGGCCTTCCCCTCACCCTTGGCGGGGTCGGAAGCGTTGTTCTTCTTGTCGCCTTGCTTGTCGTTGTTCATGCATTTCCGAATGCACGATTCGGGCCCGCACTTCAGGAGACGATCACTCCTCGTTCGGGTCGTTCTCGGGGTCTTCGACGACTCGGAGGGCTGCCCGATCGCGTGGACGACCAGTGGGGGCCGAGCGTTCGTGCAATTGGATTTCCACCAACGCCATCAAGAACGACAACGTGGACTCCGCTCCCTGGTTCTCGTCCAGCCGACCTTCGTGAATGCCATCGCGGCATCCCCCGGTGCTGGCATCGTAGAGCGATCGGTCAAGGACGTTGGCCCCGAGGTACCAGTCGAAGGCCATCCGTGCATATGGAAGCCATTCGAGACTGCCGGTGGTCCGGTGCGCGAGGAGACAGGCGGAGACCATCGTGCAGGCTTCGACCGGTTGCTGCTCGTGGGTCGCCTTGGCGCCGCCCGACGCGAGGAACCGTTTGGAACCCACCGGAGAAAATATTCCCGATGTGTCGCTCTGGAGCCGAGCGAGCCATCGAAGGCTCCGCAGCCCGGTGGCGAGCATCGGCGGATCGCGTAGGCGCGCGCCGGTGGCGATGAGCGCCTCCGGGAGACGCGCGTTGCAGTAGGTCAGCGTATCCTCGCCCCAGGGCCAGGACTCCGAGCGGGCGTCTGCGAAGAGTGCGAAGAGTCGTCCGGCGAGCTCCCGACGGACGGTGACCATGGTCCGATCGGGCGCTTCTCGCGCGGAGCGGGCATCCAGCCCGAGAAGCGTGTACGCCCATGCCCGTGGGCTGTCGAAGGTGAGGCTGGCGGGGAGCGCGCGGTCGAAGAGGGAAGAGGCCAGCTCCCGGTGACCGGAGGGATTCGGACTGCCGCCGAGGGTGCCCAACGCCCACAGCGCGCGACCATGGCTGTCTTCGGCTTCGCACGTTTCCAGCCACTGTCGTGAGTGGCTCATGAAGTTGCGGAAGCGGCCGGAGGTGGGCACGTAGGCATCCTCGATGAAGGCGAGATAGCGGGTCGCCAGGCCCTGGCTGCGCAAGGGGCGCCGTTGCAGCTTGGCGCGTCGGACCATCAGGAGGAGCGCCCGGGCATTGTCGTCCAGGCAGTATCCCGCCGAGTAGCGGGGCGCGCAGAGGGTCGCGTGCTGGAGCAACCCACTGTCGTCGGTCATGGCTCGCAGGTGCCCCAGGTGGACCCGGCGGATGCCTCTCGACGTGGCAGCGAGCCCCCGCGGCATCGTGTGCGACCGCTGCTCTCGAGCTCGTACCGCGTGACGGAATGAGTCGAGGTAACTGGCGGCCACCTGGTCCCAGCGCATCGTTCGACCGAGCGCCTCGGACTTGCGCTCCATCCGCGAGCGCTTGCGGTGGTTGCCCAGGAGATCGAGCGCCGCGTCGGCGATGGCGCCGCTGTCGGCGGCTGGCACCAGCACCCCACGCCCATTGGCCAGGATCTCCATGGCGTACGGGAACGCCGTGGCGATCACGGCCTTCCCCGCGCCCACGGCGTAGGCGAGCGTCCCGGAGGTGCTCTGCGTAGGGTTCAGGTAGGGCACCAGGTAGATGTCCGCGGCGGAGAGGAACTGGGCGAGCTCCTCGTCGGACGCAAAACGATTTTGGAAGACGACGTTGGCCCTGACTCCCAGCTCCTCGGCCCGGCCCTCGAGCGACTGACGGTAGCGCTCGCTCTGATGCGCTCGCACGCGTGGGTGGGTCGCGCCCAGAACGACGTAGACGACCTTTGGGTACGTCTCGACGATCGCAGGGAGCGCGTCGATCCCATACTCGATTCCCTTGTTGGGCGAGAGCAGCCCGAAGGTGAGAAGGGTCGGCCTGGCCCCGAGCTCCAGGAGCGTCCGGCTGCGCTCGCGGTCGACGGCGGCGGGCGCTCCATGCGAGATGACGTCGATCTTGGCGCTGGCGACCCGGTAGATCCGTTGCAGGGTCTCGGCGCTTCCTGGACTCATGACCACGAGACGTTCCGAGAGGTCGCAGAGCTCACGGGTCACTTCGCGCTGAGCTGGGTTGGGGGCCTCGGGCACGGTGTGGAGAGTCGTGACGATCGGCATCGACAGCCGTCGGAGCAGAGCCAAGACGTGACGGCCTTCGACGCCTCCGAAGATGCCGAACTCGTGCTGTAGACAGACCACGTCGGTCGCTGTCTCGTTGAGGAGGTCGGCCGCTCGGTGGTACGCGACCAAGCTCTCCTCCTCGATGGTGTGGGCGACTTCGGCGGGATAAACATAGGTCCGGCCGGGGTCGTTCATGGCGAACACGGAGCAGACGGATGTCGGATCGCACGAGACGAGCGCTCGGCGGAGGGGCTCGGTGAACGCCGCGACGCCGCACCGTCGCGGGCCGTAGCTGCCGATGAAGCACACGGTGGGACCTCCCTTGGACTCCGCCGGCCTCTTGGTCCCGCGACGGGGATGCACGCCTCTGGGGGGGTCACGCCGTGCTTCTGATGTGGCCTGATCCCGGGACCCCGCCCTCGAGGCGGCCGACGCGAGTGCCTGCTGCGGGTCGCCATCGAACGTCGAGGGGCCTCTCGTCGGAGTGAACATCGTCTGCCGTCTCGTTTGAACCGGGCCGGCGGGTACCGACTCGCGAATCCCCCAAGCACTCGACGTGCCACGCTGCGGATGCGGAATCGTCCGCTGATTCGTTCGGCGTACTCACCGAGGCGGTCAAAATGATGGGGGGGCCATCATTGTGATGGTGTGCGAAGAGCAGACCACCGAGCAGGTGGGTCGGGCACGTCGCGACGGCACGGACCGCGGCAGGCCGCAGCTCAACTCCAGAACACGCCGTACCGGTCGCGCTCGATCTCTTCGAGCAGCCGGTCGAGGTTCCGAGTGGACGGCACATCCCGCAGGAGGCGTCGCCGGTCGTTCCTGTCGAACCAGTAGAGCGACCATTCGCCCGACGCGGGATCGAAGACGAGCTTCGCGACCTTCAACCGCGTCCACGTGCCGTGCGGGTCGTCGAAGGGGACGCGAGTCTCGATCAAGGTGACCCCGTTGCCACGGGTCTCGTGCACGAAGCGCACTTCCTGGCTGACGCCGTCCGGCACCCGGTCACAGAAGGCACCGAGGTCCCTCTTCACCTGGGCGGCAACGAGCTCTGGCAATGGCATGCCGCCATTCTACCCCGGAGATCCGGCAATGGCCTGCGCTACCCCGACAGGAGCGGCCGTTGCGTACACGAGACACCACACGAACGCACGTGCACGAAGGAAGCATGCAGCACATCCATGACGCGGTAGTACTCGGGCCGAGGCGGCCGAGCTCTTGCCCGACCGCCCCCGCGCTGGTTCTAGTTGGCTTTGCCGGGGAATCCGGCCGTCGCAGCGGCTGCCATCAGCTCCTCCTGCTTGGGCTCGTGCTTCGGCTCGGCTTCGATCTCGAAGGAGTTCTTGTCCGTGTGAAGGATCGCTTTGCGCACGCCCTGAACCGCCTCGAGTGCCGTGACGAGCTTCGCTCGGTCGTCTTTGGAAGACTTGCTGCTGAGGTCGGGTAGTTTGTAGCTCTTCATCTTGTGCATTTCTGTTGAGAAGCGGCCGACGGAGTGTCGGCACGCCAGCCCCAGGTGCACTCCGTGTGCCATCGACGGTACTCCGGGCTCGCTCACCAATCCGTCACCGACTCTTGCCTGGCCCGGACCCGGAGCGAACATGCGCCGCCCCCGTGAGACGCCCGTGTGGGTCGAGCGCCATCCGTTCGGTGCTGGAGGCTTTTCACTCCGATGGCCGCGAGCGGTCGATGAACGGCGACGTCCACCATGCCCGAGGTGTGCCCCATCATGGACGGGGTGGGGTGTCCGGCACGGACATCGAGTAGAGTCGTACCGATGGGAACCCTCTGGCCGTGATCTACCCCTACACCAACGAAACCCAGACCCGCTGGGATCGCGGCGAGCTCCAGGTTCAGCTCCTGGTCCCGACGAACACCCGACCCATCGGTTTCTGCGACGGGACCGACGCCGACGAGGCGGAGATCCGCGACCGAAGCGAGGCGGAGGGTGCGGAAGACTTCCGAATCGAACGGAAACGGCTCAAGACGGGTCGGGAGATCTGGACGATGCACAGCCGCAACGACGACGACCTCGTCGACGACTGATCGCAGCAATGACGCTCGCGGCTCAGGAGCGGCGCGCGCACTGAGAGCACATGCGATTGTGTCGACTGATCGACAAGAACCGCGTGTCGCAACGAAGGCACTCCCGCATCTTCGGCTGGATACCCGTCAGTCGGCAGTTCTTCACCAGCCATGGCGTGACGCCCAGGACCTTGGCCCGCGCGCGAACGGCCGCCATGTCGGCACCGGTCGCTTCGGAGAGGCCGCGCAGGGCGCGCTCGTCGCCCGCGATGGTCAGATCGATGATGCGCTGGTCGCACGAGTCGTCCAACAGGAGTCGGCCACTGCTCTTGGTTCGGAAGTCCATAACTGTCCTCTGGGGGCCGCGACGACCACCGATGTGTTTCCATCGGTCAGGCGCGGTGGGACGGACTTCTGGTCCGGAGACGAGCGAGGATCCGACGATCGATCGAAAGGTACCTCAGCTGCCTGAGCCTCGCCAGGTCAACGGTCTCGATCCTCTGGCGGACGCCCCCGATGGTCACCTCTTCGTTCGGCCGGATCCCCGGACGGATCGAGCGGGGGAACGAGAGGGAGCAGAGCCGCGCACTCAGGCGGGGAGGTCGGCAGTCCGTTCGTAGATCACGTCGAGTGGGAGCGGGACGCCGGCGAGCTCGACCTGCCCCTCGGGCCCGCGATCCACGAGCTTCCAGCTGCCATCGTCTTGCCGAGAGACGCACGTGGTCGCCCGGGTGTCGGTGTGGACGAAGAGCACCTCGGTCACGGAGGGAATCTGACGGTAGTGGCCGAGCTTGGCGCCGAGGTCGTGGTCGAGAGTCGATTCGCTCAGCACCTCGACGACGGCCGTCGGGTTCAGGAGCGAGGCCGGGCGTGCGGTGGTGTCGAACTGGGGCTCGTCGCAGACGACGACGAGGTCCGGGTACGTGTAGCTTTCGGTTGCGTCGACCCTGACTCGCTGGTCCTGCGTCCAGACCCGGCAGGGGGAGCCCTCGAGCCCGTTGCCGAGGGCGCGCGCGATGTTCTGCACGATCTGGTTGTGGCGCGGTGACGCGCCCGCCATCGCGACGACCACGCCGTTGAGCAGCTCCAGCTTGCCATCAGCCGCGGCGTCCATCTCGAGGTAGGCCTCCACGGAGACCTTCTTCGCGGTTGCTTCCACTCTTGGAGTATCGCCCGAACCAGAAGGCTCGTCGACCGGCGATCGGGAAGGAGGCCACCCGCGCGAGCGAAGGTGAGGCGTAGCTCGAGGTCGGCGCCGTAGCCCACGCGGAGCGGGATGCTCAGCCCCGTGGGCGGTAGACGACGTCGAGCAGCGAGGCGTCTGCACACGCATGCGCCCACGTCGGGTGCCCATCGAACGAGCTGACGCGCCCCAGTCGCTCGCCGTCGATGAACACGAGGCACAGGCCGTGCTCGGCTTCCCAGGCGCACTCGCATTCGAACGTCACGTACGCGACGTCGGTGTGCAGATACGCGGAGCGGCTCCCCACCGTCGTCGAGAGGCTCGGTGTTCGTCCGAGCTGGACGTGTTGCCAGACATCCGCCGCCTGAGCGATGTCGGGCATGCCGTACGCCTCGCGCTCCTCGGCGCAGAACTCTCCCGTGATGTCGGCGTAGTACTGGAAGACCGGCTCCGTGGCTGACTCCAGGAGCTCGGGACCGGCACTCGCCAGGTTCGTGATGGCGGCGCCCAAGAGCTCGAGCTCGGCCTCGTCAGGCGGGTCCCAGATCCGAAAGCGCACCTCGTGTCCGCCCATGCACCGCAGCGGCGTGGGCGGGGTCTGCCAGCCGTCGAACTCGACCTGCGGCTCTCCGCCTGGCGGTACGTAGGTGTGGTAGCTCGGCTCGAGCTCGCCGCTGGAGAGCTTCAGCCAACGTCGTCGTTCGGCGAGGGGGATCGGCACGTGGGCCGGCGACAGCGTGAGGCTGAGTCCCACCGTCTCGGCAGCGGGTCGCCCGACAGCATCCACGAACTCGTTCAGGACCTCGTTCGCGGTCTCCGGATCGCGATGGATGCTCCGCAGCACCAGTTGCCCTTCCAGATGCAGCAGCAGCACCGCGCGTGGAGGGACGCCGAATCGCGGATAGGCGCACTTCGGGTCCGGCCCCTCGAACGGCGCCCGCGCCCGTGCGGTCACGGCGTCGACGAACGCGCGGTAGTCCGCCTCGCTGCAGGGCGCGGAGCCCAGCTGCTTCGCCAGGGCCCGCTCGGGGGAAGGTCGGTCACTCCACATGGACACCTCGGTTCAGCATGCCATGACGCGTCATTGGTCCAGGCGGTGTTCTGCGTCCTTCGTTCCGCTCCAGGACAGCAAGCGCACATGACCGGTAGAGTCCGGCTCCGTGAGAGCGTAGGCGATCGCGTTGGGCTCACGGAGGTCGATCACCCCAACGGCGGTGCCGTCGTGAGGGCCGCCTACGTCGACCTGGATGACGAACCGGTCCTCGAGGATCGCGACGAGCAGGTCCACCAGAGCGTCGTCTTGCTCACGTGGCTCTGCAAAGTGTGCCCACACGGTCGCGTGCGTATGCCACGGACCGAAGCCGAGGCTGGGCTCGTCGTCGCACATCCAGATCAGAACATCTCTCGATGAATCGCCGGTCGGTGATCGGACGAGGAGACGCAGTCGTGAGGGGTGCTCTGGATCCGCCTCCATCGAGCTCGCGAGGTCCGGCCGTCGTTTCGCGATCGCGTGCGCCATGTACCGCGACTCGTCGTCGAGCTGTTCGAGCAGGGCTTCGAATGAGCGGGTCACGTGGGCCTGGTACCACGAGCTGAGCTTCACAGGACCGATCTCGACTGCTTCTGCCAGGTCGGTCCCCGACGCAGAGACTCCGTCTCTGCTCGACGGAACCCACATGGCTCTACGTTGTCTCTGCCCCATGCGCTGGGGCGAGCGATTCGAACGTGCGTTGCCGTGGGGTTGAGGGACGAGCGCGCGAGGTTCGCGGCTCTCATCCTCTTCGGCGGACTCCAGGTGCTGGGATGTGCGGCGAGCTCGTCGCACGTGCGTCACGAAGAGGGCAGGATGCCACCGACGGTCCGAATCGTTGCCGCGGCGGGCGACGAATCCTACGCGAGCCATGACGTTCGGTTTGCAGGCGACACGGCGGTCGCCTTCGCCAACTGGACATGGACTCCGGGGCGCGCGATGCGGTCTCGGCCACGGTCGTACGTGCTCAGACCTCGCCCCGGAGGACTCCGCTGGTTCGCGTTCGAGACGCTCTACGCATGCTTCGATCCCGACGACGGCCGATATGGATTCGCATCCGGTCGCGGACCGCTGGGGATTGGCCCTTGGGCCGACGGACACCCCGTTCCGCCGGTGTCTCTCGTCCGGCTTCACGCTTTCGAGGGAGACGTTCGCCGCCGCTCATTGCCTGAAGGAGCCTGGGGCAACCAGTGCGCGACGGACCCGGAGGGCAATGTTCACGCGATTCTGACGGCGCCGGCCAGCGCGGACTTCGGAGATGGCTCCCTCCTCGGTCCCCGAGCGACCGGTCGAATCCTGGTCGCGGTCTCGTACGATTCCGAGCTGCGGCTGCGGTATGCGGTACCCCTTGCTGCGGCGGCCAATCCCGGTGGGCTCCGGCCCGTGCCCGTCTCCGACGGGCGGCTCGGCATCCTGGGCACCCATCCCATCGAGCGAATCTGGCAGACGCCCCTACCGGATGAGCCGCGCTTCTTCGCCATCCTCGACCTCCGCAATCGGGAGGTCGAACGCATGTGGGGGTTCGGGGAGCGAATTCCCCCAACGGTCGAACGCCTGCTTGGAGCGACCGCGAGGACGCTCGACCGAGAAAGCGGGTTCTTGCGGGAGGCGCGGAGTCGCTGGGGCCCGGACATTCACGCGAGACCGGGGACCTATCGATCCGGGCCCGAGGCCGACTTGCGCCTGTTCCCCTGGCGAGCGGGCTTTGCGGCGACGATCTTCGTCGGCCGAGACGGGTCGAGTCGCGCTCTACGGGTGGAGCTGGACCGAGAGGCTCGGATCCTACGAGCCTTCGATCTCGGGAACGCTCGAGGTCTCGTGGGCTCTCAGTCAGCCGGCCTCGGTCACAACCGCTTCGTCGTCCAACGGCCAGGCCTGCTGGAGATCGTTGCTCTGGGTGGCCGACCCGTCGCCACCTTTCCCATTCGCGCTCGCGGACATCCGAGCTGCGAGGTCGGCGGACGAAGAGCAGAGGGTCGGCTCACGGGCGATGGAATCGCGCACTGGGTGATCGAGGTCGCGTGTCTCGACGCGCCGGCGCGCATGCCTGTCCACGTTCGAGTCGGCCACCAGAGCCTCGTCGTGCCGGCTCGCACCGCAACGCTGCTTGTGGAGGTGCGTTCCGGAGGGGCGCGACCAGATCCACCAGCAGTCGAGTTCCCGCGTCGCAACTGACGCAGTCACTGGTTGCTGTGCGGGCGTGATCTCGCGAGACGACCCGAGCAACCGCAAACGGATCTCAGCAACCGGCATCACGACCGGCATCGAACGACGGTACGCCGATCTCAGCGGGCGACGTCGACGCGCCGGACCCACAGCTCGGTCCCGTTCCACCACGCGACCAGGAAGCCACCCTCGTCGCTCCCGACCGCGCACGACACAATGTCGCCCCGGAACGTGCTCTCCACGACGGCTACCGGCTGCCCGCGTGGTGCGCCGTCAGGCCCGACCAGAGCGAAGCCGATGCCACTGCCGCCGCGGCTGCCCGAAGGAAGGCCGTAGCAAGCGCCAGCGAGACCGAGTTTGTTCGAGCCGACCGCTGCAATGGGCTCGTCGGCTATGGGACCAGTCGCATCGCGCGAGGCTATCGGAGCTCGCTCGCTCTCCACCGAGAGGTCGAAGGGATCGACGACTTGCGTCATCAGGCGGTCCCCTTCCCAGGCGAACGCCACCGCCACGTCTCGAAGGTCGGTGAACGCGCTCTCCGTTCCCGAGAGGTCGAGCGGAACCAAGCCGAGCAGCTCTTCGCCGTCCGTGACCGCGACCTGGGCACGAGTCTCCGTCCGACCCTGCACCATGAGCGCCAGGCGGCTTCGTAGCCCGGCGCCGTGCAGTGCATGGAAAGTGGCCACCCCTGATGAAACGGCCGGCTCGGGACGCCCGGCACGAATCGTCCTGAGCCAGAGCGTGTCGCCGTCCGACGAGGCACCGATCCAGCGGTCTCCCTGGCTGAGGCGGACCAGATCCGCGGGCCGAGCAACGCCGTCTCGATAGCCCAGCCACCCGGTCGCCGGCCGCAGCTCGCGATCGAAGAGGCGGGCGTAGGTGTGCCGCCCCTCGTCACGACTTGCCTCTGCCGCGATGCCCCATCGACCTTCGGCCCAGCGCAATGCCACCGGGGTGATGATGGTGAAGGCGTCGTCATTGGGTGGGTTCTCGAGAGGGCGGGGCGAAGTGAGCGGCGTACCATTCTCCTCCAGCTCCCAGAACAGGAGTCCGGCGGGTGTGTCGCTACGCGTCGTGGGCTCGGTCTGCCCCGCCAAGACACCCCAATAGCCAGGTCCCCAAGCGACCCGCAGTCGTTCCCAGAGTGGGATGCCCGCGGCTCGGGAGGTGAGCTGAACCGGCTCGGAAAGGACGCAGCACGGATCGTCCGGGCCGATGGCGGGCGGTTCCTCCCAGTCGTCTGCCTCGGGGTAGTCGCTCGGGCGTGGGTCCGGACCCGGGTCCGGGTCGGGCTCCGGCGGCAGCGGTGGACCCGCATCGATGGGGCCGGTCGGCCTGCCGGCATCGCGGGGAACGGGTGGGGCCTCGGGGACCGGACCCCCGTCCAGCGGTTCACCCGTTTCTGCGCGGTGGCTGAGATAGCACCCGGTAGCCAACGAAGCCGCCAGATACAGGAGTGCGAGTCGATTCATGGTCACTTGTCGCCCTGGACCGCCCCGGTTTTCAACCAGCATGGGGCGGAGCGAGCCACGTCTCGCTCGACCGTCTACGCCGTCAGCGGTCATCGCCGCCTCTCGTGGGCGCGTCCCTTCGACCCTCCCGCGAAACGAAATTCTGGAGCATCGCGGTTGCGCCACATGCGTCGCACCTAGTGCGCACATGTGACCCATTGGGCACCAATGAGCGGATCCGAGTCCTCCAAAACTCACTATCACGGTGATAGGTGGACCTGCGCGAAGGGCGGCCCGCAGGACATCCCGGGCAGGTTGGCTCCGCGGAGCCAAGCCCGTGGTCGCCTGCTTCACATTCCGCGCGGTCGGTCTCCATGGGGGTGTGAATGGAGGAATCCCCGTGATCCACGACCGCCCCGAGCCCGAGCACACCGCGTCGGAAGAACCCAAGCGACATGGGAGGCACGCGCCAGGGCCGCAGAACCTGCCGCCGCCGTGGCGGTGCGCGGCGCTGGCCCTCGGGCTCCTCGGGATGCTGGCCTGTGGCGACGACGGAGGCTTCACCCCCGACGGAGCGCCACCGCCCTGCGTCACGGCCGAGGATTGCGATGACGGGGTCTACTGCAACGGCTCCGAGGTGTGCGATCCGAGCTCGGCAGCGGCGAACGCTGACGGTTGCCTTCCGGGCGCCGACCCCTGCGCCGGGAGCGAGTGCGACGAGGCGAGCGGGACGTGTGTCGAGGGCACCTGCCAGGACCGAGATGGCGACGGGCGGCAAGACGCCGCGTGCGGCGGCGACGACTGCGACGACGACGACCCCGACCGCTACCCAGGCAACGTGGAGGTCTGCGACTCGGCGGGACACGACGAAGACTGCGACCCCAACACCCTCGGCTCCGACATGGACATGGACGGCTACGTCGACGAGGCGTGTTGCAACCTACGGAGCGATGGCGCTCTGCGCTGCGGGGCCGACTGCGACGACGCCAGCGCGGACATCAATCCGGAGTCGGTGGACAGCTGCGGCGGCGGTGACCAGGACTGCGACGGCGACATCGACGAGGAACCGGACCTGGTCTTCTATCGAGACCTCGACGGCGACGGATATGGCGTCCCCGACGACACCGTCATGGCCTGCGGGGCCCCTTCCGGGTACGCGCTGGTGGCCACCGACTGCAACGACATGGTCGCGGCCCAGAACCCCGGCGAACGAGAGCTGTGCGACCTGGAGGTCGGCGAGACGCCCGACCCGTTGCTGCACGATCAGGACTGCGACGGTGCCGTCGACGAGGGATGCGGCTGCACGCTGGGAGCGCGGCGAGACTGCGGGAGCGCGACCGCGATGACCGGCGTCGGCCGCTGCCGGCCGGGCGTTCAGGACTGCATCGACATGCCCGCTGGAACCGAGTGGGGGTCGTGCTCCTCCATCGAGCCCCGAGACGAGCTCTGCAACGGGGAAGACGACGACTGCGACGGCTCGGCCGACGAGACCTTCCAGTGTGTTCGAAACACCCTCGCCACCGGCGCCACGCCCTGTGGCACGAGCGGCGGCACCCGCCAGTGCGGCTCGGACTGCAGCTGGGAGGAGCCTGCCTTCGGTCGTCCGGAGGACGCGGCGACCTGCAACTATTGCGACGACACCGCGGGAGGGGTCAATCAGGAGCTCCCCTACGCGACCAGCGACCGGATGGTGGCGATCACCGCGTCGGGCCGTGCCATCGAGGGCGTCGCTGAGGAAGGGGCCGACACCTACAGCCTGATCCGGAGCGACCAGCCGAACGCGGCCGGCGCGATCACCTCACCGGCGTTCACCATGGGTCATGGAACCGCCACGATCACGACGAGCCTGAGGGCGAACCGAGGCACGGCGTCGAACGTCGGCGACGGCTGGGCGCTCTACCTGATCGAGGACTCGGCGCCGCCGTACATGGGCAACATCGGCCGCGACCTCGGGGCACCCCTCGGGAAGAACGGCTTCGCCATCGAGTGGGTCTTCTACCGCCGAAGCGATGGAAGCCAGACCGAGAACACCGGGTACTTCCGCCACCTCCGGACGGGCCTCTCCGATCCGATCATCGACACGGCCGCGAACCTGTTGCCGCGCCTGAACGGGACGGTCTCCACGACCGTGACCCAGGCGGTTACCGTCACCATCACCCCCGACGACATGGCGACCGCGGCCAACGAGACGACGGTGCGCGCCATCGTGGGCTCCTCGGGGACGCTCGACTGCGGGCCGACCTCGACACCCTGCCCGTTCCGGGTGACCCCGGGGGATCGCTATCGCTTCGGACTCTCGGCAGGCACCGGCTCGTGGACGGCCTCGATCTGGTGGAGCATCTTCGGCGGCGCACCCGCCATCCAGCTGACCGACCTCTGCCCCTGAGGGCCGGCGGCTCTCGCCGCAGTCGGACCGACGGCCGCATGGGGAGGCGAGCAGGCTCCATACGTCCTCGGACACCGGGGGCTACCTCGAAGCGTCGCTCAGAGGAACGGATTGGGTTGAACCCCATCACGCCAGGATACTGCACCGGCAAAGCGCCGATTGGGATGGGGTGGATGAGGAGCGGATCACGCCCCAGCGATGGCCGCGATCGCGGAGGCGTAGTCGCGCCGAAGGCGGCGCCTGGGCACCGGCGGCGGGGTCCCGCGCAGCTGGCCCATGAGCTGGCGGAACGCGCGGCTACCCGTCCGGGTGAAGGCGAGACCCAGCGCGACTCCCCGGTCGTGCGGTCGTCGACCACGGAGGACGCGGGCGACCTCCGCCTGGGCGACGACCTCGGACGCTCCGTCGAAGAGATGGATCAAGACCAGCTCGTGGAGGTCCCCCGGGTCGCCCTCCGCAGCGAGGAGCATCCCCGTCTCGGAGATGTCGAGCACCTTCGTGTCCAGCATCGAGTAGCGCTCGAGGGAGACCGCCTCGCAGCGAAGGGGAGCGACGCGCCGTAGGGCCCCTCGCTGGTGGATGGTTCCGATCGAGGGGGCGTGCATGAAGCCAAGGTATCCGCGGCGGGCGGAGGGGCGCGAGTTATCAGCGGAGGGGCGAGTCGACATGGCTCCGCAGAGCCACGTCTTCTCGGAGCGGCTCCTCGGCAGGTTGGCTCCGCGGAGCCAAGCGCGCGGTCGGCTCGGGCGGCGTCTGCCCCTCATCGCCGGCACGCCGGTCGAAGCGGCTCTCGCGCCAAGCTCTCGCTGCGAAACGGACCGCGGGCACTCGGCGACAGTCTTCGGTCCCGCGCTCCCGGCGATCGCGATCAGTTACGCTCCGGCGATGCGTCTCATGATGATCGTCCTGGTGCTCGGCTGCGCCTCCAACGCGCCCGAAGAGCAACCGTCGCCCGAGCCGGTCACGGCAGGGGCCGAGGAGCCGGACGAGGCGGTCGCCGGCGCGGTGAACGAAGGCTCGGCCATCGAGCCGATCCTCTCGCCCGATGTGTCCGAGCTGGTCCACTCGCAGGCGATGTTCGAGGGATGGACGATCGTGCCGCTCGCCCAGCTCGAGCGCGACGACCGCATCGTCGTACTGGTCTGGCCCGCGATCGCTCCCAACGGGCAGGTGGTCGATGACGACATCATCGGGTTGACCCTGCAGCGTGGCGACCCGCTCAGCGTGATCGAAGACAACTGGTCGGCGCGTAGCGGCATCGTCGATCACCTCGGTGGAGAGCCGAACGATCGTGAGCGCGGCGAAGGCGTTCCGGCGGAGCTTCTCGCGGAGCTGCTGAGCTCGCTGCCTGCGCTCTTTGCCGAGCACGTCGCCGCCGGCGATCGCGAAGCGGCGGTGGAGGCGGCGATCTCGTTCTCACGGCTCTTCGCGTTCGAGCACGCGGTCGAGTCCGATACGGTGGCGGAGCTCCTCGGCCTGCACACCCGCGGCGCCCGTATCGAGAGCGCTGCAGGCCCCGAGCGCGGGCAGGTGCGGGCGCGATTCTACGAAGGCGAGACGATGGTCGAGGAAGAGCTGTTGATCGCGACCGAGACCGCCCCGAATCGATGGGTGTTCACCGATCACCGACGGCTCGACGCAGGCGCTCGCTGATTTCGCGGTTCGCTGAGAGAGCGAATCACCTCCTTCGGCGCCCTCCCTTCCTCACTTCCACTCGCGGCGGACCCGCACGAAGGGCGGCCCGCAGGAGCTCCACCTTCGAAGGCGCGCGGTCCTCCGGTAGATCGTTGCCACCGAGCGCGCGTTCGAGCAGCCAGTCCGCCTCGCGCTTCCGATAGCCCATCGACGTGAGCAGCCCGGCGACTTCTTCCCGGAGCGCACCCTCGATGTGGCTCCGCGGAGCCAGTTCGTCTTGGAGCGCAGCCTCGGTAGGTTGGCTCCGCGGAGCCAAGCGCGCGGTCGATTCGGGCGAGCGTCCCGCATCTCCAGCCCCGGGCCGCAGCGCCTCTCGAGCGAAGCGCTCGCTGCCAGTGGCCGCCACGATGGCCTCGAAGTGTCGCGACGCGCTCGCACAACGAGTCGTGTCTGCGGCACCCGAGATGGTGCCGTAGGGCCGCCCGTCCGCCCGCTCGAAGCGGAGCTCGCCTTCGTGACGCCGCACCACCAGCCGCCCGCGATGCGCGGCGTCGTGGTGCACCGAGCAGAGGCTCACCAGGTTGCCCATCTCATGGCCGCCACCTTCGATTCGCCGCTCGATGTGATGCACGTCCACGAACGCCGCGTGCCGGCAGCCGGGCACCGCGCACTTGCCCTCGTCCCGGCGCAGCACCGCCCGCCGAGTCGCCGGCGGAACCGTCTGCGTCGCGCGCTCGCCAGCACGGAGCACCTGCGCGTCGCAGAGCGCGACCGCGCCAACTACTGGGTCGACCGGGACCAGCCCCTCGGCTCCCGCTTGCCGCTCCGTAGCTCCGCAGCGATCACACACCGTCAGTTTCACCTGGTGCGGCGACGACTCCCGCTCGCCAGCGTCGCCGCCTCGAAGGAACGCGTCGAAGAGCATCTTCGCCAGCGTCTCGTCGTCGACCGAGTGACCGAGCCGCTGCGCGGCCACGCTCCGCACCTCCGAGAGCCGCGACGCCTCGCTACCGCTCATCTCCAGCACCACGCGAACGCGCTGCTCCTCGAAGGGCGCGGGTGCGTCGGAGGGCCGCGCCCCACGCCGATGGCGCATCACCACCTGCTGCACCTCGTGCCCCGTCCGGCGGACGCCGTCCCGAGTCGCCCAGTCGATCCACTCCAACTCCACCGCTGGCGTCGCCACGCGAGTCAGCTCCCGCACCACCGTGTAGGTCAGCTCGCCATGGGCCCAGCGCTCGCGCATCTCGGGCAGCGAACGCATCGCCTTGGCCACGCGGAGCCGCTCCCGAGTCTGCCGACCACCCCAGCCGAAGAGCCGAGCGCAGTACTCGTGAACGGAGCCGAGCCCGAGCAGCTCGTAAGCACGAGTCTCCGCCGCAATCAGCAGCGGCTCGAGCAGCGCCACGTCGTCGGCCGCCCGCCGCCGCGCGATGGCGACCAAGGCTTCATGTGCCGAGTCCCGATCGAGCACCGCGCGAAGCGGTCGCCCGTACGATTCGTGACTCTCTCGCAGGCATAGTGCTGCGCCCATCCGTCCCTCCTCCGCGCGCGGGTGCGTCCGCGCGCGCACGGACGAAGTAGCGCGGGGGTGTGACACTGAGAGTGGCTCCGCGGAGCCATCGAGAGAGCGCGTCCGAGAGCAAGGTGCAGAGGCCCGATCAGTCTCGCCGGAACGGTCAATGAGCCGACGGAAGGCGTGGCTACCCGCGGCGCCCTTCCCATGACGAACCGTCGACGATCCGCCCAGCACTTTGGGTCGCTGCGCGCCCTCGTTCTGCAGACCGGTTGCTCGTCAGTCTTCGAAATCCGGCACGGCTCCGCTCCCGAAGACCTGCGTGCACGGCTCCGGGTATGTGTCTTGCTCGCCTCGCAGGTTGCACTGGGCCGCTACCGCCGTTCCCTCCACCGTCGCTAGACAGAGCACCACCGTCACGTCGGCCGATTCGATGACGAAGCCGGTGCCCAGGCCCTCCACCCCGAAGACCTGGCACGCCGCACCGTCGACGCGACGAGTCGGGCCGACGCGGTCGAGCAGCGCTTCGAGGAGGTCGGGCGAGCGATCCCACTGCTCTCCCGGGACACCGCTTCGCCAGTGCAACTCCGCCCTGGGGCAAACGACCCGGTTGTCTTCTCCTGGCTGGCAGCTCGTCGGTACGTTGATGGTTCTTCCCGCGAGCTCGTAGGAGCTGCCGTCGAAGGTAATCTCCGGCGGCAGCCCTTCGAGGATGATGTGCGCGAGGCGCTGGCGGCACAGCCCGGCAGAAGTGTCCTCTTCGCGACAGACCAGGAGCAGCCCGTCGTCCGAGGCTGCGACGAGCCAAGGTGCCCCTCCAATCGAATAGCGGAGCCCGGGCGCGCCCTCCACCGACACGCTTTGGATGTCCACCGCGCCATCCTCCGCCACCTGCTGTCTGTAGTGCGCGATCCCTGCTTCGCCGCGGAGGGTCGTGGTCAGCATGACGCGGAGCTCGACCTCACCGCACCGAGCGAAGCGAACACGAGGACTACGCTCGTCGACCTGGCAGCCCCACTCGAGGGCCGCGGGCTCCTCGGAGCGGTCCGGGACCGTGTCTTCAGGCGGTGCCGCTTGCTCGTTCGGCTCAGCGGGCGCCGGCGCTGGTCCACAACCACCCGTGAGGAGCAAGAACAGGATCATGGCTCGGGGACGCATCCGGCGGAGCATAGCTCCTGGGCCCGATCACGCCCCCGCGATGGCCGCGACCGCGGAGGCGTAGTCGCGACGAAGGCGGCGCCTGGGCACCGGCGGCGGGGTCCCGCGCAGCCGGCCCATGAGCCGTCGGAAGGCGTGGCCACCCGCTCGAGTGAAGGCGAGGCCCAGCGCGACTCCCCGGTCGTGCGGTCGTCGACCACGGAGCACGCGGGCGACCTCCGCCTGGGCGACGACCTCGGACGCGCCGTCGAAGAGATGGACCAAGACCAGCTCGTGGAGGTCCCCCGGGTCGCCCTCCGCGGCGAGGAGCATCCCCGTCTCGGAGATGTCGAGGACCTTCGTACCCAGCATCGAGTAGCGCTCGAGGGAGACCGCATGCATCTGGAGAGTCGATTCGAAGGGTCTCGAGCACTTGATGCTCGTAGTTTCCCTCTTTGCGTCGAACTTCTGACCCTAGTATGCCTCTGCAATGCGAATAGTCTGCTCGCTATCGCTTGCGATCATCGTTGGATGCGGAAGTTCTGGGGGTGGTAGTCCAGACGCTTTTGGGCCCATGCTCGACCGGTGTGAACGAGCGTGTACGTTCGTGCCGCCGACGGATACCCGGGACACCTGCAGCGCCTCCAGCGCGGAAGCATGCAAGGCGGAGTGCCTTGCGCTTATCGACGGTGCGTCAGACGACTGTGCAAGATGCCTGGTCAGGGGTGTGGAGTTCGAATCGTCACCGATCCGGGTACCCTCGGGCTGTATGGATGACCCCGATCGTTGCGGGTTCTCACAACTCTGTAGCTATCGAGGGTGCGACTTCTGCCTTGATGACCGGGCCGACGCTGACCGGTGCTACGCAGAGACGCGACAGGAGGTCGACTGCTCGACCACCATCGACTCCGCGGTGTGTATCACCTGCGACTGACATAGCGAAGGTGGGCTGTCTGCCCATCGGTGATCGCAGTCTAAGAATCCTAGGTCTACGACGGGCCCCGTCAACGAGCCCGCGGACCAGCTCCTCGGCATGCTTCTAAAAGGCTCAGCAGCGGCCGCCTCCTGTCGAGGCCGCTGTCCCGCGTTCGGATTGCGGCTCACTCCCCCGCGATGGCCGCCACCGCGGAGGCGTAGTCGCGACGAAGGCGGCGCCTGGGCACTGGCGGCGGGGTCCCGCGCAGCCGGCCCATGAGCCGACGGAAGGCGTGGCCACCCGCGCGAGTGAAGGAGAGGCCCAGCGCGACTCCCCGGTCGTGCGGTCGTCGACCACGGAGCACGCGCGCGACCTCCGCCTGGGCGACGACCTCGGACGCTCCGTCGAAGAGGTGGACCAAGACCAGCTCGTGGAGGTCCCCCGGGTCGCCCTCCGCGGCGAGGAGCATCCCCGTCTCGGAGATGTCGAGGACCTTCGTGCCCAGCATCGAGTAGCGCTCGAGGGAGACAGCCTCGCAGCGAAGGGGAGCGACGCGCCGAGTGGCCCCTCGCTGGTGGATGGTTCCGATCGAGGGCGCGTGCATGAACGCACGGTAGCCGCGGCGGGCGGAGGGGGGGGCGAGCTATCGGCGGAGGGCGTGGACGCCGCGGAGCGAAGCCGCCGCATCTCGAATCCCTGTCACCGCCGGCCATTGGCCGCTATCCGCTGGCCGGGGACCTCAGAACGGCATCTTCCGGTCCGCGACGCATGCCAGGTCGGCGGCGGGCAGGCATGCCCTGATACCGTCATGGTTTGCGGAGCCCCTCGCCTAACCGCGCGCTAAGTACTGCGCACTCGTGCCAGCGTCTCTAGCGCCTTGCTGTGACCACGGTCAGCCCACTCTTGTAGGCACTCATGCACCAGTTCTTTCGCCTCTTGTGAGCCCACCTCCGCGAGATGGCCTGCCAGCTCACAGACATAGTTCAGAATCTCACACCATGAGTTGGCCGCCGTCCATGTTGTGATGTCTTCTTCGCTACGAGCCCTGTCAGCCGCGAGAGACAGAAGCGGCGAGAGGGTTGTGCTTCCTAGCTCGTCCACGACGGCTCGTTCACGAAGGGCGAAGACTACAGCATGTACATCCTGGGCGGCGCCCGTCGCCATCAGGCGCTGGACGATGGGTTGCAATCTTGCCCAGATCTCCGACGGTTCATGGTGGTGCTCCTTCCCTTCTAGTGCGTGCGCGAGGGGATGCAGAAGGAAGATCACGAAGCCATCGTCTTCCACTCCCATGCAAGTCTCCCGGACTTCTGCCATACGGGTGGCGAGAGAGGCAAAGTCATCGAGGGTTGAGTTTCCCGCCAGCAGAGCGTCCTTGGCGCCGAATGTAATTGCGGCTGCGAAGCGAGCGCGGTGTCCATTGTCTGCGAGCGGCCCGACCGATGGGAAACTCAGTGCCCAATCGCGGTGTGGCAACGCTTCGTTGTCGGCGTCTCGGTGCACAGCAGCTACGCCCACGAACTCGCCGATTTCGCGAAGTCCAGTCCCCGCATTTGGCAGAGAACCCATCTCTTGAATCCAAGTGCTAAGAATATGGATGTGACGCTCATATGGAATCACTCGCAGCAGCCATAGCGCCGCGCGAATGCCACTGTTGGGCATCTGCCTATCCAACGCAGATTCGAGCAGTTCTCGTGACTCGATCGTGCATGCCCAATTGTACGCTCGAATCGTCGACAGAGCTCCGCCGATGAGCACAGGATCGCCGCCGCCAATCAGCCGATGCAGTTCAGCCAGCAACGACGATCGGCATGTAGCTGCGCCGCGCATCTCATCTCTAGCTAGTATCTCATCGGTGGCCCTAAGTGCGCGCCAGTAGGGAGAATCCAGATCTGGTTCCTGTCCCGATTCATCTCCCGATCCGTCCCGTAAGGCGTCATAGGGTTCGAGCACCTCACAAAGACCGAGAGTCCATTCGGCTAACCGAGATAGCAACTCGCGGGGCGGACGAATCTCGGGGTCGGTCCGCCGAAGGCCCGCAAGCGCGTCGCGGACGACTGACAACACCCAGCTGTCTTGGGGTGAACGCGGATTTGGAAGGTCCTCATTTAGCACCGACTCGACTAGACGAAGTATCTCCCTCCCAGCGACAGGTGTTCTTTCGTACACGACTCCTGCAAGTTCGCGCCACTTGGCGAGAGACTCCTTGCTCATCGCGTCCACGCGTGGCCACTGCGGCGTTGGCGCACCCCATGTGACCTCCGTCGCTCCTTCACCAGCGACCGGCGGTGGCGCCAGCTCCGCAACTCCCACAAGCGTGCCAAGCTCCTCCGATCGATCTGTGTCCGGAACGGCCATTGCCAGACGACCGGCTACGTAGACCCCATTGCAGTGCTCTGACCTGACGGTACCTAGGATGAGATTCTTGATCCTGTGCTGGCCCCCGGGGGTCAGCATTCTCCACCGCACCTTGATCGCCTCGTGGAGTGGCTTCGTCAGACTTGGCTCATGATACGCCCTCTCCTCAAACAGTATCTCGTCTAGCAGCTCGTGATGCTGAGGCCTTCTGATCAGGGCCCCGAGAAGTAGATGGCGGGCGAGGGCACTTCGAGAACGGAGTACCGGCCTGAGGAAGCTCCCACGTAAATCGCCGCCAGCGGGGTCACGGTCGAAGAGCGATCCCAAAGCCTGACGGAGGTGTTGATAGTGTGGGCCTAGTGCCTGCCCGCGGCCATCGATACCTGCATCTCGGACGAGTGGAGTGAACTTCGAAGGGGCAGGAACTGCAGGGAGCAAGTCAGTTCGCACCTTGTCTCTGGCCAAATGATACTTGGTTGCGGGCGCTTCCGAAGTTGGTGGGGCAGGAAGAGCGGTAGCAATCGCCGCGAGGTGCACCCGCCATTCTCTTAGCCGTTCTTCCGCGCTGCCAGCAACTAGGCCAGCTGCGACAGATACAAAAGACTCAGGGGCAAGGTACAGCAGTCCGCGGCCCTTGCTCAGCAAGGCCTTTTCGATGATCGAGTACTCGCCGTTAGGCAGCGGGGGCGCGCCGACATCTGAGACATATACCCCGTTCACCTCCACGAGACCGGCGGCCGCCAAGAAGACGTTGAGTAACGTCGTAGAGTCTAGTCGACGTCCGCGGCCAGCGATGGTCGGAAGCTCGTCGAGTATCCCTAGCCGGGCATGCCATCCTGATGTCAGAGAAGAGGCCCAAGCGAGCGTCCGGTCCGTGGCAGCATGCTTGAAGGCAGTGCGTATCAGGCTTCGCCACACCCCGCCGTTCACGTCTGTCCTGAGTTGCTCAAACTTGGGTGCTGATGACCAGTTGCGGAGGCGCTGCGCAACCGCAGCGAGGTCTCGGTCGTGGACGTCTTTAACCTGGCGGTCCAGTACCTCAGAAAGTGCTGCAATCTTCAAGAGCATCCCGTCGTCGAGCCAGGGCTGTCGCTCCGCCCAGCCCACGTCGTCAGGAAGCTCAGATAGCCATCTCAGCCAGGAGCGATTCGTGTGGAGTCGTGCTCCATCCAACACCCGCCCCAGCGTTGTGGACATCCGTCCATCTCCAGCCAGGATTTGCTCAAGGGTGCTCAGTTTCGGAGCAACGTTCGCCGGAAGCTCTGCTAGTGCGTCGGCGACGGCGCCCCGCAGGCGAGTGTCCCCATCGATCAGACACCGACCGAGCAGGTCTTGAAGCTCGATAAGGCCTCCATTGTTGTCTCGCAGGCGAGAAAGCACTTCTCGTACGGCCCCCCACTGAGCGCGACCACGTTGGATAGAACGCAGGCGGGCAAGGCGCCCGTCCACGCCCGAAGCGTCGAGCACCCACCAAGCCATCGCATAGTCGCGAAGTAGGTCGTGCCTAAATGCGAACTGGCCAGCGCCAGTTGGTTCAAACACTCCTTCAGAGCACAGTTCGCTTGCGGCTTGGGAATGTCCTGACCCGTGGTGCCGCCACAACCCCTCAGACTCGCGCTCGCAGATCTCGAGTAGCAGGCTACGACGTTCGGTGTTGGCCGCCAGGCCCGCCCCAAACACGCGGCTTTCCCAGTATGCTGTCAGCAGCGCCGTTCGGTTGCGCGCGACTGAAGGTTCTCGCCCCGGCAGCCGTAGGTAGAGGTCCAGAAGGAGGGGTGAGGACAGTACCTCGACGAGCGCTGGATCAGCAGTCTCGTCGCCGAGTGCCTGTAGTACGTGAGCTGAATCCCAAGCCTCGAGACGAACTGTCTGCCAGCGCTTGACCAGTGGGTCGCGAAAGCCCCGCCAGGTGACTTCCCGACATGCCACCACGATCCGCGTACCGCCACGCGACGTTCGCGACAACGCGCCCACAACGGCCGCAGGGTTAGGAGCGTGTTCAAGACCGTCGACGGTGACCAATAGCGACGACCCATCCACATCGGCGAGAAACGCGCCCAGGCCCAGAGCGGCCTCCAGATCTTGGGCCCGCAGTCCGGCCAAGTCAGCACCCCGTAGGACCGCCACCCTGTCGCCGGCGGCACGCGCCTCGGCACCCAGCTGCTGAATCACGACCGACTTGCCGAGGCCCCCTGCTCCGACGATGGCAGCCAGCGCTGGGGTCACCGCCATGCTGTCTGCGGCGTGTGGCTGCACTGCTCTCCAGTCTCGGTAGTCAAGCCCTCCCTTGGCGGGTCGGTCGGGAGCAGGACTCAGCATTGAGCTCAGCAGCTTGGCTTGCGTGCGCTCGACGTGGGCTATGCGGTCGAGCACCTGGACGTGGGACAAGAAGTCGTCAGCAGTGAAACGGCGCTCCGCATCACTTTCGGCGAGAGCCTTCTCGCCGACGAATCCGAGCGCCAACTCACGGAGTTGCCGAACACCTAGGTCCACTGACAGGAGGCCGAGGTCCCGTTCAATTGCAGCACGTAGCGACTGCCGTCCGAACTCCTCGAACAGCTCGAAGTCGGCCAGCAGCTCCCGCGCCTTATCCTGCGATAGCGGTGCGCCCGACGCGCCGTCATCCGGCGCAGTGAGGAGGTACAGGGCTTCTTGTGCAAGTCGTTCCGCGGAGGTGACGCGAGGCACGTTCGCGGGGGTCGCCGACTTTGACTCTGACGAGAGGGCCCGCCAGTAGGCCAAGTTGTCGGGTGGGTTGTCGGAATCGATTGCCAGCCTCACGATCAACCGGCTGCCGGGACTGCTCTCCAATGTCTTGCGAACTCGCCTCCAGAGTGCCCGGCGGTCCCTTGCCTCAACTGCCCCTGACTTCACCTCCTCTGCAACGGTTCTGGTTCCCTCCTGTACCAGGTCCCATTCCGGTTCGGACGTGCCGTCGACCGAGTTCTCAACAGAGAAGGAGGGGGAGCTAGGCCGCTGCTCCCCGCGTGCCTCAGCGGCACGCGCGCGCACTAGGAACCGGACCATGCGCTGGATCTGCAGAAGGTCCTGAAAAGCGAACCCTCCACGAGCTGTGCGGCCTCCACTCATGCCTCTTGGTTGACCTGAAGTCCAGGGCCGCACCCGCCGACTGCTTGGCTGCTGCTCCTATCTACCTTGACCACAATCATGGTTGCGTCACTGCCGATGTTCTCCGGGACTGCATCCTTAGCTCTCCACTCCTCGTCGCTACCTTGGAGGAGATTTTTTGCCGCTCTCCTTGGAGCGGATCCGCTCGGAGCGCTTTGCGGACTTCTTCTTGGTGACCTTCTTCTTGGTGACCTTCTTCTTGGTGACCTTCTTCTTGGTGACCTTCTTCTTGGTGACCTTCTTCTTGGTGACCTTCTTCTTGGTGACCTTCTTCTTGGTGACCTTCTTCTTGGCGGCCTTCCTAGCGGTCTGCCTGGAGGGGCTCTTCTTGGCGGCGCGCTTCTTGGCACTGTTCTCGTCGGTGCTCTTCTTGACACTCTTGGTCATGCGAGTCTCACCATCTATTAGGCGTTCGCCCGCACTAGACATTAGCTCAAGGAGGTGCTCCGCTTGCGCTAGTAGCTGATCGTACGACATTAGGCCCATGTGGGCAGCCTGTAGAGCTCGGCTGGTAAATGCCCGCCGCTGCTCGGCGTCGAGGCTGTGACCGATCAGCAGTCTACATCGCGGAGCCTCAAACCGGAGGCCCTTCTCACGGTTTAGGTAATCCCGCCACTCCCGCACAAATGCGTAGTATCCACAGGCTTGATTCCATGCGTCGTTGAAGTTCGAGCCGAACGTCCCGTCTGACTTGAACAGTTTCAGGAACGGCTGCTTGATTTCAATGACGTCACGACATTCGTCGGATGCCCGAACGCCGGTGAAGTCGGGTATACGTTTGTCGTCCAGGGGCCTATGGCGATGTATCGCTTTGTATTCTCCGCCAAGCATCCACGGGTGAGCCTCAAGTAGCTCCTGGTACTCACTCTCGGCTGTGACTTGATCTTTCAACAGTTTGCGGAGTCGTTGTAGCCCGGTAGCCATCTCATCTAGCCGCTTTCGACCAACTTGCTTGGCGGTAGCGTCGGGACTCACTAAATCAAGCAGCATCAAGAATTGCTGAGCCAGGACCTCGCCGAGGGGAAACGTGCGCTTGGGCGCGGTCACGTCCAGAGGTCCGAGATCATAGAACAGGCTTCGGCGCCATTCATGGGCCATGACCAGAATCACGCCAGAGGTCGCAGGGACTTCCACGCCCAGGTCAACTGACCTCAGTCCCTTCATGTCCTGAAGGTAGACCGGGTCGCCTTCCTCAACAGCCCGACCAGGCGCGGTGGCCATGCCCACGACCTTCAGCTCCCTGCCGAGGTATGCCGTCCCCTCGAGGTCATGGTTGATGGTCACCAGCAGGGTGCCGATGTTGGCGGGGTTGGGCAGCCCCGGAATATGCACGAACACGGTCCGCTGGAACTGCTCAAGCCGGTGCTGAGTCCGCTCGTAGGCAGTAGGCGGTATCAGTTCCCGTGTCAGGACCTCCGCCATGTTCCCGTCCTGAACCCCTGTGAAGAAACCGACCAAGCGTTCGGGAAGCTTGAAGGTTATCGGCATGGACTTGAGGATAGATGATTGGGCGAGAGAGCAGTAGGGCCTCCAATGCGGTTCCAATGCTGCGTTCCGTGCACCCCATGTCGGCGTCCGCAGAGAGCGAAGATAGGAGCAGGGACTGGTCCGCTGAGTCGCACAAACGACGAAAGGGTGGCTCCGCGGAGCCACCCTTTCGTACGTGAGCCAGCGCTACCGCGTCACGCCATCACAGGCAGACCACCGCTCTTCTCCGCCCGCGGCATCGGCGCGCTCTCGGCCTGCGCCACGCTCCGCTGCTGCGCCTCGGTCAACTCCACGGCCTGGGCCAGGAGCTTCTCGAACATCTCCCGCGTCCGCGGGTACTTCTCACCGACCTCGGCCGCCGCGAAGCGGACGATCGCCGGCAGGTACGGTACGACCTTGCGGACGCTGCCAGCCTTCTGCGGGAAGGTCTTCGTGGCGAAGGTCCGAGCGCCTTCCACCGTGCGGCGTGCGCGAACAGCAGCCCGGCCCAAACGACCCTTGCCGATGTACGGCGCGACCTCGTGCACGAGATCCGCGGCGGTGCCGGCGGCGCGATGCGGCGGCAGCGCGAACGGATGGTTCATCCGCGGGTGCTCGCGCAGGTACTCACGCACCTGCTCTTCGGTCACGCCGTGCTCCTCGAGCGCCGCGGCAAACTCCTCATGGGCGCGCTGGCGGGCCTTGAAGAGGTACATCTGCACGCGGGAGTAGAAGTTTACGGCGCCGTCGCCGTTGGTCTCGACGGGGCAGAAGATGGCGTCGGGGTAGAGCTCGGTGATGACCGACTGCACGCCGTCGCTGACGCCGCTCGAAGGCATGCAGCCGAAGGGCTTCACGCTGAGGGTCATGTGGCTACGCCGGGAGCACCCGCAGGAGTGTCTCAGTGTCGAGGTCCATTGGGTCAATGGCTTCCAATCGAATCCGTCGTCCACTCCCCAGCCGCACCTCGAGCCACTGCTCTCCCTCGCTGCCCCGAGCTTCGACCCCGGTGACGACCTCTCCCACGAGGGCGTGCTCTTCGGCGATGTTGCGAACTACGTCGCCGTCCCCCACGTCCTCTCGGCTGTCCGCCTGCCTCGGCTCATCAAGGGAGTCCCAGAACGTCGTCCCTGCGCTGATGTAGAACGCATGCCAGACCTCACCTTCGAGACCGATGCACAGACGCCAGCATGCTCCACCCGGCGACTCGAAGGCCTCGGCAGCGTGGATCACCGCGCCCTTGAGCTCTTCCGAGATGAATGACTCATGTTGATAGAGGCCGACGAAGCCGTTCTCCATCTGGCCAGGCTGGAAGAAGCTAATGGTCACCTCACTGCCTTCGGACTTCGCGTCCCTGCCGATCTCTCGGAGCGCTTCGAGGAAGGCTGGAGACTTCGCTTGGAGCTTCTCCGTGTTCAGTACCTCGATGAAGCAGGGCCTCCCCGGCCGACCAGGGCCGCCGGCGATGGCGTCCCGAAAAGCATCGAGGTTCCGCCCGAAGAACTCGGCGTTGACGGTCGGCACTCGCGCTAGGTAGAGCTGCCAGAACTCTTTCTGAGTTGCGACCTGCGAGCACTCCAGCACGTAGACGGGACGCCAGCCCGAGTGGTCCACAGGGGTCTTCACGCCGTATCCCACCACCGCTCGGCTTCGTCGTCCGGGGAGTCGGGCGAGGCGAAGAAGAAGGGGACTCCGAGCTCCTTCGCTAGATCGTCTCCGATCTCTGTCGCCTTTGCGGCCTCGGGCCAGCTAGGAGCCTTTCCTGCGAAGAGCCGCGCGTCTCCGTCTTCATCCGCGAGTGTCGCTAGGTGCACTTCGCCGAACGGCGTATCGCCGTCGTCGATTCGGGTGATGGCCAGCAGGACTACGAACCACCCGTGCGTGTCGCCGTCCCAGAGGGCTTCTATGGCGACGACTCGTTCCGCGTGTGGGCCCGCAGCCTGGCGAACCGCGTCGAGAGTCACCTCGGCGATAGCAGGGCGTAGGCGGAGACCGAGATCGCGCCGGCGTTCATCCACGATCTGCTGCGCGATGCCCAACGCGAAGTCGTCAGGCGCGGCCTGCTCGATCACATCGAAACACCCCAACCGGTCATCCCTACGGAGCAGTGTGTCGACTCGCTTCCAGTCGTCCTGGGTGAGCGTTTGTTTCACCCGCTCGATTGTGCAGCGTCTACATGGCCCCTGGTCCGGATGGGTCGAGCTCCAACGCCCGCCGCAGACGGCGCATCGGAACTTGTACGGCAGGTCCAGCATCATTTGGAGCATAGCGCGTCGTGCTCGTCGCTCCTCCAAGAGCCAAGAATTGGCTCCGCGGAGCCACCTCTCGTGCGGCGCCGGAGCTACCGAGTCACGCCATCATCGGCGACACCAGCGCTGCTCTCCGCCCGCCGGTCGGGCGATGGTGACACCACTCTGCTATCCCGTGCTCGTGACCGAAATGGACGAGTCGAAGCTCCGTTCCCTGCGCACCGTGCGCAGCTGTCCCGCGGCGCGCTTCAGCTACGAGTGCCCAAAGCAGTGGACGGACCTCGCGGAGACTGATCAGCCAGATGTTCGGCATTGCAACGCCTGCAACGAGTCGGTCTACTTCTGCCGGACCGATGAGGAGACGATCGCTCGAGCCATCGAGGGGAAGTGCGTTGCTCGCGCCGAGCCAGATCCCGGCGGGCTCCGACCGCCCGTGCTCGGTCGGGTGTCACCACCAACAGCTGCCGAGATCGAGGCGCTCGAGTGGTCGACGCGGGAAACGGCCATCGAGCGCTCGTTGAGCTCCGAGAAGCTCGGCGACGACCGGCGATGCCCGAGCTGCAGCTATCCGGTGCCCGACTGGCGGTCCCGGTGTTTCGTCTGCCACACGCACGTCGGGCTGCCGGTTGGCGACGAGAGCTGACCAGTGGTGGTGTCCCCCGACGAAGGGGGCTGCGTGAAGCGACCTCTCGTGCGTGCGCCAGACCTAAGCGCATCACGCCATGCTGAGGCGCCGTAGTAGCCTTTGCCGCCATGACGGACGGCGAAGGCGACGGGGGGAGCTTCGAGTTCAACTGGAGGGGGTTGGCGGTGACGGTCGCATCGGTCGGGGTCCTGGTGGGGGCCGTCTACACGTGGCCTCTGTTCGAGGAATGGCGCAACCAGGGAGCGCTGTCTGGGCACGGAGATCCCATCCACGCACCCGATTCGGAGACCGCCCGCCGAGCTCGTGAGCAGCTCGCGCTCGAGGAGATGGCCCAGCGTGCGGCCGAGTCCGAGGGTTCCGGGCTGCCGGACTCCCTCGATGTTGGCTCGCTCACCAGCCAACGAGACGCCCTGGATGCAAGCCATGCTTTCGAGCTGGAGGGAGCGGTCAGGGCCTTCGCTATCGCTGACGATGCCCCGAACGACTGGTTCGTTGGATTCTATCGCCGCGGAGAGGAGGGGTTCGAGCGGTTCGGACCGATCTTCGCGCCGACCGGCTACGATCCGCCCGCGCTCGCCGGCGAACCTCCGCAACTCACGATGCGCCTCAGAGCGCTGGACGTGCCCTTCGTCTTCCGCGTGTCGGACGATGATGTCAGCTTCGATGCGGTCGGTGTCGAAGCGGACTGCATCTCTGGCTGCGCGGACGGCGATCCGGCCTCTCGTATCGAGCTTCGACGGCCGGAGCCTTGACCCCAAACGACGAAAGGGTGGCTCCGCGGAGCCACCTTTCGTGAGCCAGAGCTGAAGCGCCAGGCCAGTTCTAGAGGTGGTAGCCCCTCTCTTCCTCTGTCGTCAGGGCGTGAGCGAGGTCGCCCAGGCTCAACTCGTCCATCGTCGCGAGCCCCCGCAACATCGGATCCGGCACGTCGCTCAGTCGCTCCACCAGCGTCGATGCGTCGATTCGGAAGTAGATCGCAGCATCGCTCGCGGGCCAATGCCGTGCCAGAGCGGCTTCGAGCTCCGGCCTCGAGGCATTCGCGATGAGGTGTGCCGCCTCAGCAAGACTCTGCGACTGCCAAGCCGCCATCATTGGCGCGAACCTCCGATGCAGTGCTTTGCCAAGAGGCAGCTTGCCCCAGCGTGAGATGACCGTCGCCTCAGCTCCGGGCATGTGCTGTACCGAGGCGACCTCCGTGAGTACGTCGGGGCTCGGCCCGTAGCCGAACACGAAGAGCGGCCACCGGGCTCTCGTGGGATCCAGAGTCGCGAGCACCTCCAGGTCGCTCACCGCGGGCTGGGGCTTGCCGAACTGGGGGACGTACCTCCGTAGGGCGCCGGAGAGTAGATGGCATCGGGCCATGACACGGCCCCGCTTTTCGTCGGTGCCAGCGACCAGGTGAGTGACGATCGTCCTGGAGGCTTCGATCGGGGCGGTGGGTTGCTCTTCGAGCCGTCCCGCGTCGCATTCGTCGATGAAGACAGAAACGAGCTCGTCTACGGTTCGGTCCCTACCGATGATGAGCTTGGGGAGCTGCCACTTCACCGGTCCATCCTAGACCACGAACGCCGGCGCACCTGGGCCACCCTTCGCTGGTGAGCCAGAGCACGACATCCTGCCATCGTAGGCAGGGCGCCGCCTTTGTCCGACCGCGGGGTCGGAGAGGGCTCAGCTGCCCCCATACTTGTCGGTGCGCTTCTGCGGCGTTACCTGGCCGGCAGCAACGGAGGATTCGCGCTGTCCGAATCCGATCCTGCCGACACGACCCATGACTCCCGCCAAAACACGACAGGCTGCTCTCGATCGCAGCTGCCCCTTCGTCTCGATCGTGTTCGAAGCCGCACACTCGGACACCGCGTTCGCCGAGGCCAAGCGTCTGATGGAGCAGGCCCAGCGGAGGCATCAGGTGTATCTCTTGCCTTTCGGTGAGACTCCAAGGGAGGAATCGGAGCTGAACGCCGAGAACAGCGGCTGGCTGGAGACGCGACTCTTCCCGTTCCTTTCGGAGACGCACCTGGTCCTCAGCGGTGGGGACCTCTGGACCGGCTTCGACCTCTTGGACCCCGACGGTCGTGACATGACGCCGACCTGGCGCACTTGGGGCGACTGGTTGGCGACATGGGCGAACCAACACTGGATGAGTCGACCCACAGGACTTGGTCCGACCGAGCTCGCCCGAAGAGCGAGGCCTTGGGAATACTTGGACTTCTACATGCGGACGTACGTCGACTACTTGTTCGAAGACTACGGACAGTGGGCGGACACAGCGCTCGCGGTGTTGAGGGCGTGCGAGGTTCCGTGAGCTAGTGAACGCGGGCACCCTTCCGCGCGCCCTCTTCCCGCCGCTCTCTCAGAGTCGGCGCAGACCAGAGTCGATGGCGGCGACGATCGCGTCGCGCTCCTTGGCTTGCAGGAACTTGGCCGGGATGTGGCTGAGGAAGAAGCCGTAGCCGTGAGCGCTGCGCTTTCGCTCGTGGCTAGCAATGAAGTCCCGCATCGCGACCGCGTGGGGTCGAGACCAGGCCCACAGCAAGCCGCGTCGGACCTCGAAGCGATACCAGGCGTCTCCCGGCCAACGTAGGCGATGCGCCGCACGGCCGATGCAGCGTTCGCAGCGCACGATGCCGTCATCGCTTCGTCGGTAACCGTCGCTCGGGGCGCGCCACTCGAAGAGCTCAGGGTCGTGCTCGATGATGATCCACCCTTTCCAATTCGGAGGTGGCTGCCCGGGACGCCATCGGTTCTCACCGTTCCAATCGCCGACGCGCGATGACGGCCACAGTCGTGACTCCCACGTCGGCCAGTCTCTTCGCTGAACGATCGAGAATGCGTGCCTGAACGTGGCCCGTTGGCCGCAGCTCGGACACCGGATGGTCGCTTCGTCGGGGTACGGGTTGAACTTGTTCCGGTCTGTCACGGCTAGCCTGGCCTGCGAGTATGGCGAGACCTCCAGACCCAGCAAGTCCACCGAGGCCTGGAGAGCCCAGCCCCAAACGACGAAAGGGTGGCTCCGCGGAGCCACCCTTTCGCACATGAGCCAGAGCTAGCGCGTCACGCCATCACAGGCAGCCCGCCGCTCTTCTCCGCCCGCGGCATCGGCGCGCTCTCGGCCTGCGCCACGCTCCGCTGCTGCGCCTCGGTCAGCTCCACGGCCTGAGCCAGGAGCTTCTCGAACATCTCCCGCGTCCGCGGGTACTTCTCACCGACCTCGGCCGCAGCGAAGCGGACGATGGCCGGAAGGTAGGGCACGACCTTGCGCACGGACCCAGCCTTCTGCGGGAAGGTCTTCGTCGCGAAAGTGCGAGCGCCCTCCACCGTCCGGCGCGCCCGAACGGCCGCCCGACCCAAGCGGCCCTTCCCGATGTACGGCGCGACCTCGTGCACCAAGTCAGCCGCCGTCCCCGCCGCCCTATGAGGCGGTAGCGCGAATGGATGGTTCATCCGCGGGTGCTCGCGCAGGTACTCACGCACCTGCTCCTCGGTCACGCCGTGCTCCTCGAGCGCCGCAGCAAATTCCTCCTGCGCCCGCTGGCGCGCCTTGAAGAGGTACATCTGCACGCGGGAGTAGAAGTTCACGGCGCCGTCGCCGTTGGTCTCGACGGGGCAGAAGATGGCGTCGGGGTAGAGCTCGGTGATGACGCTCTGCACGCCATCGCTGACGCCGCTCGAAGGCATGCAGCCGAAGGGCTTCACGCTGAGGGTCATGTGGCACTTGTGCTTGGCCACGTTGAGGATGAGCTTCGCGACCTCGAGGTGACCCTCGCCGCCGCGGAGCTCGACGTTGTAGTGGCTGTGCCCGGCCACCGCGACCTCGTCCATGTTCGGGTGCTGGTGGTGGTTGAGGCCGAGGATGGCGGCGAAGGTGTTCCACAGACCGCGGAGCGCCGCTTCGCCCAAGTACAGCCCAGCCATCGTGAGCCCAAAATCGGACCCCTCGAGGCCGAACTTGGACTCGTCGGCGCCATGGAGCTCGGCGCGGGCGAGGGTGTCGTGGCGGAACTCCCACAGGTTGTAGAGGAGGGTGTTCGCGAGGACCTGGATGTTCACCTCGGCGCCCTCTTCCTCGAGGAAGCGCTGCAGGTGGTAGTTGCCGTCACCCTCGGTGGTCATGGCCCAGAACTCGCCGATGATGGCGACCTTGGGCTTGGGCTTCAGGCGGTCGAGCTCGATGCCCTGGAGGATCTTGCGACCGCGCCAGAGGGCCTTGAGCACGTTGCCGCTGTAGTCGCCGTTCGCGTCGCGCTTGCTGAGCTCGCCGTAGACCTCGTCCTTCACGGCCTGGATGGCCTCGTTGACGCTGCCCGGGACGACCTCGAAGGGACGCAGCCGGTACTGCATGACGTTGATGACGTCGCCGACGAAGAGCGCCTTGGCGATGCTCCAGAAGAAGTTCGGGTTCAGCACGAGGCCGACCTCTTCGCCGCTCGCCTGCTTGATGCCGCCGGTCTGCTGGAAGAGGAGCACGCGGAAGCCGTCGAAGCCGGCGTCGCGGAGCGCCTTGCGGTACTCGGTGACGTACATGCCGAAGCGGCACGGACCACACGCGCCGGCGGTCAGGAAGGCGTAGCGCTCGACGACCTCGCGCTCGGTGAGGCCCTCTTCGTCGCGGATGCGGCAGAGCTCCTTCACCAGGTTGCCGACCGTGAAGTAGGTCGGGTTGCACTGGCCGCGGTTGCCGAACTCCTTGCCGTAGCGGAGCGAGGTGTTGTCCGCGCAGTCGAGCGCGCGCACGTCGTAGCCGATGCCGTTGAGCGCACCCTCGACCAGGTAGTCGTGGGCCATCGTGAGACCGCCGACCAGGATGGTCGTCTTCGCTCGCTGTGAGGCGAAGAACTCGGCGGACGTCATCGTGTCCTGCCACTGCTCCTTCGGCCCGTCGTCGAGGCCGAGGCGCGCGCGCTCTTCGGCTTCGAAGCGTGCGAGCTCCGCGTCGATGTCGATGTCGTTCTGCTTGTCGCTGGGCTTACCCATGATTCTGCTCCCCTCTACTCACTCTGCGGCGCCGACGTCGGCGGTCTGACGGTTGGACTTCTTCTTCTTCTTGATCCCGATCTGGATGAGCCCGCTCGAGGGCTGCTCCTCGGGTCGCGCCTCGGGCACGTAGGCCGCGAGCTTCGCGCGGAGCTCGGTGATCTGCGCGTCGACTCGCTGGTCGCTCTGGCGCCGCTCACTGAGCTGCTTCTGTTTCAGCTCGAGCAGGGCCAGCCGCTTCTCGTCGATGCGGCGGGCGAGCTCGCTCTTCTTCCGCGACACGTCCTCGAGGCGCTCGGTGTGGAGCTTGAGGCTGTGCGCGTAGGTCTTGACCCGGATCTTGATGGAGCCGCCGGGCTTGTTCGCATCCAGGTCGTGGAGCGTGGAGTGCGGCACGGCCGAGCGCTCCACGATGCGGTCGATGATGCCGTAGGTCGGCGCGTCGTGGCCGCACTTGAAGCTCGAGAGATCGAGCAACACCACGTTCGGGTGCCGGGCCGCGAACTTCGCGCCCCAGACCTTCATCGCGCTGTTGGCCGAGTAGTTCTCGGGCCACACGTCGGAGATCGAGAGCGGGTTGTCGGTCGAGATGGCCACGCTGGTGGCACCCGCCGGCACGCTCTTGGTCTCACCCTCGAAGTACTTGGCGAGCCACTTCTTGTCCTTGGGGATGCTCCGCAGGGACAGGATCGGGAAGCCGAGCACCTGGAACTCGTCCGGGATGCCGTGGTGGAGCCCCGGGTCCAGGTGGTACGGGCGACCGATCACCAGGATGGCGACCTGGTCCTCGGCCTCGACCTCTTCGAGGATCGCCTTGCCCTTGTGCTGCACGTCCGCGTCGAAGCGGTCCATCGCCTTGAACGCTTCCTCGATGGCGAAGTCGTTCTCGTCGCGGGTCATGCCGAGCTTGTCCGCGAAGGTCCGGAACATGATGTCCTTGATCCGCGTCGGCTCCTCGAAGCTCATCGCCGGCGCCAGGTACTCGATGCCCCGGTCGGCGAAGAAGTCCTTCTCCTTGGTGAAGGCGGCCTTGATCACGTCGGGGGTACCCGCGACGATCGGACAGCTCGCCTTGTCCTGCGCCTCCTCCACGAAGCCCGGCACGTGGGTCAGGATCGGGAAGAAGATGTAGTCGATGGGCTTCTTCGGGTGCGTCTCGAAGAGCATCTCGTGCACGTGGGCCTGCACGACCTTCGCCGGGTAGCAGGGGTCCACCGAGCCGTACTTGCCGCCGGCCTGGAAGAGCTCCTCGCTCGAGGGCGAGCTGAACATCACGTTGCTGCGCTTGAGCCCGACGACCTCGAAGTAGGTCTTCCAGAAGGGCCCGGTCGAGTACATGTTCAGCACTCGCGGCATGGCGATGCGGATCTTGTCGCGCTTCGCCTGCGCTTCGGCGCTGGAGCGCTCGAAGGGACGCTCCACCTTCTCGTACTTGAGCTGGCCCCAGAAGGTCTTCTTCGGGACCGAGTCGACGATCGGCGTGCCGGCCTCGGGGAGCTTCTGCACGCCCTGCTGCGTCATGAAGGCCCGTTTGCCCTCGTAGTCCACGAGGTTCGGGAACTCCTTCATCAGGCGCTTCCGCTCCTTCACGAGCTCCTTCATCGCCTCCTTCGACTCGACCGTCCCCTTCTCGCAGGAGAAGCCGCTGATGTAGCGGCTGGTCGAACCATCGGGGCGGTAGGCGTCGATGAAGGTCCGGGAGCACTCGTTCGGGCAGAAGTGGCAGGTGGTGCTCTCGTCGTTGATCGACTCGTACTCGAGGTCGATCGCCGCATCGAGGCCGATGAAGGTCGAGCGCCCCTTGCGGGTCACGACTCGGAGCGTCTCCATCGCCGCGCCGATGGCGCCGGCCTCGCCGGTGTGCGGGTGCACGAAGACCTCGCCGTTCGGCACGCGCTCCTTGATGTAGTCGACCTGCGCCTTGACCGCGGCGAGGTTGTACTGGGTGCCACCCTGCAACACGAACTTGCGCCCGAGCGCCGCGAGCCGCGGCACGCCGACCACGTACTGCCAGACGTTCTTCGGGAGCACCTGGGCGAGCCCGGCGAGCAGCTCCTCCTTGGAGAAGCCCTCCTTCTGGAAGTTCACCCGGTCGGTGTCCAGGAAGACCGCGCAGCCGTAGCTGAACTTCGGTGCGAGCTCCGCCTCGAAGGCGGTCTCGGCGTACTGCGTGACCGGCAGACCGAACTGGTCGGCCATCGCCTGCAGGAGCATGCCGTTGCCGGCGCTGCACTGGTTGGAGAGCTTGAAGGACTTGATGTCCCCGTTCTCCATGAAGAGGACCTTGATGTCCTGGCCGCCGATGTCGCAGATGACGTCGACGTCGCCGAAGAAGTGCGTCGCGCTCATCATGTGCGCGACGGTCTCGACGATGTTCACGTCCGCGCGGACGCACTCCTCGAGCACGTCGGCCGCGTAGCCGGTCGCGCCGAAGCCGATGATATCGAGCGTGGCGCCGTCGGCGTGGACTCCGTCGCGGAGCTCCTTCAGGAGATCCTTGGTGTCCTGGATCGGGTTGCCCTTCGAGAGCGTGTACGCCTTGCGGAGCACCTCGCCGTTCTCACCGAGCAGCACGGCCTTGCTCGAGGTCGAGCCACCGTCGAGGCCGATGACCGCGCGAACGACCTCGCCCTTCTCGAAGGTCGCCGGGACGAACTTCGGGATCTGGTAGGCGTCGCTGAAGGTGTCGAGCTCGGTCTTGTCCGCGACCAGCGCGGGACCGGCGCTCTCGCCGAGGCGCTCCTTGCGGCCCTCGTCGATGTACTTCCGCAGCCCCTCGATGCCAGCGTAGAGGCCGACCTCGGCCGGCTCGTGGAGGCCGTACACGACCGCGCCGAACGCGGCGTAGAGGTCCGCGTTGTCGGGGACCCGGATCAGCTCCTCGAGCGGGACGTCCTTCGGGTACTCCCAGCCGCGCTGAGCCCAGGTCTCCGGGATGCGCTGGCGCCAGCACTGCTGGATGAACTTCAGGTAGGTGTTCGGCCCGCCGAGCAGGATGACCTCGTGCCGCAGCGTGTTACCGCGCGTGAGCACCGAGAGGTTCTGCATCACGATGGCGTCGGCGAGCGAGCACATGATCTCGTTCGCCGGGATGCCGGTCTTCACCAGGTTGACGATGTCCGTCTCGGCGAAGACGCCGCACTTGGCGGCCACGTGGTGCAGCTTGCTGTCGTCGAAGGGCAGCTTGGCGGCTTCGTAGGGATCGATGCCCGCCTTGATCATGCACTTGTCGATCGTGGCGCCGGTGCCCGACGCGCACTTGTCGTTCATGGAGCACGAGGCCGTCTTGTCGCCGGTCTCCTCGTTCTCCTTGAAGATGATGATCTTCGCGTCCTGACCGCCGAGCTCGACCACCGAGCCCGCGTTCGGGTGCAGCGTCTCGACCGCGAGCGTGACCGCGTTGACCTCCTGCACGAACTTCGCGCCGATCGGTCCCGCGAGCGGGCTGGAGCCCGACCCGGTCACGAAGAGGCGGATGTCCTCGCGCTTCACCTGCGGGAAGCAGTTGCCGATGCGGAGCAGGAACTCGTGCACCTTCTCCGGCTGCTTCGTGTGGTGTCGCTGATAGTCGGACCACAGGATCTCGCGGTTCTCGGGGTCGACGACGACCGCCTTCACCGTGGTCGATCCCACGTCCATACCGATCACGATCGGCGCAGTGCGATCGTGCACCGGGTCAATCGTCTCGTTCGACTCGCTCATGGGCGCCCCCTCCTGCATCCGCGGGCTCCCCCGCATGGCGCTGACGTCAGTGTCAGTTTTCTAGCGGAGGGTCGGGAGACCGAAAAGCCCCGATCCATTCCGGCTATCTGGATCCGGTATCGAACGTGGTTCGCCCGTGGCGGTGCGTTCGTCGGTGGCTCAGTGGACGAAGGAGAAGTGGAACCGGGTCCCTCGTTGCCGCCCGACATCGAGCGCCTGGCCGAGTGCCTCGAGCGCGAGATCGAGACGGGAGCCGGGCTCGGTCCCTTGCCGCAGCGCAGAAACGGAGCTCAGCCCCTCTTCCGGATCGAACCAGAGGACGGGCAATCCGGCCTCCTCGGCGATCTCCGCCAACCAGTCCGGATCACCATCGAAGTCTGGGGGGAGGTCGACCTCCCCGTGGTACCAGAACGCCTCCAGGGGCTGGCATCCGAGCTCAGCGACCAGCTCCTGCAACGTCTCGCCTTCGCGGACCAGCGTCTTCCCGTGGTCACCGAGGACGTGGTTGATCGGATGCTCGTCTTCGAGCTCCACGTAGAGTGCGATGCCCATGCGGAACCATACCCGAGCCGCGGGTGACTCTGACGGCGCGCTACGAGGTGCTTCTCGAGGACAGGACTCGGGAGACGAGTAGCCATGTGGATTCGACTCGCCGACGCCAAGCTCGTCCCGACCTTCGAGAAGGAGATGTACGCCTCTCACTGGAAGCGCGAGAGGAACCAGGCGCTCCTGCCCCTACTGATCGCGCTGGCGGAGCGGGTCCCCTGGGCCTTCGCCGTCACCTCGCTGGCCGAGGTCCGGATTACGACGGACAAGCACGGAGCCCGGCGGGACGACCGGCTTGGTTGGATTCACGTCTTCTGGAAGGCCGGCGACTCCTTCGCCGTCGAGCTGGTCCCGCCCGGGCTGAACCACGCCTCTCGCTCGTTCGAGGGCGATCTCGAGGCCACCGCCGACACGGTCGCTGGATGGGCGGAGGAGCTGAGGCAGGGGCTCAGCTTCCATCCACTCGACGAGCCAACCGACGACGTGGACCGGAAGCATCCGGCGTTCCCCGAGGGGACCGCCGTGCGGGTGCTCCCCAAGGGTGGCCGCAACACGCCTCGGACGGGGGAGGTGGCCAGCACCGTTTGGCACGGGAAGCACGAGCGCTGGACCTACTGGTTGAGGGTCGAGGGAGAGCTCCGAAGCAAGCGCTACTTCGCCGTCGACCTCGAACGAGTCTGAGGACAGAAGATCATGGCGTGCCGAAGGCGAAGCCACGGGCGCCGCGTTCGGCGTTGTCGCCTCGGGTGAGCGACTCGAGGTCCGTGCCGGCGTAGCGGCGGTCGCCATCGACGCCGACCCAGTGGCCCTCGGCCTCGAACGCGATCGCGGGGATGGAAGCGTCCGAGTGGGTCCAGGTCTCGCCGTCCGAGGTGTGCTCGTAGCCTTCGTCGGTGCTCACGATGAGTCGGCCGCCGGTGAAGAAGACGCTGCGGTAGCGCGCCGAGTCGAAGGGGCAGTCGCTCCAGTCGCTGGCGTCGGGGGACTGGTAGCACCAGGTGTCGAAGCCAGAGCCGTTCCAGCTGCTGCCGGTCGCGACGTAGAGCCCGTGGCCGAAGCCCACCGAGCCGAGGCCGCCCGCGTCGGTGTCCACCTCGCTCCACTCCAGGCCGTCGGTGCTGGTCGCGATCACACCGCCGTCGCCCACCGCCACGAAGCGACCGCCGCCGAAGGTGATGGCGCGTCCGGCGCCGCCGAGCCGGGTGTCCACCGGCTCCCAGGTTGCGGCGTCGTCGTTCGAGAGGATCATCGTGCCGACGCCGCCGACCGCGACCCAGACGCCGGCGCCGTAGGCCACGCCGCCCTTCCACTGGCCGCCCTCGGGGTGCAGGTCCTCTTCCCAGCTCACCCCATCGCGCGAGCGCATCACCATCGAGTTGCGGTCGCCACCGACGGCCACGAACCAGCCGTTCCCGTAGCCCACGCCGCGCAGCAGGTCCGGCGTGTGGTCGCTGGCCTGCTGCTCGCCCTGCGTGACCGTCCACTCGACCCCGTCGGTGGTCGCCGCGCGGTAGCCCCAGTTGCCCACGGCGACCCAGGTCGGTTCGCCGGGCGTCGTGCCTCCGTCGACTTCCTCCTCGGAGCCTCCGTCCACGCGAGCCGCGTCGACCGGCGCCGCGTCCATTGGCGGCGTCGTTCCACCGTCGTCCATGGTCGAGCCATCGTCGTCGCCGCAGGCGACCAGCAGGAGGAGTCCGAGAGCCAGAAAGCGAGTCATGGCCGTAGGGGCCGCGAAGGAAAGCATTCGGCTCAGCCTACTCGACCTGGCAGGTCAGCAACCCACCAACGGGACCTCGGCGCAATCGCCGTTCAGCCACAATGGGTCCAGCGCCTCCCGCCAGCTCCGGCGATTCAGCAGCTTGCGCAAGCGTCGCTCCACCCGCGGCTCGAGCTCCACGTCGCGGAACGGTTCGAGCGAGTCGAGGACCGAATGATAATCTGGCCCCTCCCCAGACTCGAGCCACCGAACGTACCTCCGCAGCACGGTCGGCGAGCGTTCGCGCAGCTGGATCACCAGGTCGAGCAGCGCGTAGCAGCGCTCCGAGTCGAACGCGCGCGACATGAGCGGGAGGACCGCGCTCGCGAGCGAGTCTGGATCCCAGCGAGTGGCCGCAGCCATCAGCGCGCACTCCTTCGGTCCCATCTCCCGGATCGAGTCGAGCCGTCGTCGGAGCAGGTCGCTCACCGATGGGGAACGTCCATCCCGCAGCGGTTCGCCGAGGTGGGAAGGGGACCTGTCCATGCCGGGCGGCGGCCAGACGCCGCGCAGGTCTGGGACCCATAGCCAATCCGGAGGCAGTAGAAGCTGAACGGCCGCGGCGGACCACTCGGCCATCCTGAGCTCGTCGTTGGCGAGCTCCCGGTAGAATCGCTCGACGAGCGGTAGGGCGCCGTATCGGGTCCAGTGCTCCCGGACCTGGGCAGCGACGCGATGTTGGAGCGCCACGTCGCCGGCTCGGGTAACGGAGAACGGGTCACCGAAGGAACGGCGAAGGATGCGCTCCAGCAGGACCAGCGAGACTTCACCGACACTGAGCATGCGGAGTCCCACCCAACCCTCGCTCATCCGCGCGACTCGGGTGAGTCGGACTCCGGACTCGAGCTCCTCGATCAGCGGTTCCACGGCAGCGTCCCCCAGCGCGATCAGCCGCTGACCGACCTCGGACTGCTCGATCTCACCGTAGCGATTGGAAGTCAGTGGCAGGGTCATCTGCTCGAGGCGAGCGATGAGCGTTCGTGCTCGGGCCGGTGGCGGGCCATCGGCCGTCGAAGGTGGCCGAGCGTCCCGGCGGCGGTCCAGATCGGCGAGCAGGCCGCCGATGAGCTCGCAGTCGGCGAGGCCGCGCGGGTCGCGGGCGGCAGGCAACAGCATCTCGAGCGTCGCTCGGGCTTTGTCGGTGTCACCCCGATGAAAGGCGAGGAAGGCCTGGAGCGCTCCGTAGCTCGACCACTCACGCACGTAGACCTCGGCTCCAACCAGGGGGAGCGGTGGATGCCGAGGTTGCATCCCCGACCGCACGGCGAACGCGAGCGCGATCCCCTCCGCGAACCAGACCGCGTTCCGATCGAGGGCGCGAGGATCGTGAACTCGGTCGCCCACTCGAGCAGCCCACTCGATCTGACCGCCCAACGTGATCACGAACTTCCGACCCCCGTGACCGCCGGGGAGCACCCAGCCCAGCTCTCTGGACGGTGCGATGCGCTGTTCCGAGCGAGGCCGCGTCTCCAACACCACCTCGTGTAGCGGGAGCCCCCGCGGGTCCGGCGCACCGACCTCGTCGAAGAGCATGGTGCACAGCTCGAGTAGTGCCGGGGCGACGTTTGCTGGTGGCGTCCAGGGGCGCCCTTGCATCGGCGGGGTCGGGAAGTGGTCGGGGCGCCGTGGTGGCGGTAGCCGACGAGCCGTTGGTCCACGCGCAGACGAACGTGCCCGTCGTCCGGGCTGCGCAGGCGTAGAGTCAGCCGCTCGCAAGGATCGGTGACTCGACTCGTTGGCTCGGGCTACGCAGCCAACGAGCGCCCCGAAGACGAGAACCTGAAGCGCACGGGTCATCCTCCCGTCTCAGTGGCGACCCGCGCTTCCCGCGGTTCACGGAAGGGCTGGCTCACTCCTGGCGATCGATGAAGAAGCGGGCGTTCGCTTCCCGCGCCTCCTCTGCGCCCGCGACTCCTTCTTCGAGGATCGCACCCACCGGGCACTCCGGCTCGCAGGCCGAGCAGCAGATACACGCCTCGGGGTCGATGTAGAGCTGGAGCCCCGGTCTCGGACGACCGCGGATGTCCTCGACGGGCTCGGGTCCATCGATGCACTCGACGGGACAGACGTCGACGCACGCGGCGTCGAGGCATGTCTCGCAGGCTGAAGTGATGACGTACGCCATGCCCTCGGTAGTGCATGGGCAATGCCATTCGGAACCCCAGTGATTCCGGCGTCGACGTGAGCACCAACACCGGTATGCCGGTGCATCACCGTTATACCGGTGTGGGCATGTTCGAGTCTCTCGCCCGCATCGCTGCCGAAGCGACCCGACCCGCGACGATGCTCGAAGGGTGGCTCGCGATTCTCGAAGCCCGAGGCATTCACGGACTTCGGCTCCAGGTCGGGGAGGACCAGTGGGAGATCGGCAGCGTCCGCGGCTCGCGCGTCCATGCCGGGACGCTCACCCTCTTCAGCGACGCGAGCCTCGGTGGATCCGACCTGCGGCGTCTCGGTGCGCTCTCCGAGCTGATGAGCACCTGGTTCCATCGCTTCGAGCGCTTCGCCGCGACCAGCCGGCGCTCCAATCACGCAGTGCTCGCGCTGCGGAAGAGCGTCGCGACGCTCACCGCCGAAGACCTGGGGCTGCTCGGCCCGAGCCCCGCGATGGCGCGCGTGAACGAGCTGATTCGGATCGCCGCGCCCCACGACACGACCGTGCTGATCCTCGGCGAGACCGGCACCGGCAAGGAGCGCGTGGCCCGGGCCATTCATCGCCTCTCGGGTCGCCGCGGTCGTTGGGTGGCGCTCAACTGCGGTGCGCTCGCCAGCGGGGTGCTGGAGGCCGAGCTCTTCGGTCACGAGCGCGGTGCCTTCACGGGCGCGGCCACGGCCCGCGAGGGGGTCTTGCGCGCAGCGGGCGAAGGGACCGTCTTCCTCGACGAGGTCGCCGAGCTCGACCTCGACGCCCAGGCGCGCCTCCTTCGGGCGCTCGAAGAGCGTCGCGTGCGACCCGTCGGCGCCGAGCGCGACGTACCGTTCCGTGCGCGGATCGTCTCGGCCACCCACCGCGACCTCGAGGCCCGAGTGGCCGAAGGGTCGTTCCGCGAGGACCTCTACTACCGGCTCTCGGTCTTCCCGATCGAGATCCCGCCGTTGCGGGATCGGCGCGAGGACGTCCTGCCCATCGCCGAGTCCATTCTCGCGCAGCTCGCGCTGGCCCAGGGGCGACCGGCGCCGACCATCGATCGCGCGACCCGAGATGCGCTGCGCGGCCACGGCTGGCGCGGGAACGTTCGCCAGCTCCGCAACGAGCTCGAACGCGCTCTGCTGATGAGCGGCGACACGCTTCGCTGGAGACCGGACCATTCCAGCCCGGCTCGCGGCGAGACCTTCGACGATGCCGTGCGCTCGATCATCGAGGACGCGCTCCGACGGACCGGCGGGCGGATCTACGGGCCCGAAGGAGCGGCGGCGCTCCTCGATCTGCCGCCTTCCACGCTCCAGACGAAGATGAAGAAGCTCGGCATCCGCCGGCCATGAATCGGGGTCGTCGAATCAGCCGAGCGCCAGGACCATCGCTTGCGCCTCGGTGGCGCTCGGCATCCCCAGCTCGGGGGTCGGCGACTCGTCCGCGAGCTCGGCCGCGAGCCGTTCGCGGGCGGCGCCCCCCTCGTCCTCGAGCTGCGTGCGCACCGAGCGGGCCAGCTTGGGCGTGCCCCAGCCGTGAATCGCTCGGGCGAGGTTCGCGTGGCGGTTCTCCTCGCGAGCGATGGTGCCCATCACCTCACGGAAGAGCGGGGTGGCGGCGCGCTTCGCCTGAACCGCCGCGACGGCGGCGCCGTAGGCTTCGTCGACCATGCCCTCGACCCGGTTGGTGCGGAGCACGGTCTCGAGCGACCGCGGCTGCCCCAGCGTCGCCGTGGGAACCACCGGCGGGTGGCCGTGCATGCGCGCGAGCCGACCCATCGTGTCCGCGTGCCGCACCTCGTCGAGCGCGGCGCGCTGAGCCGCGGCGACCAGGGCCTCGGGCGCCCCGTGCGCTTCGAGCTCGAACGCGAGCTCCAGGAACGCGACCACCGCCGCGGCCTCGAGGTGCGCGGCCTGCGCGAGGTGAGTGCCGAGCGCCGAGCGGCCCGCGATGCGTGCGTCGCGGAGACCCTCCGGCCGGCGGCCGATGCTGCAGGGCTGGGTGACCTTCACTTCGCAGATCACCACCGGCTCGCCCTGCGGCCCGCGCTCCTCGTAGCCCTCCGGGATGGACTCGCGCCCGAGGGCGTGGGCAGTGGCGCCTTCGGGGATCGTTCGGCCGTAGCGGCAGGAGATCGCCTGACCATGGCAGAGCTCCTTGCAGGTCTCCTCGTCGAGCTCCTCGGACGTCACGTGCTGCTCGGGCAAGGTGCGCACGTGCCACTCGGTCCAGCTCGGGCAGCTACATGCCAGCAGGATCGGCGCGGCCGCGAGCCCACCGACCAGCCCGGCGCCTCCGGCGAAGCGGACGATGCCGCGCTGGATCAGGCGGCGGAGGAGGCGATCGGTGGACGGAGTCTTCGAGGTCATGCCATCCCAACGAGCGGAACACGCCGATCTTACAGTCTCGAGGATCGCCCCGCGAGCACCGACACGAGCCCGAGGACACCGACACGCTCGACCTCTCCACGCCAGATCTGGGAACATCGCCTCGACGCGCTCGGGACCGCGATCGCCCGAGGCGAGAAGAAGAGGAAGAGGAGGCGCTCGTGACGACATCCGACCGGCACCGCATCTACGGCATGAGCTTCGCGAGCGTGTATCCCCACTACGTGGCCAAGGCCGAGAAGAAGGGGCGAACGAAGCGGGAAGTCGACGCGCTGATCCGTTGGCTGACCGGCTACTCGCAGCGACAGCTGCGAGCCCAGCTGAAGAAGGAAGTCGACTTCAAGACCTTCTTCGCCGACGCCCCCGAGCCGAACCCTCGGCGCGAGCTGATCACCGGCGTGGTGTGTGGCGTCCGCGTCGAAGAGGTCGAGCAGCCGCTCATGCAGGAGATTCGCCGGCTGGACAAGCTCGTCGACGAGTTGGCTCGCGGCAAGAGCATGGAGAAGATCCTGCGCGAGTGAGCCGTTGCGGAGGTCAGGGCGTGGCGCTCACGAGGGCCCGGAGCGCCGCGTGCTCGGGGACCGCGAGGTAGCTCTCTCGCAGGTCGCTCGAGAGCTTCGCGAGCCGGCGCTCCAGCGCGTCGCGACCCTGAGCCTCGGCGCCCTTCCGTGCGTCGTCGTCCAAGGGCAGCACCTCGAGGTACGCCAACCACAAGAGCGCCTCGCCTTCCTCCATGGACGCGAGCGTGTCCCTCGCTTCGATGGCCTCCCGCGCGCGGGCGAGCGCTTCGTCGTGCTGGCCGGCGAGCTTCAGCGCGCGCGCCATCACCGCCAGGGTCAACGTCCGCAGCGGTGGGATCGGCTCGAAGAGCGCCAGCGCCGCCTTGGCTTGGGCGAGCGCGCCCTCGGCGTCGCCGACCCTCCGCGCGATGCGCGCGAGGTAGTAGTGCGCGCCGCCTTCGAGGGCGGCGTTCGAGAGCTCGCGGCCCAGCGCACGCACTCGCTCCTCGAGCGCACGGCCTTCGTCCGGGTCGCCGCGGAGGGCGCGCACCCAGCCGAGGTTCTGCAGCGCGAAGCCCTCCACGAGCGGCACCCCGAGTGTCTCGGCCGCCGCGAGCGCGGCTCGGAGCTCGGTCTCGGCGCGCTCGAGCGCACCGACCTCGACGAAGCCATAGCCGAGGCGCACGCGTTGGTTGCAGGCGTGGCGCAGGTCGCCCGCGCGGTCGTACGCGCGGACCGCCGCGGACGTGCCCTCGAGGTAGTCGCCGATCGCACCCGCGTGCAGGCTGCGCGCGGCACGAGTGGTCTCCACCCACGCGGTGGTCCACGGATCGCTCCCGCCGACCCGCTCGGCGATCGCCACCACCGCCGCGATCAACCGGTCCGCCGCGTCCAGGTTACCGGCGCCGAGGTACTGGTGGGCCGCGCGACAGAGCGCGACCAGACGCAGCCGCTCGGCCTCGTCGTTCGTGCCCTGCGTCTCGAGCGCCCGCTCCGCCCAGAGACCGACCGCGTCCATGTCGCGCGCGACGCCGCTCGCGACGACTCGATTGCCGATCGCTTGGAACCACGCAGCCGCCCCCGCCGGGAGATGCGCGAGCGCGAGGTCGGCGTGCTCACCCGCGGCCCCGTAGTCGGCTCGCCATCGGTGGGCCTCGGCCTGATGCAGTCGCAGCCGGCCGACCAGCGCGGGGCTGAGCTCGTCCGCCACGCTCAGCGCGCGCTCGGCCAGGGTGAGCACCTGCGCGAAGTCGCCCGCCTCGAGCGCGCGGTCGGCCGCGTCCGCGTAGCGCGGCGCGGCCCCGACCGGATCGCCGCCGCGCTCGAGGTGCGCGGCCAACACGGCCGCGTCGCTCTCGCCGTGGTTCTCGAGCCACTCGGCCGCGAGCTCGTGGCCGAGCTGCCGGTCCTCGTCGGTGAGCGTCGCGTAGGCGGCGTCCTGCACCAGCCCCTGGCGGAAGCGCCACTCGCGCTCGCCTGCGAACGCGCGTGCGCTGGCCTCACTGATCAGCTCGTCCTCCGCGAAGAGCTCGAGCCAGCGCTCTGCGCTCACGCCGCGCGCGCCGAGCAGGTGCTCCACGCCGCCACTCCAGAAGCGCGGCCCGAAGACGCTCGCCGCGCGGAGCACTCGACGCGCGCCCGGATCGAGCTCGCCGAGCCGCGCCTCGACCATGCCGAGAATGCTCTCCGGGAGCTCGGCGTCTGCGTCGCGCCGCAGGGCGCGCACCAGCTCCTCCAGGAAGAAGGCGTTGCCGTCGGCGCGCTCGACGATCCGGTCGATGGTCTCCGCGTCGGCCTCGGCCCAGAGCGCCTTCACCAGCTTGGTGGCGGCCTTGCGTGTGAGCCGCGCGAGCCGGAGCTCGATCGGCTCGCGGTCGGCCCAGAGGTTCGGGAAGGCCTTCTCGAGCTCCGGTCGGCCGGTGGCGAGCACCATCAGCGGTTCCTCTTCGAGTCGCCGCAGGCAGGTGTCGATCGCGTCGATGCTCGGTGCGTCCGCCCACTGCAGGTCCTCGAGCACCAGGATCACCGGCCGCTGCGCGGTCTCGCCGCGCAGCCAGTCCGCGAGCGCGTTCCGCATGGCGTCGCCCATGAGCTGTGGGTCGCGTCGCGCCGAGTCGAGCGCGGGGTGCTCGCCGGCAGGGAAGGGCGCCCGCACCAGCTCGCCGAGAAAGCGCGTCACCCGGTCGGCGTCTTCGTCGACCACCGCGTTCACCCGCGCGGCCAACTTCTGGCGCCGGGTCTCGAGCGGCTCCGCGTCGTTCGTGCCCGCCGCACCGAGCACGGCGGGCGCGAGCGCGGCCAGCGGTGAGCTCGTCATCGGGTCGGCGCGGCCGAAGAGGATCGTCGCGTCGTCCTCGTCGAGCCGACCGAGGAGCTCGTGGACGATGCGCGTCTTTCCGCCGCCCGCCGGCGCGCTGACGATCACCGCGCGGGCGACGGGCTCCTCGGCGACCTCGTCGGCGATGGCGCGCAGCGACCCGAGCTCCCGGCGGCGTCCGACGCAGGGCGTGGACCGGTGGAGCCGGAGCGCGTTGGCGTCCTGGAGCGTCGCGCCGGCGTCCTCGGCGCGGAGCAGGAGCCGCATGCCTGCGGGGCCCTTCCGGACGAAGCCCTCGCCGAGCAGGTCGTGCACCAGGTCGTCCACGCGCACCGGGCGCACGCCGTCGATGGCGTTCGGGGCGACTTCGATCGCTTTCACGCCGCGGTCGATGACGTCGCCGGCGGGGAGTCGCTCGGTCATCACGCTGCGTCCGGCCACCACGGCGATCGGCGCCTCGGTCAGCACCCCACGGATCGCGAGCGCCAGCCGGGCCGCGCGCTCCGCGTGGTCGGTCGCGACCCCGCGGCCGCCGAGGCTGGCGACCATCGATCCGTCGGCCAGGAACTCCACCTTGCCGCCGTGCGCGTGGGTCAGCTCCTTGAGCTCGCCGTTGAGGTCGGTGGAGAGCGAGTCCACACCCATCACCGTCGGTGCAGACGCCCCGTGCAGCCCGACGTCGGCCACCAGCACGACGCAGAGCAGCCGCTGCTCGCGGTCGCCGAGCGCGGGCGCGCGCGGCGCGACCTGGGTGATCGGCTCCACCGGACCGAGGTCGGCGATCGCCTTCGCGAGGTCGGCGCCGTCGGCCGGTCGCTCCGCCGGATCCTTCGCGAGCATCCGGTCGATGAGCGAGACCAGCTTCGGCGGGGTCTCCGGCACGTGCGCCACCACCGGCGGCGGATCCTCGAGGAGGATCTTCACCAACACCGCGACCGGCGTGTCGCCGTCGAAGGGCCGGTGACCGGTCAGGCACTCGTAGAGCACGGCGCCGAGCGCGTAGACGTCGGTGCGCGCGTCGACTCCCTGCTCCGCGCGGGCCTGCTCCGGCGACATGTACTGCGGCGTGCCGATGGCGACGCCAGTGCTCGTGAGCGCGGCGCCGCCGACCGCGCGCGCGACACCGAAGTCGAGGACCCGGACGTTCGCGGGGTCCGAGTCCATCAAGTAGAGGTTCGCCGGCTTCAGATCCCGGTGCACCACGCCGCGCGCGTGCGCCGCAGCGAGCGCTTCGGCCACCTGCCGGATCACGTCGACGGACTCGGTGAGCGTGAGCGGCTGGCGCCTGAGCCGATCGTCGAGGGTCTGCCCCTCGAGCCACTCCATGGCGAGCCAGATCTTCCCGTCGCTCGTCCCGTGGGCGACGTAGCGAACGATGCCCGGGTGCTCGAGCTGCGCGAGCAGCGACGCCTCCCGCTCGAAGCGCGCGACCTCGGAAGCGTCGGGCGCTTCGCCGCCGGTCCGGAGGATCTTCAGCGCCACGGTGTCGCCGGTCACCCGATCGGTGGCCGCGAAGACCACACCCATGCCGCCTTCGCCGACCTTTCGGCCGAGCTCGAAGCGGTCGGCGATCACCTCCCCGGTCACCCCCGGATCCTACATCCTTTGCCGGCCGCGTGCGGCGCCGGTCCGACCCTCAGAGGTTGGGCACGAGCGTCGGGACCATGAGCGGCGAGGTCGACACGGGCGTCCCCGTTTGGCCGTCCCGCTGACTGCCCCAGCAGTAGACCTCGCCCATCGCGGTGACCGCGCAGGTGTGGTCGGCGCCCACGGACACGTCGACCACGTCCGTCACACCGTCGATCAGAGTCGGCGAGCTCCGGATGATGCCGGGCTGGCGACCCCAGCAGAGCACGCGGCCGTCATCCCGAAGAGCACAGGCTCCCTCTCCGCCGGCGTCCACCTGGGTGATGCCAGTGAGCCCGGAGACGACGGTCGGGTTCGCTCGATCGGCCGTGTCGCCGAGCCCCAGCTGCGAGACGTTGTTGTCGCCCCAGCACCGAACGGTTCCGGCGGAGTCCAACCCACACTCGAAGTCGTCGCCTCCGACGAGCTGCACGTAGTCCACCGCGTCCGTCCACGTCCCCGAGACGAAGCCTCGGCAGACGAGGCTGTGGCCGCCTGCGGCCTCGCCGTTCCTCGAGAAGAAGCAGGTGTGGCGAAGGCCGAGGCCGATCACCGGTCGGGTGCTGCGGAGCCGGAGGAGCACCTCCTCGGGAAACACGTACGCCGAGGAGCCGCCGCCCTCGATGGCGCCGTTGAGGTTGCGGCCCCAGCAGTCGATGACCTCTCGCTGGGTCCCGCTGGTGATCGGCTCCTGCACCACGCAGCTGTGCCAACCGCCGACGTTCACGTCGAGGACGACCGCCCGACCGAGGTCGATCCGGGGGACGCCCGCGACGGCGCTCGGCTCCGAGTCGGTGCTCAGCGCGATGCCGGTGCCGATCTGCCCGTAGGCGCCCCCACCCCAGCACGACACCTGGCCTTCCCAGTAGGCGCACGCGAACCCGGTCACGTCCTCACCGGTCGAAGGGTGACCACGCCCGGTCGCGAGGGACAAGCCGATGACGCCCTGCAGGCCGGTGACCTCTCGGGGGGTCGGGCCGCCGGAGAACGAACCATTGCCGAGCTGGCCGTATTCGTTGTTGCCCCAGCACACCGCGTTCCGCCGGCCGGATCGCACGGCACAGGTGAAGTCGGCGCCGGCCTCGACGTCGATGACCCGGTCGCAGACCCCGTCGGTGCACTGACCGCCGATGCCGCAGTCGTTGCCGCAGGCGCCGCAGTTCGCCACGTCGGTCGCGAGCTCGCTCTCACACCCGTTCGAGGGCTCGAGGTCGCAGTCGCCGTGCGTGGCCGCGCACGCCGTCTGACACATCCCGCCGACGCAGGTCCACGGCGTGTTCGGCGGGGACCCGAAGGTGGACGCGCACGCGACCGCCACCGCCTCGGGCTCGTCGGTCGCGCCGTCGCAGTCGTCGTCGCGCCCGTTGCAGACCTCGAGGCCGGAGGGCGACACCGTCGCGTCGCCGTCGTTGCAGTCGAGCGTGTTCTCCACGAAGCCGTCGGGCACGCCGCAACCGAGCTGCGGGTCTCCGTCGCGGTCGCCCCAGCCGTCACCGTCCACGTCCGGGAAGAAGCGGCGGCTCACGCCTTCGTCGATGGCGCCGTCGCAGTCCTGGTCGATGCCGTCGCACGTCTCGGGCGAACGGGGGCCGACCGACGCGGTCGCGTCGTCACAGTCGGTACCGCAGGTCGTCGCCGCGCCGGGAACCACGTTGCAGCAGGCGGCGTCGATGAACCCGTCGGCGTCCTCGTCCCGCGTGCCGATGGTCAGCGGGTTGCAGTCCTCGTCGACCCCCTCGTCGTCGCACACCTCGGTCGCTCCCGGGAAGCGGTCGGCGTTCGAATCGTCGCAGTCGGCGCCGCCGCACTCGACCGCCAGCGATCCGTCACCATCGGCGTCGGCGGTGACCGCGCAGACCGTGCGACACGTCTGTGCACCCTCGTCGCACATCTGCGCCGGCAGGCAGGGGTCGGCCCCCAAGACGCAGCCGAGCGAGTCCGCGTCGCCCGACGAGGGCGCGCAGCGCTCGACGCCGTTGCAGAAGATCCCGTCGCTGCACTCCACGTCCGAGGTGCAGGTCGCGGGGGCAGCGTCGCCGGTGTCCCCGCCGCCGGAGTCGCATCCGAGCACGAACGAAGCCAACCCGATGAAGACCGCGATGCGGACGTGGTTCATCCGCCCAGAGTAGCACCGGGCGGTGAATCTCAATCTTCGGTGTTCTCCTCGATGGGCGGCGGCTCGAGCAGGACCCGGCGCTGCTCGACGATGCTCCCGCCTTCCCGTAGCCCCTCCACCAGCTCGGAGCCCATCAGCGCGTAGATTCGGCCCTGCCAGAAGAGCGGTCGCGTGTTGCCGTACCAGTCGTAGCAGGACGTGCGACACTCGACCTCGTGGCCCTCCGACCGGAGCGCCCCGGCCAGGGTCGTCCCGAAGTTCGCCATGTCGAAGAACGCGATGGCGGCCTCGCCTCGCGAGTCTCGCCCGGCCCCGTGGACGATCGGGACGCCGAAGGTCCCGTTGCCCGCGGAGCTCGGGAGGAAGAAGAAGCCATGCGTGCGGGTCTCGCTGCCGCTGGCGCCCACCAGCTGCCGACGCTCACGAATGGTCGGCTGGTCCCCGAGCTCGACCGTCACGTACTCGACGCCATCGCTGGCGACCGTCACCAACATCCCGCCGAGGAGCGGATCGACGCGAACCGGTTCGCTGCCGAGGTCGCTGACCCAGCTCTCGCGGGTGCGAACGTCGTGCACGAAGGCCTCCCCGCCGGAGCCGTAGACCACGCGCGCACCGAGGAAGCGGCCAGCTTCGGGCGTGCCGCTCGGCAGGCGGCGCACGTCGCTGTGGCGCAGAGGCTGGGTGAAGCGCCGCAGATCGAAGCTCAGCAGCGCCGCGTCGCTCTCGACCGCGTTCACGTCGTCGACCGGGTCGTCGGGATCGTCCGAGGAATCCCAGCCGACCAGCGCATGGAGCTTTCCGTCGAGCTCGGCCAGGTGCATCATCGAGCTCAGCGAGCCCCGCGCGGTGGCCACTTCCACCCGGGAGCGCCGGTGGGGGAAGCGGTAGATCAGCGCCGTGCCCTCGGCGTCCTCCATCGCCTGGTCGTAGCGCTCCCACGCCGCATCGGGCGCGTCCGGCCCGGGCGCGGGCACCAGCGCGAGCTCCTCGACCCAGAGGTAGGCCGCCGTGTCCGACACGAAGAGCCGCGCGTACCCGTTCTCGAGCACGCCATGGGTGGTGCACGGGACCGGCGTGCGCGAGAGGTCGCAGCGCGTGACCGCCTGCAGCGTCCGCGCGACGTGGCCCGCGCGCACGAAGATGCGGCGCGGCGCCCAGGTCGGCTGGAAGCGACCGCGCTCGTTGCGCAGCGCCGGCAGCGTGGCGTCCCAGCGGTTCTGCTCGCGCATCGTCGCGATCTCGTCGGCGGGCATTCCCTCGAAGTCCTCCGGCGAGAACACGTCCTCGGGGGTCAGGCTGTGGATCGAGTAGAGGACCAGGTCGTCGCCGACGAGGCGCGTCGCGTAGTTCTCGTCGTCGAAGTAGTCCTCGGAGCGCAGCCAGATCGCGTCGCCCCGCTCGATGGCGCCCTGGTCGTCGACGTCGAAGAGGTGCAGCACCGTGTAGGTCGCGTTCTCGGCTTCGACGAAGCCGACCACCACCGCTCGCCGGGTGCCCGCGTGCACCAGCAGCTCGTCGATCCAGCCGTCCTGATCCTCGGGGACCACCTCGACGCGATCCTTCACCGCGAGCTCGGCGCCGACCTGGACCGTGTAGAGGATGCCCTGCCGCAGCACGAGGAAGTGCTCGCCCATCGCCTTCACGATGTCGCCCTCGTCGATGCCGGCGATCTGCGTGGTGGTCACGCCGGTCGTGGACCCCGCGTCCCCGGAGGCGCTGCTCGAGGTCGCGGCTGGGGCAGACCGCGCGGCGCCTGCGCCTCCGCCTGCAGCAGCGCTCAGACCGCCCAGGCCCGAGAGCGAGCCCGCAGCCATCGTCGAGCCAGCGCTTCGTCCGCGGCGGTGCCGCTGCTGGTTCGCGAGCCGCCGGAGCTGGGCGCTGCTCTGGAAGGCGCGCAGCCGGGGTCGAAAGTCCAGGAGCGCGCTCGCGTCCGCCGACTGCGGAACGCTCGAGGCGCGGGCGAAGGTGGGCGTATCGAGCACCAGGGGCTCGTCGATCGTCCACGGCTCCTCGGTCGCGACGGCTTCGACCACCGGCTCCACCACCGGCGGCGACTCCTCCACCATGGGGTCCGCGGCGGGTTCGGCGGAGCGCGGCGTCTCCGTGGTCTGCGTCGGGCTTCCGCCGCAAGCGAGGGCCAGCGCGAGGCTCGGGAGGAAGCGCTTCATCGTTCCCAGACACTCCCAGGAGTCCGAACCTTGGCGCAACGCTCGCCGGCCATCGCGACTGCTTGCGGGTGGCGAGCCCGGACCTAGAGTGCCCGCCGTGCGCCTCGCGCTCCTCTTCTCCTGGACCGTCCTGCTGCTCGGCGCCTCCGCGCTCGGCCAGGGTGCGGCAGCGGAGACGGCGCAGGCCCAGGACTGGCTGACGCAGGGCCCGGCCGACGCCGCGGTCCCGGCGGTGCGGGTCGACGGGGCGAGCATCGTGGCGCCGCCCTGGAGCCCCGATGGCGGCCGGCCGGCGCACGCCGGGGCTCCAGGGCGGCGCCACCCGAGTCACACCCACTCGCTCCTCCCGTGTCCGGCGCACGCCTGGAAGAGCGCGCGCCATCGGCCGTGGTCCCGACACGGCGGTCACATCCCTCGCATGGGCGACGAGCCACCACCGAGCGCGCCGCGTTAGCGGCACCCCGGTTGGCTCGAAGAACAGTTCATGCGAGCCGCCCTCGATGGGCGGCCAAGGGAGCGATCCATCATGCGATCGAAAGAGAAGAGTGCCCCGCGAGGCGAGGGCAGACGTCGCGTTCCGCTGGGAACGGGACCGGGACAGCTCGAAGAGCTGGCAGAGCGCGAAGAGCGCGAGGAGCTCGCCAGCGAAGCGGAAGCGGCTCGAGGGTTCGTCGAGCCGGCTCGGTCGACCCAGACCGTGGCCGAACGGCGAGCACGACGCGCCGAGCGTCGTCGAAGAGCGACCACGACGGCAGCGACCCCCGAGGAACCCGAGGAAGTACGAACCGAGGAGCCACACCAGACGGTGACGATGAATCCGATCGTGCCCATCCTCTGGCTCGTCGTGCCCTTGGTTCTGCTCGTCCTCTGGACCTACCTCGAGCCCTGGCTGCTCCCGTAGCGCTGGATGGCCGCGTCGAGCTCGAACGCTCGACGCGGCCAAGCCACCCGTGGCGAATCGCGACGGTGGAGCGCTGAGCCGTCGAGGTCCGCCACGCTCGGTCCCGACGCCCGTCGGCCCACCGCTGGCACGAGGTCTGCAAAGAGCTTCCGCCATGGACACAGACATCTTTGCGCGCATTCGAGACGACCACGACAAGCACCGCACGCTCGTCGAGCTGGTGGAGAAGACCAAGGGCGACTCCCGCGGTCGCCGCGAGCTCTTCGCCAAGCTGGCCACCGACGTCCGAGCTCACGCCGACGCCGAGGAGCGCGTCTTCTACGCGGAGCTCATGAAGCACACCGAGGGACGGGAGAAGGCCGGTCACTCCGTCAAGGAGCACCACGAGGCCGACGCCATCATCGAGGAGCTCCTCGAGATGGACTACGCCAGCACGGGTTGGCTGAACCGCTTCGCGACCCTGGCCGAGGAGCTACGCCACCACATGGACGAGGAGGAGAAGGAGATCTTCCCCCTCGCCGGTCGCCTGCTCTCCGCCGAACGCAAGAAGGCCATGGTCGCCGAGTTCGACGAGGCCAAGGAACACGAGATGAAGAAGCGCGCCGCCTGATGGCGCAGGCCGCGTCGCCGCTTCAGTCGATGACGGGGCCGGGGCAGCCGAAGACGACGTCGATGTCGGTGACCGAGCCGCTGGTGATCGCGTCGCAGCTGCTGCCGTGGAAGGTCAGGCGCATGGTCATCTCGTCGTAGGTCCAGCCGTTGGTGCCGTCCTCGGAGATGCCGGCTGGGTCGTCGTTGAAGTAGATGAAGAGCATCGAGACGTCGTCGGGGGCGCCGTCGAGGGCGAAGTCGCAGGTGATGACGGAGCCGGCGATGTCGGAGAGGGCGGCGGTCAGGGCGGCGGCGTCGTTGGCCGGGACGAAGGTCCCGGTCCCGCCAGCGCTGGCGACGGCGTTCAGCTCGTCGGCGTCGACGTCGCTCGAGAAGCCGACGACGTAGGTGCGCACGGGGACGTCCTGGCCGAGTAGGGCGGCCGCGCCGTTGGGGCCGGCCTCCGCGCCATCGCTCGTGCAGGCGGCGGTCTCCTCGCCGTCGGTGACGAGGAGCACGGCGTTGTCGCGCAGCGCGTCCTGCAGCGGGTCACCGGTGAGGGCGAAGAGCGAGCGCCCGGTGCTGGTCTCCGGGTCACCGGAGTCGCAGAGGTAGTTCGGCGGGCTTCCGTCGCTGCTGCCCGATCCGTTGAGCGGCGCGAGAAAGCCGTTGATGGCGCTCGCGTTCGTCGGCGCGAGCGGGACCACGATGCTGCCGGCCGAGCACCCGCCCGAGAGACACGCGCTGTAGGTCGCGAGGCCGAAGCGGATGTCGCCGTCGAAGGTCTCGGTGACGTTCTCGATCGCGTCCTTGGCGATGTCCCAGCGGGTCTCCCCGCCGATGGTCCGGCCCATCGATCCGGAGCGGTCCAGGAGGATCATCATGTTTGGCGCGAGGCGGGTGGTCTCGAAGACGGTCTGACCGCACTCGCCGCCGATCTCGCACATCCGTTCCGCGTTGCAGGTCTGGCCTTCCGGGCAGTCGGCCGGCACCACGCAGGCGCCGTCGGCGAGGCACTGGCCCGAGCCGGTGCCGCAGGTCTCGCCGCCGCTGCAGTCCGCGTCCGCGCCGCACTCGCCCGCGCCGAGGCAGCGCCCGACGACCGAGCAGGTCTCGCCGCCGGTGCAGTCGCCGTCGCTCGTGCAGCTGTCCGCGCCGAAGTCCGGGCGACCGAAGTCGCTGCCCGGTCCGGCGTCGCGGCTGGGACCGACGGATCCACCGCCACAGGCCAAGAGAATCGACGCGACCCAGACCCAACGAAGCTCACCCATGGGCCCATGGTGCCAGCCCCTCCACGACGCGGCGAGCGATTCGCGCGCCGTTGCGGTACACCAGGGCATGACTCGATGGATGATGGTGGGGCTGGCGTTGGTCCTCGGCTGCGGCGACGACGACGGTCCGGAGTGCGCGGTCGCGGCGGACTGCGAGGGCGCCGAGCTCTGCGTCGACGGGACCTGCATGGCGCCGACCGACTCGGGCACGAGCGATGGCTTCGCGCCGGACGCCCCCGAGAGCTGCGGCCCCGGCCAGATCCGCGACGCCGCGAGCTGCGTCGACGAGTGCGGGGACCCGAGCGCGATGCCCTGCGAGAGTGGTCAGGTCTGCGACGTGAGCGGCGGCCGCTGCGTCGACGAGGGCACCGCGGGCCTCCTCCCCGCCACCGAGACGCCGTGCGGTGATGGGCTCATCTGCGGACCCGGCACGGAGTGCTCCGTGGACGGCCAGTGTGATGCGATCCCGGCCTGCGGTCGGCGCGTGTGCGACGCGAGCGAGAGCTACTGCTGGGGTCGCGGCTGCGTGTACGACCGGCCCGCCGGGAGCTGCAGCCCGCCGACCCTCGAGCGCATGAACATGGACGACTTCCTCCTCGGCGGGGACGGCGGCGCCATCGACCTCGAGTTCGACGAGGTCTGCAACGCCTACGCGGTCACCATGATCAGCGGCACCGACTACCTGCGGCAGCTCGAGCCGGACGGAACGCTCACCGTGTCCAACGGGGTCACGAACCTGAACATGGGCGAGGTCGCCGTGCTCCGGCCGATCGGCGGCGAGTTCGGTGGCGGCGCCGAGGACCCGGGCGAGGTCGCGCTCACCTACATCTGCTGCGCGACCTGCGGCTGCGTCGGCTCCGACCCGCAGGGTGTCGCGCGCCTCGATCGCGAGGGACCGACCTCGCTCCCTATGGTCGTCGAGGCCACGCCGAGTACCGGAACGGCTCCGTGGGGGAGCGCGGCGCTCGACACCGGCCCCTACGGGCTGACCTGGGGGCGTGACCGGACGCTCTTCGTCGGCAACGTGAGCACCAACGGCGACCTCGTGCGCGCCAGCCTCGACGAGGGCACGAGCGAGGAGCTCCACCGCTTCGAGGCGCGGGTCCTGGCGACCACCGTCTACAACCGCAGCTCGCTCGTGGTCGCCCTCGAGGGCGGCGAGCTCTGGCTCGCGTCGACCGCGACCGACAGCAGCGCGAGCCTGACCACGGTCGACGGCGAAGTGACCAGCCTCGTCCGCGACCCGCTCACCGGCCACCTCTTCGTCTCGCTCGGCGACGGCCGGGTGCTCGAGCTCGAGGCCGACGGAACCGCGGTCGGCACCTTCCACACCTTCGATGGCCCGGTGCGCATCGCGCGCTCGCCCGACGGGTTCCTCTACGCGCTCGACCCGGGCTTCCCGCGGCCTGGCGCCATCACCCGCATGCCCCTGCCGGCCACGCGGGAGTGAGGCGATGACGCTCCGGGCGCTGGTGGCTCTCGTTCTGGTTTGCGGCTGTGGGAGCTGTGGCGGCGCCCAGGAAGGCGCCGAGTCCGACGACATCCCGGAGGTGGTCGCGGCGCTCGCCACCGACGCCGAGGTGATCCGTTTCACCGGATGGTCCGCGGAAGGCCTGGAGCTCTACCGGGTGAGCTGGGCCGTGCCCGATCACTCGAGCTCGCGCGTCGTGGCGGTCGACGGGGAGGGCGCGCTCCTGGAAGGCCCGGAGCTGATGCGCCGCTTCGGCGAGCTGGCGCCCGACGAGCTCGCGGTCCGCGCGTTCGCGGTGCTGCTCCAGACGCAGGGCGCCGAGCCGCTGACCCCCGCCGACCGTGAGTCGATCCAGTTCGGCACCGACGAGGAGTGGGCCGTGGTGGAACCCGCTCGGCGAGAGGAGGGCGCGCTGATTTTCTTCGCGCTCCAGGGAGAGATGGCGCCGGAGCTGGTGGAGCACCGAATGGACCTCGAGAGCTTCGCGATCGCGACGCGACCGGTGGCCGACGTCGTGGTCGCGAACGGCGACCGAGTGCCGGTCGGCGATCCGCGCTGCGTGGCTCATGGCTACTGCGGTTGCTGGCGTGGGTGCGTCCGGGTGCAGACCGTTCGGGGCCCGGAAGGCGAGGCCCACCGCATTCTCGACGGCGAGGCCGCAGGGATCGAGCTGCACCACCGGGAGTCCTGCTACGAAGGCACCTGCTTCCAGGTGTGTGTCGCGGACACGCCCGAGGCTCGCTGCGATCCCGGAATCTACGAGGCCAACGAGCCCTGCACCGGCGCCTGCGCCCCCTCCGAGGCGCCCTACCACTGCGAGACCCTCGTCGACGGTTGCCGCCAGGTGGATCACCCGAACCGATCGGCCAGCTCTGTGAACGAGGAAAGAACTCAAGAGCGTCCCTGAGGTGTAACTCTGCACTCGAGGGACGCTCTTGAGTTCTTTCCTCGTTCACATTGGACGCTTCGCTGACGAGTTACGTCTCGGCACTTGCGGCGACACACGCTCCGATGAGGGGAACGCCGTGAGCTGGGACGACCTTCGCTTCGTGCTCGCGCTGGCGCGCGCCGGGACGATGACCGCGGCGGCCCAGGCCCTCGGTGTCACGCACACCACCGTGTCGCGGCGCGTGCGCGCCATCGAGGAAGACATCGGGACCCGGGTCTTCGACCAGACACCCGACGGGTTCGTGCCCACACCCGCCGGTCGGCGGCTGGTCGAGGCGGCCGCCGCCATCGAGGCCCGCGTGACCGAGGTCGACCGTGCCGTGCGCGGTCGCGACGAACGGCTGAGCGGTCCCTTGCGCGTCGCGACGGTCGACTCGTTCGTGAGCTGGTTCCCCGAGGTCTTCTTCGGCTTCGCCGAGGCCAACCCCGAGGTCGCGCTGTCGGTCGCCACGGGCACCCGCTTCGCCGACCTCTCGCGGCGCCAGGCCGACGTCGCGCTCCGGCTGACGAACTCGCCCGCGGAGCATCTCTTCGGTCGCAAGGTCGGCCAGCTCGAGTACGGCATCTATGCGCACCGCTCGCTCGCCGAGCGCAATCAGAGCCTGCAGGAGCTCCCGTGGATCCAGTGGTCACCGGACGCCCGCGCCCGCCTGACCGAGCGCTGGATGGCCGCGAACGTCCCGAACGCGCCGATCGCGCTGCAGGTGGACTGCACCCGCGCGTTCGAGCTCGCCATCTCGCGCGGGCTCGGCGTGCAGTTCATGCCGCACGTCTTCGCGCGCCGGACGCCGGAGCTCGTGCTCCTCGAGCCCGCGCCCGAGGAGTTCACCACCGACCTCTGGCTCTTGGCGCATCCAGACCTGCGCGAAGTCGCTCGGGTGCGCGCCTTCATGAGCCACGCCGCCGAGGTCATGGCCGGCCTCGCCGACTCGCTGAGACCGCCGCAAGCGGGCTCAGCGATCTCGGAGGACGTGGCGCGAAGCGCGAGGACGCACCTCGCGGCTCAGCCGCGAGAGCTTTAGGTTTCGGGGGAACGAGGAGCGATTCACTCGCGACGAGTGGGGGGATTTCTGAAATCCCCCCAGAAGTCAGCCAGCTAGACCGAAGTGGGGGACCGACTTGGTGACCTTGGCTTCGAGACCTTCGAGCACGTCGCCCATGAGCCGCGCCATTCGGCGCCGGAGGACCAACGCGTCGAGCAGGCCGCTGAACATGCCCATGTCGGGCACGTACTCCATCGTGAAGGTCACCCGCGACGAGGCCCCGAGCGCGCGCTCGATGAAGAAGCTCGCGCGCCCGTCGAGGATGGGCGCGGCGGTCTCGAGGATCGCGATCGTCATCGAGCGGCCCTCGTGCCAGTCGGTGACCCGCTCGGAGACCTCCGACCCGTCGACCAGCTCGCAGCGCCGCTCCGCGCCCACCCCGCGTGCCTGCCCGTTGGTGATCGGTGAGCACACGATCTGCGGATGGAATTCGTGGACCGCGCCGATGTCCGAGACCACCGCCCAGACTTCGTTCGCGGACGCGGGGATGATTCGGCTCAGCTCGACTCGACTCATGATCTCCTCCACGGCCCCGAGGCCGTTTGACATCAGTACGTCGGGGCCCCCGAAACGAAACCAAGCGATTTCGTTCTGGACCGGTGCATCCATGCACACCTCAGAGCACGAGGCGCTCGCGGAGCCAGGCGCCGGCCGGGCCGATCGGCCGATCGGAGCGAACGATGGAGTGCAGCGGCACCCGATAGTGGCCGTCGAGCCAGGGCGCGGGATGGAGGCGATGCAGGCGGCCGGCGGCGATGGCCGGCTCGGCGAGATCGGCGGGTAGGTTGCCCCAGCCGATCCCCGCTTCGATGAGCGCCGCCTTGGTCTGCAGGTCGGTCACCCGCCAGGTCCGGGACGCCAGGACCCCGCGGTCATCGCTGCTCGCCGTGCGCTCGCTGAGGACCACCTGCACGGCCTGCTGCAGTCGGTCGGCGCGCTGCGGCGCCGGCTCGCTGGCGAGTGGATGTCCGCTCGCGCAGACCCCCCAGAGCTCGACGCTGCCGACCGGCTGGACGTCGAAACCCGGCGCGTTCTGGGTCTCCCCCATGTTGGCGATGGCGAGCTCGGACTCACCGGACTCGATGCGCGCGATCACCTGGTCGAGCAGCTCGGTGTCCACCCGCAGCAGCACGGCGGGGAAGGCGTCGTGGAACTCGGCGAGCGCCCGCGCGAGCGCAGGCCGCGGGTAGAGCGCGTCCACGGTGATCGACAGGCGCGCTTCGGTGCCGCCGCTGATGGCGCTCGCCACCGACCGCAGCTCCCGCGCCTGGGCGAGCACGATGCGGGCTTCCGCCGCGAGTCGGCGCCCGGCCTCCGTGAGCTCGAGCGGACGGTGCGAGCGGTCGAAGAGCTCGGTTCCCAGCGTCTGCTCGAGGCTGGCGACGCTGTGGCTGACGGCCGACTGCACGCGACCGAGCGTGCGCGCGGCGGCGCTGAAGCCGCGCTCCTCGACCACCGCGAGAAAGATCGTGAGCTGGTCCAGCGAGAAGGGCTCGAAGGTGCTCATCGATCGGCCCGCCACAAAGCGCTTCGGTTTGGTCGCCGAGCCTGAGACGCTCTCCCCCAGAAAGGGGCAAACGCCATGATGTTCGCCGCGCTCGTTCCGTTGCTGATCGTCTCTCTCCTGCAGCTCTTCGTGCTGTGGGGCCTCCGCCTCTCGGTGGAGCGCATCGAGGCCAAGCTCGTGGGGAGCTCCGACGGGCTCGCGAAGCCCACGCCGGAAGCGAAGGCCGCGCCCGAGGCCAAGAAGGCCGAGGAGTAGCCAACCCAGGGCTTTCTATCGACTGAATCGATGATAGTCATCGATTTTACTCGATTGTCGTCATAGTCGGGTGCCCCGACACTCATTTCGTGATGGGTGAGTCGGGGAACGCGGTTCGGGCAGCGGCAGGGAGCACGGTCACGTCGCTCTTCGCCGCCCGCGCTGCCGAGCGCCCGGACGCGCCCGCCATTCGCGAAGGCGAGCGCCTTCGCACCTACGGCGAGGTGCTCGAGCGAGTCCGGCGACTCGCCAGCGCGTTCGAGGCCGCCGGTGTCATGGCGGGCGATCGGGTCGCGATCGTGAGCGAGAACCGCGCCGAGTTCCTCGAGACCTTTCTGGCCGTCGGCTGGATCGGCGCGATCGTCGCCTGCCCGAGCTGGCGACTCGCGGATCCGGAGCTCGACCACTGCCTCTCGCTGGTCGAGCCGAGCCTCGTGCTCACCTCCCCGCGGCACGAGGCGAAGGTCCGCGGTGTCTGGCGCGGACCGTGTTGGGTCTTCGGCGACGAGCTGGCGGAGTGCATCGCCGGATCGGCGCCCGCGGTGGCGCGCTCGGTCGACCCGGAGTCGCCGCTCCTGATCCTCTACACGAGCGGGACGACCGGCTTGCCGAAGGGCGCGGTGATCAGCCACCGGGCGGAGATCGCCCGAAATCTGGTCACCCGCGCCGAGTGCGGGCTGCAGCCGCGCGACGCGTTCGTCGCCTGGGCGCCGATGTTCCACCTCGGCGGCGCGGAGTACTCGCTCGGCACCTTGATGAGCGGCGGCGAGGTGATCGTGGTCGATGGCTTCGACGCGGAGCACATCGCCACCCTCGTCGCCGAGCGACCGCTCGGTTGGCTGATCCTGATGCCCGGAATGGTCGGTGCGTTCGCCGACCTGCTCGAGGCGCGCGGCATCGAGCCGAAGGGCGTCCGGCTCTGCGGCGTGATGCCGGACCTGGTGCCGCGCGCGGACCTGGCGCGGATCACGAAGCTGCTGGGCGCGCCCTTCGCGAACACCTTCGGGGCGACCGAGACCGGCAACCCGCCCGCGTCGGCCGGGGTGGTTCCCATCGGCGAGGCGCCCGAGGCGCTGCCCAAGACCCCGAGCGTCTTCTGCGAGATCCGGTTGGTCGACCCCGACGGGAACGACGTCGCCGACGGCGAGCCTGGTGAGCTCTGGATGCGCGGACCGACGCTCTTCAGCGGCTACTGGGACAACGCCGACGCGAACGCGGAGAGCTTCGCCGAGGGCTGGTTCCACATGGGCGACGTCTTCCGGCGGCGCCCCGACGGCACCCTCGATTTCGTCGATCGCGTGAAGTACCTGATCAAGAGCGGCGGCGAGAACGTCTACCCCGCCGAGATCGAGCGGGTGATCCTGAGCGAGCCGCGGGTCGCCGAGTGCGCGGTGGTGCGCTGCCCCGACGAGCGCTGGGGCGAGGTCCCGATCGCGTTCGTGGCGCGGCGCGACGAGAGCCTGAGCGAAGACGAGCTCTACGCGGCCTGCCGCGCGCAGCTCGCCGGATACAAGCAGCCGAAGGGCATCCGCTTCATCGCGGAAGAAGAGTTCCCGCGCAGCGCGTCGGGGAAGGTGCAGCGGCACGAGCTCGAGAAGCGGCTCGGAGGAGAGGGGTCATGAGCGAGAAGCCGACCACGGCGATCTGCCGGAGCACGGCCGAGGACGTGTTCATCCGAGGCAAGAGCCTCACGAAGGACCTCATCGGGAAGGCGAGCTTCACCGAGCTGATGCTCTTCCAGATCCTCGGGACCGAGCCGAGCCCCGCGCAGGTCGCGGTCGTGGACGCGTGCCTGGTCACGATCATGGAGCACGGGCTCACGCCGACCGCGATCGCGGCGCGGCTGACCTACACCTCGGCGCCCGAAGCCATGCAGGGCGCGGTCGCCGCGGGCCTCGCGAGCGTCGGCAGCCTCTTCGTGGGCACGATGGAGGGCGCGGCGGTGCTCCTCGATCGGATCGCCCAGAGCGAAGACCCCGACGCCGAGGCCGCGGCCATCGTGAGCGAGCACGCCGAGCGCGGGGCGCGGCTGCCAGGCTTCGGCCACCCGATTCACGAGCCGGACGACCCGCGCACGCCGGTGCTGCTCGCGGTCGCCGAGGCGGAAGGCGTCGCCGGCGCTCGGTGCGCGGCGTTGGCCACGCTCTCGAGAGCGGTCGATGCCGCCCGCGGCAAGCACCTGACCGTGAACGCGACCGGCGCCATCGCCGCCTGCCTGGGCGACTGTGGCGTGCCGGCCGAGATCATGCGCGGCTTCGCGCTCATCGCCCGCTGCGCGGGCCTCGTCGGACACATCCGCGAGGAGCAGCTGAACCCCGCCATGACGGCGCTCTGGATGGCCGGCGAACACGCCGTGCCCTTCGAGGCCGCCCCGAACGACGACCCGAAGGAGAAGAACGAATGAAGCTCTACATGCATCCCGTCTCGACGACCTCGCGACCCATCCGACTGCTGATCGCGGAGAAGGAGCTCCCCGTCGAAGAGGAGGTCGTGGACATTCTCGCCGGCGAGCACCACCAGGAGCCCTTCGCCAGCCTGAACCCGACCAAGCTCGTGCCGGTGCTCGAGGACGACGGCCTCGTGCTCACGGAGAGCCAGGCGATCCTCCAGTACCTCGCCGACAAGTTCGAGCTGCACGACCTCTACCCGAAGGACCTGAAGCGGCGCGCGGTGATCAACGAGCGGATGGACTGGTTCAACACGAACTTCTTCCGCGAGTTCGGCTACGGCTTCTGCTACCCGCAGCTCTTCCCGCACCACAAGCGGCAGACCGACGAGGCCCACGCGAAGACCATCGAGTGGGCCGCGGAGCGGGCCAAGGCGATGTTCACGGTGCTCGACCAGCACCTCATCGGCGACCACCAGTACACCTGCGGCGACACCCTGACGATCGCCGACCTCTCCGGTTCCGGCATGGTCAGTGTGGGCGAGGTCGCGCAGGTCGATCTCTCGCCGTACCCGAACGTCCAGCGTTGGATGGCCAACATGAAGAAGCTCGAGCACTGGGATTCGGTCCACGAGGTGCTCATGGGCTACAAGGCCGCGGTCGCCGAGCAGGAGTTCGCGTCGCTGTGACCACTGGGATCAAGGGCCTGCACCACAACGCCTACCGGTGCCGCGACTCGGAGGAGACCCGGAAGTTCTACGAGGAGTTCCTGGGTCTGCCGCTCGCCTGCGCGCTGGACATTCACGCCACCAAGACCGATCGGCCGGTGCACGTGCTGCACACCTTCTACGAGATGGACGACGGCAGCTACCTGGCCTTCTTCGAAGATCCGGACACGCCCTTCGAGTTCGAGGAGCAGCACGACTTCGACCTCCACATCGCGCTCGAGGTAGAGCACGATCACATGATGGCGATGTTCGAGAAGGGGAAGGCCACCGAGGGGATGGAGACCCGCGGCGTCGCCGACCACGACTTCATCCACTCGATCTACTTCCGCGACCCGAACGGCTACGTGATCGAGCTGACGACCAAGCAGCCGAACCACGACGAGGCGACCGACCCCTCGAAGAACGGCGCTCGCCAGATCCTCGACCAGTGGCAGGCCGACAAGGGCGATGCCGCCGCCGGGTGAACCGGCGCCGGAGCTCCGCTTTCCCCTCGTGGGCGGCGCGCGCTTCGATCTCGACGAGGCGCGCGCCGAGCAGGACTACCTGATCGTCGAGGTCTACCGCGGACACCACTGCGGGGTGTGCGAGACACACCTCCGCGAGCTCGCGGCGATGAAGGACGACTTCGCCGAGTACGGCGCGGCGCTGGTCTTCGTGTCGATGAACGACCAGGCCCTCGCGGAGCGAGCCGAGCGCGAGTGGGCCCTCTCGGCGATCCCGATCGGCTACGACCTCGATCTCGATACCGCGCGGCGCTGGGGGATCTTCATCTCCAGCCGCTTTCGCGAGAGCGAGCCGCGAACGTTCACCGAACCGGCGACCTTCGTGGTCCGGCGAGACGGCATCCTCTACGCCGCGGACCTGCGCAGCTCTCCCCACCTCCGACCGCAGCTCGACCGGCTGCTCACGCTCGTGCGCCGTGCCTCCGAGGGCTACCCGCCCCGGGGCATCGCCTGAGCGATTCGAGAACCCCATGACCGACGAAGCCCAGACCCTCTTCACCGACGCGCTCGAGGACACGCTGCCCGCCGTGCTCGACCGGCTCGAGTCCCGCCGGGTGCTGCTGCTGACGACCCCGTCCCGACGTTTCGTGGAGCGGGTCCAGGCGGCGGTGGGCGACCGCGCGTTCGAGGTCTTCGACCAGGCGCGGGTCCACGTGCCGGCCGAGACCGTGAAGGAAGCCCTCGCGGCGCTCCGCGAGTCGAAGGCCGACACCCTGATCACCCTCGGCGGCGGGGCGGCCACCGGTCTGGCGAAGGCGCTCCGGCTGGAGGAACCGGGCGCGAGCGCTCGCTTCGTGGCGATCCCGACGACCTACTCGGCGTCCGAGCAGACCACGATCTACGGCGTTTGCGAAGGCGGCGAGAAGAAGACCGGTCGGGACCCGAAGGCGCGCCCGGACGCCGTGATCTACGACACCTCGCTGACGCACGAGATGCCGGCCGCGCTCACGGCCAAGAGCCTGATGAACGCGATGGCGCATCCGATCAGCGCGCTCACGGAGAACCCCGACGAGGCCATCCGAAAGCTCGCGCTCCGTGCCATCGAGGACGCGGTCTTCGCGCTCGAGCAGCTCGCCGAAGCACCGACCAGCCGAGGCGCGCGGGAAGCGGCCTTCCGCGCCACGGCGCGCTGCGGCGCGATCATCGAGCGCGGCAAGCTCGGTCGCCACCACCGGATGGCGCACTTCCTCGGCGGGACCTTCGACCTCGACCACGCCGGCGCGCATTCGATCTTGCTGCTGCACAACCTCCACGACCTCGCGAGGGAGGAGCCGGCGCTCTACGCGACCATCGCCGAGGCGGCCGGGGTCGAGGACCTCCCGGGCCGGCTCTTCGAGATCCTGAAGCGCGGTGACGCACCCACTACGCTCGGCAAGCTGGGCGTGGAGCGCGAGCCGCTGATGGACGCGCTGGCCGGTCGCGACGATCTGCCGGTCGAGACCTTCGTTCGTGCGTTCCACGGCGGTTGGCCCTCGGTGCGCGTGCGCGTCGAGGATTGGGACCTCGACCGCATGGTGCGCAGGAGCGGCCCCGCGTTCGCGGACGCGGATCGCGTGGTGATCGCGATCCACGGCCGCGGCTCGAACGCCTTCGACTTCACCAAGCGGGTGCTCGAGATCGTTGGCGACGATCCCGGCGTCGCGATCGTCGCGCCCCAGGCGACCGACAACCGCTGGTACTCGAAGAGCTACACGGCCTCGCCGGCGGAGCACGGCGACGAGCTGAAAGGCGCGCTCGACACGCTCGAGAAGGTCGTCGCCGAGGTGCTCGAGGTGGTCCCGCCCGAGCGGGTCTTCATCGCGGGGTTCTCGCAGGGCGGCTGCCTGACCTCGGAGTACGTGGCGCGCAGCGGCCGAAAGCTCGGCGGGCTGATCGCGATGAGCGGCGCGCGAATCGGTCCGCTCGCGGACCAGCTGACGCCCAACGTCGACTTCGATGGGATGCCGGTGCTGCTCGGCGCCGCGGTCGGCGACAAGTGGGTGCCACCCGTCGACATCGAGGCGACCGCCGAGGCCTATCGGAAGGCCGGCGCTACGGTCGACCTGCTCATGACCCCGGGGAACACCCACGAGATCGCCGCGATCCATCGCATCCGGGCGCGCGAGATCCTGCTCGGTCGCTCCGTCCGCGAGGGACACGCCGGCTTCGGCAACGCGCACGCGAGCGAGGCCCTCGAGGGGGCGATCCCCGCACGGCAGAACACGCCGCTTCGGCCGCGCTACGCGCTCTTCGCCGAGCAGGTGAACGCCACCGGGTTCACCGCGAAGCGGCACGCGAACGTGCATGGGTGGCTCTACCGGATCCGTCCCTCCGCACAGCACACGCCGCTCGAGCCGCTCGAACACCCGACCTTCGTGCCCGTCGATCCGCAGGGGGCGCCGGAGCCGAACCTCTCGGGCTGGGCGCCGATGCCCTACGCGGACGAGCCGATGGACTTCGTCGACTCGATGGCGACCTTCGGCGGCGCCGGTGACCCGCGGCTCCGCCGTGGCTTCGCGGTGCACCTCTACGCCGCGAATCGAAGCATGGAGCAGCGCTGCTTCTATGACGCCGACGGCGACCTGCTCTTGGTTCCGCAGGAGGGGCGCGTCACGCTGATGACCGAGCTCGGCGTGCTCGACGTCGACCCCGGTCACATCGCGACCATCCCGCGGGGGCTCAAGTTCTCGGTGCTGCTCCGCGACGAGCGCGCGCGTGGCTGGGTCGGCGAGGTCTTCGGCCGCTCCTTCGAGCTTCCGGAGCGAGGCCCGGTCGGCGCGAACGGGCTCACCGACGGACGCCACTTCCGCGCGCCGAGCGCGTACCACGAGGACCGACTCGAGCCCGGCTACCGAGTCACGCTCAAGCACGCCGGCCACCTCTTCGAGGGCACGCAGGACCACTCGCCCTTCGACGTGGCGGGCTGGCACGGGAACTACGCGCCCTACGTCTACGACCTCATGGACTTCTCGCCGGTCGGGAACCTGCGCTTCGACCACGGCGACCCCTCGATCTTCACCGTGCTCAGCTCACCGCTCGACGAGCAGGGCGCGCACGGCCTCGACTTCGTGTTCTTCCCGCCGCGCTGGGACGTCACCGAGGACACCTTCCGGCCGCCCTTCTTCCATCGGAACGCGGTCACCGAGCTCAACGGCGTCATCCGGGACCCGGGCCACGCCCCCTTCGAGAGCGGCACCACCTTCCTCACGCCACCCATGACGGCGCACGGCGTGCGGACCCACGCGGTGGAGCGCTTCTTCCGCATGAACCAGGAAGCGGCCAACCGACCGCGGCGCTCTACGGACGCCTCGATGTGGTGGCAGTTCGAGAGCGTGCTGCCGCTCACATTGACCGAGTGGGCGAAGGCCGCGAGCCATCGGAACCGGGATTGGACGCACATCTGGGGGGCCTATCGCAGTCACTATCCGGGGAACGACACGCCAGCTGGAGGCGAACCCTCCTCACCTGGCGGTTGACGGTCAGGGCGTGATTTTTCAGCATGCACGGATGAAGTCACCCCAAGTAATCGTATCGCTCGTGCTACTCCTCGCCGCCGCCTGCGGTGACGACGGCGGAGACACCGCTGGCGTCGACGGCGGACCCAGCGTCGACGGAGCCATGGCCGACATGGGCGGACCCGTCCCCAGCTGCAGCGACGGCATCCAGAACCAGGACGAGAGCGACGTCGACTGCGGAGGCGTCTGCGGCGCGACCTGCCAGCCCGGTGACATGTGCGGTGCCGACGGCGACTGCACCACCGACGACTGCGACGGGACCTGCCAGCCCTTGGAGAGCTGCGAGGACGGTGACCAGAACGGCATGGAGACCGACGTCGATTGCGGCGGTCCCATGTGCATGGGCTGCGCCGAAGGCGAGATGTGCACCGAGGACGACGACTGCGCCGAGGGCGCGTGTGCCGGCGGCGTGTGCTCGCCGACCTTCACCATCGGCGGCACCGTGACCGGCGTCGTCGGCGCGGGCATGGTCCTCCAGAACGACGGCGGCGATGACCTGGCGATCAGCGCGGATGGCACCTTCACCTTCGCCACGCCGGTCGCCGCGGGCGCCGACTACGCCGTCACCGTGCTCTCCGGACCGGGCACGCCCGAGCTTCCGTGCACCGTGACTCGCGGCCGCGGAACGGTCAGCGCTGCCGTGACGGACGTCGCGGTCGACTGCGTCACCTTCCCCGACGACATTGCCGACGCGGTCGGCCTGACGGAGGGCGTGGAGGTCCGCTTCACCTCGGTGGGGACGACCCTCGAGACCGACGAGGTCGTCTGCGACGAGGGCGGCACGGTCTGGTTCACCTTCACCGCGGCCGAGGCGGGTGACTACACCGCCTACGCGACCGGCTCCGATCACGACACCGAGATCACCTGGTCCGAGAGCCTCACGGGCCCGACCGAGGAGTGCAACGACGACGCGGACGACTCGTACGACGCCATCGACGCACAGCTGACCTTCGCGGTCGACGATCAGCGCTTCGTGCAGATCGGACTCCACGACACCGAGTACCGCGGGACCGGCGGTGTCGGCGTGGCGCGCGTCGTGCCGGCGGCCGACGACTTCGCGGAGGCGGTGGCGTTGACGCTTCGTGCCGGCGCTCCCACGGCGGTGCAGGGCATCTCCTTCGCCGGGACCGAGGGGCTCGAGACCGACGAGTCCGTCGCCTGCGGCAGCGAGACCCTCGCGGATGCATCGGCCTGGGTCGAGTTCACGCCGCCGACGTCCGGCACGTGGATGATCGAGGCCAAGTCGTCCGACGAAATGGACGTGGCGGTCTACTCGGGCACCGCGGTCGCGGCCACGACGCTGCTCAACTGCGTGACCCAGGACAAGAAGTCGCTCCTGGTCGATCTGACGGCCGGCGAGAGCTACCGCATCCGCGTCGGCGACGTGGACGCCGGCGGCCGGCATGCGGTCGTCCGCGCCGAGCGTGTCGTCACGCCGCTCACGGCGTCGGTGGTCGACGAGGACGGCGACGGCGACTCCGGCAACGTCGGGTCCCACTCCGACATGGTGATCCTCGGCGGCGAGCCGGCGGTGGCGTACTTCGACTCGGACAACGGCGAGCTCCGCTTCGCGCAGCGCAGCGGCGGCACCTGGACCGACGAGCTCATCGATGGTGACGGCGACGGCACCTCCACCCAGGTCGGCCAGTGGGTCTCACTCGCGCTCCTCGACAGCGGCGAGCCGGCGGTCAGCTACTTCGACTCGACCAACGGCGAGCTCCGCTACGCCGAGCGCAGCGGTGGAAGCTGGACCGACGTGCTCGTCGACGGTGACGGCGACGGCACGTCCACCCGGGTCGGCGAGTACTCGTCGCTCGTGGTGCTGAGCGACGGCAACCCGGCCATCGCCTACTTCGATCGGACCGCGGAGGAGCTTCGCTACGCGGAGCGGGCGAGCGGCACCTGGTCGGACGTGCTGGTGGACGCCGACGGCGAGGGCACCTCGACGAACGTCGGGCGCTACCCGAGCCTCATCGAGCTCCCGACGGGGCCGGCGATCTCCTACGTCGACATGAGCAACTCCGAGCTGCGCCTCGCTCGCCGCGAGTCCGGCACCTGGAGCGAAGAGTCGGTCTACGTGGATCCGGAGGGGCACAGCCTCCGGGGCGCCTCCGCCGCGCTCGATTCCAGCGGGAACCTCATCGTCGCCGCGACCGACACCAGCCAGGCCAACCACATGATCGCCCGCCGCAGCGGTGGCAGCTGGTCCATCGAGTGGGACTTCGCGGACCGGAACACGGCGGAGCTGGACTTCGACTGCTCCACCCCACGCCTCCTGGTCGACGCGAGCGATCGCGTGATGCTCTTCTGGACCGACTGCAACTACTCCGGAACGATGGCCATCTCGGTCCGCGAGCCCGACGGGACCTGGTCGGTTCGACCGGTGACCTCTCAGCACGCCGACCCGAACGACGCGCTCTACGAGGGCTCGATCGGCGTGTGGAACACCGAGTCCTTCGGCATCGGCATGCTGCCGAGCGGAGAGCTCCTCGTCTCCTTCCAGGACAGCTACATGAGCAGCCTCTGGGTGGCCGAAGGCAACTGAGGGGCTAGACCGCTCACGACTTGCTCGGATCCGCCCTCGCGGGCTGTGCGACCACAGGTCGGCCCCGTCCCTCCTCGCCGATGCTCGGCATCGACTCGTCGTGCCGAAACCGACCCGCGGCCGCACAGCACCCCGATCATCGGACCATTTCAAGCCGTGAGCGGTCTAGCGAAGCGTTCGCCGGATCCGTTCGGCGAGGTAGTGCGCCTGTTCCCGATCGAGTTGCGGGAAGAGCACGACCTCGCCGTTCGGGGCGACGGCGACCACGTTCCACCAGCGCGTCGTCATCGGGCGCACACCCGTGCGCTGAAACTCTCGCCGCATCTGTGGGCTCAGCTCCTTCACCTCGCGCCGAACGGCGACGGCGTGGACGTCGAGCTCGGGTGAGGGGGTGAGCTCGACATCGCGGCGCCAGGGCCAAGGGACGGGGCCGTTGGTCAGCCGGAGGGCGTCCGAGCTCACGTGGAGGGTGGAACGGTTCGACGCGTAGGCGACCAGGTACCAGAGCGCGAAGAAGGTGAGCACACCCACCGCGACCGACATCAGGGTGACCATGGTGACCATCGCGCCGGAGGCTCTCAGTCCGTGGGCCCAGCCGACGAAGCCCAGCATGGGCAGGCAGAGGCCGAGCGGAACCACCATGTCGAGTTTCCGCCATCGTTCGTGGGCCGCGAACCCAGGCGCGGCGCTGGCCTTTCGATAGGAGCCTCCGCCGGCTTGCTGGACGTCGAGCTCGAGGCCCGCCGGGACGCGGCCCAACGAAGCGAGGACGACTTCCTCGCCCTCCACCCTCAGCGTCGCCCTGCAACGGGTGCATTCCTGCTTCCCAGATTCGCTGGGATCGACGCGACGAGCACAGATGGGACACTGCATCGTGCCCGAGGGTACAACCTCAGAACACGCAGCCGCGTTCGTTGCAGTCGGCGAAGCCCTCGGCGACGCAGTCGATGCGGATGCCCTCCCGGGTGGCCTGGTTGGGGAACGTGATGACGCCGCCGGGGAAGGAGCACTCGACGGTGGTGGCGTAGGCGCCGGCGGTGAAGCCACCGAGGCTCTCCGGACCGCAGTAGTAGGTCGGCAGCTCGCCGCCGATCGCGAAGGAGGTGCACACGGTGCCAGGCTCGACGCTGGGGCACTCGATGCGGATGGCGCCGTCGCAGCCGACGACGTCCGGGCCCTCGCAGCGGAGCTCTTCGCCGAAGTTGCCGATCGCGCATCCGCCCTCGCCGAGCTGGCAGTAGCCGTCGTTGCAGGTGCCACCGACGGCGCCGCACCCGAAGCGCTCGACGATCGCGTCGCCTTCGCGCGTGCACTCCATGATCGCGTTGATGTCCGGGTCGCAGAAGCGGGAGCCCGGCTCGCAGCTGGCCGGCACGCGCGAGCTGTCGAGGCACGCCTCGCGGTCGGCGCAGCTGCTGGCGGCGCTCAGGCACTGCCAGTAGCTGCAGCCCTGACTCAGGGGGAAGCCGGTCCAGCCGTCGACGCCCTGCTGGAACGCGCCGAGCAGCCCCGCGTGCCACGCCTCGGTGAGGCCGGGCACCGTGGAGCCGTCGTCCACGCAGGCCACATGGACCAGGATCGCCCGCTGGGCGCGGCGTTCACCGAGCCCACACAGGAGCGCGTCGCGCAGCGGTGACTCGGTGGCGATGGGCGGCCGGTCGGGCCGACTCCCGAAATCGCGCGGGCTCGTCCCCGCGTCCGACTCTCGCGGGCCGGAGTCGAACGAGCCGGTGGTGGTGTCGGTTCCCTCGTCGGTGCTGAAGGAGCTCGAGCACCCCAGGGTCAGGGCGAGGCAGGCAGTAAGAAAGCGCACCGCGGCACGCTAGCAACGCCTCGGTCGAGCGGCACACGTTGGGGGCGCTCAGGCGGCGAGCGCGGGGGGCGCTTGCCGAGTCAGCGCGGCGCGGGGCTTGGTCGGCAGCGCGTGCCGGAAGATCTTCCCGGCGACGCTCTTGAGCTGCGTGCCGAGCGAGCCGGTGTTGTAGGGCAGGTCGTAGCGCTCGCAGAGCGCGCGGACCTCGCGGGCCATCTCCGGGTAGCGCCACGCGGGCACCGCCGGGAAGAGGTGGTGCTCGATCTGGTGGCTCAGGTGACCGGTGAGCACGTGCAGCCAGTGGCCGCCTTCGATGTTCGCGGAGCCGAGGAGCTGGCGCAGGTACCACTCGGCGCGGCGCTCGCCCTCGAGCTCGGCCTCGTGGAAGATCTCGGCGCCCTCGGGGAAGTGGCCGCAGAAGATGACCGCGAAGGCCCACACGTTGCGGCCGATGTTCGCGAGGAGATTGCCGAGCAGCACTCGCGGCGCGTTGAGGCCGGAGAGCGCGGGGTAGAGCGCGTAGTCCTTGGCCACCTGCCACGCCGCCTTGCAAAGGAAGGGCTTGGCGCGCTCGAGGACCTCTTCCCGGGTGCTCTCGCCGGTGCGGAGCTCCTCGAGCTTCAGGTCGTGGAGCGCGACGCCCCACTGGAAGGCGAGCGCGAGCCAGAGCGCGCGCAACGGCTGCGCGAGATAGCCCGGGTTCCACGGCTGGTCGGCGCTGACCCGGAGGAGCTCGTAGCCGATGTCGCGGTCCTTCCCGAGTACGTTGGTGAAGGTGTGGTGCTCGAAGTTGTGGCTGTGGCGCCAGCCGGCCGAGGGCGAGACCGCGTCCCACTCGTAGCTGTGGGAGTCGAGCTTCGGGTCGCGGGTCCAGTCGTACTGGCCGTGCATCACGTTGTGGCCGATCTCCATGTTCTCGAGGATCTTGGAGAGGGTCAGGGCGCCGGTGCCGAGCACGAAGCTGATGGGATCGATGCCGAAGTGGAGCAGCAACCGGCCGGCGGCCTCGCTGGTCATGGCGAGCGAGATGATGCGATCGATGTGCTCGCGGTCGCGCTCGCCGAGGTCGGCGAGGTGGCGATCGCGGATCGCGTCCAGCTCGCGGCCGAAGGCCTCGATCTCGCTGGGGGAGAGATGGGTCGGGGTCGTCATGGCGACCTCCTTTCTGTGAAGTGGGGAGAGCTACAGGTCGAGCTCGATGTCCGAGCGGGCGTCGGAGACGCAGAGCCGAATCGGCCGAGGCTCGGTGGAGATGGCGCCCGTCTCGCGGTCGCGGGTGGTTCCCGCGACCTTCGGGCAACGACAGGTGTGGCAGATGCCCATGCGGCATCCGTAGGCGGGGCGTTCGCCGGCGCGTTCGAGCTGCTCGAGGAGCGAGCCCCGGCCGTCGAGGGTGAGGGTCCGACCGGAGCGCCTCAGCGTGACCTGGACCGAGCGACCCGCGCTCGGTGCGGGCGCGGCCACGAAGCGCTCGGTGTGGAGCCGAGGGAGCGCATCGCGCAGTGCCCAGAGGGCGCGGGCGCTCTGCATCACCGGCGGCGGGCCGCAGAGCCACGTCTCGCGCTGGTCGAAGTCCGGGACGGTGGCCGCGAAGCGATCCGCGTCGAAGCCTCGCGGTCCGGGCTGGTCGTCCGTGAAGAGGTGGAGCTCGAGCCCCGCGTCTGCCCAGCGGACCAGTCGGTCACGGGCGATGATGTCGGTGCGACTCCGTGCATGATGCACGAGGGTCGCGCCCTTCAGCTCACCGGCGTTCGCGAGCTCGCCGAGCATCGCGAGCGCGGGGGTGATGCCGCTGCCGGCGGTCACGAAGAGTGGGCGCTCCGGCCGCTGGTCGGGGAGCACGAAGTCGCCGCGAGCTTCGGAGAGGCCGACGACGTCGCCCACGCGGAGCCCGTCGTGCAGGTGGTTCGTGACCTTGCCGCCGTCGATGCGTTTGACGGTCAGCACGAGCGTGTCGCCGTGCGGCGGCGAGGCGATCGTGAAGGGGCGCTGGTGGCGCACGCCGTCGATCTCGACCTCGAGCAGGGTGTGCTGCCCGGCGCGATGGCCGCGCCAGTGGCCGTTCGGCCGGAGCACGAAGGAGGTCACCTCCGACGTCTCCGGGAGGATGCCCACCACCCGCGCTCGGACCTCGCCGAGCGTGAGCAGCGGATCGATCTTCTGCAGCCAGTGGCTGGCCTGCCGATCGAGGCGGAGTCGATGCGCGGCCGAGCGTAAGCTCGTGTGTGTAGGGGAGGGGTTTTCGCCCGGCACGCGCATCGTTCGACTCCAGGTAGGGGAGGGGATAAGCTCTGCTACCTACGGAGTAGTAACCTACGCCCAGGTAACTTACGCCTCAGTAAGTTACTCAGTCGTAGGTTGTTGTCAAATGGGAAGATCCAGAAAGCGCATGAGCGGCGGCGAGCGCCGCGCCCAGTTGGTCCAGGTCGGGCGGAAGGTCTTCGCCGAAAAGGGCTATCAATCCGTCACGGTCGAGGAGATCGCGGCGGCCGCCGGGGTCACCAAGCCGGTCGTCTACGAGCACTTCGGCGGCAAGGAGGGGCTCTACGCCGTGGTCATCGACCGCGAGATGGAGCGGGTCATCCAAGTCGTCTCCGAGGCGATCGGCACCGGCACCCCGCGCGAGCGCTTCGACCAGGCCATCGTCGCGTTCCTGACCTACGTGCGCGACGAGCCCGATGGGTTCGCGGTGCTCGCCCACGACGACCCCTTCGCCCTCTCGGACGGTCGGCTCGCGAGCCTGCTCGCCACCGTCGGCAGCCGGGTCGAGCAGGTCTTCACCCAGAGCTTCTCCGCGGTCGGCTACGACCCGAAGGCCGCACCCATCTACGCGCAGGCGTTGATCGGGATGATCACCTACGTCGCGCGCTGGTGGGTCGACCACCCGAACGTCAGCGCCGACGACATCGCGAGCCACCTGAGCGCGCTCAGCTGGATGGGTCTGCGCCACCTGCCCAAGAAGCCCGGGCGGGTGAAGGTCCCCAAGGCGCGCCGCAAGAAACGCCGCTGACCGCCAGACGGCTGACCTCCGAGCCGTGTGCTAGATCTGCCCGGTGTGATGGGGACGAGGACACGCTGGGCCCTCACCGTGGCGCTGCTCGCGGGGGCATCCGCCGACGCGCAACCGCCGGCCGGGCAGAGCGCGCGCCTCTTCGGGGTGCACGACTTGAGCGGTGGCTCGATCGCCCATCTCGAGGGCGCGACCGACTCCTGCGACAAGGGGTGGCTCACCCACCTGCTCTACCTCGACGGCGGATCGCACGCGGTCACGCCGCCGACGGGCATCAGCCTGATCGTGCGCCTCGATTGGAACGGCTCGCAGTCCGCGCCGGCCGACGGAGGGACGCGCGGCACCTACGCGGACCGTTTCGTCGACACCGTGTCGCGCTCGCCCGACGTGCACGTGTGGATCCTCGGCAACGAGCCGAACTTCACCATCTCCGGCGGGTTCGATCCGCTCTCGGCGTTCATCGAGCCGTACATCGAACCCTTCGTCGACAACTACGCACGCGTGCGCGACCGGCTCCACGGCGTGAGCGGCCACGCGAACGATCTCTTGCTCCTGCCCGCGCCTTCGCCGTGGAGCCCGTGCTTTCTCGAGGGTTTCGCGCGCATCATTCGCGGCATCAACGACCGTGGGGTGACGCTCGATGGCTTCGCCATCCACCCGGGCACCCGACACCCGAGCGACTCGCAGCGGTCGGACCGGGTGAACAGCGACGCCCGCGCGTCCAACTGCGAGGTGGGCTACACCGAGTCCTTCGACCAGTACCGGGTCTTCGAGGACTTCATCCAGGTGGTCGACGACAACGGCCACTCGAGCAAGCCGATCTTCATCACCGAGAGCGCGCACAACACCGACGTCGCCACGGTGAACCATGTCGACGAGGACCGCGGCTTCTTCACCGCGATGTACCAGCGCGTGGCCACCTGGAACGCGGCGAACGGCAACCGCATCCGCGCGCTCACGCCCTACCGCTGGGAGCGTTTCGGCGATGGCAGCGGTCGCGACCACAGCATTCGCGACAAGCCGAACCTCGAGGCCGACCACCGCCGCGGCGCGACCCACACGTGGACCACGCCCGAGTGTGGCGCGATGACCGGCTGCCGAACCGACGGAGAGTGCGCTTCGAGCCAGCTCTGCATGGACGGCTCGTGCGTCGACGCCAGCCCGTGTCCGTGTGGCGCCGGCGAGATCTGCCGGACCGACTCCGGCGTGTGCGTACCCGAGAGCCGCGGCATCGCGACGATCACCTTCGACCCGGCGGAGCCGGACCCGGGCGACACGGTGCTGGTCGATGTCTTCGCGACCACCGGCTACACGAACATCGGCCTCGAGTGGGAAGGACCGCTCGGCACCGGCGGGACGCCCTCGACCGAGGGCGCGGGCATCGAGCCCGGCTTCCACTGGCTGTGGAACGCGCAGGTCCCGAGCGCCGGGACCTACCGCGCCACGTTCACCGCCGACCCCGGCGCGAGCACGGTCTACGGCGTCGCCTACCTCGAGGTCGGCGACGTGGGGCCGCCGGACGGGGGACCGACCGCCGACGGCGGACCGCCGCGCGACGGCGGTGGGACGGTGGGCCCGGACGGGTCGACGCGTCTCGACGGGGGCCCGCGACCCGGAGGCTCGGTGAGCAGCGGCTGCGGCTGCCGGACCAGCGCCGACGGCTCCGGCGCCCTCCTCCCGCTCCTCCTCCTCGTCTTCCTTCGAAGGCGACGATGAAGCGAGCGCGGTGAGCGGCCGGGGACGCCCTCATCGGAGGGCGATTTCAGGACATAGAACGCGTAACACTCCTCGGACCGGTTTTGATACGGTCCACGGTTGGATGAGTGACCGGCGTGATCGTCGGCGGCGACAGATCCTCGCCGCCGCGAAGGAGGTGTTCGCCCAGAAGGGCTATGTCGCGACGACGGTCGACGACATCGTCACCCGCATCGAGATCTCGCGCGGCACCTTCTACAACTACTACGACGACAAGCTCGACATCTTCGAGGCGCTGGTGGAGAGCTTCATGGCGGCGCTCGCCACGTCGATCATCCCCATCGACCTCTCGCCCGGGGCGCCTACCCCCCGCGAGCAGCTGCAGGCGAACCTCAAGCGCGTGGTCGAGCTGGCGCTCAACGACCCAGCGATGGTGACCATCTCGCTGAGCACCGCGATGGGCGTGGACCCCGGTCTCGACGAGAAGCTCAGCGTCTTCTACGGGCACCTCCGGGTGTTCATGGACGAGACGCTCCAGACCGGTCAGCAGCTCGGTCTCGTCCGGCCGGGCGACCGCGGGCCGATGCTCTCGATCGCCCTCGGCGGCATGGAGGGGCTCTTGATCGACGCGGTGAGCGGCTCGGTGGACGCCGACGCGGACGAGCTCGTGGAGGCGGTCATGTCGTTTCTCGAGTCCGGCCTCCTCGGGCGTTAGAGGCCACGCCCCAGCGGGTCTCGGTAGTCGGAGATCGGTTCTCGGCGATCGGTAGTCGGAGTCGGCGATCGGTAGTCGGAGTCGGCGAACGGTAGTCGGAGTCGGCGATCGGTAGTCGGAGTCGGCGATCGGTAGTCGGAGTCGGCGGTCGGTAGTCGGAGTCGGCGGTCGGTAGTCGGAGTCGGCGATTGGTTCTCGGGTCTGTAGCCTCGCTTCGCATCGGCTTGCCTTCGGCAAGGGTGAAGGGGCTGGCTCGTCCTGCTGATGTGAGGCTGCCCCCGTGGTCGGGGTAAGTAAACCCGACTCGCTGAGCTCGTCCCGCCTACGGCGGCTTACGGGGTTGACTGACCCCGCCCACGAGGGCGGTGGGGCGGCGCGCAGGACGGCGTGGCGGTCACGTCGTCGTAGCGCTCGACCTACAGGAGGTCAGTCAATGCTCATCGTTCTTCAGCTCTCTCTCGAACTCGTGGCTCTCGTTCATCGCGACGTCATGCCTGATGCTCGCGTCAACGATCCGGAGCTCGCGGATCAGCTCGGTCGCGCGGTTCGCTCGACGCCGCTCAACATCGCGGAAGGCTCCGGCTACGGTCGGTCGCGTCGGCAGAAGCATCACTTTCGAGTGACGCTCGGCTCCGGTCGCGAGGTGTTCACATGCCTGGAGCTACTCGTCGCCACGGGGGCCGTCCGGTCGGGGTCAGCTCGTGAATCCCGCGAGCTCAGCGACCGCGTCAACAAGATGCTCTACGGCCTGACCGCAAAGAAGGCGTCGTAGCGCGAAGCGCGAGCCCGCCGGGCGCCACGCCCGGTGGGCTCTCATCGCGCCGTCAGACCCGCCCACCGATCACCGACCCCGACGACCGACGTCGAGAACCGATCACCGACACCGCGAACCGGCGACCGACGCCGAGAACCGATCACCGAATTCGAGAACCGTCCAGACCCCGACCAGCCTAGAGCACATCTCAAAAATCCTCGCCGCCGCTTCGCGGCCGCAGCACGCCATCCGCCGCCATCCACTCGGCTCGAAAATACTCGGCATTTCCTCGCCTCGCGGACGCGCCGGCTCACGCACCGAGTCCACGGATCGAAGGCGACTATTTTTGAGATGTGCTCTAGTGAACGAGCTGGCGCTCGAACTCCATGTTGCCGTCGAGATCGTAGAACTGGCCCGTCAGCGTGTTGCCGTCGACCACGACGTAGAGGAAGCCGGGCTTGGTGTCGTCGCCCCAGAAGAGGTCGTTGCCGCGGGCGTCGACGAAGTCGGTGGTCTTGGCGCCCGCGCCGCTGACGATGAGCTCGGTGCCGCCACAGCGGTCGGCCTCGTCGAGCCATTGGCGGTTGTGGTCGTGGCCCGAGACGGCGATGTCCACGGTGCCGCAGACGACCTCTTCCATGAAGTCGCGGTGGAAGCGGCCGTCCATGATCGGGACGGGCAGGGGGATCTCCTCGCCGCCGACCTCGATGGACTCGTAGCGGCCGGCGTTGCCGTGCCGCCCCTGGGAGCGGAAAGGGTGGTGCATGGCGGCGATGACCCACTCGGCGTCGCCGACCTCGGAGAGCGCGCTCGGGTACCAGTCGCGCTGCTCGCCGTGGACGTCCTCGTCCCAGAGGATCGCGTTGGAGTCGAGCATGATGAAGCCGACCGTGTCCCACGTGAACGTGTAGTGGGTGTCGTCCATCACCCACTTGTCCGAGACGTCCGAGTAGCGGACCGCGACCGGTCCCTTGTCCCACTCGTTGCCGAGGCCGCCAGTGTCGATGCCGAGGAGGCTCCCGCCGTAGTCGTGGTTGCCCATCACGGCGAAGAAGGGGATGTCGAGCTCCGCGTAGGGCTGCTCGAACTTCGACTGCCACTGCGCGTCGTCGACCCCGTCGACGCCGGCGTCGTAGATGTTGTCGCCGAGGAGCACGGCGAAGTCGCAGCCCTCGCTGTCGCAGAGGTCTTTCATCACGGCGGCGACGGCGTACTGCGCGTCGTTGCCCTCGCCGGTGTCGCCGAGCAGAAAGAAGCGAACGGGCTCGGGGGGCGGTGGACCGAGGTCCGGCGTGCCGAGATCGGGCGGTCCGAGGTCCGGGCGGAAGGCGTCGGCCCTGCCGCCATCGGCCGTGGAGCCGGAGCCACCATCACCGCCGCCGCAGCCGAGCCCGAGGGCCAACGTCATGCCCATGACACGAAACGCCGTGGACGAGAGCCTGCACATCGTCGACGTCTCCGCCGACGGCCTCGTGGCCGCACACACCATGGCGCGAACCATAGACGCTGGTCGGAGCGAGATCACCCTGAAGCCGATTCGCCCCCATCGGCTCGATCCACGGGCCATCCGTGATATCGCCTGCCGCGATGGCCCTGCGCATGACGCGCCCGAAGATGTTCGCGATCTTCCTCGGCATCGCCCTGGGCGGCGCCGCGGCGATCGCCGTGGTCTTCGCGCACGTCTGGTCGGAGCCGGGGGCGAGCCTCCGCGCGGTGACCGTCGTGCACCTGATGCCGGTGCTGCTCGCGACGCTGGCGGTGCAGGGCCCGATCCTGAAGCAGCCGGTGCTCGACCCGCTCGGCCTGAAGGGCACGCCGAACATCTGGTGGCTCGCCGCCTGGGTCGCGCCGATGCTCGTGCTGGCGGTCGCGCTCGGCGTGCAGTGGCTGATGGGGCTCGACCTGGCGCTCGACACGGAGAGCTACATCGCGGCCAAGCGGGCGCTGCTGCCGGCCTCGGAGCGCGCGGGCTTCGACGCGCACCTCGAAGAGATCCCCCCGGGTGACCCGCTCGGCTACGTGATCCAGGCGCTCCCGGCGGGCGTGACCTTCAACCTTCTCCTGGCGCTCGCCACCGAGCTCGGCTGGCGCGGCTTCCTCTTCAAGGAGGTCCAGGGCGGCTTCTGGCGGCGGAGCTTCCTCATCGGTCTCGCCGAGGGCGCGTTCCTCGCGCCGATCGCCGGTCTCGGGTGGAGCTTCGACCAGCCGAGCGTGCTCAACGCGCTGCTGGTGATCGGTTGGGCCCTCGTGGCGTCGCCGGCGATGGTCTACATCCGGGTCCGCAGTCGCTCGGTGATCGCGGTCGCCGCCTTCCGCGGGACGATGTGGGCGCTGGCGGCGGTCGCTTCGGACCTCGGGCCCTGGGCCTACTCGGCCGCGCGCCCGTTCTACGGCTGGACGGGGACGGCGGGGATGCTGGTGCTGCTGGCGCTCTTCGCGCTGCACGACCGCTTCGCGATGGACCCGGAAGAGCGCTTGATGACGAGCGCGTAGCGCGAGTCGTCACCCTTGCCCGTGCCCGTGCCCTTGCCCGTGCCCGATCCACAAAGGGACGAGATTGGGTCGGCATGGGGATGAAGGGCTTCCCAACGGACGTCCCCAACGGACAACCCTCCGTGTCAGTGCAGCCTTTCGGGCACGGGCATGGGCACGGGCACGGGCACGGGTAGAAGGCGGCCTTCGGCCGACTTCTACATCCGCCGCCACGGGCGGAGCTCCGCTTCCTGGAAGGCGCCGTAGCGGCCCTGGAGGCGGATGAGCTCGCCGTACATCGCGGGCATGTTCGCGGCCAGCGCCATCAGCACGTGGCCGGTGGCCTCGGCGTCGCCGGCGGCGCGGTGGGCCTGCTCGAGCGGGATGCCGAAGTGCTCCGCGACGGCGCCGAGCTTGCGGCTCTTCTCGTCCTTGAGGATCTCGCGGGCCCAGACCAGCGGGTCGACCCAGACGACGTCGTCGCGCAAGGCGGGCGGGAGCTCGCTCGGCGCCTTGCCCAGGCGCCGGAGCTCCGCGTGGAGGAAGCCGCGGTCGAAGTCCGCGTTGTAGGCGACCGGCAGCCGACCTTCGAGGAGCTCGAGGAGCTTCGGGAAGACCTCGGCGAAGGAGGGCGCGCCGGCCAGCTCCTCGTCGCCGATGCCGTGGACTGCGCGCGACTCTTCGGGCACCGGGATGCCGGGGTTCACCAGCAGGCCTTCGCGGAAGACGACCTCGCCGCGGAGGAAGGCGACCAGACCGACCTCGAGGATCCGATCCTCTTCCGGGTTCGTGCCCGTGGTCTCGAAGTCGACGATGACCAGCGGCAGCTCCTGCCACGCCAGGTTCGGCTCCCACTCGGTGCAGAGGCCTGCGACGTTCCGGATGGCTTGGGCGATCCGGTCCGCGATCCCGGGGTAGTGCCGACCGGTCGGGAAGCAGGTCTGATGGGCGCCGCGCATCGGAGCGGGTCTATCATGTCGCCGAGACGTCGCCACGCCGGACTGGCTTCCGAGCCACGAATCCGACGAGCGACCTCCCGATCGCCCCCCAAACCGTGCGATCCGTCCCCCACTGATGAGATCTCCACCGTATCGGACACGCTACGCCCCCTCGCCGACGGGAGCGATGCACCTGGGGCACGCGCGGACGGCGCTGGTCACCTGGCTCCGCGCTCGGAGCCGCTCCGGCGCGATCGTGATGCGAATCGAGGACCTCGACGCGCCTCGGGTGCGAGACGGCTCCGAGAGGTCGATCCTCGCCGACCACGAGTGGCTCGGCCTCGACTGGGACGAGGGCCCGCACCACCAGTCGACCCACCTCGAGCGCTACGACGAGGTCTTGGCCGAGCTCGGTGAGCGGACCTTCCCGTGCACGTGCACGCGCAAGGAGGTCCACGAGGCGAGCGCGCCACACGGTGATCCCGGGGTCTATCCCGGGACCTGCCGCGAAGGGCCGAGCCACCCGGAGCGCGACGCCGCGATCCGCTTTCGGATGACGGAGGCGCCGTCGTTCACCGACGCGCTCCATGGCGAGGTCGAAGGGGGGCACATGGACGACTTCGTCCTCCGCCGACGCGACGGGCTGCACGCGTATCAGCTCGCGGTAGTCGTCGACGACCACGACATGGGCATCACCGAGGTCGTCCGTGGCGACGATCTGCTGAGCTCGACGCCGCGCCAGATCGCGCTCTACCGGGCGCTCGGGTGGGAGCCGCCGGCGTGGCTGCACGTGCCCCTGGTGATCGGCGCGGACGGCGCGCGACTCGCGAAGCGCCACGGCGCGATCGCCATCGACGCCTACCGTACTGCCGGCTGGTCCGCCGAAGCGTTGCTCGGGATGCTGGCGGCGTCGGTGGGGTTGCTCGACGAGGCGCGGCCGGCAGAGCTCGCGGAGCTGCTCGAGCGCTTCGACGAGGTCGGCGTCGCGGGGCTCGAGTCCCCGCCCTTCGTGCCGCCATCACCGGACTGAGCCTGGCAGCGCTTCGGTCCGTGCCCTATCTACGGCGCATGTTCGCCATCGCCAGCGTCCCGCCCCCGCCGGAGTGGGCGGCCGAGTACCTGCCCGAGGCCCTCACGTCCGGCGGATTCTGGGGCGTCGCCTGGTGGCAGTGGTTCGGGCTGGTGCTGATCCTCGTCGCCGCCGGTCTCCTCGGCGCGGCCCTCGGCTCGCTGGCGGTGCGGGTCTCGAGCACCATCGCTCAGAACACGGCCACCGATTGGGACGACCGCTTCATCAAGGTGGTCCGCGGACCCATTCGGATGGTGATCGGCACCATCCTCTTCGTCGCTGGCGTGGAGCTCCTGGAGCTCGGCGACCATCCGCGCGAGGTGCTCGGGCGGATCGTGCGGATCGTCGCGACCATCGCGCTCGCCTGGCTGCTCGTGCGCCTGATCCGACTGGTCGGCGCGGTCATGCAGGAGCGCGCGGTGGAGCGCGCCGAAGAGGCCGGCGACATCTTGAAAGCGCGCAAGGTCCGGACCCAGGTGCTCGTGCTGCAGCGCGTGCTGGTGATCGCCACGTGGGTGCTCGCGCTGGCGCTGATCCTCATGCAGTTCGAGGTCGTGCGTAGCGTGGGCGTCTCGCTGCTGGCGTCCGCGGGCGTCGCCGGCATCGTGCTCGGTCTCGCCGCCCAGAAGACCATCGGCAACCTGCTGATGGGCATTCAGCTCTCGATCACCCAGCCGGCGCGAATCGGCGACACGGTCATCATCGATGGCGAGTGGGGGCAGATCGAAGAGATCAACCTGACCTATGTCGTCGTCCGCATCTGGGACCAGCGGCGCCTCGTGGTGCCGATCGGCGAGTTCCTCGACAAGCCGTTCCAGAACTGGACCAAGCGGGAGACCGCGCTGATCGGTGTGGTCTTCTTCCACGCCGACTACCGGCTCCCGGTGGCCAAGGCGCGCGAGCAGCTCGAGGTCATCCTGAAGGACGAGGAGAAGTGGGACGGGGAGACCTTCGGGCTCGTCGTCACGGACGCCACGGAGCGGACCATCCAGGTGCGCTGCACCATGAGCGCCCAGGACGCGTCCAACGCCTGGGACCTGCGCTGTGCGGTTCGCGAGAAGATGATCGCCTGGTTGACCGAGCTCGAGGACGGTCGCTACCTCCCGATGCTTCGCGTAGACTCCCGCGCGCACGAATAGCGCCGAGCGGCCGCTCGGAGGGGAGGGTGTCCATGAGCTCCGAATTGGAGAACCGGTTGGTCATCGAGGTCGCGGACGAAGGTTGGCTCGACGCCGATCTGCGCGCGACCGAAGGGCTCGGCGAAGAGGCCACCGCCTGGTTGGACGAGCGCGGCAACCTGATCGACACCGAGCTCTCGGTGATCGCCGCGAGCGAAGCCAACGGCATCGAGCGACTCGCCGGGGCCGGCTTCACCGTCAGCGCCGAGGAGGTCATCCGGAGCTGGACCAGCGAGGAGCCCGAAGGGACGCGCTGGCACTACCTCTTCGCGACCGAGATCTCGGATCCCACGCCACGCGGAGCGTTCGCGTGGTGTGCGTCCGACGCGTCGAGCTTCGTCAGCGCGCCGGTCCAGGAGACCGGGCCCGACGGGCTGCGGGTCACGATCTTCGCGGGCGAGGACTACGACGGCTACGAGGTGCTCGCCGAGCTCCTCCTGCGCTTCGTCGCGGCGGCCCACGGCGCCGGCATCCGCGCGCGGGGTTTCGTTCTCGGGACCGGCCAAGAGGGAGGCTTCGTCGGGGGTCGCACCGAGGACGGAGAGACGGAGGTCTTCTTCGAGGAGGAGCTCCAGAATCTGGTGCCGGAGGTGATGGAGCCCTTCGTGCCCGAGGGCGCGCTGGAGATGCCCGACTGACCTCTGGCCGTGGCGGACGGCCCACCCTAGACAGCGCGGGTGCCGGAAGGACCGGAAGTGCATCGGGCGGCGGCCCGCGTCGCGGCCGCCGTGGAGGGGGCCATCGCCCTGCGGGTCGAGATGGGCCTCGAGCGGCTGGTGCCCTGGGAGCGCGTGCTGCGCGGGCAGCGCGTCGCGTCGGTCGGCGCGCGTGGGAAGGCCGTGCTGGTCACCTTCGAGTCGGGGCACACGGTCTACGCCCACGGCCAGCTCTACGGGCGCTGGATGGTGCGGAAGCGCGGGGCGTTGCCCGAGACCAACCGGCAGCTGCGCTTCGCCGTGCATACCCACGAGCACTCGGCCCTCCTCTACAGCGCGTCGGACATCGAGGTGGTGCGGCGCGACGAGCTCGAGTCGATCCCCTATCTCTCGCGGCTGGGCCCGGACGTGCTCGACCCCTCCGTCGACGAGTCGCAGGTCCGCGCGCGGCTACGCGACGACCGCTTTCGCAATCGGCAGCTCGGCCAGCTCTACCTCGACCAGGGCTTTTTGGCGGGCATGGGCAACTACCTTCGCAGCGAGGTGCTCTTCCTCGCAAAGGTCCACCCGCGTGCTCGCCCGAGCGAGCTCGACGCCAAGGGGATCCGCAGGCTGGCCGCCGAGAGCCTCGTCGTGCCGCGGCGCTCGTTTCGCACCGGTGGCATCACGGTTCGCGATCGGCTCGCGGGTCGCCTGAAGCGAGCGGGCCAGTCGCGCCGACGAATGAGGCACTACGTCTTCGCTCGCGCGGCCCAGCCGTGTCGGCTCTGTGGTGACGCGATCGAGAAAGACCAGATCGCCAGCCGTCGCATCTACCGCTGCCCGACCTGTCAGCCGCGCTGACGTCGCGCCGTCGCTCTGCTTCAGTCGAGCTCGCTCTGGTCGAGCTCACCGCGGAGCATCGACTTCAGGATCGCGCCGTAGAGATGCGGGAAGAGCTCGCCGCCGCGAGACTCCTCCCAGCGGAGCGCGTCGCCCATTTCCGCGACGTCGAGCGCGAGGATGGAGAGCTCCGACTCGCCCGCGAAGTGCTTGGCCAGCGTGCCCGCGAGCTGCTCGCGGGTGGAGAGGTGCACGAAGCCGTCGCGCTCGTCGTCCTCGCTGCCGGCGAAGCGACCGAAGCGCTCGAAGACCTCGCGCTCGCTGGCGCGGAGGATCTTGTAGACCAGCTCTGGATGCTCAGTCATCGTCCTCGGCCTCCTCTTCGAGGATCTCGAGGAGCTCGTCGCGGATTGACCACGGTGGCTCGGTGCCTCGGAGGTGGCGCCAGAGCAGGCGGCTCAGGCCCGGCTGCTCGTCGGGCATGGAGAAGTCCCACATGGCCGACTCGGCAGCCATCGCGCCGTCGCCGGGGTTGTCCTCCTCCGGCCACACGCGCTCGATCTCGTCGTAGGGCGTGAAGTCCGGCGTGCTGGTGAAGACGTCGTACATCGGCGAGGCGGCGGCCCACTCGGCGTTCAGCGGGTTCTCGATGCCGAGGATCAGCTGGATGGTCCGGTAGATGCTCGACTCGTTGTAGTGCACCGAGGAGACGTAGCCGCGCTTGGCCCAGGGAGAGATCACCAGCAGCGGCGAGCGGTGGTTGTCCACGTGGTCGCCACCATCCTGCGGGTCGTCCTGGATCACGAAGATGACGGTGCTCTCCCAGAAGGTCGAGTGGCTGATCGCGTCGACGAGGTGGCCGACGCCCCAGTCGTTGTCGGCCATCATCGCCTTCGGCGTGGGGCGGCCCGCCTGCCGACCGAAGGTGTGGTCGTTGGGCATGAGGACGTAGGTGAAGTCCTTGAGCCGGCAGTTCTCGTGCACCTGCTCCTGGATCCACTGGGCCTTCTCGATGTCGGGGATGCCCATGTTGTAGACCAGGCCCGGGTAGCGACCGTCGGGGGCCTGGTTCCGGGCCGAGACGATCTCGCCGAAGTTGTCGACGTCGATGAAGTCGAGCGTCGCGAAGTAGTCGAAGACGCTGCCCTCTTCCGGGTAGCCGAGCGGCGTCGCGGCGCCCTGCAGCGGAATGCCGTAGAAGGCTCGGCCCCAGGTGGTCAGCCACGAGCGCTCGACGAAGTCCGAGCTGCGGCCCCAGGTGGTGCGGATGTGACCCTGCACCGACTGCTCGGCGAGCGAGTAGTAGTTGTCGCCCATCGCGAACTCGAGGGCGAGCTTGCGGGTGTTGGGGATGACCTGGTCCATCTCGTCCGAGGGGATGAGCACGAGGTCGGGATCGCCGTTGCCGTGCGCCGCGCCGTCGGCGTCCGTGAGGTCACCGAAGTAGGCGTCGTAGGTCTTGTTCTCGCGGACGACGAGGATGACGTGCTCGATCACCGAGGAGGCGCCCATGCCGGGTTCGGGGATCGGGAAGTCGTAGTCGGCGCCGCCGCAGTCGACGTCCAGGAAGCCGGTGGCGCGCGTGTTGTTGTCCTCGATCTCGAGGTCCCACGCGGCGAGGTCGTCGTCGTCGAAGGTCCCCGCCTCGAGCTTGATCAGGGAGCCGCCCACCAGGTCGAGGATGTCGTCGGTCCCCGGGTCGGTGTTCGCTCCGGTGCCCTCGTGCTTGCCGTTCACGATCAGCACCGCGCCGTCCAAGGGGCTGGTCGCGTCGTCGATGACGACGACGTCGGTCGGGTACCACATGGTCGGGATGCGACCGACGCGCGCGTAGGTGTCGGCCTCGAAGACGTCGATGGCGTTCTCACCCGCGTTCACCACGAAGAGCCGACCGTCGGGCGCGAAGGCGACCTCGGCCGGTGAGGCGCCGCGGAGCGCGGTCTCCCCATCGATGAAGAGCTGCTGTGTTCGTGTCTCGGTGCCCACGTCGATCAGGCTGAGCGAGTCGCTGTCCGAGTCTGCCACCGCCAGGGTCGAGCCGTCTGGCGAGAGCGCCAGCCCCTCGGGGTTCTTGCCGACCATGATCGGATCGCTCGCGGTGCGTGTGCTCATGTCGATCGGGACGATCACCGCCTCGTCCCACAGCGAGACGTAGCCCATCGACTCGTCCGGTGAGATCTCGATGCCGAAGGGGCGGCTGTCCTCGATGAGCGGCAGGCGCGCGATCTCGGCGTCGGTCTCCGTGTCCCACCAGACCACCTGGGCGCCGAAGAGGAGCGTCGCCACCAGGGTCCGGTCGTCGGCGAGGAGCTCGAGGTCGCCGACGTAGCCTTCGTCCGTGGTCGCCGCGAGCTCGATGGCCGGCTGGTCGGTGAGCTGACCGGTGCTGGTGTCGAAGTCGTAGACCCACACCATGTTGGTGCCGCCGCCGCTGACGAAGACCTTCGAACCATCGCTGGTTCCGTCGATGCCGAGGTAGGTCGCCTCGGAGCTCGAGCGCCGGAACACCCGCTGATCGACGACCGTCATCGTCACGAGGTCGACGACGCTCAGCTGCTCGGCCGCGACCCCACCATCGGTCACCAGCGCGTACGCGGTGCCGGGCACGGCGTAGACCGCGAGCGGGAAGCCCGGGAGCTCCAAGACCTCGCCCACCCGCGTCACCCGCTTGGCACCCGGCACGATGTAGCCGCCGGCCGCGTCGTCGCCGACGGGGAGGGTGGCCTCTTCGTCGATGATCACGGCCTCGCAGTTGCCTGGTCCTGGATCCGTGGGCGGCTCCATCGCCAGACACTCCGGCGGACCGGAGTCGACCATGCCTTGATCGGTGCCCGAGTCCTCCATCGGATCGGTGGTCCCGTCGTCGTCTCCGCAGGCGACGGCGAAGCTGAGGAGCGCCACTACACACAGGCGGGTCATGGGCGCATCCAACCAGTTTCCTCCCGCGCCGGCAACGGGCCTCGGCTTGATGGAAGCGGCGGTGTGACCGACGCTTCCGTCGATGGTGGACCCGGACCCGGATGCCTATCTGGACGAGCTGCGCGAGGAGTTCGGCATTCGCGTCGTGGAGAAGGTCGACGACGGATTCTCGAAGCTCATCGACCGGCTTCTCCGAATCGTCACATTCGGTGGTCAGCGCTCCTACATGGACCGCTACTTCACGACGATCGGGCGTACCTTCTACCTGCCGAGCGGCTGGCACGAACGCGATCCGCGGGCGCGCTACGTCACGCTCCGTCACGAGGCCGTGCACCTCCGGCAGTTCCGTCGCTACGGACGACTCGGCATGAGCCTGCTCTATCTCCTGCCGATCTTGCCGCTCGGCTTGGCCTACGGCCGCGCGCGGCTCGAGTGGGAGGCGTACGCGGAGACCTTCCGAGCGACCGCCGAGGTCTACGGCGTCGAGGCGGCCTGCGCGACAACGCTCCGCGCGCACGTTCGCCGGCAGTTCACGAGCCCCGCCTACGGTTGGATGTGGCCCTTTCCGCGGATGGTCGACCGCTGGATCGACGCGCTGCTCGCCGAGATCGTGGCCAGCCGTCCGCGCTGACCGCATAATCGATCGCACATGAGGGGTGAGGAGGACGTGCCGGCCGAAGCCGTCGACCGGCTCGAGCGGCCGACAATTCCGCAGCGCTCGCCGTCGCGCATCCCTCCGAAGCGCCTCGACGAAGGCGAGGTGGTCGCGCGCCGTTTCGAGGTCCTCGAGCTCCTCGGGACCGGCGGCTACGGCGAGGTCTACCGCGTGCACGACCGCCGCAGCGATCGCGAGATGGCGCTCAAGATCCACCGGGTCGGCGCGCTCGGGCCTCGGGCGCGCTCCATCCTCGAGGGGGAGTTCGAGCTCCTCTCCAGCCTGCGCCACCCGAACCTCGTCGGCGTCGAAGACTTCGGTGTCGCCGAGGGGCACTACGCCTGGCTCAGTCAGCCGCTGGTTCGAGGAAAGACGCTCAGCCGAACCCGCGTCCGGATCGACTCCCCGCGCGGGCTCGGATGGATCGCTCAGCTCCTCCGCGCGCTCGACTACCTCCACGGTCGTGGTTTCGTCCACGGCGACGTCAAACCGCTCAACGTCCTCGTGGACGAGGCGACCGACCGGCTGGTGCTCCTCGACTTCGGCGTGTCGCGGGCGCTGGGCGCCATGTCGCCCGAGTTCGAGGGCAGCCCCGACTACATGGCGCCGGAGGTGATCCACGGCATGGCCGCGGACGGGCGCAGCGACCTCTACTCACTGGGCTGCTCCATCCACATGCTCCTGCGCGGCGAGCCTCCGTTCTATCGGCCGACTACGCGCGAGACCTTCCTGGCGCATCTCCTGGCACCGGTGCCGCCGCTCTCCGGCGTCGCGGCGCCGGGCTTGGAGCGTTGGGTCCAGCGCCTGCTCGCCAAGGAGCCCGACAAGCGCTTCGGCTCCGCCTGGGATGCGCTGCGCGCGCTGAGCGAGGCGACCGGTCAGCGCTTCGAACGGGACACACCCGCCACGCTCTCGAGCCACGTCGCCCAAGCTCCGCTCACCGGCCGAGCCGCCGTCCTCGAGGCGCTCCAGGCGGCCGTGTCGGCCAACGACGGGCAGGTGTGCTTCGTCGAAGGGGGGCCCGGCTCGGGGAAGTCACGCGTGCTCGCGGAGCTCCGCCGCCGCCATCAGGTCGACGGCGGGCGACACATCGAGGTCCGCGGTTTGCGCGACCAGCAAGCGACGTTGCTCGCGCTCGCCCGGGCCGTGCTCGACCCCTTCCAGCGCAAGGCGCTCGACGAGGAGCAGCGGCGGGCCCTCGCCTACGAGCTCCCGGAGCTCCGGCGACCGCGCGAGCACCTGCCCGAACCCCTCGACCTCGACAGCGCGGCTCGCGAGCGACGACGGATCCTCGGTGCGCTGCTCGCGACGCGGTCGCAGCGGCAGCGGCTGGTCGTCGCGATCGAGGACCTCCACAGCATCGGGTGGGACGAGCAGGAGCGGTTGGCCGACGTGCTCGAGGCGGCGAGAGCCGCGGGGATGAGGGGCACGGTGGTCCTCGCCACCCGGCCAGGTGGGGTGACCCCTCGCTGGCCCGATGGCGCGCACGTTCGCACCTTGGCGCTCCCGTCGCTCGAGCCCGACGAGCTGCGCACCGTCGCGGACGCGCTGGTCGGTCCGGGCGTGCTCGACGGGACCGAGCTCGGCGAGCGGCTCTTCGAGTCGGCGGGCTCGGCATTCCACGTCCGCGAGAGCATCCGACTCCTGGTGGACGAGGGACGTCTCGTTCGCGACGCGGACGGGTGCTTCGTCGCGGAGGGACCGCTCATGTGGCGCGAGGTCTGGGAAGTCGTCGAGGAGCGCGTGCGCCTCTCGAGCCGAGCAGGCCGGACGGCGGCGCTCGCACTCGCGGTCTGGGGTCGACCGGCGACGGTCGCGGAGCTGGCACGGGTGGCAGGACGCAAGCCCGCGAACATCTCCGCCGGGATCGCCGAGCTCCTCGAGCGCGGCATCGTCGAGCGCGTGGAGCGCTTCCGTCGTGGTGCGCTCCATGTGCTCCACGAAGCGTACGTCGACGCGGTCCTGGTGGCCCTCCCACGCCGGCGCCGGGACGCCAGCTGTCGACGAGCCGCGAAGCTGGTCGTGCGCCACGCGGAAGGCGACCCCCAGGAGCTCGCGCGCGCCGCGGCGTTCCACGAGCGCGCGGGTGAGGAAGAGGCCGCGGCCGAGCTGGTTCGCGAAGCGTCCGCGATCGCTCAACGCCGCGGTCGGATCGACGAAGCGCTCCGGCTCTCCCGAACACTGTCGCGTTTCGAGTCGCCGCCGGACCCGATGCGGCTGCTGCGAGAGCACGACCTGGCGCTCCGGCTCGGTCGGCGCGACGACGCCCACGCCGCGTTCTCGGTGGCTGAGTCGCTCGGCGCGCCGGTGGGCGAGCTGACGTGGCGGAAGGGCTACCGCGCGGTCCGCGAAGGTCAGGTCGGGCGTGCCCGTGAGCTCTGTCGACGGCGGCTGCCGGGAGCCGCCGGGGCGACGCGCCTGCGGCTGCTCGAGGTGCTCGGCAAGGCCGCCGCCATGGCAGGCGATCGAGACGTGGCGTGGCGCCACTTCCGCGAGGGGGCCGCGCTCGCCGACGAGCTCGGCGAGAGCCCGGCGGCCTCGCTGCTCGGCCAAGCGCTCGCGGAGACGGAGCTCGGCCGCGCGGAGGCCGGCGAGTCCGCGCGGCGGGCCGTCTCTGCGGCGCGGGTCGCCGACGACGCCGAGCTGCTCGGTGACGCGCAGCGCGTCATGGGGCGCGCGCGACAGCGGCGGGGCGATCGGCGTGGGGCGGAGCGCGCCTTCTGGCAATCGCTGCGGCTCGCGCGCGACCGGGGCGACATGGAGCGCGAAGCGCTGGCCGTGGTGGAGCTCGGGGCGCTGGCGCTCGACCGTGGGCACGCGGGTCGGGCCATCGAGCTCTGGGAGCGGGGGCTGGCTCTCGAGGAGCAGGTGGGCGCCACGGGCCCTTCGCTGCTCTCGCGGCTGCGGCTCGGGCGGGTGCTCAAGGGTTGCGGTCGCGGCGCGGAGGCCGAGGCGATCTTGGCGCCGGTCCTGCGCACCGAGGCGCACGGCATGTCGGTGGTGGTCGGGCTCGCGTGGAGCCAGCGCGGCGACCTGCTCGCGCTGAGCGGCGACGATGATGGCGCGCTCGAGTGCTACGGCCGGGCGAACGCGGTCCTCGACCAGCACCCGACCGAACGCTCGGAGGCGCTCGCCGGGCGAATGCGTGCGCTCCTGCGGCGGGGCGAGCTCGGTCGCGCGGCGACCGACCTGCAGCTCATGGGACTCCTGGCGAGCCTGACCGACCGCTCCCTCGACCGCCGTCGCTTCGCGGTCGCTCGGAGTCGCTTCGCCGAAGAGGAGGGCGACCTGGAGGCCGCGCTCGAAGCGGCGGCGGAGGCGTCGTCGTCGGATGCGCCCCGCACCAGCTACCAGGACATTCACGGCACGCGGCTCGAAGCCTACTGGCTGGAAGCGCGTGTGCTCGATGCGCTCGGCCGGTCACCGGCGCAGGCGTACGAACGGACGGCGCGCTGGCTCGATCGGCTCACGACGAGCTTCGAAGAGCCCGAGCACGTCGAGCTCTTCCGCCTCGCCACGCCCCTGCGCTGCGCGATCGCGAGCGGCGACTTCGACGCTCGCTGGTAGCGCCTCGGGCTGTCAGGGCAGTGAGCCGACGATCGCCAGGTCGAGCACCGCGCTGTCCTCGCGGACGTCGAGGCGGTCGTTCATGTCGATGCTCAGCGCGAAGCCCGCGAGCTCGGGCGCCAGGCCGGAGAGGTCGCCCACGTCGAGCGAGGGCAGCTCGAACATGATGCCGCCGGTGACGGCGTCACGGATCTGGGTCCAGAGGTCACCCTCGAGCAGCACCTGCAGCGCGTCGTCGTCGATGAGCGGCGTCGGCGTGTTCGACTCGATGATCCAGGTGCGGATCCGCGGCGTCTCGGCCAGCTCGAGCGCGACCGCGCCGTCGGCGACGTTCAGGTCGGCGCCGGCCTCGATGGTGATGCCGAAGGTCGTGATGTCCTCGAGCACCTGCAGCCGCAGCTCCATCTGACCGATGGCCATCTGGAGGTCGTTGCTCTCGGCCCCGCGCGAGGGTCGGACGATCGGTGCCATCCGGCCGCTGATGACCGCCTCCTCGACCGCCCCCGCGATCGAGTCGGGGAGCAGGTTGGTGGCGTCGATCTCGAGCAGGCCGCTGTTCCACAGGGTGTGGAGGAGGCCGTTCAGGACGAGCAGGCGAACGCCCATCTGAACCGGGATTCCGTCGAAGAGCGGGTCCGCCGCGGCGAGGAGATCGACCGCGCCGCGCGACTCGCCGTGAACGATGGCCGCGTCGGTGCCGATCTGGAAGCGGAGTGGGGCGCGGAGCCAGCGGCGCCGCTGGGTCTCGAGGCGCGCGAGCCGCGCGTCGAGGCTGATCGTGAGCGCGGGGAAGATGTCCGTCTCGAGCGGGATCGTCTGGTCGCGGAGCGCGGTGTCGAGGCCGTTGAGCGCTCCGCCGAGGATCGCCGGCAGCGCGTCGACCAGCGAATCGTTGAAGCCGGCGCGGAGCTCGTTCTCGAGCGTGGTGCGGAAGAAGCTCTCCGCGAGCGCGAGGATGGCGTTGGCCTGGTCGTCGGCGAAGTTGCCGCTGATGTCTTCGATCGCGACCTCGAGCGAGTCGACCTCGGCCACCACCGGACTGTCCACGTCCGCCTTCGTGACCGTGAGGCTGGCGAAGGCGCTCGCGGTGATGCCGACCGATCCGCCGAGATCGAGCATGGAGCCCTCGAAGTCGAGGTTGCCGTTGGTGTTGGCGACCATGCTGCCGAAGCGGACGAAGAGCTCCACGCCCCCCTCGACCACGTCGACCTCGACCGTCACGTCGGTGACGTCGACCGACGAGATGTTGAGCCGGAGCGCGGACGAGTCGATGAGCGGGTTCGGCAGGAAGCTCATGAAGTCGAGGTTCGCGAGGACGAGCTCGAAGATGCCCGCGAGGTCGCGGGTGGTGAGCGGCGTCGCGTCGAGGTCGAGCGGTGCGCCGTCGTCGAAGAACGCCTGGCCGAGCTGCAGCGTGATGCCTTCGTCGAGGGTGACCGACGGGTTCTCGCCCTCGTCCGAGGGGTTGTAGCGATCGGACCACATCACGTCCATCTGGATGCGCGCCTGATCGGAGATCTCGTCGGAGGCGACGATCTCGAGGTGGTTCACGCCGAAGAGGGGCGTGACCTCGCCGCGGAACATGCCCATCTCGTCGAGCTCGGCGGGCACGCCGTTGACGAAGACGGTCGGGGTCCGGCTGTCGGCCACCGACCCGGTGACGACGATCACGTCCTCACCCTCGGCGCCCAGCTCCTGGCCGGGCGTCGGCGAGGTGACCTCGAGGTTCGGGGCGCCGTCGTCGACGAGGATCTGCACGGAGTCGCAGAGCGGCTCTCCCGTGACGCTGTCGTCGACGGTGCAGGCGTCGAACACGACGAAGCCCTGGGTGTTCAGCATGAAGTTGCCGTCACCGAGGTCGGTCGCCGCGCTGGCCGGCGAGGCGGTGATCGTCACCGCCGCCCCTTCGAGCACCACCTCGTCGATGTCGATCACCGTGGCGACCACGCGAACGGCTTGCTCGGTGCGGTAGTAGCTCCGCCCGGGCGTGACCATGACCTCGATGCCGGCGGGGGTGTTCGGTTCGATCTCACCGAAGTCGAGACCGGCGTCGCCGGAGCCACCGTCGTCCCCGCAGCCGAAGCCGAGGAGCAGCGAGAAGAGGAGAGTCAGTCGAAGGCTTCGCATCTCAGAGCTCCCCGAAGTTGCCGCGAAGGACGAAGTGCGGGCGCTCGGTCGCGAGCGCCGGTGAGGTGATGCCCAGCTCCATGCCCGGGGTCAGGCCGAAGTCGGCGACCGAGGTGGGCAGCGTGAAGGAGGGAATCGGCAGGGCCGGGAGCGCGTCGTTGAGCGCGCCATCCACGATGGACTGGACCAGCGAGGTGAAGAAGCGCTCCAGGGTCTCCCGCGTCGACATGTCGAGGGACACGCCTTCGGCGGAGAAGTAGAGCTCCTCGACCGTGATCGTCCCGAACGTGATGTCGTTTCCGCTGAGCGCCACGTCGGTGCTCGCTCGAGCGCCGAGGACCACGAAGATCGGGTCGTCGAAGATGCCTGGGTAGGTCAGCTGCATCGCCAGGGTGCCGATGCCGAGCTCGACGTCGCCTTCGACGTTCATGACCGCGACCGGTGGGAGGGCACCGCTCACGACCGCAGAGAGGCCGTCGGGCGAGTCGCCGCCGAGGGTGCTGGAGTCGATCGTCGCTTCGAGCAGGCCGCCCCGCCAGAGCGCGTGGAGTACCTGGTTGAAGAGACCGAGATGGATGGAGACGGAGGCGGTCCGCCCCATCCGGTTCGGATCGTCTCTCAGCGCTGCCGTGCCGCCATGCGGAACGGCCACACCCAGCGTCGGTCTGCCGATCGCGGTCGGTCCGGTGAAGCGGGTGCCGATGCCGAAGAGCAGGCGAGAGGCGGTCGGGCTGATCGAGGAGAAGCCGACGCCGAAGTTCAGATCGATGTTCCCCGAGCCGTCGAGGCGCGGGACGGTGAACACGCTGCCGAGGCTCGAGATGTCGAGGCTGCCGACGACACCGTCGAGGAGCTCGTTGAAGTTGTCTTCGACGAAGCCGGTGAGCGCATCCTCGACCATGCCGCGGACCGTGTTCTGCAGCAGGTCGACGATGATGTTGATGAAGAAGCCGTCGATGCCGCTGAACGAGGTGCTGATGCTCCCGCTCTCGACGTCGACGCTGCCCGGAACGACCGTGAGGGTCGGTCGACCGCCGCTCAGTCCAGCGGCGAAGTCGAGCTCGATCTGGACGTAGGAGATCGTCGCCCAACCCTCCGTGTCACCGAGGTTCGTGTCGACGTCGAGCCGGATGCGGACGTTCTCGAGTCGAACCAGGGCGTGCATGCCCCCGTCGATCAGCGTCAGCTCGGTGCGGTTCGGCCCGTTGAGCTGGGAGTCGAGATAGTTGATCTCGCTCCGGAAGACGCAGCCGAGGAACGTCGAGTAGTCACAGCTCCGCGGCTTGAGCGGGTTGTTCGCGAGCAGCGAGGTGTGGAGCGTGTTCCGCAGGCCCGGGCTGTTGACCACCGTGTGGAGGAGGTCGTCGAGCGAGTCGACGGATCCGGCCGGATCCATGTCGTCGATCGCCCCCTGGCCGAGACCGAGCGCGACCGTGTCACCGAGCACGTCGCCGGGCGGTGCCCAGCGGTCCGAGGCGAGGAAGGCGCAGGTGCGGCTGCTCTCCTCACCGAAGGAATCCGTCGCGACGATGTCGAGGAAGTTGATGCCGAAGTCGACGGTGACCGGGATGCTGAAGCCACCGGACCCGTCGAGGGTCGCTGCGGTGCCGTTGACCATCACCGAGTCCACGCCGCTGGAGTCGTCGACGCTGCCCTGGAAGTTGAGTGTGCCGCCCGGGGCGACGTTGATCATCTGTCCGTCGGCGGGGTTGTCACACTGGATCTGCGGGCCGTTGCCGTTGACCACGATGGTCACGTCTTGGCTGAGCACGACGTCGCCCTCGGTGGGCGGCGCGACCGTGACCGTGACCACGAAGGTGCCGTCCTCGAAGTAGCGGAAGCGGCTCGAACCGATCATCGCGCCGGCGGCGGGGTTGCTCACGTAGCCGACGGGTGCGTCGACGACCTCGTTCCCGTACTGGTCCGTGACGATGGCGACGACTTCGATCACCTGTCCGATGCCGTAGACCGGCTGGTCGGGGACCTTCGCGACGACGAGCGCGGCCGGAAGTGAGGGCGTGACCTCGACCCGCTGCGGCGTCGTGGTGGTGCCTGGCAGCGTGCAGCTGAACTCGTAGATGCCGGCTTCGGTGAGCGTGGCGCTCAGACCGTCGACCGTGGTGCCTTCCGAGCTCGGGGTAGTGCTCAGGGTCGGCTCTGCGTCGTCCACGCGGTTGCCGTGCGCGTCGAAGACGTCGCAGGTCGCGTTGACCGTGCCGCCGGCGTCGACCGAGTTGCGGTCGACGGAGGTGATCACCTCCGAGGGCTCGCCGGGGATGATGTTGACGAGCGCGGGGGTCTCGTCGGTGAGCATCAGATCGGGGAACGCGCAGCTGACCTCCACGGTGCCGACGCGAACCGCGGTGATCATCCCGTCCATCCGTTCGACGGAGCCTTCCGGCGAGACCCGGATGCGCGGCGTGCGGCCGGCCGACGAGTACACCTCGCCGTTCTCGTCGAGAATGGTGCAGGTCACCGGGATCACCTCACCGGCGCGGACCTCCATCGGCGCCATGGTCTGCACCAGGGCCGCATCGATGATGTCGATGGGGTCGAGCATGACCATCGCGTCCGGGTCGATCGTGCCCGAGTCCGGACCTCCACCGTCGTCCCCACACCCAGCTGCCACCACCAGAGCCGCACCGAGCAGAGCGACGCTCCACCGATTCCAAACAAGCATCCGCACAACACCTCCAGGAGCCCACCCCGCGCGGTCTCCCGGCACACCATACCGGCAAAGCGAGGACACCGGCAAACTCGGTTCACCCCGCCACCGCAGGGTCGAACATGTTCCACTTCACCAGAACGGGGTACCCCGTCCCCGAATTGGAGGGGGACACTCCCCCCCTCCGGATCCCCCTAGAAAACAAGGCCGCCCGAGCACAAAATGAACGGAGCCTGCCGGGCCCCTCGGAAGGCCCCCCTCAGCCGCCGAAGAGCGCCCCGAGCAGACCCGGGTCCACCGGGCGCTCCTCGGCCAGGCTCTCCAGCCCGCGCCGGAGCGCGAAGGGCGCCTCCGGGGCCTCGTCCGCCGATGCGCCGCGGACCCACCAGCGGCCGTCCGCGGTGTAGGCCATCGGGGTCGTGCCCCGGTCGTGCCGAATGGTCCGTAGGGTCATCACACGCCCCCGGTGCCAAATCCGAACGGCGCCGCTGGTCTTGCGAAAGTAGAGGTCGCCCCGACGCTCGGCGTTGCCCTCGCTGCACGCCGGGCCACGAATCACCCGGAGGTCGGGCTCCAGGCTCCGGAAGTGCCCCTCGACGCACGCGGCGCTCGTGGGCGTGACCCCGGCGGCCTCGTGGTGCGTCAGCGCGCCCGTTCGGATCACGGTGCCGTCGGCGTTGCCGTAGGCGATCCCGTCGGCCGTGAGCGAGAGGAAGCTCGGGCGACCCTCGAGGGCGTAGCGTTGCTCGACACGGCCTTCGGCGTCCAGCACCTCGAGGCTCTCATCGGACGCCAGCCACACGAGGCGCCGACCGTCGGCGCTGAAGGTCACCGTCGGCACGGTCGCATCGGCGTCGGGCGACGCGCTGCCGAAGGTGAAGTGCTCGCGCCCGTTCGCGTCGCGCACCGAGCCACCGCCGGCGTGGAGCACCGCGATGCGCGACCCGTCGGCCGACACCTCGAAGCGGCGACCCGCCGGAACCCGGAAGACATCGCGCCCGGTCCGGGTACGGACGACTCGGTTCTCGCCATCCTCGAGGCCCCAGTCCGGGTTCAGCTCCACGAGGATCAGCTCCCCTTTCGCGACGAAGCGCGCGTTCCAGTTGCAGTCGCCGTAGTCCTCGCACTCCAGCTCGGGGAGATCGCGGACTCGCGCTCGTGGACGTCGCCGGCCGAAGAAGCGGCCGTCGCCCAGGAGGACCGTTGCTCCGTCGGCGGTCGCCGCGATCGCGACTCCGTAGTTTGGGTAGGACTCCCGAGTCCCGCGGCGCGTACATCGGTCGAAGCGGCTGTAGGAGAGGCCACGCTCCCAGTCGACGGCGAGCAGGTTCTCGCCGTCGCACGCGCCGTCGATCACCCCTTCGCTCGTCCAGCGCTGGATCCCGAAGCGCCCCGCGAGCACGACCGACTCGCCCCCCGGAGCCGCGTGCACGTGCCACACGCTGTGCTCGCCGCCGGACTCGTAGCGCTGCCGGCTCCCGTTTCTGCGAACCAGCGTGAAGCGGTTCATCTCGTCGTTGCGGAAGACCACCACGCCCTGCGCGCCGACCCACGCCTGGTCCACGCCTTCCGAGACCATCTCGCGCTCGGTGAGGTCGCGCAGGCGCAGCCGGATGAGCGAGCTGCCACGCTTCACGAGCGCGCTCCGCCGACCGATCCAGAGCACCGCTCCGCGGATGCCGACCGGGGCTTCTCCCCGCCGGTGGAGCACGGCGGAGGTGCCGTCGTTGACCGCTCGCGCCCCACGTCCGACGACCTCGTTGGCCGACTCCGATTCCTCCGCGCGATCGTCCCAGCTGGCGCCTTCGGACTCGACCGTGTCCTCGACCCAGTTCCAGGTCAGCGCGTCGGGCTCGTCGCCTGCGTAGGACACCAAGGTGCGAAGCAGCGGTCCTTCGAGCTCGGTGTCCAGGAAACCCGAGTCGTTCGAGCGGAGCAAGCGCCGTACGGCCAACACTCGGCCGGAGGCCACGTCGATCACCGACACGAAACCGCCCGAGCTCGTCACCGCGACCCGATCGTTCCCGTCGAAGGCGACGGTCCCCACGAAGCCTCGGTGCGTGTACTGCGGCACCACCGCCTGCGCGTGTGCCGCCAGAGTCCCTGCCAGGGCCATCAGGCCCGCCCATCCCACGATCCTCGTCCACATGGGGACCCTTCTTCGCAAGGGTCGGACCAGTCCGAAAGCCCAACGATCTCGGAGGCTCGTCCGCGCGGACGTGGCTCCCCGGACACGACGCCGCGTCCCCTTGGACGGAAAGAAAAACGCCGCGCGACCGAAGCCGCGCGGCGTCTCTCTCGAGTCGGGCTAGCTCAGTTGGCTGCGCCCGGCGTACCGACCGCAACGCCCCAATCGCGCATGGGCATCATGCGGTCGCAGGCGTCGGACACTCGCTGCAGGCTGGAGCCGGCATCGTCGTCGTCTTCGCCGATCGACACGTTCATCGCGGCCGGGATCGTGAAGTAGGTGACGACGCCAGCGCTGTCGAGAAGGTCGGCGGGGCTGAAGGCGCCGTCGTAGGTCACGAAGTCCACGAGGGAGCCCGTCGCCAGCGGTCCGTCCACGAGAGCGACACCGTCGGGGCCGCCGTTCTGGATGTTGCCGGAGAAGGAGGCGTCGGACGGCGTGATGGTGGAGCCGTTGCCGGTCACGACCAAGTAGCCGCCGGCGGCGATGGACCCGGTCAGGGTCACCGAGCCGTACTCGCGGTTGTTGCTGCCGTTGAAGAGGGCCACCGTCCAACCGGTCACGTTCACGGCCGCGCCCGTCGGGTTGTACAGCTCGACGAACTCTTCATCGTCGGTGCTCGCGTCCGCGTAGGCGACCTCGTTGATGACCACGCGGCTCGCTTCGGGGCACGCGCAGGGCGGGTTCGGGAGACCCGGGCTTCCACCGTAGGTGGAGGCGCCGTAGGTGGTGCCGGCGGGGGTCAGGCACCAGAAGGTGAGGTCGTCGTTGTCCGCCGCGCCCAGTCCGTTGTCCAGCTGGGTCGAGACGTCGTCCATCGAAGGGAAGGTCATGGTCGACCAGTCGACGGCGTCGATCTCGGTGCCGCCACAGGTGAGGGAGACGGCGTCCGAGCCTCCGAACCCGAGTCCGGTCGGGAGAACCGCGTCACCCGCGATCTCCGACGTAGCCATGGCGCCAGCGATGACGACGTAGCCCTCGGGCCCGATGAGCAGCGTACCGGGGATCGTGAACGCATCCGCGTCGGCGGGGCCGTTCTCGTCGGCGAGAATGCAACCACCCAGGTCGAAGGCGTTCTCGGTCGGGTTGTGGAGCTCGATGAACTCCTTGTCGTCGTCGGCGCCGGCGAAGGTGTAGCCGATCTCGGTGACCACGATGTCGCCGGCCTCCGGCGCGGGACAGGCCGTGACGCTGAAGTCTGCCGGATCCCACGCGCTCGGCTGAGCGCTGGCGTTGAAGCGCCACATCGGGCTCGGACCCACGTCGACCGTGCACCCGATGCCGAGGTTGCCGCCGGTACGGACGTCGTCCGGCACGCGAAGCCGGAAGTCGCTGGTCGCCGTCGCCACACCGGTCGTGGTGATCTGAGCGCCACCGAAGCCCGAGCCGGCGAAGCCGAAGGTGTCCTCGATCGTCGCACCGGTGATGCTCACGAGCTCGGAGGTGTAGTCGTCGAGGTCGGTGACCAGGTCCACGGCCGTCACGTCCTGCACGAGGAAGCTGGTGTCGTTGCCGGTCGAGTCCTGCGCGTAGCTGTCGATCACCTCGGCGAAGGGGATGCCTGCGTTCGTGCTCTTGGTCGTCACCTGGAAGTCGATGACGTCACCAGCCTCGACGGGCGGCGTGAGCGTGCTGGGATCGATGGCCACGTAGAGCGCCGGACCCATTTGCTCGGCCTGGACGAAGAAGCCGGCGTCGTCGACGCCGCTGCCGAAGGAGAGCTTCGTGAAGCTCACGACCGCGTCCTCGATCATCAGGGTCACGTCGCCGTCTGCAGCGTCGATGACCGCCTGGATCTGCGCCGAGGTCGCAGCGCCGCCCCCGGGATCGGGAACGAACATGTCGGTGTCGTCGCCGCCCATGTCGGTGTCGTCGCCGCCCATGTCGACGTCGTCGCCGCCCATGTCTTCGTCGTCATCGCCCATGTCGATGCCACCCATGTCCACCGGCGGGGTGGTCATGTCGGTGCCCATGTCGACCGGGGTGCCGTCGTCGCCATCGTCGTCCCCACAGCCGACGGCCGTGAGGGCCGTGATCGCCGCGAGTAGGGTAAGTCGTCGAGCCATCGTGCTCATCAGAGTCTCCTCGTCTTCGTCGAGTGCATGTCCAAGGGGCCGACTCGAACCGTCGGCCAGGAATGAATCCGGCCCACCCTTACACGAGCGGGCCCCATCCCCCACCACACGTTTCACAAAGGTCACGCTCGCGCGCAAGCGGGTCGATCAGATCGGGCCGTGGCGGCCTTCGAGGATCCCGGCCGCCACGGCGTCCAGGAGCTGGTCGATGGTGCCGAAAAGACCAACGTTTCCATCGTGTTCGACAGAGGCGAGGGCCGCCGCGTAGGCGGGCACCGAGTCGAAGAAGCGGGCCAATCGGGCCGGCGTCAGCTCCCCTTCGATGCACGCGCCGTAGCCCAAATGGGCCAGGTAGCGGGCGTTCAGGGTCTGCTCGAATTGACCCTCGAGAGGGATCGCCGCGAGTGGCTTCTTCAGGAAGACGCACTCGCCCATCAGCGTGAAGCCCGCGCTCGCCACCACCGCATGGCAGGACGCGAGGTCGTCGATGAAGCCCTGCTCGGAGAAGGGCCGGTGGACGATGTTCCCGTCGCGCCGATCCTCCTTCAGGTTTCGTTCGAGCCCATAGACGTGGCACTCGCGACCGCACCCACGGAGCGTCTCGAGGAGGCTCTCGTTGTCGGTCGAGGTCTGGTAGACGAGCAGGTGCTCGCCGTCGCTCGGCTTCGCGGCCAACACCTCGGGTCGGAGGATCGGCGGATGGAGCGTGGTGCGCTTCTTCCGGATCGGCGGCTCGAAGAACGTCGCGATCACATAGTGGGCACACCACGGGAGCTTCGCCTTCACGAAGGCCTTCACCACGGCGAACTCTGCGCGCGAGCCTTCCAGCACCTCGTCCGGGAGCGTGCAGCGGTTCATCACCTGCTGGTTGTCCACGGAGATCACCGGCAGGTCGTGGGCCATGCCGTAGAGGTAGCTCCAGCTCTCGAAGTCGCTGATGACCACTTCGGGCGCGAAGTCCTCGATCAGGTCGAAGTAGGCCCGCACCTGCTTCGGGAGCCCCTGCAGGCCTTCCTTCACGTTCGACCAGAGGGTGCGCCCCTTCCGAACGCGGTTCTCCTTGCTCACGATGTGCAGCCCATGGATCTGGTGCACGTTCGCGAATCGCTCGGAGAGGAAGGTCGCGGCCCGGTTGGAGGCCACCACCTCGACCTCGTGGCCCTTCTCGAAGAGGTGCTCGAGGATCACCCGGCTCCGGATGGCGTGGCCCATCCCTTCGCCCGTCACGCCGTAGAGGATCTTCATCGGTGAGCGAGAGCGTACACCCGCGGCGCGCTCCTCGGCGCTCCGCGTGCTATCGAGACCGGGTGCGGCGCCTCTACTCCGAGCACGTCCCGCTGAGCGCGGTCGGCGACCGAGCGTTGCTCGCGGCCCTCGCGGAGCGGGCGATCGAGCTCGCCGTGGCGGTGTTCCCCCACCAGCACGCGGAGGCCGCGGAGCTCGCGCGTCGAGCGGCGGAAGCCGGTGTCGGCTTGGTCCTCTGGCCCCTCCTCCCCGACCACCTCGGGCGCTGGCCGAGCGGCGCGAACCCGGTCGCCTTCGCCGAGCACGTCGAGGCGCTGGTCCGCGAGGTCCCCGGCCGTCCACCGATCCTCTTCGACATCGAGCCGCCGATCGACTGGACGCGGCGCGCGCTGCACGGGCACGCGACTCGTCGACCGACGGACCGAAGCGCGCGGCGCGCGACGCTCCGACCGGTCGCGACGCGACTGCGCGCCGCGGGTCATCGCGTCGACGTCGTGGTCCCGCCGATGGTGCCCTTCGGTCGTCGCTGGGAGCGACTGCTCGCCACCCCCATCTCCGACCTGAAGGCCGCGCGGGTGGAGCCGATGGCCTACACCTCGCTCTTCGAGGGCTACTCCGGCGGCACCGTGGATCGACGGGTGGCGCGCGACCTCCTCCGGCGCCTCGGAGCCGAAGGGCCCGCGGCCCTCTCGCTCGGAGTCGTCGGCGGCGGTGCGCTCGGCGACGAGCGTGCGTATCGCGGGGTGAGCGAGCTCGCCGACGACGTGGCCATCGCCCGAGCGACCGGCGTGGAGAGCCTGAGCCTCTACGCGCTCGACGGCGTGCTGGAGCGAGGCGCGATCGAGCCCTGGCTCGACGCGTTCACGCGCACGCCTCCGGCGGAGCGGCTCCCGGAGCCGACCCGTCGCGGCGCCGCGCTGATCGCGCTCGCCCGAGCCGTCGGCGCCGCTTTCAGCGTCGCGGACTCTGACCGAGGAGCGCCTTGGTCACCGAGTGCTGCGTCGCGGCCGTGACCGCCGTGAGCGCTCGGTCGAGCACGCCGACCGCGTGCGCGATCAGCAGCCGCATCCCTCGGTCGGCGTTGGGGCCGCGGGCGACGCGCTCCGCCTGCAACGCCACGAGCTGTGGGTGCGCTCCCGAGAGCACCAGCGCCTCTCGCTCGCGGTCGTAGCGGACCAGGTGCCGCTTCCGCCGCGGCGCGACCATGACCTTCGTCGGTAGCCCGGCCTCTCGGAGCGCCTTGCCGAGCGCGCCCGCCAGGAAGTCGAGCGGGTGCGGCTTCCGCTTGGGCTTGGCGGGCTCTTTCTTCTTCCGCTTCTTGATGGTACGCGTCACCGACGAGGAGGGCTTCTTCTCGCGCTTCGGGCGCTCGACCGGCTTCGCCTTTCGTCGGCCGCCGAGGACCCACGAAGGGAAGCTCTGGCCCAACACCGACCGGATGACGCGCGGGGCGTCGCCGCAGTCGGTCGGGAGGCACTCGCGCACCGCGGAGAGCCCCTGCGCCTGCGCGACGACGAGCTCGGAGATGCTCACGCCACCGAGACCGGGGAGCGCGCGTCGACCGACCTCGTCGCGGCACTCGAACGCGCCGACCAGCCCGGCTCGCAGCAGGACCGCGAAGACGTCCGGGTTCTTCGTCGACGCCTCGCTCTCGATCCGCCGGCAGAGCCGCTGGAAGACCTCCGCGATCGCCAGCTGGGTCTGGACGTACTTCTCGCCCTCCCGGTGAGCGACCCAGAGATGGCCGCGGACGGGGATCGCCTCCCCGCGGACCTTCGGCGTCAGCGGCTGCGCGACCTTCCCGAAGGCCACCTGCACGGTGCCCGAGTGTCGCGGGTTGGCGAGCCAGAGTCGTCCCCGCACCGAGCCCCAGCTCGGGTTCCGGCTCACGGCGGCCGACGCCAGCGCGTCGTCCGGCGCGTCGGGGACGAGCGCCTTCCAGAGCGCTTCCCGCTCCGCCTTCAGCGCCTTGCTCACGCGCTCCCACGCGCCGTCGCCGACCGGCGCGCCGTGCACACGGTCGGGGGTGAGGTTGACGTCGTCGATCCGAGCGACGAAAGGCCAGCCGCTGGTGTCGGGGACTTCGCCGAGCGGCACTCGCCCGCGAAACACCTCGATCGTCGCCGAGTCCGCCGGCGCCGATCCGTGGAGCAGCCCCACCGTGCCCTCGATGCGGCCGTCCTCGATCGGGCGGCTCGCGAGCAGCATCGGCGCGAGCGCCGCCGGGAGCTCGAGGCTGGTGGCCAGCGGCTTCTGGAGGTTCTGCCGGAGCTGCTCGTCGAGCTTCAGCTCCGCCTCGCCGTCCACCACCGGGGCGAAGCGCGCGAGCGCGGCCATCTCCTCTGGCGTGAGTCGCAGCGCGAAGCGATCGGCGTCGTGGGGCACCCGGGTGCGTTCGAGGAACGCGGTCGCGGTGGTCACCCAGACCTCGCCGAAGCGCTTCGCCTGGGCGCGAACCTCCTTCAGCGAGACGCGCATGCCTGCGGTGGTCTCGAAGAGCGGCAGCTCCTCGACCTCCTTCACCTTCAGCACGTCGTGCACGAGCCAGGCGCGCCGGACCGCCGAGTCCACCCAGCGAGGCAGCGTCTCGAGGCTCGGGAGGATCTTCTGTCGGAATAGCCGCCGCACGAGCCCCTCCAGGTGACCCTGGAGCGAGCTCGGGACCTTCGCGTCCTCGTCGGCGAGGTCGGAGGCCTCGAGCGCGATCGCGACGGTCCCCTCGAGATCGAGCGGGATCGTCCGGGTCTGCCGGCCTCCCGCGAAGACCACCAGGATCGCGCCCTTGCCGGGGCGCAGCCCGATCTCGCCGATCATCCAGCGCCGACGGCTGGAGCCGGAGAGCTCCTCGACGGTCGCCTTGAGCGAGCCCGGGATCTGATGGAGCACCGGCCGCTGCACCAGACCCTGCTCGATGCGTCGGGTGTCCTGCAGCCGCCGCATGGATCGCGTGACGTCGTAGACGCGCTTGCCGATCGCGAGGAACTCCACCAGCTCCCGATGGGACTCGCCGATCGCGAGCGCCGGGGAGTCGAGATAGTGTGGACTCTCGCCCTTCGCCGGGCCGAGCCACTCGCCGAGCGCGTCGCTCACCCGCACCTGCTTGTCGGAGCTCGCGGCCTCGATCGACGTGAAGCCGCCCTGGGTCGCCGGGTAGGCCTCGGCTTCGAGGAGCGCGGTTCGGGTCCGCCGAATCGTCTTCGACTGCTCGAGGAAGTGCTCGCCCAGCCAATGTTCGAGCAGGCTCGTCCAGGCGTGGTGATCGTGAAGCGAGCGCGGCGCGTGCGCGGCGATGCCCTCGAGCATCGCGCCGCTCGCGCGGTGCACTCGTTTCACCAGCGCCTCGGCCACGCCCTCACGCAGCCCGTCGAGCTCCGGGGTGGCGGCGTCGAGCTCGACCTCGACCACCGCGTCGATCGGCGGCCCGTCGGCCTCGAGCCGGGTGAACGCGCGGCGCTCGATGCGCACGTCGATCCGTGTCTTCGCGATCCCGCCGCTTCCGATCTCCGCGACGCCCTCGAGGATGTGCTTGCCCCTGACGCGTGCGCCCGTCGGGGAGGGCGCGGGCACGGAGCGCTCCGGCTGCCGCCGGTGGAGCTCCAGGTTCACCATTCGCCGGTAGTTGCGCCGCGCCTCGTTCAGCTCGCGCTCGGCGTGGCGGGCGGACTTCCCCGTCAGCTCCGCCAGCGTCTCGGCCTGGCGCCGGTCCGCGATCACCAGGTCCGGCGGCACGCCCTTCAAGTGCGATTCGTGTCGCTCGACCCAGGCGACCTCGTTGCGCACGGAGAGCTCGTCGACCGAGAGCTTGTGGCCGCCGACCGTCGGGATCAGCGCGAGCCCGCGGAGGGTCTGGTCGCGGGTCGGGTCCAGCGCCTCGGCGTGGGTGGCCGCGCGCAGGATCGCGTCGTGGACGTGGGTGAGCTTCCGGATGTCCCCACGGACCCGGAGCCCGCCGACCTCTTCACCGTTCAGCGCGTCCACCACCGCGCGACAGATGGCCTGCTCGAAGCGCCCGAGCTGCTCTTCCAAGTCCGGCTGGAGCGCGACGCCATCCCAACCGGGCGTCGGGACGATCCGGTCGTCGTCCATCGCCACCTTGCAGTGTTCGAACGCAGCTTCGAAGGTCAGCTGGTCGATACGCACGCCACGATGCATGCGGTAGAGCACGGAGCTGCTGTGCGGCCCGAGACCGCTCCACGCGATCGCGCCGCGTACGTCGCCGAGGTCGACCTCGAGCATCGGGTAGTCGGGGCGCCAGATCGCCGAGCTGATCGTTCGCTCGTCCATGCGCGGACGTCGACCGGCCAGGGAGGCGTCGTACTGGATGACCGGCTTGCGCGGGAAGCGCAGCTTGAGCAGCTTGGCCGCCGTCGGGTCGAAGACGACGGGTCGACCTGCGGGGAGCGCCTCGGGCGAGGCCGACTGCACCACCGCCTCCTCGGTCTCGAAGCGCTCGGAGAGATCCCGGAGCGAGGCCTTTCGCACCTCGTCGTCCTCGTGGATCTCGAAGACCGCCGCGTCGCGGAAAGGGCCGCGCAGCTGCGAGACCACCTGCTTGGCGCTCAGGTTCAGGAACTTCACCGCCGCGTGGATGGCTCCCCGCAGCTCCGGCAGCCGCGGGCCCGGCTCGAGCGGGTCGCGCAGTCGCGCCGAGCTCGGCAGCTCGCGCTCATCGTTCTGCACGAGACCGAGCAGCAGCTCCGAGCCCCTCAGCGCGATCATCTGGGCGGCGGCCAGCGCATCCTCGAAGGCTTTGTTCGGCTCGCAGTCGCGGTAGTCGCCGGTCGGCTTCAGACCGTCGGACTCGACCACGGCAACGTAGGGGACCGGGCTCAGGAAGCGCGCCCGGCCCAGCGGTCGACCGTCGAGGAGGAGGGTGACCGTGCCGATCCCCTCGTGACTCGGTGCGACGGACTGCGGGTCGAGCAGACAGACCTCACCCCGCAGTCGGCGGTGCAGTCGCTTGAGGGGGAGGGCGCTGCGTCCACGGTTCTCATCCCCTCCGAAGCGCACCGAGAGCCACTGGCCGGGTGCATCTTCGACGATGGGCTCGCGCTGGTCGTGCTCCATCCAACGTCGCTTCGCCGCGAGTGCTCGGTTCGCGTCGCGCAGCTGCCGCCGCGGGTGCGGCGGGTTCTGGCCGGCGAAGAGGAAGCGGGTCGGATCGCCGGGCGGCGACCAGAGAACTCTACGGAGCCAGGGCTCGAGGTCGGGCTCCTCGGGCTCGTCCGACCGCAGCACGGGACCGGGCTCGATCGCGCCGAACCGTTTCCACTGGCCGACCGCGTTGCGAACCAGCTCGAGCTTGCGGAAGGGCGCGAGGTAGTTGGGCAGCGCACCGAGCTCGTTGCGCCAGTCGACCCCGCCGCAGTGGGCGCCGATCCACGACAGGATCGCGCCGCGGAGCGCTTCGACTCGCCCTTCGTCGCCGGCTCTCTCTGCGGCGCGGTAGGCCTCGACGGTGGCGGAGACGAGCTCGTCGATGCCCTTCGACGTCGCCCGCTTCACGACGTGATCGAGGCCGGCCTCGTCGAGCCGCACCTCTGACCGGGCGGCGTTCGTCGGCAACCGTTCGGAGTCGTAGATCAGCGTGGCCGGGACGGCGCCCTTCAGGGTGTCGTCGAGCCAGGGCATGGTCATCGAGAGGGGCACTCCGAGCTCGAGCCACTGGCAGAGGAAGGGGCGCACTCCCGAGGTCGGCTTCAGCACCACCATCCGGGCACGCTCGCCGAGATCGATCGACACGAGCACGTCGCGGTCGCGGTCGATCGCCTCTCCGCGGATCGAGATCGGCACCCGCGAACGCTGCGGCGCCCGCACCTCGTGCAGGAGCATCAGCTCCGGCGGCGCGGCGCCGGTCAACCAGCGCCCCATCACCTGGGTGCCGAAGCGACGACGGACCTGCAGCACGACGCCGCGCTCGGGCAGGCGCGGCGCCATCGGCTGCTCGTCGTCGAGACGCATCGGGCGGAGCGCCTGGTCGTCCTCGTCGCGCTCGCGGAGCAGGGCCGGCGCATAGCGGAAGCCGATCGCGTCTCCGTCGGCGACGCGCCAGACGTCGACGAAGCGAGTCCCTTCGCCCAGCGCGGTGTTGACCGCCGTCGCGAGCAAGCGCGCCCAGCGGCGCTTCGGATCGACCGCGGGACTGACGAGCTCGTCGAGCAGCGCCCCGAGCTCGGCTTCCGGCGGCGGCTCGCCTTCCCAGCCGACCCAGACGTCGTCCGCGTCGTTGTCGACGGTGATCGCGGTCGCGCCCGCGCCGACCGCGCCGCGGAGTGCTTCGAGGATCCACAGCCGCCGCTCGAGCAGCTGGTACTCGCGGAGCTTGGCCACCGCGCGCCCCGCATCGACCCGCAGCCGCCCGGTCGCGACCCGCCGTCCCGGCGCGCTCACGGCGTCACCCCCAGCACCTCGGCGAGCGCCCCTTCGGTGAGCCCGGCGTCGGCGCTCGCGTCGAGGCGGCCGTGGGCGAGGAGGATGTCGCGCGCGAGCAGCGCCGCGGCCACCTGGGGGTCGCTCTCGGCGAGGCGCCGCGCCTCGCGCACCGGACCGCCGGCCGTGTTGAGCAAGAGCCCCGGTCGGCTCACGAGCCGGAAGGGGTCGGAGTCCAGCGCCCCTTCGTGGAGCGTATGCCCCGACGGCGGCTCACCCGGGAGATAGGGCAGCCGCTCCCCGAAGCCGACCACGTCGACCAAGGCCAACGCGGACGGTCGCCGCGCGGCCGCCTCGAGCTGGTCCGCGAGCGACGCGAGCAAAGCCTCGTCGGCGGGTGTGGTCTTCACCGCCGAGAGGTGGGTGAAGTGCCCGTGCGAGCTCTTGAACGAGAGCTCGGCCTGTTCGAGCACGCGACGGATCGCGCCGGAGACGACCACCCATCCCTCGCCGATCAGCGCTTGGGTCAGCGCGTCGCTCCGGTCGGCGAGCACCAGGCGCTTGCGGGCGTCGCGGATCCGGACGCCGCGCTTGCCCTCGACCGGGACGAGCTGCCGAAGGGTGAAGTCCCGAGGGTCGACGGGGAGGGCCGGCATCGCGGCCATGAGTCGAGCCATCAGCCGTGCGTGGTCCGGCGTGGTGGTCTCGGCGTGCTCCGCCAGCTTCATGAGCGCCGCCGGGATCAGCTGCTTCTCGGCGACGCGCTCGACCAGCCTGAGCGCGCGCCGGAAGGCCCCGTCGCGGCGGACGTCGTCGCGGCTGAGCGTGTGCTCGAGGCGTGCGTCCTGAACGATGAAGCGGACGCCGTCGAGAATGCCACCGAAGGGGGAGCGGGTCTCGTGGAGCAAGAGACCCTGGTTGAAGAAGCCCGCGTAGCTGCCCTGTGCGTCCTGGAGCGCGACGACGACGCGGGTGCCGCCCTCGAAGTGCGTGACCTGGACCTCGGCGTCGTCGAAGCGGAGCGGCCGGTCGATGCGGGACTCGGAGACCACGTCGCCCTGGCGGACCTCGCGAAAGTGGATCGGAGTCCGCGCGTAGCGGCACCAGCGGGCGAGGGCCTCCTGGCTCCGCTTCACCAGGTCGGGGATCGCTCCGTCGTCCATTTCGATCGTGAGCGACACGGTCGTGCCGGAGCGCTTGCCTCCGCCGGCTTCGAAGAGCTCGTAGCTGTGGTCCCGGTGCAGGTGGAGCACGTGGCTCGTGCCCTTGCCTTTCGAGGTGCGGACGGTGACGCGCTCGGGGTCCATCGCCAGCACGCTGACGAAGCCGACCCCGAACTTGCCGATCTTGTCGTCTCGGTCCTCCTTGCCCGATCGGAAGAGCACCAGGAGCTTTTCCTGGAGGACCTCCTGGTCCATCCCCTCGCCGCGGTCGGTGACCGAGATGACCACCGGCTGGCCGGGCGCGTACTGGACCGTGACCACGACCTCCTCGGTCTCGGCGTCGATCGCGTTCTGCACGAGCTCCCGATAGAAGGCCAAGGGGTCGGCGAACTGCTGAACGAGGTCATCGACGATGCCGCCTTCGACCTCCACCTCGTCTTCGCGAGGCCCACCCGCGCGATAGGGACTGGCCATTGGGCCAGGAGCGTATCTGTTTTTTGGGGGTCTTTTGCAAAAGACCCCGGCTCGTCGCGAGTGAATCGCTCCTCGCCTCCCCGAAAAACCTGAAGGTCTCGCGGCGTGGCCGCTCGGTGCGTCCCTCGCGCTTCGCGCTCGTCTTCCGTTGCCGGGTCTCAGAACTTTCCGGTGACCGAGAGGAACGTCATCTTGTCGTTCGTCTCGCGCAGCCGGGAGCTCAGGATCTTCACGAAGTTCCAGAGGATCTCGTAGGCGAGATCCTTGTGGAGGAAGAGGAGGTCCTCGAGAGCCTCCTTGCTGATCACCAGAAGGCGACAGCGCTCGTGGACGCGCGCGTCGGCGCTGCGCGGGAACTCGTCGATGAGCGCCATCTCGCCGAAGGCGTCTCCAGGCTTGAGGACGGCCAGCGCCTCCTCGCCCATGCCGCTGACCTCACGCGAGATCCGGACCTGGCCCTCGAGGATCAGATAGAGCGCCGAGCCCCCCTCACCCTCCTTGAAGATCACCTGCCCGATCCGATGACTCTCCTCGCTCGCGATCTCCGCGATCCGGCGCAGACCCTCCGGTCGAATGCCCTCGAAGAGGTGGATTCGGGCCAATGCCTCTTCGATGTTTTGGGGCTTCGCCACGTCGGTCATTTCGCGGCGACATTAACACCGCTCCGCGAAGGAGGGCCACAATCTAGCGCCGATCACGGGTAAGGGTATGCGAAAGAGCGTACCATGAATGGGGACGGCTTGACGCGGCACCCTAGGCACGATTCCCTTGTCCATGGACCCCTGACCAAGGGGTCCTCGGAAACACACTCCAAGCGAGCCGGACAGGCTCGAACCCAAACCCGGGGGGACCCACATGTCACTTTTTCATCTCATGGACATCGCCGAGTCGCTGCTGCAGCTCGACCCCGTCCGTACCTATCCACAGCGCGGCGCGGAGCTCGTCGCCAAGGCCGTCCGAGCGGGCGCGTGGCGCGCAAAGCTGGATCACCACGACGACGTCGAGAGCGATCCGGCGCCGACCGGTGAGCCCACGATCACGCTGCCACTTCGGCACGGGCGTGAGGTGATCGGCTCGCTCGATCTCTTCCACAGCGAGGACTCCCTCGACGAGGATGAGATGCGGGTCGCTCGCTGGGCCGCGCGGGTCTACTCGCGCGCGCTGTCGTACGCCGAGCGACTGGCCACCGAGGGCGGCCGCTCCGCCGGCGCGAACATCGAGGAAGCCCTTCGCCGCGCGCCGCTGACGCCGCGCGAGCGCGACGTCGTCGCCCTGCTGGTCAGCGGCAGCAGCACCAAGGCCATCGCCTCGACCACCGGCCTCACGGTCTCGACCGTGAACACGTACCTGAAGCGCATCTTCTCGAAGCTCGGCGTGCACTCGCGCGTGGAGCTGGTCGCTCGGGTGGCGGGGACCGACTCCTCCGCCAGCGCGACTCAGCCGCGCTCCTAGCGAGCGCGCGCCCGGTCCGTCGCGACCGAACGCCGAGGAGGGGAAAGTGGGGGCCCCGACTCGGTGTGAGCGCGACGGACCGCGGCTGGCCGCTCCTTGACCGGGGTGAGCCACGATGACAGAGCCGCGCGATGGCCCGCGCGAGCGATCCCGCCCCCGAGGCGAGCGACGACGGCGAGACGCGTCGCGCCGGGAGGGGCCTCTTCGCCATCGCGGGGGCGAAGATCTATTTCATCATCACCGCCTACGCGATCCAGCTGGCGCTGCCGCGGATCCTGGGCTCGCCCGAGGCCTTCGGGCTCTACGCCGCCGCGCTGAGCGCGGTGTCCATGCTCAACATGATCCTGATCGCCGCGACCATTCAGTCGGTGAGCAAGTTCGTGTCCGAGGACGAGGAGGCCTCCCCCGCGCTGCTGCGGCAGGGGCTGCGGATCCAGCTCGGGCTCGGCGGCCTCCTGGCCGGCGCCTTGTTCCTGACGGCGCCACCGCTCGCGGCGTTCCTCCGCGACGACGCGCTGGTGCCGCTCCTCCGGGCCGCCTCCGTGGTGGTCTTCGCCTACGCCCTCTACGCAGCCGTGGTCGGCAGCCTCAACGGCCGACGCCTGTTCGGCCTCCAGGCTCGGCTCGACATGGGCTTCTCGACCCTCCGCACCATGGGGATCCTCGGTGGCGCCACGCTCGGCATCGGCGCGCTCGGCGCGATGGCCGGCTTCGCCACGGCCGCCATGTGCATCATGTTGGCGTCGCTGGTGGTGGTCGGCCGGGAGCTGGTCCGCAAGACCGACGCCGAGCCGCTGCCGCTGAAGCGTTGGTTCGCCTTCATGGCGCCCATCTGGACCTACCAGGCGTTCCTCAATGGCTGCCTCCAGATCGACGTCCAGGTGATGAAGAAGGTCGTGGCCGAGCTCGCCCTCGGCGCCGGCTCCACCGCCGCCGAAGCCGCGACGGCCGCGTCCACCCAGGTCGGCTTCTACCGCGCAGCGCAGACCTTCGCCTTCGTGCCCTACCAGCTCATCCTGGCGATGACCTTCATCATCTTCCCGATGATCTCGCGCGCCACCGCTGCCGGTGACGCGGAGGCCGCCCAACGCACCATTCGCGGCTCGATGCGCTTCTCGCTCCTGCTGCTGCTGAGCGTGGCCGCCCCGGTCGCCGGCGCCGCCGACGGAGTCATGCGGGTCGCCTACCCGGAGGAGTACCTCGCGGGTGCCCCGGCGCTGGGCGTCCTCGTCTTCGGTCTGGTCGCCTTCGCGCTCTTCGTGATCGCGGCCACCGTGCTCTCGAGCGCCGGCCGCCCGGGCCTGGCGGCGGCCATCGCCGCCATCGCGCTCGTCGTCGTGGTGGTGGCCAACTGGCTCTTCATCAACGAAGCCGGCGCCGGCGGAGCCGTCCTGGTCGCCGCCGCCAGCGCGACCACTCTCGGCACCACCATCGCGTGCCTCCTCGCCGGCGGCGCCGTCTTCATCAGCTTCAAGGCCTTCATCCCCATGGCCACGATCGTCCGCGGCCTGCTCGCGGGCGCCGCCGGCTTCGCGGTCGCGCACTTCGTCCCGCACGAGAGCCGGCTCATGGCCCTGGTCGCCCTGGCCGCTGGCTTCGTCGCCTTCGGCTTGGCGCTGGTGGTCCTCCGCGAGGTCCGCGGCGAGGACCTGCGCACCGCCCGGTCGATCCTGCTGAACCGATAGACCGCTCACGACTTGCTCTGATCCGCCCTCGCGGGCTGTGCGACCACAGGTCGGCCCCGTCCCTCCTCGCCGATGCTCGGCATCGACTCGTCGTGCCGAAACCGACCCGCGGCCGCACAGCACCCCGATCATCGGACCATTTCAAGCCGTGAGCGGTCTAGCGAGGCCTCCCCGCTCCTGGCTCAGGGAGCGAACATGCGCCGCCGCTCCGCGACCACGCGCTCGGTTTCGGCTCTCAACCCTTGATCGCCGAAGGACCAGTAGAGGCGGTTCCAGTGGCCGACTGGGCGCCCCGTGTCCAACCGTTCGCGCGCCGCGTCCAGCCACTGGCCGAGTTGGTCCAGCTCGAAGAACGCGATCGCCGTCTCGAACGCGCTGACCGCTTCATCCTCCAGACAGAGATGTTCGAAGCCCCCGTTCATGAGATACCCGTGCCCCCTCAGCAGTGCTCGCAGGTGCCGATCCCCGATGCGCTCGCTGGCGGTGGGCGGACCCAGGGCGCGCTCCCACGCGACTTCGACCAGGGTCATTGCTCTCCAGCCTCACCTTCGAGCGGGGTCTCGACTCCATCATCGTCGACCACGGTGAGCGCACAGACACTCGTCCAATGCGCGATCACGTCACGCCAATCACCCACATCGCTCGCAACACCCGCGATGTGGGCTGCGTCCTCGTCAGCCGATCGGAGGAAGAGGTCGCCGCCTTCGCTCTCGATCACGATCTGGATTCTCCCGGTCTGCGAGTGGAGACCGACTTCGAGCGTGAAGGAGTCGTACTCTCGGGCGAAGTTGGCTTCGCACTCGGCCCAGAGTCCCTCCTCGAACCAGTCCGTGTCGGTTCGCTCCCAGTCTCGAAACGCTCGGATGAACAGGTCTCGAGTCTCGAGTTGTTCGGGCGACATCTCGCTCTTTCGCATGCTTCGATTCTAGCCTTTCCGGGACCTCGAAGGCCGCGACCGCGGCCGGCACCGCCCGGTCGATTCTGCTGAATTGTTAGCCGGCGTAGAGGCTGACGGTGGTCTCCGGGTCGATGAGGTAGCCGCCATCGCGGTGGACGATCGCGGAGAGCCCGAGCCCCCGAAGCGACGAGAGGGCGACCCGGAGTCGGTGCAGGCTCCCGCGGCTGGTCGGCGGCGTGTCGGGCCAGCCGAGCCGCCGGAGCTCCAGGGTGTCGACGGCGACTCCAGGCTCGGCGAGGCGCGCCACCGCGAGCGCCCAGGCCAGCCGAGCGAGCGTCGGATGGCGGTCGAGCGCTTCTCGTACCCCTCCGAGACGAACCTCTCGCCCGGCGAACGCCACGGCGATCTCGGTCTCCCCTGGAGCTTCCGGCAGCGCCCGTCGGAGCTCCTCGTCGAGCACCTGTCGCGCGAGCCGGAGCTGGATCATCGTCGACAGGTCCTCGTCGGCGAACCCGGAGAGTTTCTTGGCCACCCCGGCGACCAGCCGGCGCGCTTCGGTCGGGTCCGTCTCGGCGCGCGCTTCCGCCAGTGCCACGTGCAGACGCAGCGCACCCAGGACCTTCTGGGGCATCGGCCAGGGGGTGGCCGCCAGGATCAGGTCGAGGGTCCGAGCGCCTTCCTCGACCACGCCGTCTCGGATGCGCGCGGTGGCCTCCCACGCCCGGAAGAGGCCGGCGTAGAGCACCGCGCCCGCCTGCCCGCATCGACCGACGGCGTTGGCGTACTCATCGATGTCCGGCTCCCCTGCCGTGTGGCGGGCGATCGCACGGAAGCCTCGAAAGATCCCCTCGGAGATCGGCGTGTCGAAGCGCTGGGCCAGTGCGACGGAGCGGTCGAGAAGGCGGAGCGCCTTGGTGACGTCGCCGGCGTCGAGCTCGATGCACCCGAGCACGCCGAGTGCGTACGATTCGTGGGTGAAGTCGCCGAGGCCGGCCGCGAGTGACCGCCACCGCTCGCCCGCCTCGCGGGCTTCCGCGTGTCGGGCCTCGTTGGCGGTGAGCAACGCCTCGAGCGCGGCCGCGAGGAGCGCGAGCCAGGGGTCGTGCTCCTCGTTCATCGCGTCCTCGATGGTGCGCCGGTGGGCCATCGCGTCGTCCACCTCGCCGTAGCGTGCGGCGAGCCACGCGAGCTGCGCGGAGACGCTCGCCAGCACGTGGCGGTCGTCCCCGCCCGTCGCGAGCGCGAGCGCGCGGTTCAGGTGCTCGCGGGCGCTGCGGAGCGAGACCCCCTCGGCGTCGACGAAGCCGCGAAAGTAGGCCAGCTCCGCACGCGTCGCGCGGTCCGCGCCGTCGTCGTCGGCCCAGCGGTCCGCGAGCTCGAGCGTCGACCGCGATCGGAGCGATGGACCGTGGGCCTCGGCCAGCCGACCGATGCCTCGAGCGAGCGCGATGCCGATAGCCCGGGCCTCGGGATCGTCCACATGCCGCCGAGCCCAGTCGAACGCGCGCTGCAGCGCGTGCTCGTGGAGCGCCAGCGCCTGGACGTCTCGCGCGGCGCCGGCGCTCGCGACCTGCTCGGCGAGGAAGGTGGCCAGTCTCGCTTCCAACTCGGCACGGCGCGCGTCGCCGGCGCGCTCGCGCACCACCTCGCGCACGACGGCGTGGGTCGAGTAGCGCAGCCGGCTGGGGGCCGCCCCGGGTCGGGCGTTGACCAACGAGTGGCTCACCAACGTCATCAGGTGGCGAGTCACGTCGGGCGTGCCCGCGAGCGCTTCGAGCTCGGTCAGCTCGAAGCCATCGGGGAGCTCCGCCGCCAACTCGAGGAGCGAGCGGCTGCGTTCCTCGAGTCGCTCGAGCGACCGCGTCACCGCCCCCACCAGCCGTGGGTGCGCGAGGGCGCCGGTGCTCGGCGCGCTGCCTGCCAGCTCGTCCGCCAGTCGCTCGACCCCGAGCGCACGAACACGAGTGGCGGTCAGCACCAATGCGAGCGGCATGCCTTCGAGGCTTCGCGTGATCCGTCCGATGTGGGTCCACGCCTCGTCGTCGAGTGTCTCGAGCGCGCCCACCCGGCGAGCGCTCTGGATGAAGAGCTCGCCCGCGGGGCTCGACCGCGCGGCCTTCGGTCCGAGCTCCGTCGGGAACGCCAGGGGTGGTACGTCGACCAGCTCGAACCGTGCGAGGGGGTGCGCGACGCGCGAGGTCGCCACCACTCGGACACCGGCCTCGACCAGCCGATCGAGGACGTCGAGGGCGCCCGGATCCAGGTCGTCGACGGCATCGAGGGCAAGGGTCACGCGGTCTCGCTCGTGTGCGTCGAGCAGGCTGCGGAGTCGCCCCTCGACGGAGGTCGCGCGGGTCGAGACCTCGAGCTGGTGGGTGATCGCGAGGAGGAGCTCTTCAGCTCGCTCTCGTCTTTCGAGGGAGACCGGCGTGCTCTCGCTCGCCCAGGCGTCGAGGAGCGTGGTCTTCCCCACCCCGGGCGGACCCACCAGCAGGATGCCAGCACCTCGGGCCAGCCGTTCCTCGAGCCCGTCGATCAGCTCCTGCCGACCGAGCACCGAGGTGGGGCCAGCGCCTCGTTCCATGGATGACGACGCTACCACAGCCCCGTGAAGGCGCGGAAACACCTCTGAATCTTCTCGAGCGTCCGAATTGATTCGAATTGATCGGGTGGCCCTTCGACACTCGATGAGCTCCTCGGGTCGACGCAGTGTCTCTGCCCGGAGGCGGATGAGGAAGACCCCATGCTCGCGATTCGACCCGAACCCACCCAGCCGCACGACCGACTCGCTTGGCGGGGCGGACTCCGGGCGATGGTGTTGGTCGCCGTCTCTCTGCTGACCTCGACGGCCGCGGCTCTCTGCTACGAGCTGCCCTTCCCGAATCCCAACCTCTCCGATGGCTTCGGCTCGACCTGCTGCGGTCGCTCCAACCCGCACCGGGGCGTGGACTTCGCGCAGGCCACGGGCACTCGGATCCCCGCAGTGGCCAACGGCACGGTTCGCGTGAAGACCTACTCCTCCTGTCTCGGTCACGTGGTCGTGCTTCGCCACCCCGACGGCATGTATTCCGGCTACGCCCACATGCGGGAAGCCAGCCCGCTACGGATCGGCCAGCAGGTCACCATCGGGACCACGGTCGGCCGGGTGGGGAACACCGGCACCTGCACCACAGGGCCGCACTTGCACCTGACCATCAGCAACCACGAAGCCGGCTGGGGCTCGGGCAGTGTGGTCGACCCATACCGCTACATCCGGAACCACGGCCGGAGCGACGAGATGTGCAACGACCAGGACGACGACTGCGACGGCGACGTGGACGAGCCTCTGGTCTGCGAGATGGAGGTCATTCACGAGTCCGTCACGACCTACGCGCCGCCGACCACCACGGACGTCAACGGCGACGGGCGGCTCGATGTGTGCGCGATGCTCAGCGACGGCTTCCACTGTTGGCCCGCGAACGGCGCCGGCTGGGACGACAGCTGGTCGCCGATCCCGATGCTCGGCTCCGACGGCTGGTCCGACCGAACGAACTACGCGACCACCCGCATGGGGGACATCGACGGCAACGGCTACGCCGATCTCTGCGCCCGCTCCGACCAGGGCATGGTCTGCGCGACGAGCGATGGAACGGGCTTCGGTGAGCTCACGCTCTGGAACGACGTCCCGACCGACGAGAACGGCTGGGACCGAGCCCGCCAGTACTCGACGCTCCGCCTCGCCGACGTCAACGGTGACCTCCTGGACGATCTCTGCGGTCGGACGGGCGAGGCCTTCGAGTGCTGGCTCAGCGACGGCTCGAGCTTCGCGACGCTCTTCGCGGGACCGGCGATGACCGGCGATGGCGGCTGGAACGCTCCGAACCAGTACGGGACGATCCGCATGGGCGACCTGAACGGCGACGGCAGGGCCGACCTCTGCGCGCGCGGCGGCGAGGGCGTGACCTGTTGGCTCGCTGGCGACGAGGGCTTCGAAACGGAGATCGCGGGCCCCGCGTGGCGGAGCGAGAACGGCTGGGACCAGCTCCACCGCTGGACCACGATCCGGCTCGCCGACTTCGACGGTGATGGCAACGACGACCTCTGCGGCCGGCTCGCGGGGGAGTACCGCTGCTTCCGCTCGCTGGGTACGGCGCTCGACGACGAGCCCGTCCACGTCGAGAACCTCGCGAACGACAACGGCTGGTCGAACATGGACCGGCTGGTGACTCTACGGGTCGCGGATGTCGACGGGGACGGGAGCGACGACATCGTCGCGCGCGGTGGCATCAACGCGCGGGCCTGGGTCTGGCGTGACGGCGAGTTCACCAAGCTCATCGGTCCCGAATGGACCCACGTGGACGAGTGGCCGAATACCCGCGGTCGCATCAACACTCTCCGGATGGCCGACGTCGACGGCGACGGTCGTGACGACATCTGCGGGCGCGATCCGGACGGATGGCGCTGCAGCCTCGACTTCGAGTCCGGTGAGCCGCTCCTGATGACCGGCGACTTCCTCCACCAGGACGACGTGGGCAACCACGAGCGCTACTGGACCACCATTCTGTCGGGCGGGACCTCCTGCGTCGACCGCGTCGAGCAGTGCAACGGTCGCGACGACGACTGCGACGACGGTGTGGACGAGGGCTGCCCGAGCGACACGCCAGACGCCGGCACCACGCCGGCCGCCGATGGCGGCACACCTTCCATGCCGAGTGACGACGGCCCCGACGGGCTGGACTCGGGCTGCGGTTGTCGGGTGGTTTCGCCGACCGATGGCTCGTCGGCGCTCACGGGTCTGGCGCTGCTCACGCTGACTCTGGTGCGCCGTCGTCGACGCTGAATCGCGTCGACGACGCAGCCGAAGGCCACGGCCTCGGTCTCGCGCGGCGGGTGCTCCTGTCGGCCTGACGGAGTTCGAGCCGTGACGCTGAGGTCAGAGTCCGCCGGCGACGTTCGCGGCGTCGACGGTGACCCGAAACGTGCCCGGCGTCGGGATGCGGATCACCAGGTGTCGCCCTTCACCGAAGACCACGGCGTCGGCGTCGACCGGCGCGAGGTCCAGCTCGACGCTCACGCCTTCCGGGACCTCGAAGGCCGCGACCGCGGCGACCGCACGCTCCCGCACCTCGGTGATGGCCTCGTCCATCCACCACTCCCACTCCTCGAGCGGCGCGAAGAGCACGCGACCGAGGCGCTGGGCGAGGTGCTCGTCGGCCAGCGTGCGCAGCGTGGCGTCGGTCCATCGCGGGTGGGTGAGTCGAAGCGCGCCCACCTCCTGAGTCGGTCGCGCGACCGCCCACACCTTGCCGCGGATGGCGCCGCTCAGCTCCAAGCCGAGCGCGACGCCCTCCTCGGTGATGCGCGCCTCCACCGCCTCGATGGTCACGTCGCCCTCGTCGATGGTGGCGTTCGTTCCGACCAAGGTGGGCTGGAGCGCCGCCACGAGATCCTCGAGCGAGCGTTTCACTTCCAGGTTGGCGACGAAGGAGGGGCCGGGCTCGACGCCCGGCGCGGGGAGCGCCTGCGGCGCCGCGCTCACGAACCGAGACGTGAGGAGGAAGTGGCCGCGGAGCGCGGCGCGAAGACGCAAGCCACCCGTCTCGTCGGAGGTCAGGTCCACGACCCGAAGGCCTTCCGGTTGGACGAGGAGCCGGAGGCGCGCGTCCGCCTCGCCCTCCTGCTCGAGCTCCAGCGGGTACGAGAGCAAGGGCCAGACGCGGTCGAGCATGGTGCGGATGTCGATCTGGCTCGCCGCCTCGTCGATCTTCTCGGCCGCTTGCGCCTGTGCCTCCTGCACGTGGGGGTCGATCCGCGAGGTGACGTCGATGTTCAGGAACGACAGCTGGCAGCGCCGTGACCACTCGCGCTCGCCCGGCGTCGTGCGGGTGGTCAGACCCCACGCCTCGTCGATGCGGAGCTCGGTCCGGAGGGTCACGTCGACGTGCGGCCGCGGCTCGTCGATCCCGCAGCTGACACCGAGCCGCCCGAGACCCGCGCGCGCCCAGAACTCGACCGGCAACGTCCACAGGATCCCGCCCTGAATCGGCTCGAGCTTCAGCTCGCCCCGCTCGGCTTCCGCCTGGAGCCGGCGACCGTTCTCCCGGTGGATCGGGTTGGGCAGCTCACGGTCCACCACGGCCTGGAGCGCCTCGTTCGGTAGCACCAGCTCGAGGATCGCTTCGCTCTCGGCCGACTCCGGCTCGGGCATCGCGCCCGACTCCGGCGCCGGCACGTCGAGGGCCGGGGCAGCGGGGGGCGGAGCCGGCCGCGGGACGGTCGCCGCGCATCCGAGACCGAGAATGAGCACTGGCACGAAGCGGAGCACGTGACCGAATGATGCGGCATGTGAGGGCCGATGACACCTCGGGCTCAGTCGAGCGCCGCGAGCGCCGCCTCGATGATCTCGTCGCGACCGTCCGCGATCGCCTGGGCGGTCGGCTCGACCTCGATGTCCGGGACGATCCCGACCCCGTGGAATCGGTCGCCGTCGGGGTCGAGCACCCGCATGCCGGTGAAGGTGGCGACGAGGCGGCCAGGCAACTCCACTCCGGTGATGTTGCCGTTCGTCGATGCGCTCTGCCGACCGACGACCGTCACCGCGTCCGCTCCCACCACGATCTGGGAGATGTTCTCGGCCGCGGACACCGTGTGCGGTCCGACCAGCCACATGACCGGCACCTCGAGCGCCGGGCCCTCTGGCGCGGGCCAGGTCTGCTGGCTGCTCACGAAGGTGAGGCGGTCGGGTCCGAACCACACCGGGGGCTCGAAGCGGGCGCTCATCGAGGTGGACCCCGTCACGCGGCCGATCATCTCCTGGAGCCACGTGAAGCTCGACGTACGGGGGTAGCCGCGCATGTCGATGATGACGCCGGTGGCGGACGTCGCTGCATCGCTCAGCAGAGCGAGCACGTCGGTCGACTCGTGCTCGACCCACGAGCGGTCGAGGTTGATGTAGTGCACGTCCGGTCGACCGAGATCGCCGAGCGGACCAGAGGACCGACCGGTGAGCGCCCGCAGGAGCGCCAAATGCTCGGTTCGGAGAATCGGAGCGAGCGTCACGGTCCGTTCCTCGCCGGTCGGGGCGCGCACCACCACGGTGGTGTCGGTCGTCGCGAGCACCAGGCGACGCACGACCAAGTCTCGCCGGTAGCCCTCGGAAGCCGCGGACACGAGCTCCGCGTACCGCTCGTAGAGCGACGCGACGCTCTCCCCACCGATCGAGACCACTTCGTCGCCGGCCTCCACGCTCGGGTCATCGCTCGCGTAGACCAGCAGCGCCTCACCGACGAGCTCGAGCGCGAGCGGTAGGTGGGACGGGGCCTCCGGGGCCGCGGTGGCTCCGAAGTCGAAGACGAACCCATGGCCGTCGTCCACGGCGTTCAGCAGGTGGCGCACCCAGTCGACCACCGCGCTTCGGTCGTCGAGGTCCAGAGTGGAGAGGAGCTCGAGTCCTTCGATGAGGCGCTCGTCGATCCGGTCCGGGACCACATCGAAGTAGGGAAAGAAACGCCGGAGGCTTCCATGGAGGATCAGCGCGGCAGCCTGGAGCCCCGGGCGGTCCACATCGACCTCGTGCTGCTCGGCGCGAGCGTCGGGGTGGGCGAAGGTCGCGCGTTCGTCGGGCAGCTCCGCGAGGCTCACGGGCGGTGGCGGTCCGGTGGGAGCCAGCGCTTCGGCGGCCGCGAGCGCGTCGCCGCTGCGGACGTCCGCGGGCAGGTAGTCCGGGAGCCGCTCGAGGGACGCGCGGTCCACGAGCTCGGTCGCGTGAACGGCGAGCCCCCGGGTGGTGACCGGCGACCAATGCATCTCCGCGACGGCGGTCACGACGTCTTCGCCGACCAACCAGGCATGGCCCCCGAGACGGAGCGCGAGTGCGAGCTCGGCGGCGGCTGGCGCCATTCGTGCGCTGGTGAGGACGAGTCGAGTCTCCGCCGTTCCGGGACCGCTCCAAGCCTCGGGGTCGAAGTTTCCTCCGTTGGCTTGGTAGGTGTCGGGTGCGCCGACCTCTCCGAGCTCGGAGGTCATCCCTTCCCGGCGCCGGACGCCGTGGCGCAGTGGCGTGAAGGTTCCGATGGCGCTCTCGAGGCTGGCGCGGAGGTAGGTCGCCTCGTCGACCGTCACGTCGCGCAGGTCGATCACGACCGTCGTCGCGGTGGTCTCCACGCGCTCGGCGGTGACGCCGGGGCGGATCCGCGTGGCCCATCCGAGCTCTTCCACCTGCACCGGGCGCGGCGCGGGTGCCGCCTCGAGAACGCACACGTCGTCGAGCTCGTCCGCATAGCCATCGAGGAGGTCCTCCGAGAGTCCGTGCGCCGCGAGGCCCGCCATCAGCGCTCGGTCGGCCTCCAGGAGACCGCCGGCCATCCGAAAGAAGCGCGCGGTGGCGTGCGCCCTGGAAAGGCCGATGGCGACGGCGTCGTCGGAGCCGACGCCGGGTCGCACACGCTCGCAGCGGTCGCCGGAAGGCGCAGGCGGCGGGCCGAGATCCGTCGGCGCCGCATCGAACGCGGCATCCGGCGTGTCGGGGCCGGAGTCATCACCACATGCGGCCAACACGACGAGAGCGAGAAGAACGGAACGGGTCATGGACGAGCGACGATGCAAGGACCGTGCGCGAACGGTTTCGCCGTCCACCATCGGCCTCGTGCACGAGGCACCGGCGTGCGTCGAGTCGCACGCGTCACTCCTGTGACGGTAGACCGCCTTCGACCTCATCGGTCGTCGATGCGTTGGAGGCCACGACGAAGGTCGAGGGTATGCTCCGCGACCGATGAGCGTGGTCAGGTATGTGGTGTCGCGAGCGTCGGTGAGCCCGAGCGGAGTCGCGTCGGCGAGCCGGTCGGAGTCTCTCCATCAGTTCGAGCGAGCGCTCCTTGCCATGCTCGCAGCGCGACCCGAGTTGCCCGCCCATCGGCGTGGCGACGACTACGAGGGGTCGGCGCTCAGCAAGCGAGAGATGCTCTTCGACCATGGGATGGGGGCCGGCATCTCGGTCGAGGCCATCGTCCGGGCGGGCAGCGAGACGATCGAGGTCGCCCTCCGCGAGACCTCCAAGGGGCGCCGGGCCGCCGTGTGGGCTTTGCTGGTCTTCGGCATCCTCGGCGCGGAGGTGGGCGCCCTCTTCTGGCTCATGGAGGACTATGACAGGACGGTCTTGCTCCTCGCCGCGGCCGTGGGCGCCATGCCCGCTGCGCTCACGGAGATGGTGCTGCGCGCACGTCCACCCACGCCGAAACCGCAGTCGCGAGCGATCCTCGCGCTGTTGGACGCGGTCCTCAGAGAGCGCTTCGAGCTCTCGTAGGCTCAGTTGTCGATCAGGGGGGCGAAGGCCTGCGCTCCGGGTAGCTCGTGATAGTGACCCGCCCGAAACGCCGCTCGCGCCCGATCGATGCGCGCCAGGATGGCCGCGAAGCGCTCGTGTTCCTGCGGGAGGTTGCGGTGCATCGAATCCAGGTGCTCGAAGAACTCGAGCTTGCCGCTCGCCGCGCCCGACCCGAACGAGCAGACCATCTTGGTGGCTTGGTAGAGACCCTTCCGAGTGACCTCGACGAACTGCACGTCGTGGCAGAGCCCCCAGCAGAAGAGCTCGACCGTTCCGAAACCGTCGCTTCGGACATAGAAGGTCTCGGCCACGAGCTCGAGCTCGCCAAACCGCGATCGCTTGGCCGCCAGGAAGGTGCTGGCGCTGATCGCGAGCGCGAGCAGGCCCACCAACGCGCGCCCGAGAGCCCAGCCATCGAAACCCTCGCGCACGATCGCGGATACCCCACTGATCGAGAGGCCGAGTCCGACCACTCCGATGATGAAGAAGAAGCCCAGGTTCTTCGACTTGCCGAGGCTCTGCTTTGGCTGAGCCGCGGAGATCGCGTTCGCGATCGAGTCAGGCACTTCTTGGTCCGCGAGTCTCGTCACCGCTTTCATGGGCCGAGACTAACCGACCGGTGCATGCTCCGGAGTTCGGTTCGACCCCCGTACTCAGACCATGATCTTCTGCGCAGCCTCGAGGAGCGACGAGAGCTCCACCGGCTTCACCAGGACACCCGCGGCCCCGAGCGCGAGCGCCGCCGCTTCGGCTTCGCCGTGCCCGGTCACCACCATCACCGGAACGTTCGGTCGCGCCTCCCGCAGCCGTTCGAGGAGCGCCAACCCCCCGTCGTCGGCCAGCCCGAGGTCCGTCAGCACGAGGTCGAATTCCCCGCTCTCCTCGAGCTCGGCGATGGCACCACCGACGGTCTCGCAGCCGACGACCGTGTGACCATGCTGCTCGAACCCCTGCGACAGGAGATCCAAGAAATCCCGGTCGTCGTCGATCGCGAGCACGCGCCAGCCCATCCGGAGCTTCTTAGTACGCAGGGGCCTCCGTAGGAAGGGGGAACACAAAGCCCCTGGCGCTCGGGACCTTCTGGCTCGATAAGCCCGCTCGTGCCCAAGCGGACCATGACGGATAGCGGACGGTGGGAGCAGGTCCGCGGCCGGCGGCTGACCTCTCCCGTCGTCCTCATCATCGTCGTCTCGGTGCTCTACGTCGCCCGGGCGGTGCTCATCCCGCTGGCACTCGCCCTGCTCCTGGCGTTCTTGCTCGCGCCGCTCGCGCGTGGCCTCGAGCGTCGCCGCGTTCCGCGGGTGTTGGCGTCCGTCGGTGTCGTGACCCTGGCGATGGCGGGGCTCGTCGCCATCGTTGCCCTCCTCGGCCAGGAGCTCTTCCAGATCGGGCGCCAGCTGCCCGTCTACCTCGACAACATCCAAGCGAAGCTGACGCCGCTCTTCGGGGATGGGCCGTTCGCGGAGCTGATGGACGTGTTCGACCGCTTCGAGGTCGCCGAGAGCGCCGACGTGATGCGGGTCGAGGTGGTCACGGCCAATGGGGAGTGGTCCGCTCTCCTCGAGACCGCGCGACCGCTCCTGGCGGTGGTGGGCACGGCGGGCCTCGTCGTGGTCTTCACGGTCTTCATGCTCCTCCAGTGGGAGGACCTCCGTGAGCGGATTCTGCGACTGAGCGGCCAGCGCCACCTCTCGACGGCGACGGAAGCGCTCGGCGACGCCGGCGCTCGCGTGAGCCGGTATCTGCAGATGCAGTTGCTGATCAACGTGATCACCGGCGCGTCGGTCGGGATCGGGGTCGCCATCGCGGGGGTACCGAACGGGTTCGTCTGGGGTCTGGCGGCGACGATCCTCCGCTTCATCCCCTACGTCGGCCCGTGGGTCGCGGCGATCCTGCCCGTCACCTTCTCGTTCGCGACCAGCACGGGCTGGACCGAGCCGCTGGTGGTCGCGGGCATCGTGATCGTCATCGAGCTGGTGGCGAACAACGTCCTCGAGCCGTGGCTCTACGGCACCGCGAGCGGTGTCTCGCCCGTCGGCATCGTGGTGATGGCGGTGTTCTGGGCATGGCTCTGGGGTGCGGTCGGCCTCGTGCTCGCGACCCCGCTCACCGTCTGTCTGGTCGTGGCAGGCCGCTACTTGCCGCAGCTCGAGTTCCTCCACGTGCTGCTCAGCGATCAGCGCGCGCTGCCATCGTCGGCCCGCCTCTATCATCGCCTGCTCTCCCTCGAACCCGAGGAGGCCTCCGACCTCGTCGATGTCGAGCGGGCAGCGCAGGGGGAGCTCGGCCTCTTCGACGAGGTGCTGGTCCCTGCGCTCGAGATGGCCGAGCGCGAGCGCCACGCGGGACGCCTCTCCGAAGAACGCGCCTCGCTCGTCTACGACTCGCTCGACACGTTCATCGACGAGAGCGGGGCGAGCGCCGCGGAGGGCGAGGAGACGGATGGCATCGACCCCTCCTCGGTGGTCCTGTGCGTCCCCGCGGGAGATCGCGCCGATCGTCTGGCGGCGGCCATGCTCCAGCAGGTCCTCCAGGGGCGAGGGATCGAGACGGCGCTCGCGCCGGAAGAGGGTGGGCTCAGCGCATTGATCGAACGCATCGCCCTCGACAAGCCGTCCGTCTTGGCGATCTCCGCCGTGCCGCCGGCCGCTTCGGTCCAGGCGCGGGATCTCTGCCGCAAGCTCCACCAGCTCTTTCCACGACTTCCGGTGGTGGTCGGACACTGGATGGGGGCCGAGCGGTCCCTCGACGCCAACGCCCTCCGACGCCTTCGGGAGTCAGGCGCCGACACGGTGGTCTCCACCATCGCCGAAGCGGCGAAGCGCTGCGCCGAGCTCCTCGAAGAAGAGCGAGGACCCGACATCGCCGACTCGCTACCGCCCGCCAGCGCGTGAGCTCGCATCCGCTGGATCGAACGAAGACACGGTCACCGACCGCGCTGTCTCTTGACCTGAGGGCCCACACACCGGAGGGTCGGCCCGTCCATGCCGAAGTTCATGCGTCGGGAGATGAAGACGGCCGCCGAGGCGCGGAGCCGTGCGATGGCGCGTCTGCTCAGCGCGTCGGTCTTCCTATCCGTCGCGGTCGCGGTGGGCACGATGGCCTACTACCAGATCGGCCAGGGGCGTTGGACGTTGTTCGACTGCCTCTACATGACCGTCATCACGCTCTCGACGGTCGGCTTCGGCGAGACCCTCGACGGAATGGAGTCGGTCCCCGAGGCTCGGATGGTCACGATGATCCTCATCGTGGTCGGCAGCGGAACGCTGCTCTACTTCCTCTCGAACTTCACCGCCCTCATCGTCGAGGGCGACCTCCAAGGTATTCTCCGGCAGAGACGCATGCAGCGACACATCGAGGCCCTCGACAATCACGTCATCGTCTGCGGCGCCGGCAACACCGGTGAGCACGTCATCGCCGAGCTGATCGACGCCGAGATCCCCTTCGTGGTGATCGAGCAGGACGAAGAGCGCATGCAGATGCTGAGCGACGACCTGGGCGCCGAGCTGCTCTACATCGTGGGCGACGCCACCGACGACCACAGCCTCGAGGACGCGGGCATCGACCGCGCGCGAGGCGTGATCTCCTGTCTGCACACCGATAAGGACAACCTCTTCGTGACGGTGTCCGCCCGGGCCCTGACCCTCGAGCGCCAGAAGGCGACCCCGCTCCGCATCGTCACCAAGGCGGTCGACAGCTCGGCTGGCCGGAAGATGCAGCGCGCCGGCGCCTCGGCGATCGTCTCGCCGAACCAGATCGGTGGGCTGCGGCTGGTCAGCGAGATGATCCGCCCGCGAGCCATCGAGTTCCTGGACCGACTGTTGCGCGCCGACCGCCGCCTCCGCATCGAGGACGTGACCATCCCGCATGGGTCCAACCTCGACGGCCGGACCCTGGCCGACGCGGCGATCCGGCAGACCGGCGCCCTGGTCATCGCCGTGCGCCAGGCGGACGGGACCTACGTCTACAACCCGGGCGGGTCGCTCCAGCTACAGGCGGGAGCCTCACTGATCGTCATCGCCCACACCGAGGACGTGAAGCGCCTCAGCGACGGCCTGGCCAAGGGCACGCTGCTCGTGGAGAAGCCTGGCGAAGGGACCAAGAGCGAAAGCTGACTCACAGACTGTCGCCCAGGCGGTTGACCCCATCGCCCGGGTGTTTATGGTACCTCCCACATGCCGCTGGGGGCGCCCGCCCCCAGCACCGAGAACCCTTCGGAAGGCGTGAGAATTTCGACTGGCGCCATCGGCGGCGCCCGACCAAAACCGACCGGCCCCTGTCACAGAGGGGACCGCACGGAGGAGAACTAGCGCGATGGGAAAGATCATCGGAATCGACCTCGGCACGACGAACTCCGTCGTCGCCGTGATGGAAGGCAAGGAGCCCAAGGTCATCGTCAACGAGGAGGGTGATCGTCTCACTCCCTCGGTCGTGGCCTGGAACGACGAGGACGAGGTCCTGGTCGGTGTCACCGCCAAGCGTCAGTCGATCACCAACCCCGAAGGCACGATCTACAGCGCCAAGCGGTTCATCGGCTCCCGCTACGACGAGCTCGGCAAGGAAGTCGAGCGAGTCCCCTACGCGGTCACCCGCCGCGACAACGGCGGCGTCGCGTTCACGATCGCGGGCAAGGAGGTCACCCCGCCCGAGGTCAGCGCGCACGTCCTCCGGAAGCTGAAGAAGGCCGCCGAGGACTACCTCGGTGAGAGCGTCGACGCGGCCGTCATCACGGTCCCCGCGTACTTCAACGACTCCCAGCGTCAGGCCACCAAGGACGCCGGCAAGATCGCCGGTCTCGAGGTGAAGCGCATCGTCAACGAGCCGACCGCGGCCGCGCTCGCTTACGGCCTCGACAAGCAGAACGACGAGCTCATCGCCGTCTACGACTTCGGTGGCGGTACCTTCGACATCTCGATCCTCGAGGTCGGCGAGAACGTCGTCGACGTCTCGAGCACGAACGGTGACACCCACCTCGGTGGTGACGACGTCGACGAGGCGATCATCGATTACCTCCAGGCCGAGTTCAAGAAGGACACCGGCATCGACGTCTCGAAGGACAAGATGGTCACCCAGCGTCTCAAGGACGCCGCCGAGAAGGCGAAGATCGAGCTCTCCAGCAAGCTCGAGACGACCATCAACCTGCCCTTCCTGACCGCCGACGCGAGCGGCCCGAAGCACCTCAACCTCAAGCTGACCCGGGCGAAGCTCGAGTCGATGATCGAGGACCTGGTCGACCGCACCTTCGACGCGGTGAAGAAGGCCCTCTCCGACGCCGGCAAGACCGCGAACGACATCGACGAGGTCGTGCTCGTCGGTGGCTCCACCCGCATCCCGCTCGTGCAGGAGAAGGTGAAGAAGTTCTTCGGCAAGGACCCGCACCGGGGCGTGAACCCGGACGAGGTCGTCGCGCTCGGCGCGGCCATCCAGGCCGGTGTGCTCAGCGGTGACGTCAAGGACATGGTCCTGCTCGACGTCACGCCGCTCAGCCTCGGCGTGGAGACCCTCGGTGGCGTCATGACGGTGATGATTCCTCGGAACACCACCATCCCGACGACCAAGAAGGAGACCTACTCCACCGCCGAGGACAACCAGACCAAGGTCGAGATCCACGTCCTCCAGGGCGAGCGCGCCGAGGCCCGCGACAACCGGACCCTCGGTCGCTTCCACCTCGAGGGCATCATGCCGGCGCCCCGCGGCATGCCGAAGGTCGAGGTGACCTTCGACATCGACGCCAACGGCATCCTCTCGGTCACCGCGACCGACCAGGCCACCGGCAAGGATCAGAAGATCACCATCACCTCGAACAGCGGCCTCTCCGAGGACGAGATCGACAAGATGGTCGAGGAGTCCGAGAAGCACGCCGAGGAAGACAACAAGCGGCGTGAGGTCATCGAGCGTCGCAACAAGGCCGAGTCCCTGGCCCACAGCGTCGAGAAGAACCTCGAGGACGTGAAGGACAAGCTCCCGGCCGACAAGGTCACCGAGGTCGAGGCCAAGGTGAAGGCGCTCCGCGAGGCCGTCGACCGCCAGGACGACGAGGCCATCCAGAAGGAGATGGCCGCCCTCGAGAGCACCATGCGCGAGGTCGCCGAAGCGGCCTACGGCGCGGCTGGTGTCCCGGGTGACATGCCCGGCGCAGGCGACGTCGGCGGCGCGACCCCTCCGGACGACGACGTCATCGACGCCGAGTTCGAAGAGGACGACGACGGCAACTAGCCTTTTGGGAGGGTCTTCGAAAGACCCTCCCGCGTCGCTCGGGCGAAGCCCGAGACTCGCTCCCACCCAAACGGGCCGCCCTTCGGGGCGGCCTTTTTGGTCTCATGCGGATGTGGTTGGTCGAGGGTCGACCCTCCCTTGCGCCCTCGCGTCACTCCCAGAGTTTCGCGACGAGCCGAGGGAAGTCTCTCGCAAGAGCCTCTTCGTCTTCGTCGAAGTCCACGCTGGTCCAGCCCCAGTCGAGCTGGGCTTCGCCGAGCGATGGCTCGAGGACACTGCGAAGCCGACCACCGAAGCTGTCCGCATAGATGCATTGGTCCTCTTCGAGGACATCGGCGAGGCTGTCCGGGTCCGCCACGGCAGCCTCGTAGATCGTCTTGCCCATCAAGATGAGTCCGCTCCTGAAGTCGGCGAAAGCGTCGAGCGAGCCGGTACCCTCCGCGACGAACAGAGCTCGTCTCAGGTCCGCAGTGGTCGCTCCGTCGAACGCAGCGCACCACTGCTGGAAGAGCACTCGTTGGTCCTCGGGGTCGAGCTCGGCCACGAGCTCGAGAAGTCGAGCACCAGTCTCACTGGGACCGTCGTCCAGCGCCCGTGCCACCAGCGTCCAGAGCAAGCCCATGCTGCCAACTCACTCGTCTTCGATGACGGGCGGGAAGATGCGATCGAGCTCCAGCTCGACGGCGTCGAAGGGCTCGATTCGGGCGGCGCCGGTGTCACCCCACGCACCGAGCTCGACCCATCGGCCTTCGACCAGCTTCAGCGCTTCGAGCACGCGCGTCGCAGGGTCCACGAGCCAGTAGTAGGTGACCTGGTTCTCTGCGTAGAGGGTGCGCTTGGTGACTCGGTCGACCTGCGCGTTGCTCGGGCTCGCGATCTCGCAGACCCAGTCCGGTCGCGTGTCGATGGGGCGCTTGCCGAACGGGTTGCGCAGACGGTCGCGGCGCCAGCCTGCCAGGTCGGGTCGGACGATGTCGTTCGGGCCGAAGCGGACGTCGATCTCGACCAGGATCCACCGGCCGCCCGGCCCGCCGCGACCGTCGTCTCCGTCGAACGGACCCCCGATTCCGCGCCAGAGCGTGCCCTGGATCCGGCCGTGCTCGGGCAGCGGGCTCGGGCTCGCGACCAGCTCCCCTCCGAGTACTTCGCCCTTGGTCCCGTCGGGCAGGGCCAACAGGTCGGCATAGGTGGCGAGCTTCCGAGCCGGGTCCATCGGCTGTCAGCATAGCGCGAAGCGTCAGTCGCCGCTGATGCCGGCGAAGGCGATCTCGCTGGGCTGGTCGCCGTCGTAGACGACGACGTAGCTGGCCATGCCTCGGCGGCGGTGCTGGATGAGCGCGTCCTGCTTCTCGGTCACCTGCGCTCGAGTCGGCTGCGTGGTGCCGAAGAGGTGGGTCAGGTCGTCGTCGGTCAGAGAGGCAGCGACGCCGTAGCCGGGGGTGTCGCCGATTCGGTGGAAGTCGAGGACCGAGTGGGTGCCCTCTTCGGCGCAGCGCATGAGGAGCGCGCGGATGCGGGCGTCGATGGGCTCGGTCGTGCCCGGCTCGAGCGAGGCCAGCTCGGGTGGCGCGTAGTACGCGCCCTCCTCGAAGGTCGCGTGTTGCGCGGCTCGGAGCGCGACCGTGGGGTCGGGGTCGTGGGGAACGAATCGGATCCAGCCGGAGGCACCCATGGCTCGGTGTACGGCTCCTCGGCGACCAGCTTCCCTGGTGCTCGCCGAGATGCGCTCAATCCATGTACATCAGGTCGTCGTAGGGGTCGGGCGCTTCGGGGGTCGCGGTCTCGCCCTTCGCGAGCTCGAAGACCTGGCCGAAGGTGATGCCGAGGATGGCGCCCAGCGCGTCGATCTGCTTGTCGGTCGCCTCTTCGGGGAGCATCCGCGGGTGCTCCCGAAAGAACCAGGCGTAGCTGCCGTCGGCGTCGTGGTGGTCGTCGGGGAAGTGCTCGCGCAGGTAGGCCGCGAGCGCCTCGATAACGGGCCGCTCGTCGAAGACGTAGTCCTGGAGCGTCGCCTTCCGGAGCCACGCGCGCTGTCGCGTCTTCAGCGTGGCCTCGGCTTCTTCGCGGCTGGCGAAGGTCTCGCCGCGGATCTGCTTGAAGACGCCGCCGGGGGCGTAGAACTCGTCGGTGTAGAAGAAGCCCTGATGGCGAATCACGAAAGGCATGCGTCCTCGAGTCGGTGTTCGGGGCTGCTCGGTGGGAGCGCGGCCCCGTTGTCCATCCAGAGCCGGAAGCTCATCCGTGCGAAGAGCTCGCTCGGCGGGACCCCGGGCGGTGTGAGTCGTGGTGACTGGCGGCGGATGCGCGGCAGCACCTCGCCGAGGAACCAGCTGTTGTGGGTGATCAGCAGCGCGCGGACCTTGCCGGTCACGAAGTAGGGCGAGAGCAACAGGCGCATGCTCTCGTCGTCATCGGCGTAGCGCTCGTGAATGGCGCGGAAGCGATCGCGCTCGTCTCCATCGGGCGCGACCGCCTCGACGAAGTCCGCGAGCGTCGGGATGAAGCGGCGCGCGAAGTCCGGCAGCACGTGGTCGTGCTCGAGGACCATCTTGGTCCGCACGACGTTGCCACCGACCTCCAGGGTGGAGCCGACCATCGGCAGGATGACCCGCCGAATGCCCCAGAGGGTGTGGAGCCAGCGGTGGCGGTTGTCGGAGCAGAGCTCCTTGGTCGCGTCCACGATCGAGTGCAGCGCGAGATAGTCCTCGGGCTCGCCTCCGTGGCGCCGCGCCGAGATCTGCGCGTGTCGTTGCGGATCCATCGCTCCACCTCCTACGTCGGCGGAGTCTCTCACCTCCCCGGCGAGGCGAGGGCGCGCATCGCACGGCGGCTCCTCGACCGACGAGATCCCGGCAGTCGGCCCTCAGAGACCCTCGAGCCCGGAGCGGGGTCGTCACTCGCGGTGGTTCGAGGCCCGCGGCGGCCCGCGCCTCGCGCAGGAAGCGGGGCACCGCGTTGGCGTCCGCGAACTCGGTGCGGGAGGATCAGCTTGATGGCGACGGCCCACTGCAGCCGGAGGTCGTGGCCTTCGTAGACCGCGCCCATCCCGCCCTTCCCGAGCAGGCGGTCCAGCCGATAGCGATCGGCCAGGACGCTCCCGAGGTCCGGCTGCGGCGAGGAGGACACACCGCACGATCTCTCATGCGCCGCCGCTTGCAAAGGCGACTCGGCACGTCACCCACGGCGGGGCCGTTCCCGTCGACCCTTGCTATGCTCGGGCGTGCGCTTGGTGGTGGCTTGGCTGGTGGTGCTCGTCGGGTGCTCCGACTCGACCTCGCCGGAGTCGAGCGCGGTGCGCTTCGAGGAGGTCGCCGCCGAAGCCGGGCTCACGTACGTGCAGTCGCCGCCGATCGCCTTCGACGGGAGCTGCGAAGGCATGGATCCCGGGATCTGCATCGGCCGGATCCTCACGGGCGGGGCCACCGTGGGCGACGCGGACGGGGACGGGCTCCCGGACCTCTTCGTCACCGAGCTCGATGGGCCCGACCACCTCTACCGGAACCGCGGCGATGGCACCTTCGAAGACGTCACGGACGCCGCAGGGCTCGGCGGCCGCACCCGATCGAACGGCGCGGCCTTCGGCGACATCGACGACGACGGCGACCTCGATCTGGTGGTGCTCACGCTCGGCGACATCCGCCATCGGCTCTACGTCAACGCGGGCGAAGGCACCTTCGCCGAGGAGGCGCTCGCACGCGGCGCGAGCGTTTCACGACCGGAGCTCCCGCTGGTGGGCATGAGCGCGTGCTTCGGTGACGTCGATCGCGACGGGTGGATCGATCTGCACGTGAACGAATGGCGCCCCGCCGCTCCGAACGACGCACCCGACGGAACCCGACTGCTCCGCAACCGCGGTGAGAGCGCACCCGGTCACTTCGAGGACGTCACCGAGAGCGCGGGGGTCAGCATGGAGCCCTTCGCGCCCAGCTTTCCGGGCCGCGTGATGGCGTTCACCTCGAGCTTCACCGACTTCGACGAGGACGGCTGGCCCGACCTCACGATCGTGGCGGACTTCGAGCAGACCCGGCTCTTCTGGAACCGTGGCGACGGCACCTTCGAGAGCGGCAACGAGACCCTCGGCGCGGGCGTGCCCAGCGACGAGAACGGCATGGGGATCGCCGTGGCGGACTTCGATCGCGATGGGCGACTCGACTGGTTCGTGTCCTCCCTCTCGGCGGCGAGCGAGTGCGACGGCTGCGGCTGGCACGACTCGGGCAACCGGCTCTACCTCGCCACCGCCAATCGCGCTTTCGAAGAGGTCACCGACGCCTGGGGCGTCCGTGAGGGCGGCTGGGGCTGGGGCACCTTCCCCTTCGACTACGACCACGACGGCGACCCGGACCTCGTGATGACGAACGGCTACCGCATCCAGGACGATCGCGGCGCGGCCTTCCTGAACGATCCGATGCGCGCGTGGCGCAACGACGGCGACCGGATGAGCGAGATCTCGAGCCGACTGGGTCTCACCGACACCGGTCAGGGCCGCGCGCTCGTGGCCTTCGACTACGACGGCGACGGCGACCAGGACCTCTTCATCGCGCGCCACCAGGACACGCCGCTCCTCTACCGCCGCGACGGCGTCGGCGGCCACTACCTGCGCGTACGCGTCGAAGGGCGCGGCGCCCGCGAGGGCGGCACCAACCGCCGCGGGCTCGGCGCCCGCGTCGAGCTCGTCGCCGAGTCGGGCGACGTCCCGCAGAAGCAACAGATCGGCGGCTGCGGCTTCCTCGGCCACAGCGAGAGCGTCGCCCACTTCGGCGTCGGCGATTCCGCCCGTGTCGCCGCCGTTCGGGTGATCTTCCCAGTCACCGGCCAGACCGTCGAGCTCACCGACGTGCCCACCGATCAGGAGCTGGTCGTCACCGAGCCCTGACGGTCAGCCGAGGAACGCGTCGATCGCGTCCCACGCAGCGTCGCGGTCCCGTTGCGCATCGAGCAGCCGGAGCGTCGGTCCCGGGTGGCTCCCGATGAGCTCCGCTTCGATGGGCGCCCACTCGTCGTAGAACGCGTGGAAGGCGTCCGCGCCCTCGAGCCCGGCGCGGTTCCACGGGTGTCGCGCGAAGAATCCGCCGAGGGTCGCGGGCCAGTGCGGCGGTCGCTCGCTGCACACGGCCGCTCGGTGCGCCGCGGGGTCCGAGACCTCGAAGGCGATCAGCCGCGGGGTCGCCGGAGCCATCGCCCCAACGATCGCCTGCTGGATCGAGCGCACCTCGTCCACGCTCGCGCCGAGCAGGTAGGGGTACTCGAGGCACTGCTGGAAGTACTTCCCCTCGACGATCGCGACGGCGTCGCCCACGGCGAGCCGCTCGGCGAAGCGGGCCCACTGCGGCGCGGTGAACACCTGCTCGTCGCCCGGGTCGAGCGCCGGCGGCGCGGCGTCCTCGTCGCCACCGAAGACCTGCCGCGCGAAGCGCTCGCAGCGCGTCGTGATCGGGTGGTCCGGCGCGAAGCCGAACCAGTACTCGGCAGCCTGGCCGCGGGCGCTCAGGCGCTCGGCCAGCAGCTCACCGGTGGTGCTCTTGCCGGCGCCGACCGGTCCCTCGAGCAAGATCAGCCGGCAGTCCATCGCGTTCACTCGAGAATGACCGTGACGCTCTCGGCGACCGCCCTCGCCTTCGCCTTCGCCTCGTCGATCGACGCGCCGCGCGCGAGACCGACCCCGAGGCGCCGCTCGCCGTCGACGGTGGGCTTGCCGAAGAGGCGCAGCGCGGTGTCCGGCTGAGCGAGCCCCTTCGGGTCGACCTGGAAGCGCGGTTGGTCGCTCTTGCCGTGGCCGAGCACCACGTAGCTGGCGCCTGGACCATGCAGATGGATGTTCGGGATCGGCAGCCCGAGAATGGCCCGCGCGTGGAGCGCGAACTCGCTCAGGTCCTGCGTGATCATGGTGACCATCCCGGTGTCGTGCGGGCGCGGCGAGACCTCGCTGAACCAGACCTGGTCGCCCGAGATGAAGAGCTCCACGCCGAAGAGGCCGCGACCGCCGACGTCGTCGGTGACCGCCTTGGCGATCCGCTGCGCTTCGGCGAGCGCCTTCTCGCTCATCGGCTGCGGTTGCCAGGACTCGTGGTAGTCGCCGTCGACCTGTCGGTGACCGACCGGCGGGCAGAAGCTCGTCACCGGCTTCCCTTCGGCGTCGAGGTGGCGAACGGTGAGCAGGGTGATCTCGTACTCGAACTCGATGAAGCCCTCGACGATCACCTTCCCGGCGCCGCCGCGCGCGCCCTCACGCGCGATGGTCCACGCCTTGGCGACGTCGTCCTCGCTTTTGATGGTGCTCTGGCCGCGACCGGAGCTGCTCATGATCGGCTTCACCACGCAGGGCATGCCGATCTCCTCCACCGCCGCGCGGAACTCCTCTTCGGTGTCGGCGAAGCGGTAGGGCGAGGTCGGCAGCCCGAGCTCCTCGGCGGCGAGCCGACGGATGCCCTCGCGGTCCATCGTGAGCCGCGCCGCGCGGGCGGTCGGGATCACGTGGTGACCCTCCTTCTCGAGCGCGAGCAGCGTCTCGGTGGCGATCGCCTCGATCTCGGGCACCACGAAGTCGGGCTTCTCCTGCTCGATGACCGCGCGGAGCTTCTCCGCGTCCATCATCGGGAAGACGTGGGACGAGTGCGCGACCTGCATCGCAGGTGCGTTCGCGTAGCGGTCGCAGGCGACGACGTGGACCCCGAGGCGCATGAGCTCGAGGCAGACCTCCTTGCCCAGCTCGCCGGAGCCGAGAAAGAGGACCTTGGTCTGGGAGGCGGTGGTGGCGGTGCCGAGCTCGATCGTCATGGCGCGGCATCCAACCACAGCGGCGCCGCTGGGCCAACCGGGTCAGCGTGAGGCGCCGCAGGCCGGGCACTTCGGCAACTCGGCAGCGTGGACCGCGCCGCAGTATCGGCAGCTGATGCCACCGAGGGAGCTCGAGTCCAGCGGCATCAGCTCGGGGTACACCGTCTCGAGCTCCAGCGAGCTCATCCGGTCCATCTCGGCCGACGGCGACCAGACCACCTCGAGCGCCACGAGCTCCTGCGGCGAGATCCGGACCGCCGCCTGGAGCAGGTGCGCGATCGACTGGCGATCGAGCCGCGAGCTCATCGGGCCGAGGTGGCGCGTCGCGCCGACCACGAACGAGACCACCACCAACCCCTGGCCCTCGTGCGCCTTCGCTCGAAAGTCGGTTCGGCCGCCACGGCGCGTGTCGTGGCGGAAGCGGCTCTTGAGGTCCTGCGCCAGGTCGAAGAAGCGGCGCTCCGCGCGCTGTGTGCTCTCGAGGTAGCGCTGGAACATCCCGTAGCGAGCCGCGGGGAGGGCGTCGATCAGCAGCTGGGCCGCCTCGCTCGCGGCCCCGTGCATGCCGTGCGCGCTGCGCATGTCGTAGCTCTTGGCCATCCGTTCGAGCGCCTGCTGGATGCGCGCGCGCTGCGACCAGTCGAAGCCGAGACTGATCCGCCGGATCTCGCAGCTCCCCCCAGAGGTCCGCGGGACGGCGCCCAGGGCACGCGACTGGGATCGTCGCGCCCGTCTCGAGGCGCTCGCCTTGGAGAGCGCGCCACCGGCCAGGCTGAACATGAACGCGAAGAGGAAGAAGAAGCTCCCCACCACCGCCCCGCCCAGCCAATTGGGCTCGTGCCGGTAGTTCCAGGTCGCGATCGAGCTCGCCGCCGGAATCGTCGCGGAGTGCGATGGCGGCGCATCGGCCGCGAAGCTCGGCTCGGGCGCGTGGGAGAGCCCCTGCACCGCTCCGAGTGGCTCGGGGTACTCGAAGCGTTCGCCGAAGCGCCGCCCGAGCTGCGCCCGATCCGCGGCGGGCAACGCACGGTCCGCGGCCAGCTGTCGCTGCCGCTCTTCCTCGCGCCGTCGCGCCTCCTCGGCTTCTCGCCGGCGCCGCTCCTCTTCTTCGGCGCGGCGCCGCTCTGCTTCGCGAGCCTCGCGTTCGCGGCGCTCTCGCTCCATGCGATCGAAGGACGACTCGCCGCTGCTGCTCGAGCCTCCGAAGCTGGAGCCACCGCCGAAGCTCGAGCCGCCCCCGAAGCTCGACCCGCCACCGCTGCTGCCTCCGCCGAACCCGCGCGAGCCGCCGAAGCTGCTCCCGGAGAGTTGCGCCGACGCGAGCGGGCTCGCGAGCACCCACACCATGAGAGCGATGGCCCAGCGCATCGGCGCGACGCTATCAGATCGACGCCATCTCGGGCATCCTCCGGTCGTGCTCTGGACTTGGGTCAAGCGCATCCTGCTCGTCGGCATCACTCTGCTGGGTGGCAGCTGTGGCGCGTTCATCTTCGGCCACGACTACGATCCGCTGCCCTTGCCCGCCGAACACCTCCGCGCTGCCGTCGACCAACCCATCGACGAGCCGGGGGAGTCGCTGCCGCGTGTCGACTCCGGCGAGGTCACGATGGCGGAGGGCCGCGCTCCCGTGGAGGTGAGCCTCGACGCGGGCGAGTGCACGTTCATCGTCGCGGGCGCCGCCACCGCCTTCGGTTTCGGTCAGCTCTCGCTCCACGACACCGCTTCCCGCCAGACGCTCGTCCACACCGACGCCAAGCGGGTCGGTGCGCTGGGTTGGTGCGCGGCCGACGCGCCGCTCGAGCTCACCCTCTGGGGCACCGACGGGGACGACTTCGGCATGCGGCGCACCAAGGACGGCGACCCTCCGGGCTCCATGGTCTACCGCGTCCACGTGGGTACCCCCACGGAGCCGTGGCAGCGCTACATCGTTGGTGAGGCCAGCGGGGAGCCGCTCGCGGCGCTCACGCAGATTCGCAGCGAGACCGCGGGCGAGGCTCGGGACGCCGAGAACGCCCCCTCTGGCGAGCCGCTCTTCCGAGTCGACGTCGGTGTCGACGCCGCCATCGCGCTTCCACGCTCACCCACCACGCGCTGGGTCGCACAGGCGCTCGGCGCCGTGGGACGGGAGACGGTGGAGGGCGACCCGCATCTCGAGGGCGAGGACCGGGAGAGCGAGGGGACCGAGCGACCCGTCGCCCTGGTCGACCACGACCACGCTCGGGTCCTCGCGGTCATCGACCCGACCGACCTGCCCTTCGGCGACCCGGTCCCCTGCGTCCGCATCCACTTCTCGCGGCTCGCCGAACAGGGCGCGATGGTCGGCCGGCTCCCGATCCCGAGCCTCGAGGAGACCATGGACACCGAGCACCGCCTCTGTCCCACGGATCCGCCCACGGCCTTCGTGACGACCGCGGACGACGCGGCGGCTTGGCGCATTCGCGTCCTTCGGACCGAGGGCCCGACCCGAGCGCGCGCGCCGAGTGCCGTGCCGAGCGAGCCCCTCGTGGCGCACATCCATCGCCAGGCGGTCGCGGACTGCGAAGCCGGTGACCTCGGGGCCTGTGCCGAGGCTTCGGACCATCTCGCCGGCGGGCGCTTCGTGCCCCGGGATACGGACGCGGCCAAGCGATACGGCGATCGGGCGTGCCGCGGCGCCGCCAGCCATTGCGGCGCCTACGGCAAGCTCCTGCGGGACACGGGCGACCAAGCCGGCGCCGTTCGGGCGTGGCAGCGGGCCTGCGACGACGCGAACGTCGAGAACGCATGCGCTGCGGTCGGAGAAATGCACCGGCTTGGAATCGGCACGCCCTTCGACGCGTTGGCGGCTCGGAACGCCTATGACCGGGCCTGCCGCTTTGGTCATCAGCGCTCGTGCGCCCGGATCGAGACCATGGATCTGCTGCATCTCGGGACCTGATCCACCATCGTGCTTGCCCGCTCTTCGCCACGCTTCTAAGGTCGGAGTCACGGCATCCCGAGCCACGCTCACCCCTCCCCCATGAACGCCGCCTTCGACATCCCCTTCCTGGGGAACCTGGTCCTCTGCCTGATCCTGCTCTCGGCGGCGTACACCCTCGCGATGAGCCTCGGGGCCGCGCGTGGTCGCCCGCGCCTGCTCGGCGCCGCTCGCCTGGGGATGTTCGCGACCTGCGCGTTCATCGCGCTCGCCGTGGTGCTCCTGGCCTACGCCTTCCAGGTCCACGACTTCCGCATCCGCTACGTCGCTCGCTACAGCGACCGCTCGATGCCCTGGTACTACCTGATCACATCGCTATGGGGTGGTCAGGACGGTTCGCTCCTGTGGTGGCTCTTCCTCCTCGCCGGCTACACCGGCGCCACGGTGCGCTGGCTCAAGGGCCGCTACCTCGAGCTGCAGCCGCTGGTGATCGCGACCCTCGCGGGGATCATGGTGTTCTTCGGGATCATCATGCTCTTCGCGGCGAACCCCTTCGCCACCTACGTCGCCTCCGCGCCCGCCGATGGCGAGGGCCTGAACCCGCTCCTCCAGAACTACTGGATGGTCATCCACCCGCCGGCCCTCTACATGGGCTTCGTCGGCTGGTCGGTGCCCTTCGCGTTCGTGGTCGCCGGGCTCGGCACCGGCCGCCTGCACGACGAGTGGATCGAGGCCGCGCGTCCCTGGGCGATGATCGCCTGGACCTTCCTGAGCCTCGGCCTCCTGCTCGGCTGCGTCTGGTCGTACGAGGAGCTCGGCTGGGGCGGCTACTGGGCCTGGGACCCGGTCGAGAACGCCAGCTTCATGCCCTGGCTGGTCGGCACCGCCTACCTGCACTCCGCGATCGTCCAGGAGCGCTACGGGATGCTGAAGGTCTGGAACGTCTTCCTGATGTGCCTGACCTACTTCATGACGATCTTCGGGACCTTCCTGACCCGGTCCGGGATGATCGCGTCGGTCCACAGCTTCGCGCGCTCCGACATCGGCATCTACTTCGTCTACTTCATGGGCGTGATCTTCGTGGTGTGTGCCGCGTTGATCATCTGGCGCCTGCCGAAGCTCAACGCCGACCACAAGATCGAAGCGCTGCTGAGCCGCGAGTTCATGTTCCTCCTGAACAACTGGATGTTGCTCGGGATGATGCTCTTCGTGCTCGGCGCCACGACCTGGCCGCTGATCACCGATCTCTTCTGGGGTGAAGAGGTCACCGTCGGGCCGGGCTTCTACAACTTCTGGATGGTCCCGCTCGGGCTGATGCTCCTCTTCCTGATGGGCGTCGGTCCCTTGGTCAGCTGGCGAAAGGCCACCGGCCGGAACCTCGCCCGCGCCTGCATGATCCCGGCGGCCACCGGCGCCGTCGTCGCGCTCGGCCACCTCCTGCTCGGCCACCACTTCGGCTACCCGGCGATCATCGACCCGGAGAGCATCTACTTCACCGGCACCGACGCCGCGCTCAAGCCGCTGCAGCGCATCGCGCCGCTGCTCTCGAGCCTGACCTGTGCGCTCGTCGGCGCGACCATCATCCAGGAGTTCGCGCGCGGCGCGAGGGTCCGGATGCGCAAGGGCGAGAACGTCTTCACGGCGCTCGGCAAGCTCATCAGCCGCGCCCGCCGCCGCTACGGCGGCTACATCGTCCACCTCGGGATCGTGGTGATGTACTTCGGCTTCACCGGCGCCGCCTACGACACCGAGAAGGAAGCCGCCCTCCGCCCCGGCGAGGTGATGGAGGTCTCTGGCTACCGGCTCCGCTACGACCAGCCGCGCGAGGCGTCCGACCCGAACAAGCGCATGGTCTTCACGGACATGACGCTCCTCGACGACGAGGGCGAGTCCATCGGCCGCGTGTCGCCCGCGAAGTTCATCTACCGGACCCATCCGGAGATGCCCACCACCGAGGTCTCGATCCGCAGCCGCGCCGACGACGACCTCTACGTGATCATGAGCACCGTCGACCAGCAGACCGAGCGCGCGACCTTCCGCATCGTGGTCCGGCCCTTCGTGGTGTGGATCTGGATCGGGGGCTTCATCCTCCTGCTCGGCGCGCTCATCGCCATGTGGCCCAAGGCGCGCGACCTGATCGACTCGCCCCGCAAGAAGCGTCGGCGCCGGCGGTCGGCGTCTGGTGCCGCTGCAGCGCTCCTGGCCGCGGGCCTGGCGCTCGGTGCCGCCCCGGCGGAAGCCCAGTCGAGCTCGCTCCACGCAGGCCACGTCGAGATCGAGGACCCCGAGAAGGCGCAGCTCTACCACCACCTGCTCTGCCAGTGCGGTGACTGCGAGCGGCTCCCCCTCGACAGCTGCATCTGCGGCTGGGCCGACGACGCCCGCGCCGAGCTCTCCGTGCGCCTCGAAGCCGGCGCGACCGTCGAGGAGCTCATCGACTCGTACGAGGCGCAGTACGGCGCGGCGGCTATCGCCATTCCGCCGGACCGCGGCTCCGGGCGCGCCCTATGGGCGGTGCCGCTGACGGTGATCTTCCTGGCCGGTCTCACGGTCTTCTCCATCGGCCGCCGCTGGCGCAGCCGCGCGGCTGACGAGCTGCCCGGCCCCGACGCCGAGACCACGTCCTCCCGCGGCGACGACTACGACGCCTTGCTCGATGACGAGCTGAAGCGATTGGAGGACGACTGATGTACGGCCTCCTCCCGTGGTTCCTCGTCTTCCTGGCGGCTGGCGCGCTGCTCAGCGGCGTCTACCTCTTCTGGGAGAGCCTCCGGGCCGCCCTCGGCGCCTCCGAGCCCCTCGAGGTGCAGGCGACCGCCGAGGCCGACACGCGCCGCCGGCTCCTCGAGCGCAAGGAAGCGCTCCTCGCGAACCTGCGCGACCTGAAGTTCGACTTCGACGGCGGCAAGATCTCGCAGACCGACTTCGACGCGCTCGACGCCAAGCTCCGCGGCCAAGCCAAGGCGGTGCTCCGGCTCCTCGACGAGGACGCCGAGCCCTTCCGTGAGCGCGCCGAGCAGATGATCAGCGAGCGCCTGGTCGCCGCTGGTCGCGACCCCTACCGAGCCGCTCCGGCCGACGCGCCGGTCCGCGACGCCGAAGAAGAGTCCGCGAAGGACGAGGACCCGAGCGAGGAAGCGTCCGCGAAGGACGACGATCCGAGCGATGAGGTCGCCACCAAGGGCGAGCCCGATCGGGTCGCCTGCCCGAGCTGCGAGACCCCGAACGAGCCCGACGCGGTCTTCTGTAAGAAGTGCGGCGCCCGCGTGAGCGAGTCCGACGAAGACGGCGAGAGCGCCGAAGAAGGGGAGGGCGCATGAACCGTTCGCTCGTTCTCGCTCTCGCGCTCGCCATCCCGAGCGTCGCCGCGGCGCAGCCGGAAGCCCAGCCGCAGCCCGAGGCTCCGCCCCAGGGCCCGCGCGACGTGATCGAAGGCGCCCGCCAGCAGGCCGCCGACGCCCGCCGCGACGAGGCGATGGGTCGCGCGATGTCCCCGCAGCAGCGGCAGCGCCAGACCGCCGCCGACCGCATGGCCGGTCGCGTTCCGCCGCTCGCGACCGCCGTGCGCGACCCGGCGGTGCCCGCCGGCACCATTCGCGTGCAGGTCGTCGACGTCCGCAATCAGCCGGTCGTGGGCCAGCGCGTGCGCGTCGGCGTCATGCGCCAGGCCGGCTCCCGCGATGCGCTCTTCGGCGAGACCGACGACACCGGCATCGCGCTCATCGAGGACCTCTCGACCGGCTCGGACCAGGCCTACCGCGTCGCGGTGACCCACCAGGGCGCGACCTATGGCGCGCCGCCCTTCCGGCTCGAGGCCGACTCCGGCCACAGCGTCCGCATCCGCCGCCTCGACACCACCACCGAGACCCGGATGCTGCTCCAGGTCCTCGGTCAGACCCACCTCGAGTACCGCGACGGTCGGCTGCACATCACCGAGCAGACCCAGCTGACCAACCTCGGCGACGAGACGATCATCTTCGGCGACGGGATGCACTACCCGCTCCCCGTCGGCTTCATGGCCTTCCAGTCGCCGGCGGTGATGACCGACCAGCGCGTCGTGCCGGACGCGACCGGCTTCATGCTCAAGGGCTCCGTCCCGCCAGGCACCATCACGCTCAACTGGGCCTACGACCTGCCGCTCGAGGGCGGCGAGGTTCGGGTCGCCCACGACATGCCCTTCCGCACCTACGCCTATCGGGTCTTCTCCGACGCGGCGCCCGAGATGCGGATGACGGTCGAAGGCTTCCCGCCCCCCGAGGTCCACATGAGCCAGGGCCGCCGCATGCTGATCAGCCAGCTCGAGCGCACCCCGGAAGACAGCGAGTTCGATCGCTTGGTCGTCACCGTGACCGGCATCCCGACCGCGGGCCCGCTGCGTTGGCTCGCTCTCGGCGGTGCGTTCATTCTCCTCTTGCTCGGCTTCCTCCTCGTCACCCAGGGCGGTCGCGCGGAAGAGGTGCGGGTCGAGGCGCGCAAGCGGCGGAAGAAGGAGATCCTCGACGCCGCCGTCGCGCTCAGCGAAGCGCACGGTCGCGGCGAGGTCGGACCGAAGTACCACGCCCGCCGCATGGGCGAGCTGGTGAGCGAGCTGGCCTCGCTGCTCCGCCTGGACGACGCGAAGGAAGCCCTCGCGGCCACCGAGAAGTCGTCCTCGAAGCCGAGCGGGAAGCGAACGAAGCCGAGCGCCAAGCGCAGGAAGCCGGCGACGACCCGCAAAGCGGGCAAGGGCACGAGTCGCCCCGGCAAGGCGTATTCGCCGCGAGTCGTCGAGGCGCTGACCAAGCGTTTCGGACCGGTAGCCAAGGTGCACACCGCCGTGCCGCCGTTGTCCCTGGGCGGACGGCTCTGCGACGTCGCCGAGCACCGCCAGTCCGACGGCTCCGTCGTCTATGCGACAGCCGGAGCATCTGAAGACTTGGGTCCCCACGGCGCCGAGCTCTTCCTGCATGCCGACGAGGCGAGCTCCGCGCTCGTGGAGCTCATGGCGCAGCTCGGCGCGTCGAGCCGGGAGCGGACGTACGTGGGGGGCGGCACTCTGCCCCTCGCGGGTCCCGCCTCGAAGCCGCCGCCGTTCGCGGGCGTCGGCTTCATCAGCGCTGGCCACCTAGAGGTCGACGGCGAGCAGATTTGGATCAAGCAGGTCGTCGGGTTGACCGCGGACGAGCTTCGGACCGCCCGCGAGGCTTCGCTCTACACCGTGGAAGCAGCGTTCTGGCGCGACGGGATCGACCGGGTCTCTCCGGGGCGGGCGACCAGTCCGTCGCTCACCGAGGTGGTGCCCAGCTTGCCGTCGTCGCCGACTCCGAGTGCCGCCGCAAAGGCAATGGCAGACGCGGTCATCCACGTGAACCGCGATGCCGTCGAGGACGCACGCGCTGCGATCACCGAGCGCGATGCGGTCCTCCTCGCCACCGGGCTCGTTGACCGACTGTTCCATCCTGCTCAGCTGGAAGCGCTGCTGCACGGCTTGATGGACCACGACATCGAGGAGCGGCGGCAGGTCGCCGTGCGGCTTCTGCAAGCCTCGCCCGAGCTTCCCCACGCGGGCCGGTACTACGCCGAGGCTCTGGCCGCGCTCTCGGGAGCCGACCACGCGGAAACCTACGAGCGCTTGGTCCAGGATGCCGAGGTCGCCCGCCGCCAGGCCGCGCGCGTCCGCCAAGAAAAAGGGCTGCCCATCGCGCTCGGTCCTGCTGCGGTGCTCGGCTGAACCGCTGTCGGATCCGGCAGTCGTCCTCGAAGATGAGCGCCTGAGGCTCAGCGCCCAGTCACCACCATGGTGACGCTCGTGCCCTCGGGCCTCGCGTCCGGCCGGGAGCGCTGGGTCGCGACCACTCGGCACCCCCGATAGAGCGCGAGCTCGAGCTCGACCGTGGTCGCAGCGGTCCCGAAGTCGCCGAGCCGAACGCCGTCGAGATAGTCCTCGCCCGCGCTCGGGGTGCGCAACGCGACGACGACTCCGTCCGCACGAAGAGCGATCCCATCGAAGTCGACACCCGGCTCGTAGTCCGTTCGCAGCACCACGCCGACGGTGCTCACGTCATCCGCGCACTCGAGGCTCGTCGTCTCGCATCGCGCGCCGGCCCCGCAGCCGGATTCGTCCGCGCGGATCTCGCAGCTGGATTCGAAGACGCAGACCGCGCGCCCGCAGCCGAAGGGCGGGGGCTCGCCGCACACCGATTCGTCGACGCACGTGCACTCCCCGGTCGGACCGAGGTCCACCCCCGAGTCGGAGGGAGGCGCCGCGTCGCGCGCCGCAGGGCGAGCGTCGGCAGTTCCGGCGTCGACCTCGGGGGCATCTCCCGGCGCCACCGAGCGGAAGCAACCGAGCAGCATCAGAGCCAGAGCGGACGTCGTTCGCGGCCAGCGCACTCCTGTTTGGTGGCGGACCGAGTCTCGGGCGTCAAGCGCGGCGCCCGACTCGTGAGCCGCGATCCCTTTGGGATCGGGCACTTGCGCGAAACCCCGAGGGAGCACCCGAGACGCTCTCGATAGCGACGTTGACACGTCACACCCGCGGGGTAGTGTCGGCGCCGATCCGAAGCGGCACTCGCGACAGGGCGGGTGCTCTCCGAAACGGACGGAGGAGAGAGACATGGCGAGAGAAGGACTCAACAAGGTCATCCTGATCGGCAACCTGGGCACCGACCCGGAGCTGCAGTTCACCCAGGGCGGCAGCGCGCGTCTGCGCTTGCGCCTCGCGACCACGGAGACGTACGTCGACCGTGGCGGTGAGCGTCAGGAGAAGACCGAGTGGCACACGATCATCATCTGGGGGAAGCGCGCCGAGGCGCTCAACAACATCCTCGCGAAGGGTCGCTCGATCTGCGTCGAAGGCAGCATCGAGTACCGCCAGTGGGAAGACCGCGAAGGCAACAAGCGCAACTCCACCCAGATCCGCGCCCGTAACATCATCCTCCTCGGCGGCGGCCGCGGCGGCGGTGGCGGCGGCGACGACTTCGGCGGCGGCGGCGGCGGCGGCGGTGGCGGCGGCTACGGCGGCGGCGGCGGTGGCGGCGGCGGCGGCGGATTCGGCGGCGACGACTTCGGCGGCGACTTCGGCGACGACGACATCCCGTTCTGACAGTCGCCGACGAAAGTCGGCGACACCCTCACCCTCACCCTCGCCCTGACCCTCCCCCTTCTCCACGAGAAGGCGGAAGGGTCAGGACCAGGCAGCGAGGGACCCCTTGCCCCTGCCCTTGCGCTTGCCCTTGCCCTATCCTCGATGGGCAAAGGCCGGGGCAAGCGCGCTTCAGGGCCCAAGCAACGCACCCATGAAGAAGATCCGCGCCGACGTCCTCCTGGTCGACCGCGGCCTCGCCGAGAGCCGCGCCAAGGCCCAGGCGCTCATCCTCGCCGGCCAGGTCTTCAAGGGCGACGAGCGCGTCGCCAAGGCCGGCGACAAGCTCCCCGCCGACGCACCCCTCGAGGTCCGCGGCCAGCTCCCCTACGTCAGCCGCGGTGGCGAGAAGCTCGCCGGCGCCCTCGACGATCTCGGCTTCGACCCGAAGGGCATGGTCGTCGCCGACTTCGGCGCCAGCACCGGCGGCTTCACCGACTGCGTACTGCAGCGCGGCGCGACCAAGGTCTACGCCATCGACGTCGGCTGGGGCCAGCTCCACAACAAGCTCCGCCAGGACGAGCGCGTCGTGGTCATGGAGCGCACCAACGCGCGCCACCTGACCGAGGACGACCTCCCCGAGAAGGTCGACCTCATCGTCATCGACGCCAGCTTCATCGGCATCGAGAAGCTCCTCCCCGCAGCCGCCGCGATCTCGAAGCCCACCGCCGCCATCCTCGCGATGGTCAAACCGCAGTTCCAGGTCGGCAAGGAAGAGCTCGGCAAGGGCGGCGTCGTCCGCGACGACGCCCTGCGCACCAAAGCCGCCGACGACGTCGCGCGCGCAGCCGAAGCCTTCGGCTACGAAGAGCGCAAACGCGCCGACTCCCAAGTCCACGGCCCCAAGGGCAACCGCGAGATCTTCCTCCACCTCGAGCGGAGCGCGTGAGCCTACCTTCGAGCGAACCCCGCCTTGATCACCTCACCCGATCGGGCGTCGATCCAGACGTTGACGTTGCCTCCCCGGTGCGAGGCGTTGGTCATCACGTGAAGCGTGCGCAGGTGTCGGTGGACAGCGACGGGCTCGCTCCACGGCCACTCACGCCTTGCGCATTCCTCCCGGGCGATCGCGCGGGCTTCTTCTCGAGTGACCGACCCGAAGAGCATTCGAAGCACCTTCATGTGCACTCGCTCCGACCGCTGCTCCAACAGGCCGTCGCGGTCGTCGACATCTCGGCTTCAGTCATCTCGCGGCACTCGGGACACGACTCCGTCAGCGACGAGGATCTGAGCATGGCGCAACTCGAATCTGTCGCCTTCGGCGAGCCGACCTTCGACGAGGTCAGGGAAGAGAAACCGGATGGTCACGTGCTCCCAGTCGAGTGCGGCGCACTCGGGCTCATCAGGGTACACGCGGCAGTCGAAGAACTCGCCCTCGTGGAGGATCATGCAGCGTACTCCGAAGGCGGGGTGCGCCATCGGGAGGCGGCGAACTTCACCGTTGCTCGGAGCATGTAGTCGAGGCACCTGGTCGGAGTTGGGCCACGCCCTATGGGAGCGGTGGCTGACAGAACTGGAAAGGCGTCCCGTCCGCGAACGTCAGGATGACGTCGGTGCAATCGTAGCCTGCCGGGCAGATCGCCGGGCACATCGCGATGCACTCGCGGCCGGGGCCGTCGAACACGTCGCAGATCGCGCCCGGCTCGCAGTCGTCGTTGAACGAGCAACTGCTGCCGAACGCCACGGCGCCGGGCGCGCTGCAGTAGGGGAAGTAGCCGCTGCCGGTCGCGGCGAGTCGGCAGGTGTCGCCGCCGCAGCCGGTGTCGGCGATCGGGTCGCACGCGATGGTGCAGACCCCGAGGGTGTCGGGGAGCCCTTGGCTCGCGGGGATGGTCAGCGTGCGCGAGCACCAGCGGTCGCCGGTGCACACGCCGTCGACGGTGTCGCAGACCTCGCGGCACAGCCCGCGCGTGCAGACGTGGCCTGCGGCGCAGTCGTTGGCGGTCGTGCACGGTCCCCCCGAGCGCGAGCTGCCCTCGAGTCGGCAGGCGTAGCTGTCGTTCTGGACCAGGCAGGCGAAGTCGTCGGGGCAGCCGCAGTTGGCCAGCACGTCGGCCGGTGAGTCACACACTCCATCGCACGGCCCCATGTCCAACGGCGCGGCGCACCGCTCGTCGATGGCGCCATCGCAGTCGTCGTCGCGACCGTTGCAGCTGTCGAAGGCGTCGGGATGCACTGCCGGGTCCCGGTCGTTGCAGTCGGCCACCGCGCCATCGATTCCCGGACAGCGCGCATCCGGGTAGCCATCGCCGTCGTCGTCCTCGCCGTCGTTGGGCCCGATGGCGAACATGGTCCGCCGATCGCAATCGTCGTCCACGCCGTTGCAGAGCTCGGTCGCCGCCGGGTTCCGCTCGTCGTCGCCGTCGTCGCAGTCTGTCCGGAGCAGCGAGTAGCCCTCGATGGCCGAGTCCGAGCTCATCGTCGCTCCGCTCGGATCCCCGAACCCATCGCCGTCGGCGTCGGCGTACCAGGTCTGTTCCTCGGGCTCCTCGTCGGTCGTGCCGTCGCAGTCGTTGTCGAGCCCATCGACGACCTCCGGCTGCGCGCCGTGGACCATCGGCGACTCGTCGTCGCAATCGAGGTCGCTGCTGCTGATCCCGGGCCACCCGGCGCACCCGCGGAGCGGCGCGTCCGGATCGCCGTAGAGGTCGCCGTCGGTGTCGGCGTAGCCGTCGATGGCCACTCCTTCGTCCACGTCACCGTCGCAGTCGTCATCCCACTGGTTGCACGCCTCGGTGGCGCTCGGCCCGATGTCCGCTCGATAGTCGTCACAATCGGTCCCGCAGTCCGAGCCGTTGCAGCACGCCGCGTCGATCGCGCCGTCGCCGTCTCGGTCGAGCCCACCGAAGGTCAGCGAATCGCAGTCCTCGTCCACTCCGAGCGCGTCGCAGATCTCCGTGGCGCCCGGATAGCGCGACGCGTCCGCGTCATCGCAGTCGGTCCCGCCACAGTCGACGTCGTCCACGCCGTCGCCATCGCCATCCGGCGTCTCGCACGAGCCCTCGCAGCTGTCGCTCGTCTCCACGCAGCGCATGTCCGGCGCGCACGGCGGAGTCCCCGGCATGCAGCCCGCGGTCGGTGAGCAGGTCTCCTCCCCATTGCAATAGACCCCGTCGTCACACGACATCGCGCAGGGCCCCGCGTCGGAGCCCCCATCGTCGTCCCCGCACCCGAGCGCGGAGAGCAGCAGAAGCGACCAGAGCCAGCGACGAAGCATCGCCCAAGGCTACCGTATCGGAAGCCCGTTATACGCTGGTTTGGGCGACACGGCGTATAACGCCGCCGCCTCAGGTCGCCTCGAGAAATCGGGACAGCGATGGGGGGACCCCACGGGCGCTCTGCTCGCAGGAGACGGCCCATCGCTGGAGAAGTGTGGTTCGCGAAAGACCCCGGTACGAGTCGGAGCCGTCCTCCGGCTCGATGCGAGTGCCCCTCGGGATCTCGATGGCGAGCCCCGCCTCGATGCCCGTCTTTCCCAACCGAAGCAAGACGACCTGCGACTCGTGCAGGTCGAGCACGACGTGGTCGTCCCTGGTTGCCTCCAGCATCCCGAGCAACCACTGCAGGTGTCCGGCGAGCGACTTTCCGACCGCAACCTCGAACCACGGACAGTGGGTACGTTCGTCCGACTGCTTTCTGCCGACGAAGCGAGTGAACGTATTCGTGGACTGGGGCCTGCGTTCGATGTGCGATCCCCAGAGCCTGAACACCTTCAGCGTCTCGATGACGTCGCCGGGCTCGTGGTCAGGTGGCTCCCACTTCCGGGGGAAGTCGAGATACGGGATGGTCAGCACCTGTCCAGGGGCCACTACGCAAGCCAGTCGCCACCGGTAATCGAGGTTCTCGTCGGCGTAGCGGACGGGGTAGGGGACCTTGCGAACGGCGATGGCGGCCTCGAGGGACGCGTAGGGGCTGGGCCTCGTCATCAGCTCGACGAACCGTTCCCATCGCGAACGTTTGCCCTCGCTCATCGTCGGTGCCGGCCTGTGGACCTTCGTGGAAGTGACGGGGCGTTCGCGCCCCGTTTGGCTCCGGCGCATGGATTCGAACCATGATTCGCGGATTCAAAGTCCGCTGTCCTGCCATTGGACGACACCGGAAGGTGTTCGCGGTTTAACACGCCCGCCCGGATCGGGCGAACGCGTGGCGTCTGGGGGTGCTCAGGCGGCGCCGGGGCCCTCGACGAAGCGGGCGAGCAGGGTTCGGACCTGGCCGTCTTCGAAGCGGATCTCGAGCTTGGCGCCGCCCTCGAGCTCGCGGAGGATCTCGCCTTCGCCGAACTTCTTGTGGGTGACCTTGCGGCTGTCGTCCTCGGCCATCTCCACGCCGGGCTCGAAGGCCGCGAGGTCGTCGGCGGTGATGGTCTGGAAGGCGCGGCCCTTGATGTCGTCGTCGTCCGACTCGTGGAGCGCCTCGGTGATGATCGCGATCTGCTCGTCGAGCCACTGGGCCAGCGGGAGCTGCCGCTCGTCGTCGTCGTCGATCGGGTAGAGGTGCACGTACGCCCCAGAGGGCGGCATGCCGAAGTAGTAGCGATCCGGGATCCGGCCCAGGCAGACGAGGCCGCGGGGCATGCCGGCGTCGTGGGCTTCCTTGGTGTAGCTCGGGATGAGCGAGAGCCGCGGGTCGAGCCGCAGGGTTCGGTTGTCGCCATTCGCCAGGAACGCCCAGACCACGTCGCCGAGCGGCGTGTCGAGCAGGCGCATGGTGTTCCGGACCTCGGAGCCCGAGAGCACGGGCTCGGTCTCCGTCCCCGAGAGCACTCGGAGGTGGAACAGGCGACGCCTGATGGGTTCGGGGACTTCGAGAGACTTCACCGACATGGGCGCGAGCATAGGCGATCCACGCTCCGGGTTGGTGCTCTGCGTCGCGTCAGCTAGGGATTCGTCGGTAGCGCGCGAAAACGAGCTGGTGGGCCGCGTAGGCCATCAGGCCCAGGGCGGTCGCCGCGAGCAGCACCGAGCCGAGCGGCTGGCGACCGATGGCGGCGAGGGCCTCGCCGAGCGGCTTCACGTCGCTCGGGTCGTTGGCGATGGCCGCGTGAACCAGGGTGCCGCCGAGGATGCAGAAGACCACCGCGCGTGCGGTGAGTCCGGCCTTGCCCACCTTCACGGCCAGCTTCCGAGCGCGGCGGCTCATCTCGTGGCTCTTGAGCTTCTTGGTGAACTTCACGGTCAGCCCCTTGTGGAGCTGCTGGAGGCCGAAGCCGATGGCGATCGCGCCGGCGATGCCGACCACGATCGGTCCCACGACCTCGATGGCCATGACCTCGGCGACCCAGGTCTTGGTGCCGCCGCCACCGCCGCTGCTGCTGCCGAGCACGAGCTGCGCCGCGGTCACACCGAGCAGGGCGTGGGTCAGCGCGCTGAAGCCGTACCCGATGCGTTTGGCGATCGCTTTTCGGTCGCGCCCCAGGTGTTCGGGGTCGAGGGTCGCTTGGATCCCTCGCCAGCCCGCGTAGGCGAAGAGCCCGATGGAGAGCACGACCAGGAGGACCAGGCCGAAGGGCTGCTCACCGATGGTCTGGATCGCTCGTTCGCTGCCGCCGATCGCTCCACCGGCGCCGACGACGGCCAGCACCGCCAATAGACCGACCGCGCCGTAGACGATTCCCTTGGTCGCGTACCCGACTCGCGCGAGGCCTTCGAGGGCCGTTCGCTCCGCTCCTTCTGTGTGGCTCATGGGTCGGTCCGTTGCGAACCCCATGCCGAGCGCCGCCCCCTACGCGCGCGGGCGGGGGTGTGGCAGATCACGACGCCCAGCGAGAGCGCCACGCTCAGTCGGTGTAGTCGCCGCGTGCTTCGGGGCCGCCGCCCATGGGGCCAGGCAGCTCTGCGCTCTCGTAGACGAGCACGGGCTCACCCTCGTCGTTCAGGGCCAGGAGCTGCAGTCGGAAGAAGCAGCGCCCCTCTCGAACGCTGACCTCGACGATGCCGACGTTGAGCGCCGGTACGGGGTTGCGCTCGAGCGCCGCGGTTCCGGGCAGCAGCCGTACGTCGCAACGCGGGTAGCCCTCGCCGTCGATGGTTTGGAGGGCCTCGTGCGCGAGGGCCGAGCCATGCTGGAAGACGGCGGCCTCGTCGTTGGTCAGTGGGCTGCTGATCAGCTGATGAATGCTCGCCGCGCCGTCGGCCCAGCGGAGCTCGCTCACCGCGCCCATGTGCACGTCGCCACCAAGGAGCACGAGCGGCTGCCACGGTCGGCGCTCGCGGTGCTCGTGGAGCAACGCCATCAGTCGGTCGCGGGATCGGCGCGCGGCGGGCTGACCCCAGCGATCGGCGAGGTCGCCGCCTTCGCCCTCGAGCGGCTTCCCGATGGCCGAGAGCCACTCCGGGATGTGCGCGATCGGCACCGAGAGCACCAGCGCGAGCAGGCCCGCGTCTTCGTTGCCGTGGAGGAAGCGCTCGACCTCGGCGAGCTGGTGGTCCGAGTAGATGGAGCAGACCTCGCCGTCGCTCGTCTTCTCCGAGCGGAGGTCCATGGTGAAGACCCGCAGCGGGCCCCACGCGAAGGAGTGGTGCAGCGACTCGGGGCGGTCACCGTGGCGACCGAGGACCCGCGAGGTCTGGTAGTCGTGGCAGGCGTCGAGGGCGCCCTCACGGAACGCGCGCCACGTCTCGCTCGCGTGCTCGGGTGCGGAGCCGAAGTTGTCGACGAGGTCGTGGTCGTCTGGGATCGGGTAGCAGGCCCAGCGCGACTGCAGTCGCTGGAACCCGTCGAGGCCCCAGAAGGCGCGGTAGCGATCCTGAACCAACGCCCGCACTTCCTCGCGCGTGCACTCGAGAATGCTCGAGCGCCCGGGCGGTGCGACCTGCGCGAAGTACTCGTCGTCGAAGAGCGAGAGCGCGGCCGGTTGGTCGTTGTAGACCTGGTCGCCGCAGAGCACGACGGCCTTCACGTCGTGGGAGTCGAGGACCTCGTGGACCTTCTCCACGAGTCGACGGGCCTTCGTCGAGGCGCTCCCGTCGTCACCGAAGGGCTGGTGGCAGCTCGCGACCGCGATCGCGAAGCGCTCGGGGCAGTCGTCCCAGCCGAGTGGTGGTGTCAGCAGTCGACCGCGGCCGAGCAGGGCATCCGGCTCGCGGAAGACCTCGTAGTCGTAGGTGTGCGCAGGCTCCAGCGCCGTGGTCGCGCCGTCGACGTCGTCGGGCCACCGAAAGGTCGCCGTGCCGTCGAGCGCCTCGTCGGTGGGCGGGTCGAAGGTGCCCTCGTCGAGGAGCTGTCCGTTCGAGTCGAGGAGCCGGACCCGGAGTCGCCCAGCCTTCGCCGAGCGCACCCAGAGCCGTGCGGCGTGGGGGCGGACCCAGCCAGTACCGACGGAATCGTCGAGCTCGCTCTCGAAGTGCGCCATGGAACGGGACGTTCATGGGGCCGCGGTCCACGGCGGCAAGCGCAGACCGATGAGCGAGCCGCGGCCCGCCGTCTTCGGACGACTTGCCGCGGCTCGCTTCTCACGCGCCGAGTTGCGGACGTTCCCCCAAGCGGCCTGGCCGGCCGCTCGAGGCTGCAAACCAGCCCTCGACGGTCCTCGACGCCGCTGTCCGCCGCCGACCTCCTCGAAAGGCCTGAAGGCCTTCCTTCGTCGGCGCGGCGACGAACAGCGACGCCGAATGCCTCGCCGATCATCTGACTCGCAACCACGAGCGGCCTGCTACGTCGGAGCTCTCTTCGAGCCACTCGCGCGTCAGCGTCTCGGGCGTTCGCCTTCGTTCGGCGTTCAGGCCTCATGGGTCACCAGCCGCGGGACACCGTCGGTGCCCAGGACGAAGCGACCACCGGAGGCGGCCATGGCCTCGAGGGCCTCGAGCTCCTTCAGGCGAAGCAGCTCCGGATTGGACGCGATCGCCTTGGCGACCTCGACCTGCGCAGCCAGCTCGGCCTTCAGCTGCTCGAGCTTCGCGGCCTGCTTCGCGCGCTGGGCATCCAGCTTCAGCGCGAGTTGCTCACGCTCGGACTCGAGCTGGGCCTTGGTCTCTGCCTCGGCCGCTCGCGCCCGCAGCTCGCGGGTCTCGATGTCCTTGCGGGCATCGATGAGCTTGGCCTCCGCACGACGCTCGGTCTCGAGGACCTGGTTCATGATCGCCCGCAGGTTGCCGGGGAAGACCAGGTCCTTGACGTCCGCGCGAAGGATCTCGACGCCGTAGCGCTGAGCCGGCTCGCGAACGGCCTCACGGACCGCGTCCGAGATCTCGTTGCGGTCCGAGAGGATCGCGTCGAGCTCCCGACCCGCGAGGAAGCGTCGCGCAGCGAGCTGCGCGTCCTCGTAGATGCGGTCCTCGTACGACGCGACGTTGTGCAGCGCGGCCTCCGGATCGGTGACCCGGAAGTAGACGAGCACGGACACACGGACGGCGACCTTGTCCTTGGTGAGGATCTCCTGGCCCTTCAGGGTCAGCGAACGCTCACGAAGATCGACGACGTCGACGCGACGCAGGATGCTCCGACCGAAGAACGGAGCCTTGTAGTGGTATCGACCCGGATCGAGTCGACGGATGAACACGCCGTCCTCGTAGAGAAGGCCGACATGCGATTGGGGAACGACGTGCTCCATGGCACACCTCCTTGGGGTTGGGTTGGTTGTTGGATGTCACTCACCCGCCCCGCCGCACGGCTTCGCGATGCGCCAGCAGCCCGACGTCGAAGACGCCCGAGATGCCGAGCGCGTCACCAGACGCGCATGCGCGCGCGAGCGCGCCCGTTTGGGAGGGAGCGAGTCGTGGGCTCTGCCCACGCGATGCGGGAGGGTCTTTCGAAGACCCTCCCACAACAGAAAAACGCGCTGGCGATCGACCTACGACCGATGTGCAGTACGTCGTTTAGGAGACGACTTGCCAAATCTCGTGGATGACAGAGAAAAGCGTCCTCGTTCGCTGCAAGAACGTGGGATCGCCAGCGGGGCGACGAGCGGGAATCGAACCCGCGTGACCGGCTCAACCAGCCGGCATCCTTCCATTGGATGACCGTCGCCATAGGCCCCCCGCCGCCGCACCGAAGTGCGGCGACGAGGAGCGCAACGCGTGGAGCGACGAGCGGGATTCGAACCCGCATGAACGGCCTGAGAAGCCGCCATCCTGCTCGTTAGATGATCGTCGCAGGGACCCGCAGGCCCCACCGGCGATCACCGGTGGGGCTACGGGGTGCTCAGGCCGCGCGGCCGAGCCACGCGCGCCAGAGCTCGGGCACCCTGCGCACCTCGGCGCCGGGAGCCACGGTGGGCAGCGTCCAGGGACGCTTCGGCTCCCGAAGGAGCGGCATGCCCGCTTGGGCCGGAGTCCGACCACCCTTCGCCTCGTTGCACGGACGGCAGGCGGTCACGATGTTCTCCCACGAGGTCCTACCGCCCTGGCAGCGGGGCACGACGTGGTCGTACGTGAGATCACCGATCGGAAACTCCTCTCCGCAGTACTGACACGTCATCTCGTCGCGGAGCATGACGTTCACGCGGCAGAAGCGGATCTTCGGCGGACGCCACGGGCTGCGACGACGCAGCCGCACGACGGCCGGCATCTTCAGCTCCACCCTCGGCGAGCGAATGACCTCGCCGTACTCCTCGACCACGTCGGCCTTACCGACGTAGAGCATGGACACGGCCTTCTGCCACGGGATGACGTGACGTGGTTGGTAACCCTGGTCCAGGACCAACGTGCGCATGATGCACCTCCTCGTTCTGAGCGAGCGCTCATGAGGAGCGCGCGCGGTCGGTTGGGGCGGCGGTGAAGCCGCGTTTCGATTGAAAAGAGCGAGATCACCAGACCTCGCCCGTGTGACGGACACGTCACGTAGTGACCACGTTTGGATCACGCGTGAAGGGCCGTCGGCGCCACGTACGGGAGTCGAACCCGTCTCACCTCGTAGACAGCGAAGCTGCATCAGCCAGACGCACCACGTGGCATGAGCCGCCGAGAGGCGGCGATTCCCTCACCCTGACCCTCGCCTTCGCCCTCGCCCTCACCCTCACTTGGGCCGAGCGTCCATAGTGCTCGAGCCGTGAGGGTGAGGGGCGGGGTCGAGGGCCTCGCCCCAGCCAAAAGGCGAGGGATAGGGCGAGGGTGAGGGGGAGGGCACCAACGCCTTGCGGCGTTGGTGTGGTCCGTGTGGACGGATTCGAACCGCCGACCTCCCCGACCCGAACGGGGCGCCCTGCCAGCCTGGGCCACACACGGAAAGAGAGCCCGACCAGCGCCCTGGTCGGACCCGCTAACGACAACTGAAACGCTCTCTGGAGACCGGCCGAGGCAGGTCGCCGAGCGGGGGGTGAGCGGGGGAGTCGAACCCTTTCGAGCCCGGGTCACAGCCGAGCCGGCATACCCATGCACGCCCACCGAATGGCCGCGCGTTGGACGAGGCGCGGCACTCGTGGCGGGCATTGGCACGCCCGCCGGGAACTCCTCGATTGTCAACGAACCAGACCCCTCGCAGCCGAGGGAACAACCCGCATGGATGCGGATAAAGACACGATTGAAGCGCCGCATGATGGCGCATGTATGGTGATTGAGTTGGCGTGCGCAGGGCGCACCTCGGCTCCGTCCCCGCGCGGGCTGGTGCCGCCGGGCTCTCGGGCTCGAAGCGGCCGGTGCCGCTCCTCGCGCGTTCCATCGGGCCGCGCGTCGCCGTCGTTCGATCAACTCGTCATCGTCCTCTCGTCGGGCCGTGGCCCTTCCTCCTGCCGTTCGCCTCGCGAGCCCTGGATGGGACGCGCGAGAACGAAAAAAGCCGCCGAGGTCTCCCTGGGCGGCTCCTAATCACGAAAACGCTGCATCTGCAGTGTCGTTGCGAATCGAAACGTCGCCTAGGCGTGGGCCTCCAGATCGTTCGGGAGGCCCTGACAGACCACATCCTTCCGAATGAGGCCGCCATCGCTTTCGTACGTGGCGCCATGAAGCGGCTCGGAGAGCAGCTCCCCAAACACGCACGCGGGCGCAAACCATCCCTCCCTCGCGCGGAGGCGCGAGGAGCGGGCAGGCCGATGCCGCATGTGTGAACGGGTGAACATGACGGGGACAGCATTAGCCGTGCGCCGAGCGAACGTCAAGAGTGGAAGACGGAATCTCTCAAAAGAAATTCCCGATCGCCGTCGCGCGCTCTCTCGCGATGTCGCACATCGCCTCCCGAAAGGGGGCGCCGATCAATCCCGTTCTTCGCTCACGGGGACCGGCTCGCCGGCCCGGAGCGTGGTCAGCGCGTCGAGGAAGACCCGCGCTTTCAGCTCGGTCTCGGCGACCTCTCGCTGAGGATCCGAGTCCCACACCAGCCCACCGCCGGCGTGGTAGCGAACCTCGTCGCCGCCCACGAAGGCGGTGCGAATCGCGACCGCGAGCGAGAGCCCGCCCGCGCCGTCGACGTATCCGACCGCGCCGCAATAGGCGCCACGCGGTACCGGTTCGAGCGCCTCGATGATCTGCAGCGCCGAAGACTTCGGCGCGCCGGTGACCGAGCCAGGCGGGAAGGTCGCGCGGAGCACGTCGGCGAGGTCCGTCCCCGGGCGCGTGGTCGCCTGCACCGTGCTCACCAGATGCGAGAGCTTCGCGTAGGGCTCGACCGCGAAAGGTTCGCCGACACTCACGCTGCCGGTTTCGGCCACACGCCCGAGGTCGTTGCGCACCAGGTCGACGATCATCGCGTGCTCCGCGTGCTCCTTCGGATCCGCTCGGAGCGCGGCGGCCTCGCCGTCGTCGTCGCCGCCGCGGGCGATGGTGCCCTTGATCGGTCGCGTCTCGATCGGGCCTCGGCCTTCGCCGTCCGGGTGCCACTCGAGGAAGCGCTCCATCGTCCGTGCGAGCACCTGGTGGTCGCCGCCGTCGACGTAGAGCCCGAGCGGCACCGGGCTCGCCTCGCGCATCGCCATCCACAACGCGAGCGCATCGCCCTCGAAGGGCCCTCGCCACGCGCGCGCCAGGTTCACCTGGTAGACCTCGCCGGCCGCGATGTGCTCGCGGGCCCGCTCCACGGCCGCGGCATGAGTCGCGCGCGGGGTCACGCGGAGTGCGGCCACGCGCACGTCACCGAGCGCCGAAGGCTCACTCGCCAGTCGCGCCTTCGCTCGCTCGAGCGCGGCCTCGTCGTCGGCGATCAGACGCCCTGTCGACTCTCGCAGATCCACCTCGAGCAGCGCGTCGTAGCGGTGGAGCAGCAGCACCGGCCACGGCCCGCGCTCCATCCGCGGAGTCGCGTGGGAGCGCGCCCAGAACGCATCGTAGGCGACGTAGCCGATCCATCGCGGTCGATGGTCGCCGCCATGCCCGAGCGCGGCGAGCGCCTGCAAGGCATCCTCACCCCACGGAACGCGAAGCGTCTCCACGGGCGCCGCACCGAGATAGAGCAACCGACCGGCTTCGCTCGCTCCGTCCGCGTCCAGCCACACCAACCCGCCGTGCGCACGCAGCCGCAGCGCCGCGTCACGGATCCGGGCGTCGTCCCAGGGCCCCTCGAGCGTGTGGTCGGTGGCAGGCACGCGAGCGCTTCATGGCAGCCCTGCGCGCACCCGCAAGCTCAGGCGGGCATCGCCAGCTCGAGAGAGGCCATGCGGTACTTCAGCCGCCCGCGAAGGTCCGCGACGCTGCCCTTGCACCGGGCGATCGCCGCCTCGTCCATGAGCGAGACGATCTCTCCGTCGGTGGTCACCGCCGCGACGGCGGGCGCGTGGTGGTCGATCGCCGCGAGCAACGCGGCGGGCGCGACGTCCTTGGTGAAGACCTCCACCGGCACCCCGAGCTCGGCCTTGCAGGTCTTCCACTCTTCCTTCGCCCGGGTGCTGCCCTCGTCGACGCGCCGGGTGATGCGACATAGCGCGCACCCCCGGAGCAAGAGGAGCTGCTGCTCCATCTCGAGGTCGGCGATCTCCGAGTCGAAAGGAGTCACCATCTGCAATCGGCTCACGGTGCGCATGGCCCCATTCGGTACGGGGTGGCACCGACGTCGTTACGCGCGCCCTTGCCCCCGAAGGGGCGGTGAGGCAGGGAGTAGCCATGGTTCGCGTCGTCATGCTGCTGCTCGCCTTCGCGTTCGCGTGCGGTCCGGAGGACGTGACCCAGGTCCTCGACACCCGCATCGTCACGGCGGATGGTGCGAACCCACTCGAGGGCGGCGACTACGACCTCCTGCGGATCGTGTGGGCCCAGAGCGGCTACGACACCGTGGTCCAGGAGCTCGATCTCACTGGAGACGGCTTCGAGGTCGGCTTCGAGCTGGACCTGCTGGCCTCCTCTCGGGCTCGAGTCGAGCTCACCGGACCTTCGGGAGCACTCCTGCACGGGGCGCCGCCCCAGTTCTCGCCGGCCGAGAGCGGCCTGTTCCTCCGAGTCGTGGTGGGAGAGCCGGGCACCTGCCGCCGAGTCAGCCGGCTGGAGGGCGCTGAGCCAGCCCGCGCCGACAGCGCCTACGTTCGCTGGCAGGGTTACGTGATCCAGTTCGGAGGGATGGCCGACTCTGGTCCGACGACGGCGGCCACCTTCTCGGACCTCTACTACGCCGAAGCCGGCACGCCGCTGGAGGACCTGCTCGAGCCGGTCGGCGCCACCAAGGCGGCCTTCTTCGGCTCCACCACCGCGTTGGTGCTCGCCGCGAACGGGACCTGGACCTACGAGCTCGACGGCGCCCAGGTCGAAGGGGACGAGCGAGCGGCACCCAAGCTCCTCTACGACAGCGCGGGTATCGGCTCCGCCATCGTCCGCACCGGTGAGGGCGTGGTGCTCGTCGCCGGAGGTGGCGATGCGTCGAGCCCCGACGTGGGCATCGCGCGGGTCGCGACCAACGGCCGAGCGGTGCTCTCCGGGCTCATCGGGGCGCGCGCCTTCGCGGGCGCCGCGCCCGCGGGCACGTCGGACGTGATCGTGGCCGGGGGCACCCGCGCGCCCGGCGCTCCCTTCGTCGAATGGGTCGACATGTCGACCCTGGCCATCACCACGGTCGACGACCCGGCGACCGAAGCCGTCCGCAACGAGCCGCTCGTGTTGGAGGGCGAGAGCAGCCACTGGATCGTCGGGGGCACCGACGCTGCGGGCGACCCGATCACCACGAGCTGGGTCCTCAGCGGCTGCCCGGAGGCGTGCGCGCTGGAGCCGGGGCCCGAGGTGGACGTCCGCACGGCGCCTCGGGCCGACGGGCTCACGCTCACCGACGGCCTCTCCGTCTTCACCGCCGTCGAGGCGGGTGGGTGGCACCTCGAGCCCGTCGCCGACCTCGCCCGGGAGAGAAATGCTGCCGGAATCGTGGTCTACGAGTCCGGCATGGTCTTCCTGCACGGCGGGCGCGATCCCGACGGACCGCACCTCGACGGCGAGCTCTGCTTCCCGGCCGAGCTCACTCCCCTCGACTGAGCACCAGCCGGGGCCCCGTCGGTCGCGGCGGCCGCGTGAGCGGGAAGGTCCGCCGGTCCAGCCGCGTCACCGCGAGCCCGAGACCCGCGTAGACGATGGTGGCGACGAGGAGCGGAAGGGTATCGGCCGGTAGGGTGAGGTGTGCGTTCTGTAGGTGAGCGCCCGCGTGCGCGAGGACGGCGATCACCAGGTTTCCGCCGGTGCGCTCCACCAGCCACGTGTAGAAGAGGCTGCCGCCGACCAGCATCAGGGTCATCACCGGCAGCAGGTCGAGCGGCACGTCCATGCCGACGAACATCGGGATGTGCCAGAGCGTCCAGAGCACGCCGAGGATGACGCTGCCGGCGAACGCCCCATAGCGCGCCTTCAAGCGGGGGAGGGCGTAGCCGCGCCAGCCGACCTCCTCGGCGATCGCGATGATGGGGATGACCACCCATCGCCCGCCCTCGGGGAGCAGGAGCGCCGAGCCCTCATAGCCGGCGAGCTGCATCAGGACGAGACCGCCCGCGAGCAAGAGCCCCGGGAGCAGCAGCGCCATCGCGAGCCACTGGGGCCCGATGCGCCACTGGAGGAGTCGCCCGAAGAGCCGTCGAACCCCGCCGCGTCCCTCCGCGCGAGCGGTCTGGACGATGGCGGCGACCATCGGCCCGAAGATCCCGAGCATCACGAAGGGGAGGTACGCCTCCGGATCTCCTGGCAAGAGGCCCTTTCGCGCCAGCACGCCGGGGATCTGCAGTCCCCAGGTGAAGACGAAGGCGAGGACGAAGAACCCACGGACCGATGCGGTCCGCCCACCCGAGACGGCTTCCATGGTCCGGGCTGACACCGGAGCCCGCGGCAGGTTCCGCGAAGCTGCGCACGTGCTCCGCTGGGTCTGCGAGTGGCTGGGCGAGTGACGGTCAGGGGCAGGCGGAGCCGCAGACGAAGGTCCCGCTACCGCAGTCCGTGGCCGGCTCGGTGCCGGCCGCAGTCGCGCAGCGGATGTCGCACTCGCCGGCGCGGTCACACTGGACCTGCCCGGAGATCATGGTCACGCGACACGTCGCCAGGTCGGTGCAGCTGACGTCGCAGTCGGCGCCGCAGTCGATGCCGCACTCGCTCACGCTGGTGCACTCGACCGTGCACAGGTCCTCGCAGACGAAGTCGCAGCCGCTCGACGACTCGCAGAAGAGCGAGCAGCTGTCGCGGCAGGTGCCGTCGCAGGTGTCGAGGCTCACGCACTCGCCGGTGCACGGCACGTCGTTGCAGACGAACTCGCACTCGTCGGTGTCGAAGCACGAGCAGAAGTTGCCTTCGCAGGGGCCGTCGTTGGCGCAGCCGGCCACGAGCAGGACAGCGAAGAGGGGGGTGAGGCACCATCGCATGGCGGCCACTCTGCCAGCTTCGAGGGCGGGATGCCGTCGCACCATCGTTGATTTCCGCGCGGCCCAATCGGATAGTGCCGCCCGGGGTCCCACCCTTCGGGACGGGTGAACCGCCCAACGCTGACGGATGCTGCGAAAGCTCGGCAAATACGAGCTCCTCGAGGAGATCGGCCACGGTGGCATGGCCACCGTCTATCGAGGCCGCGACGTGAACCTCGACCGCGAGGTCGCGGTGAAGGTGATGCACCCGCACCTGCGGAAGACCCCGGAGGCCCGGGCGCGCTTTACTCGGGAGGCCCGGAGCGTCGCCAAGCTGCGGCACCCGAACGTCCTCGAGATCTACGACTACGGCGGCGAGGACGAGGAAGAGGCCTACATCAGCGCCGAGCTGCTGACGGGTCCGACCCTCAAGGACTTCGTCGAGAAGACGCCAGCGCTTCCGCCCGAGATCGCAGCCTGCTTCGGCATTCTCATCTCCAAGGCACTCGCGGCCGCGCACGAGAAGCACATCGTCCACCGCGACGTGAAGCCGGAGAACGTGCTCCTGCACGAGGACCGGACGGCGAAGCTCACCGACTTCGGCATCGCGCAGATGGTCGACGCCAACTCGTTCACCGCCACCGGGCAGATCCTGGGCTCACCGGGCCACATGGCGCCCGAGCAGATCGAGGGCGGCCGCATCGGCCCCCGCACCGACATCTTCTCGCTCGGCACGGTCCTCTACTTCATGGCGCTGCGACGCCTGCCCTTCACCGGGCGGAACCCGCACCAGGTGCTCAAGCGCATCGTGGACGGCGAGTACCCGGAGCCGCTCCGCACCGATCCCCGCATCGGCAGTCGCTTCGCCGAGCTGATCGACAAGGCCATGGCGAAGGACCCCCAGGCCCGCTTCGAGACCGCGGCGGAGGTCCAGGGGGCCCTCGAGAGCTTCCTCGGGGAGCTCGGCATCGAGGAGCCCGAGGTGCTGCTCGAGCAATTCCTGAAAGATCCCGAGGGGGAAGCCGAGAAGATCCGTGAGCGCACCCTGGCTCGGCTGACGGAGCTGGCCAAGAAGGCCGCGGCCAGGGACGACCGGCCGAACGCCCTGCGCCACTGCAACCGCATCCTGGCGCTCGACGACGGCAACGAAGAGGCGCTGGCGCTGGTGGAGTCGATGGGGACCGCGAGCCGGCGGCCGAAGATCGCCATGGCGATCGCCGCCGTGCTGGTGCTCGGGGCAGTCGGGGCCTACGCCGCGACGCGGCCTTCGGACCCCACGGACATCCCCCTTCGGACGGACGTCGAGGACGCCGGCGTGGACGCGGCGATCGTGCCGGAGGACCTCGGGGTCGAGATCGACGCGGGAGAGACCGAGGAAGCACCGGTCGCGGACGCGGGACGACCGAGCAAGCTGCAGCCGATCACCAGCATGGCGGTCATCGTGCCTCGGGGGTTGAAGCGGCAGGTGGTGTTCCGTCCGACACCCGAAAACGTAGAGATCTCGGTGGATGACGAGCCGTTCCGGGCCTACGGCCCAGGCTTCGTCTCGGTGGAGTTGGCGCCTGGCACTCACCGGTTCCGCATCCGGGGGGAGTGCTGCCAGGAGCTCGACCAGCGGGTCCACATCCGGCCCGATCGCGAGCCTTATTACCTGGTGCGCTCGCTTCAGTACCAACCGGCGCGGCTCATCGTGCGGTCCAACGTCGTCCCGGCCATCGTGACGGTCACGAGCGGGGGCCGTACGCTGGCTCGTGGGCCGGCCGGTGAATTCCTACGGGTTCCGTTGGGCACCGAGAACAACCAGCTCGTCCGGTTGACCGTGACAGCCGAAGGGCGCGGGGTCTATACAGACGACGTTCGCCTGAAAGCCGGCGAGCTCATGGAAGTGCAGGCACGCATCGATTCCCCTCCGGGGGACGACTCCGGCTAACCTGACTCGGCCCACGGCGTCCCGTGATGACTCGTTCCCTCCCGATAGCGCTCGCTCTTGCAGCCCTCTTCGTGGGGGGCGTTGGGGTGAGTGAGGCAAGGGCTGACGAGATCGAGGACTTCGAGCAAGCCCTCCAAGCCTACCGAGCCGGAGATTTCCCGGAGTCCGTTACCCTCTTCGAGTCGATGGTCGGTGGGGCCGTGCCTCGGATTCGGAACCCAGCCCTGGTGCTCGAGTCCCGCAAATACCTGGCCGCCAGCTATCTCTTCGTCGGTCGCGAGGTGGACGCGAAAGAGCAGTTCACCGCGCTCCTCCGCGCCGATATCAGCTACGTGCTCGACCCGAGCGCGTTCCCGCGGGCCGTGGTGAACCTCTTCCGAGAGGTGAAAGAGGAGGTGGCCACGGAGCTCGCCGACGCCGAGCGTCAGCGACGGGAGGCCGCCGAGCGCCTCGAGCGGGAGTCGATCGAGCGCGACATCGCTCGTCAGGAGCGGATCGCGCGCCTCGAGGAGCTCGCCCGCCAGGAGGTCGTCGAGGATCGGAACAGCCGGCTCGTGGCCACGGTCCCCTTCGGCGTCGGGCAATTCCAGAACAATCACCTGACCTTGGGGCGGTTCTTCGCCGTCTCCGAGGCGACCCTGATCGCCGGGACCTTCGCCACCTGGGGCGTCCACCAGTGGGCGAAGAATCAGATCGACCAGTTCCCGGGCAGCCAGGCGCGCCTCGAGCGCATCGGTACCGCGATGCGAGGGCTGAACTACACGTTCTTCGGGCTGGCCGCGGCGCTCGTCGTCATCGGGATCATCGACAGCCACGTCCGTTTCGTGCCGGTGCACCGGGAAACGAGGGAGCGGGAGCTGCCGGAGGACCTGACCGACCCTCTGCCGGAGCGGGGGCCGAGCGCGACGCTGGGTCTCGGCGCCGGGTCGCTCGAGTTCCGCCTCGATTTCTGACCTCGGCCCACCCCTTTCGAAGCCATCGGGATCACGGCGGATCTCGCGGGCACGCGTGAGCATCCGCCCCAAGGGATCGGAAAAGCTCGAAAATTCGACCGGCTCCAGCTTGACAGGGAGGGCTTCCCCGGTATCTTTCGCCTCCCTCGAAGCCGGGGGTGCGATTTCCGTCGTGCGTGTTGGGTGAGAATAGCCCTGTAAACACGGCACAAAGTGGGTCGCCTACCAAGGACTCTGCAGCGAAATGCCGACCATCAACCAGCTCATCCGCAAGGGCCGCAAGAAGATCCGTGAGAAGACGGACTCGCCCGCCCTTCAGGGATGCCCCCAGAAGCGTGGCGTCTGTGTCCGCGTCTACACCACCACGCCCAAGAAGCCGAACTCGGCTCTTCGCAAGGTCGCTCGTGTGCGCCTCTCCAACGGGATCGAGGCGACGACCTACATCCCGGGTGAGGGTCACAACCTCCAGGAGCACTCCGTGGTGCTGATTCGGGGCGGTCGTGTGAAGGACCTTCCCGGCGTTCGCTACCACGTGGTTCGCGGCACCCTCGACGCCACCGGCGCCGGCGGCCCGTCGAACACCAACAAGGCCAACCGCACCCAGCGTCGTTCCAAGTACGGCGTGAAGCGCCCGAAGAACTGAGACCATGAGCCGTCGCAAGCAGGCAGAGCGCCGTCCCATCACGCCGGACGCCAAGTACAAGGACAAGCTGGTCGCGAAGTTCGCGAACATCCTGATGACCGGTGGCAAGAAGTCCACCGCCGAGAAGATCCTCTACGGAGCCTTCGACATCATCGAGGAGCGCTACCGCGAGCAGCCGATCGAGGTGTTCCGCCGTGCCCTCGACCAGGTGAAGCCCAAGGTGGAGGTCAAGAGCCGCCGCGTCGGTGGTGCCACCTACCAGGTGCCCGTCGAGGTCCGGAACGACCGCCGCACCAGCCTCGCGATGCGTTGGCTCGTGTCCTACAGCCGCGCTCGCGGCGAGAAGTCCATGACCGAGCGCCTCGCCGCCGAGCTCATGGAGGCCTCGCAGGGCCGTGGCAACGCGGTCAAGAAGCGCGAAGACACCCACAAGATGGCCGACGCCAACAAGGCGTTCGCCCACTATCGCTGGTGAGATCCTTTGGCCTGCTCTTCGGAGCGGGCCTTTTTCACTTCCCTCATTTGGAGCCCAACCCGCCTAGATGATTCTGCGCCCATAAGAGAGACCTGCCGGAAAGACCGCTGGGATTTCAGGAAGCACCGCTTCCGACCCACGACCGAGCCGTTCTCCAGAGCCTTCCCGAATGAAAAGCGACCCAAGGGTGGTCGCTGGCTCGGGGGGGCTTTGTTGCGTTCAGGCCTCGGATTTCCGACCGACCCGTTTCTCTCGCGCCCTTCCTCTACGCACCGAGATTCCAAATGCCCCGCCAGTACCCACTCCAGCGCACGCGCAACATCGGCATCATGGCGCACATCGATGCCGGCAAGACGACCACCACCGAGCGGGTCCTCTACTACACGGGCGTGAACTACAAGATCGGTGAGGTCCACGACGGCGCCGCGACCATGGATTACATGGAGCAGGAGCAGGAGCGGGGCATCACGATCACCTCGGCTGCCACGACCTGCTTCTGGCGCCCGAAGACCGGCCTGTTCGCGGACGAGCAGTTCCGCATCAACATCATCGACACGCCGGGCCACGTGGACTTCACCATCGAGGTGGAGCGCTCGCTCTTCGTGCTCGACGGCGCGGTCGCGGTCTTCGATGGCAAGGAGGGCGTCGAGCCCCAGTCCGAGACCGTGTGGCGCCAGGCGGACCGCTACGGCGTCCCCCGCATCTGCTTCGTCAACAAGATGGACAAGGCCGGCGCGGACTTCCCGCGCGCGCTCCAGACCATCAAGGACCGCCTCGGCGCCCCCGCCCTGGCGGTTCAGCTGCCTCTCGGGTCCGAGGACGAGCTCCGCGGCGTCATCGACCTCGTGTCGATGAAGGCCATCGAGTTCAAGGACGACAGCCTCGGCGCCGATTTCGACATCATCGACATCCCCGAGGAGTTCGCGGCCGAGGCCGAAGAGGCCCGCCAGACCCTCATCGAGACCTGCGCCGAGATCGACGAGGAGCTCGAGGCCCGCTTCCTCTCGGACGACACGGACTTCTCCGAGCAGGACATCAAGGGCGCGATCCGCAAGGGCACCCTGGCGCACAAGGTCGTCCCGGTCTTCTGCGGCTCGGCCTTCAAGAACAAGGGCGTCCAGCAGCTCCTCGACGGCGTCATCGACTACCTCCCGGCCCCGAGCGATCTGCCGCCCACCGAGGGCGTCGACGTCCGCAACCCGGAGAAGAAGCTGACCCGCGAGGTCAGCGACGACGCCCCCTTCGCGGCGCTCGCCTTCAAGATCATCAACGACGACTTCGTCGGTCAGCTGACCTTCCTGCGCGTCTACTCGGGCAAGCTCGAGAGCGGCACCGCGGTCCTCAACGCGACCACCGGCAAGAAGGAGCGGATCGGCCGCCTCCTTCGCATGCACGCCAACTCACGCGAAGAGAACAAGGACGTCTTCGCCGGGCAGATCATCGCGGCCGTCGGCCTGAGCAACGTCACCACCGGCGACACGCTCTGCGACCCGAAGCACCCGATCCTGCTCGAGCGGATGGAGTTCCCGGACCCGGTCATCTCGGTGGCCATCGAGCCGCGGACCCAGGCCGACTCCAAGAAGCTCGGCGAGGCGCTGGCCAAGCTCCAGAAGGAAGACCCGAGCTTCCGCGCCCACACCGACGAAGAGACCGGCCAGACCATCATCAGCGGCATGGGCGAGCTCCACCTGGAGATCATCGTCGACCGGCTGAAGCGCGAGTTCAAGGTCGAGTGCAACGTCGGCGCCCCCCAGGTCGCCTACCGCGAGCAGCTCATCAAGCGGGTCAAGGCCGAGGGCAAGCTCAAGAAGCAGTCCGGCGGTCGCGGCATGTTCGGCCACGTCTGGATCGAGTGCGGCCCGACCGACGAGACCGGCGAGGGCTACGTCTTCGAGAACGGCATCACCGGCGGCACGGTCCCGAAGGAATACATCCCGAGCGTCCAGAAGGGCATCGGCGACGCGATGAGCCGCGGCGTCCTCGCGGGCTTCCCGGTCATCGACGTCTGGGCCAAGCTCGTCGACGGCAGCTACCACGACGTGGACTCCAGCCAGGCGGCCTTCGAGATCGCCGGCTCCCTCGCGTTCCAGGAGGCCGCCAAGCTCGCGGGCGTCCAGCTCCTCGAGCCGATGATGGCCGTCGAGGTCCGGACCCCCGAGGAGTACATGGGCGACGTCATCGGCGACTTGAACAGTCGTCGCGGATCTGTCAGCTCCATGGACTCGGTCGGCAACCTCCAGGTCATCAAGGCCTACGTTCCGCTGGCCGAGATGTTCGGTTACGCCACCGACCTGCGGTCGAAGACCCAGGGACGGGCCGTGCATTCGATGCACTTCCACGAGTATTCCGCCGTGCCTCAGGGCGTGGCCGACGAGATCGTCGCCAAGACGCGCGGCTACTGAGCCGCCACCAACACTTTCGCTTCCAAGTAGGAGAGCAGCCAAATGGGTAAAGAGAAGTTCGTTCGCGACAAGCCGCACATCAACGTCGGGACCATCGGTCACATCGACCATGGCAAGACGACGCTGACCGCCGCCATCACCAAGGTCATGGCGGACACCCACGGCGGAACCGCGATCGCGTACCACGACGTCGCCAAGGGCGGCACCGTTCGTGACGAGACCAAGACCGTCACGATCGCGACCTCGCACGTCGAGTACCAGACCGAGAACCGGCACTACGCCCACGTGGATTGCCCCGGTCACGCCGACTACGTGAAGAACATGATCACCGGCGCCGCGCAGATGGACGGCGCGATCCTGGTGGTCTCGGCCGTCGATGGCCCGATGCCGCAGACCAAGGAGCACGTGCTCCTCGGCCGTCAGGTCGGCGTGCCGAAGATCGTCGTCTTCCTGAACAAGGTGGACGCGGTCGACGACCCGGACCTGCTCGAGCTGGTCGAGATGGAGGTCCGTGAGCTCCTCTCGAAGTACGACTACGACGGCGACGATGCGCCGGTCGTTCCGGGCTCGGCCCTCCTCGCCCTCCAGGGCAAGGACATGGGCGTGGACTCGATCAAGGCCCTCATGGCCGCGGTCGACGAGTACATCCCGACCCCCGAGCGTGACGTCGACAAGCCCTTCCTGATGGCCATCGAGGAC
>JAEPMI010000004.1 GCA_017644045.1 Deltaproteobacteria bacterium
CGCCTGTGGCGCGCCACGACGAGTGACGCACGGGGCGCTCCTTCGTGAGACCCCTTTCTTCGCAGGAGTCAGAACTCGAGATCGTCCCTCCCCGAAGCGCGCGGCAGCGGCCCGGCGTCTCCGCTCACCGCGCCCGAAGCGGCGCGGCTCGGTAGTCGTATCGACCGAATCCAGTTGACCGATCCCACCTCTCCCGCACACACTGAACGCATGAACAGCCAACCGTCCCTCTCGCCCGCCGTTCAGCAGGTCCTCGAGCTCTTCGACGACGCGCTCGACGGCGTCTCCTTCCCCGACATCGACCGCGAGGTCCTGCGGGCATCCGCGGATCGCCTCGCCACCGCGCAGGGCGTGGTCGCCGAGCGGCAGGTCGCGCTCGACGAGGCCCGCACCGATGTCGACCAGCAGCGAAGCGAGCTCCAGAAGCTCGCGGCGCGGGCGCTCGACTACGCGAAGATCTTCGCGGCCGACGACGCGGAGCTCCTCGAGCGCATCGAGGCCATCGCGCCGCCCGGCGCCAAGCCGAAGCGGAAGAAGCGCAGCGCCAAGAAGAAGAAGGCGCCCGCGAAGCCCGACACCCAGCTCGCGCTGGCCAAGGAAGACGCGGCCTAGATCCCCGTCTCCGAAACGCGTCACGAAACTCACCGGCCCTCGAACCGTGACTCTGCGTCACTCCTCCTCGAAATACGAAAGGTATTCCTCGTCGTCGTTCGTTGATTCACGGTCCGATGACTCGCCGATTTTCGCAACGAGTTCCGGTCCGGGACACTACCTCTACTGATACGACCAGAGCACCTGGTCGACCCGGACCGCGCCGCGGTCGATGACCAGGTGCTGGTAGGCGCCCTGCAGCTCCACGTCCGTCGCGTGCGTGCCGAACTGCGTGTAGAGGAAGTGGGTCAGCTCGCCGACGGTGAGGACCTGGTCCCGCGGTGAGGCGTCGGCCTGACCGCTGACCGCGGTGCGCATGAAGTGGCTCAAGTAGCCGCCGGCCTGGAACTGGCTGGCGACCGCGGAGAGCACGTCCTCCTCCGAGGAGAAGAGGCCGACCCGGCCAGGCTGGGTGATGAGGTCCTTCGCGAAGCCACCGGAGAAGCAGGCGTCGATGGCCGCCACGGCGATGCCGGCGCGGACCGGCTGGAAGAGCCGACCGAGCTCGTCGTCGAGGAGCTCGCCGTCGTAGAGGACCAGGTACTCGTCGGTGCGGTCGATCTCGCGCGCGTCGCTCGACGCGCCGCGCTGCTGCTGTCCGCCGTGGCCGGAGTAGAAGAAGATGAAGACGTCGTCCGGACCCATCTGACCGCTGAGGCGCTGGAGCGCGTTGCGGACGTTGCCGCGAGTCGCCTGAGCGTCGGTGAGCACGACCTGATGCTGCGCATCGAGCAGCCCGTGGGTCCGCAGCGCTTCGGCGAGCTTGATGGCGTCGTTCGCGCACTCGGGGAGGTCGCCGACGCCGGCCGGATAATCGCTGATGCCGACGAAGAGGCCGTAGACGTGGCCGCCGGCCCCGCCCGGGCTCGGCACGGGCTGGCCCGCGCCGAAGCTCAACGAGTACGCGCCGGTCTCGCCGGGCCGGTAGCTGGTGACCGAGATGCGATAGGTCCCGGACTCGGCGGCGGGCAGGTCCACGCCGGCGTTGCGGGTGGAGGGATCGAGGTCGTCGTTGTCGAGCTGGTGGCCGCTCGGGCTGGTCACGATCAGGTAGGGATCGATCGCGCTGCTCGTGAGCCGGATCTCGACCGGGCTGCCCGGCGTGAAGGTGCGGGTATAGACGTCGACGAACTCGCCCGAGTCCAGCTGGCCGTCGCCGCTCGCGAGGCTGCCCGCGACGGAGTCGCCGGTGGCGGCGACCGCGGGCCCCGGTGTCGGCGTGGGGGCCGGAGCTGCGCCGCCGCCTCCGCCCGCCGCTCCGCCGACCACGAGCTGGTAGTTGCCGTGCTCGCCCGGCTCGTAGCTCGTGACCACGACTCGATAGCTGCCGGCAGTGCTGGCGATGAAGTCGAGCTCGGCGTTCGTGCCGTTGGTGCCGTCGTCGTTGTCCTGCTGGTTCCCGCTCGGCGGGTGGACGATCAGGTAGGTGTCGAACTCGCTCGAGCGCGCCTCGAGGTGCACGTGCTGACCGCGCGTGAAGGTCATGGTGTGCTCGTCGAAGAGCTCGCCGCTCTGGAGCGTCGAGTCGCCGCTGGCGAGGCTGCCGGAGATGACCCGCTGGTTTGCGTTCGCCGCCACCGCCGGGGTCGAGGGCTGGGCAGCGGCACCGCTCGGCGTGACCGACAGACGATAGGCACCGCTCTCGCCCGACTCGTAGCTGGTCACGAGAACGCGGTGGGTGCCCGCTTGGCGAACCGCGTAGGTCAGCCCGGCGTTGCGATCGGACGCGCTGATGTCGTCGTTGTCTTCCTGCTGCCCGTCGGGACCGATCACGATCACGTAGGGGTCGAAGGCGGTCGACGTCAGGCTCACGTCGATGCTGCTCCCGGCGGGCCAGTCGAAGTTGTATCGGTCGACGAACTCACCGCTCTCGAGCGTCTCGTCGCCCGTCTGCAGCGAGCCTTGACGCACGGTCGCGCTACCGCCCGAGGGCGTCGGCGTGCTCGGAGTCGCGGCCGCGACGTGCGGCATGCCCGGCGTGCGTGCGCCACCGCTGATCTTGAGGTCGTATGCGCCGGTCTCGTCGGCGCGGAACGAGGACGCCACGATGCGATAGGTCCCCGCGGCCGGTAGCACCATGTCGAGGACCGAGTTGGTGGTGCCGCCCGCGTCGTCGTTCTCCCAGTGACGGCCCGAGGGACCGACCACCATCAGGTAGGCGTCGAAGGCGCTCGAGGAGAGCTCGAAGTGCACCGGCTGGTTCGCCGTGCCGGTGAGCGCGTAGAGGTCCGCGCGCTCGCCGCTCGGCAGGGTGGCGTCGCCGGCGGCGAGGGTGCCGCTGATCGCCTGACCCACGGTCGCCGGCGTGGTCGCGGCGGCCGTCGGGAGCTGGTGGTGGTTGCGCGCCAGAGTCGGCGCGGACGGCGTGCCTGCAGTGGAGAGGGTCAGGTGGTAGGGCGCGACCGCGGCGGGTGTCGGCGTGAGCAGCTGCAGCCGGTGCACGCCGGGATGAGCGATGGCGTAGCGACCGCTCTCGGAGGGATTGATGGCGTGCCCGTTCGGGCTCATCAGCACGGCGAGCGGCACGACCGCGCTGCGCGCCTCGACCATGAGCTCGAGCGGTCCGGCGTCGCCGCCAGCGAGGAGAATGGTCTCCTGATGGCGGCCGTCGGGGAGCGCCGGATCGTCCGCGCCGACCTCACCATCCACCGACGCGCCCGCCTGGAGCATCGACTGGCCCGTCGCCGGGGCCACCCCGCCGGGCGCGCCCGAGGCCACGACCTTGAGCGAGTAGTTGCCGGTGGCGCCGGTCTGGTGGCTGGAGACCACCACCTTGAGCGTGCCGCTCTCGGCCACCACGAAGGAGAGGCGCGACTCCTGGTGGTTCCCCTGGAAGTCGTCGTTGGTCAGCGTGCCGCTGCCGGGAGGCGTGGCCTGCAAGACCGGGTCGAACTGGCTCGAGAGGAGCTGGATGGTGATGTGCTGTCCCGCGGTCACGCCGACGTCGTGATCCGAGCCCATCGAGCCGTCGCCACGTGGCTGGAGCGCGGCCTGGGTCTCGAGGAGCACGGCCGTCGGGGCCTGCACGTCGTGGGGGCGGTTCGCCTTGTCGTCGTCGTCCTCGCTGCAGTCGCAGGCGACGAAGAGGGGGAGGATCAAGAGGAGTCGGGAAGCGCGTCGGACCATCGAGAGCCGAGGATACCCGGTGCGACGGTCGACGTCTGGACGCGATTCCGAGCCCAAGTCACTCCTCGATGGGGGGCTCTTCGCTGGTCGGCGACTCCGACCGATCCGTCTCTTCGGGCAGGTGCACCACGGGCATCTCCATCTCGCCCATGACTTCTTCGGGCGGCTCGTAGACGGGAACCGCCCCGGCGATCGCCGGCGGCTCGCCCATCGTCCGGCCGAGCAGGTTCCGATCGACCCAGCCGAGGGGGTCCAGACCTGCGAGCGAACCGAAGCCGAGCAGGACGAGCAGCGCCAGGGTCGCGCTCGCCAGTCGAGCCGCCCCCCGAAGGGTGCCTCGAGCCACGGCGCGGGCGGCCCGCACCCGGAAGGGGAGGCAGTCCTTGGTGGTCACGCGGCCGTCGGCGCGGCGGAAGAAGCGCACGCAGACCCGTCCGGGCCGGGACAGGAGCTGGACCACGTCTTCCTCCTTCATCTCGGAGAGGTCGTAGACCGACTGCTCGCAGACCGCGCAGTGCCGCGAGCGGTCGTCTCCCGACATCGCGCCCCAGTCCTCCGTGCACGGCTCCTTCACGTCCAGGATCTCGAGCCGCCGCTTACCCACCGTGGTGTCCATGGGGTCGAGACCCGGGGCGAGCGGAGCAGCTTGGGCGGCGGTCGAAAAAAGTTCGAGCCCGCCCAAGGTCCGCGCCGCCGAGAGCCTCCATCCCTCGATGCCGACGCCGAAGCCCATCGCCACCCGCATCACGTGCGTCGCCGCCGTGCTCGCGTTCCTCGTGCTGGCGCCGAGCCCGCCCTGGGCCGGTGGCTTCGCGCCGCTGCTGCTGCTCTGCGGGCTCCTGCCCGCGCTCGGCATCTACGTCGATTGGCTCCGGCTCGAGCGGCCGAGCGGCGACGATGCGTTCTTCGCCGCTGCCGCCCTGGCGGGCGCGGTCGTGGTCGGCCTGGCGCCCAACGGCATCAGCGCGCTCTGGCACCCGGTGCTCCTGGCCGTCGCCCTCACCTTCGCGCTGCGCCGGCAGATCATCGCGGGCTCGATCGTCCACGTCGACGACGCGTCGCTCACGCTGGCGATCGATCAGGGCCGACTCACCATCGCTCGCGACGCCCACGAGGCGCTGGGCGACCGCTCCCCGCTCGTCCTCACGGAGGGCGCACCGCTGGCGCTCACGACTCGTCTGGCGGAGCGCACCCGCGGCGAGGGCCCCTTCCGCAGCGCGCCTTCGTTGACGCACGGCGCGATCCTCGACGCGGCCGCGGCGCCGGGCGAGCTCAGGGACCAACGCTTCCGGCACGCGGCGATCGCCGCCGGAATCGTCCTCGCCTCAGCCGTCGTCGGCTGGGGCGCCGCCCTCGCCGACGCGACCATCGGCACCGGCTGCCGCCTCGGGTAGCGGTCACTGCACGCCCCGCAACCCCGACCGGGCTCAGCCGTGGTGGGTCGGGAGCGTGAACCAGAAGCGGGTGCCGGAGTCGACGGTGCTCTCGACGCCGATGTCTCCTCCGTGCGCCTCGACGATGCGCTGGGCGATGGCGAGCCCGAGGCCAGCGCCAGGGGTGTGGGTGGAGCCGACTCGAACGTGGGGATCGAAAATCGTCTCGAGGTGCTCCGGTGAGATCCCGACTCCGGTGTCGGTGACCACCACCCGAGTCCGCACGTCGTCGCCGTCCATGCACACCGAAACCCGACCGTCAGAGGGAGTGAACTTGACTGCGTTGCCGATCAGGTTCGCCAACACCTGGTGGACGCGTGCGCTCTCTCCGAGGACGGCGCGGTCCGGCCCAGGTTCGAGTACCAACGAGACGCCGGCCTCATCGGCGAGCGGGGCCATCAGCTCGACGACGTCCTCGAGCACCGAGCCCAACCGAAAGGGCTCCCGTTCGATGGAGAGGTTGCCCCCGCCTTCGGTCTCCAAGTCGAGCAGATCTTCGACGAGTCGAGTCATCGATGCAGAAGCGCGACCCAGGCGCCCCGCCAGCGTCTGCCGCGCGGCCGGGTCCGTCTCCGGAGACTGCAATAGCTCCGCACCGAGACGAAACACCTGGAGTGGCGTTCGTAGATCGTGAGCGACGGTCGCAATCAAGCGCTGGCGACCCGCCAAGGCCTTTCGGAGCGATTGTGCCATCTCCCTCGATTCTCGCGTCGTCCGGCGCAACTCGAGCATGTTGCGCACATGATCGGCGAGGATTCGGAGCGACCGCAGTTGGTGCTCGTCGAGCACCCGGGGCGCGGTGTCGAGCACGCAGAGTGTTCCCAGAGGGAGACCCTCACGGCTGCGGACGAGAGCCCCTGCGTAGAAGCGTAGATGAGGTTCTCCGGTGACGAGTGGATTGTCCGCGAAGCGTGGGTCCGTGGTGGTGTCGCTGACGACCAGGAGCTCTTCCCCGAGAATTGCATGCGCACAGATGCTCGGCTCGAGCGGCGTCTCCCGCACGCCGAGGCCGACCTCCGACTTGAACCACTGGCGGCCACCCGCGACGAAGTTCACCACCGAGATGGGGGTCTCGCAGATGCTCGACGCCAGCTCGGTCACTGCCTCGTAGCTCGGCTCGATGGGCGTATCGAGGATGTCGTAGGCTTCGAGCGCGCGAAGCCGCGCTTCATTGTTCGGGGGAGTGGCCGCCTTCGGCATGGCAGCGTGATCTTACGACGCAGTCGCCCGTTCGCCAGTCCGCGCAAACACCTTGGCTCCGTTCGGTCCCGAGCGAACGGCCCAACGAACCGCGAGCGTCACCCTGCGGGAACGGCTCAGGCTTCTGGCGGCAGCGACGCTGGATGCTCGCCCGGGCGAGCGTCGCGGAGGATCTCGAACGCGGCGCCGTGGGGGCTGACCAGCCGCCGCGGCCGCTCGCCACGCCGGCGGATCGAGAGCTCGCAGCGCGCGACCTTCGCGTTCAGGCAGGTCTTGAGCCCGCCCGGCGGGTTTCGATAGGGGAGCGCCACGAACGAGTCCGGCGGGGCGCTGAACGTACCCTCGACCTGGATGCCCTTGCCCATCGCGGCGAAGGTCCAGCGGCCGAGCTCGTAGCTCCCATCGTTGCGCGCCGCGCGGAGCAGACCACCCAGGTGATGCTCGCGGCCACCCTCGCGGAGCACCATGGGCGTGAGCCATGGCGTCTTCACCGGACCGAGGTGGATGCGCGCCGTCGAGACCTCGAGGAAGGCGTCCGGGTCGCCCTCGAAGCCGACCACCTGACCCCAGGCGTACTCGTCGGTGTGCTTGCTGCCCCAGTTGTGGTTCTGGCTGCCGTGCCAGTCGTGGACCTCCATCGACTCGCCGTCGATGACCAGCTCGCCCGTGAACCGACACCCGGGTCGCGGCACCAGCGCCTTCGCTTTCGGGAGCGGCGCGTCGTAGAGACGCTCGGCGAGGAGGCAGAGCGGGTCGCGCGCCCCGTCGAAGCGGAGGCGCCAACGCAGCGAGCGCCCGTCGAGCTCGAGCCGTCCCTCCGCCGTGCCTCCGCGCGCCTCGCCCCAGAGACGGGCGTCGCCCACGCGCACGTCGAGGCCGCGGCTGCCGAAGTGGCAGTCGCTCATCGGGATCTCCGTCTTGAGCGCGAAGGGCGGCTTCCCCGCGCGGAAGGCGATCGCCCAGAGCTCGCCCTCGGCGCGCTCCGGCTGGTTCTTCGGCGCGAAGATCGTGTAGCGGATCCAGAAGGCGTCCGGCCGCTCCGGGTGGTTGGCCCGGAGGAACCAGCTCTCGTAGTGCCCGTCGGTGGAGCCCTTCTCGAAACGCGGCGTGTCGGCGCGGTCGACGTCCATGGCCGGAGCATAGCGGCACCGGTGCGCGGGGAGGATGACCTCGCGGGTCATGCCCGAAGTGCGAGCCAAACCTCACCCTCCCCCCTGGCAGGCGGGTCCAGATGCGGTAGGGTCGCGCCGCGATGACGACCATTGGAAAGTCCATCCGGCAGAGCCCGGTGGTGAAGCAGGCCATCGACGCGATCGTGGCCGAGGTGGAGGCGAAGACCGCGGCGATCGAGGGGCCCAAGCCTCCGGATCCCGGCCTGAAGACCGAGTACGACGAGCTGGTGGCCGCCGCCGGCAAGTCGCGCGGCCGCGACCTGCTCTATCCCTACCTCGGCAGTGGCGCGGGCCGTGGCGCCCTGGTCGAGCTCGCCGACGGTTCCATCAAGTGGGACCTGGTCACGGGCATCGGCGTCCACGTGCTCGGTCACTCGAACCCGAAGGTGATCCGCGCCCAGCTCGAGTCGTCCCTCGAGGACACCACCAAGCACGGCAACCTGCAGTCCGGCACCGCGCCCTACGCCTTCGCCCAGAAGCTGGTCGAGCTCGCGTCGCGGAACTCGCCGCTGCGCCACGCCTTCCTGACGACCTCGGGCGCGATGGCGAACGAGAGCGCGCTCAAGGTCTGCATGCAGAAGACCGCGCCGGCCGATCGCGTGCTCGCGTTCGAGCACTGCTTCATGGGCCGCAGCCTCACCATGACCTCCATCGGCGACAGCGCCGGTGCGCGCGACGGCCTGCCGATCAACCAGGCGGTCGACTACGTGCCCTTCTGGGACAGCTACGAGGCCGACGAGATGGGCGGCGCGACCAAGTGGATCGACGCCGCGATCGCCAAGGTCCAGGGCTACATCGACCGCTTCCCGAAGCGTCACGCGATGTTCGTCATGGAGCTGATCCAGGGCGAGGGCGGCTTCCGCGTCCCGCACCGCACCTACCTCGAAGAGCTGATGAAGCTCTGCAAGGCCAACGGCATCCCGGTCTGGGACGACGAGATCCAGTCCTTCGGCCGCACGACCGAGATGTTCGCCTACGAGACCTTCGGCCTCGGCGAGTACGTGGACGTGCTCTGCGTCGGCAAGATGACCCACGCCTGCGCGGCGATGTTCACCGAGGACATGAACCCGCGCCCGGGTCTGCTCAGCGGCACCTTCACCGGCGCCACCGTCGACTTCGCGGTCGGCGAGGCGGTGCTCGATGAGCTGGCGAACGGCGGCTACTACGGCGAGGAAGGCAAGTTCGCCAAGCACCACGCCGAGTTCACCAAGCACTCGGAGGCGCTCATCGCGAAGCATCCGGCGTGGTTCCCGGACTTCCGCGGCGAGAAGGTCGCCGGCATCGGCGGCATGATGCGGCTCACGCCCTTCGGCGGCGACAAGCCGAAGATCGTCGCTGCGGCCAAGGCCATCTACGAAGCCGGCGCCGTGCTCTTCTGGTGCGGCCACGGTCCCTTCCACCTCCGCATGCTCCCGCCGGTCCCGGCGCTCTCGATGGAGGACTGGCCGCGCATCTTCGAGGTCATCGAGAAGGGCCTCGCCGAAGCCGCCGGGTGAGCGACTCGACGCTCACGGTCGAGTGCGCGGCTCACGGGTCGTGCATCGCGACGTTCGTCTGTACTCACCTCTCGGTCGGTGTCGGTTGCGGGTTCAACCATCCAGACGATCCCGACGACCCCTACCCGGACTCTTGGTGCGATGCATGCGACGCGCTCTACATGCGCGAAGGCGACTGGACCGAGGCGGCGACCGCGTTCGCTGACGTGACGCTGCTCTGTTCGGGGTGCTGGGTCGCCGCCCGCTCCCGCAACGCCCCGAACGAGTGGACCGAGGGCCTGAGCGCCCCCACCACCGAGAGCGAGCGCGAAGGGCTGGTGGAGCGGTGCTGCGCCGAGGCACAGCGCCGCAACGATCATTCGGACGCCGCCACGAGCTTTCTGGCCTTTCCCCGTTGGGACTTCGACGCCAGCGCCAAGACCCTCACCTTCAGCGGCCCTGACGACGAGCTGGTCGCTGACGTGGAGGTCATCGGCAGCTTCACCGAGCGCTCGAACACCTGGCTCTGGGGCTGGGCCAACCACACGCTCGACCCCTACCTCGTTGGCCAGGTCGCGCGCCTCGAGACGTTCGGCTTCGTCCGTGGGTGGGAAGCGTTGACCACGAGCGAGCAGAGGCCCTCATCGCTGGAAGAGGCTTGGCACTTCGCCGCACTGGCCACCGTGCTGACGGAGGGCGAGGCGCTCTACCGGGCGCCGATGGAAGACCATCTGCACACCTTCCTGCTCATCCGCCGATTCCGGGACCGAACGCTTTCGCCGACGGCGTAGGATCGAGACCACAACCGTGGTGTCGATCCTTCGGCTCGACGGGGCGACCCACGCCCCACACCGGCAATTCGAGTCGGGCATGCCGGTTGCACTCACTGGGGGTATGACCACCCCCAACACGCGGATCACCGCTTCGAACCACTCGCCGACCTCCGACGCCGAGGCGCGCGCCCTGCAGTCTCGGCTCGCCCTCATCGGGCAGGTCGGAGGCTCGCTCGCCGGCCTCGCGCTGCTGGCGGCCTCGGGCTACGCGGTGCTCGCTCCCGAAGCCGCGAGCGACGCGTTCTTCGGTTGGGGCCTCGCGCTCTGTGCGTTCGAGACCTTCGTGCTCGGCCTCGTCGGTTGGCGATGCTCGCTGCGCCCGCTCTCCGCAGTCGCGCTGAAGCGGACGGATGCGGCGCTCACCCTCACGACCTTCGGGGTGGTCGCGGCGCTGATGCACGTCGCGACCTTCACGCCCGACGACCCGGTGAACGTGGCTCTGGCGTCCGTCTTCGCGCTCTCCTTCACGCGGGCCATCTCGGTCCCCAGCAGCTGGCAGCAGACCCTCGGCCTCACGCTCTCGGGTGCGGCGCTGCTCACGCTCGGCACCCTCCCGCTCGCGGGCGAGCTCGGCGCCGTGAGCGTGGTCGGCACGATGGGCTTCTGGAGCGCTCTCAGCGCGGTCATCGCGGCCGGCGCCTCGCACGAGCTCTACGGCTTGCGGAACCAGGCGCGCGAGGTGGTCTCGCGCTCCGCACGGCGACGCGCCGGGACCCGCGGACCGGCCTATGTCTCGGCCACCGTGTTGCCGACACGCCGTCAAGCGCCTCCCACCCTCGTGGAAGCGGTACCAGCCGGCGCGCGCGCACTCGAGGACGTCGACGATGATGTCGTGACCGTCCCGCTGGCCCGTCCCGAGCGAACGCTCCCCATTCCGCTGCTCCGTCGGAAGCCCGCTCCCGCGATCCAGGAGCCGCGCCGCTTCCCGCGGCGCCGGAAGCTCACCGCGTTCGATCTCGGCCGCGCCTTCGACCGACTGCCCGCCATCGCTGCGGAGGGCTGAGCTCGCCGTGAGGCATCCGCCTCACTCCCGGACGAGCACGCGGCCGTGCTCGCCGTTGCGAATGGAGAGCTCGCAGACCTGCTTTCCGCTGCTCAGCGAATGCAGCTCGATGGTGCCGGCCGCGCTGACCACGACCACGCGGTCGTTCCGCTCCGAGACGTGGACCTGCGCCGCGGAGGCGCCCCGGTAGGCGAAGACGACCTCACGCTCGGCGCCCTCGATGCGCGAGAGCTCGCCGCTCGCGTCGTCGAAGGCGTAGAGCGCGCCGGAGTCGCCGGTCTCGAGGGTGGTCACGCGGCCCATCTCGTGCGTGTGGGCCGTCCCGCCGCCGGGCATCGTGAGCAAGCGGACGGAAGAGCCACTGGAGATCGCCACCCAGTCGTCGCCGCCGGCCATCCATCCCGACGACGCCTCGGTCGCCTCGCCGACCTCGACGCCGTCACCGATCGCGTAGGTCTGCAGGTCGTCGTTCTCGTCCACCGTCGCCACGTGGGGCTCACCGGCCACGGTGTAGAAGGCCGCGCCGCGGACGTCCCAGCGTTGTTCGAACGCGTCCCAGTCCTCGTCGGGCGGGTCGCCCTCGTCTTCCGGGGCGCGGACGGCGTCCACCTGGTGGGTCTCCAGGTCGAGCAGCACCACCGCGCCGTTGTGATGGACGAGCGCGGCTCGCCGCTCGTCGACGAACCATGCCTCGATGGCGTGCGGAGGCACCGGGAGCTCCTCGAGCTCGAGGGACTCGTGATCCCAGAGCAGCGAGTTTCCACCCGCCACGGCGATCACCAGGAAGCGCTCGTCCGATGACAGCGCGACCGCGCGCCCCTCGCCGTAGTACTCACCGAGGTCGACGTGCCGACCGACGTCGCCGGTCGCTCCGTCGGCGAAGTGCATGCGGTCGCCGCGGTCGAAGACGACCAGCCGTCCACCGGCGAAGGTCACGAGGCCGGGGCTCTCGGTGGTCTCTCCGCCCGAATGACGCGGCGGCAGCCGGATGGGCTCGCTCGCGTTCTCGAGATCGACGGCCTCGACAGAGAAGAAGTCGTTCGGGTTCCCGAAGCCGACGTAGGCGCCATCGGCGCTGACCCCGAGCGTGCGCAGGTTGGTGAGGTTGCGTGCGAAGATGTCGTCGAGACTCGGCGGACCGGTGTCGGGGCCACCGCCGTGGAAGACGAGCATGTCGCGTTGGCTCCCATCGAGCGCCAGCCGCCGGACCGCGCCCATCGCCAGACCGACCCACACGTGCGGCGTGTCTCGGACGAAGGCGGCGCTGGTGAGCTTCTTGATCATCCAGTCCTGCGCCTCCGCGAACTCCTCGCTGCCGGGCGCGTGGGTGGCCAACCCCTCGTACGGGCCCTCCAGGTGCGTGCGAGGCCAGCCGAAGACGTCGATCCGCTCCGTGCGCTCGAGCGTCGCGAGGTCGAAGAGCTCGGCGCGCACCATCGCGTGACCGCTGGTCTCGTCGCCGGTGAGCTCCATCGGCTCGTAGTCCGGTCGAATGCCGATCCCGCGAACGGGGTCGACCGCCAGCAGGTACGACTCCTCGTCGAAGTCGCTCCGTGGGCCGTGGGCGAAGGTCTTCGGCGAGAGCTCGCGTTTCGCGAAGTCGACTCGCAGCAGCCCCTCGACGACACCATCGTCGTCCTGGAAGAAGCGGTAGAGCGCGGTGTCGTCGTCTACCGCGAAGACCTTGCTGGTCACGTTGACGTGCTCACCGAGCTCGACCGCGTCGCTCACCGTTCCGTCGGCGGTGCCGATGCGCCAGCCGTGCTCGTCACCCGCGTAGGCGTAGACGAAGAGGGAGGCGCCGCTCGGCGACAGGTCGGCGGACACATACTCCCCGCCGACACTCCCCGAGCGGGTCACGGCACCGGTGGCCGCGTCGCTGACGGCCCACGCGCCGTCTTCGGAGACGCTCACGAGCTCGCCGTCCCCCACCCAGCCGACACACACGAGCGTCGCCTTGTGGTGGACGATCTGCGCGAGCTCTTCGCCTGGTGATCCGTCGGTGGGATCGACCGCGTGAACGGCGAGCAAACCGCCCGGCCAGCCGAGCGCGACACGGTCCCCGGAACGTGAGTAACGAATCTCGAACGCCTGCATTGGCAGACCCTACCTCGGTCTCGGCAACGTCGGGAAGACGGGGCGGCGAGCGCGTCGACGGCGTCCCGAGAGCTCGAGCTACCGCTGCCTTGCACACCTCCGTTGGTATCGTAGAAGGCCGACGTGGGGACTCGCGGAGCGAACGTGACGTGGATCGTGCTCGCGTGCCTCGCGCTGGGCGTAGGTTGTGTCGCCACCGCGTCCCCCGAACCGGTGACCGTCACGACGAGTCACCGCGACGAAACGGCCGAGCCCGAGGAGCCCTCCATTCGCTTCTCCTCGACTGGGGCGGACACCGAGAGCGCAGACGAGCGCTGGGGTGGCCCCGCCGAGGGAGTCTCTCCGCTCCCGCCGCTTCCGCTCCTCGCCCGTCGGCCCAGCACCATCGGTGGCCGGACGCACCCGGCCCAGTACCTCACCTTCGACCAGCCGATCTCGGGTGTGCGCCTCGCGGCCGCCTATCACGAGATGTACGAGCGCTACGACGGGATGAGCGGCTGGCTCCCGCTCGCCGAAACCGCGAACGGCTGGAAGGACTTCGTCACGCCGGATGGCGTGGACCAGACCCGTCGCGTCGCCTGCGCCACCGACCTGCTGCTCTCCGCCACCATCGACGACGTCATCAGCGTCGAGAACCTGACGACCGGTTGCGCGTTCCTCCAGCGTGCCCTCGGCGGAACGCTCGGACCGGCCCTGAACGCCTCGGCCGTGGAGCGAGACTTCGAGGCGCTGGTCACCGCCGCCCGCGAGCGTGGCCGCCTCGAGCTCCGCTTCCGTGCGCCCAACGGCTTCGACCGCCGGGCGGTCCATCGAGTGGCGCGAGCGCTCGGCTTCGTGCGCTCCGATTTCGGCACTTACGCCGTCTACAACGAGCAACCGGTGGGGCACGACCGCCTGGTCCTCCTGGACATCGGCACCCACGCGGAGTCACCGAACCCGCGAACCAACGACATCGTGCTCACGGTGAACCTACCCCTGGTGCCGGCGCCGATCCACGTCGCCGCCCGGATGTGGTGGGCCGCCGAGGCCTTTCAGCGAGAGCTCGGCGTGGCGCCGATCTGGTACGAGGTCGGCGTCTACGAGGGTGAGCCCGTGACCGAGCGAATCTTCCGTGCCGAGCTCCGGCGGCGAATGAACGCACTGACCGCCGCTGGATACCAGCCCACCGTCGTGGTCGCGGACGAGCCCGACTGAGCCGGAAGTGGCCTCGAGCCATCCGTCGTGTGACACCTGATCACCCGGCGAGTAACGCCCTGTCGGGGGGTGCGTCCACTGACCTGCTGGACGCACCCCATGGGCAAGAAGATCAAACAAATCGGGCTCGCTTTGGTAGTCGTGGTCATCGTCGCGGGGGCCATCGGCGCCGTGAAGGCCGCGCAGATTGGCGCCATGATCGAGGCGGGCGAGGCGTTCGTTCCCCCGGCCATCGGCGTCACCACCGCCGAGGTGGACACGGCCGAGTGGGAGTCGCTGACCGCCGCCATCGGTACGGCCGAGGCGGTGCAGGGCGTCATGGTCGCGTCCGAGGTGCCGGGGACGGTCACCGACCTGCGCTTCGACTCCGGCGACATGGTCGAGCGGGGTCAGGTGCTGGCGACCCTGGACGCCTCGACGGAGCGGGCGCAGCTGGCCTCCGCTCGTGCCCAGCTCGAGCTGGCAGAGGCCACCCTGCGGCGCTCGAGCACCCTGGCCGCGAGCCGCGCGATGGCACAAGCCGAGCTCGAGCAGGCGCAGGCTCAGGAGGCGCAGGCGCGGGCGCAGATCGCCGGGCTCCGCGCCACGATCGCGAAGAAGACCATTCGCGCGCCCTTCGCCGGTCGCCTCGGTATCCGGCAGGCGAACCTCGGCGAGATCCTCCAGCCCGGCTCGCCCATCGTCTCGCTGCAGTCGACGGGCCCCATCTTCGTCGACTTCAACGTGCCCGAGCAGGCGCTCCCGACGCTGCTGGTGGGCATGACCGTGCGCGCCACGAGCGACACCTACCCGGGCGAGCCCTTCGAGGGAACGATCGAGACCATCGACACGGCGATCGATCGGGCGACCCGCAACGTGCGCGTGCGCGCCATCTTCCCCGACGAGCGGGAGCGCATGCGACCGGGGATGTTCCTCCAGGTGCAGGTGGTCCAGCCGGACCGCCGCGAGGTGCTCGCGGTTCCGAACACGGCGGTGCTCTACGCGCCCTACGGCGACTCGGTCTACGTGGTCGAAGACGACGAGAACGGCGGGCTCGTGGCCAAGCAGAGCTTCGTTCGGCTCGGCGAGCGCCGAGGCGACTTCGTGGAGGTGCTCGAGGGCCTCGAGAGCGGCCAGACCGTGGTGTCTACCGGCGCGTTCAAGCTCAGCAACGGCGCGGCGGTCACAATCGAGAACGACGTGAGCCCCGGTGACCCGAGCCTCGAGCCGGAACCCGAGAACCGGTGACCCCATGAAGCTCACCGACATCTTCATCCGTCGACCGGTCATCGCGGTGGTGGTCAACGTGATCATCATCATCGCCGGCGTTCAGGCGGTGTCCTCGCTGACGGTGCGCCAGTACCCGAAGAACGAGAACGCGACGGTCACGATCACGACGGCCTACGTCGGCGCGAACGCGGACCTGGTGCGCGGCTTCATCACCACGCCGGTGGAGCGCGCCATCGCCGCGGCCGACGGCATCGACTACATCGAGTCCGAGAGCCGGCAGAACGTCTCGATCGTCCGCGCTCGTCTCGAGCTCAACTACGACGCGAACCGCGCGCTCGGCGAGATCAGCTCGAAGGTGGATCAGATCCGCGGCGACCTACCGCCGGAGGCGGAGATCCCCGTCATCAACGTCGAGTCCGCCGACAGCGAGTTCGCGGCGGCGTATCTGAGCTTTTCGAGCGGCTTCCTCGAACAGAACGAGATCACGGACTACCTGGTCCGGGTCGTTCAGCCGCGGCTCTCCGCGGTCCCAGGCGTGCAGCGGGCGGACATTCTCGGCGCCCGGACCTTCGCGATGCGGGTGTGGCTCGACGCGGACCGCATGGCCGCCCAGGGCGTGAGCGCGTCGCAGGTGCGTCAGGCGCTCGCGGCCAACAACTACCTCGCGGCCGTCGGCTCGACGCGCGGCTCGCTGATCCAGGTGAACCTCACCACGAACACCAACCTCAGCTCGCCGCGCGAGTTCGAGCAGCTCGTGGTGAAGGAGTCGAACGGTGGTGTCGTGCGCCTGCGCGATGTCGCGACGGTCTCCCTCGGCGCCGAGAGCTACGACACCCAGGTGAACTTCACCGGCGAGACCGCGGTCTTCGTCGGCATCTGGGCGCTGCCCAACGCGAACACCCTCGACGTGGTCTCGGCCGTCCGCGACGAGCTCGACGCGATCGAGACGGACCTCCCCGACCAGCTCGACGCCCGCATGGCCTACGACGCGACCGAGTACATCGAGAGCGCCATCGAGGAGGTCTCGTCCACGCTCGTGGAGACCTTGGCCATCGTGGTCCTGGTCATCTTCCTCTTCCTCGGGTCGCTCCGCTCCGTCCTGGTGCCGCTGGTGGCCATCCCGGTCTCGCTGATCGGCGCGATCTTCCTCATGCAGGTGCTCGGCTTCACGCTGAACCTGCTCACGCTCCTGGCGATCGTGCTCTCCGTCGGGCTCGTGGTGGATGACGCGATCGTCGTCGTGGAGAACGTCCAGCGCTGGCTGCGCAAGGGCAAGACCCCCATCCAGGCGGCCATGCTCGGCGCCCGCGAGCTCGTCGGTCCGATCATCGCGATGACGGTCACGCTGGCCGCCGTCTACGCGCCCATCGCCTTCCAGGGCGGTCTGACCGGCTCGCTCTTCCGCGAGTTCGCCCTGACCCTCGCCGGCGCCGTGACCATCTCCGGCGTCGTCGCGCTGACGCTCTCGCCGGTCATGGCCTCCCGACTCCTGAAAGAGGGCGAAGCGGACAAGGGCCTCAGCGGACGCATCAACCGCGGCTTCGACCGGGTGAAGGCCCTCTACGGACGGGCGCTGAAGCGCTCGCTCGGCTGGCGTCCGTTCATCTACACCACGTGGCTGCTGCTCAGCGTCATCGCCGGCGTGCTCTTCGTCATGTCGCCCAAGGAGCTCGCCCCCAGCGAAGACCAGGGCATCGTCTTCGGCGTCGTCAACGCTCCGTCCAACGCGACCCTCGAGCAGATCGTGCCGTCGGCCGAGAAGATCCACGAGATCGCGATGGACTTCGAGGAGACCGATTACACGTTCCAGATCACCAGCCCGGTCGGCGGGTTCTGGGGCATGGGGCTGAAGCCGTGGAGCGAGCGCGAGCGAACGGCCAACGCGCTCGTCCCGGAGGTCCAGGCGCGGGTGCAGCACGTGCCCGGCGTGGAGACCTTCCCGATCGTGCCGCCCGCGCTTCCGGGCGGCGGACAGTTCCCGGTCGAGTTCGTCATCTCGTCGACCGCGGAGCACGCGGAGATCCTCGAGTACGCCAAGCAGATCCGTGACGCGGCCACCGCGAGCGGGCTCTTCGCGTTCCCGCCGCTGATCGACGTGAAGGTCGACCAGCCCGAGGCCCAGATCGTGATCGATCGCGACAAGGTGGCCGAGCTCGGCCTCGACCTGCGCACGGTCGGTCTGGACCTGGGCTCCGCGCTCGGCGGCGCGTACGTGAACCGCTTCAGCGCCTACGGCCGGAGCTACAAGGTCATCCCACAGCTCGAGCGCTCGCAGCGGTTGAACCCGGAGCAGCTGCGCGACCTGCGGGTCTCCACGCCGACCGGTGAGCTCATCCCGCTCGGCACCTTCGCCACCATCGAGTACGGCGTCGCTCCTCGCTCGCTCAACCGCTTCGAGCAGCTGAACTCGGTCAAGATCAGTGGCGTCACCATTCGCACGTTGGACGAAGCGCTCACCTTCCTGGAGACGAAGGCAGACGAGATCCTCCCGCCCGCCTACTCGACCAACTACACCGGCGAGTCGCGCCAGCTCCGCGTCGAGGGCGACTCCTTCGGGCCGGCGTTCGCGCTGGCGGTCGTGCTGATCTTCCTGGTGCTCGCCGCGCAGTTCAACAGCTTCCGCGACCCCTTCGTGATCCTCGCCGGGTCGGTGCCGCTGGCCATGTTCGGAGCGCTCATCTTCACCTTCCTGAAGATGCCCAACCCGAACATGCCCTTCTGGACGGATGGATGGACGACGACCCTCAACGTCTACTCACAGGTCGGACTCGTCACCCTCGTCGGGCTCGTCGCCAAGAACGGCATCCTGATCGTGGAGTTCGCCAACGAGCTCCAGCTCGAAGGCCATTCGAAGCTCGAGGCCATCCAGGAGGCGGCGACCACTCGCCTCCGGGCGGTCCTGATGACCACCGTGGCCACCGTGTTCGGTCACTTCCCCCTCATCCTGGTCACTGGCGCCGGCGCCGCCGCGCGCAACAGCATCGGGCTGGTGCTCGTCGCGGGCATGGCGATCGGCACCGTCTTCACCCTCTTCTTCGTGCCTTCGCTCTACATGCTCTTCGCGAAGAAGCGCGAAGCGCGGGAGTCCGAGACGGTCGAGGGCGAGCCGGAGGCCGCGGTCGACGGAGAGCCGACCGGCGCCCCAGCCGAGCCCGAGTCGGACGACGCGACGGAGTCCGACGAGGACGCGCGGGATCTGTCCGGCGCCCGACCGCGACCCGGCGAGGACGACGAGTCGACCGAAGCGACTGGCTGAACCTCAGCGGTAGGGCTCGTGCGGGAGCGACACCCGCCGATCGAGGGCGTCGCGGGCGAGCTCGGCCTCTTCGGGCTCGAGATCGAAGAAGACGGCCTCCCGCTCGATGCCGCGCTGGACCCAGAGCGACATGCGTTTGCCGTCGCGACCCGCGCCCACACGGTCGACGGAGTCGATCGGGATCGCACGACGAAGGCGCCCGCCTCTGCCGAGCAAGTGGAGCACGGTGCCGCGCGCCCGGATCTCGACCACCGGCGGGCCGAGCTTCTCGCGGGCCGCCCAGGCGATACCGAAGATCACGCCGATGAGCGCGCCGGGGATCAGCACGATGGTCCGACCGAAGAGCCAGGAAGCGACCACGCTCAGCACGATCGCGGTCAACGCGACCAAGCCCGACGGCCGATTCACCGACTTGCCGGACCATTCACCGAGTCGGATCGCGACGTCACCGTCCGAGTCGTCGACGGTGACGCGACCGACTCGTCGGACGGGCATGGTCAGGCCTTGGGGCCGAAGCCCTGGATGACGTAGTTGCCGCTCTTCTCGTCCTTCTGGATCTCGAGCAGCTTCTGCTTGGCGGCGTCCTCGAGCAGGTTGTTGAAGCTCCGGTAGCCGTAGTAGCTCTCCGAGAACTGCGGCTTCTTGCGCTTGAGCACCTGCTTGACCATCGAACCCCAGAGGTTGCCGTCGCGATCCTTGAAGAGCGACTCGACCACGTCGAGGACCAGCTCGATCGCCTCCTCCGGGTCCCCCGACTTCTCGGCCGGCGATTCATCGTCTTCCTTGGCCGCGGCCGGGGGCTGCGGGCCGCCGTTGCCGTTGCCGTTCTCGGAGGCCTTGCTCTCCTCCTTGGGCTTGCGACCGCTCTGGGCGTTGCCGCCGCCGCTCCCGCCGCCATCGCGCTTCTTGCGGCCATCGCCCTTCTTCTTGATGGCCTTCTTCCGGCGAACGAGGTCGTCGTAGTAGATGAAGTCGTCGCAGTTCTCGATGAGTAGGTCGCTCGACGAGTTCTTCACCCCGAGGCCGATGACGGTCTTGTTGTTCTCGCGGAGCTTGCTGACCAAGGGCGAGAAGTCGCTGTCACCGCTGATGATGACGAAGACGTCCACGTGCTTCTTCGTGTAGCAGAGGTCGAGGGCGTCCACGACGAGCCGGATGTCGGCGCTGTTCTTGCCGCTGTAAGAGACGTGAGGGATCTCGATGAGCTCGAAGGCCGCCTCGTGCATCGGGCGCTTGTCGCTCTTGAAGCGGTCCCAGTCGGCGTAGGCCTTCTTCACCACCACCTTGCCCTTGTCGAGGATTCGCTCGAGGACGAGGTCGATGTCGAAGCGGTTGTAGCGAGCGTCCCGAACACCGATGGCGACGTTCTCGTAGTCGCAGAAGACGGCCAGGTTCGGCGCGAAGTCATTGGTCATGCGCGCTGACTCTAGCGCGTGGTACAGCCCGGTGAAAGGGCGCTGCGCGCCCTGAGCACGCCCACTGGGGTCGTCCCCTCGCGCTCGAAGATACTTCGGCATCTCCTCGGCTCGCTGACACCCCATCGAGCGCACCCAGACCACGGATCACCCGTCCACCGTTCTGAACCACGCGCTAGCGCGCCCGGATCGGGGCCGTCGAGCCGAGAGCGGCGCTCACTCGTCACGTTCGCCGATCCACGCGAGGAGATCGTCGCCGGTGAAGGGCCGCGAGCCGGCCATCACGGTGAGCGACTCGCGCGGGTCGCCGCCGTCGTGGAGGAACGTGGCCACCCGCTGAAGCGCGCCCTCCCCCTCGCGGTCGAGGATCGCCGCGATCATGGCGTAGCTCTGGTGGTAGGCGAAGCGCGCGGACTGGCCGTCCTCGATGACCACGAAGCTCCCCTCCAACGAGGGGAAGGGAACGTAGGTGCGCTGTCGGGCCATCAGGGAGAGCGTCCGCTCCAGCTCCGGCGGCCGCTGGCCCTGGAAGTGCTGCGCCAGCCCCTCGTGGAGCCAGAGCGGGGCGCGAGGCGCGACGTGGGCCAGCTGGGCGTGGAGGCTCTCGTGCCGGACTGCGACCGGGAGCTGCCGTGGATGAGTCTCCCCGTTCAGCCGGAGGGCCCCGTCGAACATCGCCCCGGACCAGCTCGGGCCGCACGTGGCCTCCCGGAAGCTGGCGGCGTCGTCGTAGATCACCACGGTGAGCGCAGGACGGCGCTCGGCCCCCAGCAGGCGAGCGGCGTCGTCGAGGCTGCCGATGACCTGGTCGAGCACCGAGACCGCCTGCGCGCGGTGGAACGACGGAGCATGGCGCAGCCGAACACCATCCCGCTCGAGCTCGAGCATCCGTGCTTCGTGGCCGGCGCGCCGCGCCAGCAGGGGTCGCATGGCCGTCGCCCAGGGGTCGTCCGGGAAGGACTCGAGGTACCCGTCCAGTGCCTCGAGCGCGCGAGCGCTCTCTCCGTCGCGGGCCGCGCTCGAGGCCAGCGCGAGACCGATGGCTGGATCGTCGCTCAGGCGGAACGCGCTGGTGAGCGCCGAACGTTCGCCGACGTCGTCGCCGCGCTGACGAGCGACGAGCGCGCGCGCCATCCAGACCTGCGCTCCCCGGTCGACCTCGGCGAGACCGGCCAGCGCGCCATCGACATCACCGTCCTCCTGGGAGAGCGACCGGATGAGGAGCGCGAACCCGGCGGCGGCGGCGAGGTCGAAGCCATCCTGAAAGCGGTCCGGCGCGTCGCGTAGCGAGGTCAGCGCCTCCCCTTCGCCACGCACGAGCGCCGAGAGCCCCTGCCGGAGCTCGAGCGAGATCCCGTCGTCGCGGAGAAGCCCGCGGGTGCGATCCCAGAGCTCCGCGGTCAGGAGGTTGGCGGAGTCCGCGAGCGAGGGACCGATGGGACGCTCGTCGAGCTCCGAGCAGCCCGCGAGCCGCATCGGCGCGAGCATGACCGAGCTCGGCTCGGCCTCGGTGGTCACCTGCGGCGGCGCCACGGCCGGCGCTTCGACGCGCTCGGGTGCCGGCGCGGCCTCGGGCGCCGTGGGCTGCTCCGTGGGCGGCGTCGGCGGGCTCGCCCGAAACCACCACCAACCGGCGGCGCCGAGCGCGAGTCCCACGACTAGCCAACCGATCGAACGCACGTCCTCAACCTAGTGCCCTTCCCCCCTGGTCCCAACCCATCGACCGACTTTGTCGAAACTCTCGCGGGGTCTTCCGCGTCACACCCCCGAACATGGCCAAACGCATGCATTCTTCCCTCTTCGCGCTCGCGCTCGTCGCGGCGTGCACCGTCCACCACGTCGTCGAGGATTCGAACGGCCCCACCGGCGGTGGCGCAGAAGTGGCTCGCTCGCTCGACCTCCGACTCGGCGAGGAGCTCGTCGTGGGGAGCGGCACCCATGGCGCGCTCTCCACCACCGAGGGTGAGGCAGTGGCCCATCCGTTCATCGGCGCGGCTGGCGCGACCGTCGGGGCCCGGATCGAGAACGCTCCGCAGTTCGCCCGCGTCGGCATCCGCGGGCCCGTGCTCGCGGGTCGGTCCCCCGAAGACGCCGCGCTGGTCGTCGCCGGCGCGGCCGACGCCATGGGCACCCTACCCGCCGACGGCGTCTACGTGGTCGTGGTCGAGGGCGTGGACCCGGGTGGCGCGCGCTACGACGTCTTCCTCGACTGTCGCTCCGACGAGTGCCGGGTCGAATGCAGCGAGAGCCAGTCGTGTCCGGACAACGCACGCTGCTTCTTCGTGCAGTGCGTCACCACGCCCTGCCCCAGCTACTGCCAGGCGGACTTGCCCAGCGAACCGAGCCCGCCGGTCGTGAGCGAGCCGGGCGAGCCGTGCGGCTCCCGCGGAATGGCCCAGTGTGCGGCCCGTTCGTTCTGCAACTTCCCCGTGGATGCGCGCTGCGGAGAGGTGGACCACCCGGGTCAGTGCGCGCCCGTACCGCGTAGCTGCCCGAACACCAACGAGCTGGTCTGCGCGTGCGATGGACGCACGTACGTGAACGCCTGCCAGGCGCACATGCGTGGCACCTCGGTTCGGAGCCTGGGCGCCTGCGCCGACGCGCCGCTTCCCGTGATGGTCGACGACCCCTCGGACCCGGAGCCCACGGACGCCGAGTCGGTGCCCGTGGGCGAAGGCTGCATGCGCACCGGCTGTTCGAGTCAGATCTGCACCGAGGAGGGCAACCCGATGAACACCACCTGCGAGATGCGGCCCGAGTACGCCTGCCTGAACCGAGCGCGCTGCGAGCGGCAGACGAACGGCGCGTGCGGCTGGACGGAGACCCCGGCGTTCGAAGCCTGCATGGACGAGCTCTGAGGTTAGGGCGCGGCGGCGCCCTGCATCTGCTGCAGCTGCTGGAGCAGCTCGTTCAGAGCGTCCTGGGTGCGGGCATCGCCGGCCGCGTTGCCGGCGCCACCGAGGCCCGCGCCCTGCAGCATCTGCATGGCACCCTCGATGGGCGAGCCCGCGCCCTCGAACCACATGCCCGCGATCGAGCCCATGTCGGCCTCGCCGAGGTCCTCGTCGCCGTGCGTCTCCTCGAGCCAGTGGCGCTCGAGTCGCCGAACTGCCTGGCGGTGGCGGCCGCGCGCGAGTCGGTCGAAGAGCGCTCGGGGTGCGGCGACGCCGAAGCGGTTCTCCGCGACGTAAGCGCGAACGCCGTCGAAGAACGCGCGGTCGCCCATCGCTTCTCGGATGGCCGGGTAGAGGTAGGGGCCCTTGCCGTAGACCAGGCCTGCGTAGGCCATGGAGTCCCCGAACGCAGCGACCGGTCGATCGACGGCGCCGTCCGCGATGCCCCGCAACCGCATGAAGTGGTAGTTCGCAGCGACCTGCCGCGTGCCCTCGCGCTGCGCCCGCTCGCGGCCGTAGCGGTCCTCGACGTAGACCATCGCGCTGAACTGGGCGAGCGACTCGTCGACGAAGGGGTGAGCCCGGGCGTCGGAGCCGACCAGCCCATGCCACCACTGGTGGGCCACCTCGTGGGCGACGACGAAGTCGAGCATCGCGGCCTGCATCCCGCCGATCGGGTTCTGAGCGCCCCCCTGCTGCGTGGGTGTCTGACCGAGGAGCCCCTGGAGCATGGAGAGCGGGTTGGCAGCGCTCCCGTAGAACATCTGTGCGACCGTGACCAAGCCGCTGAACTCGACGCCGCCGGCCCCGCCGACGAGCGGCGCCTCGACGACCTCGAGGTCGGTGTAGGGGTAGGGCCCGAAGCGCCGGTGGAAGCTGTTGAGCGCCACCTTGGCGGTCTCGAGTGCCGCCTCGCCCGCAGCCCGGTCGGACGGGAGGAAGTATGAGCGCACCTGCACGCCCTGAACCTCCGCGCTGGCGACCTCGAAGGTGCGCGACACCACGATGGCGAAGTTGCGCGTCAGCCCGGCGACCGCGGTGAGCTCGGTGCGCCCCGGTTGGCCGTTCTGCCCGAGCACGGTCTGCTCGTGGGTGACCGCCCCGGTGACTGCGACGCGCGAGCCCTGCGGCGCGATGACCTTCGATCGGAAGTGGACGATCCCATCGCTGCCGAGGTCGCCGAGGGTCGAGTCGTCGCCTCGGACCCAGTCGCCATCCCGGCGCGGCGCGACCACCGCGTAGAAGTTCCCGAGGCTCGCGATGCCGCTGCCGTGGGCCAACAGGCCATAGTCTCCGTGCTCGGCACCGGGTTCGCCGAGACGCGTCAGCCCCTCCATCGCCTGGCCCATCAGGCTGGCCCGCTCGGGGGCGATCTCCTTCAGGTCCCCGGCGAGCTCGAGGTGCACGCGGAGCCGACCGTCCGCCGGCAACGGCGCTTCCGGGCGCAGCTCGATCGTGGAGCGGCCGTCGAAAGCGACCTGGCAGGTGGTCGCGACGCACGAGCTCCCGGTGAGCCGGACCTGCGGGCGATCGCCGACGGCGTTCCCGTAGATCCGGAGCACCACCGTGGGCAGCGCCTCCCCGGTGGTGTTGGTGAAGTAGAGCTCCTCGGTCGCGGTGAACGACGCGAGGTCGTCGGCGATCCGCACCTCGAGGTCGTGGAGCGTCAGCTGGTCGAGACGCCGGGGCGCCACGTGACGCGCCGCGCGCCGGCGGTCCTCGCTGCGCAGATTACCGAGCAGCGGATCGGCCTCGAACCAGGCGGGTCCTTCGGTCTGAGCGGCCGCGTCGTCGTCGCCGCAGCCAGCGGCGAGCACGGCGACCAGGAGGATCGTCCAGCGGCGCATGGGCCGGAGGCTAGCAGGATGGCGAACGGGGCGCTCAGCTGGCCGGCGGATGGGGCATCCGAGCCGGGGGCTGGGTCGAGTAGCGGCGATCGGTGCGACGAGCGAGCTCGTCGATGTTCGCCATGGTCGGGTTCCGGGTGCCCGCCGCGAGCTCGTGGACCAGCTCGGTGGCGACGCGGTTCACGGGGGTGTCGAAGCCGTGATGGTCGGAGCGGAGGACGATCTCCCCGTTGATGAAGTCGACCGGAGGGGTCCGGCCACGCTCGAGGGCCGCCAACATCGAGGAGCGCAGGTTCCGGTACCGGGCGCCGACCGCGAGCAGGAGCGTGTGCTTGGCCACCAGCCCGACGCTCCCACGGTGCCGCCGCTCGTCGTCGGTCAGCGCGATCCAGTCGAGGTCGAGCGTCCCCGACACCTTCTCGAGAGCGACCTCCTCGGCAGCAGCGACCGCGACCGCTTCGGTCATGATCTCGAGCGCGAGCCGACGCGCGAGCTTCACGCGGAGCACCCGTCCGAGCCGTTCGCCCGCCAAGGTCCCGAGAGTGGAGATCGCGCAATTGATCGCGAGCTTGCTCCAGCGCGCCCCCGCGAAGTTGGCCGCTCGCTCCGACTCACCCACCGGGGCGAGCAACTCCGCGAGGCGGTCGAGGCGCGGGTCGTCCGCGCCGTCCATCCGACCGAGGGTGAAGCCGCCCTCGCTGGTCCGTTCGAAGAGCCCGGGCTCGGGCATGCTCGCTCCGAAGCCCACGATCGCGCCGAGCACCTCGTCCGCGCCGGCCAGACCCTGCTCCGCCAGGGCCTTCACGACCCGGTCCTCGCAGAGGCCATTCTGCATCACGACGAACGCCCCACCCTCCGCCAGCGCGGGGGCGGTCGTGGTGGCGGCCTCGACGACGGCGTCCGGAGGTGTCGCCAAGAGGATCCAGTCGAAGGCCCCCTCGAGCTCGTGCACCGAGGTGACGATCGGCGCCCGGCTGACGGCGTCGTCGTCCCGGAAGCGCAGTCGATAACCCTCGGCGGCCACCGCCTCGGCGATGGTGGTGTTCGAGCTGAGGCCGACGACCTCGGCGCCGCTCTCGGCGAGGCCACCGACCACCGTGCCTCCGATGGCACCCGTTCCAACGACCAAGACCCTCGAACTCATGAGCACGGAGTAAGCGCTCCCCGCCCGAAAGACAAACGGGACCTCGACTCTGCGCCCGCGACGGTCTTTGCCTCGCGGAGAGCCGCGGAGCCTCAGAGTTCGCAGGGAATCGCAGGATGTTGGAGAGAGTGCGGTTCGTCGTCCAGATCCGCCGCGTCGTACGTCACCCGTCCAGCGCACGACCGACCAACCCCACTCTTGGTTTCGTTCCTCGGCGTCCTCTCGGGCTCCGCGACTCTGCGCGAGGCAAGGGCCGAACTCAGCGGAACGAAGCCCGGTCCGCAGACGAGAAGAGGAAAGATCCGTTAGGCTGGGGCCGTGCTGGGGAACGATCGAAGGGCGGGGACCGCCTGCCGGAGGCCGTGCTGACCGCAGCGGACCGATCGTCGTCCGTCCCGCCGGAGCTCGACCCCGACGACGACGCACCGACCATGGCTGCGCGCCCGAGCGCGCGCTCCATCCCCGCGCCCGCGCCAACGGTCCGCGAGGCCCCCGACCACCTCGACGACGACTCGCTCGACGCGCCCCTCCCCGACCCCGTGACCGGCAGCGAGCCGACGTCGATGCCGACGGCGAGCCGCGTGACCCTGGGCGGGACCCGGTCGGGCACGGGAACGAGCGTCGTGCGTACGTCCCGCGAGTTCCTGAAGCAGGACGAAGCCAGCCGGACGCACACCTTCTCCACCGCGATGCTCCTGGTGGTGGTGGCCGGCGGCGTCTGCGTCGGCGTGCTGCCGACCCATGTGCTCGCTCGACAGATCGCGAGCGTCGCGATGGTCGTCCTCGGGGCCGGCTTCCTCGCGCTCTGGTGGCACACCCGCGACGTCACGAAGTTCGAGGCGCGCTTCGTCGGCATCGTCGCTCAGTTCCTCGCGACCAGCTCGGTCGGCATGGCGTACTACTTCGGCGTCTTCTCGCCCTTCCCCTGCGTCGTGGCGCTCGCTCTGTTGGTCTACGCGCTCAGCGCACCCGCGGTCTTCGTGGTGCCGTGCACGATCCTGGCGTCGGGGGGCCATCTGCTCCTGACGATCGCGATCGTGGCGGGATGGATCCCCGACCTCGGCCTGGTCACCGCCGACGACGCGCCCTTCTCCGTGAAGCTCGTCGGCCAGGGTTCCGTGCAGCTCGTCTACTGGACCGCGTTCTTCGTCGGGCGCGCGTCGAACGACCGTACCCGTCAGCGCGTGCGCGACATGGAGGCCGCGGTTCGCCAGGTCGCCGCGCGCGAGGCGCTGCTTCGCGAGGCGCGCCAGGAGCTCGAGCGCGCCGCCGGCATCGGCGAGGCGGGGCGTTTCACCGAGCAGCGCCTCGGCCCCTGGGTGCTCGGGCCCATTCTCGGACGCGGGGGCATGGGCGAGATCTACGAGGCGCGCCACGAAGAGACCGACCGGCCCGCGGCGGTGAAGCTGCTCCTCCGCGGCGCCTACTCCGACGCCGATCCCTTCGAGCGCTTCGCCCGGGAGGCGCGGATCGCGGCGTCGCTGAAGTCGCCACACGTGGTGGAGATCCTCGACATCGGAGGCGTGGAGGCACCGCTGCCCTACATCGCGATGGAGCACCTTCGGGGCGAGGACCTCTCGTCGATGCTCCGCTCGCGACGACGGCTGCGGCCACCAGAGCTCGAGCGCCTCGCGCGGGAGGTCGCCCTGGCCCTCGAAGAAGCGGCGGGCGCCAACATCGTCCACCGGGACCTGAAGCCGTCGAACGTCTTCTACACGACCAACGGTCACTGGAAGGTCCTCGACTTCGGCGTCTCCAAGCTCATCGGTGAGACCGGCACGCTGACCGCGGGCAACGTGGTCGGCACGCCCGCCTACATGGCGCCGGAGCAGGCGCGTGGGGACGAGGTCGACGGCCGCGCGGACGTGTACTCGCTCGCGGTGATCCTCTACCGCGCGATGACCGGGCGACCGGCCTTCACCGGCTCGGACTTCGCGAAGATGCTGCGGGCGGTCGAGACCCAGCTCCCACCGGCGCCCTCGACGCTGAGCCGCCGCATCCCGGAGCCCGTCGACCACGTCCTCCGCATCGCGATGGCCAAGAGCCCCGAGGACCGCTTCGACGGCGCGAACGAGCTCGCGAGCGCCCTCTCCAGGGCGTTCGCCGGCCACGTGGACGAGGCGCTCGTCGAGCGGTCCGCCAAGCTCCGCGAAGCGATCGACTGGGCCTAGCTCAAGCGCGGATGGGCCACTCGAGGGTCGAGAGGCCGGGTCGCAGACGGCCGAGGGCACCTCGGATCGAGGTCATCGTCTCGCGGTCGTCGGGGTTGCGGCGGATGGAGCGCCGAATGAGCTCCGCGAGGCCCTGGGTCCGCGGGTCCGTCGTCAACCGGCCGACCTTCTCCGGCCACCCGTCGTGCTGCAGGTGGGCATGGAGGGTCGCCATGTCGTTGTTCTCCTCGAAGAGCGTCTTGCCGGTCAGGAGCTCGAAGGCGAGGCAGCCGAAGGCGTAGACGTCCGCAGGTTCCGCTCGTGCTTTGCCCGACTCGTCATGGCCCCATACCTCGGGGGCGCCGTAGCTCGCGGTGCCGCAACCGGGCCGCAAGCCGCGCCCCGCGAGACCGAAGTCCACCAGCACCGGCTCGTCCGGGAGCTTCGGCCCCAGGATCCCGTCGGGATCGCGCACGATGACGTTCGACGGCTTCACGTCGAGGTGCGCGACCCCGACCTTGTGCATGGCCTCGAGGCCGGCGGCGACCCCGTCGAGGAGCTCGAGCGCACGCGGCATGTCGAGGGCCGCGCCGTCGAGGTAGCGCTCGAGGCTCGGTCCATCGACGAGCTCCATGACCAGGATGGGCTTGGGCCGCGCGCCGGCATCGAAGGTCACGAAGCGGGCGATGTTGGCGTGACGCGGCAGCGAGAGGAGCGCGCCGGCCTCGTCGCGGAACAGGCGCATGAACTCGTCTTCCGAGAGCGTGCGCGCCGCGGCACCGCTGTACTCGGGGACTTTCAGCGCGAACTGCTCGGCGGTGGGATCGTGGCGCGCATCGACACGGCGCGCGACGAACACGGAACCGACCGCGCCGTTGCCGATGGCGCGGGTGACGTAGAATCCACCGAGCACGCGACTGGGCGGCATCCACGCCGGCAGCGGCGCCTCCTTCGGGGCGGCCGGCAGGAAGCTCGTGCGCGGAGACTCTTCACCCTCCAGCGGGAGGCCCGCGAGGTTCGCGAGCGAGAGCGACGCGACCTGCGCGAAGCCTGCGGGCAGCTCCTCCTCGAAGGACTGGGCCGCGGAACGAATCGCCTCCGTGAGGTCGCGCTCCTCCCCGACACGCAGCGCGCGCTCGAGGTAGAGATCGATCATCCGGACCGCCGGACCACAGCTCGGCTTCTCGAAGGGCACCGCCTCTCCGAGCCGACGGCGAGCACCCATCACGAGCGTCGCAATGGTCTGGACCGCAGCCTCGAGGGCGGCGAGCGGGGTGTCCCCTCGGCTGAGCTCTGCGAGCCCGTGCAGCGAGCTCGCCCCCGCGATCGGCTCGAGCGACGCGGCGAGATCGAGCAGACCGTGGCGCAAGGCTTCCACCCGCGGTGAGCTCGCGACCGGGAGGTCGTGGGCGAGCTGTGCGAGCGCGTCGAGCGCCGCACGGACGGTGCGCCCCGAGTGACGCTTCTCGTCGAGCGTCTTCTGAAGCTTTGCGAAGGCGAGCAGCGCGTTCTCGAGGTCGGGCATCATCGCCGCTTCGCTCATCGTGTAGAGGTCGCCCGGGTCGTTCGACGCGCGCCCGGCAGCCAGGACGATGTCCGATACCTCCGCCACCTCTTCGCGGACGAGCGCGTCACACGCACGTGCGGCCGCCGCGAGCGTGGCGCGTCGGAGGCGCGAGGGAGCATCTTCGGCCACCCGCCGCAGGAGCGTCTGTGCGGTGAGCACGCGTCGCTTGTCCCGAAGCTCGACGCGGTCGTCGACCCGCCGCCCGTCGGCGTCGACGAGGTGGAGCAGCGCGCGGGTCCGCCGCAACCGCTGGGTGAAGTGCGCGTCGACCGCGTCGCTGTTCTGGATCGGTTTCCCCTCGTGGATCACCAACCAGTTGGTCATGCGCTGGAAGAGATCGCCGAGCGGGCGCAGCTCCGCCCCGGGCTCCTCGCCACGCGAACCGAGCGCGAGGAGGTTGGCCATCGTGTCGGACTCGAGGAGCGCGACGTCGAGCTCGCGCAGTGCGCGGAAGCTCGTCATCCGCTCCATGGAGTCGGCGTCGCCGGTGCACTGCTCGAGGAGCGCGACCTTCTTCTCGGCCGCCTCGAGCACCGCGAGCGCCTCGGCGCTGGCCGCCATCGCCCCACCCTCCACGAACGCGTCCAGCGCCGCGTCGACCTGCTGCCGAAGACTCGGCGTATCCGACGCGGGAAAGAGCTCCTGGGTGACCGCGAGCGCGAGCGCAGCGTCGCCATGGTCGCTCGGCCGGTCGTTGGAGAGCATGTCCTTGAGCTGGGCCGCGGCCGTCCGCGCCGCCCACTCGCCGAAGCCCTCACCGAGCCGTTCGCGGCGGAGCTCGACCAGCGCCTCCGCAGCGGGGAGCCCGCCGACGCGGATGAGCTGTTCGAGCAGCTCCTCGACCGCCTGCGGCTCCGCTTCCGCCGCGCGGGGCAAGCCCTGCACCATCGACGCCGGGATGCCCTTGTCGCGCTTCGCGATATCGGAGCCGAGCAGCTCGCGGCAAGCGTCGAGCGCGTACTCACCCTGGGCCGCGATGCTCGCCGCGAGCGAGGCGGCCGCGCGGCGCCACTCGGTCACGCCGAGACCCGGGCTCAGGTGTCGCTCGATCTCCTCTTCGAACTCCGGGCGCGCGTAGGAGAGCAGCCCGCGAGCCGCCGCGACGTGACGCCATACGAGCGACTCGCGATCGGCGAGCAGCTTCTCCCAGGCGTCCCGCACGTTCGGGATGTCGAACACGCGGGTCGCGCCGTCGTCGCCCTCGGCCGCGCGGTGTGCGGCTTCGCGCGCGGCCCGCTCGAGCAGGCGTGCCGCGAGCCGCCGCGCGGGCAATGAGCCCGTCGCGGGAATGGTCAGCCACTCACGACTCAGCTCGCGGCGCAAGATCAGTGCGAGCGCGAGTCCGTCCGCGCGTGCGCCTGCGCCGATCGGCAGGTCGAGCGCGAGGGCCACGCGCGCACGCATGGCGGCCCCACCGAGGGCACGTCGCGACCCCTCCGCCAGCTGCGTCGCCACCGCGACGAAGGTGGCCGCGTCGCCTACGTGCAGTCGGCGGAGCACCTTGCGGCCGAGATCGCGCTTCAGGTCGCCGGGCGGCAGCGCGGACGCGAGCTCGTAGATGGCCGCGGCAGACGCCGGACCACTGAGCCAGTCGGTGGCGTCGAGCCAACCCGCCTCCTGCGCGAGGAGGATCGAGCGCTCCAGCTCTTCCGGATCGAGCCCCTCGAGCGGGAGCGCCCGGCGGTGGTCGGCGACCAGCGCGGCGAGCGTCGCGAAAGCCTGACGAAACTCTGAATTTCGCTCATCGGGATCGGGGATCCGATGGAGCTGAACGAACCCATCGAGGTAATCGCGAACGGCCACGGGTGGGCCAGCATACGGGGTTGGACCCCGGTGGGGAAAGGCGACGAATTTGGCCACCGTCTTGTGTCCTCCCGCGGCCTCCCGTAATCAGGTGAGACGTGGGCACCTCGGCACCACCGGCACATGCTCTCGACCGCATCGGGCCCTGGCGCGTCGAGCGCGTATTGGGCCGTGGCGGCGCCGGAACCGTCTTCGCGGGGCGCGGGCCCGATGGCGCCCGAGTCGCGATCAAGGTGCCCGACGAGGGGGGCGTCCGAGCGCAGTGGCTGCTGCACGAGGCACGCTTCTCGGCGCGCCTGCGGCACCCCAACATCGTCTCGCTCGAAGGCCGTGGCTCGCTCCCCGACGGGCGCCCGTACCTCGTATACGAGCTGGTGGAGGGGCGCGCGCTCGACCAGTGCGCGGACAGCCTCGCCGCCCGGGACGTCGTGCGGGTGGGCGCGGAGCTGCTCGCCGCGCTGACGTACGCGCACGACGTCGGCGTCCTGCACCTGGATCTCTCCCCGGCGAACGTGCTGCTCGACGAAGAGGGGCGCGCGATGCTGACCGACTTCGGCCTGGCCATGAGCGACGACCGACGGAACCGGGACGCGACCCGGCGCGCGCTGGTCGCCGGAACCCCCGGCTACCTCAGCCCAGAGCAGGCGATCGGCTCGGGTGGGGTCGGACCACGGGCCGACATCTATGGCGCGGGCGCCCTGCTCTATCGCCTCATCGCGGGCTTTCCGCCGCACTTCGGGAGCGACAGCACCGAGGTCATTCGCCGCACGCTCCACGGCGAGCCGCTGCCGCTCACGCCGAGAGCAGGCCTCCTACTGAGCGACGACGCCTGCAACCTCGTCATGTCGATGCTCTCGCGCGACCCGGAAGCGCGACCGGCCAGCGCCGCGCTGGCCCGGCGCCGCTGGATCGAGGCGACCGACGGCCTGCTCGTGATGCGCGACGGGCCTCCCTCCAGTCCCACCCCGGCCGTCCCGCTTCGGCGCCCCGCATCGTTCATGCTGACCGAGATCGGCATCGCTGGTGACGCGCCGACGGCGGACGTTCGCGCGACCCGCACCAGTCGCCGGCGCACGCGGAAGGCGGGTGAGAGCATCGCCGCGCCGGTCCCGCCCCTGGCCGGGCGCGAGGACACGCTCGCCGCCATGGCCGCGCACCGGGCCGAGGATGGATTGCTGTGGGTGCTGGGCGAGCCCGGCGTCGGCGTGTCGCGCATGCTGGACGAGCACGTGAACCACCTCCATCGCGACGACGCCCTCGTCGCCCGAGCCACGGCACGCCGGGGGATCGCCGGCCTCCCAGGCGAGGTGCTCGCGGCCCTGCTGCTGGACCTGATGGACGGCTTCGGGCTGCCCACCTGGGCGGGCGCGGAGCGGCTCGTCGCGGGGATCGAGGCGTTGACCAGCACGCCGCTCGAGGCGGCCACCATCGCGTTGAGCGGCGCGCTCCTCGGCGCGGGCCGGCCGACGACCGCGGCCACCTCGATGGAGTGTTTCCGCGCGGCGCTCCTGCTGCGTCCCCAGGGACGGCCGCTCGCGATGGTGGTCGACGACGCGGACCGCATCGACGCCGCGAGCGAAGACGTGCTCCGTCGATTGGCCGCCGAAGGCGTAACGGTGGTGCTCGGAGGCCGCAGGGGCCGACCCGACGACGCGAGCATTCGAATCGAGCCGCTGGCCCCGAGCGACGCACGGAGCCTGGCCGCGTCGATCGGGGCTCCGGATCCCGAGGCCGCGGCGCGAGCGCTCGGCGGACGACCTGCGGCGATCGTCGCTTGCGGTCGCTTCGAGGGGGACCCGCGGCGCCGCGCGCTGGACGCGCTGAGCAGCGAGGCGCGAGCGATCCTGGAAGCGGCCGCCCTCTTCGGGGACGGGCACGTGCCCCTCCGCGCGCTGCCGGACATCGCGGCCGCGGCGAACAAGGCGAGCGACCTTCCCGAGCTCGACGCGCTCCTGGTCCCCATCCCCCGCGCGGCGGCCCGGCTCGAGCCCTGGGCCCGGGTCACCGACGCAGCGCTCCTCGAGTCGTTGACGCCCGACGCCGAGACCCGCGAGCGCGCCATCCGCTGGCTCGCACGCGAGTGCCGCGACCAGAGCTTCGGGGTGCAGGCGCTCACGGCGCGGCTGGCGTCGGACGCCGGGCAGATCGCCAAGGCCGCGTTCGCCGCTGCGGAGGCGGGTCGGCGAGCGGCGGGCTGCGACGCGCCGGAAGCGCGCGAGCTCCTCGCTTGGGCGCTCGACCTCTCGTCGGCCGTCCCGGAGGCGGTCGACCGCCCGGCGATCGAGGCAGCGCTCGCCGAGATCGAGGTGCGCGTCGATCCCAGGGCGGCGTTCGAGCGCGCCGGACGGGTGGTGGACGAAGCGCTCCCCGAGCGACGGGTCCTGCGTGCACGGATGCGCCGACTCCAGGCGCAGGTGCGCATCGACGAGCGGGACTCGCAGTCCGCCCTCCTGCTCCTCGACCTCGGCCTCGCGCTGCTCGACCATCCGGGCGACCCGGAAGAGATGGCGGAGCTGCTCTCCAGCAAGGGCTGGGTGCTCGGCTACCTGCAGGGCGACAACGAGGCGGGCATCACGCTCGGTCAGCGCGCGATCGCCATCGCCGCCGAGGTGGACACGCCAGCCTTCCAAGCGCGGCTCTGCGGAAAGCTCGGCGCCAACTACCTCCGGGCCGGCGACTGGGACGGGCAGCTCGCGACCAACCTCCGCGACCTCGGGCTCAGCGGCATCGCGCAGGACGTCTTCGGCGTGATGCGCGCACACATCAATCTCGGCGTCTGCTACACGAACCGAGGGCTGCTCGGACTGGCCCGCGCGCACACAGCGGAGGCCGCTCGCCTGGGCGACGACTACGGCACGCTGCGCGCCGCGCAGATCGCGTGGAACAACCTCGCGCTGATCGCGGCGGACGACGGGCGCTGGGCGGACGCTCGCCACGCCGCGGAGGAGTCGCGCTCGCGCTGCAGCAGCGAGTCGATGGAGATCGCCGAGACGTGGGAAGTGCTCCTGCGGTGCGAGCTCGCCGACGGTGACGAGAGCGCCGCGCGCAGAGCCCTCGCTCGGCTCGAAGAGCTCGCCACCGGCGCCGAGCGAGCGCTCGCCGTGCGCGCCACCGCGCGCTTCATGACCCCCGACGACGCCATCGACGCGCTCGACGGAGTGCTCGCCGAAGGCATCGGCGACCCCTACGACCGAGCGAAGACCGAGCTCGCCCTCGCCGCCGCCTACCGCGCCGCCGGAGACGGGGTCGGAGCCGCCGAGCTCGAGCGCGGCGCCGACCAGGTCCTCCGGACCCTCGGTGCGAACCTCGCGCTCGAGCGCCACCGCGTCGCCCCGATCTGAGGGCTCAGAGCTCGCGCCGAATGGCTCGGAGATCGAAGAGCTCTCCGATGAGCGTGTCGCGGAGCGCGGCGGGGACCCAGGGGAGCGCGCGGGCGGCGACTTCCGCGGTCCACGGCGTCGCGTAGCGCGGCTGAGGCTCGGCGGCGCGGGCGGCCGTGAAGATCGCTTCGGCGACATCTTCCGCCTCGCCACCGACGGCATCGAGGCGACCGATGAGTCGCTCCATGCGGTCGAACGCGGGCCGCCAGGCCTCGCCGGCGTCACTCTCGCGGTAGGGCTCCACGGTGCGGCGCGCGGCGGCCGCGAAGCCGGTGCGGATGAACGCTGGCTCGACGAGCACGACGTCCACCCCGAAGGAGCCGAGCTCCTGGCGGAGTGCGTCGGAGAGCGCCTCGAGGGCGAACTTGCTCGCGTGGTAGACGCCCATGAAGGGGAAGGCGACGAGACCGGCGACGCTCGAGACCTGCACGATACGGCCGGCGCCCCGGTCGCACATCTGCGGCGCGAAGGCGCGGACCATGCGCATCGGCCCAAGCACGTTGACGTCGAGCTGCCGTCGGAGCGCGTCGAGGTCGACCACGTCCACCGGACCGAGCTCGGCGTAGCCGGCGTTGTTCACCAAGAGGTCGACGTCGCCGAAGTCCTCGTGGACCTTCCGAGCCACGTGGACCACGTCGCGGCGCGAGGTCACGTCCAGGACCTCGGTCGCCACCGAGAGCTGTTCGGCGACGAGCGCGACGTGCAGCCGCTCGAGCGCGTCGGCGTCGCGATCGGTGGCGACGACGCGATAGCCGGCCCGAGCCAGCCGACGCACGGTGGCGGCGCCGATGCCGCCTGCGGCCCCGGTCACCACGGCGACCGGCCGCTCCTGGAGCACGGTGGAGGTCAGCGGCGCCGTGCGACGCGGCCGGAGCCCGAGGACGGAGCGCACCGCGTTGTCGAAGGTTCGGGTCGGCAGCAAGCGCTTGGCGACGAGCTGCCCGGCGCTGCCGATCGAGGGCGTCACGGCGCGGCGCGGGGCGCGGCGACTGCGCAACGCGCGCACGACGCTCTGGGCGACCCGCTCTGGCGGCGCCCCGAAGCCGGACACCGCGCGCTCGAGGCTCTGCAGCCGATCGATGACCCCGTTCCAACGCGAACCGGTGCTGCGCTTCGCGTCGAGCCCACCGAAGGCGTCGCGGATGAAGCCGGTCTGACGCACGGACCCGGGCTCGACCAGCGTCACGTCGATGCCGAAGAGCGCGAGCTCCATGCGCCACGCCTCGCAGAGACCGCGCAGGGCGTGCATCGACGAGCCGTAGGCGCCGTGGGTCGCGAGCGTCACGCGATCGAGCACGCTCGCGACGACGATGACTCGTCCACGGCCGCGTGCCTTCATCGGCTCGAGGAGTGCCCGCGTCACTGCAAGGAAGCCGACGACGTTCACTTCGAAGTGCCGCCGGAGCGCGGCCTCGGTCACGGTGAGGAGCGGACCGAGCTCGGCGATGCCCGCGGCGTGGACGATGGCGTCGACGCCCTCTCCGTTCGTGGCCTCGAGGATCTCCCGGCGAGCCGCCTCGATCGAGGGCTCGGAGGTGACGTCGAGCTCGATCCCGTGAATGTCGCTGCGACCGCGCGAGAGGGCGAGGAGCGCCTCGACGTTTCGGCCGGAGGCGAACACCTCGCAGCCCTCCGCGACGAGCGCGTCGACGACGGCTCGACCGACGCCGCCGGTGGCGCCGGTCACGAGGACTCGTTTGGCTTCGGTGGTCACGGAGCTCTCCGGGTTTGGCTCAGAAGCTCGCGGGCGGCTGGCAGTGGCTGCGCCCGTCGGTGGTCACGCAGCTGCCGAAGCTGCCGCAGTCGTCGTCGCCTTCGCACGTGGGGAGGCAGACGCTCGTGCTACCCGCGACGCCAGAGATGCAGCTGTAGCCCTCTCGGCAAGCGCCGGGGCCGGAGCAGATGGCAAGGCAGTAGCTGGTGTTCGCGAAGCGAGCGCACGCGGCGAGCGGACCGCAGAGTCCGGGGCCGGACGTGGGTGTCCCGGGAGCACCACAGTCGAGCACCGTGCAGTAGCCATCCTCGAAGCCGGTCTGCGCGGGCTGAAGGCAACGCCCGAAACCAAAGGGAGACGCGCAGTCGGTGTTGTCGTCGCACGAAGCGCCGGTGTTCGGCGCGAGCATGGTCCGAGTGCCCGCGGCGCACACGCCGGAGGCGTCGCCCGGGTTGCCGCGCCACCAGCACGTGTCGCTGCCGCCGCAGTTGCCCTGCTCGCCCCAGGTCGCCGGGTCGTTGAGATCGGTGCCGTCACCGACGTCGCAGGGCCGTCCACAGATGCCGCTGAAGCCGTAGGCGCGCCGGGTCAGGCAGTCCTCGTCGGGTCCACAAGCGCAAGCGTCCATCACACCGGTACAGGGGCCGATGCCGCTGCAGTGGAAGTCCGCGCAATCCGCGAAGCCGTTGCCGTCGTTGTCGCAGCCGTCGTTGCACGCCGCGGGCGTGCGCTCCAACGCGGCCGGAGCTCCGCATCCGCCGCAGACCGGGAAGAGGTTGCACTCGAAGTCGTTGCAGTCGGCAAAGCCGTTCTCATCGTTGTCGCAGCTGTCCGAGCAGGCGGCCGCGGTGTTCTCCGGACCGTTCACGCACTCGCCGAAGCCCTCGTCGATGATCTCGTCGCAGTCGTCGTCGATGTCGTTGTCGACCTCGGGGTTCCCCGGAAATCGAGCGTCGTCCATGTCGTCGCAGTCGTCGCCACCGCACTCGGGTCGGTTGACTCCGTCCGCGTCCCCGTCGCCTCCGTCTTCACAGACTGGCTCGTCGATGCAGGTGTCCGCGCTCTCGTCACAACCCATGGGCGGCACGCACGGCGGGGCTCCGGGAACACAGCCGTTCGGTCCCGCGTCCTCGCTCGTCGGTTCGCAGGCCGAGACTCCGTTGCAGTAGGCGCCGTCCTCGCATTCCTCGTCGCGCGTGCAGACCGGGTCGGGCTCGTCGGGCGCCGGAACCCGGCCGCCCGTGTAGACCGGTAGGTCGGCGGGGTCCCACGCGTCGTTCACGCAGGTGCCGAGTGTGCAGGTCTGCTGCTCCGGGCAGCTCCGATCGACGCACGGCCCGCGAAGGACCATGTAGAGGATCCGCGACTCGTCCGGGACGTAGACGCCCCGGGCGGTCTTCTCCGCAAAGGTTCCGCCGCCATCCTGCGCCGTGACCGACACGCGCCACTGACGAGTGACATCCCCATCCCGCGGGGCGAAGGAGAACTGGTAGGGCAGGTCGCTGATCGCGATGGCGAACGAGCCCCCCGGTGCGTCCTCGAAGAACGTCTCGCCCGGCGCCCGGCCCGCGATCACCACGCGCAGATCCGCTGCCCGGCCACGCACCGCGTCGTCGGCATCGACGTACACCACGATCTCGGTAGCCGGCGGGACGGTGTCGTCGCCGCAAGAGACCGCCAGGAAGAGAAGAGCCCAGCTCGCGCGGCGCATCATTGCCACTGCCCCAGCGCGAAGATGGTCTCGCCCAGATCGCTGTCCGCGTACTGCGGCTCGGGGTCGTCCCCGCCGGAGAGGCCGACCGCGAGGCCGACGGCCAAGCCGACGACCACCACGCCGACGATCACGCCGATCCACCACTTGGACGAGCTCGACTCCTCCTCGACCGGCGGCGGCGCCTGGTCGCCCTCTTCGAGCGCCAGGTCCTCACCGTCCATGTTGGCCGGGTCGAGGTCGGGCTCTGGATCGGTCTCGACCGGGTCGGGTTCGGGGTCGGGGTGCTGAGCGCTGGCGACCGAACGACTCAGGAAGTCCACTCGTCGCTGGGCGACATCACGGTTCGGCGTCGTGGCGGGCGTCTCGGCCAGAAAGCGCTGGAACGCCTCGAGCGCGACCGCGTCCTGCCGGAGCCGGTCCGCCGTCTGGCCGATGTTGTAGAGGAGCTCGACCCGGCCAGAGAGCTCGAAGGCCTCCTGGAAGCGCTCGAGCGCCGCCTCGTATCGGCCGGAGTCATACGCCGCACGTCCCGCCATGAAGAGGGCACGGGCCTCCTCTTCGCGGTCGTTCTGACCGAATGCCGTTCCCCCCATGGCGACCATGGTCGACAGGCAGACGAGCCCCACCAGCAATCCCTCTCGCATTTTACAGGCCCAGAGTGGCCGACCGGCCCTCGGAACGCAACGGCTTCCAGGAGTGAGCAAGCGCAGCGTGTCCGCCCCGCGGGCGACTAGCCTGGGCGGGATGATCGACGCCATCACCCAGGTCCCCACCCCCGAAAACGAGCCCGTGAAGGCCTACGTGCCCGGCTCCGACGACCGGAAGGCGCTCGACGCCGCGTGCGAGGCGATCGCCGGGGAGAAGATCGTGATCCCCACTTTCGTGAACGGGCTGGCCGTGAAGGGCGAGAAGACCTCGACGGTGACCATGCCGCACGACCACGGCCACGTGCTCGCCGAGGTGCACCACGCGAACGCCGGTACCGTGCAGTCGGCCATCGACGGGGCGCTGAAGGCCGCCCCCGCCTGGCAGGCCCTCTCGTTCGACGATCGCGCGGGCATCTTCCTGCGAGCGGCCGAGCTCCTCGCCGGGCCCTGGCGGATGCGCATCAACGCGACCTGCATGCACGGCCAGTCGAAGACCGCGCACCAGGCGGAGATCGACGCGGCCTGCGAGCTCATCGACTTCCTGCGCTTCAACGTCCACTTCGCCCGCCAGCTCCATCAGGTGCAGCCGAAGTCGGCGGGCACGAGCTGGAACCAGACCGACTACCGGCCTCTCGAGGGCTTCGTCCTCGCGGTCACCCCGTTCAACTTCCTCGCCATCGCCGTGAACCTGCCGACCGCCCCCGCGCTGATGGGGAACGTGGTGCTCTGGAAGCCGGCGATGACCTCGATGGTCGGTGCCTGGCACATGCTGGAGCTGCTGCGCGAGGCCGGCCTGCCGGACGGCGTGATCCAGCTCGTGCCCGGCGACGGACCCGTGCAGGGCGAGGCGTGCCTCGCGAGCGAGCACTTGGCCGGCATCCACTTCACCGGCTCGACCGGGACCTTCAAGACCCTCTGGAAGGGCGTCGGCGAGAACCTCGACCGCTACCGCACCTTCCCCCGCATCGTCGGCGAGACCGGCGGCAAGGACTTCATCGTGGCGCACCCGAGCGCCGACGCGGACCAGCTCGCGACCGCCATCGTCCGCGGTGGCTACGAGTTCCAGGGTCAGAAGTGCTCGGCGGCGTCGCGCATCTATCTGCCACAGTCGCTCTTCGGCGCGGTCCGCGAACGCGTGTGCGCGGAGCTCGCGAAGGTGAAGGTCGGCGACGTCCGTGACCCGGCGAACTTCATGTCGGCGGTCATCGACGAGCGCGCCTTCGAGAAGATCACTGGCTACCAGGCCCTCGCGAAAGAGAGCGCCGAGGTCCTCTACGGCGGCACCGCCGATCGATCGAAGGGTTGGTTCATCGACCCGACCTTCGTGAAGGTCGACGACCCGAAGCACCGCCTGATGCAGGAGGAGATCTTCGGCCCGGTGGTGACCACCTACGTCTACGAGGACGCGGCCTTCGAGGCGACGCTGGACCTGGTGGACTCGACCAGCCCCTACGCGCTGACCGGCGCCATCTTCTCTCGCGACCGGCAGGCGGTGGACCTGGCGCGGACCCGACTGCGCCAGGCCGCGGGCAACTTCTACATCAACGACAAGCCCACCGGCGCCGTGGTCGGCCAGCAGCCCTTCGGTGGCGCGCGCGGCAGCGGCACGAACGACAAGGCCGGCTCCGCGTGGAACCTCCTTCGCTGGATGTCGCCCCGTTCGATCAAAGAGAACCTCGTCCCGCCGACCGATTGGCGCTATCCGTTCCTCGCGCAGTGAGCGACGAAGACGAGACCGAGGCGGAGCCCGCGGACGACGCGTCCGAGGCGCCGACTCACCGGGTGAAGGGCGAGGCCCACCAGGGCGCCATCCCGGCCAAGGAGCTGGTGCGGATCATCATCATCGGGATCCCGGTGATGATCGCCGCCTGGTACTTCCTGCTCTGGATGAAGGGCGGCTTCCGCTGACCCGCGATCAGAGCGACTTGCCCGTCGCTTCCCGGTAGCGCTCCGCGAGCCACTCTCGCGCGAGCTCGGGAGTGGCGAAGCTCTTCATCGGGACCGGTGACGGCGCCGCCCACTCGATCGCCGTGAGCACCCCCCGAATGAGCGGCGAGGTGAAGACGGTCGCGTTGGCGACGTTCCAACGGACCGTCCGCTCGCGCTCGCGTTCGATCAGCTCGGACGCGCGTTTGCGCTGCGTCGCGTTCGGCGTGGCGCCGCTGCGCGCGTCGGTGAGCGTCACGTAGCGCTCTCGCCGGTCCGGGTAGGTGCTCATCCGGTCCAGATAGGCGGCCCACTCGGCGTCGCCGATCGACTCGCCGAAGGTCACGCGCACCAGCGGCCACTCGGAATCGTCCACGCGGATCTCCATCGCCTCGACGGCCTACCGCAACCGCTGCTGCACGCCAAGGCCCGAGCGGCCCCGCTCAGCCCAGCATCGGACCGCTCCCGACGACGCCCCATGACTCGTCCCGACCATCGAGCACCGCCACGGTGATCTGGTCGCGCGGCACGTCCTCGAACACGTCGAGGTTCACGGTCACGAAGTCGCCTCCGAGCTGGTCCATCGAGCCGGTCGCGTAGACGTGGACGCCGCAGGTGCCACAGAACATGTACGCGCCGATCTCGGGCTTCGGCTGGTAGCGCGCCTCGGTCTCGTTCTTCAGCAGCCGGAAGGCGCTCGGCCCGATCAGCATGGTGACCGCTCCTCGCCGCCTACAGAAAGTGCAGTTGCATCGCATCGGGGCGCCGAAGGGCGTCTCGGGATGGAAGATGTTCAGGTCCGCCTCCACCTCGATGCCGCCGCAGTGGCAGCTCCCTCGGTAGGTGCGCGTCTCGCTCGATTCGGTGTGGGTCATGGAGAAGACGCTAGAAGCCATTGCGGACAGTTTCTGTCCTCGACCTTCGGCACTATGCTCGGACCGTGCTCACGACCTCGGCCCGTCTCCTGCAGCTCCTGGCGATCCTCTCCGAGCGTCGCTCGTGGGCCGGCAGCGATCTGGTGGAACGACTCGACGTCACGCCCCGCACCCTCCGCCGGGACATCGCCCGGCTGCGGGAGCTCGGCTATCCGGTCGAGAGCACGTCGGGGCCAGCGGGGGGCTACGCGCTCAGCGCCGGCGGGGCAGTGCCGCCGCTCTCGTTCGAGGCGGACGAGATCGTCGCCGTCGCGCTCGGGCTGAGCCTGGTCGGGCTCGAGGCGGGAGAGCGGAAGGTGCGCCGCGCGGCAGAGGCCGCCGTGGCGAAGGTCGGGCGGGTGCTGCCGCCGCGCCTGCAGCGTCGTCTCTCTCGCCTACGCGGCGCGGTCCACTCGGGCGGGCGCGCGGAGCTCGGGCGGGTGGCCCAGCTCGCCGGCGCGTGCGCCGACCAGCGTGTGCTCACGTTCGAGTACGAGCGCGGCGACGGAACCGAGTCGGAGCGCGAGGTCGAACCGCACGGCGTGACCCTCTCGGGTGTGCGCTGGTATCTGGTCGCGCACGATCGGGGCCGCGACGACTGGCGGACCTTTCGCGTGGACCGCATGCGGAAGCTCCGCCGCGCGGGGAGCTTCGTGCCGAGGGAAGCGCCGGCCGAGGACCTGGCTGCCTGGGTTCGTGAGGGCCGCGCCGGGCAACGCTGGCCGCTCGAGGGGCGCATCCGCTACGCGCTCTCGGCCGAGGAGCTTCGAGCGCGCATGCCCGATGGCTACGGCGAGGTAGAGGCGGTGACCGCGAACAGCAGCCGCCTGATCGTCACCGCCAGCTCGTGGGAGACGATGGCCGCCTGGTTGCCCGTGTTGGGCACGCCGATCGGCATCGAAGGCCCCGACGAGCTGCGAGACGCCATCAGGGAGCTCGCCGATCGACTGCGCGACGCGGCGGGTGGGCTCAATCGCACCACGGCCGAGCGAGGTGAAGCACATCGCTCCGGCTGAGCACGAGGCCGATGTCGGTCTCGAGGAACGACTGCAAGAGTCCCGGTGCCGGCAGTCGATAGTGGGCGCGGGGCCCGGCGACGTCCTCGAAGCGCAGGGCGACGATGGTGTTCCCGTCGAACGTCTCGGACAAGCCGTTGCCGAACTGGAGATAGGCCACACGACCGTCGAAGGCGAGCACCTGCCGAGGCAGCGCCGAGTGGCCCCACGACCACTCCACTCGCCCGACCTCGACCAAGCGATCGCCGTCGCGCCGAAGCGATAGGACCAGACTGTCCTGCGATGACGACGTCCCCATGAAGCGCGCCGCCATGACGAGCACGCGCTCTCCCTCGACGGCCAGATCCAGCACACCCCAGCCTGGCAGCTCGAAGGTCGCGAGCTCATCCGAGGTCAGCGAGAGCCAGGTGATTCGACTGTCGGCTTCGCTGTCTCCGTGCTGGCGGTGGCCGACCGCCAGCGCATCGTCGCCGTGGATCCGCGCGAGCATCGACACGTCCGTCACGTCGGGCCACGTGCGGTCGAAGCCGGCCTCCATGCGACCTTCCAGGAGGTCCTCGACCGGCCACCGCCGGACCCTCAGCGGTGCATCGCCAGCTCGAGCCATCGTGGCCTGATAGAGGTGATCGCCCGCGAGACTCAGCCTCTCCCGGCGCCGAGCGTCGAGGGGAATCGTGAAGCTCGCGAGCTCGCGGACCTCACGGTCGGGTTCGACGACCCGAGCCGCGAGCTCGACCCATGAAGGCGTCCAGACCGGGTTCGAGAGGAGCAAGGAGTCGAGAGCGACCGCAGCGGCGTGGAGACTCGTCCGACCGTCGGGCCCCCGCTCCAGGCCGAGCACGTGCCGACCGACCAGCGGACCTCCCGAGACGACCTCCGGCGCCGTCGGGTCGGAAGCATCGACCCGCACGGTGCGGCCCTCGTCCCGGAGGAGGATCGAGCGGCCGTCCACGATGGCCTGCCCAGGCCATCCGACGCCAGGGTCCGTGACCTCTCGGAGATGCGGTGCAGTCGACTCGAGGACGAAGAGACGACCGCTCGAGCGGAGGGCGTCGTCGTGGCTCACCCATCGTGCGACCCCACGTGGTGGGTCGGGCTCGATCGCTTCCCAGGACCGTTCGACGAGCATGCCGCCCTCGACGGTGTGGACACTCAACCCCGTCTCGCCCGGATGGGCATCGGTCGCGCCGTAGATCTCGAGCCCTCGACCGGTGTAGCGAGCGCTACCGAAGGTCCCCTGCACCCGCCCGATGACCGACCCGTCTGCTTCTCGACGCAGGGCGACCTCGCGCTGCGTCGCGGTCACCAGATGCCCACGCCCCACGTGGAGGGCCTCCGCGTCGAACCCGAGAGGCTCCACCGTGGCCGGGCCCGTGTCACGGCTCCGAAGACGATGCACGCGAGACGCCGCGTCGGCGAGGTAGGCATGGGTGCCATCGGTCGACGCGACCACCGAGCCACAGCCGTGGGTCTCGCCGCTGGCGATCCGTCGCGGCGCATCCAGATCCTCCAGCGCATACTCGTGGAGCACGGTGGTGAGCCAGTCGGGTGCGACACATACCCAGAGCCGGTCGCGGGTGATCGCGACCTCTCGGGTTCGACCGCCCACGTGGTAGGTGCCACGCGGCTGGAGCCGATTCGAGCCGAGCTCCAGCAGACCGCCTCCGGTCGGCGTGGTGTAGACGGCGATGTCGTCGCCCAACGACTCGACCGACGACACCGCTTCGGAGAGCGCGAGCTCATCGAGAACCTCGAATCGCTCGGCCATGGCACGAACCAGGAAGAGCTCGCTGGTGTCGCCCGTGTTGCGGAAGAAGACGAAACGCTCCGCGCCGACCCCGGTGCCGCCGTTCTGGAACCGCGGCGTGAGCGTGGAGACGATCTCCCCCTCGGCCGCGTCGCCCGTGCAGACACCGGCCTCGCATCGGTCGGCCCCCGTGCACGAGTCTCCATCGTCGCAGCTCGTCCCGTCCGGCGCCGGCTCGACCTGGCAGCGGCCGCCGACGATGCGCTCGACGGTGCAGGGGTCGCCGTCGTCACAATCGACATGCGCTCCGTCCACGCCGAGATCGATGCTCGCGTCGGCGAGCGGCTCGACCGCCGCGTCCTCGTCTCCGGAGCTCCGGCCGAGGTGCGAGGCGAAGCATCCGCACATGGAGGTGGTCACCGCGGCGACGGCGACGAACGCCGGAAGCGAACGGGGCACCACCGGAGGCTTGCATGGGGCGACGGGCTCGTCGAATCCGCTCGCGAGCGGCAGCAACCATTGGACGCGTAGAGGCTTGCAGAGCAGCTCGTCCAGCCACGGCGCCAGCCTCCGCCGACGCCCAGCAATCGACCACGCCCGGCGACGTGGTTCGCCCCCAGTCCAGCGGGCTTCCGTCGGCGAAGGGCGAGCGCTACAACGCAGCTCGTGGACTTCCACTCCCTGATGAGCGATCGCGACCTGCTCCGAAACCTGATCGCCACGGCCATTCTCGTCGTCGTCGTCTTCCTCGCGCGCGCCGTCGCGCTCCGGGCGGTTCGGCGCTCGGCCTGGGCGTCCGACCAGCTCACCCTGCGGTGGAGCGTTCAGGTGCGCTGGGGGACGTTCCTCGTCCTCGTGCTCGGCCTGGTGTTCGTTTGGGCCGAGGAGCTACGCACACTCGCCATCTCGGTGGTGGCCATCGCGGCGGCGATCGTGATCGCGACCAAGGAGCTGATTCTGTGCATGAGCGGCTCCTTCCTTCGGGCCACCTCGAACAGCTTCTCCATCGGCGACCGGATCGAGCTCGAGGGAGTGCGAGGTGATGTGGTCGACCTGCGACCGCTGACGACGACGGTTCTGGAGATCGGCCCGGGACACCGCCGGACGGGTCGGGCCGTCGTGTTCCCCAACTCGGTTCTGATGACCGCGCCGGTCGTCAACGAGACCTTCACCGAGGCGTACGTGGTCCACCTGATCACCGTCCCGGTCGACCCCGGGCGCTGGGAGGCGGCGGAGACGGCGCTACAGAGTGCGGCGAACGCCGTGTGCGCACCCTTCCTCGCCGAGGCCGAGACGCACATGACGAAGGTCGCGCGGAGGCACGGATTGCCCGTCTTCGGCGTGGAGCCGAAGGTGAGCGTTCAGATCCCCGAAGCCGGGAAGGTCGACCTGCTCGTGCGAGTGCCCACACCTGCGCGCGACAAGGGTCAGACGGAGCAGGAGATCCTCCGCCGTTTCCTGGAGAGCATGGGGCACACCCCCCGCGAAGCGAGCTGAGCGCGCTCAGCTCTTGGTCGGGAGCTGGGGCATCTCCGGCTCGTTCATCGAGCGGGTCTCACCCATGACCGAGCGGCGCAGCGGCTCGTACTCGGGGAGGAAGCCGGTCTTGCGCTTGGCGCGGGTCGCCTCGTCGAGGGGCTCGAACTCCTTCGGCTTGGTCGAGAGGATGGCGTCCTCGTCGACCTCGTCGATGAGCGAGTCGGGCAGGTACTTCTCCGCGTAGCTCTGATAGACGCCGCTGCGGACGAAGAGGTCGAGCAGGTCCGGGTCGAGGTGGTTGTCCCGCTTCATGAAGCTCAGGATCCGCATCGACTCGGACAGGGTCTTGCCCTTCTTGTACGGTCGGTCCTGGGCGGTCAGCGCCTCGAAGACGTCGGCGATGGCCATGATGCGCGCCGGCACGGACATGTCGCCGGCCGCGACACCGCGGGGGTAGCCCTTGGCGTCCATCTTCTCGTGGTGCCCGCCCGCGTACTCGGGCACGCGACGGAGGTTTCGGGGGAAGGGCAGCGCCTCGAGCATCTGGATCGTCTGGACCATGTGGCCGTTGATGATCAGCCGCTCTTCTTCGGTGAGCGTGCCGCGGGAGATGGAGAGGTTCTCGATCTCGTCCTCCGCGAGGAGGCCGCGCTTGAGCGTGCCCTGCACGTACTGGCGCGAGCCGATCGCGCGAATGCGATCCTTGGCCTCGTCCGAGAGGAACTCGCTGCCGATGTTCGCCTTCTCGATGAAGTCGAGGTCCGACTCGAGCGCGGCGACCTCCCGTTGGTAGCGCGGCTTGGCCTCCTCGTCGCCCTCCGCCTGGGCCTCGAGCATGCGGATCTTCGCGTCGCGCTTGAGCACCTCGAAGCGGGCGCGAACGATCTCGATGCGGTCGAAGATGGTCTCGAGCTTCGTCGCCTTGTCCATCACGTGGACCGGCGTGGTGACCTTCCCGCAGTCGTGGAGCCAGGCCGCGATCTTCAGCTCGTACCACTCCTCTTCGGTGAGCGTGAAGTCGGCGAAGGGCCCCTCGTCGACGGCGACCGCCGCTTGCGCGAGCATGAGCGTGAGGATCGGGACCCGCTCGCAGTGCGCGCCGGTGTACGGCGACTTCGAGTCGATGGCCGCGGCGATCATCTGGATGAACGCCTCGAGGAGCTCCTTCTGCCCCTCGAGCAGGAGCTGGTTGTCGAGCGCGACCGCCGCCTGGCTGGCGAGGGCCTCGACGATGCGCTGCTCCTCCTCTTCGAAGGGAACGACCTCGCCGGTCTTCTCGTCCTGCGCGTTCAGCAGCTGCAGCACCCCGATGACCCGGTCGTGGTGGTTCAGCATCGGGATGGTGAGGAAGGACTTCGAGCGGTAGCCCGCGCGCTCGTCGAACTTCTTGGTGCCGCTGAAGTCGAAGCCGGTCGCGTCGTAGGCGTCCGGGATGTTGAACGACTCCTTCCGGATGGCGGCGCACGTCGCGATGTTCGCTTCGTTCGGCTCGCCCGTCGCCGGGTCGACCAGCGGGAGCGGCGGGAGCTCGATGGGCTTGCCGGTGGTGCCACCGAGCGCGATGCCGAGCGAGTCGGTGCGCATGATGGCGAAGCGCAGCTCGTTGTCCTCGCTGCGCAGGTAGAGCGTCCCTCCGTCCGCGTTGCAGAGGTCCTTGGCCACGAGGAGGATCCGCTCGACGAGACGGTCCTTGTCGTCCTCGGCGGAAAGGGCGATGCCCACTTCGTAGAGGAGCTCGAGTCGCTCCAACCGCCGTTCCAGTGTCTCGCCCATGCACCGCCCCCTGAATCACTCGGGATAGAGAGGCCCGACGTGTACCACGAGCGCGCTCGCGCCGGGACCGGGATCGGCGCGGAAGACCCCGGAACCGGCCGATTGGCCGGTCGACTTTGACACTGGGTGCCCCTACCATCGCGGCTCCATGGCCGCTCCCCAGCACTACGACTTCATCGTCATCGGCTCCGGCTTCGGGGGCAGCGTCTCGGCGCTGCGTCTCTCGGAGAAAGGCTACTCGGTCTGTGTCCTCGAGAAGGGCAAGCGCTTCGAGCCCAAGGACTTCCCGAAGACCAACTGGGACCTGAAGAAGTGGCTCTGGATGCCGGCCGCGGGGCTCAAGGGCATCTTCCAGATGTCCTTCATGGAGCACGTGACGATCTTCCACGGCGTGGGCGTGGGCGGTGGCTCGCTGGTCTACGCGAACACGCTGCCGACCCCGAAGCTCGGCTTCTTCCAGGCGAAGAGCTGGGCGCACCTGGCGGACTGGAACAAGGAGCTGAAGCCCTTCTACGAGAAGGCGCGCTTCATGCTCGGCTCGACCGAGAACCCGGTGCGGACCAAGGGCGACGCGATCCTCGAAGAGATCGCCGAGGACATGGGCCGCAAGGAGGACTTCCACCCGACCGAGGTCGCGGTCTTCTTCGGCAAGCCGGGCGTGAAGGTCCCGGACCCCTACTTCGACGGCAAGGGTCCCGACCGCGTCGGCTGCACCCACTGCGGCGCGTGCATGACCGGCTGTCAGGTCGGCGCGAAGAACACGCTCGACCGGAACTACCTCTACCTGGCCGAAGGGCTCGGCTGCCGCATCGAGCCAGAGACCGAGGTCACGCACGTGACTCAGGAGTCGAACGGCACGTACCGCATCGACACCAAGGGCAGCTTCGGTCGGGGCGGTCGGCGCGTCTTCACCGCGGACAAGGTCGTCTTCAGCGGCGGCGTGATGGGCACCCTCCCCTTGCTGCTCAAGATGAAGGAGGATCCGAGCGGTCTGCCGAAGCTCTCGGACCGGCTCGGGCAGATGGTGCGGACCAACAGCGAAGCGCTCTTCGGGGTCATCTCGCCCGAGGAGGGCGCGGACTTCACCAAGGGCGTCGCGATCACCTCGATCCTGCACACCGACGAGCACAGCCACATCGAGCCCGTGCGCTACGGCAAGGGGAGCGGCTTCTTCCGGCTGATGACCCTGCCGCACGCGCCGGGGAGCACCATCGGGAGTCGGCTGGCCGGAGCGCTGCGCGGCTTCGCGCGGCACCCCGTGCGCTGGGCCAAGGCGATGACGGTGAAGGACTACGCGAAGGCGAGTCAGATCCTGCTCTACATGCGGACCCTCGAGGGGACGCTGACCATGAAGCTCGGCCGCAGCGCCTTCACCGGTTTCCGGAAGGGGTTGGTCACGGAGCTCGACGAAGGCACCGAGGCGCCGAAGGCGTTCATCCCGGAGGCGACCGAGCTCGCGCTCAGCTTCGCGAAGAAGGTGAAGGGTGTGGCCGCGACCATGTTCACCGAGACCCTCCTCGGGGTGCCCTCGACCGCCCACATCCTCGGCGGCTGCTGCATGGGGACCGACGCGAGCGAGGGCGTCATCGACAAGAACCATCAGGTCTTCGGCTACGAGGGCATGTACGTCATCGACGGCTCGGCCATGAGCGCCAACCCCGGCGTGAACCCCAGCCTGACCATCACCGCCCTCGCCGAACGCGCCATGGACCGCATCCCCGCCAAGGCCGCCCAATCCGCCGCCTGACCCCGGGGACACTCCCCCCCTCCGGATCCCCCGCAAACACAGGGCGTTCCGAGCGGAAAATGAAAACTGTCGGCGGAGCCGACCGCGAACGACCTTCGCCAGTCGCGAAACGCTCCCGGCTCCGCTAGGTTGGCTCTCGTGCGCTTCCTTCGCTCCGTTCCCCTGGCACTCCTCCTGCTCGCCTGCGGCGCGAAGACCGGACTGCTCGTGCCGGACCTCGGCGAGGACGCCGACATGGGCATGGACCCGGACATGCCCGACCTGCCGACGGTCGACGGGTGCATGGACGTGCCCTTCCCACTCGCGCCGCGACCGGCCGAGGTCATCTTCACCATCGACCGCTCGACCTCGATGGCCCTCGGCCTCGACGGGCTACCGCCGGACGACCCGTCGCGCTCTCGCTGGCAGATCCTCGGCGAAGTGCTCGAGGACAGCCTGCGCGGAGAGCCGCTCATCACCGCGGGCGGCAAGTTCTTCCCCGAGGTCGTGGACCCCGGCGGCATGCTCGGGCCGGAGGACGTGTGCATCGTGACCACCGAGGTCGAGGTCGCGCCGGGCCCTGGCTCCGCGAACCGCATCGTGCGCGTCTTCCGCGACACCGACCCCTTCGGCGGCACGCCGACCGTCGACGCTCTCCAGGTCTCGGCGGATTTCCTCCGCGCGCGCACGGACCCGGACGTGCCTCAGTTCATCGTGCTCGCCACCGATGGCGGCCCGAACTGCAACCCCCCGCCCGGCCCGCTCGGTGAGTGCGACTGCGCCGGGCTCCCGATGAGCTGCCTGGACCCGACCTTCGGGCGCGTGAACTGTCTCGACGACGAGCGCGCCATCCGCGTGATCGGCGACATCGCCGACGACGGCATCCCGATCTTCCTGGTCGGTTTCGATGACCCGACCCGCCCGGACCTCGCCGAGGTGCTCGACGACATGGCCGTGGCCGGCGGCCGGCCACGACCGGTGGGCTCGAGCCGGCGCTTCTACGACGTACGGGATCGCACGGACCTCGAAGAGGCACTCGGCGAGATCACGGCGTCGGTCGGGCGCTGTCTCCTGGTGACCGACTTCGTGCCGACGCCGGGCCTGCAGGTCCAGGTGCGGGTCGACGGCGTTCCCATCCCCGAGGATCCCATCGACGGTTGGCAGTGGCGCGATGGTGCAGGCGGCGAGCTCGAGCTGATGGGCGACGCCTGTCGACTGGCGACCGCCAACCCCGACGTGGTGGTCGACGGCATCCAGACCTGCTTCGCGGAGTAGCCGCTACTCGAGCACGGCGTCCCGCGCCGCGTCGATCGCGCGGAGGATCCCTCTCGCGTGAGTCAGGAAGCGCTCACCCGCGGGCAGCAGTCGCATGCCGCGCGGCGTACGCTCGAAGAGCGGCGTTCCGAGCTCGTCCTCGAGCGCCCGGATCTGCCGCGAGAGCGGCGGCTGACTGATGTGCACCCGCTTCGCCGCACGCCCCACGTGCCCCTCTTCCGCGACGGCCACGAAGTACTCGATCTGCGACAGGCTCACCGTCCCAGCATGCCATGAAACCCGGGGACAGGATCGCCCCCCGGATCCCCCGCACAAACAGGGGGCTGCGGACACGAAATGCAAACTGTTCCCGGCACCCGGTGCCGTGGCGGTTCGAAGACTCTCGTGGCACCCGGTGCCGTGACAGTTTGCATTTCGTGCTCGGATCGCCCGCAAACGTAGGGGGTTCCGGGGGGTGATCCTGTCCCCGATACCCAATGGGTATTGGATGGGGTGGTGTGGGTGGCGGAGGATGGGGGGATGGAGCTGTTGTCGGGGCGTGAGGTGGAGGCGATGCGACGAGCTGGGGCCGTGGCGGCGGCGACGCTCGAGCGGGTCGGGCGAGCGTTGAGGCCGGGAATGCGCGCGCGGGACATCGACGAGCTGGTGCGGGTAGACACGGAGGCTCGTGGAGCTCGCCCGGCGCAGCTCGGGTACCACGGGTTTCCGGCGACGGTGTGCGTGAGCATCGACGACGTGGCGTGCCACGGAATCCCGGGCGACCAGGTGCTCGAGCCGGGGAGCGTGGTGAGCGTGGACGTCACCAGCGAGCTCGACGGCTGGCATGGCGACACGTGCCGGACCTTCGTGATCGGAGAGCCGTCGGCCGAAGCGCGGCACGTGGTGGAGGTCGCGCGACGATGCATGGAGGCGGGGATCGCGCAGGTCCGCCACGGCGCTCGGCTCGGCGACGTGGGCTACGCGGTCGAGACCCTCGCGAAGGCCGAGGGCTGCGACGTGGTCCGCATGGTCGGTGGGCACGGCATCGGGCGGAAGATGCACCAGGCGCCACACGTGGATCACTTCGGGACGCGCGGACGCGGGGTCCGCCTTCGCGAGGGCATGGCGCTCACCGTCGAGCCCATCATCGTGCTCGGCTCGCCCGAGCTGACCGAAGACGACGACGGCTGGACCCTGCGAACGCCCGACGGATCCCTGGCGGCGCAATTCGAGCACACGTTGCTGGTGACTCGCCGCGGCGCCGAGATCCTCACGCTCCCGGCCACGCGCGCCGGAGCCGCCTGACCGCCTCCCGCAGCTCGTCGGGCTCGAGCGCGGCATACCCCAGCCGGACCGCCCGTCGCGGCCGCCCACGGAAGGTGAAGAGTCGCGAGGACTGCACGATCACCCCCATGTCCTCCGCCCGACGCGCCCACTCGTCCACGTCCACCCCCCGCGCACGCGCCCACAGCGCCATCCCGCCGCGCGGCACGCGAAAGCGCAGCCGGTCGCCGAAGGCCTCCGTCAACAGCTCGACCATCGCATCGCGCCGCCGCCGATAGCGACGCCGCGCGCGCAGGGTGTGGCGGTGCAACTCGCCCTCCTCGATGAGCTCCCCGACGGCGTGCTCTATGGCCGGGTCTCCCATGCGATCGATGAAGGTCCGCGCGCCGACCAACGCGTCGTGCAGCGGCGACGGAGCCACGACCCAGCCGATCCGGAACGCCGGTGCCAGCACCTTCGAGAGCGTCCCCACGTGGATCACCACGCCGTGGTCGTCTCGCGCACCGAGCGGGAGCACCGGCCGCCCCTCGTAGTGGAACTCGTGGTCGTAGTCGTCTTCGATCACCGCGACGCGATGCCGCGCCGCCAGCCGCAGCAGCCGCATCCGACGCGCAGGCGAGAGGGTCGCGGTGGTCGGGTACTGGTGGTGCGGCGTGAGGTAGATCGCCCGCAGTGGTCCCTCCGCCAACGCCGCTTCCAGTCGGTCCACGTCGATGCCCTGCTCGTCCACGCGGATCGGCACGAGCTCGGCGCCACTCGAACCGAGCGCACGCCACGCGGGTCGATAGCCGAGCGCCTCGACCGCCACGCGATCGCCGGGGCGCAGCATCGCCCGGGCGACCAGCTCGAAGGCCATCTGGCTTCCGCGCGTGACCAGGATCGCGTCGGGCTCCACCGCCAGCCCCCGAGCCGCAGCCAATCGACCCGCGAGCGCGCGCCGCAACCCGGGATCGCCGGCGGGGTCGCCGTAGTCCAGGATGCCCTTCCGTCGCAGCGCCCGGCGATAGGCCCGTGCGATCGCGGTCCGAGGGAGGTGTCGCAGGTCCGGCAGCCCGCCGAGCAATGGCAGCGCCCCCTTTGGCCGCGGGGACCAGTCGGTCGCCACCGCCTCGACGTCGAAGCCCGCCTCACGCGAGGAACGCGAGCGCGTCGCCACCTCGAGCTCCGGCAACGTCCGAGCGACGAAGGTCCCACGGGCGGCTTCGGTCTCGATCCACCCTTCCCGCTCCAGCTCCCGCCACGCCGCGAGCACCGTGTTCCGATGGAGTCCGAGCTGGTCGGCCACACGCCGCGACCCCGGCAACCGGTCGCCCGGCGCCAACCGCCCACGACGGATGTCGCGGGCGACCGCGTCCGCCAAGCGCAGGAAGAGCGGGCGATCGCCGCCCGCGAGCTCGAAGGTCCACTGGTCCATCTGACTTCTGCATTCTGGACCTTTTTGACAGACCAGTCACTCGACATGGTGTCGGCCATGAGCGATTCGAAGAGAAGCCGCACCACGCTCCGTCGCCATCCGGAGCGCGCTCGCCCCGAGGACCTGCACGCCGTGCTGGACGAGGCGATGATCGTCCACGTCGGCGTGGCCACCGAGCGCGGCCCGCTCGTACTGCCCATGGCCTTCGGTCGCATCGGCGAGCGACTCTACCTGCATGGCGCGGTGGCCAACGGCTTGCTGAAGGCGCTGGGCCAGGGTGATGCGTGCGTGGTCGCGACCCACCTCGACGGGCTGGTGCTCGCGAAGTCCACCTTCCGCCACTCGATGAACTACCGCAGCGCAGTGGCCTTCGGACCGCTCCATGCCGTCGACGACCCGGCCGAGATCGCCGCGGCGCTCGACGCGATCACCGACCACGCGCTCCCTGGTCGGAGCGCCGAGGCTCGCTCCCCGAACCCGAGCGAGAGCCGCGCCACCCGCGTGATGGCCATGGATCTCACCGAGGCGTCCGTGAAGGTGCGCACCGGACCACCCAGCACGAACGAGGACGACGCGCTCGTGCCCGCCTGGACCGGTGTCCTCCCACTCGCGCTTCGCGCCGGCCCGCCGGAGACCATCGACGCCGTTCGCTCGCCGGCGCTCCGCGCAGCGATCCTCGCCCGAGCGCCGCGGCTCGGCGGGTCGTTCCAGGTCGGCGAGTACACCATCGACACCGACCCGACCCGGCTCGACCTCGACCGCGTGCTGCGATGGATCCGCGACGAGTCGTACTGGGGCCAGAGCCTCACCGAAGAGCGCTTGCTGCGTTCGCTGCACGCCGCCTTCCTCGTCGGCGTCTACGACGCGAAAGGCACCCAGGTGGCGATCGCTCGCGTCGTCACCGACGAGGTCACCCTTGCCTGGCTCGGTGACGTCTTCGTCGACGAGGCCCACCGACACCGTGGCCTCGGCCGCGCGATGGTGCGCTTCGTGGTCGAGCATCCGCGCTTCGCCGACGTGCGGAAGTGGCTGCTCGGCACCGCCGATGCGCACGAGCTCTACCGTAGCCTGGGCTTCGAAGACGCCCCCGCGGGTCGGTACATGATCCGCCCTCGGAGCGACAATCCGGTGGCAACACGGCCCATCGTCTCGCGGGCGTGACAATGACGTTCTCCAAGCGCATGCTCGGGCCGTGCGCATCGACGACATGCGGCTCTTCGCGGCGGTCGCCGAGCGGCTGAGCTTCACCGCCGCCGCCGAGGACCTCGGGGTGCCCAAGCAGACCGTGTCCCGCCGGGTCGCCGCCCTCGAGAGCGAGCTCGGCGTGCGCCTCCTGCACCGGACCACGCGCTCGATGCGCCTGACCGACGTGGGCCGCGCCTACGCGACGCGCTGCGCTCAGATCGTGAAGATGGCGGACGACGCCAACCAGGCGGTCACCGATCAAAGCGACCAGGTGCTCGGCACCCTTCGCGTCACCGCCGACCCGCTCTTCGGCGAGGCCTTTCTCGCGGACCTGGTCCACGACTACCGACAAGCCCACCCGGGCGTGACGGTCGAGCTGATGCTCACGCAGCGAAAGGTCGACCTCGTCGAGGAGGGCTTCGACGTCGCCTTCCGCGTCGGCGCCATGGCGGACTCGTCGCTGGTCGCCACCGCGCTCGGACCCGCGTCGATGTCCTACTGCGCGAGCCCGAGCTACCTCGAGGCGCGCGGCCGCCCGGTGCACCCGAACGAGCTCGAGCAGCACGACTGCATCACGCTCCTTCCGGAGAGCAGCGCGAGCCGTTGGCTCTTCATGATCGACGACGCCATGAAGTGGTTCCCGATCGAGAGCCGACTCCGAGTGAACCATCTGCCGACCGCTCGCCGTCTCGCCGTGGCCGACGCGGGCATCGTGAACCTACCCGCCTTCGCCGCGAAGCCGCTCATCGAGGCCGGCCTCCTCGAGCCCGTGCTCCAGGGCTTCCAGGCGCCCTTCGGCGACGTCCGCCTGGTCTACCTCGGCCGCGGCCTGCTCTCACCGCGGGTCCGCCACTTCATCGACATGGCCGTCGAGCGCTTCCGCCGCGACAACCTGCTCCCGCCGCCGATGGAGTGATCAGAGCCCGTCGGCGAGCATGCCGGCGTCGACCTCCCTCGCCTCGTCCGCGAGCACCTCGAGAATCCACTGGGCGGTCGCGCATCGGATGGTGTCGTCGCCCGCAGGGATGGCGCGCTCGACCTGCGCGACGGTCGCGGTCGCGTCGATGAACACCGCGTCGATCGACTGGGTCACGCCAGCGTTGGTGATGCAGAGCTCGTCCTCGACGGGGAACGCGATGAGCAGCCCCTCGCCGGAGTCGAGGGTCTTGCCGCGCAACCCCTCCATGCGCGCGGCGGCGGTCTCGGCGCGCCGCACGCTCACCTCGAGGACGACCGGGTCACCGATCGCGACGATGTCGTCACCGCAGCCCGCGAGGAGCAAGAACGTCAACGCTGCGCGCATCAGAGCGATCGGAGGAAGGCGATGAGCGCCTCGCGCGCGCTCGCGTCGAGCGCTTCGTAGGCCTGTCGCGACCCGAGCGCCTCACCGGCGTGCGCCGCGATGGCCTCTTCGACGGTCTCGGCGCGGCCGTCGTGCATGTAGGGCGCGCTGGTCGCGAGCCCCCACAGCGGCGCGGTGCGAAACTCCCGGAAGCCGGCGTCACCGTCGGCGATGCCGAACGCGCCCTCCTCGGCGACGTCGTGCAACAGGATGTCCGAGTAGAGCGGCACCGGCGCGCCGCTCGAGTCCTCGAGCACCATGTGACAGTCCGTGCAGCCGATCGTGCCGAAGGTCGCTTCGCCGACGTCCTCCATCGTCGGGTTCTCGTGAGCTCGCGGGGGCGGCGCCTGCATCGCGATGAAGAAGCCGAGCGCTTCCATCGAGGCGAGGTCGATCTCCGGGTCCGCCCACTCGTCGTCGTCGCTGGTCGCGCCGAAGGTCAGACCCTCCTGCGGCGGAAGGGTCACGCCCATCTCGTTGGTGAGGCCGTCGCGGACGAACTCGATCACCGAGGGCACGTTGGCCTTCCACCCGAATCGACCCAGCCGGCCGTCCCCGAGGATGTGCGCCCGCCCGCTGATCCCGTCGGCGTCGAGGTCGTTGGGATCCTCGTTCGCGAGGATCACCGACTCGGGGATGTCGTCGATCGCGCCGAGGCCGAGCGTGGTCGGCGTCTGCCGGAGCTCGGTGACGTTGGTGTCGGCGTCGAAGGCGGGACGCACGGAGTCGAGCGCGTGTCGGTGCGCCATCGTGGTTCCGGTCGACGGGATCTCGAAGACGCCGTCCACGATGGAGCCGTGGCGCGAGACGTCGACGTCCGAGGGACCGGCGCCACCGATGATCGGATCGAAGTGACAGGCGCGGCACGAGTCGCCGTTGAACGAGGGACCGAGGCCTTCCGTGATCGGGAAGTCGCGATCGAAGACCGCGCGGCCGAGCTCGTACTCGGCCATCTCGTCGGCGGTGAGCTCTCGTCGCGGCCCGCCGTACTCGCCCGCGGGCGGAACCGCGGCGTCGGGCGGCAGGAGACCATCGCTGTGTTGGTCGGCGCCGCCGAGCGACTCGAGGAAGGCGACGAGCTGACCCCGTTCGGTCTCGCTCATCGCCGCATAGGCATCCGCCGCCGCCTGGGCTTCGCCACCGTGCATGCGGATGGCGTCGTCGAGGCTGTCGGCGCGTCCGTCGTGCAGGTAGGGTCCGACCGGGCTCACGCCCCAGAGCGGTTGCGTGCGGAACTCGGAGCCCGTGGCGTCGAGCATCAGGATGCCGTCCGCGAGCTCGGGGCCCATGTCGTGGATGAGGAAGTCCGAGTACGGGAAGATCAGGCCGCGCGGTCCCTTCAGCGACTCGACGTGACAGCCACTGCAGTTGGCTTCCTCGAAGAGCAGATGACCCGCCTCGGTCTCCGCGGTCGGCTCGTCGGGCTCGGGCGGCGCGAGGAGCATCGCCCAGCTCACGAGGTCGTAGAGGTCCTCGACGCTCAGCTCGGGGTCGGGGACGCCGTCGTCGTCGGTGGTGCGCACGCCGGGCGGGATCGTCGCCTGAGCATCCGAACGCCGACCGATGAGCGCATCGCCGCGGCTCGCAGGCTCCTCGACGACCTCGACCGGCACCGGCAGCGCCGCGGCGAGCTCCGGCGGGAGCGGGTCGGTGGTGATGCCGAGGTGGTTGAAGAGCGGCCCGCGAAGGAAGCCTTCGATGCTGAGCGTCTGCGACTTGCGACCGAAGCGCGCGACGAAACCACGCTCGTAGTTCGGGCGGCCGCTGATGCCGTCACCGTCGCGGTCGGCGGGGTCGGCGTTGGCGAGGATCGCCTCGTCGGGGAGCTCGGCGATCAGACCGACGCCGAAGAAGGGGATCGGGTTGCGCGTCGCGAAGTGGTTCGCGCCCTCGGGCGTCGGAACGCGGCTGCCGTCGACGTGGAACTGGTCGAGGACGCCGTTGACGCCGAGCTCCACCCGCGAGCCGTCCGGGAAGGTCTGACCGACGAGGAGGAAGTCGCGGTAGTGCGCGCCCGCGCCACCGAAGACCGGCTTCTCGTGACAGGCCGCGCAGAAGGTGACGTTGAACGTGGGTCCGAGCCCGTCGGTCGGTGAGAAGCGCCGCGTCGCCACCTCCTCGCCGCGGGCGAAGGTCTCGAGCTGCTCCGGCGTGGCGCTCGGGATGGGCTCGCCCATCGGCGCGTAGATGCCCTCGGCGGGCTTGGGGTCTCCCGGACAAGCGGCGAGGGCTCCCATCAGCACGGACGCCAGCGCGAGCCTACTCGCCACCCGCCAGCTGTCGTTCGTAAGCGATTCCGACATACTCGCCGGACGACGAAGCAAAGTTCCCGCCAACCGCCGTCAGGCGGCGGCTCGCATCGCCGAAGACCGCGTGAAAGGTCTCGAAGGTGGCGGGGAGCGCCTCCTCGTATTCGAGGCTCTCGAAGTCGACGGTGGCGATCGTCCCCTCGATGCCGACGACGTGGATCGTGTCGCGGTCGCCCATCCAGATGCCGTTCAGACCCGGCAAGGGCGAGAGGCTCTGCGTGCGCCACTCCGTGCCATCCCAGACGCTGATGACACCGTTGGAGCGACCACCGACGACGGCGACGCGATCCGGACCCGTACCCCAGACGCTGATCAGATCGTCGCTGGTACCCACGAGCTCCTCACGCAGCGTCGAGCCATCCCAGCGAAGGAGCGTGCCGCGCTGACCCACGATGAAGACGTCGTCCGCGCCCGTGCCCCACACCTTGAAGAGCGCCCGCACTCCGGGGCGTTCCAGCGTCGGAAGCTCGACGGTCGCCCACGCCGCCCCGTCGTAGTGGAGCAGGGTCGCGGTCGCCTCCGGGAAGCCGCTGCCGCCGACCGCCCAGATGTCGCTGGGTGAGGCGCCCCACACGCCCCAGAGGTCCTCGGTGGTGCTGGATTCGATGGCGCTCCACGCGGATCCGTCCCAGTGGAGGATGGTCCCGCCATTGCCGACGACCCAGAGATCGTCGGGCCCGAAGCCATACACCCAGTTGAGGAGGGGCACGTCGAGGCCGGTGTCGACGGGGGCCCACTCCCCACCGGCGTCGCTCATGACGACGCCGGCCTCGGGCTGGCCGCCGACTGCGTAGCGCACGTCTCCGTCGGGGCTCCATGTGCTGAGGAGCCACCCGGTGTCGGTCGCGTCGTAGGCGGGGTCCCAGGTGGTGTCGACCCCCGGTGGACACGCCACCAGGAGGGCCAGGACGGGGAGCAAACGAGTCACGTCCGCCCATGGTGGCACGAATCGGACCAGCCACCAGCGTCCGGGGACACCCGCGAGCGACTCCGATGTCACCTTCGAGGGGAGATTTGTCGGGGTTCGACCGAATCCTGCATCGCCGGTATACGTCCCGGCACGCGATGGTGGATCTCGTCACGGCACTGAGCCTGGCGCTCGTGGTGTACGCCGCGGGCCACTACCTCTGTGCGCTGATCTTCCTGGGTCACCGTCGGCGGCCCGAGCCGCCCGTGGCCGAGCCGGAGCCGGTGACCGTCCTGGTGCCGGCCCGCGACGAAGGCGAAGGCGCGGTGCAATGCCTGCGCTCGATCGTCGCGCAGGACCACGCGGGACCGGTCGTCGCCCGATTGCTGATCTGCGATGAGGACGACACCGCCCTCGCCCCCGTCCGCGAGGCCTTCGGGATGGGCGAGGGCCTGACCGCCGAGCCCGCGCCTGGTCGGCGAGTGGAGATCGTGCTGGTCGGCGAGCACGGCAAGGCCGCGAAGATCCGTGCCGCCATCCAGGACACCGACACGCCATGGACGGCCATTCTCGACGCCGATCACGTGGCTCATCGGCAGTGGCTCCGCTCCGCGCTCGGCTGCATCGCCCGCGCCCGGTCCGAGGGCAGGCCGACCCGAATGGTCCAGGGGCGCCGCTACCCGCTCGCGGCGCGTGGGCTCTTCCGCTTCTGGGACTCGCTCCAGCAGCACGTCGGCTGCGAGCTCCTGAACGTCGCCTTCGATCGAATGGGACTCAGCGTCTTCTTCACCGGCACCACCGCGGTGATGGAGACCGGGCTCCTGCGCGAGCACCCGCTGCGCGACGTGCTCACCGAGGACATCGACTTCAGCTACGCGACCTTCTTCGAGGGCGAGCTGATCGTGGCCGATCCGAGCTACGGCTCGGCGGAAGAAGTCTCGCCCGATCTCTACAGCTTCCTCGCTCGTCGGCGCCGCTGGGCGAACGGGCACACCGAGGCCTTCCTGCGGCACCTGCCGAAGCTCTGGAAGGCGCGGCTGCCGCTCCTCTCCAAGGTGCAGTTCCTCTTTCACGGGTTGCACTACCTGGTGATCGTCCCGGTGTTCGCGCTCCACCTGATGGTGGGGCTGCTCTTCCTCGAGGGGCTCCCGCAGCGCTCGATCGTCGCGAGCCTGATCTCGGCGTTCTTCCTCGCGGTGCTGGTCGGGCGCTCGCAGCGGACCAAGGGCGGGCTCCATCGCGGGCTCGAGGTCGCCGTGCTCTTCGTGTGGCTCGCGCCGGCGATGCTCATCGCGTCGAACGTCGTGCTCGCGCTGGTCACCGGGGATGCGCAGCGTGCGTCGCTCCCGCTCGACCCGAGCGTCGCGTACATCGAGCCCCTGACCCTGGCCGCCTTCGCCGCGCCGCTCGTGCTCCTGGTCGTCGGGTTGATCCGTTTCCGGCAGCTCGGTCTCGGCACGGCGCTCGGGCTGGTGCTCACCTACCCCGTCGCCTTCTACCTCGACGGCGCGGGCGCGCTGCTCGGTTGTCTCGATGCGTTCATCGACCGTCAGCGCTGGCGGAAGGTGGCGCGGAGCCGGAACGACGGACCGAACGGCGACGTCGAGCCCATCGGTCTGCGTGAGAGCTGGCGTCTCGGCGGCGGCCTCGTCCTACAGCCCGGCGAAGAGCCGCGCCGCTGGGGCGGCGTGCTGCTCGGCGGTCTCGCCGTGGTGGCCTTCGCGGCGGGCATCTTCGGCTGGCCGGAACGCGTGGTGGCCGCGAGCGAGCTCCGCTGCGAACGGCACGAGGCCGACGACCTCCCCTGGATCGACGACCAGGCGACCGCTCACTGCGACGGCGGCCCGCGCTTCGCCCTGCGCACCGGCTCGCCGACGTTGATCCGGGAAGACGCGATGACGGAGGTCGACGAGTCCTTCTGGCAGCGCGGCGACGCGACCTTCCCGTGCAACGAGTCGTACTTCACGCCGGGCAACGTGGAGACGAGCGCCGAGGGCGTGACCTTCGCGCTCCGTGAAGAGGACCGCGAAGACCGCCGCTTCACGTCCGGCTCTCTCTCGACGGGCGAGGACGGCGAGTTCCGCTTCGGCCGCTTCGAGGTGACGCTGAAAGCGAGCCCGGCCTCCGGTGTGGTCAGCGCCTTCTTCCTCTATCGCTTCGATCCCTGGCAGGAGATCGATTTCGAGTTCGTCGGCAAGGACACCACCAAGGCGCTGCTCAACGTCTATTACAACCCCGGCGACGAGGGCGACCTCTACAACTACGGTCACTTCGGCACGCCGGTGGTAGTCGACCTCGGCTTCGACGCGGCCGAGGGCTTCCACACCTACGCGATCGAGTGGGACGCGGAAGAGATCCGCTGGTTCGCCGACGACCGCCTGATCCACGTGCGCCGCTCCGGAGAGCCGACGCCGATCCCGCAGCTCCCGATGGTCTTCCACATGAACGCGTGGGCGACCTGCAGCGCCGACCTCGCGGGGCCGCTCGACGCAGACGCGATGCCCACGGCCGCATCGTTCCGCGACGTCCGCATCTCCCGCTGGGACGCAGCGCCGCGGTCCGGGCTCGACGCGCTCTTCGGACTCGGTGACGCCGAACCCGCGAATTGGGCCCAGTAGTCGCTGGATTCGACGGCCTCGAACGTCCAGCACTGGGGACTTCAACCTCGCTGCTTCGGATGGGAGGCTCGGTCCATGCGAACGATCCTGATTCTCCTCGCCCTCTGTATGGCCTGCGACGACGAACCGACCACGGAACCTCCGAGCACCGAAGCCGCCAACACTCCGAACGTGCCCGTGCCCAGCCAGCCGGAAGCAGAAGCGGAAGCGGAAGAGACTACCACCGGCTTCATCGAGGCCAAGGTCGATGGGGAGCTGAAGCGCTTCGAGTACCTGCCCGCGCACGACAACCAGGTGCTCACCCGGGTCACCCACATGCAGGCCCATCCGAGCGCCGACTCGGAGGCGAAGCTCGAGATCACTCTGCTCGGCTGGGACGTGCGTCAGGAGGAGCTGCCGATGTTCTTCAAGTTCGGCCTCCAGCGAGGCGGAAGCGGCCGCGACATGCTCCGGTCCGCACAGCGGATGCCCGGGATCCGCTACGCCGACGAAGCGGGGAACGTCTACAACCGGATGGTCAACGACGACACGCTCGAGTGTCAGAGCCTCGAGGACCTCGTACTCAGCTGTACCTTCTCCGGCACGCTCCAGGCGGAGGACGGCGACGCCACGGTGGAGCTGACCGAGGGGCGCGCCGAGGTGCGCCTGGTGACCAACGAGCTCTCCGACCGCTTCGTCGAAGGAACCGTGGGCATGGCCGCCGACGAGTCGGTCGAGCGCGTGGGGGAGGCGATCGACCGCCGCCGCGGGAACTGAGACGGGCGCGCGCTCAGCCGAAGGGAGTCGCCAGCGGCGTGCCCCAGGGGGGCGCTTTGCCGGCGTCGGGTCGCACGTCACCGTGCGGGTGGAGCTGCTCCGCGCGCGCGACGAGCGCGGCGGGAGCGACGCCTCCGAGGACGCAGTGCGGAAAGGTCTCGCGGATCAACGCGAGGCGCGCGTCCGACCAATGCACCCGCCGCGCCGTGTACTCGGTGCGGAAGGTCTCGTGGGTAAAGATGTCGTCGAAGCCGAGCTGGAAGTACTCCCCCAGGATCGCCAGGCGGTAGCCGACGTCTCCGGGCGCGCACTCCTTGGTGCGGCGGATGTTGTGCTCGGCCTTCGCGGGGTTCCCGTCGGGGGGACACCAGCGTTCGTCGCCGGGCGCGAACGAGGTGTGGGCGTCGAGCCAATCCACCAGGAGCTCGAGCACGTGCGACCAGCGGTCGACCACGGCCGTCCATCGACGATGCAGCGGCTCGAGCTCCCACTCGATCCGCTTCCGAGCGAGCTCGAGGGAGAGCGGATCCGGCTGACCGAAGGGAGCCTCGGCGACGAGCTGATCGTACGCGGCGAGGATCCGCTCCGCCTGCTCCACCCGCACCGGAAACCACGACTCCTTCGCGAAGGCGAGGTCCTTCTCCAGCGCCTCGCGCGTCGCCCCCGCGGAGCCCGAGAGCGCGCGCATGAGCCCCTGCTCTTCGACCTGGCGCAGGAAGACGGGATAGCTCACGCCCGAGCGCCCGAGCGCGAGAATTCGCTCCAACGTGGGAATGGTGTGCGCGGCCGCGTCGCCGGCCTGTCCGCTCCGATGGGTCTGCAGGGCCTTCTCGTAGGCTCCGAGCGTCTGCGCGAGCAGCTCCTCGTCGCTCATGTCCTTCGCTGCCGCGCGCGCGGCTCCGGCGAGCACTCGCGAGTACGCGTCGCTGAACTGCTGGAAGCTGTTCTCCTGCGTGAGCTGACCCATGTAGGCGGTCACGTCGCCCATCTGCTGCGCCAGCGTCTCCATCCGCCCCAGCACCGCGGCCATCTGATCGACGTCGGGGCCGCTCAGCCCCTTGCCCTTCACCTCCGCGAGCATCTTGCGGAAGGGGCCGAGGGTCGGGTTCACGATCATCGGATCCACCGGCATCAGTCGATCCCCCGATAGCGGCGATGGCATGCGATGCGTCGCTGCACGATGGGATCGGCCAGCGGCATCTTGCGCCGATGCCGGACCTGCCAGAGGGCCTGGTAGTCCGGCTGGTAGTCGGGGATGAACTTGCGCGTCTCGGGGAGCGTGACCTGGTGATGGTGCTCGGCTCCGGTCCGCCGCTCCCGCGCCGCCCGCTCGAGCCGCTCCGGGTGCCACGCATGGGGCACGATCGCCTGCTCGCACTCCTCGACGTCCTCGAGGATCTTCCAGTCGCTCCAGAGCTCCTCGATGAGCGTCTCGTCCGCGGCGATCCGCTGGCGCCACTCCCCTTCGATGGCCCCCACCGCCTCGGTCAGACTCTGAACGTCGGTGAACGCACGGCTGTCGAGGAGCGCGAGGACCGCCTTCTCGGGACCTGCACGCACCGGCTCCTCGAGCTCGTCGTAGAGCGCGGCGCGCGCCGTCGCCTGGTCGCGCACCCGCGCCACCGCGCAAGCGACCTCGAGCTTCTCTCGCTCGAGCCGCTCGCGAAACGCCTCGAGGGTCGGTGCGCTCCGAAGCGCGTCGCAGAGCGCCCGCTCCGCCGCCTCCGTGTGGGGATAGAGCGGATTGCCCGCGACGTTTCGTAGCCGCGCCTCGTAGTAGGCGAGATATTCCTGATGTCGTTGGTCCATCCGTCTCCTGGGTGCGCGACGCTATCGCGTATCGGCCCGCGCTGCGATTTCCGATGGATGGAAGGAGCGCACTCAGCGGCGCTGCACCCGATAGAGGGTGGCGTGCAGATGCTCGCTGACCGGCGTGATGGTGACTCCCGCGCTGGCCCGGAGCTCGTCGCGGAAGCGCGGCGAGACGTCCAGTAAGAAGACGGGCCCGGGATGGTCCGCGAGCTCGTAGTCCTCGACGGTGGGGAGGAGCTGCACCTGCGTGGTGTCGGCGAGCATCCCACTGAGGGTGAGGATGGTGCCGGGATGGTGGCGCTCGTGGTCGACCACGACGAGCGCGCCGGGGTACGGCTCGAGCGCCGCCGCGATCGCGGGCAGCGGGCGGCTGATGCCCTTGGTCCAGGGTGCGGGTGAGCGCGCGGCGCGGACCGACCCGAAAACGCCGAGCATGAGCAGAGCGGCGAGCGCGAAGGTGCGAACGCGGCGGTCGGCGCGGGTGAGCGAATCGACCTCGGTCGGCACCATCGCCGCCGCTGCCAGCTGGAGGGCGAGGAGGCTCGGGATCAGGTAGCGAGCGGAGAGCGAGCGGATGCCACCGCCGACCAGGTCGGGCACCAGGTAGAAGAAGAGCGGCGCGACGAAGAGCGCGACGACGAGCGCGAGCGCCTCCGGTCGACGGCGCAGCGTGGTCAGACCCGCGGCGAGCGTGGTGAGCACGAAGCACCCGACGACCGCGACACCGAGAGAGAGCTCGTCTGCGCCCAGCTCGACGAAGGGGCGCGTCAGGTTGAGCCCGAAGGTCGCGAGCACCTCGCTGCGCGGGATCGCGATGTCGCGAGACCAAGCCATCGATGCCCGGAACGCCTCCCAGTGCTCGAGCAAGAGCAATGCCCACGGGAGAAAGAGGACCGCGCCGAGCAGCCACGCACCGAAGGCGTGGACGAACGAACGGCGCACGTTCGCATCGGCCCGGACGCGCGGCAGGTCGCGCACACCGACGAAGAGGGCGTGCGCCACGGCCACGGTGAGCATCGCGAACGAGGTGTAGAAGCCGATCACCTGGAGGATGGCGTAGAGCAGCCAGCTGCCCAGGCTGGCGACGCGGCGAGCGCGAAGGAGGGCCGCCGTCGACGCGAGCACGAACGCGGTCCAGAGCGCATACTCGCGCGCCTCCTGCGCGTAGAGGACGTGGAAGGGGGAGACGGCGAAGAGCGCGACGGCGGCGAGGACCCGAGGCCGCAAAACGGACGCCGACTCCGACTCCGACGCCGACGCCGACGACCGATCGCCGACCACCGGCTTCCGATCGCCGACCCCCGACTTCCGATCGTCGACCGCCGACCGCCGACCACCGAACACCTCTCGCGCACACCACCCCATCGCCGCGATCGCCAGCAGCGAGCAGAGCCACGAGAGCCAGCGCAACTTCTTCGCGGCGCCGGTCACGTCCGGCGCCGTCACCACCGACCCAAACGCGCGCGCCGCCGCGTAGTAGAGCGGCGGGTGTTGTGGCTCGTCGCGCGCCAGGCCGATCGCCGTGTCCAGCGCGCTCCGGTCGGGGTCCAGCACCCGCGCCTCGCGGAGCTCGGTGATCGGCCGGACCTCGCCATCGAAGAGCGGCAGCCAATCGCTCGCGCCGTGGCCCGCGGCGAAGACCTGCGTGAAGACCTCGTCGTGCCAGACCAGCGCGCCCTCGAGGTCGTGCGCACGCAGCGCACCGCCGACCGCGAAGCAGCCGAGGAGTGCGAGCGTGAACACGGACCGAGACACGAGGCCCGGCTCTACCACGAGCCAGCGTTACTCGGCGCTGCTCGGGTGCGCGCCCGGTGACGTGCGCTCGGCGCGACGGTAGCCGTCGCCCTGCAAGATCCAGCTGCCCGGTCGTGGCACCGGCAGGTCGTCGAGCCGCGACTTGATCGGGCGGTAGCCATCCGTGAGCGGAATCGACTCGAGGTCCACCTGCCGCACGGCGAAGGGCCACGCGGCTCGCGGGAGATCCGCGAGCGCGGCCTCGAGCGCGGCGGGCTCGAGGGTCTGGTCGCCGACCATCGCGACGTAGGCGACCGGGCGGTGCTCTTCTTCGCCCTCCATGCGGCCCATGAAGGTCACCGGGAGCGCGACGCCGTCGATGGTGTCGAGCGCGTCCTCGATCTGGCGGACCGACGTGAGCACGCCGTCGGCGAGGTAGACCTCGGAGAGGCGCCCGACGAAGCTGTGGTCGCCATCGGCATCGCGGCGCAGGACGTCGCGGCTGAGGAAGTAGCGCGCGCCGTCGCCGAACGGATCGTCGAGGAGCCGGTCGCGATCGTCAAAGGGCATCGACTCGTCGAGGCGCGCCACGAGCACGCCGGCCTCGCCGAGGCCGGCGGGGACCAGATGGCCGTCGACGTCGCGCTCGGGCTCGCGGCGCTCGAAGTCCCAGCGGACGAGCGCCATCTCCGCGCTGCCCGGCAGCGGGCGACCGACCGAGCCGACCTTCTCGCCGGAGGCGTTGGCCATGATCGCGTTGACCTCGGTCGAGGCGTAGAACTCGAGCACACCGACCTCGAAGCGGGAGCGCAGCTCGCGCCAGATGCGTGGGCGCATCCCGCTGCCGGCGAAGAGACGCACCGGGTTGGTCGCGTCCCTCGGCGAGAAGGGCGCGAGCACGAGCGATCGACCCATCTCGCCGGCGTAGAAGATCACGGTCGCGCCGTAGCGCCGGACCTCGGCCCAGAAGGGCTCCATTGCGTCGTCCAGGTGGGCGGGGAAGCCGCCGGCGCCAGTGCCGACGTTCTCGGCGAGCGCGAGCCGTGAGCCGCCGACGAGCGCGCCGCCGACGGTCACCAGGATGCCGGCGGCGTGGTGGAGCGGCAGCGCTGCGTAGACCGTGTCGTCCGGCGAGAGCGTGCACGCGGCCGCCGCGCCGAGCGCCGAGAAAGCCCAGCGCCCATTGGTCACCTGCGCGGTGCGCAGGTCGCCCTCGGTGCCGCGCGCCGGCGTGAAGAGGACCATCGCCAGGTCGCGCGCGAGGCCCGCGCTCAGCTGGAGGTCGGCCGGCAGATCGACGCCGTCCGGGTCGATGGCCTCCATGTCGACGACGCCGTCGATGGAGAGCTGCCGGTCTGGGCCGCCACCGAGGACGAGCACCTTCATCTTCGCGACGGTACGGGCGGCCGCGGCGCGCTCGGGGTCGGTGATCAGCGCCGTCGCCTCGCCCATCTGCAGGGCGCGGCGGAGCTCGCGAACCGACGCGTCGGGGCGGATGAGGAGCGCGACGGCTCCGAGCCGGTTGAGCGCGGCGACGGCCGAGAGGTAGGACGGTCGCTGCCCCATCACCAGCGCGATGCGGTCGCCGGGGCGCACCCCCTCGGACCAGAGACCACGAACGATCGCGTCGACGCGACCGTCGGCCTCGGCGTAGGTGAACGCTCGGCCGTGGTGCAGGAAGAAGGTCTGATTCGGGTCGCTCTTGGCGCGGTCGGCGAGTGTCTTGGCGAGGCTCACCTGCGAGGTCGGGCGGAGCTGCTCGAGCTCGCGCAAGCGCGGCACCTGATAGCGGAGGTCCTGGAGCGCGTCGCCCGCGTCCTCGAAGACGTTGCCCAGCCGGTTCCAGAGCTGACTGACGGCGCCGCCGAAGGCGTCGGCCACGAGCTCGAGGTCGAAGTCGAAGTCCTCGAAGGCCACGTCCTCGGGCTCGAGGCGTTCCGGCGGCGGCTCGTCACGGAGGAGCTGCGGCTTGGGGCCGTGCTGCTCGCGCCAGCGGATCCATTCGATGACGGTCGGCCACGTCTGGCTGAGCGCCTTGCTGCCCACGACGAGCCCGAAGTGGCCCGCCTGTAGCGGCACCTCGAAGAGCTCGGCGTCGACGCCCGCGCGCTGCACGGCGCGCACCGACGAGGGCTTGGCGATGTCGTCGCGCTCGCCGACGAAGTAGAGCACCGGACACTGGATGTCGGCGAGGGTCACGGTGCGGCCTTCGATCACGAAGCCGCCGGAGAGCATCCGGTTGTGGACGATGAACTCGTCGATGAAGGTCCGGAGCGCGGGCCCGGGCCACGCGACGAAGCCCTCGCCGCCGAGGAAGCGGCGCCGGCTCTCGCGCTTCTCGAGCGCCTGCCGATCGTGGAGCTTGGTCACGAAGTCGACGAGCTGCCCCGCCTCCTTGCGCACGCTCATCAGCTTGAAGCCGGTCGAGGTGAGGAAGCCGGGCAGCCCCTCGAGCTCGGCGAGCGGACGGTCGAGCACCTTCTGAAGCCCCTCGACCATCTGCGCGGCGACGCCGTCGACCACGCCCGGGACGTTGCGGTGGATGTCCACCGGGCTGCCGAAGGTGATCACCGACGCGAGCCCCTCGCTGCGCAGGTAGGCGGCCGCCTGGTAGCAGAACATGCCGCCCTGCGAGTAGCCCGCGAGGTGCACGTCTTCGCCGGTGATCTCGCGGACCCGCCGCACCGCGTCGATGACGGCGCCGACGTGGTCGTCGAGGGTCCGGTCCATGCCGCCCTCGACCTGCTCGGGCTTGCCGAAGTCGCAGAGCCAGACGTCGACGCCCGAACGGAGGAGCGCGCCCACGGCGCTGATGTCCTCGGCGATGTCGTAGACCTCCGAGGTCACCATCAGCGGCGGGACGAGGAGGATCGGGCGGTCGGCGGCCGACTGGAGCCGCTGACCCTTGTAGCGACGGAGACGGTAGTTCGCGTCCTGATGCCGGATGTCGAAGGGGGCTCGGTACGGCTCGGTGAGTCGGCCCATGCGAGCGATCTCCAGGGCGTTCTGGGCCCCCGAGACCACGCGCTTGAGCGCCCTCTGCCAGCCGGATCCCCGCTTCCGCCGCCCGCCACTCTCGCTCATGGGACGACCCTAAATCGGATCGCCCCCCGAAGAAAGCCGCGGCTACTCGGCGCCCGTCGCGAGAACGGGGCCGTCGCGCTCTTCCGGATCGAGGACCCCGTCACCGTTCAGGTCGCGAACGACTCTCAGCGCTGGGGGGAAGCTCGCGGCGATGGCCGCGGCCCGCTCGGGGTCGGTGGTCTCGTCGATGACGACCGTGCCGCCTTCCCTGGGCGCGGTGCCCAGGGAGGCGGTCGCGAAGAGGCGGTCGATGTCGAGGACGAGGTGGATTCCTTCACCTTCCGAGAGGGCGAACGGCTCGGTCGCGACGAGTTGGACATCGACGCCCTCCCACAGCTGGACCTCGAGACTCGACCCATCGATGAGCGAGCCGGACACGGAGAGCGTCGGCGTCGCGCCGATCGCGGTGAAGGACAGGCCGACCTCACACCAGGTGCCCTCGCGGAGCGTCATGGTCAGCCTCTCGGGATCGGTGAGACCGACGACGCGCGGACCTTCGAAGATCGTCGCGACCGTGTCGCAACCGGTCTCGCCGACGTCGGCACCCGTGAGTGTGATGGCGTCGAGGCCGATCACACCGGCTTCGAGGATGGGCTCGGGAGCGATCCCCATCGGGGACTCGGTGCCGAACGCGCCGTCGCCTTCGTACGGGTTGCCGGTCTCGGTACCGACGCACGCGAGCAGGAAGGGGAGGATCAGGATGCGCTGGAAGGAGCTCACTCGGTCTCCGCTCGGCTGAGGGGGAAGAGCTGCATGTTGAGCTGCACGACGACCTCCGGGTCGGTCTCCTCGGCGCTCAGATCGAGGAGCTCGCGGCGGAAGGCCTGCAGCCGACGCTTGAGCTCGGCGAGCCCATCGGGCGCGAGGCAGAGCGTCAGCGCCGAGATGTCGCGCTCGGCCGAGGGCACGTCCTCGATCGACGCGGCGCCGCGCTGGATCATCATGCGGTGGTAGTTCGCGATGTGCAGCGCGTGCATCTCGGGGCCCGTGGACACGATGGGCTCGCCCTGGCGAACGTGCCCGTCGTCGTCGCGAACCAGTAGCCCGAGCTCGAGCAGCGTGTCGAGCGCTCGGGCGGCGTCGGCGCGCGGGATCGGAGGACGGAGCCGTGACGCGATCCACTCCGGGTCGGCCTCGAAGTCCGTACGCGCGGCGAGCTCCCGGATGGCCGGGAGGTACCAGGTCGAGTGGTACTCCGCGTGCGCCATCTCGAGCCGGTGCACCGAGCGGTAGCGGCGAAAGCCGGTCAGCCGACGGTAGGCGGCGTTCTTCTCCTCGGCGTTCTTCGCCTGGTTGAACGCCACGAGATCCTGGAAGTAGGCCGCCGCGTTGCCATCGAGCCCGCACGCGGTCGCGAAGCGTGCCGCCATCTCGGAAGAGAGGTTCCGCTCGCCATCGATCACCAGCTTCAGGTAGTTCGGCGACCCGAGCCCCGCACGCCGGGAGAAGGCCCGATAGGAGAAGCGGCCCGAGGCCTTCTTCGCCTCGTAGTGCTCGCGAAGGAAGGCGCGGTAGTCGAGGAACTCGAAGACGTCGGGGCCGGCGGCCATCGGACCCTCACGATGGCGTGGCGACCGCCCGCGGGCAAGGCCGTTTTGTATACTGAGTGTATACGATTTGTGGTTGCCGACCAGGGTCACCGGTGCAGCATGTCCTCATGTCGACAGCCACCCATACCCTACGAAACAGGGACATCTGCGTCACCCACCCCTCCCGCAGGCTTCGAGCACTCTGTATTCTCGCTCTCGCCATCGCGGCTTGTGACTGTGACGATGGAGACCCGATGGTGGACGGGGGTCCGGGGACCGATCTCTCGCTTCCGAACGACGCTGCGTTCGACGGTTCGCTGGACGGAGATCTCCCCGAGGACGACGCGGCCGTCGACGGCGGCTCGCCCGACGGGCTCCAGGTCGAGCGCTGGGGCGCGCGGATGTGGGGCGCGGCGATCGCCATCACCCAGGGCGCGGAGTCGACCTGGATCGGGACCCGCGCGGTGCTCGACGAGGTCACCGGCGAGGTCCGCGGCCAGCTGCTTCGGGTGAACCGCAGCACGGGCATCGTGGATGTCTTCGACGACGAGCTTCCGACGGCCCTTCTGCCGGATGCGGGCACCGGACCGACGAGCACCGGTCGCGTGATCGAGCAGGCCGAACGCACGCTCGCGCTGGCGCCGGACGGCATCGTGGTGCTGGACGAGGCGGGGAGCCGGATCGTCGCTCTGCCGGTGGGCGGCACCAACGCGAGCCCGACCGAGATGGTCGCGGGTGCCGGCGTGATTTGGGTCGCCAGCGACGCGGGCCTCCTCGAGTTGAACCCGACCACGCTGACCGTGAGCGACTCGGTCGACCTCGCGACGCTCGGCGGCCAGCCCACCGCGATCGCCGTGGACGAGGCGACCGGCGACGTCTACGCGACGCTCGTCGGCGACGGAGCGCCCGGCTCGATCGTGCGGGTACGCGACGGCGCGGTCGCCGCGACGCTCACGCCCGGCGGCGCGGTGCCCGAGGGCGCACCGAAGGACGTGGTCTTCTCACCGAGCCGCGGCGTGGCCTACGTCGCGATCGCGAGCTGGAACCAGGCCGCGGGCGGCGTCATCAGCTGGGACGGCGACGCAGGGCTGGAATGGATCGCCTCCGAGGGCGAGCTCACCGAGGCGCTCACCCGCGACCCCGGCGCCTTCGGTGCGTCGGTCCTCGCGCTCGCCGACGACGAAGGGCTGCTGCTCGTCGGAGGTCAGATCCAGTCGAGCCTCGGCGGCCTTCGCGGCGGCGGGCTCGCGGTCATCGACCTCGCGCAGCTCCCGACCCTCGCGGTCGGCGGCACCACCAGCGCTCGCTCCGGCCTCGGCGGCGACCACATCGGCGACCTCGAGTACGACGAGGACACCCACCGCATCTGGGTCTCGTCCTGGTTCGCCTGCAACGAGTCGCGCCTCGGCTTCGCGGGCGTGGACACGCTGACCTGGGTCGACGACGAGCCCCGCTTCACCAAGCCCGTGGTCGGCGGCGTCCGCGCGCTCGAGATGGTCGACGGCGAGCTCTGGCTCGGCCTCCGCGACGAGATCCCAGGCGCCCGCTGCTTCGGCTTCAACAGCCAGCAGGGCCTGGTCGCCATCCGGAGCAACCGCGCCGGCGAGGCGGTCGAGCTGCCGCCCATCTCGGACTTCGGCTACTGGCACCCCAACCGCATCGGACCGAGCGAGATCCTCCCCGGCGAAGGCGGCACGATGGTGCTGCAGGTGCGCCGCGACTCGCTCTACATCACCGATGGCAGCCGCGCGTTCCTGCAGAACCCGACCTTCCTCGGGCCCTCGCTCTTCCTGCACGACGTCACCTGGGAGGGCACCGACGCCTTCTGGCTCGGCGGTCGCGCGACCCACTCGGCCGGCGATGGCCCCGAGCTCGCCGACGTCGGTCCGCGCGGCGCCGCGCGTGTCTCGCTCTCGGGCGGGACGATCGACGAGGTCACCCACTACGTGCGCGCGACCCGTGATCCCGCGGGCCCGGGCACGATCACCGGCCTCCCCTCGAGCGACGTCCGCGCCATCGTGCCCGACGGTGACGTCACGTGGCTCGTCAGCGGCATCGAGCGCGTCTACACGGGCAGCCACGACCGCAACGACGGCGAGCCCTTCGTGCTCGGCGGCGAGCAGCGACGGGGCGGTCTCACCGAGGTCGCGGCGGACGGATCGATCACGGTGGTCGCCAACGCGACCGAGATCCCCGATGGACGCGCAGCGGCGCTCGACCCCGACGGCGTGCTGCACGTTCTCGACGCGCGCAACGGGCTGCTCCGCTGGACCGGATCCGCGATCGAGTCGGTCGAGCTCCCGGTGGCGGTGCCGAGCGGGTCCATCCCCCAGACGCTGGTCTTCGGCAGCGAGGGCACGATGGTGCTCGGCTACGACACCGGCGCCGTGGTGCGGATCGGCGAGACCGCCGAGTGGCTCGAGGGCTTCGGCTTCGTGTGGACCGCGATCGAGCGCGGCGAAGGCGTCGTGCTCCTCGGCACCGACGAAGGTCTCGTCCGCGTGCGGGCTCCGGGCGTCGCCGCCATCGGCGAGCCGGCGCCGGCCACCGGCGCGCGCCCGCCGGTCCTCGTCGTCCGCGACGGCGGTATGATGGTGGGCGACCCCGACATGGGCACACCGGACATGGGCCCGAGCTGCAAGGTCGAAGCGGATCCGTGCAGCCCCGGTGAGTGCTGCGCCGGTCTGGTCTGTGGCGGTAGCGGGATCGTCACCGCCTGCGTCCCCGAGTGAGTGGTCGGGTGGTGCGCTCGCGTGAGAGGCTCGGGCCATGGCGCGACCATGGCTCGTCCTCGCACTGATCCTCGCCTGCAGCGGTTCGAGCACCGTCGTGGAGACCGGTCGCGCGACGACTGGATGGCAGACCGAAGGTGCGATCGAGCGACGCATGCTCGGTCGCTGTCCCCGGGACATCACCACGTACGGCGACGAGGTTCTCCTCGCCACGACCAGCGGTCTCTTCTCGCTCGGCCGTGGCGGCGACGGGCCTCTCGACCGCTGGCTCGATGGCGACGTCCGACGGATCGCCGCGAGCTCGGAGACGGTGGCCTTCGTCGTCCGGGTCGGCGACCGCTACGTGGTCGACGCGCTCCGCGGGAACGCCGTCGTTCGCGTCGCGGAGCTCGAGACCGCACCGACCGACCTCGCGGTCGAAGGGCCCGTCGTCGCGTTCGCGGCCCTGGGCGGAGTCCGTGTCGACCGGCTCGACGACGATGCACCCGCGGTGACGATCGAAGGCGACTGGACCTCGGTCGCGCTCGAGAATGGAGTCCTCTACACCGCCGGGCCCTCCGGTCTCGAGCGTGATGGGGTCCCGCTCTCGCTCGATCCCATCGGCGTGCTCGCGATGGGGGACGGTGTGTGGACCGCGGTCGTCTCCGACCCGCCCGGCACGCTCCACGGGCGCGACGAGACGGTGCTCGGTCGGCGGGCGCTCGACGAAGGGGCCCCGGAGATCTGGCTCGCGGGCGCATCCGACGCCGTCTCGGTCGACTCCTGGGAGGCCACGCCGCTCCCGGGTCCCGGCGCGGTCCGTGGCCGATGGCCGGCGACCGTCGTCGGCGATCGCCTCCTCGCGCTGGCAGTCGATCCCGACTGCCTCGAACCAAGCCTGGTGCGCCTCTCCCGACCGAGCGCGAGCGATCGAGAGGCCGCGGCAGCCGACGCGCTCGAGACGGTACCGGACCCAGCCGCCGTCGCCCGTGGAGCGCTCGGCCCCGCGCACGAGCCGCAGCGCCCACGGAACGAGATCGTCGCACCGCCGGAGCCGCTCACCACCGACACGCGACCGGCGCCCGCGCGCGTCGACTTCGAAGGCCACACGCTGGAGATGAGCGTCGAGCCGCTCGAGGGCGGACATTGTCCGGCGATCGTGGTCGACGGCGACGCGACTGGCGACGGATCCGATCCTGCCGGGTGCCGCCGGCGGGCCGCGCTCTGGAGGAACGTCCCCAGCCACCACCGCAGTTGCGAGAGCGATGACGAGTGTCGCGTGGTGACGGCCGTGCAGTGCATCACGGTCGGGCTCAACGCTCGCGCCGCCGCCCTTCCCCGCTACGCCGAGCCGGCCTGCGTTCCGCCCAACGTCGGGATGTGCACGGAGGAGGAGCCCGATGCGCCTCGATGCGTGCAGGGCTGCTGCGTCGCGGGGTTCGACGTCCCCCTGTCCGAAGAGATCCGCGGCAAGCAGGAGATGCTGGCGCGAGAGCTGGCGGCCGCCCTCACCGCGTGCGGGATCGAAGGGGCGCGGACCATTCGCTACGACGTCTCGACCCGAGCCCCGCGTCCGACGGCCGAGCCGGAGCTCTCGGCCCAGGCCTCGCGCTGCCTCCGCCGCGCCCTTCGGGACAGCCGGGATCCGGCCGGCCCCCGTTGGCGGGCCACTGCCCGCATCCGCCCGTCCACCGGCTCCTGAGGGCGACCCACCGAATCCCGGTTGAAGGCCGTTCGGGGGCCTCCTAGGGTCCGCCCTCGGAGAGCCCCATGGAACGATCCCTTCAGACCACCGAGCCCAGCCGCACCATCCCCGCCCTCGACCCCGCGACCCAGGAGTCGCTCGGCGAGGCCCCGATCATGGACGCTGCCGAGGTCCGCGCCGCCGTCGAGCGGGCGCGCGCCGCGCAGGTCGCCTGGGGGAAGACGAGCTTCCGTCAGCGCCGCGCCGTCATGCGGACGCTGATGAACCGCATCCTCGAGGAGCACGAGGCCATCTGCCGTGCGGCCGTCCGCGACTCCGGCAAGACCATGGTCGACGCCGCGCTCGGCGAGGTCTTCCCGGTGCTCGAGAAGATCCGCTACGTGCTCGCGCACGGCGAGAAGGACCTGAAGCCCGAGAAGCGCCGCAGCGGCATCCTCGCGCAGAAGGGCGCCCGGGTGGAGTTCCACCCGCTCGGCGTCGTCGGCGTGATCTGCCCGTGGAACTTCCCCTTCCACAACCTGCTGTGTCCGACCGTCCCGGCGCTCTTCGCGGGCAACGGCGTCGTGGCCAAGGTCAGCGAGCACACCTCGTGGTCGGCCGAGCCCTACCTCGCGATCCTCCGCGAGGCGCTCACCGCGCACGGCCACTCGCCGGAGCTGGTTCAGGTGGTGACCGGCTACGGCGCGACCGGCTCGGCGCTGGTCACCAGCGGCGCGGACAAGATCTTCTTCACCGGCTCGCCGCAGAACGGCCGAAAGGTGATGGAGGCCGCGAGCCAGGGCCCGACCGACGTGGTGCTCGAGCTCGGCGGCAAGGACCCGATGATTGTCTGCGACGACGCCGACCTCGACCACGCGGTCGAGCAGGCGATGCTCGGCGTGTTCACCGCCTGCGGTCAGATGTGCGTCGGCGTCGAGCGCATCTACGTCTTCGACTCGGTCTACGACGAGTTCGTCCGGCGCGTGAGCGCGGGCGCGAAGAAGCTCCGCCAGGGCGCGCCCCTCGGTGGCCAGACCGTCGACTGCGGCGCGATGACCATGCCGCGGCAGCTCGACATCATCGAGGACCTGCTCACCGACGCGAAGGCCAAGGGCGCGCGCGTGCTCGTCGGCGGCGAGCGCGCGACCGAGCTCGGGCCGCAGTTCTTCCAGCCGACCGTGCTTGTCGACGTCGACCACTCGATGCGCATCGTCCACGAGGAGCAGTTCGGTCCGGTGATGTCGATCCTCCGTGTGAAGGACGAGGCCGAGGCGATCGCCAAGGCCAACGACAGCGCGTACGGCCTCGGCTCGAGCGTGTTCACCAAGGACGCGAAGCGCGCCGACCGGATGGCCGCGCAGCTCCGCACCGGCATGACCGTCATCAACGACTACGGCATCGCCTACATGATCCAGTCGCTCCCCTTCGGCGGGGTGGGCATCAGCGGCATCGGCCGCATCAACGGCCGCGAGGGGCTCCGCTCCTGCACCAACACCAAGGCCGTCGTCACCGACCGCTTCCCGATCGGCAAGGGCGTGAGCGTCTACCCGATCCAGCCGACCACCTACGGCCTGGTCCGCGCCGTGTGCGGACTCGTGTACGGGGAAGGCGTCCGCGGACGCGCCCGTCACGCCGTGGACGCGGCCCGGCTCTTCGCGAGTGAAGTGCGTTCGCGACGGTCCAGCTGACCGTTCCCCGAAGAAAACGCGGGCGAGCGACGCCATTACGAAAAAAATCACGCCTGGAGTGATCACTTTTCGTGCGCCGTGCCTACTAGGCGCACGTGAAGTACCGCAGTTTGGTCCTTGGCGTATCCCTCCCCATCCTGCTCGGCCTCGGGTGCAACCCCGGTGAGCTGAGCCGGACCGGTCCGGTCTACTCCCTCCCCGATGGCTCCGTGGATCCCACGGACCCGACCGACCCGACCGACCCGACCGATCCCACGGACCCGACCGACCCGACGGATCCCACCGACCCGACCGACCCGACGGATCCGACCGATCCCACGGACCCGGTCGACCCGGGGGACATCTATCCGTACGTGACGGCCGGGACCCGGTGTTCGGGCGGGGCCATCCGCGAGTTCCTCGTGCTCTCCACGGAGCCGGCGAGCTGCGCCACCCACGCCCAGGCGTTCCAGGCCGACGACCCCGCACGCTTCGTGCGCATCTCCCTCCCCGGGTCCGCGAGCTTCAGCACCACCCAGACGCTCTGCGTCGATGGCGCCTGTGCGCCGTCGGAGCTGAGCGTCGCCTTCGACGGCACCAGCGGTTCCTGGCAGGGGACCGTCGGTGGAGTCACGCGCGATCAGTCGTTCACCGCGACGCGCTGCGACTTCGATGCCCACCTGCCCCCGACCGCTGGCGACTCGCCGGTCGGCGACCTCACCATCCGTGAGATCGCCATCTACCAGGGCGTGAAGATCCCGCTCGTCCAGAACGGCACGCAGGTCGGGCCGAGCGCGCCGATCGTCGCCGGGCGCGAGGCCCTCGTGCGCGTCTTCGTCGAGCCGGGCTCCGGGTGGGATGGTCGCGAGACCGTGGCGCGCCTGGACCTCGGCACCGGTGAGCCCATCGAGGCGAGCGCGACCATCGGCGGCGTCTCGAGCGAGGGCGACGGCTCCTCGACCTTCAACCTCTTCGTGCCCGGTGACCGGATCACCGAAGACGTCAGCTTCGCCGTCGGCATCTACGACCTCGACCCCGCATGCAGTGGAGGCAGCGGCACCGGCGGCGCCCGCTTCCCGTCGAGCGGCACGGCCACCCTCCCCGCGCGTTCGATGGGCGGCACCTTCGACGTCGTGATCGTGCCCGTCGCCTACGACGCCGACGGGTCCGGCCGCATGCCCGACACGAGCCCCGCGACGATGGAGGCCTGGCGCGACTACATGTACTCGCTCTTCCCGGTCGCGGACCTGAACCTGAGCGTCCGCTCTCGGCCGCTCCGATGGGGCTCGACGATCGGGGCCAACGGCAGCGGTTGGTCCAGCCTGCTCAACCAGTGCATGGCCGAGCGCAACAGCGACGGCGTCGCCGCGGACACCTACTACTACTGCATCTTCGCGCCGGCCGACTCGTTCCGAAACTTCTGCTCGCGCGGTTGCGTCAGCGGCCTCGGCCCGGTGCCGAGCGCACGCGACAGCTACTCGCGTGCGTCGATCGGGCTCGGCTACCCGAGCTCCAACGGCACCTTCGCCCACGAGGTCGGTCACTCGCTCGGTCGCCCGCACGCGCCCTGTGGCGGCGCCTCCGGGGCGGAAGCGGGCTACCCCTACAGCGGCGGTGGTATCGGGTCGTGGGGCTACGACGTGCTCTCACGGGAGCTGAAGGACCCGAGCCGTCACTCGGACATCATGGGCTACTGCGACTCGCAGTGGATCAGCGACTACAACTACGAGAACATCTTCGAGCGCATCGCCACGGTGAAGGGCGCCTTCGCCATCAGCGCGCCGCCGCAGCCCTTCGCCACGATCGTGGTCGAGCCGGACGGCACGCTCGTCCCGGGTGCGGTGGTGGAGATGCCCTTCGCCCCGGACGGCGACGCGGTGACCGGCACCTGGAGCAGCGGCGTGATGAGCGACGGCGTCTTCATGCCCGTCGACCACATCGACGGCGGCATCCTCTACCTGCCGCTGCCCGAAGGCTCGGTCACCTCGGTCACCGTGCCCGGCTTCGGGACGGTCAACTACTGAGCTTCGGCGCCTCGCTCACCACGAAGTGAGCGAGGTCGCGGACGTGGTCGAGGAGCGCCGCGTCGACCTCCTCGTCGCTCGCGTGCGGCTCACCGATGAGCTCACGGACGTCCTTGGGGCTCGCCGTGGCCAGGCGCGCGATGTGCGCCACGCCGGAGTGGAAGCGCAGCCGAACGCGCTGGATGTCGAGCCCGGTGCGCTCCGCGATGGGCTTGGTCCACCCGGCGATCAGCGCCTCCTGCACCCCGGGCATCATCGGCGCCGCGATGCCGCCGCCCTCGGCGATGCGCTTGAGGTTGTAGCGCAGGAGCGCCTGCCACTTCCGGCAGAGGCGGAGCCCCACCGCACCGGCGTCGGAGAGGATCTCGGCGACGGGTCGCTCCTCGGTCGCCAGGCGCGGGCGCCACTCCCCCTCGACACGCGCGAGCTCGCTGAAGAAGAGCTGGAGGCTCGCCTCCATCATCCCGTCGACGCCGTCGAAGTGATGGTTGATCAGGCTGACGCTGACGCCCGCGCGCCGAGCGACCTCGCGGCCGCTGAGCTGTGCCGGACCCCGCTCGCGCAGCACCTCGATCGCGGCCTGGATGATCTTCTCGCGGCTGTCGCTGCCTTCGGCCATCGACGGGAGTCTAAACCCACCCGGCGATGCTTGCTCGGCTGATCCGAACGGTCGGCACTCGCCCGGCAGTGCCGATGACCCGACAATCGTGGCATGGTCCGTTGGATGCGTCTGGCGCTCGCAGCGTGCCTTCTCCTGGTCGGGTGCCGCTTTCACGCGCTCGACGGGGAGGTCGCTCAGCTCCGAGCGCTGGGTCGGATCAGCGGCGAGGTCCACGTGGAGGGCGCCGGGGGTCCGATCACCGTCGCGCTCCTCCAGCTGCCGCTCCGCCCCTGGGATCCGGTCCGCCTGCTGGACACGGCCGTCCTCGAGCGCCCCGGACCGTTCCGGTTCGTCGTCGGCCGGGGCCGCTATCGGGTGGTGGCCTTTGAGGACGCCAATCGCGACGACCGGGTCTCCGACGGCGAGCGTTCGGAAGCGACCGGGATCCTTCAGATCGGTCAGCGAGACTTTCGCGACGACGTCGAGCTGCGCATCGTCGGCGTGACGGCTGTCCCCGTCATGAACGACCGAGTCGTCGACGACCGTCGCTACGTCGTGGGTGCGCTCGGCCGGCTGGACGAGACGCGCTTCTCGCCTCGCACCGGTGAGGAGAGCGCGTGGCGACCACTCGACATGATCGCGCGACACCGGCCCGGGCTCTACCACCTCGAGCGCTACGACCCGACCCGCATCCCGGTGATCTTCGTCCACGGCCTCGGCGGCTACGGACGGCAGTTCGAGAGTCTCATCGAGGGGCTCGATCGTGAACGCTTCCAACCGTGGCTCTTCATCTATCCCTCGGGGCTCCGCGTGCAGCGCTCCGCCGAGCTCCTCCACGCCGTGATCCGGCAGACCCGCGTCGACCTCGGCACCGAACACCTCTGCGTCGTCGCCCACTCGGTCGGCGGCGTCGTGACCCGACGAGCGATGACCCTGCACCAGGCGGAGTACGACGAGCCGCTGATCCGTGGCCTGACCACGGTGGCCACGCCCTTCGGTGGGCTCGGCTCGGCGGCCGTTGGAGTCCGGATGGCGCCGGAGGTCGTGCCGGCGTGGTACGACCTCGTTCCGAACGAGGGCTTCATCCGCGCCCTCTTCGACGAGCCGCTTCCTTCACGGATGCCCAACACGCTCCTCTTCAGCTACCGCGAGGGTGCCGCCAGTGACGGTGTGGTCCCGATCCACAGCCAGCTCCGGGAAGCGGCCCAGGCCGAAGCCACGACCGTCCGAGGCGTCGAGGCGAGTCACACCGAGGTGCTCGACGCGCCGGTCACCCGGCGCTTCGTGCGGAGCTCGCTCGCCCGCTGTGCCGAGAACCGCCCACCGGGCCGGCCGGTGGTCCCGGTCGTCGATCACGAGAGCGCGCGACTCAGCAGCGCTCGCTGATCCCGCAGTCGATGTCCATCAGGTCCGTGACCGTCTCGTCGCAGCTGACCGAGCCTCCGTCGGGCACCCGCTCGCAGGGCGTGCACAGCGAGCCATCCGTACGAAGGTAGACGGCGTTGTCGTTCGAGGCGTCGTCGAAACAGGTGATGCTGATGGGCGCGCCGACGGGGCAAGTCTGCGAGCAGGACGTGCTCGGCGCCGCACACGTGGTCGCACCACCGGCGCAGCTGAAGCTGATGGTTCCGTCGGACTCGGCCATGACGGTGGTGGTGACCGTGCTGCACGAGCCCGAGGTACAGCTGCAGAGAGGGTTGCCGCACGTCGTGCAGGCGTTGCCGTTCTGGCTACCCCGCGTGCAGCCCTGCATCTGCGGCACGAACGCGGTGGTGCAGCTCCCGCTCGCGCAGGACTGGTCGGAGCACGTCCGGCTCTGTGTGCCGGAGGTGGTGCACTCGGATCCGAACGTGCAACTCCCCCAGCCCGGGCAGCTGAAGCCAGTGCCGCAGGTGTTGCCATCGGTGTCGCGCGCGCATGCCCGGCTCTCGCTCTCCACAGAGCTCTGACACACGCCGCTCTGGCACTGGTAGCTCACGATCGTGCGGGTCTCGTTCGGCGCGTCCTCGTCGCAGGTCGTCGAGTACGCGCAGCCGCTCCAAGCGCCGACGTCGTCGCTGTTGCACATCGTGCCGTTCGGCTCGGCGGCGTTGCTCGGACAGGCCGGCCCGCTTCCGTCGCAGCGCTCCGTCGCGTCGCAGCTCCCGGTCGACATGCGGCACACGTTCCCGCTGCGGAACCCGTCGTCGGGGCACGTCGGGCTGCTCCCGGTGCAGGTCTCCTCCACGTCGCACATCCCGGCGGACGCGCGGCACACGGTTCCCGAGGGCGCGTTCCCGATGACCTGGCAGACGGGAGTCGCGCCGGAGCAGTCGAGCTCACCGATGCCGCAAGCGTCGCCGGTGCTGCACGCGGCGCCCGGCACGCAGCCGGTCATGCAGTCCGTGGTGAGGCCATCGCAGAAGCCCGCGTCGCCTCCGGCGCTGCAGGACTCGCCGGCCGGGCGGAAGTCGTCCGCCGGACAGGTGGGCATGTCGCCGTTGCAGCTCTCCGCCAGGTCGCAGGGACCCGCGGACGCGCGACATTCGGTGCTCGCGCCGGCGAACACATCGTCGGGGCAGTCGGTCGAGGTCCCGTCGCACGTCTCCGGCGCGTCACACTCGCCATCGGCGGGTCGGCACACGGTCCCCGCGTCGGCCGGCCCATCCGGATCGCAGACCGGCTCTCCAGCCAGACATCGGGTCACGCCCTTCTCGCAGCCGCCGCGCTCACAGGGCGTGCCGTCGATGCAGCTCGGCATCCCGCCGTCTCCGTCGACCGGGATCGGGATGCAGCCCATGACCGGATCGCAGAAGAAGTCGTCCTCGCAGGTGGAGTCGTCACGCTCGACGAAGCAGACCGAGTCCGAGCACACCCGGGTCGCGCAGGCGGCCAGGGTGGGCCCGTCGCAGTCGGCGTCCGTGTCGCAGGTGGTGGTCTCGGGGCACGCCTCCGGGTTCGCCTCGCTGCATTCGGGCGTGACGCAGATGCCGGCCTCGCACTCGGTCGCCTCCGGTGCGTCGCCGGCGCCCGGGCAGGCGATGTCGCCACAGCTGCGCGCCAGGATCACGGTCACTGCCGTCGACGTCGAGAGCGCGAGCACCACGGTGCGACTGGCGACCACCGTCCCGTCGCGCGCGCGGATCAGCGAGACCTCGAGCTGCTGGTTGCCACTCGTCAGTCCATCGAACTCCGCCACGCGGCGCCCTCGAAGAAAGGACTCGATCGCTTCCGGCGAGTTGATCGCGCCGGCTTCGACGGATCCGCCCGACTCGAGCTCCGTCCGGACGAGGTCGAACTCGATGCCTGGCGCGAAGTCGGTGCGAACGTCGACGGAAAGCTCGAGCCCACCGCCGCTGCCACCGCAGTGCACGAAGAAGAGCGTGGCGACCACGGCCAGCACGAAGGGGGAGCGCCGCAACATTCGCCCACTCTCCGGGACCTCCGCGACGCGACGACGACACGTTCGTGACGAGCGCGCTGCAGTCGTGTGCCGTTCAGTCGCCCAGCGGAGGCATCTCGATCTCGGCGCGCTCGACCACCCGCCGCACGTAGCCCATCAGCGCCGCACTGCCGCGCACCCGGGAGCGGGCCGGTGTGGGCGAACGTCCCCAGGCGGTGTGCAGGAGCTGACCGACGACGGCGCAGTCGATCGTGCGCAGGTGCTCGCCGAGCAGGTAGGGTCCTTCCCCGAGCGCCTCCTCGATGACGTCCATCGCGGCCACGGCCATGGCGTAGCAGCCGTCATCCGTGCACCCGTGCTTGGCGCACTTCTTCACCTGGGAGCGACGGATGAGCGGGACCAAGAGCCACGCGAGCCCCCAAGGCACCATCGCTCGAATGGCATGCTGCTGGTGCGCCCATCCGCCCGGCTCCACGAAGCGGCTGTAGAGGCAGGGGAAGTAGAGGTCGCGCTCGGCGAGCTCGCGAAGCCGTCCGGCTTCCTCTCGCTCCGAGTCGCCCAGGCCCTGGTCCAGCGCGGGCCGTCGCGACTCGAGGCGCTCGAGGATGGCCTCCGAGTCGGCGAGGGTCTGGCCCTCGATGCCGTCGAGAAAGGGGACCATGCCGTTGGGCGACTTCCGGGGGTCGCCCGGCTCGGTCGCGAACTCGTGGCCGGTGATCCGCAGGTAGAGCTCCACCTTCGTGCAGAAGGGGCTGACGCTCACCGGAAGGCCGAGCGCCGGCGGCAGCTGGTAGAGGGTCAACGCGCTCATCGGCGCAGCCTACGACGGTCAGGCGACGGAACGAAACGAGGCGGACCCGAAGGCCCGCCTCGCATCGGTTGGTCGGCGCCGAGGCGCCGACGATCTCACCAGCGGTCGTCGCGGTCGCGGTCACGACCGCCACGGCCACCGCGGCCACCGCCGCCGCCGCCGTAGCCACCGCCACCACCGCGGCCACCGCCGCGCGGGCTGCGCTCACGCGCTTCGTTCACGTTGACGCTGCGGCCGTCGATGTCCGCACCGTTCATCTCCTCCATGGCCCGATCCGCATCGGCGTCTTCCGCGAAGGTGACGAACCCGAAGCCGCGGCTGCGGCCCGTGTCACGCTCGGTGATCACCTTGGCATCGGTCACCTCGCCGAACCGCTCGAAAGCGGCGCGGAGACCCTGGTCATCGGTTGCCCATGCAAGGCTGCCCACGAAAAGCTTCTTCGACATACTCTCTCTCTAACTCTTCACTCCGGCCCGGGCGTGAACGAACCAGCGGCTCCGACAGAAGGTTTGAGCCGCTCGCACGATCGCAGCCGACATGACTGCGTGGCTCGTGAACGCCAGGATTCCCTGGTCCCTCCACGAGACCCCCTGCACGGGACGTTCTGGCTTTTTGCGGCAAAGAACCGCGTATCGCAAGGTGAAACGGCCTCGCGTCAGACCACCAGGAGCACGGCTCCGAGGGAGGTGGCGGCGACCACGACCCAGAGCAGAACCCCCTGCAGGAACGGCCTGACGCCGACCGCCCGGAGCGCCGGCCGGCTCAGGGAGGCCCCGACCAGGAAGAGCGAGACGACCATCAGGCGGCGGGCCACCTGCCCCACGGCCTCTCCGGCCGGCTGGAGGGCGGGAACCAGCGTCACCAGGACCGCCAGGCCCACGAACCCCGCGATGAACCAAGGGCGAGCCGCACGCGGAGCGTCCTCGTTCGCGGGCTGGGCCCGGCGCGCGCGCCAGGCCAGGATCACCGTGAGCGGAACGATCCAGAGGGCACGGGAGAGCTTCACCGTGGTCGCGATCTCGAGCGCCCGCTCTCCATGGGTCATGGCGGCGCCGACCACCGAGCTGGTGTCGTGAATGGCGATGGCCGACCAGAGACCGAACTGCTCGGCGTCCATTCGAAGGGCCGCACCGACGGCGGGGAACACCAGGAGCGCCACCGCGTTGAGCACGAAGACCGTGCCGAGGGCGGCCGTGATCTGGTGACCGCGGGCCCGAACGGTGGGGGCCACGGCAGCGATGGCCGACCCACCGCAAATGGCCGTGCCGGCGGACACCAGCAGCCCGGTGATGGGGTCCACGCGGAAGACCTTCGCCAGCAGGAGCCCCAGCGCGAGACAGCCGAGAATGCTCGCGACCGCGAGCGAAGCGCCGAGCGCGCCCACGTCGAGGACATCCCGCAGGTCCAGGCTCGCGCCGAGACCGACCACCGAGAGCGCCAGGAGGCCCTTGGCCGCGTTCTGGATGCGCGCCTCGTCGCCGGCCAGGCCGCCGAGCGCGATGACCGCGCCGAGGCCGAGGGCCGCCGCGGAGCCGACGGCGGGATGCACGCAGACCAACGCGCCGACCGGCACCGCGAGGGCGCCAGCGCGAATCCGGGGCAGGGTCAGGGTCGCGTCGCTCACGGGGAGGAGACTGCGGGAACACCATCGATTGGTCGAATCGCAAATTCGGATATGCCATAATCAATTCTTATGACCATCGCCGGCTTCGACTCGCGCCAGCTCGCCCTCTTCCGCACCGTCGTCGAGGCCGGGAGCCTGACGGCCGCCGCGCGGCGAGTGCACGTGTCGCAGCCGGCGGTGACCGCGGCGATCCAGAAACTCGAGGGCGCGCTCGGGGTCACGCTCCTCGAGCGCAGCGCCCGGGGGGTCACGCCGACCGACGCGGGGCGGAAGCTCCTGGGCCACGCCCGCGCGATCGACGCTCTGATGAGCGAGGCCGTGGCCGACGTCACGGAGCGCCACGAGCCGCTCGGTCCGCTCGTCATCGGTGCCTCGACGACGATCGCGGCCGGGCTCTTGCCCACGCTCATCGCGCGCTTCCGCGAGCTCGAAGGCGACGTCGGCGTCCGCCTCGTGGTGGGCAACACCGGCGAGATCCTCGACCAGGTGCGGAGCCGGGAGCTCCCGCTCGGGCTCGTCGAGGGGCCGTCGCGCGCGCCGCGCATTCGCCTCGAGCGCTTCGGTGACGACACGCTCCTGCCGGTCGTGGCCGCCAGTCGAGAGCGCCGCATCGCTCTCGAGTCGACGCCAGTGCTCTGGCGCGAGGTCGGTTCGGGCACCCGCGCCGTCGTCGAGAAGGCGCTCCGCCGACGCGGCCGGCGACCGCTACCGATGGACCTCGAGCTCGGGAGCACGGCGGCCATCCGCAGAGCGGTCGCGCTGGGACTCGGCCTCGGCTTCCTCTCCCGCTGGTCGATCGGCGACGCGCTCGACGCGGGCCGCGTCCGAGTCGCTCCCCTCCCCGACCTCGCCATCGAGCGCCGCTTCTCGTGGGCCAGCGCGAGTGGCGAGCTCACGGGGACGGCCGCCCGCTTTCGCGCCTTCGCGCAGCGCGAGCGACCGTCGCTCGGTCACTGAGCGGAAATCAGTCGTCGCCGATGAACGAGGCGATCGCTCCGAAGAGCGCCTCGAAGCGCTCGAAGGTGAAGTCCGAGCCCGTGCGCAGCCAGTCCACGTGCCGTGGATGGTCGAGCGGCCCGTGGAAGTGACCCATCACGTCCATGTGGTCGGCCATGCCCGCGAAGACCACCTTCCCCCAGAGCTGGGAGAGCGTGGGCACCATCCCGTCGTTGTCGGTCCGGGAGGGCATCCGCCCCAGATGCGCCCTGAGCGCCGCGGCCTGCTCGGCGGTGGGGGTGAGGTCCACCGTCGGAGGAACCTGCGCCGTGAGCAGGTGCAGCCCGCGGTAGAGCGCGTACTGCGCCTGCCAGCCGGCGCGGAGCCCGAGCCGGCGCTGGATTCGGAGACTGGGTGGGGGCGCCACCGAGACGACCGACCCATGGCGGACGTGGTCGACCGGGTTGGCGAGCGCGTTCACGAGCTCCATCGACTCGGGCGTGAGCTGCACCAGGAGCGTCTGGTCCTTGTGCGCCTCGGAGAAGAACTCCTCCAGCTCCTTCTGCCGCTCGTCGTCGAAGTCGCGCAGCACCTGCTGGTAGACCTGATCGAGCACCCCGCCGGACGCGAAGCGCAGCGCCCCCGTGCTCGCGACCGCGCCGCCGAGCAGGAGCAGCGCGGGCATGGGGATGGAGCCGAGCCGGATCATGTGCACCGTGCTCAGGCTCAGGAGCTGCAGGAGCCGCTGGCCGAGCACGCTGGTGAAGACGGCCGCGATCGGCGTGCCGCGATGGGGCGAGGCGATGGAGACCGCGGAGCGGATGTCGCCGAGAATGGCGTCGCGGCCCGGGACGTCGAGGCCTTGGCTCACCACGAAACGGCAGTCGAGACCGCCGGTGGAGTGACCGATCAGGTGAATCGCGTCACCGGGCTCCACCCGCTCGCGGATGCGCCCGACCAGGTGCGCCGCTCGCTGCCGCACCGAGCTGGTGGGCATGGTGTCGAGCGGGTGCACCTCGGCACGGATGCCGCGGCGAGCGAGCTCGGACTCGAGCGTCTCTCGCGCGTGGCTGAAGTAGGTGAAGTCGCCGAGGTTGGTGAAACCGAAGAACCCCGGAACCAGAAAGACGTGCGTCCGGCTCACGGAGCGCTTCTCGATGTCGGGGTGCTCACTCCACGAGCATACAGGTCGGGAACTCCCCGCCACCACACGCCACGGCTGGCGCGTTGCAGCAAGGCTCCCCATCCGGCATGCAGAGCTCGCCGAGCTGCGGCCCGGTGCAGGGTGCGCAGAGGTCCGCGTCGCTGGTGCAGACCTGGCCGCCCGCGCCATCGTCGACGCAGCCACAGCCACAGCAGTCGCTGTCGGTGGTGCAGGCCTGTCCGTCCGGGATGCACATGTCGCCGCAGCGGAGCACACCGTCGGTCGGGTCGGGCGTACAGATGCCGCTGCAGCACACGTCACCGAAGGCGCACTCGTCGCCGTCGGAGAGACAGCAGCGCATCATGCCGTCTTCGGCGTCCTGACACATGATGTCCGGGTACGCGTCGACGCAGCACTCCTCGGTGGTGGTGCAGACGAAGCCGGGCAAGGTGCAAGTGCCGTCGCCGCCGAGGCAGCGTCGGAAGCCGGCGCCGGTCGGCTCGCAGCCGGTGTCACCGCCGCCGTTCGGACAGCAGTTCGACGTGGCTCCACCGCCGCCGCAGACCTCGCCGACCGGCTGACAGGAGCCCGTGTTCGCGCAGCGCATGATGGGACGGCCGTCGGCCGTGGTTCCCGACTCCGCGCACGAACCGGAGCAGCACTCGGCGTCGCTGGTGCAGAGATCGTCCTGGACCCGGCAGCCGCCGAGGAACTGGCAGCGGGGGCCGTCGCCAGTGTCGAGACAGACCGTGGAGCAGCAGGAGCCGTTGAAGCCGTCGCCGCTGCAAGGCTCGCCGGCGCTGGCGCAGGAACCGGTGTTGGCGCAGAGCCCCTCGCCGTCCCCGTCCGGGTCGTCGCAGAGGTTGTTGCAGCACTGCGCGTCGCTCGAGCACGCGAGGCCGCGACCGATACAAGCGGGCGGCGGCGCGCACGCGCAGCTTCCACCACCGGCGCAAGCGGTGCCGGCCTCGTTCGCGCAGTTGCCCGAGCAGCAATCGCTGGCGGCGGTACAGGCGGAGCCGGTGCCGCTGCAGCCAGCCATGGGCTCGCAGGTGCCGCCGTCACAGTTCCCGGTGCAGCAGTCGCCGTTGGCCGAGCAGTCCTCGCCGACGTTCGCGCAGACCACCGGAGTCGTGCAGACATCGCCCTCGCAGGTGCCCGAGCAGCAGTCCGCTCCGGCCGTGCAAGCGACGCCGTCGGCCGAGCAGGCCCCCTCCGAACAGGTGCCGCCCTCGCACGGGCCCTCACAGCAGTCGTCTGCCGTGGAGCAGGCGCCTCCCATCCCCATGCACGTGGGACCCATGTCGACCTCCGGGACGTCTCCGTCCTCGGTCACGTCGTCCATGACGTCGTCATCACCACAGTCACATCCGGCGAACGCCAGGAACGCGACCACCACCCAATACCCCTTACGCATGGACACCAGTCTGCCAGCCGCGTGGAGAATTCGGAATGAACTGGAACGAAAAAGTCCGTGTGAACGCTGGAATCCAGCGGCAGTGCAATTCATGATCGGCACACCGTGAACCCGCTCATCGACGATCGACTCGCCGAGCTCCTCTTTCGCTCCCTGCGATTGGGGGACCTCGCCGACCTGCCGGCCTTCGCCGACCACGACCCGGAGACCTTCCGCCTCTACGTGGACGCGTGCCGGAAGGTCGGCCGCCAAGTGCTCTGGCCGACCTACCCGACCACGGACGCCGAGCCGCCGACTCTCCAGGACGGCCGCGTGACGCTCCACCCGGAGACACTCCGCGGCTTCGAGCACGTGCGCGAGCTGGGCGTCATCGCCGCCACTCGCCCCGAGGCGGTCGGCGGCCAGCAGCTGCCGCTCGCGGTCGCCACCCTGGCCCACGCCTACCTCATGGCGGGGAACCTCTCGACCGCGGGGCTCGCCTGGCTGACCACCGGAGCGGCGCACCTGATCGAGGCCTTCGGCGAGGACGCGCTGAAGGCGACCTTCCTGGCACCGATGATGAGCGGTCGCTGGACCGGCACCATGGCGCTCACGGAGCCGCACGCGGGCTCGAGCCTCGGGGACCTGACGACCAGCGCGACCGATGCCGGCGACGGCAGCTATCGGATTCGTGGTGCGAAGATCTTCATCAGCGGCGGCGATCACGACGCGTCGGAGAACGTGGTGCACCTGGTGCTCGCGCGGATCGAAGGCGCCCCCGACGGCGTGAAGGGGATCTCGCTCTTCGCGGTCCCGCAACGGCGACCGGCCGCGTTCGGACCGAACGCCGCCGACGGGCCGCTCGAGCCAAACGACGTCCACGTCGCGGGGCTCATCCACAAGATCGGCTGGCGCGCGCTACCGAGCCTCGCGCTGAGCTTCGGCGACGAGGACGACTGCCGCGGCTGGTTGATCGGTGCCCCGCACCGCGGGCTGCCGCAGATGTTCCAGATGATGAACGAGGCCCGCATCGGCGTCGGGGTGACGGCGGCGGCGACCGCGTCGGTGGCGTATCACGAGGCGCTCGCGTACGCGCGCGACCGGACGCAGGGACGCGCGCTCGGCGCGAAGGGCGGCGATCAGGTCGCGATCATCGAGCACCCCGACGTGCGCCGCATGCTGCTGCGGATGAAGGCGATCGTGGACGGGTCGCTCGCGCTCTCGGTGGCGACCGCCCGCTTCTCGGACCTGGCGGCGAACGGGCCCGAAGCCGAGCGGGATCGCGCGCACGCGATCCTCGACCTGCTGACGCCGATCACCAAGAGCTTCCCGGCCGAGTTCGGCTACGAGGCGAACGTGCTCGCGGTGCAGATCCACGGCGGCTACGGCTACTCGAGCGAGTACGTGCCCGAGGCGCTGCTCCGCGACCAGAAGCTGAACTCGATCCACGAAGGGACGACGCAGATCCAGGCGCTCGACCTGCTCGGCCGAAAGGTGGTCGCCGGCGGCGGGGCCGCGCTGCGTGCTCTGAACGAGACCATCGAGGCGGCGATCGCCGACGCGCGCAAAGCCAGCGTGGACGAAGCGATCATCGCGCCGCTGGAGGCCGCGCTCGGGGAGGTCGGCAAGCTCACCATGGAGCTCGGCATGAAAGGCGCCGGCGGTGACCTCGACGGAATGCTCGGCCACGGCGTCGACTACCTGACGCTCTTCTCGATCGTGGTCATCGCGTGGCAGCACCTGTGCTTGGCCACCACAGCCCGGAGCGAGGACTCCGACTTCCACCGCGGGCTCGTCCAGAGCGCTCGCTACTGGGCCGCGACGGAGCTGCCGCGCGTCGCGCTCCTGGCGGAGCGGTGTCGCGTGGACCGGTCGTACCTCGAGCTGGACCCGAGCTGGCTCTGACGAGCTGGGCTAGGGACAGTCCGGGTTCGCCAGCCCCGGCGATCCGAAATCCGTCTCGCCGCCGCCGCTGTTGTACGGGCTCTGCCCGAGACACCAGTTCGCGACGTCGTCGTTCGACACCGTGTCGAGCGCGTCCGGGTCGAGCGCGAGGGAGATGCCCTTGTCGACCCCGAACGAGTTGAAGTCGACCAGGTCCACGACCGCCCCCGCGCAGGAGAGGCGCACGATGTCCCCTTCGTTCGCGAACTTCAGCGTCATCCCGTAGTCGTAGTCCGGGGAGAAGCCACCGACCGCCGCCGAGCCGAAGCGTGCGAGGCTGAGGTAGGCCCCGGGCGCCACGAGGGTCTCCCCGGAGATCGGGTGGCTGTTGCTGCTGTCGGCGACGATGCACCCGTCGAGGTCGTAGGTGACCGTCGCGCTGGGGTTGTGGATCTCGAACCACTCGCCGAAGTCGTCGCTGACCACGTCCGTGTCCGCCATGATCTCGGAGATCACGAGGTCGCCCACCCCCGGACCACACGGCTCGCACGGACCCAGATCCGGCGGCATGTCCGGCGGTCCCAGGTCCACCGGTCCCAGGTCGACCGGCGGGCCGAGGTCCCTTCCCGGGTCACTCGCGTCTACCTCCGCGCTCCCATCGGCACCGCCGAGGTCCGCGACGGCCGCGTCATCGTCACCCGCGAACTCCGCCTCGGTACAGCCCGCGGCGAGCGCCACGGCGATCAGAAGGTGCCCGCGCATGCCATCCCCATCCCCGCCGGCGCACACCGCACCGCGCGCTCGTCGTCGTCCGCGTCGTCACCCATCGTCAGCAGCCCGACGGTCACGAGCGCGAGCGCCGCGACCGAGAGCCCGAGCGCCACGCCCATCGTCGCGTTGCGCTCCGTCGTGAGCCGGTCCCGGTTCAGGCAATCCGTCCGCGCATCACAGGCGTCGATCTCGCCGTTGCGATCACGCCACCAGAACCCCGTCCCGATCGCCCCGGCCCCGGCGACCGCCGCGCCGACGAAGAGGCCGATGCTCGTTCCGGAGAGCCCGTCGTCGTCTGGTTCCGTCTCGGTCGGCCCGAGGGTCCCGGTCTCTTCCGGTTCCACCGTCTCGGCGACGGGCTCCGAGGGTGCCGACGAGAAGTCCAGCTCGGCCACTTCGCCCCCGACGACCCGCACCCGCCGCGGCTCGGTCGAGCACCCCTCGCATCGAACCTGCACCTCGTGTGTGCCGAGATCGACCAGGAGCACGCCATGGCCATCGACCACACCGGCCACACCGTCGACCCGCGCACCCTCGGCCGCGCCCGCGGGCACGAGCGTGTAGCGCGCGACGAACGCGCTGCTGCGCTCGATCAGGTCTCGCGCGCCCGCGGCCTGGTCCTCCGTCAGGGGTCGGCGGCTCTCCGCGAGCGCGGCTTCGAGAGCGACGATCGTGGCCGCGTACTGCCGCAGCTCGAAGTTGCTCATCCCGATACCGCGCAGCGTACGCGCGTTGGGTGAGCGTTCGTGCGCTCGCCGAAAGAGCGCTCGCGCCTCGGCGTAGCGTCCCGCCGCGTGCTCCTGCACCGCCTGGTGCACGAGCTCCTGATACGCCTCGTCCTCCTGCGCCACGGCAGGCGCAGCGACCACGAGGAGCGCCGCGAGCGCGGCCACGGGAGTCAGCCATCGCATCGTTCAGAACTCGTCGACGCTGAGTGTGCCCGCCCGATGCCGAGCGCCCATCGTCGTCATGGTGGCGGTCGACTCCGTCGGCTCGGTCACGGCCGGCGGGGCAGTCATCGGGCTTCGGCGAGCGCGACGCCGGCGAACCGGAGGCTCCGCCGGTGCCTCCGCGACCTCGGGCTCCACCTCTTCCTCGACGGTCTCTGCGAGCTCGGGCGCGACGTCCACCTCGGGGTCGAGAGCCGCGGGGGCTTCCTCGTCGGTGGGTTCCGCGGCGAGCTCGGGCTCCGCCTGCTCCGGCGGTTCGGCGGGCGCTGCGTCGACCACGGGCGGCTCGGGGTCATCGCCGCTCATGGAGACCCCGACGACCACCCCGACCGCGAGCAGCGCGAAGCCGACGAGCGCGCCGATCGCGACCACCCTGCGGCGACCGGCCGGTGTGTCGACACGGAACGAGTCCTCGGTCCGACGGGCGTGCGTGTCGGGCACCGCCGTCTCGGCGAGCGTCTCCTCGATCGCTGCATCGATGGGCGGATCGGACGCGGCCTTCTGTCCGGTCTCCCGGAGCCCGCTCTCGAACGCCTCCGCGGCGACGGTCGGCACGGACTCGCGCGCCTTGACCACCCCCTTGCCGTCGGCGGTGGACGTGAACTTCTTGCTGCCCTTGCGGGTGGGGCCGACTCGGATCGACCACGAGGGGGCCTCTGGACGGAAGCGTGTCTCGACGCCGAAAGGCTCGAGCGCCGTCGCGAGCGACTCCACATCGGCGAAGCGCGCGTCACGGTCGCGGGCCATCGCCTTCTCGATCACGGTGACGAGCTCGGGATCGATGTCGGGTCGCAGCTCGCGGAGATCGGGCGGAGTCGCAGTGGCGATCTGAACGACGAGCGCCGTGTAGGTCCCCGCGATGAATGGGGGCCGACCCGCGAGCATCTCGTAGAGCATCACCCCGAGCGCATAGACGTCGATGCGCGAGTCGATCCCGTCCGCGCCCGCGATCTGCTCCGGAGACATGTAGGTCGGAGTCCCGACCACGACCCCGGTCCGGGTCGCGCGGAGCTCGTCCTGTGCCGCATCGCCCACGAGCTTGGAGATCCCGAAGTCGAGCACCTTCGGCTCACGCAGCGAGCCGTCGGGTGCCCGGCAGACGAACACGTTCTCCGGCTTGAGATCGCGGTGCACCACGCCGGCGGCGTGTGCGGCGGCGACCCCCCGCATCACGGGCACCATCAGCCCGACGGTCTCCTCCGGTTCGAGCCGACCGCGCATCAAGATGTCCGAGAGCGGCTCGCCGTGGAGCATCTCCATCACCAGGAAGACCGCTCTGTCGTGAGTGCCGACGTCGAAGATGGTGACCACGTTCGGGTGGTCGATGCGCCCGGCGGCGCGCGCCTCGCGGCGGAAGCGGTCGACGAGCGCGTAGTCGGTCTCGCGCTCGGCGATCAGCCACTTGATCGCGACGTTCTTGCCCGTGGTCAGGTTCCGGGCCGCATAGACGGCTCCCATGCTGCCCTCACCGAGCAGTCTCTCGACCTCGTACTTGCCGGCCAGGCATGTCCCCAGCTCCGGCCGGCGCTGGTGCTTCTCTGCTTCCATTCCCCCATCCAACGACAACGAACGTCGGACACTCCTTGGCGAGACTAACATACGAGGATCCTCATATGCTCGCGTCACAGCGGAATTTTGGATCAGGGGACGATCACGACCTTCCCCTTCACGCGCCGCTCGTCCATGTCGCGGAGGGCCTGGGGCACCTCTTCGAGGCTGTAGCGCTTCGAGATGTGTGGCTTCAGCTTCCCCTCGGCGTGGAGTGCGATGAGCTTCTGCAGGTTCGCGGCGTGGTCCTTCGGGTGTCGCATGGCCCAGGCCCCCCAGGCGACACCGACGATGCTGCACTCCTTGAGGAGGGCCAGGTTCCAGCGGACCGCGGGGATCGATCCGGCGGCGAAGCCGATGACCAGGTGGCGGCCACCGGGTCGCAGCGAACGCAGCGCGGGCTCGGCGAAGTCGCCGCCGACCGGGTCGTAGACGACGTCCACGCCCCCGAGCGCCTTCGCGGCCTTCTTGAGATCGTCCTGGTCGTAGCGAATCCCGTGCGACGCGCCGTGGGCCTTGCAGAGCTCCAGCTTCTCGTCGGACGACGCGGCCGCGACGACCTCCGCGCCGAGCGCCGCGCCGATCTCCACGGCTGCGAGGCCGACGCCGCCGGCGGCGCCGAGCACCAGCAATCGCTCGCCCTCCGCGAGCGCCCCACGATCGACGAGACCGTGCCAGGAGGTCCCGTACGTGAACGCGAACGCCGACGCCGTCTCGAGCTCCATGGTGTCGGGCACGGTCACGAGCTGCCGGGCGCTCACGGCGAGGTGCGTGGCGAAACCACCGAAGGGCAGGATGGCCATCACCCGGTCCCCGATCGCGAACCCGTCCACGCCCTCGCCGACGGCGGCGACCGTCCCCGCGATCTCGCCACCCGGTGAGAACGGCGGCGGGGGCTTCAGCTGGTACATCCCCCGCGTGAGCAGCAGGTCGGGGAAGTTCACTCCCGCCGACGCCACCTTCACGACGACCTGACCCTTCTTGGGCTCCGGGTCGTCCATCTCGCGGACCTCGATCGCGTCGGGTCCGCTCAGCTCGGTCACCATGGCTGCGCGCATGGCCGAGACTCTACCCGACGCGTCGTCAGTCGACGGTGATCGACTTGGAGACGTTCTTCGGCGCGTCCGGATCGACCCCGTGGCCGCGCACGCCGAGCCCTTCGAGGTAGGCGCGCTTCTTCACGCTCATCTTCAGGGCCAGGACCTGGAGCGCGACGGTCGCGGAGAACACCGCCTGGAGCGTGTCACCGGTCTCGGGCAGCGGCACGTACACCGCGCGATAGCCTTCGGCGCCCATCGGCGCGCGCTCGGCGGCCTCGCGCAGCCGAGCCGACTCCTCGGCGATCACGAAGGTCTGCGCGCCGCGGATCTTGTGGGTGTGCAGCTGCGAGATCGTCAGATCGACGTCCCGATCGGCGGGGCCGGTCACATAGACGAGCGGGTAGTCGGCGTAGAGCGCGCCGAAGTGCTCGGAGAGCCCGCGACGCGGGTCGGAGCCCGACTCGGCGATGGCGTCGAGCAGCGACTGCACCTGCGCCGCACCGAAGACGGTATTGGTCCCGAGGATGGTGTTGGGTCCGTGCTTGAACTCGGAGCCCTCGAAGCCCTCCGTGTGGTTCAGCACGACCTCGCGCACCTTGAGCGCGCCCTCCTTGGCGATGGGCAGCATGCGTGTGGCGAGAATGTGGATGCTCGGCGTCAGGTGCAGCAGGTCCGCCGCTTCCTCGAGCCGCTCGCTCGTGTCCGCCAGCGTGCGCTCCACGAGCGCCGCGAGGTCGGGCTTGGCCGGCACGTCGAGCCCACGCCGCTTCCCGAGCCGATGGGCGAGCTCGTAGAAGACGCCGAGCTGAGCGACGAACGACTTGGTCGCCGGGACCGCGATCTCCGGTCCGCAGCGTAGCGGCAGCACGAGATCGGCCTTCTCCTGGCCGAGCGTCGACCGGACGTTGTTCACGATCGCCGCGACCCCGACGCCCGCGGCGCGCGCAGCGTCCACGACGTCGATCAGGTCCTTGGTCTCGCCGCTCTGACTGACCGCGATGAAGAGGTCTTCGGGCTTGAAGAGGGCCGCATGACGCGCACGGACCTCACCAGGTAGCGAAGGGGTGATCGGGAGCTTCGCCAGCTCGCTGAAGAAGAGCGCGCCGGCACCCGCCGCGTGGAACGAGGTACCGCAGCAGACCACGTGGACCTGACCGCCGCGACCGACTGCCTGCGCGATGCGATCGCAGAGCTGGTTCGCGAGACCGGCGTACTCGACGTCGTCGTCGAAGGCCGCGCGCAGATCGCGCAGCGTCTGCGGCTGGGCGTGGATCTCCTGCTCCATGAAGCTGCGGAAGGGCTCCTGGAGAGCGGTGTCCTCGATGCGGAGCTCGCTCTCGACGGTCGCCCGTTCGAGGGGCGCGTCCGGCGCCTCCACCGCGTAGACGTGCTGCGCCTCGGCGCCGAGCTGAACCATCTCGCCTGCGTTCAGCGGGAGCAGCGTCCGGGTCTGGGTGAGCACCGCGCCGAGATCGGAGCTCGCAAGAGCGAAGGAGCCCTTCTCGTCCTCGCCGATGCCGACGTAGAGGCTCGATCCACGCTTGATGACCACCACCGCGCGGCTGACAGGATCGACCGTGACCGAGGCGAACGAGCCCTCGAGCTTGGCGCAGGCGCGGCTCGCCGCGATGCGGAGCGCTCGCGCGCGGTCGGCCCCGTCTTCCTTGAGCGCCTCCGCGAAGAAGTGCTCCACGGTGTGGACCACCACCTCGCCGTCGTTGTCGGACTTGAGTGTGTGGCCCTCGGAGCGCAGCCAGCTCTGCATGGCGTCCGTGTTGGTGACGTTGCCGTTGTGCGCGCCGTAGAGATGGATGTGGCAGCGCACCTCGTGAGGCTGGGCGTTGAGATCGTCGACTGCGCCGAAGGTCGCCCAGCGGACCTGACCGCAGAAGACCTGACCCGACATCTGGTCGATGCCGAGCCCCGGAACGATCTCGGACGGGGCACCGACCGACTTCCGCAGGTCGACCTCCTCGGACGTCGACGACTGCGTCGCCGCACCCGTCGAGTCGTAGCCGCGATACTGAAGGGCTCGAAGCAGGACGCCGCCGGTCGCACCGAGGTCGTCGCGGTCCGCCGAATACACCAGGCCGATGACTCCGCACATGGCGGTGCCCCTACCACGAGGGGCCAGGAGCGTCCCCCGCGAACCGGCCGGTGCGTGCGTCGCCGCACTCGCTGATGGCGGGCACCCCCGCTTTTCCGAGGGGAAGCTCGTTCACCGATCCAACGAGTGAGCATGCTCAATGCGGGCCTGCCGAGTTCGGTCCACCCTCCATCGCAGAAGCTAGAAGTTCAGCTTCTAACTTGTGGACGGCCGGGCTTCGGTGGCACCATCCCACACACCACACACACCCCCATCGGGGTCCGGCCTCCACGATTAACTCATTCGCGGTCCCTCCCCGCGCGCCCCAAAAGCAACGGACCGGCAGCCCTCAGGGTTGCCGGTCCGTTCGCTTTCGAGCGCCGAGGCGCGGGTCAGTCGTCGTCGTTGCTGCTCGAGCTCGTGCTCGCCGTGTTCTTCTTCACCACGAGCACCTCGCTCGGGTGCGACACGGTCATCGTTCGCTCGACCGAGATGATCAGCTCGAACTCGGAGGTCGGCGTGGTGGCCGTCATGCGACCGATGCGCTCATCGGGGTCGTAGTCGAGCTCACCGACCACGTGAGGCGTGCCGCCCTTCGGCTTGATCCAGACGACGTAGTGTTGTCCGCCCTGCGAAATGCGATCGGCCGGCGGTAGGTGCTCGAGCTCGACGGTGACCATGTGGTTCCCGCCGGTGTCCTCGACGATCATCATGCCGTCGGTACCCGCAGATCGAGCGGTGCCGGTGAGCACGTATTCGGAGGGGCCACCGCAGGCGAAGAGCCCGAGGGCGAGAAGCATGAATGTCAGGGTGCGTGCCATGAAGTCTCCTTGGACGGGGAGCATAGCGGCCGAGCCGGCGAAGGGAAACGAAGAGTTGGTGGAGCGGCCGTGACCCGACGTTGCAGTCTCAGAAGGCCTCACCGATCGAGATGTGGAATGCACCCGGCCAGCGCGTCAGACCGAAGAAATTCACGTCGGTGTCGTCGGACGTGACACGTCCGACGCGCTCGGCATCGTCGAAGGTCTGCGCCTTTGGAACGCGGAACCCGAGATCGAGGCGGATCGCCCCGATCGGCGTGAAGTAGCGAAGGCCGAAGCCGACCGAGAGCTGCGGATGCTTGAAGTCGAGCTTGGGCCGTCGGTTCACGTCGCCCGCGTCTCCGAAGAGCACCAGGCCGATGTCGGCGGTCAGCGGCATGCGTAGCTCGACCTGCGCCAGCCACCGCCTCACACCGCCCTGCCGGCCGCTGCCCAGGCGGTTGGCGAGGTAGCCGCGGTTGCCCGCCGCACCGCCGCCGTAGAAGCGCTCGGTGCGCGGCCCGATTTCGGCGCTGATGTCGTCGACATCCGGGTCGTTGACCGAGGTGATGAACATCGCACCGACGAGGAAGCGCGCGGCGATCGTGATGCGACGCGGGAGCGGGATATACGCGCGGACGTCCGGTTGGATGCGGATGTAATCCCAGCTGCTCGCACGGCCGAAGATGTAGCCGGCCTCCTGCAGGTTGAGCTGAAAGTAGAAGCCACCGTGGGGACGCGTCGGGTCGTCCCGGAGGTCGAGCCAGAAGACCTGCTCGAAGCGCATCAGGAAGTACGACTTCGGCAAGTCGGGTAGCTCGGGTTCGGTGATCTGGTCGGTGACTCGCTCGTTGATCTCGCCGGCGGGCACCTTGTACCAAGTGAACGCTGGCAGACCGAGACTGATGAAGATCTTCTGCCGCCAGAAGTGCCGCTCGAGATAGAGGCCGGTGTCGATCTGGTGCCGGAAGAACACGTCCCGCTGGTCGAGTCCGAGATCGTAGCGGAAGTCGAGCCGGAGGTTCGTTCGCGCCTCGATGAACGCGGGCTGTCGCAGCGTGACTTCGGTGGTGAGACCCGGTCGGGGGTTCTCCGGACCGGGGAACTCCTGAGGGAAGATGATCTTCGGCTCGATCTTCGTGGTGAGCCGGCGAAGCCCGCCGAGGAAGTTTCGATTCTCGTAGCGGGCGACGAGGTGCAGGTCCCACCGCGAGAGAGACACCTGGCTGAAATCGTTGCGCTGAATGATGCCGCTGGTCAGACCGCCACCGAGCCCGAAGCGATGCTTGCGCGCAGCGGATACGGTCACACGCACCGGAACGACGTTGCCGTGCTCCGGGATGAGTGGCTCGACGGTGACCGCAGAGAACGCTCCGAGCCCGTAGATGGCTCGCTGGGCATCGCGGACGGTCTCTTGGGAGTAGCGCTCACCCGCGAAGATCTGCGCGGCGGCCGCGATCGTGTCGGCCGGTAGCTCTCCGCTCTCTTCGACCTGCACGTCTCCGAAGACGCAGACGGGGCCGGTCGAGACCTGGAGGTCGACGGTGGCCTTTCGCGCGTCGCGGTCGATGCGCACCTGCCCTTTGATCTGTGCGCGCGCGTAGCCCCCCTCCGCGAGAACCTGGCGCATGGCCGCCTTGGTTTGGTCGTAGAACGCCTCGTCCCAGCGCTCGCCCTCCTTCAGGGAGACGGCGTTCATCAGACCCTCACGCAGCTCGGTGGGGACATCGTCGAGGCCGTAGATCGTGAGCGTCTCGAGGGTGGTGGGGAGCCCCTCTTCGACCACGAACGTGACGGAGACCTCGCACCCCTCGTCGTCGTCGATCCGCTCGCACCCGGGCTCGGGGTCATCTGGGTCGAGCAGGTCCGTCCCCTCTGCGGTCTCGGGCACCACCCGGGTGTCGGTGACCCGTGCGTGGTGGTGACCGCGGGCGGCATACCAACGTTCGATCCGCTCCGCGTCCTGCTCGACCAGCACACGATCGTAGTAGGGCCACTCGGTCCACGGCCAGGACCAGAGCTCGAGCTTGGCCCGATCGCCCACGAAGGGAGGCTCACCGCACGTATCCGAGTCGAGAACGTCGAAGTCGAACTCGACCTCGTCACGCTCGCGGGTCGCGAGGCAAGCGAGCACCGAGTCGGGGTCGAAGACCTCGGCACCTTCGACCGCCACGCTCTCCACGCCATAGCGGTTCGGAGGAACCTTCTGGCAAGCAAAGAGGGTGAGGAGCAGGAGTGCCCAGCGAGTCTTCACGGCTCCCACATCAGGTCGACGGACCAGTTGGTCGGAACGTCATAAGTGCCGGACCACACCAGGCTGCGCGGCAGCACGAATTCGACCGTCGCGCCTCCCGTGACGGTGCCTCCGCCGCCTTCACTGTTTGCTCCACCGCCCACGTAGCCCTCGACATAGGCTCCGAGGATCACATCGTCGAGGGCGTCCGGGATGAGCTGGTCGGCCTGGAATCCGACGCGGAGCGTGGCCGTCCCTCCCTCCGACTCGATTCCGAACACCGGGATGTACTCTCCGAGCTCCTGTCGAGTGACCGAGCTGAGTACGCCCGCGAAGAGGCCGGTGAGGAACGAGGCCGCCTGTTGGGTGGCGGTTTGCGACGAAGCTCCTGGTCGTCCGCGCACCAGGAGCTGAATCGCCTCGGAGTTGCTGATGCTCGCGTCGCGGGAAGAGGAGAACTGGAGCTCGGGCCGCAGCAGACGCCCAGTGATCTTCGCCGTGATCAGCTCACCGGATCCGAGGTCGTGGGTGGCTTCGATGTCCACGGTGGGGTCCACGGAATTGCCCCCGGTGAAGCGAACCTCGCCGCGTTTGAACTCGAACTCCTTGCCCATGAAGGAGATGAACCCGCGCCGGATATCCACGGGCCCGCTCATCCGGACGCCGTCCTCGTCGAGGACGATGGTGAGCCGCGGCTGGACCTGCACCGAGAAGTCGTCGCGACGAACCCAGAAGGGCACCGAGCGCACGCGGATCTCGGTTCGGTCCGCGATCTGGCTCTCGCCCTCCTCGGGCTCTTCGGCCTCGAGCTCGACCAGCGCGTCCGGGTCGAAACCGGGCTGGTCCTCGTAGATCACGTCCGAGTGCTGGGTGAGCGGCTGGAGGGTACGGCCGAGATCCATCGGGAGGCGAACGGCCGTGCGGCGCATCCGAACCCGCATGCGGTTCACGTCGGGATTGAAGTCCGCTTCGATCTCGGTGTCGGTGTCGAGGAAGGCGTAGACCACCCCCTCGACCCGGAGCGGGAAATCGTCGCTCTGGATCTGGATGCGCGCGGATCCCGGGAGCCATCCGTCGAGCTCGATGTCTCCGTCGACCCGAACGTCTCCGTCGCGGTCGGCGAAACGCAGTCCGTCGATGGTCACGGTCTGGTCGTGGAGCGCGAGACCACCGTTGAGGTCCTCGATGCGCAGATAGGGCTGACGCAGGACGAAGCCGATCCCGCCCATCCGTAGCTGCCCTTCCACGTCGACCTCGGTCCCGACGCCGCTCGCCCGCACGTCACCGTCGATGGTGCCGTGCGGCTCCGAGAGAATGGGCACCGCGGCCAGCAGCGGCTGCACCGGCGCCTCGTCGAAGCGTACGTGTCCCTGCCAGCGACCGTCCTCCGGGAGCTCGGGTACGACGATGTCGCCGCCCCAGCGAACCGGTGAGCGTCCGTCGAACTGCATGGCGATGCGCTCGTCCGAGCTCAGGTCACCGCTGACCTCGGCGCGGCGCGCGTCGAGGCTCCCCTGGAGGCGCAGGTCGAGCGGCTCGCTCCCGCCCACCGTGAGGCCCGCCACGCTTCCCCGAACGCTCACGCGCGGCTCCGCGTCGAAGAGGTCGACCCCGTCGACGTCGAGGTCGAGCGTCCCGCTCGCGGTCTCGCAGACGATGGGGACGTCGTGGAGCGGCAGCCCGCGCGCTTCGACCGCCAGCTCCACCTCGGGGATGCGCTCGGGCGGGGTCTCGACCCACTCGTGGACCGGCGTCTCCACGAACGCCTCGACCACCAGGTTCTCGACGCCTCCAGTCTCGCCGACGACCCGCAGCTCGGTCTCGCCGTTCTCGAAGATCAGCACCATGCGTGCGCGCGGCCGCCCCTGACCGCAGCCTTCGGCGTTGGGATCGGTGTAGCGCGAGAGCACCTGGAGCTGACCCGTCATCGCTCGCAGCGCCGCCTTCAACGGATCTCTCCCGCGAGCGGAGAGGCCCCCGCCGGAGAAGCGGCCCTGCGCCGACACCGCGACCGGCACCTCGACCCGTGCGGGCGCCGGTAGCGTCTCGAGCGACTGCTCGGGCATGGTCAGCTCCACCGACCAAGGTGAGGCCAGGAAGCCGAGGGGCTGGTTCGACGTGAGCCCCGCGACCGTGAAGTCGGACGCGTTCGTGACCACGCTCGCGATGGGCTCGTTCGACGTGCGTCGCAGGTCGACCTCGAGCCGCAGGTCGGACCCGTTCAGTCGCCCGTCGAGCTTCACGTTCACCGGGTCCACCTCGGGGACGTCCAGGTCGCGAACGGACACGAGCGCCGTCAGGTCCGGCTCCACGAGGGTCCCGCGGAAGGTGAGCTGGGTGTCGATCCGCCCTTCGATCTCGGGCAGCCCTTCGACGAGCTCCGGCACGAGCCCCAGGCGGAGGTTCGCGGTCGTCACCGTCGCGTCCCAGGTCGCATCCGGGAGCGCGCGGAGCGGCTGGCGATCGGGCAACTCGGCGCGGGCGTCCACCTGCGCCTGACCGTTCCCTTCCGAGTCGAGGGAGAGCGAGAGAACGAGCACGCGACCGCCCTCCCCGTCCGGCTGCAGGTCGATGTCCCAGGACGCGCGCTGGAAGTGGACTCCGTCGAGCTCGAGATCCTCGACGCGTCCGTCGGTGTCGAGCACCGGCCGGTCCATCGAGCCGGTGAACGCGATGCGGGCCGAAGCCATGCCGCTCAGCCCGAGATCACCGAGACCGAAGCGCCGGGCGATCGTCTGGAGATCCACCCGTTCGAGCTCGATGCGAGCGTCCGAGCCGCGACCGTTCAGGTCGAGGAAGCCGTCGGCGTTCACGCCCATGTCACCGGTCTGCACGCGCATGCCCGCGACTCGGACGCCGCGCGCGGGATCGATCCGGGCCCGGTTCAGCTCGACGGTCACCGGCTCGGGCATCGGCCCACGAACGCGCGTGCGTCCGTCGACCGTGACCGCTCCGCTCTGCTCGACGGAGGCGACGAGGTCCACGTCCGCGTCGAGCTCCATGTCGGGCATCGAACCGCGTACGTTCCCGTCGATCGCGTAGCGTCCCCCCGGTCCGCCACCGGCGATGGTGAGTTGGGCGGTCTGGATGGCCGTGTCGTCCGCGCGCAGGTCCTCGGCGCGCAGTCGGACGTTGGCCTGCGGCGCCGGAAGGTTCCCGCGCACACTCCCGTTCACGTCGAGCGAGCGGGCAGTCAGCCAGGGCGTGCGCAGATTCCGCCCGCTGACTCGACCGCTCGCGTCGACGTTCATCGGTTCGCCCTCGCCGCCGGGATCGAGTCGCACCCGAGCGTCGACCGTGAGCCCGCCGCCGATCGGCCCGTCCACGACCTCGCGTAGGTTCGGGTCGGCGGCGAGGTTCGGCAACTCCGCGTCGACAAAAAGGTCCATCGATCCGTCGAAGCCGACCCGACCGGTCACGTCGAGGTGGCCGTCCTCGCCCTCGAGGTGGGGCACGTCGAGCTCGAGGATGTCCAGGTCCTCGTCGCCGAGGGTCGCCGCCGCGTGGAGCTGCGGCGCCCGGTAGGTCTCGCCGTCGAGCGAGAACGCCACCGCCTCTCCGTCCACCACGACGCGTCGCCGACCGTCGTCGCCTGGTGGGTGGAGCTGCGCGTCGATCGCCCCCTCGAAGCGCGAGCCCTCCATCGGCGTGAGCACGGCGCCGAGATCGACGCCCGTGCTCTCGACGCGCGCGTCGATCCGCTCGAAGCCCTCCGAGAGGCGCGCCGTCGCGAGCAACGGACCGCCGGCGGTGTCGAGCTCGACCCGGGCGTCGATGGCGTCCGCGAGGCTGCCGTCGGCCGTGAGTCGCCCCTCGACGGGCGCGGCCAGGAGCTCCGCCACGTCCGGCAGTCCCGCCGCCTCGAGCGTCGCCGGAGAGCCGCGGAACGCGAGCTCGGCCTGGTACTCGTCCGGGTAGGACTCGCCCCAGACGGCCGTCACCGGCCCTTCCACGTAGTCACCCTCCATACCCGCCACGCGCAGGTTCACGGTCGACTCGGCTCCGGGCTCGAGGAGCTGGACCTCGCCATCGAAACGCTCGACCGAGGCCACGACCTCCCCGTCGACACGCCGGACGAGCTCGGCGTCCAAGTCCCGGACCGTCACGTCGATCCGGTCGTCGACGATCGCCTCCGCGTCGAGGCGAAGGCCGCGCACGTCCAGCTCGGGGCTGAGCCGGTCGACGCGTCCGTCCTCGAGAAGGATGTCGCGCACGACGATGTGCGGGAGGTTCAGCGGTCCGGTGCTCGGCTCGTCGGGGGACGGCTCCACCGGAGTGAAGGCGTTGGCGATGCGGAGCTCGCCTTCGTCATCGACGCCGAGGTCGACGAAGGGCCGCCGCACGCGAACTCGGTCGACCACGAGCCGGCCGACGAAGAGATCGAGCCGCGAGACGTCCACGCCCACTTCGTCGATCGAGAGCACGACCACGCCTTCGGGATCGCGAACGACGAAGTCGTGGATCTCGATGTGCTGGAGGTGCACGTGCTCGATGCTCATCGAGAAGTCGCCCGCCAGGGTCTCGTTCAGGATGGGCGCCACCTCCCCCACGATCGCCTCCCGCGCGATCGGGGAGTCGAGGTGGAAGACGACGCTGGCGAGGAGGGTTCCGACGAAGGCCAGCAGCCAGAAGAGCGTTCGGCCGACCCCCCGGGCGACTCGCCGCACCAGGCTCCGGGCCGGGCGCTCGTCACCTCCTGCCGGGCCCTGGTCGTCCATCCGGATATCTCTAGTGGTCTCGCCGAGAAAGGAAAGGGACGGCGGAGTTTTTCACCCATTTGGTGTGGAGGGCGAAAACACGAGCGATCTCACGTATAAGAGGGGCACATGGATATCCGTTTCGCGGCAGGTCACGCGTGGATCTACGGATCCGCGGGGTTGTACCGATGCGCCGGGCCCGGGGAGGAGAGCGTGCCCATCCTGGGGCGCGAGGTCCTCCAGCTGGGAGGAGAGGCGCGTCCCTGGCTGCTCGGGGTCAAACCCAGCGGGAGCGGGGGCTACCTGCTCGACGGCGAGGGTCGACTCCTGAGCTTCATGATCGGCAAGAAGGGCCCCGCTCGCTACGAGGTGGTCGAGCGCCGCACGTACGCCCTCGAGATCCTCGACGAGAAGCACTGGGCGCTGGCGACCCGCGAGTCGCGCAACGTGGTGGTTCGGACCGGGCTCCCCGGCGCGGAGAACGCGCGACTGAAGAGCCCGCGCACGGTGGACAAGACCCCGTGGCCCGACGGCCTGCTCTGGGACGACCCGGACGCGATCCCCTACACGCGCCGGAAGCGCTTCAGCGAGACCCCCGACCGGCTCCGCATGCACGCGCGCGGCTCGGCGCTCGCGCTCGCGGACTCGGACGCCGGCGTGCTCGCGCGCTGGTCGGAAGGCAGCACCCACTGGGAGCTCGTGACCCGCGTGCCGATCCAGAAGGGCGCCACCCTCGAGGCGTGGCCACTCGGCGAGGGCCTCACGGCACACCTGGCGCTGAAGGACGGCGCAGTGCTGCTGCACCTCGACGGAGCGGGCGAGGTGCTGGCGCACCTGGAGGTCGACGCGATCCACGCAGCGGTCGCGGACGACTCGCACGTGTATCTGCTCGCCGGTGACGAGCTGCGCCGCTGGACGCCTGGTGGTGCGCTCGAGACACTCTTGAAGCACGAGTCGTTGTGCGAGCGCGGTGACGCGCCCCGGCTCCGGCTCGGGACCGGGGGTCGGCTGCTCTACGGGGCCGCCGACGAGGCGGTGTGGCTGCACGCGGAGGGCGGCGATTGGCGCGCGACGCCGATCGAGTCGCCGGACGAGCCGCCGGAGGTGAAGGCGAAGCTGGCCAAGCCCAAGAAGCGTCGCCTGAAGGGCGAGCCGCGACTCCAGCTCGATGGGTCCGTCGACCCGCAGAGCTGGGAAGGCGACGTCGGCGAGCTCGCGCTCGAGGTGGCCGTCGTCAACATGGGCGGTCCCGCCGAAGGGCTCACCATCGAGATCGGCGGGCCGGCGCGCGGCAGCCTCTTCGAGACGGCACGGGTCAAGGTCGAGGGCGCGGGCTGGAAGGAACCGAAGACGCTCGAGCTGAAGGGGGGTCAGGCGTCGCTCGAGGCGAAGATCCCCGCGGGGGTGGAGGTTCCGGAGCCGCCGAAATCCATCGCGCGGAAGAAGTCCGACGCGAAGCAGTGGCGTTGGGATCAGATCCCCGACGACGCGCGGTTGCGGGTGACGCTCGAGGGTGAGGCGAAGAAGCGGGGTCAGGCGCTGCTCACGCTTCGCATCGGCCTCGCCGGTCACGGCCGCTCCGGTTCGGTGCTGCGCGGTCAGAGCCTCACCATCGGGCCGCCGAAGCCCAAGCCCGAAGCCGAGGGCTGACGCTCAGGACGCCGCTTGGACGCTGCGCAGGTGATCGTCGAGGACGGAGACCACGTCGCTCGGCAGCACGCGCGCGAGCAAGTCGGTGCCGCCGTCGATGCTGCGAAAGTCCACGCCCTCGATGTGCTCGCGGAGCTCCTGCGCCGCGCGATGCAGGAGGTACACGTCGTCGAGCATGCCCACCAGCAAGCGGTCGTCGCGCGATGGGACCAGATCGTCCTCGAGCAGCAGGTAGCGCACCACGTGCGAGAAGGTCGCGCGGGCGTGTGGCGGGACGCCCTCGGAGTAGATCGCTCCATCGAGCGCGCGTAGGAGCCCCGGCATGGCCTGGAGCGTCTGTCGCAGGTGGTCCGCGGTCTCTGGCTCGAGCTCGCGCTCGGCGACGTAGGCCTCGAGCTCGCCATCGGACTCGGCGATCGCCTCTCGGAGGCCGCGCTCGAGAAGACCGTTCAGTGCCATGGCGCGAGCATAGACGAGGCGAGCGCTCCACGTCAGCGCCGACGGAACCCCTGGAGGGTGTAGGCTCCGCCGGTGCGGTTCTCGGTGCAGCGCTGGATCCCATGCGTTCCCGAGCTGGCGTTCGTGCTGGCGACCCACCCGAGCGCGATGAACCGCTGGTCGGAGGCGCGGATCGAAGCGGTCGATCCCGGCGAAGGTGGCCACGTGTCGAGCGTGGGGGCTACGCGCTTCGTCCATCTGCCGGACAGCCTGCTCAGCCGCGACACGCGCCTCGAGGAGGTCGTGGTCGAGAGCCGGCCGCCCCACCGGTTCGTCTACCGCGTGGTGGGCGGCGCACCGCTCTCCTGGCACGAGGGCGTCCAAGAGCTCACCCCTCGCGTCGACCCGCGGGGAAGCGGAACGCCCGGCACCTGGTTGATCTGGCACGTGGATGCGCAGCTCGACGTGCCGGTGCCCGGGGCCGACACCCTCGTTCGACGCCAGCTCGAAGCTGGGCTGAGGCGGAGCCTCGAGGCGATGGTCACCGCTGCTCACGAGGGCGTGGACGCCGAGCCGCTCCCGCGCTGGACCCGTCCTCCCGAAGAGGACGAGCCCACTCTCCGTCGAGCCGCGGAGCGCGTGGAGGCCGAGCTGCGCGAGGCCCATCGGAGGCGGCGTGGTGACCCCCGAGCCGTGTTTGCCGGCTTCCTCGCCGAGCTGAGCGCCGAGTGGATGGCGATGGCCCGCCGCGGCGTCGCCCACTCAGGCTGGGTGCTCCGGCTCATCCCGCTGAGCGCGCGCTACTACCTGGACGCGCTCCAGGGCGACGACGACGGATCGTGCGAAGGCCACTGGCGTGAGGCGTTCCGCAGCGCGGAGCGGTCCATGCGGACGCGCCCGTACCTCGACGCGGTGCGCGATGCCCTCGGGAGCAGCCTGCGCGCCCACCTGGAGGAGGATCTCCCCCGGGTCCTGGCCACGACCTTCGCCGACCACTACGCAGGGCGATACGGTTTCGCCCGCTTCCGCGCGGACCATCGGGTCCTCGGGCGGACCTTCGGGCCCGCCGCCGAACGCTTCTTCGCCGAGTTCCCCCGGGACGCCTGGCCCTGGGGACAGCGGCTCGCCCGTCGAGCGATGCCCGCGTCCCTGCGATCGCGGCCCCTCGGGCGCCAGGACCGCTGGCTCCACCGCAGCCGCGGGCGCGCGTTCGACCGCGGCGAGCGGCTCGCGCGCCTGCTCGTGAGGGCCGTGCGGGCATGAGCCTCCGATCGATGGTAGGTGGGCCGGGAGGTTGCGGGCCGTTTCGACGTACTATGCTCGCCGCGAGGCCCACGAGACGATGAGCGACTATGGATACGGAGGCCCGGCCCCGACGGGTGCGGGCGGCTACGGCGGCCAGGGTGGCCAAGGCGGGGGAGGCGGCTACGGCGGCGCTGGTGGCGGCGGCTACGGCGGTCCCCCGCCCGGCGGCGGCTACGGCGGTCCGCCCGGCGGCGGCTACGGCGGCCCTCCACAGCGAGGGGTGACCATCGGCGATCTGCTCGGCGAGTCGATGCGCGCGGTGGTGAACAACTTCGCCACCTTCGTGGTGGCCGCGCTGGTCTTCGCCATCCCGAGCAACCTCCTGAGCATGATCGGGAGCAAGCGCTTCACGGACAGCATGCTCGGCATCATCCCGATGACCCAGGAGGGCGTCACCGATCCGGACGAGCTCTTCGGCTCGATCGACTTCACGGGGCTGATGATCTTCTGCATCGCCGCGCCCCTGGTCAGCCTGATCTGCAACAACCTCTGCCAGGGAACGCTGACCTACGCGTCCGTCGAGTCGGTCGCCGGCAACCGGGTCTCGCCCGGCGACGCGCTCGCCAAGGGCTTCCGCTCGGCACCATCGATCCTGGTCATCGCGATCGTGCTCACGATCTTCTACTTCCTCGCGTGCCTGCCCGGCACCGTCGGCTGGGTGCTCTTGACGGCTGGCCTCGGGGCGGCGGGTGGCAGTGACCCGGTGGGTCCCCTCTTCGCCGTCTGCTGTGGTTGCCCCGCGATGGTCATCATGATCATCGCGCCGATCGTCTGGATCATGATCCTCTTCTTCCTGGCCATCCCGGCCGCGGTCGCGGAGCAGTGCGGACCCATCGAGGCGATGCAGCGCAGCCTCCGGCTCACCAAGGGTCACCGGCTCAAGATCCTCGCGGGCCTCCTCGTGATCCTCGTCGTCTTCGTCGTCGTGGTCATCCTCGGGATGATCGTCACGGCGCCCTTCGGCGGCGGTCAGATCGATCCCTCGACCGGACAGATGCAAGGCATGAGCACCGGCGCGCTCATCATCGGGACCATCGTCGGCATCGGCCAGACCATGGTCTTGCTCACCATGCTCTCCTCCTTCGCCGGTGTGACCTACGCGAAGATCCGAGGAGTGGACGAGGGAGTCGACGCGGCGTCGATCGCCAGCGTCTTCTCGTGAGGCCTCGTTGAGCACCACCCTCCGTGGAGCTTGCCTGCTCGTCGTGCTCGCGTGCGCGACGGCCGTGGCGCAGCCGGCGGAGCCCCCGATGGATCCGCGGGACGCGGCGCAGCAGGTCCACACCGACAACGGCTACCCGGACTCCGTCCGGGTGAGCAACGGCAGCGGCGGGCTCTCGAGCTTCCCGCCGAACCTCGGCGGGGGCGGCGGCGGCGATCGGCGCTCGCTGCAGCGCTCGGGTCGCACCGACCTCGACGACTACGACAGCCCCGACAACCGGCGCCCCGGCATGGAGAACGACCAGGGCTCCGGGTGGGAGCTCCCGAGCTTCGGAGGCATCGGCAACTTTGGCCAGTTCATCTCCTGGGGGCTGCTGATCATCGGCGGTGCCCTACTCCTCGCGCTGCTGGGCTACCTGCTCTACACGCTCTGGCCGCGAGGCGCGAAGGGCGCCCCGGACGACGAAGCCGGCGCCGCAGGCGAGCTCCTGGTCACCAAGGACGGGCTCCCCTTCCAGGCCGGCGACCCCGACGCGCTGGCGCGGGAGGGCCGCTACGCCGAGGCGATCCTGGCGCTCCTCGTCCAGTCGCTCCGCTCGGTGGGCTGGCGGCCGAGCATCGAGGGCAGCCTGACCGCGCGCGAGGTGCTCTGGTCGATCATTCACGGCGACGCGCGACGCACGCCCCTCGCCAAGGTCGTCGAGGGCGCCGAGCGCGTGCGCTTCGCCGGCGAGCCGGCGACTCGCGAGGCCTACGAGGCGCTCGTCCCGCATCGGGACGCGGTGCTCGCGGCGAGCCGGAAGGAGGCCGCGTGAGCCGGCGGCGGAAGAACCAACCGCTGATCGGCAAGTGGGGCCGCCGGGCGATCCTCACGCTGGCGTTCCTCTCGGTCGGCTCGGTCGTGGGCACGATGCTCTACGGCAGCCGCCTGGTGCCGCTCACGCCGACGCAGGCCGACAGCTTCGGCTACGGGCCGCTCGGGCATCACGCCTTCAGCGAGACGATGAAGCGACTCGGACTGCACGTCGTGCAGAGCCGAGGCGATCGCTTCGAGGGCCCGGCCTCTCCGATGCTCTTCATCGAGCCCGAAACCGAGGCGCGGGTGGAGGGTAAAGAGCGCACGCTCGCCGACGCGCTCGAGGCGCGCGCCGAGGATGCGAAGCCGACGATCGTGGTCCTGCCGAAGTGGAACCTCTTCGCGGGCGCGGCCGAGCCCTTCGTGAGCTCGACCTTCGAGCCCGTGAAGGAGACGCTCGCGGCCATCTTCGGTCGCGATGGAGCGATGACCACCACCAGCGTCAGGTTGGTGGAGGACACCGACGCGCTCGAGATGAGCGAGCTCTACGGCGTGCTCGGGACCTACATGGTCCAGGTACCGAACCTCCAGGTCATCACGGACGTGCCGCCGCTCGCGACGGTCCTGCTCGAGTCACCTCACGGCGCGGTGGTGGTCGCCGCCGCCGACGGAACCGTGGTCGTCAGCGACCCGGACCTCATCCACAACTACAACTTCCACCGGGCCGACCACGCCGCCCTCTGGTGGACGCTCCTGGCCGACTACGAGTCGGACACGATCGTCATCGACGAGGTCTTCCACGGCCACGGCAAGACCCACTCGCTGAGCCGCGCGCTCGGCGAGTTCCCGGCGGTGCTGCTGGTCTCGCACCTCCTGCTGCTCCTCCTGCTCCTGGTGATCCTCGGCTCCAAGCGCTTCGGTCCCGCGCTGCCGCCCTTCGCGCATGGTCACGGCCCGCGCGAGGCGATCGAGGTCGCGGCCCACGTGCTCGCCGACGGTCAGCCGATCGGCCCGCTGGTGGAGGAATACGTCGCGCAGGTCCTCTTCGATCTGCACGAGCGGCTCGGCCTCCCGCAGAAGGGCTCGCTCGACGCCCGCGCGGCCGCCATCGACGAGGTCGCAGAGCATCGCCGCCAGGCCCCCGAGGCCATGAAGCTGCTGCGGGCCGCCCGAACCACCGGCGCGAAATCGAACGCCGAAGGCTGGCGCATCGCGCGCGCAGCCCACACCTACCGCCAGCGGCTCCTCGGCCGCCTCGGCAAGAGCGAAGGCGCGCATCGCGCCCTCAACGACCCACCGAAAGAAGAGAGAGCCGCATGAGCATGGAGCCGCAGCGAGTCGCCGAGACCCTGGGCAAGCTGAGCCAGACGATCGGCGCGGTCGTGATGGGCTCGGAGGTCAACCTCCGCCACGCCTTCGTCGCCTTCATGGTGCGCGGACACGTGCTGATGGAGGGTGTGCCCGGCACCGGCAAGACCTTCCTCGCGCGCTGCTTCGCGCGCTGTCTCGGCCTCGACATGCGGCGCGTGCAGTGCACGCCCGACCTGATGCCCGGCGACGTCATCGGCGCGAACGTCTTCGACTTCCGGACGCAGAGCTTCACGCTCACCAAGGGTCCCGTCTTCACCGAGTTCCTGCTCACCGACGAGATCAACCGGACGCCGCCCAAGACCCAGTCGGCCCTGCTCGAGGCGATGCAGGAGCGTTCGGTGACCATCGACGGCGACACGCACCAGCTCAGCTCGCGCTTCATGGTCGTCGCGACCCAGAACCCGGTAGAGCACGAGGGCACCTACCCGCTCCCCGAGGCGCAGCTCGACCGCTTCCTCTTCAAGCTCGAGGTCGGCTATCCGGACGAGCACCAGGAGACCAACGCGGTCATCGCCCACTGCGCCAGCTCGGGCACGCCCGACCTGGAAGAGCTCGGCCTGCGCCCGATGCTCTCCGGCGCCGAGGTCGACGCGCTCCGCGAGGTCCCGAAGAGCATTCACCTCGACCCGATGATCGCGCGCTACTGCGTGCACCTCGCCCGCGCGACCCGGGAGCACCCGGCCCTCGCGGTCGGCCTCTCGCCGCGCGCGGCGACGATGCTCGCCGCCGCCGCGCGCGCCCACGCCGCCTGCGACGCGCGCAACTACGTGGTCCCCGACGACGTGAAGGCCCTCTTCCTCCCCGTCGCTCGCCACCGCGTGATCATCACCCCCGCCGCCGAGATGGAAGACCTCCGCGCAGAGTCCATCTGCCAACAGATCGCCGCACAGGTCCCAGCCCCCCGCTGAGCGAAGCGAAGCGCCCCACTGAGCGAAGCTCAGCCCTCACCCTCACCCTCGCCCTACCCCTCACCCTTCTGCACCGACCTCACTGACGCCCCAATGGTCCCCGCCCCCCGACTCATGATCCTCGCCGTCCTCGGCCTCGCGCTCGCCGCGTTGCCGGTGGTGTACGTGCCGGAGCTCTGGGTCGGCGTCGTCGGCCTGTGGGTGGTCCTCGGCTTCGGTGCCCTCATCGACGTCATCGTGCTCCTCGTCGCTCGCCCGAAGGTCGTCGCCGACGCGCCCGGCCACGTCGGCGTCGGCTCCGACGTCCGCATCGCCTTCGAGCTGACCACCAAGGTCTTCCCGCGGCTCCACGCCGTGATCCGACCGGAGACCGAGGCGCCGCTCCGCGCGAGCCGCGACGCCCGCGTCCGCACTCGCAAGGGCACCGTGCGCGTCGAGGCTCCCTTCGAGGCGCCACGCCGCGGTGGTGCCGAGCTCAGCGGCGTCTGGACCCAGATCGACGGGCCCTTGCGCTTCTTCCGGCGCATCGACCGGCACGCCATCGACGCGCCCATCGCGATCGTGCCCAACGTCGAGCGGGTGCGGCAGCTCGCCCTCGCCCACTTCGGGCACCAGCCGCACGGCGGCGTCCACGTCACCCGCAAGCGCGGCGACGGAGGCGAGCTCGACAGCCTCGAGCAGTACGAGCCCGGCATGGACCTGCGGAAGGTCGACTGGAAGTCGTCCGCGCGGCACCAGCATCTTCAGGTCCGCCGCTTCCGCATCGAGCAGAACCAGCGACTCATCCTCTGCACCGACACCGGCCGCCTCATGGCCGACGCCATCGACGGCCTCGAACGCCTGGACCACGCGATCCACGCGATGCTCCTGCTCTCGCGCGTCGCGCTGAAGAACGGCGACCTGGTCGGCGTGCACGCCTACGGCGAGTCGCCCCGCGCCTGGGTCCCGCCCGGCGGCGGCATGCGGCAGATGGCGCGCATCAAGCACGGGCTCGCCACGCTCGACGCGCGACCGGAGGAGACCAACCACGTCCTCGGCGTGCACCGGCTCGTCGCGCAGCTGAAGCGCCGGAGCCTGGTCGTGGTCTTCACCGAGTTCGCCGACGCGACCACGGCCGAGCTCATGGTCGAGCACCTCGGCCACCTCGCCCGAAAGCACCTGGTGATCTTCGTCGCGCTCGACGACCCTGCGATCGAAGAGCCGCTCGAGATCGTTCCTCGGGAGCCGTCCGAGCTCGCGGCCGCGTCGGTCGCCGGCGGCATGCGGCAGGATCGGCAGCGCGTGCTGCGCCGGCTGTCCCGGATGGGCGTCGACGTGATCAGCGGCCCACCCGGGCCCGCCGCTCTCCAGCTGCTCGCGCGCTACGTCCACGTGAAGCGACGGGGGCTCATCGGATGAAGGGCGCCCGCAGAGAGCTGCGCTCCGTCACGTTCCGGAAGGAGCGCGAGGCCCAGTGGCAGGAGCTCGACGCGCTCGTCGAGCGCGCGCTCAAGAAGGGCCTCGGCACCCTGAACGAAGCCGAGCTGCGCCGGCTCCCCGTGCTCTATCGCGCGGCGCTCGCGAGCCTGTCCGTGGCGCGCCGCACCGCCATGGACCGCGCGCTCGTCGACTACCTCGAGAGCCTGGCCGCGCGGGCCTTCCTCGCGGTCTACGGCTCCCGCAAGGGCACCCGCGGCGTCATCCGGCGCGCGCTCTTCGTGGAGTTCCCGCGCCGCGTCCGCGCGATGGCGCCGGAGATGGCGCTCTCGCTGGTGGTCACCGCCCTCGGCGCCGTGGTTGCGTGGTCGCTCATGGGCGTCGACGTCGGCTGGTACGACGCCTTTGTGAACCCGGCGCTCGCCGGCGGTCGCGACCCCCACGCCTCGACCGAGATGCTCCGCGGCGCGCTCTACGGCGAAGGCGGTCAGATGGAGGGCGGCATGCTCTCGATCTTCGCGAGCTCGCTCTTCGTGCACAACGCCGGCATCGGCATGATGTGCTTCGCGCTCGGCTTCGCGATCGGCATCCCGACGCTGCTCCTGCTCTTCACCAATGGCCTGATGCTCGGCGCCTTCCTGCGCCTCTACGCCGACCGCGGCCTGCTCTACGAGCTATGCGGCTGGCTCCTGCCGCACGGCATCCCGGAGATCGGCGCGATCATCCTCTGCGGCGCGGCCGGCCTGCACATGGGCCGCTCGATGCTGGTGCCCGGTCGCCGGACCGTGCCGCAGTCGATCGGCGACGCCGGTCGCCGCGCCTCGATGGTCGTGCTGGGATCCGTCGTGCTCTTCGCCATCGCCGGCCTCATCGAGGGCCTCTTCCGCCAGCTCGTGACCGACGACACGATCCGCTACGCCTTCGCGGGCTTCAACGCGATCTGGTTCTTCGGCTGGCTCCTGGTCGCTGGCCGCGAGCCGCGCCGACCGAAGCGGCCGGCGGCGCTGCCCACGGCGAAGGGGAGCGGCGCATGAGCGCTGCCGCCGAGACCGACGTGCTGCCGAAGGGCGTGCTCGAAGTGGTCGGGCCCGAGGGGGTCCCGCTGCGCTTCGAGGCGGCCTCGGTCGCGGAGCGCTTCGTCGCCTACCTCTTCGACCTCTTCCTCGTCGCGCTGACGGGGATCGTCCTCTACATCGGTGGCTTCATCGTCACCGTCGCCACGCGCCTCGGCGAGCCGCTCGCGCTGGTGATCGCCCTGGCTTGGCTGGTGTGGAAGTTCTACTTCATCGGCTTCGAGCTCTGGTGGCAGGGCGCCACGCCCGGCAAACGGCTGCTCGGCCTCAAGGTCGTCTCCGAAGACGGCGCTGGCCTCACCCTCGACGGCATCATCGCGCGCAACCTCATGCGCGACCTCGAGGTCTTCCTGCCGCTCACCATCCTGCTCGCCCCCGACCAGGTCTTCGGCGACGCGCCCTGGTACCTGCTCCTGCCCACCGGTGGCTGGATTGTGGCGATGCTCGCCCTGCCCTTCTTCAGCCGCGAGCACACCCGCGCCGGCGACCTCGTCGGCGGCACGCGTGTCGTGCGCGTGCCCAAGACCGTGCTCCGCCGTGACGAAGCCGTGCGCCACTCGCTCGCGCCGGACGCGCCGATCGTGGACGCCTGGACCTTCACCACCGACCAGCTCGGTATCTATGGCGAGCACGAGCTCGAGACCCTCGCTGCGCTGCTCCGCGACGCCGAGTCCGGCAAGGCCCGCCCCGAGGACCTGCGCTTCGTCGCTCACACCATCGCGCGCAAGATCGGCTTCCGCGGCTCCGCCCCGGAAGAAGACCCGCGCCGCTTCCTCCGCGCCTTCTACGAGCAGCAGCGCGCCCACCTCGAGCGCAAGCTCCTCTTCGGCCAGCGCAAGGCCTCCAAGCTCGACGAGTAGCCTCACCCAGCCGGGTGATTCCGGAAGGGCCGAACCTCCGCTAGGTTGTTCGCATGCGCTTCACCGTCCTTCTCCTCTTCACCGTCGTTGGCTGCGGCGAGTCGAATGCGGCGATCGACAGCAGCGCGTGCACCGACGGAGTGGCGCCCGCCATCACCGAGTGCGTGGGCGGCTATCACTACGCGGACTGCGGTGGTCACGGTGAACCCGATGGGTAGTAGGTCCCGCCGACGCCCGATGGGTAGTAGGTCCCGCCGAGGAGGCGGGAGGTCCCGCCGGGTCCCGCCGAGGAGGCGGGAGGTCCCGCCGGGTCCCGCCGAGGAGGCGGGAGGTCCCGCCGGGGGTCCCGCCGAGGAGGCGGGAGGTCCCGCCGGGGTTGACCCGATCGCACGCCGAAGGTCCCGCCGAGATCGCACGCCGAAGGTCCCGCCGAGGTTGACCCGATCGCAGAGGTTCCGCCGAGGTTGACCTGAGCACCCGAATCCGAGGAGCTCTGTGGTTCCCAGGGTGGCGGCCGCCGGCGGAAGTTGGCGGATCCGCCAGATGACAACCGGGCGAAGTCCGATGAAAGGGCCGTCAGCAGCTGGCCTGACACTTGCTGATGTCTCAGCCATGTCGCGACGGCGCTATGTGGAGCCTGGACGAACGACCGGAAACGACCGGCGTACGACCCGCCGGTTTCATCTCTTCACTCCAGACATCGCTGGAACGATGGCGCAGATTTTCTGGTACTGCCTGGGTATTGCCGCGACGGAGTTCAACGTGACGGTGCATGCCGCGCTGTTGATGTCGACGCACCCGCACACGTCGGTCAGTGACAACGAAGGCAACCTCCCCGAGTTCAAGCGTCGCTTCCACCGGTTGCTCGCGATGTGCACCAAGGCGTTCCGCGATTGGCCGGAGGAGGTCTTCAACAAGGCCCAGGCTGGTGAGCACGAGCTGCTCACGCCAAAGGCCATGGTGCGCAACCTGGCCTATCTGATTGCAAACCCGGTGCTCGCCGGCGCCGTCAGGTACGCGAAGGACTGGCCCGGGGCCAAGACCCAGGCGCGAGACATCGGCCGTCGCGTGGTGCGTGTGCCCCGCCCCAACTTCTACCTCGACCCCAAGAACCCGATCTGGCCCGAGTGGAGCGAAGTGCGACTCGAGATGCCGCAGATGCTCATCGATCACTACGGTAGCGTCGAGAACGCCCAGCGGGCGATCGACAAAGAAGTAAAGCGGCTCGAGCGCGAAGCGCTGCGAGAGACCAAGCGTCGAGGGCGCTCGTTCCAGGGCGCGCGCCGTGTCCTTCGGATGAAGCACACGGCCCAGTCCCGTAGCCGCGAGGAGTTCGGGACACGCAATCCACAGTTTGCCGCCGGCGGTGACTCTGAGGTTGCAGCGAGAGCCGTTCGCCGCCTCAGAGCGTTCAACGCGGACTACGACGCCGCTCTCGAGCGGTGGAAGGCTGGCGAGCGTGATGTTCGCTTCCCCCACGGCACTTGGTGGATGCGCATCCATCACGGTGTGCGCTGCCACCCGCCGCCCTGAGCCCGGCAGCATCGAGCTCTGCGCCCTGCTCACCGTTGGTGGGCGGGGCGACCTACGTCTGACGCATGATGCTGTGCGCCGCGCCGTGCGCTCTGGCTCAATGTTTGCGCTCAGAACAGAACGCCGAGACCAACCAAGCCGTGTGGGTCTGCGCGGGGTCCGCATCCTTGGCCCGCCACGGCCTCGACAGGGTACCAACACCGAGCGCACACGCAGCCCAACCTCGGTCGGCTCTCCTTCGCACCGTTTCGGTCGGCTCTCCTTCGTCGGCCGCCGGTCGGCTCTCCTTCGTCGGCCGGCTCTCTTCGGTCGCCTTCCGGTCGGCTCCCCGCGGTCGGATCTCTTTCGACCGTGTCGTCCTACCCTCTCTGTGGACTCGGTGGCGCCGCGACTCTGAGCGAGGTGAACCGCGAGCCCGACCAGCGCACGGTCACTCCGAGTCGGCGGACTCGGCTTCGGCCTTCTTCTCGGCGTCGATGGCCGCCTGCTCTTCGGGCGTCCAGGCGGTCTTGGCGAGCTCGCCGTCTTCCATCCCGAGCCAGATCCGCAGCTGCTTGATCATGAACTCGGTGCCTTCCCGGCTCGAGAGATCGACCCGGTAGGTGTTGATGTAGCGGACGCTCTCCTGGAGCCACTGATCCCAGGCCTTCTTGGAGACCTTCTCCTGCAACTCCTTGCCAAACTCGGTCGGGAAGGGGGCGGTCGCCATGGCGGGGAGCTCCTCTCCCAGCTTGATGCAGTGGACCTTGCGCTCGGGATCTTCGGCGGGCATGGCGCTCTCATAAGCGTTCCAGCGCCCGCTGTCACGTGCCCTCCGCCGAGGGCAGCGCTCACATGGCGGCGCGGTCGGAGAAGTCGAGGCCGACGTCGTAGTTGCGAATGCCGTTGACCCCGCGCGCCCAGGCCTCGACGGTGATCAGCCAGCCGTCGCGGTCGAGCGACTCGGCGTCCCGGGTGATGACGCGGATCCGGTGGCTCGCGCTGCCGGGCATCATCGCGAAGACCTCGGGGGTCAGCGTGAAGGTCCCGTCGGCCGCCGGGGCGTCGCAAGTGATGCTCACGGAACCGCCGTCGCCCACGACCGAGGTGAGCCCGATGCGTACGGTCTGGTCCTCGGTCGGCGTCTCCGGCGCGGTCCAGGTGACGTCCGTGGCCATGGTCGAATCGAGCGTCAGCGGCCCACCGAGGTCGGACAGCATCGGCGCGGTCACGGCGAGCTGATCGACGCCCTCGAGGCCGGTGGTCCGGAAGGAGGGCACCTCGTCGCCGGCGCCGATGCCGACCAGGGTGTCGCCCTGGGAGAAGAGCTGCATCGCGGCCGTGGTCACCGGGTAGAGCCCCGTGTCCTCGGCCGGCTCCATCGCGATCTCCACCGAGCCACCGCTGAGCTGCACCGAGCCCGCGTGCGGGAAGGGATCGGGCTCGGGCACGCCCATGTCCTCGGGCATGCCCGCGTCGCCGGCCGGCGCGGGCGGCTCGCAGGTCACGACGCTACAGCCACCGACCTCGGTCGTGGTGCAGGTGGAGCTTCCGCCCGCGGCGGTGAAGCTCGCGGAGACCGTGTGGCTCCCCGGCTCGGTCAGCGGGTCCGACCCGGCGGGGACGCTCATCGCGCTGACGAGACCCGTGCCGAGGGACCCGGGGGCCGGGCCCATGTCGGTCGGACCGGCGTCCTCGCCTTCGCCGCCGTCGGTGTCGCCCGGCCCATCGCCCACGTCCGCGTCCCGCTCACCGCCGAGCGGCACGCACGACTCTTCCACGCAGATCTCGAATCCCTGGCAGTCGGTGTCGATGACGCAGGCCGGACCGTCGTCACAGGCGAAGAGCAGGAGGAGGGTGGCCGAAGCGAGCCGTCGAAGCATGGCCCCATGGTACCCGATCCAGAGCGTCCCCCAAATGACCACGTTGCAGTCAGCAGCGCCCTTTCCCGCCCGATGAGTCCTTGCCTCGCGCAGAGCCACAGAGCCGCGGAGGACACAGAGGATGAATTTGGGGCACATCCCTGCGTTTCTCCGCGAACTCCGCGGCTCCGCGGCTCCGCGGCTCTGCGCGAGGCAAAGCTGAACCACCGACAACGGGAAACGACCGGGAGCAGAGGGCAAACGGAAATGAAAACGCCCGCCCCGGAGACCGGAGCGGGCGTCGTCGGTGAGAGCCGAGCCTCAGTTGGCGAGGCTGGCGGCGGTCACGCTGCCGAGCTCGGTGAAGCCGAGCGTGTAGCGGCTGTTCTCGCCCTGGTTGTAAGAGCCGATGTGGACCTTGTAGGTGCCGGCCGGGAAGGCGCCGGTGACGATCGGGTTGTGGCCCTCGGCGTCGTCGTTGCACATGTAGGTGCCGTCCGGCTTCTGGATGACCAGCGTCGTGTCGTCGGTGCTGTGCACGAGGACGCGCAGGTTCGAGAAGGCGTTCGAGGCGACGAAGAGGTGGTCCGGCGTCGCGGAGACCCAACCGGTGCAGGACGGGTTGAGGCTGCTGGCCTGAACCGAGCCACCCGAGGTGCCCTCGGCCTTGTGCGGGTCGGGCATGAAGCCGCTCGCGAGAGTCACGGTGCCGAAGTTCGAGCCACCGCCGCCGGCGGCCGGAGCCGCGCCGCCACCGCCGCCGAGGCTGGCCGCGTTGACGCTGCCGAGCTCGGTGAAGCCGATGGTGTAAGCGGTGTTCTGACCCTGCTCGTAGGAGCCGACCCAGATCTTGTAGGTGCCGGGCGTGAAGGAGCTGGTGACGATCGGGTTGCGACCCTCGGCGTCGTCGTTGCAGACGTAGGAGCCGTCGGGCTTCTGGACCACGAGGGTGGTGTCACCGGCGCCGCCGTTGACGAGGATGCGGAGGTTCGAGAACGCGGTCGACGCCACGAGCAGGTGGTCCGGCTGCGACGCGACCCAGCCACGGCAGGCCTGGTTCAGATTCTGCGCGTTGACGGCGCCGCCCGAGGTACCCGTCGCGGTGTGCGGGTCCGGGGTGAAGCCGGTGGCGAGCGTGACGGTGCCGAAGTTGCTGCCGCCCGCAGGAGCGGTCGGAGTGGTCGGGGTGGTCGGCGTGGTGGGCGCGACCGGCTGCGGCGTCACGGGCGGGGCCGTGGTGGCGCCACCGTCGTCGCCACAACCGATGGCGAGGGCCGACAACGCGGCAACGAGAGTGATGAGCTTGCGCAAAGGAGTTCCTCCGAAGTGTTCAGTGCAGCCGAGGCAGGGTCCCTCCCATGTCACCCGGCCGGCGGATAGTCGCGGAGGGCCCCCTTGGGATCAACCCTCCACAACAGTGAATAGCGTTCTCAACATCCGGTACGTGAGGCCCCACACGATTCTTCCCCCGACGTCGTAGGCGGGCAGCCGGTAGGTCTGGGTGCCTTCCGTCCAAGGGCGCACGGTGTCGATCTCTCCCGCGATCATCGGACGGATCGGTGCCCACAGAGTGTCCGCGACTTCGTAGTTCGGGGTCAGCTTCGGGACGGCGCCGGTCCAGATGAACACCTGCGGTCGGATCACGAGGTCGAGCGTTCGACCACGGGCGACCGCTTGCAGATCGTCGACGTGCCCGAGGTGCTCGGCGAGGTCGAGATCGAGCCCGAGCTCCTCGCGGGTCTCCCGCATGGCCGTGGCGAGGAGGTGATCGTCGCCCGGGTCACGCCGTCCACCCGGGAAGGCCATGTGTCCGGACCACGGGTCGTTCGGATGGACGGCGCGCTGGATCAGCAGCACCTCCGCTCCCTTCGCGCCCTCGCGCAGAACCGCGGCGACCGACGCCTGCGTCCGCGCTCGTTCCGCGAGCCGCTCGGGCCGATGAGCGGCGAGGCGTGTGCGAACCCGGTCGACGTCCATTCGCTTCGCAGTACGGCCAAGTCGTGCCCACGGCAAGGGGCGTTGTGGTATCGAAATACCCATGAAACATGCACTGGTCACCGGGGGGTGCGGCTTCCTCGGCAGCGCGATCGTGAGCCGGCTGCTGGACCGTGGGGTCGCGGTCCGCGTGCTCGCCCTCCCTGGCGAGCCGACCACGAACGTCGAGGGCCTCGAGGTGGAGATCGTCCGCGGCGACGTCACGCGCATCGAGGACTGCAAGGCGGCGGTGAGAGGCATGGACACGGTCTTCCACGCGGCGGCGATCTACCTCGCGTGGGCACCCGACCCGTCGAAGATGTACGAGGTGAACAACCGCGGCACCTTCAACATGCTGGAGGCGTCGCGACGCGAGGGCGTGCAGACCACGGTCTACACGGCGAGCATCGTCTCGCTCGGACGACCGCCCATCGGTGGCGTCGCGAACGAGGAGACCCGCTACGACGTGTGGGACCTCGACTTCCCCTACAGCCGGGCGAAGTTCCACAGCCGGATGATCGCCGAGGACTTCGCGGCCTGGGGGATGGACGTGCGCGTGGTCTGTCCCGGCATCGTCTTCGGGCCCGGCGACGTGGCGCCCACGCCGAGCGGAAAGCTGATCATCGAGACGATGAAGGGCGGACCGCCCATCTGGGTCGACGGTGGCGCGAGCTACGTGGACGTGCGCGACGCGGCCGAGGTGCACGTGCTCGCCGCCGAGAAGGGGCTGCCCGGGGAGCGCTACGTCGCGACCGGAACGAACCTCTCGAACATCGAGCTGCTGGAAGCGATCGGACGCGTCGCCGGCGTCGAGCGCCGCCTCTACAAGGTGCCGACCGCGGTGGCCCGCGCGATGGTGAAGGCGATGAACGCGCAGGCCGCACGGACCGGCGAGGAGCCGCCGCTCAGCAACGAGTTCTTCGAGTACAGCCTGGTGCCGAGCTACTTCGATCCGAGCAAATCGATCCGCGAGCTGGGCGCGACCTACCGGCCGATCGACGACACGATCGCGGACGCGATCCGCTGGTTCCGCGAGCGGGGCTTGGTGGACTGAGCGAGCCGCAGGCGAGCTCCCTCACCCTCACCCTTCTGACGACGCCGAGCCCCTCTCGAACGAAGGGCCAGGGTGAGGGCGAGGGGCAGGGTGAGGGAGTCGGCTGCTTCGCAGCCGCCTTGTCAGAGCCCGCCCTGGTAGCGCGCGAGGATGATGTCGAGCAGGGGGCCGATGCCTTCGGCTTGATCGACGCCGACCGCGTCGATGCCGCTCGCGCGGCAGACCTCGAGAAAGCCGTCCGCGTAGTTCCGCTCGGCACCCCAGACCACCGTCTGGACGGAGTCCGGTAGGCGGCGGAGCGCGCCCACGAGGTTGGCCTTGTCGAAAGCCGGCGGATCGGTGGCATCGACGATGACGAAGAGCGGCGCGTGCGAGAAGATCGCCTTGTTCAGCGTGTTCTCGTCCTGCGCCGTGTGCGCCTTCACGCGCGCGGCGCCGAGGCAAGCGTAGAGCTGATCGGCGAAGAGGCGCTGGCCGCTGACCACGATGGTCGAGACCGGCTCCCGCCAGACCGTCGGCATCACCATCGTGATGGACGGTTCGGGATCCATGTCGACCTCGATCGGGATGTCCGTGCCCGTGCGGTCGCCCTCGAGCAGGACCTGCTCGAGTCGGTCGAGGATCGCGCGTGCAACCTCGGGGCCACCACGCGCGCCGATGACCTCGGCAAGCGTCGTATGGCACATCTCGAGCACGTCCTCGCGCGACTTGGGCACGGTCCCGTGCTCGCGGAGCGCCTGGAACATCAGCATCGTGGCCACCTCGGGAGCAAAGGCTCCCTCGAGGACCTCGCGGACCATGTGAACCTCATCCCGAACGCTGGCTGCTTGTTCCATCGGCTCTCTGGCCAGACCGCGATCGCGGCTGCTGTCCCTCATGGTGCCAAATGTCGTGTCGAAACACACGCTTTTGCGTTCCGCAATCGCCCTATGAGCCGGGGGCCGGTGGAACCACCCGGGCGCACGTATTAGGGTCCCGCCGCCGTGATCCCGAGATACACCCCCGACGACTTCGCCACGCTCTGGTCCGACCAGCGCCGTCTCCAAGCCTGGCTCGACGTGGAGCTCGCCGCCTGCGAGGCCATGGAAACGGCGGGCATCGTCCCGGCAGGCACCGCCGCCAAGGTGCGGCCCTTTCGCGACCAGCTCGACGCGGAGAAGGTCGGCGAGATCGAGCGGGTGACCCGCCACGACGTCATCGCGTTCCTGACCCACGTGGAGCAGCTCGCCGGCGAGCCCGCCCGCTGGCTCCACCGGGGCATGACCAGCTCGGACGTGCTCGACACCTCGACCGCGCTGCTGATGGTCGAGGCCGCCGACAAGCTCCTCGAGCGGATGGACGGTCTGCTCGAGGCCTTCCGCGCTCGCGTCGAGGAGCACCGCAAGACCCCAGCCATCGGCCGGAGCCATGGCATTCATGCCGAGCCGAACACCTTCGGCTCGATCCTCGCCGGTCACTACGCCGAGCTGGTCCGCGGCAAGAAGCGGCTGCTCGCGGCCAAGGAAGAGATCGCGGTCGGCAAGATCGCCGGTGCCGTCGGCACCTACGCGCACCTGACCCCGGCCATCGAGAAGGAGGCGCTCGGCAAGCTCGGCCTCCGCGGCGAGACCGTGGCGACCCAGATCGTCGCGCGCGACCGCCACGCGGCGTTCCTCGCGGCGCTCGGCGTGGTCGCCACCGGCATCGAGCGCTTCGCCACGAACGTGCGCCACTGGCAGCGCACCGAGGTCGGCGAGGCCGAGGAGCACTTCAAGAAGGGCCAGAAGGGCTCGTCGGCGATGCCGCACAAGCGGAACCCGGTGCTCACCGAGAACCTCTGCGGTCTCGCGCGCATCGTCCGCGCAGCCGTGGTGCCCGGCCTCGAGAACGTGGCGCTCTGGCACGAGCGCGACATCAGCCACTCCTCGGTCGAGCGGATGATCCTTCCGGACGCGACCGCGACGCTCGCGTTCATGATCGACCGCTGCAAGCGCGTCATCGCCGACCTCGTGGTCTACCCGGAGCGGTTGAAGCAGAACCTCGACATGACCGGCGGCCTCTGGGCGAGCGAGGGCATCCTCCTCGCGCTCGTCGACTCCGGCATGGGCCGGCAGGACGCCTACGTGCTCGTGCAGCGCAACGCAATGAAGGCCTTCCACGGCGACGGCACGTTCGAGGACAACCTGCTCGGCGACGGCGACATCACCTCGCGGCTGGGCGAGGACACGATCCTGGCGCAGCTCGATCTGAGCCACGCCCTGAAGCACATCGACACCATCATCGACCGGGCGCTCGCCGAGGGAGCCGACGCATGACGACCGACGCGCTGATGCAGACGCTCCGTGAAGGCCTGACCCGTACGCTGGACGAGACCGACTTCCCCGAGCTCGGCGAGAAGTACGAGGGCAAGGTCCGGGACAACTACACGAAGGACGGCAAGCGGACGATCATCGTCAGCGACCGCATCAGCGCCTTCGACCGCGTGCTCGGTCTGTTGCCCTACAAGGGGCAGGTGCTCAACACCATCGCCGCGTGGTGGTTCGAGCAGACCAAGGACATCGCGCCCAACCACCTGCTCGACGTGCCGGACCCGAACGTGATGGTCTGCGAGGAGTGCACGCCGCTCCCGGTCGAGCTCGTGATGCGCGGCTACATCACCGGCGTGACCTCGACCAGCATCTGGACCCACTACGAGCGCGGCGAGCGCGAGTTCTGCGGCCACACGCTCCCGGACGGGCTGAAGAAGCACCAGAAGCTCGAGACCCCACTGCTCACCCCGAGCACCAAGGCGCCGAAGGGGGACCACGACGTGAGCGTCTCGCGCGACGAGATCCTCGCGATGGGTCAGATGAGCGCCGAGGACTTCGACCAGGCCGCCGAATACGCCAAGGCGCTCTTCGCCTTCGGTCAGGAGCACTGCGCGAAGCAGGGGCTCATCCTCGTCGACACCAAGTACGAGCTCGGCAAGACCAAGGACGGCCGCATCGTGCTCATCGACGAGATCCACACGCCGGACTCGAGCCGCTACTGGTACGCCGAGAGCTACGCCGAGCGCTTCGCCGCGGGCGAGGAGCCGGAGAGCTTCAGCAAGGAGTACGTCCGGGAGTGGCTCAAGAGCGTCGGCTACGGCGGCGACGGGCCGAGCCCGACGATCCCCGACGACATCCGGGTCGAAGCGACCCGTCGCTACATCGAGGCCATCGACGTGATCCGCGGCGAGACCTTCGAACCGAACACCGAGGCCCCGCTCCCGCGCCTGCGCCGGAACCTGGGCCTCGCGGACTGAAGAGACAAGGAGCAAGCGTCGTGAAGGCAAAGGTGTACGTCACCCTCAAGACCGAGGTCCTCGACCCCCAGGGCGACGCCGTCCGCCGAGCGCTCCACGCCCTCGGCCACGACGACGTGAAGAAGGTCCGCGTCGGCAAGCTCGTCGAGATCGACCTCGACGGCGACGACCGCGCGAAGGCCGAGACCGAGCTGCAGGAGATGTGCGCCAAGCTCCTCGCCAACCCGGTCATCGAAGACTTCCGATTCGAGCTGGAGTAGTCGAGCCGAAGGCGAGGCCACTTGCCCTTGCCCCTCCGTCGAGGACGGATTCGAGGGACTACGCCCGCCCGTCATGGACGTGCGCCACGGCCCGCTCCTCGGCGTCCTGTCCTCGCTTCGACCGACCGTAGAGGCCGATGGTCACATCGGCCGCTCCCTCATCGACCTCAGCGGGCAGCACGAGCGTGAGCAGGTCCGGGTGGTGACTCGTCACCGCCCAGCCGCGCCCGTCGGGCAGCGAGATCACGCCGAAGTCACCCGCCGGACCACCGGCGGCGACCGGGCCCGCGTCCGCGATCAGCGCGACCGCGTCCGCAGCGAGGTCGGCATCAGCCGCGGCGTCGACGAACACGACGACGCTGCCGTGCTCGAAGACGACGAACGACTTCCCCGCGCCGGTGAGGACCGACGCCATCAGCTCGGCGTAGGCGCTCACGACGGAGCCCCGAGCGCGCCGCCGAGCGCGGCCCGCGCTTCCATGAGCGCGAAGCCGAGCAGGTTGGTGCCGCGCCACTTCAGCGGGTTCCGCGCGTCCTCGTTCGACGCACCCATGCCGATGCCCCAGATGCGGTCGCGGGGGCTGGCCTCGACGAGCACGTCGCGACCGGTCTTCAGCAGGTACTGCTTCAGCGCCGGGTTCTGGCCGAACTTCTCGACGTTGCCCTCGGTCACGAGCGCACCGCGAGCCTCGGCCCACGCTTCGTCGTCGTAGCCGCGGACCTTTCGGCCGAGCGCCTTCGCCTTCCCTGGATCCCCGGCCTCGAGGATCGCGGCGAGCATCTCGTCGTCCTCGAAGAGGCGCGCCTTTCCCGCCATCATCCAGTGCTCGGCCGTCGGATAGACCACGCCGTTCACGACGAAGCTGGCCGGGAACCACTGGCTCAGGCAGCTCGCGTCGGGAGAGCCCTTTCGCTTCTGTGTGTGGCCCCAGAAGAGGAGGTACTCGAACTCGTGCCCCTCGTTCACCCAGCCACGGAGTGTGTCGATGTCCAACATGGCGGCGCACCCTGCGTCGCGATCGACGGCTGGCAAGGGGCGCTCAGTAGGTGAACATCTCGTGGAGCTCGCCGGTGGTCCGAGGGTCGGCGTCGAGGATCACGATCGTCGGGTCGCTCCCCTCATCGCAGGAGATCGCGTCCGGCGAGACCGTCGGCGAACCGTCGAAGGTGGTGTTCCAGACGCGCAGCTCGACGGTGTCGCAGTCTCTGAACCAGAGGATGCTGCCCTCCCCCAGTCCGCCGGTGTTCTCGAGCGTCGAGTCCACGAGGTAGTGCGGCCCGCTCCGCCAGTAGCGAATGCCGCGGTGCCCGCGGCCTTCGATGGTGAGCCCGACGAACTGCGAGACCTGCGCCTTGTTGTCGATGGCGCCGTCGGCGTTCCAGTCGCGAATGGTGAGTTCTTCGGCGTAGATGGCTGCGGCTCCGTCGAGCACCATGCCGTCGTAGTTGGTGGTCGCGTAGCTCACCCACTCGGGCCAGCCGGGGTCGATGGTCACTTCCGCCAGGTAGAGGGTCGCGCCCGGCGCCCGGTCCACCTGAATGCCGCCGCCGAAGGCGTCGGTGCTCTCCAGATCGTGAATGGCGACGTCGACGAAGCCGATCTCCGGGAGCTCGGGCGCCTCCGCCTCGATCGCGTCGAAGGCATACTTCGCGCAGCACGCGTCGGCTCCGTCCACGAGCGCTGGCGTCTCGACGCGCGTTCGCGAGGTGAAGGTTCCGTCGAGGGTCGGGGCGTCCGCGAAATGCATCCGGATCCACGCGGCGGCCCCCAGTCGCGATCCGCCGTCGACGACGGCGTCCATGGGCACGAAGGCGTCCGCGATGCTCGCGTCGTCTTCCCGTTCGCCAGCGTCGCTGGCCCCGCCGTCCGGGAGCGCGGCGTCAGGAAGAGCGGCATCCGCCGACAGGGTGTCCGTGTCGCCGTCGTCGCCACACGCGAACGCCGAGAGCACGGTCAGGAACACGAGCCTGCGCATCCACGGAGCCAAGCACTGCCCAAGCTCGCACACAACCCGGGGGCCGTTACAGCTGCGTCGCTCCCGGCTCAGAGCGGATAGGGCCGACACCAGTTGTGTCGCGAGGGGCCCGTTCGCCGGCACTGAAGGCCAGTGCCGCAGTCGCTGTCCTCGCGGCAACCGCAGCGGAGCCGGTCGAAGCGCCGCTCGCACACCATGTCGCCTCGGCAGCCCGCGCCCTGGTTGCATCCACACAACCACGTGGGCTCCGGCTGGGCGGGGTCGATCAGATACGCCAGGCACGACCGGAGCGTTCCGTCGGATCGCTCGGGGCAGCGCACCCCGCAAGCGCCGCAGCGCTCGCTGACGTCGATGCGCACGCAGCCCCCACTGCAGCACATCAGGTTGTCCGCACCCCGGCAGCGCTGACCTTCGCAGCGACTCTCCGTGCAGCAGTCGGGGTCCTCGCAGTCCGCGAAGCCGTCACAGTCGTCGTCGACGCCGTTGTCGCAGACCTCGCCGGTGCCCTCGCACGCGGAGCAGCTCAGCGTGTCGCGGTTGCAGCGCAGCCCCCTCGCCGAGTCGCAGACCTCGCCGAAGCAGTCTTCGTCCGCGCAGTCGATCGCGTCGTCGCAGTCGTCATTGAGGCCGTTGTCGCAGATCTCGGCCTGGCGGCACTGGCACTCCCCGGCCTGACAGGCGAACCCCGGGCGCTCGCAGGGGATGTTGTCGCAGACCTCGTCCGCGCAATCGATGGCGCCGTTGCAGTCGTCGTCGAGGCCATCGGCGCAGCGGGTCTCGATGTCGGCGGTCGGAACGCACGAAGGCGCCGGGCACCCCTCGACCAGCGCGAGCGGCAAGAGCTCCGCGGTGGCCGGCTGGCACGTCGCGCTCGGACCAGCGCAGGTCTCGCACGCGCCGGGATCGCAGACGCCCCCGTCCCCACAGGTCTCGCCGAGGCAATCGTCCTGGAGGCAGAGGAGCGCGCCGAGTCGCTGGTCGGCCACGTAGCCGCCTTCCACGCGGCCGACGGCCACCAGGTCTCCGAGCGTGTCCCGAGCCACGACCTCCACCAGGTACGTGCGAGCCGCGTCTCCACCGACCGGGTGGAGCGGCAGGGTGAGCGGCCCCTCCGACACCGGCACGACCTCGCTCAACACGACGGTGTCCCGCTCGTGGTTCCAGACCCGCACCTCGAGCACGTCCGCCGACTCACGCGCACGCGGCTGGAGATCGATCGTGAGCACGACCTCGGTGAAGGGCTCCTGAGCGCAGCCAGCGGCGAACCACACCGCCAACGCCAGACCCACGTTCCATCGGAAGCCTCGCGCCACCAGCGATCGATATAGCACGAGCGATCAGGGCGTCGGCAGGACGGCTGCGCGGGTGGGCTCGCTGAAGGTCGTGTCCTCGACTCGGTAGACCAGGCGACGCCCATCCTTTTCCGCGTCGCAGAGCCCTTCGGCGGCGAGCTGGCTCAAGAGGGTCTGCATCGTGCGGAGGGCGACGCCGAGCTCCTTGGCCAACTCGCGTGCCCCGTGGCCCGGACGGGTGGCGATGGTCCGGAGCACGAGCTGCTCGAGCGGCGTCTCGCCCGGCGGTCCCTCGACCAGACACGCGCGGACGACCTGGAGCGCCACCCCACCCTCGCTACGGTGGAGCGTCCCGTGCTCGCCGACCAGATCGCGCACGCGATGGAGCAGCACGTCGAGGCTCCCCTGGTGGGTCACGGACTTGAACGCGAACCCGTAGACCTGCTCGAAGAACGTCTCCCGGTCGAGACCCGTCGCCCCCGCGAGCGCGAGCACGGCGAGCGCCTCCGTGGTCCGTCGCTGCTTCGACGCGGCGCGCAGTCGCGGGAGGTCGAGGCGGTCGAGGCCGAGCGCCAGCAGCCGAGCGGCCGGCTCGCTTGGAACCAGTCGAATCCAGGGTGCGTCCATCGATGCGTCGTCGCCGCCGGCGAGGAGGAGGCCCCTATGGCGTTCGGGGAGCGGTCCCCCGCGGCGCCACCGCTCGATGGCGTCGGTGGCAGGCGCGTCGGGATCGAGGAGCGCCTCGACCTCCAGGACGATGCGCCGGAGCGGCTCGGTACTCGGCTCGTCGGGGCGCACGCCAGCGAGCCAGGACGCCGTGGTCGCACCGATCGGCGTGCGCGCGTCGACGCCGATTCGTGCCGCGGACGCGGGGTCGCCGCAGAGCCAGAGCTCGGCCGCTGCCCAGCTTCGCCAGGGCTCGGGGGCCATGAGCGCGAGCGCGGAGAGGATGCGGGCGGCGTGGTGCGGTCGTCCCTCCCACCGCCGGACCCGAGCCAGGGCGAGCCCCGCGAGGTACTCGCTCTGCGGGAGCGACTCGGTTCGGCCCATGCGGGACGCACGTCGCGCGACCTCGCGGGCCTCGCCGGGTCGCTCGGCTTCGAGCAGCGCGAAGGCGAGCAGCGCCTGAGCCTCGACCCGGACGGCCGACGCACCCTCGGCACTCGCTCGCGCCGAGGCGTCCTCGGCCCACGCGAGCGCCGACGGGACGTCACCCTCGGCGTGGGCACGGAACGCCCGTAGCAGCGAGCCGATCGCCGGGTCGCTCCCCTGTCGCTCCGCGAACTCGGCCCAGGCGACGAGGAGCGGTCGGTCGTGCGCGGCGAACGCACCGCGAGCGAGGATCCAGGCGCCACGCACGAGTGCTCTGGGATCTGCCCCGGAGGGTGGCGAAGCGGGCGCGGCCGCGATTCCGCCGGCCCATCGGGCACACGCCAGCGTCCACGCCCAGGCGGGGTCCGCCGCGACGCGATCCTCGATCGCGCCGGCGTCGATGTCGCGCCAGAGCGCCGCGGCTTCGCCCTCGAGGGCCTGCGAAGACGCCGGGCACATCGGCGCACGCTACCACGTGCTAGCTTGGGCCGATGTCCCCGCCTCGCCATCAGCACGTGCGCGAGCTCGCCCGTGGGGGGATGGGGCGAGTCGACGTGGTCGCCACGATGGTGAACGGGACGCTCGAGCTGCACGCGCTCAAGCGTCTCCTCCCGACGCTTCGGGAGGATCCCAAGGCGCGCCGGATGTTCCTGGACGAGGCGGCGGTCGCGACGGCGCTGGACCACCCGAACGTGGTCCGGGCGCTCGAGGTGGGCGAGGACGACGAAGGGCCGCTGCTGCTCATGGAGCTCGTCCAAGGCGTGTCGCTGGGCACGTTGCTCGCTCGGAGCGCCGGCGACCTGATGCCCGTCGAGGTGGCGCTCGAGATCGTCCGGCAGGCGACCGCGGGGCTGGCGGCCGCGCACCGGCAGGGGTTGGTGCACCGCGACGTGTCGCCCGCCAACCTGCTCCTCGGCTTCGATGGCGTGGTCCGGATCGCGGACTTCGGGATCGCCAAGGGGCCGGAGTCGTCGACCCACACCACGACCAACGTCCTGAAGGGGAAGCTCGGCTACCTCGCGCCCGAGCAGCTCCGATTCGAGCCCGCCGACCCGCGGACGGATCTCTACTCGCTCGGGGTCTGCCTCTACGAGGCGTTGGTCGGGCAGCGGATGCACCTCGGGGACTCGGCCGCGATCGCACGCGCCATCGCGGACGAGCCCCCTCCCGACGTGGGCGAGCACCGCCGAGACGTGCCCCCCGCGCTCGCCGCCCTGCTCTTCGACCTGCTCGCCAAGGAGCGCGACGCGCGCCCCACCGACGCCGACGCCCTGAAGGCCCGGCTCGACGAGCTGCCGCCGAGCACATCGGCGGATCTCGCGACCCACCTCGGTGAGGTGCTCGCCGAGGAGGTCGAGCGCCAGGGTCGATGGCGCGAGGATGCCGCGCGCATCGTCGCGGCCGCACCCGAACGCCCCCAGAGCAACCCGATGCGCTGGGCGCCGCTGCTGCTGGCGTTCGCGCTGGTCGGGGTCGGCCTCGCGCTCGCGTTGGGTCCCGCGGCCGAGGCGCCGCCCGCAGCGGACCCCATCATCGCGCCGCCGTTGGCGCAGCCGACACCCGCGGCCGATCCGCCAATGGCGGTGCCCGAGCCCGCCGAGACGGAGCCGGAGGCAGAGTCCGAACCGGGACCCGTGCGTCGACGCGCTCGACGGCGGCCGCGACGTAGCGAGCGGATGCAGCCCGCGACCATGGCCGCGGCCGAGATGGACGTGGACACGTGGAGCTGGGACGAATGAGGTGGGCGCTCACGCTCGCGCTCCTCGCCGTGACCGCGACGGCGCACGCGGACGATGCCCGGGAGCTCTTCGACGAGGGGACCCGCGCGATCCACGAGGGGAGGCACGCGCAGGCCATCGATCTCCTCGAGCGCTCGCTCGAGCTCGGAAGTCGCCCCGCCACGGCCTTCAACCTCATGCTCGCGCTCGAGCTGGCCAAGCGGCCGCTGCGCGCCGGAGCGATCTGCGCCGAGCTCCGGGCGGGCCTGCACGGGGAGCTGGACGAGTCCAAGCGAGCGGAGGTCTCGGAGCGCTGCGCTGCGCTCGACGCCCAGGTCCCGCGGCTGCTGATCGAGCCTCGGCTGCTCGGTGAGCCGTCCGGTCCCATTCGCCTCGAGGTCGACGGCCGGCTGATCGCGACCCTCGAGGGCGCGGAGCCGATGGAGGTCCCGGTGGAGCCGGGCGAACACGTCGTACGCCTCGGGTCACCGGGCGCCATGGGGGAGTCGGCGACCGTCGAGGTCGAGGTCGGGGACCATCGACGGGTGTCCCTCACCCTCCGGGGGAACGACCCGGGCCCGGATCGGCGCCGCCTTCGCCTGGGCCTCGGGATCGCCGGTGGTGTGGTGGGCGCGGCGATTCTCAGCGGGATTCTCGGGGCGATCCTTCGCTCTGGACCCGGGCCGAGCTCGGGCGATCTCGGCCCCGCGGGCACCTGACGCACCTGCTCTTGTCATCGCGCCGACGCGGTAAGGATCGCCCCTCGCCGCGCCGCCCACCCTGAAGGGCATGTTGGCGCGTTCTCCCTCGTGGGTGCTCTCTCTGGTGGTGGTCCTGGGCTGTTTCGGCCCCCAACCCGAGCCCGATCTCGCCGCCGAGCGAGTCGCCTCGGCGTCGAGCGAGCTGACCTCCGCGCAACGACGTCGGCGGGCGGGCGAGATCCGCGACGCGGCGCTGGTGGACGGGCTCACCCAGGGTTGGTTGCTCGCGGGCATCGCCGACGCGGAGACCCAGATGAGCCACTGCTGGCGCGAGCTCACCTGGGCCTGCCAGGGACCGAACAGCAGCGACTGCGGCGGCGGCCCGGTGGTGGCGGGCGCGGGCGACGGTCCCTGCTCGCTCCGGCAGGGCGGGCTCGGGATGTTCCAGTTCGACGCCGGCACCTTCTCCGACACGCTGCGCCGCGAGGGCAACCGCATCCTCTCGATCCGCGGCAACACCCGGGCGGCGGTGGACTTCGTGACGGCGATGGTCGTGCGATCCGTCTACATCTCCGGGGTCTCGAGCCGCAGCCAGGCCATCGCCTGGATGAACGGCGTGCGGATCGGCAACGGCCGCTTCGAGCAGTGGATCCGGACGGTCACCCACTACTACAACGGCTGCCTTCCGAGCTACTCGTGTTGGTCGCAGCGCTACTCCCACTACGCCAGCAACGCGCGGAACGTGTACCGGGAGATGGGCGCCAACTTCTGGAAGCCGGACCGCGACGGCGATGGCGTGCCCGACGGCCGCGACAACTGCCCGCGCGACGCCAACAGCGGTCAGGCGGACCGCGACGGAGACGGCGTCGGCAACGTCTGCGACAACTGCCCGGGCCGCGAGAACGCCGGTCAGCGCGACCGGGACGGCGACGGCGTCGGCAACGTCTGTGACAACTGCCCACGCGACGCGAACGGCGGTCAGAGCGACAACGACGACGACGGCGTCGGCAACGTCTGCGACAACTGCCGCAACGTGGCCAACCGCGGGCAGGCGGACCTCGACGAGGACGGCCGCGGCAACCTCTGCGATGGCGACAAGGACGGCGACGGCGTCCCGAACGAGATGGACAACTGCGCCGGCGTGCCCAACGCCGGCCAGGCCGACCGCGACATGGACGGGCGTGGCGACCGCTGCGATGGCGACGACGACGGCGACGGGGTCCGCGACGAGGACGACAACTGCCGGCGTCGACCGAACGCGGACCAGGCGGACTTCGATCGCGACGGCGTCGGCGACGCCTGCGACGATTCGGACGGCGATGGGCTCACCGATCTCGAGGAGCGAACGGATACCGACATGGACGGGCTGATCGATGTTGAGGACGTCTGCCCGGAAGACCCGGACCCCGAGCAGGAGGACCTCGACGGCGATGGGCTCGGTGATCTCTGCGACCTGGACCAGGACGGCGACGGAGTCTTCGACGCCGAGGACCTCTGCCCCGGCGTGGCCGACCCCGAGCAGGGCGACCGCGACGAGGACGGCGTCGGCGACGCCTGCGACCCCGAGCCGGACACCCCGCTCGCGGAAGCGCCCGACTTCGACGTGCCGGTCACCGATCCGCCCATGGACGCCGACCCGGACCCGACCGAGCCGACCACGATCAGCAGCGGGTGCTCGGCCGGCGGTCAGGCGAGCGGCGGAGCGTTCGTCTTCGCCTTCCTCGCGCTGCTCTTGCTCCGACGGCGGTCGGCAGCCGCCGCCCTGCTGCTCGCAGGCTGCATGGCCCAGCCCTACGATCCGGGCGCCGACCCGGACCCCTACGACGACGAGATCGGCGCCACGAGCGCAGCGGTCGCTCGGCCCGGACCGTGGACGTTGCCCGCGGCCGTCCGTCGGGCGGGCGAGTCGCAGCACGTCGCGTACGATGGCGGACCGCGCTGGGATCCGAGCCGCTGCGCGGGCGGCATTCGCCCCGGGACGCGGGCCGTCGCCGAGTTCCTGCGCCGGAAGTTCCCGCGGCAGACCAGCAGCTATGGCGGCTACTCGTGTCGGCAGAACACGGCGAGCCCGCACCTGATGTCGATCCACGGCACCGGTCGGGCCATCGACCTCTTCATCCCGCTCGACCGCGGGCAGGCCGACAACGACAAGGGCGACGCGGTGGCGAACTGGTTGGTGCGCAACGCCGAGCGGGTCGGCATGCAGTACCTGGTGTGGGAGCGGACCTCTTGGAGCGGTTCCCGCTCCGGGCGGAAGGACGCGGCCTACGGTGGTCCCCACCCGCACCACGACCACCTGCACATCGAGCTGACGATCGAAGCCGCGAATCGACGCACGCTCTTCTTCACCGACCGGGACGGCGACGGAGTCCGTAACGACCGCGACAACTGCCCTTCGGAAGCGAACGGGGGGCAAGCCGACCGGGACGACGACGGTCGCGGCAACGTCTGCGACAACTGCCCCCGGCACGCCAACTCGGGTCAGCGCGACCGGGACGGCGACGGGGTGGGCGACCGGTGCGACAACTGCCCCGGCGTGGCGAACGGCGGACAGGCAGACGCCGATGGCGATGGCATCGGTGACCGCTGCGACAACTGCCGCAACGTGCCCAACCGTGGACAGGCCGACATGGATGGCGACGGGCGCGGCAACCTCTGCGACGGCGACAAGGACGGCGATGGGGTCCGCAACGACGCGGACAACTGCCCCGGCGTGCCGAACGCCGGCCAGGCGGATCGCGACGGCGACGGACGCGGCAACCGCTGCGACGGGGACGACGACGGGGACGGTGTGCGCGACGAGGACGACAACTGCCCTGGTCGGGCCAACGAGGACCAGTCCGACTGGGACGCCGACGGGCGAGGCGACGCGTGCGACGACTCCGACGACGACGGGACCGCCGACGCACGCGACCTCTGCCCGACCATCGCGGACGAGAGCCCCGGCGACCTCGATGGGGACGGAATCGGCGACGACTGCGACGACGACCGCGACGGCGACGGAATCGCGGATGCGATGGACCTCTGCCCCGACGACGCCGACCCCGACCAGGGCGATCTCGACGCGGATGGGATGGGCGACGTCTGCGACGACGACCGCGACGGCGACGGGATCGTGAACGACGTCGACGTCTGCGCCGACGTGCCCGACCCTGACCAGCTCGATGGCGACCTCGACGGGCTGGGCGACGCCTGCGACCCCGAGCCGGAGTCGCTGCCGGAGGAGGACCTCGACAGCATGGAGGAGGACGACTGGGACCCCAGCCTGGACGACCCGCCCGCCGATGGCGGCGGCCTCGAGAGCGGGTGCTCCGCGGGCGGCACCGGTACGGGGTTCGGCTCGCTGCTGGTCGCGCTCCTCTTCCTCGTGCGCCGTCGCCGGGGGCCCATCGCGCCAACGCGGTAAGGATGCCCCATCGGCCGCCTTGCTCTGATGATGCGCATGCGACGCCCCCTGATCCTCGCGTTGGCCGTGGCCGCGTGTACGACGACACCCGCCACGCCAGACGTCCGAGACGAGCCGCTCCCGGAGTCCCTCGACGAAGGCGAGCGGGTAGAGCTCGACCGTCGAGGCGATGACGTGCTCCACGGTGTGCTCGTGCCCGTGCTCGAGCACACCGACGCCGGGCGCACGCTGACGATCGACTCGACCCTCACGGGGCGCCTGGCCGACGCGCTCGATGGGCTCGTGGTGCAGGACGCCCGCTTCGTGGGGTTCGGCGTGGTCGTCATCGACGCCGACCACGCGCTCGTCGCCTATGACGAGGCCGGCAACGCGCGGGTGCTGGACCACGAGGCTCACGGGCCTCTCTCTGTGGCCGAGGGCGTCGTGGCCTACACGCGAGGGTCACCGCCCGATCTGGAGCTGGTGCGCGCCTACCCGAGCCGCGGGGTGGTCGAGCCGCTGACCACCGACATGGCGCCGGTGTGGTCGCCCGCGCTCTCGGACGACGGACGCGAGGTGGTCTTCGTGTCCGGGGCGGCGGGGCTGCCTCGGCTTCATCGGCTCACCGCGAGTGGGGCGATCGCCGCGCTGCCGGTGAGCGCGCGCTTCCCCTCCGCTCCCAGCGCCCCCATCTGGCGCGGCACCGAGCTCGTCTTCGAAGACGAGCGAGGGGTCGTCGCACTCGACCTACCGACGGGCGACGTCCTCGAGGCGCTCGACGGGGCACACGCGCCGTCGCTCGACAGCTACGGCTCGGTCACCACGCGCGTCGACGGAGCGCGGGTCGTCTTCGGAGGTGCGCGATGAACCGCCTCGTCCTCGCGCTCGTCGCGCTCGGCCTCGCGGCTCCCGCGGCCGCGCAGTCCACCAAGCACCGCCGACCCTTCGGCGGTGACTTCGGCATCAGCGCCTACTACGACGCCGACGGTCGGCGAGGCGGCGGCTCACGCGACCACACGTGCGGCAGCCGCAGCTACGACGGTCACTCCGGCACGGACTACCGGCTGCCCATGGGCACCCAGGTCATGGCCTCCGCGTCCGGCCGCGTGACGCGCACCAACGACGGCTGCCCGAGCACGGGGAGCCTGGGCAGCACCTGCGGCGGCTACCTCGGCAACTGGGTCGAGGTCCAGCACGCCGACGGCTCGCAGACGATGTACGCCCACATGCGGCAGGGCTCGATCCGGGTTCGCCCCGGCCAGAGCGTGCGCTGCGGGCAGGTGCTCGGGAGCTCCGCGTCGAGCGGCAACAGCAGCGGACCCCACCTCCACCATGGTTGGCGCCCGTCCTCGAGCCGCAGCTCCTGGAGCATCTCCGGGACGCGCGAGATGTACCGGGGCTCCTGCGGCCGCTCGACCTCGCTCTGGACGAATCAGCGGAGCTTCGGCCAGCCGCCCGGCACCGGCTGCCAGTCGGTGGATCGCGATGACGACGGCGTGCCCGACGCACGCGACAACTGCCCGGGCGTCTCGAACGCGGGGCAGAACGACCGAGATGACGACGGGGTCGGCAACGCCTGCGACAACTGCCCCGGCCAGTCGAACCCACATCAGGCCGACCGGGACGGCGACGGGGTCGGGAACGCCTGCGACAACTGTCGCTCCGACCGAAACGCAGGCCAGGCCGACCGGGACGGCGATGGCGACGGGAACGTCTGCGACAACTGTCCGGGCGTGCCGAACTCGGGCCAGCGCGACCGCGACGGAGACGGAATCGGCAACGCCTGCGACAACTGCCCGAACGATCGGAACGGCGGTCAGGCGGACGACGACGGCGATGGGGTCGGCAACGTCTGCGACAACTGCCGCGGCATGCCCAACGGCGGCCAGCGCGACACCGACATGGACGGTCGCGGCGACGTCTGCGACGGGGACGACGACGACGATGGCGTGCCCGACACGATGGACAACTGCCGGTTGGTGCCGAACGCGGGTCAGCGGGACACCGACATGGACGGCCGCGGCGACGCCTGCCAGGGCGACGACGATGGCGACGGAGTACCGGACGAGGAGGACAACTGTCGCCGCGAGCCGAACCCCGACCAGGCGGACATGGACGGTGACGGAGTGGGCGACGCCTGCGACGACTCCGACGGCGACGGGATCCCGGACATGGTCGACGACGGCGACCTGGACGACGATGGGGTCGTCGACGAGGTGGACGTCTGCCCCGATGTCGCCGACCCGGACCAGACGGACACGGACGGGGACGGAGTGGGCGACGCCTGCGAGGACGACGCCGACGGTGACGGTGTGCCGGACGGGGTGGACGTGTGCCCCGACGTTCCGGACGAGCTACAGCTCGACCTCGACGGCGACGGCATCGGAGACGAGTGCGACGACGACCGGGACGGCGACGGAGTCGCGGACGACGACGACGTGTGTCCCGAGGTCTCCGACGACCAGCTCGACACCGACGACGACGGGATCGGCGACGCCTGCGAGGAGCCCGAAGGCGCCATGGACGGCGACGGCGAGCCGTCGCTCGAGGCGGGCTGCTCGGCCGGCGGCGGCGGGGCGACCGGGGCGTGGCTGCTCCTCCTGCTCCTCGCGCTCGTCCGCGGACGCCAGCGGCGATGGACGGGGTTCGCGGCGCTCGCGCTCTGCCTCGTGAGCGCCTGCGGCTCGGTCGACCTCGGCGACGGTGATGGCTGGGCGGCGGAGGACGCGAGCGAGCCCGAAGCGATGGTCGATGCCGGAACGCTTCCCTCGAGCGACGCGGCCGTCCCCGAGGAGGACGCGTTCACCCCGCGCGACACCGGCCCGAGCCCCGAGCTCCGCGTCGACGCCTTCCGGCCGCCCGCGCCGTCCGCTCCGAGGGTGATCGAACAGACGCGACGCGTGCTGCACTGGAACATCGCGGGCGGGAAGGAGAACGCCTGTCGCACTCCGGGGATCACCCGCGCGGTCGTTCGCTACGTGCGTGAGCGCGACATCGACTTCGTCGGGCTGAACGAGGTCTGCCCTTCCCAGTACGAGAGCATTCGCGACGCGCTCCGCGCCCACTGGGGCATGGGTCGCGCGCGCTTCTCGGCGTTCGTCGGTGACGGGACGGGGCGGATCGTCGGCAACGCGATCTTCAGCCGTTTCGAAATCCGCCCCGCGACCCGACAGACCGTCGGGTCCGACCGCTACGGCGACCGCAACCTGCTCTGCGCCCGCCTCGAGCGCTGGCGCCACCTGCGCTTCTGCAGCGTGCACCTCTCCCCCGGAGACACCCTCGCGCGCCGGCAGCTCGAGCGCGTGCTGAACCGGATCGAAGAGTGGTGGACCGAGGAGCGCGACACCGTGATCCTCAGCGGCGACCTCAACCTGCGCCCGAACGACTCCGGGCTGAACGCGGTCTACTCGTCGGGCGCGAACCACCCGCGGAACAACCCGAACAACCGCGGGCGCTACCGAGAGGTAGACGACGCCGACCCGGACCACTGCATGGGCCACGGCGAGTCGACGACGCCCAACCGGACCGCGGGGCCCTGCGGCACCGGCGTGAAGATCGACTTCATCTTCGCGCGCGAGAACCGGATCGTCGACGACCGCTACTCCGGCAACAGCCTCGCCATCCCCGGCGACTGCTCCGGCAGGTGCTCCGACCACCGCGCGGTGGTCGGCCAGTACCGGCTGAAGGTCCGACTCGACTGAGCCGCCAGAGTGCGAACGCTCACGACACGCCCAAGACGAGTGTCAGGTCGGCGGCCGTCGCGGCGGAGGCCTTCCGTTCCGCTGACTCGATGGACGAGCGCGGAGCAGGAGCACGCCCATGATCCCCCGACGCTGGCGCTTCGCAGCGCTCTTCCTCGCCTTCTCGTTCGGCTGCACTGGTAGCGAAGCCGACCTCGGCGATCTCGCCGCGGTGGACTGGGGGTTCGGTGGCGAGCCCGTTCGGCTTCCCGGCGACCCGCCTGCGGAGCGCGCCGCCATCGCCGCCCGGGCGACGGCCCTCTGGGGGATCACCTGTGCCGGGGTCCAACCCGACAACGCCATGATCCAGTACTGGCTGGACTACGCCGGGGCCTGGGCCGAGCAGCAAGGCACGCAGGCGGAGCTGGTCTTCCCCGCGCACCACTACTGCCTCGACGGACCGCTCCGGGTCCCGTCGTCGGTGACCTTCGGCGGCTCGGGCCCCTCCGCCACGATCCTCGAGCAGACCCAGCCGGGCGCGGCCACCCTCATCCTCGATCAGGTCGAGGACGCGGTCGTGCGCGACCTGGGCATCCTGATGAAGACGGGCGACAAGCGGGACGCCATCATCCGCGGGCAGCCGGTCGCGAATCCGAACGACCTCGCCCAGAGCCCTCCGCCCCGCTGTTTCCCGAACAGCGCCGTGCCCTGCCGGTGGCGAGCGATGCGTGGCGTCGCGCTCTACGGCACCACCGACGCACGGCTCGAGAACCTGCGCATCGTCGGCGGCTACGACGGCGTCCACTTCGCCGACAACGACAACTTCTTCGATCCGGGCGCGGGCGCGACGGGCGGGTTGCTCCCGAACGGCCAGATCCGGTCCGACCTGTGCTGGCCCGACGGCTTCCCGGCGAACGTCGGCGCCGAGGTCACCGATCTCGAGATCGTCGACTCCGTGTGGTCCGGCATCCTCGTGGACAACCTCGTTGGTGGCACCGTGCGCCGAAACATCGTCCGTGGCGTCGGTCGCTACACCTACGACCCCGGGAGCGGCCCCTTGGAGCCGAGCGGCATGGAGCAGGGCTTCGGGCTGAAGTTCCGCTGTGGGCCCGTCGCGTTCAACGAGTTCAGCGAGAACATGATCACCGACGTGGTCGGTGACGGAGTCGACATCGCCTGGGCGTGGCCGAAGGGGACTCCCGCCGACGCCGTCCTGGACGAGATCTGGGAAGGGCACTTCTACGCCAACGCCTTCGTGCGCAACGTCATCTACGACTGCGAAGGCGCCGTGGAGATCAAGTCCCGCGGCCCCGGCCGAGTCCCGAACGAGCAGCGAGTGGAGGTCGAGCCGCTCTCCAGCGCGCCGGGCGTCCCGCTCGACGGGTGCGCCTACCACTGCGGCAGCGAACCCGCCGACGCGCCATCGCTCGCGTGCCACTGGAACCAGCCGTTCACGCCGCCGGCGATGCTCACCCCGATCGAGACCCCCGACCGACTGCTGCGGATCGGAAGCCATCTCCAGGTATCGCAGAACCTGATCCTCGACCGCCGCAACCTCCTGGGCGGGAGTGGTGGGATGATCTCCCTCCGCGACATCTCCACGCTCGCCCACGGCTGTTTCCCCGAGTCGCCGGGACAGCCCAGTGAGGCGACGAAGGTGCACCAGAACGTGCTGATGACCACCGGCACCCGAAGCCGGGTGATCCCCGAGCGCTCACGACTCGGCGCCAGTGTGTGGCTCGCGCGCACCGCGAACGTCTCTGTCTTCGGCAACTGGATCGGCGACAACTCCGACGGCGGCGAGGTGAGCGCGGTCAGCTGGCAGAACCGGACCGAGGTCTTCGCGTCGATGTTCGAGGAGACCGACCCCGCCGACTGGTGGGACCTCTCGAACGGCTCGGCGAGCTGGCCCATCGAGACCGGCTTCGAAGCCGCCGGAACGCCGACGAACCGCGACGCGCTCATCCGTCAGACCTTCACGGCGACGGACGGGACCCACTTCTTCTGCGAGGACATCGACGGCGACGGGTGTGTCAACGGCTGCGAGGCCCTTCACGGCGGAGACCCGACGAACGCGGCGGTGCCGGCGGGCGCGAACCTCCGCTCCTGTCGCTCCTGCGCGATCCGCACCGGGTGCGTCTCGAGAGGCACCCTCCTGCAGCGACCCTGAGCGTCAGCGGCTGTCTTCGTCGTGGCGCCGAGCGTGCTCGAGCAAGAGCTGCGAGGTGGGCAGTCCGATCTCGTCCTCGCCGGTGACCTCGTCCTCGGCGAGCTCGAAGCGACCCTTGCTCCAGCTCAGGACCCTCATCAGGCGGTCGATGGGTTCGCCCTCGTGACCGGAACCGGTCAGCGACACACGAATCACTCGACCCTCGCGGAGCCAGAGCGTGGCCATCCCCTCCGGGTGCACGAGCAGGAGCCGGCCGCAGCGGCGCTCCAGCTCGATGAACGAGAGGAGGCTCGGGAGCGCGACGTGCTCGAGGGCGCCTCGGAGGGTCTTGGCGCCCTGAACGCTGTGGGGGTGTTCCTTCGCCTGACCGAGCACCCGCTCGATCCGCGCGACGAGCTCGTCCGGCGCGAAGGGCTTCGAGATGTAGTCGTCGACGCCCAGCCGGTAGCCGCGAAGCCGCTCGCGGTCGTTCGAGAGCGAGGTCAGGAAGATGATGGGCGTGTCGGCCAGGCTCGGTCGCGCACGCAGCAGGCGGAGGAGCTGCCATCCGTCGAGCGCCGGCATCTCCACGTCGCTGAGGATCAGATCCGGCTCGTGCTTGAGCGCTTGGCCCAGCGCGGTCACGCCGCTGTCTGCGGTGAGCACCTCGTGGCCGGCGGCCTCGAGCGCTTGGACGGCGGCGTTCCGCTGGGACGCGACGTCGTCGACCACCAGGATCTTCGACCCTGCGACCTCCGGCACGGCGCTCTCCCGCTCCATCTCGCCGTTCGTCTCCTTCTCGATGAAGGCAGCGATCTGCTTGGCGAACGGCTCCTCCTCGCTGTCGAGGAAGCGCATCCCCATTCCGGGCTTGCGCCCGAGCTCGCGCGCTCGCTCCTCGCCGAGCACGTAAGCCACCCGAACGATGACCTGCAGGTCGGTGTCGCCGCTGGGCAGCGTGACCTTCACCTGAGCGACCGCGCCCACCGGGAGGAAGTTGTCGGTGACGAGATACATCCCGCCCCGGCTCACGTCCTCGCTGTACGCGACCACGAGCTCGTCGAGCGACGAGTAGTGAACGCGGAACGTGGCGGCGATGCGTGGACCCGAGCGTCGGAGTCGCGAAGGGCGGTCCCCTTCGTCGTGGTCACTCATGGGCGGAGACTAGCATCCGGTGGGACCGGGGGATGGCGATCACGCGAGCCTACGCACGCGCGGGCGTGGACTTCGTGCCGCCGGCGTAGAAAGCGTCGATCTCGGCCGCGTACTTCTCCACGATCTGTGGACGGCGGAGCTTCATGCTCGCGGTCAGCTCGCCTCCGTCCACCGAGAACTCCGCGGGGAGGACGTGGATCTTCTTGATGGTCTGGTAGCGCGCGACCTTCGCGTTGCAGCGGCTCTCGATCTCACGCTCGAAGAAGCTCTTCACCTTCGGGTCCGCAGCCATCTCGGCCATCGGCGCCTGCTGGGTGCCCGCGGCCTCGGCGAGCGCACCGAGGTTCTCCGGGTCCAGGGTGATGAGCGCGCTGAGGAAGGGCTGGCGGTCGCCGACCACGACGACCTGACCGACGCCGGGCACCGGCGCGACGTAGTGCTCGAGCTCGACCGGCGCCACGTTCTTCCCGCCAGCGGTGATGATGAGCTCCTTGATGCGGCCGGTGATCTTCAGGTTGCCCTCGTCGTCGAAGGCCCCCTGGTCGCCGGTCTTGAGCCAGCCGTCGTCGGTGTAGAGCTCGGCGGTCTTGTCGGGCATCTTGAAGTAGCCCTTCACCATGTTCCGGCCCTTGAGTTGGATCTCCTGGTCGTCCCCGATGCGGATCTCGACGCCCGCGAGCGGCTTGCCGACCGTACCGAAGCGCGGCTTCAGCGGGTCGCTGATCGTGGCGACGCCGCTGGTCTCGGTCAGGCCGTAGGCATCGTTCACCGAGATGCCGAGGCTGGCGAAGAACTCCTGGGTCCGCGGCGCCATCGGAGCCGAGCCCGTGAGGGCGAAGGTCAACCGGTCCAGCCCGAGCGCGGTCTTGACCTTGTCCACCACGAGCTTGCGCGCGACGCGGCGCTTGATGGGCATGTGCCGTTCCGCGCGCACGCCGCGTTCGACCTGCTCCTGGAAGCAGGCGAACTCGGTGTCGCGGGCCCACTGGGCGAGCCTGGCCTTGATGCCGGTGGCCTCGGAGAGGCGCGCTCGGAGCGCAGCCTCGAACTTCTCCCAGACGCGCGGCACGCCGAGGAAGACCGTCGGCCGGACCTCGGTGAGGAAGTCCTTCACCAGCCCGATCTCCGGGCAGAAGTAGACCTGCCCGCCGACCGCGAGCGGCGCGATGTTCGTGAGGATCTGCTCGGCCTGGTGGCTCAACGGCAGGTAGCTCACGTGGTGGTACTCGGCCCGTCCGTCGCCGAACTCCGGCGCGAGCCGGAGCACCGAACGACCGATGAGGATCTGACCACCGTGGTCGATCTCCACGCCCTTCGGCACGCCCGTGGTGCCCGACGTGTAGATCATCAGGCAGGTCTCGTCGTCGGTGAGCGCGTCGAAGCGCTGGTCGACCTGCGTGTCCTTCTGCTGGTTCCCGAGGTGGATGAAGTCCGCGAGGCTCATCACCCGCTCGTCCGCGTGCTCGACCGGCACGAAGGTGATGATCTTGGTGGCCTTCCGGCAGAGCTCGCGCGCCTCACACTCGAGGAGCTTGAGCAACTGCTCCTCACCGTCGCAGAACCAGAAGCGCGACTCCGAGTTGTCGATGATGTACGCGGTCTGTTCGTGGGTGCAGGTGCCGTAGATCGGCGCGGGCACACCGCGGGCGATCTGGGCGCCCGACTGGATCTGGACCCACTCCGGCTGGTTGGCGCCCATGAGCACGACCTTCTCGCCGACCTCGTGCCCGAGGTGGATGAGCGCCTTGGCCACCGCGCGGGCGCGATGCAGGTACTCCGACCAGCTCAGCCGCACCCAGCGTCCGTCCGGGCGTTTGCCGTGAAGCGCGGGCTGCGCGGGGCGCTCTTCCGCCCAACGGGCGAGCTGGTGGACCAGGGTGTGGGGCTCGGTGCGCTTCGGGGCCATCGCCGGCCTTATAGCTCGCCGAACCGAAAAGTGCTGCCGGCCGGCCGCTGTGTCCTCTAACCTCCCCCCGAAGTGCGCTATCTCTACGCGGACTCGACGCCATTCCCCTTCGCCTTCGACTTCTTGGCGGGGCTGGAGCGGCTGCTCCTGCACGGAGGCCGCATCGCGGCGCTGCAGGCGGAGATCGAGCAGCTCGAGACCGAGCGCGAGATGGACGCGGAGATCACCGCCCGTGCCCTCGAGGGCGTGGACCGCTGGGTCGAGGAGGCCAAGACGGCGCTCCAGACCGCGGACGTGGCCGCGGACGACGCCGGGCCGCTCTCGGAGAGCCTCTCCGAGCGCCTGCAGAAGCTGGTGGACCAGTTGGCCGGAGAGACGGAGGCCGCCGAGCAGGCGCGCCTCCGGCGAGAGAACGGCGCAGCGCACGATCAGTCCGTCGCTCACCGCCGCGTCATGCGCGACGAGCTCCAGACGCTCTTCCTCCAGACCGAGCTCGGCGCGCAGCCGAGCCAGACGGTGATTCGCCTTCGCGAGTCCGACTACGGCTTCACGGTCACGCGCGCCTTCCCAGGCGACGTGAAGGTGGACTACCTCATCGCGGAGGACGGCGTCCCCGATTGGGACGCGAAACGCACCGTCGCTTCCGTCGCCGGAGCGATGGAGGTGCAGGTGGGGATGAAGAAGAAGTTCCTCCGGCGCGACATGACGCGCGAGCTCGTGCGCATCGGCGACCTGATCGTGACCGAAGCGCGGCTGCTCCCCAGCTCCGCCGAGGTCCGGCTGGAGAAGAAGCCAGGGAGCAAGAAAGCGCCGCTGCTCCTCGAGCTCTCGCGCGACGGTGAAGCGGTCGACGTGACCATCGAGCGCGAGAGCGACGACGGGATGACCATGTTCCCCGCGGTCCCCTCGGACGCCGAGAAGCTCGAGGGACTCTGGGAGTCGCTGGAGGAGACGGCGCAGCGTGCGTTCGCTGCTCGCGCGAGCGTGGCAGCGGTGCGGGTCGACGGGCACGACGTGCTCGCGGAGGGGCATGCGCTGCTGGCGATCGATCGCATCGGGCGCGCGTTCGCGCCGGTGGTTCGCGAGCTCGCGACGCGAACGCCGAACGATCACGAGTTGACGCTCAAGGTCGAGGGCCAGGACGGCAAGCGCGAAGAGCGCTACATCCGGCGCCGCGACCTGCACGCGCTGCTCGAAGAAGCGGGCACGGCCGCAGTCGAGCGGCTCGGCTACCTGACCGCGCTCTGAGGTCTCAGAGCCTCGGGCAGCGAGCCTCTGCGCCCCGCCCCGAACGCGACCCGGCTTCGGTGACGACCACTGACCTACATCTCACCTGGCAGCCGTCACCGGCCAACGATCGCCACCGCCTAGCGCGTCACTCGCATGCGAGCCGCTCTTCGCCTTCTCCGGGTGTCAGCCGCTGGCCGCTCGCCTCGAGCACGTCCGCAAGCGGGCAGCCGGGCAAGCCCATGATGTCCGCGTACCTCCACAGCACGGAGGGCTGGGACGACGTGTCCATGCCGTAGACCATGCAGATGAATCGTCTGGTACTGGGGTGGAGACCAACGCTCGACCATAGGCGCGAGACCGCTGCGTTCCCGCCTCGGTGAAGGGCGTCGACGCCGCCATTGCAGACCACCGCGGCGCTCTCGGTGACCGAGAGAACTCTTTCAAAAACAGCAAAAAACCCTTGGATGAGCGCCGCGATCGCCTGGTCGTCGCTGGCCACCAGCGTGCCTCGCCACTCGTCTGCCGTGAGTTGGAGGTCGAAGTCGACCTGCTGGCCCATCGTCTCGGCATAGACTCTCCGCAAATCGCTCTCGACCTCTTGGCGGCGCGCATCGACTTCGGCTGGGGCCACCTCGGGAGCGATGACGCTCAGCGCAACCGACAGCCGCAGCGCGTCCCCGTCTTCGGTGAGCTTCACCGTCAGCAGCTGCGGCTCGAATCCACGGGGGTCGGAGTCCAGATTGTGTTCGAACCACTCGATCGCGGTCGACTCCAGGCGAGCCCACATGACCACCCCGTCGAACTCGCTGGCGCAGTGACCGGGCGTCGGCTCATCCGGGCTCGTCTCGCGGTTGGAGAAGTACCCGGGCCCCACCTCGTGGCCAGCGAGCACGGTGCCACCGCTGGGCTCGACGATGGTCGTGTGGTCGTCCGGGTCGCTCGTGCTCATCGTCACTGCCAGCCGTTCGACCGACTGCTGGAGCCACCCGGCAGCGAAGAGCTCGTCGGTGAGGCGCACAAAATGCGCATGGCGGCGCGATGCCCTCATGCCCTCCAAATCATAGAAAAAGGTGAGCGGTGCGTCGGCTAGCCAGGCGGTGATGTGTGGCTCGCAGTCCGTTGCCATGGCGCCGACACCGCTCTTCACGGCGGTCGGGACCTCGGGGCTCGCGCAGGCGGCGAGCGAGAGGAGGAGCGCCAGGGAACGAGGGGCGAGCATCCGCGATAGGTGGAGGATGTGCCCAAACAACGCAACCCCATGAGGCCGGTCGCGCCGTCCATCGCAGACAGGCAAGAGCGTGGAGCCGTCGACCCAGTCTGTTGGGCGTGAAGCGACGCCTCGGCTGCCTGACCGCGCTCCGAGCTCGGCGGAACAAACGGTTCCGTCGCTTGACGCGCACTCAATAGCGAACTAGCAATTCACTATTGAGAGACTCGGATGGCCCAACAGCTCAAAGAAGAGGTGCGCGAGCGGATGACCTCCGCCGCCGAGGTGGTGTTCGCCGAGGCCGGCTACGGCGGCGCGACGATGGCCGCCATCGCTCGTGAAGCCGGAATCTCGACCGGCAACCTCTACCGTTACTTCGGTAGCAAGGACGACCTCTTCTACGCCGTCTTCACCGACGCCTTCGCGGACGAGCTGCTCGACCTGTTGCAGCGCCGGGTCGCTTCGTTGGTGCAGGCGAGCGACCTGACCGAGCTGGACGCGGACGCCGCGGCCGACGGGGAGGCGCTTCTCTCGTTCTGGGTCGCGCACCGCGAGAAGGTCATCGTGCTGCTCGATGGGGCGGCCGGCTCCCGCTTCGAGGGCTTCGCGCGGTCGTTCGTCGACGCCCTGATGAAGCCGACGGCCGCGCACCTCCGGGAGCGCGTCGGGAACGAGCGGCTGCCGGCCATGGTGCGCTTCACGCTGGAGAACGTCTTCGCGAACACGGTGCGGACCATCGTCGCGATCCTCCGCCGCTACCGAACCGAACGCCACATCCGGGAGGCCTTCCAGGCCTTCTGGAGTTACCAGCTCGCAGGCCTGGCGGGCCTGCAGGAATGGGTGACCGAATGACCGATCTCTGGAGACTGGATGCCACCGCGCAGGCCGCGTTGGTTCGCGATGGAGAGCTGAGTGCGCTCGAGCTCGTCGACGCGGCGATCGCACGCATCGAGGCGCTCGAGCCCGAGCTGCACGCGCTCTCGAGCCACGATTTCGACGCCGCCCGCGAGCGAGCACGCGGTGAGCTCGGCGGCCCGCTCGCCGGCGTGCCCTTCCTGGCGAAGGACCTGCTCGGTGTTCCCGGGCTGCCGCACCGCTTCGGCTCGCGACTCTTCGCGCAGCAGGTCGCCAACGAGCACAGCCCCTACAGCGCGGCGCTCGACGCCGCGGGTTTGAACGTCCTCGGCAAGACCACCACGTCCGAGCTCGGCCTGATGGGCAGCACGGAGACGCTCCTCGAGGGTGCGACCCACAACCCGTGGGACCTCTCGCTCTCGGCGGCCGGGTCCTCCGGCGGCTCCGCAGCGGCGGTCGCGGCGCGGTTGGTGCCCATGGCGCACGCCAGCGACGGCGGCGGCTCCATTCGGATCCCGGCAGGGGTGAACGGCGTCTTCGGTCTCAAGCCGAGCGGCGAGCGTATGCGCACGAGTGGCCCCGGCGACATGAACGGCCTGGTCATCGATCACTGCGTGAGCGTGTCGGTGCGGGACAGCGCCTTGCTCCTCTCGCTCACCGAGCGGGACGATGGTCCGCTCACCCCAGTGGGCTTCGTCGATGGACCGGTGCCCCGGCGCATCCGGATCGGGGCGTACCACCAGACCCTCATGGGCGCCGAGCCGAGCGCGGCCAACCGGGAGGCCTTCGAGAAGACGGTCGCGCTCTGCGAGTCACTCGGTCACGAGGTGGTCGTCACCGCTCCGCCGCCCATCGCCGGGCCGGACGTGAGCCGCGCCTTCTTCACGATGGCCGGTTTCCAGCTGACGCAGCTCTCCGCGATGGTCGCTCCCATGCTCGGGCGACCGCCCGGTCCCGACGAGCTCGAGCCGCTCACCCTGGCGCTCATGGCCTGGTTCGCGGAGCAGCCCGCGGACGCCTTCGAGAAGGCCACGGCGACGCTGACGACGGCCGCCGCCGCGATGACGGACTATCTCGCCGAGGTCGACGTCACCCTCTGCCCGACCATCCCGGTCGACCCCTACCCGCTCGGGTCCCTGACGCCGACGATGAGCCGCGAGGCGTTCCTCGAGCGAACCGAGGCGCTCGCGGGCTACACGCCCATCCACAACTTCGCCAAGGCACCAGCCATGAGCGTGCCCCTCTTCCAGAGCGCGGCGGGCCTCCCCGTCGGCAGCCACTTCGCCGCGAGCCCGGGCGCCGAAGCGACGCTGCTCTCGCTCGCCTACGAGCTCGAGGCGGCCGCGCCCTGGGCGGACCGACTCCCACCGCTCATCGCCGACTGAAGCTCCAGTGCTTCTCGACCTCGCTGCGGTCTCGGACCGTGGCGAGGGCGTCGTCGAGCGCCGACTGCGCGTCCACTTCCGCGGCCGACGACTCGAAGGCGACGTTCACGTAGAGGTCCCAGGCCTTCGCGGCCTCGAGCCCGGCCGGGACGCCCACGCGCAGCTCCCATCCCTTCGTCTTCACGTGGGGCAGCAGCTTGGCGTGAATGTCTTCGGCCAGTCGATCGCGGGTCGGCGCGTCCGAGTGCGCGTCGCGAAGCTTGAAGAGGTGCACGCGATCGATCATTCCTCGGTCTACCATGGGTTGGCTGAGCGCTCTGCTGGGAAGGGATCGCGGGAGCGAGCGAACGCTCCATCGCCTCCTTCGCCAGCGCGGGGCCAACCGCGGTCTCCGCCGCTTCGCCGAGCCCTTCGGCGCAGACGCCGAGCGCTTCTGGGACGCCCTCCCCCGAGGCACCTGGGCGCTGTGCGCCGCGGCTCGGCTCGGCGTGAACCGTGCCCTCGTCGCGACGGCGATGGCCGCCCTGGCCGAGCAGGCGCGCACCCGCCGAGCCAACGAGCCCGACCCGACCGAAGGGGTCGAACCGCTGGGGCTGCTGAGCGAGCCTGCCTTCACCCGGCCAGGCGTGAGCGAGGCGCTCCTCGACCAGACGACGACCCTCGGCCGGGTCTTCGCGACCCGTGGCGTTCCCATCGATCGCTTCGCCACCGAGAGCACCTCGCTCCTGCTGGCCGTCATCGACGCCGACCCGAGCGTTCGAGCGGTGCAGGCGAGAGTCGAGGAGGCCCAGCGCTGGGGCCGCCTCGAAGAGGTCCTCCACGGCAAGCACGCCCACGACGCGGTCTACGCCGAGCGACACCTCGCCATGGCCCAGCTCGTCCGCCGGCACATCGGCGCCCACGACCTCACGGCCGCGATCCGTGGCGCCGCAGCCCATCCGTACCGCTAGCGCCCGGAGTCACGGTTCGAGGGCCGGCGAGCTTTGTGACGAATTCCCGAGACGGGACACGCTGGCTACTTGCGCGGCGGGTGCGTGAGGCTGGTGGTCGCCGCGGCGGCGATCCGCTGGCGGAGCTCGTCGTCGGCCACGCCGGCCAGGGCGCGACCCAGGTCGGCCGGGAGCTCGGTGATGGCGACCTCGGGGGGCTCGCGCTTCTTCCGTCGGCGGAGGGTGGTGATCTCCGGGAGCGGACCCACCCGAAAACGGAGGGTGGTCACGCCGGCCTCCGGCGCGAAGGCGCGGATCCGGGCGAGGAAGTCGGTGCTCTGAAAGGAGAGCTCCTGAGCCCAGGTGCTGGTCTCGCAGTGGACCACCAGCGTGCCATGGCGCAGCGCGACCGGCCGCGCGCGGCGCACGATCCGCTCGGGGAGCGCCCGAACCCACCAGCCGAAGACCCGCGCCATCTGCATCTGGTCCGGCGCCGGGTGCACCTTCTGCAAGATGTTGCCGAGGGGTTGCAGCTTACCCTTCCGGCGTCTGGGCCCTTTGCGGGGTACCATCGTCTCTTCGGTCTATCATGCCTGCACGATTCCGCCCGTTCCTCCTGCTCGCGCTCTCCGTCTCGCTCGCCTGCGGGGACGATGACGACATCGACCCGATGGATGCGGCGGTCGACATGCCGGCGCCGCCGGTGGACATGGGGCCGCCCCCCGATCCGCGCCCAGCGGTCGCGCCCTACGTGGACTACGTGGACCCGTTGATCGGGAGCGGCGGCCTCGGCTTCGGGGTCGGGTCGTCCTCGGTCGCGCCGCAGACGCCGTTCGGCATGGCGCGCCCGGGTCCGGACACCGCCGGCGAGAGCGGCGCGCTCAGCTTCGCCCACTGCAGCGGGTACTACTACACGACCGACACCTACATCTGGGGGTTCAGCCAGATCCGTCCGCACGGCATGGGCGTGCCCGACTACGGCAACGTGGCGCTGATGCCCACGGACGGGATGACCGCCGAGAAGACCGATCAGGTCGGCTACCGGATGGGCTTCTCGCACGACAACGAGACCGTCCAGGTCGGCTACTACTCGATCACGCTCGACGACGGAATCCGCGCCGAGCTGACCGCGAGCGACCGTGTCGCCCACCACCGCTACACCTTCCCCGCCTCGGTGAGCGACCCGACGGTCATCGTCGATGTCGGGCACGTCTTGGCGACCCCGAACGTCGAGGTCGCCGAGGGCGACGTGAGCATCGACCCGGACGCACGGGAGGTCCGGGGCATGGGCCGCATCGACGGCGCGTACTCGAACCGCTTCGGCGGCGTGGGCATCTACTTCGTCGCGCGTTTCGACCAGCCCTTCGAGAGCCACGGGACCTTCGTGGACGGCGCGCTCACTGCCGACGGCACCAGCGTCGAGGGCACGACCGCGGGCGCCTACCTCGGCTTCGACGCCGAGACGGTGAACGTGAAGGTCGGCATCAGCTTCGTGGACGAAGCGCACGCGGCGATGAACCTCGACGCCGAAGACGACACCTTCGAGGCCACCCGCGAAGCCACCGTCGCGCAGTGGGAGGAGCTCCTCTCACGCATCGAGGTCACCGGTCGCTACGAGGACGACTTCACCCTCTTCTACACGGCGCTCTACCACGTGCTCCTGATGCCCACGCTGGCCAGCGACGTCGACGACGCGTACCGCGGCATCGACGGCGAGGTCCACGCCACCGACGACGAGGGCGAGGCCTTCCGTTACAGCACCGACTTCTCGCTCTGGGACACGTTCCGCACCCAGACCCCGGCGCTGGCGCTCTTCTATCCGGAGCTGCTCGACGATCAGCTGAAGTCGCTCGTGCGGATGGCCCGCGACGGCGGCTACGCCCCGCGCTGGCCGCTGGGTCACGGCTACACCGGGGGCATGGTCGGCGACAGCGCCGACCTGGTGATCGCGGACGCGCTGGTGAAGGGCGGACTGCCGATGCCGGCCGAGGAGGCCTACGCCGCGCTCCGGCCGACCGCGTTCGGGCCGACCGCCGAAGGCTCGAGCTATGGCGGTCGCCGCGGTATCTCCGACTACATGGAGCTCGGCTACGTCCCGATGGACCGGCATGGCTCGTCGGCGTCGGAGACGCTCGAGTTCGCGTACGACGACTGGGGCTTGGCCCTCGTGGCCGACGCCGCGGGCGAGAGCGCCGACGCCGAGGCGCTCCGTGAGCGCGCGGGCAACTGGCGCAACCTGTGGGACCCCGCGACCGAGTTCCTCATCGGGCGCAACGCCGACGGCTCGTTCCCCGCAGAGCTCGACGAGCTCACCTGGGAAGGCTTCTACGCCGAAGGCAACGCGCGCCAATACCTCTGGTACGTGCCGCACCAGCTCGACGAGCTGGTCGACCAGATGGGTGGCTGGACCGTGGCCAAGGGGCGCCTCGATGCGTTCATGACCGGCGCGACGCGACGCACGAGCACGCTCTACCCGCCGAACGACTACTGGCACGGCAACGAGCCCGACATTCACGCGCCGTGGATCTACTCGTACATGGACGAGCCCTCGGAGACCGCGCGCTGGACCCGCTGGGTCGCGCGCACCCTCTACGGCACCGGCCCCGACGGACTCCCCGGCAACGACGACTCCGGCACCCTGAGCGCGTGGCTCGTCTTCTCGATGCTGGGCATCTACCCGATCACCGGCTGGGACCACTACCTGCTCTCGGCGCCCTTCTTCACGGAGGCGACCGTTCATCTCCCGGACGGTGACCTCCACATCGAGGCACCGGAGAGCTCGGACGGGGCGCTCACGGTCGACGAGCTCCGCTGGAACGGCGAGCCACTCGAGCAGGCGCGGATCCCCCACGCCGACCTCGCCGCCGGCGGCACCTTCTCCGCCGACCTCCACTGAACGCCGTCTTCAGAGCGGGAGGACGTGCTGGGCGTCCAGCCGGTACAGGCTGGTGACGAAGTCGTCTTCGTAGGCCTCGCTCGCTTCGAAGTGGCCGTAGACCTGGACGCCGTGGTTCTCGAGGTTGCGGACGCGCTCGGCCATGCGCTCGGGGACACGGACGACGATGGCCTCGTTGATCTCCGGCGGGGCGCCGAAGCAGCAGCTCCAGAGCGACTGGACCAAGAGGTACTGGTTCTCTTCGAGCGCGATGAGGTAGCCCCACGCCTTGGCGTTCTTGCCGTCGAGCGCGTTGATCGGACCCGGGAGGTTCATGCCCTCTTCGTAGGGGAAGCCCTTGAGCAGCGGCCACGCGGCGTCAGCCCACTCACCTTCGGGCTCCTCCATGGTCGCGCCCTCGACCTGGCCGCCGAGGGTCGTGATCAGCGTGCGCGCCATCATGCGCGCCTGACCGGCGATGGCCTGCTCCTGGAGTGAGCTGAGGCCGCGGTTGCCGTCGGCCTCGGCCGCGCGCGCGACGATGGTGCCGATGGCGCCCATGGCCTCCTCGCGACGGCTCTCGGGATCACCGATGCCGGCCTCTTCCAAGACCGCGGCCATCTCGCCAGAGATCTGCTCCTCCTCGACCATCTCGTCCGAGGCAGCCGTGCGGATCACGCCTTCGAGAATGGTCGCGAGCTTGCCCTGAGTGGAGTCGTCCTCGTCTCCGCGCTCGGCGCTGAAGGTGGTCGGCTGCCGGAAGGCGCCGGTCATCTCGTCGGTGCACCAGAGCGGCGCGGTCATCAGCGCACCGAGGCCCACGAAGAGCGCGCCGCGCATGACCTTGTCGAAGGCGCTCCGCTTCACCTTCGGCGCCTCTGCCGCCGGCTCGCTGGCCTTCACGGCCTCGGGCGCTTCCGGCTCGGGCGCGTCCGCCTTCTTCTTCTTCGACTTCTTCTTCTTGTCGTCGGCCATGGTCAGCTCGTCGGTCGCAGGTTCTCGGCGACGTCGGTCGCGTAAGCCTTCCACGCGGGCCACAAGCCGGCCAGCGCCCCCGCGAGGACCACCAGGAGCACCACCAGCCCTTCGGTCGGCACCACGTCGAGTGCATTCGGCCGGAAACCGGCGGCGGACTCCACCCGGCCGGCGGCCAGGGCCACCAGGGCGTGGCCCATCAACACGCCGAGCCCCGCGCCGATGGCCGTGATGAGGGCGGCCTCGATGACCACGGACCCCAGCACCCACCGTCGCGGGGCGCCGATGGCGCGGAGGATCGCGACCTCGCGCCGACGCTCGTTCATCGAGTTGTAGAGGGCGATGAGCACCGAGAGGAGCCCGACGACGATGACCAGGATCGACACCAGGAGGAAGAGCACGTCCACGCTCCCGACGATGTCGAAGAGGTGGCCGATCTCCTCGTGCACGTCCGCGACCTGGATCTCCGGCCGCCGGTTCAACCGCGAGAGCAGCATCACCTTGTGCACGCCCGGTCGTGGGAACACGAGCACCGCGCTCAACCCCGGCTCGGTGGTCCCCGGAAGGAGCGCGCCGCCGCGGTGGTCCTCGATGGAGAAGAAGCTGTCGAGCGGGATCAGCACGAGTCGGTCCACCGGTGTGTCGGTGGGCTTCAGGATCCCGACCACTTCCCACAGGTGCTCGTGGTCGTGCGCGCGCCCGCCCTCGACCCCGTGGGTCGGCTCGATGCGATCACCGACGCGCACCCCGAGCGTGCGCGCGACCTCCGCCCCGACCACCGCCTCGTAGTGCGTCTCGTGCTCGTGGTGCTCGTCCTCGTCGTCGACGTGCTCGTCCTCGTCGTGGTCGTGCTCGTCCTCGTCCTCGTCGAGCTCGTCCTCGTCGTCGTGATGCTCGTCCTCGTCGCCGTCGAGCTCGTCCTCGTCGTCGTGGTGCTCGTCCTCGTCGTCGTGGTGCTCGGCCTCGTCGTCGTGGTGCGCGGCCGACTCCGACCCCGACTCAAACTCCGACTCCGGCCCAAACTCCTCTTCCTCTGCGCCCTCTGTGGCTCCGTGACTCTGTGCGAGGCCCGGCCCCCCGCCAGATGCAGACGCCGCGGCCGACGCCGACTCCAGCTCCGCCCCGAGCTCGCGCAGCACGTCCTCGAGCCGCTCCCGATCGAAACGAAACGGCCGCCCCTCCGCGAGCTTCTCGGCCCCCTCGCCTTCCGGATGCGGCGAGCGCCCGGCGAAGAACGCGTCCGTCGTCGCGACCACCCGGAACCCGCGGAACGAATCACCGACCGCGTAGGGCACCGCGAGCGCGACCGAGTCGTCCTCCTCGAGCTCCCACCACACGCGCATGGGCATCAGGCCAGGCGCGTCGTCGACGTGATAGACGGCGTTGAGCACCAGCTGCAGCGCCGAGCCGGGCGCGCCGACGACGATCTGGTAGCCCCGACCGGGCGCGTCGTAGTGCCGGTCGAGCGCCCCCTGCAGGATTAGGATGGCGGTGACCAACATCGTCCCGAGCGCCACGCTCAGCGCCGTGAGCGTCGAGCTCAGCCCGCGCAGGCGCAGGTTGCGCAGCACCAAGCCGAAGAGACTCACGAGTCCACCTCCAGCGGCCCGTCGTCCAGGTCGAGCACCCGCTCGAAGCGGTCGCGCACCCTCGGCTCGTGGGTCACCAGCAGGAGCGTCGCGCCGGCTTCGGCCACCACCTCGTCGAGCAGGTCGAGCACCTCGGCCGAGCGGCGCTCGTCCAGGCTCGCCGTCGGCTCGTCCGCGAGCACCACCGCCGGCTTCGTCACCAACGCGCGCGCGATGCCCACCCGCTGCTGCTCGCCCACCGAGAGCGTCCCGGGCCGCGCGTCGAGCCGGTGCCCGAGCTCGACCCGCTTCAGGATCGCCTCGGCCTTCGACCGCGCGTCGGCGCGCCCCAGCCCCGCGAGGCTCGCGGCCAGCGCCACGTTCTCCATCGCACTCAGCCCCTGGAGGAGCTGCGCGGTCTGGAAGACGTAGCCGATCTTCTCGGCCCGGAAACGATCGCGAGCCGCCTCCTTCAGAGCGAAGAGGTCGGTCTCGCCGTGCCGGACCCGGCCCTGGGTCGGGCTCACGATCCCGGCGAGGACATGCAGCAGAGTGGTCTTCCCGCTCCCCGATCCACCGACCACGCATGCGCGCTCGCCCGCCGCCAGATGGAGACTGCCCAGCGCGAGTGTCTCCGACCCGGCCTGGCGGCCGAAGGCGACCTCGAGATCGTCCGCGCGGATCACGCCCTCGGCGTGGCACGGTCGGCGGCTCCGATCAACGGGCGACCGCGATTGACGTTGGCCAGCCGGGACGGCAGAACGTCGCCATGACCATGGACGCCATCGCCCTCCTGAAGCTCTCGCTGGACCAGCTCGGGAGCGCTCTCCGCCTCGAGGACGAGACCGACGACACCACGATCTTCCGGGCGATGGGCCGTTCCCTCGAGGCCCGCGCCCTCGACGACTGCACCACGTTGAACCTGGCGTTCCGCTTCGACACCCCGGAATCCACCCTCGGCTCGGTGCTGCGCCGCGACCTGGGCGAGCTCATCGAGGCCCACGACGACGAGCGCGGCGTCTTCGTCTATCCGAGCGTCGCGCACCTCCAGGCGACCGACTACGAGGGCGCCCTCGAGGAGCTCGGCGAAGGCGGCATGTGGGTCGCGATTCCGGAGGCCGAGGACGCCCGCGTCGGAGCGGGCGACGCGCTCGGTGTCTTCCAGGGACTGGCGGGGGGTCTCGGCCCCGATCTGATGGGTCAGGTCCAGCAGATGGTCGGCAACATGCCCAAGGGCGACGACGGCCAGCCCCAGCTCCCCGCCGGCCTCGCGGAGTTCGCCAAGGGATTTCTCGAGAACCCGGAGATGCGCGGGATGATCGAGGGAATGGCGCAACAGGTCCTCGGCGGTGGCGGGGTCCCCGACGACCTGCTCGGGAAGGCCCAGGAGGTCGCCGAGAAGGCCACCGCGGCCAACCCGGAGCTCGCCGCTCAGGCGCAGGCGATGGCCGGTGGCTCCGACGCGATCACCGAGCTCGCTCAGAAGCTGGGTCTCGGCGCGGTCGCCCCTCCTCCCGAGTCGGACGAAGAAGAAGAGGAAGCGGAAGAGGAAGAGGAAGCGGACGACTGACGCGTCAGTCCTTCGGGGCCTGACGAACCGCGGTGAGCGTGAGCGTCGGGAGCCGGAGCCCGGCCGACGACGCGATGAAGCCCATCACCGCCGAGGGGTGCACCAGGACCACTTCTCGCAGCTTCGGGCAATGACCGAGCTCTCGGACCACGACGTCGGTCAGTCCGGGTGGCGGCGTCTCGCCGGGGTTGAGGAGCAGTACGGCGCGATTGCCGTCGCTCACCCGGAGCTTCAGGGACGCCGCGCCGAACGCCTGCACCAGCGAGCGCTCGCGCAGGTCGAGGATCGTCGCGCTGCCGTGCGGCGGCGTGAGCGTGTCGTTTCGCCGCTCGTCGACCTTGGAGAGGTCGCGTTCGCCGCGGACCTTGCAGCGCGGAATGCGGAGCCCGAGCGATGACGCGAGGAAGCCGATGGTCGCGCCCGGATGGACCAGCACGAGCTCTCGCATCGCTTCGACCTGTTCCGCGCCAGCCGCGATCACTTCCGCGAGCGACGCGCTCACCCGCACGTCCGCGGGAAAGACGAGCGCCACGCTCTCCGGTCTGGAGGCGGCGACCCGCTTCAGCCCATCCATGATGGACTGCTCCACCTTGGATGCGTCGACCTCGACCACCACCGAGCTCACGACGCTGCCCTCGCATGACGAGCGAGATCGCCCAAGGCGCGCGCCAGCTCGGCCAGGTCTCCGGCCGTCGTCGTCGAACCGGAAGAGACCCGCACCGTGCCGGTGCGCTCCGTCCCCAGCACCCGATGAGCACTCGGCGCACAATGGAGCCCCGCTCGGACGGTCACGTCGAAGACCCGGTCCAGCATCTCCTCCACGGCGCGCGGCTCCTGGCCGGCGACCGTGAAGCTGACGACCGGGAGCGCCGGCGCGTCGGCCGAGCGACCGAGCACACGCAGACCCGCGGCGTGCACGACCTCCTCGAGCGCGCCACTGGCCGCCTCGACATCCCACGACACGCCCACGCGTGCCGCCGCACCGAGCGCGAGGATTCCCGGCAGGTTGGGGGTCCCGGCCTCGAGTCGCTCGGGGAGCACCTCCGGCATCTCGTCGGCGGCCGCGTCGAAGCCCACGCCGCCACGCACCAGCGGCTCGAGCTCGACGCCAGGTCCGACCCCCAGCACGCCGGTGCCAGGGAGCGCGCGCAGATGCTTGTGCGCGGAGAACGCGACCAGGTCGGCGCCCAGGTCGAGCGACCACACGCCAGCGGTGGGGGCGGCGTCGAGCACCACCCGCGCCCCCAGCGCTTTCGCCAACGCGCAGAGCGCTTCGACCGGCTGGCCGACCCCGGTCACGTTCGACGAGTGACCCACGACCACCAGCCCGGTGTCGTCGACCCACTCCGCGCGGGCCCGGTCGAGATCGATCACTCCGTCGGCATCATGCGGGAGGGTCCACGTGGGCACGCCCAGCGCGCGCGCCGGTCGGCGAGCGGCGTTGTGGAGCATCGGTCCCAACGCCACCACGCGAGGGCGGGGGCGGAGGCCGGCGATGGCCTGATTGAGCGCGGCGGTCGCTCCCGCGTGGAAGGTCACCGTCATGGCCGGAAGGAGCGCGCCGACCGCACGACGGGCACGGTCGACCTCGTCGGCGGCCGCTCGCTGGAGGCGATGGAGACCCCGACCGGGGTTGCCCAACTCGGCGCCACGAAGCGCACCCTCCAACGCGACGGGCGCACGCGGCAGCGAGGTGGCCGCGTGATCGAAGTAGCTCACGCGGCCAACTCCCGCGCCACGGCGAGCGCCGTCTCCTCGGCGCGATCCCGGTGAGCCAATCGCATGGTGAAACGGACCCGTCGCTCGCCGACGATCCCGGTGAGCAGGAAGAACCCCGGCCGGTCGTAGCGTGCGAAGGGCTTCGGCAGCGAGTCGAGGACCATCAACGTGCCCGAGCCATCGAGTCGCTCGAGCGCGTCCCGCCGAAGGCCATCGGCGAGCTCGATTTCGACGACCCGCTCGCCACCGAGACAGTCGCGCATCAGTACGACTTCGGGGTCGGGGCTCATTGTCGCCTGGCGACGAACTCGCAGCGGTCGGCGCCCGCAGCGCGGCAAACGATCTCTTCGGCGGCGAAACCGGCGTCGTTGCCGAAGAGCTCGGCGTAGTACGTCGGGTTCAGCGCCGGGCGGTTCGTGATGTCGCCGTGGTAGAGCAGATTCATGAGCCCGGCGACGCCGCCGGTGGCGAGGAAGCACACGCCGCCGAGCTCGGACTCGCCGTGCTCGGCCAGGTAGCCCGTCGACTCGTAGCTGTCGGCGACCGCGATGCGCATCTCGTCCTGGGAGAGGTCCTCGACGCTCCATCGCCCCCAGCCGAGCGCGTTGACCACCGCGACGATCCCGTACATCCAGTCGGCGCGTTCCTCGATCATCGGCGCGACGACCGCCTCCCACTCCTGCGAGAGCATGATGCCGCCGAAGGTGTTGAACGCGCAGATGTGGCCGGCTTCGACCAGCGCCGCTCGCGCCTTCGCGAGCGACGCATCGCCTTCATCTCGCGCGTGGTGCAGGTACGCGTAGGAGACGGCGTTGTAGTAGGGCGCGTAGTGCCGCGTGAGGTAGAGGCCGAAGGCGGGGATGAGCCCCTCTTCGTTGCCGGCGAGCGGAAGCCCCGCGACCGCCTCGGTGACCGCCCTGCCGTCGACGCTCATCGGTTCACCGCCACGGTGAAGGCGCAGTCGTCGGCGCCCATGGCGAAACACCGGCTCTCGGTGACCACGACCGCTGCGGGGTCGACCGAGTGTGCGACGGCGAAGGCCCCCGCGATGAAGCCGGCCGGGAAGAAGCACGCCGGCGTCTCTCTCGGTCCACGAGTCGCGAGCCACCCCATGGCGTAGTGCGAGTGCGGTGAGACGGCCTCTCCCCCGTCCGGCCCCAAGGCCCCGAGCGAGAGCGCTCCGAACCCGAGCTCGGCGAAGAGCTGCTCGGCCCGCTGGAGCAAATCGGCCCCCGTGGCTCCGTCGGCGATGGCTCGAAGCTGCGGGGAGACGGTGTCGACCGCGGCCTTCGTCAGCACCCCCGGGGCCGCCGAGCCCATGCCGTCCTCGATCGCCTCCTGCAGCTGGCAGTTGTAGAAATGACAGTGAAAAACCAGGGACTGACCCCCCAGATGGGTGGTCCCCTTTTCCAATTCTGTCAGATAATTGAATCCCCCACTCATACGTCCCAGGATGGACTAACCCATATGGGTTAAGCAACCCCACATGGACGGTGGCTTGCCGACGACCCCCTCGAACGCCAGTCTGGCGGGGTGCTGCGATGGCTCGCGCTGGCGTTGATTCGCCTCTACTGGTGGACCCTCTCGCCATTGATCGGGCGGGTCTGCATCTACGAGCCGTCGTGCAGCCGGTACACGGCGGCCTGCATCGAGCGCTTCGGCTTCTTCAAGGGCGGCTGGCTCGGCACCAAGCGCATCTGCCGGTGCCATCCCTTCGCCGAGGGCGGCTTCGACCCGCCGCCTCCCCTGCCGAGCGACATCGACGCACCGGCCGAGTCCGCCTGACTCAGATCGAGTCGAGGGTCTCGAGGTGCCAGCGCGGTCCGATGTGGCCACACCCGTCGCGACCGATGTCGACCCGGCCAGGGCAGTCGTCCTCGTCGCCCGCGTCGTTGGCGGGCCCGTTGCCGCACTGGATGTCGTTGTAGACCGGTCGACCCTCGGAGCCGGGCCCTGGTCCGAGGGCATCGCAGACCTGTCGCACCGTCCGTGAGCCGAAGGGCGTCTCTACCTCGATGTCGCCGATCGCATGATCGAAGGTCGACTCGCAGTAGCACTCGGCGCCGACCGAATAGCTGTCGCTCCAACCGCTCGCAGGATCGCGACCGACCACGTCATCCACACGAACGACGTCCGGGTGAGTGCCCTCGGGTGACACGCAGGCCTCGTCCACGCAGCGCATGCTGATGCAGTCCGTGTCGTCCGCGCACGACCTGCCGTTCTGACAGCTGTCGCAGCCACCCCCGCAATCGACATCGCTCTCGTCGCCGTTGCGAAGCCCGTCGTCGCATGCGGGCCCGGGCCCGAAGTCCAGACCGCCATCGTCCCCTCGTCCGAGGTCGGGACTGACGGCACACGCCATCGTCTGATCGATCTCGACGACGCGACCGTCGCGACAACCGTGGGCGATGTAGCCACAGCGTCCGTCGACGTCGTCGATCGCTTCCACCCGGCAGACATCGGTGAACGAGCAGGCGTCGCCCACCGACGAGCGCATGCAGGCCTCGGGCCCTTCCTCGGCGTCTTCGTTGCAGCCGAGCAGAAGCACCACCGACGCGAAGATCACGGCACGCATGTCGCCATGCTAGCCCATGCATCCGTGCATCGCAGTCGGGTCAGCGGCGCCAGACCTGGCGGGCACGACGGTCGACGGATCGGAGCACGTCCTGGAAGCGCGGTTCGTCGTGGAGCCGTTCGAGGATCGGACATCGACGCAGCCAGACGACGTCCACCAGCGCGCTCTCGGCCGCGTGCTCGAGCATGGTGAGCGCGCGCTCGGTGTCGTTCGCCGCCGCGAAGACCTCGGTGGCGATCTGGAGGATCAACGTCCGGAAGCGGAGGTTCGAGGTCGGAATGCCGTGCACCATCGCCTCCGCGACCGAGGCGTCGCCCTCACCGAGGCCGATGTCGAAGAGCCTGGCGGTTCGCTCGCCGATGGGCGTCGGCAGCTCGGCGGTCACCTGCCGCCAGTGGCGCGCGGCGTCGGTGTCCCCGCGCCAGAGCCCGGCCCGGAACTGGAGCCCGGCGAGCGGCAACGTCGGGCCGCCAGCGGCCTCGGTCATGGCGTCGACCCACGATTGGAAGCTCGCCCAGCGCCCCTGCAGCGCATCGAGCCGCGCCAGCGAGAAGCGCGCGGCGCTCAGCGAGGGGTCGAGCTCGAGCGCGAGCTCCAGCCGCTCCCGACCTTCGCGCTCGCGCCCGGCCTCGATCTGGAGCGCGCCGAGGTACTGGTGGGCGAACGCCAGCGTCGGCACCAGCTCGAGCGCCTCGGTCGTCGACCGAGCGACCTGGCGAAAGTCCCCGGTCTGTCCCGCGAGCATGGCCCGCGCGAGGTGCGTCTCGCCCAGCTTCGGCGCGTCCTCGACCGCGCGCCAGACGTGCTGGGTCGCGCGCTCGGCTCGCTCGCCGTCGGGGTCGGGCCGCCCCCACCACGCCCGCACGCTGGCCATCGCGAGCGCGGCGATGGCCGGTGCCATCCGGGGCGCGAGCTCGAGGCTCCGCTGCAGGTCCGCTTCGGCGCGATCGGGCTCGTGCATCACGTCCGCCATCAACCCGCGCCGACCGCGCAGGTAGAGCGACACCGCCTCCTCGGAGGTGCTCCCTCGGTAGTGCGCCGCCTCCACCTCGAGGCGGAGCGCCTCGGCGACCCGGCGACCCAGCGACTCCTGCAGCGCGAGCACGTCGGAGAAGCGCCCTTCGAAGGGCTCGCTCCAGAGCTGCACGCCGGCGGCGTCGCTCAGCCGAGCGCTGAGCCGAACGCGGTCGCCACCGAGCGTGACGGTACCGTCCACCACCGCCGTCGCGCGGAGCTCGCGGGCGATGCGTCGCGGGTCCCGCTCGTCCTCGAAGCGCCGCGTCGCGCCGAGCGCCAGGACCTTCAGCCCGCGCGTTCGCGAGAGCACGTCGATGAGCTCCTCGGCCAGCCCCTCCCCGAGGTAGTCGTGCTCGACCGGCCCTCGATAGCGGAGGGGCAACACGGCCACGGACGGTTGCCCATCGGAGGGCAGCGGCGCGAAGAGACTCATCCGTCCCGACGTCGTCTTCAGCGCGCCACCGGAGCCGAGCGCCTCTTCGACCACGGCCGCGGATCGCGGGCGTTCGTTGGGCTCGCGTCGAAGGCAGCGCATGACGATCTCGGCGAGCGGGTCGGGGATGCTGGCGAGCGAGCGCGGATCCTCCGGCACCTCGTGGAGGAGCCGCTGCGACACCACCGCCATCGGAGTGGTCCCCTCAAAGGGCGGACGGCCCGTGAGCAGCTCGTAGAGGATGCAACCGAGCGCGTAGAGATCGGTTCGCGCGTCCACCGGCTGACCGGAGACCTGCTCGGGCGCCATGTAGTGGGGGGTGCCGAGGAGCGCCCCGGTCTCGTGAGTGCGGTCCTGCGTCTCCGCTGCCCGCGCGATGCCGAAGTCGGTGATCCGGACGCGGCCGTCATCGGCGACGAGCACGTTCGCCGGTTTGAGATCGCGGTGAATCACCCCCGCCTCGTGGGCGGCGTGCAGCCCCGAAGCGATCGCGACCCCGATGGGTACGGCCTCCTCCGGTGAGAGCGCGGTGCGGTCTCGGATCACCTCGTCGAGCGGTCGCCCTTCGACGAGCTCCATCGTGAGGAAGTGGAGGCCGCGATCTTCGCCGAGGTCGTGGGTCCGGACGATGTTCGGGTGGGTGACCTTTCGGCCGAGCTTCACCTCGCGCGAGAAGCGTTCGATGGCAGCGGGGCTCGTCCGGGCGAGCACCTTGAGCGCGACGTGCTCTCCCAGCGCGCGATCCCAGACGCGGTAGACCGCGCCCATTCCACCCACGCCGAGCAGCCCTTCCACTTCGTAGCGCTCGGCGAGGACCTCGCCCTCGCTCAACGTGCGCGTCGTGCTTCCGTTCGCCCCCCCGTCCCGTTCATCGGACGTCATGGCGAGGTCCGTGAGCTCAGAACGACGCGCGATAGAGCGTCAGCAAATCCTCCGCGGTGCACTCGCGGGGGTTCAGCTTGTGGCAGACGTCGTCGTAGGCGAGGTTCGCGAGCCGGGCGAGCCCGTCCTCGGGGATCTCGACCGCTTCGAGGCCATCCGGGAGGCCGACCTTCTTGCGGAGCGCACGGACGGCGCCCGAGCACTCGAAGGCGAGCGTCTCGGTGTCGTCGCCGCGCGCGCCGAGGATCTTCGCGATCCGGCCGATGCGCTCCGGGACGACGCTGCGGTTGAAGTCGAGCACGGCCGGAAGGCAGAGCGCGTTCGCGAGGCCGTGGTGGAGGTCGTGCTCCGCGCTCAGCGGATGCGCGAGCGAGTGGCACGCGCCGAGGCCCTTCTGGAACGCGACGGCCCCCATGAGCGAGGCCTTGAGCATCTCGCCGCGCGCCTCGAGGTCCTTGCCGTCGTGCACGGCGCGCTCGAGGTACTCGGCGCAGAGCCGGATCCCCTCGAGGGCGATGGCGTCCGCCATCGGATGATCGCCCTGCGCGCAGTAGGCCTCGATGAGGTGAGTCAGCGCGTCGATGCCGGTCGCCGCGGTCAGCCGCGGGGGCAGGCTCTCGGTCATCTTCGGATCGAGGATCGCCACGTTGGGCATCAGCTTCGGCGCGAAGATCACCGTCTTCTTGTTGGTCGCCTGAAGCGTGACGACACCGCTGCGGCCGACCTCGCTGCCGGTTCCGGCGGTCGTGGGGATGGCGACCATCGGCGGCACGTCGTTCACGACCTTGGCATCGCCACCGATCGCATCGTCGTACTGTGCCAGGGGCAGCGGATGGGTCGCCGCGAGACGAACGATCTTCGCGACGTCGAGCGGGCTACCGCCACCGACCGCCACCAACAGATCGGACTCGCTCTTGCGGTAGGCATCGGTCGCGGCGAGCACCTCGGACTCCAGCGGGTTCGAGGAGATCTGGTCGAAGACGTCGCTCTCGATCCCGGCCTCGGAGAGCGCTTCGGCGAGCGGCTCGATGAGACCCGCGCCCTTGACGCCTTCGTCCGTGACGAAGAGCACCTTCGACCCGCCGAGGCTCTTCACCTCGGCGGCCAGGGCCTCCGTGGCGAGCCCTTCTCCGAAGAGGATCCGAGTGGGAAAGCTCCACACCGTGGTCATCGACTGCTCCTTACTCCGTCCCGACCTCACGCGCCATGAGAGCCGCCATCGCATCCCTCGGATCGCGGCGGCCTTCGACGACGTCGGCGATCATACCCGCAATCGGGGTCGCCTCGCCGATCTTCCTCGCATGGGCGTTCACCCGGCGCGCGATCGTCACGCCCTCGATGTGTGCGCCGGCCGCCTTTCCAGCCTCTTCCAACGAGGCGCCGGTCGCGAGCGCCCGGCCCAGGCGGACCTCCGGGCGGTCGTCGCCACCGGTCACGGCCAGCAGGTCGCCCTGGCCGGCGAGGCCGTAGAGGGTGGCCGGATCGGCCTGGAGGGTGGGCGCCCAACGCGCCGCCTCGGCGAGGCCCCGAGTCAGCGCGACGGCGACCGTCGCCGGTGACACACCGAGCTCCTGGCCCATGCCGACGGCGAGGGCGAGGTAGCCGACCACGGCGGCGGCGATCTCGACGCCCACCACGTCCCGGCTCTCGTAGATGCGCAGCGTGTCGCCACCGATGGCCTCTCGGACGGCGGTGGTGACCTCCGGAAAACGCGAGCCCACGATCGCGCCGGTCGGCTCCCCCTCGGCGAGCGCCTCCGCGTCGAGCGGGCCCGCGAGCACGCCGACCCGGTGCGCCGCCGTTCGCTGACGCAGCACGCGCGAGAGGGTCAGCAGGTCGTCACCGATCAGACCGCGGCTGACGTGGACCAGCAGGTGCTCGCCATCGAGGTGCTTGCCGAGCTCCTCGGCGGTCTCGGGAACGTAGGGCGAGGGCACCGCCAGGAAGAGCAGCTCCGAGCGCCTCAGATCGGCGAGCTCCTGGGTGGTCTCGACCCCCTCGAGCTCGAGGGGGCGACGACTCCAGAGCTGCGCCTTCCGACCGCAGCGGAGCATCGCCTTCGCGAGCGCCTGGCCGAAACCACCGCCGCCGACGACGCCGACGGGCGGGAGCTCGCCGGGCGCGGCGGCGGGACCGGTGAGGACGGGCGCGATCATCGGGTCACCCCCAGCTGCGCGATCTCGCGCGCGGCGATGGCGTGCTCGCTGCCACAAACGTCGACGGCGAAGGGCACGAGGCGGTTCTGGTAGTAGAGGAGCAGGGTCGGATCCTCGGCGACGATCTCCTTGCCCACGTCCTTGGCGGCCATGCGCGTGTGGTAGCCGTTCCAGACCCGCAGCGCGCGCGCCACGATCGCCTCGGGGTCGGCTTCGGTGAGCCAAGAGTTCAGCCGAACCTCGCCCGCGTCCTGGAGCTCGGCGAGCCGATCGCGGAGCTCGGCGACCTCCCGCGTGAGGTCCGCCTTGGTCATGGAGACCTCGCCACGCATCCGGAGGCGCGAGAAGAGATCGGCGCGAGGCGAGTGCGCGACGATCCGGCGCCAGAGCACGTGAGCGACCAGCGCGGTCGACATCAGCACCGTCTCGCGGCGGAAGCGTTCGACGAGCACCTCGCCGAGATCGCGCGTGTAGGCCGCGTCGCGCGCGTCGTCGAGAGTCGGTCGCCCTCGGCGCCGCACGTAGGACGCGGGGTCGATCGCCTGGCCCCCCGGCGCGATGGAGCAGCCATCGTCGTCGACCGGGTTGCCGAAGGGGTCGACGGGCTCGCCGAAACGGATCACGCACGCGGCCTGCATGCCGAGCACCTTTCGGAGGAAGGCCACCCAGCGGTCCAAGCGCGAGAACTCGTCGTCCTCGATGATGTAGCGGGCCCTACCCTCGGCCTTCAGCCAGTCCTCGACCAACGTCTCCGCCTCGAGCGTGAGCGCGTAGTTGATGGTCGTCGGAACGAAGAAGACCTTCCGGTCGACGCCGCGGGACTGGTTGTGCGCGAAGGCCGAGAGCGCGCTGCCCATCAGGCCGAGCTTCAGCTTGTTCTCGATCAGGTTGGACCGGCTCCGCGTGCCGCCCGGAAAGAAGAGCGAGTGGTAGCCGCGCTCGATCATCACCTGCGAATAGGTCTTCAGCACGTCCTTGTAGAGGCTGGCGCCGATGCGCCGGTCGACGCGGTAGGCGCCGAGGTTGTGCATGAAGAAGCTGATGATCGGGTTCGTGAAGAGGTTCTTGCCGGCGCCGTAGACCACCGGCGAGAGCCCGGCCTGCTCGAGCGCGCGGCCGAGCACGATCGAGTCGAGGTTCGACGAGTGGGTCGGCACGTAGACCACCGAGCCGACCTGCTGCAGCTCCTTGATCTTCTCCGTCTCGCCCTCGACGGAGAGCAAGCGGTCGAGCACCGTCTGGCCGGCGGTGAGCGCCTTGGGCATCTGCGAGGGCTGCATCAGCGTCGCGAGGAGCTTCGGCACCGCGCGGATCGCCATCCGATAGACCCGCGGGTCGAAGTTGCCGGCGACGTCCTCGGCGAAGCGATGGGTCACCTGACGGATCGCCTTTCGCTGCTCGCCTTCGCTCATGCGACCGAGCTGACGGGAGAGCGCGCGCCACTTGCCGAGGTCTCGGCGCGCCTCGTCGTCGCGCTGCGAGTCGAGGCGTCGCATCTCGGTCATCGCGCAGTCGTTGAGCGCGAGCTCGAGTGAACCGACCGAGCGACCGTGGTCCTCGGCGACCCGCTCGGCGACCTCGCGGACGATGTCGTCGCGCTCGCCGTTGAACCAGAAGATGGCCGGATCGCTCGCCTGCGGGACGTACGCCTCGATCCGCGGGAGCCGCGGTCGCTCGACGAACTGGCGGATGGCTTTGGGGACCCTCACGTCACACCGACTCGAAGTAGCGGGCGAGCTCCCAATCCGTGACCGCCTTGCGGGCCTCGCGGACCTCCCAGTCGCAGCGACGCACATAGTGGTCGACGAAGGCCTCGCCGAGGATCGTTCGCGCGACCTCGCTCTCCGCGAGCTTCTGGGTGGCCTGGTCCAACGTCCGCGGGAGCGGCGCCCCCTGAGCGCCGCTCGCCGTGGCGTCGCCCTTGGTCTCCGGGGGGAGCTCGAGGGCTTCGGTGATGCCGTGCAGACCGGCGCCGAGCGCCGCCGCCATCGCCACGTAGGCGTTCACGTCCGCGGCCGTCTGGCGCAGCTCCACGCGCGTCGCGCTCTGGCTCCCGGTGATCACGCGGAGCCCACAGGTCCGGTTCTCGATGCCCCAGCTCGCCGTGAGCGGCGCCCAGAGCCCGGGCACGTAGCGCCGGTAGGTGTTGATGAAGGGCGAGTAGAGCGCCGTGAGGTCGGGCGCCGTGTGGTAGAGGCCGGCGATGTAGTGCCGTGCCTTGGCGCTCAGACCGTTCGGATCCTTGCCGTCGTAGAAGAGGTTGGTCTCCTTCTCGGAGTCCCAGAGGCTCTGGTGGATGTGGCCGCTCGACCCGGGCAGCTTCTCGTTCCACTTCGCCATGAAGGTCACCGCCAGCCCGTGGCGGTGGCAGATCTGCTTCATGGCGGTCTTGAAGAGCACCGCCTTGTCGGCCGCGCGAACGACGTCGTCGTAGAGGATCGCGGCTTCCCAGACGCCGGGGCCGGTCTCGGTGTGGAAGCCTTCGATCTCGACGTCGTAGGCCTTCATCGTGTCGAGCACGTCGTGGACGAGCTCGGCGTACTGACCCTCGCGCAACCAGGAGTAGCCGAACATCCCCGGGCTCAGCGGCGTGAGCCCGCCGAAGCGCTTGGAACGCAGCGACTCGGGCGACTCCTTGAAGATCCACATCTCGAGCTCGCACGAGAACACGGCGTGGTAGCCGCTGCTCTCCGCGCGCGCCGTGACCTGCTTGAGCAGGTTGCGCGGGCAGGCCGGGTGCGGCTTGCCGTCTGGCGTGAAGAAGTCGACCAGGAAGTGCGCCGTGTCCGGCTCGTGCGGGTCGACGCGGTAGGTGCTCGGATCGATCTTGGCCAGCGCGTCCGGGTAGCCGCTGTCCCAGCCGGTCACGGTCGCGTTGTCGTAGAGCTGGTCGGCGATGTCCCAGCCGAAGATCACGTCGCAGAAGCCGAAGCCCTTCTCCAGGGCGGAGAACGCCTTCGACGGCGCGATGAGCTTGCCGCGAAGGACGCCATCGACGTCCGTGCCTCCGACTTTGACGTGTCGAATGCCGCGCTTCTCGAAGTCCTCGCGAAGGCTCGCGGCGTCCCAATCCCGGCGCTCGGTGGTCATCGCCCGCGAGCATACACGCCCGAGCGGGGGTCGTGTTCCGTCCGATACCGGGTGTCAGCCGGGGGTCCAGCTCGGCGGATCGCTCGCCGGGAAGGACTCGAGCCCCGCCTCGTGGACCACGTCGATGGCGCGGCCGGCGCACATGTCCGGGACGTCCACGTTCTCGAAGAGTGGCGCCAGGTCGACGAAGACCTGAACGCTCGCTCCCAGCGCGCCGCGGAGGCGCCACGCCGTGAACGTGGGTACGTGGAGCACGGCGCCGTCACCCAGCCGCGTGACCCGAAGGTTCGCTTGGAAGCCGAGGAAATCCCCGTCCTCCCATACCCGCACCGGGTAGTGCTGGAGGTTCCCCATCTTCTGGAGCAGCTCACCGTACCCGTCGCGAGCCGCGTGCTTGCCGTGCAACGGGTGCGCGTTGCCGAAGCGGACGCGGACGTCGTCGGTGAGCCTCTCCAAGAACCCCTCCAGGTCCTTCGCGTCGAGGCAGGCGTAGGTGTCCTTCAACCAATCGATCGCATTCATGTGACCTCCATAGGGCGTCGAGCGCTCAGCGGTAGAGGGTCCAGAGAAACGCGCCCACCGAGAAGGCCAGGAGCGCCCCGCCGAGGGCGAAGGGAACGGCGGCCATCGCGAGGCCGCTCGCGAGGCCGACGATGCCCCCGATGCCGAGCGCCACGCCGACGAAGCTGAGCAGCACCCATCGCATCAACCCGCCCGCGCCGAGCCGCGCGTCCACACCCGCGGGCACGGGCTCGCCCGGTCGCAGAAACGTCAGCTCCCCGCTGGTCTGCTCCGGCGGTGGCGGATCGCCCGCGGGCGGCAGCGGCTCCACCTGCGCACCGAGGGTCTTCAAGCGAACGTCCTTGGCCACGTCCGGGAGGCCCGCGATGTCGAGGTGCAGCTTCAGGTCGTAGGTCAGCCCGGACCCGGCCGAAGGCGGCCCGTTCGGTGGCAGGCGAAAGCCGGTGCGCCACTCGAACACGGGTCCATTCTTCGCTCGCCGGCGACCACCACCTCGGTAGGCACCGCCGCCGAGGTTCTGCTCCTCCGCGCCGATCGCGATGATGCGGTCCACGAGGATCGTCTGGCTCTCGGTGTGGAACACCTTGCGGTGACTTCGGCGGCTGTCGCCCGAGCCCGTGGTCCAGCGCTCGCTTCCGGAGAAGGTCAGGTCGAGCTTCTCGAGCTGGAAGGGCCGGCGCCCGTGGAAGCGAACGACGACCGGGACCCACTCGCCGTGCGCCACGCGGCGTTCGGGGACCACGACCTGCACGTCCCGCACGCGGGTGCGCGTGACCGCCGAGCGCGCCCACAAGATCAGAGCGATGGGCAGGAGTGGGAACATGGCCAACGCGACCGCCCCGATGAGGAGCCAGAGGATCGCGCTCGCGATCGGCCCGGTCTCCACCTTCGTCACCGCGGCCTCCGCCGCCGCGGAGAGCTGGCCGAGCATGCGCTCGTCTGGCGGCACCTTTCGCGGGCGCACCACGAAGTCGGTCTCCACCTTCGGGTCGATGCGCCACGCGATGTCGGCCGACGCCTTCACCTTCCAGGTGACGGAGACGTTCGGCATGTCCCAGCTGTAGGGGCCCTCGGTGAGCGTGAGCTCGAACGGGATCACCTGACCCCGATGCACGGCCCCATACACGAGTCGCTCTTTGACCAACACGTGCGGGGAGTGCCGGACCGTGTAGACCAACTCGACATCGAGCCCCTCGGCGGCCGAGAGGTCTTGCTCGACGCGAACCTCGCCGCGTACGACGTCACCGACCCGCAGCTCCTTCGACTCGAGGCTGAGGGTGAGCGGCGCGGCCATGACGAGGAGAGTAGCTCAGGGCGTCATGCGGTCCTGAAGCTCTTCTTCCATTCGCGCGAGGATCGCCTCGAACGCCTCGCGCCCCGCCGTCATCCCGAGGCGGGCGCGCACGTAGGCGTCGCCGTTGGTGACCACGATGAGCGCCGCGTTGCTGCCGGGGAGCATCAGGAAGTTCGCGCTCCCGCCGATGCCGGCGCCACTGTGGCCGACGTAGGTGTTCCCGTTGACCACGTCGTAGCGGAGCACCAGCCCCTGCCGCGCGCTCAGGTCCGGGACCTGCTGGCGGAGCATCGTCTGCACCGTCTCCTCCGCGAGGAAGCGTTGACCGTCGAGCTCGCCGAGGTTGAGCCAGGCCTGCGCATAGCGAAGCAGGTCACGGATGCTGCTGCGCAGCCCACCCGCGGGGTAGTGCGCGTAGTTCACCTGCTCGAGCGGGACGAACGAGTCGCGGGGGGTGTTGTAGGTATAGAGCACCGCGAGCTTCGACTCGTCGATGTCCTGGAAGTGCCAGCCGGTGTCCTGCAGGGCGAGCGGCTCGAAGATCATCCGTTCGCTGAGCGCACGGAAGTCCTCGCCCCAGCCGAGCTCCGCCAGGTGCGCGGCGACCGCGAACGCCGCATTGCAGTACTCCCAGTCGGTGCCCGGCTCCGGTCCGAAGTTCGACCCTTGGTAGTACTCGCCTCCCGGTTGCGCGTACCCGCGCGCGAAGTCGCCGAGGTCGATCGGCGGGTCGCCGGAGTAGGTGGTCTCACCGAGGGTGATCCAGGCATCCACCATGCCGCTCGTGTGCGTGAGCAGCCGGCGCGTCGTGATGTCGTCGTCGGGGAAGCCCGGATGCGCGATCGGGAAGTCGAAGGCCTCACCGGTGGGGACGTCGAGGTCGAGCATGCCCTCCTCGACCAGACGCATCACCGGGACGGCGGTGAAGAGCTTGGAGACGGACGCGACGACGAAGAGCGTGTCGTCCGCCACCGGCCGCTCGTTCTCCACGTCCGCGTAGCCCCAGGTCCCGACGAAGGCGATCTCGCCATCGACCACGAGCCCCGCCGCGACCCCCGGCAGCCCGCCCGCGTCCATCTGCCACTCGACGAACCCGTCCAGATCCTCCGGTGGCCGCGCGTCGATGGCCGGCGCCGCGTCGACGGGACCCGCGTCGCGATCGAAGGACCCGTCGGCCCCATCGACCGCGAGCTCGTCACAGCCGGCGACGGCCCCACACAGGAAGGCCGCCCCGAAGGCGACCCGACACCACCCGAGGACCCGACACACACCCACGGAGTGCCAGAGCCGCCCGATGACGGCAAGGCTCGCCGTGAGTTGCGACCCTCTCCGCCGTCGTCGAGACTTCCGCCATGGCGCGACCCATCGGCTGGCTCCTGGTGCTCGCCGCCCTCTCCGGCTGCACCGGTGGGCCGCGGCACGAAGCGCCGTGTGGCTTCACCAACCCCGCCCTGGAAGAGGACGCCGACGGTGATGGTCTGATCCGCGCCTACGAGGGCATCGACTCGGACCAGGACGGCGACGGGCTGGTGAACGACCTGGACACCGACGCCGACGGTGACGGTTACCCGGACGCCGACGAGATCGGCATGCGCATCGATCGCTGCTATCCGCCGGTGGACACCGACCGCGATGGCCTCCCCGACTTCCTCGACACGGACTCGGACGGCGACGGGCTGCTGGACGGGGAAGAAGGTGCGATGGGCCTGGACCCGGTCGACCCGGACAGCGACGCCGATGGCTGCCCCGACGGCGCAGAGGACCTGCTCGACGGTTGCGCGGACCTCCGGGATCTCGCGCTGCGAATGGTCTGTGGCGACCGCTTCGGGACGGTCATCTTCCCCTGGGAGGGACCAGCGCTCTCGACCGCGACGCTGCGAGCGGTGATGGACGAGGACGACGACCCGAGCACCTTCTTCTCGTTCGCGACCTTCGCCGACGCCGCGTTCCCGGCCGGCTCGGCCACGCTGGTGAGCGAGCTCGACGATGGCTCGGATGCGACGTTCGTCGACATCGCGTCGGGGGCCTCGCTGGTCTTCGCCGTCGAGGTGCTGACGGTGCAGACGGAGGGGCCGCGCACGCTCGGTCGGCTGGAGCTCCTCGGTCCCGGCGGCGAGGTCCTCGACACCGGTCGGCTCCTGATCCTCGGCGAGCGCAGCTGCGCCGTGCGTCGCCCATGAACGAACCCGATGGGGTGCCGAGCCGCCCGCCCCTCGCCATCCTGCTCGCGCTCTGCGGCGCGCTCGCGCTCGGTCCACTGATGCTCCCCGACGGCGTCGGCGGCTTTCGAATGTTCACCTCGCCGGTCGAGTACCGGCTCGACCTGGCCGTCGAAGGTGAGCGCGGCTTCCCCCGCCGAATCCCGCTTCGCACGCTCGAGCCGCATCTCGGGCGCGACGCCCGGCGGGTGATCGGCGCCGCGGGCGATTGGAACCTCGGCGAGACGAACGCCGCCCTCCTCCGCAGCGCGCTCGACGACGTCGGCACCTTGCTGTGCGACGTGACCGACGCTCGCACCGTACGCCTGGTCCTCTCTCGCCGACGGGTCGGAGGGACGCCCCTGGACCGCACCGACCACGCGGTGACCTGCCGATGACGACCGCCCGCACGTGGCTCGAGTCCCTCTTCGGCGGCTGGGTCCAGCCCTGGCCCTTCGCGCTCCTGAGGGTCGGCCTCGCGGCGCTGGTGCTGCTCCGGACCACGGTCGTCGACTGGCTGCCGATGGACCACCACGCTTGGGTCGGCGGGCTCGAGTACCACCCAGCGACCGACGCCGCCGAAGCGCCCACGCTCCACTCGCCGCTCTGGCCCTTCCTGCCACCGCTCGGTCCGGGGCTCACGGCAGGGCTGGTGTGGGCCCGGACCGGTCTGGCCGCCCTGCTCCTCGTGGGCATCCGGCCGCGCGTCGTGGCCGCGCTGCTCGCCCTGGTCGGCTACGGCCTGATGGCCGCGGACCGCACGCGCTACCTCCACCACCTGCACCTGCTCTGGCTGAGCGTGGGCCTCCTCGCGTTGACCCCGTGTGGGGAACGCCTCGCGCCCTTTCGACGGGTGCCCTTCCTCGGAAGCGGCGAGCCGCTCGCGGAGTGGGTCCCCCGATGGTCGCTCCAGGTCCTCCGGTTCCATCTGCTGGTGGTCTACACCGCCGCTGGGGTCGCCAAGCTCGACCCACGCTGGCTCTCGGGCGAGACCCTCCTCGAGCTCCACCGAGCAGAGCTGCTGACCGGCCCACTCGTCGCTAGCGTCATCGAATCACTCGGGGCGGCGACGCTCGCCATCGCCATCGCCGCGACCGAGCTCGCCCTACCGCTCTTGCTGGTGTTTCGCCGTTCTCGCTGGATCGGCATCGCCATCGGTGTGCTCTTCCATCTGTCGGTCGAAACCTCGATCATGGTCTCGACCTTCGGCGCCACGATGATCCTCCTCCTGCTCGTCTTCTCACCTGGATGGGTGAAAGTACCGCCAATGAGCGACGACACCGACATCGACTCCGAGCCCGCGGCTCGCGCGGACTGAAGCGTCGTGGCTCAACCTGGCACTCGCCAACACGACAATCTCACTTTCTCGATGGGTGTTTGGAAAGTCCCACCCGAAAGAGCGACAGCCACTCGACCGTGCTAAGTCGATGCACGAAGCGCAGGGGTGAGACGATGAAGACGTTCGCGATCGTGATGGGTGTGATGCTGGCTCTGACCGGCTGCAATGAATCGGGTCCCGGCTCGGACGACACCCTCTTCCCGCCCGACGGTGGCCCCGACCCCCGCACGACCCGGGACCTCGGCCCGAACCCCACGCCGGCCTACCCCTCCACGCCCGAGTACGTGCAGCACCCGACCTCGGTCGGCGCGGCCTCGGTGCTTCGGACCGCCGCGGGTGACGCGGCCGTGGTCACGGACCCCTACCGCGACCGCATCTACGTCACCACCCCCGGCCTCGGTGACGAGGTCGCCGTCATCGACCTCGCGGCCGGCGACGAGCCGGGTGCGCTGGTGGAGGACGCCGCCGGCCGAGTGCACGTCGCGCTCCGACGCGGTGGCGCCCTCGTCACGCTGGCGGCCGACCTCCGTTCGGTCGCCGAGCGGCGCCCGGTGTGCCCTGCACCCCGCGGCGTCGCGCACGACCCCGCGTCCGACCAGATCCTCGTCGCGTGCAGCGGCGGTGACCTCGTCCGCTTCCCGGCCGAGGGCGGCGCCGAGGTCGACCGGGTCTTCGTCGACGGCGACCTCCGCGACGTCATCGTCACCGAGAGCGCGACCTACGTGACCCGCTTCCGGAGCGCGGAGCTGATCACCCTCGACGACGCGGGCGCGATCGTCGAGCGCCGTGCGCCGCTCAGCGCCACCGTCAACGCACGACCCGCGCCCACCAGCATCCTCCCGAACGTGGCTTGGAAGACCCTCGCGCTGCCCGGCGGTGACCTGGTGATGCTCCACCAGCGATCGGTGTCGAGCCCCATCGACGTCGACCCGAGGACGGGCGGCGGCTACTCGGGTGAGAGCATCGCGCCGGGCTGCGCCACCAGCGTGGTCCAGACCTCGCTCACCCGCTTCCCGCCCACGGGCATCGCAGAGCTGAGACCCGGGCCCGTCCTCCAGGGCGTGGCTCTCGCGGTGGACATGGCGCTCCTCGAGGACGACCGTCTCGTGATCGCGACCGGTGGCTCCGGTGCCGAGACCACCCACGTGTTCCCGCTGAGCGCGGCGACCAGCTCGAGCCCGACCGACTGCCTCGACCCGCTCGCTCGAGTTCCGGGCGGCGAAGCGGTCGCGGCGGACGGCGCCGAGGTCCTCATCTACCAGCGCGAGCCCGGCATGCTCAGCCGGTGGGACGCGAGCCCCTTCCAGAACATGCCCCGCATGTGGCTCGACCAGGAGCGGAGCATCGTGGACCTCGGTCACCTGAAGTTCCACGAGGTCACGGGCGTGGGGATCGCGTGCGCGTCCTGCCACCCAGAGGGCAGCGAGGACGGTCACACCTGGGAGTTCCAGGGCACCGATCCTCGGCGCACTCAGAGCCTCCTCGGCGGCATCCTCTCCACGGTGCCCTTCCACTGGAGCGGTGACCAAGCCGACCTCCGCGCGATCATGACCGCGACCTTCGAGGAGCGGATGCGTGGTGGCCCGGTCTCCGACGGCGAGCTGCGCCTGCTCGGCGACTGGATGGACGCCCAGCCGTCCATCCCCGCACCGGAGACCGATCCCTCGCGGATCGAGGCCGGTCACGAGGCGTTCGTCGCCGCCGGCTGCGCGGACTGCCACTCCGGCGACCAGGGCACCAACAACGAGTCGGTCGAGCTCGAGGGCTTCGGCGCCATTCAGGTCCCGATGCTCGTCGGCGTCTCCCACCGGAGCCCCTGGCTCCACGATGGCTGCGCCCAGAGTCTCGAGGAGACCTTCGACGGCGCGTGCATCCCCGAGCACGCCCCCGCGTCCCCGCTCGAAGAGGGCGAGTCGCAAGCCATCGTCGACTACCTGCGGTCGCTCTGATCGTGCGGCTCGTGGTCGTCGCCTGTCTCGCCGCCACATGGGCGAGCTGTGGTGGTGACTCCGATGGGCTCGGCGACGCCGCCGCGGACGCAGCGCCCGATGCCCCACTCGAGCGGGACATGGGCGACCCGTGCACCGACCGGGACGGAGACGGGATCCCCGATCGCTTCGAGGGGACCAGCGACGACGATGAGGACGGAATCCCGAACGACGAGGATCGCGACTCGGACGGCGACGGCATCCTCGACGAAGTCGAGGCGGGTGAGCTCGCCGACTGCGACTTCCCTCCGCAGGACACCGACTTCGACGGGTGGCCCGACTACCTGGACGACGACTCCGATGGCGACGGGCTGCCCGACGCCGACGAACGCGAGCGCGGTTTCGACCCCACGCACGGCGACACGGACCGCGACGGATGCCCGGACCCCGCCGAGCTCTTCGACGGCGCGTGTGACGATCCGCGCAACGCGTTCGTGCTGGTCGAGTGCGGCGTGCCCACCGGCGGCACGGCCACGTTCGTCTGGGAGGGCGACGAGCCCCTGCCGAGGGCGAGACTCACGGTGACGCTGGATTCCCCGGAGGCCGGGGCCGGTATGGGGGCGCCTCAGGCGGTGACCCCCGCCGGAGCGGCCAGCATCGCGGACTTCGAGTTCAACGACGTTCAGCCTGGAGCCCAGCTGACCTTTGGCATCGCGCTCCGCATCTCGGAGCCGATGGCGACCGGTACGCTCGAGCTCGAGGATGGCGCGGGCCTCACGATCGACACCGGCCGGCTCTACGTCTTCAGCCACGACAACTGCATGCCCCTGGTGATCTGAACCAGAACTCTGGTTTAGACCGCTCACGGCTTGAAATGGTCCGATGATCGGGGTGCTGTGCGGCCGCGGGTCGGTTTCGGCACGACGAGTCGATGCCGAGCATCGGCGAGGAGGGACGGGGCCGACCTGTGGTCGCACAGCCCGCGAGGGCGGATCAGAGCAAGTCGTGAGCGGTCTAGATCTTGCCGCGCATCGACGCCATCGCCTCGGCGAAGGGCACCCGGGGCACCCAGCCGAGCACCTCGCGTGATTCGTCGAGCGAGTAGCTGGAGCGCCGACTCACGTAGCGAACCGCGCCCGGCGTGAGCGGCGGCGGTCCGATGACTCGCTCGGCCGCCACCGCGACACGCGCGGCCGCGAGCGCGAGGGTCTTCGGCATGGACCGGGGCTTCGGGGCGCCGCCGACCTCGGCGAGCGACTCGAAGTAGGTGCGATAGGCGACGCCGTCGCCACCGTCGTGAAAGGTGAAGATCCCGCCGCCGGCGTCCGGGTGGGCGAGCGCCGCCGCCAGACCGTCGACGAGGTTGTCGATGAAGGCGGGCGCCATCCGGCCCGACCCGTCACCGAGGATCACCGGCAGCCCCTGGCGCATCATCTCGAGCGGTCGGACGACCCAGGGATCGCTGCGGGGACCGTAGACGTCACCGGGACGCACGATGGCCCACTCGATTCGCCGCTCCGCGCGGACCAGCGCTTCGGAGTGGGCCTTGGTGCGGAAGTACGCCGCGCCATGGTGGCCGGCGTCGCGGTCCGGTCGCGCCGGGTCGAAGCAGAGGGGACTCGCGGCGGTGCACCCGGGCGGCGGATCGATACCGAGCGCCGCGATCGACGAGACCTGGACGAAGCGCTCGACCTCGTGGGCGGCGGCCACCTCGAGCACGTTGCGGGTGCCCTCGACGTTCACCTTCTGGTGTGCGGCGAGCGGGAGCCGGTCGTCGACGATCGCCGCCGAGTGGACGACCCGCCGCGGCGCGTAGCGCTCCATCACGGCCGCCACCTCGAGCGGGTCGGTGATGTCCATCCGCACGGTCGGGAAGCGACCGGCCAGCAGGTCGGTGCCGATCACCGTCGCGCCGTCGGCGAGCAGTCGCTCGATCAGCGCCTCGCCCACGAAGCCCGCGGCACCGGTGACCAGGACGTCGACCGGTCCTTCAGTCAAAGCGGCCCTCTGCGAGCCACGCGCCGTAGCGCTCGCCGACCATGAGCGTCGGGAAGTTGGTGTTCGCGCTCGGCACCGTCGGGAAGAGGCTGGCGTCGGCGACGATCAGCCCCTCGGTTCCGCGCACGCGCCCGAGCTCGTCGGTCGCGGCGTCGGGGTCGCTCGGCTCGCCCATCGGCACCGTGCCGCAGGGGTGGTAGCCGCTGCCGCACTGCCGCGGGATCCACTCGCGCATCTTGGCGCGCGAGGTCATGTCGCGCTCGCGGGGCCAGAAGAAGTCGGCCAGGTCCTTCATCGGATACGAGGTCGCGCAGAGCCACGCGAGCTCCATCGCCTCGCACGCCATCTCGAGATCGTCCGGATCGACGAGGAGCTCCGAGTCGATGCGTGGCTTGGCCCGGGGGTCCGCCGACCGGAACTCGAGGCGCCCGACACCGCGCGGCTTGCCGACCGAGGTCATGAGGCTGACCAGCTCGACCGGTCCAAAGGGGAGCGGCACGAACGAGCCGGGCTGCAGCTGCATGTCTCCGCGCAGCCCGGTGCGCTTGGCGCCGTAGCGGAGCGTCGTCTGGATGAGCGGATCCCGGGTGTCGACCACGCCGGGTCGGGCCGCGAGAATCATCGCCGCTCCCGGGTGATCGAGGAGCCGCGCGCCGACCGCAGGCACGTCCGCCACCAGGTCGACGCCGAGCCCCTCGATCGTCGCGCGCGGTCCGATCCCCGACCGTATCAGCACGCCCGGCGTGTGGATGGCGCCAGCACAGAGCACCACCCGATCCGCGGCGACGCGGTGCACGGTTCCAGCGATCTCGACCTCGACGCCGTTGGCCCGCGTGCCGTCGAAGAGCACGCGGTGGACCAGCGCGTCGGTCGCGATCGAGAGCGCCGGCCGATCGCGCACCTCACGGGTGAGGTAACAGAGGGCCGCGTTCATCCGCTGCCCGTCGATCTTGTTCATCGCGTGCGGGCCGTGGCCGTCGGTGTTCGGCTCGTTGTGGTCGTCGCAACGCGCGAACCCGAGCTCGTCGCACGCGGCCAGGAAGGCCGCTTGCCAGGTCACCCACTCCTCGGGCGGGTGGCGGCGCACCGGGATCGGCCCCTCGCTCCCGTGGTGAGGCGCGTCCCCGTAGTCGAGGTCGGTCTCGATGCGGATGAAGGCGGGGAGGCACTTCTCCCAGCGCCACTCGTCGAGCCCCCACTCGTCGTAGTCGTAGGGGTGGCCGCGGAGGACGATGCAGGTGTTGACCGCGCTCGAGCCGCCCATGACCCGGCCACGCGGAAACGGGAAGACCGCGGCGTCACGGGTCGGCACGTGATGCATGCCCCAGTCGTGGTGGACCAGGCTGTTTCGGGTGCCGTCGTGCAGGTCCGGTGGGAGCGCGACCTCGGGCGGCGTGTCTGGCCCAGCCTCGAGCAAGAGCACCTCGCGCCCGGCCGCCGTCGCTCGGGCAGCGATGACCGCGCCGGCCGAGCCGGCGCCGACCACGATCGTCTCGACCCGCTCGGGGAGCCCGGCGGGTCGGTTCGAGGGAGCCAAGGGAGCGACCTACTCGGAGTCCGAGTCGTCGCCCTCTTCGGACTCGCCGCCTTCGGGGAGCATCAGGTCCTCGTCCGAGAGGCCGTCGTCCCACTCCTCCTCTTCCTCCTCGGCGTCCACGTCGAGCGGATCCTCGGCGCCGACGTACTCGGCGAGCTCCGGGCGCTCCGCGACGGGCGGCTGCGGCGGGAAGGGATAGTCCGGAACCGGCGTGTCCTCACCACAGGCGAGGGCGAGGAGCAGCGGGAGGGGGATGAGGGAAAGGGCTCGCATCGGCGCCATGAAGCCACGACGCCGCCCACCCCGCAAGGGTGGACGGCGTCATGGTGCAAACGTGCGGTCGAATCACTGTCGCGAGAGCGACAGACGGGAGCGGAGCGAGCGGAGTCGGGAGGGGCCCCGTCTCGGGCTCCGCCCGAGTGGGGAACTAATGAGCGGGGATGAGGGAGAAGGGATAGGTGACCATCACCGACCCGCCGCCCTCGGGCTGGGGGAAGGACCAGCGGCGGACCGCGGTGGTCACGCAGCTCTCGACGCCCTGGTTCCCGAGGCTGGAGCTCTGGACGCCAGCCACCTGCACCGCGCCGGAGGGAGCGATCATGAAGCGCATGGTCACGCGGCCGGCGAGGTCGGGGCGGCTCTGCAGCGCCTGCTCGTAGCAGAACTTCACCTCGTTCCGGTGGCGGTTGATGACCCGGCGGATGGCCTCCTTCGAGAGAGTGCCGATGGCCTCGACCTGGCCGATGCTCATGCTCGGGGGCGTGCGGCCCTGGCGGCTCATCTCACCGCCGACGCCGCTGCCGTAGCGGGTGCCCTCGCCGCAGCGACCGCCGCGGCAGCCGTGACCGAGGGTGCCGTACTGACCGGCGCCGACCGTGCCGTCACCGTTGCCGCCCGCGCCGCGGCCGGTGCCGTGGAGGCCGAGACCGCCCGCACCACCGGCGTTGCCGATGTTGGCGCCCATCAGGTTGCCGAGGAAGGAGTCGGTGTCGGTGCCGAGCGCGTTCTCGCGACCGAAGGGCGAGGTCGGCTGGTTGAACGAGCCATTGAAGCTCGCGATGGTGCCGAGAATGCCGGCGGTGCGCGCCTCCTCCATCTGCCGCTCGCGGGCCAGGTGCGGGTCTTCGTTGTCGGCCGGGCCCTCGACCGCGTAGGCGGCATCGGCGCGGGGCGCCTCGGTGTCGCCCATCTCGCCTTCGTCACCGCTGTGGGCCTGGCCCTCGGTGCCGCCGGGGTCTTCGACGGCCGAGGAGTCGGGGAGCTCGACGGTCTCGGTGACCTGCGGCTCCATCAGGAACTCCACCAGACGCGAGTCGGTGTCGATCCCACTCGAGGCGAGCGCGGCGCCGGCGGGCGGCATCAGCGCGAAGAGGGCCAGCAGGAAGCCGGCGACGGCCATCGCGCCACCGACGAAGAAGAGCGGCTGGCGCTCGACCGCGATGGCGCGGCGCTTGGTCTTCTTGCCGGCGCGCACGCGGCGGACGACGAAGTGCAGCTCGCCGATCTCGACGGTGCAGGTCTCGCCGGGCACCAGGCTCGGGGCTTCGTCCGTGAGCTCACCGTCGCGGGCGACCAGGATCGTCGCGGCGGCCGGCGCCATGAGGCGGCCACCGTCGACGAGCGAGAGGCGACCGAAGCCGAGGGTCTCGGCGCCGGCCAGGAAGTCCACCTGGCCTTCGCCGTCCTCGCCGATGACGAAGGACCCGTCGAGGGGCACGTGGGTGACCTGGAGCACCTGGTGGTCGCCCCACTTCACCATGACCTCGAGGCAGTCCTCGTCGGACTCCAGGCTCATGGCGTCCGCCGGGGTCAGGGGCGGGCTCACCGGTCGAATGCCGTACTTGGTGGTTTCTTCGTTCATCGTTCGTCTCCTCCCGGGCAAAGCCCGCACGTCTCCATCGCCGGGAATCCATCCCGGTCCGCGAGTAGCGTCGGCCGCGCTCTTTCGGGCCGTTCGCCTCGTCGCTTGCATGAACCGACACCGGCCCCCGCCATGAGTTCCGGCGGAGCGCAAAAAAAATCTCCGAGGGTGGAATGAACGGCCGTAACGCCCACGCTCGCGGGGGCGTAAGGCCCCCGTGTCCGCCCTCGCCGTCCCGATCGCGTTGCTTTCCTCGCCCGCCGCGGCTCGGGTAGGCTCCCGCGCAGTGGGGGCGGATCGCACCGACGAGGAGCTGATGCTCGCGTATGTGGATGGGGACGAGGGAGCCTTCCGCGAGCTCTTCGAGCGTTGGGCACCGGTGGTCCATGGGCTGACCCGCCGTCACGTCCGCGACGAGGACCTCGCCCGGGAGATCACTCAGCAGACCTTCTTCAAGCTGCACGGTGCGCGGAACGACTTCCGCCGGGACGGCAAGCTCCGCCCGTGGCTCCTCACCATCGCGATGAACCTGGTCCGGGAGCACTGGCGTCGAGGGAAGCGGCGCAAACACGTGGAGCTCGACGAGAAGCGCGAGGTCGCCCCGACCCCGGAGCGGAGTCGGCTGGAGCTCGAGCAGCGAGCGCAGCTCCTCCACGAAGCGCTGGCCGAGCTCCCGGAGACCCAACGCGAGGTGGTCGAGCTCCACTACTTCCAGGAGCGCCCCTACAAGGAGGTCGCCGCCATCGTGGGCAGCTCCGAGGGCGCCGTCCGAGTGCGGGCCCACCGCGCCTATCGTAAGCTCCAGGCCATCCTCGAAGCGCGGGGACTGCGATGAGCGAGCCGGTGGAACGACACGAGCCAGAACCGGAGCTGGCCTTCCTCGACGGCCTCGAGGACCAACCTAGCCTCGACTCGGGGGAGCTCGACGATCTCTTCGCGGGCATTCAGGGCCAGGTCGAGAAGAGCGGCGCGCGGCCCCTGAACCGCCTCGCCGAGCAGCCGACGAACCGACGGAGACTCTTCGGGCTGCTCTGCTTCGGGCTGATCCTCGGAGGGCTCGGCACCCTTCCGGCAGGCTACTCGCCGCTCACGGCGGCGGTCGTGATGGGCTCCTTCGGCACGCTCCTCGTCGCCGCGGTCTTGGTGGCGTTCCGGCCGATCTACGTCCCGGCCCTCTCGCCGGTGTGGAAGGTGGGCCTCTGCGTCGTGGCCATCGTCGCCGCCGTCGCGGTCGCGCTCGTCCCGGACCTTCATCACCACGCCACCGGAGAGGTGCCCGAAGGCGCGTTCCTGTGGCATGCGGTCCCCTGCCTGAGCTTCGGCCTCATGGCCGGGCTCCCCGGCTACGTCTTCCTTCGACTGCTCGATCGAGGCGCCCCCTTCGGACGGGTGCTCGCCGGCGCGGCGGCTGGCCTGATGGGGAACATGGTCCTCGAGCTCCGATGCGCGGTCGGCAACACGGAACACCTCGTTCTCGGCCACGCGATGGTCGTCGCGGCGTTCATCGTCGGAGTCGTACTGGTGGAGCGGGTGATCGTTCGAGCGCTCGCGGCTCGGCGCACAAAATGATGTATCCTCGCCTGGCGAGGTTGGTTTGGGATTCGGAGGGGACACATGAGAGCGGCGCTCGCGTTCGCGGCGCTGCTGGCAATTGGGTGTGAGGCGACGGCGACCGAGATCGTCGTCGTGGTCGACAGCGATCTGGTAGCCGGCACGGAGCTCACCGACGTGGTCGTCGCCACCGACGGAGCGAGTCACCAGTTCCCGATCGACGACGCAGCCGACCTGCCGTTGACCTTCAGCGTGGTACCGGGCCTCGGACAGTCGGACCGGGCAACGGTCCGAATCTCCATCACCGGCCTGAACGCCGGTGGCGTGCCGCTCGTCGAGGCGCTCGCGGTCACCACCTTTCGCCCCGACCAACGGCGAGTGCTGCCCATTCCCCTGGCCCGGAGCTGCATCGTGCTGGAGGACTGCCCGGACCACGGAGGCGACTCCACGTGCCGGGACGGCGAGTGCGTCTCCGCGATGGTGGACAGCTCGACACTCGGCCGAGGCGACGGTTCGGGCGTCCGCCTCTTCGACGGACCGAGCGAAGGAGACGCGGGCATCGCGGTGGACGACGGTGGGCCCGCGTGCGAGCCGGGCGGGAGCTGCGAGGTCAGCGCCGGCTGCGCGGTGGGCACCCAGGTCTGCGACCCCGCGCCGGACTGTGTGGACCTGACGTCCATGCCGGCCGGTACCGAATGTGGCGATGGCCGGTTCTGCGATGGGATGGGCATGTGCGGACGCTGAGTCTGGCGGCATGGCTGGTCTTCGTCGGCACCGCCGCAGCGCAGCCGACGACCGAGCCGACCGAAGAGGCCCCGGATCCGGCGGAGGAAGAGGCGCGCATCCTCTTCGACCACGGGCGAGAGCTCGCGGAAGAGCGCCGCTTCGCCGAAGCCGTGGAGGCCTTCGAGCGAAGCCTCGAGCGTCACGCCCGCCCGTCCACGCGCTTCAACCTCGCGCTCTGCCTCTTCGCCCTCGGGCGGCACGTCGAGACTCTCGACGTGCTCGAGCGCTACGTCGCCGAAGCGCCACCGGAAGAAGCGGAGGGTGTGATCGAAGCACGGCGCATGATGGCGCTGGCGCGCGGCCGCCTGGCGACGTTGGCCGTCGAGACGGTCCCCGCGGACGCGAGCGTGACCATCGACGGAGACACGGTCTCCGACGCGCGCGAGCTGCGCCTCGACCCGGGCGTGCACGTGGTGCGCGTCGCCGCGCTCGACCACGCGACCCAGGTGATGCGTCTCGAGCTCGGCGCCGGTGAGCGACGTCGCGAGCTGGTGCGCCTGGAGTCGACGCGCAGCCCCGCGCTCCTCAGCCTGAGCGTCGATCGTCCGGCGACGATCACCTTGGATGGCGTCGTCATCGATGCGGTCCGAGACGAGCGACTCGAGCCCGGCCCGCACCGACTCGTGGTCGAAGCGCCTGGCGCGAGTTGGACGCGAGACCTGACCCTCGAGTCCGGCCAGCACCACGAGATCGATCTCGCCCTTCCCCCGGAACCGCCGCCGCCGGCCGAGTGGTGGCAGAAGCCGTGGCCCTGGCTCGCGGCTGGCGTCGTGGTGGTCGGCGGCATCTTGGCGGCCGTGTTGCTCACCGGCCGCACGGGCGAGCCGACCGGCGGCAATACCGGCGTGGTGCTGGAAGGCGGGAGCGCGGGACCGACCGGGGCGCGGATCGTTCCGTGAGCGGAGCGATGGTGGCCGGCCGTTTCGAGCGCGGTCGCCTGCTCGGCAAGGGCGGGATGGGCACGGTCTACGAAGCCGAGGACACGGTGCTCGGTCGGTCCGTGGCGCTGAAGTTCCTTCGGCCGGAGCTCGCGGACGATCCGGAGATGGTCGCCCGCTTCCAACGAGAGGTCCGCGCGATCGGCCGACTGCAGAGCCCGAACGTGGTGGCCGTGCACGACGTGGGCTCGGACCCGGACGCAGGCCTCTTCATGGTGCTCGAGAGGCTCGATGGCGAGAGCCTGCACGACGTGATCGTGAGCCGCGGGCCGCTCTCGATTCGAGAGGCGTGTGCCATCGCCGGCCAGACTCTGGCTGCGCTGCGTGCCGCGCACGAGGCCAAGGTGATCCATCGCGATCTCAAGCCGGACAACGTCTTCGTTCTCCGCGACGGATCGGTGAAGGTGCTCGACTTCGGCATCGCGCACCTGCTGGAGGGACACCGCACCCACCCCGGGAGAGACACCACGCCCGACCTCGGAACGACCCCGAGCTCACCCACGCTCACCCGAGCGGACCGCGTGTTGGGCACGCCGCTCTACATCGCACCCGAGCAGCTCACGAAGCAGCCACCCGGTCCGGCGACCGACCTCTACTCGCTCGGAGTCGTGCTCTTCGAAATGATCGCGGGACGGCCACCCTTCGAGTCCCTCGATGCCAAGGAGCTCTGCGACATGCACCTGGCCATGCCGCCGCCGCCGTTGACCTCACCGAACGGTGCGGTACCCGCGGACCTGGTCGCGCTCGTGGCCAAGATGCTGGCGAAGTCCCCGGGCGGCCGACCCACCGCGAGCAAGGTCGCGGAGATCCTCGCGCGCCACGCGAGTGACGCCCCGCCGATCCAAACGCCAGGGTTGCCGGTCGCGCGTTGGCTGGTGATGACCCTCGGGGCGCTGGCCGTGCTCGGCGTCGTTGCGTATGCGGGGATGCGGCCCGAGTCCCCCCACGCGCACCTCCGGCCAGCGATGCCGGTGCAGGAGCCGCCGCCCCTCCCGGAGCCGGCGCCGGAACCAGAGCCGGACGAAGGGACGGTGGAGCGGCTGCCCACCGAGGTCACCCTCGAGGTCGCGGGACTCCCGAGCGACGCCGAGCTCCGCTGGGACGGGGACGTGGTCTCGAACCCGTGGACCACGGCGGAGGACGACGAGGCCCACCGACTCGAGGTGGTGCGCGGTGGACGACTCGAGACCTTCGAGGTCGTGCCCGACGAGGATCGCGTCATCGAGCTGCCCACCACCCGACGACGAACGAGGCGACGCCGAGAGGCATTGCCTGCCCAGCTGCGGGAGTGGTGACTCGTTTCAGTCGTCTTCGGGACGACGAGCGACGAGTCGCGCGAGGTGGCGGTCGCCGACCCATCCCTCGCGGTAGTAGACGACCTCGAGGCCCTTGCAGTCCTCGAGCAGCTCGTTCGGTCGCGCCAGCCAGCGGCGAGACGGCTTCTCGCGCTTCTCGAGGGTCTTGATCGTCGCGAGCTCGGCGACCACCACGCCGCCGGGCGCGATCTGAGCGGCGATGACCGGGAAGAGCGCGCGCTGCCGGTAGTGGAAACAGGCGACGAGATGGAAAGGGCCCTCGGGGAAGGGCTCGCGCTCCAAATCCGTCACGACCGTGGCGATTTGCACCCCTTCGTCCGCGGCTGCCTCACGCGCGAGGGTCAGCCCGACCGGCGAGATGTCGATGGCCGTGACCTCGAAGCCGCGCCGCGCGAGCCAGATCGAGACCCGTCCGGCGCCCGACGCGATGTCCAGCGCGCGGCCGCCCTCGGGCAGCTCGTCCTGCAATTCCAGGAGCCAGGAGGGGTCTCCGGCGCTCGGCGCGCCGGCGCGATAACGCGCATCCCACTTCTCGCGATCGGCTTCGCCCATGGAGCCGGACTTTGGGGAATGGGCCCGACGGATGCAACGCTGTTCGTTGGAACGAGATGTGAATGAAAGGAGGGACGAGATGAATTCGTCCCAACACTCGGGTGCGCTCGCAGGCGCCAGTCTCGTCCTCGCGCACCCCGAAGGGAGCCGCCGATGACGGTCTCCCATCACCCCGAGCCGGAGGGCAACGTCTTCCGCGCCGAGCCCGACGACATGGCCGTCGAGGTCCACTCCGTCGCGGAGCCGGTGGCGGTGGTGAAGCGCCGCGACCCCGTGGGGATCGCCCGCTTCGCGCGCTTCCTCCGCGACCGCTTCGGCCGCTTCATGCCCTCGCGGAAGCGGCGACCGGGCCGCGAACGCATGGTCCAGGCGCTCGTCGAACGCTGCGACCTACCCCGGCGACGGGCTCGATCGCTGGTCAACCGACTGGAGGACAAGGGCCTGCTCCGCTTCGTCCGGCGAAAGCGCCGACGCAACGGTTTCTTCATCGAGACCGCTTGAGCGGCCCCCCACGCCCCGGCTGTGCTAAGGCGGGGCCGTGGGCAGCGTGGGCTCCATACTGACCGGGATTTTCTACGCGCTCATCGCGGGCGCGGCGGCGTTCTTCGTCCACAAGGTCCTCTGGTTCGTCCGCTATCGGAAGATCCAGGAGAAGCTGGTCGCCAAGGCCCTCGAGCGCTTGCGCGAGGAAGCCAACACCACCGTCGTCCGCTGGGACCAGGGCGCGGACGCCAGCTGGTCCGAGGCGTCGATGCACGGCCAGGGCGCGACGCCCACGGACTACGTGCGCAAGGTCGAAGCGAAGCTCGCCGCCATCGAGGAGGAGCTCGAAGGGAGCCACTCGCCGATCCGTCGCCGCTTCGTCCACGCGGTCGCCGGCGAGGCGCTCGACGAGCCCATCGAGGTGTTGTCCGTGCCCCGCCTCAAGGGCGAGCCGGCGAAGGTCACGCTGGCCCTCGACTTCAAGCCGATCCCCGATCCCGAGGTGCCGGACGAGTCGATCTTCCAGCTCGAGGTCCGCTCCCGCTACGGCTTCGGTCGACGCCTCCTCGCGTTCGTCTTCGGTGCCGCCGACGTCGTCTACAGCAGCCAGCACCTGGTGCGCATGTCGCAGGACCCGAAGGTTCCGGCCGGCGTGCTGCTGCGACGCATCTCGCTGGTGCTGCTGATCCTGCTCGCGCTCATGGTCGACATGGGCTTCGGCATCCGTCCGCGGCTGCACGACTGGGTCGAGACCAAGCTGATCGAGTCCGCCGGCATGGAGCCGGGGTTCATGCGCGACGCGCTCTCGAACACCTTCGCCCTCGGCCTCTGGCTGACCGTGTACGGCGCGCTCTACCTCGGCCTCTACTTCTACCTGCGCTGGCGCTCCGGTCGGTACCTCTCACAGCTCGAGGAGATGCGGCGGACCTTCTCCAACCGCGTCGCCGATCTCCGCGACCAGCACCTCGACGAGCTGCAGCGCTGGGCGCACGAGTACGCAGGCACGCTCGACGACGCCGCCGCGCTCACGCGGAACCAGGCGGCGATGCTCGTCCACCGGTCGGTGCACCGGCTCCGGCGCCGCATCGCGAGCCCACGGCTGCTCGCGCTCGCGAGCGAGGTGGCCGTGTGCTTCTTCGATCGGCTGCCGGAGTCGTCGAAGCAGCTGCAGGACGTGGCGACCTCGCATCAGCATTCGTGGAAGCACAGCTTCTGGCCGCAGGCGACCGAGATGCGCTACCAGCTCGAGCTCGCGCAGTGGCGACACGCCTGGCGAGCGATCGAGGTCTGCCTGAGCACGCTCCGCGGCAAGGACCCCGACCCGGATCTGGCCGACCAGCTCTGGCGATCACTCGTCCGCTACGCACGGATGTTTCCAAAGATCGTCCCCGAGGATCTCTTCGCCCGTCTGCAGGAGGCCCACGGCGACACCGTGGCGACGCTCGTGGAAGCGACCGAGCAGGACCTCCACGAGCTCGACGCGCGCCTGGGTGAGCTCACCGTTGCCCTACAGCACACGGTCGATGCGGTCGGACCGCTCGTCGAATCACGCATCGAGCTCGCCATGCGCGGGATGGAAGCGTCGGTCGCCGACCTCACGAGCGAGGTCCTCGCGGTCCGGGAACGAGCCCGCCTCGAGGCGATGGCGTTCGAGATTTAACCCGCCTTAACCCGCCACTCGTTCTTCGCTCTCCCCCATCGGTGGTAGGCTCCCGCCTGGCTCTGGGTGGATTCGAGCCGGAACGGAGAGACCAAGATGACTTTCAAACTACTCGCGAGCTTGGCGTTGGCCATGCTGATCACCCTGTTGATGCCGGCCTCCGAGGCCCTGGCCCGTTGCTGTGGCGCCAGCTGCTGTTTCATCGATGGCATGTGTCGTACGACCGGCGAGGTGAACCCCGACAACTCGTGCGAGATGTGCGACCCGTCGAGCGCCGGTACGGCCTGGACCACCATCGATGGCTGCGGCGACGACGCGGGCGCCGGCGACGAAGACGCCGGCATGTCGATGGACGAGGACGCCGGCATGTCGATGCCAGGCGAAGACATGGGCCCTCCCGCGGGAACCGACATGGGCACCCCGGGAACCGACATGGGCACCCCGTCGGGAACCGACATGGGCACCAGCGGAGGCGACGATGACGGCTCGGACGACGGCGGCTGCTCCGCCGGCGGCACCGGCGCCTTCGGAGGCCTCTTCGGCCTCCTGCTCCTCGGCCTCCGCCGTAAGAAGGGAATGCAGTGATGAAGCGATTTGGAATCGGTTTGGCGTTGGCCCTGGGCCTCATGGCGACCAGCGCCAGCGCTCAGGAAGACGTGGGCTCACAGGTCGACCAGATCTGCTGCGGCAGCAACTGCTGCCTCATCGGCGGCACGTGCTTCACGAGCGGCGAGGCCAGCCCCGACGACGCCTGCATGGTGTGTGACCCCTCGGGCTCGAACACCAGCTTCACCAACACCTGCGGCAGCCCCGACATGGGCGGCGGCGATGGTGGAGACGACGGCGACGACGGCGGCTGCTCGGCAGCCGGTGGTCCCGCCGGCGCCTACGGTTTCGCGCTCATCGGCGCGGCGCTCGCCTTCGTGCGACGCCGCCGGCGCTGAGCCAGCAGCAGGACCAAACCGAACGCGCCCTCCGTCAGGGGGGCGCGTTCACGCGTGGAGATGGCACACGCGCACCCGCCACCGCCGGTCGACGTCCCGGGAGGCGGCACGCCATCGACCGGCACCTCCACGTCCTCGGCGAGCGCCTCGCGGAAGGCCGGGCAGACGAGCGCTGCGTCGCTCTCCGCTGGGCACGCTCGGAGCGAGTCGAAGTCCGCGAGGTGGACGATCGGGGCGACGGCCTCGCGGGTGACGTGCGCGAGGAGCGCCGGATCGCGAGCCGGATCGAGACACGCCGCCAGTGACCCATCGATCGTCACGAGGCATCGGCCGGCCACGTCGTGGGCCCGCTCGAAGGTCCGACCGTCGGGGCTGAGGTCGAGCCCCTCGAGCCGACTGATCACCCAGAGCCCGTCGTCCGTCCATGCTCCGACCTCGAGCTGCGCGGCGGCGTGGACCTGCTCGAAGGTCTCGGTCGTCACGTCGAATCGCAGCACGCGCTCCGGCTCCGCCTCGCCATCGAAGTGCCGAACCACGAGGTGGACCTCTCCATCGCGCGCCGCGAGGAGCGTCGCGGAGTACTCCGTGCCCTCGAGGGCGACTTCGTAGCGGTCGAAGGCGACGCCGTCGTCGGATCGCTCGAGGAACACCTGCGGTGGTCCCTCGGCGCTGCGCGGGAGGAAGAGCACGCGCCACAGCGTCGACCCATCCATCAAGAGCTGGGCGACGAGGGCGTCGAGGGGATCGCCGACCGACTCCCATGGTCCATCGACGGTTCGGTGAAAGAGCTGGTCCGGGGCGGCGACGCGCGTGGCGGCCGCGTAGACGCCACCCTCTGGATCGGTGACCACGTCGACCACCCAGCTCTCGGCGAGCGGTCCGGCGGGCTGGGAGAACGTACACCCATCGGTCGATTCGAAGAGCCCATCGAAGGTGCCGAGGACGATCGTCCCCGCGCCATCCAGCGCGACCTGCGCATCCTCCTCGTCGGCGTCGACCGCGAACGCAGCGGCGCAGCCCAGGGACCACTCGCCCGCGTCGCGAAAGGCCAGGCCCCAGGTCGCCCCGAGCACCAGGCTCCCGTCCGCGCGCTGGTGCGCCGTGGTGAGCGCCGCGGGCCGCGCGTGCGCGCGGGCGGAGCTCGCGGTGGATGCCACGAGAGCGAGCGCCGCGAGGCACCGAGTCACTTGCCGATGGAACCCAGCTCGAGGCCGTAGCCGCGGAGGATGCGCCGCGCGACCGAGGCCTTGTGCACCTCGTCCGGGCCGTCGTAGATGCGCGCGCCGCGCTCGTGGCGGAAGAGGTGGCTGAGCGGCGTGTCGTCGGTGATGCCGAGCGCGCCGTGCACCTGGATCGCTCGGTCGAGCACCGTCTGCAGCACGTTCGCGACGAAGAACTTGATGCACGAGATCTCGGTGCGCGCGGCGTGCACGCCCTTCTGATCGATCGTGTCGGCGACGTGCTCGACGTAGAGGCGCGCCGCGTCGATCTCGGCCCGGCTCTCCGCGATGAACGCCTGGACCATCTGGCGCGTGCCGAGCGGCTTGCCGGGCGCGACCTCGCGGCTGACCGCGCGCTTGCACATCATGTCGAGCGCGCGCTCGGCGATGCCGACCCAGCGCATGCAATGGTGGATGCGACCCGGCCCGAGTCGCTTCTGTGCGATCAGGAAGCCCTGGCCGCGACCGCCGATGATGTTCTCCTTCGGGACGCGGCAGCCCTCGTACTTGATCTCCGAATGGCTCGCCCAACCGCTGCCCTCGTCGCCCATGATCGAGATGCGGCGCACGTGGTCGAAGCCGGGCGTGTCGGTCGGCACCAGAATCATCGAGGCCCGCGCGTGCGGCGGCCCCTCGGGCTCGGTCACCGCCATCACGATCGCGAAGTCCGCGCCGTCGGCCGCGGTGGTGAACCACTTGTGACCGTCGATGACCCACTCGTCGCCGTCGAGGACGGCCTTGGTGTCCATCCAGGTCGGGTTCGATCCGGCGCGACCGGGCTCGGTCATCGAGAAGCAGCTGCGCATCTCGCCCGCCGCGAGCGGGCGAAGCCAGCGGTCCTTCTGCTCGTCGGTGCCGAGCTCGAGGAGCACCTCCATGTTGCCGGCGTCCGGCGCCTGGCAGCCGAAGACGTAGTGGCCGAGCGTGCTGCGCCCGAGCACCGTGCTCAGCTGCGCGTGCGGCCGGAAGGGCAGCCCCATGCCGCCGTACTCCTCCGGCACCTGCGGCGCCCACATGCCCGCGGCCTTCACCTGGTCGCGGGCCGCCTTCAGCGCGTCCGCGGACCCGGTGAAGCCCTCGTGCATCACCTTCTCTTCGAGTGGGTAGACGAGGCTCTCCATGAGCTCGCCCGCCTTCTCGAGGAGGCGCTTCATGTCGTCTTCGTTCATCGGCTTGGCGCTGGCGTTCATCGGCCGCAGCCTACCCCACCCGGCGCCTGGGGTCCGCCACGCGATCGATTGCGGTATCGTCCGGCCGATGATGAGCTTCCCCGAGCCGCCCGAGAGCACCCGCGAGGTCCGCGAACGCCACCAGTTCGACGAGGCCCAGCTCCTCCAATGGTGGAAGGAGGCGGTCCAGCCGACCGAGGCCCTGCTGGTGCGCCAGTTCAAGGGTGGCCAGTCCAACCCGACCTTCTGGATTCACGATGGGACCCGCGCGTGGGTCCTGCGGAAGAAGCCGCCCGGCAAGCTCCTGCCCTCGGCGCACGCCGTCGAGCGCGAGCACCGCATCATGAGCGCGCTCGCCGAGACCGACGTCCCGGTGCCGGACGTGTCGGCGCTCTGCGAGGACGAGGCGATCATCGGCACGCCCTTCTTCGTGATGGCCTACGTCGAAGGTCGGATCTTCTGGAACGTGCAGCTCCCGAAGGTCGAGACTCCCGAAGAGCGAACGGCGATCTACGACGAGCTCGCCCGCGTGCTCGCGGCGCTCCACCAGGTCGACCCCGCGAAGGTCGGGCTCGCGGACTACGGCAAGCAGGGCCGGTACGTCGAGCGCCAGGTCGCGCGCTGGACCAAGCAGTACCGCGCGAGCGAGACCAGCGACATCGCGGCGATGAACGCGCTGATCGACTACCTCCCCGCCCACCTCCCGGCGAGCGACGACGTCACGACGCTGGTCCACGGCGACTACCGGATGGACAACATGGTCTTCCACCCCACCGAGCCGCTCTGTCTCGCGCTCCTCGACTGGGAGCTGTCGACCCTCGGTCACCCGCTCGCGGACGCGGCCTACACCTGCATGCTCTACGACGTGGCGCTCCCGAACGTCGGTGGGCTCCTCGGTGTGGACTTCGCGAAGACCGGCATCCCGACCGAGGAACGCTTCCTCGAGCGCTACCTCGCGCACGGCGGCCACGCGCCCGAGGGCGGCGCGAGCGAGTGGGCCTACTTCAAGGCGTTCAGCCTCTTCCGCCTCGCGGCCATCGCGCAGGGCGTCTACAAGCGCAGCCTCCAGGGCAACGCCTCGAGCGATCAGGCCTCCATGTTCGGGGCCGCGGTCGGCCACCTCGGAGGCATCGCCTGCAAGCTCGTGGGGCTGAAACCGTAGCTACTGGCAGCTGACCTGAACGGGCATCGACTCGGCGAGGTTGCACCCGCCGTCGCAGTCGAGCGCGCTGCACGCGTCGTCGGTGCTCTCATAGCAGCACTGGCCGACCATCGCGGCGCAGACCTGGTCCGGACCACCGACCCCGGCGATGAAGCCGCCCTCGCAGTGCTCCGGCCCCTCGGTGTCGTCGCCCGCCACGTCCGAGCCCGCCGAGTCCTCGTTCGAGACCGGCTCGTCCCCGCCCCCGCCGGCACACCCGAACGCGAGCGCACCGACGATCACCACCAACCAAGTCAACTTCGTCATCCTCCGTGAATACGGAGCGCGGGGCCTCCACGTCAAGCCCCCGGCTCGTCCTTGACGGTGTCGGGCGGGACGGGAAGGCTCCGTACTCCTTCGGGTTCTCCATGCGGCCGCTCGCGTTCGTCCTGTGTCCTGCGCTCTTCTGTCTCGGCCCCTCGGTCGTGCGCGCCCAGGCCGAAGATGCGCCGAACGAGACCGCGCCGACCGTCACGCCACCCTCGGTCGTCTCGATGCCGGACGTCGTGCTCGGCGAAGACGCCCGCGCCGCCGCGCGAGAGCTCGACGACCCGGCCGTCACGCTCGTCGTGCTGGTGCTGGCGGACGGGAGCGCCGAGCTCCAGGAGTGCCCGGCGCCAGACTCGGTGTGCGCGGACCTGCGAGCCGCGATCGAGGGCGCGGAGTTCACGCCGGCACGGCGCGGCGAGGAGGCGCTGCCGGCGCGCATCTCCCTTCGCTTCTCCGTCGCTGTGCCGGACGAAGCCGAACCCGAGCCCGAGGAGCCCGAGCCCACGGAGCCGACGGCGGACTCCGACACGCCGCCCTCCCCCGCGGAGACGGCCGCCGCCGCGGAGCCCGAGCTGGCGTTCGGCGCTCGCGCCGTGGTGGTCAACCCACCGGAGGGCGCGCTGCGTCTCACCCTCGACGAGGCGCGCTCGCTACCCGGGACCCTCGGCGATCCCTTCCGGGCGGTGGAGGCGCTGCCGGGCGTCACGCCCATCTTCAGCGGGCTGCCCTACTTCTACGTCCGCGGCTCCCCGCCCTCGGGGACGCTCTACACGTACGACATGATCAACATGCCGATCCTCTTCCACCTGGGGCTCGGTCCGTCGGTCGTGCACCCACGCATGGTGGGGCCGATCCGGCTCTACTCGGGCGTGGGTCCGGCTCGCTACGGGCGGTACATCGGCGGCGTGATCGAAGCCGAAGGGCCGGAGCCGACACAGAGCGAGCTCATGGGCGAGGCCGAGCTGCGGCTGCTCGACGTGAACGGCTTCGTGCAGACCCCGGTGGGCGACGGCGAGCTGATGGTCGCCGCGCGCTACGGCTACCCGGGCCTGGTCATCTCGCTGGTGAGCCCCGGCACGAAGCTCTCCTACTGGGACTACCAGCTCCGCTTCCGCCACCCGATCGGTCGCGACACCGACTTCGAGCTCGTGGCGCTCGGCTCCTTCGACCGGCTCGTGACCGAGGACGTCGACACGGACCCGATCACCGGCGCGCGCATGCGGACCGAGAACAAACTGAGCATCCACTTCCACCGCTTCGAGGCGCGGCTGGTCCACGAGTTCGGCCGCAACGAGTACGGCATGGCGCTCCGCTTCGGCTGGGGTGAGTCCTCGCTCGACGAACGCAACGACGCCGGTTCGCCGTCGGAGGTGGGCGTCCGCTCCACCAGCGTGGGCCCGCGCTTCTGGCTGCGCACCCGACGGCCGAAGCTCCAGACCTTCGTCGGCGGTGAGCTCTTCGGCACTGCGGGGAACATCGACATCGGCGATGCCGCGGACGGAGCCGACATGAGCTCGATGGACCCGGCGACCAACCAGTTCCTCGCGAGTGTCTCGGGACGGAGCGTGGCCGCGCTCTACGCCGAGCTGAACTGGAAGCCGAGCTCGGCGATGACCTACGACTTCGGCTTCCGCTCGGACCTCTGGCTGGCCGGCGGCACCGCCGAGCTCGCGCTCGACCCGCGGCTCCGCGGGACCTTCCACGTGCACGAGATGGTGGACCTGCACCTCGCCGTCGGCGTCACCCGCCAGCCAGCGGTCTTCTTCATTCCGCTCCCGGGCCTCGACGAGGTCGCCGTCGCCCGCGGCCCTCAGGTCGCCATCCAATCGGAGGCCGGCATCGCGCTCGAGCCCATCGACGACCTCCGCATCGAGGCGCAGGCGTTCGTGCACCGCTACACCGGCTTGCTCTTCCTGGACCTCTTCCTCGACGGAGAGACCTGCGTGGAGGACGACATCGGCTGCCAGCGGGTCGACGTGCCCGACCGCGTGAGCGGCACCTCCTACGGCGCCGAATTCTTCATCCGTGCCGATCCGAAGCTGCGGCTCAGCGGCTTCGCGAGCTACACGCTCTCCTGGGCGCAGATCGACGCGCTCCCGGGCCTCGACTACACGCCGAGCTTCGACGTGCGCCACGTCTTCAACCTGGCCGGCCGCGCGCAGATCGTGCCCGATCGCTTCAGCATCGGCGCGCGGCTGCACGTTCGGACCGGCAAGCCGCTCGGCGTGATCTACGTGGACCCCGCGGGACCGACCATCGGCCGCTACCAGCAACGGCTCCCGACCTTCTATCGGATCGACGCCGAGATCGCCTACCAGTGGAAGACGCGCTGGGGTCGCTTCCGGCTCTCGCTCGAATGGCTCAACCTCACCTGGTCGCGCGAGCCGACCGACCTCGACTGCGGCTCGCTCATCGGCGCGCCCGATCCGCCTTGTGACGTGGGCTTCGCGCCCGCCATCGTACTCCCCAACATCGGCCTGCGAGGGACCTTCTGATGCGTCGCCGTCGTCTGCTCCTCCTGATCACGCTGGCCGCCTGTGGCAGCCGCGAGTGCCGCCTCGATCCTTCGCCGAGCTGCAGCTACCGGCCGGAGCGCGGCGTCTCCGACGCTGGGACGGAGACCTTCGCCGACGAGGTCGTCACCGTGCGCGCCGGCGACGTCCACGCGTGCGTGCTCCTCTCGACCGGAGACGACGTCTTCGGCGGCGAGGAGACGCGGGCGCGCTGCTGGGGCGGCAACCCGAACGACCAGCTCGCGCGGGTCGCGTCGCCGGGCGTCGGCGAGCTCTGGTGGTACGCGAACTGGGACGACCGCGGTCCCTTCGACGTCGGCGCGGCGCACGCGTGCGTGATGGACCCCGAGAGTCGCGGCGACGGACCGGAGCTCACCTGCTGGGGCAACAACGAGGGCGGCCAACTGGGCGTCGACCCCGACGACACGATCGAGGGCGTCGTGCGCTCGAGCATCGGGTTCTCAGATGCGCTCGCGAGCATGGGCCTCGGTGGACTGCACGGCTGCATCGCAGGTTCCGACGCCGTGATCTGCTTCGGCGACGCGCGCTGGGGTCAGCTCGGCGAGCCCGACGCCGAGTGTTGTGGGCCGCGGAGCGTGAACGGCGGCGGCTGGGACGGCGCTGACGTCGTGGGCTTCCGACTCGCCGCCGGGACTCGCCACAACTGCGCCATCGCGCTCGAGGAAGACGGCGTCGGACCGCTCCGCTGCTGGGGCCACGCCGGCTTCGGCCAGGTCGGCCCCACGCCCGAGCCGACGGAGGTCAGCCCCGCGCCCTACCCGGTGCTCCCGGCCGTGCGCGCCGTCGCCGCGGGTCCGCACCACACCTGCGTGATCGACGAGTCCCGCGCGGTTCTCTGCTTCGGTCGCAACGCGCGGGGGGAGCTCGGCGTCGGCGACGAGAGCGATCGCGTCGAACCGACGACCGTGGCGCTCGGCGCGGAGGCCGCCGCCATCTTCGCCGGCGGCGAATCCGGTCTCGACTTCGGCGGCGACCTCGACGTGGTCACTCCGGGCGCCGCGCACACCTGCGCGCTCGACGCCGAGGGACGCGCCTACGGCTGGGGCGACAACTCGGCGGGCCAGCTGGGACTGCCGGCAGGGCCGCCCGAGCTCGTCCCCGTCGCCGTCCACCCCGACCTCCGCTTCGCGAGCCTGGCGCTCGGCGGTCGCTTCACGTGCGGCGCCACCCTCGACCACCGAGTGCTCTGCTGGGGCGCGAACGATCTCGGTCAGCTCGGCCGCACCGGCGAGGGCAGCCACGAGCCAACCGAGGTGCCGATCTTCACCGAGAGCTTCGCGTCGCCCTGAGGAGCCTCAGGACACCCCCAGCGGTCGGCGATTGGTGCGAATCGGCCCTCCCCTGACGCCATTCGTGGCCACGGAAAGATCCACCCCCTTTGTAGCGGCAACCGTACGTTCCTCTGCTATAGTTCGCGCCGTGCGGTGGCTGTTTCACTTCTGCGCCCTCGGCGTGGTGTCGGCGTTCGGCATCTTCGCGTCGAGCACCCACGCGCAGAACGACACGGCGGCCGCAGCCCGGGCGTTCGAAGAAGGGCAACGGGCACAGCTCCGTGGCGACCACGCTCAAGCCGCTCAGCTCTTCGAGCTGGCCCACCGGGCCGCACCTGCGCCGGCTGCGCTGCGAAGCGCCATCCGAAGCCATCGCTCCGCCGGGAACCACGCCCGCGCCGCGACGCTCTCGCTCCGAGCGCAGCGCGAGTACCCGGACGACGCCGACACTGCCGCGCTCGCCACGAGCACCATCGGCGAGGTCGAAAGCGAGCTGACTCGGTTGAACGTCACCTGCTCCGAGCCCTGTACGCTCACGACCGACGGGCGCCTGGTGAGCCTCGAGGAGGCCGAGAGCCACGCGCTCTACCTGCTCCCCGGCAGTCACGAGCTCGTCGCACGCTTCGACGGCCGATCCGTCTCACGCTCGCTGACGGCGGAGGCCGGCACGACGCTCGACGAGAGCTTCGACGCGCCGGAGGCCGTCGCCGAGGAACCCGAGCCGGAACCGGAGCCCGAGCCGGAGCCCATCGTCGACGACCCCGAGCCCGTGATCGACGAGCCCGAGAGCTCCGGCCTGCCGCCGGCGCTGACCTTCGTCGGTCTCGGTGTGACCGCGGCCCTCGGCGCGGTGATGGTCTGGTCCCTCGTCGATACGTTCGCCGGGAGTGACCGCTACGAGGCCAACCCCACCCGCGAGCGCTGGGAGGACGGCCAGGACCGGATCCGGCGCACCTGGATCCTCGGCATGTCGACGGCCGCCGTCGGACTGGCGACCATCGTCATCGCCGCGGTCGCGACCGATTGGGGCGGCGACGACGAGCCGGACGACACCCGAGTGCGTCTGGTGCCGAGCGTGGGTCCCCGCGCCGGCGGTCTCCTCCTCGAGGGAGCGTTCTGATGGAGAGCCTGCCCGAACGTCGACTCCTCGGTCGCCACGAGCTGGTGGCGGAGATCGCACAGGGCGGGATGGGGATGGTCTACCTCGCCCGCCTCGAGGGCATGGGTGGGTTCCAGCGTCTCTTCGCGGTGAAGGTCCTGCACCCGCACCTGGTCCGCGAGAAGGCGTTCGTCTCGATGCTCCTCGACGAGGCGCGCCTCGCCGCGCGGCTGCATCACCCGAACGCGGTGAGCATCGTCGACGTCGGCGAGGGTCCGCTCGGCCCCTACGTCGTGATGGAGTACGTGGACGGCTTCACCCTCGAGGAGCTCCTCGAGAAGGCCCCCAACCCCGCGGAGCGCGCGCGGCTGGGCATTCGGCTGCTCCTCGACGCGTCGAAGGGACTGCACGCCGCGCACAACCTCGTCGACGACCACGGCAGCCCGCTCGACATCGTCCACCGCGACGTCTCGCCGCAGAACGTATTGGTGGGTGCCGACGGCATCGGTCGCATCACCGACTTCGGGGTCGCGCGCGCCGCGGCCCGGATCACCTCGTCGCGCCCCGGCACCGTCAAGGGCAAGCCCTGTTACATGGCGCCCGAGCAGGCCCGCGCGGAAGACATCGACGCCCGCGCCGACATCTTTGCGATGGGCATCATGCTCTGGGAGATCCTGGTCGGCCACAGCCTCTTCCAGTGTGATGCCGACGTCGCCACGCTGATGGCCGTCATCCACAAGCCCATCCCCTTACCGAGTCACGTCGTCGAGTGCCCGGAGGAGCTGGACGCGGTCACCATGCACGCCCTCGCGCGCGACCCGGAAGAGCGTTTCTCGTCCGCGCGCGCCTTCGCCAAGGCGCTCGAGCGGGCCGCCCGCGACGCCAACTGGGTCGCGACGAACGACGAGGTCGCCGACTTCATCGAGGAGGCTTTCGGTGAGGAGCTCGCCGCGCGGCGCGAGGCCGTACGTGGTCACCTCGAGAGCCTGCGCGGCTCGGTCGCCGTGCCCATCGTCGCGAGCGACGTCTTCGCGGTGCCCAAGCTCGATGGTCGCCTGAGCCTCCTGGACGCGGAGAGCCGCGGCGCCTGGCACGAGACACCCGCGGAGACCGCGCGGGTCGATCCGACCGGCAAGACGGTCGCTACCCTGACCTCCGCGCCCGACCACCGAGCCCCGGCGCCGGCACCTGCGCGCCGCACGGGCCTGCTCGCCTTCGCGCTCGGCCTCGGTGGCCTCGCGATGCTCGGCGTCGCCCTCTTCGTGCTCCTGCGAGAGCCGGCCGACCCGCCGACGCCAGAAGAAGAAACCACCGCCGAAGCGCCGACCGCCGAAGCGCCGACCGCCGAAGCCGAAGCGCCGGCCGCCGAAGCCGAAGCGCCGACCGCCGAAGCCGAGGCGCCGACCGCCGAAGCCGAGGCGCCGACCGCCGAAACGCCGACCGCCGAAACGCCGACCGCCGAAGCCGGGACCGCCGAAGCCGACGAGCCCGAGGTCCAGCGCTCTCGCCGCGGCCGGCGCGCCCGCATGGCACCCGCCATGGCGGAGCCCACCGTGGAGACGGCGCCGGTGAGCCCGATGACCGGCAGCACGCTCGAGACGAACCCCTACCTCCGCTGATGATGCGCACCCTTCGCTTCTCGCTCCTCCTCCTTCCCCTGCTCGGCTGCGACCTCTACCCGGAGGAACTCTACATGAACGCCGACATGAGCGCCGAGGGGATGGAGCTCGCCGACACCTGCAGCGGTGACGTGCCGATGGTGGTCTCGAGCTCCACGAGCATCCCGATCGATCTGACGAGCCTCAACGACGACTTCCGCGACCTCGCCGCGTGCACCGGTGAGTCGACCCCGGGTGCGGACGGCTTCTTCGCGGTCGAGATGGAAGCCGGCGAGAAGTGGCACTTCCACCTCAGCGTGCCGCCCGGCGAGCTGGTGAACCCGGCCATCTACGTGCTCGATTCGTGCGACGACCGGCGCTGCCAGCCCGGCGACGGCATCGACGTCTGTGGCGGCGAGCAGGACGAGCACTTCTCCTTCGTCGCGCCGCGGGCCGGCACCTACTTCGTGGGCATCGACGCCAGCACCACCGGCGGGGCCGCCTACGAGCTGCTCGCCGTGCGCCCCGAATGCGGCAACGGCGGCTCGCCGGAACACAGCGAGACGTGCGACGACGGCAACACCACCTCGGGCGATGGCTGCGACGAGCGCTGCCGCGCGGAGCTGGGTGCCGGCGCGCTCAACGAGGTCGAGCCGAACGACGACCTGACCGGCGCCAACGTCTTCACGCCCCCGCTCGCCATCGACGCGATCACCGGCGGCCGCTGCGACGTGGACCACTTCACCTTCACGCACGCTGGTGGACCGCTCACGGCGAGCATGCTCGCTGGTGGCGCCGTCGCCTGTACCGACCCGCCCGTGGGGCTCTCGCTGCAGCTCCTCGCGAGCGACGGACTCACGCTCCGTGGCACGGGCGCACCGACCGTGGACAACGACTGCCCGGTGATCGAGCTCGCCGACCTCGCGGCGGGTGAGTACTTCCTGAAGGTCTCGGCGCCCTTCGACGCGCGCACCTTCGGCTACGTGCTCGACGTCGAGTAGCCGCCCTCAGCGGCGCGGCGTCTCGTCGATCACGCGAACGATCTTGGCGAGCAGCTCGGCCGAGTCGCCCGACTCGAGGCGCTCACGAATGTCGGTCGGGACCGGGATGGTCACCGGCACCAGGCGGCGCGAGACCAAGAGATCGAAGGGCACGTCGAGCGCCGCGGCGAGGCCGCGCACCTGCTCGACGCCGGGATCGCCGACCTCGGCGCTCTCGAGCCGCGCGATGGTCCGGCGCGACACTCCGACGCGCTGGCCGAGCTCGAGCTGACCGAGCTTCCCGCGCAGCTCGCGGAGCACTCGGAGGTTGGCGGCTAGGATCTTCGTTACATCCATCGTTGGCTCGAAGGCATGGCATCACCGGACGGATTCGTCAAAGGCCGAGCTGCACCGGTGTCGCTTTCGCCACCCGCCCACGCGATTCGGCCCTACTCGTCGAGGTCGTAGACGAACTCCACCCGCTCGAAGGGAACGACCACCGACGGGGTGGGGATCTGGTCCGACATTCGCGCCTCGGGTGCAAGGGGCTCGACGTACTCGACCTCCACGTAGGCGAAGGGCGGATGGAACGCGAAGTCTTCGTACGACAGCCCTGCAGGCAGTGGGAGCGACGCGGGCTCGAGCTCGATCAGATCCACCGGAGCGACGTAGACGACGATCCAGTCGCGGGACCCATCGGAAATCGTCACCCGGACCCGAGGCCAGTCCGAAGGCGCGATCTCGACCCGGGCCTCGCTGAAGAAGTCGCCCGATGGACGAGGTCGCGCCGTCAGGTCGCGCACGGTGACGTCGGTCGTCGTCTCGTCCAACGCCACCGTTGCAAGCACGGCTCCTGCATCGTCGAAGGCGGTGATCGACCGATACTCGAAACTTCCCCAAGGGCCGTCCGGGAACACGGGGATCTCTCCCTCCAGGGTGGCGTCGTCGGTCCGAAGGAGAGCCGCGGTACCCGAAGCAGGCGAATCTAGAGCGTCGCCATGCGGCGGATGGAATCGCACCTCGCCTTCGGCATAGCGAGGACCATCGGTACCGGGCCACTCACCGATCCGAAGTCGGAAGGGTCGGTTGCCGACCGAGATCTCCTCTCCAGAAGCATCGAGAGACGAGCCATGGGATGGAATCGTCGAACCCCGCCAGAGACCGTTGATTCGAACCGGCACAGATCCGACGAAGAGGCGCTCGCTACCGTCGTCTGCTCGATAGAGGGCATCGTCGATGTCGAAGACCAACGCATACGTATCGAAGGGACCGTCGGCCTCGGAGTAGCTCAAGGTGATGTCGTCGGAGATATCGGTGGCACGAGGGACGAAGCGGAGCTGGGGTCCGCTGATGAAAGCACGTTCGCTGGGCGCCAGACCATCCACCCGAATGCCTCGCGTGGTGAGCGCCTCGTCGGGCCTCTCGACCGAAGCGGGCTCGTCCCTCCCGAAGGTCACCGACGCGCACAGGTTCTCTCGAACCTCGTAGAAGGAGCGGAGGCCTGCTCCCTCCAGGCCGAGGGTCACGCGATACGGGGCGCAGCTCCGATCGAGATCGCGCCAGGCCACCTCGCCCCGCCGAGCGGTGACACCCTCGATGGGAGGGCGACCGCAGCTCCCCTCGACGCGGGTGAGCACGGGCCCGTCGGTCGTGGTCGAGGGGAGTCGCTCCGCCACGTCGACCGAGATTCGAATCTGGAGGTCGGGCGTCCCCGTCTCGCCGCACTCCGCCACGTCTGGGGGAACCACCGCGTCGGGGGTGGCGGCATCGCTCGGCGGCGAGTCGCCGATCTGGTGGGACAGATAACAACCCGCCACCAAACTCAATGCGACCAGTGTGGGCGCTTTGGCGCAGAACATACCCAATGGTAGCGGCACTCGGCGCACGGGTCTCACGGTTCGACGAATCCGAATACCCATGGCGACGATGCCCCGCCCGGCTTCAGCGTTCCTGGGGCAGGTGACCGTGCGTCTTCAGCCAGCGGAGCACCTTTCGCTCGGGACGTGGACCGGCGGCGAACTCCTCGAGCGACTCGCTGCGGACATGGCTCCCGTAACCGGGGGGAGCTTCGTCGCCGAAGGTGTGGTGCCAGATGCGCCCGCCGCTGAAGTAGATGGCGTAGCCGCCCCCGGAGCACGGCCCGAAGATCGACCAGTGGGCATCCCAGCGTTCGGGCAGCTCCTCGGACTCCGGGACGCCCGGGTCGGTCACCGCTTGCAGCCGACGGCGAGCGCCGCGACCTGCTCGCGCACGGCAGCCGGCGCGTTCGCGCCCTCGCGCTCGATGGTGCGCACGACCGCGCTGCCGACGACGACGCCGCTCGCCTTGGCCGCGACCACCGCGGCGTCGCTGGCTTCACGGATGCCGAAGCCGACGGCGACCGGCTTGTGGGTCTCGTTCTGCAGCGACGCGGCGGTGGACGCCGCGGACTGGAGGTCGGTCGCCTTCGAACCGGTCACGCCGGTCATCGACACGTAGTAGACGAACCCGGTCGCGGTGGTGGCGATCTCTTCCGCGCGCTCGGTGCCGCTGGTGGGCGCGACGAGCGGCACCCAATCGAGCCCCTTCGCCGACGCGGCGGCGCGGAGCGGCCCCGCCTCCTCCATCGGCAGGTCGACCACCAAGAGGCCGTCGATGCCGGCCTCGGCGGCGCGCTCGCAGAGCGTCTCCTCCCCCATCGCGAGGATCGGGTTGTAGTAGCCGAAGAGGAGCAGCGGCACGTCACAGCCGCTCGCGCGCACCTCGGCGACGGCCTTCAGCAAGCCCGCCATGGTGGCGCCGCCCTTCAGGGCGCGTTCGCTCGCCTTCTGGATGGCGGGACCGTCGGCGGTCGGGTCGCTGAAGGGCATCCCGATCTCGACGATGTCGGCGCCACCCTCGGCGGCCGCGCGGATGAGCGCTGGGGTCACCTCGAGCGAAGGGTCGCCGGCACAGAGATAGATGATCAGCGCCGCGCGGTCTTCGCCGCCGGCCTTCACCATGGCATCGGAGATGCGCCCCATCAGTGCGCTCCCTTCTTCACCTCGAGCGCCGCCAGCACGGTGTCGAGATCCTTGTCGCCGCGACCCGAGAGGCAGACGAGCAGCTTCGCGTTCGCGCCGAGCTCCTTCGCCAGCGGCCAACACGCGGCCACGGCGTGCGAGCTCTCGAGCGCAGGGAGGATCCCTTCGAGGCGCGCGAGCTGCTGGAACGCGGCCAGCGCCTCGGCGTCGGTGGCGGCGACGTAGCGCGCGCGCTTGGTGTGCAGGAGATACGAGTGCTCGGGACCGACGCCCGGGTAGTCGAGACCCGCGCTGATCGAGTGCGCCTCGTCGATCTGACCGTCCTCGGTCTGCAGCAAGAAGCTCTTGGCGCCATGGAGCACGCCCACCTTGCCCGCGTTGAGCGGCGCGGCGTGCTTGCCTTCCAGCCCCTCGCCGGCGGCCTCGACTCCGATGAGCTGGACCTGATCGATGAGGAAGCCCGCGAAGATCCCGATGGCGTTGCTCCCGCCGCCGACGCAGGCGACGACCGCGTCCGGGAGCTCGCCCATCTGCTTCAGGCACTGCTCGCGCGCCTCACGACCGACGACTGCCTGCAGCTCGCGCACGAGCAAGGGGTACGGGTGCGGCCCGGCGGCGGAGCCCACGCAGTAGTAGGTGGTCTCGACGTTGGTGACCCAGTCGCGGAGCGCCTCGTTCATCGCGTCCTTGAGCGTCCGCGAGCCGGACTCGACCGCGTGGACGGTGGCGCCGAGCAGCTCCATCCGCTTCACGTTGGGTGCCTGCCGCCGGACGTCCTCGGCGCCCATGTAGACCTCGCACGGGAAGCCGAGGAGCGCGCAGGCGGTCGCCGTGGCGACGCCGTGCTGACCGGCACCGGTCTCCGCGATGATGCGCGTCTTGCCCATCCGCTTGGCCAGGAGCACCTGGCCGACCGTGTTGTTCACCTTGTGAGCGCCGGTGTGCGCGAGGTCCTCGCGCTTGAGCCAGACCTCCGCGCCGACGGCCTCCGAGAGACGCTCCGCATGGTAGAGCGGCGTCTCCCGACCGACGTAGTCGGCGAGGAGCGCGTCGAGCTCCTTGCGGAACGCGGGGTCGTTCCAGGCCGAGTAGAAGGCTTCGGTCAGCTCGTCGAGAGCGGGGACGAGGGTCTCGGCCACGAAGCGGCCGCCGAAGTCGCCGAAGCGGCCGGTGACCGGGTCGAAACCGGGGGGGAGATCGATGGTCGCGCGCATGGGGGAGCGGGATCTTACACGCAGAACCAGAATGCGCCCGGGTCGCTATGTCGCCGAGCGATCGTCCGCGTCACGCACGGCCGCGACGAACGCCTCCAGCAGCGCCGCGCTCTTGATCCCCGGCGCCGACTCGACGCCGCTCGCGACGTCGACGCGGAAGGGTCGGATGCGCGCGATGGCCTCGGCGACGTTGTCGGGGCGGAGACCACCAGCGAGGGTCAGCGAGCGCTCGGCGGCGATCGCTTCGGCGAGCGCCCAGTCGAAGGCGTGGCCGGTGCCGCCCGGCATCGCGCCCGGCACCCGCGCGTCGAGCAGGAGGTGGTCGCCGCCGAAGCGCCGCGCGCTGGTGACGTCGGCAGCGTCCGCCACGCCGACGGCCTTGTACGCATGGGGCTGGAGCGACGCGAGAAAGGCCGGCGACTCGTCGCCGTGGAGCTGGACCCACGAGATGCCGGTCGCCTCGCGCACCTCCGCCACTCGCTCGGGGGTCGGGTCGACGAAGACCGCGACGACCTCGCCCGACCATTGCTCGAGGATCGAACGGGCAGTGGCGACGTCCACGCATCGTGGGGTGCCAGGCCAGAAGTTCAGTCCGATCACGTCTACACCGAGGGCGGCGCAACGCTCGGCGTCCTCCGGGCGGGTGAGCCCACAGACCTTGATCTCCGTCATGGCCGCCGGAGCCTAGCAAGGCACGAGCAGCGGGTGCTCGGCGTTATACCCGACCAACCCGATGGGACAATGCGCATTTTTTGCTGGCGCGCCGGCTTCGATGGGTCAATGGTGGGCGAAACCTCATCGTGCGCGAGGCCTTTCCGGTGGAACGTGAGGCTCGCCCCTCGTATAGGACCCCCCCATGAGCGACGTCGAAAAAGCCAACGGAACTGCGAGCGAGCTCCCCCGGGAGCTGCTGGACTCGGTGGTCATCCGCTTCGCCGGTGACTCCGGTGACGGCATGCAGCTGACCGGCATGCAGTTCACCACCGCGACCGCCCTAATGGGCAACGACCTCGCGACCTTCCCGGACTTCCCCGCCGAGATCCGAGCGCCTGCCGGTACGACCTACGGCGTGAGCGGCTTCCAGATCCACTTCGCCGACCACGACATCCTCACGCCAGGGGATGCGCCCGACGTACTGGTCGCGATGAACCCAGCGGCGCTCAAGGTGAACCTGCCCGAGCTCAAGCGCGGCGGGCTGCTGGTGGTCAACACCGGCGCGTTCACCAAGGGCAATCTCAAGAAGGCCGGCTACGACACCAACCCGCTCGAAGACGGCTCGACCGATCCCTACCGGTTGCTCGACCTCGACATCTCGAAGCTCTCGCTCAACGCCGTCGCGGAGCTCGGCCTCGGCGCCAAGGACGCGGGCCGCACCAAGAACATGTGGACCCTGGGTCTGATGTTCTGGCTCTTCGGCCGCGACCGTCAGTCGACCGTCGACTGGCTCGAGAAGAAGTTCGCCAAGAAGCCAGACATCGCGCAGGCGAACATCCTCGCGCTCAACGCGGGCCACATCTACGGCGAGAGCGCCGAGATGCCGAGCGGCATCGGCGTGTACCAGGTGCCGAAGGCGGAGCTCGAGCCCGGCGAGTACCGGAACATCGACGGCAACCAGGCGCTCGCCTGGGGCCTGGCGACGGGCGGTAAGCTCGCGTCGCTCCCGGTCTTCTACGGCAGCTACCCGATCACGCCGGCGTCCTCGCTCCTGCACAATCTCGCGAAGCTCAAGCACCTCGGGGTCACCACCTTCCAGGCGGAGGACGAGATCGCGGCGGTCTGCGCAGCGATCGGCGCGAGCTTCGGTGGCGCGGTCGGCGTGACCGGCACCTCCGGTCCCGGCGTCGCGCTCAAGGGCGAAGCCATCGGCCTGGCCATCGCGACCGAGCTCCCGCTCATCGTCTGCGACGTGCAGCGCGGCGGCCCCTCGACCGGTCTCCCGACCAAGACGGAGCAGTCCGATCTCTTCCAGGCCGTCTGGGGGCGCAACGGCGACGCGCCGCTCATCGTGCTCGCCGCCGCGACGCCCGGTGACTGCTTCCACATGGCCATCGAAGCGGTGCGCCTCTCGACGAAGTACATGACGCCGGTCGTGCTCCTGACCGACGGCTACATCGCCAACGGCGCCGAGCCCTGGAAGCTCCCCGACCTGGACGCCATCGCGCCCTTCCCGGTCCACTTCCACACCGACACGGAGGGCTTCTTTCCCTTCCAGCGCGATCCGGAGACGCTCGCGCGCGTGTGGGCCAAGCCCGGCACGCCGGGGCTCCAGCACCGCATCGGCGGTCTCGAGAAGAACCAGCACAGCGGCCACATCAGCTACGACCCGGACAACCACCACGCGATGGTGAAGCTCCGCGCGCAGAAGGTGGCCAACGTCGCGAAGGACGTGCCCGAGGCCACCCTCGAGCTCGGCGAAGCCGGTGGCGACGTGCTGGTGGTGGGCTGGGGCTCGACCTACGGCTCCATCCGCCAGGCCGTGCAGCACACGATGAAGAAGGGCGCGAAGGTCGCGCACCTCCACCTCCGCAACATCTGGCCGCTCCCGCGTGGCCTCGAAGATCTGATGAAGTCCTTCGACAAGGTCATCATCGCGGAGCTCAACGATGGCCAGCTCCTGAAGCTTCTCCGCGCGGAGCTGCTCACGGACGCCATCGGCCACCAGAAGATCGCCGGCCAGCCCTTCCGGGTCTCGGAGCTGGTGGAGATGATCGAAACCCACCTGCCCGGCGGTAGCGACGCTCGCCCGAGCGCGGTCGCCTGAGGACGGACTGATGACTGAGAACGCACCCCTCACCAAGAAGGACTTCAGCTCGGACCAGGAGGTCCGCTGGTGTCCCGGTTGTGGCGACTACGCGATCCTGGCCGCCGTGCAGCGCACGCTGCCGAAGGTCGGCGCGACGCTGGAGAACACGGTCTTCATCTCCGGCATCGGCTGCTCGTCGCGCTTCCCGTACTACATGAACACGTACGGCTTCCACACCATCCACGGTCGCGCGCCGGCGTTCGCCACTGGACTCAAGGTGGTCCGCCCCGACCTCGACGTGTGGGTCATCAGCGGCGACGGCGACTCGCTGAGCATCGGGGGCAACCACATGCTCCACGTGCTGCGGAGGAACGTGAACCTGCAGTACCTGCTCTTCAACAACCAGATCTACGGTCTGACGAAGGGCCAGTACTCGCCGACCTCCGACGTCGGTCAGATCTCGCCGAGCTCGCCCTACGGGTCGATCGACCAGCCGGTCACGCCGGTGCGCATCGCGCTCGGCGCCGGCGCCCGCTTCGTGGCGCGCGGCTACGACGTCTCGAAGCAGCTCCCCGACGTGCTCGAGGCCGCCCACCGGTTCCAGGGCGCGTCCTTCGTCGAGATCCTGCAGAACTGCCCCGTCTTCAACGACGGTGTCTTCGACCTGATCACCGATCGGAAGAAGGGCCCGCAGCACCAGCTCTGGCTGGAGCACGGTCAGCCGATGACGTTCGGCAAAAACGGCGAGATGGGCGTGCGGCTGAACCCGCAGACGCTCTCCGCCGAGATCGTCACGCTCGGCGAGAACGGCATCACTGAAGCCGACCTCCTCGTGCACGACGAGACCAACCGGAACATCGCCTGGCTCATCGCCGACCTCCCCGACGTGAAGGCGCTCGGCGTGCTCTACCGCGAAGACGGACCGGTCTACGACGAGTCGGTCCGCCAGCAGGTGCAGATGGCCGAAGAGCGCGCGAAGGGCGCGGACCTGAAGTCGCTGCTGCGCGAAGGTCACACCTGGACGGTCAGCTGAACGCCGCGTAGCGGCGTCAGCTCCCTCACCCTGACCCTCGCCCTCTCCCTCACCCTGTGTGGGAAGAGGTCCGTCTTCGGGCCGAAGGCCACGCCCTCTCCCTCACCATGTGTGAGCGCGCAGGGTTCCGTTTTCGGACCCAGCCGTAGCTCGCTCCCCGAAGAAGGGGGAGGGTCAGGGCGACTCGAGTGCGCCTTCGGCGCTACTCGAGTGACAGCAGCTCTTTCACCTTCGCGATCACCTGCGGCGCCTGGATCGGCTTCGTGATGTAGGCGGTCGCGCCGAGGGCCATCGCTCGCTGGCGGTCTTCCTGCGAGCCCTCGGTGGTGATGATGATGATCGGGACGTCCTTGTGGGTCTCGTCGCCGCGGATCCGCTTCACCAGCTTCAGCCCATCCATGATGGGCATGTTGATGTCGGTGATCACCAGGTCGAACTTGCCACCGGCGAGCTTGCGGAGCCCATCGACTCCGTCTTCCGCCTCGGTGACCTTCAGCTTCTTGATTCGAGCCAGGGCGAAGACCAACAGCTGCCGCATCATGGGCGAGTCTTCGACCACGAGACATGAATGCTCGCTCATGATCCGAGTTTCTCCGACAGGCCCGCGAGTGCATCCTTGGGGCCCTTGTCCGTGTCGTAGAGGTTGGCGGCGATCATCGCCACCGCAGCCTGATGGCCGATGAGTTGGAAGAGCTCATGGTCGACGTTCGCCCATTCGTTCTTCTGACTGAGCACCCGGACCACACTGATGGCTCCGACCGCTCGGCCCTCGGCCGTGAGTGGAATGACGGCGACGGGGTCGTCGATGCTCCCGCCGTGCAGGTCTCGCTCGCGAATGATCGGGAGCGAGGTCAGGATGGCTTCGCCGACCGGACCGACGCCTTCGTCGATCGAGCTCGGTGCCTCTTCGAGCCCTTCGTGGGCGAGCGGCACGATCGTCTTCGACGAGTCGACCAGGTAGAGCACGAACGCTTCGGCCCCGACCAGCTGGCCGAGCATGTCGCAGACGTGGCGAACCACCCGCCGAGGTGAGAGCGACGCGTGCAGCTGGAACCCGGCGACATAGAGGTTCGCCAGGTCGTTGATCTCCTGCTCGATCTTCGCCTGCCGCCCAGCGTGCTCCGCTTCCGTGTCTTCGAGCTTCTGCGAGCGCTGCACCAGCCGGTCGCGCTCCTTGCGGAGCTCTTCGACGGTGACGAGTAGCTCGCGGATGGCGTCGTCGCTGGCGACCTGCGCGCGCAAGCTCGTGTTGTCGTCGCGCAGTTGGTCGAGCTCCTCCCGGAGCTCTCCGTTCTCGCGAAGGAGCTGCTCCGTGTACTCGACGCCCTTCTTCAGGAACGAGCGCACGAAGGCATCCCGTTCCTTGATGAGATCGAGCGGCACGTCACTGGCCCGCCGGTCTCTTGTGTCGTCGTCGCTGCCCACGGAAGAAGGCGAACGCTACCAGATGGCTCGGCCGAATGGGAAGGAGGAGATGTGCCCTCGGTGGGGGCCTTCGGGCTCAATCGTCGCCCGATTTCCGACGAGCCACGGGCTTCAGGCCCACCTTGCCGTCCTTCACGACCACCTCGAAGTCGATCCGCTTGCCCGCGTGCTTTTTTTGGAGCTTCGGCTCCATCTTTCGGATCTGGGAGGCGAGCTTCTCGTAGCTCACCCCGTCCGGTCGCTTGCCGACGCTCTTCCGAGCCTCGACGTAGCGGTCGAAGATGCGCCGGACGTCGTCGTCCCGAAGCCCTTCGGACCGGGCGGGTCGGGGTGGCGGCGGGGGTGCGGGCCGACCGGGAGGAGCCGGCGGCCGTGGCGGCGCCGGGCGCCCCGGTGGGGGCGGCGGCTTCGCCATCGTCCGCGCCGGTGGCTGTGGGCGCGGCGGCGGTCGCTTCGACTCCGCCGGGTGCTCGTCCAGGTCCATGTTCGGCAGGCTCAACGCCTTGGGTTGGCTGGGCGGCGGCTTGGACGACGGACCGACGCTGCCGAGGGCGGCGAGCGCGGCGTTGATCTCGGCGTCCATGTCCATGCTGTCGAAGTCCATGTCGACCTCGACCGACTTCGGCCCCTCGTCGACCGCCTCGACCTGTCGCTCCGCCGCCGCGCGGCGACGCTTGGCCCGGCGAATGTCCCGCGCGTAGGTGCCCTCTTCGATGCGCCGGGTGATCCGGTCCCAGTACTGGGTGAAGGTGATCCAGCGCTGGAAGATCGTCTGGTACTTGAAGCGCAACGCAGTGTTGTTCGGCGCCTCGCGCCGCATGCGCCGTACCTGTCGGTCGAGCCGCTCGCGCATCCGAACCGGGGGCACGCGCTCGATGCCCTGGAACCACTGCTCGTAGATCGCGCGCAGCTTCGTGATCTCGTTCTCGAGATCCGCCAGACGCGCATCGAACTCGCTGGGCTTCATCAACGTCGGCTCATGCTTCGCAGCTCACAGAGGCGAGATCTTCAGATTGTCGAAAGTCAGCTCGCTCTGCCAGTTGTTGAAGGCGAAGTGATCGTGCCCTCTCCCCTCGAGGGGCTCGGGATCCTCCATCTCCGCCAAGAGCTCGCCATCGACCTCGGCGCGAATGGTGTCGCCCTCGCGCTCGATCACGATGTGATAGGTGCGGCCCTGCTCGACCGGGTTGCGGGGCCCCTCCGCGCGGTCGGAGCCGTGCTCGTCCATGCGTGCGATGAGGTTGGTCGAGTTCCCCCAGCCGCCGAAGATCACCACGTAGCTGGTGGCGGTGTAGCTCTCGGTCGTGGCCCGACTCGAGCCGTCACCGAAGACCTCCACCTTGATGTCGCCTTCCGGCGAGTCGCTCTTCACGTCGAACTCGATGTGGACGTCCCGCGGTAGGGTCCGTCGCAGCCAGAGCGGTCGGTTGCGCGCCCCACGGACATGGAGCGCACCGTCGCGCACCTGCCAGGGGCCGCCGGTGTTGTTCCAGTCGTCGCCCAGCTGGCTCCGCTCGAAGTCATCGGAGTAGCCCTCGGACCCGATGCCCGGATCCCCCTGCGGGGTGCAGGCGGCGAGGACGAAGAGGAGGCTCCAGCAGGCGAAGAATCGGACGGCCATGGCGAGCGGGCACGATAGCAGACCCACGCCTTACGCCAGCGCCCGGAACGACTCGCCCGCAGAAGGGGGTTTTCTCCGGCTCCGCGCGCGGTACCCTGCGCCCGCGATGCGCTACGCCGTCTTGGTCGCTCTCCTCTTCTGCGCCACCCCCGCGTCCGCTCAGCGCTCCGTCGACGTCCAGCGCTTCCGGCCGACCCTCGACTACGACGGCTTCCTCGGAATGCAGGGCACCAGCGTGCCCGGTCCCTGGCGCTGGAACGTCGGGCTCTGGAGCCACTACGCGAAGGGCCCGCTCACCGCCGGCGGCGACGACGTCATCAGCCACCGCCTCGCGGCGAACCTCCTCGCGCAGGTCGGCATCGGCGGTCGCTTCGCCCTCGCGCTCGACGTGCCGCTGGTCCTCTACCAGGTGGCCGACGAGACCCCGCTCCGAGACGGTCTCGGCCCCATCGCCGCCCAGGCGATGGGGGACCCGCGCGTCGTCGCTCGCCTCCGAGTCTTCGGCGAGACCTTCGACGTCCCACGTGAACGCACCGAAGGGCCCGGCATCGCGCTGATGGCGGCGGTGAACATTCCCGCGGGAACGGAGGACGCGTTCAGCGGTGAAGGCGCCGCGACACTCGAAGCGCGCGCCATCGGCGACTTCCACATCTTCGGCGCCGGCGCCGGTCTCTCCCTCGGTTGGCGTCATCGCTTCGAGAAGCGACCGCTCGGCACCGACGGCGCCGGCAACCCGATCGAGTTCCGCGACGAGCTCCTCTTCGGCGTCGGCGTGAAGGTGCCCATCCCCGTCGTGCCGGACCTCCTCGTCTTCGCGGAGGTCCGCGGCGCGCTCGACGCGCGTGACCCGTTCGGCGGTGGCCCGCGGAGCGCGATCGGCGGCGACCTCGGCGTCGGCATCCGCCGTCACGGACTCAGCATCCGCACTGGCGTCGGCACCGACTTCACCGCCGGCGTCGGCACCGCGACCGTACGCGCGTTCATCGGCTTCGACTGGGCGCCGCGAATGGCCGACATCGACCAGGACGGAATTCCGGACGACGTCGATCAGTGCAAGCACCTGCCAGAGGACTTCGACGGCTTCGAGGACGACGACGGCTGCCTCGATCCGGACAACGACATGGACTTCATCCCGGACGTCGACGATCGCTGCCCCGACGAGGAGGCGCTCGACGGCTACGACCAGGACGAAGACGGCTGCACCGATCCGGGCGCGCCGAGCGCCGCCGAGCTGGCAACGCCGCCGCCCGCGCCGGAGCCCGAGCCGGAGATCGGCGAAGCGGCCACGGTGGACGATCCGCCCGAGGGCCCGGCCGAGCCCAATTCTCCGTCGTCGGAGGAAGAGACCTCCACCGCAGCCGAAGCAGCCGCGGGGCAGACCGAGGCCACGCCGAGCGAAGGCCAATGAATACCGACGGTCGCGGAGCGTCCTCGGATCGGGCCGCGCTTCGAATCGCCCGTACCGGTGGTGGGGTGGGATAGCGGCGGTTGACGCCCTACATCGGCGGCCCGCAGCTTTGACGCACCGAGGAGCATCGGGCGAGCCCTCGAATGGGACACATGGGAGAGACGCGAGCGAAGAACCCGAAGCGAGGCGGCCGGACGTTGGCATCCGTCTCGATGGCGCTCGGCGCGGTGCTGCTGATCGCGGCCGCGTCGGTCGCGCAGGATCGCGCGACGCTCATTCGCTCCCTACACAACGCCAGCGACTTCCGGGTGAAGGTCCAGGTCGCGTTCGCGATGGGCAACCAAGGCGACAGCGCCTACCGGCCGCACCTCGAGCGCGCGCTTCGCGACTCGAACCCCGCGGTGCGGGCCGCCGCCGCCACGGCGCTCGGTCGGCTCGGCGATCGGGCCGCGCTCTCCGCGCTCCGACGCGCGAAGCGCGACTCGTCGGCGTCGGTTCGGATGCAGGCGGAGCGATCCATCGAGCGGTTGAACGAAGCGCCGGAGCCCACGCCCCCGGCCCAAGCGCCCCGCGCGACGACTGGAACCAACGGTCGCTACCCGACCGTCGCCGTCGTGCCCGAGGCGCGCAGCGGCACGCCCTGGAACCGGGTCCGTTACGTCATCGTCCTCGGGGACATCTCGGACCGCTCGAACACCCGCGCCGGTCGAGCGGTGATCGGCACGCTCCGCGAGGAGATGAAGGCGGCGCTGACCGTCCACCGCGGCGTGAAGGTCTTCGACTCGCCCGCGATGATCGACGAGCGCGACCGGCGCCAGATCGAGCGTCGGCGGCTGCCCAAACTCCGCCTCGAGGGCAACGTGGTGGACATCGACCGCCGCCGTCAGCGCTCCGAGGTCTCCGTCCGCGCCGAGGTGCGTCTGGTCCTGCTCTCCGAGCCCGGCCGCGATCTCCGCGGCATGATGTCGGGGGCGGCCACCGGCAGCGAGCCGCCCCGCAGGAACCAGCGCGAGCAGGTCCAGCGGCTGGCACAGCGGGCCGTGAGCGCCGCCGTCCGGAGCGCTCTGAGCGACGCCCCCTCCGCCCTGCAACGCGCCGCCCGCCGCTGAGCGTGGGCGTTCCGCCCTTGCCGCGCCCCGACCGGACCCGCATACCGAACCCGTGAACTCCGTCCTCGAGAAGAAGCTCGCGCGTCAGATGGGCCACTGCATCCGAGATTTCGGGCTGGTCGAGGACGGCGATCGAGTGATGGTCTGCCTGAGCGGCGGCAAGGACAGCTACGCGCTCATCCACCTCCTCGAGCGGGCCCGCAAGAAGGCGCCCATCCGCTTCGAGCTCGTGGCCGTCCACCTGGACCAGGGCCACCCGGGCTACGACGGGACGCCGCTCCGGAGCTGGCTCGAGGAGCGCGGCTACGAGCACCGGATCCTCTCCGAGGACACGTACACGGTCGTGAAGCGCAACGTGCCCGAAGGGAAGACCTACTGCTCGGTCTGCTCCCGACTGCGTCGCGGCATCCTCTACAACGCCGCCGAGGAGCTCGGCTGCACCAAGATCGCGCTCGGCCACCACCGCGACGACGCCATCGAGACCCTGATGCTCAACATGATGTTCACCGGGAGCCTCGGCGCGATGCCGGCCCGGCTGGTGAGCGACGACGGACGGAACACGGTCATCCGGCCGCTCCTCTACTGCGCCGAGCGCGATCTCGCGGAGTTCGCGGAGGACCAGGCCTTCCCGATTCTCCCGTGCGATCTGTGTGGATCGCAGGACAACCTCTGGCGCCAACAGGTCAAACGACTGCTGGGGGATCTAGAAACCCGAATCCCGGACGTACGGGAGAGCATGCTCGCTGCCATCGGAAACGTGCGTGCCCGGCACCTGCTGGATCCGCGGCTCACCGAGGCCACCCCTGAAGGGGCCTCGACCGCGGCCCCCCCTGGAGGGGCTCCGCCCGCGGGCCCGCGGGGTGCGCGCCGCAGCCTACCCATTCTCGGTGACGCTCCCCCTTCTAGGACCCGCCCGTCGGGTGGTATCCTGGGGCAGTGACAGAGGGCGCACATTTCCGCTCCGGAAGACGGATGCCCCTCGAGATGCGCCTGCGCTTCCGCACGGGCGCGGCGCTGGAACACGAAGGGAGCACGGTGGATCTCGGCATGGGGGGCGCGTTCGTTCAGACGAGGCATCTTCCGAGCGTCGGTGAGGCCATCGTCGTCCTGCTGACCGCGCCGACGGCGTGGGACCCGCTCGAGCTCGGTGGCCGCGTGCGCTGGGTCCACGACGGGCAGGCGGGCAAGGAGCGCGGCTTCGGCGTGAAGTTCGATCCCATCGAGCCCTCCCGCGCTCGTGCCCTCTACGAGCTGCTCCAGGCCAACGCGTTCATCGACGAGGACGACTCTTGAGCGCCCCCCGATCCGAAGACGAGCACCGCGGCCTCTCGTCGGTCGAGCTCGACACCGAGGTGGACACGCTCTTCGGCGACCACGCCGCGTGGATCGGCCGGACGATCGACGATCGCTACCGCATCCTCGACCGCCTCGGCGAAGGCGGCATGGGCACGATCTACATCGCGGAGCACCTGACCCTCGGCAAGCGGGTCGCGCTCAAGACCGTGCATCCGGAGTTCGCGGGCGACGGCGCAGTCGCCGAGCGCTTCGCGCGAGAAGCGACGGCGACCGCCAAGCTCGACCACCCGCACGTCGCGAGCGCCATCGACTACGGCCTCCTTCCCGAAGGCGGTGCCTACCTGGTGATGCAGCTGGTGCTCGGCCACTCGCTGCACGAAGAGATGGACCGACACGGCGCGATCGCGTGGCCTCGGGCCTGCGCCATCGCCAGTCAGATCGCAGATGCCCTCGCGGCGGCGCACGGCAAGGGGATCGTCCACCGCGACCTGAAGCCGGAGAACGTCATGCTCGAGCCGCGCGACGACGGCTCGGAGCTCGTGAAGGTCCTCGACTTCGGTATCGCCCGGGTGAAGTCCAGCGGGGACGGCGACTCGATCCGTCCACCGGCGCCGACTGGTAGCCGCAAGGCTGCGCCCCCTCGCGCCCTGACCCAGGTGGGCATGGTGGTCGGGACCCCCGGCTACATGGCGCCAGAGCAGGCGAAGGGTTCGTCGAAGGTCGACCATCGCGCCGACCTCTACGCCCTCGGCGTCTTGATCTGGGAGATGATCAGCGGGCTGGCGCTCTTCGACTCGGAAGACTTCCGGGAGATCCTCGCGCTCCAGCTCGCGAACGACGTGGCGCCGCTGCAGGACACCGTCCCGCCGGACGACGTGATCCCGCCGGCGCTCCAGGAGCTCGTCGACTCGCTGATCACCGTGAAGCCCGACAAGCGACCGGACAGCGCCAGCGAGGTCCGTGACGTGCTCCGCGAGATCGGGATGCAGGCGATCGTCGAGGGCGACAACCGCGCGCGCGCCGCGATGCGGCTGACGCCGCCCTCGGGGCGCTACTCGCTCGACCCGGAGCCCACCGAGGCACCCGCGCTGGACAAGGGCCACTTCGAGGACAAGAAGGGCGGCCTCAAGATCTGGGTCATCAGCCTCGTCGCGGCGCTGGCGATCGGCGGGATCGTGCTCGGCGTCGCCCTGCTCAAGAAGCCTGCGGAGCCGGAGCAGAACCCGGAGCTGATCGAAGAGCTCTTCGAGAAGGCGAAGCAAGTGCACGCGGCGCAGGAGCTCGAGCGGCAGGTCGGGCTGCTCTTCGACGAACGCGACAAGGACATCCGACGGCAGGCCGCGCTGTGGCTTCTCGATCACGAGCCCGCCGACGAGGTCGAGCCCTACGTGCGCAGCGTGGCGAACCTCGAGCTCGCGCGCGGCTGCCGAGAGATCCGCGGCGAGCTGCAGCGGCTCGCGACCGCGGGTGACGTCCGGGTGATCCCGGCGATTCAGCGCATGAGCGACACGCCGCACACGTGCGGGCCGCGCAACCGCGGCGACTGCTACGCGTGCGTCCGGCGCGACATCGAGGACGCGCTCGAGTCACTGCACGCCGCCGAGGCCGCTGCCGAAGGCGAGCCCGCGGAAGAAGCCGAAGGCGCCGAGCCGACCGAGGAATGACTCGCCGGGCCCGCAAAGCGCGGCCCCAGGGGAGTCACTACATCACCCCCGAAGGCTACGAACGCTACCGAGCCGAGCTCGCGCATCTCTGGCAGGTCGAGCGACCGCAGGTCACCCAGGGGGTCGCGGACGCCGCGGCCGAGGGCGATCGCTCCGAGAACGCCGAGTACATCTACGGCAAGAAGCGGCTCCGGGCGATCGACCGCCGCATCCGTTTCCTGAGCAAGCGCCTCGACGAGCTCGAGGTCGTCGAGAACGACGCGCGCAAGGATCCAGAGCGGGTCTACTTCGGCGCCTGGGTCACGGTGGAAGACGAGGATGGCGGCGAACGCGTCTACCGCATCGTGGGCCCGGACGAGCACGACATGGATGAGCGCTTCGTCTCGATGGACGCGCCGCTCGGTCGCGCGCTGCTCGGGAAGCGACTGGACGACGAGGTGCTGGTGCGGCGGCCGAAGGGTGACCTCGAGCTGCTCATCGTCGAGATCGCCTACGCCGCGCCGGAGTAGCGCTTCGCCCCAGAGTCCCCGGCTCTCGTGGTATCGCCATCGGATGAACGACGAACGCGCCGCGCTCCGGAGCGAGTGCCGCATCATCCAGGCCCACGGCGAGCGGGACATCCCGGCGCTGCTCGTGCGCACGGCCGAGTGGTGCCGCGAGAACGACGTGGCTCACGACCTCTACGGTCGCGGGGAGATGATCGAGCGCTTCGAGGCCGAGGTCGCCGAGCGTCTCGGCTTCGAGGCCGGACGCTTCATGCCGACGGGCACGCTGGCGCAGCAGGTGGCGCTGCGGGTGTGGTGCGAACGCGCCGGCAGCGACCACGTGGGCATGCACCCGACCTCGCACGTCGAGCTGCACGAGGAGCACGGGCTCGCGCATCTCCATCGACTGCGAACGACGCTGATCGGACCGGCCGACGAGCCGATGCTCGCCGAGCACCTGGACGAGGTGCCCGAGCCGCTGGCGGCGCTACTCGTCGAGCTCCCGATCCGCGAGGCCGGGGGCAAGCTGCCGAGCCGAGAGCAACTCGACTCGTTGATCGCCGAGGCCGAACGACGCGGCATTCCGCTCCACCTGGACGGTGCACGCCTCTGGGAGTGTGGCCCCTTCTACGACGCTCCCTACGACGCCATCTGTCGCGGCTTCTCGTCTTGCTACGTGTCGTTCTACAAGGGCATCGGCGCCCTCCCCGGCGCGATGCTGCTCGGCCCGGCCGACTTCATCGTGGAGGCGACGATCTGGCAGCGCCGCTGCGGCGGCAACCCCTACACGCTCACGCCGCAGGCCGCGTCGGCCGCCATGCAGCTCGAGGAACGCCTCGCGCGGATGCCTGCGTATCTCGAGCGCGCTCAGCGCTTCGCTCGAGCTCTCTCGACGATCGATGGGCTGACGGTCGTTCCGAACCCGCCCCACATCAACATGGTGCACGTGCAGCTCGGGCTCGACGCCGACCTCGCGCAGGACGCCCGCGATCGGGTCGCTCGGGAGACCGGCCTCTGGCTCTTCGGCCCGGCGAAGCCGTCCGCGGAGGGGCGGCTGAACCTCGAGTACTACGTCGGCGACGCGATGATGGCGCTCACCGACGAAGCGCTCGGCGATGCGTTCTCGCTCTTGATCTCCTGACGTTCACCGGCAGACGCCGGTGTCGCTCCCGCCATCCATGCACGGGGCGCAGACCTCTCCGGACCCACACGTGGACTGCGCCAGGACGTCGGCGCCGAAGAGCGAGGCAAGGCAGTCCGGCACGCACGCGCCGCTCGCACCCGAGCCCGTCGTTCCGGCCGTGGTGCAGGGGGTCATGGTCGCCGTCGGATCGGCGGCCCAGGGGTCGGGCACGCAGGTCTCGCCGGTGGCGCACGTGTCCTGCGGCAGTCCATCGTTCGCCGTGTCGAGCGCGGCGGGAGGGATGCAGCGCCCGCGGTCGGTGCCGCCGAGGTCACAGCAGCCGGCGTAGAGCGTCGCCGCTTCGGCCGGCTCGTCGGAGCCGACGCTGCAGGCACCCGTGGCCTCGCCCGTGAGTGGATCGAAGCAGGGCGCACAGAGCTCACCGGCGCCGCAGTCCGCCGCCGGGAGATCGTCCGCGCGCTCGGCGACGAGGGGCAGGCAGCTCGGGAGGCAGCGGCCTTCGCCGTCCGCGTGCGAGCGACAGCTCGCGGCGACGTGCGATGTGTCCGCGTAGGCGGTGAGCGCACAGAGCGATCCGTCCGCGCATCCATCGGCGCCGTAGAGCGATCGTTCCTCGCTGCCGAGCAGCGCACTCGCCACGCAGACGCCCGCGTCGGCGCAGCAGGCGGTGGGGCCTGCCTCGGCGGGTTCGTCGCCGCGAATGTCGCACGCGCCGGTGGCCTCGCCGGTGCGCGCGTCGAAGCACGGCGTGCAGAGCAGTCCCTCCGCACAGTCGTCCTGGGCGAGCGAGTCCGCGCGCTCGGCCACGAGCGGGACGCACGCGGGGAGGCATCGGCCCTCGGCGCTGCCGCCGGTGGTGCAGGACGGAGGCTGGTGACCCTCGTCCGCGTAGGCGTTCGGCTCGCAGAGCAGGCCGTCGCCACACGTGTCCATGCCGAAGAGCACCTGCTCCTCGTCGCCGAGTGACTCGGGAGCGACACAGAAGCCCGTGTCACCGCAGCAGGCGTCGAGCGTGCTCGACGGCTCGGCCGGGCCGGGGTCACAGCTGAGCTCGCAGGCGCCGGTGTCCGCGCCGGTCTCGGGATCGAAGCACGGGACGCAGCGCTCGTCGTCGCCGCAGCTGTCGACCGGCAGGGACAACCGGTCGGAGACGTCCCAGGGAATGCAGTTGGAGACGCAGCGTCCCTCCACGCCCCCCACCGACCGACAGCTCGCCAGGGTGAAGTCTCCGCCGCTCGCGATGAGACCGTCGGGAACGCAGACCTGACCCTCTTCGTCGCAGTCCTGGAGGAAGCTCAGGAACTCCGAAGGAACCGCGACCGCCCGGACGCAGCGGGCATTCTCGCAGAGCGGGCAGGCGGGGAAGAGGTTCGGATCGAACACGGGCGGACCGGTGTGCTCGCACCCCATGTCGGGCTCGGGCCCGGAGTCGCGCGGGACACCACGATCCGCGGGTACGAAGGCGTCCACGGGGTCGGCGTCATCGTCGCCGCATCCTGCCGCGACGGCGATCAGGCAGAGGGAGACGAAGGCGCTGCGCAAAAATCGTTCACCAGGCACCGCGTGAGTGTGAACGGGGTTGTCCCTAGGTGCAATGGCGTATCCATTTGGTGACATTCGCGATGACCTGGGCCAAGCGCCAGATGCGGCGAAGCCCGCGCTCCTGGTGGAGCGCGGGCTTCGCGGGGAGAACCGCGAGGTTCAGCGGTTGCCGCGGTTGCCGCGGTTGCCGTGACGGCCCCGACGTCCCTCGTGCTCGGCACGGTGCTGCTCGAGGGTGGCGCGCTGCTCGGCGGTCAGCACGGCGTCGATGGCGGTCTTGGTGCGCTGCCGGAGGGTCTGCATCGCCTCTCGGCGCTCCGCGCCCGCCTCGCTACCGTTGCGAAGCGCCTGCCGCTGGGTCCGAGCCGCCTCGAGGATGCTGCGGATCCGGCTGGCCTGGGTGTCCGAGAGCGAGAGCTTCTCGGTCATCCGAGAGACACGGCGGTCGATGCGCCGCTCCTGGTGCTGACTGCGAAGCTCCTCCATCTTCGTCTTCTGCGCCGGGGTCAGGACGTCGAGGACGAGCTGGCGGGTCTCCTGGTGGAGCTCGTGCATCGCCGCACGGTTCTCCGGGCTGCGGCCCTGGCCGCGGAGCTCCTGCCCGCGCTCGCGGGCGGACTCCATGATCGCGCGGACCTGAGCCTTCTGATTGTCGGTGAGCTCGAGCTGCTGGAGCATCCGCTGCATGCCGTGCCCACGGCGGCCGCGGTGCCCGCGTCGGTGGTGACCGTGGCCTTGGCCGCGCTCGCCTTGGGAGGCCCGTTCGCCGCGCTGAGCGGAGGCCGTGGTCGGGGGCATCGCGAAGGCGAGCCCGGCACCGAGGCCGGCGACGAGGGCGACGCGAGTCACGAAACGCTTGATCGGGGACTTGGAGGTCATGGGGGTGTTTCCTTTGGCTGGTCCCGGTCCATCGCGCCGGGTTCACACAGGAGACGCCTGGATTCTGAAGGACTCCTTAAGCCCCGAGAGATTCTTCGCGACGACGGATAAAAAACGGCGGCCCCGAGCAGAGCTCGGGGCCGCCGAAGTGACCGGAACCGCAACGTTAGTGCCTGGTTAGAGGCGCAAGGGTTGGGTTGGGGAGGGACGAAGCAGTCCCGGTCGTTGGTTGGTTTCCCGGTCGCAGGTGAGGCGGAGCCCCGTTCAGCTACCGAAGTCGAAGAGCCAGCTCAGGCGGCGCACCAGGTTGAGGTTGTCCATGTACTGAGCGAGCTCGGCGTCGGCGCCATTGGCTTCCAGGTCCTGCGCGTGGATGATCATCCGCGCCGCGGGGCCCATCTCGTCGCCGCTGATCGGGTCCTCGAAGGACGCCGCGTAGTAGGTCAGGCCGGTCGCCGGGTCGGTGAACTCGACGGTCGGTCCGGTGACCCCGATGCTCTCGGCACCCTCCGCGACCCAGATGCGGGACTGCTGGAAGTAGGTGCGGTCGAAGGTCTCGGGGATCATCGCCATGCCGTAGGTGGCGGCGAAGAGCTGGATGGAGAAGCTCGCGTTCGGGTCGATCGGCGTACCGGCCATCGAGCCATCGGTGAGCTCCAGCGCGGTCGGGTAGACGAGCTCCCCGTCGACGAGGCGCGGCGCGACCGTGTGCCAGTCCGAGGAGAGCAGGCCCCGGAAGAAGCCGGTCACCGCGGGCCCGAACGAGCTGTAGAAGCTGATCTGGTAGCGACGCACGTCCGCGGCGGTGTCCCGGCCGAGGAAGTTGGTCTGCGGATCGACCATGACCTGCAGGGCCAGCGCCTTGTCGTAGTAGTAGCCAGCGCGGTCGAGCTGATCGAACCAGAAGTAGCCGGCGTCGAAGTCCCAGGTGGTCTCGAGCGCGCGACCGTCGAAGGCGCTGACGCGCGGGCTGAACATGCCGCCGCCCGGAACCATCGCGTCGGTGCCGTCACCACGGGTGCCGTTCGCGTAGGTCCCCGGCTCGGGCACGGTCACCACGCGGGTGAAGAGCTCGAAGATGGAACCGACCGCGGCCGTGTAGGCGCCCATGCCGTCCGGACGGGTCCAGAAGGTGGCGAAGCTGGGGTCGTCGCCGAAGATGTCTTCGAAGATCGGGCGGTAGAGCGAGTAGATCTGGTTCGCGTACTTCAGCTTGTTGAAGTAGCGGCCGTGGATCCGGTTCGCGTAGGACTGGGTGTCGAAGCCCAGCCGACCACGCCGGAAGGCGTTGAAGATGTAGTAGTTCCAGTAGTTGTCGATGACGCTGTTGACCGTCTCGTAGGGGTCGGCGCCGGCGTCGTAGAGGTAGCAGTCCGGACCGAGGTCCCGCTGCTCGTCGCTGCAGAAGAGGTAGGGCACCGAGGGGCGCCCCAGCGGATCGGCGAGCGCATCGCGAATGCCCTGGGACGCGAGGAACGAGTCCGGCACGAGGCTCTCGTACGGAACGTCCGCGCGCTCCTGCATCTGCTCGATGCTGCCGACGACCTCGGGCCACTCGGTGTACTCGTACGCGCTCACGGTGGAGCCGGTGAAGGCCTCCAGCTTGAGCGGGATCGGCCACCCGGCGCGCTGGATGAAGTTCCACCAGTTCACGTCGCCGGGCTCGCTGGCGTTGGCGAAGACCTCGACCATGTCGCCGTAACCCATCTTGATGGCGGCGCGGTCGTAGTGACCGAGGCCGTGGGCATCGGTGACCACGAAGTTGTTTCCGTAGTCCATGACCGTCGAGTACTCGTACTCACGGATGCGGCCGTCGATCTCGGCCTCGCTGAGCGGGTCGTACGCGCGAGGACGCATGTCGCCGTCGTTGCGGAGCTCCCAGTAGCGGGGCGCGTAGTTCAGGGCGTCGTACGAGCCGCTGAAGTTGTGACGAAGTCCGACCGTGTGGCCGATCTCGTGGGCGGTCACGCCATGGAACATCGGGTGGCGAAGCATGTCGCGGACCAGGCCGTAGTCGATGGTGCCGTCGGCCTGCTGGACCTGGTAGGTCTGGCCGTACCACTCCATGGTGCCGTCGCCCGAAGCGATCGCGCGCTGAATGTCGCGCGCGAGCCCGAGCAGGCCCTCGTCCGCGAAGTCCGCGTGGAGCGTGCAGTGCCCCTCGACGTGCATCCGATCGTGGACCCGGTTCATCGCCTCGAGGCGGCGGAGGCTCATCCCGCGGATCGGGCTGGCGGCCTCGAGCACGCCCTCGCTCTCGTTGTCGAACTGGGGGTCGATGCCGGCGGCGAGGCGCATCTCCGGGCCGGTGAGCAGCCGCTCGATGTCGGTGCCGACCAGGTTCTGGAGGCGAGCCTGACCGATCTCGGTGCCGTTGCCGAAAGCGCCGTTGCGGAGCAGCTGACGCCGGACCTCCTCGATGCGCGCGATGAGCTCCGCGGGCGTGCCCGGACGCTGCGCGGCGCTGTCGATGCCGGCCATGCCCTCGGCCCACGAGAAGTCCATCGCTTCTTCGACCTCGTGGACGTTGAAGCCATCGATGGTGGTGACGTGGTCGTCGGCCGGGCGGCCCGTCTCGAGGGAGCCGGGCTCGGTGTTCTCACGCACCCACGACTCCACCACGTCGCCGCTGGAGATATCGGTCTCGGACACGTCGTTGTTGAGCAGCGCGATGATGTCGCGCGCGAAGCTCTGCAGGGTCTCGACCGCCGCGCCGTACATGAAGGCGTTGCCCATGATGATCTCGCCGGTCTCGGGGTCGGCGGACGAGGGGCCGTAGCCGAGCGGGCTGCTCGCGTGCGGCTCGGTCACCCAACCGATGAGCGAGTAGCGGAGGTCGCCGATCTGCGCCGAGGTACCGGGAGCGCCACAAGCGGGGTGGTCCGCTTCGGTGACCGGGTTGGAGCAGAGCGTGAACATCGTCTGGTGGTCCTCGCGGGTGCGCTCACCCGCGCAGGATCCGGCGTCGCCGCCGTCGGCGAGGCACTCGTTCTCGCGCAGGGAAGAGACGGTCTGCACGAAGGCCTCGTTCCAGCCGGTCGCGACACTCTCCACGTCCGTGAGCAGGTCCTCGGGGAAGTTGGAGCTCAGGTGGTAGGCGATGGGCCGCACCTCGCGCTCGCGGTAGGGGATGGTGCACGCGCCGAGGAAGGATCCGTCCTCCGCGCGCTCGCGCCGGGCGACGCCCCAGGCGGTGTCACACACGGAGCCGCCGCCGCCACACACGTCGGCGGTCGCCTCGGTGCAGCGCACGAGGTTGCCCTCGGCGTCCTTGCGGTGGCTCTCCATCCACAGGTTGTGGCGGTTCACGAAGCGGAAGCGGTCGGCCTCGACCGGACCGTACTCCTCGTCGTAGCCGGCCCGCTCGGTGACGAAGTAGCCGAAGCGCTCCATGCGGTCGCCGGTGTAGACCTGCGGCTCGTAGTCGCGGGAGGGGTCGACGCGCAGGAAGGAGTTGCGGACGGTGATCTCACCGGGCGCGCAGTCCAGGTGCCCCTGCGAGATCAGGAAGCAGGTCGGGATGGAACCGAAGCCCTCGAGCTCGATCTCGGTGGGCTTCACGAACATCTTGTTGACGATGTCGATGTAGTGGACCGAGCCCTCGTCGTCGCGCACGAACTTCGGCTCGTGCGGGTGGCCGAGGCCAGGCTCCACGAAGTAGCTGACCGACTCCGACTGGATGCCGTCGAAGAGGCGCGCGGCGACGAGGAAGTCGTTGTTGGTGATCAGGTTCTCCGACCAGTCGACCCGCATGTACGTGCGGTCGTACCAGGGGCGGTCGGTCGTGTTCTCCATGATCACGTTGTTCTCTTCACCCGTGAGCGGGTTGTAGCCGCGGCGGATGTCGAAGTGACTCTCGATCGCGTACATCGCGATGGCCGCACCGTCCTCGGTGCTGCCCGCGATGCCCTCCGGCTCGGCGCCGGCGATGTGCTCGTAGGCGCGCCGGACGATGAGGAGATCCTCCTGGATCTCGAACTCGATCTTCTCGGTCGTGCCCTGCTCGCCGACGAACGTGTACGGCGCGCTGTAAGGCGAGTCGATGACCGTCTGGAGGAAGTACCACTCGCTGTCGAGAAGGACAGACTTGTCCAGCGCATTGGGCTGGACCTGGTTCACGGCCGGCTGCGCTTGATTGCAGGCGGTGATGGCCAGGGCGAGTGAGAAGAAGGAAAGCAGTTTTCGCATGAACGTCTCCAAGGAGCTCCGTCGGGGCTCCGCGCGTACGGGTCCACGTGGCGGCCAGGGGGGTGGGTCGCCTTCGTGCCGGCCACACCGGACCGGGTCGTCCGAACGTAGGAGCAAACCGCGTGCCGACTTCTGCAAAGCCGGTTTTTGCCAAGTAATGGCGAGCACTTGCGGCAATCGATCCACAGCGCGCCACATGTGCGCGGCAGCCCCTCGTCAGTTTCCTGACGCCGAGGAACGCGCGGAGATCCGAACGCGGAGCGGGGGAACCCCGCTCTCAGGCGTCTTCTTCGTCGAGGTCCTCGGCCAGGTAGCTGAGGATGACCTCGTCGAGCGACTTCTCGCTGAGCAGGTCGCCACCGAAGATCGACTCGGGCGGCTTCGAGCCGCCGGACGCGGCAGGCGCCGGCGGGCGGGCCGAGCGCGTAGTCTGGTAGCGACCGGGAGACTGAGGCGCAGGCGCTGCCGGTGCGGCAACGGGGGAGGCCAGGCGAGCAGCCGCGGCCTCGAGCGCGTCGACGTCGAGCGGCTCCACCGGGACCTCACGCGTGGGCTCGGGCGCGTCCTCGTCGTAGTGACCGTCCCGCAGGGCGATGAACATCGCCTTGTGCTGGTCGCGCATCATCTGCTTCACGCGATCGCGCAGGTCTTCGGCACCGACGAGCTCGGCGTAGGTCGTCTTCTTGGACGCGACGATCCGGCCACCATCCGCAAAGAGGTGCGTGATGATGTGAGGATGCCGAACCCCCGAATCCTCAGTCTGGATGTGGTACAGCTTCCCCTTGTGTCGGACGTTCGTGTTGTATCCCAGCAGGGGGGAGGGACCCGCCATCGTCCGCACATGCTATCCGAAACCGCCTCGTAAAGACACCTCTCCTACACAGAAGGTCCAATGGCGAAGAAGAAACGGACGCAGGTCCGCCCCCTCAGCGTCCGGCCAGGGGCGCGCTACACCTGCTTCGGTGACGGTCTCTGCTGCACCGACATCCACGGGCTCGGCCCGCTGACGAAGAAAGAGCTGGTCCAGATCCGGCGCCGAGATCCCGACGGGGCGGGCTGGGACGAGGACTTCGAGGACCGCATGCTCTTCACCGAGCCCGATGGCGGGTGTCATTTCCTCCTCCCCAACCTGTACTGCCGCATCCACTCGGAAGATGGCCCGGAGGCCAAGCCGGACGGCTGCCGCCGCTTCCCGCTCGGTCTGGTCGCCACTCCCGAGGGCGGACGGATCACGACCCACCACCGCTGCTCCTGCCGCACCATGGGGGAGCGCCCCGTCCTGACCGCGGAGGCCGCCCTCCCCTCGTTGGTGAACGCCGCCGGGCGGCCGAAGGCCGATCGCCGGGTGAACAAGGTGCGCCTCGAGCGTGGGAAGAAGAAGGTCGCCTTCGACGAGTGGCTCGAGGTGGAGACCGAGTTCCTCGACGCGCTCGCGTCCGGTGCGGCCCCCGAGGCGGTGCTCGACGCCGAGCCCTTCCCGAAGCTCAAGGGCTCGAGCTGGGAGCGGGAGGCGGAGGACTTCATCGACGCCACCGACGGCACCAGCTTCGGCGTGGCGATCTCGACCTTCGGCGAGATGGTCCGGGCGCTCCTCGATCCGGATCACCGCTACCGCGGCCCGGGCCGCCCGTGGGCGGACGCCTTCGACCGCGCGGAGGCGCGAGAGGGCGAGGACCGGGGCGAGGACGAGGTCTTCGCCGACTGGATCGCCGACGAGGTCTGGGGCCTCGACTTCGCGCAGACGGGATCGTGGGACGTGTGCCGAGCGGAGCTCGCGACTCGTCTCGCCGTCGGCCGCGCGGTCGCCAAGCACTACCGGGAGACATGGGATCTGGCCCCCGGTCGGGCCGCCGCCGAAGCGCTGACGGTGGTCGAGCTGGTCGGCGACTCGGAGTTCTGGGAAGAGATCGAAGACCGCATCCGCGTTTGAGCGGGCTGAGGATCCACACGTCGGCTGGGGTCCCTCGTTCCGGCTACTGGCGGATCGATCCGCCACCCGCCGGCGGCCGCCAGGCCCCAGCAGCTGGTTTTCTCAATGATTTCGTCCTCACACTGTGGTGGCATGTAGGATGCAGTGGGTGGCGGCATGGTCCGCTTCCTCCTCCTCGCGCTCGCCCTCGCCACCACGGCCCCCGCCCTCGCCCAGCCGCGCTGCTCCGCGCCGCGGGTCCTCTTCGTCATGGACAAGTCGTCGAGCATGCTCGACGGCCTGCCGACGGGCGGCTCGAAGTGGGACGCGGCTCGGACCGCCCTCGGGGCGGTCGCGGAGGACTTCGAGGCCTCGGTCCACATGGGCCTTCAGGTCTTCCCCTTTCCGGACCGCTGCGAGCCCGGCGCGATCACCATCGACGTGGGTAACAACCGCGCGACCGACCTGATGGGCGGGCTCGGCGAGCCGCCTCCCTCGGGCGGCAACTACACACCGATGGCTCAGACCCTCGACGTGATCGCGAGCTATGCCCCGATGCTCGACCCGGAGGTCGACTCGCACGTCGTGCTCATCACCGACGGCTGGCAGTGGTGCGACCCCTACGAGGCGTCGACCCGCTTCACGCCCGTCTCGAGCGTGGAGCGCCTCCGGGACCTCGGACTCACCGTGCACGTGGTGGGCTTCGGCGCGGGCGTCGACTCGCTGACCCTGAACCGCGCGGCGGTCGCCGGCGGCACCGCCCTGCCCGGCTGCGACGCGACCCTCGCGGACCCGATGGGCGCGAACCACTGCTACCAGCAGGCCAACGACCTCACCGAGCTCAGCCGCGTGCTGGACTCCATCGCCCGCTCGATCACCGAAGAGGTCTGCGACGGCTGGGACAACGACTGTGACGGCGGAGTCGACGAAGGCTTCGACGTCGACCGCGACGGCTACACCACCTGCGGCACCGACCCGGAGGTCCCCGGCGAGCTCACGGCCACTCGCGTGGATTGCGACGACGCGGCGCCCGCGACCTTCCCCGGCGCCGGCGAGGCCTGCAACGGCATCGACGACGACTGCGACGGCGTCATCGACCCGGGCTGCAGCTGCGAGGACGGCGAGCGCCGTGCGTGCGGCAGCGCCATCGGCGCGTGCCTCGAGGGGACGCAGGTCTGCGTCCGTGGCGCGTGGGGCGCGTGTGAGGGCGGGGTCACGGCCGCCGGCCTCGACGTGTGCGACGGAACCGACGAAGACTGCGACGGCACGGTGGACGAGGACGCGGACTGCGGCATGGGCTCGGTGTGCGTCGCCGGGCTCTGCGAGCCGACCGAGCCGGAGGCGCCGCCCGCCGATCCGGAGCCGGAGGCCGAGCCGACGCCGGACCCCGGACCCGTCCCGCCGATGGCCGGTGGCTGCGCTTGCCGCACCAGTGGCGAGCCGGACCCCTCGGCCGCCTTCGGCGCCGCCATCGTGCTCCTGCTCCTCCTGGTTCGCCGCCGCGGCGCCGGTTGGCGCTGAAGCGACCGCGACTTCAGCACGCGACCGATTGCCGGCCTTCTTGACGCCGGATCGGGGATCGATAGGGTCGAGGAGTGCGCCGTGCGCCTGCCATCCTCGCTGCGTTGATCGCGATGAGCTTCGTGGCGGTGGCGTTCGCCGACAACGCACCCTGGCGACGGCGACGGCGGCCCGGCATCACGATCAACTACCGCGCGCGGGACATCGTCCGCCCGGAGGACTGGCCGGCGGAGCCGCGCTCGCCGAACGACGTCGACCCCGATCGCTTCGCCCGCGCGCTGCGCCAGCTCTGCGGCTGGATGCCGCCGGACCGGCCGGGGACCTACACGAGCTACATCCTCGGCCACGCGGAGAGCTTCGACGTCGATCCCTTCCTCTTGGCGGCGCTCAGCCACCGGATGGGACGTTGTCGCCCGGACGCGGAGGGCATGGGTGGGCTGGGCCTGACCCTGATCGACTCGCGCATGTACTGGAGCGATCTCCGCCGCGGCACGTACACCTATCAGGTGCGCGACCCCGAGGGCGAGTGGATGCAGCGGAGCATGACCCTCGATCGCTTCCCCTTCAGCGGCCCACGGCTGCAGCGCCCGGAGGAGAACCTCTACTTCGCGGCGGGGCTGCTGAGCGCCTGGAAGGAACAGCACCACTCGATCGACACCAGCTTCGAGCAGGAGCCGCACCGCCACTACGTCTCGCACTTCGTCTGGGGTGATCGGGTCCGCACCGACCGATCAGAGGATCGGATCCTCACCGACCGACGTCGGATGCTGCAGTACTACGGCGCGCTCGGCGACCCGCCGGTGCTCGAGCGACTCGGCGAACGCTGGGGACCGCCCCTCGACGGCCAGCCGCGCGTGATCTCGAGCTGGATCGGCGCCGAGCGCGACGGTGGCGAGCGAAGCCACCGGGGGATCGACGTGGAGTCGGTGCTCGGGGAGCCGGTCCGCGCGGTCGCGGACGGCCGCGTGAACTTCGCCGGCGTGGACCTGCCCGGCCACCGCAACAGCGAGCGGATGAGCCCGGAGGAGATCGAGGAGGTCCCGCGCAACGACCTCGGCGCCGGCGGCCGCTACGTGTGCATCCTCCATCACCCGCCGAGCGAGGCGGAGGGCACGCCCGACTGGCTCCGCTCCTGCTACATGCACCTCGAGGACGTCGAGGTTCGCCACGGCCAAGAGGTGCGACGCGGCGATCTCATCGGCACCGTCGGCCGCACCGGCATGCGCCGCTCCGCACCTCACCTCCACCTCGAGCTCCATGGCCCCGACGGGCTCATGGACGCGTCCGAGGTGCTGGTCGGATTCCTCATCGGGACCCAGCCCGACGACTGAGTCCCGCGTCGACGCCCATCGAGTTGCGGTGCGGGAGTGCGCCTCGTAGCACCCGAGCGATGGATTCGAACGACGACGCGGCGATCGTGGAGGCGCAGATCGAACGCCCCCTTCGTGCGGCGTCGACGGTCGTGGCGCGCTGTGGGCTGGGGCTCCCGGTCGTCGTCTCGGTGCCGCCGCTACTCGACAGCGGCGAGCCCTTCCCCACGAGTCACTGGCTCACGTGCCCGCTCGCGCACAAGCGGATCGCCAGGCTCGAAGCGGCCGGCGGCGTTCGCGAGTTCGACCGGCGCGCCAGGGAGGAGGGCCCGTTCGGCGAGGCGCTGGAGGCGGCGCACGCCCGCTACGCCGCGGAGCGGGACGCCCGGATCCCGGCCGACGCCACGCTGAAGCCCCGCGGGGGCGTCGCCGGGAGCCGCGGCGGCGTCAAATGCCTCCACGCGCACTACGCGGACTGGCGGGCTCACACGGGCGCCGCCCCGACGCCGGTCGGGCCCGAGGTCGCCGAAGCGATCGAGCCTCTGAACTGCACCATCCCCTGCGTTCGGGTCGACGAAGGCACGGCCACGCGAGCGGATGATTGGGTCGAGCCCTCCGGTTGACGGCGGCCTCGGTCGGCGGTCATTTTGGTCCCCATGCTGCCCCCGGCCGCGCACCCAGCGAACCCGCCTGCCGCGGCCCGAGGACATCTCGGCTCGCGACTCGTCTGGCTGGTGCTCTTCAGCCTGCCGCTCGCCGTGGTGATCACCGCGACCACGCTGAACCCCGACCCGGCCGGCCACGGGACCCACACGCAGCTCGGCCTGCCCCCTTGCGGCTTTCTCGAGACCACCGGCCTGCCCTGCCCCGGCTGCGGCCTGACCACCTGCTTCTCGCACATGGTCCGTCTCGAGATCGTCGGGGCGGCGGCCGCCAACCCCTTCGGCGTCGCGCTCTTCCTGGTCACCTTCTTCACCATCCCCATCGCGGGCTGGGGGATGATTCGCGGGCTCCCGGTGATGGACACCCTCGAGCGCCTGCACTTCGAGAAGGTGGTCGTGCTCCTCGCGGCCAGCTCGACCGTGGTCTGGCTGATCCGGCTCGCCACGACGATTTTCTGATGTCGACCGCGATTCGCAGGGCCACCGGCGCTCTCGCGGTGTTTGATTGAAAGTTTTTGCCCGTCGCCGGAGAATGCCTTGCGCGGATGAGCGGAGGACGAGCAGGAGCCGAGCCGAGCGGACCTTTCCCGCAGGGAGCGGCCCAGATCGGTGACGTCATCGCTGGTCGCTTCCGGATCGACGGCGAGCTGGGCAGCGGCGGCATGGCCCGCGTGTTCCGCGTGGTGGACATCGCGACCCAGCGGACCTTCGCGCTGAAGCTACTCCGGCCGGAGATCGCCAACGACGAGGAAGCCATCGCCCGCCTCCGGCGCGAGGGCGAGCTGCTCGACCGGCTGGACAACCCCGCCATCGTCGGCATCGAGACCTACGGCAAGCTGGCGGACGGCCGACTCTTCCTGGTGATGGAGCTCCTCGAGGGGCAGACCCTCGGTGAGCTCATGCGGGAGACGCAGCGGCTGGACCCGGAGCAGCTCACCCCGATCGTGACCGGCGTCGCCGCGGGTCTCCACGCGGCTCACGAGGCCGGGGTCGTCCACCGCGACCTCAAGCCGGACAACATCTTCCTCGCTCGTGCGACCACGGACCGAGGGACGGAGACCCAGGTGAAGATCCTGGACTTCGGCATCAGCAAGGCCGTCGGCTTCGAGCGGCTCACCCGCACCGGCCAAGTGCTCGGCACCCCTCGCTACATGGCGCCCGAGCAACTCGCGGCGGACCACGACCTCGACGCCCGGGTCGACGTCTACGCGATGGGCGTGATCCTCTACGAGGCGCTCGCAGGTCAGCCGCCCTTCGTCGCGGTGAGCCCGAGCGACCTGATCGTCGCCATCCTCCACGGGAAGGTCACGCCGCTGCGCGTCTACCGCTCCGAGCTGGACGACGACACCCTCGCGGTCGTGAGCCGAGCCATGGCCCGCGCGCGTGACGCTCGCTACGGCTCCGCGCACGAGCTCGCCGAAGCCTGGGTCGACGCCGCCCAGCCCCTCCCGAGCGCCGGGCCCTCGAAGCGCGGGATGCGCACCAAGGCGCTCGGCGGCGCGGGCCCGATCGACCTCGGCGACGCGGAGAGCTCCGCGGACCTGAGACCGGGCACCTTCAGCGCACTCGAAGAGCCCGCGCCGGTCTCCACTCCGTCGGTGAAGCAGGCGGGGATGTCGGGCGAGCGGACCGTGGGCGCGCGGCCCGGCGCGATCGCGGACGCGTCGGGGCCATCATCCCCCGTGAGCACCACTGGCCCGTCGCCGGCGAGCACCAGCGGACCGTCGCCGATGAGTGGCACCCTCCCCCAACTCCCGCTCGCCAACCGACGCACCTGGCTGCTGGTCGCGGCCCTCTTCGCTGGCGCGCTGACCGCGCTCGTGGTGATCCTGGTCCTGCACTACCTCGGGGACTCGCCCGAGAGCGAAGCGCCGCCCGATGATCCGCACGTCACCGAATCCGCGCCCGAGCCGGTCGTGACCAACGACGACGCGATCGAAGAGACGGAGCCCAGCGCCGACGACGACGAAGACGAGCTGCCCGTCGCGCCCGAGCCGCCCGTCGCCGAGGGCGAGCCCGAGCGCGAGTCGAGCTCCACTCGCCGCCGCCGTCGCCGTGCGCGAGCAGCGGACACGACCCAGCCCGAAGCGAGCGAAGCGAGCACGGAGACCGCCATGGCCCAGACGCCTCTCCAGATGGCCCGAGCCGCGCTCCGCAGCGGCGACGCGGAAGGCTGCCTCCAACAGCTCGAGGGCTGGGGCTCGAGCGCCGCCGTCCTTCGTCTACGCGCGGACTGTCAGCTGCGTGCCGGTCAGCGATCCGAGGCGGTGAAGAACTACGAGCGCTTCTGTCAGCGCTACCCGGACGACCCGGCCCTCGCAGAGGTGCGCGCGATCGTCAGCCGCTACGGCGGCCGCTGCCCATAGTGCGTGATGCACATCGGTTGACGGGAGATCCGTGGTCTGGGTGGGTTCGATGGGGTGTCCGCGAACCGAGGAAATGCCGAAGTATTTTCGAGAGTGAGGGGACGACCGCAGGGGGCGTGCTCAGGGCGCGTAGCGCCCTTCAACCGATGTGCATCACGCACTAGAGCCTTCGCGGAGCGCTTCGGCGAGGAGCGCGTTCGCGTCGTGCCCCTGCTCGGTCGAGGCCACGCCGACCCAGTCGACGCGCTCGTCGGACTCGAGGCCGGACCGGAGCCGGTCGCGCGCGACGGATCCCTCGTGACCCTCGGTCTCCGGGAGCACCGCCACCAGCTCGAGCGGCGAGAGCCGGAAAACGAGGTCGGAGTTCCGGAGCACCTGCATCATCCGCTTCGCCACGCGAGGGACCGAGTCGGCGTCGGTGGCACGGACGCGCAACAGTCCGAGCGGCCGTCGAAAGCGCGCGGCGATCAGCAGCTCGTGGTGGAGGGTGATCTCCATCTGACCGCGGGTCCCCGCGCCGGTCGCCCGATCGAGCTCGAGCGAGAGGCGCGGCGCGCTCTCCGCGCGGAGGCGGCGGCGCGTGTCCCGGGCCCGTCGCAGCGAGCGCCAGAGGACGCTCTGGAGCCGCTCGACGCGCACCGGCCGATCGATGTGGATGTCGGACGCCGGGACGCCCGGCCCGATCGCGACGATCGGGAGGGTCCTCAGCTCCTCGTCGGCACGGAGGACATTGGCGACCTCCGCACCCGGCGGGTCCTGGATCGCGTCGCTCATGAGCACGATCGAGGGCGGGTGCCGGGCGATCTGCGCGAGCACGCGCTGACCATCGAGCGCGGCGACCACCTCGAAGCCGGCGGCTTCGCAGGCCTCCTGGAAGAGCTCGAGTTGGAAGGGGTCCTGCTCGGCGACCAGGACGAGAGGTTTCGTCACGCGACGGCCCAAGCGAAGCCTCCCTCGTCAGCTCTTCTTTCCGGCATCCTCCAGCCCGTAGGACTGGACCTTGCGGATCAGGTTGCGACGGCTGATGCCGAGCGCCTCGGCGGCCCGGGTCTTGTTGCCCTTCGACTTCCGGAGCCCCTCGGCGATCATCTGGCGCTCGAGCTGCTCCACCGCCTCGGGGAGGCGCGTGCCGGAGATGGTGACCGAGTCGTCGCCGGGCGGCGGCGAGCTGGGGCGCACGGACGGGCTGCCGCCACGACCGATGCTCGGGGTGAGGTGTTCCTCGCCAATCAGCTTGTCGTCGCCGCTCAGGACCCACAGCCGCTCGATCTCGTTCTCGAGCTCGCGGACGTTGCCCGGCCATTTGTGCGTCATCAGCCGCTCCATCGCGTCCCGGCTGAGCGCCTTCTGGTGCCCATCCCGATCGCCGAGGCGGGCGAGGAAGTGGTCCACGAGCTGAGGGATGTCCTCTCGGCGCTCTCGAAGCGGAGGGACGCGCAGCGCGACCACGTGGAGCCGGTAGTAGAGGTCCTCGCGGAAGGTGTTGTCGCGGACCATCGCCTGCAGATCGCGGTTGGTCGCCGCGATGATGCGGACGTCGACCTTCTTCTGCTCGGTGGCGCCGACGGGGAGGAACACGCCCTCCTGGAGCACGCGCAGGAGCTTCACCTGCAGCGCGGGCGACATGTCGCCGACCTCGTCGAGGAAGAAGGTGCCGCCGTCGGCCACCTGGAAGAGACCGGGCTTGTCGCTCACGGCGCCGGTGAAGGCCCCTCGCCGATGGCCGAAGAGCTCGCTCTCGAGGAGGTTGTCGTTGAAGGCGGAGCAGTTGGTGGCGACGAAGCGCTTGTCCACCCGCCGGCTCATCCGGTGGATGGAGCGGGCGACCAGCTCCTTGCCGGTGCCGTTCTCACCGGTGACCAACACCGTCGCGTTCGAGCTGCGGATCCGCTCGAGCATCCGAAAGAGCTCGAGCATGGGCGCGCTCGACCCGACGATTCCGGTCTCGGAGCCTAGATCGTCTTCGCTCTTCTCACGCCGTTCGCGGGCGTCTGCCACCGCGCCAGCGGCGGCATCGAGTGCGGCCTTCGAGAGCCGCTCGACGTTTCCGTCACCCGAGACCCGAAGGTGCAGCTCCGTTCCATCCGCGAGCGTCGTGGATAGCTCACTGCTACCTGCCATGGGCGCCGGACGCTAGCACGGAGCCCCTCGAAACGGCAACGTCGTCAGCACCCGACCGGCCTCCCGAGATTCCTCTGTCAGCTTTCCCGCCGTCGCCGCGGATGCCTGACGCCCGGCGCGCCTTTTCGAGCGCTGGGGAAAGGAATCGTCATGAATGTAAGAAGCTTGCTGGCCATCGCCCTCGCGCTGACCGGTGCCTGTGCCGCGGACACCACCCTGGACGACGTCGACGGAGTCGGCACCGAAGCCCTGATGGCAGCCGGCGAAGAGGCGGCGACCCCCGATCTGGAGCCCCTCGCCGTGCTGGCCATCGGCGAGGGACACGAGATCTTCTTCGCCCTCGACCCGGAGAGCGACGAGGTCAGCGTGAGCGAGTCCGCCCCCGTGGACACGGACGAGATGCCCGTGCTCTGGCAGGAGACGTTGCGTGACCTCGAGCCGCTCGAGCTCTACCTGGAGCTGACGCCGGACGATCGGCCGGTCCCCGGCGCCCTCGTCGATCTGGCGACCGACCGCGAGACCCTCGACCGGGTCGAGCCCCGGGCGCTCGTCGAGAGCCTCGAGGTGGCGCCCGCCCGCCCGAACCTGCCGAAGGTGAACACCTCCCAGGACTCCGCTTCCATGCAGTCGCTCTGCGGCTCGAACGGCGAGTCGGCCTTCCAGTCGATCTGCAACACCTCCGGTAGCGGTATGAGCCTGAGCTACTGTGTTCCCTACAAGCACGGCTGGCACCAGCGGACGACGAACGGCAAGTACCGCGAGAGCCGTGGCTTCACGGTCGCGTGCAGCGCTTCGGTGCAGACGCGCCACGAGCGCCGGATCGGCGGCATCTGGTACGACAAGACCTTCCACAGCAACGCCAGCGGCTACTGGCACTACACGCGGGTCTGGAACAACTCGCTGAAGTACCGCCGCCGGGTGCGAATGGACCGCTACCTCCCGACGAGCCCGAACACGAGCGTCTCCTACATCCGCTCCTGGATCGGCATCAAGAACTGAGCTCCCGACGACGGCGAGGGCTTCCGGGGAGTGCCCGGAGCCCTGGCCGAGCGTCGCCTTTGCTCTCGACCCGGACCCGGCTACGTTCCGGCAGCCGTGGACGTGGTCTATTTCGTCGTCCTCGTGGGCGCGCTGGTCTTCGTCCACGAGCTCGGGCACTTCGTGCTCGCCAAGGCCTTCGGGGTGAAGGTCTTGCGCTTCAGCGTGGGCTTCGGCCCGCGGATCGCGGGGTTCGAGGCCAGCGGCACCGAGTACGTGCTCGCGGCGATCCCCCTCGGCGGCTACGTGAAGCTGCTTGGCGACACTCCCCACGACGTGGTCCGAGACTCCGAGAAGGAGCAGAGCCTCAACGCCCAACCGGTCTGGCGCCGGGTGCTCATCGTCGCGGCCGGACCGGCGATGAACCTGCTCTTCCCGCTCCTGCTCTTCTTCCTCGTCCACCTCGGCGACGGGCTGCAGACGCCGGCCACGGTGGGGACCGTGTTCCCGGATCGGCCCGCGGACGGAGTGCTCCTGCCGGGCGACCGCGTGCTGGCGGTCGATGGCGACAGCATCGAGACCTTCGACGAGCTCCGGCGACTCGTACGCGCGAGCCCCCACGAACCACTCGAGCTCACGGTGGAGCGCGATGGCGCGACCCACGAGCTGGTGCTCACGCCGGCGGCCACTCACCGGGCCCTCGAGCTCGGCCGGAGCGAAGAGGTCGGGCGCCTCGGCATCGACCCCTATCACCGCCTCGCGGTGGTCGGCGTCCATCACGGCTCGGCTGCCCATCAGGCGGGGCTGCGCACCTTCGACCGCATCGTCGCCGTGGACGGAGAGCCGGTCGATCGCTGGATCGATCTGGTGAAGGCGCTCGAAGGCCGGCGCGGCGCCGTTCCGCTGACCTACCTGCGCGGTGAGCGGCTCGATCTGGGCGGCCTCGCGCACCTCGAGGTGCACCGGCCGCGGGTCGCCAACGTGCGCGCGCCATCGGGCGGAGGGGCGCTGCCGCTCCGCGCCGGGCTCGAGCCCTGCGAGCTCTACGTGCGGGAGGTCATCAGCGGCTCGGCGGAGGCGCGCCTCGGCATCCGCCCCGGTGACCGGCTCGTGAGCCTGAACGGGCGCCCGCTGCGCATCTGGGCGGGCTACCTCGCGGCGCTCGAGGCCGAACCCGAGCGCACCCACGAGCTGACCTGGCGCCGCGAGGGAGAGCTCCATCGCGGCGAGCTTCGGCTCCCGCGAGACCGAGGCGTGACCGAGGCGGGGTTGCCCTTCGAGCGCATCCGCGTCGGTCTGCGCCCCTGGCTACCCGCCCGCAGCGAGCCGCTCGTGGAGACGCCGAATCGCATCGTCCACGCCGCCACGCGCGCCGTCGAGCGCACGGGCGAGATGCTCTCGCTCACCTTCTACTCGGTGGTGCGACTGCTCCAGGGCGAGCTCTCGGTGGACAGCCTCGGCGGTCCGCTCACGATCTTCGACGCCGCGGGCGACGCTGCGCGCGAGGGCGCCACGAACTATCTGGTCTTGATGGCCTTCATCAGCGTGAACCTGGCCGTGCTCAACCTGCTGCCGATCCCGCTGCTCGATGGGGGGCACCTGCTGTTCTATCTGATCGAGGTCGTCACCCGCCGGAAGGTCCCCGCGAAGCTGCGCTCACGAGCCGCGCTGGCGGGGTTGATACTGCTGATCGCGTTGACGCTCCTCGCCGTGAAGAACGATCTGACCCGCGCCTTCGGCCGGGACGGTCCACCGCCCGTGGAGGCCGAGGAGTGAAGCGACAGCCCCCCGCCACCGCTCGCGGTGTGGCGACCGCCGTCCTGCATCGCGTCGCTCGCGACGCGGCGTGGGCGACGCCCACCCTGGACGCGGAGATCCGCCGTGCCGGCCTCGACCGTCGCGACGCCTCGCTCGCGACGGCGATCGTCTACGGCACGCTCCGTTCGCAGCGAAGCCTGGACGCGCTCCTCGACGGCTACCTACGCGACCCCGAGCGTCTCGACGGCTGGACCCGCGCCGCGCTTCGCAGCGCGGCGTTCCAGCTCCGCCACCTGCAACGGATCCCACCGCGCGCGGCCGTGCACGAGGCCGTCGACGTGGTCCGCGCGATGCGCGGCGAGAAGCTGGCGCGCCTCGCCAACGCCGTGCTGCGGAAGATCCGCCGCCCGGACGACGCCGCGCCGCCGACCAGCGTGGAGGTCCCGGAGTGGATCGAAGAGGCGCTGGTCGACTCGCTCGGACCGGACCGCGCCCGCGCGCTCACGAAGCCCCTCGAGCTGCCGCCCCCCATCGATCTCCGCGTCCGCGACGTCGGAGACCCACCGCTGATCGAACGCCTCGCGGAGGCGAGGCCCGACGCCACCATCCGAGCGGTCGGCGAGCGCTCCCTGCGGCTCACGAACGCGGGCGATCCGCGGACGTTGCCCGGCTTCGAGGAGGGGGCGTTCATCGTCCAGGAGCTGGGCAGCCAGCTCGCAGCCGACGCGCTCGGGGCCCAACCCGGCGAGCGCATCGCCGACACGTGCGCGGGCCGGGGCGGCAAGACCCTCGCCCTGCTCGATCAGGTCGGCGCGGACGGAAGCGTGGTGGCCCTCGAGCTGCACGAGGCGCGCCTCGACCAGCTCGAGGCGCGCTACGAGCGGCTCGGCGAGCCCGGCGGATCGCTGGAGGTCCTGCCCGTCGATCTTCGCGTGGGCGTCGGCGGTCTGGCCGCCGACTTCGACCGCGTGCTGGTCGACGCTCCCTGCACCGGGCTCGGCACCCTCGGTCGGCGACCGGAGCTCACGTGGCGGCTCACGCCCGGCGACATCGACTCGGTCACGGAGACCCAGCGGGGGATCCTCGAGCACGCCGCGACCCTCGTTCGACCCGGCGGGCTGCTCCAGCTGGTGGTCTGCTCACCGCTTCGCGCCGAGGGTCCGGCCATCGGAGAAGCCTTCGAGGCGGCGACACCGGGCTTCGAGCGCGACCCCGCTCCGGGCGCGGACGATGACGGCGTGCTCCGGCTCGGCCCCTGGACCACGGGCGACGACGACCACCCGACCGACGCCTATCAGATCCTGCGGTGGCGCCGCCGTTGACCGGCGGCGCGAGCACTGAAACCCTGGCGCCCCCATGCGCGCACCCCAGCAGCTCGAGCCCGGAGGGCGGCGATGACCGCGGCCCAGTGGCGGGCGGAGGACGAGGCGCTCTTCCAGCGGCTCACCGACCGGCGCCGGCTCGAGCGGCTCTGGGCGGCGGAAGGTGTCGATGCACCGCCGCCCCACCCCCGGGCGGCGGGAATGATCGCGCTCCTCCGGGAGACGCCGGAGGGGGAGCGAGCCGCCACGCTGGCCGACGAGGGAGACCCGAGCGCGCTCCGGGCGCTGGTGCGGCTCGAGCGGCTCGCCGATCGCCGACCGGTGCTCCTGCACCACCTCGCGCTCTATCACGAGCGCCTGGCTCGGCTCCGCGGCAGCGCGGACGACTGGCGCACGACGCTGGCCGCCTGGGCCGCCCTCGGCCGGAGCCCCGACTACCTGCGAGCGCTCGCGGACGCGGTCGCGCCCGAGGGGCTCGAGGACGACGCGAAGGCCCGATGGGCGGCGAGCGCGGCGTGGCAGGCGTGGGAGCGGCTGGTCGGCGGCGCGGAGCGTGGAGCGGCCGAGCGCAGCATGCTCACCGCCATCGCGCTCTCGGTGCTCGCCGATGTCCAGCCGATCGCCGATCGCGCGGGTCTGAACGACAACGAGGGCGAATCGCTCCAACACCGGTCGGAACGCGCGCGGGTGCGGATCCTCGACGCGGCCCTCGACCCCATCGGAGAGCTCCTCGACGACTCCGAAGGTCGCGAGGCGGACGTCGAACACGTCACCACCCTCGAGCGGCTGGTCCATCTCTGGCGTTGGGCCGGCAAGCCGCCACAGGTCGAGCGTTTCTTCGTCGACCGCGCGCTGAGCATCGGCTGGGAGCTCTACAAGGCGAAAAAGTTCGTCTCGCTCCGTCGGCTCAACGAGGTCGCCCGACCGCTCCTGGACGAGTTCGCCGCGCGCATCGCGGTGGAGCCGCGGGAGATCTCGTACGCCAGTCGCGTCGCGCAGTTCATGGTCTTCCGCGCGGAGCTCGAACCGCGCTTCGAGAACCAACTCGCGGCCGCGGAGCGAGCGGTCCGCGTCTGCGATACGCACCGCAACGGCCGGCTCGTGCTCGCCGACCTCCTCTCGGAGCGAGCGCTCCGCACCCTCGAGCAAGCGCCTCTCGTGGGTCGCCGCGCGCACGCCGAGCGGGCCCGCGCCGACGTCCAGCGGGCGCGTTCGCTCTGGCCGGAGAAGCTCCCCCGCCTCGACCAGGCGGAGGCGGCGGTCGCCAAGGAGAGGGCATGAGCGACGAGAACCCCTACGAGGCCTACGACCTCGACCCGACGGCGGGACCGAAGGCGATCACCGCCAAGCTGCGCGAGCTCGCCGAGGACACCGACGACGAGCGCGAGCGCGCCCGGATCCGAGAGGCGTGGGAAGCGCTCACCATGCACCCGCGGCGCCGGCTCGACCTCGCGCTGCAGGCTCACCCGGAGAGCCGCGAGGGCCCCGGTCGTCCACCGCGACCGCTCATCGCCGGACCGGCCGAGCCACCCGCGCTGGACGAGCTCGTCGCGCTGCCCTCACTGGTCGAGCTCGCCGGCCTCGCCGACGTCGAGCTCGCCGATCTACCCCTCGACGAGGATCCGATCCTCGCCGGAAGCTCCCGCACCCCCGACCCGTAGAAGTGAGTCACATGAAGATGTTCGTCGACCGACCCGTGGGCATCGACCTCGGGACCACCAACTCCGAGATCGCCATCCTCGACCCCTCCGAGCGCGATCTGCTGGTCTACGCCGACCGTTTCGGTCGCAAGACCATGCCCTCGGCGGTGGCGTGGGATCCGAAGAAAGAGTCGCTCCTCGTCGGTCGGCCCGCTCGAAACCGCCGCGGGAAGGAGCCGCCGCCGGTGGAGTCGATCAAGCGCCGCATGGGCCAACCCGGGACGGTGAAGGTCGGGCCGCTCGAGCTCACGCCGGAGCAGATCTCCAGCAAGATCCTCGCCGAGCTGCGGCGCGCCATGCGCGAGCACCTGCAGGGCGGCGCGCCCGACGACATCGAGGTCCGCGTCGACCGGGCCGTGGTCACCGTGCCCGCGTACTTCGACGCGCCGCAGGTGGAGGCCACGCGAAAGGCGGGAGAGCTCGCCGAGCTCGAGGTGCTCGGCGTGCTCCAGGAGCCGACCGCCGCGGCCATCTACCACACGTGGAAGGAAGGCCTCGGCGACGGGACCTTCCTGGTCTACGACCTCGGCGGCGGCACCTTCGACGTGTCGATCCTCCGCTGCCTCGGCGGCGAGTATCAGGTGCTCGCGCTCGACGGTGACAACTACCTCGGCGGCGACGACTTCGATCGTCGCTTCGCGGAGCAGATCCGTCAGCGGCTCGTGAAGACCGGCTACGACCTCGACCTCGACGTGCAGTCGGACGAGAAGGACGCCGAGACCTTCCAGCAGCTCGTGCACCTCGCGCAGGAGGTGAAGGAGTCGCTCAGCACCCGTGACGTGCTCCCGGTCGCGAAGGTCGACTTCTGGGAGGACAAGGGCGGCGAGCTCATGACCTTCGAGGGCGAGATCGGTCGCGCCGAGTACGAGGCCGCAATCGCCGATCTGGTCCAGACCACGTTGACCTGCTGCGAGCGGGCCCTCGCCCAGAGCAAGGAGACGGCGTCGGTCGGACCGGCGGACATCGACCACGTGGTGCTCGTCGGCGGCTCGACGCGCGTGCCCGCCGTGGTGCGCGCGGTCACCGAGACCCTCTGCCAGCCCGCGGGGATCGAGACTCCGCTCCAGGACGAGGTCGACACCTGCGTCGCACTCGGCGCGGCGGTGCACGCGGCGCAGCTCGGCGGTCTCCGCCTCGGCCGCGGCGGCGAGCCGCCCGCGCGCGTGCTCTTCCGTTCGCCCTTCGTCTCGCAGACGGACACCACGAAGCTCACCCTCGAGGTCGAGGAGGCGCCCGACGGCACGGTCGCGGTCGCCGTCGCGGACGCGGAGGGGCCGCTGGTCGTCGAGCCGCTGAGCGAGATCCCCTCGGAGAAGAAGCGCATCGAGGTCCCGCTCGGCGACGAGGCCGAGCAGCGCGTTCGACTGCAGCTGCTCGGCGCGAACGACCAGGCGCTCGCGGAGCTGCCCTTCGCGCTCTACCGCGGCGACCTGAAGCCGCGCGCGAGCGCCCTGAGCAAGCCGACCGTCGTCGCCAAGGACATCTCCGTCGAGGTGCTCAAGGCCGGCCGGCGGGAGCGCAAGGTGCTGATCGCCCGCGGCACCGGTCTGCCGGCCGAGGCCGAGCACCGCTTCTACACCGCCGACAAGAGCGGGGCCGTCGTGCTCCGGCTGTTGCAGAATCGCTTGCCCATCAAGACGCTGGTGCTGACCGTCGGCCCCGACGTCGAGGTCGGCACCCCGGTCGAGCTGAAGCTCGGCTGCGACGACGCCATGCGGCTCGAGGCCCGCGCGGTGGTCGCGGGCCAGGAGCTCTGGGCGGAGATCGAGCCCGCGCAGCTCGACGTGCCGAGCTCCGCCGAGGCCATCGAAGGTCTGCTCGGCGAGGCCGAGTCGATCGCGCGTGGTCTCTGGGGCCACGAGGCCACCGCCTACCGTCGCGAGCTCGAGCCACTCGCGACCGGTCTGCGCGAGGTGCTCGGCACCGACCCGGCCAAAGCCGCCGCGCTCTCCGCGCGACTCAACCGACTCGTGGAGGAGTTCCGTGACGGAAGCGGCGAGGGACTGAGCCCGCCCATGCATCGCTTCGCGGGGATCCTCGATCACCTGCGCCGGGTCGTGTACCGCGCGGAGGGGCCGATGCTCGGCATGGACACCGCCGGCTGGGAAGAGCGCATCGGGGATGTCGAGGAGCGCGGCCAGGCGGCGTGGGACGACGGAGACGCCGCGCGCTGGAAGCGAGTCTACAACGAGGCGCAGGCGCTCTCGGAGACCGCGTCGGAGCAGGAGTTCGCCTCCAAGCGGCTCGACGATCCGCAGCTGCTCCAGCGACGCTTGGTGAACCTCATCGCCTGGTCCCGACACGTGGAGCAGCAGCTGCAGGACTTCGTCCCGTCGAACGCCGAAGAGGTTCGCGCGCTGCAGGTCGCCGAGCGCGACCGCTTGCTCGCCGGGCTGCGCGAGCACGTGACCGGACCGCTCGGGAGCGTGCCGCCGGAGTCCCCGGTGTCGACGCTGCGCCGGACCCTCGACCGCGCGTCCGCCGAGCTCGAGCGGATCGAGCACAGCATCGAGCGACTGCCCCGCATCGGCCTGGTGACCGAGCGAAACGGATGAGCGTCTTCGACAAGCTCTCGGTCGCCGCCGCCGAAGCGACGTGGCACGCCGCCGGACCCCGCGCCGGGCTCCGGGCGTTCCGAACGATCGTCGATCGGGTGTCGGCGAGCGAGCGCGCTCGAGCGATTCTCTTCGGACTCGACTGCGCGACGGAGCTGGGTGACCGCCGAGGGCTCGACGGAATGATCGCGCGGTGGCGCGTGCAGAGCGGGGGCGACCACTTCGCCGCGGTGAGCCGACGCTGCCTCGCGCTCCGCGCCGTCTCCATGCCGCACGCCCTGAAGCTCGCCGAGGTGGAAACCGCGCGACGACCCGACGACGCACGCGCTCACTATCTGCTGGGACGGCTGCGCGGCGACGATGGTCGGTCGGCGCTGCAGGCGGCGCTGCGACTGGCGGAGCGCGCGCCGAGGCAGCCCGGTCTGGCCAGCGCCGCACGCGACCGACTGACGTGGCTCGGGGACGCCCCGGAGGGCTTCGACACCGGGGATCGCGGCGCGAGCGCGCGGCTCGGAAAGGCCCGGGCAGACCTCCGGCGCGGCGGTCGCTACGCGCGAGTCGCTGCGCTCGACGTCCTGCACGAGCTCGCCGCCGGACCGGCGCGATCCCGAGCGCTCGCCATCGCCGCCGCTCACGCCGAACGCGCGACACCGACCGAGATCGAGCTCGACCGCCTCCGGACCATCTTCGGGACACACCTGGCGCCGCCAGAGCGGGGCGCGGTCCTCGGCTGGCTCGATGCGCGCGCGGCTCTCGATGCCGGCGAGCCCCCGCCCATCGGAGCGGTCGCCAGTGTGGACGACGGAGTCCGAGCGGCCCGAAACGCGCTCGAGCTCGGCACCGTCGCCGAGGACGGACCACGCGGTGCCGCGCTGGCGGTGATCGCTGCGGCGTCGGAGGGCCTCGACGCGCTCGCCGACGCGGCGCGCACCCTGGCCTCGCTGAGCGCCGAGATCCCCACCGCGGCGGAGCCCTACCTCGCAGCCGCAGCGCTCGCGGTGCGTGCCGACCCGACAGCAGGGCAGCAGATCGTGGAGCGACTCTTCGAGCTCCCGCCCCGCGCTCGCCGCGGCTGGCTACGCCTCGGCCGCGCACTGCGCGATCCGGAGCTGCGCACCCGAGCCCTGGAGCGGGCGCGCGACATCGGAGAGAAGGGTGCGGAGGATGCGCTGGGTCAGGCCGCGCGAGCCGCGGCCTGGAAGGCGTTCGCCGCGGGGGACGAACGAGGTGCCTCGAACGCGCTCGAGCGCGCCCGCGCGCTCTTGCGTTAGCGGGATGCTAGAGTTCCGTATGGCTCGTGCTTTCTTCTCGCTCTTCTTGGTGCTCTCGATCGCCTGCGGGGACGACTCCCCTTCGGACACTCCCACAGCCGACCTCGGTCCCGGAAGGGACGGCGGCGGGACCGATGGCTCGGTCGAGCCCACGAACCGAAGCACACCGGAGGCGTACATCCGCGGTGCCCACCCCTCCTTGATCGTCGAGGTGGACGTCGTGGAGGGCGTCGCGCCCCGCGACGGGGTCGGGGAGCTGATGGTCGGCGCACTGGAGCCCTTGCTGGACAAGGCCGAGGGCGTCTCGATCCGGGTCGACGAGACGATCCCCGCGGCTCGCGCCCTCGACGAGTGGACCTTCGCGGACGTCCAGGCGTTGGCGCTGGAGACCTTCGACGAGATCGGTCCCAGCGACGCGGCGGTCTTTCACACGCTGTGGCTCACTGGCCGCTACGTGGAGTCCGAGGGGACCATTCTCGGCATCGCGTGGGGGAACCGCTACCTGGCGATCTTCGCCGACACGATCGACGGGGCCTGCAGTGGCGCCTTGCCCCTCTCGCGCGAGCAGGTCTGCCGCGAAGCGGAGGCCGCGGTCTGGACCCACGAGGCGGGTCACGTCATCGGGCTGGTCAACAACCCCCTTCCGATGGCCACGCCCCACGAAGACGCCGAGCACCCCGGGCACACCTCGAACCCGGACGGCGTGATGTACTGGTCGTACGAGGGGCCGTCGTTCATCGACGGCCTGATCGCGGGCGGGTCCGGGCCGAGCTTCGCGTTCGGACCGGAATCGATCGCAGACGTCGCAGCATTCCGCGACGGGACCTGAGAGCGAAAGCTACTCGGCTCGGCGCTGGGCGCGCTCGAGCTCGACCTCCATGCGGCGGAGGCTGCGCTTCATCTCGCGCAGCTCCTTCTTGGTCGCGAGGTTGAGGGACTCGGCGACCTTGTCGATCCCGCCGTCGATCTCGTCCTGAAGACGCCCGCGGAGGCGGATGGCGCCCATCATGGCCTTCATCATCCGCTCGTCCTGCATGACCTTCATCACTCGGGGGTCCTGCATGAGCTCGAAGCTCTTCTTCGTGAGGAAGTCCTTGATGGCCATGATGTCTCCTGCGCCCCCCGGCCCATCTGGTCTACCGAGGGGACGGGAGCGCGTCAAATGCGGCGGTGTGGTGTCCTTCGAGTCGCCCACTCACGCAAGCGAGCTAACCGCGCCGCCGGTCCGGGTGAGTAGCGTGCCCGCCATGACACCCCCGAGCTCCCCCACTCGACTTCGCGGCCTTCGTCTCGTTTCGCTCCTCGCCCTGATGGGCCTCTTCGCTTGCGACGAAGACTCGAGCGACGACTCGAGCGACGGCTCCACGGATGCCTCCATCGGTCGCGATGCTCGGCCCATCGACGCGTCGAGCGACCCCGACGGGGGCGATCGGGAGGGAGACGCGGGGGTCGACTCCGCGATCGTCCTCGGTGAGCTCAAGGCCTTCCCGACGGCGCACGGCTATGGGGCCTACAGCGCCGGCGGTCGAGGTGGGCGAGTCATCGAGGTCTCGTCCTACGAAGAGCTTCGCGACGCCCTCTACGCCGAGGGCCCACGGATCGTGGTCTTTCCCCGTTCCGGCCTCTTCGAGAGCACCGCTTCGTTCCTCACCGTTCGAGAGCCGGAGTTGACGATCCTCGGTCAGACCGCCCCTGCCCCGGGCATCACGCTGAAAGGGATCGGTCTGACGGTCTCACGCTCCGAGGTCGTCCTCCGGGGCTTCGCGATCCGGCCGGGAAGCAGCGCGGACGAGAGCGGCCTCGACTGCGTCCGTGTTCGAACGTCCGACGAGCACATCTCGAACGTGATCTTCGACCACCTCTCCGTGTCGTGGTCGGACGACGAGAACATGAGCGTCGGCGCAGCCGACGGTGCGGACGGCTCCCTCACGGTGAGCGACGTGACCGTGCAGCACTGCCTGAGCGCCGAACCGACCGGCTCGCCCTATCACTTCCTCGTCGGCCGACGGGTGGATGGGCTCAGCCTCGTTCGCAACCTCTACGTGCACGGGCCCAACCGAATCCCCGAGAACACCTACGGCCGCGGCGAACGCTACGAGTTCAGCAACAACCTGATCTTCGACTACAACCGAGCCACCACCGTGACGACGGTCAGCCACGTCGACGTGATCGGCAACGGCTTCAAGGAGGGAGCCGTCGCTCCCGATCGCCTCTTCAACGTCACGTTCAGCGTGAACTCGATCGAGAACCCGGGGGCCTCGCTCGAGGACGCCGAGATCTTCGGCACCGACAACGTGCAGATCGGCGATGGCGAGTCGACCATGTACAACGAGCGATGGCTCACCCACGCCCGCGCCGAGCGGGCCCTCGACGACTCGATCTACACCCCCTTCCCCGCGGCCGAGCTCGAGGCACGACTGCTCGACGACGTGGGGCAGGGGCGTGGAGACGCGGTGGACCAGCGCCTCCTCGACGACTACCGAGCAGGAACCGGCCAGCGAAACATCTCGGACGAGAGTCAGGTCGGCGGCTTCCCGGCGATCCCGACGAACACCCACCCGGAGGGGCACGACGCGAACGGCAACCACGTCGCGGACGCCTTCGAGGCGGAACACGGCATCACGGACGTCGACGACAAGCCCGAGCTCTTCACGATCGGCGAGCTGACCTTCGACAACCGGGCGTACGCCGGCGGCAGCTACGTCGGCGCTGATGGGCACACGGTCAACGAGTACCAGGGCGGCACGCTCGCCGGAGGGCGCCTCTACACCTGGCGCGAGATCTACTGGGCCGATCTCGCGGGCGACTTCGACCCCGCCAAGTGGCCCTGACGGCGCGGGCGTGGCGCGCGGAGCGTTCGATTCGTTATCGTGGCCCCGATGAGTTGGAAGCATCATGTCCTGCTCCTCGCGTGGGTCGGCACCGCCGGATGCGTGGTGCCGGGAGACTTCCGCGACGATCGCCCCTGTCCGTGCCCGGAGGGCTGGACCTGCGAGGACGATGTCTGCGTACGGGGGAACACGACCGATGCTGGCCCCTCCGACGGGGGCCCCTCCGACGGGGGTCCCGCCGACCTCGGATCGCCGGACGAAGGGGTCGACGCGTTCATTCCGGGCGACATGGGTCCGTCGGGCCCCGTGGCCCGCTACACCTGCGAAGAGGTGACCTTCGGTGTGGTCCCCGACGAGACCGGCAACGGCCACGACGCGCGCTGTGGCTCGTGCCCGGCGATCGTTCCGGGGCGACTCGGAATGGCGTGCGAGTTCGACGCCGCCCCCTTCCTGCGGGTGAGCTACGACGCCGCGCTCGACCCGTCGGCAGGGTTCACCGCGGCATTCTGGTTCCGCGTCGACGCGGCCGACGACTTCTCGTTGGTCGCCATGCCGGTGGGGACCGAGAGTCTCAACGCCTGGCAGGTCTACATCGATCGCGGCGAGCCTCGGATCGCCTTCGGGAGCACGAACGCGGAAGGGAGCTTTCACGAGCTCCACGGACCGCTCTCACCCGAGGGCGTGTGGACCCACGTCGCCGTCACCTACGACGGGAGCCAGAAGCGCCTCTACGTCGACGGAGTGGAGTACGGCCCGGAGGACGCCGAGATCTTCGCCGATGGGCGCGACATCTTCATCGGGGCCGATCAGAACGACGGGGTGACCATCCGAGGTCAGCTCGACGGCTCCATGGACGAGCTGGTCTACTACGACCGCCCACTCGACGCGGAGGCGGTTCAGGCGCTGGCGAGCGCGCCCTGACCGGGCTCTCTCTCCTTCACCGATCCGCTATCCTGCCGCGGTGAGTGACCCCGCGGGACCGACGACGCCTCCCTCGGTATACCGAGAGGCGCTGCGCGGCGACCTTCCCCCGCTCCTGCGGTGGCTGGGGACCGACCCGACCACGGAGCACCGAGACTGGAGGGCTGCCGCCCGAGTCCTCTGCTGGCTCGCGAATGCCGGCGGGGTCTCGCGCGAGGCAACCGAGGCAGCGCTCGAGAACGCGTACGACACCGACGGGTTCGGGGAAGCGGCCGGACTGAGGGCGCGCGCAGCGTTGCTCACCCTGGACCTCGGCGACGCGAACCGATGGGTGGACTGGCTCTCTCGCCGCGCCGCCCCGCGCGCCCAGCTCTGGCACGCCGTGACCTCCGGTTGGCTGCGGGTGTGGAACGGCGATGGAGACGAGGTCCCTCGGCTCGCGGACGACATCCGGCGCCGCGCGACCGAATGGGGCTGGCCATCGTTGGCGGTCGAGGCCGTGGTCCTCGGGGCTGCCGGCCGAATGGTGACCGACGACCTGCACGGCGCGACCGTGCTCGCCCGACGTGCGTGTCGAATGGCGCGGACCGAGCACCTGTGGGCGGCGCACTTCTCCGCGAGCCTGCTTCTCGCCCGACTCCGTCGGCTGCGTGGACGTCCCCACCTGGCCGGCGTCATCGCCGCCGACTGCCTCCGCTTGGCGCCGGCGCTCTGGTCCGGGCAGCTGCGATGGGAGCTCCTCTTCGCGGGCGGCGCCCTGGTGAAGGGAGCTGCCGGAGGGGTGGCGAACGACGCGGCCACGGCGGTGGCGGAGCGAATGGCGGCAGGGGACTTCTCCGAGCTCGAGGCGGTGCGCGCGGCGATCCGCCATAGCGCCCCACAGGCCAGGGACGCGGACGCATTGGGGGCCGCCACGTCTCTCGCTTGGGCCTCGATCCCGCCGAGCATCGCCCCGTGGCTCTCCGGCGAGCACGCCGAAGTCCCGGGCCGACTCGCCGGCCTGGTCGCTCCGAGCTGGCAGCCGGAGCGCCCCCCGCTGGCGGTTGGCCTCCCGGGGGGTCCCGGCCGCCGGATGCTCGGACTGGCGCGGCCGGCGAACCTTCGCTTGCTCGCGCTCCACGGAACCCGACCCTCGCGACCCGAGTCGATCGCCGCCGCGCTCTTGCTGGCGGGCCCGGCGGGGGTCACTCGCGCGAAGCTCTTCGAAGACGCCTATGGCTTCGCCTTCCGCAAGGAGCTCCACGAGCCCAGCTTCAAGGTCGCGCGGCACCAGGCCAAGAAGGTCCTGGCCGACGGCGCCTCCCTCGAGACGAGCGGCGACCGCGTCGCCGTGTCGGTCACCGGCCCCACCGCCGTGGTGGACCCGCGATGCCAGCAACCGCTCCCCGATGTGCTCCTCCGGCAGATTGCCGCGGCCGGGGGTGCGAGCGCGCGAGAGCTGGCGAGTCGTCTGAACGTCTCGCTCCGCACCATTCAGGCAGCGCTCCGCGACATGGTGGACGATGGCGTCTGCGTGACCGAACGCGACGGCCGCGCGGTTCACTACGTGGTCGAAGACACGACCTTCTGCGAGCTCACCGTCGCTTGAGCCGGGTGCATCCGTGCAATCGAGGTAACCGACAGGGCGCCCCCGCTCGCTAGGGTGCCTCCATGCGTGCCCTCGACCGAGCCCCCTTGGTCCTCCTGCTTCTCGGCGTTGCCGGATGCTCGGGCGTGATCGGGGACAAGGACTACACGGAGCCCGGCGTGGACGGTCGGACCCCGCCGGTCCCTGGCGAGGAGTTCCGCTGTCGGGAAGACGTCGCTCCCCCACCACCGCTCGTTCGTAGGCTGACCCGTGAGGAGTACGTGGGCGCCATCCGCCGCCTGACCGGTGTCGGACCGACGGCCACGGCGCTCGAGCTCTTGCCGGCCGACCCGGCCACCCAGACCGGATTCTCGAACCTGGCCACGCTCCTCAACGTGCAGGACGTCCACGCTCGCGCCTACCGGCAGGTCGCCTTCGAGACCGTTCGGGCGCTCCCCGATCCCGACGCCTTCATCGCGAGCCATGCCGCGTGTCGCACCGGCGCCGACTGCTTCGAGGGCTACGTCGAGAGCCTGGGTCTCGACGCCTTCGGGTCACCGCTCGAAGCCGAAGAACGGACCGCCTTCATGGCGCTGCTCTCCGACGCCGAGGAGCGGGGCGAGGGCTTCGAGGAGGCCGCGATGGACGCGCTCGAAGTGGCCCTCCAGTCGCCGCGCTTTCTCTACCACTTCGTCCCGGACCTCGGGGACGGAGACACTCGTCCGCTCACGGCCCTCGAGCTCGCGCAGCGCCTCGCGTTCCTCGTGACCGGCGAAGCCGCGGACCCAGTGCTCCGTGACGCGGCCATCGCCGGCGAGCTGGAGACGGATCGTGAGATCGCCGCAGCGGTGGACCGACTCCTGACCCTGCCGCAGGCGCGAGAGGCGAGCCACCGCTACGTGCGCGACTGGCTCGATCTCGACGCCCTCGAGGAGCTGAGCCGCGACGAGGAGCACTTTCCCGAGTGGACGCCCACGCTCGGCCCCGCGATGCGCGCGGAGACGCTGGCGTTCTTCGACCGGCTCACCTGGGACGAGGGCGCGTCGCTCGCGCGCCTCTTCGACGCGCAGTTCACGATCGTCACGCCGGAGCTCGCGGCCCACTACGGCATGAGCGAGCCGGACGCCGACGGGCACGTGGAGCTGGGCGACGACCCGACCCGCGGCGGCCTCCTGACGCATGGAGGCGTCTTGGCGCTGATGGGAGGCGCGGAGGCGTCGACCGTCACCCGAGGGCTGGCGTTCTCGGCGTTGATCACCTGCGGCGCGAAGATCCCGGAGCCTCCCGCCACCGTCTCCACCGACCAACCGCCACCCTCGCCCGGCCGGTCCCGTCGGGACTACTCGGAGGACCGCGTTCGAAACCCAGAGTGCACCGGTTGCCACTCGAGCTTCGAGCCGCCGATCTGGGGGCTCATCCGCTACGACGCCACGGGTCGCTACTCCGAGGTCGACGAGGCCGGCAACTTCCTCCCCGAGAACGGCTTCGTTCGCTTCGTCGACGGAACCGAGCACGAGTACCAGACCCCCATGGAGCTCGGTCAGGTGCTCGCCGAAGCGGACCGAGTTCGCGAATGCATGGTGCTCAACGTGACTTCGTACGCGATTCGACGGGCGATTCACCGGGCCGACGGCTGCAGTCTCCAACAGATCCGGGACGGTTTCGTCGACTCGGACCAAACCTATCGTGACCTGCTGGTGCGGATCGCGCTGAGCCCGGTCTTTCGCACCGTCGGAACCGAACCGGCCGAAGCGACGGAGGACGACCGATGACCCCCATGAAGCGACGAACCTTTCTCGCCGGCGCGGGGAGCGTGCTGATCGGGTTGCCCTTCCTCGAAGAGATGCAGCGGCCGAAGGGACACGCACAGATGGGCGAGCCCCCGGTCCGGGCGTTCAACTGCTCGTTCGGGCTCGGTCTCTTTCCGGACATGCAGACCAGCGACTTCACCGGTGCGCTCGAGCCTCTCGCGCCCCTCGCGTCCAAACTGCTGGTGCTCCAGGGCGTGAGTTACCGACTGGGCAACCATCAGACCAACGTCTCCGCCCCCGGAGGCGGCGTCCCCAACTCGCACCTCGAGACGACCTGCTTCACCGGCACTCGGGTCGCCGACGACCTCAACCGCGCTGGGGGCGCGAGCCTCGACCAAGCGCTCCGCCGCGACGCCTACCCGGACGGACTGCCGGCCGGCATGTTGGGCACCGTCCAGACCGGGCTGGCCTACGAGATCGGCCACAACGCTCGAGACATCCGCTCGTGGAACCCCGACGGATCTCCGGCCAGCCGGTTCGTCCACCGCGCGGACGAGCTCTTCGACCAGCTCTTCGGCTCCTTCATCCCCGACCCGGGAGCGGGGGGGCTTTCGCCCGACGAGCTTCGAGCCTGCCGGCGCCAGCGGAGCGTGCTCGACGCGGTGGTGGCGCAGTACCGTCACTACACCGGCGAGCGGTCCAACCTCGGGGCGAGCTCCAGGCAGAAGCTCGCCCTGCACCTCGAACGAATTCGCGAGGTCGAGGCGCGGATCTTCGCCGTGGCCTGTCAGGAGCCCGAGGAGCCGACCCGTCAGTGTGTCGTTCCGGACAGACCCACCGAGTTCGTTCACAGCGAAGGGCTCGAGTACCAAGACGTCACCGTGGCCGAGCTCACCCGAACCTGGCGACTCCTCGCCGACACCTTCGCGCTCGGCGTCCAGTGTGATCAGTTCCGCTTCGGCTCCATGGTGTTCCTCGCGCAGGGCGCGCGCATCCGGCTCTCCGGAAGCTACGACCACGGGGGCCGCCGCATCTACGACTTCGACGACGTCGGCGACTGGGACGCGATCGACGGCCGCGAGAACAAGACCAGCCACGAGTACTGGCACGCTTACGGGATGAGCGGCGACCGAGGCGACCGGGTGCGTGCTGCGGCTCGCGCCCACGCGCACTTCATGCTCGGCCAATGTGCGTACTTCGCGCAGGCGCTCGACGATCCCGAGTACCCGGACGCGAATGGGCGGACCATCTTCGAGAACGCGATGGTCACCATCGCGACGGAGGCGGGGAGCGGGAACCACAACCGGTCGACCGCGGACGACGTGGAGCTGGCCAACGTGTTCCACGCGATCAGCCCGGCCGGCGGCAAGTTCCGAACCGGGCATCTCGACCTCGGGCGCACCGATGCGGTCGCGCTCTACAACACGATGCTCGAGGCCCACCGGGTCGGTGAGCTGCTGGGCGACGGGCGCGCCGGAGTCGAAGCGATTCGCGTCTGACGCGCCGTCAGAAGGTGCCGTCGACCAGGAGTCCGGTGGGCGCGAGTCTGAGCGAGACGGCCCCCTCGTCGACGCGGCGTCGGTCGACCAGCGCCCAGACGAGCCCGGTGAGAGCGAGCGCGCCAGCCAGCGCGAAGGAGGCGGTCGCGATGGGTCCGAAACGCTCCGCGTCGCGAATGTCCGGCTCTGCGGCGAGGAGGGACGGCGCAGCGTCGGCCCGGTCGATGCGGCGCTGGTAGAGAACGGCCGTCGTGATGCCCACGGCGAGGGGCGCCAGGGCGAGGCCCATGACGATCCAAGGTCCACGCGAGCGGCGGACCGGCGGCGACTCGGGAGGCGGGGCCTCGGCCAGCGGCGCGACGACCACACGCTCGGTCGGCTCCACGGCTGGCAGCTCGATGGACCGCACCTCGCTTCCGCCGAGGGTCAGCACGAAGACCTCGGTCGTGCCGTCGTTCGTCCGTCCGCGCACCCGATACTCGCCGGGGTCGAGCCGGAGCTCGAGCGGGTGCTCCCCCAAGCGCTCGCGCGGCTCCCCGTCCACCTCCACCACGGTGCCGACGGGCCCCGTCACCCGAAGGCTCGCTCGCCCCTCCTCCGCCAGAGCGCGTGCTCGCTCGGCCGCGGCCCGCATCGCGTCGCCGATGGCCCCGAACTCCCCGGCGAGCAGTCGCTCGTAGAGCGCGATCGCCTCCGTCAGCTCGCCGGTCTGTTGGAGCGTCGCGGCCAACGCGAGTGCGTGGTCGGGATGAGGCTCGGCGTCGAGCGCCGCACGAAAGAGCGTGAGCGCCCGCTCGGCCTCCCCCTCCTGAAGCGCAGCGACGCCACGTTCGTACGTGGCCCTCCCGTCCTGAGCGAAGGTCGACCCGGCCGTCCACAGCACGGCCGAGAGCGCGAGAGCGCATCTCGAAAGCCATCGCCAGCGGCTCCGTGGACGGGGGGCGGTCGCGAGCCGCGGAGACGCGGAGGTCTGCGCGACGGTGGTCATCGGGACTCCCGAATCACATCGAGGGCGTCGAAGGTGCCTCCCGCGGACGGCCGCGAGCGACGGGCTCGGCGCATGCGTGCCGGGGAGTGCATGGGCGTCGGTGCGGCGGGCTCCGCCACCGGAGCCGTCTCTGTCGGGCTGACGGCCGGCGACTCCGGTTCGGTCTCCACCACCGGAACCGGCGAGACCACCTCCGGCGGAGGCGAGGACACGCGGGCGGGCGAGTCGTCTCGCTCCCACCCAAAGGCGATGGCCCCCGAGGTGCCGAGCGCGACTGCAGCAACGGCTGCCCATGACCGCCAGCGCTTGCCCGGTCGCACTGGCGGCGAGCTCACCGATCCATGGACCCGCGAGTCTTCCCACTCGCGCACCATGTCCTGAACGCGGGCTCGAGAAGACTCTCGCTCCGCGGCGAACTCGCTGACCATGAAGTCCTCGATCCGCAGCCCTCCCTCCCGAGCGGCGAGCTCGTCGATGATCTCCCCCAAGCGCTCGGCCACCTCGCGCGCGCTCCCGCAGCGTTGCATCGGGTCCTTCGCCAGGAGCTCGAAACAGAGCTCGACGAGCTCCGGCGGCGCGTCGTCCCGAGCCGTGAAGAGGTCGGGCGCGGGTTCGTTCAGGATCTGCTGAGCCGTCGCGATCACGTCTTCGGCGCGGTACAGCCGTTCGCAGGTCAGGAGCTCGTAGAGCACCACGCCGAGCGAGAAGAGGTCGGAACGTTGGGTGGGGCGCTCGAAGCGAAGCTGCTCCGGCGACATGTAGCCGGTCTTCCCTTTGAGCAGGCCCGTCGCCGTCTTCGTGCTGTCGACGGCCTTCGCGATCCCGAAGTCCGTCAGACGCACGGTCCCGTCGAACGAGAGCATCACGTTCTGGGGGCTCACGTCGCGATGAATGAGCCCGAGCTCCCGACCCATCTCGTCGCGGACCCCGTGGGTCGCAGCCAGGCCGAGCGCCACCGATCGCATGATGCGAACCGCGACCTGGACCGGAGGCAGCTGGTCGTGCTGCCGAGCGTGTCGAATCACCCGACCGAGCGTCACCCCCTCGACGTAGTCCATCACGAGGTAGGGCCCGCCTTGGTCGACACCCACATCGAGCACGGGCACGACGTTCGGGTGGCGGATCAGTCCGGCGATCTTCGCCTCCTCGAGGAACATCGTCCGAAAGGTCTCGTCTGCGCGGAGCTCGGAGCGGAGGCGCTTGATGGCCACGAGACGCCGAAAGGAGCCGCTCTCCCGAAGACCGAGGGCGACCTCGCCCATCCCGCCACGAGCGAGCACCCCCACTTCCACGTATCCCCCAACCGAGCTCTCATCCCACATACGCGGACCCCGAGGTTAGCGCAGCGTCCCCTGCCCCAGCAACGAACCACGCCGTCGAGACGACCGTCTCGAGCGATCCATCCGTGCGTCTCGGCACCGTTCTCGAGCCGTGACTTCGACCTCGGCGGTTAATCCATTTGCGCGCGGAGCGTCCGACGCCGTTCGCGGTGGCATGGTCGACCGAGCACCCATGAGCCTCCCCCTCCGTTCGTTCTTCTTCGGCTGCGTGCTGCTTCTCGGCGCGACGGCGCGGGCAGCCACGCCCACCCTGATTCCCACCTTTCACAACGTGAGCGTCTACTGGACCCCCGAAGGGAGCGACCCCGACCGTGCGGTGTCGGTTCGCTACCGGGCGCTCGGTAGCGACACCTGGAGGGACGGCCTGGCGCTCCCCCACAACGCACTCGCCGAGCCGAACCAGCTCGGCGACTACCGAGGGACCCTCCCCTACCTCGCCGCCGACACCGAGTACGAGGTCGAGCTCGGTCTGGAGGGAACGTCGGAACGAGAGATCGCGAGGGTCCGCACCTGGTCGGAGCACGTACCGGAGGGCGCGACCGTGACCCCCGCTCCCTCTTCGAACACGCTGGTGATCGAGGAGTCCGGCACCGCCGACGGCTACCGCATCTACGACGGGGGCGGCCAGGTCTTCGACCTGGACAAGAGCGCCGCCCACAACGTCGACGTTCGAGCCGACTACGTGGTCCTGCGCAACTTCGTCTTTCGAGGGGCGCGGAGCGACGCGATCCGCATCCGCGGTCGCCACCACGTGATCGTGGAGAGCTGCGACATCAGCGATTGGGGGTCACTGCGCGGACCGTCGTCGGTCGACCCCGAAGACCTGGAGCTCGGGGTGGACGGAACCTGGGGACACACCGACGCGGCGGTCGCGACCCCGGAAGCGGGGGCGCACCACATCGTGGTGCAGCGCAACCGGATCCACGACCCGACCTATCGTTCGAACACCTGGGAAGAGGGGAACTGCCGGACCCGCGAAGACCGCACCGACTGCAACCCTCATCCCTATGGGCCGGTCGCCATCCGGTTCAGCCGGACCGAGGGCCGCACCGTGGTGCGCTACAACGAGATCTTCGCCGGCCCGGATGGCTACTACGGCGACATCTTCACGGGCAACGGAGGGGTGAGCTGGGACGGCTACGGGCCCGACAGCGACATCTACGGAAACTACATCGCCAACTGTTGGGACGACGGCCTCGAGCTCGAAGGTGGGGTCCGCAACCTCCGGGTCTACCGGAACTACATCACCCACTGCTACATGGCCATCGCCAACGCGCCCGTGACCGTGGGCCCCCTGTACGTCTTTCACAACGTCATCGGGGTGAGCGAGCGATCGCCCGGCGGCGGGCCCGGTGCGTTCATCAAGATGGGCACGCAGAACCCGGACCGGGATGACGACGCCGGCCGCAGCTACATGCGGGGCTACACCTACGTCTTCCACAACACGATGAGCAATCCCGACGCGAGCGGGCCCTGGGGACCCGGGCTGCGGAATCGCCCGATGCGTCACGTGGTGACACGCAACAACATCTTTCACGTGCCCGACGCGCTCAGCGCGTCGATCGGCGCGTCGTCCCACCACCGAGACGTCGACTTCGACTTCGACCTCGTCAATCGGTCCGTCCCGGACGGGTCGGAGCCGAACGGTATCGTGGGCACACCGATCTACGTCGCTGGCGCCTTCGACCGGACCGCCCTGGAGGCCGACTACCGGCTGGCCCCTGACAGCCTCGGCGTCGATGCCGCCGAGCGACTCCCGGGCTTCAACGATCGCTTCGAGGGCGACGGCCCCGATCTCGGCGCACACGAGACGAACGTGCTTCGCTACGGCCCGGAGGCCGAGGTGGCCATGCCCGGAGGCTGCGCCAACGGCATGTGCGGCACCACCTGCGACGAGCCTTGCGAGACCGCGTGTGTCGGCAGCCCACTGGCGGTTGCTCGAGCCACCTTCACCGTGGATGGCGCCGCGCTCGAGTCGATCGGGGGTGAGCCCATCACGCTCTCGACGGGGGATGCGAGCGCTCACGTGGAAGTCGCCTGGGACGACGAGCGTGTCTTCGTCCGAGCGACCGTCATGGACCCGGACGTGCGCGCCCACGTCGCCGCCGGCGAAGAGGGGGACGTCTGGCGCGACGACGCGATCGAGGTCTTCCTCGATCCCGATGGCGGGGATTCGTTCGACGCGCCGGATCTGCAACTCATCGTGAACGCCGCGGGCGCCACCTTCACGAGCCGAGACGCGCCGTTCGAGGCCAGCGCGCGGGTCGAGGGCACTTCGAACGACGACGTCGACGACGACGGCTACGTCGTGGAGCTCGCGCTTCCCTTCGCCGCGCTCGGCTTCACGGCGACCCCGGGTGCGCGCCTCGGATTCGACGTCGCCCTGAACGACCGAGCGAGGCCAGACGACGGAACGGCTAGCGGGGCAAGAGTCTCGAGCGCCGATTGGGCCGAGCTCGACAGCTACCGGGCACCGTCCGGGTGGTGTGCTCTCAGCTTGGACGCCTCCCCCGACCCGTCGGCCGACGCGGGCCGAACGCGAGGGGATGGTGGGGCGAGCATCGACGCGGGCCCGGAGGAAGAGCTCGGCAGCGACGGTTGTAGCTGCTCGACCCACTCACCGCGCACCGCGACCGCCGGCTGGCTGGTGCTGGCGCTGGGATGGCTCGGTCGGCGACGAGCCCCCTGACTCAGCGACTCGCGCGCAGGCGCTCGATCTCGCGCTCGACGTGGCCGCGGTCCGCGGCGCGAGGCCGCAGCCGCAGGTACTCGCGGTAGTAGTCCATCGCGTCGCGGACGTTGCCCATCTTCTCGGCGGTGACGGCCATGTTGAAGAAGATCTCGGGCAGCGGAGCGAAGCGATGGGCCGCGGTGAACGCCTGCATCGCGGCCTCGTACTGGCGGCGGCGGAACATGGCAACTCCGCGCTGGAAGAAGGTCCGCGCCTCCTGCACGAGCGCGTCGTCGCTCGGCGGGAGGGTGAAGACCTGGTCCCGCTGTCGGCGCTTGGCTTGCTGGAGCGCCTCGATCCTCGCCTGGATGTCCGTCTTCACCTCGTCGCTGACGTCGCCGCGGCGGAGGTAGATGCGGAAGAAGCGAATCGCCTTGTCGTACTCGCTCATCCGCTCGTAAGCGCGCCCCACGTTGAAGGCGAGCTCCGGCGAGCGGGTCAGCCGGTAGGCCTCCTCGAACTTCTCGGCGGCGGTGCCGAAGTCACCCGCCTGGTAGGCGCTGGTGCCCTCGGTGAAGAGCGTGCGGGCGCGGTCGTTCGCGTTCTGGGCGTGGCCGGTCGCCGCGCCGAGGGCGACGAAGACGAAGGAGGCGAGAAGCGCGCGCATCGGGCCTGAGACTGCCACGCGGCCCATTTGATTCACAGCTCAACCCCCGAACGCGCGAACGATGGCGTGGCCGAGCACGTAGAAGAGCGCGAAGGGCAGCGCCACCATCGCCACGGCCAGCAAGAACCCCACGCCCACGATCGCGTAGTCGGCTGCGCCCGCTTCGGCGTCCTCGTCGCGGAACCGCTCGATGAGATCGAGGTTTCGGCGGTTGCTCTTGTAGAAGAGGTCGAAGGCATCGCCGACCACCGGGATCATCCCGAGGAGGGTGTCGACCGCGATGTTGCCGACCATTCGGAGCAGGATGATGGTCGGCACTCCCTGTTTGAGGGCGAGCCCGAGGATGGCCGCGGCGGTCAGCCCGGTTGCGGCGTCTCCTGCGACCGGCAAGAGGCCCAGAAGCGCGTCAAAGCCGAAACGGAAGTCCGTGAACGGAACCCGTATCCCATCATCGAGGAAGCGGACCAGACCCTCGGCCCAATCCGGCGTCTGCTGCTTGATATCCCCTTTGGGGGCTGCTTTGTGGTCCTTGGTCTGGGGCATGGCGTGGTCCTGAGAATACGTACGTGCAGTTGCCCAAAATTATGACGTCACTGTGAGGAAAGTCTCGACCTTTGTCGAAGGATTGGGCACACTCGCCGGTGGCTCATCCCCCTCCCCCAAGATGGTGAGTCACACCCCGTGGTTCATTCGGTAGAGCTCATATTCCTGCAAGTCGGCGACGTCGAGGGCGCCTTGCCGTTCTACGCGAAGCTCGGGTTCGAACCACGAAGCCGCGATGACAAGGGGGCGACCCTCGAACGCGGCGGAACGCAGATCGTGCTGGAAGCGGTCGACGGCTACGTCCCGGATCCGAACGAGAAGGTGCGCGCCAGCATCGCCGTGCCGATGGAGATGATGGAAGCCCTCTGGGACGAGGCGACCGAGGTCGACCCCGACGCGCCCGGACCGAGCCTCGTGGCCGAAGGAGTGTTCGAGTACATCGCCACGGACCCATCCGGGAACGCGGTGCGCCTCAAGTCCAGACTCCCGGAGCTCGGTCGCTGATCCCGATGCCGTCGATCTCCATCGACGACGTCCTCCTCGAGACGAAGCCGCTCAACGCCCTCCTGGCCAAGGCGGAATCGCCAGCCACGCGCGCGGTGATCGCAGCGCTCATCGGCGACAAGGAGGCCTCGGAGAACGAGCTGGCCGAGGCCCGCTCCGAGGGGGGCACCGCGGCCGACGAGGCGATCGCCTGGGTCGCGCTCGCGGAGGGTGACCCCGCTCGGGCGGAGGTCGCGGCGGCCCGCGCCGGAACGCCGCTGGGTCACGCGCTCGGCGCCGACGCGCTCCTCGAGCTCTCGCGCCGGCACGAAGCGGAAGAGCGGCTCGAGGCGGCCGGGGACCACCCCTTCGCGCTGATCGTCCGCGCTCGCTTCCTCCCGGACCCGCTCCCGTTGCTCGACGACGTACCCAAGCGCGGAGTGATCGGCGCACGGGCGCGGCGGCTGCGCGCCATCGCGCTCCTCGAGCACGACCCGCCCGACGTCGAGAGCGCGCATTCGGAGCTCAGCACCGCGGCGTGGCGTCTTCTCCGGCTGGGCGCCGTGGGTGAGCTCGGGCGCTGCTATCTGACGATGGCGGACGTCGAGGTCGCCAACGCCGACCCGAAGGACGTCGAGGCGAGGCAGCGCGCAGCTCAGTGGCTCGCGCGTGCTCACCCGCTGCTGCACCGGGCCGGGTCGGTGAACGACCTCGAGCGACTCCGGCGCGCGTTCCGGCGCTACGGCCGGCGAGCCATCGACCGATTGGTCGACGAGGATCTCGAGAAGCACATCGAGGGAGTCCGACGCGATCGCTCGCGGGTGCAGGATCTGCTCGCCGCCGCCGCGGAGGTGCGTTCGACCGGCGGAGACACCAGCGCGCTCGACGCGCAGCTCGTGGACGCGATGGAGGGCGTCGGCGAGACTCAGGAGCAGCTCATCGCGTCGCTCGAGCAGCTCGTGGTCGACCGCGAGCGACTGGGCCAGCTCGTCGCGGTCTGCCGGAAGGTCTTCCTGCTCGACACGGAGGAAGAGCTCGACAGCAGCGTGGCGTCGCTGGCGCTCGAGCTCGGTGGGGTGACCTGCGCGCTCTACGACCTGAGTGGCGAGGAGGCGGTCCTCGTCGACCGCTGCGGACCGCCGCTGCCCGACCCGCGCCAGGTGGCCGCGGCCGCCCGAGCGTCGACCGACGCGGGCTCGCCGCGCTCGGCCGACGACGGCGACGGAACGAGCATCATCATCCCCCTCGGCGAGCGCCGACCGATGGCCATCGCGGTCCGCCGACTGGCGTCGAAGGCCCGAGTGGGGACCGACGACACCGAGCGCCTCCAGGTCTTCGTGTCGGTGGTCGAAGCCGCCTACGTCCGCGCGCGTCACGCAGCGGCCGTGCGCGAAGCCGGAGCGCGCGACGCCGCCACCCTCGAGGCGATCCGGGAGGGCGTCGTGACGCTCGACGAAGAGGGGCACGTTCGGACCACGAACGCCGCGGCCCGAGCATTGCTCGGCATCGAGGCCGGCGTTTCCGACATCCGGCTGCGCGACATCAAGGGGCTCCGCGCGCTCGCCGAGGCGATCGAGCGCGGCGTCGAGGACGACGCAGTGCCGCTGCCGCAGGTGGAGGTGCTCGTCCGCTCGAAGCGCTACCCGGGTGGCGTGGTGGCGACGCTCCGTGAGCTGCAGAGCGCGCAGCGGCTCGCGCAGAAGCTCGTCGGCACGGCAGCTCGCTTCACCTTCGAGGATCTGATCGGCCGCGATCCGTCCTTCATGGACGCGCTCGCCGATGCGCGACGCGTCGCCGCGACGGATGCGCCGGTGCTGATCACCGGCGAGAGCGGCACGGGCAAGGAGCTGCTCGCGCAGGCGGTGCACAACGCGTCGCCGCGCTCTCATCAGCCCTTCGTCGGTCTGAACGTCGCGGCCATTCCGCGCGAGCTCCTCGAGAGCGAGCTCTTCGGCTACGAGCGGGGTGCGTTCACGGGCGCGCGCGCCCGCGGCCACGCCGGCCGCTTCGAGCTCGCCGACCGCGGCACGGTGCTCCTCGACGAGATCGGGGACATGCCCTACGAGATGCAGGCGAAGATGCTCCGCGTGCTCCAGGAGCGCGTCGTGCAGCGACTCGGCGGCACCCGGGAGATCCCCGTCCGAGCGCGGATCATCGCCACCACCCACCGCGACCTCGAGCAGGCCGTCGAAGACGGCGCGTTCCGCCTCGACCTCTTCTATCGCCTCCGTGTGGTGCACCTGAAGCTCCCGCCACTGCGCCACCGCAAGGGAGACGTGCGGCTGCTCGTGGAGCGCTATCTCGCACGCCACAGCGAGCGGACCGGTCGCCCACCGATCCAGGTGGCCCCCGAGGTGATGAGCGACCTCGAGCGCTACGACTGGCCGGGCAACGTCCGCGAGCTATCGAACCTCGTGGAGGGCGTGGTCGCGCTCATGCCGCCCGACACGAGCGTCTGGCGAGAGACCCCCGCGACCATTCGACGGGCGCTGCGTGCGTCCAGCTTCCCCGCGCCGCCGATGGTCGAGAGCGCGGTGCAGCGAGCGCTGCAGCCGGCAGACATCCGCCCCCTCGAAGAGGTCGAGCGCCGCGCGGTGGAGATGGCGCTCGAGGCGTGCAGCGGGAACGTGGCGAAAGCGGCGCGGGCGCTCGGGGTCGCGCGGCAGACGCTGTACAACAAGATGAAGCGCTACGACCTGCGCTGAGCGCTCGGTTCTCGGTGGTCGGCTCTCGGCGTGGCGGCGTCGGCACTCGCTCCTCCCCCAACGAGATCGCACAAAGGCACCAGGAACACGAAGTCACACGAAGAAGGAATGGACGAGGTCCCCGGCCGCGAACCGGATCGTTCGATCGACACCGCGACGTGCTCGACAACCGTCCGGACGACCGCGCCAACCCACATCCCACACACCTTTGTGGATCTCCGTGTTCTTCGTGCCTTTGTGCGATCTCGTTCGGGGCACACCGACTGCCGAACGCCGACTGCCGATCCCGAAAGCGCTACTCGTCCTTCGACGAGGGCCGCATCCGCCCGAGCACCTCGGCGAAGCTCTTCTTCTCCGGCTCCTCGAGCTCCGGCAGCTCGTCGAGCGCCATCTCGCTGAGCACGGTCGGCGCCCCGTCGCCGGTGCCGATCACCAGCACCTTCTCGCCCACTCGGACGAGGTGGAGCGAACGGCGCGGATCGAGGGGCAGCCGCTCGAGCACCTCCATGCGGGTGCCGCGCTTGCCCACGCCGAAGCCACGGCGCGACGCCCAGCGCAGCACGAGCCACGCGAGGATGCAGACCCCGAGGAGCGAGATCGCCGCCTGGAGCAGCGCCCAGCCGTAGCCCCCCGGAAGCTCCGCTTCGTGGGGGGTGGCGGTCTGGAGCAGCTGGGCGGCGATCCGAAGCACGCCCTACTCGGCGGCTTCCGGGACTTCCTTCGGGATGCCCACGCCCACGGCCTCCGCGAGGAGCTCGGCGATGTCGAGCTGCCGGATCTCCTCGTCCTTGTCCTCGCCCTTCAGACCGTCGGTCAGCATGGTCGAGCAGAATGGGCAGGCCGTCGCGATGGTGTCGGCGCGGGTCTCGAGGAGCTGCAGCGTGCGCTTCTTGTTCACGCGCGTGCCGCCGGTCTCCTCCATGAAGTACTGCGCACCACCGGCGCCGCAGCAGAGGCCCTGCTCCTTCTGCCAGTAGTCGACCTCTTCGAGGACGACGCCCTCGATGGCCTCGAGCACCTGGCGCGGGGAATCGTAGATCTTGTTGTAGCGGCCGAGGTAGCAGCTGTCGTGATAGACGACCTTCGCCTGCACCGGCCGCGTCGGGGTGAGCTTGCCGGCCTGCAGCAGCCCGTTGAGGAAGTCGGAGTGGTGGACCACGTCGTAGTGGCCGCCGAAGTCCGGGTACTCGTTGAGCAGCGTGTTGAAGCAGTGCGGGCAGGCGGTGATGATCGTCTTCTTCTCCGCCTCGTAGCCGGCGAGGGTCTCGACGTTCGACTCCGCCATCATCTGGAAGAGGAACTCGTTGCCGATGCGCCGCGCCGGGTCGCCGGTGCAGGTCTCCTCGGTGCCGAGGACGGCGAAGTCCACGCCCGCCTCTCGGAGGAGCATGGCGGTCGAGCGGGCGACCTTCTGCGCGCGGTCGTCGTAGCTCGCGGCGCAGCCGACCCAGTAGAGGACGTCGGCGCCGGGGTTGTCGGCCAGCAGCGGCACGTCGAGGCCCTTGGTCCACTCGGCCCGGTCCATCTGGGACTGGTTCCAGGGGTTGCCGTTGGTCTCGATGCCGTTGAGCGCGCGGGTGAGGTCCGGCGGGAACTCGGCCTTGTCCATGACGAGATCGCGGCGCATGCCGATGATCTTGTCCACGTAGGAGATCATCACCGGGCACTGCTCTTCGCAGGCGCGGCAGGAGGTGCAACTCCAGATCACGTCCGGGTGCAGGACGTTCGGCACGAGGTCCACGCCGGGCTCGTCCACGAGGAAGTAGGCGTTCTCCGGCGGGTGCGGGAACGTGTGCAGCTCCTCGCCCTCGGGGATCTCCTCGGGCCCTTCACCCTTCGGGTTCGCGACGCCGTCGGTCGGCCCGAACTGCTTGTCCTCGGACGCGTAGAGGTGGTCGCGGATCGCGAGCGTGAGGTGCTTCGGCGAGAGCTTCTTGTCGGTGATGTAGGCCGGGCAGTTGTCGCTGCAGCGACCGCACTCGGTGCAGGTGTAGAGGTCGAGGATGTGCTTGTAGGTCAGGTCCGCGACGGTGCGGATGCCGGGCGGCTCCTCGGCCTCGAGCTTCGCCTCCACGTCGATCAGCGGGAGCGCGTTCGGGCGCATGTCGTACGCGAAGACGTTCGGCATGACCGTGAGGATGTGGAAGTGCTTCGAGTACGGGAGGATGTTCAGGAAGAGCAGGACCCAGGAGGCGTGCCACCAGAAGCCGATGTGCTCGAGGACGACGACCGTCGGCCGACCCATCCCGTAGAACATGGTGCCGAGGGCGCTGCCGAAGGGGGCCCACCACTTCCAGTGCGGCTCGGTGCCGGTGACCTGCCAGTGGAGCGCGTCGTAGCCGCCGACGTAGAGGAAGTCCGAGACCATCATCGTGAAGATGATCCCGAGGATGAGGTTGGCCTCGAAGCCGAGCGTCATCCGCGGCTTGTCCTCGACCTCTTCGGGGTCGGCGCTGTCCTTGCCCTTCTTGACGAGGCGCAGGTACCAGAACGCGACCGCGCCGAGCATGGCGCCGGCGACCGCCAGCTCCTTCACCAGGGAGTAGAGCTTGCCGACGATGTGGCCCTCGTCGAGGAGGCCGAACATCGTCCAGTCGTAGTCGAAGCCGCGGCCCCAGAGGAGCACGGAGTTCAGGAGCAGCACGTTGAAGGCCGCGAAGATCAGAACGTGCGACAGGCCGGCGACGGAGTAGGCGGTCTTCTTGACCATCTTCTCCTGACCGAGCGCGGTCAGCATGACCTTCCGGGTCCGGGCGAACACCTGGCTGGGGGTCCACTCGAAGCGTGCGTCGGGCACTCCGATCTTCATCTGGCGGAACCGTCGGAAGACGGACCAGGAGAAGAAGGAGAGCGTGCCCACGAGCACGAGCGTCATCGCGATGGAGCTCATCGAATCCTCGGTAAAGCGCTAGGTTGTGGCGGCCCGATCGGCCGCGAACGCGGCGAAGCCGCTGGCCTGGGGATAGGGGGCCGGAGCCAGAGAGTCAATCAGCCTGACGGCCAAGAAACCCCGCTACTGCGGGAGCTTGGCGTCGAAGAAGGCCTTGAGCTTGATCAGGTTCTTCTCCTCGCGACCGAAGGCGGGCGACTCGTAGCTCTTGGCGAACCCGACGACGTCCGAGAGGAGCGCCTTCCGGACGTCCGCGTCGCTCAGGATGTCGTCGACCGAGCGGCCGCGGGCGGCCCCGTTTCGGAGGCCCCGAACATAGGCTTCGAGCCGGCCGTAGTCGTTCCCGAGGAACTCCTTGATGACCATCGCGTCGTCCGAGAGCCGGGAGATCGTCTTGAGCATGTCGGCGTTGGCGTCACCGGTGTCCTGGTGCGAGGCCAGCTCGGCCGCGACCCGGAGGACGAAGGCGTCGTCGAGGTAGCCGATGTCGTCGATCCCGTCCGGGATCAGGTCCAGCGACTTGAAGAGGTAGTTCAGCCCTCCCGCGATGGTCTCGCGGGCGTCGCCGGCGACGCTCTCTTCGTTCAAGATCTCGGACAGCTCCTCGGCATCGTGGCCGAGATTGCGAAGCCAGTTCGGGAAGGTGTCGAGGTACTTGGAGACGTCGCTCTCGCTCATGGGCTCTTTGAACTCCGGAATGGGTGCCGGGCGGAACGTCCGCGCAGCGGGCCGGATGATAGAGGGGTCCGCCCGCGCGTTGCAACCGTCGTCACGACCACTGGAGACGGGTCGTGAGCACCGTCTCGCCTCGGCGCCGCCACGCGCCGGGCCCTATCGCGCACCCGGGGCCTTCTCGGGTATGGTCACTCGCCAGATGGGCGATGGCTCTCGCGAACTCGACGTCCTGAAGGCGCTCATGGACGAGCTGCCGCTCGGGGTGATCGTCCTGAACGCCCAGACGGAGGTGGTCTTCTACAACCGCTACGAGGAGAAGCTCGCGCAGCGGAACCGGGTGAACGTCATCGGGCGGCGCTTCTTCCAGGAGGTGGCTCCGTGCATGCGGGTCTCGGGCCTGGTGCGCCACTTCGAGCTGCTGGGTCAGCAGCCCCTGAACGCGGACCTCGACTTCCAGTTCGACTTCCCGTTCATCCCACAGCCCCGCGACGTTCGGATTCGGCTCCGCTCCTTCGAGGCCGACGGGGAACCCTACGGCGTGCTCTACATCGAGGACTGCTCCGCCGAGGTCGCGATGGAGCAGATGCGGGAGACGCTGACCCGGTTGCTGGTCCACGACCTCAAGAGCCCGCTGAGCGTGCTGCAGCTCTCGTTGAAGGAGCTGACCGAGCAGGGGCTGGACGACGAGGTGCTGGCGACGGTGGGCAACGCGCTCCGAGCGAGCCAGCGTCTGGACCGCATGGTCATCGGCCTGCTCGATCTGAGCGCGATGCGGACGGGCCTGGTGCCGATCACCCGGCAGACCACCGACGTCGCCGAGCTGGCGACCACCGCCGTGGGCGAGCTCGAGCCGCTCGCCAAGCAGGCCGCCATCACCCTGGAGGTCGACATCCCCGACGACCGAATCGAGGCGCCGGTCGATCGGGACCTCGTGCGTCGGGCGATCGACAACCTCCTCGACAACGCCATCCGGCACGCGCCGCCCAAGGGTCGGGTGGCGGTCGCGGTCGAGGGGACGGAGACCCACGTGGTGGTTCGGGTGGAGGACGACGGCCCGGGCATCCCGGCGTCGGCGCGAGCGATCCTCTTCGAGCCCGGCGGCCGCGAGCTGGCCAGCCGGAACTACGGCCTGGGCCTCACGTTCGTGCGCCTCGCCGCCCGCGCGCACGGCGGAGAGATCGAGGTCCGCGATCCGGAGACCGGTTCCGGGACGATCTTCGTGCTCTCGCTACCGCGCGCCTAGCGCTCAGGGAGCCGGGTGCCCTGCGATCTCCGCCGCCAGTGCCGCTCGACCGCTCGCCTCGGCCGCCTCCGCGAGTCCCTCACGTGCGCCCGAGCCCGGCTCGTCCACGTCCCTGGCGCCAGCGAACGCGGCGGCCGCGGGTCCCGGCCCCTCGAGCTCGAGGAGCGCGCGACCGAGAGCCTCTTCGGAGGCCGGCTCCGCGTTCGAGCGACCGACGGCCGCCATGTCGCGCGCCATCTCCGTGTGACCGATCGCGAGCAGGAGCCGGGCGGCCTCGCCGCGCCCGCCGAGCGCGTCGGGAGCCGTGGCGAGGACCAACGCCTCGGCCGCCTCGCGCTCGCCCAGCGCCAGCAGCGTTCGGGCTCGAAGCGCGGGCACGCCGGGCTCTCGGTCGAGCGCCGGGCCGGCGAGCAGCCGAGACGCGAGCGCCGGCCGACCGGCTTCGAGCGCCGCCCGACCCGCTTGGACGAGCTCCCCGACGACCAGTGGGACCCGAGCGGCGAGTTTCTCCGCGGCGGTCGCGGCCCGGCGCGCATCGCCCTGCTCGAGCGCCAGCGAGAGCTGAGCGCGCAGCACCGCCGGGTGGTCCTGCGGTCCCTCCGCGAGCTCCTCGAGGGCACGTTGCGCAGCGCCGTCCCTCGCCAATCGCTCGGCGATTCGGAGGACCGGGGTCGGGGACGTCGGGTCCAGGCGGGCAGCGCGCACGAGCGCGTTCATCGCGCCGTCCGCGTCCTCTCGGGCGAGCCGGAGCTCCGCCGTCGCGAGCCAGAGCTCTTCGGTGTCCGGCTCGAGGGCCTCGGCCTCGGCCAGCGTTCGCTCGGCGGCGTCGAGCTGGCCGAGCCGGATCTCGGCTTCGGCCTGCCGAGAGGCGACGTAGGCATCGTCCTGGGCTCCTGCGCGCGCCAGCTCGTAGAGCTCGACCGCCTCCGCATCTCGCTCACCGGCTGCGAGCTCGGCGCGCACGAAGTGCTCGTAGGCGAACGGGGACACGAAGGTGCCGACCTCTCGCACTCCGTCGATGGTGCGTGCGACCGGGTAGGTCTTCGGCGCGCACGCGCCGAGACAGAGCAACCCGGTCAGGAGCGCCGCCCTCATGGGGTCGGCGTCTGACACTCCGTCTCGTAGCCGATGCGGCACGTCAGCGGGATGGTCAGCGTGGAGCCGGGCTCCGGAGGCCAGGGGAGACCACGCGACGCTTCGCCGATCGTCTCCTCGCCGAGCGCCCCGAACTGGACGAAGAAGATGCGGATGGTGGGGTCGCCGCTCAGGGGCAGCTCCTGGGTGCCATCCACGTACATCGGCACGTCGATGATCCAGGTGGTCTCCGTCATCTCCATGTTCCGCTCGATCCATCCCTGCTGCAGGGCGAGCACGTACTCGCCGGCAGGGGTGATTCGCACGGTCACGTCGCCGTCCTCGAAGACCGGATAGTTCACCGGATCGAAGCTGACGTTGTCCGCCGGGTCGATCACGACGTCGATCCGATCGACCGCGCCGGGAACGATCGCGACGCCCGCTCCGTCCATCCCGCTGGGGGCTCGAGCACGGACCATGAAGGTCTCGAAGGTCGAGCCATCGCCACAGGAGAGGAGCGCGAGCAGCAGCAACGGGAGGAGCCGACGCATCACATGCTCCCCATCGGAATGGTCGGCACCGGGAAGCCCTCTTGCTCGGCGTCGCCGCCACCCGCCGCGAGGGCGATGGCGGTGATCAGGACCGTGAGCACCACGGCGCCACCACCGACGGCAGCCCAAATCCACCACTGTTGGTACCACTCGCCCTCGCCCCCGCCATAGCCCTCCGACTCCTGGGAGTCCCGCTCGGCGAGCTGCGCGGCCTGGTCCGCAGTGGGGTCGAGAAAGGCGTCGACCCGGAGGCCTTCGGCGGGCACCTCGATCGAACGAGAGTAGGTCTCCCACCCGGCCCCGCGAATGGCCAGAGTGTGGGTCCCGACCGTCAGCTCGACCGGCGCGATGGGCGTCTGACCAACGGACTCGCCGTCGATGACCACCTCGGCGCGGTCCGCGTTGACGGCGATCAGCACTCGCGCGGTCGCCGGTGCGGCGGGCGGGGGCGCCGGGAGGGCGCTGGTGATGGGCGCGACGATCGCCCCGAGCACGGCCTGAGCCGACGCGGGACTCGTGAGCGTCGCCGCCGGGAGCTGGATCGCGGCGGGCTCCGCGAGCGGCTGGCCGGCAACCGACGAGGGTTCGAGCCGGAGCTCGAGCACACCGTTCGGCGTGGGGCGAGCCATGTGCACCAGGATGACGGCGTAGCCCCCGGTGTTGGCGAGCAGCGGCGCGCGGCAGGCGAGGTCGGCGCACTCGGCGAGCGCGGCCACCATGGCCTGATCACCCGCGATCTGGAAGCGAGTGGAGGGGGACGCGGTGCTCAACGCCCCCGTGACCGCCTGCAGGATGGGCTGGCCCACCTCGGCGTCGACGTTCGCGCCCGGAACGGGCACGACGGCGACGTGAGGCGCTTGTGCCTCGACAGCCCCTGCGGTCAGGAGCAGCGCGAGGGCGGCGTACAGGAGCCGCATGGGAGCGCATCTCGACACACATCGCCAGTCGAGTCGTGGACTCGGTGCGTCAGGCGTAGCGTCCGCGAACCGAGGAAATGCCGAAGCATTTTCGAGCGTGAGGGGATGGCTGCGCATGGCGTGCTGAGGCCGCGAAGCGGCGGCGAGGGGTGTCGAGATGCGCTCCGGATCAGTACTCGCCGAAGAGGTCCTGGATGCGGACGTCGAGGGCGGTGGCGATCTTGAAGAGCGAGCTGATCGACGCGCTCGACTCGGCGCGCTCGATCTGGCTGAGGAGCGAGACCGAGAGGCCAGTGCGGCGAGCCATCTGCTTGAGGGTCAGGCCGCGGTCCTTGCGGAGGCCCCGAATGGTCTCGCCGATGACGCGGTGCAGGTTCTCTTCCGGCGTGCGGAGGAGTCCCTTCTTTCGCATCACCCGGTCGACGACCTCCCGGAATTCATCCGGGTTGAAGGGCTTCTTCAGGTAGTCCACCGCGTCGAGCTTCATCGACTGAACGGCGGTCTCCAGGCTGGGATGGGCGGTGAAGATGACGACGGCGACGTCGGAGTCGACCTTCCGGATTTTCTCCAGGGTCTCCACCCCGTCCATTCCGGGCATCATCAGATCGAGGACCACCAGATGGTAGCCATCTTTCTTCACGGCATCTGGAGCTTCAGTGGGGTCCTGCAGGGTGCGGACCTCGAAACCATCCTTCTCGAGGAAGGTCTCCATGAACTCGCAGATGGCCTCGTCGTCATCGACGACCAGCACCTTCACTGGCGGGAGCGGTTTGGCCATGGGTTCCTCCGGGTGGGATGGTCCCACTTCCAGACGTCCGCCGAAAGAGGGATGGTCGGGGCGAGAGGATTTGAACCTCCGACCTCACGGTCCCGAACCGTGCGCGCTACCAAACTGCGCTACGCCCCGATCCTTGGTTGCAAGGAGGCGCGTTCTTAGTCGGCGGTCCCAGACCTGTCAACCACGAGTCGCGTCGAAATTCGCATCGCGGGTCCCAGGAGGTGCACCCCCTCGCGAGGGAGGCCGCCCCCCGAGCCGTCGATCGACCGAGCTCTCCCTTGCTCCACAGTGGTCGCGTCGCTCGTCACCGCGAGCCTGGCCTCCAGGTCCGCCCCGCTCTTCCGAGCTCGAGGCCCCTTCCGAGGCGGTGGGGCGATTTTTTTTGCCCAACGATTCCGGTGCCCACGGCCCCGCGAAGGACCGAACGGCTCGTCGGTCGGGGTCCCGTGACGCGGTGCGTGACCGAATTCTCGGCCCCATGAGTCACGCTCACCGTCGATTCGTTAGGAAATGTGGCATCACGGCCACCCAATCGACTGTGGCACATCCGCATACCAAAATGCATCGCGGGTGAGATCTTTGTTGACGCGCCGCGTAAGTCCCTTCAGTCTGAGTTCCGTGATGAGGCTCACGCACCGAAACGAGACCCGCGCTCTGGCGAAGCCAGCGGCGATCGAGTCCGTCGACCTCGAGCTCATCGTAGGCCTGCTCCTCCTCCTCGTCCTACTCATTGGACGCGCGGGGACGGGCGCGCTCTAGCCGACAGCAGAGCAGACGCTTCGAGCCCCGCCCACCGACACGGTGGCGGGGCTTTCTCGCACCTGCCCTGCGCTCCGAACCGAAACGCTCCGAACCGAACCGAAGGCAAACCCATGAAGAAGACCGAAGAGACCCGCCCCACCCCGAACAACACCGCCGACCGCACCGCGCCGCCGCTGCCCAACTGCCACGAGGTCCTGCGCCGCTGTCGCGAGGAGCGCCTGGGTCACCGCTTCGCCGAGAAGATGTTCTGAGCGAGCGCAGATCCCGCACCCCCAGTCGTCCGCCCGCAGCCGAGCTCGATGACCCAGACCACGACCACCGCTTCCCCTGCTTCTCCCGCCAAGAAGGAGCCCCACCCGGCGCTCCACGCATCCGGCACGACCCTCACGGGCGCCGAGATTCTCTGGGAGGTCCTCGTACGCGAGGGGGTGGACACCGTCTTCGGTTACCCCGGCGGAGCGATCATGCCCGCATACGACGCGATGGCTCGCTACCCGATCCATCACGTCCTGACCCGGCACGAGCAGGGCGCGTCCCACATGGCCGATGGGTACGCGCGCGCCTCCGGTGGCGTCGGCGTCTGCATCGCCACCTCCGGCCCCGGCGCGACCAACCTGGTGACCGGCATCGCCACCGCGATGCTCGACTCCATCCCGATGGTCTGCATCACCGGCCAGGTCCCCTCGCCGTTCATCGGCACCGACGCCTTTCAGGAGACCGACATCCAGGGCGTCACCATCCCGATCACCAAGCACAACTACCTGGTGACGGACCCGAAGGACCTCGCGCGAGTCCTGAAGGAAGCGTTCTACGTCGCGCGCTCCGGCCGCCCCGGCCCCGTCGTGGTCGACGTGACCAAGGACGCCCAGCAGAAGTCCGCCACCTTCGAGTGGAACGACGAGCCGGTGAAGCTCCGCGGCTACCGCCCCGAGCACACCCCGCTGAGCAGTGAGCTCGAGAAGGCTCGCGAGCTCATCGACGCCGCCGAGCGCCCGGTCATCCTGGCGGGCCACGGCATCATCAAGGGACAGGCAACCGGCCTGCTCCTCGAGTTCGTCCGCAAGACCGACATCCCCGTCGCGCAGACGCTCCTCGGACTCGGCGGCTTCCCCGCGAGCCACGAGCGGGCGCTGGGCATGATGGGCATGCACGGCGAGGCGTGGGTGAACCAGGCCATCCAGGACGCCGACCTGCTGATCGCGCTGGGCATGCGCTTCGACGACCGGGTGACCGGCAAGCTCGAGAGCTACGCGCCCAAGGCCAAGAAGATCCACGTCGAGCTCGACCCCGCGGAGATCGACAAGAACGTGAAGGCGGACGTCCCCATCGTCGGCGACGTGCGTGAGGTGCTCGGCTCGTTGCTCCCCGCGGTGAAGGAGCGCAAACGCTCCGCGTGGGTGACGCACATCGACGGGCTCCGGAGCGAGTCTGCCGAACGGGACATCCAAACCCATAGCGGCGAGGCCCACCTCTACGCGGCCCACGTGATCGGTGACCTCTACCGGCTCACCGAGGGCAAGGCGACGGTCGTGACCGACGTCGGCCAGCACCAGATGTGGGAGGCGCAGTACTACAAGCACGAGCGACCGCGCTCGCTGCTGACCAGCGGCGGCCTCGGCACGATGGGCTTCGCCCTCCCCGCCGCCATCGGCGCGCGCTTCGCGCGACCGAACGACGAGACCTGGGTCATCGCCGGCGACGGTGGCTTCCAGATGACCGCGTGCGAGCTGAGCGTCTGCGCGCAGGAGAACCTGAACCTCAACATCGCCATCGTGAACAACGGCTTCCTCGGCATGGTCCGCCAGTGGCAGGAGCTCTTCTACGAGAAGCGCTACGTGGCGACGCCGATCGGTGCCCCGGACTTCGTGCTGCTCGCACAGGCCCACGGCCTCGAGGGCATTCGGGTGACCAAGCGCTCCGAGGTGGAGGCCGCCGTGCAGCACGCGCGGAGCGTGAGCCACACGGTACTGATCGACTTCCGGGTCGAGCCCGAAGAGGTCGTCTACCCGATGGTGCCGAGCGGCAAGCGGCTCGACGAGATGATCCGTCGCCCACGCCTCAGCCCCGCCACCGACCCCCACGATTCCGTCGCGCCTCCCGCGATGACCAAGACCGACAAGGACTGACCGAGACAATGACCGAGACCAAGCAACGTTGTTGTCAGGGGTTGGCACCCAACCCCTCTCTCGTCGGCAAAGCCTCCTCGATTCACCCGAACTCCCCCGCCCAAGGCAGAAGCGAACAATGACTGAGACGAAGCAGCGACGGACCTTTGTGGTCCACGTGGAAGACGAGCCCGGAGTGCTGAACCGCGTGGCGAGCCTCTTTCGTCGGCGGGCGTACAACATCGACTCGCTCAACGTCGCTCGCACCCACGAGAAGGGTGTGTCGCGGATGACCATCGTGTGCATGGCCGGCGCCTCGGAGGCCCGCCGCATCGAGGCCAACCTCTACAAGCTCGTGGACGTCCTCCGCGTGGACGAGGTGACCGACACCGCGACCGTCGAGCACGTGCTCTGCCTCGTGAAGGTCGGCGTCGACGAAGCGCGCCGCCCGGAGGTCCTGCAGATCCTGGATGTCTTCGGCGCGCGAACGCTCGACCTGAGCCCCTGCTCGCTGGTCACCGAGCTCACCGGCGCGGTCGACGTCATCGACCGCTTCCTCGCGGTGCTCGCGCCCTTCGGCATTCTCGAGGTCGCGCAGACCGGCGCCGTGGCGATGAGCCGCGACGCCGAACGACCGCAGCTCCGCGCTGCCGAGCCCTGCAAGGGCTCCAGCGCTCACGCAGCGTAGAACCGACAACCCTGAACGCACTTCGCGCCCCGAGCTCGCTCTCGGGGTGACGGCCGACCTTTCACCCGAGACCGAGAACGAGAATCGACATGGCACGCATCCGCTACGACAAGGACGCCGACCTCGAGCGCATCCAGAAGAAGAAGGTGGCCATCATCGGCTACGGCTCCCAGGGGCACGCGCACGCGCTGAACCTCAAGGAGAGCGGCGTGGACGTCCGCGTCGGCCTACGGGACGGCAGCGCCAGCAAGGCGAAGGCGGAGGCCGCTGGGCTCAGGGTGACGTCCGTGCGTGACGCGGCCGCCGAAGCCGACGTGGTGATGGTGCTCGCGCCGGACACCGCGCAGCGCGCGATCTTCGAAGAGCACATCCGACCCGGCCTGAAGGACGGCGACACGCTGATGTTCGCCCACGGCTTCAACATCCACTACGGCCGCATCGAGGCGCCGGCGGGCGTCGACGTGTCGATGGTCGCGCCGAAGGGCCCGGGCCACCGCGTGCGCGAGACCTACCAGGAGGGCGGCGGCGTGCCGGCGCTCCTCGCGGTCCACCAGGACGCGAGCGGCGAGGCCGACGCGAACGCCCTCGCCTACGCGGCGGCGATCGGCTCGGCGCGCGCGGGCGTGCTCGACACCACCTTCCCCGAGGAGACGAAGACGGATCTCTTCGGCGAGCAGGCCGTGCTCTGCGGCGGTGTGTCCGAGCTGGTGAAGGCCGGCTTCGAGACGCTGGTCGAGGCCGGCTACCAGCCGGAGGTCGCGTACTTCGAGTGCCTCCACGAGCTGAAGCTCATCGTCGACCTGATGTACCGCGGTGGCCTCAGCTACATGCGCTACTCGATCAGCGACACCGCCGAGCGCGGCGACTACGTCTCCGGCCCGAAGGTGGTCGGCGACGCGAGCAAGGCGGCGATGAAGGAGGTCCTCGCGAAGATCGAGGATGGCAGCTTCGCCAAGGAGTGGATCGCCGAGGACGAGGCCGGCCGCCCCGAGATGAAGGCCGCCCGCCAGCGCGAGCGCAACCTGCAGATCGAGAAGGTCGGCGAGCAGCTCCGCTCGATGATGCCCTTCGTCGACCCGATCGTAGCCCCGGAAGAGTAGAGCGATGAGCGACTGGAACGATCCGAACTACGTACGCATCTTCGACACCACGCTTCGCGATGGGGAGCAGTCGCCCGGCGCGACCATGACGAGCGACGAGAAGCTCGAGGTCGCTCGAGCGCTCGGCAAGCTGGGCGTGGACATCATCGAGGCGGGCTTCCCCGCGGCATCGCCGGACGATCTGGCGGCGGTGAAGCAGATCGCGCTCACCGTCGGCAAGCAGAAGCGCGGTGAGAAGCCGCCGCCGGTGATCTGTGGGCTCGCCCGCGCGGTCGAGGGTGACCTCGACAAGTGCTGGGAGGCCATCCAGGGCGCCGAGCGTCCGCGGATCCACACCTTCCTCGCGACCTCACCGATCCACCGCGAGCACAAGCTGAAGCTCAGCAAGGCGGAGGTGCTCACGCAGATCGAGGCGATGGTGAAGTACGCCGTGAGTCTCTGCGCGGACGTCGAGTTCAGCGCCGAGGACGCGGGCCGCACCGAGCTCGACTTCCTCTGCGAGGCGTTCCAGGTCGCGGTCGACGCCGGCGCGACCACGCTCAACGTGCCCGACACGGTCGGCTACCTGATGCCGCACGAGATCGGCTCGCGCATCGCGACGATCAAGGAGCGAGTGGTCGGCGACCGCGACGACCTGGTCATCAGCGTGCACAACCACGACGACCTCGGCCTGGCGGTGGCCAACTCGCTCGCGGGCGTCATGGCCGGCGCGCGCCAGGTGGAAGTGGCCATCAACGGCATCGGCGAACGCGCGGGCAACGCGTCGCTCGAAGAGATCGTGATGACGCTCCACACCCGCAAGCCGGCGCTGAAGCTCGACCATGGCATCGACACCAAGCAGCTGACCCGCAGCAGCAAGCTGGTCAGCCGCGTCACGGGCATCCAGGTGCAGGCCAACAAGGCGATCGTCGGCGCGAACGCCTTCGCCCATGAAGCCGGCATCCACCAGCACGGAATGCTCAGCCACCAGAGCACCTACGAGATCATGGAGCCGGAGACCGTCGGCGCGCCCAAGAGCGCGCTGGTGCTCGGCAAGCACTCGGGCAAGCACGCCTTCGCGGCGCGCCTGGAGGAGCTCGGCTACCAACTCGAGCCGGACGCGATGAAGAAGGCGTTCAAGCGCTTCAAGGAGGTCGCCGAGAAGAAGAAGCAGATGACCGACGCGGATCTCCTCGCGCTCGCGCAGGACGAGCTGCACCGCCCGGTCGAGCGCTTCCAGCTCGTGGCGCTGCAGGTGAGCTGTGGCACGGGCGACCTGCAGACCGCCACCGTCCGGCTCAAGACGGCGGACGGCGACGAGCCGACCTGCGCGGCGATCGGCAACGGTCCCATCGAGGCGGTCTTCGAGGCCATCGAGATGGCCGCGGGCGTCCAGCTCGACCTGCTCGAGTACAACGTGCGCTCGGTGACCGGCGGCGAAGACGCCCTCGGCGAGGCGAGCGTGAACGTACGTGGCCCGAAGGGCACGCCGCAGGCCGAGAAGGTCTTCCACGGCGCCGGCGCCGACGTCGACGTGCTCGTCGCGAGCGCGAAGGCCTACCTCGCCGCGCTCAACCGAGTGCTCGCTGCGCGCGAAGCCGAACGAGCGGCAGCTTGAAGGAAAGACTCCAACTTCGATGAGCGACTCTCCGAAGACTCTCTACGAGAAGGTGTACGCGGACCACGTGGTCGCCGACGCGGGTTACGACCGCGACGTGCTCTACGTGGACCTGCACCTGGTGCACGAGGTGACCTCGCCGCAGGCCTTCAGCGTGCTCGCCGAGCGCGGCCTGAAGGTCCGCCGGCCGGACCGCACGGTCGCGACGATGGACCACTCCATCCCGACCAAACGGACCGACGGCAAGCTGCAGGTCCTCGACTCGGCCGCGCAGGCGCAGCTCCAGGCCCTGAGCGAGAGCTGCGCCAAGCACGGCATCCCGCTGCACGCGATGGGCGACGAGGCCCAGGGCGTGGTGCACGTGATCGGGCCCGAGCTCGGGCTGACCCAGCCGGGGATGACCATCGTCTGCGGCGACAGCCACACCTCGACGCACGGCGCGTTCGGGGCGCTCGCGTTCGGCATCGGCACCAGTCAGGTCGGTCACGTGCTCGCGACGCAGACCTTGCTCGAGAGCCGCGCGAAGACCTTCTCGGTCACCTTCGAGGGCAAGGCGCCCGAAGGAGTGAGCGCCAAGGACCTGGTGCTCGCGTTCATCGCGAAGGTCGGCGCCAACGGCGGCCAGGGCTGCGTCCTCGAGTTCCGCGGCGAGGCGATCCGCGCGCTCTCGATGGAGGGGCGCATGACCCTCTGCAACATGTCGATCGAGGCGGGCGCCCGCGCCGGCATGGTCGCGCCCGACGAGACGACCTTCGCGTACTTGGAAGGGCGCGCCCACGCGCCGAAGGGCGACGACTGGGGCAAGGCCCTCGAGCGCTGGAAGGCGCTGGCCACCGACGAAGGCGCCACCTTCGACCGCGAGGTCACCATCGACGCGAGCGCGCTCTCGCCGCGGGTCACCTGGGGCACCAACCCGGGCATGGGCGTGGGCATCGACGAGCCGCTGCCCTCCCCCGCCGACGCGAGGGACGACGCCGAGAAGCGCGCCCGCGAGCGTGCGCTCGAGTACATGAAGCTCGAGGCCGGCAAGCCTCTGCTGGGCACGGATGTGGACGTGGTCTTCATCGGCTCTTGCACCAACGCGCGCATCGAGGACCTGCGCGAGGCCGCGCGGATCTTCGGGAAGCACAAAGTCGCCGACGGCACGCGAGTGCTCGTGGTGCCCGGCTCTCGCCAGGTGAAGCACGCCGCCGAAGCCGAAGGGCTCCACGACATCTTCACCGCGGCCGGCGCCGAGTGGCGCGACCCCGGCTGCTCGATGTGCATCGCCATGAACGGCGACAAGATCGAGCCGGGCCAGCTCGCGGTGAGCACCTCCAACCGAAACTTCGAGGGCCGCCAGGGCCCGGGTGGCCGGACCATCCTGGCCTCGCCGCTCACCGCCGCCGCCGCCGCCGTGCGCGGCAAGGTCGCCGACCCGAGGGAGCTGCTCTGATGCCTTCGACATTCCAGTTCCGATCGCAGGTCGCGGTGCTCATGCGCGACTCCATCGACACCGACCAGATCATCCCCGCGCGCTTCCTGACCACCACCACCAAGGCGGGCCTCGGGAAGCTGGTCTTCAACGACTGGCGCTACGAGTCCGACGGGACGCCCAAGGGCGACTTCGTGCTGAACCAGGCCGACCCGGAGACCACCAGGGTGCTCCTGGCCGGTGAAGACTTCGGCTGCGGCTCCTCCCGCGAGCACGCGCCGTGGGCGCTGGCCGACTGGGGTCTCCGCGCCATCATCGCCCGTTCGTTCGCCGACATCTTCCGCAACAACGCGCTCAAGAACGGGCTGCTCCCGATCGCGCTCCCGGCCGAAGCCCACGCGACGCTCGCGAAGGACCTCGAGCGCGACCCCGAGGGCGAGGTGATCATCAGCCTCCAGAACCAAGAGGTCACCCTCCCCGACGGCTCGAAGATCGGCTTCGACGTGGACCCCTTCGCGAAGCACCTGCTGCTCAACGGCCACGACGAGCTCGACTTCCTCCGCACCTTCACGGAAGCCACCGAAGCGTACGAAGGTTCGCTCGGCTCGAGATGAGCGTCGGCGCTTCGCGCCCTGAGCACCCACCCTGAAACATCCCCTCGCACTCAAAGATACTCGGCATCTCTTCGGCTCACGGACGTCCCATGGCACGCACCCAGACCAACAAATCCCTCGACGCTCATCTCGAGCCGAGCTCAGCGCGCCCGTGACCTCCGTCGCGCTCTACGACACCACCCTTCGGGACGGAACCCAGAAGGAGGGGCTCGACCTGAGCGTGGCGGACAAGCTGCACCTGGCCGAACGGCTCGAGCAGATCGGCATGACCTTCGTCGAGGGCGGCTTCCCCGGGTCGAACCCGAAGGACGCCCGCTTCTTCGCCGAGGCGCGGGAGCGGGCCTTTGCTGCAGCGCTGACCGCCTTCGGCTCGACCGCTCGCCCCGGTGTACCGGCGGCCGACGACCTGCAGCTCCGCTCGCTGGTCGAGGCCGGCACGGGCGTGGTGACGATCTTCGGCAAGACCGCCAAGAGCCACGTCGAGCGGGTGCTCCGGACCGCGCCCGAGGAGAACCTCGACCGCATCACCGAGTCGGTGGCGTTCCTCGTCGGCAAGGGCAAGCGGGTCATCTACGACGCCGAGCACTTCTTCGACGGCTACTTCGAGGATCGCGACTACGCCCTCGCCTGCCTCGCGGCAGCCGCCGAGGGCGGCGCCGAGGTGCTCGTGCTCTGCGACACCAACGGTGGCCGTATGCCTTGGGAGATCGAGGAGGGCGTCCGCGCCGCGCTCGAGCACGGTGAGGTCGGCGTGCACCTGCACGACGACGGCGGCTGTGCCGTCGCCAGCAGCCTGCAGGCGGTCCGCGCGGGCGCGACCCACGTGCAGGGCACGCTCCTCGGTTGGGGCGAGCGCTGCGGCAACGCGGACCTCGTCGCCATCGCGGCGAACCTCGAGCTGAAGATGGACTTGCCGGTGCTCGCCGAGGGCGGGCTCGCCGGCCTCCGCGACCTCGCGCGCTTCGCGGCGGAGCTCGCCGGGCTCCGCGTGCCGAGCGGGCACCCCTACGTCGGTCGGAGCGCCTTCGCCCACAAGGGTGGCGTGCACGTCTCGGCGATCCGTCGCTTCCCTCGCGCCTACGAGCACGTCGATCCGCGCGCGGTCGGCAACCGAACGCGCGTGGTGGTGTCCGAGCTGAGCGGTCGCTCGAACATCCTCGCCAAAGCCGAGGAGCTCGGCCTCGACGCCGAGGGCTCGGAGCGCGAGGTGCTCGAGCTCATCAAGCGGCGCGAAGCGAACGGCTACGCCTACGAGGCGGCCGAGGCGTCCGTCGCGCTCATGCTCGAGCGCCGCAAGGAAGACCACCAGCCGAGCTTCGAAGTCATCGACCACCACGTGTCCGCCGGTCGCCGTGGCGACGCGGACGGCTACGCCGAGGCGACGGTGAAGGTCACGATCGAGGGCGAGACGCGGCACACCGCCGGCGAGGGCTGCGGTCCCGTCGCAGCGCTCGACGCCGCCCTGCGCAAGGCGCTCCTCCCCGCGCGCCCCGAGCTGAAGGACGTTCGCCTCAGCGACTACAAGGTCCGCATCGTGGACACCCACGACGGGACCGACGCCACCACGCGCGTGCTGATCGAATGCGCCCGCGGAACTCGGCGCTGGCGCACCGTCGGTGCGTCGCGCAACGTGGTCGCGGCCAGCCTCGAAGCGCTGGTGGATGGATACGAGTTCGGCCTTCGATTCACGTCTTCTCCAGGGGCTGGCACCCAGCCCCTCTCTCCTCGGCGAGGCCTCGTCGATTCACCCGAGCTCCCCCGCCAAAAGCGCTGCCGCGCGCAAGGAGCAGACGCGGCGAAACGGAGTAAGAAATGAAGGGCCAGATTGCGCTCCTGCCGGGTGACGGCATCGGACCGGAGATCGTCGCCGAAGCCGAGAAGGTGCTTCGGGCGATCGCGAAGACCTTCGGTCACCACTTCGGTTACCGCACGGGACACATCGGCGGCATCGCCATCGACAAGACCGGCAAGGCGCTGCCTCGGGAGACGCTCGACGCCTGTCGCGCGTCGGACGCGATCCTGCTCGGCGCCGTCGGCGGTCCCCGCTGGGACGGCAACGACGTCCGGCCGGAGTCGGGCCTGCTCGGCCTTCGCAAGGAGCTCGGCCTCTACGCGAACCTCCGGCCGGTCCGCGGCTGGGCCGGTCTCGAGAAGGCCTCACCGCTCAAGGCCGAGCGCATGCGCGAGGTCGACCTGCTCTTCGTCCGCGAGCTCACCGGCGGCATCTACTTCGGCGAGCCGCGCGTGGAAGGCCGCGAGCGAGCGCTCGACACCATGGTGTACACCGAGCCGGAGGTGCGCCGCATCGTGCGCAAGGCCTTCGAGCTGGCGAAGCTCCGCAAGAAGCACGTGACCTCGATCGACAAGGCCAACGTGCTCGCGTCGATGCGCCTCTGGCGAAAGGTGGCCACCCACGAAGCGACCAAGCACGAGGGCGTCACCCTCGAGCATCAGCTGGTCGATTCCGCCGCGATGCGGCTGGTGACGGACCCCGGCAGCTTCGACGTGGTCGTGGCGCCCAACCTCTTCGGCGACATCCTCAGCGACGAGGGCGCGGCGATCACCGGCACGCTCGGGCTGCTCCCGAGCGCGAGTCTCGGCGATGGCGGCCCCGGTCTCTACGAGCCGATCCACGGCTCGGCCCCCGACATCGCGGGCCAGGGCAAGGCCAACCCCGCGGCGACGATCCTGAGCGTCGCGATGATGATGCGCTACGCCTTCGATCTGCCGCGGGAGGCCGACGTCATCGAAGCGGCCGTCGCCGAGACGCTCTGGGAGGGCGTGCTCACGCCGGACCTGGGCGGGAGCGCGACGACCGGCGAGATGGGCGACGCCATCTGCGAGCGGCTGGCCAAGGTCGCCGGCTGAGGGCCCGAACGTGCCGAGACAATCACTCTCCCCCTACTTCGATCTGAAGAAGGACCCGGACGGTCGCCGCTTCATGGAGGTCTACCTCGATGGGATCGCGCTGCTCCGGCTCGTGCTCACCAACAAGGGCACCGCCTTCACGCAGGAAGAACGCATCTCGCTCAAGCTCGATGGGCTGCTCCCGCCACAGGTCGAGTCCCTCGAGCAGCAGGTGAAGCGGGTCTACACCGGCTTCAAACGCCAGCACGACGACATCGAGCGCTACCAATACCTGCGCAACCTGCAGGAGCGGCAGGAGATTCTCTTCTACGCGCTGCTCGTCGAGCACCTCGAGGAGATGCTGCCGATCGTCTACACGCCGACGGTCGGCAAGGCGGTCCAAGGCTTCAGCGCTCTCTACCAGAACCCGCGCGGGCTCTCGTTCTCGCCGATCAACATCGACCGCGCGATCCAGACCACCACCAGCTACCCGATGGGTGACGTGCGCATGATCGTCGTCACCGACGCCTCGGCGATCCTCGGCATCGGCGACCAGGGCTACGGCGGTCTCGCGATCCCGATCGGCAAACTCGCGCTCTACACGGCAGGGGGCGGCGTGAGCCCCTTCCACACGATGCCGGTCGCGCTCGACGTCGGCACCGATCGGACCGACCTGATCAGCGACCCACGGTACCTCGGCGTCCGCCAGCGCCGTCTCGTCGGCGAGGACTACGACGAGTTCCTCGACAGGTTCGTCGCCGCGATCGAGCAGCGCTGGCCGCGCGCCGTCGTGCAGTGGGAGGACCTCGCCAAGGGCGTCGCCTTCCGCGTGCTCGAGCGGTACCGCGATCGGATCCCGAGCTTCAACGACGACATCCAGGGCACTGGCGCCGTCGCGCTCGCGGGCGTGCTCTCCGCGTGTGCTCGGAAGGGCGAGCCGATCACCGACCAGACCGTGGTCGTCCACGGCGCGGGCGCCGGAGGCATCGGCGTCGCGAGCGCCATCGTCGAGGGGATGGTGGCGCACGGCGCCGAGCGCGAAGACGCACACGGCCGAGTTCTCGTGCTCGACTCGCGCGGTCTGCTGGTCGAGGGTCGCGATCGCGTGGACGAGTACAAGGCGCCCTTCGCGCAGCCACGATCGGTGCTCGCGGACTGGGGTCTCGACGACGCTCCGGGTCTCACCGAGACGATCGCCAAGAGCGGCGCGACCGTCCTGCTCGGACTCTCCGGCCAACCGGGGTGCTTCGACGAAGGCGTGGTGCGCGCCGTCGCCGCGAACACCGAGCGACCCATCGTCTTCCCGCTCTCGAACCCGACCGACTCCGCCGAAGCCACGCCGGAAGACATCCTCCGCTGGACCGAGGGGACGGCGATCGTGGCGACCGGCAGCCCCTTCGACCCGGTCGAGCTCGCGGGGAAGACCCACGCCATTGGGCAGGGGAACAACGCCTTCATCTTCCCGGGCCTCGGCTTCGGCGCGATCCTCGCGGAGGCCTCGCGCGTGACCGAAGGCATGGTCGCCGCGGCCGCCGAAGCGCTCTACCGCTACACGGAAGAGCGCTACCTGTCTGAGGGGCTCATCTACCCGCCGATGAACGACCTCCAGGAGGTCTCGAAGCGGGTCGCGGCCGCCGTGATCCGCCAGGCGATCGCCGACGGTGTCGCGCGCCACGAGGGCCTCGAAGAGGTCGCGGCCGACGACACGGCGCTCGCCGATCACATCGACGAGCGCTTCTGGACTCCCGCGTACGAGCCGTTCGTGCGGGGCACCGACCACTGACTCCACCTTCCGTGGGCAGCGGATTTTTCCTGCGGCATGGCGGCCAGAGCTTGTTAGACTCGGGGCATGGGTGGTGGGGATCCGAGTAACGGCGCGACGAGCGCCGACTCTGGTGAGCACCTTCTGACCGACTTTCGGTTCGAAGAGCTCTGGGAGTTGCTCGAGGGAGCGACGCTCGGCGTCTGGAAGTGGGACATCGCCGCCGACCGGGTGACCTGGTCACCCGCCCTGTGTCGATCCTTTGGCTTGGACTCCGGCCACGAGAGCTACGGCGACATTCGAGACCTCGTGCACCCCGACGACCGCGAGCGGCACGACCGGGCCGTATCCGACTACGTCGCTCGAGAGTCGCAGGCGCCCTACGCCATCGACGCTCGCTTCCGCTTCTCCGATGGCTACCGCTGGGCAACCGCTCGGGGCGTGGCCCAACGGGACCCCACCGGTCGAGCCACGCTGCTCCTCGGTTGGATGCTGGGCGTCAGCCAGCGCGAGGTCGAGCTCCAGGCTCGGTCGCGGGAGGCGGAGCGCCTCGAGCGTTTCATGGAGGAGTGCCCCGCCGCCTTCTTCATCAAGGGCGCCGACGGACTCTTTCGCTACGCCAATGGCCAGGCCGCGAAGCTGGCGGGAACCTCCGCCGAGGCGATGATCGGTCGGCGGAACGACGACATCTTCGCTCCCGAGACGGCGAAGGTCCTGAACGTCGCGGACCGACGCATCCTGAAGGCGGGAACGATCGAACGATGGACCGGCCCGCTGACGACGCTCGATGGCAGCACACGGCACGTCTTCAACACCAAGTTCGTCGTGGCGAACCACCTCGATGGAGAGCGCGAGCTCGCCGGCTTCAGCGTGGACGTGACCGAGCTGCACCGGGCTCGTGAGCGCGCGGAAGCCAGCCAACGGCTCGAGAGCCTGGGTCTGCTCGCTGGAGGCGTCGCGCACGACTTCAACAACCTCCTGTCGATCATCCTCGGGAACGCCGAGCTCTGTCTGACCGAGCCGGAGGCTACGCCCGACGCGGCCCGGACGATCGTCGACGTCGCGAAGCGAGCGTCGGAGATCTGCCGAGACCTGCTCGCCTACGCCGGCCACCAGCACGTGGCGAAGCAAGCCGTGACCCTCGACGCCATCGCCCAGAGCGCGAGTGAGCTCCTCCGCATGAGCGTCGTCGGAGGACCGCGGCTGACGACCACGGTGGTCGCCTCGTCGATCACCGTCTTCGCGGACACGACCCAGCTGCAGCGCGTCCTGATGAACCTCGTCCTGAACGCCAAGGAAGCGGACGCGAAGAACATCGAGGTGGTCTTCGACACGGTCGACGCCATGCCCGACAGCTCCGCCTGTCTCCTCCGCTCCTCCCTCTCGAGCGATGGGCCCTACGCGCGTATCTCCGTCACCGACGACGGGGAGGGCATCCGGGAGGAGGACCACGAGCGGATCTTCGAGCCCTTCCACTCGAGCAAGGAGTCGGGAACCGGCCTGGGTCTCTCGGCCGTTCACGGCATCGTTCGCCAACACGAAGGAGCGCTTCGCTTGAGCTCGCGACCGGGCTCGACCCGATTCGAGATCTACCTCTCGACCGGCTCCGCGGTACCCGAGTCGTCCAAAGCCGACCTGACCCGTCCCCCCGAGCTCGCGGGGGCCGCGGTGCTGATCGTGGACGACGAGCCCTTGCTGGGACGGGTGGCCAAGCGACTCCTTCGCCGCCAAGGTGTCGACGCGGAGACCGTCGACTCGGGCTTTGCCGCGCTCGAGCTCCTCGCCCAGAAGCCGGACCACTTCGATGCCGTGTTGCTCGATCTCGCGATGCCGGGGATGGGAGGCATGGAGGTGCTCCGGCGCCTGAGGATCGAGCGACCGGAGCTGCCCGTCATCATCTCGAGCGGCTTCGGCCGAGACGCGATCAACGAAGGCCTGAGGCCGGGCCGCGAGACCTTTCTGCCCAAGCCGTACACGCGAGCCGAGCTCGCTCGGGCGCTCGCCTCGGTCCTGCCCCGCGACTGAGGGGAAGGTCCCGCGGCTGCCTACGTAGGGTGTGGGCGAAAGGGAGACCATGAGCCTCTTCGACTACGATCCCGAAGGTCACAGCCTCGTCCTCGCCGACGGGCGCGAGCTCCTCGTCCACGACGGCCGCACCGAAGGCCCGCGCTGGCGCATCGAGGTCGGGGCCCGCCTGGTCGGAGTCGGCTCGAACCTGCTCAGCATCGTGAGCCTCGACGAGGTCGGCCAGCTCACGATCTGGTCCCACGAGACCGCCACCGAGGTTCGCTCGGTCGCCCTCGCCGTGCCCGCCACGGGTTTGGTTCACGACGCCGAAGGTCGGTGTGGTGCCATCCATCCCGGCGGTGTGATCACCCTGGTCGGAGGCGACCCGCTCGAACACGCGGTGCCGGGCGCCACGGCCGCCGCCTTCGCGGCCGACGGGGCTCTCCTCGTCGGCACCGGCGAGGGCACGCTCCACCGCTTCGACGCGCAGGGCGCCCTGGTGGGTACGGCCCAGGTCCCCGGTCCCGTGGCCGACATCGCCTACGGCGCCGGCTTCTTCCTCATCGCCAATGGTGGCTCCGTCCACCGTCTCGACGGGCTCGAGGTCAGCCACGTGACCAACGCGCCCGAGGGCGCGCCGGTGAAGCACGCCGCCGTCAACGAGGACGGTTCGCGGATCGCGCTCTCCGCCGGCGACCAACAGGTCTACGTGCTCGAGTACCCGTCGCGCGAGACCGAGGGCCACGCCATCTACGGCGATCGGACCATCAACGGTCTCGCTTTCGGACCTGGCGACTGGTTCGGGGTCGGCCTCGACGGTGGCGACGGCAACAAATTCGATCTCCGCACCGGCGCCACGCACCGAACCGACACCCACCCGGGTCGGCAGCACAACCGCTGGATCCTCATGAACGGGTTCGGTCACGCGGAGCCCGAGCCGGCACCTCGCCCCGCGCAGCCGGTCCCCGCGCCTCGGCCCACCGGCGGGGTCGTCGCTCCGCCCGAACCGGGCATGCCGCAGGGGATGAAGATCTTCCTGGCGGTCGCGGCGGTGGTGCTGATCGTCAGCCTGATCGCCATCGGGATGAGCTGACTACTCGGCCGCTTCGGCGGCCGGCCAATCGTAGAACTGGCGGCAGTACTTCCGGTAGGGCCCGATCGGTCCATCGGTCGCCGCGAGCACCGGGCGCTCCAGGTACTTCTTGTTCTGCCAGATGTCGAAGTCCTGCTCGACGTCGTGGCAGAAGCCCTGGAAGAACATCGGCTCGACGAGCTTGTTCATGTTGTCGTCGGGGAGGAGCTGCATCGACCCGCCGCCGCGGAGGATGACCGTCTCCTCATCCACGGGCGTGCAGAGGACGTAGGTGCGGAAGTCGGTGTTGAAGGTGGGCGTGCTCACCTCGACGACCGAGTACCCGAGCCCGTGGACCCGCACGCGGAAGATCGACTCGACCTTCTGACCGGGCATGCCGACCGAGGCGAGATCGCGCTTCATCTTGTAGCTGATGGTCAGCAGCGGACCGTCCATCTTCAGCGGGTCGACGATCGCCATGTCCTCGTAGCCATGAACGGTCGCGAAGTGCGCGAGGTCGACGCTGTTCTCGCTGGTCTCCTGCGGATGGGCGTGCAGCCCCTCCCAGGTCTTCCACTGCATGTCCGACCAGCCCTCGGCGCCGCGGAGCTCGAAGTAGCTCGGGATGTCGAAGCTGGGCTCCGCGCCCGCCGGATCGTGCCAGATGAAAATCGCGCCATCGACCTCCTTGGTGGCCCACTTCCCGAGCTTGAGCCCCTTGGGGATCTTCGGCTCGGGGTTCTCGTTGTCGCCGGGGATGTGCGCGCAGTGACCGGTCGAGTCGAAGCGGTAGCCATGAAACGGGCAGCGGAGCTGCCCTTCGACGACCGTCCCACCGTGACCCAAGTGCGCACCGACGTGCGGGCAGTAGGGCTCGACCACGTGCGCCGTGCCCTCGCCGTCGCGGTAGAGGACCACCTCTTCGCCGAACGCCTTGCGGGTCAGCACCTCCCCTTCACCGAGCTCGTTGCCCAGGGCGACCGCGAACCAGCCGCGAGGAAACGTGGGGAAGGGGTATCGGATCATGCGCATGGCTAGAACACGTTCTGAAATGGTGAGAAGACGCGAGCAAGCGAACGGGCAGCGCCCGCTCCACCGCCCGAATTACATGCGGTAGGTCGCGGAGAACGAGATGAACCAGGAGTCGACGTCGTAGGTGCCCGGGCACCCACCGCTCGCCGTGATCGTCCGGTTCGGACCCCGGCCCATCGTGCGGGTCGGGCCGTCGACGTCGGTGCAGAGGTCACCGACCTCGCTTCGGCTGTAGGGCTGACCGCCGCCCCAGCCCGCGGCCAGATCGATGTCGATCGGGTCGACGTCGATCCCGAAGCCGCCGTAGAAGCCGTACTGGATCCCCGGCGGCGGGGTGAAGGGCGTCATCGTGTCGGGGTTGCTCGCCGAGCGGGCGAGCGAGGCGCCCACGCGAAGCGGCAGACGCGGGGTCGCGTAGACCTCGAGACCGATCGCGCCGACCAGCGCGTTTCGCCAGTTGAACTGCGCGATGGTGTCCGGGACGACCGGGTTGTCGAGGTCGAAGACCTGGCTCTCGTTGGCTTCGCGGTGGAACTGCGCCTTGAAGTCACCGCTGATGGTCAGGCGGTCCTGCCAGGTGGTGTACGCGATGCCGAAGCGGAGCATGTGCGGCACGTACCAGCGGGTGCTCGTCGGGATCACGAAGGGGTCGCCGGCCGGGTCGAACGGATTGTCCGCCGTCGTCGTCCCGTCCATGTTCACCCAGACCTTCGAGCGGTACACGAGGGCGATGTTCAGACCCTCGACCGGGCGGATGGACGCGCCGAAGAGGATCCCAGGGATGCCGAAGCCGGAGATCTCCTGGTCGGCCCGTCCGAAGTCCAAGGTGTTCGGGTTCGTGTCCGGGAGCTCCTGCGTCGCGGTGACCCGCTGCCGACCCCAGGGCATGCGGAGGGCCACGCCGAGGCTGAGCCACTTGGTGACGGTGACCTGGATGGGGACCGCGAGCTCGGCGACGAAGAGCTGCACCTCTTGGTTCTGAGGCGGCTCGATGACGCCGGCGTAGCTCGGATCGTCGCAGGGGACGTCCTCGCCGTAGCCGATGCAGTCGACGGTGCGGTAGCCGCCGCCGAAGCCGGTGTAGACGTAGGCGCCGAGGCCGACCGTCACCCGCTCGTGCACGCGACCGACGCCGCCGAGGAACATCAGCGGAGCGTACTGGATGCCGCTGTCCTGCTCCGTCCCCGGACCCGCGAAGGGCGCGCGGAGGTTCACCAGCAGCGAGGTGATGACCGCGGTGACGCTGAAGCGCTCGATCTGGTCCAGCTGCCCCGGGTTGTGGAAGAGGGCCGCTGCGTTGTCGACGCTCGCGGACGCAGCGCCGCCCATCCCCGCCACCCGCGCATCGTAGGCGTAGGGCGGCTCCGGGTTGGCCCGGGCGGTCGACGTGACGGCGACGAGGGCCAGGACGAAAAGCGCTGGAAACAGACGGGCCAAACTGGCGCCATCCTAGCGGGGACGCTCTCCCGCGCCGGCCACCGGTCGACGGAATTGCGCGAACCGTCCTCGCCGGGGGGTGAACCGTCGAAATCGAGCCGCGAACCGTTGGAAGATTCCAGCGAGGAGGAAACGTGCTAGGACGGCGGGTCGCGAATGGACGAGCGAGCCCGACGAATCATCGACACTGCCATCGAGCTCGCCGAGCGTGATGGCTACGCCGCGGTGCGCCTCCGCGAGGTCGCCGCCAAGGCCGAGGTCGCCCTCGGGACCGTGTACAAGCGCTTCGCCTCCAAGGAGGAGATCCTGGTGGCGGCCATGGCGCAGGAGGCCGAACGGCTCCTCGCCCGCTTCAGCGAGATCCCCCCCGGCGAGACCCCGGCCGAGCGAGTCGTCGAGTTCTATCGAGGCGCGACCGCCGCGTTCCTCCGCCGACCGAAGCTGGCCCGCGCGATCTTGCGCGCGATCGCGGCCGGCGAGGGAATGACGGCGCGGGTGGCCTCCATTCACGCCCTCACCACGGCGCTCCTGATGGGGGCGATCACGGGCGAACGCGCTCAGGATCGTCGCTGGGACAGCGACCGCGACAAGGACGCTCGCGAGGTCGCCTCGATCTTCATGCAGGTCTGGTTCGCTTCCCTGGTAGGGTGGTCCAGCGGTATGCACGACGAGGCCGGGATCGTGAAGCAGATCGAGAACGTCGCGAACCGCGTTCTCTGAGCCTCCCCCCACCGAGTGCGACCCACGCCCCAAAGGGGACGTGATTTTCCGTATTTATGGATTTCTTTCCATGGAGCGGATGATTTCTTTGAATCTTCTGGTAGGGTCGCCCGTCCCGGCGCCACCCGCGTCGGGGACAAGACATCTCCTGGGAGGAGGAACTCAGTGAAGAAGATCGGAAAGCTCCACATGGCTCTCGCGCTTGCCGCAGGCCTGGTCGTCATCGGTGTGCACGGCGAGTCCGTCGCACAGAGCGGCCTGTCGATCGGCGGCAGCAGCGCCAACTTCGGCAGCCACAACATCCGGGGCGGTTTCACCCCCGACCCGAAGGAGATCTCCGTGGTCTCCGGCGGTAACCTGAACGCCTCCACGATGGGCTACGGCTCGGACTGCACCGGCTACCTGACCCGTCAGCCGGACATCATCGTGAACTACACGAACCCCGCGGACTTCCTCCGCTTCTTCGTGCGCGCGAGCGGCGACACCACCCTCGTGATCAACGACGCCCGCGGTCGCTGGCACTGCAACGACGACGCCCCCGGCGCCGGCACCAACCCGATGGTCTCGATCAGCAACCCGGCCCGCGGCCAGTACGACGTCTGGATCGGCAGCTACCAGAGCGGCGAGCAGATCCGCGGCAAGCTCTACGTGACCGAGCTTCGCTCCGAGTCGCCCTGAGCCTCGGCGCGCGAGCGCCAAGCGAGGATCGCCATGAGCGATCCCAGGAGACCGGCCGCCCCATGGGCGGCCGTTTCCAATTCGAGGGACTGCTCCGCGGCGTAGAGCACGGCCGCGACGAGCACCGCGTGCAGCGGCAGCAGGACCAGCGCCCGACGAACCGGGCGAACGGCGACCCACAGGCAGGCGCCCACCTGGAAGATCGCCCAGAGCAGCTGGTCGAGCGCCGCGAGCCAGGGTCGCCACGGCTCGATGCCGGAGAAGGCCGCCCGGATGTCGGCGCGGCGCGCGAGCCCCTCGCCGAAGCCGAGCGCTCGAACGCCATCGCCACCGAGCGCCTCGAGCGCGAAACCCGTGAGCAGCACCAACGCGGCGAGGCCCGCCATGGCGCCTCCATAGCCGAGCCCGAAGAGCAGCGCCGAGGAGCGACGACGCTCGGTCGGCTCGGCCGGAAGGAAGTGTCGATAGGTCCCCGCGCGAAGCGGCTCGTGGGCGAGGGCGACGACGACGCCGATCAGCGCCGCGGATCCGAGCTCGCCCGGGGCGCCGGTCGACTCGAGGACGGCGCGGAGCACGCGGCCCAGACCGATCTCCAGCGCCGCCGCCAGCGCGAACGTCATCGCGCCGAGGACGGCGATGCGACGCCCCTCGTTCTCGAGGGGCTCGCGGAAGCGGCGGCCGGCCCACGCGATCGCGATCGGCGCCACGAGGAGGAGCAGGAGCGGTGCGAGGGCCCGGAGGATCATTCCGGCTGACTCGCGCGCTCTTCGAGGTAGTCGGCGAAGCCGGCCAGGAGCGCCTTGTAGAAGAGGTTGCCGATGACCTCGTAGCCCGCCGGCGTCGCGTGGCGGAAGTCGCTCATCGCGAGACGCGGTCGGGCGGCGTACCAGGCCGCCATCGCGCCCTCCCCGCCCATGGCGCTCCAGGTGTCGAAGAAGGCGCAGCCGTGTGCCTCGGCGGCCGAGCGCTGGGCCGCGACGATGTCGTGCATCGTGCTCATGGTCTGGACTCGCCCGCGGCTGTCGCGCTCGGCCTGATCGAGCGGCGCGAAGATCAGACAGCCGAGGTCCTCGCGGCCGGCTCGCATGCGGCGAATGACTCGGCGGAAGTCCTCTTCGTAGCGGTCCCGCTGTATTCGGTCGCCGGCCTCGTTGCCGCCGAAGCCGAGCACCAGCAGATCGGTGCCTCGCCGCTCGAGCTGACCGGTGATGTGCTCCGGGTCGTAGTTGAGCAGCCGCGCGGCGCGTGCGCCGACCAACCCGATCGAGTCGTAGACCACCCCGGGGCCTTCGCGTTCGAGGACGACGCCATAGAGGCGCGGTTGACCGTGACCGCCGAAGCGCACTCGGAGGTGATGCTCGCCGTCTGGCAAGTCGATGCGCTCGACCGCGTCGGCGGTGACGTCCTGGCGCGTGTGGACGACCTGCCGGTCACCGCCGTCGACCCAGTAGTGGATGTCGCCGCCGCGGCGGTGCTGCTGGTACCAGATCTCGAAGCGCGCGACCGCGGTGCCGACCGGCGTGTCCTCGGGGGTGGAGAAGCTCGCGCTCGCACCCGGGGTGCCCCGGAACTGGATGCCGCCGAGACCGTAGAGCCCTGCCGGGTCGTGGTTGCGAGTGATCTCGCGGAGGCTCCACTCGTCGCTCGAGCGGTGGACGATGTCGCGGTGCCGGTAGGGCAGGTAGCCCTTGGCGATGAGGATGAAGCCGTGCCCTCCGTCGCCGAAGCGACGCTGGAGCCGGCGGCGCGCGGTGGAGGTCACCAGGTCGGTGGCGATGGTGGAGTCGCCGTAGTGGGTGATGCGGGTCAGCGCGCCCTCTTCGTCGAGCGCCGTCCGTCGCAGCGCCTCGTAGAAGGGCGTCATGCCCCGGCCGGTCGGGTCCTCGATGCGGACCTCGATACCCTCGTACTCGCTGGGCGCGACCCGCACGCGCGGACCGGTGGCCTCGGGCTGCTCTTCCGCCTCGCCGAGGTTCGCCGCCACGGCCGCGCCGAGCTCTTCCTCGACGTCCGCGCCGGCGGCCTCGCCATCGTTGCCGGTGCCGGCGAAGGCGAAGAGCTCCTCGGCCGGCGTGAAGAGGCTCGCGAGCGGCGTCGGCTCGCCGGGCACCCAGGGGCGCATGTCGGCGAAGGCGGGGACCAGGTAGGTGAGCAGCCCGGTCGCCACGAGCACCACCGACACCACGCCGAGCAGGCGCAGAGCCTCCTGCGTGCTCTGCTCGTCGGTCGGGGTCTGGGGCTCGGTGGGCATGTCAGAACTGGAAGTAGATGAAGGGGACCGCCTCGGCGGTGGCCACCAGGCTGAGGAGCATCGCGACGATGGCGAGGACCACGCCCTGCATGACCGCGGGGAGCTTCACGAAGGTCTGCTCGAAGGTCAGGAAGACCCGCCGGGGCAGATAGTGCGCCACGAAGGTCGCTGCCAGCAGCAGCCAGACCGTGAGGCTCACCTGCGCGGTGGAGACGGTCTCGCTGAAGAGCCGGTTCGTGACCGCCTCCGCGTTCTCCATGCTGGTGGAGCGGAAGAGGATTCGCGAGAACACGACGAACTGAAGGTTCGCAAAGATCTTGAGCGCTCGAACCGGCCACTCGTCGACCGCGTCGCGGCGGCGGTTGCTGGTCTTGAAGGCGAAGCGGTGGGCGGTCATCGCGACCGCTTGCAGCAGCGCGTACCAGAAGAAGACCTCGAAGTTCGCCCACCAGCCGTGCCAGATGCCGACGAGGAACATCGTGATGAAGAGGTTCACGTACGCGCGCACGGGGCCGACGCGGCTGCCGCCGAGCGGGAAGTAGAGGTAATCGCGCAGCCAGCGGCTCAGCGTCATGTGCCAGCGGCGCCAGAAGTCCGCGGGGCTCGTCGCCTGGTAGGGCCGGTCGAAGTTCTCCGGGAGCTCGAGGCCGAAGAGCATCGCCGAGCCGCGGGCGACGTCGGTGTAGCCCGAGAAGTCGCAATAGAGCTGCATCGTGAACGCGTAGAGCGCGACGACGACCTCGGTGGCGGTGAAGAGCTCGGGCTGCTCGAAGACCCGATCGACCAGACTCGTCGCGAGCAGGTCCGCGATGGCGACCTTCTTGATGAGGCCGGTCGCGATCAGGAAGAGGCCCTTGCTCGCCTTCTCCGGCTCGAGCTTCGGGCCGCGCTGGAGCTGGGGCAGCAGCTCGGTCGCGCGGACGATCGGTCCCGCCACGAGCTGCGGGAAGTAGGTCACGAAGCAGGCGAACTCGATGAACGAGGTCGTCGGCTCGAGCCGCCGCCGGTAGATGTCGATCGTGTAGCTGAGCGTCTGGAAGGTGTAGAAGCTGATGCCGACCGGTAGCGCCGCTTCCAGCAGCGGCAGCGAGGCGTCGAAGCCCCAGGCCCGAAGCCCCTCGCTGAGCTCGCCCGCGAAGAAGTTGTAGTACTTGAAGGTGAAGAGGAGCCCGAGGTTGCCGGCCAGGCTCAGCGCGAGCCACGCCTTGCGCTTCCGCTCGTCTTCGGTGGTGTGGATCCGGTGCCCGGCGAAGAAGTCGAGCGCGGTCGAGCCGCCGATGAGCAGGATGTACTCCGGCCGCCACGCCATGTAGAAGACGCAGCTCGCCGCGAGGAGCACGGCGAGCCGCAGCCAGCGGTGCCGCCACAGCATCCAGAACACGCCGAGGGCGAGCGCCAGGAAGTAGAAGTAGTCGAGGCTGTGGAAGAGCATCGCGGCGGGACCGAGCGATGGGCGAAATCGTGCCCCTCGCCGGCCAGCCCCTCATAGCGGAAGCCCTCCTCGAACGGTAGCCGGGCCGTGAATCCGGCTCAGATCCGGCTCAGCAGCCGCAGGCGTTCGGGGTCAGGTCGACCACCCGGTTGCGGGCGTCGAGCGCGACCCGGCAGCACTCGGCGAGCCGCTCGCGGAGCAGCGCCCGCCCTCGCGATACCCGCGCCTTCACCGTACCGCGCGCGACGCCGAGCCGCTCGGCGACCGCCGCGTGGCCGAGCCCCTCGAGCTCCGTCAGCGCCAACGTCTCCGCGTAGGGCGAAGGCAGCTGGCCCACCTCCGCCGCGAGCCAAGCCTGGAGCACCTCGCGCGCCCGAGCGCCGGGGTCGTCGGTCGCTCCGTCCTCCTCGGCGCTCTCCGCCGGCCGGGCCTCTTCGGGGAGCTCCCGGGCCGAGCGCCGCGCGCTCTTCCGATGGTGGTCGGCGATCACGCTGCGCGCGACGGTGTACACCCAGGCCCGCAAGTCCTCTGGCTCCGTCCCCGAGCGCGCGATGCGGACGAAGACCTCCTGAACGACGTCGTCCGTCGCGCCCACGGGGACGCGACGGGCGACGAAGGCGCGGATCGGGTCGAGAAGAGCCGTGGCCCGATCGCTCGCGGTGGCCTCAGCCACAGCAGGGGCCGTCGGCCTGCGCCGGGTCCACCTCCACCTTGGAGAGGCCGGCGAGCTGCGGTCCTTCACCGAAGGTGTCGGCGTCCTCGAGCACGACGAAGACCTCCCAGCGGTTGCCGTCCGGGTCGACCGCCCAGACCTTGTCCTGGACGGCGAAGCAGCAGGTCGTGCCCTCCTCGTTCATCGTCGAGAATCCGGCCGCACGGATCCGGCCGTGAGCCGCCACGACCTCTTCGGTCGAGCCGACCTCGATGCCGTAGTGCCGGACCGGGCCCGGCTCCCCCGGCCGATCGCTCTGGACCAGCGAGAGGTTCACCGAGGGGTCGTCGACGGAGAACTTCACGTAGTCCTCCTTGGTCTTCACCGGAGCGGTACCGAAGAGGGTCTCGTAGAAACGGCGGCTCGCGTCGATGTCGCGGGCGGCCAGGCTGACGTGGATTCGGGTCATGTTCGTTACCTCCACCCGAGAAGACGCCGAGGCCCTCGAGCGGTTGCGGAGATGGGGAAGATAGCCCGGAAAGCCCGGCGGTGCCGGGCTCGGGTCAGTTCATGATCCCGCTGAAACCGCTGTAGACCTCGGTCGCCTCGCAGAACGCGAACCCGCGCTCGTCGGCGTCGGCCAACGCCTCGCGGAGCTTGCGAACCGAGGTACGCATCGGGGCGATCTCCTGGCCGGGCTCGTCGTAGACCGCCGCCAGGGTCTCGTGCTGCGCGTCGATCGCCTCCCGCACGGACCGCACGGACGGCGCGGAGAGGTAACCGCCCACCATGTAGTTCTCGGTGATCGTCGGTGGCGCGAAGGGGCTCAGGTGCTCGTGGTCCGCGATGGCCCCGAGCAGCCGACTCGGGGCTCCGAACGCGTCCCCGCCGTGGCCGCGGGCCTCGGCGATCAAGTTCGTCGGCCACACATAGCCACGGTCCATCCACCCGGGTCGCAGATCCGCGACGAAGCGGAGCACGGCGAAGGGGACCTCCCGCTCGAGGAGCTCCCGCGCCGGCGCGTGGTCCCCGCTCGGTAACGCGATCGGCGCGTTGAGGTCCACGCCCTGCCAGGCACGGTGGAGGAGGCCGAGGGTGCCGCCGATCTGCTCGGCGAGGGCCGCGTCGTCCGGGAGCTGCCCGCCGTCGTCGGGCGTGACCCGATCCACCAGGCTCGGATCGAGGTGCGCGATCATCTCGCGAGCGATCGCGTCGACGTCCTCGACGGCCGCTCCCAGGTAGCGATCGATCGCCTCGCCGATCCCCTGGTCGACCGTGATGAAGAAGGGGCGCCCCCAGACGTGGAGATGAGCGTCGAAGCCCTCGACCCCATCGACCCGGGTCAGCCCGAGCCCCCAGGCGTTCGCCCGGAAACGGACCTTGGCGATGCGGACCGCGTCGGCGAGCAGGTCGTCGATCGGCGCGCCCCGAAGGATGTGCCCCAACGCTCGGTCGACGAGCGATTCATCGACGGGATGGTGGCTGGTGTCGAACCCCATGTGGCCGGAGGGTACCCGATTGGCGCTGTGCGAGGCGGGTGCTCTGCCCATCGACACCCAGGTCGAGCGTTCGCCCTGCCGGAACCTGTATACTCCGCCGCCGTGAGTGATCGGGTCGTGGTCGTGGTGCCGGGCGCGGAAGGCGGATGGATCGTCCGCGCCTTCGCGCGTGAGTCCGTCGACGCGATCCGTGCCGAGGCCGACGACGGCGTCCCTCCTGGCGCCGTCCTGGTGATCGACCGCGAAGTGAAGACGCTCTCGCGCTGGCTCGCGGACTTCGGCGGCGACGCGATCCTGGTCGGCTGGGACCCTCCCACCGACGACGAACGAGCGGCCCTCGACGTCGCGGCGTTCTATCCGCGACCGGTCAACCTCTCGGGCCTCATTCGCCGAGTCCAGACGTTGCTCGAGGGAGCGGCGCTGCCGGCGACCCCGCGGGCGGACTCGTCCCCCCCTTCGTCCGGCGTGCACTCACCTGCGGTGACACTCGCGCCGCCGTCCGAGCCGACGGCCGACGCGACGCTTCACGACTCCACGCCGCCGATCGCTCCGGAGCCACCGGCGACCGTCGGCGGCTCCGACGTGCCGTCCGGTCCGCCTGCGCGCCCCACGCTCGGTGCACCGCCCGAGCCAGATCGGACTCCGGACCTGCCGCTCTACCCCGAGGGCGAGCTCCCGCCGCGCGAGCCCACCATTCGTCTGACCGCCGACGACGAGGCGGAGGCCCACGCCGCGGCGGCCGCCGCGGCCGGGCGGGCGACGCAGGGCGAGGCGAGCTTGCCGCAAGCGTCCGAGGACGACGATGGCGAACCCAGCATCGAGCGGGTGCACCTCTCCCCTCGAATCGCGAAGCTCCTCTCCGACGCGGACCGCCGGCTCTTCCCGAACGAGCCCGCCCTCGAGCTGAGCTTCCCCGCCGGCGACGAGCCGCCCGATGCGCTCGTCCCCGATGAGCTCCTGGCCGAGAGCGGCACCCCGCTCGAGCCACGCGAGGCCGATCCGCTCGAGGCCTTCACCTTCGTGGGCACCCCGGACCTGCTCGACACCGCCTCCGGGAGCCTCTCGAGTGTGCGCGAGGACGAGGGCTCCTTCGAGCTCACGCCCCACACCGTCGTCGAGCGGGCATCCCGTCCTCCGCCCGCAGGACAGAGCGAGCGACCGAGCTCGACCCGCGCGTCCGAGCCTCCGAGCACCACCGGTTCGGTCGACATCACTCGGGCCGGAACGGTCCCCGCGGGCGGTGCCCTCCGGATGGTCTTCGAGCTGGTGCAGCGCCGCCGGCCCTGTCGCGTCCTGCTCGAAGTGGCAGGCGGTCCCGACGTGGAGATCCACTTCGAGGGCGAAGCCGTCCTCGGGGTTCGGGGCCCTCGGGCCCAACGTGCACTCGCGGAGCTCGTTCGCGCCGGTCGGCTGCCGGACCCGCTCCCTGCCGCCGCCGACCGCGATCGGGAAGCGGTCGCCGCAGAGGCGCTCGACGAGGCCGTGAACGAGGGACGAATCGCGGCCTTCGAGCGCGACCGGGCCCTGCGCCTCGCCGCCCATGCGCTGATCGGCGACGCCCTGATCGCGCACGAAGCGCGCTACACGGTCAACGCGGCCGAGTCCGGCTCCCGGGAGGCATCGCCGGTGAGCGGGACCCTGACGTCGGTCGCGGTCGAAGAGGCGCGCCGCCGACTCGACGCCGCGACCGTGCTCGGGTGGCTCTCGATCAGCCGACGCCACGGGCTCGCGCTCGAGCGTTCCTTCGCCTCTCGCGCTCGAGATCTCGGCCTCGAGCCCGAGGTCGCCGCGCTCTTCCTCCGCGCCGCGGGGCGACCGCTGGCCGAGCTGCTCGACGCGCCACCGCTCGCGGGTGTCCCCGGTGCGCTCTTCGCGGTCGCCAGCGCGGACCTGGTGCGGCTCGAAGCGCCGCCCAAGGCGGAGGTCGAGGCGGCGCCGAACGCCGACGCGCTCGCCGAAGCCATCGAACGCGCACACGCCATCGCCACGGAAGGTTCGTACCAGGCGATCCTCGGTGTCTCGCCTCGAGCGAGCGCACGCGAGCTCGAGTCGGCGCGCCGCGAGTGCCTGGCAGCGATGCAGGGCGACCTCGAGCGGGTCGGGCTGGAGCGGCTTGCGCCGGCGCGCGCGCTCGCGGTCGACGCCATCGAGGAAGCGTACGAGGTGCTCACGCATCCTCGGTGGCGCCAGCTGTACGCGCCGCGCTAGTTCTCACGAAGAGTGAGGTCAGGGTGAGGGGGCGCTTTGCGGAGTGCCGACGCGTCCTCGGTAGTGCCAGCTCTACATCCGCGTCCGAGTCGTGATGCCGTCGCCCTGTTGGAAGAAGGGTGAGGGTCAGGGCGAGGGTGAGGGTGAGGGGATGCTTACAGCATCGAGACCGGGTCGACGTCCACGCTGGCGCGGCTGGGGTTCGCCACGCCCTCGTCGATCGCGTGGGCGACCGCCGCGCCGACCTTTCGGAGCGCGGGGCGGTCGTCCGAGCGCAGCATGAAGCGGAACCGATAGCGGGTGCGCAGCTTCCCAATGGGCGCCGGGCTCGGCCCGAGCAGCTCCACTCGGTCGGCGGTGTAGCGGCGCGCGACGCTGGCCAGCTTGCCGATCGAATCGCGCGCGCGTTCTTCGTTCGGGTCGTCGACGCGGATCGCGATCAGATGCCCATGGGGCGGGTAGAGGTGCTCGCGGCGGGCGGCGGACTCCGCTCGGAAGAAGGCCTCGTAGTCGTGCTTCGCCGCGGCCTGAATGGACACCGCGTCCGGGTTGAAGGTCTGGAAGAAGACCTTCCCCTCGCGATCGCCGCGACCCGCGCGGCCCGCGACCTGCGCGAGGAGCTGGAAGGTGCGCTCCGCCGCACGGAAGTCCGGGAACGCGAGCGAATGGTCCGCGAGGATGACCCCCACCAGCGTCACGCCGGGCAGGTCGTGCCCCTTCGTGACCATCTGGGTGCCCACCAGGATGTCGACCTCGCGGCGACGCAGCCGGTCGAGGATGGCCTCCACGGTTCGCCCGCTGGCGACGTCGCGATCGAGGCGCGCGACCCGCGCGGGTGCGAAGACCTCGGCGAGCTTGTCTTCGAGCTGCTCGGTGCCGAGGCCCATCGGCTCGAGCGCCGGTGCCTCGCAGGTGTCGCAGCGCGTCGGCACCGCGCGCTGGAAGTCGCAGTAGTGGCAGCGCAGCCGGCGTGTCCGGCGATGCTCGGTGAGCGCGACGCTGCATGCGGGACACTCGACCTGCTTGCCGCACGCGGTGCAGCGCACCGAAGGGGCGAACCCGCGCCGGTTGAGGAAGAGGATCGCCTGGTCGCCGGCGTCGACGCAGCGCTCGATGGCCCGGTGGAGCGTGCCGCTCAGGAGCGACTCGCCCGACGGGCTCCTCGGCTGCCGGCGCAGATCCACGATCTCGACCGGCGGGAGCTGTCGTTTGGTCGCGCGCTCCGGCAGCGTCAGCAGCGTGAGGCGGCCGCGCCGGGCGTTCTCGAAGGACTCGAGCGAGGGAGTCGCGCTCCCGAGCACGCAGACCGCTCCGGCGCGGTGCGCCCGGAGCAACGCCATGTCGCGCGCGTGGTAGCGGAAGCCGTCCTCCTGCTTGAACGAGCCGTCGTGCTCCTCGTCGACGATCACCACGCCGAGATTCGGCACCGGCGCGAAGAGCGCCGAGCGAGCGCCCACCGCGAGGCTCACCTCGCCACGCCGGAGCCGTCGCCAGGCGATGTCGCGCTCGCGGTCCTTGAGCGCGCTGTGCAGCACCGCGAGGTCGTCCCCGAAGCGCGCGCGAAAGCGCGAGACCAGCTGCGGCGTGAGCGCGATCTCGGGCACGAGCACCAGCGCGCCCTTCCCCATCGCGCGCGCCTCGTCGATCAGCCGAAGGTAGACCTCGGTCTTGCCGGAGCCGGTCACGCCGTGGAGCAGGAACGCGCCGCCCCCCTCGAGCGCGCCCGTCAGCTGCTCCATCGCGAGCCCCTGCGCCGGGGTCGGCGTCGGCGCGCTGTCCCGCTCGACCGGCTCGGCGAAGAGCTCGTCCTCGATCTCCCGCTCCTCGAGGGTGACGAGCCCTCGCTTGGCGAGGGACTTCAGCACCGAGCGCGCGGACGGCTCGATCGCGCGGAGCTTCGTCAGCGGCGTCTCGCCGTCCAGCCCGTCGAGCACCCGCTGCTGCCGCTCGCCGAGGCGCTTTTCGGGCTCCGTCTCGGTGCGGGTCGCGAAGAGCTCGACTCGGCGACCGACGCTCTTACCCGCGAGGTCCTCGCCCTCCGCCAGAAAGCCCCCTTCGCGAAGCCGCTTCATCGCGCCCTTGGGCATCGCCGGCGCAGCCGCCCGGAGCACCTCGCCGAGCGGCGCCATGTAGTACGTCGCCGCTCGCTCGAGGAAGGTGAGCAGCTCCTCCGGGAAGACCGGATCCCGCTCGAGCATGCCGGCCACCTTCATGATCCGAGTCACGCCTTCGGGCGGCTCGGCCCGACCACCGATCACGAAGCCCGCGACCTTGCGGCGGTGGAACGGGACCGCCACCCGGTCGCCGACGCGGAGCTCGAGGCCCTCCGGCACGCGATAGGTGAAGAGCCGCCGGAGCGGCACCGGGATCGCGACCTCGACGAAGGGCTCTCGGATGATGTCGGCTTCGGGACTCATACGGGGACCAGCGCGCGCGCCAGCGGAGAGCCCGCAGCGGCCGCGGCGCCGAGCCAGCGCTGGGCGTCGGCGGTCTCACCGAGGGCGAGGAGCGCGCGACCGTAGGCCAAGAGCGCGGCCGGGTCACGTGGCGCGATCTGGAGCGCGCGGCCCGCGGCTTCGTGAGCCGTGGCCGCGTCACCGCGACGCAGCGCGACCTCGGCGCGGAGGACGGCCGCCGGCACGTTGCGGGGATCCAGCACGACCAACCCGTCGAGCACACGCTGCGCGAGCTCGAGCTTTCCCGCCGACGCCGCCTGCGAAGCGAGCCATCGCGCGGCCTCGAGGGCGTCGTCGGGCACGCCGAGCAGGCTCACGCGCGGACTCCGAGTTTCCGCTGGTGGTCGACCGAGCGGCTCATCGCGAGCAGCTCCTCGACCGCGTCGAGCATCGCGCGAACGGGGCCCGCGGCTTCACCGAGTGACGCCATGGCCCCGGGCTCACGGAGCCGCCCGGTGGTCGCCACGAGCGAGCTCAACGCGCGAGTGGAGGGCGCGAGCGCGGTGGTCGCGGTCGCCGCGCGCAGCGGGGCCTGCAGCGCGAGCTCCTGGCCCTCCGCGCCCGGCAGGGCCGAGGCATCCGCTCGCAGCTCATCGAGCGCCGGTAGCTCGCGGCGGAGCGCCGCGCCGATGCGCAGCGCGGTCATTCGTCGCGCTCCGGTCGGCCGCCCCGCTCGTCCCACGCCGCGCGGAGCACCGCGGCCACCGCCTCGTAGAGTGTCTCGGGGATCTCGTCGCCGCGCTCGAGCTCGAAGAGCGCGCGGGCCAGCGGCACGTCGCGCATGATCGGCACGCCCGACTCCTTGGCGGCCTGGATCATTCGCTGAGCGAGGTGCTCCTGGCCCTTGGCGAGCACCATCGGCGCCTCGGCCGCGTCCTCGTCGTAGCGGAGCGCGACCGCCAGGTGCGTCGGGTTCACGACCAACACATCCGCGTCACGCACCTGCTCGACCGCGTCGTGCTCGACGATCTCCCGGTGGACCCGCTCGCGCTCCTGCTTGGCGTGTGGGTCGCCTTCGGCGTCTTTGTACTCACGCTTCACCTCGTCCTTGGTCATCCGCTGGTCCCGGCGGTGCTGCCAGCGCTGGTAGAAGACATCGAGGATGGCGATGCCGAGCACCGCGCCGCCGACGCGAAAGAGCAGCGACGTGACCACCGACCCGGTCCCCTCGAGCGCCGCGACCGCGTCGCGACCGGCGAGCCCCACGATGCCGCGGACCCCGTCGCGGAGGACCTGCCAGAGCACGTAGCCGACGATGGCCATCTTCAGCAGCGTCTTGAGCAGCTCCATCAGCTGCCGGCGCGTGAAGAGGTTCTTGATGCCCTGGATGACGTCGAGCCGCTTCAGCTGCGGCTTCACCGGCTCCATGGTCAGCAGCGGCCCCACCTGGAGAAAGCTCGCCATCGTCCCCGCGACCATCGCCGCCAGCAGCACCGGCACGATCAGCGCGGAGGCCGTGGCCAGCCCCGCGTCGAGCACCGAGAGAGGCGCGGTGCCGCTCTCCACGGCCCCGAACGTCAGCGAGAAGAGCGCCCGCAGCTCCGCGAGCGCCCCCTCCCCCGTCGCCACCAGCGCGCCACCGGTCGCGAGCACCACCGCGGCGGTGCCGAGCTCCCGGCTCTTGGGCACCTGCCCCTTGCGGCGCGCCTCGCGCAACCGCTTGGGTGTGGGCTCCTCGGTCTTCTCGCTCGCCATGGCGTGCCGACCTTATCAGCCCGCTGCGACGCCAGTTGCGCGATCCGCGCATGGAATCCGCCCGTTTCTCACCGTCACACCGAGCAGTCGCGAAACGTCGTCAAGGATGACGACTTTGCCTGCAGCCTCTGTGGCTCTGTGCCGAGTGGAACTTCTGCTGACCCCCGGATCCAACGCTCATCCCTCGGCGCCGCCGCCCTGGGATCTAGGGACCAGATGCCAGGGAGCATCGCGCTCGAGGTAGAAGCTCAGCGCGTCGTAGACCGGTGAGCCATCACCGGCGTCGCCGACTAGATCCCAATCCCATCCCGGCAGGGCGACACTGACGACGTCCGAGCTGGAGAGGATCTCGAGTCGGCGACCAGCCGGATGCAGAGCGGCCTGGAGCTCCCCGAGCATGCTCTGCCCGTCGTTCTTGGCCGCCAACACCAGCGTGTCGGGCCCCACGCGCCGGCTGGCATCAACGAACATGCCGACCTCGAGATCGTCTCGACCGAGGTGGGCGACGAGATACTCGCGCAGGGACAGCGCCTGGATTCCTGCCATGGAGCTCACGTCGACCACCCTAGCTCCAGGCTCCAGAAAGACGAAGCCCCCGCCGCGAGAACGCGACGGGGGCTTCGTTCATGGGTGCGTCAGTCGTTCAGGGGTCGAACGTGAACGCGCTGCCGCTCATCACGGCGTTCGCCGTGTTGTGCGAGATCGAGAAGCCAGCGGTGCCGCCGAAGTTCTCCGCGCCGATGGTGGCGGCGGAGCCGGTGTGGCGGGCGTCCGACCCTGCCGTCATGTCGCAGTAGTGGAATTCCACCGCGCCCGTGGCCTCGATGAAGTGCGCCTGGAACGTCAGGTCGTTGTCGCCCTCGTAGCTCTGCCAGTTCCGCCACTCGATCACGAAGCGCTGGGAACCGGAGCTACCAGTCGTGAGCGAGTAGATGTTGGACCCAGCACCAGAGATCGGACTCTGGTCGTCCCAGAAGGGAGCCACCACGCCGTTGGGGCTACTGGTGCTGGGCAAGCGGGAGTTGCTGAAAGCGCTGGTGGGGCTACCGGTGCCGTCCGGCCAGACCTGGACGAAGCCGTTGGACGACACCGAGAAGTGCGTGGCCGTGGCGCCGAACCAATCCAGGGAGAACGGCAGCGCGGCGACGCTCGAGGTGGCGTCGTCCCCGGTCACCCCGAGTGCGGTCGCGGTGCTCGTGTCAACGCACGCTTCGGGGATGATGGTGTAGGTCGAGGGACTGTAGGCGAACGAGATGTCGTAGGTGCCCGAAGCCCCTTCGGAGTAGTTGTGCACCGCCACGATCCGGGTCACGGGCGAGGTCGTCGCGTTGACCAGAGTCCCGCTCTCGGGCGAGGTGTCGGTGCGGAACGAGCACGAAGTCGCGGCGCACGAGTCCTGGAACAGCAGGACGCGGTCCAGCGTCGAGTTGGAGGTGGTGACGGCGACCTGGGTGCTCGCGGGAATCGTCACCTCGTAGTAGAGGGCGCTGTCTCCGGAGGAGGTGCCGCAGCCGGTCCCCTGCGGTCGAGCGCCACCGCTCACGATGTTCTCACCCGTGAGGCTGGTGTCCGTGCTGATCGCCGTCGCGCCGCCGCAGGTCGCGTTGGTCGCGGGAACGGCGCAGGTGGAGGGCTCGCCAATGCAGCGGAAGCCCGACTCCAGTGCACAGGTGTCACTGCAACCGTCGGTGGCGGTCGCGTTGTCGTCGTCGCACTCCTCGTCGCCTTCGATGACGCCGTCACCGCACACGGTCGCGCGGCAGGTCGACGGCTCGCCCTCGCAGACGAAACCCGACTCCACGACGCAGGTGTCGCTGCAGCCGTCGGTGGCTGTCGCGTTGTCGTCGTCGCACTCTTCGTCGCCTTCGATGACGCCGTCACCGCACACGGTCGCGCGGCAGGTCGACGGCTCGCTGTCGTCGCAGACGAAGCCCGACTCCACGGTGCAGGTAGCGCTGCAACCGTCGGTGTCGGCGGTGTTGTCGTCGTCGCACTCCTCGTTGCCGCTGACGACTCCGTCGCCGCAGACGACGGGCGTGCACGTGATGTCGAGGGTGAAGTCGGTGGTCTCGGTGGCCACGTTGTAGAGATCGAATGCGATGTAGTGGAGGTCACCCGGGTCCGACACGAACTCCACGGTCTCGTTGGCGCTCGTCGTCGTGCTTCCGTCGATGCAGGTGTCGGCCGTTCCGCAGGCCGCGGTGCCGTCGCCACCGTCGAGCACGAAGAGGTCGTAATCCCCAGTGCCGGTGAGACGAGTCGAGGTGATGGACACCTCGGCAGCGGTCGCGTTCTGGAAGAGGAAGACCTGCTCGTTGCCGGGATAGCCGAGCGTGGTGCACCCGCTGTATCCGGCGATGGTCGCCGTGCCCATCGCGGTGTCGCCGTTGACGGTACCGCTGGCGCAGTCGATGACTACGGGGCTGGCGCCAGCGCAGTTGCCCACGCACGCGTCAGGAGTGCAGACGCCGTCGCCGCAGCTGGAGCGGTCGTCTTCCACGAGACAACCGTCGGCGTCGGTCATGCAGCTGACCAGGTCGCTCGAGTCGCAGTAGGTCATTCCCGAGCACACGTCACGGAAGGAGCAGACGGGGCCACACTGAGCCGTGCCGTCCGCGTCGCCGCAGACGTTGCCGTCGGTGGTGCAGTCGGTCGGGGTCTCGACGAGGCAGCCGAAAGCGTTCAGCGCGCAGACCTCGAGGGTGTCGCCGTCGCAGCTGCGGCCGGCCGCGTCACAGGTGGTCATCCCCATGCAGGGGTCGGTGGCCGCGGTGCTGCAGCTCGCGGTGCCGTCCGCGTCGCAGAAGCCGAACATGGTCTCGGTGCAGTCGTTGCGGGTCTCGACGAGGCAGCCGAAGGCGTCCGGCGCACAGGTCACGAGCTCGGGGCCGTCGCACATGGTGCCGGCCGCCGCGCACTCGGTGATGCCCGCGCAGGCGTCGGTCGCGGTGCAGATGGCCGCCGCGCCGCTGTCGTCACACGCGCCGCCGGTGCGGCCGGTGCAGTCCTCGGTGGTCTCGACGAGACAGCCGAAGGCGTTCGGGGCGCAGGTGGTCAGGCTGTCGCCGTCGCACGAGGTCCCCTCGGTGTCACAGCGCTCCGCCGCGGGGATGTCCTCGCAGGGATCGGCAGGGAGCACGCACATCACGGTGGCGCCGCTGTCGTCGCACTCGCCGCCGTCCATGGCCGCGCAGTCGGTCTCGGTCGCCACGAGGCAGCCGTCCGCGTTCATCGCGCAGTCGACCAAGGTCTCGCCGTCGCAGGTGATCCCCTCGGCGTCGCATTGCTCGATATCGGCACACGGGTCGGTCTGACACATCGCGGCCGCGCCGCTGTCGTCACAGGTACCGCCAACGGAAGCGCAGTTCATCGTCGACTCGACGAGGCAGCCGTCCGCGTTCGCCGCGCAGGTCACCAGCGAGTCTCCGGAGCAGCTCGTGCCCGCCGCGGTGCAGAGCGTCAGTCCCTCGCAGGGATCCGGCATCTCACCGTCCATCGTCACGCCCATGTCGTCCGTGCTGGTGTCGCCACCGTCGTCGCCACAGGCCGCGAGCGACAACGCGCACGCGATCGCGAGAGCCCAAGCGGGCCTCAGTCCAACCATTCTATTGTCCATGTCTCTCCCTCGCGGCCAACCAGCCGCAAACCCTTGTGAATCGTACACACTGAAACAAATCGGCGACTTTTCAAACGGAACGCCCCCGCTTCGAGTCGCAATGGAATCTCGCAACACGACTGAAACGACAGATTGCCTGCTGCTCCAGCAGTGGAATTTTATGGGCTGATTGCTCGATTCAGCGTGTCAGCCGAATGCGAGCGGTTCGGGCGCTGAGCTCCGGGTCTTCGCTGACCCAGCGAATCGTCCCGAGTGCCTCGTCACCGTCGATCGTGAGGTCGATCTCGAGCGTGAGACCGACGGTGGAAGGAACGCACCCGTCGGTGGTCGTGCAGGTGCACACCCGCGTGCGGCGACAGAGCGTGAGCTTGAGACAATCGACCGGCATGTCCGGGTTCTCGGCGTCCCCTTCGACCATGCACTCGAAGGGCGTCGCGTCCCACGGCCGGTTCGGCAGGCACTGCGCCTCGGTGGTGTCGTTGATCGAGTAAGGGGTCTGCAGCGCGCACCAGCTGTCCCACAGCTCGGTGACCGCCACGTCGATCTGGAGATCGTTGCCGGTCCGGGTGCCTTGGTGCGACGGGTAGACGTAGCCATCGGCCACCGGCACCGCCTCGAGGTTCGGGTCGACGCCCATCGGCCAGCCGAGGTCGGGATCGGTGGGAGGCGGGGGCGCGGCCCCCTCGCCGAAGACGACCGTCGCCACGACCGGCATCCCGATCTCGGCGCTCTCGACGTCGACGGTGATCTGGTTCGAGCCAGAGGGCAGCGAGCCTGTCTCGAGCACCCCGACCCAGACCCCATCCAAGGTGGTGGAGTCCGGATCAGGGTCGCCGCAGCTGCTCGTCAGGGCGAGCGCCGCGACTGCCCAGGACAGGCAGCGGAGCATTCCGAATCGCATCACGTCAGTAGGTGAACGTGATGTCGAACGTGCCCGAGCCAGACGAGGAGTAGTTGTGGACGGCGACGATCCGAGTGACGGGCGACGCCGTCGCGTTCATGAGCGTGCCCATCTCCGGCGAGGAATCAGTGCGGTAGGTGCAGGTGGTCGCACCACACGAGTCCTGGAAGAGCATCACGCGGTCGAAGGTGCCGGTGGTGGTCACCGCGACGCTGCCGCCGGCGGGAACCTCGACGGCGTAGTAGAGCGCGCTGTTGCCCGACGAGGTGCCGCAACCGGTCCCCTGGGGACGCGGCCCACCCTCGGTGATGGTCTCGCCGGTGATCGTGGTCGTGGCGTCGACCGCGGTCGCGGTCGCGCACGAGGCGTTCGCCGCGACGACGGGCGTCGTGTAGGTGACCGCGAGGTCGAACGTGCCGGTGGTGGAGCTGCTGTAGCCACGCACACCGACGTAGTAGGTCCGGGGCGAGGTGCCGAGCGCGTTGTCGACCGTCACCTCTTCCGGGAAGTCGTTGGCAGCCACGCAGGTGGTGTCCGCGCAGGCGTTCTGGGCGAAGACCACGAGATCGGCCGAGCTGGTCGCGACCACCCGGGCCCGTTGACCCGCGGGCACCTCGACGGCGTAGTAGAGCGCGGTGTTACCCGAGCCGAAGCCGCATCCGGTGCCGGACGGTCGCTCGCCGCCCTGCGTAATGTCCTCACCGGTGATGGTGGTGGCCGCCGCGATCGGAGTGGCCGTCGCGCAGGAGGCGTTCGAAGCGACGACCGGCGTCGTGTAGGTGAACGCCATGTCGTACGTCCCGGTCGTGCTGCTGCTGTAGCCCCGCACGCCCACGTAGAAGGTCCGCTCCGTGGCGCCCGTGGCGTTGTCGACCGTGATCTCCTCCGGGAAGTCGGAGTAGCCGAGACACGTGGAGTCGGCGCAGTCGCTCTGAGAGAAGACCACGAGGTCGGCCGAGCTGGAAGCGACCGCGCGGACGCGCTGGCCCGCCGGCACGGTCACCGCGTACCAGAGGGCGGTGTTGCCCGAGCCGAAGCCGCAGCCGGTGCCCATCGGACGCGACCCGCCGTCGGCGATGTCCTCGCCGGTGATGGTGGTGTCGGCGGTGATCGGCGTCGCGGCCGCACATGTGGCGTTGAGCTCCAAGCAGGCGCTGCCGCGACAGATCTCCCCGGCGCCGCAAGCGTTGTCGCACGCGCCGCAGTGACGCGGGTCGTTCTCGAGCAGCGCGCACTCCGCACCGCACATCTCGGCCTCCGGCTCGCAGACGCACGCGCCGGCGTTGCAGGCGCCGAGGGGACCGCAGTCCACGCCGCAGGCGCCGCAGTGGTCACGGTCCGTCATGAGGACGGCGCACTCTCCGTCGCAATCGACGAAGCCCGGCAGACACTCGCAGACGCCGGCGTTGCAGCCTTCACCGGCCGCGCAGGCGTTGCCGCAGGCGCCGCAGTGAAGTCGGCTGGTGTCGGTGTCGGTGCAGCGGGCCGGCGTGCCGCAAGCGTCGAGGCCGGTGCCGCAGGTCGAGCAGGCGCCATCCATGCACACGCCGCCCTCGCCGCACGAGGTGAGGCAGTTACCGCAGCGCTCGGCGTCCGTCATCGGGTCGACGCAGGAGCCGCCGCAGCTGATCTCGCCGGAGGCGCACGCGCAGCTTCCGTCCACGCAGGTCGCCCCCGCGCTGCAGCCCGCGCCGCAGACCCCGCAGTTCGCGGAGTCGGTCATCACGTCGGCGCACACGAACTCTTCGTCGGTGCCGGGACAGCGCTGCTCGGGCGCAGTGCAGTCGACGACGCAGGCGCCGTCGAGGCAGATGTCGCCATCACGGCAGACGTTTCCGCACATCCCGCAGTTGTTGATGTCGGTCGACGGGTCGGTGCACTCGCCGTCGCAGCTCTTCAGCGGCTGTTCGCAGTCGCAACGGCCCACCGCGCAGGAGAACCCGTCGGGACAAGCGTTGCCGCAGGAGCCGCAGTGGTCGGAGTCACCGGCGAGCCGAGTGCAGCCATCGCCGCAGTCGACGAATCCTGGCTCGCAGATCATCTCCTCGGACAGGTCGGGTTGGCCCATGTCGACCGGATCGGGCGGACCGAGGTCGACGTCGGCGACGCGCATGTCGTCCCCGCAGCCGGCGGCTGCGAGGAGCGCCGTGAGCACGGCGAGGTGGCGGAGGAGCGTGAAGTTCGCTTGGGTTCGCATGAGGTTCTTCCAGGGACTCAGGGCGTCTGACAGACGCCATCAAGGCATTCGTAGTTCAAGTCGCACGGCGGGCCGTCGCCACAGCCGCAGGTCCCGCCGACACAGCGATCGGAGGACCCGGTGCACACCGCGCCGCAGAAACCGCAGTTCACGGCGTCGGTCTGGACGTCCACGCAGCCGGTGCTGCAGCAGGTCTGACCTTCGGCGCAGGGGTCGGTGCCCGAGCCGGTGCTGCAGACGCAGGCTCCGGCTTCCGTGCACACGTCGGCGCGGTCGCGGTTCTCACCGAGCGAGTCGCAGCCCTCACAGCAGGCGGCGGACTCGTCGGCCCGACCGTTGCAGTCGTTGTCGGCGCCGTCGCAGACCTCGGTCGCTCCGGCGATGTCGCCGAAGGGAGGCCGAACGTCGGCGCGCTCGTCGTCGCAGTCGCAGCCGCTGCCCACCGGGTTCTCACCCGGTCGGCAGGCCTGCACACCATCGCCGTCGTTGTCCCCGCAGGATCCGTCCATGCGGTCACAGTTCTGATCGATGCCGTCGCCGCAGATCTCGAAGGGAGGATCGGCGGGGAGACAGCAGATCAGGCTGCCGGGGTTGCAGTAGGTGTCGGGACAGTCGACGTCCGTCTCGCAGGAGACGGGCATGGGCGGACCCATGTCGCCCGGACCGGCGTCTTCGCCGGTCCGATCGCCGCCGTCGTCACCGCACCCGATCGACAGCACCATGGCTGCCATCACGAGCGCTCGAAGGATCGAGCGGCTCATCGGTTGCGCCGACGCTGCACGAGGGCGAGACCCAGGAGGCCGAAGAGCACGAAGGCTCCGGTGCCACCGTTGGAGCTCGAGCTCCCCGCGACGCGACAGCCGCAGCCATCGTCGCCACCGCCGTCGCCGATGTCGCGACCGCCGTCGACGTCCGTCGACCCGTCCATCGTGTCGGTGCCGGCGTCGGCGACGCCAGCGTCACCGTCATCCGGCATGCCGCCGTCCGGTCGCATGACCGGCGGGGGCACCATGCAGGTGTCGACCACGCACTCCTGACCGGAGGGGCAGACCACCCCTTCGCACCAGTTGTGGCAGGCGCCGTCCTCGCAGTAGAAGCCCTCGGGGCAGTTGATGATGTCGCAGCCGCGCGGGGTGCAGGTGCCGTCCGCGTTGCAGGTCTCACCCGACGGGCACGGCGAGCAGGGGCAGCGGTTCACGCAGAGGCCCTCGCGGCAGAACTGATCGTCGCCGCAGGTGACCGAAGCGCAGGGGTCGACGCAGCTGCCGGAGACACACTCGGTGCCGAAGGGACAGACGATCCCATCGCAGGCGTCCACGCAGGAGCCAGCGCTGCAGCGCTCGCCGACCTCGCACTCGACGCCCACGCACGCGTCGGCGACGCAGCTGCCGGTGTCGCGATCGCAGGTGAAGCCGTCCTGACAGCTCCCCTCGAAGCAGATGTCGACGCAGCTGCCGCGGTAGCAGACCTCGGCCGCCCCACAGAGATCGGATCCGTCGTCCGGCTCGCCGTTGCAGTCGTTGTCGACGCCGTCGCAGATCTCGTCGACGGGGCTGGTGACCGGCTGACAAACGGTCTCGGTGCCGACGCACTGGGTGCGACCGACCGCGCAAGGACCGACCTCGTCGGGGAGGTCGCACGGCATGTCGGAGGCGCAGACGACGCCGCCGCTACGGACCGAGAAACGCCAGATGCCCGGGAGGCCGACGTTCGAGGTGGTGCAGACGTCGAGAATGTCGTCCGTGAACGAGCCGGGGAGCGCGACGTAGTCTTCCTCGTTGCCGGCGTCGAAGCCCGCCTGGGCCGAGGTGCAACCCGCGCTGGAGCAGAGGCCGTTGGTGCCGCCGCTCGCGCTACCGGCGGTCCACTCGCAGGTCTCGTAGCGGAACTCGACGTCGAAGTCGCCGGAGCCGCAGTCGAGCGCGTTCGTGAGGATGAGCTGGAAGCTCATGCGCTTGTCGTTCGAGGAGGAGTAGTACCCGACGTCGTACCAGGTCACCACGAGCCGTCCGGGCTCGAGATGCCAGTAGACGAGGTTCTCGCTCGGGGACGAGATGTCGGTGCGGTTGCGCGTGTCGACGTCGCCCCAGTACGGCGCGATCATCGGCTGGTCCGCGACCGGGAAGGGGTCCGGCGTGTACGCGAAGATGTCGTCGTTGAAGCTGATGTTGCCGTTGTTGTTGACGTAGAACTCGGTGTAGGGACCGCCGAAGAAGCGGAGCCCGCCCGAGAACGCGCCCGTCAGGTCGAGGGCCGACGACGAGCCATCGTCGTTCGACGGCAGGACGTTCGTTCCGAATCCTTCCGGCCCTCCGAAGGACCGAAGCAGGGGGGCGGCGTGGGCGACCGGAGCCGCGACGAAACCCGCAGCAAGTGTCAGGGCGGTGGCGATCCCGAGGCGAAGCGAAAGAGTGCGCATCAGGTTCACCTAGCATCAGTGCCCCCCATTGTGTAGGCGACGACGGTCACTCCTCACACTCGGCATGCGACAAAGTGTCGCACTGGCGCACGATGACTCAGCACTGCTTGGGGGATCCGCACGCTCCGAACGTCCACGCTCGTGGGGCGTGATTGTCGCAGTCGAGACCGACTACGCTCGGCGATATGCGCTTCTCGACCCGTAGCGGCGTCGGCGCCGAAAGGAGCCCCTTCGCTCGTGCCGTGCAATCGGCACGTGCCGCCGGCGCGCTCCTCGATCTGACACCGACCAACCCGACGCGGGTCGATCTGCCGACCCCGACCGACGCGACCCTGGCGATGCTCTCGTCACCGACCGTGCTCGACCACTCGCCCGCGCCTTTCGGGCTCGGCCCTGCCCGTGAGGCCGTGGCCGCCGCGATCGGAGCGGACCCCGACCGGGTGTTGCTCACCGCGAGCACCAGCGAGAGCTATGGACTGCTCTTCCGATTGATCTGCGACCCGGGCGACGTCGTGCTGGCGCCGGAGCCTGGCTATCCGCTCTTCGATCATCTCGCGCGTTTCGATGGGGTCGGCCTCGAACGCTACCCGCTCCTCTTCGACGGAGCTTGGAGCCCATCGATTCCGGATGCGGTGGAGGACAACGTTCGAGGGTTGCTGGTCGTGAGCCCCAACAACCCGACTGGCACCGTATTCCGCGACCCGGACTGGGCGGCGGTCCGGCGTCTGGGGCTCCCGGTGATCGTCGACGAGGTCTTCGCGCCCTACCCGCTCGAGGGTCCGAGCTCGGATGCCGCGAACGTGTCCCTGCCGCTGCGCTTCGTGCTCGGGGGCCTCTCCAAGAGCTGTGGTCTGCCGCAGCTGAAGCTCGGCTGGATCCGAGTCGAGGGCGATGACGCGCTGGTGCGCGAGGCGCTCGACCGACTCGCGATCCTGGCGGACGCCTACCTCTCGGTGGGCACCCCCGTGCAGGTGGCCGCGAGAGCACTGCTCGAGGCCGGTGCGCCGTTCCGCGAGGCGACCCGAGTCCGACTGAGCGCCAACCTGGCGACGCTCCGTGCGGCGACGGAGGGGACGGTGATCGATGTGCCGACCGTCGACGGCGGTTGGTACGCGTGCCTCCGCGTACCCGCGACCCAGACCGACGAGGTTTGGGCGCTCGCGCTCCTCGAGCGAGGGATCGTCGTGCAGCCGGGATACCTCTTCGACCTGGCGCCCGGAGAGTGGCTGGTGGTCTCGCTCCTCACGCCCGAGGCCACGTTCACCGAGGGAATGACCGCGCTGGTGCGACACGTCGAAGCGTCGACCTGACTCGACGCGGGTCGTTTCCTTCCCCATGATTGGGGCAACCGCTCATTCCGAAAGCCCAGGAGATCCCATGGCCCGCGCCCTCGCCCTCGTTCCCTTCCTCCTCGCTGCCGCTGCGCTCTTCGACGCCGGCGACGCCGAGGCGCTGAGCTGCCAGCGCCGGATCATCAGCCGTGGGGACCCGATGGCGAAGGTGATCTCGCTCTGCGGTCAGCCCGCGCAGCAGACCCAGCGGCTGGTGACCCGCAGCCAGACGATCGGCACGCGAGTGGTGAACGGCCAGGCCGTCTTCTCGACCGTGTCGGCCTCCGTCGAGGTCTCGAAGTGGGTCTACGACTTCGGGCCGCAGCGCCTGATGACGGAGCTGACCTTTGAGGACGGAGTGCTCGTTCGTGAGCGCACGCTCGGTCGCGGCGGGTACCAGCGAGCCGAGGACAACGGACCGACCGCGCATCGGTGGGTCGCCGACCGACCCCGACGCGTCTGATGATCCGCGTCCTCCTGCTCCTGCCCGCGCTCCTGCTCGGCTCCGCGCTCTTCGACAGCGCGGATGCGGCGGCGCTCTTCCGGTGCGGTGGGGGCATCGTCAGCAAGTCGACTTCGCTCGAGCGGGTCGCCGAGATCTGCGGCGAGCCCGACGAAGCCTCCCGACGCACCGAGGTGCGCCGAAGCGGCGGCGAGTGGCGCGACGGTCGCTACTGGGGCGGCTCGACTCGGGTCGTGCATGTCGAGACCTGGGTGTTCGATCTGGGCCCGCGACGGTTGGTCCAGGCCCTGACCTTCGAAAACGGCTCGCTGGTTCGGATCGAGTCGCGCGGGTACGGGTCGAGCCGCGCCCGCGACGCCGCCCGCTGGAGCCGGCGCCAGTGGACGGTGATGCCACGGGTGGCCGAACGGCTCCGCCCGCTGAGTGACTGACGGCTTCTTCGCCGCGCTCGGGATGAGTCGTTAGGATCGACCCATGGCCTCGAAGCGCGTACCGGTCGAAGCAGCAGGCAAGACGGTCTCGGTCTCGAGCCCGGACAAGGTCGTCTTCCCCGAGGCGGGGATCACGAAGATCGAGGTCGTCCGCTACTACGTGGCGGTCGCGGAGGGCGCGCTCCGCGGCGCCGGTGGGCGACCCAACGTGATGAAGCGCTACCCGAAGGGAATCGGCGCCGACTTCTTCTTCCAGAAGCGCGCGCCGACCTCGCGGCCCGAGTGGCTCGACACCGCGGTCCTGAAGTTCCCGAGCGGCCGCACCGCCGAGGAGGTGGTACCGCGCGACGCGGCAGGGCTCGCGTGGATGGCGCACATGGGCTGCATCGACCTGAACCCGCACCCGGTGCGTGCCGAGGACCTCGACCACCCTGACGAGCTGCGCGTGGACCTGGACCCGGTGCCCGGTGTGGAGTGGCCTCAGATCGTCGACGTCGCACGCGTGGTGAAGGAAGCGCTCGACGACCACGGCCTGGTCGGGTGGCCGAAGACGAGCGGATCGCGCGGCATCCACGTGAACGTACGCATCCACCCGAGGTGGAGCTTCGACGACGTGCGAATGGCAGCGCTCACGCTCGCGCGCGACGTGGAGCGGCGGGTCCCGAAGCTCGCGACCAGCGCCTGGTGGAAGGAGGAGCGCCATGGCGTCTTCCTCGACTACAACCAGAACGCCAAGGACCGGACGGTGGCGAGCGCCTACTCGATCCGGCCGAGACCCGACGCGCGCGTCTCGATGCCGCTCACGTGGGAGTCGCTCTTCGAGTGCGACCCAGCGGACTACACGCTGAAGACCGTCCCCGCGCTCTTCGAAGCGAACGGCGACGCGCACGCAGCCATCGACGAGCACCCCGGCTCGCTCGACTCGCTCCTCGAGCTCGCGAAGGAGCACGAGGCCCAGGGCATGGGGGACGCCCCTTGGCCGCCGCACTACGACAAGCGCGAGGGCGAGCCACCGCGCGTGCAGCCGTCGCGCGCGAAGAAGGGCAAGAAGACGAAGGGGCGGCGCCAGCCAAAGCATCCGCTGCTCACGATCGCGAAGGCGGCGAAGAAGGCGGACGCGCTCGAGGGCCTCGAGCGTTGGAAGGCGAAGTACCCGAAGGCCGCCGAGCACCTCGAGGCGGCCGACGTGCTGGTCGACGCGATGCGTGGTCGCTATCGGACGTGGACGCGCATCCGCGTCAACCTCCGGAACGTGCCCGAGGGCGAACGGCCGCCCGAGGAAGCGCCGGACCCGGACTACGACCCGTCGGTCGAGTGGACCGGCGAACCGGACGAGTAGTCACTCGAAGATCGCGCTGATCTCCTGCGGGGGCGTGATGTCGATCTGCTCGAACGTGCACTCCGCTGGCGGCTTGTCCGTGCGCCATCGGAGGAACGACGCGGTGTGCCGAAAACGGCCGCCCTCCATGTGACCGAACTTCACCTCGCAGACCCGCTCGGGCCGCAGCGGCTCCCAGCTGAGGTCCTTGCCGGCGCTCCACCGGCTCGGCGCGCCGGGCTGCCGCGTGCTCTCTTCGTCGCGGACCCAGGGGTGCCCCTCGGTGGCGTTCTCTCGGAGTGGCGCGAGCTCGGCGACCATCGACTCGCGCGCCGCCATCTTGAACGACGCGGACACGCCGACGTGGTGCAGCGAGCCGTCGTCCGCGTAGAGACCGAGCAGGAGCGAGCCGATGAGAGTGCCCGGCCCCTTCTTGTGCCAGCGAAAGCCGGCGACCACGCACTCGCAGGTGCGCGCGTGCTTGATCTTCAGCATCGCGCGCTTCTTGGGTTGGTAGGTGAGCGCCTCGTGCTTGGCGATGACGCCGTCGAGGCCGGCGCCCTCGAAGCGCTCGAACCAGTCCTGGGCGACGGCACGGTCCCGGGTCACCGGCGTCAGGTGGAGCGGTCGCTTCGCGTCGGCGAGGATCGCCTCCAGCTGGGTGCGTCGCTCGAGCTGTGTTCGCTCGCGCAGGTCGTCGTCCCCGAGCGCGAGCAGGTCGAACGCAACGAATCGCGCCGGGGTCTCCGCTGCGAGCTTGTCGATGCGGGACTTCGCCGGATGGATGCGCTGCTGGAGCGTCTCGAACTCGAGCCGATCGCCCTGGACGACCACGAGCTCTCCATCCAGCACGCAGCGTTCGGGGAGCTGCGCCTTCAGCGGCCCCTCGAGCTCGGGGAAGTAGCGCAGCATCGGCTTGCGGTCGCGGCTCTGCAGGTAGAGGTCGTCGCCGTCGCGGAAGACGAGCGTCCGGAAGCCGTCCCATTTGGGTTCGTAGAGGTGGTCGTCGGCGGGCGGGAGCTTGGCCGCCGCCTTGGCCAACATCAGGTGCAGGGGCGGCGCGAAGGGCAGACCGGCGAAGTCGCTCATCTCAGCGGCCGAGCTCGCGCTCGATCTCGGCCATCGCCTCGCGGATCTCCGCCTCGCGCTCCGCTTCTTCGCTCGCGTCGATCCGCACCTGCGGACCGGAGGCCGGCGGCGCCTCGCGCTCCGCCCTCGTGGGCGCGGGGCGCCCTTCCTTACGAGCGACGAACTCACCGAACTCGCCGCCACTGCCGCTGGTGCTCAGCGATTCGATGCCACCCGCGATCGACTCGAAGAGCTTCGAGAGCCCCTGCTCGACAGCCGCCTCGAAGGCGTCCTCCGCGTCCTGGAGGCGGGCCTTGCCGCGCTGCTTGCGCTGGGCGCGATCGATCGCGCGCTGTCGGCGGCGCTCCTTGCGGTTGCGCTTGCGCATCTGCTTCGCGCGCTTCGCCTCTTCCTTGATGACCGCGGCCTCGTCGTCGGCGCCGAAGTGCTTCACCCACTGCAGCGCGTAGACGAAGGCCATCGAGACCAAGGGCCACTGGAACCACCAGCCGCCGCCGCTGAGCATGTCGATGGCGAAGAGGAAGAGATTGATGACCGCGAACGACGCGCCGGTCTGGATGAGCTTCTTGCGCCGCTTCGCCTTGCGACGCTCGATGGCGCCGGCGCGCGATCGTTCACCGCGGACCGCCTTCGCGGCGCGCTCGAAGCGATCGCGGTCGATGCCCACCTCCGCAGCGGCGGCCGCGAGCTCGGCGTGACCGAGGCCCGAGTTCTCCTCCAGCGCGCGGCGGAGGATCTCCTGGACCTCCTCGTCGTCGTAGGTCGCGGTGTCGGTCAAGGTGCCGTCGCCGTCAAAGGATGCGCTTGACCCACTTGGTCTTGGTCGCGGTGTAGGGCGGGTAGAGGATCGGCGGGTCGACCTGCGTCGGCTTCCGCAGCACCGCCTTGCGGTGACTGAAGACGTCGAAGGAGTGCTTGCCGTGGTAGGCGCCCATGCCGCTCTCGCCGACCCCGCCGAAGGGCAGGTCGGGGACCGCGAGGTGCATCCAGACGTGGTTCACGGTCGCGCCGCCGCTGCTGGTCCGGGCGAGGACCTTCTTCTGCGTGCTCTTGTCGCTCGAGAAGACGTAGAGCGCGAGCGGCTTGTCGTGATCGTTGACGGTGCGGATGGCCTCGTCGACGTCGCGGACCGCCAGCACCGGGAGGATCGGCCCGAAGATCTCCTCCTTCATCACCGCGTCGTCCCAGGTGACGTCGCGGAGGATCGTCGGCGCGATGAAGCGGTCGCTCTTGTCGTGCTGACCACCACAGGCGATCTCACCGGAGTCGAGGAGCTTCGTCAGCCGGTCGTGGTGTCGTTCGTTGACGATGCGGCAGTAGGAGTCGCTGCGCTGCGGATCGTCGCCGTAGAACTCGCGGACGGCCGCGACCATCCGGGTCAGCAACGCGTCGTGCACCGACTCTTCGACGAGCACGTAGTCGGGCGCGACGCAGGTCTGGCCCGCGTTGAAGAATTTGCCCCAGACGATCCGCTTCGCGGTCACGTCGAGGTCGGCCGTGCGGTCGACGATGGTCGGGCTCTTGCCACCGAGCTCGAGGGTCACCGGCGTGAGGTGCTCGGCCGCCGCGCGCATGATGATGCGGCCGACCGTGCCGTTGCCGGTGTAGAAGATGTGGTCGAAGCGCTGCTCGAGGAGCTTGGTGGTCTCGGGCACCGCGCCCTCGACGATCTCGATGCAGGTGGGATCGACGTAGCGCGGGAGGAGCTTGGCGAGCATCGCCGAGGTGTGCGGCGCGACCTCGGAGGGCTTGAGCACCGCGCAGTTGCCCGCCGCGAGCGCGCCGACGAGCGGCGCCATCAACAGCTGGAAGGGGTAGTTCCAGGGCGAGATGATCAGCACCACGCCGAGCGGCTCCGACTGAATCGTGCTCTTGCCCGGCATCGCGACCAGCGGCGTGGAGACCTTCTCTTCCTTCATCCACTGAGCGAGGTGCTTGCGCGCGTGCTTCGCGTCGTTCGCGACGTAGGAGATCTCGGCGCCGAACGCTTCGATCTCCGGCTTGCCGAGGTCCGCGTGCAGCGCTTCGAAGATGTCCTTCTCGCACTCGGCGACGAAGCGCTCGATGCCCTCGAGCTGCTGCTCCCGCCAGCGACGCGACCGGGTGACGCCCGACTCGAAGCGAGCGCGCAACCGCTGAACGACCTGAGGGATGAGGTCGAGCTCGGTCGACGGATCGGTGGACGAAGCAGGGACGTGCTGAGCGGTCATGGGAGACTCCTTACGGGCGAGCGGGCGCGGTGATTTCACGGCGCCGCGATCAAGCCGGAACGCCGAGCGAAACCTGAGTCGCCATCCTTCCTTCCCCGTGACTCGCCGTCAACGAGGGGCAGGAGTCGGCTCACATGCACACACATGTGGGTGAGAAATACGTTCGTTTTTCTTGTGTTCGTCCGCCTTCGGTGGAAGAATAGAAACACGTTCGAAACAAACTGTGCGGATTTCGTACGGTTCGCCGCGAACCCTCCCCCCGGAAACCCATGAAGCAGTCCTCCCGCAGAAACGACACCTGGCGCCCGCCCACGAAGCCGGCTCCCTGGTGGGCGCACCTGCTCCGTTGGTGGCTCTGAGCCTCCACGGGTAACGCGCCCCGCTCGCTGGCCTCGGTCGGCGAGCCCCGCTCGACGCGACCAGACGGTACGCGACCGGCGACGCATTCGCGTCATACTGTCGGTCCCCGTGTTTCGCGCCGCCCTCGCACTGATCGCGCTGGTCGCTCTCCCCTCGATGGTGAGCGCACAGTCGCTGACCTTGGCGGGGCCGATGGACGAGACGCTGGAGACTCGCATCCGGGGCCAACTCTCGGATCTGCCGTGGACGCTCGCCCGCGACCCGAGCCCACCACCGCCGATCCAGGCAGTGCTCGAAGCGAGCGAGAGCCGAGTGGTGGTGTGGGTCTCCCGCACGGAGAGCGGCGCGGTCCTGCACCTGCTCGACCGCGAGGAGCGACGACTGCTCGCCCGAGCCTTCGACCGGCCGACCGGCGAGGCGCACCCGGACTCCACGCTCTACGAGTCGATCGCGGTCTCGCTCCGCTCGTCGCTTCGCGCGCTCTCCGCGGGCGGGACCATCGGCGTCGTGGTCGAACAGCCCGAGCCAGAGCCGGAGCCGCCCGAGGTCGAGCCGGAGCCGGAGGTCGACGATCCACCGCCAGAACCGACCTCGGATTCGTTCGTCGCCCTCGGCGTCGGATGGTGGGGCGCGCTCGATGGGGTCAGCTCCCTGCAGACCGGTCCGAGCGGGAGCCTCTCCGTCGGCTACCGAGCGCTGCGAGTCGGCGCGGCCTTCCAGTTCGCCCTCGGGACGGACATCGAAGGCCCTGGCGCCGAGATCCGGCTGGCCCGCCACGGCATCGTGCTGGAGCTCGGCGGAGCCATCGACAGACGACCCGTCGAGCTCACCGGCGCGGTCCGCGTGGGTGCCTTCGTCCAACGTCGCGAGACGGTCGCCGTCGACCCACCCCTGATCGCGACCCCGGGCAGCCGAGTCGTCAGCGCTGCGATCGGAGCCCGGGTCGGCATTCGCGCTTTTCTCCACGATCACCTGTCGTTGCGGCTCGACGTCGGCGCCGACGGCCTCGCCCCGAGGCCCCGATACGAGGCGAACGGCGGCCTGGTGGCCGAGCCCTGGACCGTTCAGCCCTTCCTCAATTTGAGCCTCGAGGTCCACGCGTTGACCCGATCTGGGCGGGAGCCCCCTCCATGATCGTGATGGCCCTGCCCGACATCGGTCCCGCGAACGAAGCGGACCCCGACATCCGCCTCGCCCAGAAGGGCGACCGGCGGGCGGCTGGCCGTCTCATGCGCCGGTTGCTCCCGCGGGTGCGCAACCTGGTCCGATACCTCGTCCGCGGAGACTCGGAGGTCGACGACATGGCGCAGCTCTCGCTGATCGCCATTCTCAAGGGGCTGAAGACCTACCGCGCCGAGGGCAGCTTCGACGCGTGGGCCGATCGGATCACGGTCCGGGAGACCCTTCGCTACGCCAAGAAGCGGCGGGTGGAGCGCCAACGACGGGACGAAGTCGTGCCGACGCTCCGCGTGGTCCGCGGCGATGGCGAGCGCCCCGACCGCTATCTCGACCGACGCGAGCTCGCTCGCCTTCTCGATGGGCTGCCCGACGATCAGCGGCACGCTCTCGTGCTCCACCACGCTCTGGGGATGAGCGTCCCGGAGGTCGCCGAGGAGCTCGGCGTGCCCTTCGACACCGCCAAGAGCCGCTTGCGGCTCGCCAAGAACAAGCTCCGACAGGAGGGGGAACGATGAACCGATCGACGCTCGACGAGCTCTTCGATCTCGACGGTGAGGGCCCGGCCCGGCCCCTCGACGACGCACAGGCCGAAGCCCTGATCGCCGGCGCGCTCGACGCATGGGGAGCGCCGGCGAGCCCGAGCGCGAGCGCTGGGAAGAGCACCGCCTGGTGGGCGACCGCGGCAGCGGTGATGCTGGTCGCGGGCGCCGCGTCCGCCGCGCTGGTGCTCCAGGGCCCGGACGACGTGCCGCCCGAGGCCGAGACCGCGCCGGTGACCGGCGAACCCGAGGTGGAGGAGCCGAGCTTCCCCGAACCGGTGGAGATCATCGACGAGGACGACTCCGTCCCCGGGGTGACCCCGGAGCAGCGCCGCCGTCGCCGTCCGCGCATGGTCCCCGAGCGAACGCCCGACGACCTGCTCCAGGAGGCCAACCAGCTTCGCGGCGCGCGCCGTTGGTCGGACGCCGAGCGCACCTACCTCGAGGTCACCAGCGCCTATCCGGGCACCCACGCTGCATATGTGGCGCAGGTCGCCGCGGCGAACATCCGCCTGGAGCGACTGAACCGCGCCGGCGCGGCCGCGCGCCTCTTCCGGGCGGCGATCCGCATCGGCGGTCCGCTCGACCCCGAGGCTCGTGACGGCCTCGCGCGGGCGCTCCGGCGCTCCGGCGATCGCATCGGGGAGCGCCGTGCGCTCGAAGGCCTCCTGGAGCGCCACCCCCGCTCCGCCTACGCCAACCGGGCGCGGGAGCGACTCGCAGAGCTGGAGGCCGCCGCCTCTCGATGAGCGCGCGTCCGCTGTTGCTCGTGTGCTTGGTCGCCTGCACCCAGGTCGATGTCGTCGCGGTGCGCCCGGACGGATCGCCGCCGATCCCCGACGCCGACGTCCTGGATGCCGAGGTGCCGGACGCAGAGATCGGCTTCTGCGAGGGCGACGGCCCCTTGGTGCTCGTCGGTGATGGACGTCTCGGCTGCACCGGCGCCGTGGCTCAGACCACCTTCCGCTATGCGATCTGTACCTGCGAGGGCATGGCCCTGAGCGCGCCGGTGACCACCGACGCCTTCGACTCCCGTGAGGGCCCCTACACCAGCGGCGAGGGCGGTGGCTCGCTCGCGACCAATGGCCGCTTCGACGCGTCGGCGGACGTCGACGTCGGGGGCGGGCTCGACGTCGGCGGCAGCGGGTTGCTCTTCGGAGCGACCGACCTGCGCGTTCGCGCGCGGCTCCGAAGCGCGGGCCCGCTGAACGGCGACGGGCTCCTGGTCGTCGGCGGCGACGCCTCGGTGAACGGAGACCTGCGGGTCGAGGACCTCTTCGTCGGTGGCACGGTGCTCGTGCCCGACGGGGCCACCGTCGAGGCGCGCGGCATCGACGAGGCGCCGCGTCGCGACAGCGGACCCGTCGACGTGCCGCCCCCGTGCGACTGCGCTCCCGAACGGCTGCTCGACATCGGGGCGCTCGTGGCCGCGCACGCCGCCGAGAACGACAACGCGGCCGCGGGGCTCGAGGCCGACGCGCTCGACGGACTGACCGGAGACGCACGCATCACCCTCCCCTGCGGTCGCTACCACGTGGACCGCGTCAGCGGCGAGGCGCTGACCATCGAAGCGACCGGCCGGGTGGCGCTCTTCGTCGCAGGCGACCTCGCGCTGGGCCAGCTCACCATCGACCTCGCACCCGGCGCAGAGATCGACCTCTTCATCGCGGGCAACGTTCTCGGTCAGGCCCGCTGGACCCTGGGCGATCCGAGTCAGCCCGCGAACGCGCGCATCTACGTCGGCGGTGGTGGCACGCTCGAGCTCGCCGGCGGCGCGACCTTCGCCGGCAACGTCTACGCGCCCAACGCGGAGCTCGTCACACCAGCGTCGGTCGAGGTGTTCGGCAGCCTCTTCGCGCGTCGCATCGCCGCCAGCGGTCCACTGACCGTTCACTACGACAAGGCGCTGAGCGCGACCGGCGAGGGCTGCCCGACGACCGGGAGCTGCACCAGCTGCCTCGACTGCGGCAACCAGGCCTGCATCGGTGGTCGCTGCGGCGACTGCGCCACCGATGGCGACTGCTGCGCCCCACTCGTGTGCGCCGTCGGCACCTGCGTGCCGCAGATCCTCTAGCGAAATGTATGGCCTGCCGGTGCGCTCGCGCCGCTCTCTGCTACGCCCGCGGTCCGAGGGACGCCCATGATCACCGGTACCGAACGGAGCCTGCTCGCGCTGCTGCTCATCGTGCTGATGCTCGGCATGGGCTGCACTCTGAAGCCGCGCGAGTTCGCCGATGTGGCGCGAAAGCCGAAGGCGCTGCTCGTCGGCATCGCGTCACAGTTCGGCTGGATGCCGCTGATCGCCTTCGGGCTCGCCAAGGGCTTCGGGCTGCCGCCCGAATTCGCCATCGGGCTGATCCTCATCGGGAGCACGCCGGGCGGCACCACCTCGAACCTCTTCGCGTACTACGCGCGCTCGGACGTCGCGCTGAGCATCAGCATGACGGTGACCTCCACCATCGTGGCGGTCGGGGCGATGCCCGCGGTGCTCTTCCTCTACGCGACGCCCTTCACCAGCGCCGAGCTCTCGATCCCCTTCGGCAGCGTCGTCGGCACGCTGGTCGTGATGCTCCTGCCCGTCGCTCTCGGGATGTTCATCCGGTCGCGCAGCGAGCGATGGGCGAAGCGCCTCGAGCGGCTCGGGAGCCACAGCGGCATCGCCGTGCTGCTGCTCATCGTCGCCTCGACCGTGGTCAACAACCTCGACGCGCTGAAGGCCGTCAGCGGCGCGATGATCGCAGCCGCGCTCCTGCTCGGGCTCCTCGGCTTCGTCCTCGGTCTCGGCGGCGCCCGGCTCGCGGGCCTCGACGTCCCCCAGCGGCGCGCCGTCGCGTTCGAGACCTCGATCCAGAACAGCCCGCTGGCCTTCGGCGTCATCCTCGCGAGCTTCGACGACGCGACCAGCGAGCGGATGCTGCAGATGCCGATGCTCTACGCCCTGCTGGTGCTGCTCTCGGCGTCGGTCGCCACGGCGACCCTCCGGTGGATCGACCGCCGGGCCGAACCCGCCGCGGAATAGGCGTCGGCGACGGCGGTCCGAGCGCCGTGCTCCGCTCGCCGCGTTCATCCTCTGCCGGTCGTACCGCACCCCTCGCGCAAGTGCGGGACGGCGAACGCTGAGGGCTCAGCTGGGCTTGGCGCCCTGGGCGACCTCGAGGGCGCGGGCGATGGCTGCCTGAGCCTTCTCGATGCTCGGCGGGACCTCGTCCCAGGCGTGGTCGGTGATCGCGCTCCACGCGCGAGCGGTCGCGCGCTCCATGACGGCGAAGTGACCGATGAGCTCGGCGAAGGTCTCGAGGCCGAACTTCTCGATGATCTGCGGGCGCGCGTCGAGGAAGACGGGGACGTCCTCGCTCAGGATGAGATCGATCTTCGCCGCGAGCTGGTCGGACTGACCGGCCACCCGCTCGATGGTGAGCTCTTCCCCTGCGGTGAGCTCGGCGAGCTTCTCGGCGATGAGCTGCACCTGCTTCATCGCGCCGGCGGCGCTGGTGACCGAGCCTTCCGACTCGGTCGCCGGGTCCTCGCGCTTCTTGCTGAAGCGCGCCATCGCGACGCCGACGAGCATGGCGGCGAAGCCCAGACCGAACTGGAGCCCGACCGTGGAGAAGAAGTTCCCGATCCGCTCGGAGCCCGTCCCCTCGGGGATGTAGGCGGCGTACCAGGAGGCGACCGTGAGGCCAGCGACGAAGATTCCGAATCCTGCAAACTTCATGGCGCTCACCCCGTCGCCAGCTTGATGAGGGTCAACGACAAGCTGGTTAGTGCCTCGCCGACGATGAAGCCGGCGGCGATGGGCACGAGCACGTCCGCGTAGAACCGGCGGCCCTTCCACTTCTCGAGGAGCATCGAGGCCACGCAGCCGATGCCGTAGCCGAGGGTGATCTCGAAGGGCAGGTACATCGCGAGACCGATCAGCACGCCGAGGCCGCCGATCGGGAAGAGCGCGAGCGCGAGGCCGATGGCGCCGCCGGCGAGGTACTTGTCGAGCGGCGCCTGGCCGCTCACCACACCCTCGACCATGCCCTGGAGCGCACCGGCCTGCGGCGCGGGGAGACAGTCGACCGTCTGGTCGACGCACGCGGGGGAGTCCGGACCGAAGCCGTTCGCGCCGTCCGGGCCGCTCTGCCAGAGGAGCCAGACGGTACCGACCGCGATCGCCGGGCCGACCCAAGCGACCATGAACTGCACCAGCTGCTGCCGGCGCGGAACCGAGCCGACCAGGTGGCCAGTCTTCAGGTCGCTCATCATGTCGGCGCACTGGTTGGTGGCCACGCAGACGGCGACGCCGATGGTCACCGCGAGCATGATGTTGTTCGCGGTGATCGCGAGCATCAGCGTCACGGCGATGAGCGCGAGGCCGCTGAGCGGGGAGATGTCGGTCGCGCCGGTCGCCTGCGCGACGATGAGGCCGGCGAGGCCGAGCCACACCGTGCCGGCGACGGCCACGCTGATGGCCGTGGCCCAGGCGCCCTCGGAGCCGACGATGGCGACCGCGAAGAGCGCGAGAAACGCGCCGACCATGCCGAAGCCGAGCACGCTCGGGGGCAGCTCGTCGTTGCTCGCCTCGCCGCTCTTGGCCAGCTTGGCGGCGGCCCGGAGCGAGCTGATCGCGCCCTTGAGCGCGGGGTAGCTCATCACGACGCCCATGAGCGCGCCGCCGATGAGGACGCCGATGCCGACCGGGCGGAGGTTCGCGCCGTAGACCGCCCACTTCAGATCCTCGCCGGCCGCGTCCGCGGGGACCCAACCCTGCGACGCGGCGAAGGGAGCGATGATCCACCAGGCGAGGATGCCGCCGACCGCGAAGGCCAGACCGCCCTTGCCGCTGAGCAGACCGGCGCCGAAGTTCGCCATCGAGAGGGAGAGCGCGGTGCCCGCGAGGACCACACCGCCCGCGCCCGTGTCCGGCCCGTCGATGAGGTCGCGGATCCAGGCGCCGATCTCGAGGGTCTCGGGGAGCACCTCGAACTTGGTGGCCAGCGTGATGCCGAGGGACACGACGAAACCCGCGCCGAGGAGCACGGCCTTGTCCATGCCGGCGCCGGGCGACTTCAGGATGGTCGCGACCGCCACGCCGGAGGGGAACTTCAGCCGCTCGATCTCGATCATCTGCTTTCGCAGCGGGATGATCACCACGATCCCCATGAACGAGCCGGCGATGGCCGAGACGATGATGATCGGGAAGTTGATCTCGTCGCCCAGCCCGAGCAGGTAGAGCGCGGGGAAGGTGAAGACGACACCGGCGGAGGCCGTGTTGATGCCGGAGGCGATCGTCTGGTTGATGTTGTTCTCGACGATCGAGCCGGCGCCCTGGACCTTGAAGACGTTGCGACCCAGGCCGCGCAGGAGCGCGAAGCCGAGGATCGCCGCGACGGTGGACCCGGGGAGGCCGAAGCCGAGCTTCATCCCGATGTAGACGAACGCCGCGGTCATCACGGCGCCCTGGATGACGCCCAGGGCGACGGCACCGAAGGTGACCTCTCTATAGCCCTGTGGGGGTGCGGCGGACATAGGCGTGCGTGCTACCGGAAGCAGGGACGCAAAGCAACGGTCCCGCGTCAGTGGTGCCGGGCACGGTGGTATCCGGCCTCCGAGAGGGCTAGAAGGAGGACATGCGCTTCTTCTTTTGCCTCAGCCTCGTCCTGGCCCTCGCCTGCGGCGACGACGACACCGACGGAACGGACGCCACCCTGGATGGCGGCCCTGGCGTGGACGCCGCGATGCCCCCCGACCTCGGCCCCGTGGAGGGCTGCGGCGAGACCCCGGCGCCGGACCTGACGTTCAGCAACATCCTGAGCGACGGTGGCTTCGACCAGCCGATCTTCGCGACGACCGCCCCCGGGGAGCCGAACGTCCTCTACGTGGTGGAGAAGCCCGGACGCATCCGCCTGGTCGTGGACGGCGTGCTCCAGCCCACCTCCTTCCTCGACTTCACGACGGACGGGACCGGTCGCGGCGAGCGCGTGCTCACCAGCGGCGAGCAGGGCCTGCTCGGGCTGGCCTTTCACCCGGGCTACGAGTCGAACGGCCGCTTCTTCCTCTTCTTCACCCCCGACTCCCCGCGCCGGAACGTGGTGGCCGAGTACCACCGCAGCGACGCCAACCCGCGGGTCGCCGACACCGGGGAGGTGGCTCGATTGGTGGAGATCGACGACAGCGAGAGCAACCACAACGGCGGCATGATCGCGTTCGGCCCGGACGGATACCTCTACGTGGGCACCGGCGACGAGGGTGGCGGCGGCGACGACCACGGCGAGATCGGCAACGCGCTCGACGTCACGAACCTCTTCGGAGCCATCCTCCGCCTCGACGTCGACAACGCCCCCGGCTTCGAGAGCCCGGGTGCTCCCTTCGTCGACGGCGGCCTCCCGCAGATCTGGGCGTACGGTCTGCGCAACCCGTGGCGCTTCTCCTTCGACTCGGCCACCGGTGACCTCTGGATCGGGGACGTCGGCCAGAACGCCTTCGAAGAGGTCGACTTCCTGCCGGCCGGTCACGCCGGAGGCGCGAACTTCGGCTGGCGCGCCTACGAGGCCAACTCGGTCTTCGATGCGGCTCTGACCGCCATGGTCGACGCGACCGACTATGTCCCGCCCGTCGTGTCCGTCACTCAGAACTCCAGCGACGAACCGCTGCGGAACGCGCGCTCGATCACGGGCGGCCGGGTCTACCGCGGCTCGGCCATCCCCGCGCTCCAGGGCTTCTACGTCTACACGGACTACCTCTCCAACGACGTGGCCGCGCTCCAGCTCTGCGCCGGCGAGGTCCGGCAGCACGCCCGCATCCCCGGCTTGCGCATGGGCGGCGGCGGCATCGTCTCGGTCAACGAGGACGGCGCCGGCGAGCTCCTCCTCGTGAACATCAACCAGGGCGCCATCTTCCGCGTGGAGGCGCCATGAGCGTCGTTCGACTGCCCAGCGACTCGACCCCATTCGCCGCGCGGCGCAAACGCCTGATCGAGCAGCTCGACGGTCGCACCGCGTGGATCCCCGCGGGAGCGCCGGTCAGCCGGAACTACCCCGCCGCCCAGTACCCGTACCGCGCATCGAGCCACTTCCTCTACCTGACCGGCGCCGCCGTTCCGGGCGGCGCCCTCCTCTTCCGCGGTGGTCGCGCCACGCTCTACGTGGATCCGCCGGCGGACGACGACGCGCTCTGGCACGGAGAGACGCCGGGTCTGGACGCCATGGCGGAGGCGACCGGGCTCCGGGTCCGGCCGATGAAGGAGCTCGACCTCTCGAGCGACGTGCTCACCGTGGCGGCGCCGGATCGTTCGACGCGCGAGAACCAGGTCGCGCGACTCGGCCGCGAGCCGGGTGACGAGACGGACGCCCTTCTCCTCGACGCGATGGTCGCGCTTCGGGCGGTCCACGACGACCACGCGATCGCCGGCCTTCGCGAGGCCGCGAAGGCGACCGTCGCCGCGCATCGGGCAGGCATGGCCGCGACCCGGCCGGGCGCGACCGAGCACGCCATCAAGACGGCCATGGTCGCCGCCATGAGCGAGCTCGGCATGGGCACCGCCTACCGGCCGATCGTCTCGATCGCCGGCGAGGTCCTGCACAACGAGACCTACGACCACACGGCCGCCGCGGGCGACCTCCTGCTCGCCGATGTTGGCGCCGAAGCGCCCGGCGGATGGGCGGGGGACGTGACGCGCACCTGGCCGGTGAGCGGCTCGTTCACGGAGCTGCAGGCTCGGATCTACACGATCGTGCTCGAGTCGCAGCGGCGCGCGATCGCCATGTGCACGCCGGGCACGCGCTACCGCGACATCCACCTCGAAGCCGGGCTCGCGCTGGCCGAGGGGCTGGTGGAGCTCGGGCTGATGAAGGGTGAGCCGAACGCGATCGTGGACAGCGACGCCCACGCCCTCTTCTTCCCGCACGGCGTCGGTCACCTCATCGGCCTCGACGTCCACGACATGGAAGACCTGGGCGATCGCGCCGGCTACGCGCCGGGCCGCGAGCGGAGCACCCGCTTCGGTCTGGGCTACCTCCGGCTCGACCGCGATCTGGAGCCCGGGATGGCGGTCACCATCGAGCCGGGGTTCTACACCGTGCCGGCGATCCTCGACGGCGGACGCTTCCGCGAGCTTCGTGAGCGCTTCGTCGACGAGGCGATGCTCACGAAGGTCCGTGCCGAGGTCCGCGGGATCCGCATCGAGGACGATGTGCTGATCACGGAAGGCGCGCCGGACGTGCTCACCGAGGACGCGCCGAAGTCGATCGCCGACGTCGAAGCCGCGGTCGGCGCGTAGGCGTTTGGGGGGTGCTCAGGCGATGCCGACGTCGACCGGCGTCGCCGACAGCACCTCGACGAGCACCGACGGCGCCAAGGCCACCAGGAAGCCGCGGCTGCCGCCGTTGATGTAGATGCGGTCGAGCTCCAGGATCGACCGCTCGACGTACACCGGCAGCGGCTTGGCCGTGCCGAAGGGCGAGGTCCCTCCGACGAGATACCCGGTGTGGCGCTGGGCCACCTCGGGAGCGCACGGCGCAGTCTTCTTCACTCCGGCGGCTCGGGCGAGGTTCTTCGCAGACACCTTCATATCGCCGTGCATGAGCACGATCAGTGGCCGCTTGCTCTCGTCTTCGAACACCAGAGTCTTGATGACCTGGTGCTCGTCGACGCCGAGCGCCTCCGAAGACGCTCGGGTACCGCCCTTCTCCACGTACGAGTAGAGGTGAGGCTCGAAGTCCACTCGCGCGTTGCGCAACGCATGGACGGCGCGGGTCACGGGGTGTCGGGTTCGCTGGCTCACTCCTGAACATCTACACGAGCTCGTGCATCGACGGGGTGGTTCCTCATCGTCCGCGGGCTGTGGCAACCGAGTCACGCCCGGTCAGCGGTGTCGTGCGTAGCGCTCCATCCGGGCGCACAACGTCTTTCGCACTCGACCCGCTCCCTCGTTCGCCGTGTGATGACGGCGGTTCCGCGGTGCGTCGCTCGCTTCGCACCAGGTGCTGGCCCGGGTCCTGCTCTGTCTCTCGGCGGACAGGAGGAACCCATGCACACCAACGAACGACACAAGCACCCGACGCTCACCGCCGCCGCGATCCTCGCGAGCCCGGCGCTGATGGCGACCTTCCTCGCGCTGCCCGCGAGCGCGCAGGCCGAGCCGCCGCCGAGCGACCCCTATGGCTACGAGAGCGAGAGCGAACGCCTCTCGGTCGGTGAGCCGGCCCCGCTCCCTGATCGCGAGCCGCCGCCCCCACGCGACTGGGAGCACCCCGCGACGGCGAACGCCGAACCGGAGGACGACCGCGATCCGCACGCGCCGCTCGATGACCGACCGATCGCCGCGTGGGACCACTTCGAGTTCTCGATGGGCTTCGTCGGCGGCTGGCGACGCTTCGACCGAATGGCCTTCCGAGGCGATGCGACCCTCGACCCGAGCCTCTATCGAACGGAGCCGCTGAACGGCGTGCAGTCCTACGGGCTTCGCTACGACGTGCGGCTGGTGGTGGCCTACACGCGGATGACCGTCGGCATCGACATCCCCTTCACGCAGTACACGGTCGACGAGACCACCCGCACCCTCGACGACGGCAGCCAGGCGACCGTGGCCCACGTGAAGCCCTTCGCCTTCCGCTTCGGCATCGGCGGTGAGCTCCCGGTCGGCCCGGTCGCCCCCTTCGTCGACATCCTGGGCTCGATCCACTCGGTCCGCGCCGTCTACGACATCGACGACGTGGAGCGCGAGGTGAAGGCCCGGAGCTTCGGCTTCTCGGCCCGCGCCGGCATCCGGCTCCACGTCCGCAAGTGGTTCTTCGCCTCACTCGCGGGTGAGGTGGGGATCGTGGGCCCGATGGTCTGGGCGGCCGATCTCTCGGTCGGTTTCGCCGTCATGTGACCCACTCCCCCGCCCCGAGGGCAAGGCTGTGAGTCTGGCCCTCGCGGGGATCACACCCGCGCGCTAGTGTGGCGCGTGCTCGATGGACTGAACGAGCCCCAGCAGGAGGCAGTGCTCTACGGTGATGGCCCTCTCGTGGTCTTCGCCGGAGCCGGGAGTGGCAAGACCCGCGTGATCACCCACCGGGTCGCGCACCTCATCCGGGAGCGAGACGTGGCGCCCTGGCGCATCCTCGCCGTCACCTTCACCAACAAGGCGGCCGGCGAGATGCGCGAGCGGCTCGCCCAGCTCGTCCCCGGCGGCTCGCGGGGGCTGGTGGTCGGCACCTTTCACGCGATGTGCGCGCGGCTGCTCCGGAAGCACAGCGAGGCGATCGGCATCCGCCGCGACTTCACGATCTACGACGACGCCGACCAGCAGGCGCTGCTCAAGCGGGTGATGCGCGACCTCGACGTCGACACCAAGCGCTTCCCGCCACGCCAGATCTCGCAGACGATCCAACGCGCCAAGCAGGAGATGCAGGAGGTCGCGGACCGCGACGATCTGAGCGGCTACTACAAGGACGTCGCCGCGAAGGTCGCCGACGAGTACGAGTCCCGGAAGGAACGCGCCGGAGCCATGGACTTCGGTGACCTCATCTACCGGCTCGTGCTGGCGCTCGAGAAGGACGACGAGCTCCGCAAGGAGGTGAGCGGCCGCTTCCGCCACATCCTCGTCGACGAGTTCCAGGACACGAACCACTCGCAGCTCCGGTTGGTCCATGCGCTCGCGAGCGTGCACGGCAACCTCACCGTCGTCGGCGACGACGACCAGAGCATCTACCGCTGGCGAGGGGCGGATCGGCGCAACATCCTCGACTTCCGCAAGAGCTACCCGAGCGCACACATCGTGAAGCTCGAGCAGAACTACCGCTCGAGCGCGCGCATCCTCCGCGCGGCGCATGCGGTGATCTCGCGGAACACGGATCGTGAGCCCAAGGAGCTGTGGACCGAGAAGGCAGCGGGCGAGCGCATCTTCGTGGTCGGCACCGAAGACGAGCGGCAGGAAGCGCAGCTGGTCGTGCGGGGCGTCGAGGAGCTCCGCGCGAAGGGCGAGCCGCTCGACTCGATCGCGGTGCTCTACCGGATCAACGCCCAGTCGCGGGTGATCGAAGAACGCCTGCTCGCCGAAGACATCCCCTACCGGATCGTCGGGGGCGTCCGCTTCTACGACCGCGCAGAGATCAAGGATCTGCTGGCGTACCTGCGGGTGCTCATGAACCCCGCCGACGACGTCAGCCTGCTGCGCATCCTGAACAAGCCGACGCGGGGCATCGGCAAGACCACGATCTCGCGGCTGCTCGACCTCGCGGCCGAGACGGGAGTGGGCGTCTGGGACGCGATGGAGGCGGCCCACAAGGACGGTCGCTTCTCGAAGGGCGTGGTGCGCAAGCTCGACGCCTTCCGGCGCTTGATGGAGAAGCTCCAAGAGCGCGCGACGTTGCCACTGCCCGACCTCGGTGGGCTGGTGCTCGACGAGACCGGCTACCTGGCGATGCTCAAGGCGGAGAACACGCCCGAGTCGGACGCGCGCCAACAGAACCTCGCCGAGCTCGTCGGCTCGATGGGTGAGTTCGACGCCCGCACCGAGAACGCGACCCTCACCCAGTTCCTCGAGGAGGTGACACTGCAGAGCGCCATCGACGCCGAGGACATGGAGGAGGCGCGGGTCACGCTCATGACCGTGCACTCGGCGAAGGGCCTCGAGTTCCCGACCGTGATGGTCACCGGCATGGAGGAGGGGATGTTCCCCTTCGTCCGCCAGGGAAACATGGGCGAGGACCCGGAGGAGCTCGCCGAGGAGCGGCGGCTGGCCTACGTGGCCTACACCCGCGCGGAGGACCGCCTGATCCTGAGCTACGCCCGCATGCGCCGGATCTTCAACCGCGTCGAGGTCGGGACGCCCAGCCGCTTCGTCCTCGATCTCCCGGAGGAGGACACGACCTGGATCGGCGACCGCCCCTCCCGCGCGCGGCGTGCGAGCGCGGCGCCGGCCTACCGACCGGACCCCTGGGACATGCCGCAGGCGCCGCCGAAGCGAAAGCGCCCCCCGAGAGAGGTCGACAGCTACATCGATTACTCTGAAGGATCGGACCTGGGCATCGTCGAAGGAACGCGCGTGTGGCACCCAAAGTTCGGGCACGGGCGCGTGACCGAGGTGCGGCACGGCATGGTGCCGCCGAGAGTGGCCGTTCGGTTCGAAGACGGTCGCACCAAAGTAATCCAATCCGACCGTTTGGAGCCCGGGTAATTCGCCGTTCTTTCCCCTACTTGGGGGCTTGTGGGGTGCTCGGCCCGAGCCCAAACCCTGCTACGCTAGCCGTCCCATCACGTGACCTTCAGCCCGCAGAAAAGCGCCCTCCTGGCAGGGCGCTACGAGTTCGAGCGCCCCGTCGGTGAAGGCGGGATGGGCGCCGTGTGGCGTGCGCGCGATCTGCGACTCCAGTGTCCGGTCGCGGTGAAGGTGCTCTACCACGACGGCCGCGACGCGGATGCCATGAGCCAGCGCTTCCTCCGCGAGGCACGCGTCGCCGCCGCCGTGCAGCACGCCAACGTCGTTCGGACCACCGACTTCGGCATCGAGGACGGCACGCCGTACATGGTCATGGAGCTCGTCGAGGGCGAGAGCCTCGCGGACCGGATGGGCAAGCTCCCGGCGCTCTCGATCCACGAGTGCATCGACATCGTGTCCTCGGTGCTGCGCGGTCTCGCCGCCGCGCACGACGCCGGCGTCATCCACCGCGACATCAAGCCGGAGAACGTGCACTTGGTGCACGATCGCGACGGCATCTTCCCGAAGATCCTCGACTTCGGGATCGCGTCCGCGATGAAGCCCGAGGGACGCATCAGCGTGCAGACAACGCAGGCCGGCGGCTTGGTCGGCACCCCTCACTACATGTCGCCCGAACAGGCGCGCGGCCTGCCCGATCTCGATGCGCGCTCCGACGTGTACTCGGTCGGCGCCATGCTCTACGAGATGCTCACCGGATCCACACCGGTGGACGCGGAGCTGCCGGGTGATCTCCTGGTGGCCGTCGTGAAGGAGCCGCACCGCCCAGCCGTCGACCTCCGACCGGAGATCGGCGAGGCGCTCTCCTACGTGCTGGACATCGCGCTCCGCAAGAGCCGGGAGGAGCGTTACCCCACCGCTCGCGCGATGCGACAGGCGCTGCTCGCCGCCACACCGGCCCACGCGAGGAGGAGCGCTGACGTCACCGGACCGATCCACGTACGGCCTCGATTCAGCACGCCTCCGGCGAGCAGAGACTCGGCTCGGACGACCTTCGATGCTGCGGAGCTCCTTTCGGGAGAGATGCTCTCGTCCCCTCGTCGGGAACGCGCCAAGCCACTCTGGATTGCAGGCGCGGTTGCCGGGCTCGTACTGCTGGTCGGTGGTGTGGTGCTTGCGACCCGCACATCTGAGCCCGACTCGGAACCAGCAGCCGAGGCCCCCCGCGATCCCCCCGAGCGTGAGGCGTCGGAGTCGCGCCCCGCCATGTCACCGACTCGGGTGGAGCCCCCCCCAGAGGTGGCCGCGCCGCCCACCGGAGCCGAGGTCGAAGAAACCGAGGTCGAAGAGGTGGAAGAGGTCGCCACCGCCCCGGCACCCACCCGACGCCGCCGCAGGGCCGTCACGATGACGACGACGACGAGCACTCGGTCGACCGAGATGGCGACCGCGATGACCTCCGAGATGTCGTCCGAGGGTATGGCGACCCCGAACGCGTTCCGCGACCTCGACTACTGATCGCCGCCCGCGTTCCTCGCGCCGGGCTGGGCTCTTCGGTCGGCGTCGCATAGACTCGCTGACTACGGTTCACTTCTTTCCCGTTCCTTACTCCTTCGATGACTCGACTGCTGCCGACCGTTCTCGTGCTCGCGCTCTCGACCCTGGGCGTCACCGCCGCCGGCCAGGCGCCGGAGGGAACCGGCGAGCGAGCGCTGGCGCGGTCGCTCTTCCACCAGGGCCTCGAGTGCCTGGACGCGGAAGACCTCCCCTGTGCGGCCGAGCGTTTCACTCGCTCACATGAGCTGCGGCCCTCCGCTGTCGTCGCATACAACCTCGCGTCGGTCCTCGCGAAGCTCGGGCGGGTGGTCCACGCCGCCGAGCTCCTGCGATGGATCCGGCGCTCGAACGCCAACCCCGAGGTGAAGGAGGCGGCCGCCGCGCTGCTCCCGACGATCACCCCACAGATCGCGCACTGGACCCTTCGGGCCGAAGGGTCGACGGAAGGCGTTCGCTTCTATCTCGATGGCCGAGCGCTCCCGGAACAGATCATCGGCGTCCGCGCGCCGGTCGATCCCGGCGAGCACCGCGTCGAGGCGCGCCGCGGCGAAGAGACGGTCGCCGACACCACCTTCTCGGCGGAGGCCCAGGGCAACGTGGAGGCCTCCCTCGACGTGCCGGCGCCGCCGGTGCCCACTCCAGAAGAGACCGCGGAACGGGGCGGCGGGCAGACCGAGACCCGAGTCATCATTCGGGACAACCGCGACCCGGAGGCCGAAGCGCGCGCGAAGCGGCTGCGCCGCGGGCTCGGCGTGGGCCTCGCGCTGGCGCTGGTGGGCGTGGCCGTCGTGTTGGGGGTGTTCCTCTACGATCCCGGCCAGGCGGACCCGATCCCGGGCAACACGATGCCCGGGGTGGTGGAGCTCGGCGACTGATGGCCCTTCGTGGACTCCGCTGGCTCCTGCTCGGCGTGCTGCTCGCCAGCTGCGGCACCGACGACCTGACCCAGCTGATGGTCGTGGTCGACACCGACTTCCAGGTCCCAGGCGAGATGGACGAGATCCGGATCGAGGTCGTCGGCCCGACCGGAGACGCGAAGACGGCGGAGTCGCCGATTTCGACGGCGGACCTGCCGATGCGTCTGGCGGTCGTCCATCGCGGCGGGCCGCTCGGGCCGGTCACGGTGAAGGTCGAGGGCAATGGCCCCCTGCCAGACGGCCGCCGGGGTGTGGTCATCCAGCGACGAGCCGTCGTCGAGTTCGTCGAGGGCGAAGTTCGGGTGCTGCAGATGGACCTGCTGCGCGTATGCCAGGGCGTCGTCTGCGACTCGGGAAGCACCTGCGCGGACGGTGACTGCCGAACCCGCGAGGTGAGCGAGGACGAGTTGCCCCCGTGGGACGGTCCGATGCGCACGGATTTCGGGGTGCCCGACGTGGGCCCGGAAGACATGGGCGCCGACGCCTGCCTGGCCGAAGAGCTGTGCAACGACGTGGACGACGACTGCGATGGCGCGGTCGACGAGGACTTCGATTTCGACGTCGACATGCTGCACTGCGGTGGCTGTAACCAGCCGTGCAACCCCGATCCGGCCAGGGGCAGCACGACCTGCGAGGCAGGTGAATGTGTGCTCGCGTGCGACGACGGATTCGCCGACTGCGACATGTCTGGCGGCGACGAGGACAGCAACGGCTGCGAAGTCTCGCTCGTGACCGCCGAGAACTGCGGGAGCTGCGGCAACGACTGCCCGGCCGGCGCCCCGATTTGCGACATCGACAAGTGCGTCGCGGACTGCCCCGAGGGGACGAGCCTGTGCGCTGGTGGCACTTGTGCCGATCTCACGAGCAGCGTGAACAACTGTGGAGCTTGTGGGACGGCGTGTGAGGACGCCGACAACGCCTCCCCGTTCTGCACCGAGAGCGCGTGCGCGCTCCGTTGCGACACGGGCTTCTTCAACTGCGACATGATGACGGGTAACGGGTGCGAGTCGCGCCAACGAGATGTGGCCAACTGCGGCGCCTGCGGCGCCGTCTGCTCGACACCAAACGGTGTGCCCTCGTGCGTGACGGGCACGTGCGAGGTCGTCGGTTGCAACGTGGGCTTCGACGACTGCGACTCAGACGCCATGAACGGCTGCGAGGCCGACGTCGCAGGCGACCCCGCAACCTGTGGAGGATGCGGCATCACCTGCCCTGCCGACCCCCCGAACGCCTCGCCGATCTGCACGATGGGGACCTGCGGCGTGGCGTGTATTCCTGGCTACGCCAACTGCAACATGGACTCGTCGGACGGGTGTGAGACCTTCCTCGGCAGCGCCACGAGCTGTGGCGCGTGTGGCGTGAGCTGCGACGGCGCAACGCCGCTGTGCAGCGGATCCACGAGCACCGGCTTCTCCTGCACCGGTGGCTGCGGCGCGGGCGAGACCCTGTGCGATGGCAGCTGCGTGAACATCGCTAGCGACGTCGCCAACTGTAACGGCTGCGAGATGCCTTGTACCGACCCGCCGCGGGCGAGCCCGACCTGCTCCGCCGGGGTGTGCGGGTTCACGTGCGACATGGGCTTCGCCGACTGCGACATGAGCGCTGGGAATGGCTGCGAGACCGCCACGACGACCACGATGAACTGCAACACGTGCGGGAACTCGTGTGCGCCGGCGCCGAGCGCGACGATCAGCTGCACCACGTCGGGCTGCATCATCTCGGGCTGCACGGGCGACATGCGCAACTGCGACGGCATGTACGCCAACGGGTGCGAGACCAACATCACCAGCTCCGCCTCGCACTGCGGTGGCTGCGGCGTCACGTGCGTGCCCGGCATGCGCGTCCAGAACGTCGGCTGCACCGCCGGCGCCTGCGAGATCACCCAGTGTGAGCCGGGCTACGCCGACTGCGATGGCGACTTCGCCACCGGCTGCGAGCAGGCACTCGGCACGAGGTTCCACTGCTCGGCCTGTGGGGACCGGTGCATGGGCGGTGGGATGAACCGCTGCTGCGACGGGGTGTGCGGCTCCTGCTGAGGAGCGTCGCTCAGTCGTCGGAGCCGCCGCTCGAGGAGCCGGTGTCCTTCTTGGACGAGCCCTTCGGCGTGCTGCTGTAGAGGTCCGAGTACCAACCGCCGCCCTTCAGGATGAAGTCGCCTCCGGAGATCATCCGGCGGGCCTTCATCTTCCCGCAGTGGGGGCACTTCTTGACCGGCTTCTCCGTGATTCGCTGCTCACGGATGAAACCCTTGTTGCAAGCGTCGCACTGGTACTCGTAGGTCGGCATTGGAGCCGGGCGAATTTGCGCTGCTGGGGCCCCCTGTCAAGCAGAGCGCCCACCCCGGCTCTGGGGCCTCGGCCCCTGGCGCACCGCGGGGTGCGACCGTAGGGTAGCGCCATGACCATCACGCTCGAACGACTCGAGGTCTCCGGCACCCCCGCGGAGATGGGCCGCCAGCAGGGCGAAGCGTGGCGCGACCGGGTCCAGGCCTTCGTCCAGATGCGCTTCGAGGCCGTTCGCGGGTACGTGGCCGACCGGGGCCGGCAGGACTGGGAGCGGATCTTCGACGTCGGCGCGGAGAGCTTCCCCCTCTTCGAGGCGTGGGATCCGGCCGGGTACGCCGAGCAGGTCGGCATCGCCGAGGGCGCCGGGGTCGACCCGCTCCGCCTCTTCACCGCCTGCAACATGACCGACATGCGCGACGCCGTGCTCCTCTCGGCCCTCGAGGGGAAGCCGCTGAGCAAGAAGGTCGACGAGGGCTGCTCCTCGCTGCTCGTCCCGCCGAGTGGCACCGAGGCCGGCAAGCCGCTCGCCGGTCAGACCTGGGACCTGAACCCGCCCGACGTCGAGTACGTGGTCGCCGTGCACCGCAAGCCCACCGAGGGACCGCGCACCTGGGCGGTCACCTGCACCGGCTGCCTGAGCCTGGTCGGCATGAACGAGCACGGCCTCTCGGTCGGGACGACCAACATCAAGACCTACGGCGCCCGCCCGGGCGTCGGCTACCTCTCCATCCTCCATCGCGCCATCCGGGCGGCGAACGTCGCCGAGGCCAAGGAGCTCGTCCGGACGGCCCCCCACGCGGGCGCGCACACCTACTGGCTCGCGGACGCCGAGCAGCAGGTCGAGTGGGAGGCCTCGCCGCTGGCGCAGGTCCTCCGGACCGCCGACGAAGGGCCGGTCTACCGGACCAACCACTGCATCGCCCCGGTCCACCAGGACAAGGAAGGCGAGGCGGTCAGCGAGAGCACCCAGGCCCGCTTCGCGCGGCTCGGGACCTTGCTGTCGAGCCCGCAGACGCCGGAGTCGCTCCGCGCGGTCTTCGCGGACCGCCACGACGGAGTCCACAGCATCAACCGCTACGAAGAGGACGAGCAGGGCACCGCGACCAACGCGGTGTTCATCGCCTCACCCGCCGAGCGGAAGGCGTGGGCCTGTCGAGGGCCCGCCGACCGCGGCGAGTGGGTGGAACTGGGGTTCTGAGGTCGTGCCTGCCCGTTCGATGACGGGCACGGGCACGGGCACGGGCAAGGGCACGGGGAGAAAGGCTGACGCCTTTCTCAGCCTCCCATTTCCCGTTGCTTGAGGGCTTCGAGGGCCTCTTCGAGCTCGGCCATCTCGGCCTCGGAGGCCTCTTCTTCGGCGTCGACGCGCGCCTCGACGGCGGGCGCCTCTTCCTCGACGAGGCCCATCTTCTTCTTGAGGGCCTCGAGATCCTCGTCGGCTCCGGCGGTCGCCTCGAGCTGGGAGAACTTCGACGCCAGGACGTCGCCCGAGTATTCCTCGGCGAGCTCGGCACCCGCCTCGGCCTCGGCCTCCATCTGGTCGATCTTCGACGCCATGCGGTCGAAGGTGTCGAAGGCGCTCGTGTCCGAGAGACCACTCATGGTGTCCTGGATCGACTGCATCGCCTCGGCCCGGCGCTTGCGCGCGATGAGCACGTTCTTCTTGCGCTTGGCCTCTTCGATCTTGTTGTTGAGGGCCCGGAGCGCGGTCTTCAGCTGATCGGTGGCCTGCTTCTGCTTGTCCCACTGATCCTTGTACTGAGCGGCGAGGGAGTCGTGCTCCTTCTTCCGCATCAGCGCTTCCTTCGCGAGCGCGTCGTCGCCGGCGCGGATGGCCATCATGGCCTTCTTCTCCCACTCGTCGGCGACGGAGGACTCGCTGTTCAGCTGCTTCTGCAACCGCTTCTCGTCAGCGATGGCGACGGCGACTTGCTTCTTCGCCTCCACCAGCTGGGTGTTCATGTCCAGGATGACCTGGTTCAGCATCTTCTCGGGGTCTTCCGACTTGCTGATCAGGTCGTTGAGGTTGCTCTTGATGAGCGTCGCGAGGCGACCGAAGAAACCCATGGCTAAATCCTACCTCGCCTCAGGCGGCTTCGCCGCTCTGGGTGAGCTGCGAGAGCATCTCGTAGTGGTTGGTGAGGGCCAGGGTCAGGTCGTCGACCACCCCCTGGAATTCGTTGTAGTCCAGCGTCTCGAGGATCATCCCCGCCGTCAGGACCACGGCCTCGTTCGCGAGGCCGTAGCTGCCGTGGACCATGTCGCTGGCGTTGAGCTCCAGGAGCTTCTCGAAGAGCGGCTGCTTCTCGCTCACCGTCTCCAACTCGAGGACCTTCACGCGGAAGAGCACCAGGTTCCCACTGAGCGAGATGATGATGTTCTCACCGCTGCTGGCATCGCGAACCAGCCAGATGTCCTCGCCTGAGTCGCCTTCCTCCTCCCGGAGGCTCTTGAACGAGAGGTTCGACCTCATCAGGTACGACTCGATGTCTTCGCGTGTCCGCATGCGCTCCCTCCGGGCCGGACCCCAGGGCCCCGCCAGCGCGAGAGCCTATCCGTGGGGGGCCCAGTGGATCAACCCGTAGCCGCCGCCGATATTTCGGCATGGGGACAGATGGCCCTGCGGGGGTGGACGCCACGTCACTCCTTGCGGCGGAGCTGGCGGACGAGCCGCTCGACCACCGCGTCCGTGTCGGTGCACCACTCGTGCGGCAGGACCGAGACCACGTGCCAGCCGAACGCTTCGAGCACGGCGGGCCGCGCGTGGTAGTGCGCCATCGGTCCGGGCGACGCGCTGAGGTGCGGCGCGTCCACCAGGACGGCGCTGCCCCAGCGCTCGCCGTCGCGGACCGCGAGGTCGACATGGAAGTCGCCGGTGCCGACGCCCACGGCGACCTCGAAGCCGCGCTCGGTCAGGGTCCGGGCCAGCGCCGACGCGACCGGATGCGGTGCCCGCTCGGCGCTCCCGCCCTCGCGCCCCGACAGTCCACGGATGACCGCGTCCGCCTCCGCCTGGTCTCCCCGGGAGCAGGCCTCGGCGTAGCGCAGGTACGCCTTCAGCGTCCGCGCGCCGGTGTTCCACTCGTTGGTGATGCGCTCGTGGCGAATCGAGCTGACGACGGCCATGTGTCGCTTGGCCCGCGAGAAGATCACGTTCAGCCGCTTCTCGCCGCCCATCTTGTTGATGGGCCCGAAGTTCATCCGCATCTTCCCTCTCCGGTCGGGTCCGTAGCAGATGCTCAGGATGATCGCGTCGCGCTCGTCCCCCTGGACGTTCTCGAGGTTCTTCACGAAGAGGCCCGCCGCCTCACCGTCGACCGTGCGCTCCAGCTCCTCCTCGTAGCGGCGGCGGAACTCCAGGTCCTCTTCTCCGAGGTCGTCGATCGCCCCCTCGATCTCGCTCTGCTGCGCCTCGCTGAACGCGACGATGCCGAGAGTCGGATGATCCTCTCGAGCGAGCAGCTCGCGCACGAGCTCGGCGACGTAGCGAGCCTCGGCCGGGTTGCGGCGCTTGTCGTAGACCGCGCCCTCGAGCAGGTGGAAGCTCAACGGACGCTCGAGCAGACGGTCGGCCCCGACGGCGCCCGCCTCGGATCCGTCGGCGACGATCGGTGGCAACTCGACCGGGAAGCGAGTCGACGGGATGGTCCGGAGCTGGCCCGCGTAGAACGCATGATTGCAGAAGCGGATGAGCGCCTCGTCGCGGCTCCGGTAGTGCCACTGGAGCATCGTCCCCGAGAGCCCGAGGCTCGCGTGGCTGAGCAGGCTCTCGGAGTCCAGCGAGTAACTGATGGTCTCGTCGCCCTCGGTGACGGAGATCTCGTCCTCGTCCTCCTCGCTCGAGCCGCTGCCGAAGAAGGTCGTCGGCGGCAGCTGCATCTCGTCGCCCACGACGATGGTGCGCGGCGCCCGACAGATCGCCGGGATGGCGTCCTCGAGCGGGATCTGGCTGGCCTCGTCGAAGATCACCACGTCGAAGGGCGGCTCGCTGCCGCCGCCGAGCGGCAGGGTGTCCGAGACGCTGAGCGGGCTCATCAACCAGATGGGCTTGAGGTCGCGGATCACCGCGCCGCTCTCGCTGGTGGCCAAGTCCCGGATCGACCGGTAGCGCATCACCTTCCCGAACTCGTGCTCGAGGGCGCGGCGCCCCTTCTTGTAGGTCGACTTCAGGATCTTCTCTTCCGCGCTCAGCGACTTCGCCGGCGTCTCGGTGATTCGAACGTGCTCGAGGAAGCGCGCCTTCGATCGGCCGAGCATGGCCTCTGCGTTCGCTTCCCGAGCGCGCTCCTCCCGCTGCGCGAGCGAACGCTGCTGACGCCGCAGCTGCACGATGCCCTGATCCTTCAACGCGGGGTCCGCGCGAAGCGAACGGCGCACCGCCTCGTCGACGACCGCCCGCTCGAACGCGTCCACGTCGGCGTCGTGCGCTCCGACGAAGGCGAGCACGCCGGTGGACTGATGGCGCACGCCGGCGAGCTCTTCGCGCACCTCACCAACGAGGTCGAGGTCGCCGCGCAGGGCGGTCAGCGCTCCGAAGAGCGCCGCCACCGGCTGTCGCTCATGGCCCTCGAGCAGGGCACCCAAGGCTTCGCGAACGGTCGCGGCGTCCGCGCGACGATCGAGCAGCGCCCTCCCCTCGGCGGCGCCACCAGGTCCCGCGAGCGCGCTCGCCAGCTCGTCGCCCTCGATCGCTTCGAGGCTCTCGAGCACCGGCGCCGGCTCCGTGCCGAGCTCCGCTTCCAGCTTCCCCGACTCGCCGTCCACCGCCTCCTCTGCATCGAGCCGACGCTCGAGATCCTCGAGCGCCTGGAGGTAGCTGGGCGCGAGCGCCCGAACGCTGAAGTCGTAGCGCTCCTTCACCAGCCGGCGGAGCTGCCAGAAGCTCGGGAAGAGGAAGCGCCAGAAGCGACCGTGCCACCGTCGCGCGAGGTCCAGCGCCGCGCGGAGGTCGGCGCGAGCGAGCGACTCCCGCCAAGGACGCGCGACCTCCCGCGCCTGCGCCAGGTGCTTCCGAGCCTGGTCGAGCGCGCTCCTCCCCTTGCGAACGGCGCGCGCGAGTGGAGAGGCTCCGTCCAGCAGCCCGAGCAACCCGTGCTCGATCAACGGCGCCGCCCGTTCGGCGGACTGGACGCGCGCGTCGAGGTCGGACCACGGCAGCTCCGGGGCGAGGGTGACCAAGCGTTCGAGCGCCGGCAGGGCGGCATCGAGCGCGGCGGCGATGCGCGCCAACGGCTGGTCCCCTTCGAGCGCGTCGGGGCGCAGCCACCGCAGCGGGTGGGCGCCGAGGGTCGATCCCCGCTCCATCAGCCGCGCTTCGAGCGAGCGCAACGCGGGGAGCACCGCGAGCAGCGCTCGATGCTCGGGCAAGGCCTCCCGCGCGACGGCATCGAGCTCGACGGCCCGCGCGTCGTGGAGCTCCGCGAGGCGCGCAACGAGCGCTCCGAGCGGCTCGTCGGACCCGGCAGCCGGTGAGCGCAGCGCGTTCCATCGCGCCGCGAGCGGCTCGAGCGCATCGCCGAGCGCGGGCGGCGCGGCGGTGCTCGGCGCCGGGGCCTCGAGCTCGGGGAGCCACGCCTCGTAGGTCGCCTTCAGGTCGTGGATGAAGTCCTTCTTGTCGCCCTGCGAGTCGTGGATGAGGCAGCAGAGCGGCGCGAGGCCGAGCTGCGAGAGTCGGCGGTGGACTACGTCGATCGCGACGCGCTTCTCGCAGACGAAGAGCACCCGCTCACCGCGCGCGACGTGGTCGGCGATGAGGTTGGTGATCGTCTGCGATTTCCCGGTGCCGGGCGGCCCCTGGATGATGTAGCTGTCGCCGTCACGACAGCGGGCGATCGCGGCCTGCTGGGTCGGGTCGGCCTGCACCACCGGGTGCTGCTCCGCGATCGGGAGCGGCTCCGTGGGCTTCGGAAGCGGCCGCGCGTCCGGGCTGAAGAGCGCTCCGAACGACGGCGGCGCCGAGGTCGGCTCGTCGATCAACGTCGCGTAGTCGGCGACGAGCGACATCTTCTTGGTGTTGAAGTTGGCGAGCGTCAGCGCGCAGAGGTCGAAGGCCCACCGGTGCGGACCGCCCTCGCCTTCCTGGATCTCGTAGAGGTCCTTGCGCAGCTCGCGCTCCCCCGGACCGAGCCGGAAGGGGCGTGGCCGCGGGGCTTCCAGGAGCTCGCGGTTCGGAGCGCCCGCCGGCCGGACCCGCTGATGGAAGAGCTGAACTCCGAGGGGCGCGAACCCCTGCTGACGATAGGAGTAGTCGATGCCGTCGAAGCGGCGACCGGTCGCGGTGACGCGACGCCGAGCCCGGCGCCGAAACGTCTCGAGCCGACGTCGAGCGATGGCGGAGATGAGCCGGATCCGTGGCTTGTCGATCCGCTCGAGGGTGACCGCCGGCTCGGACGCCTGAATCTGCTGGACGAGGGACTCGTAGAGCGCGTCGAGCGCCGCTGCGTCGGCGAGCGGGATCGTCTCCGGCAGCTCCATCCCGTAGAGCTGGCGCAACCGATGCCGAAGCACCGGGTTGACCTCGAGGTCCGTGCTGTCGGCTTCGAGCAGGTACGTGTCGCGGACGCCCTTCTTCTTGGTGACCGTGACCGGCAGCAGGAGCAGCGGGGACCGAATGCGCTCGTTCTCGGCCTCCTTCAGGTCGTGCCAGACGAGAAAGCACGCCACGAGTCGGAGCTGGGAGAAGCCGTACTCGCGGGTGTCGCGTGCCGCCTGGAGCCGAATCGCATCCAGGCTCTTGGGGACGAAGGGATAGTCGTCGAAGCGCAGGAGCGACGCGAGCGACATCGGCTTGGCGGCAGCGAGCTTCTTCACGAAGGGCGCGGACCAGGTCGCGAGCTTCGATGCCTCGATGCTGCGATGGTCGAGGACCATGGGAACCGACGCCACCGTGAGGTCGAGGGTCTTGCCGCTGGGGCGGAAATGCAGCAGCCGATTGCGACGCGAGAGATCGAAGAGCCGGTTTCGAAGCCTCTCGCAGATGGCTTGCTGGGCGTCGGCAGCGACCGCCGAGCCGAGCGGGGCGCTGACCTCGTGGTCGCGGTAGTGCTCGAGGGTGCGCACGAGCGCCCACAGGTCGCCGGGCCGCTTGGCGCGCTCCGGCTCGGTCATCTCGCGGAGCGCCCGCGCCACGACCGGATGCAGACCGGGGTTCAGCGCGCGAAGATCGGAGCGCGCCGCGACGAGGGTCTCGAGCTCCTCCCGCTCTTCGATCGCCAACCCCGTCGCGAGCCGCGCGGCGTGGAGGCCGAGCAGGTGGATGTCCGTGAGCGGGTCGTGGTGGCCGTGCAGTCGCTCCCAGGCGTCGGGTCCGGCGACGAAGCTCGGGGTGCCCGGCGGATCGCCACCCGACCAGATCGAGAGGTCCTCGAGGATCGTCGCGCCGGTCTCCGACCGCGTCTCGCGCTGCCGACTCACCACGTCGATCCAGGGCTCCGGCCCGGTCTCGATGCGAGCGAGCGCCGCGCGCGCTTCGGTCGGCGGCAGGGCGCCGGCGTTCTCGAAGTAGAGGATCCCCTCCGCCGCGCGGAGGTGCGTCAGACCGTGGATCGGAGCGACCCGGCCCGCCTCGTGCAGCGCGGCCACCTGGCGGAAGAGCGGCACGATCTGCCGGAGCAGATCGTCGGTCGTCGGGAGCGGGTCGCCGATGGGGAGCTCGGCGAGCGGGCGCGAAGCGAGCTCGGTCACGACGGCCCCTGCGCGCGAGCGCGCTCTTCGAGGGAGGGGAGCTGGGCCCGCAGCTCGGCGACCGCCTTCTTGGAGCGACGCAGCTCCTTTCGCGCGACGGCTTCGAACGCGTTCCCGAAGCCGTGCTCGGTCGCCACACGGTCGACGAGCCCGATCGCGAGGTCACCGGTGTCGGGGTCCACGGTCGCGAGGTCGAGCAACACGTAGGCGAGGTACTCGGCCACGGACTCGTGGAGCGGGTCGGGCAAGACGACCGGTCCCTGCTCGCTCACGTCTCCCTCGAAGAACTCGGCGGCGTGCGCGCGAACCCGCTCCGTCGCGAGGAGCGGCTCGGCGAGGCACACACCGATCAACGCGCGGGTGGTCGCCACGAGAGCCAACTGACCGACGAGGTCGAGCGCGTCCATCCGGATCGGGCCACGGATGAGCGCGTCGACCAGGGCGTCGGCCTGCGCCGGAGCGCGCGCGCCCTCCACCAGCAAGTGCACCCGCGCGAAGGTCTCGGGGTGGGTGCCCTCTCCTGCATCCGCGCCCTGGCGCATCACGTCGGCGGCCTGCGCCGCGTAGCTCTCGGCGTCGACGGTGGTCAGCCCGCTGATGGTCTTGGCGAGGCAGCGGACCATCGGCGCGACGTCGCCCGCCACCAGGCAACCCCCACGGTCGGCGACGACTTCGGTCATCTGCTCGAGACGCTGCGCGGTGAAGAGGTAGCTCGGCGCGGCCCCATGATGATCGGCGATGGAGCGCAGGAGTTGCTGGGCGATCCGGTGCTCACCGTCGCCGAGGGTCAAGAGCTTCTGGTGGGCGAGCTCGTGGCCGACGAGCGCGCGCAGCTCGAGCGCGTCGAGCTTGTCGAGGACCGGGCCCGAGAGGACGACGTGAGCCTCGCCTGGCAGGTGGCAGAGGCCGGCGTTGATCTCGACGCCGGCCGCCGCTTGATAGAAGCGAACGTCGACGTCGAGGTCGAACGCGGCCTTCGCCGCATCGGCGGCCTCGTGGAGCGCTCCGTGCTGTCCTCGGCCGAGGCGCACCGTCGACTTGAGGAGGTCGAGGCGGACGCGCTCGGCGAAGGCCTCCTCGACCTCGTCGGACGCGAACCACTCCCAGAGCCCGGGCTCCTCGCGGCGAAGCGCTGCCACGACCTCGTGGTGGTAGCTCAGCGGCTCGAGCGTCATGGCAGAACCCTACCGCAGCGGCCGCTCGCTCGTGGCGCCGATCATGGGGGCGTGCCGCTGCAGACCACCGGCGCTGGGGGATCGCAGCTCGGCTGGACGAAGGCCTCACCGCTGGCTCGCTCGTCCATGAACTCGAGGATCTCGGCGATCGCCCAGAGCGTGCCTCCGCCGTGGTCGGCGCCCTCGCACTCGATCATGGCCACGGGGATCCCGGCCTCGCAGAGCGATCGATAGGCCTCGCGCTCGATCGGGGTGTGGACCAGCGGGTCGTCGCTGCCGAAGGTGAGGAGGATGCCGTAGCCCGTCGGGTCCACCCGGGTCCGCTCGATGCTCGTGGTGGTCAGGCCGTTCTCGGCGACGACGCAGCCCCAGGGGTCGACGTCCGCGAAGGTCTCGGCGGACGCCGCGTCCAGGATGACGGGCTGATAGAGGTCCTCGAGCACGAGGTCGGGGACGTCGGGCGCGTCTTCCGTGCAGCTCAGCTCCAGCGCCTCGAGCACGTCGTTGTCGTAGGGCTCGCGGAAGACCTCGCCGAGTCGCGACTCGTAGCCGTACCAGACACCGGCGGCCGCGAGCATCGCGGTCGAGTTGGCGCTCGCGTCGACCTCTGACTGGAGCCCGCGCTCGACCTGGGCGAGGAGGTCGATCGGTGGAACGGTGGCGACGGTGCTCACGAGCTCGAGCTCCGGCGCGTAGTAGTCGGCCAGCCAGTCGACCCAGAGCGCGGCATGACCGCCCTGCGACCCACCGAAGACCAGCACCCGTGGGCTCACGCAGGCGCCGATCCGGTTCGGGTCCATCTGCGCGAGCGCACGGACCGAGTCGAGCGACGCGATCGCGGTGGCCTGACCGACCAGGTAGGGGTGCACCTCGGGCGAGGGATCGCCGAGCGCCTTGATGCCGATGTAGTCGGGGGCCACCGCCACGTAGCCGACGCTGGCGAAGAGGGCGGCGAGCGCGCGACCCTCCAGCGTGTCCGACGGGGCACAGGCGTCGGAGAAGCCGGTCGTCCCGTGGAGCAGGAGCACGATGTCGGGGGTGGCTCCCTCCGGGAGCTCGTCCGGGTACGCCACGGCCGCGGTGGCCTCGATGGGCTCGCCGCGGTCCTGCGTGGTGTAGAGCACGCGGTCGATGATCACGTCGTACTCGAGCTCCCGAGGAAGGGTGACGCCGCCGGTCTCGAGGGCGCCCCGGAGCACCGCGGCCCCGAGCCGCTGGAGGCGCTCGGTCTCGACGACCGTGCCCATCCCGGACGCCGGGAGCCAGCTGTGGGCCGCCTGCCCACAGCGCGCGGGCGAGGCGGCGAGCGCCACCGCTTGCGTCGAGTCTCCGAGCCGAGCCGCAGGGAACGAGCAGCTCAGCGAGCCCGCATCGACCTGCGCGCTCGCGTCGTCGTCGACGCCGGAATCCACGGTCGAGATCGCGTCGTCGTCGCCGCACGCGACCAGCCAGACGACCAGCACCAAGGATCGGCGAAGCACCATCCGTAGAGTGTACCCAAGTCGCGGACCGAAGAGGGGTCGACGGGTCTTGCGAAGCCCCTACATGTGGGGCACGTTCGCCGAACCCGGGCGGCGTTCACTTGCACCGAGCGTGCAACGCCGCCCGCTGGATCCCGACTACGTGGCCACCGGCTCCATGGAAGATGACCCTGCCGACATCGGCGCCCTGTCCGACGACGAGGCGAGCGGCGCACGCACCGCAGCCGAGGCCTCCGCGACCGCGGCAGTCGGGGGCGAGGAAGAGCTGCCCCGCGTGCTGGGGGAGCGCTACCGCCTCGAGGCGCTGATCGCCGCCGGCGGCATGGGACGCGTCTACCGAGCCACTCAGCTCCCCCTCATGCGGGAGGTCGCCGTGAAGGTCATGGTCGCGCCGCCGACCGCGAACACCGAGTTCCGGCGCCGATTCCTGCTCGAGGCTTCGGTCTGTGCACGCCTCAAGCACCCGAACATCGTCATCGTCCACGACTACGGCGAGACCGACGCGGGCGAGCTCTACATGACGATGGAGCTGCTCGACGGCGAGCCGCTCAAGGACCTCTTGAAACGCGAAGGTCCGCTCGAGCCGTTGCGCGCCATTCACATCGCGCTGCAGATCGCACGCGCGCTCCGCGACGCTCACGCCGAAGGGATCGCCCACCGAGACCTCAAGCCCGGGAACGTGTTCGTCGACCGACAGCTCATCGACGACGAGCACGAAGTCGACGCGGTGAAGGTGCTCGATTTCGGACTGGTGAAGGTCTACGAGGACGAGCGGCCGGACGTCGAGGAAGACGTGACCGGTGAGGACGTGATGCTCGGGTCGCCGCGCTACATGTCGCCGGAGCAGATCCTCTGCGAGCCCGTCGACGCGCGCTCCGACATCTACTCCTTCGGGGCCCTCCTCTTCGCGATGCTCGGGGGCCGCCCTCCCTTCGTCGGCCGAAGCGCGATGGAGGTGATGCACCAGCACCTGAAACGACCGCCGCCGGACTTCGCGTCGACGCTGACGAAGCTCGACCAGCCCCCCGGGTGGAAGGTGCCGACCGCTCTCGAGGCCGTGGTCCATCGTTGCCTCCAGAAGGAGGTCGACGACCGGTACCAAGACGTCGAAGCGCTGATCCAGGCGCTCAAGGACGTACGCAACGAGCTCGACGGCGGAACCGGCCAGTACGGCGCGCTGACGAGCGATTCGGGCCTCGGGCCCCCCACCCGTCTGTCGGCCCCCGCCAGCGACGACGATCGACGGCGGGTCCCGTTCTGGTTGCCCATGGCCCTCCTGCTCGTGGTGGGGGCGGTGGCGATCGCGCTGACCGCGCTCCCGCGCGAGCCCGAACCGGAGCCGCGGGCAGCCGTGCCTGCCCCCGAGCCCGAGCCCGAGCCCGAACCCGAACCGAGCCCCGAGCCGACGGTCGAAGAGCCCGCGATGGTCTCCGTCACGATCAACAGCGAGCCGCCGGGAGCCGACGTGATCTCGGGCGGCGTCCTGCTGGGCCGGACACCGCTCGTCCGCGAGCTGCCGCCGACCCCGGACGGAGCGCAGCGGATGCTCGAGCTCAGACTCGACGGCTACGAGACCACGCGCGTCGCTCGGGCGATCGCAGGCGACTCGGTCGAGATCCAGGTCGAGCTCACGCAGACGCCGCAGCCGACCCCGACCCCGCGCCGCCGCCGCGCCACGCGCATGTCGACCTCGATGATGCGAGCGCCGACCGTCGACGACGGCCGAGTCCGCATTCCGATCGTCGATTGACCACCCTCAGAGTACGAACGGCATCTCCGAGCGAGGGTACGCCGTCGACATGGGAAAGCGCGTTCTGGTACCGTTTGGAGGTGCATTCGAGGCACGCCCTCGGGCTGACGGCCCTCCTTCTGACGAGCTGCTCGCTGACCCTCGATCCGAAGCTCAGCGACACGGGAGACGGCCCCTTCGGCGCCGCCTGCGTCGAGAATTACGAGTGTCAGTCGGGCCTGTGCAGCGACGGGCGGTGTAGCGCCGAATGCGCCGTCGACGAGCCGTGCCCAGAGGGCGGCGTCTGCGAGGGCAGCCTCTGCCGCTCGCTCAGCCCGGCGGCCAAGGAGACGCTACAGGTCGGGCTGCTCTACGTCGGTCCGGTCGGCGACCATGGGTGGACCAAGGCCCACGACGACGGCCGGATGTACTTTCTCGGCGAGCTCGAGGACACGACCGCGATGTTCGCGCCCTCGGTCATGACGGCTGACGCCGAAGCGCGGATCGAGGAGTTCATCGCGCGCGGCGACAACGTGGTGATCGGCACCAGCTTCGACTTCCTGGTGCCGATGCAGGAAGCCGCCGAACGCCACCCCGACGTGAACTTCCTCCTCTGCTCCGGCTTCGTCGATGGGCCGAACCTCGGCTCCTACTTCGGCCGCATGTACCAGGCGATGTTCCAGGCGGGACAGCTCGCGGGTCTGATGACGAACGAGGATCGCATCGGACTGGTCGGCCCCGTGGTGATCCCGGAGACCGTGCGACACGCCAACGCGTTCACGCTGGGCGTGCGCTCGGTGAACCCGGACGCTCGGGTCGTCATGCGCTGGGTCTACGCCTGGTTCGACCCGGCGGAGGAAGAAGCCGCGGCCAACGAGCTGCTCGACGCGGGCGTGGACATCGTGTTCAGCCACACCGACACGACCATCGCGATCGAGACCGCCAACGCGCGGAACAGCGCCGACACGCCCATCTATACGATCGGCTACGACAACCCCGACAGCTGCGACTTCGCGCCGGAGACCTGCATCGGCAGCGCCTACTGGAACTGGGGGCCTCTGGTCACCCGCCTGCTCCGCGACATGCAGACCGGGACCTGGCGGCCGGACGAGCAGGTGTGGGAGCCGATGAGGGCGGACCCGAGCCAGAGCACCGTGTACCTGCAGATGAACGAGGCGAACGTCCCCTCGAGCACGCGCATCGAGGTCGAGGGCCTGGTGGCCGACCTCTCCCGGAACACGCCGGAAGGGCTCTACCTGCCCTTCCGCGGTCCGGTGATGGACAACACCGGCGGCGTACGCATCGAAGACGGCGCGCTCCCGACCGACGAGGATCTGCTGAGCATGTGCTGGTTCGTGGACGGCATCTACGACCTCGACGACACGCCCGCCGTCGTGCCGACCCAGTGCATGGGGGACCGCTGATGCGCGGATGGATCGCGATCACGCTCGTCTGGATCGCCGCTGCCGGTCCAGCCGCTGGACAGGACTCCGAGCCCGACATGGAGGCCTTCCAGGGCCACCTCGACGCCGCGCTCGCGCACTACGAAGCGCGCCAGTACGCAGAGGCCGCCGCGGACTTTCGGCTGGCCTACGAGATCCGCGCCGAACCGGACCTCATGTACAACATCGCCCGTTCCTACGAACGCGCGCTGATGCGGCAGGAGGCCATCGCGGCCTATGACGAATTCGTCGCGCTCCCCGGCACCACGTCGGAGATGCGTTCGCGTGCGCTCGAGGCGCGCAACAACCTCCGCGCCGAGGTCGCTGCCCTACGAGCAGGAGAACCGGAGCCGCAGCCGCAGCCGGAGCCGGACCCCGAGCCGGAGCCGGAACCGGACGTCGAGGCGGAGCGCGTCACCGAACCGGTCGAGCCGCCACCGACCTCCCTTCTTCGAACGGCGGGCTGGGCGTTGCTCGGCGGTGGCGCGGGCGTGATCGTCGCTGGCGCCATCTTCGGTGGGCTCGCGATTCGCGCGAACAACGAGTTCGGTGACACGACCGTTCGGTCGGAGCAGGAAGAGCTGCAGGACGAGGTCCGGCGCAACGCACTCGCGGCGGACATCCTGGTTGGCGTGGGCGCTGCCGCTGCAGTCGCTGGCGTCCTGCTCGTGTGGCTCGGGAAGCCCGAGACCGATGACACGCACGTGAGCGTTCAGCCGGTCATCGGCCCGAGCGAGCTCGGGCTGACCATCGGCGGCCGCTTGTGACGGCGCACTAATGCGCGGCGCGGAGCATCCGGTAGAGCTCCGCGGGCAGGTGGAACTGGAACATGAAGTGACCGAGAGTCACGGTGTCACCATCGGCGAGCGCATGCTCGGCGAGCAGCGGCTCGTAGTTCACGTGGATCCCGTTCTTCGAGCCCGCGTCGGTGATCCGCATGCCACCGGGGGTCACGCGGATGCGCGCGTGGAGCTTCGAGATGCTGTCCTGGTCGATGCGCACGTCGTTGGACTCGGAGCGACCGATCAGCAGCGTGTCCGCGAAACGTGACTGGGTCTTCTCGAGCGCATAGACGAAGGACTGCTTCAGGTCGATGCCGGGCGCTGCCCGCGAGAACGCACCACGGATCGCGCGCGTGTGGTAGCTCCAGCCACCTGGGTCACCGGACTCGGGCGGCGTCCCCACGAGCGCGCCGAAACCCAAGCGTTCGCAGAACGCCGCTTCCCCCTCCGCTCGCGCGAGGCGAATCGCCTCCTTGATCGGTAGAGGGGCCGTGGCCACTAGTTCTGTTCGGCCGGGTTTGCGAGCTTGCGGGTCCAGAGGATCGCGTCACGGCGCTCACCGTCGGGCCCGGGCAGCGCTTGCGCGAGCAGACCGGTCTTCCGGTAACCCGCGGCGATGAAGCACGTCGAGAGCTCGACGTCGTCGTTCGGGGCGAAGGAGAAGCCGGAGACGATGCCCCGGTCCTGCATCATGTCCCCCACCTGGCGGAGACCGGCGATCAGCGCCTTCATCTCCGACTCGGTCTCGGGGCGACGGAGGATCTCGAAGAGCGAGTGACCGAAGCAGTCCTGGAACTCGACGCTGATGTAGTTCAGGGGGCAGCGACGGTACGTCGTCGAGAAGTACATGCGGGCGGCGTCCCGACCGAAGGCATCGAACGGCGCGATGGCGCCCTCGCCCTTCTTCCAGACCTTGTCGCGGGCGGAGAGCGCGTCCTTCTCGGTCGCCTCCTTCACGCTCGCGCCCTTGATCTTCGCCGGGTAGTCCTTGGACGCCTTCTTCGCGGCGTTGATGGTCCGGTCGGTGAGCTTCACGCCGGCGTCGCTGACCTCGATGGAGGCGGAGGTCTCCCCGATGACGCAGCCGCAGAGGTGTCCGTCGCTGCGCTTGTAGAAGCCGGGGATGGTGCCCTCACGCACGAAGCCGACCTTGGTCCAGGACGAGACCTCGTCCTTCTCGACCAGGGTGATGACCTTGGCGACGTTCTCCTTCTTGGCGACCGACTGGATGTAGAGGCGCTTGGCCGGCAGCGCGCCCGCCCGGAAGTCGATGACCCGGACGAACTGGGTCCGCCGGTTCAGGATCAAGCACAGGTACGCGCTATCACTCCGGAAGTAGAGCTCCTCGACGGTGCTCTCGGGGGTCTTGCTCTTGGCCTTTGCCTTCGCTCTCGCCATGGTCGCCTTCGGTTCCCTCGTCGTTCGGGCCAAATTGGCCGAATTCATCGGCTTTCGGCACTTCTGGAACCGTGGTCGATACCTCCCGCCCCTGGGGATGTCAACCAAACGGCTGGCTGCGGCGCCAGGGGTCACTCACGGCTGGTCAGCCCTCGGCAGTGAATCTCGATCCGGATGTAGGTGTCGTCCGTGGGCGTCTCGAGGAAACCGCGGATCTCGTGCACGAGCGTCCCCGCTGGACAGTCGATGTTGGCGCCACCGGAGAAGCCACTGACGGTGGTGGGGGTGCCCGTGACCGCCGGCCCTCCGAGCTCGAGGGTCACCGGGGCGCAACGCGCCGTCAGGTCCGTGACCTCGTCACCCACGAGACGTACTCGAACGCCGACCAGGGCCGACCCCTCCGGGCATCGGCGCTCGCGAATGTCGAAGGTGCTGGTGCTGTATCGGAGCGCAGGGTCGGCGAAGGCGGCCGCGACGGAGGTCTGCCCGGGTGTCGCCGCGACCGCGTCCGCACAGAAGGGGTTCGCCCCGACTACGTTCTCGCCGGGACGCTGCCGCTCGTCGAAGCCGATCATGACCCGGCCCGTGTCACACCCGTTGTCCCGCCGGTTGCTGATGGCTCCGACCTCCGGAAAGAACACCGAGGCCCAGTTTGCGGAGTCGTTGTCGAAGGTCGCCCGACCTACGCAAGCCCAAGTTCCAGCGGTGCAATCGTCGTTCACCCCGTTGCACTGCTCCATGGCGCCCGGGAAGCGTGTGTTGTCCCCGTCATCGCAGTCGCCGGCAGGGAGCCCGCCGGTGCACATCGCGGCGCCGTTCACGAAGCCGTCGTCGTCGCCGTCCTCCGTTGGCTCGAGGTCGCCCGGCTCGGTGCTGCTGCAGTCGGAGTCGACCCGGTCGCAGACCTCTGTCGCCCCGGGGAAGATGCTCCCGTCTTCGTCGTTGCAGTCATCGATGGGGAACCCACCGGTGCAGTCGGCGAAGCCGACCGCCGTGTGCCCGTCGTCGTCGGCGTCCTCGCGTTCGTCGATGCCGCCGGTGCCGCCGCCGGGGAAGTTCCCGCTGCAGTCGTTGTCACGTCGATCGCAGAGCTCGGGCGCGCCCGGGTAGGTCGCCGCGCCGGTCGCCGGGTCGTCGTCGCAGTCGCCCATGAGCCGCACGTGGCCGGCGAGGTCCGGCACGCACTGCATCATCGCTCCCGCCAGCGTGCCGTAGCCGTCGTCGTCCATATCCGGGTACCAGGTGGGCACCACCCCGGGCTCCTCGTCGACCGATCCGTCGCAGTCGTTGTCCACACCGTCGCATCCGTCGTCGATGCCATCGGGGCTCACGTTGCGGTTGGTGTCGTCGCAGTCGGTGTCGTCGTCGACCACGCCGTCGCCGGGGCCGCAGCGGTCATCGACCGGCATTCCCGGGTCGCCGAACCCGTCGCCATCGAGGTCCCGGTAGAGCGTGCGCTCGAGCCCCTCGTCGACCGACCCATCGCAGTCGTCGTCGACGTCGTTGCAGGTCTCGGTGGCGCCGGGGCCGACGTCACGGTCGCCGTCGTCGCAGTCGCCGGCCACCGCCGAATGGAGGATCCCGTCGCCCGGGTCGCAGGCCATGACGCTCATCGCCTCGTTGCCGTAACCGTCGCCGTCCGCGTCGACGTACCAGGTGTCCGTGCCCCCGAGCAGGTCGTCCACGTCGCCGTTGCAGTCGTTGTCGAACCCGTCGCAGAGCTCGGGGACGCCCGGCCGGATCGCCGCAGCGGCATCGTCGCAGTCCAAGCCGCAGTCGTCGCCGTTGCAACACTCGGCGCTGGTCACTCCATCCCCGTCGGCATCCCGCTCACCGATCGTGTCGGGATCGCAGTCTTCGTCGACACCGGCGGCGTCGCAGATCTCCGTGTTGCCCGGGAAGCGGTCCGCACGAGAGTCGTCGCAGTCGTCGCCTCCGCAGTCGGTCGAGTCCACTCCGTCGCCGTCGGCGTCACGGTTGGTCTCGCAGTCGGTGATGCACCGATCGGCGACTTCGTCGCAGGTCTGGCCGGTCAGGCACGGGCGCTCGGGCGACGGCGCGCACCCTCGCGAGTCGGCCGTCGGGTCCAGGGGCAGGCAGCGCTCGGCGCCGTTGCAGAAGATCTCGTCCGAGCAGTCGGTGTCGGTGACGCAGATCGGTCCCGCGTCCCCCGCGCCTCCGCCATCGTCACCGCACCCGCCAAACGATCCGAAGACAACGACGACGAAGAGTAGGCGAAGCCGAGGCATCCGCGAGAGAATGACAGCGGAGTCGCGGAAGGCCCAGTCCCAACCAGGTGACCCTCAGCCGTCGTCGAGGGCGAGATCCACGATCTCTTCGAGCTCGAGGTACGAACGAGTGCCTCGAACCAAGCGATCCCCGACGAGGATCGTCGGCGTCGAGCGAACCCCCACCCGACGACCCGCTTCGAGGTCACGCGCCACCTCCAGCCGATGGCTCCGCGCGTCGAGCGCGTGCTCGATCGCTTCGACCGACACCCCGTCGACGGTGCCCGCGATCGCCACGATGCGTGCTCGGTCGAGCGGCCGGCCCGCTGCGAAGAGGGCGTCGTGAAAGGCCCAGAAGCCATCGTCGCCGAGCTGCGCGTGGACGGCCGCGCCGACCTCGCTCGCGATTCGCCCGCCCTCGTGCTGGGTGAGTGGGAAGTGCCGCCAGACGATCTGGATGGCCGGGAAGTCGACCTCGAGCCGCTCGAGCAAGGGCACCACCCGACGGCAATAGGGGCACTCGAAGTCGCTGAAGACCTGAACGACCAGCTCCGGGTCGCTCGCACCGCGGCGAGGGGCGTGCTCGGGGACCGAAGGGGCCTCGACTCGCCGCGGGCCCCGGGGGGCCTCCACGGCCTCGGTCGCCCCGTCGGCGGTCACCACGTCGTAGAGCGCGCCGGCGGGCGTGCCCGCGGCCAGTCGCTCCTGGGCTTCGACCAAGAGCGGCTCGATGAGATCGGCGAAGGCCTCGGGGGGCTTGGCGCCGGTGAGCTTGCGGCCGTTCACGAAGAAGGTCGGCGTCCCGGTCACGCCGAAGGTGCGACCGAGCGCGACGTCGGCCTCGACCCGCTCCCGGTGCCGGCGGTCCGTCAGGGCGAGCTCGAAGCGGGCGACGTCGAGGTCGAGCGCGCGGGCGTGCTGGACGAGCTTCTCGCGGCTCAGATCGCGGAACGCGAAGAGGCGGTCGTGCATGTCCCAGAACCCCTGGTCGCCGGCCTGAGCGCGCGCCTCTTCGGCGGCCTCGTGCGCCGCGGCAGCGTGCTCGTGATAGGGCAGCGGGTTGTGGCGCAAGACCACCCGGATCTGGTCCCGGTAGCGCGCCTTCACGGCCTCGAGAATGGTCACGGCGCGCGCGCAGTAAGGGCACTCGAAGTCGGTGAACGCGACGATGGTGATCGGCGCGTCCGAGAGGCCCCACACCGGCGCATCGCCGAGCGGGACGCGATGGAGCGGATGGGCCGCGAGCCGTGCCCGCGCCTCGGCGAGCTCCGCTTCGTCGGGTGCTTCGGGAGGCGCTTCGCTGGGCGACGCCTGAGCGGTGGGCGGCCGAGTCGTGGGCCGCTCGGTCGCCCCGCCGCAAGCGATCAGGAGCGCCAGCATCGCCGGCGCCCGACTCACGGCACGTTGCCCTGGAGCGCGTCGTCGATGGCTTCCTCGAAGCGCTCGAAGGGCTGGGCGCCGACGAGCTTCTTGCCGTTGATGAGGAAGGTCGGCGTCCCGATGCTCCCGAGCGCGCCCCGAACCGCCTCCATGTCGGCCTCCACGGCGGCCTGGTGGGTGCGCTGCTCGAGCGCGCGACGAAGCCGCCGCGTGTTCACTCCGCGGACCCGGCCGGCGTACTCGACGAGCTTCTCGAGACCGAGCTCGCGCTGGTTCTCGAAGACGATGTCGATGAACTGGAAGAAGGCCTGGTCGCCCCGCTGCCGCTTCACCTCGCGCGCGGCCTCGGCGGCCAGCGCCGCGTCCTGGTGGAAGGGCAGCGGGTAGTCGCGCCAGACGATCTGGACGCGGTTGCCATACTCCTGCCGGACCCGCTCGAGCGTCGCCTGCACGCGACTGCAGAAGGGGCACTGGAGGTCGGCCATCTCCTGGATGACCACCTGCGCGCGACGTCCGCCCTGCCGGGGTGCGGTCGACGGAATCGGGAGCTCGTAGATGCGGTTCGGGTCCTCCGGCTCGCGCGTCGGACGGTCCGCCTCCGGTCGGGGCGCCGGCTCGGTGCGACCGTCGCGAATGATGCGCTCGTAGACCGCGCCGCGATCGACGCCCGCGGCGACCAAGGCGCGCGCGTCGGCCATCGCCGCGTCGACCACCGCGACGAAGTTGTCGAAGGGCTGCGCGCCCCGGAGCTGGCGACCGTTGATGAAGAAGCCCGGTGTCCCGGTCGCGCCGAGCTGCCTGGCCAGCGCCTGCTCGGCCTCGATGGTCGCCTCGTGCTGGTGCGAGTCGAGCGCGCTGCGGAATGCGGTCATGTCGGCGCCGAGCGACTGCGCGTAGCGCTCGAGGTCCGCTCGGCTCAGCTGACGCTGGTTCTCGAAGATGATGTCGTGAAAGCGCCAGAACGCGTCGTCGCCCTGCTGTCGGTAGATTTCGAGGGCCGCCTCAGCCGCGGGCATCGCGTCGTTGTGGAAGGGCAGCGGATTGTTCATCCAGACGATCCGCAGGTCGGACCCGTAGCGCTCGACGAGCTGATCGAGGGTCGGCTCCACGCGACTGCAGAAGGGGCACTGGAAGTCGCTGAAGGAGACGATGGTGACGAGCGCGTCTTCCGGCCCGCGCGTCGGCGGTCGGCCCGCGATGGGCACTCGGAAGATCGGACTCTCCTCGACCGCCGCCGCGCCGCGCGCGTCGAGGTCCTGGACCTCGGGCGCGGCGGGCACGCCCACGCGTCCGCTCCAGGTCAGCGCCGTGTAGACGTCCGCGGGTGCGACCCCCTGCGCGACCAGCCCCTCGGCCAGCGCGATCTCCTCTTCGATCAGCGCCGCGAAGCGATCGTAGGGAAGCGCACCGGCGAGCGGCCGACCGTTCACGAAGAAGGTCGGCGTGCCGGTCACCCCGAGCTGCTGCGCGAGGGCGATGTCCGCGGCGATGGCGCCGTCGTGGCGACCATCTTCGAGCGCCTCGTCGAGTCGGCCGCGGTCGACGCCCACCTGCTGTGCGAGGTGGAAGAGCAGCTCGCGGTCCATCTCCTCGAGCTCGAAGAGCCGATCGTGCACACGCCAGAAGAGCTCTTCACCCCCCTGAGCGTAGGCCTCGAGGCTGATGGCGGAGGCGAGCTCCGCGTGCGGGTGCATGGCCAGCGGGTACTGCCGAAGCACGACCCGGACCTGACCGGGATACGCCTCGCGGAGCTCTTCGATGGTCGCCGCCCCGCGCCGACAGAAGGGGCACTCGAAGTCCGTGAAGGCCACGATGGTGACCGCCGCGTCCCTCGCACCGCGAGCCGGCGCATAGTCCAGCGGGACACGCTGCCGCTCCTGCTCGCTGGCGAAGGGAGCCGGCGCGGAGCCAGGGGCGCTCGCCCCGGAGGACCCGCCACCACCGACGGTGGCGGAAGGCTGAGAGCCGCCACAGGCGACGAGGAGCGCGAAGAGCGTGAGTGTTCGGTTCATGGGCACATCAGTCTGGGCAGGTCCACTCGGTTGTCGCTCTCGTCGCACTCGAAGACGTTGCCGTCTCGGCGACGGTCGACGTAGACCTGCATCGGTGGCCGCCATTCTTCGATGATGGCGACGTCGGCGCGCTCACCCGGGTTGAGCGGCCCTGCGACCGAGACGACGGTGACGGGGATGTCCCGCACGCCTCGGGTGAGCTCGACCTCGAAGTCGCCCGCCGGCGCGAGGCCCGCGTTGTAGACGCTGACGCGGATCAGCGCCTCGCCCCCCGGGCGGCACTCGACGGTGGCCGAGCCCACGAGGTTGGGGAGGTGGAGCGGGTCGGGCCCCGTCGACTGCGTGCGGAACGAGGTGATCGCCCCACCCGCCTGCTGGCCGGAGTCCGTCACGTTGGTCACGTGGTAGGCGTGCTGGTTCCAGATGGTTCGCGCGCCGGTCCACAGACCGTCCGCCTTGCCGAGCACCTGGATGCCGGGGCGGGGTCGCTCGACGTAGACGCCGCCGGCCGCGAGGCGGCTCGAGGGGACGATGAGCTCCGCGTCGCCGTCGAGGTCGAGGTCGGACACGACCGGCGCCTGCAGGATGCTCACCGAGGCCATCGCCCGGGCGGTCACCAGGTCACCGCTGAGCCCCTCGCGAATGTAGAGGGAGAAGCGGTCGAACGAGAAGAGCTCCCACTCTCCGTCACCGTTGAGGTCGCCGAAGCTGACGCCCGCGGTCGACGCCGGGTCGATGTGCTCCGCGGACCAGCGCAGGTCGCCTGTGCAGGGCGCGCTCGCCGGACAGTCGAAGTCGTAGACCGCGACCGCGCTCCCGTACGCCACGGCGATCTCCATGAGGCCATCGGCGTCGACGTCCGCGAGGGCCGGGGCGCCACCGCCGGGCGCAGCCGCCGACCCGACGAGCGCACGCTGCTCGATCACCGAGCCGCTCGAACCCTCGAGCACGAAGAGCCGGCCTTCGGCCACCACCACGACCTCGAGCCCGGGGAGCGGCGAGACCTCACCGATCGCGCAGAGCCCGTCGGACACCGTCGGTGCATCCCAGACGACCGAGCCGTTCGCCGCGTAGGCCGTGCCGCCGGCGACGACCTCTTGAAAGCCGTCGCGGTCGATGTCGCCGACGCAGCCCATGGGACCGATCGATGCGTGAATGCCGCGGTCGCCCGTGGCGGCGACGGGCCGGGCCGCGCCGGTGGCGGCGTCGAAGATGTGCTTGCCCACGATCACCTCGGGGATGCCGTCGCCCTCGAGGTCGGCGACGGTCACCACGCCACCACGAGCGGAACGGCGGTCGGCCGCGGTCGGCTGGTCCGTGCGCCAGAGCTCCACCCCGTTGGGCCGAACCGCGATCAGGCCGGCGTTCGGCCGCAGCGCGACGATCTCGAGTCGACCGTCACCGTCGATGTCCACGAGCGCCGGGTTCGCGGTCGCGTCGACCTCGGCCGAGCCGACCGGCGTGGCGAGACCGTCGTCGGGGCGCGCGAGGGTCAGGTTGCCGTTGGTCTCGGCGAAGTTGGAGCGCGTCCACACGACGCTCGGCCGCGGATCGGAGTCGGTGGGGTCCAGGTCGGCGATCACCGGTGTGGAGTTCGCGTTCGATTGGCTCCCGAAGGTCCAATACTCCTCGACGCGCAGACCATCGGCGTCGAGGGCCGGCGGCCGGCGGTGCTCACAGCCGGTGGGGTCCGGCGGCGGACCGGCGTCGAGGCCCACCGCGGCGTCGCTCATGCCGAGGTCCGGGCGCGGCCCGGCGTCACGCCTGGGGGGCGTGCCCGAGTCCCGAGTACCGCCATCGTCGAAGGACAGATCGGGGGGCGGTCCCTCGTCGCGCGGCGCGCCGAAATCGCGAGGTGGCCCCAGGTCGCCGAGGTCCGCCGTCGCGAGGTCCACGGGCGGGAGCGTTCCGTCGAATGGCAGGCGCATGTCGCGGACGCCGCCGTCGAACCCCGGGCGGTCGTCGCTCGGGTCGTCGGTCGGCGAATCCTCCCCGCCGTAGGCGGAGTAGCAACCGACCAAGAGAACCGAAGCAAGGAGCGCGCGCGACATCAGATCGACCAGCCTGACCCGGGATCCCGGTTTCGTCCCGAAAAGACCGAACGTTTCGTGCGGTCGGGCACAGAAGGACCCCCTCACTTAATGGCGAAAGGCCGGCCCCCCGAAGGGAACCGGCCTCACGCGCGGTGGCTCATCCGAGCCGGTTCGGTTCAGCCCTCTTCGAGAGCGCGATCGATCGCGGTCTTGAAGGCCTCGAAGGGCTGCGCGCCCTGGAGGAGCCGGCCGTTGATGAAGAAGCTCGGCGTGCCGATGCGGGCCCCGGCCTCACGGACGGCCTCCATGTCGGCGTCGACGGCGGCCTTGTGACGCTCGCTGTCGAGGGCCTGGCGGAACTGGCCCATGTTGATGCCACCGACCTGCTGAGCGTACTGCTCGAGGTTCGCGCGCTCGAGGGCGCGCTGGTTCTCGAAGAGGAGGTCGTGGTAGGCCCAGAACTTCTCGCTGCCACCCTGACGGAAGACCTCGAGCGACGCCTGAGCGGCGAGGTGGGCCTTGTCGTGGAAGGGCAGCGGGTAGTTGCGCCACACGATGCGCACGCGGTTGCCGTACTCACGCATGATCTGCTGCACGGTGGGGTTCACGCGGGAGCAGAAGGGGCACTGGAAGTCCGAGAACTCCTGGATGACGACCTGCGCGTTGGCGGCACCCTTGGAGGGCGCGTTGCGCGGGACGGCGATCTCGTAGACCTGGTCCGCCGGCGGAGCGGCGGGGCGGTCCGGAGCGGCGGCGGCGCCGGCGGGCGGCGCGATGGTCTGCGGCGAGGTCGCGCCGTTGCGAATGGTGTTGGCGTAGACCTGACCGCGGGGGGTGCCGGCGGCGACCATGCGGCGAGCCTTGGCGAGCTCCTCGTCGATGACCGACTTGAAGGCCTGGATGGGCTGCGCGCCGCGGAGGTTGCGACCGTTGATGAAGAAGCTCGGCGTGCCGGTGGCGCCCATCTGACGGGCGATGGCCTGCTGAGCGGTGATGGCGGCCTGGTGCTCGTTGTTGTCGAGCGCGGCGCGGAACTGACCCATGTTCAGGCCGAGCTCCTGGGCGTAGCTCTCGAGGTTCTCGCGGGTGAGCGCGCGCTGGTTCTCGAAGAGCTTGGCGTGCATCTGCCAGAACTTGGCGTCGCCGCCCTGCTGGTACGCCTCGAGGGCGGCCTGCGCGGCGGGGCCGGCGTTCTGGTGGAAGGGCAGCGGGTTGTTCATCCAGATGACGCGGACGTCGTTGCCGTAGTCCTCCATGATCTGGTTGACGGTGGGCTCGACGCGACCGCAGAACGGGCACTCGAAGTCCGAGAACTCGACGATGGTCACGAGCGCGTCGTCCGGGCCCTTCTGCGGGAGGAGGTCACCGGTGACCTCGACCTTGTAGACGGCGTTGGGGTCCGGCTGCGGGCGGGCGTTGGCGGCCTGCTGCTGCTGGGGGGGCGCGGCGCTGGTCTTACCGTTGCGCACGATCGCGTTGTAGAGACCGGCGCGCGGGGTGCCGGCGGCGAGCTGCGCCTCGGCGTGCGCGATCTGGGCGTCGATGATGGTCTTGAAGGCCTCGAAGGGCTGCGCGCCCTGAACCTGCACACCGTTGATGAAGAAGTTCGGCGTGCCGCGCGCGCCGATCGAGTTGGCGAGCTCCATGTCCGCCTCGATCTGGTCCTTGTGCTCCTCGTTATCGAGGGCGGCACGAACCTGGGCCATGTCGAGACCGACCTGCTGAGCGTACTGCTCGAGGTTGGCGCGCTCGAGGGAGCGCTGGTTCTCGAAGAGGACGTCGTGAAGCTGCCAGAACTTCTCGTCGCCGCCCTGCTCGTAGGCCTCCATCGCGAGGATGGCGGCCGGCATGGCGTTCTGGTGGAAGGGAAGAACGTTGTTCTTCCAGACGATGCGAACCTTGCCCTCGTACTCGTTGAGGATCCGCGACGTGGTCGGGAGCACTCGCGAGCAGAAGGGGCACTGGAACTCCGAGAACTCGACGATGGTGACGAGCGCGTCGGCCGGTCCCTTCGACGGGTTGTGGTCCGCGAGGGGAACGCGGAAGCGATCGGCATCGCTGCCGTCGCCCTCGGGCATGGGGGCGCCGGCGCCGCGACCGCCCTCTCCTTCGATGGTAACGTCGGCGACTTCGTCTCCGTCGCCGTCGCCTCCGCTGAGGTTTCCGATCAGGAAACCGCCGACGAACGCGATCATGATCGCGATGACTGCTGAGCCTTTACTCATGGTTTTCGATTCCTTGTGACATGGGGGCGCCCGGCGGCCTCTCTGGCTCGCGCGTGACGCCATGGTTGTGGGTGGAGTGGTCGAGCCCGCCTGCGCGGGCGCGCGCCTCGATCCCGCCGCTCGGACGAGCGACGCGTGCACGACTGCGACCGCGGACAGCCGCGACCGGTCGTGGGGCTATGACGAGGCGCGCCTCAGGCGCGCGGGGGGCGCTCGATGGAGCGACGTGCGCCGCGCGCGGCGCGGAGCCCTTCGGGATCGAAGGGCCGAAGCTGAATCGGGGCCGGGTCGTGCGCGACGTCGGTCGACGCGACGGCCGCCGGCGGCGGGGAGCTCACCTCCGGCGCGATGGGCGTGCCGGTGCCCGGCGAGCAGCGCGGGTCGTTCGAGCCTTCGCACCAGAGCACCTGCTCGGGCGACGGCTTCTGGCCGGTCGCGACCACCACGAAGAGCGGCACGCTGCTGAGCTCCTCCACGGGACGCGAGAGCGCGTCGGCGCCCATGGTCGGCTCGGAGGCCGGAGCGTCGACGTCGTACGCGACGAAGGGGCTGAGCGGCAGCGCCGGCGCCTCGGCGCCGAGGTCACCCGTGGCGGGCTCGACTCCCGCCAGGCACACGCAGGGGTCCGCATCGGCCGACGAGGTCGGGCCGAGCAACGCCATAGCGGTCGCGCCAGCGAGGAGGAAGCGCATTCGGGCGGCAGCTTACCCAGTCGCCGCGGCAACGCAAGGGAGCGGGCGAGCAGTGGTCGGGTGCGACAACGACTCGCGATGGGGGCGCGACCATCCAGCGGCAGCGATTCCCGTGAGGCTGGATTCTCACGGGTCGGAAGCAGCCACACTTTTTCTCGCCTCCCAGGGAATGGACTTCGGTCCGATGCGTTGCACCCATACCGGCGGGCGGCACCTGCAGTCCTCTCCCACCCACCCCATCGGTCCACCAACCGAGCTGATGTGCGCGCCCGCCGGTACTACCAACGCCCTCACGGGCGGAGGCGCTGGACGAGGAGCCTCATCGGGTCGTCCACGAAGGGCAGGTCCGGGTCGAGGGGACACTCGCCGGGCTCGTGCGGGTCACCCGTCCAGGTGAGGCCGACGACGTCGTGGAGCTCCGTGCCCTCGAAGACCACGAAGTCGGCATCCGAGGGGCTGTAGTCGGTCATGCATCCGCGAGCGACGAGGAACGAGAGCTCGTCGATCCCGTCGCCGTCCCAATCGGTGAGCGTCGCCGAGCGCCGGTCATAGCTCGAGGTGCTGTCGCCATCTTCGCAAGGCGCCTCGAGGGAGGTCTCGTGGTCGAGCACCCAGCGCCCACCCCGCCGATGGTGGAACGAGTAGGTCAGCGCCCACCGGCCGGTCGCACGGTCGAAGGGCGTCTCCTCCACGACGAACGCGTGTTCCCCGGCGCGGTCGCGCCATCGAAAGGCGTCGGTCGCCGTCGCCGCCCGCGGGACGCCCCGCTCGGCACGACGACGCGCTGGCCGCGCCGCTGGACTCGGGGCGCGCTCACCGAGGTACGAGACGCGCTCCGAGAGGACCGTCCGCCAGCGCGCCCTCACGCCACCGACGAGACCCGAGCCCCGGAGGCTCGCGGGCAGCGCTCCGTCACCACCGAGCCCGCAGCGCGGGTACGCCAAGAGGTCGACGCCGTCCTCGTGGGCGAGGTGGTCCGTGTCGGCTCGACCGCCGCACGCGCTCGGGAGCGGGACGTCGAGCTCCGCGAGTCCGTCGCCGTCGACGTCGGTGAGCACCGGCGCCGCGACGCCGACCTCGAGCCTCACCGCCGGGCAGCGAAAGGCACGCATGCGCGAGACCCGCAGCTCGTCACCGAGCATCTCGCGCAGGTGGACCACGGCGTGCTCGATCGGTCGGTCGCCGTCCGCGCCGCGCGTCGAGCGGACGATCGAGAGCGCGACGGTGTGCTGACCGGCAGCATCGCGGAAGGTGAACGCGCGGGCCAGGTCGCCCGGAGGCCGAGCCACCTCGGGGATCGCGTCGGGGTCGAGTGGCTCGATGCTCGGCTGCGCCGCAGCGAGCGGCGCCATGAAGACGGCGAGGACGAAGACGTGTCGGAGAGCCCACGGTGACGTGGGTCGTGCGCGACGCTTCGCGGAGAAACGACGGTCGGAACGCATGATACGCCCGACCAGTGCAAGGCCCGTGCGCGGGCTCAGTACGCGCGGTCGGGCGCGCTGCCGGTGTCGGCCGGAGGCGTGGGCACGTCGTCGGGGAACCCTTCGATCCGGGTCTTCAAGAGCGCGTGGAGGTCGGCGAGCTCGCTGCCGAGCTGACGGAGCGCGCGGCTCACGTAGACGATGCTCTGTCCGAAGGAGGGCAGGAAGTCGGGGTTGCCTCGCACGCGGTCGATGTAGACGAAGCGACCCGCGTCCTTGAGCTTCCGCTGCACCGCCACCCGCCAGAAGGTGCGGGCGAAGGCCTGCTGCTGCGCTCCGTCGAAGCCACGCGCGCGGCCGTAGTACTCGATCATATCCAGCTGCAGCGACTCGTCGAGATCGACATAGGAGTCGCAGAGCAGGGCGACGAGATCGTAGGGCCGGGGTCCCTGGAGCGCGTCCTGGAAGTCGATGAGCACGAGCTCGTCCCCCTTCCACATCAGATTGCGCGACTGGTAGTCGCGGTGAGTGAAGCCGTGAGGCGCCGCGAGGATCTGATCGACGAGCGCGTCGGCCGATCCGTCGAAGCGCTTGCGCTGCCCATCGGTGAGGGGCCCGCTCAGCTCCTCGAGGCCCCACTCGCGGAAGTGGTCCATCTCCCACCGCAGCAGCTCTCGGTCGAAGGCACGGGTCGCCGGAAGCGAATCGGGCGGAAGCTCGGCGCAGGCCGAGTGCAGCTGCGCCAAACGGTCGACTGCGGCACGGTAGAGCTCCTCGACCTGGTCGGGGTTGGCGATCAGCCGATCCTCGAAGCTCTCGTCGCCGAGGTCTTCGAGGAGGATCACCCGGTTGGGGAGGTCGACCGCGTAAATGACCGGCACCCGGATCCCTCGCTCGTGGAGCAGCCGACCGACCGAGAGAAAGGGCAGCTCTGCGGGGGGCGGACCGTCGCCCCCCTCGTCGCTCGCGAAGGCGTCCTCCGGGAGCTGCATCACGATCAGGCTCTCGCCTCCGGCGGGCGTGAGCCGCCAGTAGACCCGGCTCGAGGCCTGGCCCACGAGCCGATCGAGCTCGAAGGCGGGCACGGGGTCGTGAAGGCGCGAGAGAGCGGGCTCGACGTGGGGGGTGCTCACGGCGCGACTATAGCTCGGGAGAGAGACGTCCGACCGAAGGGAGATCGCTGAATTCCCTGCACGAGGACGAGGACGAGCGCGAATTCGAGGTGGGGGTGTAAGCCCGCGTGGGGGGCGTCGTTGTCGATGCGGAGGTGCCATGAAGAACTCGCTCACGATCGCCCTGCTCACCCTCGTCCTCGCGCCCGCCCTGGCCAGCGCGCAGCCGACCGTCGAGGTCATCATCGACGGTCAGCCGCAGCAGCAGCAGCCCCCGCCGCCCGAGCCGCGCGAGCCCTTTCTGGAGGACGACGACGGGCGAGCCGTCGGTGGGTACATGGCCTACGGCAACGGCTTCCGGCTCAGCCAGCTCTCGTTCCGCTTCGACGAGGGCTCCGAGATCGCCGGAGTGAACGGCATGGACCTCCAGGTCCCGGACCGGGTGAACGTCGGCGGCTTCGGCTTCGGCTTCGGCTACCGCCCGCTGCCCTGGCTTCGGCTGCCGGAGATCCGCTTCCGCCTCGGGGGTGGCGACGCACAGACCGAGTGGGCCCCGATGGCGGGCAGCGCCGGGCTGGAAGCCCGTGCGGATCGCGTCCTGGTCGGCTCGGTCGATCTCGTCATCGGCTTCGAGCTGCCCCTCCGGAAGGTGACCCCCTTCCTCCGCGGCTACGCCACCGCGGGCTTCGCCAGCGTTCGGGCGGACGTGCGCCACGCGGAGCTAGGCGCGCTCGGGTCCGAGCGCGCCGTGGACGGCTGGGTCGGCGCCGGCGTCGAAGCCGGGTTCAACATCATGTTCCACGAGCACCTCGGATTGACCGTCGCCTACCGGCACGGCCTCTACGGGCCGGAGACCAGCGGCGCGTTCATCGGCCTGGCGATCCTCGGCGACGATTGACGGAGACTCGCGCCCAGCGGGTCGGACGCGTACGATGGCGCCAATGCCTCCGGCGCCCACGCTCCCGACCCCCGGCTCCCTGGTCGAGGGACGCTATCGGGTGGAGAAGAAGCTCGCCGCGGGTGGCATGGGCGCGGTGTTCCACGCCAGCGACGAGCGAGGCGAAGGGCCGGTGGCGCTCAAGTACCTGCACCCCGAGATCGCCCGCGAAGCGGAGATGCGCCGACGCTTTCGCCGAGAGGCTTCCATATTGCAGGCCGTCGACCACCCTGCGGTGGTCAAGGTCCGCTCCGTGGGGGAGGACGACGACGGGCTCTCGTTCATGGTCATGGAGCTCCTCGAAGGCGAGACGCTCCACGCGAGACTCGAACGCGAGCACCAGCTGCCGGTCGAGGCCGTCGCCGCGCTCCTCGACGGCATCGCCTCCGGCCTGGCCGCCGTCCACGCTCATGGCGTGCTCCATGGCGACCTCAAGCCGGCGAACGTGTTTCTCGCCGAGGGCTCGGGTGAGCGGCGCGTGAAGCTCGTCGACTTCGGCACCTCGAAGGTCCACGGGCTCGACCGCCTCACACGCACGGGCGAGGTCATCGGCACCCCCATCTACATGCCGCCCGAGATCCTGACCGGCGATGGCGCCATCGACGAGGGCATCGACATCTACGCGATGGGCGTGCTGGCCTATCAGTGCCTGGCCGGTGAGCCGCCCTTTCTCGAGCGCCATCCGGGCAAGCTCCTCTTCCAGATCGTGATGGGCAAGGCGGTGCCCCTCGAGGACGCTCGACCGGGGCTCCCGGAGAAGGTCTACGCGGTCGTGCGAACGGCCATGAGCCCCAAGCGCGACGGCCGCTACGCCGAGGCGCCCGCCATGGCTGCGGCGTTCAGGGAGGCCTGCGGATGCGAGTGAGCGTGATTTCGTTGCTGATCGTCGGTTGCGCGTCGGGCGGCGGAACCCCCGACCCGGCGACCGCGGGTGCGCCGGACGACCCTCCGAGCATGGAGTGCCTGCCCGGCGTGCCCGAGAGCGCACGGGAAGAATTCAGCCAATCGATGGGCTTCGCGTGGCGGCTGTCCGAAGACGCGTTCGAGCTGGTCGACCCGATCCCTCCGTCGTCCGATGCGGACACCCAGACCGTCCAGGCCTGGACGGAGGGCCCGCTCCACGAATGGCTCCATCGGAAGAACCACCTCGTCGAGGCGGCCCGCGCGGAGCTGAACGTCGCGGCCGAGGAGAGCCACGATCAGCGCACCATGGCGGGTGCCCTCGTCGGGCTGCTCTACGAGGACGTCGCGCGCGTGCTGTTGCGCGTGCCCCTGCCGCGCGATCTGGCGAACGAGGAGCCCATCGTGGTGGAGGCGTTCCGCGACGTGGTCGAGGCACAGGCCCACCCCTACATCGAGCACGCGAAGCGCGCGTTCCGAGCCTGCGCGGCCAACGCCCAGGCTCACTCGCACCTGCACGCCTGGGCGCACTTCTGCTCGGCGCGCGCGGCCAACCTCCCGCTGACCCGCGGCGAGCGCGAGGCGGAGGGAACGACCGTCGAAGTCATCGCACCGGAGTGATGGCCGACGAAGACGCGGCGGCGCTCGACGCCCTGATGGAGAGCGATCGGCCGAGCGGGACGCGCGACGCCTTGCTCCGCTTCACCGCCTTGGTCCGGCAGTGGAGCCAGAAGACCGACCTCGTCCGCGTCCGCACCCCGGACGCGCTGGCGGAGCTGCTCTTCCTCGACGCCCTCCAGCTGGCGGCCGTGGTGCCGGAAGGCGCGTCGGTGATCGACGTGGGCGCGGGCGCCGGCGCGCCGGGGCTGCCGCTCGCGGTCCTGCGGCCGGACCTCCGGCTCGTGCTCCTCGAGCCGAGGCGACGGCGGGTGATGTTCATGCGGCTCGCCGCGGGCTCGCTCCAGGTCTCCGACCGGCTCGAGGTCCGCGAAGGGCGCCTGGACGACCCGCCCTCCCCCGAAACGTGCGGCTTCGACTTCGCGTACTCGCGAGCGACCTTCGCGCCCCCCGAGTGGGTTCGGCGTGGCAGCGCCCTCGCGCGAGAGGTGGGCGTGCTCCTCGCCCGCGAGGAGCCGCCCGAGCCGACCTCGACCCTGCGCCTCGCCCAGGAACACCCCTATGAAGTCCCCTCGTCCGGCGCCCCGCGTCGAATCGTCACCTTCGTCACCACGGAAGGCGGGCCAGATGGCCCCGGGCTGGTAGGCTCAGCCCCGTGAGCACCCCGATCGACGTGGCCCGGGCGCTGCACGCCCAGGGCCAGAGCTTCGAAGCCGAGGTGATCGTGCTCGGAGCGCTCGCCCGTGACCCCAGCGATACCGACGCGCGGAGCGCGAGCATGGCCATTCGTCGCGGCCAACGCCTGGGTGCGCCGGCGACCGTTCCGGCCATCGATCTGCGGCTGGTCGATCGCTGGATCCGCGCCGGGATGCTGGTCGAGGCGCTGGCGCTCCTGGTCGCCAACCCGATCCAGGGCGAGGAGCATCGGGTGCAGGAGTGGGCCGACCTGCTGGGCGAGCTGCTCGCCCCGGTGCCGGCGCACGCCGAGCCGGTGTTCGTGGAGATGCATCGGCAGCTGCTCCGAGGCGCTGGAACCGTCGCGATGGCGGTGCTCGAGGACCGCGCGGCCGAGGGCCCGCTGCCGCCCTGGGCCAGCCGGCGACTGGCGCTCCTCCGCTGGATGCTGCTCGACAACGCGCAGGCTCAGGTCCTGGAAGAGGAGAAGACGTTGGCGACGAGCCCGCTGGCGCGTGCGCTCCAGCCCGCGCTCAGCCAGCGCTCGCTGACCGCCGCGCGCGACGCTGCGGGCACCTTCGTTCAGCAGAACCCGACCGACGACGAGGCCGCCGAGGTGTTGATGGCGCTCGAAGCGCTCGTCGACGAGATGGCCGCCCACGACCACATCGGCCTGATGGGCGGTCAGACCGTGCCCGTGATGGGCCGACCCGCCGCCGCGATGCAGCTGCAGATGGCCAGCCTGGAGGGCGCCGCCGCGCTCTATCGAAAGCTCGCGAGCGGACAGGTGAAGATCCCCGAAGCCCGCGGCCTGCTCATGTCGGTGGAGACCGTCTTGCGTGCGCTCGAACCCCGGGTCGAGCCGGAGCGCACCTTCAAGCGCCCGTCGGAAGAAGGCTTCGAGGACACCACCAAGCCCGCCAGCCAAGAGCTGCGCCGGCTCGCCGCCAGCCCGGTCGCGCAGGGACCGCGCACCGGCACCTTCGAAGACGACGAAGGGCCCACCCGCGTGGCCCGCCGAGGCGAGCTTCCGCTCGACGCGTTCGACGACTCGCAGACCCGCGAGGTCTTCATCCCCGACGACCTGCCACCGATCGATCCGCCGACCGTCGAACGGGCGCTCGACGGTGACCCCTTCATGGACACCGAGCGCGGCGGCTTCGACGACGCGGTGCGCGAAGCGCGGGCAGAGCTCGACATGGGAGAGCCGACCGAAGTGTCCAGCGAGCCCCTCGAAGAGGAGATGACGCGGGTCGATGGTGGCGGCGCCAGCAAGAACCAGGTGCGCGGCCAGGTGGTGATCGCGCGCGTCATCAAGGTGGGCGGATGAGTATCCGGCCGCCCGCGCCGGGCTGGACCGTGCCGCCGAAGCAGGCCGGGGACGGTCGCGCGCTCGTGCTCTACGTCGACGTCGACGATCAGAGTCACGAGCTCGCGGGCCAGCGCTTGCGCCACGCCTACCGCTTGCTGCGTGCCGGCGGAGACCGCGAAGCGTGCGAGCTGCTGCGGACCTACGGCGACGACCTCGTCGCGGTCCTCCTCGACGTCGACCTGCCCGGCTCGGTTCTCGACGGGATCCTGCTCACGCGAATCCTCCGCGGGAAGGTGCCCAGCGCAGCGCTGCCGCCCTTCGCGCGGCAGATGCCATCGATCAACGTGCCCATCCTGCTCGTGACCGGCGACCTGGGGCGATACTCGGAGGTCGAGCTGCGCAAATACGGCGGCGACGGGCTCCTCCCGAAGCCAGTGGACATCGCGCACGTGACCCTCGCGCTCACCGACTGGCATCTCCGCCGCCAGCGCTGACGGCCCACCTCCCGCCGTAATCGAGGGAAAGCCAAGTCCGCTGCTCACTGAGGGGGCAGACCCGAAGATCCGGCATGGTGAAATACCAGCGACTCTGTATCGCCCTCACCCTCCCCTTTGCGCTGTCCGGCTGTGACTCGTCCGGCGTCACCCCGACACGGAAGAGCCCGCCGTAGCGAAGCTGCCAGCCGGCACCGCCGGAAGGGTCAGAGCAGGTAGGCCGCGGCGGCGGCGATACCGCCCATCGCCAGCGCGAGCGCGAGCACGAAGAGCCAGCCCTGCGCCGAGGTCGACTTCGGTCCGGCGCTCCCTCGGCGACGACGTTCGGAGGGCTGGGACGGCTGTGACGGAGCCGCGGCCTCGGGTCGATCGAGCAGCACGGGGCCGGTGCCCTCCCCTCGCGGGTTCGTCGGCTCGAGCTGGTCGAGCGCGAGCGCCTCGACGAAGGGCTTCGGGAACGAGCGCGCGCTCTTCACCAGCTGTGGTCCCACGAGCGTGCGCATCACCTCGACCAACTCCCGCTTGCCGATCGGGCCGGCGGCGTGGGCGAGGAGCGCGCCGAGGTCTGCCGCGTTCGACGGTCGCTGCTCCGCGAGAGGACGTGTCGACCACTGGACCGCTTCGTCGAGCTCGCCGGGCACGCCCTGGCGGATCGAGTGAAGCGAGGGGATCTGTGGGTTCCGGAGCGCGTCGAGCAGCTCGACCATCTCGAGGTCCGGGTGCAGCCGCCGCTGCGCGGACGCCTCCCAGAGCACGACGCCGAGCGAGAAGAGATCGGCGCGCCGGTCCATCGGCTCGGCCGCCGCCTGCTCCGGCGACATGTAGCGGAGCTTGCCCCGCACCTCACCGTGACTGGTGCGCCGCGCGCGCCCCTCCGCCTTCGCGACGCCGAAGTCGATGAGCTTCACCTCGCCGGTGTGGCTCAGCAGGACGTTCTGCGGGCTCAGGTCGCGGTGGATGACGTTGAGCAGCTCGCCCGCGTCGCCCTTGAGCTCGTGGGCCAGGTGCAGGCCCTTGCAGATCTCGCTGCCGATCCACGCGATCAATCGCGGATCGATCGCGACGCCCCGTCGCTGCGCGAGCGCTAGGAGGTTCGCCAGAGTGCAGCCGTGCACGTACTCCATCGCGAGGAAGTAGGTGCCGTCCTCCTCGCCGAGCTCGTGAACCGCGACGACGTTCGGGTGCTTGAGCCGGATCGCGATGAGCGCCTCGTCGATGAACCACCGCGTCGCCTCCCAGTCGTCCTGGAGGTGCGGGTGGATCACCTTCACGGCGAGCGGCTTGCCCTCCTCGCCGATCTTCTGGGCGAGGTAGAGCGTGGCCATCCCGCCCTGGGCGACCCGAGCCACGAGCTCGTAGTCGCCGAGCTTGGTGACGGGCGACTCCGTGCTCACGATCCGACTCTCAGCGACGGCCGCGACGGCGCGCCGGGATGATCTGGATCCGGCGACCCTGGCCGTGACCCTGCGAGGCGGTGGTCACCTCTTCGAGCTTGGCGAGCGACAGGTGAATGACTCGGCGATCGCGGGCGCTCATCGGCTGGAGCGTGACGACCCGGCCTTCCTTCACCGCGCGCTTGGCTTCGCGCTGGGCGAGGCTCACGAGGCCCTTGTCGTGGCGCTCGCGGTAGTCGCCGCTGTCGACGATGACGAAGCGACGGCCCTCGGGCGAGCGGTTGACGATCTTGTTGGCCAGGAACTGGAGCGCGTCGAGCCCGGCGCCCTTCTTCCCGATGACGCGGCCGGCGTCCGGACCGACGACGTCGAGGACGATCTGCTCCTCGGAGTCCTCGCGGATGTCGACGTCCACGTCGCGGTCCATGATGTCCAGGATCACGTCCAGGAGCTCGGCGGCTTCCTCGGCCTTCCCGTCGGCTTCGAAAGAGACGGCGGCGCCGTTCTTCTTCTGGTCGCGGGGGTCGCTCTCACGAGCGTCGGCCGGCTCTTCGGCGACGAAGAGAGCCCCATCTTGCGGCTTGTCCTTGCGCTCATCCACGGCGTTGCCTCTTCTTGCCTCGCTTGATGCTGCGGCGGCGCGCGGAGGCGCTCGCCCCGGCGAGGGCTTCGGTCGGTTGCAGGTCGTCCGGCTCATCGCCCGAGTCATCCTCGTCGTCGAGGGTGCTCGCGGTGGCGTTCTTCGCCTCTTCTTCCCGGTCCAGCTTCGCGTAGATGGCGCGCTGCTGGAGCATGGTGAGAACCGAGTTGGTCACCATGTACAAGCAGAGGCCTGCCGGCAGGAAGAGCATGAAGGCGCCGATCATGAGCGGCATGAAGTACATCATCATCTTCATCTGCGCGGAGTCAGCCGTGGTCGGCGTGAGGCGCTGCTGAACGTGCATCAGCAAGGCGACGAAGACGGGGAGCACGTAGTAGGGATCCGGCGAGCTCAGGTCCGTCCAGTAGAGCGTGAACGGCGCGTGATAGAGCTCGACGTTCGTCGAGAGCGAGCGGTAGAGCGCGAACCACACGGGCATCTGGAGCAAGGAAGGCAGGCAACCCGCGGCTGGGTTCACCTTCTCCTTCCGGTAGAGTTCCATTACCTTGTGGCCCTTCTTCTCGCGATCGTCGCCGTACTTCTCGTTGATGGCGTCGATCTGCGGCTTGAGCTTCCGCATCTTCCCCATCGCCTTGAAGCTGTGCCAAGTGAGCGGGAAGAAGACGATCTTGACCAAGATCGTCAGCAGGATGATGGCCAGGCCCCAGTTGCCGACCACGCCGTGAATGCTCTCGAGGAGCTCGGCGAAGCCGTTCGCGATGAAGCTGAACCAACCGAGGTCGACCACCTCGGTCAGGCCGTGCCCGGCGGCCGAGAGTGCGTCGCGGTCGGTGGGGCCGACGAAGGCGAGCGTGCGGGAGACGGTGGACTCGCCGCCGGCGAGCTCCACCCGCGGGCCCCGCAGCTCGGCCTCGAAGAGCGTACCCATCCAGGAGTCGTCGTCGGTGGAGCCACCGACGTGGGTGCCGCTGACGATGCAGCGCTGTGCGCGACCGCCGTCGGGTGCCAGAGCGGTCGCGAAGTACGCGCTCGTGAGCGAGACGAAATCCACGCCGGGACCGAAACCGATGCCAGGGTCGATCGCCGTGCCCCAGCGCTCCTGGGCGGTCTCGCGCAGGGTGCTGGCGTCGAGGCGCTCGACGTCGTCGTCGCCGTACTTGCAGGTGCCGGTGACCATCGAGGTCGAGGGACGACCGATGAAGCCGCCCTCTTCCTTCTCGCGCTCGACGTAGTCGTAGGCGAAGTGCGCCACCGCGACGGGCCGCGTGGCCTCGCCCAGGTTGACGATCCGAACGGTGGACCAGAGCTGGTAGGGATCCTGGCCGGCCTCGATCTTTCGAACGACGAGGAACCCGTCGACCTCCAGGCGGAAGCGCACGGTGCGATCGTCCACCTGCTCGCCCTGCCAGACGGCGTCATCCGGGATCGTGATCCCGCGGGGGCGGATCTGGAGGGTGTAGGCGTGCTCCTTCCAGGTGGTGACCATGTCGAGCGGGTCACCCTGGTCGTCGGTCCAGCGCTCCGACTTCAGTCGGAAGCCGACCATGCCGGTGTTCAGGGTCGAGAAGCGCGCCGCGAACTGCTCCGTGTCGATCGTGAAGATCTCTTCGGCCTCGGCTCGCGCGGCCTCATCGACGGAAGGCTCCGCCTCTTCGGCGGCTTCTTCCTCTTCACCCGATTCGGCGGCGGCGGCGCCCTCTTCGGTGGAGGCGGCCGGTGTCTCGGGGCTCGCGTCGCTCGGGCCCGCGAACGTGTCCGCGAAGTAGAGCCCGCCGGCGATCAGACCGAGGACGGCGAGGAAGGCTAACTGTCGCTTGGGATTGTCCATGGAGTGCGGGACCGGGAAGGGGTGCCGGCGAGAGTTGGCCGGGAAGGTCCGAATGGGAGCGTCGAGGGTCGGTGACTACTACGCTCGACGAGACCGTTTGCCGTCAATCGGCCTCCGGCGCAAGCGAAACGTCGCCCGCGAGCAGCTCCGCTGCCCGGCGCTGGAGAGTACGCCTGGCACGGCGCACCTCTTCCCGGAGGGTCTCGTAGTCGATCGTGGGCGCGCCGCGCTTGGCGATGAACACCACGTCGAGCCCGGGCGGGAACCACTCGCGGTTACGCCGGAAGACCTCGCGGACCAGCCGCTTCACCCGGTTCCGCTCGACGGCATTGCCGACCTTGCGGGTGATGGTGATGCCGATCCGGCCCGCCTCGTGCGGGCTCCGGTCGAGCGTCAGAACGAAGTGACGCGTGTGCGCACGCACGCCGGATCCCTGCACCCGGCGAAAGTCTCGCCGCTGCTTGATCCGGTCGCTCGGACGGAGCTGCTCCGTCATGTGGCGTCGCCGAGTGTGGCCCCGGCGGACCCGCTCACTTGCTGTAGGTGCTGACGGTGAGCCGCTTGCGGCCCTTGGCGCGCCGACGGGCGAGGACCTTACGGCCGCCCTTGGTCTTCATGCGGGCACGAAAACCGTGGCTGCGCTTCCGCTTCACTCGGCTGGGCTGGTAAGTGCGCTTCACGGGAAACTCTCCGAAACGTATGCGAGGCCCCGTACGCCGGCGCCTCCAAAAGGGAGCGGAAGTAAGCACGCGGCCGGGAGGGTGTCAAGCGCGGTTCAGACCGGTTGACGGGAGATCCGTGGTCTGGGTGCGTTCGATGGGGTGTCCGCGAGCCGAGGAAATGCCAGAGCATTTTCGAGCGTGAGGGGACGACCGCAGCGGGCGTGCTCAGGGCGCGTAGCGCCCTTCAACCGGGCTGAACCGCGCGCGGGGCAGCGACGGCGTCTTCGGGCGTTCTCTCGGAGCGGCATTTTCCCCGCCCGCGACGACCCGAACCCCCGTTCGGAGCAGGGCGCGGCGTTCTGGTGGAGCCGAGCGCTCGAGCCGTGGTCCAGTGGGGCCGAGCGCTTCGGCCCGGGTCGGCGCGAGCGCCGGAAGTGGGGTCGGCGCCGGGGCGCCATGGAGCAGAAAGCACAGGATCAGGGGCATTCGTCGTCCTCCAGGTCGGTCATCCATCCGGCGTCGAGAAAGCTGAAATAGCCCTCGTGGCCGATGATCACGTGGTCGAGCACCCGCACGCCGAGCAGGGCGCCCGCCCGGACGAGCCGAACCGTGAGCGCCCGGTCCTCGGGGCTGGGGTCGGGGCTCCCACTCGGGTGGTTGTGCACGAACACCACCCCGCTCGCGGCCCGCTGGAGCAACGGCCGGAACACGTCCGCCGGGTGCACCGGGCACGCGCTCAGTCCCCCGACGGCGATCCGGATCTCGCCCATCGGACGGTTCTTCGCGTCCAGTGGGATCGCCAGGAAATGCTCGACCGCGGCCCGCGCCAGCCGAGGCCGCAGGGCCGCGTCCACGTCGCGGCTCGCGAGCAGCCGCTTTCCTCGTGGGAGCGGGCGGGTCAGCGCCCGGCGGCCGAGCTCGACCGCCGCCACCAGGCGCGCCGCCTTGCTGGGGCCGATCCCGGCGATCGTCTGCAGCCCTTCGACCGCCATTCCCGCCAGCGCCTCGACGCCGCCGATGTGGTCGAGGACGAGCGCGGCCAGATCGTGTACGGAGCGGCCGGCCCCGCCCGTCCCGAGAATGGCGACGAGCAGCTCCTCGTCGCCCAGCGCTTCACCGGGCAGCGAGCGGAGCCGCTCGCGGGGGCCCGGACGAACGAGGGTCTCCGGGACCCGATCGGCGACGTGGTCGGAAGCGGCCATGGGTTCCGACACTGCAGCTCGCGCGCCAGCGATCGCCGTAGCGATCGCCGACGCTTTCGATACTCTCCGCCGGCGACGGGTGGCGGATTCGACGGCGGCCGCCGCCGGGCGGTGGTGGTCGCACCGCTCCGCGTGCTACGCCCCGCCGGTGACCCGGCAGCGCCTCACCCTGGCTGGCATGTGGATCGGCGCGATCGGCGCGGTGATCTTCCTCTGGCTCTCGCGACAAAGCGAAGAGGACATCGAGCCCGCGATGGAGGCCCCTGGGATCCCCGTACGCGGCCCAGCCGACCGCGCGCCAGACGAGGAGCGCGCCGGCGCCCTCGAGCCACTCGAGCCCGGACCGCCCACCACCTATCGCCTCGACCGGCGGCACTCGGGCCGCAGCCCCTACCCCGGTCCGCCTCGCGCGATCCCGGCGTGGCAGTTCGAGACCGGCAGCCGCATCACCGCGCAGCCGATCGCAACCGCGGACGGCCGCATCTACGTCGGCTCGCACGACGGCTTCTTCTACGCGCTCGACGAGCACGGCAACGAGCGCTGGAAGTACGACCTGCGCGGGCCGGTGTGGTCCACGGCGGCGGTCGACGGCGAGGGCAACCTCTACGTCGGCTCGGACGCGAAGGTGGTGACCTCGTTCACGAGGAGCGGTGACGTGCGCTGGCGCCTCGACGTCGAGGACGACGCGGACACCGGGATCGTCCTCGGTCCGGCGGTGGACGGCTCGCCCGGTCGGCTCCACTTCGGCGCGGGCCCGGACCTCTGGGCGGTCGAGACCGACGGCACCGTCGCGTGGCGCTACCACGCGAACGGCAAGATCTTCAGCACCCCCGCCATCGACGACGACGGCACGATCTACTTCGGCAGCCAGGACGACCACGTCTACGCGGTCGCGCCGGACGGTCGGCTACGCTGGCAGTACCGCACCGGTGAAGACGTCGACTCGAGCCCGATGCTCAGCGACGAAGGGCACCTCTACTTCGGCTCGGACGACCACAAGGTCCACAGCCTGGACCGCGACGGGAACGTGCGATGGTCCACGGACCTCGAAGGGTACGTCCGAGCACCGGTCGCGGTCGGCTCCGACGGCAGCATCCTCGCCGGCGTCTACGGGCCGCGCCCGCGGCTGGTCGCGCTCTCTCCGAGCGACGGCGCGATCCGCTGGTTCTTCCCGGTCACCGTCGCCGACTCCACCGAGGTGGGTGTCGAGTCCGGCGCGCTCGTCGACCGGGATGGCAACCTCTACTTCGGCGCCCACGACGACTACCTCTACGCCCTGGCGCCGAGCGGTGACCTCCGCTTCATTCACGGCACCGGCGGCGACGTCGACTCCGCGCCGATCCTGACCGCGACCGGTCTCTTGGTCTTCGGCTCCGAAGACGGCTACCTGCACGCACTCCGAATCGAGGAGTAGCGAACGAGCGGCTACTTCTTGCCGCCGAAGAGCTTGCCGAAGAGGCCTCCCTCGCTCTTCTTCGGGCGATCGGAGTCCTTGGCGGCGGTATGCGCTCCGCTGTCCTGACCGCGCATCTTCGCCAGGCGCACCTGCCGTTGTGCGTCGACGTTCTTCGGGTTGATGGCGACGACCTTCTCGAAGAGCCGGACCGCGCCCGCCCGATTGCCGCGCCGGTCGTAGATGCGCGCCTTCGCCATGAGCGCGCGCTCGTGGTTCGGGCTGAGCTCGAGCGCCCGGTCGAGCTGCACGAGCGCGGCGTCCATGCCTTCGTCGCCCACGGCCTGCCAGCGGATGAGGCCGAGCGCCGCGTGGTAGTCGGCTTCGTCCGGGACCTGTTCGAGCAGGTCGAGCACCAGCTGCTCGGCGCGGGTCCAGTCCTTCCGGCGGATGAGGACCTCGACCTTCTGGAACTCCATCGCGGCGCTGAGGATCCGCTGGAGCTCGCGGTCGGCCTTCGGCGTGCCGCCTCCGTCCTGGACCTGCTTCAGGTACTTGCCGCGCTCCTCGGGATCGGTGAGCGTCTCGTGGGCGCCGGTGAGGTGCTGGAAGATGCGCTCCGTCAGGTCGCGCAGAGGCTCCAGCTCCGGAGGCAGACGGTCTGGATGCCAGACCTTCACTTGTGCGAAGTACGCGTCGCGGATGGCGTCGGCGCTCGCCGCCTGTTCGACCTTCAGCATCTGGTAGTAGTTCTGGTCCTCGAGCGCCTCCGAGCGAGCGACGACCTCCTTCCAGCGCTTGGTGAGCTCGGGCGAGAGCCCGGCGGGCGGCTCGGGCGGTGGCGGCGCCGCGCTTCGAGGTCGTCGGCGTTCGCCCGACGGAGGCCGGTCGGAGAACGCGGGTCCAGCGGCCGCCGGCGGCGCGCCCGGCTGCGGCGGTGCGGACACGGGAGGAGTGGGCGACGTGGACACGGGCGGCGCGCTCGGCGCGGCGGGTGCGCCGGAAGGAGCGGCGGGCGCCGGCTTCGCGCGACCGGCGGCTGCGCGCCCCATCTCGGTCAACGACTGGCGCTCGAAGGTCCCCTCGAAGATCTCGAGCGCCTGGGTGATCGCGAGCGCGTAGAGGACGCGCTTGGCGACCTTCTGGTCGCCCGCGTCGACCAGCGCTTGCTCGATCGAGATGGGCACCGCGCGAAACATGTCGAGGAACGACCGCTCCTTCGGGAGGAACTGGTAGGCCGCGAGGTCGGTACGGCGGGTGACTCGGAGCGGCTTCCCGGCGAAGCGCGCCAGGATGGCATCGGCGGCGCTCTCGCGGATACCGCCGCGCAAACCGGCGATCAGCAGCGCGCGGACGTCGACTTCGCCCTCGAGCTGACCGTCGCCCACGAGGTCTGCCTCGTAGAATGCGTACATGGTCTCGCGTCGGAAGAGCGGCAGCATCCCTCGTGCGAGGTTCGAGGAGCCCTCGAGCAGCCGCGCCTTGGTGATGCGACCGTTCTCGAAGTAGATCCGATCCTGGCCCGGCTGCCCGGCCGGCGCCCAGACCGCGAGCGTCCCCGCGAGCCCCTTGCTCGTGACGGAGATCAAGATGTGCGCGAACGGTGTCGTTTCGAGCGATCCACTCGCGACCGGTTCGGGTGCCCCCATCGCGGCCAATGTCGCACATCTCGGACCTCACGTGCACTCCCGCTCTCGAGCGCTCTGGACGACCGGCCCCACCCCTGGGATGCTCCGCGCCAAGGAGACGACGATGAGCTTGAGCACGTTGACGGCAGACGAAGCCACCCTCTTGATGGGGATGTTGCGCGAAGTGGTCCAGGCGGACGGGGAGTACAGCCCCGAGGAAGCCGCCGAGGTCGCGAAGATCAAGGAAGCCCTCGGCGACGAGCGCTTCGAGGCCGCCGTCGCGAGCGCCAAGACCACGTTCACGAGCCGGAAGAAGCTCGCGGAGTTCGCTCCGCAGGTGACCCGCCCCGAAGCCCAGGCCGCCATCCTCGACACCCTCTCGGCGGTCGCCGCGTCGGACGACATCGCCGCCGGCGAGGACGAGCCCATCCAGTGGCTCTCCAAGGCCTGGGGCCGGTAGCTGGTTTTTTTTGACCTCGTGTCGATCTCGGCGCCCGCCAGGCGTCGTGTCGGTGAGAGCGGCACTTCGCCGCCGCAACACACGGAGACATACCGATGCGAGTGATGGTGATCGTCAAGGCCACGAAGAATTCCGAAGCGGGCATCCTGCCCGGAGACCCTCGAGCGCCCGAGGGCTTCGACGAGCTCTTCGAGAAGATGGGCAAGTTCAACGAGGAGCTCGTGGACGCGGGCCTGATGCTCGCGGGCGACGGCCTCAAGCCGAGCAGCGAGGGGAAGCGCGTGCGCTTCTCCGGGTCCGAGCGGAAGGTCCTCGACGGGCCCTTCGCCGCGACCAAGGAGCTCGTCGCGGGCTATTGGATCTGGCAGGTGAAGTCGATGGACGAGGCGCTCGAGTGGGCGCGTCGCTGCCCGAACCCCATGCCTGGCGAGGACTCCGAGCTGGAGATCCGCCCGGTCTACGAGCCCGAGGACTTCCCCGCGGAGGTCGCGGAGCAGGACGCGCGCCTGCGCGACTCCATCGACGCGCGGAAGTGACCACACGGGCTTCGGTCGAAGCCGCGTGGCGCACCGAGGCCCCCCGCTTGATCGGGGGCCTCGTGCGCATCGTCCGCGACCTCGACCTCGCGGAGGACCTCGCTCAGGAGGCGCTGCTCGCGGCACTCGAGAAGTGGCCGGAGACCGGGATCCCGGACAACCCCGGCGCCTGGCTGATGGCCACGGCCAAGAACCGCGCGATCGATCGCGCGCGCCGACAGCGGACCCGCGACGACCACGCCGCGCAGGCCGCGCCGCCGAGCGCGTTCGTGCCGGACCCCGAGACCGCGATCGACGAAGACGTGGGCGACGACCTGCTGCGGCTCATCCTCGTCGCCTGCCACCCCGTGCTCTCGCGCGACGCGCGGGTCGCGCTGACCCTCCGCCTGCTCGGCGGGCTCAGCACCGCGGAGATCGCGCGCGCCTTCCTGACGCCCGACGCGACCATCGCCCAGCGGATCGTCCGCGCAAAGCGCACCATCGCCGAAGCGCGGGTGCCCTTCGAGGTCCCGCGCGGCGAGGCCCTCGCCGAACGCATCCCTGCGGTGCTCGAGGTCGTCTACCTCATTTACAACGAGGGCTACGCGGCGAGCCGCGGCGACGACTGGATGCGCCTCGAGCTCTGCGACGACGCCATGCGCCTTGGCCGCGTGCTCTGTCGCTTGGTTCCCGACCACGCCGAAGCCCACGGCCTTCTCGCGCTCATGGAGCTTCAGTCGTCCCGCGCACGGGCTCGCACGACGCCGACCGGCGAACCCATCCTGCTCCTCGACCAGGACCGCTCCCGTTGGGACCAGCTCCTCATCCAGCGGGGCTTCGCGGCGTTCGCCCGCGCGGCCGAGCTCGCCAAGCCCTTGGGCCCCTACACCCTCCAAGCGGCCATCGCCGCACTCCACGCCCGGGCGCGCCGCGCCGAGGACACCGACTGGAACCGCATCGTCGCGCTCTACGACGCGCTCGTCGCCCTCACCGGCTCACCGGTCGTCGAGCTCAACCGCGCCGTCGCGGTGTGGATGGCCTACGGCGCCGCCCAAGCCCTCGACCTGGTCGACGAGCTCCGCGACGAGCCCGCCCTGAAGGGCTACCACCTCCTGCACGCCGTGCGCGGCCAGCTCCTCGACCGACTCGCGCGTCATGCCGAGGCGGCGGAAGAGCACGAGCGCGCTGCGGCCCTCGCTGGCAACGAACGGGAGCGCACGCTCCTCGAAGCGCGCGCCCGCACGTCGCGTCTGTTGGAGAAGACCGGGGGCTGACGCCCTCAGCCCATCGTCCAGGTGGTGCCCTCGGGGCCGTCGTGCAGCTCGACGCCCTTGGCGGCGAGCTCGTTGCGGATCGCGTCCGCGGCCTCGAAGTCCTTGTTCTGACGCGCGGCGACCCGGTCGGCGATCTTCTGTTCGACGTCCGCGGGCAGCACGCCGGCGGCCTTCGCGCGGCGGTCCCGCACGCGGGTCAGGAACGCGCTCGGGTCCTGGCCACCGAGACCGAGCTCGGCGTCGAGGGCCACGAAGCCCGCGTGCGCGGCGGCGATGGCCTTCTTGGCCACGCGCCCCTTCTTGCCCTGGGCGCGATCGCAGAGCTCGTTCACTTCCTTGAGGAACTCCTGCATCGCCGCGAGGCCCTTGGGCATGTTCAGGTCGTCGTCGAGCGCGGCCTTCAGCGCGGCGGGGAACCCGCTGAGCTTGTCGGCCGGCGGCTCACCGCCGTCGATCAGGCGCTTGGGTGGGATCGCACCGAGGCGCTCCCGCGTCGCGTAGAGATACGCCACACGCCGCTCGGCCTCTTCGAGGCTCGGGAAGCGGTTGTCGGCAGGCGTCTCGCCCTCTTCCCAGTCGAGGTTGAGCGGCGAGCGGTAGTGCACGGTCATCGTCCACAGCCGGATGCCCTCGGGCTCGTGCTTCTCGAAGAGCTCACGCGCGGTGAAGAAGTTGCCCAGGCTCTTGCCCATCTTCTCCTTGTTCACCTCGACGAAGCCGTTGTGCATCCAATGGTTCGAGAAGGTGCAGCCGGTGGCGCACTCGCTCTGCGCGATCTCGTTCTCGTGGTGCGGGAAGACCAGGTCGAGCCCACCGCCGTGGAGATCGAGGGTCTCGCCGAGGTGCTGGGTCGACATGACCGAGCACTCGATGTGCCAGCCCGGGCGACCGTAGCCCCACGGGCTCTGCCAGCCCCACTCGTCCTCCGGGTTGCCCTTCCAGAGCGCGAAGTCGGCGGGGTCCTTCTTCCGCTTCGCGTGCTCCTCGTCGAGGCGGCCGCTCGCGCCGGCCTCGTTGTCGTCGAGCTGCCGCCGGCTGAGCTTGCCGTAGCCCTCCATCGAACGGACCGCGAAGTACACGTCGCCATCCGCCTCGTAGGCGTGCTCCTTCTCGATGAGGGTCTCGATCATCGAGACGATTCCGTCGATGTGCTCGCTGACCTTCGGCTCGGTGTCCGGCTTCAGGTTCCGGAGGCGCTTCATGTCCTCCCAGAACGCCTCGGTCATCCGCTCGGCGAGCTCCGTCGGCGTCTCGCCGTTCTCGATGGCGCGGCCGAGGATCTTGTCGTTCACGTCCGTGATGTTGCGGACGTACTCGACCGCCATGCCGGAGGCGCGGAGGTGCCGGACCAGCACGTCGTAGACGATGAAACAGCGCGCGTGCCCCAGGTGGGCGTAGTCGTAGACCGTGGGCCCGCAGATGTAGACCTTCGCGAGGTTCTCTTCCTGCGTCTCGAGCGGGCGCTTCTCGCCCGTCATGGTGTCCTGGAGTCGAAGCATGGGGCCGCAGTCTGGCACTCGCGCCCCCCAGGGCAAGGGCCTTTGTCCCCGGCGGCCGGAGACGGGCCCGTGGCATCCTCGGCGGATGCGCCTCGCCTACCTCCACGGCCTCGGCTCCGGGCCGCAATCCTACAAGGGCACGCTCCTCCGCGAGCGGCTCGCGCCGGAGCACGAGCTCGAGCTGCCGGACCTGAACCAGCCCTCGCTCGAGCAGCTCGACCCGGTCGCCGGCCTCGAGCACCTCGATCGGCTGACCGAAGGCGACGAGTGGCTACTGATCGGCTCGAGCTACGGCGGCTGGATGAGCGCCCTCTTCCAGGCGCGGCACCCCGAGCGCGTCCGGCGGATGGTGCTGCTCTGCCCTGGCTTCGGCCTCACCGATCGGTGGCCGAGCCTGCTCGGCGCGGAGCTCATGGCCCAATGGCAGGAGACCGGCTGGCTCCCGCTCGAACGGGGTTCGCGGCTCAGCTGGTCGTTCCTCGACCGCTGCCGCCCGCTGGATCCGGCCCCGGCCGTCACCTGCCCGACATGGATCGTGCACGGTCGTCACGACGAGGTGGTGCCCTTCGAATCCTCGGTGGCTTACGCTGAAGCGCACTCGAACGTGGAGCTCATCGCGGTCGACGACGACCACGGGCTCACGGCGAGCGTCGACCGCATCGAGGCCCTGGTGCGGGAAGAGCTGATCGGAGAAGCGACATGATTCGTCCCCTCATCGTCCTCGTCCCCGTCCTCGTGCTCGGTGCGAGCACGGCGTTGGCTCACGATCCGCCGAACCACGACATCGAGGAGCTCACGGAACGGATCGCGGCCCACCCGAGCGCGCCCCTCCTGGTCGAGCGCGCGGAGCTCTGGTTGCAGGAAGGGTTCGCAGACGAGGCCGCTTCGGACCTACGGATGGCAGCGACCCTCGAGCCGGGCGACGCGATCGGGCGCGCCGTACTCTGGGCCGAAGTCTGGCGCCAGCGCGGGCGACTGGACGAAGCGGAGGCGGAGCTCGACCCAGCGGTCGCGGCGGGATCGGTCGAGGCGCTCGCCGCGCGGGCGCGCATCCGGGCGGACGCCGGTCGCCTCACCGACGCGCTCGCCGACTACGAGGCCGCCGTGGCGCGGCTGCTGACGGTCGACCTCGCGCTCGGCCACGGTCGAACGCTCGAGCGGCTCGGGCGACCTGCCGAGGCCGAGGCGGTCTACGCGGTCCACGCCCGCCGACTCGGCAACGCGACCGTGCTCGTCCAGGCGCGCATCCAGGTGCTCCGCCAGCTCCGGCGCCACGACGACGCGCTCAGGGCCATCGACACCCAGGTCCGCCACGCGCGCGCGAAGAGCACCTGGCTCCTCCTCCGCGGCGCCGTGCTCGCGGAGGCCGGCCGCACCGAGGACGCCGTGCGCGCCTACCTCGCAGCGCTGGCCGACGCCGAGCGCGTCTACCGACGACGACGCTCGGTCGCCTCGCGGCTCATCCGGGCCGAGGCGCTCGCGGCCGTGGGCCGAACGGCCGAGGCACGCGCGGAGGCCGAGCGAGTTCGCGCCGCCTCACCGCAGCTCGCGGCCCGGGCCACCGCCCTCCTCGCGGCGACGGAGGCGAGCCGATGAGAGCCGCCATCCTGACCGTCGCGCTCCTGCTCTCGGCCACTGCCACCGCGCAGCGTGCGCCCTACCTGCAGCGCCTCACGCCGACCGAGGTCACCATCGTCTGGCGGGACGGAAACGCCGCCGGCGAGGTCTGCTACGGCACCGCGCCGAACGCGCTCACCGAGCGTGTCGTGGCGAGCACGAGCGGCAGTCAGCACGAGGCGCGGCTCACGGGGCTGAACGTGCTCACCGAGTACTTCTACGCGGCGACCGACGGGAGCGGCTGCCCGGCCGCCGCCGCGGCGACCGACCACTTCACCACCGCCCCCGAGGTCGGCAGCGACACCGCGTTCCGCGTCTGGGTGGTCGGCGACTCCGGCACCGGCGGCTCACGACAGGCCGAGGTCCGCGACGCGATGCTCGGCTGGGTCGGGGCGCAGCCACCGGACATCTACCTGCACGTGGGCGACATGGCCTACGCCGATGGAACGACCAACGAGTTCACCGACAACTTCTTCGGGATGTACTCGGACATTCTCCGGTCCACCAACTGCTGGCCGGCGATGGGCAACCACGAGGGGCGCACGGCGGACTCGGGCACCGAGTCCGGTCCCTACTACGACGCCTACGTGCTCCCGCGCGACGGCGTCGCCGGCGGCATGCCCTCGGGCACCGAGGCCTACTACTCCTTCGACCACGCAAACGTTCACTTCGTGGTCCTCGACTCCCACGACAGCCCGCGCTCTGTCGACGGCGCGATGCTCCAGTGGCTCGACGCCGACCTCGCCGCTGCCGACGCCACGTGGATCGTCGCCTTCTGGCACCACCCGCCCTACACGAAGGGCAGCCACGACTCCGACAACGAGTCCCAGCTGGTCCAGATGCGCGAGAACGCGCTGCCGATCCTGGAGAGCTACGGCGCCGACCTGATCTTCGGCGGCCACTCGCACATCTACGAGCGCTCCTTCCTCGCGCGCGGCGCCTTCGACACACCGACCACGGCGGCGGGGTACCTGGTCGACACCGGCGACGGGCGCATCGACGGCGATGGCCCCTACGACGCCAACGACGGCACGGTCTACGTGGTCGCCGGCCACGGCGGCGCAGGTGTCTCTGGTTCGGCCGACCATCCGCTCATGTACTTCAGCGAGCTGGACCAGGGTTCGGTGATCTTCGACGTCAGCGGCCCGACCATCACCCTGCGCAACATCCGCCGCGACGGCGAGGTCACCGACGAGCTCACGCTGGTGAAGGGCGTCGAGGACGCGCTGCTCCTGGTGTCGCCGCTCGGCGGCGAGACCATCGCCGCAGGCGCGCCCTTGCCCCTTCGCTGGCTCGCGCCGGACGATACGGCGAACGTGCGGGTCGAGCTCAGCCTCGACGGCGGCGACCATTGGGGTGAGCTCGAGGCGAGCACCCCCAACGACGGCGAGCTGGTCGTCACCGCCCCCGAGGTCCGCACGGACGAGGCCCGAGTGCGCGTCACGGACACCGCCGACGCCACGCGCACCGACGAGAGCGGCAACTTCTCGCTGGTGGGTACGCGCACCTTCGAGCCGATCGCCTTCGGCGGCCGCTGGGAGTACCACGATGGACCGACCGCGCCGACGGCCGACTGGAACACCACGACCGGCGGCTGGCCCGAAGGCAACGCCGAGCTCGGCTACGGGGACGGCGATGAAGTCACCGAGCTCCTCGACGCCGACCCGAACGTGCCCACGGTCTACTTCCGCCAGTCGATCGCGCTCGACGGCGAGGTCACCCGCGCCGAGCTCGACGTGCTCTACGACGACGCGATCGCCGTCTTCGTGAACGGCAGCCAGGTGCTCGGGATCCACGTCGACGACGGCCTCGACCACGACACCTTCTCGAGCGGCAGCGACGGAGACGACGCACGCGCGAGCCGGACCATCGACGGCAGCGTGTTCACCACCGGCGAGAACGTCATCGCCGCGCTGGTGAAGCAGGCCAGCGGCAGCTCGAGTGACTTGAGCTTCGACCTTCGGCTCACGCTCGTGGTCGAGCGCGACCTGCCGGGCCCGGACGCAGGCATCGGAGGCGACGGCGGGACCGCTCCACGGCCCGATGGCTCGACCCGCTTCGACGGATCGACCGACACCGACGGTGATGGCGGCGACGACGGTGGCTGCGGCTGCACGACCCTCGCCGCTCGAGAGCTCCCGGGCGCTCTCCTACTCTTCGGGCTCCTCGTCCTCGCGCTCCGTCGCCGACGCTGAACGTGCCCCAGCGGCACACCTAGGGGACACTCCCCCTGGTGTTGCCTGGCGGCACGGTGGTGGGCTGGCTTTCAATGGGGACGGTTTCCGCGCTATCCAGGTGGACATGCGCTTTGCCTGCCTCTTCCTCTCGTTCTCGCTCGTCGCCTGCGGTGACGACGACTCGACCACCGACGACTCCGCCGACATGTACATCCCGATGGAGGACATGTTCGTGCCGCCCATCGACCACCCCTTCGCGGAGATGCCGGCGTCGACCGTCCCCGAGACGGGCGTGCGTCGCGACATCTTCCTGGTGCCTGGGGCGACACCCGCGCCGAACCCCGAGACCGGCGACACTACCCCGGCGGAGCTCAACAACACCCAGGTGCTCCGCTACCGGGTCGACACGGACCCCCCGGCCGAGGCCCGCGCGATCGTGATCGCCATGCCCGGCTTTCTCGGCGGTGGCGGCAGCATCGACGGCCTCGCCCGAGCCATGGTCCGGGAGGGACTGGAGGGTGGTGAGAACATCGAGGTCTGGGCCATCGACCGCCGCGCCAACCTCCTCGAGGATCTGCGCGGCGCCGACGCCGCCGAGGCCCAAGACGACCCGGAGATCGCCAACGGCTACTACTTCGACGGCGACACGGTCGGTGGCGTCGAGTTCGAGGGCTACGTCCGCCAGTCGCAGGTGCCCTACATGTCCGAGTGGGGCCTGCAGACGCACGTCGAAGATCTGCACGCGGTCATCGGCGTGATCCCCGAGGAGCACCGCCGCACCCGCACGTTCCTCCTCGGCCATTCGCTCGGCGCGTCCTTCGCGGAGGCCTACGCCGCCTGGCGCTTCGGCGACGGGGCGGAGGCGACCAACGGCTTCGACGAGCTCGCCGGGATCATCCTGGTGGACGGCGTGCTCGGCTCGGCCCCCACCGACGAGACGGTCTACCTCGAAGGGAGCACCGTCGGTGGTCTCCCACAGCCCGGCGTGAACGGCATCCGGGATGGAAGCCCCTACACCGAGCTGCCGCTCCTCGGCGTCGCCATCTACACCCGCACCGAGGTCCTCTCGCTGCGAGCGCTCCGCGATCCCGACGCCGTCGTCGACGACATCCGTCGCGACAACGTGCTCGGCACCCTGCTCTCCTTGAACCGCAACCAGATCCCGCCGATGTCGAACGCCACGGCCCTCGCGCTCGGCTTCGACGACCAGCACGGCCCGCTCGCGTTCGCCCGCGCCAAACTCGGGACGCTGGTCGGACCGACCGAGGAGTACATGGGCCTGCTCGGGTCGGACACCCTGCTGCGACCGAGCGAGCCGGAGACCACCTACACCTGGCTGGACGCCCCCGACGCCGGCGAGGTCACCTCCATCGCCGACCTCTCGCAGTCCTTCACCCACGGCCGGAGCAACTTCGCGGAGTGGTACTTCCCGAGCCGGCTGCCGGTCGATCTCGGCGCGGTCGGCGGCGCCGCCATTCCGGAAGACGGCTGGCAGGCCGCGGCCGGCCTCCGCTCCTTCGACGGCGCCGCGATCGACGCGCCCATCCTCGCCATCGCGTGCGGGCTGATCGGTAGCACCAGCCGCTACGACGCGCTCCGCGAGCGCCTCAACACGCCCGTTGGCGACGGCCGCCCGCAGGCCGGCGCGACCCGCGACGAAGAGGCGGGCTTGAAGGTGGTCGACGCCATCGACATCGCCCACCTGGACCCGAACCTCTCGAGCAACCCCGACGCGAACCCGACCATCCCGGAGTCGCTGACCTTCGTCGGGCTGCACGCAGCCGCCGGTGGAGTCACCATCCCGGCCATGGTGATGGAATGACCGAGACCACGAACGAAGCCGGCATCGAAAAGCGGCCCAAATCCCCCCTGACCAGCAAGCAGAAGAAGTTCCTCCGAGGGGAGGCGCATCATCTCGATCCGCTGGTCCGCGTGGGCAACTCCGGACTCACGCCCCAGCTCGCCGAAGCCGTGCTCGACGCCCTCGACACCCACGAGCTCGTCAAGGTGAAGGTCCTCGAGGGGGCGCCCGTCGACAAGAACGAGGCCGGCGAGTACCTGGCGACCCACTGCGGCGCGTACGTCGTCGGCGCGATCGGTCGCATCGTGATCCTCTACCGGCGCCACCCGAAGCGGCCGATGGTCCCGCTGCCCAGCCGATGAGCACGCTGCCCGCAGCGACCGCGCTCATCGCCGAGCGCGCGAAGGAAGCGGGGCCGGTCCTCTGGCTCACCGGCGCGGGCATCTCCGCCGAGAGCGGCATCCCGACCTTCCGCGGCGAAGAGGGCTACTGGAAGGTCGGCTCGAAGAACTACCGACCGCAGGACATGGCCACCTCGGCCGCGTTCTCCGTGATGCCCGACGAGGTGTGGTCCTGGTACCTCTACCGCCGAGGCGTCTGCCGCGGCGCCGAGCCGAACGCCGCCCATCGCGCCCTGGTCGACCTCGAGCAGGCGATCGGCGATCGCTTCCAGCTGGTCACCCAGAACGTCGACGGCCTGCACCAACGCGCGGGCACGGAGCGGGTCTTCGCCATTCACGGCAACATCGACCAGATGCGGCCGGTCGGCGGCGTGGAGTGCGTGGCGATCCCCGAAGGCGTGCCCACCCAATGGCCGCGCGGCCGCACGCTCACCGACGCCGAGCGCGCGCTCCTGGAGGTCGGTGGTCGGCCGGCGCGACCGCACGTGCTCTGGTTCGACGAGTGCTACGACGAGGAGCGCTTCCGCTTCGAGAGCTCGCTCCGTGCGGCCGCCTCCGCATCGCTGCTCGTCGTCGTCGGCACCACCGGCGCGACCAACCTCCCGATGCAGATCGGCATGCTCTGCGCGAAGCGCGGCACGCCTTCGATCGTGGTGAACCCGGAGCCGAACCCCTTCTCCGAGATGGTCGAGCACACTGGCGCCGGGCTCTTCCTGGAAGGGACCGCCGGCGAATGGGTCCCGGCGCTCTGCGAGGCCATGGCCGACGCCTACCGCGCATGAGCGACGACGCGAGCGACGCCGACTTCCTGGGCCGGCTTCGCCCGCGCGCCACCTACGCCCTCGGCACCTGGGCGTACCTGCGGTTGCTCGGACTGGTGCACCTGATCGCGTTCGTCGACTTCGGGCTCCAGCTCCCGGGGCTCATCGGCGGACGCGGCCTGCTGCCGGTCAAGGAGCGACTCGCCGCCTACGCCGAGGGGGACTTGGGCTTCTGGGAGCTGCCGACCCTCGCGTGGTGGGGGGCGTCGAACACCGAGCTGCACCTGCTGTGGATCGTCGGCGCCGCGTGCGCGCTCGCGCTGATGCTCGGGTGGTTGCCGCGGCTGATGGTCGCGCTCTGCTTCCTCTTCTACCTCTCGCTGCAGAAGGCCGGCGGGCCCTTCATGGCGTACCAGTGGGACCTGCTCCTGCTCGAAGCGAGCGTGGTCGCCATCGCGCTCGCGCCGTGGCGACGAGAGCCGCTGAAGACCCGCACCGGCGAGGGGCCGCGAGACCCGCACCGGCTGGTCTGGGCCGCGCACGCTTTTCTCTTCGGTCGGCTCATGTTCGCGAGCGGCGTGGTGAAGCTCGCGAGCGGCGATCCCGACTGGGCCTCGCTCGGCGCGATGGATCTGCACTACTGGACCCAGCCGCTGCCGAACCCGCTGAGCCCCCTCGTCCACTCGCTGCCGCACTGGGTGCACGCGACCTCCGTCATCACCGTCTTCGTGATCGAGCTCGGCTTCCCCTTGCTTTTGCTCGTCCGCGGTTGGCCGCGCCGCGTCGGCGCCATCGGATTGCTGGCGCTCCAGGTCCTGATCGCGCTCACCGGCAACTTCGGCTTCTTCAACCTGCTGAGCGCGGCGATGGCGCTCCCGCTCCTCGACGACGAGTGGCTGCGAACATGGCGCTTCATCGGCGAGCGCCCCGGTCGCGCCGAACGCCGCCCCGCTCGTGCGCCCACTCTCCTGCTCGCCGCAGCGACCCTCGCGCTCGGCGCAGTCCCGCTCTTCGGCACCCTCTTCGGCTACCAGTCGTTGCCCCAACCGGTCCTCGAAGCGACCCACGCCATCGGTCGCTTCGGCCCCGGCACCGGCTACGGCCTCTTCGCGGACATGACCGACGACCGCATCGAGTGGATCTACGAGGGGACCACGGACGGCCGCACCTGGGAGCCCTACGCCCTGCCCTACCAGCCTGGCGACCTCGACCGACACCCCGGCCAAGCCGCACCACGCATGCCCCGGCTCGACTGGAGCTTGTGGTTCGCCGCGCTCGGCAGTCCCAGCCACCAGAAGGTCGCCCGAGAGCTCCAGGGCGCGCTCCAGCGGGCCGAGCCGAGCGTGCTCGACTTGCTGGCCCACGACCCCTTCGATGGCGAAACGCCGCGCGCCGTCCAGGTCCGCCGATTCCGCTACCGCTTCGCCGACGATCCCGACGAGCGGGACGTCACCGCGGCGACGATCCGTGGCGAGACCTGGCGGCGGACCCCGGTCTCACGCCCCTGAGGGGTCAATATCGACGAGAGTGGTGTTTCCGCGCTCGAAACCGGCCGATCACGACGTCGTCGCGGTTGCCCTCGCTTCGGAATGAATGCGATGCTGTCATCACGCATCCCATGGTGCGTGGGCGTTGGAATGTGGTCATGGCTGAAGCGGGGCCGGCGAAAGCGCGGGGCCCGGGGCTTTCCTGCGATGGTGCGCGTACGGAAGCCCGATGGGGAACCCGCCAGTCGGGTGACCATCGATGGCGTGTACGAACCGTCCGGTCGTGTGGTCCGGGAGACCCGGCCGACGCCGCAGGGCCTGTGCATCTTCCACTGGCTCGCCAACGGAAAGGACGAGCGGCTGGTGCTCGAGCTCCGCACGGCGGAGGGCCCGTCCGCTCGGGTCGAGGTGCTGCACGATCGCGCCGCGCCGGCGGAAGTGATCGAAGTCCACCTGAGCGAAGCAGGCGAAGCGGCGGCGAGCTAAGCTCGGCCGCGTGACTGCGCGATCCTTCGAGCCGAGCCCGCCCTCGGATCTCACGCTCCCGGAGCCCGGGTCCTTGACGGCGCGCGCCATCCTCTCGATGGCGCTACGGAAGCTCTTCGAAGATCTCAAGGGTCTGCGCCTCGGCCCGAACGCGAGCGCCGCGGCCCACGCCGACTACCGAACCCTCCGCGAGGTCCTGGTCGGCTTCCTTCCGGGCAACCCCGGCGCGATCGCGAGCCTCCTGCGGCAACCGACCATCTCCGCGCCGCTCCGCTGCCTGCTCCACCAGCTCCCGCACACGGACGACTACGTGGCCGAGCTCGTCGGCCAGAGCCTCTACGCCCTGGCTCGCGACGCGCTGCTTCCGGACGGTGTGCGCCAGCAGGCACCGCCGCCCTCGCTGCTCTCGCCTCGCCACGACGCGGTGGTCGAGCGGGTCGAGGGGCCGGTGAGCTTCGACGATCTCCCCGACGCCGAGTCGGGGCGCTTCACGCCGATCGACGAAGGCGTCTGGTTGGCCACGGCCGACAACAATCCAGAGCGGATGCGCGACGCCCACCCGGACAAGCAGGGCAACGCGATCGATCTCGGCGGGCGCTCCGTCGGCGAGTGGATCGACTCGCTCCGCGAGGCGCTCAGTCTGGTGGGTGAGCAGCTCCCCGATCTGCGGCGCGAGATGGCGCTGGCGCTGACGATGGTGGTGCCCGTCGGCTTCGAGCCCGAGAAGCATCTCTCGGCGAGCTACCGGCAGGCCATCGGCACCGTCTACCTCACGCTCCACCCGAACCCGGTCGTGATGGCCGAGGCGCTGGTCCACGAGCACTCCCACGCGAAGGTCAACGCGCTGATGGAGGTGGACCCGATCCTGAACAATCACTGGGAGCACTCCTTCCCCTCGCCCTACCGGCCCGATCCGCGGCCGATGATGGGCGTGCTCCTCGGTGCGCATGCCTTCGTGGCGGTCGAGCGCTTCCTGGAGAAGCTCGGCGACCCCGCCTTTCAGGGACACCTGGACGATCTGCGGCGGAAGAACCGCGAAGCCGTCGCGACCCTGGTACGGGACGGGCGCCCCACCCCTGTGGGGGCCGGCCTCATCGCCGAGCTCGAGCGCCTCGTCGCCTGAGCCGCTTGCGGGTCTGCCACCGCGTGTCAGAACCGGGTCCGCTGCGACCGGGATGGCCCCGGGACGGGAGATTCGACCCCTCCCGACCGTAAGACGCGGCCCCGGAGTGAGCATGATCAAGCTTTGCAAGCGCATCGCCGAATCGGCGTGGTTCCAGAACTTCATCACCGCCGTGATCCTCTTCGCGGGCGCGCTGGTGGGGCTCGAGACCTATCCCGCGGTGCACGCGCGCTACGAGCCCATCCTCCACGTGCTCGACCAGATCGTGCTGTGGATCTTCGTCGGCGAGATCGTCATCAAGATGATCGCCGAGATCCCGAAGGTCTGGCGCTACTTCTACGACGGCTGGAACGTCTTCGACTTCTTGATCGTCGCTGGCGCGTTCCTGCCTTTCGCCGCGCAGTACGCCACCGTGCTTCGGCTCCTCCGTCTGCTGCGCGTGCTCAAGCTCGTGCGCGCGCTGCCGAAGCTGCAGATGCTCGTCGGCGCCTTGCTCAAGTCCATCCCCTCGATGGCCTACGTCAGCCTCCTGCTGCTGATGCTCTTCTACGTCTACGCCGTCGCGGCGACGTTCATGTGGGGCGGCAACGACCCGGTCCACTTCGGCAACCTGCAGATCTCCTTCTTGAGCCTCTTCCGTGCGGTGACCCTCGAGGACTGGACGGACCTCATGTACATCCAGATGTACGGCTGCGAGAACTACGGCTACGGCGACATGATGAGCCAATGCGTCGCGTCCGATCCCTCACCGGTCGGCGGCGCGGTCTTCTTCGTCAGCTTCGTTCTCTTCGGCACGATGATCTTCTTGAACCTCTTCATCGGTGTCATCTTGAACGGCATGGACGAGGCCCAGCGCGAGGCGGCCGAGGAAGAGCAGCTCGCGAAGGCCGCCAAGGAAGGCGAGCCGCGGCACCTGGACGACGAGCTCCTCTCGCTCACCCAGCAGCTCGATTTGCTGAAGGAGCAGATCGGGCGGATTCAGCGCGCGGCCGCCGACCACGACGCGGTTCGCGGGCTACCGATCCCCGGTACCGTGCAGGCGAAGGCCAGGACCAAGGGCAAGGCCGAGCCGGAAGCGGCGGAGTAGCCGTGCGGGACCAACTGCCGAAGGGCCTCATCGGCGTCGTCCACCTACAGGGCCTGCCCGGCGATCCGGCGCCTGGCGCCGGTGGCTTCGCGGGCGTCTCCGAGTTCGCGCTCCGCGACGCCGACGCGCTCGCCGAGGGCGGCATCGAGAGCGTCATCATCGAGAACTTCGGCTCCGCGCCCTTCCCCAAGGGCTGCGAGGGCGACCGCCTCGAGCCGCACGTCGTCGCCTTCATGGCGCTGATGACGCTCGACCTGCGTAAGCGCTTCGAACACGTCGGCGTGAACTGCTTGCGGAACGATGCGCGCGCCGCGATGGGCATCGCCAGCGCCTGCGGCGCCGACTTCATCCGCGTCAACGTGCACACCGGCGCGTACGTCACCGACCAGGGCGTCATCGAAGGCGAAGCCGCCGCGACGTTGCGTTATCGGCAGGCGCTCGGTAGCTCGGTGAGTGTCGTCGCCGACGTCCTCGTGAAGCACGCCGCCCCGCTCGCGCCGCTCACGGCGACGCAGGCCACCCACGAAGCCCTCGACCGCGGCCACGCCAGCGCCGTCATCGTCAGCGGCACCGGCACCGGCCAGCCAGTGGATGTCGAAGTGCTCCGCGAGGTCCGCGCCGCCGCGGGCGATCGCCCCGTCTGGATCGGCAGCGGCTACAACCCCGACAACGCCGCCGACCTCGTCCCGCACATCGACGCCGCCATCGTCGGCACCTGGCTCAAGGAAGACGGCGACGTGAGCAAGCCGGTCGACGTGAAGCGGGTCCGCCAGCTCGTCGACCAGTACGCCGCGCTCTCCGGCTGACGGTCACAACACGCGAAGATCGTCGACCGCGATCTCCACTGATCCGTCTCGGTCGTGCACCGTGAGCGATAGGGCCAGGTCGCTACGCCCCTCCTCGGCCGTCCAGAGCGGGACATCGACGGCTCCAGGAGGGCCGTCCGGAGTTCCAGGAGGGCCGTCCGGGGTGCACGGCTTCCCGCCAAGCCCCGCTGAACCAAAATCGCTTCCGAACGAGCAGCCTGACACGCTGACGCCACGATCGTGGGTAGAGATCATGGCTGTCCGCTCCGCAAGCGGCTCCATGGACCACTTCTTCAGGGTCGAGCCCCAACGGCGAACGCACGAGTGCGCGGCCCAGGCCGTCTGAACCCCGCAAGTCGCTCTGCGTCTGTCACTCCGAGGGTGGGTCGGAGCCACGCGGCTTTCTTGGGCGGCCCCGGCGCGCGTCGCGCCGGACGATCAGGCGACGAGGGTTCTCCCCCCAGCTAGGTCGCCGGTCGCTTCGATGTTTGGTCTTTGCGGGTGGGCGCTCTTCCCCGTCGCACTCTTCGGGATCCGGCTCGCGATAGTCGAGCTCGCTCGCCTCGACGACTTCGCCTGCTCGCTCGACGATGTCGTCACGGACTTCATCCAGGCTGGCAGCTCGGTCGACGCTCCTCGCCGGCCGCTGCTCGAGCTCCTCGAGGACCTCGTGGAGCAACGGCCCTGGCTGCGCCAGAAGCGCGTCCTCGTATGGCTCCCTCACCGGGGCGCCGTGGAACACACGCTGTCCGTAGGTTCCGAACGGAAACAGTTCGTCTTCGCCTTCCAGCCGCCGCAAGCGGGTCTCCGCGTGCTCCCTCCGGAACGCTGTGGTCTCGATCGAAGCCGCGATTCGCTGACTGCGACCAATCTCGCCGCGAGCTCCGATGCGGAACGTCGGAACGCGCTGGCCGCGGGCCTCGGCGAGCGTTCGCGGTTCGTCGGAGGGATGGATTCGCTTCAGCCGCTGTGCCCCCAGCGCCGGCCATCGCCGGCTGGCACGGATGGCACGCTCCCCCTCTCGCGCGAGCTTCCGCATGTGGTGAATCGCGGCATGTACGTCGCCCTCGAAGAGCCGCATGATCTCTGGGGAGGGCGCGAGGGGGAGGAGTTGCTCGCTTGGGCGACTGCGGTCGAAGAGGCCGGGCGGGCGCCTCACGACCAGCCCCTCAGTCGCCCAGATGCCGTACTCGAGCTGCTGCCCCGGCATGTGTTGGGGCCGCTCTACCAGGCCGGCCGCTACGTGATTCAGGTAGTCGTAGGTGAATTGACTCAACTGCGCGGGCGCGTCGAGAAGCCGTAGGTAGTGTGGTGCTCGGCCGTCCCAAAGCTGTCCGGGGGCGTCGTAGCGATGGTCGGCGAGTAGTTTGTTGAGCGCGCAGCTCACATCGGAGTGCAGGCGCCGGGCGAATTCCGGCAAGTTCGGCTCGGACGGGGTCACGTCCGTGTGGTGGTGCGTCACCACGAGCTTGCTCATGTGCACCGAGACGCGCGTGATCCGGGCAGCGTCCGCCAACGCAAAGAGCCAGATCTCGTTCACCAACGGATGCCACGGCGCGAGGAAGGCCTTGCGGAAGTTCGTCCGCCGGCAGATGGACGTCGTCGCACCGCGCACATGGATGTACGGCTGGGTCACCAGCCCCCTGCACTTCACGGCCCGTGCCGGATGCCTGGCGGCTGCCGACAACGGTTTTCTGACCTGTCGCCGGCGGTGGGTGACGGATCCGCCGGCGGGCGCCACCAGGGTCCGCGGACTCCTGGAGACCCCGGATGGTCGGGCTTCACGGATTATTGGCGACCCCGGATGGTCGGGGTCCACGGATGACCCCGGATGGTCGGGGTCCACGGATCATTGGCGACCCCGGATGGTCGAGGTGCGGGAGGTGACCCCGGATGGTCGGGCTTCACGGATTATTGGCGACCCCGGATGGTCGAGGTGCGGATGGTCGAGGTGCGGGAGGTGACCCCGGATGGTCGAGGTGGGGGGAGGTCTATCCCGATGTGGCCCGGCCGGCCTGACGGTCATTCAGCTTGGATGGTCAGATGTGCCGAGGCGCCTCGATCGCGCCCGATCCACACCGCTGGATCGAAGCCCGTTTGATGCCACCCGCTCGTCATGCGGCTGTCACGAAGGGCGTTCGCGCGCACCGGGTCATCCGGTCACAGCGGACATTCGCCATGGCTGTGCGGATTTTACACATTGATAAGTGTCTGAAAACATTGACTTGACGCAGTGCGTCGCCTTTTTGCGTGCTGGAGACACGGGGGAAACACGCTCGAAATGGAGTTCGCTCACATTCCTCTCCGTATCGCACGGCGTCCGACGGAACCCCTCTTTCACCCCTCCAGGTCCGTACGGCGTCGAGAAGCGGAGAGACCGATGAACCAAGCCATGCTCGACAGCGTCTGGGTACTCCTGAGCGCCTTCCTCGTCTTCTTCATGCACGCGGGCTTCGCCCTCGTGGAGTCCGGCTTCTGCCGCAAGAAGAACGCCGTGATGGTGCTCCTCAAGAATTTCGGAGTCGTCGCCATCGCATCGATCGTGTTCTACGCGGTCGGCTACGGCTTCATGTTCGGCGAGGGCAACCCCTTCGTCGGCCTGAGCACCTTCGTGCCATCCGGGAGCGAAGCGGACGTGGGCACCCTGCCCATCTACGTCTTCCTCTTCTTCCAGCTCGTGTTCGCGGCGACCGCCTGCACGATCGTGAGCGGAGCGGTCGCCGAGCGCGCACGCCTCGGCACCTTCTTCGCGTTCACGGCCCTCGCGACCGCCTTCGTCTACCCGGTGGTCGGCCACTGGGTCTGGGGCGGCGGCTGGCTCAGCACGATGGGCTTCAGCGACTTCGCCGGTAGCACCGTCGTCCACGCCGTCGGTGGCGGCATGGCCCTCGCGGGCGCCCTCGCGGTCGGACCGCGTCTCGGCAAGTACGACAAGGAGGGCAACTCCAAGCCGATGCCCGCCCACAACTTCCCGCTCGCCGCGCTCGGCGTGATCGTGCTCTGGCTCGGCTGGTTCGGCTTCAACGGTGGCAGCACCGTCAGCGCCGAAGAGCCCGCCTCCATCGCGCGCATCGTGCTCGTCACGAACCTCGCGGCCTCCGCCGGGTTCCTCGTGAGCCTCGGTTGGGTCCGCTTCCGCACCGGCATGCTCGACCTCTCCATGGGTCTCAACGGCGCGCTCGCCGGCCTCGTCGGCATCACCGCCGGCTGCGACCTGATCGCGCCCGGCTACGCACTCATCGTCGGTGGCATCGCCGGCGTGCTCTGCGTCGAGGGCGTGTACTTCCTCGACAAGGTGAAGATCGACGATCCCGTCGGCGCCATCACGGTCCACGGCATCTGCGGCATCTTCGGGACCCTCGCAGTCGGCCTGTTCGGCGACGGTGTCGGGCTCTTCGTCGGTGGCGGTGCTTCCCAGCTCGGCATCCAGGCCCTCGGCGCCCTCTCGGGCACCGCGTTCGCCTTCGTCGCCGGCTCGGTCCTCTGGTTCGGAATGAAGATGCTCGTTCCCGGCGGCGTGCGCGTCTCCGAGGAGCACGAGCTCGAGGGTCTCGACGTCGCCGAGTGCGGCGTCGATGCCTACGGCGAGGACTTCGCGTCCCGCTCGGCTGCGGCGTCCGCCGCGATGCCCGCGCCGGCCGAGTGATCGGCGCACGGCGGTAGCGCTCTCGGGCGCTACCGCCCACACACCCTCGAGGTGAGCACCCAATCGGGGCGGGTGCTCCCTCCACTGCTCGCGGCGCTGATGTCGCAGCAGCTCAGTGTCCACTGCGCACGGCGATCGACGCAGACCCTCAGCGGGCTGTGAACGGCACCGGTGCGCGCGAAGAGAGGTACGAGATGAGCCCCGAACGAACCGTCCACAGCGGGCCGGAAGCGTGCGCCTTGCGCAGCTCCCTCCCCCGCACCGCGCTGCTCCTCAGCGCACTGATTGCGCTCGCTGCGCCGCGGATGACCGCGGCTCAGGAGCCGGCGACCGAGCCCTCGGTGGGCACGGACGCGACCGAACCGGCCGGGGAGTCGGCGGCGGAAGCCGAGGTCGTGGAAGCCGAACCTGTGTCCTCCGAGGCGGCCGAGACCCCGACGGCCGTCTCGGGGGGCGACCCTTCTCCCGAGCCGGAGCCCGCGGCCGAGCCGGACTTCGCCGAGCCGCCGGCCTCGCCTCTGTCGGAGGAACCGCCGCCCGCGACTCCCGCCGAGGAGCACTCGGTCTGGGACGACTTCAAGATCAACGCCTTCGCCGACGCGCACTACATGGCGGACTGGCTCCTCCCGGACGACCCGACCGCGAACGCGCTCGGGCACCGCGCCTTCGCCTCGTCGCACGGCTTCGGGTTCGCCTTCGCGGGCCTCGACGTGCGCTACGCCACCGAACACTTCGGCGCGACACTCGACCTACGCTTCGGCCAGGGCGCGTATCGCCTCATCGGCAGCGACTCCCCCGTGCTCGGCAACGTGAAGCAGGCCTTCGCGAGCTGGATGCCCATCGAGGGTCTGCAGTTCGACATCGGTCAGTTCGACACGCTCTACGGTGGTGAGGTCGCCGACAGTTGGCGGAACCTCAACTACACCCGAGGCGCGCTCTACTACCTGATGCAGCCGTTCTATCACGTGGGTCTGCGCGGCTCGTACCAGGTCAACGACACCCTCGGCCTCACCGCCATGGTGGTGAACGGCACGAACAACCCGGTCGACAACGACATCTCGCCGCACGTCGGCGTGCAGGCCGCGCTCGGGCTCCCGGGCGGGCTCAGCATGGCCATCGGCTACTACGCCGGCGCCGGCTCGAGCGGCTTCGGCGATGGCTCCGAACCGACGACCAGCGACGACTGGGAGCACTTCGTCGACCTCGTCGTCGGCGGCGAGTGGGGCCCGGTCTCGCTCGTCCTCAACGGCGACGTCTACGCCTCCGGCCCGGACTCGGGCGTGAACGGCCGCAGCGTCTACTGGGGCTCGAGCCTCGCGCTCGGCCTGAAGATCGTCGACGAGTTCCGCATGGCCGTCCGCGGCGAGATCCTCCACGACCCGGACCAGTACATCGGCGACGGTTGGGACACGCTCTCCACGGGCACGCTGACCTTCGACGTGCGGCCGATCCCGAACGTCATCATCCGCCTCGACAACCGCATCGAGCACGCGAACACCGAGGTGTTCACCGCGGGTAGCGATGCCATGCCGGGCAACACCACGTGGTTCTCGAGCGTCCTCGGCGTGGTCGTCACCAGCGACCCCTGACGCGCCCATCCCTGCGAACGAAGGCGTCGCCCGACGAGGGGCGGCGCCTTCGTCGTTGCTGGGAAGGTCCGCGCGCGCCGCGCGTAGGGTGAGCCGTGAGGGCGATCTGGATGTTGCTCTGCGTCGGCTGTGTGGGCGCCACGCCCGCGCCGTCCGCCGAAGCCGCGCCGGTCGCTGGCGTCAGCGATGAGGAGCCGGTCGCGGAGAGCGATTGGTCGACCGCGTCCGTGGGCGCGATCCTCCGCGAGACGGCGCGCCGCTCCTGCCTTCAGCAGAACCGGTGTCGCTCGTACCTCTGCATGCCCATCGGGGCGATCACCGAGGTCTGCCACCCGGTCCGCGTCGAGCCACGGATCGCCGAGGCTCTCGCCGAGCTCGAGCAGGGAACGAAGACCTTCGACCGCGAGCGCGCCCTGCGGATCCTGGACGAGCTGGCCGACACGGGTCCCTGCCGCGACCAGGACTTCAGCCCCGCGTGCGACGCCGGCATCGACCGGACCCTCGAAGCGCTCCGCCCGGAGTCGAACGCCTCGCTCCCCCGAGAGGATGGCGACGAGGACTGCCGATCGAGCGGTGAGTGCAGGGAGGGGCGCATCTGCTCCATCGAGGAGGGGTGCGTCGCCCCCCTGCCCGCCGGCGCCCCGTGTGGTCCGCGGCTCGGGCCGAGCCATCTGAGCTCGTGCGCGGACGGGCTCGTCTGCACGCACCACGGCTGCGACATCGGCGGCGCGATCGGCGCCGAGTGCTCGAATGGCCGAAGCGAGCTCGACCCGTGCCGCCAGGGACTCGCCTGTCGCGACCAACATTGCGTCCAGGTGGGCGACCCGTGGGGCGACTGCGGGACCGACGACCGATGCCCGGAGTCGTTCGGGTGCGCTCACGGTCGCTGCATGCCGCTGCCGATGGTCGGCGAAGCGTGCGACGACGAGTGCGTCGATGGGGTCTGCGCCGACGGGACATGTGCTCCCGTCCCACTCGGGCAACCCTGCGTCGGTGCGATCTTCGGAGGCCGGCGCTGCGCGGAGGGACGGTGCGACCAGGTACGCGACGTCTGCCGGGTGCGATGAGGTGGCGTGGTAGGGTGGCGCGCGTGGGACGCCTTTGCATCGTACTGGGACTCGCGCTCGCGGGAGGGTGTGAGTCCCAGGTCCCACGGTCCCCGCAGCCGAGCCCACCGCCCGCTGAGGTGACCCCGCCTCAGGTGGAAGCACGTGAAGGCGAAGCGATCGTCGTGGAAGAGGCCGAGGCTCCGCAGACTCGGTCAGCTCGCTAGCGAGACCGCTCGGGGGGGCCGATGTGCCCGGTCGCAGCGCGCAACGATCAAGAGACCGCCGTTTCTCTGACGCTTGACGGTGAGCTCGTCCACCGCCTCGGGCACGACGCTGAGACGTCCACCATCCCGCACCCCGCTCCGGTCGGTGCAGACCAGCAACAAGCCAGGCCTCGAGCCGCCGACGGTTCGCACCAGGAGATCACCACCGCCATTCCGTAGTGCGTGCTGGGCCAGCTCGGCGGCCGCACACGCGATCGACCGGGCGCGTTCGATCGAGAACCCGCCAGCACGTGCGAAGTGATTGGCGACCTGGCCGCAGTGGAAGACGTCTGCCGGTTCGCGGCAGGGGAGGATGCGAGAGGAATCGGTCATGCACTCTTCAGAAGCAGGGGGTGTGCCAGTCGCAAACGCCGCACGCGTTCGACTCGCTGCGAGCTCGGCTCGAGGGCCGGAACCACACTCGTAGACTCCGAGCATCATCAGCGAAGATGTCGGACGGGCATGGTCGGCCAGTCGTTGAGAGAGGGGCAGGCGACCCAACCGACGACGAGTAGTCCGCTCGTGGGGAGCAGACGGAAGGTCAGCTCGTCCATGACGGCGGAAACGATGGCGAGCCCGCGGCCCGCGGTTCGGTGGCTCCATCCCTGCTCGTTCCCGGCGCCGCGATCGGTGCAGATGAGCGACATCCCAGCTCTCGGTTCACCGGTGACTTGGAGCAGCATGTGACCGCCTCCGCCGTGCGTGATCGCGTTTCGTGCCAACTCGGACGACGCGCAGCCGATCGCCTCCGCACGCTCCCGCGTAAAGCCGGCCGTCAGCGCAACCTCCCTGGTGAGCATGGAGCAATGACGCACGTCCGCGGTGCCGCGGCAGGGGAGGATGTGAGAAGCGGTCATGGAGGAGCACGCAGCAGAGAGCGTGCCAGCGCGATCCCGGCCCAGCCTCGGGTCTCGAGGGCCATGTTCTTGGTGCCTCGATCCCACAGCTGTGGGCTCGAGGCGCCAAGAACGCGAACCGGATGAGAATGTGGTTCGCATTGAGTAGAGTGCGCGTGTGTCGACTTCCCGTCTCCGCGTTGCCCCCGTGATCCTCTTCGTACTCGCTGCCTGTGGCGACGACGACTCGAGCCCCTTTGATGCGAGCATCGCCGAGGACGCCGGGGAAGGATGTGTCGAGCTCATGTACGCCCGGGCAAGCGGTGACGTGCAGCGCTGGCCCGAGCCACGGCTCCTGGTCGACGACGACGGCACGGCGACGGGAAAGCGCTTTCACGTGGTGCAAGACGAATGGCCCACCTACTTCGAGGGACTCGGAACGTTCGGTGCGCTCGTGGCGGAGGACATGGAGGGCTTCGATGGGTTCGGGATCAACTCGGAGGCGTTCTTCCGCTTCACGGCCGACCCGAGCGGCTCGGTGGTCGGCGGCCTCGCCGTACTCGATGGCGACGGAGCGACCGAGCTGGAGTCCACCCTCTTCGTCGGCGACGACGACACTCTCTTCATCGCTGCGGGTGTCCCGCTTCCAGAGCAGGCCCGCGTCGTCGCATGGGCGCGAGCGACGGGCGAGGGCTGCACGGCGAGCACCCCAGACATGCGCTCCGAGATCGACGCGGCCGGACCGGAAGTCGACGCGCTGGTCGCAGCCGGAGCCATCGCCGACGCCGACGAGCTCCTCGCGCTCTCGGTGTTCCACACCGGCACCTTCACCACACAAGCACAGCGCGTCGCGGACGTGATCGCGACCGGGCCCGCGCCCGCGCTGATCGCTCCCGCGACATGCGAGGCGGAGGCCCGCTATCGGGTGTGTGTGGCCGACATCGAGCTGCGCGACTTCCGAGGCGAAGACGACAAGCTCCCGCCCTTCCCGCCGGAGGCTCCCACGGAGGTGCGAACCCACGTCGTTCCGCTCAAGCTATGGCTTCCGCTCGACCCGGTAGTGAGCGCTCCAGCAGCCATCTTCGGCCATGGGCTGGGCAGTCCACCGGAAGAGGGCGAAGTCGTCGCCGACCAAGCCGCGCCGGCCGGGGTGATCACCGTGGCGTTCCCAGCGCTCAAGCATGTCGGGCACCCGACCTTCGAAGAGGGTTCGAACCAGATCGACATCATCCTGGACTTCTTCAGCTTGGACCCGGAGCGACGAGGCTCACTCGACCCCGGGATCCTCCGCGACCACGGCCGGCAGACGGTGTGGGAGCGACTGCAAGTGCTGCGCTATCTGAAGAGCGCGCCCGACATCGATGGCGACGGAGAGCCCGACGTGGATCCGGACCGACTCGGCTACGTCGGTGGCTCGCTCGGAGCGATCATGGGCCCGCAGTTCCTCGCGGGCGCATCGGACCTGAGGGTCAGCGTCCTGGCGATGCCCGGCGGTCGGCTGGGCAACCTCCTGACCGCCAGCGGTCTCTTCCTGCTGGTCTTCGAAGGGCAGCGGCCCCCTGAAATGACCAAGGCGGGCCTTCGGCGCTTCATCCCGGTCGCTCAGATGCTGATCGATCCCGGGGACCCGGCGACGTTCGGCCGACTGGCGCTCCGCGAGCACCCCGAGCCGCGCCCGAGCGTGCTCGTGTCGGTGGCCATCGACGACGGGGTGGTACCCAACAGCTCGAGCTATGACGTGGCGCGGGCACTCGGAGTCCCGCTCGTCGCTCCAATCCGCGATGTCCCCGGTCTGACGGTGGTCGGATCTCCGCTCATGGCGAACATCGACGCAACCACCACGGCCGGGCTGATCCAGGTGGACCAAGCGCTCGTCGATGGCGAGGTCGTCGCCGCGAGCCATCTCAACATGGCCGTCAGCGAACCGGCCTTGTCCAACTCCTTCCAGTTCGTGCTGGAGGGCATGGAGGGCGTGCCGACGCTCTACGAAGCGCGACTCGACGAGTAGCGCGACTCGACGAATCGACGGACGCGAAAACGGCGACCTCCGAAGCCGGAAGTCGCCGTTTCGCTCGGAGCGAGCCTCAGCTCACTTGTTGCGCTCTTCGCGCTCCTTGATCTCCTCGCGGACCTTCTCCACGACCGAGTTCGGGGCGGGCGAGTAGTGGCTGAACTCCATCGAGAACTGGCCGCGACCGCTGGTCGCCGAGCGCAGGTCGCCGATGTAGCCGAACATCTCACCGAGCGGAACGTCGGCCTTGATGCGCATCGCCATGGGCCCACGGTCCTGCGACTTGATCATGCCGCGGCGTCGGTTGAGGTCACCGATGACGTCGCCGAGGTACTCCTCCGGCACGAAGACGTCGACCTTCATGACCGGCTCGAGGAGCTGCGGGCCACACTTCGGCAGGGTCTGCCGGTAGGCGGCGCGCGCGGCGGTCTCGAAGGCCATCTGCGAGGAGTCGACCGCGTGGAAGCCGCCGTCCTTCAGCGTGACCTTGAAGTCGAGGAGCGGGAAGCCGAGGAGCGGACCCTTCTCGATGGAGGTGCGGAAACCCTTCTCGACCGAGGGGATGTACTCCTTCGGGACGCGACCACCGGTGACGCTGTCCTCGAAGACGAAGCCGGAGCCGGTCTCGAGGGGCTCGACCGTGTAGTCGATCTTCGCGTACTGACCCGAGCCACCGGTCTGCTTCTTGTGGGTGTAGACGTCGTCGACGGCCTTGGTGATCGTCTCGCGGTACGCGACCTGCGGCTTGCCGACGTCGGCCTCGACGCCGTGGGTGCGCTTCAGGATGTCGACCTTGATGTCGAGGTGGAGCTCGCCCATGCCCTTGATGATCGTCTCACCGGACTCCTGGTCGACCTCGACCTGGAAGGACGGGTCCTCGGCGACCATCTTGCCGAGCGCGGTGGAGAGCTTCTCCGAGTTCTGCTTGTCGCGCGGGATGACGGCGACCGAGATGACGGGATCCGGGAAGACCATCGGCTCGAGGGTCGCCGGGTCCTTCACGTCCGCGAGAGTGTGACCCGTGCGGACGGCCTTGAGACCGACGACGGCGACGATGTCACCGGCACGGCAGCTGTCGACCATGGTGCGGTCGTCGGCGTGCATCTCGACCATGCGGCCGATGCGCTCGGTCTTGCCGGTGAAGGTGTTCACCAGCGTGTCGCCCTTGTTGATCGTGCCCGAGTAGACGCGGATGAAGGTCAGAGCGCCGAAGCGGTCGTCCATGATCTTGAAGGCGAGCGCGCGGACCGGACCCTCCGGATCGACGATGGCCTTCTTGCCGGTCTCGTTGCCCTCGAGGTCGATCTCGGGCTGCGGGGGAACCTCGGTCGGGTTCGGCAGGTACTCGACGACGGCGTCGAGGACGTTCTGCACGCCCTTGTTCTTGAACGAGGAACCGCAGTAGGTCGGGAAGAAGTCGAGCGCGATGGTGCCCTTGCGGATGCACGTCTTGAGCTGCTCGATCGTGGGCTCGGTGCCTTCGAGGTACGCCTCGAGGAGCTCGTCGTCCTGCTCGAGGGCGGTCTCGACCAGCTCGGTGCGCCACTTCTCGACGTCGTCCGTCATGTTGGCGGGGACGTCCTTGACCTCGTAGTTCTCCGGGAGACCGGTGTCGTCCCAGACGTACGCCTTGCGCTCGAGGAGATCGACGACGCCGACGAAGTCGGACTCGGTGCCGATCGGGAGGACCATCACCAGCGGCTTGGCGGCGAGGACGTCCTTGACCTGCTGCACGACGCGGTAGAAGTCGGCGCCGACGCGGTCGAGCTTGTTGACGTAGATGATGCGCGCGACCTTCGAGTCGTTCGCGTAGCGCCAGTTCGTCTCCGACTGGGGCTCGACGCCGCCGGAGCCACAGAAGACGCCGACGCCGCCGTCGAGCACCTTGAGCGAACGGTAGACCTCGATGGTGAAGTCGACGTGTCCGGGGGTGTCGATGATGTTGAGGCGGTGGTCCTTCCAGAAGCAGGTCGTCGCCGCGGACTGGATGGTGATGCCGCGCTCCTGCTCCTGCTCCATGAAGTCGGTGGTGGCCGCGCCGTCGTGGACCTCGCCCAGCTTGTGGATCTTGCCGGTGAGCTTGAGGATTCGCTCGGTGGTGGTGGTCTTGCCGGCGTCCACGTGGGCGAAGATGCCGATGTTTCGATACTTGCTGAGCTCGTGCTGCATTGGTCGGTCCGTTTCGACGACTTGATGGGGGGAAACGCGCGCGCGGGGGCACACGCCCCCGATGTCGGGCGCCCGGTCCCTACCACCCTTCGGCGCATCGGCAAGCGGTCGGCGTGGGGACCGTCAGGGCCCGGCGTACGAAGGGTGAATCGACCTCCTCGGCCCAGAATCGGCCGAAGCGGCGAATCCGCTGGGGTCGGACGAAGGCTCACACCACTGCACTGCGCCCCGAGGGGCCCGAAGCTATCCTGCGAAGGTGCTTCGCGACGCTCTCGCCTGGGTCGTCTCCCTGACGGCCGTTTTCTGCCTTGGCTGCGGGGGTGACTCGCCCAGCGCCTCCGAACTGACACTCGCCGACGGGACGGTGGTCCAGGTGGCCGGCGATGGGTCGCTGGCGGTCGTGGTCGATGGGTCGACGGTCTTCGCGACCGCCCCCGGCGCCCGGTTCACCGCGCGCGAGTTCGAGCCCCGAGTGGACTTCGCCGGCGGCTTCTTCCGCTTCCGGCGGAGCAACGTGACGGAGGCGACCTTCCGCTACGAGGGCGCCGAGCTCCTGGAGGGCGCCGCGGTGCTGACCTACGGCGGCGACGCCGGCGTGCTCCGGGTGCACGTGTCGGGGAACGGCGAAAGCACCGACGTGAGGCTCGAGGTCGAGGGCGACGCGCCGGGATCGCTCGCGGTCCCGCTCCGCTGCGACGAAGAGGCGTCGTTCCTGGGCTTCGGCGGGCAGTACGAGCTGACCGATCAGCGCGGCGAGATCTTCGACCTGTGGGTCCGAGAGCAGGGCATCGGACGGACGGGCGCCGTGTGGAACGTGACCGGCGACCGGCACCACACCTACTTCCCGGTTCCCTACTTCATGGACGCGCGTGGTTTCGGGCTGGTGGTGAACACCGACGAGCGCGTGCTGGTCGATCTCTGCGCGACCGACGCCGAGGTCGCGTGGGTCGAGGTGGAGAACGTCGGCGACTTGTCGCTGCAGGTGCTGCACGGGCCGGAGCCGCGTGACGTGGTGCGCCAGCTCGGCGACCTGCACGGTCGACCGCAGGTGCCGGCGGACTGGGCGTGGGGCCCGTGGCTCGGAATCCAGGGCGGCGACGCGGCGGTGATCGCCGAGGCGGACGCGCTCGACGCGGCCGAGGTGCCCTACACCGCGCTCTGGGCGCAGGACTGGGTCGGGCGGCAGGACATCACGGCCGGCTTGGTCGACATCGTCTACCACTGGGTCGCCGACGAGACGCTCTACCCGGATCTGCGCGGGACCATCGATGAGCTCCACTCCCGCGACAAGCACTTCCTCGGCTACATCAACCCCTTCGTCATCCGGGAGCGCGAGCACTACGACCCGATGGCCGCGATGGGGCTGCTCATCCAGGACGACACCGGCGCACCCTACGTCTTCGGCACCTTCAAGGGCGAGAGCTCGCTCCCCGACCTCACGAACGACGCGACGAGGGACTTCGTCCGAACCTTCATGACGGCGATGGTCGACGACTACGGCATGGACGGCTGGATGGCCGACTTCGCCGAGACGCTGCCGCACGACGCGGTGCTCTCGAACGGCGAGCCCTCGCGGATGGAGCACAACCGCTACCCGGTGCGCTGGCAAGAGCTCAACAACGGGCTGATGCGCGAGGAACGCGGCGACGACTACGCCATCTTCTCGCGCTCCGGTTGGCTCGGCAGTCAGGCGACCGCGCAGATCGTCTGGATCGGCGACCAAGAAGCAGACTGGGAACACACCGACGGACTGCCCACGGTGATTCCGGCGCTGCTCAACCTCGGCCTCTCGGGCGTGCCCTTCGTGACCCACGACATCGCCGGCTACAGCGGCGGCCCGAGCACCAAGGAGCTCTTCCTCCGCTGGACCGAGCTCGGCGCCTTCACGCCCGTCATGCGTACTCACGAGGGTCTCGCGGCGCGAACCAACTGGTCGTGGGACGCCGACGCGGAGACCACCGCGCACTTCCGCCGCTTCGCGCGGATTCACCAGGCGCTCGTCCCGGAGATCGCCACCCTGGCCGACGAGGCCGCGACCCGCTCGATGCCGATCCTCCGGCACATGGTCCTCGAGTTCCCGGACGACCGCGCCGTCGTCGGCATCGACGACCAGTTCATGTTCGGTCCGGATCTGCTGGTCGCCCCGGTCGTCGAAGAGGGCGCGACGAGCCGCGAGGTCTACCTACCGGCCGGGGACTGGTTCCACGTCTTCACCGGAGAACGCTTCGAGGGCGGCGGCGAGGTCGCCGTCGACGCGCCCATCGGCACCCCGCCGGTCTTCCACCGCGGCTCCGACCGCACCGACCTCCGCGCCATCGACTGACCCAGCTCAGTCCGCGGGAGCTCGGACCGCGCCGGGAGCGACGATCCTGACCACCAGGTCGTCGAAGGTGATCTCCGAACCAGCGTTGCACTCCGCCCGGAACTTCCCAGCCCCCAGCTCTTGGATCGACATGCCTGCGTTGGTGGTCCAAGCGTCCTCGTAGCCACGAGGCGAACGCCAGCAGTTCCAAAGGTGCAGCCGTGTTCGCTCCTTCGAGTCCACTCTGACCTTCGTCTTGCGGGGAGAGGTATCGCCCCAGAGCACCATCTTCGGACTCTCCACTCCCTTCACCCAGAGCGTCCCAGAGTCGATCGCGAGCTGCAGCCCCTGGAGGGGCTTCTGTCGCTCCCGTTCGCGAACGATCCGAACCGTGATTCCTGGCTGAACGAATAGCACCAGGGTCATCTCGACCAGGCGGTCGCCGTGTACGAGCGGCATGCCTCGAGTAGCGGCGAAGTGGTCCTGGAACACGGGTCGAGCGTAGCAGACTGGCGTGACCCAAGGTCGGTCGGGGGATGGGGTACCCTCGCTCCATGAGGGGACTCCTGACCATCGCGGCGTTGCTCGCGCTCCCGTCGAGCGCGCACGCCTTCTGCGGGTTCTACGTCGGCGGCGCCGACTCGAACCTCTACAACGACGCGACGATGGTCGTGATGATGCGCGACGGCACCAAGACGGTGCTCTCGATGCAGAACGATTACCAGGGGCCGCCGGAGGGCTTCGCGCTGGTGGTGCCGGTGCCGGAGGTGCTCGGCGAGGAGAACGTGCGTACGCTGCCCAAGTCGATCTTCGAGCGGGTGGACCAGCTCGCGGCGCCGCGGCTGGTCGAGTACTGGGAGCAGGACCCGTGCTACCAGCCGCGCGTCCGTCGGTCGGGTGGCCCTGTTCCCAACCGAGTGCCGTCGTCGGCCGCGCCGCCGCGGGAGGTGGACGAGTCGACGGGCGTGACCGTCGAGGCGGAGTTCGCGGTCGGCGAGTACGACATCGTCATCCTCAGCGCCGAGGAGTCGAGCGGGCTCGAGACCTGGCTGCACCAGAACGACTACAACATGCCGGACGGCGCGGGGCAGGCGCTCGAGCCCTACGTGCAGCTCGGCACGAAGTTCTTCGTGGCCAAGGTCGACCCGCAGCGGGTCACCTTCGAGCGCGGTCGCGCGCTGCTCTCGCCGCTGCGCGTGCACTACGACGCGGAGACCTTCGCGCTGCCCATCCGACTCGGGCTGCTGAACGCGCGCGGCCCGCAGGATCTGCTGGTGCACATCCTGGCGAAGAACGCGCGCTACGAGGTCGCGAACTACCCGAACGTCTTCATCCCCACGAACCTCATCGTGAAGAACCAGACGAAGCGCCGCTTCGGCGACTTCTATCGCGGGCTCTTCGACGAGGTGAGCGCGCAGAACGAAGGCGCGGTGGTCACCGAGTACTCGTGGCAATCAAACAACTGCGACCCCTGCCCGACGCAACCGCTGCAACCAGGCGAGATCGCGCTGCTCGGGGGCGACGTCATCGACGGCATCCCGGTACGGGAGCCGAACGGGCGACAGCAGCCCCTGCGGCGACCGGGGCTGGGCGGCAGCGGCGGGTGGACCCTCACTCGACTGCACCATCGCTACGACTCGGACGACCTGAGCCACGACCTCGTCTTCCGCCAGGCCGAGTCGGTGGTCGGTGGTCGGGGCATGCCGAACCAGCAAGGCGAGATGAGGGGTCAGCACGCGGAGGTTCGCCAGTCGAGCGTGAACCAGTTCCAAGGTCGCTACGTCATGCTCCATCGCTGGACCGGCGCGGTGCGCTGCGACAACCCGGTCCGCGGTCGCTGGGGCGGCCCGCCCGGCCAGGGCGGCTGGATGCCCCGCCGCATGTCGCCGGCGGCCTCGGCGCCGAGCCCGATTCGGAATCCCAGACCGAGGCGCGCTCGCCCGGTCGACCCGCGTACCTACGTGTCCCGCGCGGACCATCAGTACCTCGGTATCGAGGCGACCCCCGCGGCCGACAGCGAGCTCGACTACGCGGCGGACCCGCCACAGCCCGAAGCGGCCCCCGAGCCCGAAGAACCGGCCGAGCCCGAAGCCGCCGAGCCAGAACCCGAGCCCGCGGAGCCCGAACCGCAGCCCCAGCCGAACGCGGTCCCGGTCACCGAGGACGGCGGCTGCGCGAGCTGCGCGACCAGCGGCCGCGGCGCCGCGGGCGCCCTGCTCTTCCTCGTGGCCCTGGGCATGGTCCTCCGCCGCCGCAGTTGACACACGCTCGCGACGGCTCCCGAAGGTCGGGGACGATCGTCTTCTTTGTATTCTTTAACGACCAACGTAGGTGGCGATTAAGACGACACCCACGAGCGAATGTCCCTACGACGCAGATGCATTCCGTAACAAGAAGACGATCGTCCCCGAGCGTTTGGGCCTCCGGTTCGGGTGGCGATTAAGACGACACCCACGAGCGGATGTCCCTACGACGCAGATGCATTCCGTAACAAGAAGACGATCGTCCCCGAGCGTTTGGGCCTCCGGTTATCGTCCCCGAGCGTTTGGGCCTCCGGTTCGGGTGGCGATTAAGACGACACCCACGAGCGGATGTTCCTACGACGCAGATGCGTTCCGTAACAAGAAGACGATCGTCCCCGAGCGTTTGGGCCTCTGGTTCGGAGAGCTGATGATCGGGCTCAGCTTCCGATGCGCACGACGTTGGCGCCCGAGGTGGCCACGACCTGTGCGTGCCATTCGGAGCGAGCGGTCGCGGGGGCCAGCGTGACCTCGCCTTCGCGCATCGCCCAGAAGGGGAGCTCGACCGTGCGCCGGTCGCCGATGGCCAACACGACGCGCACCTCGTCGGCGCTCAGCGAGAAGTCGAGGATCGTGCCCGCCGCGCGCATCCGGTTCAGCTCCTCGCGGTCCATCGTGAGAGCCGGCGAGAGGGGCTGCACGAGGACCACGGCGCCGACCTGCGGACCGCTGCGGATCACGTAGCGAGCCTGCAGCGCAGCACCCGGTGCGACCTCGGTCGGCAGCTCGCGTGCCAGCGTGAGTCCACGATCGCCCTCGGGTGCTCCCGCGGCGGAGGTGGCGGTGTCGCTCGCGCCCCAGCGCTCGATCTCGAAGTCGACACGCGCGCGGAGCCCACCGTCGTAGCTCACGGTGACCGTGTGCTCCCCGGGCTCGGCGGCGAGCTCGATGGATCGCAGCGCGAGGGCGGTCGCGTAGAGGTCGCGGTCGCTCACGGCGACCCGCCGGACCTCCCGACCGTCGAGCTCGACGACCACGGTGCCCGAGTCACCGGCTGGCGCGGGCTCGAGCAGGAGCAGGGCGCGGACGGCGAACGAAGCGCTCCGCGCGTTGTGCCAGCGCCCCCAGGCGGCGCGGGTCGAGAGCAAGAAGCGAAGCGCTTCGCGGCGGGCGCTCTCCCAGCGCTCGTGGTCGATCTCGTCGAGCACCAGGAGCGCCGCGTAGGCGGCCTCGATGCGTCCGCCGTAGGCCTCGAACCAGCCGGGCTCCCAGTGCAGCAGCTGGTCGACGTCGGCCAGCCTCCGGGCGGCGCCGACTGCCGTCTGTCGCGCATCCGAGAAAGCGGTGGGCGCGTCCTCCGCGCGAGCGGCCTCGAGCAGCCCGAGGGCGGTCCGGCCCAGAACCAGCGGCGAGGTGTCGGCGGCATCGAGCAGGGGCACGAGCACCCGGGAGAGCGCCGTCAGCTGGGGCCAGAGGGAGTCGTCCCCATCGCGAGCGACCTGCGCCAGGACGTGAAAGCTCTGCGCGAGCATGGCATGGCGCACGGCGTCGCTCTCGCCCTCCCAGGGCGCGACCGCCGAGACGTCGACGGTGCCTCCACCGACCATCGAGGCGAGCTTTCGGGCGCCCCGCTCGATCACCTCCGCGGGGACGTGCTGGCCCGAGCGCTTCAGCGCGACGAGCGACTCCAGCGCGAACGCCGTCGTATGGATCTGGCTCGCAACGCTGAAGTAGCCACCCCAGCCGCCGTCGTCGTTCTGCGCGAGCTGCAGCGCCGCGCTCACCCGCGAGAGGAACGCGCGCAGCTGCTCCTGGCGGACCTCGTCGGTCCCGCGGCGGCGCAGGTAGTCGTAGGCCGCGGCGGCCGCCAGCGTGCGCGAAGCGGCGGGCTCGGTGCCCTGGGTGCCCTCCGTCGCCATGCCGACCACGTCTTCGAGCGCCGGCACCGCGGTCGGCAGCACCACGCCGAGGCGCACGACGTGCTGTCGATCCGCCGAGTCGAGGGTGAAGGTGTGCTCGTAGGGAGCGCCGTCCGCCGCAACGCCGGTATGAGTCGTACGGGTCGAGGTCCCCGAAGGCCGGACGAAGAGCGTGCGGTACTCCTCGTCGCGCAGCCGCTCACCGTTGGCGACGACGGAGAGGCTCTCGGCGATCGCGCGGTACTCGGCGACTCCGGGCCGAGCCCCGACCACGGTGAAGCGAGCGGTCGCCGTGCCGTCCGGTGCGACGTCCACCTCGACCGGCTCGCCTTCGACCTCGAGGTCGCTCGACCGGAGCGAGAGGCGGACCCGGTGCGCGGTCTCCGTGAGGTTTCGAGCCGCGACCGCCACGCTCACCCGGTCGCCCGCGACCAGGCTCGCCGGGAGATCGCTGCGCACGTAGAGCGGCTGACGCACGGCCACCCGACCGCGACCGACGCCCACGCCACCTTGGTCGTCGCTCACCACGACGGCGATGTCCTGCTCGGTGATCGAGTCGGGGAGCTGCGCGGAGAACGAGGCCGTGCCCTCGTCGAACTGGACGCTCGGCCACCACCCGGCCGTCTCCGCAAAGTCCGTGCGGACCACGAGCTGCACCGGTGCCGCCTCGTTGATGATGGGCGCCCCCGCGGGGCGCTCGCGACCGTGACCGATGGTCCCGAGGTTGCCGAGGCCGATGGTGCCCTCCCCGGTGCCGCCGCCACCGCGGCCCGTGCCCTGGAGCCCGAGGCCCCCGAAACCGAAGTTCTCGCCGATCTGGTCGCCCATCAACGAGCCGATCGCGCTCATCGGATCGTTGCCGAGCGCGCTGTCTTCGCCGAGCGAATCGAGGATGCCGTCGGCGTCGTGATCGGTGCCACGGTTGCGGCTGGGGCGGTGGAGCTGCTCCAACACCTCCGGCGGCACCGGCAGGGGCGCGGGTGCCCCGGCGTGCCAGCCGAAGCTGGCCGGCCAGCCGATGTCGTAGCGGTCCGGTCCCCAGGTGCGTTGGACCACGGGCCAGGTGAGCGTCTGCGAACCGGTGCTCGCGAGCACCTTGCGCTCCGGGTTGTAGAAGCGGTCCACCGGCGCGCGCTCGAGCGGGTCGAGCATCGTGATCACTCCGCGATCGACGACCGCCGCGCTCGCGATGGCCTCGCGCGGCTCGCCGTCGGGTCCGGTGACCTGCACCTGGACGTTCACCTCTTCGCCAGGTGCGACCTCCTCGGGCAGCCCCTGGAGCGTGACCTGCAGCGTGCGGTCGGGGGTGACGGTCAGGTTCTGTCCGTCGGTCATGAGCCCCACGTCGCGGCCACGGCGGCCGACGGCCCAGAGCGTCAGCAGCACCGAGCCCCAGCTCGGCGTTCGGATCGTCCCGCGGGCGACGCCGTTCTCGACGGGCACCAACGCCGAGCGGATGATCGCGCCGGAGCTGTCGACCAGGTCTGCGTGGACGACCCGCTCCACCGGGACCGTCGACGTCGGGAAGGCGATCTCGACCGCGAGGTCGGTCTCCTCCTGCACCACCGTCTCCGGGACCGCGGAGCGCATCGGCAGGGGCTCGCGCACGCTGAGCGATGCGCTGGCGACCCGGTCGCGCACGTCGCTCATGTACGCGTCGAGCGACACGTAGGACGCGCCGCTCGGCGCGGGAAAATGGAACGCCGCGATGCCCGACTCGTCCGTGGTCGCGCGGAGCCGCCGCCCCTTCACCGCCAGCTGCACGGCCTCGTCGCGAACGGGGACCGCGTCGAGGTCCACGACGCGTACGTTCGCCTGCACCGGATCGCCGACGGCGTACTGGGTGCGGTCGAGCTCGATGACCACGCGATAGGGCACCCGCTCGTAGCGGAGCATCCGTCGGACCTCGTCTTCACGACCGTTCGCGTCGGTCACCTTCAGCACGACGTCGATGCGCCCGCCGACGCGGCTCGCCCGCCGTGCCGCGTCGAGCGCGTCTTCGGGGAGGGTCAGCGCGTGCGGGCCCGGTCCGCTCAGGTGCCGCGCCTCGAGGGTGTGCACCGTCCGATCGTCGACCTCGAAGCGCACCTCGACGTCCGCCTCGCGGAACGTGCCGCCGCCGAGGTAGCCGAGCGTGAGCTGGTACTCGAGCGTCGACACCTCCGGCGTGATGAAGCGGGGCAGGTCGTGTTCGATCGAGATGACCGGCGTGACGAAGCGCTCGATGCGGACGTCGGCGTCCGCGCGCTCGTTCCCGATGAGCGCGCGGAGCTGATAGCGCCCCTCCTCGACGTGCTCGGGCAGCGGGATGTCGAAGGTACCGGTCCCGAAGCCGTCCGTCGCGATCACTCCGCCGTGGACCACACGTCCGTCGCCATCCAGGAGCTGCAGCTCGATGCGTTGATCCTCGAGGGGCGTGTACTCGCCGCGGAGTGCCCAGCCGATCGCCCGCACGTGCATCGTCTGCCCCGGCTGGTAGACGCCGCGGTCGCTGTAGACGTAGACCGTTTTGGCCTCGAAGCTCTCGGTGCGCGTGTTGGCCTGGTAGGCGACCGTCCGCGTCTCGTCCCCGTGCTGGAAGGTGAGCACGCCGCGGCTCCCGTCCTGATCCGGCGAAGGCGTTCGGCGGAACGCCACGGTGCCGTTCTCGTCCGTGCGCGCGACGAGCTCGGTCCCGAGGTAGACCTTCGCGCCGGCCACCGGCTCGAGCGCGTCGTCCATCACGAGCGCGTGGACGAAGGTCCCGTCGCCCGACCAGCTCTGGTAGGGCGCGTCGAGCACGACGTGGAGCCCCGGCGCCCGAGGCAAGCGGTCCATCCGGCGGCGCAGGTGCGCGTACTCGGCCATGCCGATGCTGCCCACGTTCCGCGCAAAGGGAACCGAATCCAGCGGCGGTCCATCGGCGGGCTCTCCAAGCGTGACCTCGATGCTGCCGGGTGCGGGACCATCGGACGATCGGGGCGCGGGAGCGTCGTTCGTGACCTCCGTGGGCGAGGGGAGCGGCCGGGACTCGTCCCGCTCCGGTCGTGGCGCGAACACATCGTCGGTGAGCCACGCCTCCTCGGGAGACCCCGACTCGCCGCAGTCGCACCCGAACACGAGCACGCACGCGAGGGCGACGAAGCCACTGCCATTCGCGCGCGTCCCTCTACCTCGCCAGCCGGCACCGCCCATTCGAACCCCTCCCGACCCCGCGATGGTCACCGACCGTCGATGGCCGAGTCCAGAGCCGTGGCGTTCCCCGACAGCCCGTCAGGAGGAAAGTTCCGCGAGCGCCACGGTGGCGTCGTCCCGAAGCGTCCCGCTCGGCAATCGCACGGCGTCCACCAGCTCGCGGGCGGTCGCTCCGCGCTCGGCCAGTGCCGTGAGTCGGTCGGCGGGCAGGAAGGCGCTCACCCCGTCCGTGGCGAGAACGACACGCTCGACCCCAGAGCGCACGAAGGCTCTCGGTCTCGCCTTTCCGCTGCCGACGAGCGGACGGCGCGACTGGTGCTCGGTGAGCTCTTCGCAGCCGTCGGGCCCGAAGACCCACGACACGCTGTCACCGACGGATGCCCCGACCGCCCGGCCACCCTGCAATCGGAGCACGACGGCGGTGGTGAGCCCGCTCGCCCGCGCGGCGAGCTCCAGGTCGATCGACTCCAACAGGCTCACGATGGACCGGCCGGACACGGGACGGTCCTGGCGAACACGCTCGACCAGGTAGTCCGCGGCCTCGGCGCCACGCCCCGCGCCCCCTGCCCCATCCGCGACCACGATCCACCCTCCGTCCGCGTCGGTCTCGGCCCACACCCGGTCCTCGCCCGCCGAGGCCGCGACCGAGCAGACATCCATGGTCCATCGGCCCGACTCGGTCTTCTCGTACAGCCCGAGAGCCAGCGCGGCCGTCCGACGCACCACCGGAGGCGGAAGAGCGGCGATCCAATCGGCAGGGATGGCCCCGCGACCGTACGCCGCGCCAGCGAGCGCCCCCACCATCGCGCCGTTGGTGTCCGTGTCGTGACCGAGCGCCACCGCCGCCTGCACCGCATCGGCGAAGCCGGACGCGGCCGACATCACGGTCAGCGCCAGAGCGAGCGAGTCGGGGGCGAAGGTCCCGACGTCCACGGCGACCACGGGTCGCAGGAGCCGCGCCGAGGCCGGCTCCACGCTCGCGAGCCACGAGCGGAGCGTCGACGGCGGTCCGCCGCGCAGCAGGTGCCACAGGGCGAGTGTCATCGCGCGGGTCGCACCGATGGCATCAGGGTGGGCATGGGTCGGGGCCGCGCTGCGGGCGGCCGCCTCGCTCACCACCTCGAGCTCGTCTTCCACGTGCCACGCAGCGACTCCGGCGACTCGGACCACGCACCCGTTCCCACGCGAGCCCTCCGGCCAGAGCGCGTGGGGCGCCGCTCGCCAGTCGCCGGTGCGCTCGAACGCACGAAAGGCCGCGCGCATCCCCTTGCCATACCCGCGCGCGGGTTCGTGACGCGCGGCGAGCGTGCCCAAGAGGTGTGCCTCGTCGACCCTCCCGAGCGTGGTCACGGACTCGGCGACCGCGAGCGCCATCTCTCCGTCGTCCGAGTGGTCCCAGTGCCGCGGAGCCGCGGCGCGCGCGCGAATCGCCTCGCGGAGTCGCGCGTCGCCGCGCGCGATTCCCTCGAAGGGTCGACCGAAGGCGTCGCCGATCAACGTCCCGAGGAGCGCGCCATGAATCCGGTCCGCGGTGCTCACCCCGCGCCAACGCACGCAAACGCTGGGTCGATTCCCGCCCGGTGGTGAGAACCGCGAAGCCCACACGTAGGATGCGCCGTGCCCTTCGCGATCCTCGCGCTGCTCGCGACGCTCGTCTTCGTCGCCATCCCAGTCTACCGGATGATTCGAACGTGGCGGGCCGACGCGTCGCCAGACGACGGCGACGTCGCGCTGGTGTTGGAAGCGTTCCGTGTCGTGTACCCCGACTATCGAGTCGCGCGGCTGGAGGAGGGACGGCTCGAGGTGGCCAGGGGTGGCCGGCGCGTCGAGGTCAGCCTGCCAGCGTTCGTGAAGGCAGGCTCGTACGGGATCGACGTGGCGAGCTCCGCCACGAAGGCCATGGACGTGGTCCGGGCGGCGGTGATGGTGGAGCAAGGTCCAGACGAACGCGAGAGAGCGGCGCGAGCGCTGGAGGAGGCCGCCCGGGAGATTCCGGGACTCGACACGTCGCGCGTCGGCGAGGAGCTCTTGCTGGACCTCCGAGGGCACACGGTCGCCATCCTGCTTCGGTCGCTCGGCACCACGTTCTGGGGGCTCCCCGAGGGGGAGTGGGCCACCGTGGCTGAGGAGGAGCTGAGGACACTCCTTTCCCTAGGCACCCATGGCTTGCTCGAGAGCGAGGTGCTTCCGTGCTTCCTGACCCCGAGTCGTGAGTCGGCAGTCGGACCCGAAACCGTCCGGGTTCGGGTGGCGGGTCTACGGTACGACGTGATCTTCATCCGCTCGTCGGGGCTCTCGGCGGGCTACGTGGACCAGGACTTCGTTCGTCGCCGTGGGCTCACCCCGTCGCAAGTGCTGGCGCAAGCTCGCGTGGGGGTCGACCACCTCGTGCCCTGCCGCGAAGAGGTTCAGGGTCTCGTAGTGATCCACAGTGTGGACGAGGACGCGGCGGCGGCTGTGCTCGCGGTTCCCCAGACGCTCCGAGGCGACGACGAGCTCGCCGCCGTGGCACCCGCCCACGACACACTCCTGCTGTGGGAGTCCGACGACTTCGAGGCCGCGCTCGAGGCGCAGCGTCGGCTCGATCAATTCGACGGCGCCGAGGCGCCGATCCCCGAGCCGATAGTCATCACGAGCGCAGGCATCGAGCCGATCTCGTGGGGCGAGCTCGACGGTTCTGCCGTCGACTGAGCGGCCGACGAGGTGGCACGCCGCGCCAACCCCCGCGGGACCTCCTACGATTCCGCGACCGCTCAGCGGCCGACGAGGTGGCAGGGCTGCTCGAAGTCCGGGTCGGGGCAGGAGCACTCGTGGAGCCACTTGGATCCCGTGGACCCACCTCGCTGGTGCTCATGCGGCGAGCATCGCACGAGCCATGGACGCGTGTAGAGTCGCGCCATGACCGACGATTCCGAAGACCGCTGGAGCCGCGTGCTCGCCGATGTGCGCGCCTTCGTGGCGGAGCGCGAATGGGAGCCCTTTCACGACCCGAAGAACTTGGCGATGGCGGTCGCCTCGGAGGCCGGTGAGCTGCTGAGCGAGCTCCGCTGGATCGAGGGCCCGGAGTCGGACGCGCACTGCCGCGACCCCGAGCACCGGCAGGCGGTCATCGACGAGATCGCGGACGTGGCGATCACGCTCACGATGCTCGCGGACCGGGTGGGCGTGGACCTGCCCGAAGCGATGCACGCGAAGCTGGTGAAGAACCGCGAGAAGTACCCCGCCGACGAATGGCGGGGGCGTTGATGATCAGAGCGCCCGAGCCGCGTCGCGGAGCCGCTCGAGCCGACCGCGCTTGACGCCCGAAGCGTCCGCGAGCGCATCGAGCGCGTGGTCGTCCATCGCCGCGAGCCGCCGCGCGTCGTCGAGGCCAGCCGCCTCGAGCTTCTCGGAGAGCTTGGGCCCGATGCCCTTCACGTCGGTGAGCGCTACGGGCTCGCCGAGCACCGACTCGGACGCCGACTCGGACGCCGACTCCGACGCCGATTCCGACTCCCGATCGCCGACTTCCGACTCCCGATCGCCGACTTCCGAGGCCCGATCGCCAACTTCCGACTCCCGATCGCCGACTTCCGAAGACCGATCGCCGACCGCCGACGACCGATCTCCCTCCGTGGCTCCGTGACTCCGTGCGCGGCCCTGCGCCGCGCCCGAAGCAGACCCACCCTCGAGCGCCGAGAGCCGCAGCGCGAGATCCGCGATCACCTCGTCGCGCTGCTTCAGCTCGGCCTGCGCGCTCCCGAGCGCCCGCTGCGCGTCCGCGAGACCCATCTCGGCCGCCTCGAGCCGCCGCTCGAGCTCGGCCGCGGACTCGCTCTCGCCGAGCCGCGCCTCGATCGCGCCGACCCGTCCATCGAGCGAGAGCAGCTCGTCGCTCGAGCCACCGCCGCCTTCTTCGAGCGCCTCGATGCGGTCGTCGTGCGCCGCGAGCTCGAGCTGCATCCGAGTCGTCTCGGCGACGCGTGCCTCCATGGCCTCGATGCGGACCTTCGCCTGATCACCCCCCGCGCCGGCGAGGTCGTCGACGCGCTTGGTGAGCCGGTCGATGGTCTTGGCCAAGGAGTCCTGGAGCGCCTCCATCTTCTCGACGGCCGCGCGCTGGTCCTTCGCGTCGAGCTCCATGCTCCGGACCCGCGCCTGGAGCGCCACCACCGTCATGGACTCCGTCGAGAGCGTGCGGGCGGGGCGCGTGCTCCCGGGGACGGTCGGGATCGGCGGACCGGAGCGCATGCTCCGAGGTCGCTCGGACTTGGTCGGAGCGCTGCTGGGCGACGAACCGGCGGACACCGAGGGAGCCGGCTTCGGGGCCGTGCTCGAGGCCGCCGGCGCAGGCTTCGGGGCGGTGCTCGAGCTCTCGGTCGAGGACGAGACCGGCGCGGGTTTGGCGGCCGTCGCCTTCGCGACCGCATCCATCGGCCGCGAGGGCTCCGGCGAGCTGGGCAGCTTCGGTGCCTTGGGGACCCCCACCTTCTTCATCCGAATGGTGGACTTGAGCGCTCGCGCCGCCACCGGCGGGGGCGCACTCGGCCGAGCGATCGGGGTCGGCGTCGGGGCAGCGGGCACCACGGAGCGACCGAGACGCGCCGGCGGCTTTCGTGGCCCTCCGGCCGCAGGGACCGGGGACCTCGGCGGTGCAGGGTCGGTGGTGGCCGTCGCGGAGGGCTTGGTCGCGGGCAGGGGTGGCGGCTCGGCCCGCTGTGGCAGAGGCGGCGGGCCCTTCGGGGGCGAGCTCTCCCGGAGCTCGGGCGGGATCCGAATCTCCGGATCCGTCGCCTCTCCAGCGTCGTCGAGCTGGATCTCTTGGGTCTGGTCCTCGCGCTCGCTGCCCATCCGCGCGCCACCATAACCGATTCCAGGCCAGGCCCGGAACCATGGCGAGATCGCCGAAGCTGCTCTAGCCTGTCCAGTCATGGGGGTTCGACTGAGCGAACATCGTTTCGCGACCGAATCGGGTGAGCGCACCGCACTGGTCATCACCCCGACCGTCCACACCCGAGTGGGGCGCGAGCGCCTCCAGCAGCTCCGCGAGTCTCACCCGGGGGGTGCCCTCGACCGAGAGATCATCGAAGCGCTCCGGGCCCACGACCACGAGAACGCGCTCGTGGTGTTCCGTGCGAAGGATCCAGAAGGCGCCGGCAGCTGGGGCTTCGCCGACGATCTGACCGACGAGGAAGCCCTCGAGCTCGGATACCACCTGGTGCTCGATCAGCTGCCGACCTACCGCAGCCTGGTTCGGGCGGGTGTCTTCACGCTCATTCACGTCGAGTGGGGGGAGCGCGAGAAGGAGTCCTACCGCAAGGGCACCGAGCGCGTGCTCGAAGAGCTCGAAGACGAGGCCGTGCCGGAGGTGGAGTCCGACCCGGAGACCATCGACCGGCTACGCGCGGACCGCTACATCCTCCGCAACCTGACGCACTTCCACGACCAACCCCTCGACGCGGTCGTTCGCTCGGTGCTGGTCGCGCACCACGCGAGCTTCGAAGAGCAGATCCCGCACTTCCGGGCCCTCATCGACGAGATGCCGCCGAGCGACCCGCCCGCCGCGGCGTAGAGGGTCAGCGCATCGCTTCGGGGGGCGCGAGCTGTTGCTGGACCAGCATCGTCCGCAGCTCCTCGCCCGCGTGCTCCCAGACGAACGCCAGGTCCATCTCCGGCGGCAGTCCCGGATCGGCCTTCGCGACGGCCACCCGCAGCAGGCGCAGCGTGCCCAAGTGGTCGCCTGCGAGGCAGGCGGCTCGCGCGGCGAGGCCGTACCAGAGCCCCTCGGCGCGGGTTCCAGCGAAGCGCGCGGCCGCGGCTTCCACCGCGCCGGCGCTGACCTCGCCGTTCTCCACCATGGCGAGCGTCTGAGGCGACGCGCCGCCGAGCGTGGCGACCGCGAAGAGCTCGTCCCCTTCGAGCCCCGACTCCTTCGCGAGGGTCGTCATGCGCCAGAGCAGGCGCACCACGTCGTCGGGCTCCGTCTCGGCGAGCACCGCTTCGACCGCGTCGGGGTCCGGGAGCGCGGCGCGAATCGCGTCGTCGAAGCCCTCGGGCACCACGTCCTCGGCGCGGATGAAGTCGCGCACCTCGGTCGCCTGAGGGTCGCCCGGTCGGGCACGTTCGAGGAAGGCCTCGGCGAGCCGGAGCGCGTGAATGAGGTCCCCGACCTCCGCCAGGACCCGCAGGTAGGGGAGCGGCGTGCCCCCACGGAGCCAGACCACGCGCTCGGCCGCCTCCAGTCGCTGGCTCCCGCCGCCGCCGAGCCAGTCGCACCAGCCAGCCACCCGCTCGAGGTAGCGACGCTCGGGCTGGAACGCGCGCTCGTCGAGAGGCGTCGGCAGCCGCGTGGCCTCGTCGCGCACGGCGACCTCCAGCGCCACGCGCCCTTCCACGTCCAGGTCCATGACCCAGTCCGCGGGGTCGGGAATGGTCCCCTCCCCAGCCTCCCGGAGCTCGGTCTCGAGGCGCTCGCGCCAGTCGAGACTCATCGCCGTGCCGTTCGTGCGCCCACCATGGGAGGCACATGGAGCCGAATCACTCGGCCGCCATGGTCTTTTTCGAGAGAGTGGCGTCGATGGCCGCCCCAGCGAGCCAACCGAGCGCTGCGATCGTCCACTGGGGATTGACGACGATGGTCGTGGGGAAGAGAGACGCGTCGGACACGAAGACGTTCTGCGCGCCGCGGAGGCGGAAGCCCGAGTCGACGGCGCCCTTGTCCGGATGATGGCTCATCCGCAGGCCTCCCTGCGGGTGCGCGCTCGAGAGCATCAGATGCTCCGGCTCGGTGATGATCGCGCGCAGCTCGTCGTAGATCGCCTTCTCGCTGGCTTGCCCGAACTCCTCCTTGCGAAGGCGGAGCCCGACGCCGAGTCCGGCGCGCTTGCGGCCCTGGCGCACGCCGCTGAGGCCCACCTCGTCGGCGCCCGACGCGAGATAGAGCCGCACGATCGACGCCAGCGCGCGCACGTTCAGGTCGTGCTCGCTCTCGCTGAGCCGGTAGTGCACGTCGCGGTCCGGGTCGATGGTCCCGTGGAGCGGTGAGCCGATGGTCGTCGCGCACATCGCCAGCCGGTCGTAGCTCTGCATCCACCGCTTGTGGATCTCGCCGACGCCGGGGACGACGTTGCTGAGCAGGCCCGGCGGCACGAAGGCGTTCTCCATCACGTAGCGGGTGACGTGCGGCCCATGGTGACCGGTGAGGGTGAAGTCCTCGTCCGGGTCCTTGGTGGCGATGTACTTGATCTGGAAGCCCCGGTGCCCGGGCTTCTCGAAGGCGTCCGAGTAGAGTGCTGCGACTCCGGAGCCGTAGTTGAACCCGAGGTGGGTGCCGACCCAGCCCTTCTGGAAGGCGGGGAGCAGATCCCACGCGGGGTCGGCCTGGGCGCTTCGAAGCAGGAGCGCTGGCGAACCGACGGCGCCGCAGGCGAGGACCACGTGGTCGACCGGCACACGCATGCCGGAGCCGCGCCCGATCTCGAGCGCGGTCACCCGCATCTCGCCGTCGCCGAGGTACTCGCCGACGAGCCGCTCGACCGGCAGGTTCGGGTGCACTCGCGCCCCCGCCTTCTCCGCGTCGGGAATGTAGGTGAGGTCCATCGAGAGCTTGTGCCCGAAGTGGCAGCCGTAGTTGCAGAGGCCACAGCCGAGGCAGTAGTCGCCGTTCTGGTCGGGGGTCGGATGCGGCCGCTGACCCGGCTGCATCATCACGTTGTTGAGCGCCTCCTCGGTGTCGAAGCGGTAGCCGCCGCCGAGCGCCTTCGCGCCCTTCTCGAGCAGGTGGGAGGGGTCCGTGAAGAGCGCGGGGTTGATCGTGCCGAGCGACTGCCGCTTCCGGATCGCCTCGAGGGCGATGTCCATGTCGGCCGAGGCGAGCCCGAGGTAGGTGTCGGCGTTCAGCCCACTGGTCCAGGCTTCGAGCGTGCGCTTCCGAGGCCGGACGCTGAGCCCCGAGGTCATGACGGTGCCGCCGCCGACGAGCCGGCCGCGGAGCAGGTGCAGATCGAGGTTCCGGCTGAGCGTCATCAGCCCGTCCTCGAAGAGCTGACTCATGCCGACCAGCGTATCGAGCGGGTAGTCGCCCGGTCGGAAGCGCGGCCCCGCTTCGAAGATGGCGACGTCGTAGTTGCCGCTCTGCGCGAGCCGCGCGGCGACCACGGCGCCACCGGCGCCGCTGCCGATCACCGCGACCTTCGGCCGGCCGTCTTCCCGGAAGAGCCGGTCGACCTGGTAGGGGTGTCCCTGGAAGTGCACCCGCGCGACCTCTTCGGGATCGAAGATGAAGGGTCGCGGCGGCGGGAGGCGCAGCGTGTCCACGTCGGTCCGCTCGCGGAGGAGCTTCTCGCGCTTCCAGATCCGCTCGTAGCCGGTGATCGTGTCGCTGGCCGGGTTCGAATAGAACGCCAGGCCCATGACCTCCCGCAGGCTCTTCGCCAGGTCGCGAATGGTCGCCCGCTCGATGGAGTGGGGCACCAGCTTGCCGACGACGTCCCAGAACTTGTCGGCGGGCTTCTCGTCGGACTCGAAGAAGCGTTCGATGAAGCGCTGCCGCTCGGTGGCCGTCTGGTTCCACGGACGGGTGCCGTGGCCGACGAACGTCCCGTGGATCGTCGTCCACAGGAGCAGGCTGTAGAGCTTGTCCCGGGCGCGCTTCTCGTGGATGGGCAGCGCCCGCACGTAGGCGTCGAAACGGCGTGTCGCCTGCGCCACCTGTTGCTCGTGTTCCGGGCCGGTCACCCCGAGCACGTAGGGCAAGTACGCTTCGAAGGTCTTCAACTGCCAATCGGGCAACGGCTCGGCCGTCTGCACCTGGCGATCCCCCATCTCTTTCACGCCGCGAACGCTACCAAACCGTGCCCAGCTTCGGGGGATTGGTTATCGTCGCGGCGGTGCGTAGCCGCCTCTTTCACCGCCCTCGCCTGCACAGCGTCGCGCACGACCCGGCGCGCGGGCCGAAAGAGGTCACGTGGCTCGAGCTCTTCTTCGACCTGACCTTCGTCGCGGCGTTCATCCAGCTGGGCAACGGCCTCGCGGCCAACCCCACCGGGCCGGGGGTCGGCACCTTCGTGGCGGTCTTCATCCCGCTCTGGGTCGCGTGGACGGGCTTCACCTTCTTCGAGAACCGCTTCGCCCTCGACGACTTCGCCCACCGGCTGCTCGTCTTCGCGCAGATGTTCACCATCGGGGCGATGGCGCTGACCGCCGGCGACGCGATGGAGGGGCGCCCCGGCGCCTTCAGCCTGGCGGCCGCGGCCAGCCAGCTCTGTGTGGTCGTGATGTACGTGCGCTCCTACCTGCAGGTCCCCGCGGCGCGCAGCTACTCGCTCTACTGGGGCCTCGTCTTCTTCGTGGCTGCGGCCCTCTGGGGTCTCGGCGGCTTCACCCCCGAAGACTGGACCTACGTCCTCTGGGTCGGCGCCGGGCTGGTGATCCTGGTCGCACCCGTCAGCGGTCAGTCGCGCAAGCTCTCGGCGGCCTGGCCCATCGATCTGCAGCACCTCTCGAAGCGCTACGGGCTGCTGACCATCATCGTCATGGGCGAGAGCTTCGTGGTGGTCCTCGGTCACATCGCCGGCGAGAGCGTGAGCCTCGGCACCTACCTCGACGCCTGCGTGGTGCTCGCCATCGCGCTCTGCGTGTGGTGGGTCTACTTCGACGACGTCGGCGGCTCGAACATCCGTGGCGAGCGCGGTGGATGGATCGTCTGGTTCTTCGGTCACCTGCCGCTGCAGATGGGGCTCGTGGTGCTCGGTGTCGCGCTCGGCCGCGCGACCCAGCTCACGATGGACGAACCGGCGGGGCTCGTGGACCGCTGGCTCCTCGGCGGCGCGATCGCGACCGTCTTCTTCAGCGTGGCCATCGTCGACTCGGTCACCGAGCGGCGGCAGGCCGAGCTCAGCGACGCCGCCCGCGTGTCCGCGCGCGCGTTCACCGGCGTGTTGGTGCTGGTGATGGCCGCGGCAGCGAGCGCCATGAGTGGGCAGGTCTTCCTCATCGTGATCACCGCGCTCTGCCTCGCGCAGGTCGTCTTCGACCTGATGATGGCGCCCTTCGAGAGCGCACAGTTCGACGGCGACGAGGAGCGTTCGATCCAGGACATCGACCGCGAGCTCCTCTCCTCCGACAGCCCTCGCGAGAAGCGCGCCCCCCGTCGCGACGTGGGCGAAGCCCTCCGTCGCGGAGCCCCCCCGCAGCTCCGACGCGACCTCTACTCCTACCTGATGGACGGGAGCTGGCTTCGGCTCTTCGTCGTGCTCTTCTTCCTCTACGTCGTGGTGAACCTGCTCTTCGCCGGACTCTTCATGCTCCAACCAGGGAGCATCGACGGCGGGCGACCGACCTCCTTCGCCGACGCGTTCTTCTTCAGCGTCCAGACGATGAGCACCATCGGCTACGGCGCGATGAGCCCGGGCTCCACCTACGGCGACGTGCTGGTGACCGCCGAGGCCGGCGTCGGAATCCTCGGCGTCGCGCTCGCGACCGGAGTCATGTTCGCCAAGGCTTCGCGCCCGAGCACGAGCGTGCTCTTCAGCGAGTCGCTCGTGCTCTCCAACATGGACGGAGTGCCGACGCTCCGCTTCCGGGCGGGCAACGCGCGCGGCAACGAGGTGGTCGAGGCGGCCATCTCGGTCACGGCGGTGATGATCCACGTCACTCCGGAAGGTCAGCACCTTCGGAAGCTGGTCGATCTGCCGCTGGTGCGCAGCCGCTCACCGATGTTCGCCCTGAGCTGGACGGTGATGCACCCGGTGAACGAGGACTCGCCGCTCTTCGACTGCGACCTGGACCATCTCGACGACCGGGTCTTCTCGATCGTGGTCAGCCTCACCGGCTACGACGGCACGCTGGCGCAGACGATCCACGCGCGGAAGATCTACTACCCCGAAGACATCCAGGTCGGCCGCCGCTTCGTCGACGTGATCAGCCAGCTCGCCGACGGTCGGCTGATGATCGACTTCACGCGCTTTCACGACACCGAGCCCGTGGACGCCACCGAAGAGGTGGAGGACGTCGAAGACGAGGAGGTCGCCGCCGAGGCCATCGAGGCGGAGCACCTCGACCCGCCCGAAGAGAGCAGCGGCTGAGGACGAACCACCCCGTGCTACCTTGCCGAGGCATGCGAGGGGGGCTTCGACACACGCTGATTCTCGCGTGCCTCGCTCCAGCCGCGTGCACGAGCTCCGAAGCGCACCAGCCTCCGTCGACGGGAGAGCCCAACGTCGGCGCGCCGGAGGCGACGGACGATCCCGCGCCGTCCCCTGCGCCCGACGATTGGCCATCCGCGCTTCGGTGGCCCGCCGGCATCGATGCCGACGACGTCCGGGTGCGCGGCGGTCCATCGGTCGGCTGGAACGTGACGGGCGTTCATTCGGAGGCGTCGTCCGTTCCTGCATGGCGGGCGACTCTCACCTCGAGCGGGTTCGCGACCGACGGCTGCGGTGCGTCGCTGCCCATGGACTGCGCGGCGACGGACGCGGACGGAGGGCGGATCCGTTTCCGCGCTGCCCAGAGCGACCACCCATCCTGGGTCGTCTTCATCGACGTGCTCCCGCACGGGCACGAGCCGCTCGATGACTTCGTCGAGCCGTGCGTGACGCCGCCCGAGCCAGCCCTCCGGATTCGCGTCAGCTCCGCTGGGATCGACGGCTTCGGAGAGCACCGACACGCAAGGAGCACCCGCAGCTACGAGACCCACGTCGGGATCGACGTCGACGGCGACGCGAAGGGAGACACGTTCGTGCCGGTGGCGACCGTCGACGAACACACCTGTCCGTGGGATCTCGGCTGGGAGATCTACGTCATGCGTGGAGAGTGCGGGCACCTCATCGGTCGGATCGACGGCCTCCCCGTCGACGAGACCGACGTGGCGCCCTTCGTCGGAGGCGTGCGCCGAATCGAGACGGTCGCGACGTGGGGCAGCGCGAATGGTGTCGGGCCGGAGCCGACGCAGCGGACCCGCGTCCGAACCTACGCCATGCGCGATGGCACGCTGCGCGCCGAAGGCGACGAGACCAACGAGGCAGCGTGCGCGCACTGCGGCATCACGTCCTGCCAGGTCCTTCCGCCGTAGCAGGCCGAGATCGCCGAGGTCGCGGTCGCGCCGGTCAGCCCTCGCAGCCGCGGATCGCGAAATCGCCCGATTGGACCGTCTCGTGGACGGTCACGTCGCGCAGCGACACGCGCCGTTCGCTGCCCTCGGCTGCGTGGTCGAGCGGCAACGTGAGCGGGCCGACGGCGGTGTGCGCCTCGAAGGTCACGCCCTTGGGGTCCTCGCCCGGCTCCGAGCCTTCGAGGGTCATCTCCCACCGGGTGAGCCGCCCCTCGGGATCGATCTCCAGAACGTAGCGGTCGCCGGGCGTGAGGCCCACGCCCTCGAAGGTGAGCTCGAGCCGACGGGTCTCGCCTTCGGGCTCGAGCACGCGTCGCTGCACTCCCGGGTCGAGCACCTTGAGCGGAACCATCAGCCAGTAGGCGTCGTTGACCCAGCGCCCGTGCGCGCTCTCCCCGAGCGCCTCGAGCGCCTCGCCCACGGCGGCGTCCCCGTCCACGTGACCGCAGGCGGCTCGGGTCTCCAGCGTGACCACCACGTCGTTGAGCGCGCCCTCCCGCGTCGTCCAGCTCACACGGTCGCGACCGCCGATCCGGTCCCACCGGTGGGCCGCCTCGAAGACGGTCTCGCCGGCGTCGGTGACCACGAAGCGAAAGTCGATCTGCGCGACCTGGTCGAGCTGCTCGCCACCCGCCGTGCGCCAGAGCTCGGTCGCCAGGGCATCCGCTGGCGCCTCCGGTTCCGGCGCCTCCGGCTCGGGCTCCGCCTCCGGCACCGTCTCGGTCGCCGGCTCGGTCGCGCCGCTGCCCGAGCAGGCGAGCAGCAGGGAGAGCCAGAGGACCCGGGTCATTCTTCTTCTTCGACCTCGAGAAAGCGCTCGAGGAGCTTCGCCGAGACCCGGATGAGATCGCTCGCGGTGATGATGCCGACCAGCCGGCCGTCCTCGGTCACCGGCAGGCAGCCGACGTTCTTCTCGCGCATCTTCCGCAGCGCCTCGAGGGTCGGCGTCTTCCGCGACACCGTGATCGGGTCGCGGATCATCATCTCTTCGACCAGCACCTCCTGCTTCTGGCCGCCGCGGGCCACCAGCCGGAGGAGATCGCGGTGGGTCAGGAGCCCGACCAGCTGCCCCTGCTCGTCCTCGACGGGCACGTGCCGGATGTGCTCCCACTCCATCACGCTGGCCGCGAGGTCGACCAGGTCGCCCGGACGCACGGTGAAGAGGTCCGTGGTCATGAACTGACCGACGTGCCGGAGGTGGCGCCGCCACTCCTCCGAGCTCTCGGTGAGCTGCTCGAGCTCGGCGGGCCCCCAGAGGTGCACCGGCGTACCGCGCTCCTGGTGCTCCATCATCGCCGACACGAGGCGCCGGTTCCGAAGGTCGACGCTGGTCTTCTTGCCCATTCCGGTGATGGACCCGAGCACCCACGCGGACCCGGTCTGGCCGCTCTTCACCCGCGCCTCGATGACGTCGAGGTAGCGGTCGATCTCCGCGTCGTCGACCTTCGAGTGCCGGAGGCCCTCGCGCGCCAGCGGCAGGAGCTCGGTCCGGATGAGGTCCGCGGCGGTCACCGTCTCGCCGCTTCGCCAGGTGAACTGGGCCTTGAGCCCGTGGCGCGCCGCGGCGAAGAAGTTGTCCTTGGCGGCGTCGAAGTCCATCCACTGCGACGGGTCGCCCAGCTCCTCGAGCACGCCGTTCATCAGGCCGAAGAAGAACGCCGCGTTGGCGACCTCGTCGACGATGGTGGGTCCCGCGGGGAGGATCCGGTTCTCGATGCGCAGGTGTGGCACGCCGTCGGTCGCGCCGTAGCAGGCGCGGTTCCAGCGGTAGACCGTGCCGTTGTGGAGCTTGAGCGCCGAGAGCTCGGGCGTCTCGCCACGCTCGACGACGGCGACGGGATCCTCGTCGGTCTCGGCAGCGAGCACGACCCGGAAGCGCGAGACCTGCTCCCGGAAGATCTCGAGCACGCCGTCCCGTACCCACTGGTCGCCGAAGGTCACGCGCGGACGCTTGCTGCGCTGCTGCGGCGCGTTGGAGCGCTCGTCGATCGAGCTCGAGAAGAGCGCGATCCGGGTCTCGTGCCACAGGCGCGAGCCAAAGAGCACCGGCGAAAAGACCGCGGCCGCGAGGATGGGGGCCGACACGAGCTGCGCCACGTTGTGGAGCTTGGCGAACTCGTCGGGCGCCACCTGGAAGTGGATCTGGAAGCTCGTGTTGCAAGCCTCGAACATCACGTTGTCGTGCGTGATGTTGAGCTCGTCGATGCCCTTGATGGCGATGTTGAAGTCGCCGCCGCGCATGGCCAGGAGCGTGTCGTTGAGAGCTCGGTAGCGCGGCCGGGGGGTCATGTTGGCCAGCGAGAGGTCCTCGAGGCGCACGCTCGGCAGGATGCCGGCGAGGACGATCTTCGCGTCGTGCTTGGCGGCGCGCATCTGCGCGATGTGCACGACCTCCCGGAGCTCGGTCTCGAGCTGCGAGAAGCAGAGCCCCTCGAAGAGGCGCGGACTGACGTTGGCTTCGAGGTTGAAGCGCGCGAGCTCACCGACGATGCGGGGGTCGACGTTCTCCGCCAGCAGCTCCGCCGCGACGGGGGCCGGCCGCAAGTCCCGGTCGACCAGGAACATCTCCTGCTCGGCGCCGATGCGACGCTTCTGGGTCTCGAACATGCCGCGCTCGAGCATCGTCTCGAGCGCGCGCATGTCGCGCAGCAGCGCCTTCATGAAGGCTCGACCGGACTCGGTCCCGTTCACGTCTCGCGCGCTCTGCTCGCCCATCCACCCGCGATCTTACCGGAACCACGCTCACCCGGGGAAATCTCTGGGGTGCACGGCCGAGGCGGGGCTACGGAGCGCAGACCCGTGCCCCCACCCGCTCCGCGATCGCTCCAGTCAGCGCCGCGTAAGTCTCGGAGCAGATGGAGCGATACTCGCCCCCCAGGTCGAAGGTGAACCGAGCGATCCGCGGCGCGGGCTGACCACGGCGAAGCCCGTCACTGCAGACGAAGCTCGTGGGTCTCACGCCCTCGAAAGACTCGAAGACCTCGGTCTCGGAGGTCGCCGCAGGCGCGGCCCCGGCGAGCGTGCCGACCAGGAGATCTTCCGGAGGTCGGACGCTTCGCAGCGCGTCGACGTACGCCTCGAGCCGGCCGGGCCCGTCGCAGAACGTCATCGGTCCCGGAAAGACGCGGCACTCCTCGTCACAGGCCGGATCGTCCCCGAGCGTACATCGAGTCTCGTCGTCCTCGTCGGTGATGAAGAGCACCACCAAGATGCTCCCCGGTCGGAGGAACCCACGATTCTCCGTGTCTCCGAGGTTGGGTCCGGCTGGTGGGTGCAAGGGGTGGTCGCTCGGCAAGAGCGCGCGGGCCATGGTTCCGAGGAGCGCCTCGTCGCTGCGGGAGTAGGTGTTCGTCGCAACGCACGAGACGGCGTTGGCCACCTCGGTCACGTCCGTACCGGGCGACATGCTCTGAAAGGGCGAGTAGGAGGTCCGGCATTCGCCGCGCTCTGGATCGCCGCGCGTCGCCAGGCTGCCTGACAGACCGGTCGGCGCGACACCGACGTGGATGTCACGCACCGGCGGCCACTCGGGTTCGCCGTCGCGATCGGGCGGGTTGGCCAAGCCGAGGAGAAAGTCCGGGATCTGATCTGCAAGCGTCTCGAGCTCCTCGATCATCGACCCGCTGGTGTCCGTGACGAGTAGGATGTCGACCGGTCTCGGGGTCTCCGTGCACCCCTCCGGTAGTGGTGCCGATGCATCAGCCTCCGGGTGCGAAACGGAGGAGTCGCGCTCGCCAGTCATCAAACCAGTCTTCGCGCCACACGCAGTGAGGAGCACCATCGAGAACAAACGAAGACGACGCCTCACGATCCGACCGTACTTCGGGGAAATCTCCCTCGCCAGTCCCAGCCTCAATCCGGCTGGAAGATGACGTTCTGCGTCGGGTCGTTGTCGTAGTAGGCCCACGCGCGGTCGAAGGTCACGGCGCCGAAGAGGTTGATGGCGATCGACCAGACCATCAGCAGGAAGAAGCCGACACGGAATCGGCGCCGGCCCATGGCCAGCACGAGGAAGAGGAGCGGCAGGTAGTCGAGGGCGAAGCGGTAGCCGAACTGGACCCAGCCGCTGTTCTGGTAGCAGAGGTTCCAGAAGGCGACGGGCACCGCCGCGGCGAGCAAGAAGCCGATGACGCGGCGGGCGTCGCGGTTCAGCGGCTTGGACCAGAGCACCAGGAAGAGCGCGGGCGTGGTGACCCAGAGCGCGAGGCCGTGACGGCTGATCTTGATGAAGGGCTCCTCGGCGCTGAGCCAAGGGAGCGAGCTGGTGAAGACCGCGAGGTTCTTCGCGAAGTAGTGGAAGTTGAAGAGACCCCAGGTCTCGATGCGCGGGCGCCAGCGGATCTGTAGGTAGGTGTGGCCGAACTCGAAGGGGTCGCCGAAGCGCGCGTCGTTCATCCACATCATCAGCGCGCCGCAGGCGAGGATGGGCAGCGAGAAGAGGCCTCCATCGCGGAGCACCTTCTTCCACTCGGCGCCGCGAAGAAGGAGCCACGCGCCCTTCAGCCACGAGGCGTCTTCCGGCTCGGTATCGTCGGCCTTCTCGCGGCGATGGCGCCGCAGCAACTCGAGCCCGAAAAGCAGACACAGCGCCGCCGTGGTCGGGCGGGTGAGGAAGCAGAGCCCGAGCATCAGCCCCGCGAGCAGCGGCCGCTTCGCCCCGATCGAGAACCAGCAGAAGAGCAGGATCAGCGGCACGCAGACGACGTGCGCGGCGAACCAGACCGTGCCCTGCACGGCGACGAAGAAGAAGACGGTGCCGAACGCGAAGAGCGCGGTGAGCACCAGGTCTTCCCAGCGCTTTCGATCGCTCAGCCCCAGCGCGCGCATTCGTCCGAGGAGCAGGAAGAGGAGCAGCGGTCCCACGCCAGCGAGCAGCGCCCAGAAGAGACGGTCGGGGAGATCGACGCCGAGCACTGCGACGGCCGGCAGGATCACGGCCGCGGGCAGCGGCGGGAAGGAGACGTACCAGCGGTAGCGCTCCTGGTCCGCGAAGTGCCAGCGGTTGTTCGGGCAGCTGTCTTCGAGCTGGGTGTCGTAGCAAGCCCAGTCGTTGTTCCCGGGCGGGTCCCCCTCGATGCCGAGCCGTCCGTCGAGCCAGGCCTGCGCGAGGTGCGCGTAGTGGTCGTCCGGGCTGTTCTCGAGCATCCGGTCGCCGAGGAGGGCGACGTAGACGCCCGCGCTGACGAGGTAGACGAGGAGAGGGACGAGCCAGCGACGCTTCGGCTTGGCGGCTGACTCAGACTCGGACTCAGACTCGGACTCAGACTCCGACTCGGACTCAGACGCCGACTCCGACTCCGACTCCGATCCTTCTTCCTCTGCGACCTCTGTGGCTCCGTGACTCTGTGCGAGGCCCGGCTTCGCGCCAGAAGACGACCCCGCCTCAGAAGACGACTCCAGCCCGGAATCGGCGGTCTCTTCCTCGCCCTCTGTGCGCTCCTCGGCCATCGGCGGCGCCGAGCCTACCCGAAACCCGGGATTCGTCGATGTTCCAGGCCCGCCCCTGGCCCCGCGCGTTGACCTCGCGCGGCCCTGGCGCCATACGGAGGCCATGTCTTCGCTGACGGAAAGCGCGGTCCGAGAAGCTCTCGAGGCCGTCATCGACCCGGTCTTCGAGAAGCCGCTGGGCGAGCTCGGGACCCTGCTCGCGCTGACGGTCGAGCAGGGCAAGGTCTCCTGCAAGGTCGCGCTGGCGTCGCCGTCGGAGACCCTCCGGGACAAGGTCCGCGAGCGCATCGACGCGGCCCTCGAGCCGCTGAGCCCGGGCCACGTCGCCGTCGACTGGGAGGTCCGTGTCCCCACCCGCGAGACCGTCAGCGACGACCCGATCCCGACCGTGAAGAACGTGATCCTGGTCATGAGCGGCAAGGGCGGCGTCGGGAAGAGCACCGTCGCCACCAACCTCGCCCTCGCGCTCCGGCGCCTCGGCAGCCGGGTCGGCCTCCTCGACGCCGACCTCTATGGCCCCTCGATCCCCACGATGATGGGCATCCAGGGCCACCCGGCCTCGAAGGACGGCAAGACCATCGAGCCGATGCAGCGCTTCGGCCTCAAGCTCATGAGCGTCGGCTTCCTGCTCGAGGACCCGAAGCAGGCCGTCATCTGGCGCGGCCCGATGCTCCACGGCGCGCTCCAGCAGTTCGTCCGCGACGTGGCCTGGGGCGAGCTCGACTACCTCGTGGTCGACCTCCCGCCCGGCACCGGCGACGTCGCCCTGACCCTGGCCCAGAAGATGCGCATCACCGGCGTGGTCGTCGTGACGACCCCGCAGGAGGTCGCCCTCGCCGACGTCTACAAGGGCGTGTCGATGTGCAAGCGCCTCTCGATTCCCATCCTCGGCGTCGTCGAGAACATGAGCTGGTTCGAGGACCCGAGCGGCCAGCGCCATGAGCTCTTCGGCAGCGGCGGCGGCGAGAAGGTCGCCGAGATGGCCGAGGCGCCGCTCCTCGGGCAGATCCCGATCGATCCCGAGGTCCGCAAGCAGGGCGACGAGGGCCTCCCGATCGTGCAGGCCGCGCCGAGCTCCCCCGCGGGCGACGTGCTCCACCAGATCGCGGAGAAGCTCACCGACCTCATTGCAAAGCTGCACTTCGAGCGCTCCGGTGGCGACAAGGCCCCGAAGGCCGAGAACGCCAAGCGTCTGCGCATCGTTCGCTGATCCGCGATCACGAACTGCGCCGCGGGCTGTATCCTCCCGCCCGTGCAGTTCCAGACCGTCCATGACGCGGCGTCCGGGCCCTCCCACCTGGAGTGCGCCTTCATCGCCCGTCGCTTCCATGTCGCTCAGGGCTACGTCGCCGGCGAGAGCGAATCGCTGATCGTCACCGCGCGCCTTCCCGAAGGCTCCGACCGCGCACGCATGGCCACCCAGATCGGCACCCGCGGCCACTACACCGGCGTGTGGCGCACCGTGGACGCGGCGACCCCGCGGATCTGGGCCTGCGCGCACCGCGGCTGGGTCGGACACCGCGACCTCGACGCCCCCGACGCCAGCTGGGAGCGGGAGAAGCTCGGGACCCACCCGCGAGGCATGGCCGGCGTCGACACCGGACCGCACGCCGGGGTCTACGTCTGGGGCACCGTGGGCGCCGCGCACTCCTTCTACCGCTCCACGCTGGACGAGGGCGCGACCTTCGAGAGCCTTCCCTCGCCGAACCTCCGCGTCGAGGCCGTCGCCGGCGACGAGAGCGCATTGGTCGCGGTGGGCGAGGGCGGCGCCGAGCGCTGGACCGGTGAGGGCTGGAGCGTGATCGCGGTCGACGACGAACCGCCGCTCGTCGCGGTCGCCGTGGGTGACGGCCGCGTCTTCGCCGCGTCGGACGACGGCATCTTCTTCGCAGGCGAGGACCGCTTGGACGAGGTCGGCCGCTTGCCCTCCGCCCTCCCCGGCGACTTGCGCGCCATCGCCCGCTGGCGCGGGGCCACCTGGATCGCCGCCGGCCGCCTCGGCCTGTGGCGCCTCGACGACGGCGAGTCCACGCCGGTCTGTGTCCGCGACGACTGCGACCCCCGGAGCCTCGACGGTCGCGACCGCCTGGTCTTCGCCACCACCGACCTCGTCGCCTCCTCCGGCGACGGCGAGTACTTCAAAGCGAGTGGGAAGAACTTCGTGCTCAACGCCCGCGGCGACGCCCCCCTCGGCGACTTCGCCACTTAGTCCCTGGGGGCTCTTGCAAGAGCCCCCCCCGCGAACCGGAAGGTCTCGCGGCATCGCCGCGCGCCCTCGCGGGCGTCGCTCGTCCTCCGAAGCGGTCAGGCTTCGGCGGCCGCGGCGGTCTCGGCCGTTTCGGCCTGCAGCACCGCCTTGAGCATCGCGCGGGCGATGTCCGTCGCCGGGCCCACCGGCTTCACCGCGCGCTGCAGACCGGTCGCGCCGGCGACGTCCTCGACCTTGCGCAGGCACGCCTTGGCGCCCTCGTCGTCGCCCTTCGAGGCGAGCGCGTGCGCGCGCACGATCTCGTAGCTGGCGCCGAGGGCGGCGTCGGCGTCACTCGCTTCGTTCGCGATCGCGAGCGCTTGGTCGGCACCGCCCTGCACCGCGTGGAGCAGTGCCTCGGTCGCACGGAGCCAGCGCTCGATGCCTTCTTCGGCCGGGCGGTCCACGCTCTCGAGCGACTCGGCGGCGCCTTCGAGGTCACCGACCGCCAGCTGCGCGGTCGCCCGCGCCTGCGCCACCCGCTCGGCGAGCGCCTTGGGGAGCGGTGAGGTCGTGAGCCCATCGAGGGCGGTCAGCACGTCGTCCCAGCGCTCGACCGCCGAGAGGGGCCCCGCCGCGATGAGCGCGACCGGCGCGTATTGAATCGCGCCGAGCTTCCGGGCCGACGCGAGCCGCTTCACCAGCCGCTTGGCTGCGTCGTCGCGGGTGGCGATCGAGCCGAGCCGCCACGAGAGCAGCATCACCCCGCGCAGGTGTCGGAGCCGGCGCGCGGAGAGCAGCATCAACAAGCCGCCGACCCCGAGACCGATCGCGCCGGCCGTCCAGTGGTCGACCACCACCAGCGGGATCAGCCCGGCCATCAACGTCACGAGCCCGGCGCCGAGCGTCGCCCGGAGGGCCATACCCCAGGTGAACATCCACATCGGCACGCCCCAGGCGAGCGAGCGGACGAAGGGGGCGATCGAGCCGACGATCGCCGCCGCGTAGAACGGGCCGTCCAAGGCTCACTCCTCCGTGGATTCGCCGGACTCGGCGTCGGCCTCGGCGGCCTCTCGCGCGCGCTGCTCGCGGCGCTCACGGACCGCTCGGGCGGCGGCGTCGGCCGCGATGATCGCGTCGACCGCTTCCTGTCGCGTGATGACCAGCGCCGGGTCGATGACGTCGGAGTTCGCCTCGGCGAAGACCAGGAGCGTCGCGTAAGCATCCTTGGCCTCGCTCAGCCGGTTCAGCTGCGCCAAGACCTGCGCGATGCCCAGCAGGCCGCGGGCCTGGTGCGTCTTCTGGTGGCTGTGCTCGCCGAGCCGAGCGCACTCGCGGAACGCCGACAGCGCCGACTCGAGCTCACCGGCCAACCGATGAGCGGAGCCGAGGTGGCAGTGTGCCTCGGTCCGCTGCGGCGACTGACGCACCAGTCCGCTCAGTCGGTCGCGGCCCGCCTGGACCTCACCGTGGGCGAGCTCGGTCAGAGCCGAGCGGAGGGCGCGCAGGTACTCGTCCGCCTGGGCGGCCGTGGGCACCGTGAAGGCGAGGCCGAGCGCGAGCACGATCGCGTACTTCACGAGTCGGTCCCCCCGGAGCGGTAGCGGTAGTAGTGCGAGAGCACCCGCCGAACATAGCGCCGAGTTTCGGAATAGGGGGGAATACCCGAGTAACGCTGCACCGCGCCCTCCCCCGCGTTGTAGGCCGCGACCGTCAGCACGAGGTCGCCCCCGAAGAGGTTGGCCAGGATCCGCAGGTAGCGGGCGCCGCCCAGGATGTTCTGCCGCGGGTCGAAGGGATCGCGGACCCCCATGTTCGCCGCCGTGCGGGGCATGAGCTGCATCAGCCCGATGGCGCCGGCGCGGCTGACCACGTTGGGGTTGAAGTTGCTCTCCACCTTCATGACCGCGCGGATGAAGGGCGCCGGCAGCTGGTAGAGCCGGGCCGCCTCGCGGATGTGGTGGTCGTAGCGGGTGTACTTGTGGGGGTCCGGCGCGGTGTTCTGGGGCCGGTTCCGAGCGGCGTTCGCGAGCGGTCCGCCGGCCGCCGGGCGGCTCGAGTGGCTGCCGGGGTTGGCCGCCGCGCGGCGTCGGCGCTCGTCCGACTCGTGGACCAGCACCCGGCAATTCCGCCCGGGCTGGCGCACGTTGGTGAACTCCCGCGACCCGTCGGCCGCCCGGCACTCGTAGATGTCCGCCCGCGCGCTAGGCGCGAGGGCGACCACGAAAACGGCCGTCAGGAGGGTGAGCGGAGCGCGCACGGAGCTAGCCTAGCGCCCCGATCCCGACCCTCCAAGAAGCCGACAGGCCGCTTGTCGCTTGCGCACGGGGCCGCAGGCGCCATCATCGGGCCGATGGAATCGCCGATCGACCCCGACGCCCCCACCTTTTTCGAAGGCCCCGAGAAGAAGGTCGAGCTGGTCGTCGCCGAGGGCGGCCCCGATCTGCGTGCCCTGGGCGACGAGCTCTGGCACTCGGTCGTCGCGGCCTCGGGGGCCCAGGTGCTCAGCCAGATCAGCAACGATCACCAGACCGCCTACCTCCTCAGCGAGTCGAGCCTCTTCGTCTACGAGGACCACCTGACCATGATCACCTGCGGTCGCACGCGGCTGGTCAACGCCGTCGGTCGCATCCTCGAGCGCATCCCGCCCGAGCAGATCGCGATGCTCGCCTACGAGCGGAAGAACGAGCACTTCCCCGACCGGCAGCCCTCGTCCTTCTACGACGACGCCAAGCAGCTCAACGCCTGGCTCGGCGGCCAGGCCCATCGCTTCGGTGACGAGCACGACCACCACGTGCACCTCTTCACCACCGCCAAGCCCTACGAGGCCCACGCCGGCGACACGACCCTCGAGATCCTCATGCACGGTCTCCCCGAGGACCGGGCCTCGCGCTTCATCGGCTGCACCCGCCCAGAGGGCACCACCATCGCCGCCGAGCGCGGCTTCACCGCCTTCCTCCCCGACTTCGAGATCGACGAGCACCCCTTCACGCCCGCCGGCTACTCCGTCAACGGCATCCGCGGCACCGACTACTGGACCGTGCATGTCACCCCCGAGGCGCTCGGCTCCTACGTCAGCTTCGAGACCAACGTCGACTTCCGCGGCGACCTCAGCGGCCTCGTCCGCCACGTCATCGAGGTCTTCCAGCCCCGCTCCTTCGACGTCGTCGCCTTCACCCCCGCGGGCGACGCCGCCGGCGAGCTCGACATGAAGGGCTACCACTTCAAGGACCGGGTCCACGCCGAGCTCGCCGGCTACGAGGTCGCCTTCTGGCACGCGTATCGTCCGATCGAAGAGCCGCGCGCCCCGATGCGATTGAGCCTCTGAGCCCCGAGCCGCCGAGCCACCGGCCACACTCGTCCTGGCCTGGCATCGGCTGCTACACTGCGGAGCGTGAAGGACGCCTGGAGAGTCGACCCCATCGCCGACGTGCTCGTCGAGGCGGCTCGCTATGCCTCCATGACCCCCAACGAACGAGGCGCGTTGGTCGCGTCCGCGTGTCGGGGCGCCGCGGCGACATTGGCTGCGCGACCGGACGCCGAGCGGGCGCTCGCCTGGCGAGACCCGATCCCGGAGTCGTCCAAGCGCGTGCTCGCTCGTCTCCGCGCCGAGTGGCGAGCCAAGCGCGATGCAGCTGCCTGAAGATGCGGTCAGCGCATCGGTTCGCGTCACGCGGCCACTCGAAGCGAGGGGCATCCCATACGCAATCGGCGGTGCCGTTGCCTATGGCTTCTGGGGTGTGCCGAGAGCCACGGTCGACGTCGACCTGAACTCTTCGTAGAGGACTCGGAGCTCGCGACAGCAGTGGATGCACTGATGGATGGTGGGGCATCGATCGATAGGGAGGCCGCCATCGCGTCCAGCCAACAGCGCGGCGACTTCCACGGCTCGGTGTCGGGCATGCGACTCGACGTCTTCACACCGAGCATCGAGTTCTCGCACGAGGCTGGACGGACCAAGGTCCGCGCGGAGCTTCTGGGCGAACCCGTATGGCTCCTCTCTGCGGAGGCGACGGCCGTGTTCAAGATGCTCTTCTTCCGACCGAAGGACTTGGTCGATCTCGAGCGCCTCGTGCCGGTGCAGGGCGACGGACTGGACACCGACTACGTTCGCCGTTGGATCGTGGCGATGCTCGGAGAGGACGATGTTCGAGTCGAGCGGTGGGACCGGATCGTCCACGAGTACGGCACGCCGACTGACTGATCGCTCCGGCCGGCTACACGGTCAACGGCGGCACCGACCACTGGACCGTGTACGTCCCCCCGAGCTCTGACTGGGTCTCGTCAGATGAGAAGAGGGAGCGCGTAGATCGCTGCCAGCAGCAGCAGCGTCAGACTTCCTTGGCGCCACGAGCAACACAGGCACGCAGTCACGGTACAGAAGACGAACGGGACGACCGCGAGCAGCAAGGCCGCGAAGTAGGCGTAGCCCGTCACCTCGTTCCAGGGAATGCCTGCAGAGGCTGTCATCACAGCCGCTGCGAACGTGCAGAAGCCGCTGGCGAGCTGGGCGCTTCGTGCACCCTCGTCAGAGTAGGCGGACACGGAGGTGGTGATCATGGCCCGACCCACAGCAAGCGATGTGCCCCAGCGAAATCCCCGAGAGCTGGCGTGTTCGCGGAGCGGCGATGTGCAGAGCGTGCCCACGGATGTCCGTCAGATGAACGCGATGGCCACCCCCCGGACGACTCGAGCCCTACTCCGGGTCAGGTGGGCAGGAGGGCGAACACCACCTCGCTGCCGGACGCCGCCGCCATGGCGAGTTTGAACACGGCCCAACGCCGCTCCGAACGCTCGAGGTTCGGGTCGTAGCCGACGTTCCCGGCCCGAAACCGCTCGACCATCCGTCTCATGCCCGTCACGAGCTCCGACTCCATCAATCGCAGCCGTCATAGCCGACCTCGGGGCGGATCTTCACGAACACGCCGTCGCGCTCCACGAGCACGGCGAAGGCGCTTCGGTTGTGGTCGAACGCGACGTCCACGATGGGTCCACCGTAGTGGTCTTCGGCGCTGCCGAAGACGTGACCCGCCACCCCCCGGACATGTTGGATGCCTCCGGTTCCCACGACGACCGGACGGAAGGCCAATAGACCGAAGAGCTCACCGAGGTCCGGGTCGAGGGCCGCGGGCTCGCCCACGACGGCAGCCCCGTCTTCGATGTGGACCGAGCGATGCGTTCCGTCGGAGAGGCGAAGTCCGTCGGCGACGAGCGTGTCGACCGACGCAACGACCTCGAGGGGCACCGGGTTCCCGTCGAGGTCGAAGGCGCTCGGCGTTCCGTCGACCAGAACCAGCAGGCCGCCCTCGACGACCGCCATCGCGTCCGGCGCCATCGGGAGCGCCCAGGTCTCGATCGACCCGGGGTCGCCGAAGGTCGATCCCCGGACGACCCACGCCCGGTCGCCGACGATCGCGACCGCCGCCCCAGCCAACCAGGATCCCCCGAAGAGCGCCGGGCCGCTGGCGTCGATGCCGAGCGACTCTTGCACGGTGCCATCCAAGGCAGCCGCTCGAACGAGGCGGCGCTCGCCGGCGTCCTCGAGCAGGAGCGCCACGTCATGCCGAGCCACGGAGAACGCGACCAGGTCCGGCGAGTACCAGGGGTAGTCCGTGAGCTCCCCTTCGACCACCAGGATGGCCGGCGGCGTGTCGTAGGTCCGCACTTCCATGCCGGCCAGGTCCGCGACTCGGCCGTCGAAGAGCCTCTCCTCGGCCACCAACACCTGGCCGTCGACTCGCACCCGAGCCTCGAGCGTCACGACGCCCGAACGCGCGTCGAGGCCGACGACCGCCTCGGCTACGGGCTCGTCGAGCATCGCCACACGCCCCTCGTAGCCGGTCGGGCCTTCCGCTTCGACGATGCGAAAGCATGCGGGAAGCGGACCGAGCGAGCGATGGGACGTTCGGAAGAACACCTGACGCACCGGCATCGCGTCGGACCCGCACGGCCGCCTCGCACCGAACTCGAGTCGCTCTTCCGCAGGCTCTGCGGACCAGAGCGACGAGTCGCCGCAATCGAGCGGATCGACGATCGGAGCGAGATCCGGTCGGTCTTCCGGGATGCTCGCGTCTGGAACGATCGCGTCCGTCGCCGCGTCCATGGGCTCCGGCTCATGGCTGCAGTAGCAGCCGCCGACAACGAGCATCGACAGGGCCAGTCCTCGGAGACTCACGCTGGAGACGATAGCCCAGGGCACCCGGCGAAGCCGGTTCGCAGCTCCACGGCGCCATTACCGGACTGCACGCGAGCTCGCGCATGCGGGCTGATAGACTGGAACGCGTGCTAGACGTCGGGTGGCGTCGACCCCCTCCCCTGGAGCGTCCCTTGTCCTCTTCCTCATCTCGCCTGGCGTGGCTCGGCGCCGTCCTCTCCCTGCTGGCTCTGCCCTCGATCGGCGAAGCCAACGGGCTCTACTCGCACGTCCACATGAGCCAGCTGGCGGTGGCGCACCTGCCCGCGGGAGAGCTACGCGACCTCTTCGACGACCCGGCCTTCGTGATCGCCTACGAGAACGGATCGATGCTGCCCGACTCCGGCTACGCCGCCGGCGATCCCTACGGCGAGTTCGCCCACTGGTCCGAGTTCCGCCTCGCGTACATCCAGTACATCAAGGACAACTACGGTCCCGACTTCGATTCGGCGGAGGCCCGCCGGCACATCGGTGTGCTCCTCGGCGCGGCGAGTCACGGCATCTCGGACCAGAGCTACGACACCACGCTGCTCGCGCGGGCGCTCGAGATCGACGAGGAGGATCCCGAGCTCTCGCCCGACCAGTACGCGGACTACTTCATCGTCATCGATGACGACGTGGTCTTCACCGTCGACGCCGACGCGCCCTATGCGACGCTCAGCGAGGTGATGACCGCCGCCTCGGGCCGAGAGGTCGCCGCGGACACGATCATGGAAGGGATGGATCAGGCCGCGCGCGTGACGCGCCTCCAGAGCGACTCCGCGCTGGCGGGCTCGCTCTACTGGCGCGCGTGGGAGGCCTATCCCTTCCTCGGCACGCACGTCTACAACGAGGCGGCCCCCGGATCCCTGCCCTACATGAGCGAGGTCATCGCCAAGCACTGGCAGGTCCTCTGGCGGCGGCTGCACGACACCGACGACCCCGACACGGACCTCGTGATCCACACCGTGCCCGAGGACGGCGGCGTGAACTTCCCGGTGAGCGTCGAAGAAGCCGGCGCCTACGGGCGCGTCGGCATCTGGTTCGGCTACCCCTTCGACCGCGACATCGTGGGCGAGATGCCCACCATGCGAAGCGCGGACGGCACCCCGGTCGCGGTCACCCACCACGCGGCCTACGACGGCCGCTTTCGCTCCTTCCTCCAGCTCGAGCCAACCGCCCCGCTGGCCTTTGACACCGAGTACATCGTCGAGGTCCCGGCCGGCGTTCCGACCCTCGACGGTCGCACCAGCACCGAGGCCTACAGCTTCAGCTTCCGAACCCAGTGCGCGCCCAGCGACCTCGACGCGTGCCCTCCCTACGAGCCCTTCGTGACCGGCGAGGTGCCCGTGCGCGGTGGCAGCCGCACGGACGCGGGCGCGCCGCCGGAAGACGCCGGCCAGCCGGACGCGGGGGCCCCGACCGAAGACTCGGGCGGTTGCAGTCTCTCCCCTCGGGCCGGCGGCTTCGCGGCGCTCCCGCTCGGCCTCGCCCTTCTGTTGATCTGGCGCCGCCGACGCTGAGCGACCAGAGCCTCGCCCGCCGTATGTCGGCCTGGCATCCTCGGCGCCATGAGCGGAATGGATGCCGCCGTGGCCTGTCTGTGGGAGCTCGCCGAGCTCATCGGGTCGACGCGAACGGTCGACCGCGGGCTCCATCGGATCGACTCGGAGACGGCCCTCTCTTCCCGCAATGGCGTGCTCCATGCGTCGCTCGGCGCGGACGCGGAGGAGCGGGTCGGCGAGATCGTCGAGCACTTCGAGGCCCGAGTCGTCCCTTTTCGCTGGCACGTCAGCCCCACCTGCCGACCCCGCGATCTCGGAGAGCGGCTCCTGGCCCACGGGTTCCGAGAGGTCGACACGCTCGCGGGCATGCGCAGCGCGACCGACCGAAGGCTCGTGAAGCCCGATCCATCCGTGCGAGTCGAGCCGCTCGCGCCCGGGGACGAGCCAGCCTTCGTGGACGTCATCCTCGCTGGCATGGAGGTCCCCGAAAGTCGGCGAGCCGCGCTCCTGGCCAACGTCACCGGGCCCGACTCGCGCCAAACGCACTACGCGGCGTGGGTCGACGGTGTGTTGGTCGGCGCCGCCACCGCGGTCCGCTTCCCCCGAGCCGGGTTCCTGCAGGGCGCCACCGTGCTTCCCACCCATCGCGGTCGCGGCATCTACCGGCAGCTGATCCAGACGCGACTGACGCACTTCCACCAAGCGGGGATCGCCGAGGCGATCATCACGGCTCGGACCGCCACCTCCGCGCCCATCTGCGATCGGCTCGGCTTCGAGCGGATCAGCACCATCGACGTCTTCGAGCACGACTGAACGCGTCGACCGGTGCGGTGCCCGCGGGGGCGGCCGCCATGGACACCCCGAACGGGCTCGCGGTAGACACGGGACGAGCCTGCGGGGGCGCTCTCCACCGAGCAGCGACACCCGCGGCCCGAGACCGCGACGACCGCCGCAACGAGAGGACGAACCCATGCCCGAGACGATCCCCACCAAGCACCTCGACGAGGTGATCTCGAAGCACACCCGGGACATGAGCGGGCGAGTGGCCGCCGTCACCGGAACCACGAGCGGCACCGGGTACGTCTGTGCCCGGGAGCTGGCGAAACGCGGCGCGACCGTGCTCCTGCTCAACCGGGAGAGCGAGCGCTCGGCGTCGTCGCTGAAAGAGCTACGAGACGCGGTGCCCGGTGCCGAGCTCGTCCCGGTGACCTGCGACCTGCAGGACTTCGAGAGCGTGCGCGCCGCGATCGAGACGATCCGCTCCTCGCACGACCGGCTCGACGTCCTCTGCAACAACGCCGGTGTGATGGCGCTGAAGGATCGGGCCACCAAGGACGGCTACGACGTCCAGATGCAGACGAACGTGCTCTCGCACTTCCTGCTCACCAAGGAGCTCTTCGCGTTGCTGAAGGCCAGCGACGACGGGCGCATCGTGAATCACTCCTCGATGGCGCGACTCGGCCCGCCACTCGAGGCGCGCTACTTCGGCAAGAACGGCGGCGACCTCGGCGGCGACGGCACCGAGAGCGACGGCTTCGACGGGCCTCGGTGGCGACGGTACCACCAGACCAAGCTGGCCAACTTCGTCTTCACCTACGGGCTGAAGGAGAAGCTGGAGGCCGCCGGCATCGACAACGTCCTCGCCGTCGTGGCGCACCCCGGTCTCGCGAGGACCCAGCTGCAGGTGACCACCGAGAAGTCCGGCGGCATGGACGCGAGCTCCGACTTCATGAAGCAGGCCCAGTCCCAGGAGGACGGCGCCACCGGCATCATCCGCGGCTGCATGGATCCGTCCGCGAAGTCCGGCGACTTCTTCGGTCCGGAGCGCTGGACCGGCTTCCCGAAGCGGCTGCCGCCGGAAGAGGACCTGGTGACGGCGGCCAACATCCAGACGAACTGGGACGGCTGCGAAGCGGCCGTGGGCGCCTTCACGATCGGCTGACGCGAAGGGCGTCGCATGCCGGCCGAAACCAAATGGGCCCCTCGCCCAACACGCCAATATTGGCTCACGATGCCATCGAGTAAGCCTATGTGGTCACAAATCCAGACGCACGAGTCCGGCCACTGACGATCTTCACGTGAAGATCCTCGGGTCCCGACGGGGATTCGGCGCCCTGTGGGCGCGTAGCACGAAGGGGGTCGATCTTTTTTGAACCCCGTGCAGCCGCTGGTGCGTTCCCATGATCAGACACCGATGACGCAGCCCATGCCCGCTCTGGAGGGGGGCGAGCCAAAGGCCGCGGGGGACGAGCCTCCCGCGGACGTGATCCCCCTTTCTCGCGCCGACGCCGCACGCACGCTCCTCGAGCGGCACCGGTCCGGCGAGCGGGAGGCGTTCGTCGAGCTGATGAAGATGTTCTCCGCCCCCGTATACAGCTACCTCACCCGAACCGGCGTCCGCGCGTCGGACCGCGACGACCTCTTCCAGGAGGTCTTCTGCAAGGTGCATCGGGCGTTGCAGAAGAAGATGCCGGACGGGCCGGTGAAGCCCTGGGTCCTACGCATCGCGGTCAACACGGCCCGCGACCACTTCCGGCGCACGAAGGTCCGGTCGGTCGTGAAGCTCGACGCGGACGCCGGCGAGGCCGAGCGGCCCGCACCGGGCGCCGACGCCGAGCTCGCGGCGCGCGAGACGGCCCGCTTCCTCGAGGCGGCCATCCAGCAGCTGCCGATCGCGCAGCGCGAGGCGCTCCTGCTCGCCTCGGTCGCGGAGCTCGGCGTGAAGGGCGCCGCCGAGGTGCTCGAGGTGCCGACCGACACCGTGAAGACCCGGCTGCGACGCGCCCGCGCGACGCTGGCGCTCGCGATGCAGCGGCGGGAAGGGAGCCTCCGATGACGGACCTCCTCGAAGAGCTCTTGGACGACGCCGAGCTCGAGGCTTCGCTGCGTGAACAGCTCGAAGCGGTCGACGAGGGGTCCTTCGCGCTCGTGCTGGCGAAGGTCGATGACGGCCTCGCGGAGCTCGACGAGGTCGCGCCGCCGGACGCGCTCCTCGCGCAGACGATGGCGCGCATCGACGCGGAGGAGAAGCCGCAGCCCGGTCTCTTCGGCACGCTGGTGCTCGGCCTCGGCTCCGGGCTCGGCGGTCTCGTCGGCGGCGTGGCCTCGCTCGGGCGCGCGCTCGCTCGGGCGGCCAAGTCGCCTTCACGGACCGCGTGGATCGCGATGAGCGCCTCGGCGGCCTGCGCGACGCTCGTCGTCAGCACGCTCATGGTCACCAGTGGCGATGAGAGTGTGGCCGCAGTCGCCGGGTTGACCGACCTGCAATCCAACGACGACATCGCGGACGTCCAGGCCACGACCCCCGGCTTCGCGCCTGCGCAACAGGCCAGCCAGAACGGCTCGTTCGGCACGCTCCTTCCCACTCCCGAAGAACCGGTTCAGCCGGACGACGACGAGTACTTCGGTGGCGGTCTGAACGTGCCGAGTTACGGCGAGCGCCGCCGCCGGGGCATCGAGGGGGACCTGGGCGGGCGGATCGACCTCGCACAGGACATGGACGGCGACGCCCTGCTCGACCGAGCCATCGGCGGCGACGACGGCATCGTCGACACGCCCCGCGCCGTCCCGGCCCGTGACCGTTCGCTCGAAACGGACGACTCGGAGCAGACCGGCGACGGCTGGGCCGGCCAGGGGCAGCGCGGCGAAGGGGACTTCCGACAGGGGAGTCAGGAGGGTCGCCCGCCCGTGGGCCTCGCGAGCACCGAGCGCTCCAACGTCGGCGGCGAGTCCGTCGCCGACGAGCTCTCCGAGCTCGGCTACCTCGAGGACGGCCGCTTCCAGAACCGCGAGGGTGAGCCAGCGGAGCCCGAACCGGAAGTCGAGGGCCTCTTCGAGTCGACCGTCGTGGGGCCGAGCGGCACCGAGGCGCCGAGCCGGACCCGCAGCTCGACGCGCAACGCCGAGCTCGCCGCGAACGAGCGCGTGGTCGCCCACTTCCTCTCCGAGCGCGACGTCGTCGACGGGCTGCGCTTCCAGCCCGCGCGGGGTCTATGGGCGAACACCTACGTCCCGGGCGACCCCTCGTGGCGCCTGCTCGGTCGCCGCCTCCGGGGCGCGGGCTCCGTCGCCGGGCTCGCCGAGTCTCCCTTCGAGCTCGCCGAGCGCGTCCAGCCGCTGACCCAACGCATCGCGGCGCCGCGCTCCGGCGCGCTCACGCTCGCGGCCCAGGCGGATCGCGCGAGCGTCGAGGGGCGGTCCCGCGTGCTCCTCCAGGTCGCGCTCCGAGGCGCGGCGGTCCGTGCCGGGCGCCGCCCGACCCTCCGCTCGATGGTCGTGCTCGACCTGCGCCGACCGCTCGACGACGAGTCGCAGACGCAGGTCCGCGCGCTCCTCTCCTCGCTCAGCCGAGCGCGCACCGGCGCCGACCGCATCGGTCTGATCGTCGCCGGTCCAAAGGGTGGCGTGGTCCTCGAGCCCGGCCAGCTGCGCCTCGGTCAGGTCACCGTCGCGCTCCGCCAGGTCTTCCGCGGCGAGCACGCCGGTCAGGCGACCTCGTTGGAAGACGCGCTCGCGACCGCCGTCGAGCGGGTCGGCCAGCTCGGCGACGCCGACTCGCCGCTCGGTAGCGGTCTCGTCTGGCTCGTGACGCCGGGCGTCTCCGAGAGCGACGCGCGCACCCTCGAGCCGGCAGCCCACGCAGGCTCGCTGGCCGGCGTCACCACCACGACCATCGGCCTCGGCAGCGCCGAGCTCGAGCCGCTGGAGACCGTGGCCCTCGCGGGGCAGGGTCGCCGTTGGCAGCTCGGCGACGACGCCGACGCCCTCGTCCGCGGAGAGGTCCAGGCGGTCAGCCGCGTGGTCGCGCGGGCCGTTCGCCTGAACGTGCGCTTGGCGCCGGGCGTGAAGCTCGTCGACGTGCTCGGATCGCGCCCGCTCGCCGAGGTCGAGGCGACCCGCGTCCGCGAAGCGGAGCGGAGCCTGGACCAGCAGCTCGCTCGCCGGCTGGGGATCCTCTCCGACCGCGAAGAGGACGACGATGGGGTGCAGATCGTGGTGCCGGCCTTCTACGCCGACGACACCCACGTGCTGCTCTTCGACCTGGTCGTGGACGGTCCGGGCCCGATCGCCGACGTGACCGCGAAGTACAAGGACCTGCTTCGGCTGAGCAACGGCGAGGCGACCGAGCGGGTCGCGCTCGGCCGCGGTCGCGCGGAGCGTGGCCCGCGAGAGCGCGAGGTCCTTCGCAATCTGCTCGCCCATCAGCTCTCGGTCGCGCTCCGACGCGCCGCCCGAGAGGTGCACACCGACCGCGCCGCCGCCGCCGCGACCATCCGCGAGGCCCGCGGACGAATCCTCGCGGCGCGCCGTGAGCTCGGCGCGCTCGCGAGCGACCGCGACCTCGCGACGCAGCTCGAGAGCTGCCGGGCGTTCGAAGCCGCGCTGAGCGCCGGCGCCCCCGCCCCCCTTCTGGCCGACTCGCTCCGCTACGCGAGCCGTCGGCTCCTGTTCGGCGACCCGCTCGAGGTCGATCCCTAGCCCGCCGAACGGCCTCGACTCTGTCTCTCTCGAACTGACGCCCACGCGCCGGGATGGCGACGTGCGGCCTGGAGGAACCCATGCGTCTCGTACTCGTCACCCTCGTTCTGTCCCTCGCCGCCTCGGCCGCCGCCCAGGATCCCGGCACGGTGCAGCTCCCGCTCGATCGCTACCAGGAGCTCACCCAAACGCAGAGCGGCGGGAGCAGCGGGCCGAGCCACGCCTTCTCCAACGTTCGCGTCAGCGTCACCGTTCGAGAGGACGGCGGCGTCGCCCGCGCGACGGTGAACGTGCAGGCGAAGGCCCAGACGTTCCGCGACGAGGGGTGGACGCTCGTGCCGCTGGCGAACGCCGGTGGACTGCACGGCGCGACCGTCGACGGGAGCCCCGCGGCGCTCGTCGAGCACGGCGGCATGGTCGCGTGGCCGACGCAGGGCGCGGGCTCGCACGATCTCTCGTGGTCCTTCGAGGTCGACGCGTCTCGGCACGATGGCGGCTGGGCGCTCGCGGTCCCGACGCCCGCGGCCGGCGGGCAGCTGACGGCGACCTTCAGCGACATGGAGGTCGCGCCGGTGGTCGTGCCCGCGTCGGGCGTGTCGACGAACCGCGCCGGCAACGACACCCGGCTGACGGCGACCATCCCCGCCGGCGCCGGGCTGCAGTTGACCTGGCGTGGCGACGCGACCGGCGGCTACACACTCAGCCGCGCGCGCTACCGCGGCGAGCTGGTCGGCGAGAGCATCCGCTGGACCGCGGAGCTCGGCGCCGAGCTCGAGGGCAACGGCCGCGCGCTCGTGCCGCTCTTCCCCTCATCGGTCGCACTCGAGTCCGTGACCGTCGACCGCGCGGAGGCTCCGATCGCGGTCCACGAGGGGCGCTTCGCGGTGCCGATCCGCGGACGCGGCATCCACCGCATTCAGGCGAGCTTCCTCGTACCGATCCAGCGCGACGGCGGTCTGCCCCACGTCGAGCTCGACATCGCCTCCACGCCGGTCTCACGCTTCGAGCTCAGCCTCCCGGGTGAGCGCGAGGTGCAGGTCACCCCCGCGGCCGGCGTCACCGCGACCCGTCGCGGCGGCTCCACCCTCGCCCAGTTCAACGTCCCGATGAGCTCGCACGTGGGCATCCGCTGGGCCGAGGCCGTGCCCGACGACGCGACCGGCGACGTCGAGACGCGTGCCAACGCGAACGTGGTCCACGTGGTCAGCCCCGACGAGGGCGTTCTCAACGTGCGCGCGTTCGTCGGCATCGAGCTCACCCGCGGCGCGATGCGCCGCGTGGTGCTCGAGCTGCCGCGCGATGCGCAGGTGAACTCGGTCGAGTCGACCGGCGGCGTCGTGAGCGACTGGCGCGTGACCGGGTCGGGGAGCGACCGCCTGCTCACCGTCTTCCTCGACCGGGAGATGGAGTCGGCGATCGAGCTCGACGTCCGCTACGAGCGCAGCTGGCCGGTCGCGACCCGGACCACCGAAGCGTTCGACGTACCGCTCCTCCGAGTCGCCGAGGACGAGGGTGTGACCCGCCAGCGCGGCATGGTCGCGCTCCTCGCGATCGGTGAGCTGACCCTCGAGCCCCGCGAGACGGCGCACGTGAACCGCGTCGGCGACAACTCGCTCCCGGCGAGCGTGCGCGACGAGCTGGCGGCCACCGTCGCCCACACCTACCGCTACCTGGACGAAGCGCCGCGCCTCAGCGCCATCGGCGCGACCCGCGAGCCCGAGCCGGCCCGCTTCGACGCGCAGGTGGACACCCTCGTCTCGCTCGGCGACGTGAGCACCACCATCGCGACCCGGGTCGAGGTCGAGGTGAAGAGCGGCTCGCTCAGCGAGCTCTCGCTGCGCATCCCCGAAGGGCTGAGCCTGCTCGAGGTCTCGGCACCCTCGCTCCGCCGCTATGTGCTCGACGAGGACACCCGCACGCTCCGCATCGAGCTCACCCAGCCGATGGAAGGGCGCTTCACGGTGGAGCTCCTCTCCGACCGCGTCACCGGCCAGGAAGAGGAGCTCACCATTCCGCTCCTCGGCGCGCAGGGCGCCGAGGTCGAGCGGGGCCGCGTCGGCGTCGAGGCGCTCGCCGCCTTCCAGGTCGACATGGCCGCCGCGGACGGGCTGAGCCCGATCGACGCCGTCGAGCTCCCCGAACCGCTCCTCCTGCGCACCGACAACCCGATCCTCCACGCCTACCGCTACGCGCAGGCCACCGAGCCGCCGCGGCTCGCGGTGCGCATCACGCGCCACGGCGAGATCCAGACCGCGAATGCGACCATCGACGAGGCCCGCTACAGCACGCTCTACACCCGCGACGGCGTGGCCGTGACCACCGCCCGCTGGGTCGTGCGCAACCGGCGTCAGCAGTTCCTCCGGGTCGGCCTGCCGGCCGGCTCCGAGGTGTGGTCGGCGCGCGTCGACGGTCGCAGCCAGGCGCCCGCGCTCGAAGCCGGCAGCGACGCCGACGAGCCCACCGTGTTGCTCAATATCGTCAGCGCGGCGGAGGCCTTCGAGGTCGAGCTCGTCTACGCGACCGAGGTCCCCGAGCTCGGCTCGCTCGGCCGGCTGCGCGCCGAGCTGCCGACCCTCGACATCGTCGCCACGAGCACCGTGTGGGAGCTGACCGTGCCCGACGGAGTGACCTACGCCGATCCCGGCGGCTCGCTCACCCTGGTCGAGGGCGGCTACCACTCGACGCACACGGGCTCCACCGCCAACGGAGAGCCCGTCGCCGCCGAAGGCATCCGCTACGTCTTCCAGCAGATGTATGCCTCGCGCTCCGACGGGCCGGGCACCTTCTCCATTGCGTATCTCAGCGGGTGGGGCGGCGTCCTCGCGAAGGCGGTCAGCGGCTTCGGCGCGCTCCTGCTCTGGCTCGGTCTGCTCGCGATGGCGATGCTCCGCTTCCGCATCGGCCTGCCCGAGGGGCTGCGCGAACGGATTCCCCTCGCGACCTACCGCGACCACGAGAGCGGCGTCGCGCCGGTGAAGGAGCGGCGTCGCATGTGGGCGAGCGTCATCTCGGTGAGCGTGGTGGGTGCCGTCCTGCTCGGTGTCACCCTCGGCTACCTGAGCGTGCCGAGCACCGTCGCCGCGTCCGTGAGCGGCGTGATCGTGCTCGCGCTCATCGGCCTCGCGCTGAAGACCTACCTGCCCAAGGTCGCGAAGCCCGCGTTCGCGACAGCCGGTGGCGCACCGATGCCCGACGAGGGCCCGGCGCCCACGCCCGTTCGAGTCGCCGCACCGGAGACGGTCGACGGCGAGGCGGCCGACGCCTCGGAACCTCCGACCGAACCCTGAGAACGGCCCGGCCCCGATGACTCGATTGCGGGACCGTGGCGATGGGTGGCGAGGGACGAGAACCGCTCAGAGTCCGAGCGCCTCCGCGGCAGCGGCCACCGTCAGCGCGGTCACCTGGCTCGCCCGCTCCGTGTCGAGATTCTCGACCACGTCGTCGCCGTCCCGGCAGTGGTAGGCGCCATAGCGGAACTCGGAGGTGTCCGTGATCATGATGGCGGGGATGTCGGCCAGCCAGAAGGGCGCGTGGTCCGAACGGCGGAGGTCGCTCAGCGAGGGGTTGTCCTTGAGTACGTCCGCGACCTCGATCGGAATCGCCGGCATCCCGATGCGGTCGCCGTAGCGATCGAGTGCGTCGATCGATTCGCCGGCCATCTCGTCGCCGATCAGCGCGATGAAGTCGCCGCGGAAGTCGTTCGCCTCGAGCTCGGCCACGGCGTCGCGGAAGAGCAGCTCGAACCCGTCGGGGAAGCTCTGCGTATCCGGCTCGTCGGCGTAGTAGCCGACCATCTCGAAGTTGAAGAAGACGTCGAAGGTCCGATCGGCGGCCACCTCCCGATCGACGTATGCCTGCGCGCCGATCAAGCCGCGCTCCTCTTCGTCCCAGCACGCGACGACCAAGGTCCGGGGGTAGTCGCGCTGGGAGAGCACGCGCGCGGTCTCGAGGGTGGCCGCGACGCCGCTGGCGTTGTCGTCGGCACCCTGACAGCCGGCGATGTGGTCGTAGTGCGCGCCGACGAGGACACGCCGCTCGGGCTCGGTCGTGCCCTCGCGGACCCCGAGGACGTTCACGCCCGTTCCGTACGCGTGCCGCTCCACCGTGAAACCCAGGTCCTCGAGGGTGTCGGCGCAGCGGTCCTGCACGGCCATCCAGTACGTGGTCTCCGGGACCCGCTCCATCGCGACGAACTCGAGGTCCGTGTCGTACCGGCCGCGGTCGACGCATTGGCTCAGCGCGAGCGGCGACTCGGTGCCGCAATCGGGCAGCGGCCCAGCGTCTTGGCCTCCATCCGTTCCCGAGTCGGGCGGACCGGCGTCCGTGCTGGAGCCGTCGTCGTCCCCGCAGCTACCGAGAGCGAGGGAGGAGAGGAGAAGCAGTCGAAGGTGCACGCTCGACAACTACTCCCTTCTGGCGCCGCTCACAACGGCCCCTTCGAAGGGCGTCGACTTCTGGGCGAACGCTCCCATACACTCGTCCGAATGCGACGGGAATGCGACATCCTGGTGATCGGCTCCGGCGTGGCCGGGCTGACCTTCGCGCTCGAGGCGGCGCGCTACGCGAAGGTGACGATCATCACCAAGCGCTCGCGCACCGACTCGGCGACCAACTGGGCGCAGGGCGGCATCGCGGCGGTGCTCGACCCGGCCGACAGCTTCGACGCCCACGTGGCGGACACGCTGGCGACGGGTGGCGGGCTCTCGCACCCCGAGGTGGTGAAGCAGGTGGTCGGCGACGGTCCGACGCGCATCCGCGAGCTGATGGAGCTCGGCGCGAAGTTCAGCCGCAACGAGCAGGACGAGCTCGACCTCACCCGCGAGGGCGGCCACAGCGCGCGGCGGGTGATCCACGCCGGCGACATCACCGGCCGCGAGGTCCAGCGAGCGTTGGTCGCGGCGGTCGAGGAAGCCAACATCGAGATCATCGAGGACCACATGGCCTTCGACCTGATCGAGCAGAGCCGCTTCGGCGCATCACGCCGGTCGGTGGTCGGCGCCTACGTGCTCGACGAGAACACCGGAGAGGTCCACACCTTCGTCGCGCAGGCGACGGTGCTCGCCGCCGGTGGCGCCGGGAAGGTCTACCTCTACACGTCGAACCCGGACGTCGCGACCGGCGACGGAGTGGCGATGGCGTACCGGGCCGGCGCGCAGGTGGCGAACATGGAGTTCTTCCAGTTCCATCCGACGAGCCTCTACCACCCGAAGGCCAAGAGCTTCCTCATCAGCGAGGCCCTCCGCGGCGAAGGCGGCGTGCTGCGGCGCGCGGACGGCTCCGCCTTCATGGAGGAGCACCACGAGATGAAGGATCTCGCGCCGCGCGACGTGGTCGCCCGCGCGATCGACTACGAGATGAAGAAGTCCGGCGAGGACTCGGTCTTCCTCGACATGACGCACCTCGAGGAGGGCTACGTCGAGGAGCGCTTTCCGAACATTCACGGGCGCTGCCTCGAGTTCGGCATCGACATGCGCAAGCAGCCGATCCCGGTGGTGCCCGCGGCGCACTACATGTGCGGCGGCGTGATCGTCGATCCGGAAGGGCGGACCAGTCTGCCGGGGCTCTGGGCGATCGGAGAGGTCACCTGCTCCGGTCTGCACGGCGCGAACCGCCTGGCCTCGAACTCGCTGCTCGAAGGTCTGGTCTACGGCTACCGGGTCGCCAAGGCGCTCGAGAACGTCGAGGAGCGGGTGCTGCCCGGGAAGATCCCGGACTGGGACATCGGCTCCGCCGTGCCCAGCGACGAGGCGGTCGTCGTCACGCAGAACTGGGACGAGATTCGCCGCTTCATGTGGAACTACGTGGGCATCGTTCGGGGCGACAAGCGGCTCCGCCGCGCGGCGCGGCGCATCGCTCTGCTGAAGGAAGAGATCCGCGAGTACTACTGGGCCCACCTCGTGAACCGCGACATGCTGGAGCTGCGCAACATCGCCGACGTGGCGGACCTGATCATCCAGTGCGCGATCGCTCGCAAGGAGAGCCGCGGGCTGCACTACACGCTCGACTACCCCGACACCGACGACGCCTACGCGGACGACACCGTGATCGAGCGCGGCGTGCCGGCGCGCGTGCGTCAGCGGGGCTGACCCCATTCGCTGGGGGCTGCTGCTGGCGTTGCTCGTGGCCTGCGGCGGCGCGGCCCGAACGGACACGCTTCGCTCACCCCTCGACGTCACGGAGCTCGACGGACTCGGGCGCTGTGACGAACGGGTGGGCGCATCGATCGAACGCGGCCGACCGCTGACGATCCTCGTCCACGGCAACCACGCGGCGGTCGACGCCTTCGCCGAGCTGGCGGCGGCGTTGGAGAGCGAAGGCGACCAGGTCGTCTGCTATCGGTGGCGCGAGGGCGGTCGGCTGACGTATGCCGCGGAGGACCTTCGCGAGGCGCTCGAGGCGCTCGACGCGCTGGAGCTCCCCCGGGTTCGGGTGCTCGGCCACAGCCTCGGCGGGTTGGCGGCGCGACGTTCGCTGACGACCGAGCTCGGCGAGCCCCTCGAGACCCCGATGGAGCTGGTCACGGTGGCGACGCCCTTCGCCGGGGTGCGGTCCGCCAGGACCTGCGGCCTGGTGTGGGCGCGGGTACTCTCGCTCGGTGCCGTCGGCTCGATCTGTCGTCGCCTCGCGCGCGGCGCGAAGTGGCGGGACATCCATCCGAGCGCGTCACTGATCCGCGAGCCCGGCGAGCTCGGCCCCTGGGTGCGGCGGCACGTGCACGTGATCACCGCGGAGCACGGCCACTGCCGGCGTCGAGCGCCCGACGGGCGCTGCGCGAAGGACGACCACGTCTTCGACGTGGACGAGCAGGCGACCACCCACGTGGAAGATGCACGAATCGAAGCGCACGAGATCGACGCAGGCCACGGCGCGGTGGTCATGAACCCGGAGGCCATCGCGTCGGTGCTGCGGCTGCTCTCGGGGTCGGCGGTCGGCGATCGGTAGTCGGCGGTCGGTTCTCGGAGTCGGGTCGGCGGTCGGCGGTCGGCGGTCGGCGGCCGGCGGCGCGGCCAATCGCCGGGCGGCGCGGCCAATCGCCGGGGACGATCGTCTTCTTGTGCGTCTTTCCACCCGCTCGAGGTGCGCGCACCCCATGATTTCACGGGCGATCGCTCATGGCTCACAGGGACGATCGTCTTCTTTGTATTCATGTTCGACCCAAAACGACGAACAAGAAGACGATCGTCCCCGGCCCGTGTGCGCGAGAGCTCGGTGGTGGCGGGTGTTCGCGGAGAACAAGACGCACAAGAAGACGATCGTCCCCGGCTGCAGAGCGGCTTTGGCCTGAGGTGAAGCCTGCTATGGTCCGCGCCGCTATGCGTCGGCGTCTCATGGGTGGGCTCGATCTCTTTCTCGCGCTCCTGCTGCTCGCGGGGGTGTGGATCGCCCTCCCCGTCCGCTGGTGGCCGATGGATGTCGGCATGACGCTGGTCGCGCTGCTGCTCGGCGTCGCCGGCTTCGGGCTCTACCGGGGCGCCGCCTGGGGCGAACGCGTGGGCAAGGCGGTCGCCGTGTTCACGCTGGTCGTGGGCTGCGGGCTGGCGACCACGCTCGCGTTCACCGCGGCAGGATTGGTCGGGCTCTACGGCCCTGTCGGCCAGGGCGGCGCGATCATCCTGACGGTGTCGGCGTTCCTGGTGCTTCCCTACCTGGTCGTGTTTCCGGCGGCGCAGCTCTACTTCCTGCTGCCGAGCTCAACGAAGGCCGACGCCGAGAGCCGAGAGCCGAAGGCCGACGCCGAGAGCCGAGAGCCGAAGGCCGACTCCGAGCGCCGAGAGCCGAAGGCCGACTCCGACAGCCGAGAGCCGAAGGCCGACTCCGACAGCCGAGAGCCGAAGGCCGACTCCGACAGCCGAGAGCCGAAGGCCGACTCCGACAGCCGAGAGTCGAAGGCCGAAGCCGAAGCCGAAGCCGACGCCGAAGAGAAGCCATGAACCGAAAGAACCTCGTCCTCGCGGTTCTCGGCTGGGCGGCGCTCACCCTCTTCTGCTCGCTGACGGTCCGTGCGATCACGCGCATCGATCCCGCGCCGATGCCCGAGCCCGACCTCGCCGCATGGGCGCTCGAACGGCTCGACGCGGAACGCCTCGGTCAGGATCCGCCGGACGCGCCGGGCGCCTACGACGCCGAAGGACCGATCGTGGTCACCGCCTGGGCCCGCGGCGGCATCCTCGAGCGTCATGTCGGGGGCCCCGATCTGGTCGACACCGTCACCGACGCGGCGGCCCACTTCGCCGAGGAGCTCCACACGGATCCCGACTGGCAGCCCGGCGCGAATCCGCCCGTCCGCTTCACCGTCGAGGTCGGCCTCGGCGAGGCCATCTTCCTCCCGGCCATCCCCTACCTCCGCGAGCTCTCCCTCGTTCCGCGCCACGAAGGCATCGTCGTCCGCGCGGGCGACGACATGGCGATCCTCAGCCCCGAGGAGCTGCTCGCCTACGGCGCCTACGACAGCGGTATCCCCACGCCCGTCCCCGACCTCGGGCTCGGTGCACCGGTCGACGCGCTCATCGGTCGCCTCGCGCGCGACCTCGGCGAGGAGCCGGACGGGGTCACGGCCCGCCGCATCCGCATGGGCACCATCGGTCCCTCCGAGTACCCGATCGACGTCGAGGTCACCGAGGAGTCGCTCCGCCAGGCGTCGGTCGAGGGCGCCCAGTTCCTCTTGCGCCATCAGCACATCGACGGCTCGTGGACCTACGTCTACGACGGCAGCACCGGCCGCGACCGGCCCGCCGGCTACAACATCCCGCGGCACTCGGGCACCACCTACTTCATCGCTCAGGTCGACCGCTACGTCGGCATGCCCGAAGCGCGTGAGGGCGCGCTCAAGGCCCTCCGCTGGATCCAGCGCCACCGCATCGGCCGCTGCGGCGACAACCCGTGCGTGGTCGATCGGGGCCGCGTCGACGTCGGCTCCGCCGCGCTCACCGTGGTCGCCGCAACCGAGGTGCTCGCCAAGGAAGACGACCCGCTCGCGCGCCGACTCGCCGAGGGCCTCACCGGATTCCTCCGCGCGCAGCAGCGCGATGATGGCGAGCTCATGCACGAGTACGACCTCGCCGCGCAGGCGCCGATCGACGTGCAGCACATGTACTACTCGGGCGAGGCCGCCTTCGCGCTCCTCAAGGCCCACGAGGTGCTCGGCGACGAGCGCGACCTCGAAGCGGCCGAGAAGCTCATGGGCCACCTCACCGGCGCCGGCTGGGACTTCCTCGGCAGCCGCTACTACTACGGCGAGGAGCACTGGACCTGCATCGCCGCCGGCGAGGCGCGCGGCCGCATCGACATCCCCGAGGCCACCGACTTCTGCCGTCGCTGGTACGAGTGGAACGACCAGCTCCAGTACCGCGAGGGCGCCACCCCCTGGCCGGTGGCGGGCGCCTTCGGCGTCGGGCCGGTCGTCGTCCCCCGTCTCACCCCCGTCGGCTCGCGGACCGAGGCGTTCGTCGGCACCTACCTGCTCATGCAGCACGAGGGCATGGAGACCGACGGCGTCCGCGGAGTGGTCGAGCGCGGCCTCGGCCAGCTCCTCCGTTGGCGCTGGGCGCCGGGTCCGACCCACCACTTCGCCGACCCGGCGGCGGCCCAGGGCGGTCTCCCCGGCAGCCCGGTCGATCTGACGAGCCGCAACGACTTCGTGCAACACGCGGGCAGCGCGTGGATCCGCTGGGCCGATGTGCTCCGGCAGGAGCGGGAGGGCACGGATGAGTGACGCGCCCGAGCAGCCGACGAAGAAGAAGAACGGACCGGCCAGCATGGCGATGGTCGTGCTCGGCGCGCTGATCGTCGTCCCGATGGTCCTGCTGGTCGACTGCGGCCACACCGAGGGTCAGATGGTCGTCGAGGGTGGCCCGCACGGCGACTTCGTCTTCGAGGCGACCGACTGCCACGGGCTGGTGCCCTACGGCAGCTTCGGCGCCAACGTCCACGGCACCGGTCACGATGACGGAGCGGTCTACGTGGTGGTGGACCCGATCACCCGAGCCCCACGAGTGCAGCTCGAGGTCCCTGGCTCCTGCCAGAACCGCGACGGCACGAATTGCACGATCTTCCAGGTGCCGGAGGCGGCCTGCACCACCTTCGAGGCGACCGTGGAGAACACTGGAGTCATCGTGAACGACGTCCGCCTGGTGAAGGGCCACGCCGCCCTCGAGTGCACCCTCGACGACGGAACGAAGGTCTCCGGACGAGTGGAGTTCGACGGCTGCTGAGCGCCGACCCCCGAGAGGGCCTTTCACCCTCCCCGACCAGTGTTTGACACCGGTCGCCCCCACGATTACCACCCGAGCGCTGCCCTCCGTGGCGAGCGAAATTCCGCGCCTCCGGGCGCTTCCCACAGCAAAGCGAGATAGGGACACTCAATGGCCAAGCACCTCTTCACCTCGGAGTCCGTCACCGAGGGACACCCGGACAAGATCTGCGACACCGTCAGCGACAGCATTCTCGACGCCTGTCTGAAGGACGACCCCACCTCGCGCGTCGCGTGCGAGACCATGGTCAAGACGGGCTACGCGATCGTCGCCGGTGAGATCACCACCAAGGCCATCCTCGATGTCCCCGCGATCGTCCGGAAGGCGATCCGCGACATCGGCTACACCTCGAGCGACATGGGCTTCGACGCCGACACCTGCGCGGTGCTCTCGGCGGTCGAGCAGCAGTCCCCCGACATCGCGCAGGGCGTGGACGTCGGCGCGGGCATCGACAAGGACCAGGGCGCCGGCGACCAGGGCCTGATGTTCGGCTTCGCGTGCGACGAGACCCGCGCGCTCATGCCGATGCCCATCCACCTCTCGCACAAGCTCACCAAGCAGCTCACCAAGGTGCGCAAGAACGGCGACCTCCCCTACCTCCGCCCCGACGGCAAGTCTCAGGTCACCGTCCAGTACGAGGACGGCAAGCCGGCGCGCATCGACGCGGTCGTCGTCTCCTCGCAGCACGCGGAGGGCGTGAGCCACAAGTCGCTCAAGAGCGACATCATCGAGCAGGTCATCCTGCCGACCCTCCCGAAGAAGATGGTCGACCGCCGGACCAAGTTCCACGTGAACCCGACCGGTCGCTTCGTCATCGGTGGCCCGTGCGGCGACGCCGGCCTCACCGGCCGCAAGATCATCGTGGACACCTACGGCGGCATGGGTCGCCACGGCGGCGGCGCCTTCTCGGGTAAGGACCCGTCCAAGGTCGACCGCAGCGCCGCCTACTTCGCGCGCTACGTCGCCAAGAACATCGTGGCCGCCAAGCTCGCCGCCAAGTGCGAGGTCCAGGTCGCCTACGCGATCGGCGTCGCCAAGCCGATGGGCGTCTACGTGACCACCTTCGGCACCGGCGTGGTCAGCGACCAGAAGATCTCCAAGGTCGTCTCGCAGATGTTCGACTTCCGCCCGCGGGCTCTCATCGAGACCCTCGATCTGCTCCGCCCGATCTACCTCCCGACCGCCGCGTACGGCCACTTCGGCCGCAGCGGCCGGAACTTCACCTGGGAGAAGACCGACCGCGCGGACGAGCTCGCCGAAGCGCTGATGCCGAAGAGCAAGGCGAACGGCGCCCCGGCCAAGGCCGCCAAGAAGGCGACCAAGAAGAAGGCCGCCAAGAAGGCGACCAAGAAGAAGTCCGCCTCCGCCAAGTCCGCCTCCAAGTGAAGGTCGTCTTCGTCGGCGCGACGAAGGGCATGGGCCTCGCGCTCGCCAGGAAGCTGGCCGAGCGCGGGGAACGGCTCTTCCTGCTCGGGCGCGACGAGGGCTCCCTCGACGCCACCGCCCGGGATCTCGAGGTTCGGGGAGCCACTGGCTCCGTGGGCCACGGTCCGCTGGACCTCGAGGACCCGGATGGCTTCGGCCCGGCGCTCGACGCCGCGAGCGAAGCGCTCGGTGGCTTCGACACCCTGGTGATCACCGCCGGTCTCTTCGCGACCCAGGAAGACCTCGAGGCCGACCCGGCGCTCGCCGAGCGGCTGACCCGGATCAACTTCACCAACACCGTCGTCCTCTGCGAGCACGCCAAGCAGCGTTTGCTGGACAACGGCGGCGGCACCCTCTGCGTCTTCAGCTCCGTCGCCGGCGAGCGCGGCCGCAAGCCGGTCGTGATCTACGGCGCGAGCAAGGCGGGCCTCAGCGCCTACCTCGAAGGCCTCGACCACAAGCACCGAGCCGACGGCCTGAAGGTCGTGACGGTGAAGCCCGGCTTCGTGAAGACCGGCATGACCGCCGGCCTCAAGCCTCCGCCCTTCGCCGGCGAGCCCGACGAGGTCGCCGACATCGTCGTCGGCGCCATCGACCGCGGCGACCCCGTCGTCTACGCACCCGGCGCCTGGGCGCTCGTCATGGCGGTCATCCGCCGACTCCCGCGCGCCATCATGCGCCGCGTCGGCTTCTAGGCACTCGCCGACAGCTGCCCGGGCACGGTCTCGAGGACCGTGCCTGCGATGGTCACGTAGAGGCTGCCCTCGTTCCGTAGCACCTCCCACTGGTTCTTCCGGTCGAGGGTCTCGACCAGCCTCGCCACGAACGCGGCTTCGAAGGCCACCACGCGAACTTCGTCTCCGCGGTGCACCTTCCCCGACCCGAGATCCGCCAGCAGCCCCGCCGGATCCTTGTGCGTGTATACGGCGACGTCGTCCGCCTGCTTCGTGATCTTGTGCAGCCGCTCCGGCGCCGGGTGACCGATCTCCACCCAGAGCGCGATGGTGCCGTGCTCGCCCGGCGCCGAGAGGGCCGGGTCCTCGGGCGTGCTGATGCCGCGGCCGAAGGCGAGCCCTTCGCGGTGCTCGAGCGCCATCGCGAGCACCCGCGTCACCATGTGCTCGTCGGTCTCCGAAGGGTGCCGCGCGACGCGCAGCTCGAGCGCGTCGTAGACCCCACGGTCCACGTCCGAGAGGTTCAGCTCGAAGCGGAAGATCGTCGCGGTGAGCGCCATGGCGGCGATGCTCTCACAGCCGACGCGCGCCGGGGGCTCAGACGACTTCGAGCGGCTGCGCGGCGGCAGCCACCGCGGACTTGTCGAGGGTCGTCGGCTTCTGGAAGACGAGGGGTTGACCGATCCCGCGAAGGTAGACCTCGAGCCCGAGTCCGACACGAATGCGCTCGATCTGGTCGAAGGGCACCCTGGTCTGGACGAAGGGCGCGAAGCGCGTAGTGGTGAGGGTTCGGGCCGCTGGGTCGATCACGAGAACCCAGCGGTGGGCCGGGAAGGTCAGGAACGCGACGACCGCGAGGTAGATCGGCGCGCCGATGCACATCGTGAACGAGGCGAGCACGGCCGCGATCCCGAGGACCGGACCCGCGGCGATCTCGGCGACGAGCGCGGCGCCCTCGCCAAAGGGCGCAGGCTTCGTGAGCACCAGCGCGCCGTCGTCGAGCTGCAGAAAGCGCCACGCCGACGCGCCAGCGATCGCCGCGCCAACGAACGCGAGCCCGGACATGACCAACGCGCCGATCAGCAGGAAGTCCGACTTCGCGTTGAGGAAGAGCCCCACGGCCGCGATTCCGAGGAGGGACACGCCACGGCCGGCGGCGCCGAGCGCCAGAGACTGGGAGCGATTCATCGTTGGCGGGGCCAACGGGGTTCGGGTCGCGTCATCGTACTCCTGGTACGCCCGGCGCGACCGAGTCTTCCCTCAGCGGCTGGAGGCGATCCGCGCGCGGCGCATCGCGAGGTCGTAGGCGACCTCGGTGCGGTCGTCGCGGACCGGATCGGCGATGCCCCACTCGACCATGTGACCGAGCGCGCGGTGGTGCATGGTCAGCGCGGTGTGCTGACGAGCGTCGCACCCGAAGCGAGGCACGGGGGTGCCGCTCGGCGCGTCCTTGGTGCCGAGGGCACGAGCGCAGCGCGCGAGGGCGAGGTCGGCGGTGGCGTAGGCATCGAGCACCCGGCCGCTGGCCTCGTAGGCCTGAGCGAGCCGGTGGGCGACCATCGGATGCTCGAGCACCGACGCATCGCCTGCCCGAAGCACCGCGATCGCCAGCCCCGGGCGCCCGAGGTCCAGGTAGGTCTCGGCCAGGGTCTTCGCGAGCGCGACATCCGAGGGGTCGTGGGCGTAGGCGTCCTCGAGCTCGGCGAGCTCGCGGGTGGACTCATCGGCGGGGTCGAGGGAGCTGACGGGTTTGGCGGTGGTCATGGCGGCCCAGATCGCTCCGAGCGAAATCAAGAAGACCGCGTTCCATCGCCATTCCATCCGATTCTCCTCCTGCGCGCGCGTTGCGCGCTGGTCTGCGACAGGAGGGGTCCCCGAAAGTTCCCGGGCCCGTCGACTTTTCTCGTCTGCCCTGGATCTACGGGCAATTGCCTACCCTTCTCCCCCCACCCGCGTCTTGGTGTAGGTTGCGCACGATGTCTCCGGCCCCGGTCGAGAGGCGCGCCCGCGCGCTGCCCTTCCTGGCCTTCCTCTTCGTGGTGGTCGGCTCGTGCGAGATGTACTGCGCGGTGGGAGAGCTGGGCACGCAGGGCTATCTCCCGGTCTCCGACGAAGGATCTCCGGAGGTGTCGGAGCACCAGGCCGAGGTCCAGCGGCTGATTCGGGACGATCCCCACCGGGCCGCCCTGGCCGTCGCGACCGTGGTCGCGGGCGGCATGCTGCTCCTCGGCGGCATCCTGCTGATGAGGCGTCGACGAAGCGCCATCTGGTGGACCAAGCAGGCGCTGGCCGCGAATCTGCTCGTCACGGCGGCAGGGGTGGTCAGCTCCTACATCCACCTGGACCGCATCGGCGGAGCAGTCGCCCGCGAGTTCCGGGGGCTCATCGAGGCGAACCCGGCTCAAGAAGGGGCCAATGTAGGCCAGATGATGAACACTCTATGGGTCACGAACGCCGTACCTGGCGCACTCTCCATTGGCGTGTTCGCCTACTTCCTCTGGCGAATCACCCGCCCCGACGTCCGCGACGAGCTCGAAGAAGACGCTCTGTAGCGGTTCGACACGCGGACCCTTGAAGCGCTGGGGCGCCCGACCCCATACCATGGGTCGGCATGGAGGCCCCGCGCACGTCATTCGCGCCCGCTCGGGCGAGCGACTACACCGCGGAGCGACTCCGGTGGATGGTCCGCCTGCGTTGGGCGGCGCTGACCTGCGCGGCGATCGGGACCAGCCTGGGAGCGGCCGGGCTGCTCGGTGACGTCCGCTGGGGCCTGATGGGTGGCGTGGCCCTCGCCGGCGTGGTCTTCAACCTCGTCCTCTGGCGACTGGAGAAGCGCTCGGTCTATCCGTTCGGGCAGCGCGCGCCGCTCGTCCACGCGCTCACCGACCTGACGATGCTCACCCTGCTGCTCTGGGCGGCGGGCGGCATCATGTGCCCTTTCACCACCCTCTACATCTTCCACGTCGCGCTCATCGCCATCCTCGGCGGCCCGCGCTGGACCCGAATGGCGGTGGTCGCCTGCTTCGTGGGCGCGACCTTCATCGCCCTCCCCGCGGTCTTCCCCGCCCTCCAGATCGCCACCTGGTCGCCGACGCCCCCCTTCGACGTGCTGATGGAGCTCGCGGACATCCTGCTCACGCTCCTCGGCGCGGCCTACATCGTGACCCACGCCGTCGGTCAGCTGCGCGATCGGGAGCGCGCCCTCGCCGAGGCCCGCGACCAGGCGACCCTCGAGTACCAGCTCCTGAGCAACACCCTCGACGAGCTCCACGCCGGCCTCGAGGTGCTCGACAAGGACGGTCGCGTCGTCTGGCGAAACAAGCGCGCGGCGGAGCTCGCGCCCTTCGCTCACGTCGGCGAGGTGTGGACCTGCCCGGGAGCCGACCGCCCCTGCGAGAAGGACGCGACCGGTGTCTGTCCGGTCCGCCAAGCGCTCGACGAAGCGGACAACGGCCGCTGCCGCTTCGCGGTGCCGCAGCCGGACGGCGGCGAGCACGTCTACGAGATGCTGGTCTTCAAGGTCGACGAGGACCGCGTGATGAACCTCTACGTCGACCGCACCGAGGCGACCATCGCCGAGGCGCGGCTGCTCCTCGCCGAGCGGCTCGCGAGCCTCGGCCGGGTCGCGCAGGGCGTGGCCCACGAGCTCAACACGCCCCTCGCGACGATCCGCACGCTGGCCGCCGACATGCGGGTCGCGCTGGAGACCGTCGACGGCGAAGTCGCGAAGGACCTGAACGAGTCGGCCACGCTGATCCGTGACGAGACGCGACGCCTCGGGAAGATCACGCAGGCGCTCCTCGCCGGCGGCGACCTGGTGCGGGCGCGGATCGACGGCTCGGTCCCCCTCGCGGCGGCCGTGGAGCGCTCGCGCGCCATCGTCTTCGCGGGCTTGCGCAACGGGCCCCAGGTGGAGACCGACGACCAGCTCGCCGAGGTGCAGGTCTCGGCCGACATGGACCGACTGGTGCAGGTACTGGTGAACCTCCTTCAGAACGCGGTCGACGCGCTCCGGGACCGCGACGGGACCATTCGGATCTCGGTCGCCCTCGAAGACGGCGCGGTCGCGCTCTCGGTCGAGGACGACGGCCCCGGCATCCCCGCGGCCGTGCGCGACCGCCTCTTCGAGCCCTTCGCGACCAGCAAGCCACCGGGTGAAGGCACCGGGCTCGGGCTCTATACTTCCTACATGTTGGTCCAGGAGATGGGCGGCGAGCTGACCCTCGGCGAGCGCGACGGAGGCGGCGCCCGCGCGACCGTACGGCTCCCCGCGAGCTTGCCGATGGTAGCCTCCGCGTGAGAGAGCCGATCCCGTGAGTGCCCGCGTCCTGGTGGTCGACGACGACCACGCCTTCCGCTTCGCCATGCGCAAGGCTCTGACCCGACTGAAGTTCGAGGTGCTCGAAGCGGCGAGCGGCGAAGAAGCGCTCCCCCACCTGCGCAGCGAGGAGCCGCCCGAAGCCGCGCTCCTCGATCTGCGGATGAAGGGGATGGACGGCCTCGAGGTACTGCGGCGGCGGGGTAGCTCGCCGACGCGAATCGTGGTGCTCACCGGGCACGGTTCGGTCGAGGCCGCGGTCGAGGCGATGCAGCTCGGCGCGTTCTCCTTTCTCGAAAAACCCGTGGACGCCGACGTGCTCGGCCCGCTGCTCCGTCAGGCGGTCGCCGATGGTGCCCGCGAGCGCGAGAGTGGCGACGACACGCCTCGGCTCATCGGCGAGAGCCTGCCGATGGCCGAGGTTCGGAAGTTCATCCAGACGGTCGCCCCGACCGACGAGACGGTGACCGCCTTCGGCGAGACCGGCACCGGCAAGGAGGTGGTCGCGCGGACCATTCACGCGACCAGCGCACGAGCCGACGGCCCCTTCGTGGCCATGAACGCCGCGTGCGTTCCGGGTGAGCTCTTCGAGAGCGAGCTCTTCGGCCACAAGCGCGGGGCCTTCACCGGCGCGACCGCCGACCGGCTCGGGCTCTTCCGCGAGGCGAGGGGCGGCACGCTCTTCATCGACGAGCTCGGCGAGCTGCCGATCGATCTCCAGCCGAAGTTGCTGCGCGCCCTCGAGACCCGCCGCATCCGGCCGGTGGGCGACTCCAAGGAGCACGACGTCGACGTCCGGATCATCGCGGCGACCAACCGCGATCTCTGGGACCAGGTGCAGGAGGGGCGCTTCCGCGAGGACCTCTACTTCCGCCTCCAGGTCTTCCCGGTGCGCCTGCCGCCGCTCCGCGAGCGGCGCGACGACATCCTCCCGCTCACGCGCCACCTGCTGCATCGCGTGGGCGCGGCGGACCTCGAGCTCGACTCCGGCGCCCAGAAGGCCCTGGTCGCGTACGACTGGCCCGGCAACGTCCGGGAGCTGCTGAACGTGCTGCGTCGCGCCGCCCTCTTCGCCGAGGGGAACGCGCTCGACGGTAGCCTGATCGGCCGGATGATCGCGGCGAGCGTCTTCGGCCACTCGGGGGTCACCTCGGAGCGCCCCGGAATGAAGGCGACCACCGCGACCGACGCCAGCCCCAAGAGCCTGGCGGAAGTGGAGCGGGCCCACATCGAGCAGGTGCTCGCGAGTCTGGACGGCAACATCACCAAGGCCGCCGTGGCCCTCGGGATCGACCGACGGACACTGCAACGCAAGTTGCGCTCCTACGGCATCGACGGCGGATGAAACGAGCTCTGATGATCGGGGTGTTGCTGGCGTCCGCCTGCGCCCAGCCCCAGGCCCTGCCACCGGAGACCCCCAGCGGGGAGACGCCGCGGATCGCGATCGCCCTTCGGCTCGAGGACGCGCCGGAAGGTGCCAGCGGCGCGGCCATCGACATGCCCGCCTCCCAGGCGCACCTGGTGCTCATCCGCGACTCCGGCGAGCGCGAGGCCCACGACGTCGGCATCTACCTCGGTGCCTGCGCACCGCGGCCACCGGAGCAGGGCGAGCTGGTCCGGGTCGAGTGCTGGTGGGCAGGCGCGGGCGCGCACCTGGTCGCGTTCCGGGGCGAGTCGGACATCGTGGTGACCTCCACCCCGATCGACGAGATGACCGGTCCGGGGCATCCGGAAGAGAAGGCCCGGGTCCCCATCGAGCCCGCGGACGCGGAGCTCGACCCGATCACGCCCTGACGCTGATAGGGTTCGGGCGTGCGTGTCCTTCTGATCTTCGCGTTGGTCGGCTGCTCGAGCTCGTCGGGGCCCGCGGCTTCGGAGCCGGTCGGTGAATCGGAGTCGGCGGTCGGCGATCGGCCGCCGGAAGCGGAGGTCGGCGATCGGCCGTCGGGAGCGGAGGTCGGCGATCGGTCCTCCGAGTCGGAGTCGGGGTCGGGGTCGGAGCCGGAAGCCCAGCCTGCCCCCGAGCCCGGCACCCTCCGCTTCGTCGTCGTTCACGATGGGCCGGAGCTCCTCGGCTCCGAGGAGCGCGCCCTCGCGCAGCTCCGGACCGGCTTGGCGCGTGGCCGCACTCTCGACGGCGCGGAGCCGACCGACGCAGAACGCGCATGGCTCGACGACCCGACCGCGCTCCCGGCTGCCTGGGGCCGGGTCGAGACGGTGGTGGTCCTACGAATGGCCGCGCCCCAGACCCTGCGAAACGGCCGGCGCATGACCCGCGGCTTCCGCTCGCTGCACGTCGTGCGGCCGCCGGCGACCACACCGGTCTATGCGCTCGACGGCGGCGCAGAGGGCCCCGTCGGGCTCGCCGCCGACAAGGAGCTCGAGTGGCTCGGAGCGCTCCTGGATTCACTCGCCGAAGGAGAGGACTCATGACCACGCGACGCACGCTCCTCCCGATCGCCCTCCTCGCGCTCTGCATCGGTGAGCCGGACGGCGCACGCGCCGGTGACCGGGAGCTCGAGATCCTCCTCGTGAACATGACGCCGGATCCCGTGAGCGACGAGGCGCGCGCGTGCGCGGACCGGATCCGGCGCGTGGTCCGCGACGGCTACACCCGGGTCAGCCAGATCGGCGAGAGCGCGTTACGCCGTCAGGTGAACGACACCAGCGGCGAGGACTTCATGGCCTACGCCGGCGAGCGCCTGCAGCCGGTCAAGCAGCGGGAGAGCACCTGGCTCGACACGGTGGTGCTCTACGACTGTCGGCCAAACGCCCAACGGGCGGACATCCTCATTCACCCCGCCGACGGCGAGCCGCGGCGGATGCGCCTGCGCGGTGTGCCCATCGACGGAGACCTCGCCGCGGCGATGGCCACTCGCGCCCTCGCCTACGGCTGGATCGGCTTCTCGCCCTAGCTCCTCAGCTCCCGCAGCGACGGGCGAGGTAGAGGTAGAGACCGGGCTCGCTCCCGCCTTCGAGGGTGCCGTGGACCAGCACGGCGATCTCGACCACGCCCGCGCTGGTCCGCGCAGCGACCTCGAGGCCGTGGATGTCGGTGAAGTCCGGCGAGTCGGTCCCCGTGAGCTCGACGGGAGCGGTCGCGACGGTGGCACCGGAGGACGACCCGAGGCGGCTCGCGAAGATCCGGCGCGCGCCCGACCCGGTCGCTCCGTCGAAGACGACGTAGCCCACGTCGTTGTAGGCACCGATCGCCACTCGAGAGGAGGCGTCCGCGCCGTCGAGTGACGTGGGGTCGTTGTCGTCGTAGCCACCCTCGGTGAACGTGATCGCTCGAACGACCATCTCGCCGCCGGTGAAGCGCGCGTCGAAGCCGTTGGTCCCCTCGCCGGCCGCCAGCGCCGAGCTACCGCCCTCATCGCGAGTCTCGTTCCCCGAGAAGACCGCCCGCGGATCCCAGTAGAGCAGATCCGTGGTCTCCCGAATGCCCGCGCTCACCAGGCCACGCGCAGTGCTCACGATGGGCGAGTCCGCCGGAGTGAGCGCCCCCATCTCGCTGGACGTGGTGCTCGATCCGAAGACGAGATCATAGACGTCGCCCCGCTCCGAGCACCACACGACGTAGGGCACGCCCATGGCGAGATTCTCGACCGAGACATCGATGGGGGGAACGGCGCCAGCGTTGTTGTACGAGAGCACCGAGCCGACCATGGCCCCCTCGAAGCTCGTCAGGAGCATGGCCTCGATCGACTTCATGCCGCCCGCATCGCTCCCCAACGTGCCGATGACCACTCCCTCGGGATCGTGCTTCGCACGCAGATCGGTGAAGTCTCGGAGCTCGGTCGTTGGGAGAGCACCGATGCGAAGCTCGCGTGCGTCGATGTCCACGACGCGACGGACCCGGTCCGCGTACCCTTCGCTCTCGACCCCTTGGAGATGAATCACGTCGAAGAAACCGCCGGTGGTCTCGGCCACCAAGGACATCGGCGTTCGCACCCTGCGCTCGATGGGCTCCGGGAGCTCGCCGAGCGCAAGCGCGCTGAACGACGAGGCGCCCACGCCCGGCAGGAGGTCTCCTGGATCGCTGCAGGTGGTCACCCCGGGGGCGCCGCACGCGGTGATGACCGGGCGGACGTCGGCGTCGGCGTCGTCGCAGTCCACCACGATCTCGTCGCACTCGCCGGCACACTCGGCGGTCCCGCGACAGAACCCATCGCCGTCGTCGTCGCAGTCCCGCTCACCGGGCACGCCCGCGCACTCCGGGTCGGGGCGGATGGCGCCGTCGCCATCCGCGTCGCAGTCCACGCAGTAGTCCCCACCCGGGTCGACCACACAGGCTTCAGTGGCCGCACACGCGGTCTCCGGAGTGCAGGACTCACAGTCGTTGTCCGCGCAGCTCTCACCGGGTGGACAGTCGGTCGCGGACACGCATTCGACGCACGTCTCCGCGGTCCCCTCGACGAGACAGGCCGGCATCGAGTCCGGGCAGACCTCGCCACCGCAGGTCTCGGGGCCGCACGAGCCGGCGTTGCACTCCTCCGCACCCGAGCAGTGGTCGTCGGTACGGCACTCGACGCACTGGCCGCGGTCGGTGTCGCAGAAGCCGGTCGGGCACTCTCCGTCGCGGTCGCATCGGATGCCTCCGTCGACGCTGCCGCCCTCGTAGTCGCCGGGGCTGGTCAGGACGGTGCACCCGGCCAGCAGCGCGAGAACCGAGCTCGCCAAACGCATCAGAAGACCCCCTGGGCCGAGATCGCCGCGCCGTCACGGCTGACCGCGGGGCTGACGCTCCAACGGGCGGTCGCACCGTCCTCGTCGTCGTCCTCGTCGCCCCCGATGAAGAGGAAGACCGTGCCGACCACGGCGCCCGCCACCAGGAGACCGAGGCCGACGTCGGCCAGGATCGCCTTGGTGCGCAGCCCGCTGGCGTCGCAGGTTCGGGTCTCGGCGCACGGGTCCGCGTCGAGGTCGCTCTGCTCACCGAGCGCGAGGCCGCCGAAGACACCCAGCATCACGGCGCCGGCCCCCGCGGCCGCGAAGCCGGCGATCGCGACCGGTGAGATGCTCAGCCCTCCGCTCGTCTCGCCTTCTTCCTCGACCTCGTCCTCGGGGCGAGCGTCCCCGCCGCCCCCGTCCTCGTCGTCGGCGCGCTCGCGGAGGTTGATCAACCGGCGCTCGAGGTTCCCCCGGTTCTCGATCTCGGCGACCTGCTGGAGGTAGCGCTCGAGGTCCTCTGCCGCTTGCTCGTAGCGCCCGAGCTGCGCGTGGCAGAGCGAGAAGTTGTAGAAGAGCTTCGGCTCGTGGCTGAGCTCGTAGGAGCGGGTGAACTCGCGGAGCGCGTCTTCGTAATCCCCCGCCTCGTAGTAGGAAGCGCCCGCCTCGAAATGGAGACGAGCGCGATCCTGGGCTTCCACGAGCGCGGGCGAGCCGAGGGCGCTCACCGCACAGACGGCGGCTGCGACCAAGCCAAGTGCTCTCACCATGAACGGCATCATGCCACTTCGGTCGTGAGACGCGCACTTTCGCGACAACGCGGTTTGCCCCCTCCACGGAAAGTTCCGCGGAGGGGGCATTCGCTGGACTCATCCTGCCCATGAAGGGTGGTTCACTCGCCCGCGACTCCGCGGGGAAGCGCCGGAACACGCCCGAAGAACGACCCCAGGTCGGTGCCGGTGGCCTGCAGGAGACGCGAAGCGATGGTCGCCTTGGAGCCGAGGTCGCCTCCGCCGCTCGCGCCGATGGAGGGGTCGATCACGGTGATCTTCCCGACCGGGCGGCTCGCGACGGTCGTGAGCATCTCGTCGACCAGGGTGCCGACCTTCTGCGCGACGAAGATCCGACGCGCGTCCGGCCCGACCTCGCGCCAGCGCTCGCCCATCGAGCGGAGGGCCATCGCCGTGGCGCGGCCTTCCTCGATGACCGACGCCGCCTGGGCCTCGGCGCGAGCCACTCGGGCATCGCGCTCCGCGGCCGCCGGAGCGACCACGTCGGCCTGCAGTCGGAGCCGCGTCTGCTCGATGCGCATCTCCTGCACCTCGAGCTCGGCCTGCGCCCGCGCGACCAGGGCGGTCACCGCGGCGCGCTGCTCCGCCACCAAGGCCGCGAGCCGGGTCTCGGCATCGGCGACCCGCTTGGCGGCCTCGGCGCGGGCCATCGCCATCTCGGCGACGATCCGCTCCTGCTCCTTGGCTTCGTGGTTCTCCGCGTCGCGCTCCATGGCCTCGGCCCAGCTCTCCGCCTCTGCCACGCGCGAGCGCTTCTGGAGGTCGGCGGACTGCTTGCGACCGATGCTGTCGAGGTAGCCCCGTTCGTCGGAGACGTGCTGGATCTTCAGCGTGTCGAGCACGAGCCCGAGCTTGCGAAGATCCTCACCCGCCTCGATGAGGAGGCTCTGCGCGAACTTCACGCGGTCCTGGTTCACCTCCTCGGGCGTGAGGGTCGCGAGCACACCGCGGAGGTTCCCCTCGAGGGTCTCGCGGGCGACCTTCATGATCTCCGACTTCGGCTTGCCGAGGAAACGCTCGATGGCGTTCCCGAGGACCGGCTCCGCCGACGCGATCTTCACGTTCGCGACGCCCTGCACGTCGAGCGGGATGCCGCCCTTCGAGTACGCGCCACGCACGTGGATGTCGATGATCATGTTGGTGAGGTCGAGGCGGTCGACCGTCTCGAAGAGCGGGACGACGAAGCCGCGACCGCCCTGGACGAGCCGGTAGCCGACGGTCTTACCGTGCACGGTGCGACGACCGCCGCTGATGACGAGGACCTCGTTGGGCTGACAGAGCCGGATGAGGCCACGGATGATCCCCGCGAACGCCGCGCCGAACGCGACGATGGCGAAGAGGATGAAGACGATGGTGGGCATGGTTTCTCGTTTCGTTGGAGGGAAGGGGTGGGTGTGGGAGCGCGCTCAAGCGGCGTGGCGCGAGTCGCTCTCGTCGGTGCCCTTGCGCTGGCCAGGCTCGCCGCGCAGCAGGCGCTTCACGTCGAGGCCGAGCTGTTCTTCGAGCTGCGTCAGGAGCGCCCCGACGGTGGCCGGGTAGGCGGAGACGTAGCCAGCGATGGTCTTTCCGTCGCCCGCGTCGATGAGCTCGACGCCGTCGGCCTGGACCGCTTCCGCGGCGTCGGTGACCTTGTCGAAGATCGACTCGAGGTGCTGGATGAGGATCATGTCCATCGCGTCGTCGCCGAGCTCCTTCCAGGCGTCGCCGACGGCAGCCAGCGAGTCACCGATGGCGCGACCGTCGATGGCGATCGCCGCCTTCTCGCCCTCCTGCAGCAGCTGCTCCGCTTCGCGGTGCGCTTCCGCGGGGGCGACCACGTCGGCCACCAGCCGGCGCTTCTCGACCTCGGCACGAATGGTCTGGAGCTCGCGCTCCGCTTCGGCCCGGGCCGCGAGCGCAGCCTGCTCGGCGCGTTGCTCCGCCGCCTCGATCTGGGCGGAGAGCTCGGCCTTCAACGTACGGAGCGCGTTCTCGCGCCGGGCGACGACGGCTTCGGCGTTCTTGCGAGCGACGGTCCCGCGCGCCTTCGCGCGAGCCTCGGACTCCTCGGCCGTGCGACCGGCGTCGGACTCGGCGACCTGCGCGTCGCGAAGGATCTCGGCGATGCGCTTGCGGCCGATGCTGTCGAGGTAGCTGCGCTCGTCGCTCACCGCCTGGATCTTCAGCACGTCGAGCTGGAGACCGAGCTTCGCGAGGTCCGCGCCCGCCTCTTCGGCGAGACGCTCGGCGAACTTCAGCCGGTCCTCGTTGACCTCCTCGGGCGTCATGGTCGCGATCACGCCGCGCAGGTGACCCTCGAGAGTCTCCTTGGCGACACGCGCGATCTCCGAGCGCTGGTGACCGAGGAAGCGTTCGATGGCGTTGCCGGCGAGCGCCCGGTCACTGGAGACCTTCACGTTCGCGACCGCGTGCAGCTCGAGCGGGATGCCGCCCTCGGAGTACGCCCCACGCATCGACATGGGCACGGTGAGGATCGAGAGATCCATCCGGTCGAGCTTCTCCACGATGGGCCAGCGCCAGACGCGACCGCCATGGACCACTCGATAGCCGACCGTGCTCCCATCCGGCGCGCGATGCTTGCGGCCGGACAGGACCAGCAGCTCGTCGGGCTGGCCGATGATGAGGAACCGCTTCGCGAACGCGACGGCCAAGAGGACGCCGAGCACGACTGCGCCCGCGATGGGCAACGCGGTCAGGAGGGATTCGAGGGTTGGGTTCATGGGGGCCTTCTTTCGTAGAGGTGTGGGGTGCGAGCCCGCGAGCGGGCTGGGGTGTTCTTCAGCCGCGCGGCAGCGGCTGGACGAGGGCGACGCCGTCGCCCGTGAGCTCGTAGACGAGCACCGACTCGTGGGTGGCGATGGGCGCCTCGATGTCCGAGTCGAGGCGTGCCTCGAGATCGATCTCGCGCCCGCGAACGCGGACGCGGATCTGCCCGACCTGTGCCGGACCGACGGGGAGCAGAACGACCCCCTGGGCGCCGACGAAGTCCGAGGGACTCGTCGCGGCAGAGGTGCTCGCGTTCTTGATGGCGCGTACGGCGCGCTCGCCGATCATGGCCAGCGGCGCACCGACGCCGAACGCGACTGCGGCGACCAGGGGAGCGCCGAGCTCGCCGGCGAGGGTGAGCGTCGTGCCGAGGAGGCCGACGAGGAAGAGCGCGAAGATCCAGAAGCGGACCCGCGCGAAGGGCAACCAAGACGCGAGGCCGCCGGCGTCGACCTCGAGATCGGCGTCCGCGTCGGGATCGACGTCGGCGTCCACGTCGAGATCGACGTCGGTGTCCGCGTCACCACCGAGCGCGCTGAAGAGGACCAGGGGTGCGCCGACGAAGAGTGCGATGAGGTAGAGGGTGAGGGGCATGCGTTCTCCTGCCGTCTCCCATTGCGAGCGTCGTGCCGAGCGCGAGCCCAGACCCTTCGACGACGGTTTTGGTCACTCGAGGGATTGCGGCCGGTGCAAACGACACCAAGGTGCGCCGACCGCTGATGTCATTTGCACCAACCGAAATCCTCGCCGCGTTCGAGCGGAACCCCTTCCACCAGTCGACGGATCGGCGCACCGAAGCAGGCGACGCATGCGACGCGCTCGGCGCGCGTGGACGACGGCGCATGCTGGTGGAGACGCTCGAAGCCGGCGATCTCGAGACGGCGGAGCGACTCCTGCTCGCGTTCGGTCACGCGGAGGCGCTCGAGGACGTCGAGCCGTGGGAGGGCATCGGCGACAAGGTCTGGGACGTGCTGCCCTCGAAGCGGGCGGCGTATGTGCGCATCGCCCGCGCGGCCGCGCGATGCACGCGCCACCTCGATCGCCTCGTGGGTGCATCGACGGCCATGCAGCGTCTGCGGGCCGAGACCTGGTCAGCGTGCTTCGGCAGCTCGCTTCGCGACGCGCTCCGTCTCGAGCGGGTGATCGTCGACCACGACGTGCTGCTCCTCGGCGAGACGGGCACCGGCAAGGAAGCGCTCGCCAAGGCGATTCAGGAGAGCCTCCCCGCGGCGGACCCGAACGGTCTCCCTGCGCGTGCCGCGCTGAACGCCGCAGCGATCCCCGAGACGCTCGTCGAGAGCGCGCTCTTCGGACACCGCAAGGGTGCATTCACCGGTGCCGACCAGGATCGTCTCGGCGCAATTCGCCAGGCGCACTCGGGCAGCCTCTTCCTCGACGAGGTCGGCGACCTCCCCCGCGCGACGCAGGTGAAGCTCCTCCGCGTCATGGAGACGGACGAGGTCCGTCCGCTCGGGTCGGACGAGCCCTTTCCGGCGGAGTGCCGCTACATCGCCGCCACCCACCTCGACCTCGAAGCCATGGTCGAGGCGGGCGAGTTCCGGCGCGACCTCTTCGAGCGACTCGCCGGCCACGTGCTCCGAGTTCCGCCGCTCCGCGATCGACGCGAGGACATCCCGGAGCTCGGTCGGCACTTCGTCGCGCGCTACGTCGGCGCGGACGAGCTGCCGGAGGTGTGGGCGCGGGTGGAGCGGTGGCTCGATCGGGCGCGAGCCCTCCCCCACCGCTGGCCGGGCAACGTCCGCGAGCTCCAGAACGCGCTGCGCTCGGTGGTGCTCGGACTGGAGCCGCCGATGCTCGACGCGGGCCGGGGGAACGAGACCGCCGATGGGATCGTGCCCGCCGCGATCGCCGCCGGCACCGCCCCGCTGGAAGACGTCGAGGCCTGGTACCTGCAGAAGGTGCTCGACGCGCAGGGCGGCAGCCAATCGGCCGCGGCGCGCGTGCTCGGCATCGACCGCGGGACCGTTCGAAGACGACTCGAGAAGCTCGACTGACCCGAGGTGTCACGTGTCGACCTGTGCCAGCGCTCGCAACACTGGGTCGAACTGACCGGTACAGCGGGATGGGGTTCCCGATTCGGCACACTTCCAAGCCGAGATCACTGAGTTTTCGAGCTGGCACGCGAATCGCTTGAGAGAAGAGGCAGGGCCCGCCCACCCACCTCTCGATGTTTCGGTCCATCCCATTTCTCGCTGCTCTGATCTGCACCCTCGGGTGCTCGGCATCGGTGGCGAACGTGCAGCCAGCGCGGCTGACCCCGGAGGGGCACTGGCAGATGGTGGGCTCGGTGTCGGCGACGCCTCCGCGCGCGATGCCGGGCGAGAGCCTCGAACGAGTGAAGGCGATCGACGACACGCTCGAGGGTCGACCGACGAGCAACGATCTCGAAGAGGTCGGGCAGGCCGCGACCGCGGCGCTGGTGCAGCCACCCTCGGCGGATGGCCAGCTCGCGCTCAGCTACGGCGTGAGCCGACGCCTCGAGCTCGGCGCGCGGATCGGACCGACGAACGCCGGCGCCGGTCTCCGACTGCAGTGGCTACGCAAGGCGCCCGGCATCTACGGCGTGCTCGGCGCGCGCGTACTCGTCGGCTTCAACGACTTCCCGGTGGAGCGCTTCACGGACGAGGTCCGCATCGACTCGTTCCGCCGCTTCGACTTCGCCTTTCCGCTCCACCTCGGATACAGCAGTCGCTACGTGCACCTCTGGGCTGGGCCCCAGCTGATGATCTCGCGCTTCTCGTCGGACGTCGCGATCTGCCTCGACGGGACCGAGACCTGCCGCCAGGAAGCGACCGTCAGCACGAGCGGCCGCGCCGCCTACCTGACGGGCCAGCTGGGCATCGCCCTCGGCAAGAAGCGCTTTTGGATCGCCTTCGAGCTGAGCATCTCGCGGCTGAAGATCAACGCCGACTTCGACCTCGAGATGGACGGTCGGCGAATCCTGGCGAGCCACACGCAGACCGGTCGAGTGCTCACGCCGAGCCTCGGTCTGATCGCCTGGTTCTGATCGCGCTCAGCTGCTGAGCAACCAGACCAGCGCCGCGATGCTCAGCGCGAGGATCGAACCCGCGAGCGCATAGATGAGCGTGTCGGTCCGCGGAGCGTCCTTGCGACGCGGAGCGGCGACCACTTCCGCCACGGGCTCGGCGACCGCGGGCTCCGCTTCCACGTCAGCCGTGGCCTCCGGCTCGGCGGTGTCTTCGGGCTCCGGTTCCGGCTCCGGCGGCGAGGGCAGCTCGTCGACCGGCTCGTCTTCGGCGGACGCGACCTCCTCGAGCGAGGCAGCCGCGGGATCCTCGTAGAGCACCACCGTGGCGCCGACCGTCAGCTCGTCGCGATCGGAGAGCGCTCGCTCCTCGCGAACCCGCCGCCGCTCGACGAGCACGCCGTTCTTGCTCCCGAGGTCTCGGACGACGACGCCCGCGAAGGTCCGCGCGACCTCGCAATGCGCCCGCGACGCATCGGCGTCGTCGATCTGGAGATCCGCGTCATCGCCCCGACCGATCACCACGCTCGAGGGGGCGGGCGGCAGCTCCACCCGCGTGCCTGCGCCCACGCCATTGAGGACCGTCAACGAGGGCGGGGGCACGTCGTCGGCGCGGGCCTCGCGCAGCAAGCGCAGCGCCAGCGCGCGCGTGTCCTCCGCGCTCGTGGCGTGGGTGGCGAGCCCGACCGCGAGCTCGATCGCGAAGCCGCCGATCTCGATCCGGTCCCCCTCGCGGAGTGGCTTGGGTCGCCCAGGGGCGATCCGCTGTCCGTTGACCCGCGTGCCGTTGGTGGAGCCTTCATCGCGGAGGGCGTAGCCGGCGCCGCGCACCTCGAGGGTGGCGTGCAGCTGGCTCACCGCCGCGTGGGGCAGGATGACGTCCGCCCCGCGCCGGCGCCCGATCACGACCCGCGGTTGGTCGAACTCGTAGCGCGCTGGCTCGCCGCCGGTGGACCAGAGCGAGCGCACCTCGAGCCTGAGACCCATCGGCCCGAGCCTGTCGGGGCGATCCGAACCGGTCAAGGAAAGGGCGGTCGCTAGAACGCCCAGCCCACGCTGATCGAGCCGACCGGGAGCCAGCGCCGGGTGCCGTTGGTCTCGAGCGTCCACCGATGCGCCGCGCCGAGCGAGGCGCCGATGGTCGCTCCCCGCCAGAGGTGCCGGTAGCCGATCTCAGCGAACGCGTCAGCTCGTTCCGGACCCTCGAGCGCCACCGATAGCCGGCCTCCGACGACGAAGAAGAGACCATCGACCCCCCGCCCCATCGGCCAGAGCTCGTAGCCCAGACCGACCAGCGGTCCGTCGAGCTCACCGCGGTCCCACCCCAGCTCGAGGCGAGCCCCATGATGGCGACCCACGCCGATCTGCGCGTCCAGCCGTACCCGCTTCCAGGCCAGCCCGAGCAGGTCGCCGCCCACGCGGTGCGCGGACCACGGCGCGCGACGGTCCGTGCGGACTGCCAGGCTCGGGGCCATCGGGTCCTCTGCGGTCGCAGGTGCCGCGAGCGCCGTCAGGACACAAAACGTTGAAATCGCAAGGGTTCTCTCGAGCACGTCGCCTCTCCTCCGGTGGGCGGCTCGGCCCACACGGCGCTCCTCTTCGGCCGGGCGAGCCGCTGGTTGCGCGGCCCTCGGCCTCCGTGCTTCGATGTCGTCGCCGTAGGGGTTCGACGCGCGAGTCCCCCGGCGATCGAATCTCCGTCCACGCTCTGCGTCCCAAGGCCATGCGCTTTCCCTTTTTCGCCCTCTCGTCCCTCGCCCTCGTCCTCGCGTGCAGCCCCTCGCCGCGGCGGATCACTCTGAACAACAACGGCGGCCAGGGCGCTGGAGCCGGGGGCGGCGCTCAGGGCAACACCGTGATCGGGAGCGCTTCCGGGGGCGTGGCCGAGCCCTCGCTGACCGGCGCACCGATGCAGCGGCTCAACCAGGTCGACCAGCACCTGACGAATCAGGGCTTCCAGCGAATGGGCCCGGCGGTGCGGAACGCCAACATGCAGACCGGTGGCCTGATCGCCTACGGCATCGATGCGCAACCGGGTCAGTGCTACGTCGCGGTCGCGCTCGCGGCCGAGGGCTCGGACCTGAACATGATCGTGCTCGACCCGATGGGCCGGAACGTCGGGCACAACGTGACCCCCGACCCGAACCCCTGGGTCCACCTCTGCGCCAACACCGGCGGTCGACACCTCGCGCGTCTCCAGATGACCTCCGGCCAGGGCGAGTACTTCTACGCGCTCTACCAGGGCCCGGCCAACGCGCAGCCTGGGCTCACGGCGCTCCTCGGTGGCCAGGTCCAGCGCACCCAGGAAGCGGTCTCGATCGACTCCGCCACCCAGAACCGGCTCACCGTGCTCGACCAGCGCCTCGGCAGCGATCGCTTCCAGCGCGTCGGTGACCCGCAGGGCGTGGTCGTCGAAGAGGGCGGCGACACCATGCGCGAGCTGAACCTGCGCCAGGGCTACTGCTACGCCTTCGCCTCACTCGGTGGGCAGGGCGCCGGTGACACCGACCTCTTCGTGCTCAACGCCGACGGCGAGGATCTCGCCAGCGACCGCAGCACGGACGTGGACGCGCTCGTCCGCTTCTGCCCGCAGAACACGGGCACCTACACCCTGAAGGCGCAGATGTACGAGGGCAGCGGCCCGGTGTTCATCGCCGGTTGGTGGCAGCAGCAGCAGGCCCAGGCCGTGGACCCCGCCCCGAGCGCGCCGGTCATCGCGGCCGCCGCCACCACGAGCGGCACGGTCGACGACGCCTACGCGCTCCTCGACGCGGACATGCAGGCGCGCGGCTACGAGGGCTACGGTGAGGCCGCCCACGGCCAGCTCCAGCAGGGGCAGACCCGGAACTTCGGCGTGAACCTCGAGGGCGGCAAGTGCTACGCGATCCTCGCGGTCGGCGCCGGCACCGTCCGCAACCTCGACCTCATCGTGGCCGACCCGAACGGCTCACCGGTCGACCAGGACGTCGCGGCCGACAACCGACCCATCGTGCGCGTCTGCGCCGAGAACAGCGGCGAGTACCGCATGCAGGTCAAGATGACCGAGGGCTCGGGCGACTTCGTCTACCACGCCTACCGCTGGCCCCGCGGCACCCGCGGGCCCTTCGGCCTGGCCGGTCTGATCTACGTGCGCCTCGGCGAGGTGACCTCGCTCCTGAGCGTCGAGGGCTTCGAGCCGGACGCGAACTTCGCCCCCGGTCGCGGCAGCCTCGCGCGCCAGGGCGCGTCGTCGAGCCACACGCTCAACCTCCCGGCCAACGAGTGCTTCGCGGTGCTCGTCGTCGGCGGCGACGGCGTCAGCGACCTCGACGTGGCCCTCTCGAAGGGCAACAACCAGCTCGCCGGCGACGGCAGCCGCAACGCCTTCCCGGCGGTTCGCTACTGCACCACGGAAGCCGGTCGCTACAAGATCGACGTGAAGGCGGCGACGGGCTCGGGTCCGTACTTCTACCAGGTGTTCCGCCGCTCCGGCGGCTGAACGCCGAACGCCAGAGCCGAGAGCCGACCCTACTGGTTCCGTTCCCAGAGCAGCCGAAGCCCGTCGAGCGTGAGGAACTCGTCCACCTCTTCGATGGTCTCGCTCTCCGGCTCGATCAGCACGGCGAGGCCGCCGGTACCGATGACGGCGACGTCCTCGTCCATCTCGGTGCGGAGCCGCTCGACCAGACCGTCGACCAGGCCGACGTAGCCGAAGACGATGCCCGCCTGCATCGAGTGCACGGTGTTGCGACCGATCGCCTTGGGCGGCCGAGCGATCTCCGCCCGCGGGAGCTTGGCCGCTCGCGCGAAGAGCGCGCTGGCGCTGATCTGCATCCCGGGCGCGATGGCACCGCCGAGGTACTCACCCTTGCCGCTGATGCAGTCGAAGGTGGTCGCGGTCCCGAAGTCCACGACGATGACACCGCCACCGACTCGCTCGTACGCGGCGACGGCGTTCACGATCCGGTCGGCGCCGACCTCGCGCGGGTTCTCGTAGAGCAGGCGCATGCCCGTCTTGATCCCCGGCTGCACCAGTAGGATGTCGTGGTCGAAGGCACGGTCCACCGCTTCGACGGTGACGTCGGTGAGCGAGGGGACCACGGACGCGAGGATCGACGCGGTGACCGAGCGGCGCTCGATCCCCACCGTCTGCAGCAGGCTCGCGAGGAGCACGTGCAGCTCGTCGGTGGTCCGACCCTTCGAGGTCTCGATCCGGAAGTCGTGCACCAGCCGGTCCCCTTCATAGAGGCCGAGCACGGTGTGCGTGTTGCCGACGTCGATCGCCAGGAGCATGACCGAGGGCCTACCGCGGTCGGAGGCCGAGCGCACGCGCCATGAGCTCGCCGAAGGTGGCGGGCTCGGGAGCGGTGGGCGTGCCCTTCGGTGTGCTCACGGGTGCAGACGCGGTCGGTGCAGCGATCGCGACCTGAGCGGGGCCGGTCGCCTCGGGCGCAGGGGCCGCTGGCGGAGCCGCAGGGGTCGGGGGCTCCGGCGCCTTCGCCGCTGGCGGAGCGGCAGGGGTCGGGGGCTCGGGCGCCTTCGCTGCGGGCGGAGCCGCGGGCGTCGGGGGCTCGGGGGCCTTCGCTGCGGGCGGAGCCGCGGGCGTTGGCGGAGCGGGCGCTGCCACGGGCGCCGGAGGCTCCGGCGCCTTGGCGACCGCGGGCTCGTTCGGCGGAAGCTCCATCTCGACCGAGTCGGTCATCGCCTGCTCGAGCGGCGTCCGCGCACGTTCCTTGCGGGGCGGAGACGACGGTGAGGAGGGCGCCGGCGTGGATGTGGGCGCCGGTGAGGCGACGGGCGCGGCTGGTGCGGACGCGGCCGGACGAACGCCGGTTCGAGGCGCCTGACGGTTCTTCTGGACTCGAGACAGCAGCTGCTCGAGCACGGCGACGCGACCTTCGCTCACGCTCCACCTCCCGCGGCGAGCCGCGCGACGAGCGCTGCGACGTCGTCGGCTTCCTGAGCCCAGCCCCAGACCTCCTCGGCGATCTCTGCCGCCACCAGGAGGAAGGAACCGTCGGCCACCGGGACGCACGCCGCGTCGGCGCCGCCGAGCGTGCTCATCAAGCCGCCGAGCAGCGCGGACACCGCGAGCCCGTGTTCGTCGTGCTGGGGGGCACCGTGCAGTCGCATCGCCAGCGCATCGCCCCAGCGCTGCACCTCGAGGCGGCCCCAGCCGAAGACGGCGAGGAGGCCGGCGACCGCGTCGAAGACCGACGAAGGCGACGCGGCGGCGTGGTCACCGACCGCGGCCTGCACTCGCTCTCCGAGCGCGCTCCCGAGCTCGCGGAGGGCGGTGAGGTCACCGCTCTGGACCGCCGACTGCACCAGTGGGGTGAACACCGCTTCGGTGAGCACCACCACTCGCTCGCCGCCACGATCTTTCACCGATCCGGCGGCCAGATCGAACTCGTAGAAGTTACCGGCGTCGAAAGCGGGTGACCCCGTCCCCGAACCGCTCGTTCCTGAACCCGATGCCGTCGTCACGTCTGCCTTTCGAGCCATGGCACTGGAGTGCCGCGACCAGGAAAACGTGTAGATGTTTCGGGAGGATGGTGTCAAATCCTTCGCTAGTGACTCCGTCGCGCGTCCTCGCTCTCCTCGCCATGCTCCTCCTGGGGTGCGGGACGGGAGAGGATGCCCCCAACGGGGACATGGGCGCCGAGAGCGAGGAGGTGGACGACACCCCGCGAAACTCGGTGATGCCGGGGCTCGACGGAGTCGCCGACGCCCTCGTGGCCCTGACCGCCCGCCGCTGGGAAGGGCCCCGGGTGCCGTGGCCCGAGGAGACCGAGCGCCCTCCGAGCGTCGTGTCGGTGCGCTCGGCGCGCATGCCCCTCGCCGTCCACGGCGACGCCTCGCCCGAGCGACTCGAGGCCATCCTCGACGCCTTCGAGGGGGTCGCGGCCTACGTTCATGCCGGCGGGTTCCCCCTGCCCTTCCCCGATGGCTCGCTCGGCGGCGGACCGGCCTTCGATCTCTACCTGGCGCCGACCGACCGCCTCGCGACCGCCGCACCGGACCGACCGCTCGGCTGGAGCTTCCTCGATGGGGTCAGCGCCCACGCCATCCTCGACCCCGGGGTGCCCACGGACGATCTCGAGCCGTGCATCGCCCAGGCGTACGGCGAGGCGATCGCGTTGGAGCAGGATCCGGCCGAGGCGCCCGCCTGGCATCGCGCGCTGGGGGCGTTCCTGGCGTGGCAGTACACGGGCCGCCTGGGATGTGCGGACGCGCTCGATCGACAGCAGAGCGACGCAGGGCTGCCCTGGATCGGCCATGGCGACCTGACCAGCGCCGACCATGGTGCGGGTGGTGGGCTGCTGCTCGCGATGATCTCTCAGCGGCACGACGGTGGCGACGGTGCCTTCGTGCGCGAGCTCTATCAGCTGGCGCGTCAGCGCACCTGGGAAGGCAGCGAGCTCCGCGGGGCGCCCGACCTCTGGCAGGCGCTCGAGCGCTCGGTCGAGCTCGGCGGTGATCGCTTCGAGTCGATGATGGAGGACTTCTCCGTGGTGCGCGGCTTCCTCGGACCACGCGACGCGCACTCGCCGATGCAGGCGCTCCGCGGGCTCGGTCCCGGCGCGGCCGCGCCGCTGGTGTTCGAGGTCGCGCTCGAGGACATGCCCCATCACACCGTCGCGGGTCCGGAGCTTCAGACCTTCGGGACGGTCTTCGCGCTGGTCGACGTGCGAGGCGCACCCGCGCAGAGCCGCCTGCGGGTGTGGCTCCGCGGCGAGTACGGAGTCGAGTGGGGCCTCACCGGGTCACGGCTCGCGGCGGACGGTCGCGAGCTCGCGCGGCTCAGCGCGCCGCCGCGCCGGCAGGACCGGCGCAGCTATCTGCCGGTGGAGCTGACGCCCGACACCACCCACGTATTGGTCGGCATCACGAACCTCTCCCACCGGCTCCCGGACGACGACGAGCCCGACCCGAACGGCCGAGGCTTCCGCCTGATCTTCGACGTGGTCGGCGAGGGTGAAGACGAGCGCCCGGTCTCGACCGAGCTCGATTAGACCTAGCCTTTGCCGCCGCGACGGCGACGGCGACGGCGACGGCGCCGAGGCTTCGCCTCGCTGACCGACTGCGGGTCGACCGCCCACTCGGGCACGTCCTCGCCCCGCGCTTCCTGGTCGAGCGCGAAGAGCGTCGCCGCCTCGACGAAATAGTCACGGCGAACGAGCGAGCCCAGCTTGCCCTGCCGAAGGCGCCGCTGGGACGTCACGATGAGTCGCACGCGCTCCTTGATCCGACGCGGGAGCGCGAGCCGGAACGCCGCGTCCTCCATGATCTCGTCGTAGAGCGCCGACGGGTCGCGAGCGCCCTCGAGGAGCTCCTCGAGCGGCCCGAGCAGGAGCGCCGTGATGAGCACCGCGTCGCTCGGGAGCTTCCCTTCCGCGTGACGCCGGTCGATCGCCATCAAGCGACCCCAGGTCCGGCTCGTGCCGGGCGCGTCGTCGTCGAAGAAGCTCGCCACCTCGGGGAGCAGCTCGGCGAGCACGCCGAGGTCCCACGCGAGGTAGATCGAGCGGTGCGCGGCGCCGCCGCGCATCAGCCGAAGGAGCTCTTCGAGCAGGCGCGGCCGAGCGGCCCGCCCGAGCTCTCCCCGGTACTCCACGAGCGCGTCGTAGACGTCGGGGTCGATGCCCATGTCGATGCGGGCGGAGAACTTGATCGCGCGCAGGATCCGCACCGGGTCTTCACGAAAACGAACGTCCGGGTCGCCGATGGTGCGGACCACCTTGCGGCGCAGGTCCGGCATCCCGCCGACGTAGTCGATGACCTCTCCGCGCTCGAGATCGAAGAAGAGCCCGTTGATCGTGAAATCGCGCCGAACCGCGTCCTCGTGCGGATGACCGAAGACGTTGTCGTTGCGGATGAGCAGGTCGTCCTCCTCCTCCGTCTGCGAGCGGAGGGGCGCCAGCTTCACCGGCGGCTCGAGGTCCTCCCGAACGCCCTCGGGGGGCTCGGGGTAGTGGCGCGCGTGGAAGCGCTGCGAGGGGTCGCGGCGGAAGGTCGCGACCTCGATGACCTTCCCTCCACCGAAGAGGATGTGCGCGAGTCGGAAGCGTCGGCCGATGATCCGGCAGTTCCGGAAGAGGCGGCGAACCTCCTGGGGCTTGGCGCTCGTCGCGACGTCGAAGTCCTTCGGCGCGCGGTCGAGGAGCAGGTCCCGGACGCCTCCGCCGACGAGGTAGGCGCGGTGGCCGTAGCGCGTCAGCCGCCGGATGACCTTCACCGCGTCCTTGTCGAGGTTCTTCGAGTCCAGCTCGACCGGATACACCGCGGGCGGAGGGCCAGGTAGGTCCAGCTCTTCTTCGGGGACCTCGTCGTCGTCCGGGGTGCTCTCCACAGGCACTGGCTTAGCAACCACGGCCGCGCGTGGCAAGGACGGAGGCGCTGCCGCGAGGGCCGCAATGCTACGAAATTTCACACGTTTTTCGCATTGTGCGCGACAGATGGGCGCAGTCGTTATGCTCCCGGGGTGAGGCGGCGATGACCAAGCTCGATCCCGGACAGGCGCTGGTGATCGGTTTCGGCGGAACGGACGTGCCACCCGTGATCCGGGAGGCCCTGGCCGCCGGCCAGCTCGGTGGGCTCATTCTCTTCAAGCGGAACATCGAGAGCGCCGCCCAGGTCCACGAGCTCTGTTCGAGCCTCGAGACCCCGCCCGAGCTGCCTCCGATGCTGGCGATCGACCAGGAAGGGGGCCGAGTGGCGCGGCTGAAGGAGCCGGTGCTGTGCCTCCCGCCGATGCGTGCGCTGGCGGAGAAGGCGAGCCCCGCCCAGCTCCGAGCCGTGGGAGAGACCCTCGGGCGGCAGCTGGCGGCCCTCGGCCTCACGATGGACTTCGCGCCGATCCTCGACGTCGACTCCAACCCCGCCAACCCGGTCATCGGCGATCGGTCGTTCGGCGCGGATCCCGAGGCCGTCGTCGCGAGCGCCCTCCCCTTCGCCGAGGGCCTCCGTGCGGGCGGCGTGCTGCCCTGTGGCAAGCATTTCCCGGGACATGGCGACACCGACGTGGACAGCCACCTCGCGCTGCCGCGGCTCTCGCACGACCGGGCTCGACTGGACGCCGTCGAGCTCGCGCCCTTCCGCGCGGCCATCGCCGCCGGCATCGAGTCGCTGATGACCGCCCACGTGCTCTTCGACGCGCTCGACCCGGAGCTGCCCGCGACCCTCTCGCGCACCGTCATCCAAGGCCTGCTCCGAGAGGAGCTGGGCTACGACGGCGTGATCGTGTCCGACGACCTCGAGATGAAGGCGGTGGCCGACCGATGGGGCGTCGCCGACTCGGCCGTGCGGGCGATCGACGCGGGCTGCGACACGCTCCTGGTCTGCTCCGACGTCGACGCGGCCTTCGAGGCGCGAGAAGCGCTGACCGCCCGTGCGCGGGACGACGCCGCCTTCGCCACTCGTCTGGACGACGCGTGTGCCCGATCGCTCGCCATGCGCCGCGCTCGTCCGCCGGCGCCGGTCGGCACCCTGGACGACTCCGTGTTCGCGGTCGCACCGCCGCTGGCCGCGCTCTTGGAGGGCTTCGCATGAGACTTCCCCTCGCACCGCCGGTCGCCCATCGCGGCGGCTGGCTCTTCGGTCGCTACCGGAGTCCGATCGCTCACCCGGCCTTCCCGCCGAAGCTGACCGATCGTTGGCGCCTCAAGGAGTGGCAGTACATCTCGATCGCCACCCCCGAGGTGTTCCTCGCCTTCGGGTTGGTGCAGCTCGGCTACGCCTCGAACCTCTTCCTCTACATCGTCGACGGGGTCGACCAGCGGGTGCTCGAGCTCGAGGAGACCCTGCCGGCCGGCGCCGGCCTCACGATCGCGCCGAGCTCCGTCCGGGGCACCACCGAGTGGCGTTGGGGACCGAACCACATCCGCGCCACCTACCGGGATGGCTGGGAGGTCCTGGTCGACGTGCGCTTCCCGGACGGCACGCCGCTGACCTGCCAGGTGACGCTGGACGACATCGAGGCGCTCGCGCTCCTGCACGACCTCGGTCAGGGCCGGGCCGCGTACACCCACAAGGCCGCGGGGATGCCGGCCAGCGGCTCCGCGATGCTCGGCGACCGCGTGTTCGACCTCCACGATGGCCTCGGCGTGCTCGACTGGACCCGCTCGCGCGCGAAGCGCGAGACCGTGTGGAAGTGGGCGAGCTTCGCGTCGCGGCAGGCCGGTCACGCGATCGGGCTCAACCTCTCGGCCGAGGTCTACGACCGCGGCGGCGTCTCCGAAGAGAACGCCTACTGGGTCGACGGAAAGGTCTTCCCGCTCGGCAAGGTTCGCTTCGAGCTCCCGCCCGAAGGTCAGCGCACCACCGACCCGTGGCATCTGGTCGGCGACCAAGTCGACCTGACCTTCCGGCCGCTCGGCGCTCGCGCCCAGCGCCTCGATCTCCGGCTCATCCAGAGCATCTTCGTCCAGCCCTACGGCGCCTTCCACGGGCGGCTGGCCGACCACGTCGTCCACGACGCGTTCGGCGTGGTCGAAGACCACGTCAGCCTCTGGTGATCAGGGGGCGGTGACGATCGCGCCGTCCTGGACGACCCAGACCTCGAACTCTCCGCTCAGCTCTTCCGTGCCGAGGTCGTAGTCGAGGTTCCCGCTCGCGCCCGTCACGTCGATGGGGTTGCCCGAACGAAACTCGGATTGCATCGTCAGCCACGACGACGGGGTGGTCGTCGCAATGGACGCACCGCCACCCGTGAGCTTCCGGATCCCGGTGGCGATGGACGACGGGCCCAGGTCGGGCTCCTGCTCGATCGCCCACGACATCCCGTAGAGGCCGAGCCACGCCGCATCGAAGGCGTTCGACGTGAAGGACAGCTCCCGGACGTCCGTCGTCCCGAACCGGATGGCGTAGCGAGAGACGAAGGTCTCGAACTCTGGCGTCATCACCTGCACCGGGCGCGTCCCGCGCACCCGCGCCAAGACGGACTCGTCGGTCACGCTCGCGGTAAAGGACGAGTTCGCTGCGGCGTCGGTCAGGAAGAACGAGCGGGTGTCGAGGGCGGTTCGGTCGCCTGCCACGTTGATGAACGACGCGATCTGGTCGGTGTTCGAGGAGATGAAGAGCACCTCCTCGGCGGCGCTGCTGGCGACTTCCGACAAGCGCATGCTGAGCACGCCTTCGTTCTCGAACGCGTAGTCGACCACCGTGACCCCGCTCAACTCCCTGGTCACCAGCTCTGCGAGACTGTCACCATAGGGGCCGGAGGCATAGACGATCGCGAGGTTCGTGATGCCACGAGCCATGATGTCGGCGGCGATCTGTGGTGCCTGCTGTCCATCGGGAACGGCCGTGCGCCAGAGGGTCCCCGGCATGTCGTCGGTCGGGTTCTCGCTATCGATCCCGGTCAAGCGGTCGCTCGACGCCGACGGTGAGATGATCAGGACGTCGTCCACGTTCTCGTACACGGCCAGCGTCGACCCGGACGACGGGGGCCCGACGATGAAGGCCACCTCGGCCACGTCCCGGAGCCAAGTGGCGACTGCCACGGATGCGTCGTCCTGTCCGAGCGAGTCGATCGTGGGTCGGTCGCCGTTGTCGCAGACGACGAGCCCGAACTGGCGACCATCGACCAGACCACCCTGCTCGTTCGCGTCCTGAATCGCGACCTCGACCGCGCGCGCGCGAGCCCGGTGGACCTCGTTGCCTTCGTCGATGATCGTGCCGACCAGCAGGATGTTCGGATAGCGGCCTGGGTTCTCTTCGAAGTCGCCGGGGAAGGTCGCTCGGCAGCGCTCCTGCGGCTCGAGCACCTGACAGTAGCCGTCATCACCGCACAGACTCGCGATCCCGAACGCCTCACGGCATTCGGAGTCCAGCGTGCAGTCCTCGACGTCGGTTCTGCCCAAGGTGCAGGCCGAGAAGGCGAGGCAGGCGAAGAGGGCGGCGCGAGACTCAGAACGCACCGGACACCTGCATTCCGCCGCCCTGCGGTCCGAGCCACGCATCGAGCTGCGGCTCGAGCTCCCCGTCGGTCTCGTCGTCGTCTTCCGGATCGTCACGAAGGAAGAGGTAGATGCCCACCCCGATCGCGATGGCACCGGCGACGAAGAGCCCGTCGGCGCTGATGGCCGCGCGCCGTTCCCGCTTCACCTGCGACTCGAGGTCGGTCGGACAGAAGGTCCCAGAGTCGGTCGTGGAGCACCCCTCGTCCAGCTCGCTCCCCGCATTCCGCGCGAGCATGGCGAGCCCGATGCCGCCGCCGAGCAGCAGCGCGCCCCCGAGCGTCGTCACCAACGCGGGCACGTTCATCGGCTCGTCGGGCTGCGGATTGCCGCCCTGCAGGCGGAGGCGCTCCTCTTCGAGGCGGCGTCGCTCCTCGATCCGCTCGATCCGATCACGCAGGCTCTCGATGCGAGTTCGCAGTCGCGGTCGCTCCTCGTCGGTGCTGTCCGGGAGGTAGGCCTCGAGCTTCAGCAGCGCCTGCTCGAAGTCACCCGAGCGCTCGTGGACGTTGGCCATGTTGTAGAGCAGCAGGGCACGACCGGAGAGCTCGTACGATTCCTCGAACGCGGCCAGCGCCTCGGCATAGCGGCCCTGCATGTAGAGGTCGTCACCGAGCAAGAAGAGTCGCCGCGCCTGCTCCTCGTTCTCGCCGAGCGGCTCCCCCTCGGGCTCGGTCGTCTCGCTTTCCGCTTCGGGCTCGCCGCACGGGGGCTGCTGCGCGACCCCATGGGATGCGCACAGAACGGCGAAGAGAACAGCGAGTGCGGCGAGGCGGGCCACCGCGAGATTCTACCCGATCCAGGGACCGTTGCGCGCGCGCTAACGCGCCCAGGGGTCGCGATTCTCGCTCTGGCGAGTCATCGAGCTCGTCATCGTCGTGGTGGAGGTGTCCATGGTCGGCTCGGTCTCCATGGCGGTCTCCACCTCCATGGCCGCCTCCATCGGAGCGTCCATGGTCGCCCGCCGGGTCCGGCGGCGACGAGTGTCTTGCGGCTCGGGATCGAGGTTGACCGTGATCGCCTGCTGGCCGCCGGTGATCGTCACGTTCCGGGTTTCGTACCCATCGGCGCTGATCGCGATCTCCCAGCTCTCACCCCGCGGCACCACCAGCGCGGAGGGCGCGTCGCCGAGGTCTCGACCGTCGCGGCTGAGGTGAGCCCCCGCCGGAACGGTATCGATCTGCACCCGGGTGATCTCCGTTGCCCCCGGCTCCTCCGTCGGCTCCTCGGGGACGACCTCCTCGGCGGGCGGGTCCTCGGAGACCTCCGGCGGCGCCGCCACCTCGGGTGGCGGGGGTTCGTCACGGCCCCGGACCCAAGCGACCGCCCCTGCCGCGAGCAGACCTCCCGCGACCAGCGCGGCGATGAGGACGTTCCGCTGCTTCGACTTCACGATGCCCGGCTCGATCTCGGTCGAGCCGGTGGGGTCCACGGCCGCGCTCGTCGGATCGACCGGCGCGGGCTTGCCGGTATCGAACGCGGCGATCTCACCGGAACCGCTCGGCATGCTCGACGGTAGGGTCCCGGTCGTCTCGCCGGAGAAGGAGAGCGCGCGCGCCAGCCCCTCCATGCTCGCGAAGCGCTCCGCTGGATCCTTGGAGAGACAGCGCATCACGATGTCCTCGAGCTCTTGGGTGACCTCGAGGTCCGGTGCGACCTCCGCGAAGGGTGGCACCGCCACGTTCATGTGCGCGGCCAGGAGCACGAACTTCGAGTCGGAGTCGAAGGGCGGGCGACCGGTGAGCATGTGATAGAGCGTCGCGCCGAGGCCGTAGATGTCGGCGGCGGGACCGACCTCGTCGTTCGCGATCTGCTCGGGCGCCATGTAGCGGGGTGTGCCCAGGAGGGCCCCCGACTGGGTGAGCTTGGTGTCGTCGGCCTTCACCAGGCCGAAGTCGATCACCTTCACGTAGTCCGGATCGGCGCCGCGCCGTCCGAGAATGGCGTTCGAGGGCTTCAGATCTCGGTGGACCAGCCCCTGTTCGTGCGCTTCGGCTAGGGAGCCGGCGATCTGGAGGGCGATGTGGACCGCCCGCTTCGGCGGAAGGGAGCCCTGCTCTTCGAGGATCGCGTCGAGGGTGGTCCCCTCGAGCATCTCCATCACGATGTAGAAGACGTCCTCCGCCTCGGCGCGGCCGTAGTCGTAGACCACCACCGTATTCGGATGCTTCAGCTTCGCGAGGGATGCCGCCTCGAGGAAGAAGCGCCGCTCGAAGTCCGCGCGAGCGGCCTTCCCATCGAGCTGCTCCATGTCGAGCACCTTGATGGCGACCTCGCGCTGCAGCGACCGCTGCATCCCGCGATACACGCGGCCCATACCACCGCGAGCGAGCAGCTCGATCAGCTCGTACTGTTCGTCCAGGACGATCCCGACGAAGGGGTCCCGGCGCTGAGGAGAGGCAGTCATCTGCGGGTCGAACCGTACAGTGTAAACGCAAGCATACCCCATCCTTGGGAAATGGCTCGACCCTCGTGTCGTCCGCGCTATCAAAGGCCCCGTGGCCCCCCCGAAGCTCTTCCGCGTCTACTCCTGGAACGTCAACGGGATCCGTGCCGTCACCAAAAAGGGGTTCTTCGACTGGCTCCGAAAGGCGCGCGCGGACGTCGTCGCGCTCCAGGAGACCCGGGCGCACCCCGAACAGCTGGAGCCAGAGGTGCTCCGCCCGAAGCGCTGGCGCAGCCATTGGGTCTCCGCCGAGCGGAAGGGCTACAGCGGAGTCGGAATGTACTCGCGGAAGGAGCCGGACGAGGTGGCCGGGTCCATCTTGGGGGTCCCGGAGCTCGACGACGAGGGTCGGCTCCAGCTCATGCGCTTCGGGGCGCTGACGATCGTCAACGGCTACTTCCCGAACGGATCGGGGCGCGACCGAGACCACTCGCGAGTCCCCTACAAGCTGGACTTCTACCGGAAGCTCTTCGACCGACTCGAAGCGGCGCGCGCCTCGGGTGAGCGCCTCCTCGTGCTCGGCGACTTCAACACCGCCCACCGCGAGATCGACCTCGCCCGACCGAAGCAGAACAAGAAGACCAGCGGCTTCCTCGACGAGGAGCGCGAGGAGCTCGACCGGTGGCTGCGCTCCGGGTGGATCGACACCTACCGAGAGCGGCACGGCGACCGAGAGGGCGAGTACACCTGGTGGAGTCAGCGCTTCGGCGTCCGAGAGAAGAACATCGGGTGGCGGATCGACATGGTCCTCTGCTCCGAGGCCGTCCGCCCCTTCCTGCTCGACGCACGCATCCACGCGAAGGTGATGGGCTCGGACCACTGCCCGATCAGCGTCGACCTGGATCCGGCCGTCCTCGAGCCGTGAGCACCTCGCGGCTCGACCGGCCCTCGGACCGTGGATAAGATGGCCTTCGGACCGCCCCGGGCCCGCGCCGGAGCGAAACGACGATTTGCACGACATCCACGGAAACACCTCGGGGCTGAGCCCCTCGGAGCTGAAGGCGCTCCAGCGCATCTACCGGCGCCGCGTCCCCTTCGAGAAGCTGACGACCCTCGAGCTCACCCGCTCTCTGGCCGAAGTCTCGCATTCGACGGGCCGCCAGGTCGGTGTGCTCGTCGATCGCACGGGCAAGGTCCATCACGTCATCATCGGCACCGCCTCGCAGCTCATGCTGCCGGACGTCGGCCGTCTGCGCGCGGGCCCCGGCCGCCTGCGCGGACTCCGGCTGATCCACACGCACCTGGGCAACGAGCCGCTGACGCGGGACGACCTCGTCGACCTCACCCGGCTGCGTCTCGATCTGGTCGCGGCGATCTGCTTGGCGCCGAGCGACGGCACGCCGACCTGGGTCTACTGGGGCCACGTGATCCCCGGCGAAGAGGGCAGCCGTGAGCCGCCCTATCGCACCTACGGACCGCTCTCTTATGCGCGGCTGAAGGTCGAGCCGCGCGGCATCATCGAGGCGCTCGAGGAAGAGCTCGCGCGCGCCTCGCGCCGCCGGCGGACGGTCGCCAAGGACGGCCGCGCCATCCTGGTCCACGTCGCCGCGAAGAAGGACGCCGCGGACGCCGAGGTCTCGCTGCGCGAGCTGGAAGAGCTCGCGCGAACGGCGGGCGTCGCCGTGGTCGACACGGTCCTGCAGATCCGCAACCGCGTCGATCCGAAGTACGTGCTCGGCAAGGGGAAGCTCGACGACGTCGTGATCCTCTCGATGCAGCGGGACGCGGACGTGCTGATCTTCGACCGGAACCTGAGCCCCGCGCAGGCGGCCGCGCTCGCGCGGGTCACGGACATGAAGGTCATCGATCGAACGCAGCTGATCCTCGACATCTTCGCGCAACGCGCGCAGAGCCGAGACGGCAAGCTGCAGGTGGAGCTCGCGCAGATGCGCTACCTGCTCCCCCGCCTCGGTCAGAAGGACGACGCCCTCTCCCGCCTCACCGGTGGCATCGGCGGTCGCGGTCCCGGTGAGACGAAGCTCGAGGTCGGTCGACGACGCGCGCGCGAGCGGATCACGATGCTCAAGAAGCAGCTCGCGAAGCTCGGCAAGCAGCGCAAGACCCGCCGGGCGCGGCGCGGCCGCTCGCCGGTGAAGCACATCGCGATCGTCGGCTACACCAACGCCGGCAAGAGCACGCTGCTCAACACGCTCACGGGCGCGAACGTGCTGGCCGAGGACAAGCTCTTCGCGACCCTCGACACCCGCACCCGGCGCGCCCCGCTCCCGAGCGGTCTCGATGTGGTCTACACCGACACGGTCGGGTTCATCCGCGACCTCCCGAAGGACCTCTTCGCCGCGTTCCGCGCGACCTTCGAGGAGGCCGAGGACGCGGACCTGCTCCTGCAGGTCATCGACGCGAGCGACCCCTCGCACGACGACCACTACGACACGACCGAGCGGCTGCTGGTCGACCTCGGCCTCGAGCGGTTGCCGCGATTGGTCGTGTTCAACAAGGCCGACCAGCTCGACCCGCGGCGCGCCGCCGCGATCGCTGCGAGCCGCGACGCGGTCGCCGTGAGCGCGATCCACCCCCGCACGATGGAGCCGCTGCTCCGCCGAGTGGAGCGCATGCTCGCCGAAGACCGATACGACGAAGACGACGACGAAGGCTTCGCCTACGCGACACCGTAGAGCCTCACCGGCTCATTGGGCGAGCCACTGGGCGAGGCGCTCGCCGAGGGTCTCGAGCGGCAGGAGCGCGGTGACGTGACCGGTCCGCTCGGCCGCTCCCGGCATGCCGTAGATCACGGCGGATTCCGGTGACTCGGCCAGCACTCGGCCGCCGCGCTTGGACACGGACTCGACGCCGGCGGCGCCATCGTCGCCCATCCCCGTGAGGATGACACCGATGCACATCTCGCCGACCTTCTTCGACGCGGTGTGGAAGAGGCGGTCCACCGAGGGCACGTAGCGGTCGCTCGCGTCGGCGTCCTTCACGATGGCCTGCAGGTCGAGACCGACCTCCAGACACTTGCCGCCGGGGCAGATCCAGGCCTCCCCGCGGCGGAGCGGGTGGGTCCCCGACGCCTCTCGGACCTTCACGCCGCCGAGACGGTTCAACCGATCGGCGAAGGTCTTCGTGAAGCGGGGTGGCATGTGCTGCGCGACCAGGATCGCCGCGTCGACGTCCTTGGGGATGCTCCGGAAGAGCCGGACCAGCGCGGTCGGTCCACCGGTCGACGCGCCGATGACCACCACGTGCTTGGGCCGCTGGGTCGAGAGCCGCGGCTCCTGCCCGCGCTTCGGGCTGGAGGGCACGGGCGTGAGCAGGGGTGGGCGCGTGGCCGTCGACGGCCGCAACTGCCGCACCATCGCCACCTTCTCCGCGAGCTCCTCGCGGATGACGTGCAGGTCACTGGTCACCGTGCGGGTCGGCTTCGCCACGAAGTCGAGGGCGCCGAGCTCGAGCGCGCGGAAGACGTTCTCCTTGTTCGAGTAGCCGGAGACCACGATGACCGGCGTCGGTCGCTTGGCCATCAGCAGGCGCAGGAAGGTGAACCCGTCCATGCGCGGCATCTCGAGGTCGAGGGTGACCAGGTCGGGCGAGAGCTCACGGACCATTCGGAGCGCTTCGTCACCATCGGTGGCCTTCCCGACGACCTGGACCCCATCCACCGTCCGGAGGATCTCGGTGAGGGTCCGCCGGTTGTAGGCGGAGTCATCGACCACGAGGACGCGCAGGTCCTTCATCGGTCCACCTCGTCGAAGAGGGTCCGCGTCATCGGTCGTCGATAGACGATGTCCCGATCCATGTGGACGATCTCGAACTGCGTCGCTCGATGGAGGAGCGACTCGCTATGGCCGAGGAGGAGGTAGCCTCCAGGTACGAGGCGGTCGTGGAAGGTCCGCACCACTCGCTCACGGGAGCGGTCGTCGAAGTAGATCAGCACGTTGCGACAGAAGATCACGTCCGCCGTCCCGATCAGGGCCGAGCGCTCGTGGTCGAGGAGGTTCAGCTGTCCAAAGTGGCAGATCGACTTCACCTCGTTCGCGATTCGCTTGCCCCCGGGTGCGTCGGAGAAATAGCGCGAGTAGCGCGGCTGCATCGCACGGAAGCTGGACTCCCCGTACACGCCACGCCGCGCGTGCTGGATCACGCGGCGGCTGATGTCGCTCCCGAAGACGCGCAGGTCCCACCCGGCGAAGGCACCCGTGCCGAGCAGGATCATCGCGATGGTGTAGACCTCTTCGCCCGTGGAGCAGCCCGCGCTCCACACGGTCAGGCGCTTGGAGCGCTCGTTCCTCTCCTTCATCTCCGGGAGGATCGACTTCTCGAGCGCCTCGAGCTGATAGGCCTCGCGGAAGAAGTAGGTCTCGTTGGTGGTGAGGACATCGACCGCGTTCTCGAGCTCCGCCTGCGCCTCCGGGTGGTAGCGGAGCCGCTGGTAGTACGCTCGAAACGAGGTGAGACCCAGCGCCGCGAGCCGCTCGCGGAGGCGTCGCTCCATCGCGAACATCGCATCGGATTCGAATCGGATGCCACAGGTCTCGTTCACGAGCTCCCGAAGGAGTCGGAACTCCTCGAGGCTCATGGTCGGGCCCTGGTCGAAGAGAGACATCAGTCCTCGAGCGGCTCCAGCGAGTCCTCGATGGCCGCCCGCACCGACGCGTCGTCTTCCTGCGCCAATCGCGCGAGCAACGCCTCACGCGCGCCTTCCTCTCGGCGCTCACCGAGCCAACGCGCCGCCGCGACGCGCACGTGCCACACCGGATGACCGAGAGCCACGGCGAGCCTGCCGACCACGGCGTCGCCGCCGAGCCCGACGGCGATGCCCAGCGCCCGTTCGGCGACCGCGGCTTCGGGATCGGCGAGCGCCTCGTCGACGAGCTCCTGCAGGGTCGAGGGGGCGATCTGCTCGAGCGCGCCGAGGGCGGCCGCCACGGTCAGCGGACCGGAGCCTCGCGCCGCGGTGAGCAGCGCCGGAACGACCTCGTCCGTCGCCGAGGCGCCCAGATCGCCGAGCGCGGCCGCTGCGGTCGCGCGGAGGGTGTCGTCTTCGGAGCCGAGGGCTGCCACGAGCGCGTCCACACCGAGCGCGCGGCCTTCCTCGCTGCGCAGCGAGGAGAGCACGTGTGCGGCGGTCTCACGGACCAGCGCGTCCTCGTCGATCAGTGCGAACGCAACCATCTCGGCCGCGCGCGGTTTCGGGATCAACCCGAGCGCTCGCACGGACGCCGCACGGTGCTCGGGTCGCTGACTGGACAAGCCCCCCTGGAGGTCGTCGAGGATCGAGTCGCCCCGGAGCCGCGCCGCGACCGGCGCGAGTCTCGCGCCCGGACCGTCGAAGTCGATCTGCGCGAGACGCTCGCGAACCGGGTCGGGCTCCCGCGCGGCGAAGGACTCGAGCGCGGCGACGGCGGCGCTGGCGATCTCCTCGTCTTCGGCCGTCGCCTCGACCAGCCAACCGAGCTCCTGCGCAGAGACGAAGGGAGCGAACGACCGAAGCGCCGTCGCCCGGACGGTGGCGTCGCCCGCTCGAGCCGCGTCGCGAAGGGCGCGCACGAGCTTCTCGCGAACGCTCGCCTCCGCCTCCACGGCGAGGCCTGCCGCCAGCTCGAGGGCGCGTGCGCGCTGAACGCCGACGCTCGCCTCCGCGACGCCGAGGAGCGAAGGCACCGCCGACGCGCCCCAGCGCTGGAGCGCGCGCAAGCTCTGAGGGAGGAGCTCGTCCTCCGCGGCGAGCGCGACGATCTCGCCGAGGCTCCCCTCGTCGCGGTTGAGCACCAGCAGGTGCACCGCCGCTCGCCGCCCCGCGGGCTCGCCGCCGGCTGCCAGGCGCCGGAGCCGACCGCTGGTGTCGTCGAGGCGGGCGGCCACCGCGTCATCCCCGACCACGCCGGCGAGCTGGACGAGCGCCGTGGCGACCCGCTCCACGGTGGCGAGGCTCCCGGACGCACGAAGCACGTCGGCCAAGAGCTCGGCGGCCCTCGGCTCGCCGCTGCGGCCGAGGAGCGGGACGGCAGCGCGTCGCACGAAGCGATCGTCGACGAGAGGCGCAAGAGCTTCGAAAGGCACCTGCGCCCCGAGCTGCGCCAGCCCGTCGAGGGCGGCCATCTTGCGGAACGGGTCGTGGGTCTCGAGCGCGCCGAGGAGCGCGGCGATGGCCTCGTCACCTCCGAGCTGCGCGAGCGCGCCCACCGCGGCCGCCGAGAGGTTCGCGTCGTCGATGTCGACCAGAGGCACGAGCCCGGGCACGGCGTCGCGATCGCGCGACGCGCCCAGCGCTTCGACGAAGAACTTCGCCGCCGGTCGGGTGCCGGCTTCCTTCAACGCCGCCTCGAGCAGCTCGCGCACCGCAGCACCGCGCGTGGCCAGCACTTCGAGGGCGGCGTTTCGAAGCCCGACGTTCTCACCCTGGGCGACCGCCTCGACCAAGCGGCTCTCGAGGGGCCGACCGCCCGGCCCCGTCGTCCACTCGACCGCGAGCTGCAGCGCGTCTCGCCGCACGCGCCACTCACCGTCTCCGAGCGCGCCCACCAGGAGCGCGCGGGCCTGCTCGTCGGCCGAGGTCCAGTGGGCACGGAGCGCGTCGACGACCGCGCGCCGACGCTCGACGTCGTCGCTCCGGCTCGCGTCGACGAGGGTCTGCAAGCGCGGCTTGTCGTCCGAAGGCGGTGGCGTGGAGCTCACGGCTCCTCCTGTACGATCTCGTCGAGCTCGAGCTCGGCGGTCACTTCTGTGACCAGGTCCACGTCGAGGACGAAGACCAGGGTCGAGTCATGGGAGAACACGGCCTGGATCCCGCGCTGACGGGTCAGCGCGGGGACGTTGCGTTGCTCCGCGGGTCCGGCGCCGAAGACGTCGGTCACCCGGTCGACGACCAGACCGACGCCCATGCCGTCCCGATCGACCACGACCCACTTCGTGCGGCGGGTGACCGGCAGCGGCTCGAGATCGAAGCGGCGGCGCAGGTCGACGATCGGAACCACCGCGCCGCGATGGTCGGCCACACCGATGACCGCCGGCGGCGCCTGGGGCAGCTCGACGGTCGGCAGAGGGTTGAGGATTTCGCGCACGCGGTGGATGTCCACGGCATACGCCACGTCGCCGATCCGGAAGCCGACGAGATCCTTCTGGCGGTTCCCTCGCCGTCGCTGTGACAAGGATCCCATCACGACCTCCGCAGGAGCGGCCCCGGGTCCAGAAGCACGAGGATGTCCTCGTTGCCCAGCGCCGCGTCCCCGTCTTCATCTCGCTTCGTCGTCGCTCGGGGTCGACCGACGCCCATGACATGCTCGGACATGTCGCCGCCGACCACCGCGGCGAGCTCCACCTCGTCCTCGTCCAACCGGTAGACCTGGAGCACGCGGTCGACCAGGAGGCCGATGACCTCGTCGTCGCCGGCCTCGACCAGCAACACGCGCGTGTGCTTCTCCGTCGGTCCTTCCGGCATCTTCAAGACGCGGCGCAGGTCGCGCACCGTCGTGATGCGGCCACGAACCGAGATGATGCCGAGCACGTCCGCCGGGGCGCGCGGGACGCCCGTGATCGGCGGCACCTTCAGGATCTCGCGCACGGACCTCAGCGGGAGCGCGTAGGTCTCGTCGGCGATGACGAACGCCAGGAGCTCGCGAACGACCGGCGCGCCGACGAGCATCGACGCGCTGGTCGGAGCCCGAACGGCCACCGACTGCCCGGCGGGAACGATGGTCTGCCGCTTCGGATCGTCGCTCATGAAGGCTCCGCTCCCAACGACGGCAGCTCCTGGCTCCGCAGGACCTCCTCGAGCAGGCCCGGCGCGTCGAGGACGAGCGCCACCCGCTGGTCGCCCAGGTCGGTGGCGCCGGCGAAGCCACGCACGTCGCGCAGGCTCTTGCCGAGCGCCTTGATCACGATGTCCTGCTGTCCGTCGAGGCCGTCGACGACGAAGCCGACGCGCCGCTGGCCGACGGCGCAGACCACGACGAAGCGACGGTCGGACTGCACGGGCAGCAGCCGGAAGAGGTGGTCGAGCCGGCAGAGCGGGAGCGTGGCGCCACGCAGCGAGATCACCTCGCGCCCCTCGACGGTGCGCACCGCGGTGCGATCGAGGAGGATCGCCTCCTGGACCGAGGTGATCGGGATGGCGAAGTCCCGGCCGGCCACCCGCACGAGGAGCGCGGAGATGATGGCCAACGTGACCGGGAGCGTGATCGTGAACTTCGTCCCGCTGCCGTGATCGCTCCAGACGTCGACGACGCCGCCGAGTCGGTTGATGTTCGTCTTCACGACGTCCATCCCCACGCCGCGGCCGGACAGGTCGGTGATGGCCGAGCGCGTGCTGAAGCCGGGCATGAAGATCAGCTCGAGCGCGTCCTGCGAGGTGATCTCCTCCGCGGCGTCTCTCGAGATGATGCCTTTGCGGATCGCTGCCTGAACCAGCATCTCCTCGTTCATGCCGGCACCATCGTCCTCGATCTCGAGGACGACGTGGTTGCCCTTCTGGTAGGCGTTGAGCGAGAGGATTCCCTCGGAGCCCTTGCCCGCCAGCTCGCGGACCTTGGGGGACTCGATCCCGTGATCGATCGCGTTGCGGATCAGGTGCATGAGCGGGTCGCTCAGCTCCTCGACGATCAGCTTGTCGACCTCCGTCTCCGCGCCGGTGACGAGCAGTCGGACTTCCTTGTCGTGCTCGCGCGCGACCTGACGGATGATCCGGGCCAACTTGTCGAAGAGCTGACCGAGCGGAACCATCCGCACGTCGAGGATGCCGTCCTGCAGCTCCTCGAGGTGACGCTCGAAGCCACGGTTCACGCGGTGGAGCTCGATGGCGAGCTGCCTCAGGTCGTCACGCGAGCGGATGCGCTCCGTGATTCGCGCGACCGCCGAGCGAACGATGGCGAGCTCACCGACGACGTTCATCAGGTGGTCGAGCTTCCGGATGTCCACGCGCACGGTGTTCGCGACGGAACGCAGCGAGAGCGCGTCCGCGGACATGTCACGCGGCACCCCTGCCGCACCCTTCGGTGGGGGTGCCGGTGTGTGGACCGGCGCCGGGGGCCGGCTGGTGGGCGTCGGTCGTCGCGGCGGCTCCGACTCGATCGGGATCGGTGGCGGCACGAGCGCTTCGTGACTCGTCTTGCGCACGCCCTTTCGACGGATGAGCTCGAGCTCGGCCTCGCCGCCAGCGGCGAGCACCTCTCCGAGCTCGTTCGCGGGGGCGCTGCTGGCGAGCAGCACGTCGAGATCGATCTCGTCGCCGTCACCGCCGCCGACGCTCGGCAGGTACGTGATGATCTCGGCGATGCTCTTGGCTCGCTCCTTCAGCTCCTCGAGGTTGGAGTCGATCGTCGTGAGCGAGAAACGCACCCGCAGTCGGTAGAGCGGCGTGCCCTGAGTCACGTTGGTGCGGAGCCGGTGCTCTTCGTACTCGGTCAGCACCGCGAGCACGCTCTCGTCGAGGTCGAGCTCTTCGAGCGTGGCCCGGCCGCCGCCGCTCTTCTTCGACACGCGCTCGATCGACTGCGCGAAGTCCTTCACGTCGACCGCTTCCTGGTCGGCGCCCTCGCCCAGCAAGCGTTGGAATCCCTCGACACCTTCGAAGAGGACGTCGAGCACCTCCTGCGAGAGCTGGACGCGACCGAGCCTCAGATCGTCGAGCAAGTCCTCGAGGGTGTGAGCCATCGCGGACAGGGTCTGGAACCCGAACATCCCGGCGATGCCCTTGAGCGTATGCACGCCACGGAAGACCTCGTTGATGAGGTCCGGCTGGACGTTGCCCTCCTTCTGCGCCTGGTCGAGGAAGAGGAGGTCGCGAGAGAGCGCCTCGATGATCTCCTGGGCTTCGGCCAGGAACTCGTCGTGGACGTCGCTCAACCGCTGTCGCTCCCCCCGATCAGCTCCCGAGCTCGCTCACAGAGCGCGTCGGGCGTGAAGGGTTTGCTCAGGAATCCGTTGGCGCCGAGCGCGATGCCCTTCTCTCGGTCTCGCGCGGCCGCCTCCGTGCTGATGAGCAGGATGGGCGTGGTCGCGTGACGCTCGTGCTTGCGAATGAACGACACGAGCTCGAGGCCGTTGAGGTCCGGCATGTTCACGTCGACGATGACCAAGTCGAACGACTCGCCGGGCAGGTTTCGCAGTGCCCGGAGGCCGCTCTCGGCTTCCATCACCTCGGCGCCGAGCTCTTCCTCGAGCGCCGCCCGAACGAACGCACGCATGGCGCTGCTGTCTTCCACGACGAGGACGCGGGTCACAGCCCGATGCTAAACGATCTCGGCCCGCGATTCCGAGATTCACGGACAATTTCGCTCAACGGACCTGGGCGGCGACGAACGCTTCGAGGAGCGCACGCGCCTGAGCCCTCGCCGGACCGTCGAGCTGGACGTCCGCCCATGCGTTGCCTCGGGCTTCGGCGAGGGCAGCCCGGGTGGCTCCCGACAAGAGGATGCCGCGGCCGCCCAGCGATTGGCGGACGATGGCTCCCCGAGCGGGATCGAAGAAGGCGCTCTGACCGGGGGGGCAGCGCACTCCGCTGAGCGCACAGACCTCGAGCTCGGGTGCCATGCCCACCAGGCTCAGCGCGCGGACCCCGAAGGTCAGCCGGGTCGGCTCCGGCTCCCGTTCGCGCCGCCCGAGGGCCTCGAAGAGCTCGATGATGGCGTCGAAGAGGCGCGGCTCGGCGTCTTCCTCGCGCGTGATCCGCCGTACCAGGTCCAGGGCGGCACCTCCCTCCCGCATCCCGCCGAGACTCCTGAGCATCCCCGGGAACGCCCGGACCACGGTGGCCTCCTTGAGGGTGGCCAGGTCGCCGCGGCCTCGCGAGAACGCCAGCCGAACGACGCAGAAGGGCTCGAGCGACCCGCCGAAGCGGCCGCGCGAGCGGCGCGCGCCCCGGGCGATGGCCGAGAGGCGACCGTGATCCCGCGTGAAGAACGTGAGGATCCGGTCGGCGTCCCGGTAGTCGACGGACCGCAGGAGGACCGCCTCGGTCCCGCCGTCCATGGCTCAGGTGAGCGTGGTGTCGACGAGCGCGGGCGAGTCTTGCTGGCTCAGCTCGACGGGCACGTCGCGGTGTCGCGGCCGAAGCACGATCGAGAGCGCGAGCGTGAAGAGAATCAGCAGTACGACGAGCGCGATCGCGATGCCGAAGCGTCGCCCTCGCTCGGGTGTCTGCACCGCGGGGAGCGGCGTGGGCTCCCGCTCGCGGTCGGCGGTGGTCTCGTCCAGCTTCCGGATGAGCCCCTTGGACTCCAGACCCAGGGTGCGGGCGTACGACTTGATGTAGCCGCGGGCGAAGACCTCGCCGGGCAGCTCGTCGAACTGGTCGTCTTCGAGGAGGCGGAGCAGACGAAGCGGGATGCGCGTGGTCTGGGCGATCTCCTCGATCGACATGTGTCGGAGCTCGCGCTCCCGGCGAAGGATGGTGCCGATGCTCTCGCTCACAGCTGACCTCCGAGCATGCGCTGGCAGGCCTGGCCGTCGGCGGTCTCGCCACCGAGCTCGATGCAGCGCTCGAAGTCGGCGACCGCCTCTTCCCGATGACCGAGGCGGGCGCGGGTCTCGCCGCGGAGTCGCCAGGCGTTCTGGAGCCGCGGATCGTCGTGGCAGGTCTCGTCGGCGTCGGTGGCCTGGGCGAGGGCTCGTTCGGCGTCCTCGAACTGCTCGAGCTCGAAGTAGGCGCGACCGAGGTAGTGGAAGCCCACGCAGAAGCGGGGCTGGGAACGGACCGCCTCGCGGAGCGGTTCGACGGCGTCCGCCGGCCGGCCCGCCTGGAGGTAGCCGAGGCCGAGGTTGCCCCAGGCGTTGTGTGGGGCGCGGTTGAGCGGATCGATGGCCGACTCGCGCAGGACCTCGAACGCCTCGTCGAAGGACTCGCGCTGGAGGAGGATGACCCCGAGGAAGTTACGCGCCTCGGCCAGCGCACCACCCTGCGCGTTCCGGTCGACGAACGCGGCGATGCCCTTGCGGACGAAGTCCTCGGCCACCGGGAGGTTGTTCCGCTCCTGATGCAGGACGCCCATGAGCATCAGGGCCTCCGGATTCTCCGGGTCCAGCTCGAGCGCTCGACGGGCATGCTCGAAAGCGCCCGGCTTGTTTCCTTCTTGGTGCATCTGGGAGGCGAGCCTTCGCTCGTTGTTCGACTGATCCACGTCCTGCTGCGTAGGGCCTCGAACACATCCCGTGGTGGGCATGCTCAACGCCAAGCAAAAAGAGAGGAAAAGCCCCGCAAACACCCGCGGACGACCGGATCTATCCGGCACGTCACAGCCGGTCAAGCAGAGATTGTTACCAGACTGCCCCACTGTCCCTTTTTGTGGGTGTCGGTTTTCAGGGTGGCTGTGAGGGGGTGTCGGTCGACCGACAGCACCTCCACCAGGGGGACACAATTCCCGAGTGCGTTGAAAACACTCAGGAAACGCCACCACGGACCTCTTCCTTCATCCCGAGGAGATCGTAGAGGCTGGCCAGCGCTTCGAGGTCGGGGACCACGATCTGCTCCTTCACGATCCGGATGTACCCCCCATCGCGGAGTTGTTGGACGGCGCGCTTCACTGCGTCGACGTCCAAACCGACCCGGGACGAGAGCTCGAGTGGTGACACGTGGATGGCGTGACCACGATCGGTCTCCTCGGCCTCGTGCGAGAGACGGAGAAGGGTATTCACCACCCGTGAGGGGTGGTCACGTAGCATGGCGTTCTCGAGCTGCTCCTCGGCGTCGCGGAGCCGGCGCACCAGCTGGGCAACGAGCTGCTCGGCCACCCGAGCGTCGGTCGAGAGCAGCACGCCGAAGGTCTGGCGGTCGAGGGCGAGGACCTCGAGGTCGGTCAGCGCCACCGCGGCGGCACCTCGGCGGGCATCCGGCAGGAGCGCGTCCTCGCCGAAGAGGTCTCCGGTTCGCAGGACGGTGAGGCTGCGCTCGGCGGACCGGATCCGCTTCACGAGGCGCACCCGACCTTCGTGGACGATGTAGCAGTGGCTCGCCTCGTCGCCTTCGGCGTAGAGGCTGTCGCCAGCGGTGAAGGTCTTCCCGAAGCGCTCGACGAGCTTGGCTCGATCTTCTCGGGGCAGCTCCTGCATCCGCGATGGGTATACCTGGGCCCGGTCTCACTGCAAGGAGGATCCGCCGCGCCACGTCGGGCAGGTAGGCGCAGCGACTCGTGCCCGTCCTCGTCCTCGTGCACGTGCGCGTGCAGGAAAGGGTTGGCCCGGCGGGTGATCCGAAGCGACCGCCGCCGGTCGATCATACGCAGTGTTCACTGACAGGACATCGAGCGGAAACCTCCGCCCGTCAGTCTGCTCCTCATGCTCCGCGTCGCTCTCCGCCTCACGCCCGCGCCCGCGCACTACCTGCTCGGCGCCACCTACGTGGTCACCCAACTGATCCGGTCGGGCTACTCGCTCAATCGCAGCTGATCGTCTCCACGCTCATGCCGGGCGGCGGCGTCTGGGAGAAGACCTCCTCGGCCACCGGCTCGGTGACGATCGACATCTCCTTGAAACGAACGAGCGTGTCCGCCTCGCGCTCCGGATCCTCGAAGCGGAGCACGAAGGGCAGCGCCACACCCCGCCCTTCCTCGTCGGCCGGGTCGACCACCACGCGGTAGTCCTCGTAAGTCGCGCGCCAGATCGTCTTGCCCGACGCGTCGAAGAGCTCGCTCCGTCGCAGCCGCAGATGCTGGTCTTCCGGCGCGGCGTCCTCGTCGGCCTCGCGTGCGGTGAGCACGATCTCCTGGCGCCGACCGTCGGCGGCCGTTCGCACGACCACGTATCCCTCCGAGCTACACGCGAGGCTGACGTCGTCGGCCTCGAGCCGCGGCGTATCGCCGAGCAGGAAGTGCGCGACCTCCGCTCCGCTCATGTGGATGCCGAGCAGTCGGGCGATGTTCGATGGACACGCCTCACCGTCGAGGAAGCGGCTCTCGCGGTGATCGAGGAGCTGGAAGCGCTCGCCATCGCTGGTGAGCACCGCCGCCGGACCGAACTGGGTCATGGCGTCGAAGCGAACGCGGTCGGGACGATCCAGGTAGAGCAACACGGTGCCACGCACCCGGCCACTCTCGCCGCGTTGGTCGACCCGCGCTTCACCACGAAGCGCGGTCACCGTGCGCCGAAGCGAACGGTGCATCCGCAACGCGCGCATCGGATCGGTGTGTGGAGTCGTGGGGCAACCGGGACCGGGGCAGCCCGTGAGGAGCACGAGCCCCGCGAGGGCGAAGAGTACGGAGAGTCGAATCACGGCGCGCACGTCAGCTCCTCTACACCAGCTCGCGCGGAGGACCAACGCGACGTCACTCGATCACTCCGGCGGCGACGAGCAGCGCGAGGCCGATCGCCAGGACCAACAACCCCCAGAAGAACACCCGGCCCATCTGGCCGAGCTCGCGCCGAAGCGCGTCTCGCTCGGCACGCCGCACGGCGTCCTTGCCGAAGGTCCGCTCGAGGTCGGCGCGCGCTTCGGCTCGTTCCTCGGCGTCGAGCGGGTCGTGACCGGAGAGGTGGTGGAGGTGGTGCTCCACCTCGTGGTCGAGCGTCTCGCGGATCTCCGCGTCGACGTCGTAGGGAGCCTCGGCGAACATCGAGACGAAGGTCTGGTAGTAGAGCGCGATCTCGAAGCGGACGTCGGTGAAGGTCCCGCCGTGGTTCTCGTGGATCGGCTGGTAGCTCCCCATGAGCGGCTCGCCCGAGTCGTCGACCGGTGGCACGCCCTCGTCGACGACGACGTCGATGTTGGCCACGCCGCGGTCTTCGAAGACCTCCGCCGCGAACCGCTCCACGGCGGCCGAGAACGCGTCGATGTCGAGCATGGCGCCCTCCTCTTCGATCGCACCGAAGAGCACGTCGAAGGCTTCGGGCGGCGGGTCGTCTTCGCGAATGGAGGGCGTCGGCACGTCGTGGACCGCACCGCACTCGGGACAGACGAGCCCGAAGCGCATCCGAGGCGGATACTGCACCAGGTCGTACGCGGCGGTGATCACGTCGAGCAACGCATCGCTCGACGCGTTCATTCGCTCGGCGATCGACTCGGCGGTGTCCAGGGTGGTCCCATCCTCGAGCGTGAGCTCGACGACGCCGAGTCCTCGAACGACCGCAGCGTCGAGCACGGGCTCGGGCGCGACGAGACACCGCCAGAGCGCGCGTGCGTCTCGAACACGAACCGGATCCATGAGCGCACCGCGGACGCCGTCCACGGCCTCCGCCCACCGCATCGGCGGATGCTCGAATACCGGGGGCTCCGCGAGCAGCGACTCCGGGTCGGCGCCGACCGGATCGACGTCGAGCGAGTGGCGGCAGTTGCGACAGGTGAGCGCCGGGTGTGGCTGGGGTTCGATCACGCCGAAGCGCTCGGCGAGATCGCGGACGAGATGGAAGTCGGAGACGAAGAGCTCGTCGACCTCTCCGTCGAGCAAGACGATCCGCTCGGCAGCGAAGGCCTCGAGCAGACGTCCCGCGAAGAGCTCGCCTCCATCGACCACGTCGCTCTCGATGGCGTCGCCTTCGGGCACGAAGCGCACGCGGATCGTGTCGCCGTGCAACCCGTCGAGCGTGAGCTCGAAGGGGTCGCTCAACCGGCGACTCCGACGATCGCCCGGACGTGGTCGAGACCCGCGCCGCAGCAACCGCCCATCGCGCGAACGCCGGCGGCCTTCAGATCCGCGGCGAGCGCGGCGAAGTCTGCCGGTGTGCGGAGGGCCCCCGGTAGACCGGCGCTCGGGCGAGCCAACACCGGGAGCGGTCCCCCGGCCCACCGCTTCGCGACCGCGGCGACGCTCCCTCGACCGTCGCCGCAGCCGACGAGCACCGCGGAGGCGCCGGCCCGTCCGAGTCTGCCCGGCAACGCCGCCCGTTCGGGGGTCGCCGCGTCGTGCAGCGGGCAGAACCCGGCGACGACCAGTACCGATGCACCGACCGCGGCCACGACCTCTTCGGTCGTCCGCACGAGTGCCTCTGGACCCACGAAGGTCTCGAGCACGACCGCATCCGCGCCCATGTCGACCGCGACCGAGGCCAACCGGGCGTGCCCCTCGCCAGGACCGAGCGCCGCGAACACGAACGCCGCACCGGCCTCACGAGCGAGCGACACCGCGGCGCGCACTCGGTCCTCGCCGCCTTCGCTTCGTGGCGCCGCGAAGGACGCCGTGAAAATCGCCGTGGCGCCCGCCGCCAACATCCCGCGGTGCAGCTCGACCACCCGCGCCGGTTCGTCGAGCACCCAGCGCTCTGGGTCGGCCGCGTCGGCGCCCATGCGGGCGAGCTCGGTGCCGACCGCGCCGTCCAGCGCCCAGCCGACCCGAAGGTCCATCACATCTCGTTCGCGCCTTCGTCGATCCACTGACGGATCGGCGCGATGAACTCTTCGGGCAGGAGGGCTCGGCCCTGTGGCATGTCGCCGCCGCAGACCTCGCTCCCATCGCCGGTCACGCCCTCCAGCTTGTGGATCAGGAGAGACGCCGCGGCGTCGTTGGGCACGATGAGCGTCGGCGCCCCCGCGCCGCCGCAGTCTTCGCCCTCGGCGGCCACGCCGACCATCTCCATGTACGCCGTGTCCTGATCGCTGAGATCGAGGTTGGACTGCATGAAGGTCTCCTGCGCGCTCGTGCTCGAACCATCGTGGCAGCCGCTCACGCAGTTGGACCCGCTGAAGAAGTCGTAGATGGACTCCCACGTGGGCTCGGGGGGCTCCGGCGGCTCGTAGCGGACGAAGCAGTCGCCGACGTCGGCCATGGCGCCGCAGTCCTGACCCGGGTCCCGCGCGTCCGGAAGGCGGGTGGCACCGACCACCGGCGCGCCACAGGCGAGCCAGTTGCGGAGAATGGCCTCGCCCTCCGGCGTGTCGAGGGAGGGCAGCGGCGTGTCGCCGCCGTTGATGGAGTCGAACACCGCCTCACCGCTGGCGCGGAACCACTCGCCGCCAGAGGCGAGGACCTCCTGGGCCTCCATGCCGGGCGGCGGCATCGCGCCGGCCTCGACCTCGGCCATGATCGCGCGCCCGTGGTCGAACACGCGCCGGCTGTTCGACAGGAGATCGTCGTAGCGCGGCTGGAGCCCCTCCGGGCACATCCCGTCCGATGCCAGCTCGCACGCGACCTGCACGTCGTAGTTGAGGCCCGCGGGCGCCCCTCGACGGCTGCTCCCGTTCGCGCCCTCCGAGTGACACGAGCCGCCGGCCGAGCAGTTCTGCTGCATCAGAGCCTGACCCTCGTACGCGGGGGTTCCGGAGGCCGGATCGCCCTCCACGAAGTAGAACACCAGGCGGTTGGCCTGCGCGATGTTGCACTCGCCGAGCTCGGGCTCGCAGCCGGCGATGGCAAAAGACAACGCGATCAACACGTGGGGGGCGCGCGACATGCGTGGCACTTTCGCCGGCCCTCCCTGCCCGGTCAAGTTCGCCATTGTCGCGAATCGGCAACCACGTTCGCCCTTTGTCGACGGGGGTTCGGGGCTCGACTCCGGTGGTTTTTCCGGGCAGGGTCGCTGCGATGGCGGACGTCGCTTGGGGACAGACCATGGCCGGAGCTCGATTCGGTCTGCGGCCCCCACCCGGTGAGGTGGAGGCAGGCGGTACGATTCGCGTGGAGCTGCTGTGCCAGAACCAAGGCAGCGAGCCCATCTGGGTGTTCGGCTTCACTCCGGGCTACCCCCGCTCGTTGCGCGTGTCGCCGCCCAAGAGTCATCGACCGTGGATCCGCATCAGCTTCGGCGACGTCAACGTGCTCCACCCGCCGGAGGGGTTTCTGCGACTCCTCCCCGGAGCGACCGCGAGCACCGAGCTCGATCTGAGCTTCGCGTTCGATCGCCGCGGCGCCGGCGCGTGGCCGCTGGCCTTCGCCTACGACCCGGTTCGGGCGAGCGGTCGATTCGTGCCGTGGACACCGCCGGAGGGCACCGAGGCGCTGACGGGTCGGATCGAGCTGCTGGTGACGACGGCGCGCTCACTCGCGGACGCAGGCATCGACGAAAACGTCGGCCACGAGCTCGACCTGCTGCTGATGGGCGACCCGCCCGACCTCGTCACGCAGCTCGAGGCGCACGGGGCGGGCGGTGCCGCCTTCGCGGCGCGGCGAGTCGCGCGCATCCTCTCCGCCGGCATGGAGTCGATGGTCGGCTGGAACGCTCTGCGGGCGCTCCTGCGCATGGGTGACCAGGGTTTCGGCGCGCTCCGCACCGCGCAGCAGGAGATCCCCCACGCGGCCGAGGTCTACGCGTTCGCGATGGACTGGTTCCGCCACCAACGCGGGAGCTCGCCCCCCGAAGAGCACCTGCCCTTCATCACGATGCTCGACCGGATCATCCAACAGCCGGACCAGCGCGGGAACTTCCTCCTGACCTGGACTGGCGTGGACTCCGAGATCCACGGCACGCGCCGGATCGAGGTGCTCGGTCGAGGCGAGCGGCTCACGAGCATTCGTGCGCCCGGCGAGCCCAGCGCGGCCACGAACCGCGGGGCGCTCCCGCAGGCGCAGATCACGGCGATCGCGACCGCGCTGCGCGACTCGATGGTCTGGTTGCTCCGGCCGCTCCGACAGACCGGCCTCCCGGACGAGCCGCGCCCGAGCCTCGAGGTCCAGCTCGGGCTCGGCGATCCCTTCGCGCGCCGCCTCGCGATGTGGAACGGCGAGTGGCGGCAGGGTCCCGCGCGGGCCTTGGCGGCGCTGCTCGACCGACTCTCCACCGCGTCGGACGGCAGCCTGATGCCGCCTCCGGTCTGAGCGCGGATTCGTAGGGTCGGTACCTCACCTGTGGTGGTGAGGCGCGACCTCAGGCCGCGGTCTGGAACTCGGCGAGCTCGCGGCGGAGCTTCTGACGGGCGCGCACCTCGAGCTGACGAACGCGCTCCTTGCTCACGCCCATCTCACGGCCGAGATCCTCGAGGGTCCGCGGCTCGTCGCTCATGATCCGCTCCTCGACGATGCGCTGCTCGCGATCCGAGAGGACCTCGAACGCCTGACCCAGTCGGGCACGGACACGCTCGATGGTGTCCCGGCGAGCGACGCTCTCCTCGGGGATGACGTGGTTGCCCTCGAGGCGCTCGATGGCCGGCGCGCGGTCGTCGTAGCGGACGTCGAGGGACATGTCGCGGTTGCCGAGCAGTGGCCAGAGCTTGCGGGCGCGCTTGAGCGGCATGCCGCTCACCTCCGCCATGTGCTCGGGGCTCTCCAGCGCGCTCCGCCGATACGCGCGCATCGCCCGGCGCTCGGTGCGGGTGGTGCCGAGGCGGACGATCCGATAGCCGTGGACGACGTACTCCCGGATCTCGGCGCGGATCCAGTAGGCCGCATAGGTGACCAGCCGGCACTCGCGGCTCGGATCGAACTTCGCGGCGGCCTTCAGCAGCCCGAGGTTGCCCTGCTGCACGAGGTCCTCGAGGGGCACGCCCCAGCGTCGGTACTCGCGGGCGATGGAGATGACGAAGGGAAGGCTCGCCTCGACCAGCTTGTGACCGGCGCGTTCGTCACCCTCTCGCCAGGCCCGCGCGAGCTCGAGCTCTTCGGCGGGGTCGAGGGTGCGGACGTGCTCGAGGGAAGCTCGGTAGCGGTCCATGGTGGTCTTCGGCTGTAGGCGCATGACGATCTCCGGTAGGTGGGGAGGCGGCGGGTGGCCGCGTGATCCGTGCGGGCTGGGCCCAGTGACATGGCTCTTTGCGAAGACCATGCCGGCTGTCCGGTTCATGTCTTTCTCGGGAGATCGGGTCGGACGTGTCGTTTCGCCACGGGCGATCGGAGCGGAGCGATCCACGAGCGCCGCGGCAACATGCCGCGGCGTCGCTCCTGCTCGACGCGATGCGGTGGAAACGCTATCGAGAGCGGTGATGGCGCCTCAGGTTCAACCACCCCCGAAGGCCCCCAGCGTGTGGCGGGTCGCGCTCAGCGGCGTGGTCGGTCTCGCGATCGGGTTGGTCCTCGTCGCTTGGTCGATGGGCACCGGGCGGGCGATGGACGAGCTCGCGGAGTCGGGCAGGGAGAGCGCTTCCGGCGACGAGCCGGGCCTCGCACGGAGTCACGGAGCCGAGTCGGAGTCGGAGTCGGAGCTCGGCGATCGGGAGGCGGAGCTCGGCGATCGGGAGGCGGAGCTCGGCGATCGGGCGGCGGAGTCGGACTCGGTGGTCGGCGATCAGGAGTCGGAGTCGGACTCGGTGGTCGGCGATCAGGAGTCGGAGTCGGACTCGGAGTCGGACTCGGCGTCGGACTCGGGGTCGGACTCGGCGTCGGAGTCAGCGTCGGCGTCGGACACCCCCGGGACCACCGGCACACCCGCGACGACCGGCACTCCCGCGGGGGCGGCGTCAGGCACGCCCGGCTCGACCGACTTCCGGCGCGGGCGCGTCGCGTTCCTCCGCTGCGGCGAGCCGAACGTTCGCTGTGGCCGCGATCGCGACTTCGAAGAAGCCGCGTGGGGCGTTCTCGCGAACATCACCAGCTGCCCTGCCCTGGGCGGGCGCACCGGCTCTGCGGACGTGCGGATCCACCGCAACGGCAACCAGGTCGAGCTCCGCTTCCGGGATTGGGGCGACGCCCCCATTCCCGCCGGCACCCTGCAGTCGTGTCTGGCGGAGAGCGGGCTCGGCGATCTGCCGATCGCGGTGCAGGGAAGCCCGCTGATCGTCTCTTTCCGCTTTCAACTGCGTTGATCGCGACAACGATCCTTTTGCTCGACGCCGCGGGTGTGCTAACTTGGGACCATCGTGGAGGTCGTTCTTCGCAAAGTAGGTCGGAAGCCCGGACGCGCCGTCGTTGGGCGCCTGCTTCGCCCTCCCCGCAAGGGATCCGTCGTGGTCATCGAGTTCCCCGACGGGCTCCATGAGTATGTCACCACCCCCGTGAAGCGGGTGTTGAAGCTCTCGGATCAGGACGTCTACTACATCCAGACGGCCAACAGTCGCTACCGACTGGAAGTCCGATCGAGCGAAGCGCTGCCGGTCGAAAAGCCGGTCGCGAAGTAGCCTTCACCCGCTCCTCTCGAGCGTGAACGCGACGCTGACGCGTCGCGTCAACGCGTCATGTGCTCCCCTCCTCAGGAGAGGTCGAGCTTGCCGACCTCGGCCACGAGTCCGAGAAGCACGGCGTGGAGCGCCTCGAACGCACCGCTCTTGGGCTCGCCCGTCGCCTCGTGCACGTAGAGGCCGCGGTTGAGCTCGAGCTGGATCGCGTGGAAGCCCTCGGCGGGACGGCCGTAGTGCGCGGTCGTGAAACCGCCTCGATAGGGATCGTCATGGCGCACGCTCAGGCCCGCCTGGCGGAAGTGCGCGTCGACCAGATCGATGAGCCGGCCATCGGCGGAGCTGCGACCCCGGGTCCCCGGCACCACGTCGGCGCGACGAGTCACCCGATCGGACCGGATGCTCCGACCGACACTCGGCATCGAATGGCCAGCCATGACGATCGCGAATCCGAAGCGCTCGCGAAGCCGGCGCAGCTCCGACCGAAGGGCGCCATGGTAGGGCCGGTGGAAGAGATCGAGCCGGCGCTCGAGCTGGCGGTGTGCGAGGGGCTTGCGCAGGAGCGGACGCCCGTCGGTGGTCATCCGCCACACGACCCCGCGCGGCTGGACCCCACGGGGCGCGGGGTGGTCCGGCACCGTCTGTAGGTCGACGTCGTCCTCGGCCCGGTTCAGGTCGATGACGTAGCGGGAGACGCGCGCGCTCAGCATGCTCGCGCCGTGCGCGGGTGCACCGGCGTAGAGCTTGTCGACGTAGATGTCCGCGTCGCGCGCGACTCCGTCCTGCGGCACGACCATCTCGCCACGGACCTGGTCGGGGATGGCCAGCCCCGCGTGCGGGACCTCGACGAGGACCGGCCGCTGCTCGGCCTCGGGCGGCCGCTCGAGGCGATGGAAGGCGATGCCATCGGCGACCGGCCGCGGGGCTGCGCTCTCGACGGACGCGCGCGTCATCCCGGCAACCTAGCACGCGGAACGCTCAGCGGTGGCGGTCGTACACGAGGATCTCGCAGGTGATCGCCAGGAAGATCACCCGATAGGCGAGCTCGAGCTCGTCGGCGCTCCGAGTCGCGACGTCGGCGAGAAACGCTCCGACCGTGGTCGGCGGCTCGATCGACGCTAGCAACCGGGTCCACTGTGCGGGGAGCCGGAAGTCCTCGACCCGCGAGCGCGGCCGCGTGGGGAAGGTCAGCGGCTCCTCCCAGTAGGGCGAGAGACCCGACTCGAGCTCGGTCAGATCCGCGGCGATCACGGCGTCGCGCAGCACCTCGAAGCCCGCCTGCTCGAGCGGGAACGTCTCCTCGTGGCTCCGCGCGTCGCGCGCGAACGCCCAGCGCCCCTCGCGCCAGCGGAACGCTTCGATCAGCCGCGCGCGCACCTGCTGGGTGATCGCGCGGAAGAGCTCGACCGGGCGGAGCACCCCGAGGCCGACGAGGGCGTCCCCGAGCCGGCCGCCGTACCGGGGCAGGAGCGCGAGCGCCATCTCCACCTCCATGCGGAGGCAGTGACCGTGGGCGACCAAGTACTCGCCGAGCAGCTCCGACCGGTCGGTGGAGGCAACGAACTCCGGCTCCCCCTCGACGAAGTAGATCTTCTTGCGGCGGCGCTCATCCCAGAGGTGCAGCACGCCGGTCTCCCGGTCGCGCATGATCTGGTAGACGATCGGCACCAGCCGCGCGGCGCTCATCTCGCCCCGACGGTCCGCACGGGCGAGGTCTTCGAGGTGCCAGGTCAGCGCGGGCGAGGTGATGAAGCGGGTGAGCTCCGGGAGCTCGGTGGCCGGCCCGAAGCTCGCGCCCTCTTTCGAGATCGTGGTGTCCCGATGGATGCGGCCGGACGTGACGAGCTGCACCAGTCTCGGGAAGGAGATGGGGCCGACCACCTTCCCGTCGGCCATCCGCACCCGATAGATGGCGGGCGACGTGGGGCTCATCCCCTGCACCAGGTTCTCGGCCTCGGTGCTCAGCGACGACGTGTCCATCAGCGCCGTGATCTTGCCGGGCACGTCCGACGGCTTGGAGTAGTCCCGCGCGCTGAGGTTCATGCGCTGCAGGAGGCTGGCCAGACGCTCGGCGCCGTGGCCCATGCCGCGACGCCGCCGGATCTCCGCGAGCGCGTCCGCGAAGACCGGCGCGGTCGGCCGCTGCTCGGGGTCGCGCGCCAGCCCGCGCACGATGATCTTCTTGATGTCCTTCGGGATCCGTCGCTCGCTCCGCTCGAGGACGGTCAGGTCGACGTCGCGGATGCGGATCAGGATGTCGAGCTCGCTCCCGCTGCCGAAGAGCGGCTCGCCCACGAGCATCTCGGCCAGGACCGTGGCGAGGGTGAAGACGTCGCTGCGCCCATCGATCGGTTTCCCGAGGACCTGCTCGGGCGACATGTAGCCGAGCTTGCCGCGGACGTGACCGTCTTCGGTGTGGCGACTCTGAGCCGCGACCTTGGCGATGCCGAAGTCGCTCAGCTTCACGTGACCGGTGGCGGTGAGAAGGACGTTCGCGGGCGAGACGTCGCGATGGACGAAGCCGATGGGCTTGCCGTCGTCGTCCTGGAGCCGGTGGGCGTAGCCGAGCGCCTGGGCCACCTCGGCAGCCACGTAGAGCGCCGTGTCCAGTGGGATCATGTCGCCCCGCCCGGCCGCGGCGCGCATCAGCCGGTTGACGTTGGTCCCCTCGACCAGCTCCATCGCCAGGAAGAGCGAACCGGAGTGTTCGCCGAAGTCGAATACCTGGACGACGTTCGGGTGCTCGAGGCGGGCGGCGACCTTGGCCTCGTCGATGAACATCGCGACGAAATCGGGGTCCCCAGCGTACTGGGGGAGGATGCGCTTGAGGGCGACGCGCTTGGTGAACCCATGGGGTCCTTCGCGGCGAGCCACGAAGACTTCTGCCATGCCGCCCGTCGCCAAACGGCGGTCGATTCGATAGGGGCCGATGGGGGCCTGGGGGCCCATGCGCGATTTGCTCCGAGCGCGCGATCTGGGGAGGGGGAGACGCGCGTCTCCATCAAGGTACGACGAACGACAGGCATCCGAAAGCGTGAGCCGTGAAGCAGGATCTTTTCACCATGGTCCGGTCGTGTATCATCGCCTCCGCTCTCGGCTGCGAACGGCAGTGAGGCACGGAGGTCAGGACCCGGATGGCGACGGCTCAGGCGCGAACGAAAGACCCTTACCTCGGCAAAGTGGTCGCTGGTCGGTATCGGCTGGAGACCCGGCTCGGCGAGGGCGGGATGGGGGTCGTCTACCGAGCCCGTCACGTGCTCATCGACCGAGTGGTGGCGCTCAAGCTGATCCGTCCCGATCTACGGGGCGAGACGCACCTGCGGGCGTGGATGCTCCGTGAGGCACGAGCCGCCAACCGCGTCGACCACGCGCACATCGTCGAGATTCACGACGTGGGCGAGACCGACGAGGGCGAGCTCTACCTGGTGATGGAGTACCTCACCGGCATCGCGCTCTCCTCCGAGATCTCGAAGGGCCCGATGCCCATCCCGCGGGCCGTCGACATTCTCGAGCAGATGTGTGCGGCGCTCGCGCGTGCCCACGACCTCGGCGTGATCCACCGCGACCTGAAGAGCGACAACATCATGCTCACCCAGCGTGGGGGTCGTCAGGACTTCGTGAAGATCCTCGACTTCGGCCTGGCTGCGCTGGCGCGGGACCCGCGTCTCGCGCCCAAGGGCGCGGTCTTCGGGACGCCCGAGTACATGTCGCCCGAGCAGGCCCGCGGCGAAGACGCCGTCTCCAAGAGCGACCTCTACGCGCTCGGCATCCTCTTCCACGAGATGATGACCGGCAAGCTGCCCTTCCGTTCGTCGGACCGCGAGACGCTCCTCGAGATGCAGCGGACCAAGGTCGCGACCAGCCCGCGGACGATCAACGGCGAGATCCCGGAGCTGGCGGACGCCATCTGCCTCCGCCTGCTCGAGAAGGACCCCGCCAAGCGCTTCCGTGATGGTCACCATCTGCAGGAAGAGCTGAAGCGGCTCCAGCGCACCCTCCCCTCGACCGCGTGGGACGTGCGCGAGCAGCAGGAGGCCCGCCCCGGCGGCGCTCCGCAACAGCCGCCGCCCCCGCCGCCCGCGCCGACTCCGGGCGTCGTGGAGTGGAGCCGGCGCGCGTCGAACTTCCTCCGCGCGATGGCGCGCGCCTACCCGAACGGGAAGGCGCCCGACATGGTCCAGGAGGCCGCCGACAAGATCTGGGACTTCGCAGCGCGCGCGTCTCGCCTCGAGGGCGAGCTGGCGAGTCATTCGCGAAAGCTCGAGGCGATCGAGAAGCGCGGCCGAGCGCTCCGCGCGGAGATCGGTCGTAAGGTCGAGGAGCTCGCGGGCGAGGAGAGCCGCGCGATGCGTGACGCCCAGCGCGAGCGTGAGCGAGCGGCGCGCACCGAGGCGCAGCGCGGGCGAGCCGAGGCCGAGCTCGGCGCCGCGAAGCGACGGATCGACGGTGGCGAGGCCAGCGGGGCGCTGCTCCAAGCGGCCGGCCAGGCGCAAGGGCGCATGGAAGCGCTCGCGTCGGTGAAGGCCGACTACGAACGACGCGCGGCCGAGCGCGAGCACTACGCGCAGAGCCTGCGGAAGCAGATCGACGACCTCAAGGGTCAGCTCGTGCGCTACAGCGAGGCGCTCGAGAACGACCTGCAGGCGGGTCGCGATCGCATCGCGACCCGGGTGCGTGAGGCGCTCAGCTACGAGAAGGGCTTCACCGACTCGTCCCAGATCCTGCTCGAGCACCTGCACAGTCGACCCGAGTGCCAGGAGCTGCTCGAGAGCGTCGCCAAGGACATGGCCGAAGAAGGCCGCGCCCACTCCGGCAACCGAAACTCGTAGGCCGGGTCAGCCCGCGTTCGAGCGCCGCTGCTCGCGCAGCTCGCGGACGAAGCCAACCACCTGGTCCAGGTGCTTCATCACCTGGAACTCGTGGTTGAACACGCCCGCGATCACGCCGCGCTCGTCGATCACGTAGGTGACGCGATGGCTCACGGCGGGGAGCCAGCTGAAGAACGTCTTGAACGAGCGCGAGATCGAGCGGTCGGTGTCCGCGATCATCGGGAACGCGACCTCGTTGCTCTCCGCGAACTCGCACTGGGTCGCGTTGTCGTCGCACGACACGCCCACCACCTCGGCGCCGAGCGCCGTGAGCTCTGGATAGTTGTCGCGGAAGCCGCGGGTCTCGACGACGCAGTTCCGGGTGAAGGCCTTGCGGAAGAAGTAGAGCACCACGAGCCGCCCACGCAGCTCGCTCAGCTCGAGCCTGCGGCCCGTCGTGGTCTCCGCCACGAAGTCTGGTGCCATGTCTCCCACTTTCAGCACAGCCTGAGCATCATGCACCCTTCGCACGCCATCTCCAAGAAGGGACCCGATCGGGCGACCCACAAAAGTGACGCGAGCTCACTTGGAAGGTTGGGCCGATGGAATTTTCCGTGCGAGCAAGATACGCACATGAGCGCTCGCGCCCGGGAGGCTCAGGGTCGTGACCTCCTCGCCTTCCGTCAGGGCCTCGAAGTGGTCTTCGTCGATCCCGATCCGCACGGTGCCCCCGGCCGGCGCGAGGTGGGGACCCCGCTCGCTCAGCTGACCAGCCTCGCAGAGCTCGAGCTCGACCCAGAAGCTCACCCGGCGGACCGACATCCCGCGGCTGTCGTTGCCCACCTGCTCATCGCGCCCGAGGGCTCGGACGGTGCCTCGCCGGACGACCGCCGGGGCATGCGCCGACCCACGCGAGCGCCCGCCCATCGCCAGCAGGAACACACCGGCGAAGAGCGGCACCAGCCCGGAGAACCGATGGGACGACGAGAGCAGCGCGAGGAGCAGTGCACCCAGGACGATGGCGACGAACGCGACCGCGAGCACCGCCTTCGGCGGCCCCGCCCGCAGCCGAGCCCGATGCGGAGCGACGTGCTCGGTGTGGACGGCTGCCCAATCGATCGCGTCGCTCACCCGGAGAGTGTGCACCAGCCGGAGCCTCGCGTGGTCGGCCGTCCGCGGCTCCAAGGTGTAGGGTGCGCCCATGCGGTACCCGATCGTCGCGTGCGTTCTCGTCGTCGCCTGTGGCTCTCCGGCGCCCGAGGAGCGCACCGCCCCCTCCGCCACCGCTCCCGCATCGAGTGGAGCCGAGGCCGAGATCTCGATCGACCAGCGACTGCAGATGGGCGTGGCGATGCTCCAGCGGGGCAAGTGTGACCGCGCGATCGCGGAGGGCTTCCAGCCAGCGATCGAGGCCTTCGAGCGCGAGTACGCCGGGGACCAGCAGGTCATCGCCTCGCGTGCGTCTGGCTCCGGGGTCCTGATGGCCCTGCTGACCGCGGCCTCCGAGCAGCGGAACGCCGTCGTGGTCGGTCCCGACTACCCGGACACCCTCTACATGCGGGCGTTCTGCGAGATCGAGCTCCGGGACCTGGGCCGGGCGGAGACCACTCTGCGGAAGGCGCTCGCCATCATGCCGGACGACGTCGTCTACTCCTGCGAGCTCGGCCACGTGCTCCAGCAGCGCAACGCTCAGGCGGAGGCCATCCAAGTGTATCGCGCGGCCCTCGCCAACGCGGACATGCTCGATCGCAGCGGCGCGTTCGCGCCGACGCCCGACTACCCCGCCGGTGTCCCCGTGTTCAACGGTCACACGATCGACGACTGGCGCCGCCGCGCGCTCCGCGGCATCGGGTACAGCCAGTTCGAGCTCGGCGATTTCCAGGCCGCGGAGCAGAGCTACCTGCAGGTCCTGCAGATCGACCCCAACGATGAGCAGGCGCAGCGCGAGCTCCAGCTGATCCATCAGCGGCTGCAGAACACCATCTGAGGCCGCTCCGCGCGGTTCGCGGGTGCGCGACCCACGGACCGGTGCTAGCTTCGGCGTCCTCCTGGCCGAGTGGCGGAATTGGCAGACGCGGCGGATTCAAAATCCGCTTCCCTCGGGAGTGTCGGTTCGAGTCCGACCTCGGCTACCACTGGAGACTCTCGCCGAGTGTCCATCGATCAGTCGTCGGCCTGGCGCGTGCACGATTCGGCATGGCCCGTTTCGCAGCCCCGCCGGAAGTGCTCGTTCGCGGCGGCGCTCCCCTGCTGTTCCAGGAGCACACCGGCTTCGAAGCATGCGGGGCCGATCGAGCCCTGGCAGCCACGTTCGAAGAGGTCCAAGGCCTCCTCCGGCCGCTCGACGCGAACCCCGGCGGACAGGCATGCGTACGCATCGCCATAGTCACAGGCGGAACGGTAGAGAGCGCCCGCTCGAGCTCGGTTCGGGCTACCGAGGAGACCGCTCTCGACCAGCGCGGCTCGCACGGCGCAACCCGCGGCGTCTTGGAGGGCGCACGCGCGCCCATAGAGGTGATCCGCTCGGTCGATGTCCTTGGCGATGCCTCTGCCGAACTGATGCGCCAGGCCGAGCGCGGTACACGCAGTCGCACTTCCCTCCTCGCAGGAGGTGGCGAACTCCGCGACGATCGACGCTTCGTCCGGCGCGGGGTCGGTGGCTTCATAGACGGTCAGCAGCATCGAGCAGGCGACCGCCTCCTCCAGGCGACAGCCCATCTGCAGGTATCGGACCGCGCGCTGCGGGGCACGGGTGACCCCCCGACGACCGTGCCAGAATACGTTGCCTGCGTTGTAGCAAGCCAGCGAGTCCCCACCTCCGCAGCCACGGGCGTAGATCTCGGCGGCGCGTTGCGGGTCCGGCTCCAGGTCCGCGTAGCCTCGCTCCAACATCCAGGCGAAGACGACGCAGCTCCCCGTGCGGGTCCCATCGCACCCGCGATGGGCGATGGCCGTCGCGCGCTCCGGATCCTCCGTCACACCCCGGCCACGCAGGAGAGCGCTCGCGAGCTCTCCACAGCCCTCGCCGTGACCGAGCTCGCAGCTGGCCTCGAAGTATCGGCCCGCGAGCTCCCACATCCGAGCGCTCTTCGCCTCGCGACCGCGAGCGAGACAAACCGACCCATCCTCGTCATCGCAGTCGAGCGTCTGGGCGAGCGTCGGCGTCTCGGCAGGTCGCGGTTCCGCGGGCGCGGCCGATGGTCGCTCCACGCGGGTGTTCTCTGCAGGCCGAGCGCACGCGATCAGTCCGAGAATCCAGAGGACGTGCGCCGGTCTCATGACGCATCGTACGTGCACGGCCACCGTCCTCTCCCCTGGGCGCGACCGTCAGCGCGGCTCGACGGAAGTGTCAGCGGCCGAGGAAGACCGCCGCCTGACCCGCACCGAGGGTGAGCGACAGGCGGGTCCCGTCGAGCGTCGCCGTGCCGGTTCCGGCTGCGGCGTCGAAGCTCGTGACCGCTCCGAGCATGCTGGCGGTCAGTGCGTCGACGCGCCGGCCGGTGACGCCCGCACCGCGGTTCACCGCCACCACGGCGAGCTGGCTCGGATCGTCGTGGACGTACGCATAGACGTAGAGGTCGGCCTCGACCACGAGCGGCACGCGACGGCCCCGCCGCAGCGCCACCGAATCGCGCCGCGCCAGACCGAGCGCGGCGAGGTGGTCGCGCAGCGCCTGCTGCTGAGCGGTGACCGAGGTGTCGCCCATCCCGACGGAGGCGAGCGCGCCCGTCCAGACCATGTCGCGGCGGTTGTCGGGGTCGTTGCCGCCGGGCATCGCGATCTCGTCGCCGTAGTAGAGGAAGGGAATCCCCGGCATGGTGTAGAGCACGGTGAAGGCGCGCTGGAGCCGGCCGAAGACCGCCGGATCGGTCGCCAGCCCCGGCAGCGAGGCGCAGCCGCCCCCGTCGGGCCAGCGGCAACCCTGGGCCGGATCGAACGAAGCCCGGCTCGCCATGCGGTTCGAGTCGTGCGTGCCGAGGAAGCGCACGTGCAGCCCCTCCGACGAGTAGCGGGTCTCCGCGGTGCGCACGACCGCCTCGACGTCCACGAAGCTCATCCGGTCGGTCACGAGGCCGTCCTGGAGGGCGTGGTGGGTCGGGAAGTCGAACTGTCCGTCGAGCGCCCGCTCGCCGACGTATGCGTCGATCCAGGCGTAGCCGTTCGGGTAGGTCTCGCCGCAGCCGTAGTCGGCGGAGTCCGACTCGCCGACGGCCGTCTCGCCAACGAGGAAGAGCCGCTCGCCGCCCTGCTCGAAGCGGCGCGCGAGCGCGGCGCGGAGGTTGGAGATCGAGTTCGTCTCGACGTGCTTGACCGCGTCGATCCGGAAGCCGTCGATCCCGAGCTCGCTGATCCAGTGAACCGCGTCGTCGATGAACTGACGCTCCGCGCCGGGCTGCCTCCAATCGATGTCGGGCAGGTAAGGCGCGAAGAGACAGTCGAGCGGTCGCTCGCTCCAGCCGCAGCCGGCGTCGACGCCGCACACGCACGCGGTTCGGAACCACTCCGGGTTCGACGCGAGGTACTCGTGCTGGTCGTGGACCTAGTTGTTGATCAGGTCGAAGAGCACCCGGATCCCACGGCTGTGCGCCTCGTCGACGAACGCCTGGAGCGCCTCGTTGCCGCCGAAGCGAGGCTCGACCTCGCGGCCGCGCGAGGGCCAGTAGCCGTGATAGCCGGCGAACCGCCGCGAACCGTCGCGGCCTTCGAAGTGCCCTTCGGCCTGCTGGTTGATCGGGCTCAGCCAGATGACGTTCACGCCGAGGTCGTCGAAGTAGCCGCTCTGCATCACCTCGAGCGCGCCCCACAGATCGCCGCCGTGGAAGTCGGCCGGGTACTCGACCGGCGAGCCGACCGGCGCGTCGATGCTCTCGTCACCGTTCGCGAAGCGATCGACGACCAGCATGTACATCAACGCGTCCCGCCACTCGAAGGGCTCCTCCTCGATCCAGAAGGGCAGATCCACGGGCTCGGCGTCGCGGTCCATCGCGTCGGTCACCCGCACGCCGAGCACGTGCCGACCCGGCGCGAGATCGGCCAGCGACACGTCGTAGGCGCCCGCGGCCTCGTCGAACATGGCGTCGAGGCCCGCCACTGGCGCGTCGTCGATCGTCACGCCGACCGTGCTGGGGATCGCACCGTCGCTGGCGGTGAGGATCTGGAGGCGCACCGCCGCGTCACCGGTGTCGGTCGCGGAGTCGTACGTCGTCGACAGCTGACCGGCACGGATCTCCGGACCCGACGTGCAGGCCGGCATCACGAACGCGCTGTTCAGGCAGCTGTCGTCGTACTTCCGGTAGGCGGCCTCCGGATCGAGGATCCACGTCCCGTCGACGATCAGCTTGTAGGCGAGCAGCTGCCCCGGCATCAGCCCCGGGCCCGGTGAGAGCGTGACCTCGAAGGTGCCGTCACCGTCGTGGTCGACCATGTCGATGGGCGCGTCGGCCCAACCGGTGAACTCGCCAGCGAGCTGCACCGTGCTCGCGCCGACCCGCGGCGCGTGCCGGATGGTCAGGTCACAGTCGCGCGCGGCGAAGCCGGTGACTCCCGCGTCGGTGGGGGGCACCGCCGCGTCGTCGGGCGTGGCACCATCAGGCGCGGAGCCGCCATCGCGCGGCGTCGCGGCGTCCCGGCCGGCATCGGCTCCCGATGGCGAATCCTCACACGCCGTGGCAAGAAGGACAGCCGTCAACAGGGCACCCAACTTCTGATTCACCATGCCTCCGATGCGACACAGTGACGAACGCTCCACCCTCTTTCAAGGGGTCGGTCTCCTTCTCATCCTCGCGGCCTGTGGTGACTCGCCCGACCCTGGAGACGCCGGCACGCTCGACGGCAGCACGCCCGACGCGACGGTGGACGCCGGCGCAGACGCGGCGGTCGAGGACGGCGGGACGAACGACGCCGGCCCCCCGGAGCCCTCGTGCCTCCGCCCCGCCGACGCGGATTCGACCGGAACGGATGCGCTGGCCGACGGCGCGGACAGCGCCACCGTATCGATCGACGACCGCGACGCCTGCCGGCGCACGTACACGATGAGCACGACGGCGGGCCTGCGTGATGGCCGGCCCGACAACCCCCGCACGGTGGCCGAGCTGGACGGTGACCCCACGGTTCGCACGGGCCACGACTTCTTCGACGCCCTGCACGCCCTCGCGGTCGAGGAGGTGCGGGAGAACAGCGTCAGCTCGATCCGCGACGGAGCCTTCGACGACGGGCTGGCCGTCGACTGCGGACCCGACGGCTGCTTCGAGACCGGCCGCCTCTGGACCTACGTCTGGACTCGCGACACTTCGTACGCGGTGGACCTCGGCCTCGCGCCGATGGACCCGGCGCGCGCCCGGAGCTCCCTCGAGTTCAAGCTCAGCGAACGACGTGGTGGCGGCGGCGAGCAGGTCGTGCAGGACACCGGCTCCGGCGGCAGCTACCCGGTGTCTTCCGACCGCGTGGTCTGGGCGCTCGGGGCGTGGGCGGTGCTCGCGAACCTCGAGGGCCCCGATCGCGACGCCTTCCGCAGCCGCGCTCTCGAGGCACTGAGCAACACCCTCGAGCACGATCGACGGATCGTCTTCGACGCGGAGGACGGTCTCTACTTCGGCGAGCAGTCGTTCCTCGACTGGCGCGAGCAGACCTATCCGGAGTGGACCGCGGACGACGTGGTGCACATCGCGATGAGCAAGGCGCTCAGCACGAACCTGCTGCACCTGCGCGCGCTCGAGGTGACCGCCGCGCTCGCCGACGAGGAGGGCGACACGGCCGCGAGCGACCGCTTCGGCGGCTGGGCCGACGACCTGCGCGAGGCGATCCGAGAGCGCTTCTGGCTCGAGTCGGAGGGGCAGTTCTCGACCTTCGTCACCACTGGACTCGACCCCGCGCCGGTGCGGCGCTTCGACCTGCTCGGCTCGAGCCTCGCGGTGCTCTTCGGCGTGGCCTCCGAGTCGCAGGCGGCGCGCGTGCTGGAGGGGTACCCACACTACGGGCCGGGTGCGCCCGTGGCCTGGCCCCAGCAGCAGCAGACGCCCATCTATCACAACCGCGGCGAGTGGCCCTTCGTGACCGCCTACTGGCTGCGCGCCGCGAAGGCCGCTGGGAACGACGCGGTGGCCGACCGCATGGTGTGGGCGCTGATGCGTGGCGCCGCGCTGAACCTCTCCAACATGGAGAACTTCGAGGCAGCCAGCGGCGCCGTCTGGCAGGACGAGGGAGCGGCGAGCGGACCGGTGGTGAACTCGCAGCGGCAGCTCTGGTCGGTCGCCGGCTACCTCTCGATGGTGCACCACACGATCTTCGGCCTCGAGGCGGAGCCCGACGGTCTGCACGTGCGGCCGTTCGTCACCGCCGGCCTTCGAGACGACGTGTTCGCCGGCACCGACGAGCTGGTCCTGAACGACTACCCCTACCGAGGCCGACGGGTCACCGTCGTGCTGCACCTGCCGGAGAGCGGCGGGACCGGCGCGCTGAGCGTCGGCGAGGTGCTCCTGAACGGAGCGGCCATCAGCGGCGACCTCCTCCCCGACGCGATGCTCGCGGACACGAACCGAGTCGACGTCACGTTGACGAGCGGGGCCGGCGCGGCGGGCAACCTGACCGAGGTCTCGGACGCCGACTGGCGGGACGTGTTCGGTCCGCGCACGCCGCGGGTCACCTCGATCGGCCAGGCGGGCGACCAGCTCACGCTCACCCTCGACCTCAACGGAGAGACGGCGGCCGACGTGCGCTGGACGATCTACCGCGACGGCGCCGTGGTGGCCGACGACCTGCCCGGGAGCACCACCAGCTGGACCGACACGGAGCTCGACGCCGCGAGTCAGCGCTCCCCCTGCTACACCGCCGAGCTCACGTTCGAAGGCAGCGGAAACCACTCCCAGCACGCCCCCCCGAACTGCTGGTGGGGCGGCGGCGGTGCGCGAGTCACCACCATCGACGCGAGCGCGATGACCAACAGCGGGGGCGCCGCCTCGACCGCTCACGGCCGCTTCCACTACGAGCCCTGGGGCGACCCCGGACACTCGCTCACCGTCCCGAGCTTCACGCCGACTCAGACCGGACCGCACCTCTTCCAGGTGCTCTTCGGCAATGGGGCGGGCGCGATCAGCACCGGCATCACCTGCAGCATCAAGCGGGTGGTGGTCGAGGACGCGTCGAGCGGCGCCGTCGTGGCCGAAGGGCCGGTGGTCATGCCCCACCTCGCCACCTGGGCGCGCTGGGAAGACTCGAGCTTCGTCCGCGCCGAGCTCGAAGCGGGGCGCGCCTACCGGATCACCATCCGGCACGACGACGACGTGGTGAACATGTCCGCGTTCGCCCACTTCGAGCACTACACCGGTGGCACCGGCGGCCGCGCGGGCGAGTTCAACCGAGTGAACATCGCCGAGCTCCGAGTCCTCGCGCGCTGATTCGCCCGAGCGAGCGAGCGTCAGCGGAACGGACCGCCCGAGCTCCCGAGCGGCTCCGTCCCGTGCTCCGTGCCGACGGGCACGTCGGCCAGCGCATGGAGCGTGACCGCCCCACATCGCGCGCACGCTCGAGACTCCAGCGGGACGCCCGCCATGCGCTGCACCTCGAAGCCTCGCTGGAGACTCACGCGCCCGAGGGAGGAACCGCCGCTGGTGGTCCGAGGAACGATGGCCAGCGTGCGGACGAACGAAGTCGAGCCGCACCCGCACGCCCGCGCATGGCGCACGGGCGGCAATGTGGCGGGCAGACGGTGCTCCCCCTGGCAGGTCGAGCAGATGCACGCATGTCCCGCGTGGTCGGTGGGCGCCAGGAACGAATTGCGGCACACCACGCAGCGGGCATCGACCTTCGGTGTCGAGAGCGGAGACTCCTCGAGAGACTGCCGGCACTTCGGACAATAGCCATCGTCACCGTCCGCGTATCGACTCAGGCAGGTTCGACAGATCATCGCTGCATGGCACCGGGGTGCGTGAGGCCGAAGCAGGGCGCGGTCATCCCGCCGATGCTAACGCTTCGCTCGGCGCCGGCAAATCCGCAGCCGAGGTGCGAGGATGGGCGCGGCAGTCCACCGCACACGGCCCGAGTCGAGGCGGTAACATCTAGGCACCGTTCGCGATCGGGGTGACGCGAACGGCCCGACACGATGAAGGAACCGAACGAGACACGACGAAAGATGCCGAAGGGCCGCCGCGGTCGCGAGATCGTGCGTGCCATCTGCGGGGCGACCCGGCGCATCCTGGAGGAAGAGGGCTTCGACGCGCTGACCACCAACCGTATCGCGGAGGTGGCAGGCGTGAGCATCGGCTCGCTCTACCAGTACTTTCCCGACAAGCGCTCCGTGATCGCGGAGCTCGCGCGCGACACCGAAGCGAAGGCACTCGCGTTGGTGGAGGAGCGTGTGGGTGCCCTCGAGCCCGACGACATCGAGGGTCTGGTGCGGGAGCTGGTGGGGATCCTCTTCGACCCGCTCTTCGGGAGCATGCAGCTGCGCCGCAGTGTGCAGGTGCAGATCCCGCCGGTCTGGTTCGCGCAGACCAGCCAGGACGTCGATCGCACCGTCCACCAGGTGGTCTCCGAGTTCCTGGCGCGGAACGCGGCGATTCTCCGTCCGGGGATGGACCCGGACCTGGCGGCCTTCGTCCTTCTGAACGCCGGGGAGCGCGTGGTGGAAGCAGCCGTGGCCGACCCCGCGCAGCGCTTCGACCTCGGAGAGCTGCGGGCAGAGCTCGAGTGGATCTCGCTCCGCTACCTCCGGCCCTGAGCGTCTCGCGAGCAGATCGGCGCTCATCGCCCTAACCCTCTGTGATCACGGCACTTTCTCGCGACACGCTCGCGAGTAGGCCGAAGCGCGGCCCCTTCATAGGGTGGATCGGGTCAACCCGAGCCCGGAAGGACCCCGATGCGCCAGCTTCCCGTCGCCCTCTTCATGCTCTCCCTCGTCGGGTGGAGCACCACCGCCGATGCCCAGCTCCCGAACGGGATGGTCTTCGACGACCCCTACACCTGGTACGAGATCGAGAACCACGCAGGCTCTCGGAACGGCCAGCGGATCGACGAAGGTTGGTCGCTCAAAGCCCACCTCCGGATCTTCGGCGACGGCGACCGCTCGAGCATCTTCCGCCTCGTCGTGAAGAAGGGCCGGCGCACGCTCGCCGAGATGCGGTGCACGATGGACCGGCACCTCGCGACCGAGCCCGGCGACGTCGCGTACCTGCACAAGGAGAACTGCAAGGATCGCGACATGCGGGTCACCGAGACCGGCGAGGTGCAGGTCGAGGTCCACTTCATCGACGGCGCGACCGAACAGGACACGCTGGTCCGCACACACACGCTGAAGGTGCTCACGGTGCAACGCGCTCGGCGCGCTCCCGAGCACTACATCGATCGCTCGAGCGAGTCGGCGGTGTCCCTCATCCGCGCGGTCCCGCGAAGCGTGGACGGGTACATCGGTGGCACGACCTTCAGCCACAACATGGTCGAGATGATCATCAACGTCAGCGCCGGCGAGACCATCGGGCGCGTGCGCGGTCAGCTTCGCTGCAAGGTCGACGGACAGCCCGTCGTCGGCGACGAACGAACGGCCCACGGCCTCGTGCGGAGCATGCGGCACTACCGCGCGGTGAGCGAAGGTCGCGGCGGCGAAGAGGACTGGATCGGCTTCGCGCAGCTGCGGGTCGAGCTCCCGATCACGTTCGGCTCCGAGAACCGCCGCGACGGCTTCGTGGTGCTCGACGAGCACCCGGGCACGTGGGAGTGCGAGTGGAAGACGGACGAGGGCGAGCTCCTGCGCTCGATCCGGTTCATCGTCGACGGTGGGCAGCTCCAGGGAGCCCCGGCCGAGGAGGCGGAGCTCGGCATCGCTTGGGGTGCGCACCTCATCCCGGGCGTGATGCCCGGCGCGACGCGCGTCGACCATCGGGTCCACGTCGACGACACGGCCTTCTACGGCCGGGCCTGGGCGACCGATGGGCTCCAGCAGTACGCCCGTTCGCTGCCCGACATCGGACCTCCGCCGCCTGGAGCCCGAGCGCGCCGCGGCCGGCGACGGCGCTGACGGCCCGGTCGAACAGCGTTACGTGACTGTCCTGCGTGGTCACACGGCCCCGCTTGTGTCCTCGATGGGGCACGGCTAGGCTCGGCCGTTCATCGATCGAGCTCTCGATCGACGCGGATTTGTTGGAGGAATCATGACGCGCAGCGCCATTTTGGGCCTCGGCCACTACGTGCCGTCGAAGGTCGTCACGAACGACGACCTGGCAAAGATGTTCGACACCAGCGACGAGTGGATTCAGCAGCGCACCGGCATCAAGGAGCGCCGCTACATCGAGGAGTCGGGGATCGGGCCGAGCGACCTGGCGGTGCCGGCGGTGAAGATGGCCTGCGAGAACGCGGGCATCGAGGTCTCGGACGTCGACGCGATCATCTTCGCGACCCTCTCGCCGGACTTCACCTTCCCCGGCAGCGGCTGCTTCCTCGGGGACAAGCTCGGCCTCGCCGGCGTCCCGGCGCTCGACATCCGCAACCAGTGCAGCGGCTTCCTCTACGGCCTCCAGATCGCGGACGCCTGGGTGCGCTGCGGGATGTACGAGAGGGTCGCCCTCGTCGGCGGCGAGGTCCACTCGACCGGTCTCGACTTCACCGACGAGGGCCGCGACGTGGCCGTGCTCTTCGGTGACGGCGCCGCCTGCGCCATCGTCGGCCCGGCAGAGAACGACGACCAGGGCGTCCTCGACGTCGAGGTCCACGCCGACGGCTCCGGCGCCAAGGAGCTCTGGATCGAGGCACCCGCCAGCGCCTACATGCCGCGCATCACGCACGAGATGATCGACAACCGCAGCGTGTGGCCCGCCATGAACGGCAAGCAGGTCTTCCGCTGGGCGACGACCAAGATGCCCGAGGTCGCCCGCGCGGTCCTCGAGCGCAACGAGACCACCGTCGCCGACATCGACCTGCTGGTGCCGCACCAGGCCAACCGCCGGATCAACGAGTTCGTCGCGCAGAAGCTCGAGCTCCCGCCCGAGAAGGTCGTGCACAACATCCAGCGCTACGGCAACACCACCGCCGCCTCGATCCCCCTCGCCCTCAGCGAGGCGATCCAGCAGGAGCGCGCCAAGAAGGGTGACCTCATCCTGATGGCCGCGTTCGGCTCCGGGTTCACGTGGGGCGCCAGCCTCGTGCGACTCTGAGCATGAAGCTCATCGACGACGAGACGCTGAACGCCTTCCTGAAGGGCGCCCCAGCCTGGACTCGCGAGGGCGACACGATCGCCCGCGACTTCAAAGCGGCCTCCGACCGGGACGCGGCGCGAGCGATCGCTCGCATCGCGGACCTCGCGATCGGCGCCAACCACCACCCGGAGCTCACCTGGGTGTACGACTCGCTGCACATCGAGCTCTCGACGCACGACGCCGGTGGGCTGACGAAGAAGGACGTCCACCTCGCGGGGTGCATCGACGACGTGCTCGCGGACACCCCGCAGGGATGAGCGACGAGCGGGCACCCTCGGGTCCGACCGACCGCGTCGCGGTCGTGGTCAACGGCAACGCCAAACGCGTGACGGAGGATCTGGTCGAGATGCTCGACCAGATCGTCCAGAGCGGCGACCTCTTCGTGTCGCGCAGTCTCGAGGAAGGGCAGGAGATCGCGCGGCGCATCGTCGAGCGTGGCTACCCGACCGTGCTGACCGGTGGCGGCGACGGGACCTTCACGCAGATGGTCACCTGGATCACCGGCGAGGCGAAGCGACGAGGGAAGACCCCTCCACGCTTCGGTCTGCTGAAGCTCGGCACCGGCAACGCGCTCGCGTGGGTGCTCGGGGCGGCCGACTACAAGGGTCGCGGCGTCGTCGCGGACCTCGCGCGCGTTCGTCAGAAGGGCGGCAGCCGCGAGCTGCGCCTGCTGGACGTCGAGGGCACGCTCGCGCCCTTCGCCGGGTTCGGTGTCGACGCGCAAGCGCTCGCGCACTTCAACGCGACCAAGGACGTCTTCCGGAAGCTGCCGGTGCTCAAGAACATCGGCACCGGCGGGCTGGCCTACATCGTCGCGATCGTCGGCCGGACCCTCCCGGCGGTCCTGGTACAGCCCCACGGCCGCGTCACGATCCGAAACATGGGCGAGCCCGCCGTGCGCCTCGGGGTCGATGGCCAGCCGATCGGGCCGCCAGTCGAGGCCGGTGAGATCCTCTATCGGGGACCCTATCGGGGGGTGTGGTTCTCCACCGTCGTGTACTGGGGCTTCGGCGCCCGGATCTTCCCCTTCGCGGAAGACCGCGAAGACCGTTTCAACCTCCGGATCGTGGACGTCGGGAGCTTCGAGGTCGCCTTCAACATCCGGTCGATCTGGCGTGGGGACTACCGGAGCGACCGACTGCACGACTTCTTGGTCGAGCACGTGGAGATCAGCTTCGACGAGCCGATCGACATGGAGATCGGCGGCGATGCGTCGGGAAGTCACCGCTCGGTGGAGGTGAAGCTCGCCGAGCCGATCGAAGTGGTCGACTACTACGCTCCCCCGCCCGTCTGACCCGCCCTCGCCGTCGTTGACCCGCGACGCACGGATTACGTACCATCGGCGCCTGTGATTCTGCCCACAGCGCATGGAGAGTTGGCGAGCCGATGAATCGACAAGAGCTGCGTGGACGCCCACGCGCCCGTTCCCTCCTGCTCGCCACGGCGGTCTCCGCGACCACGGCCGTTGCGCTGCTGATCGCCAACGACGCCCTCGCGGGCCCGGTCCGGGGTGAGCTGAACCTCCCCGACGACCAGGTCAACACCGAGGAGGAGGGCCCGCGGCCCTACTACTGGAACGCCTGGAACGGCTTCCTGGAGCCGCGCAAGCGCACCATGAACCCGCAGCGCGAGCTCGCCGTGGTGCTCACCGGCAGCGGCGTCCCGAACCCCATCGGATGCGAGTACCGCATCGTCGGCGGCGATCTGCAGCCGCGCACGATCGTGACGAAGGGCGGCGCGAGCGTCCGCATCGAGAACCGGGACGGATGCACGCACGAGCTCCAGTCGGAGGGCATCGAAGGCTTCGCCCCGCTGGCCACCGCGCCGGGCAACGCCCGGGCGATCAACATCCCCAGCGGTGGGCCGCACGAGCTCTCCGACCGGCTCTACGGACACATCCATGGTTGGGTCATCGGACTCGACGACCTCGTGGCCTGCGCGACCATCGCGCCCGACGGCAAGTACCAGTTCGAGTCGGTCCCGGCCGGCGAGTACACCCTCACCATCTATCGAGACGGCGAGGAAGTGACGAGCCAACCGGTCGCGGTGACCGGTGACGCTCCCCTGGCCATCGACCCCATCACCCTCGAGTGAACGGAGAAGCGCCCCCGTGCTGTCTCGCTTTTGGTATTTCTTGATCGCGGCGCTGGCTGGCGCCGGCATCGCTGCGGCCTATGTGGCGCAGGAGTCGGTCGACCGTCAGCGCTCGCTCCGGGTCGACGAGCAGCTCAGCCGAGACCGGGCCGAGCTCGAGCTCTGGCTGCGCTACGACGCGCGTGAGCGGCTCGATGGGATCGCCCCGATGGCCGCGCACGGCGACGTGCGCAACGCCCTCCAGCAGGCGACCACCCGCCGCGGCCGGCCCCTCGACGACGAGGTGCGCGACCGATTGGGCACGACCCTCGCGCGGCTGAACCAGCAGCTGCAGGAGTCGGCTGCCCAGCTGCTCTTCGCGGTCGACGACGAGGGTGAGATCGTCGCGCAGCTCGGCGGCAGCACCCCGCCCGCGGGCGCGGGTCTCGCCGAGTTCCCGGTCGTCCGTCGCGCGCTCGACGGCTACACCACCGACGACTTCTGGATCTACAACGACGCGCTCTACCGCGTGGCCGCCCGACCGGTGATCGACCAGGGCCGCTACGTCGGTGCGATCGTCCACTGCGTCGAGGTGGACAACACACTCGCGGAGCGTCTCTCGACCCGCATCCCCGGCGCGAGCCTCGGGTTCTTCATGCGCGAGAGCCTCATCGCCGGCCACGCTGCCAGCGTCACCGGAGCGCCCGGCGACCAGCTCATGGAGTCGGGCACGGCGGAGGCCCTCGGCGCGATGGACGAGGACGGCAAGACCGAGCCGCTCGACCTCGGCGAGAACGCGAGGGGCATCTACTCGTTCGTGCATGGCACCGCCCGCGACTCGGACGTCGGCTACGTGATCGCCCGACCCCTGGCGGTCATGGGCTCGCCGCTGCAGCTCTTCCAGAAGACCGACGACGAGGTCATGGGGAAGATCTTCTGGCCGGTGGTGGTCGGCATCCCCTTCCTGCTCGGCCTGCTCGGCGTGTTCTTCCTCTGGCTCGAGCGTGACCGGCCGCTGAAGGCGTTCCGGACCGCCGTCGGCAAGCTCGGCAAGGGTGAGATCCAGCGGCTGAACGAGGGCGAGATGCGCGGTCCCTTCCGCAGGATCGGAGCGGACCTCAACGAGGGGCTCGAGAAGGTCGCTGGCACTGGCATGAGTGCCGAGAAGAAGAAGGCGGCCGATCTCGATCAGATCCTCGGGCCCTCTGGAGGCGAGAAGAAGGGTGGCGGTGGCTACTTCGGCTTCGCCGACGATGGCCAGGACGATGGTGCTGACGACCTCGGCTTCGCGCCGCCCGCCGCGGCGCCCTCCCCCGTCGCGAAGGCTCCGCCTGCGTCGCCGCCGGCGGCCCCCCCTCCGATGGCGCCCCCGAAGGCACCGCCCGCGCCGCCGGCTGCCCCACCCTTGGCGCCACCGAGGGCGGCCACTCCCGAACCGCCGATGCCGGATCCCTACGGGGACGACGACGAGGAAGACGGCGCGACGATGGTCGCTCAGGTGCCCGAGGAGCTCCTCGCGGCCGCGGCCGAGCAAGACGACGAGCAGCGACACTTCCGCGAGGTCTACGAGGAGTTCGTGGAGATGAAGCGCAAGTGCGGCGAAGCGACTGCCGGCCTCACCTTCCTCAAGTTCTCCGGAACGCTTCGGAAGAACAAGGAAGCGATCGTGCAGAAGCATGGCGTCAAGGACGTCCGCTTCACGGTCTACGAGAAGAACGGCAAGGCCGCGCTCAAGGCCACCCCGGTCAAGTAGCGGCAGCGGTCGCCGGCTACGGCCTCCACAAAATCGAAGAGCCAACCCGTGAGGGCTGGCTCTTCTGAGTCCGTACCGTTTGGAACGTGGGGTTATTTGGAGTCGAACCCCTACTTGTTCAGTAGGTGGGAGTCTGTTTCACCCGCTTCAGGCTTCCCAGTGATGATTGCTGGGCCTGCACACCACGGGCGATGAAACCCCCTGTTCGACCTGGTCAGGGATTCACTACTCCTCCTCACGGAACCTACAGAGGGACATGGCTGTATTCTAGCAAACGGGACCTACCCCTGCCATAGCGGGCGGGGGTTCAGTGACTCCCGGAAGTCCACGGAACGTCGGCCACGCCGGCCCGGTGGTTGGTCACGCGGGCGAGGACGAAGAGCAGGTCGCTCAGCCGATTCAGGTAGTGCACGATCAACTCGCGCACCTCGGTCTGGCCTGCCAACGCGACCACTCGTCGCTCGGCGCGACGGGTCACCGTCCGGCCCACGTGGAGCTGGGCCGCTGCCGGGCAACCGCCCGGTAGGATGAAGGTCTTCAGCGGTTCGAGCTCTTGCTCGAAGGTGTCGATCGCCTTCTCCAGGACGACCACGTCGGGCTCCTTCACGTGGGGCATGGCCGACGCCTTCGAACCCGGCGCCTGGGCCAGCTCCGCGCCGACGTCGAAGAGCTTTGCCTGGATGGTGTCCAGCAGCTCGTCCATGTCCGCATCCAGGCCGACTGCGCGCGCGACGCCGATCTGAGCGTTCAGCTCGTCCACGTCGCCGTAGGCTTCGACACGGGGATCGGCCTTGGACACGCGCGCCCCGCCGAAGAGGCCCGTCTCACCACCGTCGCCGGTCTTCGTATAGATCTTCATCCGTCTCCCAATCGCTCCGGCGTCCCGCGACCCGCGACGAACGCATCAGCCGGCATCCGCTTCCGGCCGGGCTCTTGAACCTCGGCCATGGCGACGATGCCCTGGGCGCAGGCGACCCACAGCCCACCGTCCTCCACACCGAGCACCTGCCCTGGCTCGCCGTGCCGGCCATCGGCTCGGACCACGACGCTCCGGTGCACCTTCAGCCGCTCGTCGCGGTCGGTGGTGTACGCGCCGGGCCAAGGGTGCATCGCGCGAACCCGGTCGTGCACGGCCTGAGCGGTCCAGCCGAAATCGAGCGCTCCGTCTTCCTTGGTCAACATTCGCGCGTGGGTCGCTTCGCCCTCCTGGGCCTTCGGCAGGAGCTCGCCGCGGACATAGCCGGCCAGGTCGCGCTCGAGCATCGCCGCACCCATCGCCGACAGCCGCTCGGTCAGGTCAGCCGTGGTCTCGTTCGGTTCGATGGGCGTCTCGTCCATCGTCACCACCGGGCCGGTGTCCATGCCCTCGTCGAGCTGCATGAGGCTCACGCCCGTGACGGGGTCGCCGCTGGCGATGGCCCATTGGATCGGCGCCGCACCGCGCCAGCGGGGAAGCAGGGAGGCGTGGACGTTGACGCAACCCATCCGCGGCGCGTCGAGGATCGCCCGCGGCAGGATGCGCCCGTAGGCGACCACCACGGCCACGTCGAGCTCGAGCGCTCGAAGCTGCTCCGCGACCGTGCCATCGCGCATCTTCTTCGGCTGGTGCACCGGTAGGCCGAGCTCGAGCGCGCGGACCTTCACGGCAGGCAGTCGCAGCTTCATGCCGCGACCGGCAGGTCGATCGGGCTGCGAGAAGACGGCGACCACGTCGGCGACGGAGGTCAGCGCGTCCAGGCAAGGGACGGCGAAGGCCGGGCTGCCGAAGAAGGCAGCGCGCATGGCGGGGTCGGGCACGTTGCCTCTCTGAAGTTGGACGTCAGGCGGCGGGCTGCCGCTTGGACATCGCGCGGTGCAGGAGCCGGCGGCGAAGCACTCCGAGCCGGTCGATCATCAGCTTGCCGTCGAGGTGATCGTTCTCGTGCTGGATCGCGATGGCGAGAAGACCGTCGGCCTCGAGCTCGAACTCGGACCCATCGACGTCCTTGGCCTTCACCCGCACCCACTCGGCACGCTCGATCTCTTCGCGCGCGCCGGGGAAGGAGAGGCAGCCCTCGTCGAAGAGGCACTCACCGCGCTTCTCGAGGATCTCCGGGTTGATGAACACGCGGAGGTCGCTGGGCTCCTCGTCGTCGGTGGCCACGTCGATGATGAAGATCCGCTTCGACACGCCGATCTGCGGGGCCGCGAGGCCCACACCGGGCGCGGCATACATCGTCTCTGCCATGTCCTCGACGAGCTCCTGGAGCTCGGGGCCGAAGTCGGTGACGGGCTCCCCAGGGGTCCGGAGGCGCTTGTCGGGGTAGTGGAGGATCGGGCGGATAGCCATGGACTTCCTTACTTAACGCCGCGAAGCCGCCTCGACAAGCGCACCGCTGGATACCCCAGAGCACGACGCGGGATCCGACCGAGGTTGACCCGCTATTGACGCTGCACGACCGAATCCCCCGCGATTTCGGGACTGGCGGCCGCCACCTCAAATTGGCGGAGCCGCCGGCGGACGCCGCCAGAAACCCCGCAAAGTGAGCTGGGGTCGCCTCGGCAGGCTTCTTGCGACTTCCCGACACATGACCCGTCGGAGATACGTCGCCCCAGGTCGGGTGACCTGCAACGACCGACGCACGACGCATCGGCACTATCTCTTCACGCCCGACGCCGAAAGGCGGATGGAGCAGATCTTCTGGTACTGCCTCGCCGTCAGCGCAAAGAAGTACGGCATCGTGGTGCACGTGGCCGTGCTGATGTCGACGCACTTTCACTATGTGGTGACCGACGTCCTCGGGAAACTTCCCGCCTTCCGCCAGGAGTTCCATCGGATGCTCGCGATGTGCACCAAGGAATTCCGTGACTGGCCGGAGGAAGTCCTGAGCAAGGCCCCCACCGGCGAGCACGAGCCCCTCACCCCGAAGGCGCTGGTTCGCCAGATGGCGTATGCGATCGCGAACCCCTCGGCCGCCGGGGCCGTTCGGTACAGCAAGGATTGGCCGGGCGCGAAGACCTTGGTGAGCGATATCGGCAGCCGAGTGGTGACGATGGAGCGCCCCGACTACTACCTCGACGAGCACAACGAGGACTGGCCGGACGTGGCGACGCTGCCCATCGAGATGCCCGACATGCTCATCGAGGCCTACGGCAGCGTCGAGGCCGCGCGAGCGGAGATCGCCAAGGAAGTCTCGCGGCTCGAGCACGAGGCTCGGCAGAAGCTCGAGGCGGAAGGCCGTTCGTTCATGGGTGCGCGGCGGGTGCTTCGCATCCACCACACACATCGGGCGTCCAGTCGTGAAGAGTTCGGCGCCAGGAACCCGATGTTCGCGGCGGCGGGCGACATCGCAGCACTACGAGCAGCGATTCGCGTGCGCCGGACGTTCGACCACGAGTACGACATGGCTCTCGCCAAGTGGACCTCGGGTGAGCGCAAGGTCGTCTTCCCCGCGGGTACCTGGTGGATGCGTGTTCACCATGGAGTTCGCTGTCACCCACCGCCGTGAGCGGGAACGAAGACGGCTCATCGCACGCTGATCGACGGCATCGGCGTGCGTTCTTGCGTTCGCCTCGCGACTACCGGCGCTCCGGTCCCGGTTTCAGCGGCCGGTTCTCGCCTCGATGGCCAAATCTGCGTCGGCCGACTGAGCAGTGAGCCCTCCAACGGTCGCGTCGGCGTCTGCGAGTCACTAGTTGATTGTACGGAAAGCCCCTGTAGCCCGCGCCAACCTCGGTCGGCTCTTCCCCGGTCGGCTCTTCCCGCGGTCGCGGTCGGCTCTTCCCGCGGTCGGATCGTCCTCGTCCCGCGCCTCGGTCGCGGCTGCGTCAGTTGGGTCCGGGCTTCGGATGGAGTGGTGCGGGTCACTCGTTGGTGAAGCGGGTGACCAGGGCCTCGAGGGCGAGCTTGACCCGCTGGAGGCGGGCGCGGTCCTGGCTGTACTCCCAGATGCTCGACTCCCCGCCGTCCACGGTCAGGACCAGCCGGGTTCGGCTGTCGTCGACCCGGCCGAGGGCGTCTTCGTCCGCTTGCTGGTCCCAGGCCTCGAGGCGGAAGAGGAGCGCCGCGAGCTCGCGCACGGCCTCGACCGAGACGGTGCCCCGTTCGGTGAGGTCGGCCTCGCCGGCGTCGTCCTCGGGCTCGCCGATGAGGGTCTCGGGAGCGTCGAGGGCCGGCGCGAAGCCGGGGCGCCAGCGCCGACGAACGAGGGTGCCGTCGCGCTCGAGCTCGATGCGCTGGCCGCCCATGACGGAGCTGCGCTCGTCATAGACCAACCGGATCGGCACCGGGAGCGCCTCGGCCGCCTTCACCGCTTCGAGAGTCTCCTCGACCGGATGGGCGCAGCCGACGAACACGCCGAGCGCGAGCAGTCCCAGAGCAGACGGACGAACGAAGGCGCGCATGGCTCTCGATACCATACGCGCCCTCGGTCGAGAAAAGGCCGGCGTCAGAAGTTGTTGGTGCCGTTGCGGAGGTTCTCCAGCGCCTCGCGCAGCTCCGGGGAGAGGCCGTCGAGGCCGTCACCGAGGCCGCCGAGCCCACCGCTGGGCGGGGGCGGCGGGCGGTTCGTCTCGGCGGCCGCCTGCTGGAAGGCCGCCGAGCCCGGCTTGAAGAAGGTCATCCGCAGCCGCGAGGAGAGCTGGTCGAACGCCCGGCTCGCCATGGTCGCGTAGACGAGACCCTCGGAGGGACCGCCGCCGACGCCACCGTAGGTGTCGTAGGAGACCGTGAAGCGCTGCGGCGGCTCGACCGGCATGCTGAAGCGGAACTCGTTGGGCACGCCGGGGATCTTCATGGAGACGTCGAAGTCGACGTGGATGCCGACGAACTGCCGGTTGTCGGTCTCGTCGACGTAGATCGCACCCGAGGGCTGGACCACGTAGGAGACGTTCACGGTCGGCACCACGGGCTCGGGCGCGCCGGGCGCGATGCGGCCCGCGTGCTCGAGGCTCATGACGTCGTTGGGGAAGACCGCGCCGAAGCCGCGCGAGAGCACGTCGGTGACGGTCTGCTCACGACGAGCCGAGGCGTCCTGCGTGAAGTGCGGCGCGATCGGGATGATCGCCTCGTGGCGCGACCGGAGCTCGGTGTCCATCGACGCGAGCGCCTCGGTCGAGGGCGGGTTGAATCGGACCTTCACCGGCGGCGAGTCGTTGGTCTCGAGCCACGCGAGGAGCGCCTCCATGAACTGGAGCATCGAGGGGTCGCTGGTGTTCGCCTGCGACATGAAGGACGCCTTCACCTGCTCGAAGCGCTGGTGAATGACGTCGCGCGCCTGCGGGACCTGCACGGCGTTCGGGTAGTCGCGCACGAAGTCGCGGAGCGCGGTGACGGTGCCGGTGCGCTGCGCCTCGGCGAAGGCCGCGGCGGGCAGATGGACGTTCGCGACCTCTTCGGCGTGGGAGCCATCGCCGTTCATGTACTCGCGGAGGGCGTAGACGTCCCCGTTCGCGACGGCGTCGGCGAAGGCCTCCTCGTCGCTGAGGTGGTTGCGGACCAGGAAGGTCGGCACGGCGAGAATGGCGAAGGCGAGCGCGCTGACCGAGGACCACTTGAGCCAGGCGGGGATGCCGCCGGCGAGCGGACCGTCGGTCGCGTGGGCGGCGACCTGCGCCATCTGCTGCGGATCGTCCAAGAGGCCATGGACCCGGGCCTCGAGGAAGGGATCGAGATCGGCCATCGCGGCGATGTCGCCGGCCTGCGCGGCGGCACGCAGACGCTGCTGGTCGCCCTGCAGCTGGTCGAGAATGGTCTGCGCCTTCATGCGGTTGAAGACGCTGAACGCCTCGGTCCGACCACCGTCGAAGATGAAGCGGATGTCCGTGCGGACGTAGCCCCCGTTCTGGTGCTGGTGGACCACGTCGATGCGGGCGACCCGACCCATCGGGAGCATCTCGAGCGTGTCGCCCGTCGCGATGACGACATCGGTCGGGAAGACGAAGCGGCCCCGGCGATAGGGGATGCGCTTGTCGAGGCTCACCCGACGCCAGATGGCGAGGATGCCGTAGCCCATGACCCAGAACCCGACCATGTACGCGACGAGGAAGCCGAACGACTGACGCGGACGCCAGTAGCGGCCGTAGTCGTCCATCATCATCGCGAAGAGGCCGAAGGCCACGCCGAGGATGAAGAGGACCCAGAGCACGATGGCTCCGGTCTTCATCGTCGTGGTCTGCAGCGCAGGCGACGGTCGCCCGGTCCCCTTCACCGCGGCGATGAAGCGCTCGCGCGAGGGCGCGGGGAGCGCGTTGAAGGGCACCTTCCGGACCGTGGGCGGAGGTCCGGAGGGAGGAGGAGCGGCGCCGCCGCCGCCGCCCGACGAGGTGTGGCCGTAGCCTTGATTCTGAGGGTCCATGGCGCCTCATACGCTACCAGGGTGGACATCTTCCCGAAACGGCCTTGGCGGAGAACCTCGCTCGCCGTGAAGGCTGTCCGCAGCCGTGGTACACGGCGCCGTGCGCCGCGATCGCTGGCTGGCCTCGGCGGCCGTCCTCCTCGTCGCCCTCGTGGGGGCCTGGGGAGCGTGGGATCTCCCGGTCGAGACCGAGATCACTCACTTTCTTCCGAGCGCGGAGGATCGGGAGCTCGCCGCGATCTCCTCCGAGCTCGCGAGCTCGGAGCTCACGCGGACCATCACCATCACGCTCGAGGCCCCCACACCGGAGCGCGCCGGCGCCGCCGCTCTGGCCCTGGCCGCCGCCCTCGAGGACGAGCCGAGCGTCGCCTGGGTGAGCGCTGGTCCCGAAGAGGGGATGGAGCGCGCCTTCTACGAGGCCTACTTCCCTCACCGACTCGGCCTGCACCCGGCGGACGCGACCTTCGACGAGGCCGCCATCCGAGCCCGCATCGCTCGGCTCAAGACCTTGCTCGGCTCGCCGACCGGCACCTTCGTTCGACAGATCGCCACCGAGGACCCGTGGCTGCTCTTCCTCGACAAGGTCGAAGGGCTTCGCGAAGGCCAACAGGGCGCCCTCGCGGTCCGGGACGGCGCCTACGTGAGCGGCGAGGACGAGCGCCACGGCGTGGTCTTGCTCGCGAGCCGGGCGTCGCCTTTCGACGCCGCGGCGTCGCGCGAGCTCCAGGACGCGATCGCGAACGCGTTCGCCGAGGTGAACGAGCCCGGCGACCTGACACTCGAGCAGGCGTCGATCCATCGGATCGCGCTCCGCTCCGAGGCCGCGATCCGCGCCGACATCCAGCGAGTCTCGACGCTGGGCAGCCTCGGCGTGGTCCTGCTGGTGCTGCTCTTCTTCCGGCGCCCGCGCTACCTGCTGCTCTCCGCCCTGCCCCTCGCGGGCGGCTTCGCGGTCGGCCTGGCGGTGACCCGTCTGATCTTCGGCTCCGTCCACGGCCTGACCCTGGCGTTCGGGGCCACCTTGGTCGGCGTCTCGCTCGACTACGTCGCGCACCTGGTCAGTCATCACGTGCTCGATCCGGCGGACACCAGGAAGGGTCGCGGTGGCTGGGGCACGCTGAAGCGGATCGCTCCTGGGCTCGTGCTCGGCGCCGCGACCACCATCGCAGGTCTGATCGGGCTCGCGTGGACGTCGTTCCCGGGCATCCGGCAGATGGCCGTCTTCACGTCGGCAGGCGTCGGAGCGGCGCTCGTGCTGACCGCGGTCGGGCTCCCCGCGTTCCTTCCCGACGAACCGACGCCCACACGGATCCACGCACGGGTCGGCGCTTGGATGGAGGGCGTGCTCGGGCGGCTCGCGAAGAAGCGCGCGGTGTTGCTGGCGCTGCCGGTGCTCGCCATCGCGCTGACCGCCGCCATCCCCCTGCTCGAGTGGGAGGACGACCTGCGGGCCCTCAGTCCCATCGACGCCGACCTCCGCGAGGAAGACGACCGCGTCCGCGACCGGGTCGCGCGCATGGACGCCGGGCGCCTCGTAGTGTCCCGAGGCGCGACGCTGCAGGAGGCGCTCGAGCGCAACGACGCGGCGGCCGAGGCGCTCGAGGAAGCGCAGGGGGCAGGTGAGCTCGAGGGCTTCCGCACCCTCCGCGATCTCCTCCCCTCCGCAGCGACCCAGCGCCGACGGCGCGCGGCGATCCCGGACGACGCGTGGGCGTCGACCGTCACCGCGCTGAAGGCGGAGGGCTTCGTGGAAGAGCCCTTCGCCGAGTTCGAGAGCGTGCTCGACGCCGACTTCGAGCCGCTGATGCCCGAAGACCTCCCGCCAGCCCTCGAGCGACTCGCCCGCACTCAGCAGATCGAGCTCGAAGGCGGGGTCGCGGTGCTCACCTTCGTCACCGGCGTCGCCGAACCCGAAGCGCTCGCCGCGCGCATGGACGGCGTCGACGGCGTGCGCTTCTTCGACCAGGCCGAGTTCATCGCCTCGGCATATCGAGAGCTCCGCAGGCGCACCCTCGAGCTCGTGGGCGTCGGACTGCTCGCGGTGCTCCTACTGGTCTTCGTGCGCTACCGCCGGATCGGTCCGACGCTCGCCGCGTTCCTCCCGGCGCTCCTGGCGGCGGGCGCGACGCTGGGCGTGCTCGGACTCCTGGGTCTCGAGGCAACGCTGCTCCACGTGGTCGCGCTCCTGCTCGTGTTGAGCATGGGGGTCGACTACGGCGTCTTCATGGTCGAAGCCGAGGCCCACGACTCGGGCCCCGCGACCGCGGTGAGCCTGTTGGTCGCCTGCCTGTCGACGCTCGCGTCGTTCGGCGTGCTCGCGGCGAGCACGAACCCGGCGCTCGCGGCGATGGGCCTGACGGCGGCGGTGGGCGTGTTGCTCAGTCTCTTGCTCGCGCCCACCGCGTGGCTCCTGCTCGTGCGGCAGAAGCCTGACGAGGTCAGCCCCCCGGCGTCACCGGACCACAAATGACGCCCGGCGATCCGGTCGCGCCGACCACCAGAGTGCTCTCGTAGTCGTCGAGGCCATCGACCCGGACCTGCCAGGCGCCCTCGGGCAGCGGCGGGGTGAGGCAGGTGTCGGTGCGCTCCTCGCAGAAGGGCGGGCAGGCGATGTCGCACGCGGGGTCGAGCGTCGACGTCTTCACGAGGATCACGTCGTGGGTGATCTCCACCTCGCATGGACCGGCGGGCGCGTTGCACGGGGGACACCCGTGGGTGATCTCGAGCGCGATGCGCTCACCGATGGTGGCCGACTGGGCATGGCAGAGCATGTCGGGGCGAGCCGCGCTCGGCGGCCAGAGGGTGCCGCAGCCGTCCGCGGTCGAGTGGGCCCGCGACTGGCAGGTAGGCCCCCACTCCGGCAGCACGTCGGGTGAAATGACGTCGAGCTGGAACGCGTCGACCCCGTCGTTCCGGACCGTCCAGGTCCCTTCGGTCAGCGCGGGCAGGCTGCAGGTCCCCTCGATGAACGGGTTGCAGGCCTCGCAGTCGAAGCCCGGGTCGCGGCAGACCTCGGTGTGGAAGTCCACGACGCCGCCCGCCAACACCTCCGCCCAGCAGGACACGGTCTCGCCGCAGTAGCAGTCGTCTCCGGCCAGATCACCGAAGAGCACCGGGATCTCCTGCGCGACCCCCGCCGTGATGTGGGAGTAGCCACAGAGCGCGTCGACCGCCTGCTCCGTGCATTCGCCGGTGAGACACCAGGGATCGCAGACCCCGAGCTCGCAGCGCTCGGTCACGGGCACCTCCACGTCGGTGCCGCAGCAGGAGCAGATGTGCGTGGCACCCGAATCCGGACCGGCATCGGTCATCGGTCCGAGGTCGACACGGCCACAGAAGGGATCGCACGCGCCCTCGAAGCACGACTCGTCGAGCCCCACCTCGACGGTGGTCCCGCAGCAGTCGCAGGAGCGGGTGTCACCGGTCTTCGAGCGGAAGCAGCCGGCGAGGAGAGTCAGGGCCACCAGCGCGAGGGCGAGCACGGTGACACGGAATGGCACGACGAAAGGCATCGACGAGCGCAGAGAGCAAGGGACGTTCCAACCCCCCTGGCGCCCGACCCCGACTCCGAGTGATGATCACGGGGATGCGTTGGATGGGGCTGGCTCTGGTGCTCGCGATCGGTTGTGGCGATGACGACTCGGACCCGCCGAGCGATGCCGGCGCCGATGCCACCACGGAAGACGGCGGCCTCGACGGCGGTCCGGGCGACGCGGGTCCGTGCCCTTCCCGCTTCGCCCCGGTGGGCTGCCGAACCGTCCCCGTCAGCTCCCCAGCCCTGCCCGCCCGAGACGGCTGGCACAACCTCCACGCCGATGGCGTGAACTCGGACGAGGTCGGTGTCGCGCTGGCTCCCCGCTTCGCGGAGGACTGGGTCGCGGAGGAGGACACCTTCAACGTCACCGGGCCCATCTTCGACGCCGCTGGGAACCTCTACTTCTCGCCGCTGCGACCGCGGAACGGGCTGGCGATGATCTCCATCGACGCCGCGACCGGAGAGCGTCGCTTCGCGGTCGAAGGGGACGGCGCGCTGAGCGGTGGCGGCACCCCGCTGGTGCTCGCAGACCCAGACGCGCCCGGCCGCGAGGTGGTCTACCTCGGGCTCTACGATCGGGTGGTCGCGGTGGAGACGGACGGCACGGAGGTCTTCGACGTGCCGACCGGCCTCGACTCGGCCGAGGCTTCGAACGCCGTCTTCGGGCTCAACTACCTCCCGCAGCACGACGCGCTCGTCGGACTCGCTCAGGACGGCCGCGTCTACCTGGTGGCGCGGGACGACGGCAGGCTGCTTCTCGATCCGCCCTACTCGCTACCCGGTGAGCCATCGCCCGGCGGCACCACCGCGCTCCCCGAGTCGCTGGCAGAAGACGTCGCGGTCGAGCTCGCGCCCTTCTTCGCGGAAGGCGATGGCGGCGCCGACCTCCTCTCGGTGCTGCTCGGCAACGCGACCGAGGTGGCGAACTTCTTCTCCGTCGACCCGGCCACGGGAACGCTCTGGATCGCGGCGACCGCTCCGGATGCGGAAGACGGAACCACCGACGGCGTGTCCGAGCTCGGCGCGCTCTACGCTCTCGAGGTCGAGGACGACGCCGGAACGCTGACCGTCGTCGAGCGCTGCCACGCCTCGTTCGACGGTGGGTCCGCCTCCACGCCAGCGCTCCGCCAGGACGGCTCGCGCGTGTTCGTGGCCGACAACGTCGGGACCCTGATCGCGATCGATCCGGACTGCAGCGAAGCGTGGCGCTTCGACATCGGCGCGCAGGTGATCGGGTCCATCGGGGTCGCGTCGGACAACCGCGAGATCTACGCCGCGACCGGCACCGAGATCGTGAGCGTGACCGACGAGGGTAGCTCGGCCAGCCTCCGCTACCGGGTCACGCCGCCCGGACCGACGCCAGAGCCGCGAGAGCGGGCGTTCAACCTGAACCTGGTCGCGATCACCGAGAGCGGCATCGCCTATCAGGCGGGGGTCGGTCGAGAGCTCGGGGGACAGGGGTTGCCGCGAACGACCGGCGTCGGTCTGCTCGACCGAGCGACCGGCGACCTGCGCTTCTTCACGGAAGGGCTCGACGAGACGGTCGCCGTGATGAGCGTCGGCCCGGACGGCGGGCTCTACATCGGGAACTCACCGCTGCGGCGCGCGATCCACCGCGCGGTCTATGGCGCGACGGCGAGCGAGCCGCTCCGTGGCGGCATCACCCGTTTCGCACCGGACGAACGAGCGCTCGCGCGGGAAGCGGTGTGCGCGGGTGCGGCGCGTGCAGCGAACGCGGCGATGCAGACGGGGTGCGCGGACGCGGTGGCGGCGGACGTGGAGCAGCTGGGCTGGCTGATCGCGCAGGCGCGGGGTGCGCTGGAGGCATCAGACCCGGCGCAGGCGTCGCTGGATGCAGCGGCGTCCGCTTTGGGCGAGGGGGATCTCGCGGGAGCGCAGGTCGCGTTCGAGACTGCGCGTGACTCGCTCTGGCCTTAGAGCATCGACTCGCCGTCGGCCGGGAGCGAACCCGCCGCGACGTTGATCGCGCCCTCGGCGACGACCTCGTCGCCGACGAAGCACCGGCAAGCGAACTGAGCGAGCGCGCCCGCGCCCCACTTCTCTTCGGCCTCGGTGCGGACCTCGTCGCCGACGACGAAGCGGTCGACGCTCACGTCGATCTTCCGCGCGCCGAGCAGGAAGCCCGAAACGTCCGGTGCGTCGGTCTGTGCCTGACGGTGGGCCATCAGCGCAGCCGCGCTCTGCGCGAAGAGCTCGATGGCCACGAGCGGTGAGACCTCGCCATCCTTCGCGAGCAGGAAGTCCGGCCCGAAGACGGTCTTGGTGGCGATCTTCGTCCAGGACACCTCGACGATGTCGTCGAGGAAGAGCATGGGACCTCCATGCGGGAGGCGTTCGAGGAGCGGGTGCAAGGCTAGAGCGCTGACCAGGAACTGGCGCGAGGTGAGTTCGTGGTCTGGGTGTGTGCCATGGTGCGTCCTCGAGCCGAGGAGATGCTGGAGTATCTTCGAGGTGAGAGGATGGCGCCAGGGTGCGGGCTCAGGGCGCGAAGCGCCCGTGCCAGTTCCTGGTCAGCGCTCTAAGTGGGCATCTGCACGTCGGGCTCGGGGTCACCACGCTCGGCGGCGGCCAGCTCTTCTTCCACGAAGGTGATCAGCTCGTCGACGGTCCGGACCTCCTTGGCCCGCTCCGGATCCGGCCGGCGGCCGGTGAGGTCCCGCAACTGCACGAAGATGTCGACAGCGTCGATGCTGTCCAGGTCGAGCTCCTCGTAGAGCGTGGACTCGGGCTTGATCGTGTCGGGGTCGAGCTCGAAGGAGTCCGAGAGAATCTCGACGATCGATTGTTGGATTTCTTCGCGCGTCATGGCTTCTTCGTTCGGGAGAGCTTGGGCCCTTTACCTGCCGCCAAGCTGGGGAGCAAGCGCTCAACTGGCGCTGGTGCTCGCGGCCACCGGGGCGCCGGGTCGCGGCGCAGGGGCGGGAGCGGCGCCAGCGCCCAGGAGCGCCGACTGCAGGAGCTCGCCGAGCGGGGCGTCCCCGTCCTCCCGGCCGAGAGCCCGCTCGAGGTCGCGAGCGACCTGTGAATAGCGACCGAGGCGCTCCTTCCGAGGCAGCGCATCGACGACGGTGAAGCGCTCACCGAGGGACAGCGCCATCCCGGCACCGCGTGGCTCGGGCTCCTCGCCGCCGATCGCCGCACCGAGCATGGCTCCGAGGGTCGCCGCCTTCTCGCGACCCAGATCGCGGAGCGCGTGCGCGAAGACCTCGGCGACCAGCTCGCGACCGAGGATCAGGTCGGCCTCCATCTTGGCGAAGGTCGCGTCGATGTCTCGGCGCTCGGCGAGGGCGACGTGGGCGTCGCTGAGGATCGAGCGGGTGAGCGGCAGAGCGACGAAGCGCTTCTGCCCATCGGAGCAGCGCTCGTCCTTCAGCGCGGCCCAGCCCTCGAGGAGCCGCTGGGCGGTCGTGTTCAGGTCGTAGAACTGCTGGCCGAGCTCACGGAAGCGCCGGAGCGTCGCCGCGTCTTCCAGCCACACGCGCTGAAAGAAGTGGGCGCACATGAAGCTCCAGTAGTTGAAGAAGTCCCACCACAGCTTCGCGCCGAGGAGCTTCCCGTGTGGGAAGATCTTCCCGTTGCGGCTCAGCGTCCGCGAGGAGTCGTTGACCAGCAGCAGGTAGATCGCGTCGAGCTCGCGGATGATCTCCGGGTCGTGGCGACCGGCCAGATCGTCGGCGATGGCGCGCGCGGTGTAACAGCAGCTCATCGCGAGAAAGTCACCACCCAGGCTGTAGAGCGGGTCGACGAACGACGAGGCCTCGCCGATGCAGGCCCACCGGTCCGGCGAGATCATCTGCTTGGTGAGGTAGCTGTAGTCGCGCATCACGCGGAAGTCCTCGAAGCCGCGCTCCTCGATGTGGGCGGCGAGGAGCGGCTCGTGCTTCGCGAGCCACTCGCGGGCTCGCTCGGGCTTGTTGAAGGTGCTGGGATCGTGGTGCTCGTGGTCGGCGACGATGCCGATGCTCGAGTAGCCGGTCGCGAGCGGGATCAGCCACACCCAGTAGCCGCGGCCGACGAAGTGGTTGGTCGAGAGCCAGCGGTTGTCCGCGATGTCGCGCTGGTGCCACTGGCGCTCCGACTCGGGCACGAGGTCGCGCGCCTTGATGCGCCCCTCGAGCCGGAACCACGCCGCGCTGGCCTTCGCCGGGCTCGGGAGCCGCAGGTCGAGCTGCTTGGAGAGCAGTCGCCGGCGACCGCTGGCGTCGACCACCCAGCGGGCCTCCAGGGTGCGGTCGTCGAGCTCGACTCGGTGCCCCTCCTCGCCGAGTGAGATGCTGCGCACCACGCGCCCCTCCAGCAGGGTCGCGCCGGCGGCCTCGACCCGCGCTCGCAGGTCGTTCTCGAGCCGACCGCGGTCGAGCTGGAAGCTGGGCACGATCGGGAACTCGGGCGGGCCCACTTCGGGGCGCTCGTGGAGCGGCCGCTGGGAGTCGCCGGTGAAGAATCGGAGCCCGTTCTTGTGGAGGTGGGACTCGTCCAGATACTCCGAGAGCCCGATGAGCTCCGCGAAGAAGTGGGACGCCACCTCGACGCTGGACTCCCCGACCTTGTGACACGCTTCGGGGAGGGGTCGGGCGACCCGGTCGATGATCGCCACCCGCGCGTCGGGGGACTCCCGGAGGAGTCGGAGGGCGAAGGTGAGACCCGAGAGCCCACCGCCGCACACGACGACGTCGAAGGGTCCCCCGGCCAGCATGTCGATGCTCGAATCAGCTGCCACGGCCGGCCAGCATAGCACTGAAATCATGGGGTGCCGCTGCGCGAAAGCCCCCCTTTACACTCGGACAAGGCGACCCCAAACAGCCAGGGTTGGGCCCGCCATGATCGGCTCGCCAACCCTTGGAGACGTTTCGCCCTGACTGAACTCTTCTGCCCCGGTTTTCGTGGACGGGACGTCCCGCTGACGCTATGCAAGGGCGACAACGCGGGTGGATCGACGGGCGCAACGGGACGTAGCGCCCGGGGGCGATCCGCCGAGAGAATAGTCGGCGTGGACGCACGTCGGAGGAGCACTTGGATTCGATGAACGAGATCGACGTGGCGATCCTGGGCGGAGGGCTCGCCGGGAATCTCCTGGCGCGTCAGCTGCGCCGAGAGGTGCCGGGGGCGTCCGTCGCGGTCTTCGAGAAGAGCCGGGAGCGCACCTACAAAGTGGGCGAGTCCACGGTCGAGATCGCGACCAACTACCTGTCGCGAAAGCTCGGTCTCCAGGGCTACGTCTATCAGGAGCATCTTCCGAAGAACGGCCTCCGCTACTTCTTCGACACGGAGAAGAAGGACGCCGCCCTCCACGAGATGAGCGAGATCGGCGTGAGCGTTCTCCCACCGTGGCCCAGCTTCCAGCTCGATCGGGCCCGCCTCGAAGCGGACCTGTTGCGGATGAACGAGCAGGACGGGGTGCAGGTTCACCTCGGCGCCCGCGTGAAGGATCTCTCGCTCGACGCCGAGGGGAACACCTTCACGGTCGTGCAGACGCCGGAGGACGGCGACGCGAAGAACGCCACCGAGACCCAGTGGAAGGCCCGCTGGGTGGTCGACGGCACGGGTCGCGAGAGCCTCATCGCCAAGAAGCTCGACCTGCGGCTCCCGGAGAAGGACCACCGAATCGCCGCCGCCTGGGGCCGGCTGCGTGGGCTCGCGAACATCGACGACACTGGCAACGCCGAGTTCCACTCGCGTGTGAAGTGGACCTCCCGTGGGCTCTCCACCAACCACTTCATGTACCCGGGCTACTGGCTCTGGCTGATCCCGCTCCGGAATGGCCTGACCAGCGTCGGCATCGTGCAGGAGCGCGAGCAGTGGACGCCGGCCAAACACAAGCCCGAGGGCTTTCTCTCGTTCCTGCGCGAGCACCGCGCCATCGACGAGGTGCTGGGTGACGACCCGGAGCTGGTCGACCTGCAGGCCTATGGACAGCTCGCGTTCAAGACCCGCCGCTTCTTCGGCCAGGAGCGCTGGGCGTGCGTCGGTGACGCCGGCGCTTTCACGGACCCCTTCTACAGCCCGGGCTCGGACTTCATCGCCTTCGAGAACGACCTCACGACCGACCTCATCCGGCGCGACCTCGCCGGCGAGGACGTGAGCAAGCGGATCGACCTCGCGGACGAGTACATGAAGTTCCGCTACGACATCACGCTCGTGGTCTACAAGGGGCTCTACCCGACCTTCGGGAGCTACGACCTCTTCCTGGCCAAGGCGTTCTTCGACACGGCCATCTACTACAACCTCGTCTTCGACTCCTACGTGAAGGACGAGCATCTCGACGCGCGGCACATCCGCAGCTCGCTCCGCCGGCGCGCGTTCGTGCTCGAGATGCTCCAGAACTACGCGTCGCTCTTCCGCAACGCGGCCGAGACGCTCAAGGCCGAGGGCCGCTTCTACGACGGCAACGAGGGCAACCACGCGGTCGACGGCCGCTCTGCCTTCGGCCCGCTCGAGACCGTGGGCGAGCCGCGCAGCCGCCGCGAGATCAACGCACGCAACGAGGCCATCTTCGTGCACACCCGCTCGCTGGTCGCCCAGGCGCTCGGCGAGAGCTCGGCAGCTCGGGAAATCGTCGACGGCTCGAAGAAGATGTACGACGCGTGGAACCAGCTCGCGCCTCGCGGAGGCGCGCCTCAGTGAGCACCTTCGAACGACGCCGCGTGGTCATCACCGGCATCGGCGCGACCACCCCGATCGGCCACGACATCCAGCAGTCCGTCGGCGCGCTCCGCGAAGGGCGCCACGGCATCCGCTACATGCCGGAGTGGGACTTCATCCCGGATCTCCAGGGCCGGCTCGGCGGCACCGTCGAAGGCCTCGATCTGAAGAAGGCCTACCCGCGCAAGAAGCGCCGCACGATGGGCCCGGTCGCGATGTTCGCGGTGCACTCCACCGAGCAGGCGGTCGCCCAGGCCGGCATCGCGCTCGAGGATCTGCAGAGCGAGCGGGTCGGCGTCTCCTTCGGCTCGACGAGCGGCTCCGGTAGCGAGACCGAGAAGTTCAGCATGCCCGTGGTCACCGACCACACGATGAAGGGCCTCGAGTCGAACGCCTACTTCCGGCTGATGACCCACACCTGCGCCGTGAACGTCGCGCAGTTCTTCAAGGTGAAGGGACGCATCGCCTCCACGTGCACCGCGTGCACCAGCGGCTCGCAGGGCATCGGCACCGCCTACGAGCTGATCCGCGACGGCATCCAGGACGTGATGCTCTGTGGTGGCGCCGAGGAGATGCACTACATGAGCGCGGTCACCTTCGACCTGCTCATGGCGACGTCGACCAAGTACAACGATCAGCCGGATTTCAGCCCGCGCCCCTTCGACACCCAGCGCGACGGGCTGGTCATCGGCGAGGGCGCCGGCGCGTTCGTGCTCGAGAGCTACGACCACGCCAAGGCGCGCGGCGCGACCATTCTCGCCGAGCTCTGCGGCTACGCCAGCAACTGCGACGGCGCGCACCTGACCGCGCCGCGGCAGGAGGGCATGCAGCGAGTGATGCAGCTCGCGATGGGAGAGGCCGGCGTGGAGCCGGGCCAGATCGACTACGTCTGTGGCCACGGCACGGCGACGGAGATCGGCGACATCGCCGAGAGCCAGGCCACGGCGAGCGTCTTCGGTCGCAAGGTCCCCTTCGCGAGCCTCAAGGGCTTCGTCGGTCACACCCTCGGCGCCTGCGGGGCCATGGAGGGCGCCTGGTGCGTCGCCATGATCCAGGGAGGCTTCCTGGCCGGCGGACGGAACCTCGAAGAGGTCGACCCGAGGTGTGGCGAGCTCGACTACGTGCGGGAGCCGCGTGAGACCGCACCTCGCTTCATCATGAACAACAACTTCGCGTTCGGCGGCATCAACACCTCGATGGTGATCGGCCCGCCCCCCACTTGATGCTTCGACCCCTTCGACTCTTTCTCTCGGCCTTCTGCTTCGTGATGTTCTTCACGGGCAGCCTGCTCCTCGGCCTCGTGTTCTGCCCCTTCCTCTGGCTCCTCACGCTGGGCCGCAAGGAGAAGGTGCGGGACATCGCGACCTCCTTCATCGGCAAGGGCTACGGCTACTTCATCCTCTGCCTGCGGATCATGGGCCTCATCGGCGTGCCGGAGAAGATCACGCCGCCGCCCGAGCTCGAGGGGCGCTCGTACGTGCTCGTCGCGAACCACCCCACCCTGCTCGACGTCACGTTCTTCCTGAACGCCTTCCCCGGGCTCACCTGCGTGGTGAAGAAGAGCTGGTACGACTTCTTCTTCTTCGGAGCGCTGCTTCGGAGCACCCACTACCTGCCGAACGCGGACGTGGACGACGACGGCCTCGGCGCGAACGTCCTCGACCGGATGATCGCCCACGTGAAGAGCGGCCACCCGCTCGCGATGTTCCCGGAGGGCACCCGCTCGCTGGCCACCTCGCTCCACCGCTTCAAGCGCGGCGCCTTCGAGCTCGCCGAGCGCGCGGGGGTGCCGCTGGTGATGGTCTTCGTCGACGTCGACCGCCCCTTCCTCATGAAGAACGTGCCCTTCTGGAAGACCGCCTCCGGCCGAGCGCGCTACCGCTTCCGCATCCTCGACGTCGTCGAGCCGAGCGAGAACGGAGACCAGGGCCTGCAGCGCCGCAACGACGCCCAGCGCAAGTTCGAGGAGGCCTTCCGCGCCTCGCTCGAGGAGCGCGCGATCAAGGACCTGCCGCCGGAGACCGAGAGCGATCCGCTGCGGGACAGCTCGGCAGAGCTCACCCAACCACGCTGATGCGTTCGATCGAGTCAGCCGAAGAGCAGCGAGCCCTTGGTGTGGAGCTCGTCGCCGACGATCGTGAAGCTGACCTTGTCCCCGTCTCGCTGCAGCCGCAGCTCGAGCGAGTCGTCGGGGTAGAGCCCCTTCTTGAACTTCACGCGCCGAAGGCCACGGGAGGGACCCAGGTCGGGCCAAGCGGCCCGAGCGCGTGCTTCGGCGATCGCGACCACCTGGGCGACCCCCGGGACGATCGGCGCGCCGGGGAAGTGGCCCTCGAAGTAGCTGAGATCCGCCGGGACCGTGAAGGGGACGACCGTCTCGTCGCCCTCCTGGCGGGGCTCGCCGAAGTCGAAGTCGCGCATGGAGCGCGTGTAGCACCCCGGCCGTGGCGAAGCTACGCCGTGACCATGCCGCTCCTGCTCGTCCTCGTCCTCGCCGCCGCGTGCGGTGGCAACCAGCCGGCCCCCGAGAACGGCGAGGTGGAGCCGTATCCGACCGTGCTCGTCCCCCCGAGCAGCCTCGACGGCGACTTCGCGATGGAGCAGGAGGTCACGATGACCCACGCCCAGGGCGAGAACGTCTTCCGCGCGGTCCTCCAGAAGCAGGGCGACGAGCTCGTGCTGGTCGGCCTCGCTCCGCACGGCGGCCGCGCGTTCGTGCTCACGCAGCGCGGCACCGAGGTCTCCTTCGAGAGCTTCATGCCACGCGACCTGCCCTTCCCGCCCGAGTACATCCTCCACGACATCCATCGCGCCTGGTTCAAAGACGCGCCGGGCGAAGGTGGCGAGATGGACGGCGAGCGCGTGACCGAGACGGTCGAGGGCGACCGGGTCACCGAGCGGCGCTACGAGCGGCTCGATGGCCAGCCCGAGGGCGCGATCGTGGTGACCTACGAGGGCGGCATGGCACCGGGCGCGCCGGTGACCGAGGCGCCTCCCGAGCGCGTCGTGCTCGACAACCAGTGGTTCGGCTACCGCGCGACCATCATCAGCCGCAACTGGCAGAGGCTATAGCCGAGCGTCAGCCGTCGGCTTTGCAGACGGTGTTCTTGCCCGCGCGCTTCGCCGCATAGAGCGCGGCGTCCGCCTTCTCGAAGAGGGCCTCGCGGGTTCGGCCATGGCCAGGGAACGCCGCGACGCCGATCGAGATCCCCGGGTGCAGGGTCACGCCCTCGCGGACGAACTCGTGCTCGGCGATGGCTGCTCGGATGCGCTCCGCCATCGCGTGCGCGGCCTCGAGATCGAGCCCTCGCGCGGCGGCCACGTACTCGTCGCCACCGAAGCGCGCGGCGATCCCGCCGCTCGGGAGCTGCGCCCCGATCACCTTGCCGCACTCGCTGATCACGTACGCGCCGAAGAGGTGGCCATTGGCGTCGTTGATCGCCTTGAGCCCGTCGAGGTCCATCACGAGCAGTCCGACCGGGTCGCCGGCGACCGCCGCGTCGCGGAGCATCTGGTCGAGCTCCGGATCGAAGCGGCGGCGCACGTAGAGTCCGGTGAGGTCGTCGACGTGCAGCAGCCGCTGAACCGCTTCGTCGTACGCCTGGTCGGCGGCGTCCTGCAGCTCGAAGCGGAGCACGGTGTCGCCCAGCTCGACCTTGTCGAAGGGCGCCAGCGCCTTCTCCTCCACCCGCTCGCCGTTCACGCGGATGCCGTTGGTCGACCCGAGATCGACGATGACCCAGTCGTCGCCGCGATCCTCGATGCGGCAGTGCTTCGAGGACACCCGGGGGTCGGTGATCACCATGTCGTGGCCGGCCACCCGACCGATGGTGAATCCGTTCGCCACGCGCGCGCGTTGCCCGACGTCGCGACCGACCACCACCACGAGCATCGGCCGCCGCGCCTCGGCGATGGCGGAGCTCAACACCTGCTTGCGCAGGGAGTCCGTGTCGTCGAGCGGCAGCGTCGCGGTGACGTCCAGCGGTTCGTTCTTCTTCGTCAAGGGCCCGGCGAAGGATAGCGGATTCGTCGCGATTGCGCGGGCTTTGGCTCCCGGCCGGCACGACGTTCGCATGGAGAGCCCCCCATGAGCGACTCTTCACCCCTCTCCGTCTTCGTCGCGGGGGCCACTGGTTTCGTGGGCCGTCACCTCCTGCCGGCGCTCCGCGCCGCGGGTGTCCACGTGGTCGGAGGCAGCCGCGACCCTGCAAAGGCGGCGCACACGGCGCCCGACGTCGAATGGCGGCACGCGGACCTCGGCGACGAGGCTTCGATGATCCGCGCGATGAGGGGCTGCTCGGTGGCCTACGACCTGGTGCACGAGATGGGCGGCGGGGGCGACTACCCGGAGCGAGAACGCCGCGGCGCCGAGGCGTTTCGCCGCGCCGCCGAGCACAACGGGGTCGATCGCATCGTCTATTTGGGCGGCGTGATGCCGGCAGGCGCAGCGTCCAAACACCTCGAGAGTCGCGCCCGAACCGGCGCCATCCTCCGGGCGGGGTCGGTCGAGACGGTGGAGCTCCGAGCCGCGATGATCGTCGGGCGCGGCAGCGCGAGCTGGACGATGGTGCGCGATCTCGCCGGTCGACTCCCCGCGATGGTGCTGCCGACGTGGACGCAGAACCACTCCTGGCCGGTCGGCATCGAGGACGTCGCCAAGGCGCTCTTGGCCGCGGCCTTCCTGCCCGCCGGACCGAGTCGAATCCTCGAGGTCCCCGGCCCGGAGCGGCTCTCCCACGAAGAGGTGTTCCGACGCGTCGCGGCCCAGCTCGACCGACGCCTCACGGCGGTTCGAGTCCCGGTGCTGACCCCACGGCTGTCGAGCTACTGGGTCGCGCTGGTGACCAACGTGGACCTCTCGATGGCCCGCGAGCTCGTCGCGGGCGTGGTCCGCGACCTCGACCCGACCCACGCGACGATCTGGTCGGTGATCGGAGAGGAGCCCAGGCCGCTCGATGCCGTGATCGGCAGCGCGCTCGAAGACGAAGCGGCGAGCGCCGGCGAGGTCCGAGCGCATCGCCGATCGCGACTGCGTGCCCTCGCACGGCAGCTTCGTCGCGAGGCGCATCCTTGAGTAGCCGGTCCATCGACACGGAGCGCCTCGACGCCGGCCCGGCGATCACCTTGGTCGTGGCCAGCGTCGCGTTCGCCGTGGCGCTCTTCACGCGTCGAACGGGGAACGTCTGGCTCGGCGTCGCGCTGGCGTCGCTCGTCTCGATCGGCGCGGCCTGGCTGACGAACGCGAGCCCCAGCGTCGAGCTCGGCCGGGGACTCGCCCGCGAGACCGCACTCGGTGCGATCGCGGGCGCGGTGATGGCGCTCGCCACGCAGCTCGTCGCTCCCGTCGCCCTCCGTCTCGTGCCCGGGGCGGAGGCGGAGGTCGACGCGCTCTACGCCAACCTCGCGCACCCCCCAGGACCGATCGCGGCGCTGCCGGTGCTGGCGCTGGCGGTGGTGGCCGAGGAGCTGGTCTGGCGTGGGGTGGCGATGGAGCTCCTGGCCGAGCGCCCCTGGTGGGTCGCCGTGGGCGCGGCCGCGCTCCTCTACGCCCTTCCCCAGATCGCCAGCGGGAGCTGGCTCCTGGTCGCCCTCGCGCTCGCCTGCGGCCTCGCCTGGGGAGCGATGCGCCGGTGGCGAGGTGGCCTCGTGGCGCCGATCACCACCCACTTCGTGTGGAACCTGGCGATCTTCGTTCTCTGGCCCATCCGCTCGCAGGGATATTGAGCCCCCTCACGCATCGTGTGTATGCTCACCACTGTCTGCGCGCGGGCGTGCGCGAACAGGAGGACGGCGATGCGACGGATCACGATGCTCACGATGACTTTGGCGGTGGCCCTGGCGGGCTGCGCCGGAACCGACACCAGCTCCACGGGAGCCGGCCTGACGGCGGTGGACGTCGGAGCACTGACCTCCGAGATCCACTACCTGGCGCCGCAGATCGCACTGGAGCCGCTGACGCTCGAAGAGATCGGTGACCCGGCGGATGGCACCGCGGTCGGCTTCGGTGTGCACGGCGATTACCTCGTGGCCTGGGCCGCGCCGAACGGCGTGCCCCGAATCGGGGACGTGGACGCCATCCGCGGCGCCTGGGAGATCCAGGGGCGTACCCCCATCTCCGATGACACCACCTCGACCGACGGCGAGGGTGGCCCGGTGCTGACCCCGAACAACGCCGGCACCCTTCGCGACGTGGCGGACCTGGAGCCGCTTCTCGAAGGTGAGCAGCCGCGCCTCGAGGCCGAGTTCGAGCACCTTCTCATCGACTGGTGGTTCGACGACCCCCGCGCCTGGATCGAGTTCTGGGGCGGGCACCCGGGCTGCATCTGACGCGGCTCGTCGCGAGCCGCGAGCCCGCATCCAGACCTCCGACATCGCGGAACTTGCGCTCAGCGGCGCACTTCCGCGATGATTCCGCGGGGATATGACCCGCCAAGAGGAGCGTTCGGATCTGTTCTCGGTCGACAAGGGGTCGCCGAGCCTCGATCCGGTCAGTCAGGTCCTCCTCCCGCCGGAAGAACGACGCAAGCAACGCGTCCGCCGAATCCTGGCGGGCATCGGCCTCGTCATCCTCCTCGCCCTCACCGGTTGGACGGTCCGGCACTTCTGGCACCGGCACTCCGTCGAGGCCAACGCCGAGACCGCCGGGTCCACGGGTCGCACCGCGGACATCCGCACGGCCCTCGACACCCTCGACTCCGGTGAGCTCCCCGGCCTTCGTGCCCGGCTGACCGCGATGCTGGCGCTCTCGGGTGAAGGATCGGTCGCGGACGCCGAGGCCGCCGTCGCGGCCGTGCCGGAAGACGACGCCCACGAAGCGTCCGAACGGCTCAAGGCCTCCGTGTACGTGGCCCTCGCCAAGGGCGAAGCGGCGGTCGCGCTGGAGGCAGCCAACCGCCTGATCAGCGCGGGTGACTTCGCGGCGGAGACCGCGTGGGCCAAGAGCCGCGCTCAGGTCGCCAACGGAGCGGACGGTGTGGCGGAGGCCGCGGGCGCGGCGCAGCTGGTGCCCGGAGCGCGCTACGTGGCGCATCACGCCGAGGCACTGACCGCGACCGGCAACGCCGCGGCAGCGCTGGAGACCTTGGACGGAGCCGAGGGTCCCGCGGCGGACCTCGCTCGGGCCCGCGCCCTCCACGAGAGCTTCGGCGAGGGTGCGAGCGAAGCGGCCGAGTCGGTGCTGACCGCCGAGAGCGCCACACGCGCGGAGAAGGGCTGGGCGGAGGCCATTCTCGCCTACCAGGCCGCGCGGACCGGTGCCCGTCGCGACGCCCGCTCGCACGCCGCCCAGGCGCTGGAGCTCGCGCCCCCGGGCGACCACGGCTTCGTTTGGTTCGTCGCCGAGTCGCTGACGACCGCGGGCGCCACCGAACAGGCACGGCAGGCGATCGAAGGGCTCCCGACGATCGGCCCGGTGGCCGACGCCCACCGACGCGGCCGCGTGCTCGCCGCGCTCAGCCTCGCGGCCGGCGACGCCGACACCGCGCTCGAGCACCTGTCGACCGTGGCCGCGTCTCCGGAAGCGCTCCTGCTGGTCGGTCACGCGCGCTGGGCCGACGACCAGCTCGACGAGGCCCGCGCGAGCTACGACCGCGCCGCCGAGAGCCCGCACCACGTGGGTCTCGCGAGGGCGTCGCGAGCCGCGCTCGAGCTGGATGCCGACGAGCCCGAAGAGGCGCTCGCGCAGGCCCGGCTCGCGCTCGAAGCCAGCCCGCTCCATCCGGCCGTGGCGCCGGTGGTGGTGTCCGCCATGCTCGCGAACGAGCTGGCCGACGAGGCGATGGGCGTGGCCGAGCGCGCGCTCGCACAGAGCCCGGAGGACGTCCGGCTCCTGGCCGCGAAGGCCGACGTGCTGCTCGCGAAGGAGTCCTGGGAGGAGGCGCTGACGGTGCTTCGAGACGCCGTCGAGCGCGAGGCCGACGACGCGGAGCTCCACGCCGAGCTCGGCGATGCGGCGCGCGGCGCCGAGCGCTGGGACGAAGCCGGCGAGTCCTACGGCCGGGCGCTCGAGCTCGAAGAGCGGAACGTGCAGGCGCTCGTGGGGCTCTTCCAGCTGCAGGTGATCACCCACGCGCTCGACGAGGCCGCCGAGACCTGGGAGACGATCGACGACACGATCGACGACGCCACGACCCGGGTGGACAAGGCGACGGCGCTCGCGCGGGTGCGCTACCTCGTGGACGCGGGCACCGGCCGCCGCGGCATGCGCGAGCTGACGCAGCTCTCGCGCCGCCGTGACCTGCGGCGGGACGCGGGTGTCCGCTTTGCGATGGCCGAGAACCTGCTGCAGCAGGGGAACCACAACCGGGCGTTCGCGATGTTCGTGCGCGCCCGAGCGCTCGGCGGCGACGACGTGGAGGCCTACCTCGGGCAAGCGCTCGCGCAAGTGCTCAAGGGGCGGATGAACCGCGCGACCGACGCGCTGCGCGAGGCCAAGGACGCGTCCCTCCCCGCCGACGCGGCGCCGGACGCGGACGCGCCAGCGATGGAGCTCCCGCGCTACCTCGTCACGCGCGGGTGGATCGAAGCGAACCTCGGCCGCTTCCCCGCGGCCGGCAACCTCGCCGAGCGCGCGCTCGAGGCCGACCCGGACAACACGATGGCTCGGCTCCTGATGGCCATCGTCGATGCGCGCAGCCGCCGTGACCCGACCCCGAACCTCCGCGCCGCGATCGACGGTGTGCCCAGCCGACCCATGGCCATGGCCCGCCTGGCCATCCGGCTCGGCACCGAGGGGGATGGCTGCGCGCTGGCGGCGCGCTACCTCGACGTGGCGCCCTACGGCGAAGACGCGGACGCCGTCAAAGAGGTCGCCGAGCGCTGCGAAGAGCAGAGCAGCGGCAGCGACGACGACTGACCGACCGGCTCAGGGGTCGGCGCAGGGGTTCGGCAGCGGCCGGGAAGGACCGAGGTCGGCGAAGTTGGCCCGGACGCCCGTGAAGGTCACGCCGAGACTGACCGCATCGCAGGCGACGCCCGGCCCGCCGGTCCCTGGGGTGCTCCGAACGTCGGCGATCTTGTCGAGCTGGTTCTCGACGATGGTGCGCTCGGCCGAGCCGACGCAGACGCCGATGTTGTCGCCGCTCTCGATCAGATCGATCACGCGCCAGCGACCGGCGACCGTCGCGGTCGTCAGGTTCATCAAATCCCCGTCGAGCTGGGCGAAGGCGTAGGCGTCGGTCAGCCGGACGGTGATGCCGGCGTCCGCGCCAACGAAGAAGAGGATGTCCACGCGGTCCGGCAGCCGCATGACCACGGTCCCGTCGGCGATGTAGGCGTTGTCGTCGCGGATGAGCGGCTCACCGCCGAAGTAGGTGTCGTCCCGCGCGAAGAACTGGTCGGCGCCATCCCAGTTGGGCGGCGGCGGCGCGAGTCCGTCGCTCACGTTGACCAGATCGAAGCCCTCGAACTCCACCGTTCCCGGGTCCGCACTCGTCCCGGCGGCGGCTTGGGTCAGCTCGACGGTCAGCCGCGGGTCGTTGGCGGTCCCGTTCCAATCGCGCGCCCTCAGGAGGATCGTGCCCAGGCCGTTCAGGTGGTTCTCCCGAGCGCGCATCTGCAGATCGGTGATCGCCAGGGACACGACCGGGAAGAGCTCCGCCCCGAAGACGTTGTCGATGCCTTCTTCGCCATCGAGCTGCGGCTCGGCCGAGTCATCGGGCGGGACGCACTCCACCTGAACGTCGGGGAGCTGCGTGTCCAGACCGTCGAGGTCGAGGCCGATCTCCCGCCAACGCTCGCCATCCTGGTTGAGGTTCACGTCCCGGAGCGCGAAGACGACCGGCTGAACGGACTCGCCGTCGGCGACCGTCGGCCGCGGCGGCACCTTCCGCAGCCCCTCGGCCGAGCGCATGTCGGTCGGTACCGTGGCGTCGAAGGTCTCGCCGAGATCGGCGTCATCGATCAGGGACGGGTCGAACACGTTGCAGCCCACCAGCAGCAACGCCGACACGAGCGCGACCCTACGCCGAGCGTGGGTCAGCGAGCGCTCCCCAAAGCGACTCCCCAGCACCATGCGCGGCAAGGTAACAGAACGGACACCGGGTTGGCATCCGTTCCCCACAGCCCGGTTCGCCGGGGCGCTCGCCTCCCCCTTGCTGGACCCAATCCGCTCCCGTAGGGTCCCCGCGATGGCCAAGGCCGAAGGGCAAACGGGCGGGCAAGCGATTCGCGATCTGGGGTACCGCCCCTACGTCGGCGAGCGGCTGCCCGCGAAGCACAACTCCTCGGTTCTCCTCCGCCACGGGCTCCGACGCGCATGGGGTAGCTGGCTGGTGAAGATCGCCGCCTTCCTCTGCTGGTTGCCGCCGGTGATCGCCATGGGCATCGTCGGCTTCGACTACTGGATCCGAAGCCAGCGCCCGGGCATGACCGAGCCGATCGAGGCCGGGGTGGTCCTCTCGTCGGTCTACTGGTGGCAGATGTGGCTCTTCGTCACCATGATCACCCTCGGCGCCGGCTCGGCCGTGATCGCGGAGGACTTCCAGCACAAGAGCTTCCAGTTCTACTTCGCGAAGCCGGTCACCCGGGTCCAGTACCTCGCCGGCCGCATCAGCGCCGTGGCCATCTGGGTGTTCTGCCTGCTCGCCATCCCGGGCGTACTGCTCGTGCTCGTCCTCGTCGGCAGCGCCGAGCCGGACGATCGCGTCGCGAACCTGGGCACCATCCTCCCCGCGCTCATCCAGGCGGGGATCGTGGCCGTCGTCGCGTCGACCGCTTCGGTCGGGGTGTCTTCGTTGAGCAAGAGCCGCGCGCTGACCATGACGGCCTGGATGCTCCTCTTCATCGTTCCCCACGTGCTCGCGGTCATCGTCGAGGCCGTCGCGGACTGGGAGTGGCTGCGGCTGATCTCCATCCCCGCGCTGCTCGACGAGATGAACGACACGCTCTTCAAGCAGCCGGACGAGAACGACATCGAGTGGGCGCACGCCCTCCCGATCCTCGCGGCGGTCTCCATCGGAGGCCTCTCGCTGGCGATGAGCCGACTCCGTCGCGCGGAGGCGATCTCGTGACCGAGGCCAGCATTCGCACCGTCCGCCTGAGCAAGTGGTACGGAAAGGTGACGGCCCTCCAGGAGGTGTCGCTGCACCTCGGGCCGGGAGTGTGGGGCCTGCTCGGACCGAACGGTTCCGGCAAGACCACCTTCCTCCGGCTGGTCGCCGGCCAGCTCAAGCCCGCCCTCGGCGAGGTGCAGGTCTGCGGTCACCGCCCCTTCGGCAACCCCGAGGCGCTGCGGCGCATCGGCCTCTGCCCGGAGGCCGACGCGCTCTACGACGAGCTCACCGCCGTCGAGATGGTGACCTCGCTGGCGGAGCTCAGCGGCTACGACAAAGGCGAGGCGAAGGAGCGCGCCATCGAGGCGCTGAAGTCCTTCGGCCTCGAAGAGGCGATGGACCGCCGCATCGGTGGCTACAGCCGAGGCATGCGCCAGCGAGCGAAGCTGGCCCAGGCGGTCGTGCACGACCCGGACGTGATCCTGCTCGACGAGCCGCTCACCGGCACCGATCCCGTCTCGCGGCAGACGATCCTCAAGGAGATCCGCCGCCGGGCCGATGCGGGCGCGGTCGTGCTCTTCTCGACCCACGTCCTCCCCGAGGTCGAGGCGCTCACCGACCAGGTGCTCCTCATCGCGCGCGGCCAGCTGGTGGCGCAGGGGCGGGTCCACGAGATCCGCGGACTGCTCGAGGAGCATCCGCACCACGTGCGAGTCGAGTGCGACCGACCGCGCGAGCTCGCGGCACACCTGGTGTCGGTCGAGGGCATCGTCGGCGTGAAGTTCGCGCCGCAGGGCGCCGAGTTCATGAGCTGGGATCCGGACGCGACCTACACGGCCATCGCGGATGCGGTGGTCGGCCTCGGCATCGACGTCTGGAGCATCACCAGCCCCGACGCCGACCTCGAGTCGCTCTTCCACTACCTGGTCGAACGCTCGACCGCGGGCGCAGGCACCGGCGCGGACGCCGGCGTCGGAGGTGCGCGTCGCATCGCGTCGGGCCAGGGCTACCAACAGCAGATCCAGGCGCCGGGAGGTTCGCAGTGAGCGACGAGCGACACGGGCCGCCGCCGGCGCCCTCCCTCTTCCGAGGGATCAACGTCATCTTCCGGATGCAGATCCGGCGACTCGTGCGCGGCCGTAAGCTCCGGCTCGGCGTGATCTCGGTCGTGCTCGTGCTCTTCGCCGTGGTCGCCGCCCGCTACGCTGGCGCCAGCCGCGACGTGGGCGTGGATCGCGCCGCGGAGATCGCCGCCGAGGCGGTCTCGAGCGGACTCCGGTGGGGCTTCTTCCACCTGCTCGCCTTCCTGATTCCCTTCCTCTTCAACGCGCAGGCGATCGGCGAGGAGGTCGAGGGGCGGACCTTCTCGTACCTGTCCACTCGACCGACCGGCCGCTTCGCGATCACCGTCGGCAAGTGGCTCGCCGGCACCGTCCTATCCGTGGGCCTGCTGGTCGGGTCGGTCCTCGTGCTCCATGTGGCGGCCTACGCGACCGAGCCGACCGCGCTGGTCGAGGAGATCGGCAGCACCCTCCGAGCGGCGGGCTCGCTCGGACTGCTGACCGTCTTCTACTGCACCGTGTGCACCTTCTGGGGCGCCGTCGCGCCCGAGGGCTCCGGCATCATCTCCGCGCTCTACCTGGGCGTGATCGAGTTCCTCTTCTCGTTCCTCCCCGGCTACTTCCGCTGCATCTCGATGAGCTACCTCGCGCAACAGATGGGCGGCCTCGAGAAGGGCGGACTGATGCCCGACTCGGCGCCGGACATCCCCGTCGAGATCGGCGTCCCGGTGATCGCGCTGATGACCCTCATCTTCCTCGGGTTCGCGGCCCTGGTCGTCCAGGTCAGCGAGTACCGCTTCAACCGCGCGTAGAAACGGCACATGCGGAACGACGCCTACGAGAGCATCGCGCCCGCAGAGGTCCGTGGCCACCCGATCCCCCGCCACGGGATCGGGCGCTACGAAGGCGGGCGGGCGTTCGCCGTCGCGACCGGCATCGGTCGGCCGCGCGGCTGGAGCATCGCGCGCAAGCACGTGCTCCGCGGCCTCGGCGAAGGGCTCGCCAACGCCTCGTCGGTCAGCCCGGCCGAGCGCCTTCGCACCGCGGTCGCCGCGGCGCGCGGAGCGCTCATCGACGCGTGCAACGCCCTGGTCGAGCGAGACGTCCCCGACGCAGGTCTCGTGGCGCTCCTCTTGAGCGGCGGCGCCGCTCACGTCGCCGTGGTCGGCGACGGCCGGGTCTACCTCCAGCGCCGCGGGAACCCCCAGCGATTGACGCCCCGAGACCAACCGGCCGAGGGGCTCATCGAAGGCCAGGTCATCGTCGCGGAGACCGTGCTCGACCCGAACGACCTCTTGCTCATCGGTTCGGCGAGCGCGTTCTCCGAGGCCGCGATCTCCCGGGTGGGCGGCGTGCTCCAGTCCGACGCGCACGCGCCTCCGTCGGCGCTCGCCTCGCTGCTCACCGAACCGGCCCGCAAGGCCGGCGTCGGGGCCGCGGCCCTCGCCATCCGCATCGCATAGCGGCACCTGAGGTCGACCCCTCGCACAAGGGCGCCCCGACGTGTGGCGAGACCGCACGGTGGGTCCCTCCGCGTGAAGCGACTCCGATCGGCACGCTCGATGCACCGAATCGACCACATCGCCGAGAGGAGACAGAGGAATGAGCAAGCCGATCATCACCATCATGGCCAGCGCCGCGCTCGGCCTCGGAGCCGCGAGCTGCAGCGAACGGACCGAAGATGCCGCGGCGGCCACCGTCGAGTCGGCCGCCGAAGACGTCGAGAACGCGGTCGACGAGGCGGACCGAGAGCTCGAGGAGAGCGCGGAAGCCGTGGGGCGGGAGCTCGATGAAGCCGGTGAGAACGCCGAGGCGGAGCTCGACGAAGCGGCGGACGAAGTCGGTGCGGCCGCCGAGCGCGCCGGCGAAGCGATCGACGACGAGCTGAGGGACTGATCTCAGCTGCGGGTGGCGATCACGATGCCCGCGATGATCGCGACGATCGTCAGGATGAAGAGGATGATCTTCACCCAGCTCAGCGGAGCCTCGCCCTTCACCTCGCCGGTCTGACCGTTCACGAGGAACTGGTAGGGCTTCCCGCCGTAGCGATAGCTCGCGATCCAGAGCGGCAGCAGGACGTGCTTGAAGGTCTCGCCGCTGAACTGGTTCTGGACCTGCAGACCCCGGTGCGTGTCGCCGGGGACGTCCTGTCCACAGCGGCTGTACTGCGCCTGCTCGATCTTCTGCTGGGCCTCCTGCCAGGCGTCGGAGAGCTCGACGGCGTATTCCTCGGCGCGCCAACCGGCGAGGTACTGCGGGTCGTAGGGCACCAGCTTGCTGGTGTCGAAGGTGGAGAGCCGGTGGGCCATCTCGCGCGAGAGCCCCTGGGACGCGACGATGAGCACGTCGTCGTGCAGGTCCTGGCGCTGACCGGCGGCCGGCTCCCAGCGGGTCTTCTGGACCTGCCGAGTCTGCTTCTGGCCGTTCCCGTCGACGTACGCTTCCTGCTCGTAATAGTGGTGGCCCGCCTCCGCTCGCCACTGCGACCAGACCTGCGCGTCGAAGGTCCAGTAGGGAATGTAGACGCCGTTGATCGCGCCGAGCTCCGCCTTCTTCTTGAGGTCCGAGGGCCGGAACCAGAGACCGCCGAGCCAGCCCTTGAAGGACTGCTTCGCCCGGCCCTCGTCGACCCCGAAGGGTACGAGCGACTGTGGCGAGATCACCCGCCGCTGGGACTGCTGCTCGAGCACGTGCTGCGAGCCGCAGAAGTCGCAGTTCTGGGAGATGGCCGTTCCCGCGAAGCTGACGGTCGCCCCACAGGTCTGGCACTTCATCGTCTGGACCGCGGTCCCGTAGCCCTGGCCGGCCTGCTGCGCCTGCTGCTGTAGCCCTTCCTGGAGCGTCCGCTCCTGATGGGCGCCCACGGGGGCCGGCGCCTGAGGCTGAGGAGGTGCGCCCCCCTCGGCCGGCTGCTGGGCTGGCGCCTGCGGCTGGGCCGGCGCCTGCTGACGTGGCGGGACCGGCGCAGTATGCCCACAATAGGGGCACCTCATCAGCTGCGAGGGAGCGTCGAACGCCATCTCGGGAGCCCCACAGCTGGGGCAGGGGAAGGTGGTACCAGCCGACGCCTGAGTCATGAGCGCGGCCGAGAGTACCATTCCAGCGAGAGCCGAAAACGAGGAAGTTGAGCCGATTTCGTGACCTCGAGGCACCTACCTTCGTGAGCGACGCCGTCGTCATCCCCCTGAGACCCCAGCCGAGCCCCGGAAAGCCCGAGGCCTCGGACGCGGATCTGGTGGAGAACGCGCGTGGCGGCTCGCGGCGAGCCTTCGAGCAGCTCTACCGCCGGCACGCCCGAATGGCCTTCGGGATGGCGCACCGCCTTCTGGCCGGCCGCGATGTCGACGACGCGGTCCAGGACGCGTTCGTGACCGCCTGGGAGCGGCTCGACCGGCTCGACGACCCGCAAGCCTTCGCCCGCTGGCTCGGCACCATCGTGGTCAACAGTGCCCGGCGCCGGATCCGGCGGCGAGCGCTCCGGAACCGGCTCTTGCCGGGTCACCAGGAGCCCGCCGATTACGACCGGCTCATCGGAGAGCAGGCCTCGGCCGAGGCCGCCGCCGAGCTCCGATCCGTCTATTCGGTCCTGGACCGACTGAGCACCGACGCCCGACTGGCGATCGTGCTGCGGCGGGTCGAGGGCATGACCATTCCGGAAGTCGCCGACGCCATGGGGCGGTCGCCGGCGACGGTGAAGCGCAGAATTCGCGAGGCCGAGGATGCGATCTCGGCTCACGCGGCGAGGAGGGAGCGATGAGCTTCGAACGACGAGAGGAGCTGGACCGACGTGGGTTGGTCGAGCCCGAGCTCGATGGACCCCGGCTCGACGAGAGCTGGTCCGCCATCCAGGGCCGGCTCGATGAACGCGCGGCGCCGCGCCGGCGATTCCGCTGGGGGGCGGTCGCGGTGGTGGTCGCAGCGGCGGCAGCTGTCGCGCTCTGGGTGAGCTGGCCCGGCCAGACCCCTTGGGTCGGCACCACGCTCGCGACCGCCGACGAGACCGCCGAGGTGCGACTTCCGGAAGGCAGCGCCGTGACCGCCGAGCCGCGCACGGAGCTCGTGCGCATCCTGGAGGGGGACCGTGAGGTGCGGCTCTCGCTGCGAGAGGGCGCGGCCTCCTTCGACGTGGTCCGCAACCCGGATCGGCTCTTCGCCATCGAGGCCGACGACGTCGAGGTCCGCGTGGTCGGCACCGCCTTCCGCGTTGCTCGCGTCGGCGACCGTGTCCGCGTCGACGTCGAGCGCGGCGCCGTCGACGTCCGCCGCGGCGACGAGCTGGTCCGGCTGCGCGCCGGGGAGCACTGGGAGGGCGACGCCCACGTCGAAGAGGAGCCCCGAGCCGCGGCCCAGCCCGTGGAGATCCCCGTCGAAGAGCCGAGCCGAGCGCGCCGGCGCGGCCCCACCGGCCCGAGCGCGGACGAGCTCTTCGCCGACGCCGCCGAAGCGCGCCGCTCCGGCGACGCGAGCGAGGCGGCCCAGCTCTACGCTCGACTCGTGGCGCGCTTCCCGCGCGACGACCGCGCCGCGCTCGCCAGCTTCGAGCTCGGTCGCATCCGACTCGACCAGTTGAACGATCCGAGTGGCGCCGCGTCGGCGTTCCGTCGAGCGCTCGCGCTCGGCGGCGGCCCCTTCGCGCAAGACGCGCGGGCCCGCCTCGTCGAAGCCTACGACGCCGCCGGCAACACCGCGGCCTGTGAGCGAAGCAAGGAAGCGTACCTGCGCCGGCACCCCAGCGGTCGCCACGTAGTCGACGTGACCCACGCTTGTGAGTGACTCCAACGTCACTTGTGGGTGACCCTGGCGTCAGTGCGCACCGCCCCGATCGCCCTCGCCCTCGCCGCCCTCCTGGGCAGCGCCGCCGAGGTGCGCGCGGAGCGATGCGAGGTCAGTGACGCCTCGGTCGGTCTGCAGTTCGAGGGCGAATGGCCCGAGGGTCGACAGGGCGCCGTGGTCGCGGAGCTCCGCGCGGCTCTCCAGGTGCAGGACCTCGTGCTCTGTCTCGAGGTCGAGAGCGACCGTCCGCCCATCGCCTCGCTCCATCTGATCGAAGACGGTCCCGACTCGGTTCGCGTCGAGGTGCGCGACCGGGTCACCGCCAAACGGGTCGAGCGAGCCCTCGAGCTGGGCGACTTCCCCGACGACAGCCGACCGCTCGCGATCGCCGTCGCGGCCGACGAGCTCCTTCGCGCGAGCTGGGCGGAGCTCGTGCTCGTCGACGCCCCCGAGCCGGCGATCGAACCGCCGGCGCCGGTCCGCGCCATGGTGGATCGCGAGCGCCGCGCCGTCAGCGAAGAGACGACGGGGCGACCGGCGTCCGCGCGCTTCCTCTCGATCGGCGGGACGCTCCGCTGGCACGGCGACGGCTCGCTCTTCGGCGGCGGCGAGCTGCGCATCGAGATCGGCGTCCACGAACGCTTCGCGGTCGCTCTCGCGGCGAGCGCTGCCCGCGCACAGAACGAGGTGGTCGACGTCGGGAACGTGGATGGGCTCGCGGTACGCGGTGGGCTCGATCTGATCGCGAGCCTCGTCGGGAGCACCGACGGACTCCAGCTCGCGGCGATCCTCGGCGCCCGTGGCGGCTGGGCGCGATACCGCGGAGCGGCGAGCGACCCGCTCACGGAGGGCACGGAGACCAGCGGAGCCACCGCATCCGTCCACGGCGGCCTCGAGGGGCGGGCCCACCTCGGGGCGTTCCAGCTGAGGCTCGGCGCGACCATCGGCGGCGCCATCGCCGGAATCGGCGCTACCGCGAACGGGGAACGCATCGTGGGGACCGGCGGTGTGGAGATCGCGCTGACGCTCGGGGTGGGAGTGCGATTGTGAGGGCGCTGATGCTCGCCGTGCTGCTGACCGGCTGCGTCGAGGACGGCGCGGTCCTGACGACCCGCGACGGATCCCTCCCGGACCAGGGCGCTCGCGACTTCGGCATGCGCGACATGGCGATGCCGGCCATCGAAGGCCGGCGTACGGTCGCTGCGGCGACCAACCACACCTGCGCCATCGGCGCCGATGGTCTCTACTGCTGGGGGTCGGACTCCGGGGAACAGCTGGGCAATGGCTCGGCGGGCGACTCGAACGTGCCGGTCGCCGTGGAGAGCGACGCGGACTTCGTGTCGGTGGTCGCGCTCAACACGCACACCTGCGCGCTCGACTCCATGGGGGCGCTCTTCTGCTGGGGCACGAACGACGATGGCCAGCTCGGCCTCGGCGACCGTCGCTCCCGAGACGTGCCGACGGAAGTGCCGCTCCCCGGGCCGGTGGTCGAGGTGGAGGTCGGCCAGGCGCACACCTGCGTGATCCTCGCGTCGGGCGCGCTCTACTGCTGGGGCCGCAACTCCGAAGGGCAGCTCGGCATCGAGCCCGCGAGCGTCGATTCCACACCGGACCCGACGCAGGTCGGGACCGAGACGGATTGGGTGCGCGTCTCCGCGCACCAGGGACACACCTGCGGCGTCCGCGGCGACGACCTGTGGTGCTGGGGTCGCAACTCGAGCTTTCATCTCGCCCTCGGACCGGGCGCGCCGATCCAGGTGCGCACGCCCACGAGAGCGTCGACCGGCCCATGGACGGAGCTCGCGGCTGGGCAGAACCACGGCTGCGGCATTCAAGCCGACCGTTCGCTCTGGTGCTGGGGCGACAACAGCTTCTTCCAGTTGGCGAGCGGCGACCGCACCTCGCGACCGGAGCCGATGCTCAGCGACAGCGGCCCCTGGGAAGCCACCGACACTGACACCTTCCACGCGTGCGCCATCCAGAGCGGCGTGATCGCCTGTTGGGGTCGGGGCATCGAAGGGCAGCTCGGCACCGGCGACATCGCGGACCGCGAAGTGCCGGCGATCATCGCTCCGCCGCCCAGCGAGTCGTGGAGCGAGGTGTCGACCGGCCGCTTCCACACGTGCGCGCGGGACGTCCTCGGTGACGTCTACTGCACGGGCATGAACGAGAACGGTCAGGTCGGGACCGGTGAGGATTCCCGGGAGCGCGAGCTGACGCTGGTCCTCCGCGTCAGCCCAGGCTGAGGCCGATCCAACAGACGCCGGTGAGCACCGCACCCGCTCCGAGCAGCCGATGCACCCGAACCCGCGCGGCGCTGTCACGGTTGCGAAGGCCGAGCGCGACGATGGCGCCGGCCGCGGCCATCGCGAGCACCGCCGCCACGAGGTATCCGCCCAAGTAGACGATGGCTTCCGTCGGCTCGAGGAGCAGCCCCGGGAGCACCGCGAAGAGGTGATGCGCGCCCGCCGCGCCGTGCAGCAGACCGACACCGAGCGCGCTCCCCGCGGGCCGCGTTGGCGGCTCGTGCGCGTGGGCCTTCATCGCGCGCAGCCCGAGGAGCACCAGCACGAAGCCGACGGCGAGCTCGGCCCAGCCGGAGAGGGTCGAGAGCTCGAAGGCCTCGAGGCCGAGGCGCCCCACGCCGGCGACCGCGAGCACACCGACCCCGTGGCCGACGCCCCAGAGCGCACCGAGTCGCACGGCTCGCTCCGGCGCGCTGGCGGCAACGGGTCCGAGGGCGGCCAGGTGGTCGGGGCCGCTGACCACGTGCAGCGCACCGGCGCCGAGCCCTGCGAGCGCGACCATCACGAGGCGAGCATCCCTTCGCGCTCGATGAACGAGACGACCTCGTCGAGGCCCTTCATGTGCTTCAGGTCCGTGAAGACGAAGGGGCGGTCGCCGCGCATCTTCTTCGCGTCACGGTCCATGACCTCGAGCGAGGCGCCGACGTACTCGGCGAGATCGATCTTGTTGATGATGAGCAGATCGCTCTTCTGGATCCCCGGTCCGCCCTTGCGCGGGATCTTGTCTCCGGCGCAGACGTCGATGACGTAGAGGGTCAGATCGCTGAGCTCCGGACTGAAGGTGGCGGCGAGGTTGTCGCCGCCGCTCTCGATCAGCACCAGGTCGAGGGGCGCGTGCTTCTCGACGAGATCATCGACGGCGGCGAGGTTCATCGACGCGTCCTCACGGATCGCGGTGTGCGGGCAGCCGCCGGTCTCGACGCCCACGATCCTCGAGGGCGGCAGCGCCTCCGAGCGAACGAGGAACTCGGCGTCCTCGCGGGTGTAGATGTCGTTGGTCACGACGGCGAGCTGGTAGCGGTCGCGCATGGCCTTGCAGAGCCGGTCCACGAGGGCGGTCTTGCCGGAGCCGACGGGGCCACCGATACCCACGCGCAGGACGGGTCGTTCACTCATGGTTCATTCCTCAGGATCGAAAGAGTCGGGTGTGTTGAGTTTCGTGCAGCGCGCTCGCCAGCGCGAGCCCCGGAGCGAGCGCGCCGAGCGCCTCGTCCGGGAGGGTCGCGGCACGCTCGGCCGCGCGCTCGAGCTCGGGTCCGAGCTGGAGCAGGATGCGCTGGCCTGCCGTCTGCCCGAGCGGGACGAGCTTGATCGCGGCGGCGACGGTGCCCTCGAGCCAGGTCCACAGGAAGCCGCGGAGCGCGGTGTCCGCATCCAGCCCGAGCGCGACGGACGCGAGCGCGAACGCGGCGACGTGGGCCTCGCGGATGGGCGCCGGGGGTGGGTCGGCGAGCTCGAGGTCGACCAGGAGCCGAACGAGCGCCCTCCCCGTCTGCCGCGACTCGGCCTGCAGCTCGGAGGTCTCCCGGGTGGCGTCGGCCAGCCGCGCCCAGCGGCGCGCGGTCGCCATGTCGCCGCCGGCGAGGGCCCGATGGAGCCGGACCACCAGCGGGCCGTCCAGCGTCGCCACCGAGTGCTCGAGGAGCCCGGCGATCCACGCGCGGGTCTGCGCTTCGTCGGTGACCCATCCCCGCTCGACCGCGGTCTCGAGACCGCGCGAGTAGGTGTAGCCACCCACCGGCAGCGCCGGGCTCACCAGCTGGAGGAGGCGCGGGAGACTCACGAGAGCTCCCCGTGGCCATGGTCGTGGTCGTGCGGGTGATCGTGATCGTGGGAGTGACCGTGGCCGTGGGAGTGACCGTGGCCATGACCGCCGCCATAGGCGCCGCCCTCGGGCTCGAAAGGCGCCTCCTCGCACGAGATCTCCATGCCGAGCCCGCGGACCATGTCGTCCAGCACGTGGTCGTGGCCGTAGCGGAGCCACCCCTCGCCGATCTGCAGCGGCACGTGCCGGTTGCCGAGGTGGTAGGCGGCGTGGAGCAGCCGCTGCACCGGCGCGCGCACGGTCGACACCGTCTCGTCGGCCGCGCGCACGTCCACGACGGTCCCGTCCGCAGCGAGCAGCCGGTCACCACCGCGGAGCACGGTCCCGCGCGGCAGGAAGAGGCCGACCTCGCGACCGTCGTCGAGGGTCGCGCGGAGCCGGCTCCGCTGCCGTAGGTCGAAGGGCAGGGTCAGCGACGCGGACGCACTCGCCTCGCCTTCGTGGCGCTCTCGGATCTCCAGCATCAGAACAGGAAGTAGCGCTGCGCCATCGGCAGCACGTCGGCAGGCTCGCAGGTCAAGAGCTGGCCATCCGCGCGGACCTCGTAGGTCTGCGGATCCACCTCCATCGCCGGAGCGTAGTCGTTGAGGACGAGGTCCTTCTTACGGACGCTCCGCGTGCCTCGACACGCCACCGCCCGCTTCTTCAACCCGAGCGCGTCGGGCACGCCTTCGGCGATGGCCGCCTTCGAGAAGAAGGTGACCGAGGTGCTCGCGAGCGCGCCACCGAACGCGCCGAACATCGGCCGGAAGTGGGTGGGCTGCGGCGTCGGGATGGAGGCGTTCGGATCGCCCATCGGCGCGGCCGCGATGAAGCCACCCTTGATCACCAGTGAGGGCTTCACGCCAAAGAAGGCCGGCTTCCAGAGGCAGAGGTCCGCCAGCTTGCCGACCTCGATCGAGCCCACCTCGTGCGCGATGCCATGGGTCAGTGCCGGGTTGATGGTGACCTTGGCGATGTAGCGGCGAACGCGGAAGTTGTCGTGCTCGGCCGGGTCCTCCGGGAGGCTGCCGCGCTGCACCTTCATCTTGTGCGCGGTCTGCCAGGTCCGGATGAGCACCTCGCCGACCCGGCCCATCGCCTGCGAGTCGCTCGCGATCATGCTGAAGGCGCCGAGGTCGTGGAGGATGTCCTCGGCCGCGATCGTCTCCTTCCGGATCCGCGACTCCGCGAACGCGACGTCCTCCGGGATCTTCGGATCGAGGTGGTGACAGACCATGAGCATGTCGAGGTGCTCGTCGATCGTGTTCACCGTGTAGGGCCGCGTCGGGTTGGTGCTCGAGGGCAGGATGTTCGCGCGACCGGCCGCGGTGATGATGTCCGGCGCGTGACCGCCGCCGGCGCCTTCCGTGTGGTAGGCGTGGATCGCCCGTCCCTTCATCGCGGCGAAGGTGTCCTCGACGAAGCCGGACTCGTTGAGCGTGTCCGTGTGGATCGCGACCTGGATGTCCATCTTCTCGGCGACGGTCAGGCAGTTGTCGATCGCCGCCGGTGTGGTGCCCCAGTCCTCGTGGAGCTTGAGTCCCATCGCGCCGGCGCGGATCTGCTCCTCGAGCGGCTCCGGCAGGCTCGCGTTCCCCTTGCCGAGAAAGCCGAGATTCATCGGAAACGCCTCGGCGGCCTCGAGCATCCGGTGGATGTGCCACGCGCCGGGTGTGCACGTGGTGGCGTTCGTGCCCGTGGCCGGGCCGGTGCCGCCGCCAAGCATCGTCGTGATGCCGCTGGCGAGTGCTTCTTCGATCTGCTGCGGGCAGATGAAATGGATGTGCGCGTCGATGCCGCCCGCGGTGAGGATCTGGCCCTCGCCCGCGATCACCTCCGTCGACGCACCCAGCGCGATGTCCACGCCGGGCTGCACGTCGGGGTTGCCGGCCTTGCCGATGCCGACGATGCGACCGTCCTTCACGCCGACGTCGGCTTTCACGATGCCCCAGTGGTCGACGATGAGCGCGTTGGTGATCACCAGGTCGACCACCTCGGCGCGCAAGCGCTGGCTCTGGCCCATGCCATCGCGGATGACCTTGCCGCCGCCGAACTTCACCTCGTCGCCGTAGATGGTTCGGTCTTCCTCGACCTGGATCCAGAGATCGGTGTCGGCGAGTCGAACCCGGTCACCGGTGGTGGGTCCGTACATGGCCGCGTACTCGCGGCGGTCCAGCGTGCTCATTCGTCGCTCCCGTCGAGGTCGCCCATGACCTCCTGCCTGAACCCGAAGACCCGACGCGCACCGGCGTAGGCGACGAGCGTCACCTCGCGGGTCTGCCCCGGCTCGAAGCGCACCGCCGTGCCGGCGGGGATGTCGAGCCGCATGCCGCGGGCGGCCTTCCGGTCGAACTTCAACGCCGGGTTGGTCTCCGCGAAGTGATAGTGCGAGCCGACCTGCACCGGGCGGTCGCCGCCGTTGGCGACCTCGAGGGTCGTCTTGGGGCGGCCGGCGTTCAGCTCGATGGTGCCCGGGGCCGCGCGGACCTCGCCGGGGATGAAAGGGGTGTCGCTCATCGGATCGGCTCGTGAACGGTGACCAGCTTCGTGCCGTCGGGGAACGTCGCCTCGACCTGCACCTCGTCGACCATTTCGGCCACGCCATCCATCACCTCTTCACGGGTGAGCAGGGTCGTACCGAGGGTCATCAGCTCCGCGACGGTCTTTCCCGCGCGAGCGCCTTCCAGGATCGCCGACGAGATGAACGCGATGGCCTCCGGGTAGTTCAGCTTGATGCCGGCTTCGCGTCGCCGCTCGGCGAGCAAGCCCGCGCAGAAGACGAGCAGCTTGTCCTTGTCTCTCGGTGATAGCTCCATCAGCTCCTCCAGATTCCTGGGTCGATGCGGGGACGGTTCCAGTCGTCGCGGACGCGATGACGCACGGCCTCGAGCACCTGCCGCACCCGGGTGCCGTCGGGTCCGAGCGCGCGGGCGACGAGCAGCGCGCCGTGAGGGGTGTCGAGCAACGTGGCGGCGGACTCGGGGAAGGGCGCGAGCGCTTCACGGGCGGAGGCGAGTGCGTCCGCCGGTGCGTCCACGGTCGCGACGAGGGTCCCGAACGCCGCGTGACCGCGCAGCCCCCACGCAGCGGCGCCGGCGGAAGAGCCGCCATCGATGCGACCGCGCTCGACGAAGATCGGACCGCCCGTGTCGTGGACCGTGAAGTCCAGCCAGAGCGATCCGGTCTCGAAGCCTTCATCGGCCGCCGGTCGACCGAGGCAGACCACCTCCCAACCGAGGAAGTGCGCGCCGGGCGCCAGGTGGACCTCCGTCTCGAGCGCCGCGTCGGCGTCTTCGTAGACCACCATCTCTTGCGGCACGTGCTCGAGCCAGGCGTCGGCGCCCACCTCGAGTCGCGTCACGAGCGACGCGCGATAGCCGTTGGTCCGGTAGATCTTCCCAGCGCCCGGCGTGGTGAGCAGGGCGCGCGCCTCGGGGTCGACCGACGCGCCGACGCGCAGCGAGTCTCCACCCACGCATCCGGCCGGAGGATGCAGCACGACCACATGCGCGGTTCCGTCCGGCTCGGGGTGAAAGGCGCGCTGGATCCGGAGCGGCCCCTCGTGCGCGAGCGGTCCGATCCGCGTCCGCCCCGCGCGTCGACGGAGGCCGACCTCGAGCCAGGCGCGCCACCGCCGCTCGGGGCCTTCCCGGCGCTCGGTCGGCTCGGTCGTTCGCGGTTCGGATCGCGGTCGCGCGAGCATTCGGAGCACCCTAGGAGGCGAAGATTTCGGTCAGGTTTCGAGTCGATGAAAAGCGCGGCCTGCCCGACGGAAATGTCCGAGGTCCCCGACTGATTGCGCACGAAGCGTCCCGCTGTGCAGAAATCGGACGTTCGTTGAGCCACTTTTTCAGGCTCGCGCCTCCTACCTGCGATGCGTGGATGGTGGATGTTGGCGTCGGTCGCTCTCCTGGCTTGCCAGGGCGTGATCGGAGACTCCCCGAACGGTGAGCCGGACGAGCCCTTCGTCCCGGGTGGCCCCGTGCCGCTGGACTGTTCGGAAGGCGACTACCGGCCGGCCGATGCGCCGCTCCGGCGACTGACGCCGGACGAGTACCGGGAGAGCGTCGGCAGCCTCTTCCCCGGCGTGGCGATCCCGGAGCTCGAGCTCGAGCGGGATGCCGAGGTCGATGGCTTCGACAACAACGCCCTCAGCCAGGGGGTGAGCGCGACCAACATCGAGATCTTCAACAGCGCCGCCGAGCGCGTGGGCGCGGTGGTCGCGGCCGACCGCAGCTGGTGGCCGTGCACGACCGAAGACGCCGCGTGTGGACGCACGATCGCGCTCGAGGTCGGGGAGCGCGCCTACCGCCACCCGCTCGACGCCGCCGAAGCAGAGCGCATGGCCAGCTTCTTCGAGTCACTCCGCGCGGAGCTCGGCTTCGATGCGGCGGTCGCGGCCTACGTCTCCGGCGTGCTCGAGTCGCCCTCGTTCCTCTACCGACCGGAGCTCGGCGACCCGAGCCTGCCGGCGCCCGACGGGCTCGTCGCGCTCTCCGGGCACGAGGTCGCGACGCGCCTCTCCTATCTCCTCTGGGGTGGACTGCCGGACCAGACCCTGCTCGACGCTGCGGCGGGTGGCGAGCTCTCCGACGCCGCGGCCGTCGAAGCGCAGACCCGCCGGATGCTCGAGGACCCGCGGGCACGCGACGTGGTGCAGCGCTTCCACGCGAGCTGGCTCGACCTCGACCGACTGGCGGAGCTCGACCTCGACGGGGAACGCTACCCGGAGCTCGACGGTGCCCTCCGCCGCGACCTCGCAGCGTCGGTCGAGGCCTTCGTGAACGACGCCTTCTGGGAGAGCGGCTCGACGCACGAGCTCTTCGCGGGTCGGCAGGGCTTCGTCAACGACCGGCTCGCGCCTCTCATGGGCGTCAGCGCGCCGGGCTCCGACGAGCTGGTGCCCGTGACCCTACCGGAGTCCGAGCGCGCCGGTCTGCTCACCCAGCCGGGCGTGCTCGCGTCGACCTCGCACGGCATCGGGCACTCGCCGATCCTCCGCGGCGTGCTGGTGCTCGGTCGGGTGCTCTGCACCCCGCCGCCGCCCCCGCCGGACGACGTGGACATCGGTGTGGCCGATGAAGAGCCCGTCGAGGGCGGTCGTCTGCTCACCACGCGCGAGAAGCTCGAGCGAACGCACGGCACCGCCGAGTGCTCGAACTGTCACGACGCCATCGACGGGATTGGCTTCGCCTTCGAGCGCTACGACGGGCTCGGCCGGTACCGGCTGGAGGAGAACGGCGCGACGGTGGACCCGACGGGGATGCTCTGGGGCGAAGAGGTCGCCGACGCGGTCGAGCTGGGCGAGACCCTCGCGGAAGACGCGATGATGCGGGAGTGCCTCGCGACGCAGTGGTACCGCTTCGCGCTCGGCCGCTCGGAGGCTGCGCCCGACGCCTGTGAGATTCGACGACTCGCCGACACGCTCGGCGACGTGGACGACCCGAAGGAGATGCTGGTGGCCCTGGTGACCTCGAATGCGTTCCGCTTCCGACCGGAGGTGTCCGAATGAGCATGAAGCGACGTTCCTTCCTCCGCGGTATCGGCTTGGGCGCCGCCGCGCTCAGCGTTCCGATCGTCGGGCGGCGCGCCCGTGGACAGGTCTCGGTGCCCAAGCGCGTGGTCTTCTTCTACGGTGGCTCTGGGTCCCTCCCGGGGAGCTGGGAGCCGACCAACGTGCTCAGCGACACGCAGTTCGAGCTCAGCGAGCTGCATGGACCGCTCGCCCGCTTCCGCAGTCAGATGATCCTCTTCGAGAACCTCGACATGGTCTCGACGCGGCGTGACCCGACCGGTGCGAGCAACGCACATCACAACGGTCAGACGCACTGCATGACGGCGGCCAACCGCCTGACGGGTGACCTCGCGGGCGGCGAGTCGATCGATCAGGCGATCGCGCGTGGACTCAACGCCGACGGACCGGTCACCCGCCTTCCTTCGCTCGAGGTCACCGCGGGCGCGTGGCGCAACGGGACCGAAGGCTCGCCGCTCTACTCGGACGCCGGCGTGCGGATGCCGGTGCTCTACGAGCCTCCCGACGTCTACGAGCGCGCGTTCCCCGTCGGCAGCTCGGACCCGGAAGCCGCGGCGCGCGCGGCACGGCGACGGGAGATGGTCGCGGGCTTCGTGACGAGCGAGCACGAGGAGCTCATCCGCCGACTGCCGCGGGCCGACGCGGAGAAGGTGCGGCAGCACCTGGACACGCGCGCCACGCTCGAGGCACGGCTCGGATTGGGCACGGATCGCGCGGGGCTCATGCCCGGGATGGAGATCATCTCGAGCTGGGACAGCGTGGACTTCGGCTACAACGTGCCGGACTCGGGCAAGGACGCGATCTGGCAGGCGACGGCGGACCTCAACAGCGAGCTGGTGGCAGCGGCGCTGCACGCCGACGTGACGCGGGTCGCGACCATCCTGCTGCACGACGCGCCGGGCTACACCTTCGGTTACACGAACGGGAACCACGAGTCGGAGAACCCGCACGACCTGACCCACAAGGTGAACGACGACAGCACCTGGCAAAGCGCGGATGGGGACGCGCGCGGGGCGATTCGCCGCCAGCACCTCGCCACGATGGAGAAGCTCGCCAACTTCCTCGACATGCTCGAGTCGCGCATCGAGCCGGATGGCACGACGCTGCTCGACAACACGCTGGTCGTGTACGTCAGCCAGATCTCGAACGGCAGCCACTCGGTGGAGCGCCTCCCGTGGTTCACCGTCGGACGACTTCAGGACTCGGTACGCACCGGGCGGTACATCCGCTTCGAGCGCACGCAGGATCCGGAACGCTCCTGGCGTACCGACGGGCGACCGCACAACGACTTCTTCCTGTCGATCGCGCACGCGATGGACGTGCCGCTGGCCACCTTCGGGAACGACGCCGCGACCGGTCCCATCACCGAGATGCTCGTCTGAGCGTCGCTCGGACCTCCTGTCGCCGCCGATCTGGGCCGCCGTTCGGCCCCCGTCCCGCATGGACGAAAACCGTACATCCACGGAAAGTTACGCCTGCTTTGCGCGTGTGTGAGTGTGCGCACGAGGATCACCTGTAGGTCAAGTGCGCATAATAACTGGAGATTTTCTGGAAATCATCCCCGCCGGGGTCTAACATCGTTAGACAGAAAGGTGGGTTGCGTGGACTTCAAGAAGTTTTTGAATCCGGCGCTGGGTGCGTCTCTGGTACTGGTGATGTGGTCTGGGGCGACCTCATCGGCCGAAGCTCAGTACTGCACACTGGACGGCGCGCTCACCTGCGGTGACGGCACGGTCTGCGAGCCGGTGTCCGAGACCCAGGGTCTGTGCTGCCCGGACGACCCCATGACGGGGGTGCCCGGCGTCTGCATCGGACCGAGCGGTCCGCCGGCGGCCACCGTGCTCGCCTCGGACCTCTTCCAGCTCCTGACGCTGGCGCAGGATCCGGCGCTCTACGGCGACCTCTTCACCGGTCCGTGGACCAACTGGTACTACGACGGCCGCGAGCGGGGTCTCGCGAAGCTGGCGCTGATGCGCGGCATTCTCGAGACCTACAACCTCCACGACATGTACGTCGGGTCGGGGGTCCCGCTGGTCACCGACCCGGCGCGGAGCGGACTGATCTGCGAGACCGGCCCCTACACCTCCCGAACCCTCGACGGCACCTGCAACGACCCGACGAACCCGCTGATGGGTGCGCAGGGGACGCGCTTCGGTCGGAACGTGCCGCTCGCGTACGGGCATCCGATCCCGGGCGGGATGCTGACGCCGAACCCGCGAACGGTGAGCCGTGAGCTGCTTCGCCGACCGCGGAACGGGTTCAAGCCGGTCACCTTCCTGAACAACCTCGCCGGCGCGTGGACGCAGTTCCAGATCCACGACTGGTTCGACCACGGGCCGGCGCCGCACTCCGCGCCTGGGAGCCGCCGCGGGCGCGGGCACTACGGCCGTGGGCACGGGCACGGGCACGGGCACGGGCATGGTGGCCACGGGCACTACGGCGGTGGGCACGGGCATGGGCATGGGCATGGGCATGGTGGCCACATGGACCCGAGCAACTTCATCCAGATCCCTCTCGATCGGGACGACCCGCTTCGCCGTCGGTACCGGATGGAGAACCTGCTGATCCCGCCGACCCGTGAGGATCCGACGCGAGTCGCCGGCCGCGACGACGCCCTTCCCCCGACCTTCACCAACGAGGTCACCCACTGGTGGGATGGCTCGCAGGTCTACGGCAGCGACCAGGAGACCGCCGACCGGCTCCGCGCCCACGAGGGCGGCAAGCTCCTGATTCGCGAGAACGGGCTGCTCCCCGAGGGTGAGGGCGGCTACGCCGACACTGGCATGCGCGAGAACTTCTGGGTCGGCCTCGAGCTGCTCCACACGGTCTTCGCGCAGGAGCACAACGCCATCGCCGAGATGCTCGAGGCGAACCACCCGGATTGGAGCGACGAGCGTCTCTTCGACACCGCGCGCATGATCAACGCGGCCCTCATCGCGAAGATCCACACGCTCGAGTGGACGCCGGCGATTCTGCCGAACACCAGCCTCGACACGGCGATGAACACCAACTGGTACGGGCTGAACCACTTCACCTGTCCGACGCTCCCGCCGATCCCCGGGCTCTACCCGAACCCCGTCGTCTACGGCGTGGTAGGCAACCCGGACGGTCGGGATCTGCACGACGCGGCGTATGCGATGACGGAGGAGTTCGTGTCCGTGTACCGCATGCACCCGCTCCTTCCGGATCACATCGAGGTCCGGAACCCGCGCACCGGTCGCGGGCGTCGGGTCGCGACCGAGCGCACGCGGGAGGCCGGCGGCCGCGCGCTCGTCGAGCGCTACGGCATGGAGAAGATGCTCTACTCGTTCGGCACCACGAACCCGGGTGCGCTCGTGCTCGAGAACTACCCGACCTTCCTCCAGGACATCAACATCCCGGGGCGAGGCATCATGGACATGGGCACCACGGACATCGTGCGTGACCGCGAGCGAGGCGTACCGCGCTACAACGCGGCACGTCAGCTGATGGGCCTCCCGCGCGTGGCGGACTTCGACACGCTGACCGGTGGCGACAAGGACCTGTCCGACAAGCTCGAGCAGGTCTACGGCGACATCGACCTCGTGGACCTGATGGTCGGCACCATGGCGGAGGCGCAGCGGCCCAGCTGTTACGGCTTCGGCGAGACCCTCTTCCAGGTCTTCACGCTCATGGCCACGCGCCGCCTCCAGGGCGACCGGTTCTACACCGAGCTCTACAACGCAGACACCTACACGAACGAAGGCCTCCTCTGGATCGAGATGAACTCGATGAAGTCGATCCTCCTTCGTCACTACCCGGAGCTCGCCGACACCGGCCTCGCCTCCGTCGCCAACGCCTTCTACCCCTGGGAGTGATCGGGGACACTCCCCCCCCTCCCAACCCCCGAAAAAACAGGGGCCTCCGAGAGCAAAATGAAAACTGTCGAGCGCGGGCCGCCAGTCGCCCCGCGCTCGACGCCTTTCGAAGCAACTCGCGTCGGCGCGGGACGAGAAGCGCCGCATGCCCCGAGGTCCCCGAGAAGTCGAGGTCGACTGGCCCTACCACGTGGTCATCCGTGGCAACAATCGCCGGCGGATCTTCTCGTACAAGAGCGACTACGAGAAGTTCCTGTGGCTGCTGCGAGACGCGAGCCGGAAGGTCGAGTGTCCCATTCACTCGGTGGGCATGCTGTCCAACCACGCGCATCTGCTCGTCCGCCCCCAGACCGAAGATGCGATGGCGCTGCTGATGAAGTCGACGCTCCAGCGCTATACGCAGTGGCGCAATCGGCAGCGCAACGCCACCGGCAAGCTCTTCGAGCAGCGCTACTACTCGAAGCGGATCGAGAACGACAAGCACTTTGGGTGCACACAGGCATACGCAGAGACGAATCCTCGCCGCGCGGGGATCCTGAAGCCGGAGTACGACTGGAGCACGCTCGGCCTCTTCACGGGACAAGCGAGCGACGCGCTACGGGAGCGCTTCGAGGGATGGATCACTCCATCGAGCTGGTACCTGGACCTCGGCCCGTCCGCGAAGGCCCGTGAAAAGGCATATCGGAGGTGGGTTCGACTGACCTTGGAGGGAAAGATCGCGCCTGCCCACATCGCGGATCTCCTGCGCCTCGAGAACCCGCCGGTGGGGCGGATCCATCGGCCGGATGGGTCTGCCGCCTGGTAGCTGGCGGACAGTTTTCATTTTGCTCTCGGAGGGCCCTATTTCTTCGGGGGTTGGGCGGGGGGGGAGTGTCCCCCTTTCAGATGGTGGGCGATGAGGTGCTCGATGGGGGAGCTGGGGGTGGTGATGGAGAGGGGGGTGGTGAGGGCGAAGTTGGGGTTGGCCATCCAGCGAACGCGGCCGCTCGGGTTCGGGCTGGCGGAGTGGAGCATGAAGGGATGAAGGAGGAAGACGTCGCCGGCCTGGCCGTGGAGCTCGACGAAGTCGGTGCACTGACGGCTGATCTCGACGCCGATGGTGCGATCGACGAGGTCGAGACCCTCGGGGTGCGCGGCGAGCTCGCGTGAGAGGAGCGCCACCGACTCGGGCGCGATGTAGGTGCCGCCGGCGCCCGGCGCGACGTCGTCCACGAGCAGCACGCCGACGAGTCCATTCGTCCAGCGGTCGAAGGTCGCCACGTCGAGCGGCGCGTCGAAGTGCCAGCTCTGCCAGCCGGGTCCTGGGGTCTGACCGGCCAGCTCCGCCGGCGAGCACAGGTTCAGGATCACGTAGTCGCTGATGCGCTTCGTGGCGACGCGCTCCGGCCCACCGACCAGCGCACACACCGCCTCCCAGAGTCGCGGCATCGTCTCTGCGACGTCCATCACGGTGTCGCCCACCAAGTCGATCCGCTCGCGCCAGAAGGTCTCCGGGTCACTCGGGTCGAACGCCTTTGCCGGCGCCTCCCACTCGGGCCGGTACCCCTTGATGTACCGCTCCGGCGCCTCGCGGATCCGGCGCAGGCTCGCGTGACGAATCGTCCGCAGCAGGGCCTTCGGCACCGCCCCGCGGAGGGTGACGTAGCCCTTCACGAGCATCTCCTCGGCGACCCCCTCGGTATCGGCGACCACCACCGCCCGCGCCGTTCGCCGCTCCGGCAACCCGAGCGCGCGCCGGACCATCCCCTCCAGTCGGTCGAGGTCGTCGGCGTCCCCATCGTGCGGCTTGCGACCGCCGTGCGGCCAGTGCGGAACGAAACGCAGCTCCTCCTTCGGCCCGCGGTAGATCATCACCGTCGACGATCGGTTCGCGCCCATCATCCGGAGCGCCTCCTCCAGGATCGGCGCCATCGCCGCCGGCGATCGCTCGTCGGGCATCGCTCGACCCAACGACCGCGCCGCGTCCGAGAGAAGACCGGTGGCCTGCTCGAAAAGCGGCGCCATCACCTCCACCGCACGCGCGTTGTCACCGGTGGCGCCGCGTGCGTGAAGCGTCAGCACCAGCAGCAGCCGCGCGCTCACCCGCGACGGATGAATGCGCAGCGCCTCCTCCAGATCCACGACCGCCTCGTCGAGTCGGCCCAACCGATAGCGCGCCTCGCCGTGATGCACGTGCACCGCTGCGCCGATGGTCCCCTGCATCGCACGGATGCCACGCGCGTTGGTCTCTAGCGAGCGCTCCCACTCGCCCTCGACGAGGTCGAGCGCGGATAGGCCGATGTAGGGCCATCGCGTCGCCTGGGTGATCTCGATCGCCCGCTCGAGCGAGGCCCGCGCTTCGTCATGGCGCCCCAGCCACATGAGGAGCTCCCCCCGATGTGCCTCCGCCAGCGACGAGCTCTCGAAACGCTCCACCACCGCGTCGAGGCGCGCGAGCGCTTCGTCCGGCGACAACGAGCGGATGCTCTCCAGCGCCCGCCGGGCCGCGAAGCGCTCACCGGTGATTGGCGGCAGCCGCTGGGCTCGACCGTCCACCAGCCGGGTCGGCGTCATGGTGCGGTTGCCGCCGAGCGCTTCGAACGCCCGATCGTAGAGCGCGCAGATCGCGTCCGGGTCGCCCTCCTTCAGGATCGTCCCCGCCCCATCGATCAAACCGCAGAGCAGTTCGCCGGTCTCACCGAAGTTGTCGTAGCGCACCCCGTATTCCCGGAACGCCTTCCGGTTCTCCTCGAGCTCGTTGTCGAAGTTCGCGCGCGTCCGGATCAGCCACGCGATCGGGAGGAACCCCGGCGCGCTCATGCTCGCCTTCGTCAACTCGTCGTGTGCCTCGTCGATCCGGCCGAGCCGCCACAGCGCCTCCGCTCGGATCAACGGTCGTCGGTAGTCCCCGCCGTCGCGTTCGAGCAGCGCAAGCGCTCCCTCGATGTCGCCCGCGAAGAGCCGCGCCGCCGCCCGGATGCGCTCCGCGTCGAGCGTCTCGGCCTGGCTACCGTAGCCCTCGCTGGTCTCGAGCCCATCCACGAGCGCGAGCGCCTCCTCGACATCGAGGCACCACAGCCGATGCTCCGCCAACCCGAGCACCAGCCGACCGTCCGCGGGATCTTGTTCGCGGCCACGCTCCAGCCACGCCTCGGCCTGCGCCGCGTCGCCCGCCACGTCGGCGACTCGCGCGGCCTCCAGGAAGAAGACCGTACCATTCTCGAGCGCGAGCGCCCGCCCGGCAGCCTCGATCGCTCGCGCGCCCTCGCCCACCTCGGCGGCCACGGAGGCGAGCTCCATCCAGAGCGGTCCAGAGCCCTCCTCGAGGCGCACCGCGCTCTCGAGCGCACGGAGCGCCGGAGCCCACGCGCGCGCACGCACGTGAATCCGCGCCGCCTCGACGAACCAGCGCAGCGCCCCCGGCTCGCAAGCCATTGCCTCGTCGAGCAACTCGCGCACGTCCGCCGCCCATCCCAGCCGCCCAGCGAGCGTGATGGCGTCCCGTAGTGCGACCCGCGCCAGCTTCGTGTCCGTGAGCGCCCGCAGGTCCTCGAGCGCGCGACCATGGTCCCAGGTGCAGTAGCGCAGGTGAGCGGCGACCAAGCGCAACGAGGGCGAAGGCGACCGTGCGAGGGCAGTATCGATACACGTCCGCGCCGCTTCCAGCTCGCCGGCCCGCGCGGCAGCGATGCCGACCCAGAGGTGAGTCCAGGCGCTCGTCGCCAAGGAACGTGCGCGGGTCCAATCGCCCCCCTCGATCGCCGCCTGGAGCTCGTCCATCGACCGCAGGCTACCCTGTGCGCGCCGTTCTGGGAGCGAGCAATCGCGACGGAGACCATCGCCCGTCGACACCGGGAACGCCAAGGCGTGATCCAGACCGGTCGACCGGAGATCCGTGGTGTGGGCCGGTTCGAGGGTCCACGAACCGAGAATATGCCGAATATCTGGAGCGTCAGGGACGACCCGGGGGCGTGCTCGAGGCGCGTAGCGCCCTTCAACCGGGCGGGGTCACGCACTAGACTCCGGCCATGGCGCGCTGGCTCTTCGATCTGCTGAAGCCCCACGGCCTCGGCTCGGAAGTGCTGCCGGGCATCGTGCTGAAACGCGCCTCGGAAGAGCTCGGGCTGCGACTCACGTTCGCCATGGACGGGACCGATCTCCACGTGGACGTCGGGCCCGCCGACGACGCGACGCCACACGCCGCACGGAGCGATCGGCTGGTCTTCGGCTACCGCGTCGGCCGCGGCGAGGTCGACGCCGAGCGCGCCCTCGCGCTCTGCCGCCGTCTCGCCGAGCTGGCCCGCGCCAACGAGGCGGAGGTCCTGGCTGCGCTCGCCGAGGACTCCGACCGAGGTCGCATCCGCCACGTCGAGACCGAGCAGCTCCTCGAGCCGATGGGCGGCGGAGACGAACGCTTCTACGGCCTCAGCCCCTACGTCGGTTGCCTGATCGGCTGCCGCTTTTGCTACGCGCCGTCGCGGCTCGATCCGCTGCGGCGGCTGCTGGGGCTCGATCCGATCCGTTGGGGTTCGTGGACCGACGTCCGCACCAACGCGCCGGCCGTGCTCGCGGACGAGCTCCGCTCCCGCCCCGCCGCGCCCATCAAGCTGTGCCCGATCGTGAGCGACCCCTACCACGCGGTCGAGAGCAAGGAAGAGCTCACCCGTCGATGCCTCGAGGTCCTCGTCGAGCATGCTCCCGACTGGCCCCTCTTCGTGCTCACGCGCTCCCCGCTCGTCCGGCGCGACTTCGACCTCCTCACGCGCCTGGACCGAGCCTGGGTCGGCGTCTCGCTCCCCACCGCGGACGACGCCGTGCGCGCCCACTTCGAGCCGCGCGCCTCCAGCGTCGCCGAGCGGCTCGAGACCCTGGCCCTCGCGCGCCAGGCCGGCCTCCGCACCTTCGCGATGGTGCAGCCGATACTTCCCGGCAGCGTGACCGCGATGGTCGACGCCCTCGCGACCCACGCCGACTCGGTCAGCCTCGACGTCCTGCGCGGCGTGCAGGGGGCGGCCGACGACTTCGCCGACCATGCCGAAGCCGCCACGGACGAGTGGCAGATCCAGCGCTCCAACGAGATACGCCGCGCCCTGAACGAGCGCGGCGTACCGCTGTGGTCGGGGGAGTTGCCTCCCGATCGCTGATCAGCCCGAGTCGCCGCCGAAGATCCGCTTCTCGAGAACGTCGGCGTAGTGGCAGGTCTGGAAGATCATCGACGCCGCGTCCATGTCGGCGACGCGGCCGATCGGAGCGAAACCCTGGGTGACGATGTTGGGCATCTCCTTGTCGCCCTTCACCAGCATCACCCGCGCGTAGCGGTTGTGCGGGATCCCGGCGAGAAGCATGGGCACGTCGACGACGTTGCTCAGCTCGCCCACGTCGCACTCGACGCCGAGGAGCAACTCGCCCTCGGCGAAGGGCTCATTGCCGTCCACGACGAAGAGGCGGGCGCGATGCCAGCGCTTGTCTCCGAGGGGCACGTCGATGACGTAGGCGTGATCGCCTTCCTTCGGCGGCAGGACCTTCGCGCGCAGGATGGAGATCGTGCCCTCCATGCGCCTGGAGAGGTCGGTCCCGCGGCCCTGGCTCGCCGCCGACTCGAGCGGCGAGAAGCGCATCTCGACCTCGGCAGGCACCGGCGCGTCGCCAAGGATGTAGCGCCGGAGCAGATCATCGAGGTCGGTCTCGGTCTCGTCGTCCTCGGTGAGGAAGTCGACGGCGCGATCGATGGTCACCGGTCGACCCCAGCCGACGACCAGCGGCTTGCCGCCGAGGGCCGCGCGCCAGGTCTGCGAGCAGGAGCCGGTGTAGCAAGCGGCGAAGACCACGAGCTTGAGGTCCGCGTGAACCTGCGCGGGGTCCAGGTCGTCGGGCTTCACCACGCCTCCGTCGCTGGTCTCGACCGCTCCGTCGTCGTGGCCGTGGGCCAGCATGAAGACTCCGGCGGGCGCGAGCGAGTCCACGCCCTCGCCCTTGCCGTAAAACGCGTCGACCATCTCCCGGTGGGTCATCTCCTCGTCGATGACCACGGTGAACCCAGCCTTGCGGAGCACCTCGACGTCGTCGTCGATGTGCTTGCGGGCCATCTCGAAGAGCCGACGGTCGTTGGGCGAGTGGATCTTCAGGCCGAAGAGGAAGAGGAAGCTCTTGCCGTCACCGACGCCCTTGCCGAGGGGCTCGAGCACGGTGCGCTTGTCGGGGTCATCGGTCCGTCGACCTTCGCCCCAGCCCTTCACGGCGCTCTTCTTCTTCTCCTCCCAACCGGAGGGCATCTCCGGGTCGGTGGTGGAGGGGTCGTGGATCTTCGGCTTCTCGGCGGGCTTCGCCTCTGCCGGCGCTTCGGCCTTCATCTCGTCGGCCGGCTTCTCCTCGGCCTTCTCGTCGCCGGGCTTGCTCCAGGACTTCATTCGTCTGCCTCCGTGCTGGGCGACCCCCCGGCCGCCGGGTTTGCGCGCATGCGGGGAAGGAGCTCCGTCAGCGCGAGGTAGATGGCGAATCCGGAGAACGCCACCCAGAATTCCAGAGCGTAGAGCCGCCGCTTGGCGAGCAGCTCCATCGGCACCTCGGCGGCGCGGCCCCAGAGAGGACCGCCACCACCTTCAGGTGCGAGGATGACGAAGAGGACGAAGCCCGCATAGGCCATCCCCGAGATGAAGTTCAGGAGGATGAGGCCGTGGACGATCGTCACCCAGAGCGGTCGCTTCATTGCGACACGCTCTGGCTAGAAGTCGTCGGACGCCGCGAACTCTTGCTCGATCTTGTCGGCCGTGGAGGCCACCACGTGGAGCGGGAGCTCGAACTCCTCCATGTCCATCGTGGCCATCTGAACGCTGTAGCGAACGACGTAGATGTCCTTGTCGAGCGCGAGCGCACCGACCGCGAACTGGAAGTTCTTCCGGAGCGCGACCTCCGGGTTCATCTGGTTCAAACGACAGGCGGCAGACGCGAAGTCACACCACTCGCGGTTCATCGCTTCGAAGCGCGAGACGATGACCGCCTGCAGACGCTTGTTCTGGTACTCGAAGACCAGCTTGAAGCTGTTTTCCTTGTCCTCCGCGAGCTTGTACTTCGAGCGCGCGTATTCCTGAACCTCGGCCCAAGTCGGCATTTTCAGCAAACTCCTTGGCCCCCCTCGGGGCCGTTGAGACTGTGGAGCCTAAAGGAGCTGGGTGCGGATGGGAAGGGGCGTTCCGCGCACCCCGTTCACCCCGTCAATACCGGGTCGGTTCGGTGAAGGTGGTGTCTTCCACCAGGTACTCCACGCGGCGCCCGTCGCGGTTCAGCACGCAGTCACCGCTCTCGAGCAGCCGGCGCAGCGCGAGCTGCGCGGTCCGTACGCTCACGTCCAGCTCCTGGGCCGCCTGTCGCGTCGTCACGCCGCCGTGCCGCGCGATGACGCGGAGCAGCCGATCCTCCACGTGCTCCACGCATCGGGGGTCCGGCAACACGAGGATCCCGTGCGGCTCGAGGCTCAAACGACCGCTGTTCCGGTGGACCGTCGCGGCCCCCTCGAGCCGAGCGCGCATCCGGTGGACGAGCACGTCGAGGATGCCCGCGTGGAGGCTCGAGACGAACTCGAACTCGTAGGCCTTCTCGAAGAGCCCGGAGTCCGGCAGCCCGTCCGCCCCGGCGAGCGCGAGCGCGGCGACCGCCGTGTCCACCCGTCCGCGCCGAAGCCGCGTGCGCTCGAGACGCATCGGCTCCCCCTCCGCCTGGAGCAGCGGCACCGAGACGCGTAGCAGTCGCCGCGGCGGACGTCCCGGTCGTGCCACCACCGACGCGATGGTCGAATCGGCGGGCCCATCCGGTGGCCCCACGATGCCGTGGAGACCGGCGGGCGTCTCCTCCTCTTCGCCGACCGCCCACGGACGCAACCGGTCTGGGAGGTCCTTTGCGTCGATGCGGGGATCGAGGGCCGCGGCCAGCGCCAGCCGCTCGCGGTCGATGTCGAGGTAGGGCTCGGTGTAGGTCGCCGCCTCGTCGCGGGCCTCGTCGAAGCCGGCCACGTCGCCGGCCCGCGCCTGCCGAAGCCAGCGGATGAGCGCAGCGGCCGCGCGAGCGGCGCGGGTGTCCGTGGCCGTCTGCAGCGGATCGGTGTCGGACTCGAGGAAGGTGCGCGAGCCCGCGAGGACGCGCTCCCAGACGAGCCAGCCCTGCCATGCCGCCGGCGCGATCGGCGTGAGCGCCGAGAGGATCCGGGTGGCCAGGTGCGGCCGGCCGGCCCGGCGCCGCACCCGCGCGAGGAGGATGCTGGCCAGAAAGCGCTCTCCACGGAGCCCCTCCGTGCGGGCCATGCGAGACGCGCGACGAGCGAGGCTCGTCGCCTCTTCGAGATCGTCCTCGGTGAGCGCCGCCATCGCCCGGACCAGCTGGGCGTCGATGACCATCGAGGCGTCCTGCGCCTGCGAGCCGGCCGCGTGGAGCGCCTTGCCCTCCTCGCCGATGCCGTCGGTCTCGCCCTTCATGATCTTGACCCAAGCCGCCGCGCGCCGGGCGCCACGATCGGTGCCGCCGATGGCCGCCCGCGCCTCGCCCAGCGCCTCGAGCGCGTCGCGGTCCCAGCCGATGAGCGCCTCTCGCTCCTGGTGCGCGATGGCCATGAGCACCGGCGGCCCCTCGAGCCCCTCGAGGCTGGGCACCTCGCCGGCGTCCGAGTCGACCAGCCGCCGAGCGGCGATGAGCGCCGCCTCCCACGCCCGTGCCTCGCCGCTGCCCTCGTCGCGCAGCTTCGCCAGCACGTCGTCCGCGTTGTGCAGAATTCCTGCACACACGTCGGCGTGGGTTCTCTCGGCCAGGCTTCTGAGCTTCATCCGTCTCCGTCAGGTACCATCATGCACCATGGCTTCCCCTCGTGGATACCGGCATCTATGCGAGATCGCATCCGGGGGGATGGCGCGCGTGTACGTCGCGGTGGAGCGCGGCGACCCCGAGACGCGCCTCTACGCCGTCAAACGGCTCCACCCGCACCTCCGCGACGACCCACGCGCCCGCCGCACGCTCTTCGACGAAGCGCGGCTCGCGGGCAACGTCGAGCACCCGAACGTGCTCAAGGTCCACGGCACCGGAAAGGACTCGGAGGGCGCCTATCTGGCGATGGACTACGTCGACGGCGTCTCCCTCGCCGAGCTCTACGGCGCGGTGAAATGCGTCGACGAGGAGATGCCGCTCCAGGTCTGCGTCGACGTCACCAAGCAGATCGCGATGGGCCTGCACGCCATTCACGAGCAAGCCGGTGGGCTGCTCGTCGTCCATCGGGACGTCTCGCCGCACAACGTGCTCATCGACTTCGGGGGCCGCGCCCGACTCGCCGACTTCGGGATCGCCAAGCCGCTCCCGGGGAGCAGCGACGAGGACGAAGGATTCCGCGCCGAGACCTCCACGGGCGTGCTCAAGGGCAAGGTCGGTTACATGTCGCCCGAGCAGCTGCGCTTCGAGAACCCCGACCGGCGCGCCGACCTCTTCGCGCTCGGCGTCGTGCTCTACGAGCTCCTGGCGGGGCGACGGCTCTATCACGGGTCCGATGGCGCAGAGGGCGCGCGGCGGATCCTCCACGAGCCGCCGCCGGACATCATGGACGAGCGCGAGGACACCCCACCCGAGGTGGTCCAGCTGCTCTTCATGCTCCTGGCCAAGGAGCCCGGCATGCGCCCGAACGACGCGCAGGAGGTCGCCGAGCGACTCGAAGCGATTCAACAGGGGTTGGCCGCCGAGTACGGCCGCACCGTCCACTTGGGCGAGTACGCGGGCTCGTTCTTCGAGCGGGAACGCCGCGAACGGAAGAAGAAGATCGACGACGGCCTGGCGCGCTCGAAGGCGCTCGACTCCGCGGAGCCGATTCTGGGTCGGCACGCCTCGAACCCGCCGCCACCACCGCTGAAGTGGCGCGTCAAAGGAGCCGCGATCAAGGCGACGCTGGAGTACTTCGTGGCCACCCAGGGCGAGGAAGGGTTGGCTCGCATGGTCGAGCTCTGCAGCGCGCCGGTTCGCATGGCGCTCCAGACACCCGTGCTCGTGTCCACCTGGTACGACGGCGGAGTCATGGTCGAGCTCACCGAGGCCGCCGAGAAGCTCTGGGGGGATCCCGAGACCCACAGCCTCGCCCGCGCGACCGGCGCGGCGAGCGCGGACTACGCCTTCGGCGACGGAGGCCCCTACGAGGTGTTCCGGCGTCAGGGGTTGAGCCAGGGAGTCGGGACCTTCCTCGAAACCTCGGGTGAGATCTACCGGCTCTACTACGACGTCGGTGGCTGGGTGGTCGAAGAGGTCACCGACTCCCACGCGCGCATGCGGGTGGAGGACGGCATCGTCTTTCCACCCCCCATCGTGGCGCGAATCCTCGCCTACCTGCACCGGGGGTTCGAGCTCATCGGCGCCGACGTGCTCGGAAGCAACGCGGCCCGGCTCGGCGACGATCTCATCCTGACCTGCGACTGGACCCCGCGCTGAGGTGGCGGGCTCTTCCTCGGGGGGATTTCTCGCAATCCCCCCGCTCGTCGCGAGTGAATCGCTCCTCGCTCCCCCAATCGCCTGAAGATCTCGCGGCGGAGCCGCTCGGTGCGTCCGCGCGCTTCGCGCTGCGTCCTCCACGTGCACTATGCTCCCGCTCGATGGCCGGTGAGTCCCGCTTCGCTCGTTTCCTCGACGCCACCTTCGGTACGGCGGCGGACGCCGTTCGCGGCATCGGTCGCAGCTCCTACCGCGAGCCGCTGAAGGAAGAGCTCGCCGCGATCCCTCGGCTGGCCTTCGGCACCCTCCCCCATCTCGCGAGCGCACTGGTCGGCGGCACGATGGTCGACGCGGTCTTGCGCAACGCGAACAAGCGGCCGAACGGGGTCGCGTTCGTCATGGACCGCGAGCGGCTCACGTGGCGCGACGTCGACGCGATGAGCTCGCGCCTCGCTCACGTGCTGACCGGCGAAGGGGTCCGCCCCGGCGACGTGGTCGCGTTGCTCGGAGGGAACTCGCCGACCTACGTGGCGCTGGTCCTCGGCATCGCGCGCGCCGGCGCCACCGCGGCGCTGGTCAACCACCACCTCACCGGCCGACCGCTCGCCCACGCGATCGACGCGGCCAGCGCGCGACTCGTGATCGCCCATGAGCGATTCACCGCCGCTCTCGCCGAGGCCGAGGTCGCGCTCGAGCGGAAGGTCTACGGCGGGGGCGCGCTCGAAGAAGCGATGGCCCGTGCGCCGCTCGCGCCCTTCGCGCCGGTCAAGCCCGGCGCCCGCGAGGTGCTGGGCAACAAGGCCAAGATGCTCCTCACCGGCGAGTCCCCCGAGGAGCCGGACTACATCTACATCTACACCTCCGGCACCACCGGGCTGCCCAAGCCCTGCCGCATCTCGCACGCCCGAGCGCTCACCGCGGCGGCCGGCTTCGCGAAGGCGGTCTTCGAGCTCACGGAGGACGACGTCGTCTACTCGCCGCTGCCGCTCTACCACGCGAGCGGCCTCATGCTCGGCGCGGGCAGCTGCATCATCACCGGCGCCACGCTGGCCATCCGCGACGGCTTCAGCGCCAGCGCATACTGGGACGACATCCACCGCTACGACGCAACGGCGATCCTCTACATCGGCGAGCTCTGTCGCTACCTCGTCGCCGCGCCGGAGCAGGACGGGGAGCGCGACCACCAGGTGCGCATCGCCGTCGGCAACGGGCTCCGCCCCGACGTGTGGCCGCGCTTCCAGGAGCGCTTCGGCATCGAGACCATTCGCGAGTTCTACGCGGCGACGGAAGCACCCGGCTTCATCGTGAACCTCGAGGGGCGCGTGGGCGCCGTGGGCCACGTCCCGTGGCGGCGGAGCGGCTGGATGCGCTTGGTGAAGTACGACGTGGAGACCGACACCCACGAGCGCGGTCCGGGCGGTTTCCTGATCGACTGCGAGCCCGGCGAACCCGGCGAGCTCCTGGTGCGGCTCTCGGAGCGACCGATCACCGCCGCGAGCGAGTTCCGCGGCTACACGAGCGAGGAGGCCACCCAGAAGAAGGTCCTGCACGACGTCTTCCGCGACGGCGACCGCTACTTCCGAACGGGCGACCTGCTGCGCCGGGACGAGGACGACTACTTCTACTTCGTCGACCGCATCGGCGACACCTACCGCTGGAAGGGCGAGAACGTCTCGACCGCCGAGGTGGCCGACACCCTCGCCGAGAGCGAGTCGATCGCGGAGGTCACCGTCGTCGGTGTGGCCGTACCCGGTCAGGAGGGGCGCGCCGGGCTCGCCGTGGTCGTGCCCGCGGGTGGCGCGTTCGACGCGAGCGCCTTCACGACCGCCGCCGAGCGCCTTCCGGCGTACGCGCGACCGCGCTTCGTCCGGGTGACCGACGCGCTGGAGACCACCGGCACGCACAAGGTCCGCAAGACCAACTTCGCGAGCGACGGCGTGGACCCCGCCATGCTCGACGACGATCTCTACGTGCTCGACGGAGCGACCTACGCCCCGATGGACGAAGCGCTCTGGGCCAAGGTCCAGGACGGCACCCACCGGCTCTGACATGAGCGCCTTCGAGCCGGTCTACGACATCGTGCGCGCGATCCCGAAGGGTCGCGTGATGACCTACGGCCAGATCGCCAAGATGCTCGAGCGACCGCTCTCGCCGAAGGCGGTCGGCTGGGCGATGAGTCAGTGTCCGGAAGACGTGCCCTGGCATCGCGTGGTGGACGCCAAGGGCACCTGCTCGCGCGATCGGCACGACCCCACCGGACGCCAGACACAGCGCAAGAAGCTCGAAAAGGAAGGCGTGACCTTCGACGAGAAGGGTCGGCTCGACCTGAGCGCGCTGCGCCACCGCCCAGAGGACTGATGGGCGCGGCCGAAGACGAGGGCCTCGTCGCCGCGATCCTCGCCGACGACCTGGTGGCGGCCCAGCGGTGTCTCGAGGCCGGCGCGAACCCGAACGTGAGGGTGGGACGCACGCGGGCGAAGAGCCCGTACCACAACCCGAGCACGGCGCCGAACCGCTTCCTGGGGCTCCACCTCGCCGCCAACGACGACGACCCCGCGCTCGCGACCTTGCTGCTGCGCCACGGTGCCGACGCCGACTCGGCGATCTACTCGGGGACGCTGCCGATCAGCATCGCGGCGATGCATGGACACCTCGCCGTGCTGGAGGTGCTCATCCCCGCCCACCAGTGGGGCGCGTCGAAAGGCTACTGCCCGCTGCGCGTCGCCGCCTACGCTGGCCAGGAGGCCGCGGTGAGGCGCTTGCTCGTCGCGGGTCCGGAACGAGACCGGATCTCGTCGGCGCTCGCGAGCGCGGTGGCGCGCAAAGGTAACCTGGCAGTGACGCGGCTGCTGGTCGACGCGGGCGGTCGGGCGGATTGGATCCGCCCTGGAGTCGACCCGGCCGTGCAGAACACCGTGCGGATGATCGCGCTCCAGTCCCAACCGGAAGCGCTCCCGCTCTTCGAAGGGCACGCGCCGCTCCGCCTGATCGACGCCGCGACGGATGGGGACATCGACGCGGTCGAGCGCTTCGTCGCCGGCGGCGCACCGCTCGACGACTCGGATCGCTACGGGCACATCACGGCGCTCGTCGGCGCGAGCCGGCGGGGGCACACCGCAGTGGTCGATTGCCTGCTCGCTCTCGGCGCGCGCCCGGCGGGACCGAAGGGAAAGGCCGACCCGCTCTTCGCGGCGCTGCGTGGCGGCCACCTCGGGACCGCCGAGCTGCTCTGGTCCCGCGGGGTGCGGACCGAGCGGATGCTCGAGCGGGCGATCCTCTACGACCCTCCGATCGAGAGCGTGCTCTGGGCATTCGAGAAGGCCCCCGATCGAGACGGTGCGCTGTGGAACGCGGTGCGGGTCGACCACCTGGATCTCGTTCGCTTCGCGCTCGAGCGGGGGGCGGACCCCTCGCATCGCCGTCAGACGCGTTCACCGCTCATGATCGCGGCGGCCAAGCGCAGCGTGCCGATCGCCGAGCTCCTGATCGCCTCGGGCGCCGACCTGCACGCCACCGACGGCTCCGGCTGGACGGCCATGCACCACGCGCTCTGCCGGTGGGACCCCGACGACCCCGACGCGACCTTCGACTACTCGGATGACGCGCTCGAGCGGCCGATCGTCGCGCTCCTCCTTCGGCACGGACTCTCGGTGCCGAAGAAGGACTGAGTGCCAAGGCTCGCCCGCCTTGGTAGCGTGGGTAGAGGGATGCGGGAACGACGGGCGGGAGACCTCGTGGGGGGCCGATACCGACTCGAGCGCGAGCTCGGCGCGGGCGGCATGGGCGCGGTGTGGATCGCCGTCCAGGAAGGGCTCGGGCGGCGGGTCGCGCTGAAGACGCTCCTGCCCGCGCTTGCGCAAGACGCCCAGGCGGTGACGCGCTTCAAGCGCGAGGCGGAGCTCGCCGCGAGCCTCGGTCACCCGCACATCGTGCAGGTCACCGACTTCGGCAGCGACGAGGGCGGCGCGTTCCTGGTCATGGAGCTGCTGCAGGGTCGTTCGCTCGGAGAGGCCATCGAGAACGAAGCGCCGATGGACCCCGCGCGGCTCGCGACGATCGCCCAGCAAGTGCTCTCCGCGCTCGCCGCGACTCACGAACGCGGCGTGGTGCACCGCGACCTGAAGCCCGACAACGTCTTCCTGACCAGGGTGGCAGGCGGCGGTGAGCTGGTGAAGCTCCTCGACTTCGGGATCGCGCGGATGGCCCTCGGCGACGTGGCCAGTCGATTGACCCAGACCGGACAGATCCTCGGCACGCCGCTCTACATGGCGCCCGAGCAGGCGCGGGCGCAGGACGTCGACGGACGAACGGATCTCTACGCGCTCGGCGCCATCCTCTACGAGGCGGCGAGCGGCCAGCGCCCGTTCGAGGCGAGCACGTACCCGGCGCTGATCGCCGCGATCGTGATGGACGAGCCGACGCCACTCCGCGAGCTGCGTCCCTCGCTGCCGGCGGACTTCGTCGCCATCGTCGAGACGGCGATGGCCAAGGAGCCGGACCAGCGCTTTCGGAACCCGGACGCGATGAGCCGAGCGCTCGGCTCGCTCGCGGCGCCGGCCTCGGCCCGTCGCGGCGGCGACGTGGCCTTCGCCGCCACCATGGCCGCGCCCGCGGTGGACTCGAAGACGATGCACCTGACGGGCTCGGAGCTCGAGGCCGTGCCCGAGCCGAAGGCGCCCCCGCGGCTGAACGCTACGGTCGCGTTGACCACGGACGATTTCGAGCCGGCGGAGCCACCGCCAGCGCCGCCCAGGCGACCGGCGTCGAAGCCGAGCGCCGAGGAGGCTCCGACGACCGCGTTCTCCCGTGAGCCATCGCGCTTGGATCATCGCTCGATGCCGACCGCGCCGATGGACGTCACCCACGCGCCGACGCGCGCGCCGTCGGACCCGCCCGAGCTCCCGACCAGCAACGGGGGCGGCTGGCTCATCGTGGCCGTGGTCGCGCTCTTGGTGGCTCTCGGTGTCGGCTACGCGTACTACCGGAAGCACTCCTCTGCGCAGCCCTCGGTCACCTCGTTGGGCCCGCCCGAGGAGCATGCGGTCGATCCGCTCGAGCCTGCTCCGGCCCCGACCGCCGAGCCCTCCCCGGAGCCGCCGGTGGCCGAACCGCCCGCCGAGCCGCTCGAGAACCGCGAACGACCTGCCTACGAGTTCGACGACGAGACGGGCCGGGTCATGGTCGAGATGATGCTGGCCTCGCAGAACGAGGCGTTTCTCGCGTGCGGCATCGCTCCGGCGGGGCCGCTCCTCTTTCGATTCACCGTGGCCGAAGACGGCCAGGTCTCCTCGGCCACGATCGGCACCGATCGGAACGATCCCGTCAACCAGTGTCGGGCACGAGCGCTGCAGCGGTTCCGCTTCCCCGAGCGAGCCACGGGCCGATACGCCATCCTCCACACCATCCGCTAGCTCACGCCCCCGCTTTACAGGGCCGCGACTTCGTGATGATTTCCGGCGGATGAGCGACGAGAGCCCCGAAGCTGCCGAGTCGAGCGAGCCCGCACCCGAAGAGGCGGAAGCCACGCCGGCCTACCCGCCGGTCAACACCACCGACCCGCAGCTGACGTTTCGCGCGATCGCGACCGGCATGTTCTTCGGCGGCCTGCTCTCGCTCTGCAACATCTACAGCGGCTTGAAGATCGGCTGGGGCTTCAACATGTCGATCACGGCGATGCTGTTGAGCTTCGGGCTCTACAAGTCGCTCGAGAAGGTCGGCGCGCGTCCCTACGGGATGCTCGAGAACAACATCAACCAGACCGCCGCGTCCGCCGGCGCGAACATCAGCTCCGCCGGTTTGGTCGCGCCGATCCCGGCGCTCACGATCCTCACCGGTGAGCAGCTCGGCTGGGGCGTGCTCGCCGCTTGGACGCTCGCGGTGTCGCTCGTCGGCATCGTGGTCGGCATCGGCCTCCGTCGGCAGATGCTGATCGTCGACGAGCTCGCGTTCCCCGCCGGCATCGCGTCCGCCGAGACCATCAAGCAGATGTACGCCCGCGGCAGCGAGGCGATGGCCCGGGTGAAGGCGCTGCTCGCCGGCGCGCTCTTCGGGGGCGGCGCGAAGGCGCTCATTCACTTCGCCAAGATCAAGAAGCTCCTGCTCCCCGGCTCGATGAACGCCAGCGGCGCCGCGGCGGGCGCGGGCATCACCAAGTACACGCTGCCCAACCTCGGCTTCGTGCTCGACTGGTCGCCGCTGATGGTCGCGGTCGGCGCGCTCATCGGCATCCGCGCCGGCTGGTCCATGCTCCTCGGCGCGATCGTCGCGTGGGGCTATCTCGCGCCGATGGCTCTCGACGCTGGCTGGGCCGAGCCCGGCGCCGCCGAGGCCGGCGCGGTCTGGTTCGGCAGCCTCAACAAGTGGATGCTCTGGCCCGGCGTTTCCATGATGGTCACCGCCGCGCTCACCTCGTTCGCGTTCAGCTGGAAGTCCGTCGTCGCGGCGATCCGCGGCACCCGCAAGGCCGCGACCAGCGACGCGGGCGAATCGCAGCACGACGTGCCGCGACAGATCTTCCTCGGCGCGCTCGTCGCCGTGCTCATCCTCGCGACCCTCGGCCAGGTCTTCTTCTTCGAGATCGGCATCGGTCTCGCGATCAGCGCGGTGCTGCTGACCTTCGTGCTCGCCATCGTGGCAGGGCGCGTCAGTGGCGAGACGGGCATCACCCCGGTCGGTCCGATGGGCAAGGTCACCCAGCTCATCTTCGGCGTCGTCAGCCCCGGCAACGTCTCGAGCAACCTCATGGCCGCGAACGTCACCGGCGGCGCCGCGAGCCAGACCGCCGACATGCTCCACGACATGAAGACCGGCCTGCTCATCGGCGCCTCGCCGAAGTTCCAGGCGGTCGCGCAGACCTTCGGCGTCGTCGCTGGCGCGACCATCGGCAGCTGGGGCTACCTGCTCTTGATCCCGGACCCGCAGGGCATGCTCCTCACCGAGGAGTGGGCCGCGCCTGCCGTCCTGGCGTGGAAGACGGTCGCCGAGCTCTTCCGGGACGGCATCGAAGCGATGCCCGAGATGGCCCCGATGGCGATGGCCGTCGGCGGTGGCCTCGGCGTGGTGCTCGCGGTCCTCGAGAAGGTGCTCTCGAAGGAGAAGCGAAAGTTCGTCCCGAGCCCCAGCGCGATGGGTCTCGCGCTCGTCATCCCGGCCTACTACGCGATCAGCATGTTCCTCGGCGGCCTCATCTCGGTCGTCGCGGAGCGCGTGAACTCGAAGTGGGCCAAGCGCTTCGTCATCGTCATCGCCGCGGGCATCATCGCCGGCGAGTCGCTGGTCGGCGTCGGCATCGCCATCTACCAGACGCTCACGGGCATCGCCGGATGACCGAGCACGTGATGGACCCTGCGGCGATCGACCAGTTCGTCGCCGACCACTTCCCCGCCGCCCACGGCTTCGCCACCACGGTCTCGGCGGAACACGGCAAGGTCCGCATCCGCCTCGCCGAGCCCGGCGAGATGCACCTGCGCCCGGGCAACACCGTGTCCGGTCCGACGCTGATGACGCTGGCCGACACCGCCGCCTACTACAACATCCTCAGCCTGATCGGCCCGGTCGCGCTGACCGTGACCACCAGCCTCCACATCGACTTCTTCCGCAAGCCCGAGCTCGGGAAGATCGAAGCCGAGTCGCGCATGCTCAAGCTCGGCAAGCGGCTGGCCGTGACCTCCGTCGACCTGCTCGCGGACGACGTCCTCGTCGCGCGCGCCTCGGTCACCTACTCGATCCCGCCCCCCGAGAAGCGCGGCGTCCGTTGACATCGCCGGCGCCCGACTCAGGGTGCCGCGGCCATGATGTGCACGGACACATTCGCGACCCTCTGCGCCTGCCAGCTCTCGCTGACAGCGGACGCAGACCTCCGTCCTCGCGAAGCCGACGCATCGAGACCGCGCGCCTGACCTGAAGGCGCTCGATCGATTCGCCCTCCCCGGCTCTCGCCGCGGGGGGCTTTCTGCGTTCCGTCCCCAGCTCCGCGCGGCACGCCGTCGCGCTCGAGAACCCATGACACCAACACCAACAGGAAAGAGACAGAACCATGACCAACGAAGAGAAGCGCCCGATTCAGCTCGAGGGGAAGACTCCCATGAGCGTCGGCACCATCGGCCACGTCGACCACGGCAAGACCACCCTGACCGCCGCCATCAGCCTCGTGCAGGCGCACCGGCACGGCGGCAAGGCCAAGGACTACGCCGCGATCGATGGTGCGCCCGAGGAGCAGAAGCGCGGGATCACCATCAACGCCAGCCACCTCCGCTGGGCTTCCGACTCCCGAGTCTACGCCCACGTGGATTGCCCGGGTCATCACGAGTACGTGAAGGGGATGATCACCGGCGCCGCCCAGATGGACGGCGCCATCCTGCTCGTCGACGGTTCGCAGGGAACCGAGGCGCAGACGCGGGAGCACGTGGTCCTCGCCCGACAGGTCGGCGTCGAGCACCTGGTGGTCTTCGTCAACAAGGTCGACATCGCGGATGCCGAGCTCCTCGAGCTCGTGGAGCTCGAGGTCGGTGAGCTGCTCGAGAGCTACGGCTACGTCGATACGCCGATCGTTCGCGGCTCCGCGCTGAAGGCGCTCGAGGCGGCCCAGGGGGGTCGCTTCGGAGACGAGGCGATCGGGTGCATCGACGCGCTCGTCGAGGCGCTCGACACGCACGTGCCCGCGCCGGAGCGCGACGAGGCCGGCCCTTTCCTGATGCCCGTCGAGGGCGTCTACGCGGTGAAGGGTCTCGGGACCGTCGTCACCGGTCGGGTCGAGCGCGGTCGACTGGTCGTCGGCGACTCGGTGCAGATCGTCGGTGGTGAGACCGTCGCGGTGAAGGGCATCCAGGCCTTCCACGAGGATCTCCCCGCGGCGGTCGCGGGTCACAACGTCGGTCTCCTGCTCCGCGGCGTTCACAAGGACGCGGTGGCGCGTGGCGACGTGATGGCCGCGCCCGGTTCGGTCCAGCCCCACGCGTTCGGTGAGGCCGACCTGGTCCTGCTCCAGCGGGACGAGGGCGGCCGGCACACGCCGATCAAGAGCGGCTACATGCCGCAGCTCTGGTTCGGCGTGACGGACGTGACGGCGACGCTCACCACGGCCGAGCTGCTCGAGCCCGGCGCCCGCGGTCGTGTGCGCTTCGAGCTCCAGCGACCGGTGGCCCTGGAGAGCGGCATGCGCTTCGCCATCCGTGAGGGTGGCCGCACCGTCGGCGCCGGTGTGGTTCGAAGCGTCGAGTGAGTGAGAGGCGGGTCCCGGCACGAGCCGGGGCCCGCCGCTCCTTTCAGCGGCAGGCCGCGGTGCCGGGACCGTCGCCGTCCGGGATGCAGGCGGTGCCGTCCCAGAAACAGTCGGCCGAGTTGGCGTAGTAGCCCGTGCCCTGGCCGCAATCATCGGGATCGATGGGAGAGCCGGTCAGGAAGAACACGTCACAGGCTGCAGCGCTCCCGTCGATGCAGGCGCCTTCCTGGACGCGCACCTCGCCATCGCAGTTCAGATCCCAGACGGGCCGGAAGCGAGGCTCGGTCAGCGGCATGGCGCAGCCGCCGAACTCGGTGATGCACTCCCACGTGCCACCACAGTAGGCGGTCATGACGAAGATCTCGGTGTCGCCCTCGAGTCGAGTCGCAGGGCACGCAGGCTCTCGGGCGTAGAGCGCGTCGGGGTTCACCGCGGCCAGGTCGTCTCGGCAGTCGCCGGGAAAGAGGGACCAGTTGCCCCCGGCCGGTGGCGCACAGCTCACGCGCACGTCGTCGACCTTGCCCCAGCCATCGAAGTCCGAGTCCCGGTAGTAGGTCACCAGGTCGACCGCTGGGCTGGCGGCGCCCTCGCCGAACTCGTCGATCTCCCCGTCGCAGTCCTCGTCGTCGCCGAGCGGCGCGCAGCGCTCGGTTCCGCCCGGCTGCGCGAAGGCGTTGTCGTCGTTGCAGTCACCCGGCAGCAGCGCGTACCCGTCCGGTCGCTCGCAGGCCTGGATCGGTCGCTTGCTCTCCTCGACCTCGGGGCCGTCCGCGAGCCCGAACCCGTCGCCGTCGCCGTCGAAGTAGAAGGTCAACGTCGCCTCTTCGTCGACCGCGCCATCGCAGTCGTCGTCGGCGCCGTTGCAGCTGTCGGTCGCCCCCGGAAACGCGCCGCGCGAGAGGTCGTCGCAGTCGCGCCCACAGGTGCGCTCGCCGTCGACCTCGTTGCAGCAGCGATCGCCGACGAAGCCGTCGCCGTCGATGTCGAACCCGACCGTCGCCGGGTCGCAGTCCTCGTCGTGCGCTTCGGCATCGCAGACCTCCGCGTTGCCCGGGAAGCGGTTGGGATCGGCGTCGTCGCAGTCGTCGCCGCCGCAGGCGATCGAATCCACGCCGTCGCGATCGGCGTCGCCGTCGGTGCACCCGCCGATGCACTCGTCGCCCACCTCGTCGCAGCGCTCCGCGCAGGGCGGCGCCTCGCCGGGGATGCAGCCCTCGGCGTTCGCGCCCGGGTCGTCGGGGTCGCAAGCCTCGGCGCCGTTGCAGAAGAGCCCGTCGTCGCAGTCCGCGCTCCGCGAGCAGGTCGATCCGCCGTCGCTGCCGGGGGCGACGGCGTCACCGCAGCCGAGGGCCAGAAAGAGAAGGAGCCCGAGGCACGCGCGCATGCCGCGAGCCTACACCCGCGCGCCGCTCAGCCGGCGAGCGCTTCCTCCACGACCGCCTTCACGCCCCCATCGAGGGGAAGCTCCAGCGCCGCGGCGTGGCCCGCGTCGCTCATCTTCTTCCAGGTCTTCTGGACGATGTCGATCACCTTGTCCTTCGGGTGCTTGCCCGCGAACTCGGCAGCGTAGTGCTCCAGGAAGACCAGGCACGCGACGTCCTCGAGCATCTGCACGTTCGGGTCGGTCTTGAGCCCACGCTTCGTCAGGATCCGCTGCACGGTCCCGATCGTGTCCTCGTCGTAGCCGACCGCCTCGAGCACCTCGGCCGCGAGCTCGGCGTGCATCTTCCCGCAGCGTGTCCGCCAGGTGAGGTAGCCCGCGCGGTCCATCGGGAAATCCGAGCGCGGCAACGTCCAACGCCGCAGGTGCTGCGCGCGCACCGAGAGCTTCACGACCTCCGGTGCATCGGGCGCGAACACCGCCAGCCGCTCGCTCATCCGCCGTCCGTAGACGAGCTCCTTCGGCACCGCCTCGCCGTCCACGTCCTCCGTGTTCGGGTCCTCGGCGTTCATCGCGTCGAAGCGCTCCAGGGCCTGCTCGAGCTTGGTCGTCATGCGCCCACCATAGCTCAGTCGCAGGCCTGGCTCTTCAGGTACTCGATCAGGTCGAGCGGGAGCGCGAACGTCAGCACCCGGTCAGGGTAGGCGCCACCCACCTGTAACCATCGGTCGCCTCGAGCTGTGGCGAGCAAGCGAGATCAACCGACGTGTGTTCGTCGCATCTGGATCCCCGGGGTCGGCCGGAGCGTGATGCCCGGCCGGTAGTGGACCCGCTGGCCCGAGAGCAACGAGAGCCGCCACTCGCGGGCGATCATCGCGAGCAGGATCGTCGCCTCGACCATCGCGAAGGACCCGCCGATGCACACCCGTGGACCGGCGCCGAAGGGGAGGTAGGCGTAGCGGTCGCGACCAGCCGACCGCTCCTCGGTGAAGCGCTCCGGGTCGAACCCCTCCGGGTTGGTCCAGTGCGCCGCGTGGCGATGGAGCACCCAGGGGCTGATGCCCACGATCGACCCGGCGGGGATCCGCACGCCGCTCGGGAGCGCGTCGTCGAGGTAGGGCTGCCGCTCGACGATCCACACCGGCGGCCGAAGCCGCATCGCCTCGTGGAGCACACGGCCGGTCAGCGGCAGCTCGCGCACGATGGTCGCGTCCGGCAGGTCGTCGCCGAGCACTCGCCGCGCCTCCTCGCTCACGGCGTCCGCGATCGCCGGGTGCTGCGCGAGCCACCAGAAGGTCCAGCTCAGCGCGACCGCGGTCGTCTCGTGACCGGCGGCCAGGAGCGTCATCGCCTCGTCGCGGAGCTGACGCACGCTCATCTGCCCGTCCTCGTCGGTGGCGTGGATCATCGCCCCGAGCAGATCGTCGCCGCTCGCCCCGCGCTTCTCGTCGATGACCGCCGCGAGGGCCGAGTCGAGGGTGGCCATCGCCCGACGGAACGCACGGTAGCGCGGCAGCGGCGCCCAGAGCGGCAGCGGGAGGAGCGACTCCGCATAGTCGTTGGCGAACGCGAGCGCGACCTCGAACGCCTCGGTCACGGGACCCGTTTCCCGAGAGAGGTCCTGACCGAAGAGCGTTCGACCGGCGATCTGGAAGGTCACGGCCATCATCGCCTCGTGGACGTCGAAGCTCGCCTCGCCCTCCGCGCGCCAACCGTCGAGCATCGCCGCCGCGCACTCCGTCATGGTCGGCGCGAGCGCCTCGATCGCGGCTGGACGAAACGCGGGTTGCACCAGCTTCCGCTGCCGGCGCCAGAGCGCCCCCTCGCTGGTCACGAGACCGCGGCCGAGCGCGGCCTTCAGCCCACGGTAGTGCTCGCTCTTGGCGTAGCCGTTCGCGTGCGTGACCAGCACGTGGCGCGCGTCAGCCACGTCGGAGATCAGCAGGAAGTCCTCGATGCCGATCCGGATGCGCACCCGATCGCCGTGGGCGCGCTGAATCCGCATCAGCACCTCCGGCCCGTCGCGCATCAGCTCCGGCACGTCGCGAAAGCGCCGAAAGCTAGCGTCCACGAAACCGGGATAGTCCCTCCCCACCCCGCGAAGCCTACCGCATGCGCTCGCGACTCGAAGCTGGTTCGAATCCGCAGGTGGAAGGTAAGCTGGACTCGATGAAAGAGCTCGGAACGCACCGCTCGCTCGTGGACGCCATCGTGGCCACCGACGAGGGCTGGCTCAGCGCGGGCCGCGACGGAACGATCCGCCGCTGGCCTGACGGCCAGGTCATTCACCGCTGCATCGAAGGCGACTTCGTGACCAGCTTCGCCGGACGCTTCGCGGGAACCCTCCACAGCCAGGTACTCCACCGTGGGAACGAGGGCTTTTCACCCGTCTTCGAGGCCATGGAGGAAGGCATCGGCGATCTCGCTTCGGCCCCTGACGGTGGCGTCTTCGTGTGTGGCGACGACAACCGCGTCGAGCATCGACGGGCGGACGGATCGATCGTGTGGGTCGCCGAAACGTACAAGTTCCCGTACGCGCTCGACGTCGACGACGACACGCTCTTCATCGCGACCTGGGACGCTTACCTCTACCCGGTCGACCTCGCCGTGCCGCCGAAGGGCACGGCCAACGAGCCCACCGAGCTCCCCTACCCCGAACACCCGCCCGCTCCGATGCCGCTCTACGACGTCGTCTCGCTCGGGAACGGCCGCGTGGCGGTGGCGAGTCACGGCGAACGTGGCGAGACCACCCTGCACGGTTGGTCCGTCGGCGAGACGAAGCCGCTCTGGGAGGCCTCGCTCGACCCGATCTACGCCTTGGACTTCCACTCGGGGCGCGACCTCATCGCCGCCGGTGGCGATGCCGGCGTCGTTCACTTCCGGAGCGCCGATGGATCCGCGCACGGCAGCGAGACGCTCCCGGAGGTTCGCGGAGAGGTGTCGGATGCGTGGTTCCCGGCCGTCGCGGAGTTCGACGAGCTGGGCACCGCCAACGCGGTGACCGCGGTCGCCTTCGACGCCAAGGGCGAGTCGGTGCTCGTGGGCACCTCGAGCGGTGTCTTGATCCGCGTACCGGTACCGGACTGAAGCCGATGGCGCTCGACCCCACGACCGACGAACACGCCCGCGAGGTGCTCGAGGCGGCGACCACCATCGCGATCCTCGGCGCCCACCCGCAGCAGAGCCGCGCCGCATGGTACGTGCCCGACTACCTGGCCTCGGTGGGCTACCGCGTGCTCCCGGTGAACCCGGCTTACGCCGGTCAGGAGCTCTTCGGGGTGACCACCGTGGCGAGCCTCGGCGACCTCCAGGAGCCGGTCGATCTCGTCGACGTCTTTCGTCGTTCCGATGCGGTCGCCGACCACATCGACGAGGTCCTCGCGATGGCTCCGCTGCCGAAGGTCGTCTGGCTGCAGCTCGGGATCGTCAACGGCGAGGCGGCCGCTCGCTGGCGCGCCGCAGGCATCGACGTGGTGCAGAACCGCTGCACCCTCGCGGACCATCGGCGGCTGATCGCCTGACGGAAGAGAATCCGCGCTGGACGGAACCCACCGCCTGCCCAGACACTGGACCGCGTCGATGTCGATGACGAACGCAATGGTCGGGCTCTCCTGCGTGCTCGGGTTGGTGGCTTGCCTGCCCGACACCAGTGGTTTCGGCGACGTGGACGGCGGTCCGGCGGACCTCGGGCCCGACGCGGCGGCGGACGCGGCCACCGCCGCGGACGCTTCGGTGCGCACGGACGCCGCCGTGAACGATGGCGGCACCGACCTCGGCCCGGGTGACGCGGGCGTCGACGCATGCGTTCCGTCGTGCATCGCCGGCGGGGCTTGCGGCGCCGACGATGGCTGCGGCGGAAAGTGCCTGGGCGTGTGCCCCGACCCGGACAACGAGGTCTGCTACGGCGGCGTCTGCTCCACCGCCAGCTGGTGCGCCTCGGCGCGCTGCGACGTCTTCTCGACGACCGGCTGCCTCGTCGGCGACGCGTGCCACCCGACGTACGAGGACGAGCCGAACCTGATCGAGACCCGCTGCGCTCCGGCGGGTGCAGGGTTCGATGGCGACGCCTGCACATCGCCCGACGACTGCGCGGCCGGCCATGGGTGCCGGCTCGGCAAGTGTCGTCGCTACTGCTGCCACGCCGGCATGCTCTTCGGCGAGTCGTCGGACCACTGTCCCGGCTACTGCGAGCGAGTGGGCTTCCGAACCGGCTTCTGCGTGGAGCTCTGCAACACCAACGACCCCGCGACGTGCGAAGCGGACCAACTCTGCGTCTGGAGCAACGAGCGAGCCGGAATGACCTACTGTATCGAAACGGTCGCCCCCGACGCGATGGTCGGCGACAGCTGCGAGTACGCCAACGCTTGCGCGCATGGCCAGTACTGTTGGGACGGGACCTGTCGAGCCACCTGCGATCCCGGCGCGACCACCCCCTGCGTGGCGGGCACGTGCACCACCGTGCTGCCGACCCCGCGCATCAGCGTCTGCCTCCCCGAGTAGACCGCGCGCGCTTCCTGGGTCAGCGTCACGATCGAGCACCGCGAACGACTCGTGGGCTCAGGAGCGTGCAGTGACCGAGAGCGACCCCACCCCGCCGAAGACCCTGATCGAAGAGCTGATGGCGATCCTCCAGCTCGAGCGCATCGAGGAGAACATCTTCCGGGGGCGGAGTCAGGATCTCGGTTGGGGCCGCGTCTTCGGTGGACAGGTGGTCGGCCAGGCGCTCTCCGCGGCAGAGCAGACCGTGCCCGAGGGGCGGAGCGTGCACTCGCTGCACGGTTACTTCCTCCGGCCGGGCGACGCGAAGGAGAGCATCGTCTACCTGGTTGATCCGATCCGCGACGGGAAGAGCTTCACCACGCGCCGCGTGGTCGCGGTCCAGAACGGCAAGGCCATCTTCAACCTCGCGGCGTCCTTCCAGATCGCCGAAGACGGCTTCGACCACCAGTCGCCGACGATGCCCGACGTGCCCGGCCCCGATGAGCTGCTCAGCGAGCAGGAGCTCGGCCGCCGCTACCTCGAGCGCCTGCCGGAGGCGGTGCGGAACAAGCTGCCGAAGGCGCTGCGGGAGCGAGTCGTGGCGGACAAGCCGATCGAGGTTCGGCCGGTCGCCCCCGTCGACCCCATGAACCCCGGCGAGCGCGAGCCCATTCGGCACGTGTGGTTCCGCGCGAGCGGCGCGCTGCCGGATGCGCGTTCCACTCACCAGTACCTGCTCGCCTACGCGTCCGACTTCCACCTGCTCGGCACCTCGATGCAGCCGCACTCGGTCACGTGGCTCACACCGGGCATGCAGGTCGCGAGCCTCGACCACGCGATGTGGTTCCATCGCCCCTTCCGCTTCGACGACTGGCTCCTCTACGACCTCGAGGCCCCCTCGGCGCAAGGCGCGCGCGGGCTCTCGCAGGGACGCTGGTTCACCCGCGACGGCGTGCTCGTCGCGTCGACGATGCAGGAAGGTCTGATCCGCGACCGCCGCGCCTGATCAGCCGAGCTGGGAGAGCATCACCCAGGCGAAGGTCGTCAATGCCCAGGCCTCGAGCAGCACGCCCTGCTGGACGAGACGCTGCACCAGCGTCCCATCGTGGTCGCGGATGACGACGGCGCTGCGCCCGAGCACACGGCCGCGGCGGTAGGGCCCGTCGCCGGAGCCGAAGGTCTCGAGCGCGGGGAGCCAGAGGGTCTCGCCCTCGGCGCACTCCCCGGGCCACTCGCCGAGCACGTAGCGGTGCTTGGCCCCGTCGAGCACCGGGCCGGTCTCGGTCTGCCGCAGCACCCCACCCGGCCAGCGAGACACGGTGGCGCCGAGCGCGAGATAGACCCCGCCGCCGATCGCCGAGGCGATCCCGCCGAGCACCATCGCGTCGAGCTCCGGGCCGCGCCAGCGGACGCCGGCGAGCGCGACCAGGAGGCCGAGGCCGATGAGCCGATCCATCGGAGCGGTCCCGACCGTGGCGCTGCTCGCCAACCCCCGCGGATGCCGCCCGACATAGGCCGCCAAGGCGCAGAGCCCGACGATCATGGCGGCGATCCGATAGACCCAGATGTCCGCCCCGAGCGAGGTCGGCTCGTTACGGAGCACCCGGTCGAAACAGAGCGCGCCGATCCACACCGGCCAGAGCGCAGCGGCCTGGAGCACCGCCAACGAACGCCCCGGCCTGAGGACCCAGCGGCTCGTCTCGGCAGGTACAGCGCTCACTTCCACAAGTTGCCAGACGGAAGCGCCCTCGGCACCTCTTGCGGATTACCTACCATATGGTAGACAGAGACTGACCGCTCGGTAGAGAGACCGATCGCGGCCCCCCGTCATGCCGACCAGCGACGTCCGCTCGAAAATCCTGGAAGAGGCCACCCGCCTCTTCGCCGCTCGTGGCTTCGAGGGCACCTCGATCCAGGCCATCGCCGAGGCGGTCGGAGTCCGGAAGCCGAGCCTGCTCTATCACTTCAAGTCGAAGGAAGAGCTGCGGCAGGCGGTGCTCGACGAGCTCCTGACCCGCTGGAACGAGGTGCTCCCCGAGCTGCTCATGGCGGCGGCCGAGGTCGACCGCTTCGACGGAGTGCTCGACGCGATGGCGGACTTCTTCCTCGAGGATCCGGACCGCGCCCGACTGCTGGTGCGCGAAACTCTCGACCGACCGGAAGACGTGCGGCAGCGGCTCGAGCGCTACGTGCGGCCGTGGGTCGACGTCGCGCTCTCGCAGCTGAGCAAGGCCCAGCGCGAGGGTCACGTCCACGCGAAGGCAGACCTGCCCGCGTACGTGGTGCACCTGGTGCAGCTCGTCGTCGGCTCCATCGCGGTGATGGACACGCTGGTGGCGCTGCTCCCGGAAGACGCCGGCGACCGGCGCCAACGACTGCGCGCGGAGATGCGACGGATGGCCCGCAGCGGCCTCTTCGCGCCGCGCCCGAAGAACTACGAGGTGGCGGCCGAATGAGCCGCGACCGGAGGACAAGAACATGGCGAGCTTCTACGAAGACAACGAAGACCTGCGCTGGTACGTCGAGAAGGGCATCGACTGGGAGCCCCTCATCGAGCTCACCGAGCGCCGCTTCATCGACTCGGATGGGCCCGACGACGCGAAGGAAGCGCTCGAGCTCTACGTCGACATCATGAAGATGGTCGGTGAGTTCGTCGCCGGTGAGATCGCACCACACGCGGGCGAGATCGACCGCGAGGGCGTGCATCTCGGGGAGGACGGAGAGGTCGTCTTCCCCGAGCGGCTGCAGAGCATCTTCGACCAGATCGAGGAGCTCGACCTGCACGGGCTCAACGTCCCGCGCGAGCTCGGCGGGATGAACGCGCCGATGCTGGTCTACTTCCTCCTCTCGGAGATGATGGGCCGCGCCGACGTCTCGGTGATGGCGCACCACGGCTTCCACGGTGGCATGGCGATGGCCGCGCTGATCTTCTCGATCCGCGAGGGCACCACCACCATCGACCGCGAGACCGGCCGCATCCAGGAGACCCGCTTCCGCCAGATGATCGAGGAGATCGTCGCCGGCAAAGCCTGGGGCTGCATGGACATCACCGAGCCGGATGCCGGCTCCGACATGGCCGCGCTCCGCGCCAAGGCCGAGCAGGACGAGGACGGCAACTGGTTCGTCAGCGGCGAGAAGATCTTCATCACCAGCGGCCACGGGAAATGGCACTTCGTGATCGCCCGCACCGAGGACGCCGGTGACCCGAACGACCCGATGGCAGGCCTGAAGGGGCTCAGCTTCTTCCTGGTGCCGACCTATCACGAGAAGGACGGCAAGCGAGAGAGGCACGTCGCCATCACGCGCGTCGAGGAGAAGATGGGCCACCACGGCTCGGCGACCTGCGGTCTGCTCTTCGATCGGGCGCCGGCCATGCTCATCGGCGAGCGGGGCGAGGGCTTCAAGCACATGCTCACGCTCATGAACAACGCCCGCGTGGGCGTCGGCTTCGAGTGCCTCGGGCTCTGCGAGGCGGCCTACCGCAAGGCGAAGGCGTACGCGGCCGAGCGCGGCTCGATGGGCAAGACCATCGATCGCCACGAGATGATCGCCGACATGCTCGACGAGATGGAGGCGGACATCACCGCCATCCGCGCGATGGCGGTGACCGCCGGCTACAACGAGGAGATCTGCCAGAAGCTCCGGCTCGCCCTCGAGCACTACGGCAACCTCAGCGCGGAAGAGACCGCCGAAGCGAAGGCCGAGCTGAAGAAGCGCGAGCGCATCGCGCGCCGCCTGACCCCGTTGCTCAAGTACTGGGGCGCGGAGAAGGCGGTCGAGATCTCGCGCCGCTGCATCCAGATCCACGGCGGCAACGGCTACATCGACGAGTACGGCGCCGAGAAGCTGATGCGCGACGCGATGGTCATGCCCATCTACGAGGGCACCAGCCAGATCCAGGCGCTCATGGCCATGAAGGACACCCTCGGAGGGATCATGAAGGACCCGCGCCGCTTCGTTCGGAAGATGGCGCAGGCGCGCTGGCGATCCGTCTCGGCCCGCGACCCGCTCGAGCGCCGCGTGGCGAAGCTGCAGTCGCTCTCGTTCGGGCTGCAGCAGCAGCTCATCGTCCGCACGGCCGGCGACAAGATGAAGGGCCTGCAGGGTAAGCCGGTCACCGACTGGCCGGATTCGTTCCTCAAGGACTGGGACCCGAAGCGCGACTTCTCCTTCGCGATGCTCCACGCGGACCGGCTGATCCGGATCCTCACCGACGTCGCGGTGGCGGAGCTGCTCCTGCGGCAGGCCAACGAGCACGCCGAGCGACGCCCGCTGCTGGAGCGACACCTGGAGCGCGCCGAGGTCCGCTGCGCGAACCTGGTGAACGAGATCGAGCACACCGGTGAGCGTCTGCTCGCGAAGCTGGCTCGGCTCGGGACCGCGATGGCGGACGCCGCCGAATAGCCGACAGCCGCGCTCTCACTCTCGCCTCGGGCGGGCTCCTCACGGGGCTCGCCCGAGCGCGTTTTCGGACCCTGCCGTTTTCTTGCCCACTCGATCCCCCCTTCGGTAGGGAAGAGACAACGGACGCGCGAGCGGGCGATGCCGCGCGACACATCCGGGAGGAACACGATGCGGAAGAGAAGCATGTTGGCCATCGCGGCTGCGATGGGGATGGCGGCCTGCGGGTCGAGCACGGCAGAGGCGCCCGCGTTCGCGGCGGCCGAGACCACCACGAACGCCACCGAGGCGCCCGGAGGCGAGACCACTCCCGCCGAAGCGACCTTCGCGGAGGCGCCCGCGGACTTCATCCTGCCGAGCTACTCCGAGGAGCAGCTCGCGGGTCTCCCCGACGCGCCGTGGTCGAGCGCTCCCATCGCGATGGGCGCCGCTCCCGAGGCCGTCATGAACGCCTGGACCGCCGCCGAGAACCGGGGCTGGTGTGCCCCCCTCGTTCCCGCCGGAGTCTCCGGCGCCCGCGCCAGCGCCCTCGACGGCGGCTGGGCCGTGGAGATCGATCAGGACGGCGCCCCCGGTGTCCGCGAGAACGGTCAGACCTGCCGTCGCTGCGGCCGCGCCGCCTTCGGCATCGCCGGCACCTCGATGCCGGTCGACTCCCTCAACGACATGGACACCGACGCCGCGCCAGCCCCGACCTACGCCGACGGCAGCGCGACGGTGGTGACCAGTGAGGACGGCGTCGCCAGCGCGACCATCAGCGTCGGCGGCCAGGGCTGCGTCTACCAGGTCTGGTCGTTCCTCGGTGAAGACCACCTCCGCCAGCTCATCGAGGGCCTCCGGGTCGTGGCGGTCGAGCCCCAGGACGACGGCAACGCCTTCGCCTCCGCCGACTGATTCGCGCTTCTTCGGAAGCACCGAACGCCCGGCCTTTCGAGGTCGGGCGTTCTCGCGTTCGGGGTATGCTCTGCCGGTGGGGGCACGCGAGACCACGGAGGCGGCGCTCGAGGCGTTCACGGGCGAGGCCAGCGCCGCGCTCCGAGTGGAGGTGAACGGCGCGAGGCTCTTCGACGGCGGCGGCCTTCCTTGGCGCATCCGACTCGCGACACCGCAGGCGCGGCTCTGGCTCGACGAGCCATCGCACGAGAAGACGCTCATCCGCACCGATGACTTCGCCTTGTCCTACGAGGGCCGAGACGTCGCGGACTGGGCGGCCGGGGTCGCGCGGCGCCTCACCCCGGAACGCCAACGGGCGCTCGCCTTCGCGATCGACCGACTGCGCGAGGCGACCGCGCTCCGCCCGCCCGAGGAGCTCCCGCTCGAAGATCACCTGCACGAGCTCGGTGACGAGGCGCCCCTCCTCGCGCCGCTCGCCCACGCGTATCGCGAACACTACGGCGAGAGCATCGCGTTGGTCCGCTGGCAGAGCGGGCCTCCCTCTCTGCTCTTTCCGGACGTGGCGCCCGACCAGAGCCTCTTCCTCCACGGCTCCCAGCACCTCGACCGGGACGTACGCTTCACGGCGTACCTGCGAGACCTCGGCTACGGCATGGCCGACGGGAAGCTCCGCCTGGTCCCGACGCCCGCGGGCTTCGTCGCTCGCCGACGGGCCATGGGCCTCGAGGCGCGCGGCTTCGAGCCACGGCTGATCCTCGCGCGCACCCCGGTGCTCTCGTCGCGGACCTGGCTTCGCTCGCTCGGTGAGGGCGTGTTCCCCATCAACCTGCGCGGCGAGCTCGCGTACCGGCTCACGCGCCCGGCGCGCGAGGTCGGCCGCCGGCTCCACGACGAGCTCGCCACCATGTGGCACACGCACTTTCACGCGCTCGGCCACGACATGAGCCTGCACGTCTTCGGCATGCACCGGCTCGAAGCGCGGCACACTCGCGAGCTGACCGACCGCGCCGCCAAGGCCGCGCGAGCGCTGAGGCCCCGCACCGCGGTGACGGTGGCTCGCTTCGTGGAGGGGGACCTCACCCGCCACTGCGTCCGGGTGTGGAACGACATCGATCGACCGGAGGCGTTCGAGTCGAGGGTCGACGTCGGCCTGCCCAGTCTCCCCTGAGCGGAGCCTGCTACCCTGCCGCCGATGTCGCCGAGGACCGCGATCGCATGAGTGTGCACCGCACCGAGCGGGTCTTCACCAACCTGAGCTGCAACCAGAACTGCGCGTTCTGCGACACGCGGCGACCGAACGACGAACGCGCCTTCGTCGCGCTCCCCGCCGTCCTCACGCGCATCGACGCGGTGGCCGAAGCGAAGACCATCGTGCTCACCGGGGGCGAGCCGGCCCGCCGGAAGGACCTGCCCGCAGTGGTGCGGCACACGAAGCAGACGGGCGCGACCGTCGTCCTCGAGACCAATGGCGCGCTGCTCGACGACGCGCGCATCGCCGCGCTCGCCGAGGCCGGGCTCGACGAAGCCCGCGTGCACCTACCCGGCTGGGGCGACGAGTGCGACTCGGTCACCCGCGACCCTGGCGGTTTCGACGCCACGCGGACGGCGATCGATGCGCTTCGAACGGAGGGCATCCCCCTGTCGATCGCGACACCGATCGTGGCGGCGAACGCCGACGCCGTTCCGGCGATGGCGGAGCACCTGGCGCCGCTGCAGCCCATCGCCTGGATCCTCGGCGCGCCGAACGAGGGCGAGGGCGTGCTGCCGCTCCCGGAGGCCGCGCGAGTGATCGAACGCGCCGAAGCGGCGGCGCGCCGGGTCGATCTGACGCTGCGACTCGCGCCGCACACCCACGTGCCGCCCTGCCTCTTCGAGCACCCCGCCCGCGTGGCCCACCTCTTCTCGCTCACGCCCGGCGGCGCGGACCGGCCCGGTCACGCGCGACCCACGGAGTGCAGCGGCTGCGCGATCGCCGATCGCTGTCCCGGCCTGCCCGACGCCGCCGCGGGGACGCCCGTGCGACCGCTCGCGGAGGACCGCGTCCGCCGGCGCCTGAGCCTGATCTCCACCGTCGAGGATCAGATCGCGCGCGAGCTCTACCAGGACGAGATCACCCGGCGCCCGGGCTTGCCGCCCCAGCCGGTGCGGACCGTGCGCATCGGCTTCCGTTGCAACCAGGCCTGCGACTTCTGCTTCGTGTCGACGCACCTGCCCGCCGCGGAGCGAGCCGACGTCGAGGCGGCGATCACCGAAGCCGCGCGCGAGGGTGCCCACCTGGTGATCTCCGGCGGCGAGCCGACGCTCGATCCGTCCGTCGCCGAGTACGTCGCGCTCGCCAAGCGCGAGGGCGCGACCTTCGTCGAGCTCCAGACCAACGCGACGCGGCTCGGCGCCAAGGTGCCGGTCGCGCCGCTCGTCGACGCGGGCGTGGACCTCTTCTTCGTGTCCCTCCACGGCGCGAGCGCCGAGGTCTCCGACACCGTCACCGGCGCGCCGGGGACCCACGTGAAGACCCTCGCGGGCATCGACGCCATTCACGCGAGCGAGGGCGCGCTGCGGCTGAATTTCGTCTTCTGCGAGACCAACCGCCACGAGTTCCCCCGCTACATCGACATAGTCGCGGAGCGCTGGCCCGGCACGAACGTGAGCGTCTCGTTCGTCGCGCCGAGCACCGACATGGTCCCACGGACCGCCGCGCTGATCCCGCGCTACACCGACGTGGTCCCTGCACTCGCCGAAGGCATCCGTCGCGCCCACGCGAAGGGTCTGCCGCTCAGCGGCTTCGACTCGATGTGCGGGCTTCCGCTCTGCCTGGTGCCGGACGACCTGGGCGAGTTCTTCGAGCTTCCCGAGGCGCCCGAGGGCTACGGCCGTGGCGAGACCTTCTACGCCGAGCCCTGCCAGCGCTGCGACCTCGCCGGTCGTTGCTTCGGTCTGCGCCAGGGCTACGCCGTGCTGCACGGCACCGACGAGCTGAAGCCCGTCAGGGCGTAGCCGGGAGCAGGCGAACCTCCATCCGGTTCCGGTAGACGCCGGCGCTGTGGCCGACCGAGTCCCAGCCGCGGCCCACGCCAGTGGCGGCGAGGGTCGCGCGCACGAAGACTGGTGCGGACTCGTGCTCGCCCTCGCGGAAGAGCGAGAGCGCGTTCTGCGGCACGCCCCAGCCGCCGGTCGGCGACGGCTCGGTCGACGCCTGGGCGGCGAAGTCGAGCCAGGTGACCGACGCGCGCGGCTCGCCATCGACGAGGAAGGTGAGGGTGAGCGCGTCGTCGGCCGCGAGCGGTCCGTCGCAGAGCTCTTCGAAGGGTCCCTTCTCGCCCGTGGCCGCTTCGAGCACCCGAAAGCGCCCGTCCGCGTAGAGCGCGCCGAAGCGAACGGGTCGCCCCTCCGGGTAGTCGGAATGGTGGACCTCGATGACCTCGTCACCGCACGGCGAGAGCGTGATCGCCATGGACCCGTTCGCTTCGAAGCGAAGGTCGGTGAACGTGTCGAGGTGCGCGAAGACGGGCTCGGGGAGCTCCGCGAACGCGTCGATGCGCCAGTGGTCGACTCGGTGCTCGGCGAAGAGGGACTCCGGTCCGTCGGTTCGATAGCGCGCGAGGGCCGCGGCCCCCACGTGCCCCGCGTCGACCATGCGACGGGGGAGGAAGCGCACGTCGTCCGCGGCGAAGACGGTCCACGACCGGTCCGGCGAGCGCGACTCGAAGGTGAGCAGGGGCTCTACCCGGAGCGCCACGTCCGACGAGACCAGGAGCGCCCCGAGGGTCGGAGAGAAGGACGCGCCGGGTCCGAGCGCGACCTCGCCCGGCTCGGGAGCCGCCTGCGGGACGGCTTCATCCAACGGGCGGGTGCTCGGCTCGGGCGCCCGAACCGCGAACGTGGTCGCCGCGCCGAGGGCGAGCCCGGTCGTGACCCCGCCCGCGATCGCGCGCCGCTCGAAGCGGAGCGGCAGCAGGACCACGGCCGTGACGAGCAGCGCGACCGGTAGCCAGCCCGGCAGCGCCTCCGAGCTCTGCGGATGGAGCACCTCGAACGTGAGCCACACCCCGATGGGAAGCGCGATCACGATCGCGGCCGAGGCGGCGACGAGCGTCAGCCGAGCCCGCGCGATGCCGACGATCGCCAGCGGCCCGAGCCCCAGGAACGCGACGGGCAGCGCCGTGGTGACCCAGAAGCGCTCGTGCGACAGGGCGAAGCCCTGCGGGAGCTTCTGGAGCATCAGCACCGCGACGGGCGCCGTCCCGACCACCACCGCGAGCCCAGGCAGAGCGCGCCAGCGTGATGGGGTGGAGGGGTCGGGCATGGTCACCGAACGCTCTCACGTCGCCTGGTCCGGTCAAGCAACGGAGGTGCTTCGCCGCGCCGCGGCACTGCTGCGCCGCGGCATGATCAAGAGTAAAGCCGCGGCGCGGCAGGATTTTTGAGCATGTCATTTCAATGACTTTGCCGCCATATTGCCGCAACACAGCGAAAACCTCTTGACGCCCTAGCTGCGTCGCGGCATTAGATCGGGCACTCGTTGCCGCAACGCAGCGAGGAGGGGCTCGGTCGGGTCCGAGACCCCGAAGCGCTGATGCAGGGCCGGATGGGCCCGGAACGAGAAGGGGTGTGAGATGACCACGCGAGGATCGAGAAGCGCGGGACGGCTGGGGGCCATCACGGCGTTGCTGATGGGCTGCCTGCCCACGGCTTCGCCGCACGCGGACTGCGACGACGACACCACGCCGCCCGCCATGATGGGTGACGCGGGCATGGTGGACCCGGGCGAGGGACCGGCCGACGCGATCAGCTACCGCGCGCTGGCCACCCACCCCGGCTGCACGACGGACGGGCTCTCCTACGAGCCCGCGAGCATCGCCGGCTACCAATGCGCCGCGAAGGCGTACCCGGTCAGCGGGGAGGACACCTCGAAGCCGATCGTGCTGCTCATCCACGGCAACAGCGACACGCCGGGTGTGTGGGAGAGCTTCACGGCCAGCGGCTGCGACACCGCGGGCGCGACCGAGGGCGTGCCCATGCTCGCCGAGAACCTCGCGAGCCGCGGCTTCCGCGTGCTCGCCATCGACATGCGCCACGACCAGGTCACCGACCCGGCCGACGACAACGAGCGCTACAACGCCGCGAAGAACATGGACCACGGCTGGGGCGTGCCGATCGCGCAGCACTTCATCCGCTCGGTGCTCGAGGCGTACCCTGGTCGAAAGATCAGCCTCGTCGGTCACTCGTTCGGCGTGACGGTGATCCGCGATGCGCTGCGACGCCTCGACGTGAACGAGGGCTACGACGTGTGGCCTCGCATCGAAGACGTGGTGCTGCTGGCGGGCGGCAACCACGGCGTGTCGAGCTACGGGCTCTGCGCCGCGAACGAGACGATGCGCGGCGAGGTGACCTGCGAGATGGGCAACCGCGACGCCTTCGCGCCGACGCCCTTTCTGGGTCAGCTCAACGGGCCGAGCGGCGCGTGGGAGACGCCCTGCGCGGACGGTCTGACCGCGTACGGTCGCGACGTCTGCGGCGGCAACGCCGTCGACTACACGACGATCGTCATGCAGGACATCCCAGACGGGACCCAGCAGGACCTCTTCGTCTCCGAGGCGAGCTCCCGGCTCGCGGGCGCCGACAACCGCCTCATCGGGCTGAACGACTTCGACGAGACCAACTACTTCTTCTGCGGTCTGTTGAAGAACCACTTCGGCCCGGCGCGCGCGCTGGCCGGTATCTCCGTCATCCTCGAGAAGCTCGAGAGCTGAGGGCGGATCGATGATTCTTCGACTCACGATACTGACGCTGCTCCTCGGCGCGAGCACCGCGCTCGCCCAGGAGCGCCCCTGGTGGGAGCGCGGCTCCATGTCGGTGGGCGAGGTGGAGGTGGACTACGACGACGACGACGACGACGCCGACACCGACGCCGACACCGACACCGACGCCGACGCCGAGAACCGACAGCCGACTCCGAGCACCGAGAACCGACAGCCGACCACCGACGCCGACACCCGAGCGCCGACGACCGACGCCGATACCCGAGAGCCGGACGCCGACACCGAAGCCGAGGAAGGCAGCGAGGCCAGCGTCGACGCCACGGACACCGACGTCGCCACCGACGAGACCTGGCCGCTCGACCTGCAGCCCTACGGCACCATCGTCGGCGGCTTCCACTACCAGGACATCCGCAGCCGCAGCGTGGACGACACCCGCCAGGACCGGCTGACCACCGTCGCGATGACCCGCATCGGGCTCGTCGCGCGCATCCACCGGAACGTCTCCATCGTCAGCGAGCTGGACCTCAACGCAGGCCCGCACGGCACGAGCGTCTGGGAGGGTCAGGCGGCCATCCAGGTGCGCAACCAGCTGGTGCGCCTCGAGTACGGACCGCTGCGCGTGGACGCGGGCCGCATCACCGACCCCGCGAGCATGGACTACGTGTCCGCCTACATGGGCAACCTGCTCTACACCGACCCGCTCGCGCGCTTCCCGCTGCTGGTCAGCGGCTTCAACCGCGGCAACGGCGTGCTCGTTCGCGTCTCCCCGGTGGAGGGGCTCTCGCTCGGCGTCACGGTGAACGCGGGCAACCCCACGTCGACCACGGGCACCGTGCAGATCGGCGGCACCTTTCCGCCCTTCTCCCGCTTCTACGAGGTGCCCTCCTCGCACGTCGGTCGCGACGCGCGCGGATTCCCGGCCGACAGCTTCCACGCCCTGCTCGTCTCGCCGAGCGTGAGCTACGAGCACGAGCTCTTCCGAGCCCAGCTCGCGATGCAGTGGTTCAGCGCGGACACGAACACCAACAGCACGAGCGACGAGCCCATCCGCGGCTACAACCTCCGCGGCGGCGCGCAGCTGCGCCTCTGGGAGGACCGCATCCGGCCCTTCTTCAACCTCTCGCGCGTCACCAACGACGTCATCGATCCCTCGGACACTGGGCGGCTGCTCCAGGAGTCCTACGAAGGGCGCACGATCACCGGCGGCGTCGACGTCGGCATCGACGGCGAGTCCGGCGTCGGCGGTCAGTACTCCCGCGTTCGCGAGCAGCAGGGACAGGGCACGGTCATCATCCGGCACTACTGGAACCTGGGCGGGAGCTACTGGATCGTGCCCAACCTGGCGCTCGACGCGCGCGCCGGCTTCTACGTTCGCTGCGACGACGACGACTGTCGGGCGGACGGAGACTTCAGCTACTGGCTGACCCTGCGAGGACGGTTCGGCCAATGATCCGCCTCGTCCCCCAGCGATCCGCTACGATAGGAATGTCCATGGTCGTCAAGAAGTACAGCACCCGTCGTCTCTACGACACGGAGCAGAGCCGCTACGTGAAGCTGGTGGATCTGGCCGAGGCGGTGCGCCAAGGGCGCGAGCTGAAGGTGGTCGACGCGGAGAGCGGCGAGGACCTGACGCAGGGGGTGCTCCTGCAGCTGCTGCTCGAGCGCGAAGGCATCAAGGAGCTGCCGAGCCCGGTGCTCGAGCGTTTGCTCCGGCTCGACGAGCGCGCCCTGCGCGAGTTCTTCGCGACGTGGGTCGGCACCGCGCTGCACTCCTACCTGGAGCAGCGAGCGCCCGCGCCCGCGCCGGTGGCCGATGCCCCTGCGCCCGAGCCGGAGCGCGCGAGCGATCTCTCGCCAGACGAGTGGGAGAAGGAAGACGCCGCCGGCGTCGGGTCGCGCGTTCGCCCTCGGGCCGACGCGTCCACCGACGACCAGGTCGAAGCCCTCCGCCGCGAGGTCGAGGAGCTCAAGGACCTGATCCGCGGCGTCGCCCGCAGCGACTCGGCCTGACGCCGGTCGCCTGAACCGAGGCCCGCGAGGGCCCGCGCACACGGTGCTCCACGAGCGCTGCCAGGAGGCGGCGACGGGACCGGTGCGCCCGATGAGAGCCAACGAAGTGATGCTGCCCTGCAGCGAAGGGAGCGAGGAGATGATGGTGAACAGACTGACGAAGACCGGGACGTGGATGGCCGCGTGCATCGCCCTGGGATGCGCCGCCGATATCGGTGGGCCGATCGGAGAGCGCACGGACGGGCTGCGAACGCTCGAGTCCGTGAGCGATTTCGGCGACAACCCCGGGCAGCTGACGATGCACGTGCACAGCCCGGCGGATCTGCCCGCGGGTCCGCGACCGATCGTGGTCGCGCTCCACGGCTGCACGATGAATGCCTCGGGCTACGCAGACGCAGGCTGGAACGACGTCGCCGACGAGCTCGGCTTCCACGTCGTCTACCCCGAGCAGAACACCTCCCGGAACAACAGCCTCGGCTGCTTCAACTGGGGCGGCAGCTGGGCCGGCACGCCGAACAGCTTCGTCGCCAGCACGACGCCGCTGAACACGAGCGACATCGAACGCGGCGGGCCCGAGGTCTCCTCGATCGTGTCGATGGTCGAGCACATCGTCTCGACGCGCGACGGCGACCCGAACCGCGTCTACGTCACCGGGCTCTCCGCCGGAGGCGGCATGGCCGCGGTGCTCATCGCAGCGTACCCCGACGTCTTCGCCGGCGGTCAGATCCTCGCCGGGATCCCCTACGGCTGCGCGACCGAGCGCGCGACGACCGGAGAGGCGAACGCCTGCATCCAGTCGTACACGGCCCTCAACGCCTACCTCGACCGGACGCCCGAGGAGTGGGCGGCGATCGTGGACGCGGTGGCGCCCGCGGGTGCAACGCCACCGAAGGTGAGCATCTGGCACGGCACCTCGGACTTCGTCGTGAACCAGGGCACCAGCGCCGAGCTCACCGAGCAATGGACCGCCGTGCACGGCGCGACCGAGGGCACGACCGAGATGATCGACGGCGCCACGCGACAGACCTTCGTCACCGGCGGCGAGACCGTGGTCGAGCGCTGGACGATCAGCGGCATGGGCCACGCGGCGCCGATCGACCCGGGGAGCGGCTGCGGCTCGACCGGCTCGTACATCAACGACGTGGGCGTGTGCTCCGCGCGGCACGCGGCGACCTTCTTCGGCCTCGACGGCGACGGCCCCACGGACCCGACCGATCCCACGGACCCGACCGACCCCAGCGCGCCGGTCGTGGTGATCACGTCCCCGGCGAACGGCACCTTCGTCGACGGTGTGGTGACGGTCCGCGTCGACGCGAGCGATGACGACGGCATCGACCAGCTCACGCTCTACGTGAACGACATCGAGGCCGATGCCATCGGCTCCGCCCCATGGCGCTTCGAGTGGGACACCACCCCGCTGGCGGAAGGCGCGCACCGGCTGCGTGTCGTCGCGACCGATGGGACCGGCGCGACCGGCAGCGACACGGTCCAGCTCGTGGTCGACCGCCCCGGCGGGATCGAGCCACCGCCGATCGACATGGGCCCGGGCGATCCGATGACGGGTCCCGATGGCGGCACCAGCGATCCAGGTGGAAGTGGGGACGGTTCCGGTGTCGCGGGCTGCTCCGCGGCCGGCACCACGAGCGGGCTGGTGTGGCCCCTGGCGCTGCTCTTCCTGGGCCGGCGACGGAAGGACTAGAAGTGTCCGGAGAGCTGCACCGAGAGCGGTCCCAAGGCGACGGTCGGTCCGTCGTCACGAGGGCGCACCACCAGGCCCCAGGTGAGGCCGGCGATGGCCATCGCGCCGCCGACTCCCATCAGCACGTTCGCGCTGATGGCCAGCCGCTCGGCGCGGTCCTGGAGCTCGACCGCCCGGCGGAGCGCAGTGTCGGGGTCGTCGGCGACGCGGTGCCGGTCGCTCGCACGCAAGCCGGTGAGGAGCCCACCAGCGGTGAGCGCCAAGCCGCCGCCGAGGACGATCCAGGGAGCGACGGGTCGCTCGGGAGGGGGGACCATCGCCACGTCGACTTCTTCCTCGGCGTCATCGACTGGCGGGGCCTGAGCCGCGCGGAGCGCCTCGGCGCGCGCTTCGGCGTCCGCCCTTCGCTCCGACTCACCCGGCGCCTCCTCGACGGAGTCGAGGTAGCCCTCGTAGGCCTCGAGCGCACCCTCCGCGTCGCCGGCGCCACCGAGGGCTCGGCCGAGGTTGTAGAGCAGCGCGGGCGACGGGTGTAACTCGTGGGCACGGCGAAGCAGCGTGGCCGCCTCGGCGAAGCGACCTTCGCGGTAGAGGGCGGCGCTCTCCTCGAGGAGATCCAGCGCCCGGCCCCGCCCGCTCTCGCCAGCGGGCTCCGCCTGCGCAGCGGCCGTGCCGGCGAGCAGCAGGCTCGCAAGCGCAGCAATCACGAGGTTTGTGGGGCTCCGTCCCATTCGATAGGCTCGCTGGAACCTTCCCGAAACCGTGGGGCTTTGTCCACTCGGAGCGAGAGGGCCCAGCGCAAGCCCATGACTCAACCCGAGAGCATCGGCCGCTACGAGGTGGTGGGGCGTCTCGCTGCCGGAGGGATGGCGGAGATCTTCCTGGCCCGATTGCGGGGTCCCGGTGGCTTTCGACGACCGGTCGTGATCAAGCGGGTGTTTCCGCACCTGAGCGAAGAGGTCGAGTTCCGCGCGATGTTCGCGGACGAGGCGCGGATCATCGCCGAGCTGCGTCACGTCAACGTGGTGCACGTGCACGAGCTGGGGCTCGAGGACGGCGAGCTCTACCTGGTCATGGAGTACCTCGCCGGCGAGAGCCTGAGCGGGTTGCTCCGGCGGCTGGCGGAGCAGGGTCGACGCATCGAGCCCGCCCTCGCCTGTCACGTCATCGCCGAAGTCTGTGCGGGGCTGCACGCCGCGCACGAGCTGACAGGTCCGGATGGTGCACCGCGGCACGTGGTGCATCGAGACGTCTCGCCGCAGAACGTCTTCCTCACCTACGAGGGCGACGTGAAGGTGATCGACTTCGGCATCGCGATGGCCGCGGACCGGCTGGCGCGAACGCGAACCGGGCACGTGAAGGGCAAGCTCGGGTACATGTCCCCGGAGCAGTGCCGGCGCGAGATGGTCGACCGAACGACCGACGTCTTCGCGCTCGGCGTCGTCCTGCACGAGCTCGTGACCGGGCGCCGGCTCTTCAAGGGCGACAACGATCTGGCGCTCGCGAGGGCCATCTGTGACGAGCCGATCCCGGCGCCCTCCGAGGTGTGGGCGGGTTGCCCGGCGGCGGTGGATCGCATCGTGATGACGGCGCTCGAGCGCGAGCCGGTGGACCGCTACGAGAGCGCGGCGGCGATGCGCACGGAGCTGCTGGCGCTCGCGCGAGAGCTCGACCCTTCGCTCGAGGGTCGCGACGCGCTGCGGGCGCTGATGCAGGAGCTCTTCGAGGATCGCATCGCAGAAAAAGACGCGATGGTGCGCGCGACCGGCGCGCAGGCAGCGATGAGCGAGACGCAGGCAGCCGAGGTGGTCGAAGAGGCCACGAAGGCCGCGACACCGAGCGCCGTCCGCGCGATGGAGCCGGACGGGAAGCGTCGACGGATGGGGCTGGCGGCGGTGGTCGTGGGGATCGCGGGGATCGCGGCCGGTGTGTGGGCGTTTGCGGGGTCGGATGCGGCGTCGGCCGTCGATGGGCGGGCGGCGGACGGTGATCGGCAGTCGGACGTCGGCGAGCGGGAGTCGGACGTCGGCGAGCGGGAGTCGGACGTCGGCGAGCGGGAGTCGGACGTCGGCGAGCGGGAGTCGGACGTCGGCGAGCGGGAGTCGGACGTCGGCGATCGGGAGTCGGAGTCGGAGTCGGAGTCGGAGTCGGAGTCGCGGTCGGAGTCGGAGCCGCGGTCGGAGTCGGAGTCGGAGTCGGAGTCGGCGTCGGCGTCGGGGTCGGCGTCGGAGTCGGCGTCGCTCGCCGAGCTCGTCACCCTCCGAGTGACCTCCACCCCCACCGGCGCCGCGGTCCGCATCGATGGGGAAGACCGCGGCACCACTCCGCTCACGGTCGAGCTACCCCGGGCCGACGCTCCCGTCACCGTGGAGCTCGGTCGTCCCGGCTATCGCGCCGAGCGGCGCAGCGTGGTGCCGAGCGAAGACCGCCGGCTCGCGATCGAGCTCGCACGACGGCAGCGCAGACGGGCGCCGAGCGACATGGACGACGCGCGCGGCGAGATGGACCGCGACTTCTTCTACTTCGACTGAAAGAACGACGATGAGCACGCACGACTGGGTTCGAGGGCGAGCACAGGCGACGCCGGAGCGCGTCGCAATCATCGACGCCGACACGGGCGCCGAGCTGAGCTACCGAGCGCTCGACGCAGCCGCCGATCGCTTCGCGGCACGGCTGACGCGCGCCGGTGTGGAGGCTGGCGACCGCGTCGCCGTGCTCTGCCTGAACCGCGCGGAGGTCTTCTCGTTGCTCTTCGGGTGCGCCCGGATCGGCGCGACGTTGCTGCCGTTGAGCTGGCGACTCGCGGTGCCCGAGCTGAGCGCGATCGTCGCCGACGCGCGCCCGGCGATCCTCCTCCACGACGACGCACACCAGGCGATGGCCGAAGCGCTCGTAGCCGAACGACCGATGGCGATCGGCGCGATCGACCGAGACGAGGTCACCGGGAAGGCGGCCAGCGAAGGAGGCGACGCCCGCCCAGCGATGATCCTCTACACGAGCGGCACCACCGGCAGGCCGAAGGGGGCGATGCTCCCCTGGCGGCAGATCACCACCAACGCGATCAACAGCACGCTCTCGTTCGATCTGCAGGCGTCGGACCGCTGTCTGGCCTTTCTTCCCCTCTTCCACACCGGCGGTCTCAACTGTCTGGCGACACCGCTCCTCTGGCGTGGCGGTGCGGTGGTGAGCACGCCCCGCTTCGACCCGGAGCAGGCACTCGCCGTGATGCACGAGCGGCAGGTCTCCACCGTGATCGCCGTACCCACGATGTTCGACATGCTCTTCGAGGCGGGACTCGAGGAGCGTCGGCCACCTTCGCTGCGACTGCTGCTCTGCGGTGGCGCGCCCTGCCCCGACGCGCTCCTGGACCGCGCCCACGCGTCCGGCTTCACGATGCAGCAGGGCTACGGCCTCACCGAAGCGGGCCCCAACCTCTTCACGGGAAGCCCGCTCGAAGGGCCGGACCGGCTCGGCACCGTCGGTCGAGCGAGCGTGCACGCCGAGATCACGCTGATGCACGACGGACGGGCCGTGACCGACCCCGACGAGGTCGGCGAGATCGTGATCCGCGGGCCGCTGGTGATGGACGGCTACTTCGAGCGACCGGAGGCCAACGCCGAAACCATCGACGCCGAGGGCTGGCTCCACACCGGGGACCTCGCAACTCGGAACGAGCGCGGGATCTACCGAGTGGTCGGGCGGAGCAAGGAGATGTTCATCTCCGGCGGCGAGAACGTCTATCCGGCCGAGGTGGAGAACGTGCTCCGACAGCATCCGTCGGTCCGTGACGCGGCGGTGGTCGGTGTCGACGACGAGCGCTGGGGCCAGGTCGGGCTCGCCGGGGTCGTCACGCGCGAGCCGCTCGACCCGGCCGAGCTCCGCTCGTGGGCACGCGAGCGCCTCGCTCCCTTCAAGGTGCCGCGACACGTGCTCCTGCTGGATGCGTTGCCGCTGAACGCGAGCGGGAAGGTGATCAAGGCCGAGCTCGCGCGAATGCATGGGGCCTGACGACCCTCGATTTTCCGACGGATCCATCGGATGCTTCGGCGTGGCTCGATGGCTCACCGTCGCGCTCGGGGTTGGGCTCGCTGCCTGCACCGTGGGCGACATCGATCTCGATGACCGGCCTTGCCCGTGCATCGATGGCTATCGCTGCGTGGGTGGCGTGTGCGTGGAAGAGGTCGGCGCCGATGGGGGGCCCGACTCGGGGCCGGACGACGGCGGACCAGTGGACAGCGGGCCAGACGGCGGGGACCGCGACTCGTTCGTGGACGGCGGCGGAACCGACGGGTTCCGCGACGGTGGCCTGCTCGAGGGTTGCGAGGCAGAGATCGGTCGCCGGGTGCTCTTCTGCGACGACTTCGAGAGCGACCTGGCGACCAGCGGCTGGGCGAGTGACACGGAGTTCGGTACGACGAGCCGCGTCGATCTCGGCGCGAGCGGCTTCGGCGCTCGGATGGAGACGACCACCTCGGCGGGAACGGCCGCCATCGACCACGCGATCCCGGCGCGCAACAGCGGCGCCCTATGGGCGCGCGCCTGGGTTCGGGTCCCCGCGCCCTCGTTCGCTTCGCCGGTTCGCGGACGCGACGCGCTGTCGATCGGTAGCGGTTCCGAGCGAAGCGTGCGCGTGATCGCGGGCGACGACGGTCGGCTCGCGCTCGAGGTCGACGGAACGTTGGACGAGGCGGCGAGTCCTGCGGCGCTCGAAACCGGCGTGTGCGTGCGGCTCGAGGTGGCGCTGGCGTCGACCTCCGCGGGGAGCGCGACGCTCTACGTCGGGGGCACGGAGGTCGCTCGAGTCATCGACACCCCGACGCTGCCGGCAAGTGGCGACGTGGACCGGGTGTGGTCCGGCATCGTCGAAGTCGACGGACCGATCGCACTCGAGGTCGACGACATCGCGGTGGACTCGGCCGAGCTCGACTGCCCCTAGCGGTCACGAGCAGTGGTCAGCGAGAACGCATTCGGGTGTAGTGAGTGCGGTAGCTGGGATGCGTCTCGTGATCCGGGTGAGGCGGGCACACCGACGTGTGGAGGTCGATGGAGAGAGTGGTCGCGCCCTCCCGCCAGCGATGCATCTCGCGTGGGTACGCAGGCGCGCCCTGTCGGCTCGCGTCACTCTCGGCGCCGTAGTGATCGCGCACCCACTGGACGTGTTCGGCGTAGCGCTGGCGTAGCTCCGCGTGAGAGGCGCCCTCGGTCTCGTGGAAGCAGGTCACGCTGCACGCGAACGCGCTGAGCTGGCGTTGGCATCGGATCTCTTCCCCCGCGAGTCGGAGCGGCGTGAGCTCGCTGCGCGTCGGCTGCGGGCTGACCGGAAACTCGGTGGGGCAGATCGTGTCGAGGTCCACGTTGCTGAATCCGTCGGTGATGAGCACGCAGCTACCGTCGGCCTCGCAGCGCCCAGGCTCGGGCGCGAGGTGCTCGAAGACGTGGTGAGTGGCCTCGCGGTCACAGACGAAGGGCGACGAAGGAGTCGCGGTCGGCGGCGGAGTCGCGGTCGGAGTCGCGGTCGGAATCGCGGTCGGAGCCGCGGTCGGAGTCGGAGTCGCGGTCGGAGTCGGAGTCGGAGTCGCGGTCGGAGTCGGTGTCGCGGTCGGAGTCGGAGTCGTGGTCGGAGTCGGGGGCGCTCCGGGATCCCGGAGCAGCAAGAGCCCCGCGACCGCGAGCGTAGCGAAGATCACGAGCGCGGGGAGCCCATGGCGTCGGAGCAGAGCCGGCATGGGCCCAGGACGCGCGACTCTCCGACTCGGTCTGAACGACGGGATGGACCGTGACGAAGCCCACGCTTGATGGAGCGGCCGCCCCGGTACAAAGAGGAGGTCATGGCGGAGACCATCCTGATCACCGGCGCCAGCGGCTTCATCGGCCGACGCTTGCGCCGCGCCCTTCTCGAGCAGGGTCACGACGTCGTGGCCATTCGGCGCCCGGGTTCCCCGCCCGCGGACGAAGGGCGCACGGCCGAGTCGAGCTACGACGACCTCGGTCGGCTGAAGGCCATCGTCCGCGAGGAGAAGCCGGACCGGGTCTTCCACGTCGCGGGAGTGACCAAGGGCCGCACCTACGACGACTTCGCGCGCGGCAACGTGCTGCCGACGCAGAACCTCATCGCGGCGCTGGAGGCCGAGCACGCCGAGGTCGGTCGCTTCGTTCACGTGTCGTCGCTGGCGGCCTACGGGCCCGCACGGCCGGGCAAGCCGCTGTGCGAGGACGACCCGCGGAAGCCGATCGAGCACTACGGCGTCAGCAAGCTCGAGGCCGAGCAGGTCGTCGAGGACGCGAAGGTGCCCTGGACGATCGTGCGGCCGAGCGGCGTCTACGGTCCCGGCGACGTCGACTACCTCGAGCTCTTCAAGGCGGCTCGCAAGCGCGTGAACCTCTTCATGGGGAACAAGAAGCGCTGGTTCAGCGCCATCTACGTCGACGATCTGATCCGCGGCATCCTGGATTCGTCGACGAGCGAGAACGCGGTAGGCAAGGGCTACTTCTTCGCGGACGACGAGCCGACGACCTGGGAACGGTTCCAGGCGAAGATCGTGGAGACGGTGGGGAAGCGCGCCGTGACCGTCGACATCGGCGACCGCATCGTCGGCGTGGCGGGCGTCTTCGGCGAGCTCGCGACTCGATTCGACGGAAAGCCTCGGCTGTTCAACCGGCAGAAGGCGCGGATGAACTACCAGGACGCGTGGACCTGCTCGGCCGCGCGGGCTCGGGAGGACTTCGACTTCCAGTGCGAGGTGGGCCACGCCGAGGGCATCCGGCGCACACACGAGTGGTACCGCGACAACGGTTGGTACTGACTCGGCGGCCTCAGGGGCCGAAGTCGCGGCCGGGGCCGAGGTCGAGGCCAGGGCAGGGGCCGTCGTAAGCGGCCAGCCAAACGCCGCCGCTGCAGAGAAGGTCGGGGCCGGGCATACGGCACATGGACTCGCCCTCGTCGCTGCAAGCGCAGCCGACCTCGAGCTCGGTGCACGGCATGGCGGCGTCCGGCTCGGTCGCCGCGTCCGTGACCTCGGTGTCGTCGCCCCCACAGGCGACGACGATGAGGATGAGGCCGATCCATGGCTTCCACATGAGGCGGAAGTGTAGCGGATGGTGTTTGCCGTTGACGGCCCGGGCTGGCCGCGGTCCGATGGGGCATGCAGAAGACCATCTCACCCATCGACGGGAGCATCGTCGCCGAGCTCGCCTACCACGAGCCCGCCGCGGTGGATGCCATCCTGGACCAGGCCGTTCAGGCGCAGCGCGCATGGCGCCGGCAGCCGCTCGACGCGCGGGCCGCGGCGGTGGCGGCGTTCACGGACGCGGTGGTCGCGAAGAAGGACGTGCTCGCCGAGGAGCTGACCCGTCAGATGGGTCGACCGCTCGGGCAGACGCCGGGTGAGATCGGCGGGTTCGAGGACCGCGCGAAGGCGATGATTCGGTTGGCTCCGGAGGCGCTCGCGCCCGTAGAGCCCGGGCCGAAGGAGGGTTTCACGCGGTACATCACGCGAGAGCCGCTCGGGGTGGTGTTGGTGCTCGCGCCCTGGAACTATCCCTACCTGACGGCGGTGAACGCGATCGTCCCTGCGCTCCTGGCCGGGAACGCCGTGGTGTTGAAGCACTCCGATCAGACACCGCTGGTCGCGGAGCGCTTGGCGGAGGCGGCGGCGTCGACCTTGCCCGAGGGGCTCTTGGTGTCGCTGGTCGCGACCCACGAGACCGTGGCGAAGGTCGTGGGCGACGCGCGCGTGGACCACGTCTGCTTCACCGGGTCGGTCGAGGGTGGTCGGGCGGTGCACCGGGCGGCCGCCGATCGCTTCATCGCGACGGGCCTGGAGCTCGGAGGCAAGGACCCGGCGTACGTGGCGGCGGACGCCGATCTGGAGTTCACCGTCCCGAACGTGGTGGACGGCGCGTTCTTCAACTCGGGCCAGTCGTGCTGCGGCATCGAGCGGGTGTACGTGCACGAGTCGGTCTACGACCGCTTCGTGGAGGCCTTCATCGAGGCGACGAAGGCGTACGTGCTCGGTGACCCGATGGACGCTGCGACCAACCTCGGCCCGGTGGCCCGAGCGAGGAGCGCCGAGGCGATCCAGTCGCAGATCGACGCAGCGGTGAAGGCAGGCGCGACGGCGCACATCCAGTCGCCCTACCCCGGCGCGGAGCGAGGTCCGGCGTACTTGGGGCCACAGGTACTCACCGGGGTCGACCACTCGATGACGATCATGAACGAGGAGACCTTCGGTCCGGTCGTGGGTATCCAGAAGGTCGCGAACGACGAAGAGGCCGTGCGCATGATGAACGACAGCGCGTACGGGCTGACCGCGTCGATCTGGACACCCGATTTGGCTCGCGCCCAGAAGCTCGGTAGCGAGCTCGAGACCGGCACGGTCTTCATGAACCGCTGCGACTACCTCGACCCCGAGCTGGCGTGGGTCGGCGTCAAAGACTCGGGCCGCGGCGCCACCCTCTCCAAGGTCGGCTTCGAGTACCTCACCCGTCCCAAGAGCTTCCACCTCCGCCACTGACCCCAGCACGAGTTCCTTCGCGACCGACCGCGCGAGATCCTACCGCGAGATCCTACCGCGCGAGATCCGACCGAGGTTGGCACGCGCTCACGGGTCCACGGCAGGAATTCCCGAGATTACGTGGGTGGCGGCCGCCGGCGGAAATCTGGCGGACCGCCACCCGGATAGCGAGAAAGCCCGGGATCGTTCGCCCCGATTGGTTGGTCCGGAGCTTGCTGTGTGCTTCCCCATGAGCCGACGGCGCTACGTGGAGGCAGGGCGGATCACCGCCAACGATCGTCGCACGACGAGGCGCCACTACCTGTTCACCCCGGATGCCGCGGGGACCATGGCGCAGATCTTCTGGTACTGCCTCGGCGTCGCCTCCCAACAGTTCAACATCAGCGTGCACGCGGCGATTCTGATGTCGACCCACATGCACTACGACGTGTCGGACAACGACGGCAACCTCCCCAAGTTCCGCGAGTGCTTTCATCGGCTCCTGGCCCTCTGCACCAAGTCGTTCCGAGGCTGGCCCGAGGAAGTCTTCAACAAATCGCAGACGGGGGAGCACGAACTGCTCACCCCGGAAGCCATCGTGGACAGTCTTGCGTACTTGATAGCAAACCCCTGCCTCGGGCTCGCCGTTCGCTACGCGAAGGACTGGCCGGGCGCGAAGACACGCGCACGGGACATCGGCTCGCGGATCATCCGGGTCGCTCGACCCAGCCAGTACCTCGATCCGAACAACCCTCTGTGGCCGGAGTGGGTCGAATTCCGACTCGAGATGCCCGAAATCCTGATCGAGCACTTCGGCAGCCTCGAGCTAGCGCAGCAGGCAATCGAAAACCGAGTCCGGGAGCTCGAGGCGGAAGCCCTTCGGAAGTCGAAGCGACTCGGCCGCGGATTCACTGGTGCGCGACGAGTCCTCCGGACGAAGCACACGACGCGCGCGGCCAGCTGGGAGACATTCGGCGCGCTCAATCCGAGGTTTGCCGCGGCTGGCGACATCGAGGCTGCTCGCGCCGCCGTGAAGCGCTACCGAGCCTTCGACGCCGCCTACGATGCTGCTCTCGTGAGGTGGATGAGCGGCGATCGCGCGGCCGTGTTCCCTCATGGCACCTGGTGGATGCGGGTACATCACGGCGTCCGTTGCCAACCACCGCCGTAGCAGTGCTCGACTGGCTCTTGCGCACCCGATGACTGGCTCGGGTGCGCATAGCTGCGTCCGTCGTTCGCTACCGGACGGCTGGATCGCTCGACGAGCGCTGGGAGCAGGCCAGAAGAGCCTGTTTGGGGACCACGAGCCCGCTGGGGACTCCATCCGGACGACGGTTGGACCAGGTTGCCTGACGCGAACGCGAGTTCCCGAGGTACCTTGGTCGCGCCAACCTCGGTCGGATCTCACTGGTCGGATCTGGTCGCGCCAACCTCGGTCGGTTCTCACTCATGCCTTCGGTCGGATCTCACTCACGAGGTACGTTGGTCGCGCCAACCCGGTCGGATCTCACTCATGCGGGGCGGCGGCGGCGGAGTTGGTAGGTGTGCTGGTGCTCGGTGCGGACGTCGCCGGTGTCGGGGTCGGTGAGCCAGACCATGGCGAGCTTCTCGGGGACCTTGATCGTGCTGGGCGCCTCGTAGGTGCCGAAGACGAAGTCCCAGATGGGCGAGGTCACGCCGTGGTTCGCGCTCGGGTTCACGAAGTGGTGATGAAAGTGGTGCCGCCGCGCCCAGCGACCATACGCACCGATGCCGGCATGCACGTGCTCCAAGCGATGGAGCGCCTCGTAGCAGAGGTAGAAGCCCGCGAGGCCGAGCGCGTAGGCGAGCCCTGGTCCCATCCCGGCCAACCCGATGGCCGGCGGCGCAACGAGCGCGAGCGCGATGGTGAAGGCCGCGCCCTTCTTCCACGCGGGCGCGAAGTAGTCGCCCTGACTGTGGTGAGCGGTGTGCTCCTTCGAGAAGATGTTCCCGCGGAAGCGCCGATCGTGTCCGGCCCACCGGTGGATGCAGTACTCGAGAAAGGACCAGGTCAGCACGCCCGAGGCGGCAGCGACCACGATGGCGAGGGTCTGGGACATCGTCAGCTCAGCGGGGAAAGGGTTGGGGTAGCGCCGCGTCGAGGGCTTCGGTCGAAGCCCCCCAGCCGCGGAGAATCAGTCGCGCCGTCTCGAAGGCGATGCGGTCCGTGTGAATGAGGTCCGGCGCCATCCGCGCCTGCTTGCGAAGCTGCAGCGCACCGTGGAACGCGGAGAAGAGGAGCATGGCGCGCTCTGCGGCCAGCTCCGGGGTCGCGGGCTTCGCGGGCTCCAGCGAGCCTTCCCGCCCGGCTGCTTCGAGCGCGACCGCGAGCGGCGAGAGCGCACCGATCATCGCGTGCATGACCTTGGCGGCCTCGGCGTTGTCCGGAAGCAGCACGCGCGGGTCGCCGATCATCACGGCGATGATCTGGAAGCCGTGGTCGTCGCCGGTCGCGAACGCATGGTATGCGCGCACCTGCGCGCCGATGCGCACCAGGGGAGAGGCCGCCGCGTCATCGGCCTCGGCGATGCGCTCACGAAGCTCCCCGATCACGCGCTCGGCCACCGCGGCCAGCAGCGCGTCCTTGGAGTCGAAGTAGCGATAGAGCGCGCCCGGGGTGTAGTCGGCGAGCTCCGCGACCTTCTTGATCGAGAGCTCGTCCACGCCGTCTTCCACCGCGACCTGAACCGCGGCCTCGACGATGCGCTCGAGGTTCGCTGCCCGACGTCGGGCACGGGGGGACTTCTTGGTCTTGGCGACTTCCTTGCGACTCACGGTTATTTTGTAAATCGCATTTACACACTGTGCAAGCCGGTCGGCTCAGAATCCCCATTCCCCTGGAAAGCTCGGCACTTTCGCACGACCATGGCGCCATGAGCCGAGGGCGAGTGGTGCGCACCGCGTGGGGATCCCCGAACCAAGACGAGCCCTGCGAGGGAACTGGAAGCGTGTGGGCGATCGACACCTGGCGCGGCCGCCTCGTGGCTCGCTGCATGAAGGGGTTGGCCACTCGGCAGGCCGGCACCTGGCGCCTCACCGTACCGCTCTCGCGTCCCCAGACCTGGGCCACCGACGGCCAGGAGCTCCTGCTCTGCCAGGGCGATGGACTCGCCAAGCTCGAAGACGACGGCACCACCCTCGTGGCTGCCTACCCCATCCCCGCGACCGCTCTGCATTGCAGTGGCCAGGGCTGGCTCGCCGCCGGCAAGGGGGGCGCGTTCTGGGCGCGCACCGGCATCGCCCCGTGGACCGAGTACGCCCGCATCCACTCCGACGCATCGATCATGGAGCTCGCGCTCGGCGGCTCGGTCGCCTATGCGCTCGACGGCAAGAGCCAGCTCTGGCGCAACGACGGTGGGGACTGGGTCCAAGAGCCGAAGCCGCCGGGCACGCCCATGCTCTTCTGCCTGCACGCCACAGCGGACCGCGCCTGGGCCGCCGGGGACGATGGCTGCATCCTCATGCGCGGGCTGAACGGTTGGCAGCGACTCGCCCTCGACACGACCGGTGGCTTCTCCAACTTCGCCTTCGCCGCAGGCTACCTCTGGGCCTGCGGAAGCGCGGGCGCCTGGTACTCCGCCGACGGTCTGACGTTTCAGCAAGTCCCGATCGAAGGCCCGCGCGGGAACATCTATTGCGCGCACGAGGGCGACGGCGCCGTCTTCCTCGGCGGCGACATCTTCTGATCACCCAACCGGGGCACGCACCCCGACTCGCTCACTGCTAGCGTGGGGACATGCGCTTGGTCTTCACATCGCTCCTCGTGCTCGCGTGCGCATGCAGCGAGCCGAGCACCGATGACCTGCGAGACGCCGCCGCAGATGCCGCCCCGACCCGCGACCTCTCCTGCTGCCCCGGGGAAACGCCTCCGAGCCTCGAGAGCTGCACGGCCGGCGTCTTCCACGCCGACTGTGGCGGCTCGGGAGAGCCGGTGCTCGCGTGCAACTTCCAGAACTGCAAGTGGTTCGCCGGCGGTTGCCCCGCGGACACGTACCGACCGATCGCCTGTCCGCTCGGCGACCCCTTCTGCGTGACGACCGTCGACGGCCAGTGGCCGTACGAGAGCGGCACGTTCGACCCGTCCTTTCCGCCCAACATGTGCGACCAGGTCGAGCTGCTCGGCAACGCCGTCGCGACTCCGGAATCCGGCCCCGCCCTCAACGTCCGCGTGGACCCCGAGGTCGTGGGCTCGATCGAGCCCAGCATCGCGTGCGACGGGATCCAACTCGATCTCTGCCGACTCGTCGATCGCGGCAGCACCTTCCACCCAGGCATGGTCGACTCGAAGACGTTCTCCTTCCGGAGCCCCGGACCGAGCGGACAGGCCCTGGTGCTCGAGGTCATCGAGCCATCCAGCGACTCCCCCTCCGCGAGAGCCCACTTCCTGGAGTTCACCGATTATTGGCGCTACGGCGAGGACTGCACCTACTACACCACCACGTTCGAGCCCTCCGGCGGCGGGCGCCCGGTCGTCGCGAGTGGAGAGATCGTGCTGAGCACCGCGCCCGACGCGTCCACGGCGACCCGCGGCCGCGCGACCATCCACACCGTGGACGGAGGCACCCTGGTCCTGCTCTTCTAGGTGGCACGTGCTGCAGTGACCAGGTCGCGGAGCAACCGGACCGCCACCTCCACGATCACCGCCCGCTCGAGTCCTGCGTGGTGGGCGAGCGTCAGCAGCTCGTGCAACGGCACCGGCTCCGCCCGATCCCACTCGCCGCCACCCAGCGGCCTCCCGGGATCGACGAAGCCCATCGCCTCGACGTCGAGCGGATCATACGCCGTGCGGGCGAGCTTCACGGCCGCCCACACCGGCGCGAAGCGTTCGTCGCACCGGTTCGGCCGTTGCGCTCGCTGCGCTTCGCTCAGGCCAGCATCGCACTGCCCTTGGAGATCCCCCACGGCGTTGCCCATGCCGTCGATGTTCATGTGCGGCCCCTCGCCCCACCCACCGAAGGTCGGCTCCTCGTCGTCGGCGAACCCCTCCGGCCCCTCCGGCATCTCGCGGATGTGCTCGCCGTAACGACGGAGCTCCGCGATCCCCAGGCCCAGGATCGCGGGGCCAGCGAGCTCGCGGAAGAGCACGTGCCGCACCCGCTCGGCAAGCTCCTCCGTGTCGCCGCCCGCGGTGCCGGTCAGCTCGATGCCCTCCAACGCGGTCACCTCGCTCTCGGTCAGCCACGCCCGAAGCTCGCGCGCGAAGCCCGCGATGACCGGGTGTGGATCGGGAGGCTCCGCCCGTGGCTCCGGCTCCGGTGAGACCTCCGGCCGGTCACCCCCCACCACTTCGGATCCACCCGCCGGCTCCGACCCCGTCTCCGCTCCCCCACAACCGACGACCAGGAGAAGCGCCCCCGCGACCCACCTCATGCGCGAAGGGTAGCTCACCCCTCCTCAGCGCAGATGCGCGCTCCCCCAGGTGTTCCAGTTCAACGCCCGCGGCCCCGGCAGATACATCGAGTCCACGTCATCGAGCTCGAAGCCGCTCTCCTCGAGCACCGTCGGCACGTCGCGGGTCAGGTGACAGCCCCCGGCGAAGCGACGCCACACCGGATCGAAGAGGCGCTGCCGCCGGCGCACCGCTTCATCTGGAGCCAGCCCATGCTCCACGAAGTGGAGCACACCTCCGGGCACCAAGACCCGCCGCAGCTCGGCCATGGTCGCCGCGACGTCGTCGACGGTGCAGAGTGCGTAGGTCACGACCACCGAATCGATGCTCGCGCCCTCCACCGGGAGCCGCTCCGCGACCGCGTCGAGAACCCTCACCGGCATCGCTGCACGTCCGGCCGCGGCCAGCGCGTCGGACCGAAGACGCGTCGAGGGCTCCACCCCGATCACCTCGCTCACCGCCGCGCCGTAATGCGGCAGGTTCAGTCCCGACCCCATCCCGATCTCGAGCACCCGGCCCCGAGCGCGCGGCACCACCTTCGCGCGCTGCCGGTCCACGTTCTCGTGGCCGCACGCCCAACGCACCATCTGCGGCACGACCCGCTCTTCCCAGAAGCCCATGCGTAGAGCGTCGCCCGCGAGCGCGCTCACGCCAACCCACTGAGCCGCCTCACGTGACAAAGGGAGTCCCTGGCTCCAAGGTCAGCCCACCGAATGAGCGCCCCCACCCCGACCCCCGCCCTGCGCTGCACGAACGTCGTGAAGCGCTTCGGCGACTTCGAAGCCGTCAAGGACGTGAGCCTCGAGGTGCGGCACGGCGAGATCTTCGCGCTCCTCGGCCCGAACGGCGCCGGGAAGACCACGCTGATCGGCTGCATCACCGGTCTCGGCCGCGCGACGAGCGGTTCCATCGAGGTCTTCGGCTTCGACGTGCAGAAGGACTTCCGCATCACCCGGCGGCTCGTCGGCCTGGTCCCGCAGGAGATCAACTTCGACCCCTTCCTCAGCCCCTACCAGTCGCTCCTGGTCCAGCAGGGACTGATGGGCCGGAAGCCCGACCCAGCGCGCGCCGAGGCGCTGCTCGAGACCTTCTCGCTGAGCGACCATCGCGACGCCTACTCGCGCCACCTCAGCGGCGGCATGAAGCGCCGGCTCCTCGTCGCCAAAGCCCTCGTCCATCACCCGAAGCTCCTCTTCCTCGACGAGCCCACGGCGGGCGTCGATGTGGAGCTGCGCAAGGAGCTCTGGGACGAGGTTCGGCGGCTCCGCGACGAGGGCACGACCATCGTGCTCACGACCCACTACCTCGAGGAAGCGGAGATGCTCGCCGACCGCATCGGCGTGCTCCGCAAGGGCGAGCTCCTGGTGGTCGAGGATCGCGAGACGATGCTCGCGCGCGGCGGCGGCGACAAGAGGCTCGAGGACATCTTCGTGCAGCTCGTGCGCGACGGAGCGAAGGAAGCGGCCGAATGAGCGACGTCGACGCGATCGTCGCCGAAGCTCTCGAAGGGCTGGACGACGAAGCCGCCGCTCGCCGGAACGCGCTCCGGACGCTCTTCGTCAAAGAGTGCCGGCGCTTCGGCAAGGTCTGGATGCAGACCGTGTTCAGCCCGCTGGTGACCACGAGCCTCTACTTCCTCGTCTTCGGCGTCGCCCTGGGCTCTCGCCTCCGCGAGATCGACGGCGTCCCCTACATCGACTTCGTGGTGCCCGGGCTCGTGATGCTCGCCATCATCTCGAACAGCTTCCTCAACGCCTCGTCGAGCCTCTTCCAGTCGAAGATCAACGGCACCATCGTCGACCTCCTGGTGGCGCCCATCGGCGCGCGCGAGATGCTGATGGCCTACCTCGGCGCGTCGCTCCTCCGCGGCCTGATCGTCGGCTCGCTGGTCTACCTGGTCGCCGGGCTCTTCGGGGGCTTCGAGATGGCGCACCCCGGCTGGGTCGCCTTCTTCGCGTGTGGCGTCTCGCTCACCTTCGGGTGCCTCGGGCTGATCAGCGCGCTCTGGGCCGAGAAGTTCGACCACCTCTCGATCGTGCCGAACTTCGTGCTCACCCCGCTCACCTTCCTCGGCGGCGTCTTCTACTCGGTGTCGATGCTCCCGGCGCCCTGGGACTTCGTCAGCCGACTCAATCCGATCCTCTACATGGTCAACGGGCTCCGCTACGGCCTGCTCGGCGTGACCGACGTGCCGGTGCTCCACGCGGCGGCCTTCGTCGGCGGCCTCCTGACCATGCTGCTCTTGGTCGCCGGCTCCCTCCTCGGCCGCGGCTGGAAGCTCCGCAGCTGATCAGAAGCGCTGCCAGGGGCCTTCGTGAGGAACGCGGTTGGGCGGCTCGACGGCCCAATCGCAGACACCGTTCGGGAAGGTCGCTTCGAGCCGGGCGAGCTGCTCGGGCGTGAGCGCGACCGCGTAGTCCGCTTCGTCGACCGGCGTGAGCGCGCATTGGATCACGTCGTTCGTGATGGGCGCACCCGCCTCGAGCCGCGGCGTCGACGCGTTCGGAAAGACGTCGTCGCAGGGTCCTTCACGCGGCGTCGCGTCGACGTAGCAGCGGTCGGTCAGGCCGGCGGGCTTGGTCTCCCGCGCGGCCGCGCCGCGATCCGTCGTCGCAGTCGCCGCGAGCTCGTCCAGCCAGCTGAACATGATCACCAGCGCGTCCCCCAGCGCATCCGATCCACGCTCGCCCGGGTCCGGCGCCGCGACGAAGCGCACGTGGTTGTCGTGGTCGCCATTCGCGCGATCGAGACGCGCGCGCAGACTCGCCGTCCGCACGTTGTCGTGGAAGTCGCCCTGCAGGTCCGTGTACGTGCGCACGTCGAGGATCGGCAGGTCTCCGAGCCCCTGGCCGCCGTCGACGACCCGCCCCGTGGCGTAGGCGATGCGGACGGCCTCGTCGTCGCCCGGATCCCGCGCGACGACCGGCTCGCCGTTCGGTCCGAAGCTGCCAATGGTCTCGTTCAGGTGCACGAACTGCTCGGCGCTGATCGCACCGCTCTCGAACGCCGCGAGCCCGTATTGGACCCCCTCGTTGCTCCAGGCGCGCCGCGCCAGCCCCATCCCGTCGCGACCGAACACGTTCACGTTGTGGTCGTGGATCGTACAGCGCGCGCCATCCGGGTTCGTCGGGCTCCACACCTGGTCCGCCGGCAACCGCGGGTCGCACTGTTCGGTCGGGTCGAAGAGGCCGCCCACGATCGCCACCCATCCGTCGCAGGTATCGGGCGACGCGAAGCCAGTGACCGCGCGCCGCTCCTCTTCGTCGGCCCAGAGCGCAGCGTTCGCCTCGAAGTAGCGATCGAGGAGCGAGCAGTCCATCGCGTCGCCGAGAATCGACCAGTTGTCCGGATAGCTGGCCAGCGGCATCAGCCCATCGAGCAGGCCCGGGTAGTTGTCGGCGATCATGTGCTGCTGAATCGCCCCGCCGGAGCCGCCGAAGCCCATCGTCCAGGTCGGCACGCCGAAGGTCTCGATGAAGCGCTCCTTGGTCATCATCAGCGCCTCGGCCGAGAGCACGTCGTTGCAGTTCTGCCCGAGCACGTTGAGCGACGAGCTCATCATCGCGTAGCCGAGGCCCACCAGGTCGTTGAGACCGGTCCCATACATCGGGTCGCCCTGCGCGTATCCAGGGCCGCAGCCACCGCCGAACATCGCCACCAGCTTCCCGTTCCAGGTGGTCGGCCGGTCCCACGGGCTCGGATCGGTCGCGCCCGGTTCGTGCAAGGTCGCGTTCCAGTAGATGGCGCGGTCGATGGTCCCCGCTTCCATTCGGATGACGAAGGGCACGCTCACCCCATCGGTCGTCGTGGTCATGGGCGTGCCGGCCGGTGGCGACTCGGGGTCGTCGACGAGCGCGAAGTCCCCGCCGGTGACCTTGGCGAAGTAGGCGACGATGGTCGGCGCCGAGCAGTCCTCGTCGATCGGCGCGCCCAGCGCGAACTCCGCGGTGCTGCACGCGAAGGGCTCCTCGTGCGGTCCGCTGAAAACGGGCCCGGTACGCGGATACGCGGTCAGTGTGAGCGACGAAGGCGGCCCGTCGAGCGCAGCCTCGAGCACGTGCTCGCCGGGGGTCAGTCCGTCCACGAGCGCGAGTCGCTGACTCGGCGTCAGCCCCGGTTGGGTCGGCACCTCCGAGCCATTTCGCGTGAGGACGGCCCGTGCCGGGTCGCCCTCGGTCACCGTCACGAGGACCAATGCCTCTTCGCCGGTGACCATGTCGGGCCGGCTCGAGAGGACCTCGACGGTGACCACGCCAGGCATCGTGGCGTCTGCGACCGAAGCGTCGAAACGGTCGGTGTCTCCGTCGTCGTCGGAGCAACCCGAGGTGAGGATGGCGAAGCAGAGTAGGAGTCGCGACACGCCACAGCCTACCAGCCCGCACCGGGCCATGAGTCGCGCGACGCGGCTGGGAAGGTTCACCCCTCCAGGAAGGGCAGCGCCGCATCCAGGAACTCGCCCGGCGTGTCCACGTGCGCGAAGTGGCTGCTCTCGTCGAGCCAGACCATCTCGGCATCGGGCACGAGCCGCTCGAGCGCGTGCCCCATCTCGGGCGGGACCATCGGGTCCGTCCGCGCATAGATGAGCTGAAGCGGCACCGGGAAGCGCTCGGTTTGCTCCAGGTCCTGGACGAAGCGCCGGAGATCCGCCGGATCGAGCCCATCGCCGAGCCAGCTCGCGAACGCCGCCCGCCCGCTCTCGGTCTTCAGCGGCGCCGCGTAGATGCGCGCCTCCTCGCGACTCTTGAGCGTCTCGTCGCGGTAGTGGACGTTGCGGTGCACCCAGCGCTCGGGCGACAGGGACACCACACGACCGAGCACCGAGCGCGCCACGCCGGGCGTGAGCGCGAGGTGTAGCGCGCGCAGCCGCGGGATCGGCAGCACCGGCGAGTGCACGTTCACGAGCCGATTCATGGCGTCCGGGTCGTCCAGCGCGAGCCGCATCGCGACGTAGCCACCCATGCTGTTGCCGACCACTCGCTCTCCGCGGGCGTCCGTCGCGTCGAGGAACCCGGCGAGCGCCTCCGCGAGTCGCGGTGCCGAATGCGGTCCGCGCAGCGCGCCGCTCTCTCCCGCGCCCGGCAGATCGGGCACCAGCACCCGGTAGCCGGCCTCGGCCAGCGGGGTCGCCACATAGCGGAAGCTGTAGGCCGAGGTCATCAGCCCGTGCACCAGCGTGAGCGCCGGTCCCTCGCCGATTTCGCGGTAGCGGATGCGCACGGTCTCGGCCCCGACCGGCACGTCGACGTCCTTCGCGGGCAAGGTCAGGTAATCGTGGGGCCGACGGGGCAGCTGCGGCAGCGACCGAAAGGGAACCGGCTCGAAAGGCTTCACGCGAGCCCCTTCCAGCCGGCGATGGCGAGCAGCACCCAACCGACGATGAGCGCGAGCCCCCCGATCGGCGTGATCGCTCCGAGCCACCGCGGCCCGCCGAGCGCCATCGCGTAGAGCGAGCCGCTGAAGATCAGCGCGCCGCCCACGAACGCGTAGCCCGCCGCGTTCCCCACCCCCGAGCTCGTCTTCGACACCACGAAGGCCACCAGCCCGAGCGCGACCGCGTGCATCAGGTGGTACTGCGCCGCCGTCTCCCACCACCCGAGCCGCTTCACCCCGTCCTCGAGCCCTTCGAGCTTCCCCCGAAGCCCGTGCGCTCCAAAGGCCCCCATCCCCACGGCCAACGCACCGAGCACCCCACTCAACATCATGAACGTCCGCGCCACGCCGGAACCCTGCCACGCCCCCGCGCATCGGTCATCCAACCTGCCCAGACAACACTCCATCTCAATCCCTTTGTGCACCTTCGTGCTCTTGGTGCCTTTGTGCGAGACCAAGAGCCCATCGGGAACAGCGAGCATTGCAAGACGCCAGAGCTTCTGGGATGACCGCCCCATGCGAACGACGACCTGGCTCCTCCTCGCGCTGACCCTCGGCTGCCCGGCCCCGCCCGAGCCCGAGCCCGAGCCCGAACCGGCCGGTGGCGAGGAGCCCCGCAGCTGGGCGCAGATCCTCGGCGACCTGAACGAGCAGGCGCAGCGCAACGGCGTCACCGACACCCTCCACGGCACCGAAGTCGCGGACCCCTTCCGCCCGCTCGAGATCGACTCCGAGCTGACCCGCGCGTGGATCGCCGCGCAGACCGAGCGCACGGAAGAAGCGCTGCCGGTCGCCGACGCGATGCGCGAGCGCCTGCTCTCGTTCCTCTCGATCGGCTCGGTCGGCGGCGCCATGGTCGTCGGCGGCAAGAACGGTCGCCCGCTCCGCATCCTCTCCGAGCGCCGCGAGGGCGGCCGCGAGCAGCCGGTCCTCATCATGGAGGAGATCCCCGAGGACGCCGACGGCGAGCTCGCGCCGCGCACGCTCATCGACCCGGCCGACACCGACGCCTGGGGCGAGCGCGCCGCGCTCGACTGGACCTACCCGAGCCCGGACGGTCGCTGGCTCGCCTTCGGCATCTCACACAACGGCGACGAGAAGAGCGTGCTCCACGTCATGGACCTCGACGCCGAAGCGGATCCGGTGCTTCCGCTGCGCATCGAGCGGACCAAGTGGTGCAACCTGGCCTGGCTCCCGGACGGCACCGGGTTCTATTACACGCGCTACCCGAACCCGGGCGAAGAGGGCTTCGACGCCGAGCGTGAGGACGCGTACTTCACCCGCATCTTCTTCCACGCGATGGACCAGGAAGACCCGGCCGCCGACCCGCTGGTCTTCGGCGCGGCGCGCCCGACCGACTTTCCCTTCCCGCAGGTCTCCGACGACGGACGCCACGTGGTCATCAACGTCTTCCGCGGCTGGTCAGCGAGCGACGTCTACCTCTTCGATCGCGGTCGCCGCGGCGAGCGGAACGCGCCCGACCCCGACGAGGCGAACGCCGAGGGCAACCTCTTCACCACCGTGGTCGAGGGCCAGGAGAACCTCACCCGCGCCATCCCGCACGAGGGCGACCTCTATCTCTGGACCAACGAGAACGCGCCTCGCTACCGCATCCAGCGCGTGGACCTGAGGCGCGCGACCAACAAGGCGCGTTGGGAGACGATCGTCCCGCAGGCCGAGGCGGTGCTCTCGGACTGGACCTTCGCCGGCGACGGCCTCGCGCTCCACTACATCGACGACATCCGCTCGACCCTGGTGCTCACGGACGGAGACGGCAGAAACGCGCGACCGATCGAGCTCCCGACGCGCGGCGCGATCGACAACGTGAGCGGCCGGGACGGCGTGCCGACCTTCGCGTTCACCTTCAGCGGCTACCTCCAGCCGCCGAGCCTCTTCACGGCCGACGCCACCAGCGGCGAGCTCGTCGAACGGCACCGGGTCCCGACGGACCTCGATCTCAGCCGCTACGAGGCGCGCCTCGAGCACGTGGCCTCGGCCGATGGGACGCAGGTCCCCGTGCACGTGATCGCCCCGAAGGACGTCGAGCGCGACGGCCACGCCAAGGTGCTCCTCTACGGCTACGGCGGCTTCAACGTGAACATCCTCCCGCGCTTCAGCCGCAACGCGCTCTACTGGCTCGAGCAGGGTGGCGTGTACGCGGTCGCCCACCTGCGCGGCGGCGGCGAGCTCGGCGAGGAGTGGCACCAGGCCGGCATGCTCGGGAACAAGACGAAGGTCTTCGAAGACTTCGAAGCCATCATCGGCTGGCTCGCCGAGAGCGGTCTGAGCGCGCCCGAGCGCATCGGCATCACGGGCGGAAGCAACGGCGGTCTCCTGATGGGCGCGATGATCACGCGGGTGCCGGAACGCTTCCGAGCGGCCGCGAGCTACGTCGGGCTCTACGACATGGTTCGCTACCACCGCTTCCCGCCGGCGGAGCTCTGGATCAGCGAGTACGGCGACCCCGACGAGCCCGAGCCCTTCGCCTGGCTGCACGGCTACTCGCCCTACCACCGCGTCGTCCGGGGCACGCCCTACCCGGCCGTGCTGATCGAGACCGCCGACCACGACAGCCGGGTCCACTGGGCTCACAGCACCAAGTTCGCCGCGGCGCTCCAGGTCGCCAACGGTGGTGAGCGGCCGATCTTCTTTCACATGGATACGCAGCAGGGCCATGGCGCCGGCACGCGCGTGAGCGACCTGGTAGAGAAATACGCCCGCATGTACACCTTCCTCGACCAGCAGCTGTCCGAGTGAGACCTCCCGAACGAACGATGAACGAACCCTTCAACCAGTCCCCTCCCGAGCTCGGCAACCAGTACGACGACGACGTCGTCCTCAAGGAGCACCTCGAGCGCACGCTCCCCGAAGACATGCGCCGAGCCATCGAGCCCGAGCTGCGCGAGATGGGTGAGTGGGCCGTGGAGATGCAGGCGCTCAGCCTCGCCGAGCGCGAGCGCGAGCCGGTGCTCACCCACTGGAGCCCGTGGGGCGAGCGCATCGACCACATCGAGCTGACCGAGGTCTGGAAGAAGGCAGAGCCGAAGGCCGCCGAGGCCGGCGTGATCGCCGCCGCGTACGACGACCGCTTCGGCCACCACGCGCGCGCCCATCAGTTCGCGCTGGTGCACCTCTTCTCGCCGTCGAGCGACGTCTACAGCTGCCCACTCGCGATGACCGACGGCGCCGCCCGCACGCTCCTCGCGAGCGGCAACCAGGCGCTCATCGACCGCGCCGTGCCTCACCTGACCAGCCGCGACCCGAAGGAGTTCTGGACCAGCGGTCAGTGGATGACCGAGTCCACCGGTGGCTCGGACGTCGGGCTCACCGAGACGGTCGCCAAGGAGGAGGACGGCCAGTGGCGGCTCTACGGCCGCAAGTGGTTCACCAGCGCCGCGAGCAGCCAGATGGCGCTCACCCTGGGCCGACCCGAAGGCAACCCCGGCGGCGGTCACGGCCTCGCGCTCTTCTACGTCGAGTGCCGCGACGACGAGGGCCGGCTGCGCGACATCCGCATCAACCGCCTCAAGGACAAGCTCGGCACGCGCAAGCTCCCCACCGCGGAGCTCAGCCTCGAGGGTACGCCCGCGGAGCTCGTCACCGGCACCACCGCCGGCATTCGCAACATCGTCCCGATGCTCAGCATCACCCGCACGTGGAACGCCACGGTCGCGGTGAGCGGCATGCGCCGCGGCCTCGCCCTCGCGAAGGACTACGCCAAGCGCCGCCACGCCTTCGGCGCGACCCTCGACCAGAAACCACTGCACGTCGACACCCTCGCCGGGCTGCAGTCCGAGTACGACGCGGCCTTCCAGCTCGCGCACTTCGTGGTCGACCTCCTCGGCCGCGAGGAGCGAAACCACGACGCCAACTCGACCCTGCTCCGCCTGCTCACCCCCATCGCCAAGCTCACCACCGCTCGCCAGGGCGTGATGGTCGCCAGCGAGTGCCTGGAAGCGTTCGGCGGCGCCGGCTACGTGGAGGACACGGGCTTGCCCGCGCTGCTCCGCGACGCGCAGGTCCTCAGCATCTGGGAGGGCACCACCAACGTGCTCTCGCTCGACGTGCTCCGAGCCCTCGGCCACGAGCCGGAGGCGCTCCAGGCGCTCGGCGAGGAGATCGCCCGGGCCCGCGCCGGACTGGAAGACCCAGGGCTCATCGAAGCCGGCGAGGTCGCTCAGAAGGCCTTTGGGCGCGGCGTGGAGTGGCTGAAGGCCGCCCAGTCGGAGAGCCCCGAGGAGCTCGAGGCCGGCGCCCGACGCTTCGCGCTCACCCTCGGCCGCTCGCTCTCGCTGGCCCGCCTGGCCGAGCACGCGCAGTGGAGCCTCGGCAAGGGGTCCAAGCGGGCCCGCGCGGCGGCCCTCCGCTTCGCTCAGCGCGGGGTGGACCAGATCGCCTGGATGGACCGCGAAGACAGCGCCCTCCTGCTCGCCTGAGCACGAGGTCCCGGCGGCCCTCGGTCTGACCCTCGCCCTGACGCTCGCCCACTCTCGAGGAACGAAGGGTGAGGGACAGGGCGAGGGTGAGGGTGAGGGTGAGGGTGAGGGTGAGGGTGAGGGTGAGGGTGAGGGAGGTCGAGTCGCCTGCGGCTCCTCAACCACGGCTCCTGAAAGCGTGAGGAGACCGCACGGGGACCCTGGCCCCGTCGCGGCGTTCGAAGTAAGGTCGCCCCTCGACGAAGGGCGCCCGTGCGCCCACTTCAGCAGTGTGAAGACAAAGGAATTCGGACATATGGGACACGACTTCGGCGTGAACCAAGGGCTGGTCGAGGAGAAGTTCCTCCAGTGGATGGCCAACCCCGCCTCGGTCGAGGACGCTTGGCGTCGCTACTTCGATGGGCTCGACCCTCGGGAGTGGCCCGAGATGACCTCCGCCGGCGGCATCGCCGCGCCCCCCGAGCACGTGCCCCCGCCCCCGGCCACCCCGGGATCGAACGGCAACGGCAACGGCGGCGCGCAGCCCTCCGGTCTCTTCCACCTGCCGCCCACCGCGGAGAACCTGCCCTTCGTCGAACGCCGTGAGAGCGATCGGCGGTCGTTCCCGCCGAGTCAGGACGTGCTCGACGCGACCGAGCTACAGGGTCGGCTCTCGGCGCTCATCAACGCCTATCGCGTGCGGGGTCACCTCTTCGCCGACCTCGATCCGCTCGGCCTCAAGGGGCACCCCGAACCGGACGAGCTCTTCCTCGAGCGCTACGGCCTCGCGACCGTCGATCCGCAGACCGTCTTCAGCAGCGGCGACATGGCCGGACCGCCCACGGCCACGCTCCAGGAGATCCTCGAGCGGCTCACCGAGACCTACACGCGCAGCATCGGCGCCGAGTTCACCTTCCTCGAGGACCGCGAAGCGCGGACCTGGCTGCAGGAGGCGATGGAGTCGACCTGCAACCGACTCGAGCTGGAGACCGACGAGCAGCTCCGCATCCTCACCAAGCTCACCGACGCGGAGATCTTCGAGCAGTTCCTGCACACGAAGTTCATCGGCGCCAAGCGCTTCTCCCTCGAAGGCGGCGAGAGCGTGATCCCCATGCTCGACCTGCTCATCGAGCGCGCGTCCGAGCTCGGGGTCGAAGAGGTCGTGCTCGGTATGGCCCACCGCGGCCGGCTCAACGTGATGGTCAACATCATGGAGATGAACGTCCGCGAGATCTTCGCGGGCTTCGAAGACGACAACCCCGAGCTCCACCTCGGTGGCGGCGACGTGAAGTACCACCACGGGTACTCGGTCGACCGGAAGACGAGCGGCGGCAAGGAAGTCCACCTCACGCTGACGTTCAACCCGAGCCACCTCGAGTTCGTGAACCCCGTCGTCGAGGGTCGCGTCCGCGCGAAGCAGGACCGCCGCGGCGACCTCGATCGGAAGCACGTGCTCCCGCTGCTGATCCACGGTGACGCCGCGTTCATCGGTCAGGGCATCGTCGCGGAGACGCTCAACCTCAGCGAGCTGCAGGCCTACAAGACCGGCGGCACCGTCCACGTGGTGATCAACAACCAGATCGGTTTCACCACCATCCCCGAGGACAGCCGGGCGACGCGCTACTGCACGGACATCACCCGCATGCTCCGCTGCCCGGTCTTCCACGTGAACGGCGAGGACCCGGAAGCCGTGGCGCAGGTCGTGCGGCTGGCGGCCGAGTACCGTCAGCGCTTCCACCGCGACGTGGTCATCGACCTCTACTGCTACCGGAAGTACGGCCACAACGAGGGCGACGAGCCGAGGTTCACGCAGCCGACGATGTACGCCGCCGTCGACAAGAAGCGCACGGTCCGCGAGGTCTACGTGTCGCGCCTCATCGAGACCGGCCGCATCTCCCAGGAGCAGGCCGACGAGATCGAGAAGCGTCGGCGTCAGGATCTCGAGGACGCGCTCGACGAGACGCGCCAGGGTGACTACGCGCTCGTGCCCCGTTCGATGGAGGGGCTCTGGAACGACTACCAGGGCGGCCTCGACACCGAGGTCGAGGACACCCCGACGGCCGTTCCGCGCGACCGGCTCGACGCGTTGCTCGACGCGCTGACCACCGTCCCCGATTGGTTCACGCCTCACAAACGGCTCAAGCGCTTCCTGCTCGACAAGCAGCGGAAGATCCTGGAGTCGGGCGAGAGCGTCGACTGGGGCACCGCCGAGAACCTGGCGATGGGGAGCCTGCTCGCGGACGCGATCCGCGTGCGGCTCACGGGCCAGGACGTTCGGCGCGGCACCTTCAGCCACCGGCACGCCGTGATCTTCGACAGCGAGACCGGCCGCCGCTACACGCGCCTCGGCCACCTCACCGAGGATCAGGCGGGGCTCGAGATCTACGACAGCCCACTCTCGGAAGCCGGCGTGCTCGGCTTCGAGTGGGGCTACTCGCTCGACACCCCGGACGCCCTCGTGATGTGGGAAGCGCAGTTCGGCGACTTCGCCAACGGCGCCCAGGTCATCATCGACCAGTTCATCAGCAGCTCCGAAGACAAGTGGCAGCGGCTGAGCGGTCTCGTGATGCTCCTCCCGCACGGCTTCGAGGGCATGGGCCCGGAGCACTCGAGCGCCCGGCTCGAACGCTTCCTCGGGCTCTGCGCCGAGGACAACATGGCGGTCGTGAACTGCACCACGCCGGCGCAGATCTTCCACTGTCTCCGGCGCCAGGTCGTGCGGCCCTACCGCAAGCCGCTGATCGTCATGACTCCGAAGAGCCTGCTCCGACATCGTCGCGCGATCTCGACGATGGACGACCTGGCCACCGGTCACTTCCAGCGGGTCATCCCCGAGGTCGACGGCTCGATCGAGCCGAAGAAGGTGAAGCGCGTCGTGCTCTGCTCCGGGAAGGTCTACTACGACCTGCTCGAGGCCCGCGAAGCGCGGAAGCAGGACGACGTGGCGATCATCCGCATCGAGCAGCTCTACCCCTACCGCCCGGAGGAGATCCGCGCGGTGGTGGAGACCTACCCGAAGAAGGCGGACCTCTGCTGGGTGCAAGAGGAGCCGTGGAACATGGGCGCCTGGTTCTTCATGCGCGCGCGTCTCCCGGAGATCTTCGGCAAGCGCCCCATCACCTGCGTGGCCCGCGACGAGTCCGCGAGCCCGGCCACCGGGTCGAGCGCCGCGCACAAGATCGAGCAGGACCGGCTCATGGAGCGAGCGCTCACGCCGGACTCCTGATCCCGGGCTTCACGGCTCCCACTGGGCCCTTTGCCTCGCACGGAGTCACGGAGCCACAGAGTTCACGGAGAGAAGAATGAATTTGGAGACCCGTTCCAGCGGATGCCGGAACGGGTCTTCTGCATGTGGGGCGTACGTCCGCAGGTCGAGTTCGCGGTCACGTCGGTCACGGGACACTCCTCAACTTGCGTTCTCTCCGTGAAACTCCGTGGCTCCGTGACTCCGTGCGAGGCCCTGAGGGCACATCGGGCGAAATCGAAGTCCGGGTGTGAACGAAGCAGGACGGAACGAGGAACGGCGGCTCGCAGGTGCGAACCGCCGTTCTCGATCGCGACGCTTTGTCGCGTCAGGCCCTCAGTAGGGCAGGCAGACGAAGAAGCCGGTTCTGTCGAGCTCGCCGCAGTCGAAGCCGGAGGGGCAGTCCGAGTCGAACTCGCAGGTCTCGTAGCAGAGGAAGGGGCCGCTGCCGATGGCGGCGCAGGTCCCGTCGAAGCCGTTCGCGGTGATGTCGCAGTCGAGCTCGTCACGGCAGCCACGGGTGCAAATGCTGTCCGTGGTGACCGTTCCGTCCGGCCAGCTCGCGGTGATCGACTCACAACGGAACGAGTCGCAGTCACTGTTGAACACGCAGGGCTCGTAGTCGGCGTAGTCGTCGTCCGTGGTCACGATGCAGCCGCTGCCGGCCATGGCCGCGAACGCCACGATCATCATCATCCAAAGTCTCTTCATTCCGGTTCCTCTCCTCCTCGTGGGCCTCAGGCCCTCCCTCGCCACCGGGTGGTCGGCGCTGGTCTAGGTTCGAAGTTAGCTCAATCCCAGGGCTGCAAGAATGGTGCTCACCGTTCCCGTGGCGCCTCCCAGGGCAAGTGTACGGGCTGGTGACGTGCGTCGGGCGACAATCTTCAGTTGAGCCAGTGCTTTCCGCCGTCGATGACCTGCAGGTGGCTGCTGGACTTCTTCTTCGGCTTGGCCCCCTTCTTGGGGGTCTTGGGCTGCTCGAGCCGCCACATGAAGAAGACGCCCACGCCCACCGCCCCGAGATCGGCGGCGAACCCCATCACGTTCGGACGGGCCAGGAACTGGAGCAGACTGAGGAAGACGCAGAGCCCGATCAGGTGGACGGCCTTCATCGGGAGCACTCCGAAGAAGCTCAGCTGTCCGCGATGGCGAATCGCCCAAGCGTAGGCCGCGATGACGCCGAGCACGTGCGGGCCGAAGCCGAAGACGCCGCCGCCCAGGAAGAGGCCGAAGGGTATGGCGAAGAGAGCAGCTCCAAACGTGATCGCGACCAGCAGCTGGATCAGCATCCGACGGCCCCATTGCAGCTCGTAGGGAGCCACGACGAGCCAGAAAAACACCGAGCTGATCAGGTAGCCGGTGAGCCCCTCGGACGTCGGCGACTGCGCGAGCGGATAGGTCACGAGCTGCCACGCCGTGTGAACCCCGAGCTCGGCGGTCAACACCAGCTTCTGGACGACGCTGACCTCGAGGAAGTTCTCACTGACCATGATCCCGATCATCGCGGCCAGGGTCGTCGCCAGCCAGACCTTCACCACGGGCGTGAGCGGAGGGAATCGCATCTTCTCTAGTCTATTCCCTCACTCGGGGCTCAGGTCCAGTGAGACGCTGAGCGTGGTGCCGGCCTCCGCGGTCGCCTCGACCAGCGCGGCGGCCTTCGTTTCGCCCGTCTCGGGCGGAAAACCGGCGTCGCCCTCGATGACGGCGCCGTCCTCTCTCTTCACGGGAGTGCCGTAGATCCCGACGCGGTAGGTGTCCGGGACCAGCACCGGCTGGGTCGTCAACGACCCGGCGGAGCACTGCACGATCCACTCGTCCTCGGTGTAGTGGTCGCCGCCCTCGTACTGCTCCCAGATCCGAAGCTCCACCACTTCGATGCCCGCGGCGGCGCAACTCTCCGCGGTCGCGGGAGCGCCCTCCACCGTCCAGGTGACCGCCACGGCGATGTCGCCGCCCGTGGGATCGAAGCTCTCGGAGACCGTGCAGCCGAAGATCGGCATCGCGGGCCCCAGCGCCATCAGCCCCACGAGCGACAGCCCGACGACCGAAGCCGCCGGGCTGCAGAGCGAGCGTGTCGCTCGATCGCTCAGGGCGTGACGTCCACGTAGCAGTCGTAGGTCGCCATGCCGCCGACGACGCTGAGGCCCGTGCAGGTGGTGCCCCACTTCGTTCCGTCGGTCGCGTCGCCGGTCAGGTCGAGCTCGTAGTCGTCCGGAAGCGGTTCTTCGAAGACGAGCTGGTTCTCGCAGGCGATGTCGAACTCGGCGACGACGCGCGCGTCGAGGCCGTCGTAGAGGTCGTAGCCCATGGTGTCGACGGCGGACTCGGCGCAGGTGCCGTAGGTGCCGCTGCCGAGGTCGGTCTCCCAGAAGAGGTTCACGATGAGGGTCGTGCCACCGGGGAAGTTCGGGATGGCGAGGTTCGCGTGGTTCGTCGGCGCCACGACCTGCAGCTCGAGGAAGTCGCTCGAGGCGAGCACGTCTCCGGCCGCGTCGAGCGCGAGCCACTGGCTGAAGTACATCGGGCCGATCGGGATGGTCACGTCGGTGCCGTCGGTGCGTGAGTCGAAGGAGCCGATCTCGCAGTCGAACTCGTACTCGATGTAGATGTCGCTGCCCGCGGCGTCGTTGGCGATCGAGAGCACGACGCTGTCGATGCCGGCGTCGGCGCAGCTGGTCGCGTTGGCGGTGACGCCGTCGATCTCCCAGCTGCCCGCGAGGGTCGCGTCGGTGGCGACGCCACCCACGAAGTCGGCGTCGATGACGATGGTCTCGCCGGCGCCCGCGGTGACGGTCACGAAGTCGGTCTGATCGACGCTCGAGCCGCTCGAGTCCCGGGCCACGAGCCGCACCTGGTAGGTGCCGGGCACGAGAACGGGCGCGGTCACGAAGCCGCCGCTGGCGCACGAGGCGTTCCAGCTCGGGTCGATGTAGAAGGCCGTGCGACCGGAGTCCCAGACCTGGAGCTGCACGTCGGTGGCGCCGATGGACGAGCAGGCGGCCGAGCTGGCCTCCGCGCCGTCGATGGTCCACGCGACGTCGACGTCGATGTCACCGCCGGTCGGGTCGAAGACCTCGACAGGGACGAAGTTGCCGCTGACCACGATGGTGTCGCCCACGTTCGCCGTGACGCGGCTGAAGTCGGTCGTCGCGACGTTGGCGCCCGCCGCGTTGATGGCGACCAACCGAACCCGGTAGGTGTCCGCGAGGAGCACCGGACCGGTGGTGAAGCCGCCGCTCGAGCAGGACGCCTCCCAGGCGCCGTCGGTCACGAAGTCGCTGCCCGACTCGGCCCAGACCTGCACCTCGACGGTGCTCGCGCCGAGCTCGTCACAAGTGGTGGCATCCGCGGCCAGGCCGTCGATGGTCCAGCTCGCGTCGAGCGAGACCTCGGTGCCGAAGGGTTCGAACACCACGTCGACGGTACAGCCAGCCGCGATCAACAGGGCGGCACTCAACAATCCAAGCTTCTTCATCGGTCCTCCATTGGCCTGCCGGGGAGTCGGGCCACCATCGCGAGCATTTCACTCGCCCGCCGCAGGCCTCATCGGGGGGCTAGACGCGCTCCCCACGCCCACATTCATTCGACTCCCCCAGCAGTGTGTGACTGAAATTATCAAACCTTCGCGGAACCGCCCACCCCTCGTGCGAGCCTGACCTCACAGCCCTCGGACGCCGGCCAACCACCGCTTTCCTCGAGGCGTCAGCCGGTACTTCTGGGTCGGACTGCGAGGGGCGTCGGGCTGAGTACGCTCGATCCATCCGCCGTCGAGGGCTGGCCGGAGGTAGTTGGCGCGGAAGTTCGGCCGGTGTGAGAGCCCCAAGTGGTCGAGCAACTCCAGCGTACCCGCAGGTCCCCTCTGAAGCGCCTCGAGCAGCGCTGCTACTTGGTCGGTTACTTGGTCCCTTACTTGGTCGGTATCGAGGGCGTCCTCGATGGCGGAGAGCATGAACGACACGAAGGGCTCGGCATCCCCTCGCTCGTTGCTCGCGTTGAGCGCGGCATAGTATTGGGGCTGCCGTTCGCGGACCTGGCTCTCCACCGGCACGTCGGTGAAGAGCGGATTCCATCGCGTCAGGATCAGGGTCTGCCAGAGCCGTCCCATCCGCCCGTTCCCGTCGCTGAATGGATGGATGAACTCGAGCTCGTAGTGAAAGAGCGAGCTCGCGAGCAGAGGGTGGGCCTCGGTCTCGGCGAGCCAGCTCACCAAGTCGCTCACTGCGTCGTGGACTCGGATCGCCGGTGGCGCCATGTGGATGACCCGCTCGCCCGACACCACTCCGACCCCTTTGCTTCGGAACGCTCCGGCGTCCGCGACGAGGCCGGCCATGAGGACCCCATGCGCGCGAAGGAGATCATCGATGGACGACGGATCCCAGTCCTCCATGCGCTCGTAGGCATCGAGCGCGTTCTTCGCTTCCAGGATCTCGCGGGGGGGACCCACGACTCGCTTGCCCTCGAGGATCGCCGTGATCTGCTCCTCGTCGAGGGTGTTGCCTTCGATCGCCAGCGAGCTCTGAACGGTCCGAACCCGCTGGCTTCGGCGGAGCCGAAGGTCGCGGGTCGAAGCGAGCACTGCCCGAGCACCCGCCCGCTCCGCGATGCGCGCGACCTGCGTCACCAGTGCCGCGGTCAACGTACAAGGCGGCTCGTAGTCGGCCGTCACGCCAGGCCTCGCACTCCCACCGAGAGAAGGCGCGAGCTCCGCGGGTCTGCGCGTTTCACCATCGCGCCGAGCATCGCACACACCTGCGATGCGAGGCCGCCTAGCCCCACGATTCGCGGCGCCCCCGCTCGTGAGATCGATCAAAGGGCTGCCGTCAGCCGGGGGTTGACGCCCCCGAAGCCGATCGCATCGTGGCGTCGTCCGACGGGGGCCCCACCGCTTCGGTAGCCCCCCGACAACCAACGACTTTCACCGGTCCGCAGCACGCGGATCGCAACGACGAGGTACGCCATGTTGACCCGCTGGGATCCCTTCGCCCCCCTCTCCGAGATGAGCCGCCTGCACGACCTCGCGCGGCAGTCCCAGAGCTTCCGCCCCGCCGTGGACATCGTCGAGAGCCCCGACGCCTTCGAGGTCCGCGCCGAGATCCCCGGCATGAAGGCCGAGGACATCCACATCGACGTCGAGAAGAACGTCCTGACCCTCCGCGGCGAGCGCCAGCTCGAAGAGACGACCGAGGGCACCGACTACAAGCGCGTGGAGCGTAGCTACGGCACCTTCACCCGCAGCTTCACCCTCCCCGAGACCGTCGACGACGAGCAGATCGAAGCCAAGCTCACCGACGGCGTGCTCACCGTGCGGCTCCCCAAGCGCGAAGCCCCGAGCGCCCGCCGCATCGAAGTCGCGAGCTGACGACCGACGTGACGGAACGAGAAACGGGCGACCGCAAAGGCGGCCGCCCGTTCGTCGTGTGTGCGCTCCGGGGAGCGCGCGTCCTCAGAAGACCATTCCCATACGGGTCTGAATGGTCCAGAGGAAGTCGTCGCCGATACCGCCGCCGGCCGGGCGCGCGCTCGAGGTGTCTCGAAGCGCGTTGCCGACCTGCATCATGCCGATCTCGGTGTCCCAGCGGAGGAGGTCGTTGGCGCCCCACTTCACGCGAAGCGCGACGTCCGCCTCCCAGCCGAGCCAGCAGTCGCCATCGAATGCACCGCAGCTCGCGTTGCCGCTCGCTCGCGGGTTCTGGTGAATGCCGGGGACCAGCTTGCGGGCGAAGCCCGTGAGGAAGGCCGCGTGCAGCTCGAAGCCGGGGATGATGTGGAAGCGAACCTGCGGCATGCCGTACCAGGAGTTCCACACACCGCCGCGAGTCCAGAGCGGACGCGCCTGGTCGGTGAGACCGACGGCCGACGTGACCTGCAGCGCCACCTGATACATCAGGAGGCCGACGTGATGGTCCGGGTGCAGCGGTCGAGCGGTGAAGCCGTCGGCGCCGAACACGGTCGCATCGCCGGACGAGAAGCCCGCCTCGATGAGCGCGCCCCACTTGTCGTTCTGCCGAACGCCGGCGCGGAAGGCTCCGCCCCAGACGTTCGCGTCGGACTCGAGACAGACACCAGGCGCCTCGGCACCACACCCACCGGTGATGGGAATGGTGTTGGAGCGACCAGTGATCCAGGTGACCTCAGCCTCCGAGTAGAAGGAGGGAAGCCCCGGCCCCAGGCCGATGTCGACCTTGTAGTACCAGTCGAGGATGTGCACGCGGGAGGTCGGCTCGAGCGGAAGGGTGCGCGAGTCGTCGTCCGGGCGGGCGTCACCGATGCGAGCGCCTCGGTTCTGCCAACGCCACACGTAGTACATGCCGACGCGGAGCTCGTCGGTCGGCTTCGGACCGAAGTCCGGGTCGACCCAGATGAGGGCGTTGGCGATCTCGTGGACGTCGTTGTTGTTGCTGCCCACGTACCCGAAGGGGATGTTCGAGCGCTGCTGCGGCTGGGTGCCGTAGGGACCGAACGAGCCCCAGGTCGGTGCCTGGCCCTCGACCCAAGGAGAGTCGGTGCTCACGGTGAGTGGGTCCTCGACCAGCTTGTCGTACGCGATGGCGTAGATGAGCGGGGTCGGTCGCGCGTCACCCTTCGAGATCGCGTTGAAGATCGAGATCGGGCGGGTGGCGAAGAGGACTCGGTCGTAGGTGGTGCCGAAGAGCGGGTCACCCCACTCGCCGAGACCGTTGCCGTCGTTCGAGAGCAGGCCCATGCCCCAGCTGCTGGGCATGCGGCCGATGCGGATCTGACCCACGGGGATCAGGAACTGCAACCAGGCGCGCTCCAGCCGAATGGAGTCGGCGATGTCGAAGCCCTCGATGTCGGTGACGCTCGGGTCGTTCGCGAAGAGCGGAGCCGGCGCGATGCGCGCGTTGTCACCGAAGACGGCGTTGTCCAGACCGTCGAACTGCATGTAGAGGGCAGCGACGGGGTTGTCCGGGTCGCGTCCGTAGGTGACCTCGGGCACGAGGCGGAGGCGCTGGAAGGCGAAGTGGGTGTTCACCGAACGCTGGAAGCGCCGGTCGCCCACGCGCCGCTGTCCCTGCGGCGTGTTGCCCATCCACTGATAGCGAGCACGGTAATAACCGTGCAGGTTCAGGTTCAGGGGAATGCCCACGTCGGTCGAGGCCGCGGGGCTGCCGCCACCGCTGGCGGACGACGAGCCGGAGCCACCCGGGGACGGGGGGAGCTCGGGCAGCGGGGGCGGCTCCTCGGCCTCGACGGCGGCTTCCGCCACCGCCTCCGGCTGAACCACTTCGCCCACCTCGGAAGGCGACACGTCGGGAGCTTCCCCGTCGTCATCTTCCGCGGCGTCGTCGACGGCCGCGGAGGGATCGTCCTCCTCGTCCACCGCCGCCACGGGCTGTGCGGGCTGCGCGAACGCCGTGGCCGTCAGCGTACCGACGGCCAGCAGCGACGCGAACCAGAGAGACTGACGCATCAGTGGCTCACATCTGGCCGGGGCAGGTCGGCCCGTCCGAGCGGAGCGGGCCCACGTTCACGATCGAGATCGCGTTCGGGAGCGCCGGCACCTCTTCGCAGCCGATGACCTGGAACTCGCCGTCGAGCTCACCCCACACCTCGACGGTGATGGTGCCACCGCCCGACGCGACCGGGATGTTGCCAGCGGCGTAGAGGCCGTCGACGTGGGTCCAGCGGTTTGTCGGGGACGGGAAGTTCTCACCGTTGAAGTAGCGGTACTTCGGGTCGACGTTCCGCTCGCCCTCGGCGATGAGGGTGCCGCCATCGTACATGCGCGTGATGGCGCCGTAGACCGGATCGCCCGCGCAGTCCTGCACGGTGCCGGCGATGAGGGCGGTGTCCGGCACGGCCATGAAGCCGAGCACGGCGGGGATCAGACCGAGGGTGCCCTCGGAGACGCTGTTGGCGCCGGCCGAAGCACCCTCACCCGGGGCGACCTCGTTGATCTGGATCGAGTCCTGGATGTTGGTCGCGGAGGACCCCATCTCGTTCGGGAAGACGCGGTAGGCGTACCAGCCGCCCTCGGGCGCGGTGACCGAGACGTTGCCGGAGGCGTCGGTGGTGACCATCTGCCCGGTGCAGCTCGAGAGGCTGACGTTGTTGTCCGGGAAGAAGCACACGTCGAGACCCTCGAACGCCATCCCCGTGTTGAACTCGCGGATCTCGAGGGAGAAGGTCACGTCGTCACCACCAGCCGGCTCGGTGGCGGTGGTGAGGCAGGAGAAGTCGGCCGGGGAGGTGGTGTCGGCGAAGGGTCGACCCACGCCACCCTCACCGAGCGAGGCCTCGGGAAGGTCCGGCTCCTGGAACGGGTGCAGGCTACCGCCGTCTTCGCCCGTCATCGTGTCGGTGGTCGTGTCGCCGTCGTCGTCGCCACAGCCCACACCGAGGGCCAGTGCAGCCACCACCGCAAAGCTCATCCAATTCTTAGTCATCTCTATCAATCCCCTTCTGGCACCCAGGCCAAGAGCTGCTCGATCTGAGCCTTCACGCGGCTCCATCCGTTGATCCCAATCGAGTTGGTTTCTTCGTAGTGCTGTCCTTCTGCCTCGATGAGGTAGGCTCCGGCGCCCGGGAACAGCACGTAGTCGAAATCGGGCAGAAGATACCCGATCTCATCGTTGGCCAGGCCCAAAATCCCCACGAATTCCGCGTCCGGCCGTGCCAAATCCCTCAGATAGGGTCCCTCGGGAGCCATCGTCAGGTCCGGCGCGTTCTCCTCTGTCTCATCCACGATCGCCGCGCCTTCCGGCGTGTGCGAACCGTCATACCCCCCGATGAAGAGCGACGGGTCGATTTCCCCTGGAATCAGCTGTAGTTGCAGCCGACCGATGTCCACGACCGCCACCTCGGTCAGCACGTCGGGCTCGTTGATGCCCGGCCGAAGGACGAAGTCCGGGTCCCAGTTGTACCCCTCGCGGATGAAGAGCCCGTTGAGGAAGGCGATGTGGAAACCGCGGTTCTCGACGTCGATGAAGAAGGAGCGATGGCGATAGCCGAGGTCCGCGGTCTCGTCCGTGACGCTGCCGCCTCCGTCGCCGAGCGCCTCGAGAACGAAGTAGGCCATCTGCTCACCCACGACCTGGGCGGCCTCCATGGTGTCGGTCTCGACGGGCGTCCCGTCCCAGGTCTCCGGCTCGATCTTCTGGGGGCCGATCTGACTCCCGAGCGCGCCCTCGAAGAAGAGCGCGGACCCACCCACGCCCGCGACCTCTTCGCCATCGGGGCCGGTGACCCCGTTCTCGATGCCTTCGCGCATCCAGTGCACGAAGTCGCTCGAGAGGAGCGAGTTCCGCGAGCCCCAGTACTCGGCGTGCGAGGCGAAGTTCACGACCGTGGCGATGGTCGTGTCCGTGCCCGCCTCGGTGAAGCGGACGATGCGCGCCTCGTCGTCGATGATGATCGGGTGCCGGTTGTCGCTGACGTAGCGGAGCATGCCGCCCGGCTGATCGCGGAAGCGGAAGGTCGTGTACTGCACGTTCGCCGTGCGCATGTCGGCGAGCGCGTCGCGCACGGCGCCGGCCGCCTCGGCGCGGACGCGATCGAGATACGCCGGGTCGACGCCGCTCGACGACGTGTCCGTCCCGTAGATGCCGAGCGTGTCCGCCGCCTGGTGCGAGTGGCTCGCGCAGGCGGCCAGGTAGTCGACCTCCGTGTCGGCCAAGAGCTCCCGCATCACCTGCACGTCGTCGAAGAAGATCGAGAAGGTGTCGAGGGCGACCATCGCGATGGTGACGTCGCCGTTGCGCATCACCACCGCGCGGGCCCACTGCGGATCGTGCACACCCGAGGCCGGTCGCGGGCTCCCGAAGCCGGCGATGAACACCGGGTCGAACTCACCGTTCTCGTTGGCGTCGAGGAACTCGTCGCCGTCGCCGGGATCCCAGATCGCGTTGCCGTTCACGTCGACGGTCAGGATGTCGGTGTTCTCGTCGATGACGGGCGTGATGTCCCGCATCGCCGTGCCCACCATCAGCGTTCCGTCGTTGCCGCTCGGACAGCCGCCGCCACCGGGACAGTAGCTGTCGGGCTCGAAGGGCGGCGGCGGTCCCATGTCGGGCGGTCCGGCGTCCACCTCGGGAGCCGCCATGTCCGCCTCGGTCCCGTCGTCGTCGTCACCACACGCCAGCGCCAGCGCGCACAGCACCCCGAAGATCCATCGATTCATCGCTTCCGCTTTCCCCACACACACCCGGGTGGAAGCGGGCCTCGCTAGAACGTCAAGCCGGCCCGAATCCGTCCCAGAAAGACTGGATCCATTCCCTGGCCCGTGGCGTCGTCGAACGCCTTGCCAGGGAACAACACGCCACCATCCGCCCCGAGCTGGAGGGTGACGTCATAGGGGAGCTTCTTGGTGAAGAGCACCATCGCGTCGAGCTCGAGCCCGAGGTCGCGAGCGCGCGGGTCGCCGCCGAGGTAGTTGGCGGAGCGCGACTGCGAGCGCTGTTGGTAGGGGTCGACCACGTCGGAGGTCGCCCGAGCCCAGAGCCAGCCGAGCCGGATGTTCATGAAGTCGACCGGCCGGATGTCCCACCAGTTGAAGATGTAGGTCGCGCCCGCGACGCCGCCGTCGGTCGGCAGGAGCTGACTGCCCGGCGAAGGGCGCGCCGAGAGCTCGTCGCTGCCGGCGAGGGTCGCGCTCCGCGCGGTCTGCCAGGCCATGAGCTCGGGGAAGAGGATCAGACCGATGCGGTGGTCCGGGTGCATCGTCGCCCGGCGCTGGACCGAGTCCTCGGTGTTCGAGTCACCCGAGGTGTAGCCGGCCTCGAAGAAGCCATCGACGATCTTGCCCCGGCGGCCGGCCTGCGCGGCCCACATCCACTGGCGCACGTCGTGCGTCGGGTTGTCCACGCTCCGGGTGAGCGTGGTCTCGCCGCGGAGGTGCACGCCCTCGAAGGCGAGCTCGATGTCGCCACCGGCGGGGTCCTCGAACTCCCACTGCGCGAAGAGGTCCAGGATCCAGACGTCGAGCGAGTCGTCGCTGAAAGACTCGCCGTCGAGCGCGTCGACCTCGTTGCGCTGCGAGCGATAGACGACGTACGCACCGATCGTCTTGGTCTGGCCGTCGCCATAGAACGCCGCGAGCACGGCCTGCAGCGCGCGCTCGCCATCACCGAGGCTCGCGACCGGGTCGCGATAGACCACGTCGCCGGCGATGGCGACGGTGAAGGGCGTGTCCTCGCCGAGCGGGCGAGTCGCGAAGAGCAGGCGGATGTTCGAGTTGCCATAGCGGTAGTCGCCGAAGGGCGACCAGCGCGTGCCGTCGTTCGCGAGGAGCCCGAGGCCCCAGTGGGACGGCTGGAGACCGGCTCGGAACACGCCGATGGGCGAGCGCCACTCGCCGTAGAGCCAGCGGAGCTCGAGGCCGCGACCGTCGAAGGCGGTTTCGCCATCGCGCGGGAGCTCCGCGGCCGAGACGCCCTGGGCTTCGTCGCCTACGATCATGCCGTCGGCGACGTCGAGCTGCGCATGGAACGCGAAGACGTTGCCGAGCTCGAGCTTGCCGGTCGCGCGGAGCCACTGATTGGCCCAGTAGTTCTGGCCGAGCTCGGTGGGGAGGCCGGTCCGCTCCTGCGTCTGGAGCGGGATGTCGCTCATCATGTTGAAGCGGAGCCGGTACTCGCCGTGGAGCGAGACGGAGGGCGCATAGCGGCTGTCGCGGCGCTCCTCCTGGATGGCCGTTCGCTGCGCGTCGGTGCGAGCGTTGTCGAGCTCGTCTTCCGGCTCGGGCTCCGGCTCGAGGTCGGCGGCGGGGGCGCCGAGGTTGGGCTCGGGTTCCTCGGGCTCCGACCCCTGATCGCCGGACTCCGACTCCCGATCGCCAGACTCCGACTCCGACTCCTGATCGCCGGACTCCGACTCCTGATCGCCGGACTCCGACTCCGACTCCGACTCCGATGCCGACTCCGGCTCGCCGGACTCCGACTCGGACGCCGGCTCCTGATCGGCCCCCGACTCCGTGGCCGGCTCCGAATCCGACTCCGACTGGGCGAACGCAGGACTGGCGAAGCCCAGGAAGAGAAGCGCGGCAGCCGCGGTTGCCGGTGAGACGCGGTGAATCACGCCGGGACGATAGGCGGCCGGAGGGCCCCATGACAACGATGACGTCTTACAGCTGGCACGATGCCCTGGCGGCCCCCCGGGACGCCACAGGTCCTCGGTGATACGGTCCTCGGCGATGCGCGCCCGCCCCGGCCCCACGCTCGCGTCGATTCTCGGCGCCACGCTCCTCTTCGCGGTCATCGGCTGCGGCGACGACGACGGGCCCCTGGTCCCCATTCGGGAGCAAACCTCCGCCGATGACGCCCCGGTTCGCGACGTCGACCGGGAGCTGCCCGTCTCCCGCGAGCTCCAGGGTCAGCCGATCGTCCACGTCGAGGGCGCGCCGGTCGAGCTGGCCGGCGGCGCGCTCCACGCGCTGCTCACCCAGGACTTGGACGGCGACGAAGATCGCGACGCGATGGTCCTCGGGGTGAACCCCGAGGGCGAGGTCGTGCTGGGCCTCGGGCGCCGACAGGGCAACGCCTTTCGCAACCAGGAGCTCGCGTCGCTGCTCCCCCGGAAGGCAGTCGGCGAGCTGGCGACGGTGTGCGTCGTCGAGCGCGCGGAGATCCGCTTCCTGAGCTCGAGCTGGGCCCACGCCGAGGCCGCGCTGCAGTGTGGCGAGCCCGGTGACCTCGCCGACTCCGGCGGTCCGCCGCAGGATCCGGTCCCGGTCTCGGCCCATTTCTTCATCGAGGTCGGCGCCGGCACGCCGCGCGTGAAGGAGCGCTTCCTCGTCGCGCGCGGCCTGGCCCTCACACCGGAGCTCGGCGACCTCGACGAAGACGGCCACCCCGACTTCACCCTCCACCTGACGGGCCCGGATGGCCTCACGGTCGATCTGCCGCTCAAGGATCGTGCGGCCGGTCTGATCCTGGACCCGGCTCCGGCCCTCGAGATGTTGAGCGGCCGACTCGAGGAGGCCGAGGGGGCGATCGCGAACGATCCGACCGGCGCGGCCGAGCAAGCGGATCGACTGGTGGCCTGGAACCGGCTGCTCTGCCGCGGCTTCGATCCAGCCACACCCGAAGCCTTTCACGTGGGCGACCAGGGCGGCCTCCGTTGTCCGACCGCGGAGCGCGCAGGCCGGCTGGATCTCGTCGCTCGGCTCCGGGCCGGGGACTTCGTGGGAGCGGTCGAGCTGCTCGATCGGATGGCGCCGAGCGCGCGCAGCGCCGCGCTCGCGAGCGAGGCCGCGACCGCCGCGTTGGCCACCGTCCGCGAGAGCGGGCTCACCACCACGGAGCTCGCGCGCCGGGGTGACGGCGACCTGGTCTTCCGCGACGACGCCACGCTGGCGCTCCTCGACGAGCCGCCGGTCCGCTTCGCCCTCCCGGGCGGCGCGCGTACGCCCGACCCGGGCGTGCCGGCCATCCTCGATCCCAGTGGTCAGTACTCGGCCCGGCTCAGCCGACGCTGTGCGGGCCTCGAGCTCGAGATCGTCGACGGCTTCTCCCCCGGCCCGGCCCAGACCCGCTATCAGGTCGTGGATCTGCCGGCGCCCGCACCCTGTGAGGGCACGCCGGAAGACGCGAGCCACCCGTGGCGCATCCTCGGTTGGGCACCGCAGGGCCTGGTGCTCGGGGCTCCCGGTCGGCGTCGCGTCGCCGGGGTCGTCGCGGGTCCCCGGGTCGAATCGGCGGAAGATCTGGGGCTCACGACGCCGCCGCCCGCGCCCCTTCGAGGCCCGCGGATCACACCGTCCGGGACCGTCTGGATCCTGGAGACCCCCCTGGGCGTGATGCGCTACGAGGGCGCCCGCATGAAGCTCTGGTGGCCGGAGGACTGGCCGCTCGGCGAGCGTGCCGAAGCGGTCGCGATCTCTCCGGACGGCACCCGCATCGCCATCCGGCGGGCGGATGGACGCACGGCCGTGCTGGAGGCGGCGAGCGGTGACGATCCACCTGCAGCGGAATAGACGGCACGTGGACGAAGGTCGACGCCACGGCCCTGCACTGCTATGGGAGGGCCGCGCACGCCTCGCGACCTCGTGACGGCCGCGCACACCGTAGCCGACCCGAGGGTCGCGCACGGACCGCTGAATGCGTCGACTCCATCCCATCACCCTGCTCTTCGTCGCCCAGCTCCTCGCGAGCTGCGGAGCGCGGCAGGATCCTTCTCCGGCGCCGTGCATGTCGGACCGAGAGTGCGTGGCCGACCGCATCTGCCACGCGGGGCGCTGCCGCTTCCTCGAGGAGGTGCGCGCCGAGCTCGCGACCGAGAGCGCAGGGACGCCTCCCGACGCTGGCGTGGAGACCCACGCCGGTGGCGAAGATCCGGCGGACGCCGGAACCGAGTCCGTCGAGCCGCTGGTCGTCGATCATCCCATGTTCATGGGTGGCCCGACCCATCGTGGGCGCAGCCCGCACACCGGCCCGACCGAAGAGCCGTCGGTGGTCTGGTCCCACCGCACCGGCGCTCGCGTCTTCGCGTCGCCGGTCGTCGGCACGGACGGCACCCTCTACATCGGCTCCCTCGATCGAACCTTCGCCGCGGTCGACCGGGCCGGTACGCTGAAGTGGCGCTTCACCGCCGGGGACAAGATCTACGCCTCTGCCGCGCTCGCGCCCGATGGCACCGTCTACGTGGGCAGTGAGGACGGTATCGTCACCGCGCTCACCTCGACCGGCACGGTCCGCTGGCGCGTGGACCTCGAGCACTCGATCGACGCCAGCCCGACCGTGGGCCCCGACGGGACGCTCTATGTGGCCGCCGACGGCGTCTACGCCATCGACCCGGCGGGCGCCGTCGCGTGGCACCACCCGACCGCGGGCCACGTCCGCAGCTCGCCGGTGCTGCACCCCGCAGGGCTCGTCATCGTCGGCTCCTCAGAGGGCAAGGTCCTCGCGCTGACCACCCGCGGCGAGGTCGCCTGGGAGACCGCAGCGGGCGCCAGCATCGACGGCGGAGCCAGCGTCGGCGAAGACGGAACCATTTACATCGGGACCGATCGTGGTCACCTGTTGGCCCTGAGTGCGCAGGGACAGGTTCGCTGGCGGTACGAAACCGGCGACGACGTCCGCGCGACTCCGGCCATCGCGGCCGACGGCACGATCGTCGTCGGCTCCTACGATCGCTACCTCTACGCCATCACGCCCGACGGAACGCTCCGCTGGCGTGCCCCCACCACCGGTCGCATCCGGGCCTCGGCCCGCATCGACGCTCGAGGAACCATTTACGTCGGTAGCCAGGACGACTTTCTCTACGCCGTGTCACCGACCGGCGAGATCCTCTGGCGCTTCAACATCGGTCAGGACATCGACTCGACCGCCGCCCTCGGGAGCGATGGAACGCTCTACGTGGGCGCGGACGATGGTGCGCTGCACGCCTTGCGGTGAACCCGCGCGGCAGCGCACCCCCTTGCGCCCGACCTTCCATATCCGAAGACTCCGCTTGCGGAAACCCCGGCGAACCCCGCCGATAGACTAGAAAGAACCTCGCCGAGCGAGCCCGACGGAGCCGGGCCCCGGTGAGTACCCAACATGAAGAAGATTGAACGAGAGGCCGTCATGGAGGCCCTCCGCGAGCACGCGCCCCGCGCGCAGCACGTGGCGGAGCTCTGCGGCCGCATGAAGATTTCGAAGAAGCGCAAGGACGAGGTCCTGGACGCGCTCGACGAGCTGGTGAAGCTCGGCATGGTCACCGAGATGCCCGGACTGCGCTTCCGCATCCGCCGGCAGCGACCGATGCCGACGCTGGACGCGATCCAGCGCCCGCCGGTGTCGAAGGTGCGTGGCGTCATGAACCGAAACCCGAAGGGGTTCGCGTTCCTCACGCCCGAGGAGGGTGGCGAGGACGTGTTCATCCCGCCGCGCTTCCAGGGCGCCGCGCTCCATGGCGACCGCGTCGAGATCCTGGCCAAGCCCTCGCCCAAGGGACGGGAGGGCAAGGTCGTGCAGGTGCTCGAGCGCCGGCCCTCACGCTTCACCGCGACCCTCGAGAAACGCGGCAAGCGTGCGTGGCTCACGCCCGACGACCCGCGCCTTCCCGACCGCATCGAGCTGATCGGTGACGTCCCGAAGGGCAAGACGCGCGACATGGCGGTCATCGCCACCATGAAGCGCTTCCCGCAGGACACGGACGACATGCCGGGCGCGGAGGTCGTCGACATCCTCGGCGTGCAGGGCATGACCGCCGTCGAGGTCATGAAGATCAAGATCCGCGAGGGCGTCGTCGAGGAGTTCGACGAGCGCGTGCTCGCGGAGGCGCGGGACGTGCCCGACGAGGTGCCGGAAGAGGACAAGGTGGGTCGACGCGACCTGCGTGACCTCGATCTGTGCACCATCGACCCGGAGGATGCGCGCGACCACGACGACGCGATCTACTGCGAGCGCACCAAGAGCGGCTGGCGAGTGGTCGTGGCCATCGCCGACGTCGCCCACTACGTGCGACCGGGCACCGCGATCGACGCCTCGGCGCTCGAGCGTGGCTGCAGCATCTACCTTCCGGACCGAGCGATCCCGATGCTCCCGCGGGAGCTCTCCTCGCACCTCGCCTCGCTGATCCCGGACACGGACCGGCTCTGCATGGGCGTGGAGATCAACGTCACCCGTCGCGGCAAGGTCCGAAGCGCGCAGCTCTTCGAGGGCGTGATGCGCTCCCGCGCGAAGCTGACTTACCGCGGCGTGGCTCGGGCGCTCGGTCTGACCGACAAGGTGCGCAGCCAGCCGGAGGCGGAGAAGCGGCGCGAGAACCTCGAGCAGCTCAAGGAGCTGGCGATGGTGCTCCGCAAGAAGCGCCACGACCGCGGCGCGCTCGAGCTCGACCTGCCGGAGCCGAAGGTCATTCTCGACCAGCACGGCGTCGAGCCCATCGACGTGCAGCGCTCGAAGGCCGACCCGGGTGTGAAGGTCGCGTACCAGATGGTCGAGGAGATGATGCTCCTCGCCAACGAGACCGTCGCCGCCGAGCTGAAGAAGCGCGACGTGCCGGCGATCTACCGGATCCACGGCAAGCCGGACGAGAAGAAGATCATGAACTTCTCGCAGCTCGCGGCCGCCCTCGGCCACGACCTGAGCGTCGACGACGCCCGCGACCCGAAGGAGCTCACGAGCTTCCTGAAGCGGATCGAGGGCAGCGACGAGGCCGACGTCCTGCAGTACCTCCTGCTCCGCTCGATGCAGCAGGCGGTCTACGGCATCGACTCGGAGACCGGTCACTTCGGTCTCGCGACGAAGGACTACCTGCACTTCACGTCGCCCATCCGGCGCTACCCCGACCTCGCGGTGCACCGGGTGCTCAAGAAGGTGCTCCGCGGCGAGCCGATCGACGCGGTCACCCTCAGGCCGCACCTCGCGTCGATCGCGGCGCGCTCCAGCCAGCTCGAGCGCCGGGCCTTCGTGGTCGAGCGCGACGTGGTGAACCTCTACCGTGCGATCCTCATGCGGGACCGCGTCGGTGAGGACTTCGACGGGCGCATCGCGTCGGTCGACCGCTACGGTGTCCGAGTCGCCTTCGACGACCCCTACGTCGAGGCGCTCATCCCGCTCGAGGCGCTCGACGACGACTACTACGAGCTCGACGAGCTCGGCATCCGACTCGTCGGTGCCCGCACCGCGCAGATCTACGAGCTCGGTGAGCGCATCCAGGTCGAGCTCGAGGACGTGAACATCGCGGGCCGCGAGATCCGCGCGCTCCCCACGACCCTCGACCAGCGCAAGACCCAGCGCCGCACGAAGACCCGCGGCCGCGGTCGCGACCGTGGCCCGAAGGGCAAGGACGACTCGCGCAAGGGCGGCAGCGGCAAGGGCGGCAGCCGCCGCAACCGCAGCGACGCCGGCAAGCGAGCCCGTGGCGCCAGCAAGGGCGGCAAGGGCAAGGGCGGAAAGAAGAGCGGCGGAACGCGGAAGCGTCGGTCGCGCACCAAGCGCTGAGCTCGAGTAGCCAGGAAAGCCCGGGGACAGGATCACCCCCCGCATCCCCCTGTTTTCCAGGGGCCTCCGAGCACGAAATGCATTTTGTCCGCGCGGCGTCGCAGGACGGCGCGCAGAAGGTCCGGCTGCCGTCAGAGCCCAAGGACCCCAAGGGCGAGGGTGCGGGGTGTGGTAGATCCCGCGGCATGAACGCCAAGCGCCGCGTCACCATCCCGCCCCCCGCCTACCCGTCCCCGCCGGAGCTCATCCGTCGCAAGCGTGAGGGCGGCAAGCTCACCGAGGACGAGATCCGCCACTGGATCCGCGCCTACGTCGACGGCTCGATCGCCGACTATCAGATGGCGGCGATGGCGATGGCGATCTTCTTCCAAGGTATGACCCCGAAGGAGACCGCCGCGCTCACCATGGCGATGCGGGACAGCGGCAAGGTCATCGACCTGAGCAGCGTCCGCGGCATCAAGGTGGACAAGCACTCGACCGGCGGCGTCGGCGACAAGGTGAGCCTCTGCCTCGCACCGATGGTCGCCGCGTGCGGTGTGCCCGTGCCCATGGTCGCCGGCCGCGGCCTCGGCCACACCGGCGGCACGCTGGACAAGCTCGAGGCCATCCCCGGGTTCCGATGCGACCTGTCGACCAAGCAGTTCGTGAAACAGATCCGGACCATCGGCTGCGCCATCTTCGGCCAAACCGCCGAGATCGCCCCCGCCGACCGCCAGCTCTATGCGCTCCGTGACGTCACCGGCACCATCGAGTCGATCCCGCTGATCACCGGCAGCATCCTCAGCAAGAAGCTCGCCGAGGGCATCGACGCGCTCGTGCTCGATCTGAAGGTCGGCCAGGGCGCGTTCATGCAGACCATCGAGCAGGCCCGCGAGCTCGCTCGGTCGATCGTCCGAACCGGCAAGGCGGCCGACAAGAAGGTCACCGTCCTCCTCACCCGAATGGACGCACCACTCGGTCGCGCGGTCGGCAACGCGAACGAGACCCGCGAGGCCTTCGAGGTCCTGCACGGTGAAGGCCCCGAGGATCTCGTCGAATGCACCCTCGCCCTCGGCGCCGAGATGCTGAAGCTCGGCGGCATCGAGAAGAGCGAATCGAAGGCTCGCGCGCGGCTCATCGAGACCACCAAAGACGGCAGCGCCGTCGCCCTGATGCAGAAGCTCGTGAAGGCCCAGGGCGGCGATCCTCGCGTGGTCGCCGAGCCGGACCGGCTCGAGATCGCCAAGAAGAAGGTCGTCGTGAAGGCCCCGAAGGCCGGCTACGTCAGCGCCATCGACGCGCGCGAGGTCGGCCTCGCCGGCGTGGACCTCGGCGCCGGCCGTACCCGGAGCGACCAGGAAGTCGACCACGCGGTGTCGATCCACATCGACGCGAAGCCCGGCGAGAAGGTCGCCGCGGGCGATCCGCTCGCCACCCTCTTCGTGCACGACGCGCGAAAGGCGAAGGCCGCGGCCGATCGAGTCGGCGCGGCCTTCAGCGTGGCTTCCCGGCGTCCGAAGACGCCGGAGCTGGTCATCGAGACGATCCGCCGCTGATCAACGGCAGGCCATCGTCTCTTCACGGGTCGTACGACTGCAGCCCGTGACCACGCTGTACCGGCAGTAGCTGAGGGTCCGAGTGAGGCCACACGCCGCGAAGTCCTCGGCCCAGAAGGTGGTGCCACTGCAGAAACGGTCACCACTGCACGCGATGATGAACGTCGGGCTGAGTGGGTAATTGGGCCGCTCGTTCCCGTCGCAGTCGTAGTCGAAGTTCGTCGCCGAGGGCTCACCGGGGATCGCGGTGGTCTGGTACATGGTCTGCCCTGGGAAGACGAGCGCGTTGTCGTCGCGGCAGTCCGTGGTGTCGAGACCGACCGGCCGCGTGTTCGTCCAACCACAGCCGCCGGACGGCGGAGGCTCGGCGCACTGCTCGCGGGTCACGCTGGTGTCGGGCGAGAACCCGTCGCCATCACAGTCGACGTACCAGACGGGAGCCGTCTCATCGACGGCCAAGTCGCAGTTGTTGTCCTTCCCGTCGCAGAGCTCCTCCGCGCCGGTATAGACCTCCGGATCGCTGTCGTCGCAGTCGTCGCCACCGCAGCTCTCCACCGCGTGGCCGTCCATGTCCATGTCGAAGGGGAGCGGGTCGTTGAAACAGCCGTCGACCGGGTCGCAGGTGTCTTCCGTACACTCGTTGCCGTCGTCGCAGTCGAGCGTCTCGCCCGGAACGCAGGTGTTCGTCGCCGTGTCGCAGGTGTCGACGCCATCACAGACGGAGACGTCGAAGGCCTCGCAGTCGACGTCGTTCATGCACGTGACGGTGCAGTCCGGCTCGCAGCCGTCGTTCGAGACCTCGTTGCCGTCGTCACACTCCTCACCGTCGTCCGGGAGGCCGTTCCCGCAGCCGAGCGCACGACAGACGCCCGCGCGGCAGCCACCGTCCGACCCGTCTTCCTGGGTGCAGGCGGTGTCGTCGGGAGCGTCGGTCCCGAGCACGCACGTGTGGCTCGTGGTGTCGCAGCTCTCCGTCCCGTTGCAGATCGAGGCGTCCTCGCACTCGTCGTTCGACGCGCAACTGAACTCACAGGTGCCGGGTTCGCAGCCATCGGCGGACGTCTCGTTCGCGTCGTCGCACTCCTCGCCGGCTGCGGTGTCGACGAGCCCGTCGCCGCACGTGCTGAGCGTGCACACCTGCGAGCGACAGATCGCCGCGCCATCCATCCCGTCGAGCGCGCAGGGGGTACCGTCGTCGGCCCCGGTACAGGTGGAGCCGCCTTCCTTGCCCTCGAGAGCACCGTCGACGACGAGGGAGCAGGCACTCGCGAGCGCGAGCGAGACAACCAGCGTGAACCGAGTCATGAATCCCATCAGAAGGTCCCCCGAGCCATGGCGCCCGCAAAGCCGGGCCCGACGGCCGGTGTGAGCGCGACGTCGTCGTCCGCTTCGTCGTCGTCTCCGCTGAGGAGAAAGACCAGCAACCCGGCGCCCGCGGCGAGAATGCCCACGCCGAAGGCGATGTCCGCGCCGAGCGCGAGCCCGCGCGCGCTGTCGGCGTCGGAACCGTCGGACGTGTCGGCGCCGTTGGCCTTCCCGAGCGCGATGCCCCCGAGAATGGCGCCCGCGACGATCGCGGCACCACCGCCGGCCCAGAGGATGATCGGCACCAGCGGCGGTCCAGAGTCCACGCTGCCGCCGACCTCTTCCTCCATGGCGACGGTCACGTCCACCGACCGACCGGCGGCCACGGAGACCGCCGCCTCGAACGGCCGGTAGCCTTCGAGCACGATCTCGACCTGGTGGCTGCCCGGCGACACCGCGATCGGGTCCGGTCGGGGCGTCCGGCCGTGGTCCTCCCCGTCGATCAGGATCGTCGCCCCCTCGGGACCGCCGGTGACGACGATCGAGGTCCGTCCGAGCCGCTCACGGATGGCGGCGAGCTGGGCGCGCGCCCGCTGCTGGTTGGGGTCGCTGGGGCTCGCGTGCTCGAGGTACGCCTCGAACGCACCGACGGCCTTCGGGAGCTCGCCGAGTCGCTCGTAGGCCTGTCCGAGGTTGTATTGGAGCAGCGGCCGCGGATCGAGCGCGTAGCCCGCCTCCCACGCGGCGACGGCGTCTTCGTAGTCGCCACGCTCGTAGGCCGCCTGACCGCGCAGGAAGAGCTCTCGGGCGTCCGGCTCGGCGCTCTCCGCCGGCGCCTCTGCCTCTGCTTCCTGAGCCGCAGCTCCCACCGTCCCCATCGCGATCGTCGACCCCATGAGGGTGAGGACCGCTACCCATCGTCGTCCATTGACCACGGGCAATTTCTAGCACGCCGAAGCGATCCCACCGGTAGTCACTTGCCTCTCACAGCGACCAAGCCGCGTTCGGGGACTCCCCGAATGGGGCTCATGATCGACTCGCGAACGTGAGCCAACGGAGCGTCGTCGTCGAGGACGATCGCGCCGTTTCGTCGGCTCACGCCCAGCTCGCCGAGCACCTCGGAGAGATCGGGGAAGCGGTGACTGTCCGCGTAGCGGTCGAAGAGCGGGACCAGGAGGCGCTCACCCGCCAACCGGTCGAAGCGATGCATCACCGCCCGCCCCTGCCAGGTGCTCCGCCTCGGCCAGGCACCCTGACTCCGACTGATCAGCTGGTCGAGGGAGACCCCGGTCTGTGCCCGTAGCCGGACGTCGGCCTCGAGCACGAACGCCGTGCCACCCCAGTAGACCCGGCGGTAGGCCCCCGTCTGCCGCATGTCCCGTGCCTCGTCGGAGAGGGTGCGTCGCGTCCCGACCGCCGAGCCGCGCTCGAAGCCGTCGAGGATGTTGGCCCAGGCCTCTTCTTCGGTCTGCAGACCGGCGCGGGCTCGCAGGACTTCCTGGTAGTAGGTCGCGACCCCTTCGCTCAGCCACGCATCGCCGGACTTGAGCAGCGGCATCGTCAGGTGGGTGAGCTCGTGGACCGCGGTCCAATCGCTCACGAGCTCGTCGGCGTCGGCGTTCTCGTGGACGAGGAGCATCACCGAAGCCCCACCTCCGCGACGCACCAACCCGAACGCCACCGGCCGGCTCCCGGGACCCGCGGGCACGGTCACGATGTGCAGTCGATCGCGCGGGAACGTGCCGTAGAGGCCCGCGACGGCGTCGACCGCCGCGCCGATCCACCGGTCCAGCGTGGGACCGTCGACCTCGAGCTCCCCCGGCAGCCGCGCGATCTCCACGCTGACCCCCGAGCGCTCGAAGCGGCGTGGCTCGGCGAAGGTGAACACCGAGTTGCCAGCGGTGCGAAAGCAGCTCTCCTCGAGCAGGTAGTGGTCTCCGTCGCGAGCCCACGGCACCGAGACGTGCATGCCTCGCGGGAGCTCGAACTCGACCGTGTAGCTCGCCGTGTCCGGTCGCTGAGAGGGCGCCCAGAGCCACAGGCTCTGGGTGATCAGGAGATCGCCTCGCCGGCGAAGCGCTCCGCGTGAGGTACGACTCGCGCCCTGTAGATCGACCTCGTAGTGAACGCAGTCCCCCGGCCCGAAGCGACCGAGGTCGATGCGGTCCGGATCGTCCATCGGGAGCGCCTCGCCCTCCGAGTCGTAGACGTGCACCAGCAGCTCCCGGGCAGCCTCGGTCATCGGGATCAACGCGCTCGGCGGCTCGCCGGCGAAGCAGATCTCGGCCCAGAGGGTCGTGAGCGACTCGTCCACCCGAACATGGAAGTGGGCACTTCCTCCCGGGCCCTCCGCGCGCTCCGGGGCGGGCCCTCGCGGACCGACGCAGCCGATCGCGACGACGACAGCGAGGGCGATCGGCGAACGCATGGACTTCAGTATCGGGGCACTTCGGCGCGGCCGCCACGATCGTCGCCAAAGGTCACGACGCGTACTTTGTTGTCACCGGGAGCGCTTTTCTCGACCGAAGCGGCGAGAGCAGGTGAAACTTCTCCTCGGCTGAACGCATACACCAGCCAGACCGCATGTGGGGGCGACGACACTGGACGCGCTCCTCGACCACCCCTAGGCCTCTGGCCCGCCCGGTGGTCCTCGAGAGACCTGGCGGTCGAAAGCTCAAGGAAATCGTATAGATGAACCCGATCATCAAGAACGCGCTCATCGCCATGGCGACGGCGGCGCTCGGATTCGCGGCTGCCTGTGGCAGCGACGCGGAGGCGGAGACGGCCGAGACGGAGACGACGGACACCGAGGGGGGCGAGGCCTCCTGCGGTGGCGAGGCGTCCTGTGCGGTGGCAGCGGACGACACGGGCGCGAATGACGATGGCACGGGCTCGGACGCGGAGGCTGGGGAGGCTTCCTGCGGGGAAGGCTCCTGCGGCTGACCCCACGGCTCCGGGACCCCCGGCCCCCCCTTCGAGGTTGTGAAATGGGGCGGGTTTGGCTTAGGGTCCGGGCCAATCGACTCATCACGCCATTGTCGGCGTGGGACGCATCGACAACCGATGCGTGATGAATGGAAAGAACCTGGAGGTAGGAATGAACTCGGCTTTCAAGCACACGCTGGTCGCGATGGCCACGGCGGCGCTCGGTTTCGCGGGCGGCTGCGGCGGCGGAGACGCCGAGGCGGAGACCGCTGACACGGAGACCACCGGCACCGAGGGAGGCGAGGCCTCCTGCGCGGGTGAGGGCTCCTGCGGCGCCGCCGACGACGGCGCGGCCACCGACGACGGCGGGGGCGAAGCCTCCTGCGCCGGCGACGAGGCTGCGGCGGAAGAGGGGGGCGAGGCCTCCTGCGGTGAGGGTTCCTGCGGCTGAGCCGCGGAACACTTCCGTGAACGGAATCGCCGCGGCCTCGGTCGCGGCGTTTCCGTATGGGGGTCACGATCGCGAGCGACGTGACCCCCATACGGAAACGAGATGGAGATGACGCGATGACCAAGGCACCCCGCGGCATCGGCTTGGGGTTTCGAGTCGGGATGGCCGAACGCTTCCTCGAGGAGGCGCCCGAGATCGTCGGCTGGGTCGAGGTCCACCCCGAGAACTACATCGGCCGAGGCGGTCGCTACCGCGACTACCTGAAGCGGGCGATGGAGCGCTGGCCGGTCGTCACCCACGGGCTCAGCACCTGCCTCGGCGACACGGATCCGAGCGATGCCGAATACCTCGCCCAGCTTCGGAGTTTCCTCGGCGACGTGGGGACCCCCTGGCACAGCGAGCACCTCTGCTTCGGCAGCGTCGGCGGCGCCGCTCTGCACGACCTGCTCCCCCTTCCCTTCACCGAGGAGGCCGCGACCCTCGCCGCTCGGCGGCTGGACGAGGTGCGCTCCGCGGTCGACGTCGAGCTCGCGTTCGAGAACGTCAGCTACTACGCGCCTCAGCCGACCGAGATGGGCGACGAGAGCGGGCTCGAGGAGGCGACCTTCTGTGCGGAGGTCCTCGAGCGGACCGACGCGAAGATCCTCCTCGACGTGAACAACGTCTACGTGAACAGCCAGAACTTCGGCTTCGATCCGAGGGCCTTCATCGACCGCATCCCCCCCGAGCGCGTGATCCAGATGCACGTCGCCGGACACTTCGTGCGTGACGACGGCCTGCGCATCGACACCCACGGCTCGTCGGTCTGCGAGGACGTGTACGACCTGCTCGATTACACCCTTCGGCACGTCGGACCGGTGCCGGTGCTCCTCGAGCGCGACAACGACATCCCGCCGCTCGAAGAGCTGATCGCCGAGGTCGAGCGGCTCGACGCGATCTACCAGCGCGCGACCGCCGAGGCCCCCCGAGCGGCGGTGGCGCCGTGAGCGAGCAGACCCTGGCGGAGCGCGAGGCGACCGTCGCGCGGATGTGTCTCGCGCCGACGCCGGCGACGGAGGACCTGGACACGCTCGGTTCGCCCGATCGCTGGCAGATCTACCGCCGCATGGTCCGCGCCCGAATGCACCGCGTGTGCGAGACCGCCCTGAAGCTCTCACGCGCGGCGTACGGCGAAGAAGCGTTCACGAAGCTGGTCGACGAGTGGCTCGCGGCCGAGCCGCCCACCACCCGCTTCTTCCGCGAGCTGCCGAACCAGATGGCTCGCTGGGCGCTGAGCGACGAGGGACGGCTCGTGGAGCCAGCGCACCTGCGCGATCTCCTGCGCTACGAGGACGCGCTCTGGGCGGTCCGCGCGGAGGACGATCGCGACCTCCCGGAGGTGGTCGACTTCTCGTTCGAGGGCGTGCCCGCCTTCAATCCCTCGTCCCGTTTCCTGCCGCTCGAGTGGGGGGTCGACAAGCGCGCCGACGATGGCTCGGTGGAGCCACTCGAGGGCGCGCTGCTGGTGTACCGGACGGCGGGCTTCACCGTGCCCTGCATGCGCCTGAACCCTCTGGCGGCAGCGATCGTCCGCGAGCTGCGCGACGCCCAGGAGGCCGGCCGTGCGGTGACCGAAGCGGTTCAGCGAGCGGCGGCGAGCGAGAAGCGAGCGGTCGACCAGAAGTTCATCGAGAGCCTCTCGGGGCTGCTCGAGAAGCTCATCACCCGTGGCATCGTCCGCGGGTGCCTGAAGTGAGAAGGGAACGCACGATGAGAGAGACGCTGACCGCCCTCGCCCTCGCCCTCACCCTCGGCGCCTGCGCCGGCGAAGAGGAAGGCGAGGAGACCACCACCGCCACCGACGAGACCTACACCACCGCCGGTGATGAAGCGCTCGCCGGGGAAGAGGCGTCCGAGGACGAGCCCCCGGAGCCCTTCTACGACGACCCGCAGTAGTCGGTCCGCGTAGCGGACGCCTCACCCTCTCCTCACCCTTCGAGAGGGAGAGTCAGAGCGAGGGCTTCTGCGCCTGACGGCGCTTCAGAAGCCGCTCGTCTTGCAGATGATCTCGTTCATGATCTCGCGCGTGCCTCCGCCGATCGGATAGAGGCGCGCGTCGCGGAAGAGCCGCTCGACGACGTACTCCCGCATGTAGCCGTAGCCGCCGTGGAGCTGAACGGCCTGGTCGCACACCCACATGCAGGCGTCGGTCGCGGTGTTCTTGGCCATCGCCGCCTCGCCGATGGCGGGCTCGCCGCGTAGGAAACGGGTCACGCACTCGCCGGTGAGCGCTCGGGCCGCTGCGATCCGCGTACGCATGTCGGCGAGCTTGTGGCGTGTGACCTGGAACCCCATGAGCTTCTTCCCGAAGGCCTGGCGCTCCCTCACGTAGGCGAGCGTCTCCCGGTAGGCGAGCTCGGCGATGGAGACGCACTGCGCCGCGAGCATCAGCCGCTCGGTGACGAAGTTCTGCATGATGATCAGGAACCCCTGGTTCTCCTGACCGATCAGGTTCGTGACCGGCACCCGGCAGTCCTCGAAGCTCAGCTCCGCCGTGTCCGACGCCCACCAGCCCATCTTGTGCAGCTTCTTGGAGACGCTGAAGCCGGGCGTGTCGCGCTCGATGATCAGCATCGAGATGCCGCCATGGCCCTCCCCGCCGGTCCGCACCGCGCAGGTCACGAAGTCCGCACGGCAGCCGCTCGTGATGAAGGTCTTGCTGCCGTTCACGACGTAGTGGTCGCCGTCCTTGACCGCCTTCGTTCGCAGCGACGCGACGTCGCTACCGCCCCCGGGCTCGGTGATCCCGAGCGCGGAGACCATCCGCCCGGCGAGCACGGGCTTGGCGAAGCGCTCCTTCTGCTCGGCGGTGCCGGCCTTCACGATCGGCGGGAGCGCGATGCCGTGGCTGCCGAGCCCGACGCAGGTGCCGACGGACTTGCCGTGGAGCACCATCTCGTCGGCCGCCACCAGGACGTGGCTGAGATCGCCACCGCCACCGCCGACCTCCTCCGGGTAGCCGATGCCGAGGATCTCCGCTTCCGCCGCCTGGGCGTAGAGCTCGAGCGGAAACTCCTCCGCCTCTTCCCACTCGTGAGCGTTCGGGAGAATGCGGGCCTGAGCGAACTTTCGAACCTGCTGCCGCAGGGTCCGGTGCTCGTCGTTCTCGAAGAGGTAGGTGCTCACCGGCCCATCCTATGCGGCCGGTGAGCTTCGCGCGAGAGCGCTCAGCCGCCGGGACAGTCCACGGTCACCACGGTCAGCGCGCCCGGGAAGACCCGGCCAGGCGACTCCGTCTGTGGGCAGCTGCCCGCGCTCACGCGCAGTGGACCGGGCTCCACGTTCCCGAACACGACCATGCGCGTCGTGCTGACCCCCACCCCGCCGAGCCGCGGATCGGCGACGGGAGTGAGCGAGCGCGGCGTGCCAGGGAGGTCGAAGCCATGGGGGGTGGCGTCGGCGCGATCGATGATCACGTCGATCGGGTCCGAGGGCACGGAGATGGTCGGAACGACCGCCACCATGCCGCGTCCCGGCTGCTGGACCTCACCCATGGCCGTCTGGATGATCTCCAGCTCGGTCGCCTCGAGGGGAATCACATTGCTCGAGAAGTCCCTGAAGGGAGTGTTGGAGGGCCCGACCTGCCCCAGACCGTCGACCATGTAGACGGTCGGGTAGCAGCTCCCACCGCCGACGATCACCGTCGACGCAGAGTTCAGCGGGAGGCTGATGCTGCCACCGGATCCGGTGGTCCCGGAGAGCGACGGAACCGTCAGCGGTGTCCAGACCGGGATGCCGACCATCCCGTTCCCGGCGACGTCCTGGACCGTGGTGTTGAAGAAGATCGTTCCGAGGGTGTCGGAGCAGCTCCCCGCGTCGCAGTTGGAGCAAGGGGCCCCGCAGAAACCACAGTTCGGTACCGATCCATCGAGGGTCAGCTCGGTCTCGCAGCCGGTCGAGGCCCGGAGGTCACAGTCCCCATAGGTACCGGTGCAGGACGCGATCTCGCAGAAGCCATCGATGCAGATGTACTCCGCGTTCGCGCCCACGCAGGCCGCGGCCGCGTTCTCGTCCACGGTGCCATCGCAGTCGTTGTCGATGTTGTCACAGCGCTCGACCGCGCCCGGCGTGGTGCCCGGATCGGCGTCGTTGCAGTCGCCGGCGCGGGGCACCATCCCCGAAACGTCCGCGCACATCGGCATCGCCGCACCGGTCCCGTAGCCGTCGCCGTCGTTGTCGATGAAGTAGTCGCTCTCCGTGAGCCCCTCGTCGACCATGCCGTCGCAGTCGTCGTCGCGACCGTTGCAGTACTCCGGGAGGCCCGCGCCGACGAAGGGGTCGAGGTCGTCACAGTCGTCGCCGCCGCAGGCGGCGTCGGCGACGCCGTCACCGTCATCGTCCTCGAAGCCGGCGCCGGGGACCGGGAAGTCGGCGACACCGTTGCAGTCGTCGTCGATCGCGTTGCACGCCTCCACCGCCAGCGGACCGATGGCGGCGTCGCCGTCGTTGCAGTCGGTCGGCAAGAGGGAGTAGCCCGGCGGCACGTCGCACTGCACCAGCCGGTCGCCGTTCACGTTGCCGTACCCGTCGCCGTCGAGGTCGCGGTACCAGATCGCGGGGCGCGCGTTCTCGTCGATCGTGCCGTCGCAGTCGTTGTCCTTGCTGTCGCAGATCTCGTTCTGCACCGGCTGGACCGCCAGGTCCGTGTCGTCACAGTCCTCGCCGAGGATGGCGAAGCGAACCGTGCCCGGGCAGGCGTTCATCATGCTCGACGAGTCGCCCCGCCCGTCTGCATCCGCGTCCGCGAAGCCCGCGATCGAGACGCCCTCGTCCACGTCACCGTCGCAGTCATCGTCCCGCCCGTTGCAGACTTCGTTCCCGAGTGGCGAGATGGAGGCTTCGAGATCGTTGCAGTCCGTGCCCGCTCCGCCGTCGTCGTTGCTGCAGCGGGCGTCGATGAATCCGTCGCGGTCGCGGTCGAGGGTCCCGACCGTGTTCAGGTCGCAATCCTCGTCGTGCCCGGAATCGCAGATCTCGACGTTGCCCGGAAAACGGTCGGGGTCCATGTCGTCGCAGTCGTTGCCGCCGCACTCGACTCGGTCGATGCCGTCACCGTCGCCGTCGGGCATCGCGCAACTGTCGTCGCACGTCGCCATCGTCTCGATGCACGCCTCGTTCGCCGGGCAGGGGCTCAGCCCCGCCACGCAGCCCAGCGAACTCGCGCCCGCGCTCGTCGGCGAGCAGGTCTCGCTGCCGTTGCAGAAGACGCCGTCATCGCATTGAGCATCGTCGGTGCACGTCAGCTCCCCCGTCGGAGGAGCGTCGTCGCCGCAGCCGGCGAGCACCATCAGACACATCGAACCCATCACGAGGAAGAAAGAGCGCATGGGCCTTCTTAGCAGTGAAGGGAGGGCCCGGCCCAACGAATCCGGTATGATCTCGATGGCATACCCCAAGGCGCGGGTCCCTCCTGGGACCGGGATTCGGCCGCGGAACCGGACCGTGGTAGCGCCCGCCGGACGGCGGTCCTACAACTGCCGCCGTGCTCTCCCGCTTCGGATTGGCTGCGTTGGTCGGCGCCGCGATCGGCCTGGTCGCCGGGTTCGTCATCGGCGGGATCGGACCGCGCCGAGAGCTCGCGGACGCCGAACGCGAGATCGACCGACTCGAGGAGGAGCTGAAGAGCGGCGGCGGAGGCTGGCGCTCGCCGGTCCCCGGACTCGACCGGATCCTCCGTAGCCCCGATGACGAGCGCGGCGGCTCGATCGAGGAAGACCGCGAGCCCACGCCCGTGGCCGATGGCGACGGTTCGGGCGAACCGGTCGAGGCCGTCGACGGACTCGATGGTGGCGTCCCTCGCGAGAGCTGGCGCGATCGTTGGCGCTCACGCGCGCGGGAGACCCGCGAGGAGCGCTACGACTCGTTCACGCGCGCGGCATCCGTGCAGCGCGTGCGGCGCATCCAGTCACGGGCCGCGCTCGTCGAGCAAGCGGAGCTGACGGACGAAGAGGAAGCACGGCTCGATGGAGTGCTCGGCGAGCTCAACGACTCGCTCGCCGGCTACGGCGAGGAGATCCTCCTGCTCGCCGCACGGGACGAGCCGCCGCCGCCGCGGGACCTGCTCGGCATCACCCATGACGTGACCGGCATCCTCGCGGACGCGCAGCGGAACCTGGAAGAGCTGCTCGGTCCCGAGCGCATGGGCCAGACCGATCCCTCGGCGCTCGAAATCTGGAACCACGTGGACCTCGACCGACTCGAGCCAGCGGCGCGAGCCGCTCTCGAGCGCCGACGCTGATCGCCGCGATGAGCTCCGAGCCCGCGACCAAGAACCTGCTGCGCGACGCGCTCGTGATCGCGGCGTTCGACCTCGGCGAGTCGCTCCGCTCGCGGAAGGTCCTGGTGTTCATGGTGCTCTACGTCGTCGGCGCGATCGGCGCGACGGTGATCTTCACCGAGCTCCTCCAAGAGGTGGAGATCGCCCTCGCCGAGCAGCTCCTGGTCGCCCGCACGAGCGACCCCGGCAGCCTCACGCAAGCGGTGATGGAGAGCCCCGAGCTCCTCCGTGTGCTCAGCGGGTTGGTCCGCGACGAGGACCTGGCGAGAACCCTGGTCGGCAGGCCGCCGATCGCGCTCCTCTATCATTGGGTGGCGCTCGCGTTCGGACCGATCTTCGCGATCCTCACCTCCAGCGACACCATCGCGACGGAGGTGTCGACCGGCTCCATCCGCTTCGCGCTCGCCCGAACGGACCGAGCGGGGTGGCTCCTCGGGAAGGTCTTCGGTCAGAGCCTGCTGCTCTTCGTCGGGCTCGTGCTGGGCGCCGTCGGTGCGTGGGTGACCGGGTGGATCCAGCTCGGGGCGTTCGATGCATCCGCGACCGCGGCCGCGCTGGTGGGGTACGTGGGGACCGCGTTCGTCTACGTCTGGGCCCACCTCGGTCTCGCGCTGGGCGTCTCGCAGCTGACGCGCTCGGTCCCGTGGTCGCGCGCGCTCGGGCTGCTCGCCCTCGTCGCGGTCTTCGGGATCCATCGCTTCTTCGAGCGCGACTGGGTGGTCGAGGCAGTGCCCGTGCTCTCGGGCTCGCTTCGCCAGCTCTTCCCGGTGGCCCACCGACTGGACCTCTGGCGTCCGGGTTTCGAAGCGAGCGTGCCGGCCCTGGCCCTGCTCCTGGCGCTCGGCTGCAGCTACATCGCACTCGGCTACGTCCGCTTCGCTCGGAGGGATGCGTGAGCCTCGCGCTCGAGCTCTCCGGCGTACGGAAGCGCTACGGGAAGACCGTGGCGCTCGACGGGCTGGACCTGAGGGTCGAGCGCGGGACCATGCTCGGGCTCGTCGGACCGAACGGCGCGGGCAAGACCACGACGTTCGGCATCATCAGCGGGGCGCTCCGCGCGGACGCCGGCAAGGTCGACGTGCTCGGCGGAGGCACCTTCGATCCACGGCAGCAGGCCGGTGCGCTCGGGGTGCTCCCACAAGACTGTGCGCTGAACCCGCATTCCTCGGCCCGACAGCTGCTGACCTTCTTCGCTCGGTTGCAGGGGCTGGGCCGTGTGGACGCTCGAAGGGATGCGGACCGACTCCTCGAGGCCATGCGGCTCACGGACCGCGCCGGCGCACGCGTGGGCCAGCTCAGCCACGGGATGAAGCGCCGACTCGCGGTCGCGCAGGCGTTGGTGGGGGACCCGAAGCTGGTGCTCCTCGATGAGCCGACCGGCGGGCTGGACCCGCACCTGGTCGTGGACATGCGCGAGCTGCTCCTGGCCGAGAAACGGAAGCGCACGCTCATCGTCAGCTCTCACATCCTCTCCGACCTCGAGCAGACCTGCGACCGGATCGCCTTCCTCGAGCAAGGGCGTTGCATCGAGGAGGGCGCGGTCGAGTCGATGCGTGCGGCGATCGGTCGGGTGCGGGTCCGCTTCGCGCGGCCACCGAGCGAAGCCGAGCGCGACGCACTGAGGGCGATCCTCGGCGAGCGACTCGAGAGCACGAGCGACCGGGAAGCCACCTACGTGCTCGACCCGAGCGAGGTCATCGAGGAGGTCGCTCCGGCGATCCTCGCCGAGCTGATGGCCGCGGGCCTGCCGGTGCTCGAGGTCGGCGTGGGCGGCACGCTGGAAGAAGCCTACCTCGTGAGCCGTCACCGGCTCGGCGAGAGCTGAACCGACCCGCTCGTCAGAACAGCGCCAAGACGGCGGTGATGTTGTCGCGACCGCCCTTCTTGTTCGCGAGGGAGATCAGCGAGCTCACGCAGGGCTCGACCAGCACTCCGTCCTCGACGTGCAGGAGCCGCTGCCCGATCTCTTCGTCGGTGACCTCGCCGTAGAGGCCATCGGTGCAGAGGAGCACCCGATCGCTCTGTCGGAGCTGGACGGCGTGGAGCTCGACGCGGACGCTCTCGCTCGCCGTGCTCACCGAGTTGGTCAGCATGCTCGAGTAGCGAGACCGACGGGCCTCCTCTTCGGTCAACACCTTCGCCTGGACCATCTCCTGCGCCAGGTTGTGGTCGCGGGTGAGTCGAAAGAGCTTTCCGCCACGGTGCAGATAGGCGCGGCTGTCACCGACGTGCACCAGATAGAGCATCGGCCACGCGACGTAGCCCATGGTCAGCGTGCTCCCCATGTCACCCGTGAAGCCCTTGCGCTCGGCGACCTCGCGCATTCGCTCGTGGGATCGCTTCACCGCCTTGGTGAACCCGCGCGCGAGCGCCGCTTCGTCCTGGCTGCCAGCCGCGGTGCGAAGCCAGGGCATCATCGAGAACGCGTACTGGAGCATCCCGTCCACCACGACGGCGCTGGCGACCTCTCCGTGTAGCTGCCCGCCCATGCCGTCGGCGACCATCATGAGCCGACCCGTCGGCGTCTCGCGGTGACGGGCGCCATCGTTGTCCGGCAGTCCGCACTGCTGCACGTGGATGGTCTTCTCGAGCGCGGCCACCACATAGGTGTCCTGGTTCGTCATCCGCACCTGGCCGATGTCGCTCAGCCCGACGATCGTCGCGGCGGCACCGGGATCGTCATCGTGGCCTCCGTCGTCGCCCCGCCGTCGCAGGAACTCGAAGGTCTTCCGCGGGGTCGTCATCGAGAGTGGCGACGATAGCAGACCGGAGGTGCCGCGCGGCGGCTCGTTTGTGGCGGCAACGATCGCCAACGCGCGGCCCAAAAAATGGCGGCGCCGAGGAGAGCCTCACGACTCTCCTACGGCGCCTACCAGGGACCGAGTCCGTCACCCCTACGTCCTCGGTCCCAGTACACCCACCCTTGCGGTCCATCCCGCTTGATTCTCGTCGAGTCTCGTTCGACCTCCGTGATTCCCTACCTAAGCGACGATCGTGCCAGCGACAAAACTCAATGATTCCGTCATTTGTGAACTTCGCTCGTCCAGTATCGTGACGCTCTGTCCGTCCAAAGTTTTGTCATGCCCATCATCTGGACGTTCCCAGCAGCGGGCTCCGGCGCCCCGTGGGCTGTTGTAGGCTCCGCTCCATGAGCCCCCCTCCCGTAGCCCTGGTCACCGGCGCCACTCGCGGCATCGGCAAGGGCGTCGCCCTGGCGCTCGCCGACGCGGGCTGGACCGTCGCTTTCACGGGTCGCACCGAGGAGGGTGACCTCTCGTTGCGCGCCACGACGGACGCGATCACCGAGCGGGGCGGCACGCCAGTGCCCATCCGCTGCAACCACGACGACGACGAAGAGGTCGCGGCGGCGTTCGCGACGCTCCGCGAACGTGCCGGACGCCTCGACCTGCTGGTGAACAACGTCTTCGCCATCCCTTCGGGCGACTTCTGGACCAAGCCCTTCTTCGAGCTCCCGATCGCGCTCTGGGACCAGATGCATCGGGTCGGCCTCCGCTCCCACTTCGTGGCCAGCTGGCACGCTGCGCCGCTGCTGATCGAGAGCGGTCGCGGGGTGATCGCCAACATCTCGTCCTTCGCCGGGCGGAGCTACCAGCTGAACGTCGCCTATGGCGTGGGCAAGGCCGGCGTCGACCGACTCGCGTACGACATCGCCGAAGAGCTGCGGCCTCATGGAGTGGCCGCCGTGACGCTCTGGCCAGGCATCGTGCGAACGGAGTGGGTGATGGAGAACCAGGGCTCGCTACCCTTCCCGCTCGACGTGAGCGAGTCACCGGAGCTCACGGGGCGAGTCATCGCGGCGCTCGCGGCAGACCCGGAGCGGATGAGACACAGTGGAGAGCGGCTGGTGGTCGCCGAGCTCGCGGAGCACTACGACATCACCGACGTGGATGGGAGTCGGCCGCCATCGTTGCGGCGACGACGGGAGACGACATGAGTCCGAGCGAACGAGCCAGAGGTTGGGTGGACGAGCTGCGCGAGATGGCGCCGGCCATCGAGGAAGGCCGCCGGGTGCCGCAGACGCTGTCGGATCGGCTGGGTGCCGACGGCTTCTTCCGGATGCTCGTCCCCGCGAGCCTGGGCGGTGGCGAGGTGCATCCGCGCGAGTTCGCTTCGGCGCTCAGCACGCTGGCGGAAGGCGATGGTGCCACCGGCTGGCTGGCGATGACCGGCTCGACGACGGGACTGCTGACCGCCTACCTGCCCGAGGCCGGCGCCCGCGCCGTGCTCGAGGGACCGGAGCACGCGGCGCTCGCCGGCGTGTTCGCGCCGAGCGGCAAGGCCACACCGGTCGAGGGCGGCTTCCGCCTGAGCGGGCGCTGGGCGTTCGGCAGCGGTTGCCAGAACGCGAGCTGGCGCGTCGGAGGCGCGCTGGTCTTCGACGGCGACGCGCCACGAACGCTCCCGAGCGGCGCGCCCGAGATCCGCTCGTTCTTCTTCCGCGCCGACGAGTCGTCGGTGGAGGACACCTGGCGCACGTCGGGTCTGCGCGGCACCGGCAGCCACGACATGAGCGTCGAGGACGTGTTCGTTCCCACCGAGCGGAGCACCTGCATCCTGGCCGACACGCCGACCCACGAAGGACCGCTCTACCGCTTCCCGGTGTTCGGGCTGCTCGCGACGGGTGTCGCCTCGGTCGGGCTCGGCATCGCTCGAGCCGCGCTCGACGCCGGCATGGAGATGGCGAAGTCCAAGCGCTCGCGGGGCGGCGGAAAGCGGATGGGCGAGAGCGAGATCGTGCAGGTCGAGCTCGCCACCGCGCAGGGGGAGCTCGGCGCCGCCGAGGCCTTCCTGCACGCCACCCTCGACGCCGCCTGGGCCCGCGCGGAGGGAGCCAGCGAAGCGCTCCCGGAGTCGGAGCGCGCGCGCCTTCGCTTGGCGGCGACGCACGCCGCCCGCAGCGCCGCGGCCGTCGTCGATCGGGTCTACCACCTCTGCGGCGGCGCCTCGATCTGGGACGCCAACCCGCTCTCGCGCCATTTCCGGGACGTCCACGTGATGACTCAGCACGTGATGGTGAGCCCCTCGACGCTGAAGCCCATCGGCCGCATCGCGCTCGGCTTGCCGACCGACAGCTCGATGCTCTGACGTCGCGCTCAGTCGCAGCCTTGGAAGCTGGCGCAGACCACGTCGCCGAGCGCTCTCTCGCCGGGCGAGAGCTCCAGCGCGTCGAGGATCAGCGAGGGGACGAAGTGATTCACCGAGCCCGTGTGCTCGAGCGTCAGCGTGCCTTCGCTGCCGCCGCCCACCAGGACCACCCGTTGGCCACCGAGCTCGCCGCGATGAGCGACTCCCTCCACGCGAGCGACGCGCCAGCCACCGTCGCCGCCCACGTCGTCGAAGAGCTGGAGCCTCCGTTCGGCGTCGCTCTCGTCGGTCACGACGGGGATCCGCACGAAGAGGGTCGGCGAGTGCGATCCATCGTCCGACACTCGGTCGCGGAGGGCTTCGGCGGCGGGGAGGATCCCGCTCGAGAGTCGTTCGTAGCTCGAGCGCTCGCCACCGAACGAACGCCACATCGCGAGCGTCAGGGTCACGCACTCCGGGGGCCCGCTCTCACCGCTCAGGCACACTTCCGCGCGCTCCGGTCTCAGCCAGCTCGCGAGCTCGCCGATCCCCGCGACGGCGCCGCTCGGTAGGGCCACGGCGCGCCACCCCTCCGGCAGATCGCTGGAGTCCTCCACGCGCACCACGCGTCGCGTGGGCGCGTCGCTCGGGGGCTCGAAGGTCGCGTCGGGCGCCCACGCCGCGAGCCCTTCGCCGAGCAGCCCGGTCATCGGCCCTCGAAGCCCGAGCCGGACCCGCGGATACCCTTCGGCGACGTCGAGCGCGTCGGCGAGCACGGCGACCTCGGCGAGGTCGTAGAACTGCCGATCCGCCGCGTCCTTCCAGCGCGGCACCGAGAGCGCGACCGCAGCGACGGCGACCGCGGGGGCGATCCAGCGCACCGCGCGCCGTCGGCTGGCGAGCAGCGCCGCGAGCGCGACCGCGCCGAGCGCGACCAGCGGTACGATCGCCGCCACGAAGTAGCGAGCGGTCAGGAAGTGACCGGCCGCGAGCGCCGCCAAGAGTGGGGGCCCCGTCGTGCCGGCCGCGCTCAGCGCGAGCACGACGATGGCCCGACGGGACGGTCGGGTGCGGCGACGAACGACGCCACCCACGAGCCAGGCCATCCCGAGGCCGACCACGAGACTCGGGAGCACCACCCTTCGCGCGAGTGGCGCCGAGAGGTTCTTCGCGATCGCGGGCGCGCTGAGCGCGAGCTCCAGCGATCCGAAGATCAGCAGCGCCAGGAGCACCGCACGAACCGGTCGATCGGCGAGCGCCCGCAACGCGAGGACGAGGACCCCGAGGGCCACGAGGCCGGCCACGTGCGTCTCCACGGCGAGCACCGCGCCCAGGCCACCCATGACCGCGGCGACGGCCCAGCGTCTCTCCAGCGCACCGGCGAAGAGGAGAGCGTAGGCGAGCGGTGTCAGCGTCGGGTTCCACAGGATCGGGAAGCTCGCGCCCCACATCAGCCACGTGAACGCCACCGCGCTGCTCGGTAGGGCCACGAGGAGCGGGAGCCGCCGTGCTGCGACGAACGCGAGCAGGCCGGCGCCGACCGCGTTGAGCCCGATGAGCACCTGGTGAGCCTGTGCCGGCGCGAGCCCGATCCCCCGGAGCAACGCGAGAAGGCGCGTCCAGCCGCCGTGCTGGTCGAGACCACCGAAGGAGGTGCTCGGGCCGAGGCAGACGCTCGACTCGAGGCAATCGCGCGCCAGCAAGAGGTCCCGGTTGGTGTCCGGATGGAGCGGCGGCGCCGACGCGGTGAGCCAGAGAGCCACCGCCGACGCGAGGCTCAGCGCGAGGGCGAAGCGCCACCGGGTCCGGAGGCTCGCTCGGGACTCGGGCGCCGCGGGCAGATCGTCCGCTCCGTAGCGACGGCGCTCGCCGAATGCCACCAGCAGCACGAGGGCGAAGGCTCCGACGGTGGCTGTCACGGCGGTCGGATCCAAGGCCCGTTCTCCGGAGCGTGCCATCGGGGATCCGGCGGACTCGGAATGCCGGTCGAGGCGAAAGGCCGGCATCGCCCCCCAGAACTCTCCGTCGTCGTTCCGGCGGATCGCCGCGACCCAGGGGTCGAGTGCCGTGGGTGAGTCTCCCCTCCGTTCGACCGAGAAGCTGGGCGTTCGCTCGTCGCCGGAGAACGCGTCCGGAGGATGGAGCCGGAGCGTGGAGCGGCGATCACCGTTGCCGATGGTGAGCTCGATGAACGATCGCTGGATCGTGACGTCCGCCAGACTCCAGCCGTCGACCGGCTCGCTTGCGAAGCCGCGGGGCTCGAGGAGCTCGAGCACCCGCGACTCCTGCCCGGGCGGGATCACCGGCTGTGCCTGCGCGCTCGCCGCCACGAGAAGCAGCGGGATCCACAGCGCACACCGAACCCGTCCGAGCACGGCGGCATCGTAGCTACCCCCGATGGCCATCGGCTATGGTCGTGTCGTGAGCCCCTCGGAGCCGTCGGTCCTGCTGAGCAGTTGGCGAGCGCTCGCCATGCCGCGACGGCTGGTGCCCGTCGCCCTGGTCGCGGTCGGGCTCGTCGGGACGGAGCTCTGGGCGACCCGCCATCTCGCGACCGCCGCGACGCTCGCGCTCTTCGTGCTCCTCTTCGTCGCCTTCGTTCCGGCCGCCTGGCGGTGGTTTCGTCGCTCGCCCGACGCCATCCGCGGGAGCGCGTACCTCGGGGTCGCGCTCGCGCTCGTGCTCGGCGCGTCCCTCGGCCCGGTCGCCCTCTTCGGCCAGCAGCCCTACGTCGCCCATCCGCCGGCGATGGCGGCGCTCCTGACCTTGGTCCTCATCGCCGGTTGGATTCTCGGACGTGACATCGAGCTGAGCTCGGACCTCGTGCGGGCGGAGGCTCGCGGCGAGAGCCTCGAGCGAGCCGCAGAGGAAGCGCGCCTGCTCGCGCTTCGTCACCACCTGGACCCGCACTTCCTCTTCAACACCCTCGGGGCCATCGCCGAGTGGTGCCGCGAGGATCCAGCGGTCGCCGAAGAAGCGCTCCTCGAGCTCTCGCGGATGCTGCGGACCCTCTTCGAGGGCATCCGAGAACCGACGTGGCCGCTGCGGCGGGAGCTCGATCTCCTGCTCGCCCTCCATCGGCTGCACGCCCTGCGCGACGACGAACGCTATCGGATCGAGGCGAGCCTCGACGACGCACCCACGATGGACGTGCCGCCGCTGGTGCTGCTCCCGCTCTTCGAGAACGCGCTCACCCACGGCAGCGCCTCCGCTCCACTGCGCCTCTCGCTCGAGAGCGATGGGGGTGCGTTGACCGTTCGGATTTGGAACGCGGGCACCTTCGAGGGACCGCGCGACGGCGGCACCGGCATCGCCACCACCGAACGCCGCGTCGCGCTGGCCTACGCGGGTGAAGGCTCCGTACGGGTGGCGAGCGTCGAGCGCGGTGATGTCGCGGGGACCGAAGCGGTGGTCACGATCCCTCACGTCCCATCGGCAGCACCACTGGCCGCCGTGGCGGTGCCCTCGTGAGCCAACCGCTTCGCGTGCTGATCGCGGACGACGAGAAGATGGCGCGCAAGCGCCTCCGTCGGCTGCTCGAGACCGCCGGCGGGGTGACGATCGTGAGCGAAGCTCGCTCCGGCGAGGAGGCCGCAGCAGCGCTCGACCCGGAGTCCATCGACGCTGCCATCTTGGACATCGACATGCCCGACCTGGACGGGCTGCAGCTGGCGGAGCTCGCCGGACGCCGGGGCATCCCGGTCATCTTCGTGACCGCCCACGAGCAGCACGCCGTGAAGGCGTTCGCGACCGGGGCCACGCACTACCTGCTCAAGCCGCTCGCGCTCCCGGAGCTGGACGCCGCGCTGGCGCGCGTGCGCGACCGGGCGAGCCCGCGGACACCGGAGCGGATCGCGCTGACCGTGGGCGACGACGTGCACCTCGTGCCCACCGCCTCGATCTCCCACGCCGTCTTCGACGGGACGCTGGTCACGGTCCACGCCGAGGGCCGGGAGTGGCTCTCCAGCGACTCGCTCCAGGACCTCGAGCGCAAACTGGCCGGTGGGGACTTCCTCCGGGTCCACCGCCGCGCGCTGGTGCAGCTCGCGCACGTCGAGCGCCTCGAGCCGCTCCCCTCCGGCGGTTACAACGCCGTCCTGAGCAGCGGCGCCGAGGTCCCCGTGTCACGACAGGTGGCCCGCGAGCTCCGCCGCCGGCTGCTCTGAGACGCCGCTCGTTCGCGGCCGCGACCGTTCGACCGCGGGGCGCGACCGTTCGGCCCGAGACCGCCAGCGCCCCTCGCGGAGCGCGCGCAGGGTGGGGGCATGACGACGAACGACGAACGGCTGCACCGCCAGCGCTTCCTCCGCTACGGGCTCGCCTTCTCGGCGCTGCTCCTGACCCTCGGCGCCGCCGAGCTCTTCCTCTGGCCCGCCGCGCTGGTGGTCGGCGACCTGAACGACCCGGCCCTCGCTGGACCGGGCATCCCCCGGCGCGCCCTCGCGCTGCACGAGAGCCTGAGCGAGCGGATCGAGCCCTGGGCGCGTGACCGCATCGAGAGCGGGGCCGCCACGCGGGCCCCGCTCCACGACGTCCCGCGGACCGAGTGGCCCATCTTCACGGCCGTCTTCTATCTCCAGGCGACGGAGTCGCTCCAGGCGCAGGGCATCGACGTGGACCACGCCCAGCCCGCGGTCCGAGCGGCGCGCGATCTGATCATGGATCCCGGCCACCACACCTGGGTCCGCACGCACTGGGGCGACGACTACCTCCACGACGAGAACGTCTTCTTCCGTTCGCTCCTGATCGCGGGGCTCACGAGCTACCAGGCCATCACCGGCGACGACGGAGACGAGGCCTTCCTCCGCGACCAGGTGGAGACCCTCGCGGCAGACCTCGACCGATCACCCCACGGCGTGCTCCAGGACTACCCCGGCGAGACCTACCCGATCGACGTGCTCGCGGCGATCGCCTACATCCGGCGCGCCGACGCGGTGCTCGGCACCGATCACTCGGCGTTCGTCCGCCGAGCTCGGCGAGCCTTCGTGTCTCCCTACGACGACGAGCGCGGGCTGGTTCGCTTCCGGGTGGACCTGTACGGCGACGCGATGCCGCAGAACGTCCAGCCGGGACGGGGCATCGGCAACTCCTGGGTGGGCATCTTCGCGCCCGAGCTCTGGCCGGAGGATGCCGAGCGCTGGTACGCGACCCACGAGGAAGAGTTCTGGCAGGACCAGGGCTGGGCGATCGGCTTCCGCGAGTACCCGCGCGACTCGGCGCACGGCGAGTGGACCTTCGAGATCGACGCCGGACCGGTGCTCGACGGGTTCGGCACCTCGGCCAGCGCCTTCGGCGTGGGCGCCGCCAGGCGCATGGGGCGCTTCGATCACGCCTACACGTTGAGCAGCCAGATGGTGGCCACGAGCTGGCCGACCGGTGGCGGCGCGCTCCTGCTCCCCGAGCTCTTCTCGCACCCCGAGGCCCCGATGCTCGGGGAGGCCGCCCTGCTCTACTTCATGACCATCCAGCCCGCGGAGGGGATGCCGATCGTGGCCGGCGGGGAGACCACGCCGCTCGTCTGGCTCTCGCTGCTCGTCTACCTCGGTGGGTTCATCGTGCCGCTGCTCCTCGCGTGGCGACTCCGGCGACGGTGGAGCGTTCCCTTCCGCCGACCGACGGGCGCTCTCGTCGTCGCGGTGCCGCTCGGGGGGCTCGGTCTGCTCGCCTCGGTGGTCGACCCCTACGTCGGCTACGTGCTGCTGCTCGCGCTCGTCTTCCTGGTCAGCCCTCCGCGGCGGCGAAAGGCAAGCTCAGGCTCCGCAGATCGCGAGCCAGCGCGCTGAGCTGCTTGGCCAACTCGACCCAATGGCGCGCAGGCACCGCGCGCAGCGCGCGAGCGGTGTCCCTCCCGTCACGGAAGGTGAAGACCTTCGAGGCGCGGTTGCCCCCGAGCGCATCGAGAGCCCCGCGCGCGATGCCCTCGAGGGCGTCGCGCTCGGCGCTCCTGGGGGACACGCCGGCCGCTTCGGCAGCCACCACGAGAAGGGCGGGCGCCAGCTCCGCCACCCGGTCCAGGGCTTCGCGCGCGCCGGGGTGGTCGGCGCTCCGCAGCCGAGCGAGCGCGAGCGCGGCCCACGCTCCGACCCGGCTCGGGCTCTGCGTGGTGGCGTGCTCGAGCTCGGCCCGCGCTTCCTCGACTCGGTCCATCGCCAGATACGCCTCGCCGCGATAGGCGAAGGTCGCCTCGGCGGGCAGGTAGTCGTAGTGCTCGAGCCCGGCCTCCCAGGCCTTCAGGGCCTCGTCCGCTCGCCCTGCGAAGAGGCGCGCCGCGCCGAGCCCGACGTAGCCCCAGCGCGTCTTGGTCTCGTTCCAGATCGCCTCGAACTCGGCCTCCGCTTCGTCGTGTCGACCGGTCCACAGGAGCAGCTCGGCGCGGTAGGTCCGACCGAAGGGCGAGCTCGGCATGGTGCGCGCCTGTGCGTCGAGCGCGTCGAACGCCGCCGCCATGCCGGTGTCCGGGATGGCGAGCTGCGCATCCATGGCCTGCGCTCGGGGCGAGACGAGCTCCGCCAGCTGGAGCTTCCCCTCGTCGAGCCAGGTGCTCACGGGACCGTAGTTGCCACCGAGCCGTTCGATCGTGCGGCGAACCAGCGCGAGCGCGCGTTCGTGATCCGTGTACGCCTCGTCGACCACGGCGGCGCCGTGGATCGACTCGAGGAGCAGCCGCACCTGGTACGCCTCCTTCCCGTGGAAGGTCGTCTCCGGATCGGTGTGCGCCTCGGCGTAGGCGCGCCACAGCTTCCACGAGACCCGCTCCGCGTAGGCGCCCACCTTGGCGAGCGCGATGGCCCCTTCTTCGCGGCCGAGCTCGAGCATGGCGCGCATCCGCCAGAGCCTCGCGGTCACCCCCGGCTCCCCGTCGATCCGCGCGAGCAGGTCCAGCCCCTCGCGGTGGTCCCCCTCCAGCACGTGCGCCGCGCCGAGCACGAGCGAAGCGAGAGGCGTCTCGCCAGCGCGTTCGGCGAAGCGGCGCGCGGGTTCGAGCTCGAGCCGCCACAGGTGCAGCTCCGCCAAGCGCTCGAAGAGCTCCGTGCTCGGCGCCCCGTCGACGCGCTGGGCGAGGAAGTCGATCGCTTCATCCAGCTGGCCTGCCGCGACCAAGCCTTCGAGCGCCAGTCGCCGCTCCCCTCCGGTCGCGTCGGCACGCTCGAGGAGCGTTCGGACCGCCGTTCGGGCGAGCTCTGGTCGTCGTGCGAGACCCGCGACCCACGCCACGTCCGCGAGCGGCATCGCCCCCTCACCGAGCCCTCGTGCGAGGCAGTCGGCCGCCGCGCCGTGGGCGCCCAGCGAGGACAGCAAGCGCGCGATCGGGGGGCGCTCCATCCCGACCGCGCGCTCCGCCGCGGCGACGGCGAGCGGACGAGCCTCCGGTCCGCGCCCCGAGAGGGCCAGCAGGAAGGCCTCGCACGCCAGCGCCGCGCAGCTCGCTTCGTCGCCCCGATCGCTGGTCTCGAATCCGCGCACCGCCGCCACCCGATCGCTGGCCGCGCCCAACACCCGCCCCGCGAGCTCCAGGTCACCGCTCCCCTCCACGCCGATCGGCGGGTGCGCCGCGAGCGCGGCAGCGCGGTGTCGGATGGCCCGGCCCAGCCACTCGTCGGAGATGGGCGCATCGTGGTTCCAGCGCGCTCGCAGCGCGACGACAAGCCGCTGGAGCGCTTCGTCCGTGAACCCCTCGGCCAGTCCGATGTGCGCACGACCGCCGAGCTGCACCCAGGCCTCGACCCAACCCGCGTCGGGGTGGACGAAGAGCAAGCGCACGGAGCTCGCGCCGACACGGACGCTGGCGGGTCGGATGCCGCGCGGCCACGCCGCCATGAACGCCGGCTCGGGTACGCGCAGGGGCGGCAGGTCGGTGCTCATCGGTAAGGCCCTTCGTCCACGCGCAGGAGCCGCACGAGCCGACTCAATCGATCCAACACGGGCTCGAGCGCCATCGGGTCGGTCACCCGCCCCTCCCGCTCCATGAGAACGAAGTCGGTGGCGATCTGGAGACGGCCATCACCGGCGAGAGCCTCCGCGAGCGGGCGCGCGTCACGGCTCAGCGCGTCGGGCAGCGGCTCACCCGGCGCGACGTGGAGCCGCTCGTCGATGGGGGTGGTCGTCCGACGCTCGACCGACGTTCTCGGCCCTTCCTCGAGCCAGCGCGTGTCGATTCGCCAGGCTCCGTCTCTCGCCTCGAGTCGTGGTGCGCCGGGGGAGAACCGAGCCTGCAGCTGGGAGGCCGCCTGCTCCCAGCTCGCGCGATGCGGCTCGAACGAGACCGGCATCGGCATCGACGCTCCCGCCTGAGGGACGCGTTCCGCGACACGGCGCGCCAAACGGAGCAAGCGCTCGAGCTGCGTCCCGGAGTCACGCGGCGCCTCGACCCGCAGCCGGATCGACGTGTCGGACGCGTCTCGGAAGCGTACGGCCACCAGTTGACCCAGCGCCTGGAGCAGAAACGCCTGCGCCTGGGCTGGCTCGCGCGACGTCGCGTAGAAGAGCTCGTTCCAGCGGTCGCCGAGCTCGGGGATCTTTCCACGGCTGCTCACGGCGCCGGCGAGGCGCCGGAGCCCTTCGCGCTCGCCACCCTCGAGCCCGATGTCGAGACTCGGAAAGGTCAGCTCCGCTTCGAGCCACCCGTCGACCGAGCCGACCGTCACGTCGACCTCGCCCACACGATCGCGGAGCGTGCGCCCATCGAAGACGGCGCCCAGCTGACGGCCCATGTGCCGCCAGAGCGCCGCGACGCGCTCGTCGCCGACGATCGGTGCCTGGGCGTGCTCGGGGTCGGCGGTCGAGAGCGCGACCTCGACGGGGATCCGCAAGCCGAGGTCACGGGCGAAGGCCCGATCCGCGCGAAGCTCGACGACCCAGCCGAGCGCAACGAGCCCCGCCTGAAAGCTCGGCGTGATCTGCTCGGGGATGCTCATCGCGAAGGGGACGCTCGCCCCGTCCGCGAGCGGGCCGTCGACGTTCAGCGTCCAGCGTCCCCCCTGGGTGCGGCCCGTTCCGTCCTGCTCCGTCGAGGCGAGGATCACCTGGAGGCTGCGACAGTCCGCGCCGATCGCCGCCACGCGACCCGTGAGCAGGCCTCCGGGTCGAAGGACGGAACGGTCGAGGCTCCCCTCGAGGTGGGGCCCCTCGCGGCCGGCTTCGCGAGAAGAGAAGAGCAACGGCTGCACCGGCCCATCATGGGACGCGCCGCGAACGCGAAGCTGGAAGGATCGGTTCACGTCGAGACGCCACCGCGTCTGAAGCGCGACGTGGACCACGGTGGACACGGAGATCCGTTGACCGCGGTGGTCGGGCAGCGCGTGGGGCGGCATCACCGCCTTCGCGACCAGCTGGGTGACTCCCTTCGGGAGGGTCCGTGGACCGCTCAGCTGTGCGTGGTGCCGGAAACGCGAGCCGATGCCCTGCGTCGAGCGCACGCGCTGCTCCACCCAGAGGTCGATGCGCTCCACCTTCCTCGGTCGCGGGGCATCGACGCGAACCCGCAGCTCGACCGGCTGGCCCGCGATCAGCTCGGGCGGCTGAACGTAGAGCCCGACCTTCGGCCGGATGAGCGGGAAGAGCGCCACCGCCGCAGCGTACCCCTCAGCCGAAGGCTTCGGCGTAGCGGTCGGCCGAGAAACCGACGAGGACCGTGTCACCGGCGACGACGAGCGGGCGTTTGATGAGCTTCCCGTCGGCGGCGAGCGCGGCGAGCTGGTCGGCCTCGCTCATGGTCGGCAGGCGATCCTTGAAGCCACCGTTTCGGTAGGACTGGCCCGCGGTGTTGAAGAGTTTCTTCAGTGGAAGGCCGCTGGCCTTCCAGTGACGTTTCAGCGCGGCCTTCGAGGGAGGCTTCTCGGTGATGTCGATCGCCTCGACCTCGACGCCGCGCTCGTCGAGCCACTTCAGCGCCTTCCGGCACGTGCTGCACTTCGGATACTGGTAGACCTTCACGCTCACGGCCCGGACCCTGCCGAGCCGAGCGCGGTACGTCAATCCCCGCGGAGTGGTAGGCTGCCCGAGGGGAACGAGTGACGCTGATCGCCAAGACCTATTGGGGCGGCCGCCCCTTTCTCTTCCGGCGTCCGCCGACCGACGCGGACGTCGAATCCCGCTACCTGCGCACCCAGGACTTCCGCCAGATCCGTGCAGCGCTCTGGACCCCTCGCGGGAGGCGGCCCTCGGCCGTCGTGGTCGCGATGCACCCCCGGGTGGACTTCACCCACCACTATGCGGCGCCCCGCTTCGTGGGTGCCGGTTACGGCTTCTGCGGGGTGACGAGCCGCGCGTTCGGTGACGACTCCGCGGTTCACGAGGACCTGCTCCTGGATCTCGCCGCGACCATTCGCTGGCTGCGGGAGCGACGGGGGGCCAAGCGGATCGTCCTCCTCGGCAACTCGGGCGGTGGCTCGCTGGCCGCGTTCTACCTGGCGCAGCAGCCACTCTCGAAGGACGAGCGATCGGCCCGGACGCCCGCGGGCGATCCGACTCGCCTCCCCGGCGCCATCATGCCGCCGGCCGACGGTCTGCTGCTGGTCGCGGCCCACCGAGGGCAGGGAAAGGTCGTCGAGCGGTCGATCGACCCGGCCATGACCGACGAAACCGATCCGTTCGCGAGCAACGACTCGCTGGACATGTACGTTCCGGAGAACGGGTTCGCCACTGCGCCGACATGGTCGCGCTACGAGCCGGACTTCGCCACGCGCTATCGCGACGCGCAGCAGGCGCGGGTCGCGCGACTGGATGAGACCGCACATGCGTTGGTCGAGGCTCGCCAGACCGCCGCCGCGAAGGTCGGCGCTGCCAGCTTTGCGGAGCTGCCGCCGGAAGAACGACGCCGACTCGCACGAGCGAGCGCGTTCGAGCCGGTCATGACCGTGTACCGGACCATGGCGAACCTCGACTATGTGGACCGTACGCTCGATCCTTCGCCGCGCGCGTATGGGTCGCTCCTCAGTCATCGCCCGGACCTCATGAACTGGCAGCGCCTCGGCTTCGCGCGGACGGTGACGCCCGAGGCTTGGCTGAGCACCTGGTCCGGCGCGTCGAGCCGCGCGAACGTGGTCGCCAACGCGGCCGGGGTGCGTGTGCCGGTCCTGATGGTGCATGCGGACCGAGACCGCGAGATCTACCCGATCACCGACGTCGCGCCGATGCGCGACGCGTTCGCCGGGAACGAGGACTTCACCTTCGAGTCGATGGACGCGCGCCACTACTTCGAGCCCGAGGATCCGACCGCGAAGGACGCGCCGGACGTCGAGGCGTTGATGGATCGACTGATCGAGTGGACCCGGGAGCACGTGGGTGGCTGAGGCACGTGCACCGCGCGTCGCGGTGGTCTTCCACTCCGCGAAGGGGCACACCGCGGTCGTCGCACAGGCCGTGGGCGAAGGCGCCGAAGGGGCCGGGGCTCTCGTGTCGATGCTTCCGGTCGAGGCCATGGACGACGACGCGTGGCGAACGCTCGCCGATGCGGACGCGATCGTCTTCGGTTGTCCCACGCACATGGGAAGCGTCTCGGCTCCGATGAAGGCGTTCATGGACGCGAGCAGCGATCGCGCGTGGTTCACGCAGGCGTGGAAGGACAAGCTCGCCGCGGGCTTCACCAACTCCTCCGGGCTCAGCGGCGACAAGCTCAACACGCTGGTGCAGCTGAGCGTCTTCGCCGCGCAGCACTCGATGGTCTGGGTCAGCCTCGGACTGATGCCCGGCAATCGGCGCGGCGGCGACGAGCCCAGCGCGCTCAACCGACTCGGCTCGCACCTCGGCGCGATGGCGCAATCCGACCCCGGTGTTCCCCCGAGTGACGCGCCGCCGGAGAGCGACCGAGCGACGGCACGAGCGCTCGGAGAGCGTGTCGCTCGGCACGCGGCTCGATGGATCGGCGCGCCCCTCGAGAGTGCGCCGATGGCACGGCACCCGACGACCCAGCACTGGGTCTTCCCGCCCGACGATCGCCCGCCGCCGCCGGCGGGCGTCGAGCGCACCAACCTGCGGCTCCTGGCCGCGCGACCGGAACGCATCGAGCACCACCTCGTGGTCGTGGGCACGGTCGGGCCCGCGCAGATCGAGCTCGTGACGGCGAGCGAGCCGCTGCCCTTCGCCCACCAGAACATCTCGGACGAGTACGCGGTCGCGCTCCGCACCGGTGACAGCCTCCTCGAGCCCCTCCGCTTCCTGACGCTCCTGACCGACCCGGAGAGCGGCGACGACGTCGGACGGATCCGTCATGGTCTCGAGGATCTGGTGTTGCATCCGCACGGGCTCTTGCACTGGCCCGGGCGACTCCGGCCGCCGCACGAACCCTTTCGCTTCGGTCCGGGCATGCGGCGAGCCGGTCTCTCCTTCGTCTTCTGCGGCCGCGCGCCCATCGCACCGGACGCCAGTCGACCGCTCTTCGTGAGCGAGGGACGCGCCACCGACACCAAGGCGTACGAGGGGGCCGACCCGGCCTTCCTGCTGGTGGACCTCGACCAGGAAGCGCCACAGGCGCTCGGGCGGATCGGCGACGTCACGCTCGGCTTGCAGGTCGGCGGCGAGCTCGCGCCGGCGCAGGGTGGGTTCGCGCTGATCTTGAAAGGCGACGGAGCCTACTTCCCGGGCGACCTCCTCCGCCTCGACCCGGGTGCCGCGCTCTCGCTGGGCTCGGCACGCGCCCTCGTGGTGGCGGGCCCGATGGCGCCCGACCCGAGCCCCGCGAGCTGGCGCGAGGCTCCCCCAGCGCCCTTCCCGACCGCCGAAGAGGGACCGCCCGGCGAGCTCCCGCTCACGCGCGACGGGCTGGCGGTCACCGCCGACGGGGACTGGGTGCGCCTGCAGGTCGGCGCGAGCGATACGCGGGTGCCGCGCTACTGGCTCGCGCGCTTCTTGTTCCGCGTCGCCCTCCACCGCTTTCGGCTCGGGTACGTCGAGACCTACGGCGGCTTCTACTACGACGATCGCACGCCCGGGTCGTTCCGCATCGGTCTGCGCGGTGGCGAGAGCGTGGATCTCGATCGTGAGGCGATCGAGGCGCTGGTGGAGCAGCTCTACCGGGCCGTGGTGCCGCCGGACTACGTCGAGCGGCTGGAGTAGTGGCTCAGTACTGGATGCTCGCCGCGACGTCGTCGAGCGCGAGGTAATTCGGGATTCCGTCCGCCGCGAGGCCGGCTTCGACGGTCCGCAGCGCCTCCTTGAAGTCGTTCTCGGCCTCCCGGAGGGCGTCGGTCTCGAAGCCGTACTCGACCTCCATGAGCCGCGTCACGGTCGTCGGCGCGAAGAACATCCGGTGGGCCAGATGCGACTTGAAGAGGTCGACCTTCCGCGAGAGCTTCTTGCGGTCGAGCACGCCGCCCGTCTTGCTCGCCGGCGCCGGCTCACGCAGGCGGAAGCACTTCCAGTCGACGGGGATGTCGGTGGCGAAGTTCTCGTGATCGGTCGAGTGGACCACCGTCACGTCCCAGAGAGTGACCGCGAGCGCGAACGCGAGACGGTCGCGACCGAGATCCTTTTCCTGTGGGGACGCCGGCGGATGAAAGGTGAGCTCCGGGAAGGTAGGAATCCACACGCGGATCCAGCGCGCCCACTCCTGGCAGTAGCCGAGCTCCTCGTCGGTCATCGCCGCGACGACGGTCTGGCTGAACTCGAGGAAGGGCTCGAAGTATCGCCGCAGGAACTCACCATATCGGGTCGGTGGAAGTCGAAGCTGATCACGGCTGGCAGCGAATCGATACGCGGGGTACGCCGAGTTGCCTTCGAGCCCCTTGTATCCCGCGACGAAGAACGCCATGAGGCCGGCATCGGCCTTTGCCGTGAAGGGGTCGTAGATCGTCGCCCGGAAGTTGCTGATCACGGATGCATCACCCTGGAGAACCGCGTTGTCCAGCACCAGCGAGAACCGGAAGTGAGGGATCAGCAGTCGGAAGAGCAGATGGTCGGTGGGGATCGACCCCTTGGTGACGGCGTTGATCGTGTCGAAGGGGAAGTGGACGTTCGGATGCTCGGTGAAGAGCGTCGCGTAGCTGCATCCCTGCAACACGTAGTACTTGGCGAGCTCCCAGGAGTCTCCGTCGGTCGGCTCGAGGACCAGGCGGTCGTCGCCGATCGCGATCGCCTTCACCTCGAACTCCGGGTCGTCCTTGGTCGCGCGACGCAACAACGTGACGGTGGGCGCGACGTGCATGCCGCGATAGGGATCGACGCTCGCGATCGGGCTGAAGTCCATCTTGTAGTGGAGCCCGGTATCGGAAGGGTCGATCTGCGCCGAGAACGTCTGGCGATCCACCTCGTCGAGCGGTGCGAGGAAGCGCGAATAGAGTCCACGAACGAGCGCGTCGTTCAGCTCGGCGTCCGAGATGGTCGGCAGCTCTCGGAACCCGAGCGCGCGAAACGCCGCGACCGGTCCGTAGAGGAAGAGATCGCGCATGTACCGGAGGCCGATGTGCAGCTGCCAGTCGACCTTCTCCTGCCACGGCAGATGCAGGACCTCGGGTGCCGTCCCAAGTGGGTGACGGGGTGATGGCTGGGGCCAAGGGCCCTTGCGGTCATAGAGGAACTTCTTCGACCGCGAGCTCCCGGCCTTTCCGGCCAACGACAGAAACATGCTCACGATGATGCCGCCGGTGCACGCATGGGCACAAGCGATTGATCGGCATACTTTTCTAGCCCCAATCGATTTTCGTCGCTCGGAGTGCCACGTGATTGAGGTATGCTCGGCACACGAGTCGCATGGGCCAAGGCAAGGGCAGTCTCCTCATACATACCCGCGACTACGTCGAGCGGGAACACGGACGGGACGTCTGGAGCTCGCTGGTCGAGGGTGCATCGGACGCCGACCAGGTCGTCTTGAAAGAGCTCTGGCTCCGCGGCGGCTGGTACTCCATCGGGGTGATCAACCGAGTGGTCGAGCGCCTCTGCTACGACCACGGACGCATGTCGGCGGAAGAGGAGATGCGCCAACTCTCCGCCTACATCGCCGACTCGGATCTCGGAACCGTCTACAAGATGGTGCTTCGAATGGGCTCGGCGACGTTCCTGGTGAAGCGCACCGGTTCGTTGTGGAACCGCTACTTCGACACCGGCGACATGCGCCCCGAACAGGTGAGCGAACGGCACTGGCGGCTTCGACTACACATGGCGTACGGCGACGAAGTGGCACCCAACGATCTCTTCTGCGGGCCGGGCTGTCCTTCCTGGATCGAGATGGGTCTACGGCTGACCGGCGCGGAGGACGCGAAGGTCGAGCACGTGGAGTGCCGCCGGCACAACCGCGAGGCCTGCGTCTACGACGTCACTTGGTAGCGGACGCGCGCAGCCGCATCGCGGTGACCGCAGCGAACACACCGAGGCCGAGACACCCGAGCACGTGGCCCCACATGAGCGGTCCGTACCTGTCGGTGACGAGGACCAACCTCAGGTTCTGGATGCCCCACACGCCGTAGATGAAGGCGAGCGCGCCGGCCGCGCCGATCTGCGGACCCACCGGCCAGCGGCGGGCCACGAAGGCGACGATGCCGACGAAGGCGCAACTGGTCCCCTGCCAGTACTCCCAGTCCGCGCCGTGAGTTCCGAGGGTGTAGGGCTCCGCGACGAAGAGGTCGATGAGCGCGGGGGTGAACGCCGCGCTGAAGATCATGAGGGAGAGCGCGAACCCGTAGATGCCGGCGGCGACGAACATGGGTCGGACTCTACCTCGGCAGGACTCCAGTCCTCGACAAAGGACGAGCGCTTTTCTACCTTTCGGGCGGCTGACGGGGTGCCATCGGGGCCGAGTCCGTCCGCCCCGAAAGGCTTGGATGACGTTCCCCGCGCGAGCTGTGTCGCTCCTCTCTCTCCTTCTGGCGATGAGCTGCGGTGAGGTCGCGCCCCTGGACCTGCCGCCGGCCACCACGGGGACGGTCCACGAGCTCGCGCACGGCTGCTTCGCCATCCACGCGACCAAACCGAACGGGAGCGGCGGGCGACTGCTCCAGCCCACGTCCGAGTCCGACGCCTTCGAGCTGCGCGGCACCGATCTCTCGCTCGCCTCGGCTTTTCGTCTGCAGCCCGCCGACCTGGGCAGCTACGTCTTCTACGACCGCGACGCGCACTACCTGGTCTCCGACGACGACGAGACCCTCGTGCGCCTGGAGACCCTGGTCAGCGAGAACGTGACCAACGACGACACGACCGACCCGGGCGCCGTGTGGAACCTCGAAGCCTCGCCGCACGATCCATCCGGGTTCCAGCTCCAGCACGACCGCTCCGGTCGCTACCTCGGGATGCGGGCGTTGGTCGACGACCCGAGCGACGCCGCGATCGTGCACTTCATCGCCCAGGACGAGTGCCGGACCTACCCGGAGCTCACCGTCGACGCCGAGGGCACGCCGAGCACCACCACCTTCGACGACGGCTCGCTCTTCGGCATCGTCGACACCCACTCCCACATCCTCTCGAACTTCGCGTTCGGCGGCGGCCTCTTCCACGGCTCGCCCTTCCACCCGCTCGGCGTCGAGCACGCGCTGAACGACTGCGACGTTCGCCACGGCGTCGAGGGGCGCAAGGACCTCTTCGGCTACGTCTACGACACCGGCGAGCTCGACCAGGAGGTGCTGATCAGCACGCTCGTCAGCGGCCGCACCCCGGAGCCGAACCACGTGACCGCCGGCTATCCGGACTTCACCGAGTGGCCGGACGCACGCCTGCGGGCGACTCACCAACAGCAGTACTGGCGATGGCTCGAGCGCGCGTGGCTCGGCGGCCTTCGGCTCGTCGTGCAGCACGCGACCAGCAACGAGGTCATCTGTGAGCTCGTGGTCGGCTCGGGCGTGCAGGACCAGCGCTACTCCTGCGAAGACATGACGGCCGTCGACCGCATCATCGAGGAGAGCTACGCCCTCGAGCGCTACATCGACGCCCAATACGGCGGACCGGGTGAGGGCTTCTTCCGCATCGTCGGATCGCCCGCGGAAGCGCGCGACGTCATCGCCGACGGGAAGATGGCGGTCGTGCTGGGCATCGAGACCTCGAACCTCTTCGAGTGCAAGCTGACTCCCGACGCCGGCGACGAGACCTGTGACGAGGCCTACGTGAGCGCGCAGCTCGACCGGTACCAGGAGCTCGGCGTGCGGGTGCTCTTCCCGGTGCACAAGTTCGACAACGCCTTCTCGGCCGGCGACGGGCACCGGAGCTTCATCGAGCTCGGCAACCTCGTGCAGAGCGGTCACTGGAGCAACTTCGTCCAGGAGTGCCCGGCGGTGAACAGCGCCTTCGATCGGGGCGAGGTCGTCTTCGGCGACCTGAACATGCCGCGCGACGACTACGACGCCCCGCCGCCCAACGACATGTCGGGCTTCGGCGAGAACCCGATCGCCGCGCTGGGGCCCTTCATCGACTACTTCTCGTCGGACTCGCTCGAGGGCGACTGGTGCCAGAACGCCGGACTCACTCCGCTGGGAGAGTTCCTGATCGAGGAGATCATGAAACGGGGCATGGTGCTGGAGGTCGACCACCTCCCGCGGCGCAGCTACGAGCGCGCCTTCGAGATGCTCGAAGCGGCCGACTATCCGGCGGCGGGCACCCACGGCCTGAACAACGACGGCCGGATCTACGCGCTGGGCGGCGTGTCGAAGGGCGGCTTCGGGCGATGCCACGACCCCGCGAACCCCGGCACCTCGGACGACGGCTTCCAGAGCCGCATCCAGCGGATCCGCGACAACGGCGGCTTCCCGGCCGAGGGCTTCGGCTTCGACCTCAACGGCTTCGCCGGCGGGCGCGGCCCACGCTTCGGCGACGAGGGCTGCGGCGCCGACCAGACCAACCCGATCACCTACCCCTTCACCTCGGTAGGCGGCGACGTGACCTTCACCGAGCCTCAGCTCGGCAATCGCACCGTCGACTTCGACACCGAGGGCTTCATCCACATCGGGATGCTTCCGGAGCTGATCCAGGACGTGCTCAACGACGGGGTCACCGCCGAGGAGCTCGAGCCGCTCTTCAGGAGCGCCGAGGGCTACCTCCGCATGTGGGAGAAGGCCGAGGCGCGTGCGGCCGAGCTCCGCTGATGGCGAGCGCGGGGACCTCACGGAGAAGAGCGCGGCGGCCCTATCCTTCCTCCCGGAGCCGCCCTACGGTACGGGCATGACCCCGCCGAGATTGGTCCTCTACGATGGCGAGTGCGGCTTCTGCCACGGGAGCGTCCGCTGGATCGTGGACCACGACTCGGAAGGCACGATCGCCTTCGCGCCGCTCGCGGGTCCGACCGCCGAGGCGGTCCTCGCGCGGCACCCCGAGATCCCCGAGTCGCTCGACAGCGTGGTCTACATCGAGCGCGACGACGAGGGCACCGAGCGCGCGTACTGGTACTCGGCCGGTGCCTTCGCGATCGCCCGCCACCTGGACGCGCCGTGGCGCTGGCTCGCGGGGCTCGGCGTCCTGCCGAGCTTCCTCACTGACGCGGGCTACAAGATGGTGGCCGCGGCTCGCTACAAGATCTGGGGGAAGGTCGACGCGTGCGTGTTGCCGGCCCCCGAAGCGCGCGCGCGCTTCCTCGACTGAGCCCCGTCAGGGCGGGACCTCGGTCGTTCGAGCGGAGCGCCTTCGCCGGTCGGGTGCTCGATCGCGTACCATGCGGGCGATGCATCACCCCACGCGTCTCTTCGCCGTCGTGCTCCTGGTGCTGGTGGGCTGCGGCGACGACGGACCTCCAGCACCCGATGGCGGCGCCGATGGCGGCTGCGCGGTGGACAGCGACTGCGACGACGGGATCTTCTGCAACGGCGCCGAGCTCTGTACGGCGAGTCGCTGCGAGTCGGCGGCGCCTGCCTGCGGAGACGGAGAGCGCTGCGACGAGGACCTCGACCGCTGCGTGAGCGACTGCGAGAACCCCGACATGGACGGCGACGGCCACGACGCCGTCGAGTGCGGGGGCGACGACTGCGACGACGGCGACATCGGCGTCTCGCCGAGCAGCGTCGAGGTGTGCGACGCCGCAGGCGTCGACGAGGACTGTGACCCGGAGACCCTCGGTCCCGATCGGGACGGCGACGGATTCGCCGCGCTCTCGTGCTGCAACGGCGATCGATGTGGCCTCGACTGCGACGACTTCCGACGCGCCGTCGCCCCCGGCGCCGCGGAGGTGTGCAACCTGGTCGACGACGACTGCGATGGCAGCGTGGACGAGAGCGTCGCCGGCCCCGGCTTCCGCGACCGCGACGGCGACCGCCACGGTGACCCCGACTCGCCCATCGAAGGCTGCCCGGCCACGCCGGAGTTCGCCTTCATCGGCGACGACTGTGACGACATGGACCCCTCGACCCCCGGCGCCGAAGTGCTGGGCGACGGCGTCGACAACGACTGCGACTCCGCCATCGACGAGGGCGAAGGCACGGTCTTGCGCCCGTGGTGGCCCGACGCCGACGGCGACGGCTACGGAGACTCCGAGGGAACGACGCTGGAATCGGCGAGCCCGCTAGCGGGGTACGCGCCGGTGCCGGGCGACTGCGACGAGGGCGACCCGGAGATCCATCCTGGCGCCATGGAGCGCTGCAACGGGCTCGACGACGACTGCAACGGATCGCTCGAAGGCGAGGACGACGACGGCGACGGCGTCCCCGACATCGCGTGTGGCGCGACCGACGGTGACTGTGACGACCGGAACCCGGAGGTCCGCCCGGGCGCCACCGAGATCTGCGACGGGGTCGACAACGACTGCGACGACGCGACCGCCGTCGACGAGGGCTGCACGTCGACGGCGTGGTACCCGGACGCCGATGGCGACGGGTGGGGCGTCGGCTCGCCGGTGAGCAGCGCGACACCGCTGAACGGGCACTCGACTCGGAACGGCGACTGCGACGACGAGGACCCGGCGACCCACCCGACCGCCGCGGAGCGATGCGACGGCGAGGACCAGGACTGCGACTCGGCGGTCGACGAGACCGCCGACCTGAGCTGCGGCGGCCCGCACCTCGGTGGACTCTGCGCGATGGGGGCGTGCAACAACTTCTGTGAGGTCGGCTGGGGAGACTGCGACGGGAGCCTCGCGAACGGTTGCGAGATCGACTTCTCCAACCCGGGCAGCTGCGGAGGTTGCGACACGAGCTGCCCGGTCGGCCCGAATGGGATCCCGCGCTGCGTCGACTTCGAGTGCAGCTTCGAGTGCGCCGGCCCCTTCCTCGACTGCAACGACGACGTCGCGACCGACGGCTGCGAGACCAACGGCGCCGCCGACGAGGCCAACTGCGGCGGTTGTGGCATCGGCTGCCGCGACGGCGAGGACACCGTCGCGACCTGCACGCCCGGGGGCTGCACCTACGATTGCGCCGCGGGCTTCGCCGACTGCGACGGTGACCTCGCCGACCCGACGCCCAGCACCTGGTGCGAGATCCGCAGCGACCGCGACCCCGCGAACTGCGGCACCTGCGAGAACGCCTGCGACATGGCCGCGCCGTGGTGCCTGAGCGGGGCGTGCGGGAGCTGGCCACTCGAGAGCACCGGCCTCGACGGGGCGTTCACCTACGTCGACAACGACGGAGCCAACCGGATGGTACTCCCGAGCGGTCGCTACGACTACGCGGGTGACGTGGTGATCCCCGCGGGCAAGACCCTGAGGGTCTCGGGCACCGGGATCCTCGACCTCCGCGCCACCGGCTCGATCGTCGTCATGGGCACCATCGACGTGAGCGGCGCGAACGGCTCTGGCGCCGCCGAGCGCCTCTGCGGCAACGGCGGCGACACCGGCACGCTGATCACCACGACCATCGGCAGCGGCGGGGACCGTGGTGGTGGCGGTGTGGCTGGACCCGGCGGCGACGGAGAGATCACCAATGGGAGCACCGGCTGCAGCTGGGGCGGGCTCTACGGTGGTGGCAACGGAGGCGACCATCTGACCATCGGCGCCCCGGGTGGTGGCGGCGGCGGCGCCGCGGGCGGCGCGGGCGGCGGAAGCATGCTCCACGCCTACGCGGTCGGTGTGGGGGGCGGTGCCGACGGTGGCACGACGGCCGGCCAAGGCGGCGTCGCCCCTGGTCCCTACGCCGGCAGCGACGGCAGCCCGGGCATGAGCTCCACCCTCGGTGGAGGCGGCGGCTCGATCGGTTCGGCCGCAGCGGCGGACCTCGCGGTCACCACCACCTTCGAGCCTGGATCCGGCGGCGGCGGCGGCGCCTCGAGCGCCATCCCGAACGCGGACAACGCGAGCCACGCTGGCGGCGCGGGTGGCGCCGGCGGTGGCGGTGGTGGCGCGCTGCGGCTGGCCGCGAGCGTGGCCATCGTCGTCCCGGTCGGTGGCGCCGTCCGCGCGAACGGCGGGCTCCCCGGCGGCATCTCGCCGGTCCGGTTCCAACCTCCCGACCGGCGCCAAGGGTGCGGCGGCGGTGGATCGGGTGGCGTGATCTACCTGGCTTCCCCGAGGGTCGAGGTGCAGGGCATCCTCTCCGCGGCGGGCGCCTCTGGCGTCGTGAACCGCTGCAACGCCGGCGGCGACGGTGGGCTCGGGCGCATCCGCGTCTCGACCTACCCTGCCGAGTGCCTGCTCGCGGTGGGCAACACCACGCCGCCGACCACGTGCACTCCGAGCCCGGTCGGGGGCATCCAGGGCGCGGGCTACGTGGCGGTCTTCCCGGACTGATCGTGGAACGACGCGATGCGGCGACGGATCTCCTCGTCGGAGAGCTTCTCGATCGTCTGCGAGACGATCCAGAGGTGGCCCGCGGGATCGCGTAGCCGGCCTTCCCGCTTGCCGTAGAAGCGGTCGTCGATCGGGATCACCACCTCGGCGCCGTGGCGAACCATCGCGTCGCCGGTAGCGTCGGCGTCCTCGACCTCGATCTGGAGGAGGACGGGGCTGTCACCGATCGTCTCCGGGGAGAGCGAACGGTACTCCTCGTGCTCCTGCGCGAGCGAGAAGAGCACTGGCCCGACGCGAAGGGCCGCGTGGACCACCTTGCCGATCGCCGGGTCCTCGAAGCGCTCGACGACCTCCGCTCCGAGCGCGTCGCGGTAGAAGGCGATGGCGCGGGCGGGGTCACGGACGAAGAGGCGGGGAGTGAGTCGCGGGAGTGAGTCGTTCATGGCCCCAGCGTGTGGCGGGCCGAGCTCTCCGTATTGGACGAAACGCTCAGTGCTCCACGACGTGCAGGAGCTCGCCCTCCGCCCGCGGCGCATAGTCCGTCGGGGCGAGACCGCCGAGCGTCCTGAGCTCGCGGATGAGGTGGCTCTGGTCCGTGAAGCCCTCCGCGTACGCCAGCTCCGCCCACGAAAGGTGAGCGCGGCGGTCGATCGCTCGCAGCGCCCGGTGCAGTCGAGCCACCCGAGCGAAGCGCTTCGGGCTGGTGCCGACTCGAGCGGCGAAGCGGCGACGGAAGGTCGCGGGGGCGATGCCCAACCCGTCGGCCGTATCGCTCACCCGATGGCCGAGCGCCAGCTCCGTGACCGCATGCGTCATCGCCGGGTCGACGGTGGCGTCACCGAGGCGACGAAGGAGCGCGTCTTCGATCACCTGCAGCACGTCGGAGTCGGAGGCCGCGTCCAGCGCCTGGTCGCGGAGTCGGCGGCCGGCCTGCCCCCAGAGCTCCGAGAGATCGAGCTCGACGTCGCGCAGCTCGTGCGCGGGCACGCCGCCGAGAAAGGGCCAGGCCCCGCCCGGCCGGAAGGCCACCCCGGCGATGTGCCGCTGCTCGCGGGTGTCGATCGCGCAGGGACCGCTGCGGAGCCCGACCACGCCCGCTCCGCCGATGTGGGTCTCGTCTCGCCAGCCCCTTCCTCGGTAGGCGCGCAGGGCGTCCTCGTCGAGATTCACCAGCAGCTGGAGCGCAGGGCTCGGAAGGATCCGTTCCAGCGCGTGGTCGTGCTCTCCCCGGTACACCCAGAGGGAGATCACGAAGGGCGCCAGGGAACCGCGCCCAGGTCGAGCCACGATCGACACACGCGCAGCATAGCGCGCTGGTGGGCCGATCCGTGCGATGCTCGATGCATGCAGCTGACCCACGACGAGCTGCTCGCCCTCGCCGCGAGCGCCCGGGTCCTCATGGAGGCCGACGGCGAGATCAGCGAAGGCGAGACCGAGCTCGCGCGAAACATGGGCGCGGAGCTGGGAGTGGACGACCTCCGCTGGGAGAAGCTCTGGGACGAGGCGATCCGGACGATCCCCGATCGGGAGGCGCTCACCCGGGTCGCCGCGGTGACGCGAACGGTGGCTCGGGAGCTGATCTACGAGCAGCTCTACATCCTGGCGACCGACGGCACGATCGTCGATCCCGAGTGGGACATTCTCGAGTGGCTCGACGAGGTCTGGCGCGCGAACGACGAGGCCGAGCCACAGGAATGAGCTAGAGACCGATCGCTCGCAGCGGAATCACGACCTCGTCTCCATCCGCCGGCTCGGTGCCGGTCGGGAGTCGGTCGGCGATGCCCCAGCAGCGCGTCACGCCGTCCGTGAGCGCGCAGTGGTTGTCGAAGCCGGTGGAGAGCACCGACGGGAACGCGATGCCTTCGATGCGGGTCGGCGTGGGACCCGCCGGATAGCTCACCTGCCCGGACGTCGCGCCGCCCCAGCACCACAGGTCTCCGCTCGGCGTCGACGCGCAGGTCCGGTTGAAGCCTGCGGTGAACGCCTGCACGTCGGTGAGCGGGGTCGTGCGCACCGGCGCGAGCGCACACTCGCCGCTGAAGCAGGGCGTGAGCCTGGCCGTCGTCCCGAGCGTTCCGTCCACGTTGCCACCCCAGCAGGCCAGCGTACCGTTGCTGCGCTTGGCACAGAGGTAGGGACCGAGCGCGTCCAGGCCGACCGCGTCGTCGAGACCGTTGACCAGCACCGGCGTCGCGGACGCCGTCTGTGTTCCATTGCCGAGCGCACCAGCGGTGTTGTCACCCCAGCAGGCAACGTTGCCGCTCGCGAGCCGAGCGCAGGAGAACCCAGGCAGCCCGAAGACGTTCACCCCGCCGAGCGCCAGCTCCACGGGCGTGCCGGGAATGCCCATCACCTCCACGGCCGTGGTGTCGCAGGGGGTCCCGGCGCAGTCCTCTATGCCGATCCGACCAGTGGCCCCGGTCGCGCTCTCACCCCAGCACCGGACCGCGCCGCTGCGCTCGATCACGCAGCCGTGGGCCGAGCTGATCGCCAGCTCGACGGCGTCGGTGATCCCGCCGATGACATGAGCCGCGTCCGGGCCCAGGGAGCTCACTCCCCCGAGGAACCCGAAGTCGCTGCCGGGGAAGTTGCCCCAGCAGCGCACCTGACCGTCGACGCCCAGCGCGCAGCTCGCGTCGAGCGACGCCGCCAGGTCCCGAGTCGGCGGCAGCGAGCGAAGCGGCGCCGCGACCTGCAGAGGAGTCGACCGTGCCGGCGTGATGAAGTCGCCCCAGCACGCGACCCGGCCGGAGCCCGTGCGCGCGCAGCCGCCGCTCGGCGTGACCTCGAGCTGTACCGGCGGCTCGATGCCGGGAATCGGCACTGGCAGCGGAAACTCGAGGTCCCCGGCGCCGGCGCCGAAGCGCACGCGGCCGTCGGAGCCCCAGCACCAGGGCCAGCCTTCGGTGAGCGCACAGACCAGCCCGCTGGCGCCCGCCACGGCCGTGATCGGCGTCGTGATCCGCTGCTCCGGCTGGGCCTGCAGGTTGCAGCTCGCCACGTCGCTGGAGCAGGGGATGCCGTCGCCACGGATGCCAAGGCCGTTCCAACAGACCAGGTCGCCATCGGTGGCGGTGGCACACGTCGCGGCGGGCGATCCATCCACCGCCTCGACGTCGGTCCAGCCCGTCCCCCGGCTCACCGCGGTCGTGATGTACGTCCCGTCCGGCTGGCCGCGATCGACCACCTGGTCCGAGTTGCGACCCCAGCACAGGAGCTCACCTGCGCGGATGCCGCAGGCGTGGGTGAAGCCGACCGAGAGCGTCGTGAGGTCGTTCGCGCCGGCGATGGGCACCGCGCGGACCGCTCCGTTCACCACCTCGTCGCCCCAGCAGTAGGTCGTCCCCGCGGACACCGCACACGTCGCCAGCGGACCGGCGTCGACGAGCGTGACCTGATCGAGAACGGTCCCCCCGGAGGCCCGCCGCACCGCGACGGGATCGGCCGAGTCGGCCCCGACCGTGTCGCCGAGCCGAGCAGCGTCGCCCCAGCAGAGGACCACGTCGGTGTAGCTGGTCCCGCCTATCATGGCGCTGTCGCGAACCACGCAGCCATGCTGCTCGCTCACGGCGATGTGCGAGGCGTCCGTCACGGGGCTGCCGTCGTCGAGCAGCGAGATGGGGTCGGTGATGACCCTGTCGGAGACCCCGGTCCCGTTGCAGACCGGCGACGGGCTCACCGGGTTGCTGCCGAAGCACGCCACGGCGCCGGTGCCGTCCAACATGCAGAAGCACGACTGCGCGATGCCGAGCTCGACGATGTCGGTGATCGTGCCGCCCGACCCCGCGAGCGCTCGGGGCCGTCGCGCGGCGAACGAGAGGTCCTCACCCCAGCAGTAGGCGCGACCGTCGGCCGTGAGACCGCAGACCGCTCTCTCCGACATCTCCAGCGAGACCATGTCGACCACCGCACCGCCCGACGCGGTGTCGCAGACGCCGTCCGTGCAGCTCCCCGACGAGCACACCGCGCCACAGCCGCCGCAGTTGTCCGGGTCCGTGTCGACGTTCGTCTCGCAGCCCGTGCTCAGCGTGCCGTCACAGTCGGCGGTCCCAGCGGCGCACGCAGAGATCGCGCACACCGCCCCGCTGCCGCAGATGGCGTTCACGCTCATGTCGCCACCGAGCCGCGCCTGCGCGGTGCACCAGTCGTTGGCGGCCACCTCGTCGACCGCGCCGTCGCAGTCGTCGTCGAGCGCCGAGCAGCGCTCGAGCGCGCCTCCGTGGGTGAAGGGGTTGGTGTCGTCGCAGTCGTCCTTCGGGAAGCCCCCGCCCTCGCAGGGAGCGTCCGCGCGCAGGTGACCGTCGCCATCGCCGTCCTGGTCGAAGGGCGTGGCGGCGTTGCAGTCGTTGTCGCGACCATCACAGATCTCGGACGCGCTCGGGTTCGTGGCTGGGTCCCGGTCGTCACAGTCGTCCGCCTGCCGGACGAAGATCGGGTCGTCGACGCAGGCGCGCATCACGCCCGTGGCAGGATCACCGAAGCCGTCGCCGTCGAGGTCTCGGTAGAAGAGCTCGTCGGCGCCCTCGTCCAGGGTTCCGTCGCAGTCCTCGTCGACGCCGTTGCACGCCTCGACCGCTTCGGGCGAGACGCCATCGCGGGTGTCATCGCAGTCCTGACCGCAGCGCGTACCGTTGCAGCACTCGAGCGGCGCGTAGCCATCGCCGTCCGCGTCGCCCCCGAGGGTCGTGTCGTCGCAGTCCTCGTCGTGTCCGTCGAGGTCGCAGACCTCCGGGTTGCCGGGGAAGCGATCGCCGTCACCATCGTCGCAGTCCTCACCACCGCAGTCGATGGAGGTGACCCCGTCGCCGTCCGCGTCCCCCGCGGAGCAGTCGACCGTCACGCAGCGCGTCTCGGCCTCGCTGCACTCCTGACCGCTCAGGCAGGGGTCGCCGGGAGCGACGCAGCCGCGAGCGTCGGACAGGGCGTTCGTCGGATCGCACCGCTCGATGCCGGTGCAGTAGAGCCCGTCCGAGCAATCTGCGTTGGTCGTGCACATCGACCCGCCGTCCGGGTCCATCGGCGCGTCGTCCCCGCACGCCGCGGCCAGTGTGAGCAATAGCGCCAACCCCATCCCCCGAGTCATCCGGCGATCATACCGGATCCCCGACCCTAGCTGGGTCGGGCAACCTCCGTCCTAGGGCGGCGTCCTCAGCCGGGTGACGGTCTCAGGGGGCGCTCCCCTCGGCGTGGAGCGACCGAAGGCAGTCGACGTCGATCAGCTCGGCGAACGCCGCGCTCCGTCCGGGCGACCCGACGACCGAGATCCGAACGCCGGGATCGACGAAGAAGTTGGTCGACTCCTGCCCGATCGGCCCGAACGAGACCACCCGACCCGATGCACCGCCGACGGTGTGTGGCTCACAGTCCGGTCGCTGGTCGCAAGCCTGGAGCAACTCGGCTTCCGCTGCCCGCTCCTCTTCGATCGCCGTCGGGTCGCGGTAGAGCACGGCGAGGACCCGGAACACGCCCTCGCCCTCGCCATAGGTGGCCGCGATCTCGTCCCGCGCCTCGCTGGTGGAGCTCAGCACGGGAGCGTCGACCACGGTCGCGCCCTCGAGCGCGCTGGGGAGGCAGTGCTCGTACCGGGTCGCCGAGAGCGCCGGCTCCGCGGGCCGGAAGCGCCTCGTCGTCGTCACCACAACCGGAGGCCAGGGCGAGAAGCAGCAGGAGGGCGGCGCGCATCGGCCATGACCTACCGGCGCCGAGGAGCGGACGCAACGACCTCATTCGGCGCGGCGGTAGGGCTGGTGCGTGTAGTACTTGGGTCGGCGATCCAAGCGTACGTGAACCCAGGACACGCCGAGGCCGGAGGTGCTGAGCCAGACCCGGCCCCGCTCCTCTCGGCGCCATTGCCTCAACGCATCCCCGACCGCCACCCAGAGGGCATCGACCTGCTCCGGGGGCGCCTTGCGAACGAAGTCCGCGAGGTGGGCGTAGGCATCCGGCCGACCGCTCGCCTGCGGCACCACGAGCAGCGCGTCGCCGCCGAGGTTCGAGAAGGTCGCGACCAGACCGTCGGACGCGGCGAGGTGCGACTCGAAGGGCGCTCCGTTGGGCGTGAGCCGAGCCAGCGGAGGCGCATCGACCAACACGAAGCTGAAGCGGGCCTCGCCCGCTCCTGGGCGCGAGGTGCACTCCCAGAAGAACGAGGAGTGCTCGCTCGTGGCGAGCGTCTGGGTGAGCGCCGAGCGCAGATCGGCCGCGTGGCTCAGACCGCTGGCGAAGCCGTCCCACCCCACGAAGGCGCCGCCACGGCGGACCTGGTATTGGTGGGTGCGCTCCGCCTCGGCCCATCCCTCGATCCACCAGTCCCCACTCCGAGCTTCGAAGGTCACACGTCAGCAGACCCCGAACCCGCACGAGCCGCAAGCCGGCTGGGAATGGCGAGTCGCCGCCCACCGGTTTCATCCGCCATGAATCGCATCCTCCCCTTCGCGATCCTCGCGGCCGCCTGCGGCGGCGCCGAGACCGCCACCCACACGACCGCCGACCCCGGGCGCGCCGAGAGCCCGCCCACCGCGGTGCGACCGGACGTCTCCACAGAAGTCGGCGAGGTCGCCGACTGGCTCGTGGCCGAGCGCGCCGCGAACCGGGTCGCCGTCGTGGTCGTCGACGTCGAGACCGGCGAGGTCATCGGCTCGGCCGGTCGTGGCCCGCTCGGTGACGGCGAGGTCGAACGCGCCGTCGACTCGGCGTCGACCATCAAGACGTTCACCATCGCCGCGGCCCTCGCCGCGGGGCTCGACCCGGAGCGACGCTTCGAGACCGACGACGGCGAGTGGCACTCCGCGGACCTGACGCTCCAGGACTGGTCCCCGCGAGCGTCCCACGACGCACGCGCGGTGCTCGTGTACTCGTCGAACGTGGGCGCGGCGAACGTGGTCAGCGAGGTCGGGGCCGAGAAGGTCCGAGCGCTCCTCACGGGGCTGGCGCTTCCCGCCGGCACCGCCGACGAGTGGTCCGGCACCGAAGGGATTCGCCGCGCGGCCCACGGGATCGACATCACTCCGACCGAGTGGGCACGGGCCTACGTCGCGATCGCGAAGGGCCGAGACGGTGTCCTGACCCCGGAGCAGGCGGCCCAGGTCCGAGACATGCTCGAGTCCGCAGTGCGTGAGGAAGAGGGCACCGGCCATCCCGCTGCGGTCGAGGGCCTTCGGGTGGCCGGCAAGACCGGCACCAGCGACCTCGGCGATGGCCGCGGCTGCTGGTTCGTGGGCATGGCCCCCGCCGACCAGCCGCGCTGGGTCGCGGCGGTCTACGCGGAGACCGCCGACGGGCACGGCGGCAGCGTCGCCGCCCCGGCCTTCGCTCAGCTCGCGCGCCGACTCGAAGCTAGGTGAGGAGTGCGTGCGCGAGGACCTGCTGCGCGGCCAGCAGGTCCTCGGTCCGAAGCTGGAAGCCCTTCACCGGTGAGCCCTCGGGCGTCCATGCGAAGGCTCGCCACAGGTCGAGCGTCGCTGCGCCCTGAGCCACTCCCTCGACGCGCCGGAGTAGGTCCTCGGCGTAGGCGAGGCGAGACGTCGCCGGGCGCAGCTCGGGTCGCGCCACCAGCCGAGTCACCGTCGCCTCATCGCGACCGTTGCGCTCCGCCAGCGCTCGCAGGCTCTCGAGCCGCATGACGTCGGCACGCTCCCGGTCGACCCGCTTCAACTTCCGCGGTCGGAAGTGTTGGCGCCTCGGCGCCCTCTCGAACTCTCGCTGGTGATAGAGCATCCAGCCGTAGAAGCCTCCGTCGCCCGGATCCTTCTCGAGGTCGAAGGTGCTCCGGAGGTAGGTCGTGAAGAAGCGGGCGAACGCCGGCAGATCCTCTCGCTCGGGACGCCCCCGAAGCGGCAGGTTCAGGTAGTGCTCTTCCAGCCACGCGAGCGCCGAAGCGTCGTGATCCGCGTAGCGCTCCGTTGCCTCGGGCGTGATGAAGCCCTCGGTGAGCGCGGTCTCCAACCATCGCAAGAGCTGGTAGCTCTTGCGCTGAAGGCCGACCGCGCGACGCAGCGGCGCCCTCTCGACCAGCGGTACGAAGTCCATGGCCGGGGCACCCTAACGACGCATTGGCCGCCGTCACCCCTCCGTCAGCGGAGGCAGCACTTCTTGTACTTGCGACCGCTGCCGCAGGGACAGGGGTCATTGCGCCCGACCTTCTCACGGCGGATGGGCGCAACGGCGGCATCTCGGTCGGCGCGGAGTGCTGCGTGGACCGCGAGGAGCGTCCGCGCGAGCGCCGCCCGCTGCTCGCTCGACCACGCGGTCTCGTCGGCCACTCCGTCGACGCCCAGCTCCGAGGGGCGCTTCCCCTGCGAGAGGCAGAGGAGCGGGAACGCCTCGAGGGTCGCCTTCTCGTTCGCGCGCCACGCGCGGTCCGCCATGGCCACGTGGACGTACCCACCGCAGAAGGTCTCGATGGCCTCTGGCTCGGATGGCACCGTGAGCGCGCCGTCCTCGAACGCCACGAGCACCTGGTCGTAGAGCCGGCGGATCAGCAACGCGTCGGCCGCGCTGTCGAGCTCGCGCTCGCCGATGAGCTCCGCCAGCCACGCGCTCGAGTCCACTCGGGTGGGGGCCGTCGCCAGCGCGTGGAGGATCCCCATCGACCGATCGAACGAAGGTCCCCCAGGTCGCGCCATGAACGCGCGCACCGTCTCCAGCTCGGCATCGGTCAGCGGCTGCACGAGGGAGTGCTTGGCCCACCATCCCTCCGCCGTCCAGCGAAGCTCGGAGCTCGAGGCCTTCGAGTGGATCGCGACCGCGCGCCGACCGGCGTCCAACGGTCCCCGCGCGTACGCTCAGCCGCGAGCGGATGCGACGGGTGACCCGGTCACCGTCGCCCGCCGAGCGGCACCGCCGCGCGCCCTGCCGGCCACTCGGCCACCGGTCGCGCGATGGCTCCGCCGATCAGGAGCCAGCCGGTGACGCCCCAACGAAGGGTGCGCATCAGTCGCAGCCCACGCGGGTCGTGTCGAAGACGACGTCGTCGATCCACACGTCGTAGGCGTTGGGCGTCGGGCCGCCCTGGTAGAGCTGCCACCCGAGAAAGACCTCTTCGAAGGTGGGGAAGACGAAGTCGACGTCGGCGCCCCCATGGTCGTTCGTGTCCACGGTCAGCGCGTCGTCGTCGGCCCCGTCGATGGAGAGCCGAACGAAGCTGTCGCTCGCGTCGAGCTCCCACTCGACGCAGAGCCAGCGACCGCCGTCCGACGGAGCCGAGGTTCGCCAGTTGGTCCAGTCACCGGTCGGACCACCGTCCGCGCCGATGCCCCAGAAGGCTCCCGGGCCACCGCTGGTCCCGGGCACGTACTGGCCGCCAACGGGGCGAACGCGGGTGCCGCGGTCCGAGCCCCGCAGCTCGACGAGCGTGTAGTGCGCCCAGTTCGGCGCCGACGGGAACTCCGAGACCCACACGCGCATGCGACCGAAGAAGCTGTTGCCCGGCGGGGAGAAGGGGACGCGCATGAAGGCCCAGCCGTTCTCGTCGGTGTGGACCTGGAGCGCGCGCTCGCCCGCGAAGGTCCGGTCGTCGACGATGGTCAGCGAGCCGTTGCCGACGGCGCTCCAGGCGTCGCTGCTCGGATCACCGGTCGATAGGTCCTCGAAGTCCTCGCAGAAGAGCTCGCTGCCCGTGCAGCCTTCGGGCGAGCTTCCGGAGTCGACCGTGTCGTCACCGAGGTCCGCGGGGTCGCCACCGCCGTCGGTCTCTCCCCCGCCGTCGTCCGCCGCCCCGGCGTCCCTCCGGACCGAGCCGTCCGTCGCGCCGTCGCCGGTGTCCGAGTCGTCGTCCCCGCAAGCGAGGCAGACCACGAGCGAGAGACCGAGCAGCAGGCGCGTCATGGGCCCATCGTCTCGACCGCTGCGGTCGATCGCAAGCCCACCGGGTTGGCGCGCCAGACTCGTAACATCCAGCGTTCGCGGGCCATCGGCCGGAACGAGTGCGTGGGGTACGCCCAGCGCGCTGGCGAGAGCTTCGAGGGGCGACAGCGGGGGCCGCGATCGCCTAGCATCCGTCCGTGAGCTTGGACGGATCCGCCATGCGCGGGGTGGACAACATCGTGCGGCACCACCTGCGCGTCGCCGAGGGCGAGCGTGTTCTCATCCTGCACCGAGGCACGGGCGAGATCCTGGATGCCTTCGCGGACCAGATGCGGCAGCTCGGTGCCGACGTTCGCTCGACGCCGATCGACGGACCCAAGCTCGTCGGCTCGGACGCCGAGATCGCGACGAAGCTCCGCGCGCTCGTCCGCGACGTCGACGTGGCGCTCTACCTGAGCACCGACGAGGGCGACGCCGATCGCGGCGCGCTCATCGTCAGCACCATGGATGGCACCTCGGTGCGCTACCTCCACGCGACCGACGTCAGCGAAAAGGCGCTCGCGAGCACTCTCCGGGCGCACCCGGACCAGCTCCGCGCGACCAACGAGCGACTCGCGGAAGCGCTCGGTCGCGGCGGCGAGGTCACGCTTCAGAGCCCCGCGGGCACCGACCTTCGGCTGACCCTCGACCCCAGATACCCGATCGTCCCCTACGAGGGCGTGCCCGAAGTCGGTCGCTGGGAGAGCGTGCCCACCGGCGCCGTCAGCGTGTACCCGATCGCCGCCGAAGGCGTGTACGTCGCCGACCGGTTGCTGAAGGCCGGTGCGCTGGTCCGTTGGGGCCGCGATCTACAGCGAACGCCGCTGAAGCTCACGCTCGAGAAGGGCCGCGTGGTCGACCTCGAATGCGCAGACGAGGAGGTCGCCACCGCCGTGCAGGCACGCTTCGACGCGGACGCCAACGCGTCGACGGTCGGCTTCGTGTCGATCGCGACCAACCCCCTCTGCCTCAACGAGCTGCGCAGCTTCGCCAACGACGCCCTGCTTCCCGGCCTGCGGCTGATGTTCGGCTACTCCGACCCGAAGAAGACCGGCGCCCCGCGGAGCAGCCCGCACTGGACCACCGTGCTCGGCCGGCGCCACGACCTGAAGCACGACGGGACGCCCATCGTCACGGCGGGTCGGCTCGACCGCCGCTGGACGGACTGAGCTTCGTCTGCAGTCCGAGCTCGAGCGCTGACCGGCTGGCACCGGGGTTGCAAACTACACCAGCCATGAACGGACCGAGCCCCATCGTGTTGGACTTCTACGCTCTCTTCGGGTGGGGTGCGGTGGTTTGCACCATCTGGCTCCTCGCGATGGTGCGAATCGCGCTGACCTCGGCCATGATCGACAGCCGCGTCCAGGGGGACTCGGGCGTTCTCCGTCGGGCGCGGGTTCGCGCGCTCGCGCTCTTCGCCACCCTCGGCTTCGCCGGCACCGTGCTGGCCTTCGACGGCTGGGGCATCGCTGCGCTCACCGGAGTCGCGGGCCTCGGCGCGCTCAACGCCGGCGTCGTGATCCGCGGGTCGCGCGGGGTGGCGATCTTCGCGCTGGTGGCGATTGCCACCGCAGCGCTCATCGAGCTCGCGCTCGACCGCTTCGCGGCCGGGAGCGCGATCTGCACCATCGGCGTGCTCCGCATGTTGCTCTTCCTGGTCGAGAACCACGTCCCCTGGCGTGGCACCGGCTACGGCAATGGCGGCAGCCAGATTCGCGTGGAGAAGTGAGCCAGGCGAGCGCTCCCTTACGAACCCTTACACAACCTCACTCGATGCGTCTGGAAGGCGGGCGACGACTGCCCGAAGGATGGGTCCATGACCAGAGTCATCATCGGGTTGTTGCTCGCTGCTGGCCTCGGTGTCGGTCCCACCACCGACGCCGAGGCCCAGGAGCGGTCAATGAGGAGAGGCGAAACCGACCGCCCCGCGATGGGCGAGCGGCAAGACCGTCGGGAGAACCGGCGAGATCGAAGGGACGACGACGACGAACGGCCGGATCGAGCGCGGGACCGCGACGACGAGCGGCGGCGGCCCCGCACCGAGGACGAACCTTCGACGCGGCGTGCGCCCCAGAGCGCCGAGGCGAGGAACCGCCGGAACGCTCGAACCGATCGCGAGCGCGGCGACCACGTGCAGCGCATCCGCGAGCGGCAGAGCGCTCGGGCCCAGCGCCCGGTGGTCAACGGGCACTCGGTGCGCGCCAACAGCGGCAACTCCGTGGTGACCATTCGCGGCGAGCGCTTCGACTCCTCCACCGAGGTCTACATCGGCGACACGAAGGTCTCCGGCGTCAGCGTCACGCCGCGGGCGCTCACCTTCACCGCGCCTGCGGCCGCGTCCGGCGTGATCACCGTACGGCACGGGGGCCGGGCGCTCGTGGTCGGGCGCTACACGCGAGCGCGCGACCAGGGCGCCCGGCCCGCCGCGGCGGAGGTGCGGACGCGAGCACAGAGCCGATGGCAGCAGCGGCGAGCACAGCTCGCGGCCGACGAAGCCGCACGCCGCGCGGCGCTCGAGGCAAGAGAGGCGGAGCTCGCCGCTTCCCGTGCCGAGCGACGACGCACGCGGCTGGCCAACCTGCGCGCCGAGTACGAGCAGCGCTTCCTGGCGCAGACCGCCGTGCAGGACGAGCTGGCCCTTCACGCGGCTCGGCTCGCGCGCATCGAACGCATGAAGCGGGTGGTCGACGTGAAGTACGAGGACGAGCTGGCCGTGCGCATCGAGGTGCTCGCCGAGCGCGAAGACGAGCGACACGAGGCACGGATGAACGACCTGCGCGCAGCCTTCCAGGGCTCGTGAAGAGAGGAGCGAGCACCATGAAGAAGATCGCCATGCTGATGCTCCTGGCCGCCGCGTGCGGTGGGCAGGAAGAGACCGAGACCGAGAACGCCACCGAGTCCGTGGAGACCGAACCCGAAGTCGACGTGACCGCCGAAGCCGAAGCCGAAGAGGAGGAGGTCGACGTCGCCACGACGGCCGACTTCGAAGAGGAGGCGACGGAAGAAATCACCGCGGACAACCTGGAGACCGAGGTCGCGGAGCTCGAGGCCGCGCTCCAGGAGGAGCTCGGCGAGGAGTAGTCAGCGGGGCTTCGTCGGCTGGTCCAGCCGCCAGTCGACGAAGCGGTACGCGCCGTAGAGCAACGCGAGCTGGAGCACGGCGATCGGGATCCCCCACATCAAGAAGTGACCACCGAGCGCGTCCGCGATGATGCCCACGTCCGAGGTCATCACCCGCGTCGGACCGAGGCGCGCCTCACCGGTGAAGAGGTAGTCCATTCGGCTGAGCGAGCTGAGCGCGAGCTGTAGCCCGATGAACTGCACCAGCAGGAAGCGTCGGGCAGGCCGAAGGCGCCAGCCGAGCACGCCCACGAGCACCGCGAGCCCGAGGCAAGCCACCATGCCGAAGGGCGAGCGGACCCAGAGCACCACGCTCAGCGCGAGCATGACCACGAGCGACCCGAGCAGCACCGGCACCATTCGCCGGTAGCTCCCGAGCATCAGCGTCGTGATCCCGCCGAGCGGCGTGCCGAGCAGCCCGCCGAGACACACCAGCGCCAACTGCCACGGCTCGCTCGTCCGCGTGTGGGCCACGCCGCCACCGCCCGCGAAGAGCTCGAGTGAGTCCAGCTCCCCACCGACCAGGAGCGCCGTGAGCCCGTGACCCAGCTCGTGCGCCCAGGTCGCGAGCACCGTCACCGGGTAGATGAGCAACCCACCGAACGGGATGATCCAGAGCACGAGCGAGAGCAGCGCCGCGCCCCAGAAGGCCTTGCGGAAAGAGGGCAGGTCTTCACGGTCCCGCGCCATGCAACGACTCTAGCGAGCCGGCTCCGCGGAGCCAACGTGGCCCACGCGAGCCACGCGGCGCTCCCGGGAGGACTCGAACCTCCACCACGTGAGCAAATCGGCCTTTTGGAAACGCGCTTCCCTACAGAACCGTCGCCGACCCTGTTCGGTGCTTCTGCAACCGCTGCCGATCCCCACACCCCGTACTCGCGTTCGCTCGGCCAGGCCGGCGTCGACGTTTCCAGGTAGCAGGTCTCACGCGCCTCTTTCGAGGCCCGTCGAATCAGGTCGTTTTTCGGTGCTCTTCCCTTCTTGAGCTACGGGAGCGGGCGCGATGTGGGTCTGGGGTGGTGCGATGTCAACGGCGGACGAACGCAGCAGGGCCGTCGCTACATCCAGGCGCAATGGATGACGCCGACCTGGCTCTCGTCGTAGCAAGTGCTCATCGAACCGTCACAACCACCGCAGTAGATCACCTCGGTCCGACCGCAGCCTGTCGCCATCCACCGCGCGCCGGGGGCGATCTCGAAGCCCTCCCACTGCGCGCAGCCATCTCCGACGAAGTCGCCATTCTCGTCCATGGCCCAACGCTCGACCGGCGTATCCCGCACACAGCGCGCACTCTCATGGACCGGTGTCACACGTACATCCGGGCAGTCGGGGAATCGTGCAGCCGCGACTTCGTGCGCTGCGACCCTCGCCTCCTCTTCCTCCGAGGGCGAGCTGCCGGACTGAGACGCTCCGCAGCCAACGAGTGTGGCGGCGATCAGCAGAGCGGCTCGTCCTATCCGCGCGACCGTCATGGGCCATCATCATAGGGGCGGAGCCGCATCTCCCCAACAGGAGCGAACTGCTGGGACATGGCGCTATGCTCGAAGGGTGAGCTGGTGGAGACTCCTATCGGTCGTTGGGGTGACCGCGCTGCTCGTCACGCCATCCGCCGTCGAAGCCTGTGAGTGTCGGGGGCTATCGGACGAAGAGCTGCGGAACGTCGAGCACTGGTGTGCGACGGGCCAAGCGGTGGTGGTGAGCGGCACGGTCGAGCGGGTGCGACGGTCGGGCGGAACCGAGCCCGGCGCCTACACCGTCCAGCTCAGCTGGGATGGCGCCTCGGTCCGGCCAGCCCTTCCCATTGGGTACCCACACGAGAGATTGCAGTTCGGTGTGTGGGGTGACTGCGTCGTGCCCCCAAGACCCGGAATGGAGCTCAGAAATCGCGCAATGGCCGTCCGCGACACGAGCCGGGGTCCGCAGCTCTTCGCCCAGGACTGTGTCGACCGAGTCGACGACGACATGTGCAACACCATGCCGCCCGGCCATGGCTGTCGATCCTGCAACGTGGGGGCCGACGCCACACCACCCGCTGGGATGTTGGTGGCGAGCCTCGCGCTCACCGTACCCCTCGTGGCTCGACGACGTCGCAGACGTAGGAAACTGCTCGCGGTCGGTGGGAGCAAGTAGCGTTCTGGAGAATGAGTGCTGCTCCCGAGCTGCCGCGCTGGTGCCAACGGCCGCGGCTCGCCATCGCCCTCCCTCTGTCGGTCGTCGTGCTCGCCGCGACCGGAGGTTTGCTCGCCACGTGCGCGCTCGAGCCTTTCTTCTTCAGCGCCCGGCTTCTCACTCGCCTGGGACTCGAGCACTGGTGCCTCACGGTCGGACTCGGACTCTCCACGACGCTTCTCCTCGCGGCCGCGCTGCGAGTGGGAGCCGCGCACGAGGACCCCCTCGGCGGTCGACCGCTCATGACCTATGCAGCTCTGGGGATGCTCAACGCCCCGGCGGCGTTCGGCGCGGCCTACGCACTGCACGGCGTTTGTCCCGACTCGCGAATCCTCAGCGCCTCGGTCGTCGGAGCGTTCGGGATACCGCTCGGGTTGATCTTCGGCGCGGTCTACTCACCGCTGAGCCGCCGGCTCCGGCGTGTCGTGATTCGACCGACGCTGAGCGACCATGGGAATCTGCTTCAGGTCACTGGTCTCGTCGCGGCCACCGGCGGACTCCTGTCGACCGCGGTCGTCGTGCTCACCCGCAACCACACCATCGTCCCGCTGCTCCTCCCGGTAGGGCTCGTGGACCTCGGGTTGCTCTCGATGGCGCTGGGCTGGGCGCTGAAGGCTCGCCTACGAACGCTCGCCGAGCATTGCGACCGGGTGCCGCTCTCCGAGCTCGGTATCGACCCAGACGGGCTGCTGCCGCTCGCGCCCGAGAGTCGAGGGGAGGCGGCGCTCGTTCTACCGCTGCCCGAGATCGGCGCGGGCAGCTACCGGTCCGCCGAGGTGCGAGTCCCGGTGGGTTTGGTGGACTGAGCCGAGAGGGCGGCTCGCGCGGGCCACGACCGACTACATCGTCGTGCGTGCTCGCGCCGCCGTCGGACAGTCACGCAGCCCGATCTGCCTATGGTCATAGCAGGTGCTCATGGAGCCATCGCATCCGCCGCAGTAGATCAGCTCATGGCGACCACAACCCTCGGCCGCCCAGAGATGCCCCGGCGGTACCCCGAGAGACTCCCATCGCGCGCAGCCGTCTCCGACGCAGTCACCGTTCTCGTCCATCGCCCAACGCTCCACCGGTGTGTCCTCCACGCAGTGCGCCTCTTCCCGGACCAGCGTCACGCGCACCTCCGAGCAATCGGGGAAGCGCCGACTCGCGACCTCGCGCGCGGCAACTCGCGCCTCCTCCTCGGCGGTCGGCGTGCTGGCTGCCTGAGACGTTCCGCAGCCGACGAGCGCGGCGGCGATCAGCAGAGCTCGTCCTCGCATCTGCGCGACCGTCATGCGCCCATCATCATAGGCGCTCAGTCCCCAGAACGGAAAACGCCGCGCTCCTCTCGGAACGCGCCGTCTTCGCGTGTGGCGCACGTGGGCCAATCGGGCTCAGATCCAGCGGGACATGTGGCCCAACTCCTGATCCCGCTCAGAGCTCGGAGCGAGTCGTGGCCGCGAGGGCGCCGGCGGGGCTCACGCACTCACCCGAGTGACATCGCGCCAGCCGCTCGGCGTAGGCGTGGGCGAGCCTGTCGATCGCTTCACCGAAGGCGTCGAGGAATGCGCCCCGATTGATGTGGGGCATGACCGAGTTGCCGATGAGCACGCCGAGCGGGAAAGTGAGCACCGCTAGGGGGATGCTCCAAGCGAGGTGCCGGCGGGGCCGCCGCTCGCCGGAGGCTTGGACACCATTCCCGTCGGACGTCTGGAGCACGAGGTCGAAGCGCTTGATTCCGTTGTCGCGAACCCGCGCCGTCGTCCCAACGACGAGCGGCACGTCACCGCGATCCTGCGCCGCATCGATCACCTGCACAGAGGCGTCAGCGAAACGGCGACGCAAATGGTGCTCGAGAGCTACCGCCAAGGCGTCGGCGTAGTCGGGAACCATGATGATCGTCGTCGTGCCGTACCGAGCACGCAGATCGTCGGCCCACGGCCGCAGGACCCGCTCGACCTCCTCCGGCTCTCCCTCGAGGTCCACCGCAGGCATCTCGACGCTGACCCAGCTGGCGTCGCCCTGAATGTCGTCCCCGTTGCGTAGTGCGAGCCCACCGGTGTGCCGGGCCACTTGGACCTCCACGGCCTGGGACGCCGGGGTGCTGACCGGGGTTTCGCCAGCGGCGATCTGCTGTTGGACTTGGTCCTGGATCGCGATCCCGCCGTAGCGGACACCACGAGGGCCGCAGGCCTGAAGGACCACGAGAGCGAGGAGGGCGAGGAGGACGCAGAGAAGTCGTTGATTGGACATGCCGCCCTACTCGGCCGCTCATCTCCCGAGTTGCGTGGATGAATGGATCGGCTCCAAATCCCCCCAACGGAAGACGGCGCGCTCCTTTCGGAACGCGCCGTCTTCGCGTGTGATCGGGTGGCCCCGGGAGGTTTCCCTCCCGGGGCTCCCACAGATCCGGACGTGCGGATTTCCCGCATCCGGCTC
>JAEPMI010000005.1 GCA_017644045.1 Deltaproteobacteria bacterium
ACGTGGGCGTAGTGCCGGTTCTCGGTCTGGTACTCGACGTGCGAGGTCGCGATCGTGACGGTCTTGGTCTCGTCACGCACGGTGCCGCCCTTGGCGACGTCGTGGTACGCGATCGCGGTTCCACCGTGGGTGTCCGCCATGACCTTGGTGATGGCGGCGGTCAGCGTCGTCTTTCCATGGTCGATGTGACCGATGGTGCCGACGTTGATGTGGGGCTTGTCGCGAACGAACTTTTCCTTACCCATGGATTCGCTTCCTCTCTGAACCCCGTCTGGTGGGGCGGGTCGATGCTGATGACGGCGCTGCGGGTCGCAGCTGGGGGTGGGTGGAGCCCAGGATGAGGATTGAACTCACGACCTCCTCCTTACCAAGGAGGTGCTCTACCACTGAGCTACCTGGGCGGGGTGATTGTCTGTCTTCGGGCGAGGCCGGTGGCTTCGCGGAGCGGGAGACCGGGGTCGAACCGGCGACGTTCAGCTTGGAAGGCTGACGCTCTACCAACTGAGCTACTCCCGCAGTCGCGGCTCGAGGCCGCGGGTGGAGGGTGGTGGGTTCGAACCACCGTAGGCGTACGCCGGCAGATTTACAGTCTGCTCCCTTTGGCCACTCGGGCAACCCTCCGGAAGATTTCGACTTTTCAGCTGAGCATGAGCTGGCGATGGGACTCGAACCCGCAACCGCCTGTTTACAAAACAGGTGCTCTACCAGTTGAGCTACGCCAGCCGAGGGGGGCAAGGCCCTTCCTCAACCCTTCGATTCGCGCTTGGGCACGCCCCGAAGGGCGGCTCACTTACCTCGCGTTCTGGGGGGTGTCAAGGGATGGAGCGCCGGGTTTTTGCCCTTCGGTGACGCTTCTTCAGCCAGCGTCCCGGGCTGGGGGTGCGTCACCCCCACGATCACCGGCCGATCCGCTCTCCGAGCGGTCCACCGCGTCGATGCCCTCCGGTCCATCCGGCTGGTCGAGCAGGCGCTCGCGGGCGCGCTCCAGATCGGCCTGGATGCGCTCGGTCCACTCCGTGTTCACCCCAGTGCGCTCGACCATGAGGAGCGTGAGCTCCCAGTAGCGGATCGAGTGGCGGATGAGCGGCTTCACGAGACGAGCCAGTGAGAGCCGGTACTCCTCGTCATAGATCTGCCGCTCTTCGGGCGTCATCTGGCGGGAAGGCGGCGGCACCGGCGCGGTGGTGATCGCCTCCCAGAAGTGGTCGTACATCTCGCCGATCCGATAGCCGGCCGCGGCCGCCCACTCGGGGTGGGTGTGGCGCATGGTGTCGAAGTACTCGGTCTGGGCGGCCAGGATCAGCTGCGCGCGGCGCTCGAGCACCGGCCGTTGCACGGCCACCCCACCCTCGGGCAGCTGGACCGCTTCGGCCCTCAAACGCAGGGTCTCCGCGTAGACGAAGTTGGCGGCGGCCAGGTGGTAGACCTGCACCACCCGGTCGTCCTCGGGCCGGGTGCGGGCGTAGGCGAGCGCGCTCCGTGCCCGCTCGGCCGCCTCTCGCTCGTGGCCTGCGCCGAGCTCGGCCTGGGCCGCGCGCGCCATCGCCTCGACGCGCTCGTCGGGGGTGAGCTCTTGTCGGAGCAGGGTCTCGGCCTGCGCCAGGGCATCCGGCCAGCGCTCGAGCCCGAGATAGACGTGGGCCAGCTGGAAGCGCGCGTGCTTCACGTCGCTCGACGCTGGGGTCTCGCGCAGCAGCCGCTCGAAGCGGGCCGCCGCATCCGCCAGCTCGTCGCCCTCCATGAAGCAGAGGCCCGCGTTGTAGAGGGAGGGCGAGACGAAGCGGCTGTCCGGGAATTCGTCGGCCACCCGATCATAGAGAGGGATGGCCTGGTCGCAGTGCCCGGAGTCCAGCTTCGCGTTGGCGCGCTGGAAGAGCATCTCGGCGTCGTACGCCCCCATCTCGAGCTCGCCGCCCTCCGTGCGGGTCGCAGTGATCCGCATGGGTTCGAGCTGCCTGACCTCGGGCTCGGGGGTGGGCGTGGTGGTGCCCGTCTGCCGTCCCGCACAGGCGGCGAGCAGAGCGAGCGGAGGGATCATCAGGATCGCGCGCATGGGGAAGGCGACAGCGGCCGGGGCGTCGAGGTTCCCGGTCGCTGAAAGATTCTGCCGGGAAGGAAGACGACACGCCAAGGCCCGTACGATCCTCCGACCCGGGTGCGTCACAGCAGAGCTCTGCAGGCCGTCACACCGTAACAGCAACTGTTACGCGTCACGCGTAACACCTCCCCGGTTCGAGGAGCGTAACACCCGCACCCACATCGCAAACCTCAATGATTTCGTTGACTCACCCGTTGGCACGGGCACTGCAGAGTGGTTGGTCAACGACGCGGCAACGAGCCGCCACCGCGGCAAACGAGCCGCCCACGAAGAGGACGCGATGACCAAGACGAACGAACTGCTGACCGCCAAGGACTTCACCGACGAAGAGCTTCGGGGCCGCATGCTGCTGCGCGACGGCAAGGCCTGGCGCGAGTTCCACCGCCGCTTCGACCGCCTGGTCTTCCGGTGCATCCACAAGGTCACCGGCCGCTTCCGCCGGGTCGTCAGCGAGGACGACGTCCAGGAGATCTACGCTCAGTTCCTCCTGAACCTGACCGCCCGCGACATGCGCAAGCTCCGCCAGTTCGACCCGCAGCGCGGCAACAAGCTCGGCAGCTGGATCGGGCTCATCGCCACCAACGCCGCCTGGGACCACCTCCGCGCCGTCTCCCGCCGCCCCCCGACCGCCGAGCTCGTCGAGGCGAACGACCTCCGCTGCGAGTCCTACGACCCCCACGACGCGGTGATGGACAAGGAGCGCTGGAACCTCGTGAACCAGGCGCTCCAGCAGTTCTCGAAGAAGGACCGCAAGTTCGTGAAGCTCTACTACGTCGACGGGCTGTCGCCGGAGGAGGTCGCCGAGGCGATGGATGTCTCGGTCAAGACCGTCTACTCGAAGAAGCACAAGATCCGCTGCCGCCTCGAGGAGGCCGTCGCCGAAATCGCCGCCTGAGCCCGACCTCACCTCTTCGTTCGCCCCGCCCGGCCCAGCCTGGCGGGGCGTTTCAATTCCGTCCCGCTTCAATCCACCCCAATGGACCCTTTGCCTCGCACAGAGTCACGGAGCCACAGAGTTCACAGAGGTTTATGAAATTACTGTTCTTTTCTCTGTGTCCTCCGTGGCTCCGTGACTCTGTGCGAGGCAAAGTCGAGGCTTGGGCGTTGCGTCGCGTGGTGGGGTGATCTAGGGTTTAGACCACCTGGTCGAACCGGTTGGTTTGACTGGCTGGTCGCAAGACGAGAGACGAGCGAGTGCCGCTACCCCGATTCGACAACCTCGAGCCCGCGAAGCAGGACGCCATCCTGGCCGCCGCGGCCGAGGAGTTCGCCGAGCACGGCTTCGGCCGCTCCAGCTTCAACCGGATCATCAGGGCCGCGGGGATCAGCAAGGGGGCGATGTATTACTACTTCGCCGACAAGGACGACCTGTTCCGGACCGTCCTGACCGAGGCCACCAACCGCTGGCTGCGCGAGGTCGGGCTGCCCTTCGATGCCGACGGGGCCGACGCCTTCTGGGACGCGCTCGAGTCGCTCTACGCGCGGAGCCTGCGCTTCATGCTGAGGGATCCGATGAACGCGGCGCTCTGTCTGTCGATCAGCCGCGCCCGCGCGCGGCTCGAGGGACACCCGGCCCTGATCGAGCAGCAGGAGCTGATGGTCGCCTGGACCGAGCAGCTGATCCGTCAGGGCAAGGCGCTGGGCGCGATCACGACCGAAGCCCCCGAGGACCTGATGGTCCAGGCCGCCATCGCGATCATGGACGCCGGCGACCGCTGGCTGGCCACGCGGTGGGGAGGCTTCACCGAAGACGACGTCGAGCCGACCGCTCGACTGATGATCGGCATGTTCCGCCGACTGGGAGACGAGGGATGAGCAAGATCATGGACGCCGCCGAAGGCATCGCCCGCCGAGTCTTCGGTGACGAGGCCCTCCGAACCAAGGCTCCCGGTCCGGACGCGAGCTTTCTCGGGCTCCGCGCGACCGCCGGCTACGCGAAGAGTCCGCTCCAGTGGATGCGCTACCTCCGCGACACCTACGGCGACGTCGCCGAGACCCAGGTGCTCGGGCGACCGTGGTTCCTCGTGAGCCATCCCGACGACATCGAGTGGGTGCTCGTGAAGAACGCCAAGAAGATGAAGCGGGACGCGTACATCGACATTCTCGAGCGGACGCTCGGCAAGGGCCTGCTGACCGCCGACGGCGAGCTCTGGAAGCGTCAGCGCAAGCTGATGAGCCAGGCGTTCACGCCCAAGCGCATCGCCACCTACGCCGACGCGATGACTGCCGTGAGCGACCGCGGGTGCCACTGGCACGACGGAATGACCGTCGATCTCCACGCCGAGATGTCGCGAGTCACCATGGAGGTGGTCTCCGCCGTGCTCTTCGGCACCGGCATCGGCGCCGAAGAGGTCCGCACGGTCAGCGAGGCGATGGAGGTCATCAACGGCTTCTACGCCAACAGCCCCGAGGCGATCTTCAAGGTACCGGAGTGGGTTCCGACCCCGACCAACCGTTCGATGAACGCGGCGGTGAAACGCATCGACGGCGTGCTCTTCGACATCATCGGCAAGCGTCGGCGCTCCAAGGAGAAGCACGACGACCTGCTCGGCACCCTGCTCGCCGCGGTCGACGACGACGGCTCGGCGATGACCGACCAGCAGCTCCGCGACGAGGCGATCACGCTCTTCCTCGCAGGGCACGAGACCACCGCGCTGACCCTCGGCTACACGCTGATGCTGGTGGCGAAGTACCCGGATGTGGAGCGCCGCCTGATGGAGGAGCTCGACACGGTGCTCGGCGGCCGATTGCCGACCGCCGAGGACAGCAAGAACCTCCCCTACACCCGCCAGGTGCTCGAGGAGGCGATGCGCCTCTACCCGCCCGCGTGGACCACCGGCCGCGAGGTCGCCGAGGAGATCGAGGTCCGCGGCTTCACTCTCCCGGTCGGCGCCCAGGTGCTCACCAGCCAGTGGATCGTCCACCGGGACCCACGCTTCTTCCCGGACCCCGAGGCGTTCGACCCGGACCGCTTCGAGAAGAGCAAGGCCAAGGACCGCCCGAAGTACGCCTACTTCCCCTTCGGCGGCGGCCCGCGCGTCTGCATCGGCAACCACTTCGCGATGATGGAGGCCATCCTGATCCTCGCGATCGCCATGCAGCGCTATCACTTCGAGCTCTTGCCCGACCAGGAGCTGAAGCTCGCGCCGAGCGTCACCCTCCGCCCGAAGAAGGGCGTTCGGGCCGTGGTGAAGCACCGGCGCCGCAAGCCGGCCGTGGTCAGCGCCGCCTGAACGGCCGATCGAGCGCCTCGCGCACCCTGGACACGAGCTCTGGGGACGCGACGGGCTTGTGGACCACGCCGTCCACCAACGCGAGCTCTTCGGGGTCCACGGACTCACCCGAGAAGTACAGGATTCGTGTGGTCGACGAGACCCGGCGAATGTCCGGCACCAGCTCGCGCCCGCGTTCTCGCCCGAGCGTACGGTCGAGGAGCACGACATCGTGGGCGGGCTCCAGCGCGGAGCGCGCACCCGCCAGGTCGCCCGCAACCGTGACCGTGGCCCCAGCCCGTTGCAGCACACGCAGGAGCAGGCGCCGGATCATCGACTCGTCGTCGACCACCAGCACCCGAACGCCATCCAGGTCGGTTCGAGCCTTCGGTGGCAATGATGTCGAGTCGGGCGCGTCGGCCAAGGGCAAGACGATGACGAACTCCGCACCGCCCCCCTCGCGCTCCCGATGGGCGAGCTGTCCGTCGAGACGCCGAACCGACTCCGCGGCGGTCGCCAGCCCGAGCCCGGTGCCCTCCTGACCTTTGGTCGTCCAGAACGGCTCGAACAAGCGCGTCTCCAGCTCTTTGGGGACTCCGGCTCCATTGTCGCCGACGACCACCTCCAAGGTCTTCGTCCCGAAGACCTCGGTGCTCCGAGCACACACCCAGACCGTCGGTCGCGAACGGCCACGCAGGGCGTAGCCCGCGTTCGAGAGCAGGTTCCCGAGGACTTGCTGGAGCGCCCCAGCCGGCTGTCGCACCCAGAGACCCGGCGTGGTGTCGACCTCGATCGCGAGCCCATCGGGCGCGACCCTGCGAAGCCCCAAGAGCGCCTCGCGGATCACGCTCTCTACCTCGACCAGCTCTTGCGCGCCGCCGTCGTCACGTTGTGCCAGGTGGGTCAGCTCGGCCACGACCGCGGCCGCTCGGTCGGCGGCGCCCATGGCCGCTCGGAGGTCGCTCCGCAACGGCCCCTCGGGCTCGTCGCGCCGTTGCAGGGTGCGGTCGACCTCCCGCAGAGCCGCCATGACGATCATCAACATGTTGTTGAAGTTGTGAGCGACCCCAGCGCTGAAGCGTCCGACGACCTCCAAGCGCTCGGCCTCGGCCACCCGAAGGCGGAGCATTCGCTCGGCGGTCACGTCTTGCATCGCCCCTTCCCAGACGGTCCCACGGCGCTGCGCGGCAAACCGGACGAAGCGGGGCTCCTCGGTTCCATGCAAGCGCACATACGGCGAGACCCACTCCCGGTCCGAAGTCCAATCGGGGAGCACACCTTCGTCGAGGCCGGCCCCGAGCAGCTCCAGGAACCCATTCGCGGAGCTCGGGCTCTGCATCGCCAGCAGGTCGGCGCACACGTGGTCCCACGTGGCGACACCATCGACGAGGTCGAGCCGCCACAACCCGAAGCCCAGCGCTCGTCCAGCGGCCTCGAGCGCCCCACTCCAGTGCTCGCTCACTCGGGATCCCCCTCGAGCCGAGCCCGAAGCCACGCGTTGGCTTCCGCCGTGCTGGCGGCCACATGGAACGGAAAGCTGGGACGTGCAGCCCAGACCATCGCCTGCGCCGCCATGCGTAGGGCGACCGAAGTCATCACGAGCGCCGTCCCCGCGACATGACGACCGAGGGTGTCTCGATGCTCCTGCATCCACCGCACCGACTCGCGCACGTAGCGCGGAGGGAACGCGTGCAGTGCTCCCGAGTGCAAGCGCAAACCGACCCTGCCGCGAAGTTGGATGGCCTGGAGCAACTCACCCAGGTAGCGCTCGTAGCCCTCTTCGGTCAGCGGCCCCACCACGTGAACCACGACGAACGGGAGCTCCGAGGCGTCCACTTCGGCGTATGGCTGCGTGCTCATCCGTCGCCAACTCCCTGCACGACGATACCAGCCCCGGCCCGTCTACCCCAGCACCGACGATGCAGGGAGGTCCTCGAGTCAGTCCATGCAGCGACTCATGGCGACCGTCGCGCTCGGGGCGAGCCGGTACTCACCGTCGATCGTCTCGAGGTCGTCGCCGAGCAGCTGCTTTCGAAGGGTGGAGATCGCGACCTGGACCCGCCGGGTGCCCGAGCTGCCCACGGGGTTCTCCTCGGGCCATCCGACGCGCACCAAGTGTTCCACCGAGAGCGTCGCCCCAGGCTCTGCCAAGCGCGTCAGCACCAGCTCCAGCAAGATCGCTCGCAACGTCGGTCGGTGGGACGAGTCGAACTCCTTCGAGCCGCGCCGCCCGACCCCATCCCACGAAACCCAAAGGCCGGACTCGCCCTCCACCGTGGGCATGGCGGCGATCAGCGCCGCCTCGACGTTGCGACGGGCGACTCGCAGAGCGCGGGACAGGGCGGCCTCCGCCGTAGAGCTCGCGCTCCATCGGCGAGCTGCGCGTGCCCAGACACACCACCGTGCCTCGCCTTCGAGGCTGCGACTCCGCGCGAGGTCCACGTGGGCGCGCAGGACCCTGGTCACCGACTGGATGGACGTACCAACGCCGTCGGCAACATCCATGGCGCGCTCGGCCGAGTCGGGGTCACCGGCTGCCGCGAGCATGACGCCGCGCCAGGCTTCGAAGAGCGCCTCGAAACGCGCCGATCGGGCAGCGCGTGACCTCCGAACGGCGTCCTGACAGAGGGTGAGCGCTTCCGGGTCTTCGAGCTCGTGGAGGACGATCGCGCGATAGCCGACGAAGTGGGCGACGAGAGGGGTGCTGAAGACCGCTTCGTAGCGAGGGTCGACGACGAGCTCGAGACCCCGCGCGTAGTGCTCGGCGGCCTCTGCGCGGTGACCGGCGTCGTGAGCGAGGTTGCCCAGGTGACTCGCAGCAGACGCCTCGAAGGCGAGGTCGCCGATGCGGATGGCGAGCGCGCGGTAGCGTTCCACCTGCTTTCGAGCTTCGCCCAGGTCGCCTGCGAGGAGCGCGACGAAGGTGCGAACGGCGCCGACGAGCATTCGCGGATGAGGCTCCTCCCCCGCAGCGTCCTCCGCCTGGTCGACGTATTGCCCAGCGGCCTCGAAGTCTCCGGTTCGCGCCACCAGGCCGGCCAGCTGAGCGAGCGCGCGCGCGGCCTGGGCGGGGCTCTCGCCCTCCCGAGCGAGCGAGGCGGCCCGCTGGAGGCGCTCGATCGCGCCGCTCGTATCGGAGCGCTCGAGGTCACGAAGCGCGAGCTGCCGCACGAGCTCCGAACGAAGGTCCGCGGGCGCGTCGCTCTCGGCCGACGCGCTCACGAGCTCGACGAGCTCGGGCGTGGGGCCATGAATGGACATCAGCGCGGCGAGGGCCGCGGCGACACACGCCGCCTCGTGGGTGTGGTCACCCGTAGCGGACACTGTGCGCCACGCGCGCTCGAGCATCCCGGCGCTGCGGGCGACTCGTGCCAGGCAATGCGTCGAGCGAGTGTCCAGGTACTCGGCTGCGACGCGGACCGCCCAACGCCAGAGGCGCTCCTCGAACGCGGTCCCGGACGCCGGAGCCAAGACCTCTTCGCCGATCTCCCGGACGAGCGCATGGACCGAGTATCGAAGCGTGGAGGGTGAGTGAGGTATCTGGTGCACCTGCACGAGCGACCGATCGACGAGGACCGGGAGCGAATCGGGCACGGCGGCTCCAGCGTCGGCGAGCATCGAGAGGTCGTCGAGCTCGAGGTGGCCAGGCAGCCGCGCCAGCGTGCCCAAGAGCTCTCGCTGGGCCTCGTCGAGCCCGTTGAGGGACTGCCGGATGGAGAGCTCGAGGCTCGAACCGCGCGGAACGACCTGCTCCTCGAGCTCTCTGCACACACGAGCCGAGCCCAACGTCGCCGCCCTGGCGACCGCCAGCTCGATGGCGCCAGGATGCCCCTCCAAGCGACAGGCGATCGCGGTGGCATCGACCCGCAGCGCCTCGTCCACTTCGGCCATGCCGTGGTCGCGCAGTCGCGCGACCACCATCGAGACGGCGGGGGAGAGATCGTCCCGAGTGCCTCGCCGCGGGTAGGCGAGCGGACCGAGCCGCAGGAGCCGCAGTTGCAGGAACGCCGGGCGCGTCCGCGCCGTGAGGAGCATCGAGACCCGAGCCGACGCGCTCGCCACCCAATGACTCGCGTCGGCGTCGAGCTGCCCTACCCCGTCCAGGAGCAGGATGGCGTTCTCACGAGCGGCGAGCTCGCGGAGAACCAGGTCGGGCGACGACGAGCGAGCGCCGAGCACACCCGCGATCGCATCCACCAGCTCCGCGCGAGCGCTCAGTCCGTGGACGTCACAGTCCACGACGGGCGCGCCGACCGACGCGCAGAACGCACGCGCGAGGGCCGTCTTCCCGATCCCGGGGAGACCGACGACGACGACCGGCCTGCCGCCATCGGAGAACGCTTGCCCGAGCTCCCGCAGCTCCCCATCGCGACCGAAGAGCTCGTTTGCTCGAGCGGAACGACCGGGCGGCTCGTCGACGAACACCCGCGGAGGTTAGACCAGAGCCGAGTGGATGAATATGCCGTGCTTCGCGGCAGCGCTCTCAGAAGTCGAGCTGTTGGAAGACACTCCAGGGGCAGACCACACAGAGATCGCTGGCGTGGAGGTCCGCATCACAGTGGTCGGTCAGTCCCCGAGCGACCAACTCGTCGTGGAAGAGCCATGCGGCCAGCAGCGTCCCCAACGGGATCGGCTCGCTCGGCCAGTAGCCTTCCTCGTGGTCGACGAGGCGGGCCATGCTCGCCTCCCCCGGCGTGCAGACCCAGTAATCCCCATTGCCCACCGAGAACACCTCGAAGAACACCTGATCGGAGTGCGGAAAAGGGTCCCCGCGAAGGAGCTCGCACCCGCTCCCCATCGTGCCGCATGCCAAGATGAACTCGCGCAGGAGGAGCGGGGCGTCCCTCGATGCCTTGCCGCGTCCTCCTCGGCGCCGTCGTCCGCCACGATCGAGAAGTCGGTGGAGCTCTTCGATCGTCCATTCGCGGTCCGCGTAGGCTGCGGCCACGGCTTCCATGAGCTCGTCCTCGTCGTCGACCTCGTCCGGCCAATGGGATCCCAGTGCGCTCATCCGTCCTCTCCTCACGACGTCGCTGGAGGGTGGAGCGCGCTCGGGCTCAACGCCGCTCAAAGGTGTCGCCGGAACGCAGATGAGCGCGACCTTCCCCACGCCACCCGAGTCGCGCCTGGTTGCGACGGGCCCCGGCCGAGAGCCATGCTCGCGGCCGTGTGGATCGGTCCCACTCTGACGGCAGCGGCGTACCTGAGCGGCTCGGTCTGCTTCGGCATCGTCGCCGCGCGGCGGGCCGGGGTGGATCTGCGCTCGGTCGGCAGCGGCAACGTCGGCGCGACGAACGTCGGGCGGGCGCTCGGTAGCCGGACCGCTCGGGTGGTGCTCTTCCTCGACGCCGCCAAGGGCGCGCTCCCGGTCGGCGTGGGCGTGTGGCTGCTCGGGCGGCTCGATCCCTACACGGCCGGCGCAGCCCTCGCGGCGGTCGTGGGCCACTGCTACCCGCTCTACTTCGGCTTCCGCGGCGGCAAGGGTGTCGCGACGGCGGCCGGGGTGGTCGCGGTGCTCCAGCCGATCGCGCTCGGTGCCGGGCTCCTCACCTTCCTCGTGCTCCGGAAGGTCACGGGCAAGACCAGCGTCGGTTCGCTGAGCGGAGTGCTGGTCGCGCTGGCCACGGTCGGAGCGATCGACCGACTCACGCCGCCCACCTACGCGGTCGCGGCCATCGTGGTGCTGGTGATCTGGCGCCATCGGGAGAACCTCAGCCGCCTGCGGCAGGGCGAGGAGCTCGACGCGCCATGAGGCTCGCTCTGCCGATCGGCGCGCTGCTGCTCGCTGGATGCCCGATCCGGGGCGAGACGACACCGACGCCGGTGCCCCAGCCCCAGGCCGCGGTCGCCCAGGTCGGCGAGCTCCAGCTCGCGCTCCGACCGCGGGCTACGCGAGGCCTGGTTCGGGCGTCGCTGTGGATCGACGCCGGCAGCCGCGATGGAACGCCACCGGCGACGGCCACGCTCGCGGCCTGGGCCGCTGGCGACGGAATGGCGACCCCGGACGCCACGGTCTTCGAAGCCCGCTGCGAGCGCGAAGATCTCGACGCGTGCCTCGAGCCGCTCGGCCGCGCGCTCGGCATGCGGGAGCTCGACCCCGAGATGCACGCTGCGCTCCGAGCGCGCCTCGAAGGTGCGCGCCGTCGGGCGTCCGCCGACCCGCGCCGCCGCGCGGAGGTCATGGCGGTCGCCGCCGCGCTCGAGTCGTCCGCGATCGACCCGCTCGGATCGGTGGAGGACGACGAGGCGCTCACCACGGACGCGGTCCGCACGTTCTGGGCCGCCCACTACGGCGTGAGCCGTGCGCTGCTGATCCTGCAGGGGGACCTGCCGGACGATGCGCGAGCGCGGGTCGAGCGCGTCACCGCCGGTTGGCCACGGGCGGGGGCGCCGCGCGCCGCACGCGATGTTCCCGCCGCCGGCGCTCGCAGCCTGACCGAGACCGCCGCTCGCGGCGCGACCGCCATCGCCGCGCTCTTCGACGACCCGGCCGCAGCCGATGCGGCCGCCACCGCCCTCCCCGGCGCGCGAGTGTTCGGCCTGCGCGGCGGGACCGTCGTGTTGGTGAACGGCGGCCCGGATCTCGAAGCCCGCACCCACCAGGTCGCCACGCTCGCGCTGGCGGGCGACCCGATCACCTCGGCAGCCGAAGAGGAAGAGGCCGACCCCACGGTGGCCATCGTCAGCCGCTGGCTGGGCGCCGGGACCGGCTCCGTCCGCGCGCTGGGTGTCGGTGTGTCCTGCGCCGAAGGCCGCGGTCGACCCGAGCTGGACGTCTGCACCGAGCGAGTCGAGACGACCGTGGCTCACGCGGTCGCCTCCGCCGCGCCGGAACGGGAAGGCGAGGTCGACGGACGCCGGGGCGCGGTGCGGCTCGCCAACGGCGCGCAGGTGCGAGCGGAGCGAGTGCCTGGACCGGTCGGGATCGTGGTCCGCTTCGCCGGCGGTCCGAACGAGTCTCCGCCGGGTGCGCACGGACGAGCGGCCATCGCGGCCCGCGCGCTGGCGGCGGCCTGCGACCTGCCGGTCGACCCCTTCGCGGAGAGCACCGGCTGGGGCCTCGTGTACTCGGGTACGGCGAGGGACCTGGCTGCCGTCGCGCGCTGCGCGATGGCCGGTCCAGACGCCGAGCTCGTCGCGCAGGCGCGTCATCGAGTCCGCGAGATCGCGCGGCAGCGCCCGGCCCGAACGTGGGCGGCCCGGCTGATCGCACCCGGCAACCCGGGGCTCGTCGCGCCGGAAGGCAGCGACTCGGGCGCGGCGTCGGTCCGCGCGATCGACGACTTCCTCGACGAGGCACGGGTCGGCGCACGCACCGTCGTCGCAGTGGTCGGCGACGTCGACCCGACGACCGCCATCGACCGGGTCGCTCCCGTGCTCGGCATGCTCGACGCCGGCGAGGCGCCGACCACGATCGACCGGTCACCGGCCGACATCACGCTCCGCGCCGAGCAGCAGGCGAGCCACACCCCTCGGGTCGCGGTCGCGCTCGCGGTCGACGCCGAGGGGCGCGGCGCGGCGACCGCCGCGCGCGCGTTCGCGCGAGCGCTCGGAGCGGCTGCCATCGACGCCGGGCTCCCGGTCCATGCCTGGGACGGCGGCGCTGGTGAAGGGATGGCCTGGGCGCTGATCGCCTTCGATCTCCCAGAGGAACAGCTCGAGGCCGTGCCCCGACGGCTCCAACGCGCGATACGCAACGTCCGGGTCGATCTGAACGCCATGAACGAGACCCTTCGTTGGGCGACCGGCGAGCCGCGGCGAGCCGCTCGACGACTGGCCCGCGATGGGACGACCGAGCCGCCGGTGCCCGATGGGCTCGTCATCGAAGCGCTCCGCGACGCGCAGCCCTCCTTCGTGATCGGCCGTCGGGAGCCCGGCGTCGGCTTCCCCTCGCTCCAGCGTCGCGAAGGCGCAGCGTCGGACGATTAGCCGGATGCGTCGAGAGCGGCCGAGTCCAGCGTGGGTGGCCCGCCCGCGTTGACCCGAGCCGCGGGGGCGTGCTAGCTCCCCCGCCGATGAATGGCGGTTCACCGGTGGTGTGTCGATGAGCGCGAAGGGCGCCAAGGCGGCACCGAAGAAGAAGGGCGCGTCCGCGGAGAAGCGGGAGCGGATCCTCCAGGCGGCCATCTCCGTGTTCGCCGACAAGGGCTTCTACGACACCCGAGTCAGCGAGATCGCGAAGGCCGCCGGGGTCGCGGACGGCACCATCTACCTCTACTTCGAGAACAAGGACGACGTCCTGATCTCGATCTTCCAGGACCGCATCGAGAAGCTCCTCGAGATCCTCGGCGAGATCGCCAAGAGCGACCGCAAGGTCGAGGAGAAGGTGCGGAAGATCGTCGGGATCCAGCTGGGGCTCCTCGAGGACCAGCGGGATCTGGCCGAGGTCATCACGGTGAACCTCCGGCAGTCGTCGCGGCTGCTCAAGCAGTACGCGGCGCCGCTCTTCGTGCGCTACCTCGAGCTGGTCGCGGGTGTGATCGCCGCGGGCCAGAAGGAAGGCGTCTTCCGCCAGGACCTGAGTCCTCGGGTCGCGGCCCGCGCGCTCTGGGGCGCCCTCGATGGGCTCGCGCTCACCTGGGCGCTCGGGCCGCTCGCCGAGGGCAAGGACACCCCGCCCGACCCGGCGAACCTCCGAAAGGCCGCGCTGCAGTCGACCGAGCTCTTCCTCGACGGCCTTCGCGCGCGCGCCGGAGGTGCTGCTTGACTCAGCGCGTCATGCTCTCTAGATCCCCGCTGCCGGCGGTACGTGCCTCGGGCGCGCTTGCACGGCAGCGAGAACAGTCCCGCGCGATGCCCCCAGTCGCGCTCTGCCCCAACAGCATGGAGGAAACAGGATGAAAATCCTCGTCCCCGTCAAGCGCGTCGCCGATCCGGACAACGCGAACAAGGTCAAGGTCTCAGGCGATGGCACCAAGGTCACGTCGGACGGCCTCGAGTGGAAGATGAACCCCTTCGACGAGTGGAGCCTCGAGGCCGCGCTGCGGCTCACCGAGAACGGCTCCAGCAAGGACCGCGTCGGTGAGGTCGTCCTCGTCTCCATCGGTCCGAAGGACGCGGTGCAGACCATCCGCCAGGGTCTCGCGATGGGCGCCGAGCGCGGCATCCTCGTCGAGTCCGACGACGACAGCCTCGACTCGCACGTGGTGGCCCAGGTCATCGCCGCGATCGCCGCGGAAGAGAAGCCGGACGTCATCTTCTTCGGCAAGCAGTCGGCCGACGGTGACTCGAACGTCGCCGGCACCAAGCTCGCCGAGATGCTCGACTGGCCCCTCGTGAACTACGCGATGGCCATCTCGACCGACGACGAGGGCAAGTCCTTCACCGTGAAGCGCGAGCTCGACGTCGGGCAGCAGACCCTCAAGGTCCAGTCGCCCTGCGTGTTCACCAGCTCCGACCGCATTCTCCAGCCGGAGTCGGTCAAGAACGGTGTGACCCCCGCCGACTTCGCCTACCCGGAGTCCGAGGGCGGCCGCTACGCCTCGCTCAAGGGCATCATGAAGGCGAAGAAGAAGCCGGTGGACGAGAAGTCCCTGGCCGACCTCGGCGTCGAGGCCAAGCGAGTCAACGAATACGTGAAGTTCGATCTGCCCCCCGCCCGCTCGGGGAGCACCACCTTCGTGGAGTCGGTCGAGGAGCTCGTTCAGAAGCTCCACTCCGACGCCAAGGTCCTTTGAGGAGGCACCAGAGATGACCGATGTTCTAGTCGTTGCTGAGCTCACCGAGGGCCAGCCCCGAAAGACCACCCTCGCCGCGGTGACCTTCGCCAAGCAGGTCGCCGAGGGCACGGGCGGCGCGTTCGACATCCTCGCCATCGGCGAGGGCGCCGAGGGCGCGGCCGGCGCGCTCACCCAGTACGGCGCCCGCAAGGTGCTCCACTCCGAGGTCGGCGGCGGTTACGTCTCCGAGACCTTCGCCGCCACGGTCGCCAAGGCCGCCGACGGCTACGGTGTGGTCGCCGCCTGCGCGAGCTCGTACGGCAAGGATCTCCTCCCGCGGGTCGCCGCCAAGATCGACGCTGGTGTCGCTTCCGACATCTCCAGCGTCGAGGTCGACGGCTCCGACCTGCTCTACACCCGCCCCATGTACGCCGGTAACGTCTTCGGTACGCTGAAGATCACCACCGACGTCCAGGTGGTGACGGTGCGCCAGTCCGAGTTCGACCCGGCCCCCGAGGCCGGCTCGAGCAGCCCGGTCGAGGCCTTCGCGGCCGAGGACGGTGGCGAGGCCGCTTCCAAGATCGAGGTCCTGTCCCTCGAGGTCGTGAAGAGCGAGCGCCCGGAGCTCACCGAGGCCGACGTCGTCGTCTCCGGTGGCCGCTCCCTGAAGAGCGCGGAGAACTTCGAGAACGTGCTCGAGCCGCTCGTCGACGCGCTGAACGCCGCCATGGGCGCGTCGCGCGCCGCCGTGGACGCGGGCTACGTGCCCAACGATCTGCAGGTCGGCCAGACCGGCAAGGTCGTCGCGCCGAAGCTCTACATCGCCGTCGGCATCAGCGGTGCCATCCAGCACCTCGCCGGCATGAAGGGCTCCAAGACCATCGTGGCCATCAACAAGGACCGCGAGGCGCCCATCGCGCAGGTCGCGGACTACTTCCTCGTCGCCGACCTCTTCGATGCGGTTCCGGAGATGACCAAGGAAGTCGAGAAGCTGAAGGCTCAGGGCTGAAGGGTCAGCCACCAACTCTCACGAGCGCCCCGCCACGTCCCACGTGGCGGGGCGCTCGTGGTAAAGGGACCTGCATGTTCTCGGCGCAGGTGCCGCAGTCTCGCTCCGCGAGCCGAGGTGTGCTCGTCGCCCTCGCGGTGGCGCTCCTCGATCTCGCGACGCCCACGGCGGTGTTCGCCGACGGTCCCTTCCAGGGGGAGTGGACGGCAACCTCCAAAGGGATCGGCATCGAGCTGCAGAGCTGGGGTGAGGACTGCCCCGGCGGGATCCCGCTGCGCCAGACGGAGCGCGGCGGGACGGTTCGGATCACGCAGAGTGGCGACCACCTGACCTTCAGCGGCGCCGTCCGCGGAAGCACCCAGCAGTGTTGGTCCGACCAGCCAGGGCTTCGTCGAACCGGCGCGACCGTGCAGGGCACGACCTGGACGATTCGCTGCAGTACGCCGCCGAACACGGCGCAGGGCGAGACCGGCACCTACACCTTCCGAGCGGAGGGGCAGGACCGGATCGTGTTCACCGAGAGCACCCGCTGGGATTGGAGCCTCCGGAACTCGCGGTGCACGGCGACCCGCCGCTCACGGCAGACGTTCAACCGGGTGGTCGAGGAGGCGGCGGTCGCCGAGCCGGAGCAGCCCGAGCCCGCGAACTGCACGCCGGGCCGGCCGTCGCGCCTGGTGATCTCGCCTCGCCGGGCCGAGCTCCACGCGGGTGAGCGCGTCTGCTTCCGGACGCGGGTGACCGACTCGGCCGGTTGTCGCGTTCCGGACCAGCCGGTGCGGCTCTCGCTGGATTCGGCCGAAGGTCGCAGCGCGCGCATCGACGGGCAGTGCTTCTTCGCGGGCGAGACCGCCGCCGACGCGGAGGGCACGTTCCGAGTGCAGGCCACCAGCGGCACGCTCGGCGCGAGCGCACGAGTCACGGTCGCGATCGACGACCTCACCGACCTGGTCGCCCAGGGCAGCAGCTCCATGGTGCCCACCTCGACCGGCAACGCCGAGGCGGCGGGCGCGAGCGGCGTCGCGGCCCGCGCGGCCGATGGTGGCGGTGGCTTCCAGCTCTGGTGGCTGGGCGCCGGTCTCGGCGTGTTGCTCCTCATCGGGCTCTCGGTCGTGTTCGTGGTCCGGGGCCGCAAGGGACCCGAAGAGGAAGAGGCACCTTTCGTCGCTCCCCCCGCAGCGGTCGCAGCCACGCCGACCGCGGCGGCGGACGATGCGATCCGAGCCGCCGGAGCCACGACCAAACGACCCGAGCGGGTCTGCCCCGTGTGCGACCACGAGGCCGATGCCGACACCGAGTTCTGTCCGAACGACGGCGCGCGGCTCCTCGACCCCGAGAGCCCCGAGGTGAAGGCGCAGGGGATGATCTGCCCGACCTGCCGTCGTGGCTACGCCGCCGGCAGCGCCCGATGCAGCGCCGATGGAGACGAGCTCCTGCCTTACGCCTTCTTCGTCGCGCGCCAGAAGCACGAAGAGGGCGCTGGAAAGAAGGTCTGCCCGAAGTGCGGGACGACGTACGGACCGGAAAAAACCTTCTGCGGACAGGACGGAACGCCCCTCGAGACCGTGAATTGACGGCTCGCGGGCGAGAAATCCCGAACGTTCACCCAAGTGGGGCCCGGGCGAGGTGTCAGAACACTACGAACGGAGAGGAACAGCCCGACCGGTTGCTTGATCGCTCGCGGACGCAAGAGCTATCATCGCGCACCCCTTCGGGATTCTCCTCCCCAAACCCCCCAACGCACCGAAAGCACAGGTCAGCGCTCGATGAAGATCGTCTGTGACAACTGCTCCGCCAAGTACTCGATTGCCGACGAGAAGGTCGCCGGCAAGGTCTTCAAGATTCGCTGCAAGAAGTGCACGAACGTGATCGTCGTCCGCGGCGATCAGGTCGCCGCCGCAGAGGAGGAAGAGGCTGCAACCCAGGTGTTCGACTATGGCAGCGACCAGGTCTGGCACGTGGTGGTCGATGGCGACCAGCAGGGCCCCTTCGCTCCCGTTCAACTCGGCGCGATGATCACCGAGGGAACGATCGACTGGGAAGCCTACGTCTGGAAGGAGGGCTTCGACGGATGGAAGCCCGCCCGCGACGTCCCCGAGCTCGTGACCGCGATCAGCGGCGAGCAGCCGGCCGACAGCGGCGCTGCCGCCGGCGGCATGGGCGACGACCCCTTCAGCGGCGGCGGTGACCCCTTCGCCGGCGGGGATGACGATGCGTTCGCCGGTGGCGGCGCAGCAGCCGACCCGGGCGCGGACCTCTTCGCCGGTGGCGGCGAGGCGGCGAGCCCCTTCGGCGGCGACGACGACGGCGGAGCCGACGACGACGTGGTGGCCTCGCCCAGCCCGCGAGTCTCGCAGGAGCAGGCGATGACCGGCGCGCGGAACGAGAACTCCGTGCTCTTCTCGCTCTCGAACCTCCAGGCCCTCGCGACCGGCGGTCCGAGCGATGGTGGCGGCGGTCCCTCTCCCGCGCCGATGGCCAGCTCGGGCCCGGCGCCCGGCCACGCCAGCGGTGAGGGCTCCGGCCTGATCGACATTCGCGCCCTCGCGAGCGCGACCGCCGCGACCGGCGGTGGCGGTGGTGGCGGTGGCCTCGGTGGTGGCGGCGGCGGCGGTGGCGCCGACGACCTGCTCTCCATCGGCGGCAGCGGCGGCCTCGGCTCCTCGCTCGGCGCGCCCGTGCTCGCTCCGGCGGCACCGGAGCCCGAAGAGGGCAACAGCAAGATGATGCTGATCCTCGGCGGCGTGGGCCTCCTCGTGGTCGGCCTCCTGGTCGCGCTCATCGTGGTCCTCACCCGCGAGCCCGCTCCCGTGGCTCAGGCCGGCGCCCCCGGCGCGAACACGGCGGGTCCGGGTACGCCGGAGATGCCGGCGACCGCGGCCGCGAACCCGAACGGCACCGAGCCCGCCACGACGAACGCCGGCCAGCCCGTGACCGGCACGATGGCCGAAGAGGCCAGCGATGACGAAGGCGGCGAAGAAGACGAGGCTGGCGACGAAGAGGACGAGGGCGGCGACTCCGGCCGACGCTCCCGTCGCGCCCGCCGCGGCTCGCGCGGTGGCTCGACCGGTGGCTCGACTGGCGGCTCGACTGCCATGAGCGACCCGGCGCCCGCTTCCATGACCCGCAACACCGCGATGGGCAGCATCGACGACCTGCTCGACCAGGCCATCAGCGGTGGCGGCGGCATGACGGCGATGGCCGCCTCGATGTCGAACGCGAACCTCCCGGCGCAGCCCTCTCGTGACGACGTCGGTCGCGCCCTCCGTGGCGTCTCCGGTCGCGTCGCCAGCTGCGGCAGCGGCACCGCCGGCGTCGCCAACGCGGCCATCAGCTTCGCGAGCTCCGGCCGCGTGCGCAGCGTCCGCGTCACCGGCGTCCCGCCGGCCGTCCAGAGCTGCGTCTCCCGCGGTGTCCGCTCGGCCCGCGTGCCGGCCTTCTCCCGCGACAGCTTCAGCGTGAACTTCCCGTTCCGAGTTCGCTGAGCGCTGGCTCTGCCTGAGAAACGCCTCGCTCTTCGGAGCGAGGCGTTTTTCGTTCCGTCCGCCCCAATCGCAGCCCGGTCGTGGGCGATTTCAGCTTTGCCTCGCACGGAGTCACGGAGCCGCAGAGTTCACAGAGGAAACACAGAAAAGAAGAGGGGCAAGCTCGTCATTGGTGCCGCGGCGCCATCTTCGAACCACGGGTCGACGATGCACCGACCGCGTGGATGGGAGGCACAACCATTCGTTCTCTCCGTGAACTCTGTGGCTCCGTGACTCCGTGCGAGGCAAAGGGCTCCTGCCGTCAGTGGGTGACGCCAGGCAGGAGCCGGAGTCAGCTGCGCCGCTGGCGGGCGAGCGAGGTGAGCATCTTGCGCCGGAGGACGACGACGAGGCGCTCGCTGAGCTCGGACGCGACGAGCACGAGGTGCTGCAGCTCGTCGCCGGCGTGGGGCGCGACGCCCTTCTCGAAGAGGTCGAGCTCGAGCTCCGCCAGATCCCGGACCGCCTTCATGTAGGGCTGAAGAATCGTGTAGGGGAGCATCTCCTGGGTGATGCCCGCCCGGCGCGCAGAACCGAGGACGCGGAGCAACGAGAGGTCGTCGCCCGTGAAGCCCTGCTTCCCGTCGCGCTCGACCATCTCGACGAGGCCGAAGGACTCGAAGGCTTCGAGCTGGCCCTTCGGGACACCGGCCTCGAGGAGCTCCTCGCGCGTCTTGAACTCGTCGCCCGCCTGCCGACGGAGGACCGCCTCGACCGCCTGGCCGAGCGTGATGCCGGTCGCGGCCGCCTCGTCGAGGACCTCCTTGATGACCTTCAGGGGGAGGTAGCGCGTCGACTGGAGCTCCTTGATCGCGCGGATCCGCGGGACCAGCGAGACCGGGTAGTAGGCCATGTTCCGGCTGGTCCGCTGAGGCTCCGGGAGCAGCCCCTCTTTCACGTAGTGCTTGATGGTCGCCGCCGGCACGCCGCTCATGCGGGCCAGCTTGCTCATCTTCACTCGCTCCACCTCGTCGGTGGTCTCTTCGTCGGTCTCGGGCTTCTTGGTCTGGGCCTGGCTCAAGGGCTCTCCTGGGAAGTTGGAAGGCTTACTTCCAACTCGACCACCCTACCGCCCGGCGACCTCGCTGCCAAGGCGAGCGTGCACGAAAATGAGCGAAGCTCACTCCACTTCGACCTCGGCGCTCCCGCCGGCGCTGGCGGAGGCCGAGGCCTCGACGCGAACCTCGATGCGGCCACGGGCGGGCCCTCGGATGTTCACGTTGCGACCGCTCATGTCGAAGGGAGGCGGTCGCGACGGGTTGCAGCGCGGACCGAACCCGGTCGCGTCGAACTCGTAGTCGAGCGAACCGGTCTGCTCACCGACCACGGCCTCGATGGTGACCTCGTGGATGCCTGCGCGCGCCGGGCTGCAGTAGCTGAGCAGGTAGAAGCGCTTGGTGAAGCCGAGGATCCGCTCGCTGATCGCCTCGAAGGCGGCGGCGATCGCGTGGCTGTCGTTGATGAGCACGTAGCCGGAGTGGCCGATGTCGTTGAGCACGGCCTCGTCGATCTCGTTGCCGACACCGATGGCGAAGACGTCATAGCCCGAGTTGTCGAGTGCGCTGTCCATCTCGCCGAAGCTGACGCGGCTCGCGCGGTCGGTGCCGTCCGTGAAGACCACGATGGTGCCGAAGCGCAGCGGGTTCTCACCCTGCGCGATGGCCTCGTCGAGTACCTCGACCGACTGCAGGAGCGCGCCATGGAGGTTGGTCGAAGGGTCGCGGGTCCGGAAGCCGCGCAGGCGGTTGATGCCGGCGCTGTTGGCGCGGAAGGGCTGGATCGGGTGCAGCTCCTCGGAGCCGTCGAAGGCGTAGATGCCGACCTTCTGCACGCCCTCGAGCGCTGCGGTGAAGGACTGGGCGCTGTCGGCGATGAGGCCGACCTGGTCGCTCTCGGTGACGCTGCCGCTCATGTCGACGATGAGCAGCGTGTAGTGCTCGGCCGCGACCTCGGGGTTGATGATCGTCTGCTGGCTCTCGTCTGGCGAGACCAGCTGGCCGTCCTCGTAGATCTTGAAGTCGGTCGCCTCGAGCCCACCCACCGGGTCGCCACCGCTGGTGTCGACGGTGAAGAAGACCGCGACGTTGCTCGGCTCCTGATAGGACGAGTCCACCATCGTGAGCCGAAGGCCACCGCATCCGGCGGCGAGGGCGACGATCGCGAAGAAGAATCGGCTGCGCATGCGGCGGATCGTACAGCACGTGCCCCCACTTGCGGGTGCCTTTTCGGGCGCTATCGGCCGTATCGGTGCTCACATGAGCCGAATCAGTCCGATATCAGCCGAAAATGGAGCCACTCCGGGCCCATCATCGTGAACGCGAACACGGCGGCCGAGCACGTCGACGTCGACGGTGGGGTCGCCATCTTCCGTCGTCACGCCATCGTCGGTGGCCCGAAGCGCGATCCCATCGCTCACGTCGCAGGGCGCATAGCCGGCCTGCTGATCCTGATCGGGGTAGAGGACGACGTCGTCGCACGCGACGCGGACGACACAGTTGAAGAGACTGCTGAGCACTGGCAAGAGGCGGACTTCGCAGCGCGCCCCCTCTTCCACCGGCGTGTCGCCCTCGACCGAGTTCAACACCCCGATGTGGGTGACCGGCGAGAAGTCTGGCGCGCGGGCACCAGGTCCGGCGTCGCCGAAGCGTTGCCAGCTCCGCTCGTAGGCCGCGACCTGCGGGTCGGTCGCGGCGGTCCCGGCGTCGGCCGGGCCGGAGCCCCAGTGGCTCGTGCGCTCCGCCGGATCGGACCAGGCGCGCTGACCGCGATGGCCGCGCTCGTCGGTGCGTGAGGAACCGTCGCCCGCTCTGGCGACGGTCGCGGGTCCCGGTCCACCCGAGAGCGCCCAGACCGCGACTCCGATGGAGAGGACCATGAAGCCCGCGAGAATCCAGACCACCGAACCGCTCCGCCGCTCCCGCATGACATCGTGACAACGTCACCGGCCGAGAAGTTCTTTCACCCCCGCGCAGAATTTCCTCGGCTCGGCTCAGAGCACTCGTTGGAGGACGGCGCAGGCGTGGTCGATCGCGGCCTCGTCGATCATCGGTCCGACGCTGATGCGCACCACGCCGTCGGGGGTGCCGAGGGTCTCGTGCGCGATCGGCGAGCACTGCAGGCCCGCGGAGACGACCACTCCCTCCGCCGCCAACGCCGCGCCGAGCTCGGCCACCGGCCTGCCGGTCGAGAGCGCGAGGGTGGGCATGCGTTCGGCCCCTGGCGGACCGTGGACCGTCGCGCCCTTCGCGCGTGCGACCGCCTCGATCGGGGCGAGCTTCTCGCGAGCTTCCACCAGCGCGTCGGAGCGAGCGCCGATCCACGCGAGCCCGGCCGCCATGCCCGCCAGCGCCGAGCGGTTGACCGAGCCTGCGTCGCAATAGCTCGGCATCGGTGCACAGCTCGGCCCGTCGTCCAGGCTGCAGACCGCGGCCGGCGTGACCATCGCCACGTTCCGTCGAACCACGAGCGCGCCGATGCCCCAAGGCGCGTGTGGGCCTTTGTGGCCGGCTACGGTGACGACGTCGGCGTCGGGGAGGGGCAGCCAACCGGCGCTCTGTGCGGCGTCCACGAGTGTGATGGCGTCGTGGCTACGAGCGAGCGCGAGCACCTCGTCCACCGGGAGGAGCGCGCCGGTCACGTTGGCGGCATGGCTGACGGCGACACAGCGCGCGCCGTGGCGCAGCTCCGCCTCCAGCACGTCGAGATCGAGCGGCCGATCGCCCGCCGGTGGGATGCGGACCACCTCGACCCCGCGGCGAGCGAGGAGCTCCGCCGGACGCACGAGCCCGTGGTGCTCGAAGCTCGAGATCAGCAGCCGGTCGCCAGGTTCCCACGGCATGTCTGCGAGTCCGAGCGCGAGCGCGGACGTGCAGCCCGGTGTCGGCAAGAGCTGCGCGGCGGGCACACCGAGGGCTGAGGCCACCGCCTCGTGGTCGCGTTCGAAACGCGAGGCCCAAGCCATCGGGTCGCTCTCGGCGACCTCACGGACCGCGGCGTGAACCGGCTCGGGCTTGGGCCAGCTGGTGCCGGCGGAGTTCAGATACGCGCGGATCGTCATCGCCATGGTTCCGCCATGGGCTGCGCTATCCTCCCGCGCAATGAGCGAGACCCGCACCGAGACCACCTTCTGCCGGATCTGCGAAGCCCTCTGCGGGCTGGAAGCCGACGTGAGGGGTGACCAGATCGTCGCGCTGCGACCGGACAAGTCACACGTGGCGACCGGCGGCTACAGCTGCGTGAAGGGGCTGCGGCAGGCGGAGTATCTGCGCTCGCCCGATCGGCTGCAGTACCCGCTGATCCGACGCGGCGGTGAGCTGCAGCGAGGCACGTGGGACCAGGCGCTCCAGCAGGTGGGCGAGGTCGTTCGGCGCGAGCGCGCGATCCATCCGGATCGGATCGCGATGTACGTGGGCACGGCCGCGGGCTTCGGCGTACTGCACCCGATCTTCGCGCAGGGCTTCATGACGGCTGTCGGGAGCAAGTCGATGTACTCGTCGGCGACGCAGGACTGCGCGAACAAGTTCGCGGCCGCGACGGGAGTCTACGGCTTCCCCTTCACGCAGCCCTTCCCGGACGTGGACCACACGGAGTGCCTGATCGTGGTCGGTGCGAACCCGGCGATCTCGAAGTGGTCGTTCCTTCAGGTCTCGAATCCGATCGAGCGGCTCCGCAGCATCGAGCGGCGGGGCGCGGCGCTCTTCTTCGTGGACCCGCGCAAGACCGAGAGCGCGAAGGTCGCAGGCGAGCACGTGTTCATCCGGCCGGGGACCGATGTGTTCTTCTACCTGGCGTTCCTGCACGAGGTCCTCGCGCGGGGTGCGGTCGACCGCGAGCGGATCGCGGAGCACGGCAAGCACTTCGAGCGGCTCGAGCCGGTCGTCCGGGCGTGGACCCCGGAGCGGGCGGCGGAGGTCACGCGGATGGATCCGCAGGTGCTGCGGCGAATGGTCGATGCCTATCTCGCGGCCGACGGCGCCGCGCTCTACAGCTCGACCGGCGTGAACATGGGCGGACACGGAGCGCTCGCGTTCTGGCTGCAGGAGACGATCAACTTCGTCACCGGCAACCTCGACCGGCGCGGCGGCACGTTGGTCGGCGAGGGGGTCATCGACTTCCCCGCGTTCGGAAAGAAGACCGGCGCGTTGCTACGGACCGACGAGTCGCGGGTCGGTGGGTTCCGGGCGACGAACGACACGTTCCCGGGCGGGGTGTTGGCCGACGAGATCCTCACGCCGGGCGAGCGACAGGTGCGGGTGCTCTTCGTGACCGGCGGGAACCCGCTGCTGACCATGGCGAACTCGGGCCGCCTCGCGAAGGCGTTCCGCGAGCTCGAGCTGCTGGTGGTGCTCGACATCCTGCCGAGCGAGACGGCGACCCTCGCAGACGTGGTCTTTCCCTGCGTGGCGCCGCTGCAGCGACCGGACCTGCCCTTCGTGTTCCCGCTGATGCTGGGGCTGCAGAGCCGGCCCTACCTGCAGGCCACCGAGGCGCTGGTGCCGCCGACCGGCGAGCAGCGCGACGAGGCGACCATCTACCTCGACCTGTGCAAGGCGTGCGGCGTGGATCTCTTCGGATCGAAGGTCGCGCAGGCGGCGATGAGCGGCATGCGCCGGGTGAACGAAGCGCTTGGCGGAGAGGGGATCCCGCAGAAGCTCTTGCTCGACCTGCTGCTGCGCGCCTGTCGGCAGCCGGGGTTCTCGTCGTTGCTTCGGGAGAGCCATGGGGTTCGACGCGGCGACCACCGGCCGGGGAGCTTTCTCGGCTCGCGGGTGGTGACCGACGACGGGCGGGTGGACCTGGCGCCGGACGCGATGGTCGCGGAGGCGAGTCGGGTGCTCGAGGCGACCTTCGCGCGGGAGAAGCGCGACGCGGGGAAGATGAAGCTGATCACGAAGCGACACGTGACGACGCACAACAGCTGGATGCACGACCACGAGCCCTTCGTGCGGAAGGGGACCAACCACCTCTACGTGCACCCGGACGACGCGCAGCGGCTCGGGCTCGAGGCCGGCGCGATGGCGGACGTGACGAGCGCGACCGCGACGGTGCGGCTGCCGGTCGCGCTCAGCGCGGATCTGATGCCGGGGACGTGCGCGCTGCCGCATGGGTGGGGCCATCAGCACGCGAAGGGGCTGAAGGTGGCGAGCCAAACGCGTGGGGTGAACGTGAACCTGCTGGCGGCGGATGGACCGGAGGCGCTCGAGCGGGTGGGTGGGATGGCGCGGCTGACGGGGATCCCGGTGGAGGTGGTGCCGGCGGCGGGGCCGCAGGCGCACACGTGGTCGGGGCTGCCGGGCGAGGTGATGTAGCGCCCTCGGCCGAGTGTTTTCATTTTGCTCTCGGAGCGCCCTGTATTCTCGGGGGATCGGGAGGGGGGGAGTGTCCCCCTTCAATTCAGGGACTGGAGGTAGCGCTCGAGGGTGGTGAGCTCGGGGTCGCTCAGGGTGCTGGTGGTGCCGTGTTGGTCGGCGGGGTTCTTGGTGGTGAGGACGTCGCGGAGGGTGTCGGCGCTGCCGTCGTGGAGGTAGGGGGCGGTGCGCCAGAGTGCGCGGAGGCTGGGCGTGTCGATGGCGGTGAGCTCGGCGCCGAGGCGCTGGCCGCTGGCTTCGGTGATGGTGCCGACGTCGTGGGCCAGGCCATCGGTGAAGGCGGCGCCCGTGTGGCAAGCCGCGCAGCCGGCGCTGGTGAAGAGGGCTTCGCCCTCGGTGCGCTCGGTGTCGTCGAGCTCGACCGGTGATTCGCCGGTGTCGGTGAGGGAGGCGACGTACGCGGCGAGGGCGTCGAGCTCTTCGCTGCGGCCGGCCTTGGGCGCGCCGAGTGGATCCATGCTGGCAGTCCAGTCGCTCTCGGAGAGGAAGCCGGTGCCGCCCTGGTGCAGGCGGATGTCGTTCTCGAAGTCCTGGACCTCGTCGAAGTTCCCACTCCAGTGCAGCGGGAAGTGCTGCGCGCTTCCTTCGAGCGCGATGGTGTTGCGGAGACCTTCGCCGCGCTGGGTGAAGTCGTACACGAGGTTGTCGCCCTCCCCGTCCAGGTGGCAGCTCGCGCAGCTCAGGTAGCTGGTGCGGCTCATGCGCGGGTCGACGGAGCTGGCGAAGATCTGTTTGCCGCGGAGCACCTCCGGGTCGAGCGGTTCGTCGTCGATGGTGTCGATCGCCGCGAGGAGCGACGGCTCCACGCTCAGGTCGGTGACGTCGTAGACGCGCACGCTCCGCTCGAGCTCGGCCCAGACGAAGAGGTGCTCGCCGGCCTCGTCGAGCACCAGGCCCCGCGGGCCGATGCCGGCGCCCGCGATCGAGCCGACCACGTCGAAGCTGAAGGCGTCGACCGCCAGGATCTGCCGCGCGCCGTACATGGCGATGTAGAGGACGTCGCCGATCGCCGTCGGGACGAGCGCGGAGGCGTAGTCGAGGTCGTCGAAGCTGTGGCGCACGCTCTCGACGATGGCGCCCTCCTCGGCGAAGACCTCGGCGAGCGCGGCTCGGGCAGTGGTCTGCGAGCTGAGCTCGGTGCCGGTCTGGTGGGTGCCGGTGACGTTGTTGGCCTTGAGCGCCGGCGCGATCGCCCGGAGACCGCCGGGCGTGAAGACGAGCGTGTCGAGGAAGCTGAGCACGCCGGAGTTGTCCGTGTCGCTGTCGAGATCGCGCTGCACCGGGAGCAGCCCGTCGGGAAGCGGGACCGGGTCGCTGGGATCGGCGAGGTCGAGACCGTAGAGGGTCGAGCCGCTCGGTCCGGCGCGCCAGCGAGACGCCAGGAGCATTCCCTGGTCGTTCATCGTGAGCGCGCGAACGTCGTCGCCGATCGCGAGGGTGCGGGTGAGCACGGGCGCGTCGGGGTCGGCGACGCTCACCTCCGCGATCGCGCCCAGGTCTTGCAGCGAGACGTAGAGGCGCGTTCCGTCGCGGGGGTCGGCGACGACGGCGAAGGGCCGGCTGCCGATCGGCAGCGACAGCTCGGCCCGGAGCGCGCCGGTCGCTCGATCGTGAACGGCGAGCGCCCCGCCCTGACACGCCACGGCCACCGAGCCCTCGGCGACCGCGAGGGTTCGCGGTCGCTCGCACGTGTCGACGAGCGCCACCCGCTCGAGCGTCGATGCGTCGATGAGCGCAACGCTGTCGGCATCGGGTGTCACGACCCACACCCGGTCACCGTCGCGGACAATCGGGGCAGAGGCCGTCGGTCGCCGAGCGGCGGGCTCGAAGACGACCCGGAGCGTTCGCGATGCGTCCTCGGTCTCCGAGACCGCGGAGACCACGAAGCCACCCGGGTACCCATAGGTGTGGCAGGCCTCGGCGCCGCCCTCGGTGCGGTCCCCATCGCCCCAGATGAAGGTCACGTCCTGCGCCGGGACGACGGTGAAGCAGACCTCGACGTCCACGAACGCCACGTCGGGGCCTCGCAGCTGAAGCCGCAGGGGGCCGCCATCGAGCGGCCCGGCGTCGACCCCGCCGTCCATCGGCGCGTGGTCGTCGTCCCCGCACGCGAGGAGCAGAGCGAGCAGCGCCAGGAGCGAACGCGGAGCCGCGCTCATCTCACTCGCAGCTGGCGGTGGTGAAGGTCGCCTCGAAGGTCTCGGCGGTCGGGTTGCCGCTGGCGTCGATCACGCCGCCGGCAGGGACGACGAGGCGGTAGCTGGTGCCCGGCTTCAACGGACCGGCCGGCGCGAAGTTCACCGCGCCCTCCTGCCCGCTGTGCAGACCCGGGAGTGGACCGCCGACGGGATCACCGCGCTCGTCGAGCTCGAAGAGCTGGAACGACCCCTCGAAGACCGAGGCGAAGTCCACGGGCTCGTCGAAGGTCACGCCGACCCGAGCGCCGAGCGCGACGCGCTCCTGTCCGTCGCGCGGCACGACCATGTTCACCGCGGGTCCGTCGGTGTCGGGCTCGAGCTCCCATGGATAGACGTTCGAGGCCTCACCGGCGATGGCGTCGTCGTCGACGCTCGCGACGATCACGTTGCCCACCGGGACCATGGTGTCGAGGTCGCCGGTCATCTCGACCTGCCCGAGGAGCTCCGGCGAGCTCGGCTCGGAGATGTCGATCACCTCGCCGATCCCGCTGAGACCGACGAAGGCCTGGTCGTCCTTGATGAAGACGTAGCCGCCGTTCGCGAAGCGGTGCTCCGAGAGGTAGCTGCTGACCAGCGTGGGGCGGGAGAAATCCGAGATGTCGTAGGTGATCAGGCCCCCACCGATCACGTGGCGAGCGTAGAACGCGAGGTTGCCGCTCAGGTGGCTGAAGTAGCTGGCGCGAAGCACGGGCTCGCCGCGCGGCGTGAGCTCTCCGTCGGTGATCTTGAAGGAGCCCCCGGGAATCCGTCGTGGCGCGGCCGGGTCCGAGACGTCGAGGAGCGCGGTGCTGGCACCCTCGGTCGGGAAGGCGGCGAGCAGGGTACCGATGGCGTGGACGCCGCCGACGCGGAACGAAGGGTCGGGCACGTAGGTCTCGACGAGCTCCGGGTTCTCCGGGTCGCTCGCGTCGACGATGAAGATGCCGTTGCTCGACGAGCCCACGTAGACGTAGGGCGCCTGCCAGAAGGTGCTCATCACCACGCGCGCGTAGGAGTCGGGATAGACGACTTCGGGCAGCGTCATGTCGGTGACCATCACCGGCGCGCTGGGGTCGCTGACGTCCCAGAACATGATCCCGGTGAGCGAGGCCGTGACCATCCAGCGGCGACCGTCGATGGTCGTCACGCCCGCCGCGTGCGTCTCGCGCATCTGCTCCTCGACCGTGGTGCCGACCTCGGTGGGGTTGCAGGGGTCGTCGAAGGCGAAGACGCTCAAGCCGCCGACGCCACCCTCGTGGGCCCAGGGCATCCAGAGGTGCCCGTCGAGCATGAGCACGGTGTTGTGGTGGTCGCGGTCGCGGTCGCCGCCGTCGAGCGAGGCGCAGCGAGCGAGCCGCTGGTCTTCGGTGAAGGTCACGCTCGGACCGCCGGGACCGAGCAGCTCACCCCACCCGTCCGGCGCGGGCGCCGGGTCTTCGGAGGGTTCGACGGGATCGGCCATGCCGAGCAGGCCGCAGCCGGTCGGCGGCGGACCGAAGTCCGGCAGCATGTACATGTCGACCGGCGGCGGTCCGCCGTCTTCTTCGGTGCCGGCGTCGAAGCCGCCGTCCGGCTCGACGTCGTCGTCACCGCAGCCGAAGGCGAGCGCGAGGCACGCGAGGATCGCGAGGGGTCGTTGCACGGCGCCATCCTAACGGCGGATGGCGCCGGCGGCCCCTACGACCCGTTCGCGCTCAGGCGTTGTCCGAGGCCGCGGACTCCGAGCCCTTCTCGGCCTTGCCCTTGCCCTTCCTGGGCGCCTTCCGGGCCTTCGGCTTCGTGCCGTGGTCTTCGAGGTTGCCCGCCTCGATGGCGCGAATCTCCTCGGAGACCTCTCGAAGGAAGTGTTGGCGCACGTGGAAGGGCAGGAAACCGGCCTTGAAGCCGTTGAGGACGATGTGGCCGATCTCCTCGGCGCCCAGCTTCATCTGGGTGTGGGCGAGCCACAGCTCCTTGGAGACGGTGGTGTCGGTGATCAGGCGGTTGTCGGTGTTCACCGTCACCCGCAGGCCGAGGTCGTAGTAGAGCTTCATCGGGTGGCTCGCGAGGTCGCGGACCGCGCCGGTCTGCACGTTCGACGACGGGCAGCACTCGAGCGTGATGCGGTGGTCGTTGACGTAGTGGAGCAGGTCGCCGTCCTCGCGGAGGCGGCAGCCGTGGCCGATGCGGTGGGCACCGCAGACGTGGATGGCCTGGTGGATCGACTCCGGGCCGTAGGCCTCACCGGCGTGAATGGTCACGCAGATGTTGTTGTCGCGGACGAGCTGGAAGGCCTCGAGGTGGTGCTTGGCCGGGTGGTCGTACTCGGCGCCGGCGAGGTCGAAGGCGATGACGCCGCGACCCTTGTAGGCGACGCAGAGCTGCGCCATCTCGAGCGAGAGCTGCGGCGAGATGTTGCGAATGCCGCAGACGATCACGTTCGAGTGGATGCCGAAGTCCTTCTGCGCGGCGCGTAGACCGGCGAGGACAGCCTCGACCACCATCGTGAGCCGAAGGCCCTGGCGGGTGTGGAGCATCGGCGCGTAGCGGACCTCCATGTAGCGGACGTTCTCGGCCGCGGCGTCCTCGGCGAGCTCGTAAGCGGCTCGGTAGAGGGACTCCTCGGTCTGGAGGACCTTCAGAGTGATGTCGAAGGCCTTGAGGTACTCGACGAGGGAGCCGGTGTTCTCACCGAGGTGCATCGCCTTGCGCAGGCTGGCCTCGTCGTCACCGGGGAGCTCGATGCCGTCTTGCTCCGCGAGCTCGAGGATCGTGCTGAGTCGGAGCGAGCCATCGAGATGGACATGCAAGTCCGTCTTCGGAAGTCGCTCGAAGTAGCTGAGGGGAAGATTCATCTAGGAACGCTAGCAGGGAGGCTCGTTCGATCAAGGAGCGACTTTCCGGCGGCAGCACTCGAGGCGCGCGAACGCCTTGCGCCCAGGGCCGAAAGGCGGTCTCTTTCCGCACGCGCCCGCCCGGGCGATGGAGGGACCGTCATGAATCAGGCTCAGGAGAAACCGCCCGCAGGGATCTACGTGGTCGGCATCGGAGTGCTCCTCGTGGGACTCCTCAGCTTCTGCTGCTCCGCGTTTGCCATCTTCGGCTCGTCGCAGAACCAGGAAGAGCAGCTCCGCAACAACCCCTTCGTCGACCAGCGCATGGTCGAGGCGATCATCGAGGCGCAGGAGACCACCCAGATCCCGATCATGATCGGGGCGGTGATCAGCGTCCTCGTCGGCCTGACGCTGCTCATCTTCAGCGCGTTCACGCTGGCCCGGAAGCCGCTCGGCGCGCAGATGCCCATCGTGCTCTTCGTGGCGACCGGCTGGACGGTCATCGACACCGGTCTGACGCTCTGGGCGCAGATGGTCCAGATGGACGCGATGAAGCCGATGCTCGAGTCCGGTGGGGCCGAAGCGGCCGCCGTCCAAGCCGGGATGGGCTTCGGGATCGGCTTCGCGGTCTGCCTCTACGGTGGCTGGGCGCTGGTGAAGATCGGGCTCTTCATCGGCGGTGCGATCTATCTGCGCAAGCCCAACGTCCAGGCGCACTTCACCGGCGGTCCGGTCTACGGGGGCGGCGGTGGCTACGGCGGACCGCCTCCGGGCGGCGGCTACGGCGGCGGCGGCTACGGCGGTGGCGGTTATGGCGCGCCTCCCTCGAGCCAGGGCGGCGGCTACGGTGGACCGCCCCCCGGTGGCCAGGGCCCGCAGGGTGGCGGTGGCTTCGGCGGCCCGCCCGGAGGCGGCGGCTACGGCGGACCCCCGAACGGATGAGCCTCAGCCCGGCCTACCTCCGGACGCTCTCGGCGCGGCGGCTCGCCGGGCTGATCCGCGATGGCGTGGTCACGAGCCGCTCCGTCGTGGACGCGCACATCGCGCACGCCCAGGCGGTGAACCCGACGCTGAACGCCATCGTCGAGGAGCGCTTCGAGCAAGCCCGAGAAGAGGCCGAGCGCGCTGACGCCACGACCCCCTCCGGTCCACTCCACGGGGTCCCGTGCACCATCAAGGAGTCCTTCGCGCTCGAGGGCATGCCCTGGTCCGCGGGCCTGACGCGCCGACGGCAGGTGCGCGCGACCGAGGACGCGGTCACGGTCCGCCGACTGCGGGAGGCCGGCGCGATCCCGCTCGGAGTCACCAACGTCTCCGAGGCCTGCATGTGGCTCGAGTCGAACAACCGGGTCTACGGCCGGAGCTCGAACCCCTACGACCCGAGCCGCATCGTCGGCGGCAGCTCCGGCGGCGAGGGCGCGATCGTCGCGTCGGGCGCCTCGCCCTTTGGACTGGGGTCCGACGTCGGCGGGTCGATCCGGCTGCCGGCGTTCTTCAACGGCGTCTTCGGCCACAAGTGCTCGAGCGGGCTGATCCCCAACGCCGGCCAGCACCCGGCGCCGGACGACGGCGGCCAACCGCTCCTCTCGACCGGGCCCATCTGCCGCCGCGCCGAGGACCTCGCGTTGCTGGTGGACATCCTGCGCGGCCCGGCCGACGAGTGCGCGAGCTGCCGCGAGATGCCCTTCGGCGATCCGAGCGCGGTGCGCATCGACGAGCTCGTCGTCTTCGACGTCCCGGACGACGGCGTCACACCGGTGCATCCGGCGCTGCGCGCGGCCCAAGCCAAGGTGGCCGACGCGCTTCGCGACGGCGGCGCCGACGTGCGCCGCGTCCGTCTCCCGGCGCTCGAGCACGGCATCGAGATCTGGTCCGCCGCGATGAGCGATGGCAACACCGGCAAGAGCTTCTCCGAGGTCCTCGGCGAGGGCGAACCGATCCCGGTCGCGCGCGAGCTCTTCCGTTGGGCGTTCGGTCGCTCGGACCACACCATTCCAGCGCTCGGGCTCGCCGTGCTCGAGAAGGTCGCCGACGCGATGCCGGGCCGCGTGGCCCAGATGCGCGAGCTCGGCCGCGAGCTCCGCGAAGAGCTGACCGAGCTGCTCGGCGATCGCGGCGTGCTCCTCTACCCGACCTACGCCGAGCCCGCGCCGAAGCACGGCATGCCGATGCTCCCGCCGACGCGCTGGGCCTACACCGCGTTGCTCAACGCGATGGAGGTGCCGTCGACGCAGATCCCGCTCGGCCTCGACTCGCGCGGCATCCCGCTCGGGCTGCAGGTCGCGGCCGCCCACGGTGGCGACGACCGCACGATCGCCGTGGCGCTCGAGCTCGAGCGTCGCTTCGGTGGCTGGGTGCTACCGCGACGGCTGCGCACCGCGAGCTGAGTGCTGGTGCCTCAGTCTTCCATCGCGCGATCGCGAAGAACGACGAATCCGCCGTGGGCCCAGTCGGCGAAGATCTCGAGGTTCGTGTATCCGGCGGTGTTCCGGAAGGTCGCTCCGTCGAGCGTCCACACGTCGCGCACCTCCTCGTGGTCGCGCTCGCCGACGACCAGACCGTGCTCCCGCTCCCAGGCGTCCGCCATGCCATCTCGATCGCTGTCCTCGTAGGGGGCGTCTGCGGCGGGGAGCGACGGCATCACGAACTCCGTCTCGTCACGTAGGTAGGCGTCGTCGGTGCCCGCGATCGCGTCGTCGAGGTATCCCTGCGTGAGCGGCAGGACGTAGCGCTGGCGCACCCCGTCGGCATCGACCACGTGGCGCGCACCGACGTGCCCGCCGACGACGTTGTACTCGTAGGCGCGCTGAGCGGTCCGCGGTTCGATGTCGACGCCGAGCGGGTGAGGCGTGGCCACGAAGAAGGTCGCCGGGAGTGCCTCCCCCGCCACGTAGCCGGCCGAGCTGATGTGGTGAGACCAGAGGACCCGGTTGTCCGCGTCGGGGTCTTCGAAGAAGCCCGTCATGATGTTCCCCGCCGTGTAGTACTGCGGCGGCGGGTTCCACAGCGGGCTGTCGTTCTCCTGGTGGGCGTTCCAGGCCTTGCGAGGCATGGAGCTCGTGCGGGGCCCGCTGCGGTAGTAGTTGGCGATGTCGTTGTGCCGCGCCTGGAACTTGTGCGACTCGGTCCGCCGATTCCAGTTGTAGGCGAACTGGTTGATCACCTCGAAGCGGTCGGTCTCGAGTCCCTGGGTGTTCGGGAAGCGGTGGCTGAGGTGAACGTAGGCGTTGTCGTGCGCGCTCAGCAGGCGCGCACCGGCGTTGTCGGTGTCGGCGGCGAAGATGCTGCCGACGCTGTGATCGGGGTGCCCTTCGAACGCCACGTTCCGCTGGGCGAGCAGACGCTCGAAGCGCCGAACGGTGTAGGCCTCGTCGCCGCCCCAGCCAAAGGTGTTGTCCGCGAGCGCGACATGCGTGGCGCCATTGCCCGAGAAGGCATCCGTCGCACCCGCCACCACGTCCGAGCCGCCCAAGAAGGTCATGCCGCGAATGATCCAGCGCCCACCGCGGAGCGTGAACGCGCCTCCGTAGAAGACCACGCCGGGAGCCGGGGCGGTCGCACCGAGGATCGTCTTGCGTGCCGCGTCCTGCGTGAAGGTGTAGCTCGACCCGCTGCCGACGCTGGCGACACCGGCGGTGCGGAAGACGATGACTCCCGGGTCGGGGTGCTCGAGCGCGTAGCGGAAGGTGCCCGAGTGGGTGTCGGTCGCCTCGTCGTACGACCCCTCGTTCCGGTTCGCGAGGTCGGTCACGAAGAAGATCGTTCCGCCGCGACCGCCCTCGATGTCCTCGACCCCGAGGCCGGCCGCGCTCGGGAAGGCCTTTCGGCTCGTGAGCTCGATCGCGTCGTCGACCCCGCCGTCCGGGACGCCCATGTCGGTGGCGACTCGATCACAGATGCACAGGTCGGAGCCATGCCCCGTGGGTGCGCATCCGAGCGAAGTCCCGTTGTGCTCGCAACCGATCCCCGGGGTATCGAGCGCATCGACGCACGTTCGACCGATCGCCGCGCAGACCGCAGCGCACCCTTCCCCGTCCTCGAACGCGACGGTGCAGCGGTCACCGTCGTCGGCGCAGACCTCCCACCCCTCGTCGGCAGCCGCGCTGCACGCGGGGAGCGGTGGACCGGAGTCCCTGCCGGCGTCGGACGCAGCGTCGACGGGCATCTCCATGTCCGAGAGGTCGTCGGTGCCCGATCCGTCGTCGTCCGAGCACGCCACGAGACCGAGGAGAACGAAGAGTGGAGCGTAGCGGGCCATGTTGGAGGGTCCGTCGACGCGGTCGCCGCGTCCAGCAATCAAACCGGTCACCGTATGGTCGACTATCCGGCTTGGATCCGGTCGCGACCCGCGGCCTTGGCCGCGTAGAGCGCCTCGTCCGCTCGACGCAGGGCGTCGCGACCGTCGGGAACGTCACCGGCGTGGAGCTCGGCGAAACCGATGCTCGCGGTCACTCGGAGGTCCGTCCTCCCGATCGGCTCGGCGGCGATTCGAGCACGCAGCTCCTCCAGGACGGTCGCTGCCCCCTGCGCGTCCGTGCCCGTGAGCAGGATGCCGAACTCCTCGCCGCCCAGCCGAGCCGCGACGTCGTCGGTGCGGAACCCGTCGCGCAGGAGGGCGGCGACCGCGATCAGCGCCAGGTCCCCGACCTCGTGACCGTGCTCGTCGTTCACCGTCTTGAAGTGGTCCAGGTCGAGCAACGCCACGACCGAGCGTCGACCGTCCGCCATCGCTCGTACCGCGTCTCCGAGCGCTCGGGAGAAGAGTCGGCGGTTCGGCAGGTCCGTCAGGGCGTCGTGCGTCGCGAGCCGCGCGAGCGCGCGATGTTGGGCGTCGATGAGGGCGCGTTGCCGAGTCCGTCGGGTGATCGTTCGCCACACGTAGAACGAGAGCCCGAGCCCCACCGCCGACACGCTGAGACCGTTCATGAGGATCGAGACGCGCCGGTCCAGGTCGGGCTGTCCCCACCAACAGAGAGCGGCGAGCGCGGCGTAGGCCAAGAGGTAGTTGGCGATGGCGATCCTCGGCGACCACACGACCACCACCGCGACGCCCACGCAGCTGATCACGTAGGGCGTCATGGCAGGCGTCACCAACTGATCGATGCTGGCGACCCACGCGCCGTGCACCAGGTAGAACGCGCCGACCAGCGGCAACGCGCGGCCCGCGACGGTGGACGAGCGGCGCAGGTTGGTCAGCGCGAGTCCGGCGGTCACGACGGCCGCGGTCGCGTGCGCGACCACCAGACGAGCCCGCCACTGCTCGGCGACCGCCACGCGAGCGCCGGCGGAGACGTCGAAGAAGTGGAAGACGACCACATGGACCAGGTGGACGAGGACGAGCATCGGGCCGAGGAGCCGAGCTCGTTGCGCGTTGGTGCGATGCACCTCGTCTCGGATGGCGAGGAGGGCCTCGTCCTCCGAGGGAATCAGACGCTCGACCGACTCGGGTAACGGGTCATCAGCGCCAGCGGTGCCGCTCACGGCCGAGAGACTAGCAGCTCTCCGTTACCTTTCGTGACAACGCGAGAAGGCCCCAAGCGGGGGCAAACTCGGAAGGCGTCGCGCCCGAACCGGACTGTGGCGTGGCGCTCTCGAAGAGCGGGGAGTTCTGCCTCGATTCGATCGCTCGTGGGCGCGTCGACCACCTGGCGCGCCGCTTGCTCAGGCCTTCTCCCCATGAACATCGACCAAGTACGACAGCTGTTGCGCGGCGCGCTGACGCCGGTCGCCGCGACGAGCCTCATCGGGCTCGGCGCGTGCGCCACCGGCAGCGTGAACCAAGCGCAGATGACCGAAACCCAAGCAGCGATTCGTGGTGCGCAGGAGGTCGGCGCCGACGACGCACCGCAGGCCGCCCTGCACCTGCAGTACGCGAAGGAGCAGCTCGCGGACGCGGAGACCATCGCGGACGACGATCCAGAGCGCGCCAACCGCCTGCTGATGCGGGCCGAGTCGGACGCCGAGCTCGCCATCGCGCTGGCCGAAGAGGCCGAGCTGCGCACCGAAGCCGAAGAGACCCGAAACCGCATCCGTGAGGAGAGGGAGCAGCACCTGTGAGCTACCTACTGAAGACCACCTCGAGCGCGCTGGCGTTCGCCTGCCTGCTCGCGCTGAGCGCTTGCGGCACCACCCCACCGAGTGACGAGCTCGTCGCTGCGCGAAGCGCCATGACCAACGCGCAGGGCGGCGAGGCCGCACGTCTCGAGCCCGAAGAGCTGCGTCAGGCCGAGCTCGCACTGCAGGAAGCGGAGCGCGCGCACGAGGACGAGCCCGGCTCGCAGCTCGAACGTGACCTGGCCTACGTCGCGGAGCGGAAGATCCTGACCGTCCAGGCGCGTGCGCGGCAGACCGCGAGCCGGAACGAGCTCGAGGCCGAGCGAGAGGCGTACACCGAGGACCTGGAGCAGGCGAACCTGAGCCGGCAGCAGCGTCTCGACGCCATCGACGAGCAGCTCGCCGAAGTCCGTGGCCAGCTCGATGAGCGTGGCGACGTGATCGACGAGCAGACCGAGGCGCTCCGCGCCCGCGAGTCCGAGCTCGTCGCGCAGCAGCAGGAGCTCAACGAGACTCGCCAGGAGCGGGACGCCGCACAGCAGCGCCTCGCGGAGGCGATGGCCGCGCTCGAAGAGTTCGCGACTCTCCGTCGTGAGCAGGAAGACCTCGTCATCACCCTGAACGGCTCGGTGCTCTTCGAGAGCGACGAGTCGGAGCTCATGGGCACCGCCGAGCGACGCCTCCAGGCGGTCGCGCAGGCGCTCCAAGGTCGCGACCAGAGCACCTTCGTGGTCGAGGGACACACCGACAGCCGCGCGAGTGACTCGTACAACCAGCGGCTCTCACAGGCCCGCGCCGAGTCGGTTCGCAACTTTCTCGTCAGCCAGGGCGTCGCCGAGAGTGACATCCGGGCGGTGGGGCGGGGCGAAGCCGAGCCCGTCGCCTCGAACGACACCGCCGAGGGTCGCGCCAACAACCGCCGCGTGGAGATCCACGTGACGAAGACCGACCAGCGTCAGTCCAGCCGCTGATCCAGTGGCCACCGAGCATCGGGCCAGCGGAGACTCCTCCGCTGGCCCGTTTCTCGTTGGGCCGGACCCTCAGAAGAGGGTGTAGACGAAGGGGGCCACGTAGCTCAGGCCCCCGGTCAGCAGCAGCAGCCCGCCGGCGACCAAGAGCACGATCAGGAGCGGCACGAAGAAGAACTTCCGCCGCCCGATGAAGTGGCCGATGAGCTCGCGCAAGGTGGTCAGCCGACTCATCGGGTGATCCGAACGTCCTCGACGTAGAGCACGTCGGGCTTCCGGCGGACGAAGAAGTCGAGCGCGTCGGTGACGTGGGCGACGAGCGGCTCGCCGGCGGCGTTGAGCGAGGTGTTGAGGAGCGCACGCTGGCCGTGGCCCTCCATCGCGCGGAGCAGCCCGTCGAGCGCGCCCTCCGGGCCGACCGTCTGGACGCGCGCGGTGCCGTCGACGTGGGTGCAACCCGGGAGCGAGTCGTCCATCGCGCGGCACACCGTGGTCATCGCCGGAGTCATGTCGTTGGGCGCGCCCTCGAAGAGCGCGCTCGCGTGCTCGTCGCGGACCACGGGCGCGAACGGGCGGAAGGCCTCGCGCCCCTTGATGCGGCGGTTGAGCACGTCGCGCAGCGTCACATCGTCCCCGCGGGTCAGCAAGGAGCGCTGGCCGAGCGCCCTCGGCCCCCACTCGCTGCGCCCGCGGACCCAGGCGACGATGGCGCCCCCCGCGAGCCGCTCGGCCGCCTCCCTCTCCGGGTCGTCGACCCGGTCGGCGTTCAGCCCGAGGTGACGCGCGACCGCCATCGCTCGATCGGGGTCTGCCGCCACGCCGAGCGCGGGATCGAAGCGCCCATCGATCGCGTCTCCTTCGGACCGGGCCCCGAGGAGGGCGGCTCCGAGGGCGCCGCCCGCGTCGCCGGCGGCCGGTTGCACGAAGACGCGCTCGAAGGGTCCTTCCGCGAGCAGCCGCGCGTTGGCGGAGCAGTTCAGCGCGACACCTCCGGCGAGCGCGAGGTGTCGCGCGCCGGTCCGCTCGTGGGCTGCGCGCCCGAGCGCCAGCACCGCCTCTTCCAGGGCTCGCTGTGCGCTCGCGGCGAGGTCGGCGAAGCGACGGTCCTCGCCGCTGTCGAGATCCCAGGGTCGTTGGGACTCTCGCGCCGGGCCGAGGAGCTGGACCAGCTCGTCGCCATACGCCCGGTCGGGGCGCAGGTGTTCGTCGAAGGCCGACGTGCGAAGACGGAAACTCCCGTCGGCCGCGACCCGGAGGAGCTGGTTCACCTCGTCGTCGAAGCGCGAGGTCCCGTACGCCGACAGCCCCATCACCTTGAACTCGCCTTCGTTCACCCGGAAGCCGAGGTAGGCGGTGATCGCGGCGTAGAAGAGCCCGAGCGAGTGCGGATAGTCGATCGAGGCGACGCGCCGCGGGCCCCCATCGGCAGGCGCCCAGATCGCGGTGCTCTCCTGCTCGCCGACTCCGTCGATGGTCAGCGCCACCGCGTCGTCGAAGGGTGCGCAGTCGAGCGCGCTCGCGGCGTGGCTCTGGTGGTGGTCGACGAAGGAGACGCGCTCCCGCTTCACGCCGAGGTGCGCGGCGAGCTGATCGAGCACCCAGAGCTTGTCGCCGAGCTGGCTTCGAAGCGCGCGGCGAAAGAAGCCAGCGCCCCTCGGGAAGGCCGCGAACGAACCGACCATCACGCGCTCGAGCTTGCGGTAGGGGTTCTCGTAGAAGACCACCCGGTCGAGCGCCGCCGCCTCGATGTCGCCGAGCGCGAGGCACGCATCGATGGCCATGCGCGGGAGCGAGGGGTCGTTCTTCACCCGCGAGAGCCGCTCTTCCTGTTGCGCCGCGACGATGCGGCCATCGACCACCAGGGCCGCGGCCGCGTCGTGGTAGTGCGCGCTGACGCCGAGGACGGCGGCCATCAGTCGTGCGTTCGCCAGCCCGCGCGGTCGCCGCGTGCGCCGAGCGCGAGCGGGGCGGCGAGAACGTAGAGCAGCAACATCAGCACCGCGAAGAGCGGGCCGGTGAGCGCCGAACCCACGCGCCGCCAGCGGTCGCCCAGGTCGACCCGCCGCGCGCGCCGACGAGCGGCCGGCGCTCCGTCCGCGAGCGGTCCCGCGAGGAGCTCGGCCGTATAGCTCTCGTGGCGACGCTCGTCGGCGAGGATGGACTTCAGCGCGGCGGCGAGCGCGGGGTCGCGCCGCTCGAAGAAGCGAACGTGGGCCTCGAACTGCCGCCGACCGCGCCGCTCGCCGCGGTGGACGTAGGCGATGAAGACGGGCTCGCCGAAGCGCTCGAAGAGACGCGCGTGTCCGCGCCGAGGGAGCGACACCGCCGATCCCCGCGCGAGGGTCGCGCGGCGCTGGAGGATCTCGGCGTGGCGCGCCTCGTCGGCGGCGTGCTTCAGATAGAGCGCCGCGCGCTCGGGGTCGCTGGTGGCCGCGGCCGCGCAGCGCAGCTCCAGCGCGCTCTCGGCCTCGGCCTCGGCGAACGCGAGCAGTCGTCTCCAACGGCGGCCCGGGAGCCGCCAGCTGAAGGTGTAGACGAAGTCGGCCAGCGCTCTCATGGCGCAGCGCCGGTCACGCTCCGGCAGATCCCTCCGCCCTGCCAGGGCACGCAGGCCCCCGAATCGCAGGGATGCGCCGCGTCGCAGGGAGCGAAGCACTGACCGACCGCCCCGGCGATCACCTCGCCCTCCGGGCACTCCGGCGGGGCGAGTCCGTCGCCCTGCGCGCAGTGGAGCAACGCCACGCAGTCGTCGCCGTGCGCCGCGAAGCACTCCTCGGTCAGGGCGCCGAACGCGTGCTGGCAGGTCGCGTCTCCGCACTCGGCCCACTCCGCGTACTGCTCGGTGTGGTTGCGGCACTCGCGCTCGCGAACGACCTCCATGTGGCACTGGCAGAATCGGTCCGCCCGCTCGTTCGCTGCACGCTCGGCGACCTCGGCCGGCCGATGCTCACCGAAGGCCATCGTGGGCTCGTCGCCTTCCCAGCGAACGGTGAGCGTCTGGGACCGATCGCTCCAGTGGAACTCGGTGTCGATGTCGGTGCCCGCCGCAAGCGGGACGATGTAGTCGGCCGCGTCCTCGGTCACGAGCACCAGCGCCTCGACGTCATCGGCCGCTGGCACGATGGCGGTCGGTCTCGAGCGACCGTGACGAAGACAGGTGACCCGCAGCCACTCGCGCACCTGGACGGTCTCGCAGCGGGCAGCGCTCGAGCCGCGCACCGTGATCTCGGGCGTCGCGACCCACTCGGCGTTGGTCGGCAGGTGACTGCGGCCCTCGGGCAACCCGGGGCCGGGACGACGCAGCGGCAGCGGCTCTTCCAGCGCGGCGGCGACCGCCTCGGCGAGCGCGCGCTGGCCCTTCGCCGTCATGTGGAGATCGCCGTCGAGGAAGGCGTCCGGCTCGGCTGCGCGCAGGGCGTCGGTCGCGTCGAAGGCGCGCGCACCGAGGTGGTGCGCCGAGTCGACCAGGTCGGTGAGGAGCACGCGGGTCGGCTCCATGTCGACCGGCTCGGCGCCGTACTTCGCCCATTCGTCCTCCGATACGACGACGTCGAGTGGGAGAGCGACCACGAGGAGCTCGGCGCCGTGTGCGTCGCAGAGCGCCTTGACGCTCTCGATCCGCGACTCGAGCGACGAGGGCACGCGCGCCTCCTCGCGGGTGAACGCGAGGGTCCGCAGCCGCTCGCGCTCGGCGGCGATCTCGTTCTGGGTCTCGAGCGCTCGAGCGAGGAGCGGGTCTTCATCGCGCCGCGCTTCGATCAGCTGTGCCCGATGGCGCACCGCCCGACGGATCAGGCTCGCGGTCGCGGCGATCTCGCGGGACTCCTCCGCTGCGGTCTCGCCGACGATGTCACCGGGGTGCCCGCGCGCCAGATCGACATCGAGGTAGAAGCGGTCGTCGACCTCTTCCGCCTGCTCGACCGGCCGCAGCCGCTCGTCGACCGACTCGTCCGCGTCGCTGGCCGACTGCTCGAGGCGAAGACGCTCGAGCCGGACCTCCTCGGCGCGATGCGCAGGATCGACCTCGGCCTCGCGGTCGGTCCCCGCCTCGGTGCCGAGTCCCACCAGGTCGTGCCAGGTGCCCTCCGACTGCAAGTCGTCGGGGCGGGGCGCGTCGTCGTTGAGGAAGCGTCGCAGCGCGTAGAACGCGTGCGACGAACGGTAGAGGAGCTCCCGGCCGGGGAACTGGGTGACCGTCTCCGGCGCGAGCTCGGCGCGCACGGCCCAGCCATCCCAGACGACGTGCCGTTCCGTATTGGGGCGGGTGTCCTCGAAGAAGTCGTTCGACATGTTCACCACGTAGACGACGGTGGTCACGTCCCGCGCTTCGAGCTGCTCGCGGACGACGGCCTGATACTCGGCGGGACCGTAGGTGGGCACACCGCCGTTGAGCACCGCGCGACCGGTGAGCTCGGCGAGCTGCGCCGCCATGGTCTCGTCGTCGTTCACGCCGAGGCCGAAGACCTGTGAGTCGCCGACGACCAGCACGGCGTTCTCCACCGAATCGGGCCAATCCGCGCCGCGGTAACCCTGCTGGTTGACCGCGATGTCGGTGGTCGGGTTGTCGCGAAAGCGGAAGCGCATGGTCGCGCCCGGCCGCAGGCGCACCCCGAGCTCCGCGTCGGGTCGGTAGAAGTTGACGTGTGGGAAGGCGCCGTCGTCGCGAAGCCAGAAGGCGCCCTCGGCGATCAACGAGCCCACCACGAGCCCGCCGACGACAGCGAGCGAACGGCGCAGCCAGCGGCGCTTCGGCTTCTCGGGTTTCGTCGGCTCGATCGCTTCGGCCGTCTCCGTCATTCGTCCTCCACCGCCTCGAATCGTACGACCACGGGCTCGTCGGCGCTCACGGCGCGCTCCGACTCCGAGCCCAGGCGACCACCGATGGGCAGTCCCCAGCAGCGCACATGGCGGTCCTGGCCGAGGGCACAGGTGTGCGAAAGGCCGACCCCCACGTCGGCGACCGGCGGCGTGTCCACGCTTTCGGGGCCGACCAGCTCGGTCCGAAGGCGCACGCCGTTACGCACCTCCGCCGCCGGTTCCGGCCCCCGCACCGAGTAGCGGTAGAGCGCCCCCGACTCGGCCACCGCGTAGACGTCGAGCAGACCGACCGCGATGCGGGCGATGGGCTCGCCGGCGCCCTCGAGCGCGACGAGCCCCTCGCCGAGGTCCATGCCCGCGCCGTCGAGAAAGTCGCCCGCCGTGCCCCAGCACGTCACGGCGTCTTCCGAGCCGAGCGCGCAGGTCAGCGCTCCCGTCGGGGAGGACGCGACCTGGCGAATGCCGCCGAGCCCGTCGAGCTCCTTCCCCTCTCGGACGAAGCCGCGGATCTGCGTGCCCGGGAGCTGCCCCGCGGAGGCCGAGCCCCAGCACGTCACCTTCCCATCGCCCTCCGCGACGCAGGTGTGGGTCGCGCCGGTCGCGAGACTTCGGGCGTCGCGGGTCATCTCCGCGCCGAACCGCGAGGAACGCGCGCCAGCGCCGGCCCCTCCCTCGGCGCTGCCGAGGCACCGGGTCACGCCGGCGCTCAGGAAACATGACTGGTTGCGTGCGACCGAGATGGCGTCGACCTCTTCGAGACCGCGGACCCGCTCCGGCGAGCGCGCGATGGTCGGCTCGGAGTAGTAGCCGTAGTCGTACGTCCCGAAGCCACGCACCACCCCGAAGCAGTGCGGCACCCCGGCGGCCGCGTAGCAGACACGGTCGTCACCCACTGCGAGCGCGGTGAGTTCCTCCCCCTGGACGAGCCGCACCGGCCCCGGTCCCGGGCTGTCGCCGAGCAACCCATGGCCGGGGCTGCCCCAGCACCAGAGCGAGGCGCCGTCGACGATCGCGCAGCTGCTGCGCGGACCGACCGAGAGGCTGGTGACCGACCCCGGGACGCCCTCGTCCTGCGCCGGACTCACTTCTGTCTCTTCCACTGCAGGAGGCTCGATCTCGGGACGAAGGTCCACCGTCTCGCATCCCGTCACCGAGAGTAGGAGCCACGCTCCCGTCAGTCCCACGCGCGCCACGTCGCTCGCCCAACGCTCGGCGTGGCTCCCCCTGTTCCCGCGCGGCACGGCCACAGTTGAGCGGGTCGGACGCACCCAGGTCAAGAGCGCGCTGAATAGGAGAGGTCCGACGCCGTCGACTCCTCGATGCCGTCGCACCTTCGCGCGGGGACGATCCCGCTGCTCGCCCTTCTCTCGTCTTCGTTCGCGGTCGCCTGCGGTGGAACGCGCGAGGTCCCTGTCCCTGTCGTCTACGTGAACGCATCCGAGGCGTCGCTTCCGAACGGCGGCGCCAGCGTGGACGCACCGCCGGCTCCTCCGGCGGCGCGAGCCGACCGGGTACGGATCGGGGAGGTCGCCTTCGACGAGCCTGCCGCTCCAGCCGCGGCGGCCCCGAGCGGCCCGGTCGGATGGGAAGAGGCGCCGACCCGGCGCTTCGCCGATGGCCCCTACGCGGGCTGCGAGGTCCGGCGCTACGACTCGGGGTGGATCGTCGGTCGCTGCGGCGAGCTCGAGCTCTTCGTCCAGGCCGGCTACGCCGCCACGACGGGACCGTCCACGCTCCGCGGTGTCGCGGGCGACCGGGTGAGTGGATTCGTCGAAGAACGGCCGCTCGTCCTCGGTGGACGCCGCGTCCCGGCCGCGGACATCCTGCGCCGCCAGCGAAAGCCCGTGGAGACGTTGATCGGCACCGAGATGCGTCTCGATCCGGAGGGCGAGATCCTGCATCGCGGCCTCCACGCCCGCGTGCGCACGCCGCGGAGCGGCGCGGTGGGTGCGACCTGCCATGCCGACGTCGGCGAGTGGGACGAGAGCGCGTGCGTGCGTCTGATCGAGACGATCGCCGAGCACGGGCTGCCAGGCGGTCCGATCACGGAGCGCCGGCTGAACGTCGCCGGGGTGGCGCTCGACTTCTCTGGGGAGCGCTGCTGGGCGCCCAGCCCGGGGGAGGTCTACTGCTTCCTCGATGGCGGCATGACGTGGGCGAGCGGTTCACCGGCGCGCATGGACGCGCTCCGTGAGCAGAGCATCCGGAACGCGCCGCTGGCCCCGCGCTCCGAGGCCGAGCGTCAACGGAGTGCCGACCGGCTCAACGCGAACCGCGAGCGCATCCACATGGCGACGATGGCGAGCGAGCTCCAGCGCACGGGTCGCATCCGCACCACCGAGCCACCGGTCTTCCACCCCGACGACTTCCCGCGCATGCGCGTGGAACGTAGCGAGCATGCGTGCCGCATCGGTGGCGTGGAGAGCGCCTGCACTCGCGTGGACTACTACGGCGCGCTCGAACACGTGGCGGAGTACGCCTACTACGCGCGAGTGCCGACCGAACGAGGCGAGACCCTCGTCCACTGTCGCCACTCGAACACCGAGCGGGCGCCCTCGCCCTGCCGCCAGGTGTTTGGCGACTTCGTGGTGAGCCCGTGAGCCACGCGCCGGATGGCGGTCGTACCTCGTACGACGTTCGTTGCGCACCTGGGACCTCCGAGGGACTAGGCTGCTCGGCCGTGGCACGCGCGCTCGCCCTTCTCTCGCTCTGGTTCCTCGCGACCCACGCGTCCGCGCAGGACACCGAGCCCATCGAAGTCGTGGAGCACTCCGAGCTCGGCGGCCCGCAGGCCGAAGCGGAGGTGGCGGTCGACGGCGAAGTAGAGCTCGGCTGGCTCGGGATCGTCTTCGACGTCGAGCTGCTCGGGGTGGGCGTCTATGCCCCACCGGTGCGCGCGCAGCTGAACCTCGCCGCCTTCATCGGTGTCGCGTGGCACCCATGGGTGGAGGTCGGGGTCTACTCCGGCGTCTTCGGAGTCGCCCCACGGACCGACTCCACCTACCGCGTGGGAGGCCAGGTGCGCGTCAACGTGCCGCTCGGGCTCGGGCGGCAGAACCTGGAACGCTTCATCGCCTTCGCCGTCGGTGCCGGCGCTCACCTCTACGCGCCCGAAGACGACGTGCCGGTGAGCGGTACGGTCGGCCCTTGGGGAACGGCGGCGGTGATGATGCGCTGGATCGATCTGACGCCCCAGGCCGAGAGCCATGGTGCCCCCTGGGCCGCGCGGGTGGGTGCCGCGCTGGGCGTCCGCTACCACTTCCTCCATGGGGGCGACCCATCGCTCCTCGGGCGCGAACGTGGGCATGCCGTGGTCGGCTTCTTCTCGTTCGCGCTCTCCCTCGAGCGCTTCTGAACGACCCGCTGACGGAACCTTGCGCCCCGCACCGGGAACACCCATGGTCCCCCCGATGCCGTTCCCCCACATCGCCTACGGGACTCCCCGAAAGCTCCCGAAGGCGAAGAACCTGCCGGGACGCGTCGTGGTGCTCGACGTCGCCTTCGCCTCGAAGGCCGGCGGCGCGAGCTTCGAGAAGACCACGCTCCCGTTCATCGAAGGGCTCGGCAACCGCCTCGCGATGTGGATCGATCACCACGATCACGAGCGTCACGCGGACTACGCGGACGACCCTCGCTTCGTGCTCCACACCAAGGCCGAGCACGGCGCGTGTCCGGAGATCGTCACGCCCGAGCTCGTCGCTCGCGCGGGTCGGGTCGACACCATCTGCTGTCACGTGGACTTCGATGGTCTCTGTTCGGCGGCGAAGTGGATCCGCGGCGGCGAAGAGCCCTACCCCGGCGCCGACGCGGACGCGCACGCCATCGACACCCGCCTGGGCACGCCGAGCGATCGGGCCATGGTCATGGACCGGGCACTGCGGGGGAACCCGCGCGACGACGCGATGAAGGGGATGATGATCCGCTACCTCGCGGAAGGCGCGACCGACCTGGCGATGCTCCGCGAGTTCAAGGACGCGGCCCAGGAGCTCCTCGCGAAGGAGAACGAGGCCAAGCGACTGGCGACCCGCTACGAGATCCGCGGAAAGGTGGCCGTCTGTGACGCCCGGATCCGCGAGGGCTTCTACGACAAGACCCACCTGCTCCTCCTCGGACAGGAGATCGCGCCGATCTCGCTGGTGCACGACGAGAGCACGGTCACCGTGGCCGCGCGCTTCGACAGCGGGATCGACCTGCTCTCGATCCTCGGCCTCGAGGGCGGGATGCCGACCCGGGTCAGCGTGGCGGCCAAGAAGCTCGGCGAAGTGCTCGACGCGCTCGACGCCCGCTGAGCCTTCCCCCGTCCGTCGCCGGGGATGGCGTTGCCAGCGCCCCGCCCAAACGGGCAAGATGGCCCCTCAGCGCTCCGTGCGCGGGAGGGAGAGCCGTTGGAAGGGATCCGTTGTTGCGTCTGTCACCGGTATTTCGGCACCGAGGAGATCCGCTTCCTCGGCGACCGCCCCTTCTGTGAGGAGCACGCCGAGCGAGCCCTCGAGGCCACCGAGACGGACTGGACCCGCAGCGGCATCATCGAAGCGCTGCTCCTCGCCGCCTTCGTCGGGGCGGTCGCCGCGATCTGGAACGGCGAGATGTTGCCGACCAACGCGGGGATCGGCTTCGCCCTGGCGGCCATCCCGGCGGCGCTCTTCCTCGTCTTCATCTACCGGCAAGACCGCATCGAGCCGGAGCCCATGGGGCTGGTGCTCGGGGTCTTCGCCCTCGGCGGGTTGCTCTGCTGGGGAGCGGTGGTCCCGCTCGAGCACCAGGTCTTCGCGGTCGGCGAGTGGGAGCACCGGGGCGGCCTGGCGCCCTGGGTCTCGTCGGTGGGGGTCTCCGGCACCCTCCACATGCTCGCGGTCTTCGTCGCCGTTCGGTACACGGTCTTCCAGACGACCGAGTTCGACGAGCCGATCGACGGCGTCGTCTACGCGGTCGCCGCCGGCCTCGGGCTCGCGACCGTCGACAACATCGCCTTCGTCGTCCAGCACGACCACGTGCTGCCGCTGGCCGGAGCGGCCGCCATCGCCAACACCACGCTGATCGACGTCGCCGCCAGCGCCATTCTCGGCTTCGGTCTCTCGCGGCTGCGCTTCGAGAAGGGGAGCACCCCGGTCTTCGTCGTCACCTTCCTGTGGGCGGCGGCGCTGCACGGCGGACTCCACGAGCTGGTCATCGTCGCCGGTACGCGCGGTGCGACCTTCGACCCGTTGCTGGCTTTCGGCGTGACCCTCGGGATGTCGCTGGTCGTGCTGGTCGGCGCGCAACGCATGGCCGTCCACTTCGCACGCGAGCAGCTCGCCGACGCCGAGGCGGCGCCGATCGAAGAGGAGGCCTTCGATGTCGCGTGACACGCTCGAGCTCGACGACCGAGCGCGGCCGACGCTCGTGACCGACGGAGCGATCTGGCTGGTGGCGCTCGCCCTCCTCGGCGGCAGCTACGGCTTCGCGATGACCACGCAGCCGCCAGCACGCACCGTCGACGCGCTCGATGGATCGGTGTCGCTGACGCTGCCCTCGGGCTGGGCCCACGGCGAGAGCGACGGCGTGCTCACCGCCGAGCACCCGAGCATGGATGGCATGCCGCCCACCCTCAGCGTCACCCGGATCGACGAGGAGCTCGACCCGATGGCCCGCGATCTGGCGGTGACACGCATGGAAGAGGAGCGCGCAGAGCATGGCGTCGGCTTCCGGGTGCTCCACGTGGACGAGGTCGACGATGCGTTCGGGGGCAACCAGGCGACGCTCATCTGGTGGGCGATGAGCCAGGACCCGCCCGGCAGCCGTCCCGGCGACGCGGTCCTCCCGCTGGTGGTCGAGGGTGTGGACGCGCTGGTGATCACGCCGAGCGGCGAGGCGTTCCACGTGGAGGCGTTCGAAGCGACGCACGGCATCGACGTGGAGGACGAGCTGGAGCGGACGCTCCGTGAGCTCCGGATCGTGGGAGGTGCCCAGTGAGAGCGGCACTGGCGCTCGCCCTCTCGCTCCTCGCGGCACCCGTCGCGGCTCAGGAGCTCGCCGAGAACGTCACCGACCGCTGCGTCCGCGCCGCCGTGAAGATCACGGTGCTCGCCGACGGCGGCGGGGGCTCGACCGGCAGTGGGACGATCATCGATCCCCGCGGCTACGTGCTGACCAACTTCCACGTGGTCGGCCACATGCGCCCCTCGGACGAGGGCGTGCCCGGGACGCTCCTCAACAGCGCCAACCGGATCCAGCTCGCGACGGTCGAGTCCGCGCGACAGTCCGCGCGACCGCGCTGGCGAGGGGTCGTGGTCCGCGCCGACCAGCGGCTCGACATGGCGCTCATCCGCATCGTGTCGGACAGCGACGGCAACGCGATCCGTGGTCGCCCCTTCACCGCGGTGCCGCTCGCGTCGACCGAGTCGTTGCGGCCGGGCTCGCACGTGTGGGCCTTCGGCTACCCGCTCGGCGTGCGCACCATCAACGTCACCGACGGCAGCGTCGCGGGCTTCCAGATGAACGGACAGGACGAGGTCGCCTGGCTGCGCACCGACACCGAGTTCAACCCGGGCAACAGCGGCGGCATGCTCGTCGACCGGCGGGGCCGCCTCGTGGCGCTGCCGACGCGCGTCTACCACGGCCGGGCGCTCGAGCCGGTGGAGCTCGCGCGACCGGTGGAGCGCATGCCGGCGGAGTGGCGGCGAGCCTTGCAGGCCGGCCACATCACCGACACGCGCATCGACGGCGTCCGGATGCTCACGGCCGGTGCCGAGCTGCGGGACGTGGCGCTCGGCGATTCGGTCGAGATGGCGCGCCCGGTGGACCAGCACTTCTGGCGACCGGCCGCCGGGCTTCCGCGGCCGGTGCGCGTGAGCCTCGACGGTCGCCACCCGATCGCCGTGATGCGCGGCGACCAGGTGCTCCGCGAGGGCTTCGGCGCGGTCGAGCTCCAGCCGGACGACGGTCCGTCCGCGGTGATCTCGATCCTGCTGGTGAACGCTCGGGACAACCCGATCCGCTACAGCGTATCGCTCGAGCCGCTCGCGGCCGAGGAACCGACCACCCCGGCCGAGACCCCGGAGCTGGCGCCCGAGCCCAGCGGCGAGGAGCCGAGCGGGGCCACCGTGGTCGGTCGCATGGTGCAGGTGACGAACGGCGAGGCGCTCTCGGGCGGCTGGGTCTTCGTGGCCCGACCCGGCGTGCAGCCGGTCGAGAGCCTCGAGGCCTGGCTCCGAGGGGAGCTGACCCGCGAACAGCTGCAGGAGCGATTCGTGACGGCCGCTCGCTCGAACGTTCGGGGCGAGTACGTGCTCGAGGGGATCCCACCCGGGCGATACGACGGCGCCGCCGCCGCCGACGGCTACCGACCGACGCCGATCTCCTTCACGGTCGCCGCCGAGCAACCGCGAATCGAGCTGCGTCCGATCCAGATGCGCCAGTGAGCGCCCAGCCGTGCTAAGCGCACGCCATGACCCTCGTCCGCGCCCTTCGCGGTGGTGAGTTCACCTCCCCCGCCTCCAAGGACCACTACGCCCCGGACCGCCGCCTCGAGCCGGTGCACCTCACGATGCGCCTCCGCGTGGACCCGAGCGCCAAGCGCATGGACGCGGCGATCACGCACCGCATCCGCGCGAACGCCAGCGGCGCGCAGAGCCTGACCCTCGACGGCGTCGACTTCGAGGAGCTCTCGGTCGAGGGCGCCGAGTTCGACTACGACGGGCGCTCGATCGCGCTGCGCTTCGACACGCCGTTCACCAAGGGTGAGGAGCGCGAGGTCACGCTCCGCTACCAGGTCGTCGAGCCGGTCAGCGGGCTGATGTTCCACGGCCCGAGCGCCGACGACCCGAAGGCGCCGACCTTCGCGGCCACCGACCACGAGACCGAGCGCGCCCAGCACTGGCTCGCGACGGTGGACCACCCCTCCGTGCGGCCGACCCTTCGCTTCGAGATCCGCGCCGACGCCGCGCTGACCATCCTCGCCAACGGCGCGCTCGAGTCGGAGACGACCCACGACGACGGAACCAAGACCGCGATCTGGAACCTCGAGCAGCCCTGCCCGGCGTACCTGACCTGCTTCGCGGTCGGCGACTTCGTCCGCTGGGACGGCGAGACCGTGGACGGCACCCCGGTCGCCGCGTTCGCGCCCGCCGGCCCCTTCACCGAGGCGCACCTCGAGCGCTCGTTCCGGCGCACGAGCGACATGCTCCACTGGCTGCCCGAGCACCTCGGCACGCCCTTCCCCTACCCGAAGTACTTCCAGATCGCCCTGCCCTTCATCGGCGGCGCGATGGAGAACATCTCGCTGGTCACCTGGGACGACCGCTTCCTCCTCGACGAGGCGATGGAGCGCGACGAGCGACAGCTGATGGACGTGATCAACGTCCACGAGATGGCCCACACCTGGTTCGGCGATCTGATCGTCTGCAAGGACTTCTCCCATGGGTGGCTGAAGGAGTCGTGGGCGACCTACACCGAGGCGTGCTGGCTCGACCACGACCAGGGCCGCGATGCGCGCGATCACGATCTGTGGCGCATGCGAAACGCCTACGTGAAGGAGTCGAAGGAGCGCTACGCGCGGCCGATCGTGACGCGCCGCTTCGACTCGAGCTGGGACATGTACGACATGCACCTGTACCCGGGCGGCGCGTGGCGGCTGCACATGCTCCGCGAGCAGCTCGGCGACGAGGTCTTCTGGCCGGCGGTGAAGGACTACGTCGCCACCTACGCCAACCGGGTGGTGGAGACCGACGACTTCCGTCGCGTGCTCGAGGAGCACTCCGGTCGCGACCTCTCGCGATTCTTCGACCAGTGGCTGCGCAGCGCGGGCTTCCCCGAGCTCGAGGGGCGCTTCAGCTGGGACGCGAGCCGCAAGGAGGGGATCGTCACACTGCGGCAGACGCAGAAGAACGACAAGCAGGGCATCCCCCTCTTCGCGTTCGATCTCGAGCTCTCGTGGACCATCGACGGCCACGAGACGGTGCGCACGGTGCGCTTCGAGGAAGAGAAGCTGCGGCTGACCTTCCCGATGGAGAAGGCTCCCGAGCTCTTCCGCGTGGACCCGGGACTCAAGCTCCTGCACACGTTGAAGCTCGAGCCCGGCGATCGGCGCTGGCGCGCACAGCTGAAGGCGCTCGACGTCGTGGGCCGCATCCAGGCCGGCGAGGCGCTGGCCGGGTCCGGCAAGCGCGCGAACACCGAGGCGGTCGTCGAGGCGTTCGGCGACGAGCCCTTCTGGGGCGTTCGCCAGGCGTGGGCCCAGGCGCTCGGGAACGCCGGGAGCGAGGCGGCGATCGAAGGCATCGTGACCCTGCTCGAGAGCGAGTCGGAGCCGCGGGTCGTGGTGGCGCTCGCCAAGGCCGCGGGGCAGACGCCCGACGACCGGCTGCGCGACGCGATTCTCCGCGCGATGGAGCGCGACCCGAGCCCGCGCATGCTCGAGGGGCTCCTCGACGCCCTCGGTCGACAGCGGAACGCTTCGGATCTCGAGCGGCTCCGGAAGGCTGGTGGCACCCACACCTTCGCGATGGCGGCCGAGGCCGGCGCGCTCCGGGGGCTCGGAGCGCTCCGCTCCGCCGAAGCGGTGGACGCGCTCATCGCGCTGATGGCGCCCGGCGCGAGCTCCTACCGCGCGCGGGCCCACGCGGTCGGTGCGCTGGGCACGCTCTCGCGCCGTGTGGAGGAGCCGCTCCAGGAGCGGATCCGTGACGCGCTGATGGAGGGGCTCCGCGACCCCAACAAGCGGGTCCGAGCCGCCGCGGCGCTGGCGCTCGTGGCGGCCCGCGCCTCCGGCGCGCGCTCGGCGCTCGAGTCCTATCGAGCCACCCTGCCCTTCCAGGAACAGATGGGCCTCGACCGGCAGCTTCGGCGCCTCGACCGCAGCGACTCCAGCCTTCGTTCCGCCGAGGACCGAATCGAGAAGCTGGAACGGAAAATGCGCGACCTGACCGACCGGCTGGAGCGGATCGAGAGCCGTTCGCAAGACGGATGAGGGGCGGGTCGGACCACTATCCGGTTCGTGAACGCGACTCCACCTGACGATTTCATTTCTTCGTCTATGCTGCCGGCCATGCGATTGGCTTGTGTGGTCTTGGGCGTGCTCGTCGGAGCGTGTGGAGCGCGCTCCGTATTGGTGACCGACGACGGCAACGAAGACGGCGGCGTGAGCCCCGTCGACATGCTGGTCACCCCTGATGGGTTCTCGCCCGATCTGGGTCCCGACATGGGCCCGGTGCCCGAGTTCGAGGCCGTGTGCCCGCCGCCCATCGAGAGCCGACCCGGCGTTCGGACGACGATCAACGCATCCGTCGAGGGTGACTTCCGACCGGGCTCGATGCGCTGGTCGTTCTTCGGTGGCCCGGAGGCGGTCTCGCCCATGCCGCCGACCGGCCCCTCCACCGCCATCCTCCCGCCGATCACCGGCATCTACGAGATGCAGTTCACCGCGACCGACGTGGATGGCATCTCCGACAGCTGCATCGCTCGCGTCGTCGCGACCGGGAGCCTCCCGCTCCTGGTGTGCCCCGACGTCGAGACCGTGCCGGTCGGTGAGTCGATCGAGCTGCTCGCCTCCGCCTTCGACGAAGAGGGCCCCGTGTCGCTCGAGTGGAACCTGCTCCCCGGCGGCGGGATGGGCACCCTCGAGCCGACCGGTCCGCAGACCGCGATGTTCACCGGCTTCGTCGCCGGCGAGTACCGCATCGAGGTCATCGGCACCGACACCGACGGCAACACCACACGGTGCATGCACGTGATCCGGGTCATCGCGCCGCCGGTGATCAACTGCCCGGGCACGCCCTTCATGGGCCCGACCCGACAGCCCCTCGACATCTCGCTCATGGTCACCGACGACACCCGCGTGGTGACGCACGACTGGCTCGGCGTCAGCTGGCCGCCCGACGACACCGGCGTGGAGATCGTGACCAGCTCGGGCCCGAACCTGACCATGATCCCCAACAAGCGCGGCGAGTACGTGCTGCGCTACACGGCGACGGACACCGACGGCCTCTCCAGCAGCTGTGACGTGCGGGTCATCGGCACCCCGACCCCGCCGACGCTCACCTGTCCCACGGAGGTCACCACTCGGCCCCTCACCCCGACCGCGATCATGGCCACGGCGGTCGACGACGGGACCCTCTCGAACTGGCGCTGGAACCTGACCGGCCAGCCGATGGGCTCGGCGGCCACCCAGCCCTCGCCTCGGAACAACCCGTCGACCACGTTCACGCCGGACATCGCCGGCACCTACCAGCTCACGGTCAGCGTGCGTGACGACGACGGGAACACAGCGATGTGCACGACCACCGTGCTCGCGGTGAACGACCAGGGCCTCCGCATCGAGATGTTCTGGGACAGCAACGGGACGGACATGGACACCCACTTGCTGAGCCCCCGAGCGACGTCGTGGACCAACCCGGAGGACTGCTACTACGCCAACTGCCGTGGCGGCGGGCTGAACTGGGGCCCCGGGGGCGCCATCGACGATCCCACGCTCGACATCGATGACACCGATGGCTTCGGCCCCGAGAACATCAACATCGACGAGCCGGAGGACGGAACCTTCCGCGTGGGCGTGCATGCGTTCCGTGGTCGCGGCCGCGTGACCGTGCGGATCTACTGCGGCGGGGACCGGATGAACCCGGCACGCACGATCGGGCCGGTTCCGCTCGACAGCCGTGAGCTCTGGAAGGTGGCCGACGTCGAGATCGACGGCATCGACTGCACGATCACGGAGCTGACGAACGCTGCCGGCCAGCCGCTCGTGCTCCCCGAGTCCCCCGACCCCTTCAACAACCGCTGATCAGGGCTGCTGCTCGCAGGGCGTGACGTCGAAGTCGACGACGCGCTGACACCAGTTGCGATCGCCGGCCCCGCTCGGGTCGCGATCGCAGGTGTCGCTGTTGCCTTCGCCGGTGAAGCTGCCGCTGAAGACGGCCGTCTCGCCGCAGTTGCGGACCGTGATGCGGTAGTCGACCGGGCGACCGCCGATGCACGAGCGCCAGTGCGACACGCGCACCTGGTAGGTCCCCGCCGGCGCGCGACCGCGGGGCCAGAAGATGTGCTCGTTGTCGGTGCCCATGTTGCTCGAGCACGCCGCGTTCGCGTCGAGGTCGAGGTGACCGCCCGTCGCTCCATCGGTGTTGCCGTAGTAGACGACCACGCCGGTCGGTGAGACGACGTAGAGGTCGAGGTCGGTGGTCTCGGTCATCGAGAGGCTGACCTCGACGTCGCCGGTACCGGTGGGCATCACCTGGAGCCGACGCTCGACCCACGGGCTGGTACGGCCGGCGGTGTCGACCGCCGCGATGCGCACGGTCGCGTACATCTCCTTGTCGGCCGGCGCCGGTTGGCCGTTCGGGAGCACGGGCGCGTCGATGCCGAACTGGATCTCGGCTTCCTCGACGCCGGCGACGCGAATGGTGCCGAGCTCGCTCTCGACGACCGCGGGAAGCACGAAGAAGCCCGGGTAGTCGACGAACTCGAGCAGGAGGCCGGCGACCGCCCCATCGGAGCCGGTGCCCGACGAGGCCGCGACGGGGATCAACGCCGGGGCGCCAGGCACGACCGTGAGCGGTGCGTTGGAGGGCTCCGTCAGCCGCAGGCCGGGGGCGCCGGGCTGCGGATCGGCCGGCGGCGCGCCCGCGCGCAGCTCGGCGCCGACGACGAGCCAGGGGTTGTCGATGGTGCGCCCACCCCGGTGGGCCGCCGCCATGCGTCGGAGGTCGCTCGTCCCACCGGGGAGCATGCCGACGACATCGACGAAGGGTCCGGGTCGGTAGCGCCGGCGCATCTGCTCCCGGCGGGCCTCGAGGTCGAGCGGCGGAGCCTCGGGTGCCGAGGGCACGGTCATCTCGATGGGTTCGACCGGAGTGGGCCCCTCGATCTCCTCGACCGCAGGGTCGTCGTCGCTGGCGAAGCGTTGGTAGAGCGACCAGGCGCCGCCGATGCCAGCGACGAGGAGGATCAGGAGCAGCAACCCCAAGAGGATGGGCACGGCGAGGCTTCGCCCGCCTTCCGCCCCCTCGCCTTCGGGGATGCTCTCGCCCTTCACTCCCGATCGTACGCCCCGGGAGCCGGATGCGTTCCCTTCGGGGGGATTTCGCCGTGGATCGCTTCGCGGTTGCCTTGCCACTTCCCGGGACGATAAACCGGCGGCCAGTGTCCGAGCGAGACGAGCGTGCCCCCAGCCATCCCTACTTCGGGGAAGGCTTCCTGCCCTTCGCCCATCGGGGGGGCTCGAAGCGATGGCCGGAGAACACCCTCTTCGCCTTCGAGAACGCCTACCAGCTCGGCTTCCGCTGGATCGAGACCGACGTCCACCTGACCAGGGACGGGCGCATCGTCGTCCACCACGACGAGACCCTCGAGCGGTGCAGCGATGGGCGCGGCCGGGTGGACGAGCACACCCTGGAAGAGCTCCAGCGCTTCGACGCCGGCTACCAGTTCACGGCGGACGGGACACGCTTCCCGTACCGCGGTCAGGGCATCACCATCCCCCACCTCGAGGAGGCGTTCGCGCTCCACGAGGACCTGCACCTGAACCTGGAGATGAAGGGGCGCGACCCGCGGATCGCCGACGCGCTCTGGGACTTCATCGAGGCGCACGGCGTGCACGACCGGGTGCTGGTGGCGAGCGCGCACGACCCGCTGACCGACCGCTTCCGCGAGCTGGCGGACGACCGGGTGGTCACCTCGCCCGGCGTGCGCGGCATCCTCCAGTTCTGGCTCGCGGTCCGTTCGCGCACGCACCGATTCCTGAAGGTCCCCTTCCACGCGCTGCAGGTGCCGCCCTTCCACGAGCGGCTCCGTGTGGTCGACGAGCGCTTCGTGGCAGCGGCGCACCACCACGGGCTGAAGGTCCACGTCTGGACCATCGACGACCCGCTCGAGATGCGCCGGCTCCACAAACTGGGTGTGGACGGGATCATGACGGACCGACCGGAGGTCCTGCTCGACACCCTCGACGGCCTCTGATGGCCATCTTCGTGGCGCTCGGAGCGATCGCCGCGATCGCGCTCTGGCTGGTCGTTCCCTTTCGCCGGCGAAAGGAGCGGCGAGCGCTGATGCCGGCCGAGCGGTCGTTCGAGCGCGAACTGCCCGACGAGCCCGCGGCGATACCCATCGACGGCACGCTGGACCTCCACCACTTCCGCCCAGCGGAGGTCGGCGACGTGGTGGATGCCTACCTCGACGAGTGCCGCGAGAAGGGGATTCGCCACGTCCGGCTCATTCACGGCAAGGGCAAGGGCGTGCTCCGGCGGACCGTGCACGCGCGGCTCGAACGGCGCGACGACGTGCGCTCCTTCGGGCTGGCCACCGACCGCTCGAGCTGGGGCGCGACCCTGGTGGAGCTTGACGTCCCGGACGATAGTGTCTAGCGTACACTATGCCGCGGCGGGTGCCCGACAGATCGGAGCGATCATGGCGGATCTCACATTGCTCACGGACCTCTACCAACTGACGATGGCGTGCGGCTATTGGAAGGCGGGCATCTCCGATCGTCGGGCGGTCTTCCACCTCTTCTTCCGCCGGCCGCCCTTCGGCGGCGCCTACGCGGTGGCCGCCGGCCTCGAGGACGCGCTCGCCTATCTCGAGGGGCTGAGCTTCGAGCCGGACGAGCTCGACTACCTGGCGAGCCTGGTCGGCGCGGACGGCAACCCGCGCTTCCCGAAGACCTTCATCGAGAGCCTCGCCTCGCTTCGTTGCGAGCTGGACGTCGAGGCCATGCCCGAAGGCACGGTCGCCTTCCCTCACGAGCCGCTGATGCGCATCGAAGGCCCACTCATTCAGGCGCAGCTGGTCGAGACCACGCTCATCAACCTGGTCGGCTTCCAGACGCTGATCGCCACCAAGGCCGCGCGGGTCTGCGACGTGGCGCGAAGCCCAGCGGGCGAGCGGGAGACGGTGCTCGAGTTCGGCCTTCGCCGCACTCACGGTCCCGACGGTGGCCTCAGCGCGAGCCGCGCCGCCTTCATCGGCGGCTGCCACGCGACGAGCAACGTGCTCGCGGGCAAGCGCTTCGGCATTCCGGTGCGCGGCACGCACGCGCACAGCTGGGTGATGGCCTTCGACACCGAGCGCGAAGCGTTCGAGGCCTACGCGGACGCGTTCCCCGGAGGGAGCGTGTTCCTGGTCGACACCTACGACACCCTGGAGGGCGTGAAGGTCGCGTGCGAGGTCGGCGCGGAGCTCCGCGCCAAGGGCCACGAGCTGGTCGGCGTGCGGCTGGACAGCGGCGACATGGCCAAGCTCTCGATCGGCGCACGCGACATCCTCGACGCCGCGGGCTTCCCCGAGGCGAAGATCGTCGCCAGCTCGAACCTCGACGAGGTGTCGATCGCCGCGATGAAGAAGGACGGCGCGAAGGTCGACGTCTGGGGCGTGGGCACCCGGATGACCACGGCCTACGACCAGCCCTCGCTCAACGCGGTCTACAAGCTCGGCGCGGTGCGCGAGACCACGGACGGCGGGTGGGAGTACCGGATGAAGGTCAGCAGCACGCCGGCCAAGCGCTCCATCCCGGGGCGGCTGAAGGTGCGCCGCTTCACCCAGGGCGACGAGTGGATCGCCGACGCCATCTACGACGAAGGGCTGGGTCTCTCGGAGGGCGCGCTGGTCGGTCCGGAGACCGGGACGACACGGTCGATCCCGCCCGACGCCAAGGGCGAAGAGCTCTTGGTGCCCGTCCTGCGCGACGGAGCCCGAGTGGGCGAGCGCGTTTCGCTCGTCGCCGCGCGCGAGCGGGCGATGGCGAGCGTGGACTCGCTCCCGAGCGAGCTTCGTGCGATCGAGACCCAGACCCGGCACTTCGTCGGGGTCGACGCCGAGCTCTCGGCCATTCGAGAGCGCATCACCGAGGAACACCGATGAGCACCCCCAACGACGCGGTCGTCTTCTCGACCGAAGCCTACGACCCCATGCGCGACGCGCTCTGCGAAGCGGGCGGCTTCGAGGCAGGGCTGATCGAGCGGAATCGGTTCAGCGACGGGGAGCGCTACATGCGCATCGCCACCGACGTGGCCGGGCGCGACGTGGTGCTCCTCGGCGGGACGGTCGACGAGGCGGCGACCCTCGAGATCTACGACCTGGCCTGCGCGCTGGTGCACGGCGGCGCACACATCCTGACGCTCGTGATCCCCTGGTACGGCTACCAGACGATGGAGCGCGCGGTGAAGCCGGGCGAGGTCGTGGTGGCGAAGACCCGAGCGCGGCTGCTCTCGTCGATCCCGACCGCCGGCTCCGGCAACCGGGTCGTGCTCGTGGACCTGCACGCCGAGGGCATCCCGCACTACTTCGACGGGAGCATCCGGCCAGTGCACCTCTACATGACGCCGCTGACGCTCCCGATGATCCGCAAGCTCGGGGGCAAGCGCTTCGCGGTCGGCGCGACCGACGCAGGCCGCGCGAAGTGGGTCGAGTCGTTGGCGAACGACCTCGGCGTCGAGGCGGGCTTCGTCTTCAAGCGGCGGGTGAGCGCGGACCAAACGGAGGTCAGCGCGCTCTCCGCCGACGTGACGGGCAAGACCGTCGTGATCTACGACGACATGATTCGCACCGGCGGCTCGCTGATGGGCGCCGCCCGCGCGTTCCTCGAAGCCGGCGCGGAGAAGATCGCTGCGGTCTGCACCCACGGCGTGTTCCCGGGCGACGCCCTCGAGCGGCTGGAGAAGTCCGGCCTCTTCGTGGGCATCGGGTGCACCGACACCCACCCGCACGCGCGGCCACTGGCCGGCGAGTTCCTCCACGTCGAGCCCATCGCGCCGCTACTCGCGGAAGCGCTCGGACCCGGCGGCCTGGTCACCCTGCATCGGCGCGGCTCGGCCGACGAAGGAGCAGAGTCATGAAGCACATTCGATTCGGTGTCGGCGTCCTGAACCAGACCCCCTTCGATTGGGAAGGGAACGACCAGCGCATTCGCGAAGCGATTCAGCAAGCGCGCGACGCTGGCGTGTCGGTGCTCTGTCTGCCGGAGCTCTGCATCACCGGCTACGGCTGCGAGGACATGTTCCACGCGCCCGCGCTCCTCGACGAAGCGTGGGAGCGACTCGAGTCCCTCGCGCCGAAGACGGACGGAATGGTGGTGAGCGTGGGGCTTCCGGTCGAGATGCGCGGGGCCATCTACAACTGCGCCGCCCTGCTGGTCGACGGGAAGATCGAGGGGCTCGTCGCCAAGCGCTTCCTCGCCGGCGACGGGCTCCACTACGAGCCGCGCTGGTTCAAGCCCTGGCCCTCCGGCGAGGTCACGACGCTGCATCGCGGGAAGGACCGCTATCCCTTCGGCGATCTCATCTTCGACGTGGGCGGACTGCTCTTCGGCTTCGAGATCTGCGAGGACGCCTGGGTCGCCGCGCGACCGGGGAGCCGGCTCTCGCTCCAGGGCATCGACGTGATCATGAACCCGAGCGCGAGCCACTTCGCCTTCGGCAAGCAGGACATCCGCCGCCGACTGGTGCTCGAGGGCTCGCGCGCCTTCGGCGTGACGTACCTCTACGCGAACCTGCTCGGCAACGAGTCGGGCCGCATCGTCTACGACGGCGGCGGGATGGTCGCGAGCGCCGGCTCGCTGCTCGCCGAGACCACGCGCTTCTCGTTCGCCGACGTGGGCATCGCGCACTCGCTCGTCGACGTGAGCTTCACGCGCCTCCAGCGCGCACGCACTGCGAGCTTCCAGCCGGAGCCGCGTGACGAAGCCGTCTACGTGGACTTCGACTATCCGGACCTGCCGCCCGAGCGCTTCGAGCGGCTGAGCCCGACCGACTACTCGAAGGAGGACGCCTTCGCGCGGGTGATCGCGCTGGCGCTCTTCGACTACCTCCGAAAGGCGCGGGCGCAGGGCTACGTGGTCTCGCTCAGCGGCGGCGCCGACAGCACTGCGTGTGCGTGCCTGGTCCGCATCATGGTGGACATGGCGCTGAGCGAGCTGGGGCTCGAGGGCACCAGGGCTCGCCTCGGTCACATCGGGAAGCTCGCCGACGCCGAGGACGCCGCCGCGGTCACGAAGCGGCTCCTGACCACGGCCTACCAGTCGACGCGCAACTCGGGCGACGTGACCCGGAACGCGGCCAGCGCGGTCGCCGAGGCGATCGGCGCCGACCACTACGAGCTCGACGTGGACGCACTCGTAGAGGGCTACGTCGCGCTGGTCGAGAAGGGACTCGGCCGCGACCTGACCTGGGAGACGGACGACATCGCGCTCCAGAACATCCAGGCTCGGGTTCGGGCGCCCTCGATCTGGCTCATCGCCAACGCGCGCGGGCAGATCCTGGTCTCGACCTCGAACCGCTCGGAGGCCGCGGTCGGATACGCGACGATGGATGGCGACACCTCGGGCGGCATCTCGCCCATCGCGGGCATCGACAAGGCGTTCCTCCGCCAGTGGCTGAAGTGGCTCGAGACGGAGGGTGCGCCGGCCATCGGGCCCTTCCCCGCCGTGCGGGCGGTCAACGAGCAGCAGCCCACCGCCGAGCTGCGTCCGGCCGCCGAAGGCCAGACCGACGAGGGCGACCTGATGCCCTACCCGGTCCTCGACGCGATCGAGCGGGTGGCCATCCGGGACAAGAAGTTCCCCGACGAGGCCTTCGCGATGATGCGCGTGGAGTTCCCGGAGGTCCCCGCGGAGACGATGCGGGGCTGGGTCGCGAAGTTCTATCGGCTCTGGTGCCGCAACCAGTGGAAGCGTGAGCGCTACGCTGCGAGCTTCCACGTCGACGACAAGAACCTCGACCCGAAGACCTGGTGCCGCTTCCCGATCCTCTCGGGCGGCTACGCGATGGAGCTCGCCGCGCTCGCTCGCGGCGGCAAGGGCTGAGGCTTGCCGACCTACGACCACCCGCGGCCCGCGCTCAGTGTGGACTGCGCCGTCTTCGGCCTCTCGGAGCGCGGGCTCGAGGTGCTGCTGGTGCAGCGCGATCTCGCGCCCTTCGAGGGGTCGTGGGCGCTACCGGGTGGATTCGTTCGCGAGGACGAAGACCTGGAGGAAGCAGCGCGCCGCGAGCTCCGCGAGGAGACCGGACTCGAGGGCGTCTTCCTGGAGCAGCTCTACACCTTCGGCGAGCGCGGCCGCGATCCGCGCGGTCACGTGGTGAGCGTCGCGTGGGTCGCGCTGGTCAACGTACGCGACCACGCCGTGAGCGCGGCCACCGACGCGCGTGACGCGGCGTTCTTCCCGGTCGGCGACCTGCCGGAGCTGGCGTTCGACCACGACCACATCCTCGCGGTGGCCGAGGAGCGGGTGCGCGGGAAGGTCCGCTACCGACCGATCGGCTTCGAGCTCCTTCCGCCCGAGTTCACGCTCGCGCAGCTCCAGCACCTCTACGAGACGGTGCTCGGGCGCGAGCTCGATAAACGGAACTTCCGGAAGAAGCTGCTCGCCGCCGGCTTCCTCGAGGACACCGGCGAGCGCGAGGAGGGCGTGCCGCACCGACCGGCGCGACTCTATCGATTCGACCCCGAGGCCTATGCGCGGCTCGAGCGCGACGGCTTCGAGATGTGGATCTGACCGCGAACGAAGGGAGAGAGCGATGACCCGAGCCCTGATCCTGGTGGACATCCAGAACGACTTCATGCCCGGCGGCGCGTTGGCGGTCCCCGACGGCTTCGCGGTGGTCCCCGTGGCCAACGCGCTGCTCCCGACGTTCGACCTCGTGGTCGCCTCGCAGGACTGGCACCCGGCGGGCCACGGTTCGTTCGCCTCGAGCCACGAGGGCAAGGCGCCCGGCGAGATGGGCGAGCTGGCCGGGATGCCACAGGTCATGTGGCCCGACCACTGCGTGCAGGAGACCGAGGGCGCCGCCTTCGTGGAGAGCCTCGACCTCAGCCGCGCGCCGAAGGGCGTCGAGGTCTTCCAGAAGGGCACCGACCCGAGAATCGACAGCTACAGCGCGTTCTTCGACAACGGCCACCGCAAGGACACGGGCCTCGGCGACTGGCTGAAGGCGCGCGAGGTACGCCAGGTGGTCATCGTCGGCGTGGCGACCGACTACTGCGTGAAGTTCACCGCCCTCGACGCGGCGGAGCTCGGCTTCGACGTGGTGCTGCTCGAGGACGGCTGCCGCGGGGTGAACCTGCAGCCGGACGACTCGGAGAAGGCGAAGGACGAGATGCGTGCGGCGGGCGTCACGGTCACCACCAGCGACACGTGACGGCCGGCGCGGCTGGCCCCATCATCGGCCCATGACGACCGCGCTGCTGCTGGTGGACCACGGCTCCCGTAGAGCCTCCGCAAACGAGAACCTGAGCCACGTCGCTCCCATCGCCCGGGCACAGCTCGGCGAAGGCGCCATCGTCGAGGTCGCGCACATGGAGCTCGCCGAGCCCACCATCGCGCAGGCCTTCGACGCCTGCGTCCTCGCCGGCGCCACCGAGGTCGTCGTCTTTCCCTGGTTCCTCGCCGCCGGCCGCCACGCCCGCGAAGACATCCCCGCCCTCGTCGCCGAAGCCGCGGGGAAGCACCCCGGCGTCACCCACCGAGTCGCCGAGCCCTTCGGCCCCCACCCCCTGCTCGTCCAGGCCGCCCTCCAGCTCTGCGATCTCTAGCCGAACGGGGTCCACGACGCGGGCGTACTTGACCGGGGCGCGATGAGCGGGAACACCGTGGGTGGTGGCCGCACGAACCCTCTTCGCTCTCACGCTGATCGGTGCCATGGGGTGCGGTGACGACGGGGCGCCGATGATGTCCCTCGATGGCGGGGCTCCGCCGGACGCGGGCGAGCTGGACCTCGGGCCGAGGGTCGACGACGGCGGACCGGGTGGCGACGACATGGGCGTGCCCGACATGGGACCACCGCCGCCGGAGCCGCCCGCGGACATCTTCTTCGTCGGGAACAGCTTCACGCTGGGCGGGCCGATCCCGCTGCTGGTGCAGGACCTCGCGGTGAGCGCCGGCTTCCCGGAGCCGAACGTGGACTATCGCGCCGTGGGCGGCCGCACGCTCGAGTGGCACCGGGCCGATCCCGATCCCGAGAGCGCGCCCGATCGCATCGCCGAGGGCTGGGACGTGGTCGTGCTCCAGGAATACAGCACGCGACCCACCGACGCGGTCGGGCCCGCCGAGCGCTTCAAGGAAGACGCGACTTACTTCCACGACCTCGCGATCCACACGCGACCCTCGGCGCGCGTCATCCTCTACGAGACCTGGGCACGCCGGGAGGGACACTCGCTCTACCCGGTCACCTTCGACGACCCCGGGGACATGCAGGCGCAGCTGCGCTTCCACTACTTCGACGCGGCCGACAACTACATCCCGATGATGGCGATGGAGACGCCCAACGTGACGGTCGCGCCTTGCGGCGACGCGTGGGAGCGACAGCTCGCGGGCGGTGAGCCGCCGATCCTCCACGCAGGCGACGACTACCACGCAGGCGCCGCCGGCCAGTACCTCAACGCCCTGGTCCTCTACTCGACCATCTACGGGTACAGCGCGCTCGGCCTCGCGCCGATCGGCGTGGACGCCGACGTCGCGCGCGAGCTGCAGGAGACGGCGGACGCGACCACCGGCATCACTCGCCCACCGCCGGCGCTCGGCGATCCAGTGTTCCCCGTCGGGCAGACGGTTCGCATCGACGTGGGCCCCACCGCGGCCGGCTGGCCGGCGTTGACCAGCGCCAGTGACTCGGTCGGACCGCTGACCACCGACGACGGCGAGTCCACGACGGCCGGCGGGAGCAGCGCGACCTTCGACGGAGTGCAGACCGGTGGCCTCGGTGAGAACGACTTCGGTTGGCCCGCCGACGTGAGCGCCGACTCGCTCTGGGTCGGCAGCTTCGATGGCCACGACGCCGCCCTCGGTCGGGGCGCGACGCTCCGCTTCCGCGGCCTGCCCGCCGGCACCTACGAGCTGGTGCTCTACGCCAGCCGCACCGGCGACGACGCCGGCAACGGACGCCTCACGCGCTTCACGGTGGGCTCCGAGACCCGCGACCTCGACCCGGTCGACAACACGGGTCGCACGGCGACCTTCGACGCCGTCAGCCCCGACGCGCTCGGCGAGCTGAGCGTCGCGATCGCGGTGAGCCCCGACGGCGGCGCTCGCTTCGGCTACCTCGGCGCGGCGGTCCTCACCCGCCTCGACTGAACGCGACGCGCGTGCGAGGCCTGAGGCCATGACCGATCCGTACCGGATGCAGGTGGCCACGCTCGGTGGCCCCGACGTGCTCGAAGCGACGCCCTTCGATCCGCCCGAGCCGGGACCGACCGAGGTCCGGGTCCGCGCCGAGTCCGTCGGATGCAACTTCTTCGATCTGCTGATCACCCGCGGCAAGTACCAACGGAAGCCAGAGCTCCCCTTCGCGCCGGGCGGTGAGGCCGCCGGCGTCGTCGACGCGGTCGGCAGCGAGGTCGACCACGTCTCGGTCGGCGATCGCGTGCTCGCGCTGGTCGAGTACGGCGGGTACGCGAGCCACGTCCTCGCGCCCGCCAAGCGGGTCTTCCGCATTCCGGAGTCGATGCCCTTCGACGTCGCCGCGGCGATGGGCGTCGTCTATCAGACCAGCTACGTCGGGCTCGTCGACCGAGCGCGCACCAAGGCGAACGACACCGTCTTGGTGCACGCCGCCGCGGGCGGCGTCGGGCTCGCCGCCGTGCAGATCGCCAAGGCGCTCGGCTGCACCGTCATCGGCACCGCCGGGAGCGAGGGCAAGCTCGAGCTCGCCCGGCAGGAAGGCGCGGACCACGCCTTCACCTACCGCGACGACTCCTGGGTCGAGCGCGTCCGCGAGCTGACCGAAGGCCGCGGCGTCGACGTCGTCTACGACCCGGTCGGCGGGGACGCCTTCGACCTCTCGACGAAGATCCTCGCGTGGGAAGCGCGCCTGCTGGTGGTCGGCTTCGCCTCCGGGCGCATCCCATCGATGGCGGCCAACCGCATCCTGCTCAAGAACGTCGACATCGTTGGCGTGCATTGGGGTCCCTACTTCGATCACCGACCGAGCGTCTGCCGCGACGCGCAGGACGCGCTGAACGCGCTCTGGGCCGAAGGCAAGGTCCGGCCGCTGGTCAGCGAGACTCACGCGCTGCGCGACGCGAAGGCCGCGCTGGCCAACCTCGCGGCGCGGAAGACCACCGGCAAGGTCGTCCTGCACCCCTGACCGCTGGACGGAGAGCGCCGGCTCGTACTATCGCTGCGTTGATGCGCGGCACGGCCACACGACTGTCGATCGGAATCCTGTTGATCCTCGGGTGCCGGCCGGAGCAGGTCGGGTGCGAGCCGCCCGAGTCCGCCGGCGACGACGAGATCGAGGTCGAGCGCGCCGAGCCGCTGACACCGCGAGACGCGGAGGGCGCGATCGAGCACACGCTGCGCTTCGACGACGCCGAGCGGCACTACGTCGACGTGACCTCGGTGCTGCCGGCTGGCGAGAGCGCGACCTACCTGATGGCGGTGTGGACGCCGGGGTCCTACCTCGTCCGCGAGTTCGCCCGCCACGTCGAGACGATCAGCGCGAGCACGCTCGAGGGCGAGCCGCTGACGATCGAGAAGACGCGCAAGAACCGCTGGGAGGTCCGACCGGCCGAGGGCAAGGCGCTCCCCGATCGGGTCGTCGTTCGCTACCGGCTCTACGCGCGCGAGGCGTCGGTGCGGACCAACTTCGTCGACGCGGACATGGCGCTCATCAATGGCGCCTGCACCTATCTGGTGCCGGTGGGCGGCCTCGCGCTTCCCCACGACGTCCGCTTCGAGCTCCCCGAGGGCTGGGCCGAGAGCGTGACCTCGCTTCGAGCGCACCCGAGCGCGGACGGTCCGCACCACTACCTCGCGCGCGACTACGACGAGCTGGTCGACGCCCCGGTCGGGCTCGGCAACCCGGATCTCCGGGAGGTCGAGGTCTCCGGCGCCACGCACGTGATGGCGACGTTCGGGGAGCTCGGCTCCTGGGACAGCGAGAAGGCCACCGAGGACACGGCGACGATCGTCGAAGCGCAGCACGGGCTCTGGGGCGTGGTCCCCTACGAGCGCTACGTCTTCTTCAACTACCTCTTCGGGGGCGGCGGCGGCCTCGAGCACTCGGCGTCGACCGTGATGATCACCGACCGCCACTATGGCCGTGACCCGGCGAGATACCGGGGCTGGCTCGGGCTGGTCAGCCACGAGTTCTTCCACACCTGGAACATCAAGCGGCTCCGCCCCGAGGCGCTCGGGCCCTTCGACTACGAGAACGAGAACTACGTCCGCGACCTCTGGGTCGTGGAGGGCATCACCAGCTACTACGACGACCTGCTCGTTCGCCGTGCCCGGCTCACGACCCACGACCATTACCTGGAGGCGTTGAGCCGGAACATCGGTCGCCTGCAGACGACCCCCGGGCGCGAGGTGCAGTCGCTCTCGGACTCGAGCTACGACGCCTGGATCAAGTACTACCGCCCCGACGAGAACAGCTCGAACAGCGGCGTCAGCTACTACACGAAGGGCTCGGTGGTGGCCTTCCTCCTCGACGCGCGCATCCGGCGAGCGACCGGCGGCAGCAAGAGCCTCGACGACGTGATGCGTGCGGCCTACGAGCGCTACTCGGGCGAGACGGGGTACACCACGACGGAGTTCCGCGCCGTGGCCGAGGAGATCGCCGGCGAGCCGCTCGACGACTTCTTCGCCCCGTACGTGGACGGCATCGACGAGCTCGACTACGAGCCGGCCTTCGAGCAGTACGGTCTGCGCTTCGCGCCGGTGGACGAGAACCCCGAGGCGCCCGGTTACCTCGGCGTGACCACCGGCGATCACGGCGGACGGATGGTGGTGGAGCGAGTGGTGCGCGGCGGTCCCGCGCACGACGCGGGCATCAACGTGGACGACGAGCTGATCGCCTTCGGCGACGAGCGCCTGCCCGGCGACATCGACGGAGCGATGGCGCGCACGCGACCGGGCGACACGGTCGAGGTCCTCATCGCGCGACGCGGAATGCTGCGGCGACTCGCCGTGACGCTCGCGGAAGCGCCCCGCACCGAGTGGACGGTGCAGGTGGACCCGGACGCGTCGGCCGCGCGGAGGCGCGCGTTCGAGGCGCTCGTGGGTGCGGACGGGGTGATCGAGCGGGAAGAGGACGACGCGGCGGACGCGGAGTCGGAGTCGGAGTCTGGGTCGGAGTCGGAGTCGGCGTCGGAGTCCGGGTCTGGGTCGGAGTCCGAGTCCGAGTCCGCGTCGCCCTCTCCTTGAACGGGCACGGGCACGGGCACGGGCACGGGGTCGCCGCTTTGGCGGCGACTAACGGACCTGCCAGGGGCCCAGGTGGACCTCTTCGCCCGAGTGGGGTCGGTCCAGCGAGCGGCACTCGGCGCGTGGGTCGTCGTCCTCGGCGCGGTCGTAGCAGAGGAAGCGTTCGACCCGGCCACACGCTCGGACCTCGTAGCGCTTCGCGTCCGGATCCCAGGCGTACCTGAAGTTCTCGGGCGTGATATCCCTCACTTCGAGCCCGCCCTCGGGACAGTCCAAGCTGCCGCGGGCCAACTCGTCGAGCGTGGCGCGGTGGTAGACCGAGACCGGCGCAGGGGTACACGCCGCGACGAGGCCGAAAACACAGCCGGTCATGAGCATCGCTCGGAAGGTCACGGCTCTCCTTAGTACGTCGACGAGGGCGCCGCCCGTCGGGGCAACGTGCGACACGAACGCCCTTCATCGGGTGCGCATGATGTAGTGAAAGGTCCCGAGAGTTCGCACCTCGCAAACGGCGTGCTATGACCGTCGCGAATGTACCCGCGGAAGAAGCCGTCGAGCGGGGGGGACTATGTGGTTCGGGACGCCCCGAGCGACATCGTGCGAGGGCGTCCGTCGCGTCCCCCGCGCCAGTCCACCTATCCCGACGAGCCGCCCTCGTCCCTTCCTCCGGAGGGTGAGGCGCTCCTCGATGCGCACCTGCCCCGGCCCCCACGAGTGCCCGGCGATCTGCCGTACGTGAGCCCGCCAGCCTCGGAACCGACGCGAGAGCCGATCGGCAAGACCCGCGTGAAACGCTCGACGCTCCGTCCCCTGGCCCCCGGCCACGCGGTCGACGTCGTTCGGGGCGCGACCATGGACGCGGTGGGAAGCAGCGGCGCCCCCGCTCCCCCACGGCGCGACGAGCTGAAGCGAGCTCTCGATTCGCTCGCGAAGACCCCGCCCGACGAGGTCTTCCTCGCAGTCGAAGCGCTCCACCGCTTCGATGACGACCAGGTCCTGGCTGCGCTGGAGAAGCACTTCCCCGGACCGCTCTGGTTCGACCGGCGGCACCTCAGGGCACTCCCGACCGCCAACCAGGTCTCGGCGCTCGGCTGCGCGCTCGTCAGCTACGGCGACCGCGCCGTGCCCGCGCTGGGGCGGCTCCTCGTGGACCGAGGTCCGGAGCCACGTTTCTATGCCGCGCTCATCTGCCAGAGCATCGCCGACGCTCGCCTCCTCCGACCGCTCGGGCGCGTTGCGCTCGGTAGCGACTCCGGGGCTCGGACCGTCGCCCTCGCCGCGCTGAAGGCGCAGGCGGGTCTCGCCGGGTACCAGGGCCTGCTCGCGTGGATGCGTCAGGTCGCCGTCGGTCAGAAGACCCGCCAGGTGTGGCGTGTCCGGAGCCTCGCGGCGCTCGCCACGCTCGGTGACGCGACCGCTCTCGATGTGATGCTCGAGTGCCTGGGCGAGCGCGATCGCAGCATCGCCCGCGCCGCGCACGAGGCCCTCGTTGTGCTCACCGCCCACGACCTCGGCTCGATGCGGCTCCAGTGGCGTCGTTGGCGCAAGACCCAGGGGAACCTCCCGCGAGTGGCGTGGCTCATCGACGGGCTCAGCGACCGCCGCGACACCATCCGCCGCCACGCGCTCCACGAGCTCGAGCGGATCAGCGGCATCGAGCTGAACCTCCCGGAGGACGCGCCGCGTTCGGCGTTCCTCGAGGCCCGCGAGCGCTTCACGCGCTGGTGGCAGACGACCGCTCCCCGCTAGCCCCGGGACTCCCGAACCGGAATTTCCCGTTTCCGCCATTGTGCCACTTTCGGCATCAGATGCGTCGACACGCGACTCATCAGGCATGTACAGGACCTTTCGAGTCGCCAAGATCTCAGTTTTCCCGTGAGACTCGGACGCCCGAGAGCAGGCGCCGGGAAACGCCAAAGCCCCCGCCCAACGCGCGCGGCAGCGCAATGGGCGGGGGAGCTCGGGTGAATCGAGGAGGCCTAGCCCGTCGACGGAAAGTCAAACCCCCGCCCCAACGCGCGCGGCAGCGCAATGGGCGGGGGAGCTCGGGTGAATCGAGGAGGCCTAGCCCGTCGAAGAACCGGCGGCTCCCCGCATGCGGCAGCGCAATGCGGGGAGGACTTCGGGTGAATCGAGGAGGCCTAGCCGACGAGAGAGGGGCTGGGTGCCAGCCCCTTGCTAAATCGCCTCGTGCATGCCGTGGCCGTGAATGTCGTCGATGACGAGGCGGGTGAGCAGGTCGTGGAAGTACTCGACGGCGACGCGGTCGGTGTCGGCCTCCATGTGGTGGTTGCCGATGCCCGAGTCGTCGGTGAGGTAGACGTAGGGGCTCGAGGTCATCGTGGCCATGGCGCGGAAGAGGAACTCGACCTCGCGGTCGGCGCCGCTCGCGGCCACCGGCAGGATGCGGATGCCGCGGGCCGCGGCCTGGAGCATGGCGGTGCGGTAGTCGAACTGGGTCTGGTAGCGCTGCGGGGGCGCGTCGCTGATGACGACGAGCGTGCGGACCGCGTTGCCACCGGTCCAGCCGAGCCCGGCGATGGCCTGGTGCAGACCGGCGTTCAGATCCTCGGGGTAGTCGCCGCCGCCGCTGGCGTGAATGCCCTGCATGGCGCGGGCGAAGCCGCCGATGTCGCGGGTGAAGGCGATGCGCTGGAGCGCGGGGCTGTCGTGGCGGTCACGGTAGAAGACGGCGCCGACGCGGACCTGGGTCTCGGGGGCCTCGGCGGTGATGCGCGCGACGATGTCGGCGATCTCGCTGTTCACGTAGCGGAGCTCGTCCTCCATGCTGCCGGTGACGTCGATGAGGAAGCCGAGGTCCAGGACGCGAGCGCTCTGCGCCTGCACCTGGTTGAGCCGGAGCACGACGTCCTGGGAGTCGCCCTGGCCGTTCACGAAGAGCTGGGCGCGGCCCTGGCTGCCGTTGGCGCTGACCACGACGTTCGCGTTGCCGGCGACCTGGTGCATGCCGGGGAAGAAGTCCCAGACGCCGTCGGCGTGGGTGCGGCCCTGGATGCTCGAGTTGCCGATCTGAATGGAGAGCGCGGCGTCGTTCAGGGGCTGGCCGCCCGCGTCGACGACCTTGAAGCGGACCCGCCGGGTCATGTCGAGGCCGAGGCGCTGCGCCTCGAAGGGATGACGCCCGAGGTACTGGAGGTAGTTGCCGCGCCGGTCGTGGTCACCGACGGTGGCCGCCGTCAGCGCGCGCACCGGCTGCTGGATCTGCTGGACCTCCGCAGGGGTGGGGGTCGGCGTGTCGACCGTCACCGTCACCGTGGTGGTGGTGCTGGTGGTCGTGGTCGCCCGGACGGCGCCGGTTGCGGGCTCCGCGGGGGGCGGCGGCGCCATCGCGGGGGCCTCTTCCATGGCCATCTCCCCACCGCCGGGCATGCCGCCTTCGGCGACCCGGACCGGCGCTCCGCCGGAGTCGGCCATCGGCGCCATCGGCGCGGCCGCCCCGTCGCCGCCCGTGGCGACGCTGGTGCGGGTGTGGGTCGAGACGCTGACGTCGCCAGCCTCCGCGTGGCTCGCCGTGTCCTGGCTGAGCTGGGAGCCGGCACATCCGGCGAGGGCGAGGATCAACGAGAAAACGAGCGGCTTGCGGGACATGGGCTGGGCCTCCTGTGGGAATCCGGGTCGAGCGCTCCGTGGCGCTTCGGGGGGACAACGAGGCCGGTCACGCGGGCTTACACCCCTCGGGAGATCTTTTTCGAGGAGCCGATTTCTTCGGTCGACGTGTAAGCGGGCGGGGCCCCGCGGCGTTGTCCCTCCGAGCCCCGATGCCGTGCAGACACTGCTACCCGACCCTCGCGCCTTCTTTCCGCCCATGGCGCCCCTTCGCATACCCTCGGCACGCGTCCGTCCCACCAGGGACGAGCGATCACACGTGGAAGGGGACGAGCGACACGGCAAGGAGCGGCTGCGCTGGGAGCGAAAGCTCATCCGCCGCACCCTCGAAGGCGACGAGCGCGCCTTTGGCGAGCTCTATCGAGCGTACGCCGGGCCGATCTTCGCTCGCGTGCTGCTCCCGAAGCTCGGCAACCGACAGGCCGCCGAGGACGCCCTCGCCGAGACCTTCCGGACCGCTTTCGAGCGACTCGACCGCTTCGAGTCGCGCGACAAGAGCATCTTCTCCTGGCTGGCGCGCATCGCGTCCAACAAGGCGACCGACATGCACCGCGTGAAGCAGCGGACGTCGCGGGCGCTGACCAACTTCGAGCAGATGCTCGAGCCCCTGCAGCCGATCGGCGATGGCCCGGGCGCCGCCCTCGAAGCGGAGCAGGAGCTGAAGGCCCTGCGCGATCGGATCGCGCAGGTGATGGACCAGCTCAATCCCCGGTACCGACGCGCGATCGAGCTGCGCTTCATGGAAGAGAAGAGCCGCGAGGACTGTGCCGAGGCCATGGAGGTCAAGATCGGCACCTTCGACGTGGTGGTCCTCCGCGCGCTGCGAGCGTTCCGGAAGGAATGGGACAAAGTGAGAGAGGCGTCATGACCGAAGACGACGACATGGACTTCGAGCCGACCGAGGAGGAGCTGCGGGAAGCCGCGGCGCTCGCTCGGGCGCTCGACCGCGGCAGCGCGGACGACGGGCTGCCGGACGACGCGTTCGAGATCGCCGCGATGCTCCGCTTCGGAGCCGACGGCGGCGAGCTCGCGGACGACCGTTCGGACGCCATTCTCGAAGAGGCGCTCCGCACGGCTCGACCGCGTCGACCGCGCGCCGAGAAGGGCGCGTGGTGGCGCTGGCTGGTCCCGGCCGGCCTGGTCACCGCGGCCGCCGCTGCGGCGCTGATCGGTGTGCTCGCGACCACCGGCCCCGAGGTCCCGACCACGGCGGCGGTACTGCCGGAGCCGTCGAGCGCGCTCCTGCAGGCGCAGGCCGCGGCCGCGGCGGGCGACGACCCCGCCGCGCTGGACCGCGCGATGGCGGCTCATCGCGCCGAGGTCATGCAGCGACTCGCGGAGCGGTACGAGCGATGATCGCCCTCCGCCGCTCCTGGCTCCTCGTGCTGTGGCTGCTCGCCCTGGCGGTCGTGGGCTGCGCGCCCACGCCCGAGGCGGAGTGGTTCGCGGCGGCGCAGGCAGCCCACGGAAGCGCGGATGGGGGAGAAGGTCGCGCGGCGCTCGAAGATTTCCTGGCCCGCTCCGTCCCACCGGGCGTGCAGAGCGACGACGCACGAGTGGTCCGGCAGGACGCGGCCTATCGGCTGGCCCGGCTGATGCTCGCCGAGGGCGACTCGGAGGCCGCCGAGACGGTCGCCACGAGCGCACTGGAAGAGGGCGAGAAGGAGGACGTGTTCACCGCAAACCTCTACGTCGTCCGCGGCCAGGCGCTCGAGGCGCTCGGGCGACCGGTGCGGGCGACGATGGACTACCACGACGCGCTCTTGATCAACGAAGTGCTGCTGGAAGCGGCGCTCGCCGAGGACGGGGACGAGGAATGACGAGACGACAGGCAGCGGCGGTCATGGCCGGAGTGATGCTGGCGCTCGCCGGAATCGGGTGCGGCGGGAGCGCCTACCACGCGGAGGAGAGCTCCAGCGCGGGCGACGGCGCCGCCGTCAGCGATTCGGGTGGCGACACCGGAGGGTCGCGCGCGACCACCAGCACGGCGACCACGGGCGCCGCGGGCGGGGAGGCACCACCGCCGCCGACCGAGCCACGGATCCCGGGCGAACCCGAGCCGATGGTCGCCGCCTCCCAAGAGTGGAACGCGATGCTCGAGGCGAACCAGGACCTGACCGCGAGCCTCGAGCTCGCGCAGCCCGACTGCGATGCCGCGGGTCAGCACATCGAGCGCCTCTGCGACCTCGCGGAGCGCATCTGCGAGATCGCCGAAGACACCGGCGACGCCGGCGCCGGCGACCGCTGCACCGACGGCACCGCCCGCTGCGAGCGCGGCCGCAGCGCCTACGCCGACGCCTGCGACTGAGCGCATCGGCTTGGGCGGTGCCCTCAGAACTCGTCGGGACGATCGATCCGGCGCCGCAGCTGCCTGGCAATCCGCCGCGCGAGGACGGCGTTCTCCGGTCCCCCCAGCGCTCGCACCTGCGCGCGGGTGAGCCCTCGCTTCGCGAGGGCAATCAAATGCGCGCGTCGAAGCTTCGATTCGCGCCGTTGGGACGTGACGAGGGCGCTGAGGTCGGGAATGGCTCGCACGACCTCGGCGTCGAGGCGCGCCCGGTGGCAACGCCACAGCTCCGCAACCTCCGTTCCGACGGGGCTCGAGTGGTGCTCGAGCTCTGGCGGGTCCAACTGTCGCTCTTGGCCCTCGCCCTCCAACGTGTAGAGAAAGCGGCCGTCCTCGACCTCACTGACGAACTGGAGTCGGAAGTCCTCGAACACCGTCGTCTTGCCGTCGGTCGTCAGCGTGATGCAGGCGAGGGCGACGTAGGTGCGGCGGTCGGCACTCACGAAGAGTCGCGCGAGCTGGTGAATGCCCAAGGCGCGCAAGAAGGGCTCGGTGACATCGAAGTCGCCGAGTGGGTCGAACCCGAGGTCCTCGAGCACCCCGTCCAGGCGAACCAGCTGAGCCCGCAGACTTGAGGGGAACTCTCCCTCGTCGATCGGAACGTGCTCGGGACCCGAGCCGAGGATCCGCTTCGCCAGGTCGTCCGCGGCTTCTCGAATGCGCAACTCGTCACGGACGAGCAGGGCCGCCACTCCGCCACAGATGGCGACGAAGACCCAGTTCATGTCCGGCTCGCAAATTCGGTACGTCGAGCCGACAGAGTCATCGGCCGATCTCTACCACGCTCCGAGCCGTCGCCCAGAGCCCGCGGGGCCGCCCGGCCCCTCCGTCAGGCGACGGAGGGGCGGGAGGGCTCGGCGGCGAGGTCGGGGCGGGGGCCCCGGACCATGCGCCGCCACATCAGCGCGGCGCTGAACGTGCACTCGACGATGAGGGCCATCCAGCCGCCGGTGGCGCCGAGCTCCATGGCGTAGCCGAAGAGCCAGGTCAGCGGCGGCGTGAAGAGCCACGCCACGCCGATGGCCACCACGGCCGGATAGGTCACGTCGCCGACGCCTCGGAGGATGCCGCGCGCGACGATGTTGGCCGCGTCGACGAGCTGGAAGACGATCGACAGGTAGAGCAGCGTCGCCGCGGCCTCCTGCAGCGAGGCGTCCGGAGTGAACGCCGCGGCCATCGGTCGCGCGAAGAGCACGACCACGATCGAGAAGAAGACGCCGTAGGCATAGCCCAGCTTCGCCGCCTCTCGCGCCACGGGGTGGATCTGCGCCGTGCGCCCCGCGCCGTGCGCGTGGCCAGCCATGACCGACGCCGCTTCACCGATCGCCACCAAGGGCAGAAAGCCGAAGTGGACGACCTGCAGCGCGATCTGGTGTGCACCGAGCGCTTGCTCGCCGAGCCCTGCGAGGAGCGCGGCCAGCAACGCGAAGCTGCCGACCTCCAGCAAGAACTGGAGCGCGGTCGGGAAGCCGATGCGCCACGCCTTCCGGATCGCCTCCAGGTCGAAGGGCGCCCGGTCGCGCGACGGCCACAGCCAGATCGCCTGCCCGCAGGCCGCGATGGCGGTCGCCCAGGCCGCACCGGGAACCCCCCAGCCGAAGCCGAAGAGGAAGAGCGCGTCGAGCCCGATGTTCAGCGCGTTGCCGAAGAGCACGGCCCGCATCGGTCCTTGGCTGTCGCCGTAGCCGTAGCGTGCCTCACGTAGCGCGAAATAGACGAGCAGCGGCAGCGACCCGACGGCGCGGATCCGCGTGTAGGCCCGCGCTTCCAGACCGCTGGGACCCGCCGATATGCTCGGCAGGATCTCCGCGATGGCGAGGCCGGCGAGGGTGGTGAACACCGCCAAGCCTCCCGCGATCCACAACCCGGCGACCGCGAAGCGCGCTGCGTCCTCCGCGTCCCCGCGGCCAACCGCCTGCGCGACCAGCACCTTGGCGCCTTTGGTCAGGCCCATGCCGAAACACACCACGGTGAAGAACGCCGTGGTGCCGAGCGCGACGCCCGCGAGCTCGCTGGTGCCGATGCGCCCGACGAAGAGCGTGTCGACCAGCGACATCACCGCGTAGCTCAACGTCGAGACCGCGATGGGCCACGATAAGCGAACCAACTCGCCCCGGACCTCTTTGGGACCGGCGCTCATCCATGCGTTCGCATGGGGTCTGTCTTCTTCGATGCTCATCGTCCCTACCTCCGCGCCCGGACCGGATGCGTCGGGCTTTCGAGTGGGACTCGCGACGACGGAACGAAAAACGCCGCGAGCCAAGTGGCCGCGGCGTCCGATCCTCAGAAGAGGGGTCTCGATTCAGAACATCGAGGACTGCCGCGGCGTGCGCACGAGCTTCCGTACGCGAGTTCGCGCGGAAGCAATCGGGCACATCTGGAGCTGGCGGCAATCCATGGGTTCGTTACCTCGGAGCAAAGAGACTTGCCTCGAACGATCGGATCGTCAAGGGACGGATTCGAGTTTGTCGAAACCCCGCGCCACGAGGGCCTCGCGGAGCGGCCCGGCACCTTCGAAACGAAGGGCGTCCATCCCCACCGCCCGCGCAGCGGCGACGTTCGATTCTCGGTCGTCGACGAAGAGGCAGTCCCTCGGCGCGAGATCGATGGCGCGCGCCGCGCCGAGGTACGCCTCGGGGTCGGGTTTTCGCACGCCGGTTCGGCACGAGACGGCACCCCAATCGAGGAAGCGACCGAGCGCGAGGCGCTCTTCGATCCACTGGTACCAGTCGGGATAGTTGGAGAGCGCGTGCATCGGCAGGCCATCGGCGGCGAGCGTCGCGACCATCGCCTCCATCCCGGGCAACCACTCGTAGGCGTCTTGGATGGCCGCTTCGAAGGCCGCGTGGTCGAAGGCCCGCCCATCGGCGAAGAAGTCCCGGAGGAAGCTGGCCCCGTCGCGCTCGCCGCGCTCGAACTCCACCCAGGCGGTCGGGTGCTTCACGGCGAGCAGCTCCTCGAGGGTCATCCCGAAGAACCCCGGGATCACGTCGCGAAACGGATCCCGGACCAGCGTGTCCATCACGTCGAAGAAGATGGCACGCGGTCGGGACGCTCTCGGAGGGCTCACGGCTGGAAGAAGATCGGCTGGGTCACGCCGAAGGGCATCCGCCCCGGATGGACCGGATCGAGCGGCATCTCACCGCGCGCATGGAACACGACCCACGAGCCGCCGGAGTCGATGGCGACGTCGATGGCCTCGTCGAAGCGAAGCACTCCGTCGCCGGCGCCGAGGGAGATGGTCTCGGCGAGCTCGCCGTCGATCCAGACCTCGAGCTCCGTCGCGTCGATCCAGCTCGGTGCCTGCACCGTGACCTGAACCGATTCGGTTGCGCCAGCGCCGGTCAGGTCTCCGCCCGGCCCCACGTCACCGCGCGCGAGCGCGGTGAGGAAGATGCCGCCATCGACCACGAACTGCCCGGCGCGCGTCGCGTCCAGGACGCCTTGGGTCGCGACGCCAGCGCGAAGCGTCGGTGCGTCGTCGACGCCCAGCGCGAGGCACGTCCGCGGGTAGCCGACCGGCGAGCCGCGCTCGACCTTGTGCGAGTCCGAAGAGCCGACGGCGAAGACCCGACGGCCCGTACGGAGGAACGAGAACCAATCCCGTACCGTCTCGTCGGCGTTCTCGTCGAAGGAGGAATCGTTGAAGACCTCGACCACCGTGAAGTCGGTGTCCCACTCGTCCATCTCGTCGACCGCCCCCGTCGTCGCGTCGTAGCCGACGTAGTCGAAGTAGCCGCTGATCGCTGCACCGCGCGGATGGTTGATGATCAGCATCGGGTCCTCGGGGAGAGCGCGCACGCGCCCGAACACGGTGGGCGGAATGTCGCCGATCCAGGGGATCGCACCGTCGTTGGGCTCCTCGGGCCTCGGATCCAGACCGACGACGCCGAAGTGACCGAAGACGAAGGTGGTCAGCTCGAGGCTCGTCGGGCCGTACATCCATCCGTCGAGGCCCAGGTCGGCGATGATCGTCTCCCACTCCTTCACCCACTCGTGGTCCGAACGGCAAGGGATGTCGACGCCATCACCGGCGGCGGAGCGGAGCTTCATCTCCGGCGAGTCCGGCGAGTCCGGCGAGCGGTGGGTGTGAATGTGGTAGTCGGCGCAGAGGGTGCCCGTGCGGTCGATGACCCGGTCGAGCACGGCGTCGACCGCGACCTCCTCGCCCGCACTCACCGAGACGGTGTCGTCGTGGCCGAGCTCGTAGTCGAAGCCGCGCGAGACGGTCACGCGGTGGTTCCCGGGCGGAACGGGCAACGTGATGGTGCCGTCGACCGGGAACTCGAGGTGCAGGCGCCCACCGAAGGGCAGCTCCTCGCCCCAGGTCGCCGGCGCGGCGGTCGCGCCACCGGCGGGGGTCACCTGAACGCGCACGGGCAGCGGCGTGTCGTCCTGATCGACCGCGGTGATCGCGATGGTGCCGTTCTCTTCGAGCTGTAGGTCGCCGCTGTCGACGCCAGTCCCGAGGTCGGTGGACGCCACGGCGTCACCCGTGCGCCAGGTCGAGAGCGTGACGCCCTCGTCGCCCGGCACCGTGATCGAGAAGGCCCCCTCGTCGTCGGTGAGCACTCGGCTGAGCCACTCGTCGCCGCGGTGGGCGTGGACCCGCACACCGACGGCTGGCGAGCCATCGGACTCGGTCACGTTGCCGGTGATCGTTCGCTGGTCGATGCCCTCGCGACGGCGCATCGCCGCGAGCACTCCGTCCGGCCCGCGACCACCGATGTCGATCGTCATCATGTCGACTTCGGTCTGTCCGCACGCCTCGATCGGATAGGTGGCGCCCTGGATGATCTGGGTACCGCTCACCTCGATGAGCACCGCGAAGGGTCCGACGTCGGTGCCGTAGCCGTAGCTGGTCGCACCGTCGTCGGCGTAGCCGAGCCACTCGACCTCGCCGAAGTTGTCGCCGTCGAAGCCGGCGCCGGGCACGAACCCGGGCATGCGCTCGCGCTGGAACGCGAGCACGATCCAGCGACCGTTCATGCGGCGCGCCGTCTCGTTGTGGAAGGTGTAGCGGACCTGAACCGACTCGGCGCCCGGCTCGAGGATGTAGTCGACCGCCGCGTCGATGAAGTCGTAGTCGATCGGGAAGAAGCCGGACGCGAGGTCGTCGGCGAAGGGGATCGCGCGGAGCGAACCGACCACGCGCACCACCGCGGCGTTGCCGTCGGAGCCGTCGTTCATCACGCCGATCGATCGAGGCTCGACCGTGTAGCGACCCACCCCTCGAATGATCTCGTTGTAGTTGGCCGGCTCGACCAGGGTGTCGCCTTCGACCCTCGCGAGACCCACGACGTTGCCGCCCCAGATGTCGTAGCCATCCGACGCGCCCATCGCCTCGATCACGACGGCGACGTTCTCGTTGGCGAGGAGGAAGTCCTCCTCTTCCCAGACGAGCAGGTCGGCCGGGTCGTCCGGCAACACACCGGCGCCGACGAGACCCGCGCGGGCCTCACCAGCGGGCACCGGCAACACCGCGCTGGCGCCCGTGCTCGTGGTCTCTTCGAGCGGAGCGGGCGGCGAGTCGCAGGTGGGCCCGCCATCGGGCTCGACCCCTCCATCCTCGTCGGTCGTGGTGGTGTCGTCGTCGCCGCAGCCGCTCAGAACGAGAGCGCCCGCGACCAGGAGAAGCAAGGCCGATCGCATGGGCGCATGTTACGCGCCCGAAACCGGGTTGTCACAAATGACTTTCGTGTCAGCGGCGGCGGCGACGGGCCCAGGCCACGCCCAGGAGGGCGAAGAAGGCGGCGCCGCCGAAGGGGGCGCCCTCGGAGCCCACGCTCGCGGTGGCGCAGCCGCCGTCGTCCTCGGGGGCGAAGCAAGCGTTGAACATGCCCGCCACGCGGCACTCGAAGCCCTCGGGGCAGGGGCTGTCGTCGCAGAGACGCGTGCAGGTCCCGCCACAGATCCCGCTGCGGCACTCCCCGTTCTCCATGCACTCCTCGCCCAGGCCGAGGCCTTCGGCGATGCAGCGCGGACCGAGATCGGTGTCGCCGCAGACGAAGCCCGCGTCGCAGGTTCCGTCCGTGCAGGCGACCGCGCAGAGCCGGTCCCCATCGACCGTGACGCACTCGCCGCCCAGGGCGCAGTCATCGGTCGAGACACAGTCCTGACCAGGCGCTACGAGGTCACCGGCCACGCATCGCCCGTCGCGACAGTGGCGCCCGGTGCCGCACTCGCCCGCGGCGCAGCTGCGGGTGCAGAACCCCATCGAGGCGCCCTCCCCTTCCGTGCAGTCGCCGCTCGCGCACTGCTCGTCGGCGTCGCAGACCGAGCCATAGGGGCGCGGCGAGGTCGAGTACTCGACGGGCGTGCACTCGCCGCAGCCACCGCCGAGGTCTTCGCAGACCGTGTTCTCGTCGCAGGTGTTCATCCCGGCCGGGTCGCAGGGGCGCGCGCAGAGCTGCATGCCGGCGATGGTGGAGCAGCGGTTGCCGACGCACTCCGAGTCCGCCGCGCAGGGGCTGCCGTCCGCGATCCATCCCTCGGACCCCGGCACGCAACGGCCGTCGAAGCAGCCCGTCGTCTCGCAGTGGAAGCCGAAGGGGCAGGTGGGCAGCGCCGATCGGGGATCGCAGGTACGGACGCAGATCGTGCCCTCACCGTCGACCATCTCACAGCGCTCGTCGGCGCACTCGCTGGCGTCGGTGCAGGTGGCGCCGATCTCGGAGCAGACTTCGTCGACCTCCAGGTCGCAGTCGTTGTCGATGCCGTCGCAGACTTCCTCGGTCGCGTCGCAAGGCGGGCGGTACGCCACCGCATCGTCGATCATCTCGAGGTGGCGGACGACGGCGGTGAAGAAGTGCCGGCTGCGGCTGCCGCAGCCGCCGACGCCGAAGCTGGTCACGCCGACGACCTGGTTGCCGACGAAGAGCGGGCCGCCGCTGTCACCCTGACAGGTCCACCCCTCGCCCGACGACGTCGCCCCCGCCTCCACGAGGTTGCTTCCGGCGCCGAGGATCGTGGTGTCCGCCTGGAGCTTCACGCCCGATTCGTCGGTGGACGGGTTGCTGCGACCGAAGCCGACGACGAGCGCTGCGTTGCCGCTGCTCGGCGAGGTGCGACGCACCACCCGCGGGGTGATGTCGCTGGGGATCGGGACGTTGGTGAGGATCACGGCGATGTCCTCACCGTCCTCCAGGTCGCGGTCGGTGTAGCGGCCTGGCGTCGACTCCCACTCGAGAATCGTCAGCGCGTCCTCGATCCCCGACGACGTGTTGACGTCACTGCCGATGATGACGCGCAGGTTGGCGGGTGAGATCGCTTCCCAGACTCCGTCGCCTCGGTCGGCATACACGCAGTGCTTGGCGGTCAACACCGCGTACGGGCCGATCACGGTGCCCGAGCACAGACCACCGCCGACGACGTTGGCGACCGCCACGACGTCGCGACGTCCCGCGGCCGAACGCCCGTTGATGATGGGCTCGCTGGTGCCGCCCACGGTGGGCTCCACACAGCCGACGACGAGCAGAAGGGAAAAGAGGGACAGGGATCGAAGAAAGTGAGTCACGGCCAACACTCCAAGAGACGCAGCATACGCGAAGATCGGGTGAGGTCCCTTCACGCCGCGGTTTTCCTACGGATCAGGGGGTGGCGTCTTCCTCGGCCGACTTGCCCTTCGCCTTCTTCTTCGAGCCGCCACCCCGCATGCCGTGGCGCCGGAGCTTGTCGAGGAAGGTCGTTCGCTTGAGGTCGAGCAGCCGCGCGGCTTCGCTCTTGTTGCCGTCGGCGCGCTTCAACGCTCGCTCCAGCAGGCGACGCTCGACGTCGTTCCAGCTGCCTTCGAGCGGGTCATCCGGGGGTGCGACCCCCGCCAGGGGCGGGAGGTCGGCGCGGGTGACCTTCGGGCCGCGGGCCTTTTCGACGGCGCGGTCCACCACGTGCTGGAGCTCTCGCAGGTTGCCGGGCCAGTCGTGCGCCAGCAGCGCCTCGAGGGCGCCCTGCTCCACGCCCATCGGCTCGCGCCCCTGCACGCGGCAGGCGCGGTCCAACGCCAGCAGCACCAGTGAGGGCATGTCGTCGCGACGCTCGCGGAGGGGCGGCACGTGCACGGCGCCCGGGTCGAGCCAGCCGGCGAGATCCTCGTCGATCACCTCGTCCTCGCGGAGGTCGGCGAGCGGTCGGCGCGAAGTCGCCACGAGACGCGCCGTGACCGGGTGCGCCGCGCCGCCCGGGGTGCTGGCGCGGCGGATGGCGAGCGCCTCGGCGAGCTCGTGCTGGACCTCGCGGGGCAGCGCCGGGAGATCGGCGAGCAGGAGCGTTCCCTCGGCCGCGAGCCGCAGCCAGCCAGGGTTGCCCTCGTCGTCACCGAAGAGCGCCGCGGCGGCGAGCTCCGGAGGGATCGCCGACGCGTCCGCGATCACGAAGGGGCCGTCCGCCCGCGGGCTCTCCTCGTGGAGGCGTCGTGCGACCCGGTCGACCGGCGTGCCCGCCTCGGCTTCGAGCAGCACGGGCGAATCGGTCATCGCGAGCTCGGTCACGCGACGCGAGAGGGTGCGCATGGCGGCGCTGTACGCCACGGGCGCGGCGTTGCGGCGCGCCTCGCCTCGGCCCGCGCGGAGCGCTCGGGCGTCCTCGCGCAGATGCGCGAGCTCGCCGCGGGCCGCTTCGAGGCTCTCCTCGAGCTCGTCCTCGCGCGCGGCCAGCCGCGCGAGGCGACCGAGGGCACGCTGCTCGCTCGAGAGGGCGGCGAGGCGCATGGCGAGATCGCGACCGAGCAGGCGCAGCGACTCGAGCTCTTCGAGGCGGAGCGCGCCGCGCAGCTCGCCGGAGAGCAACAGACAGCCCTCGGCGTTCTCGTCGCGCGTCAGCGGCACCATGCCGAACGCCTCGAGGGAATCGAGGGACTCCGCGAGCGGGCGCAGCTCGGGCTGCCGAACCATCTGCGCTTCGACGTCCGCCGCGAGGATCACCTCACCGGGCGCGCGCTCGACCTGTCCCTCGAGCGGGGAGAGCGTCTCCACGCGGCGCGCGTGACCGCCGCCGGCGAGATCCACCGTGACCTCGAGCGGCGGGTCGAAGAGGCGGAGCCGCGGGCGACCGTCACCGCCACACGCTTCCCGCAGCGGCGCGAGCACCGCGGCGCCCAGCTCCTCGAGGGTCGCGGCGCTGCGCATCTGCTCGCGCGCTTCCTGGACCCCTCGGAGTAGACGGCCGCCGCGCGGCGAGAAGAAGCGTACGACCAGCGGCTCGAGCCCACGCCAGAAGGCGATGAGGATCAGCAGCCAGCCGAGGACCGCCACGCCGAGGGTCCAGCTGTCGAGGTGGGGGTCCGCCAGCTCCGCGTGGAACGACACGGCGGTCCCGACGCCGACGGCCACCACGAGGGCCCGGGCCACGGTGCGGCGGACGGTCGGGCCGGCGGAGAGGCGACGGCGCGGATCGACCATCGCCGCGTGGCCATAGAGAGCGGCGGTGGCGGCGGCACCGACGATGGCCGTCGCGGTGGCCACCGGAACCGGGACCGCGATGACCCAGGCGCCGACCAGCACGATGGGCACCAGGCCCATCACTGCCCAGGCGTTGGCGGCGAGCGCGCCCGGGGCGCTGCGTCGACGGCGACCGAGCCGGATGAGGAGCGCGAGCGCCGCGGCCCCGAAGGCGTAGTAGGCCGGCGCCTCGATCCACTGCGGCGGGACCAGGATGGGCTCGCCGAAGAGGTGGAAGGCCGGGAGGATCGCGCCGGCACCGCCGAGGCCAGCACCCACGGCTGCGAGGACCATCAGCGAGCGAAAGCGGCGCCAGGGCACCCGGTCGGGGACCAGGAGCGCCAGATCGAGCACCAGCGCACCCGCGAGCGGCAGGCTGACCGAGGCCGCGATGGAGCGGAGCATCGACCCGGACTCCGGGGAGAGGCTCGCGGTGAGCCCGATCCCCGCCGCGGCGCCGAGGGTGCCCACTCGCTTCGCTCCAGGGACGGTCGCGATGACCATGGGCCGCAGCGCGAGCGGTCCCGTGGCCAGAACGACGCCGAGCGCGGCGGCGATCCACTCCAGCGGACCCAATCCCCTCGTGGCCGACGCGGCGTCGGCGGCGAGGTAGAGGGCGGCAGCTGGCGCCAACAGTGGCGTGATGCGCGAAGTCCTCATGATTACTCGGCAAATGCCCGGAGCTCCGAGCGAGGCCGGATCTTAGTACATGCGCGCCGACGATCGAGCCGACGGTATACCGTCAGCAGCATCGCTCAGGGACAGCTGGCACTCAGCGGTGGGGGGCGATGACCATGTCGCCGGGGCCTTCCCAGCCGGGGCGCTCGGAGGCCATGCGGAAGCCGTTGCCCAGGTCGCCGTTGGCGCAGTGGCGGCGCTGCATGAGGCACTGCTGGGTCCAGGTCGCGGCGACCTCGGGGTCCCAGGCCATCATCCAGTCGCCGTGGGCGGACGCCCCGCCGGGCGAGCCCTCGCCGACCTCGTAGTGGTCGGAGCTGAGACGCCAGTCGCGGGTGTCGCCGTCCGGGCCGACCGTGTCTGCGGTGACCGGGTAGTAGATCTGGTAGCTGACCTGCGGGAGCACCACGGGGTGCGAGGCCGGGCAGCCGAAGGTGCCGCTGGCTTCGTCGAACTCGATGTAGGCCATGTGGCTCATGTGGTCGTCGGAGTCGAGGTTCTCGCCGTCCCAGCAGGGCTGGAAGAAGATCGCCATGTGGAGCCGATCCGTCTGGGACGGGTCGTTGTTCGGGACGCAGCGCGGGATGGTCGGCTGGTCTCGGTCGTCGCGCTCGCCGCGGTTGAGCTCGTCGTGGCAGTTGTAGCGGACCACCCGCGGGCGCTGCGGGTCATCGGGGGTCGCGCGGTGGTTGCCCGCGATCATGCGGAGGCCGTCGGGCGGCGGCTGCACGTCCGAGTCCTCGACGATGCGCTTGTAGTAGATGTCCGTGCCGAGGTTGTCGTTGAAGATCGGGTTCCCCGAGCCATCGCGCATGGCGACGCCGTTCTCATCGAGCTGAAAGGTGTCGACCGGGTAGATGACCTTCCACTCGCCGTTGGGAATGGGTCGGCCGCTCGCATCGCGCGCGACGCTTCCGTCCGGGTTCCGCTCGTAGCGCGGGCGGAGCATGGTCGGGACCCAATAGCCCGTGAGGTTCAACGGACCGCCGTGGCAAGTCGAGCCCGAGGCGTCGAAGATGTTCTCGCCGGTCGTCGAATGGTCGAGGTCGACGTTGCCGAAGTACATGTGCAGGTGCGCCGCGCCCTCGTCGCCGGGGAAGACGAGGGCGTCGTCGAAGTTCAGGTGGCTGAACGCGCACTTGATCCGGAAGGAGCCGTACTCCTCGGTGTCGCTGTTGGGCGCCGCGGACGCGAAGGGCTGCACGTGCGAGTGGAGCGGGTGCTCCGCTTCGAAGACGCTGCCCCCCTCCCCTTCGGTGACGCAGACCGCCGAGCAGCCGTCGCCGCTGACGTTGTTCCCGTCGTCGCACTGCTCACCGGACTGGCGCACGCCGTCGCCGCAGTCGGTGAAGCCGGGCTCGTCCCCGCACGAAGCGGCGGCGAGCGAAAGAAGAATGACCAGGGCTCCCCTCATGGCGCGACGAGATAGCCCACCGGATCGGCCAGGCAAGCGCAGACCACTCGCCGAATGCGGAGGTCAGCTCAACAGCACCAGCCAGCCATGCCGTAGACGACCAGGAAGGCCGTTGGGATGCCGGTGAAGAGCGGGGCGCTGAAGCCGAGGACCTTCGCCGCGCGCGCGCGGCCATCGGAGAGGCCGGTGCCGATGAAGGCGCCGGTCAGGCCCATGAAGAATCCGATGAGCCAGGTCGGCGCGAGGAGCGCGGCCGGCGGTCGCATGCCGCAGACGAACGCGAGCACCGCGGCGCCGCAGAGCAGCCACGGGACGAGCGCCAGCACGAGCGCGACGCTCGAGAGGCGATCCACCCGCGCTTCGGCGGGGGACTCGTCGATGTAGGGAGCCTGCGACACGGCCCCATCGTGACCGACGTTCACTCAGCCGTCGGTCATCGTTTCGTCAGAGTTTCGTCACCGCGGACGGTGGCTATACGCGTTCGAGGACGGCTGCCGCGCCGAGGCCGCCGGCGGCGCAGATGCCGAGCAGGGCGGTCTTGGCGTTCCGGAGCTTCAGCTCGTTGGCCATGGTGGTGACCATGCGCGCGCCGGTGGCGCCGAAGGGGTGGCCGATGCTGATCGAGCCGCCGTGGACGTTGAACGACTCCCAGTCGATGACGCCGACGCGTCCGTCGCGGCCGAGGCGCTGGCGGCCGAAGGCGTCGCTCTCGAGGGCCTTGGTCACGCTGAGCACCTGCGCGGCGAAGGCCTCGTGCACGTCGACGAGGTCGATGTCGCCGAGCTCGTAGCCGGCGCGCTCGAGGGCCTTGGGCATCGCGAGGGCCGGGCCGATGAGGAGCTGATCGGCCGGGTCGACGCCCACGTAGGACCAGCTCTTGAACGCAGCGAGCGGCTCGAGGCCGAGCGCCTCGGCCTTCTCCTCGCTCATGAGGAGCACGGCCGCGGCGCCGTCGGTGAGGGGGCTCGCGTTACCGGCGGTCACGGTGCCGTCGCTGGCGAAGGCAGCGCGGAGCTTGCCGAGCTTCGCGAGGCTGGTGTCGCCGCGGACGATGTCGTCGGTGTGGACCACGTTCCCGTCGGGCGTGGAGACCGGCGTGACCTCGCTCGCGAAGCGGCCCGACTCGATGGCCGCGGCCGCCCGCTGGTGCGAGCGGAGCGCGTAGGCGTCCTGGGTCTCGCGGGAGACGCCGTTGCGCTTGGCCATCGACTCGGCGGACTCACCCATGACCTCGCCGGTGGTGCGTTCGGCGATCTTGGGCATCTTCGGCAGCAGCTCGGTGATCGGCATGAGCTGCGAGAGGATCCCGAGCATGTCGCGCACGCCCTTGGCCTTGCCGAAGGCGAGCGGTGCGAGCGCCTGGACGGCCTTCTGCGGGAGCTTCACCTCGGCGTTCGAGGTGGAGTCCGAGCCGCCGGCGATCATCACGTCGGCGTCGCCGCGCTCGATGGCCGCGGCGGCGAGGGTCACGGCCTGCAGACCGGACGCACACGCGCGGGTGACGGTCATGCCTTCGACCTTCGGCGGGAGCTTGAGGTCGAGCACGATCTCGCGGCCGACGTTCGGCGCCGCGGACGGGAGGATCACGCCGCCCCAGACCATGCCGTCGATCTCGTCCGGAGGGACGCGGGTCGCGTCGAGGAGCGCCTTGGTGGCCGCGTCGCCGAGAGCGATGGTGTCCATGCTCATCAACGCGCCGAAGGCCTTCACGAAGGGCGTGCGGATGCCGGCCACGACGACCGCACGGCGGCCCTTCTTGCCCTTGCCGCTCTTCTTTTTCTTCTTCTTGTGCTTCTTCTTCTTCTCGGCCTTCTCGCCGGCCGCGGTCTTGCCCGCTGCCGACTTGTCGCCCGACTTGCTCTTCTTCTTCTCGGCCTTGTCGCCGCTCGCCGTCTTCTTCTTCGGGGCCTCTTCGGTTTGCGGGGCCTCGGCGCCGACGGCGGTCTTCTTGCCGCTCGAGCTCTTCTTCTTCGGCGACTCCGCGCTCTCGCTGCCGCTCGAGCTCTTCTTGGTCGCCTTCGTCGTGTTGACGCGTCGCGTGCGCTTCTTCGGCGTCTTCTTGGCCGCCGACTTCTTGGTCGCGCGCTTCGTCGAAGGCGTCTTCTTGGCCGCGGCCTTCTTCGTCGTCGACGACTTGCGAGCGCGCGCCTTGGCGGCCGTGCCCCGCTTGCGGGTCGTCTTCTTCGGCGTCCCCTGACCGGGCCGCTGGGCGCGGGCCTTCGGGGCCCCGTTGTCGCTGCTGTCGTTGTTGTCGTCGGCCATGGGCGGGTTCTTGTATCAGAAAATGGGGTTCAAGCGCCGACCAGGGCGCCGCCACAGACGCGGAGGACGTCACCGGTGATGCCGACGCTGCCGGGCGTCGCCAGGAAGGTGATCGCGTGGCCCACGTCCTCGGGCTGGCCGCCCTGACCGAGCGCGCTGAGCCGACGAGCGCCCTCGCGGATCATCACGGGCATGACGGCGGTGAGCCGGGTCTCGATGAAGCCGGGCGCGATCGCGTTCACGGTGATGCCGTCGCTGGCGACCTCCGCGGCGAGGTGCTCGACGTAGCTGACGAGGCCGCGCTTGGACGCCGCGTAGTTCGTCTGGCCGACGTTGCCGGCGATGCCCGCGACCGACGAGAGGCAGATGATCCGGCCGCCCTCGCGGATGGCCTTGGCCTTCAGGAGCGCCTCGTTGATCCGGACCACGGCGCCGAGGTTCACCGCCACCGCCTGCTGCCACTGCTCCTGGGTCATCTTGGCGAGCGTCTTGTCGCGGGTGATGCCGGCGTTGTGGACCACGATGTCCACGCCGCCGTCGATGGCCGCGAGGATGGACGCGGCAGCGTCACCGGCCGTGATGTCCTGGAGCACGGCCTCGCCGCCGATCGAGTGGGCGACCTTGGCGACCGCGGCGTCGTCTTCCGGGCGGTCGAGGCAGAGCACCTTGGCGCCCTCCTGCGCGAGCAAGCGCGCGGTGGCCTCGCCGATGCCACGGGCGGCGCCGGTGACCAGCGCGACCTTGCCCGCGAGGGAGCGCTCGAAGCGCGGCACCTCGCCGGCGACCGTGCGGCCGATGCGGAGCGGCTGGCCCGTCACGAACGCCGAGCGCGCGGAGAGAAAGAAGCGGAGCGGGCCGGCGACGCGCGCCTCGGCGCCGCTGGCCACGTAGAGGAGCTGCGCGGTCGATCCCTTGCGGCCGATCTCCTTGGCCACGCTGCGCGTGAAGCCCTCGAGCCCGCCGGCGGTGGCGGCCTCGGCGGCGCTCGACGCGTCCTCGGGCGGGCGGCCGAGCACGACCACGCGGCCGCAGCGGGCCAGGCGCTTGATCCAGTCGTGGAAGAGCGCATGGAGCTGAACGAGGTCTTCGGGTCGACCGATCTCGGTGGCGTCGAAGAGGATCGCGTCGACCGAGCCCTCGTGCTGCGACGCGTCCTGGACCTTGCGGCCGAACGCCTCGGCCGGGTCGGTGAAGGTCTGGGGTGCGGTGGTGTGACCGGCGACCATCGGGTCGGCGCCGGCCTCGATGAGGGCGCGACCGAGCGCCGCGCCCATCGCGCCGGTGAGGCCCCCGCCGACGAGGATCGACGCGTGGCGCAGCGGTCGCTCGGCGTAGGGCGCATCGGTGCGCTCCAGCTGCTGGGGCATCGGGACCGGCAGACCGGCGGTCTGAACGATCTTGCGGAACTGCGGGTTGGCGGCGAGCTCGAGGAGGAAGTCGGACATGGTGGGCTGGTGTCAGTCGTGGGAGGAGCGGTAGGTGCCGGTCATGAAGGCGGGGGCGCTCGGCGAGAGGCCGACGGTCACGTCCTCGCCGTCGAGGTAGACGGCGGGCTTCGCCGGGAGCACGAGCGGGCGGGTGAAGCGCGCGTCGAAGAACCGGATGCGGTCCGCGGCGCCACTGAAACGGGCGCGCACGATGGCCTCGAAGGTGCGCGCGTAGGTGGAGAAGCCGTGGAGGATGACGTTCTTGAAGCCCATCATCCGTGCCCAGCGCGGGACCCAGTGGACCGGGTTGAAGTCGCCGGTGAGCTTCGCGAAGTCGAGGCCGGCTTCGGTGTCGAGGTTCCAGCGCGCGATCTCGCGGGCGCCAGCGGGGACGCGGGCGCGGTCGGACTTCTTCTTGCCGTCATTGGAGCGCGCGAGGGGCACGAAGGCGTTGAGCTGCGCTTCGAGGAGCTCGGGCTCGGCGGCGGTGCCGGTGAAGGCCACGAAGCGCAGCAGCGCGCGGCGGCCGTCGTCGTCGACCTCGTCGAGGCGGGTGCGGACCTGGAGCTTCTCGCCGCGGGGGAGCGGGCCGCGGATGACCATGCGGGCGCCGGCGTTGAGCACCTTCTGCATCGGGTAGGACACGCCCTCGAGGGCGCGCGCCTGGAGCGGGAAGACCCACTGCGGGAAGAGGTGGGGCGGGACGTGGCCGCGATAGCTCGAGGGGTCGCCCCCGACGTGGCGGACGTAGGTGTCGAGCAGGTCGGATGGGAGCGCCGGAATGGTCTTCTCGATCCAGGGACCGGGGACCTGCGACTTGCCGCCCTTGGAGGCCACCGCGGCGAGCGCGCCCCGGGCGAGGGCGCCGATGACCGGGCCCTGATGGACCACGTAGCGAAGCGGAATGCTCATCGGCTCACCTCCCCCATCGGCGGGAGCCAAGCACGCCGTTGGACTGGATTCAATAGGACGGCGTGGGGGACGGTGTGAAGGGGGCTCGCGGGAGTGTTTTCATTTTGCTCTCGGAGGGCCCTGTTTTGGCGGGGGATCGGGAGGGGGGGAGTGTCCCCCGGTTTTGCGCTACAGAGGGGGCGATGATGCGTGTGTTGGTCGTGTTGGGGTTGTTGGGGTTCGTGGTCGCCTGCGATGGGGACTCGGAGCGGAACGAGGCGAACCTGCTGCTGACGCGGCTGGAGGCGATCCGGTCGGACGACCTGGGGGAGTGGCGGCGGAAGGTGGACTCGCTCGAGGCGATGCCGCTGGAGTTCGAGGGGAACCAGGCGGTCCGCGACAAGTGCCATGCGATGCACGACGCGCTGCTCCGGGCCGAGGAAGCCACCGAAGAGGCGCGGCAGATGATGGACACGCTCGAGGCCGGCGGAGAGGGCGATCCGCAGGTGGTGGCCGATGCGCTGGCTCGCTCGGAGGCGGCGATCGCCGAGACCCGCGACCTGCGGCGGCCCTGCGAGAACGCCCACGCCGAGCTGAAGACCCGCTTCGCCTCCCAGCGCGAGGGCTCGTGAGCGCCTTTCGTGCTAGAGCGAACGGCATGCGGCCGATCGCGATGCTCCTGATTCTCTCGCTGGGCGCCTGCTCGGAGAGCGACTCCAGCGAGACCGAGACGACCGAGGGCGAGGCGCCCGTGGGCGAGGTCGTCGACCCGCCCTTCACGGTGGCCGGCGACGCCGAAGGGCTCGTGCTGACCTGGTACGACGAGGACGGTCCCCACGTGGCCGAGCGCCGCAGCGACATCCCCGCCGAGTCCCGTGAGCACGTGAAGGTCGACAGCCTGAGTCTGGCGCCCGACGAGCGGGATCCGGACGCGGTCTTCGTGGCCGACCTGCGCTCCCCCGGCGAGGGCGAGGCCTACGAGGTGCGTCGCTTCGACCGCGAAGGCTTCGACGCGCTCCTCGACGGCATGCACGGTACCGAGCCGATCGCTGCCGGCGACGCGAGCGTGGTGGTCTACGGCGCGAGCTGGTGCGGCGCGTGCCGCCAAGCCGAGAGCTGGCTGGAAGCCAACGGCGTGCCCTTCGTCGAGAAGGACATCGAGCAGGACCCGCAGGCCCGCGAGGAGATGCTCCGCAAGGCCCGCGCCGCTGGCGTGCCCACCAGCGGCATCCCGGTGATCGACGTCCGAGGCCGGCTGCTCACGGGCTTCGACCCGCGCGCGATGCAGCGGGCGCTCGACGAGACGGCCGCGGCGACCCTCTGACGCACGCCCAGGGGTGCGCTCGGGCGGCCCCAGTGGTAGGCAGCGGCGTGCGCCGTTCATCCAACGCTCGCTCGTTCTTCCTTCTCTGCCTGTCCCTGGCACTCGCCTGCGCGAGCGACGAACGGCCGCCGCCCGAGGCGCCGGAGCTCCACGAGGCGCCCTCCGACACCGCGGCGCTGGTCGAGGCGCGCTACTTCACGATCCCGATCGGCGAGAGCGCCGTGCAGGCCGAGGAGCGCGCGAAGATGCTCAGCGACCTGGCCCGGCAGCCCGGCAGCAACTTCGGCGAGATCGCTCGGCACTACACCGAGAACCCGCCGGAGACGATCCGCTTCCGCCGCGGCCACGTGACCGATGCCCAGGCCGCGATGGCCGAGGCCACCTTCGCGCTCCGCGTGGGCCAGGTCAGCCTGCCGGTGCGGGTCCCCGCGGGTTACGTGATCCTCCTCCGCGAGCCCGACCCGCAGGAAGGCCCGAGCGAGGTCGGCGCCCGCCACATCCTGATCATGCACGTCGACTCGGACCGAGCGCCCGACACCGTGACCCGCACCCGCGACGAGGCGCTCGCGCTCGCGACGCAGATCGCACAGGACGCGCAGAACGGCGGCGACTGGACCACGCTCCACTCGGAGAACACCGACGAGCCCGGCTCCCCGCCGAACGGCGACCTCGGCACCTTCGAGCGCGGCAACATGGTGCCCGCGTTCGAGAACGCGGTCTGGAACATGGCGATCGGCGCGATCAGCGATCCGGTCGAGACCCCCTTCGGCTTCCACATCATCCAGCGCACCCGGTGAGCGACGCGAAGACGATCGCGCAGCGCTTTCAGGAACGCTTCGCCGAAGCGATCCCCTACAACCGCGCGCTCGGGTTGAGCATCGAACGCATCGAGCCGGACCGCGTCTTCGCGCGACTGCCGTGGCAGGAGAACCTGGTCGGCCACCCCGAGCTCCGCATCCTCCACGGCGGCGCGATCAGCGCCGCGATGGACGCCATCTGCGGCGCGTCGGTCTTCGTCGCGCTGAAGCAGCCGATGCGCATCGCGACCCTCGACCTGCGCATCGACTACCTGCGACCCGCCGAGCCCGACGCGGACGTGTTCTGCGAAGCCACCTGCTACCGGGTCACCGAGAAGGTGGCCTTCACCCGCGGCCTCGCGCACCAGGGTGACCCGAACGACGCCGTCGCGGCGGTCGCCGGCACCTTCATGCTCTTCCGCGGCCAGGGCGGCGACCTCGGCCAGAAGCTCCGCGAGGCCAAGTCGTGACCCTGGTCGAAGCGATCGCCGAAGCGCGCCGCACCGCCGAGCTGGCGCCCGTCGTGAAGCGCATCCCCTACATGGAGTGGATGGGCATCGAGATGCGCGTCGAAGATGGCTCCGTGCGCGGGCTCATGAAGCAGAGCGACATGCTCATCGGCAACTACGTCCACCGTGCACTGCATGGCGGCACGCTGGGTGCGCTCCTCGAGTCCACGGCGGTCTTCGAGCTGCTCTACACCGCCGAGGCCGAGAACCTGCCGCGCATCGTGAACATCACGATCGAGTATCTGCGCAGCGGCAAGGACGCCGACACCCACGCGCGGGCGTTCGTGGAGAAGCTCGGTCGCAACGTCGCCAACGTGCGCGCCATCGCGTGGCAGGGCGACGAGTCCAAGCCCGTCGCCGCCGCGCACTGTCACTTCCTGGTCTGAGCGTTCCTCAGAATCCGCCGGAGCCGCCGGTGCTGCAGGCGCTGCAGTCGAAGCCGTCGGTGCAGCTGTCGTCGGCGCAGCAGAGCGGGCAGTAGGGCCGGCGGTTGAAGACGTAGGGGGAGTCCATCGCGCCGATCTGCTGGCAGTCGAGGGTCACGCCGACGACGGTCATCTCGCCGTAGCCGCCGCTCGCCGCGAACTGACGCGCGCACGCGGTGTCGCTGCTGAGCCACGGGCCGAGCGCGGGCAGCTCCTGCTCGACGTTGGGCGCGGCGTAGTAGGCCGAGGTGCAGGACCGGCCGACGATGCAGTCGGTGGGGCTCGGCGAGTCCACGTCGCCGGCCTTGATCGTGTAGCAGAGCGTGAACTGCCCCTGGCAGTCGACGGTGAGCCGGTTGGCGCTCCAGTCTTCGGTCGGAACCGGCACGGGCTCGCCCCCGCGGTGTAGGGACCGCCGCAGGTGAGGCTGCCGCCGCTGAGCCAGCTCGAGAACGCGTCGGTCACGGTCCCGCCCGCATCGCTGAGCAGGCAGGGCGAAGTGTTGTCGAGCCGCCAGGTGCCGCTCGAGAAGCAGGAGCCGGTGCACGGTCCCCACTGGCCGCCGAACTCGCCGTTGGCGTTGCAGGTGATCGTCTGTCCGTTGACGCACGTGTCCATGGCGCCGACCGTGTCGCACGGACAGCCGGGCACCGGCGTGCCGGCGGTGCAGTCGGTGGGCATCGACGCCATGCCGCCGTCGGGGCCGCAGCTCTCGACAGTGGCCGCGTCGCTCGTGCCCCAGTCGCGCGGGACGGGCGGACCCATGTCCGTGACGCCGGATCCGAGGTCGCCGTCACCGACCTGAGCGTCGACGCCGGGCAGACCGGTGCAGCGGTTGCCGCGACACTCGAGACCGGGAGCGCAGGTGTCGCCCACGTCGCACGAGCAGCCGAGCGTACCCGGTGTGCACTCCTTGCTGGGCGAGCAGCCGGTGAGCGTGAGCAGAGACAGGGCGAGCACCCCAGTCAGGCATGTATGTCGGTTCATCGATCCGACCTCCTCAGGTCGCTAGACCATCCACACCGCGTCACCCTACACGCCAACCTGCGACGTCGTCGAGTCACCCCACGGACCCACGCATGACCCTCCCCCGCATCGCTCTCGTGACCTGCGACCCCATGCCCGAGCCGGACCCGGACGAGGGCCTGCTCGAGAACGCCATTCGCGAAGCGGGCGGCGAGCCGGTGAGCGTCGGGTGGCGCAGCGACTTCGACTGGTCGAGCGTCGCGCTCGCCGTGCCCCGCACCACCTGGGACTACTACCGCCACCACGACGAGTTCCTCGCGTGGGCCGAGCGAGTCGACGCGGCGACGACGCTCCTCAACCCGCTCTCGGTGATCCGCGCGAACACCGACAAGCGCTACCTCGCGACCCTCGAGCGCGCGGGCGTGCCGGTGGTGCCGACGGCGGTCGTGGAGCCGGGCGACCCGATCGATCTCGGCGCCTTGCTCGAGGAGCGCGGATGGGACGAAGTGGTGCTCAAGCCCACCGTGGGCGCGGCGAGTCATCGCGCCCGCCGGGCGTCGCGTTCCGACCTCACCGACGAACACCTCGCGAACCTCGCCCGCGACGGCGGCGCGCTGGTCCAGCCGCTCATGTCGGGCGTCGTCGAGCCCGGCGAGCACTCGTGCGTGCACATCGACGGCGAGCTCTCCCACGTGATCCGGAAGCAGCCCCGCCTCGAAGGCGACCACGAGAGCGTGTCCGAGCACGCCATCCCGCTCCCCGACGGAGCCGCCGACACCGTCGCCCAAGCCCTGGCCACCATCGACGAGCCCCTGCTCTACGGCCGGGTCGACGTGGTCCGGGCCGACGACGGAACCTGGGTCGTCATGGAGCTCGAGCTCACCGAGCCCTCGCTCTTCCTGAAACAGCACCCGCCGGCCATCGGCCGCCTGGCCGAGGCCATGGTCCGTGAGGCGCGCCGAACCTGAGAGCCGATTCGGGCGCCTCGTGGCTCCTATGGCCATGCGAATCGCGCTCACCCTCGTCCTGGTGTCCTCCCTCGTCGGCTGCGGCGACGATTCTCCTGCCGAAGACGACGTCACGGACGACGTCGAGACCGACGGCGGCCGGGACCGGGACGGAGGGTCGGGCGACGGCGGGACGCCGGCGAGCTGCGGTGACCTGATGTGCGAGGGCGCCGAGACCTGTTCGAGCTGCGAGGCCGACTGCGGCGAGTGCCCGGAGCCGGTGATCACCGAGTGCAACGACGGGATCGACAACGACGGGGACGGACTCGTCGACTGGCAGATGGACGTCGGCTGCTGGAGCGAGGCGGACGCGACGGAGGCCGCCGGCCCGCGCGGCGACGAGAACGGGTTCACCACCTTCGATCTCGATGCCGACTCGCAGCTCGTCTATGTGTCGAACGAGGGCGACGACGCCAACGACGGCCTCACCCCGGAGACGGCGGTGGCCACGCCCCAGCGCGGCGCCGAGCTCGTGCGCGATGGCTTCCCCGACTTCTTGCTCTTCCGCAGGGGCGACTCCTGGCGAGGGATGACCCTCGGGGATGGTCGGGTCGCGCGCCGATTCAAGTCGGGCCGCGACGCAGAGCATCGGTTGGTGGTCGGCAGCTACGGCGACTCGACCGAGCGTCCGCGCTTCGAGGTCGACACCCACTTCTTCGACGACGACGGCAACGGGCGGAGCTTCCTCGCGTTCGTGGGCCTGGCGTTCGTGTCGTACCCGAAGATCCCGGGCGACCCCGACTTCGACGGAGCGAGTGGCGGCGCCATCCGAGTCGTCGGCGCCGAGTCGCGGGACATTCTCCTCGAGGACAACTACGTCGAGTACGGCGAATTCGTCCTGCAGAACGCGACCGACCTGGAGGTGCGCCACAACGTGGTCTGGCGCAGCTATCACGTGGGCACCTGCGCCTACAACGCGGACGGCTCGCCGAACCTGAACGGCAGCTCCGAGTTCCGGCCGTCGGGGATCTTCGCTGGCGGCGTCGACGGGCTGGTGATCGAAGGCAACGTCTGGGACGAGAACGGCTACAACCCCGACGTCGCGGAGGCGTGCGCCACCATCTACAACCACGACCTCTACCTGTCGGGCAACGACCGGCTGGTGGTCCGCGACAACCTGATCCTCCGCGCGTCGAGCATCGGCCTGAAGATGGCCGCCAACTCGACCGGCGCGTCGCAAGACATCCTCATCGAGAACAACCTCTTCGCCGAAGGCGAGATCGGCCTCGGCATGGGCGGCAACGACGACTCCGAGTACCGCTTCGTCGACGCGCGTGTGCTCCACAACGTCTTCACCGACATCGGCCGCGTCCCGCCCACGATGCGCAACCTCTCCTGGTTCCTCGGGCTCCAGGACAACGACGGAACGGAGGTCCGCGGCAACCTGCTCGTGAACCAGCGGGAAGACGCGAACGGCTTCGGCATCCACCTGGCCAGCGGATCGATGCGGAACGTGACGCTGGTCGACAACGTCATCGAGGGCATCGACCGCCGCGCGATCTGGATCGAGCCGGAGGGCAGCTGGGATGGCATTCGCGTCACCGGCAACCGCGTGGTCAGCGCGACCGACACCGCCTGCCTCATCACGCACGAGGGTGACTTCGGCGCGGTGACCTACGCCGACGGCGCGTACGCCAGCGGCGCCGCCGCAGACGAGCGGTTCTGCGTCGACGGTGCCCGCATGAGCTTCGACGACTGGGTGAGCGCGTCGGGAGAGACCGGCGCGAGCGAGTCGCCCGAGGCGTCACCAGACCCCGGCCGAAACCTCGACGGCTACGCGAGTCACCTCGGGATCGGCTCCACCATCGGCGACTTCGCCGCTGCCGCGCGCCAGCAATCGCGCCACGCCTACCGGCCGGAGCTGACCGCACCCAACGCGAACAACTGGATTCGTGCGGGCTACGGGGTCGCGCCCCGCTGACGAGGGCTACGAGTCGGTCTCCCGCACCGACTCCGCGTTCGCGCTCAGAGCTCGGCGCTCGCGAGAAGGCTCGTGAAGGCCTCGCGGTAGAGCTCCTGCACTCGGCTCTCCGTGCAGGGCGACTCGCACTCGCGGGTCTCGTGCGCGGCCTCTTCGCCGGAGCGGAGGTCGTAGAGCGTCAGGTCCCAGCTCCCGCTGGACCCCTGCATCTGGGCACGGGCGCGGACGCCGAAGTCGACGCCGTTCTCGGTGCCGAACGCCTGCAGGCAGTCGGACTCGAAGCGGCGATCGCGGCACTCGTCGGCCGTCCGGGTCTCGTGGCATGCCTTCCAGGCGCCGTACTCCGGGGCGACCTCCTTGCTCACCTCTTTGAGGCGCGCCTCGAGGCGCCAGTCGCCGAGCCCGTAGCCGCACTCGAGGGTCGAGAACCGAGGCTGGTCCGACGAGGACGCCATGGACGTGGGCTCCTCGTCGCTTCCGCAGCCGAGGAGCAGGAGGAGGACGAGGCAGGTGCGCATGGGCGAAGCATACGCCGGATCGCTGGCCGTGCTTCCCTACCTCAAGCGCTCCGCGAAGAAGGCCTGGACCTTCGCCCAGGCGTCCGCGGCGTTCTCGTGGTCGTAGCGAGCGCTCGAGGGGTTCGCGAAGGCGTGGTTCGCGTCGTACCGATGGATCGTGTGCTCGACCTCCGCGGTCGTCAGCGCCGCGTCGAAGGCGTCCACGTGCTCGGGGGTGATCGAGGTGTCCTGGTTGGCGAAGATGCCGAGGAGCGGAGCGTCGATCTGCCGGAGCTGCTCCGGATCGTCGACGATGTGGCCGTAGTACATGACCACGGCGTCGAGCCCCTCCAGGTTCAACGCGGCCTTCAGGCTCATGCCGCCGCCGAAGCACCAACCGACTACGCCTCGCTTGGTCGCGCCGACCTCGGTGCCCAGGTACTCGTGGCCGGCGCGCATCGTCGCGAGCGCGGCGTCCTCGTCGACCGCTTGCATCAGGGCCATCGCCTCGTCGGGCGTGGTCGCGGTCTCGCCACCGTAGAGGTCGACCGCGAGCGCCACGTAGCCCGCCTCCGCGAGGCGGTCGGCCCAGTGGCGGATGTGGTCGTTGAGGCCCCACCACTCGTGGATCACCAGGATGGCCGGGTGCGGCCCCTCCCCCTCGGGGAGCGAGAGGTAGGCCTCGCCATCGCCGAGCGCGATGGTCTCGCCCTGGAGCGGCGGCGCCTCGGCCCCGCTCAGCTCGTGGAGGGCCGCGAAGGCGTCCTCGTCGAGCGCACCGGTCCAGCGAGGGGACTCGTCGCCGGTGGTCTCGGTGGGCTGGGGCTCGGCAGGCTCCCCGGAGCAGGCCAGGAGAAGGGCGGCGAAAGCGACGATGCGAGTCATGGGCGGTCGTTCTAGGGACCGGCGGTTCGAAGGTCCAGTGGCGCCCGCGGGATCGATCGCTCACCTTGGCGAGTCCTCATGGACGCGACCGAGCCGACCCCGATCCACGGCCTCACGTGGAAACAGCTCCAGGCCGAGGCGAAAGCGCGCCTGACGAAGGGACACGGCCGCGCGCGCGAGCTCTACCGACAGGTCACCGAGGAGGCCCGTTTCGAGCCGGAGGCGCTGAAGCTCGCCGACCGCTGGGCGGAGGGCTGGCGCGAGCACTTCGCGCTGCCGCTGCCCGAGGTGGTGCGGACCATCAGCGAGGAGGGCGAGACCGGCACGACCGCCAAGGCGGTGCTCAAGCTCCACGACGGCTGGGAGGTCGAGTGCGTGCTCATCCCGATGGGCCGCGGCCGGACCACGCTCTGCGTGTCGAGTCAGGTCGGCTGCAAGATGGGCTGCACCTTCTGTGAGACCGCGAAGATGGGGCTCATCCGCCATCTGCGCGCCGACGAGATCGTTGCGCAGATCCTGGTCGCCAAGCACGTGCTCGGCTGGCCGGTGCGGAACGTGGTCTTCATGGGCATGGGCGAGGCCCTCGACAACGCCGACGCCCTCTTCCAGGCGATCCGCGTGCTCAACGACCCGGCCGGCATGGCGATGGGTCAGGAGCGCATGACCATCTGTACCGTCGGCCGCGTCGATGGGATCGAGCGGCTCGCGCGGGAGGGACTCAAGCGCATCAACCTGAGCGTGAGCCTGAACGCGCCGAACGACGCCGCGCGGGACCGGCTGATGCCGGTGAACCGCAAGTACCCACTCGCGGAGCTGCAGGCCGCGCTCGCGGCGTACCGACCGCGGCGCAACTTCACCCTCGGCGTGAACGTCTGCCTGATGCCCGGCCTCAACGACAGCCGGGAGGACGCCGCGGCCATCGCCGCGTTCTGCGATCCGATCGCCCGCGTGCTGGTCAACGTCATCCCCTACAACCCGGGCAGCGATCCGCTGACCCGCGCGCCGAGCGACGACGAGATCGACCAGTTCATCGGTTGGCTCCGCGACGAGGGCCTGCCGGTCCGCAAGCGCATCACCAAGGGGCGGAGCGTCATGGCCGCGTGCGGTCAGCTGGGGAACCCCGAGGCCCGCGACGAGCTCCGCGAGAAGAAGCGTCTCCGGACGCTGAGCTGATGTCCGTGATCACCGAGTGGGAGGCCTACGGCGCGCAGCGCGCGCGCTGGCCCGCGGAGGGGCGCCACGTCCTGGCGCACCACGACGATGAGTCCCTCGTGGTCTACCAGGCCCCGAACGGCGAGAAGGTCGCGCGCCGCGCGATCCAGATCGGTCTACGCGGGGAGACGCTCGAAGCCTTCGCGACGCACGAGGCGCTCGTCGTCGACGACATGACGCCGAGGGTGATCGCCGCGCGCGACGCCGGCGCGAAGGATTGGGACGAGGTCGAGCTCCCGCTCGAGCGCGTTTACCGACCGTCCGCAGCGATCGCCGAGCGCCTTCGACTCGATTGACCGGTTGACGCCTTGGCTCGGCGACTTACCAAGTCGTCCACCATGGCGAACCGACTGCTGCTGCTGCTTGCCACCGCCACCCTCGCCTGAGGGTCGGCATCCGTGCATCCGGCGTCGGTCGCCTCGCTGCTCCATCGAGCGGCGGCTGGCCCACGTCGAGCAACCACGGCGGTGTAGGCCAATTGGAAGAGTCGACCGGCTCAGACCCGGGATGTTGGGGGTTCGAATCCCTCCACCGCTACCACGCGAACGTCGAGATGCGACGATCGGACGCGCGCGCTACCCTCCGCTCTTGGATCGACGATCTCGACGCGCGCACGCGGCACTCCTGTTGTCGCTCGCCTTCGCGCTCGGCTGCGGCGACGACGACACCGGCGACGGTGTTCCCTTCGACGCCGCGACGAACGACGGATCCGTCGACGCGTTCTCGCCGACGGACGCGAGCACGACGGACTCCGGCGTCGATCTCGGCGTCGACCTCGGACCGCCGCCGGATCTGGGCCCGCTTCCCGGAAGCTGCGCCGGGTCGTGCGGCACGACCACCCCAGGGAGCTGCCGCTGCGATGACGGCTGCAGCGCCTCCGGCGCGTGCTGCGACGACTACGAGAGCGCCGGCTGCCCGTTCGAAGCGGCGCTCCGCGACGAGCTCGCGGACGGCCAGATCCGCCGCAGCTACGACGGCGCCCGCGACCTGATGTACGGCATCAGCGGATCCGTCGACGTCGCCGGCGGCATGGTCGAGTGCGTCTACACGGGCACGGTCGTCGCCGCCGACGGCACGCGCACGCCGGGCGGCAGCTTCAACACCGAGCACACCTGGCCGCGCTCCGCCGGCGAGCCGAGCGGTTCCGCGGGCGATCTCTACAACCTCCGCCCCACCCTCCAGGACGCCAACTCCCAGCGCGCGAGCTTCCCCTTCGGGGACACCGACTGCGAAGGCGCGGCTTGCCCTTGGGACCTCGGCGGCAGCGAGCTCGGCAGCGATGGTGGCACACAGGTCTTCGAGGTCCGGCCCGAGACCCAGGGCGACATCGCCCGCTCGATGTTCTACTTCGCCATTCGCTACACGCTCGACATCCCGCCGAACGAAGAGGCCGCGCTCCGCGCGTGGCACGCGGCGGACCCACCCGACGCCGACGAGCTCGCCCGCGTCGACGCCGTCGAAGCCGCGCAAGGCAACCGGAACGTCATCGTCGATCGCCCCGAAGTCGTCGACACCATCGCCGACTTCTGAGCGAAGACGAAACCGACGACAAGGTCGTGGAGCACTGGGAGTGCTCCAGGTCGTGCCCGACACCGCCGAGCACGACAACGGGATGTTCTGAACGGGGCGCTCAGCCCTTCGAAGCGGCCGCGACGAGCCCGCCCGCGGCGTGGATCCGCACCATGGCGTCTTCGTCGTTGAGCGCGGGGCGCACGAGGTCGGGGCGACCGGCGTCGCGAGCGAGGCCACGGGCGGCTACGCGGCGCTCGAGGGGATCGCCTTCTTCGAGGAACCGGCGGATGGCGTCGACGGCTTCGTCGGCCACCCCGGAGAGCAGGAGCGAGGCCTGGAGCGCCGCCATGTCGTCGCCCTCGGTGAGCGCTTCGAGCGCTTCGTGAGCCTGTGCCTCGGAGCCCTCGTGCTGCATCAACGCGCGGGCGAGTCCGAGGCGGACGGTGCGGTTCTCCTCGTTCTCGAGGGCCGTGCGCAGCGCGTCGTCGGTGGCTGCGTCCGGCGGGAGTGACACGAGCGCGATCGCAGCCTGCGAGCGGAGCGTGGACCCGGCCGCGAGGATCGCGGAGTGGAGATAGGCGCGCGCCACGGTGGCGTCTTCGCCCTCACCGGCCATCGCGAGCACGCGAGCCGCCTCGAGCGCAGCGGGGCTCGGCGGTGCGCTGAGCAGCACCCCGATCGGACCGCGCGCGCGAACGCGATCGACGCGGACCAGCGAGCGGATGGCGGCGAGCCGAACCGAGGACTCCGGATCGCTCAGCCGCGCGCGAATGGCGTCCCAAGCGGTCTCGCCGGCGCTGCCGAGCGCCCGAACGGCCGACGCGCGAACGCGGGGCTCGGGGTCGACGCGGGCCAGGTCGGAGAGCTCGAGGATCGCCTCGCGGCCGAGCTCGCCCTCACCGAGGCGGAGCGCCGCCTCGCGCCGCATCGACGCGGCAGGGTGCCGGAGCGCCTCGAGGAGGCGGGCACGGTCTTCGGCCGGGTCGGCGACCGAGAGCGCGAGCGCAGCGACCTCGGGATCATCGCTGTCGGCCAACCCGTAGAGGACCGCCTTCGCGTGACCGTCGCCCCGGCGGGCAAGGGCCTGGAGCGCGCGGGCGCGAACGACTGGCTCCGCCGCCTCCGCGTTCGAGAGCCGCTCGAGGTTCTCGCGCGCGGCCGTCCCGCCCATCGCGAGCTGCTGTACGGCGGCCAGCCGGACCGCCGGGTCCTCGGAGATGGCGGCGAGCTCGAGGTGGAGCCCACCGATCTCACCGAGCATCGCCAGGTCGATTCCGTCGACCGACTCGAGGCGCGTGTACGCCTCCATCGCGCCGTCGAGATCCCGCTGCTCGACCGCCGACACGACCTGTGCGCGCGGCGCGCTGGTGCAGCCGACGGCGGTCGTGCCGAAGAGACACCACACCACTAGAAGCGGACCCCGAAGCCTCATGAACGTCACTCTAGGCTTCTTTGGCAGACACGTCCCGGAAACAATGAGCGAACGCTCACCATGAGTGAACGCTCGCCTCGCCCCCGATCGGGGGCCCCTCGTCTCTCGCACACCGTCCGGCTCCATCGAGCCGGGAACGAGGCGCCACCGACGTTCTGCTCAAGCCAGCAGGTTCAGGCGCCCCAGCATCCGGGCCACTTCCCGGAAGCTGCTCTCGCGGCCCACCTGCAGCAGGTGGGCGCCCTCGAAGACCGAGAGCGGCGCGTCGAAGTGCGCCGCCAGACGCTCGGCGTGGCTGAGCGGCGTGATCCGATCGCGCCGAGCGCCGACGACCAGCCGCGCCGAAGGGGCGACCTTCGGCTGTCGGGAGAGCGGGCTCACCACCGAGTAGATCCGCTCGAAGAGCCGATACTGCGACTGCCGCTGGCTGTAGGTGCCGTTGAAGCGACCGCCCTCCCGCGCGAAGTCCGCGATGGACGCGAGCGGAATGAAGGGGACCACGAAGTCGAGGGGCTCGACGGTCGCGAGCAGGGCCGTGTTGTAACCGCCGAGGCTCATGCCCATGGCGCCGACCGCGGGAGCGCCACGCTCCCTCAGGTGACGCACGAGGCCGCGCAGATCCGTCATCGACTGACGGAAGCCGTCGATGGTGAAGCGAGGATCGGACGCGGGAAAGGGCGGCGGCTTCCCGTCCCGACGACGCGGGCCGTGGAAGGGAAGCGAGGGGAAGACCACGTCGAAGCCGCGATCGAGGAGCCACCGAGTCGGCCAGACCCGCGCCTCGAAGCTCGGGTTCCCGGCGAGGTATCCATGGAGGAGGAGCACCGCCGGTCGTCCGCTCGGCTTGCCGGCGACGCTCACGAAGCGCGCGAAGGCGGTGTGGTTCCGCGGGTGCCGCGCCCAGCGATCCGCGTGGGCCTCGAAGTGCAGCGGGATGTTCGAGGGCCAACGCCAATCTTCGCCGACGGTGCCACGCGGAGCGCGCACCGAGGTGATCTCCGGACTGAAGCTCGAGACCTCCGGGAAGAACCCGTCCGGATCGGCGACGTGCTCGTCGATGGCGAGCTCGCGCTCGAGCTTGCGCATCGCGGCGATCCGATCCCGCGGCCCGAGGCCGTCCACGGTGCCGCGAGGCGGCGGACGGCTGAGAACGGTTCGGTGAAACGCGAGGTCGACGGTCGACGCCAACCCGCTCATGGCGGAGGAGAGCAGCTCGGGCACTCCGATCAGCCGCCGGGGGGCGGGGGCGGGGTCGTCTGCTCGACCAGCCACGCGTCGCTCGAGATGAGCTCGATGCCGTCGATCTCGTCCTTGTCCGCCAGATCCGGATGATCGGTGACCACGCGGCTCACGCCCGCGGCCTTCGCGGCGGCGACGAGCGCCTTGCCCCAGTCGTCGTGGTCGTCCTCTTCGACGATCTCCACGAACTGCCGGATCGTGCTCATCTGCTGATCGACGGCTTCCTTCTTGAAGGCCTCGACGTTGTTGAGCATCGCCGAGACCGTCTTGAGGATCCACTCCGAGGTCTTGGTCTTCTTGCCCGGCTTCAGGACCCGACGAACCACGTGCTCCGGGGGCGAGCCCAGGGCCACCGAGGCGTTCACGTACACGTCCGGGCCGAGAATGATGTCGCTCATCGAGTCGCTGTCTCCTTCTACCGAGAGTTGATGCCGCGCGGTGGTGTGCCGTCAAGGGTTGTCCTCGATCCGTGCGGGCTTCGTTCACTTTGCCTCATCCGCCCGAACCATGGGACCCTCCGCTCGCCCATGTCGGACGACAGCCAGGCTGCCGCGCCCGAAGCACCTGCCCCCCAACCGGGTGGTGTGGGCTTTGGGACCTTTGGGGGCGTCTTCACTCCGAGCATCCTGACGATCCTCGGTGTCGTCATGTACCTGCTCCTGCCCAAGGTCACCGGGCAGGGCGGGCTCGGGCTGACCTTGATCATCGTGTGCGTCGCGCACGTGATCTCGCTGGCGACGGGGCTCAGCGTCGCGAGCATCGCGACCAACCGCACCGTCGGCGCGGGCGGCGCCTACTTCATGATCAGCCGTTCGCTCGGTGCGCCCGCCGGCGCGGCGATCGGTATCCCGCTCTTCTTCGCCCAGGCGCTGAGCGTCACCTTCTACATCGTCGGCTTCACGCAGGCGCTCATGCCGCTCCTGCCGGAGAGCGCCGCGTGGACGGCCCCCTGGATCAGCACGGGCGTGAACATCCTGCTGACCGCGATCTCGCTGAAGAGCGCCGACCTCGCGATCAAGACCCAGTACGTGGTCATGGCGGCCATCGCCGTCTCGCTCGTCAGCTTCTTCGGCGGGACCAGTGAGGAGTACGCCACCAACACGATCGAGTGGTGGAACGAAGACGGTCCGGGCTTCGCGGAGATCTTCGCGGTCTTCTTCCCGGCGGTCACCGGCATCATGGCCGGCGTCTCCATGTCCGGAGACCTCAAGGACCCGAAGACGGCGATCCCGAAGGGCACCCTCTGGGCGATCCTGGTCGGCTTCCTCGTCTACCTGAGCTTCCCCATCTGGCTCTCGATGAACTTCGGGAACCAGCGGCTCATCGAGGATCCGGAGGCGGTGTGGAGCATCGCGCGCTGGAGTCCGCTCATCTATGCCGGCGTCTTCGGCGCGACGCTCTCGAGCGCGCTCGGCTCGATCCTGACCGCGCCGCGCACGTTGCAGGCGCTCGGCATGGACCAGCTCGCGCCGAAGATCTTCGCCAAGGGCCACGGCCCGGCCAACGAGCCGCGGAACGGCACCCTGCTGACCTTCGCGCTCGCGCAGGGCGGCATCTTCCTCGGCAGCCTGGACGCGATCGCGCCGGTCCTCACGATGTTCTTCCTGGCGACCTACGGCTTCACCAACCTCGCCTGCGGTCTGCAGAAGTGGTCCGGCAACCCGAGCTTCCGCCCGACCTTCTCGGTCTCCTGGCTCATCAGCCTCGGCGGCGCCGGCGCGTGCTTCTACGTGATGAGCATCATCAACCTCGGCGCGATGGTCGCCGCGGTGGTGTTCAGCGGACTCTTCTGGATCATCACCGAGCGTCGCGACCTCGAGACCACCTACGGCGACGCACGCCACGGCATCTGGTCGGCCATCGTTCGCTACGCGCTACAGAAGCTGCGCCGCGTGGCGTGGCACCCGATGAACTGGCGACCGAACCTCATCATCTTCGGCGGTGACCCCGACAAGCGACCGCACCTGCTGCGCCTCGGCGACAACATCGTCCAGGATCGCGGCATCGTGACCTACTTCCACCTGCTGACCGGCAGCGTGGAAGAGCACGCCGCAAAGCGGAAGGAGTTCTACGAGACCTTCGATCCGTTGATGGCGTCGCAGTTCCCCAACGTCTTCTATCGGGTCGACGTCGTCCCGGACGTGTTCACCGGCGCGACCCAGATCGCGCAGAGCTACGGCGTCGGCAGCTTCGAGGCGAACACGGTCATGGCCGGTTGGCCCAACAAGCAGGACCGGCTCGAGGCCTACATGCAGATGTGCCGCGACCTGGCGCACCTCGATCGTTCGCTGCTGCTCGTGCGCAACAACGAGAGCCAAGCGCTCAGCGACGGCAAGAGCATTCACGTGTGGTGGGGCGGCCTCGAGGGCAACGGCGGCCTGATGCTCCTGCTCGCCTTCCTCCTCAAGGCCGACCGTCAGTGGCGCAGCGCCGACGTGAAGGTGATGACGGTCGTGAACAAGGAGAGCGAGCGCGACGAAGCCCGCGCGAACCTCGTCGCCCTGCTTCGCGGCGCGCGTCTCGAGGCCGAGCCGGTGGTGATCCTCCGGGACGGGCAGTCGATCGCCGACATCATGGCCGAGCGGAGCGGCAAAGCCAGCCTGGCCATCCTCGGCTTCCGCCTCCCCGACGAGGGCATGGAGGTCGTCTTCCACGAGCGGATGACCGGCATGCTCGAACGGCTGCCGACGACGCTCCTGGTCCACAGCGCCCGGAGCTTCGAGGGCGAGCCCGTGCTCTTCGACGAAGTCGACCGCGCCACGCTCTCGGACGCCTCGGACGAGATCTCCGTCGGCCGAGACAACGCGGTCTGAGCCTCGGAAGCATTGTCTCGGGTCCGACGTATTCACTCGCATGAGAACCGCGTTCGCCGCCCTCGCCCTCCTCGCCTGTGACAGCCCGCCACCGGCGGTCGCGCCCATGCCGCCGCCGAGCGCCGTGGAGGAACGAGCCGAGGCGGTCGAAGGCGATGACCCGCTGGAGGTCCGGATCTCGATGACCGCCGAGGACGCGGCCCTGCGGGACGTGGCCACCCTCCTCTCCCGCCAGACGGGGCAGTCGGTGATCATCGACAGCCGCGTGCAGCCGGTGGCGGACTGCCTCCGGCTCACCATCCTGAATCCCTCGCCGGTGCCGGCCTCCCGCGTGCTCGACCAGATCCGCACGGCGGTCGCGAGCAGCGGCATCACCCTGGAGGTCGCCGAGTCGGAGCTGCGTTTCGTCGCCACCGAAGGCTCCGAGCCGAGCTGTCCGCAGCCGCCGGCCGTGGCGGAACGCCCGGCCGGCGATCGACCGAGCGCCGACCCACCGAGCCACACGGCTCCGCCCGCCTTCGTCGCCGGCGTCCGAAAGGTGAGCGACACCGAGTGGCGAATCACCCAGGCGGCCATCGACGCGATCGACGAGGTCGGCATGGCACGCACCGCCCGCGTCATTCCCCACGAGGAGAATGGTCAGGTCGTCGGCATCAAGGTCTACGGGATCCGCCGCGAGAGCCCGCTCGGCCTGCTCGGCATCCAGAACGGTGACCTGGTCCGGACCGTCAACGGCCACTCGATGGCCGACCCCTCCGCCGCGCTCGAGGCCTATGCCGCGATGCGCGGCGCCAGCCAGATCGTCGTGCGGTTGGATCGGCGTGGATCGCCGCGAACGCACACGTACCGCATCGCCCGTTAGGACCGCGGGGTACAATGCCGGGATGACTTCCCGACCGGCTCGCTGGCTGACCCTGCTCTCCCTCGGCCTGCTGCTCGCCGCCTGTGGCGACGACGACTCCTCCGACACCTGCGCGAGCACGGCCGACTGCGACGATGGCCTCGTGTGCGTGGACTCGAGCTGCGTGCCGCGCTCGGGCTCGGACGCGAGCATCGACGGCGGCGCGGACATGGGCCCGCCGCCGGAGTGCGCCGCAGACGAGCGGGCGTGCGGCGCGACCTGCTGCAGCGCCGGCGAGGTCTGCGGCAGTGGCGCGAGCTGCTGCCCGCTCGCGGAGCTCTGCGGCTCGAGCTGCTGCGGCGCGGGCGAGGTCTGTGAGGGCGCCATCTGCCGGCTCGACTGCGGCGCGGAGACCCGCTGCACCGACGACGGCGGAGCCGAGGTCTGCTGCGCGAGCGGCGAGGTCTGCGCGGCCACCGGTTGCTTCGAGCCGGTCACCGTCTGCGAGGACTTCATCGACTGCGAGGCCGATGAGTACTGCGAGCCGACCCTGGGCCGTTGCCTGCCTCAGCCGACCGGTGACGAGTGCGTGCAGCCTCCGCCGACCGGAGGAGCGATCACCCCGACGCTGCTCTGGCACTGGGACGGCGTCGGCGCCGCGTTGCCCACGTACCACCAGGTGATGATGGCCCCGATGGTCGCCAGCCTGAACGACGACGATGGAGACGGCGACGCCGACGAAGACGACGTCCCCGACGTGGTCTTCCACACCTTCGCCGGCGGCAACTACACCACCGACGGCGTGCTCCGTGCAGTGAGCGGGACCGACGGGAGCTCGGTCTTCGACGTCACGGACCCGACGCTCCGAACGGCGCCGGGCTCCCAGGTCGCCATCGGCGACATCGATGGCGACGACTTCAACGAGATCGTCACGTGCGCCAGCGACCCGACGGGCCTCGGCGACCTGATCGCGTTCAACCACGACGGGACCTTCCTCTGGCGCACCGACGACGCGCGCGTGCAGTGTGGCCAGGCCGCGCCGTTCATCGCCGACCTCGACGCCGACGGCAGCCCGGAGGTCGTCCTGCGCTACACGGCGGTCGACGGGCTCACGGGGACCGTCGAATGGCACAACGAGTGCGTCGGCACGGGCGGCTGGGCGACCAGCTCCCACAACCCCTGCGACTACACCACCGCGGCCGACCTGGACGGGGACGGAACGCTCGAGGTCGTGGGCGGCAACGCGGCCTACGCGGCCGATGGCTCGGTGTTCTACGACCGGACCGCGGACTTCCTGGACGGCTATCCGGCGATCGGCGACCTCGACCTCGACGGCGAGCCCGAGGTCGTGGTGGTCCACTCCGCGTTCACGCCGACGCCGTACCAGGGCGACCACTGGCTGCGCGCCCTGAACGCCGACGGAACGGACCGTTGGGGCCCCTTCGATCTGAACTCCGATCGCGCCCCTGCCGCGGACGTCACGTCCGGCGCGGTGGGCGGCGGGGGCCCACCGACCATCGCCAACTTCGACGACGATCCGGAGCCCGAGATCGCAGCGGCGGGCGCCTACGCGTACGTGGTCTTCGAGCCGGACGGCTCGCTCCACTGGGCCTCGACCTCGAACGATCGGAGCTCGCGCAAGACCGGCTCCAGCGTGTTCGACTTCGACGGCGATGGCGTCGCCGAGGTGGTCTACAACGACCAATACTGGCTGCGCGTGTACGACGGGCGGGACGGAGACATCCGCTTCTGTCTGTGCAACACGAGCGCGACCCTCTGGGAGTACCCGGTGGTCGTGGACGTGGACACCGACGGGCATGCGGAGATCGTCGTCGCGTCCAACGACTACGCGGCCGCATTCACCACCTGCGCGAGCACGCCGGAGCTGGGGACGTGCGAGCAAGATCGCATCACGGCGGGGGAGAACATCGGCACCCACGGCGTCCGGGTCTTCGCCAGCCCCACCCGCGACTGGGTCGGGACCCGCCGCATCTGGAACCAGCACACCTATCACGTCACGAACGTGTCCGAACGCGGTCAGATCCCCCGCAACGAACGACCGAACTACTCCGTCCCGGCGTTGAACAACTTCCGGACCAACGTGCAGCCGGGCGCCTCGAACCTGCCCGACCCCGCGCCGATCGATCTGGCCGTCGACCTCACCGGGTGCACCGACGAGCTGACCCTCAACTTCCGGATTCGGAACGACGGTTGGTCCGCGATCCCTGCGGGCGCGAGCGCCGCAGTCTACGTGGTCGATGGAGGCACGCCCACGCTCCTGACCCGGGTGACCACGAGCCGCGGCCTGCTCCCCGGGGAGGCCGAGGCGTTCACCGTGCCCTTCGACCTCGCCGGTCGCGATCCCGCCGCGGACGTGACGTTCCGCGTGATCGTGAACGACGTCGAAGACGAAGCGGACGCCGTGACCGAGTGCCGCGCGGAGAACAACCAGGCCGAGACCACGGCCAGCTGCAACGTGATCATCTGACCCGCGCGGCGCGCCACGCCGAGGGGCTCTCGCCCACCTCGCGCTTGAAGAGCGCGCTGAAGCGCTGCGGCGTGCTGCAGCCGACGTCGTAGGCGATCTGAGTGATCGGCGCGTCGGTGGTCTCGAGCCATCGCCGCGCGACCGCGACCTGAACGGCCGCCTGCTCGGCGCGGTAGGAGGTCTCCTCGGCGCGCAGCTTTCGCTGCAGCGTCCGCACCGCGAGCCCGAGATCGGCGGCGACGCGGTTCATGTCGAGCTCGGGCAAGCGTGCTTCGATCGCCCGGCGGAGATCCCGACGGAGGTCCGAGAGCTCCGCCCCCGCGCCCACCCAGCGGGCGAGCGCACCCTCGACCCAGGCCGGGCTCTCCGTCCATTCGGCGGCGCTCGCGAAGTCATCGAAGACCGCAACCGGATAGGGCGGCTGGATGGTGCTGAAGAAGCCGGACGCGACCGCCCCGACGAACCCTTCGCGCCGGACGATCGCGAGCCGTGTCACGCGATCGGCGAGCCCCTCGCGGCGCTCGGCCACGTAGCGCTCGATGACGGCGAAGGCCTCCGGGTGGACGGCTTCGACGCGGAGGGTGTCGATGATCGCTGCATGAGGTACGGCGGGCGGAGCGAGCTCGAGCGCGTAGAGGCTCGCCAGGGCTCGGAGATCGGCTGGCCCCGGCTCGCCCCAGATGGCCGTCACGCAGAGCTCCGGGGTCGGCCACCCATAGGCGAAGGTGGGCCCGGTCAGCACTCGGCCCACCGGGTTCGCCGCGAAGTCCGCGTGAGACGCCGCCGGCACCATCGCTCGATCCTCCCCCATCGGCCCCCATCCTACGCTGCCCGATGGCGGCAAGAGAATTCGCTTGATCTGGCCGAAGCCCACCGCGTTTCATCGTTCGGTGGATTCGGGGCTACGGCAGGCGCTCGCGAGGTACGACCTCGACTCGCTTGGGCGCAGCGGCGACGTGGTCTACGTGATCGACGCCGACCTCCGGCTGCGCTTCGTCAACCAGCGCTACGAGCAGGTCGCCGACGCGGTGACCGGCGGTGAGGTCCTCGAGACCTACCCGCTCGGGTCCTGCGTGGTGGACGGGATCGACGCGGTCCTTCGGCACCACTACACCGACCTCTTCGAGGCGACCCTCCAGACCGGCGAGCCACGGATGGCGGACTACCACTGCCACACCCCGGAGGAGGAGCGCACCTTCCGCTGCATGATCTACCCGCTGGGCACCGAGGGTCTGCTCACCGTGCACGGCGAGCTCGAGAGCCGGCCTTGGCCGAAAGCGGATGTGGAAGCCGTCCGCGATCCAGACACGGGGCTCGTCTCGATGTGTGCGGGCTGCCGCCGCGTGCGCATGGACGAGGGTGGCTGGCGCCACGTCCCGCAGTTCATCGACGAAGCGCCCCGAGACACCACCCACGGCCTCTGCGACCCATGCCTCGGCTTCTATCTGGGCGCCACCGCGCGTGGCGCCCAGCGATAACTCGTTGGCGCGCAGCGAGACGCAGCGAACCCGGGCCCCGGCCACGGTGTGGCCATGTTCGAGACGCCGAAGTGGTTGGGCCGGGCGCGCAACGTCGCGCTGAAGCCCGTGGGGAAGGTGTCGAGCTTTCGAAAGCTCGCCATGGGCACGTGGGACGACCCGCGCGACCCGCAGATCTACGGAACGCTGACGCTCCGCATGGAGAACGCCCTCGCGTACATCGAGGACTACCGACGCGCGACGGGGCGGCGACTGACGGTGACGCACCTGGTGGCCAAAGCGGTCGCCCAGGCGCTCGCGGAGGTGCCGGAGACGAACGCGCTGATCCGGCGGAACCGGCCGCAGCAACGCGAGGACGTGAGCGTGTTCTTCTCCATCGCCACGGAAGACCCGGACACCGGTGAGATCGACCTGAGCGGCGCGAAGCTCGACCAGGTCGACCGGATGGACATCGCGGATGTGCTCGACGCGCTCGAAGACGCGGTCCGGAGCGTGCGGTCCGGCGAAGACGAGGCGATCGAGCGCTCCAAAGGCATCTTCGCGAGCCTGCCCTTCGCGGCGATGCGGCCGCTGCTGAACGCGATCTCGCTCGGACTCTACGGCCTCGACCTCGACCTGACCCGCCTCGGTCTGCCGAAGGATCCCTTCGGCTCCGCCATCGTGACCAACATCGGCTCGCTCGGGCTGAGCGAGGCCTACGCGCCGCTGATGGCCTACACGCGCACCCCGATCCTCCTGGCGGTCGGCGCGGTCCGCGACGAGCCGGTCGTAGAGGACGGACGGGTCGTACCTGGCAAGGTCATGGGCATTCACGCCACCCTCGACCACCGACTGATCGACGGGAAGCACGCCGCGCTCCTCTCGCGGGTCATCACTCGCGCCATGGAGGATCCGGCGACGGCGTTCGGCGTGATCCCGAGCCGCGGGGCGACGGTCAGCGAGCTGAAGGAAGCCGCCTCGTGAGCGCCTTCGACTACCTGATCGCCCTCGACGGACACGGCCTGAACGGCTTCGAGGGCTATGGCGGCGTCGCCCGTCTTCGCTACCGGGACGACGCGTGGAGCGTCGACGCCAAGTTCCACGACGGGTTCGCCGGCGGCCACGCGACGCAGCTGAACCCCTCGGGCACCGTCGGCTTCCTCGGCAACCTCTCGCAGACCCTGCTCTTCTACGATCCGAGCACGCTCGAAGAGATTCGCCGCTTCTCCACCCTGCGCTTCGGCGCCGGCGAGACCTTCTACGCGAGCCAGACCCACGTCGCCTGGCTGGGCGACCGGACCTTCGTCACCCCGATCGGCCGCTGCTTCTACCGCTTCGACCTCGAGTCGCTCGAGCGACCGGAGATCCTCGGCGAGCATGGCGTCACCCTCCCCCACGCCCTGAAGCGGAGCCCGAGCGGCCGCTACCTCTTCTACGGCGCCATGGACCACGACGAGCGCGGCTACGCGAACCAGGTGGGCATCTTCGACCTGCGTACCGGTACGGCGCGCACGGTGTCGCTCCCCGCCACCGCGTGGCACCTCGGGGTGCACCCGACCGAAGACCGCTTCTACGCGCCCACGCAGCGCTGCGTTCCGCAGAACGGCAGCGAGTTCAACGAGTACCTGGCCGGCCACTTCAAGGACTACCTCTTCGAGATCGACGGCGAGGAGGCGATGGTCACCCGGCACCTGACGATCCCGAAGGACGCGCCGGGCGGAGGTCTCACGAGCGACGTCGTCGTGACCGAAGACGAGGTGCTCTACAACAGTCCCTTCAGCGGCTGCCTCAGCCGGGTCGACCTCGAGACCTTCACGAAGGTCCGAACCGTCGACGAGCGACCGAGCGCGCTCGAGACGCTCCGTCACCTCCCCGCGGTGATCGGCAACCTCACGGAGGCGTTCGCTCGGACGAACCTTCCCGACCAGACACACAGCTTCCTCAAGGCGCTGCGCATGAGCCGGGGCTCGGCCCTCGACGGCAGCTACGGTCTGAAGCTCAGCCCGGACCGGCGCTTCCTGCTCAGCGCGCACCGGGGGCTCAACGAGGTCATCGTCTACGACTACCCCTCGCTGACCATTCACCGGCGGGTCCCGTTCCCTCCGATCCAGTCGCTCGTGCCGCACATCGGCCGCTTCGCGGACCCTCGGCTCGGCTTCCATCACGCGACTCTTCGCGCGCTGGCCTGAACCCGCTCGACGGGTGTGGGCGGATCGGCGACATGTCCCCGAGAGGTGCAATCGTTCGATGGCAGCATTGCCCCTTTCGCCGTGGCCGCTTTGCTCCAAGATAGGGGCATGGCGCCCCCTTCGACGGCTGCGAGGAGCAAGCCCAGCGGACCGGTTCCGTCTGGCGCGCTCCGGCGTGGTCTCCTGCACTATGCGCTCCTCCGGATCGGGAGCGCGGCCGACGCACTGCTCGACGCGATCGACTGGCAGCCCACCGCGGCAGAGGCGCCCTCGACCGAGGCCGACGCGTTTCGCCAGCTCCGCGAGGGGCTCGGTCCGCAGGCGGACTGGGTGTGGCCTTCGCCCGACTCACCGACGTGGTTCCGGCCGCCCCACGCCGAGTACGCGACCCAGCTCCAGCGCTTCCGCGAGCTCTGGGACGACCGCGAGAGCGAGATCCTGGAGCTCCACTTCGGCCGCATGCTCGAGCCCGCCGAGATCGGCTACGTGATGGGCCTCGACGCCGCGTCGATCGCGAGCGTGATCGAGCGGGCACGGCAGCAAGCCGAGGCGACCTTCGGTCGCACGCCGCCGAGCCGCTCCTCCGACATGGCCGGCGCCATTCTCGAAGCCTACGCGCCGGGGCTCGGCACCCGCGAGAGTCTGCCGTCCACGCCAGCCGAGCCGCTGGCCGTCGGCGCGATGGTCGACCAGCGCTACCAGGTCGAGTCGTACATCGGCGGTGGCGCCCACGCGGACGTGTACCGCGCCCGCGACCGCTACGTGCACAACCACATCGTCGCGCTGAAGGTGGCCCGCGAGCGGGTGTCGTCCGAGGCCGAGCAGGAGCACGCCCTGCGGGAGATCCGCTGCCTGGCCTCCGTCTTCCACCCCTCCATCGCCCAGCTCAAGGATCACGGCTGGCTCGACGGTCGGCTCTGGATGGTGATGCCGCTCTACGAGGGCGAGACGCTCGCGGAGCGACTCGAGCGCGGCCCGCTGGGGCGCGAGGAGGCCACGCAGATCTTCGTCGCGCTCGCGGAGGGGCTCTCCGCGATCCACGCCGCCGGCGTTCGCCATCAGGACGTGAAGCCGGAGAACGTGATGCTCGCCGAGCTCGGCAGGACTGGCGGGGGAGAGCGCCCCGTGCTCCCGGTGCTCATCGACTTCGGCGTCGCGGTCAGCGGCGACGAGCGCTTCTTGGCGGGCACTCCGGACTACGCGGCTCCCGAGATCGCCGCACGCGCAGGTGGCGCCGAGGCGCCGGCGCCGTCGGACCGCTCGGACGTCTTCTCGCTCGCGCTCTGCCTCCGCGACGCGCTCAGCCCCGAGTGCCGCGCGATGACCGAGCTCTCGAACGAGAGCCTCGAGACGCTGCTCCGTCGGCGCGCGACGCAACCCAGCGAGCTCCCGCCGGAGAAGCAGCTCCGCGATCTCGACGAGCGGTTCCAGCGATGGCTCGCGCTCGACCCGGAGCAGCGACCGACGGCGTCCGCCTTCGCCGACGAGCTCGACGTGCTCCTCGAGCCGGAGCGGCGACGGGTGCGGCGGCGCCGACGACTCCGCTGGGGTGCGAACGCGGCGCTCATCTCCGCGCTGATCGTCGCCAGCGTCGCGTGGAACCTGCACCAGCGCGCGGAGACGCATCGGGCGCGTGCCCAGGTCGAGCGCGAGCGAGCGAGCCAGGCGAGTCGTCGGGCCGAGCTCGCCGAGGGCGAGCTCGAAGAGGAGAGCCGACTCCGTCAGCAGCTCGAACGGCGCGTGCAGGATCTCGCCAACAGCGGCTACTCGCGCGAGGAGCTGCTGCAGCAGCTCGCGGAAGCACAGGGGACCATCGCCGACCTCGAGCTCGACGTCCGCCGCCAGACGATCGAGAGCAACCGACTGCGACGGAGCAACGACCAGCTCGAAGAGGCCTACCGACGGCTCCGGGAGGACAGCGCCATGCGCGCGCGTCCGGCTGCCCGCGCGGCAGCGCCCAGCGCACCCGCCGAGGCGGAGCCATCCGCGCCCGAGGCGCCGCCCGCGCAGGTGGCCGCCGGCACCGAAGCGACCGAGTAGTCGCGCTCAGCCCAGCAGGCTGGTGAACACGAAGATGGACACCAGCAGGCCGATGTCGATGCCGATGACGCCGCGAATGTCGTGGGTCGAGGTCCCACCGGTGAAGTCCACCTCGTGGCCGACGTCCATGAATACGAGTCCCTGGAGGAACTCGAGCCGGAGCGTCGTCCGGAGCCCGAAGCGCGACTGGCCGCTCACCCCGAAGACCACGGTCTCGAAGAGATGGAGGCCGCCGTACATCTTCGAGAAGCCGAAGCCGATCCCCAGGGTCAGGTCGTGGAGCTCGTCGTAGTCACCGGCTCGACGGGTGTAACCGAGCTCGCCGGTGAGCACCGGACGCCAGCGCTGCTGGTCGGGTCCCTCGGCCTCGCCCAGCTCCTGGAAGAGCAGCTTGGACCCGAGCACCAGATCGAAGGTGAAGCCCGCGAGGTCCCCTGGCTCGACGCTTCGGCTCGTGCCCCAGCCCATCCGGCCGACCGGGAGGATCATGTCGACGCCGCTCTCCTCGTCCTCCTCCACATCGGAGTTGGAATCGGAGTCGGAGTCGGTCGGGCCATCCGGCGGCGCCTGGATGGCCTCGGGCGGAGGCGCCTGGTCGGCTCGGACGGTCGAGACCGACGACGCGACGATCCCCACCACAGCAACCCACCCCGAGAAGCGCACGACCCGAGGATAGCCCATCGGCCGACTTCGCCGGGCCGCGATTTGCGCCCGACCAGCGCAGCGCCCACCCTTGGCGCTCGCGATGGGTAGCTGGAATCGATACGGCCGGATCGGCGCGCTCTGCTTGGCCCTGGTGGGCTCCGTGGGCTGCGGCGAAGACGAGGATGGCGCGAACGAGAGCGCCGAAGACGGTGAGGGGCGAGGCTCCCCCGCCGCGGACGGCGCCCCGAGCGTCGAAGACCTCGAGAGCGTCTCCGAGGCCACGGCCGACGAGGCGACGCGCCAGGCGCTCGCCGAGGCGCTGGATCGGGAGTTCCCCCTCCATGGGCTGGTCGACCGACCGAGCCTCCACATCAAGGAGAGCCCGGATCCCGAGGCCCTGACCATCGGCTGGCTGCGCTGGGGCGAGCGCGTACGGCTCAAGCGCGAGCCGGAGCGGACCAGCACCTGCGCCAGCGGTTGGTACAACCTCGCGCCGCGAGGCTGGGCGTGCGCCGGCGAAGGCCTCGAGGTCGGCGAAGAGCCGCCGCAGGTCGAGGACGAGGTCCCGCCCGCGCGTCGCGACGCGGTGATGCCCTATAGCTACTACCTGGTGAAGGACCGGATGGTCCCCCAGTACCACCAGCTCCCCTCGCGCGATCAGCAGCGTGCGGCGCTGGCGTTCTCCGACCGCTACCTCGAGATGGTGGATGCCGATCAGGAGCGCCGGGCCGAGCGCCTGCTCGCCGGCCAGCTCGGTCCGGGTGAGCCGACCATCCACGCGGCGATCGCGCGCTACCTGAACCGTGGCTTCTTCATCGCATCCACCGACGTGCAGGTTCGCTCGCGGCGTCGCTTCGCGCGGACGACGGGCGGCGGCTACGTGAAGGAGGCGCAGCTCGAGGAGTACAACGGCTCCGACTTCCACGGCGTGGAGCTGACGGGCGAAGACGCGGTGGAGCTGCCGATCGCCTGGGTCGTTCGAACCATCCGGCCGATGATCCACACCGAGCGCGCCGACGGCACGCACCGCTTCAACTTCGACGAGGAGGCCGAGCCGTTCGAGCGCCACGAGCGACCGGAGAGCTGGGTGCGGCGGGAGCGGATCGGCGACCACTTCTATCACCGCTTCGAGAGCGACGCGTGGGATGGCCCGCGCTTCGCCCGCGACTGGTTCATGGTGATGACCGAGGCGATCGAGCCGCCCTTCGACGTCGAGGACGACGAACCGTGGATCCACGTGGACCTCAGCTCGCAGAGCCTGGTGATCTACCGAGGAGCGACGCCGGTCTACGCGACCCTGGTCAGCTCCGGCCTCGAGGAGCACGAGACGCCGACGGGCACCTTCACCATCCACAAGAAGATGGTGACGGACACGATGGCGAACCTCGGCCCGGACGCCGGGGACGACAGCTACCGGATCCAGGACGTGCCCTGGACCCAGTACTTCGAGGGCAGCTTCGCGCTGCACACCGCCTTCTGGCACAGCCGCTTCGGGCTCCAGCGCAGCCACGGCTGCGTGAACCTCGCGCCCGCGGACGCGCACCGGGTCTTCCAGGAGACCTGGCCGGTGGTGCCCGAAGGCTGGCATGGCGTGAACACGCGGCAGACCGGGTTCCGGGCGAGCCGCGTCCACGTGACCGAGTGATGCGCACGCTCCTCCTGCTCCTCACGCTCCACGCGGCGTGTGACCGGCCGAGCGAGACTGACGAGCCCGAACCGAGCGGTGGCGAAACCACGACCGACGCGCCTTCGGAAGGGGCCGAGTCCAGCGGTGAGTCGACGGAGGCTCGTGCCGCCGCACCGCTGCCCCGCATCCCGCCGCCCGCGCTCGACGACTGGGGCACGATCGTCGGGACCTACGCCACCGAAGACGGTGGGTTTCGCTACGAAGGGCTCCTCGCGAACGAGGCGCACGTCGCGGCCCTCACGAGCACGGTGACGGCGATCGGCGAGGCTCGGGACCAGGGTTGGGAGCAGGCCGAGGCGCTCGCGTTCTACGTGAACGCCTACAACGCGTTGACCGTCGCCGCAGTACTCGACGCATGGCCGACCGAGAGCGTCATGCGGGTCGAGGGCTTCTTCGACACCGCCACGCACCAGGTCGCGGGCGAGTCGATGACCTTGAACGCCCTCGAGAACGACATCCTCCGGAGCGACCGCTTCGGCGAGCCGCGCATCCACTTCGTCGTGAACTGCGCGTCGAAGAGCTGCCCGCCACTGGACCGCGAGCTCTACACGGCCGAGAACCTCGAGGCGAAGCTGGCGCTCGCGGCCCGCAGCTACGTCCGTGCGACGACCGCGGTCACGAGCCACACCGCGAAGGTCAGCCGGCTCTTCGAGTGGTTCGCCGAGGACTTCGGTGGCGCAGACGGCGTGCGGGCCTTCGTGGCCGACCAGCTCGAGGGCGACGCGGCCGAGCACGTGCGGAGCGCGCGAACGACGATCGGCTACCAAGACTACGACTGGGCGTTGAACGCACGCGCCGAGCCGGAAGCCGGCGAAGGCGCCGAAGAAGGCGACGCCTCCTCTTCCGAGTGAGAGCAGGCCCATGGTGTCGCTCGGCGGCCGCTGCCGGACCGCCACTGCACGAGGAGTGACAGACCGAGCGCGGCGAAGCCGAGCGTGACCGCGGCGAGGCCCAGCTCGAAGTCGTTCGAAGGAGCAGCGAGCCAACCCTGCTGAGCGGCGTGGTGCGCGTGGAAGGGAACCAGCGCCGCCAACCATCGGAGCTGGCGATGATGCTTCGCCCACCAGCCGACCACCAGGGTGAAGCCGAGCAGCGCCAGGAGCGGATGGGAGGGGAGCGCCGCGTGCAGGTCCAGGCCGCCCAGCCAGGCGGCGAGATACACGCAGGTGAGCGCTCCGAGCATCAGCCGCGCGCGGGCGGCACGGTCGGTGACCACCACGGTCTCGGGCTCGTCCTCGACCTCGCGATAGGTCGGCGGCGCGCCCTCGAGCACACAGGTTCGAGTCCCCGGTGAGCGCCACGCGACGATCCCGAGGGAGAGACCCGTGAGCAACGCGACCAGGCCGAAGCTCTCGGGCGCGAAGAAGGCGACGCCACCGAGAGCCACGCTCGCCAAGAGCCAGCGCTGCGACTCGCGGGTGCGGTAGCGCATGGCGAGGAGCGCAGCGACCGCGGGCCAGCTCGTCGGGTCGACGTCCCAGAGCACCGTCCAGTAGGCGGCGTGACCGAGCGCGAGCACCGCCCAGGCCGCCCACGTGAAACGGAGCGCCCGTCGGCCTCTGACGTCGAGCGGGACCGCCGAGCGCACGCGGACCTTCGTCCATACCGCCGCGGCGCCCGTGACGAAGAGCCAGACGGGGATCAGCCGCCCGCCGTCCGAACCGTAGTGGTCGAGCGCGACCGGGAGCCCCGCGATGCCGGCGGCGCCGAGGAGAGCGACGACCCAGGCGGACGCTCCGAGTCGAAGGCGGAGCGCCCGGGCGAGGAGCTTCAGCTTCACGACGAAGACGAGCCACCACACCACCGCGGCCCCGGCGCCGACGGCGCCGAGGTAGCCACTCGACTCGGAGTGCGGGATCAGGTCGCCCTGGAAGAGCGCGGCCAGCATCCCGAGCATCGCCGCCGAACGCCCGCGGCCGATGCGGTAGAGGAGCGCAGCGCCGCCGATAAGGCAGAGCGCATAGAGCTCCGCCACGCCGCTCAGGATGAACGTGGAGTAGCCGTCGAAGGTCGTGTCGCGGGCCAGGAGGACCAAGCCGCCGAGCACGACGGCCGCGCTCACGAGCGCGAGTGGGTTGTACTCGACCCACCAGCGGTGGTGGAGCGCACGCCAGTCGATGGCGGATTCGTCGGGGTTCATGCGGACGCACTACGCAAGACGGATGCCAGCCGAGTCGGTCAGGCGTTCGTGCGATTCGAGTCCGATCGGTGGGCCACGATGGCGACACGATGGCAGCCCGGAGTCGGCCAGACTGACAGATCGATCCTCCGACCGCCTCCCACAACGGGGGTGGACCGCCGATATCGCTATCGCGAGGGCGCGGTCGGGCGTATTCTACCCAGATGAAAACCCGCCACGGCATCGGTCTCGCCTCGTTGGTCGCGCTCCTGATGGGCACCCTCTCCGCCCAAGCCGACACTTTCACGCTGACCGATTCGTCGGGGCTCGAGTGGTACGTGAACCACGACATCACCTTCACGACGGATGAGTCGGCGTCGGGTGCGTTCTCGGACGCCACGTACACGATGGCGGTGAACGCGACGACGGAGGCCGGAGGAACGACGACCTCCACCCTCGGTGACGCCTTCGACGGCTACAACGGTCTGCTGATCTCCACGAGCGCAGCGACCAATCGCCAGCCGGACACGTCGACCGATTCGTCGTTCAACGAGAACGGGCCGGCGACGCTCACCTGCACGAACCGCGAGGTCACCTACGCCACCCAGGTCATGGGCTCCCTCTCCGTGACCCGCCGGACCTTCATCCCCGACGACGCGACCTTCGCTCGAACCCTGGACATCATCACCAACACCAGCGCCGCGTCGGTCACGTTCTCGGTGGCCCACGCCCACAACCTGGGATCCGACTCGAACACCATCATCACGGCGAGCTCGAGCGGCGATCTGCTGGTCACCTCCGCCGACACGTGGGCCGCCTCGATGCAGGACTTCAACTCGTCCGGAACCTCGAGCGATCCGCGCCTCGGCCACGTCCTCCAGGGCGAAGGCACCGTCCGCTCGCCGGTCGCTCACGTGCTCTTCGCGGACGGCGAGAACAACCCCTACGTCTGGTACGACGTCACCCTCGCCGCCGGCGAGACCGGCATCATCATGACCTTCGTCAGCGGCCACCCCAGCATGGCCGCCGCCGCGACCCAGGCCGCGAGCCTGGCCTCGCTGACCGACGCCGCCGCGCTCCGCTGCATGACTCCGACCGAGCAGGGTCAGCTGCTGAACTTCGCCACGACCACGCCGGTCGACTGCGGGTCGGAGCCCGACGGGACCGCTTGTGACGACGGTGACCTCTGCACCACCGGCGACATGTGCATGACCGGCGCCTGCGTGGGCACGGCGGTCAGCTGCCGCGCCGACGCCTCCGACTGCACCGGCGTCTGCAACCCCTCGACCGGCGCCTGCGACGACGTGGCCGTGGCCGACGACGAGACCTGCGACGACGGCGATGCGTGCAACGGCGGCGACACCTGTCAGAGCGGCGTGTGTACGAACACCGGCACGGCGCTCGACTGCGACGACTCCAACGCGTGCACGACCGACTCCTGCGACACGACCTCGGGCTGCATGAACATGATGATGAGCGGCTGCATGGCCTGCTCCGGCGACACCGACTGCGACGACTCCAACGCCTGCAACGGCGCCGAGACGTGCGGTGCGGACGGCACCTGCGAGGCGGGGACCGTGCCCGACTGTGACGACGGCGACGAGTGCACGATGGACAGCTGTGACGCCACCTCGGGCTGCACCAACACGCCCATCGCCGGCTGTGGCGAGATGCCGGACGGCGGCACCACGATGCTGGACGCCGGCACCGGCCCGCGGGACGGCGGCACCAGCACGCCGGACGGTGGACCGGTCGGCGGCGGAGACGACGACGGCTGCGGATGCCGCACCGCCGGCGCCTCGAGCTCGAGCTCCCCGGGCGCGCTGCTCTTCGGCCTGCTCCTCGGCGGGCTCGTGGTTCGCCGCCGCCGGCGCTCACGCTGAGGTGACCGCACGCTCCGCCTGCGCCCTCGTGGCGCTGCTGGTGGCGTGCACCGAGAGCTCGGCCCCCGCACCCGCCGTCAAGACGGTGGGGCGGAGGCCGAACGTCCTCTTGGTGACGTTCGACACCACACGAGCCGATCGGCTCGGCCCCTATGGTTACGAGGCCGCTGTCACCCCGACGGCGGACCGGCTGGCCCGCGAGGGGGTGCGAGTCGAGCACGCCTGGGCGACGGCTCCGCTCACGGCTCCCTCGCACTCCTCGATCCTGACCGGCCTCATCCCACCCGCGCACGGCGTTCGGGACAACGGCTCGTTCGCGCTCCCGGACGCGGTCGAGAGCCTGCCCGAGCTACTCGGGGAAGCCGGCTACGCCACCGGCGCCTTCGTCTCGGCCGCGGTGCTCCACCGCCGCTACAACCTCTCCCAGGGGTTCGACGTCTACGACGACGAGCTCTGGAGCGAGGACGCGCCGCGGATGTTCATGATCCGGGAGCGGCCGGCTCGGCGGACGGTCGATCGAGCGCTCGAGTGGCTCGAGGACCGGTCCGAGACGGAGCCCTTCTTCGCGTGGGTGCACTTCTTCGAGCCGCACCACCCGCACGAACCAGCGGTCGCCGACCGGATTCGGACGCTGACGCCCTACGACGCCGAAGTCACGGGTGCGGACCGCCAGCTCGGTCGGCTGCTCGACTGGCTGGAGGCGCGCGACACACTCGACGACACGCTGGTCATCCTCACCGCCGACCACGGCGAGAGCATGGGCGAGCACGGCGAGGACACCCATGGCGTCTTCGTGTACCAGTCGACCATCCGGGTACCGCTCCTGCTGCGCTGGCCCGGGCGACTCCCGGCGGGGAGCGTCCACGACACGCCGATGAGCGTAGTGGACATCGCACCGACGGTCCTCGCCGCCGCGGGAGTCGACCTGCCCCCGGCGATGAACGGTCGCAGCCACCTCGACCCCATGACCGGAGGACCGCCCCTACCGGAGGTGGGCCTCTACTCCGAGTCCCTGATGAGCGAGCTCGGGTTCGGCATGGCCCCGCTTCACGCCGTCCGCCGGGACGGCCTGACCTATATCCGTGCGCCTCGCCCCGAGCTCTACGACCGCACCTCCGATCCGGACGAGCTGCACGACCTCCACGCCGAGCGCCGCGATCGCGCGGCGGCGCTGGCGGAGGAGCTCGACGCGATGATCACGCGCGCCGAGGACGGCGCACCGGACGCCTCGACCCGACCGATCGACCGCGAGACGCTCGACATGCTCCGAGCCCTCGGATACGTCGGCGACCCCGCCGCCCGCGACGCCGTGCGCGGCATGGACCCGAAGGACGGGATCGGGCTCTACGAGGCCATCCACCGGGCTCGAAGCGCCATTCGCGCACAGCGATACGAGGCCGCGCTCGCCGAGGTCGATCAGCTCCTCGAGGCGACCCCTCGCAACGTGACCGCGTGGAACACGAAGGGACTCGTGCACCGACTTCGCCACGAGGTGGCGCCCGCGCGTGAGGCATTGAACCGCTCGCTCGAGATCGATCCACAGCAGCCGCGGCCACACTTGCACTTCGCGCAGCTCGACCTCGAGGAGGGTCACCTGGACGAGGCGAGTCGACGACTGGATCTCGTGGAGCGGGAGTTCCCCGGCTTCCTCGAAGCCATCGTGATGCAGGGCGCCGTGGCCATCGCCAGGGACGACCTCGACGGGGCCGAGTCGGCGTACGAGCGAGCGCTCGCGCTCGACCCGACCTACCCGCGCGCGCTGGCGGTCTACGGGGATCTCGCGTTCCGACGCGAGGACTGGACGGCCGCCCAGCGCTGGTACGTCCGCGCGCTCGAGGCCGCTCCGGAGGGCTTCGAGGTGCTCAACCAGCTCGGCGCCACCGAGCGGCGACTGGGGAACGCGGAGGAGGCACTCTCGTACTACCAGCGCGCTGCGGAGGTCCGACCCGACTCGTGGATCCCTCCGTACAACATCGGCTGTCTGCATGCGGTCCAGGGCGACGCGGATGCCGCCATCGCCGCCCTCGCGACGGCGGTCGAACGCGGATTGCCCACCGAGCGGCTGGCGGTCGACCCCGACCTCGCGAGCCTCCAGGGTCGCCCAGAGCTCGAGCGCTGGCGCACGGCGCGGCGCGCCCCCCGGTGACGGGCGGGCCGCTCCGCGGCTACCCTGCGGCGATGCGTCGGGCCCTTTCGCTCCTCCTCGTGCTCGCCGTTGCGTGCGGCGACTCGCCGATGGAGCCGTTGGACGGCGGACCAATGGTGGGCGATGGCGGTCTGCCGATGCCCGATGGGGGCGATCCGGACATGGGTCCGCCGCCGCCGATGGCCTGCGAGGAAGACGGCTGTGGTTGGTGCGCGTCCAAGGGCGCGTGCCTCGACATCGGTGACGAGTGCACCTTCGAGGGATCGGTCGATGGCGAGACCTGCTGGCGGACCTTCGACCCCTGCGCCGTCTCCACCTGCTGGGATCCCTCGCTGATGGTGCCCGCGTGCGGGATGCGCTCGACCGACGAGGACTTCTCCTCCGGGAGCTACGCGATCCACCGCTACGCCGCGTTCATACCGGACGGCCCGCCGGTGACGATCACCGTCGAAGGCACGGCGGGGCCCTTCGAGCCCGCGCTCTTCGTCACCGACCGCGAGGGGACGCTCCTCTACGGCGGCGATGAGGTCGACCTCCGCGGCGACGTCCTGGTCTCCGACGTGCGCTCCGGCCGCGGCGACACCGTCGCGTCGGTGACACTGACCGTCACCGCCGGTCTGCCGGTCCACGTCTACGTGACCGACTGGGCGTCTGTCGTGGACCCCGGTTTCGTCGGCATGCTCGACACCTCGGTCGAGTACCGGCTGACCACAGAGCAGGTGTGCGCGAGCGGCGGCAGCGACTCGGAGTCCGTCGGCACCCCGCAGAACGGCTCCCTCGAGAACGGCGTGCGGATGGAGAGCGGCCCCGGCTACGACGTCGTCGACACCGGCCGCGATGCCTACTACGGCACGCAGGAAACGGTCGACCTCCTGGCCGCTGCCTTCGCCACCGCACGCGCGCGCCACCCGATGTCGGCCACCGTGCAGGTCCGCGACCTCAGCATTCTCGGCGGCGGTGACCCGGTGTCGGGTCCATGGCCCCACGGCAGCCACGAGAGCGGGCGCGACGCCGACGTGACCTATCACCTGACCAGCGGCTGCGACCCCAACTGCCCCATCGCCGACGTCCCGCTCGCCACCTTCGACGCCGAGACCACCTGGACCCTCTTCGAGTACTGGCTGCTCCGTGACGCGGCCCGCTTCATCTTCGTCGACCACGACCTGCAGGCCGTGCTCTACGACGTCGCGGTGGCCCGCGGCGCCACCGACGACGAGCTCGACCGCTGGTTCCAGTACCCGCGGCCGATCGGCACCGGCGCGGGAGTGATCCGGCACGAGCCGAACCACCGGAATCACCACCACGTCCGCTTCCACTGCCCGCCGGACGACACCCGCTGTCTACCCTGATGCCACTGTCGTCATGGACTCTGAGGTCTCTGCTCGCGCTAGCCACGCTGCTCGCGAGTTGCGGCGAACCATCCACGTGCCCGCCGACGGGACCACCCCCGCTGGACGAGTGCCTGGATGGTTCGGACGCACCCGGCTGCGAGCTCCCCCTGAGCGTTGCGGAGGGCCCCCTCCGAACCGACGTGCCGTACTTCGAGTGCGTCGGCTGGGGCACGCGGGCGCCGCCACTCTGCCTCCACGGGGAAGAGGACGTCGAGACCCTGGGGTCCGACACGGTCGTCTTCTGGGTGCCCGGGCTCCACGGCGACCACTTCGTCTTGGACACGGACCCGGAGTCCGGACTCGCGCGCTTCTGCACCGAGTACTCCACCGACGTATTCATCTCTGGCTGCCCCGTGGGCGGTGAGAATTGGCGGTGCGCCACCGGCGGCACCGTCACCGTCGAGGAAGACCCGCCGGCGGGGGCCGCACCGCTCCGCGAGCTGCGCGCCGTCTTCCCCGGCGGGGAGATGGTCCACGCGGTGTGGTGACACTGCGCGAACGAACCGCGACGAAGCCGGAGGTCACTGATCCATGCGAGCAGACCAGGTGCTCGACTCGGATCCACCACCGGTCGCGCCAACGCACTCGCGGTCGACACCGCGAGTGCGGGCAGGTTCCGCCGCAGCCTCAGGTGCCGACGATGAACGTGCAGCTGGTGGTGCCGCTGCCGCCGATGTTCAGCGTCGCCACGTTCTTCGCGCCCTCGACCTGGTAGTCGCCGGCGGTGCCGGTGACCTGCTTGTGCGCGTCGAGGAGCTGGCGGACGCCGGTGGCGCCGACGGGGTGGCCCGCGCCGATGAGGCCGCCGGATGGGTTGACCGGGCACTTGCCGCCGAGGGCGATCACGCCCTCCTCGATCGCCTTCCAGCTCTCACCGGGCTCGGTCAGACCGAAGTGGTCGATGGCCATGTACTCGCTGGTGGTGAAGCAGTCGTGGGTCTCGATGGCGTCGATGCCGCTCACGTCCGCGATGCCGGCGCGACCGAGCGCGTCGGTCACCGTGCTGCGCACGTGCGGGAGCACGAAGCGGTCGTCCTTGGACTCGGCGACCTTGTCCTCGAAGCGGATGCGCGCGGTGTGGTGGCCCCAGCCCTTGATGCGCGGGACGTCCTCGATCTTCGTGCCGGTGCGAGCGCACCAGGCCTCGGCGGCCTTGCGGCTGGCGAGGAAGGTCGCGACGGCGCCGTCGGTGACCTGCGAGCAGTCCGCGATGCGGATGCGGCCGCCGACCTCGGCGTTGTCGTCGGTGCGGGAGCAAGCGTGCTCCTCGTTCATGTACCAGGTGCGGGTCTGCGCCTTCGGGTTGAGCTTCGCGTTGCCGTAGTTGATCGCGCTGATCGCGGCGAGGTGCTCGTCCTTCAGGCCGTAGCGCTTGTCGTACTCGTCGCCGAGCTTGCCGAAGAGCTTCGGGAAGGGGAACTGGATGCCTTCGGCCTCGAGCTCGTACCAGGCCGCGGTGCCCAGGTAGTCGCCGCCGACGGAGGCGCCCACGGTCTTCATCTGCTCAACGCCGACGACGCAGGCGAGGTCGTAGCGCTGCGCCTCGATCTCGGCCATCGCCGCGAGGAGCGCGATCGAGCCGCTGGCGCAGGCCGCCTCGTGGCGACCGGTGGGCAGGCCGCTGAAGGCCGGATCGATCTCGCAGAAGAAGGCGCCGAGGTGGCCCTGCATGCAATAGAGCTCGGCGGCGAAGTTGCCGACGTGGGCGACCTCGACCTCTGTCGGGTCGACCTGGGTCTCGCGCATCGCGCCGAGGACCGCCTCGCGCATCATGGCGAGGATGTGCTTCTTCTCTTTGGACCAGTTGCGGGCGAAATCGGTCTGGTAGCCGCCGAGGACGTAGACTTCCGGGATGGTGCTCATGGGTCTTCTCTTCGTGTGAATGGCGGAGTGGAGGTTCAGGCGGCGACCCAGAAGCGGCCGATGTCGGTGCGCTGACGGTCGAAGAGGGGCTCACCCTTCGCCGCGTCGAGCGCGGCGGTGAGCTGCTGCGGAACGGAGAGATCGGCACCTTCGATGAGCTTCACCGTGGCGTCGCCGCCGAAGGTGTCCACGAGCACGCTCGGCGGGGCCCAGTTGAAGCCGAAGCCCATGATGAGGTCGATGCCGGTGATGGTCTCGGTGACCTCGCCGACGCGGTGGAAGGCGTACGCGATGTAACCGGCGATGACCTTCTTCGCGATGGTCGCGGCGTCGCCCTCCGCGGCCAGGAAGACCTGCATGGCGTCGTCGTAGAGACCGACCCGCTGCAGGCGCGTGATGCGCTCGATGAAGCCGAGCTCCGGTCGCGCGATCTCGTCGATGGGCGTGTAGCTGCCGCTCTTCGGGTCCAGCGCCAAGCGGCGCTTGCCGTCCTTCATGAAGAAGCCCTTGCCGCTCTTGTTGCCGAGCGTGCCCTTCTCCATGAGCTCCGTCATGTACGCGGGGAGCTTCAGCGTGTCGTGCGCCTCGTCGGGCGCGTTCGCGTGAATGTTGTCGACGATGGCGCGGTGAATGTCCCAGCCGACCAGGTCCACGGTGCGCAGCGGCGGGAGCGCGCGGCCGGTGTAGGGGCCGACGACCTCGTCGACCAGCAGCGGGCCGTGCTCCTCGGCGAGCTGGCAGCACTCGTTGAGCACCTTGAAGCCGACGCGGTTGCCGGCGAAGCCCGGCGTGTCGGCGGTCCGGATCATCACGCGACCGAGGAAGTTCTCGCAGTAGGACTCGACGAAGCTCGCGAGCTCCGGGTCCGTGTCCTTGCTGGCGATGAGCTCGGTGCCGACGATCACGTTCGGCGGGTTGAAGAAGTGGAGGCCCATGAAGTGCTTCCGGAACGACTCGCTCCGCGGCGCGGCGAGCGCGTCGATGCTCAGGCCGCTGGTCACGGTGGCGACGATCGAGTCCGGCTTCCGGCAGGCGTCGATGCGCTCGAAGAACTGGTGCTTGAGGTCGAGCTTCTCGGTGACCGCCTCGAAGATCAGGTCGGCGTCGCCGACCACCTTCTCGAAGTCGTCGTCGTAGCTGCCGCACTCGGCCTTGGTCGCGACCGTGCCCGAGCGGACCATCCTGATGGCCGCTGCGAGACCGCCCTCCGCCTTCTCGGTCGTGCGGGCCAGGAAGGTCACCTTCTCCACCGCGGTGGTGAAGAGCGCCGCCGAACCGAAGCCCATGGTGCCGTTCGCACCGAGGACCACCACGTGGCGAATGGGCCGGGCGCCCGGGTGGGCATCCAGGCTCAGCTTGGGGGTCGAAGTCACCTGCACGGAGCGCTCTCCTCGTGTGGGTTCGCCGAGCTTACGGCTTTACAGTCCGCGGCTCGTCGAATTTACTGGAACGCCCGAACGATAGCGCAACGCGTCATCCGGTCAAGCACCCCCAGCACAGATGGCCCCTGTTTTTGCGGAACAAACGCCGAACAGCAGCGATCTTCGGGGGTTGTCGAGCGACCCCGCCAGGCTTTACAAACTCGTTACAGCGAGAGTCGCTACTTCTTCCGAGCCGGTGACCGCTTCGCGGCCTTCTTCTTCAGCCGCGAGGGCTTGGCCTTCGTCGCCCCTTTCGGCGGGAGGGCCTCCGTGAAGGCGAGTCCCCGAGCGATCCACGCCCGCAGATCGCGCATCGCCTTCGTCCCAGGTGGGTCGACGTAGACCATCCCCTTGCTCGGTCGGCCGGTGAAATCCATCGGCCGCACGTGGGCCCGCTTCAGCGCGTCGGTGTGAGCGTCGGGCCCCACCCGGACCATCAGCACCTCGCCGAGGATGCCGACCGTCATGTGGCCGCCGACCATGAAGGCGAGCCCGCCGAACATCTTCTTGGTGACCACGTCGTCTCGACCGTCGAGCACCTTCGCGATTCGCTCGGCCAGCTTCTCGTCGTACGCCATGCGCGTCCCTCCTTCCGCCGAGCCTACAGGGAATGTGCGACACAAACGGAGCGGTTGGGTGCCGCATGCCCCTCCGCATCGTCGAAGGAGACCTGCTCGACCAGCCCGCCGACGCGATCGTCAACGCGTGGAACCGGAACGTGATCCCCTGGTGGCTGCTGATCCCGCAGGGCGTGAGCGGAGCGATCAAACGGCGCGCCGGCTACGCGCCCTTTCGCGAGCTCGGCTACCGGCCCCTACCCCTCGGCGACGCGCGGCACACTTCGGCCGGGCGCCTCCCGCTCCGCGGGATCATCCACGTCGCCGCGATCGACATGCTCTGGCGGGCGTCGGAGGACTCGGTCGAGCGGAGCACCCGCTCCGCCCTCGCGATGGCGAGCGCCCACGGCTACCGGACCTTGGCGATGCCGCTCCTCGGCAGCGGGTCCGGTGGGCTCTCCGAGGCGCGCTCCGAGCGCGTGATGACGGAGGTGCTCGAGCGCGGCATCGAGATGGACGTCACCCTCGTGCGCTTCGCGAAGGGCTGATCACTCCGCGGCGGACGCGGCCTCGCCGGTCTGGACGGACCAGAGCGAGTGGTAGATCCCGCCGCTCGCGAGCAGCTCTTCGTGGGTGCCGGACTCGGCCACCTTCCCCGCCTCGAGGACGTGAATGGCATGCGCGTGGCGCACCGTGCTCAGCCGGTGCGCGATGACGATGGTCGTGCGGCCCTCGGCGATGCGCGCGAGCGATCGCTGAATGGCCGCCTCGGTCTCGTTGTCGACCGCGGAGGTCGCCTCGTCGAGGATCAGGATGGGCGGGTCCTTGAGCACGGCGCGCGCGATCGAGAGACGCTGCCGCTGTCCGCCGGAGAGCTTCTGACCGCGCTCGCCGACCACGGTGTCGTAGCCCTGCGGGAGCGACTCGATGAACTCGTGCGCCTCGGCGATGGTCGCCGCCTCCCGAATGGCTTCGTCGCTCGCGTCGAAGGTGCCGTAGGCGATGTTCTCGCGGACGGTGCCGTGGAAGAGGAAGACGTCCTGACTGACGAGCCCGATGGCGCTTCGGAGATCCGACAGGCGCAGGTCCCGGAGGTCGTGGCCGTCGATGCGGACCACGCCCTCGGTCGGGTCGTAGAAGCGGAGCAGGAGCTTGATGAGCGTGCTCTTGCCCGAGCCGGTGCTGCCGACGATGGCGGTGGTCTTCCCGGCGGGCATGGTCAGGTCGATGCCGCCGAGCACCGGGTGCCCAGGCGTGTAGGCGAAGCCGACGCCATCGAGCACGACCTCCCCTTCGACGGCTTTGAGCGCCTCGGTGCCGTCGTCGAAGGCGGGCTCGGTCGCCAAGAGGTCCAGCGCGCGCCGGGTCGACGCCATGGCGCGCTGATAGAGGTCGAAGGTCTGACCGAGCCGGGTGAGCGGCCAGAGCAGGCGCTGGGTGAGGAAGACGAGCACGCCATAGGAGCCGACCGCGAGCGCCCCCTGCTCGGTGAGATAGCCGCCGTAGACCAGCGTCGCGGTGAACCCGATCACGATCGCCATCCGGATGAGCGGCGAGAACGCGCTCGAGAGCCGGATCGCTTCGCGGTTGCTCGAGCGGTAGTCGTCCGAGGCCTGCCGAATGCGCTCCACCTCGTGGTCCTCGGCGGTGAAGCTCTTGATGGTCGCGACGCCACCGAGGTTGTTGGCGAGCTGACCGTTGAGCCACGCGACGCGCTCGCGGACCGAGGCGTAGCGAGGCGCGATGCGGCGCTGGAAGAGGAACGAGCCCCAGAGCACGAGCGGCACCGGCAGGAACGCCCAGAGCGCGAGGAGTGGCGCCAGGCCGAAGAAGACCGCGCCGACCGCGACCACCGTGGTGAGCACCTGCAGGATGTCGTTGGCGCCCTCGTCGAGGAAACGCTCGAGCTGGTTGATGTCGTCGTTGAGCACCGCCATCAGCCCGCCGGTGCTGCGATCCTCGAAGTACGCGAGCTCGAGCCCCTGGACGTGCGAGTACACGTCGAGGCGCAGCTCGTGCTGGATGGTCTGCGCGAGGTTCCGCCAGCGGACCTTCAGGAGGTACTCGAAGACCGACTCGAGCGCCCAGATGAGCACGGTCGCGACCGCCAGGACGCCGAGCTGCGCCATCGTGCCCTCGACGCCGAGCCGAGCGATGAGCGAGTCGTCCTTCTCGACCACCACGTCGATGGCCGCGCCGATGAGCACGGGCGGAGCCAGATCGAAGAGCTTGTTGAGGATCGACCAGGCGACCGCCCAGCGAATCGTGCCCCGGTGGGGCGCGGCGTACCGGAGCAGCCGGCGAAGCGGTCCAGAACCCTCGGTCGTCGCGTCGGCCATGGCGGTCCATAGCACCTGCGCGGCCGCGCGCCCCGGTGGGAGATCTCGCACCGAGCCGGGGATGCGACGTGGGGATCGAGCGTAGAACGCCCTCATGCAGGAAGTGCTGAGCTGGCTCGGGAAACAGATCGACGCCAACGATCCCTCGAAGGCGGGTGCACAGGGGGCCTATCGATTGGCGGACGCGGCCGCCGCCCTCTCGCCGCCCCGCCCGCGGGAGCCGATGGCCTTCGGCCTGGTGGTCGAGCCGGCAGCGCTGGCGCACGTGGAGCCGCTCGTCGGTCGGATGAAGGCCTTGCTCGGCGCGCACCTCGCGACGCTCGGGCCCGACGAGCTCGAGATCATGCGGCAACACGTCGGCCACCGACTGACGAAGTTGGGTCTGGGCATCGCAGCACCGCCACCGCCCACGGCGACCCACACGATCACCCTGGTCTATCCGCTCAGCTATCCGGCCGTGGTGCACCTCGACACCGACGAGGAGCGCGACATGACGGCCGAGGAGAAGCGCTGCTTCGACGGCGTGCGCCCCTCCGATCACCACCAGGGAATCGCCGACCTGCCGTGTTTCGGGGACCTCGACTGGCTCGTCGACGCCCAGGTCGCGCTACGCTTCGAAGACGGCGACCTCTTCTGCCATCTCGAGCTGAGCACTTGCTCCGCACCGTCGGAAGGGGACCTCGCCGCGCTGAAGACCACCGTCTCCCGCGACCTCTGGGGGTCCGGCTGGTCCCTCAACCTGGAGTGGGACGACGTCGAAGCCCGCGAGATCTCGGAGATCGGGGACGACCGGTTCGCGAACCTCACCGTCGACGAGCGACCGAAGAGCGTGACCGTCTCAGCGAACGCCTAGGACCGCGGGCTACTCGGTCGCGAAGCGCCAGGCACGGTAGCTGATCGAGATGCCGTCCTGGTCGTGAGCCTCGATCTCGAAGACCACGTTGCCCTCCGAGTCGACCTCGGTCGCCAGCTGATCTGGGCCGCGACCCCAGCCGATGAAGGTGTTGCCGTTGGCGAGCCGCTGGGACGACCCCTGGGAGCGGGTGTAGGCCCCCTCGCGGTCGTAGCTCCAGACCAGCGTCGCGGTCATGGCCGTGTGGTCGAGCTCGTACTCGACGACCCGGGTGTGCTCGCCGCGCGCGGGGACGTCTGGGTAGCAGGCCTGACCGTTATCGAAGAGCAGGATACGGTCGCCCGCCAACTCGAAGGCAGTGTGCTGGCCGCAGAGGTTGCCGAAGGGATCGTCCACGAAGGTGAAGTCGCCGCCGATGCCCCCGAGCTGCCACAGCTCGTCACCGGTCTCGCGGTCGATCTTCACGACCGCCGAATGACCGCGGGCCGAGAGCAGCCAGTCGCCGTCGGGTGTGACCGAGACCGAGTTCACGTGGGCATACTCGGAGCTCCCGCGCAGCGACTCGTCGTAGGGCAGATCGTCCCAGCTGTTCCACTGGAAGACGACGCTCCCCTCGGGCGTGACCTGCTGGACCACGGAGTCCTCGACCGTGTCGGCGGGTCCGCCGCCGAACGCGGTCAGATCGCGGACCATTGGCTCGTACGCCATGAGGATGCGATCGCCGTCCGGCAAGATGTGGAACTCGTGGACGTCGGTGTGAACCAGATCGACCGTCTGGAGGCGCTCCACCTCTTCAAACGATTCGTCGAGGATCACGTGCTCAGAATACGCCTCGCCGCCGGTCCGAAGACAGTACGAGTACTCGCCGCCCGGGTGGCGCTTGAAGTCGTAGATCTGGTCGGGCATCTGCTGCCAGAAGAGCGGCACGCCGTCGTTGTTCAACAGCGCGAGGAAGTAGCTGCGCCCCCGCAGTCCCACGAAGATTGGCTCGGTCGCCGCCTCGGGCTCGTTCACGGTGACCTCCAGCTCCGGGAAGTCATCCGGCATGTACAGAACCGTGTAGGTGCGTGAGTCGCCCTCCCCGTTCGACACGATTATGGGGATCTCCGCACCGGGCTCGGAATCGAGCGTCAGCGCCTCGCCGTTCGTGGCGTCGGTCCCGTCTATGGTGATCGACAGCGCGGGGTCCGCGGTGGCGGTGACCATCACGTCGTCCGGGGTCTCTTCGGCGATGACGGAGTAGCGTGTCGTCATCGCGGCGAAGGAAGGCGTCAGCGGGACCCGGACCCCGGCGACCACGAGGTCGTCGAGCCAGGGCTCGGGCGCCGAGGCGGCGTCCTCCTCGACGCCCAGGTCGCCGGGCGTGGCATCGGGCGGGAGGCCGAGATCGTCAGGGGTGCTTCCCGAATCGTCCGAACAAGCGGAAAGGGCAATCAGGGAGACGGTGAGAGTGGTCGATGTTCGCATTGAAACGCTGAACGGTACCGAGTGTGAGGGTTCGCGAGCAAATGGGCACAGCCTTCGTTCGCCGCGAAGTGCTCGGCGGGAGCTCTTGTCAGGTCCCGCGCCGGCGGTAGGATTCGCGCCATGAGCAAGCCGCGCGTCTGTTTCGTCTGTCTCGGCAACATCTGTCGTTCGCCGACCGCCGAGGGCGTGTTCCGCCATCTGCTGGCCGAGGCCGGTCTCACGGACGCCATCGTCGTCGACTCCGCGGGGACGGCCGCCTACCACGTGGGCGAGTCGCCGGACCGGCGATCGACCGCCACGGCGCGGAAGCGCGGCATCGTGCTCGAGGGCGCGGCGCGTCGTTTCGAGAAGGGCGACTTCGCGCGCTTCGACTATGTGGTCGCGATGGACGCCTCGAACGAGCGGAACCTGCACCAGCTCGCGCCGGACGACGAGGCCGAAGCGAAGATCCACCTGCTGCGCGACTTCGACCCGGAGTCGCCGACCGGCGCCGAGGTCCCCGACCCCTACTACGGCGGTGCCGACGGCTTCGAGACCGTGGTCGACATCTGCATCGCCGGCTGCACCGGCCTGCTCGCACACATCCGCGATCAGCACGGCGTGTGATCGTGTGGGCCGCGGTCGGTGAAGCGCTCGGCTCGGAGGTCGCGGACCGCTGGCCGCTGAGCGGTGGAGACATCAACGACGCCTACGCGGTGACCCTCGGCGATGGCCGCTCGGTCTTCGTGAAGGTCAACGCTCGGGCGCCCGGCGACATGTTCGCGGCCGAGGCGCGGGGGCTCGCCTTCCTGGCGGAGCCCGAGGTGCCCGACCTGCGCATCCCGGAGGTGCTGGCGGTCGGCGAGCGCTTCCTGGCGCTCGAGCTCTTGGAGCCGGGGCCGCGCCCGAGCGACTTCGACGAGCGGCTCGGTCGCGCCGTCGCCGCGCTCCACCGGGCGGCGCCCGAGGCATTCGGGCTCGACCACGCCAACTACATCGGCCGGCTCCCGCAGCCGAACGACCCGCGTCCCGACTGGCCGACCTTCTATCGGGAGATGCGGCTCGAACCCCAGCTCCAGCTCGCGGAGGACTCGGGTCTCGCCGATCGTCGTCTGCGGGCTCGCTTCGAGGCCCTCTACGCGAAGCTCCCCGAGCTCGTGGGGCCCGCCGAGCCGCCGGCTCGCCTGCACGGCGATCTCTGGGGCGGGAACCTGCACCAAGCTGCGGACGGGACCCCAGCGTTGATCGACCCGGCCGCCGCGGGCGGTCACCGGGAGCTGGATCTCGGGATGATGCAGCTCTTCGGGGGCTTCGGGCCGCGGGTCTTCGCCGCCTACGACGAGGCCTACCCGAGGCCGCCGGGCCACGAGGAGCGGGTGCCGCTCTACCAGCTCTACTTCCTGATGGCTCACGTGAACCTCTTCGGCCGGGGCTACCTCTCCGGGGTCTCGCGCTGCCTCGACCGGTACCTTTGAGCGTGGTACGGCCCCCGCCATGCTGCGGCTCGGCGACGACTGGAAGTTTGCAATCGACGAAGGCCGCTCCCGCCTGTGGCTCGGTCCACACGGCGATTGGGGCTTCGAGGTCGTCTGCGAGCGCCGCAAGGTGGAGACCAGCGACGGGCTCGGCGAGACCCTCGGTCCCAAGCTTCGCATCGACGGTTTGATGCTCGAAGGGGTCGACTGGCGCGAGCTGGTCGGGCTCGAGATCTACCAGCAGGGGCCCTGGCTCGGCGACGACGAGCCCGAGGCGAGCGTCCACGTGGTGGAGACGAGCGAGCTGCGCGACACCCGGATGGTCGTCACCGCCGTGGAGGGCCAGACCCTGCACCTCGAGCTGGTCGCCGAGTGCGACGTCTACGTGGACGACGACCACGACACGAACGTCTCGCTCTCGCTCGAGGCGAAGCTCCCCTTCGAGGGCGTGCGCTTCCGCTTCCGCGCCGAGGGCGCCGACAGCCGCGACCCGGTCGGCCGCGCGATCCAGCTCCTGGCGCTGAGCCTGGCCCCGGAGGGCTTCGGCAAGCCGACCGTCGAGCCGGACGACGAGCCAGGCGTCTTTTCGGCGCACTTCCCGCCCGCCACCGAGGAAGGTCAGGGTCTCTCCGTCGCCGCCCAGGACCTGACCCTGTCCGGCGAGGAACGCCTGGCGCAGCAGGGAGCCATCGAGCTCCTCGAGGGCATGGTTCGGCAGGAGTGGCTCGAGCTCAGCGACCCCAAGGCGGTCGAGAAGCTCGCCATCGGCTTCGCCGAGGTGCTGGACCAGGGCGGCAGCGGCGCTGCGCGCGCTGGGCGCGTGGTCGACTGGCTCATCGAGCAGGACGGCGTCGAAGACGTCCACTGCATGGACGACGAGCTCGCGCCGATCCTCGACAAGTTCTGGGGCTGATCCAGCCGCCTCCGATTGTTCCCGGCCTGTGGAGAAGACGGCGGGACCGTCCCGAGCCCGACCCGCGTCGACGCCATCTGACCAGTGCAGGCTCGTCTGCGCTGTGGTTCGGCGTGGTCGCTGATTGAGGGGGCGTGTTACGATCAAGGGATGACACCGGCCACCTGGTCTGGCGGTGTCGCGCGGTCGTTCGAAGAGGCCGACCAGCTGGACCTCGATTACTGGCTCGAGGTCCCTCCGGCCCAGCGCATCGCCATGGTTTGGACGCTGGTCGAAGACGTGCTCTCGCTACGAGGTGACGATGGAGCTCCACCCCGACTTCAGCGATCGGTTGGCGGCGTTCGTCACCGCTGAGGTCCGCTTCACTCCTTCTTGGCGGCGACGCAGTGAGCCTCAGAAGCTACGCGGGCAAGGACTCGGTGCGCTCATAGATGGCGTCGAGTGGGAGCGACACTCCCGACAGCTCCACCTCGCCGTGCGGGCCGGAATCCACGAGCTTCCAGCTCCCATCACCCTGGCGAGTCACCGTCGTCACGACCCGTTCCTCGACGTGCACGAAGAGCAACTCACGGACGGAAGGGATCCTGCGGTAGTGCCCCAACTTGGCCCCGAGGTCGTGGTCGATCGTCGACTGGGACAGCACCTCGACGACAGCGCTCGGGTTGCAGAGCGAGGCCGGTCGCGCGGTCGTGTCGAAGCGCGGCTCATCACACACGATGACGATGTCAGGGTAGACGTAGCTCTCGGTCGCCTCGACCTGCACCCGCTGGTCCTGAGAGAAGACGTGGCACGGCCCGTGTCGCAGATCGGCGTTGAGGGCAAATGCGATGTTGGTGACAATCCGATTGTGCCGAGGGGAAGCCCCCGCCATCGCCACGACCGTGCCGTTCAGCAGCTCGAGCTTGCCCTCCGCCTCGGCGTCGAGCGCGAGGTACTCCGCGACCGTCGTCTCTGAAGCCGGCGCCTGCACCCCTGTACTATCGCGCGCTTCCCCCCGAGCGTCGACCCTCGACGTCAGAAGCCGCCATACTCGCATGGTGGATAGCGGCAATTCCCCAGCATGGGCGACCGAACGCATCGAGATCGCAGCCCCGGACCCGGAGTGGCTGCACCAGGGTCACGCCCTGTGCCGCCGACTCGAGACGCTCCTCGGCCGGTGTCCAACATCCCCAAGACAGAGAAGCCTACTCCGAGGGCAAGAAGCCGATCACGGGCGCCGACGCGAAGGCGGGCATCGACTCGCTCCGCGCGTCGCTCGAGACGAGGCAACGAGACCTTCCAGGTAGGCCCCGCGACCCTCGGGACCACCATCCCAGCCCGACCCGCGTCGACGCCGTCTGAGGGCGGTGGAAGAACGAGCGCGAGCGCTCGTAGAATGCACTCGTGAACACCGTCGCTCGCGCCGTGGTCTGGTCCGCTCTCTGGCTCGTCGCCTGCTCGGGCGCATCGGCACCCGCGACCGAGGGGCAGCCCACGCCGGAGGAGCCGACGACCAGCGAGGAGCCGACGGTGCAACCGACCCCGGACGATACGACCGACGAGCCGTCCTGCGATGACGGTCCGAGCCCGTGGGGCAACTCGGTCCCCGACGACGACATCCGCGAGGACTCGTGCGCACAGACCGCCCACGCACCGGGTCCGCCATGCGAGACCAACTCGGACTGCGGCATCTGCCACGACGGCTCCGACTGCGGCCGACCAGCCAACCGCGAAGAGATCGAGCGCCTCGGCGGTCAGTGCTGTCAGCAGGACGCCGCCCAGTGCGAGTACGCCGTGGTCCGCTGCTGCGCGGGCCACTGCCGGATCACCGGCGACTGACCCACCGGAGACGGTCACCTACTCGCAGAGGTCTTCGCAGGCTCCGTAGGCGTCTCGGTCCTGGGCCCGACCGATGCACTCGAGCACCGCGTCGCCGTTGCTGCACTCGCCTCGGAGGTCGGCCACGAACGTTTCGCAGGTCGCGCGGTCGTCCACACCCTCGAAGCCCTTGTCGATGATGTGGTCGCACACGTCGCCACCTCCTCCGCCATCACAGCCGAGGACGAAGGAGAGAAGGCCAGCGGTCAGGAGCGAAAATAGGGTGCGGTTCATGAGCGCACCATACCGTGCGAGGAGACGCCCCAGCCTGCGACCGACCAACTCGGCAGGCAGTGCTGCCAGGAAGACGCCGCCGAGTGCGAGCCCTTCGCCGTCCGCTGCTGCGACGGACGCTGCCGCATCACCAGCGACTGAGCGAGCTTCAAGGAGCGGCGAAGCGCTCCTCGTATGCATTCAGCATCGTTCGATAGACACGCATGTTCGGACGATAGCGTCGAAAGAACTCGGTGTCGTCGCCGTTCAGAACCTTGGAGAGGGCGGCGGCCATCCCAGGCGATCGACTCATGCCCGCATCGCAGTGCAGGACGACGCGGGTGATCTCGTCGCCGAGACCGAGCACCAACGCCCAGACCCGCGCGGCGTCGTCCGCCGCGAAGAGGTCACTCTCCGAGTAGCCCTCGATGACGGAATCCACGTCGGGAAACGATAGACGTAAGATCTCTCTGCACATCGGGCCCTGCGGGATCCGAGCTTGGTCGTCCGCGGTCGTCGTAATCGAGATGACCACGTGCGGCTGGTCGTGGGGCGGTACCCGCTCGATGGCGGGTCGGCTGTACACGAAGAACTCCACCCGCCGACCCTAGCCACGGACGCGGTTGGAGGCCACGGCCTCGGCGCGTCACCCGCCCGGGGGCTTCGGGCGCTTGCGCACGCGCCACCACGCGACGATGGCGAGCAGGACGACGAAGACCGAGGCACCCACGAACGACCAGCGCTCGAAGCGGGTCCAGCCGGGGACCTTCACTCTCAGCGAGACGGCGTCGGGCGCGGCTCGCGAATCGTTGCCGTAGTAGAAGTCCTCGACGAGCTCGGCGTCGGCCTCGAGCTCCGCGCCGGGGCCTGCCGCGAGCACCTCGACCGGTGCCTCGGCGGTGAGGCGCACGTCGGTCCGCTCGAGCGACTCGAGGCGCATCGCGTCGGTCAGCACGATCACGTGCTCTCCGCCATCGAGCTCGTGGTTCGCGACCATCTCCACGGTGCCGGTGACCGGGCGGACCTCGCCGAGCGGGTCGAAGTAGGCCTCGCCCCACGTGAGCGTCACCGCCTCTCCGTCGATGCTCACCGGCAGATCGGTTTGCAGGCCATCCGCCCAAGCCGCCATGTAGGCGTCGGCCTCGGCCTGGGTCACGATGCCGTCCTCGTCGCCGTCCGCGCGCTCGAGAATGGTCCGCATCTCGGCGGGCCCGAGGGTCAACGAAACGACGAAGCGCGCGCCGGTCGGCGCCACCTCGATCTTGAGATAGCGCTCGGCGCGCACGACGTCGTGTCCGAGGTGCGCCGAAGCCGGCGCGGCGCTCGCGAGGAGCAGTGCCCCCGCGAGCAGGACCCGCAGGTCAGGCCTCGGCGGCGGCGGCATCGCCGCCATCCTCGTCGCCCACGGTGTCGAGGGCGAGGTACTCGAGGAAGCGAACGGCAGTGGCCACGCCGAAGCCGGTGCCACCCTTCGGGGCGCGGCCGTGCGGGCTGTCGTTGAAGGCCGGACCGGCGATGTCGAGGTGGAGCCAGTTGGAGTTGCCCACGAACTCCTTGAGGAAGAGCGCGGCGGTGATCGAGCCACCGTAGCTCGAGCCGGTGTGCTTCACGTCGGCGACGAAGCTGTCGAGCGTCTTCCGCAGGTCGGTGTCGAGCGGCATGCGCCAGAACTTCTCGTCCGCGATCTCCGCGGCGGTGGAGTAGCCCTGCGCGAAGTCGTCGTCGTCGGTGTAGAGGCCCGCGCGGTGCGCGCCGAGGGCGACCATGCACGCGCCCGTGAGGGTGGCGTGGGTCACCAGGTAGTCCGCCTTCACGTTCTCGACGGCCCAGGCGAGGCAGTCGGCGAGGACCAGGCGGCCCTCCGCGTCGGTGTTGATGATCTCGACGGTCTTGCCATTGAGCGAGGTGAACACGTCACCGGGGCGGTAGGCCGCGGCGCCGGTCATGTTTTCGGTCGAGCCGATGATCGCGTGGACCTCGACCGGGAGCTGCAGGCGCGCGGCCGCGAGCACGAGGCCAAGGGTCGCGGCACCGCCGGCCATGTCGCACTTCATGTCGATCATGGACTTCGGCGGCTTCAGGCAGAGTCCGCCCGCGTCGAAGGTCAGGCCCTTACCGACGAAGCAGACCTTCTGCTGCGCCTTCTCGGGCGTGTAGGCGATGTGGATGAAGCGGGGCTCGATGGCGCTGCCGGCGTTCACCGCGAGGAAGAGGTTCATCCCCGCCTTCTCGATCTGCTTCTTGTTCCAGATCGTGACCTTCAGGCCGAGCTTCTCCGCCTCTTCCTTGGAGATGTCCGCCAGGGTGAGCGGGTTCATGTCGTTGGGCGGACCGTTGACCAGGTCGCGCGCGAGGTTGACGGACTCGGCGACCGCCATGCCGTCCTTGATCGCCTTGCGGAGGCCCTTGTCCTTGGCGTCCGACACCAGGAGCGCGGCGCGGCTGAGCCCACCCTTCGGGCGGCGGGTGCCGGTCTTGTACTGCTTGTAGCGGTAAGCGCCCTGCTCGAGCGCTTCGGTGGCGGCGCGCACGGTCGCCGGTGAAACGTCCGGCAACACCAGCGCGGCGCTCTTCTGGCGCGAGGAGGCCTTGGCCGCCTGGTGGGCGACCATGCGGGTCGCCTCGACGTCGCTCGACTTGGAGCCGACGCCGACGAGGAGGATCCACTTGGCCTTCACGCGACCACGCGCCGGGACCTTGAGGGTCTGGTTCGGCTTGGCGTTGAAGCCTTCGTCCTTGAACCAGTCGGTCAGCACCCCGCCGAGCGCCTTGTCGAGGCTGCTCAGCACCTCGTCCTTGTCGAACTTCTTCGACCGCACGCCGATGGCGAGAAGGTCGACAGCTGCTGCTTTCGGGGCGTCGGTCGAGAGCGTAATTCGCATGGTCCTCCAAAGCGGCGTCTACGCGGCCGCGGGGGCGGACATTGGCATCAACGCGCCGATTTCTCAAGGGCGGGGTGGGCCCTGCGAGATCGCACGCGTGACGCAGTGCGGCACCGGCGACCGCCGGCGGAACCGCCACCGTGGCGTGGCGGTGTCGTTCGAAAGGCTCGACGTCACCGCCGGATTCGAGCGGCACGCCACTTGAAGTCTCTCCTCCCGACGGCAGCCACGTCGGCCGCCACCACCCCGAGGAGGAACCATGAGAGCCGAAACCACCCCCCGTTCGGGCAACGCCAACTGGCGCCCCGTCTATGGCGTCGTCGAACGCGACGGACGCACCTACTGGCCGCGCATCGGCATCGCCTTCGACAACGCGGACGGCAGCGTGACCGTGAAGCTCAACGCGATTCCGGTCGGCGGGAAGCTGCAGATCCAGGACCGCAAGGAGCACGACGACCAGCCGCCGCGCTCGGGCCGCGTCCTGCGCGTGCACGGCCAGAAGGACCTGGTCGGAGGCTGACCTCCGACCGCCAACGAACACCCAAACCAACCAACACCAAACACCAACACCGAACACCCGCTACGGCGGGAGAAGAGAAATGAACATGACCAACGACAACACCCTCGCCCTTCGCTCCGACCGTCGCGCCAGCCGCTGGCTCCGCGGCCTGCTCATGGCCTGCTTCGCCGGCCTACTGAGCTTCGCGTCCATCCAGCCGGTCAGCGCGCAGGACGACGACGACGCCCCGCAGGCTCAGGAGATGAGCCTGGTCGACCTCAACACCGCCACCGAGGCCGAGCTCGTCTCGCTCCCCGGCATCGGTCCGAGCAAGGCGCGCGCGATCATCGAGCGCCGCGACAACCGGCCCTTCCGCCGCGTCGCCGAGATCATGCGCGTCCGCGGGATCGGTCGGGCGACCTTCCGCGCGCTCCGCGATCGCCTCACGGTCTCGCAGCCCTGAGCGGAACCCCCGCGTCGGCGCCCGGCCCCTCTCGTGGGGTCGGGCGTTCGACGTCCGAGTGCCGGACGTTCAGGCGCCGCCGGCCGCGACCAACAACGCTTCGTCTTCGCTCCGCTCCACCCGCGCGTACGCGCTGGCCAGCGTCTTGAGCGCGGCGGCTTCGCCCCGCTCGTCCTCGGTGCGCCGCGCTGCGGCGAGGGCGTCGAGCGCGGCGCGCACGCAGTGTTCGACCTCGCCCGACTGGAGGAAGATCCACGCGAGGGTCAGCGCATCGCGCGTGCGCGACTTGAGGTTGCCCTCGCTGGCGTTCCGGGCTCGCGCCATCGCCGCCATCGCCGAGGCCGTGTCGCCCCGCGCGAGAAAGGCCATCGCCCGAACGCGGTCGGTGGCGGCCAGGTCGCGCCCCTCGGCGACCGCCATGTCGAGCGCGCGCTCGACCGACTCGACGTCGCCCTTCATGAGCGCGTGGACGGCGCGGAGCGAGATTCGGTCGCCCTTCGGGCGCGGCCCGTCGACGCTCACCGCAGCTCGACTGATCCTCGCTGCGGCGGCGCGCGTGTCCGCGGACGGGAAGATCTTGACCGCCGCCGCCGCCAGCCGGCGCGCGCCGTCCTCGAGCTGGAGCTCGAGCGCCGCGTCCGCCGCCTCGAGCAGCGCCTTGGCGCCATCCTCGGGCTGGCCGCCCTCCGCCTGGCAGAAGCCGACGGTGGCCCACGCGAGGGCTCCGGCGCTCTGCGACGCGATCGCGTCGGCGAGGAAGCGGTGGAGCTCGGCCAGCCGCGCGGGCGGCATGCTGATGACGACCATCTGGCGCAGGTGCTCCGAGCTCGGCTCGTTGCGCTCGTCGACGAGCGCCTCCGACTTCAGTCGGCCGAGCGCCTCACCCTGCCGGCCCTCGTCGAGACCGTCCGCCTCCGCGACGTACGAGAGCTCGCTCGCCGACGTGCCCTGGGGACACACGCAGACGGTCTCGAGCATCCGCATCGGGAGCTCCTCGAGCGACGCCAGCCGCTCCTGGAGGAGCGCGTCGATGGGGATCGCGCGAGCGCCGGTCCGCGCCTTCACGCGCCAGCGGAAGGCGTCGCCATCGTGCACCAGGTCACCGGAGGCGACGAGCGTCCGCGCCGCCTCCTCGATGCCGACGATGGTGTCGCCGCCGAGGACCGCCACGCGCCGAACGATGTCGGCCTCCTCCTCGTCGCCGAGAATGGTGCGCGCGACCGCCTTGGCGTCGTCGCTGCTGAGCGGCGGCAACACGAAGCTCTCGAACTCGAGCCCCTGGAGCGGCGCCGGGAGGGGCGCCTCCACGGCGCAGCGCACACTGACGAAGACGGGCGTGGCTCGCGCGATGCTGGCGAGCAGCCGCATCGTCTCCACGTCGACGAGCCCGATCGGATCCACGAAGAGCCAGGGCCGACCCATCGTGCGGAAGCCCTCGACGAGGGTCGCCTCCAGCTCCTTCCGCGGCGGGGGCTCGCCATCGACCAGCTTCGCGACGACGTGCGCCAGGGCCTCGGGCGGGTCGGCGCGCTCCTCGAGCGCGCGCTTGAGCGCGAAACGAAGGGAGCCCAGCGGCTCCAGCGCCCCGGGCACGCCAGCCACGTGGAGCACCAGCGGCGGGCTCAGGTCGTCTTCGAGCATCGCGAGGTACCCGGTCGCGCCGGCGCCGCTCGGCGCCCGAAGCACGACGCACGCGCTCTCCTCCGTTCGGGCGAGCTCCTCGATGCGCCCCAGCTCCTGGCGGAGTCGGTCGGGGATCCGCGGCGTCTTCAGATAGGCGACACTCAGACGCGCCGACGCTCGCCGCGGGACCTTCCGGTCCACCGACGTCCCCCGGAACGCGGCCGCCCCGGTGCCGACGCCGCGGTCGAAGAGGAAGGTCGCCTCCGCGATCTCGCGGGTCGCCGCATCGACGACCAGCTCGCCCTGCCGAGCGCGGTTGGCGAGCAGCTGGGCGCGATCGATCGCGGACCCGAGCGGCCCCTCCGGCGTCTCCTGGACCAACCCCATGCCGACGCCGATGGCCACCGGCAGCCCGCCGAGCGCGCCGTCTTCGACCTCGTCCAGCACGTCGAGCGCCAGATCGATCGCGGCTTCCAGGTCGTGCGCGCCGAAGGCGATCGCGATCGAGCCACCGGCCCGAGCGAGGGTGCTACCCCCGACCGTGTACGCGCGCAGCGCCAGCTCTTCGAGCCAACGCTCCACGACCTCCGGCGAATCGAGCTCGGCTCTCGTCGGGGGGAAGCAGCGGTGCCAGAGGACGACCCGCTCCATCGAGGCATCCAAGCTCAACGGCGTGTGACGTCAGTCGAGCTTGGCTTTGAGGGCGGCGAGCTCGTCGTCGACCTCGGAGCCACCGACCTGCTTCTCGAGCGCCCGGAACTTGGCGTCCACGTCGGCGCGCTTGGGATCCTCGAGCACGTCGTGGACCTCGACCTCGGCGTCGAGCTGGTCGATCTTGCCAGCCATCCGCTCGAGCTCGTCGAAGGTCTCGCTGCCGAAGCGGCTGGCGCTGCTGCCACCGCCGGCCTCGACCGAGGGTGCCTCCCGGGCCCGGCGCACCTGGCCGGCGAGCGTGCTCTTACGCGCCTCGAGATCGGAGATCTTGTCCTCGACGCGCTCGATGGTGTCCTTCATCGCGTCGGCGGCGGTCTTCTGCTGGGCGGCCTGCGTGCGGATCTTCTCCGCCTCCTTGGTCGCCTTCGCCTTCCGCTTCAGCGCCTCGCGGGCGAGCTCCTCGTCATCGGCCTTGAGCGCGAGGACGGCCTTCCGCTCCCAGCTCGACGCCTCTTCCTCGGCCTCCAGCGCCTTCTTCTCGAGGCGCTTCGCCGTGGCAGCCGTCGTGACCAGCTCCCGCTTGGCCTGCTTCAGCTCCGACTTCATGTCGATGATCGTCTGGCCGATCAGCTTCTCGGGATCCTCCGCCTTGTCGACCAAAGCGTTCAGGTTCGATTTCAGTACGGTCCCCATCCGGCTGAAGATGCCCATCGTTTCCTCTCTCAGGTGCCTTTGCCGTCCGCGACCTGCGGACTCGGCCATCGTTTCACGGTGCGGTCCTGGAGACAACACCGCCCGACGGACACCCGGCACCCCGTGAAGCTTCCCTCCCGGCGTGGTAGAGGGCCGCGGTGATCGAAAACCAGACCTTCTGCATCACCGGCGGCGCCGGTTTCATCGGCACGGCCCTCATCCGGCGGCTGGCCGAGAAGAACACCATCCAGGTCCTCGACATCCTCCGGCGGAACGCGCTCGGGGCGGCTGGCCTGGACGAGCACCCCAACGTGACCCTCATCGAGGGGGACGTGCGGGACCGTGCCGTGGTCGAGAAGGCGATGGCGGGGTGCGACTACGTCATCCACATGGCCTCGATCGCCGGAGTGGACACCGTGCTCGAGAACCCCGTCCCGACGATGGAGATCTCGCTCGAGGGCACCATGAACGTGCTTCGGGCCGCTCGGGAGCTCGAGGGCGTCCGGCGCGTGATCGACTTCTCGACCAGCGAGGTCTTCGGGACCTACGCCTTCCGCGTCGCGGAGACCGACGTGACCAGCCTCGGGGCCGTGGGCGAAGCCCGCTGGACCTACGCCGTCAGCAAGCTGGCGACCGAGCACCTCTGCCACAACTACTACAAGCAGTTCGGCACCCCGACCTGCGCCATCCGCCCCTTCAACATCTACGGCCCCGGCCAGGTCGGCGAAGGCGCCATTCACGCGTTCGTCGTCCGGGCCCTGAAGAACGAGCCGATCCTGCTCCACAACGAGGGCGATCAGATTCGCTCCTGGTGCTACATCGACGACATCGTCGACGCGATCCTCCTCGCCCTGGCGAAGGACGAGGCCATCGGCGAGACCTTCAACATCGGCAACCCGCGGAGCACGGTGACCATTCACCAGCTTGCCCACCTCATCAAGCGGCTCGCCGGCAGCGAGTCCACGATCGAGCACGTGGAGTGGGACTTCGCCGACGTGGAGCTCCGGATCCCGGACATCAAGAAGGCGGAGCGGCTCCTCGGCTACCGGCCGACCTGGGACCTGGAAGAGGGGCTCCTGGCCACCATCGCCTGGTACCGCGAGAAGATGGAGCGTGGCGTGTGAGCCGAGGTGAATGTGGCTCTGGCTCTTGACGGAGCCGCTCCCGACTCGGGATGCTGACGGCCGTCGGAGCCTCCGACCGCCCCCCACGATGACGACGTCCCCGATGGAGCAGCCTTGAGCGAGCGCCGCAGCCTCTCGTTGGACGCCGTCCGTGCCGACGGCTGGTTCGAGCGTCTCGGTGACGGGGCGCCGCACTTCGCCGAGCTCTGCGAAGCGGTCGGCGAGCGCGTGGTCGCCTTCGCGGTCGTCTCCGGCGTGCGGATCAGCTCGGTCGCGCTCGACCCGGGCATGCGGGACGCGAGCATCATCGAGTTCTCGGTCGGCGACCACGACGAGGTCCATCAGCTCCCGCTCGGCGAGCTCCGGCGTCGGCTGGCCGCGACCCTGGTCGCCAACGAGACCTACCCCGACGAGGTGTCGTCCTCACCGGCGGTGGACGAGCTGCAGCGCTTCATCGGCTTCCGATACGTGCTGCTCGCGCCGGTCTTCGGCATCTCGCTCCGCAAGCTCGTGGTGGACGGCGGGCAGCCACCGGCCGTCGTCATCGATCTGGGCGCCGCCCGCGAGGAGGTCCCCCTCGATGGCTTCCGGGACCTGATCCACGACCGGGTCCGCGCCGAGGCCCGCGCCTCGCGGGGCGGCACGGGCAACTCGCCCTTCGCCATCGATCTGAACCTCGTCCCCAAGGCCGAGAAGCACAACGAGGCCCAGGACTGGGAGGCGACCCTCGACACGCTCGGCGGCTGGCCCGGGCCGCTCTCGATGTTGCTCCGCACCGCCGAAGGGCAGTCCCTCACCCCGGAGGTGAAGGCGACGCTCGCCCACGCGCTCGGGCTCCTGGGCACCGCCTGCATCGAGACCGGTCAGATCGACTTCGGCATGGAGGTGATGCGGCTCGGCGTGCAGTGGGGCCAGGAGAGCGGCGGCGCCCACGTGGCCGGCCTCTTTCGGCGGCTCGGTCGTGCACAGCTGCAGAACGACCGACCCGGTCAGGCGATCGGGCTCCTCCGGCGGGCCCTCTCGCTCGGCGCGCGCCGCAAGGACGTGCTCCCGCTCCTCGCCGAGTGCTACCTCGAGCGCGGGCGGCTGCTCCCGGCGATCGTCTGCGCCAACGAAGCCCGCCGACTGGGCAGCGACGAAGCGCCGATGCGCGCCATCGAGGCAAAGGCCGAGGAAGGCCTCGGCGCGAGCTGGCAGAAGTTCCGCGAGCTCGTCCCCGAGCCCTCGCCCCACGGCGCAGCGAGCCCCGGCGAGGCATGAACGAGCCCTCCACCGAGAGCGCGGTCGACCTGGCGACCCCGCGCTTCGATCTGCGCTTCCAGGCCGGCGAAGGCCGGCTCGTGCTCCGGCGACCGGTGCAGGCGTTCCCCGCTCGGGTCGAGGCGCTGACCCTGGCCGTGCCCCTCCCCCGCCGCTTCGACCTGGCCAAGGGAACGGGGCGCCTCCGGCAGATGCGCTCGACCCTGGAAGAGGCGCAGGTCGAGGTCCGCTGGCGGGCGCTGACCCGCGCGGCGGAGGCCGCGGGCGCCTCGCTGGCGCTGCGCGGGCTCCGTGGCGGCCGGCTCGCGCTGGCGATTCGCGAGGCGACCGGCGTGCTCGCGGCCGAGCTCGACGTGCTGGCGGACGGGGTGGACCTGGTCTTCGGGCTCCGGCGACTCGACTGGGTCCGGCAGGCGCCGCGACCCGCCCTCCAACGGCTGATCGACCAGCTCGCGCCCCTGGGGCTCCACTGGTCCGCGGCCGATGGGGTGTTCCGATTGCGGCGACCGCTCCGGAGCCTCCTCGCGGAGACGCTCCTGCCCGCGGGCTACCGCCTCCCCGAAGAACGGGCGCTCGGGATCCGGCTCGAGGTGAGGCGACGCGGCGTGGTGATCCAGACCGAGGGCACGCCGACCGCCGCCGATCTCGATCGCTACCGGCGGATGGTGCAGGACCCACCCGACTGGCTGAACGCGGCGATCCACGGCGAGGAATCGCCCGTGGCCCGCGCGCCGCTCGAGGAGCTGCCGAGCCCCTGGCTGCGCGGCGACGCCATCCGTGCCCGCCTCGAGCGCGCGCTCTCGAGCAGCCGCGAGCCGCTGGCGGAGCCGCAGGTCACCGCCTTGCTCGACGCGCTCTCCATCCACCGCCGCGACGTCGCGCTCTGGCGCGAGTGGATCGTCCGGCTCGGCGAGCGGCGCGACCCGGGGGTCGTCCGCTTGGTCGGCGCGCTCCTCGAGCTCCCCATCGCCGAGCGTCAGCCCCTGGTGGTCGAGGCGATCACCCAGGCCGCGAAGGCCGGTGCCTCCGCCGAGAGCCTCGAGCCGATGCTCGAGCGCGCCGAACGCGCCGCCCCCGGCTCGCCCCACCTGTGGGCGCTGCGCGCGGCGCTGACCGACGACGACTCGCAGGCCGCCGAGCTCTGGACTCGCGCGGCGGACGCAGTGTCGGACGACGCGCTCGCGGGTCGCTGGCTCTGTTCGGCCGCAGAGCGGCTGCGGAGCCTGCGTGGGCCCGAGGCGGCGCTGCCCCTGGCACGGCGCGCGTGCGATGCGTCGCCCTCCGACGTGCACGCGCGGGTGCTGCACGCCGAGCTCCTCGAGGCGCTCGGCCGAGACGAAGCGCTGGCCGAGGCCTTCGCCGTCCTCCTCGATCTGGAGCCGGAGGACGACGCGAGCGAAGAGCTCTGGGAGCGCGGGCTCGCTCGAGCCGCGACCTTCCACGTGCAGCGCGGCGAGCACGACCGGGCCCGGCCCTACCTCGCCGCGATGGAAGACCGCGTGCCCTTCCCCACCGACCCCGGCATTCTCGAGGCGCCCTTCGACCTGGGCGTCGACGGTTCCGCCATCTTCGAGGACCCGCCGAGCGGCGAGATCGAGCTCGACCGGGTGCCCGGTGAAGAGGACAGCGGCGACTTCGATCGCGGCGACGCCGAGGACGACTCGGACTGGCCGAAGTCGGAGATCTGGGAAGCGCCACCCAAGGATCTCGTGGAGGAGGACGCCGCGTCATTCGACGACGATTGGTCGCCCTCGGAGGTCTGGGACGCCGAGCCGCGCATCGCCGACCAGGGCGAACCCGGCGAGAGCGAGGGCCCGGAGAGCGGCACCCACGAGGCGCCGCCGCGGCCCAGCGAGGAGCCGCGGAGCGAACGCACGTCGGAGGTCGCGCCGGCGTCGGAGAGCCGGAGCGAGCCGCCGATGGTCACCCAGATCGGCGTCACCGACGACGAGATGCGCGCGCTGCTCGAAGACGTGAGCGCGAGCGACGACCCGGTCGCGCTGCTCGAGGGGGCCATCGAGGGCGCCTTCGACGACGAGGACGTGGAAGCGGTGGAGCGCGTGCTGACGGTGCTCGACCGAGTGACCACGCTCCCCGACGGCGACTCGATCGCCACCTTGCGACGCCGGGCGCTCGCATGGCTCGCCAAGCACTGACGCTCGCGCTGCTCGCAGCGCTCGGCTGTGGCGACGACTCACCCGCCGAGTGCCCGCCCCAACCGAACCCGGGCTGCGCATCGGACGCCGAGTGCTGCGCGTCGCCCCCGTGCGCAAACCGCTGTGTGCGGAGCGACGCGCTGGTCCTCTCGCTCGAGTGTGCCCCGCCCATCGGCGCCGGCGAGCCAGGCGCGCCGTGCACCACGGGAGACGAGTGCGCCCACGGACTCTGCCTCGTCACCGGTCGCTGCGCGGCTCCGTGCGGTGACCACGCCGACTGCGCCACCGACGAGCGATGCCGGCGAGCGTGGGTCGACGGCGACGCCGCACGCCGCGCCACCCTCTGCGTCCCGCGCTCGAGTCTCCCGCCGGTCACCACGGACGTGCTCGGCCCGGGCGCACGGCTCACGCTCGGATCGGCTCCGCTCGGTGCGCATCACGTGCTGCTCCCGCGCTGCGGCGTCCTCCCCGAGCTGCTGACCCTGGACGGAGCATCGCGCCTCTACGACGTGGACGCGCTCGGCACGGACGCGCCACCGACGAGCCCCGTCTTCGCGCCCGACCCGGGACCGATCACGGTGGCGCTCCCCAGCGGACTCGACGGCGTCGATCCCGCGGCGGAGCACGTGGCGACCTTCGACCAGCCGGTGACCATGGACCGGCTCGTCTTCGCGCCCGGCGCCGGGAGCCGAATCGACATCGACCTCTTCCTGGTCGGCGTCGCCGATCTCGAGGACGCGACCTTCGACCCCCTGCGGGCGATGCTCACGAGCGCCGGTGCGAGCCTCGGCGAGGTCCGAGTGCACCCCATCGGTGGACCGGAGGCGGAGCGGCTGGCGATCCTCGAGTCGGAACGCGGCGCGATCCCCGAGCTGCCCGAGCTCTTCGCGCTGGGCGCCGGTCTGCCGCCGTCGGTGCCCGTCTTCGCGGTCCGGCAGATCGACCTCTTCCTCGGGCTCGCGGGTGCCATTCCGGCGGCGCTCCCGGTGCCCGGCGCACCGAGCGCCGGCGTGGTGATCGGCGTGGACACCGCCGGCGACATGCTCGGGATCGTCCTCGCGCACGAGGTCGGGCACGCGCTCGGTCTCTTCCATCTGGTCGAGGCCGATGGAACGCAGCGCGAACCGTTGGCGGACACACCGGTGTGTCCGATCGACGCCGACGCGGACGGTGACGGCCTCCTCGAGCCGGACGAATGCGACGGCGCGGGGGCGACGAACCCGCTCTTCTGGTCGATCGAGCGCGCAGGAACGACCCTCACTCCCGACCAGGCCTCGATCGTGCGCCGATCGCCGATCGTTCTCTGACGCACTGCGCCACCGACTTTGGTCGGTCGATCCAGTTTTGTCGGCCTTTCGACGCGTTCGCGGAGTCCGATGGGCACGGAAAAGATGGATCAAACGCGCTGAGATCCACGATATGCTCGCCGACCCGTCGAGGGTCCGTGTCGGACCCCATGGGGCGAGGTGCGCAGATGGCCGAGGAGCAGGACATGGCAGACGGGGCATTCGACGAGACGGCGGCGGTGGTTCGCAATGCGCCGGACGACGATGCCGCGTGGGACAAGCTCGAAGATCTCGCGGCGTCCTCCCAGACCCCCGACGCGGTCGCCGCGCTCTATCGCGAGGTGCTCGGCCAGGAGCTCGCGAGCGAGGTCGCGCCCCAGGTCGCCCAGCGCGCCGTCCAGTTCCACGAGGAGTGGTTCGGCGAGGATTCGCCCGTCCTCGTCGAGTGCCTCAACCGTGTCCTCGTGGTCGATCCGACGGCCAGCACCTGGGCCTTCCAGCGGCTCACGATGGTGCACACCGTCGCGGAGAACTGGGAAGAGCTCCTCGCCCTCTACGACGCCGAGATCGCCCGCTGCGCCGACACGCACCGCAAGGGCGTGCTCCTCGAAGAGGCGGCCCAGACCGCGAAGGACTTCGCGGGTCGTCAGGACCGCGCGGTCGACTATCTGCTCCAGCTCCTCGACCTGAAGCCGAAGGACAAGGCGCTCGCCTCCTCGCTCGAGCGCCTCCTCGAGCGACAGGAGCGCTGGCAGGATCTCGTGGGCCTCTGGCGCCGCCAGACCGAAGACGCGTCGCAGGAAGACGCGCAGGCGCTCCGCCTTCGGATCGCCGAGACCCTCTTCGACAAGCTCGAGCAGCCGGGCGACGCGATCGGCGAGCTGCAGGCCCTCCTCGAAGAGGGCGAGGGCGGTGACGTGAGCGGGACCGTCGCGATGCTCGAGCGGATCGGGCGCGACGAGGAAGCGTCGACCGAGTCGCGGCGGCGCGCGCTCTCGTTGCTACGCGAGCGCTACGACGCGGAGGACCGGCACACCGACGTGCTCGGCACCCTCGACACGGCCCTCGAGCTCGCCGAGCCCTCGGAGCGCGTCGAGCTCCACCGCGACGCGGCGCAGCGCCTCGCCGAGAGCGATCCCGAGAAGGCACTCGAGCACGTGGGCGCCGTCCTCCGCCTCGAGCCGTCGGACGAGGAGATCTTCGCGTGGGCGCAGCAGCTCGCGACCGCCGCGCAGGCCCAGGGCCGACTCGTGGAGCTCACCCTCCTCGCGGCCGAGGAAGCGACCGACGCCGGCGTTCGCGCCCGGCTGCGCATGGCCGGCGCCAAGGCGCTGGTCGGCGCGGACGACCTCGAGCAGGCGATCGTCCAGCTCCAGTCCGTCATGGCGGAAGAGGCGCTCGACGCGGACACCGCGAAGCGAGCCGCCCGAAACCTCGCGGACCTGCTCGGCCGCACCGAGCGCGCCGAGGAGCGCCTCGACGTGCTCGAGCGCATCGCGCAGCTCGAGACCGACAAGAGCGACCGCCGCGAAGCGCTCGCGGAAGCCGCTCGCCTCGCCGCCGTGCTCGGTCACGTCGACCGTGCCCTCGCCGCGTGGGAGCAGGCGCTCGTCGCCGACCCGAAGGACTTCTTCGCGCTCGAGGAGATCATCCAGCTCCTCGAAGGGCAGGAGCGCTGGGCCGAGCTCGCGCATGCGCTCCGTCGGCGCGCCGAGTCCGGCGTGCCGCCCTACCAGCGCCGCTCCGATCTCGCGCGCATGGCCGCGGTTCAGGCCGGCGCGCTCGAGGCGCTCGACGACGCGATCGCGAGCTGGAACGAGATCGGCTCCTCCTATGGTGAGACCGCGGACGTGGTCGACGCGCTCGTCGATCTCTACGGTCGCGCCGAGCGCTGGGAAGATCGCGCTCAGGTGCTCGAGCGCGCGAGCCAGCGCGAGGACGCGCACCTCGCCGAGCTGCGTGCCTCGCAGGGCGACACCTTCGCCGGTGCCCTCGGGCGGCCGGAGGATGCCGTGCGTGCGTACCGTCGCGCGCTCGAGGCCGACGTGCGCCACGAGCGCGCTCGGCAGGGACTCGCGCAGCTCGCCGAGGTGGAGAGCACCCGCGCCGAGGCCGTCGAGGCCCTCGCGAAGAGCTACGAGGAGACCGGCGAGTGGGAGCCCCTGCTGGCGCTCCTGGACACCCGACTGACCGTCGCGCCGACCGACGCGCGCCGGGTCGAGCTCCTGGTCCAGGCTGCGGATCTGCAGGAAGAGCAGGCCGGATCGGCCGCGGCGGCGCTCGGCTCCATCGCCCGTGCCTTCGCGCTCGCTCCCGCCGACGAGCGGCTCGAGCAGCGGCTCGGTCAGCTGGCCGCCTCCGCCGAGGACCCGGCGACCGAAGCCGCCGCCCTGCGCGCCGCCGCCGAAGCCGCGGCCGACCCGGAGCGGGCCGTGGCGCTTCGTCAGCGCGAAGCGACGATTCGAGAGGAGCAGCTGAACGACACCACCGGGGCCTTCGACGCGATGATCGCGGCGCTCGGCAAGCGACCGCTCCGGCCCGATCTGGCCGGTCGCGTGGCGCGGCTCGGCGAAGCCACCGAGCGCCTCGACGACGCCGAGGCCTCTCTGCGCGCCGCGAGCGCGCACCCGCACACACCGGTGGACATCCTGGTCTTCCTCGCCGACGTGCAGCGCCAGAGCGCCTCGGAGGACCTCGACGGAACGCTCGAGCGGCTGGCCGCGGCCAAGCCGAACGACCTCGACTCGCTCCGGGAGCTCGCCGATCGCCACGCGGAGGCTGCCGACGCGCAGACGCGCATCGAGGCGCTCTACGAGCGGGCGTCCGGACTCTGGTCGACGGGCCGTGAGGCGAGCGGTCAGCGTGAGCCGGGCGCCGAAGCGCGCTGGGCCGCCGAGCAGCTCCTCGCGAGCCACTACGACGAAGCGGCGCAGCTGGTGTCGTTCCACATCGAGCAGGCGCGCCTCCCCTACGAGGCCGAAGAGCAGGCGACGCACCTCCGCGCCGCGGCGACGAAGGCCCTCGAGATGGGCGATGGCCCGCGCGCGACCGGCCTCTACCGCGAGGTCCTGGAGAAGGATCCGGCGGACGCGGACGCACTCCGCGCGCTGGGGGACCTCTACGCCCAGCAGGAGCGCCACGCCGAGCTCCTCGGCCTTCGCCGTCGCGAGCTCGAGGCGACCGACGACCCGGAGCGCCGCATCGAGCTGCGCCTCGAGATCGCCAACCTGGTGACCGAGGTCGAGCGCCGGGGCGGCCGCATCGACGCGCTCCGCGCGAACCTCCGCGAGCGCCCGGGCCACGACGCCTCGCTCGACACGCTCGAGGCGATCCTCCAGGAGCGCCGTGACCACGAAGCGCTCGCGCAGCTCTTCGCGCAGCAGGGCGAGCTCCTCGAAGGCGAACGCTCCGCGAAGCTCTGGGGTCGCGTCGCCCAGCTGGCGGAGGGGCCCCTCGACGACATCGAGCGCGCCCTCGAGGCGCACCGCCGCGTCGTCGACGTGGCGCCCGAAGACGTCGCGGCGCTCGACGCGCTCGCCCGCATCCAGCGCGACCGTGGCGAGCACGCCGCGGCCGCCCGATGGCTCGAGCGCCGGCTCGGCGTCGCGGGCGACGACGAGAAGGCCGACGTCGCCCTCGAGCTCGCCAAGAGTCTCTTCGCCGCCGGCCGCTCCGAGCGCGCCGCCGAGGTGCTCGAGCAGGCGCGCTACGACGCGCCGACCCGCGAGGACCTGCGCGAGGTGCTCGCCGACCACTACCGCACCGAAGAGCAGCACGAGCCGCTCGCCCGTGTCCTCGCCGACTCGGCCGAGCACGCGAGCGATCCGGCCGACGTGCTGACCTTCGCCCGAGAGGCCGCCGAGCTCTTCCGCGATCAGATCGGGCAGCCCGCCGAGGCGATCCCGATCCTGCGGAAGGCCCGCGAGCACGCGCCGGACGACCGCCAGATCGAGCTCATGCTCGCCGAGGGTCTCAAGGACGGCGGCGAGCTCGACGAGGCTCGCTCGATCCTCGAGAAGGTCGTCGAAGGCTTCGGCCGCCGACGGAGCCCGGAGCGCGCGCAGGTGCACTCCATGCTCGGTAGCGTCGCCCGTGCTCAGGGCGACCTCGAAGGCGCCCTCGAGCAGCTGGAGAAGGCCACCAAGATGGCCATGGCCGACGCCAAGCTCCTCCAGATGCTCGCCCGGCTCGCCGTCGAGGCGAAGGAGCTCGACCGCGCCGAGAAGGCGTACCGAGCGCTCCTGATGACCGTCCGGCGGCGTGGCCCGAAGGACGAGGTGGACGTCGGCAGCGCCGAGGTGCTCTACGAGCTCAGCGCCTTGGCCGCCGCGCGTGACGACGCCGACCAGGCGAACGACCTGCGCGAGTCCGCCCTCGAGGCGGCCGCCGGCGACGACGCCGAGGCCTTCCGCTTCCGTGAGGCGCTCGTGGAGCGCGACGAGCGCGAGCTCGCCCTGGTCGCCCTCGAGCAGCGCCTCAAGCTCGCGGACGACGGTGCGTCGAAGGGCGCGCTGCTCGCCGCGATGGGCGAGGACCTCGAAGCCCTCGGCCGAGCGCAGGACGCGATGAAGCGCCGGCTCGAGTCCATCGAGGCGGCTCCCGGCGTCGCGAAGACCCACGACGCCATCCAGAAGATGATCAACGAGGGACACGACGCGGACGGCTACGCCGCCACGCTCGAGAAGCTCATCGAGAGTCACCGCCGCGAGGAGGACGCCAAGCTCCAGGCGCGGCTCCTGGTTCGCCTCGGCGAGCTGCGCGAGTCGCGCGGCGATCTCGACGCGGCGACCTCGCTCTACGGGCGAGCCGAGTCGGTCACCGACGAACCGGTCACCGCCTGGGTCGCCTTGGCGCGAGTGGGTGCCGCCCGCGACGATCAGTCGCTGCAGCGCCGGGTCCTTCGCGAGCTCATCGCCGTGGAGGAGCTCAAGGAGAGTCTCCGAGCGAACGCGCTCCATCAGCTCGCCGCCATTCTCCTCCGGGACCCGGCGGCCCTCGAAGAAGCGGTCGACATCGCTCGTCAGGCCTTCGACGCGGACCCGCGCCACGCCGAGCTCGCTCCGCACCTCGACGTCGCCGTCAGCCGTTCGGCCGGTTCCATCCGCCCGCCGGCGATGGACGGCGAAGACTCCCGCGTCTCGCACCGGCCGCCGCCCATGGGCCACGCCGACGCGATGCGCCTCTACGAGGAGGTCGCCCGCGATGCGAACGACGACCACCTGCTGCTGAACTTCCTCGAGCGGCGCGCGATGCGCGTCGAGGCCACCCTCCCGCAGGTGCGAGAGGCGGTCGAGAAGGCCCGCTCGCTGATGCCGGCGAAGCAGCGCCCCGAGCCCGCCGAGGTCGAGGAGCCGCTGAGCGAGGAGATGCTCATCGTCGCCGACCCGATCGACCCGGCGCGACTCGACGCTCTGCTCCGGCGAGCGGTCGAGGTCGCGGAGGCGTCCGAGGAAGGCCTCGGCGCCGCTCGCTGGGCGCTCGAGGCCCTCGCTCAGCGCCGCTTCCAGGAGGGCGACGCGGAGCGCGCCATGGAGATCATGGGCAAGGTCATCGAGACCGCCGAGCACGAGGACGAGCGGCGGGAGCTGGAGATCCAGTTCGCCTCGATGGCCGCCGGCCCCGGTGGCGACCTGAACGTCGCGGCCGAGGTCTACGAGCGCTTGCTCGAGCCGGACCCGATGGACGAGGTGATCTGGAAGCCGCTCCTCGAGGTCTACAAGCAGAAGGGCGACGCGGACCGGCTCAACGACCTGGTCATCACGCTCGTCGACGGCCTGCTCGATCCCGAGGCGCGCAACGCCGCGCGAATGGTCCAGGCCGACTGGCTGATGGGCACCGAGGGTCGCGAGTTCGACGCGGTCGACGTGCTCAAGGCCATTCTCGACGAGGATCCGGAGAACCAGGAGGCCGCCGAGAAGCTCGCGAAGCTCTACGAGCAGAGCGGCTACGACGAGGATCTGGTCGACCTCTACCAGCGCCAGCTCGACGTCGCGCGCGACAACGAGGACCTCGAGACCATCGCGGACCTCTCGCTCAAGCTCGGCACCCTGCTCGAGAAGGTCGAGCGGGAGGACGCCCTCGACGTGTACCGCCGCGCGATGGACTGGGTCCCGAAGGACCGCGGGGTCATCACCGCCTACCTCGCGCTCCTCCGTGAGGGCGACGACCCGACCGAGCGCGCGCACATCCGAGAGAAGCTCCTCGGCATCGAGACCGGTGACGCCGCCTCGACGCTGGCGCGCGAGCTCTACGAGGACTGGCAGCAGCTCGACGAGCCGGACGGCATGATTCGAGCGCTCGACCTCGGCTACCGGGGCAACCCGGACGACGCCGAGCTGCGTGAGCGACTGGAGAGCCACTACCGCGACAACGAGCAGTGGTCGCCCCTCGCCGAGTTCCTGAGCCTCGAGGCCGTCCGCCTCGAAGCGGCGGGTGACCAGGCGGGCTCGATCGCCAAGGTCCGCGAGGCTGCGGCGCTCCAGCGCGATACCCTGGGTCGCCCGGAAGCCGCGGTGGAGATGCTCCGCAAGGCACGCGAAGCCACCGGCAGCGTCGAGATCCTCGGCGAGCTCGTCGCCGCGCTGCAGGCCGCCGGTCAGCAGGAAGAGGCGGTCGCGGAGGTCGGTGCCGCCCTCGAAGGCCACGACGCCGAGGACGACACCTACGCTCACCTGCTCCGCTCACGGGCCATCCTCCGCCTGGGCATGTCGAAGGTCATGGACGCCATCGACGACCTCGAGGCGGCCTACGCCATCAACGCCGGCGCGGTCGCCGAAGACCTCGCCGCCGCGCTCCGGCGAGCGCGCGACGCCTCCAACGAGGACGCCAAGCGGCCCTACGTGCTTCGGATCGTCGAGGTGCTCGAGGCCGCCGGCAACCGCGAGGAGGCCCGCGCCGAGCTCGCCGCATGGAGCGAGGTCGCGCCGCAGGACAAGGAGACGCTCGAGCGACTCCGCGACATCGACCAGCTCACCGAGAACTGGCCCGGCGTGGCGAACGCCGCCGCGCGCCTGCTGCCGCTCAGCGAGGGCGAGGAGCAGGTGCAGATGGCGCTCCTGCTCGCCGACTCCTGTGACGCGGCCGGGATGGGCGCGGAGTCCCGAAGCGGCCTCGAATACGTGCACGGGCTCCAGCCCGAGTCGGCCGAGATCCGCGAGCGGCTGAAGGCGCTCTACGACGCGATCGGCGCGAACCGCGAGCTGGCGAACATGCTGCTCGCGGAGGCGGCGACTGTCGGGGAGACCGATCCGGAGCAGGCCTTCGTGCTGAGCCGGCAGGCGGGCAAGATCCTCATCGAGCGCGAGGGCGACGCCGAGGCAGCGCTCCCGGCGCTCGCGCAGGCGGCCGAAGCGAAGCCCGACGACCACGAGACCCTGGTGCTCCTCGCCGATGGCTACATCGGCGCGCAGTACTTCTCGGAGGCCGGCCAGCTGCTCGAGCACGCGATCCAGAACCACCCCAAGCGGCGGAGCCCCGAGCTCAGCGAGCTGCAGGAGCGGATGGCGAACCTGGCGCTCGCGGCCGGTGACAAGAACCTCGAGATGCAGTGGCTCGATGCCGCGGTCGAGAGCGACAAGAACAACATGAGCGCCGCGGCGCGCGTGGCCCGGATCGCCTACGACCTCGGCGAGCTCGACGTCGCGCTCGGCGCGCTACGCGCGATCACCCTGAGCAAGGAAGACGGCCCGATGTCCAAGGCCCAGGCCTTCCTCATGCAGGCGCGCATCGCGCACCAGCGCGGCGAAGGCCGGCGGGCCCTCCTCTGGGCCCGAAAGGCCAAGAGCGAGGACCCAGACCTGGCGGAAGCCAACGAGTTCCTGGCGGAGCTGGGCGAGAGCTGACGAAGCCCGAAGGGTAAGTCAGCTCCCTCACCCTCACCCTCGCCCTATCCCTCACCCTTCGTTCCCGTCCCCTGAAGAAAGGGTGAGGGTCAGGGCAAGGGCATGGGCAAGGGCAAGGGGGTCTAGCGCTCTCGCGCTAGTCCTCAGCGCTTCGCTCGCCGCCCACCCAGCAGGTCCGCCACACACGCCAGCTCCGCGTCGTCGCCGACCCGCGCGTCGCAGACCCGCAGGACCTCGTCGACCATCGCCGGGCGTGCCCGGCTGGCGGCGACCGTCTCGAGGCAGCGAAGCTCCGCGTCGTCGCCGGTGAGCAGGTCCTCGCACGCCGCCACGTGGCGCGGGTCCGCGCCGATCTCGAGACAGCGAAGCTCCGCGTCGTCGCCGGTGAAGGCGTTCTCGCAGGCGGCCACCTGGGCCGCGGCCTGCGGATGGAAGCGCATCAGCTGGAGGCAGCGCATCTCGTTCTCGTTGCCGGTGAAGGCGTCGCGGCACGCGCGGTCGGCGGCGGCGAGCTGATCGGGCGAGCCGCGCCGATCGCGCCGGTCCACCACCCGGCCGTTCACCGTGCGCGACGACTGGCGGTCGTCGACGACGGTTCGGCCGTTCACGTTCACGGTGGTCCGGGTGGAGCGGTGCTGGACGCGGGTGTCCTGGACCCGGCGACCCGGGCGACGGTTCGGTCGGGTCACGGCGGCCCGAAGCGCCAGGACCGCCTGCTGCGGTCCGTTGCCGACCCGGATGGGCATCGGGCGGCCGAAGCGGTCGAGGGCCCGAACCGTGACCTGAGGGATGCCGCGCGCCGGACCGACGGGGACCGTGCCGTGCCGACCCGTGAGCTGCACGTGTCGCGTGAGCCGGCGGTTCGGGCCCCGCTCCAGGTCGACCTGAAGCTGCGCCGGCTGGTTGGCGCGAGCGCCTCGCCGATAGCGAAGTCCCCAGCGGGTGACATCTCCGCGACGGCCGTTGGCTCGTCCCAGCTCCACGAGCTCGAGCGAATCGAGCTGCAGGGCGCGGCCCCGTCGGCTTCGTTGGGCTTCGGCCTCGCTCGGGGCGATCGCGGGAAGGACGAGGGCGGCGGCGAGCGACACGCGCAGGAGGGCGTGGCCCAGGGCCGCGAGGCGGTGCGGCTGGAACATGGGGTCTCTCTTTTTCGCTGGGCACGACCGGCGGTCGTGCGGGGTGGTGGGCAGGCCGAGAAGCAGTGCCCGATGCGTGTGAGAGGGAGACGGGGCGTGTAGGTCCCCTATTCAAGCCCTTTCGGATGGATCGAGTTGGCGCACGGGACGCGACGAACCCTTGAGGTTCGCGGGCCCCCTCGGTACCGTCGGCGATCTCATGTCGGGCTTTCTCTTGGCGATCGACCAAGGGACGACGGGCTCTACCGCCGTCGTCCTCTCGGCCTCCGACGCGACCGTCGTCGCGAAGGCCAACCGCGAGTTCCAGCAGCACTTCCCGAACCCGGGTTGGGTCGAGCACGATCTCGATCAGATCTGGGCATCGGTCGAAGGCGCCATCGGCGATGCGCTCGCCCAGGGTGACTTCGACCCGAAGGACTGCCGGGGCATCGGCATCACGAACCAACGCGAGACCACCGTCGTGTGGGAGCGCACCACCGGGAACCCGATCCACCGCGCCATCGTGTGGCAGGACCGGCGTACCGCGGACATCTGCGCGAAGCTCCGCGCGGATGGCCACGAGCCGACCTTCCGCTCGCGGACCGGTCTGCTCTTCGATCCCTACTTCAGCGGCACGAAGGTCAAGTGGATCCTCGACCGCGTGGAGGGCTCGCGAGCGCGCGGCGCCGAGCTCTGCATCGGCACGATCGACTCGTGGCTGGTCTACAAGCTCAGCGGTGGCGTCGCTCACGTGACCGACGCGACCAACGCCAGCCGCACGCTCCTCTACGACATCGTGAAGGGCGCCTGGGGCGACGTGCTCTGCTCGGTGCTCGACGTGCCGACGGAGATGCTGCCCGAGGTGCGCTCCTGCGCCGAGGTCTACGCCGAGACCAAGGGCCTCTCGGTGCTGCCCGACGGGATCCCCATCGCGGGCATGGCCGGTGACCAGCAGGCGGCCCTCTTCGGTCAGACCTGTTTCGAGGCCGGCGACGCCAAGTGCACCTACGGCACCGGCGCGTTCCTCCTGACCAACGTCGGCGACGAGTTCCGTGCGCCACCCGAGGGTCTGCTGACCACCATCGCGTGGCGCCTCGGCGACACGACGACCTACGCCTTCGAGGGGAGCTCCTTCATCGCCGGCGCGGCCGTGCAGTGGCTGCGCGACGGCCTCGGGCTGATCGCGAGCGCCAGCGAGGTGGAGACGCACGCCGGCAAGGTCGACTCGGCCGGCGAGGTGGTCTTCGTGCCCGCGCTGACCGGACTCGGCGCGCCCCACTGGGACCCGCACGCCCGCGGTCTGATCGTGGGCCTCGGCCGCGACACGACCGTCGCCCACCTCTGCCGCGCGACCCTGGACGGCATCGCCCTCCAGATCGTCGACCTCATCGGCGCGATGGAGCGCGGCGGTGGCGAGAAGCTGACCCGGCTGCGAGTCGACGGGGGCGCCGCGGCCAACGACCTGCTCATGCAGATCCAGGCCGACCTCCTCGACGTCCCGGTCGACCGGCCGACCAACGTGGAGACCACCGCGCTCGGCGCCGCGTACCTCGCCGGACTCGGCGCGGGCGTGTTCCCGGACACCGACGCGATCAAGGCCGCGCACGCGGTCGAGCGCTCTTTCGAGCCCGCGATGGAATCCGAAGCGCGAGCGAAACGATTGCAACGATGGAACGACGCCATTCGGAGAGCGAGAAGCGACGCGTGAGCCCCAGTCAGAACGGAACGAAGCCCCAGTGACCGTCACCAAACGACGTAAGCGTGAGAAGCGCGAGGTCCCGATCGCCTGGGAGGCGCTCGAGGACGCTTTCGAGAACAACGCCCCCGAGGTCCACAGCTATCTCCAATTCGACACCGGCGAGGTGATCCGGATCGTCGACGGCGTCGCCGACCCTCGGATGCACGAGAAGATCGCTCGCGACGACAAGTACCTGAAGATCGACCCGGTCTCCTCGCGCGAGCAGTACCGTTGGATGGAGCGCTTCATCGACTCCGTCGAGGACGAGAAGGAGCTGCAGACCAAGCTCACCGTCGCGATCGACGGCAAGGGCGCCTTCCGCCGCTTCAAGGACGTGTTGATGTCCTATCCGGTCCAGCGCGAGCGATGGTTCACCTTCCGCTCCGAGCGCCTCGCCGCTTGCATGAAGGCATGGCTCACCGCGCACGACATCGAGGCGGTGGAGCGCCCCGCGTGGCGAGTGCCGAGCGCCGAGGAAGTGCGCGCACAGGTCGAGCCCACGAAGAGCAAGCGCCGCCTGACCCGCGCTCAGACGGCCGAGGCAAACCGCCTGCGTCTCAAAGAGCTGGTCGATCTGGTGCCCGTGCGGGAGCTCGACACCGCGCTCGCTTTCATGGAGTTCCTCAAGGAACGCCGCCGGCCTCCGCGCACCCGCGCCAAGGGCACCGACGACGAGTCGGGCGACGAGGCGAGCGACGAATCGGGGGACGAGACCGAGTCCGAGTCGAACGAGGATGAGGAGAGCTGAGCTCCTCTTCGCCACGGCTCTCCTGACCTTCGCCTCCACGGGCGTCGAAGCCCAGGCCGTGCGCGTGGAGGGCATCGCTGCCATCGTCGGCGCCCCCACCCCACGCGCGGGAGCGCAGGTGCTCCTGCTGAGCGACGTCGAGCTGCGGGCCCGGATGCGCCTGGCCGGTCAGAGGGAGGGCCCCATCGTGCTCGGCCCGCTCCCCCCTTCTCTGCTCGCGGCCACCCTGGACGAGCTCCTCGGCGAAGCGCTGATCGCGCGCGAGGCCGAGCGCGTGCAGCTCGCCTCTCCGACCGAGCGGGACCTGCGAGAGGAGCGACGGCGCCTCGAGTCGCTCGCCGGTGGGGAGTCGCGAATGCGCGACCTGCGAAACGCGCTGAGCGTGAGCGATGAAGAGATCGCCGCCATCGTCCGTCGACGGGCCACGGTGAAGGTCTTCCTCGAAGCAAACCTCCAAGGCGCCGCCACGATCGACGACGCGACCATCGACCGCGTCTTCGAGTCGGGCGAGCACCCCTTCCTCGGTCAGAGCCTCGAGGACGTGCGTGAGCCGATGCGGGTGTGGCTCGCGCGGCGGGCGCTGGACCGCTCCGTTCGTCGCTGGGTCGAGGTCCTTCGCGCCCGGACCGTCGTTCGCGTGCTAGCCCCCTACGCGGAGGCACGCGACGAATGAGCGAAGAGGCAGCGAAGAAGAAGGGCTCGAAGCTCGGGACCGTCCTGGGCTGGCTCGCCGGGGCGCTCGCCCTGCTGCTCGTGAACTTCTTCGCCTACCACTCCTACGGCGATGGGTACCCAGTCGAGCCGACGAGCTTCGGCGCGGTCGTGGTGGGCGCGTTCGGCGGGATGGCCATCGCCGACCGCCTGGGGGCCCGCGCCCCGAAGATCTTGGGGCTGACCGTGGGGCTCCTCCTCGGAGCCGCGGCCCTCACCGCTTTCCTGGTGTTCAGCTAGAGACGAGCGGCTGCCAAGGAATTGGTGCCGGGCGGGGTCCCACCGGCACAATGGAACCCTCCAACGGTGGGTGTGACACGATTGCTCGGTTACGCCTCCACTGGCTCCCCGCGCGGGTGGGCCACCTCCCTGAGCCGTGCTAAGGGCGCACCCGAGGTCAATCTTGACGGACGAAGAACGAACCGACGACGAAGAGCGCGACGAGGAGTCCACGGACTCCGGGCTCGCGGCACTCACCCGGCCCTCTGCGGCCCCCGCCCCCGACGACGACGACGACGACGACGATGGGATGCTCGACTTGCGCGCCCTCGCCTCGTCGATGGCGCCGCCCGCGCCGGACGACGGCGAGGATGACGGCGACGCGAAGGTGTCGACCGCCCCTCCCGCGATGGAGGAGCCGGACGAGCCGAAGGCGAAGAAGAACGACGCGAAGTCGAGCGGCGATTCGAAGGCCAGCGGTGCCAAGGCCGCGAAGAAGCCCGAGAAGAGCGAGAAGAAGAGCGGCGCGGCTGCTGCGAGCGGAGCCTCCGCCGAGGACAGCGGCAAGGCTCCGGTCGCCCCGGTGGCCGACGAGCCTTCGGGCGGCGGCGGGAAGCTGCTGGTCGGACTCGTGGTCGTGGTGGCCATCGGCGCGATCGCCTTCGCGATGACCCGACAGGGCGGCGACGAAGAGCTGGTGGCCGAAGCGGGAACGGTCGACACCGCGCCCGCGGAGACCGGCTCCGCGGAGCCGGAGGAGACCGCCGAGACCGAGTCGGAGACCGAGGCCGAGGCCACGGAGACCGAAACGGAGACGGAAGCCGAGGCCACGGAGACCGAGACGGAGACCGAGGCGGTGGAGACCGAGACCGAAGCCACGGAGTCCGAGTCCGAGGGCCCCTCGACCGCGCGACGCCGCGGCGCGAGCAGCCCGTCGACCACGTCCACGTCCGCGATGACCGAGACGGCCAGCACCGCCACGATGGAAGCCGCCCCCGAGCCGGAAGCGACCATGGAAGCGGAGATGGAAGCCGAGCCCGAGACCGGGATGCGGAGCGTCGAAGACCTCCTCGACCAGGCGATCGGCGGCAACGCACCGCCCACGATGGAGGCGGCTCCGGTCATGGAAGAGGCCCCCTCGAACCTGCCCGAGACGCCCAGCCGCGCCGCGGTGACCCGCGCGCTCGGTGGCCTGATGAGTCGGATGCGTCAGTGCGCCGGCGACCAGGTCGGCATCGCGACCGCCCGCATCCGCGTGAGCAACGACGGTCAGGTGCAGACCGCAAACATCGGTGGCCGTCCCTTCGGAGGCACGCCGCAGGGTGACTGCATGGAGAACGTGGTGAAGACCGCCCGCTTCCCCCGCTTCACCCGCACCCACTTCGACGTCACGTACCCCTTCTCGATCCGCCCGCTGAACTGAGTTCAGGGGGGATTTTGAGAAAATCCCCCCGCTCGTCGCGAGTGAATCGCTCCTCGCTCCCCCAAAAACCTGAAGGTCTCGCGGCGTCGCCGCTCGGTGCGTCCTCGCCCTTCGGGCTCGTCCTCCAAACCAACCCGAGTCGCTCCTCGCTCCCCCAAAAACCTGAAGGTCTCGCGGCAAAGCCGCTCCGTGCGTCCTCGCCCTTCGGGCTCGTCCTCCAAACCAACCCGAGTCGCTCCTCGCTCTCCCAAAAACCTGAAGGTCTCGTGGCGTCGCCGCTCGGTGCGTCCTCGCCCTTCGGGCTCGTCCTCCATTGCCCCGATCCGCCCCCAGACTGGCCCCGCTCGTCCTCGCGCTGGTGCTCTGCGCCTGCGGGGGGTCGCAGACCACGGTCGAGAACGCGCCGCCTCCGGGGCCGGCGGCGATGCCCACCTCGCCCGACGAGCGCCACGCGGCGATGGCCGAGCTCGCCGGCGAGCTCTTCACCGCCATGGCCGAGGCCGACGCGGATCGCCTCCTGGTCCCGATCGACGAGCTGACGCCGATCCTCGAGCCCGACGCGATCCAGCGGATCGAGGCGCTCCGGATGGCGATCCACGCTCGCGTGGAGCTCGACCCCGCCCGCCATGGTGTCTTCGGCGAGACCGAGCTCTGGGGGCTCTGCGCCCTGGGCGCCCGGAACGAGCCGGCCAGCGGGCCCATCGGCCTCAGCGCCGAGGGCTGGATCATCGAGCGGGCCATGATCGTCGGCAAACGCGCCGACGGCCGCCGATTGGGCGCTTGGTTCGAGGGCACCTTCGTCTACGCGGGCGGCCGGCTCCGGGCGATCGATCTCCGCCGCGTCGAAGATCCGCGCTGGGAGCACTCGGATCTGGAGCTGGTGACCTGCGATATGCAGGTCGGCATGGGCGACCCACTAGATGTAGGTATGGTCACGGACTGAACCCCACTTTCCGTGGCCCAACCGGTTGCACTCTTGATCCGCCCTCTGTAAGCCTCGATCAACAGTGGCGTTCGTGCCCCCAAGAGGGGATCACGGACGACACCAGGCATCAATTACGCCTGTAAGGGCCCGCAAATACTTCGTTTTGGGCGAAGGCGGCGCCATCGAGGAATCAGTCGGATGAAGATCAAGAAGCTCGAGATCGTTGGCTTCAAGTCCTTCGTGGACAAGTCGGTGCTCCACTTCGATCACGACGTGACGGGCATCGTCGGGCCGAACGGCTGCGGAAAGTCGAACGTCGTCGACGCGATCAAGTGGGTCATGGGCGAGCAGTCGCCGAGCCGCCTCCGCGGCAAGGCGATGGACGACATCATCTTCGCCGGCTCGGAGACCCGCGGGCCCCACGGCTTCGCCGAGGTCCAGATCACCTTCGACAACTCGGACGGCCTGGCCCCGCCCGAGTACCGCGACTACTCCGAGATCGCCGTCGCTCGCCGCCTCGATCGCAGTGGGCGCAGCGACTACTTCATCAACCGGACCCCCGTCCGGCTGCTCGACGTCACCAACCTCTTCCTCGGCACCGGCGTCGGCCGCCGCGCCTACTCGATCATCGAGCAGGGCCGCATCGGCTACATCGTCTCGTCGAAGCCGGCCGATCGCCGCGGCATGATCGAAGAGGCGGCGGGCATCACGAAGTTCAAGGTCCGCAAGGCCGCCGCCGAGCGGAAGATGGGCCACACCCGCGACAACCTGCTGCGCGTGGGCGACATCCTCGGCGAGCTCGAACGGAACCTCGCCTCGCTGAAGCGGCAAGCGCAGAAGGCCGAGCGCTACAAGCGCTACCGCGACGAGGTCCGCGACCTCGAGCTCTGGATCGCGTCGTTCCGCTACCTCGAGCTCTTCGGTGAGACGAGGATCGTGCGCACGCGCCTCGAGACCGAGAGCGCCGCGTCCGAGGGCTCGCGCCTCGCCCTTCGCGTGAAGGAGGCCGAGCTCGAGGCCGAGCGTGCTGACACCGATCGGCTCGGCGCCGAGGTCGAGCGCTCGCAGAACCGGGCCTACGAGCTCGACAACGAGGTCCGCCTCTACGAGGGGCAGATCCAGCAGCAGCTCGATCGCCTCCGCGCCCTCCGCGAGAAGGAGCAGCTGGCGGAGCGCGAGCTCGGCGAGCTCATCGGCCAGCGCGAGGCGCTCGCCAAGGAGCACCAGGGACTGGCCGCGGCCCTCCAGGACCTCGAGGCCGCCGAGGCCGAGGCCGAGCAGATCTTCGCGCGCGAGTCGAAGGAGCTCGAGCGTCGGCGTCTCGCGGTGGCCGAGGCCGAGCGCGCCGTGTCGAACGCCCGTGGGCGCGTCGGCGATGCCGAGAAGCGGATCGCGCGCGCCGAGGCCGTGCTCGCCAGCTTCGAGAAGCGGCGCCAGGAGGGCCACGAGCGGCTCGAGCGGATGCGCGCCGAGAAGGACGCGCTCGCGCAGCGCGCCGCCGAGCAGGAGCAGCAGGCCGAAGAGCTCGCCGCCCGGCTCGAGGGCCTGAAGAGCGGCCGCGAGCAGACGGCGGCCAAGAAGGACGAGATCGAGCGCGAGCTCCGCGAGCTCCGCGACCAGATCCGCGGCTCCGACGAAGAGGTCGAGCGACTCCGCGAGGAGAGCGCCACCAAGCGCTCGCGCCTCCGTTCGCTCCGCGAGCTCCAGCAGAAGTTCGAGGGTGTCGGCGCCGGCGTCCGCGCGCTGATGACCCGCTACGCGAGCGACGACGAGGCCCGCGCGAGCAAGGGTGTCGTCGGCCTGGTCGCCGACCGCATCCAGTGCCCGCCGGAGCTCACCCAGGCGCTCGCGGGCGCGCTCGGCGAGCGCCTCCAGGAGGTCGTGGTCGAGCGGATGGACGATGGGCTGAAGGCCCTCGACTGGCTCCGGGCCGAGGGCCTGGGCCGAGCGACGCTCTGGCCGCGGCGACCGCGCCGCGTCGTGCAGGCGCGCCCGCCGGTGAACGGCGAAGGCGTGGTCGGCTGGCTCAGCGATCTGGTGCGCTCGGCGCCAGAGGACGAGGCGCTGGTCCGCGCGCTGGTCGGTGACGTGCTGGTGGTCGAAGACCTCGCGGCCGCCCTGCGGCTCCAGCGCGACGGAGTCGACGCGCAGCTCGTGACCCGCGAGGGCGAGCACGTGTCGGCGCTCGGTGCGCTGACCGGCGGTGCCGGCGACGAGAGCGCCTCGCACCTGCTCGACATGAAGCGCGAGATCCGCGAGCTCGAGGGCGTGGTCGGCACGCTCACCCAGCAGCTCGAGGCCGCGGTGCAGCGTCACAACGAGCTCCGCCGGGGCATCGCCCAGCGACAGGCCGCGATCGACTCCGCGCGCACGCAAGCCCACGACGCGGAGATCGCGATCGTGAAGGCCGACAAGGACGTCCGCCGCCTCCAGGCCGAGGCGACCGAGTCCATGCGTCGCTCCGAGGTCATGGGCTCGGAGATCGCCAACCTGATGCAGGCCCTCTCCGATGCGTCGGACGAGGAGACCGCCGCGCAGGAGGAGATCGAGTCCGCGCGCAAGAGCCGCGACACCGCGAGCCAGGAGCTCGACGCCGCCAGCGGCATTCACGACGAGCGCATGCGCGCGGTCGAAGAGCAGTCCCGGGCCGTCACCGAGGTGCGGGTCCGCGCCGCTCAGGCGCGCGAGCGTGCCGAGAGCGACCGCACGGCGCTCGGCCGCCTCGAGCGCAGCATCGAAGAGCTCGACCAGCGCGAGCAGCGCCTCCGCGGCGACGTGGAAGAGGGCGCGAAGGAGCAGGGCCGTCTGTCGGCGGAGCTCCTCTTCAGCCGCGAGAAGCTCCACCTCACGGTGGACTCGGCGATGAAGGCACACGAAGCGCTCGGTGCCTGCCGGGCGCGCCACGACGCCGCGCGCCACGCGCTCGGCGAGCGCGAGGTCGGGTTGAAGCAGCTCCGCGCGAAGCTCGAGATCGTCGGCACCGAGGTCAACAAGCTGACCCTCCGCGATCGCGAGCTCTCGATGGAGCTCGAGCACCTGCTCGAGTCGATCGACGAGCGGCACCGCGTCGACGTTCGCAAGATCCTCACCGACTACCACGCCCGCCCGCTGCCCGATCGCGAGCAACGCGAGCGCGCCAGCGAGCTGCTCCGACTCATCGAGCGGATGGGTGAGATCAACCTGATGGCGATCGAGGAGTACGAGGAGAAGGCGGAGCGCTTCGAGAAGCTCGACGCGCAGCGCAAGGACCTCGAGGAGGCGCTCAAGACCCTCGAGCGGGCCATCCGCGAGATGAACCGCGAGAGCCGGCGCATGTTCAAGGACGCCTTCATCGCGGTGAACGAGCGCTTCAAGCTGCTCTTCCCGATCCTCTTCCGCGGCGGCAAGGCGGAGCTGAAGCTCTCGGACCCGAACGACCTGCTCGGCAGCGGCGTGGAGATCATCGCGCAGCCGCCTGGCAAGAAGCTCGGCTCGCTCGAGCTGATGAGTGGTGGCGAGAAGGCGCTGACGGCGGTCGCCATGATCTTCGCCATCTTCCAGTACAAGCCGAGCCCCTTCTGTCTCCTCGACGAGGTCGACGCCCCGCTCGACGAGGCCAACATCAGCCGCTTCGCCCAGGCGATCCGTCAGATGACCGACCGCAGCCAGTTCATCGTCATCACGCACTCGAAGCGCACGATGGAGTTCACCGACGTGCTCTACGGCGTGACGATGGAAGAGCCGGGCATCTCGAAGCTCGTGGCCGTCGAGCTCCGCGGCGACAACCGCCCCGTGGCCGGCGACGACCGCGAATCCGCGGTGGCGTAGCCACCCCTCACCCTGGCCCTCGCCCTCACCCTCACCCTTCGTTTGGGGTGGGGGTGATGCGCTTGTGGGGCCGGCCTGAGGTCTACCGGTCTCGAAGAAGGGTGAGGGTCAGGGTGAGGGTGAGGGCCCTCGCTTCGCTCGGGTGGTCACTTCAGGCCGTAGTCCTTGATCTTGTAGAGCAGCGCCCGGTGGCTGAGCTCCAGCAGCTTGGCCGCCTGGGTGCGGTTGCCCTCGGTCTTCTCGAGAGCGCGGGCGATGAGCGTCTTCTCCATGAAGCGTTGCATCTTCTTGATGGAGAGCTCGTCGCTCGCGAGGATGATCTTCGAGGGGTCGACCGGGTCGAGGAGCTTCGGCGGTAGGTCGCCGGTGGTGATGCGCTTGCCCTCGCAGAGGACGACCGCGCGCTCGATCACGTTCTCGAGCTCCCGGACGTTGCCCGGCCATGGATAGCCCAGCAGCACCTTCTGGGTCGCCGCGTCGACGCCCTCGACCTCGGTGCCGAGCTTGGCGTTGTTCTTCTCGAGAAAGCGCTCGATGAGGAGCGGGATGTCCTCGGGCCGCTCGCGGAGCGGGGGCACCACGATCTGGAGCACGTCGAGGCGGTAGTAGAGATCCTCGCGGAAGGTCCCGGCGTCGACCTCCTGCTCGAGATCGCGCACGGTGGCGGCGATCACGCGGACGTCGACGGTCTTGTCCTTCGTGTCACCGAGCGGCCGGATGGTGCTCTCCTGAAGCGCGCGCAGGAGCTTCACCTGCAGCGCCAGCGGGAGCTCGCCGAGCTCGTCGAGGAAGAGCGTGCCGCCGTCGGCGACCTCGAAGAGCCCCAACTTGTCCGAGTGGGCGTCGGTGAACGCGCCGCGCTTGTGCCCGAAGAGCTCGGACTCGAGCAGCGCTTCGGGGATGGCGCCGCAGTTCACCGGCACGAAGGGCTTGGCCTTGCGGTCGGAGCGGTCGTGGAGCGCGCGCGCGACGAGCTCCTTGCCGGTGCCGCTCTCGCCCCGGACCAGCACGGTGGTCGAGAAGCCGGCGACCTTCTCGATCATCCGGAAGATGGTCCGCATCGGCTCGCTCGCGCCGATCATCTCCCCGAAGCGCGCCCGCTCGGCCGCCTCGGCCCGCAGCCGCGCGTTCTCCTTGCGGAGCGACTCCCGCTCCTCGGCCTTCCGCAGCGCGAGGAGCACCTCGTCCTGCTTGAAGGGCTTCGACACGTAGTCGTAGGCGCCGGCCTTCATCGCTTCGATCGCCAGGTCGACCGACCCGAAGGCGCTCATCACGATCACGGTCCCTTCGAAGCCGCGCTCGTCGAGGGTCTTGCAGAGCTCGATGCCGCTCATCCCCGGCATCCGGACATCGGCGAGCACGAAGTCCGCGGGCTCCGCCTCGAGCGCCTCGAGCGCCTCCTCGGCGCTCCCCGCGGTCCGCACCCGATAGCCGTGCTTCTTCAGGAGGGTCTCGAGGACCAGCCGGATGTTCTCCTCGTCATCGACGACCAACGCCCGCGTCACCCGCGCAGCCTACCACCGCCACGCCAACCGCCCCCCCCTTCCCCCACTCGTAGCCCAGTCGACCCACTAGGCCCTTTGCCTCGCACGGAGTCACGGAGCCACAGAGTCCACAGAGGAAAGAAGAAGAATGGGACAGGTTCCGACCGGAACGGTGATTCACGGAAGGACACGCGAAGCGGAGCAGATCGCGACGCGTCAGCAGACCACTGCTCGCCCTCGCCCAATTTCCCTTCTTCCTCTGTGACCTCTGTGGCTCCGTGACTCTGTGCGAGGCAAAAGGGTTCAGCTGGGTGGATTGAAGCCGGTGATTGGAAAAGCGCACGGGGCGGATCGACGTAGTGGATGAAGGCTGGCGCGAAGACCGCACCGCCTGGGAGGTAGACGATGCGATTCGAACACGAGCGCGCCGTGATGGTGGCGTGCGCCCTGACGATGCTGGCCCCGCTCGGGGGCTGCGATACCCGCGAGCTGAAGCCGATCGATCCGGCGGTGTCGCAGTCCTTCGAGATCGACGTTCGAGGGAGCACCGGCGACGTCGACCTGCTCTTCGTGATCGACGACTCGGGCTCGATGGTGGACGAGCAGGAGAGCCTGCGGCGGGAGATCCCGCAGCTCGTCCGTGGCCTGACCTCGCCGCCGCTCGGCGACGATGGCCAGCCGCTCTGGAACGCCGCCGAGAGCCTGCACATCGCGATCGTGACCACCAACCTCGGCACCAACGGCATGCCCGAGGACCAGACCCGGGTGGGCAGCGCATGCGCCGCCAACGGAAACCTCGGCGACGATGGCGCGCTCCTGGCCTGCCCCGGCGGCTCGGTGAGCACCTGGGAGCCGGGCCAGGACATCGACGCCTTCGTGGACGACATCGGCACCTGCGCCGACGTCGGTGACGACGGCTGCGGTCTCGAGCAGCCGCTGCTCGCCGGCATCAAGGCGCTCGGCCAGGCCGGTTTCCCGCGCGCGGACGCGCTGCTCGGCGTCGTCGTCCTCAGCGACGAGGAGGACTGCTCGCTCGCCGACCCCGCGACGTTCTTCTCCGGCGGCGAGATCGGCCGGGCGATCAACCAGCGCTGCTACCTGGACACCCCGAGCCTGGTGTCCATCCCGGACGTCGTCGCCCAGCTCCGCGGCGACCGGGACCCCGACAGCTTCGTCTTCGCCGCGCTCATCGGCGTGCCGGAGGACCTGGCGGGTGACGACCTCGGCGCGATGCTCGCGGACTCCCGCATGACCTACGTCCTCTCGCCGACCAACGACCTCGGCGTCGAGCCCGCGTGCACCCGCCGCGAAGGTGGCGAGCTCGTCGGCGAGGCCGCGCCCGGTCGTCGCTACATCGAGGTCGCCCAGCAGGTCGACGGGCTCGTCGCCTCGATTTGCGCCGAGAGCTACCAGCCGGCCATCGCCGAGCTCACCCGCCGCATCGGCGGCCGGGTCGAGGGCATCTGCGCGACCCGGAACCTCACCCCCGCCGAGGACGGCTCGGTGCGCTGCTCGGTGAAGGAAACGCTCCCGGTGGGAATGACCTGCGACGACCTCGTCGCGCGCACCTACCTGATGACCGACGACGAGGGCCGAGAGATCTGCCGGGTCGAGCAGGCCATCGGCGACACCACCCAGGGCTGGTTCTACGACGTGAGCGATCCCGTGTGTGAGCAGGTGTCCTACACGGAGGGCATCGCGCCTCCGACCGAGGTCGGCGTGACCCTCTCCTGCCTGTCGCGGGTCGAGGACAGCCCCGACTCCCCGACCGGACCATGATCCAAATGTCCGAGATCGCGAACGAAATCGCGTTCTCGGGCGGAACCTGGGCAGGACGGCCCGCGAATCGCCAACGAGATTGGCGATCGCGGGCCGTTCTTCCTTGGATCCGCCCTTGGCACACCCCTCGCAGTGTCTGTCTTCGGGGATCTCCCGATTCCCCGTCTCGACCTGCCAATGAGGGGCTCGAGGCGTTGATCGAAAAGGCCTCCAACGGGTATGCTGCGCCGGCTGCGGCGGGCATGGCCCAACCGAGGTCGGCTCCCTGAGCTCCCCCCGCTCCCGCACATCGACGAAAACCGTCGGAGGAAATTCCGTGAACGAGATTGAAAAGACCCGCGGCCGCCGCTTTCGCCGCGCCCTCATCGTGCTCCTCGCCGGCGCCCTCGGGTTGGTCGGCTGTCTGGAGCGTGAGCTGCGGCCCCTGAACCCCTGCACGATCTCCGGTGTCGCCCGCGACATCCAGGTCAACCAGGTGGAAGAGGTCGACCTGCTGTTCATGATCGACAACTCCGGATCGATGACCGAGGAGCAGGCCTCTCTCGCGGCCGAGATTCCCCGCCTCATCACGGTGCTCGCCTCGGGCATGAACGGCGACGAGACCTTCCCGCCGGTCGGCTCGCTCCGAGTCGGCGTGGTCTCGTCCGACCTCGGCACCGGCCCGGCCGGCGCCTGCGGCTCGATGTTCGGCGACGACGGCGTGCTGCTCACCACGGGCAACACCGCCAACCCGTCCTGCATGGCCACCTACCCGACCTGGCTCGAGTTCGCCGCGGACACCGACGTCGCCGCTGACTTCGCCACGGACGTGCAGTGCGTCGCGACCGCCCTCGGCACCAACGGTTGTGGTTTCGAGCAGCAGCTCGATGCCATCCTCAAGGCGCTCACGCCGAGCACCTCGGGCATCACCTTCTCGGGCGGCACCGTCGGTCACGGCGACGGTCAGAACGCCGGCTTCCTCCGCGAGCGCTCGCTCCTCGCCATCATCGCGCTGACGGATGAGGACGACTGCTCCGCCATCGACACGGGCCTCTTCGAGATGGACAACCCCATCTACGACCCGAACCTCAACCTCCGCTGCTTCAACCACCCGGAGGCCGTCCAGCCGATCGACCGCTTCACCAACGGCCTCATCGCGCTCCGTGCGGAGAACCCCGACCTCCTCGTGTACGCGACCATCACCGGTATCCCGGTCGACCTGGTCCCGAGCTCGGAGATGGCCCTGGCCCCGCAGGTCGAGTCCATCCTGGCCGACTCCCGCATGATCGAGATGCCCAACCCGATGGACAGCACCCAGCTCGTCCCGAGCTGTGACATCCCGGGCCGCGGTCGCGCCTTCCCGCCGCGCCGCATGATCCAGCTCGCGGCGGACCTCGAGAACGCCGGCGCGAACGGCGTCGTCCAGTCCATCTGTCAGGAGGACTACTCGGGCGCGCTCGACGCGATCATCTCGAAGATCGCCGACGTCCTCGGTGGCGCCTGCCTGCCGCGGTCGCTCAACCGGAACTCGAGCGGCGAGGTCGAGTGTGACGTCGTCGAGATCATCGACACCGACATCGTCGGTAGCTGTGAGGAGATCCCGGGCCGCATCGCGGACGGCATCGACGAAGAGCTCGGTCGCCCGCGCTGTGTCGTCTCGCAGATCACCACCACTGGTGCGGTTCCGCCCGCGGACCCGGCCGGCTGGTACTACGACGACTTCAGCGCCGACGTGCTCGAGCGCTGCGAGGACACCCCGCAGCGGATCTCGTTCACGCCGGGCGCCGAGCCGCGCAACGGTAGCCGCGTTCGCCTCGAGTGCCTCCAGAGCGTTCAGGGCAGCGGCAGCATGGTCGGCATTGGCACCAGCTGCGCGGGGAACCCCAGCATCTGTCTGAGCGCATCCGCCGACGTGTTGGATCTCTTCCCCGGAGCACAGCGGAACGGTGGTTTGATCTGTGAGGATGTGAGCTCGGTGACTTGCCAGGCGCCGTGTGACAGCTCGGCCGACTGTCCGGGTGGCTACGTTTGTTTCGACTCGGACGGTCCGGACATGCCTGCCCCCCAGATCTGCATCAACCCGACCTGTAACTGACGCAGTGGCCTCCTCGGGGGCCGACCACTGACGAGGGCGCCCGGCTTCGGCCGAGGCGCCCTTCGTCGTTCGGGCTTCTCTGGGCCCACTCGTGCTCTTGTTCTCGCACGAAGGCACGACGAGCACGGAGGTTCACAGAGGTTCGAAGATGATGTGGGTGGCGGGCGCCGGCGGGGCGCCAGCCGTCCGCCGGCGGGCCGTCTGAAAAGGCGCGAGTGGAAGCACCAGAGGCGGCGGCATGGGGCTTGATGCCCGGGGGGCATGACCGACATTCAGATCGTTCCGCCCGCTTCGGGTCTCGAGGAGGAATCCATCGAGGCCGGGGGCGCTTCCGTTCACGCCGGCTGCTTGCTCGGAGTCGACGCCCACCCGGTGCAGGTGGAGGCTCGACTGACCAAGGGGCTGCCGGCCTTCGACATCGTGGGGCTGCCCGAACGTGGGGTGCGCGAGAGCCGCGTCCGCGTGCGTTCGGCGCTGGCGGCCCAGGGGCTCGAGCTGCCCAAGGGCTGCTACGTGCTGAACCTCGCGCCAGGCGACCTGCGCAAGTCCGGCTCGGGCTTCGACCTCGCCATCGCCATCGCCCTGCTCAGCGCCGTCGGCACCGTCGACGCCCCCGAGCTCGAGTCCACGCTCTTCCTCGGCGAGCTCGGCCTCGACGGCTCGCTCCGACCGGTCCGCGGTGTGCTCGCCCATCTCCGCAGCGCCGCCGACCGTGGCCTCGCCGGCGCGATCGTCCCGGAGGCGAACGGCGCCGAGGCGGCCCTCGTGGCGTCGCCCAGCTTCGACGTCCGCGTCGCCCGCGACCTGCGCGCGGTCGTCGAGCACCTCGACGGCAACGAGCGGCTGCCGAGACCGGCCGTGGCTCGGACGGCCCGAGCGCCGCACCAGCCCGACCTGAGCGAGGTGAAGGGCCAGGCCACGGTCCGCCGCGCGCTCGAGATCGCCGCCGCCGGCGAGCACCACCTGCTGATGCTCGGCCCGCCCGGCGCCGGCAAGACCATGCTGGCTCGGCGGCTGCCGTCGATCCTGCCGCCGCCGACCACCGACGAGGCACTCGCCATCGCCACCATCGCGAGCGTCGGTGGCGCGCGCACGCCGACCGACCTCCGGCAGACGCTCCGCCCCTTCCGCGCGCCGCACCACACCGCGAGCGGTCCGGCGATGATCGGTGGCGGCGACCCGCCGCGTCCCGGCGAGGTCACGCTCGCACACCGAGGCGTGCTCTTTCTCGACGAGCTCCCCGAGTTCCGCAGGGACGTCATCGAGACGCTCCGCACCACGATGGAGCTCGGCGAGGTCTCCGTCGCTCGCGCGCGCTATCGGCTGAAGCTCCCCGCCGCGCCTTTGATCGTCGCCGCGATGAACCCCTGCCCCTGCGGCTACGCGGGCGACCCCGAGCGCCTCTGCGTCTGCACGCCAGACCGCGTCGAGGGCTACCGCCGCCGCATCAGCGGGCCGCTGGTCGACCGCTTCGACCTGCACGTCTCCGTCCCGCGGATGATCGCCCGCGACCTCCGCGAGCCCGCGACCGGCGAACGCTCGGAAGCGGTCGCCGCACGGGTGGTCGCGGCGCGCGCGTTCCGGGACCGCCGTGCACGCTCGAGCCGCAGCGAGCTCGACGCCCTGCTCGGGCAGACCCACGAAGGGGCCCTCGACTTCCTGGAGCGCGCCGTCGAGGTGCTCGGCCTCAGCGCGCGAGGCTTCGTGAAGGCGCTGCGGGTCGCCCGGACCATCGCGGACATGGAGCACAGCGAGAAGGTCGGCGAGCCGCACGTCGCCGAGGCGGTGCAGTACCGGCTCCTCGATCGGCGCCAGCGATGATCGGCGGGCGCCGGCGATCGGCGGCGGACCCGCCGGCGGCGGCGCCCAACTCCCTCGATCGATCGCCCGCCGATGACCGGCACGTTCCGTGAACTGCTCCTCCGCGCGCCACGTCGGCGCCACTCATCAGGAGAAGAGAGATGATCAAAGCGAAGATCAAAGCGATGGACGACGCGCTCCGCGCCATCGAGAAGCAGTTCGGCAAGGGGAGCATCATGCGGCTCGGCGATCGCGAGACGCAGAACGTCCCGAGCTTTCCGACCGGCTGTCCGAGCCTGGACGACGCGCTCGGCATCGGCGGCTACCCGCGCGGTCGGGTGGTCGAGATCTACGGGCCCGAGTCGAGCGGCAAGACCACGCTGACGCTGCACGCGATCGCCGAGTGCCAGAAGAAGGGCGGGCTCGCGGCGTTCATCGACGCCGAGCACGCCCTGGACGTCCAGTACGCGCAGGCCCTCGGCGTCGACGCCAAGTCGCTGCTGGTGAGCCAGCCCGACACCGGCGAGCAGGCCCTCGACATCACCGAGACCCTGGTCCGCAGCGGCGCGGTCGACCTGGTGGTCGTGGACAGCGTCGCCGCGCTCGTGCCGCAGGCCGAGATCGAGGGCGAGATGGGCGACGCCCACGTGGGCCTGCAGGCGCGGCTGATGAGCCAGGCGCTCCGGAAGCTCACCGGCATCACCCACCGCACCGACACCACGCTGATGTTCATCAACCAGCTCCGGATGAAGATCGGCGTGATGTTCGGCAGCCCGGAGACCACGACCGGCGGAAACGCCCTGAAGTACTACGCCTCCGTGCGCCTCGACGTCCGCCGGATCGGGGCCGTGAAGAACGGAGATCAACACGTCGGGAACCGAACGCGGGTCAAAGTGGTCAAGAACAAGTGCGCACCACCGTTCCAGCGAGCCGAGTTCGACATCCGCTACGGCGAAGGCATCGACGCGATGGGCGATCTGCTCGACCGCGCGGTGGAGGCGGACATCGTGGAGAAGAGCGGGAGCTTCTTCCGCTACGAGGGCAAGGTGCTGGCCCAGGGCCGGGAGAAGGCGCGGCAGGCGCTGAAGGAGGACGCGGCGATGCAGGAAGCGATCCGCGCCCGCCTCCGCGGCGAGCCCGCGCCGAAGAGCGGCAAGGCCGAGAAGGCCGAGAAGGCCGAGGCCAAGAAGAACGACAAGAGCGCGACGAAGGCGGCCTGAGGCCTCGCCAGCGCGATTGCCTCACCGCCCCACAGCGGGTACCACGGGCCCCGTGAAGGTCTTCCTCACCGGAGCGACGGGGCTCGTGGGCTCCGCCGTGGCGCGGCGGCTGCTCGACGACGGCCACGAGGTCCACGCGCTGGTCCGTGACCGCGCGCGGGCCGGCCACCTCGAGGGCGTGTCCCTCTTCGACGGCGATCTCAGCTCGCCGAAGGTGATCGCCGAGGCGGCGGCCGAGTGCGAGATGGCGGTCCACGCCGCGGGCGAGGAGAGCCACCGGGCGACCCGAAGGGCGCTGGGCTGGATCCACGTCGCCGGCACCGAGAACGTGGTGCGCGCGGTCGAGCACGCGGGCGTCCGGCGACTGGTCCACCTGAGCTGCACCGACGTGACCCTCCACGCCGGCACCCGCACCGGCTGGAACGAGGACCGGGTGCTCACCATGCCACCGGCCGACCCCCACGGCGCGACCAAGCTCGCCGCCGAGGAGCTCGTGATCGGCAGCGGCGGCCGCGGCTCCAAGGGCGGGTCGTTCGAAACCGTCGCGCTCCGACCCGGCCTGGTCTGGGGCCCCGGGCCCGGTCAGACGATCCCACGCCTCTGCGCCGAGGCGCTCGCGAGCGGCGGCCTTCGACTCTACGGCTCTGGCCGCAACCTGGTACCGGTGACCTACTCGGAGAACCTCGCCCACGCCGTGATGTGCGCGCTGAAGGCCCCCGAGTGCACGGGCAACGTCTACTACGTGGTCGACGAGGAGCTCACCCTCGCGGGCGAGTTCTATACCTCGCTCTCCGTGAGCCTCGGCCTGCCGACTCCGAAGAAGAGCCTTCTCGGCGGTCGCATCGAGCTGATGCTGGCCGGCTGGCGAAAGCGCCTCGGCAGCCAGGGTCCCTGGCCGAGCGACGTGCTCCGCCGCGGCTTCAGCGCCTCGTTCGATCCGAGCCGCGCGATCAACCACCTGGACTACCGCGCGCCGGTCCCGCAGCTCGACGGGCTGGCCGCGCTCGCGGCCTGGGCCGAGCAAGAGGGCGGCCCCGAAGCGCTGGCGAAGCGCGCTCGGCCCGCAGCGGACGACACCGCCGTCGAGGCTCAGATCCGCACTGCCTCCACCGCATGAGGCGGCGCGACCAGCTGGCCAAGCTCCGACGGCTCGCCCTCCGCTCCGGCGAGGCTGGCCCCGCACAAGCGCTCGAGCTCTTGCTCGCGCTCGACGACGAGAAGCTCTGGCAGCTGACCCTCGACGGCTGCGGCCTGAAGGACGGCGTGCCGGTGCTCGGCTCCTTCTTCGATGGACCGAAGACCACCCTCGCCCATCGCCGCGCGGCGTGGCTGACGATGGTGGGCGCCGTGCCCCGAGAGGCGCCGATGGATGCCTCTCTCCGCGCGCCACTGACGCTCTCGTTCCCCGAGTGGCGCCTCGAGCGCTGGCCCGACCAGCCCCTGCCCCGCTTCGAGACGGTGGAGGTGCTCGTCTTCGATCGCTGCTGGCTCTCCGCGCTCCCGAGGTTCGCGCTCCACCTCCCCGACCTGCGCGAGCTCCTGATCGAACGCGCCCGGCTGGTCGAGCCACTGCCCGCGGAGCTCTGGCGGCCCGCGCTCCACACCGTGCGCGTCGCTCACGCCTGGCTCGACACCTTCCCGGTCGAAGCCGCCGCCGCCGAGAACCTCGAGCGGCTCTCGCTCGAGGGCAACCGCATCACCGAGCTCCCCGAGGACCTCGCGAGCCGCTTCGCGCACGTGGCCGTCGACCTTCGAGCGAACCCGCTCGGCCCAGCCGCCCGAGCGCGACTGCAGGCGCATTCCCCCTGATCAGGCGCTCAGCAATTTCTGTCACACCCGGTCGCTAGGGTCCTCCCCATGCGACGAAGCCTCCCCCGAGCGACCGACACCCAGGCCCCCCGACAGCTCGAGCTGCGGCTCGTGCCCCCGCCGAGCCCGCCGGAGACTCCGCGTCCCCAGCGGCCACGCCCACCGCTGAAGCGGGCGCCGGTTCGTCCGCGTCCGCCCCGCTCGCCCGCCGACATCGCCAAGCGCGTCATGGAGCTGCTCGCGTCCATGGGCTACCGCGCCACCGAGGCGCGCTGGCTGGTGTGGACCGCGCTGAGGAGCGGCGAGCTCCCCACCCACCGGCCCGCGACGCAGACCGAGCTGCTCCGCGCCGCCCTTCGCGCCGGGGCGGCACGTCGCGCGGTGCGGTAGCTCTCGAGCTCAGCCGGAGCTCACCGCGGCTCGGGTGTCTCCGTCGCGTCCTCGAGGACCCGCCGCCCCATCTCGCTCGGTGTCACGGTGAGATCGTCTCGCCGTGGAGGACCACCCACCCGCTCCGCGGGGATGGCCTCGATGTGGGCGTTGTCGAGGGTGTGCTCGGAGATGGCGCCGGGCTCACGTTCGTCATTGGTGTCGAAATCGTCCATGGCACCGAACGAGTTCAAGCGGCGTACCAGCGGATGGCCGAGGCCACGGTCCGCTCGGCGAGTCAGCCCGCACCAGCCGAGGCGATGCGCCACCCCACCGTGCGCTCGGACGTCGACGTCAGCCGGTCCGTGTGCGAACGAGGAGAGCTGACGCGTCAGTGGGGAGCCAGGGAAGCGCCGGGCTTGTCGTGCACGGCGAGGCGACTGACCAGTGAAGCGCTCGCCTCGTTCATGCCGCGGAGCTCGACGTGCACGCCCAGCTCTCGCAAGCCGAGCACGACGCGGTCGACCGCCTGCACGGCGGAGTCGTCCCAGATGTGCGCGGCGCTCAGGTCGAGCACCACGCGCTCGTGGTCGTCATCGATGCCGATGGCGCTCACGAAGTCTTCCACGGACACGAAGAAGAGCTGCCCTTGCACGCGATAGGTGCAGAGCCCTGCCTCGTGGGCGGAGACGCGCTCGACGCGGACGAGCTTGCCGACCACGCGAGCAAAGAAGAGCGCGCTGAGAAGCACGCCGACGATCACTCCCTTGGAGAGGTCGTGCGTGGTCACCACCACGGCCACGGTGACCACGAGCACGATCGCTTCGCTCCGCGGCATGACCGAGAGCCTCGGGATCGACGACCAGTCGAAGGTGCTGAGCGAGACCATCACCATGACCGCGACGAGCGCCGGCATCGGGATGCGTGCCACCAGATCGCCGAGCCCGACGACCAGGACGAGCAGGAAGACGCCCGCCACCAGGGTCGAGAGCCGCCCGCGACCGCCGGACTTCACGTTGATGACCGACTGCCCGATCATCGCGCATCCAGCCATCCCGCCGAAGAGGCCGGCGACGATGTTCGCGACCCCCTGCCCTTTGGCCTCGCGGTGTTTGTCGCTCGGGGTGTCCGTGGCATCGTCGACGATCTTGGCGGTGAGCAGGCTCTCGATCAGACCGACCAGCGCCAACGCGAACGAGTAGGGCGCGATGATCCGCAGGGTCTCGAGGCTCATCGGCACGTCGGGCCACGCGAGCACGGGGAGGCCATGGGGCAGCGCGCCGAGGTCGCCGACCGTGCGTACCTGCCAACCGAAGGTCCACGTGAGCGCGGTGAGAACCACGATGGCCACCATCGGACTGGGCACGGCGCGCGTGATTCGCGGCAAGCCGTAGATGATCACCAGGCCGGCGCCGATCATCGCGAACGTGAGCCACCCCTGCCCTTGCACCTGCGGGAGCTGCGCCATGAAGATCAAGATGGCCAGCGAGTTCACGAAGCCGGTCATCACGGCCCGAGGGACGAAGCGCATGTAGCGCGCGAGCCGCAGGTAGCCGAAGGCGATCTGGATCACGCCGGTGAGGAGGGTGGCAGCGAGCAGGTAGGGCAGCCCGTGCTCCCGCACCAAGGGCACGACCACCAGAGCCATGGCTCCGGTGGCGGCCGAGATCATGGCCGGCCGTCCGCCGGCGAACGCCGTGACGACCGCGATGCAGAAGGAGGCGAACAAACCCACGGCCGGGTCGACGCCGGCGATGATCGAGAACGCGATCGCTTCGGGAATGAGGGCGAGGGCCACGACGGCGCCGGCGAGGACGTCGGCGCGAGGCTGGGCGAACCAGGAGGAGTTGGAATCGGTCATGGAGGGTGCCGCACGACGCACGTCGGCCACGCAACGCGAGGACGCGAAGCCGAAAGCCGCTCTGCGGTGAGGTGCGCGCTCGCGCGCGCTGGGTTCGGGACTTCCGTCGCGAACGCGACGCCCGGACCTCGGTTGGGGGCGCTTCCTAGCGCGTCCCTGCGCATGCGCCACCGACGATCACGAAAAAATGACGCATTGCATCACCAGTTCGTGGCCAGCCAACGCAGTGGGCAGGCCATGTGCTCCGTTCGCGCTATGTTCGCGCGATGGAGCTCACCCCCAAGCTCGACGCGGACCCGTACACGCTGATCGGTGGAGAAGAGGGCGTCCGCCGTCTGGTCGATCGCTTCTACGATCTGATGGACGAGCTCCCCGAGGCGACCGAGGTCCGAGGGCTCCACGCGCGCTCGCTGAAGGCGTCCCGCGAGAAGCTCTTCTTGTTCTTCTCCGGCTGGCTCGGCGGCCCGCAGCTCTACGTGGAGCGCTACGGCCACCCCCGGCTGCGACGGCGGCACTTCCCCTTCGCCATCGGCCAGCGCGAAGTCGACCAGTGGATGCTCTGCATGGGCCGCGCACTCGAGGAGACGGTGGAAGACGAGGCCCTGAAGAAGTTCCTCGTCCTCCGCCTCGAGCCGCTCGCGAACCACATGCGCAACCAGCCCGCCTGACCGCGCCTCACGGCCCGGCCCCCTGGTCGGACCACGCCCGTCCGATCGGGGCTTCCCCTGGCTGCGGCCGGAGCTACATTCTCGGCCCATGTCGAGGATGCGCCTCGTCGCCGTCGGCGCGCTCCTCCTCTTCGCGACCGGCGCGGGAGCAGAGACCAGTCTGGCCCTCCGGAGTGTGCTGGGGTTGCTGGCGCTGCTGGCCCTCGCCTTCCTCGCGGCACATCCGGCGGTCCAACGGGCCGAGGAGCTCCTGGGCATCTCCCAGGTCGTCGCTGCCGGGCTCCCCTTCTTCGTCCTCGGAGCCATCGCACACCTACCGTCGGTCGGGCTCCTGACGGACGAGGTCTTGCTGGAGCTGGGCCCGCTCCTCGACATCGGCCTCGGCTGGGTCGGAGTGCTGGCCGGCCTCCAGCTCGATCTGCGAGCCATCGCGCGCTGGTCGCCGCTGACCCGCCAGCTCTCGAGCGTGGTCACCTTCGTGCCGTTCGTGGTGGTGGGACTGGCGATGGGCGCGCTGCTCCACGTGGCCGAGATCCCCGCCACCGACCACCGGCTCGTGAGGGACGCCGTGGCCTTCGGCGCCGTGGGCTGTCTGGCGGCACCCACCGCAGCGGCGCTGCTCTCGGCGAGCGGTCTCGGGGCCGACGCGGTCCAGGTGGTGCGAAACGTCGCCCGCCTCGACGACCTTCTCGGCGTGGCCGTGCTCGCGATCCTCAGCGCGTTCTTCCGCCCTACCGCTTCGGTCGGTTGGAGCCTGCCACCCATCGGCTGGCTCTTCGTCACTCTGGGCATGGGCCTCGGCCTCGGACTGATCACCTACGTCGCCCTTCGCGCGGCCAGGAGCGACTCGGAAGGGATCGCCGTCCTGCTCGGGTCGGTGGCGCTCTCGGCGGGGGCCGCGAGCGTCTTCTCGGTCTCGCCGATCGTGACGTGCTTCGTGGTGGGCTTCGTCCTGGCCAACCTCCCCCTGCCGCGCGAGGCGGAGACCCGCGCCGCCCTCACGCGGCTCGAACGCCCGGTGTACCTGCTCTTCCTCTTCGTGGCCGGCTCGCTGTGGCGTTTCGATCTCTGGCTGGGCTGGGTGATGCTCCCGGCCTTCGTCGTCGCGCGGCTCCTCGCGCGGCTGGCGGCGGTCCGCTTCGCGCGCTGGCGCGGCTTGCTCTCACATCTCCCGGGGGAGGAGCGGCCAGTGTCGCGAGCGCTGGTGAGCGCACCCATCGGCGCCCTCTCGATCGCCATCGTGGTCAACGTCCAGACCCTCTACCCCGGACGCGCCGTCCCGCTCATGGTCACCGCCGTCGTCGGCGGCTCGCTCTTCTCCGAGGCCCTGGTCCATCTCCTCTTTCGAGTGTTCGCGACCGATGCTCGCCCTCGTGGGTCGACATGAGCTCCCGCCTCGTGATGCTCGCGCTGATCGGCAGCTTCATGTGGGCCGCCCGGTCGTTCGATCCGCAGACGACAGCCAGCGCGGGACTCACGCTCGCCCTCGGCTTCGTGATGCTCGCCTCGTTCTTCTCGGGCCAGATCGCCGGGAGCCTCGGCCTCCCGAAGCTCACTGGATACCTGGCGATCGGCGTGATCGCTGGCCCCGGGGTGCTCGGGCTTCTCGGTACCGGGACCGTCGAGCGGATGCAGCTCGTCAACGGCGTGGCGATCTCGCTCATCGCCCTGACCGCGGGGGGCGAGCTCAGCTTTCGCCGGACGCGTCCACTCCTCCGGTCGATCGCTTGGATCACGCTCATCGCGGTGGTCGGCACCACGCTGCTCCTCGCGGGGGCCGTCCTCCTGCTCCGACCCTTGCTCCCCTTCGTCGCCTCCCTCGACACCTCGGAAGCGCTCTCCGCGGCGCTCGTCCTCGGGATCGTCCTCGCTGCGCAGTCTCCCGCCGTGGTCATCGCGGTTCGCTCCGAGCTTCGCGCCGATGGACCGGTGACCCGCACCCTCCTCGGAGTGGTGGTCGTCGCGGACCTGGTGATCATCGTCCTCTTCGCGCTCGGATCCGCGGTGGCCCGCGCGACGTTCGACGGCGAGGCCGACGCGATCGGCACGCTCGCCACCCTGGCGTGGGAGCTCTTCGGGTCGATGGGTGCGGGACTCGTCGCCGGTGGCGTCCTCCTGCTCTACCTGAGCCGGGTCCGCGGGGGTGCGAGCCTCTTCGTGGTCGGGCTGTGCATCGTCATCGCCGAGGTGGGCACGGAGCTGCGACTCGATCCGCTCATCGCGGCGCTGACCGCGGGCGTGCTCGTGGAGAACGCCAGCGACGAAGGGCACCGGCTCCTCGAGGAGATCGCCGGAGCCTCCCTACCGCTCTATCTGGTCTTCTTCGCGGTCGCCGGGGCGAACATCCACCTCGACACGCTGGCCACCGTCGGCGTCCCCGCGGTGGTCCTGGTCGCGGTCCGCGCGGTCGGCCTTCTCGGAGGCACACGGCTGGCGACAGGCGTCGCGGGTGGGCCTCCGGTGGTCGGCCGCTACGTGGGCTTCGGGCTGCTTCCCCAGGCCGGCCTCGCGATCGCGCTCTCGCTGCTCTTCGCGCGGACCTTCCCCGAGCTCCGTGAAGCGGCGGCGCTGACCATGGCGGTCGTCGCGATCAACGAGCTCGTCGCTCCGGTGTTCTTTCGACGCGCGCTCATCCGATCTGGCGAAGGACGCGTCGGCGATGACCTCGGCGTCGACCCCACCGTCGACGCGGCGGAGAGCTGACGCGCGCTTCAGCAGGTCGGGCAGTCGGGTCCGACCGGGGGCCGCACGACCCACTCGAAGGCGTCGATGAGCGCCATCGAGTCGAACCAGCCGTCGCCGGAGTCCCAGATGACGAAGCGGAGCGTGATCTCCTCGCCACCGGTCACCGGCGTGGTGGTGCGGAGCCAACCGGTGCCGGCGCCGGCGATGCGCCGGAAGGGGAGCCGTCCGGCGCAGCTGTCGGAGTCGAAGCCGGTGCCTCCGAGCGGCTCGGTGCCGAGCGAGCAGTCGAACCGCCGACCGCCATAGTTGCCCGCGATGCACGCCTCGAGGAAGGAGGCGTTCACGCTGATCGGGTTGCCCTCCATGTCGAAGGCGATGTTCGCCGACGGCTCGCCGTCGCGCTCGAGGAGCACGGCATAGAAGTCGTTGAACGAGGAGCAGATGAAGCTCGGATACTCCTGGGTGAAGAAGAAGGAGGCGAAGGTCAGCGCGACCGCGTTGGTCGGGACTTTCAGCCGGACCTCGAGCCCGAGCGAGTCGAAGGGTGAGCCGCTCATCACTCCGGGGCAGGCGGGGCTCTCCACCGGGAAGCCCTCCGGGAACCCGTGCGGCGAGTCGAAGTTCGCGCAGCGCAGCGGAGTCAGTCCGCTCGGCTCGCGGGCGGCGCCGCTGCTGATCGAGAGCATCTGCGAGCCGGCGAGTGGGTCGTTGACGCCCATCTGGTCGACGACCGTGATCTGCTCCTCGCTCGCCAGCGGCTGCATCAGATCCGCGGAACCGAGCCGGGCGGAGATCACCCCCCAGCCCTCGTCCGCGTCGCGGCAGAGCCCGAGGGCGGCGAGCGCGTCGCGGGGACTCGGCCCATCGCCCGCTTCCACGGCGGGGCACGGCGGCAGCCCGTCGAGCCCATCGCAGTCCTCGTCGTAGCCGTTGCTCGGCAGGTCGTAGGCGCCCGGGTTGATGCCGGCCTCGCAGTCGTTGCAGTCCACGCGTGTGGGGAAGCCGTCCCCATCGCGATCCGAGTCCGGCGTGCCCGGCTCGGCGCATTCGCCGTACGCCGCGCCGCAGGTGGTCACCAGCGTGCCACCGTCCAGCGGGACGGTCACCGAGCCGTCGGCGAGCCCGGGAACGCAGCCGGCGTCCGCCGGACCGAGGTCGGTGCCCAGGTCGCGCGCGACGGTGGCGTCGGTCATGCCGAAGTCCGGCGGGAGGAAGTCGTCGGGGCGCTCCTCGAGCTCGTGGCTCAGGTAGCAGCCCGAGAGGACGAGGCTGGCGAAGACGAAGCGAAGCACCGCGGGAGCATAGCGCTCTGCGCCGCGAACGCAGATCGCTCGACGTCGATGGGCGCTTGGGGTAACGAAGCCAGGTGCCGGCCTTCCCCTTCGAGCAATACCCCCTCTACGCGTGGGCGCTGGTCTTCGTGGTCGCCTTCGGAGCGCTGTCCTTCCCCGCGCTCTTCTTCGTGACCGCGCCCTACGGCCGTCACTTCCGTGAGGGCTGGGGCCCGACCATTCCGGCGAAGCTCGGCTGGATCCTGATGGAGGCGCCCTCCCCCATCGGCTTCGCCTTCATGTTCTTCCAGTCGGAGCACGCGTTCGACAGCGCGCCCCTGGTGATGCTCGGGCTCTGGCAGACCCACTACGTCTGGCGCTCGTTCATCTTCCCGCTGCTGATGCGCGGCAAGGGCAAGCGGAAGCCGCTCATGACCGTGGTCCTGGCCATCCTCTTCAACTGCTGCAACGGCGCGCTCAACGGCTTCGCGGTCACCGAGCTCGCGCCGCACCTGTGGACCAACGAGTGGCTCACGGACCCGCGCTTCCTCGGCGGCCTGGCGGTCTTCTTCTTCGGCTGGGCGATGAACCATCACTCCGACCACCTGCTCCGCAACCTCCGCAAGCCCGGGGAGACCGGCTACAAGATTCCCCACGGCGGGGCCTTCCGCTGGGTCACCAGCCCGAACTACCTGGGGGAGATCATCGAGTGGTTCGGCTTCGCCCTCGCGGCCTGGACCATCCCCGGCCTGGTCTTCGCCCTCTTCACCACGGCGAACCTCCTGCCGCGGGCCATCTCCCACCACCGCTGGTACCACGAGAAGTTCGAGGACTACCCGAAGACGCGGAAGGCCATCGTTCCGTTCCTACTATGAGCGGATAAGTTCACAAAAGCTGGATGACAGCCCCCCATCGAAGCTGCTACTTTTGGGGGGTGCGCTCACTCCGTCGCTTGCTCTTGGTCGCCCTCGGGGCACTTCTCTTCTTCCCGCCCGACGCGGCGGCCTACATCAGCCAGGTGGACGGCGCCCTCGTGCCGCGGACCGGTCGCATGCAGGCCTGCCTCGATCGCCAGCCCACGGGTGAGACCACCGACGGTGCGGTGAGTGCGATCGAAGACGCCTCGGTCCTGCCGGAGGCGTACCGTCCGGTCGAGCAGCCCCTCGGCAGCGGCAACTATCCGGTCACCTTCCGAATGATCGGTGAGGGCGCCGGGTACCTGAACATCTTCGGCTACTACTGGACCGACGAGGACGTCACCAACCCGGCGAACCTCCACATGATCTTCGACTGTCGCCCGACCAGCGGCGCGTGCGACTGCCCGTGCGACCCGGTGTCGATGCGCGACACCGACGGGTCGGCGACGAGCTGGGAGCGGACCATCGACTTCTCCACCCTCCCGGGGTTCGCGCCCGGTCGAGCGATCGGTTTCTTCATTCGCACCCCCGAGCGGCTCACGTCCGGCGAGGACAACGACCACTGCGGCGGCGCCGCCGCCGACAACCAGGACCATCGCACCTACTTCACCAGCAAGTCGCTCAACGACGATGGCGACTACGTGCACTTCCTGGTCTACGAGAGCGCGACCTTCGCCAACACCTACTACTTCGGCTTCGAGGACCTCTTCCGCGGCGGCGACAACGACTTCGAGGATCTGCTCGCCAAGGTCACCGGCCTCGTGCCGACCTGCACGCCGCAGCTCGAGACCTGCGACGGACTCGACAACGACTGCGACCTCAACGTCGACGAGGGCGTCACGCGGGGCTGCTCCACCGCTTGCGGCTCCGGCATGGAGATGTGCACGGCGGGCAGCTTCGGCGGCTGCACCGCGCCAACGCCTTCGGCGGAGGTCTGCGACGGGATCGACAACGACTGTGACGGAGCCGTGGACGACGGGCTCCCGCCGCGCGCGTGCTCGAGCGCCTGCGGCGCCGGCACCGAGGTCTGCACCGGTGGCGTCTACGCCGACTGCAACGCGCCGACGCCGACCATCGAGGTCTGCAACGACAACGACGACGACTGCGACGGCATGACCGACGAGATGATCACCCGCGCGTGCGGGACCATCTGCGGCAGCGGCACCGAGACCTGCATGGGCGGGACCTTCGTGGGCTGCACCGCGCCGAGCCCCGGCGTCGAGTCGTGCAACGGCGACGACGACGACTGCGACGGCCGGACCGACGAGGGCCTGACCCGGGCGTGCTCGACCGCGTGTGGGGCCGGCACCGAGGTCTGCATCTCCGGCAGCTTCGTCGGTTGCACGGCCCCGACCCCGGGCATCGAAGCCTGCAACGACATGGACGACGACTGCGACGGGATGACGGACGAGGGCCTGACCCGGACCTGCTCGACCAGCTGCGGCACCGGCACCGAGATGTGCTCGATGGGCGCCTGGGTCGGCTGTGACGCACCGACGCCCGGCGTCGAGGTCTGCAACAACATCGACGACGACTGCGACGGCGTCATCGACGACGGGAACCCGGGCGGCGGCGACATGTGCCTCCCCGACGGCATGGGCGGCTACGACGTGGTCGACGGCCCGGTCGGTGACAGCTGCGTCCCCGGGCGCGTGCGCTGCGAAGCGGGTGCGTTGGTCTGCCGCGGCGCGAGCTCGCCGGCGCCGGAGATCTGCAACTGCGAGGACGACGACTGCGACGGGATGGTCGACGAAGACTCGGGCGACGGCCTCTGCCCCGGCGACGGCGTGTGCCTCGACTGCACCTGTCTCACACCCTGCATCGACCGCGAGTTCCCCTGCCCGCCCGGCCGCGAGTGCGACACCAGCCTGGCGATGCCGGACGCCGGGATCATCGGCTACTGCCGCGCGGGCATGTGCGAGGACGTGGAGTGCGCCGACTCGGAGGTCTGCGACCCGCTGACCGGCGAGTGCGAGGATCTCTGCGCCGACGTCCGCTGCGCGGAGGGTCGCGCCTGCGTGCGCGGCATCTGCGTCGAGGACAACTGCTACGGCCGGGGCTGCCCCAGCGGTGAGCAGTGCCGGATGGGCACCTGTCAGCCGAACCCCTGCGCCGGCGTGAGCTGCGCCGAGGGCGAGTACTGCTCGGAGGGCAGCTGCGTACCGGTCTGCACCACCGCCTGCGCCGATGGCGAGGCGTGCATGGACGGAGTCTGCGCGCCGGAACCCTGCGGTGGGTGCTCGGCGGGCGAGTCCTGCGTCGACGACGAGTGCGTGACCAACGAGTGCAACCCGGCGTGCGGCTCGGGCCGGGTGTGCCGCGGCGACACCTGCGTCGACGATCCCTGCCGGCTGGTGCGCTGCCCGGAGGGCACGATGTGCGACGACGGCGAGTGCATCTCCGACGACGTCGCGCCTCGCATGGAGGAGCCGCGACTCGCGCTGGCCACCGGCGGTGGCGGTTGCGCCTGCGACACCACCGGTTCCGAGGGTCAGGTCCCGGCCCCGCTCATGGCGCTGGCGCTCCTGGCGCTCTTCGGGCTCCGCCGGCGCCGCGTCGACCGGGCGCGGCTCCGGTCGGCCGGCTCCGCGGTCGCGATGGTCGGGGTGCTCTTCCTCAGCGGCTGCGACGTGGATCCCTTCTGCCTGGAGGGCTGCGAGGAGGGCGACGGCGGCGTGGCCGACATGGGTCGGCCCGACGCTCGAGCCGCCGATGGCTGCGTCGCGACCGGCGACGAGACCTGCAACGAGCTCGACGACGACTGTGACGGGCTGGTCGACGAGGGCATCGACACCGACACCGACGAACGGAACTGCGGCGGCTGTGGAATGGTCTGCATCCTGCCTGGCGCGTTCCCCGGCTGTGAGGCCGGCAGCTGCGTGGTCGACCGCTGCGAGATCGGCTTCCACGACATCGACGAAGTCGGCACCAACGGCTGCGAGTACGAGTGCCTCGAGAGCGGCGACGAGGTCTGCGACGAGCGCGACAACGACTGCGACTCGAGCGTCGACGAGGGCATCCCGCTCGACACGCCGGAGAACTGCGGTGCCTGCGGCAACGTGTGCGCGTTCCCGAACGCCTCGGCGATGTGCACCGATGGCAGCTGCGCGATGGGCGACTGCAACGCGGGCTTCGTCGATGTGGACGGCGACCCCTCGAACGGCTGCGAGCTCGCGTGCTCGGCGACGGGCGCCGAGACCTGCAACGGCGTCGACGACGACTGTGACGGGATGATCGACGAGGGCTTCGACACGACCTCCGACCCGAACAACTGCGGCACCTGCGGGACCCGCTGCGACTTCGTGAACGCGACCGGCCTGTGTACCGGGGGCATCTGCGGCATCGGCGCCTGCGATGGCGGCTTCGTCGACATCGACGGACTCCCGACCACCGGCTGTGAGTACCCGTGCACCCCGACCGGCGGCGTGGACGACTGCGACGGCGTCGACGACGACTGCGACGGAATCATCGACGAAAGCGACACCGTGGTCGGTACCCCGTGCGGTTCGTCGACCGGCCGCTGCTCTCCGGGAACGAACGTCTGCCGCCGAGGAACGCTCGTGTGCATCGGCGGCACCGGCATGCTCCCGGAGACCTGCGACGGCACGGACGAGGACTGCGACGGGACGACGGACGAGAACCCGGGCGGCTCGTCGCTACCCGGCACGGGCGTACGCTGCGGCAGCACCGACACCGGCTCGTGTGTGTACGGCAGCGTGGTCTGCTCGGGCGGCACGCTCGGCTGCGGTGGCGCCCTCGTGGAGCCGACCATGGAGCTCTGCAACGGCATCGACGACGACTGCGACGGAACGGTCGACGACTCGCCGGCGCCGCCGGGCTCGACGCCTGCGAGCTGCGTGGAGACGCGCGGTGTCTGCGCCGGCCGGACGCCGACCTGCAACGGCGCCAGCGGCTGGGGCTGCTCGTTGCCGGATACCTACCAGGCGACGGAGACCATCTGCGACGGACTGAACAACGACTGTGATGGCGCGACGGACGAGGGCTGCCTCGATCCGCAGCCCGCCGCCGATCGCCGGGTCGACCTCGGCACGACGGCTGGGTCGCAGAACTCGGTCCAGGTCCAGATGTCGGGCGACGGCGGCTCGCGCGTCTACGCGACCTGGATGGAGACCCCGAGCACCGCGGGCCAGGTGTTCTTCAACCGCTCGACCAACTCGGGCACCACTTGGGGCGCGAGCTCGACCCGGCTCGACGACGCCTCCGGTCCGGCCATCGGCCCGCGCTTCGCCGTGGTGAACGGCGGCCAGACGGTGAACGTCCACTGGGCGGACTTCCGCGGCGGCACCAACTACCGCGAGATGTACCGGGACCGCTCGACGGACTTCGGCGCGTCGTTCCCGAGCGCGAGCGGCCGACTCAACGCGGGCATGAACATCGACGCTTTCAACGTCGAGACCGCCGTGAGCGGGAACAACGTCTACGTCGTCTACGAGGCCTTCACCTCGGCGCGCAGCCGGCACGTGTTCTTCCTCCGGTCGACCAATGGCGGCTCGAGCTTCGGTGCCCCCTTGCAGCTCGACCACGGGACGGGGACCAGCTTCGTGGCGTCGGCCCCGAAGATCGCGGCCGACGGCAACGAGGTGCACGTGGTCTGGCGCGACAACCGAAACGGCGCGCTCGACATCTACACGGTGCGCTCGACCGACTCGGGTGCGACCTGGAGCACCACCGACCGACGCCTCGACGGCGGCACGGCGGGCGGCGCCTCGAGCTTCGATCCGGTCGTCGCGACGGAGAACGGCAACGTCTATGTCGCGTGGATCGACGACCGCAACGGCAGCTCCTTCGACATCTTCTTCAACCGCTCGACCAACTCGGGCGCGAGCTGGGGCACGGCCACCCGCATCGACGACGACCCGCTCCCGCACGATTCGACGGGCGTGCGGATCGCCGTCAGCGGCCCGAGCGAGCTCGTGGTCGCGTGGGTCGACTATCGCTCCGGCTTCGCCGACATCATCGCCCGCTACAGCAACACGGCCGGCGGCAGTTTCGAGAGCGCCCAGCGTCTCGACACCGGCACGGCGGCGGGCACGTCGACGAGCTTCGATCTCTCGATCGCCGCGAGCAGCGGACTGGTCGGCGCGGCGTGGGCCGACGACCGCTCCGGCTTCCTCGACATTCACGCGAACTACTCGCTCGACGGCGGCCGCACCTGGCAGCCGGACGATCAACGCATGGACACCTCGGGCGCCGGCACCAGCGACAGCGAGCGACCGCACGTCTTCGTCGCCGGCGGCACGATCCACGTCGGATGGATCGACCACCGCAGCGGCGCGAACGGCGACGTCTACACCCGCCGCCTGTCCCCCTGAGTCGCGTATTCACCCAGTCGCCGCCGCTGCGGCGACTCGTGCACGTCCTCGTACTCGTCCTCGTGCACGTGCACGATCGAGGCTGACTTCCTCCGGCATACCCGGTGGCGGCTGCTGTCGAGGTGCGTTGGCGCCACTCGGGGCTTGCTCCACCCCATCTGCGCGTTCCGGCCTTCTTCGTGCACGTGCACGTCCACGAGTACGAGGACGTGCACGAACGTGTAGCCGCGTGCGCAATTAGGAAGGGCCCCGCCACACGCTGGATACCGCTACCGTTGCTCCCTTCCGGGCCTGGCGGGGTTCGCGGGCCAGCGTTGGCAGGACCACAATTGTCGACGTCTATAGCACGTCGGGGCGGAGGAGGAGGGATTCGAACCCTCGGTACCATCACTGGCACACACGATTTCCAATCGTGCACCTTCGACCGCTCGGTCACCCCTCCGGGGGCTCGCCGTCACCGAGGCGACAGCGAATGGGACTTGTCAATAATGGCGGAGAGCGTGGGATTCGAACCCACGGTACCCAGGAGGTACACTTGATTTCGAATCAAGCGCCTTCGACCGCTCGGCCAGCTCTCCGCGGCGGAAACTAGCATCGACCTTCGTTCGGTCAACCCCCGGATTTCGTTCGTGTCAGCGGGCCCGCCGCTTGGCCCGGATCGCCTGGAAGAACTCGCGCAAAGCGGCCGCGCACTCGTCCTCCAGAACCCCGCCCAAGTCGTCGATTCGGTGGTTCAGCCGCTCGTCGTCGCCGATCCGGTAGAGGGTGCGGAAGGCCCCGGCCTTCGGGTCGGCCGCGCCCCAGACCACGCGAGGCACCCGGGCATTGACCAAGAGCCCCGCGCACATCGGGCAGGGCTCGAGGGTCACATAGACGGTGCAGCCCTCGAGCCGCCAGCTGCCGAGCCGGGCGGCGGCCTTGCGGACCGCGATCAGCTCCGCGTGGGCCGCCGGGTCCTGAGCGTTCTCCCGCAAATTGTGGGCTCTCGCGATGACCTTCCCATCCAGCACGACCAGCGCCCCGACGGGCACCTCCCCGCGAGCCGCCGCTCGGGCAGCCTCTTCGAGGGCCAGGCGCATGAAGCGCTCGTCGACCTGTGCGTCGTCCATGGGTCCGGAAATGCAACGAGCCCCGACGCTTGGCGTCGGGGCTCGGCTGGCGGACTCGAGAGGATTCGAACCTCTAACCCCCGGTTCCGTAGACCGGTGCTCTATCCAGTTGAGCCACGAGTCCCTGAGGGAGGCAGACCTTAGCCCCTGGACCGAACCTGTCAAGCTCGAGTTGGAGCTAGGGGCCTGGCACCGCTACTCTGGTTCTCATATGCGTGCGTGCTTGGTTGGGTTGGTGGCCGTGTTGGGGCTGGGGAGCTCCGCTGGCTGTGGGTTGACACTGGATCTGGAGCCGGAGCCGGACGGAAGCGACGCCGACCTCGGGATGCCGCCGGGCCGGGATCTCGGGCCGAGGACCGACCTCGGGCTCCCGAACCCGTGCGAGGGAGCCGAGAACGGCGGAGCCTGCGCGATCGACGGATCGGAGGAGGGCGTCTGCGTCGATGGGCGTTGCGTCCCCGGTGAGTGCGGTGACGGCTATCTCTCGGGAGACGAGCTCTGCGACGACGGCAACACCAACGACGGCGACGGCTGCCAGGCCAACTGTCGTCCGGGGTGCGCGAACGACGAAGAGTGCGAGAGCACCGAGTGCACGATGGGCCGGTGCGTGGAGGGGCGCTGCGTCTCGGTGCCGGAACCCGATGGCTTCAACTGCTCGGGCGGCCTCTGTCGCAGCGGCATGTGCGCGGCGCCAGAGTGCGGCAACGGACTGCTCGACGACGACGAGCTCTGCGACGACGGCAACGCCATCGACGACGATGGCTGCGACACCGACTGCCACCCGAGCTGCGAGACCAACGACGAGTGTCGGGACGGCATCGCGTGCAACGGCGTCGAGGTGTGCGCGAGTCGCGCCGACGGTGGTGCGCTCTGCGTGCCCGCGGATGTCCTGCCTCCGGCTCCTCGCGTCTGCGAGTACTGCGACGAGCGAACGGGCGACTTCGAGCTCATGGACGCCGACGGCGACGGATACACGGCGGTGATGGCTCCGGGCTGTGGCCCGGTCGACTGCGACGACATGAACGCTGCGATTCATCCTGGGGCGGCCGAGACCACGCCTGGCGTCGACTCCGACTGCGACGGGGAACCGGCCGAGGACATGGTCACGATCTGCTTCCGAGACGAGGACGGAGACGGCTTCGGGAACCCGGACCTGGCGATGGAGGAGCTCGCGGGCGCCAGCTGCCCGATCGGCTTCGTTCCCTCGGGACCGGCCGACTGCAACGACGGAAACGACGAGGTCTACCCGGGGCAGGCGATGTACTTCGAAGACGAGTGGTGCGGCGCCATGAGCGGTTCGTGCACCTACGACTACAACTGCAACGAGCGCGAAGAGCGCAAGTACACGGAGCGCTCCGCGTGCTCGGGGCTCGACCGGGCGGAGTGCGAGATGGGTCGCGTCGGCTGGAACGGCCGCCGCATCCCGGACTGCGGAGAGACCGGCAACTTCGGGGAGTGCCAGTGGACGGCCATCGGCTGCGTCACCTCGCTTCTGCCGACCACGGTGGTGCAAAGCTGCCGCTGACCCTCGCCAAGGCGCGCCGCGCGACTTAGCGTCGGCGCCCATGGCTCAGGACCACGAACCGACCGTCCTCTACGAGACGGTCCACGGCAGCCGCGCCTACGGGCTCGCGCAGGAGGGATCGGACACCGATCTCAAGGGTGTCGTGGTGGGTCCAGCGCGTTGGTACTACGGCTTTCGCGGCGGCCCCGAGCAGGTCGAGCTGAGCCCGGACCACGTCCGCTACGAGCTGCGAAAGCTGCTGACCTTGGTCGCGAAAGCGAACCCGACGGTGCTCGAGGTGCTCTTCACCGAGCCCGAGGACCATCGAGTGATGACGCCATGGGGCGAGCGGCTGCTGGCCGAGCGCGAGCGCTTCCTGACCAAGCGAGTCGCCGGGAGCTTCGGCGGCTACGCGATGCAGCAGCTCCGCCGCATCGAGACGCACCGGCGGTGGCTCCTGCACCCGCCAAAGGAGGCACCGACGCGTGACGCCTTCGGGTTGCCAGAGCGCAAGCCCATCCCACGCGACCAGCTCGGTGCAGTGGAGACGCTGATCGAGCGCGGCGACGCCCCGGCCCTGAGCGAGTCGTTCCTCGAGGTGCTCGCCCGAGAGAAGCGCTACCGAAGCGCGAAGAAGGAGTGGGACCAGTACTGCCACTGGAAGAAGTCCCGCAACCCCGCGCGCGCCGCGCTCGAGGCCGAGCACGGCTACGACACGAAGCACGCGATGCACCTGACGCGGCTGCAGCGGATGGCGGTCGAGATCCTGGAGACGGGCGAGGTGATCGTTCGCCGACCCGATCGTGACTCGCTGCTGGCCATTCGGCGGGGGGAGCTGAGCTACGAGGCGCTCATCGAGAGGGCGCGCGCGAACGTCGCGCGCATCCGCGATGCGGCGGAGCGCTCCACCCTCCCCGACGAGCCGGACGAGGACGCGATCGAATCGCTCGGGATCACGATCGTCGAAGAGGTGCTCACCGCGCGGAGGGCGCGATGATCGATCTCCCGGAAGGGCTGCGGCCCGATCTCGCGCGTGGCGCGCGCTTCCTCGCGGCGAACCCGCCCCCCGGCGCGCTCGTGCAGTGCGGCGTCACCGGCGCGCACTTCTATGGGTTCCCGTCGCCCAACAGCGACCTCGACCTCAAGGGCGTGCACCAGCTGCCACTCGAAGGGCTCGTCGGCCTCGAGCCCGCGCCGGAGACCCACGACGTGCTCACCGACTTCGAGGGCGTCGAGCACGACCTGACCACGCACGAGCTCCGGCGCGCGCTCGAGCTCCTGCTGCGCGGCAACGGCAACGTGCTCGAGCGCTTCCTCAGCCCCTTCCAGCTCGTGGACGGGCTCACCGCGGAGCTCGCCGAGCTCGCGCTCGGCGCGATCAGCCAGCGCTTCGAGCGCCACTACCGCGGCTTCTTCCACGGCATGCGGCGCGAGCACGAGCGGGAGCCGCGGCTGAAGTCGATGCTCTACAGCTACCGCGTGGCGCTCACGGGCATCCACCTGCTCGAGACCGGTGAGTGCGTCGGCGACGTGCGCGCGCTGGCCCCGGAGTACGGGTTCGATGGGATCCTCGACGCCGTGAGCGCGAAGGCCGAGGCCGGCGAGAAGGCGGCGATCGAGCCGACGTTGGACTCGGCGTTGCGCGGTGGATGGAGCGCGCTCGAAGGGCGACTGCAGCAGGCGCTCGAGCGCAGCCCGCTGCCGGCGGAGCCGGCGAACCGGGCCGCGGCGAGCGACTGGCTCGTGCGTACGCGCCTCGGCTGATGGGGCTCGGGCGAGTCGCATGTTAGTCCGAGGACATGATCTACCCGCGGCGACCCCCTTCGCACCCGTCCGCAACCGCTCCGTGCGCCGCCACTCTCTTGGTGCTCGCGTTGATCGGCTGCGGCGCGAAGTCGTCGCTCGACGACAGCCCCAGCGCCACCACGGATGAAGGATCGCCCGGCCGGCGGGACGCCAGCACCCCATCCCGCGACGGGGCCCCGCCCGACGGAACGGACGCCCTCGACGCCTTCGTTCCGCTGCCGTGCGAGCCGATGCCGCCACGGTCGCTCCCCCTTCCATCGCGGTCGGCTGCGGCACCTTCGCTCGCTTTCGACGGCCGAACGTATGGGATCCTCTGGGTGGAGATGCTCGACGGCGGGGGCTGTGGGCTCGGCGAGTGGAGCTTTTCTCGCCTGAGCAAGAGCGGCGCCATGACCGACGGGGCCATCTTCTTGGGCGACGGTGGCCCCCGAGGAGCGACGGGAACGCTTCACGTCATCGACGGGGAGTTCTGGGCCATCCTCGGCGGTGAGCTCGGTCTCCGAGCGTTCCCCCTGGATGCTCCGAGCCCCGACCCGATCGTACTCTCGGACCGACCGACCATCTTCCACGACGCCGTGGTGATGGACGATGGCAGGGTCGCCGTCGCGAGCACCGAGGGAGACCCCGACCCCGGAACTACGCTCCGCGTGTTCGAAGACTTCGGATCCCCCATGTGGACCTCGCGGCTACCCGAGTACGGCTGGGTCAGCATCGCGGAGCGAGGCGGAGCGCTGACCGTAGCGATCTCGAACGGCTTCGAGCGGGTCTCGGCCATGACGGTCTCGGCCGGTGGGAGCCCGTCCCCGCCAATAGAACTCTACCGGAACACCACCGGCAGCTCGTTCATCTCCGGGTTCGCCGAAGCCGCGACGCTCGACGAGGGCAGCGTCGTCTTCTTCGCACGCAGTGGTGCCCGACCGCGGCCCATCGAAGCCGGACGACTCGGCGCCGATGGACGAATTCGAGACATCCGACCCGTCGGCGAGGCGGCGCGCACGCTCTACCCCACGGCCGCTCGGGACGAAGCGACCGGCGATGTGGGCGTCCTCTGGAAGCACAGCCCCGAGGGTGCCCCTTCCTACAGCCTTCGCTTTCGCCGACTCGACCGCGCCGGCGAACTGGTCGGAGAGGAGAGCGACGCGCTCGACGGGCACAACTGGAACGGGTGCGGCGAGCTCGATCGTATGGCCCTGGTGTCGAGCATCACTGGCTGGGGGTTCGCGACCGCAAGTGGAACCGCCGGCGGCGGTAGCCAGATCATCTTCGGCGAGATCTGCCGCTGATCGCAGGAGCGTAGTCTCGAGGTCAGCTGCGTGCGTCGCGATTCCAGCGGGCCTCGCAGCGCCGATGCACCCAGAGCCGGGTTCGTGGCGGCTCGGCGGGAGCTCGCTTCGGCGGCACGACCACCACGTCTTCGCCGTTCGGCGGGCGACCGCATTGGGCGCAGTGCTCGTCGAGCGGGAGGTCGGGCATGAGCGGATCCTCGCACGAGCAAATCGCCACATCACCTCGATTTTTTAGGAACGTTCGCCCCCGAAAACGTCACACCCAGCCGGTAGTGTCATCGGCAAAGGGGACCGACATGGGAGCAGCGATTGCGCTCGTCCGCGAGCATCACGAAACCTACCGGCAGGCAGCACACGAGCTCGACCCAGCCAGAGCGCATCGGGAGCTCCTGACGCTGGCTCGGCGCCGAGCCGCGGACGATGTGGCCATGCTCGAGCCACTGCTCGTGGCCCACGAGGGCCGCGTCCACGAGGTGCTCGGGCTCGGAAGCTTTCAGGAGTACTGCTCGCGGCTCTTCGGTTGGTGTGGGCGCACGACGCGTGAGCGACTTCGTGTCGCGAAGGCGATGCGCAAGCTTCCGGAGATGCGTGAGCGCTGGGCAGCCGGCGAGCTGACGTATTCGGTGGTGCGTGAGCTGACGCGGGTCGCGACACCAGAGGTCGAGGACGAGTGGCTCGCGTGGGCCAGCGGCGACGGCGTCCGCCGAACCGTTCGGGAGGTCGCGCAAACGGTTGCGCGGCACTCGTCCGGCTCCAAGCCGAGCGACCCGCCGGCCCCCTTCGAAGAGCAGACGGTGACGGTGGCGCTACGGATGAGCGGCAGCGAAGCCGCTCGCTACTCGGAAGCCCGCGCGGAACCGACGCGGCGCCTCGGCCAGTCCGTCGACGACGAGACGTTTGCGCGAATGCTCGTCGATGCGTTCCTCGCGAATCCATCGGCAGACGTAGATTCCGGGCGCGCTCCAAACCAAGTCCGCATGACCGTATGCGAACGCTGCGGCGCGACCGAGCGGCAAGCAGGCGCGGAGGGGTTGGTAAAGGTCGACCCGAAGATTGGCGAGCGAGCGCTCTGCGACGCGCAGGTGCTCCGAGCTGGTCAACGGTCTGCCCAGTCCGTGCCGCCAGCCACACGCCGGTCGGTCGTTCAGCGCGACCAAGGGAAGTGCGCGGTGCCCGGCTGTCGTCATGCCGCGTTTGTGGAGGTGCATCACGTCGCGCGCCGCGCTGATGCCGGAAGCCACGACAGCGGCAACTTGGTGAGCCTCTGCTCGGTCCATCACGACGCCGCGCATCGCGGCCGGCTCGTCATTCGCACCGGACCCGACGACGGCGCGTTCACGTTCGAGCGCGCCGACGGCCAGCCCTACGGAGCCTTGGCGAACGGACTCTCCGGCTGCGCTGCAGCGGCGCGGACCTTCCGCGTTGCCGTCGACCGAACCGGTAGCGAGCTGCGCGCCCGAGTCGAGGCGGACCGCGCCAGAGAATCCAGCGTGGCCCACGTGGGCCACGAAGCCGGCCCGGCCATCCCCGTACCGCTCATCGAGCAAGTCGTGAGTCTGCTGACGGCGATGGGATACCGAAAGCACGAATCGCGGACATTGGTGAACCGGGCGATCGCAGGGAGTGAGCTCCCGAGGAATCGCTCGCCCACCACGGAGGAGTTGCTGCGAGCCTCGCTGCGCGCCGGAGGGTGAGCGGCCCCGACATGACCTCGCGCCACGAAAAAAGGCCCCGGCGGAAGCCGGGGCCCGTTGGCGGAGAGGGGGGGATTCGAACCCCCGGTACAGCTTTTGACCGTACGACCGCTTAGCAAGCGGTTGCCTTCGACCACTCGGCCACCTCTCCTAGGTCTCCTTCGGCGGCCTCTCGGCTCGCGTCCGGACGTGCGCTCTGGCAAAGAACCCGCGAAGCCCTAGAAGCACTAGCGACCTCGGCGAGGCAGCTTGGATAGTCCCGCGTCGCCGCCCTGTCAACGACTGGACGTCGCTCAACCCCCGGACCGAGAGGAATTCATGCGAAGCGCGCTCTTCACCCTGGCTCTGACCCTCCTCACCGTGGCCTCGGCCGCTTTCCTCGCTCCCACGCGAGCGTCCGCCTGCTCGTGCATGCAGCAGTCGCCCGCAGATGCGGCGGCGAGCGCCGACGCCATCTTCGAGGGACGGGTGGTGACGGTCGAGGCGCCCCCCGAGGGCGACCAGAGCACGCCGGTTCGAGTCACCGTGCACGTGACCCAGCAGTGGAAGGGCGTGTCCACCGAAGACGTCGAGCTGACCACCGCGCCGAACTCGGCGATGTGCGGCTACAACTTCGAGCTCGATCAGGTCTACCTGATCTACGCCTACGCGGAGGACGGCGGCCTGGGCGTGAGCCTGTGCAGCCGCACTCAGCCGGCCGACCAGGCCGACGAGGACCGCACCCACCTCGGGCCGGGGACGACGCCGGTCGATCCGAACGCCGAGGACCCCGGCACGCCGGGCAGCGACGAAGGCAGCAGCGACGGCACCACCGAGGACGACGGCTCCGAGGGCGGAACCGTCTCCGCGGGCGCGAGCGCCCAGGCCGGCTGCGCGAGCTGCGCGGCGAGCGGTACCGAAGGCCTGCCCGCCCTACTCGTCCCCGGTCTGCTCTTCGGGCTCGCGCTCCGTCGGCGCTGAGCACGCGCGCTGGAGCCGGCCGGAGTCCACGATCGCGCCCCAGAGCTCTTCCCACACCGGCCACCGGTGACCGCCGGCGCCGACGAGCACGTCGCTCGGCGGCACCGCGCGGGACGCGAGCCGGTGGCCGTCGCGGAAGCGGTCGGCCTCGCCGTACGCGAGCACGAGCGGAGTGGCCTCGGTGTCTCGCGTGGCGAGCCAGCGCCAGATCCGGTCGAAGGGTTCTTCGGCAGGGACGTCGACCTGCTCGGGCCAGCCGGCGCCTTCCACCGTGGCGACCTGATCCACGTCGCCCAGGTAGGGCGCGAGGAGGATCAGGCCATCGACACGGACCGGCTCGGCGGAGGAGAGCGCCAACGAACCCAGCCCGCCGAGAGAGATGCCGACCAGCCAGAGCTGGTCGTAGCCCGCGGTCTCGGCGGGCTCGAGGACGTCCTCGACCAAGCGCGGCACCACCGACTGCTCGCGGTAGTAGCCGAAGTGCGCGTCGACGAGTCGCACGTCCGCGTCGACGTTCGCTGCGTGCAACCGATCGACGAAGCCGTGCTCGAGGTACGCCTCGGGCTCGTCTCCGATGCCCGGCAGGAAGGCGATCAGACAGCGCGCGCGCCCGCCCTCGGCGCGATCGCGCTCGAGCACCCGCAGCGTGCCCGTCGGCTTGTTCGCGCCGGGCGGGCTGCAGGCCCAAAGCGACGACGCCCACGCCGCCGTGACGGCGACGAGGGCGAGCGCGAGGACGAATGGCGTGCGCGCGAGACGGTACACCGGTCGGGTGTGGGGTCGGCGGCGCGCGCGTTCAACTACGCCTTGGCGTAGATGTCCATGATGTCGTGGAGGAGCTGGATCGACTCGCCGTGCTCACGCTGGAAGGCGTTGCGGCCGACGATCGAGCCGAAGCCACCGCCGGCGGCGATGTTCTGGATCTCCTCGATGACCGCGTCGCGGCCCTTCGCGGCGCCGCCGCTGAAGATGACGATGCGCTTGCCGTCGAAGCAGGACTGCACGACGTGGCGGATGCGCTCCTCGAGGGTCGCGATCGGGATGCTCTCGTAGTGCTTCTTCGCGGCGTCCTGCCAGACGACATCCGTCGGCGGCTTCACCTTCACGATGTGCGCGCCGAGCTGGCAGGCGATCTGCGCGGCGTAGGCGATCACGTCGACGGAGGTCTCGGCCTCCTTGGGCATCTGGCCGCGGGCGTAGGACCAGACGATGGTCGGCAGGCCGACGCTGCGGGCCTCGGCGATGAGGTCGCGGAGGTCCTGGTACATCTGGTTCCGGTGCTCGGAGCCCGGGTAGATGGTGTAGCCGATGGCGCTGCAGCCGAGCCGGAGCGCGTCCTCGACGTTCGAGGTGAGCGCGGAGCAGGGGCTCTCGGGGCCACCGAGGCTGTCGCTGTTGTTCACCTTGAGGATGAGCGGGATCGCGCCGGCGTACTCGTGGGCGATCGCCTCGATGAAGCCGAGCGGCGCCGCGTAGCCGTTGCAGCCGGACTCGACCGCGAGCTTCGCGTGGTAAGCCGGATCGTAGCCGGGCGGGTTCGGACCGAAGGTGCGCGCCGGGCCGTGCTCGAAGCCCTGGTCGACGGGGAGAATGACGAGCTTGCCGGTCCCACCGAGGCGACCGTGCATGAGCAGGCGGCGCATGTTGCCGATCACGCCCGGGTTCTCTCCAGCGTAGTTCGCGAGGATCTTCGAAACGGCTTCCGTCATGTCCAAACTCCTCCGCCCCGGTGGTGCGCGTGCGCGCGGGCGGTGTGGGGGCGTGTATGCCTGGCTCTCGGCCCTCGCGCAACGGACTTTGGCCCGTGAATGCTGCGAAATCCCACGACCCCGCCGGCCCGCTGAGGGGCCGGCGAGGCAGGGTCGGCGGAGGAGGAGGGATTCGAACCCCCGGAGCCCGATAGGGCTCTGCGGTTTTCAAGACCGCCGCCTTCGACCGCTCGGCCACTCCTCCAGACGGCCCGATGGGCCGACGCGGCTCGATAGCACGAGTCCGAGCGGTCGACGAAGCGAGTGCGAAGGGCCGCCCGAGCGGGACATCGACGGCTCGGGCCCTCATGAGCCCGATTCACCGGAGCGTGACCTACCCCGGGCATGGGAATGCTAGGCTTGTCGGCATGTGTGGTCGTGCGGCAAGAACCCTCTTGGCGATGGTTCTCCTGGCGGGGTGTGCATCTGGCGGAGGGGGAGGAGACACCACCACCCGGCGCGACGCCGGTCCCCCGGACCTGAGCTCGCCGAGCAGCTGCGAGCCGGCCTGCATTCCACCGGAGATGTGTGTCGCCGGTGCGTGCGTGGATCCCGGCGTGGATGCCGACATGGACGGGATCCCGGCCTCCCAGGACTGCGATGACGCGAACGGCGCCGTCGGCCGCATGGCCGAGCGGGTCTGCTCGGGAGCCTGCGGCGCCGGGGTGGAGCAGTGTTCCGACGGTGTCTGGGGCTCCTGCTCCGCGCCCACCGAGTGCGACTGCTCCGACGGTGACCCGCCTCGTTCGATCGCCTGCCCCGGCTGCGGCACCCAGCAGCAGGTCTGCATGGGCGGGGTGTGGGTCGACGACGGCTCCTGCGTGACCACCGGCGATGGCTGCAACCCCGGCGAGAGCCGCGGCGGCACCTCGTGCGGCATGTGCGGCACGGCCTCGGAGATCTGCGACCTGAGCTGCAACTGGCAGGCGGGCGCCTGCGAGGGCGAGACCGGCGAGTGCACGCCGGGCGAGATCGACGAAGAGATGGAGTCCTGTGGCAGCTGCGGCGACGGGACGCGCACCCGGACCCGGAGCTGTGGCGCCGGCTGCAGCTGGGGCGCCTGGGGGTCGTGGGGATCGTGCAGCACCGGCAGCGGCTCGGGCGAATGCAGCCCCGGCATGACCGACACCGAGACCCGGCCCTGTGGCAACTGCGGCACCGAGAGGCGAACCCGCTCCTGCACGAGCAGCTGCACGTGGGGCTCGTGGGGCAGCTGGAGCTGCTCGGGCGAGGGTACCTGCGCCCCCGGATCGACCCGCAACTGCTCGGGAGCCACCGCAAGCGGCTGCGTCCACCAGGTCTGCACCTCGAGCTGCAACTGGGGCGCCTGCCAGCTCAAGCCGGGCAACGCCTGCAACTGGACCAGCGACTCGGGTGTGAACGGTGGCCGCTACCGCTGCTGCGGCAGCAACGCCTGGCAGTTCTGCCTGAGCAGCTGCCAGTGGAGCACCGCTTGTGAGAGCGGCTGCGGCTGCGGCTGCTGACCCGGACCGAGCCGCGAAGTCCGCTCACCTCGATCCGTAGTGGATTGGACCCTGTCGTGAGCGGGGTTTTCGGGTACCATCGCCGCCGCCGTCGAGTGGGGCGGCGTGACCGGAAGAGGGGACCGTGGCTAGCGACACCATCTGCAAGCGACTGCTGAAGAACGTGGCGGAGCGCCCGCACGCGCCCGCGTACTACGTGCGCGAAGGGGGCGTCTGGAAGGCGACGAGCTGGGCCTCCTACGGCCGCGAGGTCTCGAGAGCCGCGCGCGCGCTGATCAGCCTGGGCTTCGAGCCGGGGCAGACCGTGACCATTCTCGGCTTCAACCGGCCGGAGTGGGTGATCATGGACATCGCCTGCATGGCGGCTGGCGGTGCGCCCGCCGGCATCTACACGACCTGCTCGCCGGAAGAGGTCGCGTACATCGTGAAGCACTCCGCCTCGCCGGTGATCCTCGTCGAGAACGAGGACCAGCACGCGAAGATCAAGGCCGAGCGCGAGAACCTGCCCGACCTGAAGCACGTCGTGGTGATGAAGGGCTCGAAGGCCGACGACGGCGCGATGACCTGGGACGACTTCCTGGCCCTCGGCGACGAGGTGCCGGAGTCCGACTACGAGGCGCGCATCGACGCGCTCGAGCCCGACGGGCTGGCGACGCTCATCTACACCTCCGGCACCACCGGCCCGCCCAAGGGCGTGATGCTCTCGCACCGCAACCTCTCCTGGACCGCCTCGGCGGCGAAGGACCTGGTCTCGATGCAGGCGACCGACGTGTCGCTGAGCTACCTGCCGCTCTCGCACATCGCCGAGCAGATGTTCACGATCCACGGGCCGATCACGAGCGGCTCGTCGGTCTACTTCGCCGAGTCGATCGACGCGGTCCCGGAGAACCTCAAGGAGGTCCAGCCGACCGTCTTCTTCGGCGTGCCCCGCATCTGGGAGAAGTTCCACGCCGGCATCGCCGCGAAGCTCAAGCAGGCGACCGGCGTGAAGGCCTCGCTGGTGAAGTGGGCCATGGGCGTCGGCGAGCGCGCCGCCCGCGACCGCATGGCCGGCCGCAAGCCCGGCGGCATGAGCTACTTCCTCGCCAACAAGCTGATCTACTCGAAGCTCAAGCCTGCGGTCGGTCTCGGCCGCGCGCGCGTCTGCGTCAGCGGCGCCGCGCCCATCGCGCGCGAGGTCCTGGAGTTCTTCGCGCAGCTCGACATCATCATTCTCGAGGTCTACGGCCAGTCCGAGGACACCGGGCCCACGTCCTTCAACCAGCCGCATGCCTTCAAGTTCGGCACGGTCGGTCCGCCCATCCCTGGCGTGGAGGTCTCCATCGCCGAGGACGACGAGATCCTCGTGAAGGGCCCGAACGTCTTCATGGGCTACTACAAGGACGAGGACGCCACGAACGAGACGCTCTCGGGCGAGTGGCTCCACAGCGGTGACCTGGGCGCCTTCGACGGCAAGTTCCTGAAGATCATCGGCCGCAAGAAGGAGATCATCATCACCGCCGGCGGCAAGAACGTGACGCCGAAGAACATCGAGTCCGCCCTCAAGAACCACGAGATGATCAACGAAGCGGTCGTCATCGGTGACCGGCGCAAGTTCCTCTCGGCGCTCGTGACGATCGATCCCGACGCGGCGGAAGCGTGGGCGAAGGCGAACGGGGGCTCCGCCGCCACGATTCACGAGGACGCCAAGCTCGAGGCCGACATCCAGAAGCACGTGGACGAGATGAACGCCAAGTTCGCTCGCGTGGAGCAGATCAAGAAGTTCACCATCCTCCCGCGGAACTTCACCGTGGAGGACGGGGAGCTCACGCCGACGCTCAAGGTGAAGCGCCGGATCGTCAACGATCACTTCGCTGACGAGATCGAGGCGATGTACGCCGACTGATGAGGGGCTTCGCCTCGCGGCTCACCGCGGCTCTGCTGCTGGCGCTGTCGGTGGGCCTCGCCCTCGGGTTCGCGGGGCGGGGCGCTCGCGTCGCGGCGCAGGAAGAGAGCGCCGAGGGCGCCGAGACATCCGACGACGGTGCAGCGGCGAGCGACGGTGAACGCATCGAGCTCGCGCAGCTCCGGGCGGACGCCGCGCCGGTCCCGTGGTGGCAGCGGCTGATCTCGCTCTTCGGGATCGGCGCGCTCCTGCTCTTCGCGTGGGGACTGAGCTCGCACCGGCGGGAGTTCCCGTGGCGCATCGTGCTCTGGGGGCTGGGGCTGCAGCTGACCTTCGCGCTCTTCATTCTCGAGACCAGCGCGGGCCTATGGGTGTTCTCGGCGATCAACGAGGGCGTCGTCACGCTGCTCGACCTGACCGAGGAGGGGAGCCGCTTCATCTTCGGGAACTACCTCGACCTCGAGTTCAGCTTCGCGCTGAAGGTGCTGCCCACCATCCTCTTCTTCTCGGCGCTGATGACCATCCTCTATCACCTCGGGGTCATGCAGAAGATCGTGCGCGGGCTCGCCTGGGTGATGCAGCGAACGATGGGCACCAGCGGCTCGGAGACCCTGAGCGCCGCGGCGAACATCTTCGTCGGCCAGACCGAGGCGCCGCTGGTCATCAAGCCCTACGTCGCGACCATGACCCTCTCCGAGCTGAACGCGGTGATGGTCGGTGGCTTCGCGACCGTCGCCGGCGGCGTGCTCGCGGCCTACGTCGGGATGCTCGAGTCGTCCTTCGCCGACATCGCCGGCCATCTCGTGGCGGCGAGCGTCATGAGCGCGCCGGCGGCGCTGGTCATCGCGAAGATCATGCTGCCCGAGACCGAGACCTCCGCGACTGCCGGCGGTGAGATCGACATGACCGTCGACAAGCCCGACGCGAACGTCATCGACGCCGCCGCGCGCGGCGCCGCGGAAGGGCTCAAGCTCGCGCTGAACGTCGGCGCGATGCTCCTCGCCTTCCTGGCGCTCGTCGCGCTCGCGGACCTCCTTCTCGCCCTCCCCGTCCACGCCTACAACTACTTCGCCCACGCCTCGGTGGACCCGGTCGGGCTGACCGACCTCCTCGGCTGGATCTTCTGGCCCGTGTCGTTCGTGATGGGCGTGGCCTTCGACGACTGCGCGACCGTGGGCTCGCTCCTCGGTGAGAAGCTCGTGCTGACCGAGTTCGTGGCCTACGCGCATCTCGGGGAGATCCTCCAGAGCGACCACCACCTGCAGCACCGCAGCGTGGTCATCGCGACCTACGCCCTCTGCGGCTTCGCGAACTTCGGCTCCATCGGCATCCAGATCGGCGGCATCAGCGGCATCGCCCCGAAGCGCCGCAGCGACCTGGCGAAGCTCGGTCTCCGAGCGATGATCGGCGGCACTCTGGCGGCCTGCCTCACGGCGACCATCGCCGGCCTGCTGGTCTAGCGCTCGAGAGCGACTGGCTCAGGGAATCGTCAGCCGCGTCTCCGCGAAGGCCAAGAAGGCGCGCAGCTTCGCCGAGTGATGACGCCGTGCCGGGTAGACCCCCCACACCGTGGCGGGGGTCGCGGCCCACTCGTCCAGACAGGTCACGAGGCGGCCCGCCGCGAGCTCCTCCTCGACCACGAATCGAGGTGTGAGCGTCAGGCCGAGGCCGGCGAGAAGAGCCGGGCGAAGGGCGAGGCTGTTGTCGACGTCGAACGGGCCATCGACGGAGACCGCCACCTCACGACCGGTGTCGTCGACGAATCGCCAGACGTCGGGCTCTCGCATCCCCGTGTAGCGAAGGCACTCGTGGTCGGCCAGCTCGGCGGGTGATGTGGGCGCCGCTCTGCGCTCGAGGTACGCCGGAGCGGCGACGAGGACGCGGGAGGCCACGGCGAGCCGGCGGGCGATGAGGCTCGAGTCGGCAAGCTGCCGTACCGCTCGGATCGCGACGTCGACTCCCTCCTCGACGACGTCGACGATGCGGTCGGTGAGCGTCAGCTCGATGCGGACCGACGGATGCTCGGCGAGAAACGCGGGCACGAGCGGCGAGAGATGGGTGAGGCCGAGGGAGAGCGGGGCCGCCACTCGAAGCGTGCCGCGCGGAGACTCACTTCCCTCGCGCATCTCGCGCTCGAGGGCCTCGATCTCGTCGAGGAGCGCGGTCGCTCGCTCGTAGTACCTCTCGCCATCCGTCGTGAGCGAGAGTCGACGCGTGGTTCGGTGGAGCAGTCGAGTCGCGAGGGCCTCTTCCAGGGCAGCGACGTGCTTGCTGACCGCGGCCTTCGAGAGCCGGAGTCGCCGGGCCGCCCGCGCGAACGCCCCCTCGTCCACCACCGCACGAAAGACTCGCATCGACTGAAGTCGGTCCACCACCACTGTCTACCATGAGTGAACAGTGCGACCACATAACACCGGATTCTCTCCCATGGGTGTCCTAACTATCGTCTCCTCATGGGACGGCCAACGCTCCGAAACGTCATCGAGACGGCCATGGCACCGGCGGTGTGGGGTGGCACCTATCTCCTCTTCACCGAGACCCTGCCCGCCACCCACCCGCTGACGGTGGGCGCCTACCGGAGTCTGATCGGCGGACTCCTGCTCTTTGCCGTCGTGCGACCTGCTCGGCCTGCTCGGGCCGACCGAGCTCGAGTTCTCTGGCTCTCGCTGACGAACGTCACCTTCTTCTCGGCGTTCCTCTTCCTCGGCGCCAGCCGTCTCGGTGGAGGACTCGCGGCGACCCTCATCGCGACCCAACCCATGGTCGCGACCCTCGTCGCCTGGCCGCTGCTGGGTCACCGGCCTACCCCGCTCGGTCTCGGCCGAGCACTCGTGGGAGTGGCTGGCGTCGCGCTGTTGGTCGGCACCGCCGACACGTCACCAGACCTGCTCGGCGTGTTGGCCGCGCTCGGTGCTGCTGGCTCCATGGGAACCGGCACCGTGTTGCTCAAGCGCTGGCAGCGACTCGGCACGCCAGAGGCGGTCGGCGCATGGCAACTGATCGCCGGCGGAGCGCTCCTCGTCCCTGCGGCCGTCGCGCTGGAGGGCCCTCCTCCGGTCCCCGACATCGTGAACATCGCTGGCTTCGCACTTCTGTGCACGATTGGAACGGCGTGGAGCTTCGCGGTCTGGACGCGGGGAGCCAGGGCGCTCGGGGAAGACGCTGCCTTCCTCGGGTTGCTCAGCCCGCTCGTCGCCACCTGCCTCGGCGCCTGGGTGCTCGACGAACACCTCGTCGGACTCCAGCCGGCCGGCGCCGCGCTCGTTCTGCTGGCGGCGGCCGCCGGGGCGCTCGGCGCTCGCACCAAACCCATGTCGACGCGTCGGAGCGGCGCGTCTCTCCCCTCGAAAGGATGAGCCTCATGACCGACCGCAGACCCGACTACCCCATCGACCCCATCTTCCACACTCGCTGGTCCCCACGCGCGTTCGTTCCGGCCCCGATGCCGGAGAGCGATCTGCTGCGGTCCATCGAGGCCGCCCGCTGGGCACCGTCGGCCTTCAACGCCCAGCCGTGGCGCTTCGTCTACTCTCTCCGCGGCGACTCGAGCTTCGAGGGGTTCCTGGACCTGCTGGATCCCTTCAACCGGGCGTGGGCGCAACATGCCTCCGCGATCGTCTTCGTGGTGTCGGACACCATGCTCCGCTACGACGGGGAGGTGTCTCCTTCACGAAGTCACAGCTTCGATACCGGAGCAGCCTGGGCACAGTTCGCGCTGCAAGCCTCCGAGCTCGGCTATCACACCCACGGCATCGGTGGCCTCGACTACGACCGCGCCCATCAGTGGCTGCGCGTGCACGAGGGGTATCGCGTGGAGATGGCGATCGCCATCGGCACGCGAGGCACCGTCGAGGAGCTCCCCGAGCCGCTCCGGGAACGTGAAGGACCGAGCCCACGGCGACCGGTGAGCGAGCTGGCGTTCCGAGGAGGGTTCCAATGAAGCCCGGCGAGCTCGACGCCTACCTGAATCGCATCGGCTACGCCGGCGAACGCGCGCCGAGCGTGGAGGTCCTCGGCGCGCTCATGGATGCCCACGTGCGTGCGATCCCCTTCGAGAACCTCGACGTGCTCGCGGGCCGCAGCATCTCGCTGGAGCCCGACGACTTGATGGAGAAGCTCGTCCACCGACACCGTGGGGGTTACTGCTTCGAGCACCATGGACTCTTCGAGCGAGTGCTCGACGCGATCGGCTTCGAGGTCGAACCGCTGGCTGCCCGCGTGCGCATCAAACGAGCGCGTGACGAGATTCCTCCTCGCACCCATGTCTGTCTCGCCGTTCAGCTCGGCCAGGAGCGCTGGCTCGTGGACGTCGGGGTCGGCGGCCTCTCGTCGACCGGCCCCATTCGCTTCGTCGCCGACGTCGAGCAGGCCACCCCCCACGAGCCTCGGAGACTGCTCCGCGAAGACGACCGGTGGTGGCACCAGGCCAGACTGGGCGACGAATGGATCGACGTGGCCGAGCTCACCGGCGAGCGGATGCCGCGGGTGGACCGGGAGATCGCCAACTGGTTCACCAGCACTCACCCGTCATCCGTCTTCCGAAAGGAGGCGATGGTCGCCCGAGCCCTTCCGTCGGGCGGCCGGCTCACCCTTCGGGGGAACGCGCTGACGCGACGAGAGAACGGCAACACCGAGCGCCAGGAGCTGGCCACCGAAGCCGAAATCGACGAGGCGCTGCGCTCTGGCTTTGGTCTCCGGGCGTAGGCTGCCGGCGTCGAGCCGTCTGCGCATGAGGTAGCTCCCGCGCTCGCCAGTCGCCCAGGTCGATCGGTCACTCGGCGGCCGATCGACCCGCACGCGGCTCGCACATCGGGTGGCAGGTCATAGGTCGCGCGAACCAGGCTCGTCGCTCCGCGCCTTTACCACCGCCCAACGGCGAGCAATGCTGCGCTCGTTGGAGGAGGCCTTCTACCTGGTGATCGGCACCATCGCGTGCTTCTCACCCGTCGCGTTGATCATCGCCGTCGCCGTGCAGGCAGGCCGTATCCGCGACCTACGACAGCAAGTTCGCCACCAGGAAGAGGGGCTGCGTTCGCTGGGTGATCAGACCCTCCGGCTCCACCACCGACTGCAGTCCCTCGAAGCGGCGCCGCCGCAGCTGGCGCCACCGCAGCAGGCCGCACCTGCGCAGCCAGACCCGGCGGCTCCGGAGCACCCCGCCGCTCCCGCAGCGCCCGCTCCGGTGGAGCCCGCCGCGCCGGAAGCTCCGGGCGAGGGCGCCGCGCCCGCCGTGACGCCCGCAACGGCCGAACCGCCCTCGCGGTGGGCCCCGCCGGTCGAGCAACCGCAGCCGCAGACTCCACTGCAGGCGACCCCGGCCGAGCCCGTCGAAGGCCCGGCCTCGCCGCAGCCTGCTCCGGCGGAAACCGCCGCGACGCCGGCCGCCCCCGCCGCCGCGGACGCCGGTGGACCGCCCCCGCCGAACGACGGCGGCCCCACCCCCGCGCCAGCGGACCAACCACCAGCAGGTCCGCCTCCGGCGCAGCCGAAGGCTCCGATCGCCTGGGAGGAGTGGATCGGCGTTCGAGGTGCCGCTGCCCTCGGCGGCATCGTGCTCGTCGTCGCCGGGCTCTACTTCTTCAAGTACTCGATGGACCACGGGCTGATCGCGCCGCCCGTCCGCTTCGCGATCGGGATGGTGGTCGGCCTGGTCGGCGTCGTGCTCGCCGAGCTGAAGCTCCGCCCGAAGTACGAGATCGCGGCGGGGTGGGTCGGCGGCGCAGGCATCGCGGTGCTCTACATCTCTTCGTGGGCCGGGCGGAGTCTCTACGATCTCTACCCGACCTCGGTCGCGACCGTGCTGATGGTCTCGGTCACCGCCGCGTGCGTCGCGATCTCGCTCCGGCGCAGCTCGATGCCGATCGCGATCCTGGGTCTGTGCGGCGGCTTCGTCACCCCGCTCGCGCTCTCCACCGGCAGCGATCATCCCATCCCCCTCTTCGGCTACCTGCTCGTGCTCGACCTCGCGATCCTCTGGGTCGCGATCCGAAAGCGCTGGGCATGGCTCGCAGCCGCCGCGCTGGTCGCGACGCTCTTCTACGAGATCGGCTGGATCGGCCTTCGAATGGACGATCCGCGCCGCTGGATCGGCGCGGTGGTCCTGGTGCTCTTCGCGGGAGTCTTCGCGTTCGCCCCGCTGCGAGAGACCGACGAGGAATCGAGCCCGCTCGCGCGAGCGACCTGGCGATGGGTTCGGGGCTTGGCGATCCTCGCGCCTTGCCTCATCGGGCTCGGGCTGGGCTTCGCGTCCGACCTCAGCGCCCATCTCCCGATCACCGGCGCACAATCGCTCCTCCTCGGCGCGGGCGCGGCCTTCCTCGCGCGGCGGGAGGGCATGGGCGCGTTCGCGGTCGTGGCCGCGTTGGTGTTGCAGGCCTCCCTCGTCGGCACCCTGACCGACCACACCGACAGCGCCTTCGTCGCCTGGACGCTCGCCGCCATCGCGCTCGGCGTCGCCTTCGTCTTCCACGTGCCCACCGAGCTCGGGGGCGCCGACGCTCGCACCCGCGGGCTCCACGGGTCGCTCGCCGCATCCCTCGGCGCTCTCGCGCTCGGCTTCGTCGCGCTCGCCGCTCCGCCGGTGGCCACGGCCGCGGCCGCCACGCTGCTCGCGCTCGCTCCCATCGCGCTGTGCCGCATCAGCGCCCGGAGCGACGACTGGCGGTGGCTGCAGACGGCGGCGCTGGGTCTATCGGGGCTTGGGCTCGGGCTCATCTTCGCGAGCCGCTCGGGTGACACCACGAGCTTGCCAGAGCCGACGGTGACGCTGGGGCTCCTCCTCCTCGTCGCCTTCGCGTCCCACCTCGCCGGCGTCCTGCCCAAAGCGCCCGCCGCGAGGCGCAGCGGTGACCACGGGGCCGTCCTCCTCTCGCTCGCGGCCATCGTGGCCATCGCCGCGGTCGATCGACGCAGCGAGCACCCGCTCGCCGCGCTCTACGTGGGCTCCTGGCTCGCGCTCCTCTCGGTGGTCTTCGCGGCCGCGCGGTCCGCCTTGGGCGGATGGCTGGTGGTCGCCGGCTTCGCCGCCGCGCTGGGCGATCTCTACCTGGCCTCCGTCACGGAGGTCGGGCACGGGGTCCTCTTCGGCGCGATGATCGCCAAGGTCGTGCTCCTCGTCTCGGCGCCCTTCCTCTTCCGGTCGCTCGGGGAGAGCCGCTGGGCCTGGCGCGCCGCCGGCGCGAGCGCGCTCTTCTTCCTCTTGCCGCTCCGCTCGGTCTATCTCGAGCTCGCGGGCGTGGAGACCCAGGGCCTGCTCCCGGTCGGTCTGGCCGTGCTCTACCTCGCCGGTGCGTTCGCCCTCCGGCGTCGTACACTTCCTGAAGCGAGCGCGCTGTCCGCACGGATCTGGCTCGTCGGCGCGGCGGCGGCCCTGATCACCATCGCGATCCCGATGCAGCTCGAGAAGCAGTGGATCACCATCGGTTGGGCCCTCCAGGTCGTGGTCTTCACCGCCCTCTGGCGGCGCTACGACCATCCCGGTCTCAAGTACACGGCAGCGGGCCTCGCCGCGATCGTCTTCATTCGCCTGGCGCTCAACCCCTACGTGCTCGACTACCACCTGCGGAGCGCGTGGCGGGTGCTCAACTGGATCTCCTACACCTACCTCGTGCCCGCGATCGCGCTGCTGGCGGCTCACGCGCTCATGAACCCGCTCGAAGGCGAGAGGCGGAGACCCTGGGAGCCGGGGCCCGGTGGCAAAGATGGCCCCGCACGACCGCTCGTCGCTCCGACCTTCGGGGGCATGGCCATCGTGCTCGTCTTCTTGTGGGCGAACCTGATGGTCTTCGACTTCTTCGCCACCGGTCCCAACCTCACCATCCCGACGGATCGAATGCCGGCGCGGGACCTGACGACGTCGATCGTGTGGGCCGTCTACGCGGTCGCGCTCCTCGCAGCGGGGCTGCTCCGCCGCACGAAGGGCCTCCGCTACGCGAGCCTCGCGCTGCTCCTGCTGACCTGCCTCAAGGTCTTCCTCTACGACCTCGGGAATCTCGAGGACCTCTACCGCGTCGCCTCTCTGGTCGGTCTGGCCCTGACGCTGATCGTGATCTCGCTGGTCTACAAGCGCTTCGTCTTCAACGACCCGCCCGAGTCGTCCACTCCGGCCCCGCAGGAATCGTCATGACCCCCAACCGCCGCTCCGTGCCCATCGCCTGCGCGCTCGCCCTCGGCTTCTTCGCTGTCGCGGTCGCCGCCGCTCAGGACTCCGATCTCGCGCGGCTCTTCCCTCACGTGGCGCCGGTGGAGTCACCCGGGGACACACAGCTCTGCCAGCTCCCGCTCACGGAAGAGGTGCTGCGCGCCACTCGCCCGGACCTCTCCGATCTCCGGCTGGTCGAGGCCGACGGAACCCTGGTCCCGACCATGCTCGACCGGGCCGCGGTGCGGTGGCCGAGCGGCGGACCGCCCGAGTCGATGGCGATCACTCCGGAGGCCGTGGAGCGTTCCCGCGACGGCACCGCTGGGACCGTGCGGGAAGAGATGACCTTTCGACTGCCGGAGGTCACCTTGCCCGAAGGCGCGGTCTGGACGCTGACCCTCGAGTCCGGCGTCGCCGAGTTCGTGCACTCGACCACGGTGCTCGCCGAGGACGGGGCCGTGCTTCGCGAAGGGTCGGTGTTTCGACTCGGCTCGCCCTTGCGCGAGAGGCTCGAGGTGGCGCTGCCCGACCCGGCACCAGGGAAGGTCTACACGCTCCGCCTCGAAGGCCAGGGGACCGAGCACCTCGGTCCCCTGCTCCGCCTCGTCGCCGGACCGATGGCCGACCGGAGCACCGAGCTCTCACTCCCCCTCGAGATCGTCTCGCAGACCGACGCCGACGGAGAGACGATCGTGGAGCTCGTGCGCCCCTCGGGCATCGTGCCCTCGCAGCTCGTGTTCGACACCGACACGCCGTTCTTCTCGCAAGAGGTGGAGGTCTATGACCTGCGGGAAGGTCGCGCGCCGGAGCCCATCGCGGAGGGGGCGATCTTCCGCGCCGAGGGCGCCGGCTCGGGGCTCTCGCTCCCGGCCCGCCGCGGAACCGGCGAGCGTCTCCGCGTGGTCCTGGCCCGGGGCGACAGCCCCGCCCTCGAGAACCTGTCGGTGACCGCCGTGACCGAGCGCCCCGCGCTCTTCTTCACCTGTCGAGCTGGCCAGAGGCTCCTCTACGGCGGTGGCCGTGCAAACCCGCCGCGCTTCGACACGCAGCGCTTCGCGGGCACCGCCATCGGCGAACAAATCGCCCGGGGCAACCTCTCGGAGGCGAGCCTCGGTTCATCCACGCCCAACCCGACCTTCGACGACGGCCCTGCGCTGGGAGCGCTCCTGCGCGCGGGGTCACCGGTCGAGCGAAAGCTCTTCCGAAGCGTGGCCCCGCTCGAGGTCGACGGCGCGCGCGAGGGCGTGAGCCGGCTGGTGCCGAACGCCGCGCTGATCGCCCATGGGGCGCCCGATCTCGCCGACCTTCGGGTCGTCGACGCCGAAGGCCGCCAGTGGCCGTACGTTCGTGCCCCGGGCCAGGAAGAGCTCGTGGTTCCGCTGGAGGTCGAGCGCGACGATCTCGAGAACGGAAAGAGCCGCTACCGACTGAGCGTGCCCGAGGGTGAGCTCCTGCTCGATCGGGTTCGACTCCAGACTCCCGCCGGGTTCGTGCGGCGCCGCTTCACCGCACGGCTCGTCGCCGATGACGACGAGCTCGTTCCCGGTCTGGGTGACCAGCTCCGAGGCGAGCTGCAACGAGACCCGGGGGACGACGCGCCCATCGAGGTCCAGCTCGGTCTCGGCTACGGCGCGGTGGAGCTGGTGGTGGACAACGGCAACGACGCACCGCTCGAGCTCGAGGCCGAGGGAGTGCTGCGCGCTCCGATCCTCTACCTCCTCGCGCCGGACGGACGCTACGAGGCGCTCGTGGGCGCCGATCTCCCCCGCGCCGAGTACGAGGTGAGCCACGCCCTCGACCTGGTGCTGGCGACGGAGGTGGTCGACGCCGAGCTCGGATCGGTGACCCCCAACCCCGCTTGGGAGCCCCCACCCGTCGCGCCGCGCTTCTCCGCATCTCAGATCGCCGTGTGGGTCGTTCTCCTGCTCGCGGTGCTCGTCCTCGGTATCCTCACCTTCCGAGCAGCCCGCGGCCCCTCGGCAGCGGCCGCCTCGCCGGACGGAGAGAACTCCGCGACGGACGCGGACTCGGACGACGAAACCCCGGCAGCCCCCGAAGCCGACGACGAAGGCCCCGAAAAACCACCGGGGGACTAGCGGCCTCTCGTCGCTGGGCCGAGCACGTGACGGAGCGCGGTCTCGCGCGACAGAGGAATCAACGGACCGGCTCGACCGTCCATTCATGACCGCATGTCGCTCTTCCAGCTCATCGCTCTCGCCGTCCTCGCGGCGGCGTTCTTCTTGGGCGTCTACGTCTTCCGGCGGGCCCGGCGGGTCTTCGGCCTGAAGCGCTGGTCGAGCCTGGTCCTCGGGCTCGCGCTCGTCTCCGGACCGGTCCTGCTCTTCACCGGCCGGCTGAGCCTGGTGCCCGCGCGGTGGATCGTCCCGGCGGCGGTCTCGGGCTCGGCGCTGACGCTCGGGACCATCTTCGCGGCGGTGCTGCTCTTTCACGTGGACATCGCGCGCGGGGTCGCTGCGCTGGCCGCGCGCTGGTGGCCGGCGCGGCCCGACCAGGACGAGGCCGAGTCCGCTAGCGAGACGACCGTTGTCGAAGTGGAGCCCGTCATCGACGAGGTGGCCGGGGAGGCGTCCGAAGAGCCCGCGAGCGCACCGACGCTCTCGCGACGGGAGGTCCTCGGCCAGTTCGCGTCCGGTGGAGCCCTGGTCCTCGGAGGCAGCCTCGGCGGCTACTCCGCGTTCTTCGGGCGACACGACTACGCGGTCGAAGAGGTCGTCGTCGCCCTCCCCGGCCTGCCGGCGACATTGGAGGGCTTCACCCTGGTGCAGCTCTCCGACATCCACATCGGTCGCTTCGTGGGCGAGTGGGAGCTGCGTGCCGCCGAGCGGTTGGTCAAAGACGCGCGGGCAGACCTGATCGTCTTGACCGGCGATCTGGTGGATCACGAGCCGCAGTACGCGCCGCAGCTCGGCCGACTGGTTCGGCGACTGGTCCCGCTCGCGCGTCACGGGGTCGCGGCCGTCCCCGGCAACCACGACTACTACGCCGGCATCGACGAGGTCCTCGGCGCGCTCGACCGCGGCGGCGCTCGCGTGCTCCGCAACGAGGGCGTGGTGATCGGTGACGGCGGCGGCGGCTTCGCCCTGCTCGGCGTCGACGACCTCTGGGCGGGTGGCCATGGCGAGCCCGTTCCCGGTGGGCCCGGCCCCGACCTCGACCGCGCGATCCACATGGTGCCGCCCGACCTCGGGCGCGTGCTCCTCTGTCACCAGCCCGAGCTCTTCCATCACGTCGCGGCCGACATTCAGCTCCAGCTCAGCGGCCACACCCACGGTGGCCAGGTCACGCTCGGCTACGAGCCCGCCAGCTACGTGCTCCCCCACGGCTACGTGGAAGGTCTCTACGAGCGCCATGGCGGCAAGCTCTACGTGAACCGCGGCTTCGGCACGGCGGGTCCGCCCGCGCGACTTGGCGCAGCGCCGGAGCTCACGCGCGTGATCTTGACCCGCGCGTGACGTAGCTCAACCGTTCGAACGGTCGTCCGACCGGCGTGGATGCCGCCAGGACCGAGCGGCTACCCCGCCACCGGCCGCGCGACGCCACCTTCGATGACGGCGATCTCGATGCTGTACCGCTTGGCGAGAGCTGCGTAGTCGACGTTCGCTTCGACGCGCATCAGCTCCAACCGCTCGGGACGCACCGCGAGCTTCTCCGTGCCCCAATACCGCGCAAGGCGAATCCGCGCGAGAGGCACCCCGTACTTGGCTTTCACGCTCTTGCTGCCCAGCTGGTCCGCGCCTGCGTCGGGCGCCTCGATCTCCGTGAGCTTCGGGACCTGGCGGCGGTCCAGAGCCCATGCGAGCCCGTCGGCTTCGAAAGCGCTGAGCCCGTGCGCGTCTACCGCATCGTTCCAGATCAGCGACCGAAGCTCTGGAAACACCATGCTGTCAGGGTCGTGCCCACTCCACGTACCCGGAGCCCACGCAGGGCAGCCCCGAAACTCGAGCTCACGAACGGTTGGGTGGCAGAGCGTGTCGAAGAGCGCCCAGCCATGGACCTCCAGCCGCTCCAGGGCTGGAAACGCCGCTGCCAAGAGCGCGGACCGGTCCGCATCGATGAGCGGGTCCTCCGGGAACTCGAAGCGCTTCGGGTCGAACGCCCGCTGCCCGATCACCAGATGTGTGGTCTGGGTTTGTGGTGCGGCCGCGAGCGCCTCCAACAGTGGTGCCAGATCGCCCTCGGGCTTCTCCAGCCAGATGGTAGCTGCGCTGGGCAACGCGCCTAGCTCGGCGTGATCTTCGAAGCGCTGGTTCGGCGAGAGAATGATGGGCTCCATCGAGCCCGAGGCTACCGGGCGCACCAACGCACTGCCAAGGTCATCCGGTCCTGCCGACACCAGCGCTCGAGAGGTCAGGTCGAGCGCGAGGCCGGCCGAGCGGAGCTCGCCGAAGGGGGAGTGAGCACCCCCGAGCACCCGATGCGAGGCGACGCCCATCCGCAGCACCAGTCGCACCTGCTCCAGGCGCCGGTTGGGATCCGGCTCCCGGAGCGCGAGCTCGAAGCGACGCCGTCTCGGCTCGCGGTGATGGCGCGGGGCACCAGCCACCAGGCCAGCGCGCCAAAGGTCCCGAAGAGGACGATACCGATCAGCACCCAGCGCCACCGAGAGCGCGTGCCGTGCTTCGCCCCTCCCTCGGCGCCCATCGGTGGGAGCTACTCGGCGCTCGGCGCCTCGGAGTCGGTCGTCGGCGTCTCTGTGTCGGCGGTCGGCGTCTCGGTGTCGGGCGCCAGCGTCTCGGTGTCGCCTTCCTCGCTCGCCTCTTCGGGCGGCGGTGCGACCGGCATGTCCGACTCGATCTCGGGGGAGCGCGAGCCCGCGACCTCCCGCACCTGCGAGGCGATGGAGCAGTCGGTCACCCCGGCGCGGAGCTGAGGCGGCGGCGCGGTGCCGTAGGGCGTGTCGCCGATGCCGACGCGCACCGGGATGAGCGCGCCGCGCGCCTGGGTCCGGGTCTTCAGCAGGAGCGCGTCGCGCCGCAGGTCCCAGAGATAGACGTCGACCGGATGCTCGCGGCGGTCGCTCCCGTGCTGGACGGCGAGCAGGAAGTAGTCGCTCTGGACCATGTCCATGAGCACCGGGAGGTCCCGGGAGGTCCGGCGGTCGAGCTCGTCCTTGATGACCCGCAGGCGGAGGTTGTCGTCGGCGGCGTTGACCCGCTCGAGCCACTGCGACTCGACGAAGGTGGCCCGCTCGTAGAGGCCGCGGAGCGAGAGCGGCGAGAGCCCGAGGCAGCGCGCGATGGCGTCCGGACCCATCGAGCGGCCCGCGTCGGCCAGAGTGCCGGGGTCGTCGACCGAATCCTCGTGGATGCGCAGGTAGACCCCCGACGCGCCGTGGAGACCGCTCAGGTCGAGGCGCTCGTCCGCCCAGGAGTCCGGCACGTCATGGGCGACCTGGGTGACCCAGGTCTCGAGCTTGTCGCGGAAGGCCCGAACGCGCTGAGCAACGGGCTCGACCTCGGCCCCGTAGGTCTGGACGATCTCGTCCCTGAGGGCTTGCTCCTTGGAGCGCTCGCGCCACTGGTAGTAGCCGATGATGCCGGCCAGGGCGACGGTCACCGCGACGATCCACTTCCAGGGGGACGGCGGCTTGAACGCCCGTTGCTCGGGCTCCTCGTAGGTCGCGGGCTTGAGGTCTTCTTCGCTCATGGAGGCTCGTAGCGTCGTGGTCACGGAGGTACCTGACCGCGGCGAGGGCCGATGGTTCCATGGGGGCGCGATTCTGTCGATCCGAGGCCCGCCCGGAACCTGGGCGCTCGCGTGGCGTCGGCCCCTTCACCCCCTCGACACCCACGAGGGAGAAAGGGAGAGAGACGATGGCATCCATTTCCAGCGGCGGCGGAGGCTCGGGACGAAAGCGCGTGGACCAGGAGATTCCCCTGATCCCCTTCATCGACCTGCTGCTCTGCTGCGTGATGTTCCTCTTGGTGACCGCGATCTGGAACGAGACCGGCGAAGTTCCGGCCGAGCTCACCGCGGCCGGGGGTGCCGAGGAGGGCGTGAGAGACGACGTGGAGCCGTTGATCCTCGAGATCACCGGATCCGGATTCGTGCTCGCGTCCATGGCGGGGGACCGCATCGAGGTCCCCGCGAGCGAAGGCGCACCGGACTACGCCGCGCTCAGCCAGCGGCTCGAAGAGCGGCACCGCATCCAGCCGAACACGCCGCCGGTGAAGGTCCGGCCCGACGACGACATCTCCGCGGACGTGCTCGTGACCACGATGGACGTCCTCCGACAGCGCGGCTACGCCTCGCTCTCGTTCCTCTGATCCCGTCGACGTGAACCCATCGGCCGAGTGGGCTACGGTCCGCTCGGCCGATGCTTGCGCGAATCCTCACTTACCCATCGCGACGCCTCTTCGTTCTGGGTCTCGCCATCGCTTCCCTCGTCGGAGCACCCGACGCACGGGCCCAGGCCGAGCCGGAGGACCCGATCGCTCGGGCCCGGGTCTACTTCGAGGCGGGCATGTCGTACTTCGACGAGGGCGAGTACGAGCGAGCGATCCCCCAGTTCGAGCGCGCGCTCGATCTCACGACCGCGCCGGAGATCCTCTACAACCTCTACATCGCGTACGAGCGGATCGGGCAGTTCGACAAGGCCACGGTCTACCTGCGGACCTACCTGAGCGTCGCCGGAGACATCGAGGGCCGGGCGCAGCTGCAGTCTCGGCTCGAAGCCCTCGAGCGGCGGGCGCGGCAGAGCGAGGACGAGGGGGAAGAGCCGGAGGTGGATGACTCCGCCCCGGTCCGCGAGCTCCCGGCAGACGCTCAGCCCCGCACCGCGGATGACGCGCCGCCGCCGGTGGCCGAAGAGTCGGAGACCGAAGGCTCGACCGATGGAGGATCCATGGCCGGCCCGATCGTCAGCTACCTCATCGCGGGCGGCGGCCTCGTCGCCCTCGCGGTGGGCGGCGCGCTCGCGTTGAAGCGCAACTCGGACCTCGCCTCCGACTGCGGCGAGCTCGCCGACCGGAGCTGCTCGGCCGACGACGTCGCGCCACTCCGTCGGGCGAGCATCACTGCCGATGTCGGCCTCGGCGTCGCCATCGCCGGTGCGCTGGTGGGTACGTTGCTCGTGCTCCTGCGGAAGTCGCCGACCAGCGACGCCGGCGCCAGCCTGGAGCTGTCCCCCGCGGTCGGACGCAACGAGGGAGGAGTGGTGATCCATGGCCAGTTCTGAACGAATCTTCTGCGTGCTCGTGGCCCTCCTCGGCGGCTGCACGCTGCTCACGAACGCGGACGACCACCGCGACGGCACCGGCTCGGACATGGGCCTGGGCGATGCTTCCGTTGCCGACGCCGGCGACGACGACCTCGGCGTGGACGAGGACATGGGCCCGCCCACGGACATGACCGCGCCGGACGACATGGTCACCGACATGCCGCCTCCCGACTCCGACTGTGGAGTCGCCGATCTGAACGGCGGGAGCCTCGTGGCCGCCGGCTCCGCCCTCTACGACCTGACCGACTTCACCATCGAGGCCTGGTACCGGCCCGCGCCCGACTCGCTCACCGGCGACCACAACCTCTTCGGGCGCTGGAACGAGTACATGGTGACCGGCAGCTACGCCCTCTTCATCAGCGATGGCCGCCCGTCCCTCGGCTTCAGCTGTTCCGGTCCGGACTTCGTGGAGGTCGCCTCGTCGGTGGATCTGGTCGCCGACACCTGGGTCCACCTCGCCGCCACCTTCGACGCCAGCACCGGCCGAGCTCGGGTGTTCCAGAACGGAATGAGCGTGGCCAGCACCACCATCGACTGTGGCGGTGTCTCCGGACCGAACGCCCTCGGCGACACCGCCGACCTGGTGCTCGGCTACGATGATCCCCGGGGAGGCGATCCGGCCATGGGGTTGGTCGACGAGGCGCGGCTCTCGAGCATCGTGCGCTACACGGAGGAGTTCTCGTCGCCCCCACGCACGTTCGTGAGCGATGGCGACACGGTCGCCCTCTACCAGTTCGAAGACGACGCGTTCCCGGCGGCCGACTCGTCGGACAACGACAACGCCATGACCCGCGAAGGTCTGGTCGGGCTCGGCACGGTCTGCCGGCCCGAAGAGCCGTAGCCGAGCTCGGCTAGAGACCGAGCTCCCGTTCGAGGTCGTCGAAGCCGCCCTCGGTCGAGTCCTCTTCTTCGCCGCCGCCTTCCTCGTCGAGCTCGTCCTCGAGCGAGTCCAGGTCGAACTCGTCCTCGAGGGCGTCGAGGCCTCCGCCGCCGCCGAGCTCGTCCTCGAGGGCGTCGAGGCCTCCGCCGCCGAGGTCGTCCTCGAGAGAGTCGAGGCCTCCGCCTCCATCGAGGAGCGGATCGTCCTCGAGCGGGTCGAGCGGCTCCTGGGTGACCGGCTCGTTGTCGCCGTCACCCTCGGGCAGCATCGCGAGGCTCAGGTCCTCCCAGTACGTGGTGACCAGGAGCGCGACGATCAACAGCCCGATGAATGGGACGACGGACTTGTAGAGGAGCGTGACCGGTTTCTCGAAGCGGAAGCTCGCGATGAAGAGGTTCAGGCCGACGGGCGGCGTCATGTAGCCGATCTCGAGGTTCAGCAGGAAGACGATGCCCAGGTGGTAGTCGTTCACGCCGAACTGCCGCGCGATCGGCAGGATGAGCGGCACGACGACGACGATGGCGCTGAAGATGTCCATCAGCATGCCGACCATCAGGAGGAAGATGTTCAGCACGAGGAGGAACATGATCTTCGAGGTGATGAGCGTGCTCATCGCCTCGAGGATCTTCATCGGCAGCTGATCCTGGATGAGGTAGCCGGTGAAGCCGATGGCGGTCGCGAGGATCGCGAGGATCGCGCCGACGAGGGTCATCGACTCCGTGATGATCCGCGGCAGGTCCTTGCTGAACTTCACGTCCTTGTAGACCCAGACCTCGACGATCAGGACGTAGAGCGCCGTGAAGGCGGCCGCCTCGTGGATGCGGAGGATGCCGAGGAAGAGCGCGCCGATGAGGACGATGGGGAGCAGGAGCTCCCAGATCGCCTCGCGCAGGGAGGCGAAGGCCTCCTTCAGCTCGAACTTCTGCCGCGGCAGCTTGATGCGCAGGCCCTTGTAGGCCGCGTAGGCTCCCAGCGCGACGACGGTCAGGACGCCGGGGACGATGCCGGCGATGAAGAGCTTCTCGACCTCGATGCCGGCCACGACGGCGAAGAGCACGATCGGGACCGAGGGCGGGAAGAGCAGGCCGAGCGAGCCGCTGGTGGTCACCAGGCCGAGCGAGAACTTCTCCGGGTAGTTCTCGGCGATGAGCGCCGGGTAGAGCAGGCCGCCGATGGCGACGATGGTGATGCCGCTACCGCCGGTGAAGCTGGTGAAGAAGGCGCTGGCGACGATGCAGACCATCGCGAGACCGCCGGGCATCCATCCGAACCAGGCGCGGCTCACCCTGACCAGGCGCCTGGGGGTACCCGCCTCCGCCATCAGGTAGCCGGCGAAGGTGAAGAGCGGGATGGTCACCAGGAGCGGTGAGTCGGCGAACTTGTCGCTGAAGATGTCGCTCGCCGCGCCGCTCATGGGCGTGTCGGCGAGGCCGGCGAAGAGGAGCATCGCGGCGGCCGCGAAGATCGCGAGCAGCGGCGCCCCGAGGAGCGCGAGCGCGAGCAGACCGAGGATCAGCACCCATTCCATCAGGGCTTCTCCTTCTCGTCGTCGGAGTCGGAGTCTCCATCGGAGTCGTCGTCAGACTCGTCCGAGTCCGAGTCCGAGTCCGCGCCGAGCTCCTCGTCCGTGTCGTACTCACCGGACTCGGCCTTGTCGTCGAGCGCTTGCTGCTTCTCGACCTCTTCCTCGTCGGTGACCGCGTGTTTCTCGGCGCCCTCGAGCTCGTCGTCCGGGATGCCGCCCTCGGGGATGCGAAGGAAGGCACCGATGCCCTTCGCGGTGAAGCGAATGGCGATGACCAGGAACATGGCCGGGACCAGCAGATCCATCGCCCGCGTGGGCGTGTTCACCGTCAGGCCGAGCGAATCGAAGAAGCCACGGACACCACAGAAGAGCCCGGGCCGGGTCACGTCGGCGTTCGCCAGCAGATCCGAGCTCGCCACACAGAGGTGGATGGTCTCGAAGGTCTCCGGATCGACCACGCCCCACTCGCCGGGCATGCGCACCGCTTTGGCGAGCACCGCCGCGAGCACGACCTGCGCGAAGAAGAAACAGGTCACGCCGGCGAAGAGCCCCGTGATGCCCTTCATCGCCGCGCGCACCTTCGGCTTCGCGATGTGGCTGAAGACGTCGATGCCGATGTGCTTGGCGTGATAGGTCGCCAGCGACGCACCGAACATGGCCAGCCAGAGCGTGGCCTTCTTCATGAAGTCGTCCGACCACTCGATGCTCGCGAGGGCGTCGTTGGCCCACGCGAACTCGCGGTCCGCCATGTTGCGGAAGAAGGACGACATGGCCGCCACGACGACCAAGGAGAGGAGAACGATGGTGGCGAGCACGGCCTCACCGCGGGCCATTCCATCATCGAAGCGTTTGAGCAGTTTCAAGCGGGTCCCCAAATACCTGCGTGTCTGTGTTCGCCCGGAAAAACGACGAACGGCGCCGGGATGATACCCGACGCCGTCCTACAAATTGCGAGTTTTTCGGGACTCGCGGGTCACCCGTCGAGGGTGACCCTTGGCTGGCTCAGTTGCCCGCGGCGCGCATGACCGCCTGGAGCAGGGCCCGCGGATAGACGCGGCCGGCGAGGTTGTTGCGCGCGGTCTCGGCGACCTGGCGCCACTCGGCCTCGTGCGCGGCGGTGTCGACGGCCGTGAGACGGCGGTCGAGCACCCGGAGGGAGCGGTCGTCCTCGCGGCGGATGGCCCGCTGGAGCAGGCGGTGCGCCCGCTGCGAGGTCTCCATGAGCGCCGTCTGATGCTCGGCGCTGAGCGAGTCGAACTTGCTCTTCTTGAGGATCGTCGCGCCGATGAGCACGCCGGTGCTCTGCTCCGAGTAGAAGCTGAGCTTGGTGTACCACTGCAGCGAGACCGCAGCGATGGCGGAGCCGGGCACGGTGTCGATCATGCCGGTCTGGAGCGAGGGGTAGACCTCGGTGATGCCCAGACGGCGCGGGTTCGCGCCGACGACGTTGAGGACCTCGGTGAAGACCTCGTCGGTCGAGGGCACCCAGGGCCGGCGCGAGCGGAGGTCGCTCGGCTGCGCGATGCGGTGCTTCGAGAAGAGGCGCGACTTACCGACGTCACCCCAGCCGAGCAGCTGGTAGCCGCTGCGGTTGAACTGGGTCTCGAAGCGGCTGTTCATGCGGCGACGAACGCGGTCGAGCTGCTCGTAGGTCTCGATGGCGCCGGGGGCGCTGAGCACGAGGACCGGCTTCACGATCTGACCGAGGCCGGTCGACGTGACCGCCGCGCCGTCGAGCTGACCGGAGCCCATCTTGTCGATGTAGTCCTGCTCCTGGCCCTGGCTGCCGCCGGCGTAGAAGCGGAGGCCGAGCTGGCCACCGGTGCGCTCGCGGAGCTCGTTGTCCCAGGCGCGGAAGACCCGCATCCAGGGGCTGCCCTCGGGGGCCACGGTGGCCAGCCGCAGCTCGGTGGTCGACTGCGCGTCCGCGGCTTGCGGGGTCATCCCGGGGACCATCGCCAGCATCCCTGCCAGCAGAAGGAAGGTCATCCAGGGCTTTCGTCGGCTCGGTTGGTTCATCACGTCCTCAATCCATCCTCGTCCTCGCGGACCCGCGAGCCCCCGTCTGACGCGGGGCCGCGGTCAGCATTCAATCTTCGTCGGAGCTTTCTTCGGCGTCGTCCGCCTCGGGCTCCTCGGCCTCCGGCTCGGCCTCGCCGCCAGCGCTCGGCGCCGGCGCCGCGGCGCGGGGGATCTTCTGGTCCACCTGCGCGAGGTAGCGCTCGGCGCGCCGCTTCGCGATCATGTTCTGGAGCCGGGCCTCGGGGTTGATGTCGCCCGCCTCGAGCACCTCGGTCAGGAGGCGGATGTACATCTCGCGGTCCTGGAGCTTCACGGCGTAGGTGCGGGCCATGTTGACCTTCACCAGCAGGTTCTTGCCCTCGGTGACCTCCATGGCGCGCTCCCAGAGCGGGCCGGCCTCGTCGAGGTTGGCGCCCGGGGCGGAGGTCCCGACCACGGCGAGGAGCACGGTGCCCGAGCCGTTGAAGAAGGAGGGGTCGATCTCGACCGAGCGCTCCACGAGCGCGACGGCGAAGGGAAGGTCCGCCACGGCGGCCATGTCCGACTTGCTGGCGTTGATGTACGAGGCCCAGGAGTAGCCGGCGAAGAAGAGGCCCGCGGCGTCTTCCGGCTCATCGGTCTCGAACTCCTCGTCGAGCCACTTCTCGAACTCCTCGAGGCCGCCGTCGTAGGCCTCGTCGAAGCCCTCGTGCTCGAGCGCGATCAGGTGCTTCGAGAGGTCGCGGGCGCGCATGTACATGTAGCGGGCGCGGGTGAGCTGCTCCTCGGCCTCCGCGTAGTTGTTCTCCGCCTGGAGCTGCTCGACGGTGTCCTCGACCCAGCCGTAGGCGTACGCCGTGTAGAGCTTGATGGCGTTGGTGACGAGGATCTCGTTCTCCGGAACGACCCGGAGCAAGCCCTCCATCTGGACGATGTTGCCGGGCAACGCCGCCCCTGCCAGCTCGTAGTCCCAGTGCTGCTCGAGGCCGGGCGCCGCCCGCACGAAGAGCTTGGACGTGCCGTTGGCCGTCATCTTGGTGATGTCGCAGCCCATGAGGATGGGAGCGGCCAGCACCGTCGTCCCGAGGGCGAGCAGCGCGGCGAGGCGCACGAGGAAGGCGTTCATGGCCCCGATTGGTACGTGTGTCATGCACGCTGCGTCAAGGTGCTACAGTCCCTTCGATGGCTGGGCTGCCCTCCCCTCTCGTCGCCTCGTGCGCGCTGCTCCTCGTTCTCGGTGGGGCGTTGGTCTCCCCGGGCACCGCTCGAGCGACCCTGGCCGAGGCGCTCGACCTCGAGACCTTGGTCGAGCGATCGGACGACATCGTGGTGGCTCGAGTCCTCTCGAAGAGCTCCCGCTGGCAGGGCGAACGCATCGTCACCGACGTGGTGCTGGAGGTCTCCGAGGTCGCCAAAGGCGAGGTCTCCGAGGGTCAGCGGGTCGAGGTCCTGCTCCTCGGTGGCGCCGTGGGCGAGCTCGGCATGCGGGTCAGCGGCGAGGCTGGGCTCGAGCTCGGCCACGAGTACGTCCTCTTCCTTCGCCGCTGGAACGGCACCCGACGCCCGGTCGGCATGGCCCAGGGCGCCCTCCCCGTTCAGCGCGGTGGCGCCGAGCCCTTGGTCCAACCCGGCGGCGCGGGGCTCTCACTGGTCCGGCGCGGCTCGACGGGAGCGCTGTCCCACGCAGAGCCGGCCGTGAGTCAGCCTCGTCCGCTCGCGGACCTCTTGTCGGCCATTCGCGCCCTTCGCTGACGATGCTCCGCGCGCTCGGCCTCGTCACGGTGCTGGGATTCGTTCCGAGCTCGGCCGAAGCCTGGTGTCAGCTGACCTCCGAGAACGTCGAGGTCCGCCCGGGCGAGTGTGTGACCGAAGGCGCACCGCTTCGATGGGAGCGGCGCTGCCTCTCGTACACGCTGGACACGTCGGGCTCGCCAGACCTGCCGATCGAGACCGTCCGCGCGGTCGTCCAGGACGCCTTCGCGGAGTGGACCAGCGTCGACTGCGACGGGTCCCCGCTCGACTTCGAGGTGCAGGAGACCGAGGTCCTGGCCGAGTGCCGCCGAGCGGAGCACCGGTCGGGCGGTCCCAACCTGAACGCGATCACCTTCCTCGACGAGTGGCCCAGCCGCTATCCCGAAGAGGCCTACGCGGTCACCAGCGTGTGGCACCGGGTCGACGACGGCGAAATCCTCGACGCCGACATCGTGGTGAACAACCGACTCGGTCCGTACGCGATCTGCCCCGACGATGGCTGCGAGGAGGGACCAGATGGCGTGGTCCCCGCGGACCTGCCGAACGTCCTCACCCACGAGGTCGGCCACTTCTTCGGACTCGCCCACAGCCAGTTCGGCTGGGCCGCGATGGGCGCGAGCTCCCCGCGGGGCGAGACCCGCAAGCGCACCGTCTGGAGCGACGACGCCGTCGGGATCTGCGCGATCTACCCGCCGGGGAGCCTCGACACGGCCTGCGACTTCACGCCGCTCGGCGGTCAGGGGACCACCTGCCCCAAGAGCGGCTGTAGCGCGACCGGCGCGCGCCCCGGCCTGTTCGCGGCGCTCCTGGCCCTCCTGGCGGTCGGCTGGCGACGACGCCGCTGAACCTCGGAGCGCCGCCATTGGACGGAAGCGAAAACGCCCCGCGCTCGGTGAGCGGCGGGGCGTTTCCAGCGTGGTGGCGCCGAAGCGCCTGGCGTCACTCGCCCTCGGGCTCGACGCGCTCCTCGATGACGAACTGCACGCGACGGTTCCGCGCGCGGTTGGCCGGCGTGATGTTCGGGACCAGCGGGCGGCTCGGGCCGTAGCCGCGAGCGGTGAGGCGGCTGCCGTCGATGCCGTTGCCGATGAGCCAGTTGCGGACCGACTCGGCGCGGGACTGCGAGAGCTCGGTGTTCCGGGCGTCGCTGCCGCGGTTGTCGGTGTGCCCCTGAATCTCGAGCTTGGTGAGCTCCGGGTGGCGGATGATCACGTCGGCGATCTCGATGAGCAGCGGCTCGGAGGAGGGAAGGATCTCCGCGCTGTTGGTGGCGAAGTTGATCTTCCGGCGAATCTGGATGTCTCGGTTGCGGAGACGAACCAGCGCGTTGCGGGGACGCGGGACCAGCGTGATGGTCGGGGCCGCGTTCTCGCGGGCGATGACCTCGAGCTGCTCGGTCTTGATGAGGTAGTCGTCCGCGTCGACCACGGCGCCGTAGGTGCCGGGCGGAAGGTCGGTCACGGTGAAGCGACCGTCCGGACCGGTCGAGATGGTGCGGGTGGCCGGGCCGTTGAGCTGGATGGACGCGCCGGTGACGGGCTCGCCGTCGGCGTTCTTCACGATGCCGGCGATGCCGCCGACGCGCGGAAGCGCGACGAGCTCGCAGCGGACCTCGATCACCATCGGGCCCTCTTCGCCGCTGGCGGCTTCCTCGCCCTCGGCGGCTTCACCCTCGGTGCCGGTGGGCTGCGGGCGCTCCTCGGGGATCGTCGCGGCGCACTGGCCGGGGTTGTACTCCGGGTGGCTGAGATCCATCAGGACCTCGCCGGGCGGGAGGCGGTAGGAGGTGAAGGTTCCGTCGTCCGCGGCGACCAGGGAGGTCAGGTCGCGGCCGTTGAAGGCGATGGTCGCACCGGAGACCGGCGTGCCGGCGCCCTGCTCGACGATGGTGCCGTGGATGCGGCCCTCGAGCGGGAGCTCGGCGGCCACCTCGACGCGACGCTCGACCTCACGGACGACCGGCTCGGGCGCGGGCGGCTCGACGGTGTCGTAGGCGTAGGCGAGACCGAGGTAGAGGTTGTAGGGCGCGTTCGGCGCGAGCTCGCGAACGAACTGGTCGCGCTTCTTGCCGGTCAGACCGACGTCGGCGGCGAGGAGGAAGCTCAGGCCCTCGACCGGCGGGAGGATCCGCGCGCCGAGGGTGAGGTTCATCGGGAAGCTGCCGACGCCCTGCTCGGCGAGACAGCCGTCGTCCAGCCCGAGCTCACGCTCGGCGGGACGGTAGAGGCAGTCGTAGCCCTGGCGGTTGACGGGGATGTTCCAGACCCACTCGACGAGGGGCTGGAGGTAGAAATCCTCGCCCACCTCGAGCGGGAGCTCGAAGCCCAGGGCGATGTTGAAGAAGTCGGTGCGGTTGATCCCGAGAGCGAAGCGCTCGACCGGGGTCAGCAGGTGACGGAACTCCTCGCAGTCCTCGCCAGAGCCGCAGGGCGCGGGCATGTCGAGATTGTCGTAGCGGGCCTGCTCGACGTCCTCGACGAGGTTGTTCGAGTTGTCGAAGAAGTACTGCAGGTTCAAGCGCGCGATGAAGGGCACCGGGTTGTCGAGTCCGCGAAGGTCGGCGGTCACGTTTCCGCGGATGCCGAAGCTGGTGCTCTTGAAGACGAGGCCGATGTCGCCGACCGTGTTGAGCAGGGCGAGATCGAGGTCACCACCCACCGTCAGGAAGGGGAGCACTCGGTAGAAGGCCTTGATGCCGAGGTGGGTGTCGCCGAGCACCTGGAAGAGCTCGGGGTCCTCCTGGTCGTTGGCGTTGGCGTAGCTCTGCACGGAGGCGAAGAGCTCGACCATCTCGTGCACCGTCCAGCTGATCGAGAGCGAGCCACCGATGTGGTCCGCGTCGTCGTCCTGGACGATGAAATCGTTGGCAAAGAAGAAGTCGGTCGCGAGCTGGACGCGGAAGGAGCCCACCGCACCGGAGCCGGCATCGACCACGTGGAGACCACCGGTCGGACCGAGGTAGGTGTTCTGGGCACGGAAGAGACGCTCGCGGACGCTCTCGTCCTCTTCGTCGTCGTCCTCGTCCTCGTCGTCGTCGATCGCGGCCGGGTCCTCGTCGTCGACCGCGCCGTCCCCCTCGGCTGCGTCGGCGGTGGAGTCGCCCTCGTCGTCGAAGCCGTCGTCGAACTCGTCGTCGAAGGGATCTTCGTCCGCGGCCGGCCTCGGCTCGGGTTCGGGCTCCGGCTCGGGCTCACTCTCGAACTCGTCGTCGAATTCGTCGTCGAACTGCGCCAGCGCCGGGCTGGCGGTCAGAGCGGTTCCGAGGGCGAGGGACAGTCCCGCCAGGAGGGCCCAGCCTAGGCCGAGCGATCGTAGTACGGCGCGCATTTCCAAGTGCTCCTGCTGCGTGGCGAGCACAAAAGGGGGTGTCTCGCCGGGGGCTTCATACATCGTGTCGCGGGAAAGGTAAACGATTCACCTACCCGTCGTAGGACGGGCCCCATTGTGCCAATCTGTGGCACATCGACGGTCAAACCGTCACCGGGCACGTCCCTGCAAGAGACCGGCCGACAGCCCTGGCCGACAATTTTCAGAGTGACGGAAGCCCGAAACCGCGAAACGAACCCCGAACACGGCGCAAAGCACCGGAATCACGGAGCTAAACGGCTCAGCCGTCAGTTGGCGGCGACGTTGAGGGTCACGCGTCCCTGAGGCGGGATCATGGCCGGCTGATCGGCGGGAGCCTCGCCCTCGGTCGGAACGAAATGGACCGTGTAGCGGCCGCCCGGAACGTGAGGGATCTGACACCGTCCGGCGCGCGTGGTGCACGAGAACGAGGCTCCGCCGCCGCGAGGCCGGAGGGTCACCTCTCCGTCCACCGGATCGCCGCCGCCGGTCCGGACCTGGACCACGACCAGCGCATCCGCGAGCGCGGGCGCAGCGAAGGCCACCAGGCCGAGGAGGGCCAGGCAGAGCGGAGCGAGTCGTCGGAGGAGCTTTCGCATTGGTGGAGCGGGTGAATGACGTCGCCGACGGCGATCGATTCAAGAACTCTACCTCAGAGTCCTTCTTCGATGGGCGTTTCTTGCCGGGGCGGATCCCATCTCGCCGACAAGCGGACCCCTTCGCGACGCTGTGATAGACGCAGATCATGCGGCGAACCCTGCGCCTGATGACCGCTCTCACGCTCGCGCTCGGCTGCGGGGGCGCGACCGAGACTCCTGCCCCGAGCCCAACGGACGTCGGCGGCGAGCCACCGCCCGCGAGCGCCGCTCGGACCCGCCCGACGCCCGCCCCGACGGAGACCGCCGGCGACGAGAGCGTGTCCTTCGTCGCCCACGCCGTGCTGACCGACGCGCTCGATCGCGCGGAGGTCCGACTCGATGGCGATCTCTGGGCCAGCTTCGGCCAGTCGGCGGGGATGAAGTACACGCTGGGTGGCTGGGGGACACGCTGTCGGCCGCTCACGGTCGACGGGGTCGGAGCCGTGGCCGGCCAGGGTCGGGACACGCGGCTGATCCTCCCCCGCGCAGCGGCGGACTCCAGGCTCACGCTGCGGGTGCGGTCCGCGGCGGCCGGCCAGCTCTCGCTCGTCGTGGACGGCGAGGTGCTCGACGAGCGTCACGACGTTCCGGCGGGCTTGGCGACCGTGACCTTCGACCTCGGCGAGGAGGCTCGCGGTGAGGGCGAGATGGCGCTCGGCGTCCGCGCGCCGCGGACGGGTCGGGTCGGGAGCGAGCGACTCGGTGTCGCCGTTGCGGCGCTCCGGCTGGGCAAGGAGACCGCGCTCGAGGGCGCGCCGACGCGGCGGGAGGATGGCGCGGTCGAGCTCCCGGAGAAGAGCTCGCTGGCGTGGACGCTGATGGTCCCCGAAGGCGCACGGCTGCAGGTGCCGGTGACGAGCGGCGCGGTAGCGGTGACGCTCCGGCAGGACGGGCGCGAGCCGAGCGACGTGGGCACGGCGAGCGCCGACTCGCCGCTGACGGTCGACCTGAGCGACCGCGCGGGCGAAGCGGTGCGGGTCGAGCTGAAGGCCACCGAGGCCAGCGTCCTCTCCGCCGTGAGCGTCGAGGTGCCGGAGCGATCGCTGCGCGAGCTGACTCGTCCGACGAACCTGATGGTCGTCCTCATCGACACGCTCCGCGCCGACAAGCTGGGTCCCTACGACCCCGACACGCGGGTCCGGACGCCGGGCCTGGATGCGTTCGTGCGCAACGCGACGACCTTCGCGCGCGCTCACTCGCAGGAGAACTGGACGAAGCCGAGCGTCGCGACGCTGCTCAGCGGGCTCATGCCTTGGGAGCACACCGCCACCCAGCACGAGTCGGTCGTGCCGCGGGCGGTGGAGATGCTCCCCGAGCTCCTGAAGGCCCAAGGGTTCCAGACCGGTTCGTTCATCGCGAACGGCTACGTCTCCGACCGCTTCGGCTTCGACCAGGGATGGGACTCGTACCGGAACTACATCCGCGAGGGGCGCCGCACCCACGCCGAGTACGTGGCGGGCGACGTGCTCGCCTGGCTCGACCGTCGGGACACCGACAAGCCCTTCTTCCTCTACGTCCACACCATCGACCCGCACGTCCCCTACCGGCCGCCGGACGAGGACCTGGCGCTCTACGGCGACCCGAACTACCGCGGCGTCGTCGACTTCTCTCGCGACCACACGCTCCTCGAGAACGTGAAGCGCGGGCGGGTCCGAATGAACGACCGCGACCGTGCACACCTGGAAGCGCTCTACGACGGCGAGATCACCTACCACGACCGTCACTTCCGCTCGATCCTCGACGGGCTCGACCGACGCGGCGTGGGCGAGTCGACGATGGTGGTGATCACCTCCGACCACGGCGAGGAGCTCTTCGACCACGGCTCGGTCGGCCACGGGCACAGCGTCTACGAAGAGCTGCTACACGTGCCGCTCTTCGTGAAGCTGCCGGGGGCGACACCTCGCCGGATCGATCGCTCGGTCGGCCTCGTCGACGTGATGCCGACGATCCTCGAGGCGTTCGGGCTGCCCATCCCCGGGGACCTCGCTGGAGAGTCGTTCCTCGACGAGCTCCGCGGTGGCGGGCGAGGGCTGCAGCGCGGCACGGTCAGCGCGTTCATGGACCACTGGCGAACGCTCAACGTGGGCCGCTGGAAGCTGGTCGAACGACCTGGCCGTGCGCCGGCGCTCTACGACCTCGACCGAGACCCGGATGAGGCGAACGACCTCTCGGAGCAGCGCCCCCTGGTGCGGCGCTGGCTGCGCGGGCTGCTCGGCATCCGATTGGCGGAGAGCGCCGACGAGGGCACCGCGGAGCGACCGCGCCGCCGACCGGCGGCGGAGCGGACCGTCATCGACGAAGAGACCGCGGCCCAGCTGCGCGCGCTCGGCTACACGGGCGACTGACGACTGACGTCAGACGCGGTCGTCTTCCTCGAAGGCGATCTCTTCGCCATCGAGGCCAGCGTCGACGGCGATCTCACCGTCGAAGTCGTCGCCCATCACCTCGGCGTCGTCGTCGCCCATCGCCTCGACGGGCGGAGGGGGCGGCTCGTCGTCTTCGAACGCCATGTCGTCGACGTCCAAGTCCGACGCCTCGGCGAGCTGGTCATCGCCGCCGGGCTCCTGGATGGAGACCTCGTCACCGAGCGCGAACGAGTCGGGCTCGACCGCCGGCGCCACGTCCGAGTCGTCGTCGGGGAGAGGAATCTGGGGCGGCTCGTCGCCGGCGTCGCCCTGCGGGCCCGGCTCGTTGGCGCCGGCCTCGGCCGCGTTGGGATCGGGGCTCGGCGCCGGCTGCACCCGAAGGCTCGGATCCATGTCCGGACGCGGCGCCATGGCCGGCACCGGAAGGTCGTTGGCCTCGTAGAGGAAGAAGCCGGTCGACTCGGTCGGCGCCGGGGGCTCCGACGCCATCGGGTGCCAGGTCGGCGGGAACGTCGGCCGCACCAAGCGCCCTTCGGACGCGGGGATCTGGAAGCCAGCCGGCGCCGGCGGCAGCTCCGGGGACGGAGCGATGGGCGGATCCTCCGGGGGCGGCCCGAGGCTGTCGTGCGCCGAGGCGGGCGGGGCCGACTGCGGCTCGTCATACGAGTCCTCGTAGGAGTCGCCGAACGACGGCTCGGAGTCCGCGAGCTCCACCTCGCCCGTGTCGACGTCGGCGACCTCACCCATGTCGACGTCGGCGGCCAGCTCGACGTCGGCCGCCAGATCATCGACGCCGGCGTCCAGGTCGGCCGCGCCCATGTCCACGTCGGCACCGAAGTCGGCGCCGTCGTCCACCTCGACGTCCGCCGTGGCTTCGATCTCGACGTCGGCTGCGGCCGCGTCGATCTCGCTCACGTCGGCGACGACGGTCGCGCCGCTGTCGTCGAAGCCGACGTCGGCGATCGATTCGTCGGCGAGCGCCGCGACCTGCTCCGGGTCCGCCACGGCCGTGGCCGCGTCACCTTCCCAGTCGGCCGAGTGCGCGTCGGCCTCGGGCGCAGCCTCCGCGGCGGCCGCCTCTTCGAGCTCGCGGATGTCGACCTCGCCGGTCGCCGGCTCCTCGCCGACCATGCTCGCGCGGGCCATCACGATTCGCTCGTAGACGACCTCGGACATGCCCTCGAGCTGAAGGCTGTCGAACACGATGTCGAAGCGCGTCTCGGGCGCACGCTCCTCGCCGCCATCGACGGCGGCGGTCACCCGACCGATGCCTTCGAGCGCAGGCGAACCGTCGACCAGGAGCACGGAGAAGCCAACCGTGGCTCCCTCTTCGTACGCGGTCGGTCCGTAGAGAATCAATCGCTCCTCGTCCACGCGGTCGGCCAACCCCGAAGAGAGCTCGGAGATGTCACCGAAGTGGGTGGGAACGGTCAGGACGTCAGTCATCGAGTCTCAGGCTCCTCGTCGCTCCACGGCTGCGTTCGCGCCGCGCCAGATCCTTGCAGCAGCTCCTCGACCCGCTTCTCCGCGGCATCCAGTCGCTCCGCTCCCTCTCGGGAAAGCTTCACACCCTCCTCGAAGATCGCGAGGGACTCCTCGAGAGGCAGATCGCCCCCCTCGAGTCGCTTCACGACATCCTCGAGCCGCGAGACCACTTCTTCGAAGGTCCGCTCCGTACTCTCCGTGTTGGCCGTACTCATGGGCGTTGGACCGGGCGACAATGCCCGTCCAGAGCACTCCAAGTCAATGGGATCGCTCGGTCAGAGTCCAGCGTCCTCGAGCAAGACCCGCACGTCGGCAGCTCCCGCGGGCTGCCCGGCCACGAACACCTCACCCGTGGGGAGGGTGCGGAGCGTCCAGATCGCCCCGCCTGGGAGGGTGACTCGTACGGGGACGCCTCCCGGGGCGCCCGCAGCGCGAACGGCGAAACGCAGGACCCCTCGACCTCTGGGGAGCGGTCGCCGACGGCCGGCCGCCGCAGCCTCCAGCGCCGCCCACACGCGGCCATCCCCCTCGATTCGGGCACGCCGGGCCAGCGGTTCCCGGGCTTCCCGGACCGCCAGCACGGCGAGGGCATCGGCGCATGCCCGGCGCACCGTTGGGTCGTCGTCCGAGTCCAGCCGGGCCACCAGGGCCCGCCACGCCGCTCGATCCTCGGTGCTCGCGAGCGCCAACGCCGCCGCGACGCGGGTGGGCGAGTCCGCCTCCCGCAGCGCGCGCCGCAACGTCGCCCGCCGGTCGTCCGGCTGCGGTCCACGCAGGGCCAGGAGCAGCTCCGCCCCGAGCTCGGGGCGATCGAAGAGCTCGTCGATCACCGCCGTCGGCAACGTGACCTGCCGCGCGCGGGCAGCCCCGAGCAACACCCGCAGCACCTCGGGCTCGGTCTCCTCCGCGAGCCGGGCGATCAACGCCTCGTCCGCGTCGCTCGCCTCGACGAGCGCGAGCCCCTGCGCCGCCCAGGCTCGGGTCGCGACGTCATCGGACGCGAGCGGCTCGCGCAGGCCAGCGAGGGCCGCAGGGTCGCGAGCGAGGGCGCGCAGCACCCACCCCCGAGGGGTCTCGGCTCCATCCCCGAGCGCACGGACGAGATCCGCGCGGCTCCGCTCCTCCAGATCGCCGGGCAGCCGAGGCCCCCAGCGGCGAAGCGCCACCGCGAGCGCTCGTGTCAGATCCTCGCGCGCGCCGTCCGAGAGCTCGTCGAGCCGACCGACCTCGACCCGCAGCGCCGGTAGCCCGGCCCCATCGGCGAGCTCGGCCAAAGCACTGGCAGCCTGCGCGCGTCGGACGTCGTGTTGGAAGAGTCCATGGAACACCGCGGCGAGCTCGGGGTGGGGGTGGGCGAGCGCGGCCTCGGTCGCGCGCCGCACCGTCGGCGGATCGTCCGAGGTGATGCGGGCCACGATCGCCTCGCGACCAGCCACCGGCGCCACTCGCAGCAGCGCCTCGAGGATCACACGCTCCTGGCTGGGCTGGCTCTCGACGAGGAGAGTCGCGAGGAGCTCTCCGTCGGCAGGGCTGCCAACGTCACCCAGCGCGCGCACGGCGGCCTCGACCAGGGTCGGGTCGGGCATCCCGAGCAAGGTGCGGAGCGCGGGAGCCGCCCGATCGTCACCGAGCGCTCCGAGCGCGCGAGCGGCTGCCACTCGCAACGGCGCCGCCTCGGAGGTGGCCACCTCGACCAACGCCGGGACCACGCTCGAGTCTCCGAGCTGCCCTGCGACATCGATCACCCCCAGCGTTGGTGCTTGCCGGAGGGCGCGGCGGATCCAGGGCAGCGCCGGCGGACCGGCGCGCAGCAGACCTGCCCGAGACGCGTCGGCGAGCTCGGGCACGTCGAGCCCGTCCACCAGGGTCTGGAGGGCTCGAGGCGTGGCGAGAGCGCCGAGCGCCCGACCGATGCCTGCGGCGACCTGTGCCGGTGCGCCCTGGAAGGTCCCGACCAGGATCGGCGTCGCGCTTCGATCGCCGTGCCAGGCGAGGGTCGCCGCGATCTCGCTCAATGCGCGAGGGGCGTTCGTGGTTTCGAGCGACTCGCGGAGCGCGCGAAGGAGCGCCGGACTGGGCTCGGCCGATCGCAGAGCACGAGCGGCCTCGATCCGCACCTCGGCGGACTCCGATCGGAGGCCCTCCAGATGCCGAACGCGCGGGATCCGCTCCATCCATCCCGAACCCCAGCCGCTCTGCGCGGGCTGCCCCGACGCGCCGCTGGCCCACCCCAGCGTGGCCACGGTCAGCGACAGGAACCATCGACGGAGGCGATTCGACACCCTCTCGGGGTAACACAGCGACAGTCGACGGTGGATCCCTTCCATGACCTTTCAACTCGTTCTCGACCTCGGCGCGCCCGATCGCCTATCCTTGGAGTTGGAGTGCTGGTGGCGGGGTCGATGCTGGTGTCGCAGCCACCGCGAGGTTGGGTGATTCGAACGGAAGTCGGGGATCCGGGGTGACTGGCGAAGCCGCGGACGAAGCGAAGAAGAAGCCGGTCGCGCCCGGTCGGCCGAAGGGCCCCGATCCGCTCATCGGCCGGGTCATCAGCGACCGCTTCCGCATCGTCTCTCTCATCGCCCGCGGCGGCATGGGCAAGGTCTACAAGGCAGAGCAAGCGCCGCTCGGCCGCGAGATCGCGCTGAAGATCCTCAACCCGAACTACCAGGGCGATCACGACCCGGAGTTCCACAAACGCTTCTATCTCGAAGCATCCATCTGCGCGAAGCTCACCCACCCGAACACCGTCACGATCTTCGACTACGGGCGGACCGACGACGACGTCTACTTCATCGCGATGGAGCTGCTCGAGGGGCGCACGCTCCATCGCGCACTCCGCGAAGACAAGCGCATCCCGGCCGAACGCGCCCTCCACATCGCGCGGCAGGTGTGCCGCAGCCTCCGCGAGGCGCACGGCCTCGGCGTGATCCATCGAGACCTGAAGCCCGCGAACATCTTCCTCGTGAAGCACGGGGACGAGCGCGACTTCGTGAAGGTGCTCGACTTCGGCCTGGTGAAGGATCTCGACAGCAAGGGCGAGGATCTCACCCAGACGGGTCTCTTCATGGGCTCGCCGAAGTACATGTCGCCCGAGCAGATCCGGGGCGAGAACGTCGACGGGCGCTGCGACGTCTACGCGCTCGGCGTGATCCTCTACGAGATGCTCACCGGCAAGGTGCCCTTCGACCGGGCGAACTCGGTGAACATCCTCATGGCCCACGTCCACGAGGCGCCTCCGTCGATCGCCGAGGTCGCTCCAGAAGCCGGCGTCGAGCCGCACATCGAACAGATCGTCCTGAAGGCGATGGCCAAGAACCCGGACGAGCGCTTCGAGAGCATGGACGCGATGCTCGTGGCTCTGAAGCGCGTCGCTTCGCAGGCCGGGCTGGCGGTGTCGCGCTCCGGCGAGACGACGTTGAGCAGCGAGTTCGCGATCAGCGGCGGCTCGACCGGCGCTTACGCCGTCGTGACCGGCGACCCGTTGGACAGCGAGTCGGGCGTCAGTCCGTCGATGACGCCGAGCGACCCCTTCGCACCGCCGGTCGCCACCGAGGAGCCGCTCCCCGAGTCGCCCTTCGATGATCCGCAGAAGCGGAAGATGGCGACCTTGGCCGTCGTCGGCGCCCTGGGCCTCGCCGCCGTTCTCGGCGCGGTGCTCGCGCTCTCGGACAGCGACCCGGAGCCGGTCGCGACCGAGGACCCGGCGCCGACGGAACCGGCGCAACCCGATCCGCCCGCATCGAGCATGGGCGCGAGCACGATGGATCCCAGCGGCGGAACCATGGCCGCCGATCCGAGCGAGCAGCTCGTACGAGTGACCCTCCGCAGCGAGCCCTCCGGGGCGACCGTCCTCGTCGGCGACCGAACCTACGGCCCCACACCCGCCGAGATCGAGTGGCGTGGTGACGAAGCCGACGAAGGCCGCGAGGTCACCTTCCAGTTCCAGCTCGACGGCTACCGGGACTTCACCGTGACCCGAACGGTCTTCGGTGACGAGCTCTCGGTGCAGGTCGAGCTCGAAGAAGTCCGTCGCACGCGCCGCTCCTGGGTGCGACGGCCGTCGCGGCCGAGACCTTCGGGTGGTGGCGACGACACCTCCGTCAGCCTCATGGGCTACAAGGCCGAACCCTACTGAGCATCGAGGTCAACGTTGTCAGCGCTCAAACGTCTTCTCCCCACCCTCACGCGACTCGGAGCGCTGACCCTCGTCCTCGCTCAGACCGTTCCGGCGCTGGCCGACGTTCGTACGGAGGCCCGCCGACACTTCCGGCGGGGCATGCAGCTGGTGGCCGACGGCAACGTCGACGAAGGCATCGAGGAGCTCGAGCTCGCGTACGAGACGCTCCCGCACCCGAACGTCCTCTACAACATCGGCCGCGCGTACGCGGAGGCCAGTCGGTACGAAGAGGCGCTCGAGTACTTCGAGCGCTACCTCGCCTCCGACCCGCCCGACCGCGAGGAGGTCCAGGGCTTCGTCGAAGCCATCAACGCGCGGCTGGCGGCGGCCCAGCCCCAGCCGACCGAGACCGGTGGCGGCGGTGAGACGACGACCACCACGACCACCACGACGGGCCCCGCGGTGGACGTCTCGTCGGAAGAGATCACCGCGATCGAAGAGTCCGCAACGCAGATCGAGGCGCTCGCCGAGGCCACCCAGAGCGAGGCGCTCCGCCAGCGGGCCGCGCGCTTGCGACAGCTCGCCCAGAGCCTCCGTGAACGCGGCGCGCTGGCGCAGCAGACCGGTGGCGGTGGCGAGACCGGTGGTGGTGAGACCGGTGGCGGTGGTGAGACCGGCGGTGGCGGGGAGACCGGCGGTGGCGAGACCGGCGGCGGTGAGACCGGCGGTGGCTCCCTCGGCCTCGGTGCCGAGCGTACCGAGGTCTTCGAGGAGGAGGTCGTCTCGGCGTCGCGCTTCGCGGAGTCTCCGCTCGACGCGCCGAACTCGACCTACATCATCACGCAGCAGGACATCCGTCTCTCCGGTCTGACCAACGTCTCCCAGCTCATCCGCCGCGTGGCGGGCGTGAGCGTCATGGAGCTCACGCCAGGTCAGATCGACGTCGGCATTCGCGGCCTGAGCCAGCGACACGCGAACAAGGTCCTCTTCCTCGTCGACGGCCGCTCCGTTCGTCTCGACTTCCTCGCGTCGCCCTTCCCTTCGTTCCTTCCGTGGGGTGTCGAGGACATCGAGCGCATCGAGGTCATCCGTGGTCCCGCCGCGGCTCTCTACGGCGCCGACGCTTTCTCGGGCATCGTCAACATCATCCTGAAGCGACCTGGTACCGGTGAGTCCTACCTCGCCGGGCGTGGTGGCAACTTTCAGACGATTCGGGGTGTGGCCTCGACCTCCGCTCGCACCGAAGCGTTGGGCCTGCGGATCAGCGGTGGCTACGAGCGCTCACAGAACCACGCGAGCATCGTCGGCCGCGACCGCGTCGACACCTCGGTCTGGGAGGGATACGACGACCCCGACGTCGGACTCGAGCGCATCTTCTTCAGCGCAGAGGGTCGTCTGGACCTCGGAGATGGCTACGCCATCCGCGCGGGCACCGGCATCTCGACCGCGGGGCGAGGCAGCATCCAAGGGCAGAGCCGCCAGCGCCAGATCGGCGCGGAGAACCTCACGTTCGCCCAGTCACACGTTCAGGTGAACACGCCCTTCGGTCTCGGTCTGCGGTCCTACTGGACGCGCTTCTCCACCGACGTGAACCTCTGGGACGTCCCGCCGGACGCGCTCGACACCGAGGGCAACCTCGACCGCTCGGACGTCGTCGACACCGAGCTCAGCTTCAACCGGCAGTTCACCCTCGGCGTGCCGATGAACTTCGCGGCGGGTGTCGGTCACCGCTTCAAGCAGGTCGAGTGGAACTGGCTGGAGAGCCCGGAGATCACCGAGCACCACTTCTTCGGCTACCTCCAGGACGCCATCCAGATCACGGACACGCTGCGCGCGACCTTGAGCTTCCGTGTGGACCGCCACCCGCGCCTGTCGAACCTCCAGTTCTCGCCGCGTGCCTCGATCGTCTGGCGCTTCCTCGAGGGGCAGGCGCTTCGCCTCACCGGCGGCACGGCGTTCCGCTCGCCGTCGTTCGTCGAGTCCTACCTGAACTTCGCCAACCGCGTGTCGCTCCGTGGCGTGACCGCCTACGGTCGCGGCAACCGCAACCTCGATCCGGAGCGCATCGTCAGCATCGAGCTCGGTTACGCCAACCAGGCGACCGACTATTTCGCTCTCGAGGTGAACGCCTACTACAACCTCGTCTTCGACCAGATCAACCTCTCCTCGATCGACACCTTCCGCCTGCAGGACTTCGGTCCGCTCGGTCCGACGGACAACACCGGGAACAACCCCGCGCGTTACCTCACCGACCAGCGCGCGTACCCGGTCGGAACGCTCCAGTTCAACAACGAGCCGACCAACTTCCGCCAGTACGGCGGTGAGATCGGCGCTCGTGTGTTCCCGGTCGACGGCCTCGATTTCTACGCGAACTACGCCTACCACCAGACGGAGCCGGTGGATGAAACCGAGCTCCAGGCCATCGACCCGGTCCGACTCCAGGACCAGCGAACCTCTGCCCACGAGGTCAACGTCGGCGCCCAGTACCGCTCGCCCATCGGGCTCGATGTCAGCGTCGATCTCCACTGGGTGAGTGACCAGGTCTGGGTCATCCAGGTCACCGACCCCGCTCGAGGCGTCGGTTTCCAGCGGTTCGACCTCGACGCCTACGTGCTGCTCAACGCCCGTCTCGGCCTCCGGCTGATGGACGACAAGCTCGAGCTGGGAATCATCGGCACGAACCTCACGAACCAGCGCAACCGCCAACACCCACTCGGTCAGCCGATCACGACTCGTGTGATGGGTGAGGCCACCTTCCGCTTCTGATGATGGGCCACCGACGGATGACGTTCTTCTCCCGACTCGCACTCACGCTGGCGTTCCTCGCCATGGCATCGACCGCGCTCGCCGATGTCCGTACGGAGGCGCGGCGTCACTTCCGTCGAGGCATGTCGCTCGTCGCCGAGGGCAACGTCGACGAAGGCATCTCAGAGCTCGAGCTCGCCTACGAGACCCTCCCCCACCCGAACGTCCTCTACAACATCGCGCGCGCCTACGCCGAGGCCGGCCGCTACGAGGAGTCCATCGAGTACTTCGAGCGCTACCTCGCCTCCGACCCGCCGGACAAGGAAGAGGTCCAGGGCTTTCTCGAGGCGGTCGAGGCCCGCATCGCCGCGGCGCAGGAAACGCAGACCCCGACCGAGACCGGCGGTGGCAGCGAGACCCCGACCGAGACGACCACGCCACCCATCTCGGCCGTGGCCACGGACGAGGAGATCGAGGCCCTCGAAGAGTCGGCGACGCAGATCGCCACTCTCGCGGAGGCCACCCAGAGCGACTCGCTCCGTGAGCGCGCCAACCGCCTGCGCCTGCTGGCCCAGCAGCTCCGGGACGCGCGCGACGCGGAGACCTCCGGCGGTGGTGGCACGGGCGAGACCGGGGGCGGTGGTGGCGGCACCGGCGAGACCGGCGGTGGCGGTGGCGGCACCGGCGCCGTGGGCGCGCTCGATCTCGGAAGCACCGAGGATCGGAACGAGGCGCTCTACGAGGAGACCGTCGTCTCCGCGTCGCGCTACGCCCAGTCGCCACTGAGCGCTCCGAACTCCACGGCGCTCATCACGCCGCAGGACATCCGGTTGACCGGTCACCGCCACGTCGGTGAGCTCATTCGCCGTGTCGCGGGCTCGGACGTCATGACGCTGACCCCGGCGGACACCGCGGTCTCCTTCCGTGGATTCAACCAGCGCCTCTCCGCCCGAACCCTGGTGCTCATCGACGGTCGGTCGACCTACATCGACCCGCTCGGCGCGACCCTCTGGGGCTCCTTCCCGTTCAACGTCGAGGACATCGAGCGAATCGAGGTCATCCGTGGTCCGGCCTCCGCTCTCTACGGCGCGGACGCGTTCTCCGGCATCGTCAACATCATCACCCGTCCTCCGGGCGAGCCCCGCACGACCGTGGGCGCCGGTGGCGGCAACGGCGGACAGGTCCACCTGCACGCCTCGACCTCCGGCCGCGTGGACCGCCTCGGCTACCGCTTCGGCGTCGGCTACAACCGCGCCAACCGGTTCACTCGGGAGGTCGGGCCCGATCGCGTGGACCACGTGTTCACCCGCAAGCCCGACATCGCCTGGGACGCCGCGCACCTCAACGCCCACCTGACCTACCGCGTCAGCGAGAACGTCGAGCTCTTCGCGCAGGGCGGCATCAACACCAACACGATCAACTTCCAGGGCACCGGCCCGCTTCGCGACTTCGTCAGCCGCGGCGAGACGATGCACTCGATGGCCGGACTCCGGAGCAGCTGGGGCTCGCTCCGCTTCTTCTGGAACGGACTGGTCGCCGACGCGGCGCTCCCGACGCCGGCGCTCGGCGCCGACCCGCTCGAGACGACCTTCCAGTGGAACACCTACGACGTCGAGGGTGAGCTCGCCCGCGAGTTCCACTTCGTGGTCGACCACAACCTCCACCTCGGCGCCAGCTACCGTCGCAAGCAGATCGACTGGAGCTACATCAACGAGGAGCAGTTCGAGAACCACGGCGCCATCTTCTTCCAGGACACGCTGGGCATCGTCGAGCAGCTCGACCTCGTCCTCTCCTTCCGCGTCGACTTCCACCCGCTCCTCGACGCACCGGTCTTCTCGCCTCGCGGCGCCCTGGTGATCAAGCCCTCGGACGAGCACGCAATCCGTGCCTCGTTCGGCACCGCGTTCCGAACCCAGACCTTCCTCGAGAGCTACCTGCAGCTGCCGAACCCGACGCCTCTCCGCGGCGTGAAGGTCGACGCGCTCGGCTCCGAGCCCGCGGCCAACCTCTTCGGAACGCCGCGACTCAACCCGGAGCGGATCCTCTCGGCCGAGCTCGGCTACCGAAACGAGATGAGCGACTACTTCGACGTTCAGACCTCGGCCTACTACAACCGGGTCACCGACCTCGTCATCCTCGGCCAGGTCCAGCCCTTCACGCTCGGCCAGTTCGGCTCGGGCGACCCGGGCATCGCGGAAGCGATCGGCTACGACTCCGGCACCGCGACCTATCCGCTGGGCTACATCAACTTCCAGAACGACCCTTCGGTCTTCGACGTGGTCGGTGGCGAGATCGAGCTGCGTACCTACCCGGTCACGGGTCTCGACTTCTGGGCGAACTATGCGTTCAACCAGTCGTTCGTCTCGAACAGCCAGCTGCGTGACACGGAGGAGCGCACCTCCAAGCACAAGATCAACTTCGGCATCCAGTACCGCTCGCCCTTCGGCCTCGACATCGCCCTCGACTTCCACTGGGTGAGCGACCAGGTCTGGCTCGAGCAGGTCTTCGATGCCGCCGAGGGCGTGAAGTTCGAGGAGTTCGACCTCGACAGCTACCACATGGTGAACGGCCGCATCGGCATGCGCCTGCTCGACGACGACCTGAACCTCGGCATCGTCGCCTACAACCTCACGAACAACAAACAGCGCCAGCACCCCTTCGGCCAGAGGCTCGAAGCTCGGGTGATGGGCACCGTTTCCTACACCTTCTGAAGCCGCCGCACTGATGACCATGGAAAGAAACGCGATGAAGCGCTCCCCTCTCCTACTGCTCGTATTCGCCCTCGCCTGCGCCGACGTCCCCGTCGACGAGTTCGAATTCGTAGGCGGCACCGCCCCGGAGCCCACCGGCGTGCTGCGCGGCACGGTCCTCTACTCCGGTCCGAAGCCGATCTGCGGCGAGGACCTGGACGGCAACACCGTCCCGCTCGGCCAGGTCATCCTGACCCTCTTCGAGTACGACAACCCGCCCCCGCCCACGGGCAGCGCGTCGAGTGCCGCGAACCTCCTCACCATCCCTGGCGTCTCGCTCTTCTCTGGCGTCGAGGACTGCCTGACAGAGGAGGACGACCCGCGAGAGTTCATCACGCGGACGGCAGAGTTCGCGTGGCCCGAGCTCCCGCTCGGTCACGCAATGCAGCCGGCCGACTACCAGATCCGCGGCTTCTACGACTACGACGGCAACTTCAACCCCTTCTTCTCGGTCACCAACCTCCCGACCCAGGGCGACATCGCGGGCGGCGCGTTCGTCGACCCGAACGCGACCATTCGTGAGTATCGCCGGCTGCGTTTCGACAGTGTGGAGGAGCGTCCGAACGGTCAGGTCATCAATGGTGTATCGGTGGCCCTCGGTGCGCCCGTGACCACCGAGCGCCCCGTCTTCTGGATGGAGAGCGACCCCCTGAACTCGGCGCAGCTCCTCCCCACCGGTGCTGACTCGGTTGCGCGAGAGAACATGATCTTCAGCAGCACGAACACCATCTTCCACCTCTACAACCCCGATGACACCGGCTGGGATGCTCTCGCGGCTGCGTTCGCGGCCGCTGGCATGCCACTGGACCAGCCGGAGGGCTTCTCGATCGGTGACCTCACCAGCAACTACCCCCACGCTTGGTATGTCCGCCCGGTCGACGCGGATGGGGATGGTGAGCTCGACCTCCACCCGACCCTTGGCGCCGCCGAGCCGCCGGTCAATTGGTTCTTCCCCGTCGTCCTGATGCAGCGTGCTCGGACGGCCGTCGAGCTCCAAGCCGGTGTCCCCGATGTTCTCTTGATCGCGACAGTCTCCATCGTCGACACGCTCGTCCAGGGCCGCCGCGCGTACGACGACGATCTTCGGATCGGCGTCCCCGCGCTGGCGGCAGTGAACTTGAACCCAGCGGACGCTCGTTGCCGCATCCCCTACATCCCGCCCGGCAATGTCGCTCCGACCTACGAGCGGATCACTGTCGAGTGCCAGGAGGTGCCGACCGGCGACTACGCGGTCAACGTCATTCACGGTCTCGCCGGGGCGGGCCCGATCGGATCGTCCGATGACACACTCCGCATGTGCACGCCTCCCGACACCCTGCCCTCGAGCGTGACGCCGCCGTCGTATCTCGCGGCGGACGGCTGCTTCAACTTCGGCGAAGCCCCGCCCGGCAACGACCGGCAGATCGAAACCTGCAACGGCGATAACTTCTGCGCGATCCCGTCGTTCTCGAACCCCGACGGCAACTGGGATCTCCAAGGCGGCAGCCCGTCCGGACAAGCGTGGGGCATCCCGAACGCGCTCGGCGACCCGGACCAGCTTCCGGACCTCCTCAGGGATCCCAGCGACCCCACGATGCTCACTCCGGAGGGTGAGCTGCTCGTGGAGCAACAGGGCGAGGGCGGCATGTTCACCGTCGAGGAGCGCAATCCGGCCAACGAGGTCGGTACCGACGCCGAGTGTGCCGAAGCTCCCGACGAAGCCGACACGACTATGAACCGAGCCGTCCAGTACAAGTTCTGGGACGAGCACGGGGACGACGCCGAAGGACTCCGCGACACTTGCTGCGAACCCATCGTGCACCTCTGCAACATCCCGCTCTGTGACCTCGTAGCCTCGCGGGCGAACCCCGACTCGATGGTCCGAGCGGCTCCTACCACCGTGGACGATGGCGGTCGGCCGAACTGCATGCCCTTCGAGATTCCCGATGTCTGCTGCGGCGACGCGGTGCCCTGATCCCAGTCTCCGCACTTCCGGCGACCGGTGCCGTGGTTTTGATACCTCGTCAGACGACGCCTCAACGAGGGGCGTTCATCGCATTGGTCAATCTCACACCACGCTTGCTCACCCATAGCGGGTAGCGGCGATCGTTCGACGCTTGCTCGAGCCAGAACGGATGGGACGAGCGGGTCACTTGGTTGGGTGATTCACCCTGGGCGAGCACCCTTCGACTTTTCTTCCTCCATCAAACCTGTCGCATCGCGACCGTATGGAGAACTAGTTGTCGCCTCGAAAGCGAGGCAGGCATGAGGAAGAAATGGACTAAGCGACGCGGATGGATCGTCGGGGCGATGACCCTAGTGTTCCTGGTCGGATGCATCACCTACGGCTCAGTGAACCACTTCATTACGGGGTACAACGAGTGGGGAGTTACGACCGCTGTCGAAGCTGGAAACGTCGACTTCGCAGTGGTTAGCACCAACGCCAACACCGTAAGCGTCATGAGCGAAGATGGGGCAAGCTTTCAGCTGAACCAGACTCTTCCGTTCATCCAGGACGAAATCGCCGCGATGGCCCCAGGTCCTCAGAACGGCCTTCGCAACTTCTACATCCTCGACGGTGACAGCCCGAGCACTCAGCGAGTCTGGAAAGCGAGCATGTCCAACACGGGCGTCGTGTCGAGCAGTGCCGTGCTCTATGGCTCCGTATCCAGCGCGGTGGACATCGCCGTGGACAACACGGGGGACCTCCTCTGGGCCCGAACCAACGGAACGATTTGCGGCGCGCCAGGTGGGTGCGTCTCGCCGCCGCTCAACGGAGGCGACAATGGTGGCGGGGTCACTCTGCAGCTGACCTACCTGAGCTGGAACGGGGTCGACGTTGACCAGGAGACGGGCGGAATCTGGAGCATGCACGCGGTCCGTCACAACTCCACGAGCCGGCTTGGCACGCGCATCGTTCGTTGGGACAGCTCGACGAGCCCGATGTCGGTCAGCTTCTTTTCCGACCTGGACACCACGTCCCCCTGGCCCGCGGCCGACTTCGAGGTGGAGGGCAACCGTGTCGCGACGGCGAGCCGCCAGATTGGCTCCTACGACCACCAGCTGGACCTCTACTACACGATCGGCGCGAACGGCATTTCACTCTCGGAGAGCGATCTGATCATCGGCGCCACCAACGCGACCGGTGGAGCGCTCGGAGCCTGCTTCGAGGGTCCCGGAACCGCCAGCGTGGGCGACTGCGCTGGCAAAGCCGTCCGACATCTTTTCGTGGCGACTGGACTGGTGGGGAACCGACAACTGAGCCGCGTGCAAGTGTGCGAGGACTGAGCGCAGCGAACCCTCCCCGGAATCCGCCCCGCCCGTCGTTGACGCGCGGGGCGGCTTCGTCATACTCGCCGGCGAAATGCCCTCCGTAGTCACGATCGGCAACTTCGACGGGGTGCACCTCGGGCACCGCGCGCTGGTCGATGCCGCGCGCACCATCGCCGACGACGAGGGGCTGCCCGTGCGGGCGATGTTCTTCGATCCGCACCCCGCCGCGTTCTTCCGACCGGAGAACCGCCCGCCGCTGCTGACGCCGCTCTCCCGACGGAAGGCGCTGCTGCTCGGCGCCGGCGCCGACGAGGTGGATGTCCGCGTCTTCGACGAGTCCTTCGCCGAGCAGAGCGCGGAGGAGTTCGCGACGGCGATCCTCGCCGGCGACGCGGGGGCGATCGCGGTCGTCGTCGGACCCGACTTCCGCTTCGGCAAGGACCGCGAGGGCGACCTCCCGACACTGAAAGCGCTCGGCGAGCGGCTCGGATTCCGCGTGCACGTGGTCGACCCGGTCGAGCACGACGGCGAGGTCGTCTCTTCGACCCGCGTGCGCGCGCGACTGGCGGAAGGCGACGCCGCGGGCGCACGGGCGCTGCTCGGCCGCTATCACGACGTGGTGAGCGAGGTCGTGCACGGCGACCACCGCGGTCGGACGATCGGCTTCCCCACCGCCAACCTGGGCATCGCCGAGAAGCTGGCCTTGCCGATGGACGGAGTCTACGCGGTCGTGGCCGCCATCGACGGCGCGCAGGTGCCCGCCGTCGCCAACATCGGTGTGCGACCGACCTTCGACGCGGGTCGCTCCGTGGAGGTCCACCTGCTCGATTGGGAGGGCGATCTCTACGGTCGCCAGCTGCCGGTGGCGTTCATCGCGCGGATCCGCGGCGAGGTGAAATTCGACGGCATCGACGCCCTCGTCGCACAGATCGGTCGCGACGTGGCCGACGCTCGGGGTAGGCTCGCCCACGTGTTGGCATCGGACGCGAGCGCCGTGCTCCCCGACCTGAGCGCGGGGGAGCCCTCATGAACGTCACGGGCATGTCCCGCGAGGAGCTGGAGCGCGAAGCGCGCCGCATCGGCGTCATCGCCCCCGAGCGGCTCGGTCGCCACGCGCTCGAGCGTCGCATCCGCGAGCACCACGCCAGCCCGCTCCGCCGCGCCCGCCGCGCCTTCCGAGGCCTGGTCGGCTTCGCCAAGGCGATCGCCGGCGCGCCACCCTCGCTGCCGCGACCGGAGCCGGAGACTCGGACGACCGAGAGCTCGCCGCCGACCACCGAGGCCGATAACCGACCGCCGACCGCCGACGCCGACCACCGACCGCCGACTCCGACCGCCGACGCCGACCACCGAGAGCCGACTCCGAAGGACGAGAGCCGACCGCCGACTCCGAAGGCGGACAGCCGACCGCCGACTCCGAAGGCGGACAGCCGACCGCCGACTCCGACCGCCGACAACCGAGAGCCGACGCCGAAAGCCGAGCACCGAGAGCCGACTCCGACCGCCGACGCCGAGACACCGAAGCCCGAGATCGAAGAGATCCCCGGCGAACCGATCCCGACGCGCACCATGGCGCGCCTGCTCGCGGACCAAGGCCACACGCGCCGAGCGCTGGCGATCTACAAGAAGCTGCTGCGCGAGACCCCGGCCGACGAGGACCTCCGCAAAGAGGTCGACCGCCTCGAGTCCTCGGCGCGCAGCCGAGGCACCAAGTCGGCGAGCGACGCCGGAGACGCCGACGACGACGAGAGCGAAGGTGTCGAGGTCATCGCCCTACCCGTCGGCCAGTCGCGCGTCCTGATCGCGTGGTCGGTCGCCGGCCCCGCGCTCGCCGCCGCCGAGGCGATGCTCGACGATCCCGCCGACCTCGAAGCCCGGGTGGTCGTGGTCCGCGCCGACAGCAACGGCGCCATCCGCCGCGAGGTCCGCGAGCGGCCCGCCGAGCCCGCCGGCGAGTGGGTGGTCCCGGTCTACGCCGGCGCGCGAGTCACGGCCGCGGTCGGGCTCAACCAGGGTGGCCGCTTCGTGTCCGTCGCCCACGCGCCCGTCGTCATCGCCTAGCCCCCCTCTCCCCCCTCCACTCGCCGGCGGCGGACTCCAACGAGGCAAGCCGTTTTACTCGATGCGCCCTTGTCCTCGCACAAAGACACGGAGAGCACCAAGATCCACAGAGGGTTGAAGGGGTCCCAATCCCCGAAATTCTCATCCCTTTGTGTTCCTCCGTGTTCTTGGTGCCTTTGTGCGAGAACAAGAACACCGCGGGTGGAGTGGATGACGCCAGGAAGTTGACCCCGATCGACCGGTCACCGAGGTTCGGGGAGATGGTCACGCGCGCACTCTGGCTGAGCCTCGTGCTGGGCTCGGGGCTCTTCGCGTGTGAGTCGCCCCGGGTCGAGGCGCCGCTCCTCGAGCTCGGTGCCGTGACGCCCGCCGTGTGGGCACCCGGGACCCGGGTCGCGGTGGAGGCCGAGGGGCTCCCGCTCGGACACCAAGGGGTCCTCCAGCTGACCGGCACGCTCCACCGCCCAGGCGAAGCGGACCGAGCCATCGACGAGACCCTGCCGGTGCGCGCCACCGCCGCCGGCCGCGCGGAGACGCACGTGGAGCGACGCTGGCTCGATGGGCTGGGCGGAAGGGGCACGTTCGAGGGGCAGCTGGTCCTGCGCTTCGAGGGCGAGGGCGACGCGTCGATCTTCGGACGGCGCGACGAAGTGCGGCTGGACCTGGAGCCAGCGGCGCTCTCGACCGCGTTTCGGGAAGACCCCGCGCCGGCGATCGAACGAATGGCCCGCTACGGCGTCCACCTCGAGCCGCCCGTGGTCGACGCTCCGGACGAAGCGGACGACCGCGACGAAGACGAGGACTCGGACGAAGACGAGCCCGATGCTCCCGGTCGGGTCGCCGCGACGAGCGGTCCCGCCGCTCGAGCTGGGCTGCGGCCCGGCGACGTGATCGTCGCTGCCGGTGGTGTGCGCATCCGGTCGTGGGGCGACCTCCGAGTCGCGCCGGACGACGAACGACTGGCGCTACGTTTCCGCCGGGCGGGATTGCGCGGCGAGCGAGAGGTCTTCGTCACCGCGCCGGTCGGCGGCGAGCCGGTGCTCTCGACCGCGCCGTGGCTCCCATGGGTCGTCGCGGCCTTCCTCCTCGCCCTCTTCGGCGTCCCGCTTCAGCTAGTGCGCCGCCACCTCCACACGCTGCGTCGCCACTGGAGCCGCGCGGAGTCCTCTCCGCTGCGGATGGTGGCGCTGGCGAGCGTTGGCGCCGTGGCGATCCTCGCGCTCTGGCCCCTGGGTCCGCTCGCACGGGCAGCCTTGGTCCTTGCTGCCGGCGTCGGCGCGAGCCCGACCCTCGCAGGCGGCTGGCGCCACCTCCCCGCGGCGGCGTTCGTTCTCGCCGCGCCGACACTCGTCGGCACTGGTTCGCTGGCTCCAGAGACGTGGCCGATCCTCCGAGCCCCCCTGCTGGTGCCTTTGGCGATCGTCGCGATCGTCCCCCTCGTGCACCTCGAGGGCGCGCGCTGGCGGCGAGCGCCGCGGGCGGTGGCCTTCGCCGCCATCGCGGCGGCCTCGGCCGCAGAGCCCTCCCGACCGCTGGCCGCACTGCTCCCCTTCGCCCTCGCGATCGTGGGCTCGTTCTTCGTGGTGCCCGATCGCGCCTCCGGTCGCGCACGGATCGCGCTGGTGCTCTCGGCGACTGCGCTGAGTCTCGGTGTGCTGCTCTTCGGGCACATGCACCTCGAGCTCCCGCCGGCTCGCGCGAGTCTCGAGGCGATGGTCCCGGCGTTGGCGGCCGTCGCCCTCTTGGTGGTCGCTGGGGCCGCGTCGACGCGCGCGCACGTGCGCGCCCCGTTCGGCCTGTAGGCCCGTAGCGCTGGGTCAGGCGGCGCCGGCGGCTTTGCCGACGATGGAGAGGAAGCGGTCGAGCTGAGCGCGCTTCGCGTCCGCGAGCTTCGCGAACTGGAGCCCCAGGACGTGCCCTCCCCCGTCGCCCTCGGCGGTCCAGCGCACCGCGGCCTTGGTGACCAGCGGCGCCTCGTCCGGATCCTCGAAGCCGTCCTGCGTGAGGAAGAGCTGGACGGTCACGACCGCCCCATCGGGAACGGCCTGCCGGACCTTCAGCGCGACACCTCCGGTGGAGAGGTTCTGCGTCTCGGCCGCGATGGTGTCCCCTTCGTGCTCGAGCTCGCCGCGGACCGCGACATCGATGCGGGGATGGGCGCGATGCTCGCTCATGTGTCCAATGATGCGGTACGCCGATGGTGAAGGTAAAGACCCGTCAACGGTTCCGCGTCAGGCGATGGAACGCACCACCGGTGAACGCGTCGAGGAGGGCCTCGAGCTCGAGGATCCGCAGCTCCGACCCCAGGTCGGTCTCGCCGCCCAGATCCCGCTCGAGCTGGAGCCTCCGTCGCTCGAAGTACGCCGCCACCACCGTTCGGGCACGCTCCTGCAGCTCCAGGGCCCGGCTCCGCTCCTCGCGAGCGAGCGAGACCTCGTCGGCGCCGTAGGCGGCGCGGTCGAAGCGGAAGGTCAGGCTGGCGTCCAAGGTCAGGTCGTCGTCGGTGCTGAGCTCGGTGTCGGTGGTGCCGCCGGTCTGACTCAGGTCGCGCTGCTGACCCCGCCGCGCTCCGACCCGCAACGTCGGAAGCCACCCGCCCCGCCGGGCCCGTCGAGCGAGCTCACGCGCGCGCTCCGGGTCGAACGCAGGATCGCTGGCGATGGCCTCGAGCAACTGACGAATCGACGGCTCGTGGCGGTAGCGCCTCAGCGCCCGGGCGATGCGTCCGCGGTTGGGTCGCACCGCGGGCTCGTCCGCGAGCTGCGCGGACGCGTCGAGCTCGAGGGCGAAGGGAAGCGCGAGGAGGAGCAGGAGAGCGAGGCGTCGGGTGAGCGTGGTCATGGGGGTCAGTCGTTGGTCGGAGTCGGTGGTCGGGAGTCGGAGTCGAGTCGGTCGTCGGATGGGTCGCGGCGCTCATCAGCGGGCCTGGAACGCCGCCCAGGCGTCTCGCCGGGCGGCGGCCTCCCACTCGCAGAGCGCCACCACCCGGCACGGTGCTCGGTTCGCGAGCGCGGTGACCGGTGCCTGGTCGCTCGGCTGCGACAGCGGCGCGCGTGGGACCTGCGCGTCGGTGTGGAAGGTGGCCAGCACCCGGACGTCGTGGCGCCAGCGGGAGCGGCTCTGGCTGCGCTCGAGGCGCGCGGTCGCGCGCACGCCGACCTGGGGCAGTAGCGCCATGCCGGCGCGTGCCGTGCAGCCGACGAGACCGACCAGGAAGAACAGGGAGACCACGCGACGCATGGACCCCTCTTCGGGCGAGCGCTCGGTGGGTTGCTCGCGAATGCGCCCCAAACGCAAAAACGGACGGTGGCCGAAGCCGCCGTCCGTTTCGTTGGTGGAGTCGAGGGGGATCGAACCCCTGACCTTCGCACTGCCAGTGCGACGCTCTCCCAGCTGAGCTACGACCCCGTTGGGAGGGCACTATCTGGACGATGATCGGCACCTTGTCAAGGCCGTGAGTCGCCGATTTCTGACCACACCGGCCGAACGACGGTGGAGCTGAGCGCCGTGGTACACCTGAAGGGTGCAGCTGCCCCTGCCCTTGCCCGAGCTCGCGCAGATCGCGTCGACGCTGCCTGGGCCCGAGGATCGCATCTACGTCAACCGGAGCCTCCGCTTGGACCAGGTCCAGTGGGTCGGCTTCGACATGGACTACACGCTCGCGATCTACCACCAGGACCAGATGGACCGCCTCAGCATCGAGGCGACCTGCAAGAAGCTCTGCGAGCGTGGCTACCCCGAGACCCTCGTCGGGATGCACTACCGCACCGACTTCCCCATCCGCGGCCTCCTGGTGGATCGGAAGCTCGGCAACGTCATCAAGATGGACCGCTTCAAGTACGTGAAGCGGGCCTACCACGGCATGCGGGAGCTCAGCCGTGAGGAGCGGCGACAGGCCTATCACACGCGGCGCCTGCGGCCGGCGTCTGGCCGATACCACTGGGTCGACAGCCTCTACGCGCTCTCCGAGGTCACGGTCTATTCGGCCGCCATCGAAGCGCTCGAGGCGACGGGCGAGCACGTGGATCCCGAGCAGCTCTTCACGGACGTCCGCGAGTGCATCGATCTCTCCCACCGCGACGGGAGCATCCTGAACGCGATCACCAGTGACCTCGAGCGCTTCGTCTTCCGCGACCCGGCGCTCGGCCAGACGCTCCACCAGCTCCGTTCGGCCGGCAAGAAGCTCTTCGTGCTGACCAACTCCTACCCCGAATACACCGAGCGGATGATGGAGTACCTCTTCGCCGATCAGCTCGGCGGCCGGAACTACCGGAGCTGGCGGGGCTACTTCGACCTGGTGGTCACCGCCGCAGCCAAGCCGAGCTTCTTCGCCCACGAGGGCCCGATGATGCGGGTCGCGAAGCCGACCGACCTACCCGACGCCTGGACACCCCACACGGGGCCTGGAAACCGCGAGCACACCTACGCGGCCGGCTCGGTCCACGCGCTCCAGGAGATGCTGGGCTGCAGCCCCGACGAAGTGCTCTACGTCGGCGACCACATCTATGGCGACGTGCTGCGTGCAAAGAAGAGCAGCGCCTGGCGAACGATGCTGATCCTGCAGGAGATGGACGTCGAGCTGCAGGCGAACTCGGAGCTCGAGCACTCGATCGCGCGACTCGATGGGCTGCTCGAGATCCGCAATCAGCTCCTCGACGATCTGAGAGAGCACCAGGCCGTCGTCCGCCAGCTGCAGCGACGCAAGGAAGCCGAGGGTCTCCCGGCCGCGTTCGAAGCGGAGCGCGTGCGTCACCGTCGCGCGGTCGATCGCCTACGCCAGCGGTTGAAGGCGATCGAACACGAGTACGACGAGCTCGAAGCCGGCGTGGACCACCGCTTCCACCCGTTCTGGGGCTCGCTCTTCAAGGCGGGCCCCGAGACCTCGGCCTTCGGCAACCAGGTCGAGGGCTACGCGGAGCTCTACACCGCGCGGGTGTCGAACCTACGCTTCTACTCCCCGTCGCACTACTTCCACAGCCCGCGCGACCGCATGCCCCACGAGCTCACCTTCTAGCCCCCCCTCCACGCTCCACGCCCCACGCCACGCTGCGATGTACCCAGTGGAGTCTTGTTTTCGCACAAAGCCACCGAGGGCACGAAGATTCACAAAGAGAGAGGGTCGAAACGTAGACGCCGGCCCGCCAGTCGTCGGCCGGGCGACTGTCGAGACGAGACGCTGTACTCGACACCAACTCCCAACCCCTTTGTGCGACTCCGTGTTCTTCGTGCCTTTGTGCGAGAACAAGTACGCAACGGGCCCAACGAAGCCCGAGGGCGGAACGAAGCCCGAGGGCGGAGTGGAAGACGGAACGAAGAACGGCCCGCCCCCGAGGGAACGGACCGTTCGTGACAGCCGAAGCCGTCAGCGCGTCACTCGGCGGCGTCGGTGTAGACCGCGACGCGCTTGTCGCGCTTGCCCTGGCGCTCGTAGGTCACCACGCCGTCCGCCTTCGCGAAGAGCGTGTAGTCCTTGCCGACGCCGACGTTCTTGCCGGGCTTGAACTTCAGGCCGACCTGGCGAACCAGGATGCTGCCGGCGGTGACGGTCTCACCACCGAAGACCTTCACGCCACGGTACTGGGCGTTCGAGTCGCGGCCGTTACGGGAAGACCCCTGTCCCTTCTTATGTGCCATTGCTCGGTCCTCTCCTCAGGCGCTGACGCCAGTGATGCGAAGCTCGGTGTAGGGCTGGCGATGGCCCTGCTTCCGGCGGTAGTTCTTCCGGCGCTTCATCTTGAAGACGATGATCTTCTTGGCGCGGTCCTGGGCCACGATCTCGGCCGTGACCTTGGCGCCGCTCACGAGGGGCGTGCCCACGGAGACGGACTCGCCGCCGACCATGAGGACCTCGCCGAGCTCCACGCTCGACCCGACCTCACCCTGGATCTTCTCGACACGAATCGTGTCGCCTTCGCTGACGCGGTACTGCTTACCGCCGGTCTTGATGATTGCGTACGTCACGCTGCAGCCTCTTCGAAGGGTCGCGAGGACCCGAAATCATGACCTTTTCTCCCATCCCGGAAGAAAGGGAGCGGAACCTTGCTCGATCGTGGGCCGACTCGCAAGCGAAAATCGGCCCGTTCACGAGCCCCGCGGAATCACCGACGATCCGGGCCCTCAGCGGCCCTTGCCGCCCTTTCCTCGGTAGCCGCCCTTGCCGCCACCCCCGGATCGACCGCCCGGGCCGCTCTTGCCGCGGTAGCCGCCCTTGCCGCGAGGCGGCCCTTTGCGGTCGTCGCGCCCACCCTTGCGGTCGTCGCGCCCACCACGGGGTGGGCCCCTGCGGTCACCGTCGCGAGGTGGTCCCCTCCGGTCGTCCCGGCCACGGTCGCCGTCGGAGTCCCGGGACGGCCGCTTCGGCCGGCGATCCTCCAGCAGCGGCGCCAGTCGGCGCGCCACGGCGTCGAAGGCCTCGGGCGCCACCACGGCCGGGAAGCTCAGCGAGATGCGCCCCTCGGCGTCCACCTTCACCCCCGCGTCGATCTCCATCTCGAGGAGCGCCGCTTCGGTGCGGAGCCAGGCGGCCACCGCCACGTCGTCCAGCGGCTCGAGGCCCCGGTCGGTCGCGGCCGCGCCCCGCTCGGCGGCCGCCTTCGCGTCCTCCGGAGCGAGCTCGAGCAGATCCTCGGCGAGCGCGTCCATCCCCGTGATGCTCAGACCCCGCCAGAGCCGAAGCACGGTGAGGTCCGCCATCGCGCGGTCGAGGGAGTCCTGGTCGTCCCAGGCGATCATCGCCCGCATGGCCTCGACGCGAGCGTCGGCCACGGCTCGCGCGTCACGGTTGGCGACACCGGGAATCAGCGCGACCGGCCGCGGATCGCGGAGCCGCTCCTTCCGCTTCTTTCGCAGCGCCTTCTCGTCGCCTCGGGCGAGCGCCTCGAGCTCGGGGCTCAACGTCTTGCGGGGCGCACCCTTCCGCCGACGCTCGACCTTGCTGGCCGAGCGCCTCTTCTTCTTCTCGTCGGTCATCAAAGAGCCTGTAGCGCTTGCTGGGCCGAGCGGTTCTGCGGGCTGAGCGCGAGCGCACGCTGGTACGCCTGTTGGGCCGCGTTTCGGTTGCCCTGCGACCGGTAGGCGTGGCCCAGAGCGGTGAAGAAGCCGGAGCTCCGGGGGTTGAGCGTCACCGCCCGTTGGTAGGACTGGACCGCGCCGTTGTAGTTGCGCATCTGCATCTGAGCGGCGCCGAGGCCAGCCCAGGAGCCCGCGTGACGGGGGTTCATCGCGGTCGCGCGCTGGTAGAGCTGCGCCGCGACGGCCCAGTTCCGCGCCTGGAACGCCTCACGGGCCTGGTCGCGAGTCTGGTCGAAGGCGCTTCCGCCGCTGGCCGCCATGGCCGCGGCCATCTCGGTGCGCGCGGTCGCCCGGCGGGTTCGCCGGGAGGTCATGGTCGCGGCAGGCTCTTCCTCTTCTTCCTCCGCGGCGGCCTCGGCGGCCGCAGCTTCCGCAGCCGCAGCCTCTTCGGCAGCAGCGGCTTCCGCGGCCGCGGCCTCTTCCGCGGCAGCCTCGGCGGCCGCAGCTTCCTCGGCGGCCGCGGCTTCCGCAGCCTCAGCCTCTTCGGCGGTCGGCTCGGCGGGGGCGGTGGGCGTGGCGGGGGCCGGCGCCGGAGCCGCCGGCGTGGTGGGAGCGGCGGGGGTCGGCGACGTGGCGGGCGCCGCGGACGGGGCCATCGCGACCGGCTCGCTCTCATCCTGGCTGGAGATGATCTGCCAGCCGATGAAGAGGGCCACGGACAGGAAGATCAGCGCGCCCCCAGCGAGGAAGAAGAGGCCGTTCTTGTTGCCACCGGCGGGCTGAGCCTCGACGGGTTCGGCGTACTGCCCCTGGCCCGACGCGGACGCTGCACCAGAGGCCGGCTGCTGCTGCGGAGCAGCGTAGGCGCCCGGGCTGCTCGCCGCGGCGCCAGAGCCGGCCGGCGGGAACGGCGCCGCCGCACCACCGCTACTGCTCGCGTCGGCCGGCGGGAACGAGCCCGCGCCGACGGCCGGGCTCATGCCGGCCAGCTCGGAAGGTGCCTCGCGGGCGATCGTCTCGGCGAGGTCGTCGTAGTCGAGACCACCGTCGTCGATGTCGGCGGCACCTTCCGGCGCCGGGATCGGGTCGTCGGGGAACGCGCCGTCCGGCTGGGCCGGGTAGGCCCCCTGGGCGTCGGCCTCCGACGCAGGCTGCGGCGCGGCCTGCTCGGCCACCGGCTCCGCTTGCTGAGGGGCAGGCTCCTGGGCCGGAGCGGCGGCGGCCGCGACCACCGGAGCGGTGGTCGGCGCGTCCTCCTCGTCGATGATGTCCAGCGCGTCCACCGGCTGGGTGGTCTCGACGCTGGGCTTCTCGGGCGGCACCGAGCCCGGGTGGGGCGGCGGCTTGCTCGGCGTGCCGGCCGGCGGGGTGCTCGGCTGCTTCGCGAGCGGCTGCTCCTCGAGAATGTCCGCGAGCGCGACTTGCTGGGTGCGGTCGGGGTTGCCATGGCCGGTCGTCCCGGCCTTTCGCTCGGCCTTCGGCTCCGGCTTGGGCTCCGGCGGCTCCATGCTGGGCGGTCGCGCGGGCTGCATGCTCGGCGGTCGAGCCGGACCCACGGCGGGCATGCCGAGCATCGTGGCCTTGTGCGCAGGCTTCGGGCTCGTGTCGCCCGTGGCGACCTGGAGCTCCGAGGGCAGGAAGGGGTTCAGCGACTGGCGCACCTGCTGCGCGGAGAAGGGGCGCTTTCGGGGCTCACGCGCCAGCAGCTGCTGATGGAGCTCCTGCGCGCCCTCCGGGAGGGAGCTCGGCGCGGCCGGCACCTCGTCGCCGCGATGTGCGGCGAGGATGGCTTCGATGTCGTCGCCGGCGTGCGGCGGCTCGCCAACGATCATCTCGTGGAGGATCACGCCGAGCGCGTAGAGATCGCTGCGGAAGGACTGGAGCTTGCCCTTGGCCTGCTCGGGCGAGACGTAGGGCGCGGTGCCCTGCAGCCCCACGGTCTCCTCGTTCTCGATCGGCGCGGCGAGGCCCGCCTCGAGCAGCACCACGTTGCCGCCGTCCTGCACCACGATCCGCTCGGGCTTGAGGTCACGGAAGAGCAGACCAGCGCGATGGAGCTCGTCGAGCCCCGCCGCGATCTGAGTGGCGATCGCCAGAGCCTCGGAGGGCTGGAAGGTCCCCGACGTGAGCCGCGTGCGCAGCGTGGTACCGGGCACGTCCTCGCGCAGGTAATAGAGGTTCTTCCCGGCCTCGCCGGTCACCAGCGGCAGCACGAGGTTCGGATGGGAGAGCGTCGCTTGCTTGGCGAGCTCACGCCGGACCCGCTGTCGGTCGGAGGACGAGGGGAGCGCGGCCGCGTCGACCAGGACCAGGACACCCTGTCGGCCGGTCGACTTGTCGGTCGCCCGAAAGCGGGGACCGGTGCTGCCGGGCTCGATGGCGTCGTGGATGTCGAATCGCTCGCGAAGCGAGTCGGGTACGGATGGGTGGCTCACGGGACGAATGCTCCTCGAAGGACACCCCGACCAAGGTCGGGGACTGCGCAAGCTAGAACAGTGGAAAACACGGGGTCAAACACGTGCGAGATGGATCACACGGGTCCTTGTACGCGCGAAACGGCTCCGACCTTGGCTCTCGTGGGAGCTTGAGGGGTGGCCAGAGCCTCGACCTCGCTGCGCTTCACCCACCACGAGCGGAGGCCCTCGGCAAGCCAAAGCGCCCACACCAGCCCGTGTTCGAACCCCACGCCGGGGGCACTCTCGGCCCACGAACGACCGGCGATCCAGCCATCCAGCGGTGTGTAGGCGACCAGCACGACCGCCGAGAACACGAGACCCGCGCCGCCGCCGAGCGCCGCTTCGAGGGGCAGGAGCCAGAGCAGATACCAAGGGTGCAGCTGAGGGAGCAGCAGGAGGGTGAGCATCAGCAGTGCCCGGCTCGAGTCGAGGAGCGACCTGCCTCGACGGACCAGCCGAAAGGCGACCAGGAAGAGCAGCAGCGCCACCAGGGCCCGAGCGCCGAGGCTTCCCACCACGCTCGCCTCGAGCTCCGCGGGGTCGCCGCGCTCCTTCTTCTCGCGCTGGAAGGAGGCCATCGGATCGAGGGCGGTGCCCTGCCAGCGCGTGAGCCGCTCACGAAGCCCCTCGAAACGCACGCGTCCTGGGGCGATGCCGTGGGTGTGTTCGACCGCGGCGGCGATCGCGGTCTCGGCGAGGACGAACGCGCCCGCGTTCCCACCCCAGCGGCGCGCGTATTGACCGAACCCGCCCACAGCTCGCTCGTCGCCGGCGCCGAGGAGCGGGACCAGGCAGAGCGCCGCGATCACGATCGCCAGCACCGTCGCCGCGCGGCTCGTGCGCCAGAGGAGCGGCGCGACCAACAGACCGACGAGCTTCACCCCCGCGGCCGCGACGAACGCCGCCGCGGCGCGACCCGCCTTGCCGCTGGCGCCGGCCAGCACGGCGAGGGCGACGAAGAGGGCGACGAACGCGTCGACGTGTCCACCGAGCGCGCTCTCCGAGAGCGCGAGCGGGTTGAGCGCGAGGAGCGCCGCGGCGCGGCGCGGGTCGACGCCCGCGTGGGACGCCAGGCGCGCCACGACCGGCACCGTCCCGAGATGAGCGACGAGCGCGACCGCCTTCAGGGCGACGGGGTGATGCCAGACCGCGCCGACCGCCCCGAAGAGCGCCTGCGCGAGCGGTGGGTAGATGGTCGGGATCCGTGGGTGGTTGATGTGCGGCCACCACTCGTCCCGGAGCGCGGCCAGCGCCGGATCGGCGGGCGCGAGCGCGTAGGGGTCGAGGCCGGCGCGGAGCACGCGGCCGTCCCAGAGGTATCGGTAGAGGTCGTCACTCAAGACGCTCGGCGCGAGCACCAGCGTCGCACCGGCGACGGCGGCGAACACGAGCGTGGCACGGAGCGGGATCGGCCGAGCGACGAGCAGCGCACCGTAGGGAACGAACGCGAGCGAGAGCGCGATGGCGACACGGCTCGGCATCGCGCCGCTCACCGCGAGCGTCGCGGCGATCACCAACGTGATGGCGGTGAGGCCAGCCGAGAGGGTGGCCCCGCGGGCCTGGCTCACCGGAGCTCGAAGCGGACGACCGTCTCGCGGTTGGTCGGCGTGAGCGTCAGGTTGTACGACCCCACCGTTCGACCGCCGACCGCCACCGAGACGGTCGCCGTGGTCGGCCCGGCCTCGGTGTCACACTCGAAGAGGTAGTGGAGCTCCACGCGGTACTCGCCGGCCGGCGGCCGCTGACTCCAGAAGACGTTCTCCACGCGGGAGGCCGGTCCGCCGTCCTCGTCTTCCGCACAGGCACCACGACCGGCCTGGTCCATTCGCGCGCCGCTGGCGCCCTCGCGGCGCTGGAAGCTGACGGTCTCCTCGCCGGGATCGACCACATAGGCGTCGAGGTCCGCGTCGCTGTTCCACGCCACGGTGACCTGCACCGGGCCGGTCTCGTAACCGCAGCCCTCGTCGATCGCGCCGTCGCAGTCGTCGTCGAGCGCGTTGCACTGCTCGGCCGCGCCGTCCTCGCACTGGACCTGGACCACCGTCGCGCCTTCCGCGCACGTCGGCTCACCCACGAGCTCGACCGGCACCTCTTCGACCTCTTGGTCGGTCTGCTCGGGGGTCGTGGTCAGCGCGTCGTCTTGCCGACCGCCACACGCGGCGACCAGGGCGAGCACGAACGAGAGAGCGGGGGCACGCACGGAGGGAGCGTGGCAGCGCCCCTCCGCGAACGCAACGACCTCACTCCGGGCTCGCCGGCTCGAGGCCCAGGATGCGGGCGCGGACGTGCTCGGCGTCGGCGAGCTCGAAGAGGATGGGCGGCACCGCGTCTCGCGCCGGGAGGACCGGACCGAGGGCGCCGCTGTCGGCGATGGCTCGGGACTCGGGCGAGTCGAGCAGCAGGAAGAGGTGATGCAGCCGACCCGCGGCGGGCATCAGGGCGGCGTCCACGATCCGACCGCGGTCGAGCGAGAGCTCGGTGCCGCCCCGACGGATCAGCAGCCGGCGATCGGTGAGCAGGTACTCCGTGTCGTCCCCCAATCGACGAGCGCGGACCAGACCGCTCCACATCAGGCCGATGCCGATGGCGAGGATGCACACCCAGGAGATCGCGACCGCGCTGAAGAGCAGTGCCCACTCGAGCGAGCGCACCTGCAGACCGATCCCCTCGAGGTCCAGGAGGATGGTGGCGTTACGCTGACCGTAGAGGAGGCCGACCACCGTGAGCGCCAAACCACCGCCAGCGATGAAGGCCTCGCGCCAACCGAGATGCATGCCGCGCGGGTGACCGCCCCAGAGCACCTGCTCGCCCTGCTCGAGTCGTTCGATGAGCGGCACCGAGCGATCGCCGGCGACCTCCGACGGGGCCTCGCCACGGATCATCGAGAGGACCACGTCCGGCTCGCGCAGGTCGTGGAGCACCACACGCAGCTTCCGGAGGAGCGGACCGAAGGGAGTCGCGACGACGAGCTCGAGGTGACCGACGACGGGCACGGAGCGATGCCAGCGGATGCGCGCGTAGGTCAGGTCCTGGATGCGGACGAAGCGCATCGTCCGGCCGCGGCGCCAGAGCACCCGCCGATCGGTGACCAGGTAGCGCTGCTCGTCGACCAGGATCTTCGGGGCGAAGAGCGCGGCCACGCCGCAGGCCGCGAGGAGCGCGGCGACCGCCAAGCCCTTGTGCATGCCGGGCATCTCCGCGACACGGAGCAGTACCGCGAAGAGGGCGGCGACGAGCGCCATCGCGAAGAGCAGGATCGGCGCGATCACCCAGGCGCGCTCACGCGGCGCGGCGCTGGGGCGGCCCTCCCAACGAACGACCTCACCAGGCAGCAAGCGCCAGGAAGCACGGTCCGTCGAAGCCATGGACGAAAGGTAGGTCGCCATGGGGGCAGGGACAACGGTGAAACCAAGATGTTCCCGGGGCTCCCTTCGGCCGAACGCACGCCCGGGCATTTCCCCGCGCGTTGTACTAGGGTCCGCGGATGACGCTCCGAGAGCAACTTGCCGCCGCGGCGGAAGACGTCCGCGCCCACACCGACCGAGTGCCCCAGGTCGCCCTCGTCCTGGGCTCTGGCCTCGGCGCCTTCGCCGATACCCTCGAGGACGCGGTGGTGGTCCCCTACGACCAGATCCGCGGCATCCCCTCGGCCAAGGTCGCCGGTCACGCCGGCAACCTGGTGATCGGCAAGAAGGAAGGCGTCGAGTGCGTCGCCATGCAGGGCCGCAACCACCTCTACGAAGGTCACTCGCCAGACCACGTCGTCTTCGGCCTGCGCTTGATGATCCACCTCGGCGCCAAGAACGTGCTCATCACGAACGCCGCCGGCGGCATCGGCTCCGATCTCGAGGTCGGCGACCTCATGATCATCGACGATCAGATCAACCTGACGGGGCAGAACCCGCTCATCGGCCCGAACGACGACGAGCTCGGCCCGCGCTTCGTGGACATGACGCAGACCTTCGATCTCGAGCTCGCCAAGCTCGCCGAAGCGAGCGCGACGGAGCTCGGCTTCGCGATGAAGCACGGCGTCTACGTGGGCGTGCTCGGTCCGAGCTACGAGACTCCGGCGGAGATCCGCTTCTTCCAGCAGATCGGCGGCGGCGCGGTCGGCATGAGCACCGTGCTCGAGGTGATCGCCGCGCGACATCTGGGCGCGCGCATCCTCGGCATCAGCTGCATCACCAACAAAGCCTCGGGGCTCGGTGACGAAGAAGTGCTGACCCACGCCGAGGTGCAGGAGAACGCGGCCGAGGCGCGCGAGCGCTTCGTGTCGTTGCTGACGGCGATCCTGCGACGAATCTCGTGAGCGAGACGACCATCGTCCGTGGCGGGCTCGTCGTCACGATGGACGACGAGCGCCGCGTGGTGAAGGCCGACCTCCGCCTCGAGGGCGACCGTATCGCCGCGATCGGCAAGGTGCGCGCCCCGCGCGGCGCGAAGGTGGTCGACGCCAAGGGCTGCGCGGTGATCCCCGGCCTGGTGCAGGCCCACGTCCACGTCTGCCAGACGCTCTTTCGCGGCATGGCGGACGACCGACCGCTGTTGCCCTGGCTCAAGGAGCGCATCTGGCCGCTCGAGGCCGCGCACGACCGTCGCTCGCTCGGCGCGAGCGCCCGGCTGGGGCTCGCCGAGATGATCGGCGCGGGCACGACCACCATCCTCGACATGGGCACGGTCAAACATCAGGACTCGGTCTTCGAGGCCATGGTCGAATCGGGCATTCGTGGGTTCAGCGGCAAGGCCATGATGGACCACGGCGACGACGTGCCCGAGGGGCTGCGCGAGTCGACCGACGAGAGCCTCGCCGAGTCCGCGCGGCTCTGCGCCAAGTGGAAGGGCGCCGGCGACGGGCGCATCGGCTACGCCTACGCCCCGCGCTTCATCCTCAGCTGCACCGAAGACCTCTGGTGTGCGGTCGCCGAGGAAGCTCGCGCGAATGGCGCGCTGATCCACTCACACGTCGCGGAGCACGCGGAGGAGCGCGCCGCCGTGAAGGCGTTGCTCGGCAAGGACGACGTGGCCGCCCTCGCCTCCTACGGCATCGAGGGCCCGGACGTGATCCTCGCGCACGGCGTCCAGCTCCGGAAGGCGGAGATGCGGCGCATGGCCAAGGCAGGCACTCGTATCGTTCACTGCCCGAGCGCGAACCTGAAGCTGGCCAGCGGCATCGCCGACGTTCGCGCGATGCGCGAAGCAGGCATGGTGGTCGCGCTCGGCGCCGACGGCGCGCCCTGCAACAACTGGATGGACCCCTGGACCGAGCTCCGTGAAGCGGCGCTCTTGGCGAAGGTCGCCACCGGCGAGGCCGACGCGGTCCCGGCGGCGGCGGCGCTCGAGCTGGCGACCATCGATGGCGCGCGGGCGCTCGGGCTCGACGAAGAGATCGGCTCGATCGAGGTCGGCAAGAAGGCCGACCTCGCCGTGGTCGACCTGGATGGGCTCCACAAGGAACCCGGTGGCGACGCCTACAGTCGCTTGGTCTACGCCACCCGCGCCACGGACGTTCGGCACGTCTTCGTGGACGGCCGACAGCTCGTCGACGGAGGCGAGCTCACCACGCTCGACCGGACGAAGGTGCGCACCACCGCCCGGCGAGAGGCGGCGCGATGCGCCGCCCGCGCCGGACTCGCCTGAGATCGGAAGCTCAGCTGCAGCCGCCCTGCCCCCACACCTGCAGCGTGTAGGGCAAGCACTCCGAGGCCGGCGCACCGATGCCGCGGATGCGGATGGCGAAGTTGGTGCTGTCGGTCGAGCCGCAGGCGCCGTCTCGCCAAACCGTCCGCGTCGCAGAGTTGCCGGCGCTGACGGTCACACAGTTGCTCCACGAGGGACAGGTGCCCGCGGGCACGAGACACATCTCGTAGCTACCGGCGCCAGCCGGAACGGTGAGTCGCGCGTTGGCTGCGATGTCCTCGTCGATGATGCCGGTCCAGTCGCAGCCGTGACAGGTGCTGTCGTTCTCCCGAATGGTGCCGTGGAAGTAGTCGACGTCGCCGGAGGGATAAAGGGTCGGGTAGATGGTCACCGAGCCGCCGGGGTTGGCCGTACCGATCGTCCCCAGGCTCTCGGACCCACCACACGAGCTGTTCGGCTCGTAGGAGTCGCCCGACATGTTGTTGTCCACCGAGCCGTCGCAGTCGTCGTCGAGGTTGTTGCACGTCTCGGCCTCCGAGGGGCCGGGGGTGCACATGTTGTCCGCGCCGCCCACGCAGCGGTTGGTGGTGCGGAAGCAGATGCCCGTGCCGCAGCTGATGGTGCCGGGGTTCACGTTGTTGCAGGAGGGCGCCGTCATGCCCGTGCAGGTCGACGTGTTCGGATCCTGACAGGTGTCATCGCACGTGGTCCGGGCCGCGCCGCGTCCCTGAGTGTTGCAGACGTCGGCAGACGTCTGACAGGCCCCCGAGCCATTACAGGCCACCGCGCTCGCCGGCGCAGCCGCCTTCTCGTAGCAGGTGTCGCCCACCCAGCCGTCGAAGTAGCTGGAGCAATCGACGCCGCCGCACTCGCCCGCCGGATCGGTGCCGTTGGGTACCGGGCTGCAGGTGCCCTCGCTGCCGGGGACGTTGCAAGCCTGGCAGGAGCCGGTGCAGGAGGTCGTACAACACACGCCGTCCACACACTGCAGCGTGCCGGAGCACTGGTTGGATGCCTCACAGGGGTCCCCCGCGTCGCCTTCGGCCGCGCACATGCCCATGTCGCAGAACGCGCCGGGGTCGCAGTCGCCGTCGACGGTGCAGGTCATCGCGCAGAGCGACGCCTGGTCGGTGGTCTGGTTCGTCATGGCCGTGCACATCCGAGACGGGTAGAAGCCGCAGGTGTTGCTCACCAGCCCGACGCAGCCGGAATCGTCGTCGACCAGTGGGCCGGTCTGACAGATGTTGGCCGCGTTGCACTGCGGGTCGCGGCGCTGGCCCTGGCAGGTCGCGGCGTTGTTGCAGATCGAAGCCTCGCCGTACGAGGCGGGGCAGTCGGTGTTCCGAGAACAGCAGTCGCCGGTGGCGCAGCAGAAGCCGTTGGCGCAGTAGCCGGTCTGGCAGTCGCTGGGCTCGTCACAGGCGGAGCCATCGGGCAGGTCGGCGATGCAGGTGCCGCCATCGCAGTGGGCGCCTTCGTCGCACTCGCTGTCCCCGGCGCACATCGTCGAGCAGGTGGGCGAGCTCTGCATCGGGTTGCCGTTGCAGTAGATCGACGGGTAGAGGCCGCAGTTGTCGGCGAGGGTCGACGACACGCAGGCGCTGTCGTCCGGCACGTCGAAGGTCGTCTCGCAGACGCTGCTGATGCAGGCCGCCGCGTCCCGGGTGCCCTGGCAAGCGCGCGTGTCGTCGCAGGTCGGCGCCGAGCGGTAGCTGGGCGGACAGTCGCTCGCGGACCGACAGCAGTCGCCGCCGCTGCAGCAGAAGCCGTTGTTGCAATAGCCGCTCACGCAGTCGCTCGCCTCGTCGCAGGCTTCGCCGTCCGGGAGGTCCGGGAAGCAGAACGCCGCGTCGCAGTGGGCGTTGGCGTCGCAGTCCGTGTCGCTCGCGCAGCTGCTCGGGCATCGCGGTCGCGACTGGGTCGCCTCGCCGGTGCAGTAGACGTCGGCGAAGAAGCCGCACTCGTCGCCGAGCACCGAGCTGTCGCAGGCCGAGTCGTCGGGCACGCCGCTGGCGGTCTCGCAGGCGAAGGTGGTCGGGTTGCAGCTCACCGTTCCGCGGGTGCCCTCGCAGTCTTCGGGCACGTCGCAGACCGTTCCCTCTCCGGGGTAACCCGGGCAGTTCATGTCCGTCGCGCAGCAGGTGCCGCCCGGGTTGCAGCAGAAGCCGTTGTCGCAGTGGTTCGAGGCGCAGTCGCTGTCCTCGTCGCAGACCGAGCCGTTGGGCACGTCGGCCTCGCACGCGCCGCCTTCGCAGTGAGCCGCGACCACGCAGCGATCATCGTCGTCGGCGCCGGTTCCGTCGTCGCAGGTGGCGGCGCAGAAGTCGCCTTCCTCTTCGCCGTCACTGCAGGTGTAGAGCCCACAATCGCTCGGGTCGGGGTCCACGCACGCGCCCGACTCACAGCCGGAGTCACCGACCTCTTGGTACATGCCGCTGCCGTACGCCTCACAGCGCTGCATGCCGCAGTCGATGAAGGCCTCGTCGACGGTGTCGTCGCAGTCCTGGTCGGTCCCGTCGCAGAGCTCGTCCGCGCCGGGGTTGCGATCGATGTCGTCGTCGTCGCAGTCCGGCCCCATGCACATCGCGCCGACGCCGTAGCCGTCGGCGTCCTCGTCGATGCAGCAGATGGTGCCGACCGGGAGACAGACCTCCTCGAAGTCGAGCGGCTCGTAACGAGCGCACTCGAATCCACGCGGGCAGTCGTTGAACTCGAAGGTGCACGCCTTCAGGCAGACGAGCTCGCCGCCGCTCAGCGGGCCGCAGAGCGCTCCGTCGCCGCACTCGGCGTCACGGGAGCAGCTCTCGCAGAGCCCGACGCGGTCCGGGGGCGGACCCATGTCCGTGCCGAAGTCGCGCGGTCCGAGGTCTCGACCGGGACCCATGTCGCCGATCGATCCGTCGCCCACGCCGCCCCCATCGAGGGTCCCCGTCCGGTCGCTCGAGCCGCTCCCGCACGCCGCACTGATGAGGAGAAACATCGCGAATGCGATTCGCAATGTGGAGGAGGTACCGCTCAGACCCATCCCAAACACCTTCGATTCCCAAGCCCCAAGGAGCGCACACACCCCGCGTGCAGCTGTACGAATCATGCACGACGGAGCCCCCGAGTGGCAACGAAGATGGTTCGCAACGCCCCAAAAAAGGGGGCTACTGGGTCATCGACTCGACCCGCCGCTCCACCTCGCTCCGGTCGAGGGCGGTGTCGGGGGCCAGCTCCAGGTAGCGCCGGTAGTGGGTCAGGGCTTCCTCGCGGCGACCCTGGCGGGCGGCATCCCCCAGATAGCGATGGGACTCGTAGGCCCACTCGGGGTGATAGCCACCGGGTCCAGGCGGAGGCAGGTCGGCCTCGAGGGCGGCGGCGCGCTCGAAGGCGGCGTTGGCTTCACGTCCCCGGCCGCTGTCCAGCCGCAGGCGACCGAGCTGGTACCACCAGGCCCCGTGGTCGTTTTCGGCGGCCACGGCCTGCTCGAACGCCGCGATCGCGTCCCCGCGACGGCCCAACTGCTGGTAGGCGTCCGCCAGTCCGGCGCGAGCTTCGATGAGCGAGGGGCGCAGCTGCAGGGTGCGCTCGAAGTCGTCCTTCGCCTCGGAGACGGCGCCGCTCCGCAGGTGGACCTGACCGCGCACGAGGTAGGCGCGGGCCAGGTTCTGGTCCAACTCGATGGCCTGCCGCACCTCTTCGATGGCGCGGGCGAGGTTGTTCGCCCGAAGGTAGGCCGACGCGAGCCACATGCGGAACTCACCGCTCGAGCTGTCCAGCTCCACCGCGCGCCCGAGGCGGGTGATCGCTTGCTGAGTGTCGCCCCGCTCGAGCTCGATCCGCCCGAGGAAGAACTCGCCCTCCGGGCTGTTCCGGCGCTCGGCCATCACCCGGCCGAGCACTTCTTCGGCTTCGTCGAGCTGACCCGCCGAGACCTTCGCGCCACCCATCCGAAGCAGGAGGTCGAGGTCGTCCGGTCGCTCCTCGAGCGCCTTCGCGTAGCTCTCGACGGCGGCCGTCGGGTTGCCACGCGCTTCGAAGAGCTGACCACGCTCGAGGGCGAGACCCGGGTAGCCCGGGTCCATTCGGGAGAGTCGGTCGAGGTGCCGCTCGGCATCGTCGAGCTCGTTCGCCCGGCGGAGGGTGCGACCGATCAGGAAGAGGGTTCGGGGATCGTCACCGCGAAGATCGAGCGCCGCCTGCAGCTCGGCGCGGGCCGCCGCGAGGTTGCCGCGTCGAAGCTCCGACTCGCCCATCGAGCGATGCATCTCCACGCTCGGCGGGACCTTCTCTCGCGCCTCGGTCAGGATGGCCGCGGCCGCGTCGGCGTCGTCCGCCGTGAAGTGGAGCTGGGCCTGAGCGAGATAGCCGTCGAAGCTCTCCGGCGCGAGCTCCACCGCCCGCTGGTAGGCGAGCAGCGCCTGCTCGGCGTCCTCGGCCGCTTCGAAGGCTTTGCCCTGCCACAGAGCCGCTTCCGGCGACTCGGGGAAGGCTTGGACCATGGCGGCCGCGGCCGAGACGGCCTGCTGCACCTGCTCGAGCGCGATGAGAGCTCGGACCTTGCCCATGCGGATGTCGAGCTCCGGCGAACGGGCTTGCTCGGCGGGGGGCAGCGGACGCTCTCGTAGAGACTGCTCCGCGGCGTCGAACTGGGTCGCGGCATCCTGGAAGCGTCCCTCGTCGAGCGAGAGGCGGCCGAGTCCGAGGAGCGCGAAGAGCTCGAAGGGCTCGGCGTCGACGGCGCGCTCGTACGCGTCTTGCGCCGACCCGCGACGGCCGGCCGCTTCGTGCAACCGACCGAGGAGGGTCCAGGCCTTCGCCCGTTCGGCGTCGGACGCACGCATGCGCTCACCGTCGACGGGCACTCGACCCACCACGGTCTCCGCGGCGGCCTGGGCCGCGTCCACGTCGCCAGCGTCGAGCGCGAGCTCGGCCTTGGCGACCAACGCGGCGGCATGGCCCGGGCTGCGCTCGAGGGTCGTGGTGACTGCCGCCTCGTATTCGGCGGTGTTGCCCAGCTCGCGCTGCGCTCGCGCGACGCCCCAGCTGGATCGCGCATCGGTCTCGAGGTCGATCTCCTGGAAGGCCGCGAGCGCGGCGTCCGCGTTGCCGAGCTGGAGCGCGTGCTCACCCGCGACGATCGACAGGAGCAGGTCGTTCGGGTCCTCGGAGCGGGCCCTGCTCAGGTGGGACTGCACCTCACCGAGGCGCCCTTGGCTCAGCGCGTGAGCGGCGAGCGCGAGCTCCATCCCGGGCGCGTCGTTGCCGCGGATCTCGAGGCGATCGAGGATGCGGCCCGCGCGCGACTCGGCGCGGAGGTCGGCACCGAAGCGAACCTGGTAGAGCGACTCGTAGACGACCGAGCGAGCGAGCAGACGCCGGTTGTAGAAGTAGTCCGTTCGAGCGCTCGCGAGGGTTCGGAGCGAGTCTCGGTAGCCGCTGTGCGTGTCGAGCGCGGCCGCAGCGTCGGCGTCGTCGAGCACCAGCTGGATCTGCCCCGGGTCACCGGCCTCCGAGCGGTACTGCTCGACGAAGTACATGCCGAAGAGGCCGTAGGGCGTGAAGTGGAGCGCCGCGCCGCCGGCGCCGATCAGCACCATGAGCGTCAACATCACCCACAGGCCCGTTCGCTTCTTCTTCTTCTCGGTGGGCTTCGGTCGCTCGCGCTTCGCTTTCGCGTCCTTCGGCTTCTCGAACGCCGTCGGTCCACTGGGGAGATCGAGGTTCCCGTCGTCGTCGTCCTCTTCCTCTTCCGGGATCTCGTCGAACTCGAGCGAGCCGCTGTCCTGGCCGCCCAGGTCGAGCTCTCCGAAGCTGGCGCCGCCGGCGCCGGAGCGGCCATCCGAGGTGACGTCCTCGATCGGCCGCGGGTCCGGCAACGCCAGGTCGTCGTCGAGGTCCATGCCCATGTCCAGGTCGATCCCTGGCAGGTCCGCTGCTGGACCGGGCAACCCGGCCGCGGGGCTCGGTAGATCCGCCGCGGGGCTCGGTAGGTCCGCCGCGAGGCTCGGAAGATCCGCCGCGGGGGCTGGGAGGTCCGCGGCCGGGGCGGGCAGATCGGCGACCGGCGACGGCAGATCGAGGTCGAGGTCGCCGAAGCCTCCGCCGGCAGGCCGCGGGAGGTCGGCCGCGGGAGCGGGCAGGTCCGAGTCGAAATCGTCGAAGGGCGTGCGCGGCGCGGGGAGGTCCGCACCGTCCTTGGGTGCCGGCAGGTCGATGCCGCCCGACAGCGGCGCAGGCAGATCGGCCGAATCGAGCGGTGCCGGCAGGTCGACACCCCCGCCCTTCGGCGCCGGTAGATCGAGATCCAGGTCGAAGTCGCCGCCTCGGCTCTTCGCGACCGGCAGGTCGAGCTCCAGGTCGGAGGTGCCCGAAGACGACTTGGGCACGGGGAAGTCGAGCTCGAGATCGCTCTTCTTCCCCCGGGCGGCCGGCATCGGCAGGTCGAGATCGAGACCACCGGCGTCCGGCGCCTTGCTTCGGGGAGCGGGGAGATCGAGCCCATCGTCGAGGTCGAGCTCACCCACCGTCGGTGCCTGCTGGCGGGCTCGTCGGGCGGGGTCGCTGGCCACGGGGAGATCGAGGCCGTCGTCGAAATCCGGCGCCAACTTCCGCCGCTTGGCCGCGGGCACGGGAAGGTCGAGGCCGTCGTCCTTCGAGCCTGCAGACTGTGCCGGCGGAGTGGGTGCCTGCCGTTGCGCGCCAGCCGCCGGCGATGGCGGCAAGTCCAGATCGTCGAACGCCGGCGCGATCTTCCGCTTCGCTGGGGCGGGCAGGTCGAGCCCGTCATCCGAGCCGCCGGACGCCGGACGCGGTCGCTTGGGCGCGGGCAGATCCAGACCATCGTCCGACGGCGGGGGTGCAGGACGCTTCGCCGCAGCGGTCGGAGCGGGGGCCGGACGCTTGGCCGCGGCCGTCTTCTGCGCGGCGGACGGCGTACGGCCGGCGGGGGTCGGCAAGTCGAGGCCGTCGTCGATGTCCAGCCCGGCCACGGGAGCAGCAGGCTTCGGAGGCGGAGGCTTCGGCGCGGCGACCGGTGCCGAAGGCTTGGGAGCGGGTGGCCGCACGGGCGGAGGCGGCTTCGGGGCCGCCGGGGCCGCCGGCCGGGGTGGCGCAGGCGGTTTCGGCGGAGCCGGCCTCGCGCCCGCGGGCGGCGGCGGAGCGAAGGGGGACTTCGGCGCGCTCGGCGCGGGCGGCTTGGGCGCACCGCCCATGATCCCGGCGGGGAGCTTCCCGCCGCCGGTCGCTTTGCCGGCACTACCGCCGCCCCCGGTCAGCCCTGCCGGGAACGCGGGCGCGATCGGCTTCTTCTTGGTCGGCGGCGCGACCGGCGGGGTCGCGCCCCCGAGACCGACCATCGTCTTCTTGGGCCGCTTCTTCGGCGGCTCGGCGGCGCTCGCCTCGCCCACGCTGCCGTCCTTGTGGACTTGGAAGCTCGACCCGCACTTGGGACAGCGCATCTTGAGGCCGCTCGCAGGCAGCCGGCGCTCGTCGAGATCGTAGGGAGCGGAGCAGGAGGGACAGGCGACCTTGATCATAACGGGCCCTTGCGGGGTCCGAACGATACCAAAGTTCCTGTCGTGGCGTTCATTCACGTGCACCCAGGGCACGACCCAACTCCGGGCGCTCCGTGGTAGCGTCGGCCCGTGGCGAACGACAAGCGACCGGTGACGGTGGAGATCGGCGGCGTGCGATATCGGTTCACGACCGATGCCAGCGAGGAGCACCTGAGGCGCCTCGCCGGACACGTGGACGCACGGATCGACAAACTCGGGGCTCGGGGCGCGCCACCGGCGCAGCTCCTGGCCGTGGTGGCGCTGGGCCTCGCGGAAGACCTCGAGGTCGCCGAGCGACGCCGAGAGGCCCTCGAGGAGCGAGTCGACGGTGTGCTCCGGGAGGCCGTCGGCACCATCGATCACGCCCTCGCCGCCGAGGCTCGGATCCTCCAGGACGAGGCATGACCCCCGACGACCTGCGGCTCCGAGCCCGGGTCAAGGACGAGCTCCGGGCCCGGATGAAGGCGATTCGCCGCGCCCACCCGGCCGCGACTCGAGAGAAGCGGTCGGTGGCAGCGGCGGAGCGGATCGTGGCGTTGCCCGAATGGGCCTCCGCCGAGCGAGTGGCTGGCTACCTCCCGATCCACGCCGAGCTCGACCCACGTCCGGCGCTCGAGCGCGGTCGCGCGGCCGGGAAGGTCGTGGTGCTCCCCCGGGTCGACCTGGAGGCCCAGCGGGTCGTCCTCCATCGCTGGGACGGCGAGCCCCTCGAGCCCGGTGCGTTCGGGATCTTGGAGCCCAGCGCCGACGCACCGATCGTGGATGGGGTGGACCTGATCCTCGTCCCCGCGCTGGCCGTCGACGAGTCGGGCCACCGCATCGGTTGGGGCAAGGGGTTCTACGACAAGCTCCTCGCCGAGGAGGCCTCGATGGCCTTTCGAGTGGCGGTGGTCTTCCAGTTCCAGCTCCTGGCCGAGTGCCCGGTCACGCCGCACGACATCGCGGTGCACGTCGTCGTGACCGACGAGCGGACGATTCGACCGGAGCCCACCGCCCCATGAGCGCGCGGGTCCTCATCGTCGATGACGACGAGACCTATCGCCGCACCCTCGCTCGGGCCGTCCGCCGGAATGGTCACGCCGTGGAGACCGCGCATGACCGGAGCTCCGCGCTCGAGGCCACACGCCAGGGCGTCTACGACGTGATCGTGCTCGACTACATGCTCCCGCAGACGACCGGCCTGGAGCTCCTCCCCGAGCTCCGGCCGCACTGCCACGGCGCGGCCTTCGTGATGGCGACCGGTCTGCCGGACCTCGACCTCGCGGTGCGGGCGATGAACGCCGGCGCGTTCGACTACGTGTCGAAGAATGGAGCGCTCGAGGAATGCCTGCTCCGCATCGATCGAGCCGCGGAGGTGGCGGCCTTGCGCCGGCGGATGGCGGAAGCCAGCGGCGCGCGGGTCCACGACAAGGGCGCGGGGCGCGGGGTCCCGCTCATCGGCGAGGGCGCCGCCATGCGCGACCTCCGCGAGCGACTCGACGCCATCACGCGCGCCGACGACACGACCGCGCTGCTGACCGGGGAAACGGGCACCGGCAAAGGGGTCGTGGCGCGCTGGATCCACTCGCACTCGGGGCGCGCCTACGAGCCCTTCGTCGCCGTGGACTGCACCACCATCCCGGCCACGTTGGTCGAGAGCGAGCTCTTCGGGTACGAGAAGGGCTCTTTCAGCGGCGCCACTGGCACGAAGCTCGGTCGCGTGGAGGCGGCCGGTCGCGGCACGCTCTTCCTCGACGAGATCGGCGAGCTCGAGCTCCCCATCCAGGCCAAGCTGCTCCGGCTCCTCGAGGAGCGCGAGTACAGCCGCATCGGGAGCACGCGGACCCGGCGCCTCGAAGCGCGGATCGTCGCGGCCACCAACCGCGACCTCGAGCGCGCCGTGGCCGAGGGCCGATTCCGCGCGGACCTCCGCTACCGACTCGAGGTCTTCCCGATCCGACTGGCACCGCTCCGCGACCGCGGGGAGGACGTGATCCTTCTCGCGAGCCACTTCCTCGAGCAGATGGCCCGCGCGCTGGGTCGCTCTACCCCCGAGCTCGCCGGCGAGGTGCGTGAGGCGCTGCTCTCGTATCCATTCCCGGGGAACGTCCGAGAGCTCCGGAACCTGATCGAGCAGGCGCTCCTTCTGCAGGACGGTCCCGTCCTCGGGCTGCAGGCTTTCCCCGTGTTGCGGCAGCAGGGACCGAGCTCCCGCCGAGCCCCTCGGCGCCGGCGCGCCGCGCGCTCCAAGACGCTCGCGGCGATCCGGGCCGAGGCGGAGGCCGACGAGAAGGATCAGATCGTCGCCGCGCTCGAAGAGACGGGCGGCAACGTCTCGGCAGCCGCTCGAACCCTGGGCATGAGCCGCTACAAGCTCCTGAGACGGCTGGCGAAGCTCGGACTGCGCTGACCGTAGGGGTGTCGGACAGGCGTGCGAATTCGTGCGATCTTGCCATTTCCGCACGACTTCGCACGACTTCGCACACGAATGACGCTTCATGCTTTTCCCCGAGAAAGCTCCAACACCTCGTAACCGCATGGAAATCCAGCATCGGCGGACATGTCCGGCGGGTTGGTACGGAACATGGATAGTTCCCGGGCATGAACGTGGATGGGAACGACCGAGTTGGATGGGATGATCGCAGCGCACGGGCAGCTCTGGAGCAGTACGAGCGGACCGTTCGCTTCCTCGCCCGCCGCTACCGGCCGCGGGGGGCGGTCGCCGCGGTGTTGGACGTGGACGACTTGCTTGCCGTAGGCCGCATGGCCGTGCTCGAGGCCCTCGAGCGCTACGAGGCCTATGGCATCGAGGAGTCGACCTTCGTTCGGACGCGGGTCCAGCAGCGGATGATCGACGCCATCCGCCAGGTGGACACGCGGACGCGGGAGGAGAACCGAGTGCTCCGGGCGCATGCGAACGGGGACGACTCGGTCGACGAGCGGAGGGCGCGTGCGATCGCGGCGCGGCGAACGATCAGTCTGGACCAGCCAGTCGGGGAGATGGGTCCGATGATCGAGCGACTCGAGTGCGAGGCCCCGGACGCGGAGGCGCTCTCGGACCAGGTTCGCCGCCACGCGGAGCTCCGCGAAGCGCTCAGCTCCCTGCCCGACCGGCAACGGGAGGCGGTCTCGCTCTGCCTCGACCAGGGCCTGCGGCTACGCGAGATCGGGGAGCGGATGGGGATCAGCGAGTCGCGGGTCTGCCAGCTGCAGAAGACGGCCGTCCGCCGTCTCAACGGGCACCTCTCCGCGGCGGCCTGAGGACTCGGGGACGGGCGGCGTCGCAGGTCTTTGCTAGACCGGTGGGGTGCGCGACTCCGTCCGCGAGAAGCTCGAGACCCTACCGGCGCAGCCGGGCGTGTACGTCTTTCGCGACGTCGCCGGGGCGGTCCTCTACGTCGGCAAGGCGAGCTCACTGCGCTCGCGGGTCCGCAGCTACTTCCAGCCGAGCACGTCGGACGTGCGCAGCTTCGTGGCGCTCCTCGAGCACGAGCTCGGAGACATCGAGACCTTCGTCACCGCCAACGAGAAGGAAGCCGCGCTTCTCGAGAACGAGCTGATCAAGGAGCACCAGCCCCGCTACAACGTGAAGCTGCGGGACGACAAGGACTTCCTCTCGCTTCGGCTCGACCCGAACGCCGAGTGGCCACGGCTCGAGGTCGTTCGAAGACCACGCCCGGATGGGTCGCACTACTTCGGGCCCTACCACTCGGCCACCGCGGCGCGGCAGACGTTGCGGCTGGTGAACCGCCACTTCCAGCTCCGGACGTGCACCGACAGCGAGCTGAAGAACCGCTCGCGGCCGTGCCTCCAGTATCAGATCGATCGCTGCCCCGGCCCCTGCGTGCTCGAGGTGGACCGCGAGCGCTACGGCGAGCAGGTGAAGGACGTCGCGCTCTTCCTCGACGGTCGCCACGACGAGCTCGTCCGGCTGCTGAAGAAGCGCATGCGGCGGTCGGCCGACGAGCTCGAGTACGAGCAGGCCGCCGTGCATCGCGACCAGCTCCGCGCAGTGGAGCGCGTCCGGGAGTCGCAGCGGGTCGCGGTGGTCAAGGACGTCGACCAGGACGTGATCGGCGTGTTCCGTCAGGCGGACCAGGCGGAGATCGCGGTGGTCCAGGTGCGCAGCGGGAAGATGGTCTCGGTGCGGACCTTCGACTTCGGCGCCGTGTCGCTCCCGGACGACGAGCTGCTCTCCTCGTTCCTCGCGCAGTGGTACGGCCGGGCGCCAGTGCCGGACGAGGTGTTGATCCCTCGCCGAGTGGAAGCCATGGAAGGTCTCGAGGCAGCGCTCGCGGAAGCGCGGCAGGAGCGCTCCACCAGCACGTCGCGTCGAGCACCCAAGGTCCGCGTGCCGCAGCGGGGCGCGCCGCTACGGGTGCTGCAGATGGCGATGGAGAACGCCGAGCACGCGTTCACCCAGAAGCGGCGCGCGAGCACCGATCTGGAGAGCCGGCTGGCCCAGGTCCAGGAGAAGCTGCGGCTGCCACGGCGGCCCACGCGGATCGAGTGCATCGACATCTCGCACACCGGCGGCGACGAGACCGTGGGCGCCATCGTGTCGCTTCGCGACGGCGAGCCCGAGAAGAAGCGCTACCGGAGCTTTCACGTGCGCGGTACGCGCGGCGGCGACGACTACGGCGCGATGTACGAGGTGCTCTCGCGGCGTTTCCGGCGCGCACGCGACGGCGACAAGGGCTGGGACGCCCCCGACCTGCTGGTCGTCGATGGCGGCAAGGGTCAGCTGAACGTCGCGCTCGCCGCGTTGAAGGACATCGGCGTCACCGATCAGCCCGTCGCGGCGCTGGCCAAGGAGAAGGAGACACCGCTCGGCGACAAGCGCGTCGACCGGATCTACCTGCCTGGCCAGAAGAACCCGATCCCGGTGCACTCCGCGCCCGCCCTGGCCATGCTCGCGCTCGCGCGCGACGAGGCGCACCGCTTCTCCAACCGGCTGCGGACGAAGATCGGGACCAAGCGCCGACTCACCAGCGGTCTCGACGCGGTGAAGGGCGTCGGCCCGAAGACCCGCGCGAAGCTTCTCTCCGCGCTCGGATCGCTCACCGCGGTCAAGGAAGCGACCGACGCCGAGCTGATCTCGGCAGGCGCGACTCGCCGTCAGGCGACGGCGATCCGAAAGCACTTCGGCCCCGCCGCTGCCGCTCCGACCAAACCGCGGGCCGAGGAGCCCAGCGCCGCGAACGCCGAGCGCAGCGCGATCGAGAACGCGTTCGCCGAGCTCGACTGAGCCGGCGCAGGAGGACGTAGCGCGAAGCGCGAGGACGCACCGAGCGGCTTTGCCGCGAGACCTTCAGGTTTTTGGGGGAAAGGAGGAGCGATTCACTCGCGACGACTGGGGGGATTTTCTCAAAATCCCCCGCCCAAAACGGAGTGTTGGGCCAAGAACCAGTTCAGCTGCGGAGCCAGGCGGCGGTGACGTCGTCCATCGGGTTGTAGAGCTCGATGGAGAGCTCCTCGGCGGTGACGTCGATGGGGGTGCCGACGGAACAGAGGAAGCTGAAGAAGCGTAGCTCGAGGTCGCCCTTCTTCAGATGGAGCGCGACGAAGGGCGCCAGGATGCGGCGAGGGTCCGGGTGCGCGAAGGACGAGGGCACGCCCGGGTAGGAGAGCACCTTCTCGAGGAGCTCAGCCGTGCGCTCGCCGCCCGGGAGCCGAGCTTCACGATGGAGGCGCTCGACGAAGAGGCCGGCGAGGGGCTCCCAATCGACGACGAAGGGCCGCACGCCCTTCGGGTGGAAGGTGGCGACCATGAGGTTCGAGACGACCTCCGGGGTGGGCTCGACGACGAAGGTCCCCATCAGCTTCTGCATGCCCTGGTTCACCAGCTGAACGTCGTAGCTCGAGCCCACTGCGACGGCGGGGTGGGGGTCGTGATGCTCGAGGGTCCGCTGGACCGCGTCGCGGAGGGGAGCCATCGCCGACTCCGAGAGAGGTGTCTCCGAATACGCCGGCGCGAACCCGGCAGTGGTCAGCCAGTCGTTGCGCTCGCGGAGCGGCAGCTCGAGGGCGCTGGCCAACACCAGGACCATCTCGCGCGAGGGGTTGGCGCGACCGTTCTCGAGATAGCTGAGGTGGCGGGTCGACACCTCCGCGTCCTCGGCCAGGCGGGCCTGGCTCACGCGACGAACCAGACGCCACTCGCGGAGGCGCTCACCGAAGGCCGGAGCAGGCATGGAGAGCAGCGTACCCGCGGGTCTGCGCGCTCACCATGACCTCCGAGGTCATGGTCCCCGAATCACCCCGGGCTCAGGATCGAAGTGTCGAAAGGAACGCAACGATGACCCAAGACCACACTCGCAGCCCTCTTCGCCTGGCCCTCGCCGCCGGGGCGCTCCTGGCCTTCTCCGTGTTCAGCACCTTCGTGGTGGTCGAGCACGGCTACTTCGGCTTCGTCACCGAGGTCATGCTCGGCTCGGACTGGGGCCTGCAGGTCTTCCTCGACCTCTGCATCGCCCTGTTTCTCTTCACCAGCTGGATGCTGAAGGACGCGAAGGCCCGTTCGATCCCGGTCTGGCCGTACCTGCTCGCCACCCTCTCGCTCGGTTCGATCGGGGCGCTCGCGTACCTGGTCCACCGGGAGGTCGCAGCCCCCCGCCGGGTCGCGCCACGAGCTCAGGTGGCCTGAGTCAGAGCGTGACGCGCTCGAAGTGGGGGAAGACCTTCTCGGCTTCGGCGAGCGAGTCCAGGGTGGCGAAGTCGCAGACGGCGGCGAACTCCTCCCACATCTTCTGAACGGCCTCGTTGGTGTGGGCGGCTTCGACCGCCTCACCGCTGACCCAGTCGAAGATCTCGAGGAGGGTGCCGTCGCTCGCGCGCAGCACCACCGACTCGAGGTCGGTGGCGAGCCCTTCCTGCCGCAACCTCGGAAGGTGCGTCTTCACCAGCTCGAGCAGCTCGTCGCTCTTGCCCTCGTGGGGCCGGTACACCGCGATGACGGTATGTGCCATCAGCTCGCCACCCGCGCGACGATGGCGTCGCGGATCTCGGCGACGCGCTCCTCGGCGACCCCGAGCTTGTCCGCGAGGTCCTTCATGAATGTCTCCTCGCTGCGCGAGATGTCCCCGTCGGCGTCCGCCAGCTCCCAGCTCAGGGCGACGAGCATCTCCGCCAACACCGGGTGGCCGATGCGAAGCGCGAGCTGATCGAGCTCCGGTGGGTTGTGAACGGCGGTGACCATCTCGTCCTGCGCGTCGGCGTCGAGCCGGCTGCGCATGATGATCTCCTTGAGCATGTGGGCCTCTTCCGGGTCGAGCTTGCGGTCGGCGTTCGCCATCACGATGAGGGTCTCGATGGCGGCGCGCTGGGCCTTCACCACGGCGTCGGCGTCGAGGCTGACCAACCACTCGCGCAGGTCGCCGAGTCTCGACTCACCCACGACGTAGGCCGCGACCGAGAGCCCCGCTTCCTGGTGCTCGTTGGTGATCAGCCCGCCCGAGGCGAGCGTCCCAATCCAGCTCGCGACGGCCCGCATCCCATCCTCTTGCTGCGTCATGGGCCGAAGGTAAACGATCCACGGTGGTCCTCGCGACCGGTTATGGTGAGCCGTGCTCGGCCTCCGTCTCCAGATCGGCTTGGCCCTCGCGGTGGCCTTCGCGATCGCGTTCGGCATCCTCGGTGCGGCGAGCCTCGAGCTCGGTCGGCGGGAACGCGCGCGTATCCGCACGGAGGAGGCGCAGGCCCTGGCCGGCACGCTCGCCGTGGCCGTTGGCGATCGGGTGGATCCCCGCCACTTCGACGAGCTGGCTCGCCAAGCACTGACCGCCGGTGTCCGCGGCATGTCGCTCTCCGGTCCTCGGGTCGACCTCTCCCGCGGCGTCACCAACCTGGGGGAGCACGTGAGTGCCGCGGTCCCCGGCTTGCCCGACGCCGAGATCACCCTCTGGCTGAAGGAGCCCGGCGGCAGCGGTCCCTTCGGCGACCTGTGGGTATTCTACATCGCGCTGACGGGCTCACTCATCCTGCTGCTCACCTATGTCGTGCTCACGTTCCTGATCGTGCGACCGCTGCAGCAAGTGACCCAGGCCTCCGGCCGACTGGCCGACGGACGAACGGAGATCGAGGTCCCGGAACGGGGCGCAGGCGAGGTCCGCAAGCTCGCGCGCTCCTTCAACGCGATGGGCAAGCAGGTCCGAGCGGACCGGGCGCAGCTCGAGGAGCGGCTGGCGGAGCTCGAGGCGACCACCGCCGAGCTCGCCGAGGCGGAGGACCAGGTGCTGCGTTCGGCGCGATTGGCGTCGGTCGGTCGGCTCGCCGCGGGTGTGGCGCACGAGATCGGGAACCCGCTCACGGCCGTGGTGGGCCTCGTCGACCTGGCCCGCGACGTGGAGCTCGACGACGAGACCCGCGACGAGCTCCTGCAGCGCACCACGCGCGAGACGGAGCGGATTCAGCGCATCATCCGCGACCTGCTCGACTTCGCCCGCCCGGAAGCCGACTCGGCGGACGCCATGGCGGACCCGGCGATCGTGATCGAAGAGGCCGTGCGGCTGGTGGCGCCCCAGAAGGACACGAGCGCGATCCGGATCGAGCAGCGGCTCGAAACGGTCGGCATGGCGCGAGGCTCGGCCGACCGGCTGAAGCAGGTCGTGTTGAACCTGCTCCTGAACGCGGTCGACGCCGTCGATGGTGAAGGCGAGGTCGTGATCGAGCTCGGGTTGGACGGGGACGAGATCCTGGTCGCGGTGAGCGACGACGGCCCAGGCATCGCACCCGAGGTTCGTGACCACCTCTTCGAGCCCTTCGTCACCACGAAACCGGTCGGCCGCGGCACCGGTCTGGGGCTCGCGGTCTGCCACACGATCGTCGAACGCCTCGGCGGCTCCTTGCGAGCGACCGAGGCGTCGAGCGGTGGAGCTCGGTTCGAGCTCCGATTGGTCCCGGCTCAGGAGAGCTGAGAGAGCGGTCCGGTGCCCTCGAGGCCGAAGCTGTCGGCGGGAACGCCGGCGGCCTGGAGCATCGAGACATAGAGATCGGCGATGGGCTCGTTGTCGGTGTAGCGGATGTGGCGACCGGTGCGCACCGCTCCGCGGCCGCGGCCAGCGAGGAAGAGCGGGAGGTTCGTGTGTCGATGGACGGGACCGCTGGCCTGAGGGGTCAGGCTCGCGTCGCCGTTCGCGTGACCGGTGCCGTCGAGGCCGCCACCGAACATCACCAGCGAGTTGTCGAGGAGGCTGCCGTCTCCGTCGTCGACGCCCTTGAAGCGGCGGATGATCGATCCGAACTGATCGAGCTGCCACTTGTTGATGGCCTCGATGCGGCGGACGTCCGCGTTGCCCGCCTCCAGATGAGTCATCTGGTGGTGGGCGCTGTTGACCGGGTTCCCGTCGACGCTGAGGAAGTCGTACACGTTGCCCGGCTTCTCGAGCATGAGCGTGGCCACGCGGGTCCGGTCGCACTGGAAGGCGAGCTTCACGACCTCGAACATGTGGTCGACGAGGTTGAGCCAGCCGGGGTTGTCGGGCGGCGCCTCACCCGGGTCGCAAATCACGCCGCTGTCCTCGGTCTCCAGCTTGATCTCGAGCTGGCGAATGCCGGAGAGGTAGCCGTCGAGCTTCACGCCGTCCTTCGCGCCGAGCTGGCCGCGGAGGCGCGTGATGTCGTCGAGGCAGTAGTCGAGCACGCTCTGGTTCCGCGCCATGCGAAGGGCGCGCTGCTCCTCGGTCTCGCCGGGGTCGAACCCGGCGAAGAGGCGTTCGAACGCGGCGCGGGCCGAGGCCTCCTTGGCCATCGGGGTCGTCTCGTTCGCCCAGGAGATGTTCGACTTGTAGATGGGCGCGTAGCCCGAGTCGCCGCCGTAGCTGCCCTCGCGCGTGGCGAGCACGAGGCTCGGAATGGCCGGGGTGAACATCCGCAGGTGGTTCGCGGCGACCTGGTCGACGCTGATGCCGTTGCGGATGTCGGTGCCGGCGGTCTTCTTCAGCCGCGCCGCGGTGAGGAAGGTGCCGGTGTCGCGCGCGTGGTCGCCCGGACCGTCGTTGCTGACGGTGCCGTCGGCGTAGGTGTAGCGACCGCCGCCAGGGTGGTTGCTCAGGCCAGTGAGGATGTTGAAGTCACCCTTCACGTCCTCGAGGCCACCGAGCTGCGAGGGCATGGTGTACCCCGCGCCCGTGTCGCTCGGGGTGATCTTGGTCCGGATCATCCCGTTTGGGACGTAGACGTAGAAGAGACGAGTGGGGTCGTCGCCCTGCGCCTGCGCCTTGCGGCGCCCGATGGGGATCATGGCGTCGAGCATCGGGAGGCTGATGGCCACACCCGCCCCGCCCAGGAAGAAACGACGGCTCAGCTTCTTGCTCATCGGTCCAGCTCCTCTCGGCCACCAACGGCTCGGAACACGTCGTCGATCACCAGCTCCTCGATGATCGCGCGAATGGAGCCGCCTCGGGCCTCCGCCCGGTCGACCACGTTCTGCACGATGCAGTAGTCCTGCGGCTGAAGGCTTCGCCCGATCGAGTAGGCGAAGAGCTTCTCGGTCACGCACCCCACGTAGGCGTCGTCCTCGGCGAGGATGCCGGCCAGCTCGAGCGCGCCATCGAAGCGCCTGCCGTCGGGCAGCTCGCCGGTCGCGTCGACCGCGTGGCCGTTGTCCTCTTCACGCCACATCCCGACCGGGTCGTAGTGCTCGAAGGCCAGCCCCAGCGGGTCCATGGTGTCGTGGCAGACGGCGCACTCCGGGTTGCGGCGGTGCTCCGCGAGCCGCTCGCGAACCGTCAGGGGCTCGCCACCTTCCGGCTCCTCGAGGAGCGCGTCGACGTCCGCGGGCGGATCGGGCGGCGGGGTACAGAGCAGCTCCTCGAGGATCCACTTCCCGCGCTGCACCGGCGAGGTGCGGTTCGGGTGGGAGGTCACGGAGAGAATGCTGCCGTGTGTGAGCAGGCCGCCGCGCTGCTCGGTCAGCGTGACCCGCTGCAGCTCCGAGCCGGTGATGCCCTCGATGCCGTAGTGCTCGGCGAGACGCTCGTTCACAAAGGTGTAGTCGGCCGTGAGCAGCTCGGAGAGCGGCGCGTCGGTCGCGATGATGTGTTCCACGAAGGCCGTGGTCTCGTCGAAGAACGCCTGCCGGAGCTCCTCGTCGAAGGTGTAGGCCTCATCGGGCGTGTAGTCCTCGAGGCGGTAGATGCGGAGCCAGCGGTCCAGGAAGCCCTCGAAGAAGCCCTCGAAGCGGTCGTCCTCGATCATCCGGCCGACCTGGTCGCGAATGGTCTCCTCGTCGGCCAGCGCGTCGACGGCGGCCAGGTCGAAGAGCTCCTGGTCCGGCATGGTCTGCCAGAGGAAGTAGCTCAGCCGGGAAGCGACCTCGTAGGAGTCGAGGTCACGCACGCCCGGGGCGTGCGGCTCGGAGCGGAAGAGGAACGAGGGCGAGAGGAGCATCGCGCGAACCGCGAGCTCCACACCGTCGTCGAAATCTCCGTCGACCGAGCCGGTCTCGATCATGTCGGCGAGGCGCGTGACCTCGACGTCGGTCGGCGGGCGGCGGAAGGCCCGCAGACCGAAGTCGCGGACGAACTGCTCGGCGCACTCGCGGCCGCCGTCACAGGCCAGGTAGGCGTCGCGGAACTCGGCGCGGGCGACGGCTCGCGGGGCGAGCGAGCGAGACACGGCGTCGTACTTGTCGACCAACAGGACGCCGATGCTCAGCGTGTCCGCGTCGTTCAAGAAGCCGTTGCCCGACTCGTCGTCCAGCGGGAGCTCGGCGCTCGGGTCCTGGTCCTCGAAGAGGAGCGCCCGGACCGTGTTGCCGTACTCGTCGCGGTTCAACCGATGGATCGTCACACGACCCGGGTCGATCTCTGCGGCGGCGCACTGCTCCGGCGTGTAGGGGGTGTCGCGATCGTCACCGGTGGGGTCGCCGATCGTCCCCTGGCAGGCCAGGCAGAGGACGAGGGCCGCGATCACCGGCGATGACTGAGGGGGTCTCCACACACACATGGTCCCCCAGTTGTGCAGGTTCCATACCCGGTGTGTCCGTTACGCACTCGTCGCGCGGACGGCGCTCACCCACCGCCTTTTTTGGGGGTCGACGGCCGAAACCCGTGACATCTCGTCACGATGCTGGAGCTCTCGTCCCGCGGGCGCCGTTCACGATCCGAGCAACTGCGGACTCCGTTCCGTGGTATCCCGAATCATGGCTGGGGCCGTGAAGAAGGGCGTGAAGAAGGCGCTCGGGACCGCCTTCCTCAAGGTGATGGGTTGGAGCCCGAAGGGCGCCCCGCCGGAGGACGCGCGCTACGTGCTCATCGCCGCGCCCCACACCACCAACTGGGACCTGCCGCTCACGCTGGCCTTCTCCTTCGTCTACGACGTGCCCATCCGCTGGATGGGGAAGCACACGCTCTTCGAGGGGCCGGGGGGCTGGTTCATGAAGCGGCTCGGCGGTGTCCCCGTCTTCCGAAGCGAGCGGAAGAACATGGTCGACCAGATGGTCGAGCTCTTCGACGAGAACGACACGCTGGTGCTCGCCGTCCCCACCGAGGGAACCCGGTCCAGGGTTCCGTTCTGGAAGAGCGGCTTCTATCACATCGCCCAAGGGGCGGACGTGCCCATCGTGCTCGGCTTCCTCGACTACTCGAGGCGCGAAGGCGGCTTCGGTCCGCCCGTGCGTCCGTCGGGCGACGTGACCCGCGACATGGACACGATCCGGGCCTTCTACGCCGACAAGCACGGCAAGTTCCCGGAGAAGTTCGGACCGGTGCTCCTGCGTCAGGAGGCCGAAGCGCTCGAGGCCTCCCACCCCGATCGGGAGAGCCATTGATCCTGGTGCCGTCGATCGGCACCCTTGAGCACGATGACCCAGGGTCCGAAGCCGCCCCCGCCCCCGCCGCGACAGTCCAAGCCAGGGCGTGAGCCGACCCAGCCGGTCCCGGCGGAGACCAAGGGTCGCCTGGAGCTCGCCGCCGAGGCCATGCGCCTGCGCGATGAGCAGCTCCGCGCGCGCGTCGTCTACGTCGATCCCAGCATCGAGACCAACGCCGAGCTCGACGCGATCACCGCGAAGGTGGTGGCCGAGCTGCGGGAGCTGCAGCGGGTCGGGATGCGGGCCAAGGCACCCGAGGACCCGGGGCAGGTCGAGATCGAGCTCATCGCGTCGCTGCGGCAGCTGCTCGAGAAGATGCTCAGCGCGCGCCGAGAGCACTTCCTCCGGCACAAGCTCGAGCTCATCCAGCGGCGGGTGGCCAAGCTCTTCTTCACCAGCGAGGTGAAGGGCGCCGAGACCAGCTCCAACCGGACCTTCGCGTACCCCGACGAAGCGCTCCTCGCCGCCATCCAGACGCACTCGCCCGCCATGCGGGCCGAGCTCGGCAAGGCGAAGGTCACCGACGAGCGCGTGCGGGCCGAGGCGCTCGAGCGCCTCGAGCGGATCGAGAAGATGCTGGCCGCCGACGTGCTCGCGCGGAGCCGACCCGAGCTCGAGCGGCTACTGCTCGTCTACCGCGACACGATCCTCGTCTGGCTCATGAAGGACTTCCGCGAAGGGCTCGGCGAGTTCGCCTGGGAAGTGGTGAAGGAGTCCGGTGCCGCCCGCGGTGGCGAGCTCACCTACAAGATCCAGGAGAAGCAGTTCCCGCGCTTCCGCCACATCTTCGAAGAGAAGTTCATGGAGCGCATGCTCGCCGGCATCCAGGAGCCGCTCGCGCGAGCCCTCACCGAGGACAGCGAGTACCGCTTTCGCGGCGAGACCCTCGCGTTCGCGTCGGACCCGCGAATCTACGCCGAGGTCTGCGCGGTGATGTGCAACACGCTCTACGGCTACCTGCATGGCGAGGGCTACCTCGACCTGCCGGTGAGCTGGCAGCGTGAGCTCTACGACGACGAGCCCATGTAGCTCTACATCAGCGCGAGGCCCAAGACGGAGCCCGCGTAGTCGCGGCGGAGGCCGCGTGCAGGCGGCGGGGGCGGCGAGCCTTCGAGGCTTCCGGCCAAGACCGCCCGATCGAGCGGTGCGATCTGCTCGAAGCGCAGACCGTAGGCCTGGCCCTCGTCGCCCGTTCGCTGGCCGCGGACGATCCGGGCGATCGTCGCCTCGGCGTCGATCCAGCTGCGGCCGCCGGGAACCTTGAGGGAGAGCAAGACGGTCTCGCCGACCTCGGCCTCTCGATCACTTCGGAGCAGGACGCCGCATTCCGAGAGATCCAAGGTCTGCTCACCCAGGAATCGGAAGCCGTCCTCCGCGACCGCGTGACATTCGGTGCGCAGGGCGCGCCGCACCATCCGTCGCTCACGCTTCTCGACAATCTCGAACAGTCCCATCGAACACACCTCCGCTGGAGATCACACTCACATGTGCGTTCGTGTAGGACAAGTTTTTGGCATCGAGATTGGTACCTCGTCCACCCGCTCGTCCCTCGGCCTCGGGGTGGGGGTGAGGGTGAGGTCAGCAGGTCGACGCTTTGCGTCTACCTGCTGAACGGCATCGTCATGTCCAGGGAGCCGCCGGGGGGTGGGGGGAGCCGCCAGGTGCCGACCTGAGAGGAGAGGCAGTTGCCGAGGGCTTCGTTGCCCGTGGTGTTCCGCTGGACGCGCGCACGGGTCACGCCGCCGTCGGAGCCGATGGTCATGGCGATGATGACCGTGCCGCTGACCGAGGGGTCGTTCCGAGTGGCCCGGTCGAAGCAGCTCTGAGCGCGCGAGGCGTAGTACCGGCGCACGACGTAGCGAACGCGCGAGCCGTAGAGCTCGAGCTCCAGGTCGCGCTCCTCCGGCGCGGCGTCGGTGTTCGTCGGCAGGGAGTCCATCGTGGTGGAGCCGCTCTCCATCGTGGTCTCGCTGCCACCGGTCGAGCCGCCCGTGCTGCCACCGGTCGAGCCGGCCGTGCTGCCACCCGTCGAACCGCCCGTGCTGCCGCCCGCAGAGCTCATCGTCGTGGTTCCGCCGGTGCTTCCACCGGTGGAGGTCATCGAGCCCGCGGTCGAACCGCCGGTCGAGCCGCCCGTGCTCATGCTCGTTCCACTGGTCGAACGGGTCGTGCTCCGCCTCGTCGACGAGGTGCCCATCGTCGACGAGCCCGCGCTGCTCGACGATCCGCCCGCGCCGGTCACGAAGTCGATGTCCTCCGGGGTCGGGTCACCCTCGACCGACTCGGTCGGGATGCTGTCCGTCTCCTCGGTCAGCGGCATGCCGAGCACGAAGGGATCGTCCGCCTCGGCGTGGCCGCCCTCGTCGCCGCCGCGCATCGCGAGCCAGGTCGCCAGCGACCCGGCCGCGACGAGGAACGCCGCGATCGCGAAGATGGTGATCCATGTCTTCTTGGCCGACTTGACCCCGATGCCGCCCAGCGTGACGCCGAGCATCGAGTCGCCACCGAAGGGGCTCGGCCCGCCGGGCACGCTCCGACCGGAGCCGCTCGTCGAAGCCGAGCGAGCCGCGTCGGCGGCGGCCCCCACGCTCGCGGGCGCACCCGCGGCGGCCATCTCCTTCTGACCGACCCCGAGGACGGTGGCGTTGGGGTCGTTCCGCGGTCCGCCACCCCCATCGGGCGCCGGCGCCGGACCGGCTCCGAGAGGCCCGCCGGCCTCCCCCGCCTGGGCGAAGCGCTCCCCGCACATGTTGCAGAAACGCGCGTCTTCCGTGTTCTGGGCGCCGCAGGCTTGGCAGTACATGCGCGGAGCATAACGCAGAGGGGCCCGCGTTCGTTCCATCGCGGGCCCCGAGAACGACTAAGCTTCGTTGCCTCCGGCACCTTCTTGCTTGTCGATCTCCGCCCGCACCTCGTCCATGTCGAGGCCCTTGGCCTGCTCGATGACGGACTCGAGGGCCGCCTCGGGCAGCGCGCCGGCCTGCCGGAAGAGCAGGACGTTGTCGCGAAAGAGCATCAGGGTCGGGATCGATTGGATCTGGAACGCCTGCGCGATGGCCGGCTGCGCCTCCGTGTCGACCTTGAGGAAGCGGATGTCCTCGTGCTTCTCGGAGACGGCCTCGAAGATCGGCCCGAACATCTTGCAGGGGCCACACCACTCGGCCCAGAAGTCGACCAAGGTGATGCCGTCCGCTTCGATGGCTTCCTTGAGGTTGGTTTCGTTGGCTTCGACGGTGCTCATGACTCTTGGTTCGTTCGGGGTGGAAAAGCGTTAGCGATCGGGCGGCTCAGTTGGCCTCGGTCGCCTTGCGGAGGCGCTCCTGCGCCATCGTGTCCGCGATGCGATTCGTGGGGGAATGGGCGGCCTTGGCCCGCTCGGCGATCTCCAGAACGGTGTCATGGATCCGGTCGACCCGCTCGGCGACGGCCGCCTCGTCGTAGCCGGTCACCTCGGCGGCGACGTTGATCAGCCCGCCGCCGTTCACCGCGTAGTCCGGCGCGTAGACGATGCCGCGCTGGTAGAGGTCGTCACCGTTGTGTGGGAAGGCGAGCTGGTTGTTCGCGGCGCCCGCGACGATCTTGCACTGGAGCTGTGGGATGGTGCGGTCGTTGAGCGCGCTCCCGAGCGCGCAGGGCGCGAAGACGTCGCTCTCGACTCGGAAGATGGCCTCGAGGTCCACGACCTCGGCGCCGAACTCACGCTGCGCGCGCTCGGCCTTGAGCGGATCGACGTCTGCGACGGTCAGCTTGCAGCCGAGCACGTGGAGCTCGCGGCAGAGCTGATAGCCGACGTGACCGATGCCCTGCACGGCGACGTGGAGCCCCTCGACGTCGCTGCGATCGAGCACGTGCTGGGCCAACGCCTGAATGCCGCGGCGGACGCCACGTGCGGTCCACGGGCTCGGGTCACCGGAGCCGCCGTTCTCCGGCTTCACGCCGGTGACGTGCTTGGTGACCGAACGGATGAGCTCCATGTCCTCGACGCTCGTGCCGCTGTCCTCGGCGGTGATGTAGTGGCCGCCGAGGTCCTCGAGGAAGTGGCCGAAGGCGCGGAAGAGCGCGGCGCGATCGAATTCGCCCTTGGGCCGGATGAGCACCGACTTGCCACCACCGTGGGGGATGCCGCTGATCGCGGCCTTGTAGGTCATGCCCCGCGCGAGCCGGAGCGCATCGACGAGAGCGTCGTCCTCCGAGTCGTAGTGGATGAAGCGGCAGCCCCCGAGCGCCGGCCCGAGCCGCGTGTCGTGGATGGCGACGATCGCCTGCATCCCGGTCGCGACGTCGCGCTTGAGGTGGAGCTCGCCGTAGTCGTAGTGGTCCATTCGGTCGAAGACGCCCATCGCTACCTCCGTGGGGACCTGCCCCCGCGCGGACCATAGCGGGGGCCTCGGTGGCGGCAATGCGGTTTCACCCTTCCACCCGCTCGAGCTTCGTTGGACCCGCTGAGTCCTGGCCTCGCACGGAGTCACGGAGCCACAGAGTTCACGGAGAGAAAAGGAAGGTGGGCTCCGTCGACGTAGGCGAGTGGCCAGAGCGGGCAACGTCCGTCCGGACGACGACGCGCCGGCATCCAGACACCAAAGCCCCCCAAATTCTTCGTTCCTCCGTGAACTCCGTGACTCCGTGACTCCGTGCGAGGCAAAGCTGAAACTGCCTGCACCGTCAGCCCGAAGCGAAGAGCGGGCGTCAGTTCGAGAGACGGTAGCGGGGCGGCTCCCACGACGCGGCGCCGATGCGAGCAGCGAACGCGAAGGAGAGCGCGGCGCTGATGGTCCACTCGCTCCGGTCGACCTCCGGTGCCCCCTGGAAGCTGGCGGTGGCGTCGACGCGGCGGGCACCGAGACGCAGTGAGATCGACTGGAAGGGGCCGGTGGTCCGCGAGGGCAGGAGCAACGGCACCGACATGGAGAGCCCCACCGCGAGGCCGATGCCGAAGTCGTCGTCGAAGGGGAAGAGCGCTGCGCCGAGCTCGATGCCGAAGCTCTGGACGAAGAGGTCCACCCACTCGTTACCGGTGCTCAGGTCGAGCAAGAAGAGGGCCGGGAAGAGCGGCCGGAGCTCCACGCCGATGAAGACGTGGCCGTGGCCGCTCCCTACGTCGTCCGCGGGTCCCCACCGGAGGCCGATCGCTGGACCGGCGGCGTCGATGATCCGAAAGCGCAGATCGGCCGTCATCGTCGCGCGCGCGTCGACGCCGTCGAGGACCACCCCACCACCGACGTCGGCCGCGATGGTCAGGTCACGGTCGAAGCGGTCGTACACACCGTCCCCGTCGTCCGCATGGGCGAGGGCGGGCCAGAGCGCGAACACGAGGGCCAGACAGCGCGCGTTCATGGCGCCCAGTAGGTCGGCAAGGCGAGCGCCAATCGGGCGATGCGCGCGGAGTCGAAGAGCTCGCCCTCGTCGAAGACGTCGAGGCACGAATCGGTGGCGCGAAGCCGCGTGATCCGTCGGCCATCGATGAAGTCGCAGAGCACGAGAGTCTGGTTGAAGACGGTGGGGTCCGGGACGGCGTGCAGGTAGGTGCAGTCGACGTCGTAGTCGCCACCGTCATCGAGCTCGGCGCAGTGATTGCCCGGGCCCAGGCGCAGGTCCGCAGCGCCGGTCGCCTCGTTGATCTCCCAGACGCGCGCGGGCGAGTCGGGCAGGTCCGAGCGCGTGCCCGTCCAGACCGTTCGATGGCGTCCATCGACGTAGGCGGCGTAGATGTCCTGGACGAAGTGGCCGGAACGCGACGCGGTGTAGGCCGGCTCGATCCGAGTGTCGGTCCACGGGTTCACGTCGGCGGCGGCGTAGTTGTTGGGGTCGACCACCCGAAAGGTCATCGGGTCGAGCGTCGACTGGGTCATCGAGAGCACGCCGAGCCCGACCGGGAGGTCGCCGTTGGTCATCCGGACGGTCGGGTCACCGCCGGTCGCGGCGTCGTAGAAGCGCACCTGACGAATCGCGCCCGACCCGCGCGGGCGCGTCGCGTGCGCGACGAGAGGCTCGCCATCGGTGCCGTGGACCACGAAGAGGTCGCCCGGCTGTTCACTGCTCGGCTCCTGCCAGATCGCCCGATCGGTGTCCGCGTCGATGGCCAGGATGGTGCCGTCCTCCGAGGCGGTGACGATCGTCTTGGGCGGCACGAACCCGACCGCGAAGGGCAAGTCGGGAACGGCACCGGCGGCGTCGTAGCCGTGGCAGATGCACGGCGCGTCGGTCTCGGCGACGGACATCCGCAGGATTCGGCCGCCGCAGTCTCGGCCGCCCGGGAGGTCTTCGATGGCGACCAGGAGCCACGGCATCGGGCAGCCCGCAGGGCAGGTCGGCTCCGGCAGACAGTCGTCCGGCTCGGGGGGCCCGAAGTCCGTACCGGCATCCGCGATCGCGCCATCGGCCAGGGGAGCGTCGAGCGCCGCTCCGTCCGCGAGCGGTCCCGCGTCGTCCACGGATCCGTCGCCGGCTCCCTCTCGGAAGCTCGACGTGTCCGGCAGACACCCCGCGAGCAGCAGCATGGAGAGCGCGATCCGCACGGGAGTCGTTCTAGTCGCTCGGGCCAACCCGCGCATCTCAGTCCTCTTCGGGCTCGGGCTCGTCGGGCGCCCCGCCGCGGAACAGGCTGATCAGGAACATCGCCGGGATGACGAACATCGCCGCCAGATCGATCTCGATCCCTGCGGTGATCTCGTAGTGGCTGAGGTCGTCCATGTGCACGCGGGTCGAGACGTAGATCTGCAGACCCAGGCCGTAGAAGGAGTGGAAGTTGTAGCTGCGGTAGCCCCACGCGACGGTTCCCATGAAGAAGCCGCCGTCGGTCTGGGGCTGGGCTCGCGCGGCGTAGCCGGCCGCCGCCGTGACCACGAGGGGATAGCCGCGGGCGATGGGGAAGAGCACGGCCAGCCCGCCGGCGACCTCGGCGGTGTCGAAGCGCTGAAAGCGCAGGTCGAACGCCGGGCCCACCCGGAAGTGCTCGTCGCCGGGCTTTCCGAAGAGGACCTCGGTGCGCAGGGTCTGCTCGATCTGCAGCCGCGTATCGAGCAAGAAATCCTCGCCCATCGCGGACGAGGCCGCGCCCATTCCGAATCCATAGCGGGCGGACCACTGGACCAGCGGCGGCTTCAGCGCCGGCTGCCACTCCTCGCCGGGGTCCCAGGTGGAGTCGTCCTGGGCCTGGGCGGTCGTCGCGGCGAGCCCCAGGAGCGCCAGCGCCAGCAGTGCGCGGCGCCCGGTCATCAGCGCGATCGCCAGGTGTATCCACCGTCGAGCTCGACGGTCTCTTCACGGCCGTCGGAGTGCACCACGGTCAACGAGCTGCGGCGGGACGAGGCCATCGAGAGGGCGCCCGCCGCCGCGTCGCTGCCGAGCTCGTCGATGGTCTTGCCGTCGATCTTCGTCACGCGGTCACCGACCCGGACGCCGGCGCGACCGGCCGGCGAGAGCTCGATCATCGAGAGGACGAGGAAGCTGTCGCCGCGGACCTCGTACTCCTCGATGCCCGTCCCACGAAGGACGTCGGCGGGCTCGAGCCGGAAGAGGAGCTGCGCCCCTCCCTCCAGGTTCAGCCGAGAGTCGGCGCCCGGGAGCGCGGTCGCCGGCAAGCCGCGGCCGTTCCAGATGCCGATCGGCTGCGGCACGCCCGGGTCGTCGTCCCAGAGCTCGATCTTGAGGTCCTCGGTCCGAGGCAGGAGGAGGTTTTCGGTGACGACGTCGAAGGTCGGGCGGAGCTGGTTGGAGAGCGGTTCGGACTCGAAGATCAGCTCGTCGCCGCGATAGACCCGGATGAAGGGATCGGCCACGGATCCGTCTTCGTCCCAGGGCCGGGCACCGCGCGCTTCCGGCGGAATCTCGGCGCTCACGAAACGGAGGCGCGTCAGCGATCCGGGTGCGCTCACGTTGGCCGCCTCCGCGGGCGGAACCGTGGACAACGAGGCCGTCTTGCGAGGGTACGCGCAGCCCGGGGCCATGGCGAAGAGCAGGGCGACGATGGAGCCCACGAGCACGTGCGAAACCGTCCGCATGGGTGCCCTTGTACCACGCGATCGGCACGACGCCGGCCGGAAGCTGCGTGGTACAAGTTGCCGATGAGGCGCACCAAGATCGTCTGCACCCTGGGTCCCGCGAGCTCGAGCGAAGAGGTCATCGACCAGCTCGTCGCCGCCGGCATGGACTGCGCACGCCTGAACTTCTCTCACGGCGACCACGCCCAGCACGCGGAGATGGCCGCCAAGATCCGAGCGGCCAGCGGCCGAGCCCGGCGCCCGCTCGCCATCCTGGCCGACATGTGCGGGCCCAAGATGCGCGTCGGCACGTTCTCGAAGGGGCCCGTCGAGCTCGAGGACGGCCAGGAGTTCACCCTGGACACCGAGGAGGTCGACGGCGACGCCAAGGGCTGCAGCGTGAGCTACGACGCCCTCCCCTCGGATGCCTCCGAGGGCGACTCCATCCTCCTCGACGACGGGCTGCTGCGCCTTCGGGTGACGGGAACCGAGGGGACGAAGGTCCACACCGTGGTGGAGGTCGGCGGCACCCTCTCCGATCGAAAGGGGCTCAACCTTCCGGGGGTGAACCTCAGCACCCCTGCGCTGACCGAGAAGGACCGAGCCGACCTCGACTTCGCGGTGAAGGAGCTGGGGGTCGATTTCATCGCGCTGAGCTTCGTTCGGCGCGCCAGCGACGTGCTCGAGGCCAAGGTCCTGGCCGGTGACACCCCCGTCATCGCCAAGATCGAGAAGCCGGAGGCCGTGGAGAACCTCGACGAGATCCTCGACGCGGCGGATGGCGCGATGGTCGCGCGCGGCGACCTCGGCGTGGAGCTCGGCTCCGAGAAGGTCCCGCTGGTCCAGAAGCGCATCATCCGGGAGACGAACCTCCGCGGGAAGATCGTCATCACGGCCACGCAGATGCTCGACTCGATGATCCGCAACCCCCGCCCCACCCGGGCAGAGGCGGCGGACGTCGCCAACGCGGTCATGGACGGCACCGACGCGGTGATGCTCAGCGGCGAGACCGCGGCCGGCAAGTACCCGGTCGGGGCCGTGAAGATGATGGATCTCATCGCTCGCGAGGTGGAGAGCGAGTGGATCTCGGAGCTCTCGCGACAGACCCGGGACCTCAAAGTGGTGGCGCACGAGGACTGGGCCTTCCCCGAGGCCGCGGCCCGAGCCGCGGCCGTGCTCTCGACCCACCTGCCGCTGGCGGCCATCGTCACCTTCACCCAGGACGGCCGCTCGGCCGCCCTGCTGGCCGAGTTCCGGCCACGGGCGCCGATCGTGGCCATCACCCACCTCCCGAGGGTCGCCCAGAGGCTCGCGCTGGAGTGGGGCGTCGTCCCGCGGCTCGAGGTTCCCCCCGACCATCTCGACGAGACCCTGCGCATCGCGGGGGCGCTGCTGGCCCGTGAAGGGCTGGCGAAGAAGGGCGAGCCCTTCGCCATGATCGTGGGCTGGCCCACCTCCGGCCGCACCAATACGGTCAAGCTGCACCGACTCTGACGTGGCCAAATTGGCCCGTTCCGTGTAGAAGGGTCACCAGGCTGAAACGCTTGGATGGACGACGGGATCCCCAAGAAAATAGGTCGCTACACGGTCGACCGGCTGCTCGGATCGGGGGCGATGGGGTTCGTCTTCCTGGGGCGGGACCCGGAGCTGGACCGGGCCGTCGCCATCAAGACCGTCCGTGACCTGAACATGGACGAGGACAGCCTCGCGCTCTTCCTCGAACGGTTCCGGAACGAGGCACGCGCGGCGGCGAAGCTCCACCACCCGAACATCGTCCAGGTCTACGACGTGGGCGACGACGAGGAGCTCGGCCCCTACCTGGTGTTCGAGTACGTCGCCGGGTCCACGCTGAAGCAGATCTTGCGATCCCGGGGCGCCCTGGACCCGCTCGGGGTCGTGCGACTGGCCGAGGAGGTGGGGGACGCGCTCACCCTCGCCCACGAGGCGGAGATCATCCATCGGGACATCAAGCCCGACAACCTGCTGATGACTCCGGACGGCCAGACCAAGCTGGCCGACTTCGGCGTGGCGCGGATCCCGAACGCCGCGCTCACCCGGGAAGGGCAGTTCCTGGGGACGCCCTGCTACGCGGCTCCGGAGACCCTCAAGCAGGGCAAGTACGGCGTCCATTCCGACCTCTTCTCGTTCGCCGCCGTGCTCTACGAGGCGGCGTCGGGGGTGCGCGCCTTCCCGGGCGACGACGCCGTGGCCGTCGCGCACAAGGTCATCCACGATGAGCCGAAGCCGGTGCGGCAGGTCGCGGACGACCCCACGATCGTCCCGCCCGAGGTCGAGGCCGTCATCATGGACGGTCTCTCGAAGGACCCCACCAAGCGCGCGGGGAGCGCCGCCGAGCTCGCGGCCGCGCTTCGCGACGCCTACCTCGCGGCGGGTCTGGTCGATGCAGACGAGGTCGTGCGACCGGCAAGCCGGCGCATCCCTCTCCCCGCCGAGCCGACGGGCGGCGGAGGCAGCCGCGCCGGAACGGTGCTCCTCCTGGTCCTGGCGCTCTCCGTGCTGGTCGGCGTCGGTCTGATCTTCGCGGTCGAGAGCGACGACGACCCGGTCGTGCTCGTGATGGACGCGGGTGTCCCCGACGGAGGGATCGACGCAGGCACGCGCCAGGCGGTCGAGACCGAGGCGGACGCTGGCGTCGATTTCGGGGCCGCCGAGAGCGAAGCGCCCGACCTCGGAGAGCCCGACGGTGGCCCGATCACGATGACGCCGCACCAGCGGGAAGAGGCCGCGAAGGACGCACTGGACCGAGCGCGGGCCGCGCTCGGGGACGGAGACGTCGATGGGGTCCGGGAGGCGCTGGCCGAAGCGAGCCGCTACGATCCAGGCAACCCGGACATCCAGGAGTTGGAGTCCCGTCTCCGGAGCATCGATGAAGGACCCGGTTCCGACTGAAGAAGGGCGCGTGGTCGGTTGGTACCGACCCGACGTGAGCCTGCGCATCTGGCTGCTCCTGCCCGGCTGCATCTTGCTGACCGTCGTCGGTGCGCTCCTGGTCGGCTATGGCTATGGGCGACTCGAGCGAGCCGACCCGATCGGTCTGCACGCCGACGCCCGCGCCTTCGAGGAGACCGAGCACGCGGCCGCGCACGATCGCTTCACCCCGCACGACCGCGGCGAGGGAGATGCCGCGGGGGCGATGTGGATCTTCTTCGTGCTGGGCCTGGCGCTGGTGGCGAGCGGGCCGGGCGTGGCCATCCTCGTCCTCCGGCGCATCTGGGCGCGCGACGACTTCTTGCTCCTGCGGACCGACGCGCTGATCGCATCCCACGAAGGCCGCCACACGCGCGTCGCGTGGGACGCCATCGAAGCGATCGCGTTCGTACCCGAGCGTGGGGTGGAGCTGCGGATGCGCGATGGCGGTCTGCAGCTCGTCGATCCGGCGCTCGTCGACGACGGCGAGACCCTCGCCAAACAGCTCGAAGAGGTTCGCCGCAAGTCGACCTGGGGCCTGCTGCCGCAGCAGCGCTAGACCCTCGCTAGAGAGCGGCCAGCACTTCGAGGGCGGCTCGCTCGCCGGCCTCGAGGGCGCCCTCGAAGTACCCCATCCACTCGCGCGCGGTCTCGGTGCCTGCCCAGTGGACGCGACCGCAGGGGGCGCGCAGCGCGTCGCCCAGGGTGGTCCACACGCCGGGCCCGAAGGTGCCCGCGTAACACCCACGGCTGAACGGCTCGGCGATCCAGTCCTGGTCGACGTACGCGATGGGGTCGCGCGCCTCGTCACCGAAGAAGCGCGCGAAGCTGTCGAGGGCGGCCGCGCGTCGTTCGGCGGGCCGACCGGTGAAGCGCGCCGCGGTCTCGCCCAGAAAGAAGCCGACGAGCGCGTGCTGCGACCCATCGTGACTCGAGTCGTCCATGACCAATCGGAGCGGACCGCGGTCGCTGATCGCCTCGCCGCTGAGCCCACGCTCCCGCCAGAAGGGTCGCTCGTAGGCGGCGACGACCTTGAGGGCGGAGCCCATCGGCATGCGCTGACTCGCGCGATCCCGTTGGCTGGGCAGCGCCGGCGTGTAGTGCAGTCGTCCCGCGAGCGCGGGCGCCAGGGCGACGACGACGCGGTCCGCCTCGAAGTCGCCCGCGTCGGTGCTCACGCGCACGGAGGTGGCCTGATCGATGGCCCGCACCGGCGCGCCGAGGTGCAGGCGCTCGCCGAGCGGTTCTGCCAGCCGCTGGCTGAGCTGCTGGACGCCTCCGACCAGACGCCGCTCCTGCGCGCCGCCAGCGACCTCGGCCAGCCGCTCGAGGCCGCCCCCGTGATTCAGGTAGGCGAGGAAGTGCAGAAACGAGAGCTCGCCCGGCTCGGCGGCGAAGATCGCCCGCGCCGCGATCGAGAGCAGCGCTCGGCCCTCGCGCGTGGGCACGTTGCGACCGAGCCAGTCGGCGAGGGTCTGCGCGTCGAGTCGCTCGGCGTTCGGGGCCATCCACGGTTGGTCGGTCGGAACCGAGAGCCGGAGCCGCTCGAGCCGCTTCATCGTGACCGCCATGGCGGCGAGCGTCGGAATGCCGACCCGCGGGATGGTGCCGGCGTAGCGGCGGAGGCGGCCGCCGAGGTCGAGCAGCCGGCTCCCGTCGTGGAACTGGGGGAAGGTCTGGACGCCGAGCTCGTCGACCAGTGCGCGCACGCGCGTCTGGCCCGGACCGATCCACTGCCCGCCGAGGTCGATGACGTCCGTGCCGAGCGCGACGGAGTACGTGCGGCCACCGACGCGGTCGCGCGCTTCGACCACCCGCACGTCTCGACCGGCGGCGGCCAGCCGCCGAGCGCAGGCGAGCCCGGAGAGACCCGCGCCGACCACCAACACCTCGGAGCGGTACACGGCGCGAAGGTGCCGGAAGGCCCTCGGTCACGCAATGACGTTGACGCGGACGCTCCGACTCCACAAACACTCCAGACATGACCGACAAGAGCCTCGAAGCGGAAGCCCGCCTCGTCGTCCGCCACCTGACCCTCGACGACCTGGACGCGATTCAGCGTCTCCAGCGGGAGTGCTTCCCGGACATCCAGCCGTGGACCGCCGCGAACCTCCAGAACCACCTGGAGGTCTTCCCCGAAGGTCAGATCGGCATCGAGCTCGACGGAACCCTGGTCGCCAGCTCCAGCTCGCTGATCCTCGAGTCCACCGAGTGGAAGGACAAGCACACCTTCGAACAGATCTGCCCGAAGGGCTTCCTGTCGAACCACGATCCCGAAGGCAACCTGCTCTACGGGCTCGACATCGTCGTCTCGCCGAACGCACGCGGCATGCGCCTCTCGCGACGGATCTACGAGGCGCGCATGGATCTGGTCGAGGAGCTCGAGCTCCGGAAGATCGTCATCGCGGGTCGCATCCCCGGCTACGCGGAGCACGCCGACGCCATGCGTCCCCGCGAGTACGTCCGGAAGGTCGTCGCGAAGGAGCTCACCGACCCGGTGCTCACCGCTCAGCTGGCGAACGGCTTCGTCATCCGGACGGTGCTCAAGAAGTACCTGCCCAGCGACCTGGAGTCGCGCGGCAACGCGGTGCTCATGGAGCTCCTCAACCCGCTCTACGTGCCGAAGGAGGGGCCCGAGCTGGCCTACAAGGCGCGGGTCGCGACCGTGCAGTACCAGATGCGACCGATCTCGAGCTTCGAGGACTTCGCCATGCAGTGCGAGTTCTTCGTCGAGACCGCGAGCGAGTACCGCGTCGACTTGCTCCTCTTCCCGGAGCTGCTGACCAACCAGCTCCTCGGTCTGCTGCCGCCCGGCCGGCCCGGCGCGAACGCTCGAGCGCTCCACCAGTTCACGCCGCAGTACATCGAGTTCTTCACGAAGATGGCGCTCAAGTACAACGTGAACATCGTCGGCGGCACGCACCTCACCGTCGAGGACGACACGCTCTACAACATCGCGTACCTCTTCCACCGCGACGGCCGGATCGACAAGCAGTACAAGATCCACATCACTCCGTCGGAGGCGAAGTGGTGGGGCGTCAGCGGCGGGGACTCGGTGGAAGTCTTCCGCACCGACTGCGGCAACGTCGCGATCGCCATCTGCTACGACGTGGAGTTCCCGGAGCTGCCGCGGCGCGCCAAGGCCAAGGGCGCCGAGATCCTCCTGGTCCCCTACAACACCGACATCCGCTCCGGTCACATCCGAGTGCGAACCTGCGCGCACGCGCGCTGCATCGAGAACCACATGTACGCAGTGCTCGGCGGCGCGACCGGCAACCTCCCCTTCGTGGAGGGCGCGGACATCCACTGGGCGCAGAGCTGCATCCTCACCCCGAGCGACATCCCCTTCGACCGCGACGGGGTGGCGAGCGAAGCCACGCCGAACGTCGAGGCGATGGTGGTCCACGAGCTGGACCTCGAGAAGCTGCGGAGCACCGAACGCTCCGGCACGGTCCGCACCTGGCTCGACCGGCGCACCGACCTCTACTCGACGACCTGGCGGGGCGAAGAGGAGTAGCCCCTCTTCAGAGGAGGCCGAGCTCCTCGAGCTGGGCTTCCGCCTGTGGGGCCCAGCCGCGGTTGGCGGCCGGGCTGGCGGGACTCGGGTGGAGGATCTGGCCGACCTTCAGGCCCCCCTCGATCTGCGTCTCGAGCGCCGCCTCGGCGCGCTTCCGGGCCCAGGCGCCGACTCCGATGACCCACTGGGGCTTCAGCTCGTCGACCACGCGCCCGAGGGCGGCGTCACACGCATCCAGCAGCGGCTGCCGCTCGGCGATGGGGAGCTTCTCGGGCACGCGGTTCCGCGCGCTCTCTTCCATGAAGACCAGCGGGCAGTAGTTGGCGACGTAGAAGCGCTCGAAGAACGCGTCGGCGGTCCCGAAGCGCTCCTGCGCCCAGCCCCAGAGCCGCTTGCCGCTCACCTCCGAGCGAGTGCATTCGAAGCCCTCGACGATGCGCTTCGGGTGCTCGACCGGCGGCTTGCCGACCTTCCCCCGGATGCCCAGCCAATCGCGGGCGAAGGAGACCTCGCCGAAGGGCACACCCGTCTGCGCCATCCCCCACGGACCGGGGTTCATGCCGACGAACACGGCCTCCTTCGGGCCCTTGCCGTACTTCTTCAGGTAGTCGTGGTGCGCTCCGCGCGCGTAGCTCGTGGGGTCGTAGACGTGCGTGACCGGCGGTGAGAACTCGAGCTTCCCGAGGGTCTTGCTCAGGTCGTCCGCAATCTTCGTCAGCGACATGGGTCACGCATACCAACCCACTCCGCCCCGCACCAGGCTTCGATGTCCCCGATGTGTCCTTGTTCTCGCACAAAGGCACGGAGTGCACGGAGATCCACAAAGGAAGAATGGTTGGTTTCGAGTCGTGCGATTCGCGTGGCGCAGCCGTTGCGTCGACGCTCACCGCGTCGTGGAACACCAGATCCCTGATCCCCTTTGTGAGACTTCGTGCTCTCTGTGTCTTTGTGCGAGAACAAGAGCACGACCGGTACGATTGGGAAGCGAAGGGGTCAGCCGCCTTGGAGCCCGAAGATGAACGGGTACTGCACCCGCACCTCGCCACCATCGGGCTGCGGGAATCGCCAGCGCCGAACCTGGCGGACGATGCAGCCCTCGACGCGCGGGTTCCGCAGCGACGAGCTCGCGACGCGGGCCGTGGTCACCCGGCCCTGTAGGTTGATCCGCCAGGCGATCTCCACGCGACCGCGGAGGTTCGGCTGCCTCTGCACCTCGACCTGGTAGCAGTAGCGAACGGCCGCCTGGTTCGCGCGAACGACGCGGTTGATCTGCTCTGGGCTGAGGTAGCCGTTGACCTGTGGGGTGCCGCGCATGACCGAGATCTGCACCTCGGTGCGCTCGCGGCCCATCGCGCCGATACCGCCCTGGCCCATGCCGAGACCCATGCCGGTGCCAGCGCCGATGCCCGCGCCGACGTCGCCCGCGCCGAAGAGGCTGCCGGGGCCGGTGCCGCCGCCGCCCATGCCCACACCTCGCAGCCCCGCGCCCCGGGATCCGCGGCCCGCGCGCGTGGCGGTCGCGCCGGTTCCACCGAGGATGTCGCTGATCGTCGGCACGTCGAGGGCCGCCGCGATCGCGTTGCCCTCTCCGCCTCCGTCGAGCGCCCCGAGCAGGCCCATCTGGCGGACCTTGGCGGCGATGCGATCGGTGACCTCGCCCTCGACCTCGGTGTTCTCGCGGTTCGAGTCCTCGTGGCCGACCCGGCCCTCTTCACCCTCGTGAGCCTTGCCGCCGGTGTCGTCGCGGGTGCGGAGACCGGGGTCCTCCATCTCGGTCCCGGACTCCTGCGTGTCTTCGAGAATGTCCTCGGGCGGAGGCGTGACCATGAAACGGCTGACCAGGTCCTCGTCGAGCTCGAAGGGGTCGCGCTCGAGGCGACGCTTCGAGTCGAGGAAGCCGAAGATGAGGCACGAGCCGCACATCAGCGTCGCGAGCAGGACGGAGGCGACGAGCGCCAGGTCCATCCGCGCGGTCTGTCGCGGCGGCGCGACGGCAGCCCGCACGTGCTGGAAGAAGATCGCCAGCGGCCCGATCGTGATCACGCCGTAGTCGTCGGGCCCGAGCGGCACCGACGCGCCGAGGCTCGAGACGGGCTGCCGCTGTCCGCGGATCCACACGTCGCCGCCCATCGAGGGGTGGACCTGAAGCGCATAGCCCGGGCCGTGCGGCACGAGGATCGTCAGCGCATCGGCGCCGATCGACTGGGAGACGTCGTCGGGCAACGGGTAGTCGCCGCCCACCCCACCGAGCACCACCGGCGCGGGCTCGTCGCGAACGAGGTCGTCCTGGATGGACTCGTTCCAGACGAAGGCGACTCGGAGCTTGCGTTGGGCGGAGGTGACCATTCGGAGTTTCTACACGTGGGGGACGAGGACCTTGGGTCCGTTCAGAGCGCTCAAAGCTCCCGACCCTTCGTCGAGCGCTCGAGTTCGGGGATGAAGGAGCGGTGGGGGAGCTTGGGCCGATCGAACTCGGCCCGGAGTCGGTTGAGAAAGTAGAGGAGCTGCGGCGACTTCAGTCGGCCGGAGATGTCGAGGCCACCGAAGCGGTAGACCTTCACCTTGGCGCCGCCTTCCGTGCGGACCTCGCCCTCGGCGTTCACGTCTTCGTCCTCTTCGTCGTCACCAGCCACGGGCGCGGCCGTCTCTTCGCGGGCGTTGTCCTGGGCCTGCACGACCATCGTGGTGCCGACGCTCAGCGACGCACTGAGGGCGACGAGGAGCAGCAGCTTTCGAATCGTCGCGCTCATCACTCGCCTCCTCCGCCCCCCGCGCCCGGCGCGGGGATCTCGATCAGGTACTGCTCCGCGCGCTCTCGCCCCGGGTGGCGACGCGGCGCGCTGGAAAGATAGCGCTCGAACGTCTGACGCGCTCGCGGGCGCTGGTTGAGGAACTCCGCCTGGAGCACGCCGAGGTCGAAGAGCGCGTCCGGGTGCTGCGGGTTCGCGCGGAGCACCTGGTCGAACTGGCGCTTGGCCTGGCGGTGCTCGCCGAGTCCGCGGAGGGTCACGCCGAGCGCCACGCGCGCGGCCAGATCGTCCCCGTCACGCTCGAGGACGGCCTCGTACTGTGCGCGGGCACCAGCGTAGTCACCGGCGTGGAGGAGCACCGATCCCATGTTCATCCGCGCCGGGTGGAAATCGGCGTCGGAAGCGATCGCGGACTCGAAGGCGTCGAAGGCGGCCTGGGTGTCTCCGCGAGACAGCTCGAGCAATCCCCGCTCGGTGAGGATCTCGGCGCGAATGCTCGCGTCGCTCTCCTCGGTGAGCGCGAGCGCCTTCTCGAGCACGAGGCTCGAGACGTCCCACTGCTCCTGCGCGCGGTAGACCCGCCCGACCTCGAGGAGGGCTCGAATCTGGCTCGGGTCGCGGATGAGGACCTCGCGCGCCTGCTCGAGCGCGTCGCTCCAGCGCTCCTCCTCGCGCAGGATCACGGCCAGCGATACGCGAGCGCTCGCGTCGTGCGGGTGGTGCTCCAGCAAGGTGCGCAGGCGGTCGATGGCGGTCCCGCCATTCTCCAACGCGTACTCGACCTCGGCCGCCGCCAAGAGCGTCTCCCGCGCGGTCGGCTGGATCGCGAGCGCGGCGTCGAGCTGGGCCTTCGCCTCTTCGAGGTTTCCTGCGCGCCGCTCGAGCACGCCGAGGTTGTAGTGCGCCTCCCAGAGGTTCTCGTCGATCGCGAGCGCCTGCCGGTACTGGTTGCGCGCGCGCTGGAGGTTGCCGCGCGAGAGCGCTCGGTTGCCGGAGGTGTAGTGGCGGACCGCCTCCGGGTTGGCCGGCGGAAGCTCGACGCGACCGCCGCCCTCGGCGGTCGAGCCGCCGCAGCCGAACGCGAACGCGAGCACGACGGCCGCGATCGCCAGCCCGACGGAGACCCGCGAGGGCCGACCGGGCCGACCAATGGGCGGGGTGGGCGGCTCGCCCGCGCCGACGCCATGGCCGACGGTGATCGCGAAGACGTTCATTCGTCTTCCTCCTCGTCATCCGCGCTCTCGTTGCTCTCGGTGACGTCGCCGCGCCGGAGCCCGTCGAGCGGCTGCGGGATGGGCAGCGGTGGCGCCTCGACGAGGTCGCCGCCCGTCTCGCGCAGGGGCGGGTACTGGACGTCGTTGAGGCGGGTCAGCGCCTCCCGGAGCTGGGCGGTCCAGCTGTTGAAGATGCGGAGCTCGATCGCCTTCTGGTAGCCGCCCTCGAAGGCCTCGAGGGCCTTGTCCTCCATCGGGATGATGAACATCGCGAGCTGGTCGAGGTAGACCTGCTCCTCGTCCTCGGTGAGGCCCTCGGGCAGCTCGAAGGCTCGCATCGCCTCGGCGAAGAGCTCGTAGCTCCGGCCGATCTGGAAAAGGCTCGCGGAGACCCATTCGGCGACGCCCATCTGGACCACGTCGGCGTAGATCAGCGCGGCACGGCGGAGCAGCTCGGACTTCTGTTCCAGCCGACGACGCAGGCCGGCGGAGTCGCCCGCGATCTCGATCGCCGCGTACTCCTCGAGCACTCGCTCGCCCTGGAGGTAGCGCGCCTGCGCCGCGTAGTAGCGGCCCGAATCCAGGCCGCGGGCTCGGCTCGCCGTGCGCACGGCGCTCTGGAGGGCGCGGTCGGCGGCGTCCGCGTCCCCCGCGCGCATGAGCACCTGGCCCATGCGGGTCTGCGCCTCGACCTTTCGGTCGTTGTTCCGCGAGCGCCGGACGTAGCCGCGGTAGGTCTCGGCGGCTTCCCGGAGGTCGCCAGACTCCTCCTGGGCGCGCCCGATGAAGAAGTAGACGTCGTCGGTCTCGGGTCGGCGCGGGTACTCGCGGACGTACTCGCGTCCGATCTCGACCGCCTCGTCGTGGTCGCCCGCCGTCAGGCGGAGGAGCACGGCGTTGTAGTGCGCGTCGGCCGCCTTGTCTTCGCGCGGGAACTTCCGGGCGTAGGCCTCGTAGAAGCGCGCCGCGTCGCTGAACTGCGCGATCGACTCGTACATCTGCGCGCCGGCCCACGCGCCCTTCGCTCCGATCTCGGTGCCGGGGTGGCGGTCGATGAGTCGCGTGTACGCCTCGTCGGCCCCCTCGAGCTCGCCGGCGGACTGGTGCTCCACGCCCGCGTTGAAGAGCGCCTCGGGCGCACGCTCGTCCTCGGGGAACTCCTCGGCCGCGCGCAGGTAGGCGACCGCGGCCTCGTCGTGCTTGCCCTGCTCGGCGAGCTGCTCGCCGACCTTGAACATCGACATCAGGATGAGCGAGCTCAGTCGGCGCTGGCTCTCGTCGTCCTCGAACGCCGGCGCGGCCTTCAGCCGGCGCGCCCACGACTCGATGTTCGCGTAGTCCTCCGCCCGGTTGAAGCTGTCGAGGATGAGCTCGCCGGCCGGCGCCGCGTACTGGCTCTCGGGGAAACGTTCGAGGAGCTGCCCGAAGAGGCGCACGGCGGGGTCGTAGATCCCGCGGTCGTAGTAGAGGCGACCCTGGCGGAAGAGGATCTCCGGCAGGTCCGGGTCGTCCGGGTAGAGCTCGACGTAGAGCTCGATGGCGCGCGAGAACTTGCGGTCGTTCGCCGTCTCGCCCTCGCAGGCGTTGGTCGATGGCGGCGCCGAAGCCTCTTCCCCGTCGCCGGAACCGTCTTCCTCTTCCTCTTCGGCCGTGGGCTCCGGCGCGGGCGCCGGCGCGGGGGTGTTCCCGCTCGGCCGGCCGCCGCCGGAGCACTCCGCCACCTCCGCCTCGCGGACACGCTCGAAGGCACCGATGGCGTTGTAGAGGGCGTCGCGGGTGTACTGGCCGTCGCGCTTCTTGTTGGCCGCCCAGAGGTAGGCGTCACCGGCCTCGCGGAAGCGCTCGAGGCGGTGGAAGAGGATCTCGCCGCGGTAGAACGCGACCTCGTAGGCCGAGTCCATCTCGCCGAAGTGCTCGAGGTAGACCTCGTAGAGCGACACGGCGTTCTCGAGCAGCACTCGCTGGCGCTCCCGCTGACCGAGCTCGTGCCAGCGCATCGCCTGCCGACGGATCATCCGCTCGGTCTTGTTCTGCTCGCGGGCGACCCGGTCCGGGTTGCCCTGCTGCGTGGCCCACGCCGAGCCGGGTCCATAGGTCGCCGCGAGCGTGTTCATCGCCGCGATGGTGGAGGCCGGCTCGCCCAGCTGGGATTGGGCGCTCGCGATCTCGCGCTGGTACTGCGGCGCCTTGCGCGCCATCGGGTCCATCTCGAGCAGGAGCTCATACGCCTCGATCGCGCGCTCGAAGCGCGACTGACCCATGAAGGTGTCGCTCAGTCGAACGAGCACGCGGTGCGCGTAGCGCTCGCCGCCGATCTCCTCGAGGAAGGTGAAGACGTCGGCCGCGGTGTTGTTCTCGTCCTCGATGAAGACCTGGATCAGGTAGTCGAGGGCCTCGTCCTGCAGCTCGCGGAGCCGGCGCCGCTGCGCCGCGCTCATCGCGCCCCGACCGCGGCCGAGATCGAGCACGCGCCGGAAGCGGAGGGCCGCCTCGTCGGTGCGACCCATGCGCCAGAGCGCCCACGCGCTCTTGAAGAGCGAGATGTCGAAGAGCTCGCTCTCGCGATGCTCCATCACCTTCTCGAACTCCTCGAGCGCCCCCGGCCACTCCGCCACCGAGAAGCGCGACTCGGCCAGGGCGAAGTGCGCGTCCGGGACGAAGCGGGACTGCGGATGGTCGATGAGGATCTTCTGGTAGAGCGCGAGCGCGGTGTCGGTCTCGCCCTTCTCCACGTGGGCGTAGGCCTTCATGTAGAGAACGAGATCGGTGCGATCGAAGCCCCGGTGGTTGGTCAGGATCCGATCGTAGAGCTCCATCGAGCGCTGGTAGTCCGGCGTCGGCGTGGGCCCACGGTTCGCCTCGGGCACTTCCTGCCAGGCGGCGAAGGCGACCAGGTAGTCGGCGCGGGCCTTCTCCCACTGGAGCTCCGCCAAGCGCATCAGCGCGTCGGGCATCTCGGCGGCCGTCTCGGGCTCGCTGCGGATGAACTGCTCGAGCAGCTCGATGGCCTGCTCGCGACGCTGGACGACCCACTGCTCGCGCTCTTCCAGCAACGAGGCGAGGCGCTCGTTCTGATAGTCGCGCGCCGCGTCGCCGAGCCGGTCGGGCCGCTCCCGGAGGTAGAGCCGCTCCTCGATCTGCTCGACCGGCTCGTCGTCGTCGCCGAGGTCTTCGTCGCCCTCTTCGTCTTCGGGCGCTTCGATCGACCGCTCGTCCGCGGGCTCCTGGAAGCGCGAGACGTTGGGCTGGTCGCCCTGGGCCGCGACCGGGGCGGCGATCGCGAGGAGCACGAGCGCGAGCAGGACCCGGCTCACTCCTCGTCCTCCGCCGGCGCGGCCTCTTCGGCGCCGGCCTCACCGTCGTCGTCGCCGTCTTCGTCGTCGCCCTCACCGTCGTCCAGCGCGACGGTCTCGTCGAACTCGTCGGCCCAGTACTCACCCTCGAAGGGCCAGTACTCCTCGTCGTCGCGGAGCAGCCCCTGCACCTTGAGCGGGTCGATGAGCTCCGGCGGGAAGCGGCCGGCGGCGAGGCTCTCGATCTGGATCTCGATGCGCCGCTTGCTGCCCATGACCGCGTCGATGCGACCGATGCGCGCACGCCGCAGCTCGCCGCCGAGTCGGGCGCGGAGCTCGCGCAGCCCGCGCACCGCGACCTCGCCCGCGGCGTCGATCAGGCGGCGACGCATCTGGCGCACGCGCCCGGGGAGCTGGCGCGCGTTGCGCGCGTCGGCGCGGAGCAGATCCTCGAGGTCGCCCTCGGCTTCGATCGTCGGCTCCTCGTCGAGGGCGCGCTCCGCTTGACGGAGACGCTGCGCGATCTCTTGGGTCCGGCGCGCTCCCTCGCGGATGGCTTCCTCGATGGGCGCGAGGTCGCCGGCTTCGGCGCCACCGGCGCGAAGGGCGTCGACCTGGCTGATCAGGCCCTCGAGCATCTCACGCGCGGCGGTGAGCTCGACTCGGAGCTCCGCCACCTCGCTCTGGTAGGCCTCGCGGTCCGCGGCAGGCGCCGGGCCCTCACCGCGGATGCGGGTCGCGAGCCCGCGGAGATCCGCCGCGAGCCGTCCGGCGCGCGCCGACTCGGCGTCGAGGATGCGAAGCTGCGCGTGCAGCTCGTAGAAGGTGGGGTCCACTCGGAGCAGCGCGAGCAGGAGGCCCTGGAGCGTGGAGATCGAGTCGCGCTCGACCTCGCTGCGCGCGTCCTCGTCGAGGTCGGCGTCACGCCGGAGCCGCGCGAGGCGCTTCTCCTCGGCGAGCAGCTCCTCGTAGAGCTGGCTCTGGCGGGTCTCGCTCTCGAGGATGCGGTCGATCGCCGCGACGAGCGGCGCGAAGCGCTCCTGGAAGCGGACGAAGAGCTGGCTCGCTTCCTCGAACTCGCAGCGGCCGAGGTGCACGTAGCCGCGCAGGAGCATCGCCTCGTCGACGAAGGGCGACGCCGGGGCCCGCGCCTCGAGCTGGTCGAGCAGGTCGATGGCCGTGTCCTGGTCGTCGCCCTCGTACATGGCGTAGGCGGCCTCGAAGAGCGCCTCGTCCACTCGCTCCGAGTCGTTGGGGACCTGGAAGTAGTAGTAGAAGGCGTCGTCGCTGCGGAGCCCCTCGTGGGCGACTCGACCGAGACCGAGCCAGGCGAGGTCCTTCACGCGGAAGAAGCGGTCGTCGACGTAGAAGGTGTAGCGCTCCTGGTCCTCCGTGGTGGCGATGCTGCAGAAGCGCGCCTCCGCGTCGTCCAGGTCTCCGCGCTTGGCCGCGATCACGCCGCGGTAGTACTGGGCGCTCGCGTAGAAGCGGCTGCGCTGGGTGATCTCGGTGAAGAGCTCGTCGGCCGCGTCGTAGGCGCCGGTGTCGTAGGACGCGCGCGCCCGCAGGTAGGTCAGCTCGTTCTTCGCGTCCTCGGGGAGCGTCTCCGCTTCCGCCGCCTCCTCCAGCTGGAGCAGCGCACCGGCGAGATCGCCGCTCTCGAGGGCCACGTCCACGAAGCGCCGATAGGCCGGCCCGAAGTAGGGGTCCTCGGTACCACGCGACAGCGTCCGCTGGAGGTAGCGCGCGGCGGAGCGGAGCGAGCCCAACTCGGCGAGCGCGCCGGCGAGCAGCACCTCGGCGCCGGCGAAGTCCTCGAGGTCGACGAAGTCCGCGAAGCGGGGACTCTCCGCGACCTCGTAGAGGATCAGCGAGGCGTCGTCGTAGCGTTGTTCGAAGTAGGCCTCTTCACCCTGACGCACGAGGGCGCGCAAGCGCTCGACGCTCCCCGTCTCGTCGGCGATGAGCCGGCGGCTGGCCAGCGCGTCCAGGTAGCGCCCGAGGGTCACGCCCTCGGGATCGGCCGCCGCCTCTTGGGCCTGCGCGGCGGGGGTCAGCAGCGTGCTCGCCAACATCGAGCACGCGAGCCACACCACGGGCCGCATGCACGCCGGGGAGGGTGAGTCCGACGATCGCACCGGCCGATGCTACCCGTCCCCGAGGGGAGATTCCATGAAGACCGTTCGCAGTGAACGTTCACACGGACGAAGTGGATTACAGGAGTTCGAGCGCATGCCCTACTCCTCTTCGCCGAGCTCGCGGGTGGCGACCCGGACGCGCACGTTCACGTCGTATTCGCCCTCGCCATCGTCCTCGAAATCCTCGGCGATGTCGGAGTCGTCGTCGAGGGTGACGATGACCTCGGTGAGCTTCCCGCGGACCACCTGGAAGCGGAAGCGAGAGCTGGTGAGGTAGCGATACTCTTCGTCCGCCCGCGAGCGCATCTCGACCTCGACGGTCAGCTCGTGCGGGCCCGGGGCGGCGAACCCCTGATGGAGCTGGCGACCTTCGTCGCCCGGATCCTCGTCGCCGCGGTGGACCGGATCTCCGTCGAGGCGAAGCACCATCCGCGACACGATCTGGTCGTCACCGGCGCGGTTCTCCACGCGCAGCCGAACCTGCGTCTCGAAGAGCTGCCGCCCGAGCACGGCGATCCGCGAACGGACCTGCACCAGGTCGTCCATCAGCGTGGCCAGGTCGGAACGGAGGGGCGAGAGGTCGTCGAGCGGTACCTCTTCCTCGGCGGGAGGCTCCTCGGCGGGCTCGACGGGCGCGACCTCGCCGTCGACGGGCACCTCGGCCTCTTCACCGCCTTCGGCGGGTGCGGCGGCGGCGGGGTTCTCTTCGGCGCCGCCGTCCGGCGACGCCCCTTCTTCCACGCCGGCATCCGGCGTCTCCGTCTGCTCGGTCGGCTCCGGCTCCGGTCGGCGGCGACGGCGGCGGCGGCGCTGGGCGTCGGCGACGTCCGCCAGCAGGATCACCAGGAGCAGCCCGGCGATCACGGTCACGAGAGTGCGAGTGAAGGAGCGGCTCATGGGATCCTCAGGGGGTGAAGGGCATGAAGATCGAGAGGCCGAGGGTGGCCGAGATGTTGTTCACGATCCGCGACTCGCCGAGGATCTCCTGCTGCAGCACCTGATCACGCACGTCCATCCGGATGGCGAACCACTGGCCGAAGTAGAGCTTCATCCCGAAGCCGCCGCTGATCGTCAGACCCCGCGAGGTCTGGTTGTCCGTGACGCCACCGCCGATGGCGATGTTGAAGTCGAAGCGGCTGATGGTGCCGCCGAACCAGCGGACCTTGCCGTAGGCGAGCGACCAGACCAGGTGGCCCTGGTAGACGAAGATCGGGTTGTCGACTTCGAAGAGGACGATGCCGCGATCGTTCTCGATGATCCGCACGAGCTCGGAGCGCGCCCGGCTGTAGGCGAACGAGAGCTCGAGGCCGATCGCTTCGCTGGCGTGAAAGGTGTAGGCGCCCTGAGCGAGGGCCCACGAGCTCAAGAGGTCGGCGGAGTAGACGCCGCCCATGACGCTCACCTCGTGGCGTAACGATTTGCGGAACAATCGCTCCTGTACGCCTCGATATCGACGCCGCGCGTTGAGCTCGTCGCGAATCGCTTCGTCGATGCACTGGGCCTCGGCCGTTCCGGTGGGGAGCACCGCCGCCGTCATCGACAGGGCGAGAGCCAGGAGGAGGGGGCGCGGCATCGCTGGCGAGTCTCACAAGGGAGAGGGGCTCACGTCAACGACGACCGTTCACCCACAGAAGGTGGCGCCCTCGAATCGGTCGTTCGGAGCCACGCACTCTCCCGTCCCTTCGGGGCACTCGTCGCCCGACTCGCACGGGATCTGGCACTCGCCGTGGGCGACCCCGTGGAGGGAGCCCCCGAGAACGCAGGAGGTGCCCGGCCGACAGAGGGCCTCGCCACACGATCCGTCCACGTAGCCGAGCGGCAGACACACCCCTCCATTGCCGCGGACGAACATGCACCCGAGGCCGAGCTCGCAGAACGGGGCGTCGAGCTGGCAGGTGGGCCGACAAACGCCGGGCAAACGCTCGGGGTAGCCACACACGGCGTTGTGCCCCAGCGGTCCGCCCGGCACGCAGCTCAGACCCTCGGCGCAGTGATCGGCGGCTTCGAGGTCGTTGCAGCCGCGCACGTCTCCGTCGCTTCGCACGTAGCAGAATTCTCCGGCCCCAGCGGTACCGGTCGGTCGCGCGTTCACGCGATCGTCGACCTCGCTGCGCGGCAAGCAGCGGCCGCTCAGGCGCTCGCACACCTGGTCGGCGGCGCAGTGCTCGGGTGCCGTGCAGCCCTCGACCCCATCGCAGCGAGGACCGAGACAGCCGGTCTGGTGGGTCAGCTCCACGCAGAGGTGCGACTGCGCGCGGGCGAGACCGTTGCCGCACTCGCAGACGGCGAGTCCATCCACCATGTGACAGCGACCGCCAGGTCCACAGTCGGCTCCCTCGTCGCACGTCGGGGCGACCACGGTGGGCATGTCCACCGGCTGTCCGCTCCCGCACCCGACGAGGAACCCGAGCGCTGCGACCCATGTCCCCCCACGAGACATCAGGCCGGCCACTCCCATGGGGTCAGGAGAAGTATCGCTCACCTCCGTCACAGAGGATCGTGACCACACGCTGATCCGGATCCATGCGCCGCGCGACCTCTCGCGCCGCGTGCACGTTGGCTCCTGCCGAAGGGCCCACCAACAGCCCTTCCTCACGGGCGAGCCGTCGCGTCATCCGATCGGCCGCGAGGTCGGTCACCGTGACCACGTGATCGATGAGGTCGCGGTCGAGCACCTCCGGCACGAAGCCCGCGCCGAGTCCCTGGATGCCGTGGAGGCCCGGCCGACCGCCCGAGAGCACCGCGCTCGCCCGTGGCTCCACGGCGACCACGCGAATGGCGGGGTTCCGCTCCTTGAGCACGCGGCCGATGCCGGTGAGCGTTCCGCCGGTGCCGACGCCAGCGACGATCGCGTCGACCTTGCCGCCGGTGTCTTGCCAGATCTCCTCGGCGGTCGTGTCGGCGTGGATCTGGGGGTTGGCGGGGTTCTCGAACTGCCCGCAGACGAACGCCTTGCGCTGCTGGGCCATCTCTTCCGCGAGCTCGACGGCACCCGCCATGCCGTCCTCGGCGGGCGTCAGCATCACCTCGGCGCCGTAGCTCTTGAGAATGTCCCGCCGCGCCTGGCTCATGTCCTCGGGCATGACGATCACGCACTTGTAGCCCCGCACGGCGCAGATCATCGCCAGGCTGATGCCGGTGTTGCCGCTCGTGGCCTCGACGACCACGGAGCCCTCGCCGAGCTCACCCTTCTCCTCGGCCGCGAGGATCATGGCCGTGGCCGCTCGATCCTTCACGCTGCCGGTGGGGTTCAGCGCCTCGTGCTTCGCGACGATCTCCGCGCCCCCCTCCTCGGCGAGGTTCGCCAGCCGGACCAACGGGGTGCGGCCGACGAGGGCCAGGACTCCATCCATGATGCGCTCGGTCATCGGCCGCGAGCATACACCTCCCGCCGAGTCCTGCACCCCATCGATGGGCATGCGGGCCCTGGCCTGCTATCGGTCCGTCCCATGACCTTTCGTGCCCTCTCCGCATCGCTCGCGCTCGCCTGCCTCGTGGCCGCTGGCGCCTGCACCGTGAGCCTGAACGCCGAGGCGACCCTCTACGTGCGACCGCGCAGCTTCGTCCGCGTGACGAGCGCCTGCCCAGCACCGAAGTCGGATGACGGCGGCGCCGCGCAGCGTCCCGCACGCCCCGACGTCAACGCCATCTGGGTGAGCGGTCACTGGACCTGGGAGAGCGGCTGGGTCTGGGCCAGCGGTCGCTGGACCGTTCCCCGCCCGGGCTACACCTGGGAGCCGCCGGTCTGCACCGCGCGTGGTGGGAGCTTCCGCTTCTACCCGGGCTACTTCCGGGGTCGCCAGGAAGAGCCGCCGCCGGTCTACCGCGAGCCGGGCCACATTCGCGTGCACACCCCGTCGGACGAGGACGAGGAGCTTCCGCCGCGCGTCGTCGTGCGTCCGGGGACGACCCCGCCGACCGACACCGGCCCCGACATCGAGGTCCGCGGCCCGGAGAGCACCGCGAACACCACCGTCCGCACCTCGGACGACGACGATCGGCCCGACTCCGAGGTCCAGGGCGGCGGAGACGACACCGCCACCGCGAACACCACCGTCCGCCCCGACTCCACCGCCCAGGGCAACCAGAGCACGTCGAACACCACGGTCCTCCCCGACTCCACCGCCCAGGGCAACCAGAGCACGTCGAACACGACCGTCTCCGCCGGGCCGCTCGAGTGCAGCATCCGAGTCCGGCGCATCCCCCGCGGCGGCAACGTGCAGATCCAGGGTCGCGGCTTCACCGAGCGGGTGACGGTCATGATCTCGGGCAACACCGCGACGATCCGCCAGCGGACCGCGACCTCGATCAGCGCCGTCGCCAACCACGCCGGCGAGGTGAAGGTCATCCGCGGCGAAGACCAGGCGACCTGCGGTCGGATCAGCCTCATTCGCTGATCGCGCCTCGACACCTCGGGCGGCTGACGCCAGCATGACCTCATGAGCTGGCCCAGCCGCGTCCACCGGGGCCCCGAATCGCTGCTCCTCGACGGGCCCCTCGCCGAGCGCATGTTCGACGCGCTCTGGGAGATGGACCCGCTGGGGGACGCCGCCGCCGAAGCGCTGGCTCGAGAGCCGCGCTGGATGGCGCGCCTCGGCGAGGGCCGGGCCGACATGCCCGCGGCGCTCCGCGGACTGCTCGACGCGGCGAGCGAGGTGCCGGAATGGGTCGACCGCGAGCGCGTGGATCGCGCCGGCTCGCTCCTCTTCCGCGCGGGCGTCGCCGGCGGCATCGTGCTCGGTGCCAAGTCGCTCATCGCCGGCTACTGCGCGCCCGCCGGCAACAAGCCGCTCGCGATGACCGGCCAGCTCCGCGCGAAGGTCAGCCACCGGCTCGCCGAGACGAGCAAGTACGTGGTCTCGACCTGCACCCCCGGCTCGCTCTGGCCGGGCGAAGAGGGCTGGGAGATCACACTGCGCGTGCGGCTCATGCACGCGCACGTCCGGCGGCTGATCGAGCGCTCGGGCGACTGGCGACCAGACGAGTGGGGCGCGCCGATCAACCAGCACGACATGGTCGCGACCAGCCTCCTCTTCTCGAGCGTCTTCGTGAAGGGTGTGCAGCAGCTGGGCGTCCGCGTCTCCCGCGCCGAGGCGGACGACTTCGTCCACCTCTGGCGCTACGCGAGTTGGCTGATCGGCTGCCGGGCCGACCTGTTGCCGACGGACATGCACGACGCCGGCCGGCTGACGCGCCTGATCCGCCGCACCCAAGGACCGCCCGACGACGATTCGCGGGCCCTGACCCACGCGCTCCTCGAGTCGCCACGCGCTTCGATCCAAGGCCAGCCGGCCGAGCTCCAGGTCGCGCTCGGTCACGGCTTCTGCCGGGCCATGCTCGGCGACGCGATCGCCGACGAGCTACAGATCGGTGGGCACAAGATCGCCGCGATGGTGCCGGTGCTTCGCACGATGGCGCGCCTGGCGCCGCGCCCCTCCCGCGAGCGCCTCGAGGCCGGCGGCCGGCGCTACTGGGAGCGCGCCATCGAGGACGGTCGCGCCGGTCAGCCGCTCGAGTTTCGACCGCCTCGCCAGCTCCTGAACGTGGTCACCGGCACGGCGTAGCGTTGCGCCCGGTCCGGTCACGCCTCATCAACAACGGGTGGAGATCGCGGGCCGAACCATCCGGACGGTGCTCGCCCCGATGGAGGGCGTGAGTCACCCGACCTTCCGCGCGCTGATGGGCGCGCGAGGTGGGCTGGATCTCGTCTGCACCGAGTTCGTCCGGATCTCGCCCGCGCCGCTGAGCCCCAAGCACATGCGTCGGGCGGTCGAGTTCGCCGATGGCCCGGACGGCCAGCCGCTTCCGCTCTCCGTCCAGGTGATGGGCAACGACGCCGCGAAGATGGCCGAGGCCGCGGCGCTCGTGGCCGACGCCGGCGCGAGCGTGGTCGACGTGAACATGGGCTGTCCGATGCCGCGCGTCGTCCGGAAGGGCGTCGGCGCGGCGATGTTGAAAGACCCGGCGCTGCTCCGGGACGTGCTCGGTCAGATGCGCGAGAAGACGCCGGGGCTGCTCTCGGCGAAGATCCGAGCAGGCTTCGACGACGCCGCCAACGTCGTCCGGATCGCGCGCGTGGTGGAAGAGGCCGGCGCGGACTTCATCGCGGTGCATCCGCGGCGTCGCTGCGACTTCTACGAAGGTGTCGCCGACTGGCGGATCGTACGAACGCTGGCTGACGAGCTGAGCATCCCCGTCATCGGCAATGGTGACGTCTGGTATGCCGCCGACGCCCTGCGGATGGAGCGCGAGACCGGATGCGCCGCGGTGATGATCGGCCGACCGGCGATGCGCAATCCGTGGATCTTCCAGCAGATCGAAGACCTTCGCGCCGGTCGCGAGCCCTTCGCGCCGAGCGGCGACGATCTGCTCGCGTGGCTGCACGAGGTCTCCGCCATCTACGCGCGGGTCTTCCACAAGAAGCGCGGTCCGATCGGCAAGCTCAAGGAGCTCGTCCGTTGGTTCGGTCGCGCGGTCGACGACGGCGGCGCGTTCCGAAGCGTCGCGCTCCGGGTGCACACCGTGGAGGCGCTGCATCGCGCCGCGGACGAGCACCTCACCGGTCTGCCGGCCGAGCGCATCGATCTGCAGGCTGATGGGCACCTCGGCCTCGAGCGATCCGGCTCCGCGCTCGCAGCGGTCCTCGCGCGTACGGCCTGACGCTTCGTCGAGGCAGCGCTCCCGCGCGACAGCTTGTCGAACGCGAGCGCCGTTCGATCACCGGTTCGTCGCGAGCGCCGGCGAAACCGCCTCTCGGCACGCGCGCTGCAATGCCTCCGGCCGAGCGCGTCGCTGATGGCGCGCGAGGAGGAGGATCTCTTGCGAACGAACTGGATCGCGATCGTCTCGGTCGCCGTCGTCTCGGTGACCGCCAACCATGCCCATGCCCACGAGCTCGAGCTCGGCTTCGGCTATCCCCACGGTGTCGAGGTCGGCCTCGGCCTCGGAAGCGAGCGGGTCACCTTCACCGCCGGCATCGGCGCGAGCGGCGCGCTCTACGAAGACCAACGCGGTGACCCGAGCTTCGCGGCCGCCGCGCTCTGGGTCCCGCTCGGGCTGAAGGCCTACCTCTCCGAGCCACGCGAGGGCCGGGTGGTGCCCACGCTCCGCGCTCGAATGCTGACCGGCATCGTCGGCTGGAGCGACACCTCGTCGAGCCAACGTGGGCTCATCCTGGGTGGGCTGGCCACCATCGGCGCCGCGTACCTGCCGACCGACGTCGTATCGATCGGCGTGGAGGCCGGCGGCTACTGGGAGGTGGTGCGCTGGCGCGAAGAGGGCGGACCGGCCTGGCGCGATCGCTACTTCGGCGTGGTCGCCCGGGTCACGCTGGCGCTCCGCTTCGGTGCGGGTGCCGAGGAGAACGGAACCGAGAATGGCGCAGCCCTCGACGAGCCGAGCGCGCCGGACTAACTCCAAGGCGTGCGCCTCGAGCTCATCGACGACGGTCCGGTGAACTCGCGCTTCCTCGTCCACCTGGACGACGGAGCGCGGGTCGAGGCCGTGCGCTATCGAGGCGACACGCTCTGCCTCTCGACGCAGGTCGGGTGTGCCGTCGGCTGCCCCTTCTGCGCCTCCGGCGCCAACGGGCTCGAGCGCCCGCTGACCGAGGACGAGCTCCGCTTCCAGGTCGACGCCGCCGAGGAGGCGGGCGGCCCACTCGAGCGCCTCACCCTCAGCGGCGTCGGCGAGCCGCTGCACGCCCATCGCGCGACCCGCCCCTTCATCGACTGGGCGCGCGAACGCGGCCTGCCCACCAGCCTGACCACGAGCGGCGGACCGACCGCCCGACTGCGTGAGTGGCTCCACGCACCGCACAACGGGCTGACCCTCTCCTGCCACGCCGGCACCGAGCCGACCCGGGCTCGACTGGTGCCTCGTGGTCCCTCGCTCGAAGAGCTCTTCGACACGCTCGCGGACGAACACCGGCGCATGACCAACAAGCGCAAGAAGAAGACCGCCCTCGCCTACCTCGTGCTCGCTGGCGAGAACGACTCCGACGCCGAGGTCGATGCGTTCGTGGAGCGCGCGCTCCCCCTCGGCTTCCGGGTGCACCTCTACGGCTACAACCCGGTCCCGACGAGCACCCACCGCGGCCCCGACGACGCGACCTTCGATCGCATCGAGGAGCGGATGCGCGCCGCCGGCGCCCGGGTGGTGCGCAGCTCACGCGCGCGCCGCCGCCCCAACGGGGGCTGCGGCACGCTCGTGGCGCTACGTCGCGCTCAGTAGCCCGTGCCGTTGGCGACGGTGCCGCCGAGGTTCAGCGTGAACCACCAGCCGCGCGTGCCGCCGTCCATGTCTCGAGCGTCGGGCGAGTTCGCGGTGCAGTGGTCCGGCTCCGGGAGCAGGTCCTCGCCGAGGCTCAGCGTGACGATCGACACGCTGATCGTGATCGCGTCCGCCACGGCCTCGCTGAGGAACCCGACCAGCACGCCGTTCGAGAGCGTCGTTTCGGCGGCATCGAACTGCGCGGCCAGCTGTGCGTTCTCCAGCGGGATGGCGACCGTGGCGCCGCTCACCTCGAAGGCGAGCGTGACGGCGACCGGGTCGGTGATGAAGCACCCTGCGGAGCCCGCGGTCGGCGTGTTCGGAGCGGACACCTCGCCGTCGGGCCACGTCCGCGAATCCATGTGGGTCGTGACCGGTCCGGGCGTGCAGCTGCCGCTGCGACGGACGGTGTACCCAGCGGTCACGTCGGTCGCGGTGCCGGTCACCGGGGTGCAGTCGGACGGGTCGGGCGTCGAGCACTCGCTCTCCACCACGCGACCCATTCCGGTCGCGCCCGGGCTCCGATCGAGATCGGGGAAGTGGACGACGATGCCCAGGTCGAAGAACCCGTCCCCGTCGGAGTCCATCGTCACGTCCTCGGCGAGGGTGCCGTTCAGCGGCGGGATGTCGACGAGGAAGCTGTTGTAGGGATCGTTCGTCACGTCCGCGCAGATGTTCGGGAACCCGTTGTCGACGATGACGTGGGGGTCCTGGAGCACCATGGAGTTGAACCGGAAGGTGGTCGGGTTCGTCGTCAGGCAGGTCCCCGCCTGACACGTCCCCGTACCGGCCATGCAGCTGGTCCCGTCCACCACCGGCGGGTTCGAGCAGCCGTCGCCGCCGCCCATCGAGGTGCAGACCTGCGACGTGCACTCGTTGCCGTCGTCGCAGCTCGTGGGCTGCGGCGTGTACACGCACCCCATCCCCGTGTCGCAGCTGTCGGTCGTGCAGCTCGTCGTGTCGTTGCAGGTGATCGCCACGTTCTGACAGCCCGCGCTCATGTCACAGGAGTCGGTCGTGCAGGCGTTCATGTCGTTGCAGTCCGGCGCCGTGCCCGACCGACACTGACCGTTGACCGAGCAGGTCTCCGCGCCATCGCAGGCGTTGCCGTTCTGGCAGTCCGCCGCCGAGGTGCACTCCACGGAGCAGCTGCCCGCCATGCACAGGCCCGCGTCGCCAGCCGCATCGTCGCAAGGCGTTCCGTCCACGATGTTCGTGCTCGTGCAGCCGGAGGCGGTGCACATGTTGGTCGTGCACTCGTTGCTGTCGTCGCAGTTGGCGTTGACCGTCGGGAAGGTGCAGCCGGAGAGCGTGCAGGTGTCGTTCGTGCAGTCCACCCCGTCGTCACACATTCCATCGCGGGTCGTGTACTCGCAGGACCCCGAGGTCAGGTTGCAGCTGTCGGCGGTGCAGGCGTGGCCATCGTCGCACTCCGCGTCGGTGGTGCAGCCGATGATGCACGAGCCACTCTGGCACTGACCGCTGCTGCCACCGACGGTACACGCGGTGGTGTCGGCCACGTTCGCCTGAGCGCAGTCGCCGGTCATGTCGCAGCTACCGGTCGTGCACGGGTTGCCGTCGTTGCAGTTCGCGTCGTTCGCCACGTTGCTGCAGCCGGTCGCCGTCACGCACGAGTCGTCGGTGCAGCCGACGCCATCGTCGCAGTCCGGTGCGGTGCCGGCGACGCAGGTTCCATCGCTGGTGTCGCAGGTCTCCGCGCCGTTGCACATGTCGGCGTCGGCGCAGTCCGCGTCGGTGGTGCAAGCCACCTGGCACGTGCCGCTTCCATCGCACAGGCCGTTGGCCCCGGCCCCGTCGACGCAGGGCGTGCCGCCGGCCACGTTGGTGGTCCCGCAGCCGCCGGTCATGTCGCAGGTGTTCGCCGTGCAGCTGTTCATGTCGTCGCACTCCGAGTTGTCCGGTGTGCGGCTGCAATCGCTCGTCTCGCTGCAGACGTCGATGGTGCAGTCCACCGAGTCGTCGCAGGCCATGTCGACCGGCGTGAACACGCAGCCCGCGGCCGCGTCGCAGCTGTCGCTCGTGCACCCGATGCCGTCGTCGCAGGCAGAGTTCATCGGCATCGCCGTACAGCCCGTGGCGGCGGAACAAGAATCCACCGTGCAGGCCACGCCGTCGTCGCAAGCCCCGTCGTCGGGGAGGTTGCTGCAGGCGCCGATACCGGTGTCGCAGGTGTCGGTCGTGCAGGACACGCCATCGTCGCACTCCGCGTCGGTGGTGCAGCCAGTGATGCAGGTGCCCGCCGAGCAAGTCCCTGCGGCGCCGCCGACACCGCTGCAGTCCGTGCCGTCGGCGACGAGCGAGTTCTGGCAGCCCGCGGTACCGCAGGTGTCGGCCGTGCACGGGTTGGCGTCGTCACAGACGGAGTCGTCGAAGGTCGGCGGCTGACACGTCCCGGTCGTGTCGTCGCACGTGTTCACCGTGCACGGAAACGCGTCGGCGCAGTCCGAGTCCATGGTGCACCCGCTCGAGCACGCCCCGTCCATGCACATGCCCGCGGCACCGCCGCTGTCGACGCAGTCCGCGCCCTCGTCGAATGGGACGTTCAGGCAGCCCTCGACCATGTCGCAGGTGTCGGTGGTGCAGGAGTTGCTGTCGTTGCAGCTCCCCTCGATCACCAGGTTCAGGCAGCGACGGGCGTCGGTGTCACAGACGTCCTCGGTGCAGTCGAGGCCGTCGTCGCACTCCGAGTCTTCGCGGCAGCGCACTCCCCCATCCTCGACGGGGCCACCATCCATTCCGCCCCCGTCGCCGACGACCGGACCCATGTCGTCCACGACCGGGGGTCCATCGTCGTCCCCGCAACCCGCGACGAACACCAAACACAACGCAGCGCACATGGACGCGCGCAATCCAATCCAACCACCCATAGGAACACCCCAATCGACCGCCGACACACCCCTGCACGGCACCCAACGGGGAGTGTACCAACTTTGCGCGCCTCTGCTGAACCAGATTCAACGAGGCCCTTGCACCTGGATCGCCGATGCGCCAGCCACTCCCCGACCGGCGATGGCCTTCGAGCGCCCGAAACGGTAGGCTCCGCGGCCCGATGAGCACCTTCGAACCCCGCTTCCACACGCTGGTGGAGATCTACCAGCACGCGACCAAGACCTTCGAGAATCGGCCCCTCTTCGGCATCAAGGAGCGCGGTGCCTGGCAGTGGATGACCTACGGGGAGTTCCGTGGTCAGACGGACCACGTCCGGGGCGCGCTCTCGGCGGCGGGGGTCGGCAAGGGCGATCGGGTGGCCATCATCGCGAACAACCGACCCGAGTGGGCGGTCGCGGCCTACGCCGCCTATGGCCTCGGCGCCGCCTTCGTTCCGATGTACGAGTCCCAGCTGACCCGCGACTGGCAGTACATCCTGGCGGACTGCGGCGCGAAGGTCCTCTTCGTCGCCAACGAGTCGATCCGCGATCGGATCGACGGCATTCGGAGCGAGCTCCCCGACCTGGAGACCGTCGTCGTCATCGAGGGCGACGGGAAGGGTGAAGGCACGACGACCTTCGCCAACTTCCTCGAAGCCGACACGGTACCGCTCGCGGCCGTCAGCGCCGACGACATCGCCGGATTCATCTACACCTCGGGAACCACCGGGAACCCGAAGGGCGTGATCCTCTCGCACGCCAACCTCGCGTCGAACGTCTCCGCCATTCACGAGTTCTTCCCGATGTCGCCCGAGGACCGCTCGTTGAGCTTCCTCCCCTGGGCGCACTCGTTCGGCCAGACCTGCGAGCTCCACGGCCTCTTCTCGATGGGCGCGTCGATGGGCATCGCCGAGGCGGTCGACAAGATCGTCGCCAACCTCTCGGAGGTCCGCCCCACCTTGCTCTTCAGCGTCCCGCGGATCTTCAACCGCATCTACGACGGGCTGCACAAGCGCATGAACGAAGAGGGTGGGCTCAAGCTCAAGCTCTTCGAGTCCGCCGTCGGCAACGCCGAGTACCGGAAGAAGCTCGCCGAGCGTCGTCGCCGTAGCGGGTGGGCGGACTTCAAGCACGACATCTTCGACAAGCTGGTCTTCAGCAAGGTCCGCGACCGCTTCGGCGGTCGGTTGAAGTACGCCTTCAGCGGTGGCGCCGCGCTGAGCAGCGAGGTCGCACAGTTCATCGACAACCTCGGCATCACCGTCTACGAGGGCTACGGCCTGACCGAGACCTCACCGATCGCGACGGCCAACAGCCCGAGCGGCCGGAAGATCGGCTCCGTCGGCAAGCCCATCCCGGGCGTGCGGATCGAGATCGATCGCGAGGCGACCGACGACCCGAAGCACGGCGAGATCCTGATCTTCGGCCACAACATCATGCAGGGCTACCACGGGCTCGACGAAGCCAACGCCGAGGTGCTCATCGAGCGCAGCGGCGAGCGCGGCTTCCGCAGTGGCGACATGGGCTACGTCGACGGCGACGGCTTCCTCTTCATCAGCGGCCGCATCAAGGAGCAGTACAAGCTGCTCAACGGCAAGTACGTGGTGCCGACGCCGCTCGAGGAGAAGATCAAGCTCTCCCCCTTCATCGCGAACGTGATGGTCCACGGCATGAACATGACCCACAACGTCGCGATCGTGGTCCCGGACTTCGAGTCGCTCGTTCCCTGGGCGAAGGCGAACGGGCTCCCGACCGATCCCGCAGCGCTGGCGAGACACCCGAAGGCGATCGCGAAGATCCAGTCGGAGGTCGACGATCAGTCGAGCGAGTTCCGGCAGTACGAGAAGGTCCGCGCCGTGACCCTCTGCGCCGAGGACTTCACGACCGAGAACGGCATGCTCACGCCCTCGATGAAGCTGAAGCGGCGAGCCGTGCTCGCGAAGTTCGGCGAGCAGCTCGACGCGCTCTACGCCGCTTGAAGCTCAGGGCGCTTCACAGACGAAGTAGAAGCTGTCCTGGAACCCGCCGTTGCAGTCACTGTCGCGCCACTGGTCGTCGTCCCGATCGATGCGCGCACAGTCGCCGCTGCCGTTCGGCTCGTCGCTGCGCCAGTCGTCGAACGCGCCGAGCGGCCGGTCGCTCGGACGATCTTCCCATTCCCAGCCGTCGCCATCCCGCTGGTTCAATCCGATCCAGTAGTCGTCGCCGGGGAGCAGCACCATGTCCAGGAAGGCGTCCTCGGCCATCGTCTCCGGTGACGCGAGCTCGTAGTCGGAGACCCGACACGCAGCCAGGGCGTCGCTCCAGCTCACGTCCACCGGACAGATCTGATAGGTGACCCCACCCGGCGACACGGCCCGGGTGCACGTGGGGCAGATGTTCTCCCCGCGGTCCCCGCCGGGGTTCTCGTCGATCGCGCCGTCGCAGTCGTCGTCGACCGCGTTGCAGGTCTCGGCCGTCCCACAGCCGCCGTCCATGAACATGTCGGGCGGCCCGAGGTCGGGCGGACCCAGATCCGGGGGCCCGAGGTCGGGCGGTCCGAGGTCCGGCGGTCCCAGGTCGGGCGGCCCCTGGTCCACGCCGAGGTCGTCGGGCATGGCCATGTCGACGTCCGGTCCGAGATCCAGTCCCGAATCCCGACCCAAATCTGGGGTCACCGGACCGTCCGGAACGGAGAAATCCGTGGAAGCGTCGTTCACCGAGGCGTCGTCGTCCCCGTTCCTGGCGGGGACGCCAGAGGGATCGACGGCACACCCGACCATCAAGAGACCACACAAGGCGAGGCGCGACACGGCCCGAGAATAGCACGCCCCTACTTGGCGACTCTGTCTCCCCGTGCGCCCGAATTGGTCCGACCAACCCTTGACCATTGGTCGGACCAATTGTAGAAGACCAGTCATGAGCGCCGTCGACTCCTGTGCCGAAGCCCTTCAGGCCGCGATCCTCCGGGGAACGCACCCGGCGGGGGAGCGACTGCCTCCCGAGCGCGAGCTGGCGACGACCTTCGGTGTCGGCCGGGCCACCGTCCGCAGCGCCCTCGGTCGACTGGCCACCCGGGGTCTCCTCGAGGTCCGCCAGGGGAGCGGCTACGCGGTGCGGGACTTCCGTCGCGCCGGGGGCCTCGAGCTCCTGCCCCAGCTCGCCAAGCTCTCGGACGAACGGGGCGAGCTCGCGCTCGCTCGCGAGCTGCTTCGCCTCCGTCGTCACCTCGCCGCGGCGCTGGTCGAGCGATTGGGCGAGCCCGAGCGCCTCGACCTCTCCGGCGTGACCACCGCCATCGACGCGTTCGAGCGACGCGCCGCAGCCGGCGCCGACGCCGCCGAGCTCGCCGAGCTCGACCTGGAGATCGTCGCGGCGCTCCTCGAGGCGAGCGGAAGCGTGCCGCTGCAGCTCTGCTTCAATCCGCTCATGCGGGTCGTCCGCGCGGTGCCCCGGCTCCGTGCCGCGATCTACGGCGCGCCCGAGACCAACGTCGCCGCCTACCGCGCGCTGGTCGGTGCGCTCGCCAGCGGCACCCCTCCCGTCGATCCCATCGCCATTCTCGAAGCCCGCGACGCCAGCACGCTCGCCGCGCTCGCCTCGCCCGAAAGTGATCCGTCATGACCCGCGTCCCCTTCCACTCCCTCGGCCTCCTCTTCCCGCGGACCATCGCGCGCAGCCTCGAAGAGCTGCGCGAGAGTGGCCTCGTCGCTGCGGACGAGGTCCCGAACCTCTGGCAGATCCAGCTCGGCGTGCTGCGGATGTGGCACCGCGTCTTCTATCGGCCCGAGTCGATCGGCACGTCGAAGGACTTCGCGGTTCGCGACAGCTGGCGTGCGCGCTTGCTCGAGCGGCGACCGCTCCGCTTTCCCTTCCTGATGCGCCAGCTCGCCATCCACCCCTTGGACTTCTCGGGCCTCGCCAGCTCCACGCTGCGCATCCATCGGCACCTGCTCGGGGCTCACCACGACGGCGTGCAGTTCCTCTACGACCTGCAGCTCCTTCGCATGCACGATGGGAGCGACGAGCTCCTCCGTGCCGTCCGCGACGAGGCGCGCGCCGTGGTCGATGGCACCCATCCGCGCGCCGAGTGGCTACGCGACCTCGTCGTGTACGAGCGCTACCACGAGAACCTGCTCGCGGCGGTCGAGTCCTTTCTCGACGGCACCTTCGAGGCGAGCCCCGAAGAGCGGGCGAACCCGGACATCGACTTCGTGGCCTACGTTCGCTTCTGCGCCCGTCAGCCCGAGACACCCGCCGACACGCTGAAGGCCTTCCGCGAAGGCCGCTACACGATCGCAGACGGCATCCGCGACGTGGACGATCGCGTGGACGCGAGCGCCCCGCTTCGCGCCGTGGCTCGAGTCACTCCGCGGCGGACGCGGCAGCCTGGGCCTTCGCCTCGTCCTTGCCAGCGCCGAGCTTGGCGATGAGCGCGGTGAGCACGAAGCCGACGACGATGAGGCCAATGGCTCCGCCGATCTGCGCGCCGCTCGGGCCGAAGAATTCGGTCGGGTACTTCTCGGGCTCGAGCTCCGCGAGCAGCTCGGCGGTGACTACCTGACCCTTGAACGTGTCCCCGATCTCCGGCGCCACACCGACCTGGAAGGGCCAGAGCCCCACCACGGCGCCGACGAGGAGACCGAGCAGACCACCGAGGGTCCCCTTCTCCCAGCGCTCGAGCATCCGCTTGAGCACGTTGCTCACCACGAGCACACCGACGAGCACGCCGAGGCCGACCGGGAGCACCACGTCGACGAAGGGGCCCATGAGCGCGCCCATGTCGGTCGCCTTGAGCGCTTCCTTCACCGCATCGACTCCCGAGAGGATCGGCACGTAGACGCCCATCACCAGCAGCAGGTAGCCGCCGGAGACACCGGGGAGAATCATCGCGCTCGCCGCGGCCGCGCCGGCGAAGAACATCATCAGGAAGCCCGAGCTCGTGGCCGCGCCCTCGGGGTTCTGCGCCTGGAACCAGGCGAGCGCCGCCATCGGCACGAAACCGACCACCGCGCCGATCCAGGTCGCGTTCGTCGCCGGCTTCGCGAGCTTCCAGACCACGGGCACGCCGCCCAGGGTCAGCCCGATGAAGAGGCTGTACATCACCCAGCGATGGGTCACGACCAAGTCCTTCACCACCCCGGCCAAGAGGCCGATCGCCAGGACCGCCGTCAGCACGATCACGCCGAGCACCACGAGCGAGCGCTTGCGGAACTTCAGCGTGCTCACCTCGGCGATCGCCCCGATGAACTTCGGGTAGACGCCGCTCGCGAGCAGCATCGTGCCACCGCTGATGCCGGGCACCAGGTTGGCGAGGCCCATCAGCAAGCCACCGATCGCGGATCGGATCCCGAGGAGAGCCAGCGGCTCGTCATCGGCGGGGGTGGCGGCCTTCTCTTCTTCGGGGGCCTCGGCAGCGTCGGCGTCGCTCATGGGCGCGCCTCATAGCGCGAGAGCGCGCTCGCGTCACGGCGCCGTCAGCCCCGGTCGACGCCGAGGTAGCGACAGAGGCTCAGCGTCAGCTGGTCCCGCAGCTCCGCGTCGGAGAGATGGCTCTCGTCCGGCCCACCCATGTGCGCGAAGAGCGCTCGGTGGTCCGCGGTCGCCAGCACCTGGTGGATCGCGAAGCGGATCGCCTGCTCCGGGTCCGGGTGGTCGATCTCTTCCTTGCGGAGGGCCAGCAGCTTCACGAACGCATCCACCACCATGCGGCGGAACTCGATGGCATGGGCCCACTGCTCCGGGTTGCGCGCCGCGCTCTCGAGGAACGCGGCGGCCAGCTTCTGTCGCCCCTCGAGGCGAGCGAAGAAGAGGTGGAGCGAGCGCTCGATCATCAGCCCGAGCGGTTGATCGGCCCACACCGCGGGCTCGACGAGCTGGGCGATGCTCGCGTGGAACCGGCGTTGCTCCCGCTCGTGGAGGGTGCGCAGCATCTCGTCCTTGTCCTTGAAGCGCGCGTAGAACCCGCCGACCGACGACCCCGCCTTCCGGGCCAGCGCTGCGATCGAGACGTTGGCGAGACCCTTGGCCTTGATCAGGGACTCCGCGGCGTCGAGCAGCCGCTCGAGGGTCTCCTCCGAACGCGCCTGCTTCGGCTGGGCCACGGTGCGAAGGGCCTTTCCACTGCCCTTCTTCTTGGACGTCTTGGTGGCCGCGACCTTCGCCTTGGCGCCTCTCTGTTTCGATGCCGTCATGAGCCTTCGAGAAATCTACCCGACCCCCCTTGCCAACGGGGGGTCGCAACGCAAGACTAGCTCGAACACGAATGAGAATCCTATTCTGTTTTTTTGTCGCCGACCCGAGGACCTCATGGCCGCCACCCCGCCCGTTCGCACATCCGACCTCCGCAGCCGCGCCAAGGAGATGGCGCTCGAACGAGCGAAGAAGGCGCGCGTGCCTGCCGATCTGCGCGGGCTCGGTGACACCCGCGCGATGCTCCGCGGGGGACCCACCGTTCCCGCCGGCCTGACGCTGGCGCCCTCCCCCGACTCGGCGGTCCCCCTTCTCGGCCACGTGCGCTCGTTCCAGCTCCAGGAAGGCGAGAAGCGCCTCCGCGACCTACTCCGCTTCCGCGAGGAGCTCGGCGACATCGTCCGCTTCCAGTTCGGTGGCATCACCGCGCACCTGATGGCGAACCCCGACCACATCCAGCGGGCGCTCCAGGAGAAGAACAAGCTCTACGGCAAGAACACGCGCGGCATGCACAAGCTCCGACTGGTGCTCGGCACCGGTCTGCTCACCAACGACGGCGAGTCCTGGCTCAGCCAGCGCCGCATCGCGCAGCCCGCGTTCCACCGCCGGCGCATCGCCAGCTTCGGCGACGACTTCGCGACCGCCAGCGAGGAGATGATCGCTCAGTGGACCGAGGGCGAGCCCCTCGACATCCACTACGAGATGATGAAGGTCACGCTCCGCATCGTCGGGCAGACCCTCCTCGGCACCGACGTGACCCGTGAGAGCGACGCGATCGGGAAGGCGGTCTCGAGCGTCGTCGAGGACGTGAACGAGCGAGTCAACGCGCTGGTCGATCTGCCCCCGCCCTTCCCCACGCGACGCAACAAGAAGCTGCAGATCGCGATGGACGTTCTCGACGGCATCGTGCTCGACATGATCGAGCAGCGCCGCGCGAGCGGCGAGAGCGGGGACGACCTGCTCGGCATGCTCATGGACGCGCGCGACGAAGAGACCGGTGAGTCGATGGACGACGCGCAGCTCCGCGACGAGGTCATGACCATCTTCCTCGCCGGCCACGAGACCACGGCGAACGCGCTGACGTGGACCCTCCATCAGCTCTCGAAGAGCCCGACCGTCGCCCGGCGGATGCAGGCGGAGGTCGACGAGGTGCTCGGCGATCGCCGTGCCACCGCCGCAGACGCAAAGGACCTCGTCTACACCAAGCAGGTGCTCCAGGAGTCCATGCGGCTCTACCCGCCGGCGTGGATGATCGCGCGCTCGCCCGACGAGGACGACGTCGTCGACGGCTATCACATCCCGAAGTCGAGCCTGGTCTTCCTCTGCCCGTGGGTCACCCATCGGCACCCGGACCACTGGGAGGACCCGGAGGGCTTCGACCCCGACCGTTTCTCTCCGGAGCGCAGCAAGGGAAGGCACCGCTTCGCGTACTTCCCCTTTGGCGGTGGACCGCGCCTCTGCATCGGGAACAACTTCGCGCTGATGGAGGCACAGCTGATCCTGGCCACCATCGCTCGCGACTGGCGCCTCGATCTGGTGCCCGGTCACCCGGTCGAGATGGAGCCGCTCGTCACGCTCCGCCCGAAGCACGGGATCGCGATGGTGCCGCACCGCCGGCGATGAACGTGCGGAGCCGCGCCACCAGCGACGGCTTCGGCTTCAGCACCGGCGTGCGTTCCTCATGGGCGATCCGCGGTGGCGCGAGCGCGAGCTCGATCGTCAGCTGCTCCGTCTCGGTGCGGAACGTCATGCGATAGCCGTGCTCCGCGCGGACGAGCACCGACGCGTTTCGAATCGCGCGACGACGGCGCGATCGCCAGCCCTCGAGCTCACCGCGCACCGAGTCGAGGAGCGCCGGCGGCAGCTCGTCCGGACGGAACCAAGGCGCACGCGAGCTGCGGATGATCCGCTCCGCGTGCGGCGCGAGCCCCGGCGGGATCAGCTGCAGCGGCACCACGTCGGTGTCGCTCCCGTGATGGACCGCGATCTTCAGCTCGAAGAGCGTCCAGGGCACGAGCGACGCGAGCACGGCCCGCTCCGGGACCACGAAGGCGGTGGTGGCGAGGAGCCGACTGGCGATGGCCGGATCGGCAGGCGGCGGCGCGAGGAGGCGGAGACCCATGCCCGCCTCTTCGGACCCGCTGGGGGCGAGTTGCGTCCCCAGCGAGAATTCATCCGCTACTCGCCCAACTCTCCGCGTTCGGCCTTGCCGACCCAGACGCGGACTTCGCGCTCGATCAGGGCGAGCGCGCGCTTCTTGAAGGGGCGCGCGATGAGCGGCACCTCCAGATCCATGTCGATCCGGCCGGGCTCGAGGTCGAGCGCGCCCTCCAGCTTGATCCCCTTCACGGTGAAGGTGACATCGCAGTGGGTGTCGGTCGTCCAGTTCGCGGTGGGCGAGTACTTGGCGTACTCGACGGAGTAGGCCTCGAAGGCCTTGTCGGCGGCTTTGCGCGCGGTGGGCTGATCGAGCGAGTGTTCTACGGCGTGCTTCATGAAAACCGCCGCGTGCATAGCACGAGTGGGGTCAGGAAGCAGCGCCTCACGCCGACTACCGGCTGAGGATCCGTCGGACCACGTCGACAGGAGACTTCGCGTCGGAGATGAAGGCTCGAGGCGAGAGGAGCAGTTTGCGGGTCTTCCGGAGGGTGGCTTCGAGCCTGCCGGGAACGCGCGCAGGCCGCTCGTCGCGGGTCGGTAGGACCTGCTGGTACACGTAGGGCGCCGTGGCCCCGTCATAGTAGGGAGAGAGCATGGGAGTGCGTCGGCCCGAGCTCGCTTGGGCCTCACAGAACTCCATCACTCCATCGACGAGCAGGTCGACCGAATCGTCCGGCGCGAATCCGTTGTCGAGCAGCCAGTCGGGATCCGCAGCCGGTACGCGGTCACCGATGAGGTCTGGGATCGTCGTCACCATGCCGCTGTTGCGGAAGAAGTGATTGCCCAGGCTCTCCTTCAAGCCGAAGTCTCCGAGAATCGCGCCGGGAACTCCCCGGCTGAGTGCTTCTATCACGGCGGTCGAGCTGACGCTGAGGACCAATCCGACTCGATCGAGATAGGAGTCGAGGCTCCCGTAGCCGAATAGCAGGTTGGCAGGTTTCGACTGTCCGTACAGGCCGTCATAGAGAAGCGCGTAGTGATGCCTCTCCTCGTGGAACGTCCGCTCGCCCGGCAGTGCCCGCGGCTTGATGATCACTTTCCGATCGGGGAATGCCTCCGCGTAGCTGCGGAGCCCTTCGAGGATGTACTCCCGCTCTTCGCGCCTGGCGGGCACGATCGCCTGAGTGGCGAACAGAATGTCGCGATTCGGCATCTCTCCATACGGTCGAAGTCTCTCGACTCCACCTTGCGCGAGGAGGAACCCGGTCGCGATCAGTCGCTCGCCGGAGTGGTCGAGCTCATCGAGGTAGCTGGTGAAGAGCCGCTGATCGGCCCTGGAGTTCACACAAACGAAGTCGTACCCGGTTCGCCACAGAAGCCCCTCGAGGTATCCCTCGTAGACCACTCCGTTGTAGCCGGTGATCAGTGCCGGTCGTGTCGAAGCGTTCTTCCGCGCCAATGAACGATCGATGTGAGCGAGAAGCGCGTGTAGTCGAGAGCCCGGAAGAAACGCCACGACGGCATCGAACTCGGAGAAGAGTCCCATCGTTGCCAGCTTCCCGAGCGAGTGCGCGGTGATCGGACAGCGGACGTCTGCATCGAGCAGCTGCCGGTTGCTCACCATCGAGTTGCCAGGGAGGAGGTTCCCGACGATCTCCCACCCGTGGCGTTCACGAAAGGCGCTTGCGAGCGTGTAGGCGGGCTTGAGCTGGCTCGCGCTATCCGCGAGGAAGAGGAGTCTTCGAGTCATCGTCGTGCGGGCTCGTCCGGCAGGTAGGTGCCGGAGCCATCAGCCGACGGATAGCACAGTCCGTGGCGCCAGCCTCCCGTGGAGGGTCCAGGGCCCGGATCGTCTCACACGCCCGTTCAGTCGCTGACCACACCGCGACAAGAATGTCGTGGCAAGTGGGCCACCCCGGCCATCCTTGCGTCGGGATGACACACGCTCCCCCCTTCGTTCGACGACTCCAGAGCACGTGACAGCACCGTGACGCCATGGCATGGCTGCTGCATGGGCGATCTCGATGGTGCGGTCCGGCAACATGGTCGGCGCGCACCGATGGACCTCGACGAACGAGAGAGTGAAAGCGATGAGTGAGAAGCCGAAAGTCGTAGCGGAGATTGGCTGCAACCACATGGGCGACATGGCGATCGCCAAGGAAATGGTCGGCGTGGTGGCCACGTTCTGCAAAGCGGACTTCGTGAAGTTCCAGAAGCGCACGAACGCGGAGCTGCTCACCCCGGAGCAGTACGACGCTCCACACCCGGTCCCGCGGAACAGCTTCGGCGACTCCTACGGCGCACACCGCGAGTTCCTCGAGCTCTCCCTCGACCAGCACCGCGAGCTCAAGGAGTACTGCGAGCAGATGAAGGTCGGCTACGCGACCTCGGTCTGGGACCTGACGGCCGCCAAGGAGATCGCGACCATCGAGCCCGCCTACATCAAGATCCCTTCGGGCACGAATCAGCACTTCGACCTGCTCGGGTATCTCTGCGACGAGTATGGCGGTCAGATTCATGCGTCGCTGGGCATGACAACCCGCGCGGAAGAGGAGCGTCTCGTCAGCTTCTTCGAGGGCCGCGGACGCGCGAAGGATCTGGTGCTCTACGCCTGCACCTCCGGCTACCCAGTGCCCTTCGAGGACGTATGCCTCCGCGAAATTACTCGCCTGCGAGAGGCCTACGAGAGCCGCGTCAACACGATCGGGTTCTCGGGCCACCATCTGGGCATCGCCATCGACACGGCGGCGCAGACGCTGGGGGCCACCTGGATCGAGCGACACTTTACGCTGGACCGCACCTGGAAGGGCACGGACCACGCCGCGTCCCTCGAGCCCGACGGCCTCCGAAAGCTCGTCCGAAACGGGGAAGCTGTCGCGAAGGCCCTGTGCTACAAGCCCAGCGAGTTGCTGGAGATCGAGCTCCCGCAGCGGAAGAAGCTGAAGTGGGGCGAGTACAACGAAGCCGGCTGAAGAGGCCCGACTCCAGAGGTCCGACCCCATGACTCGACCGCGCTGCGTCGCGATCATTCCTGCCCGTGGCGGCTCCAAGGGTGTCCCGCGGAAGAACATTCGCGACCTGGCAGGACGACCGCTGATCGCCCATGCGATCGGAGCGGCCAAGGACGCCCTGCTCGTCGACCGTGTCTTCGTCAGCACCGACGACACGGAGATCGCCGAGGTCGCCCGCCGTCATGGCGCCGAAGTGATCGAGCGACCCGCCGCGCTCGCGTCGGACGGCGCGTCGTCCGAGAGCGCGCTTCTCCATGCCCTCACTCAGCTCCGCGCAGAGGGCGAAGACCCCGAGCTGGTGATGATGATCCAGTGCACCTCGCCCCTCACGAGCGCGGCGGACCTGGACGGCACGGTCCAGCGGCTCCTGGACGCGGGGGCCGACAGCAGCTTCTCCGCGGTGCCCTTTCACCACTTCCTCTGGCAGGAAGACGACGGCGGAGCCGTGCGTGGCGTGGGCCACGACGGGGCGAAACGAAAGCGTCGCCAGGATCTCGCACACCCACCCCTCTTGGAGAATGGCGCCGTCTACGTCATGCGGGTGGAGCCCTTCGTGGAATCGGAAACTCGCTTCTGCGGAGCGACCGTGGCCTACGTCGCCGACGCGGAGCGAGCGCTGGAGATCGACGATCCACTCGACTTCGCCAAGGCCGAGGCCGCCGCCCGCTTTCTGGACCGACGGTCCGCGGCGGAAAGGCTCCCCGGGCGCCCATCGGCCGTCGTGTTCGACTTCGACGGTGTCTTCACGGACAACGCGGTCCTCGTGAAGGAAGACGGCACGGAGAGCGTGCGCTGCGATCGGGGCGATGGAATGGGGCTCGGATTGCTCCGAGCAGCCGGCATTCCGCTGCTGATCCTCTCGAAGGAGAGGAACCCGGTGGTCACGGCGCGAGCCAAGAAGCTGCGGATGGAGTGTCTGCAGGGGATCGACGACAAGTTGCCCGCGCTCCTCGCCTGGTTGGCCGAGCGTGACCTCGACCCCGCAACGGCCATCTTCGTGGGGAACGACGTGAACGACCTCGAGTGCATGCGCGGAGTGGGCTTTGCTGCCTGTCCGAGCGACGCACACGAGAGCGCTTCCGGGGCAGCCGACCTCGTGCTCAGCAAGCCGGGGGGCCACGGGGCGGTGCGGGAGCTTTGCGACCTCTTGCTCGCCAGACTGCGATGACACGAACCCGTTCCTGGGCGGGTCGGCGGGTCATGGTCGTCGCCGCCTACGACTCGTTCCTCAAGTCGGGGCTGGCGTACGCTCGGCACTTCGAATCGCTCGGCGCCCAGCTGAGCTTCCGGCTCCTTCGGACCCGAGAGAACCAGATCAGCCCGGCGCAGTTGGAAGCACTGGGCCTGAAGCCCGGCGACGTGGTCGCTCGTTCTCTCGAGGCGCTCACGAGCCGCGCAGAGCTCGACGAGCAAGACGTGATCCTGCTCGCGCTCAATGGCCTCCGCTCTCGCCGCTTCCTGGCGCGCTTCCACTCGGCATTCGCCAAGGCGCGGCGGCGTCCAATGGTGGTCTCGTTCTATCCAGGCCTCATCTTCCGCTTTCACCTGGAGGGCATGACCAGCCGGATGGGTGCCGATCTCCTGGCGCTCAACTCGCCGAGCGACCTGGCGCTCTACGAGCGAATGCTCGCCTTCATGGGCGTCGACAACCAGAACGCCGTCGCACTGGGCCTCTCGTTCCTTCCGACCCGCGCCGAAGCGGCCGCTCGCATCGCCAAGCCCAACGGGCCGATCGTCTTCATCGCGCAACCGACGGTCCCAGCGAGTCGCGCCGAGCGACGGTACGTTCTCGAGCGGTGGATCGCTTTGGCCCGTCGCCACCCGGAGCGGCAATGGCTGTTCAAACCTCGTCATCGACGTGAGGAGACGACGCTGCATCGCGTAGCGCATCACTTCGAAGAGATCCTCAAAGAGCTGACCCCTCCCCCCGCGAACTTCGGAATCACACACACGCCGGTGGCGAAGCTCCTGGACGAAGCGAGCGCGTTCGTCACGTTCTCCTCCACCGCCGCTCTCGAGGCGGCTTGCTTGGAGATCCCCGTTCGCGTCCTCACTGATCTCGGTGTCCACGAGAACATCGGCAACCACTTCTTCATCGGCAGCGGGCTCGAGGCGACGTTCGACGACATCCGTCCCGGGCTCGCGTTCCGGCTGGATCCGGACTGGGCGAAGTTGCACGTCCGCAGCGCCCGCGATCATCTGGATCTGCTCGACCAGCGACTCGAAGCACTGCTCTCGAGCCGAGAAGACTCCGACGTCGCCCTACCCGCGCCGCAGAGCCGGCTCTTCGGTCGCACCTCCGACTTCGACGCGTGGTTGAGCGAGCGAGAGGGAGCGAACGCGGTGGCCGAGTTCGGGGCAAAGCCGAAGAGCTCCGTGTGGAAGCGCCTGCGTCAACGAACCCGACCTCTCCGAAGCCGGGCGTTCGCCGTCGTTCGACGACTTCGGTCCCGCTGAGGATCAGAGGTGCCCGAGGCGGGTCCAAGCCACCGCCAGCCGACGGCCGCGGGCCTTGGACGCGACGTCGAAGAGCGCGCGATCGCGTTCGAGTCGACGACGGGCCTCTTCGTCGAGGCGGTCCAGGTCGAGGGTGTCCACCGCACCCTGCAGACGCCCCCAAGCCCCCGCGAGCGCGACGTGCAAGGCAGAATCGCGAGGGTCGGCGAGCGCGAGGGAGAACATGCTCACGGTGAGCTCGGCGAGCTCTCCGAGGTAGGGCGCGCCCAGGTCGAAGAGCCGCGCGACGCGCATGAGATGACCTACGACCGCAGCACCGACGTGGAGGTCCTCCACCGTTCGGAAGGGCTTCAGGTAGTCGTCGTAGCCATCGCCCTGGAGCACTTCAGCATCGGAGACCGCGACGTCCGTGAGGACGAGCCTCGCGTGCGGAATCTCGGGGACGAACCTCGTCGGCGGCGCCGGCTCGAGCCGAACCCCCTCGCGGTCGCTCGGGATACGCACCACACGCAGTCGGTTGCGCTCGTGGTCGTCGAGCCCGAGCGACGCCACGACCAGGAGCTCTTCTGCGTACTCGGCCAGGGTGACGAAGCTCTTCTCGCCGTTCAGGACCCACCCTTCCCCATCACGCCGGAGGGAGGTCTCGATGGCGCGCGGGTGGCTCTTCCCTGCCTCGGTCGCGCAGAGCGCGGCACGGTGACCTTCGAGCACCGGCACCAGGCTCGAGAGCGCCTCGGTGTATCCAGATGCGAACGCGTAGCCCAGGCGGTCGGCGGCGAAGCCGCCCGCGAAGGCGCGTGCCGCCGGAGTCGTCCGCCCCTCGACGGAGGCGCGGTGTCGCGCCCACCAGCTGGGTACGTCGGCGATGGGCGTCGCGTCGGGCGCGTCGCCGAGCAGGTGCCGGAGCACCTCGATCAACTCGGAAGCCATGGTCCCCCCCGACCGACTACTTCTTCGGCCCGTCGCGCCGCGGACGGATGTTGGTCTGCAGCACGCGCTTGCGGACGCGGATCGCGTCCGGCGTGATCTCGACCAGCTCGTCCTGGTCGATCCACTCCAGGGCCGACTCGATGGTCAGCTCCTTCGGCGTCGACAGGATGGTGTTCTCGTCCTTGCCCGCGGCGCGGACGTTGGTGAGCTTCTTCTCCTTGGTCGCGTTCACGTCGAGGTCGTTCGGTCGGCTGTGCTCGCCGATGATCATTCCCTCGTAGACCTCGACACCGGAGCCGATGAAGAGCTCGCCACGCGGCTGCAGGTTGAAGAGCGCGTAGGGCGTGGTCGTGCCCTTGCGGTCGGCGACGATCGCGCCGTTCTTCCGGCGGAGCATCGGTCCGGCGTGCGGCTCCCAGCCGTCGAAGATCGTGTTGATCAGGCCGCTGCCGCGCGTCTGCGTGAGGAAGATGCTGCGGAAGCCGATCAACCCACGGGACGGAACGCGGTAGGTGATCCGCGCGCGGCCGTAGCCGAGGTTGCTCATGCCGACCATCGCGCCTCGACGCTCGCCGAGCGCCTGGGTCACGGAGCCGACGTGCTCCTCGTCGACGTCGACGACCACCTGCTCCCAGGGCTCGCACTTCACGCCGTCGACCACCTTGGTGACGACCTCGGGCATGCCCATCGCGAGCTCGTAGCCTTCGCGGCGCATCGTCTCGGCGAGGATGGAGAGCATGAGCTCGCCACGGCCGTAGACGATGAACTGGTCGGTGTCCTCGGTGTCCTCGACCTTGAGCGCCATGTTGCGCTCGGCCTCCTTGTAGAGGCGATCGCGGACCTGGCGGGAGGTCACGTACTTGCCGGAGCGACCGGCCATCGGCGAGGTGTTCACCAGGAAGCGGACCTGGATGGTCGGCTCGTCGACCTCGATGCGCGGGAGCGCCTCGGGCTTCTTCGGGTCGGCGAGGGTGTCGCCGATCGTCACGTCCTCGATGCCGCTGATCGCGACGATGTCGCCGGCTTCGGCGCCGTCGATGCGAACCCGCTCGAGCTCCTCGAAGCCCCAGAGCGTGCCGATCTTGTGCTCCCCCTTGGAACCTTCGGCTCCCAGGACGACTACGTTCTGCTGCTTGGTGACCCGACCGCCCCAGAGGCGGCCGATCGCCAGGCGACCGACGTAGTCGTCATGAAGCGTGTTGTGCACCAAGAACTGCAGCGGGGCCTCCGGGTCCTGGGTCGGCGCGGGGACCGTGTCCACGATGGTGCGGAAGAGCGGCTGCAGGTCGGTGGCCTCGTCGGCCATCTCGAGCTTGGCCACGCCGTCCTTGCCGATGGCGTAGACCGTGCGGAAGTCCGCCTGGTCGTCCGACGCGCCCAGGTCGCAGAAGAGGTCGAAGACCTCGTTCAGCGCCTCGTCCGGGCGGGCGTCCTTCCGGTCGATCTTGTTGATCACCACGATCACCGGCAGCCCGAGCTCGAGCGCCTTGCCCAGCACGAAGCGGGTCTGCGGCAGCGCTCCCTCCGCCGCGTCGACCAGCAAGATCGCGCCATCCGCCATGCGGAGGGTCCGCTCGACCTCACCACCGAAGTCGGCGTGGCCGGGCGTATCGATGATGTTGATCTTGTGGTCCTCCCAGAACACGGAGGCGTGCTTCGCGAGGATCGTGATGCCTCGCTCGCGCTCCAGGTCGCCGGAGTCGAGGACGCGGTCGGTGACCGCCTCGTTGGCGCGGAAGACGCCGGTTTGCCGCAGCATGGCGTCGACCAGGGTCGTCTTACCGTGGTCGACGTGGGCGATGATCGCCACGTTGCGGAGCTTTTCTCGGGGGGTGGGGTCCATGGGCGCGCGGCAGGTAGCACGGCACCGAGAACCCGTCGACGCGCCTGGGTCGCTTTGATCGCCACCCGGGCCCTCCGTGAACGGAGACAGCTTTCGAAGGATCGCGAACAATACGTCTTCCGGCCGGACGGATCGCATCGGTTCTCTCTGGGAATTCGTCCGAAGACCGACCACGCCCTGACACGAATGTCGTGGCTGTCGTCGTGGTCACCCATTTCGTCAACGGCACTCCGTGGCACACAACGGCGCATCCATTCGAGAACGGCCCTCGTTCACAAGGGTGAAACGCGGGGTCTTCAGGGGTCTCGGACCAGAAGGTCGAAGTTTCGGTGATGGCATGGGACCTGCTTAGCCACTGGTGTGGATATGGAAGCGGCCGGACCCTGTGTTTCCATTGCATTTCCGTTGGTTTCTTCCCCGGCCGCGAGAAGTTGCTTGTCACCGATTCATGAGCTACGGCCGGGTTGGGTTGGAGCGGCGCCTCGTCACGAGGTCGTCAGCGTCCTGTCACCATGGCACGCAATCGCACCTCGCACGCCCGCTGGCGTGGCGCAGGTGAAGGACGATCTGGAGAGCGAGAATGCCTGACGGTTCCGGTTCCCTAGGCGTGAAGAACGAATGGCCGCTGAAGGGATTGGCTTCGGAGACCCGTGCGAAGGTCACGGTACTCGATCCCGTAGCCCACGCGGCCAAGGAGTCGCTGCGCGAGATGGCGGCAGCGGTCGAAGGTGTCGCGAGCAAGCTCGACGGCCGCTTCGCGCGGGCCGTCCGCACGCTGGCCGCTTGTGAGGGTCACGTGATCCTCTCGGGGCTGGGCAAGTCGGGTCTGGTCGGCCGGAAGATCGCCGCCACCCTCGCCTCGACCGGCACCCCTAGCTTCTTCGTCCACTCGGCCGAGGCCTTCCACGGTGACCTCGGCATGATCACCGAGCGCGACGTCGTGGTTCTCCTCTCCTACTCGGGCGAGACCCGTGAGGTGGTGGAGCTCGTGGCACACCTGCGGCGTCGAGGCATTCGCACCATCGCGTTGGTGGGGCGCCTCGATTCTTCGCTGGCGCGGGAAGTCGACATCGCGCTCGACGTCTCCGTCGACCACGAAGCCTGCCCGAACAACCTCGCCCCGACGAGCTCCACGCTCGCCAGCCTGGCGATGGGCGATGCGCTCGCCGTCGCCCTCATCCGACATCGACGCTTCCTCGCCGAGGACTTCGCTCGCCTGCACCCCGGCGGCAGCCTCGCCCGTAAGTTCGCCAAGGTGCGAGACGCGATGAGTCGGGAGCCGCTCCCCGTCGTCCCTCGGTCGGCGAGCTTGAAGGAAGCGATGCTTGCGCTCGTCGGCGCCCGCGTCCCGCTCCTCTTGGTGTCGGACGGAGACCGTCTTTGCGGCATCCTGGGTGAGAAGGAGCTCCGCTCGGAGCTGGAAGCCAGCGACGGATGCCTGGATGCGTGCATCGAGGAGCTGCTCGACGATCGCGAGATGCCCGTCATCGACGCAGAGGCGTACGTAGCCGACGCACTCGAGGAGATGGGACGCGCTGGACGTAGCGCCCTGGTGGTCCTGGACCGCGACGGGCATGTCTGCGGCATCCTGCTAGAACGCTGAACCCCCATGACCACCCCTGGACAGCTGACGTGCTCCTCGCGGGGGCGCCTCGCCGGCGTCCTGGGTGGGATCCGCTCGGTGCTGATCGTGGGGTCGGTCTCTTGGCTGGGCTGCGCGAGCGCTCCACCCACCGAGGACGAGATCCAGTACGCCCGATCGATGAGCCCATCGGTCGAACTGGCGACGACCCCGGCCGAGATCGGGGCGCTGGAGCGCGCAGCTAGCCTGCCCGTAGGCGAGCCTGCCCAGCTCGAGGGGGGAGTGGTGATCGCGGGGCCCATCTACGCCGCAGCGAGCGGCCGCCGATGCCGACAGCTGACGTTCGGCTCCGCTCAGCGACTCGCCTGCGAGGACCCCGAAGCCGACGTCTGGGTGTTCGTGCCCGACGTGTTCGCAGCCAGCCCGTTGGAGGCCACCGAGCCCGCGCCGACGAGCGGAGGCGAGGCCGACCCGGAGGGCTCGTCGTGAGCGGCGCCGTGGCAACCCTTCCCAGGGGCGAGCTCACCCGCGGCCTGATGGCGCAGCTCCGAGTGGTGCATGCGCTCGCGCTGCGCGAGACCCGGACGCGATTCGGTCAGAACAAGCTCGGCTATGTCTGGGCCTTGCTCGAGCCACTCTTCTGGATCGGCACCTTCGCGGGGCTCTTCGAGGTCGCCGACCGAGGCACGCCCGGCGGAATGGCGATCGTGCCCTTTCTCGCGACCGGCGTCGTGACCTACGAGCTGGTGATGAAGACGGCGAACAAGGGCAGCCAGGCCATCAACGGCAACAAGGCCCTGCTCTTCTACCCACAGGTTCAAACGCTCGACCTCATCCTCGCGCGGGGAGCGCTCGAGCTCGCGACCTACGCCGTCGTGTTCGCGCTCATCATCGGCGGCTGGGCGTTCACGGTGCCCCGAGTCCGCATCGACGACCTCCTGGTCCTGATGAACGGCCTCCTGCTCGCCGGCCTCTTGGGGATGGGCCTGGGCCTGGTGCTCTGTGGGTTGAACGTCCTCTCCCCGACCGTGGAGCGAATTCGAGGCCCCTTGTTCCGCCCGCTCTTCTGGGTGAGCGGCCTCTTCTTCACCGCCGAGAGCCTGCCGAAGCAGGTGCGGGACATGCTCCTCTACAACCCCATCCTCCACTGCATCGAGATGGTTCGCACCGGGTTCTTTCCGGACTACCACGCTCGCCACGCTGAGCCGATGTACGTGGGTGCGTGGATCCTGGGCCTCTTCTTCTTCGGCCTCACCCTCGAGCGTCGAGTGCGACACAAGGTGCAGCTGACATGATCGAGCTGCACAGCGTCACCAAGGCCTACCGGACCCGTGCGGGCGACCACGTGGTGCTCGACCGTATCGACGCCATGTTCCCCGACCAGGTCTCCACCGGGATCCTCGGGAAGAACGGCGCGGGCAAGTCGACCCTCCTCCGGATTCTCGGCGGCGCCGAGCGACCGGACGCCGGGCAGGTCGTTCGTCACGGCCGGGTCTCGTGGCCCATCGGCTTCACAGGCGGTTTCAACGGAAGCTTGAGTGGCGAAGAGAACAGCCGCTTCGTGGCTCGCATCTACGGCGCCGACGTCGACGAAGTCGTGGACTTCGCTCAGCGCTTCGCGGAGATCGGCGAGTACTTCCGCATGCCCGTCCGAACCTACTCTTCGGGCATGCGCGCGCGGCTCGCCTTCGGCTTGAGCATGGCGCTGGATTTCGACACGTACCTGGTCGACGAGGTCACCGCTGTGGGTGACAAGTCGTTCCAGGCGAAGTGCCGAGCAGCGTTCGAGGACCGAAGCGAACGGAGCACGGTCATCATCGTCTCCCACAACATGAACACCATCCGAAAGTACTGCAGCCGGGCGGCGGTGCTGAACGGAGGCCGCCTTCGCTTCTACGAGGATTTGGACGAGGCGGCGGAAGCATACGAGGCTGTGGCGTGAACGCTCCGCTCGAAACGAAGGGCCCGGCGGTCAACACCGTCCGTCAGCTTCGCCGCATGAGAGCACGGCGGCTGGTGCGTCGCCTCGGACTGGGAGTGGTCCTCCCGACCATCCTGGCGACCCTCTACTACGGGGTGCTCGTCACGCCTCAGTTCGAGTCCGTGTCGTCGTTCACGGTTCAGGCAGCGGACGCCCCTGCGGCACCGCAGCTCGAGCTCATCTTCGCCTCCGTGCCTGGCAACGCAGGCCGGGACGCCCAGCTCGTCCGCGAGCACGCCCTCAGCCGCGACATGCTGAAACACCTCATCGAGAACCATGGGTTCATCGAGCACTACGCCGATGACTCGGTGGACTTCACGTCGCGCCTCGACGCGAGCTCGGGCAGCGAAGAGATCCACGACTACTACCTCGATCACTTCGAGGTCGAGTACGACAGCGCGGCGGGCCTGCTCAAGCTCCGGGTTCGGGCGTTCGACGCGGAGTCGGCCCAGCGCTTCGCACAGGCCATCCTCGACAAGAGCGAGTCGATGGTGAACGACCTCTCCTCCCGCGCCCGAACCGACCGGACATCCCTCGCGCAAGGGGAGCTCGAACGAGCCGAGACGCGCCTGAGCGAGGCGCGCGCAGCACTCACCGAGGCGCAGAGCGAGGGCTCGGAGCTCGACCCGGTACAGTCCGCGGCGGCGCTCTACGAGCTCCGCGCGCAGCTGGAGGCACAGCTGGCGTCCGCCCGCGCCGAGCTGAGCGCGCTCCGCGGCACCTCTGCGATGGGCTCGCCGGAGATGGTGGCCCAGCAGCGTCGTGTGAGCGCACTCCAGCGCCAGCTCGACGAGCAGAACGAGCGGCTCGTCGGCGAGAGCGGCGCCTCTCTGCGAGCCGCGATCTCTCGCTTCGAACCCCTGGTGGTCGAGAAGGAGTTCGCGGAACGCGCCTACTCCTCGGCGCTGAGCTCGCTCGAGATGGCCCGCGTCGACGCAGCTCGCCAGCACCGCTACCTCGTGACGCTCGCCGACCCCTCACACCCGAGCGATGCGACGTATCCGAACGTGCTCTGGTCGGTGCTCACCTTCCTCGTGCTCTGCTTCGCCGTGATGGGCATCGGTACGCTCCTGGTCGCCTCGGTACGCGAACATGCGAACGTATGATCGACTCCTGACCCTGGCCCTGGTCCTGCTTCCCGCGCTCGTGAGCGCGCAGGAGACCCAGGCGCCTCCCCCGGCCCAAGAGCCGGAGGAGGCCAGCGAAGTCACCGAAGGTCCGAAGCCCTTCGGCTCGAACCTCTTCGACGGCAACTTCGCCGGCCAGCGCGAGGACGGGATCAACCCCGACTACTCGATTCTCCCAGGCGACCGGGTGGCCGTGAACGCTTGGGGGGCGCTGACGCTCAACGATGTCTATGCGGTAGACACCCAGGGCAACATCTTCATCCCGGGGGTCGGCCCGATCCGACTCGAAGGCGTCTCGAACGGTCAGCTCACCGAAACCGTTCGGTCGGCGATCGCCCGCTCGTTTCGCGGTCAGTTCGGGGTCTACACCAACCTGCTCACGGCGAGCCCTGTCGCCGTCTTCGTCACCGGCGGGGTGACCCGTCCGGGACGCTACGCCGGGATTCCCTCCGACTCGGTGCTCTTCTTCCTGGCCCAGGCCGGAGGAATCGCGCCGACGCGAGGCAGCTACCGCCACGTCTCGATCATGCGCCAGGGGCGAGAGCTCGCCGAGCTCGACCTCTACGACTTCCTGCTCCGAGGCAACCTGTCGACGCCGCAGCTCGAAGACGGCGACACCATTCTCGTGGGGCGTCGCGGCCCCGTGGTGGAGGTCGCGGGAACCGAACAGGGCACCGTGCTGGTAGAGCTCGCGGACGAGAACGCGACCGGTGCCGTGGTGCTCGACGTGGTGGCACCAGCGACCCGCGCGACCGAGGTGACCGTCCGCGGCGTGCGCGACGGACAGCCGGTCGTGCGCACGATCGGCGCCGCGAGCTTCCGGGGCACGCCTCTGCGCGGTGGCGACATCATCTCGTTCCGCGAGGAGGGCCGCGCAGCGCACATCGTGGTCCGACTGCAGGGAGAGCACGACGGGCCGAGCGAGCTCGCGGTCCGTCGGGGCACCCGACTCATCGACCTGCTCAACTGGGTCCACGTGGACCCCGAGCTCGCGCAGACCGCCGCCGTGCACCTGCGCCGACCGTCGGTGGCAAGACAGCAGCGGCAGACGATCCTGGAGAGCCTCGATCGTCTCGAGCGGAGCGCCATGCTGGCGCTCTCGGGGACGAGCGGTGAAGCGGAGATTCGGGTCCGGGAAGCCGAGATGGTCCGAGCGTTCGTGGACCGGGCCCGGAACGTCCAGCCACTCGGACGAGTGGTGACGGCGAGCGGCGGCCGACAGCTGAACGTGCTGCTGCAGGACGGCGACTCCATCATCATTCCGACACGCACGAACGTCGTCCGCGTCGGAGGCGAGGTCCAGGTCGCCCAGGCGGTGATGTACCGCCCCGACCTGAGCGTCCGCGACTACGTCCAGATGGCGGGCGGGTTCACCAACCGAGCGGAGACCGCCGCGGTCATCCTCATGCGCCCCGATGGGTCGGCGCTGCTCGCCCCGGACGACGCTCCGATCCAGCCGGGTGACGAGATCCTGGTTCCACCGAAGATCGACCACAAGGTCTTCCAGAACGCGGTGGACCTCTCCCAGATCATCTACCAAATCGCGGTGGCGGCCTCGGTCCTGCTGCGCATCTGAGCTCGAATGAAGCTGCTCTCTCACGACGTCGGCCCTTCTCACCCGCTCTTCCTCATCGCGGGCCCCTGTGTGATCGAGAGCCGCGAGCTCGTCTTCGAGATCGCCGGGCAGATGAAGACCATCACGGACGCCCTCGACATCCCGTACGTGTTCAAGGCGAGCTTCGACAAGGCCAACCGAACCAGCGCTTCGTCGTTCCGTGGCCCGGGCCTCGAGGAAGGGCTTGCCATCCTCGAGTCGGTGAAGAAGGAACTCGGCGTCCCGGTATTGACCGACGTCCACGAGGACACGCCGATCGACGAGGTCGCGTCGGTGGTCGACGTGCTCCAGACGCCAGCCTTCCTCTGTCGACAGACCAACTTCATGCAGCGGGTGGCGGGTGCGAATCTCCCTGTGAACGTCAAGAAGGGTCAGTTCCTCGCGCCCTGGGACATGGCCCACGTCGTGGAGAAGTGTCGAGCGGTCGGCAACGACCAGATCATGGTCTGCGAGCGCGGGGCTTCGTTCGGGTACAACACGCTGATCAGCGACATGCGCGGTCTCGCCATCATGCGGCAGACCGGCGCACCGGTCGTCTTCGACGCGACCCACTCCGTCCAACAGCCGGGTGGGCAGGGAGCCAGCTCGGGTGGCAAGCGAGAGGGCGTTCCGGTCCTCGCGCGCGCGGCCGTCGCCGCGGGCGTGAGTGGGCTGTTCATGGAGACCCACCCCCGCCCGGACGACGCGCTCAGCGACGGCCCGAACATGTGGCCACTGGACCGCATGAAGGAGCTGCTCGAGGTGCTCGTCGAGATCGACCGCGTGGTGAAGGCGCAGCCCTTCGCGGAAGAGGCGTGAGCACCGCACCCTACCCGCCCGCCATCGAGGCTCGGGCCCGAACGCTCGAGCTACTGGTGTTGGACGTGGACGGCGTGCTCACCGATGGTCGGCTTCGGTACGGCCCCGATGGCGAGCAGGTGAAGGTCTTCCATGTGAAGGATGGCCTCGGTATCAAGCTGCTCCGAGAGGGTGGGGTCGATGTCGCGGTGATCTCCGGTCGCCGCGCGCCGGCGCTGGAACGACGCCTCTCCGATCTCGGAGTCGCGCACGTGTACCTCGGCCGGAGCGACAAGCAGCGTGCACTGCAGGAGCTGCGGGAAGCGAGCGGAGTCGACTGCGATCGCATGGCGTTCATGGGGGACGACGTTCTCGATCTGCCGGCACTCCGATCGGTCGGACTGGGGATCACTCCCGCCGACGGACACTTCATGGTTCGCCGGGAGCTGGCCAAGACCGGCTGGGTGACTCGTGCGTCTGGCGGCGACGGCGCCGTCCGCGAAGTCACCGATGGGCTCCTCGAAGCGCGGGGCCAACTCACGGCGATCGTGGAGGCACACCTCGTCGCGCGGGGCGGAGCGTGAGCGACGCGCCGTTCAGGGTGGTCATCCCCGCCCGCTACGCCTCGAGCCGGCTGCCCGCCAAGCCGCTCGCCGACCTCGGGGGCGCGCCCATGATCGTGCGCGTCCTCGAGCGTGCCCAGCGCTCGGGCGCACGAGAGGTCATCGTCGCGACCGATGACGAGCGCGTCCGCGATGCGGTGCTCGCCGCCGGCGGTGACGCCCGGATGACCGGAGCCGAACATGCGAGCGGAACGGACCGGATCGCGCAGGTCGCGACCGAAGCGGGTTGGCCCGATGATGCGATCGTGGTGAACCTCCAAGGAGACGAACCACTGCTGCCGGCCGAGCTCCCCGGACAGCTGGCTGACGCACTCGCGTCCCATCCCAGCGCCGGCATCGCGACGATGGTCGTACCCATCGAGGGTCCCGAGGAGCTCTTCACCCCCAGCGCCGTCAAAGCCATGCTCGACGACGAAGGGTTCGCGCTCACATTCAGTCGGGCGCCCATCCCGTGGGCGCGCGACGCGTTCGCCGACGGCCAGCCCGCGACCCTTCCACCGGGGGTCCCCTTCCTGCGGCACCTCGGCCTCTACGCCTATCGGGTCGGGACGCTCACGGCGATGGCCGCCGCGCCGGCCTCCGCCATCGAACGCGCCGAGAGTCTGGAGCAGCTGCGAGCCTTGAGCCGGGGAGTACGGATTCACTGCACCGTGCTCGACCACGCACCACCTCCCGGCATCGACACACCAGAGGACCTGGCGCGGGTGCGCCAGGGGCTGGCCAGCGGCGCGATCGCCTTCGGCTAGGAGGTTGCCGCCGACCGCGGCCTTTCGACCATGCCCTCGTCATCGCACTTCAGCTCGACTCATCTGGGAGATGCCGTCCGCGTCCCCTCGCGTGGAATCCGTGCGATTCCCAACCTCGAAGCCTTCCTCGGCGCCACGGTGGCGCGTCGGTGGGGCCGCTTCGACTCCGTCGTGGGCTGGGGCGCGAAGCCGAACACCCGCCGTGCTCGCGCCATCGCGAACGAAGCCGGTGTCCCCTACGTTGCGCTCGAGGATGGGTTCCTGCGCAGCGTGATGCCGGGCGTCAGCGGCGAGGCGCCGCTCGCGATCGTCGCGGACGATCTCGGCATCTACTACGACGCGACTCGCCCCTCACGGCTCGAACGGTGGATCGCTGATGGCGCGTTCGAGGCGCGAGAGCTGGACCGGGCCGCCGAGCTCACCTCACGCCTCCGGTCCACCGGACTGTCCAAGTACAACCACCAGCCCACGCTCGATCTCGGGCCGAAGACGCGGCGACGAGTCTTGGTCGTGGACCAGACGGCGGGCGACCAGTCGATCCGTCTCGGTCTCTGCTCTGCCGACTTCACCACCATGCTCCGAGCCGCGCGCGACGAGCATCCCGACTCCGAGATCGTCGTCAAAGCCCATCCCGACGTGATGCTCGGACGCAAGAACGGAGCGCTCGGGATCGAGGCGAAGGGCGTCCGCTGGCTCACCGTCCCGGCGCACCCGACCTCGTTGCTGGCGCAGGTCGACCACGTGTACGTCATGACCTCGCAGCTCGGCTTCGAGGCCGTGCTCCACGAGGTTCCGGTGACTTGCTTCGGCATGCCCTGGTACGCGGGCTGGGGCCTGACCGACGACAGAGCTTCCGTGCCGGAGCGTCGCGGCGTGGAGCGTTCGCTCGAGCAGCTCGTCGCGGCGGCGTACCTCCGTTACGCGCGCTATGTGGACCCGGAGACCGGCGAGCGATGTGAGGTCGAGCGTGTGGTCGAGCATCTCGATCTGCAGCGCCGAATGGGGGAAGCGACCCGTGGTGAGGTGGTCTGTGTGGGCTTCTCGCTCTGGAAGAGGGGGTTCCTCCCGGCGTTCCTCGACGGCCCTGGAACGCGCGTACGCTTCGCCAAGGACACGGACGCCGCCGCACGGCTCACCCATGAGGGGACGAAGCTGGTCAGCTGGGGAACCCGCGACGAGGTCGCCGTTCGAGCGCTCGCCAAGAAACGTGGCGCCGAACACTGGCGAATGGAGGACGGCTTCCTCCGCTCGGTGGGTCTGGGGAGCGACCTCCACGCGCCTGCGTCGCTCGTTCTCGACCAGCGAGGGCTCTACTACGATCCAAAGGAGCCGAGCGACATCGAGCACATGCTCGCGAACGATGACTTCAGCACGATCGAGCTCGAGCGTGCGCGAGCGCTCCGCCGAGCGATCGTGGCCACCGGACTCAGCAAGTACAACGCGCGCCGTTCCGATGCGCTGGTCGCTCCGAGCGATCGTCCGGTCGCACTCGTGATCGGTCAGGTCGAAGACGACGCATCCATCCAGCGGGGATGCGTCGACGTTCGGACGAACCTCGACCTGCTCCGCGAGGCACGAGCGAACGCACCGAACGCTCACCTGATCTTCAAGCCACACCCGGATGTGGTCAGCGGCAATCGGCACGGTCACGTTCCCGAGGGGCAAGCCCTCGAGCTGGCCGACGACCTCGCCCCGAACGCATCGCTGGCCGATTGCCTCGAGCTCGCGACGGTGGTGCACACGATGACGTCACTGGTCGGCTTCGAGGCCCTGCTCCGCGACAAGCGCGTCATCGTCTACGGCCTCCCCTTCTACGCGGGCTGGGGCCTGACGGACGACCGCCACACCCACCCACGCCGCGGCCGAGCGCGTTCGCTCGACGAGCTGGTCGCCGCCACGCTGATCCGCTATCCGCGCTACATCAGCAGAGCGACCGGCGCCTACACCACGCCCGAGGTCATCGCGCGGCAGCTCGTCGAGGATCGAGATCGGTCCGGCATCGAGATCCCGCCCGCCGTTGCCCACTCGTGGGCCGGTCGGCAGCTGCGAAAGGGTCAGAATCTGCTCCGCTACGCGGTGCGCGCGAGCCGTACCGAATTGGAACGACTCCGAAAGGAGCGGGGATGACGAGCTTTCCAGACCTCGGCGTGAGCCATGCGCTCCTCCTGCAGGGCCCCGCCGGTCCCTTCATGCATCGCTTCGCGAAGGAGCTCTCCGACAATGGAGTGAAGGTCACGAAGGTGAACTTCCACGCCGGCGACCGCTACTTCTTCCCCGACGACACACCCTTCGCCGAGGTTCGCTCGTTCACGGAGCCGATGGATCGCTGGTCCGAGTACGTGGCTCGCCTACTCGAAGCAGGGGCGGACGGCGTCTTCCTCTTCGGCGACATGCGGGAGCTCCACCGCGAGGCCGTCGCAGCCGCGGAGAGCGCCGGGGCGAAGGTCTACGTCTTCGAGGAAGGCTACGTGCGGCCCGACTGGATCACCTGTGAAGAGCACGGCGTGAACGGCAACTCGCGGATGTCGAGGGACCCTGCGTTCTACCTGGCCAACGCCCCGGCGGACGAGCCAACGGCGCTCCCGGTGGGCCAATCCTTCGGGCTCTCCGCCTGGTACTCCACTCTCAACGCGCTCGCGTTCACTCACCTCAACGCGGACTTCCCCCACTACCGTCACCACCGGCCGCTGAACGCGTGGCTACACACCGCCTGGTGGGTCCGAGGAGCCAGCCGGAAGTACTGGTACGGCGCCAAAGAGCGCAACGTGCTCGAGCGCTTCACCGGAAAGCTCAGCGGCCGCTACTTCTTCGTTCCGCTTCAGGTCCACTGCGACTTCCAGCTGCGCCACTCGCCTTACGGCGACGTGCTCGAGTTCATGGACGAGGTGCTCGAGGTGTTTGCCGAGCACGCGAGCGCAGACGACCACCTCCTCTTCAAACATCACCCGATGGACCGCCCGTTCCGCGAGTACACGCCGTACTTTCGAGACGCCACACGTCGACACGACCTCGGTGATCGCATGCACTACGTCCACGACCTCCACCTGCCGACGCTACTCAAGCACGCGAGAGGGACCATCACGATCAACAGCACCGTGGGGCTCCAGTCGGCCTTCCACGGCACGCCCGTGATCACGATGGGCACCGCCGTCTACGACATGCCGGGCCTGACCTTCCAGGGCACGCTACGCGAGTTCCTCGCGCAACCCGGCGAGGTCGACACCGAGTTGCACGACGCCTTCCGCCGCTGGCTGCTCCACCACAACCAGGTCAACGGCAACTTCTACAAGCCCCTCGAGGGCGTCGACAGCCCGACCGGCTTTCGCTGGTTCCCGAGCTGACTCCTCAGGGAGCAGCGACCAATGGTCCCGCGAAGGCCTCCACCCAAGAGGTGGGGAACCGAACGTCGTGGCGCTCTTCCATGACCAGCTGCGGCGGACCGGCTGGCGGTACGGCAACGACCCGTCGGTAGGTGCCATCGCCGTTGAGCGCCATATAGACGACCGTCCCATCGGGGAGGGGCACCGCTCTGAAGCGGGCTGCGCTCCGTTCCACGGGCGCCCGGCGGACGAGTCGCCACATGGCCGATTCGCCGTCCACCCGGAAGACGACGACCTCCTTGCGGCTCCGGTCGCGATAGATCCTGACGAAACCCACGAATGCCGACTCTCCCACCACGGCAACCGACGGACGGATTCCGAACGTTCCTTCCCATCCCGCCAGCGACGTGCCTGACCGTGACAGCTCGGATCCATCCGTGTCGAGCAACAGCACCTCACCCGCATCTCCTCTGCCGATGATGAGACGCCCAGAGTCCAGAACTGCGAGAATGCGGGCGCGGTTGGCGTCGTTCAGAATGCGCTCGCCAGCCCCGCGACGGATCGTGTCGTCGGACCGACAGGCGAAATGGAGCGTGTTGGTGGCGTCGAAACCGAACCACCCATATGCCGTGCGGAAGCATGGCGGCGTCTCGACGACGAGCGGGTCCCCGACCGCGCGATGGAGAAGAATCTCGCCACGCGTCTCCTTGTAGTGAAGCTCTCCTCGGCGATTGAACGTCGGGCTGTATTCGTCACCGCAGCCGATATCGATGGCGCCGGACATGCCGGGCCAGATCCGCTGTACCTCCATCAAATCGCAGCGGTCAGCCCGACTGACCGTCCCGCTCACCCAAACCGCGGTATCGCCGAGCGGCAAGGTGTGACGCACGCTGGGGTCGGGACAGACGTGGCCATTGTCGATGACCCCGTCACAGTCATTGTCCCGACCATCGCACCACTCGGGGTCGGGAACGCAGCCGTCCGGAATCGGGACGATCGAGCCGTCGGCAGTTCCTCCGTCTGCCATTGGTCCCGCGTCGCCGTGGGGAAAGCCCCCGTCCGGGGCCATTGGGTCGGCCGGCGGAGGCGGGCACTCGCAGCTGCCCCACTCGTCATGCTCGATGCAGTAGATGTAGCCATCGACCATTCCAGGGCAGTCGCAGGGAACGGCTGTGCCTGCGATGCATTCCGCTGGCAGGGATGGGGGCTCCCCGGGGCCGCCGTCGAACCCTGGAGGCGCGATGCGCGAATCCGCCGGATACATGTCGTCCGGCTCTCCTTCGGGAAACGGTGAACTCTTGGGGCACCCGGCGCACACGACAGCGAGACAGAGTACGGCTGGGAACTTGAAAATCATCGAAAGAACTCAGGGCAATTATTGTGCCGCAAGAGCACACCGACGACTCTTGGCTAATCAACGGCGGAGACGTGAGCTGGGTTCACACATCACATCGACGACTGGCACAGGTAGCGCCATGGGTGCACCGCGACGTCCGAGGCTCATCCCTTTGGTAGCCTACTTCGACGTGATGTTCGCCAACTCTTCGGGATGTTCCTCGAAGAGGTTGCGTCCGTAGAACCCCGGCAGGAGGTTCGCCGAACGAAGGCGCTCGAGCATGTCGGGGGCCAAGTCCCGGTATCTCAGCTCGGGACGGCGGAATCGGAAGAACGAGTAGAAGCGCCACGAATGGCGGTTCTCGGCACCGAAGACGTACGCCAACGTGGTCTTGGACCCGACGAAGTCGTCGCCGATCTGCGTTCGGTCTCCCGTGAGCCGACGGCCCGCGTGGAGAATGCGCTCATCGAACACGAGAGCGTCTCCCGGACGCATCTCCACGAGCGCCGGTCGCTTCGGCGTGCCGTCGTGAAGTGGTCGCAGGGCGTCGTCGTCGGCATCGACCAGGTCCCACTTGGTCAGGTCGTCTTCGACCTTCCCCAACTTGGTGCGGATCCGATGACTGCCGGGCACGACCCCGAGGCCCGCCCGATCGATGTCGAGGTAGAGGATGATCTTCACGAGCCGGTACGGGTGGACCGACTCGTCCCAGTCGCCCTTACCGAAGGTCCGACACGCCGAGTCCCGGTGCCAGTTGTCTCGGTTGTGGTCGGTCTGCACGTCGGTGACCTGAACCAGGCGAGGCGGGACTCGGAGAATCGTCTCCACGGCGTCGAGAACTCTTGGGTCGCTGACATACATGCCCGCACTCGGAAGCCGGTTGAGGGCGTCGCAGATCGACTTGCCAAGTCGCTCGGGCCCCACTTCCTGGCGAAGCTGGGCCGCGGCGGTCGCTGCTTCGTCGGCGGAAAGAAGGCCACGAAAGACCGAGAAGCCGTTGACGTCGAAGAGACGCGCACGCTCATCGCGGTCCGCATCCGTCGTCGCGGGACGGCGGGGCGGCTTCACCTCGGTCGCGGGTACCGCGATCACGGCTCGAGCCGGCACCGAGCGCCGGGGCGTCGAGAGTGCGACGTCCGCGGTCCCGTGTCGTGCGATGACCGTCAGCTCACCGCGAGAGAGCTTCCCATCGTCGTCGCCGTCGGCGGGTTCGAAGAGCGGCTGCTGCAGCAGCGGACTGCTCTTCTTGCCCAACGGGCGCGCGAGCTCGACATCGAACCCAACCTTCGCCACCGCTGCGCGGATCGCATCCGGCGAGAAGAAGAGCGTGTGGGGCTCGTGCTTGTAGACCATGTGGTAGCGCGAGAGTCCTGCTGCCGGAACCTCGATGTAGAGCAGCCCCTCGGGCTTGAGCGCGCGTCGAAGGCGGCGGAGGGTGTCGATCAGGTCATCCGCGGTCAGATGCTCGATCGAGTGCGAGCAGAGCACCGCGTCGTAGAAGGACTCCGGCAACTCCTCGAGTGAGAGTCGCTTCGCCCCCAAGTAGTCGAGGTACTTGGCGCAGGAGGGATCGGCTTCCACCGCGTGCATCACGCGAGCCCCGCTCGAATGGAGGGCGTAGCCAGGACCCGACCCGAAATCGAGCATCGTGTCGATGGAGCCGATCCGTTCGCGGATTCGCTTCACCTGTGCTCGAGCCCGGCGGAAGTAGCGCTGCCCGGTCTTGCCCTTCAGCAGCGGATTCTCATCCGAGAAGTAGACGCTCGGAGGGACGTCCCGATCGCCGCGATTGCTCTTCGCGTACTCGAGCGCGTAGTACTCACCCAAGTCGAACGGGACGTCCGGGACCCAACCCAGGCCGCACCGAGGACACCACAAGACCATCAGTCGGGAGAAGAGAGTGGACGTGCTGTAGGGGTAATTGCAGGCGTGAGACCACTCGACTTCGCAGGTCGGGCACTGCGACTCGATCAGGAGCTCGCGCGGATGGAAGATCAGGTTGCCGCGCCGAAGCTGGCGCAGGCTCTCCGCATGACGATCTCTCTGACGGCGAGCATCGTCCCGCTGGCGCTTCCACATCCCGGCCGGAGATGCCCCCTTTGGATCGAGCTTGTCCATCCAAGCGCGGACGCCTTTCGCGGCCCGACTGAGCGCCTCGCGTGGGTCGTCCTTCCATGGTCCCTTGGACAGGGTGCGTCGGAGGCGTTGAGTGGGGCTGTCGTCGCTGGGCATCGTGGATACTCGGGGGTCGGAGACGTGTCCACGACCTACCCGATCAGCGGAAAAAGGCAACAGCGGACGGAGTGCTCGGAAGACGTCATACCTACGCCGGAAAGCCATCCACCATCCCGTATCCCGCGACTGCGACCCAATGGGAACGCGGCCCAGCTGCTCGGTCGCGGGGATCCTGCGTCAAGGTTTCGCCCGATGATCGGCTCAACTCGCCAACCAAGCTACCGAGTGACGCCCACCGACAACCCCACCCGCCGCAGCCGCCCGCGCTCCCCATACCCACCGACCCAGTCCCAGCGCCGCAGCTCGTCGTAGCGCAACTCGAGGTGCACGCTTCGCGGGAGCTGCACCCGAGCCCAGCTGCTCATGGACACGCGCCGCGACTCGACCTCGACGTCGTCGGTGACGACCTCCTGGCTGCGGTCGAGGCCCTCGTCGCTGAGCCAGCGGCTGAAGCTCGCGCGCATGCCGAGCTCCACCGGGCCGAGCTCGAGCTCGAGCTCGGCCCAGGTCGTCGCGCCCCAGCCGTAGAAGTAGCCCTCGCGCTCGAGGATCGTCTTCGCGCGCGCGTCGGGGTGGTCGAGCGCCCAGGCGTCGTAGGCCAGGGTGGCGTCGGCGCTCGCGAAGTCCGGGTGCGCGCGGAAGAGGAAGCGGAGCTCGGCCGAAGGGCGACGGAGCATGGTGTCGAGGGCGAAGCCCGGAAGGTGGACGGCGCCGACGGCGTCGGAGAAGTCCTCGTAGTCCACGCGCCGATAGGAGTAGCCGAGGGCGGCACCGACCAACGCGGATCCGCCGCCCGACTCGTCGAGCGACTGCACGTGCAGGCCGGTAACGATGGTGTCGCCGTCGAGCTCGAAGCCGCCGCCGCCGGGGCCGCGGGTGGCGCGCGCTCGGAGGCGGGTGACGTTGGCGTTGCCGAAGGCTCGCCGCAGCTCGCGGGGTTCGTGCCAGCCGGGCATCTCCACGATGCGGCCCTCGAAGTCCACGGTGTGCAGACCTGCGCGTTCGCCGCCCGCGCTCAGTAACGCGCCGCCGTAGCCGAGGTGGAAGCGCGCGTGGAGCGCGTCGCGCTCGGCCTGCGTGGGCCGATGCCCGTCGATGGCCTCGTTTGCCTGCACGCCGAGTCCGAGGGACCACGCGGCGGCGCGCCGTGCGCGGGTGGTCGCGTTCACGTGGAGGAAACGGCTGACCTTGTAGAAGAATTCGCCGAGCACCATGCCGCCGACGGGTGTCGCGATCTGATCGTTGATGGAGACCCGCTCCTTGAACTCGAGGAGCCACTCCCACGCGAACGAGGTCAGGAACGCGTAGGTGAAGGACCACCCGGGGTGCAGGTCGTTGGCCCGCGCGAAGCCGTAGTAGGCGGACCCGGAGAGCGGGTGGAAGGTCCAGTTCACCGAGAATGCGTTGTTGTCGTAGCGGAACGCGCTCCGGTCGAAGCGCTGGGTCCAGGAATCGAAGTCCCAGTCGACGGCGTTCTTGTCGCGGTCGACCCAGTACCAGACGGTCCCCGCGAGCAGAAAGACGAGCTCCAGGACGAAGGGGCGCACGTAGTCCGGGTCCGGATCGCGACCGCTCGAGTGTTCGCTGGCCGCCTCGACGACCTCGTCATCGGTGTCCGATTGAGCCGCAGCCGGAGCGGACAGGATCGCGAGGGCGAGGAGCGCCGTTCCGAGCCGCCGAATCATGGGGTTCGGGCCTCGCCCCTACGGTCACAGCGCCTCATCCCCGGACTCTGCCCCGGCGGATCCGACTCGGCAAACGCGGCGATTGCGACAAGAATGAGCCGTCATTCATTTTTCGTTGACCTGGCCCCGGCCCTCGTGTGATCTGGCTGCATCAGCTGCCGTCGGGTGTGAGGGCAGCATCGAACCAACCACCCCTCCAGCCAACGTGGCGAGCCGAAGGCGAGCCCGTTTGGGAGGGAGCGAGTCGCCGGCTCCGCCGGCGCGATGCGGGAGGGTCTTTCGAAGACCCTCCAAGGAGAAAAGACGTGCTGCGTTTCGACGATCGAGTGGTGGTGGTGACCGGTGCTGGAAACGGCCTCGGCCGGGCCCACGCGCACCTCTTCGCCAGCCGTGGCGCCAAGGTCGTGGTCAACGACCTCGGCGGCGACATTCACGGCGGCGGCGGAAGCGCGAAGGCGGCCGACGTGGTGGTGAACGAGATCAAGGAAGCCGGCGGCGAGGCCGTGGCCAACTACGACTCGGTCACCGACGGCGCAAAGATCATCCAGACCGCGATGGACACCTACGGGCGCATCGACGTCGTGGTGAACAACGCCGGCATCCTCCGCGACGTCAGCTTCCACAAGATGACCGAGGCGGACTGGGACCTGGTCTACGAGGTCCACGTGAAGGGCAGCTTCGCGGTCACCCACGCCGCCTGGCCCCACATGCGCGAGGCCGGCTACGGCCGCGTGATCATGACCGCCTCGGCCGCGGGCATCTACGGCAACTTCGGCCAGGCGAACTACGCGATGGCCAAGCTCGGCCTCTTCGGCTTCGGGCAGACGCTCGCCATCGAGGGCCGCAAGCGCGGCATTCACGTGAACACGATCGCGCCGATCGCCGGTTCCCGGATGACCGAGACGGTGCTCCCGGAGAACCTGCTCGCGGCGCTCAAGCCCGAGTACGTGTCGCCCCTCGTCGCGTGGCTCGCGCACGAGGACTGCGAGTCCAGCGGCGGTCTCTACGAGGTCGGCGGCGGTCACTTCGCCGGGCTCCGCTGGGAGCGCTCCGCCGGCAAGACCTTCCGAGTCGGTCGCAACATCAGCCCGGAGGACGTGCAGACCAGCTGGGACGCCATCGACGGCATGGAGGAGACCGAGCATCCGGAGAACATCGCGCAGTCGATGCAGCCGGTGATGGGCAACCTCGAGCGCGGCGAGTCCAAGGGCGGCAACGAGTGGATCGACGTCGACGAGGCGCTCGGCTACGAGTTCCCCGAGCAGACCTCGAGCTACACCGAGCGCGACCTGGCGCTCTACGCGCTCGGCGTCGGCGCCGCGAAGGACGGCGAGGGCGAGCTCGACCTCGTCTACGAGATGGCGAAGGACGGCTTCAAGGCCCTCCCCTCCTATGGCGTCATCCCGGCCATCAACGTGATCCTCGACCTCGGCAAGCGCGGCGTGACCGCGCCCGGTCTGCACTACGGCCTCGATCGCGTGCTCCACGGCGAGCAGAAGCTGACGCTGAAGCGGCCGTTGCCCCGGAACGCGAAGCTCACGCACAAGGCGCGCATCAGCAACATCTACGACAAGGGCAAGGGCGCTCTGGTCGTCACCGCCATCGAGAGCTTCGACGAGGACGGCGACCTGCTGGCGGTCAACGAGGTCACGACCTTCGTCCGCGGGGCCGGCGGCTGGGGCGGCGACCGCGGCCCGAGCGCCGAGAAGAACACGCCCCCCGATCGGAAGCCGGACGCCGTGGTCGAAGAGAAGACCGCCGCGAACCAGGCACTCCTCTACCGGCTCAGCGGCGACTGGAACCCGCTCCACGCGGACCCGGCCTTCGCCAAGGCGATGAAGTTCGACAAGCCGATCCTCCACGGGCTCTGCACCTTCGGCTTCTCGGTTCGGCACGTGCTGAGCCAGCTCGCGCCGGAGGGTGACCCCCGCTACTTCAAGAGCGTCGACGTGCGATTCGCGAAGACCGTCTACCCCGGTGAGACGCTGATCACGGAAGCCTGGAAGGAGGGCAACGAGCTCATCTTCCAGACGAAGGTGAAGGAGCGCGACGAGGTCTGCCTCAGCAACGGCGCCATCGAGCTCTACGAGACCATCCCCGTGAAGAAGGCCAAGCCAAAGGGAACCGCCGCCAAGGCGGAAGCCTCCGCGCCGAGCGGTCCGATCAGCGCCGACATCTTCGGCGGCATCGGCCACTGGATGGCGGAGAACGCCGACGACACGAAGCGGGTCGACAAGATCTTCCAGTTCAGGCTCAGCGACCCCGACTCCGTGTGGACGGTCGACTGCAAGAACGCGAGCGTGAGCGAAGGCGAGACCGCCAAGCCGGACTGCACCCTCGAGCTCACCGACGCGAACTTCCTCGCGATGTGCACCGGCCAGGCCGACCCGCAGAAGCTCTACTTCGGCGGCGACCTGAAGATCGGCGGCGACATCATGGCCAGCCAGAAGCTCACCTTCCTCCAGAAGGTCGAAGAGAAGCACGTGAAGAAGGCCATGGACGCGCGGGGCGCCGGCGGTGGGGACGCACCGGCCGCGGCGGCGCCGAGCGGCCCGACGAGCGCCGACGTCTTCCGGGGCATCGGGATCTTCCTGAGCGAGAACCCGGACATCCCCAAGGGCGTCGGCAAGGTCTTCCAGTTCAAGCTCAGCGAGCCGGACTCGGTCTGGACCATCGACGCCAGCGGCGACACCGGCGTGACCGAGGGCGAGACGATCAAGCCCGACTGCACGCTCGAGCTCACCGACGCGGACTTCGTGGCGATGACCAAGGGCGAGAAGGACCCGCAGAAGATGTACTTCGGCGGCGAGCTGAAGATCGGCGGCGACATCATGGCCAGCCAGAAGCTCACCTTCCTGCAGAAGGTCGAAGAAAAGCACGTGGCCGAGGCGATGAAGAACCGGCCCAGCGGTGGCGAGACCAAGGCGGCGCCGAAGAAGGCGGCCAAGGAGCCCTTCGCCCCGAAGCTCATGGACTCGCTCACCGTGAAGAAGAACGGCGGCGCCAAGGTGCAGCTGCTGGTGACCGACCCCGATGGCGCGTGGTTCGTCGACCTCGGTGAGGGCTCGGTGAAGCCGGGCACCTACGACGGCGCCGACACCACGATCACCCTCGACGACGCCTCGCTCGCCGAGCTCGCCAAGGGCGACGCGGACGCCTCGGCGCTCTTCCAGAAGGGCAAGCTCCGCGTCGACGGAGACCTCGCCCCCGCCCGCGACCTCGGCTGGCTGAAGGCCTGATTCCACCCACGAAGACACAGGAGAGAGACACATGCGCAAGGTTCACGTCATCGGGGTCGGAATGGTCCCCTTCCAGAAGCCCGGCAAGAGCGACGACTACCCGGTCATGGCGAAGGGGGCGATGACCGCCGCCTTCGAGGACGCCGGCGTTCCCTTCACGGACGTCGAGCAGGCCTACGTCGGCTACGTCTACGGCGACTCCACCTGCGGCCAGCGCGCCGTGTACGAGATGGGGCAGACCGGCATCCCGGTCTTCAACGTCAACAACAACTGCTCCACCGGCTCGACCGCCCTGATGCTCGCCAAGCAGGCCATCGCCGGCGGCATGGCCGAGTGCGTGCTCGCCCTCGGCTTCGAGAAGATGGAGAAGGGCGCGCTCGGCGCGAAGTGGGACGACCGCGCGAACCCGCTCGAGTGGCACGCCGGTCAGATGAACGGGATGCAGGGCTTCACCGCCGCGCCGCCCGCCGCGCAGATGTTCGGCGGCGCCGGCCGCGAGTACCGCTGGAAGTACGGCACCAAGCGCGAGACCTTCGCCAAGATCAGCAGCAAGGCTCGCTCGCACGCGTCGAAGAACCCCTACGCGCTCTTCAAGGACGAGCTCACGGTCGAAGAGGTGCTCGCCAGCCCGGAGGTCTTCGACCCGCTCACGCGCTTCCAGTGCTGCCCGCCGACCTGCGGCGCGGCCGCGGCGATCCTCTGCAGCGAGGAGTTCGCCAAGAAGCACGGCAAGGGCGACGCCGTCTGGATCGCAGCCCAGGCGATGACCACCGACTTCCCGTCGAGCTTCGAGGAGAAGTCGATGATGAAGGTCGTCGGCTACGACATGACCAAGAAGGCCGCCGCCAAGGTCTACGAGGAGGCCGGCATCGGCGCCGAAGACGTCGACGTGGTCGAGCTCCACGACTGCTTCACCGCCAACGAGCTGCTCACCTACGAGGGCCTCGGCCTCTGCCCCGAGGGCGAGGCGGAGAAGTTCATCTGGGACGGCGACAACACCTTCGGCGGCAAGTACGTGACCAACCCGTCCGGCGGCCTGCTCTCCAAAGGCCACCCGCTCGGCGCCACGGGTCTCGCCCAGTGCACCGAGCTGGTCTGGCAGCTCCGCGGACAGGGCGAGAAGCGCCAGGTCGAGGGTGCAAAGGTCGCGCTGCAGCACAACCTGGGCCTCGGCGGCGCCTGCGTCGTCACCATGTACCGCAAGGACTGAGGGCCGACCGGGTCCCAGATGGCACGGTTGGGCGTTTCGCTCCGAGACGCTTCTTGCTAACCTCCCGGTCCATGAACCGGACCACGCTGCTGGCCGCTGTGGCCATCGCCATTCTGGGCGGGGTTCTCTTCATGATCCGCAAGCAGCGGTACACCGACAAGGTCACGGGCGGATACACCGTCCCCGTGGTCGCGGTCATCATGGACGTCCGCGAGGGCTCCCCGCTGGCGCCGGTTCAGCTCGGAATCATCCAGCGGCCGCCGGCCCACGTCGAAGAGCGGCACGTGCTGGGCGAGGATCTCGGCGAGGTGCTCGGCGTCCCCGCGCGCTACGAGCTGCGCGCCGGTGCGACCCTCCGCTGGTCCGACGTCGAGGCCGACGCACAGGAGCGCGGCACCCCGTCCGAGCTGCTACAGGCCGGCCAGCGCGCCATCACGGTCCACACCGGAACCCGCAGCTTCCACCGCATGATGAAGCGGGGCGACCGGGTCGACGTGCTCTACACCGGTCGCCGCCAGGGCGACGGGACCCAGATGACCGTGGTGCTCGCCCAGAACGTGCTCGTGCTGGCAGACGAGGTGACCCTCGTGGTCCGCAATGGCGAGACCGAGTCCTCGCGTCAGGTGACCCTCGCGGTCGACCCGCACCAGGCCTCGCTCCTCGAGCACTCGGAGCGCGACGGCATGAACTCCTTCCTCGCCTTCGTGGCGCGGCACCCCGACGACGATCTCATCATCGAGGACACGCCGACCGCGACCAACGAGGACCTCATCCGGGCGGCAGAGCGTCGCCGTCGGAACCGGGCGCGCCCGGCGCCGACTCGGATGATCGAAGAGATCCTGTAGCGGCCTCCGCGCGAAACGGCGGCCACTGGTCGTTCCGCAGCCAGGTCCAGCACACGATCACCCACGCGCTCGCGAGGCACCATCCCGCGAGTACGTCGGTCGGGTAGTGCACGCCGAGGTAGGTGCGGGTCCAGCCGACCGCGAGCGGCAGGACGAAGAAGGACGCAGCGACCAATCGCCGCGCCGGCCGCGCGAGCCAGATCAGGAGGAAGCAGGCCACCGCGAACGCCATCGTCGACTGGGAGTGGCCACTGGGGAACGAGAGCCCGCGGGGACTCGAGAGCGCCGCCACCACCGTCGGGCGTGCGCGACCGACGACGACCTTCAGGCCCTCGTTCAGGAGCGCCGACCCCCCGAGCGACACGGCGAGAAAGAGTCCCGCCCGGCGCCAACGCCAGAACACGCCCACGACGAGGACGGTGCAGAGGGGGATCATGAAGTGGTGCCCGCCGAGGTCCGTCAGCCGCTTCACGACCGCGGTCATCTCATGGGAGCGCCAGCCCTCGAGGGCGACGAGAATGGTCTCGTCGAGACCGGTGGGTCCATGATCCAGGAGGGTGATCGTCAACAGGCCCAGGAACGCGAGCACGACGGCGCCCAGGACCCAGAAGCTCGGGTGGATCCGCTTCACCGGCCGACCATAGCGCGTCGTCGCCGCGTCATGGCACCCAACGGCGATTGGTCACGCCTGCGCGCGGAGCGGTGCGGGATGCCACACTCGTCCGTCGGATCGCCCGCACGATTTCCTGGCGTGGGATCTGCAGTGGTTCGGGTCGTGCGAGCGTTATGCTCGCCGTGCGTCGAATGGCCGACGCACGAATCGACCCACATTCTCCGGAGCGCGCAAACGCTTCGGCAACCCCAAGGAGAATCCCCATGAGCCTGCAGAGCACGATGATGAAGGCCGCCGCCCTCTACGCCCTCAAGAAGGCCTCCGAGAACATTTCGGAGGACGACATGAAGCGCTGGGCGAAGTCGGCGATCGACCGCACGCCGGAAGAGTGGCGCGCCAACGCCCTGAACACCTTCGACGCGGGCCTGATGCGCGCCGGGCTGATGCGGGCCTCCCAGGCCCCCAACACCGCCAGCCTCGTCATGACCGGCATGGTCGCCGGTGTCGTGATCGGTGCGGGCGCCGCGCTGCTTCTCGCCCCGATGACCGGCGCCGAGCTCCGCGCGAAGATCGGCGGACTGGTCGGGGACTTCCTCCCGGGCAGCAAGAAGGAAGAGGCCGAGGCGACGAGCGAGGACGCCGACGCCGAGGACGGCCCCAAGACCGTCGGCGGCACGCGCGTCCCGACCAACTGACCCGCCTCGCGTTCGAACGCCCGCGCGCCCGATGGCACGCGGGCGTTCACGCGTCCGCCCCTTGGCCCCGCGTCCCCGTGACGGCAACATCCCGAGCCATGAGCACCCGCGACACCGACGTCGACCAGCCCCTCTTCGAACGGCGGATCCCCCCGGGCGACGACAAGGAGCGCCCCGTCTGCACCCGCTGCGGCTTCGTGGACTACTCGAACCCGAAGATCGTGGTCGGCTCCGTCGCCACGCTCGGTGGGCGGTTCCTGCTCTGCAAGCGGGCGATCGCCCCTCGCGAAGGCTTCTGGACCCTCCCGGCGGGCTACCTGGAGAACCACGAGCTCCCCGAGGAAGGCGCCGTCCGGGAGGCGCACGAGGAGGCTCGAGCCAAGCTGAAGATCAAGGATCTGTTGGCGATCTACAGCATCCGCCACATCAGCCAGATCCAGCTGATGTTCCGCGCCGAGCTCCTGGACGAGCGGATCGAGCCCGGCCCCGAGAGCCGGGAGGTCCGGCTCTTCCGCTGGCACGACATCCCCTGGGACGAGCTGGCCTTCCCCTCCGTCCGTTGGGCCCTCCGCCACCACCGCGAGCTCGGGGATCGGCCGGTTGGAGCGCCGTTCACGAATCCCGATGGTTCCGACGGAGAGCTGCCTGGCTCCTGAGACTCGGGGAAGGTGCCGAGCCTGACGCAACGCTTCGACTCGCTGCGTCATCGCCGTCCATTTCGGCCGTCTGGCCCGAAAATGACAAAGATTTCCAGCATGTAAAATGTGATTCGCGAGCTTGACGCGCCGCGTCACGGAGCTAGTGTTCACTTGTCTCGAGGGCCACACACCCCGGCCCGAGGGAGGAGCCTGCGGAGACGCGGGCTGCCAGCACCCATCCAACACACCCAGCTGACACCCCGGCCCCGTGGGGGGGCCCCAAAACCCCCCACGGGGCGTCAGCCTACCGAGCGCCCCTCTTCTTGCGGGGCGCTTTCCTTTTGGGCTCGAGCAGCTGCTCTCGAAGCGCGGCCACCGCCGGCGCCAGGCGCTCTCGCCCTCGGTGGACCAGCCGGAGCTCCCGCTCCACCGGCGTTCGCGGGTCGGGCACACGGACCATCTTCCGCCGCCGCAGGTCGTCGCGAACGGCGTCCAGGCTCACCAGCGCGATGCCCACGCCAGCGCGAACGTGTCCCTTCACGGCGGCGATCGACCCCAGCTCCATCACGACGTCCGCTTCGGGGAAGGTTGCCTGGAAGAGCTCTCGGGTCGTCGAGCCCGGCCGGAAGGTCAGGTAGCTCGCGCCTTCGGGCGGAAGATCGGGCGCCGCGACCAGGATGAGCTCGTCCACCCGCCAGAGCTCGTCATCGAGCATGGCCCAGGCGGGATCGTCGTGCGGAGCGCCGGTCACGCTGCTGGTCACCGCGAGGTCCAGGTCGCCCTCCAGCACGGCCTGCTTCGCTTCCTCCGTGGTGGTCTCACGGAGCCGGTAGGTCACCCCCGGGTACGTCCGCTGAAAGCGCGCGATCTCCTTCGGCAGCATGTAGGTGCAGGCGGTCGCGCCGGCCCCCATCCGCACCTCGCCGCTGCGGAGCTCGAGCACCTCCTCGACCGCGCGTCGCCCTTCGTCGACCGCCGCGAGCGCCGCGCGAGCGCGAGGGAGCAACGCCTCGCCTGCCGCGGTGAGCGACGCGCCCTTTCGACCCCGATGCAGGAGCGAAGCACCGAACGCTTCCTCGAGTCGCCGGATCGACGCGGTGAGCGCGGGCTGGGAGAGGTGCGCGCGCCGCGCGGCTTCGGTGAACGTGCCGTGTTCGACGATCAGCAGGAGGTGCTGCAGCGAATCCAGCAATGGCTACCTCCTGCCGTCCATCGTTTCATAACCGATGGTTATCATATCGCTCGAAACAATCGATTGGTCAAAAGCGAGCGTCACCACCAGCCTGCTCTCCATGGAAGAGCTCTCGATCCTCTTGGCCCTCGGCCTCGTCGCTGGCTCCCTGTCCACCCTCGCGGGCCTCGGTGGTGGACTGGTCCTGACCCTGGCCCTCGCGACCCTCTGGGACCCGACGCGGGCACTGGCGACCGCGGCACCGGCGCTGCTGGTGGGCAACGTTCACCGCATCGCGCTCTTCCGGAAGCACTTCGACGGGCGCTTCGTCGCCCCCTTCGTGCTCGGCGCCGTGCCCGGAGCGATCGCCGGCGGCCTCATGGCCGTGGCCCTCCCCGAGACGCTGCTCCGCTTCCTGATCCTCGGCACCGCGCTCGCGGCGACCGTCCACGAGCTCCGTGGTCGCCGTCGCGCCAAGCAGGGCGAGCGGACCTGGCGCCGGCCGGGCCCGCTCTTCATCGCGGGGGCCGCAGCGGTGGCCGGCGTCGTCACGGCCACCAGCGGCGGCGGCGGGCTCCTGCTCGGACCGCTGCTCCTCGCCGCTGGTGCACGCGGGGAACGCTTCCTGGTCAGCGCCTCGTCCATCGCGGTGTGCATGCACGTCGCCCGCATCGGCGCCTACGGGGCGAGCCATGTGGTCGGCGTCCAGACCTTCCTCGACGCCGGCGTCGTCGCCCTCGCGATCCTGGCCGGCAACGCGCTCGGCCGACGCGCCCGCGACCCTCTCGGGCTCACGGGCGAGTCGAAGCGGAGCACGCGGCTGACCTATGGCGTGCTCGGGGTGTCGATCACCCTCGCCGTCGCCGGCCTGGCCTGAGCGCGGCCAGCACCAGCAGCACGGCGAAGACACCGCCGAGCCCGCTCGCGCCACCGACCGAGCAGCCCGCGCAGCCGCCCTCCCCGGCTCCGGCGGCGGGGGGCGGCGGCTGCGCCTCGGGCGCAGGCTCCGGATCCGGGTCGCCGGGCCGGAGCGCGATGGACTCGATCGGCTCGGCCACCAGCGCGCCGAGCGAGACCCGCGCAGCCGGGGTCGGACTCGCGCTCGGACCACCCGCCGCGGCCTGCGTCTGGTTCTGCTCGCCGCCGGGCGGTCCACCCCAGCGCCCACGCTGCGGCTCCTGGCAGTCCATCGGGCCATCCCACTTGTGGAGGATCACGTAGCGGCCCTGGAAGTTGTTCATCGAGCCGAGGACCGCCGCCTCCTGCTCTTCGAGCTGTCCCTGCGGCCCGGGGATCCCGCGACCACCGACGATCGGCGGGGCGGCGCGGAAGACCAGATCGTGGTCCAGGTCTTCCTTCTCGTAGCGGTAGTGCAGCCGTGTCAGCACGAACGAGTACATGTCCCCGGCGAGCACGTCCGCCCCGAGGGTGCTCAGCTCGCTCGCGTCGAGCGCCGGCTCGGGGCAGGGATCGCAGCTCGTGGCGTCCCAGGCGTACTCCGTCACCACGGTGTTCGGGTTCCGCTCGCGGATGCGGTCGAAGAGCGCGCGGTAGAAGCCGCCGAAGGAGTCGCGCACCGCGTCCCGCACCCGGATGTTGGTGGGGATGGTCGCGTTCTCGTAGTTGGCGACCTCGTAACGCTGACCGCGCGCGAGGACGTGCACGATGAGGTCCTGCACGCCTTGGCTGTTGAGGAGACCGAGGCGCACCGGCAGCGAGAAGGTGTCGCTGTCGTAGTGGACGCGGAGCGGAGAGAGCACCGCCCGGTTGCCCTCGAAGGTGACTCGCGAGGGGTCCACCTTGGCGACGAAGAACTTCGTGCCCGCCTCGACGTACGGACGCAGCACCGGCTCGGCGCCGTCGGGGATGTTGTACTCGTTCTGACGAAGCCAGGTGTCGAGCCCGCCCGAAACGCGCGCGCTGAGGATCACGATGTCGTACTCGCCGACCTCGAACTGCGCCTCGATGGTGACCCCGGTGTCCTCCTCGGGCGCCGAGGCGGTCTCGGTGATCGCTCCACCCGTGACGGCTTGAGCGAAGCGCATCATCGGCGGCGTCGGCGCGCAGGGATCCGCCTCCCAGTACTCGACCAGGCGGGGCGCCGCGAGCTTGTCGACCCGCTCGAAGATGGAGGCGGGGAGCGTCTTCACGTTCTCTTCCTCGAGAACGACCGGCACCGGCACCACCATCGCGAACGCCTCGGGCGGACCCTGGTAGTTGTTCTGCATCGAGAGCACGGTGGTCGTGCCCTCGCGCATCATCACGACCATGGTCGCGTCGTTGTAGAGCGAAGCGTCCGCCCCGCTGACGTAGAAACCACAGAAGGCGTGGGCCGTGCCCCCGCCGAACGTCGCGAACGCCGCTGCCAGGATGATGGTCTGTCGCATTCGATCCCTCCTGAGGTCCTTGAGTACCACGAGCACCAGCGGAGCTTGGGTCCTCGCTGGCACGGAAACTGAACGATGAGGAGAGCGCGGACTTACACCGTGCCGCCCTGTGCCAAACGGACGGCCACCGCGCCCATTCGACTCATGAACCGACTCCTCGCACTCCTCCCTGCCCTCCTCCTCGTCGCGTGTTTCGGCACCCACGGCACCGACGACGGGCCGTCCGAAGACGCGCCCCGCCTCGACATGGGGACCGGCGAGATCGACGCTGGTCCGCGCCGGGGCGACCTGGGCCCCGGCCGTCCCGATGCAGGACCGCGAGTGCCCGATGGCGGCGGTCGCATCGACTGCAGCCCCCATCGCGCGAGCCTGACCTGCGGTGCCTCTCCACACTTCGCAGGCTCTTCGTTCGACCTACCCATCAGCATCGGCGGCGAGGGCGAGTGCTACTGCGGTGAGACCATCTACTGCGGCGTCTCGGTGCGGCCGGGCCCGACCGGTGAGCCGGTCGAGATCGACCTGAACACCGAGCTCTGTCACGGCGGCGCCCTCTGCGACGCTTGCTTCCCCTACATCGAGGGGAGCTGCCCCATCCCGGCGCTGCCGGCCGGCGAGTACCCGGTCTGGCTCAACGGCGAGCGCGCCTTCGACCTGGAGGTCCAGGGCGATTTCGTGGAGCAAGAGCAGTGCACCCGCGTCGCCGCGCCGGACTCGCTCGATTGCGGTCCCGTCGGCTGGCCGGCGCAGCGATTCGAGGCCGGCGAGATCTGCCATCAGGAGGACGTCTTCATCGGCACGCGACCGACCATCACCGTGGTCGACACCTGCGCCACCTGTGGTCAGCAGCCGGGGCCCTGCACCGTGACCGTCGACGAGAGCGGCTTCGCGCCCGTGCTCCAGGTCGACGTGAGCCGGACCAACACGGCCTGCGACGTCGACTGCCCTGCCATCTGCATGCGCATGGAGCACCAGTGCGTGGTGCCCGACGGCCTCGCACCGGAGACCGCCTACCAGGTCATCGTCAACGGCAGGAGCTTCGGCACGACCATCACCGCCAGCACCTTCGGCGGTGGTGAGGAGACCTGCGTCGGCTTCCTCGCGGGCGGCTGAGCGCCCTCGAAACACGAGCCGCCAGCCCGATCGGCGCTATGATGCCGCCGTGGCCAACCTCGGCTATCTGCAGGTCGTTCGGCACTGCAACCACGTGTGCGGGTTCTGCTCGAACCCGACGACGCCGTACAGCCACGACCTGAGCTCGATGAAGACCCTCGTCGACGACTTCGTCGAGCGCGGCTACTTCGGGATCATCCTCACCGGTGGCGAGCCCACCCTGCACCCGGAGCTGCCGGCGGTGGCCCGCTACGCGCGCGATCGCGGGCTGCACGTCCGGATGATCACCAACGGCCACCGGCTGGCGGAGCGCCCCTTCGCGGAGGCCATGGCCGACGCCGGTCTGCAGCTCGTTCACGTCTCCATCTACTCGGTGGACCCGGGGATCGAAGCCGAGCTCCGAGGCACCGAGGGCACCCTCGATCGCGCCTTCGCGGCGATCGACAACGCGCTGAGCGTCGGCCTCGAGGTGAACATCAACTGCGTCATCAACCGGATGAACTCGAGCCACCTCGACCGGAACGTGAAGGTGCTCACCGAGCGCTTTCCCGGGCTGAGGCACTTCGTGTGGAACAACCTCGACCCCTCGATGGGCCGCGCGGAGGTCAACCAGGAGCAGTACACCCCGCGACTCGCGGACTTCGAGCTCTCGCTGCACCGCGCGATGCGCCACCTCCACAAGACCGGTCGCACCTTCCGCGTCGAGAAGGTGCCGCTCTGCTACATGACCGACTTCGCCTGGGCCAGCACCGAGACCCGGAAGATCGTGAAGGGCGAGGAGCGCATCGTGTACTTCCTCGACGCCAAGCAAGGCGTTCGCCAGACCGAGTGGGACCACCTCTACGCGCCCGGCTGTGCGCGGTGCACGCTGCGTGAGATCTGCGGTGGCCTCTTCGATCGGGGTGATGGCTACGACCCCGCCGAGCTCGCGCCGGTCTTCGTGGACCGTGACCAGGTCGTGGAGACGATCCTGAACGACGCGAGCGACCCGGCGCGCGAGCGAATGAGCCTCGACCGGTGGCGCGAGGTCCACGCGGAGCGAGTCGCGAGGGCGAAGGCCGAAGCGAGCGAGGCGTCGAACGACGAGCGAAAGCACCTCCCGGTGGTCGGTCAGATCACCGACAAGAGCATGCGCCGCTTCGAGGCGAAGCGCCGCGCCGAAGGCAAGCGGACCGCCGAGCGAAACCTGCAGATGGAGCGCCTCAGCGAGCAGCTCCCGAGCGAACCGGACGAACGATGAGCGAGACGGAGCTCCTGCGGGGGCGAGTGCTGAAGACCACGAGCGGCTTCGCCTACGTGCAGACCGACGACGGGGTCCTGACCTGCAAGGTCCGGGGCCGACTCAAGAAGAAGGACCGGCGCACCGATCTGGTCGTCCTCGGCGACGAGGTCGAGGTGCAGCCTCTCCCCGAGGGCGAGGGACTCGTCGAGAAGGTCCTGCCCCGACGGACCCGCTTCTCGCGCGTGCACCCGGCACGAGGCGGCGGTCACCGGGAGGACGTGCTGATCGCCAACCTCGACACGCTCGCCATCGTCTTCGCCCACGGCGACCCGCCCTTCCACCCGCGGATGCTCGACCGCTTCCTGATCGTCGCGGAGCACAACGACGTCAGGCCCGTGATCGTCGCGAACAAGATGGACCGCGCCGAGCCGGAGGTGACCGAGCGCTTTCGCCGCTACCGAGAGCTCGGCTACACGCTCCACGAGACGAGCGCGACGGATGGAGCCGGTATCGACGCGCTCCGCGAAGAGGTCGCGGGCTCCACCGTCGCCTTCGTCGGCCCCTCGGGCGTCGGCAAGAGCAGCCTGCTCAACGCGCTCGATCCCGAGCTCGAGCAAGCGGTCGCCCAGACCTCGACCGCACACGGCAAGGGTCGCCACACCACCCGGGTAGCGACGCTCTTTCCCTTCGCCGGTGGCTACCTGGCCGACACGCCCGGGATCCGCGAGCTCGGGCTCTGGCAGATCCCGGACGACGAGCTCGACCGCTGCTTCCCCGAGATGCGCCCGCTGCTCGGCCAGTGCGGCTTCAGGAACTGCAAGCACCTGAGCGAGCCGCGCTGCGCCATTCAGGACGCAGTCGGTACCCGCATCGACCCCGAGCGCTACGAGAGCTATCGCCGGCTCGTCACCGGCGAAGAGCGATGAGCGATCAGAAGTAGATGGTGCCGCCGAGGTGCGGCATCAGGAAGAACTGGGTGCCGTCGTTGTCGTAGTCGGCGAAGGCGTCCGAGACCGGGAAGGCCACGACCATGTCCAGGCCGACCTCGAGGCCGAAGCGCGCGGTGACTTCGATGGCGAGCCCGGCGCCGACGGTCACGCCCGGCTCGAAGAGGTACTCGGAGGTGTAGGCCGAGCTCGGGTAGTTCCAGAACTGCAGTCGAAGGCCGGCGTCGATCACCGGCACGAATCGGGTGCGATTGAGGATCTGCAGCCGAATGCCGACGCTCGCCCAGATGGCGTTCAGGTTCGTGGCGCCGTCCGTGATCGGGATGCGACGGGATGCTTCGTCGCTCAGGAAGTTGGTCGAGATGCCGATCTTCACCTGGGGCACGACCATCCCGAACTCGTAGCCGAAGCGGAGGTGCGCGCCCACGCCCGGTCGAACGAGGGACGTGTTCGTCAGGAAGATGGGCACGTCGAGCGCGAGGCTCAGCTGGCGGCCGAGCCGCTCGGGCTGCTGCTGCTGCTGGGCGTTCGGGTCGTTTGGATCCGCGTAGACCGGCTCTTCGACGTACTCACCCTGCTGGGCCCCATCGTCGACGTACTGGTCGTCTTCGTACCCGGTGTTGTCGTCCTCGATGTAGTTCGGGTCCTGATCCCCGCTGCCTTCGTCGACGAAGACCTGGCCCGGATCGTCCTGTGCGAACGCCAGGCTGGGGAGGACGAGAGCGAAGAGGAGAGTGAGGCTGAGCTTGGATCGCATGGTGGCTCCGATGGACCGGTTCCTTGGTCGCGCCCCATCGTAGGGGGAACGACGCAAAGTGGCGACGAATTGGCCCGCCCCGAGATTCAGCGCAAGCGCCGTGGGCTTCAGAGCTCGACCGGCTCGGGAGTGAAGGGGGTCGGCGCGGGGAGCTCCCAGGCGTCCTCGAACTCGACGATCTTGTCGTCTTCGTCGCGAACGCGGACGGTCAGCTCGAGCACGATGTTGCCGGCCGTGGTGCCGCTCATGCCGAGCGCCGCCCGCACGCCGACGAGCGCCGGGATCACCTCCGGGATGTACATCTGCGAGCGCGGGTCGGTGGCGCTGTGGTTGTCGCGGTGGACGACCTGGTTGGCGTTCGGCGCGCCGTTGACCACGGTCGCCAGGTCGACGGCGACCTCCTCGAGCTCCGCCTCGCGCACGGTGCCGGTGATTCGCTCGAGGGGACCGAGCTCGATGTGGCGCTCCCACTGGGAGAGGTCCGGGATGATCTCTTCCTCCCCCTCTTGAATGCCGGGGACGTACTCGTTGAACTCGTTGATGCCGTTGAAGGCCACCATGATCCGGTGCTCCCGGTCATCCAGGTTGATCACCGCCCAGTCGATCTCGATGGCGTAGTCGCCCTGCTCGACCCACGGCGCCCGCGGGAAGGGCACTGGCGCTTCGGCGCTGAGGTCGGCCATCTGGGAGTCGGACGGCGGATCGACGGTCAGCTCCACCCGCTGTTCGACCAGGAAGAACGCTTCGTCCTCTCCTTCGAAGAAGGCCGGCGTCGCCTCGGTCATGGCGAACTGGTAGAAGGGCACCTCACCGACGTGCGCGTGATCGGCACAGCTCGTGAGCGCGACGACCGAGAGAAGAGCCGCCCAACGGGCGGGTCCGCGGAAGGGGAGAGCGCCGTTCATGCTGCGTATCTTAGCAGCGGAACGGCCCGGAACCACAGGCCCAAGAGCGCGGATGGTCGACCAGGCCTGCTTCGGCCTGCTACAAACGCCTTGGAGGGAACACGTGTCGACGAGCGATCACGACAAACTGGGGAAAGCCGTGGGCGGTCGCACCATGCAGCTCGACGCGCTCCCGGAGGAGCTCATCGACGGGCTCGTGGGTGAAGGCTCGGGCTATCAGCTCGCGGACGAAGCCGGCGCCGGACCGAGTGCCCCGCCGCCCCTTCCCCCGCGAAGCAGCGCCCCGGCGGGTCCACCCGCCCCCGCCGGTGACTCGAAGAAGACCATGATCATCGCGATCGTGGTGGCGGTGCTGATGGCCGTCGCCGGCGTCGTGGTCGGCACGATGGTCCTGGGGGAAGAAGATCCCCCGCCCGCCGAAACGGACACGTTGCCCGACATCGACTTCGGCGACATCGAAGTCCAGTCTCATTGAGCCGCGTCAGAAGACGTAGCGGAGGTAGAGGGCGCCGTGAATGCCCAGGGCGATGTCGCCGCTGGGGCCCTCCAGGTTGGAGTGCACGCGGGCGCCACCCTGTAGACCGATCGAGTGGTGGCGGTTCCTCATGTGCCAGTCGAGGCCGACGCTGCCGCCGTAGATGAGCCCGACCTCGTCGGCCTGGTCCAGGCCATAGGTGCTGAGCACGTCGGTGGTCGAGAAGCCGATGCCGACCTCACCGGCGAGCCAGAGCCCGACCCGTGCGGAAGCGTTCGCCTGGAGCCGCAGCTGAATCAGGAAATCGAGGACGTCGAAGACCGTCGGGCTCGGCGGCGGCGCGGCGTCGGTCCCGTGCATCGAGAGCTCGGCCGCGGCGCTGACCCAGAACCAGCTGGTCAGCTCGTAGCCGAACGAGATCTGAGCGATGGGACCGGCCTTGGCGTAGTCACCGACGCCACCGAGGAACCCTCGGGCGCCCAGGTGGGCCTCGAGGAACCACCCGTGCGCATAGAGGTCGCGGGTGATCTCGATCGCCTCGGGCGGCAGGCGCTCGACGTCGAGCCGCGTGACGTCGGGCTCCTCGACGAAAGCCTCCTGCGCCTGCGCGGCCGCAGGGACCAGCAGCGTAGCGATGGCTCCGGCGAGAAGAGGGGTGAGCAGGCCAAGCGCGCGCACACCCCCTTCTACCACACCCGGACCCGACGCGAGCGAGCCTCGCGCGCCGATCGAGCCCCGATGGACGATTCCAGTGGAGCGCGTGGCGCTCTTCATCGGGCTGGCGCTCGAGACCGTCGGCGTGGTCGACCTGCGCGGCCGAGAGCTGCGTTCCCCGGGCCGTGACCGTCGCCGGGTGGCATCGCCCTTCACCGGTACTATCCCTGAACCCGTGATCGCACCTGCCCCCGACTACCCGGCGTCCCAGGCCGACCCCGGCGAGCCCCGCGCGCCCACGCTCGGGCAGCCGGCCGAGCCGCCACGCGGCTGGAAGCGCGCGCGCCTTCCAGCCATCGCCGCCATCTTCGGCGCGGTCGGCGGCATCATCATCGCGATCGGCAGCAACGTCGCGCTCGCCATCGTCCCCGCGGTCATGGTCGCCTCCGAGGGGCTCACCGACCCGGTGGAAGTCCAGGAGCGGGTGATGGACATGGTGATGACGCTGCCCTTCGTGGCCGGAAGCGTCCTCCTGCTCGGGCTCGGTCTGGTCGGTGGTCCCTTCGCCGCGGCCTTCTTCTCCAAGACCTCCTTCAAGGAGGGCCTCGGCTTCCGGGGCGCCCACCCTGCGGCCTTCGTGCTCGGGCCGATCGGCATCCTCACCCTCGGCCCGCTCTCGGACCTGCTCGTCCGCGCGATGACCTCCGTCTTCCCCGACGCGACCTTCGGCGCGCTCGAGAGCATCGAGAAGCTCACCCAGTCCTACGGCTTCTGGGCGCTCTTCCCCTTCATCGCGCTCGCCCCGGGGTTCACCGAGGAGATCTTCTTCCGCGGGCTCGTCCAGCGGTCACTGGGGAACGTGGGCATCAAGGCGATCGTCATCTCCGCGCTCACTTTCTCCTTCTTCCACCTCGACCCGCATCACGTCGCGGGCGTGCTCCCACTCGGTCTGTACCTGGCGTGGCTCGCGGCCCGCACCGGCAGCCTCTGGGTGACCATCGTGACGCACGCGGCGAACAACGCCGTCGCGCTCCTCGCCAGTCAGCTGACCGTCGACGCGGTCGATCCGAACGAGACGCTCCCCTGGTGGACCGTCCCCATCGGCCTCGCGCTCTGCGCGCTCTGCGTCTACGGCATCCACTACTTCACCCGAGACCGCGATCGCCACGAAGGCCCGGTCTCCGCACCCGACGGCACCGAACGGATCCTCGCCCCATGAGCGATCAGCCCAAGCCCCATCGCTGGCTCGAAGGCGAGACGGTCACCCGGCGCATCGTCGCCATGCGCGGCGCCGAAGGCGTGAGCGAGGACGGCCTGACCGTCCTCGGCGTCTTCCCCCCGGAACGCGTCGAAGCCCGCGTGCTCCACGTCAGCAAGCGCAAGGGCCAGAAGCCCCGGGTCAGCGGCAAGCCGCTGCGCATCGTCGAACGACACCCGCACCGTCGGCTCACGCCCTGCCCCAACGCACGCCGCCCCGAGGCGCCCAAGCAGGGCGGGTACTGCGACGGTTGCCCACTGATGCCGCTCGAGGAGGCCGCGCAGCGCGAGCTGAAGCGCGAAGCGCTCGAACGTGACCACGGCCTCGAGGTCGGTGCCGTGCACGCCGCACCCGCGCCCTTCGGCTATCGGATGTCGAGCAAGCGGGTCGCCTTCGGTGGCGCCGGACGGCTCGGCCTCGGCAGCTGGCAGCGCGGCACGCACAAGCCCGCCACCATGGACGGCTGCATGGTGGACCACCCGCGCATCGCCGCGGTGATGGACGCCATCGCCGACGTCGCCCGCGAGCTCGGCATCCCCGCGTTCGACGAGCGGAGCGGCACCGGCGTCCTGCGCTACGTCTGGGCGAAGACCGACGGAGAGCGCGTGCTGGTGACGCTCATCAGCGGCACCGACGAACGCGAGCCGATGCAGGCGATCGCCGATCGCGTGCGAGACGCCGACGGTGTCGCGTGGAGCATCCAGGCGGGCACCGGCAACGCGATGCGCGGCAGCGCTCCCGTCGCCCTTCGGGGCCCACAGACGCTCTCGGTGCGCATCGGCCCACGAACGGTCGAGGTCGGACCGGACGGTTTCCTGCAGCCGAACCCGGCCGCGATCGATCGGGTGGTCGGTGCCCTGCTCGCCGACGCGAGCGGCGCGCCCCTCACGGGCGAACGAGCCTTCGATCTCTATGCCGGCGCAGGCCTCACCACCGAGCGGCTCCGCGCGAGCTTCGGCTCCGTGGACGCCTGCGAGGTCCACCCCGAAGGCGCCGCCGAGCTCGGGGTCGAGCCGCAGAGCGCCGAGGACTTCCTCGCCGAGCGGCTGCACGGCGAGGTCCCCTCGGTGGTGATCGCCAACCCGCCCCGGGCAGGGATGGGCGCAAAGGTGTGCGAGCACCTGCTCGCCCTCGGCGCACCGCGCATCCACGTGATGAGCTGCGGACCCGCGGGCCTCGCCCGGGACCTGAAGCGCCTCGCCGAGGGCTACGAGCTCGAGCGCGTCGATGCGTGGGACACCCTGCCGCAGACGCCCCACGTCGAGCTCGTGGCCTGGCTGAAGAGGCGCGCGTGACCGACGCGCGCTCCATCCGCGAGGCCGCCCAGGAAACGGGCGGCCGCGCGCTCGAGGTCCACGCCGGCACGCCACAGCTCAACCGCTGGTACTTCTCCAAGTTCAGCGACCGCGTGCGGGGCGACGTCCTCGAGCTCGGGAGCGGCATCGGGAACATCAGCGGTCTGATCGCCGAGGTCGCCGACTCACTCCTCGCAACGGAGATCGAGGACAGCTACGTCGCGAGCCTCCGCGAGCGCTTCGCAGACGAGCCACACGTCGACGTCGCTCGCTTCGACCTGGAGGGCGAGCTCCCCGACATCGTCGCCGAGCGAACCTTCGACACCGTGCTCTCGATGAACGTGATCGAGCACGTCGCCGACGACCTCGGCGCCGTGCGTCGCGTGGTGTCGCGACTGAAGCCCGGCGGGTGGATGCTCACCTACGTCCCGGCGATGCCCTTCGCCTATGGACCGATGGACGAAGCGCTCGGCCACCATCGCCGCTACACCCGAAGCAGCTTCGGCCGTCTCATGGAGGACGCGGGGCTGGTGGTCGATCGGCTCGAGTACATGAACGCGCTCGGGCTCGCCGGGTGGTGGGTGAACAACAAGGTGCTCCGACGCCGCCTCCCCGACCCCTCTCAGGTCGGGGTCTTCGAACGGCTCATGCCGCTCGTCCGACTCGAGGACCACCTCCCGGTCCCGGTCGGACTCGGCGTGGTCTGCCACGCCCGTCGCCCGGGCTAGTCGTCCAGGGCGTCGAAGGCTTCTTCGAGCTCGTCGATCGCGTCGTCGAAGGCGAGCGGAGAGACGATGCGGACGTTCGGGTCCGCGCTCGCCGCGCGTTCGAATTGCGAGGCGTACTTCGCGTCGATGGCGACGAAGATTCGCGCACCCTCGTGCCGCGCCAACGCCGCGCGGAAGAGAGCCTCGTGGGCAGCGCCGACCCGCGACGGCGCGGCGGCCCCGAGCGCATCCGGGACCGTCCCTTCGAGGGCTCGCGACTCCCACTCGACGAGTCGGCGCCGGGCCGCGCCGAGCACGAACTCCAGGTCGTCGCCCTCGTCCGCGTCCTCACGCAGCCGATGGCGACGTGCCCGGCGGTAGAGCGGGTCGTCCGGCAGACCGCGAGCGATGAACGCGCGCCAATCGCGGCCGACCTCGGGAGTCCATCCAGACACGGGCTCCACCTTCGCGCCGTGGTCGCGCGCGAACGCCAGGAGCGCTCGGACGTCCGGCATCGCTTCCACCCATGGGTCCGTGTCGAGCGCCGACTCGATCCGCTCGAGGTCCGCGGGAGGAACCTCGACGAAGATCGCATCGGGGCTCGCGGCGCGCGCGAGCGTCTCCACCACTCCGTCCCGGAAGGCCGGCGGGGTCGCCGGCCCGCGTGGGACGGGCACCACGATCACCTCGGTCCGCCGTGCCGCCCGAGTCGGGTCCATCCACGGATCGCCGCACCCCGCGAGCGCGAGCACGAGCAGCCACCATCGAGCGAGGCGGAACACGGCCGAAGCGTGGCTCACGCGGACGCGGGCGCCACCCGAAGGGCGCGGCGAGCCATCGCGATGAGCGCGTAGGCGTCGATCGGCTTGAGGAGGAAGCCGTTGGCCCCCATCGACTGCAGGAGCTGCCAGTCCGGGGCCCCGCCACGGGCCGTCACCACCAGGATCGGCAGATCACGCAACCCGGGCTTGGCGCGGACGGCCGCAGTGAGCTCGATGCCGTTCATCCCGGGCATGTCGAGGTCGACGACCGCGAGGTCGGCGCGACGCGCGTCGAGCGTCGTGAGCGCCGAAGTGCCGTCGGTCACGCACTCGATCGCCGAGCCCGGGAACGCGAAGCCGAGGGTCTCGCTGATCAACGCGAGGAAGTCCGGATCGTCATCGGCGATCACGATCCGCATCGAGGCCGACTGCGAGGCCACGTTCTGTCGCGCGGCGAGGAGCGCGCGCCGGAGCGCCTCCATCGACTCGGGGCGAGCCGCCGGATCGTGCTGCGTGGCCATCCCGAGTACCGTGTCGAACGCGGGCGGAAGGTCCGCTCGCAGCTCGCTCGCCACGCGCCGGGTCGCCGGCTGGCGGTGCATCTTGAACATCTCGGTGTGCGTGCGGATGGGAACGGGGAGCTCGCCAGTCAGCATCTGGAACGCGAGCACGCCCATCGCATAGATGTCGGAGCGCGCGCTGGCGACCGTCGCCGTCCCGCGAACGATCTCGGGCGCGATGTAGGCGGGCGTGCCGACCACGAGCCCCTCGTCGGCCGCTCCGCCCATGGCTCGGAAGAGCCCGAAGTCGGTCACCGCGACCCGGAAGGCCGGACCCAAGAGGACGTTCCCCGGCTTGATGTCGCCGTGGACGATGCCCTGAGCGTGGATCGCCCCCACCCCGCGACAGATCTGGTCGATGATCCCGAGCGCTTCGTCCACGGAGGGCGGGTCTCCGATCCGGTAGCGCTCCAGCCAGTAGCTGAGGTCCTTTCCGGGAACGAGCTCCATGACGAAGTAGGGCGCTCCCCGGTGCTCGCCGATGCTGTAGATGCGGACGACGTTCTCGTGGCGAACGGCCGCCATCGCCTTCGCCTCCTGCTGAATCCGCTCCTGGTGCTCGGCGAAGGTGGCAAAGGTGGGCGCCACGAGCTTGATGGCGACCTCCCTGTCGAGGGACTCGTCCACCGCCTCGTACACCACTCCCATACCGCCGACGCCGATCTCTCGGACGACCCGGTACTTCCCGTCGATTCGCTCGCCCCGCTGCGGCATGTGCACCGGTTCGTTCATCCTCCCCTCGCCATGGACACCCACAATCGTGCACCATGTGGGCCCGATGTCTCAACGGGATCCCATGGAAACTCTCGACTCGCGGCTCGACGCCGTGAAGCGACGGATCCAGGAGCGCTTTGGCGACAAGGCCAAAGAGCTGGAAGCCGCGGCCAAAGCGCTCGCCAAGGGAGACACGAACGCGCTCGAGAAGCTCCGCCGCATCGCGCACAAGATCAAAGGGCATACCCGCGACCCGATGCTGACCAAGGCCGCCGCCGAGGTGGAGGACCTCGCGCGAGAGGGGAACGCCCGAGCGGCGCTGGCCGCCGTGCCCGTGTTGGTCGAGGCGGCGCACTCGGTCGCCATGCGAACCCGCTCCACTCCCTGGCCGCCCGAGCAGTTGGTGGTCACGGGCGGCCCGGAGCGGATCCTCGTCGTGGACGACGACCCGACGATCCGTCAGGTGGTGTCACTCACCCTGGCGCGGATGGGCGGCTACGAGGTGGTCGTGGCGGCCAACGTCGACGAAGCCTCGGCGCTCTGCGAGACCCGGACCTTCGACCTGGCGATCATCGATCGGCGACTGCCCGGGAGCGACGGTGTGGCGTTCGCGGAAGGCGTCCGCGACCGCGGCGGCGCGGCGCGAATCGTGATCTACAGCGGGACCGGACCGACCAGCGAAGACGAAGGGTCGGACGTGGACGACTGGTGGGAAAAGCCGCTCACCTCTCAAGAGCTGGTCGACGCGGTCGAGCAGATCCTCGCCAAGCCTGCTCGAAGCTCAGCGTCCGACGCGGAGCCCTGACCGGGCGAGCGTCCGGCCAGCCGACGCGCGACACGACCGCTCGCGCGGCGAGGCGAACCTTCGCGCGGGTCGGGACGAACGCGCGGCCAGCGGTCACGTCGTGGCCCTGCGCGGCGATGCGGTCGCCGATCGCTCGATAGATCGAGCTGGCCGCCGAGACGGCCAGCGACGCACGCCAGGGCAAGGCGTGGAGGCCCGTGGTTGCCGACTCGTAGTAGCCGTCCGCGAGCGCGAGGAGGTCCCGTACGATCACGCTCGTGGCCTCGATCGACCGCGCCGGGAACGGCCCGCCGTCGGGCTCGGGGGCCCGGACGCCGAACGCCTCGTAGCGCTCGGCCGGCAGATAGCGCCGACCGAGGCGCCAGTCCTCGGCGACGTCCCGGCAGATGTTGGTGAGCTGCATCGCCCACCCGAGGTGGACCGCGGGCACGAGCGCGTCGTCGTCGCGGAGCCCGAAGACGTGGCACATGGTCAGACCGACCACACCCGCGGCGCGATGGCAGTAGCGAAGGAGGTCGGCGTCGGCCTGGTAGTGGTGCCCTTCGGTGTCCATCGCCATTCCGGCCAACAGCTCCTCGAGATAGAGCCGAGGGATGCGCCGCCGCCGCGCGACGACCCGAAAGGCGTTCGGTACGAGCGGGAGCTCGCCCTCACCGAAGACGTCGTCGAGCTCCTGGCGTAGGGCCGCGAGCGCGGCGGGTCGCTCCGAGGCCGGGGCCTCGTCGATGGCGTCGTCGACCCGTCGCAGATAGGCGTAGACCACCGCCGTCTCGTCTCGGACCGCCGGTGCGAGGAGCCGGGCGGCGAAGTCGAAGCTCTTCGAGTGATGGGCCATGATGGCTCGGCACTCGGCCACGATCGCGTCGTCTTCGGGGCGGCTCACCGCTCTGACCTGGTTCCGTCACGGATGGTTTGCAAGCCCCGCTTTCCGAGCCGGGGCGCACGCGCTATGGACCCTCATGCCCGAAGGAGCATCCCAGGCCCGCGTCGGGGCCGTGGCCATCGGCCGCAACGAAGGCGAGCGGCTGGTGCGCTGCCTCGAGTCGCTGGTCGGACGCGTCGAGCACGTCGTCTACGTCGACAGCGGCTCCACCGACGGAAGCGTCGAGGCCGCCCAGCGGATCGGGGCCATCGTCGTGGCCCTGGACACGAGCATCCCCTTCACGGCGGCCCGCGCCCGCAACGCCGGCTTCGACCGGCTCGCCGAGGAGATCCCCGACCTCCGCTACGTGCAGTTCGTGGACGGCGACTGCGAGATCGCCCCCGACTGGCTCGAGCACGCCCAGGCCTACCTCGAGGCCCACGACGACGTGGGTGTGGTCGCCGGCCGGCGGCGCGAGCGACACCCGGAGGCCAGCATCTACAACCGCCTGGCCGACATGGAGTGGGACACCCCCATCGGACCGGCCACCGAAATCGGCGGCGATGCGCTCTTCCGGGTCCGAGCCTACCTCGACGCCGGCCGCTACGACCCGACGCTCATCGCGGGCGAGGACCCCGAGCTCTGTCTCCGGGTCCGCCGCGCGGGCTGGCAGGTCCTGCGACTCGACCACGAGATGACCCGCCACGACGCGGCGATGCACCACTTCTCCCAGTGGTGGACCCGCGCGACCCGCGCTGGCCACGCTTACGCGGAGAATTTCCACATGCACGGGGGCGCGCCGGAGCGCTACCGCGCGAAGGAGCTTCGGTCGATCCTCTTCTGGGGAGGGGTCGTTCCCGCCGCCGCTGCCGGGTTGGCCCCGTTCACTCTGGGCCTGAGCGTGGTCGGTGCAGCCGCTGGTTTCGGGGTCCTGACCCAGCGGATCTACCGGTATCGCCGGGACCACGGGGACGCACCGGCCGATGCCCGGCTCTACGCGGCCGCCACCGCGGTGGGGAAGCTGGCCGAGATGCGCGGGGTCGCGAAATACGTCGCGGATCGCGCTCGGGGAAGACGTGGCGGTCTGATCGAGTACAAAGGGTGAGCACCGCTCGCCGGGTTGCCGCAGAATTGCGCCCACGCCACCCGGAGAGTATGGACACTACGGCTACGCCACGTGGATTCGAACGGCTCGAACCTCGGTCGGACCCGGGATAACACCGGGAGTCACGACCCCAGCGACCTCGATGAAGAGGAGCGCCATGGATCGCCCGTCGATAGTCACCGGATCGTCCGGCGGCTCCTCGCCGGGAAGTGGTGGCTTCTCGGTGCGCTCCTCGTGGGCGCGCTGATCTCGCTCCCCTTGGCGAAGTTCGGCCTCGGCAGCAGCTACAAGGCCACTGCCATGCTCGAGTACGAAGGCGTCCCCGCCATCGAGGGGATGCCCCAGCCGGCCGAGCAGAACATCGGCGGCATGCTCCAGGCGATCTTCATCGAGTCCGTCCTCACCCAGGTGAAGGAGCGGATGGGGATGGACATGCGGACCGCGGACGTCGGCAACCTCGTGAGTGCCAACGCCGACCCCGCAGGCGTGGTCCGCATCGACGCCAGCGCGCCCGACCCCGACGAAGCGGCGCGCTTCGCCAACACCGTCGCCGAGGTGTTCCTCGAGCACCGCGTGCAGGTCCAGCGAGACGCCATCCAGGAGGCCATCCAGAGCCTCGAAGAGCGCATGAACGCGTCTCGGGCCACCGCCCAGAGCGCGCAGCAGACCTACGACGCCTTCCGCGATGAGCACGGCATCGCCGATCTGAGCACCGAGCAGGAGCAGGCCATCGAGAACGCCGCCGAGCTCCGTGCGCAGCGTGACCGCGCGGAGGCCGAGGTCGCCGCCCTCGAAGCGCGCCTCGAGCAGCTCCAGCGCGATCTCCGCCGCACGCCTCGGACGCGCACGCGCGTGTCCTCGAGCGCCGGTCCGGAGCAGGAGGAGCTGAACCGACTGCAGTCGGAGCTGGCCCAGGTCCGCGGCAGCCTCTCCGACAGCCATCCGCGGGTGCAGGCGCTCCAACAGCAGATCGCCTCGCTCCGCCAGCGGATCGAGTCGGGCGAAGCCGGCGGCACCAAGACGTCGAACACGAGCACCAACAGCCAGTGGCAGTCCCTCCAGTCGGCCGTCTCGACGGCGCAGGCGGACCTCGAAGGCGCCCGTCAGCGGCTCGAGGGCCTGACGACACAGGCGGAGCGGGCCCAGGAACGGGTCGAGCAGTTCTCGTCCATCGAGGGCGACGCCTCCCGGCTGCTCGCGCAGGTTCGCGTCAACCAGCAGCTGCTGACCGAGCTGCAGGCGACCCACGCACGCCTGGAGGACGCGCAGCGCGACCCCGCACCGGGCTTCCGGAGCATGTCGCCGGCCAGCCCGCCCGACTACGCCGAGCGCTCGAAGCTCAAGTACATCGTCGCCGGCGGCATCCCGATGGGCCTCTTCTTCCTGGTCCTGATCTTCCTCCTCGGCCGCGAGCTGAAGGGACTCCGGGTTCGAACGGCCAAGGAGCTGGCGTTCTGGGGTCGGGGCCCGGTCATCGGCACGAGCACGTGGCCGCGCGACGCGCAGGCCATCGACGAGCTCATCGCCGACATGGACGACTTCATCCCGGACGCGACCGGGCAGATGCTGGTGGTCGGCGCGACCGAGGAGCACACCGAGCTCGCGGTGCAGTTCGCCACGCGCCTCAACTCCGACTGGTATGACACCACCCTCATCGGCGCGCCGCTCTTCGACGAAGAGGAGGGGCGGCTCTCGCTGCCGCCCGGTGGTGAGATGGTCGGCGAGGACACGATCATGAGCCTGCCGCCCCACATCGCGCAGCAGGCGGCCGCCATCGCGATGGCGCAGGAGCACTCGCTCGGTCCGGCCGGCATGGGTGGCGGTGGTCCCGCGCAGGCTCACCACCTGGACATGCAGACCCCGATGCAGATGACCGTCGAGGCATGGGAGGGGGCCGACCAGGGCCCGGCCATCCGCCGCGCCGCCCGTCTCGCGGACCGCGTCTGCGTGCTCGTCCCCGCCGGCAAGATCGGCTTCTTCGACGCCCAGAAGATCCGCACCCGCCTCGGTCGAGAGCAGGGCATCGGCTTCATCCTGGTTGGCGTCGACGCGGACTACGAGGCGCTGATCGACCGGGTCGGACCGGTCGAGCGCTTCTGGGCCTCGGTCCGCGACTGACTCCGAGAACCGACTTCGAGTCCGACTCCGAGACTCCAACTTGGAGACTCCGACTCCGAGTAGCCGACTCCGACTCCGTCGCGGTCCTCGCGGTGGGGGAGTGGTCTCGGGGTCGGTCGTCGGTTCTCGGAGTCGGTCGTCGGTTCTCGGAGTCGGTCCTCGATGGGTGGGTCTGGAGGCGCAACGAGAACCCGCCGGACGCGGCGCCCGGCGGGTCTCGCGCTTCGCGCTACGACGCCTTCTTCGCCGTCAGGCCATAGAGCATCTTGTTGACGCGGTCGCTGAGCTCGCGCGACTCGTGGGCCGACCCCGCTCGGACGGCCCCGGTGGCGACGAGCAGCTCGAGAGCCACGAGCTCGAGAGAGAGTTGAAGAACGATGACCATTGACTGACCTCCTGTAGGTCGAGCGCCAACGACGACGTGACCGCCACGCCGTCCTGCGCGCTGCCCCACCGCCCTCGTGGGCGGGGTCAGTCAACCCCGTCAGCCGCCGTAGGCGGGACGAGCGTAGCGAGTCGGGTTTACTTACCCCGACCACGAGGGCAGCCTCACATCAGCAGGACGAGCCCAGCCCCTTCATCCTTGCCGAAGGCAAGCCGATGCGAAGCGAGGCTACAGACTCCGTGAACCGACGACCGACTCCGAGAACCGACGACCGACCACCGACTCCGTGAACCGATCGCCGACTCCGTGAACCGATCGCCGACGACCGACGCCGAGAACCGACTCGCCGTCCGGCGAAGCTACCGAGCGCAGTGAACCGCTTCGCCCAGTGAGCAAAGCGCTCGCCGCGCCTCGGACGCCAGCGCCCCGCGCGGCGCGACCTCGAGATAGCGAGAGTGCGCCGCCAGCGCCCCTTCCGTGTCGCCGCGGTCCTCGAGGAGCCGACCGAGCGCGAAGAGCGCTCCGTCGCCGTGAGGGGTGCCACGACCGGAGCGCGCGGCTCGACGGTAGGCCTCCGCGGCCTGGCCGAAGTCAGACTCTCGGGCGAACGCCTCGGCCACGCGGACCCAGGCCTGCGCCTTCGTTCCGGGATCTTCCGTGCTCCGCGTGATCGCGTAGAGCTCGTGGCGCGCCTGATCGAAGCGCCCCTGGGCGAAGTAGCGGTCCGCGAGATCGAAGCGCAGCTCTGGGCGAAGGGTCGGCGCCATGATCGAGGGCGTCCGGGGCGACTGCCCGGGCTCGGCCTCGGTGGTCTCCTCCGGCACGACCTCGGCCACCGCGACGGGCGCCGTCGGACTGACCGGCGCCACCGACGGCGCTCCGGCCTCCGCGAGCTCTCGGCGGAGCCAGGCTCGCTCGCCCCGCGACACCAGCCGAGGCTCGCCACTGGGAGCGACCAAGCGGACGGTCCCCTCGTCGACCACGACCTCGGTGCCGGCCGGACCGAGGCGCACCTCGAAGGCCGTCCCGACCACCTCGACCCGACCGTCGCGCGTCCGCACGACCAGGTGCTCCTGACCACGGCGGTTCGGGTGGAACTCCACCCGGACGTTGCCCCGCTCGAGCATCACCTCGAGGTCGTCGCCCCACGCATGGGGGAAGCGAACGCGCGACTCGGGTGACACCTCGACGAGGCTCGTGGGTGCCGTGCGCTCCCCACCGAAGCGGACGCGCATCAGCTGGCCTTCGGCCGTCTGGACCGTCTCTCCCTCGGAGAAGTGGCCGCGGCGAACCGGAACGCCGTCGCGAAGCGCCTCGAAGGCGACCGCGCCTTCGTTCGGCAGCTCGTCCGGCACGTGAGCCGGGGTGACCGTCTTGGTCGGGTCGGGGCGCTCCGCGACCGGCACGGACTCGTCATCGCCCATGAACGCGACGGTGAGCAGCACCGCGGCCGCCGCGCCGACGGCGAGGCCGGCGAGGAAGAAGGGGGCGCGCGAACGCTCCGGCGCCTCGGTGGGTGCCGCACGTCGCTCGAGCAGCCCGCGCTCCATCCGCGCCTTGGAGAGCTCGTCGAGCTCCGGGGCCTCATCACGGAGCTTCGCCGCGAAGGCGTCGAGACGATCGCTCATCGCTCTCCCCCTTCGGCGAGGGCCTCGTCGAGCCGCTTGCGCGCCGCCTTGAGGCGCGCGTGGAGCGTGGAGATGCCCGTTCCTCCGGTCATGGCGGAGATCTCTTTCAGGGTGTGCCCCTCCACCTCTTTGAGGACGAAGACCACTCGCTGGTCCGGCGTCAGGAGCTGGAGCAGGCGCTCCGCCTCACCCAGATGCCGCACGCGCTCGTCCGGTGGGGACGCCGGTCGGCCGAGGCCGACGACCTCGCCGAGCTTCTGCCAGCGGCGGCGGCGCCAGCGCTTCCGCGAGGCGTCGAGAGCGCGGCGGGTGGCGATGCCCATGAGCCAGGTGCGGACCTTCGAGCGGCCCTCGAACTCCGAGGCGCCATCCAGCGCGGCGAGGAAGACCTTCTGCACGACGTCCTCGAGGTCCGGGTCGTCCGGTCCGAGCACGCGAGCCACGTGGCGGTAGACCCGGTCCACGTGGTCTCGGTAGAGCTCGCGGGTCGCGCGCTCGTCACCGGCGCCGGCCCGACGGAGGCGCTCTACCTCCGCGGCTTCTCCTTCGAGGATCTCGTCGGCGTCTTCCAGCGTCACCAGGCTCAGCTGTGCGGAGTCGGTCTGCACGGAGGTGCGTCGCCCCGAGAGCGGATGAATTCCAACCTCGGCCAGCGACCTGCCCGAATCTCGGCTCATCGCTGGAAGGGCCGCATGCGGAAGGAGAGCGTGGCCCACGGCGTGTAGCGATCCTCGACGTAGGTGAAGTCCACCCCGTCTCGGAAGGTCGCGCGATCCTTGAGCATGTCGATGCCGGCTTCGACGACCAGCTCGAAGGGGCCGGCGATTCGGATGGCCAGCTCGGTGCTGAGGCGGGCGCCGAAGTTGGTGGCGCGCTGGCGCTCGTCGTCCGCGCCCTCGCGGTCCCAGGTCACGTTGCCCATGCGGCTCAGCGCTCCGAGGGTGATCCCGAAGCTCCACTGCTCTCGGATCACCGGCCGAATCTGCAGCCGAAGACTCGTGCTGACGGCCCGGTAGTAGAGCTTCCGGTCCTGCCACACCACCTCGTCCGGCACGAGCGGCAGGTCCGCTTCGATGACCAGACAGTGGCCGCTGATGCAGAGGCCGAGCCCGGCGCCCGGCCCGACGAGCCATTGGTCCTGGACCGGCGAATAGCCCGCCAGGATCTTCATGTAGAGCGTCGGTGTGGCCCGCATCTCGCGGACCACCGGCGGTCGCTCGTACTCGTAGTAGACGTAGGCGTTCTCGCTGGGCGGCGAGTCGAGCGGCGGGGCGGGAATGGTCGCCTCGTCGCGAAGGGCCTCGACCGCGAGGGACACCGGGAAGGCGTCGGCGCTCTCGCCGTCGATGGCCATGGTCCGTGTGACCGCGCCCCCGCCCTTGCGGCCCATGGCCAGGGTGACGCCGCCCTCCTCCTCGCGAACGAGGGCGAGCTCGTCGGTGCGAACCGCCTCCGGCAGGAGCGGTGGGGCCTCGCCGACGCTGACGTCGAGGCCCATGCGCCGCTCGAGCGAGCGGGCGAGCTCCATGGCCAGCGACTCCAGGCCAGCCTGAGGGAGGATGGTGAGCCGCTCCGCCTGAGCGTGAGCGTGGCCCGAACCGACGGCACAGAACGCCATGGCGAGCGCGAGGCCCACCATCCACGGCGTCCGTGCTGTCTCTCCTACCGTCACCTGCGTCATTTAGGATGCAGGTGACGTACCAGGCTGTCTAGCTCCCTCGATGGGAGCAGTGCTCACTCCTCGCCGTAGCCGAACTTGTAGGTGAAGCCGAGACGAGTGTAGGCATTGATGTCGGAACGGTTGGCGCCCCAGAGGTCACCCACGATGCGGCGGTCGCCGCCGAAGGTGCCTTCAAAGGAGAGCCACATGTTCCAGTGCTGGGCGATGATGAACTCGAGCGAGCCGCCGAGACGGAAGCGCGCCATGTTCTGACGCCCGTTGATGACCCCGTTGCCCATGATGTCGCTGGGATCGCGGGCCCGGTCGTTATCGCCGCCAGCGGGGTTCATGTTGTCCGGCACGCAACCTGCGGCGAAGCGACAGTTGTTGTCGGTGCCGCTCCAGGCCCAGCTGTCCGAGTGGTAGTCGAGCGCGCCCCAGAGGGTGAAGTTACCCGCTCGCAGGAAGTGGAGGGTGAAGAGCGCCTCGAGGCTGAAGAAGAAGCTGTTGGTCGACTGTTCCACGATGCCGTCGGCTTGAGGGGCGTCAGGCCTGCGGTCGCCGGGATCCAGCGGGTCGCCGGACTCGTCGATGGTGAGCGGGTCGTTTCGGCCCACACCGATGCCGCCGCCGATGCGACCGAGGATTCCGAGCGAGACCTGCTTCACCGGGCGGATGCCTGCCTTCACGCGACCCTCGAACTCGGTGAGTCGGAACATCGTGCGGATCCCGATGCCGGCGTCGAGCCAGTCGAGAATGCCGATGCCCATCCGGAGCTCGAGCAGGTACGGCCAGCCGATCGAGAAATCGAGCACGGCGACGTCCGGGTCCAGCGGCGCGCCCGAGCGGGCGACCGACTGCCGGTGACGGCGACGCTGGTCGGCTTCGCGCTCGGCCCGCTCCTCGGGCGTGAGCTGGCCCTCTTCGACCAGACCCGCGTTGAAGAGCCGCGGCTCCTCCTGGGCCTGGAGCGTGACCACCGCCGTGTAGGGCCGGTAGCCCTCGGCGCGGATCTCGATGCGGTGCGATCCGGTCGGGACGGTGCCCTCCCAGGGAACCGGGCCCATGACCTCGCCGTCGACGACGAACTCGGCGTTCGTGACGTTGGCCTCGACGCGCACGGGCGCCCCGACCGGGTTCATGTCGGCCGTGAGCTCGCAGTTGACGCCCGGGCCGACCGAACAGGTGTGTCGGAGCTCCTGATAGCCCGGCGCGCGCACCACGATCGCGTGGGTTCCGGCCGAGGCGTCCTCGATGACGATGGGCGGCGCACCCTTGTCTTCTCCGTCGATCATGACGGTGGCGCCAGCCACGTTCGCGTTGACCACGATGCGACCGGGGGCCGCCGCGATGCGCTGCAGGGTGACCGAGACCACTCGCTGCGAGCCGCTCTCGATGTTGACCGGCTGCTGCGCGTCCTCGTAGCCGTCGGCGGTCACCTCGACGATGTGCTCGCCGGGGGTGATGCCTTCCTTGCCGGCGGGCGCCTCACCGAGGACCTCGCCGTCGAGGCTGACCACGGCGGCCGCCCCCGAGGGACGCACGAGCACGCGAATGCTGCCGACCGCCGCGGGGGCGGGGCGCAGCGTCGGGTTCAGGGTGACCCGCTCGCCCGCGATGATGCGGACGCGCTGCTCGAAGACCTGCATGTTCGGGTCGCTCGACTGCACCTTGATGACGTGCTCACCGGCGGGGATGCCCTCGACCACGCTGGGCGTGGAGCCGCGGGGCTCGCCATCGATGTAGATGGCGGCGCCGGTGGTGTCGCCGGCGACCAGGAGCGAGCCCGTCTCGGGGGCTTCCGCCTCGAGCGAGACCGGCACCTGGAATGCCTGCGCGGGCGCGACCTGCACCCACTGCGCGAAGGTCACGTAACCCTCGCGTCCGACCTGGACCAAGTGGCGCCCGGGCGCGACGGTCTCCATGTGCGGCACGTTGCCGACCGGCTGACCGTCGATGCGCACCGCGGCGCCCTGCGCCGCCGTGTTGGTGCCGCTGACCGAGATGGTCGACTGCGCGTTCAAGGTCGCTCGGAAGACCTCCCGGCGACGACGCACGTTGACCGTGATGCGGGCCTCCTCGTGCATCTCCTTCTGGAAGATCAGCGTGTGCTGCCCCCGCGGGATCCGGACGTTGGACAACGGGGTGACGCCGATCCGCTTACTCGGGTCGATCGCGTCCATGTAGACGGTCGCACCGGCCGGGTCGGACTCGATGCTCACCGGAATGGGGCGCTGTGCTTCAGCCACTCCGGTGGTGAGGGCCCCGAGCGCTACCGCGAGCGCCAGGCCAAGGGTCGTGAGACGGATCATTCGCTCCTCCTCCAGAGCCGGACGGTATTCGCCGCTCTTGTCGGTCGCAATGGATTTCCCCGAACTGGGGGTTCGATTCGTCGGACCCGCGCGCGTCGGCACGGATCCTGAACTCTCCCTGTGCAGACATCGCTGCACGTGCCAGAATTCGACGACCGGCATCGTCGTTGGCACATATCGCGACAAGTTGTCGCGATCATCGTGGTGTCGGACTCACGGTGGAAGACAGGGTGGTCAGATGATTCGAGCGAGCATCGGAGTGGGCGCGTTGGCGGCGATCGTCGCGATCGCGTTCTGGCCCGAGCCGGCCGCGGCGTGCGGCGGGTTCATGTGCAACGGCGGTGGCGCCGCTGGCCCGACCCCGGTCGTCCAGGCAGGCGAGCGGGTGATGTTCGAGCAGCGGCCGGACGGAACCATCCGCGCCTATGTTCAGATCCGCTACCAGCAAGGCGCGCCCGTCGGCTTCAGCTGGCTGGTGCCGGTGACCGGCGGTGTCCCCGAGCTCGGCGTCGCCGACCCGGCCACCTTCGATCAGCTCGACAACGCGTCGAGCCCGCAATTCCGCTTCGTGAATGGCACCACCGGCTTCGGTGCCGGCGGTGGCGGCGCCGGCTGCGGCGCGACCGCGGCCGACGGCGGGGGTGATTTCCGCGGCGTGCCCGGGTCCGAGCCCGACGCCGACGATGACGGTGTCCGCGTCTGGAACGAGTCGCGCGTCGGTGACTACACCACCGCGGTCATCGAGGGCGAGACCGGAGAGGCCGTCCGCGATTGGCTGCGCGCCAACGAGTACGACATTCCAGAGCGCGCTTCGGAGATCATCGACCACTACGTCTACACTGGACACCGCTTCGCCGCCTTCCGTTACGACCCGCTCGAGGCGAGCGACGGAACGCTGCCGCCGATCACCATCACGTACTCGGGTGTGAAGCCCTGCGTGCCCATCAAGATCACGGCGATCGCGTCGGTGCCCGTGCTCGACATCATGGTCCTCGCCTTCGCCGACGGCCGCGTTCGGCCGGATCCGGAAGGCGAGTACATCGAGATCACACCCGACTACCAGAACATCCAGACGGACTTCACCACCCCGACTCAAACGACGTACTGGGACGAAGTCGACGCGGCGGTGGCCGACGCGGGCGGCCACGGATGGGTGGTCGAGCACGCCAGCTCCACCACCATGCTCGAAGGCCTGACCGACCCGGAGGCGATCGCCCTCGCGACCAACAACGCCTACGTCACGCGGTTTTACACCCGGATGGCTCCGGAGTTCATGGATGTCGATCCAGAGTTCATCTTCACCGAGACCTACGCCGATGTGAACCGGCTGCAGGTCATCGACCTCAACCCGATGACCGCAAGCACCGACACCGGCTCCGTCGGCAGCGGGCTCCGCTACGCAGGCGCTCCCTTCGGCGTCGCCGGGATCGCGCTCCTCGTTCGCCGACTCCGCCGCCGGCGTCGCTGAGCGAGGTGGGTGCACCGGCCTCGGTCGGCGCCCATACTCCGGCGGTGAACGCCTCCCGACTTCGTCCACTGCTCGCCGTGCTCGTCATCGGAGCGGGTGTGGGCATCGCCTACGTCTCCGGTGTGTTCGGTGAGAGCGACCAAGACCGACTGAACGCCATCGCCGACGACTTCCGCGGCGAGCTGAACGCGGTACGCCTCGATGCGGCCATCGCCCACGTCGACACCTCGGTCGCGCCGCTCGAGGTGAGCGCCCAGGGGTTCACGCGGGTCTACGGCAACGGAGCGATTCCCGACCTGAAGCGTGACGCGAACCGCGCCCTCTCGTCGTATATGGGAACGACCTTTCGCGAGCTCGGGCGAACCGTCGCGGTCGGTGACGATGGCCGAAGCGGTCAGGCCACCCTGCAGCTGCTCTCCGAGCACGGGAGCGCGACCGTGGAGCTCACGTTCGCTCGCGACGGCGAGCGCTGGCTCGTTCGGCGGGTGATCATCCGCCGCTGAGGATCAGCCGTCGGATCCGGTGGCTTCCCACTCCGGATCCGTCCAGCTCTCGTCGCTGTCGTCGTACTCGTCCCAGTCGTCGAGCGGCGCGCGAGCCGAGGTGGCCGTGGCGACGGGGAGCGGACCGGCACCGGCGGGCAGCTCCCGGGGCTCGGGCACCGCACCCTCCGTGTGGAAGCGGAAGGTCTCGAGCTCGGCGAGCCCATGTGTGAGCGCTTCCTCGTCGATGCGGCCGCGCTCGTTGAGGTGCCGCAAGAAGCGGGTCAGCCGGTTGCGCATCGAGGAGGTGAGGCTTCCCTGCTCGTAGCTCGCCTGCAGGCCCTTCGGGTTCGGGAGGATGCACGCGAGGTAGGCCGACTCGGCGGGCGAGAGCTCTCGGGGATGGCGACCGAAGTAGTGCTGGCTCGCCTGCGTGATCCCGTAGACGGCGGGCCCGTACTCGATGACGTTGAGGTAGAGCTCGAGGATCTCGGCCTTGGAGAGCGCGCTCTCGAGCCACCAGGTCAGCAGCACCTCCTGGACCTTTCGGGCCAGCGTCTTCTCTCGATGGAGGAAGAGGTTCTTGGCGAGCTGCATCGTGATCGTGCTGGCGCCCACGACGTAGCGCCCTTCCCGGAGGTTCCGCTTCAAGGCGTCGCGGATCGCGTAGACCGCGAAGCCGTGGTGTCCGAAGAAGCCCGCGTCCTCGTGGCCGACGATCGAGTGGACCACGAAGGGGCTCACGCCGATCAGCGAGGTCCAGCTCGGAGTGCCCGGCCCGGTGCTCATCTCGAAGACCGTGCCGTCGGGTTCGTGCACTCGGTGGACGAAGGTGGTGCGGACGCGGCGCAAATCGGCGACCGCGGGCACCGTCTCGAAGGTGCAGCCGTCGGTCAGGTCGATCTCGAGAGTGGTGGCGTCGAGGTCCGCGCGGTCGACCTCCAGGTCGATGCTTCCCGAGAGCGAGCCCTGCCAGCTGAAGCCGGCGGACTCCGCGAGCAGGTCCTGCGGAATGGCGTCGACCGCGTCGTCACAGCGGGTCGGCGGCAGCCGACCGTGGAACGAGACCATCTGAATGCCATCGTTGGCCATCACCGCTCCGGAGAGGTGAGCCTCTGCTCGGCCCGCGGTGACGACCACGTCGTCGTAGCTCAATCGCCCTTCGAGCGGCCGAAGCGTCGCGTTGCCCCGCGCCTCGAAGGACACCTCCCGAATGGGCGTCGCCGAAAGCCGTGGGTGCTCGAAGGAGAGCCCAGACACCACCAGCGACCCGTTCACGTCGACCTGCTCCGGTGAGGGAGCGTCGAGGGTGACGTCTACGCTGATCCGCCCGTCCTCTGGTCGGTGCCACGGGAGGTCGGGAAGAAAGGGAACGAGGACGTCGAAGGGAAGGCGCTCGGCGCCGAACGACCCCTCCAGGCTCGGCGGATCCCAGCCGACGCGAAGATCACAGCGAAGCGATCCCCCACTGCCTTCGGCCGTCGCCTCGACATGAAGGAGCTCCGCCTCACGCGTGACGGACGCGCCGAGGTCTCGAAGCACGGCTTCGGGCTCCCCATCGGTGGCGCGCACGACGTCCATGCCCACCACCTCGATCGTGGCGCCGGCCGCGACTCGCTCGAGCAGCGCCCCACCCCGAACGAGCGCACCATCCCCGAGCTCGGCATCGTCGGCTTCGCGGGCAGATCTGTCCTCGGAAGCCTCCTCCGATGCCTCCTCTGGCTCCTCGGATGGGTTCACACCGTCAGCTTCGCCAGATTGGCCCTCTCGCCCTCCAAACCAACGTTTGACCCGGTCCCGGGTCGCCAAGGGCCCGTTCGCTGGCTCGGCGGCAGCCTCGGAATCGTCGTCGGAAGCTCCGCTCGATGGGTCGGACGGAGCGATCTGGAGCTCCGCGCCCTCGACCTTCACGGAGGCCAACTGCCAGCCGATCGCTTCCGAGTGACGACCTTCGATCGCGACCCGCTCCGCGGTGGCCTGATGGCTCGGCGCCTCGCCGAGTCGACATCGTTCGCCGACCAGCTCGAGCGAGTCCGACTGCACCGAGCCGCTCAGAGTGGCTTCGGCCAACGCACCGTCTTCGTCTTCCACCGTCAGCGCGACCGACTGGAGCCGGACTCGCCGGCTCGGACCACGCGCAGGCGCATCGTCGTCCTCATCGTCGCTCGCTGCGGCGAGGAGCTCGCGGCTCACCGACACGGAGCCACCGACCACTCCGATCTCGTCCACCGCATCGGTGCCATTCCACGCGAGTCCGATGGGTCCTGCGTCGAGCTCCACTCGGTCGATGGTTGCATCCACCCCAGGTCGGGTGGCGTGAACCGACTCGAGCTCCACTCCCATGAGACCCGGCCAGACGTCTCCGACGGAGACCTCCCAACCACGCGCTCGCGCGCGCGACTCCACCTCGCGAGCGATCTTCCCCGGCAGCCACGCGAACCATAGCGAGGCCAGAGTCGCCGGTACCCCCAATGCACCAGCGACGAGGAGATGGCGTTTGTTGATCCGCAAGGTTCGAGCCCCGTCCGACCCCGATTATGACGGTGGATCGGTGGCGCCGACAAGGCGATCCCGCGGCTTTTCCCGGGCAAAAACCCACATGTTCTCGCGGGTTTGTGCGTGCGTGAGGAAAAGGTGCGTAGACGGAAAAAGAGAAGCCCCAGAATCTTGCGATTCTGGGGCTTCATAGCTCCGGCGGCGACCTACTCTCCCACAGAATCTCCTCTGCAGTACCATCGGCTCTGGAGGGCTTGACTTCCGAGTTCGGGATGGGATCGGGTATGACCCCTCCGACATAGCCACCGAAAATTGTATTGGAGCAAGTGCGCAAAGTCGCGCGTTGGGATTGGGATGGCCCCACCGACTATCTTCTGTCGATGTGGCTCTTGCGTCCAACCCTGATCTCGAAGTGTTTCTAAAGACGACTCGTACCTTAGAGATAGGTCAAGCCTCACGGCCGATTAGTACCGGTTAGCTCCACGTATTACTACGCTTCCACATCCGGCCTATTTCCTCGTAGTCTTCAAGGGGCCTTTAGGGACCTTGCGGTCCGGGACACCTCATCTCGAGGCCGGCTTCCCGCTTAGATGCTTTCAGCGGTTATCCGTTCCGTACATAGCTACCCGGCGATGCTCTTGGCAGAACAACCGGCTCACTAGAGGTACGTCCAACCAGGTCCTCTCGTACTATGGTCAGATCCTCTCAAGTGTCCTGCGCCCACGGCAGATAGGGACCGAACTGTCTCACGACGTTCTAAACCCAGCTCGCGTACCCCTTTAATTGGCGAACAGCCAAACCCTTGGGACCTGCTCCAGCCCCAGGATGGGATGAGCCGACATCGAGGTGCCAAACCGCGCCGCCGATATGGACTCTCAGGCGCGATCAGCCTGTTATCCCCGGAGTACCTTTTATCCGTTGAGCGATATCCCTTCCATGTGGAGATACCGGATCACTAAGGCCTGCTTTCGCACCTGCTCGAGTTGTCACTCTCACAGTCAAGCTCCCTTATGCCTTTGCACTCTTCGGCTGGTTTCCAATCAGCCTGAGGGAACCATCGCGCGCCTCCGTTACATTTTGGGAGGCGACCGCCCCAGTCAAACTGCCCACCAGACAATGTCCCCGACCCGGATAACGGGCCTGGGTTAGACGCCCAGAACAGCCAGGGTGGTATTTCAAGGGTGGCTCCATGAGGACCAGAATCCTCACTTCTCAGCCTCCCACCTATCCTACGCAGACTGTTCCGAACATCACTGCCAAGTTGCAGTAAAGGTTCACGGGGTCTTTCCGTCTTGCCGCGGGTAGAGGGTATCTTCACCCTCAGTACAATTTCGCTGAGTTGCTGGCCGAGACAGTGGGGATGTCGTTACGCCATTCGTGCAGGTCGGAACTTACCCGACAAGGAATTTCGCTACCTTAGGACCGTTATAGTTACGGCCGCCGTTTACTGGGGCTTCGGTTCGAAGCTTCGCCCGAGGGCTAACATCTCCCCTTAACCTTCCAGCACCGGGCAGGCGTCAGACCCTATACGTCCTCTTACGAGTTCGCAGAGTCCTGTGTTTTTAGTAAACAGTCGCAACCCCCTGGTCACTGCAACCCCCGGCAGCTCATCGAGTAAACGAATCACCACTAGGGGCGCACCTTCTCCCGAAGTTACGGTGCCAATTTGCCGAGTTCCTTAGCCAGCATTTTCTCACGCGCCTTGGGATGCTCACCCCGCCCACCTGAGTCGGTTTGCGGTACGGACACCATTGGGACTCACTACGCAGCTTTTCTCGGAAGCATGGAATCACTGAGTTCCGGGTCCGAAGACCCACCTCATCACGTCTCGGAATATGGCACCACGTTTGTCCCTATTGGGTCCTATGGCACCTTCCTACACGCTTGAACTCGCACAACCAAACGGCGAGCTCAGCCTATCCTTCTCCGTCCCTGCTTAGTTCAACGTCGTCAATGGTGGTGCTGGAATATTAACCAGCTTGCCATCGCCTACCCCTATCGGGCTCAGCTTAGGTTCCGACTAACCCATGGGAGGATTATCCTTCCCCAGGAAACCTTGGGCTTACGGCGACAGAGTTTCTCACTCTGTTTATCGCTACTCATGCCTGCATAAGCTCTTCTCAGATCCATCAGCGCTCCTTACGGTACACCTCGTATCTATCTGAGAATACTCCGCTACCGCTCTAATAAATTAGAACCCGAAGCTTCGGTACCAGACTTAGCCCCGTTACATTTTCGGCGCAGGCTCGCTCGACCAGTGAGCTATTACGCTTTCTTTAAAGGGTGGCTGCTTCTAAGCCAACCTCCTGGCTGTCTGAGCGCTCCCACATCCTTCTACACTTAGTCTGGATTTAGGGACCTTAGCTGTCGATCTGGGCTCTTTCCCTCTCGGCTACGGACCTTATCACCCGCAGCCTGACTCCCGGATAGTTGTCACCGGCATTCGGAGTTTGATTGGGTTTGGTAATCTGGTAGGACCCCTAGCCCATTCAGTGCTCTACCTCCGGTGCAATTCATCCGAGGCTATACCTCAATATATTTCGCGGAGAACCAGCTATCTCTTGGTTTGATTAGCCTTTCACTCCGATCCACAGGTCATCCCCTCAATTTTCAACTTGAGTGGGTTCGGTCCTCCACGCGGTTTTACCCGCGCTTCAACCTGCCCATGGATAGATCACCAAGTTTCGGGTCTACCCCATGCCACTAATTCGCTCTATTCGAACTCGCTTTCGCTCCGGCTACACCTCTCGGCTTAACCTTGCGACATAGGGTAACTCGCAGGCCCATGATGCAAAAGGTACGCTGTCGCACATTCCCTAATGGGCATAGTGCTTCAACTGCTTGTAGACGCACGGTTTCAGGTACTATTTCACTCCCCTAGCCGGGGTGCTTTTCACCTTTCCCTCACGGTACTTGTTCACTATCGGTCATTGAGTAGTACTTAGCCTTGGAAGATGGTCCTCCCAGATTCCCGCCGGATAACACGTGTCCTGCGGTACTCGGGAACAATCCCGAAGTTCACTTACTTTCGCGTACAGGGCTGTCACCTTCTCTGGCCGGCCTTTCCATGCCGTTCAACTAGCGAGTGAATTTTTGACTTCGTGGAGGGCAAGGGTACCTCCTGGATGTCCCACGACCCCATGACAGCAACGCCCCTTGGCTTACACTGTCATGGTTTAGGCTGATCCCCGTTCGCTCGCCGCTACTGAGGGAGTCTCTGATTTGATTTCTATTCCACCAGGTACTTAGATGTTTCAGTTCCCTGGGTTGGCCACCAACCCGCCTATGTGTTCAGCGGGTGGTCACTGAGGATTAGCTCAGTCGGTTTTCCGATTCGGAAATCCCCGGATCAACGCTTGTTAGCAGCTCCCCGAGGCTTTTCGCAGCTGTCCACGTCCTTCGTCGCCTCTCAATGCCTAGGCATTCACCGTGCGCCCTTCGTAGCTTGACCGTATCCCTAAGGCACGTTTCGTACTTTAGTTTTCGAGACCAGGGTTGGCTCCAAGAGCTCAATCCTGATCTACGGCTTTCTTTGCTAGAAAGACACTTGCTCCTTATTCAGTTTTCAAAGCGTGAGAGGAAGCGTTCGCTCCCTCGTTCCTCGTCTCGAGCTGACTCGAGGCGACGAACGAATGAGAGAATCACTGGTGGAGCTGACCGGGATCGAACCGGTGACCCTCGGCTTGCAAAGCCGATGCTCTCCCAGCTGAGCTACAGCCCCAGATGTTGAGACTGCTAGGCGGATGGGGCTCAGGTTAGAGCCGGTGGGGCACGCTAGAATCTAACTAGTTCATGTGCCCTGGGGGACAGAACCGGCTAGATGCCGTTGCGACCCGGTGGGGCACGCTAGACTCGAACTAGCGACCTCACCCTTATCAGGGGTGCGCTCTAACCACCTGAGCTAGTGCCCCGAAGGAGTTCCCTCCTTAGGTCCGCCGAGCTCCCAGCCTTAGCTGGTGCTCTCACGCTAGATTTTCAGAGAACCAAGTTCCACCGGAACTCGGACACTGAAAACCGAATCGGAATCTCGTAAGATGCGAGTTTGACGAGTTCTACCGAAGTAGAGACTCCTTAGAAAGGAGGTGATCCAGCCGCAGGTTCCCCTACGGCTACCTTGTTACGACTTCACCCCAGTTACCGAGCACTCCTTGGGGCCCTGCCTCCCTTGCGGGTTGGCACAGACACTTCTGGAGCACTCAACTCCCATGGTGTGACGGGCGGTGTGTACAAGGCCCGGGAACGTATTCACCGCTGCCTGCTGATCAGCGATTACTAGCGATTCCGACTTCATGCAGTCGAGTTGCAGACTGCAATCCGTACTGAGGCCGGCTTTTTGCGATTAGCTCCACCTCGCGGCTTCGCGACACTTTGTACCGACCATTGTAGCACGTGTGTAGCCCCAGACATAAGGGCCATGAGGACTTGACGTCATCCCCACCTTCCTCCGGGTTGACCCCGGCAGTCCCCTTAGAGTGCCCAACTAAATGATGGCAACTAAGGGCAAGGGTTGCGCTCGTTGCGGGACTTAACCCAACATCTCACGACACGAGCTGACGACAGCCATGCAGCACCTGGACCTAGATTCCCCGAAGGGCACCCCTCGCTTTCACGAAGGTTCCTAGTTTTTCTAGCCTGGGTAAGGTTCTGCGCGTTGCTTCGAATTAAACCACATGCTCCACCGCTTGTGCGGGCCCCCGTCAATTCCTTTGAGTTTTAGCCTTGCGGCCGTACTCCCCAGGCGGCGCACTTAACGCGTTAGCTACGGCACCGCAGTTGTCAAAAACCGCGACACCTAGTGCGCATCGTTTACGGCGTGGACTACCAGGGTATCTAATCCTGTTTGCTCCCCACGCTTTCGTACCTCAGCGTCAGTAAATGTCCAGGAATCCGCTTTCGCCACTGGTGTTCCTCTCGATATCTACGAATTTCACCTCTACACCGAGAATTCCGATTCCCTCTCCATCACTCAAGATACGCAGTTTCGAACGCAGTTCCTGGGTTGAGCCCAGGGATTTCACGCCCGACTTGCGAATCCGCCTACGTACGCTTTACGCCCAGTAATTCCGAGCAACGTTTGCACCCTCTGTATTACCGCGGCTGCTGGCACAGAGTTAGCCGGTGCTTGCTAAAGAGGTACCGTCAAGGCGCTTGGTATTATTCGCACGCTTTTTCGTCCCTCTCCACAGAGCTTTACAACCCGAAGGCCTTCATCACTCACGCGGCGTGGCTGGGTCAGGCTTTCGCCCATTGCCCAATATTCCTCACTGCTGCCTCCCGTAGGAGTCTGGCCCGTGTTCCAGTGCCAGTGTGGCTGATCGTCCTCTCAGACCAGCTACCCGTCTTCGCCTTGGTAAGCCGTTACCTTACCAACAAGCTGATGGGACGCAGGCCCATCCCCAAGTGATAGCTTTCAAGAAGAGGCCATCTTTTCCCACTCTGTCCGCAGACAGCGTGGTCTTATGCGGTATTAGCGTTCCTTTCGGAACGTTATCCCCCGCTCGAGGGTAGGTTACCTACGTGTTACTCACCCGTGCGCCACTCTAATCACCCCGAAGGGCTTTCTCGTTCGACTTGCATGTGTTAGGCCCGCCGCTAACGTTCGCTCTGAGCCAGGATCAAACTCTCCAGTTGAAATTCTGGTATTGCAACTTCGATTCCTCGTAAACGAGGGCCACGAAGTTACAGAGTTCGTTCCTTCTCATGAATGCGTCACTCCCGAAGGAGATCCGCATCCATCATTGGATACGTTTGCTTGGATTCCGCTCTTGGTCCGAAGACCAGGAAACGGGACCCGCATCTTACACGATGAGATTCCGATTCAGTTTTCAAGGCCCGAGCCGCTTTCGCGTCCGGATTCGAAGGGTCGGCAGCTTACTCGAAGCGGCCAGCGTGTCAAGGACTTTTTTACCGACCGTGGTCGGTGACTCGTCTTGCCGGCTGGTGCCGGGGTCCCTCGAAGGCCGGCCAATCTAGCGCCGGCGGGGGGAGAGTCAAGCTCCTTTTCACCCTTTTTTTCAACCCCCTCGGTGCTGGGCCGGTTCGGCCATCGCCCCGAAGGGATGCGCTTTCTAGCATCGGGCCCTGCCCTGTCAAACTCGTGTGCTGAAAAAGCGTCGATTCGCGGTCTTTGCGATCGGGTCGGCTCAGGCGACGCCATCCGTGTGACGGAAATGGCCTGTGGACAACCCCCTGGGGCCGCCCGAGAGCCTCTTCAGTCGAGCGGAAGGGCCCAAACCGGGTCCCCATCGGCCGCTTGGAGGGCCTCCGAGGCCCTTTCGGGCACCCGGATCCGCCCTTCGGAGACCTCTGCGGGGATCGCACAGGCCCGAAACCAGGGTGGCCCATCGATGTCACGGGCCACGAGATGGCGCCGGGCGCCCTCTCCGACCGCCCCGAGCTCGAGGCTCAGGGCTTCGGCGTTCTGGATCAGGCTGATCTGGTCGGTCGGCGCGGCAAAGTGGGGCCCGCCATCGAAGGGGTCCACGCGGTTGACGTACCGAAAGCCGATGCGCTGGAGGAGCTTGGCCACCCCCTTGGTCTCGCGCCCCACCTCGCCGATGACGCGCTGCGCCGCCTCCGGCAGGAGAGAGGCGTAGATCTCACCATGGGGGAAGAGCCCGCGGATGAACTCCTTGTTCCGCCGCGAGAGCCGGTCCGCCTCGCGGTAGCTCATCCCCGTGAAGTGGCGGCCCACCGCCTCCCAGAGGTGGGAGGTCCCGTCCGATTCCAGGGGCGGCAGCAGCTCCGCGAGCACGTGATTCTGGAAATCCGCGCGGTGCATCGCGATGAAGAGGAAGCGGATGTAGGAGATCTGCATCCCCAGCTTCTCTCGGTTCCGCCGGTACTCCGGGTGCATCACCAGCCCGCCGATCTCGGTCGGGCCGTTGTAGGAGTAGCCAATCGAGAGGACGTCGTGGACGAAGTAGCGGTCCAGCGTCTGGGAGTACCGCTCCTCCTTGGTCACGTCGAAGTAGATGTACGGCGCGTCCCGGCGGCCGAGCTGTCCCACGATGAGGGAGGTGCCCACCGCGCGCTGCTCCTGCCGGTCATAGAGCACGAAGACGTGCTCCCGGCGGCGCGGGTCGCCCTCCGTACCGCTGAACGAGCGCTCCGAGCGGCGGATGATCGGCTCCATGGCCGCCGCGTCGTTGGGGAGGTTCACGGAGTCGAGGAAACGGGCGAGCTCGAGCAGATCGGCCCGGTCGTCCTTGGTGACCCCGCGAATCTCGAAGCGGACGTCGTGATCGGTCATCAGAAGCTCTTCTCGCTGTCGACGAGGATGGTGACGGGGCCCCAGACGTCGGCGCGAACGTTCATCATCGCCCGAAAGCGCCCGGTGGCCACCCTCAGACCCCGCTCTCGGAGGCCGGAGACCACCGCTTCATAGAGACGCTCGGCCTCTTCGGGGGGCGCGGCCTTGGAGAAGGAGGGGCGCCGACCCTTTCGGACGTCGCCGTAGAGGGTGAACTGAGAGACGACCAGCACCTCCCCACCCACGTCCTCCACGGAGAGGGACATCTTTCCCTGGTCGTCCTCGAAGATCCGGAGGCCGGCGATCTTGGAGACCAGGTAGGCGACCTGGTCGTCGCCATCGCCCTCCCCGGCCCCGAGGTAGACGAGCAGGCCGCGCCCGATCGTCCCGACCCGCTCTTCACCGACGTCGACCGAGGCCGACGCGACCCGTTGAGCCACGGCTCGCACGAGTGGTGGGTACCACGGCGCACGCCCCGTCGTCAGCCGTGCGATCATTGCAACGGTGGCCGGATCGAAGGTACGCAGAGGCCATGGGAAAGCCGACGGTCGGACTCACGGGGGGCATCGCGAGCGGGAAGAGCACGGTGGCGGAGTTCTTCCGCCGGCTCGGCGCCGCAGTGGTCGACGCCGACCAGGTGGCCCGAGACGTGGTCGCCCCCGGATCGGAGGGCTTCATCGCGGTGGTCGACGAGTTCGGCGCCGCGATGGTGGGCGAGGACGGCTCCCTCGACCGGGCGAAGCTGGGTGCGCTGGTGTTCCAGGACCCAGGAGCTCGAAAGAAGCTGAACGCGATCACCCACCCGCGCATCGCCGCGGAATCACGACGGCGGATCGCGGAAGAGCTGGCTTCGGACGCGCCCTACGTCGTCTACGAGGCCGCGCTGCTGGTGGAGAACGGGCTGGCGAAGGCGTTCCAGCCGCTGATCGTCGTCGCCGTCTCGCCCGAGGAGCAGCTCGCTCGCTTGATGGCACGCGACGGGAGCACCGCGGAGGAAGCGCAGAAGCGCATCGACTCGCAGCTCCCGTTGGAGAAGAAGCTCGAGCTCGCCGACCACGTCATCCGCAACGACGGCGCGCTCCCGGAGACCGAGCAACAGGTGAGCGAGGTCCACGAGGCGATCCTCTCCAGCCTGGAGCCGAGCGCATGACCGTCGCCCTCGTCACCGGCTTCCCCACGAGCTTCCTCGCGGTGCGCGTGGTTCGGCGCTTGCTGGAGGACCCGGCGATGGAGGTTCGGCTCGTCGTCCAGGAGACCTCGCTGCCCCGGGCGCGAGAGCTGCTCGGCGAGCTCCAGGCGGGAGAGCGCGCGCGGATCCTGATCGGCGACGCTGCCGCCCTGGACCTCGGACTCTCCGGCGCAGAGATCATGGCGCTCGCCGAAGAGGTCGAGCTCATCCACCACTGCGTCGCCGCGACCTACCTCGGCGTGCAGAAGAAGACGGCCGAGCGCATCAACGTCGGAACCGCGCGCGAGACCCTGGAGCTGGCGGAGCTCGCGAAGAACCTGAAGCGGCTGGTCTTCTGGTCGACGGCGATGGTCGCGGGGAAGCGAAAGGGCCGGGTCCTCGAGAACGAGCTCGAGCCAGGTGGTCCGTTCCGGAACGTCGTGGAGCGCACCCGGATGCGCGCCGAGCGGATGGTCCGCGAGGTGAGGAGCACCGTGCCGACCACCATCCTCCGGCCGAGTCTGGTGGTGGGCGACTCGCAGACCGGCGAGATCGACCGGCTCGATGGGCCTTACCTCCTGGTGCTGCTGATGCTCAACGCGCCGGCGGACCTACGGGTACCGCTCGCTGGTCGTGGGTCGGTGCCGCTGAACCTCGTGCCGATCGACTACGTGGTCGAGGCCGGGCTGCACATCGCTTCACAGGAGGCGAGTCTCGGGCGGACCTTCCATCTGGTGGACCCGGCGCCGCCCACGACCCGCGAGGTCTTCGAACGAATCGCCGCCATCCTCGGAAAGGCCGCGCCGCGCGGGACGGTGCCGACCCGGCTGGCGACCACGCTGATGCGAACGCCGGGCCTCGAGCGCTACGCCAACGTGCCACGCACGTTCCTGGAGCAGCTGGGGACCGAGGTGACCTACGACGACCGGAACGCCCGAGCCCTGCTCGAGGGATCGGGGATCATGTGTCCCAAGTTCGAGGACTACGCGGAGACGCTGATCTCGTACGTCGAGGCCGTGCACGTGCAGCGTCGCGCCGAGCCGGTGGAGGTGACCGTGCGCGCCGACGACCTCCCCTCCTGAGCGGGTCGATCGAGAAATCGTGCGACGAGTCGAGCGGGGTCGCGTCCTCGGAGAGGACGCATGCCCGGACCGACCCGACCGACGTCAGTCTCCTTCGAGGAAGCTCGAGAGGGTGACATCCAACTGCGTGGAGACCTTGCCCATCAGGGAGGTGAAGGACTCGGACCCGAGGTGGAGCTCCTTCATCATCCGCTTCTTGGTGGCGGAAAAGACCGCTTCGCGCGCATCGGCCACCCAGCGGGCGACGGTCGCGCGGTGGACGCCGTACATCTTTCCGATGGTCGCGCTCCCCACCCCTTCCACGAGATAGAGGCGCAAGATGGTGCGCTCCCTGGGCTCGAGTGCGGCGAGCGCCTCGCGAAAGGCGTCGCGGAAGGTGGGCTCGACCTGCCGACGGATCTGGTCGAGCTCGGGGTCGAAGTCCTCGAGGGGCAGCTGGAGCAGGCTGTCGCGGTCGACGGGCTCTTCCTTGCTCTTCTTCCGCTTCCGACTCAGCGCCTCGCGCGTGGCGACGACCTGCGCGAACGAGGTCAACGGTCCGCTCCCGAGGTACGCGCTGAGCGCCGCGGGTCGCTCTTCGGTACCGACGAGCAGCTTCACCCGAACGGTGGCGGAGACCTCGTCCACGAAGGTCGGCGCGCCGTCGAGCCGCGCGACGGCCTTGGCAACCGCCGGCATGATCTCCCGCTCGAAGATCGCGAGCCCTTTCGGGTCCTCGGCGAGGCACGCGAAGGCGAGCGCGAGGTCCGGCACCCGGAGGCGGCCGACGGTCGCCGCGGGATCGTCGCCGTCGGGCACGCGTTCGCCGAGGAAGCGGACGAACGCCGGCTCGTCGAGCTCGAGATCTGGCCAGGCCTGCCGCGCGGCCTCGAGCTCCGCTTCGAGCACCTCCGCCAGCACCGCGCGGTCGATGGAGTGGAGGGTGGACCCGGCGAGCGCGAGGAGCGCGTCGACGACCGGGATGGGGTCCGCAGGCACGCGCGAAAGCTACCCCATTTCGGCAGGAGCGTCCCTTCAGTCGAGCGGATCGCCGACGTCCGGGACGTAGTGGTCGGTCAGCTCGATGCGGGTCGCGGTCTCCACGTACTCGACGTCGCGCGCGAGACGCTCGACGTCGTAGCCGGGCACCTGGACGCAGGCGCCGATGGTCGCGTCGCGGACGGTGCCCGAGCTCAGGTCGACCTGCGCGGAACGCGCGAGCTGCACCCCGCAGAGCGGCGTGTCTTCGATGAGGAAGCGGTCGAGGGTGACCGCGGACTCGTCGTACGCGCCGAGGCCGATGCCGCCGGGCCGATCCGAGCAGGCGCCCTCGGCGCAGGCGCGCTCCTGGGTGCGGAGGATCTGCACGTCGGTGAGCGTCGCATGGGTGCGGCTGAAGATGAGCGCCACCTCGTGCTGGGTGTCGAAGCGAGCGCGCGTGAGGGTGACGTCCGCGAAGATGGCTTCGAGCGCGCGCCCCCAGTAGCCATCGGCGGCGGGCATGCTCTCACGCACGTCGAGGTCCGTCGCATCGAGGCGCACGCCCTCCCCGAGGACGATCGCGGCGTGGCTGGTCCGCTCGATTCGGACGCGCTCCATCGCGACCTCGGCGTTCCGGACCAGATAGGCGCCGAGACCGGCGAGCGCGTCGGAGCGCGAGTCGAGGAGCGTCACGTCGCGGGCCTCGAGGAGGAGGTCCCCGAGCTCGGTCGCGCTGGTGCCCACGGCCGCGAGCGATGCCGCCTGGGCGCGGTGAACCAGGACTCGTTCGAGCGAGAGCGTTCCGAGGTCCTGAACCGCGGCGCCCAGCCCCCAGCCCGGTGTTGCGGGCGGCGCGACGACCTCGTCGATCACGGTGTCCTCCAAGAGCACACGACCGCGGCCGATCATGTTCACGGCGGTGCCTTGTGCGTCCGTGAGCCATCCGCGGCGCACCGTCACGTCCGCCTCGCCGATCCCTGCGAGGGCGAACCCCATGCGCTCGCCGTCGGCGCGGACGTTGCGCACCACCAAGCCGTCGAAGGTCGCCACGCCACCGGCGGACACGCCGACGGCGACGCTGCGCGCCTCTTCGATGAAGACATCCTCCGCGTCGAGGGTCGCCGGGCCCTCGACGGCGATGCCGGTCGAGGTGTCTGCGCTCGGCACCTGCGCTCGCGCCACGAGGCGGCGCGCAGTCACGTTCGACGCGCCGACGACCGTGAGGCCAAAGACCTGGTTCCGTTCGACCACGACGTCCTCGATCACCGCCACGGCGCCCTGGACCGCGATGCCGAAGCCTGCGGCCCCGGACGAGTCCGCTCTCGTGCCGATCACCAGGAGTTGGTCGACCGTGAGCGAGCCGCCGCCGACGAGGACGCCGTAGGACGTGGCCGAGTCGACGACGACGCCTTCGAGGCGAAGGGTTCCGTCATCGACCACCACGCCCGCGCCGGAGACGTCGACGATGGAGAGATCGGCGACCGCCGCGTCCGCGACCGACGAGCGGATCGCCATGTTGGAGAGCGAAGCCATCGCAGGCTGCTCCAGGACGGTCTCGGCGGCGCATGCACCGCGAAGGGTCACGCCAGGGCGCATGGTGACGCGCTCGGGGTAGCGACCCTTGGCGAGCGCGACGATCGTGCCGGGCGCCGCCCCGCTCATGGCGTTGCGGATGCTCCCGAAGGGCGCGGCACGGGAGCCGTCGCCGCTGCCACCAGGGGCGACGAAGAGCACGCCCGAGGCCGGCAGATCGTCGGCGAACTCACCCACTGGGCAGGCTCGACCGACGGGCGCGCACGCGGCGGTGCCATGGAAGCGTGCCTGGCCTTCCGGGCAGTCGATGGGCTCGCCTGGATCGCAGACGTCCACGCCACCGATGGTGCGGGTCGACCAACCGTCGGGGCACGGTCCGAGGTCCGGCAGCGCCGGGGCGATCGGGTCGGCGACGCCCTCCGGTCCCCCGTCGGGCGCGGCCATGTCCGGGGGGTCGTTCGTGGAGTGGTCCCCGCACGCGGCGAGCAGGACCAGCAGCGCGAGCGTACGGGTCACGACGCCTCCCGGAGCGCCGCGTGAGCGGGCACGTCTTCGAGGAAGCGGGCCTGCCAATGGCGGTCGCCGATGCGGGAAGCGCCAGTCTCGACCAGCGCGCGGCCTCTGGCTCGGGCAGCTGCCGCTCCGGTCGCGTCCCCGATCGCCGTGAGCGCCTGGCTCAACACGTGGAAGAGCTGGCCCGCCCCCTCCTCGATCCCACCGAGCTCGTCGTGCAGGGCGAGCGCTCGTTGCGCCTGCGAGCTGGCGACGGCCCCATCGCCCGCGGCGAGCGCGACCTCGGCCGCCGCGACCCGTGCGAGCGCCTCGACGCTCTTGACGCCCCGTCGCTCCGCCTCCTTCACCGCGGTCTCGGCGATGGCTCGCGCCTGATCGATCCGGCGACCGGCGAGCGCGACCCGCGACCGATAGACCCGCTCGGCGAGCGCCAGCCGCGTCGAGTCCACGTCCGCCGCGATGCGGGCAGCCTCGTCGAGCGCGGCCTCTGCCTCCTGGAGATCGCCTTCGCCGAGGTGGGCGTACCCGAGGTTCACCCACGCGTAGCCCTCCATGACCCGACTCGCGCCGACGCGACGACAGTCGTCGAGCGCAGCGCGCAGCGCGGGGATCGCTTCGTCGTACGCGCCGACGCGATTGTAGAAGTCTGCGAGGTTCACCGACGCCTCCGCCGAGCGACGGAGGTCGCCCAGCTCGCGGTAGAGCTCCACGGCCGCCCAGTAGGCGTTACGCGAGTCGCCGATGTCACCGCTGACCGCTGCGAGCTGCCCACGCCATACCGCGGCTTCCGCGCGGAGCTCCGGTGCTCTCGTCAGCACCAGCCGCTCGACCCGGCGGAGCTCCTCGGCTGCGCGGGCCGCTTCGCCGGCGTAGGTCAGCGCGACGGCGCGCTTGCCGATGGCTCGCGCCAACACCAGCGGGTCGTCCGCCGCCTCGGCCTCTTGGACGACCTGGTCGAGCAGCGGCAGCGCCTCGCCGCTGCGCCCGAGGCGCTGCAACGTCACGGCGCGCTCGGTGGCCAGCGCCGCGCGCTCGGCACCGGACGTGAGCTTCTCCGCCGCCTCGAGCACCTCGATCTGGTCGGCGAAGCGACCGCGCATGCCCAGCGCCTCGGCGTAGGCCTTGCGGATCGCGAGCTCGCCGTCCGCGCCGAGCGCGAGGGCGCGGCCGGCCGACGCGAGCACGCGCGAGACGTCACCGGCGGCGTGGGCCCGAGCGACCGCCTGCGCATAGTGGAACGCAGCCTCGGCCGGGCGTCCGCCCCGCTCCAGGTGGTCGGCGACCCGCTCGGGCTCGACGCGCCCGTCGAGGAGGAGCGCGGACTGACGGTGGAGCTCTTCGCTCGCGAGCGGATCGAGCATGCGGGACGCGACCTTCGCCAGGAGCGGCGAGACCACGCGGAAGGACGGGTGCGCGCCGCCGATCCGCTCCAGCAGGCCCTTGTCCGTGAGCTCGTCGAGGTCCTGCGTGTCCAGCTCCTCGATGCCCAGCGAGCGCAGGTCCGGCGCGGTGAAGGGTGCGCCGAGGATCGAGGCGCGCTTGAGGACCTCGCGGAGCGTCGGCGCGAGCTCCTCGAGGCGCGCCTGCAGGAGCCCCTCGATGTCGGGCGGCAGCGGCAGGTCCACCTCGGTCGTGTGATGGTCGCGCAGGGCCAGGCCGGTCTGCTCGACGAAGAGTGGGTTGCCGCGAGTCTGCCCCTGGACGCGATCGGCCAGCTCGGCCGCGCGGCGATCGCCGACGAGCTCCGCGAGCAGTCGCTCCGTCTCGTGGCGCCGGAGCGGCCGCGGTCGGAGCACGGTCCCCTGCGACGCCGGCCAGCGCGTGGCGTCCGGCACCTCGCGGTAGGCGAAGACGAGGACGAGCGGGGACCGCGATCGCCGGCAGAGCTCTTCGAGGACGGAGAGAGACGCGCCATCGGCGAAACGACCGTCGTCGATCAGAAAGAGCGTGGGTCCGGCGGCCACCATCACCTCGAGCGCATCGAGGGCTTCGATCCGGCGTCGGTCCACACTCAGGCGCGTGTCGCCGGCCTCGTCGGTGGTCACCTCGGCCAGATCGACCAGCCGCTGCACCAGAGTGAAGTCGCCACCGTGCGGGTCGCAGGTCGACGAGCGGACCTGCCACGCGGGTCGGGCGGACGCACCGAGGGCTTCGAGCAATCGGCTCTTGCCGATGCCGAGCGGACCGCCGACCAACGCGATTTCTGCGCGACGCTCCGCGAGGCTCGCCTCGAGCACCTCCTCGAGGCTGACGATCTCGACTCGACGGCCCTGGAGCGCGAGCCGGGTCGGGGCGGCGGCGCCTTCCACCAGGTGGAGCCGCCCCTGGGCCTCGACGACGGAGAGCCCCTCCATTCGCGCGTGGGCGAGCGAACGGGTGATGAAGACGCCCTCGCTCGCGTCCCGGGTGGCGGCGGCGAGGTCGTCGGCGAGCTCGAGGCTGCCGTCCGCCAACGCGCCGGAACCGACCCAGACGGCTTCCGCGCGCTCTGCGAGCTCGAGGGCGAGCTTGCCGGCGCGCGCGACGAGGTCGGAGGTCCAGGAGCCCTCGCCCATCGCGGCCAGGAAGAGCTCCCCTTCGCCCGGAAGCGCCGCGGCGCCCGCCTGCTCGAGGTGGGCCGCGGCCCAGTCGCCATCGGTCAGGCCCCGCACCGCGACGACCAACACGGTGCGCCGCTCGCTCCGTCCCATCGGGCGGACCGAGGTGCGGCGCGTGGACGCGGCCATCGAGCGGAGCGCGTCGCGCAGCTCGTCCATCGTCCGGGGACGGCGCTCGGGGGCGACCTGCAGGCAGCGGACGATGAGCGCGTCGAGCGCCTCGGGGACGTCGGCGCGGATCGCGCGCGGCGACGGCGGCGTGCTCGTGAGGGCGTGCATCACGAGGTTGGCGAGACTGGTCGCCGGTCTCGTGACCTGACCGGTCAACGCGCGGTAGAGGATCGCGGCGACCGAGTAGATGTCACTCCGGGCGTCGGCGTTCGTCGCATCCTGGAGCTGCTCGGGGGCCATGTACATCGGCGTGCCGAGGAGCATGCCATCCTCGGTGGTCGGGCCGCTCTGGAGCTCGCCGCGGACCTTGCTGATGCCGAAGTCCACGACCTTCAGCTCGCCCTCGCGCGTGAGGAAGATGTTGGCCGGCTTGAGATCGCGGTGAATGACGCCCGCGGCGTGGGCCGTGGCCAGGGCGTCGGCCATGTCGATGCCCATCTGCAGCGTGCGCACCACCGGCAGCGGGGCGTGACGGGCGAGCTCGGTCTCGAGGTCGTGGCCGTCGAGGAGCTCGAGGACCAGGAAGGGCTCGCCGGCGTCGCCGCGGCCGACATCGAAGGCACGGACGATCCCTGGGTGGCCGATGGCACCAGCGACACGCGCCTCGTTGCGGAAGCGCTGGAGCGCGGCCGTTCGGGTCGCGAGGTGCGGGTGGAGGATCTTCAGCGCGAAGCGACGCTGGATGACCGTGTGCACCACCTCGTAGACGGCACCCATGCCGCCGCTGCCGAGCAGGCGCTCGACCCGGTAGCGACCGCCGATGATCGAGCCGAGCCGAGGGTCTGGCTCTCCGCTCAGCAGGTCCTGGGTGAGGGTCGCCGCCTCGCCCGGCGCAGCGGTCAGGCTGTCCGCGGCGCGGGCGAGCTCACCGAGCCTGCGGCGGCAATGCGCGCACTCGTCGAGCTTGGCCTCGAGGGCCTGCCGCGACGTGCTCGCGAGCTCTCCGGCGACGAACGCCTGCAGCTCGGCCTCTCGGGCGCATTCCATCGAACGACCGTTAAGCTATCAGAAGGGTGAAACGATGAGCATTCGGAACCGAAACACCCCATTCGCGAGCCTCGCGCTGGCGCTCCTCACGAGCCTCGGGCTCCCCGCCTGTGGGGACGATGACTGCGATCTCGCGACCATTCAGGGGCGCCTCGACGGTGCCGCCGCCGGCGACCGCGTGCGGATTCCGGGCTGCGGGCTCGAGGGCGCGCTCGTGGTTCCGGCCGGCGTGACCCTGGTGGGTGAGGACGACGCCACGCTCGCGGTCACCGATCCGCTGGCCATCGGCGTCGAGCTGGGGGCAGGAGCACGACTCGAAGGGCTCGACATCGAGGCCGGTGGTCGGGCGGCGGTGGTAGCGCGAGGAGACGCTTCCGTGGCCGACATCGACATCGACCTTCGACACGGGACCGGCCTCTACTTCGTCGGCGGAACGGCGGACGTGAGCGACGTGACGGTCACCGGTCCGGTCACTGCGGCGAACGCCGCCGACGCCACGTGGGTGAACGTGCTCCCGGATCCCGGGGCCGCGGCGAGCTGCTCGGTGGCGAGCTGCGCGTGTGTGCCGGGGACCATCGTCTCCGATACCGAGATCTGCGACTCCACGGGCGAAACGGTCACCTGGGCGCCGACCATCGGGATCTACACGCGCGGCGCGACCCTCTCGCTGTCGAACGTCTCCGTTGCGGGGATCGCGCGCTACGGACTGGTCTCGGACGACTCCGCCGTGACCTGGACCGGAGGCGAGGTCCGCGACGTGGTCGGCGTGGGCCTCCTGCTGCGGGGCGGGAGCTCCGACCTCACGGACCTGACCGTGAGCCGGATCGTGAGCGGTCTGCGCGGCGTGCCGAGCTACGGCGTGCTCACCACCGAAGGCCACGACCAGGCGACGAGCCGGGTCTCGGTGCTCGAGGGCGAGCGCTTCGGGCTCGTGAGCCTGGACGGGCGTGGCGATCACGGGGACCTCTCCATCGACGACAACGGCGACGTCGGACTCTGGGTGAGTGGGAGCGATGGGTTCGCGGTGACCGGCTCGAGCGCCGTCGAGAGCAGCGGCCTCTCCGGCGTGCTGATCATCGACTCGACCGGCGTGATGCTCGACGGTCTCCGGGTGGCCGATACCGCCACCGTCACCCGCTCGGTGGGGACCTTCGGGCTGCAGACCATCGGCGACGGGGTGCAGCTCGTCGGTGCGAACGAGGCGCTGCTCCGAGACGTCACGGTCAGCGGGAACGAGCGGGTCGGCATCCTCGCCGACGTCGTTCCCGGCCTGACCTTCGAGAACGTGGACGTGAGCGCGAGCGGCACGGCGTTCGGCGCGCTCGGCGGCACCGCCAGCATGGCGAGCGGACAGATCACGGTGGACACCGGGCTCGCGTGGGACGCCGGTATCACGCGGATGGGCGCCGCCGTCGCCAACGACGCCGCCGCGTCCGGTGCCTTCGACGCGCTCGTCGAAGGACGGCCGGACGGGGCGGACTCGGTCGTCGGCATCGTCGGGCCCATGTACTGACTCCGCCGACTCAGCGGCAGTACACGAGACCGCTGGGCTGCTGGCCCGCGCGGAGGAGCTCGACCGCGCAGGCGGGCTGGACGTTGCGGCAGTAGACGAGCGAGCTCGGCTGATGGCCCGCCTCGAAGAGCGCGGCGGCGCAATGGGGCTCCGCGTTCCGGCAGAAGGTGAGCCCGCTCGCGTCGTGGCCGGCGCGCAGCAGCGAGGTGCGGCAGTCCGGAGTCTGCTGCCGGCGGCGCGTCTGCACGCGCTGGGTGCGGGCGACGCGCTGCGGCGCCGGCTGCGGGGCGAGGTGGGTCTCGTCCATCGCGAGCGCGTAGCGGGTGCGGTCGTTCTGTTGGTAGGTGCCGACGTAGATGGCGTAGGTGCCGGCGGGGAAGCGGCCCTCGAGCCGTGGGTTCTGGTTCCCGGCGGAGTCGTCGTCGCACCAGACCTGACCGCTGGGCGTCACGACCGCGAGGGTGGTGTCGGAGTGCGCGGCGATCTCGACGCGGAGGTAGTCCATGTCTTGCTGGAGCGTGACGTAGTGCTGCGGCTCGCCGGACCAGAAGCCGGGGCACGCCGCCGGCAGACCGAGCTGCCGGGAGGAGTAGCGTCCCTGGGTGTGCGAGCGGACCACGCGCTCGCCGCGACCGGTGCGAACGCGGATCTGGTGGTGGGCGCGGGACTCGTCGAAGGCGAAGCGCTCCACGTAAACCGGCTCGTGGTTCTCGAAGACGGGGACCGGCTCACGGCGCAGTCGCTCCGCTTCGGCCTCGGCCTCGGCGCGCTGGGTGCGGAGGCGCTCGCGCTCGGTCTCCTGCTGCTCACGGTTCATCTCGGCCCAGGCCTCACGGCGCTCGCGGCGGCGCTCACGGCGACGGGCACGACGGCTCTCGGCGCGCTCCTCGGCGCGCTCCTGCTCGGCCGCGTCGGCGATCGCCTGCTGGCGGGCCTCTTCGGCCTCGCGGGCTTCTTCGGCCGGCCGCCGCAGCTCGTTCTGAATGGTGCGGTCCAGGGTAGTCACGTAGCGCGGGTAGTGCGGCGAGATGACTGGCTCCTGGGTTCGCGGATCGATCTGGTAGCCGAAGCCGTCGCTGCCCTCGTAGGCGATCCGGTAGGACTCGGTGTCGTACTCGACGCGGACGCGGAGCGAGCGCGCGCCGTGGTCGAGGCGAGCGATGAGCTTCCCTTCGCCCTCGGACTCGATGGTGAAGCGGCGCGCCTCGAGGGCTCGAGCGAGGGCCGCGCGAACGGCCTGGGGGTCGTCGGTCTGGGTGACCATGCCCCCGCGGGGCGGTCCGACGGACACCAGGCGCGAGCCGCAGGCGGTGAGCGTCAGCGCGAGGGCGACGAGAGTGATGGTGGCGAAACGGTGCATGAAATCCTCCTCGGCGCCGAAGGAGCGGCGCTCGGGGGGAAGACGCGTCCCGTCGCGATCGGTCGCACGATTTCTTCACGCCGAGGTCGATTCGGGGATCGCGGGCAGAAATCGTGCGACGAGCGACCGCGGCCTGCGTCCCCGGGGTGGGCCTACGGCTGCCAGGGGGGCGCGACGAGGCGGCGCTTGCCGTCCGCGGAGCGCAGACCGGTCGGGTCGGGGCTCTCGAAGTCGCGGTCCCAGCGCTGGCAGGTCACTGCGCGGTGCTTCTGGTCGAGGCCCTCGCAGTAGTTCGTGAAGAAACAGCGGCGGACCTGGTCGCCGTGGCCGAGGCGGATCTTCCGGAAGAAGTCGGGGTCGGCGAGGGACTGACGGGCGGCGGCGACCACGTCTGCGTCACCGCGCTCGAGCACGGCCTCGGCCTGCCAGGGGCTGGAGATGCCGCCGGCGGCGATGACGGGGGTCTCGTGGCCGGCGGCGCGGACCGCGGCGCGAACCGCGGCCGCGAGCGGGACGTTGCGACCGAAGGGGCCGCGCTCGTCGATCTTCACGGTGGGCATGCACTCGTGGCCGCTCGGTCCGGTGTAGGGATAGGCGGCCTCGCCGACCCGCGGCTGCTTGGCGTCCTCGAACTTGCCGCCCTTGCTGATCGAGAGGAAGTCGAAGCCAGCCTGGGCGAAGCGCACGCCGAAGTCGACGGCGTCCTCCAGGTGGCTGCCTCCTTCGATCACCTCGTCGCCGAGGAACCGGACGCCGACGGTGCGCTCCGCGCCCACGCGCTGGCGGACGGCGCCGTAGACCTCGAGGGGGAGACGCGCGCGCGACGCTCGGTCGCCCCCGTAACCGTCGGTCCGGTCGTTCCGTGCGCTCAGGAACGAGGCCAGCGTGTAGGCGTGGGCGTAGTGGAGCTCCACTCCATCGAAGCCGGCCGCCATGGCGCGCTCGGCGGCGTCGGCGAAGAGACCGGGCAGGACCTCGGGGAGCTCGCGGATGTGCTCGAGCTCGGTGTCGGTGACGCGCTCGCGGTAGCCCATCCGCAGGCTCTCGCGTTCGCGATCGGGGAGCACGGCGTCGAGGCGATCGTCGTCCAGCGCGATCAGCGCCTCGCGGAGCGCGTGCTCGTCCGCGTGTGCGATGTCGGTCAGCCCCTCCGCTTCGAGCCGACCGCGCAGCTGGTCGTCGACCTGGAGGAAGCGACGAAGGAACTTCTCCTTCGGCGGCCGCCGCTTGATCGCGAGAAAGTCGATCAACTGAATGTAGAGGCGCGTCCGTCCGTCGGAGGCTTCGCTCACCGAGTCGGTGAGCGACTTCAAACCGGGCAGGAATCGATCGTGCCCGATGCGCAGGAGCGGTCCGCTCGGGACGTCGCGAATGCCCGTCGCTTCGACGACGATCGCGCCGGGCTGCCCTTCGGCGAAGCGCCGATACCACGCGATCACCGCGTCGGTGACTTCGCCTTCGTGCGTCGCGCGCCAGGGCACCATCGCCGGAACCCACGTGCGCTCTCGGAGTGAGACGTTGCCCACGTCGAGCGGCTGGAAGAGGCGCATCTCCGCCGCCTCGGAACGCGTCGGCCAACGGTCGACGGGGAGGAGCCGCTCGAGACGCTTGTCGCTCACGCGCCACAGCTACCAGACGAGGCGTGCCCGAGCCAAGGGTGGCACGCGCTGGCACGTGGGCGTGCGCACCGATGTCGTGGTCTCACCGGCCGCACCGGGCGGACTCGCCCACTGCGGGTGAATCCACGGCGAGGCACGGGGCTTGCTGTGTCCTCCCTCCATAGCTTGTCGAGGTTCGTGGGGACGCCGCCCCCGGTGGCGTGATGGCGAGGCTCGGCCTGCGTGGGAGGTTTGAAATGACGACTTGGAATGGAACGGTACGCCGCGGCGCGATGGCGCTGCTGGTGCTCTGGCTCGCGAGCCCGCAGATCGCCTCGGCGGTGTGCCGCATCGTGGAGCCGGTCTCGGAAAGCGGAGAGGAGGGCGTGCTCTTCGATCCGCTGACGACGGTGGTGATGGTGCGCGCGCCGGAGCAGCACGTCGGGTGGGAGTGTCCCGCAGTGCCCGACATGGATGGCGGCGTGGAATCCGCGATGGACGCCGGCACGCCGGACGCGGACGCTGGGTCGATGGGCAGCGCGATCGATCTCGGCGTCACGCTCACGGAGGACGCGGGCTCCGCGAGCGAGGGCGACGGCGGCTCCGCCGACGAGAACGACGCCGGGACGTCGGAGACCGGCGAGCCCGACGCGCCGCTCTGCCCCGACGGCAGCCCGGCGACGAAGGTCTTCGGCACGCTCTCGCACGTGGTCGTGCAGCCGGCGATCTACGGGGGCGGTGGGAAGGCCGGCATGATCATGCCGGTCCCTCGCCGCGCGGACGTGCACGGCGCACCCGAGGAGCTGATGGCGGGCATCGAGCGGATCAGCGGCGGCTGGGTTCGCGAAGAGGTCACCTATCGCGAGGACTCGTCGCTCGGCTTCCAGTGCTCGGACCCGCACTACTCGCGGCGCGAACGGAGCGTCGGCGAGTCGCTGCTCGCCGGCCTCTTCGCGGGACCACTCTTCGCGACCGGGTGCAGTGACGACGGCGACTACTACCGGCCTGGGCTCGAGAGTTACGACGCGGGGCGCGTGGTCTATGCCCGCGACGCCGGTCCCGATGCCGAGCCGACCGAGGAAGACGCCGTGGTGTACGAGACCATCCCGGTCGGCGAGGACTACGAGGTGACCGTGCTGAGCGCCACGTCGCTCTTCGCCCTCTCGAACTGGATGGACGAGCGCGGCCTGGCGCACGACGAGACCGATGACGCCGCCTTCGAGCGCTACATCGGCGAGGGCCAGTGGTTCGTGGCGGTCCAGGTGCAACCGGCGGACGCCGACCCGGGAACCCGCCGCGTGCTCCCGCCGCTGGTCGTCAGCTACGTGGGCGGCGAGCTGCCCATCAGCCACGAGCTCACCTACGACCCCGTGGGCGGCGTGGTGGAGACCGACCTGGTGGTCCTCGCCCCCACGCGGATGCAGCTGGAGGACGGCGACGGCCTCCTTCGACAGGCGCAGCCCTTCGAGCTCTCACCCTTTGCGGAGAGCGACCGCGCGCTCCGTGGCTTCGGCCTGGATCAGGGCTGGATGACCCGCATCCAGATCGAGCGACGCATGGCCGAGGAGAAGATGGACACGCGAGTGATCGAGGACCCGTCGACCGAGCCCTTCGGCGACGGCGGCTTGGTGCAACGCGAGACGTTGGTGCGCATCCCCCTCGCTTGCTGTCCGGGCGGCTCCTACGCGCCTGCGGCCAACGACGGCGCGGAGCACCGCGAGGTCTACGAGTACGCCCTCGGCGAGCAATCGCCGGCGGAGTCGGGCTTCTACTCGACGATGCCGCCGACGGAGCTGTGTGCTGCCGGCCCCTACGGCTCGCCGCCCTCGGGACCGCCGCCGTCCTACGACGACGACTACGACCTGGGCTGCAGCGGCGGCCCGTGCTCGGTGAGCGGCTTCGGTGTCACGGGCGCGCCGGTGCTGCTGGCGCTGATCCTGACGGTTCGGCGCCGGCGGCAGCTGCGGAAGAACGAGAAGGTCAGCGACCGGCGACGGTCATCGAGCTGACGCGGAAGGTCGGCGCGGCGGTGCTCGTCCTCAGATCGAGGTCGTCACCGACCGCGTCGATCCGCTTCAGCAGCTCGTCGAGGTTGAGGCTGATGGTCACCTCGGCGACCGGCTGCGTGAGCTCGCCGTTCTCGATCAGGAAGCCGGCGGCGCCGCGGCTGAAATCGCCGGTGACGGCGTTGAAGCCGAAGCCCATCATCTCGGTCACGTAGAGACCCTTCGGGACGTCGCGCACCTGCTCGGGCTTCATCTCGCCCGGCTGGAGCACGAAGTTCGAGGTCGACGGGCCGACGCCACCGCTGGCGCCGCGAGAGGCGCTGGCGGTGCTCTCCATGTCGAGCTTTCGCGCGGCGTAGCTGTCGAGCAGGTAGGTCTTCAGCGTGCCGCCGTCGACGACCACGTTCTTGCGGCTGAGGAGCCCCTCGCCGTCGTAGGGCCGCGAGCCAGGGGCGCGCGGGATGAGCGGGTCGTCGATGATGGTGACCAGCTCGGAGGCGACCTGCGAGTCCAATCGGTCGAGCAGGTAGCTGCTCCGACGCCAGATCGCGCCGCCGTTCACGCAGCCAGCGAGCAGTCCGAGGATCGCCCGGGCGGCGTCCGGGTCGAAGACCACGGGCATCTCCTGCGAGTCGATCTTCGCGGCGCCGAGCTTGCGGAGGGTCCGGCGAGCAGCTTCCGCGCCCACGGCGGCCGGGTCTTCGAGCTCGGCGAGCTGGCGCTTCGCGGTCCAGTGGTATCCGCTGCGCTTCTTGCCATCGGCGTCGTCGGCGACGGGGCTGACCACGAGCGAGGCGTAGGTGCCACGGCTGGTGCCGCGGAAGCCACCGCTGGTCACGAGCGCGGAGCCACCGCTGGCGCGGGTGAAGGTCGCACCCTCGCTGTTCGTGATGCGCTCGTCCGCCGCGAACGCCGCGGCTTCCCCGGCGAGCGCGCGCTTCAACGCCTCTTCGGCGCCGGTGGCGTCCATCGTCGGGTCGTAGGTGTCGAGATCGACGTGGTCCGCGACATCCGAGAGGAGCGACGGGTCCGGCGGTCCGGCGAACTCGTCTTCCTGGCTGAGCTGAGCGAGCTCGATGGCGTCGGCCACGAGTTGCGCCCGCCCCTGCGCGCTCAGGTCGGACGTGTAGGTGACCGCCACCTGCTTGCCGATCACCACCCGCATGCCGAGCGCGCGAGAGCCGGCCTCTTCGACCAGCTCCGGCTCGCCCTTGCGGACCTTCGTGCTCAGGTGAGAGCCCTGGCGGATGGTGGCCTCGGCCACGGTCGCGCCCTTGGCGAGAGCCTCGGCGACGACCTGGTCACCGATCTCGAGGAGGGATTCGAGGACTTCTTCGCTGCTCATCGATCTATCCGAGCTGGGTTCCGCCGACCGTCACGGCCGAGATCTTGATGGTGGGGCAGCCGACGCCGACCGGGACGGACTGACCGTCCTTGCCGCAGGTCCAGATGCCGTCGGAGACCTCGAGGTCGTTGCCGAGCATCACCACCTTGCGCATCACGTCCGGGCCGTTGCCGATGAGGTTCACGCCCTTGAGCGGCGCGGTGAGCTTGCCGTCTTCGATCAGGTAGCCCTCGGTCAGCGAGAAGACGAAGTCGCCGTTCGAGATGTCGACCTGACCGCCGCCGAACTTCCGGGCGTAGACGCCCTTCTTCACGCTCTTGAGGATGTCCTCGGGATCGTCCTGACCCTCGAGCAACAACGTGTTGGTCATGCGGGGCATCGGGTGGCTCTTGAAGGACTCGCGCCGGCCGTTGCCGGTGGGGGTCGAGTCCATGACCTCGGCGCTATGTCGGTCCTGCATGTATCCGCGGAGCACGCCCTTCTCGATGAGCGTGGCCTTCTCCGGGAGCAGACCCTCGTCGTCGACGTTGATGGTGCCGCGCCCGAAGGGGAGCGTGGCGTCGTCGACCACCGTGCACAGCTCGCTGGCGACGACCTCGCCGATGCGGTCCGAGTAGTTGCTGGTCTTCTTGCGGTTGAAGTCCGCCTCGAGCCCGTGGCCGACGGCCTCGTGCAAGAGGATGCCGCTGTCGCCGGGAGCGAGGACGACCTCCATCTCACCGGCGGGCGCCTCACGGGCGTCGAGCATCTGGATCGCCTGGCGCACGGCCTCGGCGGCGTGCTCCTCGGGCGAGTGCTGGTCGAAGTAGTCCATGCCCATGCGGCCACCGCCGCCCGACGAGCCGGACTGGCGCTTGCCGTCTTCCTCGGCGATCGCGCGGATACCGAAGCGGATGAGCGGCTGCCGGTCGCGAACGAAGCGGCCGGTGCTGCTGGCGATGAGGATCTCGCGGAGCTCCTCGCTGATCGATCCGGTCACGCGAACGATGCGCGGGTCGGCCTTGCGAGCCGCGGCGTCCGCGCGTTCGAGGATCGCCTTCTTGGTCTCGCCGGGGACCTCGAGGCTGAGCTGGGTGATGCCGTAGCGGGACGGCACGCCCGTCGCCGCCAGCTCGGCCGGCGGGTGCGTGCCGCTCGCTGCGATCTGCGCCGCGGTCCGAGCCGCGTGGCGCATGGCGGCCATGTCGAGGTCCTCGACGTAGGCGTACCCCGTGGCGTCGCCCTTCATGACGCGGACCCCGAGGCCCATCGACACGTAGCGACCGACGGACTTCAGGATGCCGTCGTCGTAGGAGTAGCTCCCGCTCACCGAGTACTCGAAGAAGAGGTCGGCGTAGTCACCACCCTTCTCGAGGGCGACGGTCAAGAGCTTGCGGGCGATCTCGCGATCGATCGGGGCCGGGCCTTCGGGGCCGAAGGGGGCCTGATATCGGCTTGGCATGGACCGGGGAGGTTAGTTTGCTTGCTCCTGGAAGCAAACCCCGCGCGCCTCAATTGAGGAAGGGGCCGAATCGGGAGATGGACGGAGGACGAGCGTAGCGAGGACGCACCGAGCGCTACGTGCGAGATCTTCAGGTTTTTGGGGAGGCGAGAAGCGATTCACTCGCGACGAGCCGGGGTCTTTTCGAAAAAGACCCCCAATCAGGAGAGCTCTAGCATCCGCTTGGCGCGGTCGTTTGCGGCCTCGCGAAGGGCCTTCGCCTCGTCCTCGGGGAGGTTGAGCCGCGCCGCGAGCTTGTCGAGGACCTCGAGCTCCTTCTCGTGCTGCTCGCCGTCGACCCAGGTCACGATGACCGCGTGCTGCAGGAGCATCCGCCGATCGGTGGCGCTGAGCTCGGTGAGAGGGATGTCGTCGATGGAGCGCTCTTCCTTGGCGAACTCCCGGAGTCCGTCGGCGGCCTCGCCGTCGACACCGAAGGCTTCCAGCAGGGCGTCGATCACCTCGGACTCGTCGCCGTCCACGCGACCGTCGGCCCACGCCACGGCGACCAGGGATTTCAGGATGGCTTCTTCGTGGGGCTGCATCGTGTCTCCTCGGCGTCGGAGAATATCAGAGCGGCCGTGCGCTCGGAAGCCCGCAGAGAGGGTGCGGAGGAGGCCCCCGTGTGTCACGGATGTGGAATGGGTTTCTCGCTTCGCTTCGCGCCGGCCACGGTGGCGCTGCTCGCGCTCTTGGCCGTTGGATGTGGGGATGATGGGCGAGACGGACCGACCCCCGATGCGGGGGTCGACGCCGAGGCGGTCGCCACCCCGATGCGCGTGGTGACCTGGAACGTCGAGAACCTCTTCGACGAAGTGGACGATCCGGACACCATCGACGACGTCCCCAGCGCGGCCGTGGTGAATCGGAAGCTCGACGACATCGCAGCCGTCCTCACCCCGCTCGAGGCCGACTTCATCGCGCTCCAGGAGGTCGAGAACGAGGCCATCCTCGGGCGGCTCGCGGACCAGCTCGGCTACGAGCAGTACGGCCTCATCGACGCCTTCGACGGACGCGGCATCGACGTGGGCTACATCACCCGCCTGCCGCTGGCGTCGTCGCCGATGGTCACCAGCCACCTCGGTGAGCGCTTTCCGCTGCCCGATGGCTCGGACGACATCTACTTCACCCGCGACGCGCTCGAGGTCTTCGTGGATGTCGGTGGCGCGACCGTGGGGGTGATCATCGTGCACTTCCGCTCGATGAGGGACGGCGGCGCGGACATCCGGCAAGCGGAAGCGGCGTACACCGCACAGATCGCCGAGGCTCGGATCAGCTCCGGCCTGAACAACATCTTGGTCGTTGGCGACCTGAACGACATCCCTGGCTCTGCACCCCTGGACGAGATCCTCGCCGGCTCGCTCGTGGACCTGACCCTCGAGGTGCCCGAGGACGACCGCTGGACCTTCGTCTTCGACCGCGTGCGCCGGCAGTTCGACTACATCCTCGGCTCGCCCCAGATGGCCGCCTCGGCCACCGACGTGGTCATCCTCCACGGCGGAGAGGTCGACGCCGCCAGCGACCACCAGCCCGTCGCCGCCGACTTCCTCGTCACGCCCTAGAGGAAGCGCCGCAGCGGCGTCTGCCGAAGCGCGGCGACCAGGAGCATCGTCACCGGGAAGGTCACGACCACGCGGAGCCACCGGACGGAGTGCACGCCCGCCTCGAGGAAGAGTGGCTTGAGGCCCCACTGGTAGACGACGGGGTGGAGGATGTAGACGCCGAGCATGAGCGGAGCGAGCCGGCGGGTGAGCCCGTCGGATCGCGCTGGAAGCCAGGCACCGACGACGAGCAGCCCGAGGCCGCCCGCGGTGCGAAGGAGGAAGCCGCGTGAACCGGGCTCGATCGCCACCACCGCGAGACCCACCACGCAGAAGAGCGCCCAGCCGACCGTCGCCGCTCGCCGAAAGCGGTCCAGACCGCCCGCGAGGGCGAGGCCGCGGCCGAGCGCGTAGCCGAGCGGGACCGCGGGCAACGCGAAGAGCCACTGGTCGAAGGGCCAACCGAAGGAACGCTGTGGTGGGATCCACAGGCAGAGACCCGCGACGACCACCGCGCCGAGGACGGCAGGCGCGCCGGCCTTCGGGAAGCGCCGATGCACGCGATGCGCGACGAGCCCCGCGACCACGATGAAGGGCAGGAACCAGAGGTGGATACGCGGTCCGTAGAGGAGCATCCGCGGGTCGAGCCACGCGAAGAGTGGCTGCCCCCGGCGGCTGGCCATCCAGACCTGGCCCACGAAGAGCACCCCGGACCAGAAGAGCCAGGGCATCAGGATCCGCTCGCTGCGGCGGCTGAGAAAGCGGCGGGTGGGCGGCGCCTCCGGCTTGGAGACGCCGAGGGCGATCGCGAGGATCAGGAAGAGCGGGAGCCCGAAGCCGAAGATGGCGTGGCCGCCGGTGAGGTGGAGCGCCACCGTGTCGAGCGCGGCTACGATCCGGAGCCGGTCCCAGGTGCCCAGCCGGATGCGAGCGTCCGCGGTGACGGCATCCCGGATCTGGCCCGGAGCCGGCATGGCGATCGACCGCATGGGCGCATCGATGACAGGCCCGCGGGCGGGACGCCACGAGGCGGCGTGAGTCGTCACCGAGCTGCCACCGACTATGCTCGCCGCGATGAGCCGACGCGCCCTCCTCCTCGACGCCGGAAACACGATCGTCTTCCTCGACCACGGCGCGGTCGCGGACGTGCTCGGTCTCGACCCCGGCGCCGTCGCGGCGGCCGAGCCCGTCGCCAAACGCCGCTACGAGGCTGCGCTTCGGGAGGGCGGCAGCCACGCCAACGGTTGGCGCATCTTCGCCGGCGAGCTCGCACGCGAAGCCGGCGCCGAGGGCGACTTGGAGGCCGCCGTCGACGCGCTCTGGGCCGAGCACCAGCGCTTCAACCTCTGGCGCCGCGTGCAGGACGGGTTCGTGGATGCGCTCGACCGTGCCCGCGACCTCGGCTTCCGCATCGGCGTCGTCTCGAACTCGGAGGGGAAGCTCCCCGAGCTCTTCGAGGCGGTCGGCCTCGAGGGTGCGTTCGAGGTCATCGTGGACTCGGCCATCGTCGGCGTGCGGAAGCCGGACCCGGCGATCTTCGCGATGGCGCTCCAAGAGCTCGACTGCGACGCCGGCCCGAGCTGGTACGCGGGCGACCTCCCCGACGTCGACGTCGTCGGCTCTCGCGCGGCGGGACTGAACGCGGCGTTGATCGATCCGCTGGACCACTACCGCGGGTACGAGGACGCGCCGCGCTTCGACTCGGTGGCTGCGCTGGTCACGTCGCTCGCGCCGTGAAGACGAGCGGAACGCCCCAAGGGCAAGGGCAAGGGGAGCTCAGCCGAGCGCCGAGAGTACCGCGCTGACGACGCGCGCCCGGTTCGACTCGGTCAGGTTCGGCCCCGTCGGAATCGCGAGCACCTCGTGACACGCGAGCTCCGCCTCCGGGAGATCGCCCTCCGAGTAGCCGAGGTCCGCAAAGCACTCCTGCAGGTGGAGCGGGCGCGGGTAGTAGATGGCGGTCGCGACTCCCGCCTCCGTGAGCGCATCCCGAAGAGCGTCGCGGCGGTCGGTGCGGATCACGTACTGGTTGTAGCTGTGACCGGCCTCGCGGCGGACGGGGGTCCGGAGCCGCTCGGGCGCGAGCCCGGCCTCGGCGAAGCGAGCGTCGTAGTACTCGGCGTTCTGTCGACGCGCGGCGATCCAGCCCTCGAGGTGCGGCAGCTTCACGTTCAGGAACGCGGCCTGCAATGCGTCGAGGCGGAAGTTCCCACCGACCATCGCGTGGAAGTACTTCGGGTGCGACCCGTGGACGCGAAGGCGGCGCATCTTGGTGGCCAGCTCGTCGTCGGTCGTGGTGACCATGCCACCGTCGCCGAGGCCGCCGAGGTTCTTCGCCGGGAAGAACGAGAAGCACACGGCGGGAGCATGACCGCCGATCCGCTCACCCCGATAGCTGGCGCCGATGGACTGGGCGGCGTCCTCGATGAGCGTGGCCGGTCCGGCCGCCTCTCGAAGGCCGTCGATGTCGCAGGGCTGACCGAAGAGGTCGACGCCGATGACCGCCTTGGTCTTCTCGGTCAGTGCGGCAGCGACCGCGTCGGGGCGCAGGTTGAACGTCTCCGGATCGATGTCCGCGAAGACCGGGGTCGCGCCGAGGCGGCTGACGACACCCGCGGTCGCGAAAAAGGTGAAGGGGGTGGTGATCACCTCGTCGCCGGGCCCGACGTCGAGGCCCATCAGCGCGACCAGGAGCGCGTCGGTGCCACTCGACACACCGATGGCGTGGGGCACACCGAGATACGCGGCGACCGCCTCTTCGAATGCGGCGACCTCCTTGCCGAGGATGAAGCCGCCGTGGGCGAGCACGCGGTCGAAGGCGCCGCGGAGCTCACCTTCCAGCTCTCGGTGTTGGGAGGAGAGGTCGAGGAGGGGGATCGGGTCGGTCATGGGTCGACGAGCATGCAGCGATCGCCGTCGATGCGGTAGCTGTCGCCGCAGCGTTCGCAAGTCGGCGCGGCGCTCTCGGGGAGCCTCTCGCCGCAACGGCAGGCCCACCCATGGCGGCGGGCAGGCGCACCGAAGACCAGCGCATGGGGCGCGACGTCGCGGGTCACCACGGAGCCGGCGCCGATGAAGGCATAGGCACCGATCTCCGAGCCGCAGACGATGGTCGCGTTGGCGCCGACGGTCGCGCCGCGCCGGATCTTGGTGGGTAGGAACTCGCTCTTGCGCTCCACGTGGGCGCGGGGGTGCATCACGTTCGTGAGCACGCAGCTCGGGCCGAGGAAGACATCGTCCTCGAGCTCGACCCCGGCGTAGAGGCTCACGTTGTTCTGCACCTTCACGCCATTCCCCACGACCACACCGGGTCCGACGAAGACGCTCTGGCCGAAGATGCAGCGCTCGCCGACGGTCGCGCCGCTGCAGACGTGGACGAAGTGCCAGACCTTGGTCCCAGCCCCGAGCGCCGCGCCTTCGTCGACGATGGCGGTCGGATGGACGAAGACGGTCTCGTGGACCGAGGCGCTCACGACCGGACCTGCATCTCGCTGCCACCCGCCGCGAGCGAGCGACTACCGGCCTCGAGCGCGCGGACGACCGCGAGGCCCGAGCGCCCGTCGCCGAGCGGGACCTCCCGGGTCTCGATGGCGCGAACGAAGGCCTCGTGCTCACGGCGGAGCGGCTCGCTCATGCGGATCGCGGGGATGCGGATGTCGCCGGTGCGAACGCGAACGCCTTCGGCGTAGGTCAGCGACTTCGGAGGCTCGACCCCCTTGTCGTAGATCGTCAGCTTCTGGTCGCCGGACGTGTCGTCGAAGACGGCCATCTTCTTGGAGCCGACCACGGTGAGCATCCGGGTCTTGTGTGGGTCGAGCCAGCTCACGTGCACGTGAGCGAGTCGGTCGCCGGCGAAGCGTACGGTGGCGAAGACGACGTCCTCGATGCCCGCTTCGGTCTGCAGGAAGGCGCCGCCGGTCGCGCTCACGGCCACCGGCTCGGTGCCGAGCAGGTAGCGCGCGATCGAGAGGTCGTGCGGCGCGAGCGACCACCACGCGTTCTCGTTCTGGCGAACGACGCCGAGGTTCAGCCGCCGGCACACCACGTAGAGGATGTCGCCGAGCTCGCCCGAGTCGACGAGCGTCTTCAGCGCCTCGACCGCGGGGTGATGGAGCAAGAGGTGACCGACCATGAGGATGCGCTCGCCCTCGTCGGCGAGACGGACCAGCTCGGCTGCGTCGGCCGGGTCGAGCGCGAGCGGCTTCTCCACCAGGGCGTCCTTGCCCGCGGCGAGCACCATCTTGCCCAGGGGCGCGTGCGAAGGCGCGTGGGTGGCGATCACCACGCCCTTCACCGCGTCGTCGGCGAGCACCTGCTCGAGGTCGCGGGTGACCTGGACGCCGGGGTGGTTGGCGCGGACGGACTGCGCGGCCGCCTCGTCCTTCTCGCAGACCCAGCGAAGCTCGACGCCCGGCATCGTCGCCAGGCTGCGCACGTGGTTGCGGCCCCAGCTGCCCGACCCGACGACCGCCAGGCCCGTACGCTCGTCCGCCATCAGGACTCGCGCTCGAAGACGGCCGCGAGCCCCTGACCGACGCCGATGCAGAGCGTGGCGAGCCCCAGGGTCGCGTCCTGACGCTTCATGGCGGTCATGAGCGTGCCGACGATCCGAGCGCCGCTGCACCCGATCGGGTGACCGAGCGCGATCGCGCCGCCGAGCACGTTGACCTTCTCCTGGTCGAGGCCGATCTCACGAACGCACGCGAGGCTCTGAGAGGCGAAGGCCTCGTTGAGCTCGATGACGTCGAGATCGCCCGGCTCCAGACCGAGGCGCTTCAGGACCTTCTTGGTCGACGGGATCGGACCGATGCCCATCACGTTCGGGTGGACGCCCGCGGAGGCCGAGCCGAGAAAGCGCGCGATCGGGGTGCAACCGTTGGCGTCGGCCCAGCGACGGCTGGTCATCAGCACGACCGCGGCGCCATCGTTGAGCGGCGACGCGTTGCCCGCGGTGACCGTACCGTCGGCCTTGAAGACCGTGCGGAGCTTGGCGAGGGCCTCGACGCTCGAGTCCGGACGCACGCACTCGTCGGTGGTGACTTCGGTCGGCTGCGCCTTCCGGTGCGCCGGCGGCGCCGTGATCGCGACGACCTCGTCGGCGAAAGCCTTCGCCTCCCACGCGGCCGCGGCCTTCTTGTGGCTCGAGACCGCGAAGGCGTCCTGGTCCTCGCGCGACACGCCGTACTCCTCGGCGACGTTCTCGGCGGTCATGCCCATGCCGAGGAGGGGGAAGCGCTCGGCCATCTTCGGGTTCTGGAAGCGCCAGCCCAGGCTCGTGTCGTAGACCGTCGGGGGCTTGCGCGGGAAGGCCTCGTCGGCCTTCGGGTACGCGTAGGGCGCGCGGGTCATCGACTCGACGCCGCCGGCCACCATCACGTCGTGGTCCCCGAAGGCGAGCGCGCGGGCGCACTGGATCACGGCCTCGAGGCCGGAGCCGCAGAGGCGGTTCACGGTGACACCGGTGACCTCGTAGGGGAGGTCCGCCAGGAGCGCGGCCATGCGGGCGATGTTCCGGTTGTCCTCGCCGGCCTGGTTGGTCGCGCCGAGGATCACCTCGCTGACGGCCTCCTTGGCCGCGCCGTTGCGCTCGAGGAGCGCGCGCAGCACGTGCGCGGCCATGTCGTCCGGGCGAATCCGGGCGAGGGACCCGCGGGCCTTGCCGATGGGGGTGCGAAGGGCGTCGATGACGACGACGTCGTCGGGGCTCTTGTCGGGGAGGCTCATGGTGCGACTCACTTACCGGAGAACTGGGCCTTGCGCTTGCCGACGTGGGCGCCGATGCCCTCGGCGGCGTCCGCGCTCGAGAAGAGGCGCTGCTGGAGCTCGCGCTCGAGGGCGAGGCCCTGCTCGAGCGGCAGGTCGGTCCCCGTCTGGACCGCGCGCTTGATGAGACCGACGGCGAGGCTCGCCTTGGCGGGCGCCGTGAAGCTGCGGGCGTACTCGACGACCCGGTCCATGAAGCCCTCGGCTTCCCAGACCTCGTGGACCAGGCCGATGGCCTTGGCGTCGTCGACGTTCACGAGCTCGCCCGTGACCATCATCTGCATGGCCTTGCTCCGTCCGAGCAGGCGCGCGAGACGCTGGGTCCCGCCGGTCCCGGGGAGCACGCCGAGCGCGACCTCGGGCAGCCCGAGCTTGCCCTTGCCCGCGGCGGCGACGCGGAGGTCGGCGGCCATCGCCACCTCGAGACCGCCGCCGACGCAGTGGCCTTCGATCGCCGCGATCACCAGCTTCGACGTGTGCTCCAGCCGAAGCAACGTCTCGTTCGCGTGGAGGCAGAAGTTGTATTTGAAGGCCGGCGTGACCTCGTCGAGCATCGCGATGTCGGCGCCCGCGCAGAAGAACTTGTCGCCCTCCCCTGCGATGACGATGACCTGCACCGAGTCGTCGAAGCGCGCCTCGAGGATCGCGTCGTCGAGGTCGCGCATCATCTCGTGGCTGTAGGCGTTCGCCGGTGGGTTGGTGAGCGTGAGCCTCGCCACGCCGCCTTCCAGCACCTCGTAGCGGACCAGACCGTTTCGCATCTCTGCCATCGCCCGCCTATACCGCGCCCAGGGACGCGGGTGAAAGCAGGGCATTGAGAAAGCGCCCAACGCGAACTCGTGCTCGTACTCGTACTCGTGCACGTGCACGTGCACGGAAGAGCTGATCGGCACCACCGGTCCCGAGAGGTGTGAGGCCCGCGGCGCAGGCGCTCGGCCCTTCGATCCCTCAGATTCGTGCACGTCCCCAGAAAGACGACGAGCCCGCCGGTTTCCCCGACGGGCTCGTGTCCGTGTGCTTCAGTGAGCTCGAACACGAGGCCGAAGGCCGAGTGCCCGAGCGAAGCGAGGGCGGGTGCGGAGCACCCGGAGTCGGGGGAGCCGCAGTCTCGGGCTCGGCCCGAGCAAGGCGGCGGTTCGCATCGAACCCCCCGGGAAACTAGTTGCCGAAGCCGACCATGATGCCGGCCATCACGCTCGCGCCGGCGCTGCCGCCGCGGCGGCGCGTGGACGCCATCGCAGAGCTCATGGCGCTGCCGCCACCGGAGGTCATGACCGTCACGTTCGGGGCCTGGACGTTCACCATCGGGGCCCGGACGTTCACCATCACCGCGGCGCCGCGGGCGCGCGCGGCCGCGCCGCGAAGGCGCTCGGCGGCCGCCTGGCCGTTGACGTTGACCATCACGGCCGCGTTCGGCGCCTCGACCATGGCGTTCGCCATGGCGGTGCGGCCCCCCGGCACCGCGTTGCCGCGGAAGCGGGCACGGATGTCGGGACCGGCCATCACCACGCGAGCCTGGCCGGGCGGAATGGCGCCGCCCTCACCGCTCTCGATGCGGGCACGCCAGCCCACGCCGAGGGCTCGACCCGCCGGACACGCGATGGCGCCGCGATGGGTCCGCCCGTTGCGACGCACGCGGACGCGCATCCGGTTGGCGGAGACGTCGATGTCGGGGGGGATGACCGCGACGTAGGCGCCGGCGTTGGCGTCCCATGCGGCCGGGATCGGATCGATGGCGCCACCGAACGCGAAGCTCAGCTGCGCATCGGCGTCGGCCTCGACGGCGGTGCCGTCCTTGCCGATCACGTACGCACGGATCTTGTTGTCCGGCTGCGGGACGAGCTCGACGGTCATGTTGCCGACGACGACCACGTCACCCTCGTGCGTCGGGGGGCGGATCGGCGCTCGCGCCACGCGGGTCCGGCGAAGGACACCAGCGCGCTCGGCAGAGAAAGTGATGGCGCCGGTATCGAGCGTCACGCCCTCCTCGACACTGCCGAGGTAAGCGCTGGCGTCGGCGTTCCAGACCAGGTCGATCTCGTGTGCCTCGCCCTCGGCGTCCGGGACCTCGACCTTGAGGTCGGCGTCGGTGAGGAGGCCGTCCGGGCCGTACGCGACGAGCTGGATGTCGCCCGAGGGGAGCGCGACGTACTCCGCCGAGATGTCGCCGGCGACCAGGACGTCGCCGCCGTAGATCGGCGTGGGAGCCACGGCGACCACCTCGGCCTCACCGCTCACCTCGGCTTCGCCGTCCACCTCGACCTCGACCCGCAGCGGGCCCGTGGCGAGGAGATCGCTCTCCGTGTCGTCGTCCTCCGGACGAGCGGTGCCGATGTAGGCCTCGGCCACGGCGTCCCACTCGAGGTCGACCGTCTTCTCGGAGCCGTCGGAACCCTTGGCCACGACCGTGAGCTTGGCCCCTTGGACCACGTTGCCTTCGGCGTCGTAGACGAGGCCCTGGACGTCACCGCTGGCTCGCGGAAGCACTTCGACGACCAGGTTGTTGCCGGCGACCATCATCGCGCCGCCGAGGCGCGCCATCACGTTGTTGAGGAGGGTGGCGGGGTTGAACGCGGCGGCCGTCTCTTCGGCGGCCTCGTCGTCGGCCTGGACCTCGACTTCCTCATCGACCTCCGGGGTCTCCTCGTCACAGCCGCCGACGGCGACCGCGAGCATGAGCATGAGCATGAGGGCTTCGATTCTTCTTCGGATCATCGATTTCTCTCCATTCCACGGGGCGTCGCCCCGGCGCGGCTGAGACCGAAGTCCCAGCGCTGGGATTCATCGATATACGACGACGGCCACCCCCTTGAGAAGGGAGGTGGCCGCGACGATCAGGAACGTCTGTTCGGGTGGATTAATTCACCCGAGATGTGTAACGCGAATCGAAACCATCAGCGCAGAACGCGCCGGCATTCGGCCACGAACTGGCCAGTGCCCGTCTCGACGCAGTTCCGGTACGCCTCCATCGCTCCCTCCTGGTCGCGAAGCGATTGGCGCGCCGCGCCGAGGGTGATCCACGCCTTGGAGCTGGTCGGGTCGATGGTGCTCGCCCGCTGGCTGAAGTCCCGGGCCTCCGCGTACTGGCCGCGGTTGAGCAGGATCCACGCGAGCTCGGTCAACGCCTCGCCGCCCAAGGGGTTCGCATCGATGGCCTCGCGGAGCTTGGCCTCCTTGCGGCGGCCGCGGAGCCCGTTGGCCTCCTCGAGGAGGGTCGCGTAGTCGCCGGTCGGAGCCGGGACCTCGGCGGTCTCGCCCTCGGCGGTCTCCCCTTCTGCGGTCTCGCCCTCGGCGGTCTCGCCCTCGGCAAGCTCGCCTTCGGCGGTCTCCCCTTCGGCGAGCTCGCCCTCGGCCTCACCCTCGGCAAGCTCGCCTTCGGCGGTCTCGCCCTCGGTGGGAGCGGCCTCGGTCTCCGATTCCCCCTCGGGGGTCTCGTCCTCGTAGCCCTCGTCCTCGTAGCCGTCGTCCTGCATGGGCGTGATCTCGGGGAGGCGGGCGGTGGCGCGTGGGTTCATCTCGGCCGGGGCCGGCATGATGTAGTTCTGGTAGATCCAGTACCCGCCGAAGCCGAGGACGAACACCAGCACGCCGATGCCGGTGATCATCGCGAGCTTCTTGTCGCCACCGGTGAGTTTCTTCGGCGTGACGTCGAGGTCGTCCCAGTTGTCGGGCTCGATCGTCTCCTCGTAGCTGGGAGCCGTGAAGAAGTCCGAGGCGACCGCGGCATGCTCACCGGTCTCGGTGATGGCCCGGATGGTCTGGGACGAGGTCGTCTCCTTGCCCGAGCCGGTGGCCGGGGTGGTCTTCCGCGTCTTGGACTTGCCGGTGCTCTTGCTGCTGCTCTCGTTGCTGCTGCTCTTCTCGGCGCCGCTCTTCTCGGCGCCGCTCTTGTCGTCGCTGCTGCTGGAGCTCGAGCTGCTGGAGCCGCCGCTCTTGGACTTGCCGCGCTTCTTCTTCTTCTTGCGGCTCTTCCGGCTCTTGCCGCTGGACTGGTTCGAGTCGGTCTTGGCGTCGGACTTCTGCTCCTCGGCCTTCTCGTCCTTGGCTTCGGCCTTCTTCTCGTCCTTGGCTTCGGCCTTCTTCTCGTCGTCCTCGACGGGGACGCCCTTCGCGACCTCTTCCGAAGGCTCGCCGTCGGCCTCTGCCGGCTCCTCGGCCTTCGCCTCATCAGCGGGCGCTTCCTCTTCGGCAGGCGGCTCCTCCGCCTTCGCCTCCTCGGGCGCTTCCTCTTCCGCGGGCTCCTCGGCCTTCGCCTCCTCGGCGGGCGCTTCCTCTTCCGCGGGCTCCTCGGCCTTCGCCTCCTCGGCGGGCGCTTCCTCTTCCGCGGGCTTCTCGGCCTTCGCCTCCTCGGCAGCCTCTTCGGGCTCGGCCTTCGCCTCTTCCGGCTCCTCGGCCTCCTCGGCAGGTGCCTCGGCCTTCGCCTCTTCCGGCTCTTCGGCCTCGGCCTCTTCCGTCTTCGGCTCTTCGGCCTTCGCCTCCTCGGCCTCGAGGCGCTGCGGGCCCGACTCGTCCTCGCGGCGCTTGGCCTCGACCGGCTCGATCGGCTCCGGCGAGACGATCTCCCCGCTCGCGGTCTTCTGGGCGGGGAAGTGGATCACGTTCGACTTGGTGTCTTCCGCTTTCCGCTTCGCGCGCCGCCGTCGGCTCCTGCCCTTCTTCGCCATCGTCTTTTCTCCAGTGGAGTCCGCCGACTCGTCATCGGCGTCTTCGTCTTCTTCTTCTTCGTCGTCGCTGGCCGCGTCGATTTCTGGGGTCGCCTCGGTCGAATCCGTAGGGCCCGAGTCGTCGGACGACTTTGCAGATTCCGTGCCCGGAACCGTCGAAGGTGGTTCATCCCCAGAATCACCGGGGATTTCGGGATCACCCGTGGCACCCTCTGACACGATGGCGGAGCCATCGGTGAGCACACCGTCAGAATCGGCACGCCCCGGGAGCATCGATTCGGCGGCTGGGACCACCGCCTCGTGGTCGTCGAGCGGGTCCCGCTCGCTGGCGGTTCGACCCGTGTCGACGATCAACCCCTCGAAGTAGAGCTTCGAGATCGACGCCAGCGTCTGGAGGTCGTCCTCCCGGGCCTCGTCGACCACGTCCATGAGCGAGTGGTGCCCATCGAAGAGGCGCAGCAGGTGATTGATCTCGTCCGGGATCTCGGCGAGCCGGTCGAGCAGCTCGTCGGACTCGACCTCGAAGATCGACTCGAGCGGCGGCAGCTGCTCGAGCATCCGCCCCCACTCGTCGACCCGCCGCATGCCCTCCATGAGCAGGCCCTGGGTGCTGGTCTGGATGGTCTCTTTCTCGGGCTCGACGGCGCGGAACTCGAGATCGAACTCGCCCTCGTTCCAGACCAGGAAGCGATAGATCGCGCGGTCGCCCTCGAGGTTGCCGCTCTCGGCGTGCACCAGCCGCCCGTTGAGGAAATGAACGGTGCCCCCGCGGTCGCCGTTGGAGAGCTCGAGCACGCCGGACTTTCGGCTGATGTCGATGGTCTGCAGGAGGTCGACGAGACCCATCTCGGAGAGCGATCCGCTGAAGCGCGTCTTGGTGAGGCTCCGTCGCTCGAGCCCGCGACGCTCGTGCCGCTGCAGCACGAGGTTCACGCGGGTGATGATCTCTTTGATGTAGATCGGCTTGGTGAGGTAGTCCTCGACGCCGAGCTCGAGGCCCCGGACCTTGCTCTCCACCGAGCCGTCGCTCGAGAGGAAGATCAGCGGGATCTCGGCATACTCGGGCTTCTCACGGAGCTTCTCCACGAAGCCGAAGCCATCGAGCTCGGGGAGCCGAGTGTCGCTCAGGATCAGGTCCGGCTCGCTCAGCTCGACCATCTCGAGGGCCGCCTTCGCGTCCTCGCAGCTCGCGACCGAGTACCCCGCCTTGCGCAGGCTGACCTCCAGGACCCGCAGGCTTCGCGGGTCGGCATCGACGAGGAGGAGGTTCTGCTTCGCCACGTTGGGTCAGTCTCGGGGTCTTCGGGCTGGCGCCGGTACGCTGAAACCCCGCCATCGCTCCGCAGCTTGGGTCGTGGGGGTTCGGTGGGGACGACGAGACGTTCCGCACCGCAGCGCGAGCGAAGTCTGGTGGTCTGCTGACCCCAGTGTCAAGCGGGACCGGAGCGCGCTAGGGTCGCGGCCATGACCGACGGCGAGGCCCTGCGGGCCGGGCGAAAAGCACAGATCACGGAGCTGGGCGAGGTCCCGATGGACGCGATCGAGCACCACCTGGAGGTGGTGGACCAGGCCATCCCGGACCCGGAGCGCGGGGACGACGTGGTCGTGGCCATCCGGAGCGCAGCCCTCAACTGGGTCGACCTCATGATGACGAGCGGCCAGTACCAGCACCTGCCGAAACCGCCCTACACACCCGGCCTGGAGTACGCAGGCGTGGTCGTGAAGGTCGGCCCCGAGGTTCGCGAGCTCGCGACCGGAGACCGGGTCATGCTCGACGGACTGCTCGCTGGCCCGCGATCGCTGGGCGACCACCAGCGCTGGGGTGGCTTCGCCAGCTACGCCGTCGCTCCCGAGCGGGCGCTCATCCCCATCCCGGGCCCGCTCGACTTCGACCAGGCCGCGTCGCTCCTGGGCGCCTACGAGACGGCCTACCACGTGCTCCTGCACCGCGGGCGCATCCAGAAGGGCGAGACGGTCCTGATCCACGGCGCCTCTGGAGCGACCGGGCTGGCCGCGGTGGATCTCGCGAAGCGCGCGGGTTGCCGCGTGATCGCGACGGGTCGGACCGAATCGAAGCTGGCCGTGGTGGCCGAGCGGGGGGCGGATCACACGCTGGCGATCGGCAACGACGAGGGCGGCGTGCGGCGCTTCCGAGACGACGTGAAGGCCCTGACCGACGGCAAGGGAGCCGACGTCGTCTACGATGGGGTCGGCGGCGAGGTGGCCTACGAGACCCTCCGGTGCGTCCGTTTCGGGGCGCGCTACCTCATCGTCGGCTGGGCCTCGACCCCCTTCGTCGCGCGTGGGAAGGGCCAGCGAGGGGCGCCGAACGCCAACGTCTTCCCCACGAATCTCGTGCTGATGAAGGGCCTCGACGTGCTCGGCTGCCCGGCGGCCATCGCGGCTCACAAGGACCCGAGCCTTCGGAAGACCCGGCTGGGGGAGATCCTCGCCTGGGCGGAAGCCGGCGAGATCACGCCACATGTGGGTGCGAGCTTCGAGCTCGAGGACATCGCCGAGGCCATGAAGGCCAAGTGGAAGAGCCGAATGGTCGGCGGATGTGTGGTCCGGCCACCAGCGCTCGATTCTCACGGCTGACACGGTCCGTCTTGACCCTCGGTTGACCGCTCGCATATCGTCGCGCGGTCATGAGCCGTTTCCTCACCACGGTCCTTCTCTCGGGTCTCTTCATCATCCCCCTCGCCGGTTGCGGCGAAGGCGGCGGCGAGATGGCGATCATCGACGTCGACCCCCGCAACGGGCCGACGCAGGGCGATCAGCCCGTGAAGATCATCGGCGAGAACTTCCGCACCGACATCGGCTACACGGTGTTCTTCGGCAACCAGCGTTCGCCGAGCGTCACCATCGTCGACCCGCAGACCATGGTCGCGACCGCGCCCCCCTACGAGGAAGAGGGCATGGTCGACATCACCATCCGCTCCGACGACGGCTCGGCCTTCCGCATCAGCGAGGTCTTCGAGTACCAGGAGATCAGCGGTGGCGTCGTCGAGCGCCTCGGCGAGGGTCCCGAGAAGCAGGAAGGCGGCGGCCTGGCCTACTGAGCCAGCCCTTCCATCCACGCCAACGGGCCGCGCACTCCGCGGCCCGTCGTCGTTAAACCCCGGGGACAGGATAATCCCCGGAACCCCCATGTTTCATGGGGGCTCCGAGCACGAAATGCATTCTTCTCGCAGCGGAAGGACTCAACAGCCCTGGCGGGCCCGAGCCTCGGCTTCCCGAGCCGACTCGCACGCGGCCTCGCTGCGGTACCAGACCTCCGCGTCGTCCGGGTGGTAGCCGCTGATGTCGGTGGTCATCGTGGGGACGAAGACCCACGTGTCCTGGTCGCCACCGACGAGCTGCAGGATGTGTGAGCAGCCCATTCCCATGCCCGTCCCGTCGTCCCCACGGAACCCCGGCCCGGTCAGTTCCAACTGGGTGGCCGATCGACCCACCCCATAGCTCGTCACGCCACCGTCGCTTCGATGCTCGAGCGAGCGGCCGTTCCGCGCCCAGCGCCACTCCACGCAGCTCCGCGCGTCTTCGGTGCCGCTCAACCACCACACCGAGCCACGGCGGGGAACGGTGGGAGGCTGAGCCGCTCGCGCGACAAAGCCGGAAGGCAGCTCGCCCTCGCGCACGACTCGCGCCGGGCAGCTCGCCGGGCCGCGGCCTTCGATGCGACCTTCGATCCACCCCTCGATCACCACGCCCCCGCGAGCCACGCGGGCCCAGGTCTTTCCGTCGCCGTCCTCGAGCACCTCGATGGTGTCGCAGCCGAGCTCGATCGGCGCCTCGTCGTCGATGTGCAGCTGCACCCGATGGTGGCTCGCCACTCGAATCGCTTCCTGCGGCTGGGGCGCTTCGAAGGGTTCGGTGCGGTCGGCCCAGATGCTCACGTAGAGCGGCAGCCGCCCCTCTCGCTGAAACGCGGTCCGGATCAGGATGCTGCTCCCGCGGCGCTCGGCGCCCTCGAGTGACTCCGGGGTCATCAGGTAGCCGACGACCGGTCCCGACCGGCCGGCGTTGACGTGGGTGCGGAAGTCGTTGGGCTCCCACACCCACTCGCCACCCTCCTCTTCGGCTGGTGCTTCGGCCGCCTCCGGCTCCGGCGCGACCTCCGGCTCGGCCACCGCCGGCTCTGGAGTCGCCGGTGCCGGGCTCGCGCTCGGCCCGCAGGCGAGCAAGAGCAACCCCACCCCCACCTGAAGGCGCATCAGCGCGGCCAGGCCAGCAGGATGACCACCGCGATGCTGTTCGGCGGTGTGTCTGGGCGAGTGCCCTGTGCGATCCCGATGCCGACGTAGGCGATTTCGGGATCGAAGGTCGGCTCGAGGCGCGACGCCTCGCCGATGTCGTTCACGACCGTCATGAGTCCCCCCACTCTGCTGAACGCGATGGCGAACTCACGGAGGCCCGCGCTCGCGTCGTCGACCGTATCTTGCCGCGTCTGGTCCGGATTGGCGAAGTAGGCCTGCGCGGCGTTGGCGGCGGCCTCCATCAGGTTCGGATCCGCCTCGAGCTCGCGGGCGCCGCGCGCTCGGCGCCCCTCGTTGATCATCGCGACGAGTCGGCTCGGCGCGTCGCTCAGATCCTGCGCGCGGTTCATTCGCACGAAGACCTCGGTGGCGAGGAAGGCGCGGCGGTCGCCCTCCGGCTCGTTCACGACGCCGAGACCGACGTGCGTGACGTCCGGGTTCAACAGGTTCGCGCGGTGACCCGGGCTGCCCATCAGACCGCGGTGGATCTCGGTGGCGCCGTAGCCCCGGCCGATGTTCTCCAGCACCAAGCCGGTCTGGATCCCCGCCGCCGCCGTGCGCTGAGCGGCGCCGCCGGTGGTCGGCGATGCATGACCGACGAACTCGTTGTCGCGCATGTCGACGCTGTGGAGCCGCGCCACCTCGTCGAGCGACTCCATGCGCGCGACCGGCGGAGCACCCGCCTCGGCGCGTTCCCGATTGATCGCCTCGAGCAACGCCGCCTCGACCGCGTCGTCGTCACCGGCCTCGCCCGGGCCCGCGTCGCCGGCCAGCACGATCTGATTGGGCGCATCCATCCCGACCCAGATCGGGAAGTTCGCAACGACGGTGTCGCCTTCCGTGCCCTTGGCCAACAGCTCCACGCGGTACTCGCCGGAGTCCTCGGTCGGCAGGTTCATCTGGAAGCTCGGCCCGGAGCCGGCGGGGATCCGTTCGGTACGTCCGTCGGGCCGGGTGATCACGAAGGTCGGCCTCGACAGGCCACCGGTGAGCTCGCCCTGCAGCCGCAGCGGGCCGGCCGCCTGCTGCCGGCTCAGCGGCGCCATCGTCAGCCCGCGCCGCGAGAGCGCCACGACCACGAGGTTCAGCCCATCGCGCTCCGCAACGCTCGCGCCCCAGTGGGAGTAGCGCTGCCGCGCCAGGAACTGGCGAACCGAATCGCGTACGCCGCTCTCGAGCCCTTCGATCGTCGGGTTCCCCAGCACCAGCAGGTGGGGAACGGCCTCGACGATGCCGAGGTGGCGCGCGAAGAAGTCGGTGACCTCGTGGGGCGGCGGCAGGCCGCCCTCGCCGAGCTTGGCGGCGACCCAGCTCGCCAGCGTCGCCAGCCGTGCGTCGCCGACGATCGGATCGCTCGAGGCGCTGCTGCCCGAGAGCACGCCGCGTTCGACCGCCGCCGCCGCGTCGGCCGGGCCGGCCACGAACGCACCAGCGCTCGGCTCGGTCCGGTACATGCTCTCGGCGGGCCCCGGAGCCTCGACGGTCTCGCCGACGCCCTCACCGGAGAGGTTGCCGCCGCCCTTCGGTCCGCAGGCGATCAGCAGGAGAGCGAGCGGAAGGGCGCGGGTCAGAGTGCCCATGGGTCGACCACCTCGGAAGGAACGTGTAGGCCACGCATCATGGTGGGTGCGGTCTCCTCCATCTCGGTCGTCTCCTCGGTCGTCGTGGTGGTCGTCGCGCGGCGACGACGGCGGCGGGTGGGCGACGCCGCGACCTCGGGCTCCAGGACGATGTCCAGGCGCTCGGGGGAGGAGGGCGTGAGGCTCACCACCTGACTCTCGTAGCCGCGGCGCCGGACCTCGAGCATCAGCTGGCCGTCGTCGGGTCGGTCGATCTCGAGCGGCGTGTTGCCGATGATCGCGCCATCCAGGAGCACGAGGGCGCCCGCGGGGTCGCTGGCCAGCATGAAGGGCGCGACCTCGGGCTCCGCCGGCGCGGTCTCTTCGTCTGGCTCCTCGGGTTCTGCGGCCTCGGGCTCCGGCTCTACCGGTGGGGCGTCGGCCTGGCTGTGACCGGTGGTCAGCGACTGCGTGGTCGGCTCGTTCCCGTCCTGCAACGCGAGCCAAGCACCGACGCCACCACCGACCGCGAGCAACACGACGAAGCCGCCGATGAGGATCAGCGGCACCCGGCTCTGCGGGAGCGCCTCCGGCGCTTCGCTCGGGAAGGCGCCGAGGTGCGCGGGAGGGGTCGCCGCCGCGGAGAGCGGGACGTTGATCTCCTGGCCCGCGCGGAGCTTGTCCACGTCGCCAAGGAGCTCGTCCATCGACGAATAGCGGTCCTCCGGCTTCTTGGAGAGCGACTTGAGCACCACCGGCTCGATGTCGCCGAGGTCGCCGACGAGCTCGCTCGGCTTCGGCGGCGGATCGAACATGTGCTTGCCGAGGATCCCCATGAACGTGTCGCCGTCGAAGGGGACCTGGCCCGTGAGCATCTCGAAGAGGATCACGCCGAGCGCGTAGATGTCGGTACGCGAATCGACGCTCTGCCCGGCCGCCTGCTCCGGCGACATGTAGTGGGGAGTGCCGAAGATCATCCCCGTCCGGGTGAGCTTCGCGTTCGCCCCGCCGACCTTCGCGATACCGAAGTCGAGGATCTTCACGAAGCGGTCGTCCCCGCCGCGGCGGATGAGGAAGATGTTGTCTGGCTTCAGGTCGCGGTGAATGATCCCGCGGCCGTGCGCGGCGGCCAGTGCCGCGGCGATCTGCGCGCAGATGTGCAGCACCTCGCTGGTCGGCATCGCGCCCCGCCGGATCCGGTCCGTGAGCGGCTCACCGTCCAGGTGCTCCATCACGAAGTAGGCGGTGCCGTCGTCGAGCTTCCCGAAGTCGCTGATGTCGACGATGTTGGCGTGCCCGATCGCGGTCGAGGACTGCGCCTCGCGCACGAAGCGACGCATGATCTCTTCGTCGCGCGCGATCTCGCCGCGGAGCACTTTCACCGCGAAGCGCTTGTTCAGCGCCGTGTGGGTGGCGAGGTAGACGACACCCATCCCGCCCTCACCGAGGACCGACTCGATGAGGTAGCGCCCATCGATGACGGTGCCCACCAGCGGATCGATGGGCACCTCCTTCTGGTCGGTGACCTCCTGAAGGGGCTGCCCGTCGTGAGGGCAGAAGCGCATCTCGTTCGTGAAGCGCGTGCCGCAGACAGAGCAGTAGTGCATCCAGCCTCGATCCTAGCCGATCGCCACCAGGGGCGAACAGAGGTTGAGGAAGAAGAGGTGCACGGGACGATCGGCGGCCGCCCTCGCGGGCGGCCTCGTCGATGGGGTTTGGAGGCTCAGTCCGGAAGCCCGGTGCCGCAGTTGGCGCAGAACTTCCCGCCGGGGCCGTTCTGAGAGCCACACGAGGGGCAGAACTTTGGCTTCGGCGTCAGGGAATTGCCGCACTCCGCGCAGAACTTACCGGGCGGGACGGCCGCGTTGCAGCCCGGGCACTGGACCTTGCCGCCGCCGGCTGCCACCTGCTGGGGGGGAGGTTGCTGCTGCTGACCGCCGCCGCCCTGCATCGCCTGACCGAAGGCCTGCGCCATGCCGAAGCCGGCGCCGAGGCCCGCGCCCTGCATCATCGCGCCGCCGCCGCCCTCGCCGCCGCCCTTGGCCATGCCCTGGCCGGCGCCGATCATGGCCTTGCCGGCCGCCATCTTGCCGAAGTCGCCGCCGGCCATGCCGGTGTAGCGCTGGTCCTGCTGGAACTCCTGGTCGAGCTCGAACTGCTTCTGCTGCGCCTCGGCCTGAGCCTGGGCGATGCCGATCTGCGCGATGCGGGCCTGCCGCTTGGCCGCGCCGATCTCGGACTGCGCCTGCTTGAGGGTCTCGAGGTCGTCGTCCGACAGGTTGATGTTGAAGTCACCGACCTGGAGGATCCGGATGCCGATGTTCTCGAGGTCGGGCGCGGACTGCTCCATCGCCGCCTTGAGCTGGTTCTGCAGCGGCATGAGCTGGAGCATGCTCTTGCCTTCGGTGACGCAGACCTGGCCGACCACGGTCTTCACGGCGCTCCGGAAGGTGTCCTGCACCCACTTCATCACCGACTCGTTGGTGGGCGAGACGCCCATGCCGACGTAGTTCACGATGAAGCGCGCGGGCTCGACGATCTGGAACGAGAAGGTGCCGAAGATGCGCGGCGTGACCATCTCGCCGAGCATCGGATCCTCCATGTAGCCGAGCTCACCGCCGAAGCGCTGGTTGTACATCGGCTTCATCGTCACGAAGTAGAGGTCGGTGACGAAGATGTTCCCGCCGGTGACCTTGTCGATCAGCTGGCCGAGGAAGGGGATGTTCTGCGAATCGAGCTGGTGTCGCTGACCGACGCCGGCGGTTCGCATGGTGCCGACGACCGAGCCGTCGCGGAAGAAGACCGCAGCCTCGTCGGCGTCGACCGTGAGCTGCGCATACATCGGAATCGTCTGTTCCGGATGCTTGTAGATGATCAGGTCCTTCTTCTCGTCCGGACGGTGGATCAGCATCTCCTGGACGCCGTCCTTGACGAAATCGAACACTCTGCCCAACACCATGCGCGAACTCCTCCTGCGAGTGGAGGGGGCATCATAAGAGGTCGAAGCGCCGATGGCTACGGCGGACTCGGACCAGGGGGCTGGAATCCGGCCAGCCCCCCTCGCTCGGGGCTACTTGCTCTTGCCGATTCGCTTGCCGAGCACGCTGAAGACGGTGACCGCTCCCAAGATCAGGACGAGGAGCCAACCGATCCACAGGAAGAGATCGGGCATGCCGCTCTCGGCGATCTCGGAGGCTTCACCGTTCTCGCCATCGCCCTCGTCACCGAAGCCCGCGCCCGCGCCTTCCGCAGCCCCAGCGGGTCGCGCTCGGCCCGCGCTCTCGCCGCCGCCTTCCCCGCCACCGCCAGCCGCGGCCGCCATGCCCATCGCGCTGCCGCCGCCCTCGGACCCACCCTGCCGGCCCTCGGTGATCGCCATGGCCGTGGCCGACCCCGCGGAGTCGCCGCCAGCGACCGCTACGGCGCCACCGCCGGCGCGCTCCATGCCCGTCACGCTCTGGGTCGCCTGGTCCACTCGGCTGCCCACCGAGCTGCCGAAGGTCTGCCAGAGCAGCAGGGCGGTGATCGCCACGATCACCAGGATCAGGATGTACTCGACCGTGGAGAGCCCACGCGTGTCGTCGCGAAGCGCCCGCATGGCGGCGAGAGTACACGCATCTCCGGAGCGCCGGGAACATGGCGACGTCCACTGGTGTCGGGTCATGCTGTGAACGCCTTGCGCTCCTTCGTCCTCGCCCTGGTCCTCTGCGCGCCGGTCCTCGCGGCCGGTCAGACCGGCGATCCCGCGGCGGAGCTGCTCCCCGAGGGCATGCCCGACGATCCCATCGGCACCGGCGACACCCACACCCTCCGCGACGTGCCCACCGAGCCCGAGCGACCGCCGGTGGATCCGCTCCAACCGCCGCGTGCGCCGGACGTCGACGTCGACTCGGGCGCGGTCGTTCGCGCCATCCCAGGCGTCCGAGAGGTGGACCATCGGGTCGACCTGACGCTGAGCGATGGCCAGCTCCGGGCGGACGTGGTGATGCGCTTCATCAGCCGAGCCCAACATCGCGCCGAGGTGAGCTACCGGCTCGCCGTCCCGGCGGGAGCACGCGCCGGCGCGATCGAGGTGTGTTTGGAGGATCGGTGCCGACGCGGATCGCCGGATGGATCGTCGAGCTACGACGACGCGGTGCGCTCGCGGCCAGCCGCGGTGCCCCAGTCCGTGACGCCGGTGGCCGACGTCCGCACCGTTCGCGACGAGCGCGGGACCGCGCTGATGGTCCGGGCCGCGCCGGTGATCGAGGGCCAGACCCTGGAGATTCGCCTGAGCTACGTGGCCGAGACCCACACCCACGGTGGCATCACCCACGTGACCATCCCCGCGCGTGGTCGCGACCCGCGCGCGGCGCCGGCCCACCTGACCTTCCAGACCGACGAGCTCCTCGCTCCGGCGGTCGACGGTCGGCCGGCGCACGACCGACGGAGCGGGCACCACGAGATCGAGCCGTGGGAGCCCGTGACGGTCAGCGCGACCCACAGGAGCGGCGGTGGCGCACAGGTGGACCTCGAGCGCTTCCGCTGCGGCGAGCAGACCTGCGTCCGGCTACACGCGGTGGCGGGTCCGAGCGGGCCCCACCGCGAGCGGGTGGTGCTGCTCCTCGACGCGTCGCCTTCGATGCTCGGTCCGGCGCGCGGCCGAATGGGCGCCGCGCTCGCGGCGCTGCTCGGGACGATGCACCGCGACACGCAGGTCCGCGCCTTCGCGTTCGCGGGCCAGGCGCAGTCGCTGATGGAAGAGTGGCGAACGCCGGACGAGGTGCCGCTCGCCACCCTCGGCCGGGCGAGCGCCCTCGAGCTCGGAGCGGCCACCCGTTTCGAGTCTGCGTGGCGCGAGCTGCGCCTCCACCGCGGCGATCACGTGATCGTGGTCGGCGACGGCGGCCTCACCGAGAGCCGCGACGGTCTGGCCGCCGTGGAAGCCGCGCGAAGAGCGGGCGTTCGAGTGAGCGTGCTGAACCTCGCCGACCGGGGCACGAAGGAAGCGCTGCGCCGACTCGCCGAACGAACCGGCGGGGTGGTGGTGCACGCCGGCGCCGAGGCGCAACTCGCCAGCCGCGCACGAACGAGCGCCCGGCTCGAAGAGAAGGTCGCGGCCCTCTCGGCGCGCACGATCGCGCGGACGGTCCGCATCACCCGGCCGGGCATGGACGACCTGGATCTGGGCTCGCTGCTGAGCGGCGAAGCAGTCCAATGGTCCGGTGTCGCGCCCCGCGGAACCCAGGTGGTGGTGGGCAGCGTGCAGCGACCGCGCCGGGGGCCGGCGCCCGATTCGGTGCGCGGCCGTGCGCTCGCGTCGATGGCGCGCGGGGACGCGGGGCATCTGTCGGCGGTCGTCGCCGAGGACCGCCGCCGACCGAGCCTCTGCGCGGACTCGGGACCAGCGACGCGGGCGAGCGGCGTGAGCACGGACGACCACCCGATCGTCCTCGCCGAAGCCCGGATGTGCTCGGCGCCCGTGGAGACGGCACCCGCCGCGTCGACCTCGAACCTCGGTCGCGGGGTGCCGGCCGAGACGGTCCTCTCGATGCTTCGCGGGCGCATCGTCCCCGCCGCGCGCCGCTGCTTCCGCATCGACCGCGCCGGTCGGGGGGACTACTCGGTCCGAGCGGTCTTCGAGCTCGAGCTGGCCGACCGCGAGGTCTCGGGCGCCGAGGTGGAGGGCCAGATCTCGGAGCGGCTACGCAGCTGCCTGATGTCGACGCTGGAGTCGCTCGACGTGCCGGCGTTCCGCGGCTCGGTGCTGGTCCGCTACCCGCTCTACACGGAGCGGCATCCGCCCCCGCCGACCATCGAGCTCCGCGACGACGTGGCGGCGCCGGTGGACCGACTGCTCGGGGACGAGCGGGGTCGGCCGATCGCGGATCCGCCCCTCTGAGGTCGGCTGTCGGCGCCGAAATTCGTGCACGTGCACGAGGACGAGCACGAGGACGTGCACGAAACCGTAGGGCCGACTCGTCTCGCTCCCTCACTCGGCTAGACTCTGGCCGTGGACGTACGCCTGCTGCTGATCGAGATCGCCGAGAAGTTCGGCCTCGTCGCGACCGCCGCGCTGGTGTGCGTGCTGGTGCCGCCGCTGCGGAACCGGCTGCTCGGCGTGGGCGGCAAGCCGCGCGATGGCTTCGCGGTGTTCCTGCTCGGTTTCCTCCTCACCATGTGGGGCGCGAAGATGGGCGAGCGCTGGATGGGCGTGCTCGTGAACGTCCACGGCATCGGCATCCTGATCGCCGCCGTACTGGGCGGAGCGCGAGTGGGCTTCTTCACCGGAGTCCTCGGCGGCCTCTTCCTGACCTTCCGCGTCGACCCGACCCTCGGGTGGGTGGGCGTCGCGGCGTCGACCATCGATGGGACGCTCGCGGGGTGGCTCGCCGAGAAGCGGCCGGTCGCCTTCCAGGGCGGGCGCACCTTCCCGACGGCGATGGCCCTGCAGATCGTGCGCTTCGGCTTCGTCGCGGGCGTGCTCGCGGTGGTCGACCCGGCGGGCGCGGGCACCTGGATCTCCGGCTGGCCGGCCCACCTCGTGCAGCTGGCGGGCATCGCGTCGGGCGCGACCTTCTTCGTCGTGATGGCGCGCATCGTCCTCGCGCGAGAGGAAGGCGCCGTGGCGCTCGTGGAAGCGCGCGCCGCCGCGGACCACCTGGCGCTCGAAGCGCTCCGTCGCCGGCTCGAGCCACACTTCCTCTTCAACGCCCTCAACACGCTGCGGGCGACGATCCGTCACGACCCGCACAAGGCCCGCGAGCTGGTCTCGGACCTCTCCGACCTCTACCGCTATCTGTTGAACCACCCGGAGGACGCACCGGTGCACAGCGAGGTCGAGCACGCCTGCGCCTACCTGGCCATCGAGCGCGCGCGGCTGGGCGAGGGCCGACTTCGAGTCGAGACCGACATCGCCGAAGAGACCCGGGACAAACGGGTCCCGGCGCTGCTCCTGCAGCCTCTGGTGGAGAACGCGGTCAAGCACGGCGTCGGTGCGCACGCCGGCGAAGGTGTGGTGCGCGTGATCGCGCGACGGGATGGCGGTACGCTCCGACTCGAAGTGGAAGACGAGAGCCAAGGCGAGCACGTGGGGACGATCGAGGCCGGGACCGGCATCGCGCTCCAGACCCTGCGCGAACGCCTGGCCAAGCGCTTCGGCGAGCGCGCATCGCTGCAGCTCGAGCCGCGGGAGCACGGCATGTGCGCACGGGTCACCCTCCCCTGGCAGGCATTGGACGAAGAGAGGGACGCTGCATGAGGAAGGTCCGCGCCGTGGTGGTGGACGACGAGCCGCTGGCTCGAGACGAGCTCGGCTTCATGCTCGGGGAGCTCGGGGTCGACGTGATCGGAGAGGCGGCCAACGCCAGCGCCGCGCTCGAGGTGGTCGACGAGATGGAGCCCGACGTGGTCTTCGCGGACCTCCGCATGCCCGGCCCGGACGGCATCGCCTTGGCCGAGGCGCTCAAGAAGCGACGCCCGGACCAGACCGTGGTCGTGGTCAGCGCGCACGACGACGGCGCCATTCGCGCCTTCGAGGCGGAGGTGCTCGACTACCTCACCAAGCCGGTGCGGATGGATCGCCTCGAGGCGTGCCTCGAACGCGTGAAGGCGCAGCTCAAGCCGAAGAAGAAGGCCGCCGAAGAGCCGCTCGACCGCCTCGCGGTGAAGCGCAAGGGCGGCTACGTCGTGGTCGACATCGGCGACGTGATCTACTTCCAGGTGAAGGACGAGCTCGTCTGGGCGATCACCCAGGACGATCGCTTCGCCCTCGACCTGACCCTGGCCGCCGTGAGCCGCCGGGTCTCCGAAGACGACTTCTTCCGTTCGCACCGCGGCTGCCTGGTGCGGGTCTCGGCCATCAAGACGATCGAGCCGAGCGGCACCGGCACCTACGAGCTCCTGCTCGAGCACCCGGACGAGCCGCGCGTCCCGCTCGCCCGCGAACGCGTCCGCCGCCTCCGCGAGCGCATCCCTTTCGCGGGCTAGACGGCCCCGCAGCGCGGGGCTCGTCTCCCTAGCCCTTGCCCTGCGTTCGTCGTTCGAAGAACGGCGCTCAGAAGTCCAGCCCGGATCCGATGTAGAGCGCCAGCTCGTGGACGAGCAGGCGCTGGTCGTCCCCGAAGAGGAAGACACCGATGGACGGGTCGTCGTCGATCGCGCTCGAGCTCGCGATCGACCCCGAGCCGGCGCCGACGCCCGCCGCGTACCGAAGCGAGAGCGTCGTGTGGAAGACCAGCTGGTCGGGCGTCCCGTCGTCGGGGTCGTGGCGAACCCCGACCGGGGTCGCCGTGCTCACTGCGATGTTGCCGCCGTAGTAGTCCAGGAAACTCTGGAAAGCGCTGTTGCTGCTCGCGACGTTCGCACGGTCGGAGAAGAAGCCGATGCCGAGGTCCATCGACTCGGTCAGACCGATCCGAGCGCCGGCGCGCACGTTGTAGGTCCAGATGTACTCCTCGAAACCGCTGTAGGGATGAGCGACGTCGACCTCGGCCGAGAGGGTGAGATCGCCGGTCACGTACCCCAGCGCAAACACGACCCGTGCCGGGGTGGCGATCGGCCAGTCCGAGCGAAAGGCGAACGGCGGCTCGTCACTCGTGCCGACGTTGGTGCCCATCGGGCCATCGATCGACTCGGTGGCCGTGCGACCGACCGAGAGCTCGTCCGTCAGTCGAAAGCGAGGACCGCGGAGGACCAGGCCGGCGTGGACGCGGCTACCGAGCTTCAGGTGGGCGCCGAGCACGAGCTCTAGGCCGAAGCGCCGCGTGTCCACTCGGTACTCCTCGGTCGCCGAGGCCACCGTCGGCCCGGGGGCGGTCATGAAGAGCGAGCTGACCTCTTCGAACGCGCTCTGTTCGTACACGAAGAAGAGGGAGGCGCCGAAGCTGAAGTTGCCGAAGGTGGCCGAGAGGCCGGGGCCCGCGAAGAGGCGCTGCTGGTCGAACTTCAGCGCTCGGCCATAGGTGAGGTCGGTGCCCGCGCCGTCGCTCCACGTCAGCCGATTGTCGAGGTCGACGGAGTCCTGCACCTGCACGAAGACACCGACTCCTGCGCGCACCCGCGGCCCGAGCCGACGCGTGTAGCTGAGCGCGGAAGGCACCGAGAGGAAGTCGACGCTGCGCTCGCTGTTGGCCGCGACCACCGATCCGTCCGGCGCCGCGATCTCCATGTAGGGATCCAGCTTCCGAAAGCGCAGAGAGAAGAGGCTACCGCTGAGCTCGATGCGGTTGCCCTGCCCGACCGCGAGCGCGCCGGGGTTGTACCAGAGCTGGCCTGCGCCGGTGCCCGTGGCGGCGACCGCCCCGCCTTGCATGGCCGCCTCGTTCCCTTGGAAGAACGAGTCGTCGTTGCCGGCGAACGCGGGCGACGCCCACGTCAGCACACCGACCATGATCAGCCACCCACGCATGCCGCCCTCCTCGGAAGAGCGAGGGTCGCCGAAGGTGGGCGCCCCGACAAGCACGACATTCCCAGCGGCTGCGACGCCAACAGGCCGTCGATGGTGTCGCACAGGTCGGGCGCCGGGAAGCGGGCGGGCCCCATGAATCCTCACGAGCTCATGCAGGAATCCGACGGCACTCTATCGGCTCACTCTGTCAGACAGGCGGAGGCCCGGCCCTTGCTTCGCGGGCCTACTCCTGCGGGTCGGCGATCCGCGGCGGAACGAGGAAGTACACGTCGCGGTTGTCGAGCGGCGTGAAGCCGTCGCCGAGCACGTCGATCCGCGCGCGGAAGAGCTGCGGGTCGAGCGTGGGCATGATCGTGGTGTTCATCCGCGGGACGATGTCGAAGCACACCGGCAGGCCGGGGCGAACGTTCAGGAAGGTGTCGTGCACCGAGTCGGCGTCGATGCCGGGGCCGTCGACCGTGGAGAGCCCAGTGGTGCAGGTCAGCCCGGCAGCAGCGCTGGTGCGGGTCTGGAGGTGGTCGATGAACGCCGCGACCGCGTCGACGGTCTCACCCGGATCCACGACATCCGTCGCGCGAGCGCTGACGTCGATCGGCACCTCCGCAGCGTTCTCGATGGCGTCGACGACGCTGGTCGTGAGCCCGCTGCCGTTGGACGCGACCTGGAAGAAGAAGGGATCGGAGCTGCCGGAGCTGTCGCGGGTGTCGGTCGCCGCGGACATGGCGATGAGCATGCCCCGCACGTCGGTCCCGCCCGAGCTGATGCCGACCACGCGCGCGCCGAGACCGTTGAGCGCCGACATGGCCGCAGCATACGAAGGGGGCGGACCGCTGACGCCGCTGTAGGTCGTCGAGGGGTAGTTCTGGCTGATGGCGTCGGTCACGATGACGACGACCGGGACCGCGTCGGGCCGGAAGCAGGCGAACCCGAGCCGACCCGCGGCGCAGCCGGGCGGCGCCGCACCGGTCCAGAGCTGGGTGCGCGTCGCCAGCGACCAGAGCGCGGGAACGAGGCTCTCGGGGTAGTCGCCACCAAAGCCGAGCGCGAGCCGGTTCACCGCAGCCTGGGCGCCGCTCACCGAGCTCGTCATGACGGTCTCTTGATAGAACGGAATGTCGCCCGCGCCGCCATACGAGGAGGTCGGGTAGTCCTCGTAGCCACCGACGCCGAACCATACGTCCGGGATCCGGGCGCGGACCTGCGGGATGATCGTCCCACTGAGCCCCGCTCGCAGCTGGGCGATCTCGTCTCCCATCGAGCCGGTGGTGTCGACGAGGAAGTAGACGTCCGCTTTCTGCAGCGACGTCGCGAACTGCAGCGTGTCGCGGGTCGGATCCGGTGGCGCCATGTAGGGCACCACGAAGACGAAGTCGCCGCGGGTGCGCGGGCTGTCACCGGCGTCGAGGGGGTCCGTACCGGCGCCGGTCTCGATCAGGTCGGACACGCCGTCGCCGTCGGTGTCGGGGTTGGTGCGGGACGTACCGGCAGCCCGCTCGGCCGCATCGCTGAGCCCGTCCGCGTCGCTGTCCGGGTCACGGAAGTCGAAGATGCCGTCGCCGTCCGTGTCGACCGGCGGGGTCGCCAGGTCCGTGTCGCCAGCCTCCTCGGCGTCGGTGTAGCCGTCGCCGTCCGAGTCCGCGTCGCGCCGGTCCGGTTCCGCGTCGCCGTCGGTGTTCTCGAGCGCCTCGACCGCGTCGGAGATGGTGTCGTTGTCGGAGTCGACCTCCATGAAGTCCGGGGTCCGGTCGCCATCGGCGTCGGGCGGCGAGCCGGGCATGCCGTCGATCTCGACGACGTCGGAGATGAAGTCGCCGTCGTTGTCCCAGTCGGCGTAGTTCGGCGTTCCGTCGCGGTCGCTGTCGAACGTCCCCTCGGTGCCATCGTCGATGCCGTTGTCATCGGAGTCGGTGTCACGGAAGTCGGGAACGCCGTCGAAGTCGCTGTCGATCGGGGGCGTACGGATGTCCATGTCGCCGGCCTCGACCGAGTCCATGATCCCGTCGCCATCCGAGTCGCGGTCGAGGTAGTCGGGCGTGCCGTCCCCGTCGGTATCGGTGCCGTCCTCTCGCCCCTCGGCGAAGTCGGAGATGCCGTCGCCGTCTTCGTCGGCGTCGGGCATCGGACCCAGGTCGGGCGGGCCCAGGTCCGGACGCATCGGACCCATGTCGGGGACCATGCCGCCCATGTCCGGCTCCCCTCCCATGTCGACCGGCGGCCGGAACGCATCGCGCGGCCCGAGGTCGTCCATCGGTGTGACCCGACAGCGCCCGTCGACGCACACGCCCGGCTCGCAATCGATCGAGCTCGTGCACGGGGTGCCATCACCACCCGGGTCGGAGGGATTGCAGGCGACCATCCCGATCACCAGCAACGCGAAAGAAAAGCGGAAAACTGCAGCCACGGTACCCCGCCCGAGAGAATAGCAGAGCTGGAGTGAACCAGCCTCAACCCTGCGCGTGGGTCTTCGGCATGTCGTGGAGGGCCCGGAGCACGTGCTTCACCCCTCGACGGATCTCCCCGAGCAGCCGCTCGCGGAAGAACGCCTGCTCGGCCGCCCGGGCGCCGGCCGCGGCGCTGTCCAGGTACTCGGCGCGGGCCTTGTCGAAGCGAGGCTCGAGGGTCTCCCAGGCCTCCTCGACGGTGAGGTCCGGTCCCGCTTCGACCGCGGCCAGGAGCTCGCGGGTCGAGGCCCGAATCGCCGCGACGGTCGGTGACACCTGGAGGGCGGTGTTCTGCCGAAGGACCGCGACCTGGACGGCCTGCTCCCGCACGATCCGAGCGTGGGCCACGGCCCGGAGGAGGCCGCGCAGCGCCGCGGCGGCCTCCGGCGTCAGCCGTCGAGCCGCGAGGTCGCCTGTGAACTCTCCGATGGCCTGCTCGAGCTGATCCACCACCGCCCCCCGACGCTCGACGCGTGCCGGCGGCGGAGCCTCGTCCTCGAGCGCCTCGGCGAGCACCTCCGCGCTCATGACGAGGGCACGGCGAACCTCGCGTTCGACCGCCGTGAGCGCGACCTCGGGGACCTCGAGCACGTTCCGGTCGAGGTACTTCGGCTGCTGGGCCACCTCTTCGGCGTTCCCGAAACGCGCCGTGAGCGCGCGCTGCAATCGCCCCGCGAGCGGCCACACGAGCACGACCCCGAGTAGATTGAAGACCGTATGGAACGCGGCGAGGGAGACGGCGGGTGAGGGCTCCTCGCCAGTCGTCTCGATGGCGAGCTCGATCCCGGCCAGCAGGAAGGGCGCCAGCACCAGGGCGACGACGGCCGCGAGCAGGTTGAAGACCACCTGCCCGGCCGCGGCTCGCTTCGCGGGTGGGGTCGCGCCGATGACCGAGAAAGCGGCCGTCGAGGTGGTGCCGAGGTTGGCGCCGATCACCATCGCAGCCGCGGAGCTGAGCGGGAGCACCCCGGTGGTCGCGGCGGTGAGGGTGATCGCGATGGCTGCGCTCGAGCTCTGAGTGAGCGTGGTCAGCACCACGCCCACGACGACGAAGACGAGCACGCCGAGGAAGCCGGAGACCGCAATGCTCGCGGGGTCGAAGCCGTCGGCCACGCCACGGAACGCCTGGCTCATGATCGCGAGGCCTAGGAAGAAGAGGCCGAAGCCTGCGATGGCGCGACCCGCGGCTCCGCGCCGACCGTCGCCCCCCGTGAGGCTGAGCAGGGTGCCGATGCCCACCGCGGGGAGCGCGACGACCTCGAGGTTCACGTCGAGCCCGGTCGCGGCCACCAACCAACCGGTCACGGTGGTCCCCACGTTGCTGCCGAAGATGAGCCAGAGCGCTCCGCCGAGATCGACCAGCCCCGCGTTGACGAAGCCGATGGTCGCGACCGTGACCGCGCTCGACGACTGGACGATGGCGGTCATGCCGGCGCCGGCGAGCAGGGCACGAACGCGGGTCTTGGTCGAGCGGGCGAGCCCCGTCCGGAGCGCGGCGCCGGCCATGACCTTCAGCCCCTCGGTCATCTGGTGCATGCCGATGAGGAAGAGGCCGATGCCCCCGACGAAGGTCCCGATGGTCGTCCAGATCGCCATGCTCGACTGCGGGTGACGTTAGCACCAGGGCGTGACGATACGCGCCGGCGCCATCAGTGATCCGGATCGAACCGCCCCAAGTGGAACCGCGCCGGACCGACTCAGCGTCCGAGGAGGGCGCCGAGCTTCTCCTTGGCTTTGTCCACGGCCTTCAGCGCGACCGCGCCGTACTCGTCGAGCTTCGAGAGGAGCGGGTCGTTCGCGGCCAGGTCGCTCAGATCGGGATCGGTCGCGCCGGGGGCGTACATCGCCTCCATCACGCGGCGGACGGCCACCTTCACCAGGCCGCGGGCGGGGACCTTGGCCATCATGCCGTACATGGCGGCGTCGCCCTGGTCGGCGAGACCGGGGTTGGCGCGGACCTCGGCGACCGCGTCCTTCAGGTCGGCGACGAAGGCGTCGACGCTCTGGAGGTTGCTCGCGCCGCAGGTCGCGTGGATGCAGTTCGGGTTCTGGTGCCGGTCGAAGTGCCAGCCCTTCGCGCCGAGCGCGTCGGCGACCGCGAAGATCGGGAGCGCCTTCTCGTCGGTGGAACCGAAGCTGACCAGCGTGCCGACCGGGTCGCCGAAGACCTCGATGCCGGGCGTGGCCTGCACTCCGGCGATGAGCCGGTCGCGCACCTCGAGGCCTTTGCGGGTGAGCTCGAGGTAGCCCTCTTCGCCGATGACCTGGAGGGTGGCCCAGGCCGCGGCGATCGGTCCGCCGGGGCGGGTCCCAGGGACGTTGGCCGAGGCGTAGATGCCGCCGGGCCAGTCGGTGGCCACGAAGAACTGGTCCTTCAGGTAGTCCATCGAGCGGTAGAGCACGACCGACGCACCCTTCGCCGCGTAACCGTACTTGTGCAGGTCGGCGGAGATGCTGGTCACGCCGTCGACGCGGAAGTCCCAGCGGGCGATCGGCCAGCCGAGGCGCTCGACCCAAGGGAGCATCAGCCCACCGACGCACGCGTCGACGTGGAGCGGCACGCCGGCCTTCTTCGTGAGCGCGGCGACCTCTTCGACCGGGTCGATGACGCCCTGGCAGTAGTGCGGCGCGCTGACCACGACCGCCGCGGTGCGCCGGTTCATCATTCGCTCGATGGCGCCGACCTTCACCCGGTAGTCGGGTCCGATCGGCGCGCGCCGGAGCTTGAGCCCGAAGTAGTGCGCGCCCTTCTCGAAGGCCGGGTGCGCGGTGGTCGCGATCAGCAGCTCGGGGTTCTTGATCCACGGCTTCTTGCGCCGCATCCGCTGCCGGTAGGTGTAGACCGCGAGCAGGATCGACTCGGTGCCGCCGCTGTTCAGCGTGCCGACCGTCGTCTCCGGTCCGTTGAGCAGCTTGCCCATGGCCGTGACCGTGTCGGTCTCGAAGCGCTTGAGCGACTTGAAGGCCATCGGGTTCAGGCCGTTCTCGCTGAAGAACTCGTTGTGCGCCTTCTTGAGGAAGGCCGAGTGCTCCTCGCCGGCGGAGTACACGAGCGACCAGGTCTTGCCGCTGCGCCAGTCGGCGTCGTGGTGCCGCAGCTCCCGCATGGTCTCGAGAATGGCCTCCGGATCGCGGCCGGTGGCGGGGATGGCGCTGGAGTCGAAGTCGGTCATGCGTCGATGTCGGGGTCGAGGCCGAAGAGCTCGGCGGCGTTGGTCCACAGGATCTGGTGGCGGAGGTCGTCCTGCCCCTCGGTGCTGAGGCAGATCTTCAGGATGCTCACGGCCTGATGATAGAAGGGCCAGTCGCTGCCGTTGATGATCCGGTCGTGGGGCACGGTGTTCATCACGTGGCGCATGCCGCGCAGCCCCTGACAGCTGAGCTCGCAGTAGACGTTCTCGTACATGTTGGGGAGCTTGCAGGCCATCTCGTACTGGAGCGCGCCGCTGTGCCCGAGCACGAACGTCGTCTTCGGGAACGTGTGCACCGGCGCCCAGTAGTTCTTCAGGTAGCAGCGCTTGTCCGTGCGCTCGCCGACGATGCCGACGGGCCCGCAGTGCCAGACCACCGGGATGCCGAGCTCGCCGCAGAGCTCGTACATGCGCATCGCCTTCGGGTGGTCCGGCCGCATCTGCTGCACCGCCGGGTGCATCTTGTAGGCGCGCGCCCCGCGCTTCACCGCCGTGCGCAGCGCCTTCTCCGCGCCGGGCGCCATTGGGTGGATCGCCGCCGCGGGCATGAGCAGCTCGTCGTTCTCGGCCACCGTCAGGTAGCCGTCGGTGTTCGTCGAGCTGTGCGGCAGATCGATCGCCAGGATGATCGAGCGCGTGATGCCGAGGTCCCGCATCGACTGCCGCAGCGCCGGCCCGGTGTGGGTCGCCCGCATCCCGTTCTTCGTCAGCGAGCCGATCGACAGGTCGGTCTTCATCGCCCGCATCGACCCGTCGTCGAAGTGCGTGTTCATGTACTCCTCGAGCTCGAGCGGCGTCTCCGGGTCGAGGTAGAGCTCCGCCACCGCCTCGGCCTCGAGATCCACCTGCCCGGTGGGCACGTAGGTCAGCGCGAGGTGCGTGTGGATGTCGAGGATCGGCCCCACCGCTTCGGCGAGCCGATAGGCCCCGCTGGCGTCGCGGGACACGTACTTGGATTCAGAGAGTCGAACGGCCACGAGCCGGAGGGTACGGGCTCGTGCCTTGAGTGCACCACCTCAGACACCAGAATCATCTGTGGGCCGTCTACGCGACCAGGCTGCCAATGCAGTCCAGCCCAGGACCGCTCCTGCCCATGGCACAGCCTGCTCATAGATCGTTGGTTCGGGAGGAGTAGCGAACACCATCAATAGCGCAGGCGGAAAGAACATTACCCAGAACCGGAGACTTGGCCTGCCGCGAACCCATTGAAACCTCGCGACTAATCCTGTCAGCACACCGACCAGGACGCCTAGCACGAGTATGAGAACAGCATGAACCATTCCAGCCCCTCCTTCACCAATCCCAAGGCCCATGTGGGCGTGGCATGAACGGCGAGTACTCCGGATAGGTCGGCATGGTCACATCATCGCAAATCTGTCGCAGGGGATCCATGCCATAAACATCATCATAAGACGGCTCAAAGTCCCGGCGCGACAGCCCTTTGAAGAGCCCGGACGTAGCGCCAACTACCGCGCCATTCATGACCCGATTTGCGGCAGTCCCAAACCCTACAGAAGCTCCACTTTCAACACCTAGAGCCGTCGCCCCGCTGCCAAGACCAAGGGCGGGTCCAACGAGCGAAACAAACCCCGCGGCGAGTCCCGCCCATAGAGCATTCTCCCCATGCTCCGCCCACTGGATCTCTTTGCCGGCGACAGCGTCGGAAACCACGCCGTGAGTAAAGGTAGTGGCTGCTGCAACTGCCGCCAAGACAAGAAAAATAGGAAGCTCTCCGTCCGGGTCAACGAAGCTGGATGGCGATGAGTAGCAGTATTCGTATAGATTCGAAGTGCGTCCGAGGAAAATTGTCGGGTCTTTTGAGAGCCATCGACCAACTTCCGGATCGTAGTCGCGTGCGCCGAAGCGGATCAGCTGGGTTGTAGCGTCCCAGTGGCCACCAGCAAACCGGAAAGGAAAATCTGCCACAAAGTCGATCGCAGCAGCGCCGATGTTGCGCTCGTCGAGAACCGTCCCGAAAGGGGAGTAGTCGACAGTGAAGACGAGCTGTTCCGTGGAGGCGTCGACGAGAGCGCGAACGCTACCGACCTGGTCGGTGATCACCTGCAGGACTGTGTCGGCGCCGGCACCACCCGGCAGGACTACGACCGAAGGGACATGAGCTTGGGTGCCGTAGATGAAGATCATCTGCAGGTTCCCGCTAGCGTCCAACTGGGCCACTGGGTTCAGACCGTCCTGGTAGATCCAGAAACGGCTGGAGTTGGGCTCCCCGTCAACGAACCGGGCCACACGGCGGCCCTGGGAATCGACGGCGTAGCGGATCGTCGTGCCCGGCATGGTGACGTCACGAAGATTGCCCAGAGGATCGTACCCGTACTGCGTCGTGTCGCCGCCTTCATGGCGAGCCACGAGGCGGCCGGCATCGTCATAGTCGAACGTCACTCCACCGTGGACCCGCAGCCGATCCTGCTCGTCAACAACTACGCAGCCAGCACCGACGTCGCAGGTGCTGTCCGGCGTGACCCACCCGACGCGATTGCCGTTGGCGTCGTAGTCGTAGTGGTAGTCGTTCCCGTCACTGCTGGTGACGTCCACGAGCCGCCCGGCGGCGTCGTAGTCGTAGGCGCGGGTCACGCCGTTGTCGACGATGGTCTCGATGCGACCGGCGGCGTCGTATGTGAAGTCGAGCTGGAAGCTGCCGGTGCTCCATGTGGTGGTCATCTGGTCGAGCGCGCCGTAGCCGTCGGCGTCATCCGTGTAGACCGTCCTCACGTTGCCGGTGCAGTCGGTGACCGCTCCGCCGGTCATCACTGGAGCGGCGCCGCCGAGACAAGTGGCGTCGAGGTTCGAAGTTTGCCGGTCGGGCACGACGACCAGCGGCCCCGCCTGGGTGATCAGCCCATCGGCGTCGTAGGCGTAGTCGAAGTCATGACTCTCGGCGGCGGTCGCCACCTGCAACTCTCGTAGCCAGAGCGCACCACGGGTGCCTCGGGTGAAATGGACTGCATAGGGTGCGTTCGGGAGGTCCATGCCGTCAGTGCGTTCCTCGAGAACGACACCCGGCCCATCGTAGTCCCACTCGGTGGTGACGTCAGCTAGACCACCCTGCTGAGGCATGGTGGCCTGCCGAAGCTCACCGTTGTCCAACGCCGGTAGCGGGGTGTAGCCGAAGGTGATCGAGCCGACGCCGGTCACGCCCACCTGCTCGAGTCGACCGGTGACGGGGTCGTAGGTCGGAACGACATTGCCAACGGGAGTCTGCTTTCGGTCCAGCTCTCCGCGATGCTCACCAGGGAGCCATCTGGTATCGCCCGTGGGGCTGCCCGCTACCGAGGGCGGCGAATACCTCTCGAGCTGTCCGGTCGGCCCATGGGTCATCGTGTGGGTCTCGGCGGTGGGTGTCGTGAGCTCGGCGAGGCGCCCTTCTGCGTCATAGTCCAACCCGAGCTCCGCTGCGGGCGTCCCAAGCTCGGAGAGCTCCACGGTCTCAGGCCGACCGAAAACGTCGGGGTTCGTGGCTGTGAGCTCGATGCCCGCGGTACTCGCCGCTTGCCAGAGCCAACCGCGGTCACCAGTCGGTCCGTCGTAGTCGAAGGTCTGGCTTCGCACACCCTGGGTGATTCCGGTGGGGCGTCCCTGTGAGTCGTAGGTCGCAGTGATGGGGTCGAAGACAGGGGTACCGTCGGGCCTGACCCAGGCGCTCCAGATGGGCCGGCCTTCCGCGTTCAGGAAGGCACGAGTCCGGCGGCCCTCGGCGCTCTGCGACTCGAGCATGGAGACCGCCCCGAGCGGAGCGCCAGACGGGAGGGTGCGAGTGAAGGTGGTCGTGGCCGACTCGGCCAGACCGTCCGGGTCGCGGGTGCTGGTCCAGGTGGAGTCCTCGATGCCGAAGCCACTGGTGGCGGTGGTGGTCGTCTGGGTGAACGCACTAGTGCTGCTCAGCATGCTTGGCAGGATGGTCTCCACCCGCGAGACGTAGCTGTCCTGGCCTGGCGCGGGAGACGGGGACCGCTCGATGATCGAGGTCGTCCCATCAGGGTACGTGACGGTCTGGGTCCACTCCGAGGACACCACCGTGGGGCCGGGGATGCCACCGGGCTGGGTGATGGTGCGAACCTCTTCGCCCGCACTATTGAGCACGACATCGTGGACCGTGGAGTAAGTGGACGAGTCGCCGACGCTGTTCACCGTCACTTGGCGATGGCGAGTCGGTGCGGTCGAACCGTCCACGAGGGTCTCGCGCTCGAGCGTGTCGGAGCCCTCCAATGACCACATCGCCTGGGTCTCGTAGCAGGCCCCCGCGATGCAGCTGTCGCCGGCGCACTCTGCGCTAGTGGTGCACCCTCCCGTCGGCCTCGTCACGAAGGCGCGGAGGGTGTCGCTCTTCAGGCGACCCAGCGGCTCCGTCACGAAGTCGTGGATGTGCCCACGACGGTCCACGAGGTAGTCGAGTCGACCGCCATTCGGTTCGGTGACCTCGTCGAAGACGAAGTCGGAGCTGGCCGCGTCGGGGTCGTTCACGTACTCCACGCGGTCCACCCACCCGTTGGCGTCCAGGACGACGCGAGTCTGAGTGTTCCAGGGGGCCGAGCGGGTGATGAGAACCTCGCCAGTCGAGTAGCCGAAGCTCAGCATGCCACCGTCTTGGTCGACGATCCGGTCGAGGCGCCCATCGGGCAGGTATTCGAAGGACTCGAGAACGTCACCGGTCAGCGGATCGTGGTTGCTGAGATGCCGACCACGGTCGTCGAAGCGGGCGATGCCGCTGCTGGTGGGCACGACGGTGCCGAAGTCGGGAACGGCGATCTCTTCGACTTGGCCGACATTGGCGTTGAGTGTCGAAGCTCGATAGACCCGATTGCCGAAGGCCGCCAAGGCGCGACTCGGCTCGCCCGTCCCCGCAGCGGCGAAGGTGGGCAAGCTCGCACGCCCTGCAGCACTGCCGTCGAACGGCGCTTCGTCTCCACCGCCACCCGCGAGCAGAGTAAGCACACCCCGCTGGTCGATCGACCAGATCGAGAGCAAGCCATCGACGCGTGACTCGAAGAACACCACGCCCTCTGGGCTGACGGTCAAGCGCAATGCCGCATTGGTGAGGTATCGGGTGCGCGCCGGAACACCGGAGTCGACCAACGAGAGCGGTGCGTCGGCGGTGCTGGTTCCAAGGAGCGGAAGGATGGAACCATCTGGACGAACTCTTAGTAGAGCGTCACCGACGGCACCGGACACATCCATGGCGAAATATACGTTGCCCTGCCACACCGCCATCTGCTCCGACGCTCCCAGCGGTCGAAGCGTGCGGGCGTTCGCGCCGGGGAGTGCCGGGTCTTCGGGACCGAGACCGCCACTTTGGCCGCCAGCAACGACAGAGAGTTGGCCGGCCGGATCAACGGCCAGGATTCGCCCACACGTGCGGGACCAGAGATAGATCGTGCCGTCAACGTCGGCCGCCACGTCACCGAGGTCGCCGACCGGGGTCGTCCCAAGCACCCCGGAGTCGAGGGCACCACAATCGGGAACACCTGCCGCCGACAGCGGCACTGGGGCGCTCCCATCGCTGAGAAGCCAAAGCGCTTGGGGCTGATCCCAATCCAAGGCCAAGGTCGACCCGTCGGGAAGCGGAGCCAGCGCTGGCGCCACAATCGAGGGTCCGATCTCGGTCAGCGACTGGTCCAGCTCCACCCGCCACGTCGAGCCATCGAGCTCGGAGAAGATGAGGCGTTCCACATCGTCGGCCGCCAGCGCGACCACGGGGCGAAGGCTCAAGTTCTCGGGAGTGGTCGACATCGAGCCCGGCGGGCCGACACGGTTTCGGCCCACGGTGGTCGTGATGGTCGTCCCGCGGTCGGGGCGGGCGCGACCGGACACGCCACTGCCCAGCTGTACCTCGCCCCGATGCATCGAGTGGTGGCCGGTCAAAGTGAGACCGCCGAGAGCGAGGACGGCCTTGGCGTCGTAGACACCGAGGCGACCGACGTTGGCGGCCCGCTGACAGAGGTCGGCAGCGCCAGCGCTGCGTCCGGTGGAGATGGTGGTCTGAAGCGAGCCGGGAACGCCTCGATCACCGAAGGAGCGACTGCCAGAGTCGGCCAACAACCCGCTGAGGTTGGTCGGTGTGTCACCTGGGGCCAGGGGCCGTGCCTGATACCGGTCGCAGATCTCGATCGTCACCGGCTCCGGCCAGCGCTGGCGGCGACCCGCCCAATCCCTGCCATCCCACTCGTCGAAGACGAAGGCCTCACCTGCGGGCTCCGTCGTGAGTGTCGGGTTGTCGTACTCGAACCGCCGACCGGCGACCTCGACCCCGATGCGGCTGCTGGCGAAGCTCGCTGCCCGTGGCGACCCGTCGTTCACCAACGTCTTGGCCTGGAAGGCTTGGTGGAAGCTCGGTACGCGATCGCTCTGGAAGCGAAGCGCTTGGTTCCAACCGAGGAGTGGGATCTCCTCTGCGAGGGTCTGGTTCTGGCACTCGATGATGCTACCCGGCACGGTGCACGGCTGGTCGAGGACACCGATGTCCTCGAGGAGCGGAAACGGCGGAAACTCGGCGCCATCGCTGACATCGTAGGGCCAGTTGAGGTCGTAGGGCGTGAAGTGGTCGAGCTCGACTCGCCAGACCTCGCGCGGCGTGCCGTTGGCGCCGAGTTCCGCGCGCTCGGCGGCGTCGATCCCGAGCTGTGCAAGCTCCGAAGCCGTCTCGGCCTCGTCGTCGAAGTCCACGTCGATCTGGGCGAGCCCGCCAGAAGTGCCCAGGATGTTGAGGATCAGACCATCGGGCTCTGCGACCCACTCGCCGGAGACTCGATCGTAGGAGCCCACGGGAATGGGCGCGGGTCGGTCCGAAACTGGGCGATACCCGAGGAAGTTCTCAAGATAGAACACTACCGGCTGGGAGAAGCTCACTTCGGCATCGGGTGGGACCCCATCGAACGCGAACTCGGCAGCGTAGGTGTAGGCGATGTGGCTGGGCATCGGCGCAGGCATCGCGTCCGGCCCGCGCTTGCCGACGGTGTACTCGGTCACTCGCAAGTCGCCGCCCGAGAACGGAGTGCCGTCCACCGTTGCGGTCGTTCCCGCCTTCACCATGACCATGGCGTGACGGGTTCCGTCAGCGTCCGTCACATCTGAACCATCGTGTACCTGCATCGCGCTGGAACCGAAAAGGATCGGCGAGACGTTCGAGTCTACCGGGGTCATGACTACCCGATCGACCCACCCGTGCTCGGCAGCGGACGCGAACACGGAACGCTGCACCTCCAGCTGATCGTCCGCGTTGAACCGGACTCGGACCTGCCGGTCGCCTTCGACCACCATCTCCCAGCGACCATCGGCCCGTGTGCGAACCTCGCCCAGATCCGGTCGTCCGACGACCTCGACCAGCACGCCGCCCATGGGATACTCGAGGTGGCTGAACACTCGGCCGTGGATGCGTGCAGCGAGCTCTGGCGCGATCGCACCGTCTGCGACACCGCGCTGATACGGGTCGGTGCCCGTGTAGAGGAACTCGACATCCTCATCGAATGGGAGCGGCCTACCATCTGGTGAGACGGGTGCACTCGAATGCGGCGCAGCAGGGCACAGCGCCGAGGGCGCAACGGGCGTGATGTCCAGGAGGCTCCCGTTGCAAACTTCCGTGGTGCAGGGGTTCCCGTCGTCAGGCTCCGCGTCCACGACACCGTCGCAGTCGTTGTCGATGCCGTCGCCGCAGATCTCCGCAGCAGCCTGCGTTCCGCCAGGGGGGGTGCCCGTCGACTGACACTCCCCGGCAAAACAGACCTCGGCCCCGTTACAGGCAACTCCATCGCTACACGAGACGTAGTTGCCATCCTGGCAAACGCTGGTGCCGTCAGCGCCGCAGAGCCCTTCGTCCGTCCAGCCGTCGCAGTCGTTGTCTTCCCCGTCACAATGCTCGGGTCCGGAGGCGCAGCAAATCTGCTGTCCAATCGGCTCACAGATCACCTGTTGGTTGCCGAGCTGGTCTTCGCCACAGAGGAACACGCCTAGCTCCGCTCCACAGCTGGTTCCGTTCGAAGCATCGAGAACCACACAGGGCTGAGCGGCATCACCGAAGAGCGTGCCCCCACCGAGCTCGCCGTCTGGCCACGAAGGGCAGTAGTCCCCACGAACGACATCACACAAGACGTTCTGGTACGAGTGCTCCGAGTCGCAGAAGCCGAAGCTGCTCTCCGCGTAGCAAAGCGCTCCGGACTCGGATTGAGGGCAAGGCCGACCGCACACGGCAGCGCCGTCGGCATTCGTTCGTTGGACCAGCGGATGACAGCATCCACCCTCGTCTGGCGCGTCCCCCGGGGTCGCCGTGCAGGGCAAGCACTCGCCGAACCCGTCACCGTCTTCATCGGCGCCACAGCCGTAGCCGGGGCAGCACTGCTCGGATGAAGTGCACGTACCGCCGGTCTGGACACAACACGCGAAAGGCAAGTCGTCGTCCCACTCACCCACTGGCGTGAACTCGACGCACTCCAGTTCGACTCCTTCGACCGACTCCGTTCCGCAACACTCGCTCTCTCCCTCTACACAGCGAGCCTGGTTGGGAACACAGGTGCTACAGAAGCCAACGGGCGAATCAGGGCCTAGGTAGTCCTCGGGCATCTGCACCGCATCGATGGCATCTGGATCCTCTAGGCAGGCTTCCTCTCCATACCGGTCGAGCTGGTCGCACGTGCAGTCGTCGGAGGAAGCACAGGGCCTGCGACAGATACCGAATCCAGCGTCATCGAGCTCGGGGGGATTCCGTGGGTCTCCCTTGACGCAGTACGTACCTGGCTCGCAGACGAGGCACGCTTGTTGGTTGGGTTCGCTTCCGGTGATTTCGGCAGGGGAATGGAGGCACACGTCACCTTCCTGAACCGGGAGCATGCAGACGCCAGAGCCGTCGAGAACCTCCGGACGGTTCGCAGCGAGCAACGCGAGTCGGTGATCTTGGCTGAGACACTCGAGCGCGGGACTGCAGTAGGGGGCGAATACGTGTGGCCCACACTGGCTGAAGGGGCTGTCATCTGGCTCGGTACCGGGAGCCTGACACGACTCGCCGACTGCCTGGAGGTTGTGCTCGATGAGCGGCCTGCAGACTCCGACCTGCTTGTGGGCACCACCAAAGAGCCCTTCAACCTGACCGGTGTAATCGATGGCGCACCGTGCCCAGCCCGCGCACACCTGACCGGTCAGGAGTCGGCACGGATCGACATCACACAGGTTCTCGTACTGCACCTCGGTGGGGTCTCCGTTCTCGTCGAGAAACGGAATGGGGTTGGCATGAACGGCGCAGTAGTCGAGGCACGAGTTACTCACCGACGGCTGGTCGGGCGGCAACCCGGCGAGTGCCCGCGCAGTCTGGTTCTGTTGCCACTCCTCGAAGCACGTACCGGCCTCACTTCCTCCGCACCGTGGCGGGGTCGTTCGACAATCAGTCGGTCCCACGATGAAGGCCAGACAAGCGAGTATCGACGCTCGAGCGAATGAGCGGGTGACGTTTTGTTGAGTCATGTTTTCGATCAGCTGTCAGCGAACTCGCCGGCGGACGACGACTTCATGAGGGGTCCCGCCGAAAGTGGCGGAGCCATCGAGCGAGGCCACCCCTATCCAGATGCTCTCGGCGTCGCCGAAGTACGACGCCGTGTCGTTCCACATGGGCAGCTCACCGGAAGGAACGTGGAGGGACCCCGTTCCATCGACGCTGGCGGCCAAGAAGTAGTCCGTGGACTCCACCGAGTAGAGAAAGGAGACAAACGGGGCGAAACCCGGCTCCGACTCGATGTGGAGGGCGGCCTCCGACGGACGGCTCCCGGAGAGATCCCACTCGGACACAGCGGGAACCCTCGCAAGGAGGGCTTCGTCCGGATCACCGCCGCAGCATGGCGCGTTCACCACGACTTCGACTCCATTGAGGCGGTTCTCCAGAACCACACGCAGGTGAGATGGCCGGGAAGACGGTCCGTGCGCGTATCGGTACTGGAGCGTCAACTGCTCCTCCCCGTCGCTCGCCAACGTGGCCAACCCTGCGGGCGGGCACTGCCAGTCGTCGTACGGTCTGGCTGACCAAGACGTGTACGCAGTCCGTTCCGGGCAGGCCACTGGGACGGCAGAGAGAAATGCGAGGTCGAGTGATGCCGCGGACCGCAAATCGATGGTCAGCTCTCCAGATTCGATCCGGGAGGTGCGGCCATCCAGCTCGAAGACCTCTCTACTGGGAGCGGGGGGTGCGACGAGCTGGCCCGCGGAGACCAGGGAACCGGCGGCGTCGAGCTCGATGAAACCAAGGTGGCAAGCACGATTCGAGTTCTGCTGGCAGGGAAGGGCCGTTCCTTCATCGACTTCGAAGGTGTGACCTCGGCCGGTGACCACGCGAAATCGGTTGCCGGCCGTTTGCAGGCGCGGTTCCACGTTGATGGTTCGCCGGAGTCGTTCCTCGTCTCGATACTCGGGACGATTGCCGTAGTCCCACAGGATCTCCCGCCAGTCGCTCGGCACGTTGAGGAGGAGATTCCCCTCACGGATCCCCGCTCCCAGATGCAGAGGCGAGCTGGACGGCGGGACACAGATCAGGAGATCCTCTTCGACCCCGAACACGAAGTCCTGTTCGTCGGCCCCGAGAAACGGGTAGATCGGCGCACCCGAGCGAACGCCGTGGAAAGGATGCGTCCAGATGTACTGGCCGACCGTCAGCGATCGGCCGCAAACGGCTCCGTCCGGTAGGATGACCACCGGTCCGCCGTCCGGAGACCCGATGCCTGCGTCTCGCCCAGCCGGAGTTCCCGCATCGTCTCCCACGGTGATGGCCTTGGGACAGCCGACCAAACAGAGCACCACGGCTACCAGACCGGGATACGCGGTTGATGTTCGGTACCCCCTACGCTCAGCGCGCAAGGAACGCAGTTCACTCGAGGAAAGTTCCATCAATACAGCTCGAAGATGAAGTGGTGCTCATTGGCGCCAACGGATCGACTAGCCCTGCTTGGCACGAAATGTTGGTTCGCGCTGTGGACGCCAGAGACCAAAATACACATCGATCCACAACCGGGGCGGAATCTTCCTGAGACACGCTCTCGTCGGTCGCTCGATCACCGAGTAGGTGCTAGCTGCTCCTCGTGATCTGGCCCTTCAAGCGACGCACGATTCCGCCGCCCATCCCGCCCCAGCAGGACTGGTGGGTTGAGATCCTCGTGAATCTCGAGGGCGAGGGTATCCTGGTCGACTCGCCGGACGGTGAACGCGAGGTTCAGGGCTACATCGCGTACCTGGGGCTTCGGTGCACGGACGACGAGGTCATGGTGCTCGTCGAGACCACGGTCGATGTGGGGCGGCCGGTGATCGAGAGCCTGTCCGCGGTCGACATCAACGCGATGCACCGCGATGTTCGGACGCAGGTGCCGGACGAGGTCCCCAGCATCTGGTGCCGGTTCTCCCGGATCTACTATTGAGCGCGATCAGCTCGGAGACTCCGCGATGCGCCCCGGGCAGGAGCCCGAGTCGCGGGGAGTCGGGAGTCAGATGCCCATCACGGACGCCATGCATCCCCAGGAGAGCCAGACGAACCAGCCCATCAGCGACACGGCGACGGCCCACCCGGTCCAGCGCAGCACCCAGGCGTGGCAGCAGAGGACGGTGCCGACGACGACGGCGGCCACACCAGGTGAGAGCACCTGCCACGGCCGGCAGCCATCGATGGGAAGCAGGCACGCAAGGGGCCCCATCAACACCGTCCAAGGCCCACCGGACAGCACTGGGTCACAGTAGGGCGTCGGTTCCGGTACGAGCATCGTGAGAACGAAGACCGTGAGGGTGTGCAGCGCACTCACGTAGAGGTACGGGCGCCAATGGCGGCGCGGCCCGAAGGTCCTGACCGGGCGCACTGGGCGCAGCTCGACGAAGGCGTCCTGGGGCCCCTGGCTTCGTGACATGCCGAGTGGAACGCACGGGCGGCACCCGCATCATCCGAGCCGAGCCGATCAGCTCGCGGATTCGACGAGCGCGCCGCGGAGCAGGAGCCGCGCGTGGGTCGCGAGGGTCGGCTCGAACTGGAAGGCGAACTGGCAAAACTCGGGCTCGCTCATGACCTCGGCCACGATCGGCGGCGGGTTCGCGGAGGGGTAGAGGCCGCCGGCGAAGACGATGATCATGTGCACGACCTCGAAGGCCTTCTCGAAGGGCAGGTCGGGCAGCGCCGCGTGCACGGCGAAGACCGGGCGGGCGCCGATGGCGTAGATCTCGCGCTTGAAGTCGCGGATGTAGTCCGCGCTCACGTTGTGCTCCAGCACGCTGGCGATGCTCGCGAGGAGCTCGAGGGCACGGGGCGCCGAGGCGAGCGACGCGGCGATGGCCTTGGCGACGCCCTCGACGTCACCGGTGCCGGCGAGCGGGATCAGGGCCTTCTCGAAGTCCTTGGCGATGACGTCGTAGTCGCTGCGGAGCAGCTCGAGGAAGATCGCTTCGCGGCTCTCGAAGTAGCGGTAGAGGTTGGCCTTGCTGAGCTTCGCCCGCCGGGCGATGGCGCTCAGGCTGATGTCGTGGAGGCCCTTCTCCGCCAACAGCTCGGTTGCCGCCTCCAGGATCGCCTCCCGGCGGAGCTCCTTCTGCTCGGGCTGTCGGGCACGCTCGAAGTCCACGGAGAAACTATAAGTGACCATCGGTCGCTCGTCTACCCGACCATTTGATCAACGATTTCAGCACAAACACCCATCCGCCGCGGAAAAGATCGCCCCACCGCCTTGACTGGTGACCACCGGTCACTAAATAGCTGACCACCGGTTAGCAAACTCGGCCGGACAGGAGGCACCCCATGAGCAAGTGGACCAGCGAGAACATCGGCGACATCAGCGGCAAGACGGCGATCGTCACGGGCGCGAACAGCGGCATCGGCTACGAGGCGGCCAAGGCCCTCGCCGAGCACGGCGCGCGCGTCATCCTCGCGTGCCGCAGCGAGAAGCGCGGCACCGAAGCGCTCCAGGCCATCGAGGCCGAGAGCCCGAAGGGCAGCGTCGAGCTCCGGCTCCTCGATCTCTCGGACCTCGACTCGGTCCGCGCCTTCGCCGACGGCGTCCTCGCCGACCTCGAGCACATCGACCTGCTCATCAACAACGCCGGCGTGATGATGCCGCCGCTCAGCCGCACGGCGCAGGGCTTCGAGCTCCAGTTCGGCGTGAACCACCTCGGTCACTTCGCGCTCACCGGTCTGCTCCTCGAGCGGCTCGTCGCGACGCCCGGCGCCCGCATCGTGAACGTCTCGAGCCAGGCCCACCGCACCGGCAAGATCGACTTCGACGACCTCAACTGGGAGAGCCGCAAGTACAAGAAGGTCGCGTCCTATGGGCAGAGCAAGCTCGCCAATCTCCTCTTCACCTTCGAGCTCCAGCGCAAGCTCGAGGCACTCGGCGCCGACACGAAGGTCGCCGCCGCCCACCCCGGCTGGACCGGCACCAACCTGCAGCAGCACGTGAAGCTCTTCGAGTGGATGAACGCGCTCTTCGCGATGGCCCCGTGGAAGGGCGCGCTGCCGACGCTCCGCGCCGCGATCGACCCCGAGGCCCAGAGCGGCGACTACTTCGGTCCGCGCGGCCTCACCCAGCTCAACGGCTACCCGGTGAAGGTCGGCACGACCAAGGCCGCGAAGAACGAAGCGGACGCCGCCCGACTCTGGGAGGCCAGCGTCGCGCTCACCGGCGTCGCCTACGAGGCGCTCGACCCCCGCACCCCGCGCACCTCTGCCCGGCCTGTGGTCAGGGCTTGAAGCGCTCGCGAAGCTCGGCCGCGTCGGCGACGTCGAGCTTCGCGAACCCCGGCGCGAGGTAGTCGCGCTCGATCTCCGCCGGGGACTTCCGGTAGTCGCGCGCGATGTCGAGACTGTCCGCCCCCCCGAGCAGCGCCCGGAGCATGTTCCGCTCCGCGCTCGTCAACGCAACGCACTCTGCGAGCGAGGTCTTCACTACTCGAAGGTCTCGGCGATGACCTCGCCCCGCGTCCGCTCGTGGGCCTCTGCGGCCTTCACGCGCCGGCGAATGCCGACATCGAGGGCGAGCGCGACGACGCCGCCGACGGCCAGGACTCCGCAAGCGCCGCGACCGAAGAAGAGGCCGAAGAGCGAGAGGATCGATAGCGCGTAGATGGCGACGTAGGTGGCGGAGAGCGGGTACTGCACCTTCTCGCCGCACTCCTCGCACTGGAACGTGTAGAAGCCGAGGAAGGTCTGCTTCAGCACCTGGTCCTGGCCGAGGTTGCAGGCCGTGCAGACGACGCGCTTCGGCTTCTTGGCCATCAGGGCTGCGCCGGGAAGTAGGGGTTGGTCCGGCGCACGACCTCGAGCGACGCGTGCTCGCCGCCGTAGGCGTGGCCCGGGTAGAGCTCCATGTCGTCCGGGAGCTTGGCGAGTCGCTGGGTCAGCGTGCGGCGCATCTCGTCCGGGTCGCCGCCGGGCAGGTCCACGCGACCACAGCCCTGGAGGAAGAGGGTGTCGCCCGCGACGAGGTTGTCCTTCACGCGGAAGCAGCTCGAGCCCGGGGTGTGCCCCGGCGTGTGGAGCAGCTCGATCTCGATCGCGCCGACCTGGATCTTGTCGCTGCCCGAGTGCCGCACGAAGTCGGACTCGCTGAGCGAGGTCACCTGCTTGATGCCGTCGACCTCGAGCTCGTGCGCGTGCACCTTGCAGGGACTCTGCGCCATCAGCTCGGCGAGACCCTCGATGTCGATGCCGAAGATGTGCCCGCCCACGTGATCGGGGTGGTAGTGCGTCGCCAACGCACCGGTGATGGTCAGCCCCTCCTCACCCGCGCGCTCGACGATCCCGGCGATGTCCCACGCGGGGTCGACCACCACGCACTCGCCTGCGTCGCGGTCGCCGATCAGATAGACGAAGTTCTGCATCTGCGCGCCCGCCGGGTTCGTTTGCCCGATGTCGCGACCGACCAGGAGCTGGCGAATGATGAGGCTCATGGCGCCGGTCTACCGCGACGTCCGAACGTCGTCGAGGAGCGACAGCGCACTCAGGGTCGAACCACGCCCTCGCAGATGTAGTTCATGCCGTTGGTGCAGCTGGCGTCGTTCAGCTGACCGTTGCGGGCGTCCCAGAGATGTGCGCAGGACCCGTCACCGCTCGGCTCGTCATCCGCCCAGAGGTCCTCGTCGACGTCGGCGCCGCTGGGCCGCCAGCTCCACGTGTCCGTGTTGCGCCGCCCCGGCCCGTCGAAGCGGTCGGTGCGCGCGCCGACCCACCAGTTCCCGACGCCGGCCTCGCCGTAGAGGAACGTGAGCTCGTCCTCGTCGTCGATGACCGCCAGGTCGTACTCGCCGCGATCGCACTCGCCCTCGGCACCATAGTTCGACTCACCGCCAGGATCGGTGCAGATGAGGTAGACGGCCTCGCCGCGACGAACGGCTCGGCAGGTGTCGGCGTCATCGCTGCAGGCCCCCTCCTCGTCGACCGCTCCATCGCAGTCGTCGTCGCGCTGATTGCAGGCCTCGGCCTCCGCGACGCAGTCGTCGGGACAGACGAGCACGTCGCCCTCACACGCGAAGGTGCCCTCGGCCACCGAGTCCGCATCCGGACCGTCGCACTCGCCGCCGACCTGGTTCGCTCGAGCGTCGCCCTCGCAGACGACGTCGCCATCGACGCACGTGCTGGTGCCGTCCATGCAGCCGTCCTCGTCGCCATCGCACGCGGTGACGGCAACGTCTTCGTCCACGCGTCCGTCGCAGTCGTCGTCCGTGTCGTTGCAGAGCTCGGCGACTGGCTCGCAGTCGGGCATGTCGGGCGGCGGACCGAGATCTTCTTCGCCGGGACCGAGATCGGGTGTCTCCATGGGACCCGAGTCCTCCGCCCGAACGAACATGTCCGCGGGGTCGTCGTTCGGAATGCCCCCCACGTCGACCGCACAGCCGTGGACCACGCTCCCGCAGAGGAACACCCACCCCATGTCACGCAAGCCGAGCATGCCGTGTGATAACCCTTTGCGATTGGTATTACCAGTGCGCATTGCCAAGTAAATTACGACTGGAAACGTTCACATGCCCATCACCCCCCGGGTGGCGGAGACATCCCGCGCCAACCGGGCGACGAGAGGCCCAAAGGGAAACGGGCGGCCCCTCGAGAGGGACCGCCCGTTCGTCGTTTGGCGATGGTCAAGCGGCTTCGGAGTCGTCCTCGTCCGCGACCGTGATGTCTTCTTCGACCGGCTCGGCGTCGGACGCGATCAGGGCGGCGCCCTTCTCGGAGACCTTGCCGATCCCACCGAGCGCCTTGCCCGCGAGAGCGCGGAGCGCGGTGAGGGTCTGGGGGTCGGCCGCGTCCACGAAGCCTTCCAGGGTCTTCGCGACACGCTGTCCACGCACGACGCTCTCCATGATGCGGGTCACGTCGTCCGCGGTGCCGTAGAGGGTGGCCTCGAGCTTCGAGAAGAGCGTGGCGCTGGCTTCCGCGAAGGCGACTTGCACCTCCTTGTCGGCCGCGACGCGCAGCTTCTCGATCTCGAACTCCTGAGCGACCTTGCCGTGCTTCTCCCGGGCTTCCAGCTCCGGCTTGACGACGGTCTCGACGCGATCGCGGTCGACATCGACCTGCGCTCGCTGCACCTCGACCGGCACCATGGCCTTCGCCTTGTCGCCCAGCGCCTTCTGCCTCTCCGCTTCCGCTTCGGCCTCCGCCTTCTTGCGGATGGCTTCCGCTTCGGCGTCGGCAGAGAGCTTCTGCGCTTCGGCTTGCTTCTGGCGGGTGTAGGCATCCGCGTCGGCCTTCCGCTGCTCGGCCACGAACGCAGTCTCAGCCTGCGCTTGCGCCTCGAGCACCGCGCGCGCCTTCTGGCGCTCGGCCTCTTCGGTCACCTTCACGGTCTCGACCCGCTGACGGGCCAGCTCGCGCTCCGCTTCCGCTTCGGCCAGCGCCCGCTCGGCGGCGGCTCGCTTGCGCTCGGCTTCGGCGATGCGCTCCTGCTTCTCGCGCTCGGCGATCTCCACCGAACGCTGCTGCTCCCGGCTGGCGACCTCGAGGGCCTCGGCCTTGCGGATCTCGGCGAGCTCGACCTCTCGGGTGGCCGCGATGGCCTTCGCCTTCGCCGCCTGATCGGTCTCGGCTTCGACCTTGGCGATCTCTGCCGCTTGCCTCGCCCGCGCCTCGCGCTCGGTCTGCTCGAGATCGAGCACGCGCTGCTGGGTCTGCACGTCCTGGGCCTTGCGCGCCTGCTCGCCCTCGCGGACGAGTCGGTTGCGCTCGGTGAGGTTCGTCTGGGTGATCTCGGCGATCTTCCGGCGCCCCTGCGCATCGAAGATGTTCGACTCCTTGAGGAAGGCCTCATCGGTCTGGTCGAGCCGAGAGATGGTGACGGTCTCGAGGATCAGGCCGTTGGAGAGCAGATCGTTCTCCACCAGCTTCATCACCTCCGTGAGGAACTCGTCACGCTCGCTGTTGAGTTGCTCCAGGGTCTTCATCGCCGCGGCGGTGCGCAGCGCGCTGACCAGCTTGTCCTCCACGAGCGCGCGCACGGCGGACTCGTCGGTCATCCGCTCGCCGAGCGAGCGGCTGGCCTGGAGGATCGACTCGCGATCCGGCTGCACGCGGACGAAGAACTCCGCGTGAATGTCGGCGCGCAGCTTGTCCTGCGTGATGAGCGCGTCCTCGTTCTGACGGATCACGCGCAGCTTCAGGGTCTCGAGGCTCACGCGGACGAGCTCGTGCACGAAGGGCACGATGATCGCGCCGCCGTCCATGATCACCTTCCGCCCACCTGCACCGGTCCGAACGAAGGCTTCGGAGGCCTTCGTCTTCTGGTAGAGGCGCGTGAAGACGCCGAGGATCGACGCCAGCACCAGGACGACGGAGCCCGTGATGTACGCCACGAGCTGCGCCCCGCCGGAGAGCGGGTGCCCTGCCAGTTCGGCCGCGAAGGGGCCGGCCAGGCAGGCCACGCCAAAGAGGAAGAGCAGAGGAAGGATCATCGGGTTTCTCCATGAGCGAAGGGAATGGGCAGCCGCCGGCGCGCACCAGCGCGCGCCGTCGAGGGAATGGGGGCGAGGAGCTCAGGCCCAGTGGGAGGGACCGTCGAGGTCCTCGAGGGACGCGACCTCGAAGCGGTCGCCGTCGAAACCGACGACGACGAGCGTCTCGCCGGCCTCGACCGGCGCCTCGGCGCGGCAGCGGATCTCGTGGAGCGAGCCGTGCGCGTCACGCACCTGCGCGACTCCGAAGTCCGCCTCCACGCGAAGGCGCGCAACACCGAGGCGACCGATCAGAGCGTCCTGATCGACCGCGTAGCTCTCGCTCGTCGGGAGCGTTCGACCGAGGAATCGGCCGAGCAGCCCCATCGCGATCGGCGCCGCCACCGAGGCGACCACCAACGCGATCCAACCGGAGCTGATCGCGCCGACGCCGAGGCCGGTCGCACCGAAGCCGAGCAGCCCCGCGGAGAGCAGGACCATCAGCGGCGCCTTGCCGACGCCGAGGAGCTCGAGCACCGGATGGTGCGCGTCGCCATCGACGTCGTGGTCGACCTCGAGGTCGGGGCCATCGCCCAGGTCTCCCAGCCCGCTCGACGCGCCGGCGCCCAGGACGATCGCCAAGACGATCGGGAGCACGAAGAGGAGGGTGAGAGTGTCCATGATGTCCCACCACAGAGCACAAGGTGTGCCGACCCTGTGGGGGGCATTGACCCACCGATGGCGACCTCCTGGGGCCCGACCTGCGGTGAACTGCAGCAGTCGGCACCGCAGGCCGAAGAATATCGCCGCACTCGGTCCGCCTCTGGGAGCCGAAGCAGAGCGGGTCAGCGAGTGGTCACAGCCACTAGTTGACCCTGGGGCCGGCATCGGCCATGGTCCGCCCGCTTTAACTAGGAAACCCACGCTCCTCCTCGCCAACCAGGAGGACGCGCGAGTCACCCCCTACCACGGGAGGTTCGGATGGCACTGACGCAAGACCGCAAGCTCGAGCTCATCGAGGCTTTCAAGACCAAGGAAGGCGACACGGGTTCGCCCGAGGTTCAGATTGCGCTCCTCACCGAGCGGATCATCTACCTCACGGAGCACTTCCAGACGCACAAGCAGGACCACGCCTCTCGGCGCGGGCTGCTGAAGCTGGTCAGCCGCCGCCGCCGTCTGCTGGACTACGTCCGGCGCAAGGACGTCGACCGGTACCGGAAGATCATCGAGGCGCTCGGCATTCGTAAGTGATTCTTTGCGGCGGCGTGGCTCGAGCCACGCCGCCGCATCAGTTTTTGGCCCACCCCGCGGGCGGCGAGACGAGATCTCCTTCTTCGATTCGATGGCATCACCGACGTGAAGCGATGGAACCGAGGAACGAGCTCTCTCCCCGACCCCTCCGGTGAGCCCCGTTGGATGAAGAGAGAGAGAAAATGACCATCATTCGTGAGACCGTGAAGATCGGCGACAAGCTGATCACCCTCGAGACCGGCAAGATCGCCAAGCAGGCCGGCGGCGCCGTGATCGTCACCTGCGGCGAGTCCGTCGTCATGGTGACCGTCTGCGGCAGCAAGGACGCTCGGCCCGGCCAGAGCTTCCTCCCGCTGACCGTCGACTACGTCGAGAAGACCTACGCGGCCGGTAAGATCCCCGGCGGCTTCTTCAAGCGTGAGGGCCGCCTCCGCGAGCACGAGGTCCTGACCTCGCGCCTCATCGACCGGCCCTGCCGCCCGCTCTTCCCCGACGGGTACCGCTCGGAGATCCAGGTCATCGCCACCGTGCTCTCGCACGATGGCGAGAACGAGACCGACGTGCTGGCCATGGTCGGCGCCTCGGCGGCCCTCGGCATCTCGCCGATCCCCTTCGCCGGCCCGATCGCCGGTGTCCGCGTCGGTCGCGTCGATGGCACGCTCATCGCCAACCCGACCAACTCGGAGCTCGAGAGCAGCGACTTCGACCTGCTCATCGCCGCCTCCAAGGACGCGGTCGTGATGGTCGAGGGTGAGGCCGACGAGGTTCCCGAGAAGGAGCTCATCGAGGCCATCATGTTCGGTCACGAGTCCGTGCAGGGCGCGCTCGAGCTGCAGGTCCAGATGCAGGAAGCCGTCGGCAAGGAGAAGTGGGTCTTCGAGCCGACCGTGCGCGACTCGGCCATCGACGCCCGCGTGAAGGAAGTCGCCCTGAAGGGCATCGAGGAGGCCTGCACGGTCGCCACGAAGTTCGAGCGCTACGGCGCCTTCAAGCAGGTCAAGAAGGACACCATCGCGGCGCTCGCGGCGGAGTTCGAGGGCCAGGAAGGCGACATCGGCGACGCCTACGAGACCCTTCGCTACAACACGATGCGCGGGCTGACCCTCAGCACGAAGAAGCGCGTCGACGGCCGCGCCTACGACGTGGTTCGCCCCATCGCCATCGAGGCCGGCCTGCTCCCGCGGGTCCACGGCTCCTCGCTCTTCACCCGTGGTGAGACCCAGGCGATCGTGACCACGACGCTCGGCACCGCGATGGACGAGCAGAAGATCGACGGCCTGAAGGACCCGTACTGGAAGGCCTTCCTCCTCCACTACAACTTCCCGCCCTACTCGGTCGGTGAGACCAAGTTCCTCCGCGGCCCCGGCCGTCGCGAGATCGGCCACGGCAACCTGGCCGAGCGCGCGCTCAAGAAGCTCGTGCCCTCCAAGGAGGACTTCCCCTACACCATCCGCATCGTCTCGGAGATCACCGAGTCGAACGGCTCGTCGTCGATGGCCACCGTCTGCGGCGGTAGCCTCGCGATGATGGACGCCGGTGTGCCCCTCAAGGCGCCGGTCGCGGGTGTGGCCATGGGCCTCATCAAGGAGGGCGACGACTACGCCATCCTCACCGACATCCTCGGTGACGAGGACCATCTCGGCGACATGGACTTCAAGGTCTGTGGCACCGAGAAGGGCATCACCGCCATTCAGATGGACATCAAGATCGACGGTCTCTCCGCCGAGCTGATGACCGAGGCGCTCGACCAGGCTCGTGCCGGTCGCGTGCACATCCTCAACGAGATGAACAAGGTCCTCGGCGAGGCCCGCGACGATCTCTCCAAGTACGCCCCGCGCATCACCACCATCAAGGTGAAGCCGGACCAGATTCGCCTCGTGATCGGCCCGGGCGGCAAGATGATCAAGGCGATCGTCGAGCAGACCGGCGCGCAGATCAACGTCAGCGACGACGGCACCGTCTCCATCGCCGGCTCCGACCCGGAGGGCGTGCAGAAGGCCATCGCCATCATCGAGGGCCTGACCACGGAGCCGGAGGTCGGCACCAAGTACAAGGGCACCGTCCGGCGCATCGAGCGCTACGGCGCCTTCCTCGAGATCGCCCCCGGCAAGGACGGCCTTCTCCACATCACCGACATGGACTGGGGCTTCGTCGACAACGTCGAGGACCTCATGAAGCTCGGTGACGAGGTCGACGTCGTGGTCTCGAACATCGACCGCGAGGGCCGCATCAAGCTCTCCCGCAAGCCGCTCATCGAGAAGCCGGAAGGCTACGAAGAGAAGGAAGACGACCGCGGCGACCGCGGTGGTCGTGGCGGGCGTGGTGGCGGCGGTGGCCGTGACCGGGATCGCGGTGGCCGTGGCCGTCGTGACGACCGTGGCGGCCGTGGCGGCCGTGACCGCGATCGCGGCGGCCGTGGTGGCCGTGGCGGCGAGCGTGGCGAGCGCAGCGCCCGTGATGGCGAGGGTGGCGGAGACGGCGAAGGCCGTCGTCGTCGTCGTCGTCGTCGTCGCCCCGAGGGCGAGGGTGAGGGTGGGGGCGAAGCCCGCACCGAGCGTTCGGAGCCCACGCCCGAGGCCTGAGTCCTGTCGGGGGAGCATGAAGAGCGGCGCCCGCGAGGGCGTCTGGGCGTCCGCCGCTTGCGACCGGACGCCACGCTCCCCCGCTACGCGACCGAGGGGGCGGCCGGGCTCGACCTGGCCGCCGCGCTCGACGCACCAGTGGAGATCCCTCCCGGCGATCGCGCGATCGTCGGGACGGGGATCGCCATCCACCTCCCGCGCGAGACCGAGGGTCAGGTCCGACCGAGATCGGGGCTGGCGGCTCGCCACGGGGTGACCGTTCTGAACTCACCCGGTACGATCGACGAGGACTACCGCGGTGAAGTGAAGGTGATCTTGATCAACCACGGGGCGGAGCCCTTCCGCATCGAGAGCGGCGACCGCATCGCCCAGCTCGTCGTGCAGCCCGTGCTGCGCGTCGCCGTGGAGGAGACCACCGAAGAAGCGCCCGCGACCGAGCGCGGCACCGGCGGGTTCGGCAGCACCGGCGGCTTCGGCCCGGAGCAGGGCCGATGACCGAACGGACGATGGTCACGGGCTCGCCCACGCGGACGCCGACGCCGCTCCGCGGTCAGGTGATCGCCGAGCGCTACGAGATTCGCGCCCAGCTGCGCAACGACGTCTTCAGCCTCGGCATGCTGGCGTTCGACCAAGAGTCCGAGGACCGCGTGGTCCTGCGCATCGTTCGGCCCGAGCTGCTGGACGCGACCGGCCGCGCCGAGACCTACCGCGCGCTGCGCAAGGCGTCGGGCACCGGCGGGCGTTTCCTGCCCGGGCTGCTCGATGTCGACAAGGATGGCGAGTACGTCTTCGCCGTCGAACCGATTCCGGAGGGCGCCTCGCTTCGCGACGTGCTCGACGCCCGCATCGCGAGCGGCGAACCGATGACCGAGGGCGAGCTCCTCCCGCTGGTCAGCCACCTCGAGACCGCGCTGGCCGCCGTGCCACCGCCGCTGCGCCACGGCGACGTGCGCGCGGACCACGTGTGGGTGGACCCGCACCGGCTCTGGCTCCTGGGTGCCTTCGTGGTGCCCGCCCTGCCCGTGGGCGCCGTCGCGGCGCTCCTGCAAAAGGACTCGGGCCTCCGTCGCCGGATGGCCCCCGAGGTGCTTCGAGGGATCGCCTCGGACGCCGCCGATCGCTACGGCGTCGGCGCGATCGTCTACGAGGCGATGACCCTGAAGACCCCGCCGGAGCCCGGCGAGGCGGGCGAGCTCCCGCCGACGCCCGTCGGCGAAGAGGTGCGCGCGCTCATCCACCCGGACCCGGGCCTGCGCGCGAAGTCGCTCGACCCGCTGGTCGATGCGCTCGCGAAGGCGAGCGGGCTGGCGGTGCCCGAGCTCGACCCGGGGACCTTCCGTGCCCCCAAGCGGCTCAGCGTGCCGCGGCCGGGGTCGGTGCGCCCGAAGCCGCGGTCGTCGACTCCGCCCGAGTCGATTCCCCCGAGCGCGACCCAACCGGACGCCGTGCTCGATGGCGACACCCAGCAGATGTCCGCGCTCAGCGATTCGGATGCCGCCGGCATCCTCGATGCGGAGACCGCGCCGGGCGGGATGCGCGGCAAGCGCCTCGACCCCGACGACGGCCTCCCGCCGCCGCCGGTGATCTCGGACGACGCGGGCACCAAGCGCTTCCCGATCGACACCACGAAGCCGCCGAAGCCGAGCGAGACCGCGAAGCTGACGCCGCTCTCGAAGAGGCGCGCGAAGGAAGAGCTCGAGGCGCGGGTGAAGACCGCGGGCCTCGACCCGCGGCTCGTGCGCGCCGCGCTCGACCGTACGGCCAGCGCCGGTCACCAGGACGAGGAGGGCCAGGACGGCCCGCCCTCTCGGGAGCCGGACTCGATCGACCCGCGGCTGGTTCGCGCTGCCCTGGGAATCCAGCACATCGACTCCTCCGAGGACGAGGTCCCGCTCGATCCCTCGGTGCCCGCCAAACCCGCCAAGGACGGCACCCAGGAGATCAGCTTCGACGAGCTCGAGGCGGCCGATGACGACGAGGACGAGGTCCCGCTCGATCCCTCGGTGCCAGCCAAGCCGGCCAAGGAGGGCACGCAGGAGCTCCGCCTCGACGAGCTCGAAGTCGAGGAGATGGAGGAGGAGGAGGAGGTCGAGCTCGATCCCTCCGTCCCCGCGCAGCCCCGCAAGGAAGGCACCCAGGAGCTTCGCCTCGAGGACCTCGAGGTACAGGTCGGCGCAGACGACGAGCAGGTCGCCATGCGGGCGCCGCGAGCGCCCGCGCGGGACGTGGGGCTCGCCGATCTCGAAGAGATGCGCCGTCGGCGCGAAGCGGTTCCCCGTGAGGGCGTCAAACGGATGCCGCGGCCCCGGAAGGACTCGCTGGTCGGCATGAAGGGCCCGGTGCTCTTCGACGACAGCTCCGCCCCGAAGCCGCAGCCCATGCCGCAACCGGTACCGGTGCACGCGCCGGCGCCGGTCCCGCAGGTCGCGCCGCAGGTGGCGGCGGTCCCGCAGGTCGCGCCGCAGGTGGCGGCGGTCCCGGCCGCGCCGCGGGCGCCTCGGCTCGACGCGGACGCCGGGGTGATCGTGAAGCCGCCCTCCGAGCCGCCGGCCCGGCCCACGCGCACGACCGAACGCCCAGGACCTGCAGTCCGTGCGCCGCGCGAGCGGAACTGGGGCGCGATCATCATCGTGGTCTCGCTCCTGCTCGGCGCGGTGATCATCATCGGCAGCTTCGCGTACGCGCGGTACCAGAAGACGCAGGCCGAAGAAGAGCGCCGGCAACGCATCCAGGACCGCATCGAGCGGATGCGCGGCGAGACCCAGTAGCGCCGCTCACCGGTTTGGGTGATGCCGAGCGAGCTCCGCGTCCGCTAGGTTGTGCGCCGTGCGTCTACTCGTCCCATTGGTCTTCGCCGCCGGTTGCTACGGGAGCTACTCGCTCGGAGGAGACGACGTGGGGGCCGACGACCCGCGCGCGCGTCGAGACGCGGGAGTCGACGGCGGAAGAGGTCGCGTCGACGGAGGCCCGGGTGGTCGGCCCGGAATGCCGGACCTCGGGCGAGATCTCGGTGGGATGCGAGTCGACCTGTCGGTGGGCACGCCCGAGCTGGCCACACCCTACGAGGCGTGCATCGAGATCAGCCGGCTGATCTGCGTCGGCATGGCCACCTGTTGTGCGGAGAGTGGCGCCGTCCCCGGCCCAGCGGTCTGCGAAGACCCCGTCTTCCTCAACTGCGAGCGCTTCCTCGAGGACGACCGATGGACCGACGGGACGATCCGCTACGATCCCGCGGACGCACGCCGTGCTCATCAGAGCTACGCCGAGGCCCTCGCCACTTGTGGCGAAGTCGACATTCGGTGGTCGGACAAGATGGGGATCTTCCGTGGGACGCTTCCCGACGGCGCGGACTGCCAGTTCGGAGACACCACCGCCAGCCACTTCAGTTGTCAGCCCGGTTCGCGCTGTGTGCTGCTCAGTCCGACCGAAGGGATCTGCGGGGCGCTCGGTCGACGAGGCGACCGATGCGGGCTCTCCTTCGAGTGCGAGAGCGGCTACTTCTGTGACCCCGCGCCCCTCGATACGAGCCACCCGTCGTGTCAGCGGCTCCGTGCGTTGGGCGAGAGCTGCTCCGTGAGCACCGCGTGCATCAGTGGACGGTGCGAAGGGTCGTGTGTGGAGCCGACGGGACCCCAGACCTGGTGTCCTCCTACCGGGCCCTGATCGAAGACGTGTGAATTGAAGAGAGGACCGCCACTGGGTGGCGATCCTCTCTTGGTGCCCGTTCCTCGCCTTGGGTGAGGGCGAGGGCGAGGGGTGGTTGCTCACGCAACCACTGGACTACATCGCGCGGCCGAGGAGCTCTTCGATCTTGGCCTTGGGGATGGCGCCGACGTGCTCGGCGACGACCTCGCCGCCCTTGAAGACCTTGAGGGTGGGCATCGCGCGGACGCCGCACTTGGCGGCGGTGCCGGGGCTCTCGTCCACGTCGACCTTCACGACCTTGGCCTTGCCCTCGTACTCGTCGGCGAGCTGATCGACGAACGGAGCGATCTGCTTACACGGCCCGCACCAGGTCGCCGTGAAATCGACGAGCACCGGCACGTCCGACTGGAGCACCTCGTCGTCGAAGTTGAGATCGTTCACGGTCCGTACGTTCTGTCCCACGCGCACCTCCAATGATGCTGCCCGTCCATCGGGCGATATCGTTAGGTAGATGCCCTACGAGACGCTGTCAACGGGCCGTAGTTACTCCTGGGACCCAACGGGGGGTTGGTCCATCCAATGCGCGGCCGGGGCCCGCGTGGTATCCTCGGCGCCTGCTGGCCAGGCTCGCCGAGCCGTGACCCTGGCCGGGTGAACCCCCAACGATTCCAGACACCTGACCATGAACGCCCACCGCCTCTTCGTATCGCAGGACGTGCTCGACCGCTGGATGGTCGAAGAGCAGGTCTCCGTCGAAGGCGACGTGATGACGCTGGACGGAAACCAGCGATTCAAGCTGCTCAGCGCGGTCTGTTTCACCGAGGAGCTCACCGGTGAGGGCGATCCCCACGAGCTGATCGGGCGCGTGAAGGATCTCGAGACCCTCTCCCAGCTCGGTGGGGAGCACGTGTCCGACTCCGTCATCCTCGGGGACAACGCCTACACGGTGGTCGAAGGCTTCCTCGGCGAGCCGGTCGAGCCGGTCGACGGCGCCGGGACCGACATGGCCTCCGCGATGGGAGCCGCGCTCGGCGAGAAGACCGAGTCCACCGAGATCGATCTGCTGGCGCAGTTCTTCCTGGACCAGCTACCCGGCAAGGGCTGAGGGCGAGATGGCCACCTGGGTCGGCGGACTCTTCCTCGGAACGGCGATCGCCTACACCCTGGCTGCTGCGCTCTACCTGGTCTCCCTGGTGCGCGGCGCGGAGGGCAAGGGCCGCTTCGCCGCGCCCGTGCTGATGGCGGCGGCCACACTCCACATCGCCTACCTGGCGGTGGACACCCTCGCCCACACCACCCCGATGCAGGGTATCGCGCAGACCCTGACCTTCCTCTCGCTCGGCATCGTGCTCGCGTTCCTGCTGGCGCGGCTGCGCGGCAAGGGCATCGACATCCTGGGCGCGTTCCTCACGCCGGTCGCCCTCCTCTTCCTGATGGGCGCGGGCGTGGGCCGGAGCGTCGACGCGGTCTCACCGGACGTGCGCTCGGCGCTCCTGCCGGTCCACATCGGGGTCAACGCGCTCGGCATCATCGCCTTCGCCCTCGCCTTCGGCGCGGCCACCGCCTACGTGATCCAGGAGCGCATGCTCCGGCGGAAGAAGCTCGGTGGGATCTTCCAGCGACTGCCTCCCCTCGACGTGCTCGACAACTTCGGGCTCCGCGCCGTGTCGCTCGGCTTCCCGCTGCTCACGGTCGGGATCGTCAGCGGTGTCTTCTGGGTCGACCCGGTGGAGAGCTTCGACATCTCCCCGATGCACGGCTTCGCGCTCGCGGCCTGGGTGCTCTTCGCGGGCGTGCTCCTGCTCCGCATGGCCGCCGGCTGGCGCGGGCGCCGCGCCGCCATCGGCACCATCATGGGCTTCCTCTGCGCGCTCGGCGTCCTCGTCGGCTACGTGATGCGCGACACGGGGGTCTCCTGATGGCCAAGGAGCTGGTCCTGGTCGGGCTCTCCCACCACACCGCGCCCCTCGAGCTGCGCGAGAAGCTCGCCGTGGACGGAGACGCGCGCGAGGCGCTGCTCAAGCGCTGGAGCGAAGGGGTCGCTGGCGAGGGTGTGGTGATCAGCACCTGCAACCGGGTGGAGCTCTACGCGACCACCGACGACACCCTCTCCGCCGAGCAGCGAGCACGCGCGCTGCTCGAAGCGCGGCTCACGGACGACGAGCGGAAGAGCCTGGAGGGCTCGCTCTACATCCACGGCGGCGAAGCCGCGATCCGCCACCTCTTCCGCGTCGCCTCGAGCCTCGACTCGATGGTGGTCGGCGAGCCGCAGATCCTCGGTCAGGTGAAGGAAGCCTTCGACGCCGCGAAGTCCGCGGGCACCATGGGCAGCCTGCTCGGGCGATGCTTCAGCCGTTCGTTCGCGGTCGCCAAGCGGGTGCGAACCGAGACGGGCATCGCCGAGGGCACGGTCAGCGTCAGCTCGATCGCCAGCCAGCTCGCGAAGAAGATCTTCGGGGAGCTCAAGGGCCGGAAGGTCCTCTTGCTCGGCGCTGGCGAGATGGGTGAGGCCGCTGCCAAGAGCCTCGCGAACACCGGCGCGGTGCTCCGGGTCGTGAACCGCTCACCCGAGAAGGCGCGCAAGGTCGCCGCCGAGTGCGGTGGCGAGCCGCGCGGCTACGAGCAGCTCGCGAGCGAGATGGTGCAGGCGGACGTGGTGATCAGCTCGACGAGCAGCGATCGCTTCGTGCTGACCACCGAGCTGATGAAGGACGTCCTCCGCGGTCGCCGGCATCGGCCGATCTTCCTCATCGACATCGCCGTGCCTCGGGACGTGGACCCGCGCGTCGGCTCGATGGAGAGCGTCTTCCTCTTCGACGTCGACGACCTCCAGGAGGTCGCGCAGGAGAACCTCGCCCAGCGCCGGCAGGCGGCTCTGGCGGCGGAGCGCATCGTCGACATCGAGGTCGCCGAGATCGAGGCCTGGCGGCGAACGCTGGACCTCACTCCGACCATCGTCGCGCTCCGCGAGCGTTTCGCGGAGGTGGTCCACGGCGAGATCGCGCGCTCGGCCAAGAAGATGGACCTGAGCGACAAAGACCGAAAGGCGCTCGAGCGGATGGGCGACGCGGTGGTGAAGAAGATCCTCCACCAGCCCCTCGCGGCGCTGAAGAAGTCCGCCGGCGACCCGGAGAACGCGGCGATGATCGCGGCGACGCGTGCGCTCTTCGACCTGGGGAAGCCCTCCGAGTACCCGCCCGCGCCGGAGCGCGCCCCCGGCTCCGGCAAGCTCGTCCCCGACGAGAGCTGACGCCGGGCGCGGATCGGTTAGAGTCCCGCGCATGAAGAAGGTCCGAATCGCGACCCGCGCCAGCAACCTGGCGCTCTGGCAGACGCGCCACGTGGCGGCGAAGCTGAAGGCGGCCCACCCCGACCTCGAGGTCGAGGAGGTCGAGGTCGTCACACGCGGCGACCGCGTGCAGGACAAGCCGCTCTACACGGTCGGCGGCAAGGCCCTCTTCGTGAGCGAGGTCGAACGGCTCGTCGCGGAAGGCGACGCCGACCTGGCGGTGCACTCGCTCAAGGACGTCCCCGGCGACCAGGAGCCCGCCGAGGGCCTCGGCATGATCGCCTACCCGGAGCGCGCAGACGCCCGCGACGTGCTGGTCACCAAGGACGGCACCGAGCTCATGGGACTGACCGCCGGCGCGCGCGTCGGGACGACCAGCCTGCGCCGCGCCGCGCAGCTCGGCGCGCATCGGCCGGACCTGGCGTACGTGACCCTGCGGGGGAACGTCGAGACCCGGCTGCGGAAGCTCGAGGAAGGCCAGTACGACGCGATCGTGCTCGCCGCCGCCGGCATGAAGCGGCTCGGCTACCTGAAGGATTGGAAGCACCAACTCCTCGGCGCGGAGACCTGCCTCCCCGCCGTCGGTCAGGGAACGCTGGCGATCGAGGGATCGATCAGCGACGCGGCCATTCTCGAGCTGGTGAAGTGCCTCGAGCACGCGCCGACGCGGCTGGTGACCGAAGCCGAGCGCGCGATGCTCGAAGCGCTCGAAGGCAGCTGCCGCGTGCCCATCGCCGGCCACGCGCAGCTCCTCGACGACGGCCACCGGCTCCGGATGCGCGGCATGGTCGGCGACATCGACGGCACCAAGATCCTCACCGCGAGCTGTGATGTCTTCTTCGACAGCCGGAGCCACGAGGGCAAGGTGGCCGAAGCGAAGAAGGCCGGGCTCGAGGTCGCCGAAGGGCTCATCGCGCGCGGCGCGCGAGACCTGATGCGCCAAGCGGAGGCGACGATCTTGCAGCGCGAGAAGACGCAGAGCTGAGGACTCAGTCGGTGAGCATCGCTCGAAAGATCGTCATCGACCGAGTGCCCTGGTAGTCGACCGAGTGCCCGCCGAAGGTGACGGTGTGGCCAGCGCCATCGCAGTGGACCCGAAGAGCGATGAGGTCGCGCGCGGGCTCCCACGGGGTCACCGTCCAATCCGATCGGCCGTCGGGACCGGACAAGATCAAGCGACAGGAAGTGCCATCCACGGTCGGAAGATCGAGCGTGCGGCTCGCGCCGGTCTCGAGCGAGACGAGGCTCAAATCGAGGTATGTCCCGTCGGCGTTCAGGCGATCCACGAGAACGTGGGAAGGGCCGAGGTACGCCACGCTCGTCGAGCGAGGGAAGTCCGAGGGGGACCCAGGAACGGCGAGGTGGAACGTCACCTCACCGGTCATCGGGTTCATCGCGACGAGGTGTAGCGTCCGCGGCTCCCCGGCGAGCGGTTCGTAGCGAGCACGACCGATCTCCACGGTCGTCGTGCTCACGGCGACCACCCTCACCACATCTCCGACCACCCAGGCGAACACCTCGTCGGCGACCGCCCGCACCCCGAGGGCGAGCTGCCCATCATCGTCCAGCCTGCCCCAGAGCGGCTCGCCGCTTGCCGGACCGACCTCTTCCACGGCGAGCTCGATCGCTCGTTCCTGCCCGGGAAGGCCGAGCTGCCAGACGACCCCATTCGGTTCGACGTTGGCGGGGTGGACGGGCCATCGCTGAGGCAAAGGCAGCTCCCCTTCCCCATCCCACTCGAGCATGAGCCAAGTCGTCATGCCCTCCCCCAGTGTCTCGTAAGAGAAGCCGGCGAAGTCGACGCCGCCGTCCGCCACCAGGGCATGCACGCGAATCCCCTCGGGCGTCTTCCTCAGGTCGAGTGGAACCGTTGCATCCCACCGGTCGGTCATCCCGCCCGTGGCGAGATCGACGCGAACGAGCGCGCCATGGTCGGCGAGCAGCGGCTGGCCGAAGAGCTCGGCGTCCGAGGCGCGCGGCGCGTTCGCTACGAGGAGGAGCGCGCCATCCGCGGCGACTCGGAACGCCGTGCCCTCGACCGAACGGCCGAAGACGAATGCCCCGCTCAGCCCTGCGCCGTCGACTCCGACGAGGAAGCACTCCCCGGCGCCCACGCTCACGCCGGCGACGTCGAGAGCGCCGGTGGCGCAGGCAGTCGTCCACAGCCGCCCTGCGGCGTCGTACTCCGCGCCCGATGGCCTCGCGTCGTCCGGCCAGGGAACGGCGGTCCCGGTTTCCGTGTCGATCCACGCCGGTCCGTCGACCGGGCTGCCATCGAGAAAGGTCGGAGCGGTGACGAAGATCCATCGAAGATCATCCGAACCGATACGAACCGAATCGGCTCCGTGGGTGCGCAGCGTCGACGAGTCGAAGGGCATCGGGCCCACGAACTCCGTGTCGCGGTCGTACCCGAACGAGCTCCCGTCGCCGAGCAGCAGCTCGAATCCCCGCGCGGCGCCGAAGAGCTCGCCGGTGGACTCCGCGGCCAGCAACGACACACCGATCTCGTCATCGGGACTCCCCCCGACGCCGCCGAGGTACGTGAGCTCCAGAGACGGCAGCGCCGGCCCGCCATCCGGTTCGAACGCGTCGGCGCTGGGTCCGCCGTCGACTGCACCCCCGCCAGGCTCCCCGCCGCAGGCTCCCAAGAAGACGATGACCAACAGAAGCAGAGAATGGCGCGCGAACATGAGCAGAGTCTGAACCAACGACCGGCCCGGCGCCAATCCACCTACTTCTCCCGTTCAATCATCGACTCTATCGAAGATGGGCCCAGGACTCTCGCCGCATCAGGAACACCGACCTCGCCGAACTCTGCCGAGCCTCCCAGGAGCGGCTCAGAGGCCGGTGGCCTCGTGGCGGTGCGCGCGGTATCGCGGGCGCGTGACTCGTCGGGACACGGTCGGACTCTGCGCGACCTGCGCGCACGCGAAGACCATCGTGAGCGCGAAGGGGTCGACGTTCTGGCTCTGCCGCTCACCGATGGTGCAGGTCGGAATGCTCCCGAAGTACCCGCCGCTGCCGGTGTGGAAGTGCCCGGGCTACCACGCGAGCGCGCCCGAGTGACGGTGCGGGCCGGCGCGAGTGGTATCCTCCGCGCATAGACCGCATCACCGAGCTCGGCCTCCCCACAGATCTCGAGCGCGTGCTCCGCTCGCGGGAGCCTCGGTTCGGGCCCGCGCCGTCGCGGTCCGCCATCGAGGCAGACCTCGAGGCTCGCGACGCCGTGGCCACCGGACCGGTGGTCGATCTCCTGGTCCAGCTGAGCGGGCTCGATTGCGCCTGGCTGCGCGTCGGGTTGGCGCTCGCAGAGCATGGAGCGCGCCGAAGCCCGACCGGCGCGCGGGTCGCGGTCCCCATCGCGGTGGGCCCCTCCGACGCAACGTTCTGGGTGGACGCCGACGGACACGTCTTCGACGACACCGATCTCGAGCACGCGATTCCGGTCGGCTTCGGCGCTCTGGGGCTGCTCGACTACTGGCTCGTCGGGGTCGGTGGCTACCGGTGGTCGGGGACCGTCCACACGCACGTGGCCAGAGCGCATGGCTGGAGCGCCCTGGATCTCCGGGCGGTCCTCGGCCAGTCGTGCGCCCACTTTGCGATCGGCGACCGTCTCTCGGTTTGGCCCGACGGCACCGCATCGGTCGCGGATGCCATCGATGGCGCGATCGTCCCACCGAGACAGGCCGCGTTCTCCCATCGGAACCGGGAAGCGTGGGTCGATGCGTTGCAGCGGGTGGTCGAGGCGCGGCCGGACACCCCCCTCCGCATCGACGTCGGGTTCGCCGACCCGCTGCGAGCCAGCGACGAGGTGTTGGCGCGCGCGCGATCGGTCGACGGCTATCGGACCGAGCGCGATGGCTGGGTCAGCGTCGTTCGGACGCACCAAGGCACGAAGGACCTGCGTCGCGGCTGAGTGTCGAACGCTCAGCCGCCGCTGAAGCGCGCCTGCAAGCCGCTGAAGCGCTCGGCGCGGCTCTCGACGGCGACCTGGAGGACGGCGTCCGAGCCGAGGACGAGGGCGCCGCTCCGGGCTCGGGTGAGCGCGGTGTAGACCAGCTCGCGGGTGGTGAGCGGCATCGGCTCGGCGGGGAGCACGAGCGCGACCACGTCGTACTCGGAGCCCTGGGCCTTGTGCACGGTGACCGCCCACGCGAGCTCGGTGAGCGAACGGACGGCGTCGAGCGGGTACGCGGTGACCCCGTCACGGGTGCGGAAGACGGCGGATGGGCGAACGCCACGCTCGGTGCGGACGGGGAGCACCAGCCCCTGATCGCCATTGAAGAGGTTCCGCTCGTAGTCGTTCCGGGTGACCAGGAGCGGCTCTCCGAAGGCGAGCGTACGACCGCCCTCGAGTCCGCGTTCGGCCGCGGCCCGCGCGTGCAGCGCCTCGTTGAGCGCGGTCACGCCCTGGCGGCGCGCGCGCGTGGGCGAGAGCAGGCGCGCCTGCTCCATGCGATCGAAGCGTGCGATGGCCGCGGCTTCGGAGTCGCCGAGGAGCCGGCCGCGCTCGGCCTCGAGGGGTACGTCCGCGCCGACCAGGAGCGGGGCGGCGAAGCGCTCCCACCACCGCTCGAGGAAGGGGTCGAGCTCGTTCGCGCCGGCGCGCTCGAAGCCGGCAAACGCCAGCTCCGACGCGCGCTTCGGCGACACGCCGAGGAGAGCGGCGGTGTCTCCGCGATCGACGGCCCGCGCCGCTTCGAGCACGGCGCGACCATCGGGGTCGCCGGCGTCCATCCGGTAGCTGTGGGTGAGCTCGACGGCGGCGCCTTCGGTGTCGGCGGCGGCGCAGAGGTCGCGGAAGACCGCGCCCGCCTCGACGGAGGGGAGCTGGTGCGCGTCGCCGACCAGGATGAGCTGCGCGCCAACCGGCAGCGCGCGCACGAGTCGGTCGGCGAGGCCGAGATCGATCATCGAGCTCTCGTCGACCACCACGACCGAGGCGGCGATGGGATCGTCCTCGTGGTGGCGGAAGGTCTCGTCGCGTGGTGAGAAGCCGAGCAGCCGGTGCAGCGTCTGGGCGCCCGGGAGCGACGCGAGGAGCGAGTCGTCCTCTGCCGTGCGCTCGACGATTCGACCCAGGGCGATCTCCGTCGCGCCGCGCATCCGGTCGGCGGCCTTCCCCGTGGGCGCCGCGAGCGCGATGGTCGCCGGGTCGACGCCGACGCGCACCAGGGTGCGGAGGATGGAGACCAGGATGGAGGTCTTCCCCGTGCCGGGGCCGCCGGTCACGAGGGTGAACCCGCGAGAGCAGGCAGCTCGCACCGCGCCGCGCTGTTCCTCGGAGAGCAGCATCGGCCGACCCGCGAGGATTGGCGGTCGCGCCAGCACCGCCGTCAACGCGTCGTCGACAGACGCTGGGTCCACACCCGGCGTGCGGGCCCGCTCGGCGAGACGCTGGCCCAGGCGAACCTCGAGCGCGTGCATGCGCTGCGGGTAGAGGCAGCCCTCGGCGACGAGCAGCGGGCGGAACGCGCTCGGATCACCGGTCACGGGCGAGAGCCGCTCCGGGTCGGCGGCCAGGGCCGAAGCGAGCGCGCGAGTGGCGGCATCGAGCGCGAGCGGGTCGGCGAAGCGGTCGAAGTCCGCGCCGGTCAGCGGGAGCCGGGAGGAGCCCTCGCGCTCGGCGAGACGTAGGGCGGTCACCAGACCGACGAGCGCTTCGCGATCGGCCTCGGCCACGAGCGCCCCGAGCTCGACTCCGAGGTGCAGGTCCGCCGGGTCGAGCTCGAGCTCGAGCGCGCGCGGGGTGAGCGCGAGCGAACGCAGGACGGGGAGCGGCGGCGCCTCGGTCGGCATGAGCCGTGTTGTAGCAGGTGGAATCAGCCGTCGCGGGCGAACTCGGCGAGCGCTTCCGAGACCTCGTCGGCCCGCTCGAGGTGAATGAAGTGACCGGCGCCACGCAGGTAGCGCACCTCGAGCCGGTCGCGGTCGACGTGGTCGCCGGGGTCGGCGAGCTTCTCGCCGAAGGCCGGGTCCTCGTCGCCCCAGAGCACGAGGATGGGGAGCCGCAGCGGCCGAACCAGCTGGACCATGGTGTCCGGGTCGCGCGCGAGGAGCGCGGTGTACCAGCTCATCATCGCCTTCATCGCGCCCGGCCTCAGGCCCTCGTCGCCGTAGTGGTCGAAGGTGCGCCACTTCGCCGCGCGACGGCTGAAGAAGTAGAGCATGAAGCGCTGGCCGAACGCGCGGAAGCGCCGGAACATGAAGGCGGCGATCGTGCGCATGCGAAAGAAGTAGAAGTAGAAGGACTTCAGCTTCTGACGGAAGGTGCTCCAGGCGGCCGCGAAGACCGCCGGGTGCGGCATGTTGAGGATCGCGAGTCGCTTCACCTGCGCCGGGTGCCGCATCGCGTGCATCCAGGCGACGGCGCCGCCCCAGTCGTGCCCCACCACGACCGCCGGACCGGCGTCGAGGTGGGCGAGGAGCGCGCCGACGTCGTCGGCCAGGCGCTCGAGGTAGTAGGCCTCCACGGGCTCGGGCTTGTCGCTCTGGCCGTAGCCGCGGAGGTCGGGCGCGACCACGCGGAAGCCTGCGTCCACGAGGCGGGCGATCTGAGCGTGCCAGCCTCCCCAGTACTCCGGGAAGCCGTGGAGCAGGACGACCAGCGGACCGCGACCGACGCTGACGTAGTGGAGCCGAACTCCGTCGTGCTCCGGGCCGGTCTCGTGCACGAGCTCGAGCGACTCGAGTTCCTGGAGCGGTGCGATGTTGGGGCCGGCCATCGCGCGGATCATAGCGCGCTCGATGGCCCCCTTGGCGACCATGGCCGCGGTGGGCGAAGCTTCGCCCGATGCGTGCCTGCGTTCTCGGGGTCCTGATCCTGTCCCTCGCCTGTGGTGACGACGACTCGGGAGAGGACGGTGGCGTCGTCGATGGCGGCGTCGATCTCGGACCCCTGATGCGTCGAGACCTCGGCCACCCTGGGTCGCGGCTGCCGCCGGAGGTCTACGAGTACGACTGGTCGTGCACGGGCGAGGTCGCCCCGAGCGACGCCATCCCCGACGCGGAGCCACCCACGGAGGATTGCAGCGAAGGGGTGTGGCCCGACCTCGACTCCACGGCCCTCGTGTGCCCGACGCTCACCGACGCCACCCGCGACGATCCGGTCAGCGGCATGAGCCTGCCCCTGGACGACACGCGGACGACACCGACTTCGATCCCGGTCTCCGAATCGGGTTCGTTCCTGCCCGACGATCTACCGGAGACGTGGCCGACGACGCTCAAGGTGGTCGCCTGGAACATGGAGTACACCGCCAACCTCGACGCCCAGCTGCAGACGCTCACCGAGGATCCCGAGCTCGCCGACGCGGACGTCTGGCTACTCAGCGAGGTCGACCGATGCTCGACGCGAAACGGTGTGCGGCGCGCCGCGCGAATGCTCGCGGAAGCGGTCGAGGGCGCGTACGTGTACGGCATCGAGTTCGTGGAGCTGAGCATCGGTCGCGAGATCGGCGGCGACACCGGTCAGGCGATCGTGAGCCGACGGCCGCTCACCGGGGCCTCGCTCCTCTGCCACACGCCGCAGTACGACTGGTTCGCGAGCGACGACGAGCCGCGCCTGGGCAGCCGGGTGGTGCTCGGGGCCGAAGTGCCGGTCGGCGACACGCGCACGCGCGTGTGGTCCGTGCACCTCGAGAGCAACGACCTCTTCGGCGAGCTCCGCGTGGTGCAGAGCAAGGAGCTGCTCGACGCGAGCCAGGCCAGCGCGTGCGAGCGACCACAGATCGTCGCCGGCGACTTCAACGCCTGGTACCCACAGGCACCGGAGCTCGACGTGCTGCGAACGGCGGGATTCGCAGACGCCTTCGACACGCTCGGGGACACCGAGGCCACGCACCAGCGTGGCGTGCGACTCGACTATGTCTGGACCAAGGGCTTCACGGTGACCGACGGAGCGGTGCTTCGAGCGGTCGAGACCTCCGACCACTACCCGATGTGGGTCGAGCTCACGTTGGAGTGACCTCGGCCGGTGCGCACGCGAGCGTCATGAAGCCGCCGTGCGAGGACGCTCTCGTAGACGGCAGCATCGAACGAAGCGGCGCGAGCGCGAAGCTCGGGAGCGATCGGTCGGACCCGCTCGTTCATCGGAGGCGCTCCAGCGCCTCCGCACGATCGCCGGTGTGGATCCAGGCTGCGAGGTCGAAGCCGAGGAGGAACGCGCCCTGGGTGATCATCCCGATGCCGGACCCGGTGAGCAGCTGCTCGTCGGGATTCTTGGCCCGGCCGAGGAAGAACATCAGCAGGCCAGCGGTGATGTAGGCGACATCGAGACCGAAGTTCAGCGCAAAGATCTGTCCGGACTTGCGCTGACGGGTGATGGACGCGTCGAGGATCGCGTCGGGGTCGGTCAGATCGCCGAGGCGACCGGCGGTGATGGCCTCGCGGCGGCTACCACCGAGATCGAGCATGCCGGCAGCGAGGCCTGCGTCGATGGCGCCGAACGCCGCCGTGGTCAGACCGAAGGAGAGCCACTCCGGCTCGTCCCGGAGCGCGATCGCGACCACGCCACCGGCGAGCGCGGACGCCACTCCCCAGCCGAAGAGCCACCAACCCTCACGCCGGTATTGGGCGGCGTTGGCGGAGCGGACTTCGCGGAGCGCGTCCGGATCGGTCGTCGCTTCGACCGTGTCGAGCTCGGTGGAGAACGGGACCCGGAGATCGAGCTGAGCCGCGGCGGCTCCCTGACTCGCCAGCACCAGCGCCAGTGCTCCGAGGAGCGACCTCATCCGCCGAAGTGCTCCAAGGCAGCCTTCGCGACGACGTCGCCGCGCTCCTGGACGAAGTGGCCCGCGTCCTCGATCTCGAGGGGCGCGGGGCAACCGCGGATCTGGCTGCGGAGGAGCTTCATCGCGGGCGGTCCGAGCACCGGGTCCTGCATGCCCACGGCCATGAAGGTGGGGCCGCTCCACTCGTTCGCCCAGAACGCGAGGGCCTTCTTTCCGGTCTCGGCGCCAGCCATGTCGGTGGAGATCGGGACCAGCGCCGGGAAGGTGCGCACGCCAGCCTTCGAGCGCGGGCCATCGAAGGGGGCGCCGTAGGCGGCGGCCTCCTCGTCGGTGAGGCCGGGCGTGCCGCGCTTCATGAGCGAGACGACGTCGAAGTCCGGCTGGTTGGCGACGAAGTCGCGCCACGCGAGGAAGCCCTTCCCCGGGCTGATCTCGCCGGTCGGGATCGCGGTGTTCATCACGATCAGGCGGGTGATCGCGTCCGGTCGGTCGACCGGCAGCGAGAGGCCGAGAATGCCGCCCCAGTCCTGACAGACCAGCGTGAAGCGATTGAGACCGAGGTGGTCGAGGAAGCGCAGGAGCGAGCCACGGTGGAAGCCGTAGGTGTAGACCTCGTCGGCGACCGGCTTGTCCGAACGACCGAAGCCGAAGAAGTCCGGGGCGATGACGCGGTAGCCCGCGGCGGTGAAGACCGGGATCATCTTCCGGTAGAGATACGACCAGCTCGGTTCGCCATGGAGGCAGAGCACCACGTCGCCGCCCTTCGGGCCTTCGTCGAGGTAGTGCATGCGCAGCCCCTCGTAGCCCGGGAGCTCCTCCACGTAGCGGGGCTTGAAGCCGTACCCCGGCAGGTCGGCGAAGGCGTCGTCGGGCGTGCGGAAGGCTTCGATGGGCATGGGCGGACCCTACACCGATTCGGTGGGCGGCTCGAAGGTGGCCGTGAAGCGTTCGTGGAGCGGCGGTCGGTCCTTGCGCTTGTAGCCGCTCGCCAAGCGCTGGACCCGGACCTGCTCGCCCTCGATCACGAAGTGGGCGCGCCAATCGGTGACCTTGAGCAGGTAGCCGTCGCCGCTCTTCTTGATGCGCCGATAGGCGTGGGGGTACGGACCGAGCGAGAGGTGGTCCGCGATGCGGTCACGCAGGTCGATGTCGGCTTCGGCGAGGAAGGCGAGCTGCTCTTCGGCGAGCGCCTCGAAGCGGATGGCCCAGCGGTCACCCGGGTCGTCCGGACGCTCGAGCCAGCCCTGGCTCGCGTCCGGGATGGCGTCGCACCAGGGCACGTAGGGTTTGATGTCGAGAATGGGCGTCCCGTCGAGCAGGTCCACGTCGGAGATATGGAGGGTCAGCCCCTCCACCGAGCGCAGGCGCACCACGCTCATCCCGATCGGGTTCGGCCGCCGGGGCGCGCGCGTCCCGAAGAGCCCGCGCTTGCGAGGAGAGCGCGGCGGCTGGACCTTGGGCCGCCACCCGTTGGCGCGGTCGAACACGAAGATGACCCACAGGTGGTCCCACTCCTCGATCCCCTCGAGCGCGTCCTCGAAGTGGTGCCCCTCGAAGAGCTCGATCCGCCCCTCGACCCCTTCCGCCGCTCGCGGCTGCCGCGGCGCGTCCCCTTTCGCATCGAAGGGCGTCCGCGCCACCCCAATCGGCACCATGGCGATCGGCTCGGTCATCGTCTGCCCCTTACCATCGGCGGGCTCACTCCGCGATCTCGAGGGCCGCGGTGAGGTCTCGGATGTCGCGAAGATCCTGCCGCAGCTTCGACAGCATGGGCTCCTGGTCGACTTGAAGCACCTGTAGGAGCTCGTGCCCCGTGGCGTTGTATGCCCACCAACCGAATTGGTCCATGGGCCGGACGAGGGTCATGTCGGGGAGTGGCTCGTCGAGGGGTGTATCGGCTGCGCGCGAGAGCCGCTGAGTCCAGGCGGCCATCAGGTCGTGAGTGCGGTCGCGATCGAAGAGCCAACCCGACGGCATGTCCTCGATGGCCCGGTGACTCTGGACCGCATCACCGATGAACGCCTGCCGTTCGCATCGGGGCAGTGGCTGGTCGGCGTACCACCGGCGCACGCTTCCTTCGCTCTCGGACTCCATCGCTCCCTCGAGCGCGACGAGCGTGTTGGCCGTCTCGAGGGCTCGCCTGACCATGATCACTCCGACGGCGCACGGAACGACGAGTCGGGCGTTTCGTGTGAAGTCGAACACGGCGCGACCGACCCGGCCGATGGTCCGCCAGGCCGCGTGGACGTCTCCGTCCACGGCCATCAGCAAGGCATCCAGCAGGTGCGCGCGAACGCCAGCGAGTAGGTTCACGGTGATGCCGTCGTGGTCGGCTGCGAAAGTCAGCGGACTGGCATCGACGAACCGCGGCTCGTCCAATGCGATGTCGAGGAGCGCGACCTCCGCCCGGACGTCGGACAGGTATTCCTCGACCGCCGGCCGGTCCCGGACCAATCGAGCAGCGTCGACCGATGGCATGTCGCGCTCGAGGGTGGCGACGACCCCGGACGCTCCCGGCGGCGTGCCCAAGGGTTCGTCGGCGATGAGGAGCCAGCCGTTGTCTTCCTCGGGTGGCAGCGCAGGCAGGTCGGCTTCGGACCATCGCGGTTCGAACTCGGGGCCGAGCTGGTGGGCGCCGAGGTAGACGGCCACCGAGAGCACCGGCAGCGCGACGACGGCCGCGACCAGTCGCCGACGCATCCTGCGCGCCGTGGCTCCGGGATCCATTCGGGCCGAGCCTAGCAGCCCTCGAGCGTGTGTCGGTCGAGACGCGGGGGTGTGGGTCGAGGGGCACGTCGGTCGGCTGTGGGTGGATGCAAGGGGTCGAGATCATTGAGGGGTGCGGTGTGGTCTGCGCGTTGCTCCTGCAGGCGGCATGGCATCTCGGGATTCTCGCCGTGGATCGATTCGTGACCGCTTCGTTCGTCTGAAGGAGCGCTGGAGAGCCCGCCAGGCGCCCGAGCGAGTGGGCGATGGACCCTACCGGAGTGGGCCCGCGGCTCCGAAGGAAGTGCGGCGGAAGCGATGGACCTACGCGTTCGTCGGGCTGATCCTCGGGGCGCCGCTGCTCCTGATGGTCTTCGCCCGGCCGGACGAGGAGCCCCTCGAGGCCGCGACGTTGGAGGTGCTGCCGCCGGTTCTGCTCTCCAACGTGGCGGTCTTCCCGCCGGTCGAGCCCGAGCTCCAGTCGGCGACGCCGCTGGCCCCGCTCCTCGCGGCCGATGGCCCGGAGCGGCTCGCGCTCACTCAACCCGGCCTCGGAGCCACGCGGCTCCAGCACCACCAGCCGCTGCACCTGGTCTTCAACCGACCGATGGTCGACGCCACCGAGGTGGGAGAGATCGTCCCGAACCCGCCCATCTCGCTGCGGTTGCGCAGCGGTGGAACCGTCCGTGGCACGGCCCGCTGGAGCAGCCGCTCGCGGCTCATCTTCCACGCCGACGCGAGCACCTGGAACGGGGTGCAGGAAGCCACGCTCCACGTCTCGCCCTCGCTGCAGGCGGCGGACGGCGACGTGCTCGGCGAGCAGACCGAGCGCGTGGTGGTCTTCGACGGTACACCGCACCTGCTCGCGAGCGGTGGTCAGCGCGTCGGCTCCGGTGCGCCGCTGCCGCTCTACTTCGACAACCACGTCGGCGCGGGAGAGCTCAACGGCGACGTGCTCGCGTACGAGATCGGCGGCGGGGCGCGGGCGGTGCCCTTCCACATCGTCAACCGCGGGTGGGAGCAGTCGCGCTACCGCCTCGACCTGATCCCCGGCCGCACGCTCGAGCCCGGCGCGCAGATCGGCGTCGCGCTCTCCCCGCGCTGGACGCGGTGGGCCGGCGCCACGCCGGCGGTGGCGCGTTACACCGTGCAGCCACGACCGCACATCGAGGGCGTGGGGTGCCGCGTCGACGCCGCGCGCACAGGCTCCTGCGATCACGGCGCCACGCCGGGTCGTGTCGTCGACATCGGGCCGGAGCTCCGCATCCTCGCGACCGAGAACCTCGACGCGCGCGCGCTGCGCGGCGTCCGCATCCGCCCGGCCCTCCCGCGCATGCAGGTGGGCTTCGTCGAAGGCGGGTCGCGCCTGCTCCAGATCACCGGAGAGTGGGCCGCCGACCAGGTCTACGAGGTGCGCATGCCACCGATGAGCACCGTCACCGGCGAGCGGCTGGCCGACTTCGGTCCGCTCGCCGTGCGCAGCCGCGGACACCGACCGCAGATCGAGGCGCCGGAAGGGCGGCTCGCGTTCGAGCGCGACGATCCGGGCGTGCTGCGGCTGCGCGGCATCGCCACGGGCAAGGGCGCGCTGATGCAGCGCGTGGTGCCCTGCTGTGACGCGAGCTCGGACGCCGCGGCGCTGCAGGCGGCCCTCGACCCGTCGACCTTCGTGACCTTCCGCCCCGACACCCACGTCCCGCTGCTGCAGCTCATCCCGGACGCGCGCGCCAACCGATGGGGCGAGGGGAAGTACGCCTGGGCGAAAACCCAGGGCGAGGGCCCGGCGATGGCCGTGGTGGGCTTCCGGCCCGGTGAGCACGAAGCGACCGGGACGCGCGCGCTCTTCGCGCAGCGCACGAACCTGGCGGCCACCGTCCGCGTGACGCGTGAGGGCGCGCTGGTGTGGGTGAGCCGACTGCACGACGCGACGTCGGTTCGAGGCGCGCACGTGGCGCTCGCGGACGACGAGGGTCGCGTCCTCGGCACGGGGACCACCGACGCGGACGGCGGCGCCTGGATCCCGACCGATGAGGACCGAACCGAGCTCCGACAGGCAGTGCTCGTGCGGCACTCGGGCGATCGCGCCGTCGTGGTCCTCGAGCGCGGCGCGGTCGTCGGCCCGGCGCACATGAACGTCGCGGTCGCGCGCGCCGAGACCGACGACGAGCTTCCGCTGGTCAGCGTGTTCACCGACCGCGGCGCGTACCGACCGGGCAGCGAGCTGCACGTTCGACTCGGCGTGCACGAGCGCGAGGGCCACGGCGCGGTGGCCGAGATGCCGCTGATCGTTCGGGTCCAGTCGCCCGGCGCGGTCGTGCCCGATCTGGAGGCCGCCGTGACCACCAACCGCTGGGGGAGCGCGAGCGCGAGCTTCACCCTCCCCGGCTCGATGTCGTTCGGGGGCAAGGAGGTGGTCGTCGTTCGACCCCGCGCTTCGGCGGACGAGGAGAACGGAGACGACGAGAGCGAAGAGGGCGGCGAAGGCGAGTCAGTCTCCGAAGTGCGACTCGCCTCGGCGAGCATTCGCGTCGCTCAGTTCCGAGATCCGAGCTTCCGGGTCGACGTGGCGATGCCCCAGCGGGTGATCGCCGGCGAGCCGCTCACGGCGCGCGTCGAGGCGCGCTACCTCTTCGGCGCGCCCCTCGCGAACGGTGAGCTGCACCACTCGCTGATTCGAGAGCACGCCGCCTCCCACGCGGCGCGCTGGCGGGAGCTCACCTTCGGTCCGGCCGGTCATCACGTCGACGGCCGCACCCTGGTGTCGGAGAACGGTCGACTGGACGCGAACGGGCGCGTCACGCTCGACCTGAGCGGGGGTCTCGAGGCCACCGTGCGACACCAGCTCGTCTTCGAAGCGGAAGCGCGCGACCGGAGCGGACAGTCCACCGCGGCGCATCGGACCGTGACCGTTCACCCCGCGGCCTTCGAGGTCGGCCTCGAGCGTGGGCCGCAGTGGGTGGCGCACTGCACGGGCGACGACTGCGAGGGGCTGCGAGCTGCCGTCGTCGTCGTCGACCCCGACGACGAGCCCGTGGCTGGCCGCACCGTCGACGTCGCCTTCTATCGCGAGGGCTGGCACGACTGGTGGCAATGGTCCTCCGGCGCGTACCAGGCCCGGCAACAGCACCGCCGCGAGCGCGTCCACCAGTGCACGCTGCAGAGCGCAGGCGAGACCCTCGCGAGCTGCGAGCACGTGCCCGAGCGCGCGGGCACCTACGTGATCGAAGCGACGGTCGTCGACGACGAAGGCCGCCGCGCGCTCGCCTCGCGGCGGCTCTACGTGGCCGGGCCGGACGAAGCCCCCGACCGTGACCCCGCCGGCACCCGCATCGCGCTCACGCCGAAGCGGCCGCGCTACCGGGTGGGCGAGACGGCCGAGCTGGCCATCGAGTCGCCCTGGCCCGAGGCGGAGGTCCTCGTCTCGGTCGAGCGTGATGGAGTGATTCACCGCTCGCGCGAGCGGGTCGGCAGCGGCGGCCACGTGGTTCGAGTGCCGGTGACCGAAGCGATGGTCCCGAACGCCTTCGTCTCCGTGGCGCTGGTGCGCCCCCGACTCGGTCCGCCCGGCGAACGGATGGATCTGCTCGGACCCGACCTGCGTTTCGGCATGGCGTCGATCCAGGCGCGCCCGGAAGAGTCCGGCATCGACGTGAGCGTCGACGCACCCGAGTCCGCCAACCCCGGCGACGAGGTCACCGTCCGGGTCCACGCCGACCGCGACTCCGAGGTCGTGCTCTGGGCGGTGGACGAGGGCATCCTCCGGCTGACGCGCTGGTGGCAGACGCCGAACCCGACGGAGGCGCTCTACCCGTCGGAGGGCGCGGCCTTCGCGTGGGAGGACATCCGCCGGGTGCTCGCGTCGCGCGTCGCCCCGCCGGAGGAGCGGGCCGGTGGCGACGGCGGCGGGAGCGCCGAGCGCGCGCTGCGGCCGACCGAGCCGGTGTCGATCGCGACGCCGCTCTGGGCGCCGCACCTCGAGACGGATGGCGAAGGCAACGCGCAGGCGACCTTCACCGTGCCCGACCGCGACACCGAGTACCGGATCCTGGCGGTGGCCATCGACGCGCACGGTGCGAGCGGCTCCGCCACGACCCAGCTCGTCGCCAAGCGGGCGGTGGTCGCTCGGGAGGCGCTGCCGACCTTCGCGACCGAGGGCGACCAGTTCGAGGCCGCGTTCTTCCTGACCAACACCAGCGACGAGGGTCACTCGGTGCTCCTGCGCACCACCATCGGCGACGAGACGAGCGAGGAGCGGATCTACCTGCACCCCGGTCGCGAGCGACGCGTGGTGCGCCGGGTGGCGGTGGCCGATCGCACACGGGAGCTGCCGGTGTTCCTCGAGGCACGGACCCGAGAGGGGACGCAACGGGTCGGGCGCACGCTCCCGATCGCCCCGGCCGCACGCTGGACCCGGCGTCACGCCTTCGGCGCCATCGGCGGAACGAGCGAGACGCGCGCGCCCATCGGGCTGCGCTTCCCCGAAGGAGCGATCGGCCGAGCCCGTCTCGTGGTCGCCGCCCATCCCTTCCTCGGGGCTCGCCTCATCGACGAGGGTCTCGGCGGTTGGAACGATCTCGAGCACCGCGCGGCCCGCGCCATCGTCGCCATCAGCCAGCTCGAGCTGCAGGAAGGCGTCGACCTGGACCTCGACGCCGAGGAGCTGCGGGCGCGTGCCCAGCTCGCCATCGACGCGCTCCTCGAGCACCAGAACTACCAGGGCGCGTTCGGTCGCTACGACGCGAACGGCTGGTCGACGCCGGTCGAGGGAACGATGGCGGTCCACGCGCTCGTCCTCGCGACCGACGCCGGACTCCGCGTTCCCGAGTCCGCGCGAACGCAGGCCCTCGATTGGCTCGAGGACATGAGCCGCCGCGCCGCCTTCGGCTCGGCCTACGGGGTGAGCACGAACGACGCCGAGGCCTATGCGCTCCACGTGCTGCGCGACGGCGGTCGCGAGCTGCCGGAGATGGTCGACGGCGCCTTCGAGCGACGCGACGGACTCGGCTACGCGGGCCGCGGCCACCTCGCGCTCGCGATGGACGACGACGACGACCGCCGCGAGACGCTGGTCATCGAGGCCGCCGAGCTCGCACAGGCCGAGGAGCGGGATCCCACCCTGCCCTACGCGGTCGCCTCGGCGCCGACGAGCGCCTGGGAGCGGGGCGCGCTGGTCGAGGCCGCGAGCCGGACCCGCGTCGGTCATCGCCACGCCTCGCCGCTGGCGAGCGAGCTCCTCTCGCCGACGGCGCACTGTCAGGCGGCCGAGAGCTGTGCGCCGGTCCCGCCGTGGGCCAGCCCCATCGAGCGCATCGCCGCCGCGCGGGCGCTGGTCGCCTACGCCAGCCTCTTCCGCCGCACGAACGGCGGGGTCGCGCTGCCCACGCTCGACGGTGAGGCGCTCGGCGCACGCGAGGTCGGCTCCACCGCGCTGGCGAGCTACGAGGTGCCCGTCGAGCGGCTGGCCGCGGCATCGGAGCTCGCGTTCACCGGCGGCGGCGAGGGCCCGACCTTCTACGCCATCGAGGCCGAGTGGACCGAGCCGGTCGGCTTCGAGGAGCGGACAGCGCGCGGCCGGGGCGTGAGCCTCCATCGCCGCTACGAGCGCGGCGACGGGCGCGAGCTGACCAGCGGCGACGCGGTGCAGCTCGGCGACACGGTCCGCGTGCGCCTCTTCCTACACACCGAGCTCTCGGCGCCGGCGAACGTGCGCCTCGCCGACCCACTCGGCGCCGGCTTCACCGCCGTCGACTCCGCCTTCGACACCGCACCGAGCCAGGCGCTGCGTGCGCTCCTCGGGATGGGTCCAGCCGACGAAGTCATGGACCCGCGCGGTCGGCACGCGGCTCGCACCGCCAACGCCATCGTCCACCGCGAGCTCGAGCAGAACGTGGCGCTGACCTACTTCGAGGGGCTGCCCATCGGCCTGCAGGAGGTGACCTATGCCATCCGGGCCACCACCCCGGGCGAGTTCCGCATTCCGCCGGCGCAGGTCGACTCGGCGCGGGACGACGAGTTCGGGGGCCACTCCTCGCTCTTCACGCTCCGCGTCGTCGGCGGCGAGGACGAGTGAGCGAAGGCTCCCGACTCCGGCGCGTCGGTCGCGCGCTCCGGCGCACCACGGTGCGGGGACTGAAGGTCCTCGTGCCCGTGGTGGTCGCCGCGTCGATCGGCTGGCCGATGATCAGGCCGCGGCTGATCGATCGCGCCCGCTTCGTGCAGTACCGCGATGGAATTTCGGTGGTCGATCGGGAGGGCCGGCCGCTGAGGCTGACGCGCCCCGAGGGCGAAGACCGACGCTGGGTGGCGCTCGAGGACATGTCGCCGAACCTGGTCGAAGCCTTCGTCGCCATCGAGGACGCCGACTTCCGGGAGCACGAAGGGGTCGACCTCGGGGCCACCGCGCGCGCGGCGCTCGCGTGGGCGCTGCCGAACCGCCGGATCAGCGGCGCGTCGACCATCACCCAACAGACCGTGAAGCTCGTCTACGGTCGACCGCACGGGCTCTGGGACAAGCCAGTGGAGATCCTCCGAGCGCTCGCGCTCGAGGATGCGATGACGAAGGACGAGATCCTCGAGCAGTACCTGAACCGGGTGCCCTTCGGCGATCGGATCGTCGGCGTCGGTCGCGCCAGCCAGGCGTACTTCGGCAAGCCCGCGTCCGCGCTCACGCTCGCCGAAGCGGCGTTGCTCGCGGGCGTCCCACAGGCGCCGAGCGCCACCGAGCCGCGACGCCACCTGCCGCGCGCGATGCGTCGGCGAGCCACGGTGCTGGCGCGGATGCTCGCCACCGGCCGCATCGAACGAGCCGACCACGACGCGGCTCTCGCCACCACCCCGCACATCGAGACGGGCTCCACCCGCCCGTGGCACGCGCCGCGCTTCGTGGACCGGGTCGTCGACGCGAACCGCCGAGGCAACCACCCCGTGCGACGTGGAGTGATCGAGACCAGCCTCGACCTGGAGCTGCAGCGCGCGACTCGGGCGGCCGTGCAGACCGCGGTTCGACGCTACGCGGATCGAGGCGTGACGAATGGCGCGGCCATCGTGCTCGACCATCGCACGGGAGAGGTGCTCGCGTACGTGGGCGCCGCCGACCAGGCGGGAAGCGGCGGTGCGCTCGATCTGCTGCGTGCGCCGCGGCAGCCTGGCTCGTCGCTCAAGCCCTTCGTCTACGAGCTGCTCTTCGAGCAAGGCGGCACCGCCGCGACGGTGCTCGACGACATCGCGCGACCGATGGTCGGTGGTGACGGCGCCATCTTCGAGGCGGAGGACTATGACGGCCGCGAGCGAGGACCCGTCCGGGCGCGGATCGCGCTCGCCAGCTCGCTCAACCTCGCCGCCATCGACGCGGCGCGACGGGTCGGCGCGGCGCGCGTCGTCGAGCGCCTGGGAGCGCTGGGCATCCGCGGGCTCGGGGACCCGAGCGAGTACGGCGCGGCCATCGCGCTCGGTGGTCCCGACGTGCGGCCGGTGGACCTGGCACGCGCCTACGCGACCCTCGCGCGCGGCGGCTCGCCGGTCGCGCTCCGCTTCGACAAGGGCCACGGCGAGGGCGGTCCGGCGGTCATGGACGAGGGCGCAGCAGCGATCACCCTCGATGTGCTGCGAGACGGCGACGCGCGGCGGGACGCGTTCGGCGCGGACCTCGAAGACCTCGCGGGCGGTGCATTCGGTCTCAAGACGGGAACGAGCAGCGGCTGGCACGACGCGTGGGCCAGCGCGATCGGGGAGCGGCACACGGTGGTGGTGTGGCTCGGCGACCCGGATGGAGGCGCGCTCGCCGAGGTCGCCGGCTTCGAGGCCGCGGCGCCCGTGGCCGCGACGATCCTCGGCAGCGCTCGCGCCCGAGGCCCGCGCGACGACGAGAGCCCGGTCGCGATGGTGACCCATCACGTATGCCCGCTGAGCGGGGCGTTCCCCGGCCCCGGCTGCGGCGCGCCGGTCCCCGAGCGCTTTGTCGAGGGCACCATGCCCGAGGGCGTCTGCCCCTTTCACGACGCCCAGGGCGTCACCCATCTCCCGCCTCGCTACGGGAGATGGGTCGAGACCGTGCAGCGCGCGGAGACTCGGGTCCGCGCCGTGGAGACGCGTCGCCACCGGCTCGAGCTCGCTTTCCCGAGTGACGGCGACGAGGTCGTCGTGGACCCGCAAGCCGCACCGACCTGGCGCATGCGGGCGCGGCGCGGGACGGTCGAGGCCGACGCCCGCTTCGAGGTCGACGGGGTGCTCATGGGGAGCGAGTGGCGAGTTCGGCCAGGGGACCACCAGATCGTCGCCATCGCCGACGGCGAGCGGAGCAGCGCCGTTCAGATCACCGTGCATGCACTCAGCCGGGTTCGGTCGCGCTCCCGAGCGCCCTTCGCATCACCTCGATGAGCTGATTCGGCGTGAAGGGTTTCGATAGAAGGAGATGGTTCGGCCGCGCGCCCGTTCGTCGACTCAGTGCGGCTTCCGCGTAGCCGCTGATCATGATGATTGGGAGGAGTGGAAACTGCTCGGCGACACGGTCTGCCAACTCGAAGCCCGACATCTTGGGCATGACGACGTCACTGATCATCAGATCGAGTTGCGCTCCCCGATCCTGCACGATGATCAACGCCTCCGCGGCATCCTTCGCCGCATGAACCTCGCACTCCACTCGCTCGAGCATCCGGGTCAAGAGCAGCCGAATCGGCTCGCGGTCCTCCACGACGAGCACCACTCTGCCGGCCAGCTCGATACTTGGCTCATCCTCCGAGGGCGCCACCGACGGACTCGCGGTCTCGGCAGCCGTCCGCTGGAGGTAGATGCGAAAGGTGCTGCCCATCCCGAGCTCGCTGTAGGCCGTGAGCACCCCGCCTGCCTGGCGGATGAGTCCCCATGACGTCGATAGTCCGAGCCCCGTTCCGTGGGTCTCGTCCTTGGTGGTGAAGAACGGCTCGAAGATGTGGTCGAGGGTGGAGGCGTCCATGCCCGCCCCCGTGTCGGAGACCGAGATCCTGACGTAGCTCCCGGGCTCCAGGGCGATCCCCTGGCGCGCCGTGAGGTGTTCCTGGAGCTCGGTGCGATCGGCCTCGATGGTGATCGCGCCGCCATCGGGCATGGCATCGCGCGCGTTGAGCGCGAGATTCATCAGAACCTGCTCGAGCGCGGATCGATCGATGAGGACCGCGCCCACGCCGGGCGCGACTCGAGTCGTCAGCTCGATGTCTGCCCCCAGCGTGCGCTGCAGCATGGCATCCACTTCCTGGAGTGCCCGCGCGACCTCCACCACCTGCGCCTCGACGGGGGCGCGCCGCGCAAAGGTCAGCATCTGCTTGACCAACTCCGCACCACGACCAGCGGCCGAGATGATCTGATCCACGTCGTCGCCCACCGGAACGCCAGCGATCAATCCGTCTTTGACGAAGGAGGCATTGGCTCGAACCACTGTCAGGAGGTTGTTGAAGTCGTGGGCGAACCCGCCGGCGAGCTGGCCCAGAGCCTCCATGCGTTGGGCTCGCACCATCTGCGCCGCGAGGGTCTTGCTCTGGGTAATGTCGAAGCTGATGATGACCGCCCCCTCTGGGACGGGCGCCATTCGAAGCTCGAACCACCCCTTGCTCCCGTCGGGGAAGCGGAACTCGTTTTCCATTTGATCCGGCGTGCCGTCCTCGAGCACGCGCCGGAGCCTCTCGTACATCTCCGTCGTTTCGATGCCGGGGTAGGCATCGGACATCGTCCGGCCGATCAACGCGCTCGGAGTCGTCTGGCCATGCTCAGCGGCTACGGGGTTGACATAGAGGTAGCGGAAGTCCCGATCGACGACCTGCAGCCCCTCCATGAGGTGCTCGACGATGCTCCCGAGATCGATGGCAGGCTTCTTCATGGCCACACGGCTGAAAGAATGGATGCTATGCGGCCGTGAGCGTCAACCGCAAGGGAGCCCACCGCGCTTGGTGAGCAGGTAGGTCGCAAAGGTGCCCAGCCAGTGGGCGCCGGAGTAGCTGTGGAAGCTCGCGCCGGTGAGACCATGGTCCTGGTGCAGATCGCGCGCCTCCACGAGCGCCTCGATCCGCTCGTCGCCGTCGGGGAGCGCGGACGCCACGCCGTCGAGCATGAACGCGCGGGAGAGGTTCAACCCATCGAGGTGCGCGAGCCGCCCGTCCGTGGGGTCGCTCGGCTTCGCGGGCGTCCACCAACCGAAGGGCGAGGGGACACCGGGCACCGGAATCTTCGGGAGCGCGCGGCCCAGCCACTCGGCGAGCTCCTCCGGCGGGAGTACGCGGCGCATCAGGTCGGCCGCCCCGAACGCGGGGGAGAGAAAGTCCTCGCCGGAGGGCTCCAGGGCGAGCGAGTACGCGCGGTCCTCGCCGTAGTAGCGACGCGCGCGCTCGACGATGAGCGCTTCGAGCTCTCCGTCACCGCGGACCCGGGCCCAATCGAGCGCGAGCCCGAGCGCGAAGGCGGTCTGCGAGTGCGTGCCCGAGCGCACCGGATGGTCGAGCTTGGGCAACCAACCGGCCAGGTGGTCGCGACCGAGCTCCGCCAAGGGCGCGAGAGTCGCGGCGTGGGGCGAGCCCATCTCGTGGAGCTCGGCGTCGAGCTGCAGCAACCACGCGAGCCCATAGGGACGCTCGAACGACGGGCGCGCACGCACGTAGGTCAGCTCGCCCGCGATGGCGGTGGGGCGGAGGTTCTCCTCGAGCGCACCGCTCGCTTCTTCCGCGAAGGGTGCGTCGGGGCACAGGTGCAGCGCTCGCGCGAGCAGCCAGTGGCCGTGGACCGCGGAGTGCCAGTCGTAGCAACCGTAGAACGCTGGATGCAGCTCGCGCGGTGGCTTCAGGTCGGCGTCGGACTCGAGCCGGTGGCTGATCTGATTGGGATACTCGCGGTGGACGCACTCGAGCGCCAGGCGGACGTAGGGCCCGAGCGTCGACGCGAGGCTCACTGCTTCTTGGGTCCGACGAGCGTGCGAAGAACGCAGTGCGCGACCTCTTCGCCGGCGGCGTTCCAGAGCGAGACCGGCACCCGGTACTCCTGACGGTCGCTGGTCTCGACCGGCGGGCACTCGCAGACGCCGGTGATCGTGCCGCGCGCCTTCTTGATGTACTCGATCTCCAACCCGGCCACGATGAAGCGGGCGTCGTTGGGCATGCTGTACGCGAGCGCGACGTTCCCGGTGAGCTCGGCGAGGTTCACCAACGCGACCGCGTGAACGCAGCGCAGGTGATTGCGCACCGCCGGCCGATCCTCGAGCACGACCTCGCTCCGCAGATGCGAGAGGGAGACCACCTTGGCGCCGATCGTTCCCGTGTAGGGAGCCGCGCGGCCGACCATCTTCGAGAAGATCGTCTTGCCCCCCGGAAGCTTGTTCAGCCGGTCCCAGGCGTCGCGGATGAAGTTGCGCTCCCCCGATTCGATCGAGGGAAGGAGACGCTGGATGGAGACTGCGGCCATGGATCCGTTCTAGCCGGATGCCGCCTCTGGCGCACTCGAAAATGAATGGCGGCTCAGCTGGTGCGGGGCTCAGACCGGTTGACGGGAGATCCGTGGTCTGGGTGGGTTCGATGGGGTGTCCGCGAACCGAGGAAATGCCGAAGCATTTTCGAGCGTGAGGGGACGACCGCAGGGGGCGTGCTCAGGGCGCGTAGCGCCCTTCAACCGGGCTGAGCCCCGCGCTTAGGTCGCTCGAACGCTTTCCGCTCCTTTTCCACGCGCTTGCGGGCGAAACAGCCGTGGAGGTGGTCGTTCACCAGCCCCATCGCCTGCATGAAGGCGTAACAGGTGGTCGGGCCCACGTAGCTCCAGCCCTGCTTCTTGAGGGCCTTGGAGAGCGCCGTCGAGGTCTCCGTCTTGGCCGGGATCACGCCCTTCACGACCTTCTTCGGTCGCTCGCTCTTCGGAGGCTCGTGCCGCCAGAACCAAGCGGCGAGCGAGCCCTCCGCTTCCGCGAGCTCGACCGCACGCTTGGCGTTGTTGAGCACCGACTCGATCTTGCCCCGGTGCCGGATGATGCCCGCGTCCTTCAGGAGCCGGTCGACGTCTCGCTTGCCCATCCGGGCGACGCGCTCGAAGTCGAAGCCGTGAAAGACCTCGCGAAAGCGGTCTCGCTTGCGGAGGATCGTCAGCCAGCTGAGGCCGGACTGGAACCCTTCGAGACAGATCTTCTCGAAGAGGCGGTGATCGTCCGCCATCGGCGTCCCCCACTCCTCGTCGTGGTAGCGGACGTAGTCCTCCTGGGCCCCGGGCCACCAACACCGGGTCTTGCCGTCCTCGCCGCGGATCAGGCCATCATCACTCATGGCCGCGGACCCTAACGGACCCCTGTGACGCTCAGGCGGCCAGGTCGCGAGACTCGAGGGTCGCGCGGAGCTTCAAGCGACCGCGGTGCAGCAGCACGCGCAGGTGGTTCCGGGTCACGCGCATCTTGGACGCGGCCTCTTCACGCTCGAGGTCGAGCACGTCGATGTAGGTGATCGCCTCGCGCTCCTTCTCGGGGAGGTGCTCGAGCGCCTTGCCGACCTCCTGGACCGCCGCTTCGTCGTCGATGCGGCCGTCCAGCCGGGGGATCCAGCTGTCGCCGTGATGCTCCTCGGTGAAGGAGACGTTGTTCCGGTCGCGGCGGTAGAGGTCGACGATCTTCCGGCGGAGGATGCTGACGAGCCAGGTGCGGAGGCTCGAGCGCCCGGCGAAGCTGTCGATGTTCCGCAAGGCAGCGATCCAGGTGTCCTGGACGAGATCGGCGGCGACATCCGCGCTCCCGACCCGACGACGGGCGTAGCCCACGAGGGTCGGCTCCAGCTCTCGAATGGTGGCTTCGTCGATCCGATTGTTCTTCGATCGGGCAATCATCGGGGGGTTCCTTCGGCGCGGCGCGCCTTCTTCAAGAGCGAGGAGAGTTGGTCGAGCTCGGCCTCGTCGAGGTGGTCGAAGAGCCGACGGAAGGCGTCTTCGAGCGGGCCCTGGGTGCGGTCGACGAGCGCGCGGCCCTCGGCGGTGAGCGCGGCTCGGACGACGCGGCGATCGCGGGCGTCGCGGTGCCGGGCCACGAGGCCGGCCTTCTCGAGTCGATCGAGGAGGCGGGTGATGTCCGGCACGCGGTTGACCAGGCGCTCGGAGATGCCGGAGCACCGGAGCCCCTCGGCCTCCGTGTCGTCCGCGAGGATGCGGAGCACGTTGAACTGCTGCGGAGTGATGCCTCGCTCCCCGAAGAACTGAGCGATCTCGGTGCTCAGCGCTTCATGGGACCGAAGGAGCTCCAGGTAGGCCTTCAGGGCTGGAGGTCGTTGCCGCCCGGTGGCGGCGTCCTCCGGAGCTTCGGGAGGGACTCGTTCGAGGGGCTGCGTCACGGGAAGCAATTCTTGAGTCACACGATATTCGTGTCAACGACCTTTGTCTGATCGAGTTTATTTCGTCGAAAAGCTCAACGATTTCGTGAAGGCGATCGGCGCCCGATATCCTCGAATTGGGGCTCTCCGTCCCAACGCCGGGGGAGGTATGCTCCCGACCCGTGAGCGCGGACGAAAAGCAGGAGACCATCGCTCGGCTCTTCGCCGGGCGCTTCGAGATCCGCGAGAGCCTGGCCTGGAACGGGCTGGCGCTGGTCTACGCCGCCAAGGGGCTCATGCACCGGGATCTGGCGATCGCCGTGCTGCCCCTCGACGCCGAGTCGAGCCCCGAGCAGAGCCGGCTCTTCCACCGCACCTTCGAGCGGCTGAAGGCCCAGACTCAGCTCCCCACGCCCACGATCCACGATCACGGGATCCAGCGTGGGGTGCCCTTCGTCGCCTGGGAGCGCGAAGAGGGCGTGCTCATGGCGGACATGCTGGATGGCGCCATGCCGGTCGAGGGCGCGGTCCAGATGATCGACCAGATCCTCGGCGCGCTCGAGGCGGTGCACGCCATCGAGCTGCACCATGGCGACCTGACGCCGAACAACGTCCTGCTCCAGCCCGACGGCATCCGCCTCCTGGGGCTCGGGATCGCTCCGCTCCTCCGTCGGGTCGGTCCCGATGCGACCGGACCGACCGGTCGCGGCTCCGGTCGTGGGGCGCGCGCGTACCTGGCGCCGGAGGTCCTCCAGAACCGGCTCACCGGCCCGAACGCGCCCGGCCCCGCTTCGGACGTCTACTCGGTGGGCGCGCTGCTCCATCGCCTCCTGACCGGGGTGGCGCCCGGGGGCGATCTCGACGACGCCGCGCTCGACGCGCTCGAAGAGAACCCGGAGCTGGCGACGGTGATCCAGCGGGCGATGGCGGAGGAAGGCCGTGACCGGCCCTCGGCATCCGCACTGCGAGCGATGCTCGCCGAAGGGAGCGAAGCGAAGCCCTCGACGCTCCCGCCGGCGGATCTCGAAGAGAGCGCGCCGCCCCCGAAGAGCGAGGCTGCGCCCGAAAAGCCCGAGAGCGAGCCCCCGCCGGCAAAGGCGCCGCCGAGCCAGCCCGCCACCGCCGTGCCTGAATCGAGCGGTGGGGCCGGGAAGTGGATCGCCGCGGTGGTGGTCGTGCTCGGAATCGGCGCAGGTGCTTACTTCGCGTTCGGGACCGGCGGCAGCGCGGAGTCGGACGTCGGCGACTCGGAGTCGGACGTCGCAGACTCGGAAGTCGATGACTCGGAGCCGGACATCGGCGACTCGGAGGCGGATGTCGGTGACTCGGAGTCGGACGTCGGAGACTCGGAAGTCGGAAACTCGGACGTCGGCGACTCGGACGTCGGCGACTCGGAGTCGGAGTCGGGCGTCGGTGACTCGGAGTCCGGTGAGACCGAGGCCGAGGGCGTCGAAGCCGATCCCCTCGACTCGCTCGGCGCCTCCGGCCCTCTGCGCGGGGTGAGCGATCCGGAGCTCGTCGAGGAGCTCGCGCGCATCGCCGAGCGCGGCGACGAATACGAACAGGAAGACTTCCGGCGCATCTACGGCTGGATCGCGCGCAACACCGGCGACGTTCGCGGACACCTGGTGCTCGCGCGCGCGTACGCGGCTCGCGGCTGGCATCGCGCGGTCGTCGAGTCCTACGGTGAGGCGCTCGGCGTGGACGCCGAGGGCGCGAAGAGCGACCCGCTGATTCTCGGCCAGCTGATCGACGCCTACGTGAACGGCAGCGAACCGGTCATGGCGATGGCTTGGCCCCTCCTACGGCGGCACTGGGGCCCCGACGCGGCCGCCGGTCTCGACGCCTACGAGACCCAAGCGCTCCGCCCCGCCCTCCGTCGCCGTCTCCGATCCCTGCGCTCCCGCGTCGAGCGGCTCGATTGATGGGGGTCTCTTGCAAGAGACCCCGGCTCGTCGGGAGTGAATCCCTCCTCACCTCCCCGAAAACCTGAAGATCCCGCGCGCAGCGCTCGGTGCGTCCTCGCTCCGCTCGTCCTCCAGACCGTTCACCAGATGATTTTTCCGACCCAGCCTGGTACTCGCTTCCCGTGACTCTCGTGGCACATCGCGACTGGTCGATCGACGTTCCCGGCTGGGCGAAGACCCTCGGAGTCTCCCGCGAGGCGATCGAGATCTACGCGTCCTCGGACGTGATCGACCTGCACGTCGACACCTTCATCTGGACGCGCGTCTTCGGCTACGACTTGCGTCGCAAGCACGGCCTCGGACTCTTCGGGCGGCACTTCTACGGCCACACCGACTTTCCACGGATCCTCGAGGCGGGGCTGACCGGCGCGACGTGGATCATCACGACCAACCCGTTCAAGCCACCGCGGATGCGCCGCAACACGTTCTTCGAGAACTACGAGCGCATCAAGGCGATCTTCGCCGAGGTCCCGGAGCAGTTCGCGCTGGTGCGCAACCGGGCCGAGTACGACGCCGCTCGAGCGGCCGGCAAACACGGCGCCTTCCTCGGCATCCAGGGCGGCAACTGCCTCTCGTACGACCTCGCGGACCTGGACCGCATCCCGGGCGTGGGCGCCACCTGCGACATCCTCCGGGTCACGGTGGTGCACCTCACGAGCTCCACGCTCGGCGAGACCAACTCACCGACCGGTCGCCACCTCCACCCGCGGGTCTCGGGCCTCACCGACGAGGGTCGCGAGTACGTTCGCCGCCTCAACGACAAGAAGATCTTCGTCGACCTCGCGCACATCGGTCGCCGCGCGTTCTTCGACGCCGTCGCCGTGCACGACAAGTCGCAGCCGCTGATGGTCACCCACACCGGCATCTCCGGCGTCTACGACGTGTGGCGCAACATCAACGACGAGCAGATCAAGGCGGTCGCCGACACCGGCGGCACGGTCGGCATCATGTTCCACACCGAGTTCCTCGGCCCGCGCCGACAGGTGAGTACCGGGACGATCGTCGATCACATCGAGCACGTGATCGCGGTGGCCGGCGAGGACTTCGTCTCGATCGGGACCGACTACGACGGAGCGATCAGCCCGCCGCCAGAGCTCCCGACGCTCTTCGAGATGCCGAAGGTCGTGCAGATCATGCTCGACCGCGGTCACTCGCCCGACCGGATCCAGAAGATCCTCGGCGGGAACTTCCTCCGCGTCGTCGAAGCACTGCGAGGCTGAGCGCCAGGAGCGGCCAGGCCGCGCCACCACCGCCAGCGGCGTTGCACCCGCCGTCGTCGTCGGGCTCGATCCCCGCGTCCGGATCCGCGCTCACTCCGGCGTCGCGCGCCGGTCCGAGATCCGGTCGCGGTCCGAGGTCGGGCCGCGTCTCGGTCACGCCGAGGTCCATCGTCTCGCCATCCCGCACCATCACGATGTCGGCGCAGTGGTAGTAGATGTCGTTGCCGCCCGAGGTGATCGGCTTCTTGTCGTACATCACCTGGATGACCTGAAGGGTGCAGCGATCGCACTCGACGTCGGGGAGCGTGACGTCGAAGGACTGCACCACCTCCGGTGAGTCGGGGATGAGGTCGGCGAGGATCACGCCGCCCTCGCTCGGAGCGAACACGGGGGTCTCGGGACCGTCGTCGCAATGGTCGGTGCAGATGGGATCCCGGAAGTCGTCGTCCCCGTCGTCGTCGAAGGCCACACGGTAGTGGGAGGGGTGATCGATGTACTCCTCGATCGTGATCGTGATGGTCTCGCCCGGTTCGTAGACCGCCACCGGCTCCCCGCGCGCGCCGCCCATGATCCCGCAGGGGCCGTCCTTGAGCTCGCGCCGGTCGTAGCGAGCCGGCGGGTCGAGCAGGTCCAGGTGCGCGCTGGCCACCGTGGGAACGGTCAGACAGAAAGCGATCGCGAGCAGCCGCATGGAGGGAAGATAGCGGCGATGGGCGTCCGGTGCCGTTACGGCGATGGATCGACCAGGGTGACCGCGTCTCCGAGGGCCTCCTGGATCGGGCCCACGCGGGCCGCCCGGACCGCCTCGTCGACCGACGCGAGGGCGCGGACCCGGATGTCGTGGGGCTGGTCGCGGTCGAACCACCACGTCCAGAAGTTGTTCTCGGTCCAGAGGGGGACCGCCTGCAGCGGCGAGGCGACGAGCTTGTCGTCGCGCCACTCGAAGGTCACCCGCAGCAGCGCGCCGTCGCGCGTCTCCGGGAGCCGCACCGCCGGGTGGGCCGCCGGGCTGAGGCTTCGGCGCGGCTGCCAGCGCTGCCCCTGGTTGGAGAGCAGGTTGCCGAGCGAGTAGGCCACCACCGCGTCGCCCCGCTCGGACTCGGCTCGGGTCACCGTCTGCAGCACGTGTGGGCCGGTGCCGAGGATCAGATCGACGCCCGCCTCGACCCACCGCTGCGCGCGTCGACGTTGCGACCAGGACGGGTGGTCGTGAAAGTCGTGGCTCCAGTGGACGGCGACCACGACGAGGTCGGCCCGCTCGCGAGCCCTCGCGATCGCCCGCAGCACTCGCTCGTCCTCTTCCATGCGTGCCACGAACGCCTCCGGCTCCGGCGAACCCGGACCCCGGTTCAGCCGCTGGCTGATGCCGATGAACGCGACACGCTTGCCGTTCTTGGTCACGATGGTCGGCTCGTAGGCGTCGTCCTCGGTGGCGGCGGCCCCCACGCACCTCATGCCCGCAGCGCGTACGGCGGCGATGGTCCGCGCGAGCCCGATCGCCTTCTGGTCGTAGGCGTGGTTGTTGGCGCACCCCATGAGATCGAAGCCCGCGTCGGCCAACGCCTGGGCGGCCGCGCTCGGAGCCCCCAGCACCGGCGGCGAACCGGTCACCACCTCGTTCACGTCGTTCACGAGCGGAGTCTCCAGATTCGCGAAGGCGATCTCGTCCGCCCGGATGAGGGGCGCCAGCGACTCGACCGTGCGCGCCCAGCCGTGGTGCTCGGCCGCCTTCACCACCTTGATGTGCAGCAGGAGGTCGCCGCCGGCGGTGATCCGGACCTGGGCCCGCTCTCGCGGGGCGCGCTGCCCGTGAACCGGGACAGCGAGCGCGAGAGCCCCCACGGCCAGCAGGGCCAGGACGCACGAAAGCCAGGGAACATGAGCGGGTTTCACGGTGGACTCCGTACGCACTTACCCCTTTATACTCCCCTCGGATGACCGAAGACTCGATGATCGGCCGGGAGCTGAATGGCTTCACGCTCCAGTCGCGAATCGGGTCCGGCGCGACCGGAGTGGTCTATCGGGCCACGAAGGGCGATCGCACGGTCGCTGTGAAGATCCTCAACGAGGCGCTCGGACACATTCATGCGCTCCGCCGACGCTTCGAGCGGGAGGCCCGCGCCCTCGGCAAGCTCCAGCACCCGAACATCGTCCACATCGAGGACTTCGGCGTCGTCGACGACGTCGTGTTCATCGTCATGGAGCTGCTCAACGGGCAGACCCTCGAGGCAGTCTTGCAGCGCCACGCGATCGAGCCCGGCCGCGCGCTCTCGATCATGCGCTCGGTGCTCGACGCGGTCGGGTTCGCGCACGAGGCGGAGATCGTCCACCGCGATCTGAAGCCGGCGAACGTCTTCCTCGTTCACGAGGACACACCGGACGGCGAGGTCGAGAAGGTGAAAATCCTCGATTTCGGCCTCGCGAAGTTCCTGTCCATCGACGAGCTGAGCAAGGAGGGCACCCTGACCCGTCGGGGCCGTGTGGTCGGCACGCCGGCGTACATGGCGCCCGAGCAGATCACCGGCATCTCGCTCGATCTGCGGGCCGACGTCTACGCCGGCGGCGTGCTGCTCTACGAGCTCCTCGCGGACAAGCGCCCCTTCGACTACGAGCGGCGGTCGCAGCTGCTCCGCGCGCACCTCTTCGAGCCGATCCCGACCTTCGCCGAGGCATGTCGTGGGCTCGTGGTCGACGAGCGGCTCGAGCGCGTGGTGCGCAAGGCCCTCGCCAAGGACCCGGCGGACCGCTTCCCCGACGCCGGCGCCTTCCGCGACGCGCTCGAGGAGTTCGACGCTTCGGCGGTGGAGTTCACGCTCTCCGAGCCGCCGGAGCGGACCCGGAGCTCGGCAGGCACCAGCTCGGTGGTCATCCAGCCCGATGAACGCGAGGCGCTCACGAGCTCGGACGACGTCAAGGTCCCCAACGGCGACGACAAGGAGAAGGCGGAAGCGAAGGACTCGGCCGAGAAGCGCCCGCGCGTGTCGTCCGACGCACCGACGGAGATCGACGAAGAGCCGCCGGTCCACTCGCGCTCCTCGCTGCCGCCCGAGGCCCGCAAGAGCGCGGCGACCTCGACCTCGACCTTTCCGCCGCCGGGACAGGGGCGGAGCTCCCCCTGGCTGACCGCGTTCGTCTGGCTCCTCGGCCTGCTCTGCCTGGGCGGCGTCGGTTTCGCCGCCTGGTACGCGACGACCTTGCCCTAAGTGCGGTCGCGTTGCCCTCGGCCTCCCGACTTGGGATGGTGCGGCCGTGACCGACACCCTCGGAATCGATGGGCCGCCGCGCCGCATGGGGCGCTACGAGCTGCTCTTCCGGATCGCCTCCGGCGGAATGGCCGAGGTCTACGCCGCGCGAGTCGTCGGCGAAGGCGGCTTCGAGAAGCTCGTGGCGGTCAAGCGCATGCTGCCGACCCTCGCGGAGGACGAGGAGTTCGTGCAGATGTTCCTCGACGAGGCGCGGGTCGCGGCGAACATCTCGAACGCGCACGTGGTGCAGACGCTGGACCTCGGTCGCGACTCGACCGGCGCACTCTACATCGTGATGGACCTCGTCGTGGGCGTGACGCTCTCGCGGATCCTCAAGGAAGCGGCGAAGGTCCGGCGCGCGGTCCCGGTCGGGATGGCGGTGGAGTTCCTCGCCCAGGCGGCCAGCGGCCTGCACGCTGCGCACGAGGCCACGACGCCCGTCGGCGAGCCCCTGCACATCGTCCACCGGGACGTGTCGCCGCAGAACATCCTGGTAGGGGTCGACGGCCGCGTGCGGATCACCGACTTCGGCGTCGCACGGGCGGTGGCACGCGCGACCCAGACCCAGGCCGGACGCATCAAGGGGAAGTTCGCCTACTGCTCGCCGGAGCAGCTGATGGGCGGCGAGCTCGATCGTCGAGCCGACGTCTTCGCGCTCGGGGTCGTGGCCTGGGAGACGCTCGCCGGACAGCGGCTCTTCGTGGCCGAGCATCCGCTCGCCACGATGGAGCGGGTGCGGAGCATGCCCATCCTGCCCGTGAGCCAGGTGCGGGCACGGGTGCCGGAGGGAGTGTCGGCGGTCATCGACCGCGCGCTCCGACGGCCACCCGACGAACGCTTCCCGACCGCGGGTGCGTTCGCGACGGCTCTCCGAAACGCGGCGCGCGAAGCCGGTGTGGAGGTCCCCGACCAGGCCGAGGCGAGGCGCTTCGTGAACGGTGCCGGCGGCGAGCCCCTGCGAACGATTCGAACGAACATTCAGACCGCCCTCTCGCTTCAGGAGGCCGAACCGCTGGACGTGGAGATCTCCGAGACGTTCTCGGACGTGTCGCAGAGCGAGTCGACCGACACGGACCTCGAGTCGCGCCGACCGACACGAAACTCGACCGAGATCGACGCCTCGGCGGTCCACTCGGGACCGGGCAGCCTCTTTCCGCGGTCAGTGCCACCACCCCAGCCCGAGCCGAGAGACCGACGGGTGCTCTACGGAGCAGTCGCGGTGGGCGCAGCGGTGCTCATGGGGCTGGGAGCATTCTTCGCGTTACGGGAACCGGACCCCGTCGCCGACGAGGTGAGCGCCCCGCCGCTCGCCGTGGGCCAGGCGGACTCGGACCCCGACGCCGACTCGGACGCCGACTCGGACCCCGACGAGACGCCGACCACCGACGAACGAGCGCCGACGCCGACCACCGACGAACGAGCGCCGACGCCGACCACCGACGAACGAGCGCCGACGCCGACCACCGACGAACGAGCGCCGGCCACCGACGAACGAACGCCGGCCACCGAACGCCGGACGACCATGCGCACCACGCGCATGACCGAGACCCCTGCCCCGACCATGACCGAGCCCGCCCAGCCGCCCACCATGACCGAGAGCGCCATGCAGGCTCCGTCGAACATGAGCGGCCTGCTGATGGGCATCGACGAGTTCGATCGGGCGGCCGGCCAGTGAAGCCCCTCCGCGACATGGTGCGCGTGATCCGCGAGGAGGAGCGCGCCGAAGCCGCCCGCGACTTCACCGAGGCGCCCCGCCCGCTGAAAGCGACCGGCCCGGTGCCCGAGGGGCGACTCCTGGTGGACGACCGGCGCTCCGCGGGACCGTGGCTCACGCTGGCCGACGGGACCTGCGTGCTCGACGCGGCGAGCGGCTTCGAGCACGCCCGCGCCGACCTGGCGCGGGCCTACGCCGAGGGGCAGGCGGACCTCTCGGGGAGCAAGGGCCGCAGACCCCCGCGACCGATCCGTGGGACCCGGCCGGCGCGGCCCAGCTCGGTGCTCGCTCAGGACCCGAAGGAGGCCGCGGCGCGAGGCGTGTGGCTCTCTTCGGATGGACTACCGCGAGTGCACACCGGCTTCACCGAGGCGGCCAAGCGCAAGCTCGCCGCGGGTGGGCTGCCCGAGCCCAGCCCCGCGATCACCACCGAGACCCGGGTCCGCGCGGTGAGCGCCGACGACGACGGCGCGCGGATCCTGCAGCAGGTCCTCGCGCTCGAGGCCGAGGTCTACGAGCCGGAGCGGCGCGATCCACCGGAGAAGCTCCGCAAGGCGTTCGACCACCCCGATGGCGTGGTCGTGCTCGCCGAGGTTCGCCGAGGCGACCGCTGGGAGCTCGTGGGCTTCTCGATGGGCGTTCCGCTGGAGGAGATCCAAGGCGTCGACGGGGTCGCGGAGGACGCGCACTACGGCGCGGGCGACACCCTCTACGCGCTGACGACCACGATGTCGCCGAAGGCGCGGGGCCTCGGTCTCGGGATGGGCGTGAAGGTCGGATCGATCCGAGCCGCGGCGGCCGTGCGGCGGGCCGACGGGTCACCGCGCTATCGCTGGATCAGTGGTCGCAATCGCCTCGGGTCGACGGCCGCGATGATGCGGATCAACCGTCGGCTCGGCGCGGACATCATCGCCGTCCTCTCCGGTCAGTACGGCGGCGACGGGGAGGCCGCGTACTACCGCATGCCCGTGGGCTCGCCCGTACCGGCGGACTTCGCAAACGCGAACGCGACGGCCATCCGGCTGAACGATGCGCGGCGGCTGACCCGTCGCGCGCCGGCGAGCCACGACGCCCTCCGACTGGCCGGCGGACTCTATGGCCCCTGGATGAGCCCGGTGCGCCCGGACTCGCGCTGGACCACGCCCACCATCGAGCGGGCACGGCGGCTCTTCGCCACGCTCGATGGCGAGCTGCCCTACGTGGCGTTCGGGCGGCGCTACCAGGACCTCGCGCAGCAGGCGATCGCGATCGCCGGACCTCTCCGTTCGCCCGAGGAGGCCAAGGGTGGCTTCTCCGACGAGACCCGCACCGCCGCGTGGCGTGGGGACCAGGATCGCTTCTTCCTGGGTCGTCGCCTGAAGGCCGCGCTCTGGTCGCCCTGCGAAGGGCTGGTCGTGCTCCACTCCCGGGAGCCGGTCATGGACGCGGGCGGCGATGCGCTGGCGATGGTCCGGGCGCAGCACGACGTCGCGGCGTTGGCCGACTCCGACCGCCGCGCGGATCCGCTCGAGCCCCTCTTCCGCCGGGCAGGCTTCCAAGGCGGCGAGGCGGCTGGCCGGCGACGCTTCTTCACCAAGGAGGTCGGCGAACGCGGGGTGGCCGAGCACGCCGCCCAGGCGCGGGAGCAGGGGGTCCTCTTGGGCATGTCGCGCGTCACGATCTTCGCTGCGCTTCCGTGGGATCTCACGGACCCGGAGCGCGCCACGATCGGTAAGGTGCTAGAGACCGTCTTCCGATGACCGAGTCCCCGTTCTTCTTCACCTGGCAGCGCCAGAAGGGTGCTCGCGGAGTCCAGCTCCGAGGCGGCTCCGGCGTGCACTTCGAGACCGACGAGGGTCGCTTCCTCGACCTCGGCTCGCTCGTCTATCAAGCGAACGCCGGTCACGGACAGCAGCGGATCGTCGACGCGATCAAGGCGCAGGCCGACGAGCTCTGCCTGAGCACGCCGCAGGCGATCTACCCGGCGAAGGAGGCGCTCGCCGAAGCGCTCCTCGCGAAGGCACCCGAGGGCTTCACGAAGGTCTTCTTCACCCTCGGCGGCTCCGACGCGAACGAGAACGCGCTCAAGATCGCGCGGCTCTTCACCGGCCGCTACAAGGTGGTCAGCCGCTACCGCTCGTACCATGGCGCGACCTTCGGCGCGTCGAGCCTGACCGGCGACTGGCGCCGCGCGGCGATCGAGCCCGGCATCCCCGGCGCCATTCACGTGATGGACCTCGACGAAGGCATCGAGGGCACGCAGATTCCGCGGGTCCTCGAGCTCGAGGAGAACGTGGGCGCCGTCTTCCTCGAGCCGGTGGTCGGCGCGAACGGCGTGCTGATCCCGCCCGAGGGCTACTTCCAGGAGGTCCGCGAGGCCTGCGATCGCCACGGCGCGCTGCTCGTCTGCGACGAGGTGCTCACCGGCTTCGGTCGCTGCGGGTCCTTCTTCGCGTTCGAGCGCTTCGGCGCGCAGCCCGATCTGATCACGTGCGGGAAGGCGCTCACCGGCGGCTACGGCACGCTCGGCGCGGTGCTCGTGCACGAGCGCGTCGCGAGCTTCTTCGACGACGAGGAGCTCGTCTGCGGGCTGACCCACTACGCGCACCCGCTCTCGGTCGCCGCGGCCCTCGAGACGCTCCGCGTCTACGACGACGAGAAGATGATCGAGAACGCCGCGGCACTCGAGGAGCCGCTGAAGGCGATGCTCGCCGAGCTGCCCGGAACGAACCCGCGGGCCCTCGGGTTGCTCGGCGCGGTCGACGTCGACTTCGGCGTCGATCGGCTGAAGGCGCTCGGTGAAGCGCTGCGGCGCCGGAGGGTGCACCTGCACCTCAAGGGCGCGCGGCAGCTGCGGCGCGCGCACGGCGGAGCAGTGGTGGTCTCGCCGCCGCTCTGCATCACGGAAGACGAGCTCCGCGGCGGGCTCCAGCAGGTCGGCGAAGCGATCGACGAGGTGAGCGGATGAGCAAGGTGAAGGCGAGCGTCGCGGAGGCGCTCGAGGGATTGAGCGACGGCGCGTCGATCATGTGCGGCGGCTTCGGCCTCTGCGGGAACGCCGAAGCGCTCATCGCCGCGGTCGCCGAGCACGGCGCCAAGGACCTCACCCTGATCAGCAACAACGCCGGCAACCTCGGCAAGGGCCTCGCGGTCTGGCTCGAGAAGGGCATCGTCGGCAAGATCATCTGCACCTACGTCGGCACCAACGAGACGCTCCACGCGGCGATGGCCGACGGCTCGATCGACGTGACGATCATCCCCCAGGGCACCTTCGTGGAACGCATGCGCGCGGGCGGAGCCGGCATCGCCGGCTTCTACACCCCGACCGGCGTGGGCACCGTGGTCGCCGAAGGCAAGGAAGTCCGCGAGTTCGATGGCCGCGAGTACGTCCTCGAGCGCGCGCTGAAGGCCGACTTCGCGCTCATCCGCGCGCACCAGGCCGACCCCTTCGGCAACCTGCGCTTCTACCGGACCGCGCGGAACTTCAGCCCGATCATGGCGACCGCCGCCACCACCACGGTCGTCGAGTGCGACGAGCTGGTCACCCTCGGCGCCCTCGACCCCGACGACGTCCACCTCCCCGGCTCCTTCGTCCAACGCGTCGTCCAGGTCACCGAGCACGAGAACGTCATCGAGTACCTGAAGACCCGCCCCCGCCCCTGACCACCCGGGACAGGATCACCCCCCGCGCCCCCCTACAAAACAGGGCTCTCCGAGCACGAAATGCATTTTGTCCCAGTGGGGCCCTCGGCCCGCCCGGTGACACTGGACCGGCACGCGACCGGGCCGAATGGCCGTGCTAGATCATTGCCGTGACGTTGTGGTCCAAGGGGCTCCTGCTCGCGCTCGTCTGCGCCATCGGCTGTGGTGACGACGGTCGCATCACTCGCGACGGGGTCCCCTTCGACGGCGGACGAGACGGCGGCTTCGATGGCGGCCCGCCCGACTTCGGCACCCCGACCGACTCGGGTCCGCTCCCGGACCGCTCGTTCCTTCCGCCCGACGCGGCCTGTGCCACGGCCGTCGAGGAGGCCGAGGTCGAGCGGCTCCCGGTCGACATCATCTGGGTCGTCGACAACTCGGTGAGCATGGAGCCGGCGATCACGCAGGTGAACGCCGGCCTCAACGACTTCGCCGCGCTCATCGCCGCCAGCGGTCTGGACTACCGGGTCATCATGCTCGCGCTCCGAGGCAGCGGCGAGATCAGCGTCGGCGGGCGCAGCCGCTACGGCGTGTGCATCCCCCCGCCGCTGGCCGGTAACTCGAGCTGCGGCGACGGCACGCGCTTCTTCCAGGTCGAGGTGGACATTCACAGCACCCAGCCGATCGAGCAGATCCTCGGCACGCTGGGCCAGACCAGCGGCTACACCGAGGGGATGCAGCATGGCTCGGCGCCCTGGCGCGACCTGCTCCGGCCGGAGGCGACGAAGACCTTCGTCGTGGTCACCGACGACAACAGCCGCACCTGCGACACCGGCCCCGGCAGCTGCGCGGGCGGCGACCCGCCCCTGACCGTGACATCGCTCGAGGACTTCCCTGGCGGACCGAACCCCTTCAACTCGCGCCAGCTCGGCCCGGGCATCCTCACCGCCGAGTACGGCGACCTCTTCGACGGCTACCTCTTCAGCGGCATCTACGGCTGGGGCTCCGAGGCGAACCCGGACGTGCTCTGCATGTACCCCGGTGGCGACGAGCCGCCTTCGTCCGGCCTGACCTACACCGCGCTGGTCGACCGCACCGGCGGCGTGCGCGCGCAGATCTGCTCGGGTGCGTCGGCGTGGGCGCCCTTCTTCGACAGCGTCGCGACCGCGGTCACCGGCACCTCGCGCATCGAGTGCACCCTCGCCTTCCCGCCGCCGCCCGACGGAATGGCGCTCGACGTCGACCGGGTGAACGTGACCATTCGCGGCGAGAGCGGAGAGACCACCCTCCCCCGCGTCGATGGAGCGGGGGCCTGCGGTGCCGGCGACGGCTGGCACTACGACGACCCGGTCTCGCCCAGCGAGGTGACCCTCTGTCCGGCATCGTGCGACTTCGCCCGGGAGCAGATCACCGACACCAGCCATGGCATCTCGGTGCTCTTCGGCTGCGAGACGATCCTGATCTGAGCGCAGTCTCATCCGAGCGGCGGGACAAGCGAAGGTGCGCTTGGTATGACCCGCTCATGTTCTCGAAGCAGCAGATGGCCGAGCGCGCCGCCCAGGAGATCGACGACGGCGCCGTGGTGAATCTGGGGATCGGCCTGCCGACCCTGGTCGCCGACTACCTCCCGGCGCCGACGCCGGACGGCGGTGGGGTCTGGCTCCAGTCGGAGAACGGCATCCTCGGCATGGGTCCCTTTCCCTACGAGGGTGACGAGGACCCGCAGATCATCAACGCGGGCAAGCAGACCGTGACCATCGTGACCGGCGGCAGCTGCTTCGACTCGGCCACCAGCTTCACCATGATTCGTGGCGGCCACGTGGACCTCTCGATCCTCGGCGCCATGCAGGTCAGCCAGAGCGGCGACCTCGCGAACTGGGCCATCCCCGGCGGTCGCGTGATGGGCATCGGCGGCGCCATGGATCTGGCGGCGGGCTCGAAGCGCATCCTCGTGATCACCTCGCACGTCGCGAAGGACGGCAAGCCCAAGCTCGTCGCCGAGTGCGACTTCCCGCTGACCGCCAAGGGCGTCGTCGATCGGGTGATCACCGACCTCGCGGTCCTCGACGTCGCTGGCGACGGCTTCCGCGTGGTCGAGCTCGCCCCCGAGGTCACCCTCGACGAGGTCCGCGAGAAGACCGGCGCACCGATCGTCGACTGATCGTCGCTGGCGGGGCGCGGCTGGACGGTGAGAAGGACCCCATCCGCCGCTTCGCCTGAAGTCAGCCGGGACAGTCAGAGGGTCGGGGACGATCGTCTTCTTGTTCGTCTTGATCGCAATCCGAACCCCTAGAGCCCCTGGTTTTGCGGGCTGTCCTTCTCAATCGAGGGGGACGATCGTCTTCTTTGTATTCATTCGTCTCCGCGCCAGAAAAAGAAGACATCGAAGACGATCGTCCCTGCTCCTTCGTGACAACGGTCCGGTTCTTACGACGGTTCGTTGGAATTACGACGAACAAGAAGACGATCGTCCCCGAAGTCCCAGCTCGCGCCCCGGAATTACGACGAACAAGAAGACGATCGTCCCCGAAGTCCCAGCTCGCGCGGGTCGAACTCGCGGCCGATCCGAAGGCGGCGAAAACGATGTAGGAAGAGGCATGAAGATCACGTGCCTGGTCCTGGCACTCGTGCTGGCTGCCTGCGGCGATGACGACGAGCCGGCGCCGCAGCCCGAATCCGCGTCGAACGACGAACCCGCGCAGGCGGAGACGCCGGACGAGCCGGGCGAACCCGAGACGGCCGACGACCCGAACGAAGCCGAGACGGCCGAAGCACGGGCGCCGCGCTTGGAGATCAACCGCCCGGAGATCACCGCCGCGCAGCGGGCCTCGCTCCGGCAGGCCATCTCCGCGGGCCGTCGCGCGGCCCGGCAGAGTGACTTCGCGGAGGCCGACGCGCGCTTCCAGGAGGCGGTCGAGATCGATCGCTACGGCAGCCGCACGCGCTGCGAGGCGGGGTACGTCGCGTTCCGGGCGGGCGAGGTGGAGCGCGCCCGCGAGTGGATCGATCAGGCGCTCGCGTCGATGCCCGCGAATCCGCCCGAGTCGATCCGGGTGCCGCGAGCGATGTGCCTCTACAACGCTGGCCTCGTCTACGAGGCGCAAGGGCGCGCCGAGGATGCCCGACGCGCGTGGACTCAATCCATCGCGCTCCGTCCGAACGCGACGGTGCAGGGGCGGCTCGACGCGCTCGGCGAGGCCGCCACGACCACCGAGAGCTCGGTCTCGCTGAACGCGAGCGTCGGCTTCGGGGCGCACCGCGACGTGATCCGCGACTTCTGGTGCGCCGAAGGGAGCGACGGATTCTCCCGCGAGGATCTCGAGAGCTGCAGCGACATCGCGGTTTCGCATCGCAGCCCGACCGGCACGTCCGCGGGGCTCGAGGCCGAGATCGTCGAGCTCAGCGTGAACACGCTGGGTGAGAGCCAGGCGGTGTTCCTCGTGGTCCGCGCGGCCGGCGCGGTGAAGGCCTATCGACTGACGGACACCTACAACCCGGGTGCCGGAGGGATCAGCGCCGACTACACGGTCGAGGCCCGATACGAGAACCTGCTCCGCGGCGGCAGCACGGAGCTCATGGTGCAGCTGGATCACGGGATGAACGACGAGGACATGGGCGTCTGCGAGCGCAGTGGCTACACGATCGCCAGCACGATCATCTGCAGCGCGGACGACGGCGACCTGCGCTGCAGCCAGGTCACCACCACGAGCGACTCCTACTTCGAGCACGAGCCCTGCGAAGACTGGGACACCGGCGAGATGGAGCCCGCGAGCGCGGCCTCCGAGGAGCACGAGGGATACCAGGTGAGCCTCGAGATCGTGGATGGCTCGCTGGTGATCACCGACCCGGAGAGCGGCATCGGAACGCCGCCGACCGGGCTCGTCGGCAGGCACGCCATGCCGTCGTTCCTCGATTCGAACGGCACGTGGGTACTGGCACCGCTGTAGCCGAGCAGTGACTCCCAGCCGCCGACGCCGAATCGACTTCGCCGAAAATTGGACCAGCGGGGGTCCTTTCTGATGCCTTCTGGGTATGGAAGCGTCGCCGAAGAACCCCGCCAGTCTCGCCAACGGGCCGCGCGCCCGCTTCTTCCTCGAAGGAGTGCAGAACCCGGTCCATGCCCGGGTGGAGCACTCCGACGACGAGGGGATGACGCTCCGACAGGAGCTGCCCTTCCTTCGCCTGCATCGCTCGATTCGCGACGAGGAGGGCCGCGAGGCCGAGCTCGCCTCGGTCGGCGTCGCGATGAAGGACGGAACGCCGAGCCTGGTGCTCAAGCTCCGCTACGCCGCAATGAAGCGGCGCGACGCGACGATGCCCTTCGAGCTGCCGCAGGACGCGCCCCGCGCGATGCGGCGACGCGACGAGACGATCCCCTTCGGGGTGCAGCTCGCCCTCCCCGACGAGCCCGCCCACGGCGGACCGCTCGAGGGAGAGGACGAAGAGGAGCCGGCGGCCGAGCTCGCTCCCTGGACCGGGAATCAGCCCTGGTACGTCGATCTCTGGACCAGCATTCGCGCGTTCTTCATCCGCGAAGAGTGCTGACCCGCGCGCCGAGCCTCAGCTCAGGATCTCACGCGCGAGCTTCGAGGCGACCTTGCCGTCGACCCGACCGCGGTAGCGGCTGGTGACCGCCCCCATGAGCTTGCCCATGTCCTTCATGGTCGTGGCGCCGAGCTCCTCGGCGAGGCCCGTCATGGCCGCGCGGATCTCGTCCTCGCTCATCGGCTTGGGCAGGTAGCGCTGGATCACCGCGATCTCCGCCTTCTCCTTGTCGGCGAGGTCCTGCCGGTCGCCTTCCTCGTACTGCTTCGCGCTCTCCGTGCGCGTCTTCACGCCACGGCTGAGCACGTCGAGCTCGTCGTCCTCGGAGAGCTTCTCGCCCTTTGCCATCTCGGCCTCGGTGAGGGCGGCCTTGACCATGCGCAAGGTGTCGCGCGTGACGAGGTCCTTCGCCTTCATCGCGTCCTTGAGGTCCTTCATGATGGTGTCGATCAGCGGCATGGGGCCCTGGCTAACGCCCCGAACGGCTCCGGTCAACGGCTGGCCCGATCGGCGTCGGCTGCCGAAACACGGGCCGGTCGTCTAGAATGCGTTCCACGATGAAGCGCGCCTTGCTTTTCCTTTCGATCCTCGCGCTCGCCTGCGGCGACGACGACACCACCAGCGACCCGCCCGAAGACGCCTCGGTGGAGCCCGACGCCCCGCCCACGCCGGACATGGGGCCGCGGGACTACTCCGACGAGCTCGCGTGGTACGGCGAGTTTCAGGTCGGCTTCCGGGAGTTGGAGGTCACCTACACCCGCCCCGACGGCGACGGCGACCGCACCATCCCTTACATCGTCTGGTATCCCGCCAGCGGCGAAGGCGGCATCCACCCGCGCCACGCCTTCCGTCGCGCAGAGGTCGCCACGGTCGACGCGCCACCCGCGACCGGTCCCTTCCCGACGCTCGCGTTCTCGCACGGCCACCTCGGCGTCGCGGACGTCTCGACCCACCTCTGCGAGCACTTCGCCAGTCACGGCTGGGTGGTCTTCTCGCCGACCCACGTCGGCAACACGACCGCCGATGGAGAGACCCGCACGGCCGACATCTACTACCTGCGTTCGACCGACGTCAGCGCCGCCCTCGACGACCTCGAGGCGCACCCCGACCTCGGCTCGCTCGTGGGTTCGCCGATGGTGGTCAGCGGCCACAGCTTCGGTGGCTACACCGCGATCTCGCTCGCCGGCGCGACCTTCGACGTCGACGCGATCCTCGCCAACTGCGAGACGAACCCCGACGATCCCATCTGCACGGACCTCGACATGACCGCGCAGGACCTTCTCCGCGCCGGGCTCCGCGACGAACGCTTCGATGCCGTGATCTCGATGGGGGCCGGTGACTCGCGCCGCTTCGGCGAGACGGGTGTGGCCGACGTCGAGATCCCGGTGCTGCTGATGGTCGCCGAAGGCGACGGCTACCCCGCCGGCTCCTCCGCCACGGACGACTACTGGAACACGCTCGACGAGCCGGAGGACCTCTGGGTCGATCTCCTCGGCGCCGGCCACCAGAGCTTCACGGACATCTGCGCCACCCTCGCGGGGTTCCCGCGCTGCCCGCCCATGGAGTACGACGCCGATGCGGGCCTCCGCTGGACCACCCTCTATGCCCTGGCCTTCGCCCGATCCCGGCTCTTGGATGATGCGGAAGCCACGGCGATTCTGGAGGGAACGCCCGAAGACCCCTCCCTCGAGGTGGTCACCCGCTAGGGGGGAATTTCATGCCGTCTTTGTCGGAAGGATCTGACCCCTGAGCATTGGGGGTTGGAGATCCTGGGCGACGGTTGGTAGAGTGTCGGCTCGGAGGGGATGACAATGAACGGTCGCCGTAACAGCGAGGACCGCATGCGAAGCACGGGGGTGACCCGGCGACGCCCACGCGTCCTCATCATCGATGACGACGCGCGCCTGCGTGACGTGCTCTCTCTCGTGCTCTCGGACGACTGTGAGGTCACGCTCGCCGCGAGCGGCGCCGAAGCCTTCGAGCATCTCGGCGAATCGCCCTTCGACGTGATCGTCTGCGACCTCTCCATGCCGCGGATGAGCGGCTCGCAGATCCATGCGGCGCTCGCGGAGCAGAACCCGGACGCGGCGAACCGGATGGTCATCGTCACCGGTGGCGCGTACTCGAGTGCCTCCGAAGAGTTCCTCCGCGCGAGCGGCTGCCCGCACGTCCCGAAGCCCTTCACGCCCGACGAGCTGATGGGCGCGATCCACGAGATCCTGCTTCGGCACGGACCGGCGCAGTTCCGCCAGGCCGTCTGAGAGCTCGACCCAGGGTTGACCTGGGTACCTTCGACGAAAGACTCTCGCGCGGCCGTGGGCCGGTTCGCTTTCATCGCTGCACTGCTCCTCCCGAGCGTCGCACATGCGCAGGACGACTCCTTCGCCTCGCGCCCGCTGATCTCGCTCGCGGCGTTGGCGGCGCTCACGCTGCTGCCCTTCATCTTCATGATGACGACCAGCTTCGTGAAGATCAGCGTGGTGCTCTCGATTCTCCGCAACGCCCTCGGCACCGGGCAGGTCCCGAGCGGAATGATCATCAGCGGCCTCGCGGTGATCCTCAGTCTCTACGTCATGACCCCGGTCGGTCAGGAGATCGCTGAGGTCGCCGGCCCGGCCGCCGCGCGCATCGACACCGACGACCCGCTCGAGGGCGACAGCTACGACGCGCTCCTCGAGGCGATCGACGCCGGCAAGGAGCCGCTCAAGCAGTTCCTCCGTCGCAACTCCGGCCAGCGCGAGCTCGCGCTCTTCCTCGACCTGGCCCGCCAGAGCCGCGCGCCCGACACCCGAGACGACGTGAGCGCGGACGATCTGCTGGTCCTGCTCCCGAGCTTCCTCATCACCGAGCTCGCCGAAGCCTTCCAGATCGGCTTCCTGGTCTTCATCCCCTTCCTGATCGTCGACATGGTCGTCGCCAACGTGCTGCTCGCGCTCGGCATGCACATGCTCAGCCCGACCACGGTCAGCCTGCCCTTCAAGCTGCTCCTCTTCGTGCTCGTCGAGGGCTGGTACCTGCTCGCGAGAGCGTTGGTGCTCGGGTACGTATAACGGCCCGCGTGGCCAGTCGACGCAACCGATGGGGACCAGCGGCGATGAGGGGTCCATGCTCGACCGACCTCGTGACTACTGCGACCACTACTGCGAGCGCTGCCCACAGCGACCCCGATGCGACCTGGCGGCGCTCGAGGAGCATCGAGCGCACGAGTTCCCCAACGTGAGCCAGCAGGAGTGGATGGAACACGACTTGCGCGCCGCCTTCGCGATGCTCGAACGTGCTCTCGAGGAACAAGGCATCGACCCCGACACGATCGAAGCGCCGGATCCTCCACCGGAAGCGCGCGAGCTGGCGGAGCTTGGTCAGTGCTACGCCATGGCGCTCTCTCGAGTGAGTCGTGCGGCGCCGATGACGAGCGACCGGGAAGCCCTCTCACAGCTCCAGCGACTCGGGCTCGTCGTCGCAGGCAAGTGCGCAGCTCTGGTCGACGCTTTCGAAGAGCCGGACGATGAGCTCATCGACATCTGGGCCAGCCAGGTGTTCATCCTCGAAGCCGCCGCTGCTGCGATCCACCGACACATGGCCACCGTGCTCACGGTGGAGGTTCGCGAGATGTTCGGCCCGATCCACCAACGCCTCGACGAGCTCCTACGCCCGCTGGATGCTCGAATCCCCGCGCCGCTGCGTGACCTTCTCGCGAAGCGGATCGCCGAAGGCGAAGCCCCGTCGCCATTCCTGGTGCGGAGCGCTCCTTGGGCGGAGCTCAGGGAATGAGCGCTCGAACTCCGAACAGCACCAACGTGCCCAGCATCACGGCGACGCCCAGCAGCTTCACGCTGCCCGCGGCGTCCGACGGGTGAAGGGCAACGGACGGTCATGGGAATGACCGGCGGGCCCAGTGTCGTTAGGCTCGCGCCATGGGGTGGACTTCACGGGGGTGGATCGGGCTGGGGGTGATCCTGGCGTGCAGTGGGCCGCCTCCTGCCACGCCGGAAGAGGAGCCGGTGCAGGGGGCCGATCGGCCGGCGCAGGTCGCGTCCGTCGAGGTCGGGGCGCCGGAGCCGAACCGGTCCGACGTGGCCGAGACTGGCTCCGAAGAGCCGGCGGAGCCGGTGGACGATCTGCCCGAGGGTCCGGAGCCGCCCGCGGGCACGCTGGAGCAGGCGATGTACTGGGGGCTCGAGGCGCGGGAGTACGCCACGCCGATGCGGGCGCCGAGCGACGCGATCGAGTGCGCGCCTTTCGAGGGGACCGGAGAGCCGGGTGTCGAGTGGTACGAGCAGTGCCAGATCCACGACACGATCGCGCGCACCGACCGTGGCTGGCTCGTGCTCCAGGTCGACCGGGACGATGGCGGCATTCACGCGCTGCACCTCTTCGAGGGCAACGCGCGGCGGAAGCGCGAGCGAGTCGCAGGCGAGCCGACGCCGCGGAACGTCGAGGCGCTCCGTCGCTGGATGAGTCGCCCCGCGCTGCAGCCGGTCGCCGACCGGATCGGTCGCGCAGCGCAGCTCGAGTTCTCGCTCGGGAGCTACCACCCGCTGGTGGAGCTCGAGGGCTCGGGTTGGCTGCTCTGGGCCCAGACCGTTCACGACCTCGACGATCCCGAGTGGGTGCTCTGGCTGGTCTCCCCGGATGGCGAGACGAGGCACGAGCTCGCGCGCCGCCCCGCGGAGCTCGGCGCGTGCGATGGCGGCGGTCATTGGTGCGAGTCCACGGACTCGGAGTGCGACGACGTGGGGCTCCGCGCGGAAGGTCGGCTCTGTGTGCTGCCGCTCGGGCTCTACCGCGTCGCGATCCACGAGCGGGAGCTCGCGCTGCTCGGCTCGGTGAACGAGGCCGGGCACGGGCTGATGGGCGGGCTCACCTGGATCGCCCCACTGCCCGAGGCGTTCGCGTCAGCGCCGAGCGAGTGAGCGGAGGCGGCTGGCGACCTCCTTGGGTGTGTCGGTGTCGATCACGACGTGCTTGAGCCGCGCGTGCTCGCCGTGGGCGATGCGGACGCGGCCCTTCGACACCCCGAGCGCCTTGCTGAGCAGCTTGATCAACGCAGCGTTCGCGGCGCCGTCGACCGGTGGCTTGGTGAGCGCGAGCTTCAGGGCGCCGTCGTGGACGCCCATCGCCCGTGCGCGGCTCGCACGAGGCGCGACGCGCACGGAGAACGCGACGGAGTCCTCGGCGAGCTCGAGGTCCAGCGCTGCGGTCGGGGGTTCCACGAGGGCGCCACCCTAGGGGGTCGCGGGCGTGCCCCGCAACCCGGCACGTCGACCCTGAAACCGGCGTCAGGCATGCGCCGAGGTCAGGGCGCGGGGACGACGCCGACGCAGCGGGAGTCGCGGCAGTAGGCGACGGGATCGGCGGGGTACTCGTGCCTGGCGCAGCGGTAACGGCGATTGGCGAACTGGTCCCGGAAGGCCTGTTGGCGGTCGCGGTGCACCGCCGAGGCGCGAGCGCAGGGATCGGTCGCGATGACGCAGTCGGCGTCGGTCGAGCAGCCCTGGTCGAAACCGGTCGCCGGGTCGAGCCGCTGCTCGCCCGGGTCGGACTCGGGTTCGAGCTCCGCCTCGGGCTCCGTGTTCTGGGTCTCCGGCTCGGGAGAATCGCCGGTGGCTTCGCTGGTGGGGGTCTCGGGTGGCGCGCTGCCGCTCTCGCCCGACGAGCAGGCGAGCGCGAAGAGCAGCAGGAGCGGGGCCCTCATCGCGCGAACCGGCGCCGGCTGCGCTCGCGGGCCTTTTCGGCTTCCACCTCGCGGTCCTTCGGCGGCGCCTTGGTGACCAACGAGTCGATCAGCCGCCGCGCGACCTCGGTCGTCTCCTCGACGGCACGGTCGAAGGCTTCCTCGTTTGCCTGAGAGGGCTTGGTGAACCCGCTCAGCTTGCGCACGAACTGCAGCGCGGCAGCCTCGATCTCCTCATCGGTGGCGGGCGGGTCGAAGTTGAAGAGCGTCTTGATGTTCCGGCACATGGCCCACGGATGAGAGCACGAGGGGGTGTCACCCAACAAACGACGGGAGCCCGACCGATTTCGACGACGGCGAACCTTTCCGCCGTTCTTCGTGAAATTCGTGACCAGCTGTGCACTTTTCGTTCATTCGGCGTGACGAAGCGCACGACCTGTGGTTCGTTGTGGGTCGGGGAGCGAAGGGATTCGTGCGGATGACGACCAGACGAACCATTCCGATAGCCCTCCTGACCATGGTGTTCGCCATGGGCTGCGAGGGCACGATCGGTGAGGGTGGGCGAACGGAGCCGGGGACCGACCCGATGGATCCGCGCTTCGAGGCTCGGGTGTGGCGGCTCTCGCCGCCGCAGCTCGAGCTCGAGATCGAGCGGCTCTTCGGGCCAGAGGCCCCCGCGCCGAACGTGCCGCCGGGTGCCGCCGAGTATGGGCTGACCAACATCGCCGCCACCGGCCGGATCGACACGGGCAACGCGGGCCTCTTCGTCGAAGGCATCCGCGCCGTGGGCGAGTGGGCCGCGACCAACGGTGCCACGGCCGCCCGCTGCGACAGCTACGGGACCGACGCCTGCATCGACCAGTTCATGGGGTGGTTCCCGGAGGCGGCCTTCCGCGGACCGGTGACCGACGACGAGATCACCGAGCTGCGGATGGTCTTCGAGCAGAACCGGACCGACTACGACTACGACTACGGCTTCGCGAGCGTGGTCCGAGCGGTCCTGCTCTCGCCGCGCTTCCTCTACCGCTGGGAGCTGGGCGAGCCAGGCAACGACGACGCCATCGTCGACCTCGACCCGTACGAGATCGCCAACCTCATGGCCTTCTCCATCACCGACCGCGCACCGGACGACGAGCTCCTCGCGGCGGCAGCAGCGGGCGAGCTCGACGAGCCCGACGTCCGCGAAGCGCACGCGCGCCGCCTGATGGATCGCTCGGACGCGGTCTGGCAGCGCTTCTTCTGGGAGTGGCTGGAGATGGCCACGCTGCAGTCGCAGGGCAACGAAGTCGGGCTCCCGCCGAGCCTCGTCGCGCAGATGGAGGAGGAGTACCAGACCTTCGTCAGCAACGTGGTGGTGGAGAATCGCGGCACGCTGCGCGACCTGCTCACCAGTGACCAGACCTGGGCCCAGCCGGAGCTCGCCGAGTACTACGGCGTGAGCCACCCGGGCTCGGGCCTGCAGCCGATCACCATGGACGCGAGCCAGCGCAGCGGTCTGCTGACCCAAGGCGCCTGGCTCGTCGCGCACGGCAAGGACGGCCGCGCCAACGTGGTCCGGCGCGGCATGGCGGTCTTCCGCGACGCGATGTGCCGGAACGTGACCCCGCTCGACATCGACCTCGAGGCCGCCCTCGACGAGCTGGTCGGTCCGGACGCGACCGTTCGCGAGATCGTCGTCGCCCGCGGCGAGGCGCCGACCTGCGGTGCCTGTCACCGCCTCGCCGACCCCATCGGCCTCGCCTTCGAGGGCTTCGCCGGCGACGGGAGCTGGCAGACCACCTACGCGGCCGACGGAAACCCGGTCGAGACCAACATCAACTTCCCCGGCGCCGGTGAGATCGACGGCGCCACGGACCTCTCGCAGATCCTCGCGGACGACCAGGCGTTCCGCAGCTGCCTGGTGCAGCGCTTCGCCCACTTCCTGATGGGCGGCCAGGTCGGCTCCCCGGAGATCGTCCGCTGGACCGGCGAGGCCGACCAGGCCTTCCTGGCGAGCGGCGGCAACTTCGAGGAGCTGCTGGTCGACCTGGTCCGAGACCCCGCCTTCATCGAACGGAGGAAGCCATGAGCATCTCACGACGCGACTTCGCGAAGCTCCTCGGCGCCGGTGCGCTCGGCGCCGCTCTCGCTCCCGGCTTCGGCCGCCGCCTGTCCGCGCAGGCGCCCATGGGTCCGGTCCGTTTCCTGGCGGTGCGCACGCCGCATGGGGTGGACCGTGACTGGTGGATCCCGCGCAACAGCGACGGCTCCGATCCGAGCACACCCGACGAGGCGCTCTCGGGCCTGAGCTTCGACTACGACATGGCGATCCTCGCGCCGCTCATGGCGTGGCGCGACCAGATCACGATCCTCGATGGGCTGGATACCCAGTGCACGAAGGAGAACACCCGCGGCGGGGTCTACCCGAACCACGGGCACAACGAGCAGGGCACCATGCTCACGGGCGCGCAGGGCCCCGCCGACCGCGAAGGCAACTTCGGCGCTGGCCACCCCTCGCTCGACTTCGTGCTCCACGCGCGCCTCGGCGCGCCGGCGCTCCTGACCGCCTCGGTCGAGGGCACGGGCACCTGGAAGTGCATGAGCTACGACGACGCCGGACGCTTCCGTCAGCCGACCGCCGACCCGCGCACGCTCTTCCGCGCCGCGTTCCCGGAAGGCTTCGAGCCGCCCGATCCGATGGAGCCGACCGTCGACTTCTCGAACGGTGAGCGCCGCATCTTCGGCTACGACCAGAGCGTGCTCGAGGCGCTCGAGGGCCGGCTCGGCGGCTCCGAGGCGGAGAAGATCCGCGCACACATCGACGCGATGGCCGCGCTCACTCCGGCGCCCGGGATGGGCCCCGGTGGGATGTTCGTCGGCGCCTGCACCACGAGTGGCAGCGACGTGCCCACGGTCGGTCAGAACGTCGGTAGCTACGACAACGTGCCGGTGGTCACCCGCGCGCACGCCGAGGTCATCACTCAAGCCTTCGCCTGTGGACGCGCGCGCTGCGCCACCCTGCAGATCCTCAACGACTTCCCGAACTACTACACCGACATCCCCGAGGTGCGGGACTCCGGGGTCATCGGTCTCTTCGGCGACGGCTACCGCTTTCACGAGGACCTGGTGCACAGCTACTGGGGCGCGTCCGGCTCGGACCTCGACACGATCCGTCGGGGCTACCTCGCCGGTCAGCGCTGGGCCGCGGGCAACTTCGCCCTGGTCCTCGAGGTGCTCGACTCGGTCACCGACCCGATGGACCCGAGCGGAGGCTCGATCCTCGATAACACCATCGTCTACTGGCACAACGAGTTCGGCCACGACGGTCACGACGCGCAGCACACGCGGCACCCGGTGGTCATCGCCGGCGGCGGTGGTCGGACGCTCCGGCTCGGGCGCTACCTGCGGCTCCGCGACATCTCCTCGAGCGATCGGGTGCCGCACAACAAGCTGCTCGTCAGCATCGCGCACGCCCTCGGCCAGACGGACATCGACTTCTTCGGCGACCGCGATCTGGAGGATCGCGCCGACTATCGCGGTCCGCTCGAGCCCTTGATGGCCTGAGCCTCTCGACCGACCTCTGAGCTTGCGCACGCCACCGGCGCGACCGGCGGCGCGCGGGCGATAGGGTTTCAGCAGATGCAGATGCTCGTCTTCTACGGTGTCATCGCGGCCATCTTGGCCTTCGACGCGCTCCTCCTCGGAGGGCTCGCGTGGGCGTACCACTCGCCGCGCTTCGCGAGCCGTCGCCTGAGCGACCGGCCGTCGATCAAGGTCAGCAAGGCCAACCGGCTCGGCACGATGGCGCTCATCTCGACGCTCTCGCTCGCCGCGGTCGTCGGCCCGACCTATTTCCTCGGCGAGTACCTGGTGACCGCCGAGGCGACCGCGTGGTGGATGATCGCCCTGCAGGCCGTCGGCATCCTCTTCGTCTACGACTTCCTCTACTACGGGCTGCACCGGACGATGCACCACAAGAAGCTGATGCGCTGGGTGCACGGCATGCACCACCGGGTTCGCAACCCATCCGCGCTCGAGAGCTTCTACCTGCATCCCATCGAGCTCCTCGCCGGCCTCGGCCTGCTCTACGTCTCGACCTTGCTCATCGGCCCGGTCCACCAGGTCGCCTTCCTGATCGCGTTCTTCGTCTACTCGACGCTGAACATCACGATCCACTCCGGCCTCGACCTGAAGTCACTCGGTCCGCTGAACTTCCTGACGAAGAAGCACCAGGTCCACCACCTGGCGGACATGTCGAAGAACTACTCGTCGCTCACGCCACTGCCCGACAAGATCTTCGGCACCGCCGGCTAGCGGAACGCGCACCAGTCCGCGCGGACCGCGGCGCGCACCGGTCCGCTCGAGGCAGCCAGCGCGCGCTCGGCGAGCTGACGTGACCGGGCTCCGTCGCCCTGGTCGTGTGCGGCCCAAGCCGCGAGGTAGAGCGCCAGCCCACGCTGCGGCGTGGTGAGCTCGGCGGCCTTCTCGAAGAAGCGGATGGCCACGCCAGGATCCCCTTGGTGGCGGTAGTAGAGGCCGAAGCGGATGTAGGCGCTGGCGACCAGTGGGCTGCTGGGCTCGTTCAGGATGAGCCGGTGGTAGACCTGGCGGGCACGCTGCGGCTCCTGGATCTCTTCCAGGAGCGACGCGAGCCGAAAGAGGGTCCGGTCCATCCCACGCCCACTCGGTGCCTCCTGGATCGACATGGCGTAGCCACGAATCGCCTCCTCGAGCGCGTCGTGGTCGTGATCGAGGAGGTAGCGCTCACGCTGGGCGTCGGCGTAGCGAAGGGCCGCCTCGGCCTTGTCCTGTCCGGGTTGGGCCGCATCGAGCTGGGGCTTCAGCTCCTGCGCGCGCGCGGCGGCGGCCGCGGCGCTCGGAAACGTCGGCGCATGGTCGCCCACCCAGGTCGGCGGATCGTACGAGGGCTGGCTCGGCGGGGTCCCGCAGCGCGGGTCGAACTCGGCCGCCTGCCCGAGAGCAGGCGACGCGAACGCCAGGAGGAGCAGCGGGAGCCAGCGCATCGGCCCATCGTACGCTCCTGGCGCTCGCGACATTCCCGTCAGCGCATCATCGCGGCCATTGGTAGAGGCCGCCCCGCTCGGTGGAAACGACCACGCGGCCGGGCCCGAGGGAGAGGTGGCGGACGATCCATCCGGTCGGGTGCGTCTCCACCAGAACGGGCGCCCCAGGGTCGAAGAGGTCGAGCTTGGCGACCCCACCGCTGTGGCCCATGTAGGCGAAACGTCCGTCGTAGGCGACCGGACGCCCCCCGACGGGCAGCGGGATGACGACCGGAACCACACTCATCGCCACGGGGTTCGACGCATCGGAGACGTCGACCACGTGAACGGAGTCGTCGGTGCCACAGCCCACCACGGCGACCTGCCCGACGACGGCCACGTCGCGGGGGATCTCACAGCCGAGGTACTCGCTGACGAGGAAGGGGTCGGCGGGGTTCTGCACGTCGTAGATCCGCAGTGCCCCGTAGGTGCGCAGATCGCGATCGGCCACGTATGCATGTCTCCCTTGCACGGCGAGACCACCGACGTTGCTGGTCTCGATGGCTCCCAGCGGCAGGGGACCCGACGCGCTCCGGGAGAAGGTGCGCAGCGCACCACCGCCGGACGACTCACCCAGGTAGACGTGGGTCGGCGTCGCGACGACGGCGGAAGGGTAGCCCCCGGTGAGCAGGTGCGAGACCACGGTCGGTCCGCCAGGTGTCGTCAGATCGAGCTCCCACAGACCAGTGAACCAGTCGGCCACGAACGCGCGGTGGCCGTTGGCGTCGATCTCTTCGAAGTCCGCGCCGAGCGTGGTGAAGCGTCCGCCGAACGATAGGTCCTGGCCATCGACCACGACCACCGACGACACGGCACCCGGCGAGACGTTCGCGGCCACGATGGAGTGGCCGTAGGGCGCGGTGGCATAGCACCAGGCGCAGGGTCCGCTGAAGGCGTCGCCGATGGGGCCGGCCTCACCTGCGCTCAGCGCGAACGAGCGCACCTGGCCCTGGTGGTTCAGGAGCACGAGCCTGCCCCCCGCCGCCGCCCCTCCGGTCACGCTCCACGCGGTCTCGGGCGCGCCACCTCCAACGACGACCGCCGTCGGATCCGTCGCGTCGATACGTCGCACGACGCCCCGATCGTCCGCGGCGAAGACGACGCCAGGGTCGTTGGAGGGAACGAGCGCATACGCGACCGCGTCGGGCAAGCTGAGCCGCACCCGAGGGTCGCCAGGGTCCCCCATGTCCACGATCCGTAGGCCTCGACCGACCCCACGAACGAACGCGAGGCCCGACCGCGAGAAGGTGACCTGTTCGGCGTCGTCGATCGTCGTCTCCCCCACGAGCGCCAACGAGCTCGCCGCTCGAACCGCGAGCATCATCCGGTCACCGGAACGGACGGACGCGGTGTAGAGCCGCTCTCCGACGGGCTGGATCGCGACGAGGTCGTCCGTGGGAATATCGATGGTGGGCGCGGGTCGGTCGGGATCGGAGAGGTCGAGGACCGCGATGCCACGTGCGCGATCGGCGACGGTGAGCCGTTCGGAGTCGACGTGCAGGCTCACGGGAAGGGAGCGAGACGCGTCGCCGAGGGACCAGTGGTGGACGGCGACGGGATCGGTCACGTCGGAGACATCGAGCACGGTCACGTCCCCGCCGATGCCGCCATAGGTCAGTGCGTAGGCTCGGTCCCCGGCGAGCGCAATGGAGACCACGGTGCCCACCAGGGGCGCGCTCTCACCGATGCGCTCCGGAGGAGCGGAGGGGTGGAGGCGCCACACGGTCAGGCGAGGCCCGACCCCGACGAAGGCGAGGTCGCCAACCATCGCCGCCGCGACGGTCGCTCCGCCCGCCTGCTCCCGGTCGATGGGGAGCGGCTCGGTGATCACGTCGCTGTCGACGTCGAATCCACCGTCACTCGGAACGCCGCCGTCCGGGCTGCCAGCGTCATGTCCGCCATCAGCGGGGACGCGCGCATCGAAGGGCACGAAGGCGTCGCGCTCGGCGACGAACCCATCGCCGGGCAGCGACCCGTCGACCATCGCACCATCAGCGAGCGGCGGACCGGGGTCGGAGCCACAGCCGAGCGAGAAGAGAAGGAGCGCCAGCCCCGAGCCGAGCGGCGGATCGGTGGCGGGCGCGAGCAACACGCGAAGGGTGCGGCGCATGACGAGCTCCAGACGAACGAGGGACTTCGCCGACGCATCCGGCGCACCGTGCGGCCGACGTTCGGGCGGGCCAACGCCACGACGACCGGGGTCCAGGGGACCGGTATACGACCCACACCGAGGTGCGCCGCTGCCGTGCATACGTCCGGCGGATTGTAGACCCGGCCTTACGTCATGCCACCGGAATCGTCAGCCCGGAGACGGCGTGTGAAGGGCGCACCAGTCCTGGCGAAGCCCCTGCTCGAGCTGGCCGGTGGCGGTGGTGAGGGCCTGCTCCGCGAAGCGGCTGGCGTCGTCGTCGTCGCTCATGGCCCGCGCTGCCCAGGCGGCGAGGTAGAGGGCCAGGGCTTGCTCCGGGGAGGGCTTCTCGGCGGCCTCCTCGTAGTAGTCGCGGGCGGCGGCGATGTTGCCCTCGCGCTCGTAGGTCCGACCGAGGAAGATCAACGCGCTCGTTCGCAGCGCGCTGAGGGGGAAGCGGCTGACCAACAGCTCGAGCGTGCGGCGAACTCTATCGCTTCGGGGAATCTGGTCGTCGACCATGGCGACTCGAAAGAACATCACGTCTGCCGAAGGGAAAGCCGTGGATGGGTTCTGCAGCTGCACGCTGATCACATGGCTGTACTGGGACGCGGCGGATCGGCACACCGCGCGACCGCCGTCGCCCAGCAGACACTGGTCGCGGTAGGCGTCTCCGAGCTGGGCCCAGAGCGTCGGCTGGATGGCGTTGTACGTCAGTTGGGATCGGAGAGTCCGAGCGGTGGCCGAAGCCGCAGCGGCGCTCGTATGGGTCGGAGGCGCGTCACCGAGCCAGGGCGGTGGCTCATAGGACGGAACGGTCGGAACCGAGTGGTCGGCGCACTGCGCGTCGAGCTCGGCCGGTGTCTGGCCGAACGCCGGGCTGGCCACGAAGAGAACGAGGAGGGCGGCACGCATCGAAGCGGAGACCCCCGACTCCGACATCAATTGGGTCACAGCCGCTCGATGACCGAGGCGGGGATGGGCACGAGCTTGCCGTCCCGGTCCACGCAGACCATTTCGATGCGTCCCTCGACCAGGAGCGCGTCGTTCTCGCTCGGGCGGTGCACGTTCTGCTGGAAGCCGAGGCGGAAGTCGCTCTCCTTGGCGGCCGTGGTGCGGATCTCGATCGAGTCGCCGAAGACCGCGCCCTTCTTGTAGGTCAGCTCCGCCTTGTAGACGACGAAGCCGATGCCGTCCTCGTTCAGGAGGCGGACCAGCTCCTCCACGCCGAGCAGGTGCTCGCGGGCTCGCTCGAAGTACTTCAGGTAGTTCGCGTGGTAGACGAGCCCCGAGTGGTCGGTGTCCTCGTAGTAGATCTGCACGCGATGCCGGTGGGGCTCCATCGGCGGGAGTTTACATAGCCCCACGAGTAGCGGTACTCCCGCTTCGTGTGGAAGACGCTCCACGCCGCCTTCCATCGGCCCAATACCCGCATCCACGCCTGGGTGGAGGGAATCGTTTGGGCGCTGATCGCGGCCTCGGTGGTGCTCCTGGTGCTCGAGCCGATCGTGGAGCACCCGCTCCTGGTCATCGCCGACCGGGTGATCCTGATCGCGTTCGCCGTCGAGATCGGGCTGCGGGTGCTGACCTACACACCCCCCGAGCTCCGCGTCTTTCGTGAACCGCCGCTGACTCGACTACGGATCCACCTCTTCGGTCGGCTCCGTTTCCTGCTGCGGCCCGGCCAGCTGATCGATCTCGCCGCCGTCGTGGCGGTCGTGCCGGAGCTCCGTGGCCTCCGCACGCTCCGACTGCTGCGCCTGCTCCGGACGGCGAAGCTCTTCAAGCACGGCAACCCCTTCGAAGGCTTGATGGCCGCCTTCGAGGGCGACCGCATCCTCTTCGTGTTCGCGTTCTCGGTGCTCGGCATCGAGACCATTCTCGGCGGCCTGAGCCTCTACCTGGTCGAGCACACCGACCCCTACGCCTCGGTGAAGACGCCCGCGCAGGGGCTGTGGTGGGCGCTCGTGACGCTGACCACCGTCGGCTACGGCGACTACGCGCCGGTGACCGACCTGGGTCGGATCATCGGCGCCGTCCTGATGGTCGGCGGCATGTTCACGCTCGCCCTCTTCGCCGGCATCGTGGGCCACACCCTCTTGACCGCGGTGCTGAGCATCCGCGAGGAACAGTTTCGGATGAGCAACTACGTCGACCACATCATCGTCTGCGGATACGAGAAGGGCAGCACGCTGCTCCTCGACACCCTCCGCGACGAGATGGACCTCGAGGAGCACAAAGTCGTCCTCTTCGCCGACCGCGAACGCCCCGCCGACGTGCCCGCCTCGTTCCTGTGGGTCCAGGGCGACCCGACCAAGGAGTCGGAGCTCGACAAGGTCCGGCTCACCCACGCCAAAGCGATGATCATCGTCGGGTCGCGGGAGGTGAGCCCGCAGCTCTCGGACGCGAACAGCATCCTCACGATCTTCACGACCCGCGCGTACCTACAGAAGCAGGACCGGATCCACGAACGAGCGCGACCGCTGCACCTCGTCGTGGAGATCCTCGACTCGGAGAACGTCGCCCATGCGCGCGCAGCCGGCGCCGACGAGGTCATCGAGTCCCGCCGCCTCGGCTTCGCCATGCTCTCGCACACGGTGCGCTACCCCGGCGCCGCGGACGCGGCCGCCACGATGGTCTCCGCCGGCGATCAGAACCTCTACGTGGGTCACGCGCCCGCCGAGGTGGAGGCGACCACCTTCGGGGCGGTCGCCTCGGCGGTGCGGGAGCTCTCCGGCGTGATGGTCATCGGCTTCCGAGACCCGAAGACCGGCGAACGGCGCCTGAACCCACCCGACGACGCAACCATCCCGGAGGGTGCCCAGCTCGTTTACCTGGCAGACCAGCCCCGCCTCGCGTAGGGCTTCGGGTGACCGACGATGCCGCCAGTTCCCGGGGTCTGATCGAACCGCTGCTCATCCGCTCCGGTGCCCGCTACCACTGCTTCGGTGATGGGCTGTGCTGCACGGACGTCCACGCCATCGGCGCGCTGGAGGACGACGAGGTCGAGCGCCTGAAGGTGCTCCAGCCGGAGGTGGTCGGCTACAGCGACCTGATCGAAGCGAACATCCTCCGGATGCGCACCGACGGGACCTGCCCCTTCCTCGGCGACGCGGGCTGCATCATTCACGAGCCGATGGACGGGCTGCTCAAGCCGCACCCGTGCTGGCGCTTCCCCTTCGGTCTGACCGCGACGCCCGACGGTGGCCGCGTGACCACCGAGCATCGGTGCCCGTGCCGAACGATGGGCGAGCGCCCGCCGATCGAGGCGGACGGCGCGGTCGACGAGCTCCGCGAGCGCGACGGCCGCATCCGGCCGAACCACCGGGTGGGCGACGAGGTGCCCTTCCGCCGCGACGAGACGATCCCCTTCGCGGACTACCTGGCGATCGAGGGCCCCATGCTCCGCGCGCTCCTCGAGGACGGAGCCTCCCCGGAGTCGGTGCTCGCGCGCGAGCCCTTCCCGGATCTCATCGAGGGCACCTGGGGCGCCATCGCCGGCGGGATGCAGGTGGTCAAGACCGACAGCCGCTTCGACGCCGCGCTCGTGCTGCTGGCGAACGCGATCCAGGCCCGTGACGGCGGCCCGATGGAGGTCGGCGAGCGGCCGTGGCGGGAGAACTTCGACCGCGCCGAGGCTCGGGTCCCGGAACCCGAAGACCCGGAGGCGATGATCCGCGACTGGGTCGCTGACTCGATCTGGTGTCTCTACTGGACCGCCTTCGGCAGCTTCGAGCAGCTGCGCTCCGAGCTGGCCACGCGGGTGTGGATCCTGCGGCGGATCGCTCAGGCGCTCGAGGCGACCGGGACCCGACCGGACGTCGCGGTCGCCGAGGGGCTCATGGTGGTCGACCTGGTCGGCACCAGCGAGTGGTGGGAGGGCGTGACCGCCCGCCTCAGCGAAGGCTGAGGACCGGGTCAGTCCACGCGGACCAGGCCGACGCTCTGGATCCCGGTCGCGGGGTCGACGTCGACCGCGAGGTAGTGCCGCGCGATGCCGTCGAGCTCCTCTTCGATCGCGCCGCCGCCGCCGGAGATGTAGGTGTCGATCCCGCCGAGCGAGTAGGCGTAGTAGCTGTGGACGTGCCCGAAGAAGAGCGCGTCGACCTCCGACTCGGCGAGCAGGTTGATGAGCCTCGCAGCCTCGTTGCGGCTCCGGAACGCGCCGGAGCGGAGCCCCGACGCGTCCAGGAGGGGCACGTGGGTCAGGAAGAGGTGCGGCCCACCGACGTGAGCGTCGAGCCAGGGACGGAGTTGGTCCATCTCGGCCGGATCGATGGTGGCGTTCGACGAGTCGACCAGCGCGTAGGCCACGCCGCGGAACTCGAAGTAGACGCTGAAGGGCCCGAAGAGGTCGTGCCAGTTCTCCGGCCCGGGCACCTCGTGGTTGCCGGCCGTCGAGTAGAGCGGCACCGAGAGCTGCTCCATCTCCTCCTGGAAGCGCACGAGCTGATCGAAGGTGCCGTTGTCGGTCAGGTCGCCGGTCGAGATCACGAAGCGGATCGAGTCGTCCTCGTTCATCCGGCCGTAGATGTCCTGCACCTCGCCGATCGCACTCTGAATGTCGCTGAGCACCGCGACCCGGTGGGGCGACAGGTCGTTCGCGTCGGGCGGCGCGACGCGGACGCGACCGGGACCGTCGAGCACCCAGGTGACCCAGGTCTCGGGGCCGCTCGGGGCTTCCGGAGCGACCGGCACGCCATCGAGCGTGAGCTCGGCGTCCGACACCACGTTGCGCACCTCCAGCGTGAAGGGGGTGACGGCGGGATCGAGGTCGAGCTCGAGAATCGGCGCAGCGGCCCAGACGGTCGCCTCGGCTGCGCCCAATCGATGGATGGCGCCGAGTCCACCATCGATGGTGAGCGTGGAGCCCTCGGCGGTCTCGTCACCGACGATCGCGTCGAGATCGACGTGACCTTCGGAGGGCCGCAGGCACGCGACCATCAGGAGCAGCAGCGGGAAGGTGCGGTTCATGGGTTCGTCTCCGGGAGCGCGCCGCGGTGCAGGAGCGAGATGCCGGCGATCCAGGCGCTCCCCACGGTGAGGTCCGCGGACAGACCCCAGCGCGGCGCGGCGCCGAACCAGCCGCGACCACTCAGCTGGAGGAAGCCGAGGTTGCCCGCGGCGACGCTCTCGACGCTCAGCCCGCCCTCCAGCCCGTCGCGGCGATGGTCGTAGGCGATGGAGAGCTCGCCCGACGAGCCGAGGTAGAGCCCCCAGGCGACCCGAGCGAGGAGCAGCGCGTGGGTGTCCTGCGAGACGCCGCCGCCGGTCGCCTCGTAGCCGATGCCCTGGAGCCCGAGACCGAGCTCGCCCTCGACGAAGCTGCCGACGAGGGCCGGCGCTACGTCTTCCAGGTCGACGCGCCCACCGAGCGAGACCTCGCCGCTGAACGTGCGGAAACCGTCCGTGCCGAAGCGCTGGTAGGTGCCCGCGACCAGCAGCTCGACGTAGGAGCCGCGACCGGTCCCGCCGAGGAAGCGCCGCGCGGCACCGAGACGAACGCGCTGCGTGTCGGCGTCGAGGGCGACGTCGGCATCGACGAAGAGCCGCTGCTTCCCGAGCCAACCGGTGATGCCCGCGCGCGCGAAGCTGCCGTGGTCGAACTGCGGGTCGTGCACATAGAAGTAGCCGAGCCGGAGCTCGTAGGGCGTGTTGACGCCGGGTCTGCCGGGCGACCGACCGTCGGTGATCGCAGTGTAGACGTCGGCGAACCAGCTGATGAAGAACGCGCCCACGCCGGGAATCGCGATCATCGCGAGCGGCGCCACCGTCTTGCGAGAGGCGCCGCTGATGGCGAGGCCGGCGCCGCCGACCAGGATCATTCCGAAGCCGACGCCCTGAGCGATGCCGAGGCGCCGACCGGTGAGCCGATGGCAGCCGGTCATCGCGCCCGCGCCATGCACGACCGGTCCGGCGAGCAACGACACGACCGGCGCGAGCCGGCGACGCCAACGCGGACACGCCGGCGGTAGGTTCGTGGACTCGCCCGAGGCGTCGGCTTCACTGGTGCCTTCGGCAGTCACCTCGGCGCTCGAGTCTTGGGCGTACGCGCGCGTGGCACCCGAGGCCGCGGCCAGGACCAGCAAAGCAAGCGCGAGACGCACCCCCCGGAGACGCCTTCGCCATGGGGCCGTTACGCCGATGTCAGAGTCGACGCGCAATCATGGCGCCGGCCCGGAGCTCGGCCATCGCTTCTTCGGTGGCGACCCGATAGCGCTCGGCCACGAGCTCCGAGCGAATGGTCTCCGCGAGCGTCTCGAAGGGACCGAGCGAGGTCTCGCCGCGCTCGAGGAGCTGGAGCAGCGTGAACCCGGTGGGCAGCTCGTGGACGTCGCTGAACGCGCCCTCCTCGAGCCCCTCGAGCAGGTCGCGTGTCTCCGCGGGCAGCTCGCTGGCGCGCACCCAGCCGACCTCGGTGCCGCCCACTTCGGCCATGGTCGCCGAGCCCGCCCGGAGCCGGGCGAGGTCGGACTCCATCCGTACGCGGGCGACATCGCGCGCGTCCCGTCCGTTCCCAACCGGCTGTGTCCGGGTGAGCTCCGCCACTCGGTACCGAGTCTCTCGCTCGAAGGCCGCCGACCGGCGCTCCCACTCCGCGCGCACGTCGTCGTCGGTCACCGGCTCGACCCTTTGAAACGTGGAGAGCTGCATCACCTTCATCTGGAGAATCTGTTCTCGCAGCACCTGCTCGTAGAGCGGCGCGGTCCACCCCTGGTCGTCGAGTGCTCGCAGCCACTGGTGCTCGTCGAGCCCGTTCTGCTGCTGCAGCCGCTGGATGGCCGACGCCACCTCCTCGCTCGAGACCACCACGCTCAGCCGACGCGCCTCCCGCTGCACCAGCTCGTGGTCGATCATCTGGCCGAGCACCCGCCGATACACGGCGAGCCGGTCCGCCTCCGGGTCCATGCGGAGCTCCGGCTCCGCGCGCTCGCGCACCTCGCTGAGCAGAACGACCTCGTCGTCGACGAAGGCGACGACCCGATCCACCAGCTGCGCGCGGGCGACCGGCGCCACCGTCAGGAGGGCCAACACGATCAGGGCGCGAGACACTTGATCGTCCTCTCCGCAGGCACCACGGACTCGGCCTCCAGCTCGTTCAACAGCGCGACGAGCGTCGCTTCGTCACTCCGGGCGCAGCCGTCGCGGATCAGCTCATCCACGCGGGTCGCGGCTTCGATCGCTCGCGGCCGGATCCGTCGCGCCCGTGTCGGCGGCCGCCGTTCGCGCCGGAAGCTCTCCGTGATGGCGCGATAGAGCGCGTCCGCGTCGCCGTGGCTGCCGTCCTCCGTGCGGTTCGCCGCCACCATCAGCCCGTAGCGATGACCGTCGCGGGCGTGGACGATCAACATGCGCACCGCCGCGACGCCACCGTTGAAGTGGAGCTCCTTCCCGTCATCGACCGGCAGGCTGCCCTCCACGGCGCGGTACCCGGCGATCCGCCGCTCCCGCGTCGGGGCCCGCTCCATCTCGGCTTCGATGGCCGCCTCGAGCACGGAGCCGCGCGCGTGAGTGAGCGGGAGGAAGAGCAGGCCCATCGACTCGTCCGCGCTCCAAGCGCGGAACCACTGGGTGTGCAGCTGGCCCGGCTCCCAATCCTCCGGGTGCTCCCAGCCCTCCGGCATCGCGAACGAGAGCCCGGCCGCTGCATGCACGAAGCGCCCCTCGGCCACCACCCCACGGCGCGGGTCCCGACCGACGACCAGCCCCGCGACGGCCTCGAGGTAGCGACGACGGCCGTGGCGACCATCGGGGTCCGGGCCGGCGGCGCGCGCCGCGAGCGAGAGGCGCGCGGCGAGCGGCGGGTGACGATCGCTCCAGCTCGGCGCGTCTTCCATGAGCCCGGGCTGATGGAGCGCCGCGAGCGCCCGTTGGAGCCCGCTCGGGTCGTAGCCCGCGGCGGCGGCGTACTGGACTCCGAGCTGGTCGGCCTGCGCTTCGTCGTCCCGGTGGAGCTGGAAGAGCGTCGCCAGATCGAGATCGCGCATGCTCGGCTCCGGCAAGCGGTGGAGCAGCTCCTCGGTGTGACCGGCCGCGACGTGCGCGACCTCGTGGCCGAGCACGGCGGCCAGCTCCGCCTCCGAGTCCAGAAACGCGAGCAGCCCCCGGGTCACGTAGACGAAGCCCGCGGGCGCGGCCCAGGCCTGCACTCCCGGGTCGTCGAGGATGCGAAAGGTCCAGTCGACGTCGTCACGGCCCGACTCGGCCGCCACCCTCTCCCCGACCCGGCGCACGTAGCGCTCGAGCGCCGGGTCCTCGTAGACCCCGAGCTGGGCGGTCATCATCTCGTCGAGGAGCCACGCACCGCAGGCCTCCGCCTCGGCGGCGTCGTCCGCGTCCTGGCAGGCGCTCGGCAGGCGATAGACGTGGTGGTCCCGAGCGCCGCACGCGACCAGCAACACCAGCGCGAGCTGCTTCATGGCGCCTCCTGCGGCGCGAGGGACGAGTCGGGTCCGCGGAGCTCCTCGTCGATGAGTCGCGGTGCGTCGCCCTCCGGGCGATTCCGTTCGGGCGGGTCGGGCGCGTCGAGGTCCTCGACCTGCACCTCGAGGTCGACGAAGTGTCCCTCCGGGTCGAGCTGCGTGGTCGGGTAGACGCTGAAGTTGCCACGGGCCCGTTCGCGCTCGGCGAGCCGTTCGATCGCGCCCGCGATCGCCGCGCGGTCGAAGGGCACGTCGACCTCGAGACCGAGGAAGTCGACGTACTCGTTCGCCGGACCGGCCAGGTCGCCGCTCACCCGGAGCTCGCGCAGCGTGTAGACCGGCCCCTCGGTGACCGGGATGGCCACGTGCAACGCATCGCCTTCCCATCGGGTCTCCGGCGCGCCGATGCGCGCGCTGACGTGGCCCGCGTCGAAGTAGAGCGCGAGCATCCGCTGCAGGTCCTCCTCGATGAGGTCTTCGCGGTAGATGCCGCCCTCGGCGTTCACGCGACCCTCGAGCGTCGCCATGACCTCGAGCAGGGCGTCGTCGTCGATGGCCTCGTTGCCCGCGACCTCGAGGGTGTCGATGACCCAGCGGCGTCCGGCGTCGACCACCATGCAGACCGCGACACCATCCTCGCCGCGGCGGGCCGACACCCGGGTCGTGACCTCGGCAAAGCCATCGCGACGGCGGTCGCTGACGATCTTTCGCGAGAGCCGATGGAGTCGCCCGGGCTGGAAGACTTCCCCGCGAAGTCCCTCGACTCGATGGAGCGCCGCGGCGCCGCCCTCCCCCACCAGGCGCGCCGACGCGATCATCGGCCGCTCGACCACTTCGTAGGTGACCTGCACTCCGTCGGTCACGTGGTGCACGTGCACGCGGACATCCTCGAAGACGCGCAGCTCGAGGATGCGCCGCACATCGGCTCGGAGCGCCGACTCGGAGAGGAGCACGCCCGTCTCGAGCCGAACCGCCTCGCGCACGAGCGTTTCCGGAACGGACGCGGCACCCCGGATCGCCACCGCGACCACCGTCGCCGCCGGTGCCGGTTCCCCGAGCGAGGGGTCCTCCCGCGCGCTCACGTCCTGCAGGCTGCCGGCGCACTCGTTCGGCGCCTCGAGCGCGCTCCGTGGGGCCGGCGTCGTCCCGCACGCGAGTGCGGGAAGGAGGACGGCGAGGCTCGGAAGGCGCGACGGCAAGAGATGCTCCGATCAACCTACGATGGGAGTCCGTACGGTCTCCCTCAGCGGTGATGATCGGTTCGGATCCCGACGCTCGTGACTCGCCAGCGGCTCGCGCGCTTCTCCAGCCGGACCACCAGGCCGATCCGGACCCGAGCGCTCATGGCCAGCGTGTCGCTGAGCTCGAGCGTTCCGTCCGTGTCGCGCTGGAGGAAGAAGCTGCCGATGCGTGGACGGTCGCCATCCATCCAGAGCCAGCCGACGCGCCGGTTCCGGACCTGGGCTCGGAGGTCGCTGGGCACATCGCGGACCGCTCGGCGGAGGCGCCGCTGGACCGCGCAGCGAATCGCCTCTCCCTCGGCGCGAGTGAGGCCGATGCTCGGGTCTCCGACCACCACCGAGGGGACCTCGACCACGTCGGGCCAGGGCGCGCCGGTGGGCTCACCCGGCGGCTGCGGACAGCTCTGAGCGGCGGCGGTGGCGGTCAGCGCGAGGCCGAGCAGGGCGAGGACGACGGGTCGCATGGTCCGTCCTACGTACGAAAGCGCCGAAGGTTCTCCTCGAGCGTGCGTACACCGGCTCGTGACTCGTTGGCTCGCGCTCGTGCTCCTGGTCGGCTGTGGCGGTCCCCCTCGGGCGCCCCGCTCCTCCGCGACCACCTCACCCGAAGTCGAGGCGTTCGAAGCGCAGCTCGCCGGGTGCCGTCGGGACGGACAGGCAGCCGCCGACGACTGCCAGGAGGCGCTGCTGGTCGCCGCCATGTGCGAGAACGGGCGCGAAGGCGTGGTCTGCGATCATCTGCGCCAGACCGGCGCGCTCCCCGCGGAGCCAAGGCCCATCGACTCGCTCATGGGTTGCTGGGAGGTCGTCGAGCCCTGGGACGGCATGGCCACCAACCCCGACCGCGACCTGCTGACCTCCCCTCCACCGCCGGCGATGCGGCTCTGCCTGGAGCCCGAGAGCGTCCTCATCGGCAACGGCGGCCACTGGGACCGGCGCACGATCGGAGAGGCGGGCTACGTTCGCCAGGACGCGCGTCACCTCGCCGGCTACGCCGTTCGAGACCTCTGGCTCCTGCCACTCGGCGACGAGCTCGCTCTGGTCCGACCCGGCACGCTGACCCGAAGTCGGCTGCGTCGGATCGACCTGCTTCCACCCGAGCTGCCCGCCGTGGCCACGGTCTGCGACGCCGCTCGGCGCTGCCTCGAGGCGTGGAACGCGGTCCACGACCCGGCCCCCGACGGCGACGACGAGGGCCCCGACCACTCCGTCGAGCTGAACGGCGACTCGGCGCGGAGCTGCCACTGCCGACTCCTCGGAGCGCCCCGCTCGCTGCCCTGGGCCTTCGGCAGCCAATGGGACGAACCACCGCCACCGACTCCGGCGGCGTGTGACCCGACCCAGCTCCCCTACGACGCCAGCGCCCTCGGCGGCTGCTGAGTCAGAGCCTGCTCGAGATCAGCCAGCGTGACCGAGTACGAGCCACGGAACGACGAACGCCCCGCCGAGGGACCCGGCGGGGCGTCGTTCGAAGCCGATTGCGTCAGACGCGCTCGATGATGGTCGCGATGCCCATGCCGCCGCCGATGCAGAGCGTGATCAGCGCGGTGTTCAGGTCGCGGCGCTCGAGCTCGTCGATGGCGGTCTGCAGGAGCATGGCACCGGTCGCGCCGAGCGGGTGACCGAGGGCGATGGCGCCGCCCACGACGTTCACCTTGGCCGGGTCGATGTCGAGGTTCTTGATGGTCTGCAGGGGCACCGTCGCGAAGGCCTCGTTGATCTCCCAGAGATCGATGTCCTTCGCCTCCATGCCGGCCATCTTCAGCGCCCTCTGCGAGGCGGGAGTCGGGGCGGTCAGCATGATGACCGGCTCGGCGCCGATGGTGGCGACGGTCCGGATCTTCGCGCGCGCCTTCACGCCGCTGTCCTTCAGGTACTTCTCGGACGCGAGGAGCACGGCCGCGGCGCCGTCCACGATGCCGCTCGAGTTTCCGGCGGTGTGGACGTGGTGGATCTCCTTCACGTCCGGGTAGCGCTTCAGGGCCAGCTCGTCGATCGACTCGCCGTTCGGGCCCATCTGCATGCCGCCCATGCGCTCGAAGGCAGGGTTGAGGCCGGCGAGCGACTCCAGCGTCGTCTCCGGGCGCGGGTGCTCGTCCTTGGTGAGGACGACGTCGCCGGTCTTCGGGTCCTTCACGGGGAAGAAGGACTTGTCGAACCAGCCCTTCTCGATGGCCTCGGCCGCCTTCTTCTGCGACTCGAGCGCGAAGGCGTCGACGTCCTCGCGGGTGAAGCCTTCCATCGTCGCGATCAGGTCGGCGCTGATGCCCTGCGGCACCTGGATGAGCTTCTCGCGGAGGACCATGTTGTTGCCGTCGATGCCGGCGTTGTCGGAGCCCATCGGGACCCGCGACATCGACTCGACACCGCCGCCGACCACCAGGTCCTGCTGGCCGCTCATCACGCCCATGGCGGCGAAGTTCACCGACTGGAGCCCCGAGCCGCAGAAGCGGTTGAGGGTCACGCCCGTGACCTCCTCGGGCCAGTTCGCGGCGAGCACCGCGTTGCGGGCGACCGAGGCGCCCTGCTCACCCGCCTGGGTCACGCAGCCGACGATCACGTCGTCCACGTCCTTCTTGTCGATCTTCGCCTTCTCGGCGAGGTCGTTGAGGGTCTGCGCCAGCAGCTCCTGCGGGTGGATCCCGCTCAGCGCGCCCTTGTCCTTCTTGCCGCGCCCCCGCGGGGTGCGCGACGCGTCGATGATGTATGCGGTGCCCATGTGTCGTTCGTCTCTCCGTTGGCGGCGAAGTTACTTCGCGCTCAGAAGCCCAGGATCTTCGCGATGGCGTAGCGCATGACCTCGGTCGCGCCGCCGCCGATGCGGAGCAGACGCGCGTCGCGCCAGGCGCGGGCGACCCAGAGCTCCTCGAGGTAGCCCATGCCGCCGTGGAACTGGACGCACTCGTCCATGATCTCCGCGGTGATGTCGCCGGTGTAGGCCTTGCTCATCGAGACCAGCTTGGTGGTCTCCATCGAGAGCATGCCCTTCTTGACGTACTTCTCTTCGTTGTAGGCCTCGCAGGCCTTGTACGCGAGAGCCTCGGCGGCCTCCTGCTTGATGTAGAGGTCGGCGAACTTCTGCTGCCAGTACTCGCGCTTGATCAGCGGCTTGCCGAAGGCGACGCGCTCACGGCCCCACTCGACCGACCGATCGAGCGCGCGGCGTGACGCGGCGAGCGCCGAGGTCGAGCCGACGAGTCGCTCCGACTGGAAGTTCTGCATCAGGTACATGAAGCCCATGCCGGGCTTGCCGAGCAGGTAGCGCTTCGGGACGCGGACCTCGTCGTAGAAGAGCTCGGCGGTGTCGCTGCACCAGTTGCCGGCCTTCTCGAGCTTCTTCGAGACGCTGAAGCCCTTCACGTCCGTCGGGCAGAGGATGATCGAGATGCCGTTGTGTCCGGCCTCCGGGTCGGTCTTCACCATCAGCGTGACGAAGTCGGCGCGCGTGCCGTTCGTGATGTAGGTCTTGCTGCCGTTGATCACGTACTCGTCGCCGACGAGCCGCGCGGTGGTGCGCAGACCGGCGACATCCGAGCCGGCACCGGGCTCGCTCACGCCGAGCGCGGCGATCTTGTCGCCCTCGATCGCCGGCTTGAGGAACTCCGCCTTCTGCTCGTCGGTGCCGATGTCGTTGATGACCGGCGTGGCCATGTCCGACTGCACCAGCAGGCCCATCGTGACGCCGGCGGCGCCGCAGTGGGGCAGCTCCTCGGCCTTCACGATGCTCATCCAGTAGTCACCGCCGGCGCCGCCCCACTCCTCGGGGTAGTGGGCACCGGTGATGCCGAGCTCGCCCGCGCGCTTGAACACCCAGTTCGGGAAGAGCTCGTCCTTCTCCCACTCGTCGACGTGAGGTGCGAGCTCCTTGAGAGCGAAGTCGCGGACGGTCTTGCGGAAGAGATCGTGCTCTTCCTTGTACGGGCTGGCCATGGTTCCTCCCTCTGGGGCGTGCCGTGCGTTGGTTTCGGCCGCCGGGTGAATCACCATTCACTTACCTGTGCTCGCGGCCGACGGCAAGGTATTTCGCACACGAAACATCTGAAGGTGGGCTGGATTCGCCAGTCCCCGGTCACTGCCCTATGCTCGGACCCGATGTCGGGCGAGGTGGTCTACGAGCGACGCCGACGGCCGATCGACTTTCGGGTCCTGACGGTCGGAGCGGGCATCGCGACCATCGTCGGCGCGGGCGCGGCGCTCCTCGGCTCGCACCCGGAGCTCGGCATGGTCTCGGCCATCGTCGGGGGCGTGCTCACGATGGTCTTCGGGCTGCTGGTGACCGAGCGGGCGGCGTTCGGTGGTGCGCTGGTGCGGCTGACCAAGACGCTGCGGCTGGAGCGACCCGCCTCGCCGGAGAGCTACCGGGACTCCGCGAAGGGGCCCGAGCTGGTCTGGGACGACGTCCGGATCCCGAAGAAGCGCGCGAGGGCGGTGGTCGTCGGCCACTTCACCAACCATGCCGGCGGCGGGCACTCCCATCACTTCTGGCCGCTCTACCTGGTCTTGGACGACCGGGTGGTGGAGCTCGACGTCTTCCGGCACCCCGAGGAGGCGAGGTTCGCGCAGGCGGAGCTCGCTCGACGACTCGAGCTGCCGACGGAGGAGCTCGGCAACACCCGCTTCGGCGACGACGCACAGATGGGCTGCGTCGTTGGCGCGCTCACCATCGTCAGCCAGCTCGGCACGGTGCTCGTCGGCAGCATGGGTGGTCTCTTCGTCGGCCGCGGCTCGCTGCAGGCGCTGCTGCCGACCGTGATGGTGCTCCTGCTCTGGGCATCGACCGGCGTGATGAGCAGCCTCGGTCGCAAGAAGGTGCGGCCACGGGTCGACGAAGAGGTCCGCGAGACCTTCGAGCTCTCGACGCCCAGGGTGCGGGTCGCGGTCGAGACCGAATCGGCAGAGGCGCTGGAGGTAGCGGAGGGTCTTCCGGCGCTCGCGGAGCGCGAAGAGACGATCGAGTGAGGAGCGGGGTACTCTCGGTGACGTGGGACTGCTGGAGAGTTACGTCGCTTCGCTGCCCGACGGGCCGCGCTCGTTCCCGAAGTGCCGCGTGAAGCAGGACGCCTTCGAGATCATCGCGCGAGAGACCGAGGCCGCCGCGCCCGACGCCTTCCGAGCGCTCACCAAGGAGTGACTCCCGCACGGAGGCGCGTCCGGTTGGATCCCGGAGGTCTACGCCAACTGCCTCACCCTCCTCTTTCGGGAGCAGGTCCACGCCAGCGACGAGAGCTGCCTCGCGGCCTTCCGCCGGAACAACCAGACCCTCTTCGAGAAGCCGCTCTATCGCGTGATCATGTTCGTGCTCTCGCCGACCCTCGCGATCATGGGCGCCGAGAAGCGCTGGGGGACCTTCCGCCAGGGCACCGAGCTCCGCGCGAAGAACCTCCGCAAGGACGGCCCCGACCGGCGCGTCGCCGAGATCCACCTCGACTACCCGCCCGGTCTCCACGCCCCCTTCCACCTGAAGATGATCGGAACCGGCCTCGGCTCCGCCGCCCTCGCCGCCGGCGCCCGCGACCTGACCATGGAGCTACAGCCCGAGCCAGAGCCCGGCCACGCGCTGTGGATCCTCCGCTACGCCTGAGCCACGGCGGGCTTCCGTTGCGATAGCAGCATCAGGCCGACGCCGATCACGATCGCGATGTCGGCGACGTTGAAGACCGGGTAGTGAGGCAGCGCGACGAAGTCGACGACGAAGCCTCGGAAGAGGCGGTCGAGGTAGTTGCCGAACGCGCCGGCGAGGAACGCGCCGAAGGCGAGGTGCTCGAGGAGCGGAGCTTCGTGGCGGCGGCGGTACCACAGCACGCAGAGGCCGAGCATCACGAGGGGGATGCAGGCCAGCAGCAGCTGGTAGCGGGTGGGCTCGTCGATGGTGCGCAGGAGCGCGAAGCCGACGTCGCGGTTCTCCGCATAGCGGAGCTGCAAGACCTCGCCGGCGACCTGCACCGGTTCCTCGCCGCGGAGGTTTCGGGATGCGAGCTCCTTCGTGCCCACGTCGCAGCCGAGCAGACCGAGCGCGAAGAGGAGACCGAACGCCGCCGAGCGACGAGCCATCGATGCCATGCCCGCTCAACGACTCGGCGCGTGATCGATTCCCGAACGGTTGGCATTCGCGGTCGCCCTCGCGCGTTGGGTGTGCCATGTGCGACTTCATGCGACCTCTTTGGCTGGCTCCCCTCTTCGCGCTCGGCTGCGCCACGACCCCCACCCCGGAACCGGAGACGCCTACCGAGACCGAAGCGGAGCCGGTAGCCGAAGCGCCCGCGCCGATCGAGCGACCGGAGCTGCACCCGCTCGAGGACGTCACCGAGCTACGATTCGCGGGAGACGCGAGCCTCACGTTGCCGGCGGGCTGGTCCGCGGCGACCAGCGACGACGAGTCCATGCTCTTCGCGGCCACGCCGGAAGGCGACCTGCAGCTCGTCTTCGTCTCGCGCCCCATCCCGCTCGGTGGCGGGCGCGGTCTCGCCGCTCGACTCGTGACCGAAGCCTGGCAGTCGGTCGAGCCCGGCTTCGACCGGCGCATCCTGCAGGCGGTGCCGGGTCAGTCCGCTGCGGGCTGGGACGTCTCCGGCCAGGTGATCTTCGAGACGGCGCCGAGCGAGCGCCGTGGGGTCGCCGCGGTCTTCCAGGTGAAGGGCGAGCGCGCGATCGTGGCCTTGATGGACGGCAGCGTCGACGGCTTCGGTCGCCGCGGCGCCCAGCTCAACGAGATCATCGGCTCGGTCCGGGTCCCCGGCGTCGAGGAGATCGACTGGCTCGCGCTCGAGCGGCGCACCATCGACGAAGCCGCCATCACCCGGCTCGCCGAGCGCATCGAGGCGGAGCGAGTCCGCGCAGGTGTACCGGGCGCGGCGGTCGTGTTGGTGAACAGCGACGAGGTGCTGATGGCGCGCGGCTTCGGTACGCGGAGCCACGACGGCGACGAGGCGGTGACCCCGGCGACGCGCTTCATGATCGGTTCCACGACGAAGGCGCTGACGACGTTGCTCGCCGCGAAGATGGTCGACGAAGGCGACGTGCGCTGGGACCAGCCGCTGAACGAGCTCCTGCCCGAGTTCCGGCTCGCGGACGAGGACGCGACCGCGGCGATCACCCTCGAGCGGTCGTTCTGCGCGTGCACCGGCCTCCCGCGGCGCGACCTCGAGTTCCTCTTCGAGTTCGCGGACGCGAGCCCGGAGACCACCCTCGCGCAGCTCGCGACGGTCGCGCCCACCACGGAGATGGGCGAGACGTTCCAGTACTCGAACTTCCTGGTGGCCGCGGGTGGCTACGCGCTCGGCCGCTCCCAGGACCGGCGCCGCGACCTCGACGCCGCCTATGGCCGGCTGCTCGACCGGGAGATCCTGCGTCCGCTGGGCATGCGCTCGACCACGCTCGACACCCGCCGCGCCCAGCGCGCGGAGCACGCACTGCCCTCGGCGCGCGGTCTCGACAACCAGGTCCGGCCGCTCGACCCGACCGTCGAGCAGTTCGTGAGCGCGCTCGAGCCGGCCGGCGCCGCGTGGTCGACCGCCGAGGACATGGGCCGCTACCTGCAGATGGAGCTACGCAAGGGCGCGCTGCCGCAGGGGCGTCTCATGAGCGAGGAGGCGCTGCTGCATCGTCGGGAGCCGGGTGTCGCGATCGGTCCGGACGTGCACTACGGGCTCGGCCTGATCGTCGGCGAGCGCGCGAACATCGCCCACGCCGGCCACGACGGGAACACCATCGGCTTCACGAGCAGCATGATCTTCTTCCCGGAGCTCGACCTCGGGCTCGCGGTGCTCACCAACCTCGGCAGCGCCAACGAGTTCACCGGGGCCGTCGACCGGATGGTCATGGAGATGGCCCTGCCGATCGAAGAACGCGCCGAAGCCGTCGGCGAACAGCAGCGCCAGGCACGAGCCAGCGCGCTCTCGCAGATCAGCGACCGCCTGAAGGACCCGACCGACACCGAGCGCGACGCCATCGTCGGCCGCTACGAGTCCGACGAGCTCGGCGCGCTCGAGGTGAAGGTCGACGGCGATCGCATCGTCGTCGACGCCGGCGAGTGGTCGAGCGCCATCCGCATCGTGGAGGCCGGCGGCGAGCGCCAGTGGATCGTCACCGAGCCGCCGCTCGCGAGCCTGCCCATCCAGCACGACGGCGATCGCCTCACCATCGCCATGCCCCAGCACGAATACGTCTTCACCCGCGCGACCGAGTAGCGCGGAGTCGGGGGAGCCGCAGTCTCGGGCTTCGCCCGAGCAAGGCGGGGATGAAGCCGAAAGTCCCCTCACCTCGAAGCGACAGCCACGGAGGCCGAAGGCCGGAGTGCCTGAGCGAAGCGAGCGGAGTCGGGGGAGCCGCAGTCTCGGGCTTCGCCCGAGCAAGGCGGGGATGAAGCCGAAAGTCCCCTCACCTCGAAGCGACAGCCACGGAGGCCGAAGGCCGGAGTGCCCGAGCGAAGCGAGGGCGCGAGCGAAGCGAGCGGAGTCGGGGGAGCCGCAGTCTCGGGCTCCGCCCGAGCAAGGCGGGGGTTTGCCCCAAACCCCCAGAAACTACGTCACGTCGTCGGCGGTGATGCCGTACAACTCCGGCGGCGAGGGAAACGCGAGGCGTCTCGCGGAGATCGTCGAAGTCGTCCCGCGATGGGGGTCCCATCGATTCGGTCGACGATCACCGGGTTCCGAAGCCTGATTCCGCAGATGCTGGCGCGGTCAGCATTCAGCTGCACTGCCCCGAGTGCTCGGAGCCGTGCGGGGAGGAGCCGACCTGCCGAGTCTGCGGGGTGGCGTTCCTCCGCGAGCCTTGACGATCAGTGGCCGCCCAATCGCTTGTACTTCGGGCCGTTCCTGTGGACCGCGACGAACCGCTTCCACTCTTCGTCCTCGGCGTCGAGTCGGTCCTTGATGTAGGCCTTGGCGTCAGCCTTCAGGTAGGGGTGCCGTGAGCACCGTGTCAGGCTGCCGATCAGCGCCATGAGGGACGCTTCGTCCGGGAGGACGAGCTCGCGGTGGGCGTCCCGGGCCCTTGAGAACCACTCGTTCTCGGGAGAGACCTCCTCGGTACCGGCGAAGACGGTCGACAGGTCCAGATGCCCATCCTTCTGGTTCCTGATGGAGTCCAGGCCATTCCCGGCGAAGTGCTCGGTGACCACTCGAACAACCTCCGACGGAGCGATCGCATAGACGGAAAGCCGCAGGTCGGCCGCTCCCTCACGAGTCAGGAACTCCGCGTCCAGGATCGTTTGCGGGTCCTCCTCGAGAGAGGTCTTCCGCTTCCATACACGCAGCCGGATCTCGCTGGCCCCCTCCGCCACTCCTACCCCTCGAGGACTTCTTCCGCAGCCTCCCGAACGCCGTCGCTGGGATCCTCATGCGACAACCTCTCCAGCGTCTGCCGAACGGCGGGAGAGAGGTGGAAGCCAAGGCCGTACACCGCGCCCTCTCGAACGACCGGCGACGGGTGTTCCAGCAGGCGGGTCAGTACGAACTCGACGCCGCTGGTCGCAGCGCAAGACGCGGTGCCACGACCAAGAATCTCGGCAGCATGGCTGAGGTGGCCGCGTGGAAGCGCGGCCTCAAACACCCAAGCTGCCAGGCGGGCGGGAGACTCCTGGACCATTCGCTCGAAGGCGGCCCGGCTTGGGCTTGGAGCATCGGCGTCCGACCAACCCAGAACTTCCAGGAACACGCCTCCAATGGTCACCTCCCCACGTTGCTCCGTTGGGGTCTTCTGGGCGGCTACCATGCGCACCTCGGACGAGGTCCTGCGTCTCCGCGGCTCGGGCGCGCCATTGGCTGGCGTCATCGAGTCGTACTTCGCAGCGCTATGCATTGGTTCCTCCTCTGGACTCGGGGGTCCGGCTCAGGAAGTCCCTGAACCGGTCCGTGATCACCGAGTCGAACATCCCGGAAGCCAGGGAGTGGGTCGCCTCGATCTGCTTCCGCAGGTCGCCACGTGCTCCGCCGGGCTCCGCTTCGGCGCGCAAGAAAAGTCGAAGGACAGGTACGGGGCCCTCGCGCTCCTGGAAGAGCTTCCCCATGACCGCGCCGGTCGAGTGAGGTCGCTTCCACTCCAGGTCGAGCTGGGCGAAGCCGTCGCGGCCCATCCACTCTGGGAAGTCGAGCTTCAGGATCAGGTCGAGTGGCATCACGCCATTGTCGCGAGCTGGGATCTCGATGGCGTTGTCGTACACGTACGCAACTCTGGTCAGTTCGTCGACGCCCATCACCTCAAGCGTTCGCTCGACGACTTCCAGGGACTCGTCCCTGAACGACTCGAAACCGGGATAGTCGAACGCCACGAACGACGCCTGGTTGAAGGAAATGGCGAGAGACCTGGTCGAGGCCGTGTCCCGCAGCTGGAAGGGGCGGAGCGCGAGGGGCTCCCCTGTCTTCACCGTCGGGACGAACAGATCTGGAAGCCGGCTCTCGAACTCCCGCTGCACATCACCCATCCGAGTCGGAGCGTCCAGACGACCCCGAAAGAAGGTCTCGAACGTCACCGATTGCAGCTGTTGGTTCGGATACTTGGGCCCCTTGGACACCGCCGCCTCCCTAGCGCGCCGACCATGGCGCGAGGCTTCGGAGCCGCCAAGCAGAATCGCTCGAGCAGCGCCGGGTTCTCTCAAAAGCATGCGTGATACCAGTGGGACGCAGCAAATTCGCGGGCGTAACGACGGATCGTGAGCGACGGCCATCGGTTCAGCCCCAACTCAACCGATGGTGTCGCGGATGATTCCACCACCACCACCAGCCCACCACCACGCCCCGTGGCTGCTGTCCCCATCTACTTGTTATCGGCGATGCGCAGGCTCGACGGTTTCACCTCGACCACGACCATCCTCGTCACCTTGACCCCGGCGCTCACCAGGGCCTGATGGGCAGCGGCGAATACTGCCGCTGACCGACCGGCGGTGTCCGTGCCGACGAACGTGGTGTTCGGCAGCTGGGCTAGGCTCTCCGTTCCGCCGGGTGGCGACGTAGTCGACACGAACACGGACCATCCGAGGTCCTCAAGCGCCTTCCGGGCGGCGGCGTAGTTGGCAGGGACGAGATCGAAGGTCAGTAGGAACTCAGCCATGTGTCTCCTGGGGCCATCATGGGCGCCGGCGCGCCCAGCCAATGGCGAGGCCCAGGCTACCTCGCGCGGCAACCGAGACTGATACCTCGACAGTGGTATCGAGGTACGCGGTTGCCCCGCCCGCGGCTAGGATCCCGAGCATGGAATCGAAAGAGTTCGAGGAACTAGCGCAGGCGATCGACAGCCTGGTGGGGATCGATCAGCGCGCTCGAGACGCTCACACCCTCTGGGATGACCAGCTCTGCGGTCGGATTCAGCAAGACCTTCGTGGCTTCGTCGAGCAGGTGACGGCCCGACGGACTACGGACCGGAAGCGCCACGAACTGTCCGTCTACGAGGATGAGCGCGATGTCGTCTTGCGCTTCAAGAATGAGCGAACGGTCAGACACGCTGAGTCGGTGGGGCCGCACCACCGCGGCGCCGAGCTGGTCTTTCACCAGTTGCTCAGCGGACGGGTTGAAGTTGTCTACTTTCCGCCCACCGTCGGCAAGACGGAGTCGGTTGGTGAGCGCCTGGGGGCTTGGACGAGCAGATCGAAGCCGAGTCGTTCTCCAGCGAGCGGGTCCTAGCGTTCGCAGCTGAGTTCGTCACGCGCGCGTGTCGTGAGCACTGGTCCGTCGAGGAAGACTGACGCGGACCGGTGGAGAGCCCTCCGTGCAGCCGGCACCGGCCATTCCGCACGAACCCATCCACGAGGACCGCGGGAGCCCTGCAGGGCGCTCCGGAGCGCGTCCTGGCCCCGCAGCGCGGCCGCTGGTCCGCGAGCCGTCGGGCGGCCTCCTCATCGGCGCAGAGGGCCCGGAGGGCGCGCTCGACGCGGGTGAGGGCGCCGCCCTCAAGGACGAGCTCGCGCCCGCGGGACAACCACAGCTTTCGCCACGCGTTCCTCTCGCTGGCGATCGAGGACGCGCCGGAGCTCGAGCTCGTCGCGCGGAGCATCACGCACTCGGCGGGGATGGGGGTCGCCTCGGACCGGTACGTCCACCGGGCGTGGGCGACGAAGTGCGAAGTGATCGACCGGCTCGACATCTCGACCGACCGGCGAGCTGACGTCGTGGCACCGGAGTTCGCCGCGGCGGCGAATGCTGACGTTTCCGCTGACATCGGCGAGGACCGCTCCGAGGCCCCCAGCGAACCCCGGAGCGATTCCAGGCGGTTCCCGGTCAGGTCACGTCGTCGGCGGTGATGCCGTACTTCTTCATCAGCTTTCGGAAGTACTTGCGATCGATGTCGGCTTCCTTGGCCGCGTGGGAGATGTTGCCGTCGTTTCGGCGGAGCAGCTCCTCGATGTAGTCCTTCTCGAAGCTCGCGACCCAGGCTTCCTTCGCGTCCTTGAAGGTCGACGCTAGGTCCGGGACCACGCCGACCTCCCCGTCTTCGGCGGGGGCCGGTCGCGCGCCGCCGCCGACGCGGCCGGCGACGAGGTGGTCCGGCAGATCGCGCACCTCGATGGTGTCGGTCTCGCAGAAGCTCACGGCGCGCTCGACGACGTTGTGGAGCTCGCGGACGTTGCCGGGCCAGTCGTACTCCATCAGCCTGTCCAGGCTGGCGCGGCTGATCTGGGCCACGCGGCGCTCGCCGTCCGGGGTCTGGTTGAAGCGGCCGGCCTTGAGGAAGCGCTGGATGAGCAGCGGGATGTCTTCCTTGCGGTCGCGCAGCGGCGGCAGGCCGATGCGGACGACGCTGAGTCGGTAGAAGAGGTCCTCGCGGAAGCGACCGGCGCGCACCTCTTCTTCGAGGTCACGGTTGGTCGCCGCGACCACGCGCACGTCGACCTTGATCGGCTTGATGCCGCCGACCCGCTTCACCTCGCGCTGCTCGAGCACGCGCAGGAGCTTCGGCTGCAGGTCGAGCGCGAGCTCGCCGAGCTCGTCGAGGAAGACGGTGCCGCCGTGGGCCATCTCGAAGACGCCCTGGCGCGTGGACACGGCGCCGGTGAAGGAGCCCTTCTCGTGGCCGAAGAGCTCGCTCTCGATCAGGTTCTCGGGGACCGCGCCACAGTCGAAGACGATGAAGGGGCCGGAGCGACGGCGCGAGGCCTGGTGCACCGAGCGCGCGACGACCTCCTTGCCGGTGCCGGTCTCGCCTTCGATGACGACGGTGGCGTCGGTCGGCGCGATCTTCTCGAGGATCGCGTAGATGGAGCGCATCTTGTCGTCGCGACCGATGAGGTCGCCGAAGCGCGAGCGCTCCGAGGGGACGATGCGGAATTTCTCGTCGTAGGCGCCGAAGCGGATCTCGCTCGTCCCGAGCGTGATCGTCACGCCGGGCTTGAGGAAGGCCTCGCGGATCCGCACGCGGTTGACGAAGGTGCCGTTGGTCGAGCCGAGGTCACGGACCAGGTAGTGGTTCCCCTCCTGGTAGACCCGGCAGTGGTAGCGACTGACCGTGTCGTCCTCGAGGACCAGGTCGTTGTCCTCGGCCGCGCCGAGATCGATCGTGTCGCGCTCGAAGGTATGGGTCTCGAGCCGATCGCCTTTGACCACCTCGAGCTGGCACCGCCGGAGGGTCAGCTCGGTCGGCCGGCCATCCAGGTAATGGAGCTTGGTGGGCTCCGCCGGAAACTTGGACGACGCCATCGCCCGCTACGGTAGCCGTTCCCATTTGCTGGGGTCAACGGTCACCATCAATGAGAGTGCTCTTCTCCACCCTCATGCGCGGGCGCGGTGTAGCGAAAGCCCTCCGGCAACACGGCGGAGCGGGAGCCCTGCCGAACCCGAATGGTGACCGGACCCTCGGTGCCTGGTGGGATCTCCACCTGCAAGCGGGTCGACCCGATCACCGCCGTTCGCGGTGAGGGCGTGTCGCCGAAGCGCACCTCCACGGCTGCATGCGCGTCGAAGCCGGTGCCGAGGACGGTCGCGAAGGGACCACCGCTGGCGCTCCCTTCCGGCGGCTGGACCTGTTCGATCGTCAGCGGCTCATCCGGCTCCGCGTGCGGCGCGGCCGCCACGTCCGCTGACTCCGAACAGCCGGTCGGCCATACTGCCGCCATGACGACGAGGATCGCGGCCCTGCTCATCGGCGCCTGCGCGTGCGGTGGAGGGGAGACGGCCGCGGACTTCGAGGGCGACTACGAGCTGGTCGACCAGCGGAGCGGGAGCTGCGAAGGCCCGCTCGAGCCCCAGCCGATCGAGCCGACCGACCAGTTCTTCCGGCTGAGGGCCGAGCCTCGAGATGACGGGACGATCGTCGCCTACTTTCCATGCGTGAGCCCGGGCGAGTGCGTGGACACCTACGACCTCTTTCGTTCGTTCGGGCGGGCCGACGGCCGCTGGGTCACCACCATCGCCACCGCGATCGGGATGGACGGCGACGATGGCTGCCTGCTCCGCTTTCGGCACCGCGAGCTGACCTCGGCCAGCGGCGATCTGCTCATCGTCGACACCGTGTACGAAGTGATGGACCCGACGTTGCCGGCCGCCGAATGCGACCAGGGCACCGCGCGCGAGCGAGGCGACACGATGCCCTGTGTGAGCCTCACCGAGCTCTCGGCCGAGCCGCGCTGAGTCAGCAGCGGCAGTTGCCCGCGAAGCTGAAGTCGTCGCTGGCGGACCACCACTCGCCACCGCAGCCGCCGGTGTGGGCGTGCTCGCAGCGGTCGTGGTTGCCGCAATCCTGGGTCCAGGCACTGCTGTACCAGCCGGTGCAACCGGGGCCACAGCGCGAGTTGCAGGGGTTGTGCGAGTCGTAGCGACCGAACTTGATGTACTCGCGCATCGACCAGGAGTGGCTGCCGTGCGTGTGGCCGTGATCGTTGCCGGTGCCCGAGTGATAGAAGTTGCGGTACCCGCTGGTGCACGCGGCGTAGCAGAGCGTGGTCCAACCCCGCTCGGGGTCCGCTTCGATGTGGCGGGTGATGAGCTCGCCGGCCGGGTGGCTGCCCCAGAGGGTGGCCTGGCGGAAGAGGTTGTCGGCGACCGGAGAGTCCTTGCCGACCTCCTCCTCGATCGTCGAGGCGAGGGCCGTGATGACGAAGCGATCGTCCTGGGTGATGGCGAAGTCCTCGGCGGCCTGGAGATCGACCTCGTAGTCGTTCCAGTTCACGACCGAACCGAAGGTGCGTCCCTCACGCTGGAGCTCGATGTCGAAGAGCCCGTCGTCGACCTCGATGGCCGTGAAGTCCACCGCGCCCGCAGAGGTCACCAGCGTGCCCTCGAGCCGACCGTCATCGAAGGTGGTGAGGGTCAGCCCCAACTCGTTCGGGGTCTCGGTCGGTCCAGCCGCCGCGCAGCCGAAAGCCAGCACGAGACAGAGAGTGGTGAGTTGTGCACGCATGGGTTCGCTCCTCCTGGCCGAAGAGCTGTGCAAGATGCGTACACAGAACGCGTTTCAGAAGATCGTTGAGCTTTTGCCGAGGACTGCTGTCCGCGGCCCATGACTTGGACGGACGACTCGTTCACTTCCTGGACGAACGTCCAAGTCTTTGACGGCCCCAGACGAAGCCGAGGAGAAAGGGCCACCAGAGGGCGGGCGCGCTGCCCACGGCACAGCCGCCGCCCCCCGGCGGCGTGTCGGTCCCCATGTCGGCGTGAGAGTGGAAGCCGCAGGGCTGGAAGCATTGGCAGCCGGCTGGGCTCTGGACGCAAGGCGCCTCGCCGCAGACCCGGTCGTCCGCGCACGCGCCGAGGAGCTCCCCCGAGGACAGGCCGGGAATGACGCAGCGGCGCGCGGCGCCCTCGGCGCCGAAGCAATGGGTACCGGTGGGACAGTCTTCGTCGGCGACGCAGGTCGACTCGCAGAAGTGCTCCGCGGGGTCGAAGGCTCGCTGGGCGGGAGGCTCGAGCAGGGAGTCCGCCAACGCGTCGGCGACGAAGGGCTCGACGGCGTCCGCTCGAACCGCGAGGGCATACTCGGCGCAGGCGGGGTCGCCACGGCTGGTGACGCCGATCAACGCGCCGGCTTCGTCGAGCACGGGCCCGCCGCTGTCGCCCCGGCAGCTCATCGCCGGGTCCGGGACGATGCGCAGCTCGGTGGCCTCGACCGCTTCGACGCGACCGCTGCCGCTTCGGCGCACCCCGCCTCCGGAGTCGTCCGCGCTGGTGCCGCCATAACCGAGCATGGTCACGCTCGCGTCGACCGACCCCTCGTCCACGGATCCGAGGGCGACGGGAGTCACGGGTGCGTCGGACTCGAGCACGAGCACCGCGAGGTCGTACGCGCGACTCCCCGGGTCGTAGCTCGGGTGCGGACGCCCCCGGCTCACCGCGACGAGGGTGCCCGCGCCCTCGATGTCCGCGTCGAAGAGCACCATCAGGTCGCGCACGGACCCGTCGCCGATGCAGTGGGCCGCGGTGATCACCGCTCTCGGGCCGATGAGCGTCCCGGTGCAGCGGAGCTGACGCGGAATCGGGGTACAGCTGGGGGCACGCTCCACGATCGCCACCACCTGGACCGCGTCGGGTGCGAGCTCGCCGTCGAGGATCGGCGCAGTCTGCCTCCCCGTCGGCTCCGCGCAGCCGAGCGCGTAGAGCATCGCCAGCGCGAGGAACGAGAGCCGACCCATGCCCACAGTCTACGGGAGACTGGCCCGCGCGCGCGGGACCTCTATGATCCCCTCATGAAGCATGTCTCGGGATCGATCGTTGCGGTCGCACTGCTGGTGAGCTGCGCTGACCGCACCCCACCGACGGACCTGGATGGGATGTACGAGGTCACCGAACGGCTGGAGGGGTCGTGCGACGCCGAGCTGACGCCAGCCACGATCGGGGCGACCGGCCGCTTCTTCAGGCTCGAGTACACGGAAGGCTCGAGCCCGGTCCGGCGGGCCCAGCTGGAGTACTTCAGGTGCGACACGGCAGACCCGGACTCGTGCAGCCCGACGTCGTCCCAGGACCTCTCGTTCGGTCCCGCCGGCAGCACCTGGAGCGGCAGCCTCGCCACCGCGAGCGCGGGCTGCGTCCTTCGCTTCCGCCATCGCGAGCTCTATGAGAGCGACGAGGGCGTCGAGATCATCCAGACCACCTACGGAGAGACCGACGAATCGATCCCGACCGAGGCGGATGGATGCGAGGACTTGGAAGCGCTCGACCGCGGTCGCCGGATGCCGTGCCTCTCGGTGGTGGAAATCCGGGCCGCCTTGCTCTGAGCTACTCGGCTTCTTCCGGCGCCGCTTGCGCGCCCTGGGAGGCGCCGGTCTCGCGGCCGTCTTCGTGCGGGTCGCGAGCGGGCAGGCCCTTGGTCGGCTCGATCGGCTCGAGGCGGATGGGCCGCATCCGCTCGGTGTGGAGCTCCACGGTGGCGTCGTTCCGCAGACCGCGAACGAAGCTGTCGATGGCCTCCTGACGGCGCTCGCGCCAGAGGCGGAGGCGGATCCCCTCTGCCGCCTGCGCGAGGGCGCGGACCTCGGCCTCGCGGCTGCCGGTGAGCTTCACGATGCTGAAGTTCTCGCCGACCTGGACGGGGCCGCCCACCGAGCCGAGCTCGGTGAGCTCGAAGGCGGCCGCGACGAGGGCCTCGTCGACGGGCGGGTCGTCCTCGTTGGCGTTCGGCGGGCGACCGGTCTGGGTGAAGTAGCGGAGGTCGCCGCCGCGGAGCTTGGTCTCGGTGTCGATCGAGTGCTGACGGGCGAGCGCGCGGAACTCGCGGTTGTCGGCGTCCCGCGCCTCGGCCAGGAGCGCGTCGGCCGCCTCCCGGCTCGGCAGGAGGATGTGGCTGGCCCGGCGCATCGCCGGCCGAGAGAACTCCGCGGTGTGCTCGTCGTAGTAGGCCTGGATGTCTTCGTCGGTGACCGACTCGCGGGTGACCTGGTCGTCGACCTGCTGCTCGATGAGCTTCTGGACCATCTGCTGCTGGACCTGCTGCTCGACGGCACCCGAGTCACCGTACTCGAGCCGCTCGGCCTCGCGCGCGAGGAGCTCGAAACGCACCAGCCCGTCGGCCAGCTCGCGGAGCTTGGCCGGATCGCGATAGCGGACCCGGAGGAAGGGCGACTGAGCCGCGATGGCGTCCTCGATGTCCCCGACCGTGATCTGCACGTCGCCGACGGAGGCGTAGACCCGCGCTCGGCGAGCCTCTTCCTGCTCGCTCCGCTCGGGCGCGGCCTCCGGCGTCTCGGTCTCCGTGGGCTCGGGCGCGTCGTCCGCGGGCTGAGCCACGGCCGTACCGCACCCGATGAGGAGGATCAGGGAGAGACTCAGGCGCTGCGAAGTCATCGGCGCGCAGCCTTTCACGGCCCTGGCCCCCATTCAAGCCACGGCCCCCCTGCCCTCAGAGCCCCAACGCAATCGCACGGAGACACGAAGAATCACAGAGAGCACAAAGATCGGAGATTTGGGGCTCGGCGCGCCGCGGTGACGCGAGCCAACGGGCGAGGTCTCGCGCGAACGCCGGCGCGATCGCTTCCCGTCCCTAGCGAAACCTGCGGTTCTTTGTGTGTTCTCTGTGTTCCTTCCTGGCTTTGTGCGATGCGTTTCGGCAGCCCGAGGCTTGGAGCGGGCCGGCGGCGCTCAGAAGCCGAAGGCGGCAGCGCCACCGACGAAGAAGCCGCTGAAGAGGTCGAAGCCGCCGTCGATGCGGAAGACCAGCTGGTGGATGGGCTTGATGCGGATCGCCAGGTGGGGGGCGAGGCGGGCGTAGACCAGGGGGCGGCTGCCGCCGTCGATCCAGCTCGGCTCGACGCCGTAGTTGCCGCCGGTCACGTCACAGCGATCGCCACCGACCGGGTTGCCGGGACCGGCGCAGGCGGCCCAGCCGCCGACGCTGCCGGGCGCGGTGCTCTCGTAGGCCTCGTTGCGGTGCAGGTCGCCCCACACGCCGCCGATACCGATGTCGAGGCCGTACTCGAGGCCAATCCAATCGGTGAACATGGTCGACCAGAGGAAGGCCGCGCCGATGAAGGCCGCCTTGAGCTCGGAGTCGATGAACTCGGTCTCGCCGATCGTGTCGCCGTTGCCGCGGAAGGGGCCGTTGACGAAGTACGCCTGGTACCAGAGCGAGGCGACGATCTCGAAGTTGTCCTTCCGGATCGTGAGCTCGAGACCAGCCGCCGGGTTGTCCGCCGGGGTCTGCTCGTCCGTGAAGAGGCTGATCAGGAACTTCGGCGTCCAGGTGTGCCGGTAGAAGATGCCCAGGAAGAAGTACTGGGTGTGCTCCTCCTCGAACGGGTCGGTGGCCGAGCGCTGATCCGGATCGACGTCGGACTCGTCCTCCGCGAGGGCCTGCTCGTCGTCGATCCGGCCGCTGTTCTCCGGGTCGGTCGTGTCGACCGGCTCGGCGGTCGCAGCCGCCTCGGGACCGAGCGGATCCGCCGCTGGGTCACCGGTGTCGGCCGGCCCGGGATCGCTCGCGCCAGGGCCGGCGGCGGGATCCTCTTCGTCCAATTGAGCAAACGCGGGCGCCGTGAACGCCAACGCCACCAAGCAAGTCAAGACTCGAACCATGCTGTCCTCCACTGACAAAACTACCCTGCGGAGGGATCGGAGCCAAGAACGGGATCACCCGGTGTGAGAAGGCTGATACGCGGATCACGGTTCGAAGTGGGCCACGAGCACATCGGCGAGGGCCTCGGGCGCCTCCCAGTGCATCATGTGGCCGACCCCCGGGAGCTCGACGAGCCGGCCCTTCGGGATCACCGCGAGGCGCTCGGCTTCGTCGGCGAGTCGGTAGCCCTTCTCCGCCCCGACGACCAAGGTCGGGACCGCGATCGCGCGGAGGTACTGGGTGAAGAGCGCCGCCTGGAAGACCGAGGGCGAGGGCGTGCGATGCAGCCGATCGAAGGACCACTGGCGACCTTCGTCGACCGCGCGGGTGCCCTTCTCGGCCAGGAACGCGCCGAGGTCTTCACTCAGCGCCGGGTTCTGCCGCCGCATGCGGGCCACGGCCTCTTTCAGGGTGAAGGTCCGGCCCTCCTTCGCTCGGGCACGGGCGACACCGTGAAGCCAGAGCTGCAGCTTCTCCGGAGCCTTGGCGACCGGTTGGTCGGGCGGCCCGAGCCCTTCGAGCAGGGCGAGGGTGTGGAGCCGATCGGAGCGGACCGCGGCGAACATCGTGACCGCCGAGCCACCCATCGAGTGACCGACCAGGTGGGCCTTCTCGCCCTCGGGGACCAGCGAAGGCCAGAGCTCGTCCAGGTCGAGCACGTAGTCGGCGAAGTGGTAGTAGCCGCCGGCCCCGATGTGCTCGGTCTCGCCGTGGCCGCGCCAGTCCCACGCGACGCAGCGGAAGCCGCGGGCGCTCAGCGCCTTCGCGACGTCGCGGAAAGACCACGCCATGTCGAGGAAGCCATGGGCGAGCAGCACGGTCGGGCCGTCGCCCAGCCACTCGAGCACGTGGTGGCGGAGGCCGTTGGCCTCGACGAAGCGCTCCGTCGGGTCGCTCACGACGCGAACCGCCGCGGGTCGACGAGGTGCTCGGGGGTGTCGTCCGGGATGGCGACGCCCGCGATGCCATGCGCGATGAGCTCCGCGGTCGCGGGCGCCAGCAGGATGCCATTGCGGAAGTGGCCGCTCGCGAGCCAGAGGTTCTCGGGGCCGGCGCCGCCCACGAGCGGCAGGCCATCGGCGGTGCCCGGCCGGAAGCTCGACCACTGGTCCTGGAGCGGCGCCTCCGCCAGGCGCGGCGCGAGGGTGGTCGCCAGGTCGACGATGGAGCGGATGCCTCCGAGCGTGACCTCGCGGCGGTAGCCGACGCGCTCCTCGGTGGAGCCGCAGAGCACGCGTCCGTCGGGTCGCGTGACCACGTAGCCGCCCGCGCCGAAGATCAACCGGCGGAAGACCGGCGGACGGGTCTGGGTCGCGACGATCTGACCGCGCACCGGATGAATGCCCGCGGCGGCCAGCTCGAGGCCGGGCACCAGGCTGGTCCAGCTGCCGGCCGCGACCACGACGTGGTCGGCTTCGAGGATCTCGCCACCGACGCGGACGCCGCGGACCCGGCCGCTCTCGACGAGGACCTCGTGCACCACGGCGCCGCTCCGGAAGACCGCGCCGGCGGCCTCGGCCGCGAGGGCGAGCGCCCGGAGGAGCAGCCTCGGCTCGAGCTGGGCCTCTTCGGGCAGGTCGATCGCGGCGCGAACGCCTGCGGCCAACGACGGCTCGCGCTCGCGCGCCGCGGCGCCGTCGAGCACCTCGTGCGGGTAGCCGGCGAGCGCCTTCGCGTGCACATCGAGCGCGTGCTCGTCGTCGCCTCCGAAGGCGACCACCATCGCCCCGCACCGGCGGAAGCCGATGTCGAGCTGGTGTTCTTCGCGCAGCCATTCCGCCTGCGCCGCGTGCAGCTCCCGGCTCCAGGCACCGAGCTTCAACAGCGTGCCCACGTGGTCACGCGCCACCGGGTGACCCGCCTCGGCGCCCGGTGCGAGCATGCCCGCAGCAGCGCTCGACGCTTCGGCCCCAGGCACGCTGCGCTCGAGCACGACGGTCTTCAGGCCTTCCCGCTGGAGCCGCAGCGCCGTGCTGCAGCCCATCACCCCGCCGCCGACGAGGATGACGTCCGGTCGTGCTTCACTCATCGCGAGAGAAGCTAGCAGGATGGGACGGCAGCGCCCGCGGTGGCCAGAGGGACCCCGGAGGACGCTGCGCGAAGCGCGAGGACGCACCGAGCGGCTCCGCCGCGAGACCTTCAGGTTTTTGGGGGAGCGAGGAGCGATTCACTCGCGACGAGCGGGGGGATTTTTCAAAATCCCCCCTAAGACCAGTTGCCGATGTCGCGGACGGTCACCAGGATCAGCACGCCCAATAGGAGGAGGATGCCGATGAAGTGCACCATCGCTTCGACCTTCTCGTTCGGCCGCCGGCGGGTGATCACCTCGTAGGCCAGGAAGGTCAGCCGACCCCCGTCGAGCGCGGGCAGCGGGAGCAGGTTGAACATGCCGAGGGCGACCGAGAGGAGCACCAGCACGATGAAGAAGTGCGTCGGTCCGTTCTGCACCGCGGTGCCGACCATGCGCGTCATCGCGACCGGCCCACCGATGTTCTCGGTGTGGCGCTCCCGGATCATCCCGCCGATGGCGGTGAGCTGCATCTCCGTCAGCTTCCAGGGGAACACCAGCGCTGCCCACGCGGCCTCCTTCGCATCGAAGGCGACGTACTTGGGCTCGGGTTGAACCGGCGCGACACCGATCAACCCGCGCCCGTCCTCGTTCGCGCGGGGGGCGATGGTGAACGTCATCCGTTCACCGTCACGCTCGATGATGTACTCGGTGTCCTGACCGCCGCGGTCCTTGGTCTGCTCCGTGAGGTCGCTGACGTTGGCCACCGCCACGCCGTTCGCCTCGACGAAGATGTCGCCCGCCTGGATGCCCGCCTCTTCGGCGGCCGAGTCCTCGATGACCTCGTGCACCGTCATCGGCTCGTGCGGCGCGGTCTGCGAGCGCTCGTCGTCGGGCATGAAGACGTTGCTCAGCCACGGGAACGCCGGCCAGCCCGCGAGGCTGATGAAGAACACCAGGATCGACGCGGTGAGGTAGTTGGCGATCGGTCCCGCCGCGATGGTCACGATCCGGGCGAAGGCGCTCTTGTTGGTGAAGAGCTCCGGGTCGTCTGGGTCGACCTCCTCGTGGGGGTTCATCCCCGCGATCTGCACGTACGCGAGGAAGGGGATCGCGGCGACCTGGAAGATCGTCGGGCTACCCTTCGGCTGGTACTTGAAGAGCGTCGGACCAAAGCCGATCGAGTAGCGGGTCACCCGCATCCCGAAGGCTCGCGCCGCGAAGTAATGACCACTCTCGTGCACGATCACGAGGATCGAGATTCCGAGGATGGCGAAGATGATCTCGACCGGGCCCAAAGGCACGAGCGCAGGGTAGCAGGCTCCGGCTCGAAGTCCCGCCGACCTTTTGAGGGGCAGTCAGAAGGTGACGAAGAGCTGGGCGCCCGCGCCCATGACGCTGAAGTGGGCCTGGGGACCCCGGGGCCGGGCGGCCATCGGCGGCTCGAGCTGGTCGAGATCGTCGAGGTCCGGCTCCCCTTGCTCTCCCCGACGCCGCGGGCCTCGCCCATAGCGGTGCTCGCAGACCGACCAGCGGACCTGGTCCCAATCGCCGATGGCCCGCTGGGGCCCGGTCCAGATGCGGCCCTGGGTGATCACGAAGCCGCCCACGATGAGGAAGGCGATCCGTCCGGGGTCGTCGAACTTCAGCGAGAGGGTGGTCGCCCAGGTCGCCGACCAGAGGATCGGGAGCGCGTGGGCGCCGGGGCCACGGGCGAGGGTCTCGCGCGTGGCCGCGGTCTCGATGCTCTCGAGGCCATAGCGGAGCTTGGCTTCCCGCTCGGCCCGAGTGCTGGTGGGCATCCGTCGATAGCGCTGGGGGGAGTACGCCGCGGTCAGAGGGAAGATCCACATCTGAACGGTCGCCAGCGAAGCGCCGACCATGCCGATGACCGAGGTCCAGCGCTGGGTCGTCCCGGGTTCGGAGCGCGCGTACTCGAAGATCTGATAGCCGACCACACCGCCGAAGAAGGCCTGCCAGCCGTACCACCAGAGCCGCGCCCCGAGCTTGTGGTCCTGCAGGCGCTGGTCGACCATCGCGAGGCGCGCATCGAGCTCCGCCTCCTCGAGCTCTTCGAGGCAGGAGTAAGGGTCCTGAGCCTCGGCACGAGGGACCTCGACCACCACCGCCAACAGGCTCAGCGAAACGACGACCACCCAACGCACCGCGCGGGGATACCACGAATCGGGTCAGCGACCGCGCCCCTTTCTTCGCGCTCAGCGCGCGCGGGCGGGGAAGAAGTCGTCGTTGCCCGGGGTCCGAATCACGAGCCGGTACTCGCCGACCTCGATGTCCTGGGCGATGCCGACCGTGGTGCGGTAGGCGCCACTCGGCCCGGTCACCGTGACCCCGAGCAGTCGCTCACGGGCACCGCGGAGGAGCACCTCGACCCGCAACCCCTCGACGCCCTGCCCGTCCGGGTCGAGCGCGTGGCCACTCACCGAGAGGGAGCGGCCTCGGAAGACCTCGTAGTTGCTCGTGTCGACGGTCAGTCGCAGCGGCCGACCGCGGCTCTCCGGCTCCGGCGTCGAGAAGAGCCCACCGCCCTCGCCCGCCTCGCCCTCGGCGCCGGGACCGACGCCCTGGCCGGCGACCCCCTCGCTGCCGTAGCGACTCGCTTCGGCGAAGGCCTCCCCCTCGCCCTCGCGGAGCCCCTGGACCTGCGAGCCGCTGAGCTGGGAGTAGCTCTGCCGGTACGCCTCGGGCTGGGGGAGCGGGTCCGCCTCACGCGGCCGGTACACCGGTCGGTCGCCGCCGCCGTGGTTCTCCAGCGCGTTCGCCGCGCCGCCCAGGTCGATGCGCATCCAGCCGACGTCCATGAGCTTCACCTCCACCCAGGCGTGGGCCTCGTTCATCACGAAGCGGGCGGGCAAGCCGAGCGCCTGGGCCGTGATCACGAAGGCGTAGGCGCGGTGCCGACAGACGCCGCGCTGCGCCTCGGCGAGGTCGCGGAAGATGTTGCCGGTGTCGGGCGGTGGCTCGTCGGACTCGACGAAGGAGCGGAAGTGCTCGGTGAGCGCCCGCAGCGCCGTCGGGAGGTCCGAGTCCCGCGAGACGCCGATGGTGCGCGCGAAACGGATGGCCTCGGCTTCCGTGGTCGCGTCGAGCGGGAAGACCTCTTCGGCGAGCGCGTCGACCGGGACCTCCGGGATGGCGCGCGCGTTGAAGTACTCCCGGGGCGCGTCGGTCAGGAAGGTCACGCGCACCAGGCCCATGCGGGATGGCGCGACGGCGAAGAAGTTGTCCGCCGCGTCCTTCTCGATGCGCAGGTCGACCTCGGGCTCCGTGCTCATCGTGAGCAGCCGAGACTCCGGCGACACCGAGGGGAAGGGCACGCGGTCGCCGGCGGTGAAGTCGAGCACCACGCTCCCCCAGAACCGGTCGCGCGCTCGGCCATCGGTAGCCGCTGCGATCGCGCCCTCCATGGGGACCGGCGTGATCTCGTTCGGCCGAGCGACCCCGAGCACTGGCACGCCGCTGTCGGAGCGCACGACCGCGTCGAGCGCGCTGACCCGCTTGAAGGGCGCGATGGACGGCGAGAAGACGGTGAAGTAGCCGAGGCTCCCTTCGAGCGACGTGATCCGGTCCGGCCGGAACGTGGGCGACCGGCGACCCGGCGCGTCTCGACCGGTGCCGGTCGGATCGGGCGGGGCGACCATCGCGCGCTCGTTCGAGCGGAGCGCACCGCCGCGGGGGGCGCTGAGCATCTCCCCCTCGTAGAGGATCGCCTCCGGGGTCGCGTCGCGGCCGAGCACCATCCCAGCCTGGTCGTCGGTGTCGACCTCGGGGACGAACTCGTGCAGCACGTGGTCGTCGTCGGCTCGGGCGTCGGTCACGAGAACGACCAGCGCGAGGGCCGCGAGCAATCGGAGGCCGCGAGGAGAACCAGACATCGAGGGCGTCATCCTAACCGTCGACAACGGCCGTGGCTTCCGGTTCCGATTGACGCTGACGCACGATGGCATCGATGGCCTCGACCAGGCTCTGGAAATGCAGGGGCTTGAGGTGCACCCGCCGCCGATTCCGCTCCACGAACTGGCTGCCCTCGGCCGACTGGGTGCCGCCCGTGATGAAGAGGAAGCGTTCGTCGAGCTCCGGCCGCTCGGCCACGGCCGCGGCGTGGAGCGCGGGCCCGCTGAGCAGCGGCATCGCCAGGTCACAGAGGATCGCGGCGTAGCGGTCCCCCGATTCGAGCAGGCGTTGGAGCCCCGCGCGCGGGTCCTGCTCGACCTCCACGTCGTAGCCTCGAAGGGCGCGCGCCAGCGCTCGGCCCACCATCGCGTCGTCGTCGATGACCAGCAGCCGCGTGTCCGGCCGCGACGTCACCAGTGGACGCGGGCTCGTCTCCGGCTTTTGGGTGGCGCTGGTCTGATGGGTGGCCAGCTCGATCCGGACGGTGGTGCCCATCCCGAGCGACGACCGGAGCTCGATGGTGCCGCCGAAGGACTGAACGATCTCCCGACACACGTGCAGACCGAGCCCGGTCCCGAGCTCGACCGACTTCGTCGTATAGAAGGGCTCGAAGACGCGCGCGAGCGCCTCGTCGGAGATGCCGATGCCCGAGTCTTCCACCTCGATGAAGGTGTGGGCGACGCCGACCGGTCCACTTCGGACCAAGACCTGTCGTTGGCTCTCCGGAACGCCGTAGAACGAGTGCGATGCGTTGAGGAGGAGGTTCATCAGAACCTGGACGAGCCGAGGCTCGTTCGCCTGGATCTGTGGCACTGGCTCCATGAGCGCCACGGATACCTCGATCCCCTCGAGGCGGAGCTTTGACAGTCGGAGCGCAGCGTCGACGGCACGCTGCAGTCCCACCGGCTCGAGCTCCTGCCGCGCTGGACGCGTGATGGCGCGCAGCTCCTGCGTGATCTTTCGGATGCGCGCGACTCCGTCGAGGAGGTCCACGGCCATCGTTTCGATCCGCTCCAGGTCGGGCGGTGCCTCCGTCGCCAAGCGTGCGATGACTTCGGCGTTCAGCTGCATCGAGGTCAACGGGTTGTTGATCTCGTGCGCCATCGTCGCGGCCATCAGCGCGAGCGAGTCGAGACGCTCCGAGTGCACCAGCTCCGACTGCATCAGCCGCTGCTCGGTGATGTCTTGGAACACGCCGAAGATGGACACCAACTCGCCCGTGAGCGGATCGAGCTCCGGGCGCGCCCTCGAGCGGACCCACCGGATGGCGCCGTCCGAGCGAAACAGGCGCAGCTCGAACGCAAAAGGCTCGCTGCTGTCCATCGCCTTCGACAGCAGCTTGACCACCCGCTCCCGGTCGTCGGGGTGGTACGCGGCGATGGCGGTATCCACGGTCGGGGTGTACTGCTCCGGGTCCAGCCCGTGAATCTCGAAGATCTCAGGCGACCAGAAGAGGCTCCCGTCGTCGTGCATGACCCGCCAGTGGCCGATCTTGGTGAGCCCCTCGGCGAGGCGCATCCAACGAAGGGTTCGCTCGACCCGCCGAGCCTCGACTCGCTGCTCCAGCGCGTCCACGACCGCCTCGGCCAACAGTTGGAGCGTGGCCTCTTGCTCGCTCGTGAGCCCACGCGGCTTCGTATCGACCACGCAGAGCGTACCCAGGTTTCCCGCCGCGGTGACGAGGGGTGCCCCCGCGTAGAAACGAACGCCCCTCTCTCCATGCACCACGGGGTCGTCGGTGAAGCGTTCGTCTTCCGCCGCGTCCGGGACCACGAGCACCCGATCCTGGAGGATCGCATGGGAACAGATGGCGTGGACCCGTGGCACTTCGTCTACGCCGACCCCACAACGAGCCTTGAACCACTGCCGGTCCTCCGCGACGAGCGACACCAGCGCGATCGGTGCACCCGTCACGTGCTGGGCCAGCTTCACCAAACGGTCGAATACCGGCTCCGGGGCCGTGTCGAGAACCGCCAGCGCCTCGAGATACTCGAGACGAGTCTTCTCGTCGGGAGGCAGTGGGGCCGCCATCGGACCATCGAAGTTAGCGTCCGTCGCGCTCGCTGACCATGGAGGGAGAGCAAGGTTCGCGTTTTGTGGGGCAAACGAGGACGCTTCGACGCTGGACCAAACCTGAAACGCGTTCCATACCTAGGGGTATGCGCCCTTCCCTCCCCTTGCTTCTCCTCGCGTGCGCCGCCCTCGTCGCCTGTGGCGACGACGACGGTGACACGACCTCCACCGACGCCGGTCCGGACCCCGTCGACATGCCGACCCCGGAGGTGGATGCGTTCGTCCCCGATCCGGACGTCTGCGACGAGCTCGACCTCGCGCGCGAGCCGTTCGAGGCCGGTGGCGCCGCCGTGATGGGCGGGCTGGCCGGCGACTTCACGGTGCAGACGACCGAGGGCGCGTGGGTCTTCTCGGAGGAGCACAGCGGCTGCGAGTCGTACGTGTTCGTGACCTACGGACCGACCGACTATGGCAACGGGCTCTGGGCCAGCGTGCCCGACGGTCTCTACCTCGATGGGCCGCGGAACGCGCACTACTTCATCGGGACCTACGAGACCGACCCCGCGGCGATCACGGCCCGGCTGGCGACGATGCAGGCCGCGCTCGACGAGGGCTTCGACTTCCACGGCGTCTCCGAAGCGGACCGAGCGTTCTGGCGCGAGCACATTCACTTCGTGAACCAGCCGATGAACGAGATCGACGGCAGCGTCGGCACGCTCCTGACCGCCACGCCGGTCTTCGCCATGGCGATCGATCGCGCGCAACACTTCGATCCGCTCGGCTCCCTCTTCGAGGTGCGCGGCGGCGGCTTCCAGCCGAACCTCGGCATGGCCGCGTACGGACCGCACTGGTTCAATTACCTCTACGACCTCGAGGTCGGCCTCGACGGTGCCGACGCGATGGTGTTCCCGCTCATGCCGGGCGAGACGCTGACCGATCGGATCATCGAGCGGAGCGTCACCCTGCCCGACGCGTCCACCATGGCGGGCTTCGATACGCTCGAGCTCGACGTCCAGGTGCACTGCTTCCTCGACCCCGCGGGGTGCAGCGAATGGGACCGCATCGCGCACATCTTCCTCTGCATTGCCGAGGGTGACGACGCGTGCGCCGAGACCCGCGAGCTCGTTCGTTGGATCACCCCCTACTCCCGCCCCGGTCGACGACGCTGGGTGATGGACGCCTCGTCGCTGCTACCGCTGATGAGCGAGGGCGGGGACCAGACCTTCCGCATCGTGATGGGCCCGGAGTGGGAAGAGGCGACCGAGCGCGAGATCACCATCTCGCTGCGGCTCGCCGACCGCCGCGACGAGCAGCCGCTCGCGGCCGAGCTCGCGTTCACCGGCGGCAACTTCGACGCGACCTACAACGAGGGTCGCGACCCCTACGTGACCACCATCCCCGCGGGCGCGACCAAGGTGGAGCTCGTGGCGATCATCAGTGGTCACGGTCAGACCGACGGCGACAACTGCGCCGAGTGGTGCAACCACGTCCACACCTTCACCGCGAACGGCAACGAGCACGTGCTCGACTTCGAGGGCCAGGCGGGCCAGGCGAAGGGCTGCGCCGAGCGCTCGGCCGAAGGGGTCGTTCCCGGCCAGTGGGGCAACTGGGCACCGCTCCGCGCCGGTTGGTGCCCGGGCCTCCCGGTCGAGATGCTGCGCATCGACGTCACCGCTGACGTGACGCCCGGCGAAGAGGCCACGTTCACGTACACTGGTGGATTCGACGGCGGCGAGCCGCGCGGCGGCACCATGTCGCTCTCGGCCTACGTCGTCGCCTCCGAATGAGGTGGGTGTGGGCTTTCTCCTGACCGGTTGGCCCTCACGGGACTAACCGGTCGGTCATGAGAGCTTCGTTCACCCTCGCGCTGGTCCTCGCCCTCGGCTGCGGCGACGACGACGATCGCGCCGACGTCGACGCGTTCGTCGCCGACTCCGCCATGCCGATGGACGCGTCGTCCGACGGTGGCTCCGACGACGACGCATTCATCCCCGATGGCGGACCCGAGGTCTGCGTTCGCGAGGCCGCGCCGGCCGACCGCGCGCGCTTCGTGGTCGTCGCGCATCCCTTCGTGCCCAACTACGAGGTGCTCGCGCTCGACACGGACGGCGCGCTGACCCGGCCGGGCACCACCTTCCTGATGGGCAAGGCGGCCGAGGCGCCGATCGTGTTCACCGCCGACGGCGAGATCGGGATCGTTCCCCAGGACGACGGCTCGCTCGGCGTCTTCCGGATCGACGCGAGCGGCGACGTGGACGTGGTCCATGCGAGCTACGAAGGCGAGTTCTACGCGAGCCGCGTGGTGATGGACCCGGACGGGAACACCGCGTGGGTGCTCGACTCGCAGTGGCGTGAGAGCGGCGGCGGCCTCTACCGGATCGAGTTCGACTGCGACGGTCGCATCGTGAACGAGACGATGGTCGCCCCCTCGCGGCTCGCCTATGGGATGGGCTTCGAAGCCGACGGCAGCGCCATCATCGCCGCCAAGGACATCCTCTCGACCACCCTCGGCCCCGACGTGCATCGGGTCGATCTGACGGGCCCCACGGTCGACGCCAGCGCCGAGGTCTTCGCCGACGACGACTGGATCGTCGCCGGCTTCGACCTGACGGCGAGCCATGCCTTCCTCGGCGACAACGCTGGCTTCAGCGCCACGCCCAACAGCGTCGCCGTGGTGGGGCTCGGTGAGACGGCGCTCCAGGAGCTACAGACGGTCCCGGTGGAAGACCCGGCGTCGATCCTCGCCTCGCCCTTCGACGACGTGGTCCTGGTGGTCAGCGCCTTCGGCGACGCGATCTTCGAGTTCGGCTACGACCCCGGCGAGCCCGAGCCGCTCACCGCGCGCGGCGAGCTGAGCTACACCACGCGCGGTCCGGCGCTGCCGACCGTCGGCACCATGCTCCGCCGCGGCAGCCTCGAAGGGCTCGCCTTCGTCGCCGAGAACGTCGCAGTGCGGCGCATCCAGTTCGAGGGCGGCGGCGTCGTCACCGACCTCGGCCCCTTCGAGCTCGGCGAGGGCCTCGAGTCGATCGCGGGCGCCATCGGCGTGCAGCCCTGAAGGACGTCGCGCCTACGGTTCTGCATGGAGCCGTCGGCCTCGGGTCCCAGTGGGCCGAGGCGCGAGCCCACGGGTGAGTCCTAGTTCGAGCTGAGGATGCGCCGCACGCCCTGGCCGCTGTGGGACAGGAGCGCGTCGCGGGCCACGCCGCCGCCGAGGGAGGCGAGCATGAGCGGCTGGCCTTCGAGCTCGAGATGCCGGACGGCGACCTCGCCGCCGCGGAGCAGCGGGGGAAGCCGCATACCCATCGGCGAGCGCGAGAGGAGCGGTGCGTAGGCCCCGAGCTCCTCGCAGACCGTCGAGTCACCGGCGCCGGCGAGGACCAGGCCGGCGTCGTCGACCACGACGAGGGCTTCGATCTTCCCCTGCTCTCGCGTGTGCTCGAGCTGGTAGCGGAGGGCGTGGTGGCGGTCGGCGCTGCGGCGCGAGCGCCGCTCCTGGAGCATCCAAATCATGCGTTCGTTCCTCGGAGACGGGTGCGTCTCGGGTCTGTGTGACTGAAACCTACATGTAGGATAAACAGGCCGCGGAGAGCCTGGAAAGAAAGTGACGAGGCCGGGCGCGCAGGCCGAGCAGTGGCCAGATCGAGCCAGTTGCACTAGACCCGCGGCGATGAGCGAAGCAGCGGCAGCCGGCCTCGGGAAGGTGCTCGACGAGCATCGCGTGGTGGTGACCGTCGGCAGCGGCGGCGTCGGGAAGACGACGACCGCGGCGGCCCTCGCGGTCCAGGCGGCGAGCGAGGGCAAGCGCGTGCTCTGCCTGACCATCGACCCGGCCAAGCGGCTGGCGAACAGCCTCGGCCTGAACGAGATGACCACCGAAGAGCAGGTGGTGGACCCCGCCCTCTTCACGGAGAACGGCCTCGAGCTGAAAGGCCACCTGTCGGCGATGATGCTCGACAGCAAGAAGACCTTCGACGAGCTGGTCCAGACCACGGCTTCGAGCCCGGAGGTCGCCGAGCGGATCCTGAAGAACCGCATCTACCACTACGTGTCGAACGGCCTGGCGGGTGTGCAGGAGTACATGGCGATGGAGAAGCTCTACGCCGTGCGCCAGGACGACCGCTTCGATCTGATCGTGCTCGACACGCCGCCGACCTCGAACGCGCTCGACTTCCTCGACGCCCCGGAGCGGATGGTCGACGCCATCGACAGCCCGGCGATGCGCTGGTTCATCGAGGCGATGGACAGCTCCGGCGGCCGCTTCTCGCTCGGCATTCTCGGCAAGGGCGCGGGGCTCGTGATGAAGGGGCTCAGCAAGCTGACCGGCGCGGGCTTCCTCGAGCAGGTCGCCGAGTTCGTCGGCGGGCTGAACGATCTCTTCGGCGGCTTCCGCCAGCGAGCGGCCGCGGTGAGCGGCGTGCTTCGCAGCCCGGAGGTCGCGTTCGTGGTCGTGACCTCGCCAGCGCCGATGGCCATCCGCGAGGCGTTCTTCTTCAGCGACCGACTCCGCGAGCTCGGGATGCGCCGCGACGGGATCGTGGTCAACGGCGTGCACTACCTGCTGAGCGAGCCGAGCGCGGACGAAGCCACGCTGCGTGCCGCCTGCGCCGAGGCGCTGCCCGACGTCGACCCCGGCTCGGCGGTCGACCGCATGGGCCGCGCCCTCGAGGACGAGCGCCTGCGCGCGGTCGCGGACCGCATCGAGTCCGACCGGCTGCGCAGCCGGGTCGGCAAAGAGACCACCTTCGTGGAGGTCCCGGCCTTCGATGAAGACGTGCACGACCTGCGCGCGCTGGCGAAGGTCGCCAGGCACTTGGTGTCCGCCGCGTGAGCGCGGCGCCAGAGGAAGAACACCGCGGACGAAGAGTCCGCGGCGCGAGCAACGCGAGCGGAGTCGGGGTGGGGCCCCGTCTCCGGCTCCGCCGGAGTGGGGCGGGGGCTGCATCAGCCCCCGGAAAGGAAAACAGATGAGCGACGTCGTCGGAGTGGTCCTCGCGGCAGGCATGGGTACGCGCATGAAGAGCGAGACCCCGAAGGTTCTCCACGAGGTGGCCGGGCGATCACTCGTGGAGTGGGTCGTGCAGGCGGCGATGGACGCCGGCGCGAGCCGATGCGTGGTCGTTGTCGGGCACGCCAAGGAGCGCGTGGAGGAGACCCTCCGGGCTCGTTTCGGCGACAGAGTCGCCTTCGCCGTGCAGAAGGAGCAGCGAGGCACCGGGCACGCGACCGCGTGCGCGCTACCGGCCATCGTCGGGCACGAAGGGCACGTGCTCGTGCTCTACGGCGACTGCCCGCTGCTGCCACCGGCGCTCTTGAAGCACACCATCGAGACGACGGGCAGCGCCGACCTCGGGCTCGTGACCGCACGCATCGCCGACCCCTCCGGCTACGGGCGCATCCTCCGGTCCGACGGTGCGGTGACCGCGATCCGAGAAGATCGCGACTGCTCTCCCGAGGAGAAAGCGATCCTCGAGGTCAATCCCGGCGTGTACTGCATCGAGGCCGGGTTCCTCCGCGAGGCGGTGGAGCTCCTGGACGATGACAACGATCAGGGAGAGCTCTACCTCACCGACCTGGTCGCGACCGCTGCCGCGCGTGGTCGAGTCGCAGCGATCGAAGGTGACATGGCCACGCTGCGTGGCGTCAACGACCGGTGGGAGCTCGCGCAGGTCGGGCAGGGGATGAGGGCCCGCATCAACGAAGCGTTCGCTCGCGCGGGCGTCGGCATCGTCGACCCTGCCACCACGTACATCGACGCCGACTGCGAGATCGAGCCGGACGCGACCATCCACCCCGGCGTGCACCTTCGCGGCAAGTGCCGCATCGAGGCGGGCGCGGTGATCGACAGCGGCTCGGTGCTCACCGACGTCGTCGTCGAGAGCGGGGCCGTGTTGCTGCCCTACACCGTCGCGAGCGAATCGCGCATCGGCCCGAAGGCGTCCGTGGGCCCCTTCAGCCACCTGCGCTCGAAGACCGACATGGGCGAGGGCTCGAAGGTCGGCAACTTCAGCGAGACCAAGAAGACCGTCATCGGCAAGGGCTCGAAGGTGAACCACCTCGCCTACGTCGGCGACGGCCAGATCGGCGAAGGCGTCAACGTCGGCGCGGGCGTCATCTTCTGCAACTACGACGGCGTCCAGAAGCACACGACCACCCTCGAGGACGGCGTCTTCATCGGCAGCGACTCCCAGCTCGTCGCGCCGATCACCGTGGGCAAGGGCGCCTACGTCGCCAGCGGCTCGACGGTGACCAAGGACGTCCCGGCGGACGCGCTCGCGGTGTCGCGGACGCGGCAGTCGAACAAGGAAGGCTACGCCTCCCGGCTGCGGGCGCGCTTCCAGGCCGCGAAGAAGAAGGGCTGAACGCCCCGGATTCGTTTCCGGCGACAGCCCCGCCCTTCTATTCTTGGCGGATGGCGACCATCTACGAGCTCGGGCTCGACAAGAACGACGCGAATCACGTCGCGCTCTCCCCGATGACCTTCCTGGCGCGTGCGGCGGAGGTGCACCCCGAGCGTGTGGCCATCGTCGACGCCACCATGCGGCAGACCTGGCGCGAGACCGATGCGCGCTGTCGACGGCTGGCCAGCGCGCTGCAAGCTCGGGACGTCGGCCGCAGCGACACCGTCGCGGCGCTGATGCCCAACGTGCCCGCGTTGGTCGAGGCGCACTTCGGCGTACCCATGAGCGGAGGCGTGCTGAACGCGCTCAACACCCGCCTCGATGCCGCCACCATCGCGTTCATGCTCGCCCACGGCGAGGCCAAGGTGCTGCTGGTCGATCGGGAGCTCGCGCCGCTGGCGATGGACGCGGTCGAGCGGCTCGAGCACGACATCCTGGTGGTCGACGTCGAGGCCGAAGGCTTCGAGCCGCCGGCGGTCGCGGCCCTCACCTACGAAGCCCTGCTCGCCGAGGGCGACCCATCGTTCACGTACGGCGGTCCCGACGACGAGTGGGACGCGATCTGCCTGAACTACACCTCGGGCACGACCGGTGACCCGAAGGGCGTCGTCTACCACCACCGCGGCGCGCACATGAACGCCATCTCGAACATCCTCGAGTGGGACATGCCGAAGCACCCGGTCTACCTGTGGACGCTCCCGCTCTTCCACTGCAACGGCTGGTGCTTCGCGTGGTCCGTCGCTGCTCGGGCGGGCACGAACGTGTGTCTCCGGAAGGTGGATCCGGCGGCGATCTTCGAGGCCATCCGCGAGCATCGGGTGACCCATTACTGCGGCGCGCCGATCGTCCATTCCATGCTCATCGACGCGGCGCCGGAGCATGGGAAGGGCATCGACCATCCGGTGTCGGCGATGGTCGCGGGCGCGGCCCCGCCGGCGGCGATGATCGAGGCGATGGAGGCGCTCGGCTTCGACCTCACGCACGTCTACGGGCTCACCGAGACCTACGGCCCCGCCGCCGTGTGCGAGAAGCACGAGAGCTGGGCGGCGATGAGCGTCGAGGAGCGCGCGAAGCTCAACGCGCAGCAGGGCGTTCGCTACCACCTGCAGCAGGCCATCACCGTGCTCGACCCGGAGACGATGACCCAGGTACCAGCCGACGGGGAGACCGTCGGCGAGGTCATGTTCCGCGGGAACATCACTATGAAGGGCTACCTGAAGAACCCGACCGCGACGCAGAAGGCCTTCGCCGGCGGCTGGTTCCACACGGGCGACCTCGGCGTGCTCTCGCCCGACGGCTACGTGAAGATCAAGGACCGGAGCAAAGACATCATCATCTCCGGCGGCGAGAACATCTCGAGCCTCGAGATCGAGGACGTGCTCCATCGCCACCCCGCGGTGTCGTCGGTCGCGGTCGTAGCCAAGCCCGACGACAAGTGGGGCGAAACCCCCTGCGCGTTCGTCGAGCTGCGTCCCGGTGAACAGACCACGGCCGAGGCGCTCATCGCGTTCTGCAAGGAGCGCCTCTCGGGGTTCAAGATCCCGCGTCACTACGTCTTCGGACCACTGCCGCGCACCTCGACCGGCAAGGTCCAGAAGTTCGAGCTGCGCGACCGCGTCGACTCGGCCAGCGCCATCGACAAGTGAGCTCTCAGCGCTCGTCAGCGGCGGGCAATCGCGGGGCGCAGCGCGAACACGCAGACGACGAGTCCCATCGCACTGAGCGCCGCGGCGGCCGCGCCGACGCCCTGCACCGCGCGGGCACCGATGAGGAGCGCGGCGGACGAGGCCAAACCGATGGCGAGCGACGACGCGGTGAAGATGCCCAGGCCGATCAGGAAGACCCGCTTGCGCCCGAAGTGGTCACCCGCCCGCGCGGCCAGGAGTAGGAAGCCCCCGAAACACAGGAGGTAGGCGTTTTGTACCCAGGAGAGACCGATGGCCGAGAGGTCGAAGGCCTCTCGGATGTCGGGCAGGCCGGTCAGGACCACGGAGATGTCGAGGATGATCAGCAAGTAGCTGAACAGCGCGACGACCAGCACTCGGTTCGCTTGGCTCATGCACCGAGTGTGGGGAACGAAGCCCTTGCGGATTAGCCCCCAATCTCGGTTGGACCTATGCCGATATTGCATGAGTCGGTAGGCTCCGACCGTGGAGCGCGAGGACCTGGCCGATCTCTATGCCTTCGTGATGGTGGCGACCGAAGGCAGCTTCACGCGGGCTGCGGCCAAGGCTGGGACCAGCCAGTCCTCGCTGAGCCGAACCGTGCGGAAACTGGAGTCCAGGCTGGGCATCCGGTTGCTGAACCGGACCACCCGGCACGTCTCGCCGACCGCCGCGGGCGAGCGACTGCTCCGAACGCTGAGCCCGGCGATGGCCAGCATCGACGAAGAGCTCGAGGTCGTTCGTGGTCTCGGCGAAGAGCCCGCGGGCACCATCCGGATCACCACGTCGCGGCATGCGGTGAACACCGTCCTCTGGCCAGTGCTGAAGCCTTTCCTCGAGCGCTACCCGGAGGTGAACATCGAGCTCGCGCTCGAGTCCCGCTTCACCGACATCGTGGCGGAACGCTTCGACGCCGGGGTTCGGCTCGGCGAGGCCCTCGCCCAGGACATGGTCGCGGTTCGCATCGGGCCGGACCTGCGCATGGCAGTCGTGGGGTCTCCCGCCTACCTCGAGGCGCACCCGGCGCCGAAGAAGCCCAAGGACCTCTCGGACCACCGCTGCATCAACCTCCGCTTTCGAACGACCGGCGGTCTCTACGCCTGGGAGCTGGAGAAGCGCGGGCGCGAGCTCCACGTTCGCGTGGACGGCCAGCTCACCTTCGACGACATCGACATGGTGCGCCAGGCCGCCATCGACGGGTTCGGGCTGGCGTTCCTGATGCGGGACCACATCCAGCCTCACCTGGACGCCGGCGAGCTCGTGACGGTGCTCGACGATTGGTGCCCGCCCTTCGTGGGCTACCACCTCTACTACCCGAGCCGGCGCCAGCACTCGGCGGCCTTCAAGCTCCTGGTCGACGAGCTCCGCTACCGCGGCTGAGGTTCGATTGATGCATCTGAGGCATGGGTGTTGCCCATGCGCGGGGACTAATCCGCATGGGTAGAGCCGCTAGAGTGCTCCTCGACACCAAGGAGCATTCCCATGCGAGCAGCGACGTTCCACGGCCCCGGCGACATCCAGATCGACGACGTGCCGGACCCCGAGATCCAGAAGCCCACGGACGCGATCGTCCGGATCACCCACACCGCGATCTGCGGGTCCGACCTCTGGTTCTACCGCGGTCAGCAGAGGTACGCCGACGGTGGCCGCGTCGGTCACGAGCCAATGGGCATCGTCGAAGAGGTCGGCAGCGAGGTCACGACGGTGAAGAAGGGCGACATGGTGCTCGCTCCCTTCGCCTTCTCCGACGGCACCTGCGAATTCTGCGAGCAAGGCCTGCAGACGGTCTGCTCCCACGGCGGCTTCTGGGCCACGCCCGGACACGACGGCGCGCAGGGCGAAGCGATCCGGGTCCCCTGGGCCGACGGCACGCTGGTCGCGGTCCCGGAAGAGGTGCGCGGCGACGAGGCGATGCTCAAGGCGCTCTTCCCGCTGAACGACGTGATGGGCACCGGTCACCACGCCGCGGTCTGCGCGCGGCTCGAGAAGGGCGGCACCGCCGTCGTCATCGGTGACGGCGCCGTGGGTCTGTGCGGCGTGCTGGCCGCGAAGCGGATCGGCGCCGAGCGCATCATCGCGATGGGCCACCACGCCGACCGTCTCGAGCAGGCGCGCGCCTTCGGCGCCACCGACCTCGTGTCGAGCCGTGGCGACGAAGCGGTCGGAGAGGTGCTCGAGCTCACCAAGGGCGGCGCGGCTCACGTGATGGAGTGCGTGGGCGCGTCGTCGGCGATGAAGACCGCGATTCAGGTGGCGCGCCCCGGCGGTTGGATCGGCTACGTCGGTGTGCCCCACGGTCCGGCCGAGGACGGCATCGACATCATGACGATGTTCTTCAAGCAGCTCGGTCTGCGCGGCGGCGGCGCCCCGTGCCGCGCGTACATGCCCGAGCTGATGCCCGACATCCTGAACGGCACCATCGATCCGTCGCCGGTCTTCGACATGACCGTCGACCTCGACGGTGTCCCCGAGGGCTACGCGGCGATGGACCAGCGCAAGGCGCTCAAGGTGATGGTCGAGCTCTGAGCGACCGGAAGGGAGTGAAGTCATGAAGACGCGAACCCTGGGGACCGACCTCGAGGTCTCGGCCATCGGCTACGGCTGTATGGGTCTGGACTTCGGCTACGCGGGTCAGCTCGACCGCGCCGACGCGATCGCGATGATCCGCGCCGCGCACGAGCTCGGCGTGACCTTCTTCGACACCGCGGAGATCTATGGCCCCTTCACCAACGAGACCCTCGTCGGTGAGGCGCTCGAGGGCGTGCGGGACGAGGTCGTGATCGCGACCAAGTTCGGCTTCCGCTTCGAGAACGGGGAGCCCGCGGGACTGACCAGTCGGCCGGAGTCCATCCGTGCGGTGGCCGAGGCGTCGCTGAAGCGCCTGCGCACCGATCGGATCGATCTCTTCTACCAGCACCGGGTCGACCCGGAGGTCCCGATCGAAGAGGTGGCCGGCACCGTTCGCGACCTGATCGCCGAAGGAAAGGTGAAGCACTTCGGCCTCTCCGAAGCGGGCGTCGACACCATTCGACGTGCCCACGGCGTCCAGCCGGTGACCGCGTTGCAGAGCGAGTACTCGCTCTGGTGGCGCGAGCCCGAGGACGCGATCCTGCCGGTGCTCGAGGAGCTGGGCATCGGGTTCGTTCCCTTCAGCCCGCTGGGCAAGGGCTTCCTGACCGGAGCCATCGGCACCGACACCGAGTTCGCGAAGGAGGATTTCAGGAGCACGGTGCCGCGCTTCTCCGAGGACGCGCGAAAGGCGAACCAGGCGCTCGTCGACACCATCGGCAGACTCGCCGATGCGAAGGGCGCGACCAAGGCGCAGGTCGCCATCGCGTGGCTGCTGGCGCAGGAGCCGTGGATCGCGCCCATCCCCGGCACGACCAAGCGGCACCGCCTCGAGGAGAACCTCGGCGCCGCGACCATCGAGCTCACGGCGAGCGAGGTCGTCGGCCTCACCCAGGCCGTCGAGGCCGTCGAGGTCCGCGGTCACCGCTACTCCCCCACCGCGCAGGCGATGATCGATCGCTAGCCCTACTCGGCCGCGACCTCGACGATTCGGATCGGGGCGCGGCCGAGCTGCTCGCGGCCATCGAGCTGGATGAGGCAGGCGAGCTCGCCGACGCGGCGGTTGTCGATGCCGGTGTAGCGGTAGTTGGCGAAGTGCTGTTGGGCCGGAACGTCGATGATCGAGGGCGGGTTCGGGCTCTCGCCGTTCGGGTCGACCCAGGAGAGCATGATGCGGGTGGCGGTCGCCTCCGGGTTCTCGAGCTGGAAGAAGCAGTAGGCCTTCTCGTCGGTGCCCTTGGTGAAGACCTGCTGTGGCGCGCCGGGGCCGTGGTCGACGATCTCCGCCGACGTGACGAGTCGGGTGAGGTGAATGCCGTCGCGTTCGACCAGCGTGGTCGCGAGTGGGTCGGCGGCTTCTTCCGCGGCGGGTTCGACCTCGACCGGTTCGGGCGGTTCGGGCGGCTCGGACACCTCTTGGGTCGTTGCCGGTTCGACCACTGGCTCCTCGAGAGCCGCTTCGCCAGAGTCGTCACTACAAGCGATGAGTGCGAGGAGCGCGCCGATCGTCGCTACCCGTGCCGTGCTCGTCATGGCTCCAACCATACCCGAATGGCGACATCGGCATCGCGTGGTCGCGACTTGCCGGTGGACACACCGACGAGCGACGATGGGCCGACGATGGCTGACAAGAAGCGACGACCGCTCCACTTCGCGCTCTCCAGCGCGCTCCTCGTGCCCGGGCTGGCAGCCGGCTGTGGCCCCGAGGAGGGCCCGACGATCAACGTCACCTCCGACGAGCCGCCGCCGGTGGAGGTGACCGCGAACCCGGTCGGCGAAGAACCGGTGGCCGAGCCCCCTCCGGAGCCGGAGCCGACGACCAACCTGCGAGACGAGCACGCGCCGCCCGTGCAGCGCGTGGACCCGGACAGCGTGCCGCCACCCGAGCCGACGCCCAACCCGAGCGGCGACTGAAGGCTCAGCGTTTCTTCGGGATCATCGGCAGCCCGTTCTTCGGGCTGAGCGTCACGCGCGCATGGAGCTTGGGCGCGGCGCCGGTCGGTTCGAGCCGCCAGCGGCGCGCGATCGTGGCGAGCAGGAGGGTGCCCTCCATCAGCGCGAAGTGCTTCCCGATGCAGGTGCGCGGACCCTGGCCGAAGGGCAGGTACGCGCCCTTCGGGAGCGCGGCCTTCGCGTCGGGTGCGAAGCGGTCGGGATCGAAGCGCTCGGGGTCCGGGTAGATGCGGCTGTCGTGGTGGGTGTGCCAGAGCCACAGCACGACCTCGCTGCCGGCGGGGAGCTCCCACTCGCCGATGGTCACCGCTTCGGCGGCCTGGCGCGCCATGACGAAGACCGGCGGACGCAAGCGCATGCCTTCTTCGAGGACCTGGGTCGCGAAGCCGAGGTTCGGGAAGTCTTCCGGCGTCGGGTCGCGGTCGCCGAGGACCTCGTCGAGGTGTGCTTCGAGGCGCGCACGCTGCGCGGGGTTCTCGCCGAGGAGGTGGAAGGTCCAGGTGAGCGCGTTGCTGGTGGTCTCGTGGCCGGCGAGGAAGAAGGTCACCAGGTGGTCGCGGATCTCGGTGTCGGTGAGCTCGGCGCCGGTCTCCGGATCGCGCGCATCGAGCAAGCGCTGGAGCAGATCGACCTGGCCGTTGCCGCCCTGACGGCGGCGAGTCTCGATCATGCGAGCGATGAGGGCATCGAGCGTGGCGACCGCGCGCTCCTGTCGCTGGAGGCCGATGTTCATCCAGCGGGGAATCGGCAGCTGCGCGCCCACGAGGCCGTCCTGCAGCGTACGCATCGCGTCGCGGACAGCGTCGACGTCACCGCTCGCGTCGTGACCGAAGAGGGTGCGCGCGACGATGCGCAGGGTCAGCTCCATCATGGCGTCGGCGAGATCGATGCGCTTGCCGTGCTCCCAGGATCGCGCCTCGCGGACGGTCTCCTCGATCATCACCTCGGCGTACTCGCTCATGCGCTTCGGTGAGAACGCGGGCTGCACGATGCGGCGGTGCTTGCGCCAGGTGTCGCCGTCGGTCGTGAGCAGTCCCGATTCACCGAGCACCTGGCCGAGCTCGCGGAAGGCGCTGTGGGTCTTGCGGAACTTCTTGGCCTCGGTGACCAGGACTGCCCAGACGTCCTCCGGCTTCCGGAAGACGTAGAGCCCGGGTTGGTTCTCGGCGGCGACGAAGTAGGTGTCGCCGTAGCTCTCGAAGCGGCCGCCGACGAAGCCGAAGGGATCGAAAAAGAAGTTGAGCCCGTAGCGGATGCGGCTGAACACGCTGGCGCCGCGGGTGGGCGGCCCGGGGGGCACGCGTCGGGTGCTGGGCTCGGCCTTCGGGGCCGCAGCCGCCGTCTCTTGGATCGCTTCCATGGGTTCCCTCCGACGCTAGGGTCGCATCCGTCGCCCGACCGCTACCTGCGCCCTGCACGATCGATGCTATCGGAGGCTCGTGACCCGCGCCGTCCTCTTCGATCTCGACGGGACCCTCGTCGACACCCTCCACGACATCGCCGACGCGATGAACCAGGTCCTCGAGGCCGCCGGGCTACCGGTGCTGCCGATCGCGGACTACCGGGAGCATGTCGGCTGGGGCGCCCGCGACCTGGTCGAACGAGCCCTGCCCGAGAGCGAGCAAGGCAACGTCGACACCCATCTCCAGGCCTTCCGCGAGCGCTATTACGACCACCCGGTCCACTCGAGCGCGCTCTACCCCGGCATCGCTGAGCTGCTCGCGGAGCTCGAAGCGCGCGACGTCCCGATGGCCATCCTCACCAACAAGCCCGAGAAGCCCGCGCTCGTCGTCGTCGAAGCCCTCCTGGCCGACGTCCCCTTCCGCTTCGTCCGAGGCGCCCGCGAGGGCGTCCCCCGCAAGCCCGACCCCACCGCGCTGATCGAGCTCGCCAGCGCCATGGGCGTCGCCCCCACCGACTGCCTCTACCTCGGCGACACCGAGGTCGACGTCCAAGCCGCCGAGTCCGCCGCCATGACCCCCGTCGGCGTCACCTGGGGCTTCCGCCCCGAATCGGTCCAAAGCGCCCCCTACGTCCTCCAATCCCCCTCCGACCTCCTCCCCCTGATCTGACGGGGACACTCCCCCCTCCGGATCCCCCGCAAACGCAGGGGCCTCCGAACGCAAAATGAAAACACTCCCGGGCGAGCCGCTATCCTCCGCCGAATGGAGGAGCTCACCGACGCCCAGCGCGAGACCCTGCGCGACGCCCTGACCGAGCTCCGCGACCGGCTCTCCGAGACCCTCGATGGCCAGGGCGACGCCGCGAAGCCGGTCGAGCTCGACCAGACCAAGATGGGCCGCGTCTCGCGCATCGACGCCATCCAGCAGCAGGAGATGGCGCGCTCCGCACAGGCTGCCGCGCGCCGCCGGCTCGCGTTGGTGCGCCAAGCGCTGAAGGCGCTCGACGAGGACGAGTACGGCTACTGCCGACTCTGCGACGAGCCCATCGCCTTCCGCCGGCTCGAGGCGCGACCGGAGTCGCCCTTCTGTGTCGAGTGTCAGGGCAAGCGCGAGCGGCGCTGATCAAGCGAGCTTCGCGCGGGCTTCCTTCAGCAGCGCCACCACCGACTTCCGCACCTGCTCGGGCGTGGCAACCGGCTCGTCGAACGCGATCCGCGCGGGCTTCGATCCCGCGGGCGTGTCGACCATGAGGTCGAAGCCGTAGCGATCCACCGCAGTCATCCGGGCCGCGGTCGCGTCCGTCGCGCGGGTGAACGCGTGGGCGTACGCGAGGTTCGCATCGGCGTGGTCCGCGTTCATGTGATCGATGATGCCCGCAGCGGACGGCGCCAGCGGATCGGGCTCGGCCGCCTCGAACGCCTCGGCACCCACCCACGACATACGCCCGAAGCCGCCGATGTAGCGGACCTCCCGGAGGTCGAGCGTCCAACAGTGGAAGTCCTTGAAGTCGACGTACACCTGCGCGCCCGGGTGCCGCGCCACGAACCCCTCGCGGGCGGCCCGGTCTTCGTCGCTTCCGCGCTCGAGCACACGGCACTCGCCGACCAACGTCACCCGACCATGCGCGAGCGGATCGACGACGACCTTCTCGGCGACGAGCAGCGACACCCGCGTGTCGGCGCGGAGGTTCTTGGTGTGCGCGGCCATCTCGCTGATCAGGAACACGGCCTTGGGTCCGGCCATCGCAAAGGCGACGAGCGACGCATAGGGGTGACCGTCCTTCAGTGTCGCGAGCGTGCCGGTCGCCTCGGCCGCGACCAGCGTTCGCGCGCGCTCGCCGTGGGTGGGCTGCCGGGTGGAAGGATCCGTCAGGGGCGGTTCCTTGGAGGGCTCGTGTTGGCGCTTGCTCACGCGCGCACTCTAGCGTGCCCGTGGATCCAAGGCTTTGGCGTTGCGTTCTGCCCCGTTCTGCGGGGCTCTCGTAACTCCAGTTCCGACCGCTTCGTCCGACTCGCGAACCCCGACTCACCGGGGCAACCGAGGAGATTTCAGATGCGTTCGATCATCAGCCTGTGTTTCGCCGCCACGCTCACCTTCGCCGCCGCCTGCGAGGACGAGAGCCCCGTCGAAGAGGCCGCCGAAGAGGTCGGCCTGAGCGACGAGAGCCCCGTCGAGGAGGCGGGCGAGGAGATCGAGGAAGCCGCCGAGGAAGTCGGCGAAGCCGCCGAGGAGTGAGCCTCAAGCGAGGAACGCGGCCATCCACTTGGGCGCGTGGCTCGACGTGTCGGGACGGTGGTGCAGGAAGAGCCCGCCCAACGTCCCGAACACGCGCGCCAGCAGGACGAAGTCCGCGGGGATCTGCTCGACGGGGTCGTCCTCGGTCGCACCGAGCAGCTCTTCGATCTGCTCGACGATCAGGTTCGGGTCGGTCCAGTCGCCGCCCTCCATCGCGGAGCGGAGATCCCCGAGCAGTGCGTCGGCGAAGAGCCGGAGGCTCGCCGGGTCGCCGCTCTTCGTGCGGAAGCCGAGCGCTTCGAGCTCGCGGGCGGCGGTCTCGTCGTCGTTCACGAAGAGCGCGCGCATCAGCCGCTTGTAGGCGTCGCGCCGCTCGTCGCTCAGCTCCTGCGCGCAGCCGAAGTCGAGCAGCACCAGGGTCCCGTCGTCGTCGACGAGGATGTTCCCCGGGTGCGGGTCGGCCTGGAAGAGACCGGCCCCCAGCACCTGCTGGAGGTAGCCGTCGAGCAGACGGCAGAGCGTGCGGTCGCGGAGCATGCGTGCTTCTTCGCGCGCCTCGTCGGTCGCGTCTTCGTCCTCGAGGATCGCGCGCCACTCGTCGAGGCGAGTCGTGATCTTGATGCCGGGCTCGAAGGTGCTGGTCAGCACGCGCGGACCGCAGAGCTCGTCGACCGGCTTCGGGGCGCGGATGCCGTCGACGCCACCGAGGAAGTCGTGCACGCGCTCCATCCGGTCGCGCTCGCGACCGTAGTCGAGCTCTTCGCGAATCGTCGCCTCGAGCTGGTCCGCGATCGTGTCGAGGTCCATCGGCGGCAGCGAGGGAGCCATCGCTTCCAGGAAGGGTCGCAGCAACGCGAGATCGGTCTCGATGAGCTCCTCGATGCCCGGGCGGCGAACCTTCACGGCGACCTCCCGACCGTCGTGCGTGGTCGCGCGGTGCACCTGACCGATGGAGGCGGCCGCGATGGGCTCCTCCTCGAACTCGGCGAAGCGCGCGTCGACCGAGGCGCCGAGGTCCTCGGCGATGAGCGCCAGGACCGCGTCGCTGTCGACCGGCGGCGCGGAGTCCTGCAGCCGAGTGGTCTCGTCGATCCACGCCTTCGGCAGGAGGTCGGGGCGCGCGGAAGCGATCTGGCCGACCTTGATGAAGCCGCCGCCGAGCTTCTCGGCGAGCTTCACGAAGCGCTTGGCGTTCCTCGCGTGGGTCTTCTGCATCGAGCGAATGGCGCCGGCCTCGGTGAGGAAGGCGGCCTTGGTGCTCTGCAGTCGGTAGGACGCAGCGATGGTCGCGAGGGTCCGCCCGGCCCGCGCGAGCCGGGCGGTCTGCTTGGCGGAGTCGCCGGCGGCGGACCAGCGCTGGCGGACATCCCAGGCGATGCTCTCGACCGCGTCGAGGAGGGCGTCGGCCACTCGAAGCCAGGCGCGGGCCACCTGGGCCGCTTGAACGTGTGCATCGCTCATGTCTCCTCCTTCTGCGCCCGTGGGGCGCGCGACCATTTGTATCACAAAGAGTCACGACGTCAACTGGTGTGCTCGTGGTGCGAGGGTTTTCATTTTCCGTCGGGAAGTCCCGGCAAGACAAGGGTGTGCGAGAGGGGTGTCCCCCTCGGTATTTGTGTCACACGTGTGGTGGGAGTGTGTGACGTTCTTAGGTGCTGATGAGGGCTCGGAGGGCCTCGGTGTCGAGGCGGGCGGCGAGCTCTCCGCCGCCGAGGAGGGCCTCGGCGAGCTCTCGCTTCTCTCGGTGGAGAGCGAGCACCTTCTCTTCGATGGTGTCCTGGGCGACGAGGCGCACCACGGTGACCGGCTTGTCCTGACCGATGCGGTGCGCTCGGTCGCTGGCCTGGTCCTCGACCGCCGGGTTCCACCACGGGTCGAGGTGCACGACGTAGTCGGCGGCCGTGAGGTTGAGGCCGGTGCCACCGGCCTTGAGGGAGATCAGGAAGAGGGGCGCGTTGCCCTCCTGCCACTGGCGCACGAGCGCGCCGCGACGCTTCGCGGGGGTGCTGCCGTCCAGGTAGAGGCTCTCGACGCCGCGCAGATCGAGGGCGCGCCGGACCAACGCCAGGTGCGTGGTGAACTGGCTGAAGACGAGCGCTCGGTGACCGCCCTCGCGCAGATCGCTGGCGAGCTCCATGAACGCGTCGAGCTTCGCGGAGCTGCCCTCCCAGCGCTCGGTGACGAGGCGCGGGTGACAGGCCAAGCGCCGCAGCCGCGTGATCGCGGCGAGCAGAGCGAAGCGATTGCCGCCCTCCCCCGCCGCGTCGGCTGCCGCATCGGCGACGAGCGCCTCGACGGCCTCGGTGCGCATCGCGTCGTAGAGGCTGCGCTCCGCTTCGCCGAGCTCGACCGGCAGCACGACCTCGGTGCGCGGTGGCAGCTCCTTGGCCACCTGGGCCTTGCTCCGGCGCAGGAGGAAGGGGCGCAACCGCGCCGCGAGCTTCTCGCGCACCTCCTGGTCGCCGTCCCGCTCGATCGGCAGCGCGAAGTGCTCCCGAAAGTGGGTCCACGGCCCGAGCAGACCGGGGCTGATCACGCGGAAGAGGCTCCAGAGCTCACCGAGGTGGTTCTCGAGCGGCGTACCGGTGAGCGCCAGTCGCCACTTCGCCTGGAGCTGTCGCGCGGCCTTCGCTCGCTGAGTGCGCGCGTTCTTGATCGCCTGCGCCTCGTCGAGCACCAGCGTGCCGAAGACCGGCTCCGAGAGCGCCTCGCCGTCGCGCGCGAGCACGTCGTAGCTGGTGAGGAGCACGACCCCCGGCCCGATGTCTTCGAGCATCGAGGCACGCTTCGGCCCGTGATAGAGGCGCACGTCGAGCGAGGGCGCGAAGCGACCGGCTTCGTCCGCCCAGTTCTCCATGACCGAGGTCGGCGCCACGACCAGCGCGGGGCCTTCGTCCTTGCGGCGCAGGAGCATGGCCAGCGCCTGCACCGTCTTGCCGAGGCCCATCTCGTCGGCGAGGCATGCACCCGCGCCCCACGACCCGAGCCGCGCCATCCACTGGAAACCGGCGAGCTGATAATCGCGGAGCTCGGCCTCGAGATCGTCCGGCTTCTCCGGCGCCAGGCTCGACGCCTCGCGCATCCGGTCGAGGACCTGTCGCCACTCGTCGTCCGCCTCGATCTCTCCGAGGTCGTCGACCAGCTCGTCCACCACCTCGGCCTGCGCGATGCCGACCGAGACGACGTCCTTGTTCTTGCCCTGAACCAGGAGCGCGTCCGACGTCTTCTCGAGTCGATCGCGGAGGCTCTTCTCGATCCGAGCGAAGCGCGTCGCGGTCACCTGCACGAAGCGTCGACCGGCGCGCACGGCCTCGAGGAGCTGCGCGAGCGGCACCTCCTTGCCGTCGACGTCCACGCCGCCGCCCAGATCGAAGAGATCGCCCGCGCGCCGAACCTGCACCTTGAGAACGCCGGTGCTGCCGAGGCGCCAGCCGCGCTTGCCCTCCGGCCACTCGAGCACCACATCCTCGCGCTCGCCGAGCGACCAGACCACCTCGAGCGCGCGGTCGAGATCGCCGATGTGGTGGCGCGTGCGTGCCCCGAGTCCGAGCTCGTCGGCGAGCTTCCGCGCCGCCTGGGTCTCCGCGCTCAGGTCCCGCTGCGCGTGGACCCGGCTCTCGCCCTCGGCGGAGAAGACCGTCTGCGGTCCTTCGCCGGCGAGCCAGAAGGGACCACCCTCCATCGGACGGGTGCCCATCGCCATCTCGAGGCCGAGCTCGTCCGGCGAGAGCCGAACCACGAGCCGCCGGTCCGGGTCACGCGCCTCTCCGCGAAGCGCCGAAGGCACGACCAGGCCTGCATCGGGCTGCACCCGCGCCAGGCTGGTGAGCAAGCGCCCCTCGACCGCGGGCGGAACGATCGCGCGATGCTCGGCGACCGCGTGGGCCATCTCGCGCACCCGCTCGCTGAGCTCCGCCACGTGCACTCGGCCGCTCTCCTCGTCGAGCGTCGCGAGCCACTGACTGTCACCGAAGTCGTCGACCTCGATCTCGTCGAGGCGCACCACGAGGCGATAGCCGCCCTCGGCCGGCTCGAGCGCGAAGAGCGGAGTCGCCCGCATCACCTCGAGCCGCGACGCGGTCCGCCCCAGCGTGACCACCGGGTGGCCGACCAGCGCCTGCAGCACGTGGGCGTGTCGCCACTCCTGCCGCGGGTCGTCACCGAACTCCTCGGCCCGGCTCAGCCGCTCGAGGGCGATGCGGTCGCGCTCGCTGGCGGCGTCGTGCTCCACGAGCTGTCGGGCCGCCGTCTCCTGCCCCTTGGACCAGCCGCGCTTCGTCCGCTTCTGCAGCGTGCAGACCACCCGGACGCCGCGGCTCCCGTGCGAGGACACCCGGTAGCCGACCCGCTGGGTGACGGTCTCGGTGTCGACCACCGTCTGCGCCACGCGCTCGATGCGATCGACGAGTCGCTCCCAGCTCGGACGACCGAGCGCCAGGAGCAGCGCCGGCCGCAGCGGGCTCTTCGGATCGTGGACCGCGTCCATCGCCCACTCGAGCACCACGCGATGCTCGTGGTCGGCGTGCTCCCGATCGAGGCGAAGCGGCAGCTCCTCGTAGCCGGTGAAGGGGAGCGTGAGCTCCACCGAGCCCTTCCGGCCCGCGAGCACCGCGCGCGCGCCGGGCGGGTCCTGCAGGATCGTGAGCTCGGCCCGCGCCAGGGGCGCCGGTCGGTCGGAGCGAGCGTCGAGTCGCGAGAGCGCGTCCTCGAGCCGGATCGAGAGCACCCGGAGCGAGTGCTCCTTCGGTCGCGTCGCCCAGATCCGCGCGCGGTGCGCGTCGAGCTTCTTCCGCCGAATCGCCCAGCGCAGGTACGCGATGACCGCGGCCTCCGGGCTGGGTCCGCCATACACGCCACGGGCGCGCAGGAGCTCGGCGACCGTCGACTCGGTGCGATCGATCGACCACGTCATGCCCGGGTCGACCAGCGCGAAGGCGTTGATGGCGGGGTCCTGCAGGCGCTCGGCGACGCCTTCGTCGTGCGCCCACTTCTCGATGCCCTTCACGGTCCGCGGCGCGTTGTCCGAGCGGCCGCCGGCGATCGAGTCGTGGTGCGCGACGATGTTCCAGCGCCACGGCGGGTCGTTCGGCTTGGCGACGAAATCGCGGATCGCCTCCATCACGAGCTCGCGGCGCGAGGGGCTCAGCTGCCGCTCGATGAAGCGGTTCACGCCGCCGTGCTGCAGGAAGGTCCCGAGCGTCACGACGGAGACCTGCCGCGCGATCTCGCCGAGCAGATCGGCGACCGCTGGGGCCGGAACGCGGGCCACGACGTCGTCGATGGCACGGCCATCGAGTCCGGCCTTCGCGACCTCGTTCTTCAGCTGGGAGAGCACCGACCGGAGGGGTAGCAGGCTGGCGCCGAAACGCGAGGAGGCCCCACCCACATCGGGCGAAAGCGGCTCAAGTCTCGGTCGCGTCGAGCCAACGTCGTCGCGGCGCGGGCTCGAAGGAGGCGAAACGGTCGAGCAGGCGACCGGCGTCGTCGCCGACCATGAGCAGATCCCGACTGAGCTGGGTCACGAAGCCCTGGTCCACTGCGCGGTCGAGGAACGAGAGCAAGGGGCTCCAGTAGCCGGCCACGTCGAGCACCCCACAAGGCTTGGCGTGAATGCCGAGCTGCGCCCACGTGAGGACCTCGAAGAGCTCCTCGAGGGTGCCGAGGCCGCCGGGGAGCGCGAGGAACGCGTCCGCCCGCTGGGCCATGATGGCCTTCCGCTCGTGCATCGAGTCGACCACGACGAGCTCCGTGAGACCCTGGTGCGCGAGCTCGCGGGAGCGGAGCGACTCGGGGATCACACCGACGACGCGGCCGCCGGCGGCGAGGGCCGCGTCCGCGACCGCCCCCATGGAGCCGACGCGGGCGCCACCGTAGACCAGGCCGAGGCCGCGTTCGGCCAACGTGGTGCCCAGGGCTCGGGCGGCTTCGAGGTAGACGGGGTCGGCTCCGGGGGCAGAGCCGCAGTAGACGCAAACGGCGCGCATCGATCGGAGGTGTAGCGGCATTCGCTCAGGGGGTCGAGCAGCAGCGGAAGCCGGTCGAGTAGTCCCAGTGCCCGATCGAGTGGGCCGTGGTCCGGTAGAGGCAGCCTTCGCCGTTCACGCGGGTGTCGGCGTAGAAGCCACCGCGGAAGGTGCCCTCGGGATCGGAGGTCCACTCGTGGAGGTTGCCCATCATGTCGAAGGCGCCCTCGGGGGTCACGCAGTCGGGGTGGGCGCCCGTGAGCGCCACGCTCTCCGGGAGCTGGTTGATGCAGGCGTCGCCGAGCCGCGACCAGATCCAGTCCTCGGTGGTGCCGAAGCGCTCGACCGCCGGATGTACCGCGCGGGCGTCGTTGCATCGGCCGTCGACCCGCGTGTCGCCGTAGGGATAGACGCGGTCGGTCGCGCCCCGACACGCGCTGAGCCACTCGGTGTTGGTGCAGAGGCGCTTGCCGGCCTCGGCGCAGGCCGCTGCCGCCTGGGTGCCGCTGATGTAGCCCTGGGGCACCGCGCCTTCGGCGCTGATGGCCGCCACGCGGACGCCGTCGGGCGGATGGAAGGGCGACCAGGAACCGATCGGGCCACCGTCGTCGACCAGCACGAGCGACCCCTCGTAGCGGTCGATGCAGAAGGCGCCGACGCGCACCATGCCGTTCGGACACCCACCGGTGCCGGGGCCTTCGGTGAGGCCGTCGTTCGGCGTCGGCATGGCGTCCGGGTCGCACGAGCCGCCCTCGCCCGACGTGCAGCACTGGATGGCCGCCGGTCCCGGACAGAGGCCCGGCGTCGACACCCCATCGCAGTCGTCGACGTGAATGCAGACCCCCGGCTCGCCAGCGGCCGAGCACGGTCCGAAACCGCCGTCCATCGAGATCGGTCCGCCGTCGACGAACCCGTCGACCGAGGCATCCTCTCCCATCGAGCCACCGTCGACCCCGCCGTCCGTCATCGACGCATCCGTGGGAACCACGAAGGCGTCGCCGTCGACCCCTGGCTCGCCGCAGCCGGCGAGCGCGAGGGCCAACAGGACCGCTCGGGTCATTCCGTGGTGGTGCACGTGTAGTCGAGCCGCATCTCTTGGAGCACCGGCTCGTCTTCGTGGTCGAGGCTGCTCGCCAACGTGGCCGTCACCTGCAGGTAGCGCAGCGAGGGGCTGATGCCGGCGCCGTTGAGGAGCGCCCCGACGTCGACGGTCGGCGTCGTCGGGGGCACCGTCACACGCACCGGAGTCGCGCCGCTGAGCCCGGCCTCGGTGGCGGCCGTCTGGAACGAGAACTCGATGTACGAGTCGCTCGGCGTGGTGGCGGTCCAGTCGAACTCGCCCCAGACCGGGCTCTCGGGCGGGACCGAGCAACCATCGGCGGCGTCGTGGACGCGCCAGTAGGAACCGAAGTCCCGCGGACACGGCATCCCCGTCGTCGCCGCGACGATGCACGGGTTCTCCGGCGGGACGACGATGCGCACCGGCTTCTCCGCCGCGAGCGACGTGCCGTCGTAGTAGGCGCGGATCCAGAAGTTGAAGACCTGCGGCACCGCGGTGGGCATCACCACGTCGTTGTGGAAGACGATCTCGAATCGTACGTCGGAACCCGGGACGCACGCGGTGAAGCGGTTGCCGCTCCGGCCGCCACACGCGCCGCCGGGGCTGTAGGTCGCCGCGGTGACCGACGAGACCAGCTGCCGCTCGTCGAACGCGGTCGCCGGGTTGTCGATGGCTCGCGCCACGATGTCGAGGCGCGTGGCGTTGGCCAGGTCGTCGATGGCGCTGACGACGGCGCCGTCGAGACCGGTGCCGTTGCTGTTGATGTTGTAGACGAAGGGGTCGCCCGCTCCGTCGACCGCGCCGGTCTGGGTGGCGACCTCCTCGTAGTCGTCGAGGCACGCGCGGCGGTCGGAGTAGTAGTACCAGTTGGCCGACTCGATGATGATCACCCGGATGCCGGCGGCACGCAGCGCGGAGATGGTGTTCGCCCACGAAGGCGCCGTGAAGCCCAGACCGGAGTAGGGGAACCGGTTGCCGTTGTGGAAGGGGGCGTCCGTGATCAGGACGATGACGGGGATGGCCTCCTCGCGGAAACAGGGGTAGCCCCACGTGCCCGCCGGACAACCGGACCGCGCAGGCGTGTAGCCCCCGAGTCCGTTGCCGGTGGCGACGGCCCAGAGCGCGGAGCCCTGACTCTCCGGCCAGTCGTAGCCGTTTCCGAGGTTCAGCGCGTTCACCGCAGCCTGGGCCGCGGCCGCGCTGGCGGTGATGTCCTGTCGATGGACGTAGGGATCGTCGTAGTAGACACCGAAGGGCGAGCGCGGGTAGTCCTCCGCCTGACCCACACCGAACTGGATGTCCGGGATGGTGCAGTCCATGGCGCCGATGATGCCGCCGGGGCAGCCCGCGATGTAGGTGCCCGACGTGAGGCCACGCTGCAGGTTGTAGAGCTCGCCGCCCATCGAACCGGTGGTGTCCACGAGGAAGTAGACGTCCACGCTGTTCAGACCGACGCTCAGCTCGCACGGCTCGAGCTCGGCGGGACCGTTGAAGGGAAGCTCGAAGTAGATGCCATCGCGCCCCGTGGTGCACCCGAAGAAGTCGGGGCTGCCCGGGGTGGTGGGACAGTCGTCGGCGACATCGGCGACGCCATCACCGTCGGTGTCGACGAGCTCGGGCGTCTCGAAGGGGCTCGGGGGGATCGAGATGCCGCCACCGATCGGGTCGTAGATCACGCCATCGGAGTTGTCGGTGCTCAGGTCTCCATCGTCGGGTCGATCGGTCGAGACGTTGCAGAGCGGATCACAGAGCGAACAGGCGACCGGACCGGTGATCGCGGCCGAGCTCCGCGCGATCGTGAAGTCCTCGAGATCCTCACAGGCGCTCCATGTCCCGCCGCGACAGTATCGGGTGCCCGCGCCGCACATCACGTCGCCGCCCGCCGAGCCGTGCTCGACGTAGCACTCGCGCGGTGCCTCTCCGTCGCACGGACAGCCAGCCGAGGGAACGAGGCAGCTGTCGGACTCACCGTCGATCGGCAGTCCGTCCTCGCCACCGGGCGCTCCGGGTAGCCCTTCACCGCAACCCGCGAGCGCCACGGCGAGACAACACAGGCTGAGGAGAATGGAGAGGTTCTTCATGTTCTGGTCCCATCGGGTCATGGCAGGCACTCCAAGGAGGTCCCGCCGAGGACAACGCCGCAAAGCTCGTTGGCCCCACAATCGGTCACGGAGGTACAGGTTCCGGTCGCAGGCACGCACACCCGCACGTCGTCGCCGAAGAGGGCGAGACAGCGATCGGTTCCGGCGCAGTCATCGTCGTCGGAACAGATGCCGGTGGTGCCGCAGCGCGCGGCCGCGAACCCATCGCCCAGCCCGCACAGCTCCCCGGACGCGCAGTCCGAGTGTTGCTGACAGCTCCCGGTCGAGAACTGGCACTCGGTATCGCCGTCCTCGTCGATGTCGATGCACACGAAGCCCGGGTCGCACGCGCCGTCGTTGGCGCAGCGACGCGCACTGGGCACGCAGAGACCGGCGCCGCCCATCGTGGGCGGCTGACAGTGGAAGCCCCGCGGACAGTCGACGGAGTCGCGACACGCCACACGGTGATCCACACAGGTACCCGACTCGCAGAAGAAGCCAGGCGCGCAGTCGAGCGCGTCGGTGCAGTCGCCCGCTCGTTCGCAGACTCCGTCGGTACAGCTCGCACCCGGAGCGCAATCGTCGGCGTCGACACAGGCAGCGCCACGAGGTTGGCAAGTGGACTCGCCACACGCGTTCGGCGCACACGCTTCGCCCGTCCCGCACTCGCCGTCACCTGCGCAGATCGTGGGCGGCACCGGAGGACAGAGACACGGATCGAACATGCTGCCGCTGCAAGGCCCGAGGTCGCCGACCGGCCCCAGATCGCTCTCGCTTCCGAGGTCGGCGGGCCCGCCGTCCGCCGGCGTGGATCCGTCCATCGTGCCGCCGTCATCGGGCGTCGCTCCGTCGGTGCTTCCGCCATCGTCGGCCGATCCGTCCGGTAGCGCACCGTCGGTCGGGGTCGCGCCGTCGGAGGTCCCCGAGTCGCGCATCCCGAAGTCCACCGACGGACCGGTCGGGAGGTCGTCGCCGCAGCCAGCAGCGAGGAGCAGAGCCATGGCAAGCCTCACTCGCATGTGACCCTCGCTGCCACGAGCTCCGTTTCGGTGTCGCCCTCTTCTGCCCAGGCGACCCAGAGTCGACCTTCGGGCGTCGCGACCACGCTGACCGCGCCGCCGTTCTCCGTGGTGGCGCCGAGGTCGACCGTGCCGATCACGTCGCCGGGCACGCTGACCAAGGCCACCTCGATGCTCGGCGTCGGCTCGAGGCTGCGGTATGCGATGGCGAAGCCGCCTGCGATCGAGGCGATGCCGGGATCGCTCGTCTGGGTGTCCGAGGGCACCTCCTCGAGGCCCACCGGCTCCGACGTGCCCGCGAGCACCGGGCGGTAGTGGACCTCGTTGCGGATGCTCGCGACTCGAACGTCGAACGCGATGCCCACGTCGTCACTCGAGGTGACCGCCGCCATCACGTCGCCGGCGGCGTTGCCGTCCAGGTCCACGCGACGGGGGTCGCCGCTCGCCGCGAGGGCGCCGGTCAGCGGCTGGAACCAGACCGCGCGCTCGTCGGTGACTCCGCCTGGGTTGAGGTCGGTGACCAGGAGCATCGGGGCAGCCGCGGGGCGCTCGACGAGCACCGGCTGGCTGACGCCATACTCGCTGTCGAGCACCGAGACCGGCGTTCCGTCGGCGGTTCCGTCGTCGTTGAGCGCGACCGCGAACACCTCGCGGTTGCCCGAGGTGTCGTCCTGCACGAAGACCATGACCGGCCCTTCCTGGCCGAACGCGAGCGCCGGGTTGTCGTGGCGCACGCCATCGCCGGCGGTGACGACCTGCCGCTCGGCGGTCGGGTTGCCGCTCGAGTCGAGGGCCCGGCTCACGATCTCGAAGCCCTCGCCCGTGACGAGCTCGAACCAGGCCACGATGAACCCGCTGCTCGTGCGGACCGCGTGCACGGCCTCCTGCTCGCCGAAGTCGTCGGTCAGCGGAATCACGTCCGACGCGGAGCCGTCGTTCCCGAGGAGCCGAGCGAACGCGTTCGTGAACTCGCCATCGTTGGCGGCCCAAGAGGCGATGGTCCCACTCGCGCCGGCGGCCAGGGCCACCCGCTGGGGGCGCGCCTCGGCATCCGTGCCGAGCGAGACGCGATCGCCGACGGTGCACACCACCTCGGTGCTCCCGCCGTCGACTTCCTCACCACCGTCCTCCTCGGGACCGAGGTCCACGGGGCCGAGGTCGATGCCCTGATCGGCTCGCGGGCCGCCATCGGTCGGCGGGCGAGGCGGGATGTCGTCGCCGCAGGCGAAGGAGAACACGCAGAGCGCCGCGAGGGCTCCGTGAGCGGTGGTACGTAGAGGCGAAGGGGTGAGTCGCATCGAAGGGGTCATTCCAGATTGCGGAGCGCTTGCTCGGCGGTTCGAACTCGGGCGGGATCCAGCTGGCCGGGGGCGAGGTCACGCCGCTCCGGAGGGAGCTCGACGATCGTCAGCCGAGAGCCGCCGCGGGGCGAGGGGTGAGCGGAGACGTCCAGACGCACGGCACCGCTCCGCACCTCGCGGGGAACGGCCTCGCGAAAGGTCGCGCCACCGCCGACGCGATCGACGGCGCCGGTGACGAGCCTGGGTCCGAGGTAGGCGACGAGGTCGTCCACGTCGACATCGGGCGCGAGGTAGTGGTGCTCCCGGGGTCGGTCGAGCTCGAGCGCGTCGAGCCCACGCGGAAGCGTGAAGCCCGCGACCCGCTCGTCCGACGGACGCAACCGTCCGTCCATGTCGAAGAGCCCGTTCGGATCGAGCGACGACTCGAGATCGTTCGTCTCGTCGATCGGGATCGCCTGCTGGGCGTCCTCGGTCGTGGTGCTGCAGCCGAGCATCACCAACACCATCACTCCCGTACGGTGCCAGCCCATCCCTGAATCCTCGTCACCGACGTCGGCCGCGGCAACTCTCTGGTGAACTCGCCCACGGTGCCGCCAGGCGCGGCCACGCCGTCACCGCTGACCTGGGCGACGAGCTGGAAGGAGCCGGGGTTCGTGGCGGTCGCCTGCGAGTAGGTTCGCGGCCCGATGTACGGGTCGTTGACCGTCACCTCTTCGAAGACGGTGCAGCTCGGCTGCTGAGCGATCTCCACTCCCATCACCAGCTGGTTGCTCATCGGAGGTAGCGAGACGACCTCGGCGCCGCCGTCGTCGATGATCCGGCCGAGGGCGGCGTTGGTGCCGTTGGCGTTCGTGCCCGAGGACTGGATGTAGTCCACGCCCCAGATCCGGCTCTCACCGAACTGACAGGCGTCGGTGGGAGAGACCGCCGAACGGAAGGTCGAGAAGTACACGGTGCTGTCGAAGAGCTGGAGCTGACCGGTGACCAGCTCGCTGATCTCGGTGGTGATCTCCCAGTTCAACCGTCCGCTCACGTCGATGAGGCTACCGTCGTCGTCGAAGGTCAGCAGCTCGGTGACCGATGCGATGCGGTTGTCGCGGAGCGCCTCCAGGTCGTCGGTGTTACCGGTGCCCTGAATCACGACGATGTTGCCTTCGGGATCGACGGTCACGATCGGGGCGTCGAAGGCCGGCTGACCCTCGGTCGCGGTGCGGTCGTGGAACATGTCGTGGAAGGGCAACGCGGTCCAATCCGAGACCTCCGGCGTGGAGATGTCGAAGCGCCAGATGACACCGTCCTGGTCCGTCATGAACGCTCGGGTCGATACCGTCCCGGGCTCGCCCGGGAAGAAGGTGACGCCACCGACCATCGGAGCGTTGAAGACGTCGTCGTCGAAGAGCGTGACCAGCTCGCCGGTCGCCGGGTCGACGAAGGTGATCGTTCGCCCGGTCTCGTCCCAGCAGCGCTGGTTCTCACGAGCGTTCAGGGTTCCCTCGTTGACCGGGGGTCGACCGACGCCCCGCGAAGGGCAGCCGATCGGCTTGCTCATCCGGCCGTCGGGGAGGGGCTGGGGCACACCACCGCAGGAGAAGGTCGCGAGGTCGTTGCCCGCGCCGCCGGGGAGCAGCGCGACGGCTCGCTCCTCGAGGTTGCCGTCGACTCGCGCCAGCACCTGGGCGATGGCCGGGGTGCCGTAGGTCGCGCCCATCGTGTCGGCCGACACCTGCCAGAGGAACTCCGGCTCCAGCGGATCGGTCACGTCGAGCGCGAGGTAGCCGTTGCCGCCGCCGCGCAGGCCGAAGAGCAGGACGGTGTGATAGCCCTCGGGGTCGCCCGGCGCGTGGATCTGGCCGGGCTGCTTCCGGAAGAAGACGTCCTGCACGATCGGGTCACCGTCGACCATGAACTGGTGGGCGCTCCGGGACGCATCGAGGCGCGGGAGCATCATGGGGGGAATGAAGGCCCAGAGCTCCTCGCCCGCGTCGTACTCCTCACCGGCGTGGTCACCGTCGGTGATGGTCGTGTCCTCGACCGCGAACGCGTGGAGCATGCCGTCGTTGGCGCCGACGTACATCACGCGGGGTCGGTTCGCGACCTCGGGAACGGTCTTGAAGGCGTTGTAGCTCTCGTCGGCGAGGTCGAGCTCGGGGGGCCCGACCACGACCGGGCTCGAGTGGTAGATGTCGCCGAGCTTGTTCGCGCGCACCGAGCTCGCGCCGCGGACGAAGTCGATGACCGCGGAGCGCTCTGCAGCCGTGGAGACGCCGAGGAGCTGCCGGCTGATGTTGGAGTTACTGCTCTCGAACTCCTCCATCGTCAGGCCCTCTTCGAGCGCGCCGGTGCTGGTGGGCGGACCGCCGCCGCCGCCGCCGCCGCCGCCGCCGCCGCCGCCGCCGCCGCCGCCGCCGCCGCCGCCGCCGCCGCCGCCACCGCACTGGCTACCGCCAGCACCTCGGTTGCCGTTGTTGCCACCACCACGGTTGCCGCGGCCGCCGGACGCAGGCGACATCGAGGGAAGACCGGTGTCCTCGCCCACCAGGTGACCCGTGGCGTCACGGTAGTCCGAGGGGACGACCGTCAGGATCCGTCGGTCCGACTCGCTGCGAGCATCCAGGATGTCGTGGAAGCGGTCGATCGCCTCGACCGGCTGTTCGGTGAGGTCGACCCCGTCGCAGAGGTACCGCTTGCGCTCGATGATCCCTCGCCAGGGGTCGCCGGGGTCCTCGGGCAGCACGAAGCCGGTGTTCATCTGCAGCTGGCCCTGGCTGGAGGAGGCCGCGCCGGTCGCCGCGATGGCGGGCGCCGTTCGGGTCGTCGTGCCAGGCGCCGCTCGGTCGAGGATCTCGGCGAAGACCGCGCGGATGGCGGCGGTCGGGTCGGCCACCGCGCTGCTGTCGATGATGAACGCGCAGTTCCCGCTGGGGTCGGCGCACGTGCCGCCCGCGTCGGCGAGGAGGTTCAGCTCCGCGACCGCCGTGGGGCTGACGTCGTAGCCCACCACGTAGAGGCCATCGAGGGGGCCGGTGCACTCGCTCCCGTTGTAGGCGCAGAGGCGCCCGGCCGTCTCCTCGAGACGGTCGTAGGGGCAGACGGTACCGCCGGCGCCGCAGTTGATGCGCGGATCGCGGAAGTCGAGGTTCGACTCACCGTCGGTGAAGAGAATGCCGTACTTCGGACGGCAGGACGCGTAGCCGTCACCCGCACCATTCACGACGCGGATCGGCGCGACGTCCGGGTGGTTGTCGAGGTAGTACTCGAAGTCCGTGAGCAGGGCCGCCGTGGGCGTGCCGCCGGCAGGACGCGCACCCAGCAGTGCATCCTGGATGTTGGCGTTGATGGTGGCGAAGTTGCCGACCGCGTCGCTGCCGACGCTGATGAGGGCGCCACCGGTCGCGGTGTCGTTGGCCGCGCCGAGGTTGACCATTCGAGGCGAGCCACAGCCAGGGAACGAGAGCTCGCGCGCTTCGGCGTACGAGAATCCGCCGGTGTCTTCGCGCGACTTGATCTCCACGCTGCTGGTCCACAGCGACATCTCGAGCATGCCCCGGTCTCGACCGCTGCCCGCGTCGAGGATCGAGAGGATCGGATCGAAGGTCATGAGCCCGAACTTCACGCGCGGGAGGTACGAGTCGAGCACGCCGTCCGTCGCCTGCCCGGTCGTTCCCGGATGGGTCACGTAGGGAACCGGCGACGTGCAGTGCGATTCGCCCGCGCACCACGCCGCTCCGTCCCGCTCGCGCACCGTGCACGAGTAGCTCGACCCCCACGTGCCGGTGAGAGCTTCGAGCGTGTGTGCCCAGCGGTTTCGCTCGGGCGTGCTCGCGCTGCAGTTGGGCATCGTCCGGCTGTCGTCCTCGAACATCATCGAGCCCGACGTGTCCATCAGGAGCATGACGACGGGGCGGAGGTCGCGGACGTCGGCGCTCTGCGCCTGCACGGCGGAAGCCGCAAAGAGGCAGAAGGCGGAGAGGGAAATGGCGAGAAGGCGATTCATGAGCGTGTCTCGGACGGGTTTCGGATCAGAAGGGGCCGGAGACTCCCCGGGCACGGGAGTCGCTGGCGGTTTCGTGAGCGAAGCGTTGGTCCGCTTCGCGAGTCTCGGTGGGGAGCCGCGCGCGGCCGCGCGACGTGTAGGTGGCGGAGACGAAGGTCAGGTTGCCCTGCCCGCCCGCGGGGTAGCCGGGGAGCACGCCGACGTAGCGGTAGCTGTCGTAGACATCGACCGCGAGGAAGGGCTCGTAGGGCTGGCGCGGACCCAGCACGTCTTCACGACGATCGACCGCGTTGGCCACGCCGGTGTTGAGCTCGCCGGGCAGCACCGTTCCGTCGGGCGCAGCGCCCGCGCCGTAGAGGCGCAGACCGTTCTTGTCCGGCGCGAGACCGACCGGCTCGAAGGGCGTCAGGTCGAGTCGGGAGCCCGCCGAGCGAGCGGTCGACCGAATCAACACCTCGGGGCCGTTGCGATCGACCCACGCGAGACCGGCGGTGAGACCCGTCTCGGCGAGGCGGTCGGTCTGGGTCGCCATCCGATGGTGACCGGATGCGCGGATCTCGGTCATCGTCGACTGGACCGCGTAGACGGCCGTGGCCGTGGTCATCAGGAGGATGAAGAGCACCACCAGCATGGCGGCACCTTCCTCGGAGCGTTGGGGTCGGCGGAGTCGACGGGTCATCGGTAGGCCACGTTGGGAATGAGGATCTCGTTGTGGAGCGAGCGCACGCGGGCCGCGCCGGGAGCGATGCCGCTCACCTGGTAGCTCGTGAGCGGCTCGACGGCGGGGTCGGTGCGGGGCACGAAGGCGAAGCGCTCCTCGTGCTGTCGCGTGCGCGCGGCGAGGTGGACACCGACGGAACGAACCTGCTCCGGGGTCACGTTGAGCACGCCGGCCGCGCCGTCGTCGTCCGAGCGGGTGATGTTCGGCGCGACGCCAGGACCGGAGGTGTCGAAGATGAACTCGACCTGGAAGTCGGCGACGTACTCCATGACGATCCGCGTCGTCCCGGCGATCACCGCGCCGTTGAAGTCCAGCTCCCGCCGCACGAGCACCGCGTTCGTCCGGCCGAGCGCGTTGTCCAGCTCGGTCGTCGTCGAGGGGTTCACCAAGACGGAGAGCGCCGAGTCGGTCGTCGGATCGACGACCGCGTATTCGATCTGGACCAGCGGCGCGACCAGCGCTCCATCGGCGAGGCCGCCGACGCAGAGATCGCCCACCGGGATGTTGGGCTGGACGTTGATGACCGGACCCTGCATCCCCGCGCCGCCCGGGTCGGTGCCCTGGATCGTCACGAAGAGCTCCTTGCCGGCGTTCGTCTGCAGACGGAGCATCCGGCCCGCGCGGAAGACCTGCTGGAAGCGAGTCTCGTCGAAGGGCGGCGGCGCCGGCGTCTCCGCCGGGTCGGCCGGCCCCCACTGACCGAAGTCGCGGCGCATCGCCTGCCAGTTGGGCTGCAGCACGATCTGGCTCCCGGTCGGCCCGACCGTGTTAACCAGGTAGGCGTCGCTCGTGGCGTAATTGCCCGTGAGGATCACCTGGTCGGCCGCGACGCCCGGGTTCGCGCCCGCGTTGGGGAGGACCCCCGTGTAGAAGCCCGGCTCGAAGTCGACCGCCTGGATCCGGTTGGGCGGCGCGAGCCCACAGTTGTCCGCGTTGGTGCTGTTCGGCGTCGCGTGCAGGCCCGCCCGCTCGATGTCGGCCTCGAGCTGCATCATCGCCATCCGAACCGCGGTCTGGGTCTGGCCGATGCGCTGCTGCTCGGAGAAGTGCTCGGCCGACGCGCCACCGATGACGTAGGCGGCGGAGATCACGATCAGACCCGCGACGAGCGCGACCATCAGCTCCACCAGCGTGAAGCCGGCCTCGCCTCGACGTCGACGGATGGTCATGGCGCCTCCGGGTTCCAGCGCAGCAGCGTCGAGCTGTACACCGCGCTCAGGTCGGGCGCCGCCGACGCCAGATCGATGGAGACGGCCGCCTCCGTGCCGAGCGAGCAGTTGTTCGTGACGAGTGTGTGCTGCGTCCCATGCTCCCGCGACCAGAAGGTACGGACGTCAGCGCGAATGCTCTGGTTGGGAATGGCCCAGCTCAGCCGAATGTGAGTGCAGTACTGCGGCGCCATGGTCCCGGCGATGTCCTGACCGGTCCAGCTCGCCGCAGCGGTCTCCGCCGTGTCGATGCTGACCGGAACGAACCAGTCGCCACCGACTCGCGTGATGTACTGAGCCGAGGGCGCGACCCCGACCGGATCGCCCGGCGTCTGCCAGAAGAGCGCGTCCCGGCGAATCCGCTCGATCCACACGGACGAACGCTGGGTCCCGACCGACATCCGTCGACCGGCGACGTTGCCTCGGGTGGAAGCGCTCTGCATCGAGAGGATCCCGACGGCGCCCACGACCAGGATCGCGAGCGACATCATCACCTCGATGAGGGTGAAGCCCTCTTCGCCTCGGCGTCGACGGAGCATCATCGCATCACCCGCGCGTCCGCGCCGAAGGGGATCACGACGACTTTCGCCACGCCGGCGGTCGCGCCACCGACCACGCGCCGCACGTTGACCTGGACGCCACCGTTCGGATGGGTGGCAAGGAACGCCGAGCTCGACACCGACCAGCGCGTGATGCCGGTGGGCTCGAAGCAGATGTCGATGGGGGTGTCCGAGCCGTCGACCTGGAAGTCGTAGCTGGACTCACCGACCACCGGCCCGTCCACGTAGGCGGTGCAGCGCGCGTTGCCGGCGCATCCGGGCGCGACGATCGCGTCCCAGCCCGCGCGCGGGGTGCAGCGGTTGGTGGTCCCACGGAAGAGCGCCAGCTCCTCGTTCGCCGGGTCGATCTGGAGGAAGTACGCGCGCCCCTGACCCACGGATGCAGAGCGGCCCTGTCGAACGATGCGGACCACGTCCAGGGCCAACTCGTTGGTTCGACGATTGGCCATGGCGTTGCCGATCGTGGGAGCCGCCAGCGCGGCGACCACACCGACGATGACCACCACCACCATGAGCTCGAGGAGGGTGAAGCCCCGCAATCGGCGGGAGCGTCGTTGGCGGAAAGGAACCATCGGCCCTGTGTAACGCAAGATTCACACCATGCGAAAACACCAAGCGATTTCAGGAAGCTACGACGGAACGGGCTGAACTCTTTTCGGGTGCATGAAAAATGTGCATACCCCGCGCTGGCGGCGGGGGCTCACGCCCGGTCGACCTGGACCCAGAGCTCCCCATCCGGACCGCGCTCGACGAACACCTGCCAGGGTCGGCAGCAGACGTCGCAGTCCTGGACCATCCGTCCACGAGTGGAGGGATCGACGACCAGCAGCTGGGCCTGATGGCACCATGGACAGACCACCATCGTCTCGTCTTCGAGCACCTCCTCGTTGTGCCACCGCTTCGTGGACCGCGCACTCCCGATCGACAGCGGCGGATTCGACCCTTGATCGCCGAGGCCCGACGGAGACCATGCGGTGTGGACGAACGACGAGAGCTGCGCAGGGGTCGACCGACATGATGATGGGGGGACGGCGGGGCTCCGTGCTCGGGCTCCTTGGCTGGCAGTGGAAGAAGTCGATCGTCTTCACGCTCGCCGCGACCGCGGTGGTGGCCGGTCACAAGCTGCTGGGGATGACCACCATGGAGCTCCCCACGCTGCCCATGGCCGTGGTCGGTGGAGCGCTCGGCATCTTCGTCAGCTTCCGAACCAACTCGGCCTACGACCGGTGGTGGGAAGGCCGAAAGCTCTGGGGGCGGATGATCAACACCTCGCGCCACTGGGCGAGCCAGGTCGTCGCCTACGTGAAGGACGAGGGGCACAAGGAGAGGCTGGTCATGCGCCACGTGGCGTACGTGCACGCGCTCCGCTGTCTGCTCCGCCAGCAGGATCCCTTCGCCGACGACGAGTTCCTCGAGTCGCTCCCGGACGAGGACCTCGAGCACCTGAAGACCGAGAGCAACCTGACCCACACGCTCCTGGAGCGGCAGCTCACCGAGACCACCGAGCTCAGCACCCAGGAACACTTCGACGAGTTCCGACTCTCGAACCTCGACCTCTCGCTGAGGCACCTGCTCGACATCCAGGGCGGATGCGAGCGCATCAAGAAGACCCCGATGCCGCCGGGCTACGGATTCATCGCCGACCGACTGGTGGTGGCCTTCTCGTTCCTCTTCCCGATGTCGATCGTCGGCGACCTGCACTGGTACACCATCCCGATCACCCTGCTCGTCTGCCTCTCGTTCGCCCTGATCAGCGAGGTCGGCCGAGTGCTCGAGGACCCGTTCACGATGTTCTACAACGGGCTACCGCTCTCGGCGATCAGCCGGATGATCGAGGTCAACGTCCGGCAGCGGCTGGGCGTGCCCCGAGCCGACCTGCCGCCGATGCGAGAGCCGACCGAGCGCGGCATCCTCATGTAGTCATTCGAGCGGTCGGACGGCCGCGGGCGCACGGGCGCCCTGATCGGAGGTGAGCTCACCGCTGACGAGATGCCGTAGCAGATCGGTCTCGGTCACGATGCCGATGAGGTTGTCGTCCTCGTCGACGACGGGCAGACAACCGAAGCCGCCCTCGAGAATGGCCCGTGCCGCTTCCACGACCGTCGCCGTCGGCGGGACGCTGACGACGTCGCGGATCATCACCTCGGCGACGAAGGTCTCGCGGGCCTCCTTCGACGCCTGGGACCGAGAGAACGCTCCCGGATCGATGACCGACCCGGACCAGCTCAGCGCGTCGCGCTGGGACACCATGCCGATCAGGACCGCCCCGTCCGTCACCGGGAGGTGCCGGATGGGGAGCTCCGTGAAGATGGTCATCGCGCGACCGAGCCCGTCCTCCTCCGAAAGGGTGACCAGGTCCGTCGTCATCAGGTCCGCTACGCTCGTCATTCCACGCCTCCGCAGTGAGCAGTGCAAAGCACGGGCCATGGCCGAGCCGCAATTCCACCGTGGATGCGCCCCGCGCGTGGGGCGTTCTTGCGCGATCGAGCGTCGTGTGGCGCAACGGTTGCGCGCTCTCGGTGGCTGGACCGGTGCGGTTCCGCTCCCCCGAACACGGCAGCCACCCACCGGTCGAGGACGGAGCGAGCTACTCTGCCAGTCGTGGGGGATGAGCTCGAGGATGGGGCGCGATCCGATCCGACCGGACCGACGCGTGTGGAGCGGGCGCCGATCGCCCGAACGACGGTGCCTCCGTCCGTCGTGCCCTTCCCCAAGCCAGACACCGTCCTGCGCGAGGCGGAGATCGAGCAGGCCCGTCGGATGGGGCTCGTCGGGTTGGTCTTCAACCTGATCGGGCTGGCGTTCGCCGAGATCTTCGGGGGCGACGCCCTCGCCACCCGACTCTTCATCGTCGCCCTCGCCGTGGGCGTGCTCTACAACCTCGGCCTCTTCTGGCTCGCGTCGAAGCCTTCGCGCTATCGGACCGGAGCGCTCTACGCGTACTTCGGCATCGCGCTCGTCACCAACGGTGGGGTCCTCTACTACCTCGGCGTGTTCGGCCCGGCGCTGATGATGTTCGTGCTGAACGTCTACGCCGCGTGCCTGAGCTTCGGCGCACGCGTCGCTCGCATGGCCTTGGTGAGTGCGATCACCCCGGTCGCGCTGCTGGGCGGCGCGATGGCGTTCGGCGTGCTGGAGGACCCGGGCTTGGTCACCGCGACGGAGATGCTCGGGACGATCGGCCAGCTGCTCGTCGTCGGCGGCTTCGCGCTCTTCATGGTCTTCACCTATCTGCAGGCGCTGGGCGTGCGGGAAGCGATGGTCGCGTCGCTGGCCGAGCGCGACGAAGCCGTCCGGCGAGCCTCACACCGCGAAGCGCTCTTCCTGGAAGCGCGACAGGAGCTCGAGCGCTCGCTGCAGGCGGGAGGGATGGGCCGCTTCACGGAGCAGACGTTGGGCAGCTACGAGCTCGGCGCGGTGCTCGGGCGCGGCGGCATGGGTGAGGTCTACGAGGCCACGCACAAGGAGACGGGAGAGCCAGCCGCGGTGAAGATGCTGCTGCCCGAGATGATCGGGCGGCCGAGCTTCGTGCGCCGATTCCTCCGCGAGGTGCGTCTGGCCGCGACGCTGGACTCACCGCACGTGGTCACGGTGCTGGAGATCGGCGACGAGTCCGCGCCGATCCCCTACCTCGCGATGGAACGGCTCGAAGGCGAAGACCTGGCCCAGGTCCTCCGCCGTGAGGTCCGTCTCCCGGCGAAGGAGGTGCTGGAGCTCGTCCGCCAGATCGGCCAGGGCGTGCGCGCCGCGACCGACGCGGGGATCGTCCACCGCGACCTGAAGCCGCAGAACCTCTTCCGCGCGAACGGCGATCCGGTGCGCTGGAAGATCCTGGACTTCGGCGTCTCCAAGCTCATGGGCGCCGACGGCACGCTCACCCAGGGCGAACCGATCGGGACGCCCGAGTACATGGCGCCCGAGCAGGCACTCGGTGAAAACGTGGACGTGCGCACCGATCTCTACGCGCTCGCCGCGATCGCCTACCGCGCAGTGACCGGGCTGCGACCCTTCGAGGGCGAAGACATGAAGCGCGTGCTCGTGAAGGTGGTCTCCCACATGCCGGTGCAGCCGAGCCGGATCGTGGCCGTGCCGGGCGACATCGACGCGTTCTTCGCGCTCGCACTGGCGAAGGACCCCGCGGAGCGCTTCGAGTCGCCGGAGCGGCTGACCGAAGCGCTCGAGAGCGCGCTCGCCGGTCGGCTCCCTCAGCCGCTCCGTTCGCGGGCCGACGAGCTGCTCACCGAACGACCGTGGCCCGCCTGATCGGCGGAGAGTGAGTCGATCGCATTCGCTCGACCGCGTCCGGACGGTGCTCACGCGGAGACGATCACCGTCCCGCCGTCGGGCTCGACGGTGAGGGCGTCGGGGCCGAGGAAGGCGCGAATGGTCTCGACGTTCGTCTCCGCGTGACTCGAGAGCGGGCCGGTTCGGAAACGACCGCCACCGAGCGCCAGCGGAATCAGCAGCTGGTCCGCGAGGTACTCACCGACCGGCGCGCCGATCGCCTGGTACGCGCGAACCTGAGCGACGGCGTCGCGCGCGACCTCTTCCGCCGGGCGGCCACGCTTGCCGAAGGCCGTGACGAGCTCGGGGACCGACCCGTCGAGGAAGACCTGCACGGCGTTGCCGGGCCCGCGGCTACGGACCTCGTGAGGGCGCAGTCGTTCGCTCGGGATCCCCAGCTCGCTCGCCAGCACCGCCAATTCACGGGCGGCGACGGAGGCCGGGACTCGGGTGAAGATCGCGCGGCCGGACACCTCGCCCTCGGTGAGGCTCATCGCCCCCTCGAGCGGGCGCAGCTCGCTCGGCGCCACGCGGATGGTGAAGTCGCCACCACCCGCCGGATAGAAGCCCGCGCGGTCCAGGCGCACCGACACGTCGGCGCCCATGCGAGCGAGCATCGGCACGAAGACCTTCTCCACGAAGTCGAAGGGCGGCGCGGACTGGTTGTGGGTCCCACCCTCCACGCGGACCTGGCCGCCCACGCGGAGGAGGATCGGCAGCACCGTCTGGGCCACGAGCATGGCGCTCCCGGCGGAGCCGATGTCGAAGTGATGCGTTCCCTGCTTCGGCGTCCCTGGAACGAAGCGGAGCGCGCCGCTGCGGAGCTCGGCGCCCTCCACCTCGGCGTCGCAGAGCGCCGCCGCGGCGCGCACGGCCGTCAGATGCTGACGGAGCAACCCTGGCTTCCCGCGACCCGCCCGGATGTGGTGCATCTCGAGGGTTCGCCCCGTGAGAGCGGAGAGCGCGAGGGAGGTTCGGAGGATCTGGCCTCCGCCCTCCCCCGCGCGTCCATCGATGTCGATCGGATCCATGTCTCAGCCTTCTCAGCCCTTCACGCACACGACCTGTCGGAGCGTGTGCTCGATGCTCACCAGGTCCGCCTGCGCGGCCATGACGGCGTCGATGTCCTTGTACGCCATCGGCGTCTCGTCGATCACGCCCTCGTCCTTGCGGCACTCCACGCCCGAGGTCGCAGCCGCGTGGTCCGCGACCGTGAAGCGCTTGCGCGCCGCGGTGCGCGACATCGTGCGACCCGCGCCGTGCGAGCAGGAGCAGAAGCTCTCGCGGTTGCCCTTCCCGCGGACGATGAACGACTTCGCGCCCATCGACCCCGGGATGATACCGAGCTCACCCTCGCGAGCACGGACCGCGCCCTTGCGGGTCACGAGCACGCTCTCGCCGTAGTGCTTCTCCCACGAGACGTAGTTGTGGTGACAGCTCACCACCTTGGTGTCCGCGTCGAACGCCGGCAGCAGCCCGGTGTCGGCCAGCGCACGGAGCGCCGCCGCCATCATGGTGCGTCGGTTCACCGCCGCGAAGTCCTGCGCCCAGCCCACGGCCTCGATGTAGTCGTCGAAGTAGCGCGAGCCCATCGGCAGGTACGCGAGGTCCTGGTTCGGCAGGTCGATGAAGAAGCGCTTCATCTCCTCCTTTGCGAGCCCGATGAAGTGGGACCCGATTCGGTTCCCGACTCCACGCGAGCCGCTGTGGAGCATCACCCACACGCGGTCGTCCTCGTCGAGGCAGATCTCCACGAAGTGGTTCCCGCTCCCGAGGGTCCCGAGGTGCACCACGTGGTTCGACTTCGCGATCTTCGGGTGCTTGTCGGTGATGGCCTCGAAGCGCGGCAGGAGCTCGGTCCACGCGGACGTCACCGCGTCGGGCGGGTCACCCCACGCGCCGCGGTCGCCGCGCCCCCCACGCGAGCTACGCCCGTGCGGCACGGCCGCCTCGATCGCGCTTCGCAGCGGCGCGAGGTCGTCCGGGAGATCGTTCGCGCCGAGCGAGGTCCGGACCGCGGTCATCCCGCAGCCGAGATCCACGCCGACGGCCGCGGGGATCACCGCCTTCTTGGTCGCGATCACGCTCCCGATGGTCGCGCCCTTCCCCACGTGCACGTCCGGCATCGCCGCGACCCACTTGTGGATGAAGGGCAGCGACGCGACCTCCATCAGCTGCTGCTTGGCGCCGTCCTCGACCGGCACGCCGCGGATCCATGCCTTCACGGGATGGCCGCTGGTGGGAAGGACGTCGTAGTTCGTGTCGATGGTCATGTCGTTTTCTCCTCGTTTGCCCTGACCGAGAGCAGGAGTCGGACCAAGCGATAAACCCAATGATTTCAGCGCACACCCTGCGCTATTTCGCTCTGTTGATATCGTGTTCTATAAACCTGGATATGAAGACGGTGGTCCTCGGGTTCCTCGGCTCGACGCTCGATCGAGGTTTCGGTGACCGGCGGTGGGACCGCTGGCGGCCGACGATCGGGATCGGCCAGCAGGAGGATCTGCTCGTCGACCGGGTCGAGCTGCTGCACGTGCCGGCCCACCAGAAGCTCGCGCGGCTGATCGCCGACGACTTCGTCCAGGTCTCGCCGGAGAGCGAGGTGCGGCTCCATCGCACGACTCTCCGAGACCCCTGGGACTTCGAGGAAGTCTTCGGGCTCCTGCATGGCTTCGCGACGAGCTACCCCTTCGACCTCGAGAACGAGCGCTACCTCGTCCACATCACGACCGGGAGCCACGTCGCGCAGATCTGCTTCTTCCTGCTCACCGAGTCGCGCCACTTCCCGGCGCAATTGCTTCAGACCTCGCCGCCGAAGAAGGGCGAGGACCTGGGCAGCCACGCCATCATCGACCTGGACCTCTCTCGCTACGACGCGCTCGCGCGCCGCTTCGCGGAGGAGCGGGAGGCGAGTCTCTCGTTTCTCAAGGCGGGCATCGCCACGCGCAGCGAGCGCTTCAACGCGCTCATCGAGTCACTCGAGCGAGTGGTCCTGCGCTCGACCGAGCCGGTGCTCCTGCTCGGGCCCACCGGGGCCGGCAAGTCACGGCTCGCGCGGCGGATCGACGCGCTCCTGCGATCGCGGCGCCAGCTCGCCGGACCGCTCGTCGAGGTGAACTGCGCGACGCTCCGCGGCGACGGTGCGATGAGTGCGCTCTTCGGTCACACGAAGGGCGCGTTCACCGGCGCGGCAGCGGCCCGCGAAGGGTTGCTCCGCGCGGCCGATGGTGGCCTGCTCTTCTTGGACGAGGTCGGCGAGCTCGGCCTCGACGAGCAAGCGATGCTGCTGCGGGCGATCGAGGACAAGCGCTTCCTCCCGGTGGGCAGCGACCGCGAGGTCGAGAGCCAGTTCCGATTGATCTGCGGCACCAACCGGGACCTGCGCGCGGCCGTGCGCGACGGACGCTTTCGCGAGGACCTGCTCGCTCGGATCGATCTCTGGGCCTTCGAGCTGCCCGGCCTGGCCGAGCGCCGCGAGGACATCGAGCCCAACCTCGACTTCGAGCTGGAGCAGGTCGGCGCCGAGCGCGGGGAAGCGCTGACGATGAACCGCGAGGCCCGCGCGCGCTTTCTCGAATTCGCGACGGTCGAGGCGACCTGGCCAGCGAGCTTCCGAGACTTCCACGCCGCGATCGTTCGCATGGCGACCCTCGCCCCTGGCGGACGCATCGACCGGCCGACGGTCGACGCGGAGATCGATCGACTGCGCGCCACCTGGTCTCGTGCGACGGAGGTCGACGCCTCGCTGAAAGACCTGCTCGGACCCGAAAGGCTGGCCGAGCTCGACCGCTTCGACCGCGCACAGCTCGCCGACGTGGTCCGCGTGTGCAGGGAGTCGAAGAGTCTCTCGGCCGCTGGCCGCACCCTCTTCGCGGCCTCCCGCAAGCGACGCAAGAGCACCAACGACGCGGACCGGCTTCGGAAGTACCTGCTCCGCCACGACCTCGACTGGGAGAGCGTGCGGGGCTGATCAGGGTTCGGTGTCCAGGTGGTCGTGGAGCACGAGTAGCGCTTCGCGAAGGGACGCCATCGTGTCCTCGCCGATCGCCTCGGCGAGCTCGGCCTCCACCCGCCGAAGGTGCGCGAGGCCCTCGAGGATCCCCTGGAGCCCCTGTTCGGTGAAGACCACGCGCTTGGCGCGGCCATCGTCCGGATCCGGCTGACGCTCGACCACGCCCATCGCCTCGAGCTCGCCGACCAGCTGACCCACGGCCTGCTTGCTGATCCCGAGCTTCTTCGCGAGCTCGCTCGGTCGCGTGCCTTCGAGCGCGATGTGCGGGAAGAGCGCCATGTGCGCGGGCCGCGGCCGAGCCGTGCCCTCCGGCGTCGGGATCGTTGCGAGCGCGTGCTCGTTCAACAGCCGCGCGCACTTGAAGAGGAGCTGAGCCGTGCTCGCGCGCTTGGCGGTCTCGAGCGCTTCGGGGAACGAGGGATCCACGGGCCCAGCCTAGCACATGGTCAAGCGCACTTGACCATGTTGGTCAATGGTGCTTGACTAAATCGAGCCGGGCCGGAGCCCGCGCAGAAAGGACCGACATGCCCCGCCTGAGACCCCTCGCCGACGAGCTCTGGGAAGCCACGGATGACCTTCGCCTTCCGGGGGGCGTCTGGTTTCCCGTTCGGATGACGGTCATCCGCAGCGGCGGAGAGCTCACCCTCTGGTCGCCGATCGCCATCGACGACGCGCTCGCCGCCGAGCTCGAGACGCTCGGGCCGGTGACCCGGTTGGTGGCCCCGAACTGCTTCCATCACCTCTATCTGGCCGACGCTCGAGCGCGCTTCCCGGAGGCTGCGCTGCTGGGGGCGCCCGGACTCGCCACGAAGCGCAGCGACCTCGACTTCGACGGAGAGCTCGGCGCCGAGAGTCGCGAGGACCTCGAGCTGATCCCCACGATCGGCATCCCTCGAATGGAGGAGGTGGTCGCCCTCCATCGCCCGACCGGCACGCTCATCGTGACGGACCTGGTCTTCCACGTGCTGAAGGCGCGCGGCCTGATGAGCTGGTTCACCTTCCGGGTGGTCGCCGGCACCCTCGGTCACTGTGGCCAGAGCCGCCTGCTGCGCTGGTGGACCGAGGATCGAGAGGCGTTCGCGGCCAGCCTCGACGCAATCCTCGCGCGCGACTTCGACCGACTGGTGATGGCGCACGGCGAGGTCATCGAGACCGGCGGCCACGCGGCGCTCACGGAGGCCACGGCGCGAGCGCGCTCGGTGCTCCGGGCTCTGCCCGCGCCGGGCTGAGCCCGAGAAACTCTGGATGCCGCGCGGAGGCCGGTTACGATCTCCGGATGTCCGCCCCCAACCTCTCCATCCACTCGGTGCTCGACCGACTGGCCGAAGGGCCGTGGCGGCTGAACGGGCTACCGACGATCGGAGGCTCGGGGCTCTACTTCGTGGCGCTCGAGCTCGGTGCGGCACCGACCTACGCCTGGTTCTCGCTCAGCAAGAACCTGTCGGCCGCCCGGACCTCCTTCTTCGACCGCGACGAGGCGTTCGCGTTCCTCACGGAGTACGCCAAGGACGGCTACGACGAGTCGCTCTTCGACGTCTGGGACGACGGCTCGAACCCGACGGCCGGCGAGCTCCGGTCGGCGCTGCGACGAACGCAGCGGCTCATGGACGAGCTGCGGGCCCACGCCGGCAGCTTCGCGCGAGCGATGGAGACCGGGTGGCTCCAGCGCACGGACGATCTCGGCTGGCTCGCCACCAAGCCCTACGAGAAGGGGCCGGCCCAGATCCAGTGCAGTGAGACCCGCGCCGCCAGCGAGCTGCTCACGCACATCCTGGTGCACGAAGCGGAGCTGGAGCGCGGCGAGCCCCCTGCCGAGCTGGCCGCCTTCATCGCCGACGCTCGGGAGCGGCGAGCCCGGCTCTTCTCGGAGCACGGACCGAGCACGGACCGGCTGCTGCTTCGGAGTCGCGCCGGCGAGCCCTCCAGAGGGCTGATGCGCTTCGCCAACGGGCTGCACGCGATGCTCGAGCTCGACGAGGGAGACGCACTGCGGAAGGCCGAGCTGCTGCCGGACGACCATGCGTTCGATCTGCTCGCGCAGGAGCTCCGATCCGTGGTGCCGCCCGAGAGCGCATCGATTCCGAAGGACGCCCTCGCGTCGGCCGAGCGGCTGCTCGATCTCGACGACCTGACCGCATGGCACGGCAGCGGCGCCATTCGGATGCGCTGCGGGAAGCTCGCGCGTGGCGGGCTCGTGACCGTCGACCCGATGACGCTTCTCGACGATCTCACGGAGACCCGCCTGGGGGTCCGCGAGGCGCTCGAACGCTTTGGTGGGGGTCGCGGCTTCGTCGCCATCGAGCTCACGCCGCAGCTCTCGCCGAGCGAGCAGGCGCGGTCCGCGAACGACCCGGACTCCCCCGCCGTCCGCTACCTCTTCCCGGAGGTCTGGCTCCACCGATTCTCGAAGGACCGCGTCTTCGAGCTCGCGTTCGGTACCGCGCTGACCACCGCGGTCGGCAGCGACGCGACGCTCGCGCGACAAGAGAGGCGCGTCGACCGGGGCGAGCAACGTGCCCACGGCCTTCGAGTGACCCTCCGGGCAGGCCCCGCGAAGGTCGTGATCGACGAAGAGCCGATCGAGAGCGGCCACGGCGTCCATGGCGCGCGTGTGCGCGCGACCTTCAGCGGACTCCCCGGTGGTCTCTCGATCCGGGGTACCGGCCACATCGACATGCGCAGCGGAGGCCGGGTCGACATCGAGATCGAGGGCGACCCGGCCCAGCACATCAAGCGCCAAGTGCTCGACGCGCTGCCCTGATCACGCCGCCCACTCCGGGTTGCTCCGCCGTCCCAGCGCTCCTACGCCGTGTCCATGGAGCGGCTTCGACTGGCGGCGCGATGGTTGGCGGGGCTCAGCTTCATGGGCGTCGGCGTGATGCACTTCGTGGCCACGGAGTTCTTCGTCCACATCGTCCCGCCCTACCTGCCGGCGGCGCTCTGGCTCGTGTGGATCAGCGGCGTCGCCGAGATCCTCGGCGGCCTCGGCCTTCTGATTCCCCAGGTCCGCCGCGCCGCGGGGTTCGGCCTGCTCTTGCTCCTCGTGTCGGTCTTTCCGGCGAACGTCCACATGGCGATCAACGAGGTCATGCCGACCACCGGCCCCGTCCCGGTCTGGACGCTCTGGGCGCGCCTCCCCCTGCAGCTGGTCTTCGCCGCCTGGGTCTGGTGGGTCGCGCTCTACCGACCGAAGGGCGAGAAGACCGAGAGCTAGCACCAGCGATCGGCAGAGCGGACGCCGAGCTGCTCGCGGAGAGACTCGGTGGTCTCGTCCCAGTGGTGCTCCCAGTACACCGGCAGCAGCGGCGCTGCAGTGGAGCCCGCACGGAACGCTGCCCGCAGGTCGGTTCGCAGGGCCCGCCATCGACGTTCGCCGACCAGGTGCTTGAACGTTCCGAAGAAGACCACGAACGCCGAGTAGGGCATGCGGAGCTGCGGCCATTGGAAGGCGTGCACGAGCACCTCCTCGTGGCCGGCCGCGCCGAGGCCGAGGAGCGTGTGCCAGATGTCGTGCGTCTGCCGGACCCGCTCGAGCAGGTAGTTCGCCTCCTCGCTGCGCCCGCGCGTCACCGGCACGTCGAGCGCGTCCGGATCGAGAGCGTTCCGCTCGAGGTGGTCGGCGAAGTCGCGACCGAGGGTGCCCACCGGCTTGGCCTTCAGCGCCCCGAAGTCCACGCGGCGCGAATCGATGCGTGGCCGCTCGGCGAGAATGGCCCGACCCTCGTCGGAAGCGCGCATCGATGCGAGCAGCGCGTCCATCCGACCCACGGAGCTGATCTCCTCGGCGGTGAGCAGCTCAATCGTCTCGTTCGAGTCGCGCAGCGCGCGAACGAAGGCGCGCCCGAAGGTCCTCGCGGTGTCGACGTCCACCGCAGGAGTCTAGCGCCCCAAACGCAAGAAACCCCGCGAAAAGCGGGGTCTCTGCGGTGCCCAGAGGCGGAATCGAACCGTCGACACGGGGATTTTCAATCCAGACCAAGGGGCCGAAGAAGTCCAGGTATTCCAAATGGTTGGAACGCCTCGAGTGAACCACTGTGTCCGTCTGCGTGACAGTCGAGGGCGGCTCGAGATCGGAGAGTCACTCCACAGCGACTCCATAGGCACGACAGGCTGAAGCGACGCACAGCTCGGGCAGGCCGCACGCGAATCGGTCGTCGGGGTAGAAGACGAAGTTCACGTCGAAGTCGGGCTCGTCGGAAGGCTGGAGCCAGACGTCGGGGTCTGAGGGACCAGCGTGAAAGGGAATGGTGGAGACGTTGCCGTACAGCTCGCCGGAGCATCCAGCGGCGTCGAGGACCACGTGTTCGCCCAGCGTCATCTGTGTCCCGTCGGTGAGCCAGAGGCCTGCATCCTCGTACGACCGGCGCTCGAGTGTCAGACCCGGAAAGGGCGAGATGATCTCGGCCCGGGGCGTGTCGCAGTACCACTCACGGAGATAGCCGACCTCGTCGGTCACGAAGAGTTGAACTGTCTCCGGGAACCGGATCTCGTAGTCGCCGCATTCGGCGACGCAGGCTTCCGGATCGGCCAGCCGTAACTCGATGGTCCGTCCACGAAAGTCGATGCAACGCGCATCGGGAATCCCACACTCGGCGCCAGTGGTGAGCAGGAACACCACTGCTGCGGAGGCGAGGAGGGTGCTGCGGATGCGCCGCGGTCGAAACGTGGTGGTCATGGGGTGACCCGATGGCGAAGGGCCACAGCTTCCGGGTCAGTCTCTAGCGAAGAGCTACTCGATGCTCCGAGCGGATGCGTTGCAGAACGAGAACTCGCACTGCTCGGGCAACCCGCAGGCGAAGCGATCGTTCGGGTAGAAGATGAAGTCGATGCTCCAGTCGACCTCGTCGTCGGGTTGGAGCCACGGCTCCGGGTCCAGCGGCCCGCGGTTGTACGGCAGGGTCGACAGGCTCGCGTAGAACTCCCCCGAACATCCGTTGCTGTCGATCGTCACATGTTCACCGAGCGTGAGCTGTGTCCCCTCGGCAAGCCAGAGTCCGGCGTCCTCGAAGGAGGGACGGTCCGTGGTGAGCCCTGGAAGGGGGGTCAGCAGGTTGGCTCTGGGGACATCGCACGGCCACTCGCGGATGATCCCGGTCTCCTCGGTTACCGAGATCTGGAACGTGTCGGGCAGCGTGATCTCCACATCGCCGCAGGTCGCCACACACGAGCCCGGGTCGGTGACCTGGAACTCGATGGTCCGTCCTCGGAAGTCGATGCAATGCGGCCCAGGCTCACCACACTCGGCGGCGGTCAAGAGCGGAAGAACCAGGAAGCCGGCGATTCCGGCCCACGAGTATCGTCGTCGTTTGTTCATGGAACGATGAATGCGCCGACGCCGGGGTTGCTCAGAGAGCGCGTGGCGCTCAGTCCACGGTGCTGCCGTACGCCCGGCAGAACGACGCTCCGCAGAACTCCGGAAGGCCACATGCGAAGCGATCGTCTGGATAGAAGATGAAGTTCACGTCCCAGTTCGGCTCGAGCGATGGCTCGAGCCAGGCTTCCGGGTCTGAAGGCCCCGTGCTGAACGGAAACGTCGATAGGTTTCCATAGAGACGTCCGGTGCAGCCGTTCGCTTCGAGCGTCACTCGCTCACCAATCGTCATCTGGTTCCCCTCTGAGAGCCAGAGCCCAGCGTCCTCGAGGGAAGGACGATCGATCGAGAGGCCAGGAAACGGCGAGAGCAGGTCGACGCGCGGTGTCTCGCACGACCACTCCCGCCGATACCCGATCTCATCCGTGACGAACACACGCATCGTGTCCGGGAAGCTGATCTCGAACTCCCCGCACTCCGCGACACACTCTCCAGGCGCCGCTAGTTGGAACTCGATGGTGCGACCGCGGAAGTCGAGACACCTGGACTCGGGGTCTCCACACTCGGCTCCAAGTGCGAGAAGCAAGAGCAGAGCGAGGGAGTAGGTTCGGTGAAGTGTACCCCAACGCCTCATAGCGCGAAGGCTCCCACTCCCGGGTTGGCCAGTACACGCATCGAACCCAACCGATCGGCGTCGACTTCGGTCACCGGAATCGGGCTCGCCAGCGGAACACCTCCGTTCCGCAACAGCGAGACGGTACCCGCAATGGTGTTAGCGGTGTCGATGTCACCCTCCTGTGTGAGGACGACCGCGTTGGGGGCGAGGCCCAGGCCGTCCGGGTTCTCGTTGAGCAGCCGATTGTCGGAAGCGTCCATGCTGCCGGTGGCCTTGCAGAGATACGGACCCGGATCGTTGACCTCGGCCTCCGTGTCGGCCGTCGTACTGAACTCCACGCCCTGGTAGTCACACATGATCAAAGGGCCTCCAGCAAACGACCCACTCCCCGGAGGATACGAGAAAAAGTTTCCGTTCGAACGCGCTCCCACGAGCGTGGAGGTAGTGCTCAACCCATCGAGGTCGATTGCCGCTCCATAGCGGTCGTAGCTCCCCCAGTCGGCGAAGACGAAGAGGTTGTTGAGGAGAACCAGCGCGGCGACGCTTCCCTCGACGCTCAGAACCGCTGCGTGCTGCCCTCGTGTTGTGGATGCGCTGGGATAGAAGTTGGACCCTACGAACATCGTGGTCTGGAAGAGCTGAACGCTGGCGTCTGCCTGGCCAACGACTCGCAAAGCCGAGGACCGATCCGCCCCACCCGGCGCCCCAAACACGGTGTTGCTCGCGAACCATCCCGACGTCGACACGTCCGCTCCTCGCGCGATGTCCACCCGGTCGTCTCGTGTCGCCGACGTACTCGAGGCCATGAACGTCGAACGGTTTGTCCTCAGCTCTGCTGAGCCCGTGTCGACCCAGCCGAACAACTCGCTAGGCCTGGTGATGCCTCGCCCATGACCGCGGTCATCGATCCCGTAGATCTCGCTGTCGACGAACGAAGCCTCAGCGAGCGCCTCCGATGCGCAGCCGGCGAAGGTCGATCCGCTGGCCGGAGTCCCGGTACGAGCCCCTCGAACGACCGAGTTGCGCAACGTCAGACGTCCGGCACCGGCCGCGCCGATGGACTCGATACCCATGCGGCAGGGACCGGTTCCAGTGGCGTCGACGGTCACTTGCGTCAGCTCGACCTGGCTCGCGTTCGAGTAGACTGCGGACACGCAGTGAGTCGACGAGGCATCCTGAACGTTGACCATCAGGTCGCTGCCGATGAAGACAGCGTCGTCGAGCAGAAGGCCCGCTCTGGAACGGCGTCCGGCACGGTTGAAGTCGCCGGATTCGACCGAACGGAGGTCACCCCCCGCGGCAAACGCAATCGAGGAAGTCCCGCCTCTCGTCCACGTGCTTCCATCGACGACGTACCCACCCTCTACCGTCACGGTCCGGGACTCGATCCGCTGATGCGGTTCGGCGTAGGCGCCCGTGGCGAGTCGAATGGTCACGGGGCCGTCCAGGTCGGCTGACGCCGCGAGCGCAGCAGACAGCGAAGCATACGGAGCGGCGGCGGTGCCGGCGAGCGGGTCGGAGTCGTCGCCAAAGGGCGCGACGTGTAGCTCGGCCGACGGGAGGGTCCTGACCCGAAGTGGATCGGTGGGGAAGCGAGAACGCTCGCCAGCCCCGTTGATGGAGACGGCTTCGAACGTGTACTCCACATCGCCCGCGAGCCCGCTGACGAGGATCGAGAGGCCTTCCCCAACCCGGACGACGCCGACCTCGCGCTCCTCGGGGACGAGCATCCGGACGAGTACGGATTCCGCATCGAGTGCGGGCCAGCTCACGCGTGCGGCTCCGGGGAGCCCCTCGCCCATCAACGTGCCAACAGGCTCCGGCGGGGTCCACGCCTCGACGACGGCCGGCTCGCTCCTCTCCTCTTCCTGAGTGGTCGCGACCGAGAAACGGAGCCGCTCATCGTACGGGAGGCCGCCGAAAGTCGCGGAAGCCATACGGGAATAGGGGACGGTGCGGTCGCTCCGGTGCCGGCCGGGCACGGTGCTCTCGCAGGTGACTTCGAATCCATCCGCCAGCGAGGAGAGGTCCGACCAGCCCAGCAGCGCGGTTGGCGGCGTCGCTGGGTCTGTGTGATCGACACGTACGACGATCGGGAACGGCTCCGATGGGGTGATGCCGGCGACCAGGGTGTCGATCATGTCCGTACACATCCCAGTCGGTGAGTGTAGGGCGAACATCTCGCAGATCTCATCGCGAGTGGCCCCGTTGAACCAGAGGGTCCGGGCCAGTGAGTTCATGAGCGATGAGTAGGTGAGGCGGTTGGACGAGAGAGCCCAGTCGTTGAACATGTCGTGGTAGGCGCCCATCGGTAGGACGACGTCCTCATCGCGTGCATGCGTTCCTCGCTGCCAAGAGACGTCGGTCACGGCGTTGGTTCCGTCAGGCAACGTGGCAACGGTCACGTTCCACGCAGCCCCGTTGTGAACGTCAGTGCCATCACCGTCGACGGCATCGGTGAAGACCGAAGCGTAGCGGGCGATCTCCTCTAGCCAAGGGTCGCCCAACCAGCCGACGCCGATGTCCTGCCCTTGGGGAAACGGAAGAGAGGTGCCACCAACGTTGTCTTCGAGGCAAGGGAGTGTCGTCGGATCGACTTCCGGCCGGCAATAGCCCGCTCCGTTGTTCGACTCATAGTTCTTGGTGACTCCGAACCGGAAGTATCGGTACCCGCCCGCCACCTGGCTCGAGAAGAAGTCGGCCCAGGCCTCGGCGAGCGTCGCTGCCTCGCCTTCCACCGACTCGGCGTTCACAAGCGTGTCTTGCCAGACTTCGCCCCAAGCGCGACCGAACGCTCGCTTGCTCGCGTCGGCAAGGAACGCGCACATCACGTAGTGGCCGTACTCGTGGGTCGGCGTGACCCGGTCGATACGCGACCCGTCGTCGGGCATCCAGATGTCGGACTCCTGGAAGATGGACCAGAAGTTGGCGAGGACCGTGGACCAGCCCCGGCCGTTGCCGAACGAAGTCGTCCCGAACCCGTAGAATCCAAGGCAGGGCGCAAACGCATTCGGCGCAACCCTCGAGATCTGTCCTGAACGAACCAACGCCGTGGGCATCGTCCGCGTGAACACCGGCAGGTGCGCCCGAATCCGACGCGGGCTCTCGTAGCTCATCGCTTCCTGCACGAAGTTCCGTGCATCGGTCATCTGCGCGATGATGTTCATGTCCGCGTCGGTGACGTCGGCCTGGAGATGGATGTCGGCGTCGCGGTCGACCTGCCCGTTGAACACCGTGATGCGCTTGTCGTGGAAGAGGCCCACGAGGTCTGCTGCGGCGTTCTTCAGGCGGATGTGGACGCGAATGCGACGGGCCCGCGGGATGTCGAACCGCACGAACCCGTTCTCGTCGGTGAAGCCGCGGTTGAGGCTGATCATGGTCCCGCTGGCCACCAGTACCTCGAGGCCCTTCACCCGGATCGGCCTGCCGGCGTCGGGACTCATCCATCCCTGCCGCATCAGCTCGTTCGGGCCGGTATCGAAGTCGGGGTCGGTGTTGTGGACGAAGAGCCGGAGGCTGAACTCGTTGGTTCCGCCCAGGCCCTCGCGCACCTCTGCCACGACCTGGCGCACGCCGTTGACGGCTCGCTTCACCAATCGACGGGCGGCGCGGAAGACCCGGCCGACGAGGGGAGAGGTGCGGGATCCGATGGCGTCGTCTCGGCTACCGACATCGTCCGAGTCAGGTTCGGCGTACGCGGTCGTCACGCCGTAGACGAACCCCTCGCTACCCATCCAGTCGTAGTCGATGGAGCCGCCGGGGAGCTGCGCCTCGGCAACCGGGACGTCCCGTAGAAACACGGCGTCGAAGATCGGGTCGCCATCCAAGGCGGCGCTGCGGAAGATGTTGTAGGCCTCGCCGGGCACCAACGCGAAGGCCACGTCGCCCTCCTCGGAACCCGGGAACGAGTGCATCCCCGTCTGATCCGCCCAGGCCGCGTGCTCCACCTCGAAGAGAGGAAGGGCGTCGTTGTGGATGTCCATGAGGTTCAACTCCGCGAGGTCTTCCCGGCCACGGAGCAAAACCATCACGTAGTAGAGGGCCGGACGGCCGTCTTCGTCGACCTCGGGCAGGGCCTCGGTTTCGGTCCAGTCGAACGTCGTAGCGAGCCCCTCGATCTCGTCCGGGGGGATCGGGGCGGCCAGCTCCGGGAGCGAACGATTGGGCCCTTCGCCGACCAGGCTGACGTCGACGACGTTCCGCTTCTTCTCGCAGGCCGACAGCGTGGAGAGCATCGCGACCAAGGCCAGCGACGTGGCTCGAGTGCGGGGCTTACTCACGACGACACCTCCGTGGAGCTGAGCACGACACGCACATCACGAGCGTTCCTCGAGTCGACTCGTATCCAGATCCGCCCCCACTCCTCTTCGAGTTCGCAGGCAACCTCCACCTCGAGCTGAGCGCCGAAGACGACCTCGTCCTCCGCACCGCCCCTGGCTGGGTCGCTCTGAGAGACGAAGACCCGGGCGAACGAGGGAGACCAGACCGTCAGCGGAGTGCCGCACGGGATCCGCACGTCTCCCTGCGCATACGATTCCGCGGAGGTTCCTTCCATGCGGTTCTCGCCGAGGGGTGCTCCTGCGGCATCGGCTCCCAAGACCACGAAGTTCGCCGGAGCGTCCTCCGCGCCGACATCCCACTCCAAGTCGTCCCGAAGCACGAGCGACTCGAAGTCGCGAACTCCCCGCTCGAGCGCGAGCGTGGTGCCATCTGCGAGCTGTCGGACGCTCGCGGTCCAGAACTCGTCCGCGAAGGCGACCCAGTCCTGAGCGAAGCCACCAGGCAGGTAGACCACCGAGCTCTCGACGTCGCGAACCAGGGGGCCCGAGGGACGAAGCCACACTACCGTGCCAGGACCTTCCGGAAGCCCCTCGAGAGCGACTTCTCCGGTCTCACCTGGCTCCACGACCCGAAGGGCGACCCGGGGTTCACCCCACGCTGGCTCGAAGAGTAGAAGGCTCTCACCTTCGGTTTCCGCTTCGGGGGGCAGTCCAACCCGGATCGACGATTCGCCGGTGCTAAAGAACAGCTCGCCTCGGCGTGCGCGGTCGCTTCCCTCCGCAATCACGAGGGCTCGCACGACCTCTCCGCCGGCCGGACCGGCGGCCACCACTTGGTCGCGCAGCCGGGCAAGGTCGATGGTGGAAGGACACCGTTCCTCCGAGTCCATGGGGTCGATCGGAAGCAGCCGGTCGAAGTCGGGCGCGATGAGGAGTCGATCGACGTGCGGCTCTGGCCACACCTCGTAGTCGAGTTGAACGGCGTCGTGCTGAGCGCCGGTCTCGATGTGGGTCTGCGCTGTCCCGCGCCACGGAAGCGCCAGTATTGGAAGGTCGAGAAGGTCCACCTCACACGGAGCGGGAGGTGCGTTGTATTCGCTCGGAATCGCGCGCGACTCGGGATCGAAGGCATCGTCCTCACATCCGGACGCGATGGCCCCGATGCAAGCGACAAGAGTGGTCAGATATTCCCTCATGAAGTTCCTTTGTGAGCCGGCCGATCGCGTTTATTCAGCGGATGATACTGGCGTGTATTCCTGCCTGCCAAACGGTCCGCGAGGCCGGAACGAGCGGCTCCTCGGCCGCTCGCGCACCGAGTTGCGCAGCCGGAACGACTTTGGGTGGCTGGGGTGCCAGGTTTCAGCGCGGTGTGCGGAGGTTGGGCTGCTCACGACACACGCCCGGGTCATCGAGGAGAGGAGAAGTCCACGAGTATCGGCGTCCGGTCATGGACTCGAGCGAAGCTTGGCGGCCACATCGGATGGGTACTTCCTATATCTACTATGACTTCTTGTACACCTCGAGAGATGGCCCCTATTTACAACAGGTTTTTGAACAGAATAGCGGGCCATCAGAAGCGATTGCCGGCAAACGGAAATCAGAGGCGACTACGGGAAAACGGCACCCGGTGCCTCATGCATGGACCTACGTCATTCTCGGCGCATGGGTGCGGGTGAGGCCTATGAGGGCCGGTGGCCCAGTTCGACGACCAGCGCGTCACTCTACGTGGGACTCGGACCGTCCAACTCGGTCCTCTACAAGATCACGGCGGAAGACGTCGACACCGAGCAGAAGCTCGTGAGGCTCCCCGGCACGAAGACACGAGCACGGGAACGCTGGGTCCCCCTACCCCCGGATCTCCTTGGTGGCTTCGAGCGGCTCATCGAAGAGGCGGAAGCCGGAGAACCACTCTTCGAGAGCTGGTCGAACGTTCGGAGAGATCTCCTCAAGGCCTGTGGGAGGCTCGGGATCGAGCCTGTGAGCCCCAACGACCTCCGCCGTACCTTCGCGATCTGGGCCGAGCGAGGCGTGCCCGAGCTGGTCGTCGTGTCCCTCATGGGTCACTCCAACAGCGCGATGGTCCGCCGGGTCTACGCGCAGCTCGGCCGACCGGCGCACCACGAGGCCATCCAGCGGCTCCCCGCGCTGGGCGCGCCCTCAGGCGCTCCCGCGACTGTGACAGTCTGTGTGACAGACAGCGCGGGAAAAGGCGCTACGGAGCGGGCCTACGCGGGCTCCGATGCCAGGGCCCGAAAAGCAAAAACCCCGCGAAAAGCGGGGTCTCTGCGGTGCCCAGAGGCGGAATCGAACCGTCGACACGGGGATTTTCAATCCCCTGCTCTACCAACTGAGCTATCTGGGCGTCCCGTTGGGGAGGCGGACAATTACCGCGCCCACGCCCCCTGTCAAGGACGAGTACCTGCTGGAGGGGCCAATGCGCGCCGAACCCGTTATTTGCCCGGCGATGCATCCAGCCGGCTAGAATGGTGAGAACGGATGGTTGCCTCCTCGACAGATCGCGCGCTCCAGGCGTTCCGTCGGCTCCTCGCCGACGCGCCCAGCGGGCCGCAGGCGAAGGTGGACGCCCTGGTGGCGCTCTCGCAGCGCACCGTCTTCGTCGCCACCTGGACCGAGGATGGCGAGGACTACCGCACGCTGGTCAACAGCAACGGCCAGAACGCACTCCCCCTCTTCACCGACGAGCACGAGCTGCAGACCGCTGCCGAGCGCTTCGGCTGGCTCGACGAGAGCGGCAGAGTCCCTCACCGCGAGGTCGGCGCTCGCTCCGCGCTTCGCCACGCCCTCTCCCGTGGGATCGGCTTCGTGGTGGTCGACATCATGGCCGACTACTCGCTCGAGGCGGGGCAGGCCGAGATCAAGCCGCTGGTCTCGGCGAGACATCGCTCCGACTCTTCCGGCCCCTTCGCTGGCGTCGGGCGGATCTCGTCGTCGATGATGCAGGCCGTTCGGGTCACGCCCTCCGGCGGCATCCCCCGACCCATGACGCCGGAAGACGGCATGAAGCCGCCGGGCACGCCCGCCCGGGGCGCGAGCCCGCCGGCCGAGGTCCCGCGTCAGGCGCCACCTCCTCCCGCGCCAGACGCGACTTTCGGTGGATCGCAGAGCGGAACCCTCGCCTTCGTCCCGCTGGCCGCGCCGCCGCAGGACCTGCTCCTCGACGCGCTCGAGGACGTGCTCCGGGAATACCCGGAGGTCGAGTGGGCCGCCTTCTGCAGCGCGTCGCGCGGACCGGCAGCCCCGCTTCCCACGATCGGCGTGATGGTCGACTCGGCCTTCCGGCAGCGCATCGGTGAAATCGCCCGCGGACTCCAGGCCGCCGGCAACGCTACCGGCGCCTCGCTCGACGTCGTCTTCCTCGACACGCCGGAGCTGATGCGCGAGGCCCGGGCCAACGGGAAGATCTTCTTCCCTTGGCGCCGTTGAGCTCCGTCCCGCGTTGAACCCACGGCGCCATCGCCACAGGCTGTCTCTCGATGGCTGACGCCGAGACGCTCGGGGCCTCGCTGCCCCAGATCCGCACCGCTCTCCCCGGACCCGTCGCGAGCGCGCTGGTCGACACCCTCGCTCGTGCGGAGTCGCCCGCGTTCACCACCCGGCGGGCCCGGCGAGCCGAGTCTTCCGGCGCGCCGCAGGACCCCATCGTCTGGGCGGAGGCGGTCGGCGCGAACGTGGTGGATGCCGATGGGAACGTCTTCGTCGATCTCACCGGCGGCTTCGGTGTCGCGGGGGTCGGCCACCGGCACCCGAAGGTGGTCGACGCGGTGCAGGCCCAGGCGGGCCGGCTGCTCCACGCTCTGGGCGACCTGCACCCCTCCGACGTGAAGATCCGATTGCTCGAGCGGCTCGCGGCGATGGCGCCGCAGGAGGACGCGCGCGTGATCCTCTCGCTCAGCGGGAGCGACGCCGTGACCACCGCCCTCAAGAGCGCCGCCATCCACACGGGCCGCCCGGGCATCGTCGCCTTCGACGGCGGCTACCACGGTCTCGACCACGGCCCGCTCGCCGCGTGCGGCTACTCCGAAGGGTTTCGCGCGCCCTTCGCCGAACAGCTCAACCCGCACGTTCGCTTCGCGCCCTACGGCGACGCCAGCGCGCTCGACGCGCTGCTCGACGATTCCGTCGGCGCGGTCATCGTCGAGGCCATTCAAGGCCGCGGCGGCTGCCGGGTCCCGCCCGACGGTTTCCTCGGAGAGGTGCAGGCGCGCGCTCGCGCGAACGGTTCGCTGCTGATCGTCGACGAGATCATGACGGGCCTCTACCGAACCGGGGTGCCCTTCGCGTCGATGCACGGGAGCGCCGGGCTCGACGGCCCGCCGGATCTGATCTGCCTCGGCAAAGGGCTCGGTGGCGGGCTGCCGGTGAGCGCGTGCATCGGCTCGCTCTCGGTGCTCGAAGCGTGGGGCGATCCCGGTCAGGTCGCGATCCACACCGGCACCTTCTTCGGGCACCCGCTCGGCGCGGCGGCGGCGCTCGCCAGTCTCGACGTCCTCGAAGGCGAGCAGCTCGGCGAGCGTGCGCTGGCGATGGAGCGACGACTCCGAACGAGGCTCGGCGATCTCCCGGTCCGAGGCCGCGGGCTCCTGCTCGGCGTGGTCCCCGGCGTCCCGGCGCTGCCGCTGGTGCGTCGACTGCTCGAGCGTGGGTTCCTCGCGATCCCCGCCGGGATGGAGGCGGAAGTGATCCAGGTGCTTCCGGCGCTCACCATCGACGAACGGCTGCTCGACGCCTTCGCCGACGCGCTCCTCGAGGAGTTGGACCGGTGAATCGCGCCACCCTCCACGAACGGATCGCCGCGCTGATCGAGCGCTCCGCTGGCGCGCATCGCGCGGCGGAGCGTGCCGGCCTGGCCGACGAGCGCGATCGGCTGCTGCAGGATCTGGCGACCTACCAGGGCGACGTGGTCGCCCCCTATCGACGGCTCGCGGGTGCCGGTCACCAGTCGCTCTTCGACGAGTGGCCGCCGGCGCTACCGACGGAGGTCTTCCGACACGTCCGGGTGGCCGCGCACCCGCCAGCAGAAGACGTCCGCGTGTTCCGCACCTCGGGCACGACCACCGGCGCTCGCGGCGAGCACCCCTTCCGCGATCTCGCCCTCTACGACCTCGCGGCGCGCACCGCGGCTCGGACGCTCCTCTTCGCGGACGCGCCGAGTGAAGGCATGCGCCTCGTCATCCTCGCGCCCGACGAAGGCGAGGCCCCCGACTCGAGCCTCTCCTACATGCTCGCGCGCTTCTCCGAGTGGTTCGCGTCCAGCGCGCGCTTCGTGTGGCCGCTCGACGCGGACGCGCTCGTGGCCGCGCTCTCGGAAGCAGAAGCCAGCGGCGAGCCCACCGCCGTGCTCGGGACGAGCTTCGCGTTCGTGCACGCCGAGGACTCGCTCGAGCGCTCGTTCACGCTGCCCGCCGGAAGCCTGCTGATGCAGACCGGTGGGTTCAAGGGACGCTCCCGCGAGGTCGCACCCGACGAGCTACGCGCGGCGCTGACGGCGCGCTACGGTCTTCCGGAGCATCGAGTGGTCGGCGAGTACGGCATGACCGAGCTGAGCTCGCAGCTCTACGAGACCACGATCGTCGATCCCGGTGGTGCGCGGCTCTATTGCCCACCGCCCTGGGTGCGGGTCACGGCGGTGGATCCGGAACGGCTCGAGCCGCTGCCCGAGGGCACCCGCGGCCTGCTCCGCATCGACGACGCCGCGAACCTCGATTCGGTGGCCTGCCTGCAGACCGCCGACAGCGCGACCGTCCACCCCGGCGGTCTGGTCGAGCTCCACGGCCGCCACCCGGGCGCGCTCCCGCGCGGATGCTCGCTGGCCATCGAAGAGGCACTGGAGCGCTGAAGCGATGAGCGTCTACCGGGACAGCCCGCGAGAGCAGCTCGAGACCGCCTGCGAGATGGTGCGGCGGCAAGGTCCCGCGCTTCGGATGGCGCCCGCGCGACGCGCGGAGATCCTCCACCGAGCGGTCGACGCAGTGGCGCGCGACGAGTCGCTTCGGCCGCGGCTCGCGGCGGCGTCCGGGCTCAGCGAGCCGATGGTCGAGTGGGCGCTGCGCACCACCTGCGAGCCCGCCAGCCGAGCGGCGATGACCGCGCTCGCGGAGGCCCCGCCCGTCGGTGCCGTCGGCGACCGTGCGGTCGATCTCGCCCTCGTGGTGCTCGCGGGCAACGTCTTCACGGCAGGCATTCGCGCCGTGCTCACGCCGCTCCTCTTCGGGGTGCCGACGGTGGTGAAGGCATCGTCGCGCGACGACGTGCTCGTCCGTGCGCTGGCCGAGGCGCTGGAGCCGCCTTTCACGCAGGCGCTCTCCATTCTGAGCTTTCCTCCAGACGACGGACGGATGGAGGCGCTCGCCACCCACGCGGACGTGATCCACGTGCACGGCGGCGACGACACCGTTCGCCGAATCCGCGCGATGGCCCCCGCCTCGAGTCTCGTGATCCCACACGGTCACGGCCTCGGGGTGGCGTTGGTCTTCGCCGAGGGCCTCGACTTCGCCGAGCGGCACGCGGTGACGGACCGGCTCGCGCTCGACATCGCCGCCTACGATGGGCGCGGTTGTCTCTCACCGCAGCGCGTGTACGTGGTGGGCTCGCCCACGCACGCGATCGAGCTCGGCGATCGACTGCACCACGCGCTCGAACGGTTGGAGGCCCGCTTGCCTCGCGGACCGCTCCCGGAAGCGGTCGCGGCCCAGCAGATGCAGTGGCGCGGCGTCGCGGCGGCGACCGGCGTGCTCTTCGAGGGCCGCGCCCACTCGGTCGCCGTCGAAGAAGACGCCCCCCTGCCCGGCCCACCCGGCTACCGCAACGTGAGCCTGCACTCCGTCGCGGACGAAGCCGACTTCCTCGACGCCGTACGCCCGCTGGGCCCGCATCTGAAGGTCGTGGGCGTCGCCGGTCATCCGATCGCCCCGATCGCGGTCGCCCTCGACCACGCGCCGGGGCTCGTGCCACGCGTCTGCGACGTGGGCACGATGCAAACCCCGCCCTTCGATCTCTGGCCCGAAGCGCTCCCCCCCTGGCACGGCCTCTTCCGCCGCGTCGAGACCAGATAGTCAGGACGAAGTCCTGACTGCTCACCCTGGCCCTCGCCCTCACCCTCGATCACGAAGGGCGAGGGTCAGGGCGAGGGTGAGGGTGAGGGTTTGCTCTTCAATCGAAGCGCAGCCGCCGCCCGCTCCACCGGACGAAGAGCTCGCCCCCCAGCAGCGAGACCACGCTCCCCACCAGCGCACCGAGCGGGTGTGTCAGCCAGAGCGGTGCGTCCACGCCGTACGCGAGCGCCAGCCCGAACCCGACGCCGAGGAGACAGGCGAGACCGAGCACGGCGAAGAAGAAGAGCGCCCGGAGCAGACCGATGACCACGTTGGCGCTGCGCATCGCGCCCAGATCCGCGGCGGGTCGATGCATGTCGGGCCAGGTCATGGCGATGGCGTCGCGGACCGCGACGAGCACGACGTGGACCGGCACGATCGCGATCGCGGAGCTCAGCGACACCACGATCCACTCGGGGTCGAGGCCGCCGAGCAACAGGAGCGCGATCAGCGTGAGCACCGACTGGCTCACGCTCAGCGCGAGCCCGCCGCCGATGGCGAAGCTCCGCGCGATCGTCGACTGCGCGACCGGCCAGCTCCGGAGCGTGCCGAGGTGGGTGACCAACCCGCTCAAGGTGCTGCGGAGCGGATCGGTGAACGCCGTGGCCATCAGCGACACGAAGAGCAGGAGGAGCACCATCGTGAGCGCGACGATCCCGGCGAGCTCCTGGCGATCGGTGGCGATGGCCGCCACGAGCGCGCCGCCGACCAGCACGAGCAGGAGCGGAGACGGCCGAATGCGACGCCACGCACCGACGAAGGCCATCCAGAGCAATGCACGCCAAGCCGGCCCCTCGGGCGCGAGCGCGGGGCCCGCACGCTGGGCCATGCGCTTCGAGCGGCGCTGTGGTCCGGCTTCGCGGCCGCCCAGCCCGAGTCGCGAGCGAGCGCGCCGGACACGCCGGGAGCCGGCGAGCGCGAGCTCCTCGACCGGCACCGGCATCGCGACGATGGCCAGGAAGAGCACCGCGTCGAGGGCGACGATGGCGCCCGCCCTCGGGAGCCACTCGAGCAGGGAAGTGGCGCTGGGCACCGAGGCCAGGAACACGAAGGGACGAAGCACCGCGTAGGACGCGCTCGACTCGAGCTTCGTCCGCGCCCAGGTGAGCATCGCGTCGAAATCCTGCGGAGGCTGCTCGTGGCGGAAGGGCTCGGCCGCGAACCAGATCAGCGCGAGCAACGCTCCGCCGAGCACGATGCGGCGCACGATGGCTCCGATGCCGCGGGCCGCGAGCAACGCCGTGATCATCTCGGCACACATCGACAGGAGCGTCAGGGTCAGCCCGTAGAGGAAGAGCCCGACCACCATGCCGGGGAGCGCCGCGCGGACGCCGGTGATCCACATCAGCACGCTCCAATAGACGCCGAAGTAGAGGAGCGGCGGTCCGGAACGGAGGATCGCGTAGGCCAGGAGTCGGGGCCGGGAGAGCGGGGCGGTCGCGATCCACTGCACCTCGTCGCCCGTGAAGGCGATGGCCTGCGCGCCGTCCGCGCGGAAGAAGGGGCGGAGCACCGCGAGGAGCGCGAGCAAGACGAAGAGCGGGATGGTGACGGTCACGCCCGCGGACGGGGGAGCGTCGCGAAAGACGAAGGCGAAGTAGACGACCGGGTAGAGGATCGGCAGCAGCATCAAGAGATGCCGCGGGCTCTTGCGGATCCGGCGGACGCCGCGCTTGAAGCGGCCGACCACCCGTCGACGGACCAGCCAGAAGAGGGTGCCGAGCGCGGTCGGCGCCGAGGCGCTCACTCGATGGGCTCCGCCGGCGCTTCCGGCGCGGATTCCGCGGGTGGCGGCGCTTCCGGCGCGGGCTCCGGGTCGACGCTCGGCACGTCGCCGGCGGGGTCCACCGTCGAGCTCGCGAGCGCGCGCTCGAAGAGCTCGTCGAGGTCGCCCTCCTGCCCGAGCTGGACCGCGAGCTCGGCCAAAGTCCCGTGAGCGACCAGCCGCCCCTGATCGAGCAGTAGGAAGCGATGGGCCAGTCGCTCGAGGAGCGCGAGCAGGTGGCTCGAGAGGATGACCGCGCGACCGGCCGCGGCCTGCTCGAGCACCAGCGCGCGCAGGTCGCGAATGGCCGGAGGGTCGAGCGCGGTGAAGGGCTCGTCGAGGATGAGCACGTCCGGCCCCGGCAGGAGCGCGCAGGCGGTCGCCAACTTGCGGCGCATGCCGCGACTGAGCTCGTCGGGGTACGCGCCCTTCTTCTCGATGAGCGCGAAGCGCTCGAGCAGCCGTGCGGCGCGAGGCTCCGGATCGGGGACCGAGTAGAGCCGCCCGAGCAGCGCGAGGTGCTCGTCGACGGTGAGGTACTCGAAGAGCTCCGGCTCGTCCGGCACGTAGGCGGCGCGCGCCTTGGCCGCCACCGGGTCCCGCGCCATGTCGGCCCCGCCGATGACGATGCGGCCGGCGTCGGGGCGGAGAATGCCGCTCAGGCAGCGGAGGGTGGTGGTCTTCCCGGCGCCGTTGGGCCCGACCAGACCGAGCACCTCGCCCGCCCGGAGGGTGAACCCGAGCCCGTCCACGGCGCGCGCGTCGCCGAAGGTCTTGGTGAGCCCGTCCACGACGAGCATGGCCGCCGGCTCTGCGCTGGTGACCTGGGGCTCCACTGCCCTGGTCGCGTCAGACGCCGATGAAGAGCCGGTGCCCGAAGTTCCGCTCGAGCTTGCTCTGGAAGATCTTCGAGGCCGCGCTCTCGATGTCGTACTCGACGCGCTTGAAGTCGAAGGTCTTCGTCTCGGTGTCGAAGGTGGTGAAGCTCGCGCGGTTGTCGTAATCGCGCGGCTGGCCGACGCTCCCGACGCTCACGATGTACTTCGCCTCGGGGTCGAGCTGGAAGCGCTCCGCGGGGAGCTCCTCGACGCTGCCGGGCCGGAGCTCGAAGACCTTGCAGAGGTGCGAGTGGCCGATGAGCGTGATGTGCCCGAGGTCGTCCCACATCTGCAGGCACTCGCGAGCCTGCTCGGGGGCGAAGATGTACTCGAACTCCTCGAGCCGCAGCGGCGAGCCGTGGCAGAGGTGGACGCCGGTGTCCCCGACCTCGTGCTTGTAGGGGAGGCTCTTGAGCCAGGCGAGGTTCTCTTCCGAGAGCGTGTTCGCGTGGAGGTCGAGCGCCTGGCGCGCGGCCTCGTAGTAGTAGGAATAGTCCATCCGGCCCGCGACGGCGGCGTCGTGGTTGCCGAGGATGGTCACCTTGGCCGTCTCGCGAACGAGATCGGAACACTCGTTCGGGCTCGCGCCGTACCCCACCACATCGCCGAGGCAGTAGTACTCGTCGATGTCTTCGTCTTCGAAGCCACGCATCACTGCCGAGAGGGCTTCGATGTTGGCGTGGACGTCGCTGAAAATCCCGAGACGCATGTGGGGGAGGGGCGAACTTTCCTTGTAGAGGGTCCAGGAGCCTTTGTCACGTCCGCTCGACGAAAGCCCGGCGCTGGACTGGACGACGGTACGACACTCCTAGGGGAGGGGTAAAGGGGGTCGTGAGACGTGTTCGCGCGTAACCAGGCGAACCCGAGGAGCCTGGGTTCAACCGGCCACCTCGGCCAGGAAACGCCGAGAAAATTCGCGAATCGGGTCTTCTTCCGAGAGATCCGTGGTCCCCTCGACGCGCGATCGGTGGGTCTTCGCCCGCTCCTCGTGCTCGGGGGCGGCCTGGGCGATCGCCGCCAGCGGGTCCCCATTCTTCGCCGCCAGCTTGTCCACGAGGCCCTTCTGGCCGCGCAGCCGAACGTGCGCGAGGAGATACGCGATCCGCCGATCGGCCCCATCGACCTCGGTCACCCGCTTGAGGGCGCGCTCCAGCGAGGTACCGAAGCTCGAGAGAACTCGGGCGACTTCCTCCCAGACCGGCGTGGGCTCTTCGACGAGGAGCTGGACCAGCGGACGCACCGCTCGCCGGATCTGAAGCTCCCCCAGGCAGAGGGCTGCGGCCTGTCGCACGAAGGTCTTGCGGGCGGAGAGGGTGTCGATCAGCGCACCGGCCGCCGCCTCCCCGAGCGGAAAGACCTTCGGCATCACGTCGAGCACCTCTTCGCGGGGCATCTTCCGGACGGCGCGGACGACTCGCGACACCAGCTCGGCGTCGCCAGGGCCCGCCCGGGAGACCAGCTCGAGCGCGACCGCCCGCCGAAGCTTGGGGTGCTCCACGAGCCCGACGAGCTGGTCACTCGGGAGCTCGGGGATGGCGGTCTCGTCGACCGCGCGCGGCGCCTGTGAGCCCGGTCGACCCGCCGAGATGTCCCGGTGAGCCTGTTCGTGGGCCTCGACGTCCATCGCGACCTCGTACTCTTCGGCGAGCGCCAGGAGCGCCTCCCAGTTGGCTGCGACCGCCTTCACGTCCAGACCGCCCGCCCCTTCGAGGCGCGAGGTCCCACGGAAAGCGTCGACCAGCCGCTCGACCATCTCGCCGGGCTCCGGCACCACACCGAGCGAGACCGCCCGACTGACCAGCGGCCCCTCGATCGCCAGCCCGTGGGTCATCGCATCGTCGAGGATCCGGCGGAAGGCGTCGTCGACCACGTCGCGCGGGATCGAGAGCGCGAGCACGGCCATGTCGAGCTTGGCGGGCTTGCTCCACTTCGCGAGGGAGCTCAGCGCGGCCAGGGCCTCCTTCGCGGACGCTGCCGGCGGCGCGTCCTGGAAGGGGTGGCCGCGCAGCGAGAGCGGCGGCGGCGCGGCGAGCGCCCGCTCCATCGCGACCACGGGATCGCCAGCTTCCTCGTCGTCCCGGTCGCGATCCGCCCGCTGGAGGATCGAGGTCAGGTTCGTGCAGCGAGGCCCCATCGTGACCTCGAGGGTCCGCTCGAAGCGCCCGGCCGGGCCGAAGACCGCCACCGTCGCCTGCTCGCCGTTGCGGAGGGCGTCGAGGATCTCGCGGTCGCCTTCGTCGGCCGGGTTCAGGGCCGCGCGCCGCGCGTAGGGGCGCGGGTCGTCCCACTCGACCAGCGCGAGCAGCACCACCGGCGTTCCGTCGATGGAGATGTACTGCGCGAGGAGCTCGACCTCGTTGCGGAAGGCGTCTTCGTGGCCCTCGCCCAGGCGGACGAAGAACCACGGACCGTCCGGCTTGGTCGCCATCATCTGGATGGAGCGGTCCTCGAAGAAGCCGTCCGGAGGGGTGGCGGGCGTGGGGATCCGCTTCTCGGCGTGGGACGGCCCGTCGTCGACCTTCAGGTCCGAGAGCTCGCCGGGGAGCTCGTCTTCCTCGAGCAGCTCGACGTCGTCGTCGGCGAGCACCGACGTCGACAGCGCCTCGAGCTCCTCCAGCTCTTCGACCTCGTCGACCTCTTCGAGCGCTTCGACCTCTCCGAGAGTCGCCTCGTCGGGGAAGGCGTGGGTCTCGTTGGTGCTCTCTTCTTCGAGCATCGGGTCGTCCACGAGCTCCACGGACTCGACGAGCTCGACCCCATTGGCCTGCGACGTGGGCTCGGCGTCGAGCTCCACCGACTCGACGAGCAGCTGGGCCTCTCGCTCCTGGAGGGCAGCGACCCGGTCCTCGAGCTCCTGCTCCCGGAACTCGACGTCACGCAGCATCGCCTGGATGCGCTCGGTCTCGATCCCCAGCTGCCGTTCGCGCGCCGCCAGGGACTCGCGCTCGCTGCGGAGGCGCTCGGTCTCCTCCACCAGCTCGCGCTGGAGGCGCTCGGTCTCCGCAGCGCTGGCGCCGGCCGCAGCCGCGGTGCCTCCGCGCTCGAGGTACTCCGCGAGGCCGTCCGGGCCGACCACCGCGTCGGCCGCCGCCACGTAGGCGGGGAGCTCTCGCTCTTCGTCCGCGAGGCGCCCCAGGAGCGCGGCCCGCTCGTGCATCAACCGATGCGCCAGCACCGAGGGGACGACCAGCACGAAGTGGCGCTTCTCCGGGTCGTGGAAGGTGAAGGGGATCGCGAGCTCGCCAGCATCCGTGGCGTGCAGGGACCCTTCGAGCGCCGCGCCCCTGAGCCTCGGGTCGGTGTGCACGTTCACCGAGCGAACGACTCGCACCGCTCGCGTACCACCATCCGCTGTCGGGACGTGAACCGTCGCGTGACGAGTTCGCCCCTCTTCCCCGTCGTACGGCAGCTCCACTGCGTCAGTGAATTACCAGAGATCCCCAACCGACCGAAAGCCCAACGCGCGGGTGGCGCGAGCGCCGTGAGCGGTGCACAGGGGAGCCATGGACACGCCGCAGCACGTCGCCGACCTGGCCACCGCCTGCGTCGCCTCGGTGAAGGCGACCGTGGGGATGACCCTCGACCTCAGCGTCGACACCCTCCCGGTGCTGGACCACTACGCCCACGAGGTGCTCGAGGCCTCGGAGGACGAGATTCTCAGCCTCACGGCGCCCATGTGCGGCGCGTACTTCGGCGAGATCCTCCGCCGGCGCTTCGCCGGGTTCCGCTGGCACGCCCCGAAGGATGCCTTCGACGAGTGGCGCCTCGAGCTCGAGCCGGCCTTCCTCTACTTCAACCCGGTCGGCATCGCCCTCGAGGTGATCACCGAGGCCGACGCGGCCGGCTACCACGCGCATCTCGGCCTCCGGCCGGAGGATCGCGAAGAGGTGGAGCGCTCCATCGCCCTCTTCGGAGAGGCGCGCCAGAGCGACTACTACTCCTTCGCCGTCCGGTCGGAGGTGCTCGAGCAGGCCCTGGAAGCGCTCGGTCGGCAGATCGCAGGGCAGGACTCGCCCAAGACCTACTCCCACGCCGACTACTCGAAGGTCGTCGCCGAGCTGGCAGCCGCCAGCGAGACCATTCACTGAGTCCAGCCCGCTATTCGCGGGCGCTCGGGGGGATCCAGCGGGGGAGCTCGGACCTCCCGGGGATGACGAAGGCGCGTTTCCCCGCCGCCAAGCGACCGAAGGGACGCAGGGCGCCCAGGCCGTAGACGCCGGGCTCCATGCCCTCGAAGTGGGCCTCTCGGCCGGCATCCAGCCAACCGATCGGCGTGCCTTGGAGGGTGACGATCATCCGCGTCGAGCCGCGGTTGACCACCGTGAGCCCCGACTCCGGGGCGTCTTCGGCCGTCTCGCCGCGCGTGCCGCGGTTCCGTCGCAGCTGGCTCATCGAGCTGTCGGTCAGGAGCGGCCGGTGGTGCTGACGCTCGATGCCTACCGGCGGCTCCTCGTGATCCGCTCGGAGCGCGCTGCGCGGCACGCGAATACCGACGTCCGCCGTTCGGTTCGCCCGCCAGAGGCCGACCCGGAACGAGGGCGTGGAGCCACCTTCGCCGCAGCGGCGGGCGACCGTGCTCGGCCCTTCCCCGGTCCACTCGGCCACCAGTCGACAGATGAGGTCGCCCGGTCCTCGCTGCTCGCGTGTGGGCGGCATCTGGATACGCCAACCGGGCGTGCCGCGCGGTCGACCGCCCTCGAACCAATGCGCCATCTGGCCCGGTCCGAGCGGGCGCCCGCCATCCCCGTCGAAGACGTACGCCCCGAGCTCGTCACGCCGGATTCGGATCTCCGAGCCCTCCGGCACGGGCCACCCCGCCCCCACGAAGCGGGCGCGCAGCCGATCGGTCGAGACGTCGATGTGGAGCTCGGCCGCCGGTCGCGCCACCGCGTCGTTGCCTTCCCCGAGGCTCGCAGGGACCCGGAGTCGGACGCGGTAGACCAGGCGACGAGCCTCGACCATCTCGTCGCTGGCGTAGGCCCGGTCCGACTGGAACGCCGCCACCACGCGCACCGGTGGGTCCTCGGGCGAATCCGAGCGCGACCCCATCGGTGCGTACACTTTCTCCGGGGGGACAGGCGGGGGCGCGGGCGGAATCTCCCGAACCTCCGTGGGCAACGCGGGGCGGTCATCGCCGCCGCATGCCACGGCCAACCCGAACCCGAAGACGAACGCCGCGCGCGCGGCGCGGATCACCTCGAACCGAATTCGATGACGACCTGGCCGTTGGGATTCTGGCCCAAGTCGGAATCGCCACCGGCGACCACCACGGCGGTCACCACGACACCTGCCACGACGACGGCACCGACCGCGGCCCAGAGCCACCACTCCTTCCAGAGTGGCTTCCCCTCGTCGTCTTCGTTCTCGCCACCGCCCTCGATGATCTCGCCGCCGCTGCCGATGATGGTCTCGTCGTCCTGGCCGACCTGCGGACGCAGGACGTTCTCGACGCCCTGCTTCACCGCTCGCTGCACGACCGGCTCGAGCTCGCCCAGCGCGCGCGGCGCCTGGACCTCGCCTCGGAGCACGCGGCGACCGCTGGCGACGTCGAAGATGACCATCTCGAGCTTCACCTGCTCGCGGGAGTCGCCGTAGGAGACGCGGATGACGCCGATCTTGTCGAGGTCGAGGAGCTCGCCGACCTGACGGATGGGGCCGTCGCCCTCCTCGAGCTCGTGGCCGGTGATGCCGGCGACCATCTCGGCCATGCCCTCGTTGCCCTCGGCGTCCATCAGGAACGCCTGGACCTCGGACTGACCGCGGCCGACGTCGACCTGCTCGATGTAGGGCGTGGCGCCCGGACGGGTCAGGCGGACCGTGTGCTCCCCCGGCGGCAGGCCGGTGACGGTCAGGGGTGTCTGCCCACGCGGAACGAAGTCGACGTACGCGATCGCGCCGGTCGGGTCGCTCATGATGTGGATGGCGCCCTCGTTGCTCCGGGGCTCCGAGCGCTCGTACTGCTCGACGACCTCCGGTGGGAACTCGTTCGGGTCCGGCTTGATGTGCGGCATCTGGCGGTGGAGCCGCTCGAAGACCCGCCGACCGATCCGGGTCTGGCCGTTGAAGATGTACGCCGCGCCGAGATAGAGGAGCGCCGTGCCGAGGCCGGACTCGTCTTCGAGGGCGGCCTGCGAGGCGTCGAACTCCTCGATGGCCTGGGTGAGCAGCTGCGTCGCGTTGTCGAGCTGCAGATCCAGGTACGCCTGGCTGCCTTCGGCGTAGAGCCGGCGAGCCTCGGTGATGTGCTGCAGCGCCTCGTTGTCATAGCCGAGGAAGCGCTGGTCGGCGGACGACCAGTCAGCGGCCTCGACCTCGCGGAGGGCTGCGCGAGCCGCGCTACCCGCACGAGCGGCGACGGCTTCGAGCTCCGGCTCGAGCGCGTGCGACACGATGTAGATCCGCTGCTGCTGAAGGGTCTCGCCTTCGGCCGCCGCCTCCTGAGCGTGGGCGGGGCGAGCGACGAGCGTGGCGATCAGCGCGAGACCCAGCGTCGCCAAGGAGGCGGAGCGGGGCCGAAGGCGAACGCCGACGGAGTCAGCGGTCGAGATCTCGGACCAGTGCGGCAAGGTTGGGGTCGTCCTCGAGGGTGTGGCGGATGTGGGCCTCGAGCTCTGCGCGCGCCGCCGCATCCAGACTGGCCACTCCCGGAGCGGAGAGGGCTTCCTGGACCATCTTCTCCACCGCGGCTGCGGCGTCGATTCGACCGGCGCGCAGGTCGGCGACGACCGCGTCGGTCGGGGCGGCCGCCTTGGCGTCCTGTCCCCGGTCCGCGCCGTCGAGCGCCGCCTCGAAAGCCTCCCGGGAGCCCTCGGCGCCTTTGGCCTTCGAGGGATCGGGCTGCGCATCGGCGCCAGGGACCTTGGGCGGTCCGCCGCCGGGCGGTTTGATGGGCGAGGTCATTCAGAGCTCCTGCGGAGAGTAACGAAAGCGCCGAGCGCACCGCAACCGAGTCGCGTCCACGACTCGGAGCGGCCCGCGGGGGTCATCGGACGTTCTGGATCACGGCCTTGGCGGTGTCGTGCCGGGCCTTGAGGACGTTGGAGGTGGTCTGGAACACCCGCTGTTCCATGGAGATCTCCTGCTGGAGGGCGAGGAGCTGCTCGGCGGTGGAGGCCGACGAGTCGATCGACTGGCGAAGCGCCCCGCCCTGGGCCTGCCCAGCGGCGGCTCCGGTGGTGCCGGCGGGAGCCCCGGCGCTCGAGCCCGAATCGCCGGTGCTCCGGATGGCGGCGGCCACGGCCGTGCCGCCCGGGAGGAGGCCCGCAGCCTGTTCGACCCCTGCGAGGAGGGCATGGGCGCCCTCCCCCAGCGTCTCGGCGAAGCGGCGAGAGGGGGGCTCCGGGGTCACGCGGGGTTCGGTGTCGCGAAGGGTGAGGTTCGCCTGGTGGCCAGTGCGGTGGATGGTGGTCATCGGTCTGTCCTTGGTCGGGGGCTCGCAGGAGCCCGGGTGTGCGGACCTCTTCGGTCCCCCCGATGCCCAGTTGCGCGGCCGCTGCGATTTCCTCCGGAACGCTTGACCTCCGGGGGGTGCGAGCCGATACCTCGCCCATGCCGGACCTGGACCGTGCCGCCCGCGCCATCGAGGAATTCCTCGACGCGCTGGGTCACACCCCCGAGAGCGAGCCCGAGCTCGCCGGCACCGGCGCACGGGTCGCCGAGGCCTTCGGCGAAGACCTGCTCGACGGCTACCGGATGGATCCGGCCGAGATCCTGGCCGAGACCTGCGCCACGACGGGCCGCACCGAGCTGGTGGTGGTCCGGGGCATCGCCATCACCGTGACCTGCCCGCACCACCTGCTGCCGAGCACCGGCACCGCGACCGTGGCCTACCGGCCCAACGGGAAGCTCGCGGGGCTCGGCGCCCTGGGCCGGTTGGTCCAGTGCCGCGGCCGGCGCCTCGCGCTCCAGGAGACCGTGGCCCAGCAGGTCGCCGACGATCTGGTCGAGCACCTCGGTGCCGCCAGCGCCGGTTGCGCCCTCGATCTGAGCCCCATGTGCATGATCGCCCGCGGTGGGCGGCAGGTCGGCGCCCGCGCGCTGAGCGTGGCGCTGGCCGGCGCCGAGGACGAATCGCTGAGGCAGGCCCTCCGATGAGTGACGACGAAGAGCGCCAGTCGCTGACGCCGGGCGAGCTCGAGGAGGTGGCGGTCTTCCCGCTCCCGAGCGCCGTCTTCTTCCCCGACACCGAGCTGCCCCTGCACCTCTTCGAGCCCCGCTATCGAGCGATGGCCGAGGACCGGATCGTCAACGGCAACGGCATCATCGCGATCGCCTTGCTCCGCCCCGGCTACGAGGCGGACTACGACGGGCGGCCCGCCATTCACGCGGTCTCTGGCGTCGGCCGGGTGATCGCCCACCGGCAGAACGCCAACGGCACCCACGACATCCTGCTCCGCGGGATGGGCCGGGTGCGGCTCGAGGAGCTCCCGGCGGACGACCGGCCCTATCGCGTGGCCCGGGCGATGCCGCTGCGGACCACCCACACCGAGCTCTCGCGCTCGGTGCTCGCGCCGCTGCTGAGCTGCACCTCGCGGATCGCCTCGGTGGTGCGCGAGCGGCACCCGGACTTCGAGGTCGGCTTCGACGCCGACGACGAGATCGGCACGATCGTGGACCGGATCGCGGACCGCTTCGTGTCCGAGCCGCCGCGACGCCAGCGCATCCTCGAGGCGGTGGACCTCGAGGAGCGGCTGGAGCTGGTGACGGACGCGGTCGGCGACCTGCTCGCGCTCATCGGAGCGCGACAGGAACCGTCCTGAGTCCCGAGTCCCGAGTCCGGGCGGACTACTCGGCGTCGAGGAGCAGGCTCGGGTCGTAGTCGACGTCGGGCCGGGCGGGCGCGGGCGTCGCGCTCTCCAGATCGTAGACGTGACCCATCCGGGTCCGCTTGGTCTCGAGGTAGCCGAGGTTCAGCGGATGCGGCTCGACCAGGTGCGCCACGCGGCGGGTGACCACCACGCCGTCGCGACGCAGCCCCTCGACCTTCGAAGGGTTGTTGGTCATCAGCGCGACCGAGCGGACGTCGAGGTCCTCGAGCATCTGCGCGACCATGTGGTAGCGACGCAGGTCGTCGGCGAAGCCGAGCTCCCGGTTCGCGTCCACCGTGTCGAGGCCCTGCTGCTGAAGCTGGTAGGCCTTGATCTTGTCGCCGAGCCCGATGCCGCGACCCTCTTGGCGGAGGTAGAGCACCACGCCACGACCCGCGTCGGCGATGCGACGGAGGCCGTAGTCGAGCTGCTCGCGGCAGTCGCACTTCAGCGAGTGGAGTACCTCGCCGGTGAGGCATTCGCTGTGTACGCGGGTGAGCACGTCGCTCTCTCCGCGCACGTCACCGCGAACGATGGCGAGATGTTCATTGGGGTTGCCCTCTTCGCGATACGCGAACACCTGAAAGGGGCCGTACTCGGTCGGCAAGCGGCACTCGGAGTAGCGAACTACCCGAGGGGCGACATCTTGTCGTATATCCATACGTGTTTGTTCTGCTTTCGGCTCAGGGCCAACCCCTACCGTGGGGCCGGAACAAGCTAGGGGCATCCGGCGGTGAGTCAAGGCGAGGGGGCCTGCGCCCGCTCTAGACGGGCGAGGGTCGGTCAGGTTACCCCGCCGCTCAGAACGTGTCTTTGGATTGCTGCTCCAGGAGCGCCGCCTGGTGGTGGGCTCGGAGCGTGCCGACGAGCTCGTCGAGGTCGCCTTCGATGATCGAGTCGAGCTTGTGGAGGGTCAGCTGGATGCGGTGGTCGGTCACCCGGTTCTCGCGGTAGTTGTAGGTCCGGATCTTCTCGGACCGATCACCGCTGCCCACCATGGATCGCCGCTCGTCGCCGATGGCCTGGTCCTGCTCCTGCTGGGCGATGTCCATCAGCTTGGCGCGGAGGATCTGCATGGCCCGGGCGAGGTTCTGGTGCTGGGAGCGCTGCTCCTCGGAGCGGATCTGGATGCCCGTCGGGATGTGCGTGAGGTTGATCGCGCTGTAGGTCCGGTTGACGTGCTGACCGCCCGCGCCGCTGGCGCTGGTCTTGGAGATCTTGAGGTCCTTCTCGTCGATCTCGATGTCGACCTCGGTCGCCTCCGGGAGCACCGCGACGCTCGCCGTCGAGGTGTGGATGCGGCCCTGGGACTCGGTCACCGGGACCCGCTGCACGCGGTGCACACCGCCTTCGAAGCGGAGGCGCGAATAGACGTGGTCGCCCTTCACCACGGCGATGACCTCTTTGATGCCACCGGCGCTGGCGTGGGAGATGGACGTCACCTCGATAGTCCAGCCCTGCGTCTCCGCGTAGCGGCCGTACATCCGGAAGAGGTCGGCCGCGAAGAGCGCCGCCTCCTCGCCGCCAGCAGCGGAGCGGATCTCGAGAATGGTGTCCCGGTCGTCGTTCGGGTCCTTCGGGAGCAGGAGGAGCTTCAGCTTCCCCTCGAGCTCCTCGATCTCGGCCTCGAGCTCGGGGATCTCGGCCTGGGCGAGCTCGGCGAGCTCCGGGTCGGCGAGCAGCTCCTCGTTGCCCTCGAGCTGCTGCGTCACGTCGCGGTAGCGGGCGAAGGTCTGCACGAGCTCCTGCAGGTCGGCCCGCTCGGTCGTCAGCTCGCGGAGCTTGTCCGGGTTGCTCACCACCTCCGGCAAGCAGAGGAGCGCTTCGATCTCCTCGTAGCGAGCCGCGAGCGACTCGATCTTGTCGATGGGGAGCATGGGGTGCGCTCAGGAGCCGGCGGCGGCTTCGGGCTGGCCGAGCGGGCGCAGGGCGGGCAGCGCGGCGACGAAGCCCTCGAAGTTCGGGAAGAAGAGCGGCTCCTCGGTGGCCTCGGCGTCCTTGCCTGGGCCCTCGCGCCAGGCGGCGGCCTGCATCGCGGCGATGGCCACCTCGATCTGTGCGTCGTCCGGCTCGCGGGTCGTGATCTTCTGGAAGAGGAAGCCCGGCCAGAGGAACACGCGGAGCGGGCCCTTGGTGCAGTAGCGCGCGGTGAAGCGCTGGAGCTCGAAGCTCAGACCCGCGATGACCGGGAGCAGGCCGATGCGAAGCGCGAGCAGACCGATCCAGCCGAGGGCGCCCTCGGCGCCGGGGAGGAGCAGCGGCGCGAAGACCGCGCCTAGAATGATCGAGACCATCACGACGACGATCAGGAAGGTCGTGCCGCAGCGCGGGTGGAGCGTGCTCTGGGCGCGGACGTTCTCGACCGTGAGCGGCAGCTCGGCCTCCCAGGCGTGAATCGTCTTGTGCTCGGCGCCGTGGTACTGGAACGTCCGCCGGACGTCGGGCATCAGGCTGATACCGACCATGTAGAGGAAGACGATCAGCAGCTTGAAGCCGCCGATCACGAACTGGAAGTCCGCGTCGGTCAGGCCGAAGTCGATACCGAAGAGCTTGCCGGTGCCGCTGGCGAGGAGCTGCGGCAGCGCGATGAAGAGGCCGATGGCGAAGAGGGTCACGAAGACCAACGCGGCCTTGCTGCCCGCGCCGCTCATCTCGGCCTTCTCCTCCTCGGTCATCTGCTGCTCGGCGCTGAAGTTCAGCGCGCGGAAGCCGATGCGGAGCGACTCGACCAGAGTGGCGACCCCGCGGAAGAAGGGCTTCTTCCAGATCCCCTCGTCGAAGGCCGACTGGAAGGGCTGCTCCTGGAGCGCGAGGCTGCCGTCGGGCTTGCGGACCGCGACGCTGAGACCGCAGGGGGCGCGCATCATCACGCCTTCGATGACGGCCTGACCGCCGATGTAGGGCTTCTTCTCCATCCGAAGGAGGAGCATAGCCACCGAGAGCCGTGTGACAACGCGACCGCGAAAGTCCAAGGTGGGCTCGACTGGGGACTCCCTGGACCATGCGTGCCCTCTCGCTCGTGCCATTGGTGCTGCTCTTGGGGTGCGCGACGACCGCGCCGAGGGATTCGTCCGGCCCTCGGCTGGCGGTCCAACACCGCCAGCCACCCGCCGATCCCGCGCCGGCCCCATCGGAGCTCCTGGCTCTTCTGACGCAGCACGTCCCGGTCGGCCCGCCCCCCGCACTCACCGATGGGCGCCTGGCGGTCCCACGAGACTGGAAGGAGCTGCCACAGAGCGCGGTCCTGTGGCGACGGGAAGAGGGCCACGCGAATCGCCACGTCGCGATCGGCGACGTCCTGCTCTCCCGGAACCACGGAATCCTCGCGTTCGATGGTGCGACCGGCGAGCTGGTGTGGGAGCGGCGCGTAGGGCGAGACGAACGGAGCTACGCGGTCGAGGGGTGCGACGGGGTCGCCGTGATCTTCGAGCCCGATGGCGTGGTCGGCGTGACGGCGGCGACGGGAGAGCTCTTGTGGTCGCGACCTCTCGAGCGAAGGGACGACACCGCGAGCCACTGGACTCCGGGGGACGCGCAGCGAGTGGGCTGCCGCGTCGTCGCGAGAACCGAGTCGGGCGGCCGGCGCCTCGCGGCCACGCGGGCAGAGGAGCTCGTGGCGATCGACAGCCGGACGGGAGACACCCGAGTGCTCGCGCGCTGCACCACGGCCGACTGCAGACTGCGGACCGACGGTGCACTCGATGCCCTGTTGGTTCGCGAGGGCGAGCGAGCGTGGCTCTTCGACACCGACTCGACCCGGCGGCAGCCGCTCCCCTCGAGAGCCGGCTTCGTGGCTGGGCCACCCGGGGACCGCACCGTGGTTCGCGAACGCGGAGACTTCGGTGATTGGGCCGCGTACCGGGGCGGGGAGGAGCAGTGGGCCCGACCACCCGCGACGCACGTCTACGGGCGGATGGGGGACGACCTCGTGTTGCTGGACCAAGAGGACCGAGCGCTCGTCCGGCTCGACCTCGTCACCGGGCGAGAACGCTGGACGTTGCCGCTCTCGAACGAGCTCGCTCGGCTTCTCGGCCGCCGTGATGGGTTCACGATGAACGAGTCGCGCCTGATCGCTGGCAGCAGAACGCTTCCCGGGCTTCTACTGGTGGTGGATCTCGCAACCGGGAGCCCGACGTCCCTCCAACTGGCACCCGGCCACACGGTCCGAATCGCTGCGTCCCAGGACTTGCTCTTCCTGAGCGGTCACCGTGAAACGGTGGCGGTTCGCCTCGACCGGCAGGCTCCGGCCCTCCGTTCGCTGCTCGACCTCGAAACCGACATCGCTCGCAGCCTCCGCATCGTCTTGAGCGGCGATCCATCGTCTGGCCCAAGCCAGGGGGCACCCGTGCACCTCTATCCCAGCACCCCACGCGCTGCGACGACCTGGCTGGCGCGACTCGGTTCGCCAGTCCTTCCGTCCGTCATACCGATCGCGCGGCGAGGATCACTCGATCGTGTCCGTCGAGTGGTCCCGATTCTTGCCGCCATGGAACCTCCGGCGACACGGGTTCTGGCGTCGGCAATCGAACGAGTGATCGACGGCCCCCTCACGGTGGAGCGCGCTGAGCTTCTTTCGCTGGTCTCGAAGCGCTGGCCGGGCGAGCCGCTCCCGCCGTCGCTCGCCCAGGTCGTTTCTCGCGTCGCGATCCGTTGGCTCGCGATGCTCCGGCCGGTACTGAACGACGAAACGGAGTGGCGGAGATGCCTCTTGGAACAGGGGCCGAACACCTGCTTGCTCGGTGTGGGCCTCGATGGAATCCAAAACGCCCGGAATCTGCTCGAGCGCGCGAGCCATTCGTCTGGGCCGCTCGATTCCTTTCGGAGCGCGATCGCGAACGGTCGACGATGGCCCGACCCTTGCGACCCCGACACCGACGACGCCATCACGACGGCGGTCCTGCGGCACCTCTTCGAGCTCTCCACGAGTGTGTGCGTCTACGAGGTGCGAGCCGATGTCGAGTGCGCGCCGGTGCTGACGCTCGGAGGTGCCCTCGAGGTCTTGCCGCCTGGCGGAACGGAGAGCGATCGACGTTGGTCGCTCGACCCACCCGAGAGCATGCCTGATGGGCGAGCCTCCGTTCACGTGGAGACCGACTACGGTCGCCGCCGCGCCGATTTCGTGGTGGCGGAGATCGATGGCCATTGGCGAGTCGTCCGCGGCGAAATGCAATAGCTCGGGTTCTCGCGACCGGCCCTGACGGGGAGGATGGCGGGGCCGGAACGTACCTTCGGGTATGGGTGTCGCGCGGCTCGGTCTCTTGCTCCTGGTGGGCTGCGCGAGCTGTGAGCCGGAGCCCCGGGAGGAGCCGATGACGACGTCGAGCAGGCCCGCGCATGGGAGTGAGAGCTTCCGGGCGCGAATCCTCGAGCGGGTGGAGACGCTGGTGGCCCATCCGCGGGTCCGGGTGGACCTGCTGCACCTCGCGCCCGGAACGGACCCGGCGGTGCTCGACGCGATCGAGGCCGAGCTGGGGTCGCCGCTCCCGAGGGACGTCCGCGCGTTCTACGAGGAGGTGGGACGGGTGCGGCTGATGTGGCGCTGCCTGCCGCCCGGATCACCGAGCGACGACCATCGACCCGACATGGATCAGGCCGGACCGGACTGGATCGCCGACGAGCCGAAGCACGGCATCGTCGACATCGGGACGGCGGACGAGGTCTTCCGAACGGGCGACTACCGAGACGACCTGTGGTTCCCCAACGACGTCGACGATGAGCTGAACGCCATCGTGGTCGACGGGCGCGACACGCACCGCCGCTTCCTGCGGCGCTTCGACAACATCGACCACTACTCGCAGGTCGCGCTGATGGTGGAGCCCGGGCGTCCGGTGCGCGCGGTGTTCGGCGGGGACTACTTCGCGGCCGTGGACGAGCACTCGATGCGCGTCGGCCGCTACCTCGACATGGTCGTCGACCACCTCGGCTATCAGGGGGACGCCCATGACGGGCTCTGCGCGGGCGTCGAAGAGGCGATCGGAGTGACCGATCCCTACGAGGTGAGCCGGCCCCTCCAGCTCGACTACATGGACTGATCAGCGCTCGTCGAGCCAGAGCACCTCGCGGAGCGGGCCGTCGCCGTCGTAGCCGGAGAACATCACGCCGATGCCCGAGGGCGCGGGGAACGACGCTGCGAAGCCGCGCGGCAGGAGCGGATCGGCGAGCTCGATGGCCGAGAAGCCCTCGCCGGAGACGTAGCGGTAGAGCCCGGCCATCGGGTTCATGTTGAGGTCGTAGCCGCCTTGGAAGACGAAGCCGTCGTCGGTCGCGCGGAACCAGGGCACCCGCCGGCCTTCGACGTCACCACCGTCGTGCTCCTGGGTCCAGGCACCGCCCGAGAAGCGCCACACGTCGGCGTAGAAGCCGGCGCCGAGCGCGGAGCGCGAGCCTGCGAAGAGCACGAGGTCGTCGCCGTCGGCCCAGAGCACGCCGTCGTAGCGCGGGGCGGGGCGATCGCCCGTGACCGCGACCTCGACCCAGCCCTCGTCTTCGGCGCGGTACAGCACGTCGCTCGCACCCGAATCGGCGACGCCGCCGAACCAGTAGAGCTCTCCGTCGGAGCCCTGGGTCATCATGCAGCCGAGCGTCGACGCCGGCGTCGTCCCCGACCACTGGGTCCACGCCTCGGTCGCGAGGTCGAGCTCCCAGGTCTCCGGCGCCGCGAGGAAGGGGCCGCTCAGATCGCGACCGCCGGCGACGATCACCACGTTGCGTGCTTCGTCGTACGCGGCGCAGCCGCAATAGCGGGCGGCGGGGCCGGTCGAGCCCAGCGCCGAGGCGACGAGCGTGTCGCCTTCCCAGTCGTAGCGGTACGCCGCGTCCAGCGTGGTGCCGCCGATGTTGGTGGCGGTCGTTCCGCCGAAGAGCACCGCCGACGTCGGGCCGACGTCCACCACCAGCGCGCCCCAGACCATCAGTGGTCCTTCCGCGGGCTCCGCCACGGGATGCCACGCGAGAGTCGTCTCGGGGCCGGCGTCCGCGGTCGACGCATCCGGGGTGGCGCCACCGTCGGTGGGATCGATGCCGTCGTCGTCGCCGCAGCCGAGGGCGAGCGTGAGTAGCAGGGTCGTGAACGCGATTCGAGTCATGCGGGAGCACGAAGCAAACGGCGTTCCCACGCGATCCTACGCGAAAGACGGGGTGTCGACGCCAGGCGGGCGGGCGTCGTCAGCGAAATGACGGTCTCTACTCGCGGAGGGTGTCGTTCGGATCGCCGAGGAGCGGCGCGTCTTCGGCGAGCGTGTCGCCGGCGTCGAGCGGGTCGATCGCGGGCGCCTCGATCATGCCGGGACTGCTGCGTTCGGCGCGGTCGTCGTTGGCGCCGAGGACCAGCGCGTCGAGGCCGGCGCTCTGCGGTCGGGCATCGCTCTCGAAGCTGGGGGCTGGCGCTCGGAAGGTCGCGTCGGCGTCGACGGGGCGCGCGGGTGCGCCGAGAAGCAGCGCGTCGAGGCCGGTGGTCTCCTCGCCGGACTCCGAGGGTGGGGGCTTGGGCCGGGTCGCGTCGACGATGCGCGGCTCGAACTTGGGCACCACCGGCCGCGCGGGCTTCTTCGCCTTGGCGCGCTTCTCGGGCTTCTTGCCGTAGCGCTCGCGGACGACGTCCTTGGCGCGGACCTTCGGACGCGGCGGCGGCGTGGGCTTCTTGCCCTGCACGAGGCGGCGGAAGAGCGCGAGGCGGCGGAGCAGACCGGTGCTGGTCAGACCGCGATGGGCGCGATCCAGGATCGGAGCGGCGAGCGCGGTCAGCTTCTCACGCCAGGCCGAAGGCTCGGCGGGCTCGCGGAGCGGCTCGGGCTCCTCGTCTTCGTCGTCGTCGTGCGCTTCGTGGCGAGGGCGCCAGCGATGGGCGACGGCCCGACGAGCGAGCGATCCGCCCGCGCTACGCAGCTGCTGGCGAAAGCGGTAGCCGACCGCGAGCGCGAGGAGCGCTGCGAGCCCGAGCCAGATCCACCCCGGCACGCCCTCGCCCTCTTCGGCGACGGTCTCTTCGCCGGGGACCTCGGGCAGCTCTTCGTCGAGCAGATCCTCGACCACCTCACGAGCGCGGGGGTGGCCATGGCGGGCGGCCTCGCGCCAAGCGTCGGCGTCGAGCACGCCGCGACCGAGGTCGGCGTCGGCCTCGAGCGCGAGCACCGCGGCGCGGACCTCGGGCGCGTCGGGCGCGAGCAGCGCCGCGCGACGCACGAAGCGGTCCGCGGAGGCGGGGTCGACTTCGGCGAGCGCGAGGTAGGCCTCGGCAATGGCGGGTCGGCGCGGATGCATCGGCGCGGCGCGAAGCACCTCGTCCAGCTTGGCCGTCGCCGTGGGGACGTCACCGCTCTCGGCGGCGGCGAGCCCTTCGTCGAGCACCGCCTCGAGCGGCGCGAGGCGCGCTTCGTCGAGCCCTTCGTAGAGCTCGCGCGCGGTGTGCTCCCAGCCCCAGGAGTGATCGGCGTCGCGACCGAGCTGGTTCCGCATGGCCTTGCGGAGCTGCCAGATGCCGTTGTGCGCGAACTGCTCCATCGACCAGCGCGCGGCCTCGCGAATGGGCGCGGCGGGATGGCCGACGAACGAGATCACCACCTCCATCGAGTCCATGTCGCGCGACTCGCCGTAAGCGCGGAGGATGCGCGCGACCAGCATCGGGTCGTCCTGCTGCAGCGCCTCGGCGGGGAGCTCCATGCCGAGCTCTTCGATGGCCCAGCGGGCCCAGACCCGGACCGGACTCTCCGGATGGTTCCGGAGGATGAGCAGGCCGGGGAGCAAGCTCGCGCCGTGGCGCTCGACCAGGCGGCGACGCTCCCAGCGCCACATGCGCGAGGTCAGCGCGAGAATGTCGCCGATCATCACCTGCGACTCGGTGGTGCCGATGGCTTCGAGCGAGCGCATGTAGAGCAGCCGCTCGGCGGTGCGGCCGACCACCGTGCTCTGCCGCTCGGCCAGTGTCGGGAGGATGCCCGGCACGATGTCGATCATGTCGTCGGCGCGGAGGCTGCCGGTCGCGTGGCGGAAGAAGCGGAGGGCGTCGTAGCCGTCCTCTTCGGGGATCTCTTGGCGGCGGGTCTGGCGGAGGCGCTCGGCGATGGCCGGCAGCGCGCTCTCCGGGAGCGTGGAGAGGTACTGGACCGCCCGCTCTCGCTCGGCGGCGTCGTCCGCGCGCAGATCTTCGGCCGCGCGCAGGAGGTCGTCGATGGTCGGCGCCTCGTCCGCTCGAACCTGGGTGGCGAGGACGAGCGTCAGACCGAACGCCGCGAACGCCAAGGCCCACGGTCCGAATTTCGTGCCGGGTATCCGTGGATGATCGGCGCGTAGGTCGGATGACGCGCCGACGAAGGACAGGCGCGAGTCTATTCGAGGAGGCCGACGTCCGAGATCCGCGTCGAGGGCCTCGGAGACCCGGTGCGAAATTCGGACCGTGGGCCTCAGCCAGTAGCGATACGGAAATCGGAGAATTCGCCCGTGTAGCTCCGCCATTTGGTCTCGACCTTGTCCACCCGCGCCGTCGAGGGACCCGCTTGGGCCCAGGCGAGGAAGTCCTTCACGGCATCCTCCTCACCCTCGACGACCATCTCGACCGCGCCATCACGCCGGTTCTTCACCCAGCCGGTGAGCCCGTTCTGACGAGCCTCCCGCTGCGCGGTCGCGCGGAAAAAAACGCCCTGCACTCGCCCGTGCACGACGACCTGGATTCGCTTCAGCCCCATTGGCCTACTGCCTAGTACTCACAGGGGGTCTCCGCGAGCAAGAAACCGGCAAGACGGATTCCTAGGCTCACTCCGGCGCCTGGTGGAGGTCCATCGTCAAGAGCACCGGACCGGAGACGGTCGTGGCAGGGGCCTCACGATAGCTCGGTATATCGAGCCCTTCGGTCTGGACCCGAACGCGATGACCGGGCTGAAGTACCGTGGACTCGCCGTGGTCGACCAAGACTTCGCCCGCGAGGGTGACGACTCGGCCATCGTCGAGCCGAACGCGAAGGGGCCGAAGCACGAGCGTCTGGTCGTTGGCGACCAGCACGGGCTCTTCCGGCTCACCGAGGACCACCCCCTCCACCATTGGAGCCCCCGACAGGGACTCGTGCTCGTGGCGATCCCGAAGTCGTCGAGCCGTGCGCTCCGCCCAAGGCGCAAGGAGCAGTCCGCCCTCCACGAGCAACGCGACGGCGAAAGGAGGGTTCTGGGCGGCGACGACGAATGCGGCTGCGATCGCGGCCAGCCCGAGCGCGGCACACTGGATCGAGGCGAGCCAGCCACCCGGGAGCGACCCACCGAAGTCTTCGGGGTCGGCCGGAAGGGTCAGACGCCGGCGAGCCATCGTGAGCCTCCGACCGGAAGGTCCGTGGTGAGCAGGATGGGCCGGTCGAGGATGGGCGGCGCGCATCTGGGCGAGCTGCCGGCCGGAAGGGGGATGGTGTGATTCGTTGAACTCCTGGTGAGTATCGGCATGCGCGGTCCTCGTGGCTTGGACCGGCTCTTCGACCGCTCGCAGACTCGGTTGCGCGCGCGTATGCCGAAATCACTCGATGTCGTCTTCGGTACCGAACTGCTGATCGGGACCGGCGGAGGTGACGGTGACCTCGGTGCCCTCGCAGGTGATGAGCATCGGGTTGTCCCACTCGTCGGTCAGCCGCTTGTCTTGGTCCAGGTAGCCACCCGCAACGAGCTCGGGGACGTTTGGGCAGCGCGCGCCGGGGTGCTCCGCCAGGTACATCATGGTCGCACCACCCAGAGCCTGGACGTGGATCTCGGACTGCTTGATTCGACTGGGTCGGAAACACTGGTCCTCGAATGGCCACAGGCAGGTCGCCAAGGCGAACGACAGCCCGACGAAGGCCACGAGAGCCAGCGCGAGGGTGTAGCGCCAATGGCGGAACGGGAGACTGAGGACCCGTCGTACGCGAAGCCGGAGTTCACGTCGGGGCGCGCGTGGGATGGGAACGATGACGGTCCGCATGGCTTCAGTGGATGTCGTCATCGGTGCCGAAGGTCTCGTCGGGCCCGGCAGAGGTGACGGTGACTCGGGTGCCCTCGCAGGCGATCGTGAATGGATTGTCCCAGGCGTCGGTCGTGCTCTTGTCCTCGTCGAGGTAGTCGCCGGCGATCAGGGTGTTCACGGTGGGGCAGCCTCCATTCGGGGTCTCCGCGAGGTACATCGTCGTGGCGCCCCGGACGGCCTGGACTCCGATCTCGGTGTCCTTGATGCGACTCGGCCCGTAGGTCGGCATGGTCACGATGGCGAGACCGAGGCAGCCGATTGTGGTGAGGGCGACGGCGAGGGTCCACTGCCAGTACTGGATCGGCAGCGCGAGGAGCTTCTGGAGGAGGCGCCACTCGGTCGGCTCGGAGGGCGAAGGCTCGGGGACGATGTCGATCCACATGGACTCGGCACTCAGCACGACGGGTGCCAATGCCGTTCGGGTGCGTCTCGACCATTCGGACGGTGGTTGGGTCGGAAGGCCTGACTCGATGGCGTGCGCCGACCGGAGGCGGCGACAGAGTGGCGTCAGGGCTGGACGGCGATGTCGAGGCCGAACTGGCCGAGGCGGATCGGCGTGCAGGTCTGCTCGCAGTCGACCTGGGCGTTGATGCCGCGGTTGCGCACGGTGGTCATCGAGGTGCCGACCAGGCCGGTGCGCGTTTCACCGGGCGGAACCACCACCCCACCGATGTGCGCGGCGTACACGATGTAGGTCGCGTCGTCCCCGCTCTCGCACCAGCTGCGCGAGCCCGTGTCGCGGATGCAGACCGGCTCCAGCTCGATCTCGAGTGGGCGCGCTTCGACGACCCACTCGTCGGGCGCGCGGTGGCTGGCGACGCGGCCGACGTAGCCGACCAACCGCCCCGCCGCGTAGATGGCCACACCCGGCGACCCGATCGGGTTCTCGAGCACGACCGTGTCTCCCACCATCAGGTCGATGGGAGCCGGGAGCGGGAAGCTGACCGTCGTTCCCAACCCGTCGGAGAGCTCCACCGTCAGCGAGTCGGGGGACACCGCAGTGATCATCGCTTCGCCTTCGTGGGCTCCCTCGGGCAGGGGATCGGAGACCGCGAGAAACTCGTCGCCATCACACGGCGGCAGCCCTTCGATGGGACACGCAGGCTCCCCGCAAGCAACGAGGAGCAGCATCGATGAGACGGCGACACGCACGGTCGCCACCCTACGCCGGCCAAGGCGTTCGCGCGAAGCGCCCGCACTACTCCGCCAGGCCACACGACGCTGGCACGCCTGGACGAACGTCGTCGCAGGTCCCGAGCTCGCCGTCCTCACCCGCAGACACCACCCGAACGCGGTCACGAACACACTCGAACCAGAAGCTGCGTCTCCAAGCGTCCACCGGCGTCCCCTCGTAGAACCCCTCCCTCACGAGCCTGTCCATGGAGCAGCGCTTCGCCCCTGGGTGGCGAGCGAAGAACGCCTCGCCAGCCCGCTCGAGACGGCGCGCCCCGAGCTCGGTGGCGCCTGTCGGCGAAAGGACGACCCCGTGGCTGCAAATCATCACGAGCAGGACGACCACCACGACCAGCTCGATCAGGGTGCACCCGCGAAACCGGCGGCCCAGGCGCCGCAACACGCCCGCACGAGGCGCTCGCGGCACCACCCTCGGTCGATGCCATCCCATCCCCCCACCCTCTTCACGATGGGTGCCAACTCGACCAAAGGCGTAGCCCACGGGATCGGGCCGCTTACGGCGCCACCGCCACCGACAAACCGGCACCTGCTCACCAGCCCAGAGTCACCTCGTCAGGCAACGACCTCCCCAAACTCCTTCGTGCACCTTCGTGCCCTTGGTGCCTTTGTGCGAGACCAAGGACACACTGGGAACAACGAAGGACGGAACGAGAAACGCCCGACCACAGGGCCGGGCGTTTCCATCGGGAACCGAGGCGGAACTCAGCTCTCCTCGTCGTCCTCACCATCCTCGTCGTCGTCCACGTCGTCGACGACCGGGGCCTTGGCCTCCTGGACGACGGCGGGGGCGCCGATGAGCTCGATGATCGAGAGCGGGGCGTTGTCGCCGGTGCGGCGACCGAGCTTGATGATGCGGGTGTAACCGCCGCCCTTGCCTTCCTTGGCCCGGTCCACGTAGCGCGGAGCGATCTCGTGGAAGAGCTTGTGGACGAGGTTCACGTCCTCGACAGTGAACTCGTCCAGGGTGCGGCTGAGGGTCTTCGGCAGAAACTTCGCGACCTCGCGCTGGGCGGCGGTGCGCTTGGCGATGACGCGGTTGCGCTCGGCGGCGTCGTTGATCTTGCCGATGTCGACGGTGAGGTCGTCACCGAGCCGGACGGCGTGGGTGATGAGCTTGTCGACCACGCGCCGAAGCTCCTTGGCCTTGGCGTCGGTGGTGCGGATCCGCTCGTGGAGCACGAGGTTGCCCGCCATGTTTCGGAACATCGCGCGGCGGTGCGAGGGGTTCCGGCCGAACTTCCGGCCTGACTTGAGATGTCGCATTTGAAGTTACTCCGTGCGCGCGGCTCACGCCGAGCGCGTATGACTCACTGGTTGGCCTGCTGCGCCTTCCAGCGCTCGAGCATGGCGGGCCAGTTCTCGATCTGCTGACCGAGGCCGAGGCCCATGTCCTGAAGGATTTCCTTGATCTCCTTCAGCGACTTGCGGCCGAAGTTCTTGGTCTTGAGCATCTCGGCTTCGGTCTTCTGCACCAGCTCGCCGATCAGGTGGATGTTGGCGTTCTGGAGACAGTTGGCCGAGCGCACCGACAGCTCGAGCTCCTCGACCGAACGGAAGAGGTTCTCGTTCAGCGGCTCCTCGTCGGCCTCCGGCTCGATCGGCTCTTCCTCTTCCTCGAAGTTGATGAAGATGGTGAGCTGGTCCTTGAGGATCTTCGCGGCGAAGGCGACCGCGTCCTGCGGCTCGACGGCACCGTTGGTGAAGACCTCGAGGGTGAGCTTGTCGTAGTCGGTGACCTGGCCGACACGAGCGTTCGTGACGGTGTAGTTCACCTTGCGGATCGGCGAGAAGAGCGCGTCGATGGGGATGGTCCCGATGGACATGCCCGGGGTCTTGTTCTTCTCGGCGGGGACGTAGCCGCGGCCGACGTTGACCGTGAGCTCCGCCGCGAAGCGACCACCCTTGGCCACGGTGCAGATGACGTGGTCGGGGTTGAGGATCTCGATCTCGTTGTTCGTCTGGATGTCGCCCGCGGTGATCTCGCAGGGACCTTCCTTGTCGATGCGCACCACCTGGGTCTTGGTGGAGTGCGCCTTGATGACGACTTCCTTGAGGTTGAGGATGATCTCTGTGACGTCCTCGACGACGTCGGGCACCGAGGTGAACTCGTGGAGCGCACCGTCGATCTTCACGGCGGTGATGGCCGCGCCCTGCAGCGAGGAGAGGAGCACCCGACGAAGGCTGTTGCCGATTGTGGTGCCGAAGCCGCGCTCGAGCGGCTCGCAGACGAACTTCCCGTAGCGCGGGCTCAGGGAATCCTGATCGACGGGCACCGAGCGCGGGCGAATGAGGTCCCGCCAGTTGCGTGCGACGAGGGGGGGCGTGGTCATGGAGTTCTCCGGATCGATCTCTTGAAAAACGAGCTAGGCAGCGAAAGTGGGGTGGGCGCGGAGCCGCGTCTCAGACGCGGCGGCGCTTCGGCGGGCGGCAGCCGTTGTGCGGGATGGGGGTGACGTCTCGGATGAGGGTCACGCGCATGCCGACGTTCTGGAAGGCGCGGAGCGCGGACTCACGACCGGCGCCGGGGCCCTTCACGAAGAGGGCGACGGTCTTCATGCCGGCGTCCTGGGCTTTGCGGGCCGCGTCTTCGGCCGCGAGCTGAGCGGCGAAGGGCGTGCTCTTGCGGGAGCCCTTGAAGCCACGCGCACCGGCGGTCGACCAGGACACGGCGTTCCCGTTGAGGTCGGTGATCGTGATGATCGTGTTGTTGAACGTGCTCTGAATGTGAGCGATGCCGCTCGTGACGTTCTTCTTGGTCTTCTTACGACCCTTGGAGGAGGTCTTCTTACCCTTGGCCATCGTTCTCTACCTTCAGCGCTTTCGGGACATCGGACCGCGACGCGGGCCCTTGCGAGTGCGAGCGTTCGTGTGAGTGCGCTGTCCGCGCACGGGGAGGCCACGACGGTGGCGGAGGCCGCGGTAGCAGCCGAGGTCCATGAGGCGCTTGATGTGAAGCGAGACCTCGCGGCGGAGGTCACCCTCGACCTTGTAGTTCTGGTCGATCGCTTCTCGGATCTTACGAACCTCGGCGTCGTCCAGATCGTCCGCCTTCTTGCTCTCCGGAATACCGGTCATCTCGCAAATCTGCTTCGCGCGATGGGGGCCGATTCCGTAGATGTACTGAAGAGCGATGACCGTGTGCTTACGGCCAGGAATGTCCACTCCCGCAATGCGTGCCATTTTCTCGTTGCCTTCTGAGCCTAAGTGGAGGCTTGCGCCTCGAAATCGTTTCTAGTTTGCGTTGATACGCCTAAATGCGTGCCGTGATGCGGCCTCGGGTGGGGTCGTAAGGGGAGAGGGTCAGCTCGACTCGGTCGCCGGGGAGCACCTTGACGGTGACTCGCTTGGCCTGTGTCGAGAGCGTCGCGCGAACCTGCCGACCGTCGTCGAGCCTCACTCGAAAGAGACTCTTCGGGAGCGTCTCTTCGACCACTCCCTCGACCGTGCGGGTCTGCTCCTCGCCCATGTACTCACTCTCCCAGCGCTGACCGAATCCTCTCCGTGACCTCGTCCAACGAGCCGACGCCGTCCACCCGCTTCACCAGCCCCTTGGCTTCGTAGTGCGGGAGAACGGGCTTCGTGTTCGCCTCGTATTCCTCGAATCGCTTGCGGACGACCTCTTCCGTGTCGTCCTTCCGCTGAATCACCTCCAACCCAGCGGGCGGCGGATTATAGCGGACGTGGTAGACCTGTCCACTGGTCGGGTCCTGCCGGCGACCGGTCACCCGATCGACGATGTCCTCCAGCGGCACGTCCAGCACCACGACGGCATCGATCTTCCGATCCATGGCCGCCAACAGCTCGTCGAGCGCCTCCGCCTGGGCCTTGGTTCGCGGAAAACCGTCGAAAATCGCACCCTTGGCGGCGTCCGGCTTGGACAGACGCTCCTTCATGAGCTCGAGCACCATGCTGTCGGGAACGAGCTTCCCGGCCTGCATGTACTCGTCGAACTTCTTGCCCAGCGGAGTTCCCTCACGGCGCGCGGCCCGCATCATGTCGCCGGTCGAGATCTGAGGGACCTCGAGCGCTTCCTTGATGCGAGTGGCCTGGGTGCCCTTCCCGGCTCCCGGCGGTCCGAAGAGAATGAGGTCCATCACGCTCGCCGTCCCCGGATCCGCGGACCCTTCGATCCGGTCAGACCCTCGTAGTGACGGGTGATGAGGTGAGACTCGATCTGCTGGGCGGTGTCGAGCGCGACGCCCACGACGATCATCAGCGAGGTCCCGCCCAGGTAGAAGGGCACCGAGTAGGCGCTCTGCAGGAGGGTCGGCACGGTGCAGACCACCGCGATGTAGATGGCGCCGGCCACCGTGATCCGGGTGAGGACCCGGTCGATGTAGTCGGCGGTCGCCTTACCGGGGCGGACCTGCGGGATGACCGCGCTCTGCTTCTTGAGGTTCTCGGCGACGTCGACCGGCTGGAAGGTCACCGAGGTGTAGAAGAAGCAGAAGAAGATGGTCATCACGGCGAAGACCGTGAGGTAGATCCACTGGTTGGGGCCCACGGGGCTCAGCCAGTTGTTGATCGTGCTCATGCCGGGGATGCCCAGGTTGGCCAGGGTCATCGGGAACATGAGGAGCGAGCTCGTGAAGATCGGCGGGATGACGCCGGCCATGTTCACGCGCAGCGGCAGGTGCGACTGCTGCCCACCGAACTGCTTCCGACCGATCATCCGCTTCGCGTAGTTGATCGGGATGCGGCGCTGGGCGCGCTCGAAGAAGCAGATAACCGCGGTCACGAGCACCGCGATGAACGCGATGATCAGGAGGCCGGTCGGCTGAATCTGACCCATCCGGACCTGCTGGAAGGTCAGGACGAGGGCGTCCGGGAGGTTCGCGACGATGCCCGCGAAGATGATGAGCGAGATGCCGTTGCCGATGCCGCGCTCGGTGATCTGCTCACCGAGCCACATCAGGAAGGCGGTGCCGGTGGTCAGCGAGAGCACCGTCATGAAGCGGAAGCCCCAGCCGGGCTCGGCGACGACGTCACCGAAGGCGGCGCCGAGGCCGCTCGAGGTGTCGCCGTTCAGGCCCTCGAGCCAGAACGCGATGCCCATGCCCTGGACGATGCTGAGGAGCACCGTGCCGTAGCGGGTGTACTGGTTGATCTTGCGCTGGCCTGCCTCGCCCTCCTTACGGAGCTCCTCGAGGGGCTTCACGACCACCGTCATCAGCGAGAGAATGATGCTCGCCGAGACGTAGGGCATGATGTTGAGCGCGAAGATCGACATCTGCTCCAGCGCACCACCGCTGAAGAGGTTGAACATGCCGAGGAAGCCACCGGACTGGCTCTGCATGACCTGCTTCAGCACGTTCCGGTTCACACCGGGCGTGGTGACGAAGATACCGACCCGATAGACGGCCAGCATCCCCAAGGTGAAGAGGATGCGGCGCCGAAGCTCCGGGATCTTTGCGATGTTCGCGATCGCGCTCATGAGGCAGCTGCTTTAGACCAGGTCACGCCGGCGTGCACGTGCTCGCCGGCGCCCTGGCCGAAGAAGTCCTTCGGTTCGAAAAGATTCCGGTTCAGGCCTCGGTCGACGCCTGCGGCGGAGCGATCTCCTCGCAGCTACCGCCGGCGGCCTCGATCTTCGAGCGGGCGGACTTGCTGAAGGAATGCGCCTTGACCGTGAGCTTCTTCGAGAGCTCCCCGTTTCCGAGGATCTTCACGATGTCGACCTTGCGGGAAAGGAGACCGGAGGCGCGGAGCGCGTCCAGGTCCACCGTGGCGCCGGCGTCGAAGCGGTCCAGGTCGCTCACGTTGAAGACGACCGTCTTCTTGGCGAACTTGGTCCGGTTGAAGCCGCGCTTCGGGAGGCGACGGTAGAGCGGGGTCTGGCCACCCTCGAAGCCGAGCTTCGAGAAGTCACCGGGATGACGGGCCTTCTGGCCCTTCATGCCCTTGCCGGCGGTCTTGCCGAGACCGGAGCCCGGGCCGCGGCCCTTGCGCTTCTTCTTCTTGACCGCACCGGCGGGGGGCCGGAGGCGGGAGAGGATCGGGACCTCGGGAGTGGTTTCGTCAGCCATTGATTTCCTCCACCTGAACGAGGTGGATCACCTTCTTGATCATGCCGCGGAAGCTCGGCGTGTTGTCCACGACGACGCTCCGGTGTGGACCCCGGAGGCCGAGGCCCTCGAGGATCTTGCGCTGCTTCTCCGGGCGGCCGATCTGGCTGCGGAGCTGCGTGACTTTGAGCTGCTTGGCCATCAGGCTCGAGCCTCCTGGGCGGCCTTCAGACCCTTCGCGGCGCCCGCCTCCGGCGGGAGCTGCACACCCCGACGACGCTGGACCATGGTCGCGTCCTCGAGCTGCTTGAGTGCGTCGACGGTGGCGCCGAGCACGTTGTGGGGGTTCGTGGTGCCGATGATCTTGGCGAGGACGTCCTTGACGCCAGCCGCCTCGAGCAGGAGACGCATCGCGCCGCCGGCGATGACACCGGTACCGGGCGAGGCCGGGCGGAGCATCACGCGGCCCGCGCCATGGTGACCGACGACCCGGTGGGGGATCGTGGTACCGACGAGCGGCACGCGGAAGAGCGACTTCTTGGCGGTGTCGTTGCCCTTGCGGATCGCGTCGGGCACCTCGTTCGCCTTGCCGTTGCCGAAGCCGACGTGCCCAGCGCCATCGCCCACGACGACGAGCGCCGAGAAGCTGAAGCGACGGCCGCCTTTGACGACCTTGGCCACGCGGTTGATGAAGACGACGCGGTCCTGGAGATCCTCCAGGGAGGCCGGGTCGATGATTTGATCGGAATACGCCATTTGAACTTACTCTTCGCGGCTCAGAAGTTGAGGCCAGCTTCGCGGGCACCCTCGGCGAGGGCCTTCACGCGGCCGTGATAGATGAAACCGTTGCGGTCGAAGACGACCTTCTCGACGCCCTTGGCCTTGCAGGCCTCGGCGAGGAGCTTGCCGACCTCGCGAGCGGTAGCGGTCTTGTCGCCGTCCACCGAGAAGCCCTTTGCGCGGCTCGAGTGAGCGGCGAGGGTCGTTCCCGAGGTGTCGTCGATGACCTGGGCGTAGATGTGCTTGGCGCTCCGGTAGACGGAGAGCCGCGGACGGGCGGGGGTGCCCGAGACCTTCTTGCGGATGCGACGCTTGCGGCGCGCGCGGCCTGCGGTGGACTTCTTCATGACAATCGCCTCACTTACCCGACTTGCCGGCCTTTTCGCGGATGCGCTCGCCGGTGTAGCGGACACCCTTGCCCTTGTACGGCTCGGGGGGACGCATGGAGCGAATCCGAGCGGCCACCTGGCCGACGAGCTCCTTGTCCACCGAGTCGAGATGAACGCGGGGGTACTTCATGCCGCCCTGGTCCATCTGTTCGATGCGGACCTTGATCTGGTCCGGGATGGTGACGACCGGCTGGTGCGAGAGACCGACGGTCATCGTGAGCTCCCCGTTCTCGAACGCGGCACGGTAGCCGACGCCACGGAAGTCGAGGCTGCGGGTGTAGCCTTCCTTGCAACCCTCGACCATGGAGGCGAGGAGCGCGCGGGTGAGGCCCTGGAACTGCGGGCCCTTCTTGGGGCCAGCGCCGTCCGCCGGGGACACGAGGAGCTCGTTGCCCTCCTGCTTCACCTCGACGAACTCGCGGAAGGTGCGCTCGATCTCGCCCTTCGGGCCCTTCACCTTCACGGTGGAGCCGGAGATGGAGACCTGGACGCCGTCCGGAACGACGACGGGCTTCTTCCCGTTGCGGGACTGCTTCATCTGGACTGCTTCGGTCATCTCACCAAACCTCGCAGAGCACTTCGCCACCGACGTGGGCCTCGCGCGCGGAGCGGTCGGTCATCACACCGTGGGAGGTGGAGAGGATGGCCACACCGAGCCCGTTCTTCACGCGGGGGATCTCGCCGTGGCCGACGTAGACGCGGCGGCCGGGGCGGCTCGCGCGCTTGATGCCGATGAAGGCGCAGCGGCGGTCGCCGCCGTACTTGAGGAAGACGGTGAGGCTGCGCTCACCGACCTCGTAGTCGGACACGTAACCCTCTTCCTTGAGGATCTTGGCGATGTTCACCTTGATCTTGGAGAGGGGCATCTCGGCGCGGTCCAGGTGCGCCATGGAGGCGTTGCGGAGCCGCGTGAGCATGTCGGCGATGGGGTCGTTCGTCATCGGTCTGTCTCTTACTTCCGGAACGGCATGCCGAGGCCGCGAAGCAGCGCTCGCGCCTGCTCGTCGGTGGTCGCCGTCGTCACGAAGGTGATGTTCATGCCCTTGATCTTGTCGACCTTGTCGTAGTCGATCTCGGGGAAGATGATTTGCTCGCGAACGCCCAGGGTGTAGTTGCCGCGGCCGTCGAAGGCCTTCGGGCTCACACCCTTGAAGTCACGGGTACGCGGAAGGGCGAAGGTGATGAGGCGGTCGGCGAGCTCCCACATCCGGGCTTCCCGGAGGGTCACCATGGCGCCGATCGGCATGCCCTGGCGGAGCTTGAAACCGGCGATGGACTTCTTCGCGCGCGTGATGACCGGCTTCTGACCGGCGATCCGACCGAGCTCGTCGGTGGCGGACTCGATGATCTTCGCGTTCGCGACGGCCTCGCCGAGGCCCATGTTCATCACGATCTTCTTGAGGGTCGGCACCTGCATGGGGTTGGAGTACTGAAACTCCTTCATGAGCTGCGCGATGACCTCGTCGCGATACTTCTTCTTAAGTCGGGGTACGTATTCAGCCATTTTGCTCTCCGGGTTACAGCCCGGGCCTGCGCGCCGGGTGGGCCGGACCGCCCGCGAAGTGCGGACGGGGGATTGTTGATTCAGTCGATGACGGCGCCGGAGCCCACAGCGATGCGGACCTTCTTGCCGTCCTTGTCCTCGCCCATGCGCACGCGCGTGGGCTTCTCGGTCTCGGGGTCGACGAGCGCGACGTTCGAGGCGTCGATGGGCGCCTCACGCTCGATGATCCCGGCCTCGCGGTACTTCCGCGGGCTCTGGTGACGCTTCATGACCTTGACGCCTTCGACGATCACCCGGCCGTCCTCGGTGACGGAGAGCACGCGGCCCTTCTGTCCCTTGGCGGCGCCGCTGATCACGATGACCTCGTCGTCCTTACGAATGCGGGTAGCCATGTCAGATGACCTCCGGCGCGAGCGAGACGATCTTCATGAAGCGCTTGCTGCGAAGCTCGCGCGCCACCGGCCCGAAGATACGGGTGCCGATCGGCTCGTTGTCCTTGTTGATGAGGACCGCGCTGTTCGTGTCGAACTTGATGTAGGTCCCGTCCGGGCGCTGGTACTCGCGCTTCGTCCGAACGATGACCGCGCGGGCCACGTCGCCCTTCTTCACGCGAGCGGTCGGCAGGCACTCCTTGACCGAGACGACGATCACGTCGCCCAGGCCGGCGTACCGGCGGCGGGAACCGCCGAGCACCTTGATGCAGGACACTCGCTTGGCGCCGCTGTTGTCGGCGACGTCCAGTACTGACTCCGTCTGAATCACGTCACACCTCCGGCGGCCGCTCGAGGAGACGGCTCACGACCCAGCGCTTGGTCTTCGAGCGTGGGCGCGAGGCCTTGATCTCGACCAGATCGCGGATCTTGTATTCTTCGGTTTCGTCGTGCGCGTGGTACTTCTTCTTGCGCTTGACGTACTTGCCGTAGAAGGGGTCCTTCATGCGGCGGACGACCTCGACGACGACGGTCTTCTTGGCGCGACCCTCGGCGTTCGTGTCGTTGACGACGCGGCCCACGAGGCGGCGGTCACGACCACGGCCCTCGGTCTGAGCGACGTCCTTGCCCACCTTCGCCATCGCAGCCGCGATCGCGCCGGGGTTCTCGGCCCCGGCCGCGACGGAAGCAGCCTTGCTGGCGCTGGCGTCGGTGCCTTCGATCCGCGGCGTCTCGAAGACCTCTTCGGCCTTCTCTTCCGCGGTGGCCTCTCCGGCCTCGTTCTTCTCTTCGTCAGCCATCATTTCACTCGCTGGCCTGGGCCGAGCGCTCGGTCCGGATGGTCTTCACCCGGGCGATGTCACGGCGGATCTGCGCGATCGACGCGGTGTCGTCGAGCTGGTTGGTGTGGTTGTCGAACCGAGCCTTCCAGAGCTTGCGCGCCAGGTCGGACTCGAGGTTCTTCAGCTCTTCGTCGGAGAGCTCACGGATTTCGGTGGGCTTCACAGCTGCTCACTCCTCTTCATGAACTGCACGCCAACGGGCAGCTTGTGGCCGGCCACGCGGAAGGCCTCGCGAGCGAGCTCCTCCGGGATCCCCTCGATTTCGTAGAGGACCTTGCCGGGCTTGATGTTGGCGACCCACGCCTCGACCGAGCCCTTACCCTTACCCATTCGAGTCTCGAGGGGCTTCTTGGTGAGCGGCTTGGCGGGGAACACTCGGATGTAGAGCTTGCCCTGACGCTTGACCTTCCGCTGGATGGCCATACGGGCAGCCTCGATCTGGCGGGCGGTGAGCCGGCCACACTCGGTCGCCTGAAGAGCGTAGTCACCGAAGGAGACGTCCGATCCACGGTACGCCTTCCCGGTCATACGACCCTTCATCTGCTTACGGAACTTGGTTCGCTTCGGCTGGAGCATCGTTCGTTCTCAGTGCTTGGGGGCGGCTTTCAGCGCCGACCGACGTTGCGCGCGGCGCCCTGACGGGCCGCGGCGGTGGAGACCTCACCCTTGAAGATCCAGACCTTCACGCCGACGGTCCCGGCGGTGGTCTTGGCGACGGTCTCGCCGTAGTCGATGTCGGCGCGGAGGGTGTGCAGGGGCACGCGGCCCTCGCGGTACCACTCGCGGCGAGCGATCTCGGTGCCACCGAGGCGGCCACCGGCGTTCACGCGGATGCCCTTGACGCCGAACTTCATGGCCGTGGAGACGGCCTTCTTCATGGCGCGGCGGAAGGCGACGCGACGCTCGAGCTGGGTGGCGATGTTCTCGGCCACGAGCTGGGCGTTGGTCTCCGCCTTGCGGATCTCCTGGATGTCCACGAAGAGCTCGCTCTCCGTCAGCTTCTGGAGGTCGGCACGGAGCTGCTCGACGCCGGCGCCGCGCTTACCGATGATGATGCCGGGACGCGAGGTGTAGATGATGACCTTCACCTTGCTGGCGGCACGCTCGATCTCGATGTCGGCGATGCCCGCATGGGCGAACTTCTTCTTGATCTCGTCCTTGAGCTTCAGGTCCTGGTGCAGCCAGGTCGCGTAGCTCTTGTCCTCGTACCACTTGGACTTCCACGGCTTGATGACGCCGAGGCGGAACCCGTAGGGATGAGTCTTCTGGCCCATCAGTTTTCCTCTCCAATGACCACGGTGATGTGGCTCATACCCTTGACGATGCGCGTCGCGCGGCCCTGCGCCCGGGGGCGCCAGCGGCGCATGTGCCGGTCCGGGGCCTTGTCGGCGAAGGCCGTCTTCACGATGAGGCGGTCCAGGTCGACGCTCTCGTCCGCCTGGCGGGCGTTCGCGACGGCGCTCTCGAGGAGCTTGACCACGATGGGCGCGGCGGAGCGCTTGGTCCACCGGAGCTCGTCGATGGCCTTGGCCACGTTCTTGCCGCGGATCAGATCCAGGACCACCCGCGCCTTCCGGGGGGCGATACGCTGAAATCGTGCCTTTGCAGTTGCTTCCATGATGATTCGAATCCGTTGGCGCGTGCCTGAAGCGGAATCGCGTCCGTGTCCTGGCTCCCGTAGTGGGACTACGTGGACCGGCCCAGGGAGGCGGCGAAATCGGGTCGGGGGACCCATCACCGCCAAAAGGGCGCGGCATGTAGCATGGGGGCCTCGGGGCGTCTAGCGATGATCGTGAGATCAGATCGCCGGGCGCCCAGACGCGGGTCCTACATCAGCGCTTCGCCTTCTTGTCAGCGATGTGGCCGTGGAAGGTGCGGGTCGGGGCGAACTCGCCCAGCTTGTGCCCGACCATGTTCTCCGTGACGAAGACCGTCACGAACTTCCGCCCGTTGTGGACGGCGAAGGTGAGCCCGACGAAGTCGGGGGTGATCGTGGACCGGCGGGACCAGGTCCGGATCATCTTCTTGTCACCGGTTTCGCGGGCCGTCTCCACCTTCTCCTCGAGATGGTGGTCGATGAAGGGGCCCTTCTTGATTGAACGTGCCATTTGCTGTCCTGCCTACTTGCTCTTCCGACCGCGAACGATGAACTTGTCGGTCGCCTTGTTCTTGCGGGTCTTCTTGCCCTTCGCGAGCTGGCCCCACGGGGAGCACGGGTGACGGCCACCGCTGGTGCGGCCCTCACCACCACCCATCGGGTGGTCGACCGGGTTCATGGTCACGCCGCGGTTGTGCGGGCGGCGACCGAGCCAGCGCGTCCGACCGGCCTTACCGAGGGTCAGGCGGATGTGCTGAGCGTTGCTGACCTGTCCGACGGTGGCGCGGCAGTCCAGGTGGACCTTCCGAACCTCGCCGCTGGGCAGGCGGATGTTGGCGTAGTTGCCGGCCTTCGCCATGAGCTGCGCGGCGGTGCCGGCGCTGCGGACGAGCTGGCCGCCCTTGCCCTTCTTGAGCTCGATGTTGTGGATCATCGTGCCGAGGGGCATGTGGCGCAGGGGCATCGCGTTGCCGGGCTTGACGTCGGCGTTGCGCGAGCTGAGCACCTCGTCGCCGACCTTCAGGCCGTCCGGGGCGAGGATGTAGGCCTTCTCACCGTCCGCGTAGTGCAGGAGGGCGATGCGGGCCGAGCGGTTCGGGTCGTACTCGAGGGTCGCGACCTTGGCCGGCACGCCGACCTTGTTCCGCTTGAAGTCGATCTTCCGGTAGCGGCGCTTGTGGCCGCCCCCGCGGAAGCGGGTGGTGATCCGACCGTGGTGGTTACGACCCGCCTTCTCCTTCTTCGACTCGGTGAGCTTCTTGACCGGGCCCTCCTTGGAGAGCTCGGAGAAGTCGTGCGACTCGTAGAAACGCCGGGAGGGCGAGGTGGGCTTGAACTTCTTGAAAGCCACGGGTCAGGCTCCTTCGAAGAAGTCGATCGAGTCGTCCGCGCCGAGCGTGACGATCGCCTTCTTCCAGTTTCGGGTCTTGGTCATCGTGCGGCCCATGCGCTTGGGCTTGCCGCGAACGATGAGGGTGTTGACGTCGACCACGGTCACGTCGAAGAGCTCTTCGACGGCCTTGCGGATCTCCACCTTGTTGGCGCGGAGATCGACCTCGAAGAGGTACTTGTTCTGGTCGTCGCGCATGAGGGACCCCTTCTCCGTGAGGATGAGGGGGCGCTTGATGATGTGCTCGAGCTGCATCGGTCTTACTCGTCGCCCTTCGCCGCGCCGTTGGCCTTCTTGCCGCTGAAGCGGGCTTCGAGGGCCTCCACGGCAGCCTTGGTGAGAACCAGGTGCTCGTGGCGCAGCAGGTCGTACAGGTTGACGCCCTCCGGCGGGAGGACGAGGTGAGTGGGGAGGTTCCGCGCGCTGAGGCGGAGCTTCTCGTTGGTGCTGGCGTCGACGACGACGGCGCTGGTGCCGACCTCGAGCTTGCCGAAGACCTGCGCGAGCGCCTTGGTCTTGATGGCTTCGAGCTCGAAAGCGTCGACGACCGTGAGCCGACCTTCCTTCGCCTTCAGCGAAAGGGCGCTCTTGAGCGCGCCGAGACGCATCTTGCGGGGCGGACGGTAGGCGTAGCTGCGCGACTTCGGACCGTGCGCGACACCACCCTTGCGGAAGGTCGGGGCCGAGACCGCGCCGTGACGGGCGTTACCGGTGCCCTTCTGGCGGTAGATCTTGCGGCTCGACGCGGTGCGGGCGGCGCGGTTCTTCACGGACGAGGTGCCCTGGCGCTTGCTCGCCAGCTGGGCCTTGAGGACCTCGTAGAGGAGATCCTCGTTGACCTCGGCGCCGAACACGTCGTCGCTGAGCTCGATCTCGCCCGCGTTCTCGCGGTTCAAGTTGTAGACGGTGGCCTTCATGATTGCCTCTCTCGAAACGGCCCTCAGGCGGTCTTGATCTCGACGTCGACGCCGGCGCTGAGATCGAGCTTCGACAGGGACTCGATGGTCTCCTGGGTCGGCTCGAGGATGTCGAGGAGCCGCTTGTGGGTGCGGATCTCGAACTGCTCGCGCGACTTCTTGTCGACGTGCGGCCCGCGAAGGACGGTGTACTTGTTGATGCGGGTCGGCAGGGGGATCGGGCCGGCGACGCGGGCGTTGGTGCGCTTCGCGGTGTCGACGATCTCGCTGGCCGACTGGTCCAGCAGGCGGTGGTCGTAGGCCTTGAGCTTGATTCGGATCTTCATGGCTTCACTCGATGATGTTGGAGACGACGCCGGCGCCGACGGTGCGGCCACCCTCGCGGATGGCGAAGCGCTGCTTCTGCTCCATCGCGACGGGGGTGATGAGCTCGACGGTCATCTTCACGTTGTCGCCGGGCATGACCATCTTCACGTCGTCGGGAAGGGTGATCTGGCCGGTCACGTCGGTCGTCCGCATGTAGAACTGCGGCTTGTAGTTGGTGAAGAACGGCTTGTGACGGCCACCCTCCTCCTTGGTGAGGACGTAGACCTCGCCCTCGAACTTCTTGTGCGTCTGCACCGAGCCGGGCTTCGCGAGGACCTGGCCACGCTGGACCTCTTCCTTGCCGATGCCGCGGAGCAGGCAGCCCACGTTGTCGCCCGCCTGGCCCTCGTCGAGGAGCTTGCGGAACATCTCGACGCCGGTGACCGTGGTCTTCCGCGCGTCCTCGAAGCCGAGGATCTCGACCTCGTCGCCGGGGTGCACCTTGCCACGCTCGATGCGGCCGGTGACGACCGTGCCGCGACCCTTGATCGAGAACACGTCCTC
>JAEPMI010000006.1:0-26882 GCA_017644045.1 Deltaproteobacteria bacterium
GGAGTCAGAACTCAAGAGCGTCCCTCAGGTGCAGAAGTACACCTGAGGGACGCTCTTGAGTTCTTTCCCAGTTCACACTTCTTTCCCAGTTCACACAGCGCAGTCGTGGGGCTCGTCGCTCACCTCCTCCAGCAACTCCTCGAGCACGCGCTCCAGCCACGGCATCGCTCGCTCGCGCGCCTTCGACCCCGGAGCCCGCAACCGCGACGCCGCGGACTCGGAGATGCCCAGGTACGTCGCCATCTCGACTGCAGGCTGGTCCAACACCGAGGACCACACGTGGAGCGCCAGTGCTCGCGCCTCGCACGGGGTGCGTCGACGGTCGCGCGACCGCATCGAGTGGACCGGAATCCCGACGACTCGAGCACACACGGCGACGATCTGCTCCGGTTCGCATTCGAGGACACAACGAACGGGCGTCTCCGACCGTGCGACGAGAGGAAGCTCGACTACCGTTCCACGATGCCTGGGGGTCCCCACCTCGAGCGGGACCTTCGCACGGCGCCGGAGGTCGGCGCGACGTCGCGGAGCAGGCTCGTACGCGATCGGCGTCCCTTCCATGCTCTCCATGGCCGCGACCAGCTTGGCGATCCCAGCGTCGCTCGGCTCGAATCCAGAGAGAAGCGCTGCGCGACGCACATCGAGCCAAGCGGGCCGGCGATCCGCGTCGACGAAGCACGGGTGACTGGTCCAGTATGATTCGCGAAGCGACGGCGCCATGTCCGCCTCCAGCTGGTTCTCGTGAACGTAGCGAAGCGAGCCGAACGTCGATTCCGCCTCCACGATGTCCGCCCACGGGCGTCCTGCGACGACGTGGCCCAACCTGTGGGGCTCGCCGTTGAGATAGATGGCGAGCATCGTGTGGAACGAGCGGTAGAAGTCCTCGAGCGGCCGCTTGCCCATCTGCAGTAAGAGATGGATGTGCGACGACATGATCGCGAAGGCGAGAATGACGGCGTCGGAGCGGAGCACGGCTCGACCGAGGAACTCGCGTACCTTGCGTCGATCGCGTGGACCCACGATGCGGAACTCTTCGTTGACGAAGCGGGTGCGGGCGTGGACCACGTCACCCTCTTCGATGTTGCGGGGCTTTCTGGGCATGCGGCTGTATCGGCCGCCGGCGAGGCGAGTTGCGCGCGTGCGTGTGAACGCGGAAAGAAATCAAGTGCGTCCCTCGGGTGTAGACGTGCAGTGGCGACGGCTTCTGTGTGAACGCGGAAAGAACTCAAGTGCGTCCCTCGGGTGTAGACGTGCAGTGGCGGTGCGCCGCGAGAGGTGGAGAGCGACTCACTCGGAGCCCAGGTCGACACCGCGTCGCTCGAGGAGGCTGCCCTCGGCGGCGTAGAGGCGGACGAGCCCGATGCGGTAGGCCACGAGCGCCGCGGCTTCGGCGAGCTGGGCCTGCAGGTGGGTGTTCTCGGCTTGGGCGAGGAGGAGCGCGGTGCCTTCGCCGACCTCGAGGCGGGCGCGTTCGGCTTCGACGACGCGGGCCTGCTGGGCCGCGGTCTCCTGGCTGGCCGCGATCTGCTGGCGGGCGCGCTCGAGCTCCACGAGAGCGAGGTCGACGTCGAGGCGGACGAGCGTCTCGAGGTTGCCCACGGCGCGAGCGGCGCGTTCGCGCTGCAGGGTGGCCTGGCTGTGCTGCGCCTCGGCGGCCGCGTTGCCGAGGAGCTGCTCGAAGCTCAGGCCAGCGGTCACCTCGTGGGTCCGCTCCCCGAGGCCCTCGATCGCTTCGCCGAAGCTGGAGCCGAAACCGGTCTTCGCGAGCTGCACGAAGACGTCGAGCCTGGGGAGCAGCCCGTTGGCGGTCACCACGGTCTGCAAGCGGTTCTGCTCGAGGCGCAGGCGCGCTTCCTCGAGGTCGGGGCGCATCCGTGCGGCCAGCTCCCGGTGCGCGTCCGGGTCGTCGATGGCGCTCGGTTCGATGGCGAGCGCGTCGGTGATGGAGAGCTCGGCGGTCGAGGCGTACCCCAGGATGCGCGCGAGCTGCAGCTTCGCGGAACGCAGCGCGGCCTCGGCGTCGATGCGCGCCTGCTCCCGAATCGCGAGCTGAGAACGCGCGATGGCGTCGTCCGCGGGCGCGAGGTCGCCGAGCTCGACGCGAGCCTGGGCCGCATCGGCCTCCTGCTGCGCCAACCCCCGACTCTCCTCGACGATGGTCAGGTTCTTCTGCGCGAGCGCGGCCTGCCAGTAAGCGACCTCCACGTCACGCAAGAGCGCGATGACGTACGCACGCAGCTGGGCGCGGGTCGCGTCCACCTCGAGCTCGGCCTGATGGACGCGCGCGAGGTTGACCTCCGGGCGCAGCCCTTCGAGGAGCGACTGGGTCAGACGCACGCCGATGCGGGTCGACTGCTGCTCGGGCGAACGGTCCGATTCGTCGCGGCCGTAGCCCAGCGTGGTCTCGATGGTCGTCCCGGTGGGGGTGCGCTGACGGACGCCCACGGTCGCGTTGATGCGGCTGCCGGTGACGTCGAACTGCTCCATGGTCGCGCGGTTGGTCTCGCGGCTGATCTCGCGCCGGTACTGACCGTCGGCGAAGAGGGTCGCCCCGAACTCGGCGCGCTCGATCTCCTCGAAGGTGGTCGCGATGGCCGGGTCGAGCCGCTGCACCGCCAGGTCGGGGCTCCGCTCGAGCGCGCGCACCGTCGCCACCTCGAGCGAGAGCGAATGCTCGCCACCCTCGAGCGGCGGCACCTCGTCGGGCTCGGCGAGCTCGCGGCCGTTCACGCTCGCGTAGCGGGTGCCGCTGACGCTCGCGGACGAGGCGCAGCCCACGAGCAACGCGAGGCTCACGGCCCAGGTACCCCGCGCGCCGACGGCGCCTCGGCAGAGTCGGCGAGACCGCCACGCGCGGTGCCGCGACCCGCGACCGATCGAAGCCGTCACGAACGCTCCTGTCGGTCGCGGCGGTGCACCAGCGCGTAGGCCGCGGGCACGAGCAGCAGCGTGAACGCGGTCGAGGCCACCAGCCCACCCAACACCGCGCGCGCCAGCGGCGCCTGGGCCTCGGCGCCCTCCCCCAGCCCGAGCGCGAGCGGCACCAGCGCGAGCGCGGTGGTCGCGCTGGTCATCAGGATCGGCCGCAGCCGCCGACGACCCGCTTCGAGCAGCGCCGGCCGCAGCTTCTCGCCGCCAGCGCGGAGCTGCGAGGCCTGGTCCACGAGCAGCACGGCGTTGTTCACCACGATGCCGCCGAGCACGATGCAGCCGATGTACGACTGCACGTTCAGGGTCGTCCCGGTGATCGAGAGCGCGACGAGCACGCCGGTCGCCGCCATCGGCACCGAGAGCAGGACGATCCACGGGTCGCGCAGCGACTCGTACTGAGCGGCGAGCACCATGAAGACCAGCGCGATGGCGAGCACGAGCGCGATGAGCAGCTCCTGCGACGCCTCCTTCTGCTCCTCGTAGGTGCCGGCGACGAGGATGTCGTAGCCCTCGGGGCGCGGGAGGTCGGCGAGCGCCTCTTCGAGCTCCTGCGCGACGGTGCCCACCGGCCGGTCGGTGACGTAGGGCTGCACCCGGACCAACCGCCGCTGGTTCATGCGCGCGATGACCTGCGGCGCGGTGGTCGTCTCGCGGGTCGTGACGGCCGAGAGCGGGACCATCGCCCCCGAATCGGACTGCACGGCCAGGTCGAGGATGTCGTCGAGCGTCCGGTGCGGCGCGTCCGAGAGCTGCACCAGGATGCGGTAGGAGCTCGCGCCGACTCGGTACTCACCCGCCCGTCGACCGGCCACCGCGATCTGGATCGCACGAGCGACGTCCGACGCGCTGAGCCCGAGATCGGCGGCGGCCTCGCGGTCGGTGAGCAAGTCCACCTGCGGCGACTGCTCCTCCACGTTGCGCTCGATGTCGGTCACGCCGCGAACGTTCGATGCCAACTCGACCACGCGGTCGGCCAGCGCGTCGAGCTGCTCGAGCTCCGGGCCGTAGATCTCGACCGAGAGGCCCTGCCCTTCGTCGCTCCCGAGCAACCGCTGCAGCAGGAACTGCCCCTGCGGCGCGCGAACGCGGAGCGTCATGCCCGGGATGGTGCCCTCGAGCTCCTCGCGGAGGGCGTCCGCGATCTCCTCGTTGCTGCGCGAGCGCTCGGCCGCCGGGGTCAGCGAGAGGGTCACGTCGCCGCTGCCGCGCCCGCCGCCGCGACCAGAGCTGCGGGCGGACACCACCTTGGCCGTGGCTTCGGGCACCAGCGGCTCGATGGCGTCCTCGAGCATCCGAGTCTGCTGGTCGACCAGCCCGAGCCGCGTGCCGACCGCCATCTCGCCGGTGACGCGGACCTCGCCCTCGTCGCTCGGCGGGAAGAGCTCGGACCCGAGCGTCGGCACCAGCGCGAGGCTCGCGACCAGGCACGCGAGCGACACGCCGACCACCGACCAAGGCCGCCGCAGCGCGCCGCCGAGGGCCTCGCCGTAGCGACCGGTCATGCGCTTCAGGCCGCGCTCGATCCACGCGCTCGGACCGCTGGCGGCCGGCGACCGACCGCGACCAGAACCGAGCAGGCGCGAGGCGAGCATCGGCACCACGCAGAGCGACACGAGCAATGAGCAGCCGAGCGAGAAGGCGACCACGTACGCGAGCTCGCGGAAGAGCTGGCCGCTGACGCCCTCGACGAAGAGGAGCGGCACGAAGATGACCAGCGTGGTCAGCGTGCTGGCGACGATGGCCGCGCTCACCTCGCGCGTGCCCTCCACGGCGCTATCGACGAGGTCCTCGTCGGTCTCCTCGCGACGGCGGTAGATGTTGTCGAGCACCACGATCGAGTTGTCGACCATCATGCCGATGCCGAGCGCGAGACCGCCGAGGGTCATCAGGTTCAGGGTGAACCCGCCGAGGTAGATGAGCGCGAAGGTCGCGATGAACGACACCGGGATCGCCAGCGCGATGATGAGCGTGCTGCGCAGGTTCCGCAGGAAGAAGAAGAGCACCAGCACGCCGAGCAGACCGCCGTAGGCGATCGACGTGGAGACGTTGTCGATCGAACGCTGGATGAAGTCGCCCTGGTTCGACACCGCGATGGCGTCGACGTGGGGGAAGTCGCGGTCGATGGCAGCGACCTCTTCGAGGATCGCCTCGGCGACCTCGACGGTGTTCGCGTCCGACTCCTTGCGGAGCGCGAGGCGCAGGCCGAGCTGGCCGTTGATGCGCGCGACCCGCTCGAGGCGCGCGTGGCTGTCGACGACGGTGGCGACGTCGCGGACCCGGATCACCGCGCCGTCGCGAGTCACGATGACCGTGTCCTCGATCTCCGACACGCTGGTGAGCTGCGAGGGCGCGCGCAGCGCGATCTCCTGGTCGCCGGACTCCACGCTGCCGGTGGGCAGCTCGAGCGTCGCGCTCTGGACGGCGTCGAAGACCTGGTCGATGGCGAGGCCGTGGGCGCGCAGCCGTTCGGGGTGGATCTCGACCCGCAGCTCGCGCTCGTACTCACCCCAGGGATCGACCTGCGCGACGCCCGGGATGCGGCTGAGCCGCGGCTTGATCTGCTCGTTGACCAGGGTCGTGAGCTCGACCGGATCGAGCGGGCTCGAGACGCCCAGGATGACGATCGGGAAGCTGGCGACGTCGAACTTCCGGATCTGCGGCCGCAGGATCTCGTCGGGCAGCTCGCTCAGCTCGTCCTCGAGCTTGGCGCGCACGTCGGTCGACGCGGTGTCGATGTCGGTGCCCCAGCCGAAGCGAACGCCGACCGAGCTGCTGCCCTCGCTCGAGCTGCTCGAGATCTCCTCGACGCCGGGCACGGTCGCGACGATCTCCTCGACGATCTCGGTGACCAGGCGCTCGACGACCTCGGGGCTCGCGCCGGGGTACTCGGTCCGCACGGAGAGCGTCGGCAGCTCGACCGGCGGGAGCATGTCGGTCTTGAGCTGGAAGAGCGAGACGCCGCCCACCACCATGATGATCAGCGTGACCATCGTGGTGAGCACCGGTCGGTTCACGCAGAAGCGCGCGAGGCTCACCCGTCCGGCTCCGCGGGGTCCGCGTCGGCGTCCGCGACCGCTGCGCCGCTCGAGCCGGTCACGCGGACGGCGGCGCCGTCGCTCAAGCGCTGATGTCCGAGCGTGACCACCCGTCCGCTCAATCCTTCGGCGCGCACGGCGACGCGGCCCTCGGAGCGCAGCAGCGGCTCGACCGGGACCATGCGCGCGACCTCGCCTTCGACCGCGAAGACGACCTGCTGTCCGTCGCGCCGGGTGAGCGCGACCGCGGGGATCACGGTCGCGTCTTCGAGGGTGCGGAGCACCGCGCGAGACCGGACGAACGCACCGGGCGGGATGGCGCCTTCGGGGTTCGCGACCTCGATCTCGACGCGCGCCTGGCGGGACTCGGGGTCGAACGAGGGCGCGACCCGGGCGACGCGCCCGTCCATCTCGCGGCCCGTCGGACCGCGAAGGGCGACGCGCTGGCCGACGGCGAAGCGCTCGTAGTCCTCGGGAGTGACCATGACCGCGAGCACCAGCGGGTCGGTGTCGATGAGCGTGAAGAGCGCATCGCCGACGGAGACGCGCGCGCCTTCGTCGACCTGGCGCGACGCGACGTGGCGGGCGCCGGCCTCCTCGGACCAGCGGCCGCGGACCCGGGTGCGTTCGACGTCGAGCTGGGCGTCGGAGTGAGCGGCGCGCGCGCGCGCGACCTCGGCGTCGGCGACGGCCTTGGCGGCCCTGGCGGCGTTGAGCGCGGCGCGCGCTTCGTCGAGCCGAGCCTGTGAAGCGACGCCGCGCTCGCCCAGCGCTTCGGTGCGCTCGAGCGTGCGCTGCGCCGTGCCGAGGGCGTGCTCGGCGGCCTCGGCCTGGGCGCGCGCGACCGCGAGCTGGGCGCGGGTGGCCGCGGCGGCCTGCCGATAGTCGCGGCCGTCGAGGGTCGCGAGCACGTCGGCCGGGGTGACCGTGTCGGAGAGATCGACGTTCACGGCTTCGACGGTGCCGGCGACCTCGGCCGCGACGACCACCTCGGCGGAGGGCTCGAGGGTGCCGGTCAGCTCGCGCATCGCGGAGAGATCCGTGACCTCCACGTCGGCGACCTCGACCGGGGTCGGCCCTTCGCCACCCCGACGGCGTGGCCCTTCCTCTTCGGCCGCGAAGAACCACCGCCCGGCGGCGAGCGCCCCGATGGCCAACGGGATCGCCAGCCACTTGGCGACGCCGATCGCGCGCCGGGCCGGGCTCGCCGGCGGTGGGGTGTCGGTGCTCACTCCCGGGGAGCATAGCGGTAGAAGGCGTCGGGTCGACCCCCATCGAATCCGACGTCGGGGTGAGCCATTCGGCGGCGTTCGGGGGTCCTGACCCATAGATGTGCCCGTCCACGACGCTTCACCGAGTCCTCATCACGTGGCTCCCTCTCCTCGCTTGGGGCTGCGCGCCCGACCTCGACGGAGAGGAGGTCGTCTGGGTGGCGATCCCCGGTGGAACCTTCTCGATGGGTTGTGTGAGCGACGACCCGCACTGCAGCGGGCATGACGGCGACTACGCGGAGTCGCCCGTGCACGAGGTGGCGATCGCGCCCTTCGAGATGACCCGCACCGAGATCACCCAGTACCAGTACTGGAAGGTCACCGGCTTGGAGCCCAGCTTCCACCCACGTTGCGCCAACTGTCCGGTGGAGCACATGGCGGAGCACCATCACGACGCCAAGGCCTTCTGCGAAGCGATCGGGGGCCGCCTGCCGTCCGAGGCCGAATGGGAATACGCCGCCCGCGCGGGTACGGAGACCCGCTACATCTGTGGCGACGACCCGGCGTGCCTCGACGAAGTGGCCTGGCATGCAGCGTCCACCGAAGCGCTCGACCCCGAGCGCGTGCGACACCCGCAACCGGTCGGTCAGAAGGCTCCGAACGCCTTCGGGCTCTTCGACATGGCCGGCAACATCCAGGAGTGGACCGCCGACTGCTCACACGAAGACTACGTCGGCGCACCGAACGACGGGAGCCCTTGGATGGCCGAGGGTGGCGGCGACTGCACGATGCACGTCTTCCGGGGGAGCTCGTACAACACCGAGCTCGGGGGGCACCTCGAGGGCTGGATGACGAGAGCCTCGGGGCGCTACTGGGATCGTCCGTCGGACATTCGCGGCATCGCCGATGGATTCCGGTGTGCCCGTGACCTGGCCGAGTGACGCTCAGCACTCGCAGGTCGGCGAGGCGCAACGCTCGAGCTGACGTCGAGCGTGTAGCACCCCTCGTCGTCGAACGCGGTGGAGCCATCGACGACGATCACCACCCAGCCGTCACGGCTGGGTGTGCTGCCGTCCTCGGCGGCGGCGGTGCCGAAATCCGAGCCGGTGCCGAGATCGGCCGGTCGCGAGTGGTCCCACCGCGGGCGCAGCCGAGTCAGGGTGTCCTCGGCGTGGCCGACCAAGGACCGCAGCCGGCGGCGCAGGTACAGCGCCGGTTCCGGACGACGTGGTAACGCTGGCCGTCGAACCTCGCGACCATCTCGGACTGGTCGCAGGAGCCTGCTTGCGTGAGTAGGTCGAGGTCGGCCAAGCCCGCGTGCCCGCTCCCGTGCCGGACCCCGATGCCCATCGACACCAGCTCGCCGACGAAGCGAGCGCAGGAGCCTCGGACGACGTAGAGGCGATAGGCCGCTCCCCCCGAGCCACCGGCTTCGAGAGCCGTCAGCGCGAGGTCGTCGACGTCATCACCATCGAGGTCGAGCGGCTCCTCGTAGGGGACGAGAGCGTAGTCCGACTCGAAGTGCGAGGCGGCGTCGGCCGCCGCGTCGATGCATGGCTCGGCCAGCGAGAGCGCCGCTGGCGGACCTGGGTCGGATGGCGGGTCGGGGTCGGGCGGCTCCGTCCGGGCGGGCGCCGGAGCGCCACCGCACGCGGCAGCCAAGGCCACCGCGCCGAGGAAGGAACATGCCGTCGGAGGAGCCATCCGCGTTTCCCTACGTGCGCCACGCGACCGGGATTCCCGGTCAGGGGAGCCAGTCCCAGTCCATGATGAGACCTTCGCCACCGAGCGCCGCGGTGACCGAGAGGGTCTCGACCGGGTGTGGCTCTCGGAAGTCGAGCCACGCGGGTCGAACCACCGACTTGCCGACGGAGAAGGATGGACCGGAGCGCTCGATGGCTCGGGCCGAGACGGCCCCCGGCTCATAGCGGTCGAGGAGCACGTCGAGGAAGGGCTCGGCGTCGGAGGAGCGCCGGAGCGCATCGTGGGCAGCGTGGGCGACCTGCCAACCGGTCGGGCCGCCGTTCTCGAGAAGGCGGCGCGCGCGCTCTCGGTCGCCCTGATCGATGCAGGTGTGGAGAACCGCCATCATGAAGAAGTGCGGGTCGTAGGTCATCGGGCTCAGGTGCTCGATCCAGCGATCGAGGAGCTCGCCCATGCGGGCCGCTCCACCGAGCGAGCAGCCGCGAAGCCAGCCGGCGCGATAGAGGTCGGGCTCGATGTCGACGGCGACCTCGAACGCGCGATTGGGATCGACGCGCGCCAGCCGCGCCGCGACGGCGATGGACGCGGGCTCGTCGTGGCTCCACTGACCGGGCAGGGCCTCTTCGAGCTCGAGGGCGCGCTTCAGGTCGACGCGCGCCATGCGGCGAACCGCCGCGGCGCGCCAGAAGTGGGCGGCGGCGGCGTCGTCGATGGCCTCGGGGTCCTGCCATCGCTTCAGGAAGGGCTCCGTGTCGAGGCCGTGGTCCATGGCCACGAGGGTGGCTTCGACCAGCACGGCGTCGCTGAGAGCGGCGTCCGCCATCGCCGCGAGATGGGTCGTGGCCAGCGCTTCGTCGACGGCCATGGCGCGGACGATGGCGCCGAGGTGGTGGGGCGCCTTGGCTAGGAGCTCTACCGGATGGGTTCGCGTGAGCACGCTGTTGCGCGGGGGAACGATCCACTCGTCCGCCGCGTCGAGTCCCGGGCCGGGGTCGCCGAGCACGGCAGACCAGCAGATGGCTCCGAGCGTGGTCCGCCGTTCGTCGACGAAGGCCGGCATCGAGTCGCCCGCGCGGGCCGCGACCATTGCGGCGTCGACGAAGCTGATCGGATCCGGCATCTCGAGCGGCCGGTCCTTGCAGTCGTCCAGGAAGCGGCGGGCGACCGCGAGGCCATCGGTGGAGCGCGGCCGACCGTCGTCATCGGAGCGCGGCTGATTGAGCACGACCTGGTCGCGGCCACTGCCGATCGTCGTGGAGCCGTCGGCGCCGAACGAGATGACCATCCCGCCCTGAGCGGCCGCGTACGCTTCCTCGTACGCCTCTTCCTCGGCGTAGGCCGCGGCGATCTCGGCGTCGATCTCGGCGTCGGTCTTGGGCGGCGGCGAGTCGTCGAGATCGAGCCCACGGCGGGCGACCTCGAGGCGGAGCTCGGCGGCGGCTTCCTCGGTCAGCTCGGCGCGCTCGTCCCAGAGCCGCTCGATCTCCTCGTTCGGCAGAGCTCGGAAGCTGACCTTCCTCTCCGGCTCGGCGAAGAGCCCCTTGAAGAAGTCCTTGAAGCCCATGCCCCTGATACGGAGCTGGGCCCCGAGTCTCCCCCTGGCTCTTCGGGACTTCCCGAGGGCGAGTCCGTCCCCGCATCGTCGTTGTTCGTCCGGTCGTTCATTGCCAGAATCGCCGCCCCAACCACACCCGAACGCAACCCATGCACTACCTCACCCCCCTCGCCGTGGCCGCGGCCTCGTCGTCGGCTGCACCGCCCACACCGACTCGGAGCCGATCGACGTCGGCGCCGCGTCGCAGCCACTGACGACCTCCACGGTCTTCACCGATCGAAGCGACGAGGAGGCGACCAAGGTCTTCGTCGCGCCGCTGGCCGGCGGCGGCTACACGGTGGCGATCGAGCTCCGACACCACGGCGACGGTCCCGAACGGTGGGCGTGGCGGCAGCGGCGCCCCGAGGACGCGGATGCGTCGCAGTGCCGCGTGCATCGTGCGTGCGGTCGCCTGGCGGGCGACGACTTCCTGCTCGTCGCCGAACGGCAGTCGCTCGACGCGCCCGACTCCTACCGATCCGACCTGGTCGCGCTCCGGGTTCACACGCACCGGTTCCGGGTGGTCGAGCAGTGGCAACGACCGCTTCACGGTCACCGCTGGAGGCGTCCGCCCCGACTGGGACCTCGAGCTGCTCGTCTCCGACCGGCTCGCCTACGTGGACGGCACGTGGGTGCCGGATGGCTCACCGGACTACTCGGAGACCTTCGCGACCCGTTCCGATCCCGCAGGTGCCGCGAGCCTCGAGTTGCCCCTCGGACTGCATGGCCCCTTGGGTCGCTTCTACACGACCGGCCCCGGCTGGCCCTACTTCGACGAAGGGGGACTGGTCGCCGGGCCGAGCTCGCTCTTCTTCCAGTGGGTGTGGAAGGAGGTCACCATCGACCGCTGGACCTGGGAGCCCACCGTCCACATCCGCCGAAGCCAGCTCCTCGAGGTCGTTCCCCGCTGAGCACGGGGAACGGGGAGAGACCGCTGTCGGAGCCCGGCAAGGGCCGGGCGTCGGCTCAGCTCCCGTTGAGCGGGAACGTCAGCTCGGGCGGCTCGAAGAACGTGCCTCGGTAGGTCGCGCACACCTCGCGAGCCCGCTGGAGAGGATCGGGGCGACCTTCGGAGGCCTCGTAGTAGTAGTGCACCACCTGCTGATCGTCCGTGATCCGGCAGGTCCCGGTGCGGCCCGCCACCGGACACGGGCGCTCGGTGGACCAGAGGCCGTTGACGCAGCGGTCCTCGGTCGAACGGTAGCCGGAGCCGAGACCGGTGCGCGACGTCTCCATGCACTCGCCGGTGAAGCCGATCGTGTTGCAGCTGCAGGCCACGTCCGGTTGCCCGGCCTGCTCGGACCGGGGCATCGCGGCCTCCACGTCTTCGTCGGTCGCGGTGGGAGCCGAGTTCACGATGGGCTGGATGACCTGGTCGACCTCGTTCACGGTGGCCCCAGCAGCCTCGGCGGTCGCCTCGCGCACCGCATCTCGAAGGGACTCCGGCTTCGGCGTCTCCGGCGCCTCGGGAGCGGCCGGCGGCGGGGCCACCGGAGTCGGGACTGGGGGTGTCGAGGGCGGCGCAGGCTCCTCGGAGCATCCCGAGAGCAGAACCAGCGTTAGAACGGTGCGTGTGATCATTGCAGCGACACTACCAGTACGAGCTGGGAGCCGAGCGAGGGCCGAGCGATCGCTCGGCTTCAGCGCGTCGCGGCGGCCGGGATGAACTTCCGGCGGAACACGAGGCGGGTGTCGGTGGACGCGCTCGGCGTGAATCGATAGCGGTCCACCGCGAAGTCGCGGAGGCCCTCGACGCGATCGACGCGCTCCGTGACCAGGAAGCGGGCCATGCTGCCGCGCGCCACCTTCGCCATGAAGCTGATGACCTTCCCTTCGTCGGGGTCGTTCTTCCAGTCTTCGAAGACGCACTCGACGATCGGTCGCTGGAACGCCTTCGTGTCGACGACCTTGAAGTACTCGTTGGACGCCAGGTTCACGAGCGTGTCGTCCTCGTGGTCGGCGAGCATCTCGTCGAGGCGCTCGGCGACGCGCGTGCCCCAGAACTGGTAGAGGTTCTTGCCGCGGCGCGTCTTCAGCCGCGTGCCCATCTCGAGCCGATAGGCCTGCATGAGATCGAGCGGGCGCAGCACGCCGTAGAGCCCCGAGAGCACCGCCAGGTGATCCTGAGCCCAGGCCAGCTCCTCGTCCGAGAGCTCGCGCGCCCGGAGGCCGCGATAGACGTCGCCGTTGAACATGAGCGCGGCGGGGAGCGCGTTGTCGTCGGTGAAGGGGAGCTCGAACGCGCGGTACCGGTCGTAGTTGAGCTTCGCGAGATCCTTCGACAGGCCCATCAGCTCGCGAATCTTCGTCTGCGTGAGCCCGCGCGCCGTCTTCATCAACGACTCCGCGTCCTTCATCAGCGCCGGCTGGGTGGTGGGCGCCTCGAGCGAGACGGGCGAGAGGTCGAGGTTCTTGGCGGGGGAGAGGACTGCGAGCATGGTGGGCGGACGGAGGCGCTTCAGCCGAAGATGGACTGGACCTTCTTCAGGCCTTCGATGAGGGCGTCGATGTCGGCCTCGGTGTTGTAGACGCCGAGGCTGGCGCGGGCGGTGCCCGTGACGCCGTAGTGGTCCATCACGGGCTGGGCGCAGTGATGGCCGGTGCGGATGGCGATGCCGTCGGCGTCGAGGAAGCTGCCGGCGTCGGTCGGGTGAATGCCGTCCATGACGAAGGCGAGGACGCCGGCCTTGTGCTTCGCGGTGCCGATGAGGCGGACGCCCTCGAGCTCGGCGAAGCGCTTCGTGCCGTAGGCCAGGAGCTCGGCTTCGTGGGCGGCGATGTTCTCCATGCCGACGCCCATCATCCACTCGAGCGCCGCGCCGAGGCCGATGGCGCCGGCGATGTTCGGGGTGCCCGCCTCGAACTTGTAGGGCAGGTCGTTCCAGGTGGTCTCGGTGAAGGTGACGCGGTCGATCATGTCGCCGCCGCCACGCCAGGGCGGCATCGCGTCGAGCAGCGCCTTCTTGCCGTAGAGCACGCCGATGCCGGTCGGGCCGTAGACCTTGTGGCCGCTGAAGGCGTAGAAGTCGGCGTCGAGCGCGCGGACGTCGACCTTCTGGTGCACCACGCCCTGCGCGCCATCGATGGCGACGAGCGCGCCGACCTCGTGGGCCGCCGCGATCATCTCGGCGACGGGCAGGATGGTGCCGAGGCTGTTCGACACGTGGGCGAAGGCGCAGAGCTTGGTCTTCGCGCTCAGCTGCGCGCGGAAGTCCTCGAGGCGAACCTCGCCCTCGTCGGTGATGGGCACGACCTTCAGGGTCGCGCCGGTGCGCTCGCAGAGGAGCTGCCAGGGGACGATGTCCGAGTGGTGCTCGAGCTCGGTGACGACGACCTCGTCGCCCTCGCTCAGCGCGCGATCCCAGCTCGGGTTGGCGAAGGCCTGCGCGACGAGGTTGAGCCCGTCGGTGGTGCCGCCGGTGAAGAGGATCTCTTCGCGGCCCGCCGCGTTCAGGAAGCGCACGGCGCTCTCACGGGCGCCCTCGTAGCTCGCGGTGGCGCGCTGGCTCAGCGAGTGCACCGCGCGGTGCACGTTGGCGCAGTCGACCGCGTAGGTGTTCACGATGGCGTCGATGACCACCTGCGGCTTGAGCGCGGTGGCGGCGCTGTCGAGGTAGACCAGCGCCTTGCCCGGGTGCACCTCCTGGCGGAGCGCCGGGAACTGCTTCCGGATGGCCTCGACGTCGAAGGTCTTGGTGGGGCTGGACACGCTCACGTGCTCGACGCTCACGCCAGCTCCTCGCCCAGATCCGCGAGCGCCTCGGAGGCCGGCAGGCGCTCGAGGAGGCCCTGCTCGACCTCCTTCGCGAACGCGTCGGGCATGCCGGTCAGCGGCTCGTGGGCGAAGGCGTGGATCAGGATGCCGCGCGCCAGGTCGGCGGGGATGCCGCGACTGCGCAGGTAGAAGAGCGAGTCCTCGTCGAGCGCGCCGACGGTCGCGCCGTGGCTGGCGACGACCTCGTCGTGGTCGATCTCGAGGTGCGGCTTGGTGTGCACGCCGGCCGACGAGCTCAAGAGCAGGTTGCGGTTCTCCTGGTGCGCCTCGGCGTGGCCACCGGTGCGATGCACGATGGCCTGGCTGTCGAAGACGGCGACGCCCTTCCCGTCCGCGATGCCGCGAAAGGTCTGGTGGCTGGTGCCGTGTGGCGCGCGGTGGTCGACGCGCACGTGGTGGTCGCAGTGCTCGCTGCCGTCGACGGCGTAGAAGCCGCGCAGATCACAGCTCGCGCCCTGCGCGTCGAGGCCGACCTTCAGGTCGAGGCGCTGGAGCGCGCCGCCGAGGGTGATGACGTGCGCGGCGTAGTGGCTGTCGCGGCCCTGGGTCACGGAGACGGATCCGATCAGCCGACCGGCGTCGCGCTGGATGCGCACGTGGCGCAGGCGCGCGCCGTCTTCGAGCACGAGCTCGAGCACGGCGTCGGTCAGGGCGCCCTCCCCTTCGAAGCGCTCGACGAGCGTGAGCTCGGCGCCCTTGGCGACCTCGAGCCGCATCCGCGGGTAGCTGGCGTGGTCGGCACCGGTGTAGCGGAGGCTCAGCGGCTCCGAGACGACGCCCTCCGCGCGGAGCACGACGGTCTCGTCGGTGAGGGCCGCGTTGAGCGCGGCGAAGGGTCCGGCGGGCAACGCCTCCAGCGACTCGCGCTCGACGGTGCTCACGCCCTTCGGCGCTTCCACGCTCAGCGTGCTCGGCCCGGCCGCGAGAGTCTCGCCGGTCAGCGCAGCCACGCTGGTGAAGCGCCACGCCTCGGTCTTCTTCGTCGGAAGCCCTTCGCTCGCGAGGCGCTCGTGTGCCTGCTCGCGGAGCGCCTTCATCGCCGGCGGCTCGCTCTTCGGCGACGCCGGCAGCGTCTCCAGCAGGCTCACGCCCGGGCCTCCGCGCGCACCTGCTCGTAGCCCTCGTTTTCGAGGCGGAGCGCCAGATCCTTGTCACCGCTGTGGACGATGCGGCCGTCCATCAGCACGTGGACCACGTCCGGCACGATGTGATCGAGCAGCCGCTGGTAGTGGGTGATCACCAGCATCGAGCGCTCGGGCCCGCGGAGCGCGTTCACGCCCTGGCTGACGATCTTGAGCGCGTCGATGTCGAGGCCCGAGTCGGTCTCGTCGAGGATCGCGAGCGACGGCTCGAGCATGGCCATCTGGAAGATCTCGTTGCGCTTCTTCTCGCCGCCGCTGAAGCCGTGGTTCACCGCGCGCTTCATCAGCTCCGGCTTGAGCTCCACGAGCTTCGCCTTCTCGCGCGCGAGCTTCATGAACTGCGCGGCGTTGAGCTCTTCTTCGCCCTTGGCCTTGCGGATGGAGTTCAGCGCGGTGCGCAGGAACTGCAGGTTGCTCACGCCGGGGATGGCGACCGGATACTGGAACGCCAGGAAGACGCCGAGCGCCGCGCGCTCTTCGGGGTCCATGTCCAAGAGGTCTTCGCCACCGAAGCTCACCGAGCCCTCGGTGACCTCGTAGCCCTCGCGACCCGCGAGCACGTAGCTCAGCGTGCTCTTGCCCGAGCCGTTCGGGCCCATGATGGCGTGCACCTCGCCGGCGGGGACCTCGAGGGTCAGGCCGCGGAGGATTTCTTTGCCGTCCACGCTCGCGTGGAGGTTCTCGATCTTCAGCATTGGGATGTCTCTCGCTGGGTAAGAAAAGCGTGCGGGATCAACCCACCGCACCTTCGAGGCTGACGCCGAGGAGCTTCTGCGCCTCGACCGCGAATTCCATGGGGAGCTCGTCGAGCACCTGCTTGGCGAAGCCGTTCACGATCAGGCTGACCGCGTCCTCCTCGCTCAGGCCGCGCTGACGGCAGTAGAAGAGCTGGTCCTCGCCGATCTTCGAGGTCGTCGCCTCGTGCTCGAGCTGGGCCGTCGGGTTGCGCACCTCGACGTAGGGGACCGTGTGCGCGCCGCACTCGCTGCCGATGAGGAGCGAGTCGCACTGCGTGTAGTTGCGGGCACCCTCGGCGCCGCGGCCGATGCGCACGCCACCGCGGTAGGTCTGCTGACCGCGGCCGGCGCTGATGCCCTTGCTGATGATCGTCGAGCGCGTGCGCTTGCCGAGGTGGATCATCTTGGTGCCGGTGTCGGCCTGCTGCGCGTGGTTGGAGAGCGCCACCGAGTAGAACTCGCCGACCGAGTCGTCGCCCTTGAGGATGCAGCTCGGGTACTTCCAGGTGACCGCGGAGCCGGTCTCGACCTGGGTCCAGCTGATCTTCGAGCGGTCGCCTTCGCAGAGGCCCCGCTTGGTCACGAAGTTGTAGATGCCACCCTTGCCGTTCTCGTCGCCCGGGTACCAGTTCTGGACGGTGCTGTACTTGATCTCCGCGTCCTCGTGCGCGACCAGCTCGACGATGGCGGCGTGCAGCTGGTTCTCGTCGCGCTGCGGCGCCGTGCAGCCCTCGAGGTAGCTGACGTACGCGCCCTTGTCGGCGATCACGAGCGTGCGCTCGAACTGGCCGGTGTTGGCGGCGTTGATCCGGAAGTAGGTGCTCAGCTCCATCGGGCAGCGCACCCCGGGCGGGATGTAGACGAAGCTGCCGTCGCTGAAGACGGCGCTGTTGAGCGCGGCGAAGAAGTTGTCGGTCGTGGGCACGACCTTGCCGAGGTACTTCCGCACGAGCTCCGGGTGCTCCTGCACCGCCTCGCTGAACGAGCAGAAGATCACGCCGACCTCGGCGAGCCGCTCGCGGAAGCTGGTGTGCACCGAGACGCTGTCGAAGACCGCGTCCACCGCCACGCCGGCGAGCGCCTCGCGCTCGTGGAGCGGGATGCCGAGCTTCTCGTAGGTCTCGAGGAGCTTCGGATCGACCTCGTCGAGGCTCTTGGGCCGGTCCTCGTCCTTGATGGGCGAGGCCCAGTAGCTGATCGACTGGTAGTCGATCTCCGGGTAGCTGACCTTCGCCCAGCGCGGCTCGGTCATCTTGCGCCATTGCTCGAGCGCCTTCAGCCGCCACTCGAGGAGCCACTCGGGCTCCTTCTTCTTGGCGGAGATGAAGCGCACGGTGTCCTCGTCGAGACCGGGCGGCAGGTTCTCCTGCTCGATGTCGGTGATGAACCCCGCCTCGTACTTGCGGGCGAGGGCCTCCTCGAGCGCGGCGTCCTGGCGGACGGGCTCCTTGGTGGGGGGCTCGGTGTTCGCAACGTCAGTCAATGGAACCGCCTGTCACTGGGAAACGCTCCTGGGTGAGCCGGCGTCGTCGCCGGTTCGGATCTGGAAGAGACGGGGTGCGTCGGGGCGCGCCATGTCGGCGAGCGAGATGGCGGCGAGAGCTCCCTGGACCGCGGCGTTGATGCGCTGCCAGTTGCCGCGGACGCCGCAGTGGTCCTCGTGCGAGCAGCCGGTGGCCTCGTCGACACACTCGGTGACCGCGATCGGTCCGTCGAGCGCGACGATGATCTCGGCGACGCTGATCTCGTCCGCCGAACGGGCCAGCCGATAGCCGCCGTGAGCGCCGCGGACCGAGTCCACGATGTCCGCCTTCGAGAGCGCCTTGAGCACCTTGCTCGCCGTCGGCTCGGGGATGCCGGTGGTCTCCGCGAGGGCACGAACCGGCGCGACCTGCCCGGCGAGCGAGTCGTCGGCCAGATGGGTCGTGAGCACGACCGCGTAGTCGGTGAGCTTGGAGATGCGGAGCATGGTGGTGTGAGGCTCTCGCTAAAGAGTACCCCTGCGGTCCCCTTTAGGCTCCTCGCCCGCTCACGTCAACCCTTTCGCTCCAGGCTTCCCTGGGCCCGCGCTGGTCTTGTTCTCGCACAAAGCCTCCAAGAACGCGAAGGCACACAAAGGGTTTGGGGTTCGTCCTCGACGCCGCCGAAGCGCCTCGCGTCCGTCCATCGTCGATGGCTACCGCATTCCCGGCGCGACAACCCATTCCACCTTGGTGAATCTTCGTGAGCTCTGTGCCTTTGTGCGAAAACAAGGGACCAGTGGTTGGGGTCGTCCTCGAGGGGCTGCGCGAACGTCAACCGCCATCTGCCCCAGTGGGGGCAGGTCCGCAAGCCAAGGCTCTCCAGGGATGGACAGCTGCGCCTCGGCCATGGTAGCCGCAGACATCATGGCCGGCGACGAACGCAATCACATCGACTCGGGCAACTTGACCGTCACTGGGCGGCACTCGGAGGTCCCGGAGCCCCACGTCGGCATCGACGAGAGCGAAGACGGCGTCGTCATCGTGGTCACCCAGGCCTTCGGCCCGAAGGGGGACAACCTGGTCGGCTTCGCCGAGGGCGTCGAGTTCGACGGCTACCCCGCGGTCAGCGTCGGGGTCCGCTTCGACGGCAAGGAAGGCATCGTCCACCTGAGCCCGATCCACGGCGACTCGCGGAAGCTCGGCTTCACCGACATCCCCAAGGGGACCAAGTGCGAGCTCTTCTGCCCCGCCTCGAACGAGCCGCTTCCGGTGCTCGGTGAGGTCGAGGACGGCAGCGGCGCCAAGTACCACGCGCTCTACCTGACCCCGAAGCTCGAAGAGGGCGCGGTGGTCATGCTCAGCGACGTCTGGGGCCACTACCACTCGCGGATCATCGACGACATGGAGCTCCTCTCCTACTGGGCCGTGACCCAGGACGAGAAGAGCGAAGGCTGACCCCCGGTCAGCTCCGCGCGTAGCGGAGGAAGACCACGCCGCTGTCGAAGACGCGGGTGCCCTCGAGGCGCCATGGCAGCGCTCCGTCGAGCGCGTCGAAGAGGGGGATGCCCGACCCGAAGGCGACCGGGTTGAGCTTCACGACCAACCGATCGACGAGCCCCGCCCGAGCGAGCGATCCCGCGAAGGTCGAGCCACCGCAGAGCCAGTGCGCGCCGCCGCTGCCTTTCAGGGCCCGGACGTGCTCGACGCTTCCCTCCGAGACGACCTCGATGGGGCTCCCGACCGGCATCTCGAGGCCGCGGCCGTACACGATCTGCCGGAGCGGCGGGTACGCGGGCTGCCCCGGCTCGAGGCCCGCGGCAAGGCCGACCTCGTAGGTGTGGCGCCCCATGAGCACGGTGTCGAAGCCGGCCATCTCCTCCTGGATGGCGGCGAGGTGATCGCCTTCCGCGAGAAAGCCGCCCCAGCTGCCATCCGGGTGGGCGATGAAGCCGTCGAGGGTGGTCGCGACGAAGTAGGTGAGTGCGTCCGCTGTCATGCTCGGCAGACTGCGAGCGCGCTCAGCCTGCGTCTTGAACGAAATGAACGCTCTCGGTGGCGACGTTGAAGGGGTGACCTTCGAGCAGCGGCCGGTAGCGGCTCGGCGTGATGCCGGCGAAGGAGCGGAACTCACGGGTCAGGTGGGCCTGGTCGGCGTAGCCGGAGTCGTGCGCGAGCGCGGCGAGCCCCGGGCGCGCGGCGAAGCGCTCGAGCATGCGCCGGAAGCGCGCGATGCGGCGCAGCTGGGCGGGCGCCATGCCGAGCGCCTCCCGAACGTGGCGGACCAGCGTCGGCGCGCTCACACCCGCGAGGCTCGCCACGGCCGAGACGCTCACCGAGCGGTCGCGCCGCCAGACCTCGAGCAGCGTCGCGGCTCCCTTCGGCAAACGCGGCGCGTCGTGCCTCGCGAAGTGGTCGCGGACCACCGCGAGGCGCTCGCTCCAGTCCGTGGCGTCACCGAGGCGCTGCCGCAGCTCTCCGCCGAAGTCGCTCCAGCACTCGGTGCGACCGGCGAGCTCGGCGGCGGAGACGCCGAGGAGACTCGCCGCCGCCCCCGGTTCGAAGAGGATGCCGAAGAGGTGCCGGACCGGGCGAGTGTCGACCACGTAGGAGGACATCTGCGGACCGATGAGCACCGCGTCCGCGTGCTGCCGCGGGGCGCCGTCGGCGTGGAACGCCATCGGGCCGCCGAGGTCCCAGCTGACCTCGACCAACCCATGCGGGAGGATGCGCTCGGCGGCGGAAGGCGACCGGTAGCCGGGCCACTCCCAGACCAACCGGACCCAGCGCCCGGCCGGGCCGTCCAACGTCGCCATGCGCAGCCCGGTCACGACGCCACGGTAGCAGGCGCGTGGGGTCTCTCACGCACCGTTCGATGGGCGATCCAGGTGGAGCGTCATGGTGGGGCATGGCGCGCTTCCTTCTCCTGCTGCTCGTGTCGGCGCTCGCTCCCTCGCTCGCGGAGGCGGCCGACCCGATCAACGCCATCATCGGCGACGCCAGCGGGTCGGGCGACGCGGGCACGGAGGTCGACCGAATCCGCGCGCACCTGCGCTTCGTGGAGGCCCGGCTTCGCGTCGATCCCGCCATCGACGACGAGCGACTCGCGCGACGCCACGCCGCGCTCGACGCCCTCGCGCGCTACCGGGAAGCGGGCGTCTTTCCGCGCCGCACCCGCGACCCCTACCCTGGTCGGCGTCCGCGCTTCATCGACGACCGCGGCGTTCACTGCGCGGTCGGCGAGATGATCCGCGCGACCGGCCACGCCGAGCTGGCGCGACGGATCGACGAGCGCTTCGAGTACGCCTACGTCGAGCAGATCCGCGAGCCGGGGCTGGTGCGCTGGGCGAAGCGTTTCGGCTTCTCGGTGAAGGAGCTGGCGATGGTCCAGCCGAGCTACTCGCCGGTGCCGAACGACGAGCTCATCGAGGGCGAGGTTCAAGGAGCGACCGAGCGGCTCACGCTGCAATGCGCCAAGGAGCACGAGCCGGCGACCAGCTTCCGGCTGCGGGTGCTCTACCGGCCCCGTGGCAGGGTCAGCTTCCGCTCCATGCGCTGGTTCGACGGCTTCGTGCGGTGCTTTCTCGAGAAGGCACGGGAGAGCGTGCACATCGGCGGCGGCGCTTACGACCAGGAGCCGCACCGGGTGCGCACGTGGATGCGCGTGCAGGTCGAGTCGCCGCAAGCGATCCTCGAGCGCCGGCTCGGCGCCATCGACCTCGGCTCGGACTCGACGCCCTGCTTCCCACGCCCGGGCGCGGTGCCGACGGAGGTCGCGATGCGCGTGCGCGTGGACGACCAGGGACTGCACGTCGACGCGACCACGGCGCCGAGCAACGAAGCGATCGACGAGTGCCTCGAGGCGCACGTCGCTGAGCGGCTCGGCGAGCCCTTCGGACCGGGCCGCTGGCGGCTCGATGCGACCGTGGAGCAAGCCGTGGAGCCTCGCGTGAACGACGCGCAGGTGCGGCGAATGCTCGAGAGCTACCTGCCGGGCTTCGCCACCGAGTGCTGGTCCGAGGGCGAGCCGAGCCGCGTCGAGGTCACGGTCACCGCCGAGCGCGGTGCCGACGACCTGACCTTCGCCATCGAGGGCGAGGAAGGCTTCCGTGCCTGCCTGGAGCCGAAGCTCCGCGAGCGGCTCCGGCAGATGCTGGGAACGCACGTCGCCCAGCCCGACGGCACTCGGGTGCCCTACTTCCGGGTGGACACGGAGGTGAGCGCCACCGTCGCGGTCGACGTCGAGACGCCCACCGATCGCGAGGCGCGCATCCAGCGACAGCGCGAGGAGATGGAGCGGCGGATGGCCGAGGAACGGCAGTACTACTGAGCTCGTCGGACACGCCCGCGAGCCGAGTCCCCGCACGGTGTAGGATGGCCCGGCGACATGGACACACGGGACGAGCGGACGTGGGTTGGATGGATGGGTCGAGCGGCCTCGTGGGCGGTCTTGGTGCTGGCGTGCGTGTGGCCTGCCGCTGCGGAGGCCCAGGCGACGCTGCACCCGCAGCTCGGCGGCTCGGTGCGCAACCGGCTCGGCGAGCTTCGGATGGAGAGCGGTGAGGAGCGCCGCTACGAGCTCGGGGCGTACGCGGAGCTGCTCGCGCGCTTCGACACCCAGCCCTTCGGAGGCGCGGACGACCTGACGAGCGGCTTCGAGACGCGGACCTGGTTCGCGAGCTCGCTGGCGCTCGACACCGATTCGGGCGGGAACGAGAGCCGCTCGCGCTTCGTCCGTTTCGGCGCCGACGTCGGCTGGCTCTTCCCGGTGACGGGCGGGCTGGAGATCGGGCTCGCCGCGGGCTTCGTCTTCGAGGGCTACTACCTCGGCTCGACCACGCCCTTTCCGAACACCCGAACGCTCGCGATTCGCCCGGCGCTGCGTGTGCGGCACGCGATCTGGGGCGAGAAGCTCGGCATCGACCTCGACGCGGCCTATCGCTGGGTCGTGTTCGAGCGCGGGCTCACCGACCGCTTCGGGTCGGATCTGACCGCGCGGGCGTTCGACCTCACGGGGGCGCTGAGCGGCGCGCTGAAAGCCTTCACGTGGTCGTTGCGGCTCGCATGGGTATCCTATCTCTACGAGCTCGCGGGCGACGCCAACGAGGCTCGGGCGGTGGACGGTCACGATCACAGCATTCGGATGGAGGTCTTGGTGGGATGGAAGCTCGGCACATGATGGGACGAACGCTCGCGGTTCTGGTGCTGCTCGTCGGGTGCACGGGTGAGGTCGTCGTCGACGACGGCGACGGAACGTCCAGCGCGCCGCCCACCGACTCGGGGCCGGCGCCTGGGGTCGATGGGGGCCCGGTCATGCCGCCGCCCACCGGCTGCGGGACGGCCGCGGAGATGGAGGAGCTCGCGCTGACGAACGCCGCGCGCGAAGCCGCCGGGGTCGCGCCGCTGATCTGCGACCCGGATCTGACCGCCGTGGCGCGGGCCCACAGCGAGGACATGTGCGCGCGCGACTACTTCGACCACACCAACCCGGACGGCGAGAGCCCCGGCGACCGAGTGGCCAACGCCGGTCTGACCCACCGCGGCATCGGCGAGAACATCGCGGCGGGCAACATGTCGCCGGCCGCGACCCACGAGCAGTGGATGAACTCCTCGGGCCACCGCGCCAACATCGAGAACGGCGCCTACACCCGCATCGGCATCGGCTACGCGTCCTGCAGCACCGGCTGGCCGCACCTCTGGACCCAGGTCTTCGCCCGGTCCAACTGACGGTCTGATGGGGGTTTGAAGCAAACCCCCGCCTTGCTCGGGCGAAGCCCGAGACTGCGGCTCCCCCGACTCCGGGTGCTTCGCACCCGCCCTCACTTCGTTCGGGCACTCGGCCGACGGCCTCGTGTTCGTCCTGCCAAGCGCGGGACAGGATCACCCCCCGGACCCCCCTATGTTGCAAGGGGTTCCGGACGCGAAATGCAAACCCCCGCCTTGCGGCCTCAGACCGGCCGAAAAGGGAACGGCAGCGCGTCGATCGCCTCGGCCTCGATCGGGCCCCGGCAGACGAGGCGGACGTGGTGCCACTCGCGCACTCGCGCGAGGGACGAGAGCAGGCCGTCGAGGCCGTTCTCGGCGGCGTTGGCGATCGAGGGGCTGGTGCCACCGAAGGCGACGACGACGACGCTGGTGTCCGGTCCGCCGCGATAGCCGCTGCGCTGGGTCTTCGGATCGGGCAGCGCCGCTTCGAGACGGTCGATGGGTAGGTCGACGCGTGACGCGGCGTCCTCGGCGGGGACCGGTTCGTCGTCGAGCCACGCGCCACTCGCCCACGCGGCGCGCTGTTCCTCGAGCGCGAGGGCGACCGACTCGATCTGACGAGCCGGCGCCATGTCGTGCCAGGCCTCCAAGCGATCGAGGAAGGCTCGACCCGCCGCACCACGGACGGCCACCGCGACCACGACCGTGTCCAGCCGACGGCCCTCGGGGGACTGCGGTGCGGGCTCCTCCGCGTCCTTCTGGAAGAGGAACTTGGCGGTCACGGCGAGCGCGGCGACGGCCAGCCCGACGGCAGCGACGGCGAGCACGTTGCCCTTCATCTCCGCCATCCAGACCTCGTCGTGCCAGCGCATCGCGAGCACCACCGCCCCGACGACCGAGAGGGAGAAGAGCGCGCCGGCGCAGCCCATGGCGCCGCGCACCGAGCCGTGGCTGTCGCCGAGCCGTCCGAAATGCCTCACGAGCGGACCAAAGCATGGCCCGCCCGCGATTGCACTGGTTCCCTCGCTCTCCGTGCGAATCAGCGCTCGGCGAGCGCCATCGGGAACTCGTCGACGGTGAGCAGGTGCCTGGCTGCGGCGACGGGCGTGCGCGGGAGCTTGGCGAAGTAGCGCATCGCCGCGGGCAAGGTGCCGAAGGTGCGCTCGATGGGCGCGAAGCGGTCGCTGGTGACGTTGTCGCGGAGCGGCGCCTCCGCGTCGCGGTCTCGGATGTAGTCGCGCACGTAGCCGAGCAGCCGCGCGTGGTAGCCGGGGTCCTCGACGATGGCGCCGATGGACCGGGTGCGCGGGTGCGTGCCCGCGAGCATCTGCTCGACCTGCGCCTCGAGCTCTTCGAGGCCGCCTTCGTGCGACTCGAGGAGCTGCAGGTCGTAGGTCGGGTTCGCGTGCACCACCTGCATCAGGTGGCCGATGATGTTGTCGACGGTGGAGAGGAAGCCGGTCGGGTCCACCAGCGAGGCCGGCTCGTCCAGGAAGCGCAGCACCTGGTGGAAGTTGAAGTCGATGCCCTGCGCCTCGTAGTAGTCCTCGGCCGCCGGGACGATCCAGAAGCGGAGCATGTCGGCGCTGCCGACCACGAGCTGCAGTCGGGTCGGCACCGTGTCGATGTAGCCGAGGCGCTTCAGCCGCTCGAGGCGTCCGTCGAGCTCCCGCCCGCGGGCGTAGACGGCGATGGCGGATCCGAGGCGGCGGATCTTGCCGGCCATCTCGCGGGGGGTGCCCGCAGCCTGGAGCATGAGCTTCCATGCCGGCTCGGTGGTCCGGGCGACCGTGCCCTCCATCATCGGGCCCATCGTAGCGGGTTCGCCCATGGGCGCGGCGGGAGCATCGAGAATCGGCTGAATGGACTGCATGGCGGGACCCCTTTCACAAACCGTAAACGCCATTTACTTTTTGAAGGTACGTGACCAACCGGTCACTCAGCCAGCGGGCTGCGTGAGCGTGCTCACGCCCTCGACCATCGCGGCAGGCTCACAGCCTCCTCACCACCTCGTCACCGAGCCGTCGGCGATCGCTCACCGATGAGGCCCAGCTTGCCGGCATGCAGCTCCAGACGATCCTCGAGTACGAGTTGGTCCGGGTCCGCTTCCGGCCCGTCCTCGACCTGGTGGCCGGGACCACCGCCGGCTTCATCGCCGAGATCGGCCCCGCGGAGGCGACGCCCCACGGCACCGCGCCGCTGACGCCCGAGCTCTTCGACCACTTCGCGTCCGACCCGCAGGGTGGCGCGGACCTTGAGCGGCTCGTGGTGCACCGGGCCGGGGCGGCCTTCGCGACCTCGAGCGCCCGGACGAGCGAGAGCTGGCTCATCGTGCCCACGCGGGGCATTCGAGCGGAGGGACGGGACCCGGCGAGACACGTGGCAGACCTCGCCCACGTGCTGGCTGGCGCTGGACTGCCGCGGTCGCGCTTCGCGCTCGAGCTCCAAGCGCGCGACGCCGAAGGGCGCGCCGGCGCCGCGGTCCGCGTCCACGGCTTCGAGCTCGGCGTGCGCGGCTCCGGCAGCGGCCGGCGGACCCTGGCGCGCTGGGCGCGCATGATGCGGAGCGAGCTGACCCTGCCCATCGGTCGCTGGGCCGCCGGCGTCCGGACCCATGGCACCCAGCCGATCCTCGATGGGGTCCGGGGCGCCTCCGACCTGCTCGAGGCGCAGACCTCCGGGATCCAGCTCGTGGCCGGTCCGATCGTGGGCGAGGCCGAAGACCGCCCTACCCCGGTCACCCCCGAGCTCGCGCGCGTGCTCCGGCGGCGCCGCTTCTCGCTCCCGCCGCTCCCCACACCGCGTCTGCGGGTGGCTCTCTGAGTTGCGAAAACGGAACGTTATCCTCGCGGCGGTCGTTGCGTCCCAGTGCCCATGAAGACGACAACACTCTCCTTTGCCTCCCTGCTTCTCCTGATCGCCGCCTGCGAAGACCACACCGAGGGTGTGGAAGAGGCCGTGGTGGGTGAAGCCGAGGAAGAGACCACCACCACCGCCGAAGGCAGCCAGGAGCTGACCATCGACACCGCCCGCTCCAGCGTCGGGTTCACCGGGGCCAAGGTCACCGGCAGCCACGACGGCACCTTCGAGGAGTGGTCGGGCACCATCGACTTCGATCCCGAAGACGTGACCGCCAGCTCGGTCGCGATCACCATCCAGATGGACTCGGTGCAGACCGAGCCGGAGCGTCTGCTCAACCACCTGAAGTCCGAGGACTTCTTCGACGTCGAGAACCACACGACCGCGACCTTCCGCTCGACCCGCGTGGTCGCCCAGCAGGGCGCCAACGGCGCGACCCATCAGGTCACCGGCAACCTCACGCTCCGCGGCGAGACCAAGAGCATCACCTTCCCGGCGAAGGTCGAGGTCAGCGACTCCGAGGTCGCCGCGAGCGCCGAGTTCGTCATCCAGCGCGCCGACTTCGGCATCGTCTACGAGGGCATGGCCGACGACCTCATCGAGGACGAGGTCGTGATCCGCTTCGACGTCAAGGCACCACGCTGACTTTCGGGGGGCTCTTGCAAGAGCCCCCCGCTCGTCGCGAGTGAATCGCTCCTCGCTCCCCCGAGAACCTGAAGGTCTCGCGG
>JAEPMI010000006.1:26979-343216 GCA_017644045.1 Deltaproteobacteria bacterium
GGAGCCGCTCGGTGCGTCCTCGCGCTTCGCGCTCGTCCTCCGACCTCGTATCCTCCGCGGCGTGCGCTGGGACACCTCTTTCTCGGGGGGCTCTTGCAAGAGCCCCCCGCTCGTCGCGAGTGAATCGCTCCTCGCTCCCCCGAGAACCTGAAGGTCTCGCGGCGGAGCCGCTCGGTGCGTCCTCGCGCTTCGCGCTCGTCCTCCGACCTCGTATCCTCCGCGGCGTGCGCTGGGACACCTTCCTCGGGCGCGTCGCGGCGGAGGGCCGCGCCGAGAGCCTCTTCGACGACACGTCGCGTGAGACGAGCGCGGCCACCGGATCGATCGTCGCCATCGACGGCGCGGGTGAGGAGACCGTGCTCGCGGCTCCGGGCACCGGCGCCGCGTCGGTCTGGGCGCTCGCGGGGCGCCACGGCCTCGACCCGCGCTACCCGAAGGCGGTGCTCGACGAGGTCGCGCGCTGGGAAGCGAGCCCGGGCCTCGACGACGAGTCGCTGAGCGACCGGCGAGCGACGCCCTTCGTCACCATCGACGGTGCGAGCGCACGCGACCTGGACCAGGCGGTCTTCGTCGAGACGCTCGAGGCCGGCTGGCGCATCCACTACGCGCTCGCCGACGCGGCCTTCTACGCGCCACCCGGCAGCGCCCTCTTCACCGAAGCGCTGCGTCGTGGAGCGAGCTACTACCTGCCCGATCGGGTGGTGCCGATGCTCCCGGCGGCGCTCTCCGAGGGGCTCGTCTCACTGAACCCGGAGGTCGACCGGCGAGCGGTGATCTTCGAGCTCACGCTCGGCGCGGATGGAACGCTCGCCGAGACCGCGGTCGTTCGCGGGCTGGTGCGAAGCCGCGCGAAGCTCCCCTTCGCGTCCGTCCAGGCGTTCTACGGAGGGGCGCGCGAGGGTACCGACGCCGCCATCGCCGCGAGCCTCGACGCGCTGCGCGCGGTGGGCCTCGCTCGCATGCAGCTCGCCGAGGAGCGCGACATCGTGCGCTACCGGCGCGAGGAGGTGCGCATCGGCACGGGGGACCCGCTCGGCTTCGTGACCCGCGAAGATCTGCGCCTCGACGTGGAGCGCTACAACGAGCAGGTCTCGCTGCTCTGCAACGTCGCCGGCGCGCGACTCATGCGCGAAGGCGCGGAGCGGCACGGCGTCGAGCCCATCTTCCGCGTTCATCCAGCGCCGGGCGCGGAGCGGGTCGAGGGCTTCGAGCGCTTCCTCGAAGCCCTGGTGAAGGCGCACGACCTGGACCCCGCGGTCTGGCTCTGGACGCGCGAGCGCGGATCGCTCGCGGCGTTCCTCGACGAGCTCCCGACGGAGGGCACCGAAGGCCGCATCGCGAGCGCGGTCCACAGGCAGGCCGTGATGCTCAACGTGCGCTCCACCTTCCAGCAGACGCCGGACCGCCACCACGGCGTCGGCGCCGACGTCTACGCGCGCTTCACGAGCCCGATGCGCGAGATCGTCGGAGTGCACCTGCATCACGAGCTCTTCGAGCTGCTCTCGGGCGGCGGCGAGCCGGACCCGAATCGACGAGAGCAGGTGGTCCAGGCCGCCAACCGCGCCAAGCAGAAGCAGAAGCACGTCGAGAACGAAGCCAACCGGCTGGTCCTCGACCAGATCCTCGGCGAGGCCCAGCGCGACGGGACGATCCTGACCGGCACCCTGATGGGCCTCGCGCGCGGCAAGGCGCACGTGCGGCTCGACGATCCCTCGATCGACGTGAAGGCCTACCTGAAGCACCAGGCCCGCTTCGGCGGCGCCGTCGCCATCGAGGCCGAAGGGAGCACGCTCGTTCGCGGAGAGACGCGCATCGCGCGCGTCGGCGACCCGATCGGTCTGCGGGTCGACGCGGTCGAGGGCGAGCACTGGGTGCTCGAGCTCCGCGCGACGCCATGAGCGCCGAGGGTGCGCTCACCCGCTGGCTCCGTGGCGCGCCGACGGCGGTCTTCGTGGCGTACGCCGTGCTGGCGAGCTTCACGACCTACTTCGCGATGTACGCGTTCCGGAAGCCATTCGCCGCCGCGAGCTACGAGGGCACCTTCGCCGGGACCGAGGTCACCCTCAAGACCGCCTTCGTGATCAGCCAAGTGGTCGGCTACACGCTGAGCAAGTACCTGGGCATCAAGCTGGTCAGCGAGGTGCGCCCCGAGCGCCGGCGCTGGGCCCTCTTCGCGCTCGTCGGCGCGGCCGAGCTCGCGCTGCTGCTCTTCGCGCTCCTCCCCGGCGATTGGCGCGTCATCGCCATCTTCGCCAACGGCCTCCCGCTCGGGATGGTCTGGGGCATGGTGGTCCGCTACCTCGAGGGGCGCCGCACCTCCGAGCTCCTCCTCGCCGGACTCAGCACGAGCTTCATCGTCGCGAGCGGCGTCGTGAAGGACGTCGGTCGCTGGCTGATGGACGCGCACGGAGTGAGCGAAGGCTGGATGCCCTTCGCCACGGGGCTGCTCTTCGTTCCGGTCTTCGCGCTCGCGGTCTTCCTCCTCGATCAGCTGCCGCCGCCGACCGCCGAGGACGTCGCCCTCCGGGTCGAGCGGCCCGCGATGACCGGCCCCCAGCGGCGCGCGTTCCTGCAGCGCTTCCTCGGCGGCCTCGTGCTCCTCTTCGTCGTCTACTTCTTCCTCACGGCGTACCGAGACTTCCGTGACAACTACGGCGTCGAGATCTTCGCCGAGCTCGGCTTCGGCGAAGAGCCCACCATCTTCACGCAGACGGAGCTCCCGGTGGCCTTCGGCGTGCTCGTGGCGCTCGCCGCGCTGAACGTCGTGAAGGACAACCGCCGCGCTCTCGCGGGCGCTTACGGGATCATGATCGTCGGCGCGCTGATGCTCGGCGGCGGCACGCTCCTCTTCGACGCGCGGCAGATCGACGGCGCGACCTGGATGGTCCTCACCGGGCTCGGCTCCTACCTGGTCTACGTTCCCTTCGGCTCGGTGCTCTTCGATCGACTGATCGCGTCGACCGGCGTCGCGGCCACGGCCGTCTTCACCATCTACGTCGCGGACGCGCTCGGCTACACCGGCTCGATCGGGGTCCAGCTCTACCGCGACCTGGCCTCCGGCGAGGCCACCCGGCTCGCCTTCTTCCACGGCTTCACCTACGTGATGAGCGCCGGGGCAGCGACGCTGCTCGCAGCGAGCCTGGGGTATTTCCTCGTGAAGACGCGGCGAGTGGTCGACCGCGCTTGACCATGGTCATGAAACCCCTTCACGCTGGAGACGTAGAGGGTTGGATGGAACGACGCTGGATTCATGAGAACCCGGCGGTGTGGACGGCCGACAAGGCCCGCATCGTCGGTCGCGCCCAAGAGGGAATCTTCGATGGGCGCTACGCCGCGGCCGCCGAGGGCGAGCTCGTCCCGGGCGCGTGGTGGCGCGTGGAAGACGACGGCCGCACGGTCGCGTTCGGATGGATGGACGTGGTCTGGGGCGACGCCGAGATCCTCCTGGCCACCGACCCCGACCGGCGAAACCAGGGCATCGGGAGCTACGTTCTCGAGCACCTGGCGGACGAAGCGCACAAGCGCGGCCTCAACTACCTCTACAACGTGATCCGGCCGACCCACCCGGAGCCGGAGAAGGTGAAGGCCTTCCTCGAGAAGCGGGGCTTCACTCCGTCGAACGACGGACGCCTGCTTCGCTCGATCGCACGCGCGAGCGTCCCGCCGCCCGCTCCCTGATCACCGACCGCTGAGCCAGTCGAAGGCGTCTTCGATGTCGGTGAAGCCGCGCATGCTCTGCCGCGAGGCCAGCGAGCTCGTGCGCAACACCATCTGCCAGAGGACGTTGTCGGTGACGATGGCGACGCGGTCCACCCGATCGCGCTGCGACCGCGCCCACGTCACGATCCGGTCTCGGCTCTCGCCCTCGTAGCCTTCGACTCGGCGGCAGTCGATCATCAGGCGAGCACGCCCGAGGCGGTCGAGGGTCTCCTCGGCGCGCTGCACCGACTCGTACACGCCGTGCTCGCTCAACGTGCCGAGCAGACGAACCGAGACGACGCGGGTCGAGCCGATGGCGGCCCGGGTGCCGGTGCTCCGCACGGTGCCGAACCCTCCGGTGGGCTCGCGATGGCTGCCGGTGGGCTCACGGGGACGAAGCGTCGAGGTGCGCCGCTTCCGAGCCTCCTCCGCCTCGTCCGACATGAGAACCACGTTCACACGACCACTGGACTTTTTCAACCCCGCATTGGGGCACTCCTACCATGGGGATAGAATTCTCCTCACGCGGCCACCGCCGACGATCCCGCTTCGTGCTAGATCCTCCCCTGGGTCGCGATATGCCGGATCCCCACGATGTCGCTCGCCGTCGCCTCCACGAGGCGCTCGGCCACGAGTTCGAGCAGGAGGCGCTCCTCGCGGACGCGCTGACGCATCGCTCGTTCAAGAACGAGCGTCCAGACCTCGCGCGGACGGACAACGAGCGACTCGAGTTCCTCGGTGACGCGGTCCTCGGGATGGGCGTCGCCGTCCTCCTCGCCGACGCGTACCCGGACGTCGGCGAGGGAGCGCTGACCCGGCTCCGCGCGGACGTGGTCTGCGAGGCGTCGCTCGCCGCCGTGGCCCGCTCGCTCGAGGTCGGCGACGCGCTGCGGCTCGGCAAGGGCGAAGAGCGTTCGGGCGGCCGCGACAAGCCGCGACTGCTCGCCTCCGCGATGGAAGCGATCGTCGGCGCCGTCCTGACCGACGGTGGCACCGGGCCCGCGCTCGAGCTCGTCGAGCGCCTCTTCGCCGACCAGGTCGCCCAGGCGAGCGGTCAGCGAGACGTGAAGAGCCGACTGCAAGAGTGGGCGCAGCGCGAGAAGGGAGCGACCCCCGCGTACCGAGTGGTCCGCGCCGAAGGCCCCGACCACGAGCGCGTCTTCCACGTCGCCGTGGAGCTCGAGGGCACCACCCTCGCCGAAGGCACCGGCCGGTCGAAGGCCGAGGCCGAGCGCAGCGCCGCCCGCAAGGCCCTCGACGCCCGAGAGGCCGAATGACTCGCTGGCTGCCCACGCTGATGTTGGTCGGCTGCGCAGTCGACGTCTCTGGCATTCCCGGCACCGATGGCGACGTGCCTTCGGTCGACATGCAGGTGCCGGTCGACGCGCCGGTGGTCGAGGACGAGGACGGCTTCGTCGAGCCGATCGACATGCAGGTCGGCTGCTCGCCCGAGGGCGCGCTCCACTGCGCGGACGGCGAGGTGATGCGCTGCGTGTCCGGCGAGCTCGTGTCCGAGCGCGTGTGCGCGCCGCTGGCGTGCGCCGCCGACGAAGCGCGCTGCGACCGGGTCGACGTCTCCCATCTCTCGAACGACGACCTGCTGCTCCAGGGCACCGTCGATCTGAGCACCGCGGGTGACGTGTTGATCGACACCGACGACGGCGAAATCCGGATCGACGGCAGCGAGCTGCGTGGACCGGGCATCGGCACGATCGCGGGCATCCCCTTCGCCACCGAGGACCAGCCCGCGCCGGGCGCGGACCTCGGGGTCGTCGTGCTTCGCAACCTCGAGCTGCTCCCGGGCTCGACCTTGACCACCCGCGGTCGACGCGCGCTCGTGCTCTTGGTGAGCCAATCGGTGATCGTGCAGGGGACGATCGACGTCGGCGCGAACGGGCGCACGGCGGGGCCCGGTGGCGGCACGGGCGGCGGCCGGCGCGAAGACGGCGGCCACCCCGGAGGCGGGGAGCGCGGCGACCTCGACGGAATCCTCGGCGGCCAGCAGGGTGGCGGCGGCGGTGGCGGTCACGCGGCCGCGGGCGGCATGGGTGGCACGGACGACGGTGGCATCGGCGGCGACGGCGGCGTGATCATCCCGGACCCGGAAGGCGAGCCGCTCTGTGGCGGTGGCGGCGGCGGCGGTGGCGCGGATGTCGACGACGGCGGCCCTGGCGGCGGTGGCGGTGGCGCCATCCAGATCACGGCGGGTGGCAGCATCGTCGTCCGCTCCGCGGGCATCATCCGCGCGCCCGGCGCGGGCGGCTCACGCTCCGGCGAAGGCGCGGGCGGCGGCGGCGCGGGCGGCACGATCTACCTCGAAGCGCCCACGCTGACCATGAACGGCATCCTCGCAGCCAACGGCGGCGGCGGCGGCGGCGCGGGCGACGGTTCCACCAACGGCACCCGCGGCCAGGACGTCGCCGACCGTACGCCCGGCGGCGACGAAGGACCCGGCAATGGCAACGGCGGCTTCGGCGGTGGCGGTGGCGGTCTCGAAGGGCTCGCTGGTGGCGACGGGGATCCGGGCGGCGGCGGTGGCGGCGCGGCGGGGCGCGTGGTGCTTCGCGCGGCGAGTGGCGCGCTGACCGTCACCGGGCTGATCTCCGTCGAGGGCGCCGCGCGCACGCTCGGGGAGCTCCGCACGCTCTGATGAGCGAGGATCTCGAGTCCCGCATCCAGGCGCTGATCGGCGCCGGCCGCCACGCCGACGCGGCCGCGCTCTGCCTGCAGCAGGGCGAGGCACGACGGGCGGGCAAGCTCTACGCGGAAGTCTGGGACTGGCCCAAGGCGATCGAGGCTTCGGAGAACGCCGGCTACTTCGCCGACGCGTACGCCTACGCGCTTGCGGCGCAGGACCGCGGCGCGCTGCAGCGGCTGATGCAGATCCTGCCCGACCACCCGGAGCAAGCTCGCGACGCGGCCGCGACCGCCGAGGGCAAGGGCCGCGTGGTGGACGCCGCGTCGCTGCGGGAGGCCGCGGGAGAGATCGACCTCGCCGCCGAGCTCTACGAGCGCGCGGGCGAGCTCGCCGAGGCGGCGCGCTGCCACGAGAGCGCGGGTCGGTACCGCGAGGCGGGCGTGCTCTACGAGAAGCGGCTGCGCGAGGAATCGGGCGATGGCGAAGCGGCGCTTCGACTCGGTCGGATCCTGGCCGGCTTCGGTCGCTGGGACCATGCCGCGCGCGCGCTCCAGAAGGCGGTCGACGACCGGGACCACCGAGAGGCGGCGCTCGAGATGCTCGTCGCGTGCTTCGACGCGATGAAGATGCACGACGCCGCGGGGACCGCGCTCGAACGACTCCGAAGGCTGAAGCCAGAGCTCCCGGTGAAGGTGGACGCGTTCCTTCGCGAGACCTTCGGCGACGAACGGGGCCCGGCCGGACTCTCCCAGGGCGACGAGGCGAGCCAGCTCCTCGCCGGCCGCTACCGGATCGTGCGCACGCTCGGCGCGGGTGGCACCGGACGCGTGCTCCTGGCCCACGACGGCTTCTACGACCGCGAGGTCGCGGTGAAGATCCTGACCGTCGGCTCCACCTCCCAGGGGCGCGACGCCTACGTGCGCTTCGAGCGCGAGGCGCGCGTGGCGGCGGGGCTGGATCACCCGAACGTCGTCCGCGTGCACGAGTTCAACGCCGACGGCCCCTTCCTGGTCATGGAGTTCATGGCCGGCGGGACGCTGGAGGAGCGGCTCGAAGAGGGCGCGCTCCCGCTGGCGATGATCAAGAACGTGACGAACGCCGTGCTCGCGGGTCTCGAGACGGTCCACCGCCGCGGCGTGATCCACCGCGACCTCAAGCCGGCCAACATCTTCTTCGGCGCCACCGGCGACGTGAAGCTCGGTGACTTCGGCACCGCGCACCTGCAGGACCTCGGCGCGACGCTGACCGGCGCCCTCATCGGCACGCTCGCGTACATGGCGCCGGAGCAGGTGACCGGCTCGCGCCGACCAGAGGCGGCGACCGATCTCTACGCCTTCGGCTGCATCCTCTACCGCATGCTCACGGGCGCCCTGCCCTTCCCCGGTCCGGACTTCGTGACGCAGCACCTCGAGCTGGTACCGCCGGCGCCGTCGTCGCTGCGCGAGGGGCTCGACTCGGGCTTCGACGCGTTGCTCTCGCGGCTCCTCGGCAAGACGATCGAGGACCGTCCCGGCTCGGTCGAAGAGGTCCGCAAGATCCTCGACGGCCTCGACTGGCGCGACCCCGACGAGGACGAGCTCGCCGCGCTGGTCGCGCGCGAGCGGCGACCGGAACCCGCACCCGAGAAGCGACCGACGAGCGCGCCACCGCCAGCGGCCGAGGAGCGCTACACGCTGCTCGAGCCTCGCGAAGACGGCGCGTACCTGGCGCAGGACGAGCTGCTCGGGCGCACCGTCCGCATCGAGCCCTGCGACCCGGAGCGCGCGCGCTTCCTGAAGAAGCTCGCGGCGGCGGACGGACCGCACCTGCAGGCCATCTTCGACATCGACGACGAGGGCGGCCGCGCGGTGATCGAAGAGCCCAAGGGCGAGTCGATGGCGCGCGCGCTGATGGACGACGACCAGCGGGCCCGCGCGAAGACACAGATCCGCGAGGCCCTCGAGCGACTCCACGCCGCGGGCTTGGTCCACGGCCACCTCGGCCTCGGCGCCGTCCGCGTCGGTCCGGGCCGCGCGACCCTGCTCCTCCCGGCACAGCCGAGCGACGGGAGCCCGGAAGCGGACCGCGAAGCCTTCGCGTCCCTCTTCCCCTAGAGACGTGGTTCTAGCGCCCGACGAGCACGCTCTGCTGCCCCAACCGATGGGTGCTGCCCCCAACCGATGGGGACGATCGTCTTCTTGTTCGTCCTTTTTTTCGCAGACCCCCGCAAAAGCAGGGCGTTTCGCGCACACGAACGGGGACGATCGTCTTCGTTGTATTCGTTTTCCGTGCGCCTACCCTTATGAATACAAAGAAGACGATCGTCCCCACGCGTAGAGCAGGAACCCCCTGAAAAGCAGGGACGTTGCCAGGGGAGGCGCCGAACAAGACGAACAAGAAGACGATCGTCCCCGTCGGTGGTCCAGCGTCGCTGGACTAGCGGCCGACGAGCGCGCTCTGTGGGAACTCGCGCGCGAGCGTCGCGCGCATCTCGGTCGCCCGCTCGGTGTCCCCCGCGTGCTCCGCGGTGACGGCGGCGTTGAAGAGCGCCTCGTCGCCGGCGTCGCAGCCCTTCTGGAAGAGCCCCTCGTAGGCGACCGACGCGGCGGCCATGTCGTCGTTGCGCGCGAGGTCCTCGGCGGCGCGGCGACCGAGCCGACACTGGAGCTGGACCAACATGGCGCAGGTGTCCTCGGGGACCGGCTCGCTCTCGCAGAGGCGCTGGCGGTACACGGGCACGCGGTCGGCCATCCGCTCATGGCAGCTCACCTCGAGATCCGGTCGTTGCCGCGCGCGGACGAGCAGCGCGTCGAGCGCCAGGCTCGCCGAGTACCCCGCGAGCTCGGTGTTCGGAGCGCGAGCGATCACCTCGTCGAAGAGCGTGGCCGCCTGATCGAAGCGGCGGGCCTGGTGCCGAACCCGCGCCATCCAGTAGAGCGCCCACGCGGCGCTGCCATCCTCGGCGTGACAGGCGACGCCGCGAGCGATGGGGTCGAGCTCCGCGGCCGGTGGGGGCAAGTCCGTCGGCGGGGAGACGGCCACGGGGCCCGCGCTCTCGACCGGGACCCACCGCGCCATCTCGGTCTCCAGGTACTCGCGGAGTCGTTCGAGCGCGGCGGCGACGTCGTCGGGTCGCTCCGAGGCCTCACAGGCGAGGAGCGTGGACGCCTCGTGGAAGCAGGCTTCGGGCGCGCTCGGTTGGTCGGGGAGCGGGGTGCGCTCGGTGGGGATCTCCTCGCCGGGGGGAGTGGTGTCGGTGGGTTCGGTGGGCTCGGTGGAGCAGCAGGCGAGGATCGCGAGTAGCGCCGCGGCGCGTGTCATCGGGCCAGTCGTGGGCATCGAGCGGGGGGTCTTTCGTGCACGTGCACGGGTACGAGGACGTGCACGAGCTCGACGCTGGCGTGGGGTCGTCATTCGGCGGCGAGAGGGTAACTGCCGACCGGTGCTCGCGTCCGCGGGCGCACGCTTGCTCGGAGCTGGTCGCGGGCTTCGCGTTCGGTGAAGGCGTAGGGCTTTCGGGTGCCCATCACGTGGTCGAAGAAGGGATGGGTCACGCACCAGTTGGCCTCCTGGTCGGGGCCCATGTGGTGGTCGAAATGCCACGGCAGATGCTCGCGGGCCCACTCGGGGTCCAGGTGCGCGCGGCGGTGCAGGCGCAGGTAGCGGAGCGCGCAGGCCCAGGTCGTGCCGACGAAGAAGGGGGCGACGGGGAGCAACGGCGTGAAGGCCGCGGCGGCGGCGCCGATCCACACGGCCTCCAGGCTCTGGGTGTTCCACTCGGGCGCGAAGAAGGGCCGGTGGTAGGCGTCGTCGATCAGCTCGCCCTTTCGAGCCGACCGGTGGTGGGTCCAGTGAAAGGCCCAGATGCTCTTCTTCCGCCGCCCGAGCCGGTGCAGCAGGTGCTTGTGGATCACCCACTCCGCGCCGTTGGCGGCCAAGAGCCCCAGTGGAATCCCAATCACGTCGACCTGCCCCCTTCTCCATGGCTCGCCGTCACGCGTGGACGCGCTTCCCCCGAGCCCGAGCAGGGTCGTAGCGTCTTCGGCGCGAATCGCAACGGGCTCAACGCCGTCGGCACCACTCGCTCCAGGAGCCGACGTAGAGCGCCGCGCCGCCGAGGCCGGCGTGTTCCATCGCCAGGAGCCCATGGCACGCGGTCACGCCCGAGCCGCAGCTGAGGATCGCGGTGTCCGCCGCGTCACCGAGGGCCGCTTCGTAGCGTGCGCGGAGCGTGGCCGGGTCGAGGAAGCGGCCGTCAGGGCCGAGGTTCTCCGCAAAGGGCAGATTGATGGCGCCCGGGATGTGACCGGCGACCGGGTCCAGAGGCTCGGTGTCGCCGCGGTAGCGCTCGGGGGCGCGTACGTCGACGACGATCCTGCTGGGCTCCCTCCCCTCCACCTCGTCGAGCGAGACGGTGGGCGCGCTCCAGCTCGCGACCGGGTACGCGGGCCCGTCGACCCGCGGCACCGGGCGATCATCCGTGGGCACGCCGGCCGCGACGATCGCAGGCCACCCGCCGTCGACGACCGCGACCCTCTCGTGGCCCACCGCCCGCAGCATCCACCACGCGCGCGCGGCGGCGATCGCCCCGCCGCGGTCGTCGTAGATCGCCACCGGGGTGTCGGGGCCGATGCCCCACCGCCCGAGCGTCGCGGCCCATCGCTCGACCGTCGGCAGCGGGTGTCGACCGCCTTGGCTGGGGTCGGCGGGCGTGGAGAGATCGCTCTCGAGGTCGGCGTGAAAGGCTCCGCGCACATGACCCGCGGCGTACGCATCCGCGCTCGCGCGGGCGTCCAGCACCACGAAGCGCTCGAGGTCCAGATCCTTCGCGTCGATGAGGGGTCCCGTCATGCGCGAGACCCTACCGCTCTCAGAGAGTGAAGCGCGAGAGGAACGCCCACATGTGCTCGGTCGCGTCGATGGTCGAGAACGAGCCGAGGCCGCCGGGCCAGAGGTGTCCGCCACCGTCGACGGTGCACAGGGTGACCTCGCTGCCGCCCTCGCACTCGTCGAAGGTCTCGCAGTGCGAATCGCCCATGTCGTAGGTGCTCGCCGCTTCGTCGGTGCACCCGTTGCGCGAGGCCCAGTGGGCGATGGTCTCCGCCACGCTCGGGAAGCCGCTCGCAGTGCCTCCGCCGTAGGGGACGATGGTGTCGAAGGTGCCGTGAAAGTGCATCACGGGCACCGGCCGTGGGGGCGCGCACTCGTCCATCGGCATGCCGATCACGCCGGCGACGGGCGCGATGGCCGCGATGATGTCCGAGGCCTCGCACGCCAGGCGGTGCGAGAGGAAGCCGCCGTTCGACATCCCGGTGGCGTAGACCCGCGAGCGATCGACACAGGCCACGGAGGCGACCGCCTCGAGCATCGCGCGGACGAAGCCCACGTCGTCGACGTCGCCGCTCATGGCGGTCGCGCAGCAGAGGCCGGCGTTCCACGACTGGAGGGCGCCGGTGCCCTCGGGGTGGACGGCGATGAAGCCCTCGTCGTCGGCGAGGTCGTTCATGTCCGTGAGGCTGATCTCCTGCGTCGCGTTCGAGGAGTAGCCGTGAAAGTCGAAGACCAGCGGCACGGGCTCGCTGGCGTCGTAGTCGTCCGGCACGTGCACGAAATAGCGACGGGTCAGCCCGTCGTGGTCCAGGGTGAGCTCGACGTCGCCCGGCCCGAGCCCGCCGGGCTCGCAGCTCGGGACGAAGGCGTCGGGTTCGGGTCCCAGGTCCTCCGCGAAAGCGTCGGGCTCGCTCGCGTCGGTGGCCGGTGTGGCGTCCGAGGGCTCGACCCCCGCGTCGTCCACCACGAACGCATCGAGGTCGGCTCCGTCGTCGTCGCCACAGGCGACGGCGAGAGCCATCAGACCGATGAGAACCGTCCGCATCATTCCCCCACACCCGCCACTTCGGCGCAGCGGTCGCCGGTGAGCTCCGGGGCGCCCGGAACGCCTTCGAAGAGCTGGCGCCCGATCCGCTCGATGACCGGATCGCCGCCGCTGCCTCGCCGGGTGTCGCCCCGTGCGGCGTCGATGAAGAGGTAGCCCTGGTAGTCGCCCATCGCGATCGGCGGCGCCATCGACTTGCCCATCTTCGCGAGCACGGTGATCACCTCGCGGCTCTTGGCGTCGACGAAGAGCTGGTCGATGGCCTCGTGGTCGTCCGAGCAGGCCGTGCACGCGGTGGTCGTTCCGTCGCCCTCGGTGGTCTCGCGGCGAAAGCACCCGTCGCGGCGGAGCACCACGCGAACGCGCGCGTTCTCGTCGTCGGGCTTGGCCGCGCGCATCTCCAGCTGCTCGATGCCGTGGCTCGGCGTCGCGCCCTCGAGCGCGGGCCAGGCCGGCGGGCCGGAGACCTCGTCGTCACAGGCGAGGGCGAAGAACATCGTAGCGAGGAGCAGGCTGCGCACGAGCGGGAGCATAGTGCGGAGCACGTCGATCAGCCCAGGCTGCGAAGGGCCGGGGCGCTGCTCGGCGCGTCGCGGTCGGACCAGAAGCGCGCGAGCAGTGGCCACAGATGCTTGCGAGCGCCCTTGCTGACCACGGCGCCGACGTGACCGCCCGGCAGGTGGGTGTGGAGCTTGTCGGCCGAGCTCGCCATCGAGACGAGCGGCTCGGCGGAGTCCATCGGCACGATGTAGTCGTCCTCGAAGGTCAGCGCGTGCAGCGGCGTGGTGATCGCCTCGAGCCGAACGGGCCCGCCCTCCATCGACATCGTTCCCTTGGTGAGCGCGTCGTCGCGGTAGATGTCGTCGACCCAGGAGCGGAAGACCTCGCCGGGCATCGAGACGTTGTCGTTGGCCCAGCGCTCCTTGGCGAGGAAGCCGAAGACGAAGTCGTCGTTCCACGGGCCGCGGATGGCGCGGTCCCAGAGGAACCAGAGCTTCGAGGGCGTCAGCGTCGGGCGGAGCATGAGGAAGCTCGCCTGCAGCAGCGGCCAGGGGATGTTGCCGAACGCATCGACCAGCGCGCTCGCGTCGAAGGCGGGCGAGCGGGTCCAGTCGGCCAGGATGCCCGCCGCGCGCACCGGCGCCGCCAGCGTGGTCAGCGACGCCATGGAGTCCGAGTGCACCGCGGCGTGCATCGCGCCGAGCGTCCCGCCCATGCAGTAGCCGAGCATGTGGGCCTTGTCGGCGCCGCTGGCCTTCGCGGTCTTGGTGAGCGCGCGGCCGATCATCGGACCGGCGACGTCCTCGAGGCGCAGGTAGCGGTCTTCGGGCCGCGGCTCGCCCCAGTCGATCACGGAGACGTCGAAGCCCTCGTGCGTGAGGTACTCGACCAGGCTGCGACCCGGCATCAGGTCGAGCACGTACCAGCGGTTGATCATCGACGGGACCATCAGGATGGGCCGCGCATGGCGCCGCTTCGGCGCCGGGAAGAAGAGCAGGCTCCAGCTGCCCTCGCGGTGGATCACCCGATGGGGCGTCACGCCGACCTGGGCCTTGGTCCGCGCCAGCCGGCCCAGCCGGGAGATCGCCTGGATGGCGCCGCCGATCATCGGCGCGCCTCCGCGCCGGCGCTCGGCGCCGGGGACCCGCCGTAGAGCGCGCGCAGGCGGTCGCCCACGTGCTCGTAGACCTTCTTGCGGCGGACCTTCATCGTCGCGGTCAGCGTACCGCCCTCGACGGTGAGGGGCTCGTCGATGCGCGCGAAGCTCTTGATGGTCTCGTGGCGCGCGAGCTGCGCGTTCACGCGGTCCACGGCGGCCTGCAGCGCCTCGTCGCTGACCTTCGGGGTCGCGGGCCAGACGCCGGCGACGAGGTACTTCTCGCCGTCGCCGTAGACGACGACGTGCGCGATGGCGGGGTCGTCGGCGAAGCGGATCTCGATGTTGGCCGGGGCGACGTTCTTGCCGCCGGCGGTCACGAGGATGTCCTTCTTCCGATCGATGATCTGGAGGAAGCCATCCTCGGTGAAGCGACCGATGTCGCCGGTCATGAAGAAGCCGTCCTCGGTGAACGCTCGGGCGGTCGCTTCCGGGTCGTCGTGATAGCCGCCGAAGACGCTCGGGCCGCGCGCGAGGATCTCGCCGTCGTCGGCGAGCTTCAGCTCGACCGAAGGAAAAGGGAGACCGACCGCGTCGAAGCGGAAGGCATCGGGCCGGTTGAGGGTCAGCGTGGGCGAGCACTCGGTGAGGCCGTAGCCCTCGATGAGCAAGATGCCCTCCTGGTAGAAGCGCTCCTTCACCTCGCGCTTGAGGCCCGCCCCACCGCTGAGGCAGAAGCGCAGCCGGCCGCCGGTGAGCTCGCGCAGCTTGGCGCCGGGGTCGTCCGACTCGGCCGAGAGACGCGCGAGCTTCTCCCACACGCTGGGCACGCTCATGAAGACCTGTGGCTTCACCTCGGGGAGGTGGTCCATGACCGCCTTCGGGTCGCTCATGTAGCTGACCCAACCGAGCTCGTTGCCCGCGCCGGCCTCGCCGAAGCCGAAGATGTGGCTCATCGGGAGCCAGAGGAGATCGTCGTAGCCCTCCTCGAGGAGCGCGGCGTTGTTCTCGAGCCAATCGCGGCCGTTGACCGCGACGTTGCGGTGGGTGAGCGGGACGCCCTTGGGCGGGCCGCTGGTGCCGCTCGTGTAGAGCATCAGGCCGGGCGCATCGAGATCGAGCGCGTCGAGGAGCGCGTCGAAGGCACCGGGCTCCGCTTCGTGGCGAGCAGCGCCGGCCGCGCGCAGCTCGGCCCAGTGCGCGAAGAGAGCGTCGATCGTCTCGTCGCTCGGCACGGCCTTGCCGGCGGCACGGAGCGCGGCGGCGCGGGCCTTCGCGTCGAGGCTCGGATCGAGGAGCACGATCTGGGCGAGGCTCTCGGCGTCGGCGATGCCTTCGAGCACGCGGTCGAGGAGCGCCTCTCCGTCGACGAAGAGCACCTTCGCGGCGGCGTGGTCGACCACGTAGCGCGCCTGCTCGGCGGTGCTCGATCCGTAGATGGGCACCATCACGCCACCCATCGCCTGGATGGCGAGCGCGGCCTGCATCCACTCGACGCGGTTAGCGGCGAAGATGCACGCGCGGTCACCGCGAACCATCGCGTCGCCGGCGTCGAGCGCGAGGGCGACCTGGCGGATGCCGTCGGCGTACTCCTGCCAGGTGACCGGCATCCACTGGCCGTCGTCCCCGGGGAGCATGAAGCGCGGCTGCTCCGCGCGCGCGGCGAGCTGGTCGAAGACGATCCGCGGCGCGGGCCGCAGCTCGAGGTGTGCGGAGACGTCCATCACCGCTCTCCTTCCAGATCGGCGAGCCGTGCCTCGAGGTCCACGAGCCGGCTCTGCAGGTCGTCGATGCCGTGAAGGGTGCGCTCCTGGTCGCGGCGGGTGCTGAGCCCGACGTTCGCCCACCAGTGGTCCATCACCTTGCGCTGCATCGCCCGGACGCGGGTCAGGCCGGTGAGCATGGTGCCCGCCGAGCCGAGGAAGAAGGGGCTGCGGAGCCACGCATCGAAGAGCGGCGTCGCGGCCTGCTCCCAGGCGTCGTACGAGGATTTCATGGCGGTCCAGAGGGGGTCGTTGTTGGCGTCGGACATGGTCACTCCAGGCTGAGCCGCCGGAGCTCGGCGGCGGTGGTGAAATCGATGGCCGTCTCGTCCGGACGGCTGGTGGCGCGGGCGACCTCTCCGAAGCACTCGAAGAGGAAGCTCACCTGGCGCCGCGAGGTGGCGGCGCCGACGGCGGGCTCGACGGTCACGCGGACGTCGACCCGAAGGGCTTGATCGAAGGCGAGGTCCGGCAGCTCGATGCGACCGGCCGTGCGGACCTCGACCTCGTAGATGTCGCGACCGGCGTAGGGCAGGCCGCGGAGGGTCCCGCCGCTGACCTCGCCGGTGGAGACGTGGGTGGCCCCCGGCTCGATGGGGAAGCGATAGAGGGCGATGGGCGTGTCGTAGACGAGGAGCGTGCGGCCCTCCGGCGGGTCGGGCTGGACGCTCGCGACGCCGAGGAGGCTCAGCGCGCTGTCGTTCTTCCGGTAGATGCCCACGGTGGTGCCACCCGCGTCGAGCGGGGTGACGAAGCGGGTGCCGGGCGTTCCATCCGGCGGGAAGTCCGCCTCGAACCACTGCCCTTCCACGTTGGCGGCTTCGATGCGCGCGAGCGAGGAGTCCGCGTAGTCGGTGGCGAAGTCCCAGACGCGCTGATCGTCGACGATCTGCCCGACGAGATCGACGGGCCGCTCGACGCCGGCGGGCGAGACCAGGAGGGTCACCGGGATGCCGATGGCCGCCTCGAGCTCGGTCGGGTCGATGCGACCGTCGAGGTTGGGCACGCAGCTGAGCACGCCCGCGTCCGGGTTCTCGTAGAGCGGCCGATCCGGGAGCGGGGTGACGTTCTCGCTGCACGCGAGGACGAGGAGGAGCGGAGTGAGGCGGCGCATCAGCATTTGAACCACGTCAGTAGTTGAAGCCCAGGCGAAGACGGAGGAGCTGCGCGGGCTTCGCGTCGAGGCCGAGCAGGGGGTTGTCGAGACCGGCGAGCGGGAAGAGCGCGGCGTACTCGAGCGAGGCCACGAAGCCGTGGTCCGTGATGTACGCGAGCGTCGGGTCGATCTCGACGCCGAGCCCGCGAGCCCCGCCGGGCGTGGAGGCGGTCTCGACGGCCATCGACGCGATGGCGGCGACGCCGAGCTCGAGGCGGCCCGGGCCGAGGGACGCGAGGCGGAAGCGCGTGTGCGGCCGAATGTAGACCGCGTCGGTCACCGTGCCGATGATCTCGCGGAAGAGGATGCGGTCCACGCGGTAGTCCGGGTGGAAGCGGAAGTTGTCGACGCGGGTGTCGCGGGGCGCGAAGGCCTGCGGCCCGTCGATGTCCCCGGGCTGCGGCGCGGCAGCGCTGGTGCCGCCGTTGCGCGCGCCGAGCAGCGCGCCGAAACCGGGCGCGGGGTCGCCGCTGGCGTAGCCACCGTCGAGACCGAGCGACCAGGCGCCGCCGCCCGTGGCGTGGTCCGGACCGAAGTCGGACTCGAAGGCCAGGCCGGTCTGGCGCGACTCGTAGCTGTCGGCGAGCTCGACGCCGGGCACGAGCGAGGGCTGCTCGATGCGCGCGAAGAGCATGGCGGCCTCGACCTCGATGCGACCGTAGGGGAGCGTGAGCCGGCCCCAGAGATCGGTGGCGGTCGCGCGGAAGCCGCGGCTCATGACCTGACCGCGATCGATGGGCGTCGGGTTCGCGGTGGGCAGGTAGTGCGCGGGCACGTCGAGGTTCTGCCGGCGATGCGAGACGTACGCGCCGTACTCGAAGGTGATGCGGTTCGCGCGGGCGCGGCGGCGGCGCGCGATCGGCGAGGTGTAGCGGAGCATCGCCAGCGTGAAGGTGCGGACAGCGTCGCTGGGCTCGACGTCGACGACGCGCGAGGGGTGATTCCGCGGCGTGGTCGGTCCGATGGCGGTGAAGTCGTAGGCGACGCCCCAGATGTGCCCGAGCATCGGCGTGAAGAAGGCGATGCGGTCGGCGGCGTCGCCGGAGTCGCAGCTCGCGCAGTCGCCGCCGTTGGCGAGCATGCCGAGGCCCCAGTCGTTGCCCATGCGCCCGGCGGCGAGCAGACCGAAGGGCGTGAGCACCTGGCCGTAGGCGCGCTCGACCACGAAGGGCTGGTTCGCCGGCCGCTGGCTCGTGGTGACCGAAGGGACTCCGTCCGGCTGGCTGCCGAGCGCGAGGTTGTCGAGCGCGTCGATGCGCACGTGAATGGCCATGCCCGCCTCGGGCACGATGAGCGCGAGGTCGGTCCGCAGCCGCAGGTCCGCGTGCGTGAGCCACTGCCCACCCGGATCGGAGAGCGGCACGGGGAAGAGCGACTGCCCGCTCGGGGTGAGCCCGCGATCCAGGTCCAGGTTGTAGAGCGCCTCGAGCCGCATCCGCAGCGCACCGTTCGCGCGCACCACGGTCTCGGTCTCCTTCTCGATGTCCTGCCCGATGTCGGTGAACCCCGACGCCGACACGGCCAGCGGCGCGAGCACCACGAGCGCAACGACGAGCCACCGACTCACCACGCCGCCCCCCGGGACTCCGACTCCGACTCCGACTCCGACTCCGACTCCGACCCCGACCCCGACTCCGAAGAACCGACACCGACCTCCGACTCAGACTCCGACGACCGAGAACCGCCTTCCGACTCCGACCCCCGCGAACCGACGTCCCACTCCGAACCCCCTTCTTCTTGCGGATCGCTCTGCGACCTCTGCGTCTCTGCGGCTCTGCGCGAGGCATCAGCAGCGGGCGACGCTGGCGAGGAAAGGAAAGCCAGAAGCGCACGCGTCGAAGGCCGAGCGGCCTCGATCATCGGAAAATGCCCACACCGCGGGTACACCTCGAGCCGCGCCTCGGGCAGCTGGTTCGCGAGCCGCTCCCCGAACTCGAGCGGGGTCACCGTGTCCTCGCGCCCCCAGAGCAGCAGCGTCGGCGCCGTGATCTCGGAGTAGCGCGGCTCCACCTCTTCGTAGCGCATCGCGCGCACCGCCTGGAGCGCCGCGCCGCTGGTGCCCTCGCGGTCGAGCTGACGCTCGACCGTGTCGACGAGCGCCTGCGGGATGATCTCCGGGTCGTAGAAGGCCAGCGCGATCTTGTCCTCGGGCCGCTGGTCGTAGAACGCGCCGAAGATCATCTCCCCGACCCCACCGGCGCGCGCCCAGTAGAACGCGGTCGGGAGCTGCTCCGAGTAGACCCACGCGTCGTAGAGCGCGATGCGCTCGACCCGCTCCGGCGCCTGCAGCGCGACCTGGAGCGCGACCGACGAACCCCAGGAGTGCGCCACGATCGCCGCCGAGTGCACGCTCTTGGCGTCCATCAGCGCGAGCACGATCTTCGCCTGCTCCTCGGGCGAGTAGTCCGCCGGCGCTCCCTCGGGCCGGCCGCTGAGACCGAAGCCCTTGAGGTCCAGCGCGATGACCCGGTGGGTCTCCGAGAGCCGCTCCATGATGGGCGCCCACACCCCGACCGAGCTCGCGAAGCCGTGGATCAGCACCACCGTCGGCGCGCCGCGCGGCCCTTCGTCCACCACGTGGATCGCCGTCTCGCGGAGCGTCAGGAACTGCGCGTCCGCCGGCGAGTCCACGGCGCGCTCCGCGCGGTAGGACACGCAGCCCACCAGCAAGAGCAGCGGGAGCGCGCGCTTCACGGGACGAGCCTCCGCAGCTCGGCGGCCATCGAGAGCTCGGCGCCCGTGTCGTTGTCGTTACCGCGAACGGTGGCGACCGTGCCGAAGCACTCGCTCACGAAGGCGAAGCTCACGAGACGGGTGGTGACCAACCCGACCACGCGCGTCAGCTCGGTGCGCACGCGCAGGACCTCGAAAGTCCCGAAAGGCGTGATGAGCTCGCCGGCGCGGTCGACCTCGCTCTCGTACGTCTCGTCGTAGACGCTCACGAAGCCCGCGGCGGTCCCCGCCACGTCGGTGTCGGTGGTCCAGCTGTCGCCGAGCTCGAGCGGGAAGCGGAGCGCGGGGACGGCGGGATCGTTCTCGAGGTTGGTGCGGTCGAAGCCATCGTCGGGCGAGACCACTCCCATCAGCGAGAGCGCGGTGGGCGTGACCTGGAAGACCCCGAGCAGATCGTTGTCCGCGGCGAGCCCGGTCACGTAGGTCGCGCCGGGAAAGTCGTCGGCGTACCACTCGCCGCTCGGGTCCCGGGTCTCGACGAGCACGTCGCCGTCGCCGGAGAAGGAACCGCTCATGTCCCAGCGGCGGCGGTCGCCGCCGTCGATGGCCGTGCCGGCGGTGTCGAACGAGACGTCGGTCGCGACACGGAAGGTCGCGCGAAGACCCGCGCGGAGCGGGATCTCCTCGCGTTGGATGATGCCGTCGCGGCTCGGGACGCAGAGGCCGCCGCCATCGATCGGTGCGACCATCCCGTCGGTCACGCCGGCGTCCGCCGCGGCGCCGTCGATCATCGGGCCCGACATGTCCACGGCGCCATCGCTGGTGGGCACGAACCCGTCGTCCGCGGGAACACAGGTGCCATCGGCGCGGCAGGCGCCCGACGCACAGTCCGCACCGACCGCGCACTGCGGGGTGCCGCTGTCGGCACAAGCGACGAGGAGCAACAGGCTCCCCATGAACGCGGTCCGCATCGCGGACACGACTCCCTGTGCTCGAGCCATGAACTTCCAGCTCCCCAAAACGATGGAAACGAACGGCGACCGGCGAGCCCATCTCGCCTCCCGACACACCCCGCGTCGGTTCTGCCTTCCGCGGCGCAACGACCGCGAATGCAGCGTCTAGCCCGCATGATTTGGGTCGTCAAGAGGTTTTTGTTGCACTGCACCACGAGCCGACCTTGCAGCGCAACAAGCCACGCGCTACGAATCCGGAGTGATCATCGTCAAGAAGTACGCGAACCGCCGGCTCTACGACACCGACTGGAGTCGCTACGTCACCCTCGAGGAGCTCGCGGGTCGGATCCGCGATGGGGATGACGTCCGAGTGGTCGACGCGAAGACCAACGCGGATCTCACCCAGCTCGTGCTCGCGCAGATCATCCTCGAGAGCCGCGGGGCCGCGAAGCTCTTGCCCGCGAGCCTGCTCGCGCAGCTGATCCGCATGGAGGAAGCCGATCTCGCCGCGTTTTTCGGGCAATACATGTCCTGGGCGCTCGAGGTCTACCTGCAGACGAAGAAGGCCGCCGCCCACATGGGACCGCTCGGTGCGCTGGCGCAGACGCCCTTCCAGGCGAGCAACGCGATGGCCCGGATGCTGAGCGGCTGGGCCCCTTGGAACATGGGCGGCATGCGACCGCCGGCGATGGAGCCGACCCCTCCCCTCCCCGCGATGACCGACCCCCCGGAAGAGGAAGAGGAGACCACCACCAAGGAGGATCTCGCCGCCCTCCGGGCCGAGATCGAGGCGCTCAAGGCCTCGCTCAAGAGCGACTGAGGCGCCATTTCCTGGTGCATCGCGGCGAAAGCTCACGACTCTTTGTGCGCTGCACAAAAAAATCTCTTGACCCACGCATCTGAGGGCTTAGGGTCCGGCTCGTCGACGCATCGCGATTCCCTGCGACGCTGAGGCGAAACACCAACCCGACCCAACGGAGAACGACCATGGATCCGATGATGCAGATGCAGCAGAACCCCCTCTTCCAGTGGTGGACCAGCGCCCTTCAGGGCCAGATCCGCAACCTCACCGCCCTCACCGGTGAGATCCAGCGCCTCGAGGAGAAGTCCATCGAGCACGCCCAGAACGCCGTGGACGAGACCGCCCGCCTCACCAAGGAGGCCCTCACGGCCGCCACCCAGATGCAGGCCGCCTGGCGGAAGATGGCCATCGAGGCCACCACCCGCTCCGCCGCCCAGTGACCCCAGTTGGTGGGGGGACACTCCCCCCCCTCTGAACCCCCTGTGAAACAGGGCGATTTTTCACTAAACCGAGTTCGATAACAATCAGCCCCACTCGGGGCACCCCGCTCGCTCGGCGCGGGCACACAGGAGAGCGACATGGATTTGACGCAGGTGAAGGCCATCGTGACCGGCGGAGCCCAAGGCATGGGCCGCCACTTCGCAGAGCAGCTGCTTGCCGCGGGTGCGAAGGTCGCCGTGGGCGACGTGGACACCGACAAGCTGGCCGAGCTGCCCGAGGGCATCGCGAGCCGCAAGCTCGATGTCTCCGATGAGCAGGACGTCGAATCCTTCGTCGCCTGGGCGGCCGAGCAGATGGGCGGCCTGAACGTCCTCATCAACAACGCCGGCATCATTCGCGACGGTCTCCTCGTGCGGAAGAGCCGCAGCACCGGCGAGATCACCAAGATGAGCGCCGCGCAGCTCCGCTCCGTGCTCGACGTGAACCTCGTGGGCGCCACCTTCGCCGCGCGCGAGTTCGCCATGAACCTCATCCAGGCCGGCGAGAAGGGCGTCATCGTCAACATCTCGTCCATCGCCCGCCACGGCTCCCGCGGCCAGACCAACTACGTCGCCGCCAAGGCCGCCCTGGCCGCCAACACCGTCACGTGGATGCGCGAGTTCGCTCCCTTCGGCATTCGGGTCGGCGCCGTCGCGCCGGGCATGATCGAGACGCCGATGACCCAGGGCATGAACCAGGCCGCCCGCGACCGCCTCGTGCAGTCGATCCCGCTCGGCCGCATCGGTGTGCCCGAGGACATCTGGCGCGCCGTGCAGTTCGTCATCGAGTGCGACTACTTCTCCGGCCGGACCATCGACGTCGACGGCGGGAGCGGAATGGGGTGAGGATCGCTTCGCCCGTACCCACGAGCCCGGCCCTCCCGCACGATTGGCCGCGGGCCACGCTCGAGCGGTCGGGCGCGTTCCAGCTCGCGATTCGCGAGGCGAACACGCAGCAGCCCGGGCCGCCGATGGTTCTCGTCCACGGCCTGGGCAGCTCGTCGCTCCTCTTCGCTCGCGCGTGGGGGACGCTCGCCGAGCGGCACCGTCTGCTGGCTCTCGATCTGCCCGGCTGCGGCGAGACCCGCGGTCCGAAGCACCGCATGGAGCTCGGCTTCCACGTCGAGCACGTGCTGCGCCTGCTCGACCGCCGCGGCATCGAGCGCGCCCACTGGGTGGGGCACTCGATGGGCGCCCACATCTCGCTCTGGGCCGCGCTCCACCACCCCGAGCGAGTGGCCGCGCTCTCGCTGATCTCGCCTGCGGGCATCGAACCCTTCGACCGCGTTCAGCGCCGCCTGCTCATCGACACCTTCCACCCGCGAGCCATCGCGGCCGCGCGGCCCCACCAGCTGCGCAGCCATCTCGAGCAGGGCTTCCACCGGATGCCTCCCGAGGCGGAGTGGCTGCACCACCGCCGAGTCTCGCTGCAGGGCGGCCGCCTGGAGCGCTACGCGCACGCCTTCTCACGCGGCGTCCGCGCCATGCTCGACGCGCCGGTCCACCACCGGCTCACCGAGATCGAACACCCCACCCTGCTGGCCATCGGCGCCCAGGATGCGCTGGTGCCCAACCGCTTCTTCCGGCCCGCCGACTCCCCGGCCGCCCTCGTCGCGAGGGCCCAGGCCGCGATGCCGCGCGCCGACGCGCGAGTGGTCGATGGCGCCGGCCACCTGCTCCCCTTCGAGCGCCCCGCCGACTTCGTGCACCTCGTGAGCGCGATGCACTCGGCGACCGCAGAGCGCTGAAAACACGGGGTGGAGCCCCGATCGGAGTGACTTGGCGCACGCGCTTTTGCGCGCCGCACAAAATCTTGTTGCAGCGCACAAGGATCCCGCGCTAGGTCCCTCCGTATGCGCCACGCTCAGATCCTCAGCACCGGGATGCACGTGCCGTCGCGGGAGGTCTCCAACGACGTCCTCCGCGAGCGCTTCGCGACCATCGCGCCCGACTTCGTCGACCGCATCGAGCCGAAGAGCGGCATCACCCGCCGCTTCTACGCGCCCGACGACCAGGCCACGAGCGACCTCGCCGTGCGCGCCTCCGAGCAGGCGCTGGAGCGCGCGGGCCTCAGCGCCGCCGACATCGATCTGATCGTGCTCGGCACCGACTCGCCCGACTTCATCACGCCGTCGACCTCGGTCGTCGTGCAGGAGAAGCTCGGCGCGACCAAGGCCGGCACCTTCGACGTGCAGTGCGCCTGCGCGTCCTTCCCGACCGCGCTCGCGGTCGCCCGCGGCATGATCGCGACACAGCCGCTCGAGCGCGTGCTGGTCATCGGCGCGTACATGATGCGCAAGCTCGCCGACCCGAACGACCCGATGGTCTTCCTCTACGGCGACGGCGCGGGCGCGGCCGTCCTCGGTCCGAGCGACGAGCCCGGCGTGCTCGGCTCGGTCTTCGCCGCCGACGGCTCGCTCGCGACCGACTGGTGCATCGCCGCCGGTGGCACCCGCGAGCCGATCACCAAGGACGCGATCGACGCCGGTCGCCACCAGGTGAAGATGACCAAGAAGTACCCGCCCGCCGTGAACGACGAGGGCTGGCCCAACCTCTGCCGACGACTCGCGGTCCAGGAGGGCTTCACCCTCCACGACGTCGACTGCTTCATCTTCACGCAGGTGCGTCGCCGCACGATCGAGAAGGTCATGGGCTTTCTCGAACAGCCGATGCACAAGGCGCATCTGATCATGGACCAGTGGGGCTACACGGGCTCCGCATGCATCCCGATGGCCATTCACGACGCCATCGATCGCGACGTCATCCGCCCGGGCAGCCTCGTGCTCACGGTCGGCTCCGGCGTCGGCTACAATCAATGCGCGACGGCCTTCCGCCTCACGGACGCCCTCGCCCGACCCACGGAGGCGGCGGCATGAGCGGCACGACCATCGCTTGGATCGCCTTCGCGGCGTACCTGTTGATCACCACGGCGCTCGCCGTCCGCGGCATGATGCGGACCAAGGGCATCAAGAGCTACGCGCTCGGTGGCGACATGGGCCCCGTCCTCGTGGGCATCACCCTCGCCGCGTCCATCGCGAGCACGGCGACCTTCGTGATCAACCCCGGCTTCGTGTGGGCCGACGGTCTGCCCGCGCTGCTCCACTTCGGCCTCGCCGGTACCGGCGGCGTGCTCTTCGGCCTCGTGCTCTTGAGCCGCGGCTTCCGCCGCCTCGGCGAGAAGCACCAGGCGCTCACGCTCCCGCACTGGGTCGGCGCCCGCTACGGCAGCAAGGGCATGCGCACCTACTTCGCGGCGCTGAACCTGGTGCTCGCGGTCTGCTTCGTCGTGCTCATCGTCAAGGGCTCGGCCCTGGTGATGCAGGCCATTCTCGGCCTCGACTACGTCACGAGCGTCGTCATCATCGTGGGCTTCGTCTTCTCGTACATCATGATCGGCGGCACCTACGCGCACGCCTACACGAACGCGCTGCAGGGCTCGGTCATGCTCATCGTGGCGGTCGCGCTCGCCGCGAGCGGCCTGCACCTCTTCGCCGACGGCGGCATCAGCGGGTTCCTCGGCGCGCTCGAGGCGCAGGACGCGAACCTGGTCGGCCTCACCAACCCGGAGGCGCCGCTCTTCGACTCGACCTTCGAGGTCTTCGTCTGCGGCTTCATCGTCTCCTACGGCCTCGTCTGCCAGCCGCACATCCTTCTCAAGGCGCTCTACCTGAAGAGCGAGAAGGACCTGAACCGCTACCTCGGCGTCGGCGCGCTCGTGGGCATGCTCTTCGCGGCGGTCCTCGTGACCGGCATCTACGCCCGCGTGGCCTACCCCGACGCGGCCGCGGCCGGCGTCACCCAGGACGCCATCGTGCCCTACTACATCGCTCAGACCTTCAGCGACGGCGTCGGCGCGCTCATCGGCGTGGCGCTCCTCGCGGCCGGCATGAGCACCATGGACGGCATTCTCGTCTCCGCATCGACCATCGCCGGCAACGACCTGGTGCTCGGCATCCTGAAGATCGAGGACGAGGAGCGCGCCAGCACCATCGCGCTCAAGTCGAGCCGCGCCATCCTCGCCGCGATGGGCATCGGCGCGTTCCTGCTCGCGTTGAACCCGCCCGCCTTGGTCGGCGTCTTCGCCCAGGCCGGCGTCTACGGTCTGGTGGCCGCCAGCGTCGCGCCGGTGACCTTCGGCATCTTCTGGGATCGCACCCCGCGCGCCGGCGCCTTCGCGGCCGCGCTGGTCGGTCCGGCGGTGCACTTCACCCTGCACCTCTTCCTCGGCTTCGAGAACCCGGCCGTGAGCGCCACCTTCGGCGTCTTCGCCTCCGTCGCGACCCTCGCCCTCGCCTGCGTCCTCGCGCGCAAGCCGAGCGCCGGCGTCGCGGCCGCGAAGCTCATCTGAGGGTCGTCCGCCTGACGTCGCGGTTCGGCTACGTCGACCCGCCCCTCCTCCCCGAGGTATGGACGGGCGGTGAAGGTCCTCGCCGCCGCTGCCCTGCTGCTCACCGCGTGTGGCGCCTCCCAGGACACCGCGGAGCGCTGTGAGATCCGCGTCGATGGGCAGTGCTACGGCGGCCGGACGGAAGCGTGCCAGGCCGCCAGATGCCCCGACCGTCCCTGCTCGATCCTCCGCTCCCACCCCGCCCAGGTCAGCTGCGCCGACGAGGCCCCAGCACCGGCTGAACCGCTTCGGTGCGACGACCTCCCGGAGTCCGTCCCGATCTTCACCATCGGCGCACTGGAGGGCGAGCTGACGGAGCTCGTGCCCGAACGCGGCTCCGAGGAGTCCATCTACTCCCTCCTGAGCGAGGTCGACCTGAACGGCGACTCGGTGCCCGACTTTCTCGAGACACTCGTCGACGTGCTCGACGAAGAGACCTTCGAGTACCAGCCGATGTGTAACAACGTCGCCCAGTGCTGCACGCGCGTGCTGGTCGGCTGCGATGACGATCGCGTCGCCAGCCTCTGGGACGGCGACGAGGGCGACGTCACGCTCGCGGACCGAGGCCGGGAGCTCGAGGGATTGCTCTACCGCGACTTACTCGTGTCGCAACGCCTCGGCGGCGTCGCGGAAGAGGAAGCGATGGATCGTGACCAACCGATGGAGCGGACGACCCGCCTTCGCATCGACGAGTCCTACGTGTACGTGCCCGCGGAGGTCACTCGGCTCCCTGGTCGTTGACCCTCGAGTCCGGTCAGGGTCTCGAGATCGCGAGGAGTAGGAGCCTCCGGTTGCCCGGCTGTCGAGCGAAGCTGCCGGCCGGGAGCGACTCGCCGAGCGCCCGCTCGAGGCAACGGCGCATGTGGCGGGTGCTGCCCGAGGCACCGACTTCGCCGACGCTGCCGTCGGCCTTCACCTCCACGACGAGGTCCAGGATCACGCTGCGCTCCGGTGCGCAGGCCTCCGGCCAGGGGAGCGCCCGGACCTTCTCGGTGGCCTGCGCTCGGCTCTCGTCCGTCCAACTCCCGAAGGCATTCGAGACCATCAGCCCGCTGCCGCCGACGCCCCGACCGACGCCGATCCGGACGTTCTCGGGCACTTCGCCGAGCGCCCGGGTCCAGCGCCGGACGCTGAGCGTGCGGGGAAAGGTCCAGTGCGCTCCGTCCTCGAGCTCGCTCACGCCGCGCACGTAGCACTCGTCGTCGCCACAGCGTGCGTCGAGCGCGAAGGCCTTGGCGCCGGGGTGGTGCTCCGCGAGGACCGCCGCGAAGGTCACGGTCGAGTCCGACTCGGCGCGGCGGTCGGCGTCCGCCTCGATGCGCGCGACCTCGGCCGCCGAGAGCATCCGCCAGTGATCGTGCAGACGCCCGAGCGAACGTCGCGCGGCAGGCAGCAAGTGCTCGCGCCACTCGCTGGGGAGGATCGGCCCGTAGCCGCTCACCCAGAGGGCCACGGTGACCGGCTCGGGGTCGGCGTCCTGTGCCCGCACGGGCGTGACGAGGAGCACGAGCAGGAGCGGCAGCCATCGCATGGTGCGAGATACGCCGGGCCCACCGGCGAATTCCCCTGACCTAAATCAGAGTTCAGGCAGAGAGCCGCTTCGCGTGATGGGTCCACGGCACCCAGGCGTAGAAGCCCACGCTGAGCAAGCCCTGAAAGACGTACGCGATGGCGACCGCCACCCAGAGCTGGTGCATCGTGCCGGCGAGGAGACCGATGGCGACGAGGCACGCGGGCACCTGGAAGCCGAGGACGCCGATGAGATCGTTGATCAGCCCCACGCGCGAGGCCCCACCGCCGGCGAAGCAGTTGCCCAGGACCACGCTGGTCCCGAGGGCGAGGTAGCTGAGCGCGACCACGTCGAGGTAGCCCTTCGCGGTCGCCACGACGGCGGGCGTAGCGTCGAAGAACCCGACGATCTCCGCGCCGAACGCGAGATAGGGCACCACGACCAGGATCGTGAAGACGGCGTTGTAGCCGGTGGCCCACCAGCCGCTGCGAGTGGAGCGCGCCTCCTGACCGGCACCGAGGTTCTGCCCGATGAAGGTCTGGGCGGCGCTCCCCCAGCCCATGGCGATGAAGAGGGCCATGGTCTCGAGCTTGAAGACGATGCCCATGGCCGTCGTGGCGGTCGTGTCCGCCTCGGTGGTGAACGCGCGGGCGACGATCGACTGGACCATCAGCATCGCCAGCATCCGCACCACGAGCTGCGTGCTCGACGGCCAGGCGACCGACCACATCGAGCGCAACACGCGCTCGTCGACCCCACCGACGCTCTCGCGGTCGAAGACGTCGAAGCGGCGGAAGAGCAGCCAGACGACCGGGACCAGGAACACCGAGCGCGCGACGAAGGTCGACCACGCCGCACCCATCAGATCCATCCGCGGGATCCCGAGCGCGGCCGCGATCGGTGGCCCCCACGAGAAGACCGCGGGCGCGTCGCCGGGCCCGTAGGAGAAGAGCACGCTCGAGACGAGGTTGAGCACGTTGGCGCCCACCAGGAGCAGCACCGGCGTCTTCGACGAGCCGAGCGCCCGCTGCACGCTGGTGAGCTGCAGCAGGAAGAACATCGTGAACGAGCCGCCGGCGTTGACCCGTAGGTAGTCGACGCCCATCGCGGCGACCTCGCCCTTCACCCCCACGACGCCCTCGAGGATCGTCCGCGCGAAGAGGGAGATGCCACCGCCGAAGAGCAGCGCCAGCGCGGCCACCGCCAGGATCGACTGCCAGACGTAGCGCCGGACGTTGGCGTGCTCGCCCGCGCCGTGGGCCCGGGCGATCATCGCGGTCGACGCGGTGGTGAGGCCGAAGCTGACGATGGTGCCGATGGCGGTCAGCTGATCCGAGATGCTCGACGCGCCGAGCGCCGGTCCCGCGACCTCCGGCGAGAGGCGCGCGATGATGAACGTGTCGACGAGCGCGAAGGTGGTCTGCAGCCCCATGCCGATGGCGATCGGCGTCCCGAAGCGGAAGATCTCGAAGGGCAGGACCCCGTTCAGGATTCGTTGGCGAGCGTTCTCGTTCATGGCGCCCGCGCGTGCGGACTACTTGCGAATGGTCGCGACGTAGAGGTCCTTGTAGAACACGCTGCGGTCCCGAAGGAAGAGCTCTCGTGCGACCTTGCCCGACCCGTGCGGCGGCTTCTCGAACGCGGCCTCCCGCAGGTAGTAGGTAGCGGGCGACCATCACCTGGCTCAGCAGGTGGTTCTCGCGGAAGAGTCGGGTCCGCGCGTGGGTGCGAAGCTTCTCGAAGAAGAGCTTCCCCATGTCGAACGTCTCGCCTTCGTCGCGTCGGAGCTCTGGCAAAGGATCGTCGCGGTCCCGTCGCCGAACGGGGCCGCCACCGCGATCGCCAGCAGGAGAGGCCGATCGAGGGCGAGCCCGTCAGCCGGCGGTGCGGTCGGCGGGGTCGGTGCCGAGGCGGAGCGTGGCGACGAAGATGGCGACCGAGACGATGGCGGGGATGAGGGCGACGACGATCATGGGGTGGACGGCTGCAGCCTCCGTGCCGGCTGTGATCATTGACGAATTCGCTCTAAACGTGGGTCCATGCCCACGTCGGCGTCGGCCCACGGCCACGCGAACTAGCGTTCGGTCGTGTCGCCGTGGATCCCCGTGTCGTCCGCGCACGACTCGAGCGGCGCGTAGCGGTTGACCGTGCCCGTCGCCGAGGACTCCTGCGGAACGTTGGGGTTGGTCAGGGTCTCGATGAACGGGGTCTCGTCACCCGGATCGTCGGCGATCGCGAACTCGTAGTGGTACGTGCCGTCGTAGGAGAGGGGCACGCACACCGTGGCGCTCCACACGCCGTCGGCGAGAGTCATCGGTTCTCCGTCCACGTCGAGCGGAGCGCCAGACCCGCGGAGCGTGACCGAGCTCGTGCTCTCCGGCTCGATGTGGTCGATGTCGCGGACGGCGAAGAGGACGTCGCAGCAGTCACCGAAGTCGATCTCGCCTTCGAGCGGTGGCGGCGGGCCCCCGTCGACGTCACGCGGTGCGGGCGGCGCGACGTGCGCGGGGAGCTCCCGCTCGGTGTCGTCCGGCATCACGGGCGAGTCGTCACCGCAGCCTGCGCCGACGAGAAGGAGCAGCGTGGGGATCGAGAAACGCATCATCGGTCGGTCTCCCCGAGCTCGCGGAGCCCGAGCGCGCGGTGCAGGTCGTTGGCGGAGAGGAAGCCCGCGAGCACGTCGTAGAGCTCCGTACCGGCGTCGAGCTCGATGCGCACCTGCTGGACGAGCGCCTCGCGGGCCGCCTGGGCCAGCGGCTCGTCGGGCGCGGACTCCATGAAGGACCCGAGCAATCGGATGAGCGCCTTGCGGGTGATCTGGCTCTCCGGCTGCCGCTGCAGCGAACGTAGGGCGCGCTCGGCGACCGCCTCGGTGGGAGGCGCCTGGTGATCGGCGCACTGGAAGACCAGGGTCTGGAAGAGCCGGCGCTCGACCAACGGGTGACGCTCGCGATCCAGCCAATCGGCCACCAGCGCGGCAGAAGCCTCGGGGTGCAAGCGACGGATCGCGTGGACCGCGACCTCGCGTACCTCGGGGTCGGCCACGCGGGTGTAGGGCTCGACGATCGAGAGCGCGGCGACGTCGCCCACGTTGCCGATGGCGCCGAACGCGCTGCGCATCTCGTCGGCGGAGCTCGCGGCACCGAGACGGGACTCCGCGGCGGCGAGGGCGAGCGAGGTGATCGCCGCGTCCTCCTGCTGACCGGCCATGGCGCCGAGCGCGAGCAGGCTCTCCCGCTTCAGCGTCTCGGCCGCGGCGTCGTCGCTGCGCCCCTGCGCCTGCGCGTCGAAGAGCCGCGCGACCTCGACACCGACGTCGTCCCGATCGATGAGCGCGAACATCGCGCGCGTGCGTTCGATGATGGGCGCGTTGCCGTCCGCGGAGATCGCGATGAGCACCTGCTTGGCCTCGGCGGTGCGTGCGCGTCCGATGGCCATGTAGATGCCGGAGCGCGCTTCGGCCGGGACCTCGTCGTCCTGGATCCGGTGAACGACCGGCGCGGTCTGCTCGGGGCGGGCCTCGAGGTAGTCGGTCAGCTCGGGCCACGTCTGCTCGATGCCGACCCCAGACTCGACCCGGCCGAGGTAGCGGTCCATGGCTTCGTCCACCGTGAGGTGAGCGACGGCCGCCTGCCGCTCCCGATCCTGCTGAGTGATCGGGCGCGGGGTTCGGATGGAGACGTCGGCGGGCAGCAGGTCCTCCCAGACGTAATCGTCGACCGAGTGCGAGAGATCGGAGAGCGCGCTCGGGCTCGGCTCCATGCGCACGGCGAGGAGCTCTCCGACGGAACGGCGGCTCCCATGGCGCCGATCTTCGATGCCGGTGAGCGACTCGAACCAGGGCCCTGCGCCGACGCGCACGCTGAGCAGGCTCCGCTCCACGTCGACCTCGGCCGCGTCCTCGTTCCAGAGCTCGTCGTAGCGAAGCACGCGGCGCTGCACGAGCCGTCCGCCCTCGGGCTCGGCGATCCCCGCGGTGGCGAGGTATCGACCGATGCCGTTCGTCCCCTCCGACTCACCCTCGGCCCAGCGCCACCCGAGCTCGTGCAGGATCGACTGCTGGACCCGGCCATGGGCGCGGTGGGTGGTCGCGTGGCGGGCGAAGCCCCCGAGCGAGCAGTCGCGGTTCACGCGCAGCAGGAAGGGAGTCGCCAGGTCGTCCGGTCGCGGGATCGCGCTGGACTCGATGGCGCCGTAGCGAGCCAGGAGCGTGGCCGCGCCCTCGTTCGCGTCGACCACCTCGAGCTCGAGGCGGAGCGAGGTGGACTGGTCGGCTTGCCGCGGCTCGTTCCCGGTGGGGAGTCCGAGGGTGTCCGCGGCGTCCACCGCCGTGCGGGTCCGCAGGTCGACCTGGTAGGCGAGGCGTGCGCCCACGTCGAAGCCGCAGTCGTCACGCTCCTCCCCGCCCGTCGCCGGCGGCGGCATCTCGTAGGAGGGCGTGGCGCGATCGGGAGCGGCGGGGGTCGCGACGTCGGCTTGCGGTGCCGCCTCGGGTTCCTCGTGGAGGAGCGCGAGGGCACCGGCCCCGACGAGCGCGCCGCCGAGCAGGAGAGCGAGTCGTTTGTTCACGGCGTTCACAGCAGACCTCGATGGACGGCGGTGTCGATGGGATCGACCAGGTAGCCACCGGCGACGCGGAAGCCGGGGAAGGTGACGATGGGCCAGCTGAAGGAGGCGAAGTAGAAGTTCGCCTTCGCGTAGATCGCGCCGTCGAGCACGGTCAGCGACCAAGGCACCTCGCGTCTCGTGTGACCCCGATAGGCGATGGCCGAGCCGCCGCCGAAGAGGATCCGATCGGTGCGCGTGACCGTCGGCTGGAGCGCGAGGGTCACGAAGTTGAGCGTGCCTTCGAGACAGAAGCCGAAGTCCTCGGAGGGCACGCAGAACTGGAGCGAGATGCCCGCACCGGCGGACACCTTCAGGCCGACCGAGGAGCGGAAGAAGATCTCCGTGTCCGCGGGGTCGAAGGCGCAGGCGTAGTGAGCGGTCCGCGACGCGGGAGCGGCCGCGAGGGTCTGACTGCCCGGCGCGTAGAGCAGACCGGCAGCGTTCGGCGCCTGGGTCCAGAGCTCCGACACGCTCGTCGTGCTGGGCGGCGTGTAGCTCACCGCCTGCGTCCCGATCCGGTTGGCGAGCTCGTCGTCGTCCGAGAGCCAGCGATAGGAGGTGCGCATCGCCGCCATGCAGCGGGCGCGGTTGAAGCCGTCGCCCAGGCACTGCGGGTTCGGGTGGTAGTAGGCGAGCTGCGCGCCGGACCAGTACTGGGCGGCGCCGTGCGCGCTCGTGGCGGCCTGGAGCGCTGCGCCCTCGGCGGCCGAGCTCGGTTCGGCGAGTCGGCCGCCGCGCACGTAGCAGTCGAGCGCGGCCGCCTCGAGCGTCGCTTGCTCGCTCGCGACCTGCACGCACTGACTGGAGCCGATGCAGGGGTAGGCGTCGGCCGCGGATGGCGCGGCCTGCAACGTGATGATCGCGGCGAGCCCGACGCCTGCGCTGGCGGACAGGATGATCTCGCCGGGGATCGGGCCGATCTGGATCTTCTGCTTGTAGCCGATGGCGAGGCCGAGCCCGTCGATGCCGGCGTAGCGGCCCGTCTGCCACTGCTGCTTGAGCACCGAGCCCGGGGGTGTGCCGGTCAAGGTGTTGAGCGCGTCGCGGATGGTGTTCCACGGCGGCGTCAGCGTGAGCGTGACCGGCGTGGTCTCGTCGCCGGGCGCCGGCGTGGCGGAGCCCGAGTTGCCATCCATCATCGGATCGATGGCCATGAAGCCGAGGATGTTCCCGCTCATGGCCGCCTGCGCCGACTGGTTCATCCGCGTCAGGTCGAGGTCGTAGCTGTAGAAGCTGCGGCCGAGGTTGCCGGCGCCCATCGCGGCGCCGCTCTGGGTCTCGCGGCAGGACTGGCCGGTCGGATCGGGCGTGCCGTCGTCGTTCAGGCAGGCCCGCTCCGAGTCGCTGTCGCTCGAGCCGCTCATGCGCGCGTCGCCGGAGGTGCGGTTGGTGGCCTGCCCGCTGAAGTCCGAGTTGCCGACCGGGATCTGGCTGCGGTTGAGGCGGTCGACGGTCACCATCAGCGGCGTCGACGCGATCAAGCAGCCGGAGGTCACCCGAGTCCGATACTGGTCGAGGGGCGGCGGCTGCTGCGAACGCCACGAGTACTGGTCCCGCGTGCGGAGCTCGATGCGATTTCCGGTGGAGGAAACCAGCGAGAGTCGATCGCCATCGCTGGCCGCTCCGTAGGGCGTGAAGAGCCGGCCGTTCGCGGTGTCCGAGCTCTTGATGCAGTAGCCGATGTGGTACGCGCGGCTGTTGCCGTGGATCGCGGGGTCGACGTAGAGCGCGGAGCTCGGGTCGTAGAAGAGCTGGCGTGTGCTCGCGCTCAGCTCGATGTCGCGCGACACGACCGAGCCGGTGGTGGCCGGGACCTCGTTGAGCGGGACGCTCGCGATCTCCGGATGGGCCAGCCGCTCGCCGACGCGGTCGGCGGGCCAGAGGAAGACCTTGGCCGTGTAGTCGAGCCCCGCCCCCTCGCGGTTGAACGTGTACGGGCTGACGTTGGTCGGCGGGTCGTTGTCCCGGTACCAGCCGATGTCGACCGCGACCGACGGTGAGCGGTTGGGCAGCGAGGTGACCCCCACGCTCGCCGTCCGGACCGTGAAGTCGGTCGGACCGACGTGAATGACGGGCGGGTAGACGAAGGCGCCGAACTCGTGGGTCGAGTCGAAGGCGGGTCGTCCCAGGGTGTTCCACCGGACCAGGATCCGCTGGTTCAGGTAGCCCCAGAGATCGAAGGCCTCGTCCTCCGCGTCCCAGTAGAACGATGGGGGGTTGGGCGCGCACACGTGGTCGGTCCCGAGCGGTGCGGCGGCCGTGTTGCCCTCCATGTCGTAGCTGACGAAGACGCGCGTGGAGCTCCAGCCGTAGGACCCGGCAGCGTTCGGGTCGTCGCTCGCGTTCGGCGTATAGCGGTTCGGGTCGGTGTCGTTCCGGACCACGTTCGCTCGCCGCTCGAGGTCGGCCTCGACGTTCGGGTTCACGCCGCCGACGCTGGCCAGGTCGTCGTGGTGGGTGCAGCCCGCCGGGATCTCCTGCGTGAGCTCGAGGTGCACACCGGTCCTGCCGAACTGCGGCTCGCGCTCGCGGTCGATGCGGTCACGACCGGCGTCGAGGGTCCCCAGCACGCAGCGGAAGGCGTGCACCTCGCCACCGGCGCCCACGAAGCGGTCGGCGAGCCAGACGGTCGCGCGCGCGTTCTCGGGCACGTCCGTGTCCTCGGTGCCCTCGAAGTAGAGCATCGCGTCGAAGTCGTAGGACGCGCCCATCTGCAGGGTGCGCGAGTCCGGCGAGCCCGGGTCGAAGCGGGTCGGAGTGAAGGTCGCGCGGCCGACCTTCGGGAGGATGACCTCGGGGATGGTCGCGTCCGGTACGCAGTTGAGCGCCTCGTCGCGCCGCTCCTGACCATGGCAGAAGCGCGGCACGCACGCGCTGCGCTCCGGGAGCACCTCCGGCTCGAGCTCCCGCGCACAGCTCAGCGCGACGGTGCGCGCGTCGCCATCGGCGAGCGACGCCTCGCGGACGAGCACCGCGCCCTCGTCGTCGGGGTCGGTCTCCCCGCAGTCGTAGCTGATGGTCACCGCGCCCGAGCACTGCACCGTCTCGCTGCACGACTCGTCACCGCTGCAGGCGCCGCGCAACTGGTTGGTCGCCTCACGGGACTCGAGGCTCTCCGCGTCGTCGCCGCACACGACCGACGCGATCTCGAGGGTGTCTCGGCTCGGGAGCAGCCCGGCTTCGGACTGGAGCTGACTCGAGAGCGTCCGTGGCGGGTGGGTCTGGAAGTTCCAGCCCACGTAGCCGTCCGGGCACTCGAGGGTCTCGTCGAGGCCGTAGCGGCGCTCGTCGGCCGTGTCGGCGGCGCAGCTGACCAGGAGCGCGAAGAGCGCCGTGGTGCCGAGGCTGCGCGCGAAGGTTCGGTGACTCATCTGCTGACGCCTCATTCCGGGACACATCGGAGGACGACGCAGCCGTCTCCGCCTTCTTCGAAAGAGATGCTCGACGAACCCGCCGGTGGGTCGCCGCTGCGTAGACCGACGCATAGGCTCCGGTCCGGTGCGGTGGTGTTGGCGGGATCGCCGTCGCCCGCTCCGTCCATCGAGGTGAGGCCGGCCGGGAGCGCGCCGTAGCCACCGGCCTGGCCCGCGTCGCCGAACACCATGCCGCTGACACCGCCGGGATCACCCGCACCGCCGCCGCCTTGCGACTCGGCGACCGTACCGTCGGCGCCCGACGCCATCGAGCCGGTCCCCGCGCCGCCGGAGCCCGTGCTCTGGCCTTCCTGCATGAAACCCGCGCCGCCACCGCCGGGGATGACGAACGAGCGCGTCGCGCTGCCGGTCTGCTGCACGGAGGTCAGGCCGCCGCCCGACGCGCCGGCGTTGTAGTCGATGAAGTCCTCGTTGCTCGAGCTCGCGCCCCCGGACGCCGCGGTGCCGAGGTTGCTTCCGATGCTGGCGGTGCCGGCGCCCACGGTGGTGTTGTTCCAGGCGCCGCCCTGCCCGACCCACGCGGTGAAGACGTCGCCGTCCGCGGCGCTGAGCTGGCCGGTCACGTAGCCGCCCGACCCGCCGCGACGCTGGAAGACGTAGCTGAACGAGAAGGGGTCCTCGCTGCCGCTGTTGCCGCCGGCTGCGCCCCAGGCCTGCACGTGCACCTGCGAGCAACCGCTCGGCACGGTGAACGAGCCCGAGGCCGCGACACCGTCCGTCGTCGGCACGTGGATCACCGCTTTGCCGGCGCCGCACTGCCCGGTGCTGCCCGCGCAGTTGCCGGACGAGGCCCCGCAGTAGCAGTCGGCGTTCGCGCAGTCCGTGTCGAAGGTGCAGGTCGGCGGCCCCGCGTCCGTGCCCATGTCCACGCCGCCGTCGCTCGTCCCGCCGTCGGCCATGCCGCCGTCCATGCCCATGGCGGGCGTGTCGGTCACACGGCACTCGATGCGCGCGTAGAGCTCGCGGTAGCGGTCGTCGAAGGAGACCGTTCGCACCGTCGTGACCGAGCTCGTGTCCCAGTAGAAGAAGTCACAGGCCACCTCGCGGAGTCCGTCCGCCGTCATCACCGGGTCGGGCTGCCGCACCACCTCGAGTCGCGCGGAGGTGCGGAACACGCCGAAGGGGACCTGGCCGGTGGCGTTCACCGACACCATGTCGACCGTCCCGTCGAGGTCGCGGGTCAGCTCGAAGACGCTCCCGGCCGGGAGCGTCCGCACGTCGAGCACGAGCATGTTCCCGTCCTGGCGGCAGTCGAGATCGTAGCTGACCGAGTAGCTCGTCGCGGTGCCGGCCGGGGTCGTTCGGAAGGTGCACCCCGAGACGTCCGGCGGGACCGTACCCACCGCGAGCGAGTACTCGTAGGCGGCACCGAGGTCGACGCGGGTGGCCCCGAAGTTCGCGGTGCTGGTGACCGTCCGCTCGGTGGTGGTCCCGTCGAAGGTCGCGTCGACGGTGACCGTCGTGCCGTAGCTGAGCCCGTACACGTTCAGGTAGACCCGCGTGTTCGCCTGGCAGGTGCCATCGGTGCACCGACCGGTGTCGCAGTCGCTCCCCGCGTTGCAGGCGGGCGAGTCCTCGAAGTTCGCGACGCAGGGCGAGCAGGTCGAGCCGCCGCAGTCGATCTCGGTCTCCTCACCGTCGAGGATGCCGTCGCTACAGCCCGGAGCCGCGCAGATCCTCGGACCGGCCTCGGGACAGATGGCGCCATCGACGCAGTCCGCCGTGGAGCGGCAGTACTGGCCGGCGGAGCAGCGGGCGTCACAGCTACCCCCGCAGTCCACGTCCGACTCGTCGCCGTTCTGGTATCCGTTGGTGCAGGCCCCGTCGAAGACCATGTCGCCGACCTGGACCACGCCGGTGTCCGGGTTCACCGAGATCCGCTGGTCGGTGCCGTCGCTCACGTACTCGTAGCGAATCTGGTCGGGCAGCCCGCCGACGACCAGCGTGACCGTCGTCCCGGCGGGCGCGCCATCGACGTCCATCGTGACCGTCCCGTCGTCGCCGCGGGTGATGCGCACCTCGTCGGTGGGTCCGTCGGTCGCGAGACTCACCCGGTCAGCGCCGCTGCCGCTTCGAATCGTGAGGTCGGTGCCGCTCCGGTTGGTGTAGCTCACGTCCCCGTCATCGGTGACGGTGAAGGTGTCCACGCCCGTCGCGGTGCCGTCGATGCCGCTCACCGACGTCGACCGGCCCGGCTGGTGGACCACGATGCTCGCGGAGCCCTCCGCACTGGTGCGGCCCGCCGCGCCAGAGATGGTCAGGGTCATATCGCGATCGCCTTCGGGCTTGTCGCGGAGGTCGTAGAGGAACCAGCCTCGACTGCGGCAGGTCGAACAGCTCGAGAAGAGCGGCGTCACGCGTCCGGCCGACTCGTCGACCACTCCGCCGTTGACGCCCGCCGTCTCGCCGCCCACCTCCACGGTGACGCCGACCTCGCTCGAGTGGGAGAGCAGCAGGTGCGGCGAGTCGGCCGCGAAGGGCGCCGGCAGGAGTCCGAGCCGCTCGGAGACCGGGGCAAAGGTCAGCGGGTTGTCGTTGGTCGGCGTCCCCTCGTAGACGAGCGTCCCCTCGCCCGCCGGCACCTCGTAACGCCAGGTGCCGTTCTTGGTGTCGATCCGAACGAGGCCTTCGCGGTTCGGGACGTTGCCGTCGTAGACGCGAAGCCAGTAGAGGCCACCGCCGTCCTCGTCCTCGTAGTAGCCGATGGGAACGAGGGCGTGCCCGTGGGCGTAGCTTCCGTCCGCCTCCCGGACGGCGACCCCGAGCCGGTAGCGTTCGGTGGCGTCGGGGGCGAGCGCCTCGGCCAGGAAGGGGATGACCTCGGACGCGTCGACGCGTCGCTGGTTCACCACGCCCGCGACGTACTGCGTCGCGGACCAGTAGGCGAGCTCGGCCTGCAGCTCCGGGTTGCCGTCGAGTCGGAGCGCCGCCGCGTTGGCGCCGCCAAGCTCCTCCGGGTCGATGTCCCCGCGCATGAGGAGGAGCGAGAGGATCGCCATGCCCTCGCTCCGGCCCTCGGCCAGCTGCTCGTTCACCGTCTCGATCCAGCCGAGCGCGGCACCGGTGGGTGTGCAGGGCAGCGCCCCGTCGATGCACACCGCGTCCGCGCCGAACATCCGCGCGGCGAGGTCGCCGGTCATCTCCAGCCGGCCATCACCGGTGAAGTTGTCGAACGTGAAGGCGTGCTCCGAGAGGCGAAATCCGGAGTCGACCGAGGCCGGGGGACCGTCATCGCACCCAGAGAGGGCGAACACGGCGAAGAAGAGCGCGAGGGCATCCAGCCTCAATTTGAACACAAAAATCCCCTATCACGGGAATATGGCCGGAATCAACGATTAGGGACACTAGTGACCAAGAATCAGGACCCCACCGCCGTGATCCACGCAAACGAAGCAACCTCCGGGGTTCAGCCGAACGCTACGGTGGCCGGCATGAACGCTCTCCCGCGGTCCGCCGGCCTCCTCCTCACGCTGCTCACGCTCCTCGGATGCGGAGCGGACGACGGGTCCGATCCCGATGGCGGCGTGGTCGAACGAGACTCGGCGATGGAGGTGGACGCTCGTCCGCTGGATGCCCGAGCGCCCGACGCGCGCGTCTCGGAGTGCGACGACTGGACCTTCGACTCGATCGGGGACGGGCGAGAGGGGAGCGCCGAGTGCGTCGATGGACGGGTCTCGCTCATGGCGAGCGGCTCCGACATCTGGGGCACCATGGATGGGTTCGGCTTCTTTCACCGGGCGCACACCGGTGACCTGGACATCCGGGTCCGGGTCGAGGCGTTCGAGGAGGTCGAGCGGTTCTCGAAGGCTGGGCTCATGGTGCGCGCCGGCCTCGAGGCCGACGCTGCGTACGCGCTGCTCTTCGTGGCCGGCGGAGACGACGTCCCGCTGCGACTCGAAGGCCGACGATCGGCCGGCGCCGAGGCCGAGCTCCTGGGCACCGGCGAGTTGCTCCGACCGCCCGCGTGGCTCCGGCTGATCCGGAGGGGTGAGCGGGTGGCGGCCCTCGCGTCCGCGGACGGCGAGAGCTGGAGCGCCGTGGGTGGGGTCGACCTCGGCGACGAGCCACTGACGATCGGGTTGGCCGTGACCTCGAGCGACCCCGAACAGCTGGCCACCGGGACCTTCGGCCTGCCCGTTCTCGCCGCGCCACCGGCGAGCTGCACCGTCGACGTCGAATGCCGCGACGGCGAGACCTGCGACGCGGGCACCTGCCGGTCGAACAGCGGCTTCGTCGGCCACGAGGCGATCCTCGACGACATCGTCGGCTACGCCGAGGGCGTCACCGGAGGCGCCGGAGGAACGCTCATCGAGGTGACGAACACGAACGACTCCGGTCCTGGCAGCCTACGGGAGGCGATCGCGGTCGAGGGCCCCACCTGGATCCACTTCAGTCCCGGTCTCGAAGGGACGATCGACCTCGAAGGGCTGGTCTACCTTCGCTCCGACACGACCATCGACGGGCGGGGAGCCAACGTGGCCATCGGCGGGTTCACCATGAACGTGTACGAAGGCTCCAGCACTCCCGCCAACAACATCGTCCTGCACAACCTCCGCTTCACGGGGGGAGTGCCGGACGCGCGAACGCTGCTCCGAGTGGACTACGGCTCGACGGGCGTCTGGATCGACCACGTCTCGTTCGAAGCCCAGTCCGGAGACGGCAAACCCTTGACCCACGGGAACGCCGCCACCGACATCACCGTCAGCTGGTGCGACTTCTCCCGCTCGGAGGTCAGCCTGATCTATCTGATCGGCCCGAACAACGAGAGCCCCGGCGACGCGAACATGCGGGTCACGGGTCACCACAACCTCCTGGACATGCCCAACGGCACGGAGCGCCATCCCCGCATTCGCTACGCCACCGTGCATTGGTTCAACAACGTGGTGGCCAGCTGGAGCGACTACGGTTCGTCCATCTCCCAGGACGGGCGGCTCTTCGCCGAGAACAACATCTACTGGGCGAAGGGCTCGCCCAACCCGTCGCGAGCCATCATCACCCGCATCGGCAACTGGCCGGCCAACGGCGACCCCCTCCCCGGCAACCTGCGCCACGTCGGCAACTGGTGGAAGGAGGGGACCCCGGTCCCGGACGAACGGAACCCGGAGCTCGTGCTCGCGCCTCCCTACGCCTACGACGCCGAGGTGGCCGACTCGAGCCTCGAAGCCTCCATTCGATCCGAGTCCGGCTGGCAGGACGTGCCCTCTCCGTTCGAGTAGTCGGAAGCAGGAATCTGGCTCCTGAGCACGGACGTCCTATGGTGCAGGGTCATGGGCCAGCTACGCATCCGAACGCCCGGAACCGTCGCCGTCCTCGGGCTGATCTTCGCCTGCAGCGAAGCCTGCGGCGGACCACCGGACGAGGGCACCACCCCGGAAGGCGAGACCGTCGTCGCCGACGACGCCGAGCGCCCGGCGAGCTGTCCCGCCCAGCGACCGGCCCCGGATCCGCTCCCCAACGTCCGGCCGGAGCACCGCACCCTCGCCTACTGGCTCGAGCAGAGCGAACGCTACGGCGACCCCGACGCCGTGCTCATGTCGCCGGAGGCGGTGGACGCCCACAACCAGGCGCTCCAGCTCGGCGAGACCCCCGTGGGTCCGACGCCGCTGGGTCAGCCCGTGGACCCCGACGCGCTCCGCGCGGAGCTCGACGAACGGCTGAGCTGGATGCGCGAGAAGCTCGAGAGCGGCGAGTACCTCGACCGGGACGGAGAGCGCGTGACCGACCTCGGCCCCTTCGTGTCGCCGTCCAACGTCGCCCCGACCCCAGAGCTCCGCGTCGCGCTCGCCAAGATCCCGCTCCGCTGTGGCCCGCGCACCGACGGCCTCTACACGGCCGCGCTCGACCTCGATTTCGATCGGAACGCGTGCAGCACGCTGCGGCCCCAGGAGCCGGTGGAGATCCTGATGACGGGCCCCGGCGGCATGAAGCTGGCGCGGAGCCGCTACACCCTCGGATGGATCGCCGCGGACTCGCCGCTCTCTCCACCGGTCCCGGCGGGCCAGCGCGACGCGATCCTCGGCGTACGCAAGGCTCAGCTCCTCGGAGAGGCGAACCTCTCCGGCCAATCGCTTCCGGCCGGCACGCAGCTCCCGATGGTGGAGGAGCAGGTCGTCGTGGCGACCAGCGGCGGATTCACGCGGGTCGCGATGCCTTCGGACGCGTTCCCCACGCACCGTCCGATGACCCGCAAGGCCGTGCTCGAGGCGGCGTTCGCCCTCGAAGGCGAGCCCTACGGCTGGGGCGGCCGCGACGGACAGCGCGACTGCTCGCGCTTCCTGCTCGACGTCTTCGGCACCTTCGGCATCCAGCTCCCGCGACACAGCGCGCGCCAGGCCGAGGCCGGCACCTTCGCGGTCGACGTCACGGAGCTCTCGCCGCGCGAGAAGGCGCTGCTCCTCGAGAGCGCGAACCACCAGGGCATCACCCTGCTGCACTTCCCCGGACACATCGCGCTCTACCTCGGGGAGAACGCCGAGGGGGAGCCGATGGCCATTCACGCGTTCAGCGAGTACCTGAACCGCTGCGAGGGGCTGACGAACGAAGCGGGCGAGCCGCTCGAGACGGCCAACCGAGTCGACCGGATCACGGTGAGCGACCTGACGCTCGGCGAAGGCTCGAGCCGCACCGACTTCCTCTCGCGGATCACCAAGGTCACCGTGCTCGGCCCCTCCGCCGGTCCCGCCCTCCGCGGCGCTGCAGCGATGCGACCCGCGGCACCGATCACGAACCCGGGCGACGGCCACTGTGAGGACGGACTCGACGCCGGCATCTTCCGCTCGCCGTGGCGGCCGAACACCCAGGAGCCGATGAAGGTCATCGTCACCCTGACGCACGACCCCGGTCCGGTGGACCTGGTGCTCTTCGGTCCGAACGGCGAGCGCGTCGAGGCCGAGGTCCACGAGCTCGGCGGGCCGCCCTTCACCTATTGGGCGCAGGTCGACTCGCCGACGCGCGGTCGCTGGACCGCCGTGCTCGGCGATGGGCCGCGGCAGGTGGCGTGCGAGCACTTCGGTGTGGCGCGCGGCCGGCCGGCGCCCGAGCCCCGCCGCGCGGATGCCCCCGCGTGGGATCCGATCTGGGCGTGGGAGCGCGACACCGAGAACCTCTACTCGGCGTTCGTCGAGCAGCTCTTCCGCGAGCCGCAGGGCGAAGAGGTGACCTGGCCGAACCTGCAGGTGCTCCTGAACGACCCGGCCCGCAACCTGCTCCACGGCCACCGCAGCCAGGGGGAGGAGAGCGAGCTCGATCTGGAGCCCGACTGCGCGGACCTGCCCTACTTCCTCCGGGCCTACTTCGCGTGGAAGCTCCGCCTGCCCTTCGCCTGGCGCCAGTGCAGCCGCGGTCGCGGTGAGGGGCGACCGCCGGAGTGCCCGGCGCGGCCGAAGTCGAACCTCGACCCGGTCACGGCGTCGACCGAGGTCGGCGCCTTCGAGGCGGTGATCCGCGAGCTGCGCTCGAACGTGCACTCGTCGACGCAGCGCACCGTCCCGCAGACGGATGCCAGCGACGTGTATCCGGTACCGATCACCCGCCGCGCGCTCCGACCGGGGACGGTCTTCGCCGATCCCTACGGGCACATCATGGTCGTCGCCGGCTGGCAGCCGCAGGGCATGGACAGCTACGGCGTGCTGATGGCCGCGGACGCGCAGCCGGACGGCACCGTCGGGCGGCGGCGTTTCTGGCGCGGCTCCTTCCTCTTCACGCCGGAGACCGAGAGCGCGGGCCCCGGCTTCAAGGCCTGGCGCCCCGCCGTGTGGGATCGCGTGGAGAACCGGCTCGAGCTCGTCTCCAACGCCGACCTGGCGAACAGCCAGAGCTACACCCCCTTCTCCATGCAGCAGTACGAGGGCAGCGCCGACGACTTCTACGACTCGGTGGAAGCGCTCATCAACCCGCGACCGCTCGAGCCCGCGTCCGTACAGCGCGCGCTGGTGGACGCGCTCGAGGAGAGCGTCGTCCGCCGAGTGGTCAGCGTGGACAACGGCGAGGGCTGGGTGCGCAGCCACTCGGGTCAGACGATGCCGATGCCCGATGGGTCGGCCATCTTCCAGACCTCCGGTCCCTGGGAAGACTTCGCCACGCCGAGCCGTGACATGCGGCTGCTGATCAGCCTGGACGCGGTCACCGGCTTCGCGGACGCGGTGCGCCGCTCACCCGCGCGCTTCGGGCTCGACCCGGACGACGTCGACGCGACCGTCGCGCAGCTCGCCGAGGTGCTCGCCGAGGAGCTCGGCAGCCGCAAGTTCACCTACACGCGGAGCGATGGGCAGAGCCAGGAGCTCACGCTCCAGCAGGTGGTCGACCGCACCGAGGCCTTCGAGATGGCCTACAACCCGAACGACTGCGTCGAGCTCCGCTGGGGCGCCACCGAGGGCACCGACGAGTACCGCAGCTGCCGCCGCCACGCGCCTCGCGCGCAGCGCGCGAAGATGCGCGAGTACCAGCACTGGTTCGACACGCGGCATCGTCCGCCGCGCTGACGCTAGATCTTGCCGCGGAGGAGCGAGCTCGTGACGTGCTTGCCGTAGCCGGCCACGGTGCGGCCGAGGGTGCGCAGGTCGAGCGTGCTCAGGAGCGTGTCAGCGAGGCCGAAGGGGAGCATCGAGGGGATGGGGCCGCGGCTGTACTCGAGCATCCACGCGTGATCGGGGATGCGGTAGCCCTTCACCTGTCCGTCGCCGAGGTAGGCGGTCGAGCCCGGGCCGTAGGTGGTCCGCTCGGTCTCGCCCTCGAGGTAGCACCACATCTCGCCGTCGAAGACCCAGTCGTAAACCTCGGTCGCGTAGCGGCCGGAGTGACCTTCGGTGCCGATGGGGCTGCCGAAGATGATGATGTACTCGGTGATCGACGCGTGGAGGAAGGTCATCTGACCCATGGCGCCGCCAGCGTTGTTCATCATCCAGTCCCGCGGGCCCGTGTGGATGTGCTTGGGGTACTCGCGAGCGACCGCCGCGGTGACCGCGTCGAAGGCCTCTTCCATGGAAGCCTTGCCCACGCCCTCGGCCGCGCAGCGACCGAGCACATCCGGATCGAAGATGAACGCCATGTCCCGGTAATGGGCCATGCGGCACGGAGTGACAAGCGGATGACTCACGAACCCGATGTGCATGGCATGCGCATGGAAGCGCATCAGATGTGCCAGCACGACTGACGCATCGCTGAAATCACTACCTTTTCGAGCTGGCGTGCTTCTCGCTCACGAAGGCGAGGCATGCAGATACCCCTCATCGTCCTGGGCGCGATGATCGCGATGATGGCGATCGAGCGCTGGCGACCGGCCAGCGCGCTGCCGAAGGTTCGCGGCTGGTGGGTCCGCGCGATCGGCGCGAGCACCATTCAAGCCGCCGTCGTGGTCTTCGCCGCTCCGCTCTGGGAGCCGCTGATCCAGGCGCACCCGCTGGTCGATCTCGGCGGGCTCGATCCGCGCCTCGGCGCGCTCATCGGCTACCTCGCGATCACCTTCGTCTACTACTTCTGGCATCGCGCCCGCCACGAGGTGCCCTTCCTGTGGCGCGCGTTCCATCAGCTGCATCACAGCCCCGCGCGCATCGAGGTCGTGGCCAGCTTCTACAAGCACCCGGCCGAGATCGTGGCCAACGGCGTGATCTCGAGCGCGGTGCTCTACGGGCTCTGTGGGCTGTCGATCGAGGCGGCCGCGAGCGCGACGCTGCTCACCGGGCTCGCGGAGCTCGTCTACCACTGGAACGTTCGGACGCCGCGTTGGATCGGCTTCTTCTTCCAGCGACCCGAGATGCACCGGCTGCATCACGCCGAGGGCGTGCACCGCTACAACTACTCGGACCTGCCGCTCTGGGATCTGCTCTTCGGCACCTTCCGGAACCCGGCGGTTCAGGACGCGCCCACCGGCTTCGGCGGTGACCGAGAGCAGCGCGTCGGCGACATGCTCGTCGGTCGCGACGTGCAGGCGGAGGCGAGCCGATGAAGCGCGACGACCGCTGGGCCCTGGCCCTCCTGATCCTCGGCTCGCTGCAGATGGTCGGCGACGTGCTCGGTGTGCCCGCGCTCGTCGGCCTCGGCGCCGCGAGCCACGTGTCACCCGCGCCGAAGGTCTTCACCACCATCGGCGACGCAGAGCCCTTCAGCGCGAGCTTCGCGCTCGAGCTCGAGGAAGAAGGCGGGAACGTTCGCCACGTACCGCTCGACCGAGCGCACTACGAGCGCCTGCGCGGACCCTACAACCGGCGAAACGTCGTGGGCGCCGTGGTGGCGGGTGGACCGCACCTGACCGACAACGCGCACGTCGGCCCGATGATGGAGGCGGCGGCACGACACGCGCTCTGCGGCCACGCGCCAATCCTTCGAGAGCTGGAAGGCGACCGCGACCGCGCGCCCATCGTGCGCGCCACGATCGTCCAGACCGCCGAAGACGGCGAAGAGACCCGATGGAGCGTGTCGTGTCGCTCCTGACCATGGAGCCCCGCCCGAAGCAGAACGCGCTGGACTGGCGGTTGGCGATCCTCGGCGCGTACCTCGCGTACCACTTCGCCGCGCTGGTCCCCTGGGCCGGCGAGCTCTTCTCGCGCGACGGGATGCTGCCCGACGGAACGCTCAGCCCGCTCCTCCACGCCTTCCCGAACGTGCTCGCGCTCCACGATGGCTGGCTCTTCGTCACCCTCTTCGTCGCGAGCGGCGCAATGGCCGCGACCCTGCTGACGCTCGGGGTACGCCACCGGACCATGGCGCTCTGGTGCCTCTTCGTCCTCGCGTGCGTCTTCGGGCGGAACCCGCTCATCCGGAACCCCAGCCTGCCCTACGTCGGGCTCGCGCTCCTCGCCGTGGTCGCGACCCGCGGCCAACGGATCCCGTGGCAGGTCGTACGGGTGCTCTGGATTCTGCTCGCCGTCGGCTACGCCTACTCGGGCCTCACGAAACTGGCGGCGCCCTCGTGGCTCGACGGGAGCGCCTTCGACCACGTGCTCGCCAACCCGCTGGCGTACGCGCACGCGGAGTGGGTGCGCGCCCTACCCTCACCGCTCCTGTCGGCGGCGACCTACGGCGCGCTCGCGCTCGAGATCCTCTTCCCGCTGCTGGCGCTCTCTCAGCGGGCGCGCCCCTGGGCCTGGCTCGCGATGACCCTGCTGCACGTGGGCCTGCTCCTGCTCATCGACTTCGCCGATCTGACCGTGGGGATGCTGGTGATCCACGCCTTCGTCTTCGACGAGCGGTGGCTCCGACGGTCGAAAGATCGCGCAACGGGAACAAGCGCGCCCGCTGCGGCGTAGAAGCATCCATGAACGAACGCCGGCCGCTCCGCTTCCTCACTGCCACGGTCGCGGCGCTCGCGACCGGCTGCCTCGGCTGGGCCGCGGCTGGCTTCCTCGAGAGCAACCACGGCTGGCTCCCCGCCTGCGGTGCGGTGCTGGTCTTCTACGCCACGCTCACCTACGGCCTCTTCAGCGGCCGGCTCTGGGCGCCGACCCTCGCGCAGGGCGCTGCGCTCTTCGGCGCAGCCGCCTTCGCGCAGTCCGCGTGGGCGCTCGACAGCCTCATGCCGCTCATCTCGGTCGGCATCGGCATTCACGTCGTGCTCGGGCTGCTCGCACTCGGTCTCGACGACGGCCTCTCGAAGCGGCAACGCTGGTCGCTTCGCTTCGCCGGGGCGGCCATCGCCCCCGCCACCCTCTTCGCGTTGGCGCCGGAGCAGGCGGGCGGAACGATGGTCGCGGTGCTCGTCGGCGCGGGCCTCGCCTGGCTCGGGGCGCTCGGCGTCGCCCGCGGTCGCACCTGGGGTCTGCTCGCTGCCTTCGTCGGCGCGCCCGTCCTCGCGACTGCCGTCTGGTACGCCCCGGAGCTCAGCTACTTCGATGCGCAGCACTTCATGGTCGACCAGCCGCTACTCCCGCTGATGCTGAACGTCCTCGGTCTCGGGGCCGCCGCCGGCGCCCTGCTCGCCGTCGCCCCCTACCTCGGGCCCATCGCGCGCTTCCTCGCCAAGCGCGACTGAGCCGAGATCCGCTATCCTTCGCCCATGCGGGCTCGCGTCGTCTGGGTGCTCCTGCTCGCGTCGGCGTGCAGCGACACATCGAACGAGCTCACCGAGCCATCCGTCGCGCGAGCGGACCCACCCGCGTCCCGGCCGAGCCCTCGGGTCGGCCGCTTCGAGAGCGAGAGCCTCTGTTTGGTGCTGCTCGAGAACGGCGACGCCGAGCTGCTGATCAACCGCCAGCCGAAGCTGCTCGTCCTCGGTCGGGCGACCCGCGAGGGGGAGACGCTCGAGCTCGCGGTCGAACGGATCTGGGCGGCTCGCTATCTGAGCCGCTGCCGTGAGCGCCACGAAGTCGGTCACTGGGAAGAACGGACACGGGCCCTCGGCGTGGAGCTCCGGCGAGGCTCCACCGTCACGCTCCGGCTCGTCGCCGAGTCGGACGACCGGGTACGGCTGTGCGCCGGAGAGACCTGCGAGACGCTCACCCGAGCACCGCTCCGGCTGCCGAGCGCGTGGCGTGCGGAGTCACGGCCCGCGGCCGCCATCCCAGCGGGGACCCTGGTCCAACTCGACCTCGCTGACGATGGCTTCCTGGGCTACGGGACCGCGGAGGGCGTCGGTCGAGCCTACGGCGCCGTCACGGTCACGCCAGCGACCGACGGGTTCGAGGTCGCGTTCGAGCCGGAGCGCGTCGACGGTGAGGCGCCCGTGGTGCTCGGTCGCCCGGTCGTGGCCGGCACCACGCGCCGCTTCCACGTCGAGCGCCTGTCGGGCCAGCGACTCTCGGTCCGAAGCGAGGGCTGCGAACGACCCGCCTGCGCGGTGGTGTTGGCGCGCCACTTCGACTCCCACGCGTACGCCGTCGAGTGAGCCGGGGAGCGTTGATCTGCGCCCCGAGAGGGCGCAGGATCGCGCGATGAGACTCGGAGGGTGGGTGGTGTTCGCGGCGTTCGCGCTCGCGTGCGGCGATGACGACGAGGTGACGGTTCGGACCGACCCCGAGACGACGACGGAGACGACCGACACGGCCGAACCGGACGAAGCCGAGACCGACGAGCCCGAGGACGACGAAGAGGCGGACACCGCACCCGAGCCGACCGAGCCGGAGACCGACGTCATCGACGCGCCCACGGACGCGCCGCTCCCGGAGAAGATGGGTCGGCGCCTGCGCAACTGGCTGCGGCAGCAGCACCAGGTCCGCAGCGAGATCGCCGCCCAACACAGCACGCCGCGGGAGGAAGGCGGCCGGAACGTCGTGACGCTGCTCCGCTTCAGCCCCTTCGAGGCGTGCGTGGCCGCCAAGGAAGAAGCCGGTACGGAAGGACCCGCCGCTCGAGAGCAGTGCGCCGAGACCCGCGACCCGCAGGACTGGGACCTGGAGCCGAGCGTCTCGCTGCGCTTGCTGATGGGTCACTTCACCGCGACGCCACCGCGACGACCCGTCGGCTGGGGCGGCGCGATGGAAGTGCCCACCGACCTGTTGCTCGAGCCGTCCTGCTCGCTCGCGGGTGACCCGGTGATCGAGAGCGGTGACGTCGACGGCGATGGCACCGACGAGGTCACGATCCGCTACGGCTGCTCCACCGGCGACAGCATGAACCGCGGAGAGGTCTTCGCGGTCTCGAGCGACTACTACCTCCGGATCCTGCGCCCCGACGGGACCTTTCAGCTGGCGGGGCTCGTCACCCGGTCGACCGCGGACGACACCGACACGATGAACATGCAACGGCAGAGCGACGTCCGCTTCACCGACGAGAACGGCGACGGCAATCCCGACTTGGTCGTGGAGACCCTCGAGTGGGAGGGCTCCATCTGCTCACCGGACGAGGTCACCTTTCCCGAGGACGACGACTACGGGAACTGCGCCGGATCGCGTGAACGGAACGTGTACCTCTATGTGCCCGAGAGAGATGCGTGGGACGTGCCCGAGCGCTCGCGCTGATCGCGCTCGGCGCCGCAGCGCTCGCCGGCGCGCAGGCATCACCGCCGCTCTTTCCCGTGGGCATCGGTCCGCTCCCGCTCACCGGCGAGTCGCTCGAGCCCGAACGCTGCGGTAGCTGCCATCGCGAGGCGCACGAGCGCTGGGCCTCGAGCGCCCACGCGAAGGGGCTGAGCAACCCGGTCTACGAGGCCGAAGCGAGGCACGCGGGCGGCTTGGCCTGCGCGCGCTGCCACTCCCCGCGCCACGAAGTCGTGGCCGACCACGGCGTGGACTGCGCGACCTGTCACGTGCGTGACGGGCAGGTGCTCACGAGCCACGCGGTCGAGACGCAGGCCCACCCCACCCGGCAGGACCCGCGGCTGACCGATGGCACGCTCTGCGCCGCCTGCCACCAGTTCGACTTCGCGGCGGCCGCGAGTGACGAGCGCGCACGCTACGTCGCCGACGAGCCGCTACAGAACACGATGGAAGAGTGGCGCTCGAGCACGGCCGCGGCGAACGGGCGAGGCTGCGTCGACTGCCACATGGACGGTCACGCGTTCGCCGGCTTCGACGACCGCGCCCTCCTCGAGAAGGCGGTGCGCGTTCGCATCCGGGCGCGTCGCCGCGGAGACCAGGTGCTCGTGAACGCGTCCTTCCTACCGCGCCCGGAGCTCGGACACGCCTTCCCGACGGGAGACATGTTCCGGGTCGCGATCCTGCGGATCCGGCTCGGCGACGAGGAGACGACCTACGAGCTCCGGCGTCACTTCGCGACCGTCTCGATCGAGGAGCCCGATGGCACCGTCGCCTTCCGCGTCGGCCAGGCCGCGGACACGCGCGTGATGCCGCTCCCGGCGGCCCCGCGACGAGTGGAGCTGAGCGTGCCCGCCGCGGAGGGACCGCTTCGTTGGCGCCTCGAGCTGCACCGACTCCCGCCGGCGCTCGCGGAGGCGCGAGCACTCGAAGACACCACGAGGGTGATCGCGCAGGGTCGCGTGGCGGTCCGCTAGAGCGCCCCCACGTAGCGCGCTCGGGGTCGCAGGATTCGACCGTCCGCCCGCTGCTCGCGGGCGTGCGCGAGCCAACCCGCCATCCGCCCCACGGCGAAGATCGCCTGGGCGCCCTCGGCACCGACGCCGAGCGCGTGACCGAGCGCGGTGAGGCCGAGGTCCAGGTTCGGCGGCTCATAGCCGGCGGCGCTCGCGGCTTCGGTGAGGGCGCGCGCGGTGCGGACCGCCTTGCGTCTCGGTGCCAGCGCCTCGGCCTCCTCCAGGAGGAACGCCCCGCGGGGATCGCCGTCCGCGTAGAGCGGGTGGCCGAAGCCCGGGAGCGAGGCCATCTCGCCGCGGCGGATCCACGAGCGGACGGTGCCCTCGGCTCGCTCCGGCGACGTCGACTCGAGCAGCACGCCGACGTGGCGGGACTGACCACCGTGCCGACCACCGGTGTGCGTGCTGAGGGCCGCGAGCACGACCGCGAAGGGGTCGGCCCCGGCGGACGCCGCCACCCGCGCAGCGAACGTGCTCGCGTTCAGCTCGTGCTCGGCGCAGAGGACCAGCGCGCGATTCGTCGCGGCGCTCGCGCGCGGCGTCACACGACCACCCAGCGCAGCCAGCATCTGCTCGGCCACCGATCCTCCCGCGAGCACTTCCGGTTCGTCGGCCAAGAGCGCGACGGCGGGCGCGATGAGCGCTGGGCCCAGCGCGTCGGCCATCGAGAGGCGCTCCCGAGCCGCGCGCCACGCCGCCATGCGCGCGAGGAAGCGCGGCAGGCGTTTTCCCGGGAGCGCCGGAAGCGCAGGGAGCGACTCCGGCTGCCACATCCGCTCGGCGAGCGCTCCGTCGAGCAGGAGCCCGGCCACCGCTTCGTAGGGCACGTCGTCCCGAGCGAGCTCGGTCGCGAGCCGGCCGCGATAGCTCGGTCCGTCCGGCGTGATCGCGCAGACCGCCGTGTCGAGCACTGGCTCGCCCCAGTCGAGCGCGTTCGCTGCGACCGGCCCGTGACCACTGCGGGCCCGCGCGCGATCGCGGAGGCGCATCACGTCCTCGATCGCGTAGCGGCGCTCGCGGCTGTCGGGCACCGGGGCGCTCCGGATTCGCCCCTGGCTGACGTAGGAGTAGAGCGTCCGGCGTTTGACCTTCAGGATCGCGCAGGCGCGCCGCGCGTCGACCCAGTGCGTCCAGACTTCCTCCGCGCCCATGGGCCCGACGATGCCGCGAAGCTCGGCGTTCGCAAAGCCCCGCGACTGGGTAGACTCGGCGAGTGGACAAGGTGGCCATTCGAGAGGCGCTGGTCGCGCGGCTCCGCGCGGAGGCGGACAAGGCGCGCGCGTCCGCGGACGAGACGCGGAAGGGTGCGACGCACGAGGAGAGCCGCGCCGAGAACGACAAGGACACCCGCGGGCTCGAGGCGAGCTACCTCGCGCGTGGACAGGCCATGCGCGTGGAGGAGCTCGAGGAGGCGATCACGCGGGTGCGGGTGATGCCGATCCCGGACCTGCGGAAGCGCCCCATCGGCCTCGGCGCCGTCGTCGACGCGGTCATCGACGAGGACGACGAGCGCACCTTCTTCCTGGCACCTGCGGGTGGGGGCGAGAAGCTCGACGTGGATGGCGCCGTGATCCACGTGGTGACCCCCGCCTCGCCGGTCGGCCGTGCGCTCGTGGGCAGGCGCGCCGACGACGAGCTCGAGCTGAAGATCGCTGGGCGCGTGCGGCTCTACGAGATCCTCGAGGTCCACTGATGTGGGGACTGCTCCTCGGCCTCTCGGTGATGGCGATCCTCGTACTCGCGGTCGGTGTGTGGCAGGGGCGGCTCGGCGAGCGCGTTCGGCGCGACCTCGACGGGGCCGAGACGCTCTATCGCGAAGAGGACGCGCGCGCCTTCCTGGGCCACCGCGCGAAGCTCGCGGCCGGCAGCCAGGTGATGACGGGCGAGGTGCTCGTGACCGAGCGCGCGGTGGTGTTCTTCCGGCGCTCCGCCGTGTTGAACCGCCAACCCATCGTGCTCGTGCGCGACGACCGGACCGCGGGCTTCGACGCCGTCGGCATGCTTCGGCTCGTGCTCGCTGGACCGCCTGGTCGAGGCCGGACTCCGTTCGAGAACGCGCCAGCGATCGTGGTTCGAGGCGTACAACGGGGCGTCGAGTTCACGCTCACCATCCGGAGCTCCGACCCCGAGCGGCTGCTAGCTGCGCTCGAACGCTTCGCTGACTGATCCAAGGTCGATTCACGATTCGACCTTTCGCGTTCAGGGGCTCCACCGAAGAGTGTCGTCGCGAGGTGATGCGATGACGAATACAGGACTGGATGGCGTCGTGGTGGCGGAGACCGAGCTCTCCGGGATCGACGGAGAGCTGGGGCAGCTGTGGATCGCGGGGCTGCGCGTGGCGGAGCTGGCTCGGCTCGGCTTCGAGGACGCGAGCGCTCGGTTGATGGCGACCGTGGGCGCGGAGTGGGCGCCGAAGCGGCTCGGCGCGGCGCGCGTGGCGGCGTTCGAAGCGATGGGTCGCTGGGGCGACGCGCTGGACGCGCCCGATGGCGTGGCCGCGGTACGCACGGCGCTGGCGCACGCGAGCGACGAACCGGAAGCGCTGGTCGCGACCGCAGCCGTGGCGACGGCGGCCTGGGTCCGGCGGCGCGCAGGGATGGCACCGATGGCGCCGGATGCCTCGCTCGGCCACGCGGCGGACCTGCTGCGGATGATGGCGGGCGACACGCGCGAGGAAGCGGTGGCCGCACTGGACCGATACCTGTGCACGGTGATCGACCACGGGTTGAACGCGTCGACGTTCACCGCGCGGGTGGTGGCGTCGACGGCTGCGACGGCGAGCGCGTGCGTGGTCGCGGCGGCGGGCGCGCTCTCGGGGCCACTCCACGGCGGAGCGCCGGGGCCGGTGCTCGACATGCTCGACGCGATCGGTGACGAGTCGAGGGTCGGCGCGTGGCTCGAGGGCGAGCTCGACGCGGGTCGACGCATCATGGGCATGGGCCACCGGGTCTATCGCGTGCGCGACCCGCGGGCGCCGGTTCTGCTCGAGGCGCTCGCGCCGCTGGGCGAGGATTCGCGCGTCGCGCTCGCGCGAGTGGTCGAAGCGGAAGCGGCGCGGCTGCTGCTCGCGCGCAAGGGTCGGCCGATGGCGGCCAACGTGGAGATGGCGACCGCGCTGCTGCTCGAAGGGCTCGGGGTGCCGCGCGAGGCGTTCACGGCGGTGTTCGCGTGCAGCCGGATCGTGGGATGGCTGGCGCACGTGGAAGAGCAGCGGCGGGTCGGGCGGATCCTGCGGCCGCGGGCGCGCTACGTGGGGGTGGCGGCCTGAGGTCTCGCGAGTGTTTTCATTTTCCGTCCGGAAGCCCCTGTGAAATAGAGGGATACGGGAGGGGGGAGTGTCCCCCTTCCAATTGGGGACGCCCGGGTCGCTGGGCGGCCCGGGCGTCGATGGGTGGGTAGGTGGCGTCAGTGGGTGACGACGACGGCCCAGCTCGCGATGGAGCCGGTGTCGATGTTGGCGTTGTCGACGACGGTGAGGACCCATTCGCCGGAGGGGTCGCCCTCGAAGGCGTCGCCGGTGGCGTCGAGCGGGACGCTCAGGCTGAGGTCGTCGTCGCCGCCGCCCTCGCGGCTGTGGAGGGTCCACGTGCGGTCGCCGTGCGCGACGGTGACCTCGAGGTCGCCGACGTAGGTGTGGGTGATCGCGGCCTCGATGGTGACGGTGCCCTCGGTGGCGGTGACGGTCGCCACGGAGGCGGCGCCGTTCGGGTCGTTGTCGGGAATGTCGACGCCACCCTCACCGGGGAAGCGCTCGGTGGTGGGCTCGGTCGGGGTGACCGGGGTCCCGTCCTCGGTGCCGAGGGTGAGGGTCCAGCGCTCGAGGGTACCGAGGTCCTGCCCAGCGTTGTCGCTGACGTGGAGGGTCCAGGCGCCGTTCGGGTCGACGCCCTCGAAGCCGACCAGGTCGAAGTGGCCGCGTACGTCGTCGTCGCTGCCGCCCTCGCGGTTGTGCACGGTGCGGCGGACGCCGCCGTGCTCGAGCTCGACCAGGAGGTCACCCGCGTAGGTGTGCGTGATGGTGAGGTCGACGCCCACGCTGCTCACGACACCGGTGCCGCCGGTGATGGTGGCGACGCTCTGGATGCCCATGGACTCGTTGTCCGGGATGGCGATGCCGCCCTGCCCCTCGGCGACGAGCGCGTCGGCCGGGCTGACGGGAACCTCGGGGGCGCGGCTCATCTCGACGAGCATGCGGACGTCGTCGATGTCGAGGTTCGGCACCGAGGAGCGGGTGAGGCGACGCGGGTTCCAGAGGAAGTCCGGGTGGTCGTTGCGGCTGCTGCCGGTCCACTCGCCGCCGATGATCTTCCCGTCGGCATCGACCTCGAGAATGTACGTGTAGCGACTGGTGCGGGTGTAGCGGTTGGTGTTCGCCGGCGTCTTGCTGGCGGACGACTCGGTCACCCACTTCACGGAGAGGCCGACCTCGTAGAGGAACGCGGCGTCGTCGTTGTAGGCGTAGCTGTCGCCGGTGAGGCCGAGGAGCTCGTTGGCGCGCGCGAGGTCGATCTCTTCCTGCTTGGTGACCTCGTAGCCGATGACGGGCTGGTTCCAGACCTCGTAGTCGGCGGTCTTGTCGAAGGCGAAGCCGCGGCTCTGCATGCCGAGGTAGTTCGTCACGATGACGTGCAGGGCGCCGGGGTTGCTGTCGCGGCACTCGACGTCGACGGCGCGACCGTGCTCGTCGCGCTCGACCTCGGTGTCGCCCGAGCCGACGTTGCAGCGGCCACCGATCATGTCGGCGGGCGCGCGGTTGTAGGCGGCGATGAGGAGCGCCTCGAGGTCGCCGACGTGGAACTCGACGCCGTTGTAGGTCACGGAGCGCTGCGGTCGGTCTTCGAGGAGCGCAGCCGGCACCCAGGCGTGACAGAGACCCCACCAGGTCTCGACGTCCCAATCGCCCTCCGGGCGCCCGCCCGCGTCGATCGCCATCTGCCGATCGCGACCGTTGCCCATGCTGTTCGAGATGTGCGACGCGAGCGGGCCCTGCTGCTCGTAGTACTCGGTGTCCCAGTCCTCACCCGGCGTCACCGCGCGGCTGCGATCGAAGGGACGGAGCGCGAGGAACTCGTCGGTCGGCATCCAGCCGTTGAAGGCCTGATCGTACTTCTGCGCGGGCGAGAGCTCGCCGCTCGTCCAGCGGGCGTTGATCGAGTCCTCGTAGGTCGGCCAGTAGGTCGACGCCCAGGACTCCCGCTCGGCGGTACCACCGAGGGGCAGATCCTCGAGATGGTAGTCGAACTCCCCATCGAAGCGCTCGGGGCTACCGCGCCAGTCCCAGCGGTCTTCCTTGCCGCCGGTGACGTCGTCGAGGCCCTTGTCGCCGGGGTCGGCCGGCGCCGCGGCGCACGCGGTGGCGAGCGCGAGGATGAAGGGGACGGTCTTGCGGGTCATGGTCATTTCCTGTGGTCTCCCCGGCGGACCGGGTGTGAATGACCCCTACCTACGCACACATCGTGCCGACATGTAGGACAGACAATTGAGCAATGATTTCAGAGCGAGCATCCCGACGGTGGCAAGTGCAGTGGCCGGACCGGAGACCCCTGGCGACTCCTCGCCCCACCGCCGGTGAGAAAAATCTCGTCCGCAGGGGGAAGGTTCTCAGACCCCCTACGTAGGCTGGATGTCGCTCCGGGGAGGGAGCGGCCATTCGCGCGGGGGAGCGCGGATGTAAGAAGCGCCGCTCGGACCCCCGAGCGGCGCTTTGCCTATTCTTGTTGGGGGTCTTTTGGGAAAAGACCCCGGCTCGTCGCGAGTGAATCGCTCCTCGCCTCCCCGAAAACCTGAAGATCTCGCGCGGAGCGCTCGGTGCGTCCTCGCGTTGCTCGTCCTCCCGGCACTTCTCGCGGACCCCGAAGCGCGCGGCAGCAGCCCCGCGTCTACGTCTGCGTTGCCCGAAGCGCGACAGCAGATCCGCCGACTCAGATGAGCTCGAAGCGGCACTCCTCGTCGCAGCCGTCGCCGGGGGTGGTGTTCCCGTCATCGCACTGCTCGTCGTTCTCGATCTGGACGACCCCGTCACCGCAGCTCGCGCCGACGTCCATGCAGCCCGGCGCGCAGGCGCTCGGACCGGCGCCGAGGTTCAGGCCATCGTCGCAGGTCTCGCCGAAGTCCTCCTGGACGATCCCGTCGCCGCAGAAGGGCGTGAGATTGCAGTCGGCGTCGCAGCCGTTGTAGTCGGCGCCGTTGTCTTCGCCGTCGTCGCAGGCCTCGTCGCTGGCGATGACTCCATCACCACATGTGCTCTCGCAGACGCTCGGAGCTCGGTTGAAGTTGCCGAGCGTGAGCGTGTACTCCGAGCGGGTGGTGTGGCGCTCGGCCTGGAACACGACCGCCTCGTAGATGCCGCCCACGTTCAGGTCGAGGGCGGAGATGCAGCCGGCGTCGTTCATGCCCGGGTCCGCGTCGTCGCAGTCGGAGAGCGTGATCGAGTCCGTCTGCGCGCCGTGCACGCCGCCGAGGTCCACGGCGAGCTTCCCGTTGATGAAGACCCAGACGTCGTCGTCACCGGTGAAGGTCAGGGTCTCACCGCCCTCGTAGCGGAACCAGAAACGGACCTCGCTGGTGAAGAAGAAATTGTCGTCCCGCGGACCGGAGCCGCCGTCATCCGACAGGGTCTCGAGTCCCTCGGTCGGGAAGCCGGCCGGTGCGCTGCCGTCGAGCGGCGAGGAGAGCGGGTAGAACGCGCTGGTCGCGAAGCGGTAGGTGGTGGTCGCGCCGACGCGACCGAAGCTCATGCCCTGGACCACCGTGCGGTTCCAATCCTCGTCGGACTGGTACCAGAGCGCGAAGCTGGCGTCGCTCGCGAGGCGAGTGGCGGTCGCGCTCCGGACGGGCACCCCCGCGACCAGATCGGGCTCCACCATCCCGGTCTCCGCGCCGTTGAAGCACTGGAAGTCGGGGTGTCCGTAGGGGGGCGTCGCGCCCGGATCGCCCATCGTCGCCCGAGGCGTGATGTCGCCGTTCCCGTCGGTGCAGGTGGGGATGAAGTCCCGCACGACGACCGGCAGCACGACCGAGTCGGGCGGGTCCTCGGGCACCTCGGTGCACTCGTAGCCGGTCTCCTCCTGGCAGTCGCTCGAGCACCCGTCGCCGTCGAGGGTGTTCCCGTCGTCGCAGGTCTCGGGCGCGAAGACGACTTCGTCACCGCAGACCGCGGTGCAGACTCCGTCGGTGCAATCCGGCTCGCGAACGCAGAAGGGGGTGCAGCCATCACCGATCTGGAGGTTGCCGTCGTCGCACTCCTCGGTGCCCTCGGCCACGCCGTCGCCGCACGTCGTCGGCTCGCACGCGGCGCCCGGCGTGGGGCAGGCGAAGCCCTCTTCCAAGGTGCAGGCGGCGGAGCACCCGTCGCCCCCGGCGCCGCCGCAGGTCTCGCCGTCGGGGCAGTCCGCGTCTGCGGTGCAGCTGTCGCCGCTGGTCGAGCACTCACCGCCGTCGTCGCAGACCTCGAAGCCGGCGACGATCCCGTCGCCACACTTCGCCGCCGAGCACGCACGCCCCGCGACCGGACAGACCCACCCGGACTCACGCTGACAGGTCGCGTCGCAGCCGTCGCCCGGGGTCTCGTTGCGGTCGTCGCAGGTCTCGGACCCTTCGATGCGGCCGTTTCCGCAGGTCGCGATGGCGACGCAGTCCATGCCCTCCGCCACGCACACGTACCCATCCTGCACGCGCGAGCAGTCGTCGAGGCAGCCCACGTCGTCGGTGTTCCCGTCGTCGCAGACCTCGTCGCCCTCGATCCGCCCGTTGCCGCAGACCGGCGGACCCCCGTCGACCGGGGTGCCGGTGTCGCGACCGCCGCCGTCGGCGACGCTCCCGTCCATCAGCCCCCCGTCGCCGTCTCCGTCCGCGTCTCCCCCTCCATCGTCGCCGCAGGCGACCAGTACGAACGAGAGGGAAGCGAGAGCGAAGAGACGAGCGGTGCGCATCAGGGGGTGAACCTCCGAGGGTGAGAGGAGAGAGTCCTCACACTAACGGTCGTTCGCCCCGAATGCAGATTCCAATCGCGTGACGAAGGAACTTTTTTTTCCTGGGGGCCGCCCGCCTCAGTGGCGGTAGGCGATGCCGAGCGAGCCGCCGAGGTACTGATCGAGCGCGCCGCCGGCGATCCACGGACTCGTGAGGCCCACGTTCATCGAGTAGAAGTAGCGCCGCCAGTCGAAGCCGAGGCGAATGACCAGCCCGTTGTCGAGCTGGTAGCCGAGGACGATGTCAGCCTCGACCCCACCGACGGAGGCATCCGGGAACCAGACCTCGTCCTCGATGCCGCCCGCCGAGAAGACCACCCGGTAGCCGCCGCCGACCGTCACGTGGAAGCCGCCGGCGACCGCAAGCATCGCCTCCGCGTGGATGCGAAGGAAGTCGTACTCGGTGCGCGGGATCTCCGGCAGGTTGCCGCGACCGGCCACCGCCGGACCGGAGGGCTCGATCACGAAGAGGTGTGAGCCGTACCCGAGACCGAGCGAGAAGTAGTGCCGCTCGTAGGGGAAGCGACCGCGGAGACCGACGAGCCACTCCTGAGAGCGGGTCGGGAAGACCCGGTCGTCGTCGGGGTCCGCCGGCACGGAGTCGATGCCGAAGGCGCGCTCGTAGCTGGCCTCGATGCCGATGTGGGCACCGAAACCATCGGTGAAGTGGGCACCTGGGTACCAGCGACCGGCCAACTCGATCGCGGGTCCGAGCTGGAGGGTGTAGCCCCGGAGCAGCCCGTAGAGGTCGTCGTTGTACGAGAGCTCTCGGTGGAACACGCGACCGTAGACGCCGATGTCGATCGCCACCGGGAAGCCACTCCGGTCGCGCGGCGGATCGGGGATGTCGTCGTCGCCGTCGTCATCCACGACGTCGTCGTCATCGTCACCGTCGTCCGGATCCTCGATGTCCACGGGGGCGGCCGCGGCGGACCCTTCCGGGACGGAGGTCTGAGCGATGGCATCCGCGAGCTTGCGCGCGCCCTGGCTCCGAACGGAGCGCGCGAGGCCGCCCGAGCTCGAGCCCCGGAACGTTTCGCGGCTGATCTGGTTGTTGGTGGCGGCGTCGGTGACGGACACCCGCAGCACCCAGCGGCGGCCGGAACGAGACACGGTGCCGTCGATGAACGCCCGAACGCCGAGCGCGGCGGCCGCCTCGCGAAGCGCCTGCGGATCACCGAGGTCGCCGCCCGAGCGCGCGGCCTGCGCAGCGAGATCGTCGCGAGCGACGAGCTCGTAGTCGCCCGCCAGCGAGCGCACGAGCTGGTTCCGGATGCGCGCAGCCCCGCGCCCGTCGAAGTCGCCGACGACGAGGCTGCCGGCGCCGCCCCCGCTGCTCGCAGCCGGTGCAGCGGAGCCGCCGCTCGACACGAGCTCGCGCACGTCGTCTTCGATGCGACGGGCGAGCTGGGCCGCGAGCCCACCGATGCCCCGGTGGGAAGCGCTCGCTTCGGCGCGAACCTCGCCGCTCGCGTCGTGGATCTGGAGATCCGCCCTCCACCGACCGCCGCGGCGACGGACGCGCCCGGTGACGACCGCTCGGGCGCCCGTGGCGCTGGCGATCGACGCGGCGTCGTCGCCATCGCCGGGCACGACCTCGAAGCCGGCGGACTGGAGCCGCGCGGCGAGCCGCTGGCGCACGCTATCGGCTCGTGCGCCGGAGAGCTCCGCCACCGCCACCTGCGCCTCGGCGACATCGGTGAGCGGAGCGAGCAGGAACCAGGAGAGTGCGAGCAGTAGGAGTCGTTTCATCGGCTCGGTCACTCACACACACAGAAGTAGTCGGCCCGCGTCGCGTCGTCGCAGGTGAGGGGGATCGTCTCGTCGGCGGCGCACATCCCAGCGACGTTGTCGAAGGCGTCGACGCACGAGAGGCCGGCCAACGCGCAAATGTCGTTGCAGGCCGTCATCGTCAGCGCGAGCACCTCGCAACCGTCCGCGCGAGCCATGCAGACCTGGCCGTTCGCGTCGGCCTCGATCGGGCTGCAATCGACCGTGGCGCCCATGTCCTCGCCGGCGCCCATGTCCTCGCCGGCGCCCATGTCCTCGTCGCCGCCGCCCATGTCCTCGTCGCCGCCGCCCATGTCGGCCGGCGGCGTCACGCCACCGTCGAGGCCGATCGTCTGCTCGAAGACCCAGCGCTGGACGCAGGCGATCTCCGCGCCGGTGAGGAAGCTGACGAAGGGCATCCGCTCCCCGCAGCCCACCGGCTGCGTGCCGCGGAGCTTCTCCACCAAGAAGCTGGAGTTCGGCTCGAGCGGGTCGATCCGGACGCGCCCTTCGCATTGCGTCGCCGGGACGTTCTCGAGTCGCTCGAACACGCCGGCGGAGACCAGGTCGAGCTCTGCGGCCGGGTCGTCACCTTCATGGCAGGTGCTGCTTCCGCACTTCGAGCGGAAGAGCGCCGGCACGTCGATGTCCAGCTGACAGAGCGCGAGCGGCTCTTCGGGATATTGGTCGGGGTTCTCGAGCTCTCCGGGGCACCCCAGGAGAAGAACGAGCGCGACGGCGGGGGGAAGTCGGCGCATCAGCGGGAGCCATCATACCCGCAGTCGCCCCCCGTTCCCAGACGTCCGCCAACGCCGTAACGAACGATTCCTCAGGGCCCGAGGAAATCCACTACGCGCGGAAACACGTCACGCGCGGCGGCGAATCCGAGCACGAGATCGCCGTGGCCGTAGTCCTCGTCCGCGCCCGACCCGGTACCGAGGAGCACGAACTCCTTCGGCGCGTTCGTCGCTCGTCCCCACGCGTCGTGGGCTCGCGCCACCGACTCCGGCGGGGCGATGCGATCGCCGGCGCCCGCCAAGAAGAGCGCCGGCATCTCCAACGATTCGAGCGCTTCCAAGACGGACCGTCCCTCGATCGCGACATCGCCGTCGTCGCTGGCCAACCACTCGGCGAAGTCGGCCGCGAGCGGACCGGGGATGTTCGCGATCGCGTTGATCAGCGCTCGCGCGGACGCCCCGCTGCCCATGTTCTTGGGGTTCACCAGGATTCGATGGAGCGGCGTGTCGAGCCAATCGACCATGAACGCGATCGAGCGACCCACGAGACGCAGCGGCAGCGTCGGCACGAGCATGCGTGGTGTCCGCGCCAGTAGACCCAACCCCGGAAGGGGCGATCGCACCCGCGCGGGCGAGCCCACGACCACGACCCGCCGGACGAGGCTCGGATCGAGCTCTCGGTCCAGCGCCGCGTAGAGGAGCATGCCGCCCATGGAGTAGCCGACGTAGTCGAGCTCGCGCTGACCCGTCGCATCGAGCACGTGGGCGATGGCCTCGGGGACGTCGTGATCGGCCATGGCGAGGAAGCGCACCCGGCGGCGCTCGCGAAAGGAGAGCCCGGACAGCCCCGATCGGAGCGTCAGCAACCACACGTCGCGGCCGGCGGCCACCAGCGCGCGCGCCAGGGACACGTCGGGCAGGGAGTCGTGGCTCCGATGGTTCACGCCCACTCCATGCACCAGGAGCACTGGAGGCTCGCTCGACGGATCGGCGCCGAGCCGGCGCAGCTCGTAGTGACCGCCGTCGCCCGCGCGCAGGCGCACCACGCGCTCGTACTCCATGGGGACGCGGAGCCGGCGCGCCCAGAACCACAGGTGCAGCCACCAGAGGAAGAGCGCCCCAGCGACGGCGACGAGCGTCCATGGGGCCCAGGCCGGCATGGCCTCACGCTGCAGCCACCGGCCACCGCTCGCAAGCAGGCGTCCCGATTCTGGTAGATTCCGGCACGTGGACTTGGACAGCCTCGGACGCTGGGACAACCTCCGGGGGGTCAAGGTCGCGCGCCGACTTCTCGAGCGCGCGCACGGTGTGACCCTCGCGATCGCGGACACCGAGGGGTTGCTCGCGCACCAGCGCAGCGGTGTGCTCGCGACTCCCGTCGCCGTCTGCCGCGCGTTCCTCTTCGGTCGCGACGGCTTCACCCAGTGCGACGCGCACTACCGCGCGCTCGGCCGCGGCGAGCCCGAGGCCGAGTGCCACGCGGGCCTCACGACGCTCGCCACGCCGATCGTCATCGAGGGGGAGGTGCTGGCTCACGTCGTGGCCACCGGCTGGGCCGCGACCACGGAAGAACCGGAGCGGCCGGCGCTGGTGACCCGGCTGCGAGAGAGCGCCCCGAACGACGACGCCTCGGAGGCGGTCCGTCGGCTGCCCGTCTTGGATCGTGGCGCCCTCGCGTCGGTTCGCGCCGCGCTCGAAGGGGTCGCCGAGGAGATCGTCGCCCACGAGCAGGACCGCCGCGCGCGGCGGGCGAGCCCCGACGCGCCGGGGCTGTGGGGCATGATCGGCCGTTCCCCGGTGATGGCCGCCGTCTTCGACCTCCTGCCCAAGCTCGCGCAGAGCGACGCGACCGCGCTCGTGCTCGGCGAGAGCGGCACCGGCAAGGAGCTCGCGGCCCGGGCGCTCCATGACAACGGCCCGCGGGCGAAGGGCCCATTCGTGGCGCAGAGCTGTGGCGCGATGAGCGACGAGCTGCTCGAGAGCCTGCTCTTCGGTCACGTGCGCGGGGCCTTCAGCGGCGCGGAGCGTCCGAGCTCGGGCCTCTTCGGCACCGCCGACGGTGGGACGCTCTTCCTCGACGAGGTCGGTGAGATGTCGCCCGCGATGCAGGCCAAGCTGCTGCGCGTGCTCCAGGACCGGAAGTACACGCCGGTGGGCGCGACGGCTCCTCGCGCGGCGGACGTGCGCGTGGTCGCGGCCACGCACCGTGACCTCCGCGCGATGGTGGATGCGGGCGCCTTCCGCGAAGACCTCTACTTCCGTCTGCACGTGCTCGTGCTGAAGCTCCCGCCCCTGCGCGAGCGGACCGGTGACATCCCACTGCTCGTCGGCGGATTCCTCGCCCACGTGGAGGGCGCGCCCCGGAAGATCGGTGACGCCGCGCTCGAGTGCATCGAGCGCTACGAGTGGCCTGGCAACGTGCGCGAGCTCCGCGCGGAGGTCGAGCGCTGGGCCGTGACCGCCGCGGACTCGCTCGCCGTGGAACCACGGCACCTCTCGCCCGCGGTCCGCGAAGCCGGCGGCTACGACGTCGCCGCCGCCGCGAGCACCCCCGAGGCGCGCGCCGCGGCCGAAGGTGGCGGGACGCTCGCCGAAGCGATCGAATCACTCGAGCGCGCGATCATTCGTCGCGGACTCGAACGAACGGACGGGAACCGGACCCAGCTCGCCAAGGAGCTGGACATCAGCCGGACGACCCTCGCCGACCGCCTGAAGCGCTACGACCTGGAGTAGGTCGCCAAACGCGACCCTCACCCTGGCCCTCGTCCTACAAACGAGGAAGAGCCGAAGGCGACCCCTCACCCTGACCCTCGCCCTACAAACGAGGAAGAGCCGAAGGCGACCCCTCACCCTGGCCCTCGCCCTACAAACGAGGAAGAGCCGAAGGCATGTGTGCCTTCGGCTCTTGGTCGCCCGTCCCGTTCGCCTCGGTCCCACGAAGGGTGAGGGTCAGGGCGAGGGTGAGGGTGAGGGTGGTCGCCTCACGGCGACGCCGCTTCAGAACCCGGTGACCTCGACGGGCGAGACCGACCGCGTGCGGTCCGCGTTGCCGTTGGGGCCGAGCTGGCGCTGGTCGTTCCAGCCCCAGCACCACACCGAGCCGCTCTCGCCGAGCGCGCACACGTGACGGTTGCCGACCGCGAGCTGCGTCGCGCCCTCGGTGAGCGCCACGTCGACCGGGGTCTCGCTGCAGTCGATGTCCTCACCGCGCACGTTCATGCACGCGGTGTGAGCGCCGACCTCTTCGCCGTCGCCGAGCTGCCCCTCGCGGTTCGAGCCCCAGCACTTCACGTCGCCGCCGTCGACGATGGCGCAGCTGTTGTCCAGACCCGCCGCGATGCTGATCACGCTGGAGAGGCCGGCGATCTCGGTCGGAACGACCACGTCCGTGCCCGGGGTGCCGCCCACCTGGCCGGCCGCGTTGAAGCCCCAGCACTGCACGGTGCCATCGTCGATGAGCGCACACGCATGCGCGGCGCCGACCGCGAGCTGCGTCACGTTCGAACCGTCGATGCCGGTGAAGGTGACCGCGACCGGAGTCGCGGAGCAGTCGTAGGTGTTGGGCATGGTTCCACAGGTCTCGTGACCCATGTCGTCGCCGAGCTGACCGCCGAGGTTGTCACCCCAGCAGAGCACCTCGGACGCGGTGCGCGCGCACGCGAAGTCGCCGCTGGCGACGATCTCGAGCGGATCGGCGAGCGTCACGGCCATGGGCGTCGGGTGATCCTCGAAGTCGGTGAGGCCGAGCTGACCGCTCTCGCCCTGGCCGGCGCAGAGGAGCGTGCCGTCGCCCTGGATCGCGCAGGTGTGGCGGCTGCCCTTGCCGAAGCTGTCGATGGAGGTGAAGCCCGTGCGCTCCTCCGGCGTGAAGAGACGCCGACGCGAACCGCCGCCGCCCTCCTCGAGGTTGTCGCTCAGGCCCCAGCACCACATGTCACCGTCCGGATCGACGGCGCAGGTGCTCGCGCTCTCCGACTCGATGGAGACCGCCTCGATGAGCGCGACCTCGACCGGCTCGGCCGAGCAGTCCCGCGGCTCGACGCCCGTCATGCCGCAAGCGGCGCCGTGCCGCATGTTGCCGTCGCCGAGCTGACCCACCAGGTTCGCACCCCAGCAGAGGACCTCGCCGTTCTCACGACGGGCGCAGCTGAAGTCGCCACCCGCGCTGACCTCGACGATGTCGCAACCCTCGGTGCAACCCGGGACGAAGGCGTCGGTGCCCAGATCCGGCGGACCGGAGTCCTCCCCCGGTCCTCCCATGTCGACCTCGACGAAGGCATCCACGTCGGTGTCGGTCGTGTCGCCGTCGTCGTCCCCACAAGCCGCCACGAGGGCGACCAAGCTCAACCAAGCCATCAAGCGCATGAAATCCATCTCCTACGAGGGAGGGACGTACGACGAGTGACAGCCCGGAGTCAAACGAACCCCCAGAAAGCGTCGTTCACAACGTTTCGCGGATGCGGGTCTCCTCGTTTGCTCGGATTCGCACCGTCTTTCGGACCGGCGGCCGGTTCGGCGAGCGAAAGGTCAGGGTGTGCCGACCCACGGGCAGCTCGATTCGGAACACGGGTGTGACTCCGAGTCGACGCGACCCGAGGAAGACCTCGCTCCAAGGGACGGTCATCACGCTCAGGTAGCCGGTCCCGGTCGGTGCGCGAGCCCGCATCATCGACGACGTCTGCAGCGGTCCGTCGTCGGACTCCCGGAGGGCGACACTGAGCGACGCCTCCCGGTCCGGCTCGACCAGCACCAGCTCCGAGTGGGACTCGTGGCCCTCGAGGCTCACCTCCACGCGATGCTCTCCGGGCGGAAGGCTCAGGTCGACCGGTGTCTCGCCCCGGTCCTCTCCCGCGATGGTCACCTCGGCCCCCGTGGGCTCGCTCCGCACGCGGAGCCAACCGGGCACGGGCGCCGAGAGCACGACCGTCGCCGTGCCACCCGCGACGATGGCGACCGAGTCCGTCGCGACGACCTCGTCTTCGTCGAGCACCTCGATGCGATGCGCTCCGGGCGGAAGACTCGCGAGCACCGGCGCGGGGCCGTGCTCTTCACCGTCGATTCGAACGGTCAGCCCGGACGGCTCGGTGCGCAGACGGAGGATCCCCGGCTCTGGAGCCGACCGCCCCTGCACCAGCTCGGGCACCTCCGGGGGCGCGTCGGGTGGCGGTGGCGGTCCCGTGTCGTCGAAGAGCGCCCAGGTGCCGGCCCCCGCGAAAGCGACGAGGAGGGCCGCCACCGCCCACCCCCAGCGCTTTCGCTTCGGTTGCGCCTGCGACGCCGGGAGTCGCAGGGTCTCGAGCTTCGAGTCCGACGGGGTGAGCGGCGTGTGATGGAGCGGCGGCGTGTCCTCGGCGCCGAAGACGGGGCGACCCGGATCCGTGTCCCCCGTCAGCGGCGCCGTGCCCGTCGGTGCGACCGCGGCGGTCACCGGGACGGTTCCAGCCGCGCGCGGCGAACGCTGGTCCTCGGCGACCACATCGGGGAAGAGCCGCCGAACGTAGTTCCCGATCTCGAGCGTGTCCGATGGATGCGGCTGCGAGCGGATGTAGGCCTCGAGATCGGCGCGGAGCGCGAGCGCGTCCGGGTAGCGGTTCTTCCGCTTCGGTGCGAGCGCGCGCTCGGCGACCTGGCGCAATCCGTCCGGGAGCTGCCCCAGCCGCTCGACGTCGGGGATCTTTCCGGACGCGGCGAGCAAGCGCGCCTTTCGCGGCTCCTCGTGAGGGAAGAGCATGTCGCCGGTCACGCTCTCGTAGAGGAGGATCCCCACGTTGAAGAGGTCCGAGCGTGCGTCGAGCGCCTCACCCCTGGCCTGCTCCGGTGAGAGGTACGCGTGCTTCCCGCGAACCATGCCGACCTGGGTGGCTTCCCGGCGGCTGCGGCGCTGGAGCTTGGCGACGCCGAAGTCGACGACTTTCACCGCCCCTTCGAAGGAGACCAAGACGTTCGACGGCGTGACGTCGCGGTGGACCAGGCCGACGGGATGACCTCCGTCGGTGAGCGAGTGGGCGTGTGCCAAGCCTTCGCAGACGAGTGAGAGGATCTTGGCGGCGTGGTGCGCGGGCAGCGCTCCGGTGCGGCCGCTCTGGAAGGCGTCCATCGCCGCCCGCGCCACCAACCCGCGCAGGTCGACGCCGCGGACCAGCTCCATGACCAGGTAGCTGGTCTCGTCGTCCTCGCCGAAGTCGTAGACCCCCACGACGTTCGGGTGGTTCAGGCGCGCGACGATCCGCGCTTCCTCCCGGAAGAGCGCCTGGAACTGCCCGTCGGCCGAGAGGTGCGGGAGCATCCGCTTCACCACCAGGTCGCGCGAGAACCCGTCGGGCCCCTCCTTCCGAGCGAGGAAGATCTCGGCCATCCCACCTCGGGCGAGGCGCTTCACCAAGACATAGGGGCCGAGGGGCACGCCACGCACGATGCCGATCATAGGACATCGGCGTCCCGTACCCGTCGATATCGCTCACGGCGTGCGACCGGAGCGCTACCTCAGGGGAGCTCGACGCGGCCGGGCGGGAGGGTGCCGGGTGGTGCCTGATCGCCCTGGCTGAGCCCGACGCCGAGGCCCACGGCGAGCCCCACGGCCGCCACACCGACGAGGGTCCAGAGCCACCATCGCCGAACCAGCGGCACGGGCAGCTCGTCCCGGACGTCGACCTCGAGCGGCCAGTGCGGCTCGCCCGCACGGCCGACCACCGAGCCCGCGCCATCGCGCGCCTCGGCGTAGAGGAGCATCCGGCCCGTGGTGGCGGGCGTCGGCACCTCGCCCTCGAAGGCCCCCTCCCCCGTCGGTGCGAGCTCGGTCGCCTGCCACTGGCGCTCCTCGTCGCTCCGGTGGTGCACGCGGACCGCCGCGACGGCCGCGCCCTCCGAACGAACGGCGACCGGCAACGTGGCGGAAGCGCGCGCGGCCTCCGGCGCGTCGACCACCAGCTGCAGCTCCGGGTCGATCGCGGCGTCCGCGACGAGCTGGCGACGAAGGCGCTCGACGAACTCGCGGATCTTCGGCGAGCCGCTCGGCTCACGGAGCGCGTGGTAGGGGTCGATGCCGAGCATTCGTTCGAACGCGACACGCGCTTCCGCCTCGCGGTCGATGACCAGGTTGGAGGCGCCGAGGTATTCGAAGGCCTCGAGACGCTGACCCTGGTCGGCTCCGGGGACCGCCAGCGCCCGGGTCATCGCGTCGATCACGCCAGGAAAATCGAGCTGCAGGTAGAGCTGGCGGCCGCGCTCGAGCAGTCGCTCCACCTCGCCGGGCGTGGTGCGCGGCGCGTCGGCCGGCGCGGCCTCTTCCTCCGCCGGCGCCGCGATCTCGGTCGCGTCCTCCGCCTCCGGAGACTGGGCCGCCGCCGGAGACGCCAGCCAGAGGAGACCGAGCAGGATGCTCGCGCGCGTCATGGCGCGTACGCCTCCACCCGCCCATCGCTCCGGAGCAGGACCAGCTGCGGCCGCCCGTCTTCGAGCGCGGCAAAGGTCGCATCGATCACGTCATCGCCGAGGGCGATCATCGCGCCGAGACCATCGACACCACCGGCGATCCACTGGCTCGCGGCGCCGTCGCCGCCGAGCGCGACGACGTCTTCGATGCAGTCACCGTTCACGTCCCCGACGCGAACGGCCACCGGCGCGAGGGAGGGCACCGACGCCGCCTCGAGGAAACCGTCGCCACGATTGCGAGCAAGGCCGAGGCCCGCGTCGCTCGCGACGGCGAGGTCGAGGTCGCCGTCACCGTCCACGTCGCCGAGCGCGAGCGCCGTCGCGGTCCAGCCACGCGGTGTCGCTCCCGGCGCGATCACGGGACCGCCTTCCCCACCGAAGAAGACCTCGATCCCGCTGTCGCCGCCTGCGACGACTTCGTCGATTCCGTCGCCGTTCAGGTCGCCCGCCACGATCGTTCGAGACGGCGCTCCGGAGAGCGAGCGCCGCACCGCATCGTGGGTCACGGCGCTGACTCCGCTCGGCCCGGCGACGAAGAGCCGAGGCCCCGTGCCGGCGTCACCGAAGGTGAGCGCGTCACCGTCGATCGCGATCGTGCGCCCCTCCGCGCGAGCCTCGCCAGCGCTCATCCCCCAGAGCTCGGGGAGGCAGTCGCCGTCGAGGTCGGCGCCACCGACCAGCGTCGGAACGCCACGTGGGGTGCCGCCGAGGTCCTGCGAGTCGTCGCCGACGTCGACCACGAGGGTGTCGATGCCGTCGCCGTCCTCGTCGAGCGCGACCAGCGCCTCGGCGCCGGCGATCGTGGCGAGCTCGGCTCCCGGCGGGGGCTCGAACGCGACGCAGCTCCCCGGGCTGAGCGCGACCGGGAGGCCGCCGGTGCCGAAGGGCGCGTCGACCCGAGCGCGGGCCACCGAGCGACCTCCGCGCCGGTGGGTCGCTTCCAGGATGACGTGGCCGCTGACCTCGTCGCCTTCGATGAAGACCACGCTGCCCCCGGGCTCGCCCGCTTCGTAGCGCTCGCTGTAGGCGACCGCGCCGGAGCCGCGCGCCGTCACGCAGACGGAGCCGACGCCGGGGGGGATGGTCACCTCGGCCTCCACCCAGCGCTCGTCTCCGCAGCCGCCGATGAGCCCGGCGAGCGCAGCGGCGACGAAGAGACGATGCGCCGTGGTCACCGCAGACCGTGCTTGCGCGCCAATCGGGCGAGGTAGTTCCGGTCGAGCCCCGCCTCCTGCGCGGCCCGAGAGACGTTCCCGTCGTGGCGCTCGAGGAGCGAGGCGACGTAGCGGCGCTCGAAGGCGTCCACCAGCTGCTCCTTCGCTTCCTTGAAGGGCAGGTCGGAGAGCCCGTCGTCACTCGGCGGTGGAGGCGGCGGCGCGGAGCGGCGCTGCGACGCGACGCTCTCCGAGAGGCTGCGCTCGACGAGGTGAGCGAGCTCCCGAACGTTGCCGCGGAAGTCGTGGTGCCGAAGCGGCGCGAGCTCTTCGTCGCCGAGGCCGAGGCCCGGGTGACCGAGACGCTGCGCCAGCTCGGCGACCAGCAGCGGCAGGTCCTCGCGGCGCTCTCGGAGCGGCGGCAACACCGCACGGACGGCGGCGACGTGAAAGTAGAGGTCACGACGCAGGGCGCCCTCTTCGACTCGCCGACGGAGATCGACACGAGAGAGCCCGATGGGCCGCAGATCGATCTCACCGCGCTCGCGCCGGTCGAGCACGCTCACGAGCTGATGGGCGGCGGACGCACCGATCGCCTCGAGACGGTCGAGCACCAGCGTGCCGCCGCTCGCTCGGCTGACGGCCTTGGGCAGCGGCATCGCGGGAGCCGTCGCGTCGAAGACGACGAAGGGACCGTTGGCGCGCGGCGACGCGTCGTGGAGCGCACGCGCGGCGGCGCTCTTCCCGGTCCCCGCCTCCCCCTCGAGCAGCACCGGCACCTCGAGCGGCACCGCCGACTCGAGCACGCCGAAGGCCTTTCGCATCGCCGGCGAACGCCCGACCAACGCACCGAAGCGGGTGAGCTCCGGCGTGGCCTCCGGCGCCGGGAGGTCGGCCGGGACGAGCTCGATCCGCGTCTTGCCAACGGTCACCTCGGCGGGCGGTTGGACGATCACCGACTCGATTCTCGAGTCGCGCACGAACGTGCCGTTGCGGCTCTCGAGGTCACGCACGCGAACGCCATCGGCGAGCAGCGAGAGCTCGGCGTGGAAACGAGAGACCGTGCGCTCGGCCACCTGGAGATCGGCGTCCGGGTGGCTGCCGATCACCAGTGTGCCGGCTTCGAGGGTCGCCTCGACCCCACGTGACTCACCGGTGACCACGCGCACGAGCAATCGACGCAGCACGACGTCGCCGCCGGCGTTGGTGGTCAAGACTCCCGTCTGTGCCGTCCGGATCATCGGACTCGCCTCCGCACCCCCGCCAGCGCCAACAAGATCATCGCCAGCGCGCCGCCGGGCGCCTGGCCAGCGGTCGCGCATCCATCATCGATCGGTGGCCGGGTCACCCCGGCGTCCGCTCCGTCGGGCACCTCCGGCGCCTCGGGGTACGGCCCCACGTCGAGGGTGCGAGGCGGCGGAGCGCACGTCTCGACCCCACTGCCGGGCTCCAGGAAGAGGCTGCACCACACGTCCTCGGCCGGAACCCCGACGCAGATCTTGCAGCCGGTCCGATAGCCGGAACGGGACGCGCGCACCACGTACTCGCGCACCGGCAAGCTGAACTCCCAGTACGCGCCGTCGGTGACCGGCGTGCCCATCGCGACCACGGCACCGCCGAGGGTCTCGACCGTCAACATCGCGTCCCGCAGCGTGGTGTCCGGGTCCCCCGCTTCCGCCACCACCCCGCGCAGTCGGAACTCCGCGCCGCTCGACCGGTCGACCACCGCCAGATGGGCCGCGGCCTCCCGCGCGTTGCCGTCGGACGAGGGGACCAGGAACTCGTCCGCGCCGCCCCAGAGCGTGCTGGTGGCTCCGCTCCCGGAGCGGAGCCCGTCGAGCACGCCGGCGTCGGCGAGCAGGGCGCCGAGCTCGGGGTCGGTCGCGCGCTCCGCCACCGCGATCACGAGCCGTCGTCCGTCGGCGGTCAGCCCCAGCCCGGTCCGGGGCATGGGCTCGCAGCCTTCCCCTTCGCAGGGCGTCATGACGACTCCGTCCCGCACGATCGACACACCGGACACCACGGTGTCCTGCCAGGGCTCGGCCGGCACCGCCAGCGGAGCGGGTAGGAAGACCCCGACCCCCCGCGCGTCGAAGCCGAGCACCGCGTGGGCTCGATCGTCGGCGGTGTCGCTCCAGTGCTCACCGGCCCCGACCGTGAGACCGGTCGGGGTGAACGAGGGAAATGCGAAGGGCCCGGCCTGGACCACGAGCACTGCGCCCTCGACCGTCTGGCCCCAGCTCCGCGCGCTTCGGCCTCGCTCGCTCGACCGGGAGCCTCGGAGGGCCACGTCGCCCGCTGCCAGGTCCACCGAAGCGATCGCGTGGGTGGTTCCACTCGTGTCGCAGACCCGAACCGAGACACCGACCGAGAGATCCCGATCGGTGCACTGCGCCCGCACCGGCGCGGCGAGCGTGAGCAGCACGCCAGCCAGGCCGCAGGACGACACCCAGGCGTGAACCCGGGGGGTGGTCGGGACAGACACGGCCGGAATCATAGCGGAACACCCCTCACTCGGGGGCGTCCGAGTTCTCAACGACCAGCGAGGGCGTCGAGCGCCTCGGCCGTGTCGAGCCGAGCGTAGACCTCGGGGGCTCCCGCCTCGCGGAGGGCCGCCGCGTCGAAACCACCGGTGGCCACGGCCACGATCTCGGCGCCCAGGCCCTCGGCTGCGGCGATGTCCCGCGGCGTGTCGCCGACGACTACGATGCGCACCTCGTCCAGCCCGGCCGCGAGCTGGGCGGCGCCCCGCTCGGCGCCGGCGCGGAGCAGCGCGACTCGATCCTCCGCGTCGCTCCCGAACCCACCGAAGGCGAAGCGATGGTCGAGCGAGCCCCGGCGGAGCTTCGCGCGTGCGCCTCGCTCGATGTTCCCGGTGCCGAGGCCGATCGCGACCCCATCGAGCCCTTCGACGAAGTCGAGAGCGCTCGTCACCCCGTCGAGCACCCGATAGCCCTCGGCGCGCGGCAGCTCCTCGTCGAGGTGGTCCAGGTAGCGTTCGAGCAGGGCCTCGATGACGGTCTCTTCGAAGTCGTGGCCCGCGACCTCGAGGCCGTGCCGGAGGATCAGCCGATCGGTCATCCCGCCGAGGCGTATCCCTTCGAGCGCGTCGGGATGGCCGACGACTTCTTGGAAGGCGCGCCGCATCGCCCGGCGCCCGGCGCCGCCGGTGACGATCAACGTCCCGTCGACGTCGAAGAGATAGACCGTGGGGCGGCTCATGGCGGAAGTCGTAGCGCGGCGTCGCGGATGGGTCGAGGGAGCGTTCCTTGGGGGGCGGTGGCGCCCGGGTCGTGGTAAGCCCCTTCCCATCCTGGAGGCGTTCCAACCCGAGGTCCTCAAGACGTTGCCCATCTGGTTCGTGGCGACGCTGCTTTCCCTCACCCTCCACGAGGCGATGCATGCCCTGCTCGGGAAGCTGGGCGGGGACGACACGGCCGCCGACCAGGTGACCTTGGACCCGACGCCGCACATCCGCCGCGAGCCCTTCGGGATGCTCGTCGTGCCCATTCTCTCGTTCATCGCGATGGGCGGCGGGTGGATGATCGGCTGGGCGTCGGCCCCCTACGACCCGCGCTGGGCAGCGGCGCACCCGAAGCGCTCGGCGATCATGGCACTCGGTGGCCCGCTCGGGAATCTGCTCATCGCGGGTGTGGCAGCGGGCGTGATCCACATCATGATTGCGACCGGGCAGTGGACGCAGGCGGTCACGGGTCTCGAGTCGCTGGTCGTGACCGCGGGCTCCGGGGACGCGACGGCCGTCACCACCTTCGTGAGCATCCTCTTCTCGGTCAACGTGCTGCTCGGCGCGTTCAACCTTCTGCCCGTGCCGCCGCTCGATGGCCACGCGGTCGTGCCGCTCTTCCTCAACGACCGGCTGACCCACAAGTGGTTCGGCCTCTTCCAGGACCGCAGCGCTTCGCTGATCGGGATCGTGATCGCGTGGGTGATCTTCGGAAAGCTCGCCGGCCAGGTCTGGCTCTTGTCGGTACGAACGCTCTACTGGCTCTGGTGAGCGGTCGAGACTGACGGCCGCCGGCGGATTGGCGGGGCCCCGTCGGCGGAGAGTGGCGATCACGGAACGGAATGGCTCGGCGGAGCCAGGCACGGGATTGGCAGAGGCGTGATGTGTGACCGCGCCGCGCATCGTCGTCCCTGGAGCGACCTACGCGGTCACGCGGCGGTGCGTGTGCCGGAAGGCGTTCCTGGGGTGGTGGCACCCGGAGGTCGACGACATCTTCTTCTGGTGCCTCGTCATGGTCGCGGAGAAGTGCGGCGTCTACCTGCACCACGCCGTGCGGGTCGGGTCGCACTACCACCTGACCTTCACCATCACGCGCAAGAACCTCGGGGAGTTCCTGCGGCTGCTGCATCACCAGATGAGCTGCATGCTCAACACGCTGCTGGCGCGCGAACGCTACGATGCCCCGCACGAGCTCTTCGACGCGCGGGGCAGCCACGTGATGCGGCTGATGGATGCCGAGGCGCAGCTCGGGCACATCGTGTACGAGCGGCTGAACCCGCCGGCGGCGGGGCTCTCGGACACCTGCGACGGCGTGCCGGGGCGGACGCTGGACCCGGGGCTGTGGAAGGGGGCCGGAGTGCGGCTGACGCGTCCCACGGTGTACACGGCGAGCAAGAAGCGGTCGCGGGTGCTGCGGGTCTCGCCGCCGCCGCTCCTGTATCGGGCGTTCGGTGGGGACCTGGATGGCTTGGTGCATCACATCGGCAAGCTCGAGCGGGACGGAGAGCAGGCGATTCGGGCCGCCCGGAAGCGGCCTGCGAAGACCGCGGCGGAGGTCCGGGGGATCCATCCGTGGGACGAGCCGATGACGCTGCGCGAGAGCGGCGGGGGCAGGGTGCCGAGCTTCAAGACCGGCAAGCGCGGGCTGGAAGGCAAGGACGCCGAGATTCGTGGGGCGCTGGAGGTGCGCGGGTTTCGGGAGGCCCATGCGAGCGCCAACGAGGAGTGGCGCGCAGGGAACCGCGACGTCGAGTACCCGTGTGGGACCTACGAGATGGGACGGTTCCATGGTGCGCGGGTGGCGGATGCGGCGTGGGACGCGTGGGTGAGCGCGCCGGGACCGACGCTCGACGAGGTAAAGGCCGAGCTCGCGCGGGACGATGTGGAGTGCGAGGGGGTGGACCCGGAGATGCTCGAGCGTGTGCGCGGCGCGGTCGTGCACGGTGCCGCCGAGATGGTGGACGAGAAGGCGGGGTGCGCGGGCGACGCCGCTCCGCGAGAGGATGTGGTCGAGCCGTCCAACGAGCGCCCCGCGCCGGAGACGCACCACCGCTTCGCAAAGCTACGCCCTGGAGCCACCAGCGAGCAGCCTCGGAGGATCATCCGTCTCCGCGACAACCGGAGGCGACCGGGCAACGACCCACCTGGGCGCTGACATTGGTCCGCTCGAGGGACCTGCAAGCGCAGTCCGCCGCTGGTGGACTGCGTCTCGTCGTTGGCGTGGGATCAAGGGATTCCGGAGCTGGCGCCCAGTTGCCGTCAGAATGGAACGGGCCGATCTCGGAGGTCTACCGGCCTCACCGCTAGCGCACAGCATTGGCCGGCACCCCGGCTCCTGACCCACTTCCACCCCGGCTTACCTCGGACCCACTTCCACCCCGCACCCCAGCTTACCTCGGACCCACTTCCCACCCCTGACCTCGGACCCACTTCCCTGGGAGGCCCCCTACTCTTCGGAGACTCACTTCCCTACCTCGGGAGAACTCTCATCAGGAACGACTCTCAGAACCGACGTCCGACGCGGATCTGCCTCACTCGAGGACGGCGCTGATCTGGTCGTCCACCTGCGCGGAGTCGTAGCGCCCCTTCCACTCGATCCGCACCCCCGGTGAGAAGACCACGTCGACTGCGTTCGATGCCACGTCGAGCCCCTCCTGGAGCGCGCCGGTGGGGTCGTAGAGCACCGGCATGGTGAGGCCGTAGCGCTCCTTCACCTCGGCGCAGAGCTCGGCGGTCGGCGCGTCGTAGCTGGCATCAGCGCTGACCACGACGAGCGCCTGGAGACCCTGGTCGCGGTGGGCCTGCCAGATGTTCTCCACGTCGTCCCGAGCGAAAGAGCGACAGGGCGGGCACCACTCGGCGTACTCGAAGACCCAGCCGACCTCGGCCTCGCAGAGCGTCTCGTGCAGGCTCACCGGGTTGTCGTCGCAATCGAGGAGCATCACGTCCGGCGCGATGTCTCCGGCAGCCGTCCCGAAGGGACCCGTCGGAGGGCAGCCGCCTCCGGCGACCCCGGCGTCCACCCCGTCCACCAGGCCTGCATCATCCCCATTCACGGGCCCCGCATCCGCCCCGGCTCCACCGTCGACACCGAGCGACCCACCGTCGACACCCGACCGATCCGATGAGGGCTCCTCCGTGCATCCGAGCACGAAGGCGAGCGAGACGAAGGCAAGCAGACGGGGTTCCATGGGCGCGCCTACGAACATCACGACCGAGCGTTACCCCATCCACCTGGCTTTTTGTGCGCGGGACCTAGCGAAGGTCCCAGAAGACGCGGGCGTCTTCATCGGGGTCGACGTTCACCGTGCGCTGGTGCTCGTTGCCGTCGCGGTCGACCAGCCGGACTCGAACCGAGCCGGCGTTCACCACGGCCCGACCGATCGGGGTGGTGCCGAGGAGCTCGCCGCCCACGTAGACCTTCGACCAGGGGCGTGTGTTCACCGAGAGCGTGCCTCGACCCGCAGGCGCGGCCGCCATCGTCGCCTGCTCCATGGGCGAGACGCCTGCACGTCGGCGGCCGCGACGGGACGCACCGACCTCGCGGAGCCGCGGCTCGACCGACGCCTGTTCGCCAGCGACCACGGTCACGTCGGAGGCGTAGGTCTCACGACCGTCGAGCGTGACCACGATCGAGTACGTGCCGGGCTGTAGGTCGCCCGCCATGAGCGGAGTGGTCCCAGGCAGCTCGTCACCATCGAGGACGACGGTGGCGCCGGGCGGCTCCGTCGAGACGCGCAGCGAGCCGAGCGTCTCGGGCTCGACCGCCGGAAGCACCTCGGTGGGCGCAGGCGCCTCCGTAGGGGCAGTCTCCGTCGGGGCGGTCGGCGGCGCCGCGTTGGCGGCGGCCGGAACGTTCGCCGCCACTTGCTGCGGTGGCGCGCCCTGACTCTTCCACCAGAGGAAGCCGCCAACGCCGGCGCCGAGGAAGAGCAACACGATCAGCGCCGCGACGAGCGGCATCTTCGACTTCGGCGGCGCGGGCGGGAGCGACGACTGCCGAGAGGTCGGTGCCTCGAGGGGCGCGACGTCGATGATCCGCGGCGTCAGCGAGATGCGCTGCGACGCCTCGCGCTGGGCGAGCTTCGCCTTCTCACGAATCTCGGCGGGGACCGGGATGTCGGCGAAGCTGGCACCGAAGGGCTTCGAGTCGACCATGGGGCCGCGGCCGACCTCGTCCTCGAAGAGCTCTTCGAGGAAGTCTGCGAGGCGCGTCTGCGGGACGACCTCGCCCTGCTCCATGAGCCATCGCTCGAGCGCGATCTGCATCTCGCCAGCGCTCTGGTAGCGGTCGGCCGGATCCTTCGCGAGCGCCTTGCGCACCACGGCGTCGAGGGACTCGGGCAGCTCCGGGCGGAACTCGAGGATCGAGGGCACCGCGTCCTCGATCACGGCGCGCATCGTCTCGTACTGAGTCTTGCGGTGGTAGAGCGGTCGGCCGGTCAGCGACTCGTGCAGACACACGCCGAGCGCGAAGACGTCGGCGCGTCCATCGATGGCTTCACCGAGGCACTGCTGCGGCGACATGTACGCGAACTTGCCTTTGACCTGCCCATCCTTGGTCAGCGACTCGTCATCCGCCTTCGCGATGCCGAAATCGAGGAGCTTCACCGCTCCGTCGTAGCTGATCATGATGTTCTGCGGGCTGACGTCGCGGTGGACGATGCCGAGCGGCTCACCGTCGTCGCCACGCGCACGATGCGCGTAGTCGAGCGCCTCGGCGGTGGTGGCAGCGATCTTCACTGCGAGCTCCGCGGGCACACCGTTCGACTTACGCGCGCGACGGATGATCTTGCCGAGCGGGACACCGTCGACCCACTCCATCGCCAGGAAGTAGCTCCCCTGCTCTTCGCCGAACTCGTAGATGTGCACGATCGCCGGGTGGCGAAGGCGCATCGCGAGACGCGCCTCGTTGAAGAACATCTCCACGAAGGCCGGGTCGTCGGCGACGTGGGGCAGCACCCGCTTGATCACGAGGGTGCGGTGACCGGCGCCCTGGACCATCTCCGGCTCACGGGCGAGATAGATCTCCGCCATGCCCCCGACGGCCAACCGCCCCAGCAGCTCGTACCGTGAAAAGGCACAGATTGCCGGGAGGTTTCGGACGATGCTCGGCTCGGCCACGTTCCAGCAAATATAGCCGGATGTGCTCTCGGCGCGAGCCGCGAGGTGGTGACAAAATCCGCCAAGGCCCCCGGCGTCGGGCACCGGAACCCCCGAAGTCGTGCTACGACGGAGCCTCATGCGCCTTCACGCCCTCCTGCTCTGCGCCTCGCTGGGCGCGTTCGCACCGTCGATCGCCGCGGCTCAAGCGAACCCGCAGGTGGTGCTCGCGCAGATCCGCGAGCACATCCTCTACGCCCGCTACGACGAGGCGGTCGCCGAGGCCCACGCCCTGCTCGAGCGCGAGGATCTCGACGCCGCGCAGCGGAACGAGGGCCTCGAGGTCCTGGCGACCGCCCACCTGGCGAACCGCGACATGGACCAAGCGAACCCCATTCTCCGTCGCCTCTACGCACGCGACCCGCGACACCGGGTCGCCGACGCCGACGCGAGCCCGATGGTCCAGGGCGCCTTCCAGCGCGCCCGAGAGAACGCGCCCGCGCAGATCGACGTCCGCCTGAGCCACGAGCCCCCGGTGCTCGACCGCCGCGAGTCGCCCCGGATCGAAGTCAGCGTCGCCGAGGGTGACGATGCGGTCGAAGAAATCCACCTGCACTACCGAACCGGCGAAGCGCCACGCTTCGCCCGCCTGGTGCTGACCGTCGAAGGCGGCGTCGGTCATGGGCGGATCCCCCTGGTGGGCCCGACCAACCAGGCCCAGCAGATCGAATACTTCATCACCGCGCACGCCCCCTCCGGCTACCAGCTGGCCGGCGTCGGCTCGGAGGGTCGTCCCCTCGAGCTCACCGCGCCCGCCGGCCCCGTCGGCGGCACCGGCGACCCCGATCCGCTCGGCGAGGGGCCCGGCGACGGCGAGGTCGAGGAAGGTGGCTCGCTCTGGTGGGTCGGTCTCCTCGTCGGCATCGTCGTGGTCGGTGGAGCGCTCGGTGCCTACTTCGCGCTCCGCCCGCAGGCCCCGGAGGGCTCGCTCGGCCAGGTCGGCCTCGAGCTGCGTCATTGACGGAGCCCGGCACCCACGTTCCAATGGGTGCATGACGCGGCTCCCCTCCCTCCTCCTCGCGCTCGCCCTCTTCGCGCCGGCGGCTCTGCCCTCCGCGGCATCCGCCGACGAGGCCGACGATCACTACCGTGCGGCGCTGACGCACAAGCGGGCGGGCCGGCTCCGCGAGGCACTCGCCGAGGCCCGCGCCGCGATCCGCGCGCGACCGACACACGCGTCCGCCCATTTCACGGCGGGTAGCCTGTGGCGCCAGCTCGACAACCTCGAGGGCGCGTTGGCGTGCTTCCGCCAGTCGGCGCGACTGCGCCCACAGCACGCGGAGTCGCACGGGATGGTGGGCTCCGTCCTGATCCGCCTGCGCCGCTACGAGGAAGCCATCGAGCCGCTGCGGAAGGCTGCGGAGCTCGACCCGGACACCGCTCACCACTGGTCGAACCTCGGCCTGGTCTACCGACAGCTCCGTCGCAACGACGAGGCCATCCAGGCGTACGAGGCCGGCCTCCGACGCCACCAGGAAGACGTGGGGCTGCTCAACAACCTCGCCGTCGCCTACCGTCGCGCGCGCCGCAACGAAGAAGCGATCATCCTCCTGCAGCAGGCCATCGAGCACCACGACGCCGATTCGAACGCCGACATCCACTTCAACCTCGCGGTCGTGATGCGCGCGTCGGAGCGCTGCGAGGACGCCCTACCCCACTACCGGCGAGCCATCGACCTCGGGCGCGAGGACTCGGGTGTCTTCCACGACCTCGCCATCTGCTACGAGCAGGTCGGCGAGTACGACGCCGCCATCCGCACCTACGAACGCTACATCGAGAAGGTGGAGGGGCGAGACGCCGCGGCCGCTCAGCGAGCCCGCGAGACCATCGAGCGCCTTCGTCGGCGCTGACCGGCTCGCGGAGTCCGCTCAGGCGCTCGGAGCGTCGGCGCTGGCGCTCTCGGCCGCGTCGGCCGGAGCATCGGACGTGGGAGCCTCGTCCTCGGAAGCCTCGGGCGCGCTCGCCTTCGGCGCGTTCGGCGCCTCGGGCACGAACGCCTCGTGAACGAGGAACGCGCGGCACTGCGGGCACTCGTGGAATTCCTCCCCACGCTGCACCTCGATGAAGAGCTGCGCGGGGAGCGCCATGCGGCACGAGTAGCAGGTGCCCGCAGCGTCGATGAAGGAGACCGCCTGGTAGCGGCTCTGCTTCGTGCGGAGCTTCTCGTAGCGCTTGAAGACTCGCTTCGGGACGTCCTTCGCGACCTCGTCACGACCGGCGAGGACCTTGTCGCGCTCGGCACGCACGACCTCGAGGCGAGCGGTGGCTTCCGCCTCTTCCTCGTCGAGCATCTTCTTGGCTTCCTGGAACTGGCTCTCACGCTCGCCGAGCGAGCCGGACTTCTGCTCCAGGGTCTCTTCGATGGAGAGGATCTCTTCCTCTCGCTCCTTGATTGCGCGACGGGTCACCTCGACCTCGCGCTCGGCCATGTCGGCCTCGCGGAGGGTGCGCGCCTTGGAGAGCTTCGTCTTGGCGGCGCCGAGCCAGTCGACCTTCGCCTGCAGCTCCTTCTGTCGCTCGTCTCGCAGCGCCGTCGCCTCGTCGATCTGAGCGCGCTCTGCGGCGAGCAGGCTCTCGAGGGTCTGGACGTCACCACGCATGGCTTCGATCTTCGCCGGGAGGTCGCGGAGCTCGGCGTCGTGATCGCTCGCCGCTCCGTCCATCATCGCCAGCTTGGCCAACGCCCTCAACTCGTCGTGCATCCGAAATAAGCCTCCGCGCCGGACATCCGCGCGCGTGGTGCGCGCCTTCCGACTGGTGGCGCTGCGCTTACCGTGAATGGCCGTTTGACGCAAGCGCACATCGCCCCTCTGGGGCACCCGGTGCGACGCGTTGGGCCCGAAAAAACCGTGGCCCCGAGGGCAAACCCTCGGGGCCACGAAAAGGCTGTAGGCCCACCAGGACTCGAACCTGGAACGAACCCGTTATGAGCGGGCGGCTCTAACCAATTGAGCTATGGGCCCGTGACTCAGCTCTCGACGAAGGAACGGAGCTGCTTGCTGCGGCTGGGGTGTCGGAGCTTGCGGAGCGCCTTCGCTTCGATCTGCCGGATGCGCTCGCGGGTGACCTCGAAGTCCTGACCGACCTCCTCGAGGGTGTGGTCGCTCTTCTCGCCGATGCCGAAACGCATCCGCAGGACCTTCTCCTCGCGCGGCGTGAGGGTCTTGAGCACCCGACGGGTCTGGTCCTCGAGGTTGCCGTTGATGACCGCCTCGACGGGCGACACCGCGGACTTGTCCTCGATGAAGTCCCCGAGATGCGAATCTTCCTCTTCGCCGATGGGCGTCTCGAGGCTGATCGGCTCCTTGGCGATCTTGAGGACCTTGCGAACCTTCTCGAGCGGCATCTCCATACGCTCCGCGATCTCTTCCGGCGCCGGCTCGCGGCCGAGCTCCTGGACGAGGTAGCGGCTCGTGCGGATGAGCTTGTTGATGGTCTCGATCATGTGGACCGGGATGCGGATGGTCCGCGCCTGGTCCGCGATGGCGCGGGTGATCGCCTGGCGAATCCACCACGTCGCGTAGGTCGAGAACTTGTAGCCGCGGCGGTACTCGAACTTGTCGACCGCCTTCATGAGGCCGATGTTGCCCTCCTGGATGAGGTCCAGGAACTGCAGGCCGCGGTTCGTGTACTTCTTCGCGATGCTGACCACGAGGCGGAGGTTCGCCTCGACGAGCTCGGCCTTGGCGCGGTCCGCCTGGCGCTCGCCCTTGTTCAGCTCGGCGTAGGTCGAGAGGAGGACGTCGATGGGCTGACCCATGTCGTCCGCGACCTTCATGACCGACTTGCGGGCCTCGCGGATCGCCTCTTCGGCCATCCGGAGCTGCTCCTCGGAAGCGTCCATCTTCTTCAAGGCGCGCTTCGCGGCAGGCTTGCCGCCGTCCAGGTCCTTGATGAGCTTCCGCATCCCCTTCTCGTCGAGGCCGCCCATGCGCTCCTGCGCGTCGGCGATCGCACGCTCGGCGCGCTCGATGCGGCGGATGTAGCCCTTGATGCGGCTGACGACCTTGTCGATCTGCTTCTTGTGGAGGCCGACCGCGCGAAGGACGGTGATGCGCTCCTCGCGGTTCTTGTCGAGCGTCGCCTGGTGGGCGTTGCGGGTGCGCTCGGCGATGCGCTTGCCGCTCTCGAGCTGCTCGCGGACCTTGGTCGACTGGCTCTCGAGCCGCTTGACCTTGTCGATGTGCTTCGAGACCCGGCTGCGGACGTCGTCGTCCGACTCGTCGTCGCCGATCTCCTTGACCACGTCCTTCAGGCGGAGCTTGCCCTTCTTGACGTTCTCGCCGATGTCGATGATCTCGGAGACGCCGACGCGCGAGTTGAGGATGACCTGGAAGATCTTGTTCTCCCCGTCCTCGATGCGCTTGGCGATCTCCACCTCGCCCTCACGGGTGAGGAGCGAGACCGAGCCCATCTTCCGGAGGTACATCCGGACCGGGTCGTTCGACTTCGTCGTGTAGGAGTCGGTCGAGGGCGGGAGCAGGCTGTCGCGCTTGCTCTTGCGGCCCTTCTTCTTCTTCTTTTGCTTCGCCTTGGCGGCCTCGCGCTTGCGGGCCTGCGAGACGGAGTCGACCAGGTCGATGTCCTCGCGGTTGAGGCGGAGCATCAGATCGTCGATCTGCTCGGAGGTCACCACGTCCGGCGGGAGCGCCTCGTTGACCTCTTCGTAGGTCAGGTAGCCTTTCACCCGGCCGCGCTCGAGGAGGAGATGGACGTCCTTCCGCTCCTTGGCGGTCGTCCCCTTCTTCCCGGACTTGCTGCCGCTGGCCTTGCTGCTCTTCCGCTTGGCGCCGCTGCTGCTGGCCTTCTTCGGCGCGCTGCCGTTCTTGGTCGAGGCCTTCCGCTTCGACGCACCGTTGGACGAGGAAGCCGCAGAAGTCGACGCCCGCCGCGCCTTGGCGCGCTTGGTCGTCCCCCCGTTCGAAGTGGACTTCCGAGCCGAGACGCGCTTGGCGGTCCCGTTCTTCGTCGCCTTCGAGCTCTTCTTGGCCTTCGTCGCCTTGCTACCCGTTCGAGCCTTCGTCGCCATTCTCACCTCTCGAGCCCTACTTGCGGAGAGCACCCCGCAGTAGCGCCATTCGTTCCCTGGTCAAACGGTCGGCGAGAGCATCGTCCCCCGCTCGCCGCGCCGCCACGGCCTGCTCCATGAGCTGCCGCGCCACCTCTTCTCGGGCCTTCTTCTCGAGCCTGGGGATCACGTCCCGCACCACCTGGCGCGCCGACTCCAGGTCGTCGTGGAGCTGAACGGCGAGTCGCTCTTTGAGCCACCAACTCGCTCCATTCGCCCCGATCTGATCCAGGAGTACCGATGCGTCTACTCCCTCGCGCCGACCCACCTGGCGCGAAGTGGCCTGAAAGATGGCCCGAAGATCCGGATCCGTCAAAACCTCATGGATTTTTTCAGATTCCGGGCTTTCGAAGAGCGCCGGCTGGTCCAACATGGCGCCCAAAACCTCCCCTTGAAGGGGGTCGATGTTGCGCCTAATCGGTGCTTCGTCGATGGGCGGGCCGTCCATGGGCGGGGGCGGCTCCGGATCCTGCCGTCGCCGCGGACGCCCCTGCGAGAGCCCTCGACGGAGCTGCTGGCGAACGGCGTCGATGTCCCGAACGCCGAATTTCTGAGCAATTCTGTCGATGTAGAGCCGGCGCTCGACCGGGTTCTCCACCCGCTTGAGCACCGGCCCGAGGCTGGAGATCGCGTCCGCCGTCGCGGCCGCGTCACCGCGCGAATTCGCCGCGGCCTGGTCGACCAGGTGCTCGACGATCCCGGGAGCAGAATCGATACGCTGCTGCAAGGCATCGATGCCGTGCTCGCGCAAGTAACTGTCGGGATCGTGACCTTCCGGGAGCGCCACCACACGCGCCGGAAGCCCCGCCTCGGCGAGATGCGGGAACGCGGCTCGCACGGCCTTGCGACCGGCCTTGTCCCCGTCGAAGAGGATCACGACCCGCTCGGCGAAGCGGCGCAGGAGCCGGGCCTGGTCGGCGGTCAGGGCGGTCCCGAGCGGCGCGACGGCGTTGTCGAGGCCCTGCCGGTGGAGACAGACCACGTCGAAGTTGCCCTCGCAGAGCACCGCCCAGCCCTGGCGACGGATGGAGACGCGACCTTCCCAGAGCCCGAAGAGGAGCTTGCCCTTCTGGTAGAGCGGCCCCTCCGGGCTGTTGATGTACTTGGCCGGCGGGTCCCGGTCGTCGTCTTCCTCGAGCGAGGGGAGTGCCCGGCCGCTGAAGGCGACGATGCGTCCCTGCGAGTCGGACACCGGGAACATCAGCCGGTGGCGGAAGCGGTCGTAGTAGCCGTCGCGGCTCCGCCGAGGCACGACGAGTCCCGCGGCTTCGGCCTCGCCCGGTGAGCGCTGCTTCTGCCGGAAGAGGTTCACCAGCCCGTCCCACGCGTCCGGCGCGTAGCCGAGGCGGAAGCGCTTGGCGGTCTCGTCGTCGACGTCGCGGTCCAGGTAGCACTCGCGGGCCATGGCCCCGTGCGGGTGCTCCTCGAGCATTCGCACGTAGAACCCCGCAGCCTCGTCTAGGAGCGACGCGATCCGGTCGGTCTTCTCCTTCTCGCGCTTTCGCTCGGCGTCCTTGCGCGGATCGCCCTCCGGGATCTCGACCCCGGCCCGCTCGGCCAGCCGGCGCGCCGCCTCCGGAAAAGGCAGCCCCTCCAGCCGGGTCAGGAAACCGAACACGTCCCCCGACGCCTGGCAGCCGAAGCAGTGGAAGAAGCCGCGCTGCGGATGGACGTAGAAGCTCGGGGTCTTCTCGTTGTGGAAGGGGCAGAGCCCCTTGAAGCTCGCCCCCGACTTCTTGAGCTTCACGTACTCGCCGATGAGCACACCGATGTCGGTGCGCTCTCGGATCGACGCGATGACGTCGTCGGGGATCAACGCCCGACCTCTGCCCGTGACCCCAACACGAAGCGCGCAGTATGCCCGCCGCTCGGGACTCGGCAAGCCGCCCCAGCGTTTCCCGATCGAGCCCGTTGAGCCCTTGTTCTCGCACAAAGCCACCAAGGGCACGAAGGTCCACAAAGGAAAGAAGGTATTGCGGCCCGAGTCAGGCGACACGCGAGTCGATGCGGCGCCGATTCTGGACACGCCGGCGCAGGTTCCACCCAACACCCAATCTTCGTGAACCTCTGTGTCCTTGGTGGCTTTGTGCGAGAACAAGGGCATAGCGGGGAGGAGCGGGCTACGAGGGGGGAGGCGTGATAGACGGGAGCGGTCGTGACGGAGGCGCCGCCCGAGAAGAGCTCCGCGTTGCGGGAGGTGCTCCTGGTCTACGCCGGGGTGGCGGTGCTCACCTACGGGATCACCCGGCTGCGCGCGATCCCGATGGTGAAGGACTACGTGCACCTCGGGGTCGGGGCGCTCTTCCTGTTGGTCGCGCTCTGGCGCACCGGTCGCGACCGGGCCGCCCTCGACCGCTACGGCATCGCGCTCGGCGGCTTGCTCGCGCCGGTCGACGAGGAGGCGAACCCGGGGCCCCTCGGGCTCTACGACCTCGGTCGGCTCATCAAGGGCTCCTTCCCGTCGGCGCTGAAGGAGACCGGGGTCGCGGTGGGTCTCGCGCTGCTGATCTTCCCGCCCTTCTTCTTTGGCTTCGGCTGGTACCACGGCGCCCAGGGCTGGCCGACCCTGCAGCTCCCGGACGACTTCGCGAGCTTCGCCTTCGCCCAGCTGCTGGTGGTCGCGCTCCCCGAGGAGGTCTTCTTCCGCGGTTACGTGCAGACCCGGCTGAACGACCACTTCGGCGAGCCCCGCTGGGCGCTCTTCCGGAAGCTCGGAGTCCATCCCATGAGCCTGCTCCTGCAGGCGGTGCTCTTCGCGGCGGTGCACTTCGTGGCGATCCACCACCCGGCCCGCCTCGCCGTCTTCTTCCCCGGCCTGCTCTTCGGCGTGATCCGCGCCTGGCGCGGCGGCGTCGGAGCGGCCATCGTGCTCCACGCCCTGAGCAACGTGTACTCGGACCTTCTGGTCCGTGGCTGGCTCCGCTGACCGATGAACGACGATGCAAAGACAGAGCAGGCGCGGGACATCGCAATGGGCGGGGGAGTTCGGGTGAATCGAGGAGGCCTAGCCGACGAGAGAGGGTTTGGGTGCCAAACCCTCAACAAGAGAGCCGCGATCTTCGACATGGACCGCACGCTCGTGGCCGTGAACACCGGCACGCTCTACGCGCGCTGGCGCTTTCGCCGGCGCGAGGCCGGGCTGCGGGACATGGCGCGGGTGGCCCGTTGGCTCGCGCTCTACACCTTCGGCGCGATCGACGCCGAAGCCGCGACCCGGAGCGCGCTCGAGAGCGTCGCCGGCGAAGACGAGGCCGCGTTCCGCGAGCTCCTGGCCGGCTGGTACCGCAGCTCCGTGCGCCGACACATCAGCCCGCAGGCGCGCGCGGAGGTCGAGCGGCGCCGCGCGGCCGGCGACGTGCTCGTCGTCCTCAGCGCGTCGACGCCCTACGTGGTGGAGCCGCTCGCCGCGGACCTCGGCATCGACCACGTGCTCTGCACCGAGCTCGAGACCCGCGACGGACGGCTGACGGGGCGCTGCGCCGAGCTCTGCTACGGCCCACACAAGGTCCGCATCGCGGAGCGCTGGGCCACGGAGCACGGCATCGATCTCGAGCGGAGCGCCTTCTACACCGACAGCGTGAGCGACGCGCCGATGCTCCGACGCGTCGGCGAGCGTCGCGTGATCAACCCGGACCCGCGGCTGCGCCTCTTGGCCCGCCGCGAAGGATGGAGCGTCGAAGAATGGCGATGATGAACCCGCCTGCACCGGTGGTGCTCGAGCGCATCGTGCGCGCGGCGCTCGAAGAAGACATCGCACGCGGCGACCTGACCACCGAAGCCACGGTCGCTCCCGAGACGATGGGCGAAGCGACCTTCGGCGCGCGCGAGTCGCTGGTGCTCAGTGGCCTGCCGGTGATCGAGACCGTCTTCCGGCTCGTGGACGAGCGCGTGAGCGTCACGGCCGAGGCCGCCGACGGAGACCGACTCGGAGCGGGCGACGTCGCGGCACGAGTGAAGGGCCCCGCGCGCTCGATCCTCATGGGCGAGCGCGTGGCGCTGAACTTCGCGCAGCGGATGAGCGGCATCGCGAGTCAGGCGCGCCGCTACGTCGACGCGCTCCCGGAAGGGAGCTCCTGCCGCATCTCGGACACCCGCAAGACCACGCCGGGGCTGCGCGCGCTCGAGCGCTACGCCGTTCGCTGCGGCGGTGCACACAACCATCGCGAAGACCTCGGCGCCGCGGTGCTCATCAAGGACAACCACATCGCCGCCTGCGGTGGGGTGCGGACCGCGATCGAGCGCGCGAAGGCCTACGCGCCGCACACCACGCGCATCGAGTGCGAGGTCGACACCCGCGAGCAGCTGGTGGAGGCCCTCGACGCAGGTGCGGACATCATCCTCCTCGACAACTTCGACGACGACGCCTGCCGCGACGCGGTCGCGCTCGCCGCGGGCAAGGCGATCCTCGAAGCCAGCGGCAACGTCACCCTCGAGCGCATCCCGAAGCTCGCCGCAACCGGCGTCCACGTGATCAGCAGCGGCGCGCTCACCCACTCGGTGCGCTCGGTCGACCTCGGCCTCGACTGGGTCTGATGGCCGACATCGCGGACCTCGAGGCCGCGCTGCGCGCGATCGGCGAGCCGCGCTGGCTCGGCGCGCGCGGTCGCGTGAAGGCCGTGACGGACTCCACCATGGACGACGCCTGGCAGGCACTCGAGGACGGCGCAGACCACGGCTTCGTGGTCGTGGCCGACCACCAGCGCGCGGGTCGTGGATCGCACGGGCGCACCTGGGCCTCGCCGGCCGGAGTGGACCTCTACCTGAGCGCGGTGGTGCGCATCCCGCGACCCCGGCCGACCATGACCCTCGCCACCGCGCTCGCGGTGGTGGACACGGTGCGCGGCGCTCTCGGCGAGTCGGGCGCGGAGGTCCGAGTGAAGTGGCCGAACGACGTGCTCGTCGACGACCGGAAGATCGCGGGGATCCTCTGCGAGAGCCGCAGCCGCGGTGCGCGCTTCGACGCCGTCATCGGTGTGGGGCTCAACGTGAACCGAGCTTCGTTCGAGCCGGTGCTCGAGGCGACCTCGCTCCACCTCGCGAGCGGGCACGACGTCGACCGGGGCGAGGTGCTGAGCCGACTGCTCTCCGCCATGGAGCGTTGGCTCGCGGCCGAGCCGAGCGCCGTGACCGCCGCGCTCGACGACGCCCTCGCCTGGCGCGGCGAGCGCGTGAGCTGCGACGCGATCGCGGGCGAGCTGCTCGGGGTCGCGGCCGACGGCGGCCTTCGTCTGCGCACCGACGACGGTGAGCGGGTGCTGCACGCCGGCCGACTCTCGCGGGCTACCTGACCACCGCCTCGAGCCACTCCACGATCGCGCGGACCTTCGGGAGCTTCTGCTTCGCGCGATGCGCGACGAGGTAGATGGCCCGGACCGGCAGCGCCTCGGCCGTGCCGCCGACCGCCCGGGGGTCGATGACGTCGAGGTCCAGTCGCTCGCCGAGGCGCGCCGGCAGGATCGCGACGCCGAGGGACTCGGCGACGGCGAGTCCGAGCGCTTCGACGTCCTCGACCAAGAGCCGCGCAGGTCGGCCCAAGGCGCGCTCTGCATGACGCTGTTCGGGGATGTGGGCGAGCGTCCCGCCGAGCCCCAACCAGGGCGTGTCCGCGCCGAGCGCGAGCCCCGGCGCGGCGAACCAATCGTAGGCGGAGGTCGCCAATCGCTTGGCGACGAGCTCGCCGCGCTCGGGCCGCGCGAAACGGATGGCGACGTCCGCCTCGTTGGCGGCGAGGCTGACGATGCGGTTGCTGCTGAGCAGCCGCACCCGAAGGGCTGGATGTCGCTCGTAGAGCGCGGGCAAACCGCTCACCAGCGACCACCGGACGAGCTCGCCGACGGTGTTGATGGTGACCTCGCCACGGAGCGCGTCGTCTTCCTCGAGCGTCGCGCGCGCGGCCAGCGCGCCGGCCACCATCGGCTGCAGGGACGCCCACAGCGCCTCGCCCTTCGAGGTCAGACGGACGGGCGTCTCGCGAAGGAGCAGCGGCGAGCCGGCGCCCGCCTCGAGCCGCGCGAGCCGCCGGCTCACCGTCGACTGACTGACGCCGAGCGCGCGAGCCGCCTCCGTCAGGCTGCCCAAGCGGGCGACCGCTTCGAAGGTGCGCAGCTGGTCCCAAGACGGCTCCATGGCTCATCCGTATACGGATTGTAGGCATCCATCAACGGCCGTTGTCATGCGTATTCGCAACCACCAGGGTCCGAGTCATGCAGCTCACCCAACTCCGAAACGCCACCATCCACCTCGAGCTCGGTCCCCATCGTCTGCTGGTCGACCCGATGCTCTCCGACCCCGGCGCCCTGCCCCCGCTCCGCATGGTGGGGGGATCGGGCGAGCGAAACCCGCTGGTCCCGCTCCCTCCGGTGACCGACGCGCTACTCGACGAAGTGACCGCCGTGCTCCTGACCCACGAGCATCCCGACCACCTGGACGTGGCGGGCATCGAGTGGATCCGCGAGCGAGGGCTGCCGGTCTGGACCAGCGGGATGGATGCGCCGAACCTCGCGCGGAAGGACGTGGACGCGCACGAGCTGGTCGATGGGTCGCTCGGCATGCGCGTCGAGGTCGTGCCCTCCAAGCACGGTCGGGGGCTGGTCGGCTGGGTGCTCGGTCCCGTGGCCGGTTTCTATCTGGCGCATCCCGGCGAGCCGAGCCTCTACCTCACCGGCGACTCGATCCTCACCGCCAACGTGCTCGACGCCATCGAGCGACTGCAGCCCGACGTCATCGTCGCACCGGCCGGCAACGCCACCCTCGGCTTCGGTGGCGACATCCTCTTCTCACCGGACGAGCTGGTGACGCTGGCGCACGCCGCGCGCGGCCAGGTGGTGCTCAACCACCTCGAAGCGCTCGACCACTGCCCGGTCACCCGTGCGGAGCTGCGAGAGCGGATGGCCGCGGAAGGGCTGGCCGATCGGGTCCACGTACCGGAAGACGGAGAGCGCCTGGTCTTCTCCGCGAGCGAGGCGACGGAGGTCGCGCTCCACCCGACGCGACTGACGCCGACCTTCCAGAAGTGGGCCACGAAGGCCCTCGCAGGAACCTGACGGCCGAAGGCCAAAGGCCAACGGGCCGAAGGCCAACGGGCCGAAAGGCCCGCCTCGCCCTCACCCTCACCCTGGCCCTCACCCTGTGTCGAGGTCTTGTGAGGCCCAGGCGAAAGCCACGGCCTTGCGACGATCACCCCCTGTGGTACCGATGTGGGCATGGACAACCGATGGATTCCCGCCCTCGCCTTCGTCCTCCTCACCGGCTGCGGCGGCGGCACGCCCACCGGTGAGTGCCGCGGGGACGACTGCGCGTGCACCGACGCCACCTGCGACTGCCCGGCGACCGGAAGCTGCGCGCAGGAGTGCACCAGCGCATGCGTGCTCGGCTGCTCCGATGGCGCCGACTGCGAGTTCAGCTGCGGCACCGGCTGTCTCGCCGAGTGCCCGGGCAGTGGGTCGTGCGAGGTCGAGGTCGGCACCGGGAGCACGGTCGTCTGCGACGGCCCTGGTGGCTGCGACGTCGTGTGCAACGGTGACTGCAACGTCACCTGCCCGGGCTCGGGCACCTGCCGCGTCCGCTGCGGCGAGGGCGACATGTGCCTTCTCCAGGCGTGCGACGCGGTGAGCTGCCCGGACGGCAGTCAGGTCTGCAACGGCGCGTGTTGAGCGGCGGAGGGCCGAAGGCCCGAGACCTCCCTCGCCCTCACCCTGATGGGCAGCCACTGGGTCTCCTGACCTCTTCACCCCTACAGGGTGAGGGAGAGGGCGAGGGTCAGGGTGAGGGAGACTTGCGCCTTGGCGCTCGTCCGGGGCTCAGTACCAGTAGACCTGGCCGCCGCGGCGGGGGCTGATCACCCCGCGTCGGCCGTGCGGCCGGACCACTCGGCGCTGGACGCGAACGCGCGTACGGCGGCCGGGGATGGCCTGCGGCTGGACGTCCTCGACGCCGGGCGGACCACCCTGGACACTCAGGTCCGGGTTCAGGAGCATGCCCGGGCGCGCGTTCGGCGGGACCGGGAAGTACCACCAGCGGCCCTGCTGGTGGACCCAGTAGCCCGCGACGTTGCGGTGACCGGCCGGGACGCGCAGACGCGGCGTGCTCCGGGTCTGCTGGGGAGGCGCGGGCACCTCGCCGTCGTCGAACTGCGGCGCCTGGTCGAGGTCCTCCACGTCCGCGGCGTCCTCGAGCTCCGGGGCGGGGCTCGGCGCGGGCTGGGTCTCGGCGGGCGGGGGCAGCGGCGCCTCGGGCAACGCGGTGTCCTCGACCGCCGGGGGCGGAAGCTCGGCGGGCGCCGGGATGGCGGCCATCACCTGGGTGACGTAGGTGCCGCCGGACGTCGGGAGCGCGGCGAGACCGATGTGGGTGAAGCCCTCTTCGAAGAGCTGCGCGCGGTGGGCCGGGCTGTTGAGGATCGCCTCGAAGGCGCCGGCGGTCGTCGCGTGCTTCGCGATGTTCTCGCCGATGCGCGAGGCGGTCACGCCAGTGGCCTGGACGCGAGCCGCGGGGGTCCCGGTGCGCTCGGAGACGTGGACCAGCTCCGAGTGGCGCGCCATGTCGCGGCTGTGGGCGCGGGCTGCCTCGTCGAGGCCGGGGTGGCGCTGCAGCGGCGCCAGGTCGGCCTCGGCGCGCATCTGGTTGATGCGGGCGATCATCGCTGCCTCGCCGCCGTCGTCGAACGCGACCGCTGCCTGGCGGCGCGGCTGAGCGAACGCGGTGGAGGCGCCGAGGAGCGCGGTCAGGGAGAGGAAGGCGGTGAGGGAGGAGAGGCGCATGGGACTTGTTCAAGGTAAGAGCAATCTCCGGGCCAGTCACCCGAGGCGCTTTTATTCAATGGTTTCGTGCCGAAACCCGCCCTCGATCGTTGCGATGACCCCGACCAGACGACACACCGTGAATGGATCTTCACGATCGATTGGCGGAACCGACCCCTCGACAGCGCGTGCGACTCGCGCGATGGATGCAGCCATGACTCCCTCCGAAGAGGCCGATCTCCTGGCGCAGCGCGCCGGTGCCCGACTGCTCGACGACGTGGTGGTCGCCGCCGTGGGCGAAGACGCGCGCGAATGGCTCCACGGGCAGCTCACGGTCGATCTGCGCGAGCGAAGCGACGCGGTCCGATACGCGCTCGTGCTCGCCGTGAAGGGCAAGATCGTCGGCGACCTCCACGTGGTCGACCGTGGACCGAACGACGAGGGCGAAGAGCGCTTCGACCTACTCCTCCCCGGCAGCCACGCGGACGCGATCCTCGAGCGCCTCGAGCGCTTCCTCGTCATGGAAGACGTGGAGCTCGAGCGGCTCCCGGTGCGGGTGCTCTCCATCCAGGGCCCGGCCGCCGAAGCGGCCGTCCCGGACGGCGTCGCGTCTCTGGCGATCGACCGGCTCGGTCACGGTGGGCGCGAGCTCCTGGTCGATGCCGCGAGCGCGGACGCCCAGCTCGCCGCGCTCGACGTCCCGGCCGTTTCGGAAGCCGGCTGGGAGCTCGCCCGCATCCGCGCCGCGCGTCCACGCATGGGCGTCGACTTCGGCGACCACACGCTGCCGCAGGAAGCCGGTTTGAAGAAGCGCGCGCTCGCCTTCGACCAGGGCTGCTACGTCGGGCAGGAGCCAGTGGTCATGCTCGAGCATCGCGGCAAGCCGCCGAAGCGCCTGGTGCGACTGACCTTCGAGAGCGGTCCGGCACCGTCGATCGGTGATTCGGTGACCGCGGCCGATCGAGACGTCGGAACGATCACGTCAGCGGCGGCGAATGGAGAGGGCGCGCTCGCGCTCGCGCTGGTGAAACGAAAAGCTCTCGAAGGCGAGGCCCCGATCGAGGTCGGCGCCCGCAGACCCTCCGTCGACCTCGTCGAGTAGCCTGCCGAGCTCCGAGTGGGCGCCTCGTTACCCAAGAACACGGTTTCACCCATCCAGGGGATTCGCTGGAGAGTCGGACCGTGGTAGACGGCTCGCAATTTTCGCTCTTCCACTCGGACACGCCATGAACAAGTCGCCCAGCATCCTCCTGCTCGCAACCATCGCTGCCGCCATCGGGATCATGGCATTTCCAGCTGTGACCAGCGCGACGAGCGACCGCGTCTACGGCGGAAACGGCTGCCAGCCCAATTTCGGCTACGACTACGGCACCGACGTCTACTTGCACGCTGGCTACGTCCGCAACGGCAGCGCGACCAATGCACGGGGCGTCTGGTGCCCGGTCGTCCGGAGCGAGCTTTCGAGCGCAGACGGCCTGGATACCTCGGAGGTGGTCGTCTACGACGGCAGCGACAACAGTGCTGTCTGGTGCGGGATGTACTCGTACGACTCGACGGGCTCTCTGCTGCGCAGCGAATTCGAGATCACGGACAATGCCACGACGGGACGCGAGACCCTGACCTTCGAGTCCATGGATCTCAGCGACTCGTCGGATGGCGGTCACTACAGCATCTACTGCGACATGCCGCGCAGCGACATCACCGATAGCAAAGTCTACTTCTACCGAGTTCGCGAAAACTGACTTCATGGCTCGGGCGCGCGGAGTCAGCTGGCCCACCATCCTCGTCGCAGTGATGGCGTCGCTCGGAGCGAGCTATCTCGTTCAGCACCTCGACCGCAGCGTCGAGGCGAGTGCCGAACCACCACGAGCATTGCCTCCTCCCGCGTCGGGCTCGGTCGCGCGAAGAGGGGGTCGAGAAGCGACCGCCTCACCGGCACCCCCTCCTGGTGCATGGGCCGAGCCCACTGCCGAGGAGGTGGATGATCCCGGCACACCCACGCCCCCGATGCCAAGCTATGAGCAGATGTTCGCCGAAGACCAACGAGTGAACGCGATCCGAGTCTCGGCCGTGAGTGAAGCTCTCGCGGCGCAGGGGCGTGACCCCGACTGGGCCCGCGAGATGGAGCTCCTACTCGAACGGACCTCCTCCGAGCTCCTCACGGACAACGGCCGCCTGATTCGGCTCGAATGCCGGTCGACCCTCTGTGCGGTCCGAGCCCAGCACCAGGACGAAGAGTCACAGGCACAGTTCATCTCGACCCTTCCCATGCGGGTGCTCCGCGACCTGGACGGGGCCTTCCTCGCACGCTTCGCCGGCGAAGGGGGGTCGCTGGAGACTCATGGCTTCTTCGCGAGGCGGGGTCACGCGGTTCCGCTGCCGGAGGTCCAGTGACACGCGTGATGCTCCTGGCGGCATGCCTGGTGGCTTGCGGCACGGCGCACGTCCCGGAGGGAGACGCCGGCCACGATGCGGCCATCGACGCCGGCCTCGACGCGCGTGTCGTCGACCTCGGGGAGGACGCCAGCGTAGACGCAGGTGTGGACGCTGGCCCCACCGCCGTCCGTTGCGGCGCGACCGACTGCGCCGTGGGCGAGGCGTGTTGCTTCGACACTGGGGCGTGCTTCGATCCGATCGCCGACCCAACCGCATGCCCCGTGCCGCCCGACGGCGAATGTCGAGCCAACGAGCACTGCGCCGAGGGCCAGGTGTGCATCGCCCTGGACGGGACCTGCCTCGGCGAGGGTCGCTGCATCGACCCAGGCGGGTGCGGGGGCGATTCCGAGCCCGTCTGCGGGTGCGATGGGGAGACCTACCCGAGTCGATGTGCAGCCCATCGCGCCGGCGTTCGCGTGGGCGAGGTGGGTTCGGGTGGCGCGTGTGGGCAGCCTCAGCTCGCCGCAGGCGGTCGAAGGCGCTGCGATGACGACGGAGACTGCCCCGCCGATGGACGGTGCGATATGGACGAAGGATTCTGCGTCTGGGGCCCGCCGCGTGTGGCATGCGGGCACGACGGACAGTGCCCGGAGGGGTCCGATTGTTGTCCCTACACCGGCGCGTGCTTCGACGCGTCGTGCGATGACTGCTGCCGACAACCGCCGCCTGGGACCTACTTCCCTTGCCGGCAGGACTCCGAGTGCCACCAGTTCGATATCTTCCACTTCTGCCAGAGCGTCGGGTGCGGCGGCGCCCTGGGTGGGTGCCGTGGGATGCCCAGCTCCTGCGGCGGTGAGTTGTCTCCCGTCTGTGGATGCGACGGCAGCGAATACACCAACGAGTGTTGGGCCTGGATGGAGGGCGTCGACGTCGATCCCGACGGGTTGTCCTGCCTCTGAGACTCACGTCAGCTACACGAGAGGCTACGTCGACGCGACGCTGCGGCCGCCGTCGACCAGGAGCTGCTGGCCGGTGACGTAGGGCGCGGACGCGAGGTACGCCACGGCTTCGGCGACGTCGCTCGCGGCGCCGACCTTTCGCAGTGGCGCCTTCGAGACCAGCGCCTCCGTCGCCTCGGCGGTCATGTCTTCGGGCGGGAGCACCGTCCCCGGCGCGACCGCGTTCACGCGCACCTCCGGCGCCAGCTCGAGCGCGAGCGTGCGCATCACCTGACGGAGCGCTCCCTTGCTCGCGAGGTAGGGGAGGTAGCCCGTGTAGGGCACCTCGGTGCCGAAGCCGGTGATGAAGACGATCGCGCCGCGGCTCGCTCGCAGGGCCGGAGCGGCGGCGCGAGCGAGCTCGAAGGGCGCACGGAGGTTGAGCATCAGCGCCCGCTCCCAGTGGCCGTCGTCGATGTCGTCGAGCGCCACGTTCTCGAAGTTCGCAGCGCTCGGAACGAGCACCTCCAGGCCACCGAGATCGGCGGTCACGCGGCGCGCCAGCGCCGCCGCAGCGCTCGGGTCGCTCAGGTCCGCTTGGAAGAGCGCTGCCTGCCCGCCCGCGGCCTCGATGGCCTTCGCCGTCTCCCGCGCACCGGCGTCCGACGAGTGGTAGTGGAGCGCCACGGTCATGCCTCGCCGACCGAGCTCGGTGGCGATGGCGGCCCCCACTCGAACACCGGCGCCGGTCACCAGGGCGCGCTTGCCATTCAGGTCGATCATGATGATGGATCCTCGCACGAGCGCCCCGTTGCGGCGCCTTCGGGCCGAACGTACACTGCGCCCTCAGTCACCCCCCGATTCCAGGAAACAGACGACCCATGATTTCGCTCACCGATGCCGCCGCCGCCAAGGTCCAAGAGATCCGCGAAGCCGAGGACCTCGGCACTCAGGGGCTCCGCGTGCGGGTGCTCGGCGGAGGCTGCTCCGGCTTCACCTACGACCTCTTCTTCGAGGACGAGACCACGGAGCTCGACCAGACCTACGAATCCCACGGGATTCCGCTCTACATCGACATGATGAGCTTCCAGTACCTCGAGGGCACCGAGATCGACTACGTCGAGGGCCTCTACGGGGCGGGCTTCAAGTTCATCAACCCGCAGGCCAAGGCCACCTGCGGCTGCGGCAGCAGCTTCGCCGCCTAGCCCCTCCGGGCTCGCGCCACACCGCTCGAGCCGACGATTCGGACCAATCGAGGCAAGATGCCCCGATGAGAGGCCCAGTCGTCGGAGAAAATACTCGTCGTAACGATTACCTTCGGGCGCCCGTCTCCCTCGCGTACCCAGGACGCACCCCAGGTGCGGACGCAGAGGAGCGCAGACGACCGTGGCCAACCGACGAGATTCCGAGCTGGACCGATACATCAAGCGAGTTCGGGCGATCCCGCGACTGGATCGAGAGACCGAGCGAGGCTTGGCCGAGCGAGTGCTCGAGGGCGACCAGGAAGCCGCCAACGAGCTGGTGGAGGCCAACCTCCGCTACGTGGTCGCGGTGGCGTTGCAGTACCGCCGCTACGACGTGCGACTCGGCGATCTGATCGCCGAAGGCAGCATCGGCCTGGTGACCGCGGTGTCGAAGTTCGACCCCTCCCGCGGCACGCGCTTCGTGACCTACGCGGGCTACTGGATCCGCGCCTACGTCCTGGAAGCGGTCGTGCGTTCGACCAGCATGGTCGGAGCCGGCTCCGGCCCGCTCCGCTCGAAGCTCTTCTTCCGCCTCCGGCGCGAGCGCGCGCGGGTGTCGACGATCGAGCAGGACCCGCGCAAGCGCATCGAGATGATGGCGGAGCGCTTCGACGTGACGCCGGAGAAGATGGCGAAGATGCTGCGCAGGCTCGAGGCCAAGGACGTCTCGCTCGATCAGCAGGTCTTCGACGACGGCAGCGTCGCCATGGTGGACACGCTCGTGTCGGAGCAGACGCCCCAGGACGACCTCTACGAACGGAGCTCGCGCCAGGCGGCCATCGAGGCGCGCCTCGGCGACGCCCTCGGCGCCCTCGACAAGCGCGAGCGCTACATCGTGGAGAAGCGGATCCTCTCCGACGAGGGCCGCACCCTCGCGGCGCTCGGCCGAGAGCTCGGCGTGAGCCGCGAGCGTGCCCGTCAGCTCGAGGCGCGCGCCAAGCGGAAGCTCCGGGCGCAGCTGCGCGACTTCGCGCCCGCGGCCGCCTGACGGCCTGACGATCCCGCAGGATTCGCGCGACGGTGGAACCACAGTTCCTCCTGTCATCTCGCCAGCCTCGAAGGCATCATCTCCGCATGGCCGAGGAAGACGATCGCCCGAAGACCATGGAAGTGGGCGTCGAGGAGCTCGCGTCGAAGGCTCAGCCCCCTCCCCCACCGAAGAAGCGTCCGGCGCACGCTCACACCATCGCCGGTGCCGCGAGCGCGCCGAGCGAGTCGCAGGGCGGGCTGACACCTGCCCGCCGGAGCAGCGCGCCGCCGCCACCGCCGCCCTCGGCCTCCAAGCCGCGGGCGTCCGCGCCGCCCCCGCCGCCGTCCGCGTCCAAGCCGCGCGCGTCTGCGCCGCCGCCGCCCCCCGCATCGAAGCCGCGCGCATCGGCGCCGCCACCACCACCCCGCGCGTCGGCTCCGGCGCCGCCCAAGCCGCCGCGCGCGTCGGCACCGCCACCGCCGCCGAAGAAACGGCGCGCGCCGCCCAAGCCGCCGGGTGTCAGTCCTCCGCAGGCCGCGCCGCCCGGCATGACGCCTCCGCGCGCGGCGCCGCCGGGACAGACCCCCGCGGCGGCGCAGCCCGCCGCTCGGCCCACCACCGACAGCGTGCCGGAGCCGAGCTACGGCGACGACGCGAAGGCCGCCGCCAAGGCACTGATCGCCGAGTGCGAGGCGGCGCTGAAGGGCGTGCAGGACCCCGCCGAGCTCACGCGACTCCACTTCGAGATCGCGCGACTCCAGGAAGCGCCGCTCGGTGACCTTCGACGCGCAGCGACCCACTATCAGACCGCCCTCAAGTCGAGCCCCGAGCACCTGCCCGTCCTCCGGGGCGCGAGGCGGGTGCTGATCGGCCAGCGCAACTTCCCGAAGGTGCTCGAGCTCTACGACGCCGAAGCGCGCATCACCTCCGACCCGACGCAGAAGGCCACGCTCCTCTACGAGAAGGGCCGGCTGCTCGAGAAGGAGCTCAACAAGAAGGACGACGCGCGCCGCGCGTACCGCAGCGCGCTCGAGCTCGACCGCAGCAACCCGGCGATCCTCCGCGCGCTCACCGAGCGCCTCATCGAGGAACGGCGTTGGCCCGAGGTCGAGCAGCTGCTCGAGCAGACCGCGAACGCCGTCGCCGACGATCCCGCGCACCGCGCGGCGCTCGTCGCGCAGCGGGCCCGGCTCGTCGAGCGACAGAGCTCCAAGAGCCGCGCGGCGGAGCTCTACGAGACCGCGCTCCGACTCGACTCGCGTGCCCCGGGTGCGCTCGCGGCGCTCAAGCGACTGCACTACGAGCACGAGCGCTGGCGCGACCTGATCCGCGTGCTCGAGCTCGAGGTGGAGCTCACGGACGAAGCGTCCGTCCGCACGATGGCGCTCTATCGCGTCGGCCGGCTCCACGCGGACCGGCTGGGCAACGCCCGCGAGGCGATGAACGCGCTCGAGCGCGCGGCCGCCATCGACCCCGAGGACCCGCTCATCCTGCGGCAGCTCGCTCGGCTCTACGAGCGCGAGGGACGCTTCGACGCGCTGGTCGAGGCGTTGCAGGGTCTGGTGCTGACGATCCAGGAGCCACGCGAGAAGCTCGGCGTGCTCCACCGCATCGGCGCCCTCGAGGAGCATCGGCTCGGGCGACAGGACGCCGCCATCCACTGGTACGAGTCGGCGCTCAAGATCGACCCGACGCACGTGCCGACGCTGCAGGCGCTCGCGCCGATCTACCGCGAGACCGGCGCGTGGGAGCGCGCGCTGAACATGCACGCGCAGGAGGCCTCCCAGGCGAAGGACCCGGAGCGGAAGGCCGCCGCTCACGTGCGGGTCGCCGAGCTGCTCGAGGAGCAGGACCGCGCCGGGGAAGCGATCGAGCAGCACGACCGCGCGATGACCGCGAGCCCCGGCTACGAGCCCTCGTTCAAGGCGCTGGTCCGTCTGCTGGCAGACGCGCGTCGGCACCGCGATCTCATCGAGCTCTACGAACGCGCGGTCGATCGCTCCGAGCAAGCGACGCGGGCCGTTTCCTACCTCTTCAAGATCGGCGCGGTCTACGAGGACCTGCTCGACGAGCCGGACAAGGCGGCGCACGCATACGAGCGCATCCTGAAGCTGGAGCCGGGACACCTCGGCGCGATCCACGCGCTGCAGCGCTCCGCCGAGCGCGCGGGGAAGCACGAGCAGCTCGTGGCCGCGCTCGACATGGAGATCGCGGAGATCACCAAGGACCCGAAGCAGAAGAACGACGCGCTTCGGGTCGCGCTCCTCCATCGGAGCGGTGAGGTGATGGACCTCGAGCTCGGCGACCGCAAGGGTGCGCTGGCGCGGTTCAAGCAGCTGCTCGAGATCGACCCGAAGTACGTGCCGGGGCTCACGAGCGTGGGCCGGCTCTACCACGCCGCCGGTCGCTGGGAGGACCTGCTCGACATCTACGAGCGCGAGCTCGAGGTGAGCGACGACGCCGCGTCGGTGGTGTTGCTCCAGAAGATGGCGGAGCTCTGCGAGGAACGCCTCGGCCGAGAAGCAGATGCCGTCGGCTACTACGAGCGCGCGATCCGCATCGATCCGGCGCACGGCCCGGCGCTCGATGCGCTCGAGCGCTTGTTGCACGCGCGGAGCGATTTCGAAGGCCTCGCTCGCGTCGTCGAGCAGCAGCTGAAGGGCGCCTCGACCGAGCAGGCGAAGGCGCGACTCTCCTTCCGCCTCGGCGAGGTCCGCGAGGAGCATCTCGGTGACGCGAAGGGCGCCGCCAAGGCCTACCAGGCCGCGACCGACGCCGACCCGACTCACCGCCCCGCCCTCGACGCCCTGACCCGCATCCGCGCCAGCGAAGAGGAGTGGGGCAACCTCGCTCGGGAGATCCAGAAGGAGCTCGCGTCGCTCGAGGACACCAAGCTCGTGCTCGACGCGATGATGCGCGAGGGCGAGGTCTGGGCCCACGACCTCTCGGAGCCGCGCAAGGCCATCGCCCGCTTCGAGGCGGTGCTCGAACGTGCACCGACCCATCTCGGTGCGCTGCTCGCGCTCGAGGAGCTCTACCGCCGCGTCGACTCGTGGGACGCGCTGGCCAAGGTGCACGCCGCGCAGGCGAAGATCTTCGTCGACACCAAGGCGAAGGTCGCCGCCCTCGAGGCGCAGGCCCGCGTGATGGAGCAGCAGGGCGTGGGCACGCCGGAAGACCGCATGGTGGTCTACGACCAGCTCCTCGCGCTCGAGCCGAGTCACATGGTGGCCCTCCGCGCGCAAGAGCAGCTCGCGCTCGCGACCGGTGACGAGGAGCGGCTCGCGGCCGTCGACCAGCGCATCGCGTCGATCGCGACCGACGACGCGCTGAAGGCCGCCCACCTGACCCGGCTCGGCGAGACGCTCGAGCGGCTCGGCTCCGCGGGGGCGCTGGCAGCCTATCGGTCGGCGCTCGGGCTCGATGGACGAAGCCTCGGCGCGACCCGCGGTCTCTCGCGCATCGCCGAGCGAACCGAGGACCCGACGGTACTCTCCGAGGCCGCGCGCCAGGAGGCGCGCATCGCGACCGACGGCACGCACGCCGCGCGACTGCTGGTTCGCAGCGCGAAGGTGCGGGGCGAGCGGCTCGGCGACGTGGACGGAGCGGTCGGTGACCTCGAGAAGGCGCTCGAGGTCGCGCCCGGAAGCGAGGACGCCGCGACGCTCCTCGGTCAGATCCTTCGCGCGCGCGGCGAGCACGGCCGATTGGCGGACCTCCTCGGGCGCGCCGCGGCCGCCGCCGAAGACGCCGAAGCGAGCGCGACTCTCTGGCTCGAGGTCGCGCGCATCCAGGCCGACGATCAGAACAAGCTCGCGGCCGCGGTGGGCTCGCTGAACCGGACGCTGCGCCGGTCGCCGAACCACGTCCCCACGCTCAAGCGGCTGGCCGAGTACCACCTGCGCGAGGGACAGCACGAGCAGGCGGTCGGTCTGTTGACCAAGGTCGTGCAGCAGGCGCCCGATCGCAATGTGCTCAAGGAAGCGCACCTCGCGCTGGCGGAGCTCTGGGACGAGCAGCTCGACAAGCCGGCGCGAGCGCTGGTGAGCCTCCAGGCCGTGCTCCAGGTGGACCCGGAGCACGTGCCGGCGCTGGAGCGGCTCGCGGACATTCACGAGCGCGAGGACCGGCTGGACGAAGCGGTCGACGCGACGAAGCGACTGCTGGTCGCCACGAGCGAGGACGCGGACCTGCGCGGCCAGGCGCTCACGCGCCTCGCCCGGGTCGAGTTCGGTCGGGGCAACGACGTCGCCGCCGCCGAAGCGCTGCGCGACGCCGTGGTGCTCGAGGGACCGGGCAGCGAGTCGGCGCTCGAGCTGAAGTCGCGGGTGGAGAGCGCCGCCGGCTGGGACCAGTACCTCGACGCCATCCGCCGCCACGCGGAGCGGCAGGCGACCGAAGAGGCGCGCGCGCCGGCCTATCTCGAGATGGCGCGCGTCCTCCACGACCAGATGGGTCAGCTCGAGCAGGCGATCTCGCTGCTCGAGCGCGGCATCGAAGCGAGCGGTGGAGACCCGGCGCTGCAGCGCGAGCTGGCGATGCGACTCCGCTCCGCCGGCGACACCGAGCGCGCCACCAAGGTCCTCCAGGGCCTACTGATGGCCGACCCCACGCGCGCGGAGTCCTGGCGCGAGCTCGCACGAACGCACGTGCAGGCCGGCAAGAGCGTCGAGGCGCGGGTGGCCACCGAGCCGCTCGTGGTCCTGGGGCAGTCGAACCACGACGACCGCTCGCTCCTCGATCAGCACCGCGCGACGGCACAGGCGCGCGCCGGGAGCTTCGCACGCGAGGTGCTCGACCAGCTCGGCACACCGTCCGCCGAACAGCAGGCGGCCCTCGAGCTGCTGCGCATGCTCGAGCCGGCGCTACAGAAGCTCTACCCGGCAGATCTGGAGAGCTATGGTCTGTCGAGCCGGGACCGGCTGACCTCACGCAACGGTCATCCACTGCGCGCGCTGGGCGATCATGTGGCCGCGATCCTCGGCATCGAGGACTGGGAGCTCTACCTCCACAACTCGCGGCAGGTCGGGCACCTGCTCGAGCTGGGCAACCCGCCGATGATCATCGTGCCGGCGTCGACGGCCGAGCTCTCGCAGGCGCAGCAGGTCTTCCTGCTGGCGCGCCCGCTGGTGCAGGTCGCTCGCGGGATCGAAGCCGTCGAGAAGCTGACACCGCGCGAGCTCGAGGTGCTGCTGGCCTCGGCCGCGCGAAACGTCGACGGAGGCTACGGACGCGGGCTGACGAGCGAGGAGTTCCTCGACGAGCAGCGCAAACGGCTGCACAAGGCGACGCCCTGGCTCCACCGGAAGAACGTCGACGAGGCGGCGCGCCACTACGTGGCCGCGGGTCAGGTGAACTTCGGTCGCTTCGCGCGCGCCGCGCAACGCACCGCGGTTCGCATCGCCGCGCTTCTGAGTGACGACCTCGGCCAGAGCGTGCAGGCGCTGCAGCGGACCGAACGCGACATCGCGGGTCTCTCCGGTAGCGCGCTCCTCGAGGGGTCGCCCATCGCGCGGGACTTGCTCTCCTTCTGGGCATCGGAGCCCGCCATGCACCTTCGCCGTCACGCGGGGCTCTGCGCGTGAGCGGGCGCATCCTCGTCGTGGATGCCGCCGACACGGTGAGGCGCGTCGTGCGTCGCACCCTCGAGGAAGTCGGACACACGGTCGAGGAGGCAGCGGACCCGAGCGACGGGCTCGCGATCGCTCAGCGCTTCGTGCCCAACCTCGTGCTCTTGGACCCCGACGGGCCGCCGGTCGGCGCGCTCGACGCCGCTGGTCTCTGCACCGCGCTCGCGGGCATCTCGAATCTGCGGGACGCGCCCGTGGTGCTGATGACCGCGGGCGACGCGCAGGCGGCGCTCGACCGAACCGGCGCGAAGGACGCGCTCCGCAAGCCCTTCGGCCGTGACGCGCTGCTCACGGCGGTCGCTCACGCGCTGGCGCCCAAGAACGACACCGGCGGCTTCGAGGCGATCGGCCCGGACGACCCGAACCCGGCCGCAGACGCGATCCGGACGCACCTCGCGGACTGGCTCACCGAGCTGGTGCCGGAGGCCGCCGCGACGCTCGGCGCGGCGCTCGAGGATGTGCCGGCCGACGTGCTCTTCACCAAGGTCGAGGAGCTCGGGCGCCGACTCCCGGACCACCCGGAGGAGGGCGAGCTCTCCTTCCACGGTCGGCTCGAGCACGTCGGGCTGGGCGATGTGCTGCAGACGCTGCAGCACCAGGGTCAGACCGGCGTGCTCGTCGTGCGCTCGTCGGACGGCAAGGCCATCTCGCTCTGCATGACCAAGGGCGCGGTGGACCTGGTGCTGGCGCGCGGCACACCGGTCGACCTGCGCCTCGGCCGGTACATCGTAGCCGAGGGGTTGCTCGACGAGGACGAGCTCGCGCCACTCCTGGCGCGGCCGGGTCAGGGCCTGCTCGGCCGCCGCCTGATGCGCCTCGGCTCCATCTCCGAGGAGGAGCTCAACCGCGCGCTGGCGCGCCAGAGCAGCGAGCTCGTCTACGAGGCGCTGCGCTGGCCGCGGGGCACGTTCTCGTTCAGCCGCTTCGCCATCCGCCCGGAGGCCGAAGAGGCGAAGCTCGCGCTGCCGATGACCTCGATGCTCATGGAGGGGCTACGCCGCGTGGACGAGTGGCGGCTCATCGAAGAGCAGATCGACTCCTTCGATCGCGTCCCGCTCATCGACGTGGACGTGGTCCGCGAGACGCCCCGCGAGCGGATGCAGCCGGACGAGCGCACGGTGCTCGACGCGGTCGATGGGCGCCGGACGATCCGCGAGATCATCGCCACCACGCACCTCGGATCCTTCGAGGTGTGCAAGGTGCTCTACCAGCTCCTCGGTTCCAGGCTGATCCGCCTCCGGTAGGCCCCCCCGTCAGGCTTCGTTGGAGCCGATGTGCCCTTGTTCTCGCACGAAGGCACGAAGCACACGAAGACTCACAAAGGGTTGGATCAACCCCGGTCCAGTCCTTTGTGGGACTCCGTGCTCTCTGTGGCTTTGTGCGAGAACAAGGACCCAGTGGGTGAAACGAAGCCCGGGGCGGATTGAAGCCTGGGGCTAGAAGCTGACGGCGAGGCCGAGGGTCAGGTCGATGGCCCAGAGGGACGCCGGGAAGAGGATGTGGAACTCGGGGGTCAGGTTGATCCCGAAGTTCTCCATGATCCGGTAGCCGACGTTCGCGCCGATCTGGACGCTGTTGAGGCCGCTGATGATGTAGGGCTCGGCCGCGCCGCTCTGCGGGGGCGCGATCTGGTACTGGCCGAAGCTCGAGCCGAGGAAAGCGTCGGCGTGGAAGCCTTCCATGGCCGGCTGGGTCAACTGCACCATCGCGCGCAGACCGATCATGGTCGAGGCCAGCGTGCCTTCGCCGCTCGAGAACGAGTAGCGGATGTGGGCCGCGACCGCGAAGCGCGGGATGATCCAGTAGCCGAGCGTGATGCGGAGCGCGGGCGCGAGCACGAAGCCCGACTGCTCGACGCGGACATGGCAGGTCTCACCCATGCAAGGACCCCCGATGTCGGGATCCTCGTAGGCCTGACAGTCCTGGTTCGGATCGGTGGGATCGCACCCACCGGGCTGGCCGATGCCGGCGTCCGCTTCCTTCCCCGCGCTCGCGAAGCCGAGGCCGAGCGTGAAGCCGACCTCGGCGAAGAAGCCGATGGTCTCGCCGGGCTCGTCATCACCGCCGCCCTCTTCGGCGACGCAGAAGTTGTCCTCGCAGCTGAGTCCGCCGCGGCAGTCGGAGTTGGCGACGCAGGTGTCGCCGAGGCCGGCGCTGCCGCCGCTGTTGCACTCCATGCCGGGCGGGCACTCGGCGTCGGAGCACTGCTCGGGCGGGATCTGCCCGGGGAGCGCGGCCGGCGGCAGGGTGCGCTGCGCGACGATGTTCACCGTGAAGGGCTGCTCGGGCGAGCCGGCGGTGCCCATGGGGCCGCCGTCCTGGTCGAACGCGACGATGTAGTACTTCACCGCCGGCTGCATGACCTCGCTGCAGGGGAGCTCGAGACCGAAGCCTCCGGTCATCCGGCGCATCTGCAGCCGGTTGAACTCGCGCATGCCGTGCGCCTGGTAGTAGACGAAGATCTCGCCGACGGGCGCATCCTCCGGTGCCTCCACGAAGATCGGGAGCGCGGTGTTCGTGAGCTGCTCGTCGGCCGGGGTGTGGGGGATGGTGCCGGGCGGGGCCGTGCTGCCGCCCCCGGTGTTCCCACCGCCGGTGTTGCCGCCCCCGGTGTTCCCACCGCCAGTGTTGCCGCCCCCGGTGTTTCCACCACCGGTGCCCGCGCGGTTTCGAGCGAGGCCGAAGACCGATGAGATGTCCGGTGTGCTCGTCAGGGGATCGAGCTGGATGTTGCCGTCCGCCTCGAGCGCCTGGGTGAAGTACTGGAGACCCTGTCCGTTGTCCCCGAAGCCACCGATCGAGACCACGCCGAGGTTCAGGTAGGTCCGGGCGAGCGGCGAACCGGTCACCCCGCCCCGCTGGGCGGTCTGCAACGCCTCCTGCAGGAGGTTCATCGCCGTCTCGAGCTCGAGGTTCGTGTAGGCGTCCATGGCCTGACGGTTGAGGTCGAGGACTCGCCGGAGCTGGGCTTCGGCGGGGGCCGGACTCAGCGCGACGGCACCGAGCGAGACGACCATGGCGAGGAAGAGCGTACGGAATCGACAAGTCATGGACATGGGCTGCTTTTCATGCGCCGAACGGACAGCATGCGGCGCGGCAGGAAACTATCAGAAAGGCACCGGAGCGTCACAACGACTGCTGCGCCTCTCGGGCTTCGGCGTCGGTGCGAACGAACTCCACGCGTCGGTTGCGGGCACGACCCTCGGGAGTCGAGTTCGACTCGATGGGCTGAGTCTCGCCGTAGCCGTTGCTGGTGAGGCGGTTCGGGTCGATGCCCTTGCGGACCAGGTACTGGCGGACGGCGCTGGCTCGGTTTCGGCTCAGGCGCATGTTGTACCGATCTCGACCGTTGCTGTCCGTGTGACCTTGGATCTCGAGGGTGATCTCGGGGTAATCGGTCAGCACCTGGACCACGGTGTCGAGAATTCCGAACGAATCCGGCTGGATACGGGCTCGGTCGTGGGCGAAGTGGATCTTCTGGTGGATGCGGATCCGGGTCGTGGTGACCTCGACGTCCTGGTAGACCCGCGGGCAGCCCTGCTCGTCGGCCGGCCCCGGCTCGTCTGGGCAGCGGTCGTCGGCATCCATGATCGAATCGCCGTCGTTGTCGGGGTCCGGGCAGCCGTCCTCGTCCTGGAATCCGTCGCGATCCTCCGGGTCGATGCGGCAGCGATCGACCCCGTCGAGCACCCCATCGAGGTCGTCGTCGGGGTCCGGGCAGCCGTCGCCGTCGGCGATCCCGTCGGCGTCCTCGGGCTCGGCGACGCAGAGATCGACAGAGTCCATCCGGCCATCGCCATCGATGTCCCCATCTTCGGGGCAGCCGTCCTCGTCCTCGTGCCCGTCCAGATCCTCGGGGTCATCGGGGCATTCGTCGTCTGGGTCGCGAATTCCGTCGCCATCGCGGTCGCCGGGCTCCGGGGTGTGGTGGACCACCACGTCCCGGGGCGAGCAGCGCTCGGGTGGGCTCATGGTGAGGGCCGCCCGGGCGTTCGGCTCGGCGATCAGGTAGTGGTCCTCGGCCTCGGCGAGATTGCCCCGCTCGAGCTCCTCGTTGGCGAAGTCGTTGTAGGCCCGAGCGACCGCCAAGGCGCGTGGGGCGCACGCGTAGGCCCCGTTCCGCTCGGCCTGGTCGATGACGTCACGGAGCCCGTCGATCCGGCCCTGGAGGCTGGAGGCGGCCTGGCACCCGAAGAGAGCGACCGCGAGGGCCGCGAGCCATCTCATCGTCCCTGCTCGCGCATGCGACGGCGGGCGAGATCGCGGGCCTTCACCCCGTACTCTTCGGCGATCTTCGCGTTGTGGATCGCGTCCTGATAGGCGGCCTCGCCGGCGTCGTGGCGCGCCTGCTCGAGGTGGGCGCGAGCGTAGTAGTACTCGTAGGGGGCGTGCTCCGCGGCCCCGGCCTCCTCGGCCTGATGCACGACACGGGCCGCCGGCATCACGTTCACCGAGTAGATCGTGGGCCCGCAGCCCACGAGGAGGGTGAGCGCCAGCGCCAGCAACCCGAGCCGGGCTCCCCGTACCTGCGGCCAGGAGATGGGCGATCGACGCATCCCTCGATGGATATCGACCCGGCCCCCGGTGCGTCAACTTCCGTTCGGCCCGAGGGAGGCAATCCGCAGCACGACCTCGACGCAACTTTGCGTTATGCTCGTCGCCCGGCTACGCCCCCCATCGGGCAGGCGAGCCTCGCCCTTCACTCCGCATCGTGCCCCTGCCGACCCTGATCTGCCTCGCTTTCGCGACCGGCATCATCGCTGCACTCGCCGGACGGGTCGAATTGCGAGTGAGCCCCCGCCCGGCGCTGCTGACCCGCAGCTTCATGGCCTACGTGGTCTTCACCTGCTTCGTGCTCGTGCCGATCGCGGTGTACTTCTACGTCTTCCACGGGGACTGGTTCCTTCTCTACACGGTCGACGTGAACCAGATCCCATCCGCGCTGGCGCTGGTGGGCTTCATGGTGCTCGGCATGGTCGGCGCCGCCGGCTTCATGCTCGGGTCGGCGATGGTCCGCGGTCAGCGCGACACCCTCGGCATGCTCCTGGTCGCGGTGGCGCTCGTCGGCGCGGTCGGGATCGGCGTCGTCGCCCGCGATCGGCTCTCGGTGGTCGGGACCTTCGCTCAGTACGAAGGCCGCTTCGGGCTCGAGGACTTCACCGAGGGTCCGCTCGTCCAAGGGGCCGGCCTGATGGGCGGCATCCTGCTGGTCGGGATCATCGCGCTCGTGGCGCGCCTCCACATGTCCGGCCGCCGCGGCGATTGAATCACTCGTCGTCGTCTTCGAGGAGCTTCGCGAGCTTCTTCGGCGCCACCAGCCGATAGCTGTCGCGCACCAGCTCCTCGAGCTCGTCCCAGTCGAGCTCGACGTCGAGCCAGACCCCGAGCCATCCCTTGTGTCCGACGTAGGGCGGCGAGAAGAAGAGCTCCGGGTCGGCCGCCATCAGTGCCGCCTGCGCGCCGTCCGGCGCCTTCATCCAGACCGAGGGCCGACCGCCGTCGTAGTTGCCCTTCTGGGCGGCGAAGATCTTCTTCCGGATCCGCCAGCTCGGATCGCCGTGCGCCGGCTGCTCCTTGGCCTCGGGCAGCGCGAGGCAGATGGCGCGCAGGCGCTCGAGCACCGCGGGCGAGACGTTCGACTCGTTCACTCGTCGAGCATGCCGGCAAGAAGCCAGGGACGCTCGTGCTCGATCTTCGAGCAGACCCTGGTCAGGTCCAGCTCAGTCGGTAGCGCGCGCGGGAGTCGGGACCGGAGCGGATGACGCTGCTGCCCGAAGCGCCGGAGAGCTCGAGTCCCTTGGTCATCCAGCCAGCTGCCCCCTCGAGCGCGGCCGCGCCGTACGCCTGCGCGCCAATGATCTCCACCTCCGCGCCAGCGCCTTCGGTCTCCACGCTGAGCTGCCCGGTGTCGAAGTAGTGGCGCCACACTCGGGGGAAACGACGCAAGACGAACCCGGGTGTGCCCAGCTTCATCAAGACCTTCATGTAACCGCTGAGGTCCGACTCCGCGACGTAGGCGGCTGCCGACCGATAGCCCCCTGGACCCTCGAGGCCCCAGCGGTCGATGATGGCGTCTCCGAGCGCACGGAAGGCCGAGGCGCTCACTCGTGTCGTCTGAATCAATGCACGACCAGCGACGAGGTCGCGGGCCGACGGAGGAAGCGACTCGAGCACAGCGGGCGCGCTCTCTCCGTGAGTGCGCTCGAGCCATTCCCTCACGCCGAGAACCACCACCCCACGAACCGTCGCCGAACCACCCGCCATCGAGGAACTGTACCGGGGGAGACCTCGACCCCGAAGCCAGAATCCGCCGGTCAGCGGAGGTCGACGGGGTCGGTCTCGTTCGCGTAGGTCTCGGTGGCGCTCGTCAGCACGTCGGGCTCGACGGCGACGTCGAGCTCACGGCCGCTGACGCTGCCGTGGCAGGTGCCGCACAGACCGTTGAAGAAGCGTCGGGGGAAGGACTGGCGGAGCCGTTCGCCGGGATAGACCTGCATCTGCTCGCGCTGGACGCGGTCACCCATGAACGCCCCTTCGGCGTCGAAGCTCAGCACGTCGCCGCCGTCGTTGGTGGCCGCCATCCGGAAGGGCACACCACCGCCGAAGAGCACGCGGGCGGAGCCGTCGCCGAGGAGCGGAACGAAGCCGATGTCGCGCTCGTCGACGAAGACCATGCCGAACTCGTCGCTCACGACGTTGCCCATGACCTCGCCGAAGCTCGACGCCGTCTGAGGCGGCGGGCGCACCTCGTAGAGACGCACGCCTCCGACCGCCGGATCGATGACCCGCGGCCCGCGGACGTTCGAGAAGAGGAGCGTCTCGAGGAGCGGGAAGTCGAGGAAGTGGACCTCGGCCGAGGGCGCGAAGCCGGAGTCGATCAGCGACGCGCCGTTCGCCTCGTCGAAGCGGGAATGGAAGATGTGGTGACGACCGCGTCCGTAGACCGCGACCGCCTCGACGTTCGCCATCCCCGCGTCGCCGCCGATCGCGCGCACGCTCTCGCCCTTCGGGTCGATCTCACAGAGCTGAAAGGCGAAGGGGCCGGCGCGGAGGTCGCTGGCGGCGAGGTCACACGAGGCGACCAGCCGACCGGTCGGGAGCGCCGCGGGCGAACGGAACGCGCCGTTGCCGCCCGGTCCCGCCGGGACGTTGGCGATGGCGCCGAAGGCCCCAGGCACGGGGACACTCATCGAGTGTAGGTAGGCGCGCTCGCCGGGATCGCGCCCCGCTTGATCGGGGCCGATCGAGCGGTTGGCGATCACGATCGTGCCCGCGCCATCGGCCGCGTCGAGCGGTCCGCCGACGAAGGCGTAGTCGTTGCCACCCGCGAGCTCGACCACCTCGAAGGCACGCGGGAAGCCCACGGTCCCACGCTGCGCGAAGAGCGGGTGGTAGTCGCCGCCGTCCAGGTTCTGACGGCGCAGGGCGATCTGGCTGAAGCCGGGCTGACGCTTCTGCGTGCTGAAGATCAGACGACCGTCACGCATGAAGCTCGGCGCGAGCTCCTGGTTGAGCAGGAAGGTCAGCTGTCGCACCCCATCGTCCTCGCGGACGAAGAGGTTCGCGTTCGGTGCCATGGCGGCGGGCGTGCGCGTCGGGCCGCGGTAGTCGACCGCGCCGTCCACGTTGCCGCGCGTGCTGGCGAAGACCAGACGATCATCGGGCGCGAACGCCGGATCGAAGTCGTGGATCAGGATGCCGTTCTCGGAAGCCGGCGTGTCGAGGCCCGGCACCGGCTCGCAGCCGGTCCCGTCCGAGTTCATCCAGTAGAGCCGGAGCGGCTCGCTCGCGCCGCTGCGAACGGCGAAGGCGATGCGGCTGCCGTCCCAGCTGACCGCGGGCGTGCGCACGTCGAGGTCGCCCGCGAGGCCACAGCCGCCGAGGAGGCTCGAGGAGGCGTCCAGGCTGGTCGCGCCGGCGGCGTCCACGGTGGCGGTCGCGAAGCGGAGGTCGGCGCCGCCGCGGAAGGTGTCGAAGTCCAGCGGATCGCCGACTCCGGGGGGCCGCGCCACCCAGACGAGCCCGTCGATCACCTGATCGACCGGGAGGATCTCTCCGCTGGCGGCCGCCTCCTCGCGCTCGATCTCGTGCCACCGCGCGATCACGCAGTAGGGAGGCACCTCGTTGAGGTCGCCCGTGTCGGCGTCGAAGGTGGCGCAGTCGTCCACGGTGGCGGGGTTGAGCACGCCACCGGTGGAGAAGTCCTCGAAGAGCGAGCCGCCGCGGTGCGCGATGCCCTGAGCGCCGTCCACCTGAGTGAAGGGGAAGAGGTTCTTGGCCACCAGACGGCCGGCGTTCGGGTCGGGCGACTCCACCGCGAGCAGCTCGCGGGACATGTCGTAGTTCCGCCGCGTCGCGATCCGGGAGAACACACCCTGGTCGCCCCCACGGAGGCGCAGGTCGTGGAACATCGAGGGCGAGTGGCAGTTCAGAAACATGCAGCCCTCGCGCACGAGCACCGGCTGCACCCGGTTGGCGAAGAAGCGCAGACCCGGATCGGGGTCGTCGTCCCGGAGGAGCTCGGGCGCGCGCGTCGCGATGTCCTCGGCCCACGCGAGGAGGATCTGGTAGCGCTCGTCGTCCGTGCCGGCGAAGACGTTGCCGCCCTCGTGGAAGCTACCGCCGCGGAAGGTCGTGAGCGGACGCCGCAAGAGACCGGAGGTCGACACCGGGGTCGTCACGTGACTCATCGCCGCGAAGTAGTTCCAGCGGATCTCCTGCTCGTTGTCGCCACAGGTCAGGTAGAGGTCGGCGAGCTCCTGCCCGTGGCAGTCGCTGCCGGCACAGGTCTCCCGGAGCATCGGCTGCACCACGAGCCGGAAGTCGGCGTACGAGGAGTCGGACGGGTCGACGCTCGGGTCGAAGCCTTCGAACTCCGGGACGCCGTTGACGCACGACCCCTGGTTGCTCGACAGGCTCTCGTCCGGGACGCCCGTTCGCTGCGCGCCGGACTCGATCCAGCGCTTGAGCTCGGCGTAGCCCGCCGACCCGATGTCCAAGAGGGATCCGGCGTTGTGCCGGATGTCGGTCTCGATGCGCGCGAAGCGCTCGCCACTGGTGGGATCGGCGTCCCAGGTCTCGACGGTGATCTCGACGTCGTCGCTGCCCTTGAGCAGCAGGAGCCCGACCGGGTACGGACCGTACGCCGGGAGCACGTCGTCGCGCCGCATGAGCGCATCGAAGCTCGACAGATCGAGGTTGCCGGTGGCGTTGCCGTCCAGGTCGATGTGGCAGCCGTTGGTCTGCTGCGCGCAGCCGACGTTCAGGATCGGGCTGATCCGCTCGCTGTAGTAAGACGAGCCTGGCGGGGCGGTCGAGTCACACGCGAACGCGCCCAACGCCAGGGAGGCGATGAGCGCGGCGCGTGGGGGGGTGGGGACACGCATCGGGGTCAAGTTATCACGCCGCCGCGGACCGAGGGGGGCTCAGTGAAGAGCCTCGCCGGGGGTGAGCCCGTGGCGGCGTGATCGACCGTCAGCGCATGCGCATCGCGACGTCGATGGCGTCGCGGACCAGGGAGACCTCTTCGACCGTCGCGGCCTCGCGAAGCGCGGCGCGCGCCTCGGCGGTGCCGATGTTGCCGAGGGCCCAGGCCGCGGCCTGGCGGACGCCGACCTCGGCGTCGCCGCTCAGCATGCCGACGAGCGCCGGGACGGCGGCGTCGACGTGGAACACGCCGGTCAGCCGCGCGGCGCGCATGCGGACCATGGTGTCGGAGTCGCCGAGCGCGCCGATGAGCGCGTCGTGCTCGCGGAAGAAGTTCACCTTGAGGACCTGGTCGATCGCCGCACGGCGAACCGTGAGGTCGGCGTCGCTCAGGGCGCTCGCGATGGTGGTGATGCCACCCGGGTGATTGAGTCGCCCGAGGGCGGTGACCACCGCGGCGCGGACCTCCGGCGAACCGTCGGCCGCATACGCATCCGTGAGGGGCTCGAGGCCGTTCGGATCGAGGAACTCACCGATGGCCATGGCGGCGCGGGCGCGACGAGTCGCGTCGGCGTCCGTCTCGAGGACGCTCTTCATCTGGGCCATGATGGCGCCGATGGCGAACATCCGGCGGCGGAGCCACCAGGCCGAGATGCGGCGCACCTCGGAGTCGCCCGACTCGAGCAGGTTGCGGGTGAGCGGCGCCACACACTGGTGGCACTCGACCCGCTCGCCGTACTCGAGCATCGCGATGAGAGAGCTGGTCGTGCCGCCGCCTTCCGCTGCGCGGAGGAGCGAGGCCGTCGTGGGCGCCTGAGTGCCCGGGCTGAGCTCACCGCGCTCGCGGTCGTGGGGTACGAAGGCTTCCTGGGCGGACGCCAGGGGCGCCACCGACAGGGTGAGCGCCACCGTCGTCGCCAGGGTGAGGAGTCGTCGTCCGTTCATGGTCTTGGTCCTGTTCCTGGGTTGGGGGTTCATGGTGGTGGTCTTCGGTTCGTGAGCTTGGTCGAGGGAAGTCATTCGTACGTCGTCTCCCCCCAGGCCTCGGCGCCCTCGACGTTGCGTCGCGAGTAGAACTGACCACCGAGGTCGGCCATCTGGATGAGCATCAGGCGCTCTTCCCGGGTGAGGTCGACGCCGACGTCCTCCGGGTGGCTGGGAGCGTCCCAGGCCCAGGCGGTCGCGTCGTCTTCCGCGTTGATGTTGAGGGCCTCGATGAGGCGCGAGGTGCGGGCGGTGCCGGGCTGGACCCACTCGGGCGGCACGTCACCGGTCGCGACCGAGTCACCCATCATCGCCGACGGGTAGAGCAGCGTGACGTAGGACGCCGGGTAAGTGACGACCTCCATCTCGTAGTAGACTTGGAGGGGCTCGTCATCGAGGCGCAGGTACGGGATCTCGTACTGCAGCATCTCACCCTCTTCCGTGGTCACGTCGACCGTGTAGAAGCGGCCGGCGTAGGGGTCCATCGCGCCACCGTCGTGGCAGCCGACGCAGTTCGCATCGAGGACGTCCTGGATGGTCGTGCCGCTGGCGGCGTCGATCCAGGGCAGCTCCACGCGGTCGGGGATGGCGCGGACGAAGTCCTGCGCACCCGCCTGCTGAGCGAGGGTCGTGGCGCCCTCACGCGGAAGCACCTGACCGGTGCGGTCCTCGTGACAGCCACCGCAGCGGCGCTCCTCGCCGGGCATCGCCTGAATCCAGAGCATCTGGTTTCGGATGGCCATGCCGTAGCGGTCGAGCGGCTGGAGGTGGTACGGGAGCCGCGCCGGAACGGCGGCTTCCCAGCTGCCGTCCTCGTAGACGCTGGCCTCGCCGAGGATGGCGGCACCCTCGTGCATGGTCAGACCGAACTCGCGGACCGGGCCGATCTCCGAGGAGAAGCCCTCGATGATGCGGACGCGGGTGGCGAAGTCGAGCGCGTCGTCGAGGGTCAGACCATCGAGGTCCGCGCCACGCACGCTCTCGTTGAGGCCGGTGATGCTGACGTCGATGGAGCCGAGCACCGAGGGCTCGCTCTCGTCCGGCGCGGGCTGCAGCAGGCTCGGGTGAACCGGCGGGGCGTCACGCGGGACGACGGGGATGGCGTAGGTGTCCCACATGTTGGGATCGTCGTAGATGAGGGTCTTGGAGCGGGTCTCCGGGTCCCAGAGGTAGAGGCCGAAGTTCGGCGCGGTCTCCGAGAGCTCGTTGCGCTCGTTCACGTCGCCGTCGGCCCACGCGACCAGGAACTGGCCGTTGTCGAGGGGGAAGGGACGCCGGTAGCGACCGACGCCGCTGGGCGGGCTCTCCTCGCCGGTCGGGACCTGCGGGGTGAGCACCTCGAAGCGAGCGTTCTGCTCGTCGAGCGTGATGCCGTCGACGCCGCCCTCGGCGAGCGCGTCCAGGTGCACCAGGGCGCCGGCCTGGATGGTGCCGCGGCGGCTGGTGACGATACCGACGTACTCGCCGGCGCTGATCTCGTGGAACTGGACCAGCGAGTTACCCGGCTTTCCACCCGTGCCGGCGAGGCCGACCATCTGGGTGCAGTCCGGGTTCATGACCATCAGCTTGACGTCGTTGAGGGGACCGAGGTGCTCCCAGCGGCTGAAGCCGATGCGGCCGTCGAACATGAGGAAGGGGTCGGCCGAGTGGGAGAGGTTCTGCGCGCAGAGGCGCCGGTCGGCGTCACCCGCGTCGATGGCGATGGTGGCCAGCTGGGTGACGACTCGGGAGTGGTTGTACTCGTCGGCGCGCGTACCCATCTCGGTGTACGGCTGGTTCGTCACGAAGGCGATGCGGTCCCCCGGGACGAAGACGGGCTTCACATCGTGCCAGTCGCCGAACGTGAGCTGCCGGACGTCGCCGGTGCCGTCCACGTTCGCGAGGAAGATGTGATAGTGGCTCTGACCCGCGTAGCGCATCGAGAACACGACCTGGCGAGCGTCGAAGCTCAGGTCGATGCCGTTGATGTCCGCACCCTCGAAGGCCTCGGTGAGGTTCGTGAGCGTGCCGTCCGGAGTGGGCGGCGAGAGGACGTAGACACCGCCACCCGGCACGTAGCGCAGGTAGTCGATCGTCTGGTTGGCCCCACCGGTGACGACGTGGTCGCCCTCGCCATTGATGAAGGCGCGCTTCACGAACACCAGCGCTTCCACGCCGGGCAGCACGCTCTCATCGGGGTTGCCGCCGCACGCTGGGCCTCCCGTGCCCATCGCCGCAGCCATCGCCGCAATCATCAACCATCGCATCCGCATCATCCGAGTCTCTCCTCTTTCATTCCCGAAGGAATCGTCTTCGTCGTGGAACGGAGCAAGGATCGATCCACAAGAAGATCATTGAGCTTTTTTCGGTCCTCGACCGAGATCCGTGGGGGTTTGCTCCCCCACCCCCAAGGTGTTGGGGGCTTCGGCCCCCCATGGTGGAGCACCGATATTCTCGTGCGATCCCGGGGCATTCGACTTGCGACGGCGAGGCTCCGAGGGCAGGCTCGGCCGGATGTCGGAGCCCGAACGCTTTTGGACCAAGCCGCTGGCCATCGAAATGCTCAGCCGGCTGAACTCGGACGCGAAGTTCAAGAAGCTCGCCGCCAACGTCGACGCGGTGATCCAGCTGCGCTGCAAGGACACCCCGGACGGTACGGACGTGTGCGCGACCTACCACATCCACGACGGTCAGCTGGACCTGAAGGATTGGGACGAGGGCCCCGCCCCGGCGGCCTGGCGGGAAGAGCCGCTCGACAAGAAGAAGCTCCTCGCTCGGACCACCGCGCCCTACCCGATCTGGGTCAAGCTCGACACCGGCGAGTTCGGAGTGATCGATGCGATCATCAACCCGAGCTACAAGTTCGAGGGCGCGAAGCTCAAGGTGCTGCGCCACCTCCGGATGTTCAGCCGCATCGCGGATCTGAGCCAGGAGCTCGAGAAGCGTTACGAGTAAGGGCTGCGCGCGTACCAAGGCTCGATGACTCGCCTGGCCCGGTCCCTGGCCCCGATGCTAGATCATGGCGATGCGCATGCGTAGGTCGATCCCGCTGGCGTTGGCCGCACTCGCCCTGGTCTGGTCGATCCCCTCGACCGCCGAGGCGGACATGCTCGGCAGCCTCGCCGAGAAGTTCGAGTCGGCGCTGACCAGCGGCAGCTACGGGCTCGCGCTCGGGCTGATCTTCGTGGCCGGGCTGGCCACCGCGCTCACCCCCTGCGTCTACCCGATGATCGCCGTGACGGTGAGCGTCTTCGGCGCGCGTCAGGCCAAGAGCAAGACCGAGGGCGCGCTGCTCTCCCTCTCGTTCGTGCTCGGCATCGCCGCCCTCTTCACGCCGCTCGGCGTGATCAGCGCCCTGACGGGCAACGCCATGGGCGCGGCGCTGGCCAACCCCTGGGTGCTCGTGGGCCTGGCGATCCTGTTCATCGCCATGGCGACCAGCATGTTCGGCGCGTGGGACATGAGCCTGCCCTCCGGGCTGCAGAACAAGCTCGCTCAGGTCGGCGGTGCCGGATACAAGGGCGCCTTCGCCGTCGGCTTCGTCAACGGCCTGATCGCCGCCCCGTGTACCGGCCCCGTGCTCACGGTGCTGCTCACGTACGTGGGCACCGAACAGAGCATCACCTTCGGCGCCTCGGCGCTCTTCGTCTACAGCCTCGGCCTCGGCGCGCTCTTCTTCGTGGTGGGCACCTTCGCGGTGAGCCTCCCCAAGACCGGCAAGTGGGTCGAGCACGTCAAGAGCGTCTTCGGCATCGTGATGCTGGTGCTCGCCTTCTACTACCTGCGCGGCATTCTCCCGATCCCGCAGCCGGAGTTCCGCAGCGACCTCTGGCTCTACATCCCCATCGGGCTCGTCGTGGTGGGCCTGGCCATCGGCGCGATCCACAAGTCCTTCAAGGAAGGCTCGGCACTCGACAGGACCCGCAAGGGCCTCGGCGTGCTCGCCACCACCTGCGGCGGGCTCGGCGTGATCTTCTGGTTCGGCGCCCTGCCCGCCGGCGCCCACATCGAGTGGCTCGACGACTACGACGCTGCCGCCGAGCTCGCGCGGACCGATGGCAAGCCGCTGCTGGTCGACTTCGGGGCCGACTGGTGCGGCGCCTGCAACGAGCTCGAGCACCAGGCGATGAGCGACCCGCGCGTCATCGCCGAAGCGCAACGCTTCGTTCCGGTCCGCGTCGACCTCAGCGCCGACAAGGCCACCGAGGCCAAGTGGACGCTGCTCAACGACACCTACGAGCAGCCCGGCCTTCCGCTCGTCGTCTTCCACGACGGCGAAGGCGAAGAAGCCCACCGCATCACCGGTCTCGTCAGCGCCGACGAGTTCCTCGAAGTGATGCAGGGCATCAACTGAGCTCGGCCAACGGGGTCCAGCCTCCCACGCGGCGTCATCGCGGCGGCGCGACCGGCTCGCCCGGCGCCGGCTCGTAGTGAATTCGTAGCTCGAGAGCCGGGTCACCCTCGGATGGCCGACGAGCGATCTGACTGGCGACCACCTTTCCGCCCGCGAGCTCCACCAACACCTCACACCAACCGAGCAAGATCAGCTCGTGGACCCGCGGCGCGAACTCGTAGCCGGTGACCTCGAGCCGCGCATGGGTCGGTCCGAGGAAGGTCACATCCGTCTTCCCGAAGTCCACGTAGCGCCCCCACATGTTCCGGACGGCGCGCAGCGTGCGCCGTACGCTTCCCTCGTAGACGAAGCTGTGGTGCACGCCATCCGCGCCCACGTTGAGGCGGGCGGCTTCGCGACCCAGCTCGACCGCGGCTTCATCGGAGCCATCCATGAGGTGTCGGTGCACCATCGTCGCCAACCACTCGAAGCGGTCGAAGGGATACCAGCCGGAGAGGATGAGGCGCTGAGCCAGCCACTCCCGATCGCGCGCATCCAGGGGGAGCGTGTGACCCCGCTGTAGCGCTCGGTTCAGCAGCTGCGCCAAGCCGATCATCATGACGCCGCGGGCGCGAGGTCCTTCGCTCGCCTGGGGCGCCGCCTGCGGGGTGGACCCGGGGATGGGGCCGCTCATCGGCGTCAGCGAGAGGTCCGTCGCGTCGATGGGTGTCTTCGGTGGAAGGCGCGGCAGTCGGGTGGGAGCCAATGGCGAGAGCAGCGGAATGAGCGCGGCCGCATCTCGGGGTCGGTCCTCCGGTTCCAGGGCCAGGCAGTGATGAACGACCGCGACCAGCGCCGGGTCCGCGCCCGGCACGCGCTCGTCCAGAGGGGTGTACTTCCCCGCCGCCAGGTTCGAGATGGTCGCGAGCGGACTCTTGTCGGCGAAGGGCAGCACTCCGCTGACGGCCTCGTAGATCATCGCACCGACCGAGAAGACATCGGCTGCGGGTGGTGCGCTGCGCGCGCTGTGTACCTGTTCTGGCGCGATATAGTTCGTGCTTCCGACGATGACACCGGTTGCGGTGAGCTCGCCGTCACCGAGCTCACGAGCGACGCCGAAGTCGAGGAGCTTGACCCGGAGCCCCTTCGCGCCGCCGGCGAGGAAGAGGTTCGCCGGCTTCATGTCGCGATGCACGTAGCCCGCCGCGTGTGCCGCTGCGAGCGGGTCGAGCGCGGCACGGAGGAGCGCCAGCATCCCCCGGAGCGACATGTCGCGGTCCATCAGCTCCTGAAAGCTCTGTCCCTCGAGCAGCTCCATCACCAGGACGAGGCGCCCGTCCTCGTCGACGAAGGCGTCGTAGATCTCCGTGAGACCGGGATGCTGGATGCGCTGCGGTGCTCGGGCCTCTCGCTCGAAACGAGCCCGCGAGTCGGGGTCGGAGGACGCGGCTTCGTGCAGGATCTTCACCGCGATGTCGCGTTGCATGACGGAGTCGTGCCCTGCGAACACCCGCCCCATTCCTCCTCGACCAATCTGGCGAAGGAGCCGGTAGCGGCCAGCGACGATCCGTTCCCCCATGGAGTGGTTCATCATGCCATTCGGCCGGGTACGCAACGCAAGAAACTCCACGTCACCCAAATGGGTTGGTGTCTCACCCATGCGCTAGGGTCACAGCGTGCCCACCCTCTCGGCCGACGATGCGCGGCGACGCATGCTCGCGCACCATCACCTCGACCGGCGCGTGGACACGAGCGTGCCCGAGCTGCTGGACCTGCTCGGCTGCATCCAGCTCGACCCCCTCGACCCGCTCGGGACGAACGCCGACCTGGTGGTCATGGCGCGGCTCCCCGACGTCGCCCACGGCGACGTCTATCGCGAGGTCTACGCAAACGCCTTCGAGCACTTCGCGAAGGTCCGCTGCATCCTGCCGGCGAGCGCGTTCCCGCAGTACCGCTCGCGCTTCGTCGAGGCCGAGTGGTGGCGGACGCAGACGCGCAAGAAGAAGGTGCCCGCCGCGCTCGTGGACGAGGTCGAAGCCGAGGTGCGCGAGCGCGGACCGCTGACCGCCGCGGAGCTCACCGACCACGGCCGGGTGGTGCCGCTCGACTGGTCCGGATGGAAGGGAACGGCGAAGGCGACCTCGATGGCGCTCGAGATCCTGTGGGCGCAGTGTCGGGTCGTGGTGGCGGGGCGCCGCGGCCGGGCGAAGCTCTACGACGTTCCAGAGCGCGCGCTCTCCGCGGTCGCGAGCGTGGACCCGACCGAGCCCTTCGAGCGCTGGGCGCTCCGTCATCGGGCGGAGTGCGCCGGGCTACTGCCTCGCCGCAGCGGCCCGTGGTGGTCGACGCTGAACGAGGTGCGCAAGAGCGGCTGGGTGGACGCCATGCTCGAGGCCGGCGAGCTGCTCGAGGTGTCGGTCGAGGGCGTGCGCGGTCCCTACCTGACCACCCCGAGCTTTCTCGAGCGTGAGCTGACCGAGCCGGACGACGAGCTGCGGATCCTCGGTCCACTCGACGCGCTGCTTTGGGACCGCCAGCTCGTCGAGGCGGTGTTCGGCTTCGAGTACCTCTGGGAGGTGTACAAACCGGAGGCCCAGCGGCGCTGGGGTTGGTACGTGGTGCCGCTGCTGCACCGCGGCCAGTTGGTCGGTCGACTCGAGGGGCGCGCGAAGGACGGCACGCTCACCATCGATCGCATCTGGTCGGAGCGCCGCGGCGCGATCGACTGGGACGCGCTCGACGAAGCGCTCGCGCACCACGGCGCAGCGTGCGGCTGCGCTCACTACGAGCGGCCGCAACGCTGCGAGTAGTGGAGGCTCAGATGCGGCCGGCGGCCTTCTGCTGGCGCTCGATGCTCTCGAAGAGCGCGCGGAAGTTCCCGCCGCCGAAGCCCTTGTCGCCCTTGCGCTGAATGATCTCGAAGAAGAAGGGACCGGCCTCGCTCTCGCTGTGGGTCGCGGCGGAGTCCTGCAGGAAGATCTGCAGCAGGTACTTCTTCTCTTCCTGACCGTCGATCAGGATCTCGAGCTCGCGGAGGATCGCGAGGTCTTCGTCGATCGCCTTGATGCCGCTCGACTCGATCCGCTCGGGGAGCATGTCGTAGTAGGTGCCGGGAGTCGGGAAGAACTCGACGCCCTTCTCGCGCAGCCCTCGCACGGCGGGGATGATGTCCTTCACCGCGAGCGCCGCGTGCTGGATGCCGTCGCCGTGCTGGTCCTCCGCGAAGACGTAGATCTGCGAGGACTTGAAGAAGGGTCGCTTCGGTTCGTTGTTGGCGAACTTCACGCCGCTCTTCGGATCCCACATGACCTTCGACTTGAGGCCCGATCCCTCCTTGGAGTCCGGCGCGACGTCGTTGGTGTGGAACTCGATGCCCCAGTACTCCTCGAAGCCGAGCACGTGCTGCATCCAGAGGAGCGCGGGCTTCATGGTCTCGAAGTTCGAGGTGATGTGGTCGATGCCGGTGAAGCCGAAGCGGTTCGTGCCGCCCTTGGGCTCGTCGTACTCGATGACGTTCGGGACCAGCCGCGGGTACGCCGCGTCGCGCTGGACGAAACGGAAGGTGCTGCTGCCGAAGGGCGTGGTGATCGAGAAGGTGCGGAGCTTGCCGCCATTCTCCTCGAAGGTCTCGATGTCCTGCATCGGCGTACCGCCGCGCTCCTCGAGCAGCCGGAAGGTCTTCTCGATGTCGGTGACGCGGAAGGTCAGCGCGCCGACGCCGTCGGGGTGCCGGCGGAGCCAGCGCCAGGCGCGGCCGCCCTCCCCCACGGGCTCGCTGATCAGGATCCGGGTCGGGCCGGCGCCGAAGAGGATCGAACGCTGCTGCGCGCGCTCGTTGAACTCCGGATCCGACGCGCCGATCTCCTGGAAGTCGAGCTTCTCGGTGTAGAAGCGGCGGCTCCGCTCGAGGTCGTGGACGTAGTAGTGAATCGACTCGATCTTCTCGATGCCGAGCGACTCCAGCTGCTGGGTCATGGGCGTCTCCTGGTGGGGGCGGGGATGCGCTTCAAGGGGTCGGATTCTCCGGGGCGTCCGGCTGCACGTCGGGGTGCGCCGCCGCGAACGCCGGGAGCGAGGCGGATGCCTCTTCCGCCGCGAGCAAGCGGGGGTACGCCGCCACGTCGAGGCCGAAGCGGCGGGCGTTGTAGAGCTGAGGGACCAGGCAGACCTCGACGATCGAGGGCGCCTGGTCGAAGAGGAAGCCTTCGCCGGGCAGGGTCGCCGCCAGCCGCTCCATGGCGGCCAGGCCCTTGTCGATGACGCCGCGCGCGTGATCGGCGCGGTCACCGCCGAGGGTCTCGACGAGCTTCAGCGTGGCGGAGTTCTGGAGCGGCTGGATGCCGGCGTTCACGATCTCGGCGAGCTCCCACGCGCGAGCCGCGGCGAGCGGATCGGTCGGCACGAGCGGCGGCTCCGGGATCAGGCGATCGAGGAAGACCGCCATGGCCAGCGACTGACCCATGACCCGGGTCTCGCCCGAGTCGTCGGTCCACTCGAGGGTGGGCACCTGCTGCATCGGGTTCTTGGCACTGTAGCCGTCCGCCTGCTGCTCGCCCTTCACGAGGTGCACCGGCACGCTCTCGTACTCCACGCCCTTCAGCCCGAGCACGAGCCGCGCGCGCCAGGAGCACGAGCTTCGCCAGTAGCCGTAGAGCCGGACGTCCTTCACGCGGGGGCGACCTTCTGGTCGATCACGCCGCAGATGGAGCGACCGCTCGCGTCTTTGAGCTCGATGCGAACGGCGTCGCCCGGCTTCAGGAACTCGGTGGTCGGCTTCCCGTCTTTCAGGATCTCGCGCATCCGGCGCTCGGCGAGGCAGCTGACGCCCTTGCTCTCGTCCTCGTTGGACACGGTGCCGCTGCCGAGAATGGTGCCGGCGGTGAACGCGCGGGTCTTGGTGATGTGCGCGATCAGATCGAAGAAGGAGAAGTGCATCGCCGGACCGGCGTCCGGGTCGCCGGCCTTCTCGCCGTTGAGGTGCGAGAGGAGCGGCAGGTGGACCCGGCCCTCCTGCCAGGCGTCGCCGAGCTCGTCCGGGGTCACGGCGAAGGGCGCGAAGGCCGTCGCCGGCTTGCTCTGGAAGAAGCCGAAGTTCTTCTTCAGCTCCGCGGGGATCAGGTTCCGGAAGGTCACGTCATTGCAGATCGTGATCAGCTTGATGTACTTGCCGGCGTCCGCGGCGCTGACCCCACGCGGGGTGTCGCCGAGGATCACGCAGATCTCCGCCTCGAAGTCGCATCCCCACTCCACGTTCGGGAGAGGGATGTCGCCCGTCGGGTCGAGGAAGATGCCCGAGCCGCCCTGGTAGACGAGCGGGTCGGTCTCGAGGGTCTCAGGCGGCTCGGCGCCGCGGGCCTTTCGAACCAGCACGATGTGGTTGATGTACGCGGAGCCGTCGATCCACTCGTAGGCGCGCGGCAGCGGCGAGCGAAGGGTGCTCACGTCGAGGGGCTCGCCCTCGAGCTCGCCGGAATCGAGGCCGTTCGCGAGCCCCTGGAGGGCGGGCGCGGCCTCGTCCCAGGTGTCCAGCGCCTGCTGCAGGGTGGGGGCGATCAGCCCGGCGGGCATACAGGACTTGCCGTCCTTGCTCACCACCACCAGCTCTCCATCACGTGTGTCGTTGCTTCGCGTTGCCAGCCTCATGGGGACGGGGATACGGACCGGGCCTGCCGATCACAAGACTGGCCGCCCGGCCGTGTGCGAATGCTCGCATCGCTGCTAAGGAGAGGAAGCCGTGAGCGAGAAGCGTCAAAAGATGGAAGCCGAGCTGGTCCGCCTCGAGGGACTGCTCGCCGAGCTCGAAAAGGACTGGAAAAAGGTGCCCTACGCCTTCGTCCTGCTGCTCGGCGCGATTCCGGCGTACCTGAAATACGGGACCCTCGGCTCGTCCCTCACGATCCTCACCGTGGTGAGTCTCGTGGCTACATCCTACTACCTCATCGGCGTCCGCAAGGCGGAGTACCGCGGCGAGATGGAAGAGGTGCGGCTCGGGATGGAGCGGCTCGCGCAGCTCGAAGGCGCGGGCGTCTGAGATCCGTACACTCTTGGCGTGAGAAGGCCCACGGCGGTACCCTGAGCCGATGGTGCCCCGCCATGTCACCGCGGGGCTCGCGATGTTCGCGAGTCTCGGGGCCTGTTCGTTCGCCCCGATCGAGCTCGACGGACTGCAGTGTCCCTGTGCGGCGGGGTGGAGCTGCGTGGACGACGTGTGCGTGGAGAACGGGGGCGCCGACCTCGACCTCGGCGCGCCGCCGGACCTCGGCCGCCGCGACGGGGGCACGGTGGACGCCGGCCCCGTGGGCGTGGACGACGGAGGACCACCCGCCGATGGCGGAACCGACGTCGGGGTGGACGCGGGAAGCGACGCCGGGCTCCCATCGGTCTGTGCCACGTCGACGGCCTTCTTCTGTGACGGCTTCGAGGGCGGCGTCGTGCCGCCGTGGGCCGGCGTCCGGACGACGAACGGAGCGACGTTCACCGACGACGGGATGCCGTTCCGCGGTGAGCGGTCGGCGCACGCGATCACGTCTGCGCCCTCGAGCCGCGCGCACGTCGAAGCCTCGCTCGGCGGTCGCACGGGCGTGACCCTCTACGCCAAGACCTGGCTCTATGTGCCCACGGCCTCGGAGCACGAGGTGCTGAGCTTCCTGCTCATCGGCCACGACGCCGACCCCGACTACCCGCTCGTCGCGCTGCAGTCGGTCCCGGGCTCGAGCCAGGTCTACGTGGGCATGCCCTTCGGGCGCCCCGGGGCCGGCGGCTCCGGCGAGCCCGTCCCTCGCGATCGATGGGTCTGCGCCACCCTCTCCATCGAGACCGGCACCGACACGCCTCGACTCCACGCGACGATCGACGGCAACGTCGTGGCCGACGAGACCTTCTCGGGGCCGGTGGTACCGGAGGCCGACTTCGGCATGGCCGGCATCGAGTTCACCAACGCGGGCACCCCCTCCGCCGAGCTCTTCATCGACGAGGTCGAGTTCGGCACGGAGCCACTGACATGCCCGTGAGCCGGCTAGAAGCGGCCGCTCAGCGAGAGCTGACCCGGGCCGATGCGGAGCGAGAGGTCGTCGTCACCGCCACCGCTCGTCAGGTCGATCACGCCCCAGATGCCGCCAGCGAGCAGGAGGACACCGCCCAGCGCGAGGTTGACGTTCGTGACCAGCGCGAGGGTGTCCGCCTCGTCGGCGAGACGAACCCGATCCGCGTGGATGTCGGTGGCGAGCGCGTCGTCGTGACGCCCGTTGGCCATGGCGCCGGTGACCGCGGCGCTTCCCATCAGGAGCACGCCCACACCGGCGATCACCCAGGGCACGACGTTGACCGTCTTGGGCGGGGGCATCGGCCCCTCCGGCTCCTCGAGCGGCGGCTGGTCGTCGCCCGCGAGGAACTCGTCGGTCTCGGCTTCCGCGGCGGCGTCGAGCTCGGCCTGCTCGGCGCGCAGCGACACGAGGCGCTCCTCGATGCCGGCGCGGTCCTCGGCCTCGGGCTCGAGCTCGAGGTAGCGCTCGTAGGCTTCGATGGCACCGACGTTGTCGCCCATGCCCTCGAGGGTCCGGGCGAGGTTGTATTGGAGGACCGGAGCGGGGTCGAGCTCGTACGCCCGACGGAGCAAGGTGACGGCGAGCTCCATGTTCCCGGCCCGGTAGGCCTCGGCGCTCTCACGGAAGAGAGCGGCGGCGAGCTCCCGTTCCTCTTCGGTCTGAGCGGAGCTGGTCAGGGGAGCCAGGGCGCTCACCAGGGTGAGCACGAGGGCCATCAGTGGGGCGGTCCATGACATCGGCGAAGCTCCAGCCTATCTCAGAGGCGGCCAAGCTCGAAAGATTCCAGGTCGGCCGCTACGAGGTCCTGGCCCTCCTGGCGACCGGCGGGATGGCCGAAGTCTTCCTCGCGAAGCTCATCGGAGCCCGTGGATTCGAGCGGGCGGTCGTTCTCAAGCGGGTGCTCCCGCATCTCGCACGACAGTCCCACTTCCGGACCATGTTCCTCGACGAGGCGAGGGTCGTGGCCGCCATCGCCCACCCCAACGTCGTCCAGGTCCACGAGCTCGGCGAGGAAGGCGACGACCTCTTCCTGGTGATGGAATACGTCGCGGGCGAGAGCCTCGCGACGGTGTTGAAGCGGGTGGCCGGCGACGGCGAGCGGCTTCCGGCGCACGTGGCGGCGTTCATCGTCGCGGAGGCCGCGGCCGGACTCCACGCCGCTCATCAGCTGGTCGGAGACGATGGGATGCCGCTCGACGTGGTTCATCGCGACGTCTCGCCGCACAACATCATGGTCACCTACGACGGGCAGGTGAAGGTTCTCGACTTCGGCATCGCCAAGTCGGAGAACGCCTCGCACAACACCGAGTCGGGCGTGATGAAGGGCAAGTTCGCCTACATGGCGCCGGAGCAGTACCAGCGCGATCCGGTGGACCGCCGGACCGACGTCTTCGCGCTCGGCACGGTGCTCTGGGAGAGCCTGGTCAGCCGACGGCTCTTCGCTCGACGCAACGACGTCGAGACCCTCCGGGCCATCTGCGAGGACTCGATCCCCCAACCGAGCGAGGTCGGCGGCGAGTTCCCGGAGTCGCTCGAAGCGGCCTGCATGAAGGCGCTGGCGCGCCCAAAGGACGAGCGTTTCCAGACCGCCGAGGAGCTGCAACGAGCGCTCGAGGCGTCGCTCCGCGAGGTCGCCCCCGACAAGTTCCCGCAGGACGACCTGCGCGAGATCATGAAGCGCTACTTCTCCAGCCGGCAGGAGGAGAAGCGCGAGATGCTCAAGAAGGTCCGCTCGGGGCGGGACCTGACGCACGTGCCGAACCCCGACCCCGCGACCGGGCCGACCGTGGCCGCCAAGGGGTTGCGCGGAAAGAAGGGCCAGAGCCGCTGGATCCCCTGGATCAGCGCGGGCGCGCTCCTGCTCAGCGTGATCGTCGGCGCGGTCGCCGCCCTCTACTCCGGCGACGACGAGCCACCGGAAGCCGAGTCGGTGGCCACGCCCCCGGCCGAGCCCGTTCGGGTCCACATCCGCTCCAGGCCTTCGGGCGCCGAGGTGACCTTCGGTGGGCGGGTGCTCGGGACCACACCCGTCCAGACCGAGCTCCCGCACAGCGAGGAGCCGATGATGGTGCGCTTCCATCTGCCCGGCTACGCGGAGCTCGAGGAGCGCGTCGTCCCGGACTCGGACGTGCGGCTGCACGTCGTGCTGATTCCGGAGCAGGCAGAGCCGACCCCCATGGACGCGGTGCCGACGACGATGGAGGAGCCTCCCGCGGAGACGGCCGAGATGGCGACCGAGGAGCCCGACACCTCGCGCTCGCGGCGACGCCGGCGACGCCGCTCTCCGACCATGGAGCAGCAGGACCCCGAGTACTTCCGCTTCGACTGAAGCGGAGGCTAAACCAGAGTTCGTGATTCTGGATATGGGATCGGGCGAGGCATCCGGCTTCGCAATTCGTGATCCGCGGCAACGAAGGACGGCCCGTAGGCCATTCGAGGCGCTCGGGCGCGGAGTGCGGCGTCGGGGACCGGCGAGGGCGTATCCAGAATCACGAACTCTGGTTTAGCGAGAGAGCATGACCAGCGCGTTCCGCGGCGCCTTCGGCTCGGCGGGGGCCCGGCCGACGCCGGTCGCGATGACCGTGGCCTCGACGCCGACGACGGAGTCGTCCGGCACGAGCCCGAAGAGCACCTCGGCATCCGGATCGACCTGATCGCCGAGCCAGGAGGCCGCGGCGTCGATGGCGTGGAGCCCGAGGGTGCGAGGTCCGCGGAAGCTGATGAGGAGCCCGCCGGCGCCGCGCAGATCGGCGTCCGCGATCAGCTCGGAGGTCACGGCGCGCTGGGCGGCCTGGAGGGCGTCGCGCCCCTGACCGAGGCCGAGCACCGCGCGACCGCCGACCTCGAGACAGACCCGCAGGTCGGCGAGGTCGAGGTTGATCATCCCGCGGCCGGCGAGGAGCGAGCTGATGCCGAGAACGCCCGCGGCCAGGACCTCGTCCGCGCGGCCGAAGGCTTCCTGCATCGAGAGGTCGTCGCCGAGGAGGCGCTGGTTCTCGATCACCACGCAACAGTCGACGAACTGCTCGACGCGCTGGAGGCCCTCGTCGGCCGCCCGAGCGCGGCGGCGCCCCTCGAAGCCGAAGGGGCGACTGAACACACCCACGCTCAGCGCGCCGACCTCACGGGCGGCGGCCGCGACCACGGCGGCGGCACCGGTTCCCGTCCCCCCGCCCATGCCGGCGGTGATGAAGACGAGGTCCGATCCGCGCAGCGCGGCCATGAGCTCGGGGCTCGACTCGATGGCGGCGGCTTCGCCGACTTCGGGTCGTCCGCCCGCGCCGAGGCCGCCCGTCCGCCGGGGACCGAGCGCCAAGGTGCGCAGTCCGCCGAGCGACGCGAGGGCCTGCGCGTCCGTGTTCGCCGCCCAGAGGTTGGCCACGGGCGGCTGCTTTCGAGCGAGCGCGGCCACGGCATTTCCGCCCGCGCCGCCCACACCGATCACTTGGAGCCGAGGTTGCACCCTCGTCGGCTATCACGCTGGAGCGCGAGGGACGTAGAAAGCGACAAGCGCCAGTCTAGACCGCTCACGACTTGCTCTGATCCGCCCTCGCGGGCTGTGCGACCACAGGTCGGCCCCGTCCCTCCTCGCCGATGCTCGGCATCGACTCGTCGTGCCGAAACCGACCCGCGGCCGCACAGCACCCCGATCATCGGACCATTTCAAGCCGTGAGCGGTCTAGGGAAGCGAGACCCGGTTCCGCCCCTCGTCCTTCGCCCGGTACGCGGCGGCGTCCGCGGCGGCGATGAGCTCTTCCGGACGCTCGAAAGGGTTCTCGGCATCGAGGGTGGCGAGGCCGAAGCTCGCCGTGACGCGGAGCTCGAGCCCACCGGTCTCGACGAGGAGCGCTTCGACGATGGCGCGAAGGCGCTCCGCGAGACGGAGAGCGGCGGTCGCCTCGAGTCGCGCGATGATCACGAACTCCTCACCGCCGTAGCGCGCGAAGACGTCCTCCTGCCGGAGCGTGCCCTGAACCGCGTCGGCCACGGCCACCAGCGTGGCGTCGCCGGCCTGATGACCGTGGGTATCGTTGAGCGCCTTGAAGTGATCGAGGTCGAAGAGAATCAGCGAGAGCGGCGCCTCGTGCCGGCGGGCGTACGCGAACTCCGCGCGGAGCCGCTCGTCGAAGTGACCGCGGTTGTAGGCGCCGGTCAGGGCGTCGCGGACGGCGGACTCGTACATCTTTTGCGCGGCTTCGGCCTCGGCCGCGTCCATGAGCGTGACGCGCAGCACCGTGCGCTCGCCGATCTGGATGCGGTCGCCGTCCTCGAGGCGCTCCGGGAGCGACCCCACCCGCTCGCCGTTGAGGCGAGTCCCGTTCGTGCTGTCGAGGTCCTCGAGGCACCACTCGCCGAGCACGAAGTAGACGCGAGCGTGTCGCCGGGAGAGCCCTCGGTCGTCGATGCGCGAGGGGAGCGACTCGTCGCGGCCGAGGATCATCTCTCCGTCGACCACCGGCTGCACGGCGCCCTGGGTCGGGCCCTCGAGCATGGTGAGGCTGCAGAAGTCCTTCGGGAGCTGCTCGTAGTCCGGATGCTCATCCAGCCGGAACGTCTTCCAGGGCCCCTGCGGCATGCGGGCGCATCATACAACGAGACTGCCCCGGATCGGCCATCGCCAATCCGGGGTGTCCCCATCCTCAGGCGCTTCGCCACCGTGCCTCGGGCGAGGCCTCAAGTGCGGAGCGCCGGGAGCTCGCCACCCAGAAGGCGACCGAAGTCCTCGCCGCCGAACGTGTCCCGAGGGTAGCCGGCGGCAGCGAGGAGCGACATCCACAGGTTGCTCATGCGGAGGTGTCCGTCGGCCGCGAGCCGCGGATAGACGAGCGTGCGGCCGTGGCTGAAGCCGAGCCCCTCACCGCCCACGGCCAGCACCGGGAACTCGCTCGCGCTCGAGTGGTGGGTCTCGCCGTTGTCGCCGAAGTAGAGGATCACCGTGTGGTCGAGGAGCGACGCGCCATCACCGTCCGGCGTGTCCTCGAGGTCGCGCGCCAGCTGCGCGAGGTGGCCGACGATGGTCCCGGACACCTCGTGGATCATGTCCTGGTGGGCGGCGCTGCCGGCCGACTCGTGGTGGAGGTTGTGGCGCCCCGTCGGCACACCAGCGCGTTCCAGCGACGGGTAGGCCACGCCACCGAACTCGCCGGACGTGGCCGACGCGATCACCGCGACGTTCGTGAGGCCGAGGCGGAGCGCCGAGCTCGCCACCGCGAACTGCGCACCGAGGGCGTCGAAGTGCCGCCCGCTCGCGAAGCGAGGGTCGGTCTCGGGGCCAGCGGGGAGGAGGCTCGCGTCGGCGTCCCAGCCGACCAACGCGTCGAGCTGGCGTTCGTTCTCTTCGAGCGCGCGCAGATAGGTCCGCAGCTTCTCCTGCTCGTGGGCACCGGCGATGGACTCGCCGAGGGCGTGCTCCACGTCTTCGCGGGCGAACGCCAACATCTCCGCCCGATCGAGCGCGCTCGGGTCGCCCGCGACCGCGCCCAGGTACGTCTGGAACGCCGTCGTCGGCCGCTGGAGGATGGCCGCCGGGGCACCGGGCCCGTGCGCGCAGGTCCCCCCGTTGAGTGGCGCGCTCCCCGCGCCGACGCGCACGGCGTCGAAGGGAGTCCCGAGATCGCGGCTCAGCGATTCGGCGAGGACGGAGTCGATGCTCTGGCCACCCGGGCTCCCGCCGACCGTGCGAGTGCAGGTGAGCGTCCCGTGGTGCGGCGTGTGGCCACCGCCGCCCGCCTTGTTGGAGAGGCCATAGAGCACGGACGCGCGGCCGCGCAGATCCGCACCGAGCGCCCCGAGCGACTTCGCGGCGTCGAGGTCCGACGTGCCGAGCTCGACGAGGCTGTCGTGGCGATAGGTTCGGTACCAGTTGCGCTTGTCGTCGATCGGCTCGGACAGCATGCCGTCCAGCGCGGCGCGCGCCGTCGGGCTGAGCATGGCCACCGGCTCCACGCAGTTGCCTTCGATCACGAAGACGAAGCGGGCCGAACCCGGCGCGGAGGCCCGTACCTGACGCGCGCCTCGAGGGAGGATGGCCGGGAGCAGCGCGAGGCCCGCGCCGCCGGCGAGGACGCCGCGCATCCAGTGTCGTCGGGAGCTCATCGGTCGTCTCCTTCCACGCTGCGTCGAGCGAAGGTGTCACTGGCGGCGAGCGCCGCGATCATGTCGACGAACGAACCTCCGTCGAACGCGGCCTCCATCTCCACCAGCGTGCAGGCGTCGGCCATGGTCTCGTCGCGGCCCATGAAGTAGCGGAACGCGTGCCGAATGAAGCCGCGGCGCGCGAGCCGTGAATCGGCGAGCGCCTCGGCGAAGGCGAAGGGCGTCGCGTAGTCGCCGTTCAGGTCTTCGCCCCCGCCGGTCGGGAGGTTGTCCAGGGTGGTGCTGCCGTCCGGAGCCGAGCCGTGGTCGTCGGCGCGGAAGTAGCCCGCGTGGTTGAAGAGCTCGAACATGTTGCCGAGCGGGTTCATCAACGAGTGGCAGGTGCGGCACTCGGCGTGATCGGTGCTGAGGTGGACCCGCTCGCGAGCCCCGAGCTCCGGCGCCGACGGGATGAGCTGGGCTTCGACCTCCACGAAGGTCAGCGGCGGGACCGTCTCACAGAAGATGTGCTCGCGGATCCACTTGCCGCGATGCACGAGGCTCGCGTCGTCCTCGAAGTTCCCGCCGTGGGCGCCGAGCCAGGTGGGGTGGGTGAGGACGCCGCGGCGCTCGGACTCCGGAACGGTCACCCAGCGATCGGCCTGGGTGCCGAGGATCTGGTCCTCCACGCTGAAGACCAGCGCGATGTTGGTCGAGGGACGCCGCACGGTCCCACTCGTGTTGCGGCAATCGCCGAAGCGGGTGCACGTGGCGTAGGTCATCGTGCAGTCGTCGACCGTGGTGCACGCGGGACCCTCGCCGGTCGCCGGGAGGTGCCACTCCCGTCCGGCCATGAGCTCGTGCCAGAAGTCACCCGCGCCGGAGTGGGTCTCGACCACCAGTCGAGCGATCCAGTCGTCCAGCTGATGGGTGAGCCGCCCCTCTCGGCTGCCGCCGCCCTGCAGACCTGCGTAGGCCGAGTCGATCATGTCCCAGCCGGTCTCGTAGGCGCTGGTCGCGGCGGGCGTGTCCTTGAAGACCGTGTCGGCGTCTTCGTAGTCGAGCCACTGGCGGAAGAAGCGAACCATCTCGCCGGTGATCCAGAACTCGCCGAGCCGGCCCGGCCCCACGGGGTTGCCGGCGGCGAGGAGGCCGGCTTCGTCGTTCTGCCAGAACGCCCGATCGGGATCGACGCCGCCGAAGTAGCGGAGCACCATCGCGCGCCGCACCTCCGGGTCGTGAATGGAGCCGCTCTCGCCGGCGGGGATCGCCGCGGCGTCGGCGATGGCGGCGAACCAGCCGCCCTCGATGTCGTCCGAGTCCGGGTCCGCCGCGAGCCCTTCGAAGGAGGAGATCTTCAGGCTCCCGAGCGGGTGGGTGGAGAGCAGCCGCGCGAGCGAGACGCCGAGCGCTTCGCCGCTCATGCGGGTCTCGCCCGACGCTTCGGGGAGCTCGGCGCGGAACATGCCGCCCGACGCGAGCATCGCGGATTGAAAGGCCAGCCGGATGGTGGCGGTGCGATCGGCGATGCCGCCCTCGCGACCGATCGCGCGCTCCACGAGCCCGCGGAGGTGTTGGTGCTCCCAGTCGGTCGGCGTGCGGAAGTGCGTGCCGTGGCGCATCAGCGTGTCCACGAACCCGTCGATGCACTCGCTGCTCGGGGCCACGTCTTCGTAGATGCAACGGAGCTCGGCGCTGCGGAGCACGTCCGAGGAGAGCTCCTCCTGGGTCCAGAGCTCGCTGGCCTCCGGCATGCTGAGCGTGAGCACCGAGAGCGTGGCCGGGTCCAGCGTCACGTCGTCGGAATACGTGGCGTAGGGATGGTGGACCGGTGTGACGAGCGGGTTGTCGATGACCGACGAGGTGCGCCCATCCATTCGCCGTCCCACGGCGTGCGTGAGCTCGAGCCGTTCCACCCGCCGGTAGCGAGCGGGCGAGGCGCGCGGCGCCGTGGGGTCCGCGCAGGTGAAGAGGGCGTCCCGGTCGAGCGTGTTGGGATCGTACTGGAGGTCGACCGGCGGGAGCGCCTCGCAGGTCGCCGGAGCGCCGCCCTGGATCCAGTCACGAACGAAGACCACGTCATCGGGGAGCTCGTCCCAGTCGCCGCGGCGACCGGCGGGCATCAGCCCACCACCCTCCTCGCCCTGGAGCCCGGCCATCTTGCGATAGAGCCAGCTGGCTTCCGGGTTGCCGGGGACCACGAGGCGCTCGTCCTCCATCAGGCGGCTGTTCAGCTCCGGGAGCCGCACCAGGCCTGCTCGCGTCAGATCCGGAAAGCGCCCACCTGGCTGGTGACACGCGCCGTTCGCCGCGCACGTCCGCTCGAAGTAGACGATGGCCTCGCCGGCCGTGCCGCACTCCGGTGGGATGACGAAGCCGTCCACGTCGCCCGAGGGTGGCCCCGCGTCTTCGGGGCGCCCGGAGCCACCGATCTCGCCCTGACAGGCCGTGAGGACGAGGAGACAGACTCCCAGACTGGGGTGTTGCCAGCGCACGCAGCGAGCGTGCGCCACAGCGTGGGCGCGAATCACTTACGTGATGATCGCGGTTCGGCCCCTGCCCCCGCCGAGCGGGAGCAGAGGCCGAGCTCAGGCAATCATGTGCGCGAGCCGGCCCTCGAAGAGGCGAGCGCGGGCGTCGGTGTCGGCCGGTCGGACGAAGTCGCGGCCGATGCGCTCCCAATCCGGATCGTCGGGATCCAGACCGAGGGCCTCCACGAAGTGCCGGTCGACGATGATGAACTGCTCCTTGTAGGGGAGCAGGTAGCCGCCGTGCTCGCGCCGGATGTCGCGGGCCTCTTCGTAGCTCGCCGACCAGATGTTCCAGTACGGCGCGCCCGGTGGGTAGAGGAAGGTGCCGAAGTCACGGCAGCCGCCCTCGGCCACGTGGGCGAGGTGGGCCCAGCTCTCGAAGCCGAGCTCGCGGGCGACCACCGTCAGGCAGTGGCGGCGGCGGACCGCGGTCTCGAGCGAGGGCTCGTTCTTCAGCTCGGGGAGCGCGCGCATGCGCGCCACGGCGTCGGGCTCACCGGCCTGGGCCGCTCGATGGAGCTGGCGGGCGCGGTGCTTCAGGTCATCGATGATCGTCACGGATCTCTCCTCTCGTGTGGGCCGGTCCCGCTCCAGGGCCCGAGGTGAGTCGACGAGGTCGAATCGATGGAAGCGAGCGTCCGAGGACGCGTGCAGGGTGTGACGACTTTCGGCGGAAGAGGCGCCCCTGCGCACCTGACGCCGGAAGCTAGGCACGCTTCCGGCCGACGCAAGGGGTTTGCAGGGCCGCTGACCGTGCTAAAGGTCTGCCCCCACGCTCCCGTAGCTCAGCTGGATAGAGCAGCGGCTTCCTAAGCTGAAGGTCGGAGGTTCGAATCCTCCCGGGAGCGCCAGCTACTCGTAGCGGATCAGAGTGTGGACCGGGGTCGGCGCGAGCTTGGCCGCGCCGCCGAGGAAGGCGAGGTCGACGACGAAGGCGTAGGCCGCGACCTCGGCGCCGAGCTGGCGGACGAGCTCACCGCAGGCCTTGGCGGTGCCGCCGGTGGCGAGCAGGTCGTCGACGATCAGGACCTTCTGGCCCTTGCGGAGCGCGTCGCGGTGCATCTCGAGGGCGTCGGTGCCGTACTCGAGGGTGTACTCGACGCGGACGGTGTCCGCCGGGAGCTTGCCGGGCTTGCGGGCCGGGACGAAGGGCAGGCGCTTCCGCGCCGCGAGGGCCGCGCCGAAGATGAAGCCGCGCGACTCGATGCCGACCACCGCGCCCACGTCCTCGGTGCAGACCGCGTCGAAGCCGTCGAGCGATCGGTTGAACGCCGAGGGCGACGCGAGGAGCGGCGTGATGTCCTTGAAGACGATCCCTTCCTTCGGGAAGTCGGGGATGTCGCGGATGTAGGGGGTGAGCTCGCCCTGGAGCCCGGGATCGAAGGTGCTCTTCGTCATTCGTCTGCTTCGTTGAAGGTGGCGCCGCCGGCGACCCAGCTGGCGAAGGCGAGATGGTCCGCGTTGGTGGCGCGCAGGTCCAGCGGCGTGATCGAGATGTAGCCCTCGTCGACGGCCGCGGTGTCGGCCTGCTCCATCGGCGGGTGCTGCACGCCACCGGGTCCGCCGATCCAGTAGTAGGTCCCGCCCCGCGGATCCTTCCGCGCGTCGACCCCTTCCGAGTATTGGCGCTGACCCAGCCGGGTGGCCCGGTGACCGCGGACCTCCGGCGGGATGTTCACGTTCAGCAGCAGCGGCCGGCCTTCCGGGTGGGTCGCCTCGAGCGTGCGCTGCGCGATCGCGCTCGCGTGCTCTGCCGCCGGCGCGAGGGCCGCGAGGCCGCCGAGCGCGGAGAAGGCCACCGCGGGGATGCCGCGGAGCGCGCCCTCGCGAGCGGCCGCCACCGTGCCGGAGTAGTGCACGTCGGCGCCGAGGTTGGCGCCGTGGTTGATGCCGCTGACCACCAGGTCCGGGCGCCGCGGGAGCAGGTCCTTCCGGAAGAGCGCCACGTACACGCAGTCGACCGGGGTCCCGTCGATGGCGTGGGTGCGCTCGTCGAGGGCCCGGTGCCGCAGCGGCCGGTGGAGCGAGATGGCGTGGCTCTGGCCGCTCTGCTCGTGGAGCGGCGCCACCGTGTAGACGTCCGCCCACGCGGCGAGGGCCTCTCGCAGAACGATGTTGCCTTCGGCGTTCACGCCGTCGTCGTTGCTCACCAGGATCAGGGGGCGCTCGGCCATCGCTCAGGGCCTACCAAATGCATGTGACCCACGCACCCCGCCGCGGCGCGGAGGAGAGGTGGGGTCGATTCTCGTGCTCGTACTCGTACTCGTACTCGTGCACGTGCACGTGCTTCGGAGCGTAGATGGTGCGAGAGGGACGGGGCCGCTTGGTCTCGGGTGGTCCATCCACCCGAGCCAACATCGTTTTCGTGCACGTGCATGTGCTCCGGTTTGCTGGGCGGCGATCGAGCGATCGCCGGCCATCGCCTTTGTTCTGCTCCTAGCCGCGCCAACGTCGTTTTCGTGCACGTGCACGTGCACGAGTACGAGGACGTGCACGAGTCGGGTCGGTGGGGCGTGGTATCTATGACTGATGGACGACGCGCTTCGGGGGCTCGAGGGATGGTTCGAGGAGAGCACCGACGAGGTCTCGCTCCGAATGGTCTACGAGCAATCCGGGGGCGGCCGCTTGGTCGCGGAGACGGGTCGGCCGGCGCGGGCAGGGCTCTGGCTCTGGGTCCTCGACCGGCCGGAGGCGCGCGCCTTCCTGCTCGAGGCGGACGATGTCGGGCCCGCGCTCCAGGTGCTGCAGGAGCATCGGGACTCCCTGGTGGTGTCGAGCTATTTCGGCGGGTACGGCGCGCTCCAGCAGGTCGCGAAGGTCTCGATCCTGGCCTACGAGCAGTTTGCCGGAGTCACCCCGCCCTTCCCCGGCATTCCCTCGGTGCCGCCACCCGCCGGTGGCTCGGGCTGGGGCAACAGCTCCGGCAACAAGAGCTGGTAGTCGGCGCCAGGGTCCCGGACGGAATAAAGAAAGCCCGCGGCGATTTCTCGCTGCGGGCCTTCACCGGTCGGGGCGACTGGATTCGAACCAGCGACCCCCACACCCCCAGTATGGTGCGCTACCAGGCTGCGCTACGCCCCGGCCGTAGACCGCAGAAGCGGTCGGGGGACGCGCACCATAGCCCGGGGCGCTGGGGAGGCAAGCGAGAATTTCGCCCTCGAGACACATCCCGGTGACGGGACGGTCGGGCTCACTCCTCTTCGGAGTCGTCGTCGCCTTCGAGCCGCTCGCGCTTCAGCCGCTCCTTGTGCGGGTTCAGGATCCCCTTGAGGACCTGACTGGGCTTGAAGGTGAGCACCCGGCGGGCGCTGATGGGGATCGGCTCGCCGGTCTGAGGGTTTCGGCCCACGCGCTCCTGCTTCTCGCGGACCACGAAATTACCGAATCCGGAGATCTTGATCTTCGCCCCGTCGGCGAGGACCTCCTTCATGACGTCGAAGACGGCCTCCACGATCTCTGCGGCCTCCTTCTTCGAGAAGCCCCCGACCTTCTCGTAGACCGCGTCGATGATCTCCGCTTTCGTCATCGTCCCTCCCCCTCCGCACAGGCGTCAGGGAGGGGAAGCCAACCATGATTCGCTCCATATTTCAACCACATGGAGCATTTGCCGAATTCGGTGGGTCGGGACGTGGGGGCCATGCTCAGCGCAGCTCGGCGCCGCAGCGGGCCTTGGCGGCGTTGGCCGCCTTCTGGTGAGCCTTGTCGACGACCTTGTCGGTCAGCGTCGCGCTCGGGTCCCGGTAGACGAGGCGGAACGCGAGGCTCCGCTTGCCTTCCGGGACGCCCTTCCCTTCGTAGCGATCGAAGAGGGTCACGGACTCGACGAGCTCGCCGCCGCCGTCGGCCAACGCTTCGGCCACGCTGCCCGCCGTGTGCTCGGTGTCGACGAGGAGCGCCATGTCGCGAATGACCGCCGGCACCTTCGGCAGGTGCGGCGCCCGCGACACGCCCGCGGCCTCGATCGTCTCGCGGAGCGTCGCGAGATCGAGCTCGGCGTACTGACCGCGATGCTCTTCGAGGCCGAGGGCCTCGCCGACCTCCGGGTGCAGCTCGGCGACCACGCCGACCTTCGTCCCGCCGAGCTCGATGGCCCCGACGCGACGGGGGTGCGCCCAGGCGGGCACGTCGTCGGTCGGTACGACCGCGGGCAGCTGGCCCGCGAGCGCGTCGACCGTGGCCTCGACGAAGCCCTTCACGTCATAGAAGTCGTAGGCACGCTCGCCGCCGATCCAGGCGTTGCCGTCGGGACCATGGGCCGCGCCGGCGAGGAAGATGGCGAGGGTGTCGCGCTCTTCGGGGAGCTCGCCTCCGTCGCGCGGGTGAATGGTCCGGCCGACCTCGAAGAGGCCAGCGCCCGGCGCCTGGCGGCGTAGCGCGTGGCCGGCGGCCGTGGCCAGCCCCGGCAAGAGCGAGGTTCGCATCACCGAACGCTCTTCACTGAGCGGGTTGACGACCTTCACCACGGCCTCGGGGGCGCGAGCCTTCGCCAAATCACCGGGCGCCACGAAGGCGTGGTTGATGGCCTCGTAGAGACCGAGCGCGGCGACCTGCTCCTTCACCTGCCGCTCGAAGCGGGCGGGGCCCGGCGAGCCGGAGCGGCTCGGGCGAATGGCGGGCACGAGCGCCGGCACGTGCTCGTAGCCGTGGACCCGAACGACCTCCTCGATGAGGTCCTCCTCGATGGCCAGGTCCGGGCGCCAGCTCGGGGCGGTGACCTCGAGGACGTCTCCGTCGACCTTCACGTCGCAACCGAGCCGCTCGAGGCAGGCCTGCGCGGTCGCCCGCTGCACGGTGAACCCGAGGAGCGCGTCGAGGCGCGGAACGCGGAGCGTGATCTTCCGCCGCTCGATGGGCGTCGGGTGGGCGTCGAGCCCCTCGGCGAGGGCGACACCGCCGCCGAGCTCGGCCATGAGCGACGCGGTCCGCGCGAGCACGTAGCGCACGTCGTTCGGATCGACGCCACGCTCGAAGCGGTGGCTCGCGTCGGTGTGCATGCCGAGTCGGCGCGAGGTGCGCCGGATGGAGCGCGGGTCGAAGTAGGCGCACTCGATGGCGACGTGCGTGGTGCTGTCGCCGATCTCCGAGTCCTCGCCGCCCATCACGCCCGCGATGGCCACCGGGCCCTCACCGTCGCAGATGAGCAGGTCGTCGGCGCCGAGGGTTCGCTCCTCGTCGTCGAGGGTGGTCATCTGCTCGCCCTCGGTGGCGGTGCGGACGACGATCTTGCGGCCGCGCAGCGTCTCGAGGTCGAAGCCGTGGAGCGGGTGACCGGTCTCGAGCATCACCAGGTTGGTGGCGTCGACCAGGTTCGAGCGCGAGCGCAGCCCGAGGACGTGCAGGCGGTAGCGCAGCCAGAAGGGCGACTTGCCGACCTGGCCGCCGAGCACGAAGGCGGCGCCATAGCGCGGGCACCGCTCGGCGTCGTCGATCTCGACGGCGAAGGGGCCGAGGCCGCTCGCGTCGACCTCGGTCGCCGTGCTCTCGCCCTCCCACTCGAGCGCGACGCGCATGTCTCCGTCGGGAACCACGCCGGTCACGCCCGCGGCGACCTTGGCCGGTGCCTTCACCGCCGGCGGCGCGAAGGGGTGGCCCATGACCGCCGCGATGTCGCGGGCGATGCCGATGTGGCCGAGGCAGTCCGGGCGGTTTGGCGTCAGACCGATCTCGAAGACGACGTCGCCGACCGGCAGCGCCTCGGCGAGCGGGGTGCCCGGCTTCGGGATCTCGGTGAGGCCGGGCTCGTCCTCGAAGACGAAGATGCCGGCGGAGCCGGTGCCGATGCGCAGCTCGGTCTCGCTGCAGATCATGCCGCGGCTGACGACGCCGGCGATCTTCCGCTCGCCGATGTCCATCGTGCCGCCCTCTTCGAGCGGCAGCGACGCGCCGACCTGCGCGAAGAGGATGTGGCCGCCGGGCTCGGGCACGTTGGGCGCGCCGCAGATGACGACGATCTCTTCGGTGCCGTCGAAGACGGTCACGATGGAGAGGCGATCCTTGTCGGGGTGCTTCTCCTTGGAGCGCACCTGACCGACGACGACCTTGTCGACCGCCTCGAAGCGCTCGATGACGTCGACCTCGAGGCCGATGTTGGTGAGCTTCTCGGCGAGCTCGTCGATGTTCAGCTCGAGCCCGGTCAGCTCGCGGAGCCATTGAATGGATGCACGCATGGGTCGATCTCAGAACGCGGAAAGGAACCGCACGTCGTTGTCGTAGAGGGCTTTGATGTTGGGGATCGCGTGGCGGACCATGGCGATGCGGTCGACGCCCATGCCGAAGGCGAAGCCGCTGACCTTCTCCGGGTCGTAGCCGACGTTCCGGAGCACGGTCGGGTGGATCATCCCGCAGCCGAGGATCTCCATCCACGGGCCGGCCGGCTCGTCACCCTGCGCGGCGCGGCGGACGTCGAGCTCGGCGCCAGGCTCGACGAAGGGGAAGTAGCTGGCGCGGAAGCGCACGTCGATGGCCGTCCCGAAGAAGCGCTCGAGGAAGACCGTGAGCATCCCCTGCAGGTGCGCCATCGTGATGCCCTCGTCGACGAGGAAGCCCTCGAGCTGATGGAACATCGGCGAGTGGGTCGCGTCGTCGTCGCGGCGGAAGACCTTGCCCGGGCTGACCACGGCGAGCGGCGGCTCCCGGCGGCTCATCTCGCGGATCTGCATCGTCGAGGTGTGGGTCCGGAGCACGTGGGCCTCGTCCCCTTCGCCACCACCGCTCACGTAGAAGGTGTCGTGCTCGTCGGTCGCCGGGTGGTCCGGCGGGAAGCCGAGCTGACTGAAGCAACGACCGAAGGTGTCGATCTCCGGACCGCGCGCGGTCTCGAAGCCCATCGACCCGAAGATGTCGAGCAGGTCGTACTCCGCGCGCGTCACCGGATGCAGCCGACCGGGCATCGGTCGACGACCGGGCAGCGTCAGGTCGAGCATCGGTCCTTCGAGCTCGGCACGGAGTGCCTCCTTCTCGATGGCTTCGAGGCGCGCGTCGAAGAGCGCCTGCACGGCGTTCTTGAGTGCGTTCGACGCCTGACCGAGCTCGCGGCGGTGCTTGCCGGGGACGTCCTTCATCCCCTTCATCAGCTCCGTCAGCGCGCCCTGCGGGCCGGTGAACTTCGCCCGCGCTTCGCGCAGCGCGTTCTCGTTCGTCGCGGCCTCGAGCGCGGGCTGGTACTCGCCCTCGATCGTCGCCAGTCCCGCGCGGAACTTCTCCAGTGCTTCATCGCTCATCGCATCGACTCCCTAGCATCGAACGCAAAAACGGCGAGGGGGCTTTGTTTTCAGGGGCTGGCACCCAGCCCCTCTCTCGTCGGCTAGGCCTCCTCGATTCACCCGAGCTCCCCCGCCCATTTCCAAACGCAAAACGGCGAGCCCCTTCCGGGACTCGCCGTTTCGTCGTCGATCGCAGCGTTCTACTTGGCCGCGTCGACGATGGCCTTGAAGCCGGCCGGATCCTTGAGCGCGACGTCGGCGAGGACCTTGCGGTCGAGGCCGATGCCCTTCTTCTTGAGCGCGCCCATGAACTTGCTGTAGCTCAGGCCGTTGGCCCGGGCGGCGGCGTTGATGCGGGCGATCCAGAGACGCCGGTAGTTCCGACGGTTCTCCTTGCGATGCCGGTAGGCATCCTCCCACCCGTTGTGGACCTGCTCGATGGCGGTCCGGAAGAGACGGCTACGGGCGCCGTAGTTGCCCTTCGCGAACTTGAGGACGCGATTGCGGCGACGACGGGCCTTGAACCCACGCTTGGCTCTCGGCATTGGTCAGGCTCCCTTGAACTTGTAGGGGATCAGCCGGCGAATGTTCTCGAAGTCGCAGGGCTGGACCATCTTGTTCTTGCGGAGTCGACGCATCCGCGCCGGGTTCTTGTCACCGCGCATCATGCGGTGCTGCTTGCCCGCCGCGGCACGGCGAATCCGGCCGGAGCCGGTCACCTTGAAGCGCTTGGCCGCAGCGCGCTTCGTCTTCATCTTGGGCATCTGTTCGTTCCTCTTTGGGGCTCCGGAACCAGCGCGTACGCGGTGGGAGCAGGGAAATCCTGAAGGGCGCGAGGTATGGACCGGCCACGAGTCCCTGTCAAGGACTGGTCGGGACAGCGCAGCTGGTGGGGCCTCGGCACAGGAAGGCACGCCACTCCGGCTGAAATCGTTGACGATTTGTTGGCGTGATCCCTGCTCATGGCCACCACGATGATTCGCGCCCTCCTCCTGCTCCTCTGCGCCAGCCTCGTCGGTTGTTTCCGTGCCCACGGCCTGGGCGACGACGACGGCCCACCCGTGATCCGGAGAACGGACGCCGCGCCGCCGGGCGATCCGGGTCGCGACCTGGGACCCATCGAGGTCGACCCACCGCCACCCACGGGGTGCGGGGCACCGGACGGTCTCCCCGAGAGCATGGAGTGCGTGGGCCTGTGCCAGAACGTCTGCAACCGCTTCGCCAGCTGTGGCGGGAGCTTCGACGACTGCCTCGCGGGCTGCTTCGAAGCCTACCGCTGCCCCGGTGAGACCCCCGGTCATGACGCGGCCATCTGCATGGGCGCAGGCCCGGACGGGGGTTGCCCAGCCGTCTGTGCGTGGGTCCCGACCTTCGGCGGGTTCGGCACCGGACCGGTCTGCGCGGGACCGGTCGACCCGCCGGCCGCCTGTGCCGGGCGCGACTTCTGCGATTGCGGGAGCGGGTGTGACCCACTGATCGACCTGACCACCGGCTGCATCTGTCCCTGCCGGTCTCATCAAGTGGAACCGCGCGCGGGAGTCGCGGGCGGAGGCGTCCTGGGCCCACGCGGCAACGCGCTTCGCGCTCACCGAAGCGCCGACCGAGCGCCGAACGTTGCGTGGTCACGTCCGAGGGGTGGCGATCGAGGTCCTCAGCGTCGAGCGCCACGTGGAGCAGGCGAGCCTCCCGGAGACCGTGGTCCGGGCCCGATGCTGCATCGTGCAGACCCCTGGCTTCCATCTGGCGGGTCACCGCTCGAGGGATCGCGGGTCACCGCACCCCGACGCCGAGCTCGATGGCGACCTGGCGAGCACCCACTGGCTCTGGACCGCCGAGCCGCGCGCGATCCAGCACCTGCTCACCGCGGATCACCGACGCCGACTGAGCAGCATCGGAGAGTACGGCAGCCTGCGCTGTTCGCGTGGCGTGATCGCAGCCACCCTCCCCGATGGTCTACTCAACCCCGAACGGCTGGAGCACATGGTCGCCCTGGTGGCGTCCGTCGCGGCCGTCGGTGCCGACCTGCGAGATGCGCTGCTCTCCCTGGAGGGTCTCGTCGAGCGCGCCGACACCTCACCCGGCCTCACCATTCGAGAGATCGCCCAAGAGCTCGGCCAGCTGATGGCAGTCCTCGGCGGCGCGGAGCCAGACGCCCTTCAGCCGAGCGTCTACGAGCTCTCGGTCGAGCGCGCGACGCTCGCGATCCACCTGACCTACTGGCGTGGCGCACCGGGCCTCGCAGTGAGCACGCCCACCACGGGAGAGCTCCCGAGCTTCTCCCTCCGGTGGGATGAAACGGGAAGGCGACATGGGGAGCCACCCGACGGGATCACCATCGAGCGCTTCTCCGAGCGCGAGGCCCTCTTGAAACACGACGGCTCGACGCTGCGCCTCTTCGTCCGCGGACCGCTCGACCCACCGGAGCTTCGGCGCCTGGCCGAGCGGATGGCCTCCCTGGCGAGTCAGGCACCGAGTGAAGGGCCCTTCCGCTGAGCGGCTGAACGTCATTGAAGGTCACCCACCTTTTCGACCTCCCCAGGTTTGGGTATCGTTCGCGGATGGGTGAACCGGCTTCAACCGCCGAGCCGAGTCTGCTGGACGGCTTCGCCATGTTCGACGGTGTCGCTCCGGGCCCACGGCAGGCCCTGCTGGCGGGCGCGGAGCGCCGCGAGCTGGCTCGAGGGGAGGTGCTCCTGCAGGAGGGCAGCCCGAACGACCGGATGTATCTGATCCTCTCCGGTGAGCTCGGGGTCTTTCTCGCTGGCACCGGTAAGGAGGCCGTGGCGACCCTCGGCGCCGGCGAGAGCGTGGGCGAGATGTCGCTCCTCGACGGCAGCCCGGCGAGCGCGAGCGTGATCGCCCAATCGCCCTGCACCCTCCTCGGCGTCGACGAAGCCGGCTTCTGGGCACTCATCGAGAGCAGCCACGAGGTGGCGATCAGCCTGCTCGTCAAGCTCACCGGCCGGCTGCGCGCGAACAACGCGACCGTGAGCCAGAGCGTGATCCTGCGTCGCCGCTACGAGCGGGCGGCGATGTTCGACGGGCTCACCGGCATCCACAACCGCCGCTGGCTCGACGAAACGCTGCACCGGCTGGTGGGCCGGGTCGACGGACACGACGGCGGTTGCCTCTCGATCGCCCTGATCGACATCGACCACTTCAAAGCCTTCAACGACCGCTTCGGTCACGAGGCCGGCGACCGCGTGCTCACCACGGTGGCCCAGGTGCTCGCGCGCAATCTGAGGCCGACGGACCTCGTCGCGCGCTTCGGTGGCGAGGAGTTCGTGATCCTCTTCCCGGACACCGACATGCAGCACGCCTACATCGCGGCCGAGCGCGTTCGCCGCGCGGTGGCCGCGGAGAAGCTCGTCTCCGAGGGGCGCCGGCTGCCGGCGGTCACCATCTCGATGGGCGTGGCCCAGTACCAGGACGGGCAGACGGTCCCCCAGATCCTCAAGGCCGCCGACGGCGCCATGTACGAGGCGAAGGCCAAAGGCCGCAACTGCGTCGTCGTCGCAGGCGGATAGCCCGAAGGCGCGGCGGCTCACGGCCGGGTGGGGGGAACCCGGCCGGAGGCGCGTGCGATCACTTCCGCTTGGGAGCGAGGATCGCGGTCATGGTCCGGCCTTCCATGCGGCCGGAGTTCTCGACGATGGCCAGGTCCTCGACCTCGCTGATGATGATGTCGATCTGACGCTTGGCGGTCTCGGGGTGGGTGATCTCGCGGCCACGGAAACGAACCGTGAGCTTCACCTTGTTGCCCTCTTCGAGGAAGCGCCGAACGTGCTTCACCTTGAACGCGATGTCGTGATCATCGGTCTTCGGGCGGAGCTTGATCTCCTTCAGCTCGACCTGGGACTGCCTCTTCTTGGCCTCGTTCTGCTTCTTCTTCTCTTCGTACTTGAAGCGGCCGTAGTCCATGATCTTGCAGACCGGCGGTCGGGCCTTGGGGTTGACCTCCACCAGGTCGAGATCCTGCTCCTTGGCGATACGCCGAGCCTCGTCCGTGGAGATCACCCCGAGCTGCTCGCCGTCCGCGTTGATCACGCGGACTTCGGGAACCCGGATCCGATGGTTGACTCGATGACCGAAATCGCGCTTGCGGTCGCGGGGGTCGTAGCGACGTCGTCCGATGACTAATTCCTCCTGAGAGTGGGCTCGCAGCCCACGTTCCTACCCATGGTGCCTTCCGTCAGGGCGACGCCCATGAAAGCACCTCGAGCGGCGATTGGGTACCCACCCCCGCTCATGATTCGTTGGTGGCGCGCTGCGACGGCGGCGCGCTCTCCTGGACGATCCGGTCGCGGACCTGGTCCAGGGTGAGAAGCCCGATGTCCTTGTTCTCGTCGCGGCTGCGGACGCCGAGACCGCGGGCCTCGACTTCCTTGCCGCCGACGACGCCCACGTAGGGCACGCGCATCAGGCGGGCGGCGCGGATCTTCGCTCCGAGCCGTTCGTTGCTGTCGTCGACCGTGACCCGCACGCCGGCCTTGCGGAGCTCGGCGGCCGCTTCGTGCGCGAAGGCGTCGAAGTCGCTGGCCACGGTGACGATGCGGAGCTGCTCGGGCGCGAGCCAGGTCGGGAACTTGCCGGCCACGTGCTCGATGAGCACCGCGTAGAAGCGCTCGACGGATCCGAGCACGGCGCGGTGGAGCATCACCGGGCGATGGCGGTCGTTGTCGGCGCCGACATACTCGAGCTCGAAGCGCTCGGGCAGGGTGAAGTCGGCCTGCACGGTACCGAGCTGCCACGGACGACCGAGGGCGTCCTTGAGGTGGAACTCCACCTTCGGTCCGTAGAAGGCGCCCTCCCCTTCGAGGATCTCGTAGGGGAGGCCCTTGGCCTCGACACCCGCGATGAGCGCCTGCTCGGCCTTGTCCCAGATGGCGTCGTCGCCGAGGCGCTCGTCGGGGCGAGTCGCGATGGCGATGCGCGCGTCGTGGAAGTCGAAGTCGCGATAGACCTCGAAGACCAGATCGATGAACGCGCCGATCTCACCGGGGAGCTGCTCCTCGGTGCAGAAGATGTGGCCGTCGTCCTGCGCGAAGCTGCGCACGCGAGTCATGCCCTGGGTCACACCGCTGCGCTCGTAGCGATGCAGCCGGCCGAAGTCCGCGTAGCGGAGCGGCAGCTCGCGGTAGCTCTTGAGCTGGCTGCCGAAGAGCAAGCAGTGGCTCGGGCAGTTCATCGGCTTCACGCCGAAGCGGACGTGCTCGTCGATGATGTGCTTGCAGCTCTCGGGCGTACGCTCCTCGCCTTCCTTCGGGTCCTTGGCGAGCTCGGCGGCGGCTTCGTTCAGGCCGTCGAGGGTCGCGGCGAAGAACATGTTCTCGCCGTAGCTCGGCAGGTGACCGCTGGTCTCGAAGAGCTTCCGGTCGAAGATCTGCGGGGTGATGATCTCGTCGTAGCCGTGGCGCCCATAGAGGCCGCGCACGTAGTCGATGAGCGCGTTGTAGATGGCCGCGCCGCGGGCGGTGAAGAAGGGCGACGCCGGAGCCCACGGGTGGAAGGTGAAGAGGTCGAGCTCCTTACCGATCTTCCGGTGGTCTCGCTTCTTCGCCTCTTCGATCTGCTTGAGGTGCTTCTTGAGCAGCTTCGGGTTCGCGAAGGCGGTCCCGTAGATGCGCTGGAGCATCGGGTTCCGCTCGTCGCCGCGCCAGTACGCGCCGGCCACGTGGGTGAGCTTGAACGCCGCGAGGAAGCGGGTGCTCGGCACGTGCGGGCCTTCGCAGAGGTCGATCCAGTCGCCGTGCTTGTAGACCGAGAGCTCGCCTTCGAGGCGGTCGAGGTGCTCGGACTTGTAGCTCTCGCCCATCGACTCGAGCAGCGCCTTGAGCTCCTCGCGCTGCATCACCTCGCGGCGGAAGGGCAGGTCCTCTTCGATGATCTTCTTCATCTCCGCCTCGATGGCGGCGAGGTCGTCCTCGGAGAAGGTGCCTTCCGGGCGGTCGTAGTCGTAGTAGAAGCCGTCGTCGGTCGCGGGACCGAAGGCCACCTTGGTGCCGGGGAAGAGCCGCTGCACCGCGTCCGCCATCACGTGGGCGGTCGAGTGACGGATGATCGCGAGCGCGTCGTCCTCGTGGGCGCGGATAGGGACCACCTCGGTCGCGCCTTCGGGCACGGCGGAGTGCAGGTCTTTGACGACACCGTCCACTCGGGCGGCGACGACCTTCTTGTCGAGCTTCCCCTCGGCTTCGAGGTGCTCCTGGAGATTCTCAGCGGCGCTCATTGCGGTTGGACCATCGGGCTGGGTCCGCATACGGCCCGGCCTCGATGATGGCGCCGATGGATGCTTCGACTCGAAAGTCTCATCGAAGCGGGAAGAAGAAACGCGGCACGACGCAAGGAGGCCGGACGACTCATCGAGTCGTCACGGTGGCAGTCGTGCGGGTCTTCTTCGGGTTCATCGGTTCAGAAACTGTGCTTCCGGTCGGAAGCGGTAGGCACGGGCAGGATTGAACTGCCGACCCCTACCGTGTCAAGGTAGTGCTCTCCCACTGAGCTACGTGCCTGAGAGAGCGACCGAGATAGCCCTCGGCCCCGAATGAGTCAAGGGACGAATTTCGAGCGGGGACCAGCGCACGTCGGGCGCCCCCTCTTGGTATCCTCGGTCCATGGGGAACGATGAGCGGCTCTCGGCCATCCGTGAGCGGTTGGCTTGGCTCGGGGACAACGACGGCGCGGCGACGGTGTTCGGCGCCTCGCAGCACCGATGGCAGCTCGCGCCGCCGTTGAGCGAGGACCGGGTCGCGGCCTTCGAGAAGACGCACGGGATCACGCTGCCAGCGGAGTACCGCGCCTTCCTCACCACCGTCGGCGGCGGGGGCGCGGGGCCCTTCTACGGGCTGGCGGTGCTCGAAGCGCTCGAGCGCGACACCATGCCGAGCCACCACGTGACGATCACTGACGCCGACGGCGACGTGCTCGCCGAGGCGGGCACGGGTCCGCGGCCGGCGCCCGACGTGCGTTCGAGCGTGGCGCGGCCCTTTCCGCTCACGGAAGACTGGAAGCTCGAGAACGGCCCCGCGCCGATCGAAGCGGGCACCAGCGTGTACGACGGCTGCGTCTACCTCTGTGAGCAGGGCTGCGGCTACTTCGACTTCCTGGTGGTGAAGGGTGAGGCCGCCGGCCAGGTGTGGTCGGACTACACGGCTGCGGACGGCGCGATGACCAAGTCGGCCGACGACTTCCTGAGCTGGTACGAGCGCTGGCTCGAGGGCGCGCAGATCGAGTGGCTCGAGCGCAACGCGATGGACATGGCGCTCTGGGCCGAGCGGAACCATCCGGGCATCGAAGAGTGCGTCCGGCTGCTCGACGCCACCCTCGAGCGGAACCCGCAGTGGGCCGACGGCTGGCGCGCCCGCGGCTACGTGCACCTGAACCGCGAGGAGCTCGAGCTGGCCGACGCGGCGTTCGTGAAGGCCGCCGAGCACGGGCGCGACGACACGCAGGCGCGGCTGCACCTCGATCGCGCGCGCATCGCCCGCTTCCGACAGGACCTGCAGACGGCGCTGGCCGAGACGGAGGCCGGCCTCGCGCAGAAGAACCTCTGGGCGTCGACGAAGACGCAGCTGCACGAGGAGCGGCTGCAGGCGCAGGACGCCACCAGCGACGAGGAAGGCGCGCTCGCGACGCTCGAGGCGCTGGCAGCCAGCACCTACTTCACACCGACCCACCACTTCCGCCTCGCCGGCCGGCGGTTGACGCGTGGCGAGCCCGAGCTCGCGTGGAAGGTCATCGACCAGGCGATCGCCGACGACGTCGGACCGGACCGCGGCCGAAAGAAGCCGACCCGCCACGGCATGTACGGGCAGCTCGCCGCGTGGTTGGCGGAGATCGGCCACGAGGATCTCGCCGCGCTCGCCCGTGAGCAGCAGGGCCCGGCGCCGAAGGCCGCGTGGGGCGGCGGCGAGAGCGGCGGCAAGTCGTGGGACTCGAACGCCGGTGACGGCGGCAAGTCCTGGGGCAACGACGGCTGAGCCGATCGGCACGGTGGATTCTTCGGACTCCATGTCCCCTCCCGCGCTCGCGGGGACACGACCGCAGCCGACGGGATCCTTCGGTCTGCGCGACCTCGGCTTCGTGCTCGGCATCGCCGCGCTCTATGCGGTGACCGGACGGCTCGGTCTGCTCCTCGCGCAGACGCAGGAGAACGCCACGCTGATCTGGGCGCCCACCGGGCTCGCGCTCGCGGCGCTGGTGTTGCTCGGGCCACGGCACTGGCCCGGCGTGTTCATCGGGGCGGCGATCACGAACGCGACCATCGGCACGCCCGTGGGCGCGCTGGTCGGGATCACCCTGGGGAACACGTTGGAGGCCATCGTCGGCTGGGCGTTGCTGACCAAGGTGGCCACACTGCAGCCCGGCTTCGCGCGCCTTCGCGACGTGCTCGCCTTCCTCTTCTTCGGCGTGCTGCTGAGTACGACCGTGAGCGCGACCATCGGGGTGGGCAGCCTGGCGCTCGCGGGCGAGGTCGACGCCGCGAGCTTCGGGACGGTCTGGTCGATCTGGTGGCTGGGCGACGCCGGGGGCGCGGCGGTCGTCGCGCCGCTGATCCTGGTCGTCGTCGAGGGCCGACCGTCGTGGCGCCGGGTGCTCGGGAGCGGCGAGTCGTGGGCCGCCATGCTGGTGCTCTGCGGACTCATGGCGCTCGCGTTCACCGGCGTGCTCGCAGAGGCCTGGCTCTCGCTCCTCTTCGCGCTCCTCGCGTTCCCCATCGTGGTCTGGGTCGGCCTCCGACTCGGACCGCGCGGCGCCGTGCTGGCCGGGACGGTGGCCGGTGCGTTCGCGGTGGTCGGCACGGCCCGCGGTCACGGTCCGCTGGTCGGCGCCGGCGGCTTCGACCTCTTCGTCCTCTGGGCGTACGTCTTCGCGCTCGGCACCGTCGCCATGATCCTCGCGGCGGCCATCGCGGAAGCGGAGGACGAGGCGGTCGCGCGACGACGTGGTGACGAAGAGCGCGCGCGGATGGCGGAGCAGCTGCAGCACATCCAGCGACTCGACAGCCTCGGCCTGCTCGCCGGTGGCATCGCCCACGACTTCAACAACTTCCTGTTGGCGATCCGGGGCAACGCGGAGCTGATGAAGAACCACCCGGAGCTCGCGCGCACCCGCGGAGACGAGCTGCTGGGGGCGATCGAGCGGGCGTCCGATCAAGCCGCCGAGCTCTGCGGGCAGCTGCTCACCTATGCGGGCCAGAGTCATCCGGAGAGGGCACCCGCGGATCTGGAGGCACTCGTGAAGGAGATGGCGCCGCTCCTCGAGACCTCGACCGGCCGCGGCGTGACCCTGGCGCTCGAGACCGAGCGCGTGCCCGCCGTACTGGGGGACCGCACTCAGCTCCGCCAGGTCGTGATGAACCTCGTGCTCAACGCCGCTCAGAGCATGGGCGAAGGCGGCGGGACGGTTCGAATCCGCCTGTCGACCCGCGAGGTCTCCGAGGCCGAGCTCCGCGAGGGTTTCATGGCCTCGGAAGGACCCGCCGGCCGGTACGTGGTGCTCACCGTCACGGACGAGGGGTGCGGGATGGCGCCAGAGGTGGTCGAGCGGATCTTCGATCCCTTCTTCACCACCAAACGCGAAGGGCGCGGCCTCGGCATGCCCAGCGTGCTCGGCATCGTCCGCGCGCACGACGCCGCCATCAAGGTGCGCAGCGTGGTCGACCAGGGCTCGACCTTCGAGGTGCTGCTCCCCGCGCTCGAAGGGGTCGCGCTGCAGCTCGCCGAAGAGCTCGAGCCGCCCGCGCAGGCGGACGACGTGACCGAGCCCAGCCCCGACCGGGCGGAGACGGTCCTCCTCGCCGAGGACAACGACCACGTCCGCGCGGTCACGCGCATGGTGCTCGAGAGCGCCGGCTTCGCGGTCGTGCTCGCCACCAGCGGCGCCGAAGCGGTCGAGCGCTTCGAGGCCGACCCGACCGCCATCGACGTGCTTCTCTTCGACGTGAAGATGCCCGGGATGAGTGGACCGGCCGCGCTACGGAAGATCCACGCGATCGCGCCCGCCTTCCCGGCGGTGCTGATGAGCGGTTACGACGAAGGGCTCACGCAGGACCTCCCGGACACCCCGTTCATCCACAAGCCCTTCGAGCTCGAAGAGCTGGTCGAGATGCTCCGAGAGGCGATGCGCGAACGTCAGCGGTAGCGGCGGCCGCGACCGCGGCGGCGCCCCAACACGTCCTGGAGGCAGGCGAGCTCGTCGCTCTCGCCGACGCGCCGACCACAGACCTGGAAGGCCTGATCGACCTCGGCGTCGTTGGAGCGGGAGCGGCCGACGATGTCCACGCAGCGGAGGGTGGCGTCTTCGCCCACGAACATCCGATCACACGAGGCCACGACACGCGCCGCGGGCTGCGACCGCAGACATTGCAGGGTCGCGCTCTCACCGACGAACGCCCGATCGCACGCCACCACCGTCTCCGGGAGCGCACGGGCGCGGAGGCACTGCAAGGTCGAGTCCTCGCCCACGAACGCCCGGTCGCACGCCTGGATGATCCCCTCGGCGGCGGCCAAGCCCTGCATCTCTCGGAGGCACGCCTGCTCGGCGTCCTGACCGACGAAGGCGCGGTCGCAGGCCTGAGCCACCGAGCTCAGGTTCGAGCCCCCACCACGGGGCGGCGGAGGTCCGTCGACCCGGACCCCCTGACGGCGGGGCGGTCCGTCGCCCCACTGCTGCACGACCACGTTGCGGTCGACCAGCACCTCGGTGGAGAGCTCGATGCCGGTCACCACCAGCCCACGACCGAGGTGCATCGGCACGATGCGTCCCGCGCGATCGGTGGCCCGAACGCTGACGTCGACCACCCCCCGTCCACGAGCCCGGCCGAGCGGGATCCAACCGGACCGGTGATCGAGGGTCGCGACCAGCTCCTGATCGCGGCGGGCGCGGTCCACGGAGATGTGGAGCTGGACGTCGGGCCGGGCGCGGCGTGAGAGGGTGTAGTGGAGGGCGAGCTGCTGTCCGCGACCACCGTCGGTGGAGAGCTCGAGCTCCTCGAGCGAGATGCCCCGGCCGCGCTGGGCCTCGGCGCGTTCGCCGCCCCAGAGCGTCAGCAGGAGCGCCATCGCGACGAACGTCACGATGGAGCGGTGGGCACGGGCGCGGTTCGGCTGGTCCAGCATTCTCGTCTTTCCTCCTGGGCGACCCCGGTCGCCGAGTCCCTCTCCGGGCGAGCTTACCCGGTTGGTCCAGAGACGTAGGGCCATGTCGGGTATTCACCGCCAAGAGCCGCGGAAAGACGCATTGGAGCCGGGCCATCGCGTTCGGCCGGGGCCTTCGGTAGAATCCGCGACTCGTGAAGCACACTCCGCCTACATTTCGGGACGTGCTGCGGGCCTGGCCGGTCGTTCACCGGCACCTGAGCCGCACACCTCTCTACCGCTATCCGCTGCTCAGCGCGCGGCTCGGCTTCGACGCCTACGTCAAGCACGAGAACCACTTGCCCATCGGCGCCTTCAAGGTCCGGGGCGGGGTCAACCTCTTCGCCAACCTGAGCGACGCCGAGCGGCGGCGCGGGGTGGTCACGGCCACGCGCGGGTCCCACGGGCTGAGCGTGGCGTGGGCGGCGCGGCACTTCGGTAGCCGGGCCGTCATCTACGTGCCGAAGCGGAACAACCCAGAGAAGAACGCCATCATGCAAGCGATGGGCGCCGAGCTCTGCGAGCACGGTGACGACTTCGACGAGGCCTTCCAGGAGGCGATGGCCCGCGCCGAGAACGAGGGCATGCGCTACGTGCACGTGGCGAACGACCCGCTGCTCATCGCGGGCGTCGGCACCTACGCGATGGAGATCGCCGAGGATCTGCCGGACGCGGACGTGGTGATCGTCCCGGTCGGCGGCGGGAGTGGGCTCGCCGGTACGGTGCTGACGCTCCGGACGCTCCGGCCGGACGTGGAGATCGTCGGCGTGTGGGCCGACCGCGCCGACGCGCTCTACCGCTCGCTCGAGCAGGGCGAGCTCACCACCATCGACTCGGCGGACACCTTCGCGGACGGCCTCGCGACCCGCTCGGCGTTCGAGGTGCCCTTCTCGATCGTGAAGGACCAGGTCGATCGGATGGTCCGCGTGACCGAAGACGAGATGCGGATGGCGGTGCGCCTGGCGCTCGAGACCACGCACAACGTCGCGGAGGGGGCCGCGGCGGCTGCTTACGCGGCTGCCGAGAAGCTCCACCAGGAGCTGTCCGGGAAGCGCGTGGTGTTGATCCACACCGGCCAGAACATCGACCGAGACACGCTCCGCTGGGCGCTCGGCCTCTACGACTTCGACGCCTGAGGACCGCTCTACTCGTCGCCGTAGCTGAGCGTGTACCCCTCGCAGGTCACCGCCCCACCCTGCCGCGACACGCGGGCGTAGGCGGTGCCGTCTTCGCTCGTGGTCCCCGAGCAGGCTGGCGCGAGGGTGATCGAGGGTGTGCCCTCGCTGCTGACCGCGCAGCAGCCCGGAATGTCGCCCGCCATGTGCGCGCTGCTCCCGACCGGACAGTCGAAGGTCGTGTCGCCCTCGTCGCAGTCGTAATACATGCACAGCTCCCAGATGACCCCAGCCGGTCGCGCGGAGAGCGAGTAGCGGGGCTCGACGTCGCCGAGCAGCACGTCCGCGACGTGGAACTGGTACCAGTCCAGATCGACGATGGGGTCGATGTCGCCCATCACGGTATCCGCGGGGAAGCCGACGTCCGAGTCGTAGTCGCCGAGGTCCTGCGCCATCTCGAGGGTGTCGTCGTCGACGGTGTCGAGACACTCGACCGTGGGCCCCATGTCCTCTTCGGGCGTGAACATGTCGTCCCCGCCCGGCCCCATGTCGAGGTCACCGGCGTCAGAGCCGATCGGGCCCATGTCGACCGGGTCGGTGTCCGTGGAGTCGTCGTCGCCGCAGGCGAACGAGAGTGCGAGCGAAGCAATGAGTAGGTGTCGCATGAGAGATCCTAGAACAACGGAGCAGAGCCGGCGCACTCGGTGCCCCACTCGCCGAAGTAGATGGGGTTCGCCACGGCCTCGGTGTCGTTGACCGGACCGAGGACGTCGCGCTCGAGCTCGAAGCGCAGGAAGCCGCGGCCGGAATCGCCGATGGTGACGTCGAGCTCGATGGCGTAGGGGTCGTCGGGGTCGACGTCGTAGTTCGCGCTCGCCGGGAAGCCGTCGGTGTAGCTGACCTCCTCGAGCCAGATGAAGTCGTCCGAGGTGTGGTCGAAGGCGAGGAAGTTGAAGTGGTCGCCCGGCCCGTCGGACACCTGAGTGATGCGAACGCGGACACGAATGGTCTCGCCCGGCGCCGCCTCGAGGCAGTCACCGGCGCGGGCATCGTGGAAACGACCGTCGCCGTCGTGGTCCGCCCCGACGAAGAGCCTCGGCGCGGCCTCCGACTCGGTCACCATCACGTGGCCGCGCCGGAGCGCGTCGATGACCGCGTCGGAGTGCATGTCGATGGTGGTCTCGGCGTCGGTCAGAGCGTCGGCAACCGTCTCCGGTAAGGGCAGCGTCGGGTCCAGGCGGATGTAGTTGACGGCGATGCCGAAGGTCGGCGATTCGAGGCCGGGGATGTCGCCGCCACCGAAGTGGTGGTCGGCGCCCGCCGTGCCCGCGAGGCGCTCGCCCGAGCGAAGCCGGCGCTGCCAGTAGGCGCGCGCCTCCGCCGAGGCCTGGAAGCCGACGGCGCCGCCGGAGATGTCGTCGAGTGGGTTCGGCGGGATGCCGATCTCGACCCCGTCGGCGCCGAGGCTCATCTCCGGATAGACGTGGATGGCGAGCTCGGGGTGGTTGATGATCACGACGCCACCCGCGGCGTGAACGGTGTCGATCACGTTGGAGTAGACGCCGAAGTCGTCGCCGACGGGCGCCTGGTTCCCTGGGGCGTGGGCCCAGTCCATGGCGAGCGCCTCGGCGTTCGAGCCGACGGCCTCGCGGGGAAGGAAGACGGTCATGTGGCCATCGCCGCTGGACCACTCGATCCCGCGGAGCGGCGTCGCGTAGGCCGTCCGGTCGATGTTGGCGAGAGGTGCGAAGGCCGGGTCGAACCAAGCATCGATGTTGTTGTGGTCGGTGATGATCATGTCCGACGCACCGTTCTCGAGCGCCAGCTGGAGAAAGCCCGTGATGCCCTCGGCCGAGTAGCATTGGCCGTCCGGCGGCGGTCCCGGGTCCTCCGGATTGTTGGCGCACGAGTGGAAGCCGGTCGTGTGCAGGTGCGACTGCATGAAGACCCAGACCTCCTGGCCCTCGTCGCCGATGTCGGTGTCCGGCTCCAGCTCGGGCGGCGGCCCCATGTCGATCGGCATGGCCGAGTCGCCGCCGGCGTCCACCGGCGGGTCGTCGGTCACGTCGCCCGGGCCGTCGTCGCCGCCACATGCCACGGCCATCGCCAGCGCGATCGCGATCGCCGCGCGGCTCCCCCAATGAATCCAACTCACGGCGGGCATCCTTTCCCGCGCACGTGGGCGGGTCAACCTCCCAGGCCGTCCTTTTGCGCGGAGCGGAGACGGTTGATAACACTGCGCGGATGGCCCAGCAGGACGTGCCGGACGAGGGCTCACCCTCCGCCGATCCGCTTTCGCGGCCGCTGCCGTCCGTCAACATGCCGCTGCTGCGCGGGCAGGTTCGGGCCCAGCGGGCCCGGCGAATGGCGGGGTTGGGCGTCGTGGCCGTCGCTGCCGTGGGTCTGGCCGCCTACGGAATCTGGCAGTGGGTCGACGCCTGGTTGGACGAGGAGCCAGAGCCCGAGCCGGTGGCCTCGGCCCCGGTGGATCCCTCCGAGCCGCTCCCCGAGGAGGCCTTCGAGGAGGACACCGGCGACGATCTGACGGTCGAGGAAGAGGCCCCCGAGGTCGTGGAGATGGAGCCGCGCGCCCCGGACGGCGCCACCCGGACCGCGACCACCTTCGGCCAGGCGATGGGCTTCCGGCCCGCGCTCCTCCGCGCCGGCCTCGCGGCCGAGGAGGCCGTGAGCATCGAGCAGGCACTGACCGACGTGGTCGACTTCCGGCGCTGCCGACCGGACGACCGCATCGTGTTCGAGCGGGACGCCGAGGGAGCGCTGCTGAGCTTCGAGTACCACGACGAGAGCACCAGCTTCGCGAAGGTCACTCATGACGGCGAGGCCTACACCGCCGAGCGCGTGGAGCTCGAGGTCCGCCGCGAGCGAGTGACCCGGGGCGGCACCATCCGCAGCTCGCTCGGCGAGGCCGTGATGCGCGCGGGGCTCGACCGGACCCACGCCGGGCTCTTCGTGGAGGTCTTCGACGGGAAGGTGAACTTCTCCACCCAGGCCCGCGCCGGAGACGCCTTCCGCGTCGTGCTCGACGAGGAGTTCATCGAGGACCGCCGCATCGGCTACGGCCAGGTCCGCGCGATCGAGTACGTCGGCGAGCGCGCCGGCACCATGCGGGCGTTCTGGTTCGAGACGAACGGCCGCCGCGGCGACTGGTACGGCGAGGACGGTCGCGCGATCCGCGGCGGCTGGCTCCGGGTGCCCTGCCGCTACGATCGGATCAGCTCGCCCTTCGACCCGCGCCGCATGCACCCCATTCTCCGGCGCATCCACCCGCACAACGGCGTGGACTTCGCGGCCTCGACCGGCACTCCGGTCCACGCGGCCGCCGACGGCGAGATCATCTGGGCCGGCCCCAAGGGGCCCAACGGCAACCTCATCTCCATCCGCCACGCCGACGGCTACACCAGCCACTACGCGCACCTGCATCGCATCCAGCGCGGCATCCGCCCTGGCGTGAACGTGGAGCAGCGACAGCTCATCGGCACCGTGGGCACCACCGGTCGCTCGACCGGGCCCCACCTGCACTTCGGCCTCAAGCGGGGCGGCCGCTTCGTCGATCCGATGGAGGTCATCAACGGCCCCGGGCGGCGGCTCCCAGGCGGCCAGCTCGGTCAGTTCCGCCGCGAGAAGGCCCAGCTCATCGAGACCCTCGAGTCCCTCGAGGTCGACGCGCCGACCCCGGCGCCCGAGGCGGAGCCCCGCGAAGAGGGCCCCTCGGAAGCGATGGACTGACTCGTCGGCGGCGGCGTCCGCGGAAGCAGGCTCCGCGCGCCACGCTCTCACTACTACCGGTTGACGATCAGCCGCGGCGCCGAAGGGTTCGCTCGTGGACGAGCGAGCGCGAGGATGAACGGCTTCCTTCAGGCCTGGGGAGAGGCGGCGACGACCACGCTCGGATTCTTCTGGATGGCGCTCTGGGCGTTCGCGCTGGGCTACGTCGTCTCCGCGATGGTCCAGGTGTTCGTCACCGAAGAGCGGATGAAGCGCGCGATGGGCGAAGCGGGCGCGAAGAGCGTGGGTCTGGCCACCGTCTTCGGCTTCCTCAGCTCCTCTTGCTCCTTCGCGGCGCTGGCGACGACCAAATCGCTCTACAAGAAGGGCGCGGGTCTCGTCCCTTCGCTCGCGTTCCTCTTGGCCTCGACCAACCTGGTCATCGAGCTCGGGATCGTGATCGCCGTCTTCCTGAGCTGGCACTTCGTGGTCGGCGAGTACGTGGGCGGCCTACTGCTCATCGCCTTCATGTGGGTGTTGGTGAAGGTGACCCCGACGCGTTCGCTCGAGGAGGACGCCCGCGCTCGCCTCGACGACGATGACGATGACGAAGGCGAGGTCCCGGAGTGGAAGGAGCGCATGGCCAGCCGGAGTGGATGGGCGAAGGTCGGCCAGAAGTACCTGATGGAGTGGAAGATGGTCTGGAAGGACGTGACCTTCGGGTTCACGGTCGCCGGAGTCATCGCGGCCTTCGTGCCGAGCACCTTCTTCCAGACCCTCTTCGTGGGCTCGGGGACCGGGGCGGAGCTCGGTGTGGGGGAGGTCGTGCTCCAGACGCTGGTCGGTCCGGTCGCGGCCTTCTTCACCTTCATCGGATCGATGGGGAACATCCCGCTCGCCGCTCTGCTCTACGACAACGGAGTCTCGTTCGCCGGCGTGATGGCCTTCATCTTCTCCGACCTGGTGGTCTTTCCGGTGCTGCGCATCCACGCCGGCTACTACGGCTGGAAGATGGCGCTCTACATTCTTGGCGTGCTGTTGGCGGCCCTCGTCGGCGTTGCACTGGTGCTTCATTTCGGCTTCGATCTGGCGGGTGCGCTCCCCACCGGACCGGCGGATCGAACGGGCTCGGTCACCGGTCAGACCTTCTTCGCGATCGACCACACCTTCGTCCTGAACCTCGTGTTCCTGGGCGTCAGCGCGCTACTCGCATGGCTCTGGCACTCGACTGACGCGGAGCCGGAGCACGGTGAGATGGCCCAAAAAGGAGCCCTGGACCGGGTCCTGACCTGGCTGGCGCTCGGCTCCTACGTCTGGGTCGTGGGGGGCCTGGTAGCGCACTTCGTAGCCAGCGGAAGCAGCGCCTGACGATCAGGGGGATTGAAAGGGGGCCCCTCGGCCGTTAAGCAAGAGCCCCGCGTGCTTCGCGCGTGGCCCCCTTTGCATGTCGGACACCCTTCGCCAGCGGCTCCTGCCGGCCGCCCTGCTCCTCGCGCTCATCGCGCTGCTCCTGATCCGGATCGGCTCGTTCGGGATCTGGGACCCCTGGGAGCTGAACGCGGCGGACGCCGCGCGGAACCTCCTCGAGGGTGAGGGCGTCGCCTGGAACCGACCGCCGCTGACGACCTGGCTGATCTCGACGAGCTTCGACCTCTTCGGGGTCAACGAGTGGGCCGGCCGTCTTCCCGCCGTGCTCGGCGGCGTGGTCGTACTGATCGCGACGCTGGCCTACGCCCGGCGCTTCGGCGACCGACGCGCAGGGATGTACGCGGCGATCATCGCCGGCACCACGCCTCTCTTCCTCTTCAACGCCCGTCAGATGCTCGGCGACGCCGTCGCGATGGGCGCCACGGGCCTGGTCGGGCTCGCCGCCGCCATGGTCGCCCTCCGGCCCCCGCAGCTCGCCGCCCTCGGACTCGGAAGGTCGAAGTCGAAGCCGGAGTCGTCGTCTGGCGCGAAGCCGGGCCTCGCACAGAGTCACGGAGCCACAGAGTCCACAGAGGAAGAAGAAGTAGAAGAGTCGGAGTCGGCGTCGGAGTCGAAGTCGGCGTCGGACGCGAAGGCCGCCGAACCGAGCGCCATCGCGACCTGGATCTGGCCGGCGGTCCTCGCCGTCGCCATCCCGCTCGCCGCGCTCGCGGCCGGCGCGCTCCAGGGCCTCCTGCCACCGCTCCTCGCCGTCGCGGCCGTCGCCCTCTTCCGTGCGCTCCCCAAGGAACGCGCGCGCCTCATCGGCGGCACGGTCATCGCCATCATCGCGGTCGCCCTCACCGCCGTCGTGGCCCGCGCCGTCTTCATCGATGCCGCTGGCTACAGCCCCTGGCTCGGTGGCGCCCCGCGCGGCGGCAACCCGCCGGGCTTCGACGTGGGCCTCGAGCTGGTCTTCCACGCCTTCGCCCCCTGGAGCGCCCTCGCGCTCGTCGCCGTCGCCGCGCTGCTCCGGCCGGATCGCCGTGAGGCGAAGGCCGAAGGTGAGGGCTCCGAAGCCTCGCCTCTGACCGAGGGCCGGCTGGTGCTCGTCCTCTGGGCCGCCCTCGCCTATGGCGCCCAGGTCGTCTTCACCTCTCGCTACGGCCCGACCACCTACCTCGCGGTCGTGCCCCTCGCCGCGGCCATCGCGCTCTTCCTCCGCGACGTCGAGGAGAGCGGTCGCGCCTGGTGGAGCGAGGCCGTGATCGGCGCGCTCTTCATCGGCCTGCTGATCCGCGACTTCGCGTTCTACCCCTCGAGCCCCATCTCCGGCCTCCCTCTCGACGGCGTCACCGTCCCGGAGATCTTCAACCCGATGAAGCGCTGGGCCGTCGTGCTCGGCGTCTTCGCGCTCGGGCTCATCCTCGCGTTCATCTCCGGTGAGGAGCCGAAGAAGCCCGAGGTGCGGGCGACCGTCGTTCCATGGCTGAAGAAGCAGTGGAAGCGTGGCGGCGCCTTCCGCTTCTGGCTCGGGCTCGGCGGCCTGGCGAGCCTCGGCATGCTCGTCTTCGGGACGGTCTGCTGGATCGGCGACACCAGCCTCCCGCTCGCCTCTCTGGTCATCCGGGTGGGTCAGGTGCTGATGCTCGTCCCCATCGCCGCGGTCGCGCTCGTGTTCGCGGTGCCCTGGGCCCTGCACGGTGCGCGAAAGCTCGGCGAGACCCGCTGGCGGATGGCCCCGCTGCTCATCGCGGGCGTCGTCGTGGGCGGATACGCCAGCCAGGGCTTCCTGCCCGAGCTCAGCGCCCACTTCTCGCCGCGCGAGGTCTACGACACCTACAACGAGCTCCACGACGTGGGCGAGCCGCTCGGCGAGTACCAGGTGAGCGGCCGCGCCGCCGCCTACTACGCGGAGGGCGAGATCGAAGAGCTCCGCACCCAGGCCGACCTGCTCGAGTTCCTCGGTGAAGACACCCGACGCTGGGCCGTGATCCCGACCGAAGAGCTGCCCGCGCTCAACCGCTCGTACCGCGCTCAGGAGCACGAGCACCTCTTCGTCGCCGACGCGCGCAGCGCGCGGATGCTGCTGGTCACCAACCAGCCCGTCGCCGGCCGCGAGAACCAGAACTTCCTGGTCGACGCGATCCTCGACGAGGAGCCGGACCCGGACGTTCGCGTCGGCGGCAAGTTCGACGACCGCATCGAGCTCATCGGCTACGACATCGACACGCCGCAGCAGGGCTTCGTCGGCGCCGGCCAGGAGGTCACCGTGACCTGGTACTGGCGCGCGCTGAACCGCGTGCCGGGCTCGTACCAGATCTTCCTGCACGTCGACGGCATGGGGAACCGGATGAACGGCGACCACGAGCCGGTGGAAGGCAAGTACCCGGTGCGCCTCTGGGACGAAGGCGACATCATCGTCGACCGCCAGACCATGCGCGTGCCCGCGAACTACCGGCCCGGCCCGTACACCTTCTGGATCGGCTTCTACAGCGGCAACAACCGCCTGAGCGTCACTCAGGGCCAGGAAGACGACGCCGACCGCCTGCGCGCCGGCGTGATGCGGGTCCGCTGACCCGGTGAGCGGCGAGCTCATCCCCTCCGCCGCCGTCGTCCTGCTGCGGCGGGCCGACCCCTTCGAGGTGCTCGTCGTGCGGCGGAGCGCCGAGATGCGCTTCTACGGTGGTGCCTGGGTCTTCCCCGGCGGACGAGTCGACCCCGACGAGCAACGCGCCGATCCGATCGAGTCCGCGCGTGTCGCCGCGGTCCGCGAGGTACACGAAGAGACCCGGCTCCTCGTGAACGCGGACGCGCTGCGTCCACTCTCGCGCTGGACGACTCCGGTCGAACGACCTCGGCGTTACCGGGCCTGGTTCTTCCTCGGCGAGCACCCGGGAGGCGAGGTCGAGGTCGACGGTTCGGAGATCCACGCGCACTGGTGGACCCGCCCAGCCGAGGCCCTCGCCGCGCGTGAGCGGGGTGACCTGATCCTGCCGCCACCGGTCTTCGTCACCCTCTCGGTGCTGGCCGAACAGCCGAGCCTCGAGTCCGCGATCGCCTTGGCCGAGGGCCCACCCCAGCACTACGACCCGCGGGTCTCGCCGATCGCCGGGGGCCACGCGAGCCTCTACGAGGGGGACGCTGGATTCCTGAACGGAAACGGCGAGATGCCCGGCCGGAGGCATCGTTTGTGGATGACCGAGCGCGAGTGGCGCTACGAGCGCTCCGGCTGATTCGGTTTTGCATTTGCGGCCGCCCGCGTTTTCGTGCTTCGTTCCCCTCATGGTGGAGGACGAGGCGAGCGGGGAAGACCGCCGGATCCACGAGCGCTTCGAGACGCGCATCGCCGTGGACGTCCACTCGGACCGACCGAGCGGCGACCATTTCCTCTTCGCCTACATCGAGAACATCTCGGAAATGGGCATCTTCGTCCGAACCGACGATCCGTTGCCGCCGGGCACCGAGGTGACGCTCCGCTTCACGGCGAGCAAGAGCCGCATCGAGCTCGACGGCTGCGTGATGTGGATCAACCCGGTGCGTGACGACGGAGACAACCCGAACCCCGGCATGGGCGTTCGCTTCGAGTCGCTGAGCCCCGAGGACCGCGAGCACGTGGTCGAGCTCATCCGCGCCGTCGCCTACTTGAACGACTGAGCGAGCCACTCAGCGGCTGCGCCGGAGCGCGACGCCGTGGGGCGCCAGCCCCCGCCGACGGGCGAGGTCAGGGCATTTTCCTCGACGCACGAGCAAGCTCAGAAGGGTCCAGCGCCGAGCTTGTTGCGGGGAGGTCACGGAGCGCGCGAGTCTGCTTGGAATGACCTCGCTCGGCCCCTACCGGATCGTGCGCCCGCTCGGCTTCGGGGGGATGGGTGAGGTCCACCTCGCCGAGCGAACGACCGAAGCTGGAACCGAGCGCGTGGCGCTCAAGCTCCTCGCCGGACCCCTCCCCTCACCGAGCCTCCTCGAGCGCTTCGCCGCCGAGGCCACGGTGCGCATCGCGCACCCGAACGTCGTGGAGGTCATCGACGCCGGGAACCTCGACGGGCGCGCCTACATCGCGCTCGAGCTGCTCGAAGGCGAGACCCTGCGAGCCCGCTTCGAACGGGAGCGCGTGCCGCCGGAAGAGCTCGCCGCCCTCGGCGCCCAGGCCGCCGCAGGCCTCCAGGCGGTTCACGACGCAGGCGTCGTTCACCGCGACATCAAGCCCTCGAACCTCTTCGTCACGAAGGACGGCACGCTCAAGCTCATCGACTTCGGTGTGGCCCTCGTGGCGCACGCGACCCGCCTCACCAGCGCGGCCGCGGTCCCCGGAACGATGGGCTACCTTTCCCCGGAGCAGGCGGGTGGCCACGAGGCCACCGGTCGCTCGGACCTCTGGGCGCTCGCCGCCGTCCTCTACGAAGGGCTCAGCGGTCAGCCTCCCTTTCTGCGCCCTACCCCGCTCGCGACCGCCATCGCCACGCTGCTCGAAGAGCCACCACCGCTCTCGGAGGTCGCCCCCGGCGCGCCGGCGTGGCTGACCCGAGCGGTCGAGCGCGCGCTCGGCCGCGACCCCTCGGACCGCTTCGAGACGGCTGCGGCGTTCGCCGAGGCGCTCCGCGGGGCGGACCCGAGTGCGCCCGCGAGCGAGCCGCGCGCCGCCTCTCTCCGGCCGGGGGAGCGACGGGTCGTCGCCGTGCTGCTCGCCGAGGGCGTCCGCGACCGAGAGGCGATCGAAGCCGCGGTCACCGACGCCATGGGCTCGATCAGCGCGCTCGCCGGCGGTCGGATGCTCGCACTCTTCGGCGCCGAGCGCTGGCACGGCGACGAGCTCGAGCGCGCGGCCACGACGGCCCTCGCCATTCGAGCGCATGCCGACTGGGTCGCGCTCGCGTCCGGCTGGGCGTCGAGCCAGCAGGGCTCCGTCGAGGGCGCGGCCATCACCGCCGTCGAGCGTTCGCTCGCCGAGCCGCTCGAAGGCGTCGCGGTCGACGAAGCCACCGCGCAGGCCCTCGGCGAAGCGTTCGCGTTGCGCGCGGTTCCCGAGAGCGAGGGCATTCACGAGCTGCGCGACCGAGCGGAGTCCGCGCCCACACCGCTGCCGCTGGTCGGGCGCGACGCCGAGCTCGCGCAGCTGCGCGCGGCGCTCACGACCGCCCACAACGACCACCGCGGAGTCCTCGCCACGGTGGTCGGCCCTCCCGGCATCGGGAAGAGCCGGCTCCTCGCCGACTTCGCGGGCGAGTTGGACGCGACCGTGCTCGAAGCCAGCGCGACCCCGCGAAGCCAGCGCGAAGACTACGGCTGGCTCCGTGCCCTCGTGCGCAGCCGCGCGCCCGAAGTGGACGCGCGCCTCCGTCGGCTGGTCGGCAACGATCTGGCGCTGCAGCGGGACCGCGTCCATCGACTCTTCTCGAGTTGGCTGCGCGACGCGCTGGGTGCGGGGGGCGTGCTCGTCCTGGACGACGCGCACTGGTCCGACGAGCCCTCGCTCGATCTCCTCGACGAGCTCCTCGACGACGCGGAGGTCCCGCTCCTGGTCCTGATGGGTAGCCGCGACGACCAGCTCCTCGAGGAGCGGCAACCGCTGGTGATCGCCCCGCGCCCCCTCGACCGAGCGGGGATCGCCGAGCTCGCCAGCGCCGTGACGGGAGCCGCGCTCGACGCGCCGGCCCTCGGCGACCTGGCTGAGCGCACCGGAGGCAACCCGCTCTTCGTGCTCCACTGCGCGGCGGCGGAGGACCAGAGCGACGCGCGCCCCGTCTCGGTCGAAGCGGCAGTGCAGATCCGGCTCGACGCGCTCACCGAGGCGGAGCGCACCCTCTGCCGCGCGGCGGCGGTCTTCCAGCGCCCCTTCGCCGTGCCAGAGCTCGGGCTGCTCGGCGGACTGGAGCCGGACCGCCTGCCGGAGCTCGTGCGGCGCTCGCTGCTGGTGCGGCGGGGTCGACGCCGGGACGTCCGCTACGACTTCGCCAACCGGCTCATCGCCGAGGTCGCCTACGAGTCCTCGACGCTCGAGCGCCGGCGCGAGCTCCACGATCGAATCGCGCAGCTCACGACCGAGCCCGCGGAGCGGGCGTTCCATCTGGAGCGAGCAGCCCGACCCCGGGCCGCAGCCGAGGCGCACGCCATCGCAGCCGAGGCCGCGGTCCGTCGGGGCGACTGTGGCGCGGCGCTCCACGCGACCGAGAGAGCGCTCGAGCTCGGTATCGGCGAATCGCACCACTTCGAGCTCGGGATGGTCCGCGCCGACGCTCTCCGCTTCCTCGGCCGCCGACCGGAACAGCTCGAGGCCCTCCGCGGAGCAGCCGACGCCGCGGACACGGCCGCCGATCGCGCGCGCGTCCACAGCGAGCTCGCGGTGTGGCATTGGCGAAGCGGCGAGCAAGGCGCGGGGCTCCGCCACGCCGAGCGCGCGGTCCTCGAAGCCAAAGAGTCCGACGACCCCGACGCGAAGGTGCTCGCGCACGGCCGGCTCTTCCTCGTCGAGGGAAACGGAGAGCGCGCGGCCCGAGCGCTCGCGGAGGCACGCAAGTACGTGGACCTGGTCGGGCCCGGTCGGCGGGCGACGTTGCTCGCGTGGGAGGCGCACCACCACGCGACCACCGGCGCGCTCGGCAAGCAGCTCGTCGCCTACACCGAGCTCGTCGAGGCCTACGACATGCTCGGCGATCTCCGGCGCAAGGCCGGCGCCGAGGCCAACCTCGCGGACGCCTACAACCGGCTGGGCGCCTACGCCGAAGCGGCGGAGGCACTCGAGGGTGCGCTCGACGCGTGCCGCCAGGTCCGCAACCGAACGCTCGAAGGCTACGCCCTGCTCAACCTCGGCTACGCCCGCATCGGCCTCGGCGATTGGGCAGGCGCGCTCGAGGCCCTCGACGCCGCCGGAGCGCTCGCCGAGTCCCAAGGAGAGGCCGCGCTCGCGGCGTGGGTCCGGCTCTATCGCGCGCGGGTCCTTCCGGCGTCCGAGGCCCTCCTGGCGATGGAAGCGCTGCTCGCGGAGCCGCTCGAGGGGCTCGACGCGATCTGGGCGGCCGCCGCGGCCGTCGCCGCCCGCGCCGCTCTCGAGCTCGGGGACGTCGACACCGCCGAGGCCCACTCGGCCTCGGCGCTGGGTCTGCTCCGGGAGCTCGGGAGCATCCAGGAGGACGAGCCGGCCATCTACCGTGCCCGCATCGACGTGCTCCGCGCACGCGGCGTGGACGACGAAGCCGACGTCCTCGAAGCCGAGCTCGACCTGCGAGTCGCCGAGCGCGCCGCGGGCATCGAGGACCCGGTGCTGCGCGAGCAGTTCACCAAGCGCGATCGTTAGGGACCGACGAGGGTGCCGATGCCGCCGGTGGCGACGCCGTCGACCGGCGGCAGACACGGCGGTCCGACGGCACCCGCGATGTCGAGCACGTCGGCCAGAGCCGGGTCGTTGACCGCGGTGTCGCCGAGTCGGTCGATCGCGGCGTCCCAGCCGGGCGCGACGGTGCCGTTCTGCGCGATGGCGCCGAGCTCGGCGCCGACACCCTCGACGACGACCGAGTCGAAGCTGTAGTCCACGGTCGTCCCGCCATCGAGGTCGAGGAGCAGCCCGACCCGAGCGTTCCGTCGCAGGTCGGTGCCTTCGACGGAGCCCGCGGACCGAATGAGGTGAAGCCCGTCGGCGGCGGTCACCGTTCGCAATCCGAAGACTCCGGCGGACTCGCGCGTCCCGCCGATGGTCGATCCGAGCACCTCGAGCGCCGGGTTGTCGAAGGTCGCCACGCCGGCGAAGGCGTTGTCCATCACGGTCGCGCCGTCGAGTGTCAGCGCCCCTCCACCCTGCGCCCAGACGCCCGCGAAACCGTTGCCGGTGACGGTCGCATCCGTGTGGGTCGCCACGACCCCATCCGCGTGGAAGAGCCCGTAGGTGCTCCCGTCGGTCGCGCGCAGTCGCGTGCTCGTGACCGTCGCGTCGCCGACGAAGATGCCGTCGTAGGCCTCGATGGCCAGCGCACCGAACGATGCCTCGGCGAGCGTCACGTCGGTCAGGTCCGCCGAGCCGTCGAGCACCTCGAGCCCGACGCCGAGGTTCGCGCGCAGCTCGCTCTCGGACCACGTCGTCGTCGACCGAACCAGGAGCGCGCCGAAGGCCTCGAAGCCCCGCACGTCGGTCCGCTCCGCGACGACGGTCGCGTCGACCGCCACGAGACCGTGGGTGGCCGCACCGCCTCCGCAGCTGAAGGGCGGCAGCGCCGGCAACGAGACCGCGAGGTCCGCCGCGTCGACCGGCCCGACGATGTCGACGTCGCGGATGGTGAGCGACGCCCCCTCGACGGCGACGCCAACGCCCTGGCTCACCACGATCTCGGTGCCCTCGAGCACGGCGTCACCGCTCCCCGTCGCGACCACGGCGCCGCAGGCGCTCGACTCCACCCGCAGGTCGCGCGCGGTCGTCACGCTCCCTGCCGCGGTCTCCAGGGTGAGCACACGGCCGGTCGCGCCCATCACGATCGAGTCGGCGCCCTCGCCCGCCAGCGTCACGCCGACCGGCACCACCAGCGACCCCTCGACGCGACATGCGCCGAGGAGGACCACCTCGCCCGCAGCGGCTGCGTCGAGCTCGGTCTGCAGCTCCGCAGCGCTGGGGCAGGAGGGATCACCGCAGGCGGAGGCCAGGGCGACGAGGGCGAGGGCGATCGAGAGACGAAGAGTCATGACGAGACGAGCGGGCGCCCGCGCCGAGCGCGAGAGCACCCGTCGTGACCCCTCTAACGCGTCCGTTCGGCGTTCCATCGATCTTTCTTCGTCAGAACTCCACCGGCGCGGTCTCGACCGGGAGACTGGAAGAGTCCACCCGCCGGAGGTTGTCGCGGTAGACCACGCGCTCGTTGATGCGCATCAGGTCGAAGCCGGGGGTCTGGATGGCGGCGCCGATCGTGTTCGACTCGACCAGCCCATCGCGCACGGCGAGCTGACCGAAGGCCGCGTGGAGCCCCGCGCGGGTGGAGCCCGCGACGCGAAAGCGCGTGAGGTCGACCGAGCCGTTGTCGATCGCGACCACACCGTCCCCGTGCGGGTCCCCGCACTCGACGCACGCGCGGGCCAAGGTGTCCTCGACCACGAGATCCTGGAGCACCACTTCGCTCGCGGAGTCACCTCCGACGAGGAGCCCCAGCATGCGCGCGCGCGAGACGCGCACCCGCTCGCCCTCGAGCCGCGAGCCATCGGTCACCTGGATGCCGGTGCCGTAGTTTCCGTTCGCCGACGACCCGCGGCTGTCCTCGATCACCAGGTCGGTGACGGTCCCGCGGGAGCCGGTGTCGAGGGAGAAGGCGATGGAGCCGGCCGAGGACACGTAGACCCGCGTCGCCCGGACTTCCGCGCCGCCAAGCGCGGAGAGCGCCGCGTCCGAGGCTTCGTGGAAGACCACGTCTTCGAGCACGGCGAGCATGCCCGCCTCGCGCGGCCGCGCGACCACCTCACGAAAGCCATCGAACCAGCTCTGGGTGAAGTGGATCTCGGTGTCTTCGAAGCCGACCCAGCCGCGACCCTCTTCCGTCTCGGTGCCGAGCACCCGATTCCGGAAGAGCGAGCGCTCGAAACGCACGACGGTGCCGGCGCCCTCGACGAAGAGCGCTCGGGTGCGCGCGTCTTCGATCACGCAGCGGGTCGCGGTCAGCTGGGTGCCGTCGAGCGCCTCGATGCCCTTGCCGAGCATGATGTCGAAGCTCCGGTCGTGGCCGTTGTCGGCGATGACCGTGTCCTCGAGGACGACCGTGGCGCCGAGCGCGCTGACGCCCCCACCGACGTTCTCCGTCAGCGACGCGCGACGCAGCGTGACGTTCGCGTCCATGCCGATCGCCACCCCCATGGCGAAGGGCCCGGAGACGCGCGTCCCTCGCACGGTCACGTTCGAGCCATCGATCGTACTGCCGGGGTCCGCGATGATCCCCGCGGTCCGTGCGCCCTCGACGACCACGTCTTCCAGAGTCGTGCTGCGGACCACACGGATCCCGGCGAGCGTGCCGCTCTGCACCGTCAGGCCCCGGACGCTCACGCCCTCGCCGTTGGTGGCGAGCACCGCATCCCGACCGGTGACCGATGCTTCGTCCGAGCGCAGGAAGGTCTCGCGCGCGCAGGCCCCGACGAGGTCCACGCCACCCGGAAGCCCGACCCGCTCGATGTAGCTCCCCTTCCCGAGCGCGATGACCGTGTTCGGCGTCGCGCCCGCGAGCGCCTGCGAGATGGTGCCGTACGGGTTGCCCTCGCTCCCGTCGCCGGCGGCGCCCTCGAGCACGAAGCGCACGTCGGTGCCCAGCTCGCCGACGCCTTCGGCGAAGTCGCCGACCGGACACTCGGGCAGCGGCGTGCAGCCGCCGGGGAGCAGCGCCTCGGTCGAGAGGCAGCGGGTGCGGCCGCCTTCGGGCCACGGCTCGCAGACGGTGGCGCTCCCCGCGCTCACCTCGCGCCAACCATCCGGGCAGGGCGTCATCGAGGGCAGCGCCGCTTCCGCCGGCGCCAGCGGCTCCACCGCGCCGTCCCCGGGGCCGGCGTCCATCTCGACCCGGTCGTCGTCGCCGCAGGCCACCAGCAGCAAGAGCGCCAGCGCCGGAGCCCTCACACCTCCACCCCGAGCAGCTGCCGGGCCTCCTCGCGGAACTCCTCTTCGCTGGCCGTGATCAGCCGCAGGCGGGCGAGCACGTGCTTGCGGAAGACCTGGCGGACGTGCGTGAGCCGGTTGGTCACGTCGGTCGTCTTGATGCCCAGCTCCTCGGCGAGCTCCTTGTAGGTCGGGCGGTCGTCCACGTCGGCGAGATCGTAGCGCCGAAAGATCGTGACGTACTGCTCCTTGCCGCGGCTCTCGAAGTGGGCCTCGACCTCGGCGAGCGCCGTCTCGCGCAGGGACTTGGCGAGGTCCGCCGCGAAGGCCTCCTCGAACGACACGTCGAGCGGCTGGGTGCCCAGCTCCGCCTCCGCGGTCGGGAAGTCGAGGCTCAACCGGATGGCGGCGCCACCGCGCTTGATCCGGGTCGCCTTCTGGTGAGCCTTGGAGACGTAGTTGCGGAGACAGGTGCGAACGAAGGTGCGAAAGCGCGCGCGGTCGAGCTCGTAGCTCTCGAAGAGCTCGCGCTCGAGCGCGTCGAGGAAGAACGCCTGCGTCAGGTCCTTCGCCTCCTCGTTGGTCTTGTGGAAGTGGAGGCGAATCGCTCGGTAGACCGGCTTCCAGTACGCCTCGACCAGCGCGGTGAATCCTCGCGCGCGCTGGAGCGGATCGTCGCTGCGCGCCGCCTGGATCGCGGAGAGCGGCGTGAGCGGGAACTGGCCGCGGTGGCCCCCGATGTCCGTGTCCTCGTCACGCATTCGCGTGGAGCTTAGCCACGTGATCGCGTGGGTTCCAGCGTGCGTAAGGTCACAGGCAAACCAATGGGGTCAGAGGGCGACCCCGGTACCGGGAGGCACCACCAACGGAACCACCGAACCCCGGAAATCCCAGAGGAGATCCACCGTGACCCTGCGACATTCTTCGCTTCTCGCCCTGGCCTTCGCGGCCCCCATCACCCTGCTCGGCTGCAGCGACCCCGACCCCGGGTGCCGCTGCGAAGGGATGGTGCCGGAAGGCCAGCTCGACATCGCCTGTGGCGAGTCGGCCTGCGTCGGCGGGACCACCGGCTACGTCTGCGTCGACGAGGGCGTGGCCGACTTCGCGCCCGAGGCCTGCCTGATGCCGCCCACCGACGGCGGTCCCGTCGACGGCGACGGCGGCCCCATCGACACGCCCGACATGTTCCACGACACGCCCGACATGGGCCCGCGCGACGGCGGCGGCTGCACGATGGTGCTCCGCTATGTCGACGCGGACCGCGACGGTCACGGCGACTCCACGATGGGCGAGATGGTCTGCCCTGGCGCGGACGGCTACGTCGAGAGCTCGGACGACTGCGACGACGGCAACAGCCAGATCCACCCCGGCGCGGACGAGAGCTGCGACGGGGTCGACACCGACTGCGACACCGTCGCGGACCCTGCCGGCTGCGCCGCGCTCGAGGGCACCTACACCGGCAGCTACGAGATCCGCGCCGAGGAGCGCCTCGGCGGCAGCGTGATCAACTCCGTGTACTGCACGGGCGGAAGTCACAGCGTCACCGTCGACCTCGAGGCCGGCGACGCGCTGAGTGGCACCGCGACCTGCTCGTACAGCGGCTCGCTGAGCGGCTTCAGCTCCACGCAGACCGCGACCCTCACCGGGTCGGTCGAGCCCGACGGCAGTGTGAGCGGTCGGCTGGTGCACGACTTCGGCGAGCACCGCGACGGCAGCTTCTCCTTCGACGGAGCGATCGTCGGCGGCCAGCTCACCATCGAGGGCACCGGCGGCTATCGCCCGAACGCGATGAGCGCGGTCGCCTGGGACACCCAGTACAGCCTGCTCCCCTGAGCTGGCGCGTCACGGGTGAGCGCGGGAGACTGGGGAATGCTTCCCCGCCTCGCGCTCGCTTTCGTGCTCGTCGCTTGCGCTTCGACCGGTGACGGCGCGCCCGACGCAGACGCCACCGACGGTGGAGAAGAGCTGCCGGACGCGACCGTCGACACCGACAGTGGAGACGGCTCCGGGCCGGACGCCTCGCTGCCATGCGAGCCCTTCGAGGTGGTGGCCGAGCCGCCGGTCGACCCACCCTACTCCGGCACCGCGTTCATCTCCGACGACCTGATCACCCCGGACGACCCGAGCGCCTTCGACGACCTGGTCTACGTGGGCCAGGAGAGCCGGACGATGTTCGATCGGCGCACGGCCGCCTTCGAGACCTACGACGCCTACCTCTTCGACGCGACCTTCGGCACCGACACCCACATCGAGATCCAGGTGAACCCCGAGTTCGGCCGCGACGAGGCCGAGGTCCAGGCCCGCCGCTACGCCGCGGTGGTCGGCCGGATGCCGGCGTTCCTCTTCGCGAGCCTGGAGACCTTCTGGATCCACCTCGGCATGGAGGCCTTCGGCGGTGGCAACCGGAACCTGCTCATCCACACGGGCATGGGCGAGAGTTACGAGGCGGGCGGCGAGCTCGAGGAGATCATCATGCACGAGCTCGCGCACACCTCGATGGACGGGCCGCACGCGAGCACCAGCGAGTGGCAGGACGCGCAGAACGCCGACGGAGTCGCGATCAGCACCTACGCGCGGGACAACCCCACCCGCGAAGACCTCGCCGAGACCCTCGGCCCATACCTCGCGTTCCGCTTCGCCCGTGATCGCATCGACGCCGACACCGCGAACACCATCGAACGGACCATCCCGAACCGCATCCGCTACCTGGAGTGCCTCGGCCTCTCGATGGACCTGCTGCCCTAGCTAGCGCTTCAGCCGATAGGTCGCGACGAGCACGTCGCGGAACGCCGGCTGGCTCGGGTCGACCGCTTCCACGGGCGTGACCGCGTGCAGCGCGCGCTGGTCGTCGACCAACGCCGCGTCGAAGGGATGCGCGAGGGTGAACGAGCCGAGCTTCGTCCGATCCGGCGCGTGAATGGAGGTCGTGCCCTTCCGGATGTTCACTCGCTGGATCATCAACACCAGCACGTGATCGACGCCATCGCGGTGCATCCCCTCCGGCGTCGGCGCTCCGTCCTTGCCGAGGCGCGCCTCGATCCGGAACTGGTGCACCTCGACGTCCCAGCGCGGGTCGGTCCCGCTCAGCGGCGCGAAGATGCGCGCGCCCTCGAGGAGCACCGTCCGCAGGCTCTCGCTCTCGGCGGCAACCGGCAGCAACGGCTCGAAACGCCGCTGAATCCCGCCCTGCAGCTCGTTGTACTCCGGCGCCTGGTAGTGTGGCCGCGCCGGCTCGGCCGCCACGGATCCCGGCGCCACCGTGAACACCGCGTGCCGCCGCTTCCGATCGCGACCGACCACCGCGAGGTAGGGGTCCGGCCCAAGCTCGGCCCACGTCGCCGCGAACGCATCCCAGTCCGCGAGCGGCCCGGTCTCGAGCAAGCGCCGACGCATCGTCTCCCCGCGGAGAAAGGCGAAGCCCTTCTCCCGGATGCGATCGGTCACCGTGTCCGCGGCGCTCATCGGCGGACGATAGGCCCACCACGCCGAACGTCGAGCCGAAGCGCTCAGCTCGTGATGTGCACGTGCGGGAGCATCTCGCGGAGCCGGTCGACGACGCCGGCGGCGAGCGGGTTCCGCTTCAGGTTCAGCTCACGCAGCGCGGGCAGCTCGGTCAGCCACTCGGGCAGTCCGGTGAGCTGGTTGTTCACCAGGCCGATGCCCTCGAGCGCCTTGCACTCGCGCAGCCCCTCCGGGAGAGCGCGGAAGGTGTTGTCGCCGAGCGAGATCCAGCGGAGCTTCTGCAGCGGTCGGGGGTCGAAGGGGAAGTGGTCGAGGTCGTTGCCGAAGATGACGAGCATCTGGATGTTCGCGAAGTCCGCGATGCGGCGGAAGTCCGAGTACGCCTCGGGGACCTGGTAGAGCAGGTCCTGCAGGCTGATGCCGGTGTAGGAGAGCGGGTCGTCCTTCACGGCCGAGAGGTCGAACGCGTCCTTCCAGTCGTCGACCGTCGCCGCCACGTAGCGCATCCGCTCGCCCGGTTTGTCGGCGAAGACCTTCGCGCCCGCGCGCCGCAGCGCCTCGAGCTGGACCGAGAGCTCGTTGAAGCGCGGCACGAGCGCCTCCGCCGGCTCGGGCGAGAGCTCGGCCACGTGGTAGGGCAGCCCGCCGGGCGAGCTCACCGCGTCGTGCGCGCCGAGCTCCTTCAGGAGGGAGCGGAAGAGGCCCAGGTCCAGCGTGGGCTCCGCGGCCGAGACCTCGTCGTCGAAGCCGGTGCCGTAGGTCGGGGCGATCATGTTCGCCATGTCGTTGGCGTGCGCCCACAGGAGCGTGTCGGAGCGGGAGTAGGTCCGTTGCATCGAGGAAGAGTACGGCCCGACCAGCCGCCTCTTCCCCGCTCAGTGGTGGTCGGCCGTGAGCTCGAGCTCGGTGCCGGCCGGGAGCTCGTCGATCGCGGAGATGGTGAGCGTGTGGTCGCCGCTCCAGCGAACGTCGAACGTGAGCTCGACGGGATCGCCGACCTCGATGCCCTCGACGGCGACCGACTCGGGGCGCCAGAACATCATGGTCATCGAGTCCATGCCGCTGACCTCCCCCTCGCGGTTGGTGAAGTCGGGGATGGACTCGTGGTGGATGGCGAGGTTGTGCTCGCCCATCTCCATGATCTGACCGCGGACGGTGTAGGTCCCGTCGGGCTCGGTCGGCGGGGCCTCTTCGGCTCCGCAGGCGGACAGGAGGAGGGCGGCGAGGGCGATGGCGCGCATGCTCTTCGCGTGGGCTCGCGGGCAGCCAGGGTCAAGGTGGAAATGTGTCGCACCCAGCGTCCGTTGTAGAACGCGATGGTGGACGAGGCGGAGGCACGACCCGGACTCGCGCTGCGGGTAACGCGCTGGTTGGTGCTGGTGCCGCTCACCCTCCTTTGCCTCTGGGCGATGCTCGGACCATCCACCGGCGAGACGATGGCCTTCACGGTCGGGGTGCTCGTGCTGACGGTCGGCTCGTTCATCCGTGACGCGAGCCGCAAGCGCGCGATGGCGATCGGCCTCGCCATCAGCGTGGGCGTGTTGGTCGTCCGGTTCTGGATGGGCGCCGAGGGCGAGACGATCACCAACACGAACGCGCCCGGCGACGACGCCGGACGCTGGCTCGACCGAGTGGTTCCGGAGCGCGAGCTCGCGCTCGGCGGCTCACGGCTGCTCCTCGTCCTCGGCATGATGCCGGGCGACGAGCCGGGGCTGCTCGAGCACCTGGCCGACGGGTACTCGCGCCTCCGCGAGGCCGAAGGGGCGGTCCCGTCGCCGGTGCTCGGCAACCTCGTGCTGGGTCAGGAGCCCGACGACCACGGTGTGCTGCGCGTGACTCCGGATGGCGCGTCGTCCGACGCCGCGTTGGTGTTCCTGCACGGCTACATGGGCAGCACGACCCTCAACTGCTGGCAGGTCGCGCAGGGCGCGGCGGCGCTGGGGATCGAGACGCGCTGTCCCGCGATGGACTGGCGCGCGCGCTGGGACACGCCGGCCGGCCGTCGCATCGCCCGCGAGACCATCGAAGACCTGCGCGCCGAAAGCGTCGAGCGTGTCTACCTGGCGGGGCTCTCGGCAGGCGCGATCGGCGCGAGCCGCATCGGCCGCGACCTCGACGTCGATGGCCTCATCCTGCTCAGCGGCGCGAGCCGTCGGCCGCGGCCGGTCTCCGTTCCGACCCTGATCCTCCAAGGCGAACAGGACCCCATGACGCCGCCGGAGCTCGCGCGCGCGTACGCTCGCCAGGTCCGTGGGGCGCGCTACGTCGAGTTTCCCGACGCCGGCCATTGGATGGTGCTGAGCCACCACACGCGGGTAACCGCTGAAATCACCGGGTTTTTGTCGTCCCTCGAAGATCCGTGACCATAAAGTCACCCTGTTGGGTGAGTTTTCTCTGACACATTCGCCCGGACGGCCCTACGCTTCCGCGCGTGAATATGACTCACAGGGGATCACGGTGACGGATCCCTCTGGAAAGCGGAGCTCCAGCCCCGCCGAGCTTCGGCCGCAGAGCGCGCCGGTGGTGATGATGCGGCTGGTGGGCTTCCTCGACGCCGAGCAGGTTCGGAAGGCGACGACCACCGCGAGCGAACAGCTGGACCGCCTCGGACTGGGCCGACTCCTCGTCGACTGCTCCAGGATGGACGACTACGAGGGCGAGGCTCGTCGGCTCTTCACCGAGTGGAACGCCAAGAACAAGCATCGGGTGCAGGGCGTCGCCGTGGTCACCGACAAGCTCCTCTGGCACATGGTGGTCAGCACGATCGGCCTGGCGTCGAGCCAGACGATGAAGGCGTTCAGCGACATCGACGAGGCGTACGGCTGGCTCGCCGGCCTCACCACGTCGAAGCGCCGCTAGGAGCCAGCACGGCTTCGGTTCGGACCGGGGAGTTCGAGCATCGAGTCGCGAGCTCGCGCGACCGCGTGCTCAGGCGGCGAGCCAGGGCAGGCGGCGGGGGGCGTGTAGGAAGGTCGAGCTGGCCTCGATCGCTTCGAAGGCGTCCTCGAGCTCGCCGTCGACACCGGCGAGGAGCTCGCTGACCTCCCAGACGTTCACCTGATCGCCGAGGTCCTCTTCCCAGGTGAGGAGGCAGTCGACCCAGATGAGCTCTTCCTGGTGCTTGGCCCGACCGCGGGGAAGGGGTGGCGGGAGGCGCTTGAGCGAGCCAGTGAGGATGGAGCGGAGCAGCGAGTCGTTGTGGTCGAAGGCGATGCCCATGCCCGGCTCGAAGCCTTCGGCGGGCTCGAACTCGGTGCGCTGGACGTGGCCGAGGATGCAGAGCGACTCGCCGAGGCGCGGCGGAGTCAGCTCGATGAGGACCTCGTCACCGGGGTCGAGCAGCAGCTCGCTGATCGCGAACACGCCGTCGGCGCTGATGTCCCGAATCCGAAAGGGGATCGGCTCGCCGTAGACCTCCGAGAGCACGGTGCACTCGAGATCGATGGCGTGGCGCGAAGCGGCGCGGCGATGGGGCTGGACCTGGACGGGCTGAAGCATGATGACGGCTCTCCTGCCCACAATGTCCTACATGTGCGCCAAGCCGCCAAGAAAGTGGTTCGCTGGGCGCTTCAGAGGGCTCAGAGCCCGTTGGCCTGCCGGAAGAGGCGCATGTAGTGGATGGACCGGAAGCCGAGCTTCTTGCCCTCGTCGATGAAGACCGCGACGCCGTCGTCGTGCTGCGGGCAGATGGGCACCTCGAGCTTCACCACCCGCTGAACGCTGATGGGCGAGATCATCGCCGCGGTGCTGCCGAGGGCGCTGGTCCCTTCGACGGTCTTCATGGCGCTCGAGGGCTGACCGCAGCACGGGCAGATCACCACCCCACCCTGCGCGACCCACTGGAGCCCGTGCTCGGGCATCGGGGCGGTGAAGACCGGGTACGGATGCACGTGGTCGGGCGCGACCGGCGCCATCTCGCGCGATCCCTCGAGCCACTCGCCGCAGCCCTGGCACTCGACGATGCGGCCCTGCGAGATGTGGAGCACCTCGATGCCGTGGCCGCACTTGGGGCAGGCCACGACGCCGGCGCCGCCGGTCACGAGCATGCTGATGCCGCCGCCGATGCCGGAGAGCGCGAGGATGCCGCCGACCAGATAGACCCACGCGCCCCAGCCGAGGAGCACGCCAGCCACGATCAGCCCGACGCCCAGGATCCCGATCGAGGTGAGGTAGATGGCGAAGAACTTGTTCTTCGTCGGGTCGGCCTGGACGGCAGCAGAGCTCATGTCCCCATCTACGGCGGGGAGCTGGCGATCTTCCGCGACGTCAGACGTCGATGTCTTCGGCGTCGACGCTCGGCGCCTCGGCCATGATGAGGTTGTAGCGAGGCGCCGCGTCCTTGCCCATCAGGTCGCTGAGCACCTGATCCGTCTCGAGCGGGTCGTCGATGATGACCTTCAGCGCGCGACGGCGCTGCGGATCGAGCGTGGTCGCCTTGAGCTCCTCGGGCGGCATCTCACCGAGACCCTTGAAGCGGCTGACCTCGGCTTTGACGTTCTTCGGCAGCCCCTCGAGGATCTCGTCGCGCTCGGCTTCGTCGAGCGCCCAGTGCGTGTCCTTGCCGGCGTTGATCCGGTAGAGCGGCGGCTGCGCGATGTAGACGTGCCCCTCGCGGATGAGCGCGGGCATCATCCGGTAGAAGAAGGTCAGCATCAGCGTCGCGATGTGGTGTCCGTCGCTGTCCGCGTCCATCAGCAGGAAGACCTTGCCGTAGCGCAGCTTGCTGATGTCGAAGCTCTTGCCGATGCCGCAGCCGAGCGCCTGCACGACGTTCTGCAGCTCCTTGTTGGCGAGCACCTGCGTCTTGCTCGCTCGCTCGCTGTTGAGGACCTTGCCGCGCAGCGGGAGGATCGCCTGGGTCTTGCGGTCGCGACCCTGCTTGGCGGAGCCGCCGGCGCTGTCACCCTCGACCAGGAAGAGCTCGCTGCTGTCCGGGTCGGTGCTCTGACAGTCGCTGAGCTTGCCGGGCAGGTTGAGGCGAGTGCTGACCGCGCTCTTGCGCTTCACGGTCTTGCTCGCCGCGCGGCTCGCCTCGCGGGCGCGGGCCGCGAGCACGGCGCGGGCGACGATCGAGTCGGCGCTCGACTTGTTCTCGAGCAGCCACTGCTCGAGGGCGACGCGCACCTTGCCCTCGACCTGACCAGCGACCTCGCGGTTGTTCAGCCGCGTCTTGGTCTGCCCCTGGAACTGCGGGTCGGCGAGATAGACGCTGATGATCGCGACGAGGCCCTCACGGATGTCCTCCGCGGCGAGCTTCACCTTCGTCTTGATCTTGTTCGCGCCGATGTACGTCCGCAGCGCCTTGGTCAGCGACGCCTTGAAGCCGCTGTCGTGCGTGCCGCCGTTGTGGGTCGGGATGCCGTTGGCGAAGGTCTCGATGCGCTCGTCGGGGGACTCGGTCCACTGCAGCGCGACCTCGAGACGGATGTCGTCCGCCGCGTCTTGGTCGCTCTCGAGCGTGAACGCCTCGGGATGGACCGCCGGCTTGCCGCTCTCGGTGATCCTCCGCTGCACCAGCTCGACGATGCCGCCGGGATGGTGGAACTCCTCGCGGTTCCCCTTCTCGTCCTTGAAGACGATCTTCAGACCCTTGTGGAGGTAGCTCTTCGCCTCGAGGCGCTCGCGCACGCGCTTGGGGTCGAACTTCTCCTTCTTGCCGAAGATCTCCGCGTCCGGCCGGAAGTGGATCTGGGTGCCACGCTTGCTGGTCTTCGCGCCCTTCTTGAGCTTCGACTTCGGCGCTCCCCGCTCGTAGCTCTGGGTGAACGTCTTCCCATCACGCCAAACGGTCGCTTCCATCAGCTCGCTGAGAGCGTTCACCACGCTCGAGCCGACGCCGTGCAGACCGCCGGAGACCTTGTAGCCCTTGCCCTCGAACTTACCGCCGGTGTGGAGGCTGGTGAGGATGAGCTCGAGCGCCGAGACCTTGTGCTGGGGGTGTTTGTCGACCGGGATGCCCCGGCCGTTGTCGCTGACCGTCGCGCCCTTGAGATCCTTGTCGAGCTCGACCTCGATCCGGGTGGCGTGCTCGTTGATGGCCTCGTCGACCGAGTTGTCGACGATCTCCCAGAGGAGATGGTGGTAGCCGGTGGCATCGGTGCCGCCGATGTACATCGCCGGCCGTTTGCGGACCGGCTCGAGCCCCTCGAGCTTCTCGATGTCGGATGCGGTGTAGGTCATGAGGTGCCTCTCGTCAGACGACGCGAGTCGAGTTCGTTGTCAGAGTGCGTGTCCATGTTGCGTCCGCGAACCGAGGAGATGCTCGAGTATCTTCGAGCGTGAGGGGATGGCGGCAGGGTGCGTGCTCTGGCCGCGAAGCGGCCGCGTCGGCTGACGAGAGGCACCTCCTACTCGTCCTCCGGCGCCGGGAACCCGGGCAGAGTCGGTTCTTGTAGGACCACGCCTTCGAGCTGGCCGCGCTTGAAGAGCTGGAAGCCCTTGCCGCCGCGGCCGACCACCTCGTACTTGCGCGTCGTGATGCGGTACTCGCTGCCACCCGCGCGCTGGACGATGAAGGCGTCCGAGTCGCCCTTGAGCAGCTGCGCACCGACGAGCTCGTCGCCCTTGGCCAGCTTCATCAGCATCACGCCCTTGCCGGGCCCGCTGAGCAGCGAGATCTCCTCGGCCCAGGTCACCAGCGCGCGGCCTTCCTTCGTCGCGCCGGCGATGGCGTCCTCCTCGTCGACGACATCCACGTAGATGACCTCGTCTCCCTTCGGAGGCCGCGCGAACTTGCGCCCGCTGCGGGTCGAAGGCTCACGGTGACCACGGAGCGAGAAGCGAAGGCTGAAGCCCTTCTTCGTCACCGCGACGGCCAGCGGCTCTTCCGGTTCCTCCGCGTCCTCGCTCGGCTCGGGCACCTCGAGGAAGCGGTCGTCGAAGCACATCATCGCGACGATCTTCTCGCCGTCCTTCATCTTGAAGAGCGACTGGACCGGCACGCCGTATCCGGTGGTGTGCGGGATGTCGACGACGCGGGTCACGTAGCAGGCGCCGGTGGAGCTGAAGAGCGCCAGCGGGCTGCGAGTGGAGCCGGCGGTGACCTCGAGCACGGCGTCGCCGTCGCGCACCCGGGTCGTGCTCACGTCGCGCACGCGCTGCTGCCGCTTGATCCAGCCCTGCTGGGTCAGCACCACCATCGCGTCCTCGTCGACGATGAACGCCTCCGGATCGAACTCCGGCTCGTCGAGCTCCTTGAGGATGGTCGTGCGCCGACCGTCGATGTGCGCCTGCTCGAGCTCGTGGAGCTCGGCACGGATGAGCTTCCAGCGCGCCTCTTCGCTGCTGAGCAGCGCCTGCAGACGCTTGGCTTCCTTGCGCTTGGCCTCGAGCTCTTCGCGCAGCTCGAGGATGGAGAGCTTCGCCAGCCGGTGCAGGCGCAACTCGAGGATCGCATCGGTCTGGAGCTCGCTGAGCTCGAAGCGCTCGATGAGCTTCTTGGCCGCGTCGGCCTTGTTGTTCGAGCGCCGGATGATCCGGATGGTCTCGTCGAGCGCATCGAAGATGGTGATGAAGCCCTCGAGGATGTGGATCCGCTCGAGGAGCTTGCGCAGGTCGTACTCGATGCGCCGGGTCACGACCTCCAGGCGGAAGTCGAGGAAGAAGCGGAGCATCTCGCGCAGGTCGAGCCGTTGGGGCGCGACCACGTCGGGGCGGCGCGTCGGCACCAGGCAGGTCAGGTCCACCGACACCGTCCCCTGCATCGGGGTGTGCTTGTAGAGGTAGGCCATGACCAGCTGCGGGTCGACGCCCTTCTTGAGCTCGCAGACCACGCGTGTGTCGTCGGTCGACTCGTCGCGGACGTCGACCAGCCCCGGCATCTTCTTGCCGGCGATGATCTCGCCGATCTTCTCGACCACGCTCCCGCGCTTCACGTCGTAGGGGATCGACGTGATGATCAGCAGCGGGTTGTCGCGCTTCGACTCGGGCTCTTCGAGCTCCCACGTCCCGCGGAGCTTCAGCGTGCCTTTGCCCGTCTCGTAGACGTTGGCGATGTCTTCCTTGCCGCTGATCAGCTCACCGCCGGTCGGGAAGTCCGGCCCTTTGATCGTGCGCAGCAGGTTCCGGACCGAGATGGTCGGGTCGTCGATCATCCGGATCGCGGCCTTGAGCACCTCGCCGAGGTTGTGCGGCGGGATGGCGGTCGCCATGCCGACGGCGATGCCCTGCACGCCGTTGACCAGCAGGTTCGGGAAGCGCGCCGGCAGCACGACCGGCTCGTTCTTCGTCGAGTCGTAGTTCGGCCGGAAGTGGACCGTGTCCTTGCCGAGCTCTTCGAGGAGCTCGACCGCGATCTTCTGGAGCTTCGCCTCCGTGTAGCGCATCGCGGCGGGCGCATCGCCGTCCGGGCTGCCGAAGTTGCCCTGCCCATCCACCAGCGGGACGCGCATGGTGAAGTCCTGCGCCATGCGGACGAGCGCGTCGTAGATCGCCGTGTCGCCGTGCGGGTGGTACTTGCCCATCACCTCGCCGACGATGGCGGCGCACTTCCGGTAGCGGCCCTCGGCCTTGAGCCGGAGCTCGTGCCACATCGTGTAGAGGATGCGCCGCTGAACCGGCTTCAGACCGTCGCGCACGTCCGGCAGCGCGCGGCTCGAGATGACGCTGAGCGCGTAGCTCAGGTACCGGCGCTGCATCTCCGTCGCGAGCGACGCGTCTTCGTAGGTGGCGGTGATCAGGTCGAGCTGCTCGACCGGCTTCTTGCTCTTGCGTTTGCGGGCCATTCGTCGGGGGCTCCGGGCACGGACCTGTGCACACGTTCACGTAGTCCGGAGCGGCACTCGCTTATCAGCAGCCGCCCCCCTCCGGCAAGGATCGACTGCGATACCAGGCCCAAATCGCCCCCGGGAGGGCTCAGTCGGTGCAGCGGTAGCTCTCGAGATCGCACACGGAGGTCGACTCGGTGTCGTAGACCAGGCGATCGAAGTTGGACGCCGGGTCGGCGCAGGCCTCGGGGTCCGCGGGAGACGCCTCCGCGCAATCGCCGGGAGCGCATGGGCTCGGGGACTCGGCGCAGTCGGCCGGGCCCTGGAGGCCCTCGATCCCGTTGGTCTCCTGCCGCGCGATGCGACACTCGTCGTCCGACTGGCAGCCAGGGAGACAGCCCGAGTGCTCTGGATCGCAGCGGTAGCCGTCGCGGCACTCGTCGTTGCCGACAGCGTCGGGATCACATCGCTGGAAGCAGACGGGTCCCACGTCACGCACGACGCATACGCCGGCCTCCGTGCAGACCTCGTCCGACGAGCCCGGGTCGCAGAGGTATGGCGTGCCCCCAGGGTACGAGAGGCTGCAGAGACCATCCGGATAGCGCGTTCGAGCCACGACCGTGTCCGCTCCATCGGGGTGGTCGAGGATCGGATCGTCGGGGCCGCCGATGTCGGCGTTGCCCATGACGTCGTCGTGCAGGCAGAGCGCCGCCGCCGAACGGCAGCCGCGGGCGGGTCGGCACTCCTCACCGACCAGGAGCGGCATGTCCAGACAGCTCCCGCGCCCTGGGATCAGGATCGGGCACCCCCATTCGTCCGTGCCGTCGCGCCACTCGCTCACGTCACACGCGTGGTTCCCGACGAAGACGTCGCACTCGTCCGGCGACTCGAACCACCCGCCGAGGAAGGTGCAGCCGCAGCCTGGCGGTTCGGGCGGACAGCACACCCCGAGCGCTCCATCCGGACCGGGAACCGGACCATCGACCCCTTCGTCCATCGGCGTGCCCCAGTCGCGGAGGATGACGTCACTCTCCGAGGGCTCGGACGTGCATGCGGCGACCAGCGCGAGCGCCAGCGAGAGCGCTACTCGACGCATCGGTAGCTCTCCGGATCGCAGGTGGCGGTGGACTCGGTGTCGTAGACCAGGTGATCGAAGTTCGAGGCCGGGTCGGCGCACGCCTCGGGGTCCGCGGGCTCGGTCGCGCAGTCGGTCGGGGTGCACGCGATGGGCATCGCGGCGCAGTCCTCGGGGGTCTGCAAGCCGTCGACGCCGTTGGTCTCTTCGCGAGCGATGCGGCACTGATCGTCCGACTGGCAGCCGGGAAGGCAGCCGGCGTGCTCAGGGTCGCAGCGGTAGCCGTCGCGGCAGATGTCGTTGGCAGCCGCGGTCGGGTCGCACTCTTCGGCGCAGACCGGTCCGATCGACAGCTCGGCGCACACGCCGCGGATGCTGCACAACGGATGCGGATCTTCCGGATCGCAGGTCGCGTCGGTCTCCCCGGGGTAGGAGTCGTTGCACCAACCGTCGGGGAAGAGCGTCCGCTCGACGACGGTCTCCTCACCGTCGGGGTGGTTCAGGATGGGGTCGTCGGGACCGCCGAGGTCGCCCTCCCCGGGTTCGTCGACCAAACACGCCGAGGCAGCACTCCGACAGCCGCGCTCCGGCGTGCAGGCCTCCCCTGGAGAGATCAGTGGCGCACCACCGTCCGGCTCCGGAAAGCATCCCTCCCAGCTGCCGCTCCCGATGAGGATCGGGCAGCCCCACTCATCGGTTCCGTAACTCCAATTGGCCTCGTCGCAGGTTCCGAAGGTGTCGCACGAAGCACGTGACGGGGCCCAACCGCCGGTCGCCGTGCAACTGCAGCTGGGAGGGTCCGGTCGGCAACAGACGCCAGCCGCCCCATCCGGCCCGAGCACCACACCCAGATCCTGGATGGGAAGCTCGTCGTCCGAGCTCGGCTCCCCACCGGAGCAGTCACAAGCCACGAGCGCCACGATCAGCAACAGAAGGAAGCGATTCACGACGCGCAGCCTAGCGGGAGCGGCCCGCACCGCGCATCACCCGCCTGGGGGACGGTCGCTGCGGCGCTCGAGGAGCGCGAGGAGCTTGTGTGCCCGTGGCTCGTCGGGGCGGAGCACGAGGATCTGCTCGAGCGCGGCGCGCATGCCGACCACGTTGCGGCGCTCGAAGAGCTGGCGCGCGAGGCGGAAGAGGCAGTCGACCGCGGGCTCTTCCTGGCCCTGCTCGAGGTGGAACTCGGCGATGCGGCGGAGGAGCAGCAGGTCGCGTGGGTACTCGCGCTGCAGCTGCTCGAAGCGCGCGGCGACCTCGTCGCCGTGGCCGTAGCGGATGAGCACCGCCATGTCGTCCATCAGCCGCTCGAGCTCGCGCGGCGGCATCTCGCCGTCCTCGCTCGCCTCCTTCGGCGACGGCTCCGGCGGTCGGACGCTCGAGACGTCGGGGACCAGCTTCACGGCTTCGTGCCGGGCGGTGTCGTCACCGGGCGGCGGCACGAGCGACTCCCACGACTCGCGCTCGAGCCGACCGGTCGAGTGCTCCTCGGTGTCCGGAGCGTCCAGCGGCACCGTCTCCGAGAGATCGAAGGGCCGCGAGGTCTCGGGCACGGTGTGGACCTCGGCGTCGAAGCTGGCGGCGCCCGCATCGAAGGTCGCCCGCGCGGTCCGCGCCTGCTTGCCCAGCGCGTTCGCGTTCCGAACGAAGGAAGCGAAGATCGCTTCGACGTCGCGCGGTCGCAGGAAACGCTCGGTGGCAGTGGCCAAGGCGGCCGGACGATATCAGACCGGTGCGGTCCTACAAGGCGAACGCCGAGCCGTGGAGGACGTAGCGCGAAGCGCGAGGACGCACCGAGCGGCTTCGCCGCGAGACCTTTAGGTTTTTGGGGGAAAGGAGGAGCGATTCACTCGCGACGACTGGGGGGATTTTCTCAAAATCCCCCGCCCGAGACACAAGTCTTGGGCTGGGAATCAGCTGAGCTTGAGGTCGCGGAGCTGGTCCTCAGCCCAGTCGAGCACGCCGGTGTTCTCGTCGAGCTCGTCGGTCGGGTAGCAGAGCGAGTCGATGCGCTCGAGCGCGGCGTCGCCGGCGCCGACCGCGACCAGCTCGCGGACGCGCTCGATGAGGGGCTCGAGCGCCGCCGGACGCATCCGCGGGAGCACCAGCGCGAAACGGCGCCGGTAGAGGAAGACCATGTCGGTCCGGCGGAGGCGCTCGGTCACTGCGTCCAGGATCGACGAGTACACGCCCTCCGAGACGCCTTGGACCATGGTGATGACCACCACCCCGAAGCTGTCGCCGTAGCGGTCGGCCAGGTTCACCTGCTCACGCAGGCGCTTGCGGAAGTAGCGGCCTTCCAGCACCCGCGCCGATTCCTGGCCGGTACCGTGGACCGCGACCTCGAGCACGTCGCGCAGATCCTCGGGTCTCCAGTCCCGCCCTGGGGATATCTCGCGTGCCGCTTTCGTCAGTAGACGCGCGAAGCGTTGGGCCAGCTGCGGGCTCGCGCAGAGCTTCTGAAGATCGCCCTTTTCGATGGCGGTTTCGTCGTCCTCGTCGAGAACGGGCTTCACAGCCTCCGTGACGGTCGTCATGCGGGCGAAAGCCTAGCACGATCGTGAGATCGTGCACAGCCCGTACACCGCCCCCGCTAGGGGCTACCCGGGCAGCTTCGGCTGCCCAGGCCGCCGAACTCGTTGAGTCCGTGCGAGGTCCACTGGGCCGAGGGATCGAAAGCGTCGCCGAGGCTCGGATCCGCGGTCGGCGGGCACACGCGGCGAAGGGTGTCGTTGGCGGTCCCGATGCCGCCGCCGGTCCACTCCACGCCCGGGTCCCCGAGGGTGTCGCCGAAGCTGTCGATGATCGTGCCGTCGCAGCGGAGCGCGTAGGCGTCGTTGCCGTTGTGGTTGAGGCTGGTGGACTCGACCGAGTCGCAGTTGCTCTGGTCGGCGAGGCCGGAGTGGCAGAACACCCACGCCTGGCCAGCGGCCAACGTGGTGTCGACGCCGAAGGCACCCGCCTCGCCGCCGCCGTTTCGGAAGAGCACGAGCTCGCAGTCGTTGGCGTCGAGGGAGGCGCCGGTGCCGTTGAAGACCTCGACCGCCTTGTTGTTGGCGTCACCCTCGACGTACTCGCTGATGATGAAGCCGGTGTAGTCCGGCGGAACGTCAGGCATGTCGGGCGGGGTAAACATGTCGGCCGGCCCCATGTCGATCGGGTCGGGGCCCAGGTCCGGGTCCGGCCCCAGGTCGACGGGCACGAACATGTCGAGCGGGTCGGGCCCCAGGTCGCTCGGGCCCATGTCCATGCCGCCGTCCGTTGGCGGCATGACCGTGACGCAGTCACCCCCCAGGCAGTAGTTCGTGTCGCCCGCGCACATCACGTCGAGGCAGTCGCGCTCGAGCACGATGCGGACGTCGGTGGTCGTGTCCGGCACGAACTGCGCCTCCACGATCCGCTTCACGCGCTCCGTGTCACCGAGCCGGCCCCACACCGTGATGAGGACCCGCTCGCGGTTGCTGCCCTCGCCCGGGATGATGGCGAGCGTCTCGGGCCAATCGTCGGGCGTGAAGAGCCGGTCCGTGGTCCGGCCGCTGTCGAGGCCGACGGCCCGGATCCGAAGTCCGTCCACGTCGGTCGGGATGACCAGGTTGGTGGAGTCGACCTCCAGCAGGATCGCCGTCTCGTCGGCACAACCCACAGCGAGAGCCGAAAGAAGAAGAGCGCATAGCCAAGATGAGCGCATCGGGGCAGATGCTAGCTCATATCCCCGCCCGGGGCTGCCCGAGGGCCGTTCACGAGGTCCGAGCGCGTGCGTCCTGGCGCCGATTCGCTATCACAGGGCCCTCTTGCGGACCCTCTCCCCGATCTCGGCTGTCCTCGTGGCCCTCGCGCTCGGCGCGCTGGGCGGAGCGATCGGCTGCGAGGAGGAGCCCCCGCCGCCGGTGGAGGCGGCCCCCGATCCGGAGCCCGAAGCGGAACCGGAGCCCGAGCCGGAGCCCTTCGTCGAGCACACGGTCACCGAGGGACAGACCCTCTGGGACATCTCCCGGGCGTACGACGTGAGCGTCGACGCCATCATGGAAGAGAACGAGATGCGCCCGCGCGACGTGCGACGGATGAGCAAGGGCATGGTGCTCCGCATCCCGGGCGCGACCGCCCCGGCCGAGGTGACCCGGCGCGAGCTCCCGACCCTCGAGGATCTCCCGGAGCTCGAGGACGGCGCCTACCACATGCTCGCCGAGGGCCAGACCCTGTGGGACCTGGCGGCGACCTACGACCTGACCATCAGCGAGCTGATGGACCGCAACGAGTTCGACGACGAGGCCGTGCGACTGCTGCGCCCCGGTCAGCCGGTGATCATCCCCGGCATCGACCAGGACGACATCAAGGAGCCCGAGCCGCGCGAGCGCGCCGCGAACGGCCACCGCCACGAGGTGCAGCGCGGCGAGACCATCTGGGACCTGGCGCGCAGCTTCCGGGTCTCCGTCTCGCAGCTCATGGCCGCCAACGGCCTCGACCAAGAGGGCGCCGCGAACCTCCGCGAGGGCGCCCGTCTCTGGGTCCCCGCCGGTCGCCGGGGCACCGGCGAGGAGCGCGCACTCACGCCCAAGCAGCGACGCGCGCAGAGCCGCGCCCGGAACCTCGGCCTCGGCACCCGCGAGGCCGCGAGCAAGCTGTTGCGTGGTCAGGTCGAGCGCCGGTGGATCGTCGCCGGTCGCGGCAACCCGAACCGGCTGCCCGGCACCCTTCGCTGGCCGGTGAGCAACGGCCGCTTCGTGCGCGGCTTCGGCTCGGGCGAAGGCGGCTACCACCTCGCCGTCGACATCGCCGGCGACATGGGCTGGAACGTGCGCTCCGCGGCCGCCGGCATCGTGGGCTACTCGGGCGACGGAGTGCCCGGCTACGGCAACATGGTCCTCGTCATCCACACCGGCGGGATGATCACGATGTACGCGCACAACTCGGTGAACTTCGTCGTCGCCGGGGAGCGCGTGCCTGCGGGCGCGGTGCTCGCCGAGCTCGGCTCCACCGGCATCAGCCGCGGCCCGCACGTGCACTTCGAGATGATGTACGACGGCAACAACTGCGACCCCGCGACCCTCTTCCGCCCCGGCGTGCGCCACCGCAGCCGGCTCGCGCGGATCGAGCGCGAGGTCTGGCGCACGCCCGACCGCCGGCCCGAAGGCGTGACCTGCCACCGGCGCCGCCGACATCCGCGGAGTCGCTGGGTCGTCAACGAGTAGGCGGCAGCCGCAGCGGCGCGTCGAAGAGCGGAAAGATGGCCTCGACGTCGAGGAAGTTCGCCATCTCCTCGATGCGCTCGCCGCGGAGCTCGAGCACCACCAACGCCCAGGCCGCGTGCCCGCCGTCGTCCGCCGCGCGGTAGTGGAGGAACGCCGGCGAGCCGTTGGCGGAGGTCGGCACCAGCCGTGAGCCGTGGCAGCCGGAGCCGCGCGTGCGGAACCACTCGCGCAGCGACTCGTGTCCCTGGAGCCAGAGCTCGTAGGGCGGCATCGAGAGCGCCGCGTCTTCGTGCATGAGCGCGGTGAGCTGGTCGGGGTCGTAGTCGACGAAGGCCGCGACGAAGCGATCGACGAGCGCTCGCTGCGAGTCGGTGAGCTGCGCTCCCGAAGGCGCCTCGCCCAGCTGCTCGAGTTTCGCGCGCGCCCGCTGCAGCGCGCTGTTCACGCTGGGCACCGAGGTCTCGAGCGCGTCGGCGGTCTCGGTCGCGGAGAGCCCCACCACCTCGACTAGCAGGAGCGCCGCCCTCTGCTTCGGCGGGAGCTGCTGGAGTGCGGTCACGAAGGCGAGCCGCACGCGTTCGCGCAGGGTGACCTGCTGCAGTGGCGTCGCGCCGTCGGGGATGACGAGCGCGTCCGGGATCGGCTCGATCCAATGGCTCGCCTCGCGCGTGGTGAGCTCCGTGGTCGGGGTCCCCGCCGGTTGCTCGACCATCGGTCGGGTCCGGCGATGACGCTCGGCGAGCGCGGTCAGGCAGACGCGGGTGGCGATGCGGTGCAGCCAGGCCCCGAGCTTGGCGTCCTCGGCGAGCGAGTCGCGATGACGCCAGGCCCGGACCATGACCTCCTGCACCGCGTCGTCGGCGTCGACGGCGGAGCCGAGCATCCGGTAGCAGTGCCCGACCAGTGCGGGGCGATGGGCTTCCAGCTCCTCCATCGGTTCGTCGACTCAGGCGGGCTTCATGGAGTTGAACATCCAGCTCACCCCGAAACGGTCTCGGAGCGCGCCGAGCTTACCGCCGTAGAAGGTGTCGTGGATCGGGTGGAGCACCTCGCCGCCTTCTGCGAGCGCGTCGAACTGCTTCATCATCTCGGCGACGTCGTCGCAGTCGAGCGCCACCTGGACCTGTGCGGCCGCGCCGTCGCCCCCGCGGTTCTCCGGGCCGTCGCTGAGGAAGAGCGTCGCGTCTCCCACGGCGAGCTCGGCGTGCACCACGCGAGCGCTCATGCTGTCGGGGCAGCTGCTCATCACCTCACCGAAGGTCTGCAGGGACTTCACCTCGGCGCCGAGCGCCTGCTGGTAGAAGGTGGCGGCGACGCGGGCGTTGCCGTCGAGGAAGAGGTAGGGGGTCGCGGTCTTGATGGTCATGGTCCTGTGTCCTTTCGAAGCCGAGCCACTCGGCTCTCGACATGTAGACTCGCGACCCCCTGCGAATTCATCGGTCGGGCGAGAGATGTCCGTGACTCAGCCGTTCGCGTTGGCCTTCATCGCGGCTTCGACGTCCATCCAGAGCACCTCCCAGTGGTGGCCGTCCGGGTCGTAGAACGAGTGGCCGTACATGAAGCCGTGGTCCTGCGGCGGCATCGCGGCCGCCCCCCCATGGGCGAGCGCCTTCTCGACCATCGCATCCACCGCGTCACGGCTCTCGGCGCTCAGCGCCAGGAGCGCCTCGGTCGCCTGGGAGCCGCAGATGGCGCGCTCGGTGAACGTCTCGAAGAACGCGCGGTCGAGGAGCATCACGTACGTCGTGTCCGGGTTCAGGACCACGCAGGCGGCCTTCTCGTCGGTCCAGCGGGGATCGATCTCGAAGCCGAGCGTGGTGAAGAAGCGCTTGGAGCGCTCGAGGTCGGAGACGGGCAGGTTCACGAAGAGCATCTGAGTCATGGGGGTGTCCTTTCTGGTCGTCCCTCGCGGGATTCACCCCTTCGACGTCGCCCGGCCCACGGACTCATCGGTGCCTCGAAAAAAAGTCTCCCGACCGACGATCAGGCTCCGGGGAGGTGGTCGGGCAGCCCGAAGCGCGGGAAGAGAGCTTCGGTGTCGAGGAACGAGATCCACTCGTGGATGCCCTCGCCGTCCATCTCGAGCAGGACCAACGCCCAAGGGTCGTGACCACCATCGGGCGAAGGTCGATACTGTCCGAACGCGGGCCGCCCGCACGCGTGGGTCGGGACCAACCGCGAGCCCCGGCAGCCATTGCCGCGACCGGCCAGCCAGCGCGCGATGGTGTCCGGCCCGCGGAGCCAGAGGGTGTAGGGCGGCATCGAGAGCGTGGCGTCCTCGTGCATCAGCGCGGTGAGCGCGTCGACGTCGTAGCGCTCGAAGGCGTCGACGTAGCGTTCGAGCAACGCGCGCTGCGCCTCGTCGAGCTCGGTCGGTGAGTCCGCGGGGCGATCGGCGAGCGTGTTGCGTGCCCGCTGCAGCGCGCTGTTGAGCGCGGGCACCGTGGTCTCCAGGGTCTCGGCCGCCTCGGCAGCCGAGCATCCCACGACTTCGACGAGCAGCAGCGCCGCGCGCTGCTTCGGCGGGAGCTGATGGAGCGCGGTGACGAACGCCAACCGAACCTGCTCCCGCTGCTCGAGCTGGCGGCGCGGGTCGCTCTCCGGGTCGACCACCGCCGCGTCCGGCACCGGCTCGATCCAGTGGCTGCGTGCGCGCTCGACGAGCTCGTCGTCGATGGTCCCCACGGGGCCCAAGAGCTGCGGGCGGCTCCGACGCTTCCGGGTCCGCAGCACGTCGAGGCAGACGTTGGTGGCGATGCGGTGCAGCCATGTGCCGACCGCCGACCGGCCTTCGAAACGATCTCGGTGACGCCACGCGCGCACCAGCGTCTCCTGCACGGCGTCGTCCGCCTCGGCGAGCGAGCCGAGCATGCGATAGCAGTGCCCGGTGAGGTTGGGGCGGTGGGCCGCGAAGGCGTCGACGGTGGCAGGAGCCGGATCCATCACGAGGAAGCATCGCACGAGACCGTGACGAGCCCACGCACCCAGACGCGGCGTGACCGACTGACACTCCGAGCGCGGTGCCTCGTAGCGATGCGCCACGATCGCCCCCCGCTCCGTCGTCGGAGAGCCACGCTCGCGGTCGCGGTACGGCGTTTGCACATACCAAAGGCATGACACGCACCCTCGCCCTCTGTGTTCTCGGTCTCTGTGCCTTCGCGACCTCGGCCGACAGCCAGCGCACCGGAGAGCTCCGGTTCGTCGTGACCGGCGTCGACGCGAACGAGGGCGGCCACATCCGCTGCGCGCTCTACTCGAGCGAAGCGACCTGGCTGGACCGAGGGCGCGCCATGCGGAAGGCCGCCGCACGCGCCGGGAGCGCCCGCGCCGCCTGCGTCTTCCGAAACCTCCCCGCGGGCACCTACGCCATCGCCGCGCTCCACGACGCCGACGACGATCGGGAGATGGACCAGAACCTCGTCGGCATCCCCGAAGAGGGCTACGCGATCAGCAACGACGCCGTGCAGCGGATCCGTCCCCCCGACTTCACCGAGGCGAGCCTCCGCTTCGACGGTGAACGCGCGACGACGAGCGCCCCGATGCACTACTGAGCGACAGGACGCAGTGGCAAAAACGGCTCAAACGACGGAGCCACAGAGCCATGAACGGCCAGCAAAGCGGGCACGAGGCGCCGATTGCGCCCTGCGCGCGATAGTTTCCCGACACATGCTTGACGACCATCGATCGGCAGCTATAGTCCGCCTCCACTCGACGCGGGGTGGAGCAGTCTGGTAGCTCGTCGGGCTCATAACCCGAAGGTCGTCAGTTCAAATCTGGCCCCCGCAACCACTTTTGTACCACGCCGCTCTCGGACCTCCGGGAGCGGCGTTGTGCTTTCCGTCGGTGCCCAGGAAAACGGCCATCGGGAAGACGACGCCGCGGGCGATGTAGTCGCCGTTCTCGAGGTGGACGTGGATGCGGCCGTCGCGGAGAAGACGACGGAGCGCTTCCCGCGCCGGCTCTACGTCTCCGTCCAGCAGTGACTGGAGGTCGGTCACCCGGCGCATCGCCTCAGAGAGGGTCGGCAGGCGGACCGCCGCCGGAATCTGAGCCTCGAGCGAGGCGATGGCCGCGCGCTCCGCCTTGGCCTGCTTCTCGAGGCGCTCCAGCTCGGCGGACACCGCGTCGGAACCGACGCCCTTGGCGATGAAGCGCACGAGGTTGGCCATCTCCGCCTCGATGGTCTCGAGGCGAGCCTTGCGGTCGCGTACCTCGACAGTGTCCCCCTTCGCCCGGCGGGCCCGCTCCGCGACGAGGCGCTTGCGAACGAGCTGAACGACCTCGGGGCAACGAAGCGTGTCCGCGATGCCGGCGAGGACACGCTCACGGACCAGGCTCTCGCGGATCGAGATCTTCACGTCGCAGGTGCCTCGCTTCGCACGAGCGTCGCACCGGTAGTAGCGCCGCCCCTTCGAACCGCCGTGGACGGTCAGGACCGAGCCGCAGGCTCCGCAGAAGAGCAGCCCAGAGAGCAAGTACTGGCTCGGACGACCTCGGCGGTCGCCAGGCTTCGCGCCGTAGACCTTGTCGTTGCGGCGGAACTGTTCCTGGACCTGATCCCAGAGGTCCTGGGGAACGATGCGGCGCTCCTCATAGGTCTCCACGACGTGCTCGGACTGGGGTCGCATGCGGGCCACGCGCTTGTTGGTGCCCGGGACCTTCACGAAGCGCCGCACGTTCCAGCGCCAGACACCGATGTACTTCTCGTTCTTGAGGATGGCGCGGATGCCTGATGCCACCCAGCCCGGCCGGCGACGGCTACCGTTTCCGCGTGGTGGGGTCACGCCGTCTTCGTTGAGGAGCGCGGCGATGCGGCCGTAGGTCAGCCCCTGCGCCTTGAGCTGGAAGATCCGCACGACGACCGCCGCACGTTCCGCGTCGATGACCACCTCTTGGTCGATGACCTCGCCGCGCTCGTCGAGGGTCTTGTCGTTCACGAAGCCGTAGGGCAGCAGACCGGTGGGCTTTCCCCGCTTCGCCTGTCCCTTCATCCCCCGGTGCGTCTTGTCGCGAAGGTCGTCGAGGTACTGCTCGGCGATGAGAGCCTTGAAGTGGAGCCCGAGCTTGGCGCCTTTGTCAGCGGTGCTCGTGCCCTGCTGAACCGACACGAGCGGGACGTTGAGGAACTGAAGCTCTCGGAACACCTGGCCCCAGTCGGCGAACTCACGGGTCACCCGGCTCATGTCCTCGGTGACGATGACGTCGATGGCCGTGGATCGAACCGCCGCCATGAGCGCCTCCCAACCCGGTCGCTGAAGCGACGCGCCGCTGATCGCCTCGTCCTGAAACACCACCGCCGCAACACCGTTGCCGCCGTGACGGTCGACGTACTCACGGCAGCGCTCCACCTGGTCGGCGACAGAGGTCTCGCTCTGCTTGTCCGAGCTGAACCGCGCGTAGATCGCGACGCGACCAACCTTCAGCAGGTCTCGGTGTCCCATTGCTCCATTGCCCCCATGAAGACGAAGTCGAGGAACTCCCGAACGTGGGCGGGAACCTCTTGCTCTCGTGTCATCCGATCGTACCAGCGCCGCAGGACCTCGGAGGTCAGTTCGCCGGCCCCCGCGAACTCCACGAACACGAGCTTCTCTCCGTTGCTCTGCTCCATCTCGATCCGGACGGCGGCTTGGGGGGCATAGCGACCCAGATCCATCAACCGCGAAGCACGAACGACCGCGTGCCTCAGCCGAGTCTGTGCCGCTAGCAAGAGGTGCATACCCCTCCTGGTGATCATCAGCGAAGTCACCCGCGTACCCGGCGAAGCCAGCGCGCCGTTGGGTGGGGGGCTGGTATCACTCACGGCGGTGACCGGCAGTTTCTAGATCGAACCGCCCGCTAAGGTCCCAGTCCCCAGTTTGCCTGGGGAACGCGACCCTCACGGCGCCGGGCCTGCTGTGCTTTACGAAGCTGTTCGAGAGCTCGCTGCGCTTTGCCTTCGCCTCGTCCTGGACCTCCTTGGCGACGAACGACAGCTCACGAGCGGTGAGCCCCCAGACTCGCTCCTCCTCGACCAGCACGAACAGGTAGATTGGCTCGGCTGAGTCCGAATCGAAGCCGCTCGCCGTGAATGACGCCTTCCCGGCTGACGTGCGCTTCTCGGCTGAGTAGAGCCTTGCGTCCACCTCTTCGCCCTCGGCGAGCAGTACCTCGCCGAAGTCGTCCCAGCCGAAGGTCCGGTCCCGGAGAGCCTTCAACCTCAAGGTGGTAGGCCTACCCACCCTCCAATCGATCACTGCGACGTCTTCGTCCAGCAGAGCGGCCGAGGCGACCCGGATCGCTTTGGGTGTCTCGGGTGTTTGTTCGGGTCCGCCCGCTTCTAGGCGCTCGAGAAGCAGCCTTCGACTAAAAACACCATCAATAACAGGCACCTGAAGTCTATCCAGCAGGTGTTTCGCGGCAGCGCGAGAGCCCAGCCTCTTCCCGAGCTCGTCGACGGTCCCGACAGTCTTCTCGAAGAACTCGACGCTCATCTTCAGTTCAGTAGCAGCTTGACCGCAGCTAGACAAGACCTACCATTGGACCTACCACAAGCCCTACTGCGCCGTCGCGCGATGAAAAGGAGCACCAGTGACCAGCAACGAGGACGAGAAGACCCTCCTCCACCTCCGAATCCCCCCCGAGACCCGCGCGGCGATCGAACGAATCCGAAATTCACGCCCATGGCTGTCGAGCCTGTCGCACGCGACGATCTATCTCGTGGAGCGAGGGCTTCGGGCGACCGAGACCGATCCAGGTGACCGTGCCTGACCTCACCCAAGCGCTCGAGTTCATCGGCTGCCTGACGGGCTCTGCTGAGCCAGCGAGCCAGCCGATGACATTCCAGCTCATCGACGACAGCCGTGAGCGGCGCGGCACAGATGCCGAGCTGCCGAGCGAGATACTGCACGGCTCCCTCGACGAGCTCTCCGGAAAGCTGAGCCGGGCGAACGACCTCGGTCTCGGGATCTTCGCCACCGTGAACGAGACCGACCTCAAAGGACGCAAGAAGTCGAACATCACGCGCGTGCGGGCCTTCTTCGTGGACGCCGACGAGGGAGAGCCCGACGTGAGCGCGCTCCCGCCCTCGATGACCGTCCGCAGCAAGGCTGGGCCTCACCACTACTGGCTCGCGCTTGGCAGGCCCGAGCTGGAGGAGTTTCCGCGCCTGCAACGGCAGCTCGCGAAGGTGCTCGGCACCGACCCGATGGTAAACGACCTACCCCGCGTAATGCGGGTTCCGGGCTTCATGCACATGAAGTCGGACCCGCACCTGGTGACGCTCGAAGACTTCGATCCAGGACGCAGGTACTCGAGCGCACAGATCATGAACGCCTTCCCGGTGGCGACGCCATGGGAGAACGAGTCCGCCCCGCAAGCGCACGAGGGAAGAATCGGCCACATCCTCAGCGTGCTGGATCAGGTCAAGCCTCGCGGGACTGGCCAGTACACCGCGAGCTGCCCCGCTCACCACGACAGGCACCCGTCACTCTCGCTCACCGTCAAGGACGACCGCGTCCTCATTCACTGTCACGCAGGCTGCAGCTTCGAGGAGGTGGTCGAGGCATGCGGGCTCGAGAAGCACGACTTCTTCCTCGACGCCGACGCCGAGGAAGCGCAGCAGCCGCAGGAAGCGCACTACGACTACCGCGCCGAGGACGGCACGCTCGTGGGTCGCATCACTCGTCGACCGGGCAAGAAGTTCGCCGCGCACCGTGTAGAAGACGGCGAGCTGGTTCCCGGTCTCAACGGACTCGAGCTCCCCCTGTACCGCCTTCCGGAGGTCCTGGAGGGAACGGAAGAGCCCGTCTTCGTCGTAGAGGGAGAGAAGGACAGCGACCGACTGATCCGTGAGGGCCTGCTCGCGACCACGAATCCGTTCGGCGCCGGCAGGTGGCGCTCGCACCACAGCACGTCCCTGGTGGGGCGGCGGGTGGTCATCATCCCCGACAACGACCCGGCAGGGCGCCGCCACGCACGCGACGTTCAGCGGCGCCTTCGAGCCGAAGGAATCGAGGCAGTCATCTGCGAGCTCAGACACCCAGAGGTCTCCTGTGCGGATGCCTCCGACTGGTTGGACAAGGGTGGAAGCGTGGCAGCCCTGCGACAACTGGCCGAAAGCGCGCTCGTGCAGGGCCAGAGCCTCCCAGACACCATCTGGCAGCAGTCATGGGCGCCAAAGGAGCTGCTGGAGCTCGGAAGCGACATCGAGATCGCTCGCATGATCGCCGACCGACTGACCGACGACCACACCGTATTCACCGACGGCAGCTTCTGGCGCTACGACTCCACGGCGTTCGTGCCCATCGACCCACACCAGCTCCGGAGGAAGGTGTTCGAGTTCGACGGTGCGAAATACGTCGGGGCCAGGGGTCCGATCCCGATCCGACTGAGCGACGGGCGGACGAACTCCATCGTCAAGAGCCTCGCCACTATGCTCCACCGGATAGACTTCTTCACCAGCGCCCCCCGCGGCATCGCGTGCGAGTCCGGGTTCATTCGGTTCGATGAAGACGCCAACCCCCGGCTGGAACCACACTCGCCCGAGCATCGCACCCGCCACGTCGTTCCAGGTCGATGGAATCCCGGGCCGCAAGCTTACAAGCATGACCTGCTCCTCCGGCTGGCTCAGGGATCGTTCCGAGACGACAGAGACCGACGAGCGAAGTACCTGCTCTTCGCCGAACTGCTCGGAGTGGTCGCGCTCGGCCTCGGAACTCGGATAGCGAAACCCAAAGCCATCATCCTCTGGGGGCCCGCAGCCGAGAACGGGAAGTCCATGTTTATCGAGACCCTGAAGGGATTGGTCCCCGGCCCCGCCGTGTCGGCGCTTCCTATCACCGCGCTCGGCGACACACGCATGATCGTGCATCTCGCCGGAAAGCACTTGAACGTGGCGGACGAGCTCCCCACGACGAAAACAATCGCGAGCGACGTCTTCAAGGCGGCCGTGACGGGAGAAACACTGATGGGCCGCGACGTCTACGTCTCCGCACTCCAGTTTCGCCCCCTGGCCCAGCACGTGTTCGCCACGAACGTATTGCCCGGCTTCCGCGGAGGGATGGACAAGGGCGCGCTCCGACGACTCATCGTCGTCGCCTTCAACCGGAAGATCCCTGCAGCGGAACAGGTTCCGCACCTCGCTGAGAAGATCCTGACCGAGGAGCGCGACGCCCTTCTCTCACTCGCAGTCATGGGGGCGCGTCGCATCCTTCGGCGGGGAGAGTTCACCGTACCTCCAAGCAGCGAGGAAGCCCTGAAAGGCTGGCGGCACCAAGATGACCCCGTGGTCGCGTTCCTGGAGGAGCGGGCGACGGTCGTGCTGGGCACGCAAAAGCCGTTCACGCTCACCGATGAACTGTATCGTGCGTTCCGGGACCATGCCGGCGACGCTGGGTATGAGAAGCGGGACCTGCCGAAGAAGCCGGTCTTCGCCAAACGAGTCCTGACCTGGGATGGGCGCCTCAAATCCACCCGCAAGAAGGGACAGCGAGGGATCGTCGGGATTCGGCTGCGGAAGCGCCTGCCTGTTTCGACCCGGCAGGGCCGGTTCGGCCGGGGGAGCAGCTAGCCTTGACGGAGTTCACTGCGCGTAACCTCCCGGCTATTCGGGGGATTGACGGCAGTGACGGCACCGGTAGCAACCTTCCGGGACGAGCACTGAACGCACGTCGCCATGGTTTTTCGTCCCATCTGCCGTCACTGCCGTCAACGAAGGGCGCCGACTCATGAGGACCTGGGAGCGCATAGCCTTCGGCAAATACGCGGCGCTGACCCTTCCTGAGCTGGTGGTCCGTCATCCGAGCTACTTCTTCTGGGCGAGAAGCGAGAGGGTATTTCGAGCCCGTGGGGTTCGTCGCGGAGGGGAGGTCGAAGCCAAGGCGAAGACGATCCGCCTCAAGAACGAGAGCCATTTGGTGCGATACGAGTTCGAACGGCAAGGCCTCGACGAATGGCTGTCGGACGTTCGTTTTCGGTCCAGTGTTCAGAGCGAGAACAGATGGGAATCGACCCTTGATCTCTCCCGAGGGTACATCCCCGGGAACCGGCGGCTTTCCCGCCGGGGAGACGAGGTGCTTACTCGGGCGTTCCGTCGACTCGCCAACCGAAAGCCCCTCGATGGGCCGTTCTGTAAACGGTTCTTCAATGACGACGAGAACTTCGACGCAGAGCCAGAAGCAGGCCTGGGCAGCTTCCTCAAGCTTCGCAAACCGATATGGCCACCCTGATGGAGCGGATGGCAAGCAAGGGTACTGACTGCACCTCGGAGCCGAGTACCCCTCTCGAGCGCGCGAAGGACACCCAGCGGACCTTCCCCAACAGGATCTCCGCCGCCTAATATCGATTGTAGAATGCGCAGCTCCTCAACCGTACGAAGTGAAGGCTGGTTCGCCCGCGGGGCCGACACAGTCGCCGCAGCTCTCTGCTTGCCCAAAGAGGCGATGGAGGCTCTCCAGCCGTACCGTGTAGGCACCGAGCCGGTCCACGAGCGGAAGCAGACGACGCGCGCCGCGGCCCAGCATCACCTCAGCCCAGAGGAAGTGGACGAGAAGCTCGCCGAGCTCGAAGAGGATGCGCGAGCCGGCGTCCCCGACGACCTGATCGCTGCACGGTCCGGGCTCTCTGTAAACACGGTCGCGCGGTGGCGAAGGCGCCACGATATCGAACGACCGGTAGGGCGCCCTCCGGCGGAGCAGGCGACCGAGCGGGCCGCGGTGGAGCTGTTCGGCGAAGCCACCGTCGCGGCTTGGATGCGAACGCGGGAGTCGCCGGTCATGGGCCGGTGGGAGGTCCCCCAGTACCTGATTCGGCGGGCTCTGGACTACACCGCCTTCGCTGAGGCGGCGAGCATTCTCACCGAGACTGGGCTCACCCCGGGACGGATAGCCGCCGCGCTCGGCGTTCGACCCGCGGACGTGGCGCTGGCGACATCTCTGTGGAGCGCGCGATGCGAGTGATGCCTCACGAATACGGGGTGACCTTCTGGAACCTGCTCCTCATGACGAATGAAGAGCTAGCCGAGGCAGGAATGCCGCGTAACGAGATCACTGCCTGCCGCCAACGGTTCACGGGTCATGAGCGCCCGCTATCGACGAAATGGGCAAGCAGCATCGGTCTGTGGGGCCGCATCACCTCCCAGGCGGAGATCGCCGAAGCGCTCGGCGTACCGAGCGCTCAGGTGAAGTCCTACAAGAACAAGTGGGACCTTCGCACGGCCACCGAGCAACTCCGCCGGTCGCCTTGGGAGATCGCCGCTGGCCTCTTCTTCGAGCGCTACCTTCCCGGCGATGCAGCCCGCCGCCGATGGGGTGTACTGCCAGTCGAGGCGGTCCTCTACCGCTCCTCACTCCAGGAAGTGTTTACACAACACGGAGTCACACCCGCTCAGGCGGTGCGTTGGTCGCCACATGAGCTGGCCGAGGCTTGGGTCGCCACCGATGTTGGTGTCGACCCTCCCGAGGACCTGCAGCGCACTCGAGGACGGCCGACGGTCCTGTGATTCTCCCGAGCAGAGATCGGATAGCCGAGGCGCTGGTCGCCTCGTTGGACATGCGTGCGCTACTCGACGTGCGTCGGGAGCTCCGTGAGCTGAACAGAAAGACTGACGCCCTCGCGTCGTTCCTCCTGATGAGGGGCCGCGTCGTCGAGTTCGCCGGTGACGTCCGTGCAATGCCCCACCGCGCCCCCCTTCCCCGCTCCACCGTGGTGTGCGTGGACGAAATCGCATGCAGGGACGGGAACCACTACGTAGCGACGATCCTCGTCCGCACTGCAGTCGGCAAGCCCAGCTACACGCTGCTCCTCGTCGAACCTGCATCGATGAGCATTCCAGCGGTGACGGACCGCCTCATCGAATCCATGGAGATCCTCGAGGGCATCGTCGTCGATGCGTGGACTGGCTAGGCCTTCCCGACATATCTCGTCAGAAAGCGCAACGAATACGCGAGTTGGCCATCGCGATCACGTCCCGACGTGATAGATCCACGGGCCCGAAGCACGGGAACTCAGGGATGGACGACGGGGAAAAGCGGGCCTACTACGAAGCGGCACTGACGGCGCTGGCCTACGTCGAGAGACGGCAGCCGAGCGGGCGGCGGTTTGGCCCCGAGGCCGATGCGCGGTGGACTTCCTTCAAGGGGGACCTGACCACCGCGGACCGTATCGACCTGCTCATTCGCGACGCCGATGCCCAATGGCCCTCGGCGTTCGGCGCCCGGACCGTCTTCGGGAAGCACTCTGTCGCAGAAGACGAACCGTTCGGAGCGGACTGGGAGCCGCTCGACGCTGTCACGGCAGAGGAGATGTGGCGTGCTCGAAACGAAGCACCCACTCCGGTGACCTCGAAAGAGAGCCTCGAGGCCACAGCCGCAGCCTGGGAGGTGAGCCTCACTCCGTTCGATCCAGGCACCATCGAAGCGGCCGAGAAGCTGGTCGTGGCCGGCCCGAGCGCGGTCGCGGCGACAATCGCGGCATTTGAAGCAGGCAGCGACCTCGACTGGGTGGACCAGGTCACGGTTGTAGCGACCCCTCCCGCGCACCGTCAGCTCGCCGCGCTGGCTGGGGCCGTGCTCAGCGCCACCAAGCCAGCCCGCATCTTCACCGCCAAGCTGGCTGACGCGAAACCGGGAGCACGGCTCCTCCTCTCCGACGACGCCACCGAAGAAGATGCCGCGAAGGCAGAGGAGCTGGCCAACGCATGACGCTGGCCACTTCGCGCATCGTTTTTCAGGGAGAGACGCCCTACCCCCACGAGCGAGAGGCGATCGACTTCGCGATCAAGTCGCTCCCGAACAGTGACCCGTACCACCTGTGGGCACTGCTCGAGCTGCTCGACCCATCTACCGGTCGGCTCTACGAGCTCGACCTGCTGGTCCTCGGCTACTCGGCTCTCTATCTCATCGAGATCAAGAGCGGTCCGGGCATCTACGAAGGCGACTACCAGGACTGGTACCGCATCGACCCCGACGACGAGCGGTCCCGGTACATGGAGAACCCGTACCGACTGACGAACCACAAGTCCAAGGTGCTCGCGTCCCGGCTTCGCTCGAAGATGAAGGACAAGCGATTGACCCCCTGGGTCGAGCCGCTCGTCTTCCTGAGCGCCGAGAACATCGACCTGCGCTTCAAGAACCACGGGGACGTCGGCGTGGTCACCCGCGACAATCTCGTGCGCGCCGTTCAGCATCATGACTTCCCGGGCGCGAACACGACCCGGCACCGTCGGCGGATCACGGCTCCCGCGGCCCGCCAGGTCGCAGCGGCCATCAACGAGCTCGGCCTTCGTCCCCGAAAGGGCAAGGCGCACGCGGGCGCCTACGAGCTGGGAGACATCCTGGAAGACGGCCCCGGCTACCAGGACCGCATCGCTGCGCACCGCAAGCAGAAGACCATTACCTGCCGCGCACGGACCTACCTGGTGCCCCAGCAGACGAGTGTGGAACGTCGGCAGCAGCTTCTTCGTGCCGCCGACCGTGAAAGCCAGCTCCTCTGGGATGTCCGCGAGCACCCCAACGTCCTCCGCATCTCCGGCTACGAGACGGACGCTCCACTTGGTCCGACCGTCCTCTTCGATTCGTTCGAGGGTGGCGTGCCGCTCTCCACTTTCCTTCGGCAGAACCCGAAGCTGCCGTTCATGGATCGGGTGACGATCGTCGAGCAGGTCGGGCGCGCCCTCGCCTTCTGTCACCGAAAGCAAATCGTCCATGGCGCGCTCAGCCCCGAGGCGGTGCTCGTTCGGCGCCACCCCGAGAGCGAGGCCATCGAGACCCGCTTGTTCAACTTCCAGCTCGGCGTCGGGACGGAGGTGGAAGCCACCACCCACTGGTCTGCGCTGGCGTCCGAGCCTTGGGCCGTCTACCAAGCACCGGAGCTCCGCGAGGACCCGACCGCTCGGACTCCTCAGTCCGACGTCTTCAGCCTCGGTGCGCTCGCGTACTATGTGTTCACGGGCGAGCCCCCTGGCCCCGACTACGTGGCCGTCGCTCGCCGGCTCCGTGACGAGCGCCACCTCGACCCCCGAGCGGTCGATGATGGCATCCAAGAGGACCTCGCGGACCTCATCGCGTTCGCGACCAAGCTCAGCCCCATCTCTCGTGCCGATGACGTCGACGGGTGGCTCGAGCTGGTTCTCGGTGAGATCACCAAGCCCGAACCGCAGCCCACGGAGCCCGAGACCGACCCCCTCGAGGCCCGCAAGGGCGACAACCTCGGTGACGACCTTCTCGTCGATGGCGTCCTCGGTCAGGGCGCGACCTCCCGGGTGCTTCTCGTTGGTCGAGTGTCGGACGGCCGCCACTACGCCCTCAAGGTCCCGCTCTCGAACGATCACGACGAGCGGCTCGAGGCGGAGGCCGAGGCGCTGTGCAAGCTGCGGCATCCCCGAATCGTGCAGCTCGTTGAGCGCTACACGTTCGCCGGGCGGTCATGCCTCCTGCTCTCGCTGGCGGGAGGCGAGACCCTTCACCGCCACCTGGCACGCGAAGGCACCATCTCGCTCGAGCTCGCGGAGCGCTACGGCGACGACCTGCTGTCCGCCATCGAGTACCTCGAGGAGCACCAGGTCATGCACCGGGACATCAAGCCGGCGAACCTGGGCGTCGGCAGCGTGAGCAAGACGCGGGCGCACCTGACCCTCTTCGACTTCTCCCTCGCCCATTCGAGCCGCTCTGACCTGAAGGTCGGGACCGCGGCCTACCGCGACCCATTCCTCGACCTGCGTGGCTCCTGGGACAACGCCGCCGAACGATGGAGTGCCGCGATCACCCTCCACGAGATGCTCACCGGGGTGCGCCCCGCCTTCGACGGCGTCGCCATCGATGCAGACTCGAAGCTCCTGCTCGCGGCCGAGCGCTTCGACCCCTCGGTGCGTGACTCCCTCGTAGACTTCTTCCAGCGTGCGCTGGCCCGAGACACCGAGCAGCGCTTCGTCTCTGCGGAGGAAATGCGGCGCGCTTGGGTGACCGCCCTCGCGGCCCCAGCTCGAGCGTCGGTGCAAGACCCGGCGAGCGAGCACCCCGACGACGATGACGAGCTCACCGAGGAGCAGCTCGGCGCCATCGGGCCCGAGACGCTCATCGAAGCGCTTCCCCTCTCGCCACGCGCGAAGAACGCCCTCGACCGTGCCGGGCTGCTCCGTGCTGAGGACCTACTCGACCTGCCAGACAACCGCCTTTCCGCCATTCGGGGGATTGGGCGCCGAGTCGCACAGGAGATCCTCGGGTTCCGGGACCGTTGGCGCGCGGCACGCGAGCTGACGCCGGTCACACCCACGCCCTTCTTCGCCGGGTACCGAGGCGATGACATCCTCGTTCACACCGCGGGCATCGAAGAGGAAGCGGCGACCGCTCTACGCGATGCTGGGCTACGCAGCCTGGGCGCGATCGCCGGAGCGCCGAAGCACCAGATCCGCGCGCTGGCCAAGCGCCATGACTTCGATGAGCGTGCGCTTCGCGAGCTGCTCGACGCCGAAAACCGAAACGCCAATGAGCGCGAGCGCCCCTCGACCATCGAAGGCTGGGTCGACGCGCTCATGCCGAAGCGCAAGCGGCGCATGAAGCACCCCCGCCGGCTCTACGGCATCGAGGGGACATTCACGGCGCGGCTCGGCGTGGCCGTGAAGGAGCTGGCCGAGGACCAGGACGTCACCACCGCCGCGATCTACATCGCGCTCGGGAAGGCGCGCGACGAGTGGGGCAAGCACGGAGCAATCGGTGAGCTTCGAAAAGAAGTGAGCGCGGTGCTCGGAGCAGCAAGTGGGGCGCTTCCCCTCGACCGGGCCGCGCGTCACCTTCTCGCCCGCATCCCCCATGACCGGACCACGAGCGACGAGCTCCTGGAGGCCCAAGCTGGCGCCCTGGTGCGAATCGTCGTCGAGGTCGAGAAGGAAGAAGACGACGGCCTCCAGTACATCCGCCTGGGCGGCGGCCAGCCGTGGCTCTTCGCATCCGATGCTCACGCCCGGGCGGTCAAGGCGCTGGGGGAAGCCGCCGACATGCTTGCGGCGCGGCCGGTGCTCGCCGGCAAAGGCGAGACCGAGCGAGTTCTCGCGGACACCGTTGCCGGGACCCCACTGGCGAATGTGTCGTCGCAACGACTCGCCGAGCTCGCTGCGCTCGCCAGCGAAGGCGCCGCACGCTCCAGCCGCTTGGAACTCTACCCGCGAGGCATGTCACCCGAACGGGCGCTCTCACTGAGCGCGTCCCTTCTACGGAGTGGCATCGGACCCGAGGAGGTCTTGCGCCGAGTGTCTCTTCGCTACCCGGAGGCGGCGGCACTTCCGTCCCGACCGGAGCTCGACGCGCTTCTCTCCAGACACGGCCTGACGTGGAACGACGGGAAGCAGACCTACGAACGCCGCGGGGCCTCGGAGAAAACCAGCTTCCACACCCGAGTCTCATCACTGGGTCGTTCGATGACCGCCCTACCGTCGCAGGCCCTCTCGATGGAACCGGAAGCGGTCGTCGCCCGACAGTTCGACGAACGACTCCGGAATGCGGTCGAGCGGCATCACCTGCGGGTGCTTGGTGTGCGCGCAGACCGAGCCCGTGAAGCGGCACTGGCGCTCGGTGAGCGGCTCGAGATCGAGCCGGTTCCGTTCGACCGCCTGCTCGTCGACGCCATCCGGGAGCAGATGGCCAAGGGAGGCATCCAGAAGGACTCCATCGTCCACGACGCCGACCGCGGTGGTCGTGACGGCAAGAACTGGTCGAACCTGATGCGACTCATCGAAGCAGCCGCGGCATCGGTCGCAGAGCAGCTTCTGCCCCCCAAGGAGCCGCTCCTTCTCGTGCAGCCCGGCCTCCTCGCCCGATACCAGCTCACTTCGTTCCTCGAGCGCCTCGTCGCATCTGCCAAGTCCGCCGAGGCCCCGATCCTGTTGCTCGTACCCGCGCACGATACGGGCGGCATCCCGTCCATCAACGGCGAGCTCTCGATCCCTGGACTGCACCCGTCGCAGGCGCTGTGGGTGCCTCTCGAGTGGCTCGCCAACCGACACAACGCCGCCGCATAGGAATAGCCATGGCCAAACGACTCACGGAAGACGAGAAGAAGCTGCTCGAGGAGGTTCCCGAGACCGACACTCGAGGCAACATCTCAATCCAGCGAGCGCTAAAATGGCCGAAGGACCGATACCTGAAGGCCCGCGAGAAGCTACTTGCGAAAGGGATCCTCGCCGTCGGGAAAGGGAAAGGAGGAAGCGTTCGTCGTGTCGATGATGACGTCCGCGCACTCATCGAAACGATGCCCGCCGACCGCACCGTCACGAACCCCTGGCTGCAGGAGGCACTCGGGTGGGAGGACGAGATTGACCGCTACTGGGAAGCCCAGCGCCGCGCCCGCGACTTCGGTCTGATTCAGGTCGGACCGGGGCGAGGCGGAACTCTCCGACTAGCCGGCCGCGCGAAACTCGTAGCGGCGCCATCCATTGATGCCAGCGAGTCCCGATACTACGAACCACTTCGTCGCACGCTGGTGCGTCACTGGGTGAAGGAGAACAACCTCGACCAGTGTGTCGTCGACATCACCGCGTACCAGGGAAGCAAGGACACCGGCGGCATTTGGTCCCGACCAGACCTCACGGTGTTCTCGCTCCGCCAGTTCGACCTGCTTCCTGGTCACTACTTCGACGTATGGACCTTTGAGGTCAAACCCCCAGACAGTTGGGACATCACGGTGGTGCATGAGGCACTGGCGCATGCGCGATTCGCGACGCGCCCCTATGCGCTCGTCGTGTTACCACCGTCTCTACACGAGGACCCGCACCAGGACCTTCGATTCGTCGAGTGCGTCAAGGCCGCACGTAAGCACGGGGTGGGCTTCATGACCGTTGACAAGCCCTCCGACTTCGAGACCTGGGTGACCTGGGTGGAACCGGAACGGCACGACCCTGATCCACAGCTTACCCACGACTTCCTGACTCAGCAGCTCTCGGACCGGGCGCTCGACAGCAGCTTCGACCTTCTCGCGCGCTGACCGATAGATGGCCCGACGAAGCAAGAAGCCGAAGCTCGCCGACCTACCCGGCCAGGACGACCCCAAGGCGCCCATCGACGGCGCTACCTTCCTCGCCGCAGCGCAGCCGGTCCTGAAGCAGCTCGACAAGGATCTCTTGGCCCGCGCGAAGGCCTCACCCGCAGTGGATGCGGCGCTGAAGGCACGACACACGCAGGAGAAGGAAGAGAAGCGCACTGCGGCTGGCTTCAAGCAGTGGCGCGAGCGCTTCGTCGGTCAGGTGGGTGCCGCCTGGCTGCTGAGCTGCGTGTTCGTCCGCGTGCTAGAAGACCGGGGCCTCACCAAGACCATCCGCATCGCCGGCCCCGGCGCCGCCGACGCGCAGCGGCTCTTCTTCGAGATGGCGCCCTCGCTCACCGAGCGCGACTACCTGCTGACCGTCTTCCGCGAGCTCACCCACTACCCGGCGAGCGCGCGCCTCTTCGACGCGCGCCACAACCCGGTCTGGATGCTCGCCCCGAGCGCCGAGGCGGCCAAAGCGCTGCTCGCGCTCTTCCGGACACCGAGCGCGGACACCCCGGCCTTCCGCTTCGGCCAAGAGAGCACGCGCTTCCTCGGCGACCTCTACCAGGACCTCGACGAGAGCGTCCGCAAGCGCTTCGCGCTGCTGCAGACGCCGGACTTCGTGGAAGCCTTCATCCTCGACCGCACGCTCGAGCCGGCGATCGCGAAGTTCGGGCTGGACGACACGGACCTCATCGACCCCACCTGCGGCAGTGGCCACTTCTTGCTGGGCGCCTTCGACCGGCTCTTCGAGCACCGCCTGCGCGCCGAGCCGGGCATCGAGCGGCGGCAGGCGGCGCTCAAGGCGCTGAGCCAGGTCGCCGGGGCGGACATCAACCCCTACGCGGCGGCCATTGCCCGCTTCCGGCTGACGCTCTCATTCCTGGAGAAGGGCGGCTACGCCGCCATCGCCGACGCGCCGGAACTGCCCATCCACGTCGCGGTGGCCGACAGCCTGCTCTACAACCCACAGCTCGAGCAGCAGGACTTCGCCTTCGTGGAAGAGGGCTTCGAGCGCCGGGCATACGAACTGGAGGACGCGGCCGAGGCCAAGGCGGTGCTGCACCGGGAGTACGCGGCGGTGGTGGGGAACCCGCCGTACATCACGGTGAAGGACAAGGCGCTCCGGGACCGGTACCGGGCGCTGTATCCAAGCGCCCACGGCCTGTACTCCTTGGCCTGCCCCTTCATGGAACGCTTCTTCCAACTCGCGCGGAAGAGCGGCAGGGTCGGCAAGATCACCGCCAACAGCTTTATGAAGCGGGAGTTCGGCGCGAAGCTCATCGAGGATTACCTTCCGACGGTCGACCTCGACCTCGTGGTGAACACCTCCGGGGCCTACATTCCGGGCCACGGCACACCGACGGTCCTGCTCTTTGGAGCACGGCGGCCGCCGAAGGAAGCCACCGTGCTGTCAGTGCTCGCGAAGCGCGGCGAGCCCACGACGCCGGCCGACCCTGCGAAGGGGCTCGTCTGGACTTCGATCGCGGAACATTGGGACGAGCTGGGCTACGACGACGACTACATCACCGTCTCCAAGATCGACCGAAGTCTGCTCGAAGCCCACCCTTGGACCCTCGCCGGCGGTGGAGCGATGGAGCTGAAGACTCTGCTAGAGCAGCGCGCCGAGGGCACCCTGGGCGACCAGGTTTCGAGTATCGGCTTCATGTGCATCACGAAGCAGGACGACGTCTTCTCCCAGGACCGAGGCGTGTTGACGAGGCACGGCATTGCCAATGACTGGCTGCGGGAGTTCGTGAGCGGCGGTCACGTTCGGGATTGGTCTGTGGGTTCGGACCAAGAGGTGCTCTACCCGTACATGGCCGCGGCCGAGCTTCGCGACGTGCGACGGACCACGCCGGCGGGTCGTTTCCTTTGGCGTTTCCGAAGAGTTCTCGAGAGCCGGGCGGTCTTCGGCGGAAAGGACTTCAAGCAGGCTGGTCGAAAGCATTACGAGTACGGTCAGATCCCGAGTGACCGAACCACGGGGCCGGCGATCGCCTTCGCCGAGGTCGCGACCCACAACCACTTCGTCCTCGACCGCGGCGGCAAGGTCTTCAACCGTACGGCCCCCATCATCAAGCTCCCAGCGAGCGCCACCGAAGAAGACCACCTAGCCCTCCTCGCCTACCTCAACAGCTCCACCGCCTGTTTCTACATGTCGCTGGTGTCGTACCCGAAAGGGATGCACAACGGATCGGAATCGAACGCTACTCCGTTCCTAGTTCGCTACGCCTTCGACGGCAGCAAGGTAGCCCAAGTCCCGCTTCCGCCGAACTGGGCAGCCAACCGGGAGCGATTCGCTCAGCTCGGCCGAATCTCTGCTGAGATCGCGGGACAACGAGGGGAGATGACATTCGAGGCATGCGTGGCCAACACCAGCGATCCCTCAGCGGCCTTCGACCAGACCGTAGCCGCCAGGCAGCGCCTGCTTCGGCGCCTAGTAGCTGTACAGGAGGAGATCGATTGGCTTGCGTATGAGTGCTTTGGCCTGTGTGAGAATGCCACCTATCACCGAATCGAAACCGAACCCGAGCTGCGACTAGGAGCCCGGCTCTTCGAACGCCGCCTAAGCCGAACTCTGGGAGGTGATGATTGGTTTCGCTGGCACGAAACCCAGGCCGTCGGGCCTGACGCGCTCGACCTGCCCGCCGAGTACCGAGCACTCGAACGCCGACGGGAGACTACACTCGACCAAGGGAACCTAGGAATGCTGGAGGCGCCAACCGCCAAGCGGCGATGGGTTCAGCCGGCTGGAAAGGCCGCTCAAGAGCTAGAGACGGATGAGAAGATCCTCCGCGAGCAGAGATCTACATGGCTCGCCAACAGGGTCGAGACCACCTTTCGCTCGGGCGAACCAGGTTTGCGAACCACGTTGGACCTTCGGCAGCGCTTCGAAGAAGACGAACCGCTTGTCCGAGTGCTGTCGAGCCTCGACGATGAGTCCGGCCCCGGAATCCTCATCGACCGCTACGTGAGGCCCGCGTCCGTGCCTTACCTGGATGCTTGGACGTATGACGAGAGTGGCCTGACCAAACGGGCACAGTGGCGCGAGACCTGGCGCCTGCAGCGCCAGGAGGATCTCGGCGACCCGCCCACGACCATCCCCATCCCCATCCCACCGAAGTACGCCCGCAAGGACTACCGCTCGAACACCTACTACTCCCTACGCGGCACGCTCGACGTGCCCAAGGAGCGCTTCATCGCCTACCCCGGCTGCGAGTCCGACGAGGACGGCGAGCCCGTCTACGGCTGGGCCGGCTGGGACCATGAGCAGCGCGCCAAGGCGCTCGCTACCCTGTACTACGACCGCAAGACGAACGCAGGCTGGGGCAAGGTCCGCCTGACCCCCATGCTCGCCGGCCTCCGCGAACTCCAGTTCTGGCTCGACCTCTGGCACGACGAGCCCTCCGACCACTACGGCGGCACCTCCCCCGCCGACTACTACCGCAGCTTCGTCAACGGCGAGTGCCAGACCCACGGCCTCACCCACGACGACCTCAAAGCCTGGCGCCCGCCAGGCAAGAGCCAGAGAAAGAACAGGACGCGTGCGAGCGGGAGCACCCATAGCCCCACGGGTGCACACGAATGATCGTCGCTGGCTGTCATCGACCATGTGCGGGCACAGTAGGCGCATGCTGACTCGCATCCAGGTGGAGGGCTTCAAGAGCCTGCTCAACGTCGACGTTCGTCTCGGACCGTTTACGGCGTTCGTCGGGGAGAACGGCGCGGGTAAGTCGAACCTCTTCGACGCGCTGCTGTTCCTCTCACTTCTAATGAAGCACCCGATTCCCGAGGCGGCAGCCCTACTTCGGGATGCAAGTGGACGGTCGATGAAGCCCTCGGCGTTGTTTACGCGAATCGGGGCACACCGTGAACCAGAGTTGAGAATCGCGGTGGATCTCCTGGTTCCCTCATCCAACGAGGACGACTATGGCGTCCGGGCAGACGCCTCGATCACGAGTATGCGCTACACGCTGGCGTTGCAGGTCGACGACGAGCGTACCGGTCAGCTTTCGATCACACACGAAAGTCTCGAGCCGCTGAAGGTCACTGAGACGCGCGCGGGGCTCGGCTTCGAGAGCGCGCCGGCGTTCCGTACGAGCGCCGTCACCGGCAGGAGACCGTCGCCCATAGTCTCCTGCCACGACGGAGTCGTGAAGATACACCAGGAAGGGCATCAAGGGCGGGCGAGAGAGGTGCCGCTGGCCCGCTCCTCCCGGACCGTGCTGCAGAGTGTCAATGGGGACTTTCCAAGTGCGCTCGCGGCGCGACGCGAGCTCGAGTCGTGGACCACGCTCTCCCTCGAGCCCAGCAAGATGAGGTCGCCCTCTAGCTATCGAGACCCCCGCAAGATCGACGCGTTCGGCGGGGGACTGCCTGCCGCGCTCGAACGCATGCGGCTCGAGCGGGGCGAAGTGGTCCTAGCCGAAATCGCAAATCAACTCGCCGAGCTGCTGCCAGCCGTGCGGCGCCTCAGGGTCGTCGACGATGCCCGCACCGAGACGTTCACGGTGGAGGTGTGCGGAACCGATGGCGCGTTCCATCCCGCGCGAGCGTTGTCGGACGGGACTCTGCGGTTCCTCGTGCTCAGCGCGCTTGCCGTCGACGGTGCAGCCACGGGGGTGCTCTGTTTCGAAGAGCCGGAGAACGGCATGCACCCCGATCGGATCCCCGCGATGGTTTCCCTGGTCCGTGACCTCGCGGTCGATCCGTCGCTCGCCGTCGACGAGACGAACCCGTTGAGACAGGTGCTGATGAACACTCATTCACCACTTGTCTACAAGGAGGTTGATGATGAGGACATCGTCTTCGTCGAGCTCGCCACCGTGGTCAAAGAAGGCGAGCACGGCGAGGTCACGCGTGTGGGAGTGCCGGCGGGGACCTGGCGACAGCGGAGCGGACAGGCCGCGGTAGCGCCCTCGCGCGCGAAGCGTTGGCGGCAGATGACGTTCGACTCGATATGGGCCGCGGAAGAATGAGGAGGCTCGTGGTTACGCTTCTCGGTGATGGACCCTCCGATCGATGCCTTCTGGAGCCGCTCCGTTGGCGGATCCGCGCGTGGCTACAAGCAGGCAATCGCGAGGCTGAGTTCACCACCCAGTTCGCCAATGGGCCCGGGGTAGTCGAAGTAAAGATTGGACGCGCGCTTGAGAGCTTCCCCGCGGACCTTCTCGTCGTGCACCGCGACGCCGAGGGGCAGCCGGCGGACGACCGCCGACGCGAGATTGAGGCAGGAGCGGACGCCTGCCCAGAAGCGCCACCCATCGTCTGCATGGTACCCGTACGGATGACCGAGGCGTGGCTACTGTTTGACGAGCGCGCGATTCGCCTGGCCGCGGACAATCCCAACGGAACCGTACCTCTCTCTCTTCCTAGAGCGGCTGATGGTGATACGGATCCCAAGACCACCCTCTCGCGCGCGTTGGAGCAGGCCGCAGAGAAGCGTGGGCGTCGTCTGAAGCGGTTCAAGGAACGCCTCAGCCGGCGGCGCCTGCGCGTGGCGGAGCACGTCGCGGACTACGAACCACTGCGGCAGGCAAACCCAGACTTTGCGCGCTTCTGCGACGACCTCGACGCCGCGCTCGAGCGGTGGTGGGAGGAAGAATCGGAAAGCCCGGACCAATGAGCGAACCGCACGTGAAGCCGCTCTTCAACCTTCCGAAGAGCATCCACAAGATCGACTTCGTCGAACGGCTGACCACCGCGATCGGCCAGCCGAAGCAAACCGCGGCGACCTACGTGGTCACGCCACCGATCCATGACGCCTTCGAGAAGGCGCTCAAGCTCGTGGACGCGGGTCTGAAGCAGAACCGCAGCCAGGCGACCTTCCTGCACGGCAGCTTCGGTAGCGGCAAATCGCACTTCATGGCGCTGCTCTCCTTGATGCTCGAGGCGAACGAGGATGTCTGGGGCATCCCGGAGCTCCACCCCCTGCGCGCCAAGTTCGACTGGGTGGGCGAGAAGCGCCTCCTGAAGCTCCACTTCCACATGATCGGGAAGGCCAGCATCGAGCAGGCCATCTTCCTCCGGTACATCGAGCACGTTCGGGAGCACCACCCCGACGCGACGGTCCCCGGTCTCTTTGCGGACGAGCAGCTCTTCGCCGACGCCCGCCAGATGCTCGACGAGCTGGGCGACGACGCCTTCTTCGCGCCGATGAACGAAGCCGAGGGCGCGGTGTCCGACCAGCAGAATGAGTGGGGGGAGTTCGCCGAGTCTGGGTGGAACCGAGAGCGCTTCGAGGCTTCTGCTGAATCGAGCGAACCGAAAAAGCGCGAGGAACTGTTCAGCGCGCTAGTGAAGACTCGTTTTCGCGCCTACGCCGAGACCCAGAGGCAGTTCCTAGACCTCGACTCCGGCCTCGGCATCGTTGGTCGTCACGCCAAGGAGCTCGGCTACGACGGCATCGTCCTCTTCCTCGACGAGCTGATCCTCTGGCTCGCGTCGCGCGCCTCGAACGTGGAGTGGTTCCACAACGAAGCGCAGAAGATGGTGAAGCTCGTGGAGGCGCAGGAGTCGCATCGCGACATCCCCTTCATCAGCTTCATTGCACGCCAGCGCGACCTCGCGGAGATGGTGGGCGAGGACTACATGGGCCTCGAGAACAAGCTAGTCCGTGACTCGCTTACGTGGTCCGAGGGGCGATACGAGACCATCGAGCTGCCGGACAACAGCCTCCCGGCCATCGCCGAGAAGCGGGTCCTCAAGCCAGCGGACGAAATGGCCAAAGAGACCCTGGACCAGGCCTTCGACCGGATGCGTCGAGGGGCCGCGGATCCCGCGTGGAAGACCATGCTCGGGAAGCTCGATGCAGCAGACTTCCGGCGGCTCTACCCGTTCAGCCCGGCGCTGGTGGAAGCGCTCATCGCACTCTCCAACTCGCTCCAGCGCGAGCGCACCGCGATTCGATTGCTCACCGAGATTCTCGTCGAGCATATCGAGGACCTGTCCCTCGGTGGCGTCGTCGGGGTCGGCGACCTCTACGACGTCCTCGCTGGTGGCGACGACACCGCGGACGGGGTGATGAAGTCCCGCTTCGAGTCGGCGAAGCAGATGTACACCTACCGCTTTCTGCCGGTCCTCCAGGAACAGCACGGCACGAACACGCCGGAGAAGTGCCAGCGGCTGCGACCCGACCACCCTGCCCGGCTGGGGTGCAGCAACTGCACCCAGACGGCGTGCCGCACCGACAACCGGATGGTGAAGACCCTCATCATCGCGGCGCTCGTTCCGGAGGTGACTCCGCTCAAGGACATGACCGCTGCCAAGCTCGTGCAGCTCAACCACGGCTCGCTGCGGGTCCCCATCCCCGGCACCGAGGCGAACCTCGTGGCCCAGAAGCTGAGGACGTGGGCGAGTCAGATCGGCCAGCTCCACGTGGGCTCGCAGGCCGACCCGACCGTGCGGCTTCAGCTCGAGGGCGTCGAGCTCGGGCCGATCCTGGAGCAGGCGAGTCACGTCGATGGCCCGGGGGCTCGCCAGCGGGTTCTGCGCGACCTGCTCTTTGAGGCGATGGGCGTCGAGTCCATCGCGGACTGGGGCAAGGACCACAAGTACAAGGACTGGCGCGGGACCGACCGCCTCGGACACATCCGCTTCGGCAACGTTCGGAAGATGGGTCCCGAAGCGCTCCGCTGCCCCGAGGGGCACGACTGGCGCCTGATCGTCGACTACCCCTTCGACGAACCAGGGTTCGGGCCCCACCACGACGAAGAGGTCCTCGAGGCATTCAAGGAGGAGACCGGCGGGACCTGGACGCTCGTCTGGCTCCCGAGCTTCTTCTCGCACTCCATCAACCAGATGCTCGGAGAGCTGGTCATCCTCGACCACATCCTCGAGACCCCGGGCACGACGAAGGGCTACGTCTCGCACCTCAGCGTGGAGAACCAGGTTCGAGCGCAGAACGACCTCGCCAACCTGCGGACGCAGAAGCAGTCACGGATCCTCCAGGCGCTGGGGCAAGCCTATGGGCTCACGCAGGTGAAGGAGGGTGACCTCGACACCGCGCTGTCCGTCGACGATCACCTCATCGTGCTCAAGCCTGGGGCGAAGGTGCAGACATCGCTGGCCGCGAACCTGGCGACGGCGCTCGACAACTACATCCCGGAGCTCCTTGCGGCGCGCTACCCGCGCCACCCTCGCTTCACCAAGAAGCTCACGACGGCGCGGCAGAAGAACCTCATCGCGCGCTTCGGCGAGATCATCGACTCGGATGACAAGCGCATCGCGGCCGACAAGTCCCTCGGCGATGAGATGCGCGGCACGCTCGGGGAGCTCGGGCTCGTCCGCGTGACCGAGACCGCCGTGCATTTGGTTCAGGACCAGATGCTCCAGGAGCTCGAGAAGAAGCGGCAGCAGAAGTCCGCAGAGCGCCCGGAAGTCGGCGAGCTCCGGCGCTGGATCGACGAGAACGGTCGGATGGGGCTCCAACCGGAAGCGTTGGACCTCGTTGTCCGCTGTTACGCCCGTTGGTCCGCTCGAACTTTCGTGAGCGGTGACCAGGCGTACACCCCCGTCGCGGGCAAGCCCATCCCCGACTACATCGTGCTCGAGAAGCCCGATCTGCCGACCCACCAGGGTTGGTTGGCAGCGAAGCAGCTCGCGGGAACCGCGTTCGGGCTCCCCAACATCGGAAACGCGCTCCATGCAGACAATCTCAAGCGCTTCGAATCGGAGCTCGCCAAGACGCTGAAGGAGAAGGTCGGGGACTGCACCAAGCTCCCTGGGCTGCTGAAGCAGCGGCTCGGCCAACTCGACCTGGATACCGACGTGGCCCGCGTGACCACGGCCAGCTCGGCAGACTCCTTGTGCGCCGGCCTCCAGGGCAAGAACGGCAAGGCCCAGGTGGAATTCTTGGCCGCCTTCGAGCCCGAGACCAGCGCTCGCGCGGTCGGCGCCAGCATTGGTAGCGTAAGCCAGGTGGTCGCGTTGCTCGACGATGCGCTCGTGTTCGGTGCGTTCGACCAGCTCGAGGGACGGCAGGCCGAGCTGGAGGGCGCGACCGAGCTACTCGAGAAGGTCGCCAGTGTCCTGCGGCAGGACGAGCTCAACCAGGCGGCCGCGGAACGACTCAGGGGGCTCGCCGAAGAGGCGACACGGATTCTCAACCCACCTCCCCCGGCCGGCCGAGTCGTCTACGAGGGCTCGCTGCATCGACAGGGGAAGGCCGAAGTCATCGATCACCTCGAGTCGGCGCTGGCCAAGGTTCGCGAGGCCCTCGATGGCGAGGGCCACGAAGTCACGATGACCGGTCAGATTCGGATCTCGGTGCCGGGCAAGAAGTGATGGAGGGTGTGCCGCACCTGAGCGCGCACGACCTGCGCGCAGACCTAGAGGAGGCGTATCGGCGGAAGCGCCACCACCACCTCTTCGCCTACTTCGGCACCGGGGACGAGCAGACGCTCAAGCTCGTCAATGTAGGCGACTTCCACGTCGTCCCGGTTCGGAGCGAGCTCGAGCTGCGCGAGCGCCTGCCCAAGCTCGCAGACGACGATGCGCGCATGGCCTTCCTCGTCCCTTGGACGGGGGATATTCCGCTCGACATCTCCGGTCGATTCGCCCTCAACGGGCGGGTCCGCCGCATTGGCAAGGATGCACGGCTTCGACACCTCTTCGCGGTGGGCGAAGTCGAAGGCGAGGCGCTCCGCTCCCCTTTAGTCAGCTACCTCCTCCGCCCCGACAACACCGGCCGCTATCCGGTCGGCGACGGGAGGCTCACGGCCGACGCGATGTGGGACACGTGGCTCGCGCGAGACTGGTCGGTGCCCACCGAGGGCGGCCTGGCCCTCGACACCCTCCTCGGCTGGGCCGCCATCGACAAGCGAGGCGCCCAGTTCGCCCACGCCATGAAGGCCGAAGAGGCGCGGGGTGTGCGTGAAGCGCTGCTGGAACACCTGGCCGTTAGAACGGGTCCAACGGGGCCTATCCTCTGGTCTGCGTGGGAAGAGAGCCGGGGAGCGACGGTCCTGGAACTCGCGATGCTCTTCGAAGCCCTGGCCGAGAGCCCCCTCGCAGCCGTGCGAATGTGGATCAAGACCCGGGTCCGCGAGCTCTTGGGCGTCGAGAGCGAGGCCGAGGTGCTCGAAGTCGCCCGCAGCCTGGGCCGAGAAGCTCCGAGCGCGCTTCGCTACGTCGAGCGCAACGCGGGTGCCACTACAGCGCGGACCATCGCAAAGGGCGCTGATGAGCGCGTAGACGATGAGGAGGTACGGGCGGCGCTCATCGAGAGCACGAGGCTACCTTCAGCCTGGGCACAGCGACTAGACGCCCTTGGCGACATCCTGCTGCGCGCATCGAGCAAGCCCAGCGCCGAGCTCCTCGAGGATGCGACGGGGGCCTTCCGCGCGCTCGACGGCCACGTGTTCTTCAAGGACGAGGAGCAACGGCAGTCCCTCCAGCGAACCGAGATGGCGGTCCGCCTGTTGGCTTGGCTCGTAGCCCGCCCCGACCAGGCCCTGGAGCCGAGCCCTACCCCCCAGGGCGAAGCCGAAGAGCTCGGTCGCTGGTACGCGGAGGAAGGTGGCTATGTCGACTGGGCGCGCCGCTGGGCGCGCGGCACGGGAGACTCGAAGCTCACCAAGGGCGTTCAGGCCATCGTACGGGCCGCCGACGAAGCGCGGGCGGACCTGGACCGCCGGTTCGCCAAGAGTCTGGTCGGCTGGGTCGACGCAGGGCAGCCATCTCACCACGTCCTGCCCATCCAGGACGCGGTGCAGCGTTTGGCAACGAAGTTCCTCGACGAGGAACCCGAGCGACGGCTGCTCGTGCTCCTCATGGACGGAATGGCGTGGGCCCAAGCCGTAGAGCTCCTCGAGTCGCTCGGGAGCCGGGCTGCACCCTGGGGACCGCTCGCCTGGCACTCGACCAAGTCCGGTCGAGTCGGTGAGGCGCTCTATCCCGTGGTATTCGCCGGCCTACCGACGGTCACCGAGGTAAGCCGCTCCGCCTTCTTCGCTGGGAAGCTGATGAAGCCTGGTTCCCGCCTGGACACCTCCAAGGACCCGGAGAAGTGGGCCGCGAACTCTCACGTGAAGAAGTACGCCGAGGGCACGGACACCCCTCGGCTGCTCCTCCGGAGCGAGGGACACACCAAGGGCGGCAGCGCGTCGCAAGAGGCGCTGTCGCTCGTCGCCGACCCGAAACGCCGCGTCGTGGCCGTGGTCGTCAACGCCATCGACGACAGCCTGAAGGCGAGCCACGCCGTGCGGCATCCGTGGCGGGTCGAGAACATCGCTTCGCTACCCGACCTCCTGGACAAGGCTCGTGAGCACGGCCGGGCCATCTTGCTCGCCAGCGACCACGGCCACGTACCCGCCGATCGGCTGGAACGGATGAAGGAGCTCCACCCTGGCGCGAAGTCGTCTGGAGGCGGCGCGCGATGGCGGCCACTGCCCAGGGCGGACTCACCAGTCGCTGACAACGAGGTCGCCTTCTTCAGTTCGAAGGTCTACACGCCGAAGGGGGCGGAGGGCATCGCCCTACTCTCCGATGATGCCAGTGCATACGCCGGCAACACCCACGCAGGAGAGCACGGCGGCGCCACCCTCGCCGAAGTCGTCGCCCCCTGCCTGATCGTCGGGTGCGAGGAAAGCGCAGCCGCGAGCCTCGGCAACGACGAGGACCTCTCGGTCCGCGCGGCGTTCGTGCCCCGGTGGTGGCACTTCGACGTGCGCAAAGAGGTCGTGGACCTCGAGGCAGCAGCGCCTCGAAAGACGGTCAAGAAGCCGAAGAAGCCAGAGGATGACCGCCAGCTCGGCCTCCCCATCGCACCCAAGAAGCCGAAGTCCGTCCCCCCTGCCCCGCTGACCGCCTTCTCCAGCTCCAAGGTCCTCGAGGCGCGTGTCCGCACTGCCGCGGCACGCACCGAGGTGGTCGTGGCGGTGGAGACCTTGCTCGCTCGTCAGGGAGTCATGTCGGCCAGTGCTTTCGCGGCCGAGATGAAGGTGCTCCCCTTCCGTGTCGGTGGCTTCATCTCGAAGCTCCAGGAGGTACTCAACCTGGATGGCTACGAGGTGGTCCGATACGACCCAGCCACGCGACAAGTACACCTCGATCGTGAGAAGCTCTCGCAGCTGTTCGAGGTGAAACTCTAGGCACCGGGTGAGCAGGAGACGCGCTGATGGCACTCGACAATGATGAGATCGACAGGCTGGTCGCCCGGTTCGCGAGAGAGCGCGACAGATTCGACAAGATGGCATCGATGGTTTCTCGGCGGCTCTCGGCCGCGCTATTCGAGGCCGCGGTGCCGCACGTGCCGACCTTCCGCGCAAAGGCCCCTAAGAGCCTTCGTGGCAAACTGCGCCGCGACCGAACCCAGTACTCAGGCGCTGAGTTCGTGCCAGAGTTCTGCCCTGGGCTGATCGACCTTGCTGGGGTCCGGGTACTTCTCTACCGATCGCAGGACACGAACGTCACGTGCGATGTAATCGAGGATCTCTTCGAGATCCCCGACGGGGAGCGGTTCCGAAAGAGCCACGACGATCCCCATGGATACCAAGCTCAACACAGAGTTGTGACGCTAACCCCGGATGACCTCGAAACAGATCCGAGACTCAGCAATCTCACCGGCGTGATGTGTGAGATCCAAGTAGTCAGCCTTGGTGACCACATCTGGAACGAACTGAACCACGACATCAAGTACAAGACGCCGGATGGTAGACCTAGCGAAGCGCAAGAAGCGCTTCTTGGCGCGCTTCGGAGGCAGCTGGACGCAGTGCGTGGCACTGTCGACCAACTTGCGGAGGCCACAGACAGGCGCCGCGAGGAGAACCTAAGCCTGATCAGTACCGCCGAGGACCTACAGCACGGGCTTCGTGTGCGCACCGGGAGGATGATGCGGGGAGACCTCGGGCGACTACTCGAGCTGCTGGAGTCTTCGGTCGAGGGAGAGATCACACTCGCAAAGCTGGATGAGCTTGGTGTTGACTCAGACGCCTTGGACCGTGGGAAGCAAGCCCTGCAGAGCGTGAGCCATCCAGCGACCGACACCGATCCTGTCTTGGTAGTCGGGGCGCTCTGGAACGAACTCGGCCCCGCCTTCTACGACACGGTGTGCGCCTGGCGTGGGAAGCCTGGAGCCGTGAGTCGAGCGGTGAGGGCACTTCATGACAGCTAGGTCGGCGCCGCAGCACATCCGGGTCATCACATGACCGAGGCTTCTCCGCTGAAGCGGCGGGAAGTCGTGGACGCCCTCCGTATCGGGGCGGTTCCTCGCCGTGGACTGGAGCTCTTCGCCGTCGGCCTCGAGCGCTTCGAGAAGGCCATCGACGAGGAACTCGATGCCGTCGCCGCGGGGCGGGGGAAGTTCAAGGCCGTTCGTGGCGAGTACGGAACGGGAAAGACCTTCTTCTCCCGGTGGCTCGAGCACCGCGCCCTGCAACGCGGGTTCGCAACCACACTGGTCCAGATCTCCGAGCGCGACACTCCGCTCTACAAGATGGAGACCGTCTACCGTCGCGCCGTCGAGGGTCTCCAGACCAAGGAATGGTCTGACGGTGCGTTCCGAAGCCTCATCGACCGGTGGTTCTTCAACCTCGAAGAAGAGGTGCTCGGAAGCGGGAGCGTCGACGTCGGCAGCGCCGACGCTGTGGCCAAGGCCGTTGGGGACCTCCTCGAGCAGCGGCTCCACGAGGTCAGCAAGACCCAGCCCCAGTTCGCCGCCGCGCTTCGCGCCTGTCACACGGCGCGAGTGAAAGAAGACCACGCCATCTCCGAGGGCCTGGTCGCGTGGCTCATGGGGCAACCCAACGTCGGCTCAGGCATCAAGCGCACGGCGAACCTGAAGGGCGAGCTGGATCACGACGGCGCCGCGGGCTTCCTGCGCGGCCTACTCGAAGTGCTGAAGCAGACCGGGCGCAAGGGGCTGGTCCTCGTGCTCGACGAGGTCGAGACCATTCAGCGGGTCCGCGCCGACAGTCGTGAGAAGAGCCTCAACGCGCTCCGCCAGCTCATCGACGACCTGGTCGCCGGCCGATACCCCGGTCTCTACGTGCTCATCACGGGCACGCCCGGGTTCTTCGATGGCCCCCAGGGTGTGAAGCGCCTGACGCCGCTCGCGCAGCGCCTCCACACCGAGTTCGGCGACAACCCGAAGTTCGATAGCTCTCGCGCCCCGCAGATCCGGCTCCAGCCCTTCGACATGCAGAAGATGATCGTGGTCGGGAAGCAGATCCGCGACCTCTACCCATCCGAGGCCGCCGAGCGAATCCAGGCGAAGGTGGACGACGCGACCCTGAAGGGCCTCGCCGAGGGCGTTTCGGGGCAGCTCGGCGGCAAGGTCGGGATCGCCCCACGCATCTTCCTCAAGCGCCTCGTGGACCTCATCGACCGGGTCGACGAGTTCCCCGAGTTCGAGCCCTCCAAAGACTACAAGCTCGTGGTGAAGCCCGGGGAGCTGACGCCGGAGGAGCGCGCCGCGGCCGGAGCCTCGGTCGAGCTGGACGCCATTGACCTTGACCTATCGCAGGGGGACGGCGGGCGCGGAGAGCAGGACCTCGGCTAGGCGATGGGCGGGGGCTTCGATCGGCTGAGCGGCGCGCTCCAGTACCAAATCGTCAACACCCTCGGGTTCCAGGACGGCCTCCGCCCGGTTCAGGAGCAGACCATCGGTGCTGTGCTCGACGGCGACGACTGCGTCGTCCTCGCTCCCACGGCAGGCGGCAAGACCGAGGCAGCCTTCTTCCCTCTTCTGTCGCGGATGAACGACGAGGACTGGACGCCGGTGTCCGTTCTCTACCTGTCGCCCATCCGTGCCCTCCTCAACAACCAGGAAGACCGAATCCAGCGCTACGCGGGCCTGCTCGGTCGACGGGCCTTCAAGTGGCATGGCGACATCGGCCAAAGCGCCAGGAAGACGTTCCTGGCCGACCCGACCGACTTCCTGCTCACCACGCCCGAGTCGCTCGAGGCGATGATGATGAGCCCCCGCGTCTCGGCTCGGGAGCTGTTTGCCGGCCTCCGGGCGGTGGTCATCGATGAGGTCCACGCCTTCGCTGATGACGACCGAGGCGCCCACCTCGCCTCGGTGTTGGAGCGCCTCTCACGGTTCGCGGGTCGAGAGGTCCAGCGAATCGGGCTCTCCGCAACCGTAGGCAACCCCGGCGAGATCCTCACCTGGCTCCGGGGAGGCTCCGAACGGCTCGGCCGCGTCATCGACCCCGGAGGCGCCAAGCTGGAGCCGAAGGTGAGGCTCGACTACGTCGCCACGGTCGAGAACGCCGCCCAGGTTATCGAGGCAATGCACCGCGGCAAGAAGCGACTGGTCTTCGTCGACTCCCGCCGCGGCGCAGAGGAGTTGGGCGCGAAGCTCCTCGAGCTCGGGGTCATGACCTTCGTCAGTCACGGCTCGCTTTCAGTCACAGCCCGCCGTGACGCCGAGACAGCATTCGCTCAGGGCGAGAACTGCGTCATCGTCGCCACGAGTGCGCTCGAGCTCGGCATCGACGTGGGTGATCTCCATCACGTCCTCCAGATCGACGCGCCACCCTCCGTTGCCAGCTACCTCCAGCGCATGGGGCGAACCGGGCGCCGCGCCGAGATGGGCCCGTCGAACTGCACTTTCCTGACGACGCGGGACCAGCGACTGCTCCAGGCAGCCGCCATCGAGCGCCTTCGCAGAGAGGGCTTCGTCGAGCCTGTCCGCCCTTCCCGCCGAGCGAGCCACATCCTCGCCCACCAGATCATGTCGCTCGCGGTTCAATCGGGTGGCGTGGGTCGCGAGGACTGGTGGGGCTGGCTCGAAGGCGCCGCGCCATACGAGGACCTCACCCCCGAGGAGCGCCAGAGCCTCCTCGACCACATGCTCCACAAGGACATCCTCACCGATCACGAGGGTCGACTCTGGCTCGGTGAGAAGGGCGAGAAGAGCTACGGCCGCGCCAACTTCCGAGCCCTATACGCGGTGTTCGAGGCGCCGCGGCTCATCACCGTGCGCCACGCCAATCAGGAGATCGGTACCGTCGACGCGAACTTCCTCGCATCCCTCGAGGAGGACGATGAGCCCAGCTCGTTCACCCTGGGCGGCCGGAACTGGCTGGTCCTCGATGTCGATTGGCGACGAGGCCGATGCGTCGTGAAGCCCGCCGAGTCCGGCAAAGCCGCCCGCTGGTCGGGCAGCCCTCGACACCTCAGCTACGAGCTCTGTCAGACCATGCGCGCCATCCTCCTCGAGGACGAGAACGACCCCGCGTGGTCCCAGCGAGCCGAAAGGGTCATCGCCCAACTCCGCGCCGAGTTCTACTTCCTCCGTGACGGAGAGGAGTTCGTTCACGACAACGACGAACAGATCACCTGGCACAACTTCGCCGGAGGCGCCGCGAACCTCCTGCTCGCTCGCCTGCTCGAGCGTGAAGTCGGCGGGCGCGTCATCAGCCGGAACACCTCGCTGACCTTCACCAAGGAAGGCGGCAAGAGCCTGGTCGCCATCAAGCAGGCGATGGAGAACCTCCGGGAGGCCAACAGCCCGACCTGGAGCGATGCTCTCCGCTTCGCGCCCGACGCCACCAAGAGCCGCGTTTCCAAGTTCCAGCCCTGCCTCCCCGACCACCTCGCGAGAGACCTCCTCGTCCGGAAGACCGTCGACCTACCCACCGCTCGGATCGTCCTTGGCCTCGACCCCCACGTCGACGAAACCGAAACGAAGTTCGAGTACGCCAAGCCGCAGAACCCCATCGAGTGGGTGCGCACGGCGGAACAGCTAGCCAGCGTGGCAGCCAAGCTCCGGCAAGAGCCCTTCATCGCCCTCGACGTGGAGACGACGCTCACCGATCAGACCCTCTGCCTGGTCCAGCTCGGAACGCCCGAGGCCAACTACCTGATCGACCCCTTCACCGTCGGCGGCCTCGCGCCCTTGGCCGCCCTGCTCGAGTCCGAAGACGTCGAGAAGGTGATCCACAACGCCCAGTTCGAGAAGACCGTCCTCGGAAAGCTCGGCATCGGGATCGAGAACATCTACGACACGCTGAAGGTGTCCCGGCGAAAGTACGGGCCGCTGGCGGCGGGGCACAGCTTGCTCGCGGTCGTCCGGCGCGAGCTGGACCTGGTGATCGACAAGCGGTGTCAGACGTCGGACTGGCGCAGCCGGCCGTTGACGGAGGCACAGCGGGCCTACGCGGCGTTGGACGTCGAAGTACTTGTTTCGCTCGCGAGTGCGCTGCGTCCAACGGCTGACGATCCCGGCGGAGCGCGCGAATCGTCGGGTGATGAGGTCGTGGAGCCCGAGCCGTGACGGAAGCTTCCGCATCGACTGACGAGAGCGACGTAGAGGAGCCAAAGAGAACGTTGTCCTCGGACGGCGGACGCGCCGCCTTGGCGGGGTTCGTCTACCAGTTCTTGACCACTGCCGGAGAATCGCTCCGACTCCTCACCGATGGCTATGAGGCTGCTGGTGGAAGAGCCGAGCGGGTGGCTCTTGCCATCTACTCTGAGTTTGGCGACCAAGATGCTGCAGTCGAAGACTGCGAAGGGAAGCTAGAACTGCTCCAGATGAAGTTCTCCTCGGACCGGGCCCGGTCATTCTCCGTTTCCGAGGCAAAGGAGATCATCACAGCAATAAGGCGCTCGAAAGAGTCGCTTGGAGCGGATGCCTCGCGAGTCTCAGCGTATCGACTCGTAACCAACCGGACATCATCAGAGGCAATCCACAAGGTCTTCAAGAGCATTCCCTCAAGTTGGTTCAAGAGCGGCACTGGCGCGGCTACCAAACGGGTCATCCGGGACTCGCTGACGTTTGATGTCGTCGAGGGCGAGGATGCTCGAGAAGGACTCCTATCCTACCTTCGTGCACTCGGATGCCTTGGCACTGAACCCGACAGGGCTGTCACACAGCTGATCGGCACTCTCCTCGAGCAGGGGGCTAGACCGACAGATCCAGGCCTCGACAGGCCAAGACTAAACAAAATCTTCTTCGGCTCACCGGACGCACGACCTCTAGGTAGTGAGGGCTGCTCCGACGTCCTCCTGTCGAGGCTCGATCACTACAACGAGGACAACGACTGTCCAGAGGAAGACCTCGTTCTCCACAGGCCGGCGCTGGCGGAGGGACTTACACGCCTCTGCGAGGAGCACGCCCGGATAGTCGTCACCGGAAAGGGTGGGGTCGGCAAGACGGCGTTCCTCTCACAGTGGGCGCGTGGACGCATGGATGAGGCAGACACGGTCCTTCTAGATAGTGTGCGCTACGCCACCTCCTCCAGCTGGCTCGCTTCGCAGCTTGCCCAGTTGCTTGGGTTCGGCACGGCGCACGACAGGGCGCGAGAAGACAACCTGAAGACGCTCTCGAGACTCGATGTGATGTCCAACGCCATGGGAACCCGCCCGATCCTGTTCGTGGCTCTCGATGCGGCGGATGAATCGCCGCGTGCCCTGGATGCTCTGAAGGAGCTCTGGGACGGGTTCCGAGAACTCGAGCGTGGGGCTCAGCGAGGTCTAGCACCCCCCGCCACGCTCATCGTGTCGTGCCGGGACATCGACTCCCACGGCATGCGGACGCTCCTGCGGCCCGGCCCGTTGCCGGACTCCGACCGGCGAGGTTTCGACTTGCTCGAGGTGCAGAAGTTCGGAGATGACGAGATCGAGCGTCTCGAAGCAAAGCTCGAGGGACAGCACAGCAGTCCCCCACCCGAGCTGCTGTCTATGACGAGCGCTCGGGGCCTTGCTGGTATTCCCCTCGAAGTGCACGAAGCCCTGCGACATCCGATCATGTGGAGGTTCTACTCCCGGTTCCCAGCATCTACTCGCGCGGCGATCAAGGACGGCGAGCAGGAGGCGCTTTGGGAATGGGCCGAGAAGGCGCTCGGGTGGGTGTGCCATCGAATCGAACACAGAGCTGGCGGGCAGTTGCGCGCGAACCACGTCGCCACGGTTCTCGAAACCGCTGGACGGGCCGGTGCGTGGGATCAACAGGGCCGCTTCGAGAACTCGGAGTTTCGGAAGGCGGCCAACGAGGCCGGCCTGGATGGGCGTGGTGTCTTGGAGTTGTTGGACCAGCTCGACTCCAGCGGTCTGGTCGAGCTGACCTCCTCGACCACAAGGCGCTGGGTGTACGCCTTCACTGCTAGCTTCCTTGCACGCGGAGAAGACACCTGATGCACGGTGACGCCGAAGAACTTCGCGAGCGCTTTCTTCGTGCCTCGAGTCCGGATGCATTTGTGGCTGCACTGGCCGATCTGGCGACGCTAGTACGTGCCCGCGAACTCAACAGGGACGATGCCGCAAAACTGGCTGCAGAGGTGCTAGCGGATGCCGCCACTCTCGACGGTTGGGAGCAGGACGGTGTCCTCGTTCGCGCAACTGGCATCGTCGGCGCTCTATACTGCGAGCTCACGCAGCCCGAGGACTCTAGTGGCCTTTCCAGAGGATCGGAACTGAGGCGTTCTCTGGGACGCTGGGTGTCGACGCTACCAGGTGACCTCCCGGAACAGGTCGCCCAACAACTGAACAAGGCCATGCTCAGCGATGCGGGCGGCGAGCTCTCACGGGCGCGGCTGTACATGATCCGCTGGGCAGGCTTCAGGTCGAGCGAAGTTGAGCGAACGCTTCTCGGGCGAGGAGCGCGCGACGATGACATCGGGCGGATCGCACTTCACAGCCTTGCTTTGCTCGGGCCAGGGGAGGAGGTTCGCAAGGACCTGGTTGGCTTGCTCGTGGACCGTGCCCGCGCTCGATTGGAGCGCGAAGTCGCTGGTGGACTAGCGGTGCTCGGAAGCGCCGACGCACTGTTGTCGGTTCTTGAGCCCGTCGCCGACCGCCCACAGAGCGAGGCAGCTCTCCGACGTCGAGCAGTGGCGATGGCGGCAGCCATCGCGCGTCGCAATCCTCATCGGCGGAAGCTGCAGAGGCAGGTCCTCGCCTACCTCGTCGCACTGGTCGAACAAGACTCAGCTTTCCTTCGCGAGCTAGCCGTTCGCGGAGATTGGCTCGCGAACATCAACTCCGAGAAGGTCGTTCCACACACGCTCGCCTGGGCCAACGATCCCGAGCTCCCGGACCACACGCGGCACCTCTTGCTCCTCCGGCTCGAAGACATGAGGAGTCCACTTCAGCTAGAGGGCTGGCGAGATTGCACGGTCGGTCAACCATTGGTCGAGTGGGCAACCCGTGACACGGGCACCGAGAGTCTGTGGGTAGAAAGGGAGTGGCAGCGCAAGGAGGCTGCCTGGAACGCGCTCATTAGCGGGCGAGGCGCATCGGCACTGCCGCAGGCAGTCGAGAGCATAGACAACGAACGAAACTCGTACCTCTACCGACAGCTCGCCTCTCGCTTGGCCGTGTTTGAGTTGCCCGCCGTGCCAGACTCGGCAGCCAAGGTTGTCGCAGGGGACTACGACCATCCCGAGGGCGGCCAAGGCAACGAGTACGCCCGCCGTATCGGTGCGCTAAGGCTGATCCGCTCGTCGCCAGCGCTCGAGGCTTTCAAGCTTCTCTCGGGATGGCGGTTTACTTACCAGGGCCATGTACTCACAGAGGTGGTCAGAGCCTTCTCGGAAGTCGCGATGGCTGCTGAAAGAGAAGCGCCGCACATCGTGCGGGATACCCTTGACCAGATGTCCACGGGGGAGGGGTGGCAACGAGTGGCTGCCGCCGACGCCCGCCTGGCCCTCGAGCCCAACGATGTTGGGCCAGCCGAGCTCCTCAAGCGCGCATCCTCGGCGCTCGACGACGACCGCGATGCGACCGAGATTGCCTTGCTCATCATGGGTTTGCACCAACTGCCGCCCAACGCGAATGTGCCAGACCAGCTTCTGGCAGCACTCAAGGAGTGGACCGCCTCGGACAACGAGTTGTTGGCTCAGAGAGCTGCGCTGGCGCTTGCTGGCACAGGAGCTCTTCGGCTGGACAAAGAACTGCTCCGAAAGCTAGCCGGTTTAGAGCATGATGGCTCGACCTACCGGTGGACCGGGGCTCGTCCTACTCCCCCACACGCCGGACTTCTCGTCCAAGTGATGGGAGCCCGAGAGCCGCGAGCATTCGGCGATGTCATCATCTCGTTGGTCGAGAGCAGCTCCTGGGAGATCGCTGTTGCCCTCGTGCCTTCGTTTGGTTCAGTCGCCCAGACCGGAGAGGAGATGCGTGACAGACTCGTCGCGGCCGTTCGAGAACGTGCGCTCCGCCAGTCAGCGAGTAGCACGGAGACAGATTGGTTCGCCGCGCTCGCCCACCTGTCTGTGAAAGATTTTCTGGCCGTCGACTGGCGGGCCGCCGCGTCGGACTGGATGCCGGCTGCCCTCATTGCTCTAGGGGACGCGCTTCGGGGGTGCCCCACGCCAGATTCGCCCGAGCTACGGCGGAAGGTCCGCGACCATCTGCAGTTCCTCACTGAATCACCCGACTTTGGTGTTCGCAGGGCCGGGTATCGGGCAGCGGTTGATGCAACACCGGTTTTTGCGACGCAGCTCTTCACGAGCTGGGCCGCCGCAAAGAGCGCCCAACTCCGCGTGCGTGCGGCGGAATCGATGGAGTGGCTCCCGGCCGGGGAAGGAGACGCCGTGCTCCTACACCTGAGTACGGCACGAGCAAGAAGAGTCAGAGACGTCGCCCGACGGGTTACCGAAGATCGGTCCCGGAGGCGCAACTTCGAGCGGGTTCTCCAAAGGGTTGTCGCCATCGATGGCAGCAACGATTCCGTATGCTCCGTGTGGGCCCACGTCGAAGCGCTCCGCGAAGAGGGCGACGATACCGTGGCAGAGCGTCTTCGCAGTGCGACGGCAAGCGCTACTTGGCCAGTTCGCGTGAAGCGCTGGTTAGATGACGTTGCCGGCGATATCGAGAAGCGCTGGAAAGGCGCCAACAAGGACTGGCCGGCACCCTGGCACCGATGGGACGGCGCGGTCGAGGAACTCGATGCTCACGTATCAAGCGAGGATGGGTACTTCCCTGTTCGAGTGTTTCTCTGGAGAGCACCAGCTGACTACGGCCTGCAGGAATGGGGAGGGGCGGTGGTGGAGGATGAGCAGAACGCGATTCCGCTCTTCGGCATGAAGGTGTTCACAATAGAGCTATCGGACGGGCGAACTGCAAGAGCCGTGCGCCAGCGGTATGCAACCGGCACGGTGTCGTTCAGGGGCCTCGGGCCCTACCCTCGTGACGGTGCTTCAAACGGCGACTGATCCGCCCCTTCGTTTCCGCCGAAGGCCTGCGACCCAACTGTAGTCTCATCAACTGCCGTCCGAGCTCGGTAGTCACCCAAGGCCACGCGAAGTGCTCAGCCGAACCTCCTATCAGCAGGTGAAGCGGGATGTCCCCGCGCACATGCACCGGAGGTTCTTCATGACCCACAGTACTGTCCTCGCGGCGGAGCGCATCGCTCCGTCTTCTTCGCCCCTTCAACCCCTGCCCGACCAGCGCTCCGCCTGGCGCTCGCCGTCCCAGCCCCTGACCTTCGACACGGCCGCGCACCTCGTGCTCGATGCCCATCTCGAGGACGGCGAGCGCAGCGACATCGTAGCCAACCAGATCCGCTCATGGGCCTTCGGCTCGGACGACGGGTCCACAATGGCTCTCGCGCCGCTTCCCCTGCCAGGACGAGATCGCCTCGGAACCTATCCCATCCGCGACCTCGCGTTCAGCCAGCTCTGCCAGCGCATCGGCGCGCCCTCGAGCTACCTCAAGGCGCTGCCGGCGAAGCTACAGATGGCCAACCTCAACTGGGGCCTCGCCCGACAGGAATCACAGGCCCTGCTGCGCCTCGCCGGCAACGAGGTCCGCGCCATCGTGTCGGAGCGCTACGCCGCCCTCGACGACGAGCTGGTGCTCAACATGGTCGCCGACTGTCTCGACCGCTCCGGCTATGGCGATGACGCGATGGTCCGAGCCATCTCCACCGGCCCTCACACGGTGCTTCGGGTCACGCTTCCGGGCGAAGGCCGCGCCGTGAAGGTCGGGGATGTGATCGAGCACGGCATCGACATCGCCAACAGCGAGTTGGGCCTTCGCAGCGTCCAGGTCACGCCGGTCACGTACCGGCTCGTCTGCTCGAACGGAATGAGAAGCTGGAAGAGCGAGGCGACGATGCGCATGCGCCACGTCGGTGATCCGGATCGCCTCGCCGACCAGCTCCGCGACGCTATCCCCGTGGCGTTCGCCGAGGCCCGAGGGGACCTCGACCGCTGGGCTCGCGCGATGGACACGCTCATCGACGACGCCCTCGACGAGGTTGAGTCCCTCCGTGGGTTCGGCCTCACCAAGGCCGACGTTCGCGCGGTAGCCGGCGAGATCGTTTCCGAAGTCCCTGCCCTGCCGGAAGACTCCTTCGCGGAGAGCGTGGAGCAGGCGCTCCAAGGTCAGCCGACGACGGCGTTCGATGTCGCGAACGCCATCACATCGACGGCTCGAAGCAAGTCGACGGAAGCCCGGCTCGCCATAGAGGAGGCAGGGCACCGATACCTCGTCCGCCGAACGGCGTGACGAGCTTGGAATCACCACCAGGTGATTCCTTTGCGCTGGTCGGAGGGGCGGCGTCCCGAACCCCCAATGCACCTCGGGCGACCAGGCCGGTGACCCTCCTCAACCTGGCGGCGCGCAAGACAGGGAGTTCGCTGCAACGCGCGCGCTAGGGCGCTCGATCCCAACAGAACCCAATCGCCGACGGCTCTCCAAAGCGACTCGTGGGTATTCCGGCCCGACGTTCAAGGGCTCACCCCTCTTGGGAGCCTGCGCGAAATACCCCATGGATCTCGGACCCTTACGATCGCGCGAGGCGATAGGCCAACCCTCAGCATCGTAGAGACGGAGCCGCCGACCACGACCGAAAGAAATCGGTTCACGGCGATTTCCAAACCCTTGCACACCGACCGATGCGGCTCACGGCGGCAGTGCGTGGAGCCACACATGAAAAAGAAGAACGATTGGTCAGACCTGGATACCACCATCGCGAAGTGCGGGAGTTACCGCGCCGGGTGTACGTCCCTGGCAGGATTTCAGGAGCGGAGCACCACCGAGCGGGGTGGCGTCGACACCGGCCGGAGTGACGAGCAACACCCCGCAGGGGTGGCTCTCTGGAACGAATGGATCGCTTCTCTCGTGCTCGAGCATCCCTGCGTGATTGACCTAGACGCCTACCGGGCGCGCCGCGCCGCTAGAGCTGAGGCTGAGGCTGAGGCTGAGGCAAAGGCGATGGAGGCGTTCGAAGCAGAGCTCGATGAGCTCCTCGCCAGCATGGGAGAGCCCGAGATCGACGATGAGCCCGAGTCCGATGGCGGAGATGATCTCGCCAGCCACATTCGCGCCATCAACGCTCACGGCTTTGCCGTGACACTGAGCCCACTGGGTTAGCCGTCGGCGGGAGTGGGGCGAGGCTCGACGTGGCCCGTCCCGCTCACCGCGGCCTCGGCGATGACACCTTCAACGATACGTCCGCCGTCGGCTGGACAGCGGCCCGCACGCCACCCGCACCCATCAGGGGAGGGCTGCCCGGGTGAACTCGCCCACCGAAAATCTCCATAGGAGTCACCTATCAGCGGGTGAAACGGGGACTGTCGCCCCCCCTTAGGGCACGGCCGGTACCCCACCTACCAACACGGCTCTGAGCCGAAAGTCTCCGCAGCCGCGGAGAAGGAGACTTACGTCATGAACGAGAACGCCAACGACACCTCAAACCCCACCCCCTTCTACAAGCGCGTCGCCACCGACGATGGCGTCCAGCGCGCGACGGCCGGTGTGGTCGTCGCCCTCATCGTCGCCGGCACCAAGGAGCTGCTCTTCGGCAACAAGTGAGCCGCTGAGCAGGACGCACTGGCGCCCCGGCTTCCCTCGCGGAGGCCGGGGCGTCGTCGCGTCTGCCGGAGGAGACATGCACGAGATCCCCAAACCCACGCTTCACGGCCTGGCCTTTCTGGTCGTGCTCGCGTTCGAAACGACTCGATCGGGTCTTCGCTCGACCCTCGATCGACTTCTTCCCCACGTGCGACCACCCACCGATCTGCGGGTGTCGTCGACCCAGGGGCACACCTACACCGGCGTCGTCATCATCGACGACAACGATGTCCTCGCTGGAGTCGTCGCCCGGACCGGTCGCACGGCCCAGGCATCACCGGCTCCCACCGCACGCCGTTTCTCGCCGGTACGTCGGTCGTCACTTCAGGCGTCGTTCGATGACGAGCTCGAAGACGACGGCGACGACTGCCGGCTTCCGGGCTGGGCCGAAGATCCGCGAGGCCCATCATGGTGACCGCGGCGACCCTCAACCGGCTGGTCCGACTGTCCGACGTCGATCCCGACGCAGCCCATGACCAGCTCGAGCACCTCGCGGAAGCCCGGCCTGACCGCCTGGCCCAACTCCTCTCACTGGAACCATCGGGGCTAGCCGTTCGGGGAGAAGCTCTGGTGGAGCAAGCCCGCTCCGCACGAGCACGGCACGCCTCCAAACGAGGTGTCGCACGCGCCGCGCAGATGGCTCGCGCCGTGGCCGCTCTCGAGTCCAGCGCGCTCATCCGCACTGACGAGATCTTGCTCGACCCGCCGGCCTTCTCGGCGGTGGCGAGGGTCCGAGCGAAGGGCTCGCTTCTCTTCGACAGTCCTCTGGCCCACGGCGGAGTCGACTTGCGACTCCTCGGGCGACTGGTGCGCGAGTGCCGCTCGGCCGAACTGTCCATGGTCAGACTTCATGCACAGCGGCTTCACATCCGCTACCGAACCAGCTCCAGCCGCGGGCGCTTTCGGCTCGAGCTGAACCAACCGGACGCCGGCACCTCGGTCTTCCCGGTGAACCTTCACCCGAGGAGGCCGGCGCCGACCTCGCAGCAGCTCGGCGCCGTTTGGAGGCATCTCTTCGACGCCGTGGGAGCCGCGGCATGAAGCGACTCACACGAATCGACGAGCTGGTCGCCACCATCCTGCCTCGGAGCCGCCTTCCCAAACGTCTCCGTCCCTCGCAGCTACTCGACACCGACGTCGAACCTCCCCGCGCCATCGCCCCCAAGGTAGAGGCGCTGCGGGAGCTGTTGCGGACGGGCGCCAGTGAGGAGCCACTGACCGGTCGCATCGTCTCGAGCCGAGACGTCGCGGTGACGTACGTGTCGAAGCTCGGTGCCGACCGCCTGGAGTCCCTCTGGGTGATCGGCCTCGATGCTCGCAACCAGGTACGGGTCGAGCGGCAGCTCGCCCGCGGAGGTCCCGCCCATTGTGTCGTCGCACCCGGCGACATCCTGCGGGTCCTCGTCCTCAACGCCTGCCCGGCGGGGATCATGCTGCACAACCACCCCAGCGGTGACGTGCAGCCCTCCCCTGAAGACATCGAACTCACTCGCCGCACACGACTCGGAGCGGAGCTGCTGGGACTTCGGTTGCTCGACCACGTGATCGTGGGCGGGCGTCGCCACTTCAGCTTCTGCGACGAGGGCCTCATGGCCGAGCCCCTCCGACGCTCGGCCTGACCACTCACATCGACCCCAACGACCCCGGCGCCGTCCATCGGCGTCGGGGTCTTCTATTTCAACCAAAGGAACGAACCCATGCCCGAAGACGAAGACGCTCTCATCATCCGTATCCCCCGGCGGCTGCTCGACCAGCTCATGACCAAGGAGCCACTGCATGCCTCGGCACAGCGCCCAGCCGGCGACGGTCGGCACAACCCCGAACGCCGCACATGGTCAGACGCCCAGCGCCGGCTCCTCTTCCGCCTGGTCTACAAGCTCGGCCGGCGTGGCCCCGACGCTCGCCGCTACATCGAGGACGCCCTCGGTCTCGATGCCGGCGAAGATCCCACCCTCGACCAAGCCAGCCGCCTCATCGACCAGCTCAAGAACGACGGGGGCAATCGTGGGGCTGCCTGATCACACGAGCGCCTCGCAGCTCAAGACGTACAGCATGTGCCCACGGAAGTACGCCTTCCGCTACCTCGACCGCGCTGAGTCGGAGCACACCAGCCCGAGCCTCGTGCTGGGGTCCGTGGTCCACTCTGCGGTCGGCTGGTTCTTCGAGGAGCGAGTCGGTGGGCACTCCCCGAGCGTCAGCGACGCTCTCGACATCTGCCACGCCGACTTCGCCGCGGCTGTCGAAGGCGCTCCTGTTCGCTGGGGCCGTTGGACCAAGGCCGACCTGCTCGAGCACGCCGAGCGCCTCGTTCGCTTCTTTCTGCAGGAGGAGCACGATCTGCGCGTTGCCGGTGTGGAGGAGCGCTTCGAGGTGGAGCTGCGTCATCCAACGACCCTCGAGCCTCTGCCTCGACCCTTCGTCGGCTACTTCGACTTCCGAGTCGTGGGCGGTGAGGTCGTCGAGCTGAAGACCGCGCGTTCGGCCTACTCGGGGATCGACATCGCCTCGAACCTCCAGTTCGGGGCCTACGCCGCGGTGCTCGAGGACATCGACGCAGCCCGCCTGTCGGTCTGGGTGATCGTGAAGAACAAGCGGCCGCGACTCCAGAAGCTGCCGGTCGTTGCCGACCCAGACCGCCAGCGCTGGTTCTTCGACGCAGCGATGGCGATCGAGAAGGCCATTCTCGCCGGCCACTTCCCGCCGGCCCCGGGATGGATGTGTTCGAGCTGCGAGTACCAGAAGCAGTGCCTGGGTCCGTCAGCGAGCGGCTCGCTGCCGAAGGCCGCATGACCATGAGTCTCCGCGTCCTGTTCGTCGGCGACGAGCTGTACCTCATCGTCGCCCGAGAGAATGGCAATCTGGTGGCCGAGCGGCTGTCCGGCCGGCGACGCGAGTCTGCCACCAAGATGCTCGATGACGTCCACGCCGAGATCGCCGCCCACCTGCTGGGCTTCGAGGCGACCTAGCCGTCAGCCGCGGCGCCCGACCAGTTTCCGCATCTCCTTGACGGCGTTGATGATGTGCCCCTGCTGGCGCGTCGTCAGTCCGTCGAGGAGAGCGGCGATCTGATCCACCGCGCTGCGCTTCTTGCGCTTCGCCTCACCCGCAGCGAAGAGCTGCGAGGTCGTCACCCCGAGCGCCCCCGAGAGCTTGTCGACGCTCTTGAGCGTCGCGCTCCGGCTCTCTTGCTCAAGGGCGGCGACGAACTGCACCGAGAGGTCCGCAGCCTCGGCCAGCTCTGCCTGGCTCAAGCCGCGTTCTTCTCGAAGTCGCCGCATGCCGCGCGCGAGTGCAGATGCCGAATCCACGGCGCGTAGCAGACCGCGAGAGCGCGCCTGCTTCGAGCCACTGTCAGTAGTAGTTGTAGTACGCCCATGCGTGATAGCTTTCGCGCGTGGACGAGAAAGGAAAGCTCATGATCCATTCTGTCCCTCTCCCAGACTCCGGACCGCGTAAGGACTCAGGGCATGGAGCCTTGGCCCGCAGCCGGAGGATCTCGAGCCTGCCGGTCATGGCCCTCATGATGGTCGTCGGCATCGGCCTCCTCTCGGGATGCAAGTCCGATGAGGAGAAGTGCAGCGAAGCCCAGGCGGCAGCCCACGAAGCGTGGTCCGCATACCTGGCTGAGGCCGAGGCTGCTGCCGAGGAGACGAAGCACTTGCAGGCAGCCGCGGACGAGGCGTTCGAGCAGGCAGTCACCTCGGCCATCACGAATCTCGACGCAGCGGTTCGTCGTGCAGAAGCGGCCGACGAAGTGGGCAGCGGTAGCGCGAGCATCACTGTGGGCGCCTTGCGAGACGTGCTCCGCGAACGAGGGGTCGGCAGCTTCCACGATGTCGATTCCACCATTGCCGGGATCGGGGCCGTTCCACGCGCCTATCGGCTGACTCCCGAGCTTGTCGCGCCATTCCGAACGGCGCTCGAGGCAGCACATGCCGAGCACCAGCGCGCGACGGCTGAGTCGACTCGGTGGAACCAGCACGTCGCTACCGTTCGCGCTGCCGTCGACGCCGCCGACGGTTCCGCCGTCGTGTTCCGCAACGCCGTAGCCGACGTCGAGGGGGAAGGAGCGGCGTTCGAGCACGCCAAGGCAGCAGCCGAGGAGTCATGGGAAGCCTGCCATGCGGTCTCACCATGAAGGCCGCCTTCGAGCTTCCGAAGGAAACCGCGGACGCACTGCGCAACAGTGTCGTCCTCGGTGCTTCCGGTCGCTCTGGAGAAGCTACGGCTTCTCCTTTGCTCTCAGAACTGGAGGCATGGTGACGAACACGAATCTCTTGACCGCTCTCGGTGCGGTCGCCTGGGCTGATGGCGTCCTCAGACCCGAGGAGGCTCGCTTCTTCGCGCAGGTTGTGTCGGGCCTCGACTTGGACACCGACCGCAAGGCGACAATCTTCCGACAGCTCCTCGTCCCTCCGCCAATCGCGGCGCTGGACCTCACGGAGTTGGACGATGATGATCGCCAGTGGCTGCTCGCCTTTGGCTACCTGATGGCCAGCGCCGATGGCGAGGTCGCCCCGGAGGAGCTGGCCGTGCTCGAGGCATTGGCCGAGCGCGTCGAGGTCTCCTGGGAGGACGCCCAGAGGCTGTTCGAGGAGGCAGAATCCATCAGGCCGGCGGTGACCACGCCATGGGCGGAGGGAGATCGATGAGCGCGATCCAGCTCCACTCGGCCTCACCCGCGGTGCGCAAGCACATCGAGGACCTCGGCGAAGACGACCAATCACGCATCCATGGGTTCTTGCAGAAGGTGGAGGACTACCGAGCCATGATCCAAAGGGGCGATCTCGAGGCCGCGGCCAGGTATCACGACTCGCTCGCGACCGAGGTTCGTGCGTTGCGATCTCACTACTCCGACCTGAAGACCTATACCGCGGCCGGTGCAGGGGCTGGCGCGGTCGCTGGGGCCTGGTTGTTCGGCGTTGGCGCGGTGGCTGGCGGGCTCGCTGGGGGTGCCCTCGGCTACTTCGCTGCCAAGGGCCGTCGAGAGACGATGCTCGAAATCTGCGATGCCCTGGTGGTCGAGCTGGGGCACCGGCCCGCATAGCGCCTGCCGTCGGCACGCCGCGCCACGGACATCGGCGCGAGCACGTACTTCCGCAAGGCTCACGGTCCCCGGAATCACAGGAGAAGTCGGAAGACTGCCGCCGAGAGGCCATACGAAGGTGAGCGATGATCGGGCTCACAACCGAAGGAGCACCGAACAATGACCACCACCAATGGCCTCGCTTGGACCCTCGCCTCCGAAGCCGCGCCACTTCGAATACTCGGCCCACGTTCCGCGAGAGCTGGCCAGTGCATTCCATCCCTCCGGGAGTTCGTTCGCGACTGCTCCCGGCAGGCTCTCGAGCACATCGCGACCGAACGCGACCGCTGCCTCATCTACGGTCTCGATCGCGTGGGCGACGGGTCGCTCGAGGTCGTCGCGTTCGCCCACACCGAGCTCGACAATCTAGAGCCTCAGGTGCTTCGGGGCGTGAGCCACGCCGTTCATCCGCAAGCCGTCGCGGCCATCCACGCCGTCTGCGGGCCCGACGGGTCGAAGACCCTCGATCTAGAGTTCGACGACTTCTCCTTTGCTTTCCTCGACGGCGACGACTGCACGCTCCAAGCCGTCGGCACGATCTCCGAGGAGCACTTCCCGCTACTTCATCAGAACTGGGTCGAGGCGGTCAGGCGAGGACAGTGTTGGACATTTACGATGACGAGTGACGAAGTCATCCCGATGCCACTCAAGAGCGACGCCGAGATCGAAGCCCTACGCCGCCGACTCGGCGCGCTTGAAGCCATCCTGTATGGCAAGCCCAAGGAGCGCGCGACCGCCGACCAGGCGCTGGGCCTCTACATAGAAGCCAGCGTTGTTCTCGGACACGGAAGAGTCAGCCCGACCGCGATCGGCAACTGGGCACATGCATTTCTGACGGTGGATGAGGCGATCCTGCTGGAGCTCGCGATGAAGCTTCGGGATCCGTTCCCTTGGCGACCACTGCTACGCCTGGCGCAGTTGATGGTCGAGGTCGAGGACCGAGTAGAGCTGCGGGGCGCCGTCGCCCACCTCGAACAGGTCGCGAAGAACCTCCTGCGAGCCCAGGGGCTCGACCTGGTCCGCCCTGGAGACATCGCTGCCGGGGTGAACCCGTTCGAGACTCCTGATGCGCGTTAGCCAAGCGCTCGACTGCGATGGCAGGAGGACGAAGTTCCCCGGGCAGAACGGCTATTCCACGCGGCTCAGCCGGTAGGGGTAAGTCACCCGCGTCGCCCCCGCTTCCCCGATCGGGAAGCGCGTATGCCTCACGACATCCATGACGCACTGCTCGGTCTCTGGGTGTTCGAGCGTGCTTCGCAGCAAGGTGAGATTCGAAACCACGCCCGATTCGTCGAAGGAGAATCTCACCACTACCGTGCCTTCGCGGCCCTCCTGCAGGGCACCCCGCTCGTAGCATCGGCGCACGCAGTCGTAGCTGCTGTGGGCAGCTTGTCGGATGTTCTCGCGGCTCCCTCCGCGGATCTCCACAGTCCTTTGGCGCGGCGTGCCACACCGGGAGAGTTCGTTGTCTGCGCTCCGCGCCATGAGGTCGTCGAGCGGGTTGTTGGAAACCGGTTCAGTCGGCTCCTCACGAGCCTCCGACTGGGTCGACGCGTGGGCCCACCGCACGAACTGCTGAGACTGCCGGGCAGAGAGGCCAAAGACGCGCATCAGCAGGCCGGCCAGGCCGCTCTCGGTGAGACCGTCCTCTCCGGGCCAGCCGACGCAACGGGCCATGTGCACGGTCGGTCCGCGCTCCCATGCTCGGAGACGGTCGAGGTGTTCGACCTCTCCTTGCGGACATGCACGGTAGATGGAGATGGCCCACCCCGTGCGACGAGGCAGCTCTACCATGCCTGCGGCGAGCTGACCGACGAAGGCACGGGCAGCGGGACGCGTCCAGCCGTTGCGGCTCAACTCCCGGACAAGGGCCCGCCCATCGTCGATGCCTTGGTAGGGCTGATCACGTCGGGTCTCGGTCGTCGCTGCGATGATGGATTCGCACTCCTCGACCCGTGTCCCTGGAAGTAAGAGGTGACAGTTGCTCAGATCGGCCTCGTTTGCGGTCTCGCCGAAGATCAGTTTGGTGACCGCAGGATCTACCCGGCCATCAAGCCGTTCCTCGAACCAAGCGGTCTGCGCTACGAAGTTGGTCAGCTCGTGCTGTTCCCGGAGGCCACCGAAGAGCACAGTCATCAATGGGCTACCTCGCCTGAGGTGCGTCTGCCGCCAGAGGTACTCGCGAAGTCGGACCTCGAGGTCTTGTGCCGTGCGTCGCTCCATTCGCCCATAGCGCACCAAGCCTGACCTCAGTGAAGGCTGCGCGATCGCTGCCGCGGGCAGGAGAAACCCACAGACGAGAGCAAGAACGAGCTGACGCACTACTCAAGTCTAACATCACCGACGTTCACCCTCCGACGTGGAGGTTGCAACTCCCGACAGCGCGGGCATCCTCGACGACAAGACTCGCCGCGTCACGCCTGGGACGTCCCGGGTCTCCACCAGGTGGGAAGGGCATGTTTCGGACAAGCGGTGACGTCACACCGGCGGTTAGACTGCCAATATGTGCGCGATCGTCTTCCGAGAGCACCCTCCAGGCCCGGTAATCTGGAAGAACCGGGGCCTCGTCGAATCGCTGCTGCCCGCCGCTGCTCATTGGCTCGAGCATGGCGGCTTCGGTGAAGAGTGGCGTGCGCAGGCACTCTGGGAGCACCGCGTCGCAAGAGCGATGTCTCTCCGAGCAGGCGTCTTCGCCGAGTTCCTTGCCGACGTGGGCGACCTCGTACGCTGCGTCCACCTCGCCCTCGAGGGTGCCGACCCTGTCATCGCGAGTCTCCAGTCACCTCCCACCTTCGAAGGAGCGCTGCTGGAAGCACGAGCGGCTCGGCTACTGGTCGAAGCAGGACTGCCATTCTGCTTCGTTCCAGAGCCGAACGACGCACGGTCGCACGACATCCATGTCCCAGCTTCGGAGGGTGCCTTCAACTTGGAGGTCAAGGGCGTACTGCTCGCGGACCGCGTCGCCGTCGCGCGAGAGCTCTCCCACTGGGCCATCACGAACCTCCCCCTCAGAGACCTTGGAGTCGCGATGGAGTTTCTCTGGAACGGGCCCGAGGTTGATGAGCTCGATCTGGGAGGAACCATTCCATGGGAGACCATACGGGGCTTGGGTTCCAAGGCGCGCCCGATCCTCGAGGCGGCCCTTCGAGAACCTATCGAGGACGCACGGAGGCTGCGCCTGGCAGGGCTCGGCTCCGTGCTTCTGCGACCCCTTTCTCAGGAGGAGGTGACCGAGGGGCGGGTCTGCTGGATTCAGTACACGCTCGAACCGTCGACACCGCATCGACTACGGCGCGCTCTCTCCCGGGCGACGAAGCAGCTTCCTACTGATGTTCCCGGGGTCATTCTCCTCGCCACCAACCCAAACCTGTACGACGACGCCACTTGTACCGCCGCGGTCGAAGAGTGGTTTCATGGCCCCGACAGCTCCAAGCGGCGGCATGTTGTGGCGGTGCTGGTCCTGCTGACCGCGCACCTCAACGAAGGAGTGATTGAGCGGCCGGTCGTGATCCGCAACCCCGACACTTGGGGCCCAGTGCCCGCCTTCCTCTCGAGGCTTGGCCCGAGAGCGATCACCGCCGAGCCTGAGCCAGAACGTGCACGGTAATCGTCCGCAGCCTGCCGTAGCATAGAGCTCATGTCTCTCGATTGGGTCGAGCCTTATGGCAATCCCACCATTGGTGTGGACCACCTGGGTATGCGGGTCGCAGGAGAGGCCGCCTACGGCCATCTCATCGACTTCACGACAACCGTGACCTACCGGCCACGGTATCTCTCATTTCTTTGTTGGAGCCTCCGCGAGGCATGGAGCCAACACGCGCGAAGCGAGAATGAAGATGACTTCCTGGTCGACTACGACCAGTGGCGCGACCTCATCAAGCAACATGACTTCGCCTTCGGCGCCGCTAGCCTCGCGGCCGATCCGGGGACCGCGCGAGTGGTTGGTAGCCGGGCCCTCACTCGCCTCTTGAGCCAGGGCACCGATGCAATCTCCAACACCGCCGACCACGTGCGTGGCCGCGGATCCATCGACATCTACGCGGGCATCTTGCGGTCGCTCGAGCTGTCGGCGGGGGCCCAAGGCGTCGAGCGCGCGGTGGGGGCCGTGTCCGAAGACCTGGCTGAGCTCTTCGACGCTGTTCTTGGGCCAGAGGGCAGGGACTTGCTTCATAGCCAGGAACTCACGCTCGAGAGACTACGCGATGTTGGTCGCATAGCTGGCGTGAGCCAACTTCGACCCGCAGGTGCATCCAAAGAGGCGGTCGCCGCAGAAAGAGCTCTGCTCCGGAAGATCATCATCCCGATCGAGCGGACCCACGAACTCCAAGTGCGTCGCCGCCTTGCCTCAATCGGTGTCATCATCCGTCTCCACGAGGCCCTTGGCGGGGACGTAGACTCCGGCGACTTTCGTTCTGCGGTGCTCGACCGAGTGGTGTTGGACGAAGACCAGTCGCACCACATCCCCTTCGCCGCCGGCTATGACGAGGTACTTGGGAACTGGCGTTGGTACCAGGTGCGAGCCTATGCCGTTCACGCCCTCGAAGTTCTCCTCGCAGCCGTGCTCGCCAAGACCCGGGAGCTCGGTCGGCTGGCCGGCTCGATCGGCGCGCCAGTCGAGCGCGTGATCGCCAGCCTTCTCGTCGAGGCAGAGATGTGTGAGGACTCGCTACCATCAGACCTGCGCGGGCTGGCGAGCATGCCGGCAGAGGACTGCCTGTCTCATCTCGCGGGCCGTATTCGGAGTGGCGCCGATCGCCTGGAGATGGAACCGGACATCTCGCGGAGGATGAACCAGGCAGAGCCTGACTCGGGGGAGAGAACCGCGACGGCACTGACGCTGTATCTCATGAGCCTGGCTCGTATGCGCGTGCTACGCGAGCAGGAGGGCACCGACGCATGGTTGGGCGATGATCGTGAGGTTCACGGTCCACCCTGGCGCTTCCTCGAGCAGAGTGATGCAGCACTGGCTGGCAGGCGGTCCTGTCGAGAGCTGCTGGGCGAAGTCGTTCGGGACTTCGTCATCAGGCAGCACGTACGCAATGCCTATCGGAAGCTAGAGGCAGACCCGTCCAGTAAGGACACATCGCGGCTCGTACTCGAGGAAGGCTGCGTGCGGAGGGTTGGAGACCTTCATTCCCCTGGCAGCTCCTACCCACGCTACGAAAACGCGGTCTCGTTCCTCACGGACCTGGGCTACCTGAACGAGGAGAGGGAGCCGACTGACGAAGGTATAGACCTGGCCGAGGAGATTGAGGGAGCGCTGTTTTGAGTCTCTTGCACGGCCGTTCGGGGCGCGAGATCGCGGTCGCGCTCACCTACAACCTGGACCTCGCGTGGTTCGAGGCGCTGGTCTACCCAGCCCTCAGGGCGCGAGGCGTGCGGCAGGTCGTCATCTTCGCGGACGCTCGTCGCGTGTCGGAGACGCTCGAAAGTCAGGGGCCCCTGCTTCATGGCGCTGGAAGCTGGTATCAGGTCGTCCCGGTCCGGCTCGCGAACGCTTTCCACCCGAAAGCACTACTGCTGACCGGTGACGATGGCGCAACGTTGCACGTTGGCACCGGGAACCTGACGGGCTCGGGCTATGGACGAAACCTCGAGGCGTTCGAATCGTGGGAGATCGAGTCGGGCGCATCCCGTGTCCATCCGTGCTTCGAACAGTTCCGGCGGTTCCTCGAGGAGCTCGTGGCCAGCGCCCTGCACGGGCTCCCTGCACGGGTTGGGGACGTACTGGACGAGGCCTTCTCGTTTCCGGTGCTTTCCCTGCCTCCAGAGGAACCTGACGGGCGCGGGCTTGCCTGGTCGATTCCCGGCCGCTCTCCCCTGTTAGAGCAGATCACGCAGCCACCAACGCCAGCATCATCCGTCCGATGTATCGCTCCCTTCTTCGATGCGGATGGGCATGGCGCGTTGCAGCTCCTCACCCGTCTCCGGGCGTCGAGTGCGGCCCTGATCACGGACGAATCGACGACCACGCTGAGAGCGGCCGCGCTCGAGCGCCTCGAGGCGGCAGGCGCAACCGTCCGGTTGCTCGCCAGGGACGCGGATGCTCATCGACCGCTGCACGCCAAGCTGTTTCACGCCCGCGGAGAGGGCTGGGAGCTGGGATATGTGGGCAGTGCGAACCTCTCGAGGGCTGGTTGGCTGGGCCACAACGTCGAGCTGGGAGTACTTCGTTCAGGCGCTGCGGGGGCAAGGGTCGGCGAGCTCTTGGATGGCTTGGAGGTCCGTGAACTGACGCCAACCGACAGAAGCGACTGGCTCCAGAGTCCCTTGCCTGAGAACGACGCTGGTGCCTCGACTGGGCCAGCGGTCCTCGATGCACGATTCGACACCGATCGCCACGTCGTGGCGAACCACGAGGGAACCGTCGCTGGTGTCGAAGTCGTGCTTGCCGGGCGAAGCGTCGGTGTAGACGAAACAGAAGCCCGGCACGGGCGTCTCACCGTCCAACTGGAGCGACCGGCCAGGGGTACGGGGGTCGTGCTCATCCGCGCGTTCGACGACCGGGAGGTCGGTCCGTGGGCACTCGTTGCTGATCCGATGGCCTTGGCAGAGCGCGCCGAACGTGGACGAGCTGCGGCAGATGCTGTCGAGCGGATGGCTTTTGCCGAGTACGACCCCTCAGAGATGGAGCGGCTGTTTCAGGTGCTCACACGCATCTACCGCGACCGCGAACCAGCTCGTGAAACGCCCCGCAAGGAGGATACGGAGGGGCAAGGGACGGACCGCAAGCATCGATTCGTTCGGGTGTCCGAAGACGACTTCACCAGCGATGGCAGCTCGTCGCTGATCGCGGCCACCAAGATGCGCCTCCGTCTGGTTCCGACGCGCCTCATGGAGTCCCTTCTCTTTGGCGGGAAGGAAGAGCTCGACAGCGACCAGGGGGAGGGAGAAAGCGGCGACGTCGACACGGAAGTCGAGACGAGCCCCGAGTCTGATGAGGGGTCAGCCGAAACGCCACGGCCTCGAGGCACGCGAGCGACACGTGACCGACTCGCGAGAGACACCGACCGGCTCCACGAGACTTACTTCCAGAACGCCTTCGCGGGACTACGCAACTCCAGACGACTGCTCGAGGACCTGATGGTGCTCACCGCGCCCCTTCACCTTCTGGCCAGACGAGGCGAGATGGGGTCTCGGCACTTTCTCATCCGCCTCGCCACCGTACTGCGTCGCTTCTTGGGTAGCGGACGTGCCCCTTTGGCTCGCTCCGTGGCCATGATGGATGAAGAGGAGCGCGCGGTGTTCTGGCGAGAGAGCCCCGCCGCGCTCCAGCTCCATCTGCTCACGTACAATTCGCTCCTCGCGCTCGTGGCGAACCACGACCCTTCGGAGAGCAAGGTGCCAGCGGAGCGCGCCGTGTTGTGGCTCGGTCGGCTGCTCCGCACGATGCCGGAGGATGTCAGAGAAGGACTGGCTGAACGGGCTCGGCGTCGTGCTCCTGCGCTCACCCGAGGCATATTCTGGCTCGGCGGAACCTGGCCGAGTCATGTGGATCGCATGCCGTTTCCGGACTTCGTGGAACGCACGGTCCGCAACGCGAAGCTGCTCGAGGACCTTGCCAGTCACCTACGACCACTGACCACCGATCCGCGCGTCACGGCTCGCGGCTCCGACTTGGACGTAGTTCACGTAGACGGGCTCGACCTCTACCCAGGCTTCACCGAGGAAGACGATCACAACCGGGTTCTCGCTCACGTGGCCACAGATCCTTTCTGCTCCCCGGAGCCGTTCGAGTGGCAGCGAAAGATGCAGCGCCCGGCACCAGAAAGCACGCTCGACCTCGAGGCCGTGGCGAAGCTCCTGCCGAACGACCAGGAAGACGCCATCAGCTTGCTCCTCCAACTCTCATGACCCGCCATCCTAGCGATGCTCCCGCGTCGTTTGCGATGGACGACTGGCTACCCCTGACGCGATTCATTCGCGCCGGGCGCGAAGTGGTGTTCGACCCATGCCGAAAACTGCTGGTCCCGGCCACCCCGGAGGAGCTGGTTCGGCAGTGCTTCGTGCAATACCTCCAGCAGGCACTGGGGTACCCCATTGCGAACCTCCTGACCGAGGAGCATCTGAGTCGCTGGGGAAAGGCTCGCAGCCGACGGCGCGCAGACATCATCGCGGTGCTGCATGAGCACACCGATGAGGGTCACTGGATGCCCACGCCTCTCCTCGTCGTGGAGTGCAAGGCGCCCAAGGTGTCCCTTCTAGACGACCATCTCGATCAACTTCTGGCGTACGACGACATCGTCGAGACCGAGACCGGCCTGGTCGTTCTGACCAACGGGCTCGTCACTCACTGGTACGACCGTTTCACCGAAGAGCTCACCATCCTCGAGCAGCCTGTCCGCTTCCGCGACGCGCTCGACACGGCGGCGCGGACCCCGATTCCGCCCTCCCCGCCGCAACCACGGCCGCCGTTCGGGATGCCTACCGATGCCACCCGAGAACTCTTCTTGACCGCCGGAGTGGTTGGTCGAGGCTCCAGCCCAAGTCGGTACGAGGAGCTCTTCAACCTCGCTGGCCTGTTTCACCTGGAACCCGAGCCGCCGCCCTACGAAGGCGCGTTTCGGGGTCATGCGTTCCTCGAGTGTGGGGACCGGGTCACTGGATTCGGCAATGCGGCAGGTGGTCGGTGGGACGGCTTCTATCGGTACTTCCACATCCGGTCGCCCGATGGGGAGTCCCAGGTGGTCAGCATCTCCGTGCTCGGGAAGATGCTGACGCGAGATGACCCGCGGTTCGGGAACACTTCGGGACACACCATGCTGGTCGTCGCGGTCGACGACTTCGATCGTCGCCACAACTCGCTACAGCTCGATCTCGACCGCTTCAGCCTGCGAGAAGGTGACCGCGTGCGGATCTGGCACGACGGGCGACTCACGCGCGGAAAGCGCGGCGCTGCCAAGCGGGCCGATGTGGTCGAGTTCGTCGCGCAGCACGCCCCTCATCTCGTGAGCGATGGGACGGTGCAGCTCGGCAGCTTCCCAGCGGATCGGCTGGCCACATGGGCCGATGTGCAGCCTCTCGTGGAGAACCTAATCGAGTACGCTCTGGTTCGCGACCGGTTCAGAAACGAGCCATTGGGACAGCACCGGCAGTAGCCTCGCTAGTCCTCCGATGAGGCTGTCCGCGCGGGCTCCTGTTCAGCAGGCGCAGGTAGAATGGACGACGAGAATGACCAACGACCCGACAGTCCGCTCCTAGACATGGCACTCCACGTGGCTGGAGAAGAGCTCGTGGTTGCGGCTGGTCACAACTCTGGCTTCCGTCGTCACGAGGTGGGTCAAGCGCTCGCTTGGTGGTTCGCTTCGGAGCTCGTTCGCCGACACCCGCACCGGCTCCGGGTGTTCGAGACACACCCTCACGGCTACGACTGCCTCACAGTCTGCACGTGGGAACCCGACCAAGCACCGGATGGGGAATGGCGAGCGATCGCGTACCTGAACAAGACCGGCCATATCGCAGTCTCCGTCGGCGGCGAGGACGCCGTCGACCTGAACTGGCCGGAGATTCTCGCAGCCGAGCAGCCACGGGACTACGTCCGCCTCGTCGAGAAGTGGGCGCGACTCCCCTCCCCAGCTACGACCCCGCCCACCGTGGGCTCGAGCATCGCAAGCAGGTGCATCGCGGCGTTCCTCGCGCGAACGCTCTACCTGAGCGACCGGTGGCTTGTCCTCGGCGGAGCTACTCATGCTGCTGGAGACCCAAGCGTTCGCGACCAGCTCTTCGAACAGGTTCCGGGCGCCGCTGCTGAGCGACGGGACAGAGACGGCGCGGACTTCTGGGGACTGCCGGAGTCTCGCTTCTGGTTCCTCGTCGACCGCACGCATGATCGGGTGGCAGTCGCAGTCGACCAGACGAACGGACGAGTCTGGCTTCCGGGTGCGCGCCCCGAGAGTCTGATGGAGCTCTATGAAGCGGCAGAGCGGTCTGTGGACCGATTGGTCAGCAACGTGTTCCCAGCGGCGTTCTAAGGACCCCTCGCCGAGACATCCGCCCACCCCTGCTTCCGCTCGTGTCACACCGCGACACCCCTCGCTCTCAGCGCCTTCAACTCTTCCGCCTTCAGCCCCTCGACCGGCAGCAGGAAACCGCCGGTCCGCTCGTTGCCAACCATCTCGACGCCAGCCTTACCGTCGAGCCAGAGCCGGCCGAGGAGCCAACCTACCCGCGCGTCGAGCTCGTCGTCAGTCATGCTCCGGAGCGACCGCGACGAGGTAGCCAATGCCGCCGGGTAGAGTTCTCCAACGTTTAGTTGGTTCAGCAGCGCAGTCCAAAGGCCGTGGGCTCGACGTCGCCGCATCTCCGCTTTCACCTTCTTGCTCTTGTAGTCCTTGAAGCGCCTCCGCTGCCAGATCCACAGCGCCAGCGTCGGGTGCGTTTCCACCACGTACCTGCCCGGCTTCTTCGGCCTCTCGAAGATGAGTTCGCGGCTGGGCGTTTTGTCGAACTCGCCCACGAGTGGGAGGCCGAGGATACGCCTGGTGACCACCCAGTGGCTCAACCCCGAATATGGGAGGACCGAGACGCCGGGCACCCGCTTCTTCTTTCTCTTGCCGTCCCAGCCGGTGAACTTCATCCACACGGACTCGATCTCCCGCATCGTGAGGTCGTGCTCGTTCAGCTCGCTGCTTTCGGGGTCAGCGGGCCCGGTAAGCGGCGCGTCCCAGGTGACGAGCCCGTGGAACTTGCCCAAGCGCTTGGCCAGCTTCACCGGTCCCACCCCCAGGTCAACCCCCAACGCGCCGTCTGCCTCGTCGTCATTCCCTGACGGACCGAAGCATGCGGAGCCCTTCTTCCCCGATGCTGGGTCGACACCCAGCACCCTCATCGCCGCTCCCGAGCCAGTGATGATGCCGTGGAAGGGGGCGTGATGACGGCCCCAGTACGAGCATTCCCATTCCTCCCGTTCGTGCTCTGCACATACGGGAGCGCAGAAGAGGTCGCGAAGACCTCCCAGTAGTAGGGGTGCTTCCGAAGCAGGCGACGCTGCCCATGCGCGTACCGGCGAAACTGGCGCCAGAACCGGCGGAAAGGAAAGGAGCCGGTGTAGCCGAAGTCGTGTTCTACATGAGCATCGCTGGCGAGGTGAACCCGCCAACCCGACCATATCGCGCGCAGGCAGAAGTCGATGTCCTCCGCGGCCGCGGAAGGGAACGTCTCATCGAATCGAACGTGCTCGAGGAGTTCCCGGCGGGCAGCAAAGTTGCAGGTCGGCGCGTACAGCAGCGAGCCGTCGTCTAGGCGGCGCCCGTTGAGGGTTCCGTTGAGGTCGTGGTAGCGCCCCCACCATCCGGAATCCCATGCACGGGTCATCCCACCCACGGCGTGCGCGTCACGAAGCCCCTCGACGAGTCCAGCAACCCATCCGCGCTCCGGCACGCAGTCAGCATCTGTGAAGGCAACCACGTCCACCCCGAGGTCCAGGGCGTGGTCGAGACCTCGGTTGCGGGCAGCAGCCGGCCCGCGACGGAAGCGCTGGGCGAGCACATGTGCCACGTCGAGGTGCGCGGGATGCGGGGACCCATCGTCGACCACGATGATTTCCGCGGGGAGCGACTGCTCCCGCAGTCGAGAAACCAGCCGCCGGATGCAACGCTCATCTCGGGCGCTCCGGCAAAGCAGCGGCACTACCACCGCCACCCGCGGATGGTCCTCGAGGGACCCTACGTCGCGGTTCCTGGCTCGTGGGGGAGGCTCGGCATCACCGAGTCTTATCGCGTCGTAGAAGGCCGAGACTTCCAGGAGCTTGGTGGCGATAAAGGCCAGCCGCGCTGGGTCTCCGTCGAGCTCCCGCCACCAATGCTTGAGCGTCGCCCGGATCGGTAGACCGGACACGAAGCTCACGCCGTGCCCCCGAGGCAGGCGCAGTTGCGGCAGTAGTAGTGCGACTTGTGGTTCGACTGGAACCACCGAAAAGACTCGCCTGCGCGCAACTCCTCCACCGAGTCCTCCAGGATGCTCCCGTACTCATAGGGGTTGAACATGTTGCAGGGGGTGACCGTGCCGTCGTGCAGCACGCAGAGCTCACGCTCGATGGCAGGACACGCCGCCATGCTTCCGTGAGTGGTTGGCTGCTCCTGGAGCTGCACCCCCTGAACCTGATCGGGGAGGAGCGCGGTGAGCCCCGTCTCGGCGTAGAGCCTACCTACCTCGGCGAAAGCAGAGCGGAGCTCGGCCGCGCAAGCGCGTACCATCTGCTGGAACACCTCGATGCCTTCATCGCGCCGGAGGGTATTGACGATCAGGTGCATGTCGCGCTCCAGAGCGAACTTCGCGATCGGAACGACATCCCCCAGGTTGAGCTCTTGGAGGGTGAAGATCAGGAACGGTCGCGGCTGCAAGCGCCGGAGCCGCTCCAGGTTGTCGCGGATGCTCTCGAACTTGGCGCGGCGCCGTATCGTCACCAGCCGCTCTGGCTCGGGGCTATCGAGGGATACGAACAAGTGAACGTCGCACTCGATGAGGGCGTCGAGAACCTCGCGACGTGTACGGCTCAAGTGCGTGAAGAGATTGATCTGCGAGTCCGGAGCGCGCTCCCGAACACGCCGGAGCATCGGCACGAACTGCGGGTGGATAGTGCTCTCCCCCCTGCCGTTGAGCCGGATGACCGGGGGAAGTGGGTCGACCCTGTCCAGAACCTGCTCGAGCACGTCGGCGGTCATGAACCGCCCACGCTCGACCTTCTTCCCGCCAAAGCCGCACATGGTGCAGGCCAGGTCGCAGTTGTGACTCAGCTCGATGATCAGCTCGTGGATTGGTTGCACTTCAACACCTTGCAGGGGAGGTTGCAGCCAAGCATTCGATCGGTGACTGCCTGCGCGTACTCAGAGGTGAGGATCTCCTCGATGGGCTGGTCGCCCAAGCGACCGAGCGGAGCTTCCGAGTCGGGGATGAGGGGCTGCTGGAAGCACGTGAACACGCTGCCATCCGGCATGATGGAGAGGTTCCTCTCGGCCGCGGCACATGGCGCACTGGCGGCCTGCACATCCCTGCGACCCAATCTCACGAGGCCGTCGGTGCGGGGGGTCCACGAACCCCCGAAGCCGTCCGCGACATAGTCTTGCACTGAGTGGTAGATGCCCCGGCGCTCGCACCATTCGGCGACCTCGGCGATGTCCTGGCGGGTCTCCTCCGCCAGTACCGACTGGACACTGATCTGAGGCGGCTGGAGCAGCCGGACGGCGGCCTCGAAGTTCGCGATCACCTTCTCCATGCGGTCGGTGCCACGGATCCACTTCCAGCGCTCAGGGTCCAGCGTGTCGATTGAGAACACGAGGTGTACCCGACGGTCGACAAGGTGCTCGAGGAAGGTCTCGTCGGCTTGCACCCCGTTGGTCACGATGATGATGCGGACGTTCGTGGCAGCGAGGGCGTGGACGAGGTGAAGCACGCGGTCGCGGAAAAGCAGTGGTTCGCCCCCCACGATGCAGAACTCCTCCGCGCTCGGAACGGAGAGCACCGCGCGGGCGACGTCTTCGACATCCACCATCCGGGGATGCTGCCGCACCTTCCAGTGACTGCACTTCGTGCAGCGCTCGTTGCAGCGCAGCGAGGTCAGGTAGAAAAGGTGTGTCGGCTGTGCCCCCACCGCCACCTAAACTACCACGAGTGGCACTACCTGGGGATGCAAGCAACCAGGCTCACACTCAGAGTTCGCATTGTCCCCGAACAGACACTCCTGAGAGCCTCACTTGCGTTCACGAGAATCCTTCGAGTCTTCCGGCCGTCGTTGTATACTCGACACGTGGCTCCTCCGGCCCATGACTCCTCGAGTCACTCTGCCGTGTTCCTCTACTGTCTGTCGGCAGCCACCGTTCTCGTACACACTCAGGCATCACTGGCGCAAGACCACACGCCAAGCCTTCCAGACTGCGTCAGAGCCGTGCAGCACGGACGATTCGAACCAGATGGACACACAAGCTTCATTCTGCGCTTCGACCCGCCAAGCAATTGCGGCGCTGTGGCAACTCGCGATCGACGAGACGCGGCGTTCACGGACGAAGCTTGTCAGGCAGCCGAGCCATCGTCAGAACTGCTACTTACCCCCGAATCCAACAGCATCTACGCGGTCCACGGAGAGGGACCCTCGCGAACCTGCAAACTCGCGTTCCGAGTACGGGTTCCTGGCAATAGAAGAACTCCTCTGCGGTCCTGGATTCAATCCAGCGACGGTCGCGGAACGAAGTGGCTCCGCCTCAGCTCTGCTCTCTCCATTCGTACCCACATGGGGCTTTCAGACAACCAGCCACTTCTAACCGAACTCGTACTCGCAGCTGATACAGGCCACATATGGCTCGAGGCTGTTCGGGGCGGACGCATCGTCCGTCATCGCATCGCTGCCATCCGCGATACCGGCGAAGTGTCGTTTCGACTCCCGTCGGAAGTGGCCCAGCGCAGCCGCTCCTCGCGGATGACGACGCAAGAGCTCGTGCAGTCTCTGCAGCGAATGCGTCTCTGCCTGTCGAACAGCTACTTCGACCCCCCTATGAGCTCCGGCGCCTGTGTAGCGCTGGCAGACGTAATGAGCGTGTCTGCGATCCCTACTCACCATCTGGTGTCGATCAGGCGCTCGACACGGAACCGCGAGCCGCGGCAGCCCCCACTTCGCTCCGAAGCGTCCTCCCAATACGTCAACGTCGGAAGCAGCCTCGAACTCGGCGAGGGACTGGCGGTCTGCTCCCACGCAGGCTGTACGACCCGTGGCCAAATCGCCGCTACAGGACCGCACGAGGTTCGGTTCAGCGATACCTACCTTGAGCTCACAGTAGTTCGGTTCAACGCAATCGACCCTTCAAGAGACTGGTCGCTGACCAACTCACGGTCCACGCTTTCCCTCACTCAGAACGCGCCTAATTGGGCGGGTAACGAACTCCTTGAAACACAATGGCCTGTTCCTCGTGTCGCAGACGGCACCCACCTGCCCCGCGGCTTCCTCGGGATCATTCCTGCGGGCACCGCACCATGTCCTGCACGCGGCAACACCGATCGATCTCTGGCACTGGTCTCTCGGGACTCGCTTGGGACCCTCCGCTGTCACGCCGCGGCCGACCTGCCTGACCCGAAACGGGCACTGGCCAGCAGCTGCTTCGGCCGACTCTGTGTTGAAGCTCTCCGCTCACCTCTACTTGTTTCACTAGTACACCGCCGACCGTACGTAGGGGCTCTGTTTCGCCTCGCAGGGATGACCCTGGAGCTATCCTCTTCAATCCGACTGGCCGGAGGCCTCAGCACAACCGCTCAGCTGGGCCTACTCGATGGCACCCCGGGCATCGGACTCGGTTTCGACGTTCTGCTCGAGTTTGGCCCCCGCCGGGCAAGTCGACTCTTCCAGCTCGGCTGGGCGCGGTTCGTATTGGGCAGCGGCGCACAAGAGGTGAAATCACGGCACTTTGTGATTGGCATGGACCTGAGCGAACTGCGTTCCGATGAATAGTTCACAAGGCACTAGTAGACTTGCGTGGACTGGCGCTTTCAGCGTGGTCCTCTTTGGGGCCATGGCTGGCAACGCACCGGAACTTGCACGGGGCGATCCACCACAAAACACCACTCCAGGCCTACTACAATCCGAGGATGAACGTTGGCTTCTTGTCGACCGTACAATGGAGGCCTTGAGACGCCTTGGCGAAGCCTATTGCACCGTCGATGAAGACGACGAAGCTGAGCAGGAAGGCAGCGAGCGAAGATCATGGACAGGGCACACCGAATCCGGATCACTGATCTTCTTCTATGAGTGTGACTGGGAGTTTCCCGAGGCGGCCTCCGAGTTCTCTGATCCCTTCCGACGCAGCGAACTAGAATCTGCTTGGCGAACGATGGTCAACATCATGGAGTCGTCACCTAGCCTCCACATGACCGTAGTCGGAACCGCTGACACGAAGACCCTATCGGATGACGGCAACGAATGCGTAGAGCAGATTCTAGAAGCCGAACTCAAGGGCATCCCCGAATGCAACGCCTGTGAATCGAGCCGCAACAACGCTATCCTAGCTTACTGCCGAGCGTCACCACCTAGTAGCATCACTTCCAATATCGAGCCGTCAACCGCGGAAAGAATACTTAGCATGGGCGTCGCGCACATTAGGAACGCGAGCAACGCTAGACGCCGGTTTATTCCTCAGTGCCTGACTCGGTCAGCTGCGGCAGAAGCTGCTGATTCGGAACGCGTCACCAGCCGAGAGCCGCTGGGAGACCGACGAGTACGGTTCGTGATGATTGGCGATCCAGAGCCAGACGCAATCGACACGTCACGGGTCGCATGCCCAAACGAGTCCGCGCCTCCTCTCGACCGACTTCGCTGCCTCCAGCAATCGCGGTCTGCGCAACTAGTAACGTTCTTGCCAGCGAGCCCCGCACCGGAACCGTTTCCTACTCGCGTAGTTTCGGAGGTGGGGGACGCCTATGCTGCTACTCCGCTCGTAGACATCAGGTCACGGTTTCGATCCCACCTTCGCTCCTGCGAGTTTCTCGGAGCTCGTGCCGAGTGTACTCCTACTGACAGCGATGCCGCTGAACTCTTCCGGTGTGGACCAATGTCACGCTTCTGTGACCTGCCGCTTGCAGAACCCTTGGCGCTAGAGTCCGGCAGAGGCACCAGACGACGCAACCTCTCAGAGGCTTCGTGGCGGGAGGCCTATCGCCGCTTCCGACTGCAAGAACTTTCCGTGTATCTTGGATATAGCTTTGTCACGCTCAGACACAAGGCTGGCCGAGTAGCAACTTGCTCTGACAGAGCACAGGAGTAGCACTGGATGCATAGACACCAGAAGCGCAAGGTATTGTCAGCAATGACTTTGCTTATTTGGTCTTGCTTTCCTACTGAACTATCGGCCCAGCCGACTGAGTCAGTCTGGAACGCCAATTTTTCCCAGGCAATCGAACGGGAAGTTCTCCTACACATTGCTGAGAGTATTGCAGGCAGTACGTCTGCAGACGAAGCGACCGAGGACCTCGGCTCGTTGACGGTAGACAAGCTTCGAACCCGCGTGAATCTGCTTTGTAGAGGAAGCGCCAGCGATCAGCCATATTGTATGGCACACGCAAGGCACCTTGAGCGCCGGGTCGACCTAAGAGCTGCGGCTGAGAACGCATTGCGAGACTTTAGCGCTAGCGCGAACGCGGGCCGTCCGAGGGTCAGAGCGACGGTCGATCCGGACATCGCGCTTCTTGCAGAATGGCTGCTCGATGAGGCTGCTCACCAGGTGTGGGCATATGCGGTGGATCGTCTTCGGGGCATGTGCTCGGAGGATGCTGTCACGGTCCGAGACGTGACGAAGACCGTAGGCAATCTCTTGCCCGCGATGTGTCAGCTGATGGACTCTGATCGACGCGTCCCTACCTTGCAGGAGGTTCTTGAGGCTGCCCAAATGGACGTAATGGCTTTCCCGTCAGCCCTCCTTGAAATTCTTCCTTCCAGCTCTCCAGGGCTCGCTTCGGCTCGCCACGCCATCGGACTATTGGGCCAACTGCTCGCAGCCCCGTCTCCCAGCGGGCTTCTGCGCTACTTCCTTGACAACAGCGCTTTCGGTCTACACTTGACCTCCGAGCAGATAGATGCTCTTTCGGACTCCATAGACGCATTTCAGTTTGCACATCAATACGGACTTGACATTAGCGTCCTCCCGCTCAGCAATATTGTTTCCACGGTTGCTCCAGTCGACTCAGCGCAGAGAGGACGGATCCGAGCAGTATTGCGAGCAGCCTTCAAGATCTCGAGCACGTGGTCGTTGTTGGGCAGTGACTCCTCTATTTCCGCGAAGCTTCACGTCCTTTCTCAGGTGCTCGACGAAGGCTATGAGATGCTCGCTGCGATGGGTGCTGATGCCGAGGAACTTCGCGCTCTAGTTCCTCGCTTTTCGAGGATTCTCCAGGGACTGTCTGAGCGGAACTTTGCACCTCTGGTCGCTTTTTGCCTCCAAGAAGCAGAGAAAGCTGGCGTCGTCTCTGGCGAGGTTGCCTCCGCGGTGGCATTTGGCAGTGCACTTCTCGATAGCGAGGACGGAGTAGACTTGAGGAACGCTCTCGAGAGCCTGTCTACAGGTGAGCCAACCTCATACGAGCAACCACGAGTAGCGCTCTTTGCTAGTGTTGGCTTCCTGGGTGGCGCGCTCCGGGTTCCAAACGCCGACGATGAAAAGGGTGGGTTCTTCGCTCCGGAGCTCTCTTTAGGTCTGGAGGCCAGCTATCCCTTCGCGCAGGACCGAGAACATTTGCTCAATGCATTTCGCTATGTGAGCTTCGGCATCACGATCCTGGATCTAGGGGCCGCGGTGTCATACTCGGGCGCGTCGGTGGATTCGGTGCCGAACAGCGACGAGGGACGCGTAGGCTGGGGGAACGTGTTTTCGCCAGGCATTGCCGTCCGGCTACACTTGGTTGGCCCTCTGGTTCTTGGAGGGGCCGTCAATGTCCAGCCCTACGCACGCGCGGCGGTCACTCCCGAGGCGCCGGCAGACATGCCGGATGTGGTGCCCCCAACTGAGTACGAAGAACGTATGGCAGTTCGTATCGGCCTCGGGCTGTCGGTCCACTGGCAGATATTCGGTGTCGAGATTGCGAACTAAGCGCCTTGTGCGATCGCGAGCGGTCGAGGTTGGGCAGCCGGAGTGCGGGTTGTGTAGGCATCTACGCAACTTCGTGAAGCGCGGTCCGTAGCCACCACGGCGACCAACCGCGGAGGCGGTCTTACGTCACCTAACTTGCATCGCCCGGTGCTCTTGGCCGCGGCCCCGCCGGGTGCGTATGATTCAGCGTATGGCACTCTCAGACGCTCGCACCGTCTTCGTCATCTCCGACCTGCATATCGGCGGCGCGTACGCGGCCGAGAACGGCGATGACGGTTCGGTGGCGGGGCGCGGCTTTCGGATCTGCACCCGCGTGCCCGTGCTTGCAGAGTTCGTGCGGTCGCTTCCCGCCCTCGCGGGGGGCCCGGTCGAGCTCGTCATCAACGGCGACTTCGTCGACTTCCTGGCCGAGGACCACGACGGCGAGTTTGTGTCGTTCATCTCGGATGAGGCGCTCGCCGAGAGCGTGTTCCTCGAGATCGTCGAACGCGACCTGGTGCTGTTTGAGGCGCTCCGCGAGCTCGTCGACGCTGGCCACCGTGTGACAATCCTCCTCGGCAACCACGACATCGAGCTCGCGTACCCACGCGTCACCGCGGCGCTCATCGATGTTCTCGGTGGTCCGACGGAATCTCTCTCGATCGAGCCGTACGGTCAGCCGCTTCGGATTGGGGATGCCTGGATCGAACATGGCAACCGCTTCGATGGGTTCAACACGATCACGGCGGAGCAACTGGCGAGGCTCGTCGCTGGGGACGGCGGGTGGGCCGACTTGCCTCCGGGTAGTCATCTCGTCGCGACGTTGATGAATCCGCGAAAGCGCGAGCTTCCCTTCGTCGACCTCCTCAAGCCGGAGCAACAGGCGGCCATTCCCGTGCTACTGGCGCTCGATCCTACCGCGCGGACTGAGCTCGGCCGACTGCTCCTGTTGAAGTGGTACGCCGACAGACGGATCGACGCGCGCGCGCAGCGCGGAGGGCTCGAGAGCATGTCCAGCTTCGACGCAGGCGAGGATGAGACCGACGAGCCGGGACCTGAAGACCTGATCTTCGAGACCCTAGCGGCAAGCCTCGGAGGCCAAGAGGAGGCGGCGGAGTTCTTGGCGCTCATCGAACGAGATGAGACCGAAGCGGAGAGAGGGCTCGAGCCGATGAGCTGGAACGAGGCGCTCGGGTCGGTCGAGCTTCTGCTCTCCTCCCGCCCCCGAATCACAGCACTGTGGCAAGCGCTCCAAGCGCTTCACCGAGACCTATCCTTCGAACGTTCCACGGAGTCTGACCCCCGGTACTTGGACGCGATCGAAGCAATCCCCGACGCTCGCTGGGTAGTGATGGGACACACGCACTTGGCGAAGCTGCACGAGGACATCCTCCCAGGACGAACTTACTTGAACAGCGGCACGTGGGCCGACCTGATACCCTTCCCGGAGCACATTTTGCAGGGCGCGAAGAGCGAAGGTATCGCGCGCCTCAAGCAGTTCCTAGAGGATCTCAGAGCTGGTCGCACGAACCCGGAACGGTTGGCGCGCTGGATCGACTTTCGGCCTACCTACGTGCGGCTCGAATACGACGGTTCCTGTGTGACCGAAGCAGCGCTCGAGGAATACTCTCTACGCTCGTCCCTCGGTACTTAGGATGAAGTGGCTCGCGTACCGAGCGAGGGTTCATGAGCACATCGTCGAGGAGCGCTATGAGAGCGCAAAGGACGAGCTGCTCGCCGCCACCGAGGCGGATGAACTGGACGCCGGCACCATCACCAAGACGCTGGAACTATGCGCGAGGCTGAGCCGCCTCGCTGCCGAGCCCGGCTCGAGTAGAGGGACGCACCTCGAGTCGAGTGTCGACGAAGTCCTCGACCTACTCCAGGCTCTGGTCCATTTTCCTCCGGAGAGCGGCGACGACGAGCCGCTGCTCCGGATGGTCCACGCGCGCAAGCGCCTATCCACTGCATTCGCGATCGGCCCGATCGACATCCTGGAGATTAGGGGCGGCGAGGTATGGGGGGTGGTCGGCACCAACGGAAGTGGCAAGAGTTCGCTGCTCCGACTTCTTGTCGGCGAGCTTGCTCTCGATGCGGGAGACCTCGAGCATCCGGGCTTGCAGCGTGAGTCTCGGGGGCGGAGCTGGCGCTCACTCGTAGCCTGGGTTCCGCAGGTGGTCGAATCTTGGCCGAGCACGTTCTCCGAGGAACTCGCAAGCACTCTCGCGTACTTCGGGGTTACTGGCGCCAAGAACGCGAGGCGCGCAAAGAATCTCCTGCGCGTCCACGAACTTACGGGAGTAGCAGACGCCCGATGGTCTCAGCTTTCAGGCGGCATGCGCGCCCGATGCGCGCTCGCGTTGGCCATGGCGTGCGATCCTCGACTACTCGTGCTTGACGAGCCACTAGCTCCTCTTGATCCGGCGGCCCGCCTGAAGTTCGTCCACCGCCTCAGGGTACTTGCAGATCGGGACCAGCTTGGCGTGGTCGTGTCGTCGCAACACGTTCCAGACATCGAGCGGGTGTCGGACTGGATTGTCGTCCTTGACGGCGGACGGGAGCGGTTTCGGGGCGTTCCGCTCAGCCCGTCTGTCTCGGACCCGGACCTGTTCGAGGTGGAACTCACAGGCGCAACTCTTGCGGGCCTGCGTGCAGAGCTCGCGACAATGGCGAACGTTCGAAGCGTTTCGAAGGGGCTGTTCATCATCGAGCTGTTTCCGGGCGTCGACCGCGGAACGTGCCTAGCTCGCCTCGCTTTAGCAGGAGAGCTGCGAAGCATCCGCCTGCTGACGGGTTCTGCATTGTACCATCTGTGGGGGGCCGATTGATGCGTCCATGCCGTGGGGACGGCAAACACGCCGAGGGAGCAAGGATTTCTCGACTGGCTACGGCTGCTGGTCGAGTCAAGGCGCCGCTTCGTTGGGCGAACATGGCGATCCGACGGAACGCGCCCCGAATCCATGTCTTGCGGCCGCTCGAGCTGATTGCGTTTCTGATTCTGATGTATGGGGCAATCGGAGTTGCGTCGTTGGTCTGGCCCGAACGACCTGAAGACATCTCCGATGTATGGACTAGCAGCGTTGCCATACTCGTGATCTGTGGCGTAGTGGCAGGGGCATGGATCACTGAGCAATGGCGCCGGAGAAAACGGCATCCCGTTTCCCTGCCTCCCGGTCTCGCCTGGTCACTGTCAGCAACAGTCCTGATTTTGGCCTCCATACTCTCACCGGCTGTGGTGTATTCCAATATCCGGAGCTACCAGATCCGCGACGCCGTCTCATTGCAGACGGTCCTTGACGCTAACGCCAAGCTCGGGCAGCCGGGCATCCCGTTGAGCCGCCCTCTGCGATTCCCTGTAACCTTCAGCCATCGCACCCACACAGCGCTGCTCGTGGAGCCCGACGCTCCTGACCGAGCCCTTCGGATCGAACACCACCTCGGCAGCGCCTTCGGGGTGTGTCGCCACGCCGTGCGCACGCGGCACTCCGCTGTGAACCAGGAAGAGCTGAAGCAGCTGTCATGGCCGTTCGGTGGACCGAGTGACGACGAATGGGATGAGATCTTCGCGGACTGCCTACGTGCCACCGAGGACGGCAGCTCCGTGGAACAGCGCCGAATGCATCTTAGATCAGTCGCGAGGCACGAGGCATCCTTACGACGGTTCATTGGCAGCGCCCAGTTCGCGCTTCTGGCGTACCGGCTTGGCGACCCATACATCGACAGGCGCGTTCCTCAAGAACACCGGCGCTACATAGCACGCTCCTTCCCCTTGGAGGACCCTAGCTGGCTACTCGCGCTCGCTGTAGTCACCGTGACTGCCGGCATGTTTACATGGCTCGCTACGTATGTCCGTCTTCGCTACCCTGCCATCTTGCTCGTGTACGCGACACTCGCGATCCTCGTCCCGGTTGCGCTTGATTTCAGGTTGCTTACCGTTGAGATCGTGTGGGCTACGCGCCTCGCTCTAGGGGCTCTTACGCTGTTGGGCCTGACTGGCGTTGCCGTCAGTGCGATCCGCGGTCGCTATCTCGGGATTACCGAGTTCTCACTAACATGGTGCCTCTTCGTGCCGTGCCTGTGGACCGCTGCCGAATGGGGATGGTCGCGGGACCATCTGGACAACCCGTTCTTGGTGAGGTCCCCCGAGCAAGGTGGCCCGGCGACGGTCTTGACGTGTCAGTACGGATGGGGCTGTCAGGTCGTCATGGGGGCTCTGGTCTTGATCGTGCTCTTGGGTTGGGCTCTTTCGCCATTGGTGGACCGGTTGAGAAGCATGGCACGGGGGTGAGCTTGGTGGACGACTGGCACAGACGACTCCGGCGGCTTGTCGCCGAAGGCGATGTGGCAAACGCGCTCGCGCTTCTGCGACGCCATCGGCGCGATCTCGGCCCGGTTGCGCTGAAGCAGCTCTCCCTTCTCGAGAGGGGTGGACTGGAACTCAATGACCAGCTCGCAGTTCTTGCTCGCGTCGCGGGTCAACTGGGAGCCCACCCCGCCGCGCACGCAACACGCACGCTTGAGCTTCTCGCCGTCGAGCCCCTTCGCGAGCGTGCTTCAGCGAACGGCAACGATGAGCGGGAGGCGCGCAGCTCCTCCTGGAGGTACGGGATGGTGCGCGTCTGGGTGAACGACAAGATCTCTGGCAGCGCTGCCTTTATCGGGGACGGGTTGGTGCTAACCGCCGAGCACGTGGTGGGCAGCGCCAGCTCGGATCAGATCGCGTGTGAGCTTTGGAACGGTGACCCGCCGAAACCGGCGTCAATCCATGAGGCTGACGCCCAGCGGGACTGGGCGCTGCTCAAGGTCGACTCGATACCGAAGGACGCGCGACCGCTGCCGCTCCACAATCTCGATAGCAAAGAGATACCGGCTAACGTCTCCGTCTGGGGCTTCCCCATGCTGAAGCCAGACGGCTACACGATGAATGCTAGTTTGGTTGGCCTTGATCCCACGGAGTCAGGGCCCGCATACCAACTAGTCTCGGATCAGGTACGGCAGCTCCGCGACGCCTTCATTGGTCGCGGGAGTATGTCTCCGGCGAAGAGCGAACGTGTGCAAGGACTCTCGGGTGCGCCAGTACTCTGGGGGGACTCAATCATTGGAGTAGTGTCGTCGCATCTCCACAGGATGACCGGGGGAAGCGTCTACGCCACGCCGGTCGAGTTGATTTCGAGCGACGAGGTCCACCGGCGGCTTGAGCGCGAGAAGCGCTCGATCCCCTCTTCGCTTCGCGCGCAGGTCGCTGCCTCGCTGGAAGACCTGGGTACCATCCCCGTCCCTCGCCTCGACGGCGGGCGACTCCGGACTGCAGCGCTGGATGCCGTCGTTGTCCCCGCAGCGACCCTCCGAAACGATCTCATCGACGAGAACAAGGCTGACTTCGATGAGTTGTGCGCGGCGATCGAAGGATCGCTGGGGCATGACTGCGCCCGACGCGGGGGGCCCGGGAGGATCTTCCGCAATGCTCCCCGGCTGACGTATCCACCGGAGCCTTCGACGTACTCTCCACTCCGCCAAGTCCTCGGGCTGGGAGGCGCGGAGGACTGGGTGTGTGACTTCCTCGAGCGAATCGACGAAACGCGACCGCTGCGGGAGAACGCTGCACACCTCACACGGCAACGCCTCTCGACCGCGGTCGAAGGAACACCACGGTCGCTGGTGCGCGGCGGTCCTGGGAGCGGAAAGTCCGTCGCCCTTCGGGCATTCGCGCGATCGCTGGGTAGCGAGGGCGCCACGCTGCCCGTGTTCCTTCCAGTCCACGAAGTCGCCTCGTGGATCGCCACTCGGGTCGAGTGGATCCCGCGCTCGGAGCTGCTTGGTGCGTACCTGCACAGGCTGTTCGCGAGGAGCGGCCTCGATGAGTCCCGGTTCCGCTCCGCCATTCGTTCGGGAGCGCTCACGCTCCTGCTCGACGGGCTGGACGAGGTATCGACCTACGGTTCGAGCCGGCTAGGTGCAGACCCGCGCCTAGCTCTCGTGGAGACGATCCTCGCGGCGGTCGAAGATGCACCAGGCGCCCGTGTAGTCGTGAGCTCCCGCGGCTCGGTGCTCTCTCCCGAGCTCCTTGGAAGGTTCCGTTCCGCGGGCTTCGTCCTCTTGGACATCGATGAGCTTTCCTGTCGAGAGCGGGCTCTGTTCCTGGAGCGGTGGTATCGTGCTCACGGCGATGAGGAGGCAGAGGCTCGCGTGCTCGCCGCGAACGTGTATCGACAGCTATCGTCCAACGATAGCCTCTTTGCGCTCGCGGCGAATCCGATGCAGCTCGTCTTGCTCGCCGAGCTCGCTCGGGCTCGTGGAGACCTCTCCGAGATGGACCGTGCTCAGCTGTACGGCCTCGCAGTGCATCAGATGGTGCACGACTGGGACTTCCATCTCGGACGCGACCGTGAGCCGCTACTCGACGCTTCGGAGCGGAGGCGCCTGCTCGGGCGGCTGGCGGCAGAGACGCCGCCCGCCGCCGACATTGAGCGTGCCGTTATCCGAGACGCCATCCGGGATGCAGCGGGCGTGCGGGCCACGTCGGGGGCGCGCGAACGCGAGATCGATCTGCTCATCGAGCGATGTGGCTTGCTAGGCGATGGGAAGGCGCTGGGCTATCGATTCATGCACCGGAGTTTCCAGGACTTCCTTCACGCCGACTACCTCGTAGACGCCCCGGAGTCGGCGGTGGTGCCGAAGCTTCTCTCCGATGCGGCGTCCGCGTCCGCAGCGAGCTGGTTGCTAGCGCTCAAGCGCGAGCGAGGCGACGCTGACGCGGCGTCCCGCTGGGCGCGCTTGGTCGCGCCTGAACCGGACAGCGGGGCCATGCTCGGTCTCCTGGGAGCCTTGGGCGCGCCGCCGAGCCAGCCAACCGAGGCGTTCGTTCAACTTCGTGATGCCATCGCCGCCGCCATCGAGGGGCCGGCCCGTTTTCCGACCGCGTTTCGCGTCACGGCCGGCTGCTGGCTCGAGAAGCTACCGGACCCGAGGTTGGAGAGGCTCAACCGCTGGATACTTGTGCCGGGGGGCCGGTTCTTTCGTGGCGAGGCTGGAGAGGAAAGGAGCCGCGGGACGGCCCCAGGTGGCTTTGTGGAGGTCTCAGATTTCTGGATTCAACGCTGGCCCGTTACGGTTCGGGAGCTGTGGGCATTCGTGGACAGCAATGACTTCACGAATGCATCGCTATGGTGCCCCGAAGGACTCGTTTGGCTCTTGGAGCGCGACGGACACCAAGAATGCCGTGCGTACATCGAGGCGCAGGCTCTTGGAACCTCGTCTTCCTCGAATGCAGCCCTCGTCGGAGAACGCCTGCCCCGGCTTAGCAGCCCGGTTGTTCGAGTGAACTGGTACACGGCCTGCGCCTACGCGCGGTGGCTGGCCCGACAGGTGCCGACACCAGGCAGCGAAGGTCACACCGTTCGGCTGCCAACCGAGGCGGAATGGGAGAAGGCTGCTCGGGGAGGAGAGACGTTGGCTCTGGGTGAAGTCAATCCGCTCCCGCGTCGCGTCTACCCATGGGGTGACGACTGGAGTGAAGAGAGAGCGCACGTCGCGGGCAGCTCCCCGGCTCCCGTCGGATGTCACCCTCTCGGGCGCTCGCCCTACGGCGCCTGGGGACTGGTAGGCAACTGTTACGAGTGGTGTCTCGATGTCTTCCACTCGGACGCATACGCGTCGTCCAAGACGGATCCGTTGTGGCTGACGCCCGAGGACGACTCCTACGTCACCCGAGTCCTCAGGGGCGGAGGGTTCGGCGGCGGGCAGTACGGCTGTCGCGTCCATGAGCGCGCCGCAAGACCACCCTGGGTCGACTACGACGACTACGGCTTCCGCTGCGTCGTGGCTCGTCCCCGCGATACGTCGGTACGAGGAGAGGTATCTGACCGATCTCCCCGCTGATCTACGTGGGCGCGGGCACGTCTGGCTCGCCAGCCAACTCAAATGCCCATCTCTTTCTCGGTCGCCTAGGCGATCCACCGAGCCACGACCCCTGACTGCTTCGCTCAGACCGCAAGACGCACCTCTAGCTCTAGATAGCGGCTCCTCCACCAGGTGGTGCAAGACGTGCTGCGGGCCCCCAAGCCGAATGTGAGCACGCCCATGCGACCACGCCCTGGATCCGTCCTCGGGGGGTCTCCTCGTCTTGACGCACCGACCGCTGCACCACACGGCGCGCGGCTTCGTCGACACCCCCCGCTCCACGTTGTCGGTTCAATACTGCCTGCGCGATCCGAGTGAACCTGTATGCCCGTGCCGAGCCTCGGGTCGGCTATCCACCCGCGCGCGGCCAGTTCCTTGTGCCCCAGAACCTTGTGGTGTCGGAAAGGCGAAAAGCATCACGAGCCGGCGGCCGCACGATGGCCGTCCTCCTGGTGCGCGAATCGTCTCATTCATCTCGCAGGGGCTTCGCCTCGAGACTCTCTGCGACACACCCCCTTCAACACGGTCTCATAGTTTGATATTTGACTCTATGCGGTGGGGGTCTTCATCACGGACTTCGATGCACTTGTGGGTGAGAACTCGCATCGTCGGCCTGTTTCCAACCGACACCTCTTTCGACTGTCGGTTCACGCCATCCGAGGACGGTACGGAGCAGCATGTCCGTGAGTTACGATCCTAAGCTCGCACATCGGTTCGTGACGTTGCTCGCTGGGGCGAGAAACTGGGCCGAAGTACGACACGCCGTCGCGCCCGTGCTCGACCATCTGGCGGAGCAGCCAGGGGGTGTGAAGCCCGAGCAGGCTGCAAGGCTGCTCTTCTCGGTGAGGGGCCGCGCACGCGATGTGCTCAAGGCGTCCGAGCGGAACGTGTTCCCCCGGCTCGTCGCGGCAACAGAAGCCGACCGCCCGCCGCTCCTGCGGCTCTGGGCCGAGCTCGGACGATGGTTGCGTCGAGCGCCCTGGACCAACCGGCCCGCGCTTCTGGTCCCAATTCGTCTCGAGACGCGATTCGTCGACGACGTGCTACGCGTCCGCTTCTATCCCGACCAAATCGCAATCGACTCGCACCAAGAGGGACTGACTGGAGACGAATGGGAGGCGGCTGTCACGTTCGCCAACGCCGATTCGAGTCGCTCGGCGTGGCGACTCCTCTCCTCGAGATTCGGACCGCGTCGCGCCGCTTGGCTCGCGGATTGGGTGAAGACGCATACCGAGGCGCCAGACCAGTTCGCGAGCTCGAACTGGACCAGGGCCCCTCGCATCGTAGCGCTGCCCGAACGATTCTGTGTTTACGGATATCGCGACGGCGAGCTCGTCGTCGAAGCCATGGCAAATCCGCTGCGCCAAAACCGTTCGGTGCTGGCTTCGCCTGCTCCCGCGGATCCGGGCAGCGAGAACGAGGGCCTCTTCGATGAGAACTCTCGCTGGGTCGTCGATTTCCAGGCGGCTGTGAGGGACGGGTTCGCGCTCGAGCTTCCCCTGACACACGAGGACCGAACCCTCGGATTCGACCGGCTGGTCGCCGTGGGTGTGCGGTGGTCGAGTGCGGAGGAGGGAGCGGCAACGGTCGAGAAGCTGTTCCGAGCGCACCGCTTCTCCACGGGTCTCGGCTTTGTCGAACCGGGCACCGCCACGAACAACACAGTGCGAGACCCCGCCGGGTTCTCATCGCGACCCGATCACGAAGCTGAGTACGAGGTGCAGCTCCGGGGGCCCTCCAACTGGCAGGCCCAGTCGAACGGTGAGGGGCGAACGAGCGCTCACCGGTTGGCGCGAGCGCTGGGTATTGACGCGCAGGTGCTCCGTTTCCTAGAGGGTGCTGGCAGCACGACCGACTCATACGCGCGTGAGATGAATACGCTCACATGGTCCGTCAGCGGAGACCACTATCTACGGCACCTGATGTCCGGAGCGACCAACGAAGGCCTCCTGGACTACGTCGCACGGCACAACGCCTCGTTCGTCCGTGGCGCTGGGCCGCTGCCCACCATACGTGTCGGCAAACAGCCCTACGGAGTCCTCCCCGTGACCCGAGTCCGGCCTGGCGCCTGGACGCCGTGGTCGCACGATGCCGCGGCGGATCTGCATCGCGACAAGCGACTGCACGCCGTGGTCACGAAGCTCTTCGAGTACTGGCTGTCGTGCGCAGGCAACACCAACTGCGTGCCCCGCGTGAGGCCGGACGACCCGGATCCGGACCGGACGCTCTTGAGCGTCCTGGCCATGCAGCCTCGTACTTCGGGATATCGGGCGCGGACGTTCGTCAGCGAGAGTTTCGTGGCCTGGCTACTGATTGCGCTGCGAGACTATGCGTTCGGCGAGGGCTCCGCCTATGAGGGCGCGCGGAGCCCGTTGGAGTGGGTCGAGGAATGGCAGATCGTCTGGCGCTCGTACCAGAGCCGCGTTGCGGATCTGCTCGGGCGATTCGCGGACGAGGACCCCGCCGGCTTTGCGAACACGCCGCTTCTCGGAATACTCGCCTGGTTCGATGCCAGTGAGCGGGTCCCACCAGTGGCGACCGAGGTGGGTGGGGAGAGCTCCAATCCCTCCCGATACCTGGAGGAACTGTGCACCGGCCACACGACGAGCGCCGATACTCTGCTCGCACAGGTAGCCCGAGTGGCACTGAGGAACGGGTCATCGAACCCCGCGGTACGACGGGCGCTATGCGCACTCGGAGCAACCGGCGTACTCGACTTCTTCAACGAAGTGACTGAACCGGAGCGAATCGTCGAGCGGATCCAGGACGACCCAAACCGGCACCCGGAGCGCGACGGCTACGGCGTTCGACTCGATGTCGCACGTAGAATTCTCGAGCGTCGCGAGCAGCTAGGCAGGTTCGAGTCGATTGAACAGCTCGATGAAATCAAGGGGGTAGGCCCCGACACCCTGCACGACATCCTCTACTCGTTTCGGGACCACGAGAGTGACTTGGACCTCGACAGGCTCTTCCGCGACTCGCTGGACCTCGCGAGCCATCGCGTCGATGCGTGGGTCACCTCCTTCGCCACGAAGAGACTGGAGGGTATGCGCGAGCAGGAGGGCGGAGAAATGGGCGTCCACCTGGGCGCGTATGGTTTCGTCGAGGACCTCCGCCCCAAGGACGACCAGGGTCAGAGTGAGGGCTACATCCATGCGCCCTCCGGTGGCCACGCGGCCGCCTGTGCCGTCCTCCACAACGCGTTCCTCACTCACGAAGCGGAACCTTCGGACGGGAGCTCGCCTGCGCCCAATCCGTTCGCCGTCAGTCTCTCGTCGACCCGGGTTCGAAGCGCCAAGCGGCTCCTCGAAGGAGTTCGGCAGGGCCAGTCGCTCGGTGCGCTGATCGGTTATCAGATTGAGCGAGACCTCAAGGACTCGCCCGAGTGGCTGGCCCAGCATCTCGATGAGCTCCGCGAACTCTTCCCCATCGTCGCGCACAAGATCACTCCCGCCAGCGGTGCATCGGTGGAGGCGGTAGCGGCGAGGAGCGTCGTCGATGGTGTGGCCGCGGTCCGTGCGTATCGAGAGCTGCGGCCGCTCCTGCCCCAGCTCCCCCCGGCCACGTCGGCCTTGGGCAAGCTGATACGTGGGCTCAGCGAAGATGAGGCGCGGGGGGTCGTGCGTGCGATGGAGCAGGCTCACGACGCGGTGGATGCGTTGTCCGACGCCTTGATGTTCGAAGGCGTATATCAGGCGGTACAAGGCAACTTCGAGAGCTCGGCGGCGGCGCTGGAGGCCGCTGCAGGCAATCAGTCACCGCCGGAGCTCCCGTCACTGGACACACCTGTCGCGGGGCGAACCTATACCCACCGCGCAGCGATGCTCCTCAACGAGTCGCTGACGTTTTCGGACGAGGACGCGAGGCTGCGCGACCCGCGCGGTGGGGCGGAGCCCCGCGTGGCGGCGTGGTGCCAGAGTCTCTTCGGGCCGCTCGAGAACATCGGTGTGGGCTTCGAGTTCTGGGAGCCGATATCCGACCCAGAGGGTCAGGGGCGGCTGGACGTGAACCGTGCCACCCAAGACGAGTTGGTGGGTTTGGATGGCATCGGCCCCCAGCTGGCCGTGGCCATCGTGCAGGACCGGGAGGGACCGGGAGGCCCCTTCAGGACTCTCGCGGACCTCCAACGTGTGTCGGGAATCGGGCCGGCCATCGTGGACGGACTCAGGGCGACTGCGACTACGGGCTTCGTGGAACGAATCGACATCAACTCTGCCTCCGAGGATCTCCTGCAGTCACTTCCAGGGATCGGACCCGCCCTCGCGGCCGCGACCGTCGCCGCACGCCCGTTCGCGAGCGTCGAGCAGCTGACTGTCGTTTCAGGAATCGACGCCGGCATGCTCGATGGCTGGCGACCGAGACTGGTTGCCATACGTGCGAACGTGAATCGGGCCACGCTGTCGGAGCTCGAGGCACTGGAGGGCATCGGCCCCGTACTGGCCCACCGCATCGTGCAACAGCGAGAGCTGCGACCATTCGATTCCGTCGACGACCTTCGCCGAGTGGAGGGCATCGATGATGGGGTGCTGGACCCGCTGCGTGACAGCGTGACGACTGACTTCGGTGTCTTGGGTGTGGAGGAGCTCGGCCTGAACGCGACAGATCTCTTCTATGGGATCGGAGGCGCAGCAGGGCCCGAGGGCGTCGGGGAGCGAGTCGCACGACGCGTACGAGAGATTCACGCGCTCGCGCCCGAGGTGCCGGTCGAAATCCGGGCCTGGGGAAGCGGGAGCCGAGCGCACTCACTCGCGAACGCCGCGCATCTGGCCCAGCAGGCGTTGCGGGTATTGACTGCTGGTCGCCCCTTCTCCTCTCACACTCTCTGCCACCCTGCGAACGCAACTGGAGAGGGGTATTCGGCGAGTGACGTCGCCCGACTGAGAGACCGGGTGGTCCTCGCGCAGGAAGACTGCCGCTCGCTCGTAGCCGGACTCGAGTCACCTGGCGGGGAGAGCGGCGCCGACCTGCTGAGCCGCGCTACGCGGTATGGAGTCATTGGCGTCGAGCCCGCAGGTCCGGGCGACACTCGCGAGGAAGAGCGTCTTGCCGAAGCACACCGAGAGCTCGCGAAACGGCTGGCTGCTTCCGCGGAACAGATGCCCACCCCGGAGTCCGCGACGAGCCTGCAGGTGAGTAAGCTCATCAAGGCGATGAGAGAGCTCTTTGGGCAGAGCTTCGTCGTACTGCCGACGGTCGAACCTCATCACGCCGCGGACCTCGAGGCCGCCCTGACCAATGATTCGCTTCGCGGGGGGGGGAGCCGCGCTTGCGTCTCTGGTGGCAGCAGTGCGCGGAGGTCAGCCGGTCAATGGGCCAGGTGGAAGACCTCCAGATGTTCCACGATGCCTGGACCGACAACATCCGTACCGGCAGCGGATCGACCGTCGATCTTCGGCTGGCGCAGCTCCCACATGAGCCAGGTCGCTCGTGGGTCGGCCTGTCGGACCATGAGCGAGAGGGAGAGGTCACCAATCCCGCCTGGAGCCGCTCTCCCCTCTCCGCCGTGCTCGCCATTCACGGCGAGATGCCGACCCTCGACGATCCCGACGGACCGACTCCCATCGCGGGCCTCCTCCTCGACGAGTGGTCGGAGTCCGTTCCCGCACGAGAAGCCAATACCAGCGTCGCGTTCCACTACGATGCACCCGGCGCTCAAGCGCCCCAGGCACTGCTCTTGGCACTCCCGGCGGAGATGGGCGTGCGCCCAACCTTCTGGACCCCCCAAGCCCTGGCCGAGATCGTCGGCGACACGATCGATCTAGCCAAGGTCCGCGCGGTCGACCTCGACGCTCTCGCGGTTCATGCGTCCGGAGACGCGGAGAACGACCGCGATCCGTTGGGAGCAATGCTACCCGGGATATACCTTCCGGCGGCGTCGAGCACGGATGGGATGTTGGACTCGTTTGGTGCGACCATCGACGAGTGGCTGTCCACGTTGCGCTCCGCAGCCACCCTGGAGTTCGAGGACAGCTTGAACGACGGGCTACTCGGCGTGACCGAGTTCGACCGCTCCGGATTTCACGTACGGGTTGACTCCACGTTGCCGCCCGATGGATACCCGCCCGACAGCGCATTTGCCTTCTATCACTTCCGCGTTCGGGACTTCGAATGGCAGGAGGACGGCCAGACGCAACGAATCGGGGTCCTATCGGCGAGCGGTCCAACGGAGCTCACGCTGCCGACACCCGCGCGTCGTGTGGCGCTCTGGGTAGGCGTGGCCCACGAAGGATACACTCCGCCACCGGCGCCCTCGGTCAGCGCGAAAGCCGAGGACGGGTCGGAAGTCGGAGTCACCGTCGTCGAGTCGGTGGCAATGGAAGGCAGCTTCTACGCGTCGACGGTCATCAAGACGATGTCGGTGTTCCGCCTGGGGCTGGCGGCGGACGACAACGAACTGCATCGCGTCGCCATCGGCGGCGAATCAACCACTCTCGTTCACCTGTTGAAAGCGGTTGCCTACGAAGATGCGTGAAGGGGGGAACACGTGACACTGGAGATACCTGAAGACTTCTCGAAACACTTCGCCGCCTGGGTACGGATCGAGCCGCGCTGTCGCGAGGACGACTTTGAGGAGGGGGTCCGCGCCCCCATCGCCGATCCCCTCTGGATGCTCGCCCGCCAGTGGCAAACCGGAGAGTCGCGGGGGGAAGACGCTGGATCCCCCATACGAGTGTCGCTCTCGCACAGCATTCAACGAGTCGATCACCTAACCATCGGGGACGGCGACCCGTCACCCATCGGCGCGGTTCCCGTAGAGGCGGTGGTGGAGCAGGTCGCGCTCGAGCTGGAGCTCGACTACCGTGAGCGGGTACGTGTCGGCCAGGACTTCGAGCGGCGGCTGCGAACACTCCTGGAGGCGGAAGGCACGCTCGATGGCTTGTCGACGCTCCTCGACGAGCTGCGAAGGGACGAGAGGTACGGGTTCCCCCGGTCCCCTCGCGTCCCGCCGCACGAGCTGGATCAAGCGACCCAGCGATTCGCGCGCTTCATGCGCGGACGCGTGGTCGACGGCGCCGCCGTGTTGGCCGGTGCCGTGCGGGCTCCCTCGGGATCGCCGCTCGACGACGCCGCGCTGACGGCACTCCAGCAGGAGGTTGCAGAGTGGTATGGGAACGTCTGCGCGCGTCCCACGCCGGGAGACCGACCCAGTTGGCAGAGCGAAAAGCTCTCCCACGAGTTCCAGCTCTCGTCCGCGTCGAGCGTGGACGAGGAGGGAACCCGTCTCGTCGCACCGCAGTACCAGAATGGAACGGTCGACTGGTACACCTTCTCGGCCGGCTCATCGGCGGGGAGCTCCTGGGACGCAAGTCCGACGCCCCTGGTGACGACCCCCACGCGAATCCAAGTGAGCGGCAACTCACCCCGCTGGTGGGCCTTCGAAGACGGCCACACCGACTTCGGCTCGATGGACGTCGCAAAACCCGACCTCGGCAAGCTGCTGCTGATGGAGATGGCCTTGGTCTACGGTGACGATTGGTTCTCAGTCCCCCTACCCGTCCCGCTCGCCAGTCTCGTGCGAGTCGACGACCTTCATGTGCAGAACGTGTTTGGAGAGGAGACGAAAGTGCGGCCCGTGGGACCGATGGACGCGGACCCCGCGGGGCGCTTCGAGCTCTTCACCATCTCCAACGCCGAGAGTCCTCTCGCGCCAGGCCTCGCGGCAGAAAGCGACACGGGAGAGCGGGTGCCTCTCCTGCTCATTCCGCCAACGAGTGGCTTCCGCCAGGAGTCGCAACCGCTGGAGGAGGTGCGCTTTCTGAGGGACGAGAACGCGAACATGGTGTGGGGCGTCGAGCACTTGGTCCCCAATGGACTTGGACGGCCCGTCCGAGGATTCGACGCGCAGCTCGAACGCACTCGGCGGCAGGCCGAGAGGGAACGCGCCGGTCTGGAAGAGCTCGTTCGCACCCTCAGGGAACAGGTGGAGGACCCGGCGCTACCGGTCGAGGAGCGACACCTACGACGCGCCGCTCTGCGTCTCGCCATGGCTCGGCTGGAGGAGCTCGACCCTCACGTGGCGCCGACCCCGTCGCAATCCGAGACGCCCCGCTACCGGCTCGCCACCACCGTTCCCGCCAACTGGATCCCCTTCATTCCGGATCGACCTCCGCAGCCCCACGCCGCGCAGGCGCGAGTCGAGTTGCGCCGGGCGCAGATGCTTCGTCCGACGGATCACGCACGCATGGTGGGTCTCGGAACCGCGGAACCCGAACCCATCTCTGCGATGTCACGCCTACTGGCCATGCACGAGGACGCGCTCCTCTGGCTTCGCGAAGAAGTGGTCCCCCGGGCCGGTGTCCGGGTGCAGCTCACCAAGCAACGCACTCGCTGGACCGACGGGAGCACCCACGTCTGGCTAGGACGCAAAGTCCTCACCGGTCGCGGCGAAGGCGCGAGCGGTCTCCGCTTCGACGCCGTTGGTGGAGGCCACTGATGCCCTTCGTCTCGTTGGCCACTCGCATGCCTAACACCTCCGTCCTCGCCGGGCCCATCCTTCGCAGGGTGACAGCGAACTCCGTCACCGTGTGGGTGGCGATGCGCTCGCCGGCCAACTCACCCACCAAGTTAACCTTGGACGTCTTCCTGAATGGCACGCAAATCTTCACCTCGGGGAAGACCGACTTGGTCCAAGTCGGCTCCAAGCTGGCGCTCGGCTGCGTCACTGCCTACGCCGGTCCTGCACAGGCCCTTACATCGGGAAAGATCTACGAATACGACCTTCGCTTCGGAGACTCGGACGTCAACCTCGCGGACTTGGCGCCGGAAGTCATTTTCGACGGGGCCTCTCGTCCCTCGTTCGCTCTGCCGGGCCCAAGGAAGGATCTCGTGATCGTCACCGGCTCGTGCCGGAAGCCTCATGGCCCAGGGAACGACGCCCTCGCTCTGCTTCACGACAAGATCGAGAGCACCCTGGACGATCCCGCCAAACGGCCGCAGCTCCTGCTGCTCACCGGCGACCAGATCTATGCCGACGACGTCGCGGGGGCCCTGCTCCACCTGATTCTGGACGCAGAGGAGACGCTCATCGGTTCTGACGAGTCACTCCCGGCGTGGGGAAGAATCCGCGACTTGAAGCCCAGCCATCGAGGCCGCATCGGCGACCCGAGGTTCGTCGACGGAGACCGCATCGGATTCTTTACCTCCGAGCATTCCGACAGCCACCTGCTCAGCCTCTCGGAATATCTACTCATGTACCTGTTTGCCTGGTCACCGGTGCTTTGGACGGGCAACCAGACTGAGCTCATCCTACCCACGTTCGAGGAGGCAACGGGAGACCCTAGCCATGCCTCTGGAGAGCCTCGAATCTACCCATACCACGCATCCGCCGCTCAGACTCCAAATCCGAAAGCGACACAGTTTACTTCCGAATGTGCTCGACTGAAGAGCTTTCACGACGATCTGCCACGAGTCAGACGAGCCCTAGCAAACATCCCAAGTCTGATGATGTTCGACGATCATGAGGTTACCGACGACTGGAACATCAACGGATGGTGGTGCGATCGCACACTACGATACGACGACGCTCGCCAAGTGATGACGAACGGACTGACCGCGTTTGCCCTCTGTCAGGCTTGGGGCAACACACCGGAGCGGTTCGAACCGGGCCGGTGGGGCAATGAGGTCGTTACTGCCGTCCGAGGAGGCGCCACGTCGGACGACATGGACATCTTGGACAATGCTCTCCTGCCCCCCAGGAACGCTCCGTTCAAGAACGGCGGAACACTCAGCACGCCCGTGAGCGTCGGAGACCGATGGGCATTCGACCTCGTGTACGAAGACTTCCATCTGATCGCGATGGACACCCGCACCGCGCGACGCTTCCCAGACGTTGAGAATGGACCGGCGCACAAGGCAATTGGGTTCCCGGAACTAATAGGGCCCACCGAGCTTCTGGAGCAAGTTCCCCCGTTTCAAAAGCCTATGGCCGTCGTCCTATTTCCACCGCCACTGATGGGATGGCCGATAATCGAGTCGGCTCAAGCAGGACGGTCTGGAGCGGCTCGATTCCGCGACGACTGTGAAGCCCCCGGCCTTCGACCAGAGTTCTTGGAACGAACGCTAACTGCGTTCGCGCGCTCCGCGCCCCTATCCAATGGCAAGAAGCGAGCGTTGGTATCCGTACTGTCTGGCGATATTCACTTCACGTTTGGCGCACTCATCAGGTACGAATCCACCCGTGGATTTGAGGAACCAAATCCACCGACACCGTCTGAGCTAATCATACTGTCTCTCACATCAAGCGCCCTGAAGAACCGGCCGAAGACTGTCGATCGACTAGGGCTCACCCTGATCGGCATCAACAGACTGGCCGGATCAACCACAGCAGACCGAACGGTAGTCGGCGACAACTCGCGCGCCGCCTTCGAGCCTAGAAGCTGGGTGCTCCCGCTCGGTGCGAACATGAGCGATGCAGAGAAATGGGCCTTGTCCTTCTGTGACATGCGCCGAATTAACCTCGAGCCAGCGGGATGGCGGTCTGTGGTCTTACGCGACTCGGACCTGAACTTCATACCTTATTCGTGGCGGTATGCTGTCGAGATGCTCTTCGATCCGGCGGGACACGGCTTTGTACTATCAGACAACAGCTTTGCCACGCTGACGTTTTCGTCCGGGGGCACCCTTCGCTTTCAGGCGTCCATGCAGAGACTACGGCTTGAATCAGACGTATCCTCGGTACTGTCATGAGTGACGATGACGGCGCCGAGGCGGTTCGACTCGAGCTGGAGCGGTTGCTCGCTCCGATCTTGGATGCTGCGGCCAATCGCAGCGCGTTACGTAGCCTGCTCGTTCAACTCGGAGTGAACGCCAGCCGGTTGCCTCTGGACGTTCTCGACGAGGTCGGGGGTCTGGTGGCGGAGATCGAGGCCCTCAGCGAGAACGTGCCTACGAGCCTGGACGACCTACCGGAGCTACTGGCCCTCCTGGAGGCGCTGGCGTCGCTTCTCGAGTCCTGTGCTCAGTTGGGGGAGCTGTTTGAGTCTTCGACCTTGGACGTGTCCTCAGAACGAGTGCTCAAAGTCGGCGAGAGAGTCGTACCGCTGCTCATCATTCGGTACCTGGAGGGACGCGCCCCCGCAGCGGTGCAGCTGCTCGGGCTCATCGGAGTGCTAGGGCCTCGAGAAGAAGCAGCACTTCCACAGGAACTGGAAAGCGACGACGGGCTCTTCGACCTCCCCCCGGCGGTTCCGAGCTTCGACTGGAGTGCTCTCGGAGCCTTCATGATGGATCCCCCTGCGGCTCTACGCGAGCGGTATTGGCCGGGTGCACTCGATAGCGAGCAGGACGCGGTCGAGCTTTCGGAGCGTTTGGGGCCTCGTCTCGCGGCTGTGGCTGCCAGCTTTGGTCTTCGGGCGAGCTACGGAATCGATCCGTTCGACGTCTCCTTGCGAGCGACTGCCGGCTCCGAAGAGGAGCGGCGGCGAGCGCTGAACCTCACCAATCCGGACGGGTCTTTCCTCATCGAGGTGGCCGTCGTCCCGTCAGAGGTCACGGGCGGCCCCGGAGTTCGGTTGACCCCGGCCGGCGTCGTCAGCCTGGAGCGCCGGCTGGGCGACTGGATGCTGTCGTTGGCGGTGGATGGCGTTCTTCCTAGCTTCCTGCTGGGCGCGGATGGGGTGTCGACCAGCGGCGCCGCCGCGGCGGACTTCACTGCCAGCCTCGCACGATTGGGTGTGCCGGGAGAGCCAGCGCTGACGCTGGGCAGTCGCGAGGGCAGTCGTCTCGACCTCGGCTGGCTGAGCCTGGAAGCGAATCTCGAGACCCGAGGACCGGACTTCGGGCTGGCTTTCGAAGCCGCGGAGAGCGCAGTGGTCCTGCAACCTTCGGAGGGCGACGGCTTCCTGCAATACGTGCTGCCAGCCGATGGCCTCGAGGCGCCGTTCGATCTTTCGCTGAGCTGGTCCAAGCTTCGGGGGCTACAGCTTGCCGGTGGTATCGGTGTCGAAGTCGACATCCCCGTCGGCCTCTCCCTAGGCGGGGTCGTCGACCTCGAGTCGGTCTACTTGGCCCTGCAAGCGAGGGCCGACGAGCTGTCCGCCGCGCTCGGGCTCACCATCGGTGTCCACATCGGACCGCTCGACGGCGTGGTCGAGCGCGTGGGACTCCAACTTCGTTATCGCTGGGTGGACGACGACGGTTTGGAGTTGGCCTTCCTGCCTCCGACTGGGGCGGGCTTCTCCATCGATGCGGGGGTGACCGGGGGTGGGTTCCTCGAGTTCGACGCGGACAACGACCGGTACGCAGGGATTCTGGCGTTGAAGTTCGGCGAGATCGGGATCACGGCGATCGGTCTGATCACGACCAAGATGCCCGATGGGTCGGACGGTTTCTCGATGCTGGTGAACATCGGGGTGACCTTCGACCCGCCGATTCAGCTCTCGATGGGCTTCACGCTCTCGGGCATCGGTGGCCTCATCGGGGTGAACCGCACGATGTCGATCGACGCGCTGCGGGAGGGAGTGAAGAACCGCACCCTCGACTCGATTCTCTTCCCCGAACCCGAGTGGGTCATCCCCAACGCCTCCAAGGTGATCAGCGATCTCCGCTCGGTGTTCCCACCCAAGGAGGGACGCTTCGTCGTCGGCCCGATGGTCAAGCTCGGCTACGGGAGCCCGAACTTCATCACTGCCGACATCGGCATCTTCCTCGAGCTCTTCGACCCCATTCGAATCGTGCTCCTGGGCCAGCTCTCGATGGAGCTGCCCACCCCAGAGGATGCGATCGTTCGGATCAACGTGGACATCGTCGGCGTTCTCGACTTCGAGAAGAAGGAGCTTTCTTTCCAGGCGTCGCTGTACGATTCGGGGATTCTATCTTTTGAGTTGTTCGGAGACGCAGCCTTCTTCCTCAGCTGGGGGTCGAAGCCGGAGTTTGCGTTCTCGTTGGGTGGTTTCCATCCGAACTTCACGCCCCCTCCGCCGCCTACCGTTTTTGCCGACATGCGCCGGCTGGGTCTGAACCTCAGCTCGGGCTCATCGTTTCAGCTCAGCTGTGGTTCGTACCAGGCGTTGACGCCGAACTCTCTTCAGTTCGGGGCACGAGCCGATCTCTACGCCGGCGTCTCGGGGGCGGAGGTCACGGGATACCTGAGCTTCGACACGCTCATCTACTTCGAACCATTCTCGTTCGACGTAGCCATCGGCGCGGGCGTCACGATTCGGTACAAGGGCTCGACACTCGCGGACGTGAGAGTCTCACTGAACCTCTCGGGTCCGACGCCATGGAGTGCGAAGGGAACGGCGACGGTCAAGGTTCTGTTCTGGGACATCGATGTCGACTTCCACAAGACCTGGGGTCGACGAGACGCAGCGCTTCCGGAGGCGAAGGATCCATGGCCGCAACTCGAAGCGTCACTTCGGCGCGCAGAGAGCTGGGGAGCACGCCTGCCAGAACGGGCTTCGCTGGTCGAGGCGCTGCGAGCTGTCGACGCCGAGGAGACGGACGGGGGAGACGCCCCCGTGGTGGTGCATCCCGCGGGCACTCTCGAGATCCGTCAGAACGTCGCACCGCTGGAGACGACGCTCGAGAAGTTCGGCAATGCACCGGTGCTCGGCCACGATCGTTTTCGTGTCCAGAGCTTGGCGGTGGGCGAGACCACCCTGCCTTTCGAGCCCGTCGAGGAGTTCTTTGCGCGGGGGCAGTTCGAGAAGCTGACGAATGCCGAGAAACTGTCGGTTCCGTCATTCGAGCGAATGCCCGGCGGCATCCGGAGTCTTTCTTCCAGTACCGTCGCAGCCTCTGGCGCCCCCTCGAGCACTCCGGTCGGCTACGATTCGATTCTCATCAGGCCGGACCTCACGTCCGAGACCGGAGAAGATGGAGTGACGAGTTGGGTGCGACAGAAGCACCTGCTTGGGGGAAACTCGCAGAAGCGCTGCGCTCTGAGGACCCAGGGGAAAGCGCGGTTCGAACACGTCGGCGGGGGACTCGTGGAGGCGAGTGAAGAGCGATATGTGGTAGCGGACGCGGCGACGCTGGTTCGAGCGGAGTTGGACCCGCGCGTCGATCGGCTTTCCACGGGGATGACCCGGGCGCAGGCGGACCAAGCACTCGCGCAGCATCTCCGATTCCATCCCGCGGATCGTGACGCCCTCATCGTAGTCGGAGAGTACGAGCTGGACGAGGTCGCGGCGTGACGGTCTACTACCACTTCGTCTCGACCCTCCGCCAGGGCCTCGCCGGACAGATCGAGCGGTCGCCCGAGGGCAAGCGTGCGGTCATCGATCTCTCGCTCCAGGTGGCGCGCCGAAAGGTGGGGTCGGAGGAGTGGGATGCCAACGCATCTCCCGTCGCGAGGTCGGTGTACCTGTACGGCCCCGGCGATGTCACGGGCTTCGACCGGCGCATCGTGAGCCGGACCGATCCCGCTCCTCGTTCGGGGAACTTCGAGCCCAACTATTTCCCGGCGATCGAGTTTTCCGATCCTGATTTCGTCTGGCGCTTCAGCCCCGAACCACCGGACGGGCGCGGGCAGACGATGCCCTGGATCGCTCTCATCGTGCTTCATTCCGAAGAGTTCGAGATCCCCAAGCGTGGAACGAATCAGCGTCCGGCGATTCGCATCCACAGCCAGGAGAGCCTTCCCGATCCATCCACGCTACGGCGCTGGTGCCACGTCCAGGGGACCTCGGGAGACGAATCGCTCGGTGCGGATGAGGAAGCTCGCGGAGAGGAGTTGGAGCGCCTCGCAGGGGAGGGTCCCGAGGTACTCGTCTCACGATTGATCTGCCCGCGGCGCTTGGCGCCGAAGACTCGGTATCGAGCCTTCGTGGTGCCCACGTATGCGCTCGGACGAGCCGCCGGTCTGGACACTGCGGAAGCCTGGTCCGAGGTGGCCGAGCGTGGAGCCATCGACCCGGCCTGGGATCATCAGACACCGGACGAGATCGTTCTTCCCTACTTCTACGACTGGGAGTTCCAAACGAGTCAACGCGGCGATTTCGAGTTCCTCGTCCGGATGCTCGAGGGGCGTACTCTCGAGAATTTGGGACTACGCGACCTGGACTGCACGAGCCCGGGCTTTGGTCTGACCGTCGAGGAGCCGCTCCGGTGGGAGGGCGCCCTGAAGAGCCTCGACACCACGTACACGAGCTGGGGGAGAGATCGACCCGGGACTTCGCAGCCCGAGCCCTTTCGAGTCCAGCTCGCGGCCCACGTACTCAACCGAAGCACCCCCACGGTGCAGGTCGAGCGGGCCCCGAATTTCGACCCCAACGGCGTGCTCGAGGAGTTCACGCCATCCTTGCTGAGCGACGGGAGGTCGGTTCGTTTCTACTGGAAGACGGCTGGCCCTACCGAGGGCGTTCTCGAGATCGGTCCAGAGAATCGCGATGGCACCTATCTCTACTCCTCGAGCCATGCCAGTGGCGGACTCGACAACGAACACGAGGTGGTCCTCCCGTTGGTTCCCGAACGGAGCTATCACGTCGCGATCGTCACGACAGCGAGCGGAAACACCACGCGAACTGGCGACGCCGGCGTGCGCGTCCCGCTGCCGGTGCTCACGCCGCCGATCTACGGACGCTGGCACGCAGCGCGCTCTCGAGTCTCGGCAGCCGCCGACGAAGGAGGCTGGCTCCATGAGCTGAACTTGGATCCCCGCCATCGCGCGGCCGCAGGACTCGGGTCGGAGGTGGTTCGCAAACAGCAAGAGGGACTCATGGCGTCCGCCTGGGACCAGATCGGAGCGGTGGAGGCCGCAAACGATTTGCTCCGACGCGCCCAACTCGGTCGCGAAGGTTCGCTACGGCTCCACCAACGTCTCGCCCGGCTTCCCCTCGAAGATTTCCTGAGGGTGACCGCGCCAGCGCAGAAGCGAGTCGTTCGGACCGGAGAGGACCAGGAGCGACGCACCGTTGCGACCGAGATTCCGGCACGGTCACAGATCCCTGCGGCGGCAGTCGCCCCGGCGTTTCGCCGAATCGCTCGAGCACGGGGTCCGCTCCGGAAGATTCAGGGGACACGACGTGGCGACATGCTCGCGCGAATGGCCGCCGGAGAGCTCTCTCCCGCTGGGCCGCCACCCGAGTTGCCAGGTATCGTCGGCCTCTGCGACGTGTCTCGCTCGCTCGCTGCCGCGCATGCGGCCACGCTCGTGCCCCATGTCACCCTCACCGCAACCGCGGCCCCCACGAACGACGGCGAGCGCTATGACGTGACCGTGTCCTGGGTCACCGAGCGAGCGAGTCGTCGCGAGGCGAGCGGCGACCTCGGCTTCGCTGGCACCAAGCCCGCCACCGGCCACGAGTCGTTTGGGCCGTTCGCCTTTCCACCGGGAGCTTCGACCGGCACCGGGAGCCCGAGTGGGGGTGTCGTCAGCGGGGGTTCGTTGGGCGGTCCGGGAGTGGTCCTGCCCATGGCAGCACAGCACCATTTCCGGCTCGAGTGCGAGGGACCGTTCGGCACCACCGTCGCCAGTACGTCCGTCACGGTCAGCTCGACAGGGATGGTGACGCAAGGGCCGCCCGCGTTGGAGTCGAGCGAGGAGCCACGTGATTCTGCCGTGCGGCTCTGCGAACGGAAGATGCGGTGTGCTGACGTGAAGTCCGCGGTCGCGTCCGCATTCGAGTCGATCGGAATCGACGGACAAGTGGACGTGGCGAACGCGGCCTGCTTCGCTTTCGATGAGCTGAGGCCCCCACCACCCACTCCCGCCCCGCCAGTTCGTGGCATCGCGTGGCTAGAGAAGCTGCGTAGCGACGTCCTCTCGGCTCTCGACCCGAACGAGACCGTTCGAACACGCGCCGAGCGCCGAGTCCCGGTGATCGCCAAGCGAGTCGCCGACGGATGGAACGGTGACCCACTCGACGAAATCATCGCGCATCCGGTCTTCCCACAACCGATGTACGAGCCACTCCGTGATCTGTCCAAGTCGCATGTCTTGCCAGGGGTGGAGACGGTCCCGCAGAACACCGTCGGACTGTTGAAGACCAACGGACGGTTCCTCGAGTCGTACATGGTTGGCATCAACCACGAGCTATCGCGCGAGCTGTTGTGGCGCGGGTATCCGACTGACCAGCGCGGGACCTACTGTAGCCAGTTCTGGCGCGTCGACGAGTTCGTGCCCGATGACGAGCAGGTCGACGAAGACGGCACCTTGAAGTCGGAGCTCGAGAACCAGCTCAAGGACATTCGTCCCATCCATGAATGGGACGATTCACCGTTAGGTGCCAACGACCCGAGACCACTTCATCAGTGGGGCGCCAATGGCACGGCGGCCACTGAGGAGGAACAACTCGTTCTGGTCGTGCGCGGCGACTTGCTGAAGCGATATCCCAACGCCGTCATTTACGCGGTTGGTGCTCGGAATGAGGGTACCGAGGAGAGCCCGAGCTTGAAACCCGAGCTCCCCGAGTTCGGAGGCACGAGCGACCGCCCGATCTTCCCAGTCTTCAAGGGTGCTTTGGGAGCCGACCTAGTGTTCTTTGGATTCCCCTTCGGAGAACGAGCTGCCCGCAGCGCTATGGTCGACAAACGATTGGTCAGTGAAGGCATGTTCTTCGTCATCGAGGAGCGGATGGGCGAAGCTCGTTTCGGGTTGGACTCCGCCACCAGCAACTCCCCCGGACCTGTCGAGTTGAACGCCTGGAGCGACCTGAACTGGGGGCACTTCGGACAGGCCGACGGAGGTGAGCACTCCTACATCGGGGATGCCGCAATCAGCGTGCAAGGTGACAGTTGGAACGACCTGACGTCGGCGGAGCTCGCCTCTGCGACGCTGCAGCAGCCCGCGCGCCTCGTGATCCACGCGGACCAGCTGATCCCGAAGCCAGCCCAAGCGTGAAAACACGCACGACCGTCGAAAACTGGGTCCGACCGCGCAGGGAGCGGGCCGGCTTCATTCCTCTGCTTCTCTTGATCTCGGCAAGCTCTGCGTAGCCAGCAACGGGAGACACTACGTGTGCAAAGGCTGAGAGACCGGCCTACCTCGGCGCCACATTTGCCTCCCTGCCTCAGCGCTCGCCGAGAACGCGCTGCATCTCGTTTCCCAGCCAGGCGGGATAGCTGGCGGATGCCGCTCCGGTGAGGACCACCGCACCTGACACGACATCATTCACAACAGCCGTGAGCGCTCGAAGAAGGTCCCCTGCTGCACCGAATGCCTCCACGCCCAGAGTGACCACCTCCACGCTCGGCCGACCGGCGACGCGTGCGGTGACCTCGGTGAATTCTAGGCCGCAACCAGCGGCGGGTCGGGCCGTCGGAGAGACTTCCGTGACGGAATCTCCATCGAACTCGAACTTGCGCAGCCGGCGTTTCTTTTCCGTGTCCGCGACCCACCTGTGGTCTGGGTCGAGCGCGTTTCCGTTGAGGGGAATCGAGAGCTTCTGCCAGCGCTCCAAATCACCGACGACGCCAGGCGCCACTTCGAAGCCATGGATGACGCCCGTTCTGTATTTGACCTCAAACTTCGGAGGCTTGTCCGCCTCTACCCGCTCCTTGGTCCCGATATCTAGCCGAGCAGGGTCCACGTAGTATCGGTCGATCCGCTGCTTGCCCTCGTTCTCGACGGCAACTCCATCGAACAATCCGGCCACGGAATCGGCCTCCCCGCGAGTCAGAAACCACCTCAGCTCCAAACTTTCCTGAACGAACATTCGTCCTCCGTTCCGTGACTACCCGTGGCTCCTGTCGGTCTCTATATTCATCGGCGACGCTGACGTGCGCGGCTTCGCGCCCGAGCCCCGGGTCCGCACCCCTGTGAGCAGAGAGAACTCAATTATTGCGTCCACGTCAATGTCGCTCTGGCGGCAAACTCCCCCTCGTCATCGCGCGCCGCAGCACTAACCACGTTGAGAGTTCTCCTGGCGTCTAAGGGAACGCCATGGTCGAAGTGACGGCTGAGAAGGATTTCCATGAAGAGAGTATTCGAACCTCGCGGTTACTTTCCCATGGGACGAAGGTCAGCCCCTTCCTCAACGCGACTGACGTGACCCAGGCGGATGTTCCATGGGGGGTGCTCGGTGAGATGAGCATCGCCGCTGGAAGGATCGCTCCCGGTCGGGAGTCCACGATTCACATGCACCCGGTGGTGTCGCAGGTGACCTACGTCGTGGCTGGAGACCTGACACTGCGGATGAAAGGACCCGCGGACGACGACCACTACGAACTCGTCCTCGCGCCAGGTCAGGCGGCAGTCAGCGAACCGGGACGCTCTTTCAGCTGGCCAATCTGGGCTCCGCCCCGGTGGACGTGCTCTACATCGCGAACCCGTCGCATGTCTTTGAAGCCGAACACGGGTCGCATCCGATCTACGACGACACCGTCATGTCGCCGCCAGTTGGAACGACCTTCCCGCACCGCCCAGGCTCCGAGCCACGATCGCCGAAACGCAGGAGAGTGCACCGGCGCGACGACAGGCGAGCATGGGTCGGCTCCAGGCCCGAAAAGGCGATGGGAACGTGCCCTGACACGGTCTGCCTCGGTGGTTCCGGGGCCAGGGCCACCTACGCCGCGAGGCTCACCTCCAGCCGTTGCTCCACCAGGTGGTACAAACCGCGTTGCGGGCCCCCGCAACCAAGCAGAACGCCGCAGCCCAAAGGGCTCGCGGCGTTTCTTTTTCCGTCTGGCCCACGTGGGCCACGAACCTCTGCTGAGCTGGCTACACTCTCCCCGTGAGGCCGCTCGTCGTCTTGGCCCATGGGCTCGTCGTCGCGGGGGTGCTCCTCGCGCTCTTCAACGCCGCGCGCACGCTTCGCCGCGCGCTGAAGACCGAGCTCTTCCTCTCCTTCGTCCGCAAGAACGCCGAGGCCGGTCAGCACGTTCGGATCCAGCGAGCGGTGACCCTTTCGTCGAGCGCCGAGCTCTGCGCGCTGACGCAGCGTTGGCTCGACCTCGAGCTGCCGGAGGTGGTGCACGCGCCGCCGGGTCGCGCTGGCTATCGCGAGCCGGCGGAGGTGGTGTCGATCGAGGAGCGGGTGCGCGCGGCGCTGGCGCCCTACGTCGAGAAGCGGCGGGCGCGACTGCTCGCGTCGCTTCCCTGGAGCGGGATCGCGCTGTGCGTCGCGGCGGCCGGCGTGGCGCTCGGGTCGGAGCACACGTGGGTGCTGGGGCTCGGCCTCCTCGCGGGCCTCTTGGCGCTCTACGGCGGCCGAGGGGTCTGGGGGATGAATCGGGATCTCGCCATGGCCCTCGAGGTGCTGGTCATGCTGCCTCGCCCGGAGCCGGAAGACCGCGTGGCGATCGAAGAGGAGCAGCATGGACCACGACGGCCTCGGCGCTTGGTGGTGCACGGTCCGAGAGGGTCGTCGCGCGAGTTTCCGCTCGAGGCGGGCATCGTGAAGATTGGCTCGACTGGAAGCGCAGACCTCAGGCTCGAGGGAGAAGGGGTGTCGCGGCTCCACGCGGTGCTCGAGGTCGGGCTGGAAGAGGTGGCGCTCATCGACCTGGGGTCGGCGGAGGGCACCTGGGTCAGCGGGACGCGAGTCAACAAGCACACGCTGGTAGCAGGAGATCGGGTGACGATCGGCGAGCACGAGCTAGAGGTGCTCTGAAGGAGTTCGGGTGAACACGATCGAGCGCGCCAATGGCACCGCGTACACGGTGACGCTCCAGGAGCGCTCGAGAACTGCCGGCGACGACGTTGAGCGGCGTGGCTCCCGTGACTCAGTGATGGCTGGAGCGGCAGGTCACCTTCAGTCCGAGGTCCTTCTTCAAGCCGCGCACGAGTCCCGAGCTCGCCAGCGACCGACCGTCGACCGCGCCGCGACTCGTGAGGGTGAGCACGTCGTGGAAGGACCCGACGTCGGGCCTGGCAAGAGGGTGCCGCTCGGCTGCGTAGACGTCGAAGGCTCGCACCGCCACCGGGTCACGGAGAGCCACGTAGGCGACGCCGTCGATGGGCTCGTCGCGCCATCGCGCGCTCTCGGTGGTCAGGAGAAAGGGCGTCCCGCTCGGCAGATCGGCGACCGCTTCGACCGCGACCGCTCCCGAGCCCTCCCAGCGCCGCTCGAACTCCCGCGATGCCGGCCCCGGCGCCGTCGGGAACGACCGGATGCCGCGCTCCCCGAGCTCCTGGAACGGCCACCACCCGGTCATCCGATGCCGCAAGCTCTCGATCGGACCCAACGACGGCGCCTTCGGCAGCGTCAGGACGCACGCCCCGCCGAAGAGCCCGGCTTCGACGCAGCGCTCGACGATGGCCCGTCGAGTCGCGTCATCGAGAGGACTTCCGCCTCGATCGATGCAGACGTGAACGGTGGTGTAGACACCCATCGCCCTGACCTACGTCGAGCCCCTGGGTTTCTCCCGTCGGCCGACATCGACCCCGCTGGGACGCGACCCGCCGGGACGCGACCCGCTGGATTGCACCACCCGTTCTCCCTTCAAGGCGTGAAGCCGGGATTCGCCGATCGGTTGCGCCAGTACTCGTGCAGCGGCGGGAGGCCATGGGCTTCGCGATAGGCCTCGATGGCGAAGCCGGCGATCAAGCCGATCACGAAGCCGACGACGATCCCCTTCTTGGTGTTGGTGCCCCAACCCGGCACGAGGAGGCCGAGCAGCGAGGGGCAACAGAAGAAGCCGAGCACGAAGCCCAGCGTGAAGCTGCCGGTGTTCTCGCTGGTGCCCGAGCTCGTGCGGCGGGTCGAGACACTGGGCCTACGGGGACCACGTCGAACCATCTCGATGGCCGTGCACTTCTTGCAGAGCGGAGGCCCCTCGATCTCGTGAACGAGCTCGTCCGAAGGAACGAGGGTTCCGCACGACGGGCAGGGGATGTCCATCAGCGGTCCGGTCTCCGGAGGGCTTCGCTCACCGCGGATTCATGGCACGACTCAATGGGATAATCGAGCCACTTCTCTCGTGCCGAGGCACGGCGCGTCCAAGCGCTTCGCGCGTTTAGTCCTTCCGCCGACGAACGGCGAACACGACGAGCGCGAGCACGTAGAGACCCGCGAGCGCGACCGGCGCGTTTCCGAGCCGCGCGTAGACGGTTTCGCGGCGCTCGATCGGGAGGTCGACCAGGAGCACGTGGGCGTCCTCGTCGGCGCGCATCCAGCCGCGGACTCGACCGAGCGAATCGAAGCCAGCGGAGGCGGCCCAGCGAGTCGATCGCAGCAGGGCGTAGCCACCTTCGATCGCGCGGACGCGGCTCATGAGCGTGTGGATGGGGTCGATGCCCGCCCAGTCCGACGAGGGCAGCGCCACGAAGTCCGCGCCGACGGCCGCGTGGGCGCGCGACATCTCGGGGAAGTCGGCGTCGTAGCAGATGGCGAGGCTCACGGTCCCGTACGGGCGCTCGAGGCGCGGCACGGGGTTGTCCGAGGGCTCGGTCTCGCCGGGCACGGGGTGGCGCTTGTAGTAGCGCGTGAGCACCTCGCCGCGGTCGTCGATGAAGACCGCGAGGTTGTCGAAGGCGAGGGGCTGCTCGTTCGTGACGATGATGTAGGCGAGCACCAGGTCGACGCCGTGCGCCGCAGCGAACGCCTTGCCGCGGTCGACCAGTGCGGCCTCCTCTTCGGGTCGAACGGCGGTGGCGCCCTCGTTCCAGACCACCAGGCGCGCGCCGCGTTCGGCCGCGCGCTGCGACCGCTCGAAGAGCACGTCGACCTCGGCCGCGAGCTCTTCGCGCTGGGGCAGACCGCCCTCACCGAAGCCGAGCGCGGTGGTGACGGCGCCCACGGTGGTCGTGGTCGCGTCGCTGGGCTGCGCGAGGCGCCAGGTCCCGAAGCCGAAGACCGCGGCCAGGCCGAGCGCGAGCGCGAGTGTGTGTCCGCGCCATCGCCGCTCGGGGTTGGCGAGGATGGCCGCGAGCCACGCGGGGGCCCAGCCCATCACGAAACCGACGCCGGCGACGCCGAGCACGCTCGCGAGCTGTAGCAACACGAGGCTGTCGGGCACGCCCGCGGAGGTGGTGCCCCAGGTTCCGAGCGGCGAGCCCATCGCGCCGCTCCAATCGGAGAGCGCGTTGAGCGCGGCGAAGGCGACGATGGCGTGCCCCTCCGAGGTGCGGCGGCGGAGCGCGTCCCAGATCATCAGCACGACCCAGAGGCCGAGCCCGCCCGGGAGACCGTAGGCGATGGGCATGAACCAGGGCATCGGTGGCGTGACGATGGTGGCGAGCTGAGCGGTGGCGGCGAAGAGCGCGGCCAGCAGCACCAAGCCGCGACCGCGCCAGCTGTCGACGCGCCGGACCCAGAGCAACCAGGGCACCGGCGCGAGCCACGCGCAGAGCTCGATCGACTGACGGCCGCCCGCGAAGGTGGTGCAGAGGATCGCGAGGAAGATGAGTGCGCCGGTGGTGATGGCCGGGCGATGGGACGACGGATCGGTAGACATGACGGCTCCTTTGGCTTCGGACGGACCGGGGCATCGCGGCCGCGGCGTCGGCCGCAGCACCGGGCGCACGTCGCCCTGCCCCTGACGAGGCGCGTGCATGGATGGGTGGCGTTCAGCTCAGCGGGGCGTCGGCCCCGCGTGGGCGTCCCACAGCCAGCGCAGCTGGGTGGTGAAGGCGACCTCGAGCGTGAGGCTCTCGGTCTGGCGCACCAGCACGGGCGCGCCGAAGAAGATGGTCGCGACGGCGGCGAAGACGAGGTCGACGGGCGTGTCGACGCGCAGGTGACCGAGCTCGACGGCGCGCTTCAACAGCGGGGGAACCAACGTCTCGAGCCCCGCCTGGCGAGACACCTGCTCGATGTCCTCGCAGTCGGGGAACATCCGGCGCAGGTCCTCGTCGGTCGGGGGCGTCAGCTCGCGGCCGAAGTGGTGCCGGGTCTGGTACGCGACGATCTCGGCGAGGACTCCGGGGTGCTCGTCCGAGCGCTCGGCGGTCGAAGCGAGCATGAGCTCGATCGCGCCCAGCGGATCGTTCTCCGGATGGCGCGAGACCCGCCACGCCATCTCGATCGTCCAGAGCTGAACGAAGAGCGCGAGGATGTGGTCCTTCGAAGGGAAGTAGTTGAAGAACGTCGCCGGGCTCACCCCGGCGACGTCCGCGAGCTCCGACGCCGAGATGGAGGCGAGCGGACGCTCGTCGAGCCGCGCGAGGGTGGCCTCGAGGATGCCGATGCGAGTCTCGGCTGCTTTGATCGCTCGTCGCGACGCCATGTCCCTGGTGTAGCCAGGAACATTTATGGAGTCAACTATATTTTTGGAGCCAACTCCATATTTTCGATCTCAGGCGGGCGTCAGGCCTTGGCCGCCCAGGAGTTGCAGTAGGCGTTCGGGTCGATGGGTCCGGCGATGAGCGTGCAGCTACCGCACTGCTGCGCGCCGCCGGCCGTGTAGAAGTTGCAGTTCGTGCAGTTCTTCTGGGTGCCGTACGGCGACTGGGCGACGTAGCCGAGCGAGGAGCGGGTCGACTGCTGCTGCGGCGTCAGGCCGGAGGTGTCGTTGCAGTTCGGGCCCTCTTCACCGCCGCAACCGCTGGTGCCGCTGCCGAGGACCAAGAGGCCGATGGTGGCGGCCCCGAGGCCAGCGCCCCGGCGAATGAGCTCACGGCGGGTCAACTTGTCGTTCTTCTTCATCATCGCTTTCTCTCCGGTTCGAGCGCGCCTGCGCTCCGTGATCGACGGACGAGAGTTCACGATGCGTGCCACGACCGACCGCCGAGAAGCAGCGTTTCGGGGGCGTCATTGAAACCGATGCGTTGCGACGCGTGGTGCAGCGCGTTTCAGCGATGCAGCGCCGTTGCGCGACGCGCAAAACGTTCGCCGCAACGATGTGCGATCAGTTGGGCTCTTCGCCGACCGGATCCTCGTCCGTGTCCGCGGCATCGGTCGCCTGCGGCACGTTCGCCGCGCATCGATCCAGCGCCCGAGAGACATGCTCCAGGACTTCCTCGTCGCTCAGCGCACCCACATGGGTCGCCTCGAAGCCACGAATCAGCTCGGCCTCACGCTGAGCCTCCTCTCGAAGCTGACTCTGAATGGGCACCACTCCGTCGTCCGGGCCCTCGGGAGCGAACGTGAAGAGCAGGTGGTAGGGGATCGAGTCCGGCAGCGGCTCGCGATAGAGCGTCCGCAAGAACCCCCCGTCGGGCACCAGGTCGTACCAGGCAGGAACGACATCCGGCGCCATCCGCACTCCGGTCTCGGCGGAGTCCATTCCGCCGAGCGGTGATGCGACGGTCGTGAGCCCGCGAACGTTCGTCGGATGCTCGGCCTCGAGCTGCCGCGAGAGCGCCTCGCGCGTGACCACGCCTCCCATCGAGTGCACCACGAGGCAGATGTGAGGCGCGCCGGTCGAGACGCGCGTCTCGGTGATCGATTGACTGAGGAACTCACCCAGAGGGGCGAGACGCAGCCCCGACGGGAACGAGAAGATCCAAGGCTGGAAGCGCTCCGTGTCGAGTGCGTCGATCATGGCCTCGAACTGCTGCGGATAGCCGGCCATCCCGTGCACGAAGAGGACCGGGATTCGTTCGGGGTCGTACTCCTGCAGGTAGTAGAGGCCCGGATGATGCGTCTGGATCATCTCGAGCGGCGTCCACACTCCGTCGTGCGCTGCTTCGGGACCGAATCGTTCGTCGTCGAGCTCCCCGACCAGCCCGGCCACCACGAGGCGGTCGTCGACCACCTCGGGCAGGAAGCGCTCGAGCGTGCCGTTCAAGACCACCTCGAGGTCTCCGACGCGCTCCCGCCGAGTCATGTCGAAGACTCGGCTCGCGCCCGCGAGCTCGTCGTCGTCGATGTGCTGGTCGAGGTCCGAGTCGTAGAACGCCATCACCCGGTACCGGCCGGCCGTCGCCGGGAACACGAACGCCCCGGGAGTCTCCTGGACCACCGACTCCACCAGATGCAGCGGGGCGCCCGGGAAGTCGGGGATCCGAAGCAGGGCGACGGTTACGGGCCCCTCGGCCTGCGTCTCGACGACCACCTTTCCCTCGACCCTGCCGTACTGGTGGATGCGATCCAGATCGCTGTCGAGCTGGTTGAACATGCACCCCGAGAGAAAGACGAGTGCGGAGAGTGAGGAGGTCTCGATGCGACGCATGCCGGCGAAACGCTAGAGCGCGCGGGAGCGGGGGGTCAACGCCAGGCGTTCGCTCGGTCGCTCGAGGACCGTCAGCGGGGAAAGAGCTCGTCGAGCTCGCGGGCGAGGCCGTCGTCGATGTCCACGTCGAGCGCGCCGAGGTTCTGCTCCACCTGCGCGACACTGGTGGCGCCGGTGATGACGCTGCTGATCCCCGGCTGTGCCATCGCCCACGCGAGCGCGAGCTGAGCCGGGGCGACGTCGCGCTCGCGGGCGAGCGTGCTGAAGCGCCGCAGCTTGGGGAGATTCTCCGGGGTGAGCACCTCGTCGAGCCACTTCGTCTGGGCGCCGCGCGATCCATCAGGCGCGGTGCCGTCGTCGTACTTGCCGGTGAGCGCGCCTCCGGCGAGCGGGCTGAACACCACCACGCCCATGCCGGCCGTGCGGCAGAGCGGCACGACGCGCTTTTCGATGTGTCGGTCGAGCAGGCTGTAGGGCGGCTGCTCCACCACCGGCGGCGTCCAGCCGCGAAGCCGCGCCTTGCCCTGCGCCTCGAGGAGCGTGGACGGAGAAAAGCAGCTCGTGCCCCAGTAGAGGACCTTCCCCTGCCGGACGAGATCCTCCATGGCGCGCATCGTCTCGGTGAGCGGCGTGTCGGGATCCTCGCGATGACAGAAGTAGAGATCGAGGTAGTCGGTCCCCAGCCGCTTCAGGCTCCGTTCCACGCTCTCGACGATGTGCTTCCGGCTGAGGCCGCGGTCGTTCGGGTCGTCGCTCATCGGCCAGAAGACCTTGCTGGCGATGACGAAGCGGTGCCGCTCGCGGTCCTTCAGGAAGCGCCCGAAGACCTCCTCGGCGCGCCCGTTGGCGTAGACGTCCGCGAGGTCCACGTAGTTCATGCCGCCGTCCACGGCGCGCGCGAGCACCTCGTGGCTCGTGGCCTCGTCGATCGAGCCGCCGTGGGTGAGCCAACCGCCGATGGAGAGCGCGCTGACCTGGAGTCCGGTGTTGCCGAGCCGACGGTATTCCATGGCGCCGGGCATACCACGGCGAGCTACTGGCGGCTGAGCCAGCGTTCGACGCGTCCGCGCAGAGAGCGCGGATTGCGCACCATCGAGCGGCGGCTGACCTCGGTGAGCTGCAGCGGCCAACGGACCGGGGTCTCGGGCTCGTAGCCGAGCACCTTCGCGGCGCGCTCTCCGTCGAGCACGCCGCCGAAGTGGAGCCGACCGCGGCTCACGTCGGGGTGGAAGTCGGCACGGATGGCGACGCGTCGGAGCCGGTAGAGCGGGCGCACGGCCGGGCCGGGGATGGGGACGTCCCTGCGCCCGAAGCGCGCGATGATGCGCGAGAGCGGCAGAGTGTCGAGACCGGGGATGGTGAAGATGCCTTCGGCGTCGCTGCGCGCGGCGAGGAGCAGCGCGCGCGAGAGGTCTTCGTCGCTGATGACGTTGATCATCGGATCGAAACCCATCGGGCGCAGGCAGACCTTCGACTGCAGGTAGTCCCAGAGCTGGCTGCCGGCGCCGGGCGCGAGGCACTCGGCGCAGCGGAGCACGGCGATGGAGATCCGCGACATGCCCATGCGTGCGCAGACGGCGAGGTCGGCCTCGACCCGGTCCAGAATGGTCTGTGGCGTGCGCGTCCCGATCCGCAGCGGGTGGTCCTCGTCGATGCGGACTGGCAAGCGCGCGTCGCGAGCGTAGACGCTGCCGAAGCTGCGGTACACGAAGCGGCGCACCGAAGGGACGCGCTCGGCGAAGTGGAGCAAGCGGCGCGTGCCCTCGACGTGGAGCGCGTGGGCGCGTTCGCCCTCCACCACAGCGCGGTGGGTCGCCATGTGGACGATGGTCGTGACGCCCTCCTCACGAACCGGGCCGAAGACGAGACTGCGAACCGAACGCTCGCGGGCGAGGTCCGCTTGGAGATGGGTGAGCCGGCCATCGAGCGCGAGTGAGCTCCGCTGCGGCTCGTTCCCCACGACCAACACGCGCTCGACGTCGGGGTCCGCGAGGAGCTTTCGGACCAGGGCCCGACCAACGGTGGTGGTGCCGCCCGTCACGAGCACTCGGCTCATGGGTGCGCTCATCGGAAGAGCCCTTCCCGCTCGGCGAGCTGTCGGTCGATCAACTCCTGCACCGCCGACTGCACGCGCTCGGTGCCCTCACGAATGCGGACGGGGTCGTCCGCGGCTTCGGGGTCACGCTCGAAGCGAATCGGCTCGCCGTACGCGAGGTGGTAGCGGACCGGCAGCGGCAGCGGCGTCGCCGGCACGGGCAGGAAGGGCGCGCCGAAGAGCCGGAGCGGCAAGCGGGCGATCTGCGGCATCTGCTCCTCCGCGCCGACGAGCCCGGCCGGGACGATGCTCGCGCCGTACTTCATCGCCAGCTCGACGTGACCGCCGCGGAAGCGCTGCAGCTGGTAGCGCTGGCCGAAGCGCTTACTGATGCCGGGGACTCCCTCGGGGAAGATCAGCAGCAGCTCGTCTTCCTGCAGCAGGTACTCGACGTTGCGCCGCGCGCCGCCGACCACTCCAGCGCGCGCGAAGAGCAACCCGATGAAGGGCAGGCCGGCGACGAAAGAGTCGGCGACAGCGCGCGGAAGGCGCGGCGGGTCGGTGCGGCGCAGCAGATCCGCGTAGATCATCATCGCGTCGAAGGGCAGCGTGCCGCTGTGGTTGGCCGCAACGATCACCGGCCCTGTCGCCGGGATGTGCGCGTGACCCTCGCTCTTCACACGGAACCAGCGGTCGTAGAGGAAGCCGGTCACGAAATGAGCGATCGCCGCTCCGTCCGGGTGCGCGCCGAAGACGTCGTAGCCGTGGCTCCGCTCGAAGGCGCGCCGCTCCTCGGCCAACATCGCGCGAAAGCGCTCGCGCTCTCGACGCGGTGCGACCACCTTCGCCAGGAGGCGGATCCAGTCGGGGGTGTCGATCAGCTCGCCACGGGCCATCCGCTCTCCATCACCCTTCGTGACGGTTGCAACATCGGGTCCATGCCGAAAGCCCGGCGTCGCACGGACGCCGACGCCACGAGTGCATGTTCCGCCCGACCCGGCGCAGGGATTGCGCGGCTCAGGCGCGAGCAGGGCGGAGGGCGCAGCCGTCGAGGGTGATGCGGTACATGACGCGCCGCTCCCCCGGGTAGTCGTTGCGGGCGTAGTGCCAGGTGCAGCGGTTGTCCCAGAAGGCGACCGAGCCCGGTTCCCATCGGAACTTGGCGACCCGCGCCGGCCGGACCGCGTTCCAGTAGAGGTAGGCCAGGAAGGGGATCGAGCGCACCAGGCTCCACCCTTCGAAGCCGACGGTGAACCCGGGGTTGACGTAGAGCGCCTCGCGGCCCGAGAGCGGGTGCTCGATGACCGCGGGATGCACCGGGTCGTCCATCGCGTCGGCGGCCTCGGCGTTGTAGCTCTGGTGCTGGCTCTGGGTGAGCCAGCGGAGGACCTTCGCGCGAGACCCGAAGACGTGCTTCGAGGAGTGCCTGGCGCGCATCGTCCGGAGCTTCCGCCGTACCGGCGCAGGCAAGCTCTCGAAGGCGTCGTACATGCTCACGAACCACGTGTCGCCGCCGGTGGTCGGCAGCTCGCGCGCGACCAGGATCGACCCGAGCGCTGGCTCCTCGTCGTAGGAATGGTCGGTGTGCCAGCCGCCGCCGATGTTGATGCGGTCGCCCGGCTCCTTCCGGACCATCGCGATCTCGGGGTAATCGGCGTTCTTTTCGAAGAAGCGATTGACGTTGATGGACCCGAAGCGTTGCGCGAACGCGATGTGGTCCTCCTCGCTCAGCTCCTGGCCGCGAAAGAAGAGGAGTCCGTGGCGATCGAAGAGCTCGCGGATGCGCGTGAAGGTCGACTCGTCGAGCTGGCGCAGGTCGACGCCCGTGATCTCGATTCCAGCGCCAGGATGCGGTCGGGACTGCATGTTCTCCCGTCCCACTATAGCGTGGGTTTCGGCCGCCCCGGGGCGGGGGGTACCCTGACCCATGCGGAGCTGGCGTTGGGGGGTGCTCGGTCTGTTGCTCGTGGCCTGCGGGGACGACGGATCGGGAGGTGGGGATGCCGGCGAGAGCTGCGCGCGGCACGAGGACTGCGACGACGGGGTCTACTGCAACGGCGAGGAGCTGTGCCGCCCTGGCGATCCGACGGCCGACCCCTTCGGGTGCACGCCCGGCGAGGACCCCTGCATGGAGGGGCAGAGCTGCGACAACGAGCGCGCGGACTGCTTCACCGACTGTGGCTTCGCGCCGGACGCGGACGGCGACGGACACCCGGCGATCGGCTGCGGGGGCGACGACTGCGACGACGCCGACCCGAACCGATACCCAGGGAACACGGAGGTCTGCGACGACGGCCACGACGAGGACTGCGATCCGATGACCCTCGGCGGCCGTGACCTGGACGGAGACGGTGAGGTCGACGCCGCGTGCTGCAACGACGACCGGTGCGGCACCGATTGCAACGACCGCCGACGGGACGCTCGGCCCGGTCTGCCCGAGTCCTGCGACTCGCTCGACAACGACTGCGACGGGATGCTCGACGAGGGGGTCCTGGTCGAAGGCTTCGTGGACATGGACGTCGATCTGCACGGCGACCCCTCGATGCCGATCAGCGCGTGCGCGGACACGCCAGGCTTCTCGGTGGTGGGCGACGACTGCGATGACAGCGAGCCCCACCGGCACGGAGCGCAGGTCGAGGTCTGCGACGCGATCGACAACGACTGCGACGGCACGGTCGACGAGTCGCCGGCGTCGGTGACCTGGTACCGAGACGCGGACGCCGACGGCTTCGGCAGCGCCGCGGCGGGCACGACCGTCTCGTGCGTTCCGCCGGCCGGCCACGTGCTGCGCCTCGGAGACTGCGACGACACCGAAGCCCGCATCTCGCCGCTCGGCACCGAGCAGTGCAACGGGATCGACGACGACTGCGACGGGCGCGCCAACTACCAGATCGCGCCCGGCGACACCGAAGACGACGACGGCGACGGCTACGCGGACGCGACCTGTGGCGGTGACGACTGCAACGACGCGAGCGCTGATGCCCATCCCGGCGCGACGGAGCTGATGAACTTCCTCGACGATGACTGCGACGGCACCATCGACGAGGCGCCGGACACGGTGCCCTGGTACGTCGACCGCGACCGCGATGGGTTCGGCACCGACTCCGAGCCGAGCATCGAGTCCGCCGAGCCGGTGGCCGGCCGCGCGCCCCGCGCCGGCGACTGCGACGACGCCGACGCGACCATCCGGCCCGGCTGGCCCGACGGCTGCGACGGCATCGACGAGGACTGCGACGGGAACGTCGACGAGGCGGCGCCGCTGGTCGCGTTCTACGCCGACCTCGATGGCGACGGATTCGGCTTCGCCGGCGCCGAGCCGGTGCTGGCGTGCGCCATGCCGGCGGGAACGGCGCTGAACCCGGACGACTGCGACGACACGGTCGCGACGACCTTCCCCACGGCGCCCGAGCGGTGCAACGGGGCCGACGACGACTGCGACGGGTCGACCGACGAGGAGAGCGACCAGGTCTGGTACCCGGACAGCGACGGCGACGGCTACGGCGCGATGGCGGGGGCGATCATGACCTGCCTCCCCGGCAGTGGCTTCGTGGCCGACTCCGGGGACTGCGACGACACGGACGCGACCGTGAACCCCGGCGCGAGCGAGGCCTGTAACCTCTTCGACGAGGACTGCGACGGCATGGTCGACGAAGGCGCGAACGCCGAGTGCGCCGACATCCCCTTCGGGACCGGTGTGTGCACCTCCGGCGCGTGCGTCGCGACCTGCGACACCAACCGTGGCGACTGTGACGGACAGCCGCTGACGGGCTGTGAGACCGACACCGGGCGCTCGCCGCAACACTGCGGCGGGTGCGGGATGATCTGCTCGCCGGGCGACAGCTGTGGCGCGGCGACGTTGGGTACGTGCGACATGGCGCCGGTGGACATGATCGCCGCCGGCCACGATCAGATCTACGCGCTCCGCCGGGGTGGTGGCCTCGCCGCGTGGGGCGAGAACGGCAACGGCCAGGTGGGTGACGGATCGACGACCGACGCGACCGCTCCGATCGCGACCGTCGTGCCGCGGCTGGTCTCGGTCGACGCGGGCTCGCTCGGCGGCATGGGCATCACGGCCGACGGACGGGCCTACTCTTGGGGCCGGAACCTCAACGGGAGCCTGGGCGATGGGACCCAGACCATCCGGCCCGCCGGCGTCTACGTGCGCAACCTGCCCGGGACCGTGCAGGACGTCTCGATGGGTCGCATCCACGCCTGCGCCGTCGTGGAAGTCGATGAAGGCGACGGCCCCATTCACCCGGTCTACTGCTGGGGCAACGGGCGCGCGATCGGCACGGCGAGCCAGGCGAGCTCGAACCTGCCCGTGCGAGTCGCCGGCATCACCGACGCCATCGCCGTGCACGTCGGTGGCATCGAGAACCCGAGCGGCTTCCCAGCCGTGATCTATTCCTGCGCGCTGCGCGACTCCGGGTCCGGCGTCTATGCCTCCTGCTGGGGCGCCAACGACGGCGGCGGGCTCGGCACGGGCGACACGGTCGAACGCGCCACGCCAGCCAACGTGGTCTCCTTCCCTCCGGACGCACTCGAGTTCGCGTCGGGCTTCGGCGACGCGACCTGCGTGCGCACGGCGTCGAGGCGGGTGTTCTGCTGGGGCGCGGGTGCCCTCGGCGACGGAAGCACCGCACGTCGCACGAGCCCTGTCGCCGTCAGTGGCATCGACGACGCGCTCGAGGTCGCCTACACCTCCTCGGGCACCCGAGCCATGGGCTGCGTGATCCGCAACGCCGACGGCGATCGTGAGGTCTGGTGCTGGGGGAACTGCGGATCGAGTGCGTTCACCCTCCCCGGCTGCACGCTGAACGCGAACATCACCGTGCCGGTGCCCATCGTTCGGGGTGACGGGACGCGCCTCACCGGCGCGATGCACGTGGCGGCGTTCGACATCGGCGGCTGCGCGGTGCTCGACACCGGAGCCGTGGAGTGCTGGGGGGAGAACAACAGCGGCGAGCTGGGCCGAAGCAGCATCGGGCCGCCGACCCCCATCCCCGCACCAGCCGTCGGGCTCCCTTAGTACGGCCCCCAGCCGCCCATGCCGGTCGCCCAGCCCATCGAGTAGCGGGCATTGATCTCGCTCAGCGGGTGGAAGCCGCCCGCGTGCCGAAAGGCGTCGACGCCGAATGGGCCACGGTAGCCGGTGTCGCGCAGCGCGAGCGCGACGCGATCCAAGGCGTCGTGAAGCGCGCGTGTCTCTGCGCGGCCGAGGGCGTCCGGCGCGCGCACGCTCTCACGCCACTGAGTGCCGTCGACGCGCTGCATCGTCACCTCGCCGCGATCGACCGAGGCGTCCTTCACGTACCCGTGGAGCGCGACCTCGAGCTCGAGCGCGAGCCGAGGAGCCGCGACGAGCGGACCGAGCGCGAGCCCGCCGTCGACCCAGGCGAGGTCCGCCTCCGACGGGGGGCCGTCGACGAAACGGTGACCGCGACCCGCGAACGTGTGCTCGCGGTGGACGATCCAGCGGCCGGTCGCGAGCAATCGGCGGGCCGCGTTCGCATCGTCGAGGCGTGTCTCGCCCTCGAGCGCCAGGAGCGCGTGGCTGAAGCTCCGGCCGTTCACCTGGCGCAAGATGTCGAACGATGGTGCGTCGGGAATGGTGGCCCCTGCTTCGGCGAGTCGGCGCAGGGCGCGAGGGGTCGGGCACCAGCACACGCCGGTCAGACCTCGCGGATCGCCGTCGCCGTCGACCCACACGTCGCCGTCCGGAAGGGACGACGCGAGCGCGGCCGCGTGCCGCCGGAGCGGAGCGAGCGTGCGCTTGGAGGGCGCATACGACGCCCCGAGCGCGAGCTCCTGGTCGGCGTCGAGGTTCAGGACCCAAGCGCGGCGCGTCACGGCACGTAGCTCTCGAGCGCGTCGATGAAGGCCTCGCTCATTCCCACCCGGCGTCGCGACTCTCGGACGACCGGCTTGCCGCGCATCACGATGGGGGTGAGCGGCGCCGGGAGATGCGTCCGCCAGCGTTCCCACTCGAGACCGCCGGCGAAGTGCTCGAACCAGTGGATGGCGAAGCGCACGTGCGGCTCTTCTTCCCGGCCGACGAGCTCCTGGAGTCGGGCGCCCTCCTCGTCGCCGACATCGCGAAAGAGCCGGGCGAAGCGTTCGGTGTGGTCGAGGTTCGCGCCCTCGAAGCCGATGCCGAGCAGCGCGACGAAGGCGGCGGGCTCGCTCACGCTCGGGACCCGCTCCCAGAACCAGTCCCGGACCCCGAAGTCGCCGACCGCGAAGCCGAGGCGCTCGAGGTGATCCGCGTAGAGGCGCATGTGGCGGACCTCGTCGAGCGCGATGTGGGTGAGCCCACGGCGAAAGGCCCGCGGCGTGTCGGGGAAGGCGAGCAGGGCCCAGCACATCAGCTCCGCGGCCTGCAGCTCGTGATGAAAGAAGGTGTGGACGAGCTGCGCGCGCTTCGACGGGTCGACGAGCGCCCCGGCCTTCGGCGTCTTCGGCGGACGCTCGAGGCTACGGAGCTCGGGCGGACGGCCAGGCCGGATCGACGGCCGCGGCGGCGGCGCCGTCTCCCAGCGATCCGGTCGCGGCGGCGGCTCGAGCTTGGCCGCGAGCGTGTCCGCGTGGACGTAGTCCCACGCCCATCGCTCCATCGTTCCGGCCTCCGGCGTCATTCGACGGAGACTGACCGCAAAGATCGCCGCGCGCAGCCCGCCACGGCGCTCACTCGAGCGCTCAGCCGTAGAACGTCGGCGCGCGAAGACGTCCGAAGCGGCGGAACGCCTGGCGCAGCTCGTCGGTGGGGCGGTCGATCTCGACGCCGACCCCCGGCCACCCCTCACCGGCGTCACGGACGAAGCGAGTGGTCGCGGCGACGGTCACGCTCTGCTCGTGCGTGACGTGGAGCGTCAACTGAATGGGCGTGCCCATGGCGTGGGCCCGGTACGTCGCCACGAAGACTCCGAGCTCCCCGTCGAAGCCCTCCCAGAGGTGACTCTCGCTCTGGAGCGCGACGGAGACCTCGAGCGCGACCGGCGCGAGGTCCGACTCGGCGGGGACCTCCACCTCGATGGAGGGAAGCTCCACGTCGATGGTGAGCTCGAGCTCTGCCTCTGGCTCGGCCAGGGGCTCCGAGACCACGGTCGCCTCGTCGTCCCAGCCCCCCTCGGAGTAGAGCGAGAGGAGCAGGTCGAGGCTCTGGTCGTTCGCGACCTCGCTGGCGGGCTCGTCGTCGAGGCGGTGGCCAGCCTCGCCCCAGTCTCGGCGGAGGTGGAGGCCGCTCTCTTCTTCACGGTCGGCGAAGCGCTCGGCGTCGTGGCCGAGGGTCGCTTCGAAGGGGCGCGGGTGCTGCCGTGCGCTGTTCATCACGGTGTCGGTGTACGTGTGGGCACGTCGGACCTTCCCCCGGCAGGTCGACTCCGGGGCGGTGACGAATCACGGGCGCTGGCCGCGGATGCCGAGCCAAGGCACCAGGAACTGGCCCCCGACCGCCGGGGTCGCTCACGATGGTCGGTCCGATGGCAGACTTCTCGGACTTGCTGAGCGGAGGACGGCGCGTCGCGGCGCGGCTCGTCGCCGATCGCGAGCACTACGAGCGGGTCGTCGAAGCCGTCCGGCGTGCCGAGACGAGCGTGTGGATCGCCACCGCGAACCTGAAGGAGATGCTCGTCGAGGCGCCCTGGCCCCGAAAGAAGTATCGAAGTGTGCTCCAGGACCTCTCGGATCTCGCGGAGCGTGGGGTCGAGCTCCGCCTCATGCACGCCTCCCATCCCTCGCGCCCGTTCCGGCGCTCGTTCGACCGCTTGCCCGCGCTGGTCGAGGGCGGGCTCGAGATGCGCCTCTGTCCGCGGCTCCACTTCAAGGCGGTGATCGTCGACGGGGCGTTCCTCTACCTCGGGTCCGCGAACTGGACCGGCGCAGGGCTCGGGGCGAAGGGCGAGCACCGCCGGAACTTCGAGCTCGGGTTCGTGACCGGCGACTGCGGCCTCCTCGACGAGATCCAGGCCACCTACGAGAGCCTCTGGCGAGGCGACCCCTGCTCGAGCTGTCGGGTGCGAGACACCTGCGAGATGCCGCTCGACGTCGTGACGAAGCTGGCGGGCTGACGCACCACTCAGCCGTGCTTGGCTTCGTGCGCGCGCAGGTGGCCCTCGACCTTGGCCAGCGCCTGCGCGACGCGCGGCTGAAGGGGCTCGTCGCTCCGGATCGCGGCCGAGTGGGCCGCGCAGAGGTTCGTCACGTCGGCGCATCGGGTGACGATGTCCTCTGCCCAATCGCGGAACTCCGCGGCCGCCCCACCCCGCTCGTGGAGCACCTTCTTCAAGGTCGGGTGGAAGCGGATGACGTCTCGCTTGATCCAGCGCAGGAGCCACGGCAGCCGGATGGCCATGAGCGTGTCGTCGACGTGGAGGGTGCGCGAGCGCGGATGGAAGGCGAGCACCGACGCGAAGTGGAGGTTCTCGTTCTCGGGGATGAAGTGGACACCGGGCGGCACCGAGAAGCCCAGGTCGGCAGAGAAGCGCTCGTGGAGCGCGGGGTCATCGGTGGTCAGCTCGTCCCACGGAAGGTCGGTGGCCTTCTGATGGTGCCGCTTGGTGCCGAAGAGCGGCACGTTCGGATAACGTTCGTAGACCTTCCGCACGAAGACCGTGTGGAAGGGGTGGAGATGGAGCACGGCCTTCAAGGAGGCCCCGCCATCGGTCGCGTCGTCGAGCCAGGCCTGTCCCTCGTCCGAGAGCGTGCAGCCGTCGAGGAGCACGTGGCCGCCACCTTCGAGCGCGACGAGCGAGGCCTGGGTGCCGATGTCGACCGGCCCGATCCGGAACGAGCCGCGGAGGTTCCAGAAGCCTTCGCCGATCGGGATCACGTCGTCGGGGTACGCCATGGAGTGTTCATGCGGTGTGGAGGCCGGACGGCAAGCGGACCGTGGCCAACCGAGCTCGGCACGGTGCGGCACAGCGAACGGGACACCGAGTCTCACCGGCTCGGGTGAATGGGCGTACCAGCCCCGTCTCGGGACCGCTCCAGGCGTTGCGCGCACGGATCTTGCTGCGTCGTCGACCATGGCCTTCCGTTTCCTCCTCGCCCTCTCTGCGCTCGGCGCCGCGCTCACCGCGCTTGTCGCCCCCTCCCCCGCTTCGGCGTGTGGTGGCTTCGTGTGCTCGCAGACCCCGCCGCCCGATCCGCCCCCCGACTTCACGCCGGGGACGCCGGTGAACCAGTCGGGTGAAGCCATCATCTACGCACGGCAGCCCGACGGATCGCTCTCGATGACCGTTCAGATCCGCTACGAGGGGGACACCGGCGACTTCGCCTGGATCCTCCCGGTGCCGGTCGTGCCGGAGATCTCGGTCGGGTCCGACGCCGCGTTCGAAGCGCTGCGTGCGTTCTCCGAGCCCGTCTTCCGGACCACGAGCCGCACGGAAGGGACCTGCGCGGAGGTGCCGGAGTGCCCCGCCGAGCGCATCGACTGCAGCTCGCGATCCACGGACAGAGTCCCCATCTTCGACGCCGCCTTCGCCGCGGCCGACGCGGCCACGGCCCCGGACATGGCGGGTCCGGTCACCGTCTACGCGGAGGGACCCGTCGGCCCCTACGAGACCGCGGTCATCGGCTCGAGCGACGCCGCGGAGGTGGTCGCGTGGCTCAACGACGCGGGCTTCGGCCTCCCCGAGGACGCCGCTCCGCCGCTTCAGGAGTACGCCGACGACGGCTTCCTCTTCGTCGCGCTCCGCATGGCCACCGCCGCCTCCACCGACCTCATTCAGCCGGTGACCCTGCACATGGCGACCGACGAGGTCGGCTGCCTGCCCATTCGGCTCACGCGCATTGCCGCCACCGAGGACATGCCCATCACCACCTACTTCCTCGGGGAGGATCGGGTGGTGCCGACGAACTACTCGATGGTCCGCGTGCCCCTCGAGGACACGCCGGAGCTCTGGACCGGCGAGCGCCGGTGGAGCGGCGCGGTCGGCGCGGTCGTCGACACCGTCGGCGGGCAGGGCTTCGTGACCGAGTACGCGGGCGACGACCCGGACCTCGACATCACCCTCCCCGCGATCGACGACCTGTCGGACACCACCGACCTCGCCATCTTCCTGCAGGCCCTCGTGGACCGTGGCTACGGCGACGCCAGCACCACCATCCCGACGCTCGAAGCGCACATCACGGCGCCCGGCGGGCAGTCGGTCCTGGGCTACATCAACTGCGTCACGCGTTTCCGAACGACCGGCAGCTGCGGTGGCGAGCCAGAGGCCTTCGACCCGGCGGCGATCGTCGCGTCGCTCACGGCCTCCGAGACCGAGCCGCGGCAGGCCTTCACCGATCAGCTCGCGCGGGTGAGCTACCTGACGCGAATGTCGACCGCGATGGACCCCGACGAGATGACCGTCGACCCGGTCTTCGAGGTCGACCCGGCGATGCCCGACGTGAGCAACGTCCACATGGCCGAGCGCGTCACGCGCTGCTCCGCCGCCTACTACGAGGCGCAGGCCCCGATCGACCTGGTGATCGGCGACCGCTCGCATCGCCAGCGCGAGGGGACGCTCGCCGCCGAGTCCACGCTCTGCCGGTCGGTCCCGCCGGTCTGCAAGGACGACGGGCTCTGCTCGGTGTCCAACCGGCACGGCCCGCTCTCCGGGTTGCTGCTCGTCGCGGGACTCGCCGTGCTGCTCGGCCGTCGCCGGCGACGCTGACTGTCTCTCTTCTCAGCTGATCCGGCGACGCCAGAAGAGGACGGCGAGCACGAGAAGCACGCCAGGTGCGCGACTCGCGCCCCCGACCGCGCAGCCCCCGTCGTCGCGCCGGCCATCGCCGGCATCCGGCGCTCCTGCGTCGGAGCCGCCGGCGTCGATCGGTGAGCCCGCGTCGGTGCCGCCGTCGGTCACCCCCGCATCGGCCACGCCCGCGTCCGGGTCGACTCCGGCATCCTCGCAGCTCGAGGTCCCGCCACCGCACACCCCCGTGTCGTCGCAGGTCTCGCCGGTGGTGCACAGGTCCCCGTCGTCACAGCTGGTGCCGCTCGACTGGAAGCCACACGCGCTGGCCGTGCAGAGGCCGCACGGACCGCAGTCCGCATCGGCGGCGCACGCGCCGCGAAGCACGAAGTCGCCGCTGGCGTCGGTGTCCTGGTCGATGGGCTCGCGCAGGCTGAGCTCGTCGGCCGTGGCGGTCGGCCCGGCGCCGACGCCGGGGTAGGAGCCGCCCTCGAAGGTGACCACGTCGACGATGGTGTCCGAGCGATCGAGCACCAGGATCTCGTCGCCGCCGGAGTCGAGCGACACGCTCCCGGCGGACCAACGCCCCCGCGGGGAGAGCGCGCTCGCCTCGACCCCCGGCGCCTCACCGAAGGCGGTCTCGTAGGCGCCCGCCGCGCCGAAGGACACCACGAGCTCCGCGCCCGCGGCGAGGCTCCGCGACGGGAGGCGCAGCATGCCCTCCGGCTGATTGGGCGTCTCTTCGTCACCGACCGCGAAGGAGGCCAGGTCGAGCGCCTCGGCGGTCGCGTTCCGGAGCACCACGTGCTCGACGAAGGTGCTCGCGTCGTAGAGGTAGCGAACGATCTGCAGCGGCGCGATCACCTCCCCGTCGGAGTCGAAGTGCACGTCCACCGAATGGTCGAGGACCCCGTCCATCATCTCCGCGAACGTGTTCGGGGTGGTGCCGGGGTCCCCGTCGTTCGTGAGCACGTCCAGCGCGTCCGACGCGCCACCGATGTCGAAGGTGGCCGCGGTCGTGTTCTGACGGAAGAGCGCCACGCTCATGCGGAGGGCGGGCGGCGGTGCCGTGAGCCCGAGCGCGGTCCACGGCACCCCGACCTCGAAGCGGTTGCCGCTGCGAGCGATGGTGCCGGTCCCCGCGACCGTGAAGCTCGTGTCGTAGACCTGCACCCCGAGATCGGGGCTCGCGGTGGTCTGCACCAGGAACTCCCAGCGTGCGTCCGCGGGGACGGTGGTGTCGCTGAAGCCGGCGAGGAACTCCTGGCCGCTCGAGGCTACCCGATCGAGATCCAGCGCGACCTGGATCTGCGGCGCGCCGTCGCCCACCGCCACATCGAGGTCGTTCACCTCGACCAAGAAGTAGAGATGGGTCGGGTCCGCGGTGGTCGCGAAGGCGACCAGGTCGACGCGCCCATCCGGGCTGGCGAAGTCCGTCCGCTCGTCACCCGGCGGGTCGGACCAGATGAGCTCGCCCTCGGCCCCTGCTCCGCGCGCGACGACCGCCGTGTTCACGTCGGCCGGCACGCGAGCGAGCCAGTCGGCCGCGTCACCATCGACGGTCACCGGATGGGCTCGCGCGACCGAAGCCACCGAGACCACCCAACCCAACAACAACAGCACCGCGAACCCCGCTCGAACCATCGCGCGAGCATCGCACAACTCGGAATCGCGATCCGCGCTCAGTCGTCGCTGGTGACCGCGCCCTCGCGGATCGCTTCCACCACACCAGGATCGGCGAGCGTCGACGTGTCGCCGAGCTCGTCGCCCCGGCCTTCGGCGATCTTGCGGAGGATCCGTCGCATCACCTTGCCGGAACGGGTCTTCGGGAGGCCGGGCACGATCTGCATTCGGTCGATACGGGCGTGTGCGCCGATCTCCTTCCGGCACGCGGCCTGGAGCTCGGCCTTGTCGATGGCCTTGCCCTCGCGGGCGACCACGTACGCGTAGACGCCCTGCCCCTTCACGGGATGCGGGTAGGCGACGATGGCTGCTTCCGCGCACGCGTCCACCGACACGATGGCGGACTCGAACTCGGCCGTGCCCATGCGGTGACCACTGACGTTGAGTACGTCGTCGACTCGGCCGGTGACCCAGTAGTAGCCGTCCTCGTCGCGACGACAGCCGTCGCCGGTGAAGTAGGCACCGGGCACGTGGTTGAAGTAGGTCGCGACGAAGCGCGGGTGGTCGCCCCACACCGTGCGCGCCTGACCGGGCCACGGGTGATCGATGCAGAGAAGCCCCTGCGACGGACCACGGAGCACCTGCCCCTCGGGCGTGCGGAGCGACGGAATGATGCCCGGCATCGGATAGGTGGCGGAGCCCGGTTTGGTCGGCGTCGCCGGCGCGATGGGGGAGATGGCGATGCCGCCGGTCTCCGTCTGCCACCAGGTGTCGACGATGTTGCAGCCCTTCTCGCCGACCACGTCGTAGTACCACTCCCACGCCTCGGGGTTGATCGGCTCACCGACCGTCCCGAGCACTCGGAGGGTCGAGCGGTCGTGCTTCTTCACGGGCTCCTCGCCCTGCGCGGCGAGCACGCGGATGGCGGTCGGCGCCGTGTAGAAGATCGAGATGCCGTGGCGCGCGACCATGTCCCAGTAGCGACCCGCGTCCGGGTAGGTCGGGATCGACTCGAACATCAGCGTCGTCGCGCCGTTCGCGAGCGGGCCGTAGACGATGTAGCTGTGACCGGTGATCCAACCGACGTCGGCCACGCAGGCGTAGACGTCGTCGGGTCGGAGGTCGAAGACGGTGGCGTGGGTGTAGCTCGTGTAGGTGATGTAGCCGCCCGAGGTGTGCACCACGCCCTTGGGTCGACCGGTCGAGCCGGAGGTGTAGAGCACGAAGAGCGGGTGCTCGGCCGGCACGATCTCGGCGGCGTGCTCGGGGCTCGCCGAGTCCACGGCGTCGTGCCACCAGACGTCGCGCCCCTCGGTCCAGCCGACCTCGTCGCCGGTGCGCTTCACGACCAGCACCTTCTTGACCTTGGCCTCGCCCTGGCACGCCTCGTCGACGACGTTCTTGAGCGGGATGGTCTTGCTGCCGCGCAGGCCCCAGTCCTGCGTGATCACGACCTCGGCCTCGCAGTCGCGGACCCGATCGCGGAGCGCCTCGGCGCTGAAACCACCGAAGACCACCGAGTGGATGGCGCCGATGCGCGCGCAGGCGAGCATCGCGACGGCCGCCTCGGGCACCATGCCCATGTAGATGATCGCGCGCTCGCCCTTCTCGAGGCCGAGCTCCTTCAGCGCGTTGGCCGCCTTGCAGACCTCCGCGTGGAGCTCCCGGTAGGTGATCTTCCGGACGTCACTCGGCTCGTCGCCCTCCCAGAGGATCGCGACCTTGTCGGGCTGGGTCTCGAGGTGCCGGTCGAGGCAGCTCTCGGTCACGTTCAGCTCGCCGTCGCCGAACCAGCTGAGCGGACCGTCGGCGATGGTGTGGAAGCTCCCCTCGAGACCCTGCGTCGGCTCCTTGCGCCACGCGATCCGCTCTTTGGTCACCGCCAGCCAGAACGCATCGGGATCGCGCTCGGCGCGAGACCAATGCTCACGGTAGCGGTCGAGGTCGTGAATGGGGGTGGCGGCGTTCTCACGAACGCGGGCGGGCACTTCGTAGGCCATGGTCTCTCCTGAATGGGGTCCAGACCGCACGTCTACCCAAAGCTGGTGGGTTTTGCGAGTCACGCCGTCGATCGATCGGTCGTTGGGACACGCCGAGGCGTGCAGCTGCCGGGGCCGGCTACTGGTCGACCCGCGGTAGCGGCCTCGCTCACTCCGGCAGCGGCGCGTGGCAGACCATGCACGCGGCGTCGGTGCCGGTGACGAGCAGGTCGGTCACGTACTCGTCGTCGCCGCGAGCGGCGAAGGGCGCGAGGAACGAGTCGATGTCGGCGAGCGCGTCCTCGACGACCGACTTCAGCGGCCACTCGTCGTAGTGGTCCGCGGCCCGCGCGAGCTCGAGCTGCGCTCGCGCGCCTTCGGCGTTCCCGACCCGCGCGTAGACCTCGGCGGACGAGAAGAACATCCCGGCGCCGCCGAACTCGGCTCGGAAGAACTCCCAGTCGCAGACGTCGCCGCAGGCTTCCTCGGGATCGAAGCGGTCGACCATCTCGGCGGCGACGTCCGGCATGCCCGTCTCCATCGGGAAGCCGACGAGGACCGCCATCAGGGTCGGCGTGGTGATCGCCGGATCCCGCTCGTACATCTCCCACATGTGGTCGATGTGGGGCTCCAGATCCTGGCCGAGCACGATGGCGCCGTTGATGAGGAGCGTGGAGAGCCACGCTTCGATGAAGATCTCGTCCGGGTCGAGCTCGTGAGCGCGCTCGAGCAGCGTTTGCATCTGACCGACCGGCAGGTCGGTCTCGCCACTCTCCGCGATGGCCGCGATGCCGAGCTGGGCGACCCGCAGGTTCAGGCGCGCGAGCGTCCGGTCATCGAGGTCGCCCGCGGCTTCGACCGCCTCGACCACCGGGACGAGCTGGCGGTAGGCGTCGGCGCGACCGTCGTGGTCGAACTGGAAGACCTCCCAGTAGAGCTGCTCGGTGCACGCCCAGGCGTCCTCGCCCGTGAGACCGGCGCATCTTTCGGGGTACGTGCCGTCCCAGCGCTTCCGCGGATGAGTGAAGTCTGGATAGGCGGCCTCGGAGCAGTAGTCGTAGGTGGGATAGGGGCCGTCACCGCCCGGGGTCTGGTCGCAGCTCTCCTGCGAGGAGCAGCTGATGGACGCGAGGAGCGTGGCACCGAGGAGCAGTCGCACGCTCACGGCAGCACCGAGTTGAGGTCGATGTCGAGCTCGTGCGGGCCGGGAGCGTCGACGGTCACGCTGACCGACGCGAGCCCGCGCAGGCTCAGCAGGTCGCCGCTGTCGGGTCCGGCGTTGTCGGGGTCGCTCGCGTCGACGTTGTCGTTGTCGTCCATGAAGGCGATGAGGAAGTAGGGCTCCGCTCGGACGGGGATGTCGTCCACCTCGTAAGCGACCATCGCGCCGTCGGTCGAGAGGTCGGCGTCCTCCAAGAAGCCAGCACCGACGACCACGGCGTTGGCCATGTCGAGGACCGGGTCCCTGTCGAAGACCGCGATGTAGATGTCGCCGTCCGCTCCCTCGGTCGCCATCGCGCTCCGGGTCACCGAGCCGGTCAGGCTGGCGCGGCCGCTGGCCACGGACATGTCGCCCATCGGGGCGTCCGAGCTCGCGGCGCCATCATCGCCGCAGCCGGCCAGCAGGAACGAAGTACCGAGAACGACTGAGAAAAATCTCTTCACGCAAGACATCTGAAGCCTCCAATGCTGGGACCCTAGGAGGCCGCTTCGGGCTCAGTCAATAGTAGGAAGCGCAACTTCTTACTTTGCGTGAGCAAACGCCCGCGGGCCATGAGATGCTCGCGGGATGGTCGTGAGCGTCGGCGTGGACGGGTGCCGCGAGGGGTGGGTCGCCGTGGCCATCGATTCGAAGGGCTTCGTGGAGGCCACCACGGCCCGGACGCTCGCCGACGTGATCGCCGCGTTTCCGACCGCGGAGGCGTTCGGCGTCGACATCCCCATCGGGCTGGTCGACGAGGTTCGCGACGCCGACGCGAGCGCGCGTTCGTTCCTCACCGGGCAGTCGTCGTCGGTGTTCAGCGCCCCACCCCGGAGCGCCCTCGCCGAGACTCACTACGAGAAGGCGAACGCAGCCGCGCGACGCGTGACGGGTCGAGGGCTGTCGAAGCAGTCCTTCCACCTCTTCCCCAAGATTCGGGACGCGGACGCGCTCCTCCCGAACGAGCGCCTGCACGAGGTCCACCCGGAAGTCAGCTTCCGCCTCATGCACGCGAGCCACGCGCCGGCGGGTCGCAAGAAGACCTGGGGCGGCCTCATGGAGCGACTCGCTCGGCTGCGGGCCGCGGGGATCGTTCTGCCCGACGACCTCGGCCCGGTGGGCGAGATCGGTATCGACGACGTGGTCGACGCCGCGGGCGCGGCATGGTCGGCGCGGAGGATCGCGCGCGGCGAGGCCCGCCACTTCCCCGCAGTCGTGACCCAGCGCGATCGATCCGGGCACCCGATCACCATCGCGGGATGAGACGATGACGGCGATGCGGGCATGGAAGCACCGAGCTCGACGTGGTCTCGCGACGCGCTTGGCTCCGCACGTCGCGGCCCGCTTCGAGGGCACGCTCGCGTCGCTGCCGCCCCTCGCCGACCTCGATCACGTCGTCCGCACGATGTGGCTCCGCCGCTGGATCCGCGGTCACGAGCTCGATCGACGGACCGACCCTTTCGACGCGGCGCGAACGCTCGCGGACGATCTTCGTGGTGTCCTCGTGACCCAACGACAGACCAGACTCGAGGTGCGGGACTCGATCGAGGACGACGACTTCATGGACCGCCGCATCACGCTCCTGGTGAGCGGCCTGTCGAATTGCGAGCTGATGGCCGTCTGCCTGGCCGACGCGCTACGCGCGCTGGGTCACTCGGCGACCGTCTGGTCCACCGGCGACGCGGCCGAGCACCACGGCTCGCACACGCTGGTGCACCTCGAGGCCCCGACCGGGACGGCGTTCGTCGATGCGTGGTCCGACGTCCGGGTCATGCACGTCTCGGGGATTCGGTCGGCGAATCGCGGACCGGATCGCGCGCCGCCGGGGTCCCCCGACCGCGCGAGTCTGACCGGACTCTCGATCGAGGCGAACGGTATCTACCCCGCGAGCGCCTATCGTTCGGGTCACGCCAAGCGCTTGCCCGAGCGGCGATGGCGCCCGCTCGGCGCCGTGCGGGACTGGTCGCGCGCGCATGCGTGCGCGCCCATCTGGGTCGACTACGTGCAGCTCCGCCTGCGCGACCTCTTCGGCGAGCTACCGGATGCCGCGAGTGCCTATCGGACACTCGGGGAGCGCGAGCTGCCCCAGTCGCTCCAGGTCACGCTGGCGCGGCTGGCGGAGAGTCGCCGAGGGGCCGTGGGGTGAGCTCGAAGGTCCGGCCGTAGCTCGGCACCACCCCTGGGCAGCGATCGCGGGCCGCGCACTCGTCACACGCGTCGATGCGCTCGAAGTCCACGAAGCTCATGTGTTGCCGACCGTAGGACCAGAAGAAGTGCTCGCGGAGAGCCGGCGGAGCCACGCACTCGGGGATGCCGTTCACCGCGACGCGACGGGGCGGGACCGAGCGCGCCAGCCGCGCGAGGCTGCTCAGCGCGGTGTCGAAGTCCACGCCTCGCTCGCCGTAGGTGTGCTCCATGTCGTCGCTCGGGTACCAGAAGAAGATCGTGATCGGGGTGTCGGGTCCCATGCGCTCGACGAGCGCCGCGAGGTGCTCCGGCAAGGTGTCCACGGTGTTCCGAACGCAGGGCACCTCGAGCGAGATGCGGATGCCGGCGGCGCGAAGGTGCTCGACGCCCTGCCAGAAGATCCGATGGGCCCCCTCCTTGCCGCCGACCGAGTCGAAGACCTCCGCGTCGACCCCGTGCGCCGTGAGCGCAGCGTGGTCCACGTCGTGATCGACGAGCACCTGGACGAACGATGCGTCGGCGAGGCGGGTGCCCGGTGACTGGATGCCCATCTTCCGAAAGCCGAGGGAGTGAGCGAGGGCGAGCGCGCGATCGAAGAGAGGCGAGGCGAGGCAGTCCTTGCCCGACCACTCGACGGTGATCGCGTCGGCCGACTCGGCGCGCTCGCGCAGCTGCGACTCGATCGACGCCCAGGCCTCGGCGAGCACGTCGGGGCGAACCACCGGCAGCGCACCCTGCATTCGCTGGACGCTCACCGAACAGAACTCGCACGCTCGATCGCAGTCGCCTGGCAGGTAGATCCCGATGGACTCGCCACGGGGTTGCCGAGGCTCCTGCCGCTCCGCGACCGCCGCGCGAGAAGGGTCCGGCAGCGGACCCTCGAGCGGCACGCGCTCGAGAGCTCGGCAGAGCAATCGGCCGACCCGGTCGAGGTGGCCGGCCCTCGGCCCGGGCTCCGCGCGGAGATACGCGTAGACGAACCCATCCGGGTATCGGATGGCGTTCACTCGCACCGACTCTTCTCCTCCCGCCAGCCGAAACGTCAGCCGCCAACCGCGACCCACCATCGGCATCGCGCTCACGTAGCTGGGCGCGGCCTGCGCGCCTTCGAGGGCGCGCGCGGCGAGCTCGGCGAAGAAGGCCTCGGGCTCGGGCGACACCTTCCCGGTGTACCAGCAATGGTCAGCCCGCGCTCTACTCAGCGCATCGCGATGCGGTACTGGCGAGCGATGGCGTCGCGGAGCCCGGCCGGCGAGTGGAAGCGGAACTCGTAGGTCGCGAGTCGCACGGCCACGCCGTCGCCCAGCGCGATGGGGGTCATCGGCTCGAGCTCCTGTCCCTCCACGAAGGTGCCGAACGTCGAGCGGGCGTCCGCGAGCTCGACGATCCCTTCGGGCGAGATGGTCACGTAGGCGTGATACTTCGACACCTTCGAGAGCAAGATCTGAACGTCCACCTTCGGCGCGCGGCCGATGCCGATGCGCTCCGCGAACGCGCCACCGTCGCGCTTCTCGAGCCGGATGACGTCGTCGGTCATCGGCACGCGCGCGGTGCCGGTGACCTTGGCGTGCGCGATGCTCCCCCCCCGATCGCGTGTCTGGCGAAGGGCGGCGTCGATGGCGCTCGCGTCGGATGCTCGAGTGTGGAACCCACCCGGCTGTGCGACCACCTGCGGTGTCGCGTCGCGTCGGCGCATCAGCACGGGGACCGTCCACTCGCGATCGAAGAGGGTCAGGTCTCGACCGTAGCGTGCCGCCAAGTCCGAGAGCCGTTCGAACGGAGGCGCATCGCTCATCTCCGGTCCCCGTCGTTCCCCACCCATCGACCCATGCAACCGTCAGAGTAACGCGCACGACGGGGTGACGCGAGATTTCAGGGCCGCCATCACGGCGGGTCAGAGAACACGGCCTTCCCTCGTCGCGCCACCACCCCACATCGGATAGCGGGCATCCGGCTCGAGCACGTGGCGGAGGTCTCTCGCGATCAGCCGACCGTCGACCGTCACGAGATAGACCCAGCCGTCCCAGAGCACCGGTTGGGACGCGACTCCCGCGGGCAACGCGCTGCGGCTGAGCACTCGTCCGCTCGCGCGGTCGTGCACGACGAGCGCGCCGGCAGCCGTCCCGAAGACGAAGGCGCGCCCTGCGACCGCAGGCACGGTGAGACCACCCGACTCGAAGTGGGACCAACGGAGCGTGTCGTCTCCCATCACCGATCGACGTTCCCGAACGCGCACGGTGCCGCCGAGCACCTCGACGGAGTCCTCTGCGCTGACCAGCACCCGCGGCCCTTCGTAGTGCCAGAGCCAGAGCCCGCCCCCACGGGCGGCCATCTGCGGAACGCCTCCGAGCGGCTCGCGACCGAACGAGCCCAGCACGCGACCGTTCACGTCGAGCCGCGCAATCTCGATGCCGCCTCGGTCCATGCGGAGGTCGTGCACCACCCGCGCGCCGATGGGGGCCACCCGGAGCCGGGCGAAGACCGCATCGAGACACGCTCGGGGAGAGCCGGGCTCGGGCTCCCGTCCCTCCACCGGCGGCAGGCCGTCGACCGAGCTCGTGTCGACGATCACGGAGCCCTCCCGCTCGACGGTGACCGGAAGCCGAAGCGGCCGGTTCCAGCCGCACTCGCCGAGCTCGCTCAGGTGCTCCTGGACGAACGCGAAGACCTCGGCGCGGCCCGGCTCCAGACCTTCGAGGGTCGCGGTGAGCTGCAATCGTTGGCCTCCGGCACCCCGCGGCCACACGACGACGCGCACCTCGTGTCCATACACCGTGGGCGCGCCGATGGCGCCGAGGGGTCGGCACCAACGCGGCTCACCGCTCGTGAGGACGAAGGCGCAGACCTCGCCGGCAGCCGTGGAGAGAAAGACGGAGTCTCCCGCGAGGACCGGCGCATCGAGCACGTTGTCGCTCAGCGCAACCGACCACTCCGGCTCGCCGGTACGGAGCGTGAGCGCGGTGAGCGCCCAGCCGTCTCGCCTCTCGTCGCGATGTGCGGCGATGACCCTCCGCGACCCGGCCGCGGGCGCCGCCGTGATCGGGTCGCCCAGGTAGCGCTCCCATTCGATCGCGCCGGTCTCCGCGTCGAGCGAGTGCACGTGGCAGCTCTCGGTACCGAAGATCACGCGGCCCTGATGGACCAGCGCCGAGGTGGGGCCGACGTCGCCGACGCGGGTTCGCCAGACCTCGCCGCCGGTGCGCGCGTCGTAGGCGATCATGTCGCGGCTGCCGAGCCCGCCTCCGACGTAGACTCGTCCCTCGGCGACGGCGGGGGTGCGGAGCCAACGGCTGTGGATCCGCACCTCCCACCCAGCGGCGCTCATGTCCACGGGAGCCGTCGAGATCGGCACTTGCGGTGGTGGCGCTTCCTCGACTCCGGTGCCGGGTCGTACGGGCACGCGCGTCTCGTTCTGGATCGCGAGGGGCGCCATCGCGCGCGGTGCGCACGCCCCCATCCAGGCCAGCGCGATCAGGGGCGCCGTCCATCGGGCTCGTTCGCTCATCGTTCCTCCTTCGAGCTCGAACGTCGCTCTGAGGGAACCCCGACCCGCGAGACGCTTGGGTCCGCCGCTTGCGCGCGCTGCTCGAGGCCGAGGTCTGATAGCGTTCGGGGGTGCGCAAGCGCTTGCTCCGAGCGGTGGCCGGCATCGCCATCGTGATCGCCCTGCTCTATCTGCCGGAGTGCCCGGCCGATCCGCCGGAGCGCTCGGACGGCGAGCCGTTCACCTGGAACCAGGACGAGGTCTGGGAAGCCCTGGAGGCGCGCTTCGCCGCGGCGCGCGACCACGGATGCCAGCCCTTCGACACGAGCGTGCTCGCGGAGAGGCTCGCGGCGCTCGACGGCGCCGAGCCGAACGACCCACGATGGGACGAGTGGGAGCAGTCGCTCTTCGACCTCGCCGCGCAGACGGCCGCTTGTCCGGACGACGCTCGCGCGCTGGTCGACTTCTACGGGGAGGCACGGACGCGCATCCGGCAGACCGCGCTCGGGTGGAACCTCGAAGAGACGGACGCCAGGCAGCGTCTCTACCGCCTGCTGCAAGGCGGACGGATGGCCATCGAAGAGGTCATGCTCCAGATGCCCGCCGACGAGATGCCCGTGATCGTGCGCGGCGAGGACGTGGAGGGCGCGGGCCCCTGCACGACGCTCCACGACACACGTGTGTGTTCGGGCGACATCCTGCTCTCGCGTGGCGGCGCCCCGACCTCGGCGCTCATCGCGCGGGGGAGCGACTACCCGGGCAGCTTCTCCCACGTCGCCCTCGTGCACGTGAGCGAAGACGGCACCTTTCGCACCATCGAGGCGCACATCGAGGTGGGCACGAAGATCGCGGGCGTGGAGACCTACCAGGGCGACCCGAAGCTCCGGGTGATGCTGCTGCGGCTGCGGCCCGAGGCGCTGGACGACCCGGCGATCCCCCACCGCGCGGCGAGCGCCGCCATCGCGGAAGCCGCGAGCAGGCACATCCCCTACGACTTCGCCATGGACTGGGACGATCCGGACAAGCAGTTCTGCTCGGAGGTCGCGTCGACCCACTACGCCAACGAAGGCGTCCACCTCTGGAAGGGCCTCACCAAGACGAGCAGCGAGGGAACGGCGCGTTGGCTGAGTCGGTTCGGCGTGAAGCGCTTCGAGACCCATGGTCCGAGCGACCTCGAGCACGACCCGCAGCTCGCCGTGGTCGCGGAGTGGCGTGCTCCGGAGACGCTCTTCCAGGCCCACGTGGACGACGCGGTCGTCGACGCCATGCTGGAGGGCGCGGCCGACGGCGACGAGGTCGGCTACTCCTACGCTCGCCTCCCCTTCGCGCGGCTCGCGAAGGCCTACAGCTGGGTCCGTGGTCTCTTCGGGACGGCGGCACCGATCCCCGAGGGCATGAGCGCGACCGTCGCGCTCCGGGTCGAGTGGTTGCGCGCGAGGCACCGCACCATCGCCGACGCCGTGCGTGCCGAGGTGGAGACCTTCCGAGACGAGCGCGGCTACACGCCGCCGTACTGGGAGCTCGTGGCGATGGCGCGCCGGGCCCGCTGACCCTTCCGCGCCTCCCGTGAATGGGGCGCTCGACCGGAGGGGTCGCGTCCCCTATGGTCGGCCGCCATGCGGAAGATTCGGGTGATCTTCGGCGGGGTGTTGGGGGTGCTCTCGTGCGCTTCGATCACCTCCGCCCAGACGACGGCGGAGGGGGATCCCACCGTCGAAGAGGGCGAGATCGCCCCTGCGGCGAACGCGGAAGAGCCCGAGGCCAGCGAGCTCGAGGCCGAGCCCGACGAGCGGGACCCCGAGGAGGGGACGAGCGCGGCCAGCAACGCCCCGATGAGCGAGCTCACCCCGACCGGCCCGGGTGCTGCGGCGCCCGCGCGCAGCTTCACCTCCGGCTTCTCGTTTGGCTCCTACGGTCGCGTGGCCGTCGCGAGCAACCTCCGCGGCGGGCTCGGTCGCGACTCCGACATCATCTCCTTCGGTCCGCGGATCGACGAGGACGTCTACTTCGAGCTCGAGCTCCGGCGGCAGGACACGCTGCCGAGCGGGGCCAAGTCGATCATCGTGGCCACCGTCGCTTTCGGCGGGCCCTTCTTCCACCTCGACGGGGACTTCGACGAGTCCATCGCGGTCCGGAACCTCTTCGCGATGGTCACCGACGCCTTCACGGACGGCCTGTCGATCTGGGCCGGCTCCCGGATGTGGCGCGGCGACGACATCTACCTCCTGAACTTCTGGCCCCTCGACAACCTCAACACGGTCGGCGCGGGCTTCGACTACTCCTTCGGCGAAGGCGCCAACGGTGACCGCTTCGAGCTCCGGCTCGTCGGCGGCCTCGCGCGGCCGAACGACCCCTTCCACCGCCAGGTCAGCGGCGCGGTCCCCACCGCCGGGTTCCTGCCGGACGACGTGGTCCTGCTCGACCGACCGCGCTTCACCGTGGCCGCGAAGGCGACCTTCTGGCCCGCCGGCCGGCGCGCGCGGAGTGGGCTCAAGGCCATCGTCTACGGCGAGGGGCACTTCCTTCCGGACGGCGAGCGCGAGGTCGATGGCGGCGGCACCGAGATCCTCCCTCGCGACGAGGGCTACGTGGTCGGCGCCCAGCTCGGCGGGTACCTCGCCGACTCGAACACCTTCGGCAACCTGTTCATCAAGTACGCCAACGGTCTCGGCGCCTACGACCCCTTCGCCGTGCCCTTCACGACCGGCAGCGTGCAGCGCACCGCGGGGCGCGCGCGCGAGCTCCTCATCGGCCTGAGCGCCAACGTCGAGCGCGGCATCTTCGGGATGCAGATCGGCGGCTACTACCGCTACTTCCGCGACGCCGACGCGAACGTCTTCGACCGGCATTCGCTCGCCGAGGGCGCGGTCATCGTGCGGCCGCACGTGTGGCTCCACGACATGGCCGGGCTCAGCCTCGACCTCAGCTACCAGGCGATGCAGACCTCGGCGCTCGACGAGACCACCGGCCAGGTGCGACGCGGGGGCGTCACGAAGATCGGGTTCATCCCGTTCATCTCCCCCTTCGGGCGCGGGACGTACACGCGCCCGCACATTCGACTGATCTACTCGGCGACCATCCGTGACGCGGATGCGCGCCGTCTCTATCCCATGGAAGACCCGCGCTCGCGGCAAACCGTGGAACACTTTCTCGGCGTAGGAGCGGAATGGTGGTTCGACTCGAGCAGCTACGGATTCTGAGGCACGGGATTCTCGCCCTGGCGCTCGCCGGCTGTGTGGCCGGCGACGCCGAGGATCTTCGGCTCGGCGAGGTCGAGACGCACGTCGAGGACTGGCGCGACGAGGTGATGTACCAGCTGATGGTCGATCGCTTTGCCAACGGCAGCGCGTCCAACGACTGGCGGGTGAATCCGGACGACCAGGTGCTGACCAGCTACAAGGGCGGCGACTGGCAGGGGGTCATCGACCAGCTCGACTACCTCGAGGAGCTGGGCGTGACGGCGCTGTGGATCAGCCCGATCGTGCGCAACGTCGACACCGACGCGGGCATCGACGGCTACCACGGCTACTGGGCGGTCGACCTCGAGAAGGTGAACCCGCACTTCGGAGACCTCGCGACCCTCCGGCGGATGGTCGACGAGTGCCACGTCCGCGGGATCAAGGTGGTCCTCGACATCGTGACCAATCACCTGGGTCAGGTCTTCTACTACGACATCAACATGAACGGCTCGCCGGACATCTCGATCGCCGGCGGCTACCCGCTCAACCCAGGCGACCCCGGCGCCGGCTCGCGCACGCCGGTCACGCAGATCACCGAGTACGACCCGGACTACGACTCGCGGGGCGTCCAGTCGCTCACCAGCCTCGGCGAAGCCGGCCCCGCGCCCATCCGCTTCTTCGACATGCCGGAGATCTTCCGGATCCCGCCGAACCCGCCGATCTTCCAGCGCCGCGACGCCTACAACCTGCGTGGGCGCGTCATCAACTGGAACGACCGTGAGCAGGTCGTCTACGGCGACTTCCCCGGCGGCCTGAAGGACCTGCGCACCGAGAACCCCGAGGTGCGCGACGCGCTGATCCAGGTCTACTCGGACTGGGTCCTCAAGCTCGACCTCGACGGCTTCCGCATCGACACGGTCAAGCACGTCGAGCACGAGTTCTGGCAGGAGTTCGCGCAGCGCGTGCGTCAGCGCCTCTCGATGGCCGGCAAGGACCGCTTCCTGATGTTCGGCGAAGCGTTCGACGGCGACGACGTGTTGGTCGGCAGCTACACCGCGCCCGGCGAGCTCGACTCGGTCTTCTACTTCCCGCAGAAGTTCCAGGTCTTCGACGACGTCTTCGCCAACGGTGGCCCCACCTCGAAGATCGCCGACCTGCACGCGAACCGACCGATCAACTACGGCACCACGATGCAAGAGGGCGGCATCGGCGTCCCCCCGCACCGGGCGCTGGTGAACTTCGTCGACAACCACGACGTGCCGCGCTTCCTCTGGCGACAGCCGGACACCCGCGCGCTCCGCGCCTCCCTCGCCTTCCTCATGTTCGAGGAAGGCATCCCCTGCATCTACTACGGCACCGAGCAGGACTTCGCGGGCGGCAACGACCCCGCGAACCGTGAGCCGCTCTGGTGGAGCGGCTACGCCACCACCGGCGAGACCTTCACCTACACCAGCCGGCTCATCCGAGTCCGCAAGCGCTACGAAGCGCTCCGTCGCGGAGAGATGGTCTTCACCTGGACCAGCGACCGCACCGGTGACGAAGAGGACGCTGGCGTCGTGGCGTTCGAGCGCACGGACGGCACCCACTACGCCCTCGTGGTCATCAACGCGCAGGGCAATCACCCGAGCTCGACGACCTTCGAGGGGAACGCCATGGCGGTGAACGCGGCGGCTGGCTCGGTCCTCGCGGACGCGCTGACCGGCGACCGCTTCACCGTCGCGGCCGATGGAACCGTCGCCGTGGGCGTCGAGCCCTTCCAGGCGCGGGTCCTGGTGCCCGAAGCCGAATACGAAGCGTTCTAGAGCCGGATGGAACACGTTCCATTGGCACACCGGGTGGCGACTGGATCCGCCACCTGGTGGCGCCAGGCCCCACCGATCCGCCGGCGGCCGCCACCCCTATCGCGCCAAAAGTTCAGTGATTCCGTCTAGGCGACATGTGGCACGTCTATCGCACATGTCCCCACCCATGCGCGCATTTGGGGAAAGCATCGTGGGGCGCCGGGACAACAACGAGGACGCCTTTCGCGTCCGCGATGACCTCGGGCTCTTCCTGGTGGCGGATGGCATGGGGGGCCACGAGGGCGGCGAGGTCGCCAGCCGGGTCGTCGCCGACACCGTGATGGAGTTCTTCCAGACGCCGGCCACCAACCCGATCATCTCGCTCGATGACGACTACCAGACGTCGCCCGGCGCGGCCGCCTACCTGGACGCCACCACCCGGGTGGAGCGGTCGCGACGCGGCAGCGGTCCGGTCGCCACCCGCAAGCACATCGAGCTGGTCGAGAAGCTCGACCGCGCCATCCGACTCGCGCAGCGCGAGATCGAGACGCTGGCGAACGGCGACCGCGAGCTCCACGAGATGGGCACCACGCTCGCGGCGCTCTTCCTTCACGAGCGCTTCGCCGTGGTCGCGCACGTCGGCGACAGCCGTGTCTACCGCCTCCGGGACGGCGAGCTCGAGCAGCTCACCCAGGACCACTCCTTCGTGGCCGAGCTCCGCGCCGCCGGCGCCTGGGCCATTCTCGAGCACACGACCCCGCAGATGGCGGCCATGGTCACCCGCTGCCTCGCGCCGAACGCGAACCACGAGCCCGACATCGAGATCCATCCGGTCCAGCCGGGCGACATCTTCCTTCTCTGCAGCGATGGTCTCAGCGACGTGATGCACCCGCGCCACATCAGCGCCGTGCTCCGCGACTTCGAGGATCCGCAGGAAGCGTCGCGCGAGTTGATTCGTCAGGCGTACCGAGCGGGCAGCCAGGACAACATCACCGCGCTCGTCGTCCAGGCCTGAGCTCGGACGGTCGGTTCTCGGAGCCGGTCGTC
>JAEPMI010000006.1:343313-608233 GCA_017644045.1 Deltaproteobacteria bacterium
TACGGTTCTCGGAGTCGGCGATCGGTTCTCGGAGTCGGCGATCGGTTCTCGGAGTCGGCGATCGGTTCTCGGAGTCGGCGATCGGTTCTCGGAGTCGGCTCAGCTGTTCCGGTGCTTCGCCGGATTCAGATACTTCTTCTTCAGCAACTCGAGCTCCTTGCCGTGGAGCTCACGCATCTCGCCCGGGCGAAGGCCGTCGGCGGTGATGCCCGCGAAGCTGAGTCGGACGAGCCGCATGACCCGGTGGCCGATGGCGTCACCCATCCGGTGCACCTGACGGTTCATGCCTTCCTTGAGCGTGATGTTCACCCAGGTGTTGTTGTGCTCTGCGCGCTCGACGAAGACCTCCGCCGGTCGTGTCGTTCGCCCGTCGTCGAGCACCACGCCGTTGCGCAGCTTGTCGAGCGCCTCGACGTCCACCCGGCCCTGCATCTTCGCGAGGTAGACCTTCGGCACGCCGCCCACCGGTCGCAGGAGCGCGTCGGTCATGTCGCCGTCGTTGGTCGCCAGCATCACGCCGCTCGTGTGGTAGTCGAGCCGGCCGACCGGGTGCACCTGCACGTGGGCACGCTTCAGGATCTCCGCCAGCGTCGCCCGGCCCTCCGGGTCCTCGAGCGTGCTGACCATCTCGCGCGGTTTGTGGAGGACGAAATACATCCGCGTCTCGGCGACGACTCGGCGGCCGTCGACCTCGACCCGATCCTTGTGGGGATCGACCTTCGTGCCGAGCTCGGTGACGACCTTGCCGTTCACCCGGACGCGGCCCGCGGTGATCAGCTTCTCGGCCTTACGCCGCGAGGCGATGCCCGCGGCGGCGATGACTTTCTGTAGGCGCTCCAAGGGGATGCGGAAGGCTCAGCCTTCGGCCTCGTCTTCTTCTTCGTCGCCCTCTTCGCCCTCGGCCGCCTCGGCCTCTTCCTGGGCCTGACGCTCGGCCTCTTCGCGGGCCCGCTGCTCGTACCAGATGGTGTCCCGGTCCCAACGGTCGACGCGACCGTCGCCATCCAGGTCCACGCCGGAGCGGACCACGCGGCCCTCCTCGTAGTACTCCCAGACGTCGGGGCGCCAGTTGCTCGCCGTGCTGCGGCCGGCGAGGTCGCGCTCACCGCGCAGCGGTCGGCCGTTTTCGTAGAAGACCTTGGTATCGATGTTTCCGTCGGCGTTGGTGTCCTGCTCCATGCGGGCGATGCGGCCGCGCTCGAAGAAGGTCACCTCGTCCATCTTGCCGTCGAAGTTGCGGTCGGCCTCTTCGCGCGCCGGCCGCCCCTCGTCGTTGTAGTAACGGACGATGTCCTTGGTGCCGTCACCGTTCAGGTCGGCCTCGCGGCAGATCAGGATCAGCCGGGCGAGCCGGCCGGTCCCCTTCACCAGAAACACCTTTCGGACGTCCGGGTAGTCGTCGCCGGAGGTGTCGTACTCGCTGACCTCTCGGTCGGTGCCGCCTTCACAGCGGCCCTGGTCGTCCGTTGGGCGCTCGGCGCCCGACGCGGACTCCGCGCGCTCCGGCGCGTTGCGGCGGGCTTCCTCTTCGTCGTCGCCGCAGCCGACGAGGGCCAGGGCGAGCGACGCGATGAGCAGGGTCCTCACTGGTCGCCTCCTTCGGTGCCGGCGCCGCCGCTGACGATGTCGGCGATCGACTCCTCGTTGTCCTGGGCGTTCTCGCCGTCCTCACCCTCGGCGGGATCGTCTTCGCCCTCGGCGCCGTCCGCGTCGTCGCTCGGGACGGTCCCGTTCGCCGGCGCGGAGCTCTCCTCCTCGGACTCCTCGGGGAGGATCTCGCAGGTGATCCGCTCGTCGGCCGGCCCGGCCTGGTCCGGCGGGACGTCCTCGTCGCGGTCGGGCTGGCCGTCGCGGTCGGTGTCGTACTGGATCTTGGTCAGGCGCCCCTCGGTGAAGAGCTCCCACTTCTCGGGCTCTCCGTCGTTGTTGTCGTCGTAGCGAGCCTGGCTGATCCGGCCGTCCTCGTAGTCTTCCCAGGTGTCCACGTCGCCGTCGTTGGTCCGGTCACGCTCCGCGTGGGACACGAGGCCGTTCGCGCACCACATCCACGTGTCGATGCGCCGGTTGAAGTTCGTGTCGAGCTCCTTCCGGACGAGGTTGCCGTTCTCGAAGTAGGCGATCTGGTCCATGCGACCGTCGAAGTCGAAATCGTGCTCCTCGCGAATGGGCGTCTGGCCGTCGGGCGCGTAGAAGCGGGTCACGTCGGTCTGACCGTCGAAGTTCATGTCGATCTCGGTGCACCGCCGGACGCCGTCGGCCACCGCATGTCGGATGTCCGGAGCCCCGTCGTTGTTCACGTCGACGGCCTGGACATCGACCCCGCTGGCGACGCACTGCTCACGGACGTTCTCGTCGCCGCGGCTGCCCTCGAGGACGTCGTTGGCCTCGGCCACACCCTCCTCGTCGTCTCCGCAGGCGGTGGCCGTCAGAGCCAGGAGCGCCGCGAGCGCGACGTGACCGTATTTGATCCAATGATTTCGCATGGTTGTCTCCGCGAGCCGACTCGCAGCGGGCGCAAGCTCCCCCGGAGCGCAGTGCGCCCTGGGAGCATATGCGGCCCTATCATGGGCCCGCAAGGCGCGCGAGGCCGGCCGATGGATACGCGATGGGGCGTCAATCAACGATTGACGCCATGTGTAGTGCCATATAGGTTCACCCGCGCTCGCTTCGGCGGGCGGAGCTCACCACGATGGCCCGCAAGAAGATCTCCACCACCGTCTACATCACGCCCGAGCAGAACGAGCAGCTCAAGCTCCTGCACGAGCGAACCAAGGTTCCCGTCGCGGTCTACATCCGCGAGGGGATCGATCTCGTGCTCGAGCGCCACAAGGACGAGCTCCCAGGCCAGCTCACGCTGGACGCCGCCACCGAGCGGTGACGGGTCCGGGCGTCGATCGACGCTCGCTGCCTTGCCGAGGACGCCTGCTGCCGTCATGGACGGGTGCGCGATCTGATCGCGCCTAACGACGATGTCCGCCCCCCTCTCCAAGATCCGCAACTTCTGCATCATCGCTCACATCGACCACGGGAAGAGCACCCTGGCCGACCGCATCCTCGATGTGACCGGAGCGATCACCTCCCGCGAGAAGAAGGAGCAGCTCCTCGACCGCATGGAGCTCGAGCAGGAGCGGGGCATCACCATCAAGTCGCAGGGCGTCCGGCTGCCCTACGTCGCCGAGGACGGAGTCGAGTACCAGCTCAACCTCATCGACACGCCCGGCCACGTGGACTTCAGCTACGAGGTCAGCCGTAGCCTCGCCGCCTGTGAGGGCGCGCTGCTGGTGGTCGACGCCACCCAGGGCGTCGAGGCGCAGACGCTCGCCAACGTCTACCTGGCGCTCGAGGGCGACCTCGAGATCATCCCGGTCTTCAACAAGATCGACCTGCCGAGCGCCGACGTGGAGCGCGTGCAGTACGAGGTCGAGGAGGTCATCGGCCTCGAGGTCGAAGAGGTTCTGGCCTGCAGCGGCAAGACTGGCGAAGGCGTGAAGGAGATCCTCGAAGCCGTCGTGAAGAAGGTCCCGCCGCCCAAGGCCAAGGAAGAGGGGCCGCTGCGCGCCCTACTCTTCGACAGCTGGTACGACAGCTACCGCGGCGCGATGGGCATGATGCGGGTCGTCGACGGCACCGTGAAGAAGGGCGACAAGATCAAGCTCATGGCGACCGGCGCCGAGCACGTCGTCACCGAGCTCGGTGTGTTCAGCCCCTGGCCCAAGGAGGTCGACCACCTCGGGCCCGGCGAGGTCGGCGTCTTCGCCGCGTCGATCAAGGAGATCGAGGACCTCAAGGTCGGCGACACGCTGACCCACGTGCACGACCGAGCGGAGAGTCCGCTCCCCGGCTTCAAGGAAGTGAAGCCGATGGTCTTCTGCGGCGTCTTCCCGACCGACGCCGACCAGTACTCGGACCTGCGCGACGCGCTCGAGAAGCTGAAGCTCAACGACGCCGCGCTCTTCTGGGAGCCGGACACCTCCGAGGCCCTCGGCTTCGGCTTCCGCTGCGGTTTCCTCGGGCTGCTCCACATGGAGATCGTCCAGGAGCGCCTCGAGCGCGAGTACAACCTGGACCTGATCACGACGGCGCCGAGCGTCGTCTATCACGTGTACATGCGCGACGGCTCCATGAAGGAGGTCGAGAACCCCTCGCTCCTCCCGGAGACCGGCGACATCGACCGGGTCGAGGAGCCCTACTTCGAGGTCTCGATCCACGTGCCCTCGGAGTACGTCGGGCCCGTCATCAAGCTCTGCCAGGACCGCCGCGGCGAGCAGAAGGACCTCAAGTACGCCAGCCAGAACCGCGTGATCATCGTCTACGCGCTCCCGCTGGCCGAGGTCCTCTACGACTTCTTCGACAAGCTCAAGAGCGTGACGAAGGGCTACGCCTCGATGGACTACGAGCTCGAGGGCTACCGCGCGAACAAGCTCGTGCGGCTCGACATGCTCATCAACGGCGACAAGGTCGACGCGCTCAGCGCCATCGTCCACAAGGACAACGCCTTCCACATCGGCCGTGAGCTCGCCGCGAAGCTCAAGAAGATCGTGCCGCGCCAGATGTACGAGGTCGCCATCCAGGCCGCCATCGGCTCGAAGATCATCGCCCGCGAGACCGTCCGCGCCATGCGCAAGGACGTCACCGCGAAGTGCTACGGCGGCGACATCAGCCGAAAGCGCAAGCTCCTCCAGAAGCAGAAGGAGGGCAAGAAGCGCATGAAGGCGGTCGGCTCGGTCGACATCCCCCAGGAGGCGTTCCACGCCATCCTGAAGGTCGACAGCTAGCGCTCGCGCTGCAGGGCACCATCGCGTCCTTCACCGGAGGGTGATGGTGCATCGTCACGACGAAAGCGGCCCGTCTCCAATCCTCCAACGGAGAGATCCACTGCAGGAGCCGAGCGGATGAGTTAGAGTCAAAACCGAATGGTTTGCTGACTCCCGGCCAACCAGAAAGAGTCCTTCTGGTGACCAATCATTCGCGCCTGGTGGTCTCGCTCGTCGCGACCATGTCCACTCTCCTCGGCTGCGACGCCAGCTCGAACCCCACCGGGGACGCGGGTCCGTTCGGAACACGGGACATCGGCGAGCCCTGTGTTACGGGCCGTGACTGTCGCACTGGTTTGTGCATCGCGATAGCCACCGACCGCAGCGTCTGCACGCGCACCTGTTCCAGCGACGATGGCTGCCCGAATGGTGACACCTGGGGGTGCATATCCCCCGAGAACTTCGACCAACGGGTTTGTGGCTGTGTCCCGGATGCAGCGGAAGAAGTGTGCGGCGATGGGGTCGACAACGAGTGCAACGGAGCCGTCGACGACTGCCGACTTTGTTTTGGCGAACCGGTCGGCGAGAACGACCCACGGCACTGCGGTGACTGCGGGAATGCGTGCGGGACGGATCAGAGCTGCGTCGATGGTGATTGCGAGTGCACCGACTCCAGTCTCAGCATCTGCGACAACGGATGTGTCGACATCTCCGTCGACACGAGCCACTGCGGAGCGTGTGGCAGTGCCTGCGCCAGTCACGAGGTCTGCGCTGGTGGCCGGTGCGTATGTCCAGCAAGCTCGCCCGACCGCTGCGGAGAGAGTTGCGTGGACACCTCCAGCGACGACCAGCACTGTGGCGGCTGCAACGCCGCTTGCAGCCCGGCTCAGACCTGCTTTGCCGGCGAATGCGAGTGTCCGAACGAGCTCGACATCCTCTGCGACGACGCCTGTGTGGATCCTTCGAACGACGAGGACCACTGCGGTGGCTGCGGAGCCAGCTGCGCAGACGGGCAAGTGTGTCTCGATGGCGAATGCAACTGCCCTGCGTCGACGCCCACCCTCTGCGACGGCTCGTGCGTTGCGACCGCCACCAGTGACGCCCACTGCGGGTCATGCGGGAACGCTTGCCTCGGGGAACTCTCGTGTTCTGGCGGTTCCTGCAGCTGTGACGTCGGTGAGTCGGCATGCGGTACGTCTTGCGTCCAGCTCGGTGACGACGAAGCCAACTGCGGGGCCTGTGGAAACACCTGCCCGTCGACGCTCGTCTGCGCCAGCGGGACCTGCGTCTGTCCCCGAGCGGGCGACCTGTTCTGCGGTGGAGAGTGCGTACGGGTAGCAACCGATGAGGCGAACTGCGGCGCCTGCGGCAACACGTGCGCTGGGGGTGAGAACTGCCAGGGCGGCAGCTGCGTATGCTCCAGCGGGGTCTACTGCGGGCCCACCTGCATGCCCGCGCTCGATCGAGACAACTGCGGTGGATGCGGGGTCACTTGCACCGTCGACCAGACCTGCACCGTCGGCGGGTGCGTCTGCTCGGACCCACTCGCGACCTTCTGCGGCTCCAGCTGTGAGCGGCTCGACACCGACCCTACGAACTGCGGATCCTGTGGAACGACCTGCGAGGCACACCTCTCTTGCGTGAGCGGCAGCTGTACGTGCTCCGATGCAGGCGACGTCGACTGCGGCCCGATGACCGGCTGCGTGGACATTCGCGTCGACACCGAGAACTGTGGAGCCTGCGGAGTCGAGTGCCGAAACGGCGAAGTGTGCTCGTCCGGCGGTTGCCGGTGCCCCTCCACCTTTCAGGAATGGTGTCCGGCCGAAGGGAACTGCATCTCCACTCGATTCGATGTGAACAACTGCGGTGGCTGCGGGGCGAGCTGCCGCGGAGACGAGGTGTGCTCACTCGGCCGATGTGTATGCGGCACGGGCGAGCTCTTCTGTGAGAGCCGCGGACTCTGCACCGACGTCCAAGAGAACGACCTGCACTGCGGCATGTGCGACAACGAGTGCCCACCCAGCTCCGAGTGCAACGGCGGGAGCTGCCAGTGCTTCCTGAGCACCGAGACCCCGTGCCCTGGCGGGTGTGCCGACCTCGGGGCTGACGAGCAGAACTGCGGTTCGTGCGGCGTCGTCTGTGACCCTGGGATGACTTGCTCGGACGGGCTCTGTCTATGCCCCGCGCCGATCGCTGGTGTGTTCTCGGAGTACCGCTCGACGCCCCTGGACGGCCAGGCGTGGGCCGCGCTCGGAGATGGTCGAATCGTCGTGGTGGGAAGGATCAACTACTCCAACGACCGCCAAGTCCTGCTCCTCGTGCTCAACGCGGATGGAACCGTCGCGGCTTCGGAGGTCATCGCGTACCGGAACACGACCGCCGGGGCCGGGTTCGTGTCCGTGCTAGCAGCCGCGTGGGACGGCACCACCGTGGGCATCCTCTTCTCCGAGGAAGTGGGCGGGATGGCGCAAGGCTACTTCATGCGAACCCTGCTCGATGGAACTCAGGTGACCGCTCCCATCCGCATCGATGAGGACCGTGGCACGGGAGAGATGCTCCCGACCGGCGGCATGGGCACGCCACGGCATGCGCTCTTCTACGATCCCGTCGCGGGGTTCACCGCACTCACGATGGATTACCGCGACTACGACAGTTTCGGGCGAGAAGTGGGGTGGTCCGTCTACTCCCGCTCGCTCGGTCTCACCGGGTCGACCCTCGGTCCCTCACGACGCCTCCATTACGAAGCCAATCCCTACCACTACCAGATCGCCCGCCAGCAGTACCCGGATGGGACCATCGACGTCCTCGCGCCGGGGCTCGCCACTTCCGCCATCCGCCTGGACGCTCAGGGGGGCCCACGTAGCTCGACACTCTTGCTGGATGGGTCCACGCCTTGGGAAGACTACGCGCACGGAATCGCTCGAGCCGCAGGCGAGAACGAGTATCTGATCGGGCGTGGCAACACGACGGTACCGTCGGCGAGCTGGTTCCACGGAGCCGACCATGGGAGCTCGACCCCAGTTACGGCGACCTTCGACCTGCAGACCTCCGCGGACCTCTATCCCCATCCCTCGGGGACGGTCGCGGCCTGGTGGGACGCCGGTCGCCATGTACGACGGATACGCCGCATCGGACCGGGCGACTGGGAACGGATGGACGCCGACGGGGGTGTCGTCGCCGGCTTCGCCAGCGACATCGTGCCGACCGGTCCCCTGACCGCCTTGGTCCTGGGGGTTCGCTACGTCGTGCCGATCCAGTTCGCCGACTGCCCGTAGCTCCTCAGAGGTCTCGCGCCTGAGGGAAAGCCACCATGCTCTCGAAGTCGTTCGTGGCGAACGTCAGGGTCTCGAAGAACCAAGACGTTCCTGCGCTGACCGAGATCAACTCGATCTCACTCCCCATCACCATGGGCCTCCCGACGGCATTGACCCCGAACACCTTGATCTGAGGGCTCTGGACGGTTGCCGAGGAGCGGTTCTGCATGCGGCCTCGAAAGGCGTATCGCGTTCCGTCCGGGATGACCTCCAGATCCGTCACCAAGAGGTCGGAGGTGCGGACGGCATCCGTGAGGTTGATCGCCCCCGCCTGCCACCGAGCCGATGCGATGTCCTCGACGGTGTAGCCCCCGCCAAGCTCCAGGAAAACCGACATCATGCCGACGTCTCCCGGGCTCAAGCAGTAGGTCAACCGACCCGTTCCGGACACTCCCCGGTGCGGCACCCCCTCGATGACTCCGCGGGCGAGCGCGATGTACGTCCCCGACGAGTCATCGAACTCCATCCTGAAGTCGAGCGCGCAGAGACGAAGGTCAAACGAGGTGTTCCGGACCGCGACCAAGAACCGAGGAGTTCCCCCCTCGAAGTCGGGGGGCGCGATGGTGAACCCGACGACCTCGAGCCCGACCTCGATGATCGTTCCATCGTACTCGAACGGAATGTCCGGAACGAACCGTTCGAGGCTGTCATCGGGCCCTGAGTCGATCATTGGTCGCGAGTCACGAGGGGTGGAACCATCCCTCGGCGCTCCGGAGTCCTGGCCCGAGTCTCGTCCGATCATTGCGCCGTCGAACGTGATGACTCCTCCATCTGGCCCCGGGATCATCGATCCATCGGAGCGAGGCTCTCCACCGCATCCGCTCAAGAGACACGCCAGGAAGAAACCAACGCGACAGCTCATCATCTCGACGATTCTATCGCACGCCCGAGACGCTACGGCCATCCCCGAAGCTCGACTGTCAGGTCGGCTTCCCGGCGGCTTACTGGAACGAGCCGACGTAGAGGGGCCAGGTCAGGTTGGCGTGCAAGAGCCAGCCCGCCCCAGGTTCGAGGCCGATGGTGGCGCCGAAGATGCTGCGGGAGCGGCCGAGGCGCGTGGTCTGGATCCACTGGAGTGCGGCGCCGAAGCGGCTGAGCTTCTCGTCGCTGTTCTCTTCGTACGCCTCTTGCGGGGAGTAGAGGAACATCGCGCGGAAGCCGCTGTAGCCCCAGAGGAACTGGCGGTAGCCGTTGCGGCTCGCCCACGAGCCCCAGACCTTGCCGAGCTCGATGCCACCAGCGATGCGCATGTAGTAGAGGTTCGTGTCTTCCTCGAAGGGGTTCTCGAAGACCCCGCGCAGGATGCTCGTCTTCACACCGCCGATGATCGCGAAGTGGCCGCGCGCCGGCACGACGCCCGACAGGTAGCGATAGGCGTCGACGCGCACGTTGGCGAACTGCGCGTGCAGCTCGGCGGTGGTGATCGCGTCGCTGACCCCGCTCTTCCAGCTGAAGGCCCAGCCGACGATCGCGTCGGTGTGCACGCCCCACCCCGGCTCGGCGAGTCCCCAGCTGCCGCCGGCGCGGACGTCCATCATGAAGCCGGCGCGCGTCAGCAACATCCAGCGCAGGTCGAGCTCGACGATCGAGTGACCCCACCCGCCCGCCAGATCGATGCCGACGATCGTGAACGTCTGCGGCTCCGGGGCGTCGACCTGAAAGGGCCCTTGAGCCGCCGCGACCTCGGTCGCCCCAAGTACCAGCACCACCACCAGAGCCCGCCCCAGCATGGGTGACAGGCTAGCGATCTCTTTCTTTCATCTCAAGCGGATTTTTCCTTGCATCAGGATTTGTCACCTGAAATCATTCCGGCATGCGGGGAACGATGTCTCTAGTCGCCTGGGCCAGCATTCTCTTCGGAGTGGCCTGCGGACCTGTCTACGCCACGGGTGGCGGCGGCCAAGCACCGGCCGGCGCCACCCATGGCGGGGTGGTGGTCCAGGGCGGCAACACCCACTTCGCGATCGACAACCAGTCGCCGCACACCATCTGCTACGTGAACGTCTCCGAGACGAGCGACGGCAACTGGGGCCCGGACCGGCTCGGGCAGACCGAGACGATCGGCCCGAACACCTCGCGCTACTGGACCATCGACCCGGGGTACTGGGACTTCCGCTTCCTCGACTGCAACCAGCGGACGCTGATGGAGCGGCGATCGGTCGCCGTCGACGGCAACGGCATCGTCGTCACCTTCCGCCGCGCCGAGTAGCTCAGTCCCCGCGGTAGGCGTGCGTCTTCTGCACGTAGTGGACCGCACCGAGCTGGATGCTCTCGCGCTCCGCGTCGGTGAGCTCGCGCTTCACCTTCGCCGGTCGCCCCATCACGAGTGTGCCGCTCGGGATCTCGGTACGGGCGGTGACGAGTGAGCCCGCGCCGATCAGCACGTCGTCGCCGATCTTGGCCGCGTCGAGAATGATGGTGCCCATGCCCACCAGGACGCGGTTGCCCAGCGTGCAGCCGTGCAGGATCACGCCGTGGCCCACCACGCAGTCCTCGCCGACGAGGGTCGGCGCCCAGCCGTCGGTGGCGTGAATCACCGAGTTGTCCTGGATGGAGGTCCGGGCGCCGATGCGAATGGGCTGCACGTCGCCGCGAATGGTGGTGTTGAACCAGACGCTGGACTCGGCTCCGAGCGCGACGTCCCCGATGATCGCCGCGCCGGGCGCGATGTAGACGTCAGCCGCGATCTGCGGCTCGTGCTCGCCGTAGGGCAGCAGGATGGCCCCCGGGTGTTCGTCTTTGGTGTTCACTGGCTCTCCTCGGCGGGTGTGCCGCCCGCGGCGCGGAATCGACTGAGTGCGAAGCGTAGGCCCGCACCGGTGACGGAGCCGAGCGTGTCGGCGACCCAGTCGAGGATCTCCGCGCTGCGGCCCGGAACGAACGCCTGGTGCAGCTCGTCGCCGAGCCCCCACGCCGACGCGACGAACGCGCCGACCGCGAAGGTCCGCCAGGCGGGGCGGTCGGGGAAGCTGCGCCGCGCGGCGTTCGCGCAGAGGAACCCCAGCACGGCGTACTCGAGGAAGTGGATGCCCTTGTCCCGAAAGGGCACCGACTCGTCGATGGTCACGTCCAGGTGGAACGACGAGAGGACGAAGATCCCCGCCATGTAGAGGCACGGCAGCCACCAGGCGCGCCAGCGCGCCGTTCCTGCTCGGCTCACGCACCCTCGCTGAGCACGGTGAGCTTGCGCCGCGGCCGAGGGGTCGGCTTCTCCGGGATCGTGGCGCCGGCCATCCGGCCGAGCAGGCTGTGCTTGAACGAGCGGACGATCTCGACCTCGACGATCTGGCCCGTCGGGTCCACGCCCTCGGGCGCCTCGAGGTGGATGATCTCGTGGCGCTCGCTGCGGCCGGTGTACCGGCTGACGCTCGCGTCGTTCGGACCCTCGACGAGGACCTTCGCCCGCTGGCCGACCAGCGCGTCGAGGTGGGCGCGCTGCTGCACCGCGAGCACGTCGAAGAGACGCTGCAGACGCTCGCTCTTGACCGCTTCGGGGATGTCGTCGCCCATCGCGAGCGCCGGCGTGCTCGGGCGGGGCGAGTACTTGAAGCAGAACGCCGCGACGAACCCAGCCTCGCGCACGAGCGAGAGGGTCGCCTCGAACTCTTCGTCGGTCTCGCCCGGGAAGCCCACGATCAGATCGGTGCTCAGGGTCAGCCCCGGCACCCGTTCCTGTAGCGCGCGAACGCGGTCCAGGTATTCCTGGCGGGTGTAGCGACGGCTCATCCGGCGGAGCATCGAGTCGGCGCCGGACTGCACCGGCAGGTGCAGGTGCTTCGGCAGGAGCTCCAGCTCCGCGTGCGCGTCGATGAGCTCCGGGCTCAGGTGGCGCGGGTGCGGCGAGGTGTAGCGGAGGCGCGCCAGATCGGGGACCTCGCGGGCGATCCGGCGAAGCAGGTCCGCGAACTCCGAACGCGAGGGGGCACGCTTCGAACGCGGCTTGTTCTCGTCGACGGTGCTCGGGTCGAACCAGCTGTTCACCGTCTGACCGAGGAGGGTGACCTCACGGACCCCACCTTCGACCATCTGCGCGATCTCGCCGACGATGTCGTCGGCCGGCCGGTAGCGCTCGCTGCCCCGGGTGGTCGGAACGATGCAGAAGGTGCAGCGCTCGTCGCAGCCCTTCATCACGGTCACGAAGCTGGTCACCTCGGCGCCGCCCTTGGGGCGGGCCCGGAGGAAGCGCGGGTCCTCGTCGTCGAAGACGGTCCGCGCGCGGGGCGGTGCGCCAGCCTCGGCCTGCTCGAGGAGCTGCGGGAGCTCGGGGATGTTGTCCGGGCCGAGGACCAGGTCGATGTGCGGCGCCTTCTTCAGGAGCGCCTCGCCCTCCTGCTGGGCGACGCAGCCGGCCACCACGATCCGTCGATCCGGGGCGCCGTACGCGGGGTTCAGCTTGCCCAGCAGGCTCATGAGCTTGTGCTCGGCCTTCTCGCGCACGGAGCAGGTGTTCACCACGATCAAATCGGCGACCTCGGCGTCGTCCGTCGGGGTGTAGCCAGCGGCCCCCAGGACCTCCTCGATCCGCCGGGAATCGTGGACGTTCATCTGGCAGCCGAAGGTCTGCACCAGGTAGCGACGGGGCGCTACGGCGGCTCCGCTGGCGGGGCGGGCGTCAGGCTGGACCTGCGAGGACGACATGAGGCGTGACCCATAGCAGGCGGACCCCGTTCCGGCACGCGGGGGCGGCCCCCGGACGAGCCTGCCAGGAACACCGCCCTCGGTGCCGAAACCTGCTACATAGTCGGTGTGCGCGCATGGTCCCGCGCCCTCCTGATGGGGCTCCTCATGCTCTCGGTGGGCTTCGAATGGGAGGGTCGCCTCGGGCGGCTCGAGCGCGAGCTCCAGAACGGCGACGCTCGTCGCCGGCGCGAGGTGGTCCGCCGTATGGCCGCCTACCCCGCCGACGAGGTCCAGCGCCCACTGCTGCAGGCGCTCGAGGACCCGGAGGTGGCCGTCCGACTGGAGGCCGCGCGGACCTCGGGCGAGGTCGGGCTCGAGGCCGCCGTACCGGTGCTCCGCGAGTGGATGGAGGCGCCGGACGCCGACATCCGCGCGGCCGCCGCCCGAGCGCTCGGAGGGATCGGCGATCCGCGACCGGTGGGCTCGCTGGTCCGCGCGCTCGGCGACTCGGCGGCCGAGGTCCGGCGCGCCGCCATCCAGGCCCTGGCGCGGCTCGGCGCCGACGAGGAGGTCGGCCGCGCCGTCGCGGTACCGCTGCTGGCTCGACTGGACGACGACGACGCCGAGGTCCGCATCGCCGCCGCGGAGGCGCTCGCTTCGATGGGCGACGTCCGAGCGGTCGTGCCGCTGGTCGGCCGGGCCCGCGACTCGGCGCCGGAGGTGCGGGTCGCGGTGTACCGGGCGCTGGGCGAGCTGGCAGACCGCCGCGCCGCCGCGGCGCTGGTCCAATCGCTCCGCGACGACGACGAGAACGCTCGGCTGGCGGCCATCGCCGCGCTCGGCCGAATGCGCGCGAGCTCGGCCACGCCCGCCCTCAGCGAGCTCGCGGCCGATCGCGACGCTCGCGTGGCGCAGGCCGCGGTGGTGGCGCTCGGCCGGATGACGGACGACTCCGACGCGCTCGATGGGCTCGTCGGTGCGCTCGCCCGCGCCGACACCCGGCGCATCGCCGAGGAGCTGCTGGTGCAGCGCGGCGACGACGCGCTCACGCTCGAGCTGGCGCGGCGGTTGCCGAACGCGAGCAACTCGGTCGAAGCCGAGGGGCTGACCTCCGTGGTGGAGGCGCGGCTGAAGCGCTCGGCGAACACCGAGGCCGCGGCGCCGCTCCTGGAGGCGCTGGAACGCGGCGTCGGGCCCGAGACCGCGGTGCTGCGAGCGCTCGCGACGACCGGGGACCCCGAGGTGCTCGTGCCGATCCTCGAGACGCTCGACCCGGAGGCGCCCGTCCCGACGCGCGCGGCGCTCGCCGCCCTCGAGCGCTACTTCGAGCTCCACGAGAGCGACGGGCGCGCGGCCGATCCGCTCTTGGCGATCCTCGGCGAGGTGCCGGCCGACGAGCGGGTGCGCGTGGTTCGACTGCTCGGCCACAGCGGCGCCGGTCGCGCGCTGCGTGCGCTCGAGCCGCTGCTCGAGAACGAGTCGGCGGCACTCCGGCGGGCAGCGGTCGAGGCGATCGGAAAGATCGGCCCTGGTGGCGCGCGCGCGCTGATGCCGCTCCTGGACTCGGACGACGCGCGCATCCGCTTCGAAGCGGCGAGGAACGTGGGGAGCGCGGCGGACGCCGCGACGGTCGACGAGCTGCTCGAGCGACTGGGCCGGCGAGAGCCCGCCGACCGACACGCGCTGCTCGAGGCGCTCGGGCCGGCGCTCGCGCGCGCCGTACCCGAGGGCGAAGGGGAGCGCGCCGCTCGAGCCGCGGCGCTCCTCGGTCGCATCGCTCACGACCGCGACGAGCGACTGGCCGCCCGAGCGGTCGAAGCGCTGGCGCGTTGGGGCGCGAAGGAGCCGCTGATGGCGCTCGCCGCCGAGGGCACGACCCGCCGTGGCCAGCAGGCGCGCCTGGCGCTCGGGCGAACGGCACCGACGGAGGCGAGCCTGGCGCTGCTCCGGGAGAAGGCGGCGGAGGGCGACTGGGCGTCGACGCTCGCGCTCGGCGAGGTGGGGGTCGCCGCCGATGCCGACCGGCTGATGACCGTGGCGGCCGAGGGCGCGTGGCCCGCGTCGACGAGCGCTGCCTTTGCGCTGGCTCGACTCGGGCGGCGCGGCGAGCTCGGCGAGGACGCGGCGCCTCGACTCTGTGCGCTGGCCCGCGCCCGCCGCGCGCCGCATCTGCGGGCCAATCTGGTGGTCGCCCTCGCGTCCATCGCCGGCCGCTGCGAATCCGGGGAGCCCTCCACCCACGTCCACCCGCGCAGCTGGCTGACCCGAGCGCACGCGGCCGTGGTGCGCGGGGCCGCGGCGCGCTGGTTGGCCGCGTCGTACCCGGACCAGGCGGACCTCGTCCTCGGGGACTGTACGGAGGACGCGCTCTCTCCGGACGTCCGCGGCGCCTGCTCCGACCCGCGGCTGCCGCCGCTCGAGGACACCGCCGACGTGTACGCCTACGCGGTGGACGGACGCACGCTCCTGCGCGACACGGTGGTCGCGCTCCGGCTCGCCGACGGCTCGAGCTTCGTCGTGCGGACCGACGCCAACGCCCATCTGCGGCTCGAGAACGTGCCGGCGGGTCCGTTGAAGCTCGACGACCCCCTCGCGTCTCCTCTGGAGCCGTGACCTCGACCCGACTCGCGCTCCTCGTCGGCGCCTGGACCGCCCTCCTCGCGGGCTGCGCGGAGGTCCCGGCCGAGCGGTACGGCATCAGCCGACTCGCCCTCGAGGGCGTGGAGGAGATGGACCCGCGGGCGCTACGGGCCTGCTTGGCCACGGCCCAGCGCGAGCGCTTCGACCTCAACTTCGGGCGCACGACCGAGCCGACCTGCAACCAGCCGCCCTTCGAGTCGACCACGCGCCTGCGGATCCCGCTCTGGAAGTGGCCGTGGACCGACTGGCCCCTCTACGACCGCAACGTCTTCGAGCGCGACCTGGCTCGTGTGGAACGTTGGTACCGGGCCCGGGGTTACTACGACGCCCGGGTCACCGCCTCGACGGCCATCCCCTCCGACGCGGCGCTCCAAGACCGCGTGACCGAGGACTCCGACTGCGAACGCCTGGACGACGACGAAGGCTGCGAGGTCGAGCTCGGCATCCGGGTCGAAGAGGGCACGCCGGTCATCGTCGACGCCATCGAGATGGACGGCGTCGACCGGGTCAGCGAGCTGGACGCGGAAGAGACCGCCGACCTCCAGGAGTCCCTTCGGGACACTTGGCAGTTGGAAGTGGGCGAACGCTTCGACGAGACCTTCTACGAGCAGTCCAAGGAACGGATGCTCCGGCAGCTCCACGAGAGCGGCCGGGGGTGTGCGCGCGTGACCGGCGATGTCGCGCTCGACCCGCAGGCCCACTCGGCGAACGTGCGCTTCACCGTCGAGCCCGGCCCCTCGACGCACATCGGTTACGTGTCGCTGGTCGGCAACGAGGATCTCCGGGCGTCGACGATTCTCGCCGTCGCGAACATCGAGCACGGCGACCTCTACAAGGACACGCTCCTCGAGTCGGCGCGCCACGCCATCTACGCGCTCGGCGCCTTCTCGAGCGTGGAGGTGGTCGGCTATCCACGGCGGGACGACGAGGGCACGTGCACGCTCGACGAGGCGGGGCACGGGGTCGTCGACGTGCAGATCCGGGTCACGCCGGGACGACTGCTCCGCTACGGCGTCGGCGTGGGCGTGCAGGCCGGTATCCTCGGCACGGGAGCGCAGTCGCAGCCGGTGCCGCAGTGGGACGTCCACCTCCTCGGCTTCATCGAGCACCGGAACTTCCTCGGCGGTCTCCGCCGCGCGCGACTCGAAGTTCGACCGAAGGTCATCTTCAGCGATCAGTTCCCCGACCTCGGTGATGGCGCCCGGCCCGGCCTGGAGACCCGCCTGGAGTTGCGCCAGCCGGCGTTCATCGAACCCCGAACCACCCTGGTCTTCACGAGTCGCTACGACCTCGGTCCGGACCCCTTCCTCTACTTCTTCCGCCACGACCTGGACGCGGCCATCGGGGTCCGCCGAAACTTCTTCGATGGGCGGTTGAGCGTCGCCATCGGGGTCCACGCGAACATGTATCGGGTGGCCGAGGACTTCCCCAACGAGCCCCCATATCCCCCCAGCGACTACAATCTGCTCTTCCTGGAACAGCTCATCCAGCTCGACCTCCGGGACGACACGCGCAACCCCACCAAGGGTGTGTACTTCAGCGTGGAAGCCCACGAGTCAGGACTCCTCACGTTCGACTACCTGCGCTTCGTCCCGGACGCACGCGCGTACGTGCCGCTAGGACCGCTGGTCCTGGCGGGTCGCTTCCGACTCGGCTGGATGAAGATCTATCGGGAGGACCCCGGGCTCGATCCGATCAGCGCACAGCTGGGCCCCCAGCGGTACCGGCTCCGTGCTGGTGGCGCCACGAGCCATCGGGGATTCCCACCGGGCTTCCTCGGTGACGGTGGTGGCGAACGAGTTCTCATCGAACGCGATGTGGACGGCGATGGGGTCCCGGATCGTCTTCGCTACGAGTTCCTCGCCAACAGCGGTGGTCTTCGCCGATGGGAGGCATCCCTGGAACTTCGCATCCCGGTCAACGAGGACTTCGGCCTGGTGACGTTTGCCGACATGGGGGATGTGAATCGCGCGGAGGCGTTTCGCTTCGACTACATCCGGCTCGCTCTGGGTTTTGGCCTCCGATACCAGACGATCGTCGGTCCGGTCCGGCTGGACTTCGGATTCTTGGTCCCCGGCGCCCAGGTCATAGGGCAAGACGCCCCCGATACGACCACGGAGGTCCGCATCGGTCGCCTCCGATGGAACGGCGCGGTCCACCTCACGATCGGTGAGGCGTTCTGATGGACGCCGAACCCACGACACCAGTGAAGCCGAAGAAGCGCCGACTGCTGCGCTTCCTCTTCTGGCTCGTCGTCGGCCCGGCCATCTTGCTGACGAGCGTGCTCTTCCACCTCGACACACCGCTCGCGCGCAACGTCGCGCGCGACATGGTCAACGACTACGCCAGCGGGGAGATGGCCGGCGAGCTCGAGATCGGGCGGGTGGAGCACCTGCATTGGGACGAGATCGTCGCCACGAACGTCGTGGTCCGAGACCCGCAGGGTCGCGAGGTGATCCGCGGCGAGAAGGTCACGTTGGTCCCCGACCTCGCCACCGCCCTCGAAGGCGCGCTGCGCTTCTCGTCGGCCCATCTCGAGACGGGAGAGCTGATCCTCTACGAGGGCGAGGACTCACTGCCGACCTTCCTGGAGAGCTTCAGCGCCGCAGACCCGACGCCGAGCACCGGCGATCCCTTCCACGCCATCATCGACGACATCACGATCGAGAACGTGACGGCCACGGGCGAGCTGCTCGGCATCCAGGGGCTGCGGGTCGAGGACGTGCACGCCACCGGCCGGATCGACATCGAGGAGTTCGTCTACGTCGAGGTCCGGGACGTGAGCGGCCGGGTGGTGGCGCCCTACCCCTTCGTCGCCACGCTCGTGGACGTGGACGCGACGATCGACACCGATCCGGCCTCCGGGATCGACATGACCTTCTCCACGCACATCGACGAGGACGAGCGTATCGATGGAACGCTGGGCTACCGCATACCGGAGGGCGGCGAGCTCACCGACCCGGCCGAGCTCGACATCCGGCTACGGGTGGACAACGTCCGCGCGCGGCGCCTGCGCGAGGTCGAGTTCGAGTGGGCGGACGCGTTCGAGGGACGCGTCGACGGCACCGTGCGCTTTCACGGGCCGCCAGAGGATCTGGCGATCGAAGCGGACCTCGACTCGGACGGCGGTCACCTCCTCGTCGAGGGCCGGATCCCGTCGGAGGGCGCGACCGAGGTCGAGCTCAGCACCAGCGAGCTCCGCCTGGCCGAGGTCTACGAGGGGGCACCAGACATCACGATCGAGGGCCGCTTCCAGATCCGCGACGACGAGGACGGCACCCACGTCACGGGCCAGACCGAGGCGTTCGACTACGACGGGACCCGCGTGCCGCCGGCCCGCATCGCAGGCCGACTGGAAGAAGACGCGTTCGACGCGGAGCGCGTGGAGCTCCAGCTCGCGACCGGCGAGGTCGTCGCCCGCGGCCGCGTCTTCTACGACGGCTCGGCGGACCTCGAGGTCGAAGCGGACCTCGGGCAGGTGGCCAACGAGCCGCTCGTGCAGGACATCTTCGAGGGGCTCGCCGGCAACGCCCGCTTCAACGGTGAGCTCGATCTGGAACCCGGCTCGGAGGTGCTCGACCTCGACGGCCGGTGGGTCCTCACCAACGTGCGCTACGGCCCGGCGAAGGTGGACCGGCTGGTGGCCACCGGCCGAGTCTACGGCCCCATCACCGGCCCCTCGGTGAACCTCGCTCTCGACGCCACCGGCGTCAGCGCGTTCGACGCGCCGATGGGCGGCGGCGGCGGTCGCATCGCCGGCGGCCCTGCTCGGTACCAGACCAGCATCGAGCTCACCCGGCCGGGGCAGCGGATCGCGATTCGCAACGCGTCCATCCAGGACCGAGGCGCGACGACCATGGTCGACATTCCCGACCTCGACGCCGAGGTGGGCGGGACGGCGTGGACCGGGTCCGTCGCGGGCCTGGCGCTCGCCGACGGTGGCCTCTCCGTCGACCGCCTGAGCCTGCGGAGCGGAGACCAGCACCTGGAGGCCGAGGCCAACTGGCGCTTCGCGCGCGGCCCCGACAGCGACCGGCTGCTCATCGAAGCGCAGAACGTCGACCTCGGGATCCTCCAGACCCTCGACCCCGACGCCCCCGAGCTCGCGGGTCTCTTCGCCGGCCGGATGGAGGTCGGCGGCGACTTCGAGGGACAGCCGCTGCTCACGCTGGACGGTCAGGTTCAGCGCATGGGGTACGGCTCCGCGCGCAACCTCGACGGCCGCATCCACGCCACCTACCAACGCGGCACGCTCACGGGCAACGCGCGGCTCGGCTCCGCCCAGCGCGGTCACGTAGAGCTCACCCTTCAGGGCACCTTCGACCCCGAGCTTCCGCTCGCGGACACCTATCGCGACGGTGCCTACGAGCTGACGACGGCCTTCGAGAACGTCGACATGACGGTCCTGCAGGCGTTCGACCTCGGGCTCCCCACCCTCGAGGGTCGCGGGGATGGGACGTTGACCGCGTCGGGCACGCTCGACGTCTTCGACTTCAGCGCCGCGCTACGGTCGGACGCGCTCCGTATCGACGGGATGCGACCGCTCGGCACCAAGCTACGCGTCCAGTACCGGGACGGCGCGCTGATCGCGCACGCCGCGACCAGAGACCAACACGGCGAGCTCGCCGAGTTCGAGACCGCGCTCCTCCTCGACCTGACGACCGCGATGGCGCAGCCCGAGCTCGTCTCGGAGATGCTGGCGCTCGCGCCTTGGCGTGTGGCCGTCCGGCTCGCGCCGCGGGACCTCGGGACGCTGCCCCCCCGCGTGCTCGAGATGCTGCCCGACGTCAGCCGCTGGCGGGGCTCCGCCTCGCTGACGATCCGCGGTGGTGCGTACCAGCCGCACGCCGACCTCATCGCCGACCTCGAGTGGGTGGGTGACATCGGTCGCACGCTCTGTGGCCAGGAGGCGTCCCCACGCTTCACCATCCGCAGCGACATGAGCGAGGGGCGGGCGCGCGTGGAGCTCCACGGCCTCATCCGCGACCGCCGCTTCCTCTTTGCCGAGGCGACCGCTGACGCGCCGCTCGCCCAGTGGCTCGCCAGCCCGGACAGCTTCGAGCTCCCTTCGACCGACGTGGAGGCCTTCGTCGAGCGGGTGCCCCTCGAAGACGTGCCCTACGCCTGCGAGGTCGCTGGCGGTCCGGTCACCGTCAGCGTGTCCGCTCAGGACATCTTCACGGACACGCCCCGCGTCGAGCTCGAGCTATCGAGCGACGACGTGATCCTCCGTCAGCTCGCGGTGACCGGACGCGGCACCCAGCAGCGCGTCGGAGTGACGGCCACCACCGAGCCCTTCACGCTGCGAGTGCACTCGCTCCTCTCGCAGGGGCTGCTCGGCACGGACATCGAAGCGAGCTTCCGCGGCGGTGGGAACGCGCTGGTGCGCGCCGACGTGCCCGTGGTCGCCGGTCAGCAGATCCCGGCCATCGACCCCGACGGCGAGCTCCGCGCGGACCTCGACCTGATGGCCACACCGCTGGCGACGCTCCTCTTCTGGCTGCCGGACGTCGGTGAGGTCGAGGGCTTCGTCGACGGCTTCGCCCAGGCCGACGGGCCGCTGTCGGCACCCGACATCGCCGGTCAGCTCGAGGTCTACCGCGGCCACGTGGAGCTCAAGAGCTTCGGTCAGCGCCTCGACGACATCCAGGGGATCCTGCTCCTCGAAGGCGATCGGATCACACTCCAGGGGGTGAGCGCGCGGGATGGTGACGGCACCCTGCGCATCGCGGGCTCCTCCCGGCTCGAAGGGCTCTTCCCCTCATCGGTTCGACTGCGTCTGCGCGCCAACGAGTTCCCCGTTCGAGAGGAAGGGAGCGTCATGGCCGCGCTCACGGGCGACGCGCAGCTCACGGGAGACCTGAGCTCCGACGGCTTCGAAGGGCGGCTCGATGCGGGATCGATCCTCGTGGAGCTGCCGGACGATCCGGGCCGAGACCCCATCAGCCTCGACGCCCACCCGGAGATCCAGGTGGCGGGCACGGAGCGGGGCGAACCGGCGGACGACGCCTACGTGATGCACCTCGTGGTCGACGCTTCCAATGGCTTCCAGATGCGCGGACCGGACTTCTCCGCGCGCCTGGAGGCCGAGCTCGACGTGGTCTACGCCGACCCCGAGCTGCGTGTGGACGGCGGCGTGCAGCTCACCGAGGGTCACTTCGAGGTCTTCGGGAAGCGCTTCGCGGTCGAGCGTGGCTGGCTCGCCTTCGACGGCGGGACGACGCTCGACCCCCAGGTGAACCTGGTCGCGGTGCACCCGCTCCGTGGACGGCCGGGCGAGACCGTGACGGTGACCGCGGGTGGACGGCTCTCGAATCCGAGCATCACCTTCTCCTCCACCGTGACCAACGATCGCGCGGCCATCATCGCACTCCTCGTGAGCGGCGGTGACCGCCGGCAGGACACCGAGCGAGACGCGACGCGACAGGCGTCGGACTTCCTGGCTGGCGTCGCCGCCGGCGTGCTCACGCTCTCGCTCCGAGAAGAGTTCGGCTCGTACTTCCCGACCATCGCCATCGAGTCCAACCAGTTGGGAGGCACCCGTTTCCGCACCGGCCTCAGCTTCGAAGACCTCCTCCCATCGGCCGTGAGGGACGTCATTCAGGGCGTCTACTTCGAGGGGTTCCTGAACACCCCTGGGCAGTTGGGGACTACGGCCCAGGGCCAGAACCAGGAAGTCGGCGTTCGGCTCGAGCTCGACTTCCCGCGGGGCATCGGCAACAGCTACACGATCGACACCAACACCAACTGGAGCGCCGACGTCACCTGGCAGCCCTGACGGGCTCAGCGGTCGAGGACGGCACGCACCGCGGCTTCGAGCCCGGGCAGACCGAAGGGCTTCTCCAGGAACGCGGCGTCCGGGTCGAGCTCGCGGCGCAGGTCCGGGGCGTAGCCGGACATGTAGAGCACGGGGAGCTGCGGGTAGAGCTCGGCGGCCTTCTTGCCGAGCTCCACGCCGTTCATCCCACCGGGGAGCACCATGTCGGTGATCAAGAGGAGCAGGTCGCGGTGCAGCTCGAGCGCCAGGACGGCTTCCGGTCCGTTGGCCGCCGAGAGCGGGGTGAACCCGAGCTTCGCGACGAGCTGCTCGGCGACCTGCCGCAGCAGCGGCTCGTCCTCGACGATCAGCACCTTCTCGCCGGAGCCGAGCGCGTCGACCTGCGGCAGGTCCCACTCACCCGTGGATTCGCCCAGGGCCGCGCGGCTTCGCGGCAGGTAGAGGCTCACGCTCGTCCCTTGGCCCTCTTCGCTGTCGATGGTCAGGTGCCCGCCGCTCTGTCGAGCGAAGCCGTAGACCATGCTCAACCCGAGTCCGCTGCTTCCCGCACCGAGCGGCTTGGTCGTGAAGAAGGGTTCGACGACCTTCTGTAGGCTCTGCGCGGGGATCCCCACCCCCTCGTCGGAGACGACCAGGCACACGTAGTCGCCCGGCGGCGGTGTGTCCGGCCCGAGGCCCGGCGCGAGGGTCACGTTGGAGGCCGCGATGCGGATCCGACCGCCGCGAGGCATGGCGTCGCGGGCGTTGATCGCCAGGTTGAGGAGCGCGTTCTCGAGCTGCCCGGGGTCGGCGCGACACAGCCACACGTCGCGCGGCATGTTCGTCTCGACGACGGTCGTCTCGCCGAGCGTACGCACGAGAAGCCCCTTCATCTCGCGGACGAGAATCGCGACGTCGACGGCCCGAGGGCGCAGCGAGACCTGTCGCGAGAAGGCGAGCATGCGCTGGTTCAGCTCGACCGCGCGGGCGACCGCCTGCTGGACCGCTCTCGCGTGCCGAAGGACCCCGGCGCGGTTCTGGGGGTCGAGCTCGATCAGCGCGACGCTGGCACCGACGACCGTCAGGAGGTTGTTGAAATCGTGCGCGAGACCACCGGCGAGCTGTCCCACCGCCTGCATCCGCTGCGCGTGCGCCAGCTGGGCAGAGAGCTTCTCGTTCTCTCCCTCGGCGCGCTTCCGGGCAGAGATGTCCGTGATGCTCCCCCGCACCCACTGGTGCTCGGAGTGCGGCAGCCGAAGCAGTCGGACCTCGCACTCGATCGGGGATCCGTCGGCGTACGCAAAGGTCCACTCGAAGATCGGGGTCGAGCCCGACGCCGCCGACTCGAGATGGACCCGCGCTTGCTCCGAGCTGAGGCTCCCGTCGGGCTGGTGCTCCGGGCTGACATCCGCCGGTCCGAGGGTGAGCAGGTCGGCCTTCGCCCGACCGAAGAGGTCCAGGGCTCTCGGGTTCAGCTCGACGAAGCGCATCGCGTCGGTGTCGAAGATCACGATCGCCTCGGGCGCACGCTCGACGATCAGTCGGAACCGCTCCTCGCTCTGCCTGAGCGCTCGCTGCTGCTCGGCGAGCTCCGTTCGTGTCGCTTGCTCGGCGCTGATGTCGTGCGACATCATGCTCGCGTAGCGAATCTCGCCATCCACTCGAAGCGGCCCGACCCACGTCCGGTAGCGCGCCGACCCCTCTGGCGTGACGACGGATGTCTCGTAGGAGCTCTTCTCGCCCTCCTCGAAAGCCAGGCGACACGCCTCCCGAACCGCTGGCTGGTCCGCTTCGGCGATGTGCTCGAGCACGCTGCGCCCGATGACGTCGTCGCGCGAGAACCCCTTCTCGAAGCGGCTCAGATAGACGATCTGCAGTTGGCGATCGACGAGCAGCACCTGCATCGGGGCGTCGACGAAGACCCCCATCGCCAGCTTCGCGAGCTCGTCGTCGGAGAGCACGGGGAAGAGTCTAGACCATGTCCTTCTTGGCGGCTTCGATGATGGTCTCGGCCATCACGAGGATCTTGTCTTCCTTCGGCCCCTCCACCATCACCCGGAGCTTGGGCTCGGTCCCGCTCCAGCGGACCAACACCCGGCCATGCTTGCCGAGCTTCTTCTCCACGGCGCGAATCGCCGTTCCCGTCTTGGGCATCTGGGAGAGCTTCTTCCGGGCCTCGAACGTCTCGTTCACCAACACCTGAGGCACGCGCGTCATGACCTCGCCGACGAGCTCCGAGAGCGGGCGCTCCTCCTCGGTCACGATGGCCAGGAGCTGGAGGGCGGCCACGAGTCCATCGCCGGTGGTCCCATGATTCATGAAGATCAGGTGACCGCTCTGCTCGCCACCCAGCGAGAGGTTCTTCTGCCGGAGCTTCTCGACCACGTAGCGGTCGCCGACGCCGCAGCGGAGCAACTTGCCACCCTCCGCCTCGAGCGCGCGCTCGAGCCCGAGGTTGCTCATCACGGTCGCCACGAGGGTCTTCCGGCGGAGCTTCCGTTTCCGGATCATCCGCGTCGCGCAGAGGGCCATCACCGCGTCGCCGTCCACGACCTGGCCCTTCTCGTCGACCACGATGAGCCGGTCGGCGTCGCCGTCGAGAGCGATGCCCATGAGCGCCTTGCGCTTCTTCACCTCGCGCGCGGCGTGGTCGGGGTGGAGCGCGCCGCAGCGGTGGTTGATGTTCTCGCCGTTCGGTTCGTCACCGAGCGCGTAGACCCGCGCGCCGAGCTCCGAGAAGACCAGCGGCGCGACCTTGTAGGCGGCACCGTGCGCGGCGTCGACCACGACCTTCACGCCGTCGAGAGTGCGGTCACTCGGAAAGGTGGCCTTCGCGTAGGCGACGTAGCGGCCGGGCGCGTCGTCGAGGCGCTCGGCTCGGCCGACCCGCACGCCGGTCGGTCGCTTGGTGTCGAGCTTCGCGGAGTCCATCAAGTCTTCGAGCGCGGCCTCTTCGGCGTCCGGCAGCTTGAAGCCGTCGCTCGCGAAGAGCTTGATGCCGTTGTCCTGGTAGGCGTTGTGGGAGGCGCTGATCACGACCCCCACCTCGGCGCGCATGCTGGTGGTCAGGTGGGCGATGGCCGGAGTGGGCAGCGGGCCGCAGAGCAGCACCTTTCCGCCCATCGCGCACACGCCGGCCGAGAGCGCGGTCTCGAAGAGGTACCCGCTGACGCGGGTGTCCTTCCCGATGAGCACGCGCGGTCGGTGCGAGACGCGCTGAGCCGCCTGATGGGTGACGGCCAGGCCGATCCGGAAGGCCAGCTCTGGGGTCATGGCGCCGGCGTTCGCGAGGCCGCGGACGCCGTCGGTTCCGAAGTAACGTCGAGACACGTCGGCCGTTGTCCCAGAATTCCGGGAAATGGTCGAGAGGAAGGCTCAGCCGGGCAGCGGGGACGACTCGGCCTCGTCGCGGGGATGGGTCAGCACGTGGCTGACCAGGGCCGCCTGGCTGCGCTGCCCGGTCTTGTCGTAGATGGCGCGCAGCTGAGCGCGGACGGTGTGAGTGCTGACCGAGAGCTCCTCGGCAATCTCCGCGACGCTGCTTCCGCGGATCAGACGCGCCACCACGCGACTCTCCGCAGGCGTGAGCCCGTGGTCGCGCTGCAGGTCGGCCGCCGCCGGGATGGTGGGCGACGCCATCCGGTCGTGTCGCGCGGCGACGCCGAGCAGGTCCAGGACCGCGGCGCTCATCCGGTCGAGCGCCAGTCGCCCACGACGGAAGGCCTCGTCGCGCCAGGTGGGCTCGGACGCGATGTGCACCCGATAGCGACCGAAGCGAGCGCCGACCTCGGCCTCGACCTCGGCAGGCTCGTCGCCCACCAGGGTGGGGAGCGCCCGCATCTCGCCGATCAGCGCCACCATCATCACCCGGCTCCCGCGATACTCCTCCGGGATGGCCACGGAGACCTCGATGGGGTCGACGCTCGTGTCGATGGCGATGTCCCAGTGGGGAAACGAAGGCCGTGTGGCCTCCCAGCCGACCTCGGCCAGCATCCGCGGGGTCATCACCAGCGAGGCCGCGAGCTGCGCCCAGGTGTTCACCTCCAGGTATCCCTCGCCGACCGCCTCGATCTCGGCGTCGGTGCAATCGCCGTAGAGCCGCTCCAGGAACTCGGCGATCTCGTCCCAGTCGACGCGCTCACCCAGGCGCGAGGGGTCGACCGCCGCCAGCCGGAGCCCGTGGGCCGCGCCCGCGACGTCGAGCCCCGCCATCTGCGCGTGCTCGCGCATGAAGCCGTAGAGCTTTGCTGGAACCTCCCGCACGGTGTCCGATCGTGGCGTGGGCGGGAGCCGGGGGCAAACGGTCAGGCGTCGGGCGGAAGCACGAGGCCGACCTCGCCGTCGACGACCCAGCCACGCTCGCCGCGGGGTCCACGGACCCGCACGTAGCCGGGCTCGCGGCCGACCACGTCGACGCGCTGGCCCTCGAGCAGGCGGTGGCGGACGCGGGCTCGCGGGTCCGGCCCCTCGAGGACACGCGCTCGGCCGCTCACGACGATGCCCGGGTCTCCCGCGCGGAACACGCCGCGCTTGGTCGCCAGGAGCAGCCCGTCGCCAACCACCGCAGCGAGCAGGAGGATCGTGGCCACCGCCGACACCAGCCGCGCCCGACCGGAGAGCAAACGCCAGCCCGCGAGCGCGAGGAAGAGCGCCAGCCAGACGACCACGAAGGACCACGCCAGCGCGCTCTCCCCGAGGTCGCGGACGAGGGCCTGACCGAGGCTGCTGTGCTCGGCGAGCTCGACCTCGCCCTCCTCGGCGGCGAGCCGGTCCGCGAGCACTCGGCGAGCGCCGACCAGCCCGGTCTTCGCGTCGGGGTCCCCGGGCCGCAGCGCGAGCGTTCGCTCGAAGTAGCGGATGGCCTCCCCGTAGTGACCCTGTTGCGCGTGAACGGTGGCCAGGTCGAAGGCCACGTCCGCGTCGAGGACGCCCGCCTCCTCCAGCGACTCGTAGCTCGCCTGCGCCGCGGCGTGGTCGCCACGGATGGCGGCCTCGTTCGCTTCGGCGAAGGTGTCCTCGAGTCGCTGGGCGCTCGCGCCTGCGGCGAGAACCAGCACGAGCGCCATCGAGAGTGCACGCATCATGCGGCCTCCTGATCGGGCACGAAGCGGTCGAGCTGAGCCAGGAGCTGCTGGACGCGACCGAGGCACGCCTCACGCTCCGTCTGGCCCGCGCTCGCGGAGGAGAAGCGCGCGAAGTCGCAGCTCTCGAGCTCCTCGTCGAGGGCGAGGATCAGCTCGTCGTCCATGCCGCGGCGACGGAGCGCCGAACGGAGCTCCATCCGAGTCATCCCGCCGACGGGCTCGCCGATGCGCGCCTCGACGGCGGCACCGAGCGCGCGGGCGACCTCCGCGTAGAACGCGGCCGCCTGGTCGTCGCCCATCAGCTCGCGCGCGGCACCGAGCCGGCGCTTGGCATCCTTGGCGCGCACCTTCGCGGGGTCCGCGGCCGCGCGACGGCGAAGCCGACGGATGCCGAAGAAGAGCGCGAAGCCGAGTGGGCCGAGCCCGACGAGGAGCCAGAAGAGCAGTCCGTCCGAGGTCGGCGGCGTCACACGCGCGAGCTCGCTCGAGCGCCGCACCGGCCCGAAGGTCGGCGCGTTCGGCGCGGGCGCCTGCGTGGGTGTCGTGTCCTCGACGCTGGGGTCGGTGGGGTCGGGCGTGGCCACCGAAGCGCCTGCGGCGGTGATCGTCAGCGCCTGAGTCGTCGCGGTCGTGTAGCGGCCGGTCGCCGGATCGAAGGTCGGGATCGAGATCGCCGGGAGCCGGTGCTCACCCGGCTCTTCGGGGACCACGAGCCACTCGAGGGTGCGGACGCCACCGACGATGTCGCCGTTCTGCTCGACCTGGTCCTCGATCTCCGGCTGGAGGATGCGCAGCCCGTCGATCTCCGAGAGCTCGGGGCGAACGTCACGGAGGTTCCCCTGACCGCGTGCGACCAGCGTGACCGTCACGGCGTCACCGGTCCGGACCTGAGCGCGATCGGCGCTCAGCTCCAGGGCGAGCTGGCCGACGAAAACGTCACCCGCCGGGACCGGCGCGGGGAGCGCCCGCGCGTCGACGGCCACCGGCACGCCTTCACGGTCGAGGCGCTGCTGCTGCGGCTGGAAGAAGTCGAAGAGCGAGCCGGTCTCGATGCCCATCTTCGGTGCACCGATCTGGAGCTCGCCCTCCCGGAGTGGAAACGCCGCGAAGCGACGGATCACGTAGGCGTTGAACGCCACGCCACCGACCACCTGACGGGTGGCGTCGAGGTTGCGCGTCGGAGGAAGCAGGTCGTGCACCCAGAAGCCGTCGGCGGTGGGCTCCTGGATGACCTGGGGCGCGCTCCGCAGCGGTCGGCGGGTGTAGAGGTAGACCGTGACCGTGGTCTGCTGACCGACATAGGGGCTCGGGTCGTCCACCACCGTCCGGATGAAGGCCTGGTCGTCGTAGGTCGCACCGTCGGCCCCGGGCGGGGTCGGCGTGGTCTGCTGCTGCGCGACCGGATCGGTCGGCGTGGGGTTCGTGGGCGGCGGCGCCTGGCTGCCGCCGACGACGATGGTCAGCGCGTTCGTCGTGTGGGTCTGACCGGAGACGACCACGTCGGCGCCGGGGAGCTCGTAGCGCCCGGCCGCTCGGGGCCGCAGCACGTAGGTGTGAATGGTGGTCGCGTGGACCATCTGCTGCTGCTGGCCGAAGCCGAAGCGGAACTGCATGGGCCGGCTGACCTGCCGGCTCATCACGTCGAACTGACTCATGTCCGGCGCGTCCACACGCTGGACGTCGCCCCCCTGCACGTCGGCGCGAATCTGCAGCCGGAAGGTCTCCCCCACGGGGATGTCGGTCCGGTCCGCGGTCATGACGGCGGTGACCGTCTGCGCCGATGCCGCGCTCGCCCCCAGGGCCAGCACGGCGAGCACGAGGGCGATCGAGCGCCCGATGGTGCGAAGCGCCACCATCACCAGTCCATCGTCACCCGACGGTTCTCACGCGAGGCACGCGCCCGAGCTCGCGCTCGCTGCAGGCTCTCTTCGTCGTCTTCGAGGGCGTCCAATACGCGCTCGACGTGGCCCGGAAGGCGCTGACCGCCCCCGCCCTCGTCCTGCGGTTCCTGACCGCCCTGACCGTTCTGCTCCTGCTGGTCCTGCTCCCCCTCGTTCGAGTCGGAGCCTTGGTCCTGCTGGTCCTCGCCCTCGCCGCCTTCGTCCTGCTCGTCCTCGCCGGGGTCGCCCTGCTCGCCCTGCTGGTCTTCGCCTTCGTTGCCCTGCTGGTCCTGCTGGTCTTCGCCTTCGTTGCCCTGCTGGTCCTCGCCCTCTTCGCCCTGCTGGTCCTGCTGGTCCTGCTGGTCCTCGCCCTCTTCGCCCTGCTGGTCCTGGTTCTGCTGCTGATCCTGGGTCTGTTGCTGGCCCTGCTGGTCCTGCTGATCCTGGTTCTGCTGCTGCTGGTCCTGCTCCTGCTGTTGTTCCTGCTCCTGTTGCTCCTGCTTCTCTTCCTCCTCGCGGATGCGGCGGAGGGCGAGCTCCAGGTTCCAGGCGGCGTCACGGTTGCCGGGCTTGGCGCGCAGCGATCGGCGGAAGGCGTCGGCCGCCTCGCGGAACGAAGCCTGCGCGGCCTGATGATCCTCTTCGGCGGAGGCGGCGTCGCCCTCCTGATAGAAGGCGAGGCCCAGATCGTAGTAGGCGTCGGCCCGGACCTCGGCGGGCGCGTCGGGGTCGGCGGCCCGGAGGAAGGCCTCGCGAGCCTCGGGGAGCTGGTCGCTCGCCATGAGCGCCAGCCCACGGTTGAGCTGGACGCGCGGCTCGTTCGGGAGCTCCTGCGCGGCCTGGTCGTAGGAGGCCAGGGCGCCGGTCGCGTCGCCGTCGGCCATCCGCTCGTTGCCGTCCTCGACCGAGTCGTTCCGGGTCCGGAAGGGATCCCACGCCTGAGCGCTGGTGGGCCACGCCACGCAGAGCGCGAGCGCCAGGCTCGTCCACATCGCTGCTGTCGTCATCGCTTCACCTTTTCGAGACCGGGCCGCTTCTTCTTCTTGGGTGGCCGCTTCTTTCTACGCCTGCGACCGATGAACGCTTCCGGCAGGAGCGCCTCGAGCAGGAGGAAGAGGAACGCCGGGAGCAGGGCCAGAGCGTAGCGGTCTTCGTGGACCGTGACCTGCCGGGATTGGCGCTCGCCCTGCTTCAGCCGCCGAATCCGGCGCCGAACCTCCTCGAGGCCGACCCCACCCTCACGGGCCCGGACGAAGTGGCCGTCCGTGATCTCGGCCACCGAGCGGAGCGTCTCCTCGCCCTCCTCGGTGAACGCCGTGGTGACGACGTTGCCATCGTCGTCGCGCATGTAGCCGGTCCAGGTCCCGTCCTGCGAGTACGTCGGGACCGGCTCACCGCTCCGGGAGCCGATGCCGACCGCGTAGACCTTGATGCCCGCTTCGGCGAGCTCCTCGGCCGCCTCGAGGGGGTCGCCCTCGTGGTCTTCGCCGTCGGTGAGCAGGACCACGACCCGGCCGCGCTCCTGCTGGCGCTCCTCGTCCACGCGGTCTGCCGGCCGCTCGGAGCGCTCGAGGAGCCGCTTGCTGGAGATCAGCGCGCGCCCGATGGCGGTGCCGCCGACCGGCATGTCGTAGGGCCCGAGGTCCCGGAGGAAGAGCCCGACCGCGCCGTGGTCGATGGTCATCGGGAATTCCATCGTCTCGCCGGCGAAGGCGACCACACCGACCCGATCGCCCTCGAGCTCGTCGAGGAAGCGGACCAGCTCCGCCTTCGCGCGATCGATGCGGCTCGGCCGCACGTCACGCGCGAGCATGCTCTTGGAGAAGTCGAGCGCGATGACCACATCGGTGCCTCGCTGCCGGAGCCAGCGGGTCCGGCTGCCGTATTGCGGTCCGGCGAGCGCGATCACGACCAGCGCGAAGCCCAGCACCCAGAGCACCGCGCGCGCAGCGCGCCAACCGCTCGCGCGACCGGCGACGAGAGCGGCGACCGTCGAGGGGTCGCCGAAGCGCTTGGTCGCGCGCGAGCGGAGCCGCCAGCGCAGGACCAGCAGGCCGATCATGGCCGGGACCAGCAGGAGGAACCAGAGCATGTCCCCATCGCGCCAGGTCATGGCCACCTCCTCAGGAGGAACACCCGCGTGAGCAGCTCGAGGAGCAGCAGCGCGAGGCCAGGCCAGAGGAACGCGGGGAAGAGCTCGCCGAAGACCTGCCCGGCGTCTTCCATCTCGGTCTTCTCGAGCTCGTCGAGGATCTCGTGGAAGCTGCGCTCGAGCGACTGGCGGTCGCCGACGCGGAAGTGCTCGGCGCCAGTGCGCTCGCTCATGCGCTCGAGGAGCTCCGGGTTCACGGGGAAGTTACCGACGTCGAAGATGGGCTGGCCGAAGAGGCCCGTGCCGCGCTTCACCCGGTTCTCCTCCGACTCGCCCATGAGGATGGTGAAGACCTTCACCTCCATCGTGGCGGCGAGCTCCGCGGCCTGGTCCGGCGTGACGTTGCCGGCGTTCGAGTCGCCGTCGGTCAGGAGGATGATGACCTTGCTCTTCGCCTCGGAGCGACGAAGCCGGTTGAGCCCGGTGCCCACCGCGTTGCCGATCGCGGTGCCTCGGCCGTCGACGATGCCGAGCTCCATCTCGCTGATGACGTTCTTCAGCGCGTCCTTGTCGGTGGTCAGCGGCATCAGGGTGTAGGCGTCCCGACCGAAGACCACGGCACCGATGCGGTCGTTGGGACGCCGCGAGAGGAAGTCGAGGACCACCTGCTGGGTGGCCTCGAAGCGCGTGGGCTCGATGTCGTCGGCCTGCATCGAGAGCGACATGTCGAGCACCAGCACGATGTCGATGCCCTCGACCTCGGCGGAGTCCCGCGCGTGAATGCTCTGCGGGCCCATGAGCCCGATGGCGAGGAGCATGACCGCGGCGACGCGCATGCCGGTGACGCTCGGCGCCACCCAGACGCGCCAGCCCGGCTTGAGCACGCTCAGGTCGTGGCCGCGGCTGACCTGCAGTCGGGGCCGGCTCCAGCGCTGGAGGTAGTGCGCGATGAGCACCAGCGCCGGCGCGAAGAGAAGCAACGCGGCCCAGGGGCGCTCGAAGCGGAAGCTGCCGCTCTCGAGCGGCACCTCGTAGACGCCTTCGATCCAGTACGCGCAGGCGTAGGCCGCCGGCACCAGGAAGAGCAGCGTCCAGAGGACGGGAAGCAGCGGACGGATGACCTTCACGAGGGACCTCCCTCGCCAGGCGGCTCGTCCGGGTCCGTGTCCCGCGCGGGAGGCGGCGACGTCTTCGGGATCAGCCGCTCGGTCCCCGGCATGGTCGAGGGGATCTCCTGGCGAACGGGCGACGGTGTCTCGAGCGTGTCGTTCTCGGCGGGCCGCATCGGCGACGGCCCCTCGGAGGTGGAGGGGATGTCCCTCCGTACCGGCGACGGGGTCTCCATCGTCTTCGGCACGTCGTCGCGGAGGGGCGAGGGCTGCTCGATGGTCTTGGGGATCTCGGCCGCCCCGGGGGCCTCGGCCTTCGGCATCCAGCGATCGTCGGTGGGCGCGGCCGCTTCCGGGGCGGGCTCCGGCGCGGGAGCCTCGGGGGCGGCGGCCTTCGGCATCCAGCGCGCGTCGGCGCTCGGCGGCTCCTCGGGAGCACCTGCCTCCGGCGCGGCGGCTGCGCCTGCCTCCGGTGCCGTGGGCTCGGGGGCGCCGGCTTCCTGCGGCGGCGCGGACTTCGGCATCCAGCGCGCGTCCTCGCCGACCGGCTCCTCGGGCGCGGTCGCGGCGGGAGCTTCGGCGGGCTCTGGGGTCGTGGGCTGCTCGGGCACGGCGCCGGGGCGCGGGGTGGTCGCGCGGACCAACCGGAACGCGCCCGCGAGCATCTGCTCGGTCTGCTCGGCGGTGGCGTCGGCGCGCGCGAACTTCACGAGGTCACAGTCGCTGAGGAGCGCCTGGACCTCGTCGATGCTGATGCCGCGGACCTTTCGGGTGCGGAGGGCGGCGATGACCTCGTCCGAGGTGCTCTCGAGGCCCTCGAAGCCGTAGCGGTGACCGAAGTACTCACGCACCGCGTCGCTCACTCCGTCGACCCAGGCCTCTCCCTCGCCGGCCTCGAGCATGCGGTCGCGCTCGCGGCGGAGCTCTTCGAGCTTCTCCAGCGCGATCTCCTCGGCGGGGCGCGGCGGGGGCGGCGGGGCCGCGGCCTTCTTCCGGCGGCGCCACCAACGCGCGAAGAGCAGCGTCACGATCGCAGTGAAGAGGATCAGGCCGAGCGCGCCGAGGACCCACCAGAGGGTGTCGTCGTCCTGCCAGACCTCGACCGGCTGGGTCGGGGGCTTGGGCTGCGCGTCCGGCTCGTTGCCGAGCACCGAGCCGACCTCGATCGGGAGCGCCTCGGTCTCGACCTCGCCGACCACCTGGTCGGTGGTGACGACCCGAACTCGAATGGGCGGGATCTCGGTGGGACCGGGCTCGAGCGCGAGGAGCTCGAGCTCGAAGACGTGCGTGGTCCGGTCGCCGTTCTCGACGCGGCTCGAGCGACCGCGATCGAGCACCTCGAAGATGCCGAACTCCTGGTCCTGCGGCACCGCGATGTCGTCGCCGGCGAGGGCGTCGACGCGCAGCTCGAGGGTGAGCACGTCGCCGGTCATCAGGCCGGACTCCGGTGTCACGCGGAGCTCGAGGCGAGGCTGGTGCTCGGCCGGGAGCTCCGGGTCCTCGGTCTCCGGCTCCGGCTCGAGGTCCGTTCCCGGATCCAGATCGTCTTCGTCTGGTTCGGTGTCGGGGTCCGAATCGGTGTCGGGGTCCGAATCGGTGTCGGTGTCGGCCGTCGGTTCTCGGCCGTCGGCGTCGGCGTTCGGAGTCGGCTCTCGGCCGTCGGAGTCGGGGTCCGAGTCGGTGTCGGGCTCCGGATCGGCCTGCGGCGCCGGCGCCACGGGCTGCGGCACCGGCTGCGCCGCTGCCGGCCAGGCCAGGAACAGACACAGGGCGACGATCGCCGCTCTCATCGAGCCGCCATCCGCTTCTGCCGCCGACGGAAGAGGTCCGCGATCGGCCGTGCGTAGTCTCCGTCGGTCTTCACCGTGACGTGGTCTACGCGCAGGCGGCGGAAAAGCTGCTCTCGACGAGCCCGCTGGGTGTGCACGCTCCGCGCGAAGGCGTCCCGGACCCGGGCGTCCGAGGTGTCGACCTCGACCAGCTCGCCGGTCTCGAGGTCCTCCACCAGCGCGAGCCCCACGTCGGGCAGCTCCTCCTCGCGCGGGTCGACCACCTGCACCGGGATCAGATCGTGGCGCTTGGACGCCACTCGGAGGGCCTTCTCGTAGCCCTCGTCGATGAAGTCCGAGATGCAGAACGCGACGCTCCGCCGCTTGCTCAGGCTGCCGAGCAGATCGAGCGCGGTCCGCAGGTTGGTGCCCTCGCCCTCCGGCTTCGCGTTGAGGATCTCGGTGACGACGCGCATCACGTGGCCGCGCCCCTTCTTGGGCGGCACGAAGCGTTCGATGCGATCGGTGAAGAGGATCAGCCCGACCCGGTCGTTGTTCTTGATGGCGCTGAACGCGAGCAGCGCGGCGACCTCGGCGACCGCCTCGATCTTCGGGCGCCCGACCGAGCCGAAGCGCTCGGAGGCGCTCAGGTCGACCAGGAGCATCACGGTCATCTCGCGCTCTTCCGTGAAGACCTTCACGTAGGCGTCGTTCATTCGCGCGGAGACGTTCCAGTCGATGAAGCGGACGTCGTCACCCGGCTGGTACTGCCGGACCTCGGCGAAGGCCATGCCCCGCCCCTTGAAGACGGAGTGGTAGGACCCGGCGAGCTGCTCGTTCGCCAGCCGAGAGGTGAAGATCTCGATCTTCCGGAGCTTCTTGACGAGGTCCTTGGGGATCAAGGCGTCTGCCTCCGGCAGACGACTCCCTCGTCCACACCCTCGCCCTGACCCTCTCCCTCGGGGGAGATGGGGTGGCGAGGGGACTCGGTCGGGAAGTCGATGATCAAAACGAAGGGTGAGGGACAGGGCGAGGGTGAGGGTGAGGGAACGGGGCCTTCGGGCCCTACGGAACCTCCACCGCCTCGAAGATGCGGCGGACGAGGGCCTCGCTGGTGATCTCCTCGGCCTCGGCCTCGTAGGTGCGGATGATGCGGTGGCGGAGCACGTCCGGGCCGATGGCCTTCACGTCCTCGGGCGTCACGTACCCGCGGTGCTTCACGAAGGCATGGGCGCGCGCCGCGACGTTCAGCGCGATCGACGCACGGGGCGAGGCGCCGTGGGCGATCATGTCCTGCAGCTCGCGCAACCCGGCGTCCTGCGGGTTCCGCGTCGCGGTGACGACGTCGACGATGTAGTCCTTGATCTTCTCGTCCATGTAGACGTGACCGATCGTCTTGCGCGCCTCGAGCAGCTGCTCCGGCGTGGCGACCTGGCGAACGTCGAGCGGGCTGGTCCCGTCCTCGCGGGGCCCGAGGAGCAGGTGGTCGGCCATCCGCTCCATGATCTTCCGCTCCTCTTCGACCGTCGGGTAGTCGACCTTCACGTGCATCATGAAGCGGTCGACCTGCGCCTCGGCGAGCGGGTAGGTGCCCTCCTGCTCGACCGGGTTCTGCGTCGCCATGACCATGAAGGGCGGCTGCAGCTTGTAGGTCGTGTCGCCGATCGTGACCTGCAGCTCCTGCATGGCCTCGAGCAGCGCGCTCTGGACCTTCGCCGGCGCACGGTTGATCTCGTCGGCCAGCACCAGGTTCGCGAAGATCGGGCCCTGCTTGGCGCTGAACTCGCCGGTCTTCTGGTTGTAGATGACCGTACCCACGACGTCGGCCGGCAGCAGGTCCGGCGTGAACTGGATGCGGGAGAAGGTCGCCGAAACGGTCTTGCAGAGCGTGTTGACCGTCAGGGTCTTCGCCAGACCGGGCACACCTTCGAGCAGCACGTGGCCGCCGGTGAGGAGCCCGATGACGATCCGCTCGACCATCGCCTCCTGTCCGACGACGACTTTCCGGACCTCCTGGAGGATCGGGTCGATGAAGGCGCTCTCGCGCTGCACCAGGTCGTTGATGGCTCGAACGTCGATCGTCATGGGTCTCCCAGCGGGTGCGGGACCGTCGATCGGCCCCGGGACGGGGCGGGCTAGCACGGGTCCCGCGACCGGAGCAACAGCCAGCACCCCATCCGATTCCATCGCGATCCCCGAACGATGCGAGGCCTGGCGTCCACCAACACGGACACACACCAGGCGCCCGCCAGGCAGGAGCGGGGCGCCGCGAACGGCTTCGACCGCTCCACGCTTCCCATCGGCCCCACCGGCGAGTGCCGAGGGCGCCAGTTGAACCGTATTCAACCGAATTACAAAGGCGCCAACTTCGTCATGAGCAGCGACGAAAAGTGTCAACAACGGCGTCATTCGACCGCATGGCGTCCGAAGAACTCACCTTTCGATCGAAAGTCGGGGACGTTCGAGTGGCTCGGCGCCCGCGCATGGGCAACTCGTCACCCCGGCCGTCGAGCAGCGCGGTCACCGAGTCGGTCAGCGAGCACGGATTCAGCAAGCGGAGCAGCGCGGCGAGGCGCGCGAAGCGGTGGAGGAGACGGCTCCGCCGACAGTGGAGCAGGAGCTCGAGCGGGCGACCGACGCGCTCGAGCAGGCGCGCACGCGAGCCTCCGCGCGGCCCAGGTGACGGGTCGTCCCCGTCGCCACGCTCTGGTGCCTGCCGACGGGACGGATCGGCGAGCGGGGCTATAGTCCGCGCCGATGAAGCGACACGACTACGACGTACTGGTCATCGGCAGCGGTCCCGGAGGCGAAGGGGCGGCCATGAAGTCCGCCAAGGAAGGCAAGCGGGTGGCCGTGGTGGAGCGCTACCCACAGCTCGGCGGGGCCTGCACCCACTGGGCGACGATCCCGAGCAAGACGCTGCGGCACACGGTCGGGACCCTGATGGACCTGCGCACCAGCCCGCTCTTCCGGGAGTGCGCGACTCAGCTCGACGTGACCTTCGCGGACCTGGTGCGGACGGCCAACACGGTCATCGCCAAGCAGGTCACGGTGCGGACCTCGTTCTACGACCGAAACCACGTCCGCGTCTTTCACGGCCGGGCGAAGCTGAAGGACGAGCACACGGTCGAGGTCACCCGCGAGGACTCGGTGGTCGAGACCATCACCGCCGACAGCATGATCCTCGCCGTCGGCGGTCGGCCCTACCGGCCGCCCAACGTCGACTTCTCCCACCCGCGGATCTTCGACAGCGACACCATCCTGAAGCTCGACCACACGCCCTCGTCGATCACCATCTACGGCGCAGGCGTCGTCGGATGCGAGTACGCGTCGATCTTTCGCAACCTCGGGGCGAAGGTGAACCTCATCAACACCCGGGACAAGCTGCTCTCGTTCCTCGACGACGAGATCATCGACGCCCTCGCCTACCACCTCCGCGACGGCGGCGTGCTCATCCGAAACAACGAGGAGATGAAGCGCGTGACGCCGACGGACGACGGTGTCGTGCTCAGCCTGAAGTCGGGCAAGAAGCTCCGCAGCGACGTGCTTCTCTGGGCGAACGGCCGCACCGGCAACACCGACGGCCTCGGCCTCGACTCCGTGGGCATCGAGCCCAACGGCCGTGGGCAGATCGAGATCGACGAGAGCTACCGGACCACCGTGCCGCACATCTACGCGGTCGGTGACGTCGTCGGTTTCCCGAGCCTCGCGAGCGCGGCCTACGACCAGGGCCGCTTCGCCGCCAACCACCTGATGTTCGGCGTGTGCGACGCGAACCTCGTCGAGAACGTGCCGACCGGCATCTACACGATGCCGGAGATCAGCAGCGTCGGCCCGACCGAACGCGAGCTCACCGACGCGCAGGTCCCCTACGAGGTCGGTCACGCGCTCTTCCGAAGCCTGGCCCGCGCGCAGATCACCGGCTCGACGGTGGGCATGCTGAAGCTGCTCTTCCACCGCGAGACGATGCAGGTCCTCGCGATCCACTGCTTCGGCTACCAGGCGTCGGAGATCCTGCACATCGGGCAAGCGATCATGTCGCAGAAGGGCGACGCGAACTCGATCATGTATTTCATCAACACGACCTTCAACTACCCGACCATGGCCGAGGCCTACCGGGTCGCCGCGCTCAACGGCTACAACCGGGTGCGCGAGCTCGAAGGTCTCGACACCGAGTCGGTCGTCCCCCCCGCGCCCTGACGCCGGCTCGGTCGTTTCAGGGTCGACGACCGGACGTTTCATCGCGTTGCGCGCGCGGCGTCCGTCCGGCGAATTCGTCGGCAGGATCGGGCTGGCACGAAGGTCGCTAGGGAACGAGGTCAGTCATGACCATCGCACTCCCGACGCTCCTGCTCGGCCTCACCCTGGCCATCCTCATCGGCCTCTCGCTCGGGCTCCTCGGCGGTGGCGGCTCGATCCTCACCGTACCCATCCTCGTCTACGCCCTCGGCCTCGAGACCCACTCGGCGATCGCCACCTCCCTCCTGGTCGTCGGCGCGACCAGCCTCGCCGCGCTGATTCCGCACGCTCGCGCGGGCCGGGTGCGATGGAAGACCGGTGTCCTCTTCGGTGGCATGAGCATGGTCGGCGCCTTCGCTGCCGGACGCGTCGCCCACCACATCCCCGGCGTCCTCCTGCTCCTGGCCTTCGGCGCCATGATGGTCGTCACCGCCGTGGCGATGATGCGGAAGGGCAAGAAGCCGCCAGGGCCGGCCCCCGACGCCCAGCGCTCCTACGTGAAAATCCTCCTCGAGGGTCTGGCCGTCGGCGCCGTGACCGGTCTGGTCGGTGCGGGCGGTGGGTTCCTGGTCGTCCCGGCGCTGGTGCTCCTCGGTGGCCTCGGCATGCGTGAGGCGGTGGGCACCTCGCTGCTCGTCATCGCGATGAAGTCGGCTGCCGCGTTCGCGGGTCACGCCACCTCCGTCGAGATCGACTACGCGCTCGCGGGCATGGTGACCGGCGCCGCGATCCTCGGCAGCTTCGTCGGCGCGGCCGCCGCTCAGAAGGTCCCGCAGGACGTCCTGCGCCGCGGCTTCGCCTGGTTCGTCGTCGTGATGGCCGTCTTCCTGCTCGCGCAGGAGGTGCCGCGCGCCTTCGGTGTCGAGGTCTCGCTGGGCCGCGACTGGCCTTGGATCGTCGGTCTCCTCGTGCTGCCGCTGGTCGGTGGCATCGTGGACCTGGCTCGCATGAGCGGCCAGCGAGAGATCCCCGCGCCCGCGGCGAGCCGGACCTAGAAGCGCGCGCCGAGGCCGACGGAGAGCGTGAGCGCGGCCTCCTGGTCGCCCACGCGATGCCTCGGTCCGGCGCGGAGCAGACCGATCCGGCCCACGATGCTCCAGCGCTCGTCGAGCGCGAGGGCGCTCCCCAGGCCCGCGGTCCAGCCGGGGCTGGCGCGGAGGACGACCGAGCCGTCGTTGGTGGGGCGCTCCCGCCACCAGACGGCCGGCCCGGCGTCGATGGAGAGACGGATCCGACCGATCCGCCCATCGACCCGCAGCACCGCGGCTGCGGCGGGCGAGCCGGTGAGAAGCGCGAAGGCGCCCGCAGAGAGCGCCGGGTGGAGTCGCACCATGGCCTCGAGCGAGACGCCACCGCTCCAGCGGCCGCCGTAGAGGAGCGTCGGACCAGCGGCGAGCTCCAGCCGAGGCATCGGTCGTTCGGCGGACTCGGGCGGCTCCTCCGCTGACGGTGGCGCGCGCTCCGTGGCGATCCGGGGAGGCGGCGGTGTCCACTCGGGCGCGGCCATCGCGGCCGGAACGGAGCTGCGAATGGGCAAGGCAGCCCGCAGCGTCTCCGCGATGACCAGCGGCGCGATGCCCGGGTCGTCGCTCACCGCGATGGCGGCGCGCTGTGCGCGACCGTCGGTGCGCACCCAGAGCGAGACGCTGCCGCGATGGTGGTCCAGGACCGCCGCCGCGTCGGTCTCGTCGAAGAGCGCGAGCGCCTCGCCCTCGTCGATGGGTGCGGGCAACGGGCCGGAGCGGAGCTCGAAACCAACGAGCCCCAGCTCCGCGCTCAACAGCTCGCGGAAGGGGCCATCCGGACCGTAGTAGAGGGCGACCCGCGGGTCGTCGGCGCGAGCGGTCGATGCCAGGAGCGCGCAGGCAGCGAGCCCCATCGTGATCCATCGCTGTGCTCGGCCGTGCATCCCCCGTGGGGCAGTCTCGCCCGCTCGCCGCTCGATCGCCACCGTTCAGAACCGGTCGGTGTCCGCGAGCGGATCACCCACCACGACGAGGAGCACGAGCCATCTCACCCGTGCACCCTCCCCGCCCCGTCAGTCCGCGTGTCGCTGGGTGGTCGGCGGCACCGCGAGCGCCTCGCCGAGCACGCGTCGCGCGGCAGTCGCGTGGGCACCTTCCGGCCAGCGGTCGAGGTAGCTGCGGGCCGCCTGTCGTGCCGCCGCCGCGTTCCCCGCGGCCGCATACGCCTCGATGCGACGCCCCTCGGCGACGGCAGCGAAGGGACCCGCCGGAGCCTCGCTCGCCGCCGCGTCGAAGAAGCGCGCCGCGCCCGCGTGGTCACCGCGCGCCAACGCCAACCGCCCGAGGAAGAACGCGGCCTGCGGCGCGCGTGCGTCGTTCGGGTGACGCACGCGGACCGCCTGGTAGGCCGCCGCGGCCTTCTCGCTCTCGCCAGCGAAGCGAGCGGCGTCGCCCAGCGTGATCAGGTCGGCCGGCCCACCGAGGGCGAGGATCCGGTCCCAGTCCGCCGCGCGGATGGCGTCGCGATGGCGCCCTTCCCGCGCCATCCGGCGCCAGTCCAACGCCGCGCGCCGACGCGTCGGTCGCTCTTCGTCCGGCTCGACGACGATCTCCGGGCCGACCGCGTCCAGCTCGTCGCCTGGCTCGGGGAGGTCGAGCTCGGCCACGGCGACCGGCTCGTCCGGCACCGAGAGCCGCACGGTCTGACCGGCGACCACCACTCGGCGTTCGAGGCCGGGCCCTTCGAGCTCGACGCGACCCTCCTCCATGTGGAGCTCGAAGGCCCGCGTCTCTGGATCCCAACCGACCGCGAAGCGCGTGCCGACGACGTCCACCACGAAGGGGCCCGCCTGGACCGCCCAACGCGTCGAGTCGTCCCGATGGACCACGTCGAGGCGCACGCGACCGCGCTGCAGATCCAGCCGCGCACCGTCGGCGTCGACCTCGGCGAAGCGCAGGTCCGACCCCGCCGCGAGCTCGAGCGCGCTGCCGTCGGCGAAGGCGATGGCCTCCGGTGCGTCGGCGCTGACGAACGCCCCCGCCTGACCGGCCTGCCCATCGGGGAGCGTGAACGCCAGCGGCGTGTCCGCCGCAGGCCGCAGCCCGACCCAGAGCAGCGCGGCCGCCGCCAGCCCGGCCACCCCCGCGAACGCGAGCCAGCCACGAGAGGGCCCGCTCGGCTCCGGTCGTCGCAGCAGCCGCGAACGAACGGCGCCCAAATCGTGCCGTGCGTCGAGCGCCTCGTCCTGGAGCTCGGCGATCGCCTCACCGAAGCGCTCGAGGGCCGCCTCGTCGATGGTCTCGTCGCTCATGCCGCGCTCCATCGCGGGCTCCGCTCGAGCCACTCGCGCAGGTGGGGGTCGTCGTTGGCAGCAGCGACGAAGCGCTTCTCGGCGGCCTTGAGGCGCCGCTTCACGGTGGAGAGCGAGACATCCATCGCGTCGGCGACCTCGCGGAGCTCGAGCTGCTCGAAGTATCGGAGCGTGAACGCGATGCGCTCGTCCGCGGAGAGCTTGTTCAGCGCGCGACGCACCCGAGCCAGCGCCAGCCGCGCACGAGGATCGGCCGGTGCCTCGCCGGGGTCGGGCACCTCCTCGGGCGCCATGAAGCGAAGCCAACGTCGGCGGGTGCGCTTCCGGATCACCCCGCGAGCGGTGAAGACCGCGATCCGTACGAGCCACCCCTCGAGGCGCTGCGGGTCGTCCAACTTGTCGATGGAGGAGAGCGCCTGCGCGAAGGTCTCGTGGAGCACGTCGGGCAGCTCGTCGTCCACGCCGAGCACGCGGGCCAGCACCCGGCGCAGATGCAGCGCGTGCCGATCGTAGAGGGCCGCGGGAGCGCCAGGCTCGCCGCGCCGCAGCGCCTCCACCAGCGCGGCGTCGTCGCCCACGAAGCCGAGATGACGCACCGCGCCCCCTCCCCGTTCGGGGTCACGTTCAGGCGTCGGTGGGGGCGTGCTCTGGCGAGCCGCTCCGCTGGCTGTGGTGACCATCTACCACCCTCAGTGTCACCCGAGCCGCCAGACGGTCCAAATCGTTCTAGCGATGGGCCCAGCCCTGGCGGTCCGGGCCGAGGGGGCGAATCCAAGGCTTGGGCGCGAGCCCGTCGTGAGCCTTCGCGAGATCGACGGCTGGATCGATCAGCCGCTGCCGGCGTCTGCCGTTGAGCGAGACCCAGCCGTCGGCGTGAACCGCGACCGGGCCTCGCCCTTCGCGCTCCCATCGTTCCGCGAGGTGGTGGGCGTACGCGAGGATCAGGTCCGGCTGGGTCTCCATCATGCGGAGCTGGAGCGGGGTGAGCTCCTCGCTCGGGAGGACGACCGTCTCGCGCCCGTCCCCGTCGCGAACGATGAAGTCGATCTGGCCGGTCTTCTCCATGACCATCACGTTCCACGAGAAGCGGAAGCCCTGCTCGTGCCAGGTCGAGGGCCCCTCGTAGAGGTGCTGCCGCAGCGGCACCACGAGCTGCACCAGGAAGTGCACTGCGAGCAGTCCGAGCGCCCATCGGGGCGGTCGGGTAGAGGCGGTGACCTCGCTCGAGGTCGGAGTCGAACGACGAAGGAGACGGCGCGGCCAATCGGGCGCGAAGAAGATGGTCGTCGCCGCGATCATCAGCCAGGGGAAGATGCCGATGGAGAAGAGCGAGGCGGTCAGCACGTGGAAGGCGATGACGACCACGTAGGCGTAGCGGCGCGTGCGGCGGCCGAAGAGGAAGAAGGCGATCGTCAGATCGAAGAGGCAACCCGCCCAGCTCATCGCGATGGCGGCCCAGGGCTCGGCGAAGAGGGGGCCGACGAGCGGGAGGTCGGCGTAGCGGCCGAGCCAGGTGGCGAGCGGCTCACCACGGAGCAGCCAGTCGGGGCGAACTTTCGCGATGCCCGCGAAGACGTAGACCAGCACGAGCTGGCTGCGCAGGACCCAGACCGGCCACACGGCGATCGAGGGCGCGCTCCCCTTCCGGCGCGCGTCGAGCGACCAGACGGCGCTGACCGGCATGAAGAACATGAGCGCCGCGAGGATGCTGACCAGGTAGTAGTGGTTCAGGTAGGTCGTGCGATCGATGAGCTCGACGTAGGTGAAGGTCGCCCAGAAGACGCCGACGCTGAAGCGAGTGCGCCAGCCGAGCGCCACGCCGACGGCGGCGAGGAAGATCACCCCGAAGACCGCGTGCATGCCCCAGCCGGGAAGCGGCTGGATGACCTCGAGGCCCCAGTAGGGGAAGGTCACCGTCGGGGCGATGAAGAGATCGTGCACCCAGCCCTCCGCTTCGTAGCGAAGGACGTTGAGGGCCATCAGCGATCCGAAGAGGATGCGGAAGACCGCGAGCGACGAGGGGTCGATCGGTCGGGACAGCCGCTCCCGCATCAGTCGCCGTCCGTCGGGTTGAAGGTGACGGTGATGCCGAGCGCCTGGGCGAGGTCGACGGCGAAGAGCACCTGCAGGTCGCGCACGGCGAGGTAGGCCTGGTCCACGAGGTCCGGTGAATCCAGGATCGCCGTGCGGAGGGGGCCGGGCACCGCGTCGAACGCGGCGTGGGCGGCAGCGAAGGCGGCGTCGATCTCGGGCGCCAGCGCGGGTCGGCGCGCGAGCAGCCAGTCGCGCACCCCGAGCGCGGGCTCGATCCCCATCGGGTCGGAGCCTTCGAGGTCACCGCGCCAGACCGCTTCGACACCCCGGATCGCGTCGTGCGCGTCGTCGAGCGAACGCCCGGACGCCGGCGCCTCGAGCGCGTCGGGCTGAACCACCCCCGCGTCCCGCTTGCCGAAGGGCTTGCCGAGCTTGAGCTCGCGGACGTTCTCGAGGGTGAAGAGCAGCTGCTCGATGAGCACGCTCGACGAGCCCTGGACTCCCGCGAACACCCCCTCGCCGCGAACGAGCTGCCCGAGAAAGTCGCCGCCCTCCGGCGACCACTCGTCGTGGAGCTCCACGGCCACCTGGTGGATGTACTGGGTGAGCCCCTGCAGGTAGGCGCACGCTCGCTCATCCGAGAGCGCCTCGAGCTCGTAGGAGAAGAGCAGGTGATCGAGCGCCGGGAAGCCCTTCGCGTAGCCGCCCGCCGAGGGCAACGCGTCCGCCGTGACCGCCTCGGTGCCGGCGAGCCGCTCGTCGACGGTAGCCGAGCGCCCTGGCCACAGATCGATCTCGGGACCGAGCCGCAAGGGGCTGTCCGTGTAGGGGCCGATGGCGAAGACCTCGGCTCGCTTGAGCGGCGCCTTCGCGCGCCGGAAGGCCTCGCGCGTGGTCTCGAGGTTCGTCGCGTCGGGAGCCGCGCAGAAGGCGGTGGCCGCCGCCTCGAGCTCCTCCGTTCGTGTCACGAGCTCCGCGTAGTTGGCCATGACGACCTCGTCGCCGAGCGACTCCAGCATCGCCCCGCGGTCGAAGGTCTCTCCAGAGCAGGAGAGGAGAAAGAGCAAGGGCAGCAGACGTCTCACAGCGACTCCAAGAAGGTGATGACCAGAGCGCGGTCTTCGGCGCTCGCGTTTCGGAAGGCTTCTCGACTCGGCTCGGCCTCGCCCCCGTGCCAGAGGATCGCCTCCGCGAAGCCGCGCGCGCGGCCATCGTGCAGCAGGTCGTCGTGACCGTTCACCGACGGCACGAATCCGAGTCCCCAGAGCGGCGGCGTACGCCAGTGGTTGCCGCTGGCGGACTGCACGGGTCGGTCGTCACCGAGCTCCGGTCCGAGGTCGTGGAGGAGCAGATCGGTGTAGGGCCAGATGCGCTGCCCCTCGAGCTCGGGGAACCCCTCGAGCGCTCCGGTCACGTGCTCGGCGACGTGACAGTCGGTGCAGCCGAAGTCCCGGAAGAGTCCGCGGCCTTCGAGAATGTCGGGGTCGTCGCCGTTCGGGCGCGCAGGGGGCGCGAGCGTTCGCGCATAGAAGGCGACCTTGTCGAGCAACTCGTCGTCGATCTCCGGCTCACCGCCGTTGGGCGCGTCCCGGCACTCGGTCTGGGTCGGGCCGCAGTGCTCGCCCGGGAAGAGGCTGCTGGTGATGCCGAGGTCGCCATTGAACGCCCCCGCGGTCTGGTGCAGCACGGTGGGCTGCTCCGCCTTCCAACCGAAGCGACCGATCATCAGCGACTCGGTGAGCGGGTCCCACACTCGCTGGACCACGCCGCGGATGCCGTCACCATCGAGGTCGTCCGGGTCCGCACGAGCCTCGAGCCACTCCGCTGGGATGGCCTCGAGCAGTCCGAGACCGATCATGTGCGGCGCGACCCGCGGAGAGATCCGGACGTCAGCGGCCATCGGCCCGTGCGCGAGCTCGTCGATCACGTACGTCGGACGCCGGAGCGAGTAGCCGCTGCCGTCGCCGTAGGTGCCCGGCACCTCGGTCCACTCCACCGTCGGCCGGCCTTCGCCAGGCACTCCGTCGATCGCGAAGGGCTGCAGCTGACCGCCGTAGACGGGCTCCGGGAGTGGTTCGCCGGTCACCGGGTCGGTGCCGGGGACGCTCAGGCGGAGCAGGACGTCCACCATCGGCTCGCCAGGCTCCGCGGCCGCGCCACGTCCATCGCGGAAATGGCAGGTCGAGCAGGCCGGCGCGACGAAGGTCGGTCCGAGCCCGTCGCGGGCGGTGGTCGATGCCGGGGCGGCGACCCACGCCTGGTTGAAGAAGGCGTTGCCAGTGAAGAAGGCCTCGCGCCGCTCCGAGGAGAGGTTCGAGGCCGGGAAGGTGAACGCCTGCGAACGGCTCACGAGGAGCCGCAGGGTGGTGTCTCCGCCAGGGAGCCGCTCGCTCGCATCGAAGTCGTCCGGGTCGCCACAGGCGACCAGGACGACGAGCGATGCGAGAGCGAAGCGGGTCATGGCGAAGGGGTCACTCGGGGTCGGGCACCGCGAAGCCGAGCTCGATGAAGACCTCGGAGAGCAGCATCTCCTGCTCGCGGAGCGAATCGATGAGCGCCTGCACCCGAGCGTTGCCCTCGGTGTTGCCCGGCGCAATCTCGAGGTCGAAGGGCGGCTGGAGCGCCATCGCGAGATCGACGCTGGTCTGAATCCGCGCGTCGAGCTCGTCGGCGAGGTCGGCGTCGAGCTCCCGGACGACGTCCTCGATGCCGGTTCCGTCGGTGGAGCCGAAGCTCCCGCGCCAGACGTTCTGAACGCCGATCACGTCGTAGAGCATGTCCTCGTGGGTGTTGTCGGAGAAGCAGGAGTGCTCCTCTTCCTGCTCGCCCGCATCGAGCGCGGCCTGGAGGCGCTCGCCCGCGGTCTCGAAGCCGCTGAGCACGATCATCCCGGTGAGGATGTTCTGGAGGCCTTCACCGGCATCGCCCTCGACCATGCCCTGGCGGTAGTTGGCCGCGCCGGGAGCCCAGGCGGCCTCGAGCTCCTCGAGGTGGGTGACGAGCAGGTCGCCGAGGGTGGTGAGGTACTGACCGCGGCGGTCTGCGTTCTCGGCGTCGGAGTAGTCGGTGGCCGGTCGCTGGCCGGGCATCATCGCGCTCGGCTCGGTCAGGTCCTGGCCCCAGAGCAGGAACTCGATGGGATGCCAGCCGGCAGCCACGTCCGACTCGCCGCCCTCCCCGTTCGCGTCGGCCAGCGAGGCGGCGGAGATCTCGAAGCTCGTGTCGTTCACGCGCCCGGCGCTGGGCATCCCGTCGACGTAGTCCACGGTCTGCTCGTCCATCGGCCACGCGTTGATCAGCCCCTCCGGATCCCCGTCGGCGCCGTCGATCGGGCCGTCATAGAAGCGAAAGACCTCGGTCTGCAGGTAGGGCCGGCGCGCGGCGAGCCACGCGTTGCGAGCGGCGGTGAGGTTCCCCTCGGTCGGGTCGGCTACGAAGGTCTCGAGCGCGGTGTCGAGGTCTCGAGCCGCGTCCAGGCTCGCCGCATAGCTGGCGTGAACCACCTCGGCGTACTGGGCGACCGCGGCCTCCGTGCTGTCCGGCAGACCGGCGGGATCGTCCCCGCAGGCCATCAGCCCGACGAGGCAGGCGACGATCCGATGATTCCACTTCATGTGTACGTCTCTCCCTGAGAGCGTGGGGCGCCTTCGGCCCGCTGGGTTCAAGAAATCGAAAACTGTTTTCATTTTCACTAGGAGTCAAGGCGAGGTTCGACGGACAGCCAATTCATGCCAACTCGTTCCCCCGCGACCGTCCTCGAACGGCGACACGCCGCTCCAGTCCTCGGCGCAGAGCGAGAGACTCGAGCACGGAGCACGCTCGCGTGCCCGCGCCAGCGTTGCCAAGTCAGCGGGGCATGACCGAGACTCCACCCATGGTCTCCGTGCGGACGAAGCTCATCGGGCTCGTGCTGGGATCCTTCGTCCCCGCAGTGGTCGGCGCGGTCGTCACCGAGCGGGCCTCGGAGCGCGAGCTCCTCGACGAGGCGGGATCGCACATCAAGAGCGTCGGGCGGCACTTCGACGACATGCTCGAGGAGTACGAGCGGCACGCCCTGCTGGCGGTCGCCTTCGCGACCCACGACGCGAGCTTCGACCAGGCGGTGGCCGAGGGCGATGTCGGGGAGGTCGAGGCGTTCGTGGAGCAGATCGCCGGCGCGTATCCGCACCACGAGATCATCGCCACCGACGCCGAGGGGAACGCGATCGCCATCGGCAACGAGGTCTACGGGGTGCCCACCCTCTCCCCCGAGTCGAGCCCGGCGTTCGCTGCCCTGCTCGGTGGCGAGCGCGTCTCCGGGCTCTTCGACCTTCGCGCAGGGGACACCGTTCGCTACGCGCTGGTCGACGCGGTGCCGGTGATGTTCGATGGGGCGCAGGTCGGCGTTCTGGGCCTCATCACCTGTGTGGACGAGGCGTACGTGGAGCTGCTGTCGGAGCAGCTCGACGCCGAGCTCGTCCTGAGCGTCGACGGAGACGTGGTGGCGACCACCGAAGGACACCCGGCGCCCGAGCTACGAACGTCGCGCGAAGAGGTCTCTTTCGAGGAACAGGGCGACCGACTGCTCGCGCTCGAGACCTTCCACCCGCGGAAGCTCCAAGCGCACGGCCACGAGGTCCGGCTGACGGCGACCCGCGACGTGACCGAGCTGCGAGCGATGGCGCGGGCCGACCTCTACCAACAGCTCGGAATCCTCGGCGTGGCGGCCCTCCTCGCGCTGGGCTTCGCGCTCCGCTACGCGAGCCGACTCGCCAGCGGCCTCGAAGGCATCGCGCACGCCGCGCGCGCTCTGAAAGACGGTCGCTACGAGCGCGCCCCCGAGGTGAACACGCACGACGAGGTGGAGCTCCTGGTCGACAACTACAACGAGATGGTCGTCGGTCTCGAGGAGCGCGACCGGATCCGCGAGACGTTCGGTCGCTACGTGACCCGACAGGTCGCCGACCACCTGATGGCCAGCGACCAGGTGCTCGGCGGTGAGCTCGTCCCCGTCACGGTGCTCTTCTCCGACATTCGCTCGTTCACCACCATCAGCGAGAGCATGCCGCCCCGGGAGCTCTTGGATTTCCTCAACGAGTACTTCACCGGAATGGTGGAGAGCATCCTCGACCACCACGGCGTGGTCGACAAGTTCATCGGCGACGCGATCATGGCGGTCTTCGGTGCACCGAGCCCCGAGGAGGAAGACCCGCTCCAGGCGGTGCTCTGCGCCCTCGAGATGCGCGAGAAGCTGAAGTCGATCAACGAAGACTTCGCGAAGCGCGGGCTCCCGGAGATCCGCACCGGCGTGGGCCTGCACTACGGTCAGGTCGTCGCTGGCAACATGGGTCACAGCGAGCGCATGGAGTACACGGTCATCGGCGACACGGTGAACGTGGCCTCACGCCTCGAGGGGCTCACCAAGGAGTACGGCGCCGACATCCTGATCTCCGGCCAACTGCACGAGCTCGTCGCCGAGGCGATCGAGGCGGAGCTCATCGAGCACGTGCAGGTAAAGGGGCGCGAAGAGTCGGTCGCGGTCTACCGGGTCATCGGCCGGCGGAACGCCCAAGCTACTGCGTGAGGTAGCCGCCGTCGCCCACGAAGCTGGCGCCGGTGCAGTAGCTCGAGTCGTCGGATGCGAGGAAGAGCGCGATCTTCGCCATCTCCTCGTTGGTGCCGTAGCGCCCGAGTGGCACGCGGGACTCGAACTGCGCGTGGACCGCGGAAGGCTGCTCGGGCGAGGCCTGCTCCTCGATGGAGCTCATCATCCGGTTGTCGATCGGGCCCGGGTTCAGCGTGTTGACCCGGATCTTCGCCGGTGCCAGCTCGGCTGCCGCGCTCTTCACGAGCCCGATGACCGCGTGCTTGCTGGCGCAATAGGGGGCGAGCCCGGCCGCGCCGACGAGCCCGGCGATCGACGAGGTGACGACGATGCTGCCACCGCCGCCCTGCGCCATCACCGGGGCCGCGGTCTGGATCGCGAGGAACGCACCACGAACGTTCACGGCGAGCACCCGGTCGAAGTCCTCCACCGGGTAGCCGGTGACCGGCATGACCTTTCCCTCGATGCCCGCGTTGGCGATGTAGACGTCCACGCCGCCGAAGCGCTCCACGGTCGCCGCGACGAGCGCCTTCGCGTCCGCCGGAACCGAGACGTCGGCCACCCGGGTCTCCAGCCGGGAGCTGTCGATGGACCGCCTCGCTTCCGCGAGCCCGGACTCGTCGACGTCGGCGATCATCACCGACGCGCCCTCCTCGAGGAAGAGCCGGGCCGTGGCCAATCCGATGCCTCCAGAGCCGCCCGTCACGATCGCTACCCTGCCGTCCAACTTGCCCATGGTCTTCCTCCTCGTCGGGTACTTCGCGCTTCGGCAAAGCAAGAACGACACCACCGCAGACTTGCCCGCTCGTCGCCGAACGCCTCGCAGGATCTGCGAGGCCGTCGGGGTCGACGACGACTTTGCGCGAACGTCTCAGCCAGCGAGGACGCGCAGGGCGTCGACGGTGGTGAAGATGCCGACCACCTCACGGCCATCCATCACCACCACGGCGCCGTACTTGTGCTCGGCCATCTCTCGGGCGACCTGCGTCAGCGGGGTGTCGGGCGCGACCACGTAGGGGTCCGTCGACATGGCCTCGGACACGACGAGCTCGGCAGGGTCCACGCCGGGCAAACGCTCGACGAGCGCGATGTCGCGGCTGGAGACGATGCCCTCGATGTGACCGCCGTGGAGCACGGGCAGGTGCCGCACGCCGAGCTCGTGCATCACCTTCTTGGCGGTGGCGAGTGTCTGCTCCGCGCCGATGGTCTTCGGGTGGGGGGTCATCAGCTCACGGAGGGTCTTCGATTCGGTCATGGCGCCTGCCGTTTGCACGCACCGGGCCAGAACCCTTGACCTCCCGGCCGCGCCCGGTGAGGTTCCCGGCCATGGCCGACGACGTCTCCCTCGCCCTCTTCGAACGCGCCGCCGAGCGACTGCCCGGCGGCGTCAACTCCCCCGTCCGCGCGTTCAAGAGCGTCGGCGGCTCGCCGATCTTCGTGAAGGAGGCCCACGGCGCGACCCTCGTGGGCGCCGACGGCACCGAGTACGTCGACTACATCGGCTCCTGGGGTCCGATGATCCTGGGCCACGCCCACCCCGAGGTGGTGAAGGCCGTGCAGGATGCCGCCGCGAAGGGGTCGAGCTTCGGCGCTCCGACGGAGCAGGAGATCGACATGGCGGACGCGATCGCCGACGCGCAGCCGCACATGGAGATGAGCCGGCTGGTCTCGAGCGGCACCGAAGCGACCATGGGCGCGCTCCGCTTGGCGCGTGGCATCACCGGTCGCCCGCTCATCATCAAGATGGAGGGCGGCTACCACGGCGGCGCGGACTACCTCTTGGTGAAGGCGGGGAGTGGCGCGGCGACGCTCGGCGAGCCGGACAGCGCCGGCGTCCCACCCGGGATCGCCGCCACGACGCTCACCCTCCCGCACAACGATCTGGGTGCCGTGAAGGCCGCCTTCGAGGCCCGCGGCGACGAGATCGCAGCGGTCATCGTGGAGCCGGTCGCCGGCAACATGGGCTGCGTGCCGCCGGCCGAGGGCTACCTCGAAGGGCTGCGCGAGGTGACCAAGGCCCACGGTGCGCTGCTGATCTTCGACGAAGTCATGACCGGCTTCCGAGTCGCCTTCGGTGGCGCCACCGAGCGCTATGGGGTCACGCCCGACCTGACCTGCCTCGGCAAGATCGTGGGCGGCGGCCTGCCGGTCGGTGCGTATGGCGGCTCGCGCGAGCACATGCGCCACGTCGCGCCGACCGGGCCCGTCTACCAGGCGGGCACGCTCAGCGGGAACCCGCTGGCGGTGGCCGCGGGCCTGACGACCCTGCGCCTCCTGAAGGCCGAAGGCACCTACGAGAAGCTCGAGGCGATCGGGGCGACGTTGGAGGTCATGCTCCGCGAGGCCGCCGACGCCGCGGGCTGCACCTGTCACATCCAGCGGGTCGGGGCGATGCTCACGGTCTTCTTCCGCGAGGGCGCGGTGGGGTCGTGGAACGACGCCGACGCGTGCGACCGGGAGGCCTTCGGCCGCTGGCACGCCGCGTTGATCGAGGGAGGGGTGCACTGGCCGCCGTCCCAGTTCGAGGCCGCGTTCCCCTCGCTGGCCCACGACGAGGCCGCGCTGGAGAAGACGAAGGCTGCCCTCCCGAAGGCCTTCGCCGCCGCCAAGGGCGGCTGAACCCGACGGCAGGGTGTGTCCGCCCACGGGGCTGGTGCCACCCCGTCCTTGACCCCCATACCCCCTGTGCTACACGCCGGCCCGAAAGCGCCTGGGCCGATGGTCCTCCGCTCTTTCACCGGCCCTTTGAAAAACCGCATCGCCATGCCCCTGCTAGGCCCCGAACAAGTCAAGGATTTCGGGCGCTATGGAGCCGTGGGCCTCGAGATGGCCGCCCTGGTGTTCGTGGGCGTGAAGATCGGCGAGTGGGCGGACGCCCGCTTCGGCACCGACAAGATCTTCACCCTGGTGGGCGTCCTCTTCGGGATCGCCGCCGGCTTCTGGTCGCTCATCAAGCTCACCCGCCGCGCCAACCGCGTGGTGGCCGAGAACGAGGCCGCGGAGCGTTCCCCGGATGATGGATCGACCCCAGATCCCGAGTCCGAGAAACGGCCCTGAACGCTCGAGCATCGATGCGGAACGCGTCCTCACGGACGCACCCCAACTCCAACTCACCATGTCTCCCCAGCTCAGCGAACGAATCACCCAGGTCATCGCCATCAGTGGCGTGGCGCTGGTGCTGCTCGGCTTCACGCTGTGGGGCGCGCAGGGTGCGCTCGGGGCCTTCGCCGGTGCGCTCGTCGCCATGGCCAACTGGGGCGTCATCCGCTGGGTGGCCCTCCGCATCACCGGTCAGCACGTGCAGAACCGGGGCCGTCTCTTTCTCCTCCTCGGGCTCAAGACCGCGGCGCTCATGGGCGTCTGCTGGATCCTGCTGACCCAGGTCGCCATTCACCCCAAGGGCTTCATGATCGGCATCGGAGCCCTGGTCGTCGGAATCGTCGTCGCGCCCCTCACCCTGAGTGAGAAGGCCGATCCCAACCCCCACGAGGAACAGCCCGATGGCTGACCCCAACGCAGCAGAAGCCGCCTCCTCCCTGCCGGACCACTACTCGTGGTTCAGCGTGATCGACCAGAACGTCCACCTCGGGGACAAGCTGGGTTGGCCCTTCAACGACGAAGGCCAGCGCTGGTTCTTCGGCGGTGACATCCACCTCCTGCACGTCTGGGCCTTCGGCTTCGTCGTGCTCCTCCTCCTGCTCTTCGGTCTGGCCACCCGGCGGAACGTCGCGGATCCGGAAGAGGCGGTCGTCCCGCAGGACAAGCTCACGGTCTCGAACTTCGTCGAGCTGATGACCTCGGGCGTCTACAACATGATGGCCGCCATGATGGGCAAGGAAGCCGCCAAGTACTTCCTCCCGCTCATCGGCACCTGCGCCTTCGTCATCTTCTTCTCGAACGTGCTCGGCCTCATCCCCGGCTTCCTGCCGCCGACCGACAGCCTGAACACCACCGCCGCGATGGCGATCGTGATCTTCATCGCGACCCACGTGTACGGCATCAAGAAGCAGGGCTTCGTCAACTACTTCAAGCACTTCATGGGCCCCGTGATCTGGCTGGCCCCGCTGATCTTCGTCATCGAGCTCATCAGCCACCTGGTGCGCCCGGTGACCCTCGCGGTGCGTCTCACCGCGAACATGTTCGCCGACCACGCGGTGCTCACCGTGTTCATCGGCCTGCTGCTGCCGACGGTCGTGTGGTTCCTGCCGCTCGCCCTGCCGGTCTACATCCTCGGCTGCGTGGTCGTGACCGTCCAGACGCTGGTCTTCTGCCTGCTCTCGACCGTCTACATCTCGATGGCCATCGAGGACACGCACGCTCACTGACGAATCCGCCGAGCCCCGGCCCGGCAACGAACAACCCCGCTCACCCAACCCTAGATTTTCCGCCTCCGCTGAGAGAGGCATCAAGAGAGGCTAAAACCATGAAGAAGCTCGCCCTGCGGCTCACCGCCATTTTCTCCACTTTCCTCTTCTCCGCCGTCGCGTTCGCCCAGGACGCCGGTGCCTCGAACGAGCACGACGAGGCCGGCTGGAAGGCCATCGCCGCTGGTCTGGCGATCGGTCTGGCCGCCTTCGGTGGCTCGCTCGGTCAGGGCAACGCCGCGAAGGCCGCCCTCGAGGGCATCGCGCGTAACCCGAACGCCGCGGACAAGCTGAACACCCCGCTCATCCTCAGCCTCGCGCTCATCGAGTCGCTCGTCATCTACGCGCTTCTCATCGCCGGTGGCTTCATCGGGCCCCTCGGCTGAACCCGAGCGGATCCAAGCGCCGGCGGCGGTGCTCCTTCGGGGGCGCCGCCGTCGACGCGTCTGGGCTCCGGGCGACGATCGTCCCCGCTACTCGGGGGGGAGCAGGCCGTCGAGGAGCACGTCGCCGAAGCGGTCGTAGCCGCGGGCGGTGAAGTGCACGTAGTCGTCGCGGGCGAGATCCTCGGCGACCCAGCGGAGCATGCTCATCTCGCCGCCCATGAAGGCGATGGTGTCGAAGTAGGCGCAGCCGAGGCGGTGCGCGATGCGGCGCTGGGCAGCGGCGATGCCGCGGGTCCGCACGCGGGGCGTCCACTCCTCGCCTTCGAGTAGCGGCTTGTCGGCGGGACCGACGACCAGGCACGACGCTTCCGGGGCGTGCTGCTTCGCGCGGCGCAGGGCCCGCTCGAACTGACCGGAGAAGCGGGTGATCGGCTCCGCGAAGTCGTTCCCCTCGTTGCCGCCATAGGCGAAGACGAGGAGGTCGAGATCCATCGCCTCGAGCTGCTGGCGATGGACCGGGTCCCGCCACTTCTGGTGATAGCGGGCGCGTGAGCCGCTGAGGCCGAGGTTGTGCAAGACCACCCCGCTCTCGCCCCGGCGAACGTCGACGCCGTAGACGCGAACGGACGCGCCGGCCAACGCTCGCAGCGTGACCTCGTGCGCGCCTTCGGGGACGTCCACCCGGTGCATGCCGGCGGCGACGCGGCCAGCGGTGTCGATCGTCGCGACCACGGTGCCATCCATCGCGACCTCGAGCATTCCGCCGTCCGGCTGTCGTTCGAAGAGGACGTCGAAGCGAGTGGCCACCTCGCCCACGCCGCGCTCGCCCGTTCGGATGCGCGTGGTCGCTTCGCGGCCCTCGGAGTCGAAGACGAGCCCCGCCACTCCGTAGTGATCGGGCACGCTCCGCTGCCGGCCGAGCCGCAATCGCGTCCAGCCTTCGCCGAGCTCGACCTCGACGCCGCTCTGCCAGTAGCGACGCTCGTTGGGCCACGCGGCGAAGGTGAACCCGCGCCCTCCGTCGCCGTAGCGCTCCTGGAGCGCGATCCGGATGCGACTGGTCCAGTGATCGCACGCAGTGTGCGAAGCGCCCCAGACCGCGACGCTCGCGACCTCGTCGCCGGCGGCGGCGAGCGCCGCGTGGAAGTGGTCGAGCGCGTGACCGCTCGGATCGTCGAAGGGGGTGTCGAGGCCGAGGCCCTCGGGCCACTCGTCCGACTCGGACGCCGACTCCGACGCCGACTCTGACTCCGATGCGGACGCGGACGCCGACTCCAACCCCGGCGCGGACGCCGACTCCGACGACCGACCGCCGACCTCCGACCGCCGATCACCGATCTCCGACTCCGACGACCGATCACCGATCTCCGACGCCGACGACCGACCACCGATCTCCGACGCCGAGTCCGGCGCATGCGACGCCACGACCGGCGGCGCGGCCGGCTCCTCGCCGCCGCACCCCAGCAGCACCAGCGCCCCCAATGGCGCGAGCACCCCTAGCCAACGCACGGGACGAGCCTAGTACGGTCCGGAGCGGTCGGGAATGGGGGAAGCGCTCGACCTGAGCGAGCATCGGCGCGCTCCAGACGGTAGGGTGCGGCCATGGGCACGGCCCCGAGAACGCTCCTCCTCGCCCTCCTCTTCTCGCTCGCCTGCGGCGACGACGATCGCGTCCCGACGGACGATGGCCCCAGCGATCTCGGCTCCGACATGGGCTTCGACCTAGGCCCCGCGATCGACGCCGCAACCCCTGACGCAGCGGCCGACGATGGAGGCCCGGTCGAAGAGGACGCAGGCGAAGGCGACGACGACGCTGGGCCGATCGGGAGCGACGCCGGTCCGCTCGCCTGCATCGACGGACCGCTGATGGTCGACTCGGAGCGAACCTCGACCACCGTGGGCGGCGCGGACGTTCGCAACCCCGACGGGAGCGACTGCGTCGGCGCGATCGGCTCCGGACCCGAGCGAGTCTTCGTCTTCACCGCGCCCGACACGGACGACTATCGGATCACCGTCGACCCGCAGAACGACACCTTCGACCCGATGATCTACGTGCAGGAGAGCTGCGACGACACGACCGCCTGCATCGCGGGCACGCGGTTGCAAGGACCGGGTGGCACCGACGTGACCACCGTATCCGTCACGGGCGGCTTCTCGGTGCTCATCACGGTGGACACCGATCTCGGCGCCGGCGGGGACTCGGGCGGGGGTCCGTTCTCCATCGTCGTCGAACGCGCTCCCTGACGTGCGCCTCGGTCCACGGCGTCGTGCCCCGATGGACACGAGCCGTCGCCATGCCCGCCGCAGACGCAGTGGATTGCGCTTTGGCCCACGCTTTGCTCAGGTCACGCTCGTGACTCACCTCTCGATGCGTTCTCTCGTCCTGACCTGCCTGCTCGCCGCTTGCTCCTCGGAGTCCGCCGACGAGCCGACACCGACCGAGCCCGGTGGTGACGAGTCGCCGACCGAGGAAGTCGAGCCGGCGCCGGAGCCCCCGGCGGACGCGGTGCTCCAGGCGCGAGCGATCGCCATGGACGGCGGCGACCAGCCGGTCTGGCTCGGCCCGGACGGGGTCGTTCACGTCGGCCCCCTGACCACGGCGCTCGGGGAGCACTACACCGGCCCGGACGACGTCTACGCGGGCTTCTGGCGCCAGGCGAGCCTGGCGGTCGTGACCTTCGACGGAGACCGCGACGCGATCGTGCTGGCCCTGCCCACGCGCGACGAGGAGGACCCGGCCAACCACTACTGGGTCTGGATCGTTCACGAAGGCGCGCTGTTCGCCGTCTTCGACCAGGTCGTCGGCACCTACGGCGTTCAGCCGCTGCTCCTGCCGGGCGACGGCACCGTCCGCTACGTCGAGGACGGCTGGGGCGCGTGCACCCGCCTCGAGCACCCGGTGGAAGCCACCCGACAGGAGGTCGTGCATCGGTGGAACGCCGCCACCGGCGTGAGCGAGGAGCGGACCGACACCGAGCAGGTCCAGCGCTGCGACCAGCTCGCGGCGTGTCCCTTCGTCTACCTGGTCGACGGCCGCGAGGAGACGTTCGTCGGCGAGGTGCTGCGTGACATCCGCGGCCGAGAGAACGCGGCGCTCCAGCCCCTGGCCATCGGCCCGGCCGCGAGCGGCGCGCTCCATGTCCGGCTCCGGGAGGAGAAGGAGGAGGTCACCTTCCTCGACGAGCTCTACGCCGAGGTCGACGGCGTCCGCCTCGACCCCGTGTCGTGTGGGGGTGGAGACGCCGCCTTCTGCGCGGCCGATGGGCGGCCGCACGTGATGCGCCCGGGCGACGAGCTGGACGTCCGCTTCGAGCTGCCCGCCGGCGGCGAGCTCACGATCTGGGCCCGCGGCTACTACGTGCCGACCCCGACCGCCGCCACCCGCTGAGGGTTGCTCGGGGGCCCGATCGACCGCACAACGTCGGCCATGAGCGACGAGAAGACCGAGGCCGAGTGGCGCGAGATCCTGACGCCCGAGCAGTACGCGATCCTTCGAGAGAAGGGCACGGAGCGGGCCTTCACCGGTGCGCTCTGGGACCACAAGGGCAAGGGCACCTACAGCTGCGCCGGCTGCGGGACCGAGCTCTTCGACAGCGACACCAAGTACGACTCGGGCTCCGGCTGGCCGAGCTTCTGGGCCCCGGTCGCCGATGGCCGCATCGAGCTGGTGGACGACAGCAGCTTCGGGATGCGGCGCATCGAGGCGGTCTGCGCGAACTGCGGCGGGCACCTCGGCCACGTCTTCCCGGACGGCCCGCAGCCGACCGGTGAGCGCTACTGCATCAATTCCGCCTCGCTGAAGTTCGAGGAGCGCTGAGCGAGCCGTCCTCACCAGCGGCTTGCCACTTGGCGCCGCTCGGTCGACACTGGAGTCCACGATGCCCCCCTGGCTGAAAATCGCTGCCGTCCTCGGTGTCCTCGTCGGCGCCGTCGTCTTCGCGCTCCTGAACACGAGCGCGGGCGACGCGTTCGTCTACTCGAAGCCGCTGACGAGCGTGGTGACGAACCCGGGCGAGTACATCGACCGCCCCCTCAAGGTCGAGGGCGAGCTCCGTCAGGGCTCGATCCAGTTCCGCGAGGATCCCTGCGAGTGGCGCTTCGTCCTCGAAGAGGGCGAGCACGACATGCCGGTGCGCTTCCCCCGTTGCGTGGTGCCCGACACCTTCCGCGACGGCATGGGCATCAGCGTGACGGTCCAGGGCCAGCTCGAGGACGACGGCCGGACGTTCCTCGCCGAAGAGGTCATCCCGCGCTGTCCGTCCAAGTACGAGATGCAGGAGCGCCTCCAGAACGGCGAGGCCATGCCCCACGCCAACCCCGGCCCCACCGCCAGCGTCGGCGGCTGACCCCAGGCTTCCCGGCCTCCACTGGGCCCTTTGCCTCGCACAGAGTCACGGAGCCACAGAGTTCACAGAGGTTTGGATGATGAGGGTCGGCGACGACCTGGCGCCAACCGCTACCGCTGACCTTCGCGCCGACGTGTGTCCCTGTCGGCAACCCACCCCAATTTCCCGTTCCCTCTGTGGAACTCCGTGACTCCGTGACTCCGTGCGAGGCCCCGGGGTTCATCGGGACGGAATGAAGCGGGGCGGGGGTTGTCGGAATGGGTGACGGAGCGTAGACAGGCTACCGATGCGCGAGCTGATGGACGCCGAGGCCGCGATGCGGACCCTGAAGCGGGTGGCCTCCGAAGTGGTCGAGGCCACCGGGGGCGCCAAGGACCTCGCGATCGTCGGCATCCGGCGCGGCGGCGTGGACGTCGCGGACGTGCTCGCCGGGCACGTGGGGGCGGAGATCGATGGTCCGGTGCCGACCGGCGCGATCGACATCGCGCTCTACCGGGACGACGCGGCCACCGCCCTCCCCGACCCGAAGATCGGGCCGAGCTCCATCCCCTTCGAGGTCGATGGGCGCGACGTGCTCATCGTCGACGACGTGCTCCAGACCGGGCGCACCATCCGCGCGGCCATCGAGTGCCTCCTCGACTACGGCCGGCCGCGCCGGATCTGGCTGGCCGTCTTGCTCGACCGGGGCGGCCGCGAGCTGCCCATCGCCGCCGACTTCGTCGGCAAGACCGTGGACGTGCCGAAAGGCGCGCGCATCGACGTGCGCCTCGCCGAGGCAGCGGACGCCAAGGGCGCGTTCGTGGAGGAGAGCGCGTGAGCCAGACCCCCGACCGCCCCTTCCCGCACCGGCACCTGCTCAGCCTCGAGGGGTACTCGACGGATGACGTCACCCAGATCCTCGACACCGCGGAGGCCTTCTTCGAGGTCTCGCGCCGCGCGGTCCGGAAGGTACCGACGCTCCGTGGCAAGACCGTGCTGCACCTCTTCTACGAGGACTCGACACGCACCCGGACCAGCTTCGAGCTCGCGGCCAAGCGCCTCAGCGCCGACACGCTCAACCTCAGCGTGAAGACCTCGAGCGTGAAGAAGGGCGAGAGCCTCAACGACACCTGCCGGACGCTCGGCGCGATGCACCCGGACATCGTCGTCATCCGCCACAACGCCTCGGGTGCGCCGCACTACGTGGCGCAGAAGATGGACGCGCGGGTGGTCAACGCCGGCGACGGCATGCACGCCCACCCGACCCAAGCGCTCCTCGATGCGTTCACCATCCGACGCAACAAGGGAACGCTCGAAGGGCTGAAGGTCGCCATCCTCGGCGACATCGCCCACTCCCGCGTCGCGCGGAGCAACTGCCGGCTGCTGCGGCTCTTCGGTTGCGACGTGAACGTGGTCGGGCCCCGCACGCTGGTCCCGCGCCACTTCGGCGAGGCCTTCGACGTGACCGTCCACGACCGCCTGGAACCCGCGCTCGAGGGCGCCGACGTGGTGATGGCCCTGCGCATCCAGCAGGAGCGACTCGCCGAGGCGCTGCTGCCGAGCCTCCGGGAGTACAACCGAGTCTTCGGACTGAGCGCCGAGCGCATGAAGCTCGCCAAGGACGACGCGATCGTCATGCACCCGGGCCCGATGAACCGGGGCGTGGAGATCGAGCCCGAGGTCGCCGACGGTCCGCAGAGCGTCATTCTCGACCAGGTCGAGGCCGGCGTCGCGACCCGGATGGCCGTGCTCTACGTGCTGCTCGGCCAGGGCGAGGCGCCCGCGGCGTGAGCATCGTCCGCACCGGCCTCGATCGGCTCCCGGGCTCCGCGTTCGCGAAGGAGCTCGAGGGCAAGCGGGTCGGCCTCCTCGCGCACCCGGCCAGCGTGAACGCCGAGCTCGTTCACGCGCTCGACGTCCTCCGCGGCATGGGCATCCAGCCCTCGATCCTCTTCGGGCCCGAGCACGGCTACGCCGCCACCGCGCAGGACATGGACGGGGTCGACGGCGGCGAGCTCGACGGAGTTCGCATCGTCAGCCTCTACGGCTCGAGCGCCGCCGACCTCCAGCCGAAGCAGAGCGACCTGAAGGAGCTCGACGTCGTCGTCGTGGATCTCCAGGACGTCGGCGCTCGCTACTACACCTACGTCTGGACCGCAGCCTTCATGCTCCGCGGGGCCGTTCGCGCCGGGGTGAAGGTGCTCGCGCTCGACCGACCGAATCCACTCGGCGGCGAGGTCGTCGAGGGCCGCCCGCAGCGCCCCGGCTACCGCTCGTTCGTGGGGCTCTACGACGTCGCGGTCCGCCACGGCATGACCCTCGGCGAGATCCTCACCATGGTCGTGCAGCTCGAGCGGCTGCCGCCCGAGGCACTCACGATCGTGCCGATGGAGGGCTGGTCCCGGTCGATGTACTTCGACGACACCGGGCTTCCCTGGGTGCTCCCGTCCCCGAACATGCCCACGCTCGACACCGCCATCGTCTACCCCGGTGGCTGCGTCATCGAAGGCACCACGCTGAGCGAGGCGCGCGGCACGACACGACCCTTCGAGCTCCTCGGCGCGCCTCACGTCGACGCGCGCGCCGTCTCCGCCCTCGAGATCCCCGGGGCCACGCTCCGCGCGTGCGCCTTCGAGCCCACGGTCCGAAAGCACGCCCAGCAGATCTGCGGCGGGGTGCAGGTCCACGTGACCGACCGTTCCGCGTTCCGCTCCTACCCAGCGTACCTGCGCCTCATCGCGGCGATGCTCGCGCAGGCGCCGGAAGACGTCTTTCCGTGGCGCACCCAGGAGTACGAGTACGAGACCAACCGCCCAGCCATCGACCTTCTGACCGGCGGCCCCGAATACCGCCAGCGCGTGAACGCGGGCGACCCGCTCGACGACTACCTCGCGAGTGACGCCGAGGGCGCGGCCCGCTTCCTCGAGACCCGTCGGCCCTGGCTGCTCTACTGAGCGCGCGCTAAGACGTCTGCATGCAGATCGAGGTCAACGGCGAAGCCAAGGACGTCCCCGAAGGCACCACCGTGCGGGGCCTGTTGGAGACGCTCGGCCTGGCCGACACGCTGGTCGCCGTCGAACGGAACCAGACGGTCGTGCCGAAGGCCCAGCACGCGACGGCCACGTTGGAAGCCGGGGACGAGGTCGAGGTCGTCCACTTCGTGGGCGGCGGCTGAGCTCGCGCGGTCAGGCCCTCTCGAGCACCGCCGGTCGGTCCGGCTCGGCGCGTAGGACGAGCGTGAGCCCGTCGCGATACCCCTCGCCCGGCGCATGCTCCCGAGTCGCGTCGGCGTAGACCCTCACGCGGTCGCCGACGCGAAGCACCGCTTCGGCGAGTCTCGCCTTCCCCCGCGCGATCCCGAGCGGCTCGAGTCTCCCGTCGAGCTCGAGTGTGGGCTCGAAGGGTCGCGGCGTCGGGACGTCGAGCGGCACCAGCCAGTCCGTCGCCTGGACCTGCACGTCGCGGCCCCCATCGAGGCGTAGGGTCAGCTCCGGCGCCACGAACGCGTCGTCGATGGTCCAGTCGCCCACGTCGCCCCGCAGGCGTGCCGCCACGACCTCTTCTCCAGCGAGCGAGCGAAAGGGTCGGGCACTCGTCACCACGCCCGTCACCGGCTCGCGCTCGGCACGGCATCGCGCGAGCACCACGGCCCGCTCCGTCTCCGGCTCCAGCCGGCGGCGCCCGCGCTCCCCGGCATCGGCGCGCAGACCGGGTGGCTTCCGAATCCAGTCGATCGCCTTGATCAGCAGCTCCGACCAGAGCGAGAGCGCAAGGAAGAAGAGCCCCGCGCCCAGCAGCCCCAAGAGCCCCGCGTTCCACGGCAGCAAGTCCTCATCACGGATGACGAAGGAGAGCGCGACCAGAAGCGCCGCGAAAGAACCCGCGCCGATGTACGGGACCCGGCCGCGTGTCCACCCACGGAAGCGCGCCACGGTGTTTCCCACTCGCTCGAGAAGACGGTCGAGGACCCCGGCGGTTGGACCCGGCTCCTGGTCGAGGACGGAGACCCCCACCCGGCGTCTCCTCGTGGCGAGCTCGCCGATGCCGAGCACCATGGCGACCGGCAGTGGCAGCGCGACGATCAGCATCGGGAGAGCCACGGTCGCGACGAGGAAGAGGCCGGGGCCGGCGATCGCCGAGGTGAGGATCATCTCGGCGGGCCGTTGGTCCGCCGGTGCGCCGAACACGAGGACCAGGACCGGCAGCAGAAACGTCAGCAGCGGGATGGGGAGAACGGTCGAGCCCCCGATGAGGAGGAAGACCCATCGCAAGAAGCGGCCGGGTGCGTGCAGGCCCCGAGACACGCGCTCGACCGTCTTCGCTCCGCGGTGCACCGTGAGCGTCCGCTCGCAGAAAGGGCACTCCTGCACGTGCCGCGGAAGCCGGAGGCGACAGTCGGGGCAGAGGCGCTCGAGACGAGTGCGCACCTGCCGAGGCTACCCGATCCCCCGACTTCGTCGGCCGGAACGCGCCACGCGACGGTTCGCTCTCGCGCCGTTGCGGAAAGGTCGTCGGTGGTACCCTCCCGGCCATGCGGGCGTGGCTCATCGTGACCCTCTGGCTCGTCTCCGCGCCGATGGTCTCGGCCCAGGAGGCGGCGAGCGACGAGGTCCGCGAACGCGCCCGCGCCGACTTCGACGAGGGTCGCACGGCGCTCGAAGCCGGCGACGTGGCCAGCGCCATCCGAGCGCTCGAGCGTTCGCTCCAGCAGCTCCCCTACCTGCCCACCGCGTTCAACCTGGCGGTCGCCCATGCCGAGGACGACGACGCCGCGGACCCGACCCGCTCCGCCAACCTCGCGCACGCCATCCTCGCGGGCGAGTTCGGTCACCTGGACCGACGCGAGCGACGCGAGGTTCGCGCGCTCTTGGCGAAGGTGAGTCGAGAGGTCGGCCGGGTGACCATCCAGGTCAGCGGGGCGAGCGATCCCTGGCTCGAGCTCGACGACCTCACCCTGCCCGTCTCGGCCACCGAAGAGTCGACCATCTACGTCGCTCCCGGTCGCCACACCTTCGAGGTCGGCGCAGAGGGGACGCGTGCGCACCGAGTGGCCCTCCACCTCGCCGCCGGCGAACGGGAGGAGCTGCGGGTCGACCTCAGCGCGCCGCCGCGTGGCACGCTGCGCGTGCGCAGCCCCGAAGACGTCGATTGGGTCGAGATCCTCGGTGTCCGAGAGGGACCGAGCCCGCTCGAGGCCTCGGTGCCGGTCGGCGTCTACGAGGTCGGCCTCGTGAACGACCCGGGGACCCGCCGCAGCGTGAGCGTCGGCGCCGACCGAGTGCGCGAGGTCCTGCTGGAGCGTCCTCCGAAGCGTTGGCCACGAGTGGTCGGCGGGCTCGCCGCGGCCGTCCTCGCCGTGGGCGCCGCCCTCGCGATCGGCCTCGTCGTTCGGCGCGACGACGGAGGCCCGGAGGACGACCCCGTCTTCGGCACGATCGAAGCGCTTCGCGCCCGGTAGGCACTCAGTACTTCTCGGGAATCATCATCCCCGGCGTCGTCGCGTCACGCCGTGGTACCCGCGCGAGGAGCTCGATGTACTCGCTGGCGAGGAGCAGCTCGTCTTCGGCGTCCTCGCTGGCACGAGCGAGCACGAGCTCGAGCGTCTCGGCCACCTTTCGTGCGCTGGCCGGACGGCTCTCCGGCTCCTTCGCGAGCAGGCCGAAGAGCAGGCCCACGAGCTCCGGGGGCGCTCCCGGGCGCAGCTCCATGATGTCGGGCTGCGGCTCGTTGAGGATTCGCTGCGGCGCATCGTCGCCCGCATAGAGGCGCTCTCCGGTGAGGAGCTCGAAGAGCACCACGCCGAACGAGAAGAGGTCGGCGCGCTGGGTGGGCTCCTCGTAGCGGAGCACCTCCGGCGCCATGTAGCCGACCTTGCCCTTCAGGATCGCCTGCGTCGTCTTCGTGCTTCGTCCGAGACCCCGCGCGATGCCGAAGTCGGCGAGGCGCGCGATGCCGTCCAGGCCGACGAGCACGTTCGCCGGCGAGAGATCGCGGTGGATCATCCCCAGGTGCCGCCCCTGCAGGTCGCGCGCTTCGTGAGCGGCGCGGAGACCGAGGGCGACATCGCGCATCACCTCGAGTCCCACCTCCAGCGGGACCGACTCCCCGCGAGCGCGCGAGCGGCGAACGACCTCGACGAGCGAGAGCCCCTCCACGTACTCGAGGATCATGTACGGCCCGTCCTCGTCCTCGCCGACGTCGAAGGTCCGGACCACGTTGGGGTGGTAGAGGTGCCCGGCCATCCGGGCCTCGTCCAGGAACGCGGCGCGCGCGGCCTCGTCCTCGCGGAGGAGCGGGAGCAGACGCTTCACCGCATAGCGACGCTCGAACGCGCCTTCCCGCCGGACGGCGAGGAGCACCGCGCCCATGCCGCCCTCGCCGAGGGATCGGATGGTCCGCAGGCCCGCCGGCGCACGCATGGTCTCCGTGTCGATCATGGACAGACGAGAGGGTCGCTGCTGACGGCGACCTCGTCGACCCACGCGGTGCCATCGGTGCCGGACTCGGGCACTCGGAAGAGACCGACGCGGGCGTGGGCGCTCCCACCGACGAAATCTCCGGCGGCGGGGTACGGGCGTGTGAAGCGCTCACCCTCGTAGGCGACCGTGGTCTCACCTGCGGCGGTGTCCACCGAGAGCTCCACGCAGACCCATCGGCCGAGCGGAAAGGCGGTGGTGGGCGTGCTCCGATCGCCCCCGTCGCCGAGCGTGACGAGGGTCGACGCCTCGGGACCGACCTCGAGCTCGACTCCGGACGTCGGCTCCGCGCGGTAGCTGTCGCCGGTCGTGAGCCCGAGGAGCGAAGTGCTGACGCCATCCGGCGCTTCGACCCAGACGAACGCGCGAAGGTGCACGGACGCGCCTTCGGCGACCGGCTCCACCGGTGCGACGAAGTACGACTGGCTCGGGCTGGTGAAACGCACGAGCCGAAGTAGGCCCGAGCCACAGCTCGGCGGGCTGCCCGGCGCGAGGACGCTGACGGAGCTGATGAGCTCGACTCGGCCCGACGGCGAGGTCTCGCAGGGCGGCGCGCCACAGCCCGCGGGCACCGAGCCGCCCTCGAAACCTTCGACCCACCCGATCGGCGTCGGGCAGTCGATGGGAACCGGCGCCGCGTCGACCGTTCCGAGGTCCTCGATGCCGGCGTCGCTCGGCCCGAGATCGATGCCGGCGTCCTCGGGCATCCCCGCGTCCATTCGCTCACGGACGCAAGGTCCGATCGCCCGCGGCGAATCGGGGGCCGCGCCCGGGGTGACGCAGGCGTCCTCGCACTCGCCCCCGATGCAGGTCGTGCCCTGCTCGCAGGGGGTCTGGCGACAGCCCGCCGTGAAGCGGAGCACGACGTAGCGGGTCTGCCCCTCCACGAACGAGAGCTCGGCCCGCTGGACTCCGAGGCTCTCGCCGTCGGCGTCGTTCGCTTCGGCGACGACCAGGACCTTGCGGGTGGCATCGTCGCCGATGGGCACGATCGGCACGCGGAAGGGCCACTCGTGGTCCTCGGTCGCCCCGATCTCCACGCTCCGCTGCGTCCGATCGCCGTTCTGGCTGACCACTTCGACCCCGAGGCGGGCCGCGTCGCCGGCCACCACGTCGTCGGCCTCCAGGATGACCACGACCTGGGTCACCGACCCCTGGCCATCGCACGCTCCCACCGCCAGGAGAAGGAGTGCGAGCCAACGCGGCGCGCGGATCATGAGAGCACGCTACCATGCGCACCGCTGATGACCGAGAGCCCCGAGACCTCGCTGGACCGCTTCCCCGAACCCGGCCTGCGCACGAGCGCCGAGCTCGACCGCTGGCTGGCCGGCGAGGCGCTCGCCGCCCCGGACGAGCTGGAGCGCACGGACGCGGCCCTGCGCGTGGAGCAGATGGTGCTCCGGGCGCTCGCGGCGCTCGACACCTCCATCGACGAGGCGGTCCAGCACGCCCGGCAAGCGAGCCGCGCAGCCTATGCCGAAGGGCTTCCGGCCCAGGAGCTCCTGGCCTACTGGGCCCTGGCGCGGGTCCGCCGGGTGAGCGGAAACCCCTACGCCGCCGCGCGAATCGGAGGCGCCCTCTGTCGAGCGGCCCCCGAGGCGTGGTGGCCGCTGGTGGATTGGGAGCTCACCATCGCAGGGGGTGATACCTCGGAGCTCGAGCGCGCTCCTTCCGAGCCCGCCGCAACGTGGCTGCAGCTTTGCAGCGCCGCGGAATCGGCCAACGACGAGGCGTGGCGGACCGCGTTGGAGCGTTTCCGAGGCCTTCGACTTCCGCCGGTCCTCGCGCACGAGCGCGACGCGTTGGTGCGCGGCGTGATCGGAGAGGGGGTCGGCGAGCTCGACGCCCTCCGCCGGGTCTCCGGCGCGCTGCAGGAGACGGCAGCCCGCTCCGGCCAGACCCCCGCGATCTGGCGCCTCGCCCCCGGAGAGAAGCCACGGCTCGGGTGGTGCGTCGCGCCGAGCGAAGGCGAGTCCCTCCGCCTGATGGACGAGGGCGATCGGGTGCGCGCCCTCGGGGCCACCCTCTCGGAGGGCGGAGACGCGGGGGTCGAGCTCACCGATGCCTTCGAGAGGGTCTACGGGTTCGCCTTCGACCCGTCGGTGCACGATGGCGTGTTCCGCGTCCTGCTCCATCGCGTGCGCGGCGCCCTCGAAGGGGTGGCCGAGATCGAGCGTGAAGGCGACCGGCTGACCTTGGCGGTCACCCAACCGCTCCGGCTCCCAGAGCCCCGGAGCGAGCCTCCCTTCGGTGACCGGATCCTACGCGTCATCGCAGCGAACCCCGGCAAGACGGCGCGGGAGCTCGCCGAGCGTTCGGGCACCACCGTCCGCGCGGTGCAGCGCGCGCTGCGGCTCTTGGTGGAGACGGGCGCGTGCAAGTCCGAGCGGGTCGGGCGCGCGGTGATCTACGCGGTGGAAGACACCACCTTCAGCGAGCCCACCCACTTCCGATGAGCGGCACGACCCCACGCAGACCGGCACCGCCGGCGGTGAAGGAGATCGCCCGTGGCGGCTCCGGCACCATCGAGCTCGCCTTCCGTGGGGCGCTGCGGGGGATCGGCTTCCAGCGGATGATCGCGATCAAGCGGCTCCGACCCGACCGCCGTGACGAGGAAGAGGCGCGGCGCATGTTCCTCCAGGAGGCGCGCCTCACCGGCGAGCTCCGTCACCCGAACGTCGTCGGCGTGCTCGACCTCGGCGAGGACGATCAAGGTCCGTACCTCCTGATGGACTTCGTCCTCGGGCTCTCGCTCTACGAGCTCTCGACGGCCCTGGTCGATCGGGGGATCACCCTCCCCGTCCAGCTCGGGCTGCGCATCGGGGCCGCCATCGCGCGCGGGCTGCAGGCGGCGCACGAAGCGACCGACTCCAAGGGAGAGCCACTCGGCCTCACGCACCGGGACGTGTCGCCCAACAACGTGCTCGTGGGGTTCGACGGCGTCGTGCGGTTGGTCGACTTCGGGCTCGCGCGCGCGCTCGAGGACGCCCGCTCCGGCGAGCTCCTCCGTGGCACCAGCGGCTATCTCGCGCCGGAGCAGCTGCGCTTCGAGCCCATCGACGCGCGCGCGGATCTCTTCGCGTTGGGCGTGCTCTTGGTGGAGCTCGTCAGCGGAGAGCGGCTCTACGGCGACGAGGACGCGCGCGTCGCCGCCAAGCGCATCGTGAGCGAGCCGGTGCCGGACGTGCGCCGACTACAACCCGAGCTCTCCGAGCCGGTGGCCGCGCTGCTCGAGACGCTGCTGGCCAAGGACCCGGCCGACCGACCGACCGGAGCCGCGGAGGTCTACCGTCAGCTCGAGATCGCCGTGCGGCGCCGAACGCTCCGGGAGGGCCCGCTCGATCTCCAAGGGTTCCTCGAGGGCCACTTCGAGGGGCTGATCCAGAACCGCCGCGAAGAGCTCGCGGGGCTCTGGACGGTGCACACGACAGGCGGCTTCGCCGTGAGTCGCGCGAAGCCTCCCTCGAGACGTGGCCGGTGGGCCGTGGCCGGCGCCGTGGCCTTCGCGCTCGGGGGCTTCACGGTAGCGCTCCTCGCCGACGACGACTCGCCGCCCTCGGCGCTCGCACCCGCCGACGCGGGCGCGTTCCCGCCGATCGTTCCCTCCTCACCTCGCGACGCCGGCGCGCCGGACGCGGCCGTCCCCCTGGACTCGGGGGTCGTTCCGGTCGACGAGGACGCCGACGGGGGTGCGGTTCGGACCGGGGACGGCGACGACCCGCCGCGCACCCGACGGCGCCGACGGAGGCGCCAGGGTGGTGGCCGAATGCTCTGGGAGTGGTAGCGAGGACGGACGATGCGCTGGCAAGACGGAAAGCGAAGCTCGAACGTGGAAGACCGCCGAGGCCGGGGGCGGCCCGGCGGCGGCGCGCTGCTGAAGCTCGGAGGCGGTGGCGGCCTGGTGGTGGTCGTCGTCGCGATCGTGATGGTGGCCATGGGCCAGGACCCGATGCAGTTGCTGGGTCTGCTCGGCGGCGGCGGCGGTGGTGACGGACCCGTGCAGTCGACGCCGGCGGAGGATCAGCAGGTCGAGTTCGTCCGGGTCGTGCTCGGCGACACCGAGACCACCTGGAACCAGCTCCTCCCGCAGCAGGGCGGTCGAGCCTACGAGGAGCCCACGCTGGTGCTCTTCCGAGACGCCGTGCAGTCGGCCTGCGGATACAACTCCGCGGCGGTCGGCCCCTTCTACTGCCCGCCGGACAAGCAGGTCTACATCGACCTCTCGTTCTTCGGCGACCTCGAGCGACGGCACGACGCGCCGGGCGACTTCGCCCAGGCCTACGTCATCGCGCACGAGGTGGGGCACCACTTGCAGAACCTGCTCGGCACCTCGACGCGCGTCCACCAGGCCCGCTCGAGGCTCTCCGAGGTGGAGGGCAACGCGCTGAGCATCCGCCAAGAGCTCCAGGCGGACTGCTACGCGGGCGTGTGGGCGCACTACGCGCAGCAGCGCGGGTTGCTCGAGCCGGGCGACATCGACGAGGGCCTTCGCGCGGCGGCAGCCATCGGCGACGACACGATCCAGCGCCGCGCCCAGGGACGCGTCACCCCAGAGACCTGGACCCACGGCTCGTCGGAGGAGCGCGTCCGCTGGTTCCGCACCGGCTTCCAGAACGGCACGATGCAGAGCTGCGACACCTTCCAGGGAACCGGGATCTAGACCGCTACTCGCCCGGTTCGACGGGTGCCTCGGACTCCGCCTCGGGCTTGCGGCGGAACGGGTAGAAGAACTGGCCGAAGAAGGTCTTCGGCAGCGGCGACACGGTGCCGTAGTGCTTCGGCCAGTGGTCGCCGGGCAGGTGGTAGCTGCCGAAGAGCAGATCCCAGAGCGGGGTGTGGACGGCGTAGTTGGTGTCGATGGCGGGGTCGTCCTTCGCGTGGTGCCAGTGATGGAACTGCGGCGTCACGATCAGGTACTTCAGCGGACCGAACTTCAGCCCGAAGTTGGCGTGCACGAAGACCGCTTGGAACGCGGCGATCGCGACGTAGAAGTTCAGCGCATCGAGCGACGGCCCGAGGAGGTAGAGGGGCACCATGACCAGCGAACGGTCCGCGATGGTCTGGAAGAGGTGCGTTCGGGAGCCCGCGAGCCAGTCCATGTGCTCGGTGCAGTGATGGACCGCGTGGAACTTCCAGAGGGCGGGCACCTCGTGGAAGATCCGGTGCACCCAGTACTGCACCAGGTCGGCGAGCAGAATCAGGATCGGCACCTGCACCCAGAGCGGCTGCGACTGCATCCACGCCTGCAGCTGGTCGTTGGTCGCCCAGCCGAAGGCGAGGGGAGCGAAGCCGTTGCCCACGAGCAGGAAGAGCGCGATCAGGATGTGATTGAGGCCGAAGTAGAGCAGGTCCATCTGCCACTCCGGACGCAACACGACCTGCTCCGGATACTTCGGCAGGATCTTCTCGATGAAGATGAAGAGGATCGCGGATCCGAGCAGGTCGAGGAGCATCCAGTCGACGCCCGCGAAGACGGGCGTCCGCCGCACCGCGTTCGGCGCCTCGATGCCGTAGCCTCCGAGGACCCAGGCCAGCGCCACCGCCACCAGGCCGACGGCGGCCGTGCGGCGGCGCTTGCCGCGCGCGAAGGCGAAGAGCCCGAGGACCAGCGCGGTCCACATCGACGCCTTGAGGATCAGCCGAATGACCTCCGGGTCGTAGACCTCGCGGAGCTCCGGCGTGGTCAGGTACTCGGGGTAGCGGAAGCAGAGCACGCCGAAGAGGCTGCCGATGCCCAGCACGATGCTGACGGCGCCGCTGAGCCGCCCTTCGCCGAACCGAAAGGCGCGCGCGGACATGTCCGCGATCACCCGCGGTCCATAGCTGTAGCGTGAGGGCTCGGGAGGCGGGTCGGCGTCGGTGGCCACGGAGCGAGGGTACCGGGCGCCGCGCCCAGGCGCTCACTTCTTCGCGAGCCGCCGCTTGAGCAGCCGGAGAAAGCGCTCCGCCTCGTTGTCGCCCCGGTCGAGCGCGTAGGCGCGGGAGAAGAACTTGAGCGCGCCCTCGTCGTCCCCTTCGAGCGCGGCGAGCTGGCCCCGGACGTGCCAGGCGAAGGCGTTGTCCCGGTCCTTCTTCCGCACGCGTTGGGTCAACTCCATGAGCTTCTTGCGGGCGCGACGCGCGTCACCAGCGGAGGGTGGGTTGGCGCGAAACTCGGCCCAGCGGGCGTAGAGCTCGTACTCGATGACCTCGGGCTGGAGGTCGGCTGCCCGGCGCAGCTCGCGCGCCGCGACCGGCCAGGCGTCGTAGCCCATCTGGGTGCGACCTCGCTGGTGGGCCTGCTCCGCCTCGAGCGCCGCGCGGTGTTCGTCCTCGGGAGGCACGAGCGACTTCCGCTCGAGCCGCTTGCGGGACGCGGCGAGCTGGGCCGCGAGCCGCTGCACGGCCACCCGCGATGGCTCGGGCGACGACGCCGGCGGCGGTGGCTTGGAGGGATCGAGCGCCCGGTTCGCGAGGCGGACGCCGCCGGTGAGGATCAAGCCACACAGAAGACGCGCGCGCCCGAGCCGGTCGAGCCCTCGTCCGTCCCGCAGCTGGTTGACCGTGGTCCGCCCATCGATCTTGCGGAGGAAGCCGCTCTCCCCCGGCGTCAGCTCGAGCTGTCGGGAGACGTCGTGAGCGTTCTTGGCGAGCACGAGATAGCGCTCGCCGTTCGGGCCGAGGGTCGGAAGGGTCTGCGGGAGGGTCCAGAACTCCCGGATGCCTTCGACGATGACGGGCAGCACGGGCGTGGGCCAGTGAGCGACGGAGCGAACGGGCTCGGGCGATGGGTCCCAGCCCACCCCGATGCGCGCCCACTGAAAGCAGCAGAGCAGCTTTCGCCGGACCTGCGCTCGCAGCGCTTCGCTGACCTCCTCCGGCTCCAGGTAGCCGAGCGCCACGACCACCTCACCGAAGCGCATCTGCTCGCTCTCGATCAGGGCCGCCGTCATCTGCTGGATGACCGCCGCGTACTGCTCCTGGGTCAGCTTGCCCTCGCGGAGCAGTCGGCGACCGAGGGTCTCCCCCAGCGTCCCCTGCTCCGCGAAGACGAGGCTGCCCTGGGAGAAGAAGAGAATGGTGGTGACGTCGGCGCTGGTGACCTCGAGCGTGCCCGTGCGGCTCCCGCTGACGATGCTCGTCAACACCCGCGCGAGCTTCGCACCGCTGGAGAGTCGGGCCACGGAGCGAACTTACCAAGCATCGGGCCGGGCGATGAGATTCTCGGTGGCCGCACCCCCCGGCGGGCGCCGAATGGCCTCAGGCCAGCAGGACGCTGGCGTCGCCCTCGCTGGCGACCCCGGTGGCCGAGCCCACGGTCGCCGGGAGCTCGTAGCCCTGCAGGATCGCGTTGTAGAGGTCGACGCAGTTCATCGTCCGGTCGGTGTGGAAACCGGGCCGGAAGCGCCCGCCGCCGCCGAGCACCGCGTGGAAGACGTTCTGCTTGGAGTGGTTCCAGCCGTACTCGGTCCCGATGAGCACCGTGGCGTTGTCCAGGACGGTCATGCCGTTCGCGTCGGGGAACGCAGGGTCGTCGAGCCGTTCGAGGAAGTACGCCAGGTTGCTCTGCGCGAGGTGCTGGTAGAGCCGCGCGTGGTGGGGCTGGTTGTCGTGGAAGTAGCTGTCGTGCTGCGAGGTCCCGGGGAAGTCGGTGGAGCCACCCATCGCGGAGTAGGTCCCGCTGAGGTTCATGTGGCCGCCGGCCGACTCGAACATCAGGTTGCCGTAGCGGACGAGGTCGCAGCGGAGCGCGAGCGCGTAGAGGTCGGCGTGGAGGTGGAAGACCCGCTCGACGTCCTGCCAGGCGATCGCGGGCGCGGCGTCGCCGGTCCCGTAGGTGAAGCGGTCGTAGTCCGCGATCGCCGGATCGCTCGGGCGGTCGCCGATCGCGCAGCTCGTGGCGCCGCCGCCGTCGCCCATGTCGATGATGTCGTCGGCGGGCGCGAGCTGCAGCTCGATCTCGCGAATGGAGGCCAGGTGCTGCTCCATCTTCAGCTTCGAGTCGCGTCCGAGCGGCGAGCGGTCCGAGCCGTAGTGGCGATAGTCCTCCATCACGGCGTCGAGCACGCTCCGCTGGATCCGCCGGCGGCGGCGCTCGGCCTCGAGATCGGGGTCGCTCGGGTCGACCGGATCCGGATCCGGCATGACGCTCCCGAACACCCGGTCGAAGACCTCGGAGGGGCGCTTCACCGGCGGCCGCGCGGATCCGTCGGGGTTGAAGACCCGGAGCGCCTGCGCGTCGCACGCCCCCCGTCGCCACCAGAGCCCGCTCACGAGCGTGGGCGCCGCGGGATCGAGCGCGCGCCGGATCCGCTGGTCGAGCGAGGGACCGCCAGCGACGTTCACGCTCTGCTGGTGCTCGCCGACGAAGGTGATGGTCGAGGTGTTGCAGTGGGCGCCGCCTTCGCTGCCCTGCTCCATGTTCACGCTGAAGCAGGCCATCTTGTCGGCGAAGGGCTGGTAGGGCTCGAGCGGCCCGTCGAAGTCGTTCTGCCAGGAGGGGTCGAGACCGAGGCCGAAGAAGCAGGTGACGAAGCGTTCGGGGACCGGCCCCATCTGGCCACGCGCCGAGCGCGGTCGCGCCAGCTCGCTCAGGAAGGGGAGCGCGATGGCCACGCTGCCCGCACCGCGGAGGAAGAGCCGTCGAGAGTGGGTGGGGCGTCGAGCCATCAGTCGTCCTCCGGGATCGCGCGCAGGCGGAAGAGCTCGCTCAGCACCAGCAGCCGCATCAGGTCCTCGTGGCCGCCGCTCGGACCGAGCCGATCCGCCAGCTCGGCGGCCGCGGAGAGCTGGCCACGCTCGAGGGTCGCGCCGAGCGCCTGCTCGGCGTGGCGCTGCACGAAGCAACGCTGGACGCGGGGGTGGTCGGCGAGGAGCGCGACGTAGGCGTCGAAGTCGCCGTAGCCGACCTCGACGCCGCCCTCGTCGTAGGTGGCCGGGATCCAACCGTCGACGCGGAGCTCGTTGCCGTGGTCGTCGCTGTCGCGGAAGCGACCGCGGAAGTCGAAGCGCTCGAAGCCGTAGGCGAGCGGATCGAACTGCGAGTGGCAGGCGCCGCATTCGCTCCGCATCAGGCGGGTCTCTGCGATGTCCCGCTCCGACGCGTCCTCGGGCTGCTCGGCGACGAACTCGTCGATCGCGTCCTGGAGCGACGCGGGCGGGTCCGGTGGCGAGCCGCAGAAGACCTGCCGCTGCAGGAAGAGGCCGCGCGCGACGATCTCGCCCCCATCGGCGTTGGTCATGCCGGCGACGATGCCCGGCTGGGCGAGGAGTCCGGCGCGCCCTTCGACGTCGGTCAGGTCGTAGGTTCGCAGGCCGTCGCCGACCGGCTCGAGTCCGTAGCCTTCGGCGAGCGCCGGGGTGAGCACCGCGCTCCGCGCGTCGAAGAGCTCGAAGAGCGCCCCACCCTCCGCGAGGTGGTCCCGGTAGAACGCGATGGCGCTCGCGATCAGCTCACCCTCGAGCCCGTCGTCGTCGGGCAAGCTCTCGAGGCGAGCCCAGTCGCGGACGAAGCGCTCGCGCACGCGGTCCACGCGAGGATCGGCGAGCATTCGATCGACCTCCGCCGCCAGGCCCTCCGGATCGTCCAACGCGCCGTTCGCGGCGGCCTCCAAGAGCGCCTCGTCGGGCGCCGACGCCCAGAGCGCGTAGCTCAGGCGAGTGGCGAGCTCATGGCCCGAGAGCTCGCGCGTGCCCTCCCCGTCCAGCTCGTCCTCGAGGAGGTAGAGGAAACCCGGCGACTGGAGCATCGCCTCGGCGACCGCGTTCGCGGCGGCCTCGTGGGCGATGGGGTCGTCGGCGTACTCGTCCGCGACCGTGTCGAAGAGCCCGCCGTAGAGCGCACGTTCGCGCTCGTCGATCGGGCGGCGGAAGAGCCGTCCACCGAGCGCCTCGGTGGTGGCGCGCGCGCACTCGGCGCTCGTGTCGGCGCAGTCGACGAGGCGCTCGCGGAACGCCGCGAACTCCGGGGAGGCGACGACGGTGCGAGCGAGCGAGGCGTAACCCCGCACGTGGTCCGGCAGCACCGTCTGCCCGCTCGCGATGTTCGCGAAGCCTTCGATCGGTCGGTCGGCGGGCAGCACCCCGAGCGCGTCGGCGTCGAGCGTGAGCCCGACCACGTCCGCGATGGTGTGGCCGTACTCCTCGCGGGTCAGTCGTCGCGCCAGCGGCTCCACGGCGGTCAGCTCTCCGGGCCGCGTCGCGCCGGGCGGCAGATCCCCCTTCTCGCCGATCTGCCCCGTGCAGGCAGCGGCGCACACGACGGCGACAGTGAGGGCTCTTCGCACTCGGGCAGCCTGGAACGCCCGCCGTTCCAGGGCCGTTACTCACTCGTCGCGGGAGCCATCGCACGGCTCCTCGGGGCGGGCGTTGCGCTCGGCCCTGCGGAGCGGCTAAGCCAGCGACATGAGCGACGACGCCTTCCGCATCGGCGAATACACCTTCCAGTCCCGTCTCTTCACCGGCACCGGCAAGTATCCGAGCCTCGAGGTCGCCGAGAAGGCGCTCGAAGCGTCCGGGTCCGAGGTCGTCACCGTCGCCGTTCGGCGGGTCGACCTGAAGGGTGGCGGCGACCGCTCGATCATGGACGTGCTCCGCGATGCGGGCGTCACGCTGCTGCCGAACACCGCGGGTTGTTACAACGTCGAGGACGCCGTGCGCACCGCGCGCCTCGCCCGCGAGATGCTCGACACCCCGCTGGTGAAGCTCGAGGTCATCGGCGACGAGCGCACGCTCTTCCCCGACGTCCCCGCGACGCTCGAAGCGGCGAAGACCCTGGTCGACGAGGGCTTCGTCGTTCTCCCCTACGTGATGGACGATCCCGTCGCCTGTCGTCGGCTCGAAGACATGGGCTGCGCCGCGGTGATGCCGCTCGCGGCGCCCATCGGCAGTGGCCTCGGCATTCGCAACCCCTTCAACCTCGAGATCATCATCGAGCACGCGAACGTCCCGGTCATCGTCGACGCGGGCGTGGGCACCGCGAGCGACGCCGCCTACGCGATGGAGCTCGGTGTCGACGGCATCCTGATGAACACCGCCATCGCCGGCGCGGACGATCCGGTCCGCATGGCCCGGGCGATGAAAAACGCCGTCAGCGCCGGCCGCGACGCGTTCCTCGCCGGCCGCATCCAGAAGAAGCTCTACGCGACCGCCTCCAGCCCTCTCGAGGGTGTGATCGGCAGCCGCCAGGACGCATGATCGCGCGCCTCCTCATCGCCCTGTGGCTCACCACGGCGCCCTTCCAGTGCGCCTCGGAGCCCGACCCGGACCGCCGCATCGCCGACACGCCGTCGGAAGCGCTGTGGGGGCTCGCGGAGGAGTTCCGCGAGTCGGGCGACACGGAAGCGCGCGAGACGACGCTGCGGCGCATCGTGGAGCGCTACCCCGACTCCACGGAAGCCGAGATGGCGCGCATGGCCCTCGACGGCCGGGAGCCACCCCCGCCGGTCGAGGACGAGGACGAGGATTGAAGGCCCCTCGGCTCCTACTCCTCACGCCGGCCGAAGGTTCGCTGGACCCGCTCCGCGCCGCGCTGAACGAGGTCGCGGGCGCCGCGGACGCGGCAGTGCTCCTACGCCGACCGGGCGCGAGCGACCGGCGGCTGCTCGCCGAAGCCGCGAGCCTGCGCGGACCGCTCCCACTCTTGATCCACCGCCGCCCCGACCTGGTCCGACTCGCCGGCGCCGCCGGAGTCCACCTGCCGGAGCGAGGCCTCCCCGTTCACGAGGCTCGCTCACTGCTCGGTGAGGACGCGATCGTCGGCGTCTCTCGGCACGACGCGAGCGGTCTGGCCGCTGCCGACGGAGCCGACTACGCAACGCTCTCGCCCTTCTTCCACGTGGCCGGCAAGAACCCACCGCTGGGGCCGGAGGGGTTCCGAGCCGCCCGCGCGAGCGCGCCGGAGGGGCTCCTGGTGCTCGCGCTCGGAGGCCTGTCGCCCGAGACCTGTGCGTCCGCGTTCGACGCGGGCGCCGACGGGATCGCCGTCCTTCGAGGTGCGCAGGAAGCCCGAAGGCTCCTTGACATCGTGCGGGCCCGAAAGGGATAGCTCCAGAGTGGCGAATTTCTGGAAGGGACTCCTGAAGATCGGCCTCTGGGTCGCCGGTGTATTGCTGGTGATCGGCGGCGTCCTGCGGATCTTCTTCGTCACCCCCATCGCCACCGGCTATGACTCGATGGCGCCCACCTTCCTCGCCGGTGAGAAGGTGCTCCTCTGGCGGGGGAGCACCATCGAGATGGGGGACATCGTGGTGTGCGAGAACCCCAGCAGCCCGGGCACGATGGTCTTCGGCCGTGTGATGGGTAAGGCCGGCATGACACTCGGCACCGACGACCGCGGCCAGTTCACCATCGAGCGCACCCAGGTCGACGTCGACTGGGGCGGCACGATGGAGTTCTACGACAACGACGCGAACAGCCAGGTGACCGTCCGGCAAGGAATCGAGACGGTCGGCAACACCGAGCATCCGATCTTCGTCCGCGAGCAGACCGAGTTCCGGCTCCGCGAGACTCGAGTGGAGAACGGCAAGCTCTTCCTGCTCGGCGACAACCGCGGGAGTCGGAACCACGACAGTCGCAGCTTCGGCGCGGTCGACGAGGCGTCGTGCATCGGCACCGTGTTCATGCGCTGGAACCCGGTCGACCGCGGCGCGGACCTCTCCCACGGATGGCTCGACTTTCTCGACTGAGCGTCTCGGGAGCCCTCCTGGCGATGGCGAGCGCCGCGCTCGCCCAGCCGCCCCCCGCGGAGGAAGCCCCCGACGAGCCACGCTACCTGCGAGTGGTCCGCCACGAGCTCGAGCGCATGGGCGTGGACGCCGCTTGCGAGACGGAGGGTCGCGCGCGTGGCACCTGCACCTTCACCCACGTGGCGACGGAGCCGGCGGGTCGGTGGTCCGTACAGCTGGTGGTCAGCGACCAGAGCCACACGGTCTACCTCGCCGTGCTCGACCTCGCGCGCATCGCGCCGAACGGGCCGAGCACCGACCGCCGACTGCGGGCGCTCGCGGAGCTGAACTGGTCCGCCACCGGAACCCACCTCGACTGGGATCCGCGCACCGGCGCGGTGCGGCTCGCCGCCGTGCAGCGGACCGACACGAACTTCGACCGCCGGGCGTTCCGCGTGCTGCTTCGGCTGCTGCTCTCGCGGGCGGAGCGCTTCGCGCCTCAGCTCGCCGAGTCGTAGCGGTAGAGCCGGTAGCGCCAGGGTGCGACGTCCAGGTGGATGTGGTCGTGGTGCCGCGGGCGCGGCGGTCCCACGATGCCGCGGAAGATCTCCGGCCGGACGGCGAGCGTGTCCACCAGCCGGTGCAGGAAGTCCGCGTGGACCTGGTCCCGCTCGCGCCGCGGGTCCCAGTGCTCGGTGACGGTCACCGTGAACCGCCAGCGCATCCGTCGGTGCAGCCCCTCCGGCAGAGTCTCACCGCGCGGTAGGGGGCCGAACTCGAAGCCCCTCAGGTCGAGCGCGTTGCCGAGCGCGTGCTCGCTGATCCGCGAGCTGCGCCCGCGGCTTCGACGACACGCATAGGTGCCCTTGTGGCGAATGCGCCGAGGCGCGCGACCATAGACCTCCGTGGCGAGCTCGCCGACCAACGCCTCGAAGCGCTCGAGACGCGGGACGAAGGCCTCGTGAACGCGGATCGAGCCACCGCTGTAGCGGAGGTGGGTTCCACGGTGACGCACCAGCGCGTCGGTCGGGCAGTCGACCCGATCGCCGGGCTCCTGGTGTCGCGACACGTCGTCCAGTGGGTAGCTCGGGCCGGGGTCGAAGCCCGATCCGGGTGCGCTCGACTGGCGGCGGGCCTCCGCGAGCCGGTCCATCAGCGAACGCCATCCATCGCGCTGGGCCGACGTGTTCATCGGCGCGAGCGCACAGACGACGCCCGCGACCGCCACGATGGCGATCGCCGTGCGCCAGGAGCTCATCGGAGGGAGAACGGGTCGACGGGCGAAAACATTCGCCTGGAGCCTGGGGTCAGTCCGCCGCGAAGCGGAGCGGAACGGTCATTCGCCCGGAGCTCATCGGCAGATGCGCTTCTTTCAAGACCCGAAGCACGCAGGCCCCGAAGCGCTCGTCCGAGAAGGTCGAGAAGGCGAAGGTCGGGTCCTGCAGGGCCCCACCCTCGACGGTGAGCTGCACCAGCGCACGGCCGCTCTCGGGACCGCCACGCGCGACGTGCGCGGCGTGGCACTGGCCGAGTCGGGGCGCGAGCGCGCGGATGGCGGTCACCGTCGCCACTGGCGCGGCGCTCCCCCAGGGGTCGTCCACGGCCACGCGAGGGCCTTCGCCCGGCACGCGATCGCGCTCCTCGTCGTCGCGCCACGCGCGCAGGCGCTCGGTGTCGTCCCGGGCGATCACGCGGCCACGGCTGTCGACCAGCTCGAGGAACGCGACGTCCATGCGGATGGTCGAGACGCTCACCGCCGCGCGGATCACGCACGGCTGCCCCTCCCCATCGAAGCCGAGGAAGAAGCCGACCCGGAGCTTCGCACCCGCCCGGCGCGCCTCTCGGAGCGCGCTCTGGCGCTCCGCGCTGGCCCGGAACCCGATGGGCTCGAGCTCCGACGGGAAGAGCGCCGCCGCGCCACCGAACGCCTGGAGATTGCGCCGGGTATCGACGGGCAGGAATCCGTCCTCGGCGGAACGACCGAATCGGAAGCTCTCGAGCTCGACCACGTAGAGTGCGCGCCGCCCGGGCACGCGAGCCTCCTGGCAGGCCTCCTTGAGGGCCGCGAGGCTCGGGAGCGGCCGCTCGGCGTGCGCCAGTCCGGGCGACGCGAGCGCCAAGAGCGCGCAGGGGAGCAGCCAGTGGGCGAGGGTTCGCACCCCCACAGGTTGGCCGACACCCGGGCAGGGGTCAAAAAGCCGGACGACGGGCTCGCGTTGAACCCCACCAAGGGGCAGCGTAGGGTCCGCCCGATCATGATGTTGCGACGACTCGGATGGATCACGCTCGCCCTCGCCGGGGCGCTCGGCTGCGATGACGGCGGAACGACCAGCGCGGACGCGGGCCCGCGGCCGGCGATCCTCTTCGAGGAGCTCTACGGCGAAGTGTGCACCGTGTCGGGCTGCCCGGGCCGACTCCTCCAGACCGCCTGCACCTGCGTGGCCTCGCCCCTCGATGGGTTCGACGTGAACCGGGTCGGCTGCTCGGAGCTCGAGCCCGAAGGAGACGTGCCGCGAACCCCCGAGGCCGACTTCTGCGATGGCGCCGGCGCGAGCGCCGCCCCAGACCTCGGGTGCTTCATGGACGGCAGCCGCCCGACTCTCGGGACTCCCGAGCTGGTCACGATGTACGGCGTGGTGGAGATCTTCGACATCGGCGTCGACACGAACGAGATCACCGTCGACGTCCTCGCGGAGGACGTCGACGGCAGGCTGGGCACCGTGATCGGGTCCGCGCTCGCTCTGGTGGGCGACCCCGCGGGCCCCTGCGTCGAGAGCGACACCGACTTCCAGGGCGGCGAGCCCGTCGCGGAGCGGCGGCTGGGCTTCTACCAGATCCCCGAAGTCCCGACCGAGACGCCTCTGATCGTCCGCACCCGCGGCGACTCGGAGTTCTGGCGAGACGTCTACACGTACGGTGTCATCATCCGCAACGACCAGGTCGAAGCGGCGCCTCCCGCCGACGCCTGCGAGACGGTGGCCGCGCTCGAGGGCCCGCTCTTCGAGTATCGGCCGATGGCGCTGAGCACCTCCGACTGGCACGACCTGGCGGACTCGGCGCGCCTCACCGATGGCGTGCGCGCGCGCTCCGGTGTGGTGCTCGCCGAGGTCCGTGACTGCGCCGACGTTCGGCTCGAGCTCGCGCAGGTGGGCACCTTTCCGCTCGCGGTGGGCCGCGCCTACTTCGACGGTGACGCCACCCACCCGCGACCGGACCCCGAGCAGATGGCCGGCACCGGCGTGCTCGGACTCTGGGCGGGGCTGGACGTGCCGGCGGGCCAGGTCGACGTCGCCGCCATCGGCAGCACCGGTGGGCAGACCGTGAGCCTCGGCTGGTACCGCGCGCGCGCCTTCGCCGGAGCGGTCACCCGCGTCGAGCTGCGCGGCCTCCGCGCCAACCAGAACTGAATCACTCTCCGCCGGCGGGGAGCTCGAGCAGGAAGACCGTCATGTCGGTCGAGCGCTCGAGCTGGACCTGGCCGCCCTGATCCTCGATCAGGCGCCGCACGACCGCGAGACCGAGCCCGGTGCCGGTCGGTCGGGTGCTGAAGAAGGGCTCGAAGACCCGCTCGGCGACCCCGTCGGGGATCGGGCCGCCGTCGTTCTCGATGCGCAGGATCACCCGGTCCTCGTCGCGCTCCGCGGAGACGTGAACGCGCTCGCTCGCGTGACTGCAGGCGTTGGCCAGCACGTGCGTGAGCGCCTGGCGGAAGAGCATCGGGTCGGCCTGAACGCTGAGCGACGCGTCGACCTCGACGTCGATCCGAGGGTCGCGCTCGCGATCGGTCAGCGCCTCGAGCGACCAGCGCACCAGATCGACCACCGGCGTGTTGCGCAGCCGGAGCGTGAGTGGACCGGCAAAGCTGACGAGATCGCTCATCAGGCGCTCGAGCCGACGGGCTTCTTCGTCGACCATGTCGAGCAGCTCGGCCTTCGACGCCTGCCCGTCGTTCTTGCGTGCCTGGTGGCTGGCGTGGAGGATCACCGCGAGCGGGTTCCGCACCTCGTGCGCGAGCTGACGTGACATCTGCCCGAGCGCCGCGTGCCGCTGCTGGCGCGCCATCTCGTCGCCGAGCTGGTTGGCGCGAAGGACCGTGGAGAGCATGCTCGCGAAGAGCTGCAGCCCGGCCGACTCTCGCTCGTCGATCGCGCCGGCGGCGATGGCGACGACGTGGCTCACGCGATCGTCGACGAAGACCGGAGCCGTCGCTCCCCGCGCCAGCCCCACCTCGACGAGGAGGCTGCGCTGGAGCGTGGGCACATCGAACTCCAGCAGCGAGGTGAGCTTCTCGACCAAGGGCGGGAAGTCTTCGATCGTGCTCCCGTGTCCCTCGCGTGCGGCGAGCTGGATGAAGGGCACGGCCTCGAGCGGCATGCGCCTCGGGAGGGCCTCGGCGGCCAGCTGGTTTTCGATGGCCTTGCCATAGCCGCTCGGGTGCTCCCGGAGCCGCTGCGCCAACCAGGAGTCTTCGAGCACCGCGACCTCCCCTTCCACGCGGAAGAGCGCGACCGTCCATCCCATGGCATCGAAGAGCGGCCGACCGAGCGCGAAGAGACCCGCCAGGGTCTCCGGCTCCCGGCCCCGGGCGTACATGGACGCGAGCCGTCCGATCAGCGAGCCGACGCGCTCCGCGTCGGTGGCGTCGCGACCGACGAGCACCCACGTCCCGCGCGCCATCCGGCCGACGCGCATGTCGATCGGGACGCTCCGGCCACCCGCCTGGATGTGGATCCGAAGGACCTCTCCGCTCGCGTGCACCTGGGGGAGGCGCTCGACGATCCACGACAGATCCTCCTCGATGAGCGTCCCGAGGTCGACGGACGCCTCCTCGTCGGCACCGACCAATGCCAGGAGCGCGCAGCTCACCGCGACGACGCTCTCTCCGTCGACCAGAACGGCCGGGTCGGGAAGTGCTCGAAAGAGCTCCTCGAGCTCGGGCGCCATGCTCAAGGCGCGTCGACCCGGGCGACCTCCTCGTCGGGATCGAGCAGGTGGATGGCGAGACCGGTGGGGATCTTGGGATGGAAGAAGGTGCTCTTCTGCGGCATCACCTCGCCGGCCAGGCACGCATCGCGCACCTGCGGCACCGGGGTCCCGTTCATGAGGAAGAGCACGTCGCCCTCGCCGCCGTCGATGGCGGCCAGCGCCTTCTCGGTGCTCTTGTAGTAGCGAAGGTGGGACTGGCTCGCCTGCTGCTCGCGGGTGATGCCGAGCACGCCCTCGAGGAGCGCCGTGTGGAGCACGACCACGTCGGTGCCTCGCAGCACCTCCGGCTCGTCCTTCAACGGCGGGCGCTCGAGCGACTCGGGCTTCAGTCGGAGCAGCCACGTGGTGCCGTCCTGGAAGCGAGCGGCGACGCTCTGACCCACCTCGCCGTGGGCGGCGAGCGCGTCCTGCAGGCCCGCCTCGTCGCCGGCGTAGTCCTCGACGTCGAAGAGCGCCTCGGCGTCCGCGCGGAAGGCGTCACGGTCGAAGCCCGCGAGCCCGAAGACCAGCCGGTGCGTCCCGTAGACCACGAGGCCGGGGTCGTCGCCTTCGCAGACGAACGCGAGCACGTAGCGGTGGCCGCCGCGGGGCGCAGGCTCGGCTCCTTCGGCCTCGCGCGCGGCGTCCATCTCGGCGCCGTAGCCCACCGTGGTCTCGTACCGGTGGTGGCCATCGGCGATGAGCAGCGGCTGCTTCTCGATGGACGCGACCATCGCCGCGATCTGGGCCGGCTCGGTCACCTTGCCCAGGCGATGCTGGATGCCGTCGTCGGTCTCGAAGGTCGCGAGCGTCTCGCTCGATCGGATCGGCTCCGGCGTCGCGCCGTCTGGATCCTGGAAGAGCAGAAAGACCGGCGAGAGGGCCGCGCCCGTGGCCACGAAGAGCTTGTGCCGGTCGACCTTCGGACCGGAGAGGGTGCGCTCGTGCGGGAGGACCTGGCGGGTATCGTAGGGCTCGGCCTTCACCAGCGCGAAGAAGCCGCGGCGGGTGATCGGATCGCCACCGCCGGGCGGCTCGAAGGTCTGCTCGTAGGTGAGGAAGTAGGGCTCGTCGTCCCGAACGAGCACGCCCTTGTCGATCCACTGCTTCAGCAGGCCGGCGGCGCGGTCGTACTTCTCGTCGCCGTCGCCCTCGGGCAGATCGATGTGGACCACGTTGTGCTCCGAGCGCTCTCCGAGGGACTCACGGAGCTCGGAGCTCACCACGTCGTAGGGCGGCGCCACCAGCGAGGGCAGCGCGTCGGTGTCGGCGTAGCGGTAGGGGCGAAGGGGGCGGATCTCGGGCACGAAGCCCCCATAACACCATTCGGCCGGCCGCTGGAAGACGCCGGTGTCAGAAGCTGACTTCGGCGCCCGCCATCAGCGTGAAGGGGCGGAGCGGACGCGCACCGAAGGGGCGACGCGAGACGATGGGGCGCTGGTCGAGCAGGTTCTCGAGCCGCAGGTAGAGCTTCAGCTTCTCGATCGGTCGGAACCACCCCACCAGGTCGACGATCATCTGCTGATCGGTGAAGACGGCACCGCCGCCCTGACTGGCCTCCTCCCGCATCTCCCCCACATAGGTGGCCACCGCCCGGGCACCGCCTCGCGGGTGCGAGAGCCCGATCTGCGCCTGGACCTGATGCTCCGGCACGTAGGGGATCTCGTCGCCCACCTCGACGTCGCCGAAGGTCGGGTCGTCGCTCTCGAAGGCCTCGCGAAAGTGCGAGCCGGTGTAGGTGTAACTGGCGCGCAGGGGCAGCTCGAAGCGCTTGCCGAGGTCGAAGGTCCAAGCGGCCGCCGCCTCCGCGCCCCACACGAAGACCGAGCCGCCGTTGAACTGACGGTCGAGCATGTCCGGCGTGCAGCCGGTGGAGAACGCGCACTGACCGGTGAGGTTCGAGTAGTCGTTCAGGAAGCCGACGAGCTCGAGCAGCCGACCCTCGTCCGGCTCCAGGTAACGCACGCCGAGCTCGTAGTTGACGCTGAGCTCTGGCTTCACCTCGTCCGGCTGCCCGGGGGCCACCGGGCTGAACCCTCGGTGGACGCCGGCGAGGACGCCGAAGTGTTCCGTGATCGCGTAGCGCGCCCCGAGACCCGGGAGCACGACCGCGTTGCGGTTCTCCTGGCTCGTCCCGAGGAGGTCGTCGTCGAGGCGGGTCTTCACCACCTCGGTGCGGAGACCGGGCGTCAGCGTGAGGCCTTTGATCTCCAGGCCGTAGACGAAGTAGCCAGCGAAGGCGAAGGCCCAGCCGAGGTTGTCGGTCAGGGGCGCGTAGTCCAGGCCCGTCGGGACGAGCCGCCCCCCCTGCATGAGGAAACCGTCTTCCACGTGCTCACGGTCGACCTGGTCCTGGTGCAGCCGAATGCCGACCTCGACGTCGTGCTCGACGATGCCCGTCTCGGCCTGAAAGCGGAGCACCGACTGCCCACCCTGGCTGACGAAGCGACGATGGTTGTCGACCACCAGCAGGGCCTCGCTCGCAGTCGAGTCCTCCGCGCCTCGCAGGATGTCGTAGTAGAGCGCGCGGCGACCGGTCGGGCTGGCCACGATGCTCGCGAGCGAGGGCGCATCGTCGCCCTCGAAGCGGTTCAGCCGGAACCAGCTGCGTTCGAAGTCGTGGCGGTAGAGGTCCGTGGTCAGTGAGATGTTCTCGCCGACGTCCATTCGCCACGAGAGCTGCCCCTGGGTGCGCCACCACTCCATCCGATCGAGCGCGCTGGCCGCATAGCGGCGGTTCGGGTCGGCCTCGAAGTCGCTGTTCGTGAGCCCGAGGTAGGTCTCGTTGCTCCGCTCGATGCCGAGGCCGAGCTTGAGCTCCACCCGATGGAAGATGCGCGCGCTCGGATCGCTCTGAACGAAGCCACGGATCATGACGTCCGTGCGGTTGAAACCGCTGTCGCGGTTGCTCCCGTCGATCTCCTTGAAGCCCTCACTGCCGACGTGCAGGCCTTCGACGACCAGACCCATCCGGTCGTTGCTCGCGCCCCACCACAGGTGCGCGGTGCGGCCACCGTACATGCCGAACGAGACCTCCGCGGCGCCCTCCGATCCCTGCGGGACGCGCCGGGTCAGGAGGTTCACGGCGCCACCGATGGTCTGCGGCCCATAGAGCAGCGCCGAGGGTCCCTTGAAGACCTCGACGCCGGTCATGCGACCCATCAGCGGGAAGTAGTACGCGGCGGGCGCGGCGTAGGGGGCGGGGCCGAAGAGCACGCCGTCCTCCATCAGCGTGACCTTCTTCGAGCGCTCCGGGTTGCCGCCGCGAAGGCCGATGTTGGGTCGGAGGCCGAAGCCGTCTTCCGTGCGGACGTAGACGCCGGGGACCTGGAGCAAGACCGAGTGCGGGTCGTCGTACTCGAGCGTCGAGAGTTGCTCCTCCTCGAGGAGCTGCGCCGAGCCGCCCAGCCGGAGGATGTCCTCGGGCGTGTACACGACCGTGATCTCGCGCAGGTCGATCGCGTCGTCGCCGTCGACGGGCGCCTCGGAGTCGCCCTCCCCTTCGGCCTCGTCGTCTCCGAAGGCCTCGTCGAGGAGTGCCTCGGCGTCGAGCTCTTCATCCAGCGGGTCGGGCTCCGCGGGAGGCTCCTGCGGCGGTTGCTCCTCCGGGGCCGGCTCCTCGGGGGTCGGGTCCGCATCGGGAGTCGGCGGGTCGTCCGAGTCCTCCGGCGCGTCGTCCGAGTCCTCCGGCGCCTGTTCCGGCGTCTCTTCCGCCAACGGCGGCTCCTCGGTCGGAGCGCCGGAGTCCGGTGGACCGGCGTCCGGCGGACCGGCGTCCGGCACGCCCGCGTCCTGCGCACGCGCCAGCCCGGCGACCGCGAAGAGCGCCAAGGGGAAGAGAAAGCGAAGCATCGAGCGAGCGAGCATCATCGGTGGGTGGGTCTGAGTGGTGGGTCGGACGGGTGCAAGGGAAGAGGCGGGCCGGAGGGCTCGGGCGTGATCCAACTCGCAGGGGCGATGGAGTCGCGAATCGTGGCGAGGTCCACCTCGGGGTCGACGAGCGGCACGGGCGCGCGCCCGTTGAGCGAGGCGATGGCGTCGACCCGGACCTCGACGTCCTGCCGGCCCTCGGCGCGGAGCTCGTCCGCGATGTGGTGCGCGAGCTGGAGGATCAGATCGGGCTGTCCTGCCATCTCGCGCTCCTGGTGCGCGGTGAGGTAGCGGCTCGGGTAGACCAGCGCGTCGCGCGAGCGCCCGGCCCACCGAACACGGTAGGTGACGCTGCCGGCCTTCTCGCGGCAGAGCACCCGCCAGCTCCAGCGCATGCCCTGCTCGTGCCAGAGGACGTTGCCGCCATAGAGGTGCGCACGCAGCGGGAAGACGACCTGGAAGAGTGCGAAGGCGACACCCACGGCCGCGAGCCCGGCGCGCCACCCACGCATGGGTGGGCGGGTCGCCTCGGCCGGCTCCCGGGGAAGGCCCCGGACCAGGCGACTCGGCCACGACGGGTCGAAGAAGATGGTGGCGGCGCAGGTCATGATCAGCGGGAAGAGGCCGATCGTGAAGAGCAGGTGTGTGAAGCCGTGGAAGGTCAGCAGGACCAGGAAGGCGGGCACCCGCGTGCGACGCCAGGAGAGCCAAACCGGGATCGTCGTGTCGTAGAGGAAGCCCGCCCAGCTCATCGCCAGCGCGACCCAGGGCTCACCGACCAGCGAGCCGATCCACGGCGTGTCGGTGCGCGCTGCCATCCAGATCCCCATCGGCTGACCGTGCAGGAGCCAGTCGCCGGTGAGCTTGGCGAGACCGGCGTGCACGTAGACCACGGCGACCTGTAACCGAAGCGCGACGATCATCCACCGGCGGAGCGTCCCGTCGCGGAAGGGCAGGCGAAACCGCTGGTCCAGGCTCGCGCGGCTCGAGAGCGGCATGAAGCTCATCCACAGCGCGAGCAGGCTGACCAGGTAGTAGTGGTTCAGGTAGTTCGTGACGTCGATGAGCTCGACGTACGTGAAGAGCAGGAAGAAGAGGACGATGGCGACGCGGTAGAAGAGGCCGACCGCGATCATCAGCCCGAGCGCCACCAGCACCCAGAAGACCGCCTTCATGCCCATCGGCGAGAGCGGCTCGACCCACTCGAAGCCCTGGTAGTGGAAGAAGTGGGTCGGCTGCGCGAAGAAGCGGTCGACCCAGCCGTACGCGAGGAAACGCGCGGCACCGAACGAGCCGAGCAGTCCGAAGAGCACCCGGAACGCGACGAGGCTCCCCGGCGGGACGGGGGCGTGGCCCCGACTCCAGAGTGCGTTCAGGCCCGAGCTCGAGTCTCCCACGCCGCGCCCCTCACCGGCGGTCGCCGTGGAGGGGCAGCGTGTCAGTCATTGTCGCCTTCGGCGCGCATCGGCAGCTCGAGATCGAGCACCGCCACCACCTGAGTCTTGAAGAGGTCGGTGATGGCCTTGAGCGCCGCATGGAGCGCATCGAGGCCGGCCGGGTCGGCCGCGAGAATCGTCGGGACGTCGCCCTCGATGGCGTCGGCGAGCGTGATCGCGGCGTCGACGGCGTCGAGCACCTCGGTGCTCAGCGACTCGGCTCCCGCTTCCACGAGCAAGTCGTCGAAGCCCATGCCATCACCACCCGTGAAGACCAGACCGAACCCGCGGACGTTGTTCGCGACGTGGGGAATCGAGTGGTTGGCGTAGAGCGACTCACGGTCGTCCGGGCACGAGTCCGTGGCGCAGTCGATCGAGATCCCCGCGGGCACCGCGACCTTCATGTCCTTCGCTTCCTTGTCGAGGTAGAAGAGCGCGTCGCTGATTCCGTTGAGGGCTTCCTGCGCGGATGCGTAGAGCTCCGACCCCTCACCGGCCGTGGTGATCACCGTCATGAAGTCGGTGTCCCAGATCGCGACCAGCGCGTCGGCGTCGCGGCGCACGAGGGTCGCAGCGGTCGCCGCGTAGGCGGCGCGACGGGTGGCGAGCTCGGGAACGATCTCGGTCCAAGCGCCGGACGTGTTGATGGAGGAGTTGGGCGCGCAGCCGTTCTCGTCTCCCTCGACGAAGAGCAGCGCTTCGAGCGCGTCCAGGCCGAGGACGTTCACGTTCTCGTTGGCGAACGTGTCGACGTCCACGTAGGCGCCGCCGACGAGCTCCTGGTCGACTCGGCATCGGTTGACGATGGGCCACGAGTAGATCGCGTCGCGCAGGTCTTCGCCTCCGGCGACGAGGTCCATGGCGCCGGCCGGGCCGACGAGCATCAGCTCGGCCTGCTGCCAGATCCGCATCGCCTCGAACCAGGCGTTGCGGGCGGCCTCGAGGTCGGTCTCGCTGCCGGAGTCCGCCCAGGCGGCGGTGGCCGTCTCGAGGTCGGCCGCCGCGCCGGCGAAGTCTTCGTAGGTGGGCAGCAGCACGTTCCCCGCGATGTCGCGAACGGCGGCGAGGCGAGTCGGCCCGCTCTCACCGGCGTCCACGGTGCTGGCATCGACATCCGGCGTGTCGTCGTCTCCACAAGCGAGGACGAAGACGAGCGTCAGGGTCAGGGAAACGTGCTGCGCGCGCATGAGGGGCTCCTACCAGTTCTCGACGTTGGCCGCAGCGAAGCCGTAGGCCTCCTGCAGCAGGGCACGCGCCTCGAGGAGGTCGGCACGGTAGTCCGCGACACCCGCGTCGTTCGGGAGAACGGGCGCGCCGCCGAAGAGGGCCTGGAGCACCTCGAAGTAGGTTCCGTCCTCGGTCGGGTGGTCGGCGTTGAGCGGCGAGTCGGCGTGGAACTGCAGACCGATGGAGAAGCCCTTCATCTCGCCCCAGTGCTTGGCGTGGTCGAGGAAGGAGTAGTCGCCCTCTTCGCCGTCGGTGAAGTCGTCCATGTCGCCGATGGTGTCGTTGATGTAGTGCACCACGGTGGCGGCGATGGCCTTCTCGAAGGCCTCGACCACGTCGTCGCGGTGGGCCCGGAGCTCGGTCAGCTGCGCCTCGGAGAGCTCCCCGTCGACGCTGGCGATCAGGTCGCGACCCGCGATGAAGGCATCGATGGCGTCCTGGGTGTAGTCCGTCGCCTCGGTGGCGCCGCGGTCTCGCTTGGCGGCGTTGACCGACGCCCCGCTGTTCATCTCGGTGTAGAGGTCGATCGCCCCGTCACCGTCGGTGTCGTGGTAGCCCTGCCAGTCGTCCCGACCGTCGGCACCGGCGAGCTCGTCGTCGGTGTAGCAGGAGTAGTCACGGGCGGCGCCGAAGTAGCCGAAGCCCTCGTCCCACACGTGCATGAGCGGCGAGTAGGCGCCGTCGTCCGGGACGACGTTGCTCGCGCGGAGGCCCTTGTCGTCCACGTCGTCGCTCAGGTAGTCGTCGGTGGCCTGCTGGAAGGCGACGCCCATGAGCAGGTACTTCTGGATGAGCTGCTGCAGGTCGAGCCCCTCGGCGGTGACGTAGACCGGCAGCGACTCGGAGGCGGGAAGGAGCGCCTCGTCGGGGCGCGGCTGACCGTCGATGGACGCGCGCGCCTCACCGTTGGCGGCGAGCGCCTCGAACATGGCGAAGAGCAGGGCCTGCGGCGTGCTGATGTCCGCATCGCCGAGCGCGCTGGCGTCACCCCAACCGTCGAAGCCCATCGGGGCGCCGGCGGGCGTGCCGTCGCTGTCCCAGTCGCGATGGTCCGTGGAGTCGTCGTTGCCGGCCATCTTCTCTTCGAGGGTGCCGACGCTGGTCATGTCGCCCCAGGTCTGCTGCAGGAGCTCGGGATCGGTGGTGGTGAGGAACTCTTCGGCAGCCGCCGAGGAGCCATCGATCATGTAGTAGAACTGGAAGGTCTCCACGAGCTCGGAGGCCTCGTCGAAGTTCCCGTCGGAGTCGGCGTCGATGGTGGCGGATAGCCCACCGATCCAGGCGTTCAGCTCACGGATGAGGTGGTGGCGCGAGACCTGGCCGTTGTACGCGACCGTGTCCTCGTAGCCGGCGCCGTAGCTGTCCTCGCAGGCCGGCGGGGCTCCCATGTCGGGGTCGCCGGCGTCGTCCGTGGTCATGTCCTCGGCGACCGAGAGGTCGTCCATCGGGACGAACGCGTCGTTGTCCGTCGAGTCGGTGTCGTCGTCGCCGCAGCCGGCGAAGGCGAGCGCTCCAGCGAGGAACGCAGTGGAAAAACGGTTCATGAACTCCGAGTCCTGTCCTTTTGACGCGCGAAGGCGTGCCGAGTCTAATTGATAATGACTTTCGCCTTCTAGCAGCCCGTGGGGCTGTTGCAATCGATTTTCAACAACACTTGGCCAGCCCGCGAAGGCGTCGGCCAACGCGCGAGGGCGGGTCGCAGACGTGCCAGGCCGGGCCGCCGACACGGCACCCGGGTGACGAAGGGCTGACCGCGACCCTCGCGTGGCGGGTCGTGCGGGGGAGCGCCGAGCTTCAGTCGTCGTCGACCGTGTCGAGCGCACAGTGCCCGTCCGCCGCACAGAAGGCGTGGACGGTCGCCGGGTACGCGGGCAAGCAGTCCAGGCAGACGCCCTCGGCGGGACAGACCCGCTGAGCGAAGGCGCCTTCCCCATCGGTCCGGATGGCGATCAGCGCGAGCTCCGATGTGTCCCCGCCGCACTCGCAGCAGTCGGGGGTGCGGACGCGGCAGTCGGCATCGGTCGCGCACTCGGTGAAGCTCACGTCGCGTAGATCGAAGGCAGTGCAGAGATCGCCTCGCCCGTCCGAGCCGCAGGTCGGGAAGACGCGCGGCCGCAGCGGATCGCTGCTGGGCGACGGGCACGCCGCGCAGTCGACGTCGGCGCACTCGGCGTCGCGGTCGAAGAACTCGGAGACCCGTTCCCGGTGCACCGAGGTCCCGTTGTCGAGCGTCCACTCGCAGGGGCCACAGCAGGTGGCGCTCGCCAGCATGCAGTCGGTCGGCTCGTCACACGCCAGGTAGGGCGCCGGGCAGCGGATGCGCGGGTCGGGGCTGCACTCCGTCGAGCCGGTCTCGCAGACCCAGGAGAGCGTGTCGCAGTCCCAGGTCGCCGGGCCGTGGGTGTTCGTGCAGCACCCCCCGCTCACGCAGGGCGGCGGCAGCATCCCGGGCATCGGGCAGAGGCCTGCGTCGAGGCCGCAGCCGGGCGCGGGCGCACACCGATCGACGAAGGTCGTTCCATCGGGGCAGATGGGCCTGCAGCCGTCCCAACCGCGTGGGTCCGCCGACGCCGTGCAGCACGCATCCATGCAGGAACCCGAGATGATCCCGCACTCCTCGGGGGGTCCGGTGTGACTCGACGGACAGCCGGCGAGGAAGAGGACCGAAACGGTGGCCAGGTGTGCCAGGGTGAGTCGAGAGCGCATGATGCAGCAGGAGCAGCAAGAGCCGTTCCGGTCGAGGCTGCCGGTCCTCGGTCTCGGCGTCTACGCCTTGGCCGTCGTCGCCGGTGGCCCCGCCGTGGTGATCGCGAAGAAGGCCGCTCCCTCGGTCGAAGGGCCGCTGCGCATGGGACTCGCGTTGCTCGCGCTCATCGGCATCGCCCTCCTCGCACGCGAGTCGCGGGGTCGAGCGTGGCTCGTCGCCGCCGGGCTCGCCGCTGCCGCGCGTGCCGCGATGGCCGCGCAGCTCCTGAACCTGGGCCGCCTACCCGGCGCGCTCGTCGAGGGCTGCGAGATGGCGTGCGTGGCGCTCGCGCTCACCGCGCATCTCGCTCCCGACCGTACCCGCACGCGCGTGGCGCTGGTCGCGCTCGCCCTCGGTGCGTTCGCGCTCAAGCTGGCGTGGGGGCTCGAGCAGACCGCCATCGTCCGCTACGGCGGCCTCGCGCTCCTGCCACTCGCGCTCGGAGCGCTGGTCGCTTACGTGCGCGGTCGCTAGCGCACCGCCGCTCGCACGCGCGGCAGGAAGATGCTGCCGGGGTGCGTCGCCTCGAACGCCGCCGCCTTCCGCGCGGCCTCGTCGGCGCGGCCCGCACCTGCGAGCGCCTGCACCTCGAGCGCGTCGCGCTCCTCGGCGAAGGTGGACTCGGGGAAGAGGCGTGTGTGCCGGCGAAGGGCGTCGAGCGCGTCGCCGGGACGATCGCGCACCAGCGCGCTCTGGGCCTGACGGAGTAGGACACGCTCCCGGCGACGGCTGGCCTCCACCGTCGGGGCGACCTCTGCGGGCTCGCCCTCTTCGACCTCGACGCCCCCGTCGATGCCCGCATCCGCCGGGCCCGCGTCGAGCGCGGTGCCCGCGTCGAGCTCGATCGGACCCGCGTCAGCGACCACGGGCGCCACGATGGGCGCGCTGGGGGACTCGTCTCCGGCGACCGCGTGGTAGGTGAGCGCGCCGCCAGCGCCGCCGACCGCCACGCCGGCGAGCGTCATCCAGATCGCGACCTTCGTCGAGACCATCCCGGCCGCGGCGGCGCCGCCTTCACGGCCCATCTCCGTGAGCACCTCGCTCGCCAGCTCGGCCGCGGCGAGCCCGGCGGCGCCGCGAGCGACCGTGGTCGAGAGGCGCGCGCCGAGGCGCGCCGAGAGATCGTCCGGCGGCGAGAGGTCTTCGTCGCGGAGCTCGTCCAAGAGCGCGTCGTAGCGTTCGTCGCTCATGCGCCCTCCAGCTGTCGCGTGGAGGCCACCTCGTCGGGCGGCGTGGTCAGCTGCCGCAGATCGCGGCGAGCGAGGCGAAGGCGCGAGTACACCGTGTTGAGTGGGACCGCGAGCTCTTCGCTGATCTCCGGGGCGGTCAGTCCCTCGAGCTCGTGGAGCACGAAGACGGCGCGACGCTCGAAGGGGAGCTTCGCGAGCAGCTGGCTCGCCTGGTGCCGGATCTCCGCCCGGTTCGGGTTCGGCAGCTCGGGCAGCTCGCTGGGGATCTCTCCCGACATCTTCCGCCGCTTGTAGGCGAGCGCGACCCGAAAGGCGATGCCCGCGAGCCACGGGCGAATGGGGCGCTCGGGGTCGAAGTCGTCGAGCTTTCGATGCACCACCACGAAGACGTCGTGCGCGACGTCCTCGCGATCCCGGGACGGGATGCCGAAGCGCGTGAGCAGTCGCCACACGTAGTGGAGATGCTCCTCGTAGACGCGCGCGAGGTCGGGCGGCAGCGCGCTCATGAGCCCCAGACCACCCCGAGACCGACCGAGCCCGCCGCCGGCCCCGCCGCCCAGGCGCGCTCGGTGTCGACGCGAACGTCGGTCCCCACGAGGGAGAAGAGCAGCTCGCCGAAGAGCCGGACCCCGAACGCCGGAGCCGGTCGCCACGTCCAGCTCACGCGCGGACCGAGCCCGACCGACGCGCGGGTCACGCGCTCGTTCTCTGCGAAGCCGCGGCCGGCGGCGACGAGCGCGCCAGCGGCCACGGCGAGGCCCGCCTCGAGCCCGCGGAAGGCGTAGCCGGCGAACACGCGCGCCCGCACGAGCGTGGCTCGAATGGCCCCCGGAACGAACGCCTCCTCCTGGTTCCCCGTGTAGCGCGCGCCCACGGCCACGACCCACGAGCGAACGGGCACGGTGACGTTCGCCTCGACGAGCCACCCGATGTTCGGCAGCGCTCCGAAGCTCACGCCACCGAGCAGGTCGACCCGAACGGAGCTCGAGGGCGCGTCCGCGGATGGCCCCTCCGGCGCCGGCTCCGGCTCGGCCGCGACCGGGACGGGCGTCAGCTCCGGCGCCGGTTCCACTTCGGGCTCCAGCTCTGGCTCTGGCTCCGGCTCTGGCTCCGGCTCCGGCTCCGGCTCCGGTCGCGTGGGCGGGGTGTCGAGAATCAGGGTCAAGGTGAGCAGCAGGTCTTCGGTGAGCTCGTCGCAGCGGCGCCCGGTGTGCCGGAGCTCCCGGCGTCCGGTCGGTTCGCCGCCTTCGGACACCACGATACGGGCGACCAGGTCCCGATGTGCCCTCTCGATCGCCACGGTGACCGCTCGGCCGCTCTCCGCGTCGACGCGATCGTCCCCCACCCGGGCGGCCAGCTCGCTGCGGAGCTCCTCCTCGCTCGGGCAATCGCCAGTGGCGTCCTCGTACACGAGCCGTATGGTGTCGTCCGCCGCGACCGGGCTCGAGATGCCCAGCCAGGCGATCAAGCAGAGTCCATGAATCCCGCGCTTCGCCATCGGCTGGGACGTCACATCCCACGCTTCCTCGGCATCGTCCACCTCGTGGCCGTGGCGATCGGCTGTCAGAACACGGCCGTCGTGGGTTTTCGCGCCTCCGACGGCGCCGTCGATGCGTCCGTCGACGCCTTCACGGAGCCCGTCGATGGCAGCACCGATGGCGGAGGTCCGAGCGACGGCGGCGTGCCGGAGGACGGTTTCGCGAACGACGGCGGTCGCCTGACCGCACCTTGCGCTCGCCCCTGGGCGTTGATGATGGCGAACGGCTCGGACGGGTCGTTCGTCGCGCGCTCCTCCCTCGCCGGCGCCGAGCCGGTGCCGTGCGACCCGCTCTTCGGCGAGGGCACGCTGCCGTCGACCCTCTACGACGTCGAGGCCCTCGACGAGGACACGGTGGTCGTCGTCGGTCCGGGTGCCGTGCGGGCGATCGACGTGCGCACGGACACGGTTCGCTGGTCGACCCTCGGCGAGGTCGCCGCCAGGGACGCGCAGGCCTTCGTGCTCCGCTCCGATCCACCGTGGGTCGGCGTCGCGTGGTGGGTGAAGTCGAGCCGAGCGGGCACCATCACCGGCTACTCGAGTGAAGGGGAACGGACGGAGTGGACCTGGCCGGTCGAGGTCGTCGGCGCGGCCGCGCACCCGGATCCTCGCTACGTGTACGCGAGCGGCTGGGACAACGGCCTCTTCGTGATCGCGCCCTTCTCCGGGATGATCGTCGAGGAGCTCGACGCGCTCTCGCTCTGGAAGCTCCACACCCTCGTCGGCGACGACCCACCGCGGGTCGCGGGCGGCCAGAGCGGAAGCCTGCGCATGGGCGAGATCTCCGATCCCCCGTTGCTCTTCGCCCGCGTGATCGATGGCTGCGCCGTTCGCGAGTCCGCGCCCGCGCCGGGAGACCCGAACCTGGCCATCGTCCGCTGCGGGGAAACGATGTCGTCGGTGATCCTCGTGGACGTGATCACGGACGAATTCCACGTCCTGATCGAGCCGGACGCCGCCAACCCGCGGCTGACGGTGACCGGCATCAGCGTCTTCGAGTGATCTTTTTTCGAGCCCCGTGACGGATCGAGTCGGCTCGCCGCAAACCCTCGGGTGAGAACGTGAGCGCGACCGCGCATCCAGGCCCTGGCGAGAGTCACCGGCCGAGGGCGACGTGCGCTCCAACGGAGGGACCGACGACGGGTCCGGTGTGCACCGGGACTCCGCGAGGGAGCCCTCCGTCCAGATGTCACGACCCAACGGAGAGAGAACACCCCATGAACGACCGAATCCATCACGCGCTCGCCCTCACCCTCTTCTTCTCACTGATCGGCTGCGACGACGCCGAGGAGACCCCCGCCGAGCCGCCGGCCACGGAGGCCGCGCCCACCGCCGCCGAGGCGCCGCCCGAGCCGAGCGCTCCCGAGGGCTGGGAAGAGCTCGAGGTCCAGGTGCAGGGCAACGCCGTCACCGTGCTCGCGCCCGCCGAAGAACGCGAAGTCGACGCGGGCGATTGGGGCACCGCGGTCTCCGGCCGTCTCCCGGGCCAGACCTACCCCTACAACTTCTCCCTGAAGTACCACGACGAGGCCCCGCCCCTGCGGATGCTTCGCAACGTGCCGGGCCTCGAGCAGGAGGACACCGACTTCGGCTTCCGGGCCGAGCTCCGCGAGGAGGACGGGAACGGCTGGACCTACGTCGTCTACAACGAGGCGCAGAAGCTCTCGTGCGTGACATCGCTGCATTCCACATCCGGGGTGAGCGACGAGCTCATCGCAGAGGCGCGGCGCCCCTGCGACCGCCTCGCGGAGTGAGCTAGAAGCCGACGTCGATCGCGCCGGCGCGCAGGACCACCGGCGGCTCGACCGTGGCGTCCACGAAGGTGGACGGCTCGCCCCCCGGCGCGCGCCCCGAGAGGACGTGTGCGCCGGCGGCGATGGCGGGCGCGAGCGCGGCCGTGTCCGCCACCGCGGGCTCACCGCTGAGGTTGGCGCTGGTCGCCGTCAGGGGTCCGCCGAACGCTCGCACGAGGTCGAGCGCGAGGCTCGGCCCCGGGACCCGCACGCCGACCTTGCCGTCGCGGGTGAGGAGCGGGCTGAGCTCGGGCCGTGCCTCCACCAGCAGCGTGAGCGGCCCGGGCCAGTGCGCCTCACCGAGGGCGCGAGTGGTCTCGGAGACTCGGACCGCGACCCGGTCGAGCGCCGCGACGTCGGGGAGCAGGAGCGCGATCGGCTGATTCGCGCTGCGGCCCTTGAGGTCGGCCACGCGGGCGACGGCGTCGACGTCCATCGCGTCGGCGAGCAGACCCACGAGGGTCTCCGTCGGCGCGGCGACGACCTCCCCGCGCCGCAGCGCGTCGAGCGCCTGCTCGAGCGCGCTCACGGTCAACCCTTCCGGGCCTGCCAGCCGATGTCGCGCCGGAGCTGGCGGCCCTCGAAGTGGATCGCGTCGGCGGCCTCGTAGGCGCGCGCGGCGGCCTCGTCGATGCTCGCGCCCACCGCGGTGACGGTCAGGACCCGGCCGCCGGCGGTGACGAGATGCTCGCCCTCCATGCGGGTGCCCGCCTGGAAGACGGTGACGCCCTCGAACGCGTTGGCCGCGTCCACGCCGGTGATCGCGCGTCCCTTCGGGTAGCTCCCGGGGTAGCCCTCGCTCGCGAGGACGACGCAGAGCGACGCGGGCGCGCCCCACTGCGGATCGACGCTGGCGAGCTCGCCCTTGGCTGCGGCGAGCAGGGTCTCCGCGAGGTTGCCTTCGAAGCGCGCCATGAGCGCTTCGCACTCGGGGTCGCCGAAGCGAACGTTGTACTCGAGCACCTGCGGCGCTCCGTCGACGACCATGAGACCGATGAAGAGCACGCCGCGGAAGGGCGTGCCCCGCTCGACCATCGCCTTCAGCGTGGGCTCGACCACCTGCGCGCGGATGGCGGCCTCGACCTCCGCCGTCACCATCGGCGGCGGCGAGTACGCGCCCATGCCGCCCGTGTTGGGGCCGACGTCTCCATCACCGAGGCGCTTGTGGTCCTGAGCGGCAGCGAGCGGCACGTAGGCCTCGCCGCTGCAGAGCACGTGGTAGCTGACCTCCGGGCCGACCAGCGTCTCCTCGATGAGCACCCGCGCGCCGGCGTCTCCGAAGGCCTTCTCGCGCATGATGGTGTCGATACCCGCGACCGCCTCGTCGGCCGTCTTGGCGACGATGACGCCCTTGCCGGCTGCGAGCCCGTCCGCCTTCACCACGAGCGGTCGACCCGCGTCGCGGCAGTAGGCCTCGGCCGCGTCCGGATCGTCGAAGATCCGGAAGCCCGCGGTCGGCACACCGGCCGCGTCCATCAGCTCCTTCGAGAAGATCTTGGAGCCCTCGAGCCGCGCCGCCTCGCCAGTCGGACCGAACGCCGCGATGCCGGCATCCGCGAGCGCGTCGACCAGACCGGCGACGAGCGGCGCCTCCGGCCCCACGACCACCAGATCCACAGCCAGCTCCTTCGCGAGCGCGACCTGCGCGTCGACGTCGGTCGCGCTCACGGCGTGGTTGGTCGCGACCGCACCGGTCCCACCGTTCCCCGGCGCGACGTGGACCTCGGCCCCGTCCCGCTGCAGCCGCCAAGCGAGCGCGTGCTCGCGCCCACCCGAACCCACGACCAATACCTTCATCATCTACATCCTACGTGTTGAAGACCGTCGAGTTCGCACCCGCCCGAGGCTCCTCCGCTCCGGCGTCGACGCTTCGCCTGCGGGTGCGTGGCCCGTTCACGAAGCGCTGGCAACCGGCGGCGCCAGCCGCCGCGTTCGGGAGGGAGCGAGTCCGAGGCCTAGCCGAGGCGAAGCGGGAGGGTCTTCCGAAGACCCTCCGAGGAAGATGCGTGCGGGAGGGTCTTTCGAAGACCCTCCCCAGGAACTCAGTGACGAAAGTGACGGACGCCGGTGAAGACCATCGCGACGCCGGCGGCGTCGCAGGCGGCGATCACCTCGTCGTCGCGCTTGGAGCCGCCGGGCTGGACCACCGCGGTGACGCCGACGTCGATGGCCGCCTGCACTCCGTCCGCGAAGGGGAAGAAGGCGTCGGAGGCCATCACGCAGCCCTTGGCCTGGTCCCCGGCGCGCTTGGCAGCGATCTCCACGGCCATGACGCGCGACATCTGACCGGCGCCGATGCCGACGGTGCGGTCTTCGCGGCCGAAGACGATGGCGTTCGACTTCACGTGCTTGCAGACCCGCCAGGCGAGATCGAGCGCGCGACGCTCTTCCTCGCTCGGCTCGCGCGCGGTCACCACGCGACCCTGCATGACCTCGCCGCCAGCGCTGGCGTCGCGGTCCTGGACCACGAGCCCGCCGCTGATGGCCTTGAAGTGCAGCCCAGGGTGGTCGGCGCCGAGGAGCTCACCGGTCGCCAGGAGGCGGAGGTTCTTTCGCTTCTGCAGTCGCTCGAGGGCGTCGGGCAGAAAGCTCGGCGCGATCACGCACTCGATGAAGGTCTCCGAGATGGCGTTCGCGGTGTCGAGATCCACCGGACGGTTGAGGGCGACGATGCCACCGAAGGCGCTCTGAGAGTCGGCCTCGCGCGCCTTGGTGTAGGCGTCCACCAGCGTCTCGCCGGTCGCGACACCGCAGGGGTTGGTGTGCTTCACGACCACGGCGCCGCACCGCTCGAGCTCGCGCACGGCGTCGAGGGCCGCGTCGACGTCGACGAGGTTGTTGAAGCTGAGCTCCTTGCCGCCGGCGCCGAGGCTCTCGGCGAGCGCGAGGGTGCCCTTCTCGGCGCGGATGTCGGCGTAGAACGCGCCCTTCTGATGCGGGTTCTCGCCGTAGCGGACGTCGTACTGCTTCTGGAGCACCAGGCTCAGCGTGCCGGGGAAGGCGAGCCGCTTGCCGCCCTCGCCCTGTCCGGTGAGGTAGGCGGCGATGGCGCCATCGTAGGCCGCGGTGTGGGTGAAGGCCTTGGCCGCGAAGCGGGCTCGGAGCTCGTCGGAGAAGCCGTCGCCCTTCACGGCCGCGAGGGTCTCTTCGTAGTCGGTCGGGTCGGTGACGATGGCGACGCGGGCGTGGTTCTTCGCCGCGCTGCGCACCATCGAGGGGCCACCGATGTCGATGTTCTCGATGGTCTCTTCGTGGCTCGCGCCGCGCGCGACCGTCGCCTCGAAGGGGTAGAGGTTCACGACGACCAGGTCGATGGGCTTGCCGCCGAGCGACGCGAGCTCCGCGCGGTCCTCGTCGGTGTCGCGCATCAGGATGCCGCCGTGAATGCGCGGGTGGAGGGTCTTCACCCGTCCGTCCATCACCTCCGGCGACTCCGTGAACTTCGCCACGTCGATGACCTCCACGCCCGCGTCCCGGATCGCCTTCGCCGTCCCGCCGGTCGACAGGATCTCGACGCCCGCCTCCGCGAGGCCCTTGGCCAAATCTGCGATGCCGGTCTTGTCCGAGACCGAAATCAGCGCCCGCTCGACTCTCGCCATGACTACCTCCAGCGCGCCTCGCCCGGCGCGCGGCTCCACTAGCACCTGCCGCGCGATCTACGCCGCGGCGTTGCTCACATGTCACAGAGGGAATGAGGGGAGCGGCAAGAACGGGCAAGGTGCGTTCACCCGTGCCCGTGCCCGTGCCCCTGCCCGTGCTCGACGGAACCGGTCGGGATCACTGACCAATGCTCGATGGGCGCGTTCTTCCCCGAGATCGGGCACGGGCACGGGCACGGGCACGGGCACGGGAGCACCGTTGCCTTCGGCCCCGCGCCTAGGGCTCCAGCAAGATCTTCAGCGTCCCGCGCCGCCCCGCATGCGCGACCGCCTCCACGCCCTGCCCGAGCCCGTAGCGCCCGTCGATCAGCGGCGTCGGATCGACGCTCCCATCCGCGAGCGCGGCGACGGCGCGGTCCATCGGTCCGCAGCGCGAGCCCACGATGGACACCTCGTCGATGACCAACCGGTTCGTGTCGAGATCCGGTGGCGCCGCGAAGGTGCTCTTGAGCACGATCGTACCGCGAGGCCGAACGCGATCCTGAGCCTCCCGCAGCCCCGCGGGGCTGCCGGTGGCCTCCACCACCACGTCGAAGGGCGCCTCGTCGGCCTTCACACGACGCGCGCCGGCCCCCTCGGCGATGGCGATCTTCCGGTCGTGCCGTCCGCCGAGCGCGACGTCCGCGCCCGTACCCGCGAGGACCATCGCGCAGAGCAGCCCGAGCTTCCCGTCCCCGAGCACGAGCACGCGATGCCCCGCGCGCACGTCCACCTGCGTGGGGATCTCGAAAGCGGCAGCGAGCGGCTCCGCGAAGACCGCAGCGTCGTCGCTCACCTCGTCGGGGACCTTCACCAGCCCGCCCACCGGCAGCGACACTGCCTCCGCGAAGGCGCCGTCCTTCTGCACGATGCCGAGCACCGAGCGCGTCGCGCAGTGGTGACCGTCGCCGGCGACGCAGCGCTCGCACGTCCCGCAAGCCAGGTTGATGTCGCTCACCACGCGGGTGCCGATCCAACGCTCGGCGCCCTCGCCAGCCGCTTCGACCACGCCGACCATCTCGTGGCCGAGCGTCCCCTCGAAGCCCATGTAGCCGCGGACGATCTCGAGGTCGGTGTTGCAGACACCGGCGCGCATGACGCGCACGAGCGCCTCGCCCTTCGCCGGACGCGGGCGCGGGCGCTCCTCGATCCGGAGCTCGCCGCCGACGAAGCGGAGCGCCTTCATGCTCGAGGCCTTCAATGCGGCCTCCGCATGCTCTTCGGATCCACCGGGCCGACCTCGTCGCCCTCACGCATCTTGGCCGCCGCGGCCGTCGCCCAGCTCGCGTAGTCGCCCGCCTCGATGTGCGCGCGCGCCGCGGCGACGAGCTCGCCGTAGAAGCGGAGGTTGTGCTCGGTGATCAGCCGGTGACCGAGCAGCTCGTTCGCCTTCACCAGGTGCCGGAGATACGCGCGCGAGTAGCCGGTGTCGGGATCGCAGATGGGGCAACCGCACTCGTCGTCGATGGTGCGATCGTCTTCGGCGAGCCGCGCTTGCCGGAGGTTCACCCGGCCGTGCCAGGTCAGCGCCTGACCGTTTCGGGCGTTCCGGGTCGGCAGCACGCAGTCGAAGAGGTCGATGCCCGAACCGATGGCCTCGAGGAGATCGAAGGGCGTGCCCACCCCCATGAGGTAGCGCGGCCGGTCCTGCGGCATCCGCGGCGCGATGCGGTCGAGCAGCTCGTACATGGTCTCGATCGGCTCACCGACCGAGAAGCCGCCCAGCGCGACCCCGTCGGCGTCGAGCGCCGCCACCTCGTCGAGGTGGGCCTCGCGCAGATCCGTGTAGGTCGCGCCCTGAGCGATCACGAAGCGCCCCTGGCCCTCCGCGGCCGGCGCGGCGAGCGAACGCTTCGCCCACGCGGTGGTGAGCTTCATCGCGTGCTCGGTGGTGGCGCGGTCGGCCCCGCCCGGCGGGCAGACGTCGAGCACCATGGCCACGTCGGACCCGAGCAGCCGCTGCACCCGCATCGACTCCTCCGGCGTCATTCGCCGCTTCGCGCCGTCCAGGTGCGAGCGGAAGGTGACTCCGTCCTCGTCGAGGTCGCGGAGCTTCGCGAGCGAGAAGACCTGAAAGCCACCGCTGTCGGTCAGCAGCGAGTGCGGCCAGCGCATGAAGCGCTTCACGCCACCGCGCCGCTCGATGAGCTCCGCGCTCGGCCGGAGCCAGAGGTGGTAGGTGTTGGCCAGGATCATCCGGGCGCCGGTCGCCTCGATCTCCTGCGGGGTCAGCCCCTTGACCGTCGCGGCCGTGCCGACCGGCATGAAGGTGGGCGTCTCGATGACCGCGGTCGTCGTGCGGAAGGTCGCGCGCCGCGCGTTCCCGTCGGTCGCCTTCACTTCGAAGGCGAAGCCCGGCGTGGGCAGCGCGCTCATCGGCAACCTCGGATCAGCATGGCGTCTCCGTAGCTGAAGAACCGGTAGCGCGCCCGAACCGCCTCTGCGTAGGCGTGGCGGAGCGGGGCCTCGCCACCGAGGGCCATCACCAGCGCCAGCAAGGTGGAGCGCGGCAGATGGAAGTTCGTCAGCAGGTGGTCGACGACCCGCGCCTCGTAGGGCGGCTTGATGAAGAGGTCGGTCCGTCCCGCCCCGGCGGCGACGCGGCCGTTCTCGGTCGCCGCGCTCTCGAGCGTTCGCGCCACCGTCGTCCCGACCGCGACGACCGAGCGCCCTTCCTCGCGCGCGCGCTCGATCGCCTCGACGGCCGCCTCCGGCACCTCGTAGCGCTCCTCGTGCATCGGGTGCTCCGCGAGGTCGTCGACCTTGACCGGCCGGAACGTGCCCGGACCGACGTGGAGGGTCACGCGCGCGAAGCGGTGGCCGCTCTGCTCGAGCGCGCCGACCAGCGCCTCGCTGAAGTGCAGCCCCGCGGTCGGCGCCGCGATGGCCCCCGGCCGATCGGCGAAGATGGTCTGGTAGCGCTCGCGGTCGCTCTCCTCCGCCTCGCGCTGGACGTAGGGCGGCAGGGGCATCTCGCCGTGGCGCTCGAGCGCGTCCTCGAGCTCACCCTCGTGCTCGAAGCGCACCGCCAGCATCCCGCCGTCGAGCTTCGACTCGATCTCCGCTGCGAAGCCCTCGCCGATTGTCACGCGGAGCCCCGGCCGGAGCGGCTTGCTCGAGCGACCCATGCACCGCCAGGAGCCGTCGCCCGTCGGCTCGACGAGGAGGAGCTCGACGGCGCCCCCCGTCGGCTTGTGGCCGTGCAGGCGCGCGGGGAGGACCCGCGTGTCGTTCACCACCCAGAGCGCCGGCGGCAGTAGCTCGGGGAGCTCGCGGATCGCGCGGTGGTCCACCGCGACCGTTCCGCCGTCCACGACCAGCAGCCGCGAGCCGTCACGGCGCTCGGCCGGTCGCTGAGCGATCAGCTCCTCGGGGAGGTCGTAGTCCAGGTCGTCGACGCGCACGGGACGCGGACGTTGGCGCGCCGAGCGCGCGGCTTCAAGCGCAGAGCCGTCTCGTCAGCTCTCGGCCGGGCTCTGCCAGGTCCACGCCTGGAGCGTCCCGCCGAAGGTCGGCACGTAGATCGCCCGCTCGCTGAGCACCGGCGCGGCGTCGCTGCGGCCGTCGATGGAGACGCCCCAGACCTTCTGCCCGTCCTCGCCGAGCAGGAGCAGCTCGCCGCTCACGGTGACGCAGAGCACACGGCCCCGTGCATCGACGGTGACCCCGCCGACGATCGGTCCGTCGGCGTCGTAGCGCCATCGCTCCGTCCCGCCGGCGCCGAGCGCGAGCAGCCCCGCGTCCGCCGTCGCCAAGCGCAGAGTCCCATCGGGTGCGATGGCGAGGTTGCTCGCGAGCGAAGGTCGAACGCCGAGCTCCTTGCGGACCCCCACCGAGCCGTCGGGCTCCACGGCGAGGAGCACGCCCTCGGCGGTCATCACCCAGACGCTCCCGTCGTCGGCGACCGCCGGTCCGAGCGCGATCTCCGCGCCGACCGATCCGCGCTCGGCGATCGCTCCGTCGAGGGTCAGGAAGAGCACCTCTTCGCCCGCCGGGACCACGATGCGCTCGCGGGTCCGCGCGGCCATCCCGCGGACGTTCCCGGAGACCGGCGTCCGGAAGAGCCGGCGCCCCTCCGCGTCGTAGCGGTGGACCGCCTGGTCGTAGGCCGCGAGCACGAGTGAGCCGTCGCCGAGCACGAGGGGTGAGCCGCGGACACCGCCGCCGACGGTCGCGCGGTGCCGAATGCGCCCGTTGCCGACGATCATCGCCTGACCCGGCTGAGCACCGACGGCCGCCTGACCCTCCGGCGTGATGGAGGGCGTGCCGGACACGAGCCCGAGTCGGAGCGACCAGCGCACCGCGCCATCCGGAGCGACCATGGCGACGCCCGCCTGCGACCCCACGAAGAGCGACCCGTCGGCCGCCACGGCGGGCGCGAAGACGCGACCGACGCCCACCCGCGACTCCCAGGCCTTGGTCGGGACCGTGCTCGGCGCGGCCGAGCGAGCGCGCGCCGTGCGCCGCGGATCGCCGTGGCCGGTCGGCCATGGATGCTGCGGCGAGACCCCGTAGGGGATCTCCACGAAGCGCCCCACGCGAACCGGACGCGCGAAGGCGACGCCGGCGACGAGCGACCCGGCGAGCGCGAGGCCGACGAGAGCCGCGCACGCGCGCGTCACCCCTCCGCCTCTTCTTCCGCGACCGTCGGCAACGGCGCAGCCACGTGGCGGAGCTCGTAGGTGTTCTCCGGGTCCGAGCGCGCGCCGCGCTCTTCCTCCGGGTCCACCGAGACCTCCACGCAGCGACCCTGGCCCGCGGTGATGGGCGCCTGCTCCGGCGCACCGATGCCGGCCTCGTCGAAGATCCGGCTCCGCTGGAGCACCCGGTCGACCGTTCGCAGGCGCAGGTCGAGGCTGCCGACGCCGCTGAGCCGGACGTGACTCTCCTCGACCGCCTCGGGGAAGCAGTAGGTGTCCACGTCGCCGCCCCACCCGATGCGCCCCGTGATCGTGCCGCCCACGGCGAGCTCGTTGGCGAGCTCGAGCGACTCGTTGACCTCGGATTCCTCGCCCTCGACCTGCTCGCGGAGCTCGAAGCGGATGGAGTACTCGTCGCTCACGTTCTCCGTCGGCAGCTGTCCGGCGATCCAGCGCTCGCGCACGCGCACGATGTAGGCGCTGTCGGTGAGCGGGAACCCGCGGATGTGCTCGTCGCCGCCGATCCCGGCGCTGTCGGCGCTGAGCACCGGATCCGAGTGTCCGTCACGAACGACGTCGACGATCATGTCGATGTTCGGCAGGCCGTTCACGTGGAGATCCAGCAGGCGACGCTGGCCGCCCGGGTTCTCGATCCGATACAGGTCGACGTCGCCGAGCTCCGTGCTCTGGCGCTCGCCGAGCTTCCCGGTGAGCTCGACCTCCGCCGGCAGCTCGTCGGCGTTCTCCGGCAGGTCGTTCGGCTCGGACTCGGCGGTCGGGACGACCTCCCGTGCGTCGTACTTCTTCCATGCGAAGAAGCCGGCGACCGCCAGCCCTGCCACCAGCGCGGCGAGGAGGAAGTAGCCGAGGATGCCGCGCGCCCGGAGCCGTCGTTCGTATCCGTCGACGTCCGCTCGCGTCGCCGCGCCACCAGCGGTGGCGACGGGTCGGGTCGAAGGACGGCTCATCGACGGATCGCTCACCAGGCTGCCGACCGACTCGAGGTAGCCGAGCAGATCCTCCCGGAGCTCGTCCGCGCTCTGGTGCCGCTTCTCGCGGTCCTTCTCCATCGCCCGACCGATGATCGCGTCGGCTTCACCCGGCAGGTGGAAGCCGCTTCGGCGCGAAGGCAGCACGAGCTCCTCGGTCAGGTGCTTGGTGAGCACACCCATCGGCGTCTTCGCGACGTAGGGAGGCACGCCGGTCGCGGCCTTGTAGAGCAGCGCGCCGACTGCGTAGAGGTCCCCGCGCGCGTCGACCTGCTCGCCCCGGATCTGCTCCGGCGGCATGTAGTAGGGCGTGCCCACGATGGCCCCCGCGCGGGTGACCGACATGTTGCCCGTGTGGTCGCGGAGCTTGGCCAGACCGAAATCGAGCACCTTGGCGATCTCGCGACCGTCGGCGGTCTTGATGATCATCACGTTCTCGGGCTTCAGGTCGCGGTGGACCACGCCGTTCTCGTGGGCCTCGGCGATCGAGGCGCAGATCTGAGCGCCGATGCGCGCGACCCGTTCGAATTCGAGGTGCCCCTCTTCGCGCACGAGCTCTCCGAGATCGCGCCCCTCGAGATACTCCATCACGAGGTACATGAGCCCCTCGCTCCGACCGAAGTCGAAGACCTGCACCGTGTTCGGGTGGCTGAGGCGCGATGCCGCCTCGGCCTCGCGCTGGAAGCGGCGCACGGTGTTTCGATCGCGGGCGAGCTCGCCGTGCAGGAGCTTCATCGCCATCAGCTTGCCGATGTGGATGTGCTCGACCTTGTAGACGACGCCCATCCCGCCGCGCCCGAGCAGCTCCACGATACGGTAGCGATCCGCGATGACTCGGCCGACGAGGGGGTCGGCGACGTTCTCCTGCCGTGGCTCTTCGCCCTCGCCCAGCCCCTGGCCGCAGCCGCCGCAGAAGCGCGCGTCCGCCGGGTTGCGGCGTCCGCAGACCGGGCAGCTACGAATGTCGAGCGTGTCGGCGTGGGCGTGATGCGGCGCCGACGCGCCGACCGCTTCGTCGTGGTCGGCCACCGGTCAGCGACCGCCTTCGGCCGGCAGGAGGAACGCGGCCTCGATGGCCGGATCGGAACGAACCTCTCCGGAGGTCGCGCGGTACTGCTGCTCACCGGTGACTTCACCGAGCACGCGGACCCACTGATTGATGCGGACCTGCGTGCCGCCATCGTGATTCACCCAGAGCGGGCAGCGCTGCCCGCGGGCGCAGTCGCGAACGACCATCTGCAACGACGCGCGGCCCTCGTGGACGTCGGCGTTGTAGACGCGGCCCACGAACGCGACCTTCCGACCGCGGTAGTCGCTGGGCGCCGCGGCGAGGCGCGCGTAGTCGAGGTTCCGGTCCACCTCGAAGGACGACGCCTCTGCGGCGAGATCGGCGACCCTGCGGACGGTCAGATCGATGCGACGTGGCGCCCGCTCGTCCCGGGTCGCGATGACCACGTGCTCGCTCACGCCCATCGGCACGTCGATCTCGGCGAGGAAGCGGCCCTCGTTCACCTCGACCGGGTTTCCGTCGACGGTGACGGTCGCGTCGGAGTGGGCCGCGCCCGCGATCTCGAGGCGGGCCTGGTCCGTGATGCTCTCTTCGCTCGGGCGCTCCACCTGGAGCGTCGCGAAGGGCACGCGGACGCGCACCTCACCCTGGGCAGGCGGCGCGCCCGGAGGCACGACGCGATAGTCGAACGTCCGCTCGAGCACGGCCTGGCTGGCCATGCCCTCGAGCGGCACCTCGAGGACCCCGTGACCCGTCACGTCGAGGGTGACCGGGCTCTCATCGATGGTCACCACCGAGCCCGGGAGCGCGTCCACGACGATCCGGAGCTTCGGCTCCGCGTCGTCGAGCCCGTCCAGGTCCGGACGGACCCGATAGCGAACGGTCAGGACCAGGGGGATGGTCGAGACGTCGCCCTCCGGTGAGACGACCTCCACGGTCAACTCGTTGTCCCCGAGCTGGAGATCATTCGCGCCGAGGGGGAACGCCACGCGGCCCGCGGTGGTCGCGAGCTCCTGGCCGTTGTAGCGGACCTTGGTACCGGCGGGCGCGCCGGGGACGTCGACCTGGAGGGTCTCACCGGCCTCTCCGCGGGCGACGCTGGCCCGAACGTCGGGGGCCGACCCACCGAGGAAGATCACGCCGCCCACGACCGCACCCGCGACCAGCAACAGCGCGAGCACGATGCCGATCCACAGGCCGTAGCGAGGCGTGCTCAGCTTGGGCGGGTCGTCTTCGGGCCAGTCCTGATCGCTGGGGACCTGGCCGGCGGGGGCTCCGAAGCCCTGCTGCCGAGGAGCGGCCGGTGCCTGCTGGGGCGCGGGCGCTGCGACTCCGGGAGCGGCCATCATGCCGAGCATCGTCCGGTTCGACTGCGCGGCGACCTTCTGGGCAGCGCTGCCTCCGTCCGGCTGCGCCGGCGCCTGCGGCTGCGCCTGGGGCTTTGCGCCGGGAGGCGCCATGCCGGCGGGCGCGGCCATCATGCCGAGCATCGTCCGGTTCGACTTGGCGGCGAGCTTCTGAGCCGCCGAGTCCTGCTGCGGCGGTTGCTGCTGCGGCGGTTGCTGCTGCGACGCTTGCTGGGCCTGCTGCGCATGCACCTGTGCGGGGTCGACCTGCGGGACCGCCTGCGTGGCCGCGTGGCTGTCGACGCCCTGGACCGGCGCGAAGCCACCACCAGGCGGCTGTTGCTGCGCGGCGGGGGACGCCGGCTGCTGCGGCTGAGCGACCGGTGACACCGGTGACGCGGGCTGTTGCGCGACGGGCGACGCGGGCGGGGGAGCGGGGGCGCCAGCCGAGCCGACGGTGGTCGCTGGCATCCCCAACATCGTGCGGGCCATGCCACCCTTCCGCTTCGGCTGTGGCTGCTGCGCCGGTGGCTGCTGCTGCGCCGGTGGCTGCTGCGCGGGCGGCGGCTGCTGCGCCGGTGGCTGCTGCTGCGCCGGTGGCTGCTGCTGCAGGTGTGCCGGCAGCTGCATCGCAGGGAGGCCGAACGCCGTCTTCTTCTTCGGATCGGGTGCCGCGGCCGTCGTCGCCGTCTTCGGCTGGACGCTCGCCATGTCGTACCCGCAGCCCCCGCAGAAGCGGGCATCCGACTGCGACGGAGTACCGCAGCGCGGGCAGATCTTGCCATCATCCGACATGTGTGCGGGAGCATATCAGCGATGGCGCGAGAGCGACGAGATCCCCGTCACCGTCCGACAATTGCCCCATGTGGTGGGGGAGCCTTCGGGAGCGACAGTGGAAAGGTGTCGTTCCAACGAAAGGACTGTTAGTCTACTCACCAAGAGTGGGGAGTTGGCCCCACGGGTGGGGGCGGCGCTCCCGCGTCGAGCGGTCGAACACCGTTCGAGTCGAATTGGTGGAACCAGGGACGCGGGGTCGGGCCCCGCTTGGATGGAGGATGAGACTCGCAATGAAGATGATTTCCAGAGCTTTCTTGATGTCGATGCTGGCGATCGCCGGCATCGGCTGCGGTGACGACGACGGTGACGACACGGCCGACGTCGACATGTTCACCCCCCCGGTCGACATGGGCCCGGAGGTCGACATGTTCGAGCCCGAAGAGGACATGGGCCCCGAAGCGGACATGTTCGTGGCACCGGCTTCGGTGAACGTGCGCATCGCGCACCTCATCCCGGACGCGCCCGCCATCCGCCTCTGCATCGGGCCCGAAGGATTCCGCGGCGCATCGCCCCCCTCGCCCACGGCGACGGCCGCACCGGACGGTGTTCCTTTCCGCGCGGTCCTTCCGTACATCGAGTTGCCGATCGACGGTGTGGACGTCTACGAGGCCCGCGTCTTCGCCGCGTCGACCATCGACGACGGCGCGGGCAACTGCAGCCTGACCGACGATCCGCTCCTGACCATCACGGTCGACACCTCGACCCTGACGGCAGACAACTACTACACGGTCGCGGCCCTCGGCTTCGTGACCCCGGCGGACTACCAGTGCCCGACCGCGGTGCCGGGCGTCACGCAGCCCTGTGGCGACGGCTCCGCCGCGCGACTCACGGTCTTCGAGGACGCCGCGCCGGACTCGGCCAACGCGCTCATCCGGCTGTTGCACGCCATCCCGAACGCGCCGGCGATCGACCTCTGCTACGACCCCGACACCTCGGCGGGCGACATGGACCCGGTGGAGCTGTACCAGAACATCGCGTTCGGCACCGACACGGACTACGACATGCGTGACGCCGATCTCACGGCCGGCAGCTTCCGCATCTACGCTCACAACCCGGCCGCACCGGACGTGAACTGCAACGACGGACTGGTGGTGGCGGAGCTCCCGATTCCGACCCCGGACGCGATCCAGGCCGGCTTCGCGACCTCGCCGACCCCCGTGGTCAACGACTCGTACGACACGGGAGCCGTCCACACGATCTTCGCCGAGGGTGTGAGCGGGGTCGACGCGCCGGACGATGGCTTCGCCGTCTTCCTGCCGCTCATCGATCTCGCTCCCTGAGCGAGGCGACTCGTAGAACGAGGCCCGCGGCGATCGCCGCGGGCCTTTTTCTTTCCGTCGCCCTTCCCGACCCTCGAGCGAGGTGCCACGGTACGCGCCATCTGCGGTCGCTACACACTCACCACTGGCGCCGAGGCGCTCTATGACGCCTTCGACTGGCTCGAGCGGTTGAACGAGACGCTCGATTCGGCCACGAGCGAGGCGCTGGCGAAGAAGCGCTACAACGTCGCGCCGACGCAGGAAGTGCCGATCGTCGGCCAGCGCGACGCCGAGCACGCGCCGAAGCTGGGCATCTTTCGCTGGGGCCTGCTGCCCTTCTGGGCGAAGAGCCCGCGTGATGGTGCGCGCATGCTGAACGCGCGGGTGGAGACGCTCCACTCCAAGAACGCCTACGCGAAGGCGTTCGAGACGCGGCGCTGCCTGGTGCCGGCCGACGGTTGGATCGAGTGGGAGCGCGACGGGAAGGCGAAGAAGCCGTTCCACGTCCGGCGCACGGACGGCGTCCCACTCCTCTTCGCCGGCCTCTGGTCACGATGGCGACCGAAGGGCTCGGAGTCGGAGGACTGGCTCCACACCTTCACCGTCGTGACGCGCGACTCGACCGGGCCGCTCACCGACCTGCACCCGCGCATGCCGCTGGTGGTCGACGCCGCGGACCGCGAGCGCTGGCTAATCCCGACCGGCGACGACCCGAGGCCGTCGCTGCTCGCCGCCGAGCTGCCCGAGCTCGAGCTCCACGCCGTCAGCCAGCGGGTGAACGACGCGCGTAACGACGACCCCGCCTGCCTGGCCCCCGCGGAGGAGGCATGACCGAGCTCGCGCTCAGCTCGCGCGGCGTCCTGGTCGGCTGGGTCCACGACGGCTGGAGCTGCTGGGCTCGGCTGCAATCGCATCGCGCGCTCGAGCCCGAGTGGAGCCACTCGCTCGGCTCGGGCCTCGCGGCGCGACCGACGGTGCGGGTGGGCTGGCACGCCGGCGAACCGATGGCGCTCCACTCGGATCGAGAGACGTCCGAGCTCGTGTTCGGCGACCCGCCCACCGCCCGGCGGGTCACCCTCCCGGGTCGCGATCCGATCGCGTTCGCGAGCGACGGCGATGGCGTCGTCGCCGTGACCAGCGGCGCCGAAGGACTCGGCGTCGTCCGCGCCCGACCGGGCGAGGAACCCGGCCCGTGGCAGGTCGTGCTCGCGCGACGGGACCTGAAGTCGGTGTCGTTGCATCGCTTCTTCACCGGCTTCGTGTTGGTCGTCGGCCTCGAGCACGCGCTCGCCGTCGTGACGCTGGACCCGGACCTGAGCGTTCGCGACACGGTGCGCACGCCGCTGCCGAACGCCCTCGAAGCGCTGCACTGCGCGGAGGCCGGCAACGGGTTGGCGCTGGTGCTCTCCTACGAAGGCGTCGAGCGAGTCGACGCCGCGCGCATCGACGCGACCGGCCGCTTCCGGGAGCGCCCTCACCCGGTGCTCCGCGGCACCCACCAGAGCCCCCGCGTGCACTGGGACGAGCACGGCTTCCGCGTCTCCGGTCGCAGCGAGCGCGGCGAGCTCGTGAGCCGCCGACTCGACGGCGAGCCCCAGGTCCTCTTCGAGACCGTGAGCGTGCCCTTCTCGATCGGCCACGACTACGGCGACACGGTCGTGGCGACCACGACCGGGCACACGCTCTCGCTGCAGATCCGCGACGGGGACCACATGGTCCGGCCGACCACGATCGATCTCACGCCGAGCGACGCCCCCGAGCTGGCCCACACCGAGGCGACGCGCGCCCTCGGCGAGCGCTGGGCCCGGCTCCGCACTCGCGGCGGCTATCGCGGCGGCAGCGCCACCATGCAGTGGGACCCGGAACGGCTCGAGGCCGCGTTCCCGGCCGAAGGCGGCGCGCCCGAGGGCGGGCTGCGCTTCCGCTTCGAGCTCCGCGAAGGGCGGCCGCGCTTGGTCGTGACCTTCGGCGAGCCAGGAGAAGCCGCGCCGGAGGCGAGCTGGGCTCGGCTCGTCGGCTGGGTGCGGCGCCGCGTGTCCGCCGAAGCGCGCGAGGCGCACGAACGCGCTCGGGCGCTCACGGCGCCGATCGTCGGCGACGCCCTCCCGGACGGTGCGTGCCTCGAGGTGCTCGGCGAGGCCATCCTCCTCGAGCTCCCGCTGGACGCGCTGCCGGACGCCGAGACCCTCGACGGCTGGGTGAAGGCGATTCTGAAACCACCCGCGGATTGACTGCGCGGCGGGGTTCTGCGATCGCACGCCGATGGCGGACGCTTCCCTCGAAGGCACCTTCACGGCGATGGTGACCCCCTTCCGCGACGGCGCACTCGACGAGGCCGCCGTCCGCGCGCTGGCCCTTCGGCAGGTGGCGGCGGGCAACGGCCTCGTCCCCTGCGGCACGACGGGCGAGACCCCGACCCTCAGAGCGGAAGAGCACCTGCGGGTGGTCGAGCTCTCGGTCGAAGCGGCGGCGGGCCAGGTCCCGGTCATCGCCGGCGCCGGGAGCCACGGCACCGAGCGCACCATCGCCCTCGCGAAGCGTTGCGCGGAGCTGGGCGCGAACGCGCTGATGCTGGTGTGCCCCTACTACAACCGCCCGACCCAGGCCGGGCTCGAAGCGCACTTCCGCGCGGTGGCCGAGGCGGTCGACCTGCCGGTGATGCTCTACAACGTGCCCGGCCGCACCGGCGTCGATCTCGCCCTGGCCACCACGCTGCGCCTGGCCGAGGTCCCGAACATCGTGGGCATCAAGGAAGCGAGCGGGAACGTGCTCCGAGGTCAGGCCATCCTGGCCCACCTGCGCGGCCGCGAGGTACCGGGGGGCTTCCGCGTGTTCGCCGGCGACGACGGACTGATGCTCCCGGTGGTCGCCGTCGGTGGATCGGGCGTGGTCAGTGTGACCGCCAACCGGTTCCCGAAGGCCGTCGGCGAGACCGTGCGCGCCGCCCTCGACGGACGCTGGGACGAAGCGCGCGAGGCGCACCTGCGACTGCTCCCGGTGCACGACGCGATGTTCCTGGAGAGCAACCCGATCCCCATCAAGGCCCTCATGCACGACGCCGACCTGCTCGCGCCGGAGATCCGGCTCCCGATGACCTGGGCGCAACCCGCCACGCTCGCCGAGGCGAAAGCTCGCATCGCGCAGGCCGGTCTGGAGGACGAACGATGAAGGTCGCGGTCATGGGCGCCGGCGGGCGCATGGGCGGCGCGGTCATTCGGGTGCTGAACGAATCCTCGGATCTCGAGCTCGTCGCCGCCATCGATCGCGCCGAGGGCGACGCTGGCGAGAAGGCCGGTGTCGGCAAGCTGGGTGTCGCGTTCACCAGCGAGGTCAGCGCGGTCGGTGCGGCCGACGTCGTGATCGACTTCAGCCTCCCCGACGGCGCGCAGGCGCTCTTCCAGGCGTGCCTCGAGTCGAAGACCCCCGTGGTCACCGGCACGACCAACCTCTCGAAGGAGGCGCAGGCCACCCTCGACGCGCTCGCCGCGTCGGTGCCCGTGGTCGCCGCACCGAACTTCAGTCAGGGCGTGACGTTGCTCTTCGATCTGGCCGCGCGCGCCGCCGAGCTCGCCGGCCCGGCCTTCGACGCGGAGATCGTGGAGATGCACCACCGCCACAAGGTCGACGCGCCGAGCGGCACGGCCAATCGCCTCGCCGAGGTCGTCGCCGAAGCCAAGGCGCTGCAGCCCGATCCCTTCGTCCACGGCCGCAGCGGCCACACCGGCGCACGCACCGACGGCGAGGTCGGCGTGATGACGCTCCGCGGCGGCGACGTGGTCGGCGAGCACACGCTCTACCTGGCCACCGCTGGCGAGCGCCTCGAGCTCACCCACCGCGCGACCGACCGGACCATCTTCGCGCGCGGCGCCGTCCGCGCGGCGCGCTGGGTCGTCGGCAAGGCACCCGGCCGCTACGACATGCGCGACGTGATGGGGCTGGCAGGCTAGCGCCGTAGGCGCGCTTGCCCCCTCGCCCTCGCCCTCACCCTCGCCCTCACCCTACTCGTGAGTAGCTACTCCAACCGCAGCGACGCGAGAAACGCGTCGAAGCGCTCGGTCGGATCGTTCGCCCACACCAGGAGCGTGCGGTCGCCGCCGAGCGGCGCCAGCAGGATGGCTCCCTCCTCGGGCTCCTCGTCGTCGTCCCCGTCCGAGGCGCCGGGCGTGCCCTCGTGCCGCTCCACCCGATAGCGCGTGAGCACCGCGCCCTCGGTCAGCGGGTGCGGGGTGTCTTCTCGATCGACGACCCGTCGGCCGACGCCTGGCTCGAAGTACGGCGCAGCCGGATCGGGCTCGCGGGTGATGCGCAACCGAATGCTCATCTCCTCGTCCGGGTGCATCAGGGTGAACTGCCCCTCGTCCTCCGACACGCGAAAGCGCAGACCGCCGAGCTGCACGAGCTGCCCTTCCCCACCGCCGGCGAAGCTCGCGACGAGCGCGTCCCACACCATCACACCGGTCTCGGGGTCCCTGCTCTGCATCGCCACCCGGATCACTCGGCCGGATGCGGTCGCGTCCGTGGCGCCGAACGAAGCCAGCGCCATCTTTCCGCGCTCTTCGAAATGCGCCTGGTACTGGTGCCCTCGCGTGTCGCCGAGCACCAGCGGCCGAATGGGGTCCACGGCGGGCGTGATGGCGCGCACCGTCTCGGCCGTGCTCTCGACGACCTCGCGGGCGCTCACTTCTTCCGGGCCGATCCCCGCGCTCAGGGTCCACTCCCCTTCCTTGCCGAAGTCGGTCGAGACGTAGGGCATGCCTCCGGTGTCGAGCCGCAGCCCGAGGAAGCGCTCTCCATCCTCCGGCATCGCGACCTCTTCCTCCGCCCCCGCGGACTGGGCGGTCCCCGGCTCGGCCGTCGCGCATCCGAACGCCACGACGCACACGAGCAGAGTCGGTCGCATCAGGTCTTCTCCACGCCCCGGCCGGCGGTGAGCTCCACGAGCCGGTCGATGAGGAAGCGCGACTGCTCCTGCGCCTCCTCGGTGAACTCGGGGCCGAAGAACGCGCGGACCTCGGCGAAGACCGAGTCGAACTTCGCCTGGTCGCCCGCGCGAACGATCGAGCCGAGCTCGCCGGCGGCGGCCTCGAAGGCCTTGGTCACCTCTTCCGTTCGCGGGTTGAGCATCTCGATCGGCCCGTACAGACCGGCCGACTGGCCGAAGTGCCGCGCGACCACGTAGGACTCGAGCAGGTACGCCGGTGAGGTGTAGGCCGCGGTCTGGTCGAGGGTGACGCCGAGCCGCGCGAGCGCGAGCCCCATCACCTGGGTCTCGAAGTGGTTGAGCACCTGCACCACCGCCATCATCCGGTCGTGCTCGGCGGCCTCGGCCTCGTGGACCATCAGCCCGCGCGCCTCGAAGGTCTCGCGCGCCCAGTCGTACCACGGGTCGCCGCGGCCCTTGCAGAGCACGACACGCTGGCCGGTGAAGCTGTGGACGCCCGGCCCGAACATCGGGTGCGTGCCCACCACGCTGGTCTTCTCGGTCGCGGCCATCATGGCCTCGAGCGGCGCCTGCTTCAGCGAGGTCACGTCCATCAGGAGCGCGTCGGCGCGAACGTGCGGCGCCACGGTCTGGATGACCTCCGCCGTCGCGCGAATCGGCACGCTGATCACGACGACATCGGCGCTGGCGGCGGCCTCCACCGGGCGCAGGTCCGTGTCGACGTCGGCGCTCATCACCGCATGACCGAGGTCACCGAAGAGCCGCGCCATGCTCTGACCCATGCCGCCCTCGCCGCCGATGATGGCGATGACCTTCGGCTCGACGTCCTCGGGCACCTCGGCGCGGAGCTCGGCCTGCCGGTCGCGCGACGCGAGCATCAGCAGCCGATAGACCGACTCGATCACGCCACCCGGCAACCCGAGGCTCTCGGCGCGCTGGGTGCGGTCGGCGAGGATGGCGCGCTCCCGCTTCAGGTCGCGGATGCGCTTGCGGTGGTGGCGCTTGTGGCTCGCCACCTCGGCGACGATGCCCATCCGGCGGGCGATCAAGGTCAACAGGTCGCGGTCGACGGCGTCGATGAGCGCGCGGAGCACCGCGAGCGGCCGGCTCCGGGTCTGCAGGGCGTCACCGGGGTCCCCGGGGGACGGAGGCTGGGAATCGTTCGACATGACGGGGCGGGCTCACCATACTCGGCCGCGCCCACGAGCGCCTCCCCCCATGAAACGACTCGAGCTCCACCACTGGATCCTGATCGCGATGGCCCTCGGGGCCGGCATCGGTCTGCCCCTGAACTTCGCGGGCGAGAGCGGAGCGATCGACCCGGCCGTGGTGAGCACGGTCGCCGACGTCGGCAAGGGCGCCGGCGACCTCTTCCTGCGGCTCCTGCAGATGCTCGTGGTGCCGCTGATCGTCAGCTCGCTGATCACCGGCGTGACCGGCATGGGCGACCTGAAGAAGCTCGGACGCCTCGGCGGGCGCACGGTCGGCTTCTACCTGATGACCAGCTTCATCGCGATCGTCACCGGCGTCGTGATGGTGAACCTCTTCGACCCCGGCAAGGGCGCGGACCTCGGCCTGCTCGAGGCCGGCGCGGGCGCGGCCCCGGAGATCGCCGGTGGCAGCCAGCACGTGGGGCAGATCCTCTGGGCGCAGCTCGAGGGGATGATCCCGAAGAACCCGCTGAAGGCCGCGGCGGACGGCGACATGCTGCCCCTGATCTTCTTCTCCATCGTGCTGGGCGTCTTCATCAGCGCGGTCGAGCACCAGAAGAAGCCCGAAGAGAGCGAGGGTCCGTACCGTGAGGGCGCGGACGAGGAGATCGCCGAGGAGCGCAGCGGCGCCGCCCTGCTCCGTCGCTTCTTCGCGGGCCTCTTCGCGGTGATGATGCGGATGACCCTCGCGGTGATCCGGCTCGCGCCCATCGGCGTGTTCGGCTTCATGCTCTACGCGGCGGCCGGCCGCGGCTTCGAGGCCTTCCAGGTGCTCGGCATGTACGCGCTGACGGTCTTCGTCGCGCTCTGCATCCACGCCTTCGTGACCCTGCCGCTGATCCTCCGCTTCCTCGGCAGCAAGTCGCCGGTCGCGCACGCCAAGGCGATGATGCCCGCGCTGCTCACGGCGTTCAGCACCGCGTCGAGCAACGGTACGCTGCCGCTCACCATCCAGTGCGTCGAGCGCTCGGGCGTGCCCAACGAGGTGACCTCCTTCGTGCTGCCCCTCGGTGCGACGATCAACATGGACGGCACCGCGCTCTACGAGGCCGTCGCCGTGCTCTTCATCGCGCAGGTCTACGGCATGGACCTGAGCCTCGGTCAGCAGGCCATCGTGGCGCTGACCGCTCTCATGGCCAGCGTCGGCGCGGCAGGCATCCCGCACGCCGGCACCGTGATGATGGTCGTGGTCCTCAGCGCGGTCGGGCTCCCCACGACCGCGGTCGGCCTGATCCTCGCGGTCGACCGGATCCTCGACATGTGCCGCACGACCGTGAACGTCTTCAGCGACTCCTGCGCGGCCGTGGTCGTGGCTCGCTACGCCGACACCACCGCCGAGCCCGCGACGGAGTAGACTCCGCCGAATGCCCCTCCCCCTCCCCGCCGACGCCGTCCGTCCGGATTGGCGCATGCCGACCCCGCTCCGTCGCGCCGCGCGTGCCATCGCCGAGGCCCTCTTCCACGAGGGCGACCGACCGCCGAGCGACGAGCACCTCGACTGGCTCATGGGCGAGGTCGAGGCGTTCCTCGGCCACGCGGGCGGACGCTCGCGGGCGGTCTTCCAGGCCAGCGTGCTCGCGCTGACCACCCTCGCGCCGGCGACCATCGGCAAGGCGCCGCCGCTCGCCCGGCTCGACCCGCTGACTCGTGCGCACGCCATCCACCGCTTCGAGTCCACGCCGCTGGGCCTCGCGGTGCTCGGCGCCAAGGCGATCCTCTGCATCCACCACTACGACGCGCCGAGCGTGCGCGCCGAGCTGGGCCTCGACGGCAAGTGCCTCACGGAGAGCGGCTCGTGAGCTTCCGGAGCGCGAGGGACCACGAAGGCGATCTCGAGCTCGGCGCCGACGTCGTGGTCGTCGGCTCGGGCGCGTCCGGCGCCGTCGTCGCCCACGAGCTGCAGAAGTCCGGGCAGCGCGTCGTGGTGCTCGAAGAGGGCCCACGCATCCCGGCCGACGACTACTCGCGCATGTCGATCAGCGAGTCGCTGCGGCACATGTGGCGCGACGGCGGCATGACGGTCGCGGTCGGCGTGGGCGACTCGCCGACCATCAACGTGACCATGGGGCGGGTGGTCGGTGGCTCGTCGGTGCTGACCGGCGGCGTCTGCTTCCGGACCCCGGACCGCGTGCTCTCGAACTGGCAGCGCGAGCACGGCCTGCCGAGCTACGGCTCCGCCTCGATGGAGGGCGCCTTCGACTACGTGGAGGACAAGGTCCACGTGGAGACCGTCCCCGAGGCGATGCGCTCGAAGGCGACCACCCTCTTCGACCGCGGGATGAAGAAGCGCGGGCTCGCGCTCGAGCCCATCCGCCGCAACACCAAGGGCTGCCGCGGGTGCGGGCGCTGCAACTTCGGCTGCCCGGAGAAGGCGAAGCTCAGCGTCGATCTCAGTTTCCTGCCGCAGGCGGTGGAAGCGGGCGCGGAGGTCGTGAGCCACTGCCTGGTCGAGAAGGTGCTCAGCAAGCGCGGTCGCGCCGTCGGCGTGCAGGGGCGCGTGCTCAACGGCCCGGGTGGCCGACCGGGCGGCAAGCTGAAGGTCCACGCGCGGCGCGTCGTGATCGCGTGCGGCGCGTGGCACACGCCGCTGCTCCTCCGGAAGAGCGGCGTCGGCAAGCGCAGCAAGGCGCTCGGCAAGCGCATGACGCTCCACCCCGGCTGCCGGATGATGGCGCGCTTCGACGAGAAGGTGGAGGGCTGGAAGGGCGCGATGCAGAGCGCGTTCAGCGAGGCGTTCGAGGCACGCGGGCTCACGCTCGTGAGCGTGTTCATCCCGCCCTCGGTCGTCGGCGCGACTCTCCCCGGCATCGGCGCCGAGCACCAGCGGCACGCGCAGATGCTCCCGAACATCGCGATGTTCGGCGGCATGATTCACGACGAAGGCGGCGGCACCGTTCGCCGCGGTCCCGGGCGTGAGCCGGTGGTGACTTACCGAATGGCACCGCGCGACCGCGGTCGCGTGCGCGACCTGATCCGGACGCTCGGCGAGGTCTACCTCGACGCGGGCGCCAAGGAGATCTTCCCGCCCATCCTCGGCCTGCCCGGTGGCCTCGACGCCGACGCCTTCCGCAGCCTGGACCTGGACTCGATCCCGCTCTCGCGTTTCGAGGTCACCAGCCAGCACCCCCTCGGCACCGCGCGCATGGGACCCGACGGCAAGCACGCCGTGGTCGACGAGCACGGTGAGGCCTTCGACCTCGAAGAGCTCTACGTGGTCGACGGGAGCATCGTGCCCACCAGCCTCGGCGTGAACCCGCAGCTCTCGATCATGGCGCTCGCCACGCGCCTGGCCTGGGAAATGCGCGACCGACCGCTGCCTGCTTGACGATGCCCGAGCTTCCGGAAGCGGAGCTCGCCGCCGAGCAGCTTCGGCGCTGGCTCGACCGCATCGAGTCGGTCGAGGTGCGCGACGCGCGTGCGCTGCGGGACCAGGAACCGGAGGACTTCATCGCCGCGCTCGCGGGCCGCGAAGTCAGCGGGGTCGAGCGCTTCGGCAAGCACATCGTGGTCGCGCTCGGCGAACGGCGATGGTGGATTCACCTCGGGATGACCGGCCGGCTGGTTCGGGCGGGCTCGTCGGAGTCGCTGCCCGCGGCGACCCGCTGGGCCGTCCAGAGCGGAGGCGCTTGGCTCGGGCTGCGCGACCCTCGGATCTTCGGGCGCACGGCCGCCGGCGACGCCGCCTGGGTCACCGGAACCGCGAAGCTCGACCAACTCGGCCCGGACGCCCGCTCCATCGACCAAGAGGCGCTGGCCGTGGCGCTCTCCCGCACCAAGCGCGCCGTCAAAGTCGCACTGATGGACCAGTCCCTGATCGCAGGGCTGGGGAACATCCAGGTCGCCGAAGCGCTCTTCCGCGCCGGCGTTCACCCGAAACGATCGGCGTGCAGCCTCGACGAACGGGAGGTGGCGGCCCTATGGACGGGGATGCGGGGAACGATCGAGGACACCCTGCGCGATCTCCAGACGGTGGCCGGAGGCGACGACGAGGTGGTGTACATGAGCGACGGTGGCGACAATCCCTTCCAGGTCTACGGCCGGGAGGGCGAGGCCTGCCCGCGCTGCGGCGGCCCGATCGGGCGCTTCGTTCAGGGAGGCCGGAGCACCTTCCTCTGCCCGGCGTGCCAGCCCGAGAGCCCGTCGTGAAGCGCGCTCTCTTCGCGCTCGTGGCGCTCGGCACCGCGTGCGCGCCGTTGCCCCAGGCCCAGGCTCCGCGCGGCCTCTACGTCGACCTCCGCAAGGCGGTGGTCCTGCAGGAGCAGGAGGACTGGGTCGTGGACCGCCTCGAGGTCGCCGACGCGCTCGAGGGCGTGATGGGCAGCGTCTGCGCGTCCACCCGCGAGACCCGCGAAGACCTGCGCGCGTGGATCGACACCCAGATCGAAGCGGAGGCCGGCGCCGGCTCGGCCGACACCGAGAGCCCCTCACGCCAGCTCTACGAACGCGCCGGTGAGATGAACGGCGACATCGAAGACATCCGCACCCTCGAGCGCGTCCGGATGCTGCTCGACGCCGGCGAGGACGGCGCCACCGAGTGCCCCTACTGGCTCGAAGAGGACACCGAGTTCGCCGGCCGCGAACCGGACGAAGGGCGCTTCGTGATCCTGGCCGAGTCCCTCGGTGGTGCCGCGCTTCGCTTCGGCGGCGGCGCGATCGAGATCGGCGGCGGCGGCGGCGGTCGACTGCTGCTCGGCTACGGCTTCTCGCGGCGCCTGACCATCGCCGTCGGTGGCGAGATCGGCGCGAGCGGCACCCTCCCCGAGACCGACGACGGCACCCGCACCTTCGAGGCCGTCGCGGCGAGCGCCGTCCCCGTGCTCTTCCGCATCACCGACGTCTCGCGCCACTTCGACATCGAGCTCACTTGGCGCACGCTCTACCCCGAAGGTCCCGCACGCCACGGCATGCGCGTCGGCATCGGCTACGGCCTGAGCACCCCGCGCGTCGCGAGCTTCATGCCCTACGCGCTCCTCTGGGTCGGCTACGAGCTCTTCCCCGCCCAGCACGGCGCCCCCGCCGAACACGCGATCCTGCTGGGTACGCGCGTCGGCGTGAACTGGGATCCCTGAGAGACGTCGCGTCGTGTTACCTCTTGGACATGCCGAGAGTTCTACGACTCTTCACGTGCTGTATTCTCCTCGTCGTCGCCTGTAGCGACGACGATTCCACGGGTGCCCCCGACTCCGCGGTCGGCCCAGACATGGGAAATGGCGCGGACATGCAGCCCCCGCGTGATCTCGGCACCGAGGCCGACCTATCGACCGGGGACTCCGGCATGGGCGGGGACGGTGGCGGTACGATGTCGGACCCATCCGGAACCATCGACAGTCCGGCTGGGGATCTGGTCATCGCCGTGGGAGACAGCATTTCCTTCGGAGCCAGCTGCGTGGACCCCGATAGCGACCTTCCCCTGTCACACTCTTGGAGTTTCGACGGCGGTGCTCTCGACTCATCACTGGAGGATCCCGGCGTCGTCACCTTCGAAACACCGGGTGTGTTTCAGGTGGTCTACACCTGTATGGATGCTTCGGGGGCAAGCGACTCTACCCCGCCGACGCGCCGTGTCGAGGTGGTCGCCCCGTCCCTCGTTCCCTTGATGGGAGACGTCGTCAGCGACGGTCGGTTCGAAGTCTTCTTCGTCGACCCCGAGGCCTCCAGCCCGGCCGCGATCGATCCGATCCCGGGAGGATGGCCGGCCCACGCCTCGGTCGACCCATCGCTGCCGTTTCAGACTCGACTCTCACCCGATGGTCGCTTCGCGTCATTCATCGCTGACATCGCCATCGACGGGGAGCCCGCGCTCTACGTCGTCGATACGAGTAGCCCCGCGGGCGCTGCCGTGAAGGTCTCGGACATCGGGACTGGAGGCCGCGTGGTCGAGTACGAGTGGTCGCCCGATTCGTCGGCTGTCGCGTTCTTCGGGGATGACGGCTCTGGAGGACGCAGCGTATGGATCGCGGACCTCTCCGCGGGACTCGCCACCGCCACGGTCTCGGAGGTCGGCACGGGGCTCACGTCGATCAAGATCCGGAGTACGCGATGGCCGCGCTGGTCGCGCGACTCCACCAAGTACCTCTTCCGGGCCCGGGAGGGCGCTTCTGGTCCACTCGAGGGCTACCTCTTCGATCGGGCGAACCCTGGCCTCGGGCAGCAACGCATCCATCCAGCGCTCGCACCCGGCGCCATCGCCGGCGTGGAGGACTTGCTCGTGGTGGCCGACACCGCGGTCCTCATCGGCGACCTGGACGACGACCTCGGAGTAGACATCTACGCCATCGAACTGTCCGGGTCGTTCCCAGGGACCGCGCATCGCCTGACCACGGCCAATGCCACCTTCGACAACGGCGTGTCGACACAGCGACTCTTCTACGGCCTCTCGCCGTCGGGGAACGAGCTGATCTTCCCGTGGTTGGGGGCAACCAGCGTCACCCCCGCGCGCCCGTATCTGGTGGACCTCTCCGGAGGCGCGACAGGCGCGGCAGGTAGCGCCCTGGCCTTCACGCTGGGTGGAGACCCGACCCAACGGGTAGTCGACTACGAGTGGTCGCCCGACGAGCTCAGTGTTGCGATCGGGGTTCCTCAGACCAGCGGGAACGACATGGTCCTCATCTACTACCGTTCGGCCCTCGGCATGTCTTTCGGTTCCTGGAGCCAGCGCACGGCTCTGCGGACCCCTCCGCTCGTCATCGAGGAGTTCGGGTGGTCGCCGGATGGCGCGTGGGTCCTCATGCTGGATGACCGGGACAGCCCCGGCGTGCTCCAGCTGACGGGGCGCGGCTACCTGGCAGGCGACTTCGAATCGCGAGATGTGCTGAACGCGCCACTCGTGACCGGTGGCGAAGTCGAGGGCCTCGGTAGATTCGCCAGCTCCACGCAGCTGGTCTACGTGGCAGATGCCGAGGTCGATGGCGTGAACGAAGTCTACGCCGTCGACCCCAACACCCCCGGCGCGGTCACCAAGATCAGTCCTGCGGTGACGGCGAGCCCCCCCGACGTGGGATTCTCCGACTCACGGCTGCGCGTCCTCCCTAGTGGCGACGTCGTCGCCGCCGGCGATTGGCGCATCGCGGGTGTGGTGGAGCCCGTGCTGCTCGACCCGTCGGGCGGATCAGCGACGCCGCTGCTTCCGCCTCTCTCGAGTGGACTCGGCATCCGCTGGATTCCGATGCCAGATCTACCGTGACGCCAGCCTGAGCCTCCATGGCAGTGGGCCCCGTCCGGGGGAGATCGGGCGATCCGCCAGCGTAGTTTTGTCCAGCCCGAACCTGAAGGTTCGCGGAAAGGGTCGACCGATGAGTGTTGCAGTAGGGCGGCAGACGCAAAGCGAGATCTGGCTGAGCCCCACCGAGCTCCCGGTCTGGCGGCGTCTGCTGGCGTGCGTCGCGGTGGTGGGAGCCATGGGCGCCTGGAACCTGCGAGGGCCGGCGCCCGTCGTCGGCCTTCTCGCGCTGGTCGTGCCGATCCTCGGGATGCAGCTGCGGCTCCCATGGGCACAGCTCGCGGCCCGCGCGTCGCTCTGCACCGGCTTGCTCCTGGGGTTCGGCCTCGAAGCCAAGCCCTTCGGTGCGGCCGCAGCGACGGTCGCTCTACTGGCGCTCGGTGGCGCTGGTCTTCGCGAGCGAGACCGGCTGTCCGGGCGGAGCTTTCACGGCGAGCTCACGGTGCTCGTCGTCGCGGCGTCGGCTGGGGCGCTCCTCATCGCGCTCGATGTCCTCGACTCGAGGAGCTACCTCGCAGCCCATCCACGCAGGGCATGGGTGCGCATCGGCACGTGGGTCGCGCTCGCGGCGGCAATCGTCGGTGCCCACCGAGGACGCACACGGAGCGTCCTCGCGCTGGTCGTGGTGACGGGCCTCTGCACCTTCGTGGCGTGCCTCGGCCATCACCGGGTGGGCGGCTACGTCCTCTGGGATGAGCTCGCTGCCGAACGTTGGGTGGCCCTCTTCGCGGTCATCGCGTTCGCCGCGGGGTCGATCGCCCATTCGCTCCGCACGAGGGCCTTCCCCACCCTCCTCGATCGATTCGGCGCGAGGTTCGCGTACCCAGCATTCGTGGCACTCGGCACGATCGCCACACTGCGCCACGCTTTCTGAGGCCCTGCCATCGTGTTCTGGGTCCCGCCCCGTGATGAGAGCAGGAAGGAAGAGTCTCGCGTAGGAAGACATCCCCACGGCCAGGAGTCTCTCGACACATGACACACCCTCACGTCCCATCCGACTGGAAACCCCGCTCGGTCGAGCGTTTCAAGGCGACCTTCGGGGCTCTGCCCATCATCCGACTGCTGCTCGGCGGGCTCCTCGTCCTCGCGGCACTCGTGCTCGCCGGGATGTTCGTGCCGACACTCTCGATGGCTCGCGGACCCGAATGGAGCATCCTCGGCGTGGGTGGCGTGGCCTTCGCGATCGGTGCGTTCTTTCTCCAAGACGCCAGGCGCGAGCTCCGGACGCCGGACTACTTGGTCGAGATCGATCCCAGCGCTGGCGCGATGCTGCTGGTGCAGCCGAAGGGCATCGAGCGCAAGAATCCGAAGCAGGAGTCCAGCCAGCCAGCGCGCTGGAGCGCGTACGTTCGTGACTCGGCGCGCTCGATGATCGTGCGCGCCGAGTCGATCACCCGGTTGACGGTCGAGACGTCGGACACGACCCGTCGACGAGCCACGCGAGGCGGCGGCTCATACGAAGAGCCGGTGCGCACCGTGTCGCTGATCGCATGGCCGGAGAAGGTCGTCGTGCTGTCGGGGGAGGTTGGCGCAGCCTTCGATCGGAAGGTGGCCGGCATCGCATCGGCTCTCGGCAAAGAGGTCCCGCGGGTCGGCGGAGGCTGAGTCTACGGCTCGAAGTACCAGCGCTCGATCCCCTCGCCGAAGCGCACCAGGGGACCGTGGTCCCAACCCTTCAGCTTGGGGTTCGCGAGGATGCGCTCCGCGGCGAAGACCAGCGGGAGCACCGGCAGGCGCTCGCTGATCAGCGCGAAGAGCGCGTCGCGGAGCTGCTCGCGCCGTTCGGGGTAGAGCGCATGGCGCTCGCGCTCGATGAGCGCGTGGATCTCGTCGGTGTAGGCGTCGTGGCGGTGGTCGTAGTCGTAGTTGCCGTCGACGTAGGGGACGTTCCAGAAGCGCCCCGGCGCCGCGTCGCGGTCGCCGCGGATGACGTGCTCGAGCAGGCCGCCGTGGCCGCCCTCGCGAGAGGTGGCGAAGGTGCTCTCGACGATGCGGTCCTCGACCCGCACACCCACGGCCTCGAGGTACTCGCGGATCTTGCCGTTGATGAGCAGCGACATCTCGGAGCCGTCGTGAATGAGCGCCAGCTCGGTCACGCCCTCCTCGCGGAGCGTCGCGCGCGCGGCGTCCGGGTCGTAGGCCGTACGCACGATGCCGGGCGCGTCGAGGTCGGGGATGGGGGTGTGCGCGACTCGGCCCGCCTCACCGTAGACGTCTGCCGCGAGCGCTTCGCGGTCGATGGCCTGCAGGAGCGCGCGCCGAACCGGGAGCCGGTCGAAGGGCGCGACGCTCATGTCCGGCTCGAGGAAGAGGTAGGTGGCCGACGGCCGGATGACCACCGACTCCGGGTGCTCTTCGCGCACCGCGAGCGCCTCCTCCATGGTGACCGAGTTGGGGATCGTGATGTCGATCGCTCCGTCGAGGAACGCCTGCACCAGCTCGCCCGGCTCGACCTTGATCTCCTCGACCCGATCGATGGCGGGCGCCGGGCCGATGAACTCGGGGTTGGGCTCGCCGACCATGCGCTCGTCCGGCGTGACCTCGCGCCAGCGGTAGGGGCCCAGCACCGGGGTCGCCGAGTGCCGCAGCCGGTCGAGCACCGCATCGCGGCCCTCGACCTCGAAGAGCTCGCCGAGCAGGTGGTGCGGCACCACCTCGGGGCCTTCGAGCGCGTCGGCCAGCCGACCGTCCCAGGTCACGACCACGAGCTCCGGGCTCGGCGTCTCCACCTTCGCGATGTGTTCGTCTTCCCAGAGCTCGAAGCCGAAGGCCACGTCCTGGCTCGTCAGCGGCTCGCCGTCCGACCACGTCAGTCCGTCCCGCAGGTGCCAGGTGACCTCGAGCGTTCCGTCGGCGGCGAAGCGCAGCAGGTCGTTGTCGATGCCCGGACGGCGGATGACGTGCATCGGCTCGCCCTTGTCGTCCCCGTCGAGGTCCTTCAGCAGGCCCCAGAAGACGCCGCGGTAGAGTGTCGAGGAGAGCGCGTTGCGCACGCGATTGCTCCCGATGCGCAGCTCTTCCCGCGCGGTCTCGGGGATGGCGATCTCCGGCACCGGGTCCGGCTCGCGCGGCGGCCGCTCCGGGACCTCGGGAATGGCGAGCGCGGTCGCGATCGCGCCGACGATGGGCAGGAGCACGCGGCTGACGCGGTCCGTCCAAACGGCCGTCTTGGGCTTGCCGCGCCGGTCGAGCGTGTGACTGACGATGCTCTCCACCAGACACGCCGTGCTGAGCACGTAGGCGATCAGGAAGAGTATGTCCGTCAGCGTCAGGTACGAGACCGCCGGCAGGCTCCCTTCGAGTGTGAACTGGAACGCGAAGCAGCTGAGCAGCGCCGTGACACCGACGCCCGCACGCGGCTCGATGGCCTCCGCCGGCAGGAAGAGCGCGATGAGCGCCACCAGCGCGATGATGGCCAGCGGCAGGAAGATCTTGAGCGCCACCGTCACCAGCGGCCGGATGAGGTGCACCTCGAAGGTCGCGCGGTGCACGGTCGTCGGCAGGCCTTCCCGCGAGAGGAAGCCGAGGTCCGACGCGACCGTCTGGGAGCTGGTGGCGAGGTGGAACTCGGGCTCGTAGCCCCAGTCGGTCAGGCTGAAGCGCTCCGCCATGCCGCTGCCCGCCGCGTCCGTGACCAGCCGGCCATGCTCCTCGGGGAGCTCGAGCACGATGCTCACGCTCTGCTGGTCGTAGGGGAACGCCTGCATCGGGAACTCGCCGCGCAGGGTCCCGCGACAGCGCCAGCGGGCGACGTGCCAGTCCCGGTCGTTGGCCAACCCGAGCGAGGTCCGCTCGATCTCGGCCGCGTTGGCGATCATCAGCTGGTCGGGATCGAACTCGCCCCGCCACTTGGCCCAGAGCTCGAAGTCCGTGCTGAAGACCCCGTCCTCGATCTGCACGTCCGCCACGTCGTGGAGGAAGACCCCCGCGTAGATCTCGCGGTCGGCGCCGTGCCCGGTCTGGACGGCCAGCAGGCTCTCCGAGCCCTCGGGCGTCGGGCTCTCCTGGCCGGCGACGTCCGCGGGGAGGCTCAGCGCGAGGAGCCCCAGCAGGGCAAACGCGACGGGGGAGGTGCGCATCGGGAGCGCGACCATACCAGGGTCGGGAGGGTCCGGTGCTTGCTCCGAACGCCGAGCGCGCCCATATCCCCCGCCATGGCGACCATGGCTGCTGCCGACCGATCCAGCGACCGCTTCTTCTTCACCTTCGCCGCGGTGATCTCCGCGGCCGCGCTGGCGTTCCTGACCTGGCTGCTCCTGATCCGGGATACGGCCGGCACCGATCCGGGGGCGCTGAGCTTCATGCCGGCCGTGAACGCCGGGCTGAACGCCACCGCCGCGCTGCTGCTGGTCCTCGGCTGGCGGGCCATCCGCGCCGGTCAGCGCACCAAGCACCAGTGGATGATGATCGGGACCTTCGCCTGCTCGGCGCTCTTCCTGGTCGGCTACATCGCCTACCACTACCTCCACGGCGACTCCCGCTACGAGGGCCCCGCGCGTGGGCTCTACCTCGGCATGCTGGCGAGCCACGTGCTCCTGAGCATCCCGGTGGTTCCGCTGGCGCTGACCGCCTTCTACCTGGCGTGGAAGAAGCGCTTCGCCGCCCACAAGAAGGTCACCCGCTGGCTCGCGCCCATCTGGCTCTACGTCTCAGTGACCGGCGTCTTGGTCTACGTCTTCCTGAACGTCATCGGCCGCGGCGTCTGACCCGGGCTTCCGGCGCAGCGCCATCGCGCCCTCGGTCAGCATCCACACCACCAGCGCGAGCAGCGCGACCGTCACCCCTGTGAGCAGATCGTCGCCGGTCGCCAGGAACTCCTGCAGCTTCGCGAGGAGCGCCAAGAGCGCGACCCCGGTGACGAGGAGCATCGGGATCACGATGGGCAGCACCGGCTTCTTCCGCGCGCCGAAGTAGAGCGCGAGCACCATCAGGGTGAGCGCCGCGAGCATCTGATTGCTCGCGCCGAAGATGGGCCAGAGCACCCAGCCGACCTGCTTCGCCTGACCCATCGCGTCGGTGGTCTCACCGAAGCAGAGCGCGATGGCCGGAAGCACGGCGACGGCTGTCGCGACCGTGGGCCGCTTCAGCACCGGCAGCGAAACGGCGTCGCCGAGCTCGGCGACGATGAAGCGCTGGATGCGCGTGGCCGTGTCGAGCGTGGTCGCCGCGAAGGAGATCACCAGCACCGCCATCACGGTGCGCGCGAGCTCCGTCGGTAGCCCGACCGCCTCGAGGAACGCCCCACCCCCGAGCACGAACGCGCTGGCCTTGTTGGCCCCGGCGTGCGCCCAGCTGTCGTAGTAGGTGCTCCAGCTCAGGTCGGCGACCGCACCGTGCGAGGGCAGCTCGCACGCACCGACCAGCGCGATGCCGGCGACCGCGGCGAGCGTCGACGCGAGCGCCAGCGTGCCCTCGCCGAGCATCGCGCCGTAGCCGATCGGGCGCGCGTGGCGGAGCTCCGAGAGCTGCTTCGAGGTGGTGCCGCTCGAGACCAGACCGTGGAAGCCGCTGATGGCACCGCACGCGATGGTCACGAAGAGGAGCGGGAAGAGCGGCGGCGAGTCGTCGTCCATCCGGATGGCCGGCGCGTCGAGATCGGGGTGCGCCACGAAGAGCCCGGCGAAGAGCAGCGCGAGCCCGACCATGAGCTGGTGGCTGTTGATGAAGTCGCGCGGCTGCAGCAGGAGCCACACCGGCAAGAGGCTGGCGATGGCCGAGTAGCCGAAGAGCAGCAGGATCCACGTCGTGCGCGGGTCGCTCGCGCCGAAGTCGGCGAGGTCGATGGGCACTTTCGTGCCCACCCACACCAGGGCGTAGAGCACGACCAGCGCGATCACGCTGGGCCACAGCGCGGGGACCCTCTTCTTGTAGACCAGCCAGCCGACGATCACCGCGAGCACGATCTCGGACTGGATCGGGAGCACGCTCGCCGGCTGCGCCACGAAGAGCCCAGCGATGGCCATCGCGAAGACCGCGAGCACGAGCCACACGACCCCCGCGACGAAGCAGAGGAAGAGCAGCCTGGCGCGCTTGCCGAGCACCTTCGCGGCGACGTCCGCGATGCTGCGCCCACCCTCGCGCACGCTGAGCACCAGCGCGCCGAAGTCGTGCACCGCGCCCATGAAGATGGTCCCGATCACGACCCAGAGGAGCGCCGGGAGCCAGCCCCAGTACGCGGCGACGCAGGGCCCGATGATCGGCGCGGCGCCGGCGATGGAGGTGAAGTGGTGCCCGAAGAGGACGTGCGGGTCCGTCGGCACATAGTCGCGCTCGTCGCGGAGCGCGTGTGCCGGCATCTCGAGCTCGTCGCGATCACCGAAGATGCGTTCGCCCACGAAGCGCGCGTAGAAGCGGTACCCGAGGGCGAAGCACGCCAGGACGACGATGGCGGCGAGGGCGGCCACGTCAGTCGGCGGGCGCGGGCGCGCCGAAGAAGCGCGCCACTAGGCCGGGTGTCGCCGCCGCCTCGGAGAGGGGCACGAGCGGCGCCGAGACCATCGTGCCGGGGCCACGGTACAGGAAGCGGCTCGGGTCGGCGTCCTCGGCGAGCTCGTAGGCGCCCTCGTCGCTGACCGCGTAGGCGTGGGTCTGCCGGTCGAGGTTCTCGTCCATGCGCGGGGCGTGGAGCGCGACGCCGGATCCGTCCGCGACCCGGTGCACCTCGACGTACGACCCGCGGCGCGCGGTCACGTAGGTGCCGAGCGGCGAGAAGCTGAGCTCGTCGCCGCGGGTGCAGTCGCCCATGGTCTTGGTGTCGTTGGTCAACAGATCGGTCACCACGAGCACGCCGGCGTGGCAGCTCGCCAGCTTCTCCGCGTCGGCGGAGACGGCCCACGGGAGCGGGATGCCGTCCTTGGCCGTCCGCGGCGCGCCGTCGCGGTCGAGCACGCGCAGACCGGACGGGAGCTCGACGATCACCGCGGCGCCGTCGGCCGTGATGCCGATCTTCCGGATGCCGTCACCCGCGTCGTGGGTCGCCACCAAGCGACCGTCGGTCGCGTCGATGAGCACCGCCTCGGAGCCGTTCGCGATCGCGAGCAGGTGGGTCTCGCGGGCGAACGCAAAGTGATTCGGGCTCGCCACACCGATCTCGGCGAGCGAGGCCATCCCGCGAACGCGATGGAGGCTCGCACGGAGCCCTTCGCTATCGACGTGACGGAAGACCAGAAGGGCCGATCCGTCGGGCGAGAGCTCGATCGCCTGGATCGGATGGTGGTCGTCGGGGATCCGCAGTCGACCGACGCGGCGCCCTCGACGCTGGTGCACCACCACCTCGCGTTCCGTCGCGAACGCGAGCACCTCGCCGTCGGCGCTCAGCGTGTGACGCTGCAGGCACTGGCCGTAGCGACAGGTGGGCGCGCCCCGCCCCTTGCGAACCCGACCCAGGCTCTCGCCGTCCGGTCCGAGCACCTCGATCTGGCGACCGTTGTCCACCAGCACCCGGCCGGTGGACTCGCTGGCCGCGAGCGGCGTGGGGACCTCTTCGCTCTCGCCGCTCTGCAGGTCGCAGCGCCGCGCGCCCATGTAGAGCGAGGGCGAGTCACCCCAGGTCACCGTCCCGGAGCCACGACAGGGGGTCGAGCGGAAGCCGTCGCGGCCCCACCACTCCACGCCGCCGCGGCCGTAGGACACGAGCGCGCTCTCGTCGGGCTTCCACTGCACGCCCCAGACACTGTGCTCGCCGCCGGCGGGCTCGAAGCGCCGGGGCACGAGCTCTTCCGCCTGGAGATCGAAGAGGGTCAGCGAGCGCCCGAGGACCGCGAGCCACCGGCCGTCGCGAGAGAGCACCAGGCCGCTCGTGTAGTCCTCGAGCCCGATCGCGACCGGCTCGCCGGGGTTCTCGTCGCCGACCCGCAGGGGAATGGCCGTGAGGGTCTGACGACCGAGGAACACGAGCCGCTCGCCCGCGTGGTCGAGGTGGAGCCCCTCGGTGCCATTGAACGCCTGGAGCCACCCCTCGGGGAGCTGGGTCTGGCCGATGACGGACCCATCGCGGGTCGAGCGCAGCGTGAGCCCGCCATCCTGACGGATCAGAGCCAGGCGCTCGCCGTCGCCGCTCACGATGAGCGCCCGGATCGGTTGCTCGTGCTCGATGCTCACCTCGGCGATGCGTTCGCCGGTCGAGGCATCGAGCCAGAGCAGTGGCGCGTCGGGCGCAGCCACGAAGAGCGCCTCACCGTTCGGGTGCACGGTCGCCAGCACCAGCTGGCCCTCGCCCTCGGGAGCGACCTCGAAGCGTGGCTCGTCCTCTTCGTCCTCGAAGCCACGGAGCTCGACGCTCGCGTCGCCGTGATGGATGAGCACGGCCCCGGTGGGCAGGACGGTCGGGAAGCCGGCGATGGTGAGCGGGATGTCACGCGGCTCGAGCCCGGGGCCCTGGAGCCGGAGCATCGTGGAGCCCTCGAGCTCGTGAATCATCGCGAGCCGCTCGCTGCGAGGCTCGACGCTGAGCGCCTGCACGTCGACGTAGGCGAGACCCGGCAGCTCCACCTCACGCAGCCGACCCGTTCGGAGGTCCCACGAGCGGAGCCCACCCATCGCGCCGAAGCTGGTGCCGTTGGCCACGTAGGCGATGCCGCGGTCGGTGACGTCCAGCCCCCGAATCGCGCGCCGCACGAACACGCGGCGGCCGGCGCGGATCCGGCCGGACTCCAGATCGACCAGCGAGGCCTCGCCGTCGCCACCGAGGGTGACGACCGCGCGCCCGTCGGCCGTGAAGCCGACGTCGACGACGTTGTTGCGCGCCACCGACTGGAAGACCAGCGCGGGGGTCGCCGGCTCCACGCCCCCCGGGCCATCGACGGGCGGAGCGGGCCGCGTCGCGTCGACGAGCCAGTCGGTCGGCTCCGGCTCCGCGGGCTCGGGGTTCGGCGTGGTGTGGGTGGTCGGCGTCGCCGCCGGGCCACAGCCCAGCGCCAGACAGGCGACCGCGAGCAAGCGGGGCGTCATCACCCCGCGAGCATAACGCAGCCGCGGCTTGGATTGACGGAGGGTGCGGGCGGGGGCGAAGCTGTCGTGCATGGGGTGTCCAATGGGTGGGTCTGGTGAAGTCGACCGGGAGTCCTTCGACGCCGAGGCCTCCGCCGTGTTCCGAAGCACGGGCGACCCGGCCGAAGGCGTCCACGGACCGGGCTCCACCACCTGGCGAATCGCCCGCGAATCGGTGCTGTTCCTCGGCGGCGGGCGCGCGGCGCTGCTTCAGCTCGCGCACCCCTACGTGGCGCACGCGGTCGCCGAGCACTCGGAGACGCAGACCGACCCGATCGGACGCTTCGAGCGGACCTTCCGCCACGTCTACGCGATGATCTTCGGCGACCTCGGCCACGCGCGGCGTTCGAGCGACCGGGTGCGGCGCATCCACGAGACCATCGAGGGCACCATCGACGAGCACGTCGGCGCGTTCGCTCCCGGCGACCGCTACCTCGCCAACGACGCGACCGCCCTGCTCTGGGTGCACGCGACGCTGATCCACACCGCGCTGCAGGTCTATGACGCGGTGGTCGCCCCGCTGAGCTTCGCGGACAAGGACGCCTACTGGCGCGAGTCGAAGCGCTTCGCGCGCCTCTTCGGGGTCCCGGCCGCGGATCTGCCGGACAGCTGGACCGACTTCGAGCGCTGGTTCGCGTCCATGCTCGACAGCGACCTCATCGCCGTCGGCCGACCCGCCAAGGAGATCGCGCGTTTCCTGCTCACGCCGCCTCGCGCGAGCGCCGCGCCCATTCTCGGGTGGTACCGGCTGATGACCGCCGGGCTCATGCCGCGCTCGCTCCGCGAGCCCTTCGGGCTGCGCTACACCCGCCGCGACGCGCTGCTCTTCCACAGCTCGCTCCGGACGCTGCGAAGCACCTACCCGCTGCTGCCCCGCCGACTCCGTGACGTCCCCGCGTACGTCGAGGCGCAGAAGCGCCTCGCGGGCGACGAGACGCCGGACCAATTCGGTCGCACCATCGAAAAGCTCGCGCTCCGCGTGGTCGCACCCGCATAGCAAGCGTCCCGGTTTCGGGTGGGCGAAGCGCTCAGCTTTGCTATGGGGTGGCCCACCATGATCCACGTCGACAAGCTCAGCCTCTCCTTCGGCGGTCGTCCGCTCTTCGAAAACGTCGACATCAAGTTCACGCCGGGGAACTGCTACGGCCTGATCGGCGCCAACGGCGCCGGCAAGTCCACCTTCCTGCGCTGCCTCTCGGGCCAGATCGACACCTACACGGGTCAGGTCGGCATCGCGAAGGGGCTGCGGCTCAGCGTGCTCGAGCAGGACCACTTCGCCTACAACGAGGTGTCCGCGCTCGAGACGGTCATCATGGGCCACGCCCGGCTCCACGAGGTGATGAAGGAGAAGGAGGCGCTCTACGCGAAGCCCGACTTCTCCGAGGAGGACGGCATCCTCGCCGGCGAGCTCGAGGCCGAGTTCGGCGAGCTCAACGGGTGGAACGCCGAGGCCGAGGCGGCCCAGCTGCTCAGCTCGCTCGGCATCCCAGAGGCGGAGCACGGCGCGCTCATGAAGGACCTCGACGACAGCCAGAAGGTCCGCGTGTTGCTCGCGCGCGCGGTCTTCGGCGAGCCCGACATCCTGCTCCTCGACGAGCCCACCAACCACCTCGACGTCGACTCCATCCTCTGGCTCGAGGAGTTCCTCTACGGCTTCAAGAGCACGGTCATCGTGGTCAGCCACGATCGCCACTTCCTCGATCGCATCTGCACGCACATCGCGGACGTGGACTTCCAGAAGGTCTCGCTCTTCACCGGCAACTACACCTTCTGGTACCAGACCTCGCAGATGGCGCTGCGCCAGAAGCAGAACGCCAACAAGCGCAAGGTCGACAAGATCAAGGAGCTGCAGGCCTTCATCCAGCGCTTCAGCGCCAACGCGTCGAAGTCGCGGCAGGCCTCGAGCCGCAAGGCGCTCCTCGACAAGATCACCCTCGAGGACATCAAGCCCTCGTCGCGCAAGTACCCCTACATCGTGTTCGAGACCGAGCGCCGCCTCGGCAAGGACGTCCTGCACATCGAGGGGCTCAGCAAGACCATCGACGGTCAGGTTCTGTTCAAGGACCTGATGATGAGCATCCCCAAGGGCGAGAAGGTCGCGCTCACCGGCAGCGAGCTGGCGACCACCACCTTCCTGCAGATCCTCGCGGGCGAGGTCGAGCCCGACGAAGGCAGCGTGCGCTGGGGCCACTCGGTGAACCTCGGCTACCTGCCGAAGGAATACGCCGAGTTCTTCGAGACCGACCTGAACCTGGTGCAGTGGATGCAGCAGTTCAGCGAGAACCAGGAAGAGAACTTCGTGCGGAGCTTCCTCGGCCGGATGCTCTTCAAGGGCGACGAGACCACCACCAAGAGCGCCAGCGTGCTCTCCGGTGGCGAGAAGGTCCGCTGCATGCTCGCGCGGATGATGCTCCAGGACCCGAACGTACTCCTGCTCGACGGCCCCACCAACCACCTGGACCTCGAGTCCATCCAGGCGCTCAACGACGCCATCGAGAAGTTCGAGGGCACCGTCGTGCTGAGCTCGCACGACGTGCAGTTCGCCGACTCGCTCGTCACCCGCGTCATCGAGTTCGCCGGCGAGAAGGTCTACGACCTCAACATGGGCTACGAGGCCTACCTCGAGGACGAAGAGCGCAAGGCCCGCGTCGCCGCGGCCGAACGCCGCTGAGCGCTCAGGGTGCTTCGCTGAGCAGGCGCGGAATGAGCCGCTCGATGTGGCGCAGGTCGTGCGGCGCGGCGCCGTGGGTGACCATGCGGACCTTCCCGCCGCGGCCGATGACGACCATCGTCGGTAGGCCTCGGACGGCGTAGCGCTGCATCGTCTGCTGCGCGGCAGCGCCGATGGTGTAGCGGACGGCGGCGCGCTCCAGGTGCTGGCGGACGCGGGGGACCGGCTCCGCCGTGAGACCGACGACGCTCAGGCCCTGGGCGTGATGGCGCACGTGCATCCGATCGAGGAAGGGCATCACCGCGCGGCAGGGGCCGCACCACGTGGCCCAGAAGTCGAGAATGACCACCCGTCCCTGGAGCCGCGAGAGGCTCAGCGGGTCCGTGCCACTGACCGACTGACCGTCGATCTCCGGCGGCGTCGCGCCCACCGCCGGCATCTGCCCGGGGCGCGCGCGGGTCGGCGCGGCAGCGGCCGGAAGGCTCAGCACCCCGGCCAGGCTGACGATCGCCAAGCCCAGACCCAGGCGGACCACGAAGCTCCGAGACACGCCCCCAAGGTATCAGCTGGATCGGGAGGCCGCGACGCTTCACCCTCCAGCCCGATGCTCTACCGGCACATCCTCCGCCCGCTCCTCTACCGCATGGACCCCGAGAAGGCGCACCACTTCGCCTTCGGTGCCCTGCGACGAACGGCCGCGATTCCCGGCGGAAAGGGCATGCTCCGGCTCGCGCTCTCCCCGAAGGCGGACCCCGCGCTGACGACCCGCGTGTGGGACCTCGAGCTGCCCTCCCCGGTCGGGCTGGCCGCCGGCTTCGACAAGGACGCGATTGGATTCGAGGCGCTCGGCGCCGCTGGATTCGGCTTCGTGGAAGTGGGAACGCTCACGGCCCACGCCCAGCCCGGGAACCCCAAGCCGCGCCTCTTCCGGCTGCCGAAGGACCGCGCGCTGCTCAACCGCATGGGCTTCAACAACGGCGGCTCGAAGGCGGCTGAGCCGCGCCTCGCCGGTTCACGCCAGACCATCGTGGGCGTGAACATCGGCAAGTCCAAGATCACCCCCGCCGAGGAGGCCGCGGACGACTACGCACTGAGCGCCGCCCGCCTCGCCCCCCACGCGGACTACCTGGTGGTGAACGTCTCGTCGCCGAACACGCCTGGCCTGCGTGACCTGCAGGCGGTCGAGTCCCTCGAGCCGATCCTGCGCACCGTGCGCGAAACCTGTGAGCAGGCCGTGCCGAGCCGGCGAGTGCCGCTCCTGGTGAAGATCGCGCCCGATCTCGCAGACGAGGACATCGACGCCGTCGCCCAGCTGGCCAGCGCCCTCGAGCTCGAGGGCGTCATCGCGAACAACACGACCATCTCGCGCCAGGGCCTGCGGACCGACCCGGCCGCCGTGCGCGAGCTGGGCAACGGCGGGCTCAGCGGCGCGCCGCTCAAGGCCCGCAGCCTCCAGGTGCTCGAGCGCCTGCGGGCAAAGCTCGGGCCCCAGACCGTGCTGGTGGCGGTGGGCGGCATCGAAGATGCCGACGACGCCTGGGTCCGGATTCGGGCCGGCGCGACCCTGGTCCAGGTCTACAGCAGCTACATCTACGAGGGCCCGACCCTGCCGAAGGATCTCGCGAACGGGCTGGCCGCGCGGGCCCGCACCGGCGGATTCGCTCGGGTGCAGGACGCGGTCGGGCTCCCCCAGGCCACCCCCGGTGTGAGCGACGGCGTGGCACGATCGCGTGACATCGGCTAAGCCCGGCTCCCCCCATGGTCGAAGAATTCCAGCGCCCCCGTCTCATCATTCTCGACTTCGACGGCACCTTCACGGACGTCGAGGCCGAAGCCGGCCCCTTTTACGAGGCCTACCGCGAGGATGTGGTGACCATTCTCGGCCCCGACTTCGAGGACGAGTGGCAGCGCGCGCAGGCGGTCATCGCCGAGAACCCCGGGCTCCACGGCTGGCTTCACGACGGCCGCATCGTCGCGCCCGGTGACGCCGACCCCTACCTCCGCGCGACCGTGATCATGAACATGATCTTCGACGAGCGGGGCATCTACACCGACCTCGACGAGCGGACCGCGGTTCTGCAGAAGCTCTACTTCGACAACTACCCGAAGGCCGACACGGTGTTCCGAAAGGAAGCCAAGGAGGTCGTCGAGGCCCTCCTCGCGTCCGACGTGCCGACGGTGGTGGTGACGAACTCGGCGACCGACGACGTCCAGAAGAAGATCGACGAGCTCGACCCGAGGGGCCGCGACCGACTCCGGGTGATCGGTAACGCGAGGAAGTTCATCGTCACCGACCCCTCCGCTCCGGACGCGCGCTTCGACGCCGTGCCCGAGACCATCGAGATCGCCGACCTCGAGCGCCCGGTCTACCCGCGGCGTGGTCACTACTTCGACCTGCTGAACAGCATCTGGACCGAGACGGGCACCACGCCGGCCGACACCCTGGTGGCTGGCGACATCTTCGAGCTCGATCTCATGCTGCCCGCCGTGCTCGGCTCGGAGGTCATGCTCGTGACCAAGCCGCGGACCGCGGACTTCGAGAAGACCGCGTGCGCCGCCCTCGAGCGCGGTTCGGTCACCGACGACCTGCACGCCGTGCTCGCCCGCCTGGGCTGAGTCAGAGCAGCTCGGAGAGCGCCTTCGCGACCCGCTCGCACTCGGCCAGGTCGTTGGGCCAGTGAGGGGCGACGCGGATGAGTCCGTCCGGGATGGCGACCACGATGCCGTCATCGCGCAGCCCATGCTGCAGCGCGATGGGATCGACGCTCTCGGGGCACTCGAAGCTGAGGATGCCGCTCCGGCCTTCGGGCTCCTCGGTCCGCAGGCTGCCGAAGCCGTGCTCGCGGAAGATGGCCTCGTAGCGGTCGTGGAGGGTCTGCACGTGCGCGAGGATCGCGCCCGGACCGAGGTGCTGGAGCGGCGCGAGACCGGCTTCGAGCGCCGCGAGGCCGATGTGCGACTGGGCGCCTGGCTCGAGGAAGTCGGCGCTCTTGCGGACCGCGCGGTCGTAGCGGAGATGACCGGAGCCGGCGAGGAGGAAGTCGAGCGCGCCCTCGTGGGAGAGCCACCCCGCCATCCGCGGCTCGAGCGCCGCCACCCGCTCCGGCGCCACGTAGACGAAGCCCGCGCCCTCGAGCCCGGCGAGCCACTTGTGACCGCCGGTGGCGGCGTAGTCGATGGCCGCGTCCGTGCCGCGACCGACATCGAAGGGAACGACGCCGAGCGCCTGGATCGCGTCCACGAAGATCTCGGCGCCCGTCGCGTGCGAGGCCTTCGCGATGGCCTCGATCGGCATGCGCAACCCCGACTGGAACTGCACGGCGCTCACGGCCACGAGGCGCGCCCCCTTCCGGAGCTCGTGGCTCAGCGCGGCGAGCCCCTCTTCGTGCGAGCGGAAGAAGGGCGCGAGCGGCACGGTGACCAACTCGAGGCCGAAGTCGACCGCCACCCGTTGCCACGGGGTCACGTTCGCGGGGAACTCGCCGTCGAAGAGGATCACGCGATCGCCGGGCTTCCAATCGATGGAGCGCGCGAGGGCGATGATGCCCTGCGTCGTGCTCTGGCAGAACGCGAGGTCGGTCGCCTCTGCGCCGACGAAGGCCGCGGCGCGCTCCTTGAGGCGCGCCCGTTGACCGAGCCAGCGACCGAAGCCACTCAGACCGCCCTTGGCGTAATCGGAGAGGAACGCACCGACCTGCGCCCGGACCAGGGTCGACGCGGGCGCGATGGCCGCCCAGCCGAGGTAGACGTCCTCGAGCTCCGGGTAGAGGGCGCGGTCGCCGAGAGTGGCCTCGAGCGTCTCGAAGGGATCGGGTGCGTGGGTCACGAGAGGCACTCCCGGAAGCGACGCACGCCCTCGTCGAGCTCGTCGTCGGTGGTGTAAGGGGCCGGCCCGAAGCGGAGCCGGTCGCGGCGGGCGTCGACGAAGACGCCCTTCTGGCGCATGCGGCGCGCGACCTCGGGCGCGTCGTCCACCTGGACGGTCACGAAGCCGCCGCGCAGCGCGTCCTCCCGTGGCGTCAGGATCGTCTCGGTGTGCAGCGCCTCCATCAGCCGGGCGGTCTGCCGGAGCGAGAGCTCGCGAAGGCGGGGGACCGAGAGCTCCTTCTGATCGAAGAACTCGATGACCGCGCGAGCCCGGTAGTGGCTGCTCGGGTCGTAGGTGCTCCCGGCGAAGCGGCTGCCGCCACCGCTGCCATAGCGGACGCGGCCGGTCTGGTCGCCGCTGAGCCCGCCGAAGTCGGCGAACCATCCGGTGTGCACCGGCCGGAGCTCGCAGTCCTTCGGCACACGCATGAAGCAGCAGCCTTCACCCCACTGGGCATACTTGTAGCCGCCGCCGGTCACGAAGGCGCGCGGGTCGATCGGCCGCCAGGGTACGACGTTCTGGTGGTGATAGGCGTCGAGCAGCACCTCGGCGCCGACGTTGTGCGCGGCCTCGCAGGCCTCTTCGAGTCCCGGCACGACGCTCGAAGTCTCGAAGAGCACCGTGCTGCACATCAGCGCGATGGTGTCTTCGCGAACGGCCTCGGCGAGGCGCGACGCGAGCGTGTCGAGCGGGGCGGTCGGCACCCGCGTGACCTCGACACCCTGCTCCTCGAGGCGGCGCAGCTGACGGGAGAGGCTGTGGAACTCGCCGTCCGTGCTGACGATGTGGCGGCGCGACGACCAGTCGAGCGCGGACAGGAAGCGGAAGAGCAGCTCGTGGGAGTTCTGCGCGAGCGCGACGTCGGCCGCGTCGCCGCCGAACCACTCGGCGACGCGCTGGCGCACCGCCCCCGCCGCCTCCATCGCCGCCCCCCACTTGTCGTCGACGTGGGTGGCCGCGTCCGCGAACGCCAGGAGCAGCCCCTCGCGCGCCACGTCGGGCCAGGCCTGGTGGCTGTGCCCCGTGAGCAGGATCCGCGGCGCGGGTCCACCCTCGAGGAACGCCGAGTAGCTCGGCCGCAGGGCCACGGGATCGATCGGCTCGCTCATCGTGAGGGAGGTAGCGCCAGCGGGCCGTCATCGTCAACGGCTCGTCCGCAACCCGAGCGGTCCGGGTTCAGCTTTGCCTCGCACGGAGTCACGGAGCCGCAGAGCTCACGGAGAGGAAAAGGGGAAAGAAGGAAGGCGCGGACCGGTGCTCATCGGAACGCTCAAACGCGGAGCGCGATCACGAGCACGTTGATCAGCACGAACCCGAGCGGGAAGGCCCAGCGGCAGACCCGGTCGATGCGGTCGGCGATGGGCTGCCGCCCCTTCGTCGTGAGGTAGTGGCAGCCCACGTTCTCGACCGCGCTCATGAAGACGAAGAGGTAGGAGATGAGCACCCATAGGTCGAGGAGCGTCAGGTAGGGGATCTTCGGCAGGCTGTCGGCGATGACGAAGTTGAACGCGATGACCGAGAGGATGCAGGTCACCGACACGCCCATCTGGGCCTCGAGCGACTCCGCGCTCATCCAGAAGACCAGCCAGCTGAGCATGACGATCAGGACCAGCGGGACGACGATCTTCCAGAGGTAGTAGCCGAAGCGGCGCTCGACCCCGATGGCGTACGTGTAGCGAGAGAAGTCCGAGTCCGCGTCGCTCTCCCAGGTGAAGGTGGTCTCCTCCGCGTGGACGCCGGTCACGCCCCAGGCGGGCAGATCGATGGTGTCGATGGTGTTGTCGAGCGCCGAGCCGCGGTTCTCCTCGACTGGCTCGAAGATCACCTCGCTCTTCGGGAAGAAGCTCTCGAGGAGGACCGGCAGCTCCTGATGGTCGATGGGGAAACGGGTCAGCTCGAACGACGCGTCGAAGGTCCCGGTGAAGCGCCGCTCGAAGTAGACGTGGCCGGTCTGGTCGACGGTGAAGAGCTCGTTGCCCTGGCGAGACTCCTCGCGGAGGTTGATGAACTCCGGGTGCGGCGTCCAGAAGTGCCCGCCCTCCTTGATCTGGTGCGGGTCGATGCGGCAGGTGTCATGGCCGATGACTGCGGGGTCGAAGGCGAGGCGCTCGTCTTCCCACTGCAGCCAGAAGTAGAGGTCCATCTCGAAGGTCTGCCGCTGACCGTCGATCTCGCGGACGTCGATGACGTCGTAGCCGACCTGCACCACCGTCGGGTTCCCCCGGGCGTGGGGCCGGTCCATGAGCTCACGGCCTGCGAGCACCGTGTCGATGCACGCCTCCGCCGGGCTCGAGCCGAGCGCGGCGAGGGCGAGCGCGAACGCGAGAAGGGAGCGCACCTGCCGAGTCTACTGTGGTCTCGCCGCCGGGCGGACGGCTAAATCAGCGACGCTCGGCCGGGAGGCGGAGACGCCAAATCAGCGCGAAGAGGCTGGGCACGACGAAGAGGGTGAGCGCGGTGGCGAGCGTGAGACCGCCGAGGACGACCGAGCCGACGCCACGGTAGAGCTCGGACCCGGAGCCGGGGAAGAGGACCATCGGCGCCAGGCCGGCGAGCGAGGTGGCGGTGGTCATCAGGATGGGACGGACGCGGTTCTCGACGGCGCCCTTAATGGCCTCGTCGAGGGTGGTGGCTTTGTCCGCCAGGCGCGCGAGCGCGCCGTCGACCACCAGGATCGCGTTGTTCACGACGACGCCGATCAGGATCAGGAAGCCGAGCGCGGTCATCAGATCGAGCGGCTGGGGCGCGAGGAACGCGTCGACCAACCGAAGGCCTCCGACACCGCCCGCGGCGGCGAGCGGCAGCGTGACGAGCACGACGATGGGTGCCAGGAAGTCCTCGAAGAGCGCGCTCATGAGCAGGTAGCTGATCAGCAGCGCGAGCATGAGGACCCAGAAGAACTGGCCCTTGGCGAGCTCGAGGTCGCCGGCGGTCCCCGAGTACTCGACGTCGACGTCGGGCGGCAACGAGCCGTCGGCGCGCATCTCGTCGATGAGCGCCTGGATCGTCCCGAGCGCGCTCTCGAGCGGCACGTCCTCGGGCGGCGAGAGGGTGAGCGTGAGCGCTCGCTTGCGCTCGATGCGCTGAATCACGGTGGGCCCGAGCTCCTCTCGAAGCTCGGCGAGGATTCCGAAGGGCACCACCTCACCGCTCGGGCTCGCGACCGGCGCCGACCGGATCATGTCGGCGTCGTCGAGGCGACCGCCGTCCTCGCGAACGGCGCGCACGACCACGTCGAGCTGAGGCTCACCGGGCGGCCCGAGCTCGCCGACGATGGTTCCGTCGACCAGGGCGTCGAGGGTCAGGCCGACCTGCGCGGTCGTCATCTGGAGCGGGGCGGCCTCGTCGCGCCGCGGGTACGCACGGAGCTCGGGGGCGCCCGGGTCGAGCGAGGGCACGGGGCGGATCTGCGCGCCCGGGATGCGCTCGCCGAGCATGCCGAACATGCGGCCGCCGATCTGCGTCAGCCCACCGAGGTCGGAGCCCGAGAGGTTGATCTCGATCGAGCGACCGCCAGCGGCCTGACCGAAGAGCGAGGCCTTGGTGGCGAAGGCGAGGAAGCCCGGAATGTCGCCCTGCACGCTGCGCAGGTAGGCCATCATCTCGTCGACGCGCTCGGGGTCCGAGGCGATGGCGCCTGCGAAGACCCGGTCGGTGCTGCCGACGAAGAAGCTCCGCTCGATGTCCGGGATGCCGTCGACCTCGTCCCCTTCGGTACGAGAGGCGAGGTGCTCGGCGACCCGGCTCTGCACGCGCACCGCCACCCGGTCGAGCTCCTGCACCGACGTGCCTGGCGGTGGTGTCAGGATGCCGAAGACGAGGTTGCGGTTGCCGCTCGGCAGGTACTCGAGCGGCGGCAGCAGCGTGAGAGCGAGGCCGACGCAGAGGCCGACCGCACCGATGACCACGGTGAGGGAGCGAAGCGGTGAGCGCGTGAGCCAGCCGATGGAGCGGCCGATGCGGTCGCGAATGCGCGTGAAGACGGTCGGCTTCTTCTCGCCAGCGTCGCCGTTCTTCTTGGCCTTGAGGATCTTGCCGGCCAGACCGGGAATGACCCAGACCGAGACCACCAGGCTCGCGACGACGGCGAAGCTGATCGCGACCGCCACGTCGCGCAGGAGCTGGCCGACCTCGCCCTGCCAGCTGATGACGGGCACGAAGACCGCGGCGGTGGTCGCGGTCGACGCGATGAGCGCGCCCCAGACCTCGCCGATGCCGTTGAACGCGGCTTCCTTCGGGTCGTCGACCTTCGAGCGCCAGGTGTCGATCGACTCGAGGGAGACGATCGAGTTGTCGAGCACCATGCCGATCGCGAAGGTGATGCCCGCCAGCGAGACCACGTTCACCGAGCGACCGAGCAGGGTCATCCCGAGCGCGGTCCCGAAGACGCAGATCGGGATCGACAGGCTGACGAGAAAGCTCGCACCCGCGCTCCGCAGGAAGAGGAAGAGCACGAGAATGGCCAGCGCGGCGCCGATGAGGAGGTTCTGCTGCACCAACGAGAGCGCGCCCTCGATGTAGTCGACCTGGTCGCTGAGCACCTCGATCTCGAGGCCCTCCGGAGCGAAGCGCTCCTCGTTCAGGCGCTCGACGGACGCGCGGATCTCCTCGGTGACCTCGAGCACGTTCGATCCGGCCTCGCGATCGAGGAGGAGCACCATCGAGGGTCGGTCGTCGCTCATCGCGACGCCGGTCGCGTCGCGCAGGCCGAGGGTGACCTCGCCGATGTCGGAGAGGCGGATGGGCGTTCCGTCGGGTGCGGAGCCGAGAACGAGCGCGCCGAGCTCGTCGGGGTCGGGCGCGATGGCCATCGTGCGGACGAGCAAGCGGCGACGACCGAGCTCGATGTCGCCGGCGGAGATGTCGCGGAGCTCCGAGCGCACACGGTTGGCGAGCGCTTCGAGGGTGTAGCCGCGGGCGGCGAGCTCGCGCGGGTCGACCTCGATCAGGAAGACCGTGTCGCGCCCGCCGAGGTGGCGGACGTCGCCGATGCCGGAGATGCGCTGGAGCTCGGGGAGGATCTCGTTCTCGACCCACGTGCGGTAGGCCTCGACCGGCTCGCCCTCGATGGAGCGAATGCCGATGACCGCGAGCGGCGGCCCGCTGGAATCGGCCGTCGCGACGACTGGGTCGTCGGCCGCGTCCGGATAGCTCCCGACCTGGGTGAGCCGGTTGCCCACCCGGACGAGCGCGTCGTCGATGTCGGTGCCGACGGAAAGCTCGAGGGTCAGCGAGCCCTGCCCGGTGCTCGCCTGACTGGTCATGCGGACCAGGTTGGGCACGTCGTCGAGCGCGTCCTCCTGGGGCTCGAGGATCTCGGACTCGATCTCGGTCGGCGATGCGCCGGGCCAGCGGGTGTTGACCGTGATGCGCGGGACCGAGATGTCCGGCGTGAGCTGGATGGGCAGGTCGGCCACGCTGATCACGCCGAAGAGGACGACCAGGATGGCGGTGACCGTCACCGTGACCGGGCGCTCGACCGCGATGCGCAGCAGCCCACCACCCCGGGCCGGTCCCGACGCGGGGCTCTGGTCGGCGGGGTCGCTCATGCGCCGTCGCCCGCGCCGGTCGCGGTGGCCTCGGCCTCGACGACCTGCACCGTCTGCCCCGGACGGAGGCGCTCGTTGCCGCGAGTCACGACCGTGGTCCCGGAAGCGAGGGTCGCCTCGCCCTTCGGCCGGACGCGCGCCTCGCTCACGCCACGCTCGAGCACCTCGACCTCGATCGGTCGGGCGGCCCCGTCGTCGAGGAGCACCACTCGGGTCTGGGCAATGCCTTCCACGAGCGCGTCCCGAGGCACCAGGACCCCGTCGCCGTCGTGGCTGAGGTCGAAGACCACGTCGACCGCGGCGCCGGCGAGGAGCCAGGCGGGCGGCTCTTCGGTCGCGAGCAGTCGGAGCTGCGCGGTGCGGGTCGCCGGGTCGAGCGCGCGGACGACGCCTTCGACTCGGGCGGCGATCTCCTGGCCGCCACGGACCAGGGTCGCTTCGTGGCCGACCTCGACGTCCATCAGGAGCTCGGGCTCCACTCGAACGAAGACCTCGAGGGCGGTGTCGGCGACGAGCTCGATGGCCGGCGTGCCGGGCGCGACCCAGTCGCCGGGGTCCACGAGTCGCGCGGCCACCACTCCGTCGAAGGGCGCCACGACCGTGTGCCGGGAGAGCGTGGCGCGGGCGCGGGCGACCTCCGCGCTCGAGGCTTGCTGCTGCGCCGCGAGGGCCTGCGCGTTGCTGCCCGCGCGCTCGATCTCGAGGGCGCTGGCGATCTGCGAGCCCGCCATGTTGAAGCGTTCGGCGTCACGCTGGGCCTGCGCTCGGTTGGTCTCGACGGCCTCGGTCGCGGCGCGGGCCGCCTGGAGCTGGGCACGGGCGAGGCGGGAGTCGATGCGGAGGAGCACCTGGCCGCGGGTAACGGCGTCGCCTTCGGCGACGGCGATCGAGAGGACCGCCCCGTCGGCGCCTGCGGCCAGCTCGGCTCTCGCCGCCGCGCGAACCGTGCCGAGGTAGCGACGACGGACGGCGAGCGCGCCTTCGCGAGCCTCGGCGACCTCGACCTGGGGGTCGGGCCGCTGACGGCCGCCGCTCTGCTCTTCGGCGCCACAGGCGACGAGGAGGCAGAGCGCGAGGGTCTGGGAAAAGGGGGCGCGCACGGCGGGTTCGTAGGTGGTCGCAGGAGCGGCCGCAAGGTTACAGGGAAGCGGCGCTGGCCTGGACGGGCCACATCCGTCATGACGGGCGCGATGGGCGGCGAGAGGATTGGCCGGCGGGCGGAGCTGACGTTCCGGCACAACCGGGAGCACGGCCGGCATGGGTGGCTGCGGCTGACCCCGGCCTACTCGGTGCGGGTGGTTCGGGATCTACTGGACGAGCTGCCCGAGGGGGCGCGAGTGCTGGATCCGTTCTCGGGCACGGGGACCACGGCACTCTGTGCGGTCGAGCGAGGCCTGAGCGGCACCGGGGTCGAGCTGAACCCGTTCCTGGTGTGGCTCGCTCGGTTGAAGACCCGCCGCTTCGCGAAGCGGACGCTGGCGCGGGCGGCCGAGGCCGCGACCGAGGCGCTCGAGGGGTTGGGCGAGCCAGTGCCGGCGCCCCCGATCCACAACGTGGAGCGCTGGTGGGCGGCGCCGGTGCTCGACTGGCTCTGTCGGCTGAAGGGAGCGCTTCCGACGCGGGGTGCGCACGCGGAGCTGCTGGAGCTCGCGTTCTGCCGAACGATGATCGCGTTGAGTGGGGCCGCGTTCGACCACCCGTCGATGTCCTTCAAGGAGGCGAAGAGCCACACCGACGCGCAGGCGCGGGCGCGCTTCGAAGACGACGTGCGGGCCGTGCTCGAGGCAGCGGCGACGAACCCGGCCGGCAAAGCGCGCATCGTCCATGGGGACGCGCGGGCGCTGCCGGTGGGTGACGTGGAGTTCGACGCGGTCATCACGTCGCCGCCCTACCCCAACCGGATGAGCTACGTGCGCGAGCTCCGGCCGTACATGTACTGGACCGGGCACCTGAAGGTCGCGCGCGACGCGGGCGAGCTCGACTGGGACGCGATCGGTGGGACGTGGGGGGTGGCGACGAGCCGGCTCAAGCACTGGGAGCGGAGTCGGCCGAGGCCGCGTGGGCTCGGGAAGGTGCTCGGCGAGATTCGGCGCGCGAGCGACAAGAACGGCGCGCTGCTCGCGAACTACGTGGACCGCTACTTCGAGGACATCGACCAGCATCTGGAGGCGCTCCGACCGCGAGTCGCTGCGGGTGGGACGCTGGCGTACGTGATCGGGAACGCGAGCTTCTATGGGGTGCTGGTGCCGGCGGAGAAGCTCTTCGAGTCGTTGATGCGACGGCACGGGTTCCACGACGCTCGGAGCGCGATCCTGCGGAAGCGGAACTCGAAGAAGGAGCTCTACGAGCTGCTCGTCAGCGCGCGGGGTTGAGAGTGTGGGCCGTGTGCCCTTCGGTGTTTCGAGGGCGGATCGTGACATCGTGCCACGAAGTTGAGGGCAGCCCTTTTCATCGTGATTCCAGGCCCCTAGAGGATCCCGCCATGGAGAGAACTCGCATCCTCAGCGCGGCCGCGGTCTTGATCGCGGCCATCGTCACGCCCTCTGCCGTGGAGGCTCAGCAGAGCCACCACATTCACGGCCTGCGGCCGGAGATCCACTTCGACGCCGGGCTGCACGGGTACTTCGGAGCAGGCTTCGATCTGGAGATCGCGATCGTCCCGAACGGCTTCCTGCGGAACGTGGACGACGAGCTCGCCATCGTACCGGGGTTGGACTTCTTGTTCTTCGATTACCGCTACGACGGCGACGGGTACGGAGGGTTCGGCGTCGCGCCGAACCTGACCGCGCAGTGGAACCTCTACGTCTCCGACAAGTGGTCCGTCTTCCCCGAGCTCGGCTTCGTGGTCCTCTTCACCACGGACGACCGCAACCCGTACTACCGGCGCTACGGACCACGCCGAAACGTGTGGGTGGACCCGGTCGCGGCGTTCGGCGCCCGATGGCACTTCAGCGACCGCAACGCGCTCACGTTCCGCATCGGCTACCCGTTCGGCTTCCAGATCGGCCTCACGTTCTAGCCACCTCGCGGTGGGGCCCGCCGTCAGGCGGGCTCCCAGCCGCGCTTGATGTTGCCGGTGACCATCTCGTCGGCGATGGCCTTGGCGGCCTCTTCGTCGGGGGCCACGCGGACGTCCCGCTTCAGCGGGTCCTTCCGGTTCGGGCTGTAGTCGGTCCAGTGGACCACGTAGGCCGGGAAGTCCGGGTCGCTCTCGTCCTTGTTGGTCTTCCAAAGCAGGAGCTTCCGGACCATCTGCGCGCCCTTCATCTCCTTGACCCACACGTCGCGCCGGAGGACCTCGCTCTTCGGGCGCTCGACCTTCTCCGCCTTCTCCTCGACGTCGTCGATGAACACACGCTCGAGCAACTGCGTGGCCCGAACGTCCGTGGTCTCGACCTGCTTGTCGTCACGCACGCGGCTCAAGACCGGATGCAGGATCGAGACGCCGACCATCGGCGCGACCGGCATCCACTTGTCGTCCTGCAGCTCGAGCACCATCCGCTTGATCGGTCGTCCCGCGGAGTCCTCACTCTGGACGTCGGTGACCTTCACCTCGACCACGAGCGTCGGCTTCACGAAGCGGTACAGCGCACCCGATGACGATGCATACGAGTACGCACTCTCGATCGCGTGCGGCGCGAGCTGCCCGTAGAGCTCCTGCCGCAACTCCAAGTCACCCATGTTCCCGCAGCTGCCGATGATCTGGAACTGCCCGTCGTCCTTCATCACGGCCAAGAGCATCGAGCGGATGGCCTCCGTCTCGTCCGTCCGCTCGGTGAATCCGATGACCGCCGCATCCAGCGTGAAGACCGGCTTGAGCTTGAAGGTCCGACCGATCTCCTTCGACCGGACGACCAAGCCTTCGCCCTTTCCGCCCTCGACCCACTCCGCGTAGAGCTCGCGAACTCGATCGGCGCCTTCCACCGGCACGGTCTTGATGGCCTGCACGCGCTTGCCACCGTCGAGCACCCGCCGCATCGCCTCGAGCCGAGTCTCGTACTCGGGCATCGGCCCCGGGTCCTCCTTGTCGCCGCCGGTCAGTAGATCGAACGCATGGAAGCCCACGCGCTGGACCTCGGCATCGGCGCCACCGCTGATCGCGCGCTTCAGGTCGCCGTGCCGCGGCCGCGCACCCTTCCGAATCGCGAAGAGCTCACCGGCCAACACCAGCTGCCCCTCCGACCGAGACACCGCGAGCTCACGCGCCTCGTTCAAGAAGGGGATGTCGCCCGTGAGCACCTTCCCGTTCGGCGCCACGCACGCGACTCGCTGCCCCTCGTCCTGGCTCGCGTCGATCACGAGGAACCAGAGCTCTCCGTCGATCTTCGGCGACACGAGAAGGGCGCCGCGCGGAAGCACGTCGACCTCGTCCGGGCGAATCGCCCGGTACCGACTCGCGATGGTCCGCTTGTAGCCCGCGACCAGCTTCGACAGGTCGTAGTCCTTGATGCTCCCCGCCGGCGCGAAGAGCCCGTTGCCGCAGGCCCCCGCCTGCGAGAGATCGTAGAGCGCGCTCACTTCGAGTCCTCCTCGGCCTTCGGCTCGGGCGGCCGCTTCAGCTCCATGTTCGAGAGATGCAGGAAGAGCTGGTAGCGCGCCTCGTCGATGCGCCCTTCCAAGAACCCGCGCCACGGCGTTCCGTTGGTCTGGAACACGAGCGGGTCCTTACCCTTCGGCCCCCCGCCCATCATCATCAGCGAGTCCGCGTCGGCGAGCTCCTTGGCGATCCCGTAGAGGTAGTCATAGGTCAGGCCGTCGAGGTGCGTGAGCTGGATCGAGCGCGTGAAGACGAACCGTCGCACCGCATCCAGCTTGTTGATCTTCCGGCCCGTCCAGCGAACCGGGAGCTCGTCGTTGACGTTGCCCTCCTTGTCCTCCGGGTCGCGTCGCTCCCGCTCCTCGCCGTCGGGGTCGGTGATGATCTCGACCCACTTCGGCGCGGCGTGCAGCACCGAGCCATCGGCCGCGAGGAAGACCTGCGCCGTCGATCCGATGCGCCGTCCCACCTGCTCGACGTCGACCTCCGGGTCGCCCTCGATCAGAGCCTTGCCGTAGTCCTCACCGTGGGCGGCGGCCAAGGTCTCGTGCCGACCGTTGTCGGTCGTGGCCAGATAGCGCCGGAACTCGACCTCCGCGCCGGGCAGACCCATCCGATGGGTGCGCGGCGCCTTGAGCGAGCCGAAGAGGACCGTGGCGTCGCGGCCGGCGCTGTTGGTCAGATGGAGCTTTCGCTGCGGGGCGGGCATCGCCCCCTTCCTACCCTCCGAAGGCCCCGCGCATCAACGGCCGTCCCGAGGGCGAACGACACTCACATCCACCTACCCCAGGGGGCGATTGGCAACATGGCGGAAATCGACTCGACTCCCGCGCGCGGATCGTCAACAATCGGACCCCCCCTTTTCCAAGATGGAGCTCGATCCCCCCCAGCCGCCGAGCGCGCCACCCGCAGCACCGGCAGCCCCGCCCCCCACTCCGCATCAGGAGGGGAGCGCGTTCATCCGAGCGCTGAAGGGCGTGGGGATGCTCAAGGAGCTCACGGACGGGCTGCATGCCGCGCTGATCGAGCGACTGCCCTCCGTCGACGACGTCGACATGCGGCGGATGGAGCTGCTCCGGCTCTACTACGTCGAGTCGCCTCAGGACGGCGGCGACGCCCGACGCGCCGTGGATTCGTTCCTGCTCTACGACTCGGAGCAACCGGAGAGCGCCCGCCAGCTCGTGGCGCGCATCGCCAAGCTCGTCCCCGACGTCCCGGCCGTGAGCCTAGAGCGCATCGGCACCGACGACGGCCCGCTCGTGATTCGCTCGGGCCCGGACACGTTCTCCGCGGTCAACGAGACCGAGGAAGACCTCGACACCGACGAGATCGACCTCAGCGAGCTCGAGGCGGCACCCACGGTCACGGTCCGCGCCCTCTTCCGCGCGTTCAACATCCTCCTGGACCGCGTGGACGCGCGCGACCGCTTCGTGCTGCTCTGCTCGGACGGCACCCGTGAGTGCTACGCCCGGCTGAGCCTGGGCGACGCGCTCTCGCTGTGCGCCAACGGGCATCTGGACGACGACGACGACGAAGCGGTCCTGGATCTCGGGGCCTGGGGCCGGGGCTGAGCTCGGCGCCGAGCGCGCTTGTCGTCGGGGGCCGGTCCGTCTAGAACCGCGCCATGGGAACTCTGAAGGGCAAGACCCTCTTCATCACCGGCGCCAGCCGGGGCATCGGCAAGGCCATCGCGCTCCGCGCGGCGCAGGACGGCGCGAACATCGTGATCGCCGCCAAGACCGCGGAGCCTCACCCCCGGCTCGAGGGGACCATCTACACGGCAGCCGAAGAGGTCGAGGCCGCCGGCGGGACCGCCCTCCCCTGCGTCGTCGACATTCGCCACGAGGTGAAGGTCCAGGACGCGATCGACCAGGCGGTCGAGAAGTTCGGGGGCATCGACATCCTCGTGAACAACGCGAGCGCCATCAACCTCACCGACACCAAGAACGTCGAGATGAAGCGCTACGACCTGATGCACTCGGTCAACACGCGCGGCACGTTCCTCTGCGGCAAGCTCTGCCTCCCGCACCTCGAGAAGGCCGAGAACCCCCACATCCTGAACCTCTCGCCGCCCCTCAACATGGAAGAGCGCTGGTTCGCGCCCCACGTGGCCTACACGATGGCGAAGTTCGGCATGAGCATGTGCGTGCTCGGCTGGGCCGGTGAATTCCGCAAGCGTGGCGTCGCCGCCAACGCCCTCTGGCCGAAGACGACCATCGCCACGGCCGCGGTGAACAACCTCCTCGGTGGCGACACGGTCATGAAGATGAGCCGCGTCCCGGCGATCATGGGCGACGCCGCGCACTGGATCCTCACCCAGCCGAGCCGCGAGTGCACCGGCAATTTCTTCATCGACGAGGACATCATGAAGGAGAAGCTCGGAATGGACGACCTCACCGAGTACGCCGTCGACCCGACCCAAGACCTGGCCCCCGACTTTTTCGTTTGAGGAGGGTCTTCGAAAGACCCTCCCGCTTCGCCTCGGCTAGGCCTTCGCCTCGCTCCCTCCCAAACGCGGCGGCCTTCGGCCGCCGGTGGCCAGCGCTTCGTGCCTGGCGCGGAGGGGTCGTGGCGCTTCGTGGTAACGCGGACGGGGTCTATGGGTACGAAGGGACACGATGGCTGAGCATGACTACGACCTGTTGGTGATCGGCGCTGGCTCGGGAGGCGTTCGCGCCGCTCGGGTCGCCGCGAAGCTCGGGGCGAAGGTGGCGATCGTCGAGAAGCAGGAGCTCGGCGGTACCTGCGTGAACCGGGGCTGCGTGCCCAAGAAGCTCTTGGTCTACGCCGGACGCTTCGCGCACGAGGTCGAGGACATGGCGGGCTTCGGCTGGACCGTGCCCCAGAAGCCTTCCTTCGACTGGGCCACGCTCATCGCCAACAAGGACGCCGAGATCGGCCGACTCAACGGCATCTACGGCAAGCTCCTGGCGGGCTCCGGCGTCGACCTGGTCGAGGGCTTCGCGACCTTCACCGACCCGCACACCGTCGAGGTCCGCGACGACGCGAAGGGCACCCGCTCGGTCAGCGCCGACAAGATCCTCGTCACCACCGGCTCGACGCCGCACGTGGTGGAGATCCCCGGCCGCGAGCTCGGCATCACGTCGGATGAGGTCTTCCACCTGAAGGCGCTCCCGAAGCGCATCGTCATCGCGGGCGGCGGCTACATCGGGCTCGAGATGGCCTCAATCTTCCGGAGCCTCGGCTCCGAGGTCCACGTGGTGCATCGCCGCGACCACGTGCTCGGCGGCTTCGACCGACAGTGCACCGACTTCCTGCTCAGCCAGCTTCGACTCGGCGGCATGCATGTCCACCTCGAGCACACGATCGAGAAAATCACCGAGACCGCGGGCGGCATCGCCTGCGAGCTCGACGACGGCACGATCCTCGAGGGCGACGTGTCCATGGCCGCCACGGGCCGAACGCCCAACACCGGCTCGCTCGGCCTGGACGTGGCCGGCGTCGACCTGGCGTCGTCCGGCGGCATCATCGTGGACGACGAGTTCCGCACCAACGTCCCGCACATCTTCGCGCTGGGCGACGTGATCGAGCGGATGCCGCTCACGCCGGTCGCCATCGCCGAGGCCATGTCGTTCGTGAGCACCCAGTTCACCGACTCCCCGACCCAGCTCGACTACGAGAACATCCCGACGACCATCTTCACCACGCCCGAATTCGGCACGGTGGGCATGAGCGAGGAGCACGCCTGGGAGCGGGGGCACCGGGTCCACTGCTACTGCAGCGAGTTCCGCCCGATGAAGAACACGCTCTCGGGCCGGCACACCCGCTCGCTCATGAAGATGGTCGTCGACGAGTCCACCGACCGCGTGCTCGGCGTGCACGTCGTCGGTCCGGACGCCGGCGAGATCGTCCAGGGCTTCGCCGTCGCGCTCCGGTGCGGCGTCACCAAGCGCGAGCTCGACAAGACGATCGGCATCCACCCGACCTCCGCAGAGGAGCTGGTGCAGATGCGCGAGCCCGTGAAGCGCGCCGCGGGCGCTGGCGCAGAGATGCGGACCAAGGAGCGCTGAGCGCTCCCGGTCGTCCCTCCGTCAGCGGACCTGGATGAGCGCCTTCATCCCGTAGTGGTCCGAGAGCGGCACCATCGACCCGTCGCCGAGGGTGACCAGGTCCTCCTCGAAGGTGACGTCCACGTCGGTCGCGGTCAGCGAGCCGTAGAGCCAGATGTGGTCGATCCACACGTTCTCGGTGTCTTCGACGTTGTTGCCGTTGGTGGGCGTGAAGGTGGCGCGCGGCATGTCCGGCATCGCCAGCTCGAAGTTGGCCTCGAGGACGTCCATCGTCGCGGGGCCCTCGCTCTCGAGGTCGGTCCCTTCGATGGCGCGGCCGGCGTTCATGTCGCCGAGAATGACCGCGGGGCGCTCCCCGCTCCGGCTCGCGACGTACGCCGCGAGCTTCTCGGCCTGCAGCGCCTGCTCCGCCGCCCAGCCGGCGGCTCCGGAGCGACCGAGCCCGTACGCGCCCGTGTAGGGGAAGGCCACGTTGTTGAAGATCGGCGTGAGGTGGTTGCAGTAGACGTCGACCTCGACGTCGTCTGGAAGGGTCACGGTCGCCGCCGCCACGATCCGCCGGTTCCAGCTGCCGGGCATGACGAAGTCGTCCACCTCGCTGAGCGGATGCTTCGACGCGATCATCACGCCGCTCTGACCGCGGAACGCCAGGCCGGCGTTGACCTCGGTGGTGCAGAGCTCGCGCATCCCGGCGAGCGTCTCGGTGGGCAGGCTCGACGCCAAGCAGGCGTAGCACTGCAGGTTCTCCGGCGGACCCACGAGCAGGTCGGTCACGGCGCTGAGGCAGTTCGACTGCGCGCACTCCGTGCTCGTGGTCATGCCCTCCTCGCTGCCCGGGATGGTGGAGCAGTTGTCGCGCACGCACTCGAGCGCGTTCTCCAGCAGGCCCTCGAGCTCGGTGGTCCCGCACGGGGCCATCGTGGGCGCAGGTGGGACGTTGCCGTCCTGATCGGTCGCGTCGTCGACGGGGGTGTCGAGGTCGTGGGTGAAGCTCGCGATGTGCGGGAAGGCTCCCCCGATGGCGGCCTCGATCGCGTCCTTGTCGGCCTGGGTCCAGACCTCCTGGAGGCAGACCACGTCCGATTCGAGCGCGGCGACGGCGCCGGGGATCACCTCGCGGCGGGCGGCTTCGTTCGGCACGAACGAACCGGCCAGGCCGACGTTGAGGGTGTCGAAGCGCGCCTCGGCCCGGGGCCCATCGTCACCGCAGCCGGCGAGCGCAACGAGCAGAGCGGGGAGGAACGCGAGAGATCGAATGCGAAGCATCCGTTCGTTCTAGCGCAACCCGTGGAGCCGAGCCATTCGGCCGGCACTCCGCCCGCGTCGCCAGGGTAGCCGGTCGAAGGCCGCTCGACCGGCCTCCCCGGGGTGCCTATCGGAGCGTCCGGCGATCTCCTATCCTCTCGGCCGCATGCCCCTCGACCTCGAGCAGCGCCGCACCCGACTCGAGGTCCTCAAGGAGGACGCTCGCGGGTGCAACGCATGCGCGGACATGGCCGGGCACCCGAGGAACATGGGTGACCCCAGCGCGACGCTCGAGGAGCGTTGCCTCGTGGTCGCGACGGCACCCGGTCCCACCAAGGCCGGCGCGAACGATCCCGTCCCGCTCGACGGCGATCACACGGGCGACTCGTTCTCCCGCCTGCTCGCTGACGCGGACCTGCGCCGGGACCAGCTCTACGTGACCAACGCCGTGCTCTGTCCTCCGCGTCGCGGCGGCCGCTCGCGAAAGGTCCGCGCCGCGGAGATCGCGAACTGCTCCCGCTTCCTCTCGGGGTTGATGGTCGCGCTCGACCCGGTCCTCGTCGTGACGCTCGGGACGACCGCGCTTCGCGCCGTCTCGGAGCTCGCGCCGCACGGGCTCTCACTGCACCGTGACGTCGGCGGCGTGCACCGCTGGATGGGGCGTTGGCTCCTGCCGCTCTATCACCCGGGGCCGCGCGCGATGATCCATCGTCCGTGGGCCGCGCAGCGCCGCGACTACGCGACCTGGCGCTCGCTCATGGACTGAGCATCAGACGCCGACGACGTCTTTCTTCTTCGAGAGCGTCCACCGGAGCGTCACCTTCCATCGGCCGCCGGGACGGAGCCGCTCCTTCCAACGAACGAAGCCGTCGGCGTCGGCCCTCTTGCCTTCGGTGGTCTCGTCCGTGTCCACCTCGACCTTCACCGCGTCGAGCTCGGACACCGGCACGCGCTCCACGAGCTCGACGTCGTAGCCGCGCTCGTCGAGCCCGAGGTGGCCGAGCCGGATCGTGACCTCCTTGGTGGTGGCGATCCATCGGGAGAGCATCCCGCTCTCGGGCGGCTCCTCGCTCACCTCGCGATGCACGCGCAGCGCCGCCTCCGGTCCCCAGCCGAGCTCGAAACGCTCACCCGGAGCGACATAGAGCACGCGCGTCCGTCCGGCGGGGCCGCTGTCGCGGAAGAGCTCCACGGGACCCGCCAGGATCGCGTGCGACCCCTCGTTGCGAAGCCGAGTGCGCAGGATGACTGCCGCGCTGAGCTCGGGCGCGCAGACGAAGCCGCGGTCGGACTCCGCCTCGAAGCCCCCGAGCGGCAGCCGATGCGGCCGACCGTCGCCGGCCACGCGCGCCTTGCCCTCTACGATCCGGAGCACGGCCTTGCCCCCATCGTCGACTCCCGGCACCTCTTGCGCCTGAGCCATTTGCTGACCCTCGCCCGTCCCGATCGTCTCGATCTCCTGCTCGCGGGTCTCGACCCGGACCTGCTGGTCCTTCGGCTTCACCCGCAGCTCGTCGCTCAACAGCTCCGGCGGCTCCGCGCCCGCACTGATCCGCTCCGTGGAGACCCGGAGCTCGACGTCGGTCCAGTCCTCGCCGGTCCGCTGCCACACGCACGCCTCGGTCTCGAAGCGGAGCGGCCCCCCGTCCTCACCGAGTGTGGCGCGGTGAACTGGACGCCAGGCGGCGCACGGAACGACGTAGTCGATTCGCAGGCGGGCCTCCCCGGTCACCTCGACGGCGACCTCGATCCAGCACCGACGGGCGGTCGACGGATTCTGCAGCTCCGCGATGCGCGCGTTCAGGTCGGTCAGCTCCCGATGCCGGAGCTTCCGGTCGTGGCGCACCTCCGCGAGGTCCGCGGTGAGCGCCTCCATCTGCTTGGCGAGGGCGTCGAGGTCCTCGCGCCAACGCTCCTCGTCGCTGCGACCCCACGAGGAGTCGTGACCGATCTCGCGAATGGACTGCGCCATGGCCTCGCCCACCAACGCGCTCTCGCGCTCGATCGCCGTCGCCTTCCCATCGAGCGCGGCGATGAGCTGACTCCGCTGGCGGGCCTCGTCCGCGAGCGCGCGGAGCTCGGCCGTGCCGGTCTCGTCGCTCTCGTGGATCCGCACGCGACGGATCTCGGTGTCGCCGACGGTGAGCCCTTCGCCGGCCACCGAGAGCGACTTGTCCACGAGCACCGGCGCCAGCCCCTCGACGCGCACCCGGTGCGTGCCCGGCGCCAGCTCGAGGCGCGCTTCGCGTCGAATGCTCGCCCGATCCTCGAGCACGGTGACGCGAGTGATGGGCACGTCGACCACGGAGATCTCGCTCTCGCTCATGACTCCCTCCGGTTCCCGCCGCGGAGCGCGTGTTTGGACGAGATGTGGATGACGTACCGAAGCGAGAGCTTCTTGCGTGCGCCCGTCTGACCCGACGCCGCGAGCTGAAAACGCCAGCGGTAGCCCCCGCGGAGCGAAGACCGGTTCGCCTCCGGAGCCGGGGCCCAACGCTCCCATCGCGGGGAGACCTCGGCGACCTCCACCTCCACGTCGTCCTCCCCGTCGGCCGGGACGGGCATGCGCTCGCGCACCTCCAGCTCGGCGACCTGGGTGAGGTGGTTCTCCAGCTCCACCTCGACCTCGTGAATGAGGTCGAGACCGCCGCGCATCAGGCCGGTGGTGCGCTCCTCGAAGCTGGTGTTCCGAGCGACCTCGATGGCGTCCTCCACGCCGAGTCCGAGCTCGAGCCGATCGCCGGCGGGCGTGCTCGGCATCGCGCGGCTCGTGGAGAAGCGGTCGCCCACGTAGACGTCGAGCGGGCCGGGCAGGAGCGGCTCCCCGAGAGGATCGGCGAGCGAGACGTAGCGGAACACGTCGCGCGACTCGCGCGGGACGACCACGTAGCGTCGCGCGGCGGCGCTCTCGAGGGTCTGCAGGGTGACCGCGTGGAACGCTCCGTCGGAAGGCACGTGGACCGCCGACGACGCGGTGTAGGCGTGGTCGTAGCCGTCGATCGGCGCCGGGGTGACCGCGCGCGGCGGCGGGCCGGGGAGCGGGCCGCGAGCGTGACCGCGAACGGCCGCCGCGGCGGCGCGACCGCCGTAGCGCTCGGCCGGCGTCACCGCGCGCAGCTTCCCGCGACGGGCACCGTCCGGGCCATCCATCCGGAGCGCGCCGAAGTCGAGGAGCATGTCGTCGACGTCGAGACCCACGGGTACCGGCTCGGGCTCCTCCTCCGCGAACGCGTCGCCCGCCATGCCTCCGAAGCCCGCGCCATCGTCGAGCGCCTGTAGGTTGGACGCCATGGCGGCGAAGCGGCCGGTGGCCTGAGCGCGCTCGGCCTTCTTCTTGACCTTCCGCCGACCTCGGCCGCCCTTGGGCGCCTCCGCCTGCGGTGGCGGCGCGCCACCCACCATGATGCCGGCAGGGGGCATCGGCGCCGCCGCACCGACGGGCAACGTCGCCGAAGCCGGCGCGGAAGGTACTGGCCGCGCGGACGGTGGCGGCGGAGCCGGTGGCGCCGGTGCTCGCGCTTCCTCCGCCACGCGCAGCGCGCCCTGCGGTGGCCCACCGCCGCCGGTCCGAGTCGATGCGCTCCGCTCGGGCGGGTAGCCCGCGTCGAAGTCGGCGAAGAGCGTCTCCACGCCCTCGGGCGGCTCGCGGAATCCCTTCTTGGGCGCGGGCTGGGCTCGACCCAGTCGGATCGATTTGAGCTCGGGCAGCTCCGCCACTCGCTGAGGGGTCGCGGTGGAGCACGTGAGGCGGACCCCCTTCCAATCCTCGCCCGTGCGCTGCGCGACCAACGCGCGCACCTCGAGGCGAGCGGACGAGTAGTCGTCGGCGAAGCGAAGCGTGTACACCGGGTACCAGCGCGCGTTGGCGAGGTCGTACTCGATGGTGAGCTCGGCATCGGCGCCCACGTCGTCGAGCACGAGGTCGACGGCCTTGCGGAGCTCGTGCTCGCGCGCCTGTTGCGCGGTGCTCGCGCGACGGGCCTCTTCCTCGAGCGCGGCGCGGGCTTCCTTCGCGCGGCGGAGCTCCTCGTTCAGCTCGCGGATGCGCTCCTGTCGCTCCTCCCAGACGGTGCGCTGTAGCTTCGCCACGGCGAGTCGCGCGGCCGTGGGGCTCGGTCCGGGTTCCTGGCCACGCAAGCGGGCGCGCGCAGGGAGCTCGAGCGTGCTCAGGGCGTCGGCGCTCGCTCGCACCGCGGCCAGTCGAGCCTCGAGTCGACCTTCGACCAGACGCGCGGCCTGCAGCGCTTCGTCGTGTGCCGGACGGAGCGCCTCGTCGGGCTCGGAGACGGGTGCGACGGTGATGGCGGCGTCGCGCACTCGGGCTCCGCGGGCGCGAACTCGGAGCGAACCATCCGCGAGAGCGAGCGGGAGCGGTCCCACGCGGAGCCGCTCCGTACCGGACGCCACGCGGAGCCGGCGCGTCACGCGTGCGCCCTGGCGAAAGACGAGGACCGAGTCGAGCTCGGCTCGGGTGAGGGCCTGAGGCATCGAAGGGAGAGTACCCCTTCCGGCCACCGAGCTTGGGCAGAGGCTGAGTGATGAGCGCCGACCCTACATTCCCTACTTTTTGAATGCGACAATACGAGCTAATTTCACCAATGATTTTGGCAAACGAACGGACCGCAAAGAGAAGTTCGTTGCGAAAGCCGACATGGAACGTCAACTTATGCGGACCATGGAGGGCGCAGTCGAGATTCCACTCGCTCCCAGCGAGCTGGAGAGGGCCAACGAAGCCCTCGGCGAAGCCGACGCCACGGAGGTGATCGCGTGGGCCGCGGAGCGCTTCGGCGACGGCCTCGTGATGTCGTCGAGCTTCGGCGCGCACTCCGCCGTCATGCTCCACCTGGTTCACCGAATCGCGCCGAAGACACCGGTCATCCTGATCGATACCGGCTACCTCTTCCCCGAGACCTACCGCTTCGCCGACGACCTGCAGCGGCGGCTCGACTTGAACCTCCACGTCACCACCCCTGCGATGACCGGCGCCCGGCAGGAGGCCCTCTTCGGGAACCTCTGGGAGCAAGGCGAGGACGGCGTGAAGGAGTACCTGCGCATCAACAAGGTCGAACCGATGCAGCGGGCGCTCGAAGAGCTCGGCGCGACGGCGTGGCTCGCCGGTCTCCGCTCCAATCAGACCGACCACCGCGCGGGGCTGCGGCGCATCGGTGTTCAGGATGGCCGCATCAAGGTGCACCCGATCCTCCACTGGAGCTCGGACGAGGTCGCGGCCTACCTGGACCGCCACGATCTCCCGGTGCACCCGCTCGTGGCGGAGGGCTATCGCTCGATCGGCGACCATCACTCGACACTCCCGACCACGCCGGACATGGATCCGCGCGACGGGCGCATCCTCGGCAAGAGCCGCGAGTGTGGTCTGCACCTGCCGATGAGCGAAGAGGTCGGCAAGTCCTTCAAGTCGTCGGGGTTGTAGTCATCGCGACGGCAAGCCGCGGACCGGCTTGAGGGTCCGCGCGATCACGTTCACGACGTCGTCGCGTCGCTCGAGCGTTCCTTCCACGTAGAGCACCGGCGCGGTGGTGATGATCCGCGCCTGCCGATCGAAGAGCGCGGGGCGGATCACGACGTTGGCGATCCCGGTCTCGTCCTCGAGCGCGAGGAAGACGAACCCCTTCGCGGTCTCCGGCCGCTGCCGCGAGATCACCAGCCCCACCACGCGAATCGGTCCCGCGGGGTGGTCGCGCAGCCCGGCGAGCGTCGGCATGCCGGCCCGCGCGCGCCGCTCCGCGACGAACGCAATCGGGTGCGCGCGAGTCGTGCCGCCGTACGCGCGGTACTCGTCGAGCACGAGGCTGCTCTCCGACGCCGCCGGCAGCGGCGCCTCGGTGTCGGGCGAGAGCCGGTCGAGCGGTCCGGCGCGACGGCGAGCGGCCGCGAGCGCGTTCCACGCAGCCTGTCGACGCGCCCTCCCCGGCGAGCCGGAGACGAGCGAGTCGAGCGCGCCGGCGCGTGCGATCGAGAGCAACGCACGCCGTGGAAGCTCGGCCTTCTCTGCAAAGTCCGCGACGGAGTGGAAGGGCCGCCGCTCGAGCGCCGCCGCGAGCCCCTCCTCGACTCGGTCGCCGAGCCCCTTGATGAGGCGAAGGCCGAGTCGGAGCGCGAAGGGGTGGTCCTTTGCGAGGAAGGGATCCGCGCTCTCGACGTGCGCCCGCGCCTCGAGAGTGCAGCGCCACTCGGAGCGGTTCACGTCGGGACCGCGGACCTCGACGCCGTGCCGACGCGCGTCGGCGATCACGCTGCCGACCGGGTAGAAGCCCATCGGTTGGGCGTCGAGCACGGCGGCGTAGAGCTCGGGGGCGAAGTGGCGCTTGAGGAACGCCGACGCATAGACCAGGTGGGCGAAGCTCGCGGCGTGACTCTCGGGGAAGCCATAGCTCGCGAAGGCCGCGAGCTGCTTCACGATGCGCTCGGCGACGGAGCGCTCGATGCCGTTGCGCTCCATCCCTTGCAACAGCTCGAGCGAGAGACGCGCCATCTGGGCCTTGCTGCGCTTGCGGCCCATCGCGCGGCGGAGCGCGTCGGCGCGGTCGGGGGTGAAGCCGGCGGCGACGATCGCGACCTTCATTCCCTGCTCCTGGAAGAGCGGCACACCGAGGGTCCGGCGCAGCACCGGCTCGAGGCTCGGGTGCAGGTAGCTGACGTCTTCCTTGCCGCGGCGGCGCCGCAGGTAGGGGTGGACCATGTCGCCCTGGATCGGTCCCGGCCGCACGAGGGCGACCTGCACGACCAGGTCGTAGAAGCGCTCGGGCTGCGTCTGCGGCAGCGTGTTCATCTGTGCGCGCGACTCGACCTGGAAGATGCCGACGGTGTCCGCGTCGCGGATCATCGCGAAGGTCGCGGGGTCGTCGGGCGGAAAGCCGTGAAGGGAGAGCGGCTCGCCGCGCGTCTCGCGCACCCGCGCCATCCCGTCGGCGAGCACCGTCAGCATCCCGAGGCCGAGCAGGTCGATCTTCACCATCCCGAGTGGTGGCAGGTCGTCCTTGTCCCATTGGATGACCGTGCGCCCCGCCATGGACGCCGGCTCGATCGCGACCACCTCGTAGAGCGGTCGGGCGCTGAGCACGAAGCCGCCGATGTGAATGCCGCGGTGGCGCGGCTTCCCGAGCAAGCCACGAACGAGCCGCAGCAGCGCCTTCGCGCGTGGACCGCGAGGATCGAGGCCCGCACGGGCGAGCCCACCGCTCGCGAGTCGCGCGGTCGCGTCACCGGCGGCGAAACGGTCGTCGTCCCTCGCGTCCGAGGGGACCGCGTGGCCGACCTCTTCGGCGAGCCGGTTCTGCAGGTCGGTCGAGAAGCCGAGGATCCGCGCCGCGTCGCGAACCGCGCTCCGCCCCTTCCAGGTGATGGCCTCGCAGACCATCGCCGCGTGGTCGCGACCGTGCCGCTCGTAGACGTACTGCAGGAGCTCCTCGCGCCGCTGGTGCGCGACGTCGATGTCGATGTCCGGAGGCTCGCCGCGCCCCTCGGAGAGGAAGCGCTCGAAGAGGAGCTCGTGGCCGATGGGGTCCACGGCCGTGATACCGAGCACGTAGCAGAGCACGCTGTTGGCGGCGGAACCGCGACCCTGGACGAGGATCGCCTCGCGCTCGGCGAACGCCACCAGGTCGTGCACGATCAGGAAGTAGCCCGCGAGCCCGAGGCGGTGAACGAGGTCGAGCTCGCGGCGGAGCTGCGCGTGGTGCCGTTCGGAGGGCTTCGAGTACCGCCGGCGAAAGCCCTCGCGCGCGAGGGCTTCGAGCCGCTCGCGGTGATCGCCGCCGAACGCGGGCAGCTCGGGCGTCAGATCGCGGAGCAGACGGAAGCAGCAGCGCTCGGCGACCTCGAGGGTGCGCAGCACACCCGAGGGGTGGTCGCACCAACGACGAACGACGGAGGCCGGCTCGCGGAGGTGCCTGGCGTCATTGGGAAAGAGCCGATCGCCGGCTTCGTCGATCGAACACCGGTGGCGCAGGCAGACCATGGCGTCCTGCACCGGCTTGTCGTGCGGAGCGGCGTGGCGGACGTCGCCACTGACCAGCCAGGGCCGGTCGAGCCGCTCGGAGAGCTGCATCGCGGCGGCGATACGCGGCACGCACTCGGCGAGCTCGTGGTCAGCGATGGCGACGTAGAGGCCGCGACCGAAGAGCTCGCGGAGCGGCTCTGCGGCCGCGAGCGACTCGGCACCATCGACGAGGGCGACCAGCCCTTTCGCATGCAGGCTCAGCTGGTCGAGCGTGACCGAAGGCTCGCCCCGCTCCTCGGCGCGCGCCAGCGTCGCCAACGTGTTCGCGTTCGCCCATCCGGCGCCATCCTCACAGAGCACGGTGATCGGCACGGTGAGACCCTCGACCGGCAGCGCGACTCCGGCGATCGGCCGCACACCGACCGCATCGCAGGCCTCCGCGAAGCGCACGGCGCCGCCCACGTCGGCGAGGTCCGCGAGCGCGAGCGCGCCATGACCCATCTCCGCGGCCCGCGCGGCGAGCTCCTCCGGGGTCGAGGCCCCATCGAAGAACGAGAACGCGGAGCGGACGCGCAGCTCGACGTGCTCAGCCACGGTCATTCGTCACCCAATCCGCCCCAGCAGTCCCTGCCTCCGGGTGAGGACTGGGTTGCGCGAGGCAAAGCCGAAATCGGTAGGAGCGGAAGACGAGAGCGAAGCGGGTGGTCAATCGAGCCACCCGATGAGCGACCACTCGTCTTCGTCCGAACCGCAGCGCGCATGGAGCAACGCGAGAATGGGCCCCTCGAGCTCCGCCCACGCGAGCAGCTCGGGGCGCCCGTCGTCCTTCCACCAGCGAGCGGCGACGCGCTCCACGCGACCGAGGTGCATCAGCCGGCGGCGACGCCCGGCCAGCACGACCGCTCCGTGCTGGAGCGGCGCGGGCGGATCGACGCGCCGCCAAGGGAGGTTCGGGTCGGGGCTCGGCGAGAGCCCCGCGGCGCGCTCGTCGACCCGCTCCAGGGCACCCTGCGTACGGAGCCAGCGTGCGCGCTCGAGCGGGTGCGGGTCGGCCTGGCGCACGGCGCGGACCACGGCGTCGTCGCCGAAGCGGGCGCGGACGCGTTCGAGGGCCACGTCGCCAGCGCTCGGGTCGCGACGGCGCGCGTGGGTGAAGAGCGGCTCGGTGGTCGCGGGCGCGGCGACCTCGTGCTGGACCTCGAGCGAGAACGCGGTCACCGGCGCCGGCAGCCGAGCGCGGTCGAGGCGGGCCCGGAGCATCTCGAAGAGCACGGTCGAGTCCCGGATCGGCGCGCCGGCACGGACCTCGAGCAGGAGCGGCTCGCGCTCGGTCCGTAGCGAGAGGCGCGCCGCGGTCACCCCCCGTTCGTCGCGGCGGACACTCGCGAGGAGCTGCTCTGCCGCTGGCGCGAGGAGGAAGAGCAGCGGCTCGATGGTGGTGACCGCATCGCCGGTGGAGACGACCACGCTGCGTTCCGGCGCACGACCGGGGTGCGTCGGCCCACGAACGTCGGTCTCCAGCCGCCGCCGAGCGCGCGCGAGCTCCGGGCCGAAACGATGGCCGAGGCTCGCCGGGTCCAGCGCGCGCAGCTCGCCGATCCGGCGTACGCCGATCGACGCGAGCAGGTCGAGCGTCTCCGATCCGAGCGCGAGCGCCTCGAGGGGAGCCGCGTCCAGGAAGGCACGCGCCTCGGTGTCGTCGACCACGCGCACGCAGCCCGGCGAGAGGAACGCGGCGACCTGCGCCACGGTCGCGGAGTGGCCGACCCCCACCGCGACGTCGTCGGCCGGCGCGGTGGTCGCGTGGACCGCATCGGCGCGGACGGCGTCCGCCCAGCGGCGCGGCTCGGCGACGGGCTCGGCCCAGAAACGGATCGGACCGGAAGCCGCGACCCGAGGCGTATGGTGGAGCAAGCGCGCGACGAGCCCGCGGCGCGCTTCGGCCATGCGATCGGGCTCGAAGAGGCGGCTGTCGAGATCGGCGGCGCGCGCGCGCGCCGTGGCCAGCGTCTGACCGACGCGGACGCCCGCGGCGGCTGCGATGCGATCGTGAAAGGTGATGCGCGCGGCCGTACCGCGACCGTGGTGGACGGCGCGCGGTCGGTCAGCGCTTGCGGCGTCTGCCCCGTGATGCGCGACGATCGGGAGCCAGGGGATCTGCACGCAGGCGATCGATGGAGCAGTCGGCACGGGTCACCTCGAACGACGCGCCAGCGGTCTCGACGCGGAAGGTGCGACGCCGGGGGGCGTCGCCGACGGGGGAAGCGGACCACTCGACCGCGGCGAGCGAGACGCTCACCGAGTGGTCCGGACGGAAGGGAGGACGAGCGCCGAGGGCGATCAGGCGCGTGCCGTGCTCGGCGAGCAGCCGGCGAATGCGCGGGCCGACGCGGCCCCGATCGGCCGGTGGGACGCCGACCATCGCGACGAGGTCGAAGCCACCGGAGCGGAGCAGGAGGTCGGCGGCGACCCAGCCGTGCGGGGTGCGCACGACCCAGATGGGAGCGTCCGCGAGCGCGGCTTCCGGAGCGACGGAGCCCTCGGCGTCGATGAGCGCGACCCGGTGGTCCGCGTCGGCGGCGTAGGTCAGCCAGTCGCCGACGAGCGCGAGCCCACCCGCACCGGGAGCTGCCTGGACGAGGAGCGACTGGCCGCGACCGAGACCGCCGAGCCGAACGTCGAGCGCCGGCCAGCCGGAGAGGAGCCGCTCACCGCTGTCGGCGCGCGGTCGGGTGACCTCGGCGAAACGCTCGTGGAGGCGAGCCTTCGCGAGCTCTAGCCGTTGAGCTCGCCGGTCGCGCGCGGTGGAAGATTCCGACATGATACTGAACGAGTGTCCAGCATAGATCGGAGGCGTGACGGGATCGAGGGGCGGAGTTGGCACTCCGACCCGGGCGGCCGAGCGAATGGCTGACCGCGGTCGCCCAGTCGACCTCTACTGGGGGTGAGAAGAGCTCGCGCGTCGACGTGAATACCCGACGACCGCGCCCGTCTCGCCACCATGCGCGTGATCGCTCCATGGCTGGTGCTCTTGGTCGCCTCGAGCGCGGCGGCGACCATCGGCGAACCGCAGCAGGTGACGGCGGCGTGGCTGGACCCCGAGACCCGCGAGGTGCTCGTTCGGATCGAGGGCACCGAGTTCCCGACGATTCGTGGGCTCCCCCTCGGAGGCGAGCGACCACGGCGCTTCGAGACGCTCGGCGTGGTCGCGGACTGGAGCGATTGGAGCCTCGACGACCGTCGGGACCGACTGGAAGCGCTGCCGGCGACGGATCCGTCGCTCGTGCAGGTGGAGCGGTCTTCGGCTCGCGCGATCGGGCGGCGCTCGGACGAGACCCTGCGTGGGTACGACGTGCGGGTCCGGCTCCGAGGGCCCCGCGGATCGCGCGAGGTGCGCGTCACCACGTTCGGGTCGCCCGACGTCCGCGTCGCTCGCGTGCTGAACGTGCCCGGCGAGCCCTACGCGCTCGTCGTCCTGGAGTACGTGGGCCTCGACTACGAGGGCGGGTACAGCGTGGAAGAGCCGGTGCTCCTCCGCTGGTCGCGCTGAGGCGCGCTCAGGTCCCGAAGGCCTGGTCGTAGTCCTCGATGGAGGCCTCGATGACCTTCTTGGCGTGCGCGGCGTCGTAGACGCTCTCGATGCTCACGGTGGGGCGCTTCGCCGTCGGGTTGAGCTGTTTGTAGGTCAGGAAGTAGTGCCGAAGTCGGTCCACCAGGATCGGCGGCAGATCACCGATGTCCTTCGCTCGGCCGTAGAGGTGATCGTTCTCGAGGACCGCGATGATCTTGTCGTCGGCCTCCCCGCCGTCGACCATCTGCAACCCACCGACGATGATGGCGTTGAGCAGGATCTCCGGTCGGTCGATCAGGCGCTCGCTGAGCACGCAGATGTCGAGCGGGTCTCCGTCACCCTCGCTCGACTTCGGCGAGAGCGCCTGGACCTTCACGTCACAATAGGTGCGCGGGATGAACCCGTAGAGCGCCGGCGGCTGCGAGGACGTCGTCTGCGGCCGGTCGACGCGGAGGTAGCCCGTCTCCTTGTCGACCTCGAGCTTCACCGAGTCGAAGGGCGTCAGCTCGATGTAGGCGTTCACCACCTCGGGCGCCCGCTCGCCGGGGGTCAGCCCGTGCCAAGGATGCGGACGCCAGCGATAGAAGGGCTTCGGGAAGGCCATCGGAGGGAACGATATCAGCCGGGCGCCGACGGTGGCGCCGGCTTGTGATCAGATCGGGTTGGGCTCGAGGTCCAGACCGGCCGCGTAGGCGTAGCTCACGAAGGCGTCGAAGCCGTAGATGACCACGCCGACCTCGGCATCCGCGATGATGTTGTGGACGCCGTCGTCCTGCTCGCCATCGCCCACGCCAGCGAGGCAATCCGGGTTCTCCGGGTCGCAGCTGAGCTCGACCTCCGGGAAGGAGAGCTGGCAGCGGTGCACCACCTTCTGCGGGGGCGGGTCACCGGGCATTCGGACGATTCCGTCCGCCGGACTGGTGGTGCACCGGCCCGGGTCGAGCGGCTCTCCGTCGAGGAGCACCTGGGTGTCCCGGTCGGCGGTGATGACGACGAAGTCGAAGGCGTACTTGTCCGGCGTCAGGAAGACGTAGTCCTGGCGGTACTGCTCGATGGGCGGCACCGCGACGATCGCCGGGTCTCCGCCGGGGTAGTAGTTCGGGATGCCGATGTTCTGCTGGCTCGGCAGGACCTGGAGCACGGCGAGCGGCTTGTTGTCGATGGTGCTCATCAGGAAGTCGTTCGGGATCGGCAAGATGATCGCGTCGAACTGGTCCAGCATGATGCGGTCGTCGGGCGGCGGCAGCGTGGTGGTGATCTCGGTGACCCCCGGGGCGACCGCCATGATCCGCAGCCACTCCTCCTCGTCGACCTCGGCGACGCTGTCACGGGTCGGGTCGAGGAAGGCGTCGTTGAGCGCCACGGTCCGCGGGGGCATCCGCGCGATCGAGAACGACGAGCCGAGGGTCACGTTCGAGAAGAGCTGCTCCTCGAGGTGGTCCGCACAACAGCGACGCGTCGCGTAGGTGTTGAAGCGCGGGGCGTCCGAGGCCTCGCCGCCGACGAACACGCTCACGGGCGCCGTCGCCGAGATGCGCGTACCGGTGAAGTCGGTGTTGAGGCCGTCGCTCTCGATGTTGAGCACGTCGAAGGGCCCGAGGGTGGTCACGAACTCGTCGCCCGGCTGGAGCTCGGGGACGCCGCCACCGGGCACGGTACGGCCCACGAAGTCGCCCATGGTCAACGTGACCTGGGTGCCGGCCTCGGTGCCGACCACGGTCAGGAAGGCGCGCAGGTCTTCGTCGTCGGTGCTGGTGTCGAAGTCGATGTCCGCGCACGCCGGGTCGGCCGGGTTGCAGTCCGCGTCGGCGATGGTCTGCGGCCAGGAGACCACGCTGTACTCCTCGCCGATGGCGGAGGTGGGCAGCAGCAGCGAGGCATCGTTCGAGAACACGCCGACGTTATCGAGCGGGTTGAACTGGTAGGCGATGATCGGGAGCGTCGAGGTGATCCGGAACGCCTGCGAGCTCAGCGCGCTGTGCGTGCCGTCGTTGAGGCCCGAGGACTCCTCGCTCACCCGACAGAAGCAGGGCGGGCTACCGGCGCAGACACAGACCTCGCTGCCCGGGCAGTCGCCCGCGCCGGCCGTGCAGACCTGGTTCGAGCTCGAGCCATCGAGCTCGCGCCGCGGGAGCGCGATGGTCTCGAGGTCGCCAGGAAGGAGCGTGACCCGCTCGATCTCGCGAATGACCGGAGTCTCACCGTAGGGCGCGTCGTTCACCTCGACCACGACCTCGGTCTCGAGGGCGCTCGGGTTCGAGATGACCACGGCGTACTGCTGGCTCGAGGCGTCGCGGCCGAAGCCGATCGCGGCGTTGTCGAGGTCGGCCGAGAAGAAGGTACAGCCGACGTAGCTCTGATCCATGATCGCGGCGTCGCAGAGGTCGATGCACTGGCCGGTGCGGCAGACTTCGCCCTCGTCGAGATCGCACTCTTCGATGACGGTGGTTCCGTCCGCGGTCGCGTTGCACTGGATGACGTTGTTCTCGTCGTCGCAGCTCAGGCTCTCCGGGAAGCACAGGGCGCAGCCCCCCTGGTCCTCGATGCAGATCTCGCCGCGATCGATGCAGCGATCCTCGACCCGACGGAGGAACTCGCCGTCCGAGTCGCAGGTCCACCAGGAGCCGGCGAGACACGCCTGCGAGTCCGGCGAGAGGCAACGGAACTCGCCATCCACGACCGGATCCTGCGGACCCATGTCGGTGCGTACGAAGTCGTCGTCACCGCACGCAGCGACGAGAAGGAAAGAGAGAACGATTCGTTTCATGTGAGTCTCGAACGACGGATCACTGACGCGCGGTGAACACGTCGATGGCCCAGGCGCTCCAGCGCCGCTGGGCCTGGTCACCGTAGTCGACGGTGTTGAAGTCGAAGCCGGGGATGTCGATGGCGTAGACCACCCACGTGACGAAGCCGTCTGCGATGTCGGGGATGTCGGGAATGCTCGACAGGTCGGGGATGGGCGACTCGTAGACGTGGCCGGGGACGAACTGACGCCACGCCGCGTTGTTGTCGCCGCCGACCATCAGCACGAGGTGCAGGTCGGGGTCGCGGTCGCCGGTGTTCTCCCAGCGAAGGATGCGGTCGGCGGGGATCGGCTGACCGAACGCCGGCGCCGTGGCGACGGGCACACCGAGCCAGCCGCCCACGACGACCTCCGAGTCCACCTCTCGGACGCCGGTGGTGCGCACGTGGCTGCTCGGGTCCGCGCCGAAGTCACCGGTCACGAACGAGGTCTCGATCCGAACACGGCCATCGGAGAGCGCACCGAGGAGCGCCGGCTGCGCGAAGAAGCGGAAGGCACGCTCGGCGCTGCGAGCGTTGACCTCGTCGATGGGCTCACCGGTCGGCGTGCGGCGAACGATGAGGCCCTCGCCACCAAGGTCGATGTCGGCGCGCGCGAGGAAACGGTCCGGCCCGCGGGTACCGGGACCGGGGATGCCCTCCGGCCGAACGTCGAGGTAGTGGTCGAGCGGGATGTTCATGAGGAGCTCGATCGCGCCGACCTCTTCGCCCGGACCGGCCAGCACGTTGCGCGCGACGCCCATCACGTAGGGCAGGAACTCACCGGTGACCTGGTTCTCCAGGCCCGCCAGCGCGTACACGGCGAACGCCGCCGGCCGCACGAAGATGCGGAAGGGGTAACCGCGAACGCCGAGCGGGGTCTCGAGCACGCGGTTGTTGCCGCCGCCGAGGTTCGGGTCCGGGTTGATGCAGCTGAACGAGTCGCCCGCGCAGGGCTGCGTCGCGTAGACGTAGGCCACCCGCTCCCAGCCGGGCCGACCTTCGGGGACGTTGACCCAGGGGTTCGGGCCCATCTCGTTCGGGCCCTGCCAGACCAGCTCACCGCCGACGAACGCGCCCTGCACGCCACGACCGGTGGGCGGCGGCATCGGCTCGCCCGGCGGGATGCAGCGGGGCGGCGGGTTGTTCCACGGGTAGAGGATGACGGTCACGTCCTGCGCGTCGAAGGAGACGAAGGAGGTCTTCTCGAAGCAGTCCATCGCGACGTGGACGGTCAGGTCTCCGATGATGTCCGGACCGGAGAACGCGATCTGCCCCATGAGGCCGGTGAGGCCCTGGTGCTCGGTCTCGAGATCCTCGCCGATGATGGCGAAGGCGCCCGGCACCGGACCACCGGTGAGCGCGTTGAGCACGGTGACGTTCATCGTCCCGGCGAGCGGCCCACCGCCGAGACCGCCGTTGAAGGGGTCGGACGAGTTGTAATACTCGTAGGCTTCCTCGAGCGTGATCGAGCTGCCGTCGTCGTGGGTCAGGGTGACGTCGACCGCGCCGATGACGCCGGGCGGCGTGAGGCAGGTCGCGCGGCCCGTGGAGATGATGTCGAGCTCGGTGCACTCGGCTCCGTCGAAGGTCACGGAGTCGCCCTCGAGGAAGGCCTCGCCCATGCCGATGAGCGTCACGAAGGTGCCGCCGCCGGTCGAGCCGCGGTTCGGCTCCACGTAGAACGAGTCGTAGGTGTAGGCGTCGGGCAGCGTGGCGCTCTGGTCACCGGCCTCGACGGTCACGTCGACCACACCGGGCTCGCCAGCGGGCATCACGACCACGAGCTGGTTCGGGCTGCGGAAGTCCGTGTCGGCGGGCTGCACCAGGCGACCACCGACGGTCACGAACGACTCCTCGGTGAAGCCGGTGCCGCGAACGATGGCGCTGTTGCCACCCACGAAGGGGCCATGATTCGGAGTGACCCGCGACACGGTCAGTCGGTCGACGCCGATGCCGGAGCCATCGGGGAAGCCCATGAACGAGTCGGTGCCCGCGTCATCGGTTCGGACCGTCGGCGACGGAGGTGGGTTCAGCAGCTCGGGGTCACCACACTCGCCACAACCGACGACGAGCGCCGCGTTGGCAAGGAAGGCCAGCGCCACTCGGGGCAGGCCCATTCGGGGCCGCCGCGCTGCCGTCATCTCGTCGCCTCGCATCATCGTGCTCGCCTTCGCTCTCTAAGCTCGTGTAGGGGTGCCCGAACAGGCCCGGCCGGACTCCGAACGGTCGGCCCTGCCGAAAGCGCTCGCGAGTCGGTTTTTTCCCTGGAATCCTGCTCCAAGGAAGTATCGGCCACGGTTGGCAACAGTCAAGCTCGGCCCCACGCCGATCGCCCGGCCTGGTAGCGTGTCGAGGGGCTCCCCGCGCGCCCCCACGATCCCCCGCTCATGAAGCTCATCCGCCTCGTCCTCAGCGACTTGCACCTCGTCGACGGCAGCCGCCCCGGAAAGGTGAACCCGTTCGAGGACTTCTTTCACGACGACCGCTTCGCGGAGCTCATCGCTCACTATCAGCCGAAGCCAGGAGAAGAGCGCGAAGTCGAGCTCATCCTGAATGGGGACATCTTCGATCTCCTGAAAGTGAAGATCGCTGGGGAATGGCCCACCGAAGTGACCGAGGAGGTCGCGGTCGAGAAGCTCCGGGCCTGCCTCGATGGGCACCCGGTCTTCGTGCGCGCGCTGGCCGACTTCATGGCCCAGCCCGGGTGCGAGATCACCTTCATCCCGGGCAACCACGACCTCGAGTTCTTCTTCCCGGAAGTGCAGGCCCTCTTCCGCCGCTACGTGGCTCCGGGTGACGCCGGGGAGCGCGTGCGTTTCATCACAGGGTCGGACACCTACTACCTCCCCGAGGGGATCCAGGTCCGCCACGGCCACCAGTTCGAGCGGATCCACCAGGTCGACCCGAACGACATGTTCGAGACCCGGGGCGACCGGAAGCTGCTCAAGCTCCCCTGGGGGAGCCTCTGGATCCTCGAGGTGATGAACCCGCTCAAGGCCACTCGCTCGCACATCGATCGGGTGCAGCCGCTGAACCGATTCCTGTGGGCGTCGGTCTTCTTCGATCCGGGGTTCGTGCTCCGCTTCTTCTGGCACTCGTTCTTCTACTTCATGCGCTACCGCGTGTTCCGGCTGCGCGCGTGGTGGGACCGCATCAAGGCGATCCCCAAGCTGGTCAAAGACGACCTGCTCGCGTTGACCGGCGGCTACGACGACCACGCGATCCGCGCGCTCAACAAGATGCGCGGCGCACACACGCTCATCGTCGGCCACAGCCACGGGCCGCGCTTCCTGCAGCTGCCGAACGGCAAGACGCTGGTGAACACCGGCACGTGGGTGAAGATGGTCAATCTCGATCTCAAACACCTCGGTCAGGACAGCGGTCTCACCTACGCGCTCATCGACTTCGACGACGAGGGCAAACCGCGAACGCGGTTGATGCGTTGGTTCGGACAACGGCAACCCACCGAGGTGGTCCCCTATGCGGACTAGCGTGGCCGCGCTGGTGCTGATGGTCGCGACCGTCGGCTACGCGCAGGCCCTGCGGGTCGAGCTCGACGCGCCGGCCAGTCTGCGAGCCGGCGACCGCACGACGGTCGAGCTGCGAGTATGGGCGGAAGACGAACGACCGGTGATGGTCACGCCGCGGGCCGAGGGCGACGCCGTCGAGGTCGTGCGCGGTCGCTTGCTACGCCCCGACGCGGTGGACCCCGGAGCCACGCCGCTGGTCTTCCGGATCCCGATCGCCGCGCGCGAGCCTGGACCCGCGCGAGTCCGAGTGGAGGTCCACAGCTTCACCTGCGAGGGCGACGAGTGCCGACCCGTCGAGGGCGAAGCGCAGCTCGATCTGAGGGTCAGCCGCTGACCGATTGACGCCCGCCCAGATACTGAACACAATGCCAGTCATGCGGCGGGTCGCCAATCCCCCCAACCCCTTTCACGAGGCGCGGGTCGAGCTCGAGGTGCTCGCGCCGGAGGCGCGGCTCGAGGTCTACGAGCAGGAGACCAAGAGCGCGCTCTCGAAGAACGACAGCCCGGACATCGGGTTCACGTGGTCGGTGAATCCCTACCGCGGGTGCTTCCACGCCTGTGCCTACTGCTACGCGCGGCCGAGCCACCAGTACCTCGGCTTCGGCGCGGGTACCGACTTCGATCGGAAGATCGTGGTGAAGACCAACATCGCCGAGCGGCTGCGCGCGGCGTTCGAGAAGAAGTCGTGGACCGGGGAGACGGTGGTCTTCAGCGGCAACACCGACTGCTACCAGCCGCTCGAGGCGAGCTACGAGCTCACACGCGCCTGCCTCGAGGTCTGCGTCGAGTACCGCAACCCCGTCTCGATGATCACCAAGTCGAAGCTCGTCCGCCGCGATGTCGACTTGCTCGCGCGGCTCACCGAAGAGGCCGCGTGCTGCGTGACCATCAGCGTGCCCTTCGCCGACGACGCGATGGCGCGCGCGATCGAGCCGAACGCGAGCCCACCGAGCAAGCGCCTGGAGACGGTGCGCATTCTGGCGGAGGCCGGTGTCGACGTCGGTGTCTCGCTCGGGCCGATCATCCCCGGCCTCAACGACGACCAGATCCTCCCGGTGCTCGAGCGCGCCGCGGAGGCTGGCGCCAAGCACGCCTTCCCGATCCTCCTGCGGCTCCCGAAGGAAGTGCGGCCGGTCTTCGAGCAACGCCTCGAAGAGGCCTACCCGCTTCGAGCCGACAAAGTGCGCAGCGCCATCCGTCAGATGCGCGACGGGAAGCTCAACGACGCGCGCTTCGGCCAGCGCATGCGTGGCTCCGGTCCCCGCTGGGCGATCATCGAAGAGCTCTTCACCAAGCAGGCCCGCCGCCTCGGGCTGCGCCGACGCCAGGTCGGTCGCGAGCTGAACGTGAGCACCTTCCGGCGGCCACCGAAGCAGCGCGCACAGCTCGACCTCTTCTGACGACGCGCCGAAACGGCACGGCGTGCAGGCGCGTGCACATCGTCGCCAGCCACGGCGACTTCCGCTCCTACGAAATCGAGCGGGGAGCACCTGGCCCCATCCTTGCTCCGAGCCCTCCCGAAGCGAGCACGGGAGGAGTGATGAGAGACTGGACGAGCGTGGGGTGGATCGTGGTGTGCGCGGTGGTGGCCGTCGGCGCGACTCCTGGAACGGCGAGCGCGGACGAGGAGTCCGTGCGCACCACCGGCGGGGACGTCATTCGTGGTGACGTCATCGACTACCGCGAAGGCCAAGACGCGGTGGTCGAGCTCGAGAACGGAGAGCGGGTCCGGGTGCCAGCGGCACGAGTCGCTCGGGTGGACTTGGTCGTGGAGCAACGCGATCCAAGACCGTCGCTGACCATGCCCCTGATCTTGATGCCTGCCGGTGTCGGGCTCGGGCTTCTGGGACTGGGTCTCGGTCTCATGGCGACTTCCTGCTTCCTCGATTGGGAAGGCGACTGCGAGACCGACGACGAGGGGCTCGCCCTGGGCGTCGGTCTCGGAGTCATGGGGGGCCTGGTGTTCTTGGTCGGAGCCTTCGTCGTCCTGCCGATCCAGGTGAGGAAGCGCCAAGCGTGGAACGAAGGCCGCAACGTTCGGATCACCCCATCGCTCGGTCGGCGCGGCGGGCGGCTATCGCTCGGCGTCACCTTCTGACGACACGCAAACCACGAGGGCACGATGAAGATTCGATCGAGGGTGCGATGGATGGGCGCGTTCGCCATGATGGCGGTCGCCGTCATGGAAGAACCGGCACGCGCCGAGCGCGGTCTGGTGATCGCGGTCGACGGGAGTCGATTCGAAGGCGAGCTTCACTACGAGCAGGGCGGCGACGCGGTCGTCACCAGGGACGATGGCTCGGTCGTCGTCGTTCGCTTCGACCGTCTGGCGCGCGTGCGGGTGATGTCGGCCCCGACCGTGCCTCGCTTCGGCGCCCCGGTGGTGGTGGGCTTGGTCGGTGCTGGACTCATGGGCGCCGCCGGGGCGCTCTTCGCTGCGTCCGGATGCTCCGGAGAAGCCCGCTCGGGCGCCCGCTGCAAACCGCGTCAGCACGGGTCGATCGCCCTCCTCTTTGGTGGCGTCGCGCTCTCGATCGTCGCGTGGCTCGTCTTGCTGCCGAGGCGACTGAGCGCGCGAACGGCGTGGCGCCGCCGGTACGAACATGGGCTCCGACTCTCTCCGGTCGTGAGTCGGCGCGGCGGAGCGCTCTCACTCGAGGCCTCGTTCTGATGCGTACGCGGGCGACGCTGGGACTCGTCCTAATGGCCGGGTCCGTCGCTGCCTCCGCCCGGGCGGATGTGGGCGCCGTCCGCACCCTCGACGGGCAGGTCTTCCGTGGAGAGATCCAGACCTATCGCGCAGGCGACGACGTTCGGGTGTTCCTCCGGACCGGCGAGGTCATGGAGGTCCCTCACGAGACGGTCTCCCGGGTGGACCTCCGCCTCCAGCCCCTCGATCCCAAACCGTCCCTCGTGGGGCCACTCCTCCTGATGCCGGCAGGTCTGGCAGTGCTCGGTCTGGGAGGGGCCCTGACCGCGCTCAGCACGCTCTGCTTCGCATGGGCCGAGGACTGCGACGAAGACGAAGAACTGAGGGCGATAGGGATCGGGGTCGGGGTGCTGGGTGGGTTGGCCTTCCTCGCGGGAGCGCTCCTGCTCCCCATCCAGGTCGCCAAACGCCGCGCCTGGCGTGAGCGACACCGCTCGGACTTCCGGATCACGCCGTGCGTCGACCACAGAGGCGCGAGCATTTCGCTCGGTGCCGCATTCTGAGCGGCTCTGCTACGTTCCCGCCGTGACCCGCTGGTTCAACGACGGTGGCGATGGCGACGCGCCGGAGTGGGCGTCGTTCTTCGATGGGGAGGCCTACCGAGCCTTCGTCGATGCGGTACGCGCCGACCTCGAGGGCCGGGGCATCGAGTTCCGCATCGACGACGGCATCGTGCACATCCCGCGCGAGAGCGGCGGCAACCGGATGGGGCTGAAGAACCTCGCGCAGCGCTGCCACGCCGCGGCGAAGCCGAGCGAGTGGGCCGCGATCATCGCCGGCCACTTCGACACCACTCTCGGTGGCTTCTCGGAGATGGAGGCGCTCGACACTCGCCTCGAGAACTTCGAGGCGATGAAGGACCGCCTCAAGCTGCGGGTCTACCCGCGCTCGATGCTCGACAACCTGCCCGAGGCGAAGCTCGTGTGGTGGTCGGTCACCGACGACCTGATCGCGGTCCTCACGGTCGACCTACCGACCTCCGTCGTCACCGTGTCGGAAGAGGTGCGCGGTCACTGGACGGTCGACGACGACGCGCTCTTCGAGCTCGCCCGCGACAACGTCGCCCGCTTCGATCCGCCGACCGTCGAGGACCTCGACGCCGGTGAGGGCATCGCGTTCCGAGCGCTCTTCGGCGACAGCTTCTTCATCGCCAGCCACCTGATGCACCTGGCGCACTTCGTCGATCCACCGCCGCACGGCCTGCTCTTCTCCGTCCCGCACCGGCACACTCTCCTGCTGCACCGCATCGTGGACGCCAAAGTCGTGCTCGCCATCAACGCCATGCTCGGCATGACCCAGCAGATGCACATCGAGGGCCCCGGCTCGCTCTCGAACCAGCTCTACTGGTGGCACGAGGGCCAGCTCATGCGACTGCCCTCCGAAGCGGACGGCCAAACCCTCCGCTTCATCCCCCCGCCCGCCTTCATCCAGAAGGTCCTCGAACCCCTCGCCGGCGGCTGAGCTCGGTCAGGCTCCCCACGACCTCTGGGAACGGCCGGGTCTCCGAAGCCAAGAACGGACTTGGTCGCGGACCCTCAGCGTTCCGCGAACGGGAGGGCGATCTCGCGTCTCGCCTGGAGGACGAGCTCTCGTGATGCGGCGTCCTCACACTCGAGCGCAGGCATGAAGGCCACGAGCTGGCGCACTGTGTCGTCCGCATCCCAGCTCGGCTCCTTCCCAGGGTACGAAGCCACGGGTCCGCTGCCGGGGTTGGGGTGTTCCCCCTCTCTGAAGAACCCGTCGCCCACCGCCCGGCGGAGACCCTCGACGAGGGCGACCCAGTGCCTCGAGCTCTCATCGAAGACCCTGGAGAGCTGTACCACCAGGTCGGATCCGGCAGCAGCGGCCGCGGCAACTAGGACTTCGGCGGCACCTACCGAAGTCCAACGCCCGGGTCCCCCCTCCATCAGCAGCCACTCGTCGTCCGCATGTTGCCCCCGAGTCGTGCGCACGATGTTGTAGAGCGGCGGAGTCTCCGAAGGCAGGCCGACTGGAACGACGCGACCGATCACCTGGTCTGCTCGCCGATCGACCACGATCTCACAGACGGGTGAAAACGAGGTGGTGGAGACGGGAACCGACAACCGAGTGTTCGACGACTTCATCCACTGCGCGTGAACCGTCACGCCGAGCGAATCACCGGCTCCCTGAATCTCTTGCCAACTCTTGGCCAGAGCACCTCGCAGCGCGGGAACACTCAACGGATCAGCTTCGAGATCGTCTTGAAGGCGTCGCCGCCCGCCTTGCCGAGCCAGTCGAAGAGCACGGTCTCGGTGATCGTCGGAACCGCCCCCACCTTCGCCCAGAGCTCGCGGGCGGCGTCGCGGTGCTCGACCAGCCGCGAGCACGTCGCGTCGTAGGCGACGTGCACGGTGCGGCCGGTCTCCACCAGGCCCCGCGCGGTCTGGAAGACGCAGATGTGCGCCTCCATCCCGGTGAGGATCACCTGGTCGCGCCCGAGCGCGTCGAGCTTCGCCGCGAAGTCGCCGTTCGCGCACGCATCGAACTCGACCTTCTCGATGACCTGCGTGCCCTCGGGGAGCTTCTCCGCGATCGGCGCCACGGTGTGCAGGAGCCCCTTCGGGTACTGCTCGCTCACGAGCACCGGCACGCCGAGCAGCCCGGCCGCCTCGGCGAGGATCGCCGCGTTCTTCACACAGCGCTCGCGCTCCGCCTCCGGCATCGCCGCGACGAGGCGCTCCTGGATGTCGATGATCGCGAGCGCCGAGCGCTCGGGCGAGAGGTTCATGCCGGTCATGCGGCGGAGAGTCGCGCCTCGGCCCCGCCGAGGCAAGCGCCGCTCAGCCCTTCACGCACATGATCTGCTTGAGCTCGTACACGACCTCGACGAGGTCCTGCTGGTTCGCCATGACCTGGTCGATGTCCTTGTAGGCGCCGGGGATCTCGTCGAGCACGGCGCGGTCCTTGCGGCACTCGACGCCGGCGGTCTGCTCCTGCAGGTCGTCGAGCGAGAAGGTCCGCTTGGCCTGGCCGCGGCTCATGCGCCGACCGGCGCCGTGGGACGCGGACTGGAAGGCCTCGGGGTTGCCGCGGCCGCGCACGATGTACGAGCGGGTGCCCATCGAGCCGGGGATGATGCCGAGCTCGCCCTCGCGCGCGCTGATGGCGCCCTTGCGGGTCACGAAGACGTCCTCGCCGAAGTGGACCTCCTCCGCGACGTAGTTGTGGTGACACTCGATCGGCGTCTCGAAGCGCACCTGCGGGAAGAGCTTCACCAGCACCTCCTGGTAGAGCTTCAGCATCACCTCGCGGTTCGCCTTCGCGTAGCGCTGTGCCCAATAGAGGTCGCGCCGGTACTCCTGCATCTGGCGCGTGCCGGCGAGGAAGACGGCGAGGTCCTTGTCGGGGAGCTCCGCGTTGTGTGCGAGCTTGCGCGCGCGACCCATGTGGATCTCGGCGAGGGTCTTGCCGATGTTCCGCGAGCCCGAGTGGAGCATGAGCCACACGCCCTGCTCGGTGTCGAGGCAGAGCTCGATGAAGTGGTTGCCGCCGCCGAGCGTCCCGAGCTGCTTGCGGACCTTGCCCAGGCTTCCGTGCACCTTCTCCGTCAGGTCGTGGAACTCCTTGAAGAGCGGGAGCTTCTCCGCGTGCTTGGTCACGCGGTCGTGCGACTTGAAGCCGACCGGGATCGCCTTCTCGACGCGGTGGCGAAGCAGGGCCAGCGAATCGGGCAGGTCGGACGCCGAGAGATTGGTCTTCACCGCCGCCATCCCGCAACCGATGTCGACGCCGACCGCGGCGGGCGCGACCGCGCCCTTCATCGCGATGACGGAGCCCACCGTCGCACCCTTGCCGAAGTGGACGTCCGGCATGCACGCCACGTGCTTGAACACCCACGGCAGCGCCGCGATGTTCCGCAGCTGGTCGAGCGCCTTGGACTCCACCTCGTGAATGGGCGTCCAGAGCCGGACCGGCACGTTCTTCCCTTTGAGCGTCGAGAGGGCCATGGCGAATGCTCCCGCCGGAGCGAGGCGCCGAAGCTGTGTCGGCCCGCGCAAAGCGCAAGGGCCACTGCCCGCCTAGCGGAGCTGGCCGCTTGCGCCGCTCATGCGGTCACTCCGCGTTCCACTCGCCCTCCCCCTCTGGCCCGACCGAGCGCACCCACGCGCGCGCACCGCTCACCACCAGCTCTGCCTCGAGGTCGAAGCGGAGCGCGAGCGACTCGCCGAGCTCGCACGAGACCAGGGCCTGTCCCTCGAGGAGCTCGAGCAGCTCTTCGAGCTCCTCGGAGGGCGCTTCCTCCGCGCGAATCGTGCCCGACCCGGCCGGTGTCTTGAGCAGCACCTCGCCATCGAGGACCTCGACCTGCCACTTCCCGCGCGGCTCGGCGAAGCGCTGGTCGAGCCCATCGACGCTCCGACCCATCTCGACGTGCAAATGGGCGTCGCCGACCTGCCAGCTCAGCAGCGAACCCTCACCGACGCGCAGCCCCCACAGGTAGCGGCCGCGCTGCGCACGGAGAATGGTCTGCAGGGGAACCACTCAGGGACCCGTATCCGAGCAACAGCGGAAGCCGAGCGTCGGCAGCGCGGTCTCCTCGGTCGCGCGGCTCAGGTCGGTCTGGCACGTCAGGCCGAGCCGTGGCGAGTCGTAGCTGCCCCCGCGGATGACGTAGATCTGACTGCCGCCGATCACGTCGCGCGGGTCGTCGGTCCACTCCTTCACGTTGCCGCTGAGATCCGCGACCCCGCTGGCGCTCAGGCACATCGCGAGCGCGCCACCGGGCATCGCTCCGCGACTCGCGGCCGGGCCCTGGTCGGCGCCGTTGCACGTCAGCGCCTCGTACGCCGCGCCGTAGGGATAGGCGGTCGCCGACGCGCCCTCGCATGCGGCTTGCCATTCGGCCGCCGTGCAGAGCCGATGGCCAGCCGCGGTGCACGCCGCCTCGGCCGCGGCAAAGCCCACCGTGGTCCACGGGAGCACCGTGGACTGCGAGCACGCGCGCGAGGAGTCGGTGCCCGCGTTGGCGTCCGTCGCGCCCGGTCGCGAGGCCTCGTAGGTGTAGATCCAGAAGTCGAGCCCGCCGTCGGTGATGTGCACCATCTCGTCGAGCACGCGGTCGGGGTCACTCGGGTCGGCGTTGTCGATCACGCCGTCGCAGTTGTCGTCGATCCGGTTGCAGAGCTCCGCGCTCGGCGCGCCCGGCACCGGGTCGACCCCGAGCGAGAAGTCGCAGGTGGTCGTCGTCGGGTCGGCCGGGTCGCAGGCGACCTGGCCCGCGTCGCGGCACGCGCCGAGCATGCCGTTGTCGCAGACGTTGCCGAGGGTCTCGAAGCCGTCGTCCGCCACTCCGTCGCAGTCGCCGTCGAGCCCGTCGCAGAGCATCTCCTCGAGCACGATGCCGTTCGGCACGTCCGGGTCGAACTCCACGTCGGCGTCATAGCCGCAGTACCAGGTGGTCACGCCCCCGCGGGTCTCGCAGACCGGCCCAGCGCCCGCGCAGGGCGTACCCGGCGTGTCCCGACAGAAGTTGGTCGGGGTCGTCAGGTCCTCGTCGACCACGCCATCGCAGTCGTCGTCCAACCCGTTGCAGCCCTCGGCCTGCGCGGGAAAGATCGGGCAGCGGTACTCGCAGCCCGGTTCACCGTCATCGAGATCGGCGAAGCCCTCGAGGCACCCGTTGTCGACGCAGGCGCCCTCCTCGCAGGTGGTGTCGACGTTGGGCAGCACGCAACGGTTGCCGCAGCTGCCGCAGTTGTCGGGATCGGAGAAGAAGTCCGTGTCCTCGTCCACGTCACCATCGCAGTCGTCGTCGATCTCGTTGCAGATCTCCTCTTCGCGCGAGCAGCCGAGGTCACGCCCCATCACGCGGCCGTCGGCGACCTCTCCGTCGCGCACGCCGCCGTCGCCCACCGGCGCGTCCTCGACACAGCCAGCGACGCAGAAGGGGCTGACGTCGCAACCGACCAGCAGCAGCGCCAGCGCGCCGCAACCCACGAGCCAGCGGTTCATCGGCGCCTCCGAGCGACGAGCGCGAGCGCTCCGAGCAAGAGCCAGACGAAGCTCGTACTGCCCCCGCCGCTGGCGGCACACGTCGCGCCGGAGCCACCGCCCGCCCAGACGAAGTCCGGGTCGGCGGGGAGCTCGTCGAGGCGACACTGCGCTCGGCCGCGATCGTCGACGATGCACATCGACCCCGCGCTGCATCGGGTGACGACGCAGGGATCGGCGACGCAGCCCACGCTCGGCACGCAGACCTGACCGCCCGCGCACCCGTCGTCCGTGCAAGCCGCTGCTCGACAGCTTCCGTCGACGCAGATGTCGTCGCCGGTGCACGAGACCTCGGCACAGGGGTCGGCCTCGCACGTGCCGTCCGCTCCGCAGCGGTTGCCGCTGGCGCAGGTCCGGTCGTCGCAGTCGCGCACGCAGTCGCCCGCGCTGCAGTGGGTGCCGGCGTCGCAGCTCACCCCATCGCAGGGATCGGCGCCGCAGCTCCCCTCGAGGCAGACCTCGCCGGAACCGCAGCCGGTGTCGAAGCAATCCACGCAGCGACCTCGAACGCACTCCTCGGGCGCGTCGCAGCTCACCCCGTCACAGCGGTCCACGCACACGTCGTCGCGGCAGATCTCGGCAGCGGTGCACGCCGCGCAGGGCGTCGGCAGGCAGACGCGCGTCATGGTCTCGGCGTGGTCCACGCACTCGAAACCGGAGGCGCAAGGGAACTCGGTGTCCGCGCAGGGGCGGCGACAGTTGCCTTCGATGCAGAGCGTCACGCCCGGGCACTCGGCCATCTCGTCCGCCTCGCCGTCGCAGTCGTCGTCGAGGCCGTTGCAGGTCTCCATGCGCGGGTCGGTCGCGCCCACGCAGACCAGTTCGCCGGCGATGCAGCGCGTGATGCCCGGCATGCAGATGCCCTCGTCGGAGCCGCAGGGCATGCCGAGCGCGGGGTCCTCTTCGTCCACGACTCCGTCGCAGTCGTCGTCCGCGCCGTTGCAGACCTCCGCGCCGGTCGGCGTGCAGGGACCACCGCAGGTCAGTCCCTCGTCGATGGCGCCGTCGCAGTCGTCGTCCGACAGGTTGCAGGTCTCCATCATCGGCGTGGCGCCCGGGTCGTCGATGACGCACTCGGTGCCCGTCTCGTCGGCACGACAGCGGATGTCGCCCTCGCCGCGGCACTCACCGATGCCCGCGTCGAAGCAGGCGTCGCCGAGGCCGACGAAGCCCTCGTCGATGCGGGTGTCGCAGTCGTCGTCCGCGCCGTTGCAGCGCTCGACGCGGATGGCACCGGCGACGAGCTCGCTGAGCGTGGGCACGAGGTCCTCGGGCGCGGAGACGAAGGTGGCGTCCTCCACACCGCCGCTGCCCGCGCGAGCGATCGCGTTCAGTGACGCCCGCTCTTCCGGGAGCACGGAGACCGCGACGACGTCGACGTCGATGCCCGCGTCGAAGAGGGTGGTCGCGGCGCTCGACGGATCACCGTCGCAGCTCTCGGCGCCGTCGGTCACCAGGATGACCGAGTAGCGTCGACACGCCGTGCACGGGTCGGTGTCGATGATCGGCTGCATGTAGTCGTAGGCCGTGAGCAGCGAGCCCTCGAGCGGCGTCGGGCCGGTCGCGCGGAGCTCGCAGTCGCCGCCGCTCGAGTGGCCGCAGACGTCGCCGGGCGTGATGTCGGTGGCGAAGCCGGTCTCGCGACCGTCGAGCCAGCGCACGAGGTCACGGGTGTCGGTGCCGAAGCCCGCCAGGATGTCCGCGCCGCGACGTGGGTCACCGCAGCTGCCGGCGTAGTTGATGCACTCCTCGGTGCCGGGTGACTCGCGCCGGACGGTGAGCGTGCTCGAGCCCACGTCGACGGTGCAGACGGTCGGCCCGGTGTTGTCCGCCGGCTCGTCGTAGGTCGCGAAGATCCCCGCGCACTCGATCCACGCCGCGAGCTGACAGCTCTGGTCGACCGACTGGTCCTGGTGGTAGCGCGCGAGCGCGAAGTCGATCTCCGGATAGGCGCTGATGACCTGACCGAGCGCTTCCTTCGCGAGGAAGAGCCGGGAGTCGTTCGTCGACCCGTCGCCGTCGGTGTCGACGCCGGGGTGGTCGACCGATCCGTCGCCGAAGGTCGGGAAGCCGTCGAGGTCCTGGAGCATCGACGCGGAGGTATCGAGCACGACGACCACGCGCGGCTCGTCGCAGACGGCCGGGGCGCTGCAGTCCGCGGCCGTGGTGGTGGGCATGCACGCGGTGGGCACGCCGCCCGTGCAGAGCGGCTGGTCCACGGCGCAGGAGCCGAGACCGCACACGGCGGTGCCGAGGCCCTCGTCGATGCTGCCGTCGAAGTCGTTGTCGTAGCCGTCGCAGGTCTCGCCGACGTAGAGCCGGTTGAGCTGGAGCTCGCCGGCGCCGCCGCCGGCCTCGCCCTGGCAGATGGTGCAGGTGCCGCCGACCGCGCCGGCGACGTCGAAGTCGGCGCCGGAATCGATGACCTGGGTGCGCGAGAGCAGGCTGATCAGGCCGCCACCGCCGCCGCCGCCGCAGTCGTCGCAGGTACCGCTGGTCTGCGAGCCGGCGGGGCAGTCGGCGCTGTCGGGGGAAGCCGGCGCGCCCGCGAGCGTGTCTCCGCCGAGACCGCCGGCCGCGGAGAGAGAGGCGCCGGTCGATACCGTGAGCGAGTCGGCGACCACCACGATGGTCCCGCCGGCGCCGCCGCCGCCGCTGTCGTTACCGATGCCACAGCCGCGACGGCCGCCCGCGTCGAGCGTGCCCTCGATGGTCACGGTCCCGGTCAGCGTGTCGTTGATACCGGCGAGCACGATGCGGCCGCCGCCCGGACCACCGACGGTAGGCGCGGAGCCGAAGCCATCACCATCGCGACAACCCTTGTCGCCGCCGGCGGCGCCGAACTCGATGTCCCAGATGGTGTGGAAGTAGGACTGCCCCGCCACCGTCGGCAGGCCATCCCATCCAGACGAGGGACCTCGGCAGTCGGTCGTGGTCGAGCACGCGGTTCCGGCACCGTTGAGCGAGTTGCCGCAGTCCGACTCGAACTCCTGTGGGAACTGACAGCTCGTCGCGCTCCCGAAGAGGTTGCAGTCCTTCGTGCCGCGGCCGCCCTGGCCGAAGTGCGCGCCTCCGCCGCCCGAGTCGCGGACGGCGCAGCCGCCCTGGCCGCCAGCTTCCGGCGAAGGGCCACCACCGTCACCGCAGCGCACGACCTGGTAGCCGCTGCCCCGCGCCGAGATGCTGCTCGTCGCGTCGACGAGGATCTCGTTCGCAACGAGCACCAGGTTGCCGGTGTTCGCCCGGTCGGTCCCGTCGAAGGGTGGGACCACGATCCGGCCGCCGTTGATCACCTGAACGCGGTCGAAGCGCTGGAGGCCCCCGAGCGTGGTCGTGGTGCCGTCGACGATCAGATCCTGCGCCCCTACGGGGGTGGTCATGCCCAGTCCAACGACAACCGTCACGATGAACGTTTTCAGTCTCACGGCCACACTCTACCCCTTTTTCGACGGCATCCAAAGGGGGCCGCCAAAGAATCTGAACGATGTCGAGAACGACCGCTTTCGAACGGGCGGAGGAGAGGGCAACCACGGCGTTCGCGCCTCGTCGTCACGGTGTCGGGCATCCGTCAGCCACTCCGACAGGATCCCGATGGCCCTGCAATTGCAGACGAATATCCACCATGAGGCTACCCCCGACACCACCGCAGGATTCGCCGATGTCACATCGACATCTGGATGACAACATGTCAGAGGCTCTGCCAGAATCGACAAGAGAGGCGCCGAAATGTCGCTGAGCGCCGCCGTCGCCCTTCCTTCCACTCCCTGAGGAAAAGCCATGAGCTCGAGCCGAGACGAGCGCCCCGAGAGCGTGATCACCGTGGTCGTCGTCGATGACGAGGACTCGAACCTGACCAGCCTGCGGAAGATCTTCCAGAAGGGCGGGATGCGGCCGCTGACCGCCGCGTCGGGGCAGGAGGCTCTCGAGCTCTGCCGCCAGCATCACGTCCACGTGGTTCTCACGGACCTGATGATGCCTCAGATGAGCGGCATCGACCTCATCAAGGCGCTCCGAACCGTCGCGCCCGACGTCGAAACGGTGGTCATGACCGCCTACGGCACCATCGAGACGGCGGTCGAGGCGATGCGCGAGGGGGCCTACGACTTCGTCGAGAAGCCGCTGAAGCGGATGCCCATCCTGAAGGCGGTCCGCCAGGCGGCCGAGCGGCAGCAGCTGGTCACCGAGAACCGGACCCTCAAGCGGGAGCTCAAGGCGCTCCGGAGCACGACCAGCTCGCGAGCCATCGTCGGCACCTCGCCCGCGCTGCGTCGGGCGCTCGAGGTCGCCGAGCAGGCCGCCCCGTCGACCGCGAACGTGCTCGTCCTCGGGGAGAGCGGCACCGGAAAGGAGCTGCTCGCCCGCCACGTCCACGAGCGTTCCGGGCTCGAAGGCCCCTTCGTCGCCGTGAACCTCTCGGCGCTGCCGGAGACCATCGTCGAGGCCGAGCTCTTCGGCCACGAGAAGGGCGCGTTCACCGGCGCGGCGACCCGCCGCGAGGGCCGCATCGCGCAGGCCGCGGGCGGCACGCTCTTCCTCGACGAGATCGGCGAGCTCAGCCCGGCCGTCCAGGTGAAGCTCCTGCGCGTCTTGGCCGAGGGCGAGTACGAGCCTCTCGGCGGGACCACGCGGAAAGCCGACTTCCGCCTGATCGCCGCGACCAACCGCGACCTTCTCGAGGCCGCGAAGGAAGGCGACTTCCGCGAGGACCTCTACTACCGACTGCACGTGATCGCGCTCACGAGCCCGCCGCTCCGCGACCGCCGCGAGGACGTGCCGCTCCTCGCGGACCACTTCACGACCGTCTACTGCCAGCGGAACGGCCGCGAGCCGATGACGATCGACCAGGCGGCGCTCGACAAGCTCACGGCCTACGACTGGCCGGGCAACGTGCGCGAGCTCGAGAACGTCATCGAGCGCGCGGTCGTGCTCTCCCGCGGCGAGGTCATCGGCCTGGCCGACCTGCCCGACTCCGTGGCCAAGGCGGAGCGCCGCAGCGAGACGATGCAATTCGCGATCGGGACCCCGCTGAGCGAGATCGAGCGCCACGTGATCCACCACACCCTCGAGCACACCAAGGGTGACAAGCAGCTCGCCGCGCAGCTCCTCGGCATCAGCGCTCGGACCATCTACCGAAAGCTCGCTCCCAGTGGCGAAAACGGGGAAAAGGGCGTGAGCGAAGGGCTGGAGAGCTGACAAGATGTCAGCCGCATCGGGCCAGCTGCCAGCTTGTCGCCGATCGGGCCGGATTCCTGGTTCCAGTGGCCACGGATCCCCCGAAATTATCGGTGAATTCGGCTGGTGAGCCTCTCCCCATCTGCTAGGCACGGTCGTTGCTGAGCCCCTTCTGTGGGGCTCGGTCTCGAGACCCGAGAACCCAGCGCGAAACCACGTGGAAGCCAAACCCCAGAAGCGAATCGCCGTCGCGATCCTCCTCGGCACCCTGATGTCGACCGCGTTTTTCCTCGCCCAGGGGACGACCGGTCTGCTCGGGGCCGCCTTCCTGAAGACCGGCGAAGGCGAGTTCGTCGCCGCGACGAATCCGGCGGCCACCGCGCGCCCCACCCGCGAGCGCGCGGATGACACCGACATCCTGACGCGGAACATCTTCGACTCCGAGCAGGGCTCGATCCTCACCGAAGAGGTCGAGGCGGTGGTCGAGGACGACACCGGCGAGACCGTCCTCGAGGACGTCGACCCCAACAACCTCCCCGCGTGCACCGGCTCGGTCCGGCTGGTCGCCTCGGTGCTGAACACCCGCCTCCCGGAGTGGTCCTTCGCCGCCATCGTCGGCGCCGCCGGCAAGGCGATGCTCTACCGCGCCGGTCAGTCGATCGACGGCGACATGCTCGTGGCCATCCGCTCCGAGAGCGTGGTCCTCGAGCAGAACAGCCGGGCCTGCCGCCTGGGCATGTTCGGCGTCGAGGAGATGAACCCGACCCCGCGACCGGTGGTCGCACAGGCGGAGACGCCGGAGCCCCCGGAGCGCCCCGGTCGCGACGAAGGCAACATCAGCGCCGCCGACATGGAGTCGGGCATCACGAAGATCAGCGACACCAACTTCCGGGTGACGCGCGGTCTCGTGAACCAGGTCCTCGAGAACCAGGCGGAGCTGATGCGCACGGCGCGCGTCATCCCGCACGAGGAGAACGGCCGCGTCGTCGGCGTGAAGCTCTACGGCATCCGCCGGAACAGCCTGCTCGGGCGCCTCGGCGTCCAGAACGGCGACATGCTCCGAACCATCAACGGCTACGACATGAGTAGCCCGGACAGTGCCCTCGAGGCCTACGCGCGGCTGCGTGAAGCCGACAACCTCACCCTTTCGGTCGTCCGGCGCGGACAGCCGATGACCATCGACTACGGCATCACCAACTGACTGCTGACGGACGACACGTGCGACTCAAATACGCCCTGCCCCTACTCTCGAGCGCAGCCGCCTTCATGGTGGTCGGCCTCAGCCTCGCGAGCGCTCAGCCGCCGAACCGCCCCTCGCCTCAGCGAGTGCAGGTTCGCCCGCCCGGTACCAACGCTCCCGCCGGTACGCCGCCGCCCACCAAGCAGACCCCGAGCGGCGCGGACCAGTTCCAGACCGGCATCGAGTTCGAGCCCATCCCACCGTCGACGCGCGTGACCTTCAACCTCGAGGACGCGGACCTGCCCGACCTGGTGCGGCTGATCTCCTCGATCACCGGCAAGCGCTTCATCCTCCCGGGCAAGACGCGCTCCATCAAGGCCACCGTCTACGCGCCGACCAAGGTCACCGTGCGGGAGGCCTACAACGCCTTCCTCTCGATCCTCGACGTCAACGGGATGACCGTCGTCCCGGCCGGTCGCTACCTGAAGATCCAGGAGTCCTCGAACATCGAGAACCAGCCGGTCTCGCTCTACACCGGCAACTCGCCCACGCCGACCAACGACCGCTTCGTCACCCGGCTGCATCGGATGACGAACATCTCGGCAGAAGACGCGAGCCAGCTCCTCGGGCGCTTCAAATCTCCTTCGGGATCGGTCACCGCGTACGCGCCGACCAACACACTGATCCTCACGGACACTGGCCGGCAGATACGCCGGATGCTGCAGATCCTCGAGTCCATCGACGTTCCACGGACGGGTGAGCAGATCTGGATCGAACCGATCCACTACGCCGACGCGACCGAGATCGCCGAGAAGCTGAAAGAGATCTTCCCGGACACCGGCGGAGGCTCGTCGGGCGGGGGTGGCGCGGCGACACCGGCGAGACCCGCAGCGCGACGCGCGGCTCAACGAGCGGCGACCCGAGCGAACCCCGCGGCCAACGCCGCCGCTGCAGGCAGCGCGCCGGCGACCGTCGGCTCGGCCGCACCGGCGCGCATCACCAGCATCATCCCGGAGGAGCGCACCAACTCGCTCATCATCCTGGCGACCGAGCGCGCCTACCTCCGCATCCTGGAGATGATCCGCTACCTCGACGTGCCGCTCGAAGGCGAAGGACGCATCCACGTCCACTACATCCAGAACGGTGACGCCGAAGACATCGCGAGCACGCTCAGCAGCCTGATCGGCGGTGGCGGAAGCGCCAGCCCCGCCGGTGGCGCGGCCGCCCGTCGTCCCGGTCAGGCGGCCGCCGGCGCCGCGGCAGGCGCGGGCGCGGCCTCGGGCGAGCTCTTCGAGGGCGAGATCCGAGTGACCACCCACGAGCCGACCAACGCGCTCGTGATCACCTCCTCGCTCCACGACTACGCGGCGCTGCGCCGGGTCATCGACAAGCTCGACCGGCCCCGGCGGCAGGTCTTCATCGAAGCGGTCGTCATGGAGCTGACCGTCGACCGCACCTCCTCCCTCGGCATCAGCTTCCACGGCGGCGTTCCCAACACCGGCACCGATGGAGCGCTCACGCTCTTCGGCTCCGGCGCGTCGAACTCGCTCGGCTTCCCCGCGAGCGCGGAGCTCCAGGGCCTCGCGCTCGGTATTCGCGGACCGGAGATCGAGGGCTCGCTGCAGGACGTCGGCATCTCGATCCCCGGCTTCGGCGTCGTGCTCAACGCGCTCGCTCAGAGCGGTGACGCGAACATCCTCTCCACGCCGCACCTGATCGCGATGGACAACGTCCAGGCCGAGATCAACGTCGGTCAGAACGTGCCGCTGCAGACCAGCGGCATCGCGCCCGGTGCGCTCGGTGGCCTCGGTGGCCTCGGCGGTCTCGCGGGGCTGGCCGGTCAGGCGGGTCAGGGCGCCGCCGGCGCGCTCGGCGGTCTCGCCGGTGGTCTGAGCGGCGGCTTCGGCGTTCCCCGTCAGGACGTCGGTACGATCATCCGGGTCACGCCCCACATCAACGAGCACCAGGAGGTCCGCCTCGAGATCGAGGAAGAGATCTCCGAGGTCGGTGCCGCCCAGGGTGACCTCGGCGTCGTGCCCATCAACCGCCGCACGGCGAAGACCGAGGTCATGGTCCGCGACCAGCAGACCATCGTCATCGGCGGTCTGATGCGCGAGTCGGTGAACCGCAGCGAGACCAAGGTGCCCATCCTCGGCGACATCCCGCTGCTCGGCGCGCTCTTCCGCCGCCAGACCACCACCCGCCAGAAGAACAACCTCCTGCTCTTCCTGACGCCCTACATCATCCGCGACATGCGCGACCTGCGCGCCATCTACGAGCGGAAGATGCGCGAGCGGCAGGAGTTCCTCGACCGCTACTTCGTCTTCGGCGACCACGAGTACGAGCCGCCGGTCGACTACAGCCGCACGCGCGGGCTGCTGCTCGAGATGTTCAACGAGATGGCCGAGCTCGAGGCCGAGGCCGCGCTCGCGGAAGCCCTCGCCGCCGAGCCGCCACGCGAGCACGTGCCGCGGCCACCGGTCGGCATCTACGAACGCGAACCGGGCGAGTCCGAGGGCGACGTGATCATCGGACCGGACGGCGAGGAAGAGGGCCCCGAGCAGCTGCCGGTGACCGGAGCGGACGTCTCGGGTCTGCCCGAGTCCGTGCCCGTCGCCGAACCGGAAGGCGAGGGACCGGAGTGAGCTCCTACCTCGGCCAAGTGCTCCTCGAGCGGGACCTGCTCGACGAGGAGGTCCTCCAGGGCGCGCTGGAGATGGCGGAGGAGAAGGGCGTCGAGCTCCTCGACGTGCTCCTCGCCACCCGCGCGGTCGAAGAGGAGGCGCTCCTGCGCGCGCTGGCCGAGGAGACGGGGATGCCATTCCTCGAGTCGATCGACGCCGAGGCGGTCCCCGACGAGCTCGTCGACCTCGTGCCGATCAACTTCGCGCGGCAACACCACGTGCTCGCCTACGCGATGGACGAGCACGCCGTGTACGTAGCGGTGGCCGACCCGCTCGACCCCTTCCCGCTCGACGATCTTCGCGCGCTCCTCGGCCGGCCCATCGAAGCCCGCGCGGCGACGCGCGAGGCGATCGACGACGTCATCAACACCGTCTACCAGCGCAAGGAAGAAGCCTCGCTGCAGGAGGCGAAGGACGGCGAAGAGGTCGAGGAGCTCCAGGACATCATCGACCAGACCGACGAAGCGCCGGTCATTCGATGGGTCAACGACCTCTTCTACCGAGCGGTGAAGGACCGCGCGTCCGACATCCACATCGAGCCGACGGACGACAAGGTCGTCGTCCGCTTCCGCATCGATGGTCGCCTCGTCCTCCGGAAGGAAGCCCACAAGGGGAACCTCTCGAGCATCGTCGCCCGCGTGAAGATCGAGGCCGGCCTGAACATCGCCGAGAAACGGCTCCCGCAGGACGGCCGCATCACCAAGAAGATCGCCGGCAAGGTCGTCGACGTTCGTGTGTCGACCATCCCGACCGCGAAGGGCGAGCGCATCGTCATGCGTATCCTCGACAAGGCCAACATCATGTTGGACCTCGTCGACCTCGGCTTCGCGCGCCGCGAGCTCGACCTGCTGAACCACATGATCCACCGGCCGAACGGGATCCTGCTGGTCACCGGTCCGACCGGCTCCGGTAAGACGACCACGCTCTACGCGTCGCTCAACCGCATCAACACGCCGGACAAGAACATCCTCACCGCCGAGGATCCGGTCGAGTACGAGCTCCAGGGCATCGGCCAGCTGCACGTGCAGCCGAAGATCGGGCTGACCTTCGCGTCCGCGCTCCGCGCCTTCCTCCGCCAGGACCCGGACGTGATCATGGTCGGTGAGATTCGTGACCACGAGACCGCCGAGATCGCGATTCACGCGTCGCTCACCGGTCACCTCGTGCTCTCCACGCTCCACACCAACGACGCGCCGGGTGCGATCACTCGAATGACCGAGATGGGCGTGCAGCCCTTCCAGATCTCGTCGTCGGTGCTCGGCGTGCTCGCGCAGCGGCTGGTTCGCCGGCTCTGCCTGCACTGCCGCCAGCCCTACCGGGCGAGCGAGCAGCAGCTCATCGAGCTCGGCCTCGACATGAGCCGGGTCGACGAGACCCTCGCCGAGCTCCGGCGGGTCGCGGCGACCACGGTCATGGGTCGCAGCTCGCACCCGCCGGCCATGAACGACGAGGAAGAGACCGAGCTCGACCTGGAGGATCTCGGCGAGCCGACCGCCATTCACGAGGTCCACACCATCGGCGAGGACCTGCCACCCGAGTTCGCGCACCTGCAGGCCGAGGGCGACATGCCCATCTTCTACAAGCCGGTCGGTTGCGACGAGTGCGGCCAGACGGGCTACCGCGGTCGAATGGGCATCTTCGAGCTGATGATCATCGACCAGCCGGTGCGGAAGGCCATCCTGGCCAACTCCGACTCGAAGACCATCCAGCAGATCGCCCGGGAGCGCGGTATGCGCTCGCTCCGCGAGGACGGCGCGCGTCAGGTCATCGCCGGGGTGACCAGCGTCGAGGACGTGCTCGCCGCCACGCAGGCCACGGAGATGGAAGCCGCCGAGTAATGGCCGTCTTCGCCTACAAGGGGATCGACGCCTCCGGGCGCAGCGTCAAGGGCGTGCGCGACGCGGAGAACCCGCGCGCGCTCCGCACGCTCCTGAAGCGCGACGGCGTCCTCGTGACCGAGGTGCTCGAGCACACCGAGGCGGCGAAGAAGAGCGCCCGCGAGATCGACCTCAAGCGCTTCTTCCGGCGCGTCTCGATCCTGCACATCGCGATCAGCACGCAGCAGCTCGCGGTGCTCCTCAAGGCGGGCATCCCGCTCGTCGAGGCGCTGACGGCGCTCATCGACCAGCTCGAGCAGCCGGAGCTCAAGGCGGCCTTCACCGACGTCCGCGACAAGGTGAACGAGGGCACGAGCCTCGCGAACGCGCTCGAGGCGCATCCGAAGTACTTCAGCAACCTCTACGTGAGCATGGTCGCCGCCGGCGAAGCCTCGGGCACGCTCGAGGTCGTCCTCCAGCGCCTGTCGGAGTTCCTCGACGCCCAGGCGAAGCTCAAGGGCAAGGTCTCGAGCGCCCTCGCCTACCCGGCGTTCATGGCGCTCATGGGTCTCGGCATCGTCCTGGTGATGATGACGGTCGTCGTCCCGAAGGTGACCGCCATCTTCGACGACTTCGGCGAGGCCCTCCCCTGGTACACGCGCGCGCTCAAGTGGAGCAGCGAGACCCTCATCGGTTACTGGTGGCTCATCGGCGCGCTCATCGGCCTGGGTGTCTACGGATTCCGCCGATGGAAGGCGACCGAGGAAGGCCAGATGAAGTGGGACATCTTCATCCTGAAGATCCCCGTGCTGGGCAAGCTGCTCATGATGATCGCCGTCTCGCGCTTCTCGCGAACGCTGGCCACCCTCCTCAAGAGCGGCGTGCCGGTGCTGCAGGCGATGGACATCACCAAGCGCGTGCTCGGCAACCGCGAGCTGATGCAGGTCATCAGCGAGGCGCGGGAGAGCGTCCGTGAGGGCGACGGGCTCAGCAAGCCGCTCAAGGCGAGCGGTCGCTTCCCACCGATCGTCACGCACATGATCGCGATCGGCGAACGCTCCGGTCAGCTCGAGGAGATGCTCGAGCACGTGGCCGAGGCCTACGACCAACAGGTCGACGTGGGCGTTCAGACGTTCACCAGCCTCCTCGAGCCGCTCATCATCGTCTTCATGGGTGGGATCAGCGGCGTGATCGCCTTCTCGATCCTCATGCCCCTCCTCCAGATCAACGAGTTCGTCGGGTGAGCGATGGCGCAGGCGAAGCGCAGAAAGTCCGGACGCAGCAGCGTCGCGCTGCCCTGGGAGGAGCGCGGCAGCTTCTGGCGTCAGCTCCTGGCGGGGCCGCGCTGGAAGGTGGCGCTCGTCGCGCTGCTCCTGCTCTGGATCGGATCCATCTTCTGGAGCTCGGCCGACCGGCGCGCGAAGGTACGCGAGACCCGGCTGGCCATCTGGGAGACCCAGCGCGCGGTGAGCGCGTTCCGGGCCGAGGTCGGCCGGTGCCCGCGCTCGACCACCGAGCTGCTGCACCCACCGCGCTCGCGCTCGCGCTACCTGCGCCGCAAGCCCCGCGATGGCTGGGGCCGGCAGCTCTGGGTGCGCTGCCCCGCCAAGGACGACCCCGACGGAGCCGACGTGGTCTCCGCGGGTCCGAGCGGCTCCTTCCTGGAGGCCGACAACATTCAGTGACGGTCCGGCTCACGCCGGGCACGAGAGGCAAGACATGACCAGCAAGTACCGAAAGCTCCACCGACGGATCCGGCGCCATGGCACCGAGGGCATGACGCTCGTCGAGATCATGATCGTCGTCATCATCATGGCTCTGATCGCCACCGCGGTCGGCGTCGCCGTGCTCCCGCAGCTCGAGAAGTCGCGGATCAAGGACACGGAGATCGGCGTTCAGGCGGTGCGTGGTGCGACCACCATGTTCCTGGCCGAGAACCCCGCCGGCGGCTGCCCGAGCATCGATGACCTCATCGAGGGCGCCTACCTCGACGAGGACAAGTCGACCACCGACGCGTGGGAAGGCGAGTTCGACATCGAGTGCTCCGGCACCCGCGTGACCGTGACCTCGGCCGGACCCGACAAGCAGTTCGGCACCGACGACGACATCCAGTGAGCTGAGCCCCGATGACGAGCCTGCGACAGCGACGACCCGCCCGGCGCCTTCGGCGCGAGGGCGGACGTTCGCTCGCCGCATTCTCGATCATCGAGATGATGATCGTCATCGTGATCATGGCGCTGGCCGTGGGCGCGTTGACGATGGGCCTCGGCGCGCTCGGGCGGTCGAAGCTCCGCAGCAGCTGCGTGAAGATCTCGGCCGGCGCGAAGTTCGCGTACCACCGGGCGATCACCCACGGGAAGACCGTCCGCATCGTGCTCGACTTCGAGCAGAACACGATGGGCTTCGAAGAAGCGCACGGGCGGGTCACGCTCCGCGACGCCGAGAACACCCACTGGTCCGAGGAGGACGAGGACGCGGACGAGGACGGCGCGGACGACCCCTGGAGCAACGCCCAGGCGAACCTCGAGTCGGCGATCGAGGCCTCGATCGGTCGCTCACCCTTCGGCCCGATCACCGACGAGGAAGGCCAGCCGATGGAGCGCTACCAGCCCCGGGCGCTCGAGGGCGTGAACATCGCGCGCCTCTTCACGCCGCACGAGCTGGAGCCGCGGGAAGACGGCAAGGGGTACATCTACTTCTTCCCGGGTGGCCACACCGAACACGCCGTGGTGCAGCTCGAGAACCGCGACCAGCAGGTCTACAGCGTGGAGATCCAGGCGCTCACCGGGCGCGCGGAGATCTTCCCGCACGCCGTGGAGCCCGAAGAGCTCACCGAGGACGATCTGAGGGACCCGGGATGATGCGCGTCTCTCCTCAGGAGGGTCTTCGAAAGACCCTCCCGCGTCGCTCGGGCAAAGCCCTCGACTCGCTCCCTCCCAAACGGGCGCGCGTTCGCGCGCCGGGTCGGCGAGAGTCGGGGTTCACATTGCTCGAGGTCATGATCGCGGTGGCGATCCTGGCGATCGGCATGACCGCGATCTTCGCCTCCGAGGTCCAGTCGATCGACGCCGGGACCACGGCGCAGGGCTACAACATCGCGACCCTGCTCGCGCGCTGCAAGATGGGCGAGATCGAGGAAGAGATCGCCAACCAGGGCCTCCCCGCGATCGACGCGAAGGGCGACGATGCCTGCTGCGAAGGCGCCGAGGTCGACGGCTTCACCTGTGAGTGGGCGGTCGACCGGGTCGTGCTCCCGGACGAAGCGCTGATGGGCGAGGAAGAGGGCGAGGAAGGCAGCATTCTCAGCGACCCCGGCTCCCAGACCGGCGTGCTCGACGGAATGCTCTCCGGCGCGTCCCCGCTCGGGGCGAGCGGTGGACAGGACGCGATGGCAGAGATGGCCATCGGCATCGCCTTCCCCGTGCTCAAGCCTTCCATCGAGGAGCAGGTCCGGCGCGCGACGGTCACCGTCAACTGGGCACACCACCGCCGCGAGATGAGCTTCGACGTCGTCCAGTACATCGTCGCAGAGCAGCCCCCCGCCGACCCCACGGTGAACCAATGAGCCGCCGGAGTCAGCGGGGTGTGACGCTCGTCGAAGCGATGGTGGCGATCACCATCCTGTCGATCGTGAGCGCGCTCGTGTGGGGCGGCTACGACCAGACGATGAAGAACAAGCAGCGGATCGAGGGGAACGTCGACCGCAACTACCAGATCTTCGCGGCGCTCGACCGCATGCAGCGCGAGCTGCACATGGCCTTCGTCTCGATCCACATGAACCCGAGCCCGTCGCTGCAGACGGTGCAGACCTGCTTCATCGGCAAGGACCGCGGCGAGCGGGACCGCATCGACTTCACCAGCTTCTCGCACCAGCGGCTGATCACCGACGCGCACGAGAGCGACCAGAACGAGCTCAGCTACTTCATCACTGCGCACCCCGACGACTCGCGCATCAAGGTCCTCGCCCGCCGCGAGCAGAACCGCATCGACGACAAGCCGCAGGAAGGCGGGCGGGTGCAGATCCTGGTCGAGGACGTCGAGGGGCTCGACCTCGAGTACCTGGACCCGACCACCAACCAGTGGGTCCGCAACTGGGACACGACCTCGGCCGCTGGTCAGCCGAACCGGCTCCCGAGCCAGGTGAAGATCGTGCTCACGGTCCCCCATCCGCGGCGCCGCGGCGCCGAGCTCACCTTCGGCACCCGCGCCAACATCCCCATCACGCACGCACTCAACCACGCTCTCTACATCTCTCGATGATCCGTTCCCGCACATCGCAGCAGCGAGTCCGCCTCGCCGGCTCCCCGAGCCGGGCGCTGCGTCGTGCGCGCAAGCGGGACCCGCGGCAGGCGGGCATCGCGCTGGTGATGGCGGTGACGGCCATCGCGATCCTCACCGTCGTGCTCGCGGACATGCACGAGAGCACCTCGACCGCCTACGCGATCTCGGTGACCAACCGCGACCGCGTGAAGGCCGAGTACATGGCCAAGAGCGGCCTGAACCTGACCCGGCTGCTCGTCGCGAAGGAGCCCGCGATCCGCCAGGTCGTCACGCCCTTCTACCAGGCGCTCGTCGGTCGCCCGCCGCCCCAGCTCCCCATCTGGACGATGGCGGACGACCTGCTGCGACCCTTCTGCGACTACGAGTCGGCGCAGCGGATGAGCACGGGCATCGACTTCCGCGCCGCCGACGGACTCGGAGACACCGGCGGGAAGTGCATGATCGTGTCCTTCGCCGAGAACTCGAAGATCAACGTCAACGCGCCGCTGAACTTCACCGGCGACACCGCACGGCGCTCCATCTCGATGCAGCTCTTCGCGATGATGGGTGGCTACCAGTCACCGAGCCCCTACGACCCGCTCTTCCAGAACCTCGACCGCGACGGTCAGCTCACGAGCCGCCTCGACGTGGTCTCGAGCCTCATCGACTGGTGGGACTTCGACACCGACCGCACCGTCTTCGACCCGGGCCGCTCGACGGTCGAGACCGGCGGCAGCGAGGAAGACCTCTACCGGCGCCTGGACGATCGCTACGAGCCGAAGAACGCGCCCTTCGACTCCCTCGAAGAGATCCGGCTGGTGCGCGGCGTCGGCGACGACTTCTACGCGACCTTCGTCGAGCCGAAGCCGGACGACCCCGCCGCGCGCATCGTGACCATCTACGGCTCGGGCGCGGTGAACCCGAACGAGGCGCCGCCGGAGGTGCTCCTCGCTCGCCTCTGCAGCTACATCGAGTCGCAGCCGCTCTGCACCGACCCGACCCAGGCGGCGTCGTTCGTGCAGCTGCTGAACACGGTGCGAGCGATGATTCCCGTCCCCTTCTTCACGCGGGTGAGCGACTTCCTGAGCTTCGTCGAGGGCCGCGGTGGACCGCGGGATCTCTACCCGATGCTCCAGGGTTTCCTCGGCCCCGACAACCCGCTGCTCTTCACGCCCGTGACCATCCCCGCCGCGCGGCGGACCGAGATCGACAACTCCTTCGTGACTGCGGCCCGCATCCTCACCGTCGACGTCACCGGCCTCGCCGGCTGCCGCTACTGGAACGAGGAAGAGGGCTTCTGCGAGGGCGGTTATCGCGGGCGAGTGCGCCTGAACACGATCATGAACTTCCACGAGCTGTGGACCCCGCCCCCGCCCAACGCCGGCGGCATGCCCGGCCTCGGCATCTACCACTACTACCGCGTCGAATGATGCTGCTCTTCCTCGACTTCTACCCCACCCCAACCCGGACTGACTGACTAGCCATGGCTCGCATCCTCGGACTCGACATCGACACGCACACCGTGCGCGCGGTGCTCGTGCGTTCGTCGTTCGGCCGCGTGGAGCCGCTCCGCTACCTCGAAGCGCCGATCGTCATCGGCGACGAACCGGCACCTCCGCCTCCGGCCGCTCCCGACGCGGACGCCCCGCCCTTCGCCGCCCCCGACGCCCCACCCGCCGACTCCGGTGGCTTCGGCTCCACTCAGGGCTTCGGCTCCACTCAGGGCTTCGGCACCCCGGAGGTCGGTTTCGGCGCGCCCCCCGCGGGCGGCCCCGCGACCCCCGGCCCGATGGGCAACCTGCCGCCGTCGCCAGACGCGCCCCGCGCCCCGAGCCTCGAGCCAGCTGGCTCCGGTCTCGCCGACGCGCTCGAGCCCGAGAACGAGAGCGCCCAGGCCGCACCGGAAGAGCTCGCCGACGAGCTCACCCCGGTCGAGCGCGGCCGCCGACGCGCCATCGAGGCTATCGTCGCGCAGATCAGCCCGCCGCCGGACATGGTGATCGCCGGCCTCGACGGCAAGGAAGCCTCGCTCCGCATCCTCGAGCTCCCGGCGGGGGTCGCCAAGAAGGCCGGCAAGATCGCCGAGGTCCTCCCCTTCCAGCTCGACGACCTGGTCCCCTTCGACATCGACGAGACCGTGGTCGACCACCAGGTCATCGGCGCCGATGGCCCGACCATTCGAGTCCTCGCCACCGCGGTGCCGAAGACCACGGTGGCCCATCGGCTCCACGAGCTGAAGGCGGTCGGGGTCGATCCGATGATGCTGCCGGTGGGTGCGGCCGCGCTCGACGGGCTCGCCGCCCTCACGCCGACGCTCGCCGAGGGCGGGCCCTTCCTCGTGCTCGAGGTAGAGCAGGAGAACACCGAGATCTGCATCCTCGAGGACGGCGTCTGCACCTATGCGCGCAGCATGGCGATGGGGCAGGACGAGCTGGTCGACCCACGGAAGAAGCTGCAGGTCATCGGCGCGTTCAAGCGCTCGCTCGGCGCCTACCGCGCCAGCGGGGGTCGCCCCATCGAGCGCGCCTTCCTCTGCGGCGAGGGCATCCAGCACGCCGGCTCGCTCGGTCCCTTCATCGCCGAGAACGTGCTCGACGGCACGCTGGTCGAGTCGCTCCCGATGCCGGAAGCCGAAGGGGCCACCGAGCACACGCGGCCCCGCTTCGCGCGCGCCGCCGGCCTCGCCGGCCACGCGGTGGTGAAGGGCAAGCGCATCGACCTGCGAAAGGGCGAGTTCGCCAAGCGCGGCTCGATGGGCGTCTTCCGGACCCACGGCCGGCTCCTGGGCATCTGTGCGGCGGCCATCTTCCTGGCCTTCGTCTTCGCCACGTGGGCCCGCTGGTCGGTGCTCGGCGACGAACAGGAGGAGCTCCGCGATCGGCTCGCCGCGGTGACCGAGGAGCTCTTCGACGAGGAGACCCGGAGCGCCGACCAGGCACGTGAGCTCCTCGAAGGCGGCAGCAGCGTGGTCGACCCGCTGCCCACCATGACCGCCTTCGACGTGCTCGACGCGATCACCCACGCCATCCCCCCAGAGATCACCCACGACACGCGTCGCCTCGACATCGAGGTGGACGACGTGGCGCGCGAGGGGCGCTTCGAGCTCCAGGGCACGGTGGCCTCCATCGCGGAGCGCGACACCATCAAGGCCAAGCTCGAGGAGCACGACTGCTTCACGGAGGTCGACCCCGGCCCCACCTCACCGGGCCCCGGGAACGAGGGCCTGAACTACCGGCTCGAGGTCACCATCAAGTGCCCGGGTGACGAGCCGCTGACCCCTGACGACGATCGAGGAGGACGCCGCCGTGGCCGGTCTTGATTCCATCCGGCAGCAGCTCTCCGAGCTGAACGAGCGTGAGCGCAAGCTGCTCACGATCCTCGGTGCCGTCTTCGTGGCGATCCTCGTGGTCCTGCCGCTCTATCTGATCTCCTCGTCCATCTCGGACATCGAGACGGAGAACCAGGCGCTCGCCGACGTGCTCGCCGAGATCCAGGACGCCCGCACCGAGCTCGCGCAGCGCGACGCCGAGCGGGAGGCCGCGATGGCGCGCTACGGCACCCCTACGCCACCGCTCGGCAGCTTCGTGGAGAACGAGGCGAACCAGCAGGAGCTCCGGCTTCGCGAGGTCACCGACCAGCCCGAGCAGGTCTTCGGCGAGTTCCGCCGCCGCGCCGTTCGCGCGTCGATGCCGAACGTGGAGCTGAGGCCGGTGATCAAGATGGTCACCTCCATCGAGAACAGCCGCTACCCCGTCGCCATCAACCGGCTCCAGATCGAGAACTATCGACGCGGTGACAACTACAACGTCGAGCTCGGCGTCCTCACCTTCGACCGCGCGGTCCCCGAGACCGACGACGAAGAGAACGCCGAACGTCACACCAAGCAGCGCGGCCGCGCGGGGCCCCCTTCACCGCCATGAGTGAATTCAAAGAGAAGCTGAGAGACCGACTCGACTGGGTTGGTGAGAAGTTCGGCCCCATCGCCAAGAAGATCGGGAAGTGGGTGGGCTACCCCCTCTTCTTCATCTTCTGCTTCGTCCTCTTCGCGTATTGGACCTTCCCCTACGAGCGCGCGAAGCGCTTCATCATCGAGCAGGTGGAGTACACGCAGCGCGGCGGTCAGAAGGTGCCGTCCGGCTACCAGCTCGAGATCGTCGACCTCGGTCCGTCCGGTCTCACCGGCCTGTCGGCGAGCGGCGTGCGGCTGGTGAAGCTGCCGGAGACGGCCGACGAGCGGCCGGTCGACGTGACCATCGAAGAGGCGAACGTCTCCCTCGGCGTGCTCTCGCTCCTGGTGGGCACGCTCTCCGTCGACTTCGACGTCGCGGTCGCCGGCGGCGACATCGAGGGCAGCTTCTCGCAAGACGGCTCGACCACCGAAATCGAAGCGACGATCGAGGACGTGAAGCTCCGCCGCGTGGGCGTGCTCCGCGGCATGCTCGGGCTCCCGGTCGCCGGTGAGCTCGGCGGCGAGGTCGACCTGGTCATCGCCGAGGAAGCAGCCGACACCACCGGCAGCATCGAGCTCTCGATCGACGGTCTCGCCATCGGTGACGGCAACACGAAGCTGCAGATCGAAGGCATCCCCGGCGACGGTCTCACGGTCGAGCGCCTCGACGCCGGCAACGTGGAGTTCTACGCGGCGGTCGAGGAAGGCAGCGCGAACATCGAGCGCCTCGAGGGGCGCGGCCCCGACATCGACCTCGACGGCGCCGGCACCCTGCGGCTGCTGCAGCCGCTACCGATGTCGCGCCTCGACCTGATGCTCCGCGCGGACATCAAGGACTCCTACCGAGAGCGCAACGGACGCACCCAGGGCATGTTCATGCTCATCGACAACAACCGGCGGGCGGGCGCCGCCAAGACGCCCGACGGAGCCTTCCAGTTCCGCATCAGCGGCACCTTCGGCGGTCGCATCAGCGGCTCCCCGGCGGGCCGGGCTCCGATGCCCGGCCGCTGATTCAGGGCAGCACCAACGCCGCGCAGATGAAGTAGCGGTTCCGGCTGCACGGGATGTCGTTCAGCAAGTGGCTCGCGAGCGGGTTCAGCTCCGCGCAGGGCCCGTCACCGCTGGGCTCGCCCGGCGCCCAGAGGTCCGAGCCGACCGGGTCGCCGGACGGTCGCCACGTCCACTCGGCGACCTGCTCCGGGTCGGCCTCCGTGCGGCCAGCCACGTACCAGCCACTGCTCCCCGCGTGCATCCGCAGGAAGTCTCGCTCGGCGATGGTGCGCATGGACGCGAGCCGATAGCCGAGCGCCTCGCACTCCTCGTAGGCCTCGTCCCAGTCCACCGAGTCCTCGCAGAAGAGGTAGACCGAGTTGCCGGTCAGGTGGCCAACGCAGTCGTCGTCGTCGCTCGTGACGCAGCCCTCCTCGTCGACCGCGCCGTCGCAGTCGTCGTCGCGCCGGTTGCAGACCTCCTCGGTCGGAGTGCAGTCCCCTTCGCAGACCAGGCGGTCCGCCTCGCAGACCCACGTGCCCTCCGGCTCGAAGTCGGCGTCGCCCGCATCACAGCCATCGCCCGCGGCAGGCGCATCGTCGACGCACGCGAGGTCGCCCGACTCGCAGCTCGCGACCCCGTCCTCGCAGCCGTCGCCATCACCGTCACACGGACCCACGGCGAAGTCTTCGTCCACGGTCCCGTCGCAGTCCGAGTCCAGCCCGTCGCAACCGTCCGGACCATCGACGCAGAGGTCGGGCGGAGCGGGAAGATCGGGCAAGGGCAGGTCGGGCGGGGCGAACGCGTCCGTCACCTCCGTGGACCCATCGGGCCCTTCGATCCCCGTGAACGGCAGGCCGCCGGCATCGACCGCGCACCCCGCGATCAGGGAAGCCAACGAGCACGTCATCAAGACAAAGGACGAGCGCATCTCGCGGAGTCTAGGATGCCGACGTTTCCGGCCGGTTTCCGCAAGGGCTCGATTCCACGCTCCGTTCGGCCGCCGATCCATCATTCGGCGATGTCGGGTTGAGCCACATGGCCCTCGTGGAGGAGACCGGGAACATGGCGGTCCATGCTGCCCGCCACGGCTTCGGTCCACCCTTCCTCGCCGAACCCGTCTTCCATGACGAGGGAGTGCTTGGAGCCCCGACACCGCTGCGTCACGGACCAACGGACGTCGCCGTCGAGACCGACGGAGATCGCTCCTTCCGGTCCCGCCGCGACGATACCCCCGAGCGTCACGATGGCGGCGGTGATCGGAAAGGGAACGTCCATCGCGCAGCTCACCTCACCGGTGGCGAGGTCGACGATCTCGAGCGCGTCCCGGAGCACGAGCGCGACGTGATCGCCGACGGGGAGCAGCTTGCGGACCACGCCGCGCACGTCGTGGCGCCAGCGGAGCTCGCCCGTCGCCGCGTCCACGGCGAGGACGGCGTCCTTCACGGTCCAGACGAGGGGCAGCGTGGCGTCGGTGCGGTAAGGCTCGGGCATCGCCCGAGTATAGGGTCGCGAGCGCTACTCCACGCGCTCGATGACGTGGAAGCCGTATGCCGTCTGGACGACCGGGGTCAGCTCACCCGCGGCAACGGCGAAGGCGGCTTCCTCGTACTCGGGCGCGAGCACGCCGCGGCCGACGGTGCCGACGTCACCACCACGCTCGGCGGAGCCGTCCTCGGACCTGTCGCGCGCGACCTCGGCGAAGTCGGCGCCGCCTTCGATCTCCTCACGGAGCGACTGAGCCAGCGCGCGCGCTTCCTCCTCGGTGCGCTCGATGTCGTCCGGCGCGTTCTTCGCGCCCGCGTAGCGGATGAGGATGTGGCGGGTGTGGATGAGCTCCACCTCGCAGCGTTCCGCGAAGACGTAGCCGTAGGCTGCCTCGAGCACCTCCGTGCGCTCGCCGACCTCCAGGGCGAAGACCGGCTCGCTCAGCACGCCGTGCGCACCGGGCCAGTCCTCGGCGGTGTAGGTCCCGAGCAGGCCGCCGCGCGGACCGCTCGTGGATGCGTCCGACTCCGCGCGGGCGACGTCGGCGATGGAGGCGCCGCCCTCGACCCGCTCGAGGAGCTCCTTGGCCTTGGTCTCGGCCTCCTCCCTCGAGCGCGTCACGTCATCGGCCGCGTGGGCCGCCCCCTGCCAGGAGACGACGACGGCGCGCGCACACGCGAGTGGCGGGCCATCCCAGGTCGGGCCCTCCGGCTCGGCGGGCTCTTCCTCGGGCGGGGGTTCTTCGTCGGGCGCCTCGGCCGGCGGGGGCTCGGCGGGCTCGGCGGGCTCATCATCGCAACCGAAGGCGAAGGGGAACGCGAGGGCGAGGATCAGGGCGAAGCGCGTCATGCGCGGATGGTAGACGACCGCCCGCTGCCAGCGATAGCCCTCAGGGCTCGCCGATCTGCTCCTGCGTGGCGATGGGGAGATTGGCCATCTCCTCGCGACTGCTGACCGGTCGGCAACGGCTCAGCTGCAGCGACTGACCGATCACGTCCGCCGGCGCGATGTAGAGCGTGATCGACACGCCACCGGGGTGGACGAGGATGATGTCCTGGATGGCGATGCGGTCCATGCGCCAAGTGAAGCGACGCGTGGGAACGCCCGCTGCGCTCTGCGCCGGACAGTCCCACGCGCCGGTCGGGCTGCCGTAGCGCTCCACGAGCGCCGTGAGGTGCGGTGGGATGCCCTCGGGCGGCACCATGCTGAGCACCTGGACCTGACCGAGCCGACCGCTCTCTTCACCGATCGCGTAGATCGCCTGCGCGCCGTTGGCGAGCTGCTCCTCGTACCAGGTGCCCGGCCGCTCCTCGTCCTTCTCCTGGATGTTCGGTCGCAGCGTGCGGAGCTCGCCTTCGGTGATGCCGAGCGCCAGGGCGTCGAGGGGCGGCGGGAACTGCCCGGTGGAGGCCTCGCGCAATCCCTCGGCAAGCGCTTCGAGCTCTTCCTCCCGCTCGCGCTCGCGCTGCTCTCGGCGACTCTCGCGCCGGGCCGCGGCCTTCTCTTCCTGCGCCGTGGTGTACGCATCCCACGCGAAGAGGCCTCCGCCGAGCACGACGAGGACCACGAAGCCGGCGATGAGGGTGGGACGACTCACGCGGCCGAGCATAGTCGCTGACCGCGTGGACGCACCCGTTCAGTCGAGCGCGGCCTTCAGCGCCGCGCGCAGCTCCGGGTATCGCCACTCGAAGCCGAGCGACTCCAGCACCGCCGGGACCGCGCCGGTCGAGGAGAGCAGCATCTCGTCGGCGGCTTCGCCCATCGCGAGCTTCGCCATCGCGCCAGGGAGCGGGAGGAAGGTGGGCCGCGAGAGCACCTTCCCGAGCGTCTTGGTGAAGGCGACGTTGCTGATGGGTGCCGGCGCCACCGCGTTGAAGGCCCCGCTGAGCTCTGCGCGCTCGATGGCGAAGGCGATCATCCGCACCACGTCATCGACGTGCACCCAGCTCATCAGCTGCTCGCCGCTGCCGATCTTGCCCCCGACGCCCATCTTGAAGGGCAGCTTCATCGCGCCCAGCGCGCCGCCTTCCCGGGCCATCACGATCCCGATGCGCGGATGGACGACGCGGATGCCGGCGTCCGCGGCCGGAGCGGCGCTCCCCTCCCAGGCCACGCAGACCTCCGCCAGGAAGCCCTCGCCGGGGCCCGCCTCCTCGGTGAGGTGCTGGCCGCCGCGATCGCCGTAGTAGCCGGTCGCCGAGGCGCTCACGAGCACGCTCGGCGGTCGCTGGAGCTTGGCCAGGGTCTTGGCGATCAGGGTCGTGCCCTTCACCCGGCTCTCCATGATTCGGCGCTTCTTGTCCTCGCTCCAGCGGCCCGCGACGCTCTCGCCGGCCAGGTGGACGACCGCGTCGACTCCCTCGAACGCAGCGCCGTCGATGGTCCCTTTCGCGAGGTCCCAGCGGATGGCGTCGGGCGCGCTCCGTGAGACCCCCTGGACCGACCAACCGGCCGCCCGGAGGTGAGCCGAGAGCGCCTGACCGATGAGGCCGGTGGCGCCGGTGATGACCGCGCGTCGAGACATGGAACGGTTTTCGGGCCGGCGGGCCTGCGTGGCAAGGCCTGGCGCTGCGGTTGGCTCGACCTGCCCGTCGCGCCGAGCCGGAGCGCTTCCACTCTCCGCACGCGCCAACGGCGGCGCGACCTCGGGCCGCGCCGCCGGGGCAGTGCGCGCTCGGGCTATTCCTGAGGGGGCACCGGGGTGTTCGCCTCGAAGTGCTCGGCGAACGAATCGTCGGGATCCCTCAGCCGCTCACACTTGAGAAGCGTGTCCTCGACGATGGTATCGAGGAACTCGATCTGGGCGTCGATGGGGTAGGAGAAGTTCCGAGCGTCGAACTCGAACTCTTCCTCGCTGTCGTTGCGGCGATGAGCGGCGCTCTGCAGGCCGTAGGCGATCAGCGCGTCCTGCGCGCTCTGGAGCTTGTCCGCGAGGATGCCCACCCGGGTCTCGAGGGCGGTGTTGACCACCACCTCCTCGCAGGTGAACGCGGGCAGCTCGTGGGCATCCAAGAGGGTGGCTTCGGACAACATGATGGCCTCCTGGACCGCCGCGAGCTTGGCGAAGCTCATGCCGAAGTGGACCCGGCGCAGGTCGTCCTCGGAGGGGTCGGTCCCGAGGGTCGGAAACGCCGGGTCGAGGTCGACCGCGAGATCGTTGGCCAGGTCGGCGATATCGCCGGAGAGTCGGAGGATGAGGAACTTGCGCTCCTCCGCGTCGAGGAGCTCGTTGGCGAAGATGTTCTGCCGTTCGCTGGCTCGGTCCGTGTAGAACTGACGAGTCCTCTCGCCGAGCGTCGCGCCCAGGACTCGCGTGCTCTCCTGGGCCAGACCGTTGGCGATCAGGTCGCGCGTGCGAGCGTCGATGTCGGCCTCCAGCTTGATCAGGGTCTGGTGGATCTCCAGCGCCAGATCCGCCACGGGGTCGGGCTCTGTCGGGTTCAGGCCGAAGTCCACCGCTGCGTTCACGGCGATGGAGAACATCGCGCCATAGAGCGGGGCGCTGTTTGCGGCGATGGTCGCCTTCGAGAGAATCGTCGCCCCCGCCGAACCGAGCTTGTCCGCGCTCATGAAGCCGTAGGTCGCCAGGGAGTCCGCCATCGGACCGGGCGAGACGATGGGATCGATGGTCACGGGCGCGGGGTCGAAGTCCACTGCCCGGGAGAACTGCTCCACCTCTTCGATGGTCCAGCCCTGCGGAACGTACGTGCTGATGGGCGTGGCCAAGGGTCGGCTGCAGGTCAGTCGATGATTCCGGTTCAGGAACCCACAGAGGCTCCTCCCGACCTGTTCGAAGTCCGATCCGTAGACGCTGGTGCAGCTCCGGCTCTTCTTCATGCAGCCGGTTCTCCGCTGCTCGGTCCCCGGGATGATCGGCTCGCCGTACACCAGCGGCGCGGCCACCGGTCCGACCGTCGACCCATCGATCGTGACGTTTCCGGTGTCCCGAGGGGAGTAACCGCCGTGGTCGATGAACACCTGGGTGCCGCGGCAGCTGAGGGAGCTCGGGTCAACGTCGGGCGATGAGCTGGTGGCGAAGCGCATGCCCTCGGGCAGCAGGTCGTAGTCCACGGGCACGTAGGTGGTCCGGATCCGCCGCCCCGTGCGGCGGTTGATGATGTGGAACCCATCGCCCGAGGCCTCGAAGCGCCACTGGAGGCGCTCGTCACTCGGCGAGGCGACCAGGTCCATGCTGAGCAGGTTGGCCGGCTGAGTGTAGGGGTCCGTGGCGTCGCCCTCGACGGGAGTGATCAGCAACCCGACGTGCAGGGGGTTCACCACATCTCGGAGGTAGCGACCGTTGGGGCTCCGGATCGTGAAGTACTTCGTCGGGTCCGGCTGAAAGACGCCGTCGCGGCAGACCGTCGGGGCAGGAGCGTCGTCGGCGCAGACGCACGGGATGTCGTGGCTGCACTCCTGCTCTTCCAGCTGCTCCGCCGTGCCGTCGCCGAAGCCCGATGTCAGCAGGACCCCCTCGCCGTCGCTCACCGAACGGATCGAGCACCCGTGGGGATTGGCGTTGTCCACGATGTCGTCTCGCCCCGCCACTTCGCGGGTCTCGAGGAGTTGGTCCACGGCTCCGGCGCACTCGGCGGCGTCGTCGATGGGGCGAAACCCGTGGGCACCGCAGGACCCGGTGGTGACCAGGACCGGGTGGAAGTCGAGAGTCGTGAGCGCGCCCTGCGCGGCACCGATCCCGTCGCCGGACTCTACGACGTTCGTGCAGCTGGTCGCCGCGAGTGCGAGAAAGAGGGCCGCGGCCGTCGCGGTCCACCTGAGCGGGGTTGCCGGCCGAGGACTGGCTTTGCGTGCGGGATGGGGTCGAGTGGGGGTCATGGATGTCTCCTTGGTGGGGTCGTCGTTCGCGTTCGTGGTCACGTCGGCCTCGCCTCGGGGAGCGACCCCCGCGAGCACCGGCATCTGACCCCCACCGTGGCCCCCCCCGTGCGAGGGGTCGCGTTAAGGTGGGTAAAAGCATGGGGCCCTCGTGGGATCGACGCCCTGGATCGGTCGACGGAGCGGCCAGCGGGCGGGAACCAGCGGCGGGGCTGACCGACGCCACCCGGCGATCTCGGTCGGCTGGCGACTCTTACCCAGGCCGACTAAGGTCGCCGCCGCATGAACATCGTCCTCATCACCCACGAGATGGACCCCTTCGTCGGTCGCGGAACGGTCGCCCAGGTGGCCGGCGCGCTGCCCAAGGCCCTGCGCTCCCTCGACCACGAGGTCAGCGTGATCCTGCCGCTCTTCGAAGGCATCGATCCCGCCAAGCACTCGCTCGCCCGCCGGCTCTCCAAGCTCACCTTCGAGGTCGGCGGCAAGGAGTACGCCTGCGAGCAGTGGAACGGCCGGACCATCTCCGGGGTGGAGGCCATCTTCATCGGTCACGAGGAGCTCTTCCACTCGGTGCCGGCCCTCGACGCCGGCTCCGACGACGAGGTCGCCCTGCGCGCCGGCGTGTTCGCGCGCGCGGTCGCCGCGCTCCTCGAGAAGAACGAGCCCGGCTGGGAGGTCGTTCACGCCCACGGTTGGCTCGGCGCCGCGTCGCTCGCGGCTGCCAGCGAGGCCGGCGTTGGTCTCCCGGCCGTCCTGACGGTCCACGACCCCCGCGCCGATGGTCCCTCGATGGAGGACGGCATCGTCCCCGGCGTCGGCTCGGAGGGTGTCCTCGCCGCCGGCGCGCGTCGCGCCGAGGTGATCGCCGTGGGCTCGCCGAACGTGGCCAAGACCCTCGCCGAGAGCCTGGGCGACAACATCGGCAACCGGGAGATCCGCGCGATCGCCAATGGTGTCGACGAGGCCACCTGGAACCCGCTCACCGATCCCGAGCTCCCCGCCCGCTTCGACCCGGTCGACCTGCGCGGCAAGGCCCGGTGCAAGGCGGAGCTGCAGCGCCGCCTCGAGGTCCCGGTGCGGGCCGACGCGCCCGTGGTGACGGTCCTCGGCCGCGAGCCGGAGGCCTGGCGCCGCTTCGTGAAGACCGCGCCGCGGATCCTCCGCAACGACGTGCAGGTCATCGCCCTCGGCGCCCCCGACGTGGACGGGCTCCGCGACGGTCTCGCCGACCTGCAGGACCGCTGGCCGGATCGGTTCCAGGCGCGCTCGCTCGACGGCAAGGAGGGCGGCAAGCTCGACCACCTGGCCCGGGCCGGCGCCGACCTCGCCCTCGTCCTGACCGACCACGCCCCCGACGCCATCGACCCGATGATCGTCCAGCGCTACGGCGCGGTGCCCATCGTCCCGCGCGTCGGCGCGATCGCGGACACCGTGGTCGACTGCGACGCGAACCTCGAGACCGGCACCGGCTTCCTCTTCGAGGCCAAGGACGAGGAGGAGCTCCTCGGCGGCGTGCGCCGCGCCATCGGCGCCTTCGGTCGCGAAGGCTTCGGCGACCTCCAGTCCCGGGTCATGCGCATCGACTCCTCTTGGGAGCGGAGCGCCCGACTCCACGGGATGCTCTACGAAGGCTTGGTCGAGAGCTGAGTCGTGAGAGCGCGCGCGGGTAGCTTCGCGTCGCTCGACCGCACGTAGATCGGCTCGAGCCCTGGCGGTGCGATCTCGCCCGCCGCGTGGCGAAGGAGCGCCAGCCGTCCGAGCACCTCGGCGTCGGGGGTACGCTCGCCATCGCTCGCGTCCCCCGTGATCGCCTCGTGGCGCAGGATTCCGTTGCCCACGACGCGAGCGCCCTGCACTCGGCTGACCGCTTCGTCGGGCGGCAGGTCGAAGGGTTCGAGGCGGGTGACGGGTCGGCCGGTTCCGAGCTCGTACAGGGCGCCATAGACCCGGCCGCGACCGGCATCGACCAGCGGGGCGACCCGACCCGAGTCCCCGACCCCGGCAGCCAAGACCTCGAGCGAACCCACGCCCACCAGGGGGATCCCACAGCCGAAGGCGAGCCCCTTGGCCGCCGCCATCCCGATGCGGGTGCCGGTGAAGGACCCCGGCCCGAGCCCCACGGCGACCAGATCGAGGTCGGCCGGCGCCAGGCCGGCGGCGTCGAGCACGGCCCTCAGGAGCGGCTCGAGCGCCTTGCCGTGACGGGCCACGTCGGCCTCCTGGCGAGCCACGAGCGAGTCGCCGTCGAGAACGGCCGCAGAGGCCCGTTGGCTGGAGGTGTCGAAGGCGAGGACGCGCACCGCGGGACCATGCCACGAGGTGGAATGGAAGGCATGTCGCGGTCTCGGCGTTCGGGCCGGGGACCACTCCCTTGACCCCCCCGAGACCGGCGACTAGACCGGCCCAGGCGTTCTCCATGCTCCACCTTCTCCAGCCCACCGACCCGCGATGGATCGACGCGGTCGCGGATGACCTCCCCGGGCTGCTGGCGGACCACGCGCACTGCGAGCTGAAGGCCGCCCAGAGCGCCCTCTCGATGGTGGGGCGCTTCGGAGGCGAGGCCCCGGAGCTGATCGAGCCGCTGAGCCACCTGGCCCGCGAGGAGACCGCCCACTTCCGTGAGGTCTCGGAGCACATGGAGGCCCGCGGGGTCACGCTCGGCAAGCCCGAGAAGGACGACTACGTCGGCGCGCTCCGCAAGGCCGCTCGCGCCGATGGCGAGGCACCGGCCCTCCTGGACCGCCTGCTCGTCTCCGCGCTCATCGAGGCGCGCTCCTGCGAACGCTTCCAGGTCCTCGCGGACGGGCTCACCGACGAGTCCCTGACCGCCTTCTACCGCGGGCTGATGGCCGCGGAGGCACGCCACTTCACCCTCTTCCGAGGGCTGGCGGAGGCACGCTTCGGTGCGGACGCCCGCCGCCGACTCGCGCGACTCGCCGAGCGCGAGGCCGAGGTGGCCCACGCCCTCCCCCTCGGCCCGACGGTGCACGGATGAGCGACGACGACGTCAAAGACGCCAAGGACCCGAAGAAGGCGAAGGCGAACGCCAAGAAGAAGAAGAGGGACGACGAGGAGCCGGCCTGGGATCGGGCGAAGGCCAACGTCCGCACCATCGGCGGCGCCGTCCTGCTCGCGGTCTTCATCCGGATCGTGCTCTTCGAGGCCTTCGAGATCGACGGTCCGTCGATGGAACCGACCCTGCTCAACGGTGACCGCGTCGTGGTCGCGAAGATGCTCTACGGGCTCTTCCTGCCGAAGACGCACGAGGCCGTGCTCACCTGGGGCGAGCCGGAGCTCGGCGACGTGGTCATCGTCCACAGCCCCTACGACGACGTCGACATCGTGAAGCGAGTGATGGGTGTCCCGGGCGACACGGTCCAGCAGCGCGAGGACGGCTTCTACCGGAACGGCGAGCTGGTGCCGCGGCGCGAGGTCGGGCCCTGCAAGGAAGAAGAGCAGCTCGAAGACCCCTACTCCGACATGGACGAGTGCACCGTCTACGAGGAGACGATCGCCGGGCGCACCTTCCGCATCAGCGACAGCGGCCACGGCGAACGGGTCGGCCCCCCGGTGACGGTCCCCGAAGGCCACATCTACGTCCGCGGCGACCACCGGGACCGCTCGAACGACTCGACCAACCCGCACATCGGCGCGGTGCCCATCGAGCGGGTGAAAGGGCGCGCGCTCTTCATCTACCTGAGCTGCGAGGACGAGCCCGGCGGGGTGAACTTCTGCGACTCGGCGCGGTGGCATCGGTTCTTCGCAGGCGTCCGCTGACAGCTGGGCCGCCAAGGCGGACCAGCTCCCTCACCCTGACCCTCGCCCTCTCCCTCACCCTTCCTGGGCGCGGGAAGCCGATGTCGCTCACGTAGCAACCAAGGGGCGAGGGTCAGGGCGAGGGTGTCAGGGCGAGGGGCGACCAGCGTCCTGCGGACGCAGTGGTCGCTGGCTGCTATAGCCTCTCCCATGGCGAGCGCGCGCGAGCTGCGGGACGAGATCCGGCAGCGCATGAGCGAAGAGCATGGGACCCTCGTGAACGAGGATCCCGAGGCCGTCGCCTTCCTCTATCCGAGCCCCTACTCGGTCGGGATGTCGTCGCTGGGCTACCAGAGCCTCTACCGACAGATGAACACCACGCCGGGGCGTTCGGCGCACCGCGCGTTCCTGCCGGACGACGTCGAGCGCTTCCGGACGAGCCGAACGCCGCTCTTCACCTACGAGGGTGACCGGCCGGTCGCCGACTACCCGGTGGTCGCGGTGAGCGTGGCCTACGAGCTCGAGATCGCGGGGCTCGTGCAGGCGCTCGAACTCGCCGGCATCCCGCCGCTCGCCGAGGACCGCGACGGGCGTCACCCCTTCATCCTCGCCGGCGGACCGCTCACCTTCTCGAACCCGCTGCCGCTGGCGCCCTACGTCGACGCGATCCTGCTCGGCGAGGCGGAGCAGACGCTGCCCAAGGCGCTGGACGTGCTCTTCGCCGTCCGCGATCGGGACGAAGCCTTCGGCGCCCTGGACCGCGAGATCCCGAGCGTGTTCATCCCGAGCTTCGGGAGCGACGAGATGCCACCCGTCGCGCGCAGCGACGACTCCGAGATCCCCGCGCGCTCCCAGATCCTGACGCCGAACACCGAGCTGCGGGACATGTTCCTCATCGAGCCCGAGCGCGGCTGCCACCGCGGCTGCACCTACTGCGTGATGCGTCGCTCCACCAACGGCGGCATGCGCGTCATTCCGAAGGAGCGCGTGCTCTCGTTCGTGCCCGACGCCGCGAAGCGCGTCGGGCTCGTCGGCGCAGCGACCACCGACCATCCGCAGATCGCGGAGATCGTCGAGGAGCTCGTCGCCAGCGGGCGCGAGGTCGGGCTCAGCTCGCTCCGCGCCGACCGCCTGAACGACCGGCTCGTCGGCGCGCTGCGCAAGGCGGGTCAGACCGTGCTCACCACCGCCAGCGATGGCGCGAGTCAGCGGCTGCGCGACACGGTGCAGCGGCGCGCGCGAGAGGACGTGCTGGTGCGCTCGGCGGAGCTCGCCCGCGCGCACCGCTTCAAGCGACTCAAGCTCTACATGATGCTCGGGCTCCCCGGCGAAACCGACGCGGACGTCGACGAGCTGGTCGCCTTCTCCACCGAGCTCTCGAAGATCGTTCCGCTCGCGCTCGGCATCGCGCCCTTCTGCGCGAAGCGGAACACGCCCCTCGACGGTGCGCCCTTCGCGGGCATCTCCGTGGTCGACAAGCGGCTCAAGCGCCTGCGCAAGGGCGTGAAGGGCCGCGTCGACGTGCGCGGCACCAGCGCCCGTTGGGCCTGGGTCGAATACGTGCTGGCGCAGGGCGGCCGAGCCGAAGGGCGCGCCGTGATGGACGCGGTTCATGCGGGCGGACGTTTCAGGGACTGGAAGAACGCCTTCGACGCGCTCCCCGACGACCGGCCGCGCCGCGCGCTGGTCCGGCCCGGCGACCGGCTGGACAAGAGCCAGAGCCAGCGCCGCCTCCAGGTCGTCTGACTCGACTGACTCGAACCGAGGGGCCCTGTGCACCCCCCACGGGTCGTGCCAGACTGCGGCATGCATCGCTTCCTTCTGGTCCTCTCTCTGGCGGCCCTCGGTTGTGGTGACGACGGCGGCCCGTCCCTCGAGATCGGCAACCTCGACGCGCTGTCCAACGAGGGCTGCGGCGCCCTGACCAGCTCGGCGATGGGTGTGGTCGCGGCGCTCGACGCCGAGTCCGCGACCGACGTCGTGATCACCGACTCCATCGCCTACGAGATCACGGTCGAGGGCACCGGCTTCCTGACGCTCCGCTCACCGGTGGACCACCACGACTGGGCGGTCTTCGTCAGCGAGGGCACGACCATCACCTCGACGGGGCTCTTCTTCCCCGAGCCGAAGATCGCGGGCGCCTGTCAGGACTCGGGCCTCTGGGACTACCGGGTTCACGTGCACGCGGCGGAAGACTTCCTGCTCCAGCTCGAGGGCGACGGCACGGTCTGGTTCTACGCGGCGAAGACCCCCGGCGAGGAGCTGGACGACGGCGGGATGCATCACCACGACCACGACGGCGGGATGCATCACCACGACCACGACGGCGGGACGCACCACCACGACGAAGACGGCGGCGCGCATCATCACGACGAAGACGGTGGCGCCCACCACGACCACGACGCCGGTTGACGCTCAACGCGCGCTGACGGTCGCGACCCGCTGAAGCCGCTCGGCGAGCGTGCCTTCGTGGTCGAAGAGCTTCCGCTGGTCGATCCGCAGCTCGAGCATCGGTCGGTCGCCCGGGTCGTCGAGCTCGAGCGGCGCCGGAAGGACGATGACCAGATCGAAGGGGTCCGCGATCGACTCGTTCATCGTCGCGCCAGCCATCCGACCGGAGAGACGAGCCGAGACGGAACCGAAGGCACGACCGTCGACGTGCACGACGAGGGCACAGTAGCGACCGGGGGCGGGGATCAGGCTCTCGTCGATCGTGCCTCCGCCTGCGAGGTCGAGCCGCCAGGGGCCGTTGCCGAGCTCGAGCTCATGGGCACGCGCCACGCTGCCGAGGGTCCACGCGGTCTCGCAGCGCCGGAGCTCGACGCCGTCGATGTGGAGGACCGCCTCCTCGAGCTCGACCCGTTCGCCCCCGCCCGTGTAGAACGCGACGGTCGCCGGCGCACCAGCGACGCGGACCTCGGCTTCGATGCCGGGCTCGTAGGCGACGCAGTGGAGCGCGACCACGCCGAGGAACGCCCCGAGGAAGCGGCCACGCTCAGACATCGAGCACCACCGTGCCGAGCAACGCGACGCCCTCGCGATGGCCGCCGCGCAGCGATTGCACGACCGGGACCGACACGACCACACGAAAGACGAGGTCGTCTCCCGCGCGCGCCACGCCGCCCGCGCTGAGCCAGAGGATGGCGCCGCCCGAGTCCGCATCCAGCGCGCCATCGACTCGGTCCATGCCGTCGATGCGTCCGTCGACGCCGACCTCGAGACCGACCGACCGGGGCTGCCACTGGTAGCGGACGAGCGCGCGACCGCTGGTCCCGCCTCGAACGTCGTAGCGGCCCGGTGTCGGAACGACGACCGCGGCCATGGCGTGCACGGAGTGCGGCGCGGCGAAGCGCGAGTAGAGCACCCCCGCGATCGGGTCGACCGAGCCGGAGCCGGTCTGCAGATCGTAGGTCACCTGGTCGTCGCGCTCCGGCACCCGGGTTCCGGTGGGGAGCTCGAGCCCGAGGATTCCAGAAAGGAGATGACGCGGTGCGAGGGTTCGGTCTCGGTAGAGCACGACGCGAGCGCGCAGCTCGGCGTCGCCGAGGCCGAAGCGACGCTCCTCGGCGAGGTTGGGGTAGCGCACTCGCTGCTGGACCAGTGGCAGCATCGCCGAGAGCACCCAACGCTCGGTCGCGGCCCAGGCGACCCCGAGCTCGAAGCGGTGCTCGAGCAGCTCGAGCCGCTCCGTCCCGAGGCCGACTCGCTCCCGGCGCTGGCGAGCGCCGGCCGAGAGGCGCACACGGTTCCGATAGGGCTGGCCGACACCGACCACCGTGATGGTCGGGTCCCCGACCGTGCAGGTGCTGCACGCCTCCGCCGCGCTCGCATCCGCGAGCAGGAGGAGTCCAACGATGGCGAGCGTTCGCACGTCAGCGGTATGGCGTCAGCGGCAGCGCGGATCAACGCTTCCGGGCGCGGCATGTTGTCGCATCCGCGGCCCTACCCGCGATCGAAGGGGAAGCGGAGATCGAGGGTCGGGAGCCAGTGCCAGCGGTCGCCGACCGGAAGGCGCGAGCGCGCCACTCGGAAGCCGAGCTCGAGGATGAAGTGCTCGGTGGGCTGGTGTCGGAGGACGCCCCCGAGCTCGACGGACCAGCCGCCACCCTCGCCGAGCAGCGCGAAGGTGGTTAGGTCGGCGCCGAGCCCGAACCCGTGAGGAAGCCTCCCCACGATGCTCGCCTCGACTCGAAGGACCGCGCTGCGATGGAGAGCGCCGAAGCGCGGGTAGAGCCAGGGGAAGTCGAGAATGGCCTGATTGCCGGCGTCCCTCCCTCGCGGGGCGACCTCGACGCCGACGCCGAGCGTCGCGTCGACGTGCTCGGTGACGTAGCTCTGCAGATAGCGGAGGTCGATCATCACGGTCTCGATCGGCTCGGTGTCCGGCGGGAGCAGACCGCCCGCGCCCTCTCTCGACACCGCCCGGACGAGCAGCCCCGGGTACGTGAGCTGCGCACGGAGCGCGCCGTGCCACTCACCGCGCTGGAGGGCACGCCATCGCAGCGCGACGTTCGGCATCAACCCGAAGAGCACCAGCCGCGACTCGAGCTGCAGGTCGTGACCGAGTCCGAAGCGCGAGGGCTGGAAGAGCGCGATCTCGTGCTCCTTCGCTCCGAGGACCCGCGCGCTCTCCTGCGGCGGCGGCTGCCCGGACGCCGACGCAGCGACCAGGAGGACGAGCAACGAGACCCACCTCACGGGCCGAGCTCCAGGACGGCCGAGACCGGCGCGTGATCGGAGAGCGGCATCGTCTCGATGCCACCGCGCGCCATGTCCAGGTGAGTCTGGCTGCGCGTGGTGTCGAAGGAGAGGTTCGTGAAGAGGTAGTCGAGCTTGCGGTTCCAGAAACCGCGCCCGTCGACGGTGTGTGTGAAGTGGGCGGCGTTGTCCGCCTGGTAGTCCGCGAGGGGAATGGCGGCCGCGAAGTCTCGGTAGAGCGGCGTGGCCCAGTCGGCCTCGAGCGTGTAGTCGTCGGCGATGAACTCCTCGTCCTCGCAGACGGTGTCGGGGAAGTCGCGCTGCTGCACGGTCCCCGGTGGCAGCGTGTTCAGGTCGCCGCCCGCCAGGAACTCGATGCCCGCGGCGTCCCACTCGGTGAGCAGCTCGTGGAAGCGCTCGATCTGCGAGAGCTTCGTGCCGTCGGTGCCGTAAGCGGACGTGTGGAGGTTGGCGACGGCGAGCGTGCGATCGGGACCGAGCCGAACGTTCGCGGTGAGGATGTGACGGCGCAGGTAGAAGTAGCGCTCGATCGCGCTCTGGTCGCTGCGGAGCGCGAGCGGGATGCGCGCCGGATCCTCGATCGGAAAGCGCGAGAGGATGGCGCTGCCGTTGTCGATGGCGCCGAGCCCGTCCGAGGGAACGTAGTCGGCGCGCCAGCCGGAACCGTAGACCCCGTGGCTCAAGTCCGTGTGGTCGAGGAGCCACTGGAGCTGGTCCAGGTGGTCCGTCCGCTTGGAGTTCAGGTCGAGCTCCTGCACGAAGAGCACGTCGACGTCGAGCTGGTCGATGGCCGCGGCGAGGGCGGCGAGGTTGGTCTCCACCTCCGAGCGCTCCATGAGCACCCGGTCGCCGAAGCAGTCCCAGAAGAAGTCGATGCGACCGCCGGCGAACTTGATGTTCCAGGTCGCGACCCGCAACGCGCTCGGCGCGGACGGCGCGGGCACCACCTCGGTCGCCTCGCGTCGGACGACGTCGTCCGTGCCCAGCTCCGTGTGGAACGGGTCGCAGGCGGCGAGCCAGACGCACGCCGAGAGCACCCCCACGATCGGCCGATGGGCCATCGCGCGAGTATAGCCGTGGTCAGCCGGCGCCGAAGATGGCCATCGCCTCGGCCTCGGAGATCTTCTTGGTGTCTCCGGCGAACGCGAAGGCGTGGGACTTCTTGTCGTGGAACCACTCGCGCACGACCGTGATCCCGCTCGTGTCCTCGAGAGCGCCGAGCGCGACGTTCGCGACGCCCTGGAACTTCCCCTCGGCGGTGATCCGATAGAAGAGGCAGGAGCCACAGTCCGCGCAGAAGCCGCGCTCGGCCCAGGGCGACGACTGGATCACCTTGGCCTCGCCCTCGACCACTTCGAGGGACTCGACGTCGACTCCGATGAAGGCGCTACTCGACCAGCGCCGACACATGTCGCAGTGACAGGCCCCAGCCGCGTCACCCACCCCTCGAGCCTGGAGCACCACGGCCCCACACATGCATCTCGCTCGTCGATCCATCGGCCCGGTGTCGCACACCCCCGGGACCCGTTACCAGAGCCTCGCTCAGCAACACCCCGGGGACACTCCCCCCGTGTGAATCGGTTGCTAGGCGACGACGGGGTGGATGGTGACGTCGACGACGTCGGGGAACTCGTGGCGGATGGTCTCGCTCGCGCGGGTGACGACCTCGCCCGCGGACGCGACCGAGAGGTGCGGCGGAAGGCTCACGCGCAGGTCCATGAACACCGCACCCGGCGTGCCACGGGTGCGGACCTGACCCACGGCGACCACCGGCGCGATGCCCTCGACCACCTCGGCCACCGCCTCGGGCGAGACCAAGGCGCGGTCCGTGAGGTAGCCGAGGTTCTCCTGGATGACCTCCACCCCGGCCTTGCCGACGAGCACCGCCACGACCGCCGCGACCGCGATGTCGAGGCCGGAGAGGCCGGCCCACGTGAGGGTCGTGCCGAAGAGGACACCGAGCGTGACGAGGCAGTCCGACCGCGTGTGTCGTGCGTCGGTCGCGAGGAGGGCGCTCCCCCAACGCTCGGCCTGTTTGGTCTGAAAGACCGCGACACCGAGGTTCACCGCGAGGGTCCCGAGCAGCACGACGAAGGCGAGCGGACCCACGCGCGGCGCCAACGGCCGCCCGCTCGTCAGGCCGCCGACGATGTCGTTGGCGAGCCCGGCCGCGAGCAGGAGCATCGCGACGCCGATCACCAGCGCCGCGACGACCTCGTTCTTGCGATGGCCATAAGGGTGGCGCGCGCACGGCGGGCGCGCCGCGAGCCAGACCCCGATCAGAGCGACGACCGACGCGAGTCCGTCGGTCAGGCTGTGATAGCCGTCCGCCTCGATCGCGAGCACCGCGGCCCCGCGCCCATAGGCGATCTTCGCCGCTGCGACGAGCGCGTTGAGCCCGAGCACGACGAGCAGGACCCGGCGCACACCGCGAGTGCGGGCGGTGCGATCGGGCGGTCCAGCGTCGGTCGCCGCGGGCACCTCACACCTCCCCGAGCCGGGGAACGCGCGGGGCCTTCGGGCCGTGAGCGAAGACGTGGAGGAGGAGCCCGCCGATGAAGGCCTGGGTGAGCGCCATGATCGGGGCGCTGATCAGCGGCGCTGCGTGGTGCCCGACCCCGAAGCCGAGGATGGTCGCGACGCCGATGAAAGCGAGCGCGCCCGCCGCGCGCATCGGGTGGCGGTGGAGCAGCGCCCAGATGCCCATCGCCACCGGGAGCCGGTGGAGCACGACCGCGATTCCCATCGCGTGCTCGTGGCCGTGCTCGTGACCGTGGCCGCCGTGCCCATGCGCGTCCGCGAGGACGATCGCAGCTCCATCCGCGAAGGCATGGAGGCCGATGCCGACCACCGCGAGGGCGACCAGCCAGCTACCGCGAAGCTTCCCCTTCATCGGCCCGTGCTCGAAGAACAGCGGGAGGGTGAGACCGACGCCGGCGCTCACGAGCGCCCACATGCCGCAGTGCTCGACACACTCCGGGAGTACGTGCAGCAGCACCAGTCCCGCGACCGCCGCGACCACGCCGACGTGGAGCACCTTGCGGAAGGCGCGATGCGACGAGCCCAGCGCGTGCAGCAGGGGCGCGAGCGCGAGCGCGACGAGTGAGAGGGCCAACAGTGAGAGCTCGGGTTCCATGGTCAATCCTCGATGATGGGCAGGCGCCGGCGGGGCGCGGACGTGGTGGCCGAAGTCGGCGGGGCCCAGTGACGGTGCGTGCGGTGCAGGAACACCGCCGTCGCCACGCAGGGCACGACGAAGGCGAGAGAACGCTCGAGCGCCGGCACCAGCCGGAGCGAGGGAGCCCCCGCGAAGAAGTAGAAGGTGGCGAACGCCGTGAAGGCGGCCCACGCGAGCACCCGCTCCCGGCTCGGGCCTCGCGCCTCGATCATCGCGAAGACGCCGTAGCTGAGCGCCCCGAGGCCGAGGAGCACGCCGAGCGCCGCGACCACCGCCGGGACGTCCGCGAAGTAGAAGCCGTGGCCCACCACGTGCTCGAGCGAGACCTGGTAGCGCGTCCACGCGCCGCCGAAGTAGGCCTCCCAGCTTCCCTCACGGAGGGCGTAGTAGGCGTAGAAGCCGAACACGATGCCCGGGAACGCGTAGGTGGCGATCCGGCGCGAAGCGCGGTCCATCGTGCGGTCGAAGGAGCGCTCGCGGTCGATGTCGATGCACGGCTTGGTGCAGGCGCTGCAGCTCGTGCACGTCGAAGGCGCGGTCTCCGCGGTCGCGATGGGAGGCGCGCCATCGGTGTAGATCCGCTCGACCACGCCGACCGGACAGACGTACTGGCAGAACGACCGCCCGCCGAAGCGCGCGTTCACGGAGATCGCCAGGATGGGCAGCGCGATCAGGAAGAGGCCGAGCGCGAGGTGGTCGCCGTTCGTCGCGACGTGGCGCAGGGTGAGGCACGCGACGAGCACGCCCATGGACACCGTCATCCCATGCTGGCGGAGCCAACGGGGGATGCGCTTGTGCGCTCGAGCCGGCGCTACCTTCGCGCCGACGTGGCCGATGGCCGCGACCGGACAGGTGCTGCGCCATCGATAGACTCCGAAGAGGACGATGCCGAGCGGCAGGATGGGCATGGCCATCGTCCAGAACACGCGCGGTGCGAGTGGTGAGAGCAGCGCGAAGGCGACGAGCGCGAGGTAGAGGCCCACGGCCACCCATCGCGCTGCTCTCCTCCGTTGCTGTCCCACCATGTGCGCGTACTCCTCCATCGCCTCGCTGAGCGAGCGGGCCCTTCGCCGCGAGCCTCGATGGGGGCTCTGCGGTCCTTCCTCCGAACTCTGGTTTGCCGACGAGCGACCTCAGAAAACGATCTGAATCTCCGTCGCGACCTCTCGGTCTGGTCCCCGGCCGACCATCAGCGCATCGCGCTCACGCCCGGCTTCGTCTGCGTCCGACAACGAACGGCGCCGAGGGTTCCGGGCTTACACCCGAGCCTCGATTCTCACCCTTCGTCCCCCTGCTTCGATGCACGACCCCGGGACGAATTGGGGCGAGTCCCCCTCAGGGGTCCCCTTCCCTTCGTCGCCCCACGCTCGCCCATCGACTCCTCCTCCTCCTCGGTGGCGCCATCACCACGCCACGGCTCATCCTACGTTCGGGCTCGCGCGTTTCATTCCCGGGTAGGTGGCAACGAAGGGCGGATTCGTGACCGGTGACCGTGGTTCCTGCCTGACTTCGCGCTAAACCAGAGTTCGTGATTCTGGATATGGGATCGGGCGAGGCATCCGGCTTCGCAATTCGTGATCCGCGGCAACGAAGGACGGCCCGTAGGCCATTCGAGGCGCTCGGGCGCGGAGTGCGGCGACGGGGACCGGCGAGGGCGTATCCAGAATCACGAACTCTGGTTTAGCAGCCGCAGGTGTTGTCCACGATGGCCTCGGTGCAGAGGCAGGGCGCGCCGCACACCTCGTCGCAGGCGTCGGCAGCCTCGGCCCAGCAGCCGGTCTGCCCGTCGACGCTCCGGACGTAGCAGTGCTCCGGTTCGGGGGGCGAGTCCGTCGCGGGCGCCTCGGAGCCGCCGGCGGCGTCGTCGGCGGGCGAGCTCGGCTCGGGCTCACCGCACCCGAAGAGGAGAGCGAGCGCCAGCGGGAGGGTTCGGATCACCTCTCTTTGTCGCCAACACCGTACGTCGGCGCAAGTGCCGAGACGTCACGGCGCGGCTCGAGCTCACCCGAGGATCATCGACTCGGGGAGCAGCTCGCCGCGCTCGAAACGACCGAGCGACCAACGGTGGAAGAGCTCGCGCTCTTCGTTCTTCAGCAGGTAGCGCGCGGTCAGCAGACCGATGATGGGCGCGATCATGAAGCCGTGGCCCATGAAGCCGCACAACAGGATGAGCCCCTCGAGCGAGTCCACTCGTCCGATGATCGGGCTCCCGTCGGGCGTCAGGTCGTAGCAGCCGGCCCACTGGCGCAGCACGCGCACCGAGCCGAGGATCGGCATCGTTCGCGTGAGCGCCTTGGCGTAGAGACCGAGGAAACGCAGCGAGCTCCGCTGGTCCACGCCGGGCGGTACGCGCGCGTTCGACACGCCGCCGACGATCTCGCCGCGCATCGACTGGCTGAAGTAGAGGCCGCTCTCCAGATCGGCGACGAGCGGGCCGAGGAAGGGCTTGAGTGGCTCGGTGCTGCAGATCTCGTGGCGGTGCGGGTGGTTCGGGAGCTCCAGCCCCAGCGGCGCGGCGACCTCCGGGCTCCAGGCGCCGGTCGCCAGGATCACCAGGGGCGCGCGGATGTGCTTCTCCTGGCCGAGGCTCTCGACCCGCTGCGATCGGAGCAGGGCGCCACTCATCGCGCCGCCGGTCGCTTCGAGCTCCGCGTCGACGAAGGGGTGCACCGTCACCCCGAGTCGCTGGCATGCCCGCGCGTAGCCCCAGACGAAGGGCCAGGGGAAGACGACCGCGTCATCGGGGTTGTAGCTGCCGGCCTCGATCCCGGAGACGTCGATCTCCGGGACGATGGAGAGGATCTCGGACGGGCCGATCATCCGGGTCGGCAGGCCGTGCGAGCGCTGAAGCGCCACCGAGGCCTCGAGCTCCGCGCGACGCTTCGCGTTGCGCGCGAGGAAGAGGTAGCCATCGCGCCGAAGCCAGACGTTGATGCCCATCTCGGTGGCGAAGTCGTCGCAGAGCTCGAGCGAACGCTTCATCAGCTCGATGTTGGTCTCGCTCGAAAACTGGGCGCGCACGCCGCCACCGTTGCGACCCGACGCGCCGCTGCAGAGGTAGCTCCGGTCGACGATCACGATCCGCCCCGCACCCATGCGCGCGAGGTTGTAGGCGGTGGCGAGCCCCATGATGCCCGCGCCGACGACCAGCACGTCGCAGGCGTCAGGGATCGCGTCGAAGGGTTGGGTGAGCTCTTCGGTCACGGGCCGTCTCCGTCGTCGACGAGCCGCGCGAGGTCCGCCAACGCGATGGGGCGAATCGGGGGTCGAGGCGTGATCGGTTTGGTCGGTGGATCGCCACCGCGCTCCACGAGCAGGCGCGCACAGAGCGCGACGCACTGCTTTCCCTGACAGAAGCCGGTGCCGAAGCCCGTGTAGCGTTTGAGCGACTCCAGGTCGCGGTGGCCACGGGCGATGGCCTCGTCGACCTGGTGGAGCGTCACGTCCTCGCAACGACAGACGATGACCTTGTCGCGCTTGGTGCTCACTGCGCCACCGCCCGTCCGGCGCGCACGGCCTGGGCCGCGGCGGCCTCGCCGCGCCGTCCGGTGCAGCGACCGATCGCGAAGAGGGTCGGGTCGTGGGTTCGGCCCTCGTCGTCGGCGACGACCTCGAAGACCTTGCCGGTGAAGCGGACCTCCGCACCGGCCTGCATGGCGACCTCGACGTTCGGCGCGAGCGGCCCACCCATGACCACCAGGTCGCAGTCGTAGGTCTCGCCTGCGTGGTGCGCGCGCTTCACGGCCCAGCGGCCTTCCAGCTCGACGTCGACGATGTCGTCGCCCTGCGCTGCGAAGGGCCCATGGGTCCGCGCACCCGCGTTCCGGAGCTCGCGCCCGGCGACCTTCAGTCCGCGACCGGCGCCGATGAGGAGCACGTCCTCGCCGGGGAGAATGCCCTGCCGCAGGAGCTCGAGCGCGCCCACGGCGCCGATCACGCCGGGTCGGTCGTTGCTCGGAAAGGCGACCGAGGTCTCGTTGGCGCCGGTGGCCACGACCACGCGCCGCGGCCGGAAGCGAGTCAGCCCCTCCTCGCCGAGGGTGATGACCCAGCGCACCTCGTCGGGCGCTTCTTCGCGGTGGGTGAAACCCGCCCCGACCTCGTGGAAGACCCCGACGACCGCTGACCTTCGCCGGTCGACGGGCGGCCCCTTCTCGACGACCGGATCGAAGACCAACGCGGCCAGGCCGCCCAGCCGGCGAGGCTCGATGAGCACGACCTTCGCCCCGGCGCGGACCGCCTCGTTCGCGCAGCGCAGCCCCGCGTTGCCGCCACCGATCACGAGAACGTCGACGTCTTCGTCGCGCACGTCGCGCGCCGCGTCGACCCGATCGGGCAGCTTCCCCACCCCGGCGATCTGCCGCGCGATCTTCTTCATCAGGCGGTTGGCCGGCGCGAAGCGCGTGAACATGTGGTGGTGGTCGAGCCCCTCGGGGTAGGCGATGTCGGTGAGCGCGAGGACGTCGAGCGCGGCGGAGCCGATCACGTTCTGGGTCTCGATGCGCATGCCCTCGCGCGCGGTCAGGGTGCAGCTCGGGACGTTGGGCACACCGTCGACCCGGAGCAGGCAGCCGTCGCAGCGGCCGACGAAGCACTGCGGTCCGCGGGGCCGGTGGTACTTCACGCTGCGCCCGAAGAGCCAGCGACCGGAGGCGACCAGCGCCGTGGCGACGTTCTCACCGGCCTCGGCGCGCACCTTCTTCCCGTCGACGCGAAGGGTCACGACGTCGCGGAGCGGGTCGATGCGGCGGGCGCTCATCGCCGGGACCCTACACCCGTTCGGGGCTCGGTTTCGTTCGTCGCCGTGGCCGGTCTCACGCTCCCATGGCACCCTGAGCCCGATGCGCGACACCGAACCCATCTGATCCGGTCCCCACCGTGGACTGGCGCTGCTGGTCGCGCTGCTGGGCGTCGAGCTCTTCGACGAGCTCGCCAGCGGTGTGCCGATGGTGTCGTTTGCCGAGCTCGCGGAATCGCTCGAGCTGGGCACGGCCGGGCTCGCCGGCGCGCTCCTCTTCGTGCCCGGCATGCTGGCCATGTTGGTCGAGCCCTGGCTCTTCGTGCTCGCCGACCGCTGGCCCCGGAAGCCCTTCGTCGCAGGCGGGCTCGCCGCGATGGGCATCGGCATCGGGCTCGCGAGCCTGGCCCACGATCCGTGGGTGCTGATGGGCGCGGTCACCTTGGCGTGGATCGGCAGCGGCGCGGCCGTGGCGCTCGGCCAGGCCACGCTGGCCGACGCGCGACCCGACGATCGCGAGCGCGCCCTCGCGCGATGGACCCTCGCAGGTGAGGTCGGCGATCTGGCGGCGCCGCTCGTGCTCGGGGTCTTCGCCTTCGTGGGCTGGGGGTGGCGAGCCGGCGGGGTGGCGGTGGGCGCGCTCCTCGTCGTGTGGGCGCTCGGGCTCGGGACCGCTCCCTTTCCTCCGCCGGGCTCGACCGAGGACGAGGCCGAGGGCTCGCTCCGGGAGGCGCTCCGTCACCGAGGGCTGATGGGGTGGCTCGCGGCCGCGGCGCTCTGCGAGCTCCTCGACGAGATCGTCGTGGTGTTCGCGTCCATCCATCTGCGGGACGCGCTCGGGCTCGACCCCGCGGCGCGCTCACTGGTCATCGGCGCCGGCATCGTCGGTGCGATCGCGGGGGCGGCGATGACCGAGCGCCTGCTCGCGCGGGTCGATGCGATGAGGCTGCTCTTCGGCAGCTCGGTCGCGTGCGCGCTGGCCCTCGCCGCATGGATCGTCGCGCCCGATGCCTGGTCCTCGGGTGCGCTCTTCGCGTTGGTCGGCGCGACGGCGGCGCCGATGTACCCGCTGGTGTTCGCGCGCGCCTACGCCGCCCTCCCCGGCCGGTCCGGGACGGTCCACGCCGCGGCCCACGCCTTCACACCCGTGATGCTCGCGCTCCCGGTCGGGCTCGGTTGGATCGCGGACGCCTGGGGCGCGCACTGGGCGCTGGGCGCGCTCCTCGCGCAGCCCGTCGGCCTGGCGCTGATCGCCGCCTGGCAGGTGCGCCGCTAGTCGGTCTCGGAGTCCGTCTCGGAGTCGGAGTCCGTCTCGGCCGGCGTGTCGGAGTCGGAGTCGGCCGCCGGCGTCTCGGAGTCGGAGTCGGTCTCGGTCGTCGGCGTCTCGGAGTCGGAGTCCGTAGCAGTGGGAGACCCAGCCGGCGTGATCACCAAGTCGAGCGTCTGGCTCCCGCCCTCGTCCAGCGTCACCTCGACGCTCGCGTCGACGTTCCCGTAGACCGGGTGCCACGCGCGAATGGTCACGGGCATGCCGGTGGGCACGTTCGGGAGCGTGAAGGCTCCGTCGTCCTCGGTGACCGTGTGGACCGGGCGGTAGAGCACGACCACGTCGGTCCGACCGCAGGGCGAGCCGAAGCCGCAGAGCAAGGGGGTCACCCCGCCGCGCTCCATGGTGAACTCCACCGACTCGCCGTGCTGGACGCCCTGCATGAAGGCCGAGGGCCCGAGGCGCGGAAGGAAGGGGTGCTGGGTCTCGTTGCGGACCACGAGTTGGTCGCCCTTGGTCGCCGTGATCAACGCCGGCCGGAGCCGGCAGTCGGTGATCGTGACCACGTGCTCCTTCGGCTCGGTCTCGCCGAGGCGCTCGGTGAACTCGTCGGCGTCTTCGGCGGTCGCGGCGACCATCATGCCCCGCAGGCCTCGGTTCTCACCCAGCGCCAGTGGGTAGCGGTCGTCCTCGCCGATCGGGGCGCAGTGCTCCGGGAGCGGCGAGGTCGCCTGCGCTCCGGAGAGCGCCTCGAGCGGGTACGCCGGGAGCGCGAAGCCCTCGGCGAGCCGGACGCGACCGGAGACCGTGCCCACTCGGGCTTCGCCCGCGGGGACCGGGGTCTCGGTCTCCGTCGTCGCGGTCTCGTCGTCGTCCGTGGCCGCCGCGTCGTCGTCCCCGCAGGCGAGGCCTGCGAGGGACAGAGCGACCAGGAGCGGACCGAAGCGGCGCATCACCCCGCGAAGAGCTGCTCGGCGGCGGCGATCGCCAGGTCGAGCATGCTTCCGGGCATCAGCCCCATGTCCATCACGAGCAAGCCACTGATGACCAGCGCGGCGGTCACCGAGCCCGAACGCATCGGCACGGCCACGGGCTCCCCGGGGACGGGGTCCTTCATGAACATCGCGACGATGACGCGCAGGTAGTAGAAGGCGCCGATGGCGCTCGCGAGTACGCCGAGAATGGCGAGCCAGACGAAGCCACCGCCCGCTTCGACCGCGGCGCTGAACACGTAGTACTTGCCGAAGAACCCAGCGGTGGGCGGGAAGCCCATCAAGGTGAGCACGCCGATGACCATCGGCAGCGCCGCGAGCGGGTGCCGGCGACCGACGCCCGCGAGGTCGTCGAAGCTGACCGCCTCGCGGCCGCGCGAGCCCATCAGGATGAGCGAGCCGAACGCGAGCACGTTCGAGACCGTGTAGGCCATCAGGTAGAAGAGGACCGCGCTGATCGCCTTCTCACCGACGACCGAAGCGGCGGCCATGCCGACCAGGAGGTAGCCAGCGTGGGCGATCGACGAGTAGGCCAGCATGCGCTTGATGCTGGTCTGACCGACCGCGGCGAGGTTGCCGTAGACCATCGTGACGACGGCCAGGCCGGCGAGGATGGGCGGCCAGCCACCGGCGCTCGACGCGCTGAGGTCGTCGCCGAAGGCGGTGATGACCACGCGGACGAAGACCGCGAAGGCGGCGGCCTTGACCACGACCGACATGAAGGTGGTCGCGGGGGTCGGCGCGCCCTCGTAGACGTCCGGCGTCCACATGTGGAAGGGCACCGCGCTGACCTTGAAGGCCAGGCCGACGAGCACGAGCAGCAGGCCCATCAGGAGGAGCTTGATGTCCGCGTCGCCCGCGGCGACGGTCGCGCCGATGCCGGCGAAGTCCGTGTGGGTGGTCGCGGCGTAGATGAGCGCCGAGCCGAAGAGGAGGATCGCGGCGGCGAAGGAGCCGAGCAGGAAGTACTTCAGCGCGCCCTCGATCGAGCGGGGGCTGCCGCGGCGGAAGCCCGCGAGGGCGTAGACGCCGAGGGACATCGTCTCGAGCCCGACGAAGAGCGTGAGCATGTCCGTCGCCCGGGCGAGCACCATCGCGCCGAAGGCGCTGAAGATGACCAGGACGTAGAACTCACCGCGCTCGAGGCCGTGCTCGCGGAGGTAGCCGCCGGCGAGCAGGGCGCTGAGACCACCACCGAGGCCGATGGCGACGTCGAAGAAGAGGCCGAGGCGATCGGTGGCGAGGAAGGCTCCGAAGACCTCCGGCACGTCGACCGGGTCCTTGCCCGAGAGCAGCGCGAAGAGCGACACGCCCGCGGAGAGGAAGAGGGTCGCCGCCGTGACGGTGGCGAGGTCGTTGCGTTCCTTGGTGAACGCATCGACGAGCATCACGAGGAGCCCACCGCCGACCAGGAGCAGAAGCGGGGAGATGGCAATCCAGGCGTTCATCGAACGACCTCGCGAGCAGCGCCCTGCTGGAGCGCGGCGAAGGGGGGAGAGTCGGGCTCGGAGTCGGCGGCGGCCTCGGCGGCCGGCGCCTCTTCTGCGGCGGCCTCATCGGCAGCCGGCTGAAGCGCGCGCTCCGGGTGGAGCAAGCGGAGCGAGTCGTCGGTGCTGCTCGATTCCCACTTCGCGTCGAAGTCCGACAGGAAGGAGGTGATCGCCGGCTCCGAGCGGTCCAGGAACGTGCTGGGGTGCCAGCCGATCCAGAAGATGAAGAGGATGAGCGGCGAGAGCGCGATCCACTCGCGACGGGTCAGATCCGCCAGCCCTTGGTTCTCCTTCTTGGAGAGCGGGCCCCAGAACATCTTCAGGGTCGCGTGGAGCATGTAGATGGCGGCGAGAATGACGCCGGTGGCGGCGACGACGGTGAAGATGGTGCCCCACTGGCCGTAGCCGATGAACCCGCGGTTCGAGAAGAACGCGCCGGCCATGATGAGGAACTCACCGATGAAGCCGTTGGTGCCGGGCAGGCCGATGGAGCTCATCGCCACGAGGACGAAGACCGCGGCGTACCAGGGCATGACCTTGGCGAGGCCACCGAAGGCGTCGATGTCCCGCGTGTGGCGACGCTCGTAGATGACGCCGACCAGGAGGAAGAGCGCGCCGGTCGACACGCCGTGGTTCACCATCTGGATGAGCGCGCCGTTCAGGCCGTGCGGGGTCATCGCGAAGATGCCCAGCGCGATGAAGCCCATGTGGCTGACCGAGCTGTAGGCGACGAGCTTCTTGACGTCCTTCTGGACCCAGGCGCAGTAGGCGCCGTAGACGATGCCGATGAGACCGAGGATGGCGATCGTCGGCCCGAGGTACTGGCTCGCCAGCGGGAAGAGCGGCATCGCGAAGCGCAGGAACCCGTAGGTGCCGAGCTTCAGGAGGACCGCCGCCAGGATGACCGAGCCACCGGTGGGCGCCTGGACGTGCGCGTCCGGCAACCAGGTGTGGAACGGGAACATCGGCACCTTGATCATGAACGCCAAGGCGAAGGCGCTGAAGAGCAGGAGCTGGTCCCCGAAGGGGAGCACCATGTCGTAGAGGGCGATCAGGTCGAAGGTGTAGACCCCGGTGATGTCCTCGTAGCTGCCGACCACGTACAGGATCGCCACCAGCATCAGCAGCGAGCCGACCATGGTGTAGAGGAAGAACTTCACCGCGGCGTAGACCCGGTCCTTGCCGCCCCAGATGCCGATGATGAAGTACATCGGCACGAGCATCAGCTCCCAGAACACGTAGAAGAGGAAGAGGTCGAGCGCGAAGAACGCGCCGAGCATGCCCACCTCGAGGAGGAGGAACGACGCCGCGTACTCCTTCACCTTCGTGTCGATGCTCGTCCACGACCCGAAGAGGGCGATGGGGGTGAGCAGGGTCGTCAGCAGGACCAGCCAGAGGCTGATGCCGTCGATGCCGACCTTGTAGGAGATGCCGAGCGCCTCGACCCAGGCGACCTGCTGCACGTAGTGCATCTCGCCGCCGGCGTAGGTCGGGATGATGAGGTCACCGTCGATGACCCGGCGCATCGGCTCCTGGAGGAACTCGGCGAGCTCGGGCACGAGCAGCAGGCTCAGGGCGAACTCGAAGAGCATGAAGCCCACCGAGACGCGACGGATCGCGTTCGGCCACTGCCGCGGGAGGAAGAGCACGACCAGGGCGCCGAGGGCCGGCACCGCGAGGAGCGTGGTCAGGAGGTTGTCCGTGATCATCGGGCGCCTCCGGCGTTCTGAGCGACGCGAACTCTGCCGCCGCTGTTCATGAGGGTCACCTCTTCGCTGTGGGTGTCGACGTTGCCGAAGGCGTTGCGCACCTGGACGGTCACGCGAGCGACCGGGACGACTCGGACGGGCGAGGAGCCGACGTTGGCCGACTCACCGGGCCCGAGCACGAAGGGCTCGCTGCGGACCTCGTTGCCGACGCGAACCATCGCGCCGTTGGGTCGAATCTCGACGCCTCCCTCGACCTGCTTGAAGGCCGGCGGGGTCGCGTCCTCCTCGGAGGCGCGCCAGCGCTGACCGAGGTCGGCGACGTCGAACTGCGTGCCGCTCTCGGTGGCGCGGAGCTCTCGGGGCTCGCCGCGGAGCTGACCGATGAGCAGCGCGTAGCCGACGTAGCTGTCCTCGTCGTAGGCGTGCTGGACGGTCACCGTCTCGTCGAAGACCTCGCCGTGCGGGTCCGGGAGGACCTCGACGCCGTCGAGGATCTCGAGCCGCTCGAGGCCCGCGAGCAGGTTCTCGAGGAGCGCCGGGGGCGGCGCCAGCTCGTAGACCTTCTCGCTGCGGAGGCCGACGGGGTGACCGAGCGCGGTGCGGTCCGCCGGGCGGAGCCCGTCGGAGGCGAGCGCGGCGCGGACCACGTTGACCACCTGGAAGAGCTCCTGGGGGCTGGCGTCGTCCTTGATGTCGATCCGCACGCGAACCGGCTGGGCCGGCACGTCGTAGGTGCCGTCGGAGTCGACGTCCCAGCGGTACTCGTAGCCGAGGCCGCGAGTCGCGACGTAGGTGGCGTTCTGGTCGTCGACCTCGAAGGCCACCTCGGCGTGCGGGTAGAGCACGTACCAGCTCATCACACCGAGGCCGATGGCGATGGCCAGACCGTAGGCGTGGACGCGGCCGACCTGGATGCGGGTCGAGGCCCAGCCGAGGAGCTGGACGCCCTTGGCGGTCGCGCCGGTGAGCATGGTGTCGACGAAGGTCTTGTCGAGCCAGCCTGCGAGGACGCCGAGCGCGCGTGAGCCGCGCAGGATGGTGGCCTCGTAGAGCTCGTCGACGCGCCACTTGTCGAAGAAGAACTCCCGGATGGGCTTCGGGATCTTTCCGGTGGTCTTGTCTTCGTTCTTGTCGCGGTAGGCGACCGCCGCGCCAACGACGCCGATGAGCATCGCAATCGTACCCGCGGCCATGGCCACGTAGGCGGGGATGTGGTCCTCACCGGCCATCTGGAGGTTGGTGATGGACGGCTCGAGCCAGTGTCCCCACCAGACCCACTCCTCGCCCAAGAGGTGCGGCAGGCCCAGGAAGCCGACCACGACCGAACCGGCGCCGAGCACCACGAGCGGCAGGGCCATCGGCCACTCCGACTCGTGCGGGTGCGGCGAGTAGCCGTGGTCGTCGTGCTCGTCGTGAGCCTCTTCTTCGTCGTGCTCCTCGTCCTCTTCGTCTTCCTCGTCGCTCGCGGCGGCCTTCTTCTTGGCGCTGCGGTAGTCGCCGGTGAAGGTGAGGAAGTAGAGGCGGAACATGTAGAAGGCGGTCATCGTCGCCGCGAGGAAGAGCACGACGAAGACGAACCAGCCGACCGCCGACGGGATCATGGTCTCGTGCATCGCGACCTCGGCCGCGCCGAGGAGGATCTCGTCCTTCGAGAAGAAGCCGCTGAAGGGCGGGACACCGGCGATCGCCAGACAGGCGAGCAGGAAGGTCCAGCGCGTGATGGGCATCCACTTCTTGAGGCCGCCGAGCTTGCGGATGTCCGCGTCGCCGTGCGCGTGGACCGCGTGCATCACGGAGCCGGCGCCGAGGAAGAGGCAGGCCTTGAAGAAGGCGTGGGTGAAGACGTGGAAGAAGCCGGCGGTCATCGCGCCGACGCCGACCGCGGCGAACATGAAGCCGAGCTGGCTGACCGTGGAGTAGGCCAGGATCTTCTTCATCTCGTTCTGCACCACCGCGACGGTCGCCGCGAGGAACGCGGTGCAGGCGCCGATGATGGCGATGGTCGAGAGCAGCACCGCGCTCTGCATGAAGACCGGCGAGAGCCGGCAGCAGAGGTAGACGCCCGCCGTGACCATGGTGGCCGCGTGAATGAGCGCGGAGACCGGCGTGGGGCCTGCCATCGCGTCCGGGAGCCAGACGAAGAGCGGAATCTGCGCGCTCTTACCGGTGCACCCGAGGAAGAGGAAGAGACCGCCGACGGTCGCGATGGAGCCGATCGCCAGCCCGCCGAAGTTCAGCGGGGTGGCCATGCCGGGCGCAGCCGCGTTGATGGCGGAGAACTCGAAGGAGCCGGCGGCCCCGACGAGGATGAACATGCCGATGATGACGCCGAAGTCACCGATACGGTTGGCGATGAACGCCTTCTTGCCCGCCTCGGCGTAGGCCGTGTTCTCGTACCAGAAGCCGATGAGCAGGTACGAGCAGAGGCCGACACCCTCCCAGCCGACGAAGAGGACCGGGAAGCTCGAGCCGAGCACCAGGATCAGCATCGAGGCGGTGAAGAGGTTCAGGTAGGTGAAGAAGCGCGCGTAGCTCTTCTCCTCGCTCATGTAGCCGAGCGAGTAGATGTGGATCAGCGAGCCGATGCCCGTGATCACCAGGACCATCAGGCCACTCAGCGAGTCGAAGACCAGCGAGATGTTCACCGGGATCTCGCGGAAGCCGGTGAGGCCGGGGATGTGGATGGAGAACCACTCCCAGAGCGTGGTGCTGATGACCTCGCCGGTGCCGTCCGCCTTCATGACCATGAGGTCGTAGAAGGCGTTGCACGCGATGCCGAACGACCCGAGGACGGAGCCCACGGCGACGAACGCGACGAGGCGCCGGTTCGCGAAGCGACCCGCGAGCCCGTTCATGATGGCGCCTGCGAGGGGGAGCCCGATGATCCAGGGCAGTGCCTGTTCGATGTTCATTGGAGTCGTTGCCTCAATGCTTCATCAGGTTGGCGTCGGCGGCCGAGACCGATTTCTTCAACCGGAAGAGGCCGATGACGATCGCCAAGCCCACCGCAGCCTCTGCAGCTGCGACGGCGATGACGAAGAAAGCGAAAATCTGACCGGCGTGGTTGTCCGGGTGGTACCGGTTCACCGCGACCAGGACGACGTTGACCGCGTTCAGCATGAGCTCGATGCTCATGAGCTGAATCAGGACGTTGCGGCGGACCAGGAAGCCGATCGCGCCGATGCCGAAGAGAATGGCCCCGAGGGCCAGGAACGTGCCGAGTGTGATCTCCATGGTTCCGTGTTCCTCAGGCCGTGGCCTTCGCGGCGGCTTCCGCCTCCGCCTTGGCTTCCTCGCGGACCTCGACGGCCTTGGCGTGGACCGCCTTGGCCTCCGTGATCTCGCCCTCGGTGCGGTGCCGCGCGATGGCGACGGCGCCGACGATGGCGACGAGGAGGGTGATCGACACGATCTCGAAGGGCACCAGCGCCCGCGAGTAGAGCTCGGCGCCGAGCGCCTCGACCGTTCCGAAGTCGGGGTTCGAGCGAAGCGCCAGCCAGTTGCCGGCGGCGTCCACGAGCGAGAAGGCGATCGTGCCGGTGACCATCGTCATGATGGCGATCGCCAGCGTTCGGCCGGGTAGCCCTTCGCCCTTCCCCTTCACCTCGGCGGCTGGGCCGATGAGCATGATGACGAAGATGAAGAGGACGACGACCGCGCCGGCGTAGACCAGCAGCTGGATGGCCGCGAGCAGGTGCGCCGAGAGGGTCAGGTAGAGACCCGCGAGCGAGATGATGTTCACGAGGAGCGCGACGGCCGCTCGGAGCGGACGCTGCGCGGCGACGGTGGTGACCGCGCCCGCGAGGGCGAAGAACGCACACACGCCGAACAGAACGAAGTTGGCGGTACCCATCAGGCCGTTGCTCCTTCGAGGAGATCGCGGGTGCTCGCGTCGTGGCGCACGTCCAGGGGCGTGCCCGCCTTGGCGGCCTCGACGAACTCCTCGCGGTACTTCTGCACCATGCCGAGGAGCGGCATCGCGGTGCCGTCGGCGAAGGCGCAGATCGTGTTGCCCATCATGTTGTTCGCGATGTCGGCGAGGGTCTCGACGTCTTCGACGCTGCCCTTGCCGCTGCAGATCTGGTCGAGGACGTCGACCAGCCACCCGCTGCCTTCACGGCAGGGAGTGCACTGACCGCAGGACTCGTGCTTGTAGAAGCGCATGAGGTTGCGCGTGGCCTCGACCATGTTGACCGAGCTGTCCATCACGATCGCGCAGCAGGTGCCGAGCATCGTGCCGAGCGCGCGGTAGGTATCGACGCCCATCGGGACGTCGATCTCGCTCATGCCGTGCCACTTGTGGAGCGGGTGGTCCTCGTTCGGCGCGTCGACCTTCCAGTCGGGCCGGAGCACCGGAGTCGACGATCCACCGGGGATGACGCCCTTGAGCGGGCGATCGTCGTGGAGCATCCCGCCGCCGTACTCGTCGATCAGGTCCCGCATGGAGATGCCGACGGGCGCCTCGTAGACGCCAGGCTTCTTCACGTGGCCGCTGATGCCGTAGAGGCGCGTGCCACCGTCGCCGGGCGAGAGGCGGCTGAGCTTGTTCCACGACTCGCCGCCCATCTCGATGATGTCCGGCACCGCGGCGATCGTCTCGATGTTGTTGACGATCGTGGGCATGTCGAAGGCGCCCTTGATGGCCGGGAACGGCGGCTTGAGCCGCGGCTCGCCGCGACGGCCCTCGAGGCTGTTCAGCAAGCCGGTCTCCTCACCGCAGATGTAGGCGCCGGCGCCCGTGTGCGTGAAGATCTCGATCTCGTGCGGCTTCCCGAAGGGACGCGCGCCGACGTAGCCCTTCTTGCGGGCCTCCTCGAGCGCGGCGTCGAGGATCTTGATCGAGTGGGCGAGCTCGCCGCGGACGTAGATCCAGCAGCGGTGCGCGCCGATCGCGTAGCAGGTGATCAGGATGCCTTCGATCAGCCGGTGCGGATCGAGGTTCATGATCGTCCGGTCCTTGAAGGTACCGGGCTCGCTCTCGTCACCGTTGATGACCAGGTAGACCTGCTCGCCCTCACCGGGGTTGAGGAAGCCCCACTTCACGCCGGCGGGGAAACCCGCACCGCCACGCCCGCGGATCGAGGCGGCCTTCACCTCTTCCTTGAGCTTCTCGGGGGTCATGCCCATGAGCGCGCGACGGGCGACCTTGTAGGCGCCGTGGCGCTCGGCGACCTCGAGCTTGTGCGCGTCGGGGATGTCGTAGCGGGCGGAGATGAGCGGCTTGAAGCCGGTGGCCTGTGGGGCGATCGAGCTGGCCTTCGGAGCGATCGAGCTCGGCTTGGGCGCGATCGAGCCTGCCTTCGGCGGGGTCGACGGAGTCGCGGCCTTCGGCGCCACGGACGTCGGCTTGGGTGCGGGCTCGGCGGCAGGCTTGGGCGCTTCCTTCTCCGCCGCGGCCTTCACGTCCTCGGCGTCCGACGGCGGATCCTTCTCGTCACTCATTGAGCGGCCTCCTCCGACGCATAGCGATCGAGGATCGCATCGACCTCTTCCAGCGTCAGATTCTCGTGATAGTCGTCGTTGATCTGGACCATCGGCGCCTGCCCACACGCCGCGAGGCACTCGGCCTTCAGGAGCGTGAACTTGCCGTCCTCGGAGGTCCCTCCGGCGTGGCAGCCGAGCTTGCCCTCGAGGTGTTCCTGGATCGCCTTCGCGCCGCGCAGATCGCACGACAGGGTCCGGCAGACCCAGATCACGTTCTCACCGACCGGCTCCTGGTGGAACATCGTGTAGAACGTGACGACGCCCTTCACCTGGGCGGTGGTGAGCTCGAGCCGATCGGCGACCCACTGGATCACTTCCGGGCTGACCCACCCGATCTGCCTCTGGCAGACCCAGAGGATCGGAATGAGGGCGGCTCGTTTCGTCGGATAACGAGAGAGCAGCTCGTCGACTTCTTTTTCCCGCTCGGGGGTGAGGGCAAAGGCCATCGCTGGGTCCATGCTCGTGTCGCGCAGCGCGCGGTGCGTGGTGCGCGGAAAAGCCCCAGAAAAACCGATTTCTGGGGGTTCCGGCGCCGGGACGCTAGGCCGCGACCCCCCTTCTGTCAAGGAGGTCCGCGACCCCCTGGGGAAGGGGCTCCGCGTGGACCCGCCGACCGGCACCAACGACCGCCCACGAGACCGCCGCCGGCCCTTCCATCCGACCGAGAAGACATGTAGGGTACGCGGCCGAGGCGGGGGCTTTTCCCGCGCGAACTGACGTCGCCGTGGAGGCGACCGGAGGAATCCGTGAGCCAGTACTGTCCGAACTGTGGAAAACCGAACACCGACGAGGCCGCCAAGTGCGTGTCCTGTGGGACGGCCCTTTCGAAGCCCTCCGGTAAGGCGAAGTTCAAGGGAACCATGATGATGTCGGGGGTTTCGGCCCCTCAGCCGCCCAAGCCGGCGGCCCCGGGCGGGCCGCCCTCGCCCGCTGCTGGCGCAGGAGCTCCGCCCGCCGGCGCTCCGCCGGCCGGCGCCCAGCAGCCCGCTGGTGGCGCCCCGCCCGAAAAGAAGAACCTGGCCTTCCAGGCCACGATGCTCGGTCCCATGACTCCGCCGCCCGGCGGTGCTCCGGGTGCCGCGCCTGGCGGCGCGCCTCCCGCAGGTGGTCCCCCGAGCCCGGCAAGCGCCCCTGCTGGGGGTGGCTTCGGCGCTCCGCCCGCGGGCGGCGCTCCCGCCGGTGGTCCGGGTAGCGCGCCCGGCGGCGCTCCCGCTGGTGGTGGCTTCGGCGCTCCGCCCGCTGGTGGCGCGCCCGCTGGCGGCGCTCCCGCCGGTGGTGGCTTCGGCGCTCCGCCCGCTGGCGGCGCTCCCGCTGGCGGCGCTCCCGCTGGCGGCGGCTTCGGCGCTCCTCCCGCCGGCGGCGCTCCCGCCGGTGGTGGCTTCGGCGCTCCGCCCGCTGGCGGCGCTCCCGCAGGCGGTGGCTTCGGCGCTCCGCCCTCCGGTGGCGCGCCCGCCGGTGGTGGCTTCGGCGGCCCGCCCGCTGGCGGCGCTCCTCCCTCGAGCGGCGGCTTCGGTGCCCCGCCCGGTGGCGCTCCGCCCGCCGGTGGTGGCTTCGGCGGTCCGCCCGCCGGTGGCGCTCCCCCGGCTGGCGGCGGTGGCTTCGGCGGCCCGCCCGCTGGCGGTGCCCCTCCCGGCGGTGGCGGCTTCGGCGCTCCCGCGGGCGCACCCCCGGCTGCCGGCGGCAGCTTTGGCGCGAGCGGTCCGCCCCCCGGTGGCCCGCCCCCCGGTGCCCCGGCCCCTCAGCAGGGTGGCGGCAACAACATGAAGCTGTGGCTCGGCATCGGCGGCGGCTGCTTGCTGCTGGCGATCGTCGCCTGCCTCGGCAGCTGGTGGTGGTGCAAGAGCAAGGCGGAGGAGGTCGGCAACGCCTTCGGCGGTGAGATGAACCGCATCAGCCTCTCGTTCAAGCTCTCCTCCATCAAGTCGTCGTGCATGTCCGACCCGAGCGGTGCGGGCGCGGCGGGCTCGATCCATCCGACGGTCTTCCCGCAGCTCCAGGGTGTGGCCTGCCAGGTGAACGACCAGACGGTCTCGGCCTTTGGCTCGAGCTGCGACACGCAACCGCGGCCCACGCCCTGCTCCACGGTCCAGCCGGCATCCGCCGCTGGCGACGAGGCGTACGCAGAGGCTGCCGGTCTCGATGCGTCGGCCTGTTACAGCTACGTCTCCGGCTCCGCCAAGATCGTCGGCTGCAACACTCCGGAGGGTCAGTTCATGATCGTCCACATGGAGAACCCGGCCGCAGTCCAATGAGCGAACGGGCGCCTCGGGCGCCCACCGCATAGACGAGCGCCCGCGTTCTCATCGAGAGCGCGGGCGTCCGTTTTGGTAGCCGACATGTGGCGCATCGAGCACGACCCCGACCGATCCCTGCTGGAGCTGAGGGCCCACGGCATCCTCGGGCTGCCCGATATCGACGCGCTGGCAGAGGCGTGGGGAAAGGCGCTCGCCGCCACGGCGTCGAACCCGACGGTCGCCCTCTTCGATCTGCGCGGCCTCGAGCCGCTGGAGGGAGACGCGGTCGATCGCCTGCGCATGCGGGTGAAGCAGCCGGCGCTCGCCCTCGCCCACCTCGAGCGGATGGTGATCTTGGTCGACAGCGCCATCAACACCCTCCAGCAGCGTCATGCGCTGCTCGACCCCGACCGAGAGTTCGTCACGCGTGACCCGGACGACGCCCGGACCCTGCTCTGGCCGGAGCCATGAGCGGGGAATGTCGACCGCGTGGGAGCCGTAGGATCCCAGGCTGACATGCGGCACGTTCTCATCGCCGACGACGAAGCGCGGATCCGCGAGGTGGTGCAATTCGCGCTCGAGCGAGAGGGCTTCCGCGTGACGACCACCATCGACGGTGGTGCGGCCCTCGAGGTCCTCACCGGGCGCAGCGAGCCGATCGACCTCGTCGTGCTGGACGTCATGATGCCGGTCGCCGATGGGCTGGAGGTCTGTCGACGGATGCGCGCCGACGAACGCCACGCCCGCACCCCCATCCTCTTCCTCTCCGCTCGCGGCGAGGAGATCGACCGCGTGCTCGGACTCGAGATGGGCGGTGACGACTACCTGACCAAGCCCTTCTCCCCGCGCGAGCTGGTCGCCCGGGTGCGCGCCATCCTCCGGCGCGCCGGACCCGAAGCGCGGACCGAGGGCGAGGAGAAGATCCTCGTCGCAGGTCCGCTCCGCATCGAGGTGGACCGTCACGCGGTCTACTGCGGCGCCCACGCGATCGAGCTGACCGCGACCGAGCTCGGCGTGCTCGCCGCGCTCTTCCAGCGTCCGGGCATCGTGCTCTCCCGGCGCCAGCTGATGGAGCGCGCTTACGCCTACGACAACGTCGTGACCGAGCGGACGATCGACACGCACGTCCGCCGCATTCGCGCGAAGTTCCGCGAACACGGCATCGACCCCATCGCGACCGTCCACGGCGTCGGCTACAAGGCCGCCGAGCTCGCCGCCCCAGGTCAGTGAAGCGTCGGGACAAGGGGTTCCTCGCCTGGGTCCGCCGCGAGGGGAGCCGGCTCCGCTATCGGCTCCTGGTTGTGAACCTGGTCGTCGTCCTCGTGCCGGTCGCCGGCGTGGAGTTCGCCGACCTCTACGAGAAGCAACTGCTGCACGCGCTCGAGAACGACATGCGCCACCAGGCGCTCCTGGTGCGCCGCTTCCTCGAGTCGAACCACCGCCGGGGCGTCGCGCTTCGCCACTCGGCGCACGAAGAAGCGGTCCGCAACGCCGCTCGCGGTACGCGCATGCGGATCCGGATCTTCGACCGCGGCCGAGCGCTGGTGGTCGACTCACACCGCTTCGGCGCGCCGGAGGGACCCGAGCCGCCGCCGCCAGGCGGGCTGCTCTCGCGGAGCAGCACCAGCGGCGCGCCGAGCTGGGCGAGCGACGTCGTCTACGGGCGCCGCACCGATCGATGGCCGAGTCCACCGCAGCGCCCGGAGGTCGTGCAGGCCTTCGCCGGCCAACCGAGCTCGTACACACGGGTACGCGCCGGCGACCCGGCCGCGCTGCTCTTCGTGAGCGAGCCCATCATCCCCCGCCGGCGGGTCGAGGGCGTGGTCTACGTGGTTCGGTCCACGCGGCCCGTGCTGGTCGAGCTCTATCGGATCCGTATGGGCCTCGCGATCCTGCTCGCGGCGGCGATGATCGTGACGGCGTTCGTGACGCTGCTCTTGGCGTGGAGCATCTCCCGACCGCTCGGGCGCATCTCACGTGCGGCCGGTCGGATCGCCGCGGGCGAACGCGACGTCTCGGTGCCCATCGAAGGCCGCGGCGAAGTGCGCGAGCTGGCGCGCAGCCTCGCGGCGATGACCGCAGAGCTCCAGCGCAGGTATCGGTTCGCGAGCGACTTCAGCGCCGACGTGGCCCACGAGCTGAAGTCCCCACTGACGAGCATTCGCGGCGCGGCCGAGCTGCTGCAGGACCTGGTGGAAGAGGCGGACCCGGACGATCCCGACGCGAAGGCACGACGCCGCTTCCTGACCAACATCCTCCTCGACGTGGAGCGCATCGATCGCTCCGTCAGCCGGCTCCTCGAGCTCGGTCGCGTGGAAGCGGGCGCGACGGTCCGCGATCCCATCCTGGCGGAGCCGGTCATCCGGGACACGGTCGAGCGCTTCGAGGGCGTGACCCTCGAGTGCGATCTCGATCGGGCGCGGGTGCACGCACGCGCGGCCGATCTGGAGCGGGCCCTCGCGAACCTGATCGAGAACGCGCTGCGCTACTCGCCCGACGGAGTGGAGGTCACCGCCACGGCGTCCGACGGGCGGCTCCAGATCGCGGTCCGGGACCACGGCCCAGGCGTCCCCGAAGCGGTCCGGCCCAAGCTCTTCGAGCGCTTCTTCACCACCGACGAGGACCGCCGCGGCACCGGGCTCGGCCTGGCGATCGTCCGAGCGGTCGCCGAGGCCCACGGCGGCGAGGCCCGCTTCGAGGCGCCGAAGGACGGCGGAGCGCGCTTCATCCTCGAATTGCCCCTCGTCTGACCGCTCGGGCTTCTCCACCCTCTCGGGCCTCTCGGGCCTCTCGGGCTTCGATGGACCCGATGAGCTTCTCGTTCTCGCACAGAGGCACCAAGAACACAGAGTGGCACGAAGGTTTTGGTGGGACCGGGTCGACGCCAAGCGGACAGGGTACGTAACCCGACACGCGAACCTCGCGGTGGCGTCGAACGATCCAATTCCCCCCTTTGTGTTCCTTCGTGGTCTTCGTGCCTTTGTGCGAAAACAAGGAACCAACGGGTACAACGAAGCCTGCCCCCCACGCGCGACACAGCCGTAACGACGACCCCCAACGGGCCGTGATAACCGTCACATGTGGTGAATCGGGCATCGGTGTGGGCCGCGTGCGCCCTTCTCGTGGCGTGCTCGGGTGAGATCGGCGACGCGGATCCGAGACCGGGTAGCGACGGCGAGACCCTGCCCTTCGAGCCTTTCGAGGCCGCGATGCAGCGGCTCACGATCGCGCAGTACCAGAACTCGGTGAACGACATCCTGGGCGCGGGGCTCGACATCCCGAGCGACCTGGAGCCCGACACGACCATCAGCGGCTTCGTCTCGATCGGCGCTTCGCGGACGACCATCTCGCCCACCGGCGTCGAGAAGTACGAGGACGCGGCGTTCGTCGTCGCGCAGCAGGCGCTCGCCCCGGATCGCCGAGACGCGATCGTTCCCTGCACGCCCGCGGCCACCGTCGACGCGACCTGCGCCGAGGAGTTCGTGCGGGCGATGGGCCTGCGCTTCTTCCGGCGGCCGCTCTCGAACGCCGAGACCGCTCGCTACGTCGGTCTCGCTGGTGAGGCAGCCGGGACGTTGAACGACTTCTACGCCGGCCTCGAGTTCGCGCTCGCCGGCTTCCTCCAGTCGCCCCGCTTCCTCTTCCGCATCGAGGTCGGATCGCCTTCGGACGACCCCGACGTACGGGAATACGACGACTGGGAGATGGCCTCCCGGTTGAGCTACGTGCTCTGGAACTCGACGCCCGACCTCGAGTTGCTCGACGCGGCCTCGCGGGGCGAGCTCACCACCGACGACGGACTCCGCGCGCAAGTCGAGCGGATGCTCGCTTCGGACCGGTCGCGCGAGGCGGTTCGCAACTTCTTCCGCGAGCTCCTCGTCCTCGACGAGGTGCTCGAGGTCGAGAAGAACGCCGCCGTGTTCCCGGACTTCGACGAAGAGTTCCGGCACTCGGCGCAGGCGGAGACGCTGGCGCTCATCGAAGAGCACGTCTTCGACGCCGACGGCGACTACCGAGAGCTCTTCACCACCCGCGACACCTTCCTGAACGCCGACCTCGCGGCCCACTACGGGCTCGAGGGCGAGTTCGGCACCGAGCTCGAGCCGGTCACCCTCCCCGAGGAGATCGGCCGTCGGGGTCTCCTCGGCCACGCGAGCCTCCTCTCGGTCTATGCCCACGACGAGAAGACCTCGGCCGCGCTCCGCGGGCGCTTCGTTCGCCAGGTGCTCCTCTGCGGCAACATCCCGAACCCGCCGGACGACGTGAGCACGGTCTTCCCGCCGAGCGACGCCCCCACCCTGCGCGAGCGCGTGGAGCAACACCTGATGAACGACGGCTGCGCGGGCTGTCACTCGCTGATGGACCCCATCGGTCTCGGCCTCGAGAACTTCGACGCCGTGGGCGCATGGCGCCCGACCGAGAACGGCGCGACCATCGACCCGAGCGGCGTGGTCGACGGAGTGGCGTTCTCGGACGCGGCCGACCTGGGCCGGGTCGTCGCCGAGCACCCGAACGTCGGCGCGTGCATCACCCGCAGCCTCTACCGCTACGCCAGCGGGCACACGGAGAGCGCAGTCCAAGAGGAGGAGATCCAGGAGCTGGTCGAGCTCTTCGCCTCCGACGGTTACCGAGTCCGCGGTCTCCTCGAGGCGCTCGTCATGAGCCCCGGATTCCGACAGGCCTCCGCCAAGACCGAAGAGGAGGGCGAGTGATGGCCAAGAAGCGAAAGAAGCCGGGCACGAAGCTCAGCCGCCGCAACGTCCTCCGCGGAGTCGCTGCGGGCTCCGTGGTGACCCTCGGGCTGCCGCTCTTCGATTACCTCTTCGACGACAACGGCACCGCGATGGCCGATGGCGGCCCGATCCCGCGCCGCTTCGGCGTCTTCTTCTGGGGCAACGGCGTGATCCCGGAGCGCTGGATCCCGAGCGGCACCGGACCCGGCTACGTCCTCAGCGAGCAGCTCGCCTCGCTCGCGCCGGTCAAGGAGCGAGTCAGCGTCATCACCGGGATGAACATCCGCACCGGCAACGAGCGCGGCCACCACGCAGGCACGGTCGGCATCCTCTCGGGGTCGCCCATGATCTCGCAGGAGCCCACCGGCGGCGCCGGCTACGCGTCGACCTTCAGCGCGCCTTCCATCGACCAGGTGGTCGCGGCCGCCATCGGCGGCGAGTCCTTCTTCCCCTCGATCGAATACGGCGTGCACGACGGCGCCCCCGGCAGCGAGGGCACGACGCTCAAGTACCTCTCCCACAACGGGCCGGACAACGTGAACCCGCCCGAGTACTCGCCGCGCGCACTCTTCGACCGGGTCTTCGGACCGGACTTCACCGCGCCGGACGAAACGCCGGAGGTCGACCCGCGCATCGGTCTGCGACGCAGCGTGCTCGACGTGGTCCTCCAGGACGGCGCCGATCTGCGCGCGGCGCTCGGTCGCTCGGACCAGATTCGCCTCGAGCAGCACCTCGACGGCATCCGCATGCTCGAGCGCCGGCTGCAGCGTCTCGAAGAGGACACGCCGCCGCCCTTCCTCGACGCCTGCATGCGGCCCGGAGAGCCGACCGATCCGGGCGGCGACCTGCGTGAGCGGAACCGGCTGATGGCGGACATCATGGCGCTCGCGCTCGCCTGCGATCGCACCCGCGTCTTCTCCAACATGTTCAGCGGCTCGGTGAGCAACACCCGCTACCCGGGCACCGCCGGCGGCCACCACTCGCAGACCCACGACGAAGGCGATCCCTGGAGCGATGTCCACGCGGCGACGCTCTACATCATGGAGTGCTTCAGCGACATGCTGGTCGCCTTCCAGGACATCCCCGAAGCCGGCGAGACGCTGCTCGACCACATGGCGGTGCTCGGCTCCACGGACCTCTCCTGGGACCACAGCCCGAACGACTACCCGATCCTCGTCGGCGGTGGCGCCTGCGGCTACCTGAAGACACCGGGCGTGCACTACCGCTCGTCCGGGGAGAACACCTCGAAGGTGCTCCTCTCGGTCATTCGCGCCGCGGGCGTGGACGCCCCCGAGTTCGGCAACGGCGGCGGTCACGTCACCGAGAGCTGCACCGAGATCGAAGCCTGAGCGGCGAGCCGCTCACTCGGCGCGACGGTAGACCGTGATGATCCGGTAGGGGTCGCGCACCGTCGCGATGGCGATCGCCGGAGTCGTCCCGAGCCGAAGCTCGGCCACCTCGAGGTCGAGCGTGCCTTCTCGCGCCTGACTCCACTCGAGATCGGCCGGGATGGCGTCGCCGTGCGCGTAGACCGATTCGCCACGCCGCACTTCGGCGCCGAGCACCTCGCTCTCGAGGATCAGCGGCGCGAAGAGCGTCTCCTCGAGCTCGGGTCGGGTCCGCGGGTGGCCAGCTTCGCTGTCGAGCGTTCGCTCGGCCCACGCCGCGAAGCGCTCGTGCTCCTGGCGGAAGGGCGCGGCCGCCTCGAGCGCCCGCGCGGCCGTACCGTCGGAGCACGCGAAGAGCGCCAGCGCGGCCAGCGGGACGGCCCTCATGGGCCCGAGACGAAGCCGCGGCGGACCAGCGTGACGAAGGTGACGTCGGGAGTCTCGGCGGCCCGCCGCTCGACCTCCTCGAACGACTCGCGATCGAAGGCCGGGAAGTGCGCATCACCCTCGACCTCTCGGTCGATCTCGGTGAGGTGCAGATGCGTGACGAGCGGCAGGGCCAGCGCGTAGATGGTCGCGCCGCCGATGATCATCGGCGGCGCTTCGGCGTCGGCGCCGTACGCGACTTCGAGGGCCTCCTCGAGGCCGCGCGCGATGCGCAGGTCACCCTTCGGCGGAGTGGGCGCGAACTCGGGATCGCGGCTGAGCACGACGTTCACGCGCTTCGGCAGCGGGCGGCCGATGGTCTCGTAGGTCGTGCGACCCATCACGATGGCGTGGCCGGTGGTGAGCCGCTTGAAGTGCGCGAGGTCCTCGGGGATGTGCCAGGGCAGGCCGAGGTGGCCGCCCTCCTGGCCGATCACGCCACCCCGCGCGATGGCGGCGACGAGGCCGAGCTGTTTCTTCGCGGACACCGCTGCAGTCTAGGGTGAGGGTGAGGGTCAGGGCGAGGGTCCGAGTCGCGCGATCGCGCTCCTCAGACGGCGACCGGGGCCTTGATCCTCGGGTGGGGGTCGTAGCCTTCGAGGCGGAAGTCCTCGAAGCGGAAGTCGGCGAGCTCCTTGCGCGGCGCGATCGTCAGGGTCGGTAGCGGGCGCGGCTCGCGGGCGAGCTGGGTGCGCGCCTGCTCGAGGTGGTTCGAGTAGAGGTGGACGTCGCCGAAGGTGTGGACGAAGTCGCCGGGCTCGAGGTCCGTGACCTGAGCGATCATCATCGTGAGCAGCGCGTAGCTGGCGATGTTGAAGGGCACGCCGAGGAAGAGGTCCGCGCTCCGCTGGTAGAGCTGACAGCTGAGCTTCCCGCGAGCGACGTAGAACTGGAAGAGCGTGTGGCAGGGCGGAAGCGCGACCTGATCGGCCTCGCCGGGGTGCCAGCCGGTCACGATGTGACGGCGGGACATCGGGTTCTTGCGGAGTCCCTCGACCAGCCGCGCGATCTGGTCGACGCCATCACGCTCGTAGGTCCCATCGGCCTTTCGCGTCGCGCCGAAGTTGCGCCACTGGTGACCGTAGACCGGTCCGAGGTCGCCTTCGGAGCGACCGAAGCGGGCCGTCTGCTCGGCGGTCGCCCACTCGTCCCAGATCGAGACGCCGACCTCCTGCAGGTGCTTCACGTCGGTGTCGCCGCGGAGGAACCAGAGCAGCTCGTGAATGATCGACTTGAGGTGGACCTTCTTCGTCGTGAGGAGCGGGAAGCCGTCGCCGAGGTCCACGCGCAACTGGCGACCGAAGAGGCTCTGGGTGCCGGTGCCGGTGCGATCCTCGCGCGGCACGCCCTCTTCGAGCACCTCGCGGAGCAGGTCGAGGTAGGCCTTCACTCGCTCGCCTCGGTCTCGGTGACCTCGGCGTCGCCGCGCGAGTCGTCCCGGCGGATCGAGTAGCGCACCAGCGCGCGCAGGATCTCGTTGCGCTCGAGGTCGCCGACCAGCCGCTTCACGTCCTCGTAGATCGACGGATCCATCACCAGCCCGCCGATGGTGCCGCGGCCCGAGCGGATCTCGCCGGTGACCGCCGCGATGTCCTCGCTCGCCTGGGTCAGGTTCGCAATCATCTGCTCGCCGGTGTCCTCGTAGATCAGGTCGTGAACCATCCCGTCCCCGGTGCGCACGTCGCCGAGGAGGGTGGCCAGCTCGTCGCTCGCTCGCCCGATGTTGGCGAGCGCCTCCTTGCCCTCCTGCCCGTAGATGAGCGCGTGGGCGGTGCCGTCGCCGCGCTGCACCTCGTCGGCGATCATCCGCGCGCTGCGGGCGGTACGCCGCAGCTCGTCGGACGTCGACCGGATGTTCGCGAGGGTCTGCTCCACGTCGTCGGCGGTGCTCGGGTCGGTCATCAGCCGCTGCACCAGGCCGTCGCCGCCGGCGAGCATGCCCGTCAGCCGCGCGAGGTTGTGCGCGGTCTCCGCCAGATCCTGGCCGAACTGGGGGTCACCGAGCGGCTCGGTCGCGGTGCGGACGTTCCCGATCACGTCCTCGACCTGGTTGGCCATGTCCTCGACCTTGGCCATCAGGTCGCCGCCCGCGGTGGTCACGAGCGGCGTCTCACGGTCCCACTCCGGGAGCCGCTGGTCACCGACGGAGATGTCGATGAGCCGGTCGCCGAGCATGCCCTTGCTGCCGATGGTCGCCTCGCTCCGAGGGATCACGTTCCCCTCGTCGTCGCGTGTCTCTTCGTCGCCCGGGTTGCCGCGGATCAACCGGGCCGCGTCCTGGATGATCCGGAAGTGCACCTCGACCTGGCCGTCGTCGCGGAACTTAACCGACTCGACGCTGCCGACGCTCACGCCCGCGATGCGCACCGTGTTGCCGGCCCGGAGCCCGCCCACGTCCTCGAAGATCGCGTGGTAGTCGGACTTCGACTTGAACATGCTCTGCTGGTTGCCGATGACGAACGCGAGCGTCCCACCGATCAGGAGCGCGACGACGACGAAGACGCCGACGCGCAGCTCCATCCGCTTCTTCTTCTGCGGCTCGCTCATCCTGCGCTCCTGAGCAGCGTGTTCGTGTCCTCGTCCTCGGGAGCGTTACCTTCCACGAAATCCTTCACGGCCGGGTCGTCCGAGTGGACGACGTCTGCGGGGGTGCCACTGAACACGATGTAGCCCTCGTGGATCATCGCGATCCGATCGCTCACGCGGAACGCGCTCGGCATGTCGTGGGTGACGACGATCGACGTCACGGAGAGCTGCTCTTGCATGTACACGATGAGGTCGCAGATCCGGCTGATGTTGTTCGGGTCGAGGCCGGTGGTCGGCTCGTCGTAGAGGAGAACGTCCGGCTCGATCGCGATCGCGCGCGCCAGCCCGACGCGCTTCTTCATACCGCTCGACAGCGACGAGGGCCACTCGCCGCCGCGGCCGCTCAATCCCACCATCTCGAGCGACTCCTCCACCTTCTTCCGGATGCGCACGCGGTCCTTCCAGCCGATCTCCCGGAGACCGTAGGCCACGTTGTCGTAGACCGACATCGAATCGAAGAGCGCCGCCCCCTGGAAGAGCATCTGGACCCGTCGACGGACGTTGGCCATCTCCTTCTCGGGGAGGTCGTCGATGCGCCGGCCGTCGAAGTGGATGGTGCCAGAGTCCACCGAGAGCAGCCCGATCAGCATCTTGAGCATCACGCTCTTGCCCTGACCGGAGCCGCCGATGATGGTGAGCGCCTCGCCGCGGTTCACGTCGAGGTTCAGGTCCCGGTAGACGACCTTCTCCCCGAAGGCCTTCTGTACGTTGCGGAACTCGATCAGCGCCACGTCACTCGCTCCCTCGGCGTGCCCGGTCGGCGAGGACGGCGCGCAGGGTCTGGTACGCCATGCGGGCCTGATGGTCGTCCGCGAAGGTCGGCTGCTCGTCGCTGCCTTCGGTCCGCGGCTCGTCGCGCTCGGGCGTCCGCGGCGGAGCGACCTCGCGGCCGTCGAGGTGACCCTCGAGCGAGGACTCGCGGAGCTGGTGCTCGCCGACGAGGCGCGCCCGCTGGATCAGGCTCGGATCGAGCTGCTCGACCTCCACGTCGGGCTCGATGCCGGTGGCCTGGATGCTCTCGCCGGACGGGGTGTAGTAGCGCGCGATGGTGATCTTGAGCGCCGAGCCATCGGGCAGCTCCACCACGTTCTGCACGCTGCCCTTGCCGAAGGTCCGGGTGCCGACGAGCACGGCGCGCTCGTGATCGTGGAGCGCGCCCGCGACGATCTCGGCGGCACTCGCGCTGTAGCCGTTGACCAGGACGACCAAGGGCCAGTCCGGCCGCGTCCCCCGTCGGTGCGCGTGGGCCTCGTGGAGCACCTCGCCGCCGCGGGCCTTGGTCGAGACGATGAGGCCCTCGCCGAGGAACTCGTCCGCGACGCTCACGGCCTGACTGAGCAGTCCCCCCGGGTTGTTGCGCAGATCCAGCAGGACCCCCGTGAGCTCGCCACCCTGGCGGCGACGCTCGGCGATCGCCGCGTCGATGGCCCGACGGAGCTCGCGGGTGGTGTTCTCCTGGAAGCCGGCCAGCTCCAGGTAGAGGACCCCGTCCGGCAGGAGCTTCGCTTCGACCGGGTTCACGTCGATGAAGGCGCGCTCGAGCGTCACCTCCAGGCCGTCTTCGACGTCGGTCCGCCGGATGCCCACGCGGACCTCGGTCCCCGGCTCGCCGCGCATGATGCGGACGGCGTCCGAGATCCGCATGTCCCGGGCAGGCCGACCCTCGATGTGGAGGAAGCGGTCCCCTGGCTGGAGCCCCGCTCGATCGGCGGGCCCTCCTTCGAAGACCCCGAGCACGATGAGCCAGCCATCGCGAACGCTGATCTCCACCCCGATCCCGGCGAAGCGCCCCTGGGTGTCGGCCGTGAGCTGAGCGTACTCGTTGGGGTCGAGGTAGACGGTGTGCGGATCCAGGCTCTCGGCCATCCCGCGGATGGCTCCCTGGATCACCGCGTCCTGGTCGACCTCCTCGACGTACGAGGTCTCGAGGTGGGCCAGCGCCCGGGTGAAGATCGAGAGATTCTCGAAGGGGCTGCCGACGTCCGCCCCGACCACGCCGGGCCGGAGCCAAACGCCGAGGAGGAAGGCCACCACCAGGGCAGCCGGCCAGAAGAGCCGTCGCATAGTGCTGGAGAGTAGCGCCCCAGCGCCCGATCGAAAGCCCCGATCCGTGCCCCAGGGTGGGAGCGGCGACGTTGACATCTTTCGACTGAAATGTAGTAGCCTCTCCTCCACCAGCCCTGCCCGGCGCACACGCACCGAGGGGGGAAACGAGGAGAAGGACTAAGGTCGGATGGCGGGTACGGACAAGCGTAAGCAGAGCCTCTACTTTCCCGAAACGATGCTGGAGGACATCCAGCACGAAGCGGCCCGTCTGGACCGTTCGCTGTCCTGGATCGTCCAGCGCTGCGTCAAGATCGGCCTCTCCGAGATCCGCAAGCTCCCGTCCGTGAACGACATTCCGGACAGCAGTGACGACTCGGACGAGTGAGAGCGAGCCAGGCCGCGGCGGACGCGGTCCGCTGCACTACGACACCGAACGCTTCGTAGAGGCCGCCGATGGAACGCGGCTCTTCGTCGGCACCCTGGCGGGACCGGAGGAGAGCGAGCTCCTGCCGGCCGTCCTCTGCGACGGGATCGGCTGCGATGGGTTCGTCTGGGCCTACCTCGCGCACCACCTCGCCCGCACGCGGCGAGTCATTCACCTCCACTACCGAGGCCACGGTCGCAGCGGGCCCCCGCTCGATCGGTCCCAGCTGACGATCCGTGGGCTGGCCCGCGACCTCCACGTGGCGCTCGATGCCCTGGCGGTGGACCGGGCGCTGCTCCTCGGTCACTCGATGGGCACCCAGGTGGAGCTCGAAGCCCACCGCGCGCGACCGGAGCGAGTGCGCGGCATGGTCCTGCTCTGCGGGAGCTGGGGCAGAGTGACACACACCTTTCACGGCCACGACGCGCTGAGTCAGGTGCTGCCGACCGTTCGCGAGGTGGTCCAGAACCACCCGAGTCTCGCGCGAGCGCTCTGGGGGCGGGTGCCGCCGCGGCTGGCCTTCCGCCTCGCGAAGCTCAGCGGCGAGGTGGACCCGGCGATGCTCCGCTCGGAAGACTTCCACCGCTATTGGCAGCACATCTCGGACATGGAGCCGGAGGTCTTCCTGCAGCTCCTGCATGCCGCTGGGGACCACAGCGCCGAGGATCATCTGCCTGCGGTGGACGCCCCGAGCCTGGTGATCTCCGCGGAGAACGACACGTTCAGCCCACCGGAGCTGGGCCGCGCGATGGCGGAGCGCATCCCCGGTGGAGAGCTCTTCGAGATTCGAGGCGGGAGCCACGCAGCCCCGGTGGAACAACCGATGGCAGTGCAGCTTCGAGTGGACAAGTTCCTACTCGACCACTCCCTCTGAGGAATTTTTGCCCTATGTCACCCGAGAGAGCGATCGGGGCGGCCCCCCGCCGGCGCCCGGATGATGCTCTCGACCCACGAGATGGCGGAAGACCAGCCTGACAGCGACCGACCCAGCAGCGAGCCGCTCGAGCTCCGAGAGGCTCGCTACCGGACCCTCTTCGAGTCCTCGCGCTCGGTGCTCTGGGCCGCGGACCCGGCGGGCCGCTTTCGGTCGGGCCAGCGCGAGTGGCAACGTTTCACCGGCCTCTCGCTGGAAGAACAGAAGGGCTTCGGATGGATGGACGCCATCCACCCGGACGACCGGGGACGCTTCGTCCAGGCCTGGGCCGAGGCTCGGGCCAGCACCGAGGTCTTCGTCTCCGAGGTCCGCATCTGGAGCGCGCCGCACGATGAGTACCGCGAGTGCGAGCTCCGCTCGGCTCCGCTGATGATCGCGGACGGTCAGCGGGTGCGGGAGTGGGTCGGTCACCTCATCGACGTCTCCGAGCTCCGGCGTGCGCAGGCGGCGGTCCACGAGCGCGACATCATGCTCTCGGCGCTCGTGGAGAACGCGCCGATTCCGATCTTCGTGAAGGACCGCGAGGGCTACTATGTGCTCGCGTCGCAGCACGTGACGGAGATGCTGACGGGTGACCCCGAGGCATCGCTGATCGGGCGGAGCGACGAGGAGCTGCTCCCCTGGCGGGTGGCCAAGCAGGTACGGGCGCACGACGAAGAGGTCTGCCGGTCGGGCGAGATCCGAGTGTTCGAAGAGATGGTCCCAGCGAGCGGTGGCGCGGACCGCTGGTGGCTGACCACCAAGTTCCCCCTCCCGAGCCCGAGCGGCTCCGGCCCCTCGCTGGCGGGCATCGCCGTCGACGTGACCGAACGCCGCAAGCTCGCGGAGGAGCGGGCCGAAGCCATCCGTCGCCGCGACGACTTCCTCGCGATGCTCTCCCACGAGCTCCGCAATCCGATGCAGGCGATCCTGCACGCGGTCCGAATGGTGGACGCCGAGAGCGCGGACACGAGCCAGGAAGCCAAGGCGATCATCCGACGCCAGGCCCACCACGTCTCGCGGATGTTGGCCGACCTGCTCGACGTGTCCCGGATGGTGCACGGCCGCATCAACCTCGCCTCCGACAAGGTCTCCATCGAGCGGGTCGTGGACGCGGCGGTGGAGACCGTCCGGCCGCTCGCGTCCGCCGCGGGCACCGCGCTCGAGGTCCAGAAAGGGACCGGCCGAGTGCGCGGCGACGAGACCCGACTCGTCCAGGTGGTCGTGAACCTCCTTCGGAACGCGGTGAGCCACTCGCGGCAGAACGATCCCATCCAGCTGAGCGTGCTCACCGACGACGAGTCGCTCTCGATCGAGGTGAGCGACTCGGGCGCGGGAATCGATCCCGACGAGCTCGAGCGGATCTTCGATCCCTTCTACCAGCGCGAGCAGTCGATCGCGCGCTCGGAGGGAGGGCTCGGACTCGGCCTCAGCCTGGGGCGCACGCTGGCGGAGCTCCACGGGGGCACGCTCACCGCCGAGAGCGAGGGACCGGGTCACGGCGCGCGCTTCACCCTCACGCTCCCACGGCTGCCGGAGACGGACTCGCGCCCTGCCTCGCCCACCCCGCCGGCCCCCGAGCGCGAGAGCGGCGTCCTCACCTTCGTCGTGGTCGAAGACAACGACGACAGCCGCGAGATGCTGGCCCTCTGGCTTCGTTCCCGCGGGCACACCGTCATCCCCTGTGCCGACGGGGAGACCGGCCTGGAGGCGATCCTGGAGCGCCGGCCGGACGTCGCCATCGTCGACCTCGGTCTGCCGGGCCTCGACGGCTATGACGTGGCGAAGGCCGTGCGCGAGCGTTGGGAGGGCCCCGCGCTCCGACTGGTCGCCGTCACCGGCTATGGGCGAGAAGAGGACCGGCGGCGCGTCATGGAGGCAGGCTTCGATGCCCACCTGGTGAAGCCGGTGGAGGTCGAGGTGCTCGAGCGGCTGCTCGTCTCCGACGAGGTAGAGTCATGAGCAACACGAAACTCGAGAACCTGGCCCTCGCACTGGCCGCCGCCGGCGACGGGGCCGCGGTGGGCAGGGCCGTCGCCAACACGTTCGGCGCGAGCCGATGGCTCCTCGCGAAGATGCGCGGCACCGAGCTCCATCCGATCGCGAGTGTCCCGGCCGGGCTGGCCCCGGCACCGCTCCATGGGTTCGAGGAGTCGCCCTCGGACCCCCGCGCCCTCTCGCCCCTGCTCGGCGAGCTGGCCGACGGCGGCCCGCTCCACCTGGCGCGGCTGGCCGGCTCGCATCTCTTCGCGGCCGACGTCGCCCTACCCACGGAGGCGCGGACGCTGGTCGACGCCACCCTCGAGCGGCTGCAGGGAGGCGGCACGCTCTTCCGTGACCGCGCCCTCTCGACCATCTCGCACGACCTCCGCGGCCCACTGAACGTCATCGGCTTCGCGGCGAGCATGCTCGAACGCTCGGTCTCGGAGTCCGATCGCCAGCTCGTCGGCAAGATCCGGCGGGCGTCCCGTCAGATGGAGGGGATGATTCGCGACCTGCTCGACCTGGGCGAGCTGGAAGCGGGTCGGCTCGAGCTGAACCCAGCGGCGACACCGCTGAAGACCATCCTGGGCCACGTGGAGGCCGCGGCCGGGCCGGTCGCCGAGGCCTCCGATGTCACGCTGGAGCGCGACCTGCGCGAGACGGACGCGGTCGTGCGGGTCGACGCCGAGCGCCTCGCGCGCGCCATCTCGCTCCTTGTCGAGGGTGCGTGCCGGAACGTCCCCAAGGGTGAGGTCACCCTCCGCTCGGGCGCCGTCGGCGACCGGGTCTTCTTCGAGGTCGAAGACAGCGGCAAGCCGATGGACGCGGATACGCGCGCCCAGCTCTTCGAGACCAGCGAGCGAGGGGCCGAGGCCCATCCGCGGGCGAAGGGCTTGGCCCTGATGCTCGCTCGCCGCCTCGTGGAAGCCCACGGAGCGGCGATCGAGGCCCTCGAGTCCGAGGGGGTTCGGATCCGCGTGACGCTGAGTCGCGCGGACTGAGCTTCGTTCAGTAGTCGACGCGGAAGAGCTGCTGACCCATCAGGAGCAGCTCACCCGGGTTGACCTGGTGCTGCCCGATCACGCGGAAGAACGTGCCGTTCGAGCTGCCGACGTCGGTCAGCCAGAGCTTGCCGTTCTCCGGGTGGACCCGGCAGTGGAGACCGGAGACGTAGCCGTCCTCGGGGAAGATCACGTCGCCGCGCTCGCGACCGAGGTGGATGCCGTCGGGCGGGATGCAGAAGGACGCGCCATGCGAGCCGCGTCCGATCACGAGCCGCACGCGGCCCACGTAGCCGGGATCGGTCTCACCCATGAGGGTCTCGCCACCCTGGCCCTGCGTCGCCGCGGGCATGGGCTCGAAGCGGAGGATCTCCTGGCCGATGCGGAAGACCGCGTTCGGCGCGAGCTCGATCGGCTGCTCGCGAGCGATGCGGAAGTAGACGCCATTGAGGCTGTCGAGGTCCTTCACCACGAGCGAGCCTCCCTCGAAGGAGAACTCGGCGTGCTTCGGCGAGAGGTAGCTGTCGGACGCGAAGGGTCCGGCGGTCTCGCGGCCGACCACGGTCGAGCCGTCGATCGGGAAGGTGTCGCCCTCGGTGCCGTCCGGACGGATCAACACGAGGCTGGCTGCGCCACCGCCACCGCTGGCGGCCGGCGCCGCGGCGGGCGCGGCAGCCGGAGGCGGCGCGGACGCCTGGGTCATGTCGTGGCCACAGCTGCCGCAGAACTTGAAGTTCTCCGGCACGTTCGAGCCGCAGCTCGGGCACTTGACCATCTCGGGCTGAGCGGGCGCGGCGGGAGCCGCCGCGGGCGCGGGGGCCGCCGCCGGTGCGGGAGCGGCCGGTTGCGCTGCGGCGGGCGGAGACGCGGCACCACCGAACTGCGGAGCCCCTCCAGCCGGCGCACCACCGGTGGGCACGCCAGCCGGCGGCGTCGGGGCCGCGAAGCTCTTCGGCTGTGCCTGGTCGCGCGGCAGCTCGGCGCCGCAGCCCAAGCAGAACTTGTAGTGGTCTTGATTGTCCTTGCTGCAGCGGGGGCAGACGATCACGGAGGGCTCCTCGTTGGTCGGAGTGGGCTGGGCAAGAGGCCGCTTTCCCACCGACGCGTTGCGCGCGAGCATAGAGAAGACGCGCGAAGGGGGTCAAGCTCGGTCTTCCGGGCTCGCCCCTCGCGGGGGAGGCACCCGAAAGGCAACACTGCTAGAGCGCCGACCAGGAACTGGCACGGGCGCTTCGCGCCCTGAGCACGCACCCTGGCGCCATCCTCTCCCCTCGAAGATACTTCAGCATCTCCTCGGCTCGAGGACGCACCATGTCACACACCCAGACCACGAACTCACCTCGCGCCAGTTCCTGGTCAGCGCTCTAGGGTTCTCCCTTGCTCTGTCCCGAGTGCGGCGCGCGGAACCTTCCAGAGGCGAGCGAGTGCGTCGCCTGCGGCTCCCCCATGCCCGTGGATTCGGGGGAGGCGGTGGACCCGCTCATCGGCCAGACCATCGCCGAGCGTTACACACTCACGGCAATCCTGGGCGAGGGTTCCATGGGGGTCGTCTACGCGGCGGACCAGAAGGGGCTCGACCACGAGGTCGCCGTGAAGGTGCTCCACGAGCACGTGGCCGCCGACCCGAAGGTCAAGAAGCGCTTCCATCGGGAGGCGCGAATGACCAGCCGGCTCTCGCACCCCAACACCGTGCGCGTCTTCGACTTCGGACGGACGAGCGACGGGATGCTCTATCTGGCGATGGAGCTGCTCGACGGGCCCGATCTGTTGGAGCTCCTCTTGGAGGAGGACCCGCTCTCGCCGCGCCGCATCGTATCGATCCTCCATCAGGTGCTCCTCGCGCTCGAGGAGGCGCACGACGAGGGGATCATCCACCGCGACCTCAAGCCCGAGAACGTGATGGTCGTGACCGACCATCAAGGTCGCGAGCGTGTGAAGGTGTGCGACTTCGGCATCGCGAAGCTGGTCGAGGCCGAGGGCACCGCCATCACCGTGACCGGCTTCGTGTGCGGAACCCCCGAGTACATGGCGCCCGAGCAGGCGCGGGGTGAAGAGCTGGACCCGCGAGCGGATGTGTATGCGTTGGGCTGCCTGCTCTACCGGATGCTCACCGGCGTGGTGCCTTTCCAGGGCAAGAGCGCGCTCGCGACGATCACCCAACACCTGACCCACCCGCTGGAGCGCCCTCGGAAGCGCGCTCCGGACCGCCACATCCCGCCCGAGCTCGAGCGCGTGTGTCTCAAGGCGCTCGCTCGGGACCCGGACCGCCGCTACCCGGACGCCGCGAGCATGCGTGAGGCGCTCGATCTGGCGCTGGAGGCGATCGAGGACATCGCCGACGACCCGCTCGGAACGCACCCCACCCGGCGCTCGATGGAGCCGGCGCCGCCGACCGCCGCATCTGCGCAGCGACCGTGGCTCGTGCCGGTGGTGGGGTTGGCGATCCTCGGGCTGCTCGCGGTCGCGCTCGCCTGGACCCGCGCGGGCGGCGATCCGGAGCCGACGCCGGAGGTGGGATCGGAGCCCGATGATGGCGCTGGGGATCAGGGCGTCGCGCGGAGTCGCGGAGCTACGGAGGAGGGTTCGGAGGTCGGCGATCGGCCATCGGAGGTCGGCGATCGGCCATCGGAGGTCGGCGATCGGCCATCGGAGTCGGCAGTCGGTGATCGGCCATCGGCAGTCGGCGATCGGCCATCGGAGGTCGGCGATCGGCCATCGGAGTCGGCAGTCGGTGATCGGCCATCGGAGTCGGAGGTCGGCGATCGGCCATCGGAGTCGGGGTCGGAGTCGGAGTCGGAGTCGGGGTCGGAGTCGGAGTCGGTGACCGCGCCCGCCACGACCACTCGCCGCACGCCGCCCGAGCCGACCGAGGCGGAGCCGACCGAGGATCCCTACCGCACCCACTTCGACGAGGGGCGCCGGCTCTTCCTCGCCAACGACGTCCCGGGCGCGATTCGCGCCTTCGAGGCGGCTCGCCGTGCCGCCCCGGGTCGCGCGCCCGTCTACAAGGAGCTGGGCCGCGCCCACATGCGCGCGGGCGACGTGGGCGCCGCTCGTGCCGCGTATCGGCGCTACCTCGAGCTCGCTCCGAACGCAGCGGACCGGGCGATCGTGGAGCGCCTCCTGGAGGGCTCTTGACGCGGGCTCTGACGGCGCTCGTGATGCTCGCGGCCACGAGCACGGCCGAAGCCGACGAGCGCTTCGAGGTGGGCGGCGCGCAGATCCACCTGGTCTTCGAGGGTGGCGACGAGGGCTTCCGCGAGCTCGCGCGCGAGTGGGTGCGCTCTGCCGCTGGCGCGGTCGCCGACTACTACGACGGCTTCCCGGTCCCCGAGGTGCGCGTCGAGGTCGTCGCGCGCATGGGCAGCGGCGTCGGCTTCGGACAGGCGTTCGCCGGGCGGCGGCTTCGGGTTCGCGTCGGCCGGCGCTCCGAGCGCTCGGACTTCGAGGAGGACTGGGTGCTCGTCCACGAGATGCTCCACCTCGGTTACCCGATGCTCGATCGGCGGCACCGCTGGATGCGCGAAGGGCTCTCGACGTACGTGGAGCCCATCGTCCGAGCACGCGCGGGGCTGGCCACCGAGCGCGGCGTCTGGCGGCGGCTGACGAGCCGCATGCACCACGGGCTCCCGCGCCCGGGTGACGAGGGCCTCGACCGAACCCCGACCTGGGGGCGGACCTACTGGGGCGGCGCGCTCTACTGGCTCCTCGCGGACGTGCGCATCCGCCGCGAGACCGACGGTCGCCGCTCGCTTCGCGACGCGCTCACGGCCATCGCCCGAGCCGGAGGCACCGCGCGCGTTCGGTGGCCGATCGAGCGAGGGCTCGCCATCGGTGACCGAGCGACCGGCACCGACGTGCTCGTCTCGCTCTACCGCGCGATGGCGCGAGCGCCCTACCCCGTCGACCTCGACGAGCTCTTCGAACGGCTCGGCGTGACCGATCCCGCCCACCTGAACGACGACGCGCCGCTCGCGGGGCTCCGAAGAGCCATCACGCGGCGGCGCGAGTCGGACTAGGTCGCGTGGAGGACGAGCCGCAGGCGAGGACGCACCGAGCGCTCCGCGCGAGACCTTCAGCTTTTTGGGGAGACGAGGAGGGATTCACTCCCGACGAGTCGGGGGATTTTCCGAAGATCCCCCAGGAACACTAGGCTGTGACTTCGACGCGGAGGAGCTGCTTGCCCAGGAAGATGTAGTCCCCGTGGCTGAGCTCGCTCTGGCCGTCGATGCGGATGTAGGTGCCGTTCCGGGACCCGTCGTCGACGAGCTGGAACGCACCGCCCTGCGCCTGCACGTGGGCGTGCTGGCCGGACATGTAGATGTCCTCGGGGAAGTTCATGTCGGCGTCCTCGCGACCGATGCGGACCACGTCGTCTCGGCTCGTGGCGACCATCCCATCGCGACCGCCCTCGATGAGCTGCGTGACGCAGAAGGAGATGGGTCGCTTGGGCGACGAGTAGAAGTACGTCTGGTCGGCCTCGGGACCGGCGTCGTCGGCCGGCGCGGGATCGAGGCGGAAGACCTCCTCACCGCAGAGGAAGTGCTGACCGAGCGCGAGCGGCGTGGTGCCGGTCACGCGAAGGTAGATGCCGTTGGCGCTGCCCTCGTCCTTCACGACGAGCTTGTCGCCCTCGTAGCAGAAGTTCGCGTGGCGGTTGCTGAGCCACGGATCTTCGGGGAAGAGGATCTGACCCTCCTGCTTCCCGGCGAGGTGCTCGTCGCCCTGGAGCATGTAGCTCAGGCCGTCGACTCCCTGGTCGCCGCGAATGAGGATCAGACGAGCCTTGCCCGGCGTCTGCATCGCGCCGAAGTACTCCTCCTGGGCATCCTGGACGGACTGCGGCACGGTCGCACCGCACGCGCCACAGAACTTGTGTCCGGAAGGCACCGGGCTCGAGCACTCCTTGCAGACGTAGTTGCGAGCCTGCTCCATCAATTCCTCCTCGGTTTGGCCGACATGGGCCTCGGCGGTCTGGGCGGCGGGTCGAAGCTCATGGCCACAGAGAACGCAACGCGGTGCACCGAGCGGCGATAGCGCGTCGCATTGTCCACAAACGATCCCGACCCATTCCTCCATGAATCCTCACGCCGCTGCGTTGTTGTCGCAGGCGGGCGCGCGTGGTGGTTGTAGGCCAGTCGGCATCGACCCGTCAACGACGGGATGCATCCCCGACCGAGGCTTCACCCCGTCGACGCGGGGGTTCCGAGGGCCCATCGGGACCCCGATCACCGGTCTCCGTCACCCAGCGCAGCGCGTGCCGCCCGGCGGACGCGAGCCTCCGGGTCGTCCGCCGCAGCGGCCTCGAGCGCCGCACGACTGCCGGCGGCGAGGCCCGGCAGCTCACCCAGCGCCTGCGCGGCCGCCTCGCGAACGAAGGCATAGCTGTCTTCCTGAAGCCGCCGGGTCAGAGCCGTTTCCCCAGCGGGCGCCGCGAGACGGCCCAGCGCTCGGACCGCCCGCAGCCGTGAGGCCCAGTCGGGGGCATCGGTGGTCGCCGCGATGGCCTCCGCCAACCGGCCATCGCCCTGATGGCGTCGGTGGACCGCCTCGAGCGCCGCCCGTCGGACGGTGGCCTCCGGGTCGTCCATCGCGGTCGCGAGCGCCGCAGCGACGGCCGCGGGGTCGGCGCCGGCATCGCCCCCACCCGCGACGCGAGCGAGCACCTCGGCGCGGATGGCCGGCGAGGGGTGAGTGGCCAGGCCGAGCAGATCGGGGGCCAGCACCGTGAAGAGCCCCCGAAGGGTCTCCTCGGCGGCCGCCTTGGGTTCGGCCTCCCAGCTCCGCAGGTCCGAGGTGAGCGGACCGAGCCCGAGCGGTACGTCCGTCGTCGGCGGCGCGAGGACCGTCAGCGCCGCGCGCACCCGCTCGAGCGGACCGTGGAGCGCGCTGCGAGCGGCCTGTTCGATCGCCCCCGCGAGCGGGCCGAGGTCGACCTCGCGGCTCCCACCGCGGACGTCGAGCAGCCGACCGAGGTAGCCATCGATCGAGATGCCCACCGGGGACGCCTCCGAACGCTCGCCCCGCGCGTGAGCGAGCGCCGCGGCCGCCGACTCACGGAGCTGCGGGTGAGGGTCGAAGATCGCCTCGACGAGCGCTTCGCGTCCGGTGTCGGCACCGCGCTCGGCGAGCTCACCGAGCGCGAGGGCCGAGGCCCGCGCGACCAGGAAGACGCCGCCTCGGAGTCCGCTGATGAGCGCGGGCACCTCGTCCGCCGACCCGACGCGACCGAGCGCCCAGGCGGCCGCTGCCTGCACCGCCGGGCTGCGCTCGCTGCGCAACGCTCGGGTCAGCGCCTCGAGCGAGCGGGTGTCCTGAGCGCGACCGAGGCCGAGCGCGGCATGCGCCCGCACCGCCGGGTCACCGCGAGTGAGCAACGAACGGAGCGACTCCACCGCGCGCGGACCGCCGACCTGCGCGAGCGCCCAGGCCGCCACCGGTCGGAGGCGCCGCTCGGAGCCGGTCGCGATCTCCGCGAGGCGCGCCGCCAGCGACGGGTCTCCGAGCCGACCCACGCCGTCGAGCGCGCGGATGCGCAGCTCCACCGGCGCGTCGCCCTCGGCCATCGCCAGGAGCGGTCCCGCCGCGTTCGGGTTGCCGAGGTGACCCAGCACGTCGACGGCCACACGCCGCTGCGCCGGATCGGGATCCGCGAGCGCCTCGAGCAGCGGCTTGAGCGCCCGATGACCGAGTCGGTCGAGGTTCTCGCGGGCGCTCTGGTCGCCACGGCCCGCCGCTTGGATCCAGGACGCGGTCAACGAGTCGTAGAGCTCCACGAGGAGCTTGCGGAAGATGGGCCGTCGCGGGTGCGAGAGCGCGAGCGGGAGAAGGTCGGTCTCCAGCACCTCGAGGCTGCCGGCGCCCAGGTGGATCTGCAGCGAGGCTCGGCCGGCGCGCGAGACGAGGTCGTCGTCGGGCGTCAGGCCGAGCACCCTCCGATAGAGCCGGTCGGCCTCCTCGTGCGCGCCGCGCGCCAGGTGGAGCTCGGCGAGATCGAAGTAGGTGGTGAACAACCGCTCGTCGAGCTGCAGCGCTTTCTCGTACGCGCGAATGGCACCGTCGAGGTCCTGTCGCGCGCGGAGCAGATCGCCGAGCCGTCGGTGGCCCTCGGCGTCGTCCGGGGTTCGGGAGACCGCCTCGGCGGCGAAGCGGACGGCGTCTTCGTCCCGGTAGAGCGCGTGCGCGTGCTCCGCCATCCGCTGCAGGTAGCGAGGCGCTCGACGCGGATCGGCGCTGGTCAGCTTTCGGAGCGTGGCGATCGCCGCCTCGAGGTCGCCGCGGGTGGTCTGCACTCGCTCGAGCGCGAGGAGGCTCTCCACGTCGCCGGGCTCGAGGGTCACGATCCGCTGCAGCACCTCCTCGGCGCGGGCCGGATCGCTCGGATGCGCGCGCAGGTAGGCCTCGGCGAGGAAGCGACCGGAGTCGATGTTCGGCGGTTCGGCCCGGAACTCGCGGCGCCACTGCTGACGCTTGCCGTCGAGCTCGCGGCGCCGGGACCAGATGCCCACGATGCGGCGACGGGCCTCGCGCCGGGAGGCGCGGTCCTCGGTCACCTCGAGCACCTTCTGCCACCACGTCGCCGCTTCCTCATCGCGTCGACGACGGTCCACGGCCGACTCGTTGCGATGCGGTCGCTCGAGCACCGTTGCCAAGCCGCGGATGTACTCGAGCCCGTCGGCGTCCGCCTCCACCGCCTTGCGGTAGTGGGACTCCGCCTCGTCGAGGAAGTCGTGGTCGGCGAGCACGCCGGCGAGGGTGGCGTGGGCTCGCGCGCGATCGTTGTCCGCCTGGAGGATCCGGTTCCAGGTCGCCAGCGCCGCCTGGCGTCGCCCCTCGTCGAGCTGCTGCTCGCCGAGCGCGATCAGGTGCCCGGGATCGCGCGGGTCGATGCGCACCAGCGCCGCGATCTCACGCGACGCCAGCTCGCTCTCGCCCCAGCGCGTGTAGAGCTCGGCGAGCGCCTGGTGAACCCCGGCGTCACGGTTGTTCCGCCGGCTCGTCTGCTCGGCGAGGCGCATCGCCTCTTCGCGTTTGCCCGTCTGCATCAGGAGCTGCGCCAGCTCGACCACGAAGCGAGGCTCGCGCGGCGCGGCCCTCACCAGCGCGCGGTACTCCTCGACGACTTCGTCGAGCCGCCCGCTCCGCGAGAGCAGCTGAACGATCCGGACGCGGGTATCGATGTCTCGCCGGTTGAGCCGGAGCGCCTGGCGATAGGCCTCGAGGGCCTCTTCCTCGTTACCGAGCTCGTCGTGGATCCGCCCCAGCAGCTCGATCGCGTCGAAGTCCCGACCACGGCCCGCGAGCTGCTCCGCGAGCTCCGGCAGCCGTTCCCCGCGCCGGTAGGCGTCGACCATGACGTCGTAGATCTCGCGCCGGATGCCCGAGGTGCGGCCCACCTTCGTGAGCGCACGGTCGAGGGTCTCGATCGCCTCCGTCGTCTGGCCGGCCTCGAGCTGCGCTCGCGCCAGGTCACGGAGCACCGGCCCGATGACTCGGTTGTCCCCGCGAAGCCCGCGCAGCACGCGCTCGTATTCGGTGATGGCGCGGACGTGCTCGCCTCGCTCGGAGAGGGCGCGCGCCAGCTCGGTCCGGACGAAGAGCGTGGCGCCACGACCGGCCAGCCGATCGTAGAGCGCTCGAGCGGCCTCGTAGTCGTCGGCGTCGAGCGCCAACCCGGCGAGCCGCCGAACGAGCTCCTGCTTCTGCTGGTCCTCGGACGTCCGGTCGAGCGCCGCCTCGTAGGCTTCCCGCGCGCCGGCGGCGTCCCCGGTGGCCTCGCGCAGCGCGCCGAGCCCGAGCTGCGGGGCCGCTTCGTTCGGCCGGAGCTCCGCCGCGCGGGCGTAGAGCGCGAGCGCCTCGCGGGTCTGTCCCTGCGCCTTGTAGAGGTGACCGAGCAACATTCGCGGCGGGTACGCCTCGGGGTCGCTCTCCACCTCTTGCTGGAGCTCGGTCACGAGCCCGTTCACGTCTCCGTCACGCTCGCGGTAGAGATCGAGCAGGCGCTGAAAGGCGAAGGTCTCGCGCGGGTCCGCGCGGAGGATTCGGCGATACCTCGTGATGAGCACCGCGGTCCGGTCCGGCCCCCCTTGGTCTCCGGCATCCGTCTCGGCCGTGGCCATGGTGGCGCCCATGCCGCGGCGGATGCCCCGGCTCCGCATCCCGGGCGTCATCCCGCGGCTCATGCCGCGGTCCCGCATCATGGTGAGGCTCCACTGCGCCTCGGCGCCCTCGGGCGGTGCGACGAAGGCCACCGCGAGGACCACCACGGCGACCGCCTGGGCCCGCTTCGCGCTCGTCATCGGTGGATCCTCACGATCCCACCATAGCGTCGCCGCGCGGAGCCTTCCACGACGCGGCAACGCCCGGCCTCGGCGGGCCATTCCGCCCCTTCGCTCAGCGGCGGCTCACAGCGGGCGACAGAAGCCCTCGGTGGGGTCGTCGCAGGTGAACCCGCCCGGGCAGCTGAACCCCTCGGAGCAGGCCGCGAGGCACTGCATCGAGGTTCCGTCACAGGTGCCGGGGGCCGCCACGGACCCGAGCGGGACGCAGTCCACGTCGGCCGTGCAGGCCGACCGGTCGATGGCGTTCCGGAGCTGGGTGCACGTGCCGAGGTTCGGCACGCAGTGGCCTTCGCCAGCATCGCACCGAAGACCGCCCGGGCACGGGTTCTCGGCATCGCACGCCGCCAGACAGACCTGCTCGGAACCACGATCGACGCACGTCTCGCCGGCGTTGGGGCAATCCGAGTCGAGGTTGCACGGAGCGCAGAGGATGCCGGCGCGGAAGGCGACGCAGCTGCCGCCCGCGATGTCGCAGATGGGCACCGCGGCGCCGCAGTCGGGGTCGCCACCGCCGGTGCACTGCACACAGAGGCCAGACGGACCGTGGCACTCCTCGCCATCGACGTCGCACATCACGTCGGAGCAGGGGCCCATGTCCATCCCCATGTCGACACCGCCGTCGGGGCGCGGGCCGCCGCCGGTGGTGCAGACGCCCTCGACGCACATCTCCGCTCCGGCGCACTGCTGGTCCGACGAGCACTCGTCGTAGCAACGGCCGGCGAGGCAGACCTGTCCGTCGTCGCAGCCCGCGGGCGCACCGCCGTCGGCGGCGGCGCCGCACTCGACGCCGGAGTCGACCGGAAGGGGGTTGAACTCCGGAGTGTCCGGACCGCAGCCAACCGCCACGAGGACGACGGCCGAGAGTAGAAGGAAGCGGCGCTCGCGCACGACCCGAGGGTAGCACAGCCGACCTCCCCGGCGTCCGTCCCTCGACGACCGGCCCACGCGACCCATCACCGAGGCGGCCCCGGCGGGTCGGGCGTGCTATGGCCCCCGGATGCAGCTCTACGTCGGCGCCAACCTCGAACGGCCTCCGGGACGGAAGTACGTGGAGGCCCTCCCCTTCGCGGAGCTGAGCTTCCATGGCTCCCTCCCGAAGACCAAGACCCTGGGTCGCTGGCGGGAGAGCGTGCCGGCGTCCTTTCGCGTGGCGATCGTGGCCCCTTCCGCCGCGATCGGTCCGCGGCGGGCCCCCCTCCGGCTGACCGACGAGACCGCCGAGGCGGTGGCGTGGCTGAAGGAAGCCATCGACACGCTGGACGCCGACGTGGTCGTCCCTACCGGCAGCGGCCTGACGACCAGCAAACGGGACCGCGAGCGCCTCGCGGCGTTCATCGACCAGCTCCCCCGGCGCGAGGGGCGCCACATCGTGTGGGCCCCCCAAGGGCTCTGGGAGGCGGAGCTCGCCCAGCCGATGGCCGACGAGCTCGACGTGCTCTGCGCGTTCGATCCCCTCGAGGATCCGGCGCCCGAAGGTCCGGTGCTCTACGCTCGGGTCGCCGCCATCGGCGCCCGTCGGCGACTGGGTGAAGGGGTTCGCTACGAGCTGCTCGACGCCCTCGTGGACGCCGAGCCAGAGCAGGCCTTCGTGGCACTCGAGTCGGCGCGCTCCTTCGACGCCGCGGTGGCGCTGCAGCAGCTGGCGCTCGGGGGCTGAGACCGACGCGGCCATGGGTGCCGACGACGAGATCCTCGGTCCGGACGCGCTCGACGGAGCGCGGATCCAGCGCATCGACACACCACGGCCGGACACCGTGGTGCTCGGGATCCGCTGGCGAGCCGGTGAGGCCTTCGAAAAGGGTCACCTGGTCCTCTCGCCCACGGGCGCGGTGCTGGCGAGCGAACGACCGCGGGGCGAGGCGGTCGATGGCTTCGGCCGTCGGCTCCGAAAGCTGATCGGTGGTGCGTTCGTGGTCGCCGTGGAAGGTCGCGGCGACCGGCGACGGGTGCGCCTCGCCCGCGGACCGCGGGACGCACGGCAGGAGCTCCTCCTCGGGATGGAGGCGGGTCAGCCCGTGCTGCGCAGCACCGAAGGCAAGCCCTTGGCGGGTCGAACCCGGCTGCGGGCCGAGGCGCCCGACCCCGACTGGGAGCGGGTCGGCGTGCCCAAGGGACCGGCGGCCGCCGCCTCGGCCGCCGAGCGATCGCCGCTGGCCAAGGCCGGTCGTCGCCGGCGATCGGCCCTCCGCCGGACGATCGGGGCGGTCCGGAAGGACATCGCTCGGGTGGACCAGGTGGAGGGGCTCCGTGAGCGAGCGAACGTGCTCAAGGCCCACGCCCACCAGTGGCAGCCGGGCATGGACACCCTCGAGGTCCTCGACTTCCACGCCGATCCACCGGTCACCGAGCGTTGGTCGGTCGATCCGAAGGCCGGACCGAGCGCCGAGGCGGACGTACTCTTCCATCGGGCCCGGCGCTTCGAGCGAGGCGCGGAGCTCGGGACCCAGCGCCTCGCGTCGCTCCAGGAAGAGCTCGAGGCGCTCGAAGCCTGGCTGGCGCGAGAGCCAGAGGACCCGGCCGATCGCGAGGCCTGGGAGGTCGAGGCGCGAGACGTCGGTGTCCGAGGCAGCCGATCGGGAGCCAGCCGTTCGAAGAGGCGCCCCGCCGAGCGCCTCCCCTATCGACGCTTCCTGGGCACCGGCTCGCGGGCGGTGCTGGTCGGTCGCGGCGCAGCCGACAACGACCAGCTGACGCTCCGGCACAGCCGGCCCTGGGATCTCTGGCTCCACGCCAAGGGCCGCCGAGGTGCCCACGTGATCGTGCCGCTCGAGAAGCGAGAGACCTGCCCGCCCGGTCTGCTGGTGGACGCCGCGATGCTCGCAGCGCACTTCAGCGACGCCGCTGGCGACGCGATCGTCGACGTCTCCCACGTGCCTCGCCGCCACGTCCACAAGCGGAAGGGCGATCCGCCGGGGGCCGTGCGACCGAGCCGGGAGAAAGTGATCGCGGTCCGCATGGATCGGGACCGGATTCGCTCCCTGGTCGCGACCGAGGAGCGCGTCTGACGCTGCGCCTCGCTCGGGAAACGAGCGTGGGAGGCGCAGTCAGACGGCGACTCTCCAGCTGGGCGGGACCGGAGTTCCGGCCCGATCGACCACGCCCCGAACGGAAAATCCGTCGAGGCGTGATCGAGCGATCCAATCGGAGGGTCGCGAGGGTGGCTCACCCGTGAGGGGAACCAAGATGGGTTCCAGCGACCCCGAAGGGTCACGGATCCATGAGCCGTCTCAAAGAAGGCGAGCCGCCGAAGCGGCCACGCTCACTTCTTCTTGGCGGCGCGCTTCTTGGTGGCGCGCTTCTTGGTGGCGCGCTTCTTGGTGGTCTTCTTGGCCGCCTTCTTGGTCGACTTCTTCTTGGTCGACTTCTTGGCTGCCTTCTTGGTCGTGCGCTTCTTCGCCGCCTTCTTGGTCGTGCGCTTCTTCGCCGCCTTCTTGGTCGTGCGCTTCTTCGCCGCCTTCTTGGTCGTGCGCTTCTT
>JAEPMI010000006.1:608332-661308 GCA_017644045.1 Deltaproteobacteria bacterium
GCGCCGCCTTCTTGGTGGACTTCTTGGTCGACTTCTTCTTCGTGGATCTCTTCGTAGCCATGGGGACCTCCTCCGATGGGGCCGGTGGTACGGGCGTACCGTATTGTCACGTCACGTCACGTGTCAAGGCAAAGAACACATAATTTATATCTAACTTTGCTCTATTTAAGCCAATACTCTGCATAAGTATTGCCAATCTGTGGAAATCATTGGATTTTTCCGACCGCACCGGGAAGGGCCCGAAACCGTTGAGGAACCCGGCGATGGCGATCTTTCGCCCCGTTGACCCGATCCGAGGCGGGGACTAGGGTCCGGCTCGGGATAGGACTGCTCAGGAGGAAAGTTCATGTTCGCTCGCGCCTCGTTCGTCGCCCTCATGGCCCTCGCCATCGCTTGTGGCCCCTCTCAAGAGGAGCTCGATGCCGCCAACGCCCGCGCCTCGGAGCTGGAGAACCAGCTCGCCCAGGCCCGTGCCCAGGGAGAAGAGCTGCAGGGACAGCTCGATCAGCTCGAGAGTCAGAACGGTGCCCTCGCCGCTCGGCTGACCGCCCTCGGTGAGAACGTGTCGGACCTCGAGGGGCAGAACACCCGCCTGCAGCAGGCTCTCGAAGAGCTGCGCGAGCGCGAGCGCCAGGCCCAGGCGCGCCTGGACACCTTCCGCAACCTCATCGAGCGCTTCCGCTCCATGATCGAGAGCGGCCAGCTCCGCGTCCGCATCGTCCGGAACCGGATGGTCGTCGAGCTGCCGGAGGGCATCCTCTTCGACTCGGGTCAGGCGGACCTGAAGGACGGCGGCCAGGAGACCCTGACGGAGGTCGCTGGCGTCCTCGGTCAGATCCAGAACCGCTCCTTCCAGATCGCCGGTCACACCGACAACATCCCGATCCGCAACCGCCGTTTCCGGAACAACTGGGAGCTCTCCACCCAGCGGGCGGTCACCGTCACTCGCTTCCTCATCGCTCAGGGAGTGCCCGCGAACCGGGTGAGCGCCGCCGGCTACGCCGACACGGAGCCCACCGCCGGCAACGACACCCCCGAGGGTCGAGCCCAGAACCGGCGCATCGAGATCGTGCTCCTCCCGAACCTGGACGAGCTCCCCGACCTGTCGAGCCTCGCCAGCGACGACGAGTGACCCCCGAAAGGGGTCGATCAGTAAGTGCCGAGAGTCGCTCCTCGACACCCCCCTCGGATTGCGCGAGGGGGGTCGGTGCCCTATGCTCTGCCCGCCTCGCGGCACGTCTCGATGCGAGACGGCTCCGGGGCTCGCCACGGATGACTTCCCCTTTTCTGGAATGATTCCGCCCGGCGAGGAGTCGATCATGCGGTGAGGCCAGACGCCCGCCGACCGGGCCCCCGCCGTAGCGCATCGGGCCCCGCACGAAACATGGTGACCCGGGGTCACCGCTCAAAAGGAGGCCTGATGCAGGCGGAGCAGCACGAGTTCAAGGTCGGCGACAAGGCCGTCTATCCGGCGCAGGGTGTGGCCGAGGTCGTCTCGATCGAGGAGAAGGACATCGCCGGCAACCGGCAGCAGTTCTACGTCCTCAAGATCCTCGACACCGACCGGAAGATCATGGTCCCGGTCAGCAACGCCAGCAACGTCGGCCTTCGCCCGCCGATCTCCGAGTCGGACATCCGCGAGATCTTCGTGATCCTCAAGGAACAGACGATCGCGTTCGACAACCAGACCTGGAACCGCCGCTATCGGGGTTTCATGGACAAGATCAAGACCGGCTCGGTCTTCGACGTCGCCGAGGTCATGCGTGATCTCTACCGTCTCAAGGCCGAGAAGAGCCTCTCCTTCGGCGAGCGCAAGATGCTCGAGACCGCCCGCAATCTCATCGTCAAGGAGATCGCGGTGGCCCGCCACAAGAGCGAAGAGAAGGTCCAGGCCGAGATCGAGAAGATCTTCGAGACCAACTGAAAGCCGAGGCGCGGCGCGAGCACTGCCGCGAGCGTGAAGGCGATCGGGGGAACATCCCGGTCGCCCTTCGCTGATTGCGAGCGACCTCGGGTCGCGCCTCCCCGAGGCGCACAATGGCGAACAGCAGCTTGCTGATGAACGTGGCCGTGGGGGAGACCCGCGTCACGTTGACGGAGAACGGAAGCCTTGGTGAGCTCTACGTCGAAAGACGGCGAGAGCGCTCACCGGTGGGCAACATCTACCTCGGAAAGGTCACCCGCGTGCTTCCCGGCATGCAGGCGGCGTTCATCGACGTCGGGCTCGACCGAGCCGCGTTCCTCCATGTGGAGGACCTGCAGGCGTCTCCCAAAGAGGAGGCGGCCGCCGAGGAAGAAGACAAGGGCGACGGGAAGCGTGGTCGAGGGCGGCGCCGCCGGAGCGGTGGTGGGGCTCGTCAGTCGAAGCGCGCGTCTCGCAAGACGCCGATCCGCGAGCTCCTGACCGAGGGCCAGTCCCTGCTGGTCCAGGTGTCGAAGGGACCGATCGGAACCAAGGGCGCCCGCGTCACCACGCACGTGGCGCTGCCAGGTCGCTACGTGGTCTTCATGCCGGGCGTCGAGCACGTCGGCGTGGCCAAGCGGGTGGGCTCCGATCGCGAGCGGCAGCAGCTCAAGGCGATCGTCGAGGAGATCAAGCCCGAGAAGGGCGGCGTGATGGTGCGCCACGTCGGCCAGGGCCTGACCGTCGCGCAGCTCAAGGCGGACATCGGCTACCTGGTGAAGGTCTGGGAAGGCGTCGAAGCGCAGCTCGAAGCCGCCAAGAGCGCCCGCAAGAAGCTCAAGGTGCCCCGCCTCATTCACGAGGAGCCGGACCTGTGCCTGCGGGTCACCCGCGATCTCTTCAGCGAGAACATCGACGAGATCGTCGTCGACGACCCGCACGAGCACGAGCGGATCGTTCGCTTCGTGGAGATGTTCCTGCCCGCGCGGGTCAAGGACGTGCACCTCTACGAAGGTGAGGAGCCGCTCTTCGACGAGTTCGGCGTCGAGGCAGAGATCGCCCGGGCGCTGTCCCGAAAGGTCGCCCTCCCCTCCGGTGGCTACCTGATCATCGATCAGGCCGAAGCGCTGACCGCGATCGACGTCAACACCGGCCGGTTCACCGGCAAGGGCAAGAGCGTCGCCGAGACCATCTTCCAGACGAACCTGGAGGCGGCGAACGAGATCGCGGTGCAGCTTCGCTTCCGCAACATCGGCGGCCTCATCGTCCTCGACTTCATCGACATGGAGAAGAGCGGCCACCGCGACAAGGTCTACAAGGCGCTCCTCCGCGAGCTGAAGAAGGACCCGGCGAAGACCACCGCGGTTCGCATCAGCGAGCTCGGCCTCGTCGAGATGACGCGAAAGCGCACGCGCGAGTCGCTCGGGCGCATGCTCTACGAGCCCTGCTTCTACTGCGACGGAACCGGCTTCCTGAAGTCGAAGACCACCGTCTGCCACGAGATCTTCCGACAGCTGCGCCGCGAGCGGAGCACGCTCCCGGGCTACAAGATCACCGTCACCGCTCACCCGGCGGTATGCGATGCGCTCGAGCGGGAGGAGAAGGAAGCCCTCGAAGCCGCCTCCAAGGTCGTTCAGCGACGCATAGAGCTGAAGGCCCGCAGGGATTATCATCTGGAGCAGTTCGACCTCACCGCTGGCTGAGGCGAACGCTCCAGCCATGCCCGAAGACAACGACGATCCCCCCGTGGCCGAAGGCGAAACCCGCCAGGAGCCACGGGTCACCATCAACAAGGACTTCGAGTCCTTCGACGCGTTCATCCACGAGTACGTGACGAACATCTCGCGCACGGGTGCGTTCGTGAAGTCGAAGGAGCCGCTGCCGGTCGGCACCGAGGTGGATCTCAAGTTCACCGTGGTGATGGACGAGGTCGAGACGATCGAGGGCGTGGGTGAGGTCGTGCGGGTTCAGAAAGACCCGCCGGGCATGGGCGTGGTCTTCACCAAGCTCAGCCAGTACTCGCAGCACCTGCTCAGCCAACTCTTGACGAGTCCCCCGCGGGAGGGGAAAGAGGGCGAGTGACCACCGTCATCGATGGCAAGCCGATCCACGAGCTCTCCGACCGGGAGCTCGAGCGCGAGGTGGAAGCTCGGAGGCGCGCCCGCCGAAAGGGCGGGAAGAGCACGGGCTCGTCCGCGGCCCGGCGTCCGGCGCCCTCGGCCGACCAGGTGCGCAAGTACCTCGCGAGCCTGGAGCTCGAGCCCGGCGCGACGAAGGGCGAGATCGACGACCAGTACCTCGAGCTGCTCGACAAGTACGACCCCGAGCGGCAGTCGGACCCGGCGAAGAAGAAGGTCGCCGAGGAGCTGACGGCGAAGCTGCGCGACGCCTACGACGGGTTGAAGGCGTACTTCGCGTCTCGGTGAGCCCTCGGCCCGTTCCCTCTTCGAGAAGGGTCAGGGTGAGGGTGAGGGTCAGGGCGAGGGTGAGGGTGAGGGACTTGCGACTTCGTCGCGGCGTCAGTCGATGCTGACGTAGCCGGCTTTGATGAGCTTGACGAAGATGTTGCTCGTCTCGAGGTCGCTCGCGAGGCTCTTGTTGAGCACCGTCTCGACGTGGCCGTAGTTGTGCGCGAGCTGGAGCACGTCCAGCTCGTCCGGCGAGAGATCGCGGAGCGGCGGGATGAGCGGGACCGCGAGCGAGCAGGCGCTCGAGAGCGGCGGCATGTCGGGGCCGAGGCGTCGGACCTCGTCGAGCTGCCGCATGGCCTCCATGAGGAGCGCCTCGGTGCTCATCTCGATGGGCTCGAGGAACTCCCGATCCTCGGGCGGCGCCATGTCGAACGTGCCTTCGGCCCAGGTGAGGATCCGGTAGAAGGACTTCACCGGTGAGACATCGAAGTTGTCGTTGATGGTCGCGAAGACCACCCGGCCCTTGTCCAGGAAGATCTTGCCGGTGTCCTGGTCGGTTCGGACCACCAGGACGCCGCTCTTCTTCGAGGCGGAGAAGAGCTGCAGCAGGTCCGGCAGCGGGACCTCGGCGATCGAGCCGGTCATCGTGCGGACCTGCGAGGTCCGCTTTCCGGCGGCGACGTCCTCGAGATGGGCCTTCGCCGCGTCCAGCGACTGGGCGCTCTCGGTGGCGATCACCTTGATGATGCTCGTCCCGATGAGGATTCGGTCGCCCTCGGTCAGCCGGGAGCGCTTGATCTTCTCGCCGTTGACGAAGCTCCCGTTGGTCGAGCCGAGGTCCTGGATGAAGATCTGGCCGTTGGTGACGGTGATCTTGGCGTGCCGGCGGCTGACCATGTCCTCGACGAGGACCATGTCGAGCTCGCTGGACCGTCCGATGACGATCTCGCCCGTCTCGGGGAGCGGGAATTCACCCCCCTGGTACTTGCCGGAGATGAAGCGCAACGCGTAGGACCGCTCGGGCCGGGACGGTGGCTTCGGCGTCATCTTGGAAATCGGGGGCTCCATGAAAGGGGCTTCGTGTCCTAGGCTAGGTAATCTGACGCCAACTGGTCAAGGATCCGAACAGCGACAAGTCTCTGAAATCAGCTGCCCTCCACCTTTTCTGACCGGTTGTCCCCACCACGGGGGACCGTTGCCCGTGGTAGGACCGGGGGATGGGCTCGCTGGCGCCACGGTGGATGCTCCTCGGCCTGGGCGCGATCGCCGCCCTGGTGGGGCTCCCTTGGACCCACACGGCGTACGCTCAGGTCCAGGATCGGCGGGTCGATTGGCTCGAAATCGAGTCCGAGCACTGCCGGGTCGCCTATCCGGAGCCGCTGGGGGTGCTGGCGCGACGGGCCGCGTTCCTCTGCGATCGCTCCTTCGAGCGGCTCGCCGACCTCTTGGAGCACGAGCCCGAGGGGCGCGTGGAGGTGGTGCTCACCGACGATTCCGACTCCGCGAACGGCTCGGCGAGCTCCCTCCCCTTCAACTTCATGCGCCTCTTCGCCCAAGCGCCGGAAGACCTGACGCCGCTCGGAGATCACGACGACTGGCTCAACACGCTGATCACCCACGAGCAGACCCACGTGGTGCATCTGGACACGATCGGCGGCCTTCCGGCGATCGTGAACAAGGTCCTCGGCAAGGTGTGGGCTCCGAACCTGGTGCAGCCGCGGTGGTTCATCGAGGGGCTGGCCACCCACCTCGAGTCGCGGCTCACCGCCGGCGGGCGCATCCGCTCGTCGATGTTCGAGATGTACATCCGGATGGACGCGCTCGAAGGCCGGCTGATGCGGCTGGACCAGATCTCGAGCGGCGTGGACCGCTGGCCGCGCGGGAACGCCTTCTACCTCTACGGCTCGCGCTTCTGTCGTTGGATCGGGGACACCTACGGCGACGAAGCGCTGACCGCGATGAGCCACGAGTACGGCCGACGCGCGATCCCCTACGGCCTCAACCGCACGGCGAAGCGCGTCACCGGTCACACCTTCACCGAGCTCTACGAGCGATGGCAGGCCGACCTGGTGGCGAAGAGCGAAGCGCTCCGCGAAGCGGTGGAGGCGCGAGGCCGCGTCGAGGGCGAGCGGCTCACCCGCTACGGCGACATCGCGCGGAGCCCGCGCTGGCTCGACGACGACACCATCGTCTACTCCGCGAACGATGGCGCGAACGACAGTCAACTGCGGGCGCTCGACCGTGATGGCAGCGACCACCGCCAGGTCGTGCGGGCGACGGGCGACGCCTACTGGAGCCCCGCGGAGGACGGCCAGGTCCTCTACTACGGCCAGGCCGACGGCCACCGGGACATCTACTTCTTCTACGACCTCTTCCGGCACGACCGACGGACCGGCGAGACCGAACGGCTGACCGACGGCCTTCGTGCCCGATCCCCCGACGTCGCTCCGAACGGCCGCACCATCGCCTTCACCCGCGGCGGCGCGGGGAGCACCCACCTGATGGTCGCCGACCTGCGCGACGTGGAGGCCACGCAGCGACCGCTGGTGCGGTCCGAGCGCTACGAGCAGGCGTACACGCCACGCTTCTCACCCGACGGCCGCACGGTGGCGTTCAGCCAGTGGCGCGCCGGTGGCTACCGCGACATTCGGCTGGTGGACCTGGCGAGCGGAGAGGTCACCGACATCACCCACGACCGGGCCTACGACACGGGGCCGGCGTGGTCGCCGGACGGACGGCACCTCTACTTCAGCTCCGATCGCACCGGCGTCGCGAACCTCTATCGCTACGACGTGGCGGACGAGTCGCTGGTTCAGATCACGGACGTGGTGGCCGGCGCGTACTCGCCCGACGTGTCGCCCGATGGTCGCTCGCTCGTGTACCTCGGCTACACGAGCCGCGGCTGGGACATCTATCGACTCGATCTGGCGGGGCTGAGCCCGCGCGCCGCCGAGCCCTACGTCGACGACCGGCCCGATCCCATCGACCCCTCGGGGACGGTGGTGACCCACTCGGAGCGCTACGTCCCCGCCCGGACCCTCTATCCGCGCTCTTACTTCCTCGACCTGGTCACCGACTCCTTCGGCAACCAGCTCGGCATCACGGTCGCGGGCGAGGACATCGCCCAGCACATGACGTGGAGCGCGCGACTCGGGATCAGCCTCAACGGTGGCTACCTCCACGGCGACGCGGCGATGCTCTTCCGAAGACTTCCCGCGCCCATCCGAGTGGGCGCCTTCCGGCGCATCAGCCGGCGGGGCGGACTGCGGGTGGCGGGCCAGGAGCGAACATGGGTCGAGGAGGCGCTCGGGGCCGACATCTCGAGCTCCTACCGCATCCCACGCGCGTTCCACTCGGAGAGCTTCAGCATCGGCTACTCGCTGGCGTGGTTGCGGCAAAAGGAACCCTTCGGTGGCGTGCTCGACCCGAACACCGAGCCGCCGGTGCTGCCTCAGACCGGCCGGGTCGCCTCGCTGCGCGTCGGCTGGAACTACAACGACGCACGCGCCCACTTCTACGACATGAGCCCATCGGAGGGTCGAAGCGTGGGGATCACCGCCTCCGTCGCCCACCCGGTGATCGGCAGCGAGTACCGAGTGACCACGCTCCAGTGGAGTTGGACTCGCTACATCGAGGCGCCGTGGCGACAGCACCACGTCTTCGCCATCCGCTATGGCGGCGGCATCAGCGGCGGCGACCTCGGTCGGCGCGGCGTCTTCTCCGCCGGAGGGTTCTCGCAGATCTCCCTGGTCGATCAGCTCATCGACAGCGCGACGCTCGGGGGGGTCGCGCTGCGTGGCTACCAGCCCGGGAGTCGCAACGGCGTGCAGATGCACCTGGCGCAGCTCGAATACCGCTTCCCCCTCTTCCGTCCGATGCGCGGCCTGTCGACGCTACCGGTCTACCTGCAGCGCATGCACGCGACCGTGTTCCTCGACGCGGGCGACGCGTTCTTCGGCCGCCTCGACCCGACCACCTTCCGGGTGGGCTTCGGCGCGGAGCTCTTCACCGACGTCCTGCTCGGCTACTACCTGCCGTGGACGTTCCGGCTCGGCTTCGCCTACGGGCCGATGGAAGGCGGAGAGGCCCAGGTGTACTTCCACCTGGGCGTGCCTTTCTGATCGACCGGCGCGCGGCAGCGCAATGGGCGGGGGAGTTCGGGTGAATCGAGGAGGCTCAGCCGACGAGAGAATTGCCACCAAGAACGCAGGTGCCAAACCCTCATCAGCAACGGAGTCAGACCTCCATGATGTCCTTTTCCTTCTTGGAGACGATGTCGTCGACCTGGCTGGTGCCGGTCTTGACGATCTCTTCCATCTCCTTCTTCCCACGCTCGGCCTCGTCCTCGCCGACGTCACCGTCCTTCTGGAAGGCGTCGATCATGTCCTTGCAGTCGTGGCGGGCGGAGCGGATGGCGACCTTGGCGTCCTCACCCTTGGCGCGTGCGACCTTCACCAGCTCCTTGCGGCGCTCCTCGGTGAGGGGCGGCATCGGGATGCGGATGATCTCGCCGTCGTTCGACGGGTTCACGCCGAGGTTGCCCACCGCGATGGCCTTCTCGATCGCACCGATCTGCGTGCGGTCGAAGGGCTTGAGCACGATGAGACGGGCCTCCGGTACGCTGATCGAAGCGACCTGCTTCAGGGGCGTCGGCGTGCCGTAGTAGTCGACTCGAATGCTGTCGAGGATGTTGGCGTTGGCGCGACCGGTCCGGATGCGCGCGAGCTCCCGCTTCAGGGAGTCGTGCGACTTCTGGATGCTGGTCTTCAGCTCTTCGAGGGTGTCTGCGATCATGGGGGCGAGGAGGCTAGCGCCAACTTCGGCCCCCCGTCGAGCCCTTATCCCTTCTCACCCTCTTCGCTGACCAGGGTGCCGACGTCCTCGCCGCGGACGACGCGCTCGATGTTGCCGCGCTGGGTCAGCGCGAAGACGCGGATCGGCAGCTGGTTGTCGCGGCAGAGGGTGACCGCGGTCTGGTCCATGACCCCGACGCGATCGATGAGGAACTGGTCGTAGCTGAGCCGGTGATACATCTTCGCCGAGTCGTGCTTCTCGGGGTCCTTGTCGTAGATGCCCGCGACCTTGGTGGCCTTGAGGAGCACCTCGGCCTGGATCTCCATGGCGCGCAGCGCCGCGGCGGTGTCGGTGGAGAAGTAGGGGTTGCCCGTGCCCGCGACGAAGATGACCACGCGGCCCTTCTCGAGGTGGCGGACGGCCTTCCGACGGATGTAGGGCTCGGCCACCTGGCGGATGCTGAGCGCGCTGAGCAGGCGGGTCTCCACCCCGGCCTTCTCGAGGCCGTCCTGGAGGGCGATGCCGTTGATGACGGTCGCCAGCATGCCCATGTAGTCGGCGCTCGCGCGCTCCATCCCCTGCGCGTTGCCCTTGAGGCCGCGGAAGATGTTGCCGCCACCGATCACCAGGGCGATCTGCGTGCCGGTCTTGTGGACCTCGGCGATCTCCAGGCAGATCTCACGAAGGGTGTCCGGCTTGATGCCGAACCCACCGACCTCGCCACAGAGGGCCTCGCCCGAGAGCTTCAGCATGATCCGGTTCAGCCGCTTCTCGCTCATTCACTCACCTCGCAAAGACAACACAGCGCACATGTGAAAACGGCCGGGGCAATCGCCCCGGCCGCCCGTTGGGAGGACGCTCAGGCGTCCTTCAGCGTCTCGGCGACTTCCGCCGCCAAGTCGTTCTTCTTCTTCTCGATGCCCTCGCCGAGCTCGTAGCGGACGAAGCGGCGGATGCTGATCTTCTCGCCGATCTTCGCGGTGAGCTCGTCGGTGACGGTACCGATGGTCTTCTTGTCCTCGCTCATGATGAAGAGCTGGTCCAGGAGGACGGTGCCCTTCTTCCACTTCGCGAGCTTGCCCTCGATGATCTTCTCGATGGCGGCCGCCGGCTTCTCCTTGCCGGACTCCTTGGCCTCCTCGGCGAGCTGACCCTCGAAGATGCGCTTCTGCGTCTCGATGTCGGCATCGCTGAGCTCGTCCTCGCGGACGACGGTCGGGGCCTCGGAGGCGATGTGCATCGCGAGCTCGTCGACGAACGCCTTGAACTCCTCGTTGCGCGCGACGAAGTCCGTCTGGCAGTTGACCTCGAGGAGGACACCGATGCGGCCACCCGCGTGAATGTAGCTGTGGATGAGGCCGTCCGCGGCGATCGCGCCGGCCTTCTTGGCGACCTTCGCGAGGCCCTTCTGCTGGATCAGCTCGACGGCCTTCTCCTCGTCACCTTCGGTGTCCTGGAGGGCCTTCTTGCAATCCATGATGCCCGCACCGGTCCGCTGCCGGAGGGACTTCACCTGAGTCATGCTGATGCTCATCGTCGTCTATCTCTCTGTATGGCCGCCCCTCGAGGGCGGAAGTTCGGGTGATGTGAAGAGGCGGCAGGCCTTGGGCGGGGGAGCTCGGGTGAATCGACGAGGCCTAGCCGAGGAGAGAGGGGTTGGGTGCCAACCCCTAACAAGTCAGCGGCGGCCGCCGCGGGGGCGGCGACGCTGCTGGTAGTCCACGGCGACACCATCGGCGGAGCTCTGCGGGGCGTGCCCGCCGCCCTGCGCCATCTCGCGGCGGCGCTGCTGACCCTCGATGCAGGCGTCGGCGATGCGCGAGGTGATCAGCTTGATCGACCGGATGGCGTCGTCGTTGCCCGGGATGATGAAGTCCACCAGGTCCGGGTCGCAGTTGGTGTCGGTGAGCGCGACGATCGGGATGTGGAGCTTGCGCCCCTCCTTGACCGCGATGTGCTCGTGGTTCGGGTCGACGACGAAGATGACCGAGGGCACCGCGTTCAGGAGCTTGATGCCGCCGAGGTACTTCTCGAGCTTGTCCTGCTCACGGGTGAGGGTCAGCGCCTCCTTCTTGGAGAGCGTCGCGAGGGTGCCGTCCTCGCTCATCCGGTCGAGGTCACGGAGACGCTCGATGCCCTGCTTCACCGTCTTGAAGTTGGTGAGCGTGCCACCGAGCCAGCGGCCGGTGACGTAGAACTGGTCGGCACGGGTCGCCTCTTCGAAGATGACGTCCGCGGCCTGGCGCTTGGTGCCGACGAAGAGCACGTGGCCGCCGCGAGCGACCGCGTCGCTCACGAACTGGAAGGCCTTCTTGAAGAGCTGCGCCGTCTGGTCGAGGTCGACGATGTGGATCCCGTTGCGGGCACCGTAGATGTACGGGCGCATCTTCGGGTTCCAGCGCTTGGTCTGGTGACCGAAGTGCACGCCGGCGTCGATGAGGGCGCGAAGGCCGATGGGGAGGTCGCCGCTGGCGACGTCGGGGCTGCCGAGGGCAGCGAGCTCGGGGGCTTCCTGGATTTCGTGAGTCGTAGCCATGGTGTTCGTTTCCTTTCGGTTGGTCCTCCACTCTCCTCGGTCGACAACCCGCTCTCGCAGGCACCGGATCGACCGTTCGAACTGGAAAGTGTGTGTGATTTCGGGGACCGGAGGGCCCCCGGCTTCGAATGAAGCGGGCGCTCCATACCACATCGAGGCCGGTCCGCCAGCCGCGAAACACCACTGGCGGGAGCTACCTCTCGGAGGGACGCCGGTCGACCGGTCGGGGGACCATGCCGGAGGGTGGTGCGCTGGCCCGAGGCACACCCAGGTGGCATGTCCGACCGATGACTGCGAGCCCCCGCACCGTGAAGCTCTCGAAGGCGCTGGAGCGCACCCTTCGGAGCGGCCACCCGTGGGTGTATCGAGACGCGCTCGTCGACGACCGCATGGAGCCGGGCGAAGAGGTCCGGCTCCTCGACCGCAAGGGTCGTCCGCTCGGGCGCGGGATCGCGGATGGAGGCGACGCCATCGGGCTGCGCCTGTGGCTACTGCGGGATGGCGCCATCGACGCCGAGCTCGTGGAACGGCGGCTGCGGCGGGCGATCGGGCTTCGGGCCGCCCTGCGTCCGGCGGACACCACCGCGCTCCGGATGGTCCATGGTGAAGGCGATGGGTGCCCCGGCTTCGTGATGGACGAGTACGGGCTCATCGACGGACCGAAGGTCGCGGTGCTCCGGCTGGACGGCGTGGGCGCCGCGGCGTTCTTCGAGCGGGTGCGCGACGCGGTGGTCGGCCTCCTGCGCGACAAGGGCTACGAGGGGCTGCTCGTGCGGCGGGATCGCCGCTCGGGCGAAGGTCCCGCGCTCGCCTTCGGTGACGTGCCGCGGGGCCGGGTTCGCGTGCTCGAGCGGGGCATGGTCCTGGTCGGCGACCTCTGGGAAGGTCAGAAGACCGGACTCTTCCTCGACCATCGGGAGTCGCGCTTCCGCGTGCGCGAGCTGGCGAAGGGCCGGCGGGTGCTGAACCTCTACTCGTACACCGGCGGGTTCAGCGTGGCGGCGGGGCTCGGGGGCGCGGGCACGGTCACCTCGGTCGACGTGGCCCCGGAGGCCATCGCCCTGGCCGATGAGACCTGGCTCGCCAACGACTTGCCCGCGGACCGCCACCGAGGGGTCGCCGAAGACGCGCGCGACTTCCTGGCGACCGATCGTGGACGCTACGAGCTCGTGATCAGCGACCCACCCAGCTTCGCGCCCCGCGAGTCCGCGGTGCCGAGCGCGCTGGCCGCCTACGAAGGGCTCCACGCCAGCTGCCTCGCGCGGCTCGTGCCCGGCGGCCTCTACCTCGCCGGGTCGTGCTCGAGCCACGTGGACGCGGCGATGTTCCACGAGACCCTGGCCAAGGCGAGCGCCGACGCCGGGCGACGCATCCAGATCCTGGAGCGGAACGGCGCACCCTTCGACCATCCGCGGCTCGCGGCGTTCCCCGAGGGCGACTACCTCAAGGTCGTTCTGGCTCGGGCACTGGACTGAGCCGCGCCCAGAGCGAATCGGGCGACGCGAAGGGCGCGCTGGCTTCCCCGAGAGCGCGGGTCGCGCGCAGCGCTCGGTCGAGGTGCGGCTGCCAGGGCGGTCCCTTCGCGTGCTCGAGCGCGACGCGCGCCAGCTCGACCGAGGGGTCGTCACCGGCGAGCGGGTCCGAGCCGAGCCGGTCGTAGAACTCCCGGAAGTCGGTGGTCGGCGCGAACACCCGCTCGAGCCCGTGCCGCCGCGCGATCGTCGCCTGCACCCGAAGGCACGCGTGCTCGCGCGCCACGTCGCGGTCACCGAGGTTGTCGAGCCCCCAGTCGGGTGTCTCGAACGAGTCCGGGCCTTGGACCAGCGAGTGGCAGAGCTCGTGGAAGACCATCTGTCCCAACGAATCGTCGGGATCGAGGCTCTCGGGGCTGCCCAGCGTGAGGGTCCCGGCGCCATCGGTCGCGGCAAAGACCTCGCTCGAGCGGACGACCTTTAAACCCAATGATCGTGCGGTTCCAAGCCAGATCTCGTCGAGAGGATCGCGATAGCGGGCGTCGATGTGTCGCGGCACCTTCGTCCGAGATAGCTCGGATGAACGATTTTCAAAATCCGACGGTGCGCTATCATTCGCCGCATGCCCTCTCGGGGGGAAAAGTCTGACGACACTGGCGAGTACGCGAACGCCGGGAGACGCCGAGGGTCGAAGTTCGACACCCAGCCCATCTCCAGCTCCGTCTTCCGTCGCCGGGTGCCGAGCAGCGCCAACATGAGCGCGCACGACGCGCTCTTGGACACCCCCAAGGACCCGAGCCTCATGCCCGGAGCGCGCAACGCGCTCGCGAAGGCCCTCGGTCTGCAGCCGGGGCAGAGCTTCGTGCTCATGGCCGAGAGCGGCTACGAGGACGTGGCCTCCGCCATGCTCCGCGCGGCGACCGAGCTCGGGCTGCACACGCGGACGTTCATGGTCGACCGGGAGACCTGCGAACGCGAGCTCTTCGTCGAGCGCATCGTGGGTGAGCTCGAGGAATCCGACGGCTCCGCGCTCGTCGCGAGCCGCACGGGTCTTCCGCCTCGCTTCCGTCAGGCCATCGTCGCCATCCGCGGCCAACGGCGTCACGCCCACATGGTCGGCGTGACCCTGTCGATGATGCGGCAGTCGATGCGGGCCGATTATGGCGAAATGCACGCGCTCGGCGAGCGACTGATCGAGCGCCTGTCCACCGCGCGTGAAATCGTCGTCAACAGCGGGGTGAACGAGCAGCTCGTGCTCCGCCCGGACCCCTCCCACCGTTGGTACAACGGCAGCGGTCTGCTCCGCACCCCGGGCTTCACCAACCTCCCCGCCGGCGAGGTCTCGACCTGCCCCGCGAGCGTCGATGGATCCATCCGACCCGACGGCGGCGTCTGGCTCCCGAAGGGTCCGGTGCGCGACCCACGAACCTCCCTCAGCTTCCGCGAAGGCAGGGTCGTGGGCATCCAGGGCGCGGAGAGGGACGAGATCCTGAAGCTCCTCTCGACGGATGAGAACGGACCGCGCGTCGGCCAGATGTGCTTCGGCACCAACATCAACGTGCTGACCCCGATCGGCGCGATGCTCCAGGACTCCAAGATCCCGGGCTTCCACCTCATCCTCGGTTACTCCTGCCCCGAGCACACGGGAGCCAAGTGGAACAGCCAGGTGATGGTCCCGATGCTCGTCCGCCGCGCCGACGTCGTCGTCGACGGCAAGCCGCTGCTGGTCCGTGGTCGCTACGCCCGCGAGATCCTGGGCTGACGAACCGAGCGTTCCTGCCGCTTTTTTGACCGATGGAAGGCCCTGCGCCTCCAATGGTCATGAATGATACGGCCGACCCACGTTCTCGCCCTCGTCACGCTCGTCGCGATCGCCGCTCCGAGCGTCGGACACGCCGACGACCCCTGCCCCGGTCCGGTGACCATCCAGCGCGCCCACTCCGACGAGAGCGCGGAGCTGAGGCTGGTGAGCTGCGATGGCTCGCCGAACCTCGAGAGCCTCGACGAGCTCAGCATGCTCGGTCGGCCGACCGGGACTCCCCGGCCCAGCGCCGAGGCGCTCGCGGTCTTCCAGACCCACGCGCCAGAGGCCCGACGCGAGCGCTTCGTCTCGCCGGGGATCCATCGACTCGACCCCGGCCTGCTCGTTCGACTCCAGGCGCTCGCGACCGAGTTCGACAACCAGCCGCTCGCCATCGTCTCCGGCTACCGCCCGCACGCCCGTCGCGGGAGCCGTCATCGGGTCGGTCGCGCGCTGGACGTCCAGGTCCAGGGCGTGCCGCGACGGACGGTCGCGCTCTTCGCGCGCTCGCTGCCGGAGACCGGCGTCGGCTACTACCCGAACAGCAGCTTCACCCACATCGACGTGCGCGAGGAGAGCTACCACTGGGTCGATCGCAGCCACCCCGGCGAGACCGCCGAGTACGTCGCGTGGGCCGACGTGATGGAAGAGAACGCGAACCCGGCGCCCGGCGAGCGCGACGAGCCGGCGGAAGCCGAAGCGCCCGTGGTGGCGAGCGCGGCGGTCGATGCAGAGCCCGTCGCGTCGGACCCGGCACCCAGCGACGCGGTCGCGGTCGCCGAGCCGGCCGTTCCTGCGCTGGCGGCGGACACCGACGTCACCTGGGGCCCGCGCCCGGCGGAGCCCGAGGCGGTCGCCGTCGTGGACACGCTCGAGCCCGAGCTCGACGACACGGGCGCGCCGCTGGACCTCGCCACGGCGAGCGCGGAAGCACGCGACGCCATCCGGGCGCATCGAGAAGCCGCCGCGTTCGCTCCGCTCACGGCCGCGAGCGACGACGAGGTCGACTGGGCCCTGCCCTGGTGGTGAGCGACCGAGCCTTCAGTCGATGACGACGCAGAGGTCGAGGCGGTCGGCCTCGAGCTCGCCGTGGCGGAGGATCGCGCTCACCCGGTGCATCGTCGGCCCAGACACCGCGACGCGATCGCGAGGCTCCACGGTGAAGCAAGCGGTGGTGCCGCGCCCAGCGGCGGGAACGCCGTCGGCGAAGCCGTCGCCGTCACGGTCGGTCGTTCCGCGGTAGGGGAAGCAGCCCTCGGAGGAACGGTCGAGGCGAACGGACGCGATCACGGCGTCGGGGTCGATGCCCTCCCCCACTAGATCCACGCGCAGCGGTAAGGGACTCTGGGCCGCCGCCGCCAAGCCCGCTCGGACCGCGTCCACGACCTCCCCCTCTCGGCCTGCGAAGACGAGCGGGTTCCCATCCGCGTCGAAGGAGCCGCTCTCTTCGGCGAGGCGCACGAACTGGGCGGTGGCCTCGCGAGGAGTATCGGCGGTGTCGATACCGACGAGGATCGCGCCGAGCTCACGAGCCTGCGCGCCGACGCTGACCTCGTCCGGTCCGCAGTAGGGACACTGGTCGCCTTCGTCGGAGATGGTCACGTAGAGCGGCACCGCTCCCGGTCGGAAACCGGGGCAGAGGAGACCATCGGTCGCGCAGTCGTTGGGGCACTCGCCGGGCTCCGAGAAGCTGCAGAACATCGCCTGGAACATCGTCTCGTGGTGACCCCATCCGTCGGCGATGGGTGGGAAGGCTTCCGCGGTGGCTTCCGTCGCGGGGCCGATGTCGGCGAGGTGGAAGAAGCTGCCGGGCTCGCCGGCGTAGCGCCCGATGCCGACCTGCGGATCGGCCAGGCAGCTCTCGGCGACCGCGGTTGGCGCACAGCGACCGTTGCCGGCGCAGGCCTCGCCCGGGCAATCGGCGTTCTCGGAACAGCGGGCTCCGTCGGAGGGGCAGTGGGCGTTGGCGACGACCTCGAGGAACGCGGCATGGAGGGCGCCGAGCTCGCCGGACATCGAGCCGGTGGTGTCGATCAGGAAGTACACGTCGACCATCGGCACCTGGATGGTCGCGCGGAGGTCGAAGGGGCCGGCGCTCGTGGTGCCGGCGGAGTAGCGAAGGACCACGTCCGAGGCTTCGCAGCTGGCCGGGACCGCGCCGTCCGGTGGCCACACGATCGCGCCATCGGTGCCCCCATCCAGCGGGAAGGGCAGATCGGGCGGGAACGACGGCGGACTGCCGAGGTCGGCCCCTTCCGGCGGGTCGCCGAGTGAGAGCGCCGTCCGCGAACCGCAGCCCCCGCTCGCGAGGAGCACGAGGAGCGACGCGGCTGTGGCGAGGAACGAACGCACCGGTGGAGCCCGCCGACATGGGGGTGAGACGCGACGAGCTCCTTCAGGCTACCAGCGCGTGATCGGACTCACAACGGGATCTGCCCCCTGCGGGAGTGCTCAGGGGTTGGAGACGTCGAGCTCCACCGAGAAGCTGCCCTCGCTGCCCTCACGGAATCCGTCGACGAAGAGGAAGTACGTGCCGCGGTCGAGGGTGGCCTCGATCTGCGAGCGCCGGTTGTCGTCGGCCACGTCGTCGTTGCAGGCGACCTCGGTCCCCGCGCTGGCGCAGTCGCTCCGAAGGTGGAGCGCTCCGTCGTAGTCGCTGGTCATCTCGACCTTCACGCGCGAGCGGCGCCGGAGCTGGATCCGATAGACCACGTCGCCCGAGCGGGCCCCCTCGGCGCAGCTCGCCTGGAAGTCGTTGGACTCCCCCGCGGTCGAGCCGTTCACGGTGCGCCCCGGTCGGAGCAGGGGCGCCTGGCGGCACATCCGCTGGACCGCGGCGAGGTCGCGGACCTCGACCTCCACCTGAGCGGCGCCGAAGCTGTCCGGGCGTGCCCCATCGATGATGAGGCTGTAGCTCCCGGGGTCGACCGTCGCCTCGAGGGTGACCTCCTGGGTACGGGGCACGGAGATCGGGATGTTCGCGCAGGCGACCTCGCTACCGGCCTGAGCGCAGTTGCTGCGGAGGTAGACCGCGCCGTCGAACTCGGCGTCGCGCACCTTCACCTTCACCTCGCTCCGACTCTGGATGCGGAGGTCGTAGACCACGTCCGCGCTGCCCTGGCCGCCACAGCTGCCCGCCTGGTCGTCCCGAGCCTGGAAGGTGTCGACCTCGAACGCTGCGCCGACCTGGGCATCCACCGCGCCGCCGCAGTCGTCGTTCTGCACACCACCGCCGTTCTCCGGCGCCAGGTCGCCCGTCAGCGTGTAGTTGCCCGCCGCGATCTGGCCCCCGCTGCCGAAGCCGTCGGCATAGACGAAGTAGCGGCCCGGATCGACGATCTGGGTGATCAGCGAACCGCGGGTGTCGCGGTAGTCGTCGTTGCAACCGATCTCGGTAGTGGGGTCGGTGCAGCTCGAGCGGATGTAGAGGGCGCCGTCGTGATCCGACTGCTGGCGCACCCGCATGCGCGAGCGCTGGTTCACGTCGAGAAAGTAGACGCGGTCCGGCATGCGCGCGCCGTCGGCGCAGGTGGCCTGGAAGTAGTCGGCGGCGCCCTGGGTCGACGCGCTCGCCGGCTGTCCCACGCGAAGGGCCTGCGCATCGTTGCAGACCTCTTGCACGGGCCGCAGCGGCGTGATGCTCGCTTCGAGCGTGTAGCTCCCGGCCTCGGTGCCGTAGCCGTCGACCACCAAGTAGTAGGTGCCGGGCTCGAGGGTGGTGTCGATGCGCGAGTGGGTGGTGTCCGGCGCGTCGTCGTTGCAGTCGAGCATCGTGCTGACGTCGCCGCAGGTGCGAAGCAGGTAGAGCGCACCATCGAAGGTCGACTGGAGCGAGATGGCCACCTGGGCCCGCTGCTCGAGCTCGAAGCGATGCACGCGCTCCGGGGAGTCGCCTTGCGCGCAGGGGGCCTGGGTCACGTTGGGGCCACCGGTGGTGTCGCCGGTCAACGGCTCGCCGAAGGCCAGGTCGATCGGCGCGCCGCACGTCCCGCCGCCGGAGCCCGAGGCGACCATCGGCCCCGAGAACCCGCCGCCGCCGCCGGTGGCGCCCGACCACGAAGAGACGAGGTAGGCGCCCTCCCCTTCGGTCATCTCGACCACGGCGGTGTGGAAGCCGGTGCTCTCCGCGCACACCCGCGCCGCAGCCTGACGGTCGTGGGTCACGTCGCGGCCGATCTCGGTGCCGGTCCCGTCGACGACGCGAAGGCCGATGTCCTGGACCCCGTCGCTGCCGAGGGCGATGAACGTGTAGCACTCGCCCCCTCGGAGCTCGACCTCGAGCTCCACCTTGGCGCCCTCCGGGAGCGAGCCTTGGTTGATCGGACCGGTCTGAGCCATGCCCATCGAGCTCAGCGCGTTGTGGACGGCGACGAAGCGAGGCTCGGTCTGAGCCGAGGGGCCGCCGCAGGCGACGAGCGCAACGAGGGCCAGCAGAGAGATGCGTCGATCGGGGTGGGGCACGAGCAAAGGGTAGCTCAGGAGGTCAGAGAAGCTTGCGGAAGAGGTAGAAGAAGTGCTCGAGCATCCGTTCGCTCAAGGGTCGATTGCGGAAGTGGCGGAGCTGGACCTCGGGCGCGCTCTCCAGGTCCTGGAAGAAGCGCTCCTTCATCGCCGCGCCGACCGTCGCGTCCTCGATGGCCACCGTGACCTCGAGGTTGAAGCGCCAGGAGCGGTAGTCGAGGTTGTAGGTCCCGACCGTGGTCCACTCGCCGTCGATGACAGCGGTCTTCGCGTGGAGCACGTTGCCGCGCCACTCGTGCATGTGAATGCCCTGGTTGAGCAGCCAGCCATACATCCGCCGAGAAGCGTAGCTGACGGCGGGCACGTCGGACTCACCGGGGAGCAACACGCGAACGTCCACGCCTCTTCCAGCGGCTCGCCTCAGCGCCCGGCGGATCACCCCGTCCGGCACGAAGTAGCTGTTGGTGATGTAGACGCTCTCCTTGGCTCGACGAATGCGTTCGAGATAGGCGGCCCGGATGGCACGACGCTCGCCGAGGAAGTGGTTGGCGAGGACCCGCACCTTGGCCTCGCTCTCGCCCGAGTAGCGGGCGGGCGGAGGTGGCTCGGCGAAGGGCTCGTGCGCTTCGTCCTGCTTCGCGATCTCGTTCCAGGTGTGGAGGAAGATGGTCCGCATCGACGCCACGGCCAGGCCCTCGATGCGGATCATGTCGTCGCGCCAGCCCTCGCCCCCGTCGGCCTCGTCGGCCCACTCGTCGCCGATGTTGACGCCACCGGTGAAGCCGATGCGCCGATCGATCATCAGCATCTTCCGGTGGTTCCGCTTGTTCACCACGCCGATGCGGAAGCGGCGCCGCCAGGGCGCGATCGGGTTGTAGTCGATGACCCGCACGCCCGCGGCGCGCATCGCCTCGAAGATGTCGTCGTCGGCGTCGATGCTGCCGACCGCGTCGTAGATGAGCGCGACGGGGACACCCTCGCGAGCCTTGTCCATCAGGGCATTGGCGAAGCGCCAGCCGGTCCGGTCCGAGCCGAACCAGTACATCTCCATCAGCACTTCGTGCTTGGCGTGCGCGATGGCATCGAGCATCGCCGGAAAGCACTGCGCGCCATCGTGGAGCAGCGTGACGCGGGTGCCCTCGACGTAGGCCTCGAAGCCCTGCGTCGACCCGAACCGATGGCGCAGCTGCCCGTAGGCGCTCACCGGACCCCTCCGTGGTGCGATCGCATGTCGCGCACGATAGCAGCGTGAACGGTCGGGCCAGACGGATTAGGATCCGGCCATGACTCGTACGGCCCCCTGCCCTTCCTGCCGCAAGCCCGTCGCGAAGGGACACGAGACCTTCCCCTTCTGCTGCCAGCGCTGCCGCGCGGTGGACCTCGGGAGCTGGCTCGGCGAGGCCTATCGCGTCTCCGAGGGGCCGCCGCCGGCGGAGCTGGAAGAGGCGGTGATCCAGCAGCTGCTCGAGGGGAACGAGGACGAGTGGCCCAGCGCCTGATCGCGCTCGCGGCGGTCGCCGCCCTCGGTGTCGCGAGCTCCGCGGCGGCTCAGAGCGGCGAGCCGGTGGGACCCGAGGCCGCGGGAGCGGAGCCGACGGCGGACACCGAACCGTCGGAGTCCGAGACGGAAGCCGAGCCGGCGGCAGCGACCACGGAGCCGACGACGGCCGAGCCCGCGGGCGCAACGACCACCCGCTGGACGAGAACACAGACCTCCCAGCCCTCTCACTCGGAGACCTCACGGCGCACGACACCCACCCGGCCCGGAGCACGCGACGGGGCCGAGGCGCCGCCCGAGGAGGAAGAAGAGGAGTGGGGCGCGTTCTACATCCAGCTCCTCGGCGGCTACTCCTTTGCCAACCTCGTCTCCTTCCAGCAGGACAACTTCCTCCCGGAGGCGGAGCGGCTCGAAGGCAGCGGCTTCTTCGGAGGCGCCGGCCTCGGCTTCCGGATCCACATCGTGACGCTGGGTGCCCAGGCGACCCTGGCCAGCTACGCGCCCACCGCGGACGACGGCTTCGAGCTCGGAACCGTCATCGGCACCGTCGGCCTCCACCTCCCGGTGCCCGGCATCCAGCCCTACTTCCGCGTCGGCGCCGGCTACGCCTGGATGGGCAAGGCGAACTACATGGACCCCGGCATCAGCGAGACCCGGGTCTACGGCTTCGTGATCGAGGGCGGTTTCGGGGTCGACATCAAGCTGGCCCGAGCGATCTCGCTCGGCCTCGGCGTGGACGCCGCGTACCTGAATCTGGGCCGCCAGAGCGCGTCCGAGGTCGGCATGATCGACGACGTGAACTTCGAAGAGGACGGCGACGCGGTCGGGGTGCAGATCCGCGGTCACGTGCACCTGACCTTCCACATCTGATGGCGCGCTTGGCGCGATGGTGGGCACTCGCCGGCGCGCTTCTCGCGCTGACGCCCATCGGAGCGGCCGCTCAGTCGATCGCCACCGGCCCCGGCGGTGAGCTCTCGGTGTGGCGCGTGTTGGCCGAGGGCCGGAGCACCCCGAGCGACGACGTGCTCTCCGCGCTCGACCCGGACGAATGCGATGCGTGTCGCGCCCTCGCTCAGGCCCGAGGCCGGCTGGATCTGCGGGACGGCACCCGGCGCGGCGTCGGCTTCGTCGCGCTCGGCGTCGTGCTCGACACCGAGGTCGCGACCACCGTGCATCTCTTCGGCGGCGTGGACGGTGAAGCCCACGTCTTCGTCGATGGCGAGCGGCGGGCGACGTGGATCGCGCCGCGGGTCATCGAGGACGAGCACCACCTCGCCCTCGCGCTCGCGCCCGGTCGGCACCGGCTCGTGCTCGCCGTGGAGGCCCACGGCCGCAGCTGGTCGCTGGCGACCCGACTGCTGAGCGAACGCTTCGAGCCGGGCGTGGCGCCGGCCGTCATCGACCTCGGCGACGACCCGCTCGGCGACGACGCGCGAGTCGCGCTCCGGTCGGACGCGCTGCGCGTAGCCGAGACGGTCGGCCTCGCGCCGCGCGAGCTCCGCGTGACCGTCGGCTTCCCTGGCGGTGGGCCGGCCGAGCCCCTTCGGGTGGAGCGCGAGGGCGCCGCCGTGACCCGGACGCCCGTGCGTGGCGCTTGGCGCGGCGAGACCACCAGCTTCTTCTCGATTCCCGACGCGCTGGCGCGCGGGGGCGTGGGGACGCTGCGAATTGACGGGAGCGAGCGCTCGGTGGGCACCGACCTCGCCGGTCAGCGACAGCTCCTCCGCTGGGGCTCGGCGCTCGCGGCGAACGCGGCGCCTTCGGCGTCGGAAGCACCCATCCGCTGGCGGCTGGACGAGATCGAGCGCGTGCTGAACCAGGGCGAGCGCGACCGGCGCTGGGTCCGCTGGCTGGAGCGCGAAGCGCAGCGACTGGTCCGCGCGCTCGATCGTGGCGACGACCCCTTCGCCGAGCTCGGCGGCTACGTGCGAATGGCCCATCTCTCTCGTCTCGACGGGAGCGCGCAGCCCTACGAGCTCTTCGTCCCTACCGCACGCCGCCGCGGGCGCGACGCGCGAGACGGCTGGGCGCTCGTGGTCACGCTCCACGGCTTCAAGGGGAACGCGGGAGACTACTTCCGGAACACGTTCGGGCTGCCGCGGAATTACGAGGCGAGCGAGAGCCTCGAGGCCCACGGCCGGCACGGCGCCGCGCCGACCCAGGGGCCGATGGTGGTCATCGCGCCGGAAGCGCGCGGCCAGTCGATGTACCGCCAGATGGGCGAGGTCGACATCCTGGAGGCGATCGCGGACGTGCGCGCGCGGCTGCCGATCGATCCCACGCGCATCTACGTCACGGGCGGCTCGATGGGTGGGACCGGCGCCGCCTATTTGCCACTCCGAAACCCGGGTCTCTTCGCCGCCGCGGCGCCGCTCGCGGGCTACCACGACCAGCGCGTCCGCCAGGACACGCACCACGAGGGGCTCACGGCGGTGGAGCGCTTCCTCATGGCACGGCTGAGCGACGTCGACTGGGCGGAGAACGCCACTCACCTCCCGATGCTCCTCGTGCGCGGCCAGCGCGACCGACCGCTCGAGTGGACGCGCAACCTCGTCGGTCGGCTGCGGGAGCTTCGTTACTCGGTGGAGCATCGCGAACCGGACCTGCGTCACAACGTCTGGACGGAGACCTACGCCGAGGGCGCGATCTTCGACTGGTTCGACGACCACCGACGACCGACTCACCCGGAGCGGGTGCGACTGCGAACGGCTCGGGAGCGAACGCGACGCGCGTGGTGGGTGGAGGTGGCGCGGGCGCGCACCGACGCCTTCGGAGAGGTCGACGCTCGGATCCACGAAGGACGCATCGAGGCCACCACCGAGGGCCTGGCGCGCGTCGTGTTCTCGCCGCCGAGCTCCCTCCTCGAAGGCGAGACGCTGAACGCGACCGTCGACGGCCAGCGGGTGAGCGGCCCGCGACCGCTCACGCTCTCCCGTGAGGGTGAGCGCTGGCGCGTGGGCGGCGCCGAGCCCGCGCCGCTCGGCCGGCCGATGCGCGACGTCTTCCACGATCCGCTGGTCTTCGTGGTCGGCACCCGCGACCCACGACACACCGCGATGAATCGACTCGTCGCCGCCCACTGGGCGCGCCTGCCGGGGGTCGACGTGCGCTACCCGATCGTCGACGACGTCGACGTCACCGAGCAGATGAAGGAGCAGGCCACGCTGGTACTGGTGGGCCCGCCGAGCTCGAACGCGGTGCTCGCGCCGATCGCCGAACGCCTGCCCATTCGCTTCGAGTCGAGCGCCATTCGGCTCGGCGACCAGCGCTTCGAGGGCGCGGAGGTCGGCGCCGCGTTCCGTGCGACCTGGCCGGAGCATCCCACGCGAGCCCTCCTGGTGATCGCCGGCCCCTCGCCGCTCGGGACCTGGCGGAGCCGTTTCCTGCCCGAAGTGCTCGGCGAGTACGCGGTCTTCGACCAGGGCGTGGCCAACGCGCGCGGCGAGATGACGTGCGGCGGTGTGAAGCGCGATCGGGTGACCGGCGCGGGCGTCGGGGCCACCGCCAACGATACGGAACACGGCGCGGTCCCGGTGGACTGCTCGTTCCGCGATCACGGCTTCTTCGAGTAGCCGTCGCTACAGAATGTCTTCGCGAACGGGGTCGCCGCCGTCCCAGCGGATGCGCACCAGCCCGGGCCAGCCGGCGACCCAGACGGATCCGTCGGACTCGAGGAGCATCCGGCGCATGTAGGTGAGGTCGCTGAGATCGATCGTCTTCACGACCTGGTCGTCGATGGTGACCGTGAGTCCCTCCGTGTAGTGGAGCAGCCAAGCTCGGTTCCGCGCGGCGTCGTACGCCACCCCCGTGCCCTTGGCAGTGATTCCGTGGACCTGAAGGAACCGTTGCCCATCCCATCGGAAAATGCCCGCGCCGAAGTCCTCCGCGTAGAGGCGCCCTTGGCTGTCGATGCTGAGCCTGCGTGGATCACGCACCGGATAGACCGGCGAACTGACCGGGATGAGCGACGACCCATGACGGATGCCGTTCATGAAGTCGATGCTCCACAGCTCCCCTTCGTGGAAGACCGCGTGATAGGAGCCGCCGAAGGTCGAGGGCGTCGACTCGAAGGTGTCGGTCCCCGCGTCGTACCGCCACTGCTGCGAGCCGTACGCGACCAGCAGCTGCCCCTGAGGGTCGACGAGCAAATCGTAGTAGTCGGCGTCGTTTTCATCGTTGGCCAGATACTCCCGCCAACCTCGTTGCGGCGACCATCGGAGCACGTGCTTGTCGCAGCCGGTCCAGAACTCGTTCGCCACCACGACGGCGGCGTTGCAGATGAACTCGTCGTAGGCCGCGACGCGCTGCCCTGTCGGAACGTCGATGACGGACGCGCCCCCCTGCGCGCCGAGGAAGAGATGGCGCCCGTGTCGCGCGAGCTCGTAGATCTGGTCGTGCTGGGGCGCGAGCGAGCGCTCGAGCGCCGGCAGGGCGGGGCCCTCGGTGGACGCCTCATCCATCTCTCGAGTCAGCTCCGGCTCGCTCGGGTCACCCACGGCGATCGGGTCGGGCGCGCGCGGCGCGGCGGCCGGTCCACAGCCGAGGAAGAGCAGCGCGAGAGCGAGCGGACGGGTCATGCCATGGGTGTACCGCTATCCTCCGCCCATGGCGACCCACTACGAGGCGTCCTCGACGGTGGAGACGACCTTCCCTTTCGAGTGCGCGTGCGGGTTCAGCGGCGAGGGATCGGCGGTTGGCGAGGGGTACGGCCAGAGCCAGAGCGGCGGGCTCTTCGAAGACCACCACGCCGAGTCCAAGGCCCTCGACGACGCCGAGGGCAAAGCGTGGGCGGACGCGATCTCGAGCGTGGAGCTCGCCCCGTGCCCGAGCTGCGGTCAGCGCGACGGCGCCAAGTGGCGCGCGTGGATCCAGAGCCGACTCCTACCGAGCCTCGGCTGGGGAATCCTCGGCGGCGTGCTGGGAACCGTCGGACTCTTCCTGATGCGTCAGGAGATGGATTCCTACCCGTTGGTGGTGGGTGCCGCCAGCTTCATGACGGTCACGGCGCTGGTCCTCGGCCACCAGGTCGCGCGCAAGCGAACACGCTCGGCCGGGGTCATCATCACGGCGCGCTAATCTAGCGCGGGGCTCAGCCCGGTTGAAGGGCGCTACGCGCCCTGAGCACGCCCCCTGCGCTCGTCCCCTCACGCTCGAAAATACTTCGGCATTTCCTCGGTTCGCGGACACCCCATGGAACCCACCCAGACCACGGATCTCCCGTCAACCGGTCTGAGCCCCGCACTAGCGATCGGCCAGCTTGCGTATGGCGGCGCAGAAGCGCTCCGCGCGTCCCGCGCTCATGTACCCCTTGGCCGTCATCTCGATGCCCGCCACGAGTCGTTCGAGCTTCTCCGGCACCATCGACTCGGGCTCCGCTCCCCGCATGACGATGCGAATGCGGCGGCGAATGTAGTCCTCCGCCGCGGGGCCCATGAACTCCCGCGCCGTCTCGAGGACCTCCTCGTAGAGGGTCTGCACGCTCAGCGCCCCTCTTCCTCTCGTTGGGCTGCGGCCTCTCGCTCGATCTCCTCTCGAAGCATCTCGTCGTCGCTGTGCGGAGCCTGGCCCCGTTCTCGGAAGAAGCGAATCGCTGCGATCATCCGCTCGAAGGACTCGGCGAGCTCCCCCACCTCGTCGCGTGCGTCGATGTCGAGGGATACCCCCATGTCGCCCCGGCTGATTCGGTCGGCGGCCGAGCGGAGCTGCCTCAACGGCCGCACGATCGTGCCCGCGAGCAGGATGGCGATCACCGCCGCGATGACGACCACGACGAGGAAGACGAACCACAGGGTCTGCCGGAGCGCCGCGACCGGCTTCAGGGCTTCGTCGACCTCGGTCTCGACGACCAGTCCCCACCCGAGCTGATCGATGTGGCGCCACGCCGCGAGCACCTCCGTTCCGTCACGGTCGACGGTCCGGCCCGCTCCGACGTCTCCCCGTGCCGCGCTGGCGATCGAGGAGTCGTCGTTCGGCAGCTCGGTGCCCGGCCCCATGTCCGGGTGCTTCCGGCTGGGTGAACGGAGGATGATCGACCCATCCACCTTCTCGGCGGTGAGCGTCTCGCCCGTCTCCCCCTGACCGCTCGCGTCGGTGATGACCCCGAAGAAGCCATCGAGGTTCAACCGCGCGGCGAGGACGGCGATGACCTCACGGTCTTCCGAGTAGATCGGGGTCGACACGACCATGGTGTGGCGTTCGGTGATCGGAGAGAGGAAGACCGGCTGGGTGAAGGTGCCGCGCAGGCCCTGAGCGAAGTACTCCACGCCCGAGGCGTCGCGTTCCTCGTGCCCGTCGTAGGTCGAGACCAGGACCCGTCCCTCGTCGCCGATCACCAAGAGCTCCTCGAACTCCGAGCGGTCCCACAGCACCAGCCCGAGCACGCGCCGGACCGCGGCGTTGGCATCGGCGACTGCGGCGTCGACGCTGGGCTCTGGCGGAGCGGCCTCCGACTCTGGCGTCTCGGCAGGCGACGGCGCGGGCGGCGTGTCCGCGAGCTCCTCCCCATCGTCGAGGTCCGGCAGCTCCTCCACGGGCGATGCAGTCCGCGAGCGCTCGATCTCGGCGGTGAGCTCCGCCACCCGCTCCGCGACCACGCTCGCGATCCGCTCGACGTTTCCCCGGCGGTACTCGATGAATCGGTCGATCGACTCCGCCTTGGTGTCTGCGACCGCTTGCAGGCCCGCCAACCGCGACTCGAGGTTGGACTCGGTCATCCGCTCGAGGGTCCACCACGCCATCACCGCGCCTGGGAGACTCGCGAACGTGACCAGCGTCACGAAGAGCTTGACCGCCAGTGTGATTCGAAAGGTTCGCTTCTCGGAGCTCATGACTCTCGTCTCCTTGCCCACCATCGGGTACTCATGATCGCCTCCGGTACAAGCGCGCTCGGGGGGCGAGTGGGCCGTACTCGGACGCCAGTGGAGTGAAATCGATCGACTCGCGCATCCCGAGGCCGAGCACCCCGAACGGCACCAGGCTCCGGTGCAGTAGGTCGTGGACGCGGTCGCGCAGCGGTCGTTCGAAGTAGATCATCACGTTTCGGCACAGAACCAGCTGGAACTCGTTGAAGACGTCGTCGCTCACGAGGTTGTGCTGAAAGAACACCACCGACTCTCGGAGCTCCGCGACCAAGCGGGCGTTGCGATGGTCAGCGACGTAGTAGCGGCTGAAGTCCTCACCGCCGCCGGCGGCCTGGTAGGCCTCCGTGTAGGCCCGCATCGATGTCAACGGCACGACCCCACGTCGTGCACGAGCGAGCACCACATCGCTCAGGTCGGTCCCATAGAGCCGCGCTCGACCCAGGAGCCCCTCCTCGGCGAGCACGATGGCCAACGAGTAGGCCTCCTCGCCGGTCGAGCAGCCGGCCACCCAGATTCGCACGAACGGGTACGTTCGGAGCAGGGGCACGACCTCCTCGCGGATCCGCCGGTAGAAGTAGGGATCGCGAAACATGCCCGTCACACCGATCGAGAGCCGAGCCACGAACCGTGGCAACCATTCGGGGTGGTGGAGCAGCCGGTCCTGCAGCTGACTGACGGTCTTCAGTCGCTCCTGCAGGAGCACCGAGCGAATCTGGCGTCTGAGGTGCGCGGGGGTGTAGCGGCGGAAGTCGTAGCCGTGTCGGCGTGCCAACCCCTCGAGCAGCAGCTCGATCTCGAGCGCCTCGATCTCGTCCGCATCCATACGGGTCGCCTCAGCGGTGCGTCCACACCCGCAGAAGCGACAGGAGCTGCTGGCTGTCCACGGGTTTGGTGACGTAGTCGGACGCCCCCGCTTCGAGGCACTTCTCTCGGTCGCCCCGCATCGCCTTGGCGGTCAGCGCGATGATGGGGAGCTTGCGCAGCTTCGGATTCTCTCGAATCCGGCGCGTCGTCTCGTAGCCGTCCATCTCCGGCATCATGATGTCCATCAGGACGACGTCGACGGGGGCCCGGTCGTCGTCCTCCAGGTAGTCGAGCGCCTTCTGCCCGTCTTCCGCGTACTCGACCACCATGTCGAACTGTTCGAGCAGCGCCGTCAACGCGAAGACGTTGCGCACATCGTCGTCGACCACCAGCACCCGCTTCGTGGCCAGCGCAGGGTCCGACTTGGGGGCACTCGGTGGCCCGCCTTCGGCCTCCGTCTCCACGCGGTGGAGGAAGAGCGACACCTCGTCCAGCAACCGGTCCTTCGAACGCGAGTCCTTCACCACGATGGCGTCCGACACCCGCCGCAGCTCGCGAGCCTGACCTTCGTCGAGCGACTGGCCCGTGTAGACGATGATGGGCAGGCGGTCCTTCTTCGAAGCCCTCGCGAGCTCGGTCAGCAGACTCATCCCCGAGCGATCGGGGAGATTGAGGTCCACCACGGCGCAGTCGATGGGACCGCTCTTCAGAGCCTCCAGCGCTTCGGCCGCGTCGGCTGCTTGGACGACCTCGACGTCCTCGGCCTCGATGAGCTCGGCGACCGCCCGCCGATGGACGTCGTCGTCCTCGACCAGGAGCAGGCGGCGGAGACTTCGGTCCAGGAACGACTGGATGTGGTCCAGCGCGTCGTCCAACGCACCCCGGGACACGGGCTTCTCCAAGCTGGCGAACGCGCCCACTTCGAGCGCGCGTGCCGGCTCGGAGACCGCGCTGATCACGTGGACCGGGATGTGTCGCGTCGCCGGGTCGTGCTTCAGTCGGTCGAGGATCACCCAGCCATCGGCGTCGGGCAGCCGAAGGTCGAGGGTGATGGCCGACGGACGGATGGACCTCGCCAGCGCGAGCGCTTCCTCCCCGCTCGAAGCCACGAACACTCCGAAGTCGTGTTCACGACCCACGCCCGCGAGGATCTCCGCGAAGGCGGTGTCGTCTTCGACCACCAGGAGGGTGCGCTCACGGCTGCCCACTGGGCTGGGCTCGCTCTCACGTCGCCGCCGCTGCGCGAGGCCCGGGCGTTCGAGGAGACCGGTCGGCGACGGAGTGGGCACGGCGGGTGCCCGCCCTTCGCTCTTCGCCGGGAGGTAGAGGGTGAACGTGCTGCCCTTCCCCGGCTCGCTCTCGAGCCGGAGCTGACCTCCGAGGAGCGCTGCGATCTCGCGACTGATGGCCAGCCCGAGACCGGTGCCACCGTGCTTTCGGCTGGTGCCCCCCTCGACCTGCTGGAAGGCCTCGAAGATCAGAGCCTGCTTGTCCTTGGGGATTCCGATGCCCGTGTCGCGAACCACGAAGCCGATCACGGCCTCTGCGGTCCGGAGCTGCTCGGTGTCCCAGCGGACGGGCGTCCCCTCCACCCGCTCGATGCAGACCTCGACGCTGCCCTCCTCCGTGAACTTGATGGCGTTGGCGATGAAGTTCCGCATCACCTGCCGCAGCCTCATCTCGTCGACGCGAATCGTGCGCGGGAGTCCGTCGGTGAGGGTCACCTCGAACGCCAGCCCCTTGTCGCGCGCGATGAGCCCGAACGTTCGCTCCAGGTAGTCGACCAACGACTCGAGCCGAAGGTCGCCGACCTCGACGGCCATCGTCCCGGACTCGATCTTCGCCAGGTCCAGGATCTCGTTGATGAGCGCGAGAAGATCGGCGCCGGCCTGATGAACGGTGTGCGCGTAGTCGACCTGCCGCGGCGAGAGGTTGCCCTCGCGGTTGTGGGCCAGCTGCTCCGAGAGGATCAGCAAGCTGTTCAGCGGCGTTCGTAGCTCGTGGGACATGTTCGCGAGGAACTGACTCTTGTAGCGTGAGGTCAGCGCGAGCTGCTCCGCCTTCTCCTCGAGTTCCTGCCGGGCGAGCTCGACCTCGCTGTTCTTGCGCTCCACCTGGTCCCGCTGGGTCGTGAGCTGCCGGGCCTTCTCCTCGAGCTCCTCGTTGGTCTGCTGGAGCTCCTCCTGCTGGGTCTGCAGCTCTTCGGCCATTCGCTGCGAATCGCGAAGGAGCTCGTCGGTGCGCATCGTCGCCTCGATCGTCGCGATGACGATTCCGAGGCTCTCGGTGAGCTGGTCGAGGAAGTCGAGCTGTACGTTGGTGAAGCGCTCGAAGGAGGCGAGCTCGATCACGCCCTTGACCTCCTGCTCGAAGATGACGGGTACCACCACGAGGTTCAGCGGAGACGCATCCCCGAGCGCCGAGGTGATCTTGACGTAGTCGTCCGGGACGTCGCGGACGAGGATCCGCGACCCCTCCAGCGCCGCCTGACCGACGAGCCCTTCCCCGAGTCCGAATTCGGCGCTGAGCTCCTTGCGCTCCTTGTAGGCATAGCTCGCGAAGAGGTGCAGGGAGACCTCCTCCTCCACGTGGCGGGCCATGTAGAAGGCGCCGTGCTGCGCCCCGACCACGGGGGCGAGCTCCGTGAGGACACCGCGCGCGACCGCGAGCATGTCCCGCTGCCCTTGGAGCATTCGGGTGAAGCGCGTGACGTTCGTCTTGAGCCAGTCCTGCTCCTCGTTGATCCGAGTGGTCTCCGCGAGGGTTCGGATCATCTGGTTGAGGTTGTCCTTGAGCTCGGCGACCTCGCCCCGCGCGTCGACGTCGATCGACTGGCTGAGGTCCCCACGGGTCACGGCGGTGGCGACCGTGCCGATCGCCCGCACCTGCCGGGTCAGGTTCCCGGCGAGCTCGTTCACGTTGCCGGTCAGCTCGCGCCACACGCCGGCTGCGCCCGGCACGTCCGCCTGACCGCCCAGCTTGCCCTCCACGCCGACGTCGTGCGCGACACCCGTGACCTGCTCGGCGAAGCGCGAGAGCGTGCCGATCATCTCGTTGATCGTGTCCACGAGCGTCGCGATCTCACCGCGAGCGTCGAGGCGGAGCTCCTGTTCCAGGTCACCGACGGCGACCGCCGTGACCACCCGGGCGATGCCTCGCACCTGCTCGGTGAGGTTGCTGGCCATCAGGTTCACGTTGTCGGTCAGCTCGCGCCAGGTGCCGGAGACGCCGGGCACCTCGGCCTGACCGCCGAGGATGCCCTCGGTGCCGACCTCGCGAGCCACGCGAGTGACCTGGTCGGCGAACGCCCGGAGCTGCTCGACCATCGTGTTGACGGTCTCCTTGAGCTCGAGGAACTCGCCTTTGACCTGGACCTGGATCTTCCGGCTGAGGTCACCGCTCGCGACCGCCGTCGTGACCCGCGCGATGTCGCGCACCTGATCGGTGAGGTTGCTGGCCATCAGGTTGACGTTGTCGGTCAGCTCCTTCCAGATGCCGGACACGCCGCGCACCTCGGCCTGCCCCCCGAGCTTGCCTTCCACGCCGACGTCCCGTGCCACGCGGGTGACCTCGTCGGCGAACGACGAGAGCTGATCGACCATCGTGTTGATCGTGCTCTTCAGCTCGAGCAGCTCGCCACGCACCTCGACGGTGACCTTCTGGCCCAGGTCTCCCTCGGCGATGGCCGAGGCGACGGTCGCGATGTCACGCACCTGAGAGGTCAGGTTGTTCGCCATCTGGTTGACGTTGTCGGTCAGCTCGCGCCACGTGCCCTGAACGCCTTCGACGTCTGCCTGTCCTCCGAGCTTGCCCTCCGTGCCCACCTCTCGGGACACGCGCGTGACCTCCTCCGCGAAGGACGAGAGCTGATCGACCATTCGGTTGATCGTCTCCTTGAGATCGAGGATTTCGCCGCGCGCGCTGACGGTGATCTTCTTTCGAAGGTCTCCCTCGGCGATCGCGGTCGCGACGTCCGAGACGCCGCGGACCTGGTCGGTCAGGTTCTCGGCCATCGAGTTCACGGCGTCGGTGAGGTCGCGCCACGTACCGAGGACCCCACGCACGTCTGCCTGGCCGCCGAGCTTTCCGTTCACGCCGACGTCGATGGCCAGGTGGGTGACCTCGTCCGCGAAGGACGAGAGCTGGTCGACCATCGTGTTGATGGTGCTCTTCAGCTCGAGGATCTCTCCTCGCGCGTCGACCGTGATCTTCCGCGTGAGGTCGCCGCGAGCGACCGCCGTGGTCACCTGGGCGATGTCCCGCACCTGGTTCGTGAGGTTGCTGGCGAGGAGGTTCACGTTCTCCGTGAGCTCCTTCCAGACACCTCGCACCCCCTCGACCTCCGCCTGGCCACCCAGCTGCCCCTGGACGCCAACCTCCCGCGCCACGCGCGTGACCTCGTCGGCGAAGGCGGTGAGCTGCTCGACCATCGCGTTCATGGTCTCCTTGAGCTCGAGCACCTCGCCGCGCGCGTCGACGGTGATCTTCTTCGAGAGCTCACCGGCCGCGACGGCCGCGGCCACCTCCGAGATGTTCCGGACCTGGTTGGTCAGGTTGCTCGCCATCGAGTTCACGTTCTCGGTGAGCTCGCGCCAGATGCCCGAGACGTCGGTGACCACGGCCTGCCCGCCGAGGCGGCCCTCCGTGCCGACCTCGCGCGCCATGCGCGTGACCTCGTCGGCGAAGTCGCCGAGCGAGTCGACCATGTCGTTGATCGTGTTCTTCAGCGCGAGGAGCTCGCCCTTGACCTCGACCGTGATCTTCTTCGAGAGGTCGCCGCTCGCCACGGCCGTCGTCACCTCGGCGATGTCGCGGACCTGATTGGTCAGGTTCGCTCCCATCGTGTTCACGTTGTCCGTGAGCTCCCGCCAGATGCCCGAGACGTCGCCGACCTCCGCTTGGACGCCGAGCGTCCCTTCGGTGCCGACGAGCCGCGCCACGCGAGAGACCTCGGCTCCGAAGCGGTTCAGCTTGTCGACCATCTCGTTGATGGTCGTCTTGAGCGTCAGGATCTCGCCTCGCGCGTCGACCGTGATCTTCTTCGACAGATCGCCCGTCGCGATCGCGGTGGCGACCTCGGCGATGTTCCGCACCTGGTTGGTGAGGTTGTTCGCCATCGAGTTCACGTTCTCGGTGAGCTCGCCCCAGACGCCGCTGACTCCGGGCACCACCGCCTGGCCACCGAGCACCCCTTCGGTGCCGACCTCGCGGGCGACGCGGGTCACCTCACCCGCGAAGGCCGAGAGCTGGTCGACCATCTCGTTGATGGTGTCCTTGAGCTCGAGGATCTCGCCCCGCGCGTCGACCGTGATCTTCTTCGACAGATCACCGGTCGCGATCGCGCTCGAGACCTCGGCGATGTTCCGCACCTGGACGGTGAGGTTGTCGGCCATCGAGTTGACGTTGTCCGTGAGCTCCGCCCAGATGCCGGACGCGCCGCGAACGGTCGCCTGGCCGCCCAGCCGCCCTTCGGTACCGACCTCTCGCGCGACGCGCGTGACCTCGTCGGCGAACGATCCGAGCTGGTCCACCATGCGGTTGATCGTGTTCTTGAGCGCGAGAATCTCGCCCTTCACGTCGATGTCGATGGTCTTCGAGAGGTCTCCGTCGGCGACGGCGGTGGTGACGCGAGCGATCTCTCGAACCTGCATCGTCAGGTTCGTCGCCATCGAGTTCACGCTCTCGGTGAGCTCACGCCACGCCCCGCTGACCTTCGGCACGCGCGCCTGGGCACCCAGCTGTCCTTCCGTGCCGACCTCGCGGGCGACCCGAGTCACCTCTTCGTTGAAGACGGAGAGCTGATCCACCATGCCGTTGATCGCCTCGGCCTGCTTGCGAAAGGACCCGCGGAGGGGATGGTCGTCCCCTTCGAGATCGATGCGCTGGTCGAGGTCTCCGCGCCGGACCGCTTGGACGATATCGGCGGTGCGGGACGAATGCGCCACGAGCTCGTCGATGACTCCATTGACGGACGACGCCATCGTCGACCAACCGCCCTTGGCACTGCTCTGCGGCAAGCGACGCCGGGTCCGCCCTTCTTTGACGATCGCCTCTTCGAGGGTCGCCGTACCGTCCTGCAGGGAAGCCGCCGTCTGGGCGAGCTCGTTGAACACCTGCGCGATCTGGCCGTCGACGCCAGCGAGGTCCTCACGTAGACGAACGTCGAATTCGCCCCGCTTCAAGGCCCGAAGACCCGCGAGGATCTCGCGTCGCCCGAGCTCCTCCGCGCCGGTGGCCACCGCGCGGGTGGCCTCCTCAGCAGCCTCCGCCGAGGCCTTCTTCTTCGTGGCGCCCTGCTTCTTCGTCGAGCGCGCCTTCTTCGTGGCGCCCGCCTTCTTCGAGGCCCGTTTCTTCGATGCAGCCATCCGTACTCACCTGCCCCTTCGACCCTCGGTCGCTCGCTGCTTCGCGATGTCATGGAGGACCCTTCGCAGCTCCTCCGGCTCCACGGGCTTGACCAGGTGCTGGTCGAAGCCCGCCTCTGCCGTCTGTCGTCGATCTTCCGGGGAGCCGTACCCCGTGACGGCGATCAGTCGTGGCTGGTTGGAACAGCGCTCCCGCAACGTGCGAGCGACGGTCAGACCATCCATCTCGGGCATCCCCAAGTCGACGATCACCACGTCCGGCGACTCGGCGACCACCCGCTCGATCGCCGCGACCGGGCTCGAGATGTCCGCTACCCGGTGGCCCCAGCGCTCGAGCAGCATCCGCATCGTCTCGCGGATGTCGTCCTCGTCGTCGACCAGGTGGATGTGGAGGGAGAGGTCGAGCCCAGGGTCGGTCGGCGGCGGCGTGGGCTTGGGGACCTGCGGGAGCGAGCCGGTGTCACGCAAGCGCGTGTCTCGCTGGAGGACCACCTCGAACGTCGACCCCTTGCCCTCTCCCTCACTCGAGACCTCGACCGTGCCGCCATGGAGGTCGACAAGGCGCTTCACCAGGCTCAACCCGAGGCCCAGTCCCTGCGCGCCATCGGCGCCCTGAACGAACGCACCGAAGATGCGAGGCAGCAGGTCTTCGGGGATCCCGCGACCGTCGTCCGCCACGCGGACGTGAACGCCGGCGTCGTCGGCCCAGCTGCGGACCTCGATCTTCCCACCGGGCTCGGAGTAGCGGCTGGCGTTCCCTATCAGGTTCGAGACGACCTGAGCGAGGCGAACCTCGTCCCCATCGACCGCGAGCTCCTCGGTCGGCAGATGAACGGTGAGCTCCTGGCCGTGCTCGTCGACCGAGCGACGGTTGGCGTCGACGGCCTGCTGGACCACCGAGCGTAGGTCGAGCCGCGAGCGTCGAAGGGTGAGCTTGCCAGAGGTGACGCGAGCGATGTCGAGCAGGTCGTCCACCAGTCGTCTCAGCGTGCCGAGCTGCCGCTCCATGGCGTCCCGTGCATGGTCGATGGTCTCCGGGTCCGGCGAACCCTTGAGCAGCTCCACCGCGGTCACGATCGGCATCAGCGGGTTGCGTAGCTCGTGAGCGAGCATCGCGATGAACTGGTCCTTCCGCTCGTTGTCCCGCCGGAGCTCGTCGGCCTCCCAACGCCGCTTCGCGTCCGCCATGTGCTGCTCGTGGCTGCGGCGCTCCATCGCCTGGAGCCGCGCGGCCTGACGCTGGAGCTCCACGAAGACCTCGACCTTCGCACGCAGGATCTCCGGAACGATCGGCTTGTAGAGGAAGTCCACCGCACCCAGGTCGTAGCCTCGAAGCATCGCGGTCTCGTCCCGACCATAGGCCGTGACGAAGATGATGGGGAGATGCCTGGACCGAGGCCGGCTCCGGATGAGCTCCGCGGTCTCGAATCCGTCCATGGTCGGCATCTTCACGTCGAGGAGGACGACCGCGAAGTCGCGGTCGAGCAGTAGACGCAGGGCCTCGCGACCCGAGCCCGCCGTCACCAGGCCGTCGGACAGGTCTCCGAGGGCGGCCTCCACCGCCAGCAGGTTTGCCGGGTTGTCGTCCACCGCGAGGATCGCAGGCACATCCGACCGGTCCCCTTCGGGGGCTCGAGATCCACTACCCATCGCCCGGTTGGAACGGGCGGCGAGGCGCACCGTGTCACGATCTTCGAGATTGGGGCGAAGTGCCCCACTCGACCTCTATTCCGCCGCGTCTTCGGCGGTGGCGGGGTCGTAGCCGAGGTTGGAGTGCAACCAACGCTCCGTCTGGTCGACCGAGAGCCCGATGCGCTTCGCGTAGTCCGCGATCTGGTCCCGGCCGACCTTGCCGACCCCGAAGTAGCGGCTCGCCGGGTGGGCGAAGTAGAGGCCGCTGACGCTGGCCGCGGGGGTCATCGCGAAGTGCTCGGTCAGGTCCATGCCGAGCGCGCGCGCACCGAGGAGCTCGAAGAGCGGACCCTTGGGGGTGTGGTCCGGGCAGGCCGGGTAGCCGAAGGCCGGTCGGATGCCGCGATAGCGCTCGGCGATGAGGTCGTCGTTGCTGAGGTCTTCGTCCGCGCCATAGCCCCAGTCCTGACGGGCACGGCCGTGCAGGTACTCTGCGAAGGCTTCGGCGAGGCGGTCGGCGAGCGCCTTGACCATGATGGCGTTGTAGTCGTCGTGGTCGGCCTCGAAGGCCTTGGCGAGGTCCTCCGCGCCGAGCCCGCCGGTCACCGCGAAGGCGCCGACGTGATCCGGAAAGCGCTGGTCGTCGGTGATGGGCGCGACGAAGTCGGCGAGCGACCAGTAGGGCTGGTCGCCGTGCTTCACGGCCTGCTGACGGAGCATCGGGAAGCGCACCTTCTCCACGGTCCGCTCGGCGTCCTCATAGAGCACGATGTCGTCGCCGTCGGCGTTCGCGCGCCAGAAGCCGTACACGCCGCGGAGCGTGAGCAGCTTCTCCTTGGCGATCCGGTCGAGCAGCGTCTGCGCGTTCTCGAAGAGCTCGCGCGCGGCCTCGCCGTGCTTCTCGTTCTCGAGGATCTTCGGGTAGCGCCCCTTCAGATCCCAGGCGCTGAAGAACATCGTCCAGTCGATGAAGGGCCGGAGCGTCTCGACGGTGACGTCGTCGACGACCCGGGTGCCGAGGAAGGCCGGCTCGGGGCGGTCGACCGTCTCCCACTCGCTCTGCATGCCGTTCTCGCGCGCGAGCTCGAGCGGCAGCATCGGGCGGTCCTGCTTCGCCGCGAAGAGCCGACGCATCTTGTCCTGCTCGACGCGGTTCTTCTCGTCGAGGGCCTTCTTGCCCTCGGGGTCGAGCAGCTTGCTGACCACGCCGATCACTCGCGAGGCGTCGAGCACGTGCACCGTCGGCTCGTCGTAGGAGGGCGCGATCTTCACCGCCGTGTGCTGTCGGCTCGTGGTCGCGCCACCGATGAGCAGCGGCACGGTCACGCCGGTCCGCTTCATCTCGCGAGCCACGTGCACCATCTCGTCGAGGCTCGGCGTGATCAGACCGCTCAGCCCGATCACGTCGACGTCGTTCGCCGCGGCCTCCTCGAGGATCTTCGGCGCCGGGACCATCACGCCCAGGTCGAGCACCTCGTAGCCGTTGCACCCGAGCACCACGCCGACGATGTTCTTGCCGATGTCGTGGACGTCGCCCTTCACGGTGGCGAGCAGCACCTTGCCGGCGCTCTGGATCCCGCCGTCCTTCTCGTCTTCCATGAACGGAAGGAGATAGGCGACGGCCTTCTTCATCACGCGGGCCGACTTCACGACCTGGGGCAGGAACATCTTCCCGGCCCCGAAGAGGTCGCCGACGATCGACATGCCATCCATCAGCGGACCCTCGATCACGTTCAGCGGGCGGCCGTACTTCTTCCGCGCCTCTTCGGTGTCCTCGATGACGAAGTCGACGATGCCCTTCACCAGCGCGTGAGCGATGCGGTCCTCGACCGACGACTCGCGCCAGCTGAGGTCCTCCTCGCGCTTCTTGCCGGAGCCCTTCACGGTCTCCGCGTAAGAGATCAGGCGCTCGGTGGCGTCTTCGCGGCGGCAGAAGAGCACGTCCTCGACGCGCTCGAGCAGCGCTTCGGGGATCTGCTCGTAGACCTCGAGCTGACCGGCGTTGACGATGCCCATGTCCATGCCGGCTTCGATGGCGTGGAAGAGGAACGCCGAGTGCATCGCCTCGCGGACCACGTCGTTGCCGCGGAACGAGAAGCTCAGGTTGCTGACGCCGCCGCTGATCTTCACTCCGGGGCAGACGGCCTTGATCTGGCGGACCGCCTCGATGAAGTCGATGGCGTAGCGATCGTGCTCCGCGATGCCGGTCGCGACCGCGAAGATGTTCGGGTCGAAGATGATGTCGGTCGGGTCCCAGCCGGCCTTGTCGACCAGCAGGTCGTACGCCCGCTTGCAGATGGAGACACGCCGCTCGACGGTGTCGGCCTGGCCCTTCTCGTCGAAGGCCATCACGACCGCGGCTGCGCCGTAGCGGCGCACGGTAGCGGCGTGCTCCAGGAAGGTCTCCTCGCCCTCCTTGAGGGAGATCGAGTTGACGATGCCCTTGCCCTGCAGGTGCTTGAGCCCCTCCTCGATGACCTCCCACTTGGACGAGTCGATCATGAAGGGCACCCGAGCGACCTCCGGCTCGGCGGCGAGCAGGTCGAGGAAACGACCCATCATCGCCTTCGAGTCGAGCATGCCCTCGTCCATGTTGATGTCGATGATGTTCGCCCCGCCGCGGACCTGATCGATGGCGACCTCGACGGCCTGGTCGAGCTTGCCCTCCTTGATCAGGCGCATGAACTTCCGCGAGCCGGTGACGTTGGTGCGCTCGCCGACCATGAGGAAGTTGGTGTCCTCGGTGACGGTGAGCGGCTCCATGCCGGAGTAGCGCGAGAGCAACGAGCGCGGCACGGCAACGCGCGGCTTGGCCGCCTTCGCGGTCTCCTGCACGCGTTCGGCGATCGCCTGGATGTGGTCGGGCGTGGTGCCGCAGCAGCCACCCAAAATGTTGGCGAGCCCGGACTCGGCGAACTCGCCGACCAGCTTGCCCATCGTCGCGGGGTCCTGGTCGTAGCCACCCATCGCGTTCGGCAGACCGGCGTTCGGATAGGTGGAGATGTAGGTGCTCGCGACGTCCGAGAGGTTCTGGAGGAAGGGCCGCATCTCCTCGGCGCCGAGGGCGCAGTTGATGCCCACGCTGAACGGGTCGCTGTGTTCGACCGAGCTCCAGAACGCTTCGACCGTCTGCCCCGAGAGGTTGCGCCCGGAGCGATCGACGATGGTCACGCTGAGCATCAGCGGCAGGCGCACGCCCAGCTCTTCGAACACCTCGTCGATGGCGACGAGCGCGGCCTTCGAGTTCAGCGTGTCGAAGATCGTCTCGATGAGCAGCAGGTCCACGCCGCCTTCGATCAGGCCGCGAGTCTGCTCGGCGTAGGCCGCCTTCATCTGCTCGAACGACACCGCGCGGAACCCGGGATCGTTCACGTCCGGCGAGAGGCTGAGCGTGCGCGTCGTCGGCCCGAGGGCACCCGCCACGAAGCGCGGCTGCTCGCTCGTGCTGAACTCGACGGCGACCTCCTTGGCGAGCTTCGCTGACGCCAAGTTGATGGCGTGGACCTCCTGCTCGAGGTGATAGTCGGCCTGAGAGACGATGTTCGCGTTGAACGTGTTGGTCTCGAGGATGTGCGCGCCAGCCTTCGCGTAGCGCGCGTGGATCTCGCGGAGCACGTCGGGTCGAGTGATCGCGAGCAGATCGTTGTTGCCCTTCAGATCACTCGCGTGGTCGACGTAGCGGTCACCGCGGTAGTCGGCCTCCTCGAGACCGTAGCCCTGGATCAGCGAACCCATGGCGCCGTCCATGATCAGGACGCGCTCCTTCAGCAGGCTCTCGAGATGCTCGCGGGTGCTCATGGTGTCTTCTTCTCTCCGTCGGGCCCCGGCTTTCGTGCCAGAGCGGTGACCACCTCGAAGTGAGGCTTCTTTCGTTCGCGCGACGTGACGGCGCATTGGAGGGGCTCGAGACCGGCACCCTCGAGCAGCTGCTCGAGAGCGGCGGGGGCGAACCCGGGATGGCGATGGCCGAACGCGGCGGTGCGATCCTCGTGAGCGTGGGCGGCCACGGTGGTGATCGCCAGCCGACCGCCGGGCCGGAGCACACGCGCCGCTTCGGCGAGCGCGCTCTCGGGCGCCTCGGCGTGAGGCAGCACGTGGAAGAGGAGCACCGTGTCGAAGCTCTCCCGCTCGAAGGGCAGGGCCTCCATGTCCGCTTGGACGAAACGAGGTCGCCCCCGAGCGCAGGTCGTGTCCGCTGCGCGGCGCTCTGCCGCTTCGAGCACTCGCTCGCTCCGATCGACACCGACGTAGGACTGCGACCGCGGCGCCAGGAGCGACGCGCTCCAACCGTCGCCGCAGCCCACGTCGAGCACGTCGCCGAGCTCGAGCAGCGCCGCGAGGCCATGGACCATCGCCTGCCAGGTGCGGCCGGGGGAGTAGTGTCGCTCCATCTCGCCAGCGATGGCCGCGGGCCACGAGCCCTCGCCACGCGCCTCGAGCAACACGTCACGCCGGCTCGCATCTTCGCGCAGGGCGGGGTCGTCGAGCGTCGGCTGCACCGTTCGCCAGAGCTCCGCCGCCGCGGCGGGCATCGCCGGGTGAACCTGATAGAAGGTCGAGCTCCCGACCCTCCGGTCCCGGAGCAGTCCCGCCTTGAAGAGCCGCCCCAGGTGCGTCGACACGCGCGACTGCGCGAGGCCGGTGACCTTCACGATCTCGGCCACCGAGAGCTCGTCGTCGGCCAGCAGCGCCATGAGCCGCAGACGCGTCGCATCGCCGAAGAGGTTCAACAACCCCGTCGACCCTTCGAGCGACTGCACCGGCACCGCGCTGCCCATTCATCATCCGCATATCACGATATCCGGATAACACCAACCCGGAGCCCCAGAATTCCGGGGACACTCCCCCCCTTCCCAACCCCCGCAAAAACAGGGCTCTCCTGGAGCAAAATGAAAACACTCCCCTCCCGACCCAACCGAGCGCGCTCCGATACCGTGAGCGCCGCTCACTCCAGTGGCCTCCACCGCGCCCACCAGTTAGACCTCTTCGAATGACTCCCGGAGACGCCATTCGACGAGCAGGCCGCGCCCAGCCGACCCGCTCCGGGATCCGTCAGCTCGCCGGCGAGCTGGACCCAGCGCTCTTGCCCACCGCGGTGGCGAAGGCCACCGACGACCTCCACGCCCAGACGAACCTCGCGCTCGCCGCGGCGGTCACCGGCACCGCGTTGCCCGACGACGCCCTGACGGCCCTGGCGCCGGACGTGCTCCGCTGGGAGCCGCTCGCGCTGCTCCTCGGGGCCAACCCCGAGGCGCGCCCGGCCATGCTGGACGCGCTCATCGCCGCCCCCTGGGTCCCGCTCGACCACCGCGCCTGCGCCGTTGCGCTTCGGCTGCACGACACCGACCCCGCGACGGCCCCCCTCGCGCGCGCCGAGCTCCGCCAGATGCTCCGGGCCGAGCTGCCTTCGCTCTGGCACGACGAGCTCATCCTCGCGACCGCCCGCCGGATCCGCGAGCAGGACCCCTTCGTCGCGCTCCTCTACGAACGGGCCACCGCGAAGATGCCGGAGCTCCATCCGGAGGCCATCGCCCTCCCGAGCCGCTTCGCGAGCGACATCGACGCGGCCGATCTCGAGACGCTCCCCGAGCACATCGAGCGCGCCGCCTCGAACGACGCGCCCAAGGTCGGTCGCAACGACTCGTGCCCCTGCGGTAGCAAGAAGAAGTTCAAGAAGTGCTGCGGACGACCAGGCGCAGCGCCGCAGGACGCGCCCGACGACGAGCGCCGCCTTCGGCCCGACCTCCACCTCTCGGCCGACGAGCTCTCCGCCCTCCCCGCGCCGCTCCTCGCGCGGCTGCCCTTCGACGAGCTCGCGCCCCCCGCGCTTCGGGCAGCCACCGTGGCGCTGAGCCTGGCTCGCCACACTCCCGGCCTCGGACGCGCGATCGAGGCGTGGGTGCGGCGCGGTGCAGATGACGACGATCACGACGCCGTGCTCGCGGATGGCCTGATCGTGCTCGCCTCGCACCCGGACATGCCAGGTCCCCGCGATCTCGGCTCCCTGGTCGCAGCGCTTCGCGCTCCCGATCAGCGCGCGGCGGTCGAAGCGCTCCTGGCCGCGAGCGCACCTGCCGGAGGGAGCGACTGGAACACCCTCGACGCGCTCCTTCGCTCGGCCCTCCACGAGCCGCCCGGGCACACGCTGGACGCGGCCGCCATCCTACTGGCCACGCACCCGGCGATCGCGACCTTCCTGCTGCGGGGACTCGCGCTCGACGCTCACCCCGCCGACGGGAACACGGCCGCCGGGTACGTCGCGTTCGCCCGCGACCTGATCGGCGCACACCCGGACGATCCGCTCCCCGCGGTCCTGCGCCTGCTCGACCGCGACGACGCCCACGCCGACGCGCGCGCCGCCAAGGCCGCCGAGGAAGAACGGGCCCGAGCCGCGCTCGAGGAGAAGCTCGCGGAGTTGCGCGCCGCCATGAGGCGCACGCGGGCCGCGAACGAACAGCTCGAGGCCGATCTCGAGGCCGAGCGCGAGGCGCTCACGAAGCTCGAGGCCGCCGACGCGGACGAGGGGACGCCGGCGGTCGATCCGGGCGAGCTCCGACGCCTCCGCACCAAGGTGCGCGAGCTCAAGGGGCGCATCGAGGAGGGCAAGCACGAGCGCAGCGCGCTCCGCGACCGGCTCGACGAAGCGGAACGTACGGCGCCGGAGTCTCGACCGAAGACCCAGGACGCGGAGACGGATGAGCCGACCGAGGACGAGCCGCTCGAGCCGACCCGGCTACGCGTCCCCGAGTGGAGCGCGCGCGCTCGCAAGTCCCTGAGCGCCCTCCCCGCGTCCATCGCTCAGCAGGCCGTGGTGCTCGCCGCGCAGCTCGCCGTCGGCGATCCGCTCGCGCGACGAGGGGCGAAGAAGCTCGAAGGCTTCGAGAACCTCCGCCGAGCCCGAGTCGGCATCCACTACCGGCTCCTCTACGTGCTCCACGACGACACGCTCGAGGTGGTCGACGTGCTCGCGCGCGAGAACCTCGACAGCCACCTCGGCCGCTTCCGCAAGACGATCGGCTAGCGCTCAGCGGCGGATCGTCAGCGAGTACTCGGTGCAGGTCACCGGACCGCCCGAGCGATGGATGCGCACGAAGATGGCTTCGGGCCACGGCGTATCGCGGGTCGAGTACGGGAACTCGACGCTCATGTCCGCGTCGTCGACGAACGAGTAGCTCGTGATGGCACCGGCGGTACCTTCGCCGCACGCGGTGCGCGGGCCGCAGGTCGGCCCCTCGAGCGTCATGACGGTCGTCTCGTCGCCGGCGAGCTCGATGGAGATGTTGCCGCCGCCGGCGCCCATCGCGTTCGGCGGAAAGCGCACGGCGAACCAGTCTTCGTCCGAGAGCTGAGGCAGGACGCCCGTGATGACGAGGGGTTCGGCGCCGATCATCACGTCGCCGAGGTCCTCGGCCGCCGAGCACTCCTCGGGGTAACTGTCGTCGTCGCACGTCTCGACGAACATGTCCCGACCGCCACCACCGAGATCGCGATCCGGGTCGCCGCCGAGGTCGCGCCTGCCGCCGTCGGTCCCGATGCGGTCGGTCCCTTCGTCGTCGACGGATCCCTTGGCACAACCGACGACCAGTAGAGCGATGGCTAGAAAGCGAACCACGGGCGAAACGGTAACATGGCTCGACGAGGGTCGCTCTTTCGTCGCGCGCGTGGGTTGCCGCAACGCGTCACGAGGCACGCGCACATGAGATCAGCTGTGGTATGAGGTCCCACTCATGACGACCCTCATCGCAGGCTGTGGCTACGTGGGTGCCCCCCTCGCTCGGCGCCTCGCCGCCCGCGGTGAGCCGGTGTTGGCCCTCCGGCGGAGCCCGACCCCCATCGACGCGGCGGGCTGGATCCGAACGGTCGCCGTCGACCTGACCGACGCCGCCGCGACCCGAGACGCGCTGGTCGGCCGAGGCATCGACCGGATGGTCTACCTGGTGAGCCCGGATGGCCGCAGCGACGAGGCTTACGAGCGCGCCTACGTGACGGGCCTCGCGAACGCGATCGCCGCCCTCCCCGTGCTGCGCGAAGCCGTCCTCATCAGCTCGACCGGCATCTACGACGACGTCCAAGACGGTCGGTGGGTCGACGAGTCCACCCCGACCCCCGGGGCGGGCTTCGCGGCGCGCCGGCTGATCGAAGGCGAGCAGCTCCTCCGGCGGCGGGTCCGCTTCGCGAGCGTGCTCCGGCTGGGCGGCATCTACGGACCCGAGCGCACCCGTATGGTCAGCTCCGTGCTGGACGGCACCGCTCGCCGTCCGCAGGTCGAGACCTTCACCAACCGCATCCATCGCGACGACGCCGCGCGCGCGGCCATCCATCTCTTCGAGGCCCCCTCCGGCACCTACGTCGGCGTGGACCACGACCAAGCGACCCTGGCCACGGTCCAGGAGTGGGTGGCCACGCGAGCCGGTGTTCCGGTCCCGCCACCGGCCGACGAGCCGAGCCGTCGGAACACCCGCAAGCGCTGCGACGGCAGCAAGCTCCGGCGCTCCGGCTTCGTCTTCACCTACCCGACCTTCCGGGAGGGGTACGCCCCAATCGTCGATGCGCTCGTGGGCCGTTGAGCTCACCCTGGTTCTCGCGCTGAGCGCGAGCGCGGTCCGAGCACAGCCAACCCGCGAGCCTTCCGTAGGCGAGCAGCGGCTCGCGCAGGAGACCGAGCGCGAGGGCGTTCCCGAGGCCACCCACCGTGAGCCGGCGCCGGAACGCGAGGTCGTGGGAGAGCCCACACGGCCCGAGCGGGCGGTGCCCAACTACGACGGTCGCGAGCCCGCACCCCCCAGCGCCGGCCGGCGGCTCCTGTGGATCCCCCGCATCCTGCTCTTCCCGCTCTGGGTCGTCACCGAGTTCGTCCTCCGCCGGCCGCTCTCCGCCCTCACGCGCTGGGCCGAGGAGCGCGCCGCGAACACTCCCTCCGAGAAGAGCCCCCTCCGCTTCCTGGTCTTCGACGAGGGTCGGGTGCAGCTCATCCCCACCCTGCTGATCGACTTCGGCAACCAGCCCTCGGTGGGCTTCTACATCCGCTGGAACGAAGCGGGTCACCCGAACCATCAGCTTCGCTTTCACTTCGCGTTCTGGGGACCGGACTGGGTGAAGGGCCGCGTGACCACGCGCTGGGAACCGCCCGATGGCAACATGCGCGCGGAGCTACGGCTCTCGGCCCAACGCCGCGCGGACGGTCGCTTCGCGGGCCTCGGCTCCGAGGCTCGCCCGGACCGCGGCGCGCGCTACGACTGGCGCGAGATGCACGCGCTGGCGTCCTTCGAGGTCGAGCCGTGGCGACAGAGCTTCTTCATGGTCGGTGCCGGTGTGCTCGACGAGCGCTTCGGCAACGACGGTTTCTGCTGCCCGACCATCGAAGAGCGCGTCGCCGAAGGCGTGTACGGCCAGCTGCCGCCGGCGTACCTCGACGGCTTCACCGCGTTCCACGTCGACACGGACCTGCACCTCGACACACGCAAGGACCGCGGCGAGGGGAGCTCGGGCGTCAGCCTCCGGCTGCACGGTCGCTACGCGGTCGATCTCCAGGCACCCGACGCGCGGCGCTGGCTGCGCTTCGGTGGGACCCTCGGCGCACACTGGGACGCCAGCGGGCACGCGCACATCCTCTCGCTGCTCGTCGGCGTGCAGGGTGCGCACGCCATCGAAGGGCAGGTGCCGTTCACGCAGCAGGTCGAGCTCAGCGGTCGCGGCGCGATGCGCGGTTTCCGCCCGGGTGCGCTGATGGGCAGCACCGGCGCGACGCTGACCCTCATCTATCAGTGGCCGATCTGGGGCGACTGGCTCGACGCCCGCGCCCACGTGAGCTTCGGCAACGTCTACGACGGACGCTTCGAGCAGTTCGCCCTCGACCGTCAGCGGATGAGCTTCGGCATCGGGATCGGCGCCGTCGACGAGCTCGACCACTACCTCGACTTCACGCTCGCGTGGGGCACGGAGACCTTCGAGCAGGGCTTCCAGGTCCAGAGCTTCCGGCTCGCCCTCGGGGGCGAGTGGTCGATTTGAAGGCTCTGCGCTCGGTCGGTCAGCGCGCGAGAGTCACCAGGGTCGCGCCGCCCGTTCCGTTCGAGCCCGCGTAGAGAGCCAAGAAGGTCCGGTCCTGCAGGTGGACCACGTTCGAGTAGTTGCGATCGGTCGGCGTCTCGAGCGTCACGCACGGGCCCGAGTCGCCGCAGGCGCGCAGGCGATTGCCGAGGGCGATCAACGCGACGCCGGGCGCACCGTCCGCGTACTCGGGGCGAAGGTTGCGGGTGCCGTAGGGGCGGAGTCCGTCGGGCGACACGTCGTGCTCGCGGGGTCGAAGACGAAGAGCCGGTCGTCGGCGCTTCCGACGAAGACCCGGTCGCCGACGCGAATGGGTTCGTGGACCCGTGGCGGCTCCATGCCGCCGCCCCCGCCGCCCGGACCGCCCATGGGTCCACCCGTCGGTTCGCCGAGTCCGCTGGGAATGTCCGCGCCGGGCGGCGATGGGCTCGTCGTCGGAGGTGCCGTCGCCTGGGGAACCGCGAGCGGCGTCGCCCCCGAACCATCGACGATGAATAGGTCGTTTCGTCCGAAGTTCCGATGGCGAATCATCACGCGCTCGTCGTCGATGGGCGCGAGCCGGCAGAAGTCACCGGTCGCAGGAGCCGCGGCGTCTCCCCGAGGCAACTCGGCGAGGTCGAAGAAGCGCTCGGCGCGGACGCCTTCCCCTTGGCCGGTCACCCGCCACACCGCGTCGTCGGTGAGGGCCCAGGCGACCCGGGCGCCCCCCACGAGCTTGGCCACGCGGACCCCCGCGAGGTTGGCCACCGGCTCGAAGACGTGCGCCTGGGCCGGGTCGAGGGCGGCGGGCGGCGCTGCCGGCAACCATCGATCGAGGCCGGTCGCCGAGCCACGAAGGAGGGTCGCGCCGAGCCAGGCCCGGGCGTCGCGGTAGGTGCCGTAGGTCACCGCGTGCAGCGTCCTGGGCTCGGGGCGGGTGCCTCCGATTCGAACGTCCTGCGGGCGGATGCTCCCATCGAGATCGACGGAGAGGTAGCGCGCCATCTCGCACTGGAAGATGGGTCCCGGCAGTCCCAGTGCGGCGGCCGGTAGCGGCGCGATCAGCGTGCAGCGGTCGCTCCCGGCGTAGCCTGGGAACGGCGGCTTCGAGGTCGGGAGGCTCACCTCGACCAGGGACTGGGCGGCGGTCGTCGCAGGCATGGAGGGCTCTCGCGGGGTGGGGTTGGTGGGCTCGCGCGGGGGGACCGGATCGGAGTTGGCGGTGTCGGTCGTCGGTGCGGCCGACCCGGACCGGTCTGCCGGGTCTGCCGACTCGCTGCCGCAAGCCAGGGCGAGGGCCAGGAGCCCGAGGACGGTCGTACGTTGGATCACGGAAGGACGGTCGAGCGAGCGTCAGAAGTGCAGGTTGAGCTGCGCGAGCGCCGAGACCTGCACGCCGACCGCGTCGCCGTCCTCTTCCAGCACCACCATGCCGACCCGAGGCGCGCCGGTCACACCCGCACGGCGCACGTTGAACACCGCGGCGTCGACGCCGATGCCCACGGCGACGAGCTCGGTGATCATGAAGTCGAAGCCGAGCCCGACGTCCGCGCAGACGCCTCGGATCGAGCCGACGTCGCTGGGCCACATCGGCCCGTCGAGGTTGAAGAGCCAGGCGTAGCCGACGCCGACGCGAAGGTAGGGCTCGATGTGCGGCGTCGGGATGCGGATGCCGAGGTCGAGCGCGACCACGCCGACGTCGAAGCCGTCGTGATTGGCGTACTCCGCTTGCAGGCCGAGGGTGATGAAGCTGAGGAAGAAGCCCGCGCCACCGCCGACGGCGAAGCCGGTTCCCTTGAGCGTCTCGAACTCGGGGATGAAGTTGTCCTGGTTGATCACGGCGAGGTTGATCCAGGACATGCCGGCCGACGCCTCGAGGTACATGAAGCGGATGCGGCCCTCTTCTTCTTCGAGGGCTTCCTCGTCTTCGGTCGCCTCTTCCCGTCGCGGCGCGCGGCTCGCGTCGGTCCGCGCGGTCTGCCGCGGCGTAGCGGTGCCGCCCGTCGAGCCAGTGGTGGTGCCCGTCCTCGTGGTCGTGCCCGTCGTCGTGGTGGTGCCCGTCGTCGTCGTGGTCGTGCCCGTCGTCGCCGTGCCGCTCGTGGTGGCTCCCGTGGTCGGCGGCGGCGTCGTTCCACCCGCGGCCGCTCCGCCATCCGTCGGCTCCGATGCGGGCTCCTCCGGCGCGCGCGGCGCGGTGCCTGCGTCTGGATCGCCCGCCGTGGGTGTCGGTGCCCCAGCATCCGCCGAAGGTGGCGCCGTGCCCGCGTCGGGCGTGACCTGCGCGGCTGCACCGAGGGGCCACGCCACCGCCATCACGAGCGCCAGGGCCGCAGCCCGACGCGAGTTCCACCGAGCGAACGCCCCGCCGACTGCATCCATCCCCACCAGCCTAGCCGGTGGTGGCGGAAATTCGAAACACGATCAAAGCGTCCCGCCCCCGTTCAGGGGCGACACGACGCGGGCACCGGCTCACCGAGCTGTTCGAGACCGCTCGCCCAGCCGCTCGCCAGGTCGCGACAGGCGCTCGCGGGGTCCAGCTGCTGCCGCGCTTCGGCGATCACGCCATCGCAGATCGTCGGATCGTCGTGGGTGAAGGCGAGGCAGCAGGGCCGCACGTCGTCGCAGGTCGAGTCGGGCGCGAAGCTCGTCGGGAGCGGCGGCGGCGCGGGCGGGTTGGCGACCGGCGGCGGCTGGAAAGGCGGCTGCGTGGGGGACGTCGTGTTGGTGTTGGGCGGACAGTTCGGCCCCTGGCACTGACCGCCCCACGTGAACACCGGGCCATTGCCGTTGTTGGTGGTGTTGTTGGGGTCCATCATCGCCGTCGACACGCAGGCGTTGCAGAGGCCGCACGTCAGCGCGAAGAGCAGCGAGACCAGGAAGCCCACGATGCTGACCGCCAGCCCGGCCGTCGCCGCTCCGCTGGACTCCCCCATCTGGTTCGCCCGGGACATCGCGATGCCGCCCGTCACCACCCCGAAGAGCGCCAACACCGGCGCCCCGATGCTCAGCACGGCGCCCACCACGGGGACCATCGTGAAGAGCATCCCCGCGATCATGAAGAAGAAGGAGGCCCCTCCCAGGCATAGCGACGCAATGGCCACGAAGACATCATACGCCCCTCGGCAAGCGCCCCTTCCCAAGAGGCGGATTTCCCGCTCGGCCGGCCCCTTGTCGGCCCCCAAGTCGCGTACTACGTTGCGCCGCTCTCAACGGGGTGTCGCACAGCCTGGTAGTGCACGAGCTTTGGGTGCTCGTTGTCGTCGGTTCAAATCCGGCCACCCCGACCAACCGGCCCTCTGGGCCACGCCCCTGTAGCTCAGTTGGATAGAGCAGCGGCCTTCTAAGCCGACGGTCGGGAGTTCGAATCTTCCCGGGGGCGCCGTCGTGGCTCTGCGCCCTCAGAGCACCTTTGCGCGGTACCCTAGGGGATGATTGCGGCGGATGATGTTCGCACCGTGGAGCAGCTAGCGGAACTGGCCGACGGGCTCCTCCAGGACCTGTACGCTCGCAACCCCGGAGATCCGACGTTCGAACAGTTCGGATTCCTGGATGGGCGCGAGACCGTGCTCGACTTCTGTGGCTTCGGTGAGCTCGGGTGTGCCGTCAGCCATTTGCTCTACATGGTTCACGAGTCGAGCATCAGCTTTCCATCGGACGCCATCGCCACTCTTCATTCGCTGGCTGATCGAATCGGCGTCCGCAACGGATACGCAACGATGATGGATTCATCTTCGAGCTCCCCCACCAATACCGAGTAGCGAAAACGGGAGACGACGAACGAGCGCAGTCGCACATCATCGAAGACGCCCACAGGTGCACCGCTGCGAGGGAACTGCACCAGCTGCTGCAGAATGCGAGCGTACTCCTCGAGGAACAGGCGCCGTAGCCCGGACGCTCCGACTCGAGATGCTCCGCCACTGCCGCAGCCTCGGCGGCCGCCTCGTCGAGAACCCGCAGGCGGGCCATCAGCCGAACTTGGCGCGAAGTTCTTCGAGATGCTCCATGGGATCCCGGAGCACGGCGTTGCCGGACTTGATCCGCTCGAGACGCGTAGCGATCTCCTCTCGCCAAGCATCGCTGAGCTCGACCGGGCGCAAGCTTGCTCCGAGCGCAAGCATGAGTTCCTGACGCGCCTCCTCGGGGAGTGACAGGGCCTCGTCGAGGAGCTTCTTTGCGGCAGCCGTCATGCCCGAAGTGTACGTGACGGGTGTGACAGCGGCCATCGACCGGCGGCGCGGCGGACACGAACGGTCGCATGGAGCGTTCCCGTGGGCGCCGTCGTGGCTGCGGAGCGGCTGAGGAATCGACGTCGACCTTCCGTCGGTTCGGGGAGCGTGGCGAAGGGTCGAATGCTGTTGGTGGAGAACCACCCCGTCTTCACGGAGACGAAGATTCGGAGAGTCTCTTCCTGACCGACTACGTGGTCGACCGAGTTCCGACCGTCGCGGAGGCGGAGCTGCGTCTCCGTCGGCACGCACACTCTGTGCTCCTCGTGGACTACGATCTGGACGATGGGAAGGCACGGCGGTGCTCCAATGCACGCGCGCTCGAGTTCTTCCCGGGGGCGCCATCGTGGCCGCAGCGATCGGTGCTACGGCCGCCTCAGTATGGCGGCAGCCTCGGCCCGGGCCGCGTCCGGCTGGAAGTCGTCCCCCACGATGTCTTCGAGCACGCGTCGTAGCTCCGCTACTCTGCCGCTGGCCACCGCCGTCAGCAGCCCTGGGATCGCGTAGCTAGAGAGGTTCCGGACATCCGACACGGTGGGGACTGCACCCAGGGCCAGCAGCTTCCTGACGAGCCGATCGACGCTCCGATGCAGTCGCGCGATCTCGGCTTCCGAGTCGACCGCCATCGATTCGGTGAGGCCGTGATGAAGAAGGCGGGTCAAGGCACGTCCAGGGTCGAACACCGTGGCACCTTGCTCCAGACGGCGAAATGCCTCGTCGCGGTCCCTGACCAGCAAGACATCGACCGGGACCCCGTCCCCTCTGTCGGCCAGCAACTCGTTAAGGATCGAGGCTGCGCGTGGGTTGTCACAGTCGACTGCGAGGGCCAGGAGGCGGGCAGGGTCATCTTCGCCAGTGAGCGGTGCGCCGCAGTCGATCAGTGCAAGAAGGCACGCCACGGACCGCTCGGCCGCGAGCTGGGATGGCGTCCTTCCACCGCAGACGAGCGTGAGACACTCGACTCTCCCACGGAGCGCGGTGGCAATTGCGTCAGGCCTCTCGAGGATCACTGCCCAATGCGCAAACCCCAGCGGGTCACGCTCGCCGACCGGCAGGTAGTCACAGTGCGGCTTCGGCACGAACCCCGTCGGCACGGGCCCACGCTCGAGCCAGGTGAGGACCTCAGGCATCATCCGGCCTCTGTGCGAGCCAGGCGACGAACGGGTAGGAGAGCCCGCTTCTTGGCGACCTCGGTCACCGCCGAAGTGTAGCCGCTCACGGTCACGGGGCCGATTCCAGCGGACGCGGACGAACGCACCGAGTACGAGCCGCGCATGGGCTGTCGCCTGCGACGCGTGACTGGCGAGCTGCTCACCCAGCGCGAAGCGAAGCCCGCAGCAGCTCCTCGGTCGTGGGCGACCGATCCCTCGGGAGCTCGCTACCGGCGACCGCGCGATTCACCAGCGTCCGCGATTCGTGCTTTCGGTAACCCATCGCCGTCAGCAGCCCGACGACCTGCTCGATCAGCGGTACCGGAATCGCCGGCCCTGCCTCCTGGCCCACGTTGGCCACGTCGGACTCTCGGGCACGGTCCACTTCGACTCGTGCGCGAAGCTCGCTGCCCGTGCGGCCGACGGCGATTCGGAACGTCCGGGCGGCTGCGGCGCACCCATCGACTTCGGTCATCAGCGCGCCGTAGGGTCGACCATCCGCGCGCTCGAAGGAGAACTCGCCCGCTTCGTTCCCCCGCCGGATGACCAGTCGCCCATGATGCGCAGCATCGTGGTGAACCGAGCAGAGGCTCACCAAGTTGTCTCCGTCGTGACTGCCAGCGTCGGCGCGGCGGGTCACATGGTGCACCTCCACGAACGCCGCGTGACGACAGCCGGGCACGGCGCACTTACCCTCGTCGCGCTGAACGACCGACCGGCGGGTCGCGGGAGCGACGGACTGCGCGGCGCGCTCGCCATCTCGGAGCACCTGCGCGTCGCAGAGCGCTCGCTCGCCCACCTTCGGATCGACGGGCACGAGACCTTCGGCGCCCGCCTGTCGCTCGGTCGCACCACAACGCTCACAAACGGTCATGCGGACCTGAGTCGGAGCGCGACCGGCGTCCGCGTTGACCGCAGCATTCGCCAGGAATCCATCGAGCAGCATCCTGGCGAACGTCTCGTCATCGACCGAATGACCGATGCGCCGAGTCGCCTCCGCGCGGGCCTCCGAGTAGCGTGCGGCTTCGCTGCCGCT
>JAEPMI010000007.1 GCA_017644045.1 Deltaproteobacteria bacterium
GTCGGAGTCGGAGTCGGAGTCGGAGTCGGAGTCGGAGTCGGAGTCGGAGTCGGAGTCGGAGTCGGAGTCGGAGTCGGCCACCGCCGACTCCGATTGACCGCGAAGCCACCATCGGGGTAGGGCGCCTGCATGAGCGAATCGAGCGAGCGCCCCGAGCGGGACGGCCACGGCATCACGACCGAGCGCAAGGGCGCCATCGCAGTCTGGACCCTGAACCGGCCCGACCGGATGAACGCGCTCAGCCGCGCGACCGTCCGCGAGCTCGGCCGACTGGCCCGCGCGGTCGTCGACGACGACGCGGTCCGCGCCGTGATCCTCACCGGTGCCGGCGACCGAGCGTTCTGCGCCGGAGCCGACCTCAAGGAACGAAAAGGGATGGACGAAGAGGACGTCCGCGACTTTCTCGGGCTCTATCGGGCCGCCTTCGACGCCATCGATCGCTGCCCGAAGCCCGTCGTCGCCGCCATCAACGGCGTCGCCTTCGGCGGTGGCCTCGAGGTGGCGCTCGCGTGCGACCTGAGGGTGATGAGCCCCACCGCGAAGATCGGGCTCACCGAGGTGAGCCTCGCGATCATCCCCGGCGCCGGCGGCACGCAGCGGCTGCCCCGAGTGGTCGGTGAAGCCAAGGCCAAGGAGCTGATCCTCCTCGCCCGCCGACTCGAGGCGCCCGAGGCGCTCTCGCTCGGCATCGTCAATCGAGTCGCGACCGAGGGGCAGAGCGCCCTCGAGTGCGCGCTCGAGCTCTGCGCGCCATTCGAGAACGCCGCGCCGATCGCCGTCGCCGCCGCGCTCGACGCGATCGATGGGGCCGCGGACTTGCCGCTGGATGCGGGCTTGCTCCACGAGCGGCGCTGCTACGAGCGGACCCTGGCGTCCTCGGATCGGCTCGAGGCGCTCGCGGCGTTCCGCGAGAAGCGCCCGCCGGTCTACGAGGGGAAGTGAATCAGGAGCCTACGCCGCGGGCGTAGGTGACGAAGTCGGTCACGTCGCGGCGGAGCCGGAGCTCCGCTTCGGCCATCCCGAACGCTCCGTCCTGCACGGCTTCCCGATCCGGACTGAACCGGTAGGTCTGCTCGTCGAGGAGTAGGATCTGGGTCGCGGCGTCCGCGCCGGTGCCGGGGAGGATCCGCAGCTGCCCATCCTCGAGAGGCTCGGGCAGATCGTCCCGCCCGAGCCGGTCGTTCGCGCTGACCCATTCGATGCCGAAGCGCGGCACGTCGGTGAGGGCGACGTCGACCTCGAGCGGTTGCGCTCCGACCTCCACCGAGAAGGTGCCGCCACCGCTCGCCCCCGCTTCGACGAGCGCCTCGCGAACGATGCCGAGCGCGCGCGACTCTGGGAGCGTCCGAAGCTCGCTCCCCGACCCGGTGGGCCCGCTCTGGGCGCCGCCGCAGGCGAAAGAGACGATGAACACGAAGGCGACCAGTCGAGAGGGCAGGGGGCGCATCACTCCAACGTGATGGGGTAGTGGACGATCATCTCCGGGCCGTCGAACGACGGGAACCGGATCCGACGCGCCGCCGTTCGGAGGCAGTCGCCGGGCTCGCCCTGCGTGACGACGGCGGGGCCACGCAGATTCACTCGCTGCACCTGCCCGCTCCCCGCGATCCGGAGCCCGAACGTGAGCCGGCCCGTGACCGGGGCGTCGCCCGGGACCAACACCAGACAGCGGCGGATCGCGCCGAAGCCGCCGTCCATGGCGCTCTCGATCTGTCCCTGGGTGAGCTGCTGCTCGCCGCCGTTCTCCCCGGCAGCGAGCTCACGCGGGTCGTTCTCGCCGAGGTTGTCGCCGGTCGTGGCGGTGCCCGTGGGCAACGCGGCCGCGCCCATGCCCCTGCGGGGGCGCCGACGCCGGCGCCCGCGTTTGGTGGGGGCTTCCTCTTCTTCGACCACCTCTTCCGGCGCCTCGGCGACCGGCTCCGGCTCGACCACGACCTCCGACTGGCCGATCAGACCCTCGGTCCAGGCCCAGACTCCGGCGCCCCAGAGGATCGAGGCGACCGCGAAACCAGCGAAGAAACGCGCCACGGCGCCGCTATAGCACGCACTGCACGCGGTTGACCGGGTGGGGCGCACCTTCTACCGTTCGCCGGCCTCGATGCGCCCCCTCTTCGCCACCGCTCTGCTCCTCCTCGCCGGCCCCTGGTCGACGGCGCTCGCCCAAACGGACGAGGCCGAGCCGGCGGCTACCGAAGCTGCCGAGCCTGAAGCCGATTCGACCGACTCACCCCCGGCGGAGGCCGAGCCGGAGCCGGAGCCCGAGGCCACCGAGCCGGAGCCCACGGCGACCGAGCCTGAAGAGCCGGAGCCCGAAGCGGACGGGCCGCAGGGCGGTGACGAGCTGCCTCCGGAGATGCGCCAGGTCGTCGACGACACCGAGCCGACGCGCGCCCCTCGCGAGGCGCCACCCCAGTTCATGCGGCTCGTGGGTCGGCTGGGCGTCGGCGGTGCGCTCCGGCTCGTCTCTCACGACGAGCTCCAGCAGGATCGACTCGCTCCCTCGTACCTGAACCTGCAGGGCGCCTTGGTGCTCCCCCTCAGCGGCACCTTTCGCCATTCGGTCCTCGTGGGGGCCTCGAGCAACCTCGAGTCCGACGGCTCGTTCGTGAGCGGTGTGGACCCCTTCGAACAGTGGGTCATCGAGGTCGGCTACGGGCTGCACGTGCCCTTCGGACGAACCGGTGCTCCGACCTGGTTGGTCGGGGGCCACGTCAGCGGCGCGCTGGTGGTCTCACCGGACCTGACCTGGGGCTTCGAGGTCGGCGGCGACGCCGCCTACCACTTCCTCGCGGGCCTCGGCGTCTACGCCGAGCTCAACGTCGGCACCTACTTCGGCGCCGAGGATCGGTTCGGCAACCTGACGGTCAATCCGCTCCTCGCCCTCGAAATCGGCCTCACCTGGGACTACGAGGTGTTGCCGTGATCCTTCGCGTCATCGGGCTACTCGCCCTCGGCTCTCTCATCGTGGCCCCGACGCCGGGCGCCACCGGTGGCTGCGGCAACGCCGACGAGCCCGCGCCCTTCGCGTCGTCGTGCAGCGAGTGGCGCGCGTGGGACTGCGTGCGTGCTCGGACCCGGGGCGAGCTCGCCGACGACGACGCCCTGCAGGCTTGCGTCGACGAGCAGGACCAGCGGTGCCGGGACATTGGCGACTGGCCCCTGGACTGCCAACCTTTCCCCACCATGCGAGCGGTCAACAACTGCATCGAGCAGCTCCAGCGCGCCGACATGGTGAACGTGCCCCTCGAGGAGATCCCCGAATGCGATTTCTGCCCCTGATCGTGCTCCTCGGGTGCGCGACGGTGGCCGGTCGCGACGACTACGCCGCCTACCGCGAGGTGCGGCTGGCCGAAGCCGACGACGAGCGCCGCAGCGCCATCGCCGAGTATCTGAGCGCCCACCCGAACGGCGCGTGGGCTGACGACCTCCGCGCCGAGCACGACGCCGCCGAGCGCGAGGTCTACGAGTCCAACAAATCGGACGCCGAAGGGCTCCGCTACTACCTCCGCGTCTACCCGGAGGGACAGTTCGCCGAGCAGGCTCAGGCGCGGCTCGCCGCCCTCGATGCCGTTCGGGTCAACCGGCAGCGCGAGGCCGACACCGACCGCGAGATCCACCGCGAACGTCGCGAGCAGGGGCTCGAGGAGCGCCGCCAGTGGGCGACCACCGCGATCTCCTTCTGGACCCGGATCCTCCTCGGCGTGAGCGAGTGGGGGAAGCCGATCAGCGAAGTGGCCGCGGCGCACCCGGAGTTCAACGACGCCTTCCGGGCCGACCCGCCGCCGCGCTGCAACGCGAGCGAGTGCATCAAGTACTACGAGCTCGACTTCGCGGTGCCCGTCCCGGGTCAGACCCGCATCGAGCGTCAGATCCGACTCGTGCTCCGGCTTCGCTTCGACGGCGAGAACCGCGAGCTGGTCCGCGCCGAGATGCTCATGCCCGACCGCGGCTTCTCCCGCTGGTACGAGCTGTCGAACACGGAGTTCCTCGAGACCGCGGACCCGGAGCAGCGACAGCACTCGATCGACTGGGCGCTGGAGCGCCTGATCCCCTGGGTGCGCGAGCAAGCGCCGCAGGCGCAGGCCGTGGACGTCGTGCCCGAGCCGATCGACCCCCCGACCGTGGGTGCGATGGGCCAGGCCCTCGAGACCGACACGGAGGGCGAGTTGGTCCTTCCGCTCGCCCTGCAGGGGCTTCGGACCGCAGGGCTGGAGATCGTGGTCTTCGCCGCCGCCGACGACGACGCCGGCCCGGCCTACGACGGCTTCTTCATCCGTCGCGTCCAGCCCGACGCCGAGTGAGCCGGTACTCGCCCCTCGCCCTGTGGTAGGAATGGGGCGGCGTGGCGCGAAAGGACTCGGAGGACAGGCTCTGGGAGAGCGAGCTCCTCGTCAGCGATGCCATCGGGCGGCTGATGGAGTTCTGGGGCTTCAAACGGAACATGGGCCGGGTGTGGACCGTGCTCTATCTGACCGGTGAGCCCCTCAGCTCGAAGGACCTGCAGCAGCGGCTGAAGCTCTCCAGCGGCGCGGTCTCGATGACCATCAACGAGCTCGCCCGCTGGGGTGTGGTGAAGAAGGTCTGGATCCAGGGCGAGCGGGCCGACTACCACGTCGCCGAGGGGAACATGTGGAAGATGATCTCCCGCGTGTTCAACGAGCGGGAGCGGGTCGAGATCCTCGACGCCATCGACGCGATGGAGGAGGCGCTCGACTACGCCCGGCGGAAGCAGGACTCGGCCGCCGACCCGAAGGTGCGGGAGCGCGCGCAGCTGCAGCTCGATCGCATCGGCCAGCTCCTCGATCTGGCGCGCCTCGGCCAGCGGCTGCTCGAGGCGCTGCTTCGCCGGGGGAGGGTGGACATCAGCCCCCTCCTCGAGGTGCTCCTGGGGCAGAGCGAAGGCCCCGACGACGACGAGGGCTGACGCGTGGCACGGAGGGATGCGTGGGATGCGGTAGCGGAGGGGCTCGAAGCGCGGTCGACGCGTTTCCTCCTCGCCATCCTGATCGTCCTCTCGCTCCTTCCGTATCCCGCGCTCGAGGACGCGCTGCGTCCCGCCTTCATCTTCGCCTTCGGTCTCGAGATCGTGCTCCGCATGGCCGTGCTCAAGAAGGGCAAGGCCAAGAGCCCGCGCGCCGAGAAGTTCTTCCTCGTGGTCGATCTCCTGGCCTTCGGCAGCTTCCTGCCGCTTCACCACTTCTTCGACGCCCCGCGGCGCTTCCTGCGCATCCTCCGAATCGCGCGCTTGCTGGTGCTCGTGCGCTTCACACGAGAGCTCGCGGGCGACGTCTACCGAGTCCTCACCCGGCGGGAGCAGCTCCAGCAGCTCGGGCTGGTGACCGCGGCCGTGGTCGCCCTGAGCTTCGTGACCGCGGTGTTGCTGTCCAACCTGGGGATCGCCCACGACTACGACGGTGTCAGCGACGCTCCCGAGGGCTTCTGGGATCACCTCTGGTGGGCGTTCCGACAGGTGGAGAGCCCGGACAACCTCGTCCAGAACCTTCGCGGCGACCCCTTCGTCGTCGTGGTGTCGCTCGGACTCACGATCACCGGCATCTTCGTCTTCTCGTACCTCATCGGTATCGGCACCAACGTCGTGGAGCAGGTGCTCCGCGCCGAGCGGCGCCGGCCCATCAGCTACCGTGGCCACACCCTCGTCACCGGTGACGTCCACGAGGCCGAAGCCCTCGTCGCCGAGTTCGTCGCCATCTACGAGAAGAACCGGATGCTCCGGCGTCTCGCTCCCCTCGAGATCGCCCGATGGCTCGCTGGGCGCGGGCCCCGACCGCGTCGGCGCGCGCTCCCTCGGATGGCGCTCCTGGGCGCTCCGGACGACGCCCCCAGCTACCTCTACGAATCGGGGATGCGATGGGTCGTATACCGCGACGGCGACGGCAGCGACGCGCCCGCGCTGCGGCGCGTGGCGGCGGAGGACGCGAAGCGCCTACTGATCCTCGCCGAGGGCGACGGTGAGGCGGCGGACGCGCTCGCCGTCGCGAGGCTCTCGTCGTTCCGTTCGGTGAACCCGAGCGCCCACGTGTTCGTCGAGATTCGCGAGAGCGAGAACGCGGATCTCGCGCGTGCCATCGGCGGGGAGGGCACCTTCGTTCTCGACAAGCCGCGCTTCGTCGGCCAGTTCCTCTGTCACCACCTGATCGTGCCCGGGATGGAGGAGCTGATGAGCGAGCTCCTCTCCGCGCGTGGCCGAGAGGTGTACACGCACCTCTTCATCGATCGGGGCGACTCCGACGCGCTGCAGCGGCTGGCGGACGACGACGGAACCGTGGACTTCGAGCGGCTCGCGGCCTTCGCCTACGAGAAGCACGCCGTGACGCTCCTCGGGGTCTTCCTCGGCGCCGAGCGAACCAGCAGGGCGCCTGGTGAGATCGTCCCGGTGGACCGGACGACGCCTTGGCTCAATCCCCGTTGCGACTGCTTGGAGCCGGAGCTCGCGATGATGGCGCTGACGCCGGGCCGGGTACCGACCGCGGCGCTCAAGGGGATCTTCGGGATCGCGGAGACCTACAAACCGCTTCGGGACGTGGCCGTCGCCATGGTGCACGACCATCTCGCAGAACGGATCACGGACGATCCGTCGCGCATCACGAACGAGATCCTTCGCCGCTTCGACCGTGAGGCCGCCAGGGGACCACGACGGGTCCTCGTGGTCGGGCGGAACCACGCGCTGCCACCGCTCGTGGACGCGCTCGCGCGCTTCGTTCCCGGGGTCACGGTGCGGGTCGTCACCGCCGATCCGCCGGATCGCTTCTCGGCGGCCGAAGAGACGGCGCTCGAGCAGGGGGGGCGGTGCATCGTGCATCCGTGCGGCGAGGGCCAAGCCGCTGCGGTGGCCGCCAAGGTCTTCGACGCCGAGGGGGCCGACGCCTTGGTCTTCCTCTCGGACCCCGAAGCCGGCGACAGTGCCGACGCCAAGATCGGGCTCCGAGTGCTCCAGTTCCTCCGCGACTCGAGCTCGACTCAGCGCGCTCAGCTCCTGGTGGAGCTCGTGTCGGACCGGAGCGGCGAGCCGCTCGAGCGGCAGGTGGTGCGGCTTGGGGCCGGCCGGTTCTCGGTCACGATGGTGAGCACGGCCCAGATCACGAACTACTTCCTGGTCCACTCGGCGTTCGTGCCTGGGCTGATGGGTCTCTACGAGCGGCTCCTCGGCGACCGTGGCCAGGAGATCGTCCGAATCCCGCTGCGCGAGGGCACCGCCGGCGAGACGGTGACCTTCGGAGCCATCCAGCGGTCGCTGGCGAACCATGGCTCCGTGGTCATCGGTCTCGACAGCCACGAGGAGGGTCTGGTCGTCTCACCGGACCCGGATCGCACGTTCGATCTCGCGGAGCTCCGCGGGCTCTTCGTCGTGGCGGACACCGCCGTGGTGTACGACCGGCTCGAGGAGGAGCGGCTCCGCTTGGAAGAGGGCAGCGACGGTTGAGGCCGAAAACGCAGGGGCCGTGCGCTCGCCGCAGGTCTCCCGTGGACCCCAGAACAAAAGTTTACATAATCCATCTTCTGCGAAATCATGATGAGATTGCGACCCAGCGTCCGCGTCCTGCTCTGCGCCTGTCTCGCGCTCTGTGGCTGTGAGGGCTCGGGGCCCGAGCTCGCGCAGAAGACCCCGAATCCAGCCTCGGTGGTCGCGCCACTCGAGGAGGACGAGGTGCCCATCGAGCCGACCGAGCCGGCGCCGGACTGGTTGGACGAGATTTCGACCGAAGCCGACTGGCGGCGCCTCGCGGCGCCGTCGAACGAGCACGCCATCGCACGCACGGAAGTCGTCAAGGTCTTGTGGGACCACGCGACGGACCGCCTGTACTTCTGCCAATCGGCGCGCTGGCCGATCCACTACGACTTCGCGGTACGCTTCATCGCGAGCGCTACGCGGCCCCTGGGCGATCGCCGGACGTTCAATCGGCGGCAGTACCTCCGAGCGGATCGCGAGATGCAGATGGCGAGCCTGGTTCGCTATCGGGACGGTGACCTCTGGGCGGTGGAGCTCGGACCGGCCGACTCGTTGAGCGGCGATGGGATCGCGGCGCTCTTCCAGCGGATCGGCCCGCACGTCTTCTTTGGCGACCAGCTCCAGTTCCGACCGCGCTCTGGGATCCATCGCCGTCACATCGCGGACGTTCGAGGCGCACTGCGGGTCCTCGACCCCAACGTGGTCTGGACCAGGGTCCGCTATCAGCCGGTCACACTTGGGGACACGGTTGGCCGTCTGCGCTTCGTCGAGGGGCCGATCGACCCCGGCTCGGTCGTGCCCGATCAGATCCTGGTTCTCGACCACGTCCCGGACGACATCCCGCTCTGCGCGGGGATCGTCACGTCGGAGATTCAGGCTCCGCTCGCGCACGTTGCGGTGCTCAGCCAGTCCCGTGGTACGCCCAACATGGCCCTGCGTGGCGTGTTCCAGGACGGGCAGCTCCGAGCGCTCGACGGCACGATCGTGCGGCTGGAGGTCGGCGCTGGCGAGTACACGGTCGAGCCCGCGACTCCGGATGCGTTGCGGCGCGCGCTTCGAACCCGGCGCCCCGCAACCTTGTCGCCCCCGACCCTCGACGTCGCGACGAACGCGATCGCGAACGTCTGTGAGCTCCGCCTCGACGACGCGCCCTGGGCGGGCGCGAAGGCCGCCCAACTGGGCGAGGTCTGCGGTGCGGGGCTACCCACGCCCGGGGGATTCGTGGTCCCGGCCCATCACTACCGCGCGCACCTCTCGCGCCACGCCATCGACGCGAACGCTCGGACGCTCAGAGACACACCTCGGTTCGATGCCGATGGGCGTGCGCGCGAGGCGGCGCTCGGGGCTCTACGCGAACGCATCGAGCGACCGGCCGTCGAAGCCAGGCTCGTTCGGGAGATTGCGTCACGGATCCGCGCGCACCGGCACACGCGCTGGATCTTCCGATCGAGCACCAACGCCGAAGATCTCCCCGGGTTCAGTGGCGCCGGCCTCTACGCGTCGGCGGTCACGGGCGCGGATCCCGACGATGCCGCGATCGAGGACGCCCTTCGCACGGTTTGGGCCAGCGTGTGGACCCGTCGTGCGTGGGACGAGCGGGACTACTACGGTCTCGACCACGACGCGGTCGGTATGGCGGTACTCGTACAGCCGTTCGTGAGCGACCCGGTCGCGATGGGCGTGGCGATCACCGAAAACCCCTTCTCGACTCAGCGCAGCGGCATCCTGGTCAACCTCGCGCCTCCGGGAGGCAGCGTCACCGCCGCGCGCGAGGCGCTCCCCGAGCAGGTCCTTCTCTACCGGCACTCGCGACCGGAGTTGCTCTCCCTGGCCACGGGCCACGAGGATCGCCCTCTCCTGTCCTCACGCGCCATGCGACCGCTTCGCGAACGCCTCGACCAGGTGCACACCCACATGATGGCGCTCTGGGGCGAGCGTGCGGACGCTGCGGACATCGAGTTCGCGCTGCTGCGCGACGGTACGGCAATCATTCTCCAAGCGCGCCCCTACCGTATGCGTCGGTGACTCCGGCCGACCGTCGCTCCAAGCCTCCGCTATCCTCGGAGAATGCTCGCAAGAACCCTAGCGCTCATCGGAGTGGCCCTCTTGGTCGGCTGCGAGACCCAACCAGCCGAGACCACGTTGCTCGATCAGCGCACTGGCGAGGTGTCCGAAGACGACCTCATCACGGCCAGCACTCGAATCGGACCGCCGGACGCCGTCATCCCGATCGAGGTCTCGTTCGTCACCGGGCGCGACGGTTGCGCGACCGTCGAGCAGCTCGTGGTGCGTCGAACCGGCGGCACCGAGAACCTGGTCCTCTCGAACGCGACCACGACCCAGGAAGACTGTCACCGGAGCCCGAACGGAAACCGCGGCCGGCCGACGCTGGTCAAGGTCGACTGGAGCGGCTTCATGGGCTGCAAGGCCGTCTCGGCCAGCGGTGACGGCTTCCGGCTCTTCCCGGATGGCCACATCGAAGCGTTCATGCTCCAGGCGCAGTGAGCCGAGTGTCGTCCGTCCGGCTCAGAGCCGGAACGCGATGAGCTTGCCGCCGTTGGTCATCACCCAACCGAGGTTGCCGGCGACGCTGGGCGGCGCGCTGAAGCCCTGACCGTGCTCGATGCGGGCCGCTTCTCGGCCGCTCCGCAGATCGATGGCCACCAGCCCGCCTCGCGACTCGCCGATGAGCACGTAGCCGTTCGCGACGACGGGATCCGCCGGCGCCCCCCGGCCGAGCGGCTTTCGCCAGACGACCCGCTGGGAGTGCGGCTCGAGCGTCGTGACGCCCTGGGTCGCGCTGGCGAGGATGAGCTGACGGCCAGCCGCGGCCATGCCGGTGACGTCCTGGTACTCCTCGCCGCGCCACTCGACGCTGCCGCCCTCGATGCTGAGCGCGTACACGCCTGCCGACACGCTCGCGACCCAGATCCGGTCGTTCAGGAGGACGGGCGTGGTGTCGACGTCGTAGAAGCGGATGGCCTGCCCTTCTCGCTCGAGCGCGTCCAGCTGGGTCAGCCGTTCCCACTCCACGCCGCCCGTCGCGGCGTCGAGCGCCACGACCGCGCCGTCGGTGAAGCCGGTGAAGAGCCTGCCCTCGTGGAGCAGCAGCCCCGCGTGGCCGGCGATCGCGAACTCGACCTCGACCTCACGCTCGTAGTCCCAGAGGATCTCGCCGTCTTCGCGGGAGAGCGCGACGACGTGGTCGTCCTCGCGCACGAGGTAGATCGCGTCGTTGGTCAGGAGCGGGGTCTGCCGCACCGGACCGCCCGAAGGGACCTTCCAGCGGACCTCGCCTTCCTTCCAGTCGAGCGCGTGGACCACGCCGTCCTCGGACGCGAGGAAGAGCTGGCCGCGGCGTTCGTCCACCGCGGGGGCCGACTCGACGCCCGACTGGGGGTCGTACGACCACATCTCCTCGCCGTAGACGTCGAAAGCCAGGAAACGGCCATCGGACGAGCCCATGTAGACCCGGTCGTGACGCGGATCGAGGCCGGCCCGCGCGTTCTCGACGGCGACGTAGGGCCCGTCGTCCGTGATCTGCTGGCTCCAGCGGACGACGAGCGCGTCGCTCGTGGCGCTCCCTCGGGCCGTGTCCGCACCCGTCAGGCGGGAGTGCGCGAACCAGTCGTTGTAGCGCGGGGTCTCGCCGCACCCGCCCAAGGCGAGCGCGACGAGCGCGATCGTGGCGATGCGGAGGGTCACTGCCCCTGCTTGCGCATCAGCTCTTCGAGCATGCGCTGCATCTCCGGGGTCATCTCCTGGCCGCCGGCACCGCCGAAGGCGCCGCCAGCGCCGCCGCCGGGACCGCCCATGCCCGGGAACATCGACGGGGCCGTCGACTGAACGAGCGAGGGATCGATCTCCCGCAGGCGCATCTCGGCCTGGTCGCGGACGAACTCCATCTGGGGCGCGTCGTCCTCGTCGAGCGACTCGAGCAGGGCCTGGAGCTTCTCCTTGGCGGCCTCCGTCTCGTCCTTCGCGAGCGCGATGCGGGCGAGGTGGTAGTCCGCGAGGATCCGGGCGCCGGGACGATCGATGTCACCCATCTCGTCGAAGCGGGCCTCCGCCTCGTCCCAGTCCTCGTCGACCTCGTAGGTGAACCCGATGCCCTCGAGGGCTCGGAGCGCGACCTCGGGGTCGTCGCTCTCGGCGAGCGCGGCCTCATAGGCTTCGCGCGCCTCGGCGGTGTCGCCGATCACGCGGGAGGCGTTGGCGAGACCGATGCGCGCGAACGCGGCGGCCTGGGTCCCGGCGTGGTTCGCGATCACCTCGTCGAAGGCTTCGATGGCGGCCTCGGCGCGGGCGGTCTCGGACTCGAAGGTGACCTCCTCGTCCTCGTCGCTCTCTTCCTCGTCCTCGGCGGCTTCGTCTTCCTCTTCGGGGTCGACGATGCGGGCGTTGGCGATCTCCATCGCCTCCCAGAGGGCCTTGGCGGCCTCGGCGTCACCCGCCTTGGCGAACTTGTTGAAGGCGAAGACGCCCGCGAAGATCAGAACGATCGCGGCCACGAGCATCATCAGCTTCGAGCGGTTCTGCTCGAGCCAGCGCGAGGCGGCTTCGGCCTGCTCGGCCGCCTTGTCCTCGACCTTTTCGGCTTCCTTGCCGCGCTGAGCGGCCTTCCGCGCGGCCTTCGCGGCCTTCGCGGCGGCGAGGCGCTGGCCGGCCGTGGTCTTCGGCTTCTTCTTCTTCCGACCGGTCTTCTTCTTGCGACGCTTCGACGAGCTGCTCTTCGAGCCGCTGGCCTTGGCCGCGGGCTCGTCGTCGGACTCGTCGTCGTCGTCGTCGTCGTCGTCGTCGTCGTCGTCGGACTCGTCGTCGTCGTCGTCGGACTCGTCGTCGTCGTCGGACTCGTCGTTGTCGTCGGACTCGTCGTTGTCGTCGGACTCGTCGTCGTCGTCGGACTCGTCCTCCGAGCCTTCGTCGGTGCCCTCGTCGGTCTCTTCCTCGGTGGCCTCGTCGGCCTCCGACTCTTCGGAGGACTCTTCCTCCGTACCTTCGAGCTCTTCGTCTTTCTTCTCTTCGTTCGCCAACGTGGCCTCCCGGTGGAACGGCGCGGCAACCTTGCACGCACCGCCCGACCCGTCAACGCGCGAAACGTCCCGGCATTCGAGGACAAAACGCTCACTTCCGGGTGCCCCTCGGACCGTGCTACCAGCCATGGGTGCGCCCTTCCCTCCCTGCCCTGGTCGCCCTGGGTCTCGCCCTGGCAGCGACCGCCGCCGCGCCCTCCCCCGCCCGCGCCTACGAGGACCAGGCGACCCTCTTCGTCGATCTGGGGTACGCAGCCGCCATCGGCGAAGACGCCGTGCCCACCCACGGCATCGTCGGCGGGCTGGGCGGATCGTGGGGCCTGACCGATGCCTGGACGATCCGCGGCCGGCTCGCGTGGGCCGGTCACCCGCGCGACTTCCAGATGGGCACCCTCGGCGTCGAGGTCTTCTACATGCTCGACATTCTCGAGCTGGTTCCCTTCGCCGGACTGGGAGCGGACGGGATCCTGACCATCGCCGATGACGGAACCGGCACCTCCATCGGGGGCACTTTCGCCGTCCACGCCGTCGTGGGGCTCGACTGGCTGGTGAATCGCAGGTTCATCGTGGGCCTGGATGTGCGGCCCCACCTGCTCCCCCTGGGTCTCTCGGACGACACCCTCCCCTCGTTCGTCCTGAGCGCAACTCTGCGGCTCTCGGTCGTGTTCGATCGCTACTAGAGCGCATCTCAAAAACCCTCGCCGCCGCTCCGCGGCCGCAGCACGCCATCCGCAGCCGTCCCCTCACGCTCGAAAATGCTTCAGCATTTCCTCGGTTCGCGGACGCTCCGCCTGACGCACCGAGTCCACGGATCAACTGGCGATGGTTTTTGAGATGCGCTCTAGCCGCCCAGTCAAACGACGTCCGACCGCCATCGGCCCCGAACCCCGGTGAATCCAGGGTAAAAACGCCGCGACTGCAAGGCCGCCCCCCTTGCTCTCGCGGAGGCGCCCTGGCACTCTGGGAGGCATCGTGGAGGGAAGCCACAACACTGGGTCGGACCGCGGGACAACCGAAAGGCCGGCCCACGCGCCCACCACCGCTTGGCAGCTCCTCGGAGACACATCCGGTGTCGTCTACGTCGAGTACATCGTGCTGGTGCTGATGGTCGGGATCTTCGTGGCCCTCGCCATCATCGCCGTCGGCGTTCCCCTGCTGGAGTCCTTTCGGATGACCCAGAGCTTCCTGGGAGCGCCGATCCCGTGACTCGGACCCCCCAGCGGCGCGGCCTTCGGGAGCTGCTCGAGGACACCCGCGGCGCGGTGTTCGCCGAGTACGTCGTCATCCTGATCTTGATCGTCGTGGCCGCGGTCTCCGTCTGGAAGTCGCTCCACGAAGGCATCGAAGACGACGCCAGCGAGGAATACACCACCTTCGGCTACCCACCGGACGAGTGATGGAGGTCCATGTCGTTCGAAACGAGCATGGTGATCACCCAGGGAGCCCTGGTGTTGATCGTGGCCACGGCTGCGATTCTCGACATGCGCACGGGCAAGATCCCCAACTGGCTGACCCTACCCGCGATGGCCGCGGGACCGATCTTCTGGTTCTTCGCGATGGGCACCTCCGGTGCCGTGGAGTCGGTCGCGGGCGTCTTCCTGTGTGGGCTGCCGCCCTTCATGGCGTACCGCGCGGGTGGGATGCCGGGAGGCGATCTGAAGCTCTTCGCGGCCGTCGGCGGTCTGGTGGGGCCAGTGACCGGCATCGAGATCGAGTTCTTCGCGATGCTGGCAGCGGGTCTCTTCGGGGTCGTGTTGCTGATGTATCGGGGGAAGCTCCGGGAGACCTTCGGCGCCGCCTACATTCGGGTGCGGAACAAGGTGCTTCCCGAGCGCTACGAGAAGAAGGTCCCCGAGATCGAGCGGACGAGCATCCGCATCGGCCCCTTCGTACTGGTCGGGTCCATCGCAGCGGTCCTGCAGCACCATCGGCTTTGGGTGGAGTATTTTGATGGCTGAACGGAGACGAATGCGCCCCAGTGGGCGATCGCGGAAACGCCGAGAAGGCGCGGTCTACGTGGAGTTCCTCGTGGCCTTCCCGATCATGCTCATGTTCTTCCTCTGCCTGACCCAGCTCGGGCTGATCTACACCGCCAACCTCTCGGTCGAGCACGCCGCCACCCGTGCGGCTCGCGCCGCCGTGGTCATCCTTCCGGACAACCCGGACCGCTACGACGGCCAGGACATGCACCACATCAACCCCGAGGTGTACGAGGCCAGCTCCTTCCCCGGCGGCCTCGGCACAATCCTCGAGGTCATCACCGCGCTGACCGGCGACACGAGCGACCGGATGAGCGTCATCCGGCGAGCGGCGTGGATCCCGCTCATCCCGATCTCGCCCTCCACTCAGGCGATCACCCGTGAGTTCACGGTCGCCAACTCGCTCGACAGCGGCGTCGCCAAGGTAGCCGCGAGCGCCGTGTACTCGAGCGCTTCGACCGCCGTGACCTTCTACGCCGAGCCGAACAGCACCGAGATGATCTGGGACTTCGAGCCACGGCAGGAGATCACCACGCGCGTCACGCACCTCTACTATTGCTCGGTGCCGCTGGCGCGAATGGTCATCTGCAAGAGCCTCGCGGACGCCGAAGCGGACGAGCCGGTGCGCGCCGAGCTCAGCCAGACCTCGGGCCGCATCCTCTCGCTCTGGAGCGGGCGTTTCCTCGCGCTCCGGGCCGAGAGCACCATGCCGAACCAGGGAGCCAGCTATGCGTGGTAGTCGCCGTCTGCTCCGTCGCGGTCAGAGCGCCAAGCGCCGTCGCCTCTCCGGCGCGGTCTACGCGGAGGCCGTGCTCGTCATGGGCACGATGATCCTCCTGCTCTTCCTGATCGAATTCGTCCACGACGGCTTCGCCAAGGCCGCCGTCGCGGGAACCCAGACCCGGGAGCACGGCTGGGCACACGTGATGGAGCCCTGCGACAACGACCCGCCGGCACCGACGCAGATCGAGGACGAGGGCTCGTACAGCGCGGGTTCCTTCGCGTCGATCGCCTTCTTGGCCATCGACGCCTTCCGACTTCTCTCGTACCAGCCGCTCATCGCCGAGTACCTGTCCCTGTTGACCTACAACATCGACGAGTACCGCTACAGCCAGGTGGCCAGCCTGGAGCGAACGGCCGCGATCGGTGGCACCGCGCGCTACGGACATCAGCTCGTGCTGACCTGTGACGAAGACTTGGACTCCATGGAGTTCGGCGGCATCAAGTTCGGTCTGTGGACCTTCGCGGCGTACTACCTGTGGTGATGATGCCCACGCGAGGCGACGGTGAGCGAAGCCTGTGACGACGCAGCCCTGACGGCCGCGGCGATCCCCGCGCCCGCACCAGAGCGCTCTCGAGGCTGGCGCTGGCTCGAGAAGCGGCCCTGGCTCAAGCGCATCCTGAAGGCGATGGTGGTGATGCTCGTCGTCGCGGTCGCGCTGGTCGTGGTGCTCTTCCTGCGGGTGCGCGGGGAGATCCACGCGGCGCTCGGACCGCTCGGCGCGCAGCTGGACCAGGCGGGGCTCCTCGACGAGCTTCTGCAGCAGGACCAGCCCATCAGCGGTGACGACCGCGTGCTCGTGATCAATGGCCAGCGACTGCACCTCGAGACGGACACCGTCGACAAGACGGTCGCCGACGCACTGAACGCGTTCCTCGAGTCGTGCCCCACCGGAAACCAGCTGGGCCAGCCGGTCATGGACGAAGACCGTGGGTACGCCATCTGTGCCCACCCGCCCGAGGGAGAGGACAGCAGCCTCACGGACCGGCTGGAGGCCTTTCGCGAGACCTCGGACATCGGTCAGCTCGGACGGCTCGAGTACGCCTATGCGACGTCGTTCGGGGATGGCGGGAAGACGTCCATCCTGCGGCTGGCGTCGAGCGACCGGTTCGAGATCGACGAGCTGATGCCCTCCGACGGCCACGACGTGCAGGGGAGCGACCCCCACGACTTCCCCCGGCCTCCAGACGGTCCGCGGGTGCTCCACTCCTTCGAGGAGGGGCTGCCCTACGCCCTCTACGTGTACGGACGCTCCCAGCGGACGCCGGCCGAGCTCACGCAGTGGTATCGAAACGAGGTCGACCGGGAGATCTGGGTCGAGCTGGACCTGCAGGCCGAAGCCGAGCGCCGCGGCGTGGACGTGGACGTCGAAGGGTCGCTGGTCTTCGCCCGACGGGGCGAGCCCACCCGATTCGTCATGGTGGAGCTCGAGGAACAGGAAGAGAACGAGCGGCGACCTGGGCGAACGATGGTCGCGATCGCGGAGGCTCGATGATGGGTGTCGTACGAGAGACCGGCTGCTGCCTCTTGGCGTTGCTCTTGATGGTCGGATGTGAGGACGACGCGACCTACGCTGGCGGCGGCGGTGCTGCACCGAACGGCGAGGAAGGAGCCGGCGGGGGTCCGGCGACCCACGCGCCCCCCGATTACCTGGACCCGCCGGTGAATATTCCGACGCCCTACCGACCTCCGGCCCAGTCGACGGATACGGCCGCCGAGGAACGCGGGCGGGGCGGTGGCGGTGGACGGCCGACCCGACGCGGCGAGCGTTTCGGCGAGACCTTCGAAGAGATGTCGCCGAACGACTTCCGGGCGCTCTTCGATCAGGCGGGTCGAGCCGCACAGGAAGCGGCCCCGGACGACCCGTGTGGGCGGCTCTTCGCCGGGTTCAACGTCTTCATGGAGCAAGACGACGAAGGGGCGATGATGAACGAAGGACAGTTCATGAGGTATTGTGAACGCATGTCGCCCGACGTGAAGGCGTGCTTCGAGGCACCGGAAGAGCAGACCGACGCTCAGAAGGCTCGCTGCGAGCGCCTCATCGGGACCAGCGACGTCTTCGGTGGTGGGGAGTGGGGCGCGCCGAACCCTCCCGACGACCGGAGGCCGAGTGCGGAGCAGCTCCGCCAGGCACAGCAGCTCCAGCGGCGGGCCCAGAACGCGGCGAGGATGCAGCGATGAAGCTCTTCGAGATCAAGCCTCCACTGACGGACGAGGAGCGCGAGGAGCGCGCGGCCGAGGGCATCGCCCAGAACGAGAACGGCGCGATGCTCATCATGGGCATCTTCATGGTGATGTTCGTCGCGGCGATGCTCTATTACGTCGTCGGCGTCGGCGACACGATCATGTACCGGGAGCGGATGCAGGACGCTGCGGACGCCGGTGCGATGACCGGGGCGATCTTCCTCGCGCGCGGGATGAACCTGATCACGCTATTGAACCTGACGCTGGCGTCCGTATTCGGCGTGCTGGTCGCGGCTCAGACGGCGTTCTTCATTCTGCTCGCGGCGGCGGGCAAGGCGGCCAGCGAGTGCAACCCGCCCTACCGCATCGCGCCCTGCTTCCAGGCGATCTGTCTGCTGATCGCGGTGGGCCGCAGCTGCGACAAGATCGAGGACGCCAAGGACTACGTGAGCGACGCGGCGGACGTGACCACGTCGATGCAGGACAGCATCCGGCAGACGGCGCCACTGGCTGCGACGGCGGCCGTCGTCCAGATGGGACTCGAGCACTATGATCCGCCCGTGACCGTCCCCTTGGGCATCTACGGGAACGTCGTGGACGACCTGCCGGTCGAAGAGGATCCGGACCCGCCGATATGCGACCGGACCATCAACTTCTGGGCGAAGGGAGGCTTCCCGATCATGTCCTGGATTGCGACCTCCATCAACGCGGGCGACATCGCGGACGATTTGGGGGGCAGCTGCGGCGGTGGCTACGTCGACGACATGAAACCCACCGGGTTCGCCTTCTCGCTGCTGGCTTGCCAGATGCAGGCTGGCGAGGTCGACAACAAGCTCTTCCGTGTCGAGAACGGCGCGGAGCTGGGTGACGAGAACTTCCAGTTCCACACCCTGATGACGGGTGCGCCGGCCTATGGCATCGGCGGGGACAACAACCACGCCCAGCGCGTGGAGGTGGCGACCTGGGGCGAGGAGAGCGACGGTCCAGACATCTGGGGCGCCCTCCAGCAACTGAGTCGGTTCTCGTTCGCCCAGGCGGAGTTCCTCTTCGACGACGACAAGGACCGCGAGGACTGGCTTTGGGAGCTCAAGTGGCGAGCTCGGTTGCGGCGCTTCCAGTGCAGCGACTCGAGCCTGCTGAGCCCGGTCTGCATCGACGCCGTCGACGCCTCCGTCAGCCACTGACGCTTCGCGGTCTAGATCCGACCGCGCGGTCTTATAGTCGGCGCTGCGATATATAGATCCGACCCGATATCTAGATCCGACCGAGGTTGGCGCTGAGTAGCCGAGCGTTTGAGCCCCCTCGGAGGCTGAAGTGGCAACGACAACGACCGGGGCCGGTCGCCTGACCCGCTCGCCAGCGCCTCGCTGGACGGGAATCGTCGGCCGTTTCCGTTCCTGCGGCAATTCCTAACAGCGCGAGAGGACTCGGGACGGACCGATCCATCGCCGAGCTTCCCGAAGCGTCGGTCGACCGCACTCGATAGAGACCGTCTAGGGAGGCGGATGACACTGAACACCGTGATGGACTCGCATCCACCAGGTGCCGTGCGGAAATACGACGCTCCGGTCACCCTCGAGCCAACCGCGGAGTGCCTCGTCATAGGCTGCGTTGAACTCTCGGAGCCGCTTCACGGCTCTCGCGGCGGCTTCGGCGTCGCCGCCCGCAGCGAACTGCGGGTTGAGAGCGCCGAAGTCCTCCTGGCTCGTCGAGCGTGTGGTGTGGCTGGTTCGCAAGACCCGCCGGGCACCCATGAAAGATCGGCCCAGCCTCTTGGCTTTCGCGCGTGCCTCCCGTTCGAACACCTGCACTTGGTGTTCGATCGCCTCTTGGGCCGCGACGAGACTCCCGTAGTACTCGATGAGTATCTCCGGCATGACGAGCTTGAGCTCGATCCACTCCGGCCAGTGCGGGTTGGTCGGGTCGAGGTAGAGGTCTGGGCGGCGAATTCGGAGCACTCGTGTCCCGATGTCGCGGGCGAGCGTCTTTGCGCCAGGCCAGTCCTTCGAGTAGCGCACCGCCAGCCCTAGTGCCGGGTTGGCGATCAGGTACGCGATGCTCTTCACGATGGCAGCTGGGGTGAGCAACTCGTGCTCACCCGCCTGCGACTTGTTGAACACTTCCTCGGGCCAGCCACGGAAGGCTTTCGTACACATGGCCAGCAGCCGGTGGAACTGCCTTCGAAAGTTCGGCAGCTTCCCGTCCTGGTCCGTGACGTCGTAGTGCGGGTGCGTGGAGATCAGAACCGCCGCGTGGACCAACATGTTGTTGTCGCGCGCCGCCACGGCGAGGCAGTACCAGAAGATCTGGGCCATCTTCCCCGCCGCGTCAGGCGTGAAGAGAAAGTGCCGCCGGGTCGTTCGGCGGTCGTTGGCCGTGATTCGGCCAGGCTCCACGAATCGACGACGGGACATCGAGCTCAAAGGAGCAAGGGGTGGACCAGCCGCGGTCGGGAAAACTTACGAGGTTTTTTGGCAGTTCCGCCGGCGGAGCACCGTGTTCGCGCCGGCGGCCGCCAGGCTCGGAATCACACCGGTTTTCGTTGAACCCGATGGAGATCGGGTCAACCTCGGTCGGATCCTAGCGGTCGCGACGGAGATCGGGTCAACCTCGGTCGGATCCTAGAGAGACGGACGAGGAACGCCGGCGGCCCGAAGGGCTCGCCGGCGTTCTCGAGGTGAGGCGGACCGCTCTCGCGGCCCTGGTCTCAGGGGGACGGGACGTTGTTGCCGCAGGCGGCGTCGTTGCCGCTGCAGTTGTTGTCGTCGCAGTCGATGAAGCCGTTGCCGTCGTTGTCGACGCCGTCGGTGCACTCGGCCGTGGTGTTCTCGGCCGCGTCGGCGCAGACGGTGACGTTGATGTTCCGGCTGCAGCTGAAGTCACCGCAGTCGGTGAAGGTGTTCGCGTCGTCGTCCATGTCGTTCGAGCACAGCGCGTCGGTGTTCTCGACCGGGCAGACGGTCACGAGCGGGTCGCCGGTGCAGTCGAAGTCCTCGCAGTCGGTGAAGCTGTCGCCGTCGGGCGACATGCCGTCGTCGCAGAGCGCGTTCGCCATCGTGGTGATCTCCGAGTCGCTCGGAAGCGGGTCGACGAGCGCCCCGTCCTCGCACACCACGATCTGCTCGCCCGTGCACCCGAAGTCCGCGCAGTCCACCTGCCCGTCCATGTCGTTGTCGATGCCGTCGCTGCAGAGCGTGTTCGTGTTCTCGCGCGGCAGGTCGTGACAGACGTCGGTCTCGAGGGTGTTGGCGCAGTCGAAGTCGCCGCAGTCGATGAACTCGCGGCCCATGCCGTTGTCGTCGCCATCGTCGTTGGTGCCGTTGGAGCAGGCCGCCTCCACGAGGGCCGGCCACTCGGACTCCGCCGGAACGGTGCCGCCGCAGACCACGATGTGCTCACGGGCGCAGGAGTCGTCCTCGCAGTCGATCATGCCGTCGCCGTCGTTGTCGGCGCCGTCGGAGCAGTTCGCGTTCGTGCTCTCGCGGGAGCAGACGTTCAGCCCGACGCCGTCCATGAGGCAGTCGAAGTCCTCGCAGTCGATCCGGCCGTCGTTGTCGTTGTCGAGACCGTCCGAGCAGCTCGCGTTCGAGTTCTCGACGCCGCAATCGCCGATGCCGGTGCAGGAGAAGTCACGACAGTCGGTGAAGCCGTTGCAGTCCTGGTCGATGCCATCGCTGCAGGTCTCCGGGGTGTCCTCGACACCGCTCGGCGTGCACATCGGGTCGTCGCAGACGTCGGTGCCCATGCAACCGAAGTCGTCGCAGTCGGCGTTGCCGTCGCAATCGTTGTCGAGCCCGTCGTCGCAGAGGGCCTCGGTGGTCTCGTTGTCGGCCGTCCGCATGCACTCGCCGATGTCCGGCTGACCCATGTCCACGGTTCCGTCGTCGCGGTCGTCGTCACCGCAGCCCACGGCGCCGAGCGCGAGGATCAGGGAAACGGTCGAGAGAAAGGACGTACGCATCATCGATAAGCTCCTTCCCGGCGACTTCGTGCCCCGGGCGAAAGGCCTTGGTAGCCGTCCGCCGGGGCTGGCGCAAGCGTCGCCGCGCTCTCGTCACCCTCTTGGTGAACGACGATCATGGAACGCAGCCGCTCGACCGTCCGCGGCCCAATCCCTCGTACTCGTTGAAGATCCTCGATCGACGTGAAAGGCCGGGCCGCCACGATCCGCCCCGCGATCGCGGGTCCGACCCGTGGCAAGAGCTCGAGGTCCGCCTGGCTGGCGTGGTTCACGTCGATCGGCCTTCCCTCTCGAAGGGCGATCGCTCCTGGCGACTCCCGGACCGGCTCCCGAATGGCCACCTTCGCCGGCGCCCTCGCCCTCCCCCGCCAACCCTGAGCGAGCCCCACCAAGGCCATCCCAGCCACGAGCACGCTCAACGCCAGCACGGGCGCCGAGTCCCCGCGGCGGCGAGCCTCCGGGACTGGCAACGGAGCACGATCGGTCACGGCGGCCCTTCTCGGGCACCACGACGGACGGTTGCGTCAGATCTCCTGGCCGAGCCCGAAGCCGTCGTGGAGCACGCGCACCGCGAGCTCGGCGTACTTCGCGCCGATGAGGCACGAGGTCTTGATCTCGCTGGTCGTGATCGCCTGGATGTTCACGCCCTCCTTCGCCAGGAGGCGGAACATCTTGGAGGCCACGCCTGCGTGGCTGCGCATGCCGAGGCCCACGATCGAGACCTTCACGACGTCGTCGTCGATGAGGACCTCGCCGCTGCCCATCTTCGCGGCCAGCGCCTCGGTGACGTCCTTCGCGCGCGCCAGGTCGTCTTGGCTCACCGTGAAGGTCAGGTCGGTGCGCCCGTCGATGGCCACGTTCTGGATGATCATGTCGACGCTGACGTTCTGCTCCGCCAGCGGTTCGAAGACGCCGGCGACCACGCCCGGCTCGTCCTTCACCATCCGCAGCGTGACCTTCGCGGTCTTCTTGTCACACGTCACGCCGGCGACGACCACCGACTCCAGGGACTCGTCTTCTCCGGTCACCATCGTTCCCTCCGCGTCGCTGAAGCTCGAGCGCACGTGGATCTTCACGGCGTACTTCATCGCCAGCTCGACGCTCCGAATCTGAAGGACCTTCGCCCCCAGGCTCGCGAGCTCGAGCATCTCTTCGTAGCTGATCTGCGCCACCTTGCGGGCGCTCGGACAGACGTTCGGGTCGGCGGTGTAGACGCCGTCCACGTCCGTGTAGATCTCGCAGACGTCCGCCCGAACCGCGGCCGCGATGGCCACCGCCGAGGTGTCCGAGCCGCCGCGACCGAGGGTCGTGATGTTCCCCGCGGCGTCGATGCCCTGGAACCCGGCGACGATCACCACCCGGCCCTCACCGATGGCCTCGCGCAGCCGCTCGTCGGCGACCCGGGTGATCCGCGCCTTGGTGTGGGCGCTGTCGGTCATGATGCGCGCCTGGTGGCCCATCAGGCTCTGCGCCGGGATGCCCTGCGCCTCGAGGGTGATGGCGAGCAACGCCGCGCTCACCTGCTCGCCGCTCGAGACCAGCACGTCCATCTCGCGCTCGGCGGGCCGCTCCGAGAGCTCGCGACCCAGCCCGAGCAGCCGGTCGGTCTCGCCACTCATGGCGCTGACCACGGCGATCACGTCGTGCCCCTCGGCTCGCGTCTTGGCGATGCGAGCCGCCACGTTCCGGATCCGGTCGAGGGACCCCACGCTGGTCCCTCCGTACTTCTGGACGAATAGCGCCACGGCGGCCGGAGTGTACGCGCACCTTCGCGGCGTGCAACGCGGAGAAGGCCCCGCCGCTGGCCCTGTCACGGCCGGGCGGCGACACTCGACCATAGTGTCCAGGTCCCTCCGATGGTCCGCCCTCGTCTGCCTCCTCCTGTCGGCGGCTCCGGCGCGCGGCCAGCGAGTCGCCCGCTTCGTGGCGTTCGCCGCCACCGATCTGAGTCTCTCGGACGGATCGGCGATCCTCGGACCTCGGATCCGCGGGCGACGTGACGGACCGAACGTGCGCGTGGGGGACACCCGAGTGGCTCTCGAGCCTGGGCCCCGCCGGTGGTGCGGCACCTGGCTCCGCGCGGATGACGGGCGGTGGTTCGTAGGGTGCGGTCCCCAACGCGGCACGCGCTTCCTCGGCGGGCTCGTCGGACCGGTGATTCCCGAAGGCGGTGTGCTGCACCTTCCCGCAACGGTACGCGACCTCCCAGCTCTGCCGGTCGCCGACGCGCGCTCCGCCCCGTTCGCCCACCGATCGCTTGCGCCCGACGCCGAGGCTTCCTGGAGCGCCTGCTTCGAGTCGCGCGAGCTGCGCGGATGCCAGGAGATTCTGGAAGGAGCAGGGCTCTGGGAACCCGTGGCCAGGGTGTGGGCAGCGGCTCGAGCGTGCGAGATCGCCAGCGGCGTGTGGTGCCGAATCCTGGCCATCCAGACCCAGGCCGCCTCACTGTCCGAGCGCGTCACGGCGGAGTTCTTGGCGCTGGCGTTCCTACGCCCCAGGTCCCACCAGTCCCGTGTGCGGGAGGCCGGGGTCGCCCTCCGCCGCCTCGTCTCGCACGGTGCCCTCGGGCGACGCCACCGCGCCGCTGCCGCGCTCCTGCCCGAGGGCGGCTCCGAGACCGTCGACGTCGCGTTCGACCCCTTCTGAGAGCTACGGGATCGGCTTGCCGAGCTTGCGCAGGACGTTCTTCAAGTCCTGCCAGACCGGCTTCTTGAACTGCGGGCTCCGCAGCAGGAAGGCCGGGTGGTAGGTCGACATCACGTCGATGCCTTCATACGTGCCCCAGCGACCGCGCCAGCCGCGCCCGCCGGGCTCGACCTGACCGAGGTTCTCCGCGGCGCAGCGCCCCAGCGCGACGATGACCCGCGGCCGGATCGCGTCGAGCTGTCCGGTCAGGAAGGGTTTGCAGGACCCCGCCTCCTCGGGCTTCGGGGTCCGGTTCTGTGGCGGCCTGCACTTCACGACGTTGCAGATGTAGACGCCGTCCCGCGGGTAGCCCATCGCGGTCACCATGCGGTCGAGCAGCGCGCCGGCGTTACCCACGAAGGGCAGGCCCTGCTGGTCCTCGTGGTAGCCGGGCCCTTCACCCACGAAGACCAGGTCGGTCTTCGGGTTCCCTCGCGCGAAGACCGACTGGTTCCGCCCCTCGTGCAGCACGCAAGCCGTACATGCGGCGGCCTTCTCCTGGAGCACGCGCAGCAGATGCGCCCGTCCCTCGTTCGGCGCCGCAGGCTCCGCTGCGGGCACAGGCTCGACCCGTGGCTTCGGCGCAGGCACGAGTTGGCGCTCCACCGCGAGGGGCTCGGCCGGCCGCGCCTCGAGCTCGAAGCTCGGCACGCCGATCCCTCCGAGCTCCTCCTCCCAGCGGAGCAGCTCCTGGGCCGCCTCGAGCAGCGCCTGACGCTCGTCCTCCATCGGCCCATGCATAGCACGGACCGGGGTCACTCCTCCTCGGCGCCCTCCTCGCTCTCGCCAGACTCCTCTTCCGCGTCCTCGTCCTCGTCCGGCTCGGGACGCGCACGCACGGGTCGCATGGGCTCCCCATGGTCCTCGCGGAGCTTCCGGGTGAGCTTGTCGAGCACCATGCGTTCCACGTAGGCCGGCATCGCGGGGATGCTCAGGGTCACGCGGATCTGACTCTGGCCGTTCTCGGCTTCGAAGGGGACGAGCTCCAGACTGCCCGGATGGCTGCGGCCCCGATCGGTGTAGTCGAAGAGCAGGAAGCCGATGTCGCGATCGCGATCGCGGACCGGGAAGCCGTAGTCGACCCGGAGCAATCGAATCGCGGAGCTCCACACCTGGTTGAAGCGGTAGGCGTGAGCGTCGGACCGCCGCGCGCCTGCCCCCTCGGGCAGCAGGAGCGCCAGCGCGACGACGGCGATGCCGAGCACGCGAGACAGTGGCCTGGCCCTTCGAGTCATGCCTCCTGACTAAGGGGTCGCCCGTCACGCGGGCAAGAAATCGACGACGCCACGCTCCTAGGCGGGCTCGCCGTCGGCGCCGCGAAGGCCCTGGCGGATCGCTTCGGCGCCGAGGAGGTCGCCGAGCTTGAGGTGCATCGCGTAGAGCGGGACGACGCCGGTCAGCACGATCACGGCGGCCTGGATGACGTACATCAGGAAGATGTAGACCGCGCCGGCCTCACCGATCAGCGTCTCGGCGAAGTACATCTTCAAGGCCACGCTGATCGCGAGCTGGAAGTTCCCGAAGAGGCCGGGCCCGGTCGGCAAGAGAATGCCGATGGCCAACACGCCCATGACGGCGATGGCGTGGCCGAAGGTCAGCGGCAGCCCGCACCCGTACGCGAGGAGCCACATGCCGAGGGCGTTGGTGCCCCAGTAGAGCAGCGACTCGATGAGGAACCCGCCGGTCAGGGTCACCGAGGAGAGCGAGCGAATGCCATCCGCCACGCCATCGACCTTCTCCGCGACCAGCTTGCCGAGCTTCTTGCTGATCAGCCCGAAGCCCCACTCGGTGAGCCGGACCGCCAGCGAGCGCTGCCAGAGAAAGAGCCCGAGCGCGATGAACGCCCCACCGAAGACCGCCAGCGCCAGGTAGCCGTAGAACGGCAGCGCCTGGACCATCCGGTCGTCACTGGGCAGCCGGGGCAGCGCGAAGAGCGCCCAGGCCACGCAGAGCGAGGTGATCAGCCCGTCGACGACGCGCTCGACGGCGATGGTGCCGAAGCCGGCCGAGACGGTGATGCCGTGGCGGAGCTTGGTCAGCGCGGGCCGGGCCATCTCCCCGAGGCGCAGCGGGAGCGCGAAGATCGCGAAGAACCCGATCCAGTTCAGCGCGATGACCTCCTTGAGCGGCACCTCCTTGATGGGCCGCACCAGGAACCGCCAGCGGGTCGCCCGCAGCGTGTGGGTCACGAGGAGACAGCCCGTGTAGGCGGGGATGGTCCACCAGGCGACGGCGTCGAACGCCTCGCCGCTGGGCAGGATCGGCACCCCACCCCGCTCGGCCAGCCACGCGAAGAGACCGCCCAGCGCCAGCGAGAGGACCAGCTTCGGCCCAATGCGGCGCAGCAGGCTGCGCGGCGGCGCGGGGGCGTCCTCGGGGGACGGCTCGGGAGCGGAGGACATGGACAAGAGAAAGGGAGACGCGCGAGGCGCCGGAGCACATGTCCCTATCAGTCCTCGATGGTGCCCGCCAGGATGTCGCGCGGTCCGTGATGGAGGAGAAAGTCCTTCTCCTCCGTCCCGACCCGCTTCTCCAGCAGGTCGATGGCCTCCGCGACCACCAGCGCATCCGCCGGGCGGTGCGCGTCGCTACAGGCGGCGTAGTAGACCCCCTCGTCGAGCATGCGCTCGGCCGCCTTCTGGGGGGCCTTCCCGTACTTTCCGGTGAGGGCCATCACGTCGAGCAAGGGGAGCGCGCCCACGTCGAGCAGCGGATCCATCGCGTCGGTCGACTCGAAGAAGGGCCGATAACGCTCCGGATGCGCCAGCACCGGGTGCACGCCCGCCACCTTCATGCGGAAGAAGGCCTGGGCCAGCCCGTGCGGCAGCCGCTCGCGGGGGAGCTCGACCAGCGCCGACTTGCCGCCCGGATAGGGGAGCGCCTCGCCCTGCTCGAAGAGCCGCCAGAAGACGTCGTCGAAGTAGTGCTCGGCGCCGAGCCCCAAGACCGGCATCCCCGGCAGCCCCTCCGCCTCGGCGCAGAACGCCCGATGGGCCTCTCCCAGCGGGTCGCGGCGGTTCTCGAACATCGCGGTTCGGATGTGCGGCGTCGCCACCACCATCGAGAAGCCGGCCTCCGCGAGCCCACGGCAGAGGGAGACCCCCTCCTCGTGGCTCCGGACGCCGTCATCCACCGCCGGCACGTAGTGGCTGTGCAGATCGACGTAGCCGGTCTCCGGCGGCTCGATGGCCGGGCGCTCGTACTTCATGCGCGCTCCTCCAGGCTCGCCCGGATCTCGGGGATCATCGCCTGCAGCGTCTCTGCGTCGTTCAAGCTCGGCTCGGCGAGCGTGCGCGCCAGCAGGGCCTCGAGGACGTCGCCCACGATGCGCCCTCCCCCGCCGAGCGCGGCGATCACCTCGCGCCCGCCAACCGCCAGGTCGCCGATCGCGAGCGGCACATCCGAGTCCGCCACGCGCTCGAGCGCGGCGAGCAGCCCCTCTGGGGCCGTGCCGTCCGAGGCGATGGCCACGGCTCGGGCGAGCCGGCTCACGAGGCCGAGCTCATCCCGCCCGACGCGGCTCACGAACGCGCGGAGCCCCGCGTCGTCGGTGGCGTCCAGCGCGAGCAGCGCCTCGTGATGGCGGACGGCGTGGCCGGCCTCCCGACGCTCGATCTTCGAGAAGCGGTAGTCGGCGAACCAGGTCTCGACCAGCTCGGCGCTGGTCTTCGCGTGAGCGCCGGCCTCGGCGCCGCGGGCTCGGCCCACGCAGTGGAGCGCGGCCGCGACGCGCTCGTGCCCGGGCCCCTTCGATGCGTCGAGCGCGCGCATGGAGCGCGCGAAGAGGTCGCCCGCGCCGTCGTCGATGTCGGCCAGCGCGCCCAACGCGGGGCAGGTGCGCCCCAGGATGCCCGTCCGGCGCATGACCTCGAAGGCCGGCGATGGCCTCTCGGCCTTCATGGCCTTGAGCCACTCCTCGCGGACCCGCTCGGGGCTGACCTTCTCGTACACGTCGAGCGCACCGGCGAAGGCCGCCTCGGTCTCGGGCTCGAGCTCGAAGCCGAGGGTCGCCACGAAACGCGCGCCCCGCAGAATGCGGAGGCCGTCCTCCGCGAAGCGCTGCGCCGGCTCGCCGACCGCCCGCATCTGTCGCGCCTCGAGGTCTGCCAGCCCGCCATGGGGGTCGACGATGAGCTTCGCCGTCGGCTCGTAGGCGATGGCGTTCACCGTGAAGTCGCGCCGCGCGAGGTCGTCGGCGATGTCGTCCACGAAGGTGACCTCGTCCGGGCGGCGCCCGTCGCTGTAGTCGCCGTCCCCGCGCAGCGTGGTGACCTCGAAGCCCTCGTCGCCGAGCATCACGGTCACGGTGCCGTGCTGGATGCCGGTGGGAATCACCCGCCGGAAGGTCTTCTGCACCTGCTTCGGTCGCGCGCTGGTGGCCACGTCCCAGTCTCCGACCGCTCGTCCGAGGAGCAGGTCGCGGACGCAGCCACCCACGATCCACGCACGAAACCCCGCGTCGCGGAGCCGCGCGCAGAGCTCGAGGACCCGCTGAGGTACGGCGTCGTGGGGGAAGTCCACGGCGCACCCATAATACGGGCGAGCCGTGGCCGCACGCTCGCTAGGTGGCAGCGCGTGATCCCGCCCGGTTGAAGGCCGCTACGTGGGCATCTTCGCGCCGGGCTCGGTGGTCTCGCCCTCGAGCGGCTCGAGCGCGTAGTGCTCGCTGTCGCGGAGCCGCTGGCGGATCTCGTCCGCGCGGGCCCGGAGGCTCATCGCCTCGTGCATGGTGGTCGGCTCCCCGTCGGCGCCTGCCTCCAGGAAGCCGGCCATCGCCTCGAGCGACGCGGCCAGCTCGATCTGGTTGCCCAGTTCCTCGAAGAGGGAGATGGAGCGCGCGAAGGCGTCGCGCGCCTTCTGGTGCTCTTCGCCGCCCCACCCGGCGGCCGCGCCGATCTCACCGAGGGTCCGAAGCGCCATGCCCAGGAAGGGCTTGCCGCGGGCCTGCTCGAAGAGCCGGATCGAGCGCTGGATGTCCGCGCGAGCCGCGTTGTGGTCGTGGCTGGCCAGCCGCGCCTTGGCGAGGCCCCGGAGGATCTCGCCCTCGAGAATGCGGTCGCCGAGGGTCGCGGAGATGGCTTCCGCCCGCTCGAGGGTCGCGATGGCCTTATCCGCTTGGTCCAGCCGGTAGTAGGACTCGCCCAGGTTCGTGAGGATGACGGCCTGGCGCATCCGGTCACCGACCGAGCGCGCGACCTCCAGCGCCTCGTCGAAGAGCTCGATGGCCCGCTCGTCGGTGCCGTCGTCCTGATGGATGGTGCCGAGGTTGTTGAGGGTCTGGGCGATGCCGGGTCGGTCGCCGATCTCCTGGCGGAGGAGGAGCGCGCTCTCGAACGCCTGCTTGGCCTCCGCGAAGCGGCCCGAGTCCTGGTAGACGAGCCCGAGGTTGTTCTGGCTGAGCGCAATGGAGCGCTTGGTGCCCTTGTCCTCGCCGACGGCGAGCTCCTTCCGGAGCTCGAGCGCCTTCACCATGAAGCGCTCCGCGGCCTCGTAGTTGCCGCGCATCCAGTGGACCTTGCCGATGTCGTCGATGGACGAGGCGACGCCCCGCTCGTCACCCGCGGCGACGAAGAGCGCCTGGCCGGTCCCGAGGTGGCGCATGGCCTCGTCGAGGTGGCCGATGCTCCGGTAGAGCCGGCCGAGGCGGTTGTGGGCCACCCCACCCTTCGCCTTGAGGTCCAGCCGGTAGGCGATGTCGAGCATTTCGCGGAAGGCGGCGAGCGCGGCCTCGTTCTGACCGCTGAGCTGGAGCACGTCGCCGTGGTGGTGGAGGCCGTCGAGGCGGCGGCGGATGTCCTGGTCGCCCAGGAGCTCGAGCCCCTTGTCGTAGAGGTCGGCCGCCTTCGCGTTGGCGTAGCGCGAGCGCGCCCGGTCGCCGGCGTCGAGGTAGTAGTGGGCGGCCCGCTCGGTGGCCCCGCCGAGCTCGTGGTGGTGTCCGAGCATCTCGAGCTGGGCCTCGCCGCGCGCGGTGAGCCGGAACTCGAGCCACTCGGCGATCACCCGGTGATGGCGGCGGCGCCGCGTGCGGCTCGTGAGCCTGTGCAGCGTCTCGCGCTCGAGGTTGTGCTTGAAGGCGAACTCGATCTCTCCATCGAGGCTCGAGTCCGGCATCGGCAGCACGTAGTCGCGGTCCGCCAGGTTCCGGAGGGTCTCCTCGAAGTGCGCGACGAGGCTCTCGTGCCCGCCCCAGAGATCCGGCGTCTTGGCCTCGATGCGACTGAGCGCGACGAGAGCGCCGAGCCAGAACACGCCGCCCATGGTGGCGGCCTTCTCGAGGACCTCGCGCTCGGCGGGCGTCAGGCTGCTGATGCGCGCGCTGATCGCGTCTTCGACGGTGAGCGGGAGCTGTGCGCGGTCCAACCGGTCCGGAAACGCTTCCCACCCACTCTCGCCCTCGCGGAGCACGCCGGCCTCGAAGAAAGCACGCACCATCTGCTCGAGCAGGTAGGGCGTGCCACCGGCCACGTCCACGGCGGCGTCGACCAGCTCGTCGGGGGGATCCGGCAGCGGGTCGAGCAGCTTGAGCATCAATGTGGCGGCGTCGTCCGGCCCCAGCGGTCCGAGCTCGAGCTTGCTGTGGTGAGCCCCGGTCTGGAGCCACTCGGGGCGCCGCGCCAGCAGCTCCGGGCGCGAGCTGATGAGCCCGAGCATGGGCGCGTTCTGCAGCGAGCCGATGAGGTACTCGACCAGCTCGAGGGTCTCCTCCTGCGCCCAGTGCAGGTCCTCGATGCAGAGGATCATGGGGTGCTGCTGCGCGTCGGCCTCGAGGAAGCGGCGAAGAACCGCCTGGCTCACCCGAGCGAACTGGCGCGGGTCGTCCTCGACGGCTTGGGAGAACGGCGACTCCGGGAAGTCGAGGTTGAGGTAGGCGCCGAGGAAGTGGAGGAACTCCGAGACGCGGTGGTCGCCGAGGACCTGCTCGACGTCCGCGCGGAAGCTCTTCTTGACCGCGGAGGTCGGGGTCCCTTCGATGACGCCGAAGCGCGCGCGAAGCAGGCGCTGCACGACGGAGAACGCCGGCTCACCGTCGGCGCAGACGGCCCGGTAGACGCGAATGGTCCGCGAGCGCTCCTGGGCGCGCTGGAGGAACTCCGCGACGAGACGCGACTTGCCCACCCCGGCGCTGCCGATGACGGTCACCGCCTGGGGCGTGTGGGTCCCATCCGACTCGGCGGCGAGCGCCCGACCGAGCGCCTCTTCGAGCTCGCGGAGCTCCGGTCCGCGGCCCACGATCGGCGTCTTCGGAAGCGCCCGCGGCTGATTGATGTCCATCATCGACTCTCCACCCCTCTTTTTACACGACATCACGCGGTTCCGGGCCGATCGGGCCAGGAAGGGTGACCCCTCGCGCAGCCGCGTGTAGCAATCGATCGTCGTAGGGGCCACCTTCCACCGGTGCGAATCCGCAAAGCCCGTCCCGAACGATTCGGCGCGATGGTCGCGACCGAGGACCCGCCGGCGCTGATCGCCGTCGACCGGCCGATGGCTCGGCGCATCGGTATCGAGGGTGGCTCGCTGTGGATCGGCGATGATCCCGGGCTCTCGCTTCCGGTCCTCGAGGGACCGACCGAAGTCCACCTCGCGGTCACCGACCGGTGCCCCGCCGGTTGCACCGCCTGCTACGCCGATGCGACGCCGCAAGGACACGAGCCGACGCTGGACGAGCTGCGGTCTCGGCTCGACCGGCTCGCGGAGGCCGGCGCGTTCTCGGTCGCGCTCGGGGGCGGCGAAGGCTCGCTCAGGGCCGACCTCCCCGAGGTCATCGCTCACGCCCGCTCGGTCGGGCTCGTCCCCACGCTGACCACGAGCGGCCTCGGCATCACGCCGGCGCGCGCAGCCGCACTGAGCGACATGGCCCAGATCAACGTCAGCTGGGACGGGCCGGCGGAGCTCTATGCGTCGGTCCGCGGCTACGACGGTGCGCGCGGGGCCGAGCGCGCGGTGCGGGTGCTCCAGGACGCCGGGATCCCGGTCGGGCTGAACACCGTACTGACCGAGCGCACGCTCGCGGGGCTCGACGCCATCGGTGAAGGGGCCGAGCGGCTCGGCGCCGTGGAGCTGCAGCTGCTCCGGCTCAAGCCGAGCGGCCGCGGGAAGCTCCACTACCTCGCGCTCCGGCCCTCGCCCGCGAAGCTCGCCGAGCTGCCCGAGCACCTGGAGCGGCTCTCGGCGCGCGGCTCGTTCGCGGTCCGGGTGGACTGCGCGCTCGTGCCCTTCCTCGCAGGGAGCTTCGATGTGGCGCGCCTCCAGCAGTTCGGTGTCAACGGCTGCGAGGCCGGTCGCTCATTGATGACCGTCGGTGCCGCCGGTGCAGTGGGTCCCTGCTCCTTCTGGGGATCGGCCGACGTCGCGCTCGACGAGCGGAGCTGGGCCGAGGACCCGACCCTCGAAGCGTTCCGCGCGTACGCACAGGATCCACCCGAGCCCTGCGCGAGCTGCCCCGCGGGGGCGGTCTGCCGCGGCGGCTGCCGGATCGTCAGTCGCCATCTCGCGGGCGACGCTTTCGTGCCCGACCCGGAGTGTCCCCGGGTGCGCGCTCACGGCTCCGGGAACGACCGGAGCGAGGCCACGTAGGTCCCGAGCGCGACGACGACGAGGCAGAGCACGGCGGCGGCGCCGTAGGCCGCGGCGGAGAATCGGCGAATGCGACGTGCCTCCGGGGTTCGCTGTCTGGCGGTCGCGAACGCGGCGACCGTGGCGCCCATGGTGAGCGCGATGACCGCGAACGCGAGGTGCTCCTTGGTCTCGAAGAGCCAGCCCGCGCCCCGATCGAACGCGAAGAGCTGGCGCTTCACGATCTCCCGATAGGGCTCGTAGATGAAGAGCCCGAGGCCGAAGGCGACGCTGGTGACGACCGCCGTGAGCCCGACCGACCATCGGGCGCCGCGGCTCAGCGGCTTTCCACGGCGGAGCAGCCACGCCGGGTGCATCAACGCGACCGCCGCGAGGATGCCGAAGTGCCCATGGAGGCTCTCGAGGAGGCGGAGGAACACGGCGTCTCAGGGATAGAAGGCCGCGAGGGCGAGCACGAGCGCGGTGAATCCCGCGGCCGAGGCGAAGGGGGGCCATCGGTGGTGCCCCTCGCCCCCGCGGACGCGGGAGGCGACGACCGCGAGCACGAGGGCCAACCAGACGGCGGTCGACGAACGCCAGTAGAACGCGGTGTGGGCGTCTCGGACGACGCCGAGCGGATCGCCGACCCCGCCCTGCCAGCGCTCGAAGAGGCGCTGCGCGAGGTAGGCGAGCGGCGCCGCGACCGCGAAGACGAGAGCGCCGCGCGCGACCCGAGCTCTCACGAGTCGTCCTCCGGCTCTTCGGTCGTTTCTTCGTCCGGCTCGGGGTCCTTGCGGAGCAGCACCGCGGTGGCCGCCACCACTGCGCTCGCCGCGACGGTCGAGAGAAAGAGAAAGTCGACGATGCTCCCGATCGACGAGCAGTTCGCCGAGCGTCCGAAGTGCACCGAGAGCACGCGGCCCTCGTTTCGCTCCTCGCTCATGGTCCGACTCCGAGCATGGCGCCGCGCTCCACGAGCACCAGGTACCCGATGGCCAGCTGCCCCGCCACCACCGCCAACGCGCCCAGTCGACGGCGCCCACGGCTCGCGTCCTCTTCGGTGAGCGCGGCCCCGAGCCAGCTCGAGGCCAGGAGCAGCGGCGCGCTGGCCAGCGCGAGGAAGCCGAAGGTGTCCCAGGCCTCGTGGTCGTAGCGGGTGGCGATGAGCCAGGGGATCCCGAGTACCCAGGCCCCGAGCATCAGACGGCCTGGACGAAGGGTGCGCCGAGCGATCGCCCGATCGAAGCGGAGCCGGGTGAGGAACGCGAAGCAGAGCAGGAAGAGGCCGAGCACGCCGAGCGCGATCCAGCGCCCGGTCGCGACGCGCAGCCCGGTCGCGATCCGCTCGCGCTCGTTCTCGTCCGCGGCCTCGAGCGCTCCCAGCGCCTCGTCGAGACGACCCTGCCCCTCCAGCGCGCGCGCCAGTCCTCGGCGCGCCGCCTCTCGGACGTTCGCGGGCGCATCGGGATCGGCACGCAGCATCCGGAACACGTCCTCGGCGCGGTCGCCGTGCCCGAGCTCGAGCCAGCGGTCCGCCAGCAGCAGGCGCGCCTCGACCCGAACCGGCCCGCGCGGAAACTCCGCGACCCTGGACTCGAACGCGGCGAGCCCGGCTTCGGTGGCCGGCTCGGCTCGTGCGCGGAGCAGCGCCGCCAGCGGTTCGAAGTCGCCTTCCCCGCGCTCCTCCAGGTACGCACGACGCGCCTGCGCGCGAGCCGCCAACCGATGAGTGGGGTGTGCGTCGACGAGTCGCCCGTAGGCCGCGACCGCCGCCGCGGGATCGAAGCGGCGCTCGGCATCCCGGGCCTCGCTCCAGAGCTCGCCCGGGTCGGGCGGCTCCTGAGCGGACGCGAGACCCGCAGAGAGGACCAGCGCGAATGCCGCGGCGCGCAAGGGCCTACTTCACGTAGCTGAACTGATCGATGACCGCGTCCGTGAGGACGTTGCGCGCGGTGATCGTGATCGTGCGGTCCTCGATCTCGACGACCGCGTAGTTCGTCTGCGAGAAGGCCGTGTTGGTGAAGGGGCACTCCTCGGAGACGTCGTAGATCGGCGCGCCGACGCCGGCGGCGACGAGGTAGAGGGTGCCGCTCGGGTCGCCGGAGCCAGTGCCCGGGTTGCCGATCTCGGGGACGCCGTTCGCGCCCGACGTCGCGAGCACGCCCTGGCCACCCTCGAGACCGCGGATCGGGTTCGAGCGCTCGTACACGTGGTTGTGCCCCGTGAACACGATGTCGACCTGGTACTCGTCGAAGATCGGCTGCCAGGCGCCGCGGAGGTTCTGGTCGGGTCGGTGCGTGCTGAGGCACGTGTAGAAGGGCCGGTGGTGAACGGCGAACACCCAGGGCGTCACGCTGCGGTCGACCGCCGCGAGGTCCGCGCGCATCCACTCGGCCTGGGCGCCGTTGAGGATCCCCTCGTCCGCGACGGTGTCGTTGAGCATGAGGAAGTGGGCGTTGGCGTAGTCGAACGAGTACCACTCCTCGCCCTGCCCTCGCTCCTCGGCGGAGACGTCCTGCGGCATCGCGAACTGCGCGAGGTAGTTCGTGGAGAGGTTGTCGTGGTTGCCGTTGGACATGAAGATCGGGAAGGTCCCGAGCGCGTCCGAGATGGTGAAGCCATCGACCGAGGCACTGAAGAAGTCGTTCCAGTTGACCTGGAGCGTGCCGAGGAAGACCGCGTCGCCGCTGAAGACTTCCATGTCGACGCCGGCGTCGACCATTCGCTGCTGCGACAGGGTCCAGGCGTCCTCCACGTTGTTCCGGCTGTCGCCGGTGGCGCCAAAGGACCAGGGGTCGGTGCTCCCCAGGCTCGGGGCCGTCGAGTAGCTGCGCACCGGGCTCCACGCGCCGGGGGCGCCGACCTTGTAGTAGTAGGTGGTCGCCGGATCGAGGCCGCAGACGTGCACCTCGTGGATGCGCACGAAGCCGGAGTCGATCAGGCTCTCCACCGTGGTCTCGTAGACGAAGGTGTGACCGCTGGCCTCCATGACGTCGGTGCCCGCGGCGTCGGCACCGGAGACGGCCGCCTGGTCGGTGCCGTAGAGGATCGTGCTGACCTTCGTGTCGAGGTCGGTGCTCCAGTTCACGTTGAAGGTCGACGTCGTGTCGTCGCTGACGCCGACGTGGACGTGGATGGGGTCCGCGTCGGCACCGACGTCCTCGCCGCCGCGCTCGAACGAGACGACCAGCGGTGTCGAGACCTCGTAGGAGCAGCCGTCCGGCGTGTAGGAGTGCTCCTCGAGCACGATCGGCATGCCCATGTCGCGGCCGGGGTTGGGCGGACCCATGTCTTCGGCGGACTGGACGGGCCCGGTGTCCTCGCACGGATAGAGGCCGAGGAGCAGGAGCGGGAGGAAGGCAAAGTGCGCGCGGTACGTCATGTTGGTCAAATCCCGGCCGTGATCTGGAGCCACCACAGCTCGTTGCGAACGCCACCGATCTCTTCGTCACCGGAGAAGTGGGTCTCCATCTCTCGGTTGATCTGGTAGTTGAACTGGACCCGCAGCGACTGCTCGCCCGTCGGGAACCAGTTCAGCCCGAACGTCAAGCGGTAGCGGGTGGGCGCGTTGTCGGAGTCGAGGAACCCGGCGGGCGGCACGTAGCCCGGCGTCGAGGGGCCGCCCCCGAGGAGCGTCCCGTCGGCCGGCGAGTTCGGGTTCACGTAGTCGAAGCGCGCCAGCACCTCGAGCTCGTGCTTCTTGGGCAGGAGCATGTCCGGGAGCACGTACTGGGCCTGGAAGTGCGCGCCGGTGCTGTGGAAGAGCGGCGGCGGGCTGTCGCCCATCTCCTCGAGCTCGGTCAGTCCGCAGAAGTCGTAGCCGAACTGGCCTTCGGTCGCGCGGCTGTTGCGGAACCAGGTGAACGCCCCCGAGACGTAGAGCCCCTGCCAGCGAGCTTCCAGGTCGACGTTGAAGCCGCGGTTCCAGACCGCCCGGTCATCGCAGTTCGAGTAGACCGAGCCACCGACCGCGACGCGAAGGAGCGTGTTGCGCGCGATGTCCGACTCCTGGTCTGCGCCCTCCGGGTAGCCGAGGACGTGGAGCCGAAGCCGCGCCGCGTAGAGGTAGGCGTCGTCGTTGTTGCCCGTCTGGTTCGCACCGCGGCCGAGGAACACGCCGGCCTGGTACTCGAACACCGGCATCATCGACGAGGGGCTCAGGTCGCCGATGCGGCCGTGGAGCATGCCGCCGAGATCACGGGGGCTCAGGTAGCGGAGGAAGGGTCGGAAGCCGCCGAGCGGCGTGTAGGTGGGCCGGTCGATGAACCCGAGGTTCAGCTCGTTGAACGAGTAGGCGAGCAGGAAGGGGATCAGGAACTGGCCGATCCGTACGTTGGCCCACTGGTGCGCGGTGAAGTCGACGAACGCGTCCGCGAGGAGCGGCGTCGGTGCCAACTCCACCTCGGTGCGCAGCCGGAGCCACCAGAGCGGCTGGGCGTTGAAGCCGAGACGAGCGCGCTGGACCACGAACGAGTTGTCGCTCCGGCCGGCGTACTCGTCCGCCTGCCGGAAGACGATGCCCGGTTGGGTGAACGCCGTGAAGGCGACGAAGCGCGTCGGCTCCTCCCCTTCCTCGGTCTCCTCTTCCCAGATGTTGATGTCCGCCTCGGCCGTGGCCGGAGCGAAGACGGAGGACATCGCCACCAGGCCGACGAGGGCGATCGTCACGCGACGGATCAGGTTCACCACGGCCCCCTGATACAGCAGCAAACCGCACCGGTCCACGCGTTCGGCCGCGTCGACCGTGACGCCTTTGTGACGGCTCTGGGGAGTCACCTCTTCGTCACGTCGGCGTCGCCACTCGCGCACCAAACCGGCCGCAGGTTTCGCGCATGTCGACCGCACTCTCGCCGCTGCCTCGTGCCGCCCTCCCCCTTCCGACGCCCTCCTCCGTGGGGCGGGCGTCTCGCCGCTTGTCGCGAGCCGGGATGTTCGTGGCGGAGACCCTCTTCCGCTTCGGCCGCGAGCCCACCGACTCGGTCCGCGAGCGCGCCGATCGTCTCCGGTGGGTCGCCGAGAACCTCGCCGCGCTCCACGGTCTCGACATCCGCGTGAAGGGCCCGGAGCCGGACGGCCCATGTGCGCTCGTCGCCAACCACCTCGGCTACCTCGATCCCGTCGCGATCCTCGCCCACGTACCCTGCATCCCGATCGCGAAGGCCGAGGTGGCGGACTGGCCGCTCCTCGGCGAGATCGGCGAAGCGACCGGCTGTCTCTTCGTCCGACGGGAGTGCGCGATGAGCGGCGCCGCCGTGCTCCGTGGTGCGCTCCGCTGCCTGGACGCTGGCGTTCCGGTGCTCGCCTTCCCGGAGGGCACGACCACCGCGGGCGACCGGGTCTTGCCCTTCTTCCGAGGCCTCTTCGGCGTCGCACGAATCGCCGACGTGCCGGTGGTTCCGATGACCGTTCGCTACTTCGACGGAACTCGACCGTGGATCGGCAACGACCCCTTCGTGCCGCACTACCTCCGAACCGCGGCCTCCGCGCGCGGCCGCGTGGAGGTGACCTTCCACGCGCCCATTGCGGCGAAGGGATCGCCCGAGGTCATCGCCGAGCGCGCGCGCGAGGCCATCGCGAGCGCTCTCTGAGCCCGTCCATGAGCCGCACCTTTCGGGAGCTCGGGGAGCTCGACCGGCTGCTGGGGAAGCTCGGCGGCCAGGCACGGGTGTCGACGCTCGCGCGCGTCGAGGCCGCAGAAGGATCGTGGCCGATTCACGGGATCGTCCTCGGCACCACCGATCGAAGCGCACCGACGCTCGCGATCGTCGGTGGCGTGCACGGGCTGGAGCGGATCGGCACCCGGGTGGTGCTCGCGTATCTGCACACCCTGAGCGAGCTGCTCGACTGGGACAGCGTGCTGCAGAAGACGCTCGAGCGGAGCCGACTGGTGTTCGTGCCGCTCGTGAACCCAGGCGGCCTCTTTCTGCGACGCCGCGCGAACCCGAACGGCGTCGACCTGATGCGCAACGCGCCGGTGCACCCGGAGAGTCACGGAACGCCGCTGCTCGGCGGCCAGCGCATCTCCTCCCGGATCCCTTGGTACATGGGAAGGCCCGAGCACGCGATGGAGGTCGAGGCCCGCGCGCTCTGCGACTTCATGGAGGCCGAGCTCTTCGGCGCCCAGGTCGCGGTCGCCTGCGACGTGCACAGCGGCTTCGGCTTCGTCGACCGGCTGTGGTTTCCCTACGCGCGGACCCGGCGGCCCTTCCATCACCTGCCCGAGATGCTCGCCCTCACGCGCCTCCTCGACGCGACCCTGCCGAACCACGTGTACGCGATCGAGCCGCAGGCCCGGAGCTACACCATCGCCGGCGATCTCTGGGACCACCTCTACGATGGCTTTCGGAGTGCAGCGCCCGAGCGCGTCTTCCTGCCGCTCACCCTCGAGATGGGCTCCTGGACCTGGCTGAAGAAGAACCCGCGGCAAGCGCTCAACGCCCTGGGCGGCTTCAACCCGCTGGTCCCCCATCGACTACGCCGCACCTTGCGCCGGCACCTGCTCCTCTTCGACTTCCTCCACCGCGCCACCGCCAGCCCCGACTCGTGGGCCCGCCCCGACACCGACCTCCGCGACCGACTCGGCGCCGCAGCCTTCGAGCGCTTCTACGGCTGACCAGAAGGACGGGGACGATCGTCTTCTTGTTCGTCTTTCGTTCTCGCACGCCCCATGGAAACCGACCCGAACGGCCCTTCTCACGGGGACGATCGTCTTCTTGTTCGTCGTTTCGCGATCCTCTCGCGCATGCGAACGGCGGTCACGGCTGTCGCTCCGAGAGTCAGCCGTGTGCCTCGGCATGACCCTCCAGCGAAGGTCGAGTGACGAGCCCATGGCGCCATCGCCTCGTCACGGGCCCTTCACCGCGCTCTCGCACGGCGTGGGCAGAGCAGCACCCAGGGCCCGCCAACGAACCCGGGCCGAAGGAGATCCCCATGCAAGCCCTCTCCCTGGAAACGCAGCTCCAGCCCTCCTACCCGCAGCACCCTTCGTCGGTGCCCGCCGGAAGCCTGAAGGCTGGCCGCTACACGCTCCGCTTCGCTCAGAGCGCCGCCGACCTCGTCGCCGTCCAACGGCTCCGCTACGAGGTCTTCAACCTCGAGCTCGGCGAGGGCCTGGCGATCGCGCACCGCCTCGGCCGCGACGAAGACGAGTTCGACCACCGCTGCCACCACCTGATCGTCGAGCACGCCACGGACGGCGTCGTCGGCACCTACCGCTTCATGACCGGCGCGATGGGCCGGACCCTCGGCGGCTTCTACTCCGAGACCGAGCTCGACTTCGCGCCGCTCCCCGACGAGCTCTGCCTTCGGGCCGTCGAGCTCGGCCGCGCGTGCGTGGCTTCCCGCCATCGGCAGGGCCGCGTCATCCACCTGCTCTGGCAGGGCATCGCCCGCTACCTCGTCTGGAACGAGGCCCGCTACCTCTTCGGCTGCGCCTCCGTGGCCGGCGTGGAGCCCGGAGCCGCCCGCGCGCTGGCCGCCGAGCTGTCCGCGCGAAAGCTGATGCACCCCACCTACCGCCTCGAGGCGCTGCCCGAGCTCCGCTGCCCGGAGGGTCCAATCGCTCACGACGCGCCCGAGGTCCCGCCGCTCCTCGAGAGCTACCTGCACCTCGGTGCGCGGATCGCGAGCGAGCCCGCCCTCGACCGCGCATTCGGCGTCACGGACTTCTTCGTCATCCTCGACACCGACCAGCTCAAGGAGTCGGTGCGCCGCTCGTTCTTCGCGCGCGCCGAACGCTGGTGCTGATCAGCGGAGGCCGCTGAGCGGTCGCCACGACGCGCCATCGCGCGTCTCGATGACCCACAGATCCGTGCCGTCACGCGCGCCGAGCGCCAGGCGGCCACCGCGAGCTCCCATCACCGGCGGTCCGCAGAACCCACCCTCGTCGCTCGTGCACGCGGCGGGCGCAGGCTCGTCGGTCGCGTCGCCGCCGACCCATCGCGCGATCCGGATCTGCGTGCCCTCGCCGCGGTCGTACGCCACGACCAACGCGTCACCGAGCGCGGCGGCTCGCGCGTGCTCGGCGTCGGCGATCACGCCGAGCTCCGCGCACCCAGCCGCGCAGCGGAACACGCCCGTTGCGTTCGCCCGCCGCACCAAGACCGCCGCGCTCGTCTCGTCGCCGGACAGCTCCACGCCCTCGCCCGCAGCCACGGTGCCGACCGCCTGCAGCCCTTCGTCGGTCACCCGGTGGATCCGGATGGTGCCGCCCACCCGCTCGGCGAGCCACGTCCCTCGAAGGATGGGCTCACCCGCGGCCAGATGCGCCACTCCGCTCGGCAGGATCACGGCGGGCCCGTCACCGAGCTCCGTCGACTCGCTCGCCACGATCGGTCGCGGGCCCTCTTCCTCGGACTCGTCTCGCTCGGTCTCTTCCTCCGCGGGGGCCAGCGCTCCCGGGAAGGAACGCAGCGCCCGACCCGGACTCTCGTCGTCACCGGTGGTGGCTGCGACGATCCACACGTTCCCTTCCCCGTCCGCCCGGACGTGCGTCGCGGTCGGTCCAGCGGGATGGGCCCCCATCCAGATCGGGTCGGGCGTCACGTCCGTGTCGTCGGTGAGGAAGGCGACGCCGCTGGCCTGCCGGGCGCAGTCCGGAGCGCAGCGCGCATCGGGCGTCCGCCACACCAGCAGCGGCCAGCGCTCCGAGGCGCCGAACGCATCGACCAACGCGGGCTTGCGCAGCCTGCGCATGTCCACGCGACCGCCGCCGACGCGGACCCAGGAGATACCCCGCTCGTCCATGGCCCGGATCTCGAGCCCATCGCCACGCGGCTCCATCCAGACGTCCGCGTCCTCGGCCGCGCGGAGCGGGACCCGCTCGGGCCTCAGCGTCGCCGTCGCTTCGGGGAGCTCGATGAGCGGGTCCTCGAGCCCGATGTAGACGTCGGCCTCCTCGCTCCAGATCGTCAGCGCCGCCTGCAGTCGCTGCACCGCCAAGCGTGGTCGGCTCGGCACCGTGCCCCCGCGGTCAGCCCCCTCGGCGGCTGCCAGCTCGTCCCGGACCATCGCCGCCGCCCGGCGCACCTCGCCCTCGGCGTGCCGGGTGTCGGGGAAGAGCCAGAAGATCTCCTCCGGGGCCACCTCACCGAGCTCGTCGGCGCAGTGCATCGGCCAGTTCTCCGGCGCCGCGCGGAAGGCATCGATGTACGCCTGTTCCTCGCCCGGAGGCAGCGCGAGCCCTGGATCGTCGGCGAGCCGCCCACCCCAGAGGCACGCGGTGAGCTCCCCGAACGCCTCCCGGCCGGCCATCGCGCGGTGTCTGCCGCGGAAGTAAGGGCCGCCCACCAGGAGCGCGAAAACCAGCGCATTTCCTGCGAAAATCGCGAGGATCAGCCGTCGGCGACGCTTGGCCTGGGCGGCGATCTTCGCGACCTCGGGGTCGAGCGCTCGAGCGGTGGCCACGGCGGGAGAGTGGCCCCGGGCGCTTGCGCCGTCCACCTCGGCGGATGGAAGAACCTGGGCACTTCCGCTGTCATGGGTGCATGGCCCCTCGACGCGACGAGCGCTCGGCCCTTGCCTCCCAGCGCCCTGGCTCGCCGAAGCCCCGGTGGCTATGCTCTGCTTCGCCGCGCGCGGTACGGCCGCTCGACGACGTCAGTCCCGAGAGAAAGAAGAGAATGAACTCGATCAAGCGCCTCTGGAAGCCCCTGCTCGCCCTGAGCGCAGTGGCCACGGCGTTCCTGCTGACCTTCGGATGGCCCCCCCGCAATGGGCTCCAGGTCGACCTCGATGGTTCGGGCCGCGCTCAAGCGGCGGCCAACATGGATCCCTATGATCTCACGCGGTTGAAGGTGCTCAACCGCGCCCTCTTCGAGGTGAAGGACCACTACGTCGAGCCCGATCGGATCGACTACCAGCGGATGTTCCTCGCGGGACTGAACGCGATCCAGCGCGCCGTCGCCCCGGTCATCGTCCACTACGCGGAGGGCCAGGAGAGCCTCGAGGTCCAGGTCCGGAACGAGCGCCGCAGCTTCGGCGTCTCCGTCGACAGCCCCTGGTCGCTCGCCCGCCGCTACAAGGAGGTCTTCGGGTTCCTCCAGGCCGAGCTCGCTGGCGAAGAGGTCGATCTGCGCGACATCGAGTACGCGGCCGTCAACGGCATGCTGCGCACCCTCGACCCGCACACCGTGCTGCTCACCCCGGACGTCTTCGAGGAGATGCAGATGAGCACCCGCGGCGAGTTCGGCGGCCTCGGCATCGTCATCTCGATCCGCGACGGGCACCTCACCATCATCCGGCCGATGCCGGGCACCCCGGCCGAGCGCGCGGGCCTCGAACGGATGGACCGCATCGTGAAGATCAACGAGGAGTCCACGCTCAACATGCCGCTCACCGAGGCGGTCGATCGGCTCCGCGGTCCGCCCGGTTCGCAGGTGAACGTCTGGATCCGCCGCCGCCAGCCCAACGGCAACTGGTCCAACCCACGCCGCGTCGAGCTGACCCGCGCCGTGATCCACATCGACTCCGTCGAGCACCGGATGCTCGGTGACGGGATCGGCTACGTCAGCATCAACAACTTCCAGGGGAACACCCACGAGGACCTGCAGCGGGCGCTCGCCGACCTGCACGAGCAGAACCTTGAGGGCCTGGTCCTCGATCTGCGCGACAACCCCGGCGGGCTGCTCGACCAGGCGGTCCGCGTGGCGGACACCTTCCTCTCGAGCGGCACCATCGTGCGCACCTCGTCCCCGGACGAGCGGCAGCGCGACGAGAAGTTCGCGCGGCCCGAGGGCACCGAGCCGGACTACCCGATGGTGGTCCTGATCAACGGCTCCAGCGCCTCGGCGTCGGAGATCGTCGCCGGCGCGCTCAAGAACCACGACCGCGCGCTCATCGTGGGCCAGCGCTCCTTCGGCAAGGGCTCCGTGCAGGTCCTGCAGAACTTCCAGGACGGCTCGGCGCTCAAGCTGACCATCGCTCAGTACCTCACGCCCGGTGACGTCTCGATTCAGGGCGTCGGCATCGTGCCGGACATCGGCATCGACCCGATGACCGTCGACGAAGAGGACATGGACCTCGACATCGACCCCGAGTCCTACCTCCGCGAGGCCGACCTCGCGTCGCACCTGACGAACCAGCGCGCCCGCGACGGCCTGCGTCCCTCGATCGTGCTCCGCTACTACCTCAACCGCGAGATGCGCCAGCGTCTGCGCGAGGCCGACCCGCGGGACAACGAGAACGAGGAGGAGGACGAGTTCCTCACCCGCTTCGCCAAGCACCTCCTCACCGACGTGGAGCACTCGCGCCGACCGGACATGCTCACGGACGCCGCCGACGTCATCGCCGAGGTCAGCGACCGCGAGATGAACCGCGCCATCGCCGACCTTCGCCGCCTCGGCGTCGACTGGAGCGCGGGCACCGACCAGGGCCCCTCGACCGTCCAGGTCGAGGTCAGCGCCACTCCGGGCGAGACCGTCCGCGCGGGTGACCCCTTCGGCTTGAAGGTCCGCGTGACCAACACCGGCGACAAGCCGCTCTTCCGCCTCCGCGCGGTCACCGAGAGCGACTACCGCCTCTTCGACGACCGGGAGCTCGTCTTCGGGCGGCTCGACCCGGGTCAGACGCGGGAGTGGACCACCACCCTCGGTGTCTGCGAGTCCGACGAGAACGAGCGTCGGCAGTGCCGGCTCCCGAAGGACATGCCGGATCGCGCCGACGGCGTGAAGGTCGTCTTCCAGGAGGAGCACGGCCACGCGCCCGAGACCGTCGAGATCCGCACCCAGGTGCAGGCGCTCGCGCGGCCGCAGTTCGCGTACTCGGTGCACGTCGCCGACGACGTCGAGGGCAACGGCGACGGCCTGCTCCAGCGGGGCGAGAAGGCCAGCCTCTACCTGCGCGTGAAGAACGTCGGTGAGGGGCAGAGCTTCGAGACCCACGCGAACCTCCGGAACCTCTCGGGGCGCGGCATCGTGCTGACGGCGGGTCGCTTCCGCATCGACGACATCGCGCCCGGGGAGGAGAAGGTCGTCCGCTTCCTCTTCGAGGTGCTGGGCGACTTCGAGCGCGACCAGGCGAAGCTCGAGATCTCGGTCATCGACGCCGACCTGCGCGAGTCGGTCAACGAGAACGTGGAAGTGCCCATCGCCGCGCGCGGCCAGGCCCCGCAGAGCCGCAGCGGCCGGGTCACCCTCGCCGACGGCGCCGAGGTGCGTGCCCACCCGAGCGCGGACGCACCGCTCCTCGGGCGGGTGCGCGGTGGCGCCCTGCAGCTCACCGCTCAGGCCACCGCGAACGGCTTCATCCGCGTCGAGCTCGGCGACGAGGAACCCGGTTGGGTCGCCGCCGACTCGGCCAACGGCCGCGGTCGCGGTGGGCGGTTGAGCCGCAGCTACGACCACATGCCGCCCGAGCTCACCGTCGAGCACGGTGGCGAGCTGGTCACCCGCAGTGACTCGATCCGGATCCACGGCAGCGCTCGCGACGACCACCAGGTCCGCGACCTCTACATCTACGCCGGCTCGCAGAAGGTCTACTACGACTCGAACGAGGGCGACGACGACACCCGCTCCATGAGCTTCGACACCGAGGTGCCGCTGCACGGAGGCGTGAACTACATCACCGTCTTCGCGCGCGAGAGCGACGAGGTCGTCAGCCGACGGCTCTTCGTGGTGCGCCGCGACGCGGCGGACGGCTCGCTGATGGCGACCCCGCGACACGACGACGCGCTCTTCGGGGTGCCGGTCGAAGAGGAGCAGGAAGAGTGATTACTGGGGATCGATCGTGATCCCTGGGGGATCGCGATCGATCCAGCGCTGATGCGCGCCGTGGAGCAGGTGCGACGCGAGTGACGCGGCCCCGCGGGGGAGTGACTCGTTCAGCGCGTGGACCGCGAGCGTGCGGACGAGCGGTGAACGAGCAGGTTCCAAGGCGCGGCGAGCGAGCGGCGCCAGCGCCGCACCGACGGGGTCTTTCGGAAGCGCCTCCAGCACCGAGTGGGCGAACGGGTCCCGAGGGGCTTCTGGAAGGATGAGTCGGGCGGCGCGGGCCATCCCGACCGTCTCGAGGTGCCGCGCGGTGCGGGTCGCTTCGAGCCCGTGATGCCTCGCCCAGGCGTCGAGATCGGCGAGCGCCCTTCCCCGCCCGGATGCCGGCTGCCGCCCGCTGATCGCGTGGCCGAGCAGGTGGGCGTAGGTGTCGAGGGGATCGAGGATCCAGACGGGCGCGTCGTAAGTCTCGTGGTCACGACGGGCCCGGGCGAAGAGCTCCGTCGTCGGAAGGCGGAAGAGGCCGCTCTTGAAGAGTCGACGGTGGAGGTCGATCGTGGCCGAGATACCGCCCGAGTAGGTCCGTGCCCGGTCGTCACGGTCGCGCGCCACGCAGCGAATGCCGGCCCGCTCGAGAGCGTCGTGCGCGGCCAGGTAGCTCGCCTCCGGCACCAGGACGTCCACGTCCGCCATGCGGGCGGCACGCCCGGGGGAGGCTTCCAGGTCGAGCAGCACGCCCTTGAGCGGCGCGATCGGCGCGATCCCATCGAGCACTCGCGCGAGCTGCCCCACGGCCGCCCAAGCCGCGGCACGCCGCAACGCGCGGCTCATTCCGAGGCCTGGACCACGCGGCCTTCACTGGTCACGATCGCGTCCTCGAGGTCCTCGTCGACCGTTGCTCCGTCCCAGACCACGACCCTGCGCAGCGTCACCGGTCCGATGGTTGCGCCAGCCCCGACCCAGCTCTCCTGGAGCGTCGCCCCGGAGTCGATGCGCGCGCTCGGATCGATGGGGTTCGAGCGGTCGGCCTCATCGCGGTGCGCGGCCAGGTAGCGCTCCGGGGTCCCCAGGTCCTCCCACGGCTCCGTCGCCAGGGCTCCGGCGATGGTCTCCCCCGCATTCAGCCAATCGGCGTAGCCCTGGCGGACCACGCAGCCCCTCCGGGGAAGCGACCGAAGCGCCCCGGGGCTCAGCACGTGCACGCCGGTGAAGACCCGGCCGGTTCCCGCGTCGGTCTCGGGCTTCGGCGCGCTGGTCCCGTCGATGCCGCGGACTCGCCCGTCGTGGACCCAGACCGCGCCGAAGCGCTCGGCTCGTTCGTCCGCGCGAACCACCATGGTCGCGAAGGCGTTCGACTCGTCGTGCACGCGCCGCACGGCGGCCAGGTCGGGCTCGAAGAGCACGTCGGAGTTCATCACGAAGACCGGTTGCTCCGGTTCCGCGAGCCATTCGGCCACGTTGGCGATGCCGCCGCCCGTTCCGAGGAGCTCCTCTTCGACCACGAAGCGCAGCGCGACGCCCACGGGCGCGATGGGCGAGAGCGCGCGCTCGACCGTCGCCGGGAGGTGGTGGGTGTTCACCACGATCTCGGTGACCCCCGCCCGAGCGAGCGCCCCGAGGGCGACGGCGGCCATGGGCCGGTTGGCGAAGGGCACGGCCGGCTTGGCGCGCTCCTCGGTGAGCGCCTTCAGGCGAGAACCGCGTCCGGCGGCGAGGAGCATCGCGCGCATCGCGGCGACTCTACCCTATCGGTGACGGACGTCAGCTCGGCTCGGCCGACGGGACGCCGATGCCTTCGTAGGTGAAGCCCATCCGCCCGAGGCCGTACGTCGTCCAGATGTTGCGACCGTCGAGGACCAGCGGCTGCTTCATCACGCTCTTGAGGCGCTCGAAGTCGGGGTTCTGGTACTCGCGCCACTCCGTGAGGAGGCAAACGGCGTCGGCGCCTTCCGCGGCGGCGTACGCGCTGCTGGCATACTCCACACGGTCTCCGTAGCGTTTCTCGGCGTTCTTCATCGCCTCCGGATCGTGCACCGCCACCTGGGCGCCCTCGGCGAGCAGTGCGTCGATGAGCGTGAGCGAGGCCGACTCGCGAATGTCGTCCGTGCGCGGCTTGAACGCCACGCCCCATACCGCGATGCGCCGACCACGGATCTCGCCGCCGAGCCGCTCGCGGAGCTTGCGGTAGAGCACGCCCTTCTGCCGCTCGTTCACCCGGTCCGTGGTGGAGACGAGTTCGAGCTCCATGCCGTGCTCGCGAGCCGTGTGGACCAGCGCCTTCACGTCCTTCGGGAAGCAGCTGCCACCGTAGCCAGGCCCTGCGTAGAGGAACTTCGGCCCCAGCCGCGAATCACTTCCGACGCCGTGTCGCACGGAGTGCACGTTGGCCCCGACCTTCTCGCAGAGCTGGGAGACCTCGTTCATGAACGAGATCCGCATGGCGAGCATCGTATTCGACACGTACTTGGTGAGCTCGGCGGACGGCGGATCCATGAAGATGAGCCGGTTCTTGTCCAGGCACACCGGGTGGTAGAGGCGCTCCATCACCTCTCGCGCCGGCGCGTCCTCCTCCTTCACGCCGACGACCACGCGATCGGGGCGGAGGAAGTCGTTCACCGCGTCGCCCTCCTTGAGGAACTCCGGGTTCGAGACCACCCGGATCGCATGCTTCGCGTCCTTCACCAGGGCTGTCACTCGCGCGTTCGTGCCGACTGGAACGGTGCTCTTGAGGACGAGGACCATCTCCCGCTGCGCGTGCTCTGCGACCATCTGGGCGACCGCGTCGACGGAAGTCAGGTCGGCGCCGCCATCACCGCGCGGTGGGGTACCTACCGCGACGAACACGACGGTTGCGTCACGAATCGCCTTCTCGACGTCGGTGGTGAACTGGAGACGCTTGGCTGCGACGTTCCGCTCGACCACCTCGTCGAGGCCGGGCTCGAAGATGGGGATCTCGCCGGCGTTCAGCGCATCGATCTTCGACTGGTCGACGTCTGCGCAGATCACCGATTGCCCGGTTTCGGCGAAGCAGGCGCCACTCACGAGGCCCACATATCCGGACCCCACCATGCACAGTTTCATATCTCTGTTGACTCCCTCCAGGGCGTCCTAGTCGGGCTGGCGCTCGCTGGCAACGAAAGGCGTCGGTCCACGGGTCTGTTGCCCCTGTCGCGCGGCCATTCAGCGCCACTTTCTTTGTCCCCCGGCCGAGGCGGGGCAGGGTCGCCACGTGCCCGGACCCCACATCGCCCACCGACCCAAGCCCGCCGCGCGCGCAGTTCGCCGCCCGGACCCACTGGTAGGTGCTCTGCTCGGCGGGAGCTATCGAATCGAGGCCCCCCTGGCGCGCGGGGGCATGGGAGCCCTCTACCGGGGGACCCATCTCCGGCTGCAGCGCCCCGTTGCGATCAAGGTGCTGGCCGCTGCCTTCGCGGGCTCGGACACGGCCCGGCGCCGCTTTCGGCGCGAGGCGCGCGCCCTGGCTCGGCTGCACTCGGAGCACGTGGTCGAGGTCCTCGACGTGCTCGACGCCCCCGACGGGCGGCCGGTATTGGTGACGGAGCTCCTCGAGGGGGAGGATCTCAGCCAACGTATCGAGCGCCGCGGCCCGCTACCGACGGCCGAGGTGCTCGCCATCGCGGTGCAGCTGGCTCGGGCCCTGTGTGACGCCCACGCCGCTGGGGTCGTGCATCGGGATCTGAAGCCGTCGAACGTGTTCCTCGATGGTGAATCCGGGTCGGTCCGGGTCAAGCTCCTCGACTTCGGTGTAGCTCGCGTGGACGACGACGCAGCCATCACCCGCACGGGGGTCGCGCTCGGGACGCCGCTCTATATGGCGCCCGAGCAGGTCCGAAAGGCCTCCGCGGCCGACGCTCGCTCCGACGTCTACGGCGCAGGGGCCGTCCTCTATCACGCGCTCACCGGTCACGCGCCCTACCCTGGCGGCAACGCGACCGAGGCGCTCGCGCGGGTGCTCGATGGCCCGCCCCCGGCACCCAGCCGCCGGCAGGCGGGAATCCCCTTCGCGGTCGAGGAGCTGGTGCTGCGGGCGATGGCACGGGAGCCTGAGGCGCGCTTTGCCAGCGCGCGCGCGCTCGGAGAGCGAGCCCAGCATCTGCTGACGCAGCTGGCTCCCTCGACCCGTCCCATCACCAAAGGCAGCCGATTTCGAGACGCGGCGCTCTTCCTCGGAGGGAGCAGCCTAGCGGCCGCGGGACTGGCAGCGCAGACGGAGGTTCTCGACACGCCGGTGGCGCCCTTCGCCGCAGTTGGTGCCGCGCTCACCGCGGTCGGCATCCTGCGCCGGTGGCCCGCCCTCAGCGAGCATCTGGCCATGGGGACCGCCCTCGGCTTCATCACGTTCGCTGCGGCGAGCCTTCTCGGTCGGCTGGGGTTCTTCGGCGAGCTCGCTCCGTTCGCACTGGGCGCCGTGACCATGGTCACCGGAGCCTTCTTGGCGGCGACCCACGGACGACCTCAGAGGCGGAGCAAGCGGGCACCAGAATCACCGGTCAGTCCGAGCGCGATCGGCTCGAGCACCACTCTGCCCTCCGACTCCGCCAGCCGCCCCGCGATCCAGCGGGAGGACCGGTCCGCCTCGCACTCCCTGAGCAGCGTGGCAACGCCTGGCTCAGGTCGAAGCCCGATCGACCCGCCTTCGTCGTCGTCCAATCGAAACGCGCCGGCCGTCTCCCGCAAACGCCCCTCGGCGCGAAGGATGATGACCGGCTCTGCCAGCGCCGGGTACTGACGTACCCACTTCCGGTAGCGCTCGTGGACCCGGCGGACCTCGCGCTCGGCCATCTCCGTGAGACGCTCGTGGGACGCAACGGTCAGCTCCGGCGCGACCTCGTACTGAAGGAGGCGGATCCGCCGGGGGGCGGGGCCCTCCTCGACCTGAGCGAGCCCGACGCGCAGCGTCCGCGGACAGGGACCGACGCTCGCCTCTGCCGCACCCCTCGTGTGCTCCTCCCGGAACACCTCACCCGTGGTCGTGCATACCAGGTAGCGCCGCTGGACGCTCGACGCTGCACCCGCCGTCGGCAGCCACTCGCGGCCCACTTCGACCAACTCGCGCTCGTTCAGGGTCTCCGCGTTCGCGGAGCGTGCTCCGGGCCGAACGGTCCACGCAGCGATTCTCCGCCGCGCCTCATCGGTCGTCACCTCCTCACGAAGATCCCGGGCCAACCGGGCCGCACCGTCCAGGATGCGAGCCACCAAATCCACGTCACCCTCCACCAGCCCTCGGCGTAGCCGTGCGAGCGCTCGCCCGAGCCCCGGGGGCGTCGGCCGAGGTGCCTCTCGGAGGACTCGCTCGACGGCCTCACGAACCGCAACGGCCCCCGGCGCGCCCCGGAGCCCTGCTCGGACCACCGCCGTGACCAGCTCTTCGAGCGCGTCGGCGAACGGGCTGGCTACCCGAGGCGCGCTGATGGAGCCTGGTGCGGTGGGAAGCTCGCTCTGCCTTCCGGAGCTCACCGTTTGCTCGCCTGCCAGCATGGAGAGGGCGGCGCGTACGTGAGGGCCGTCCGTGGCCCCGTCGGAGGCCACCGCTCGAAGGGTCCCGTCCGCCGCCGCCGACAGAACGATCAGCTCTTGTTGCCCGTCGACCTCGATCTCCAGGGTAGCGCGAACCAAGCGGCCGTCGGCCACCTCGCCGACGACCGCCTCCCGCGCCACGGACACCAAATCGCGGAGGTCGAGCTGGCTCACGCGGCTCTCCGGAGGGCGTCCCAACGACGCTCCAGCTCGAAGCGTAGCGCTCGATCGACCCGCCTCAGGTCGAGTTCCCGGGCCTCCGCGACCAGCCCGCGCGCCACGTCGACCCGCCCGTCTCCGGCGACCTGCTCGGCGCGACGCAGAAAGCACCGAGTCGCGGCACGGATCGCCAACGGTTGCCGTTCGACCCGTTTGCGGTCGATCTCGATTGCTCGGCGAAACGACGCGAGAGCCAGAGCGTGCTGCCGGCGACGCGCGAAGGCCATGCCCAGCGTCAGGTGGGGCCAGACCCAACCGGGTCGGAGGGTCGCCGCGCGCTCGAGGCGTGCCCTTCCCCGCTGGAGGGCGCCGACTGCGAGCCACACCTGCCCGATGAGATACGAACGCCATGCCGCGAAACGCTTTCCGCCAACGACCACCGTGGGGCGCTCGTCGGGGACCAGGCGGATCGCGCTCGTGTCGTCGGGCTCGACCTCTTCGCCCCGCAGATCGACCCGCGCGAGGATTGTCTCGCGGGCCTCCTCGAGCTCGGCCAGGTGCCGTGCACCCCTGGGGGAGCGCGCCACAGCCCGAAGCGCCTTCAGCCCGCGACCATCGGCGACCCGCTGGAGTGCCCGGATCGCGCGGTGAAGCACGCGCTCGTCCTCGTGGTCCAGAAGCTTGGTGATGCTCGGCGTGTCCTCGACCGTCCCGAGCGTCTCCAGAGCTTCGAGCGCCATCTCGACCACGGCTACCTCGTCACGCTCCAAGAGGCTGCGGACGTACTCGCGGCCGCGGGCATCCCCGTGCTCGCCGAGCGCTCCGGCGATCAGCGCCTTCGGCCCATCGTGACGGGAGCGCTCGAACTGCTCAGCGAGCGACGGCCGCACCCGAGGGTCCATGGTCCGCCGGAGGGCCCGAGCCGCCTCCATCGCCAACTCCTGTCCACCCTGCCCGAGGAGGATGAGCAGGGAGGGCACCAGCCGGGCGTCGCCCGCGTGACGGAGCGAGGTGAGCATCTCGCGCTGAAACGAGCGTTCCCGCTCGCCGGCGTCCCCCTCGAGGATGGCTGCGACATGATTGATCAGCAGATCCGGCAGCTCGCGGGCCCGTAAGAAGAGCTCGGCTCGGTCGTCGCCAGGCAGCTCGGCGAAGGGCTCGTCCGAGCTCTCGCCCTCCCAGTAGGCGCGGACATCGGCCTCGACCTCCGCCGCGAGCTTCGCCCAGCGCTCCCGAGCTGCTCGGATCGAGCGAGCCGGACCCCCGCCCAGCCGTTCTCGGGCATCCGCGAGCTCCAGCTCGAGGTCGTGGTCGCCGGTTCGGTTGGTCAACTCGGAGAAACGGTTCACTTCGGTGGGCGAGAGCTCGCGTACCTGGTGGAGCTCGACCAGTCGGGCGAGCGCCGCCCGCCGCTGGCGCAGCGAACCAGCCTGCAGGACCCCGAGGAGCGTCTCGACGTCGTCGAGATCCGCCGCAGAGAACGTGTCATCGGCGCCAAGACGACCGAGGAGCGACGTGTCGGCAGTCGAACCCGAGGCTTCCTTCTCGGCGGCGAAGCTCGGGGGCTGCAGCGGCTTCTTCTCCACCTCACCCTCACCGGCCACCGCCACACTGCAGGCGCTCACGATCTGGACCAGCGAACGCGCGGCCTCGAGATCTGGGGACTCACTGTCCAGCTTCAGCTCTCGGCGAACCTCTTCGCTGGCGCCCTTCCCCAGCCCCTCGAGCAGAGCGTCCCGGAGCCGCTCGACGCGCGGTTCGAAGCGGTCGCCTCTCATGCGACGTCGTCCGGCTCACTCGCCGGGTCCCGGGTCTCGGGTAGCTCGACAGCCATCACGTCGCCGAGGTCCAGATCGTCCGCCAGCGGCTCACCCTCCTCTGCATCACCTTCCAGTGGTGGGAGGCTCGGAAGGGCGTCATCGCCCTGGAGGCCCATGGCGAGATCGTCGAGCCCGGTTTCGCCGCCATCGTCGGATCCGAGCTCGGCGAGCGTGGTGATTCCATGATCGCCCTCCCACTCCTCGGCGCTGGGCGCTTCGGTGCCGTCGCGGTGGCCGTATTCGGCGTCAGAGGCCGGGATGTCTTCCGCCAGGTCCAGCTCCACCCCTGGCGCCAGCGAGCCGTCGTCCGGCGCGAGCTCCTCGAGCTCGTCGAGGAGCACTGCCGGATCGAGTTCACCGAGCCCGGCCTCGGCGTCGTCGAGGCCCACGATCTCCCCCGCGGCTGGATCGATGTCCAGCACGAGCTCGCCGTCGCCGGTCCCGAGGGACTCGTCGGAGCCGAGAGGAGGGAGCGGCGGCAGGTGGAGGAGATCGTCGTCATCGCCGCGGGGCATCAGGGGCCTCATGGTAACTGGGGGACGGCGCGCTGGGCAAAGCTCAGGCGCACGCTTGGTCGACCGCTCGCGTGCCCATGAACTCGGGCATCGTGGCGTGGCCCACATGGGATACGTCTTTGCGAGCCACCACCTTCCAGACCGTCTCGATGAGAATCTGGAAATCGAGGAGGAGACTCCAGTTGTCGACGTACTCGAGGTCGAGGGCGAACTTCTCCTCCCAAGAGAGCGCGTTTCGACCACGAACCTGGGCGAGGCCCGTGATGCCGGGCTTCACGTCGTGGCGGCGTGCCTGCTCGGGTGTGTAGCGATCCAGGTAGCGCATCAAGAGAGGCCGAGGCCCGACGAGCGACATGTCGCCCTTGAGCACGTTCAGGAGCGAAGGCAGCTCGTCGATGCTGGAGGCACGTAGGAAGCGTCCAAGTGGCGTGATGCGGTCGCCGTCACTGGCGAGCATGTCTTCGCCCGACCGTGGCTCGCGCATGGTCCGGAACTTGTAGAGGAAGAAGGGGCGGCCGTGGAGACCAGGGCGTTCTTGGCGGAAGAGCACCGGGCTTCCATGCGCGAGGCGGACTCCGATGGCCGCTCCCAGCGTGACCGGGGATAGGCAAAGCAGTCCCGCTCCCGCTCCCAAGACGTCGATCACTCGCTTCACCGACTCGTTTCGCAGCACCGGGCCAGCGTAGCCCACGCGGGCCAGCCGGCTAGCTGCTTGTCTCGGGCGGTTTCCATTGACTCCGATGGACTCGCATCAGTAGGCTCCCCCAGCGGATGGCGCGTGCACGAGTGATTGCGACCGGCGAAACGAACGTCGGCATGAAGCGCACCCATAACGAGGACAACTTCACGTGCCTCGACGAAGACCACCTTTACGTGGTGGCCGACGGGATGGGTGGACACGCTTCTGGTGAAGTGGCCTCTCAGATGGCCATCGACACCCTTCGGGAGTTCTTTCGCGCCACGACGGCGGACCCAGAGGCGACCTGGCCGTACAAGATGGACAAGTCGCGGGGCTACGAGGAGAACCGGCTGATCACCAGCATCAAGCTGGCAAACCTCCGAATCTACGAGGCGGCGCAACGGGATCCGAAGCTGCGAGGCATGGGCACGACCGCCGTGGGGATCCTGGTCGTCGATGACGGGGTCCTCATCGCCCACGTCGGTGACTCGCGGGTCTATCGCGTGCGTGGCGGAAAGATGGAGCAGCTGACCGAGGACCACTCGCTCCTGAACGACTACATCAAGATGAAGCGCCTCTCCGAAGAGGAGATCGCGAACTTCCCGCACAAGAATGTCATCGTGCGTGCTTTGGGCATGAAGGAGACCGTCAAGGTCGACACCCAGCTCGACAAGCCCCAGCCCGGGGACATCTACGTGTTGTGTAGCGACGGCCTGTGCGGTCCGGCGAGCGACGACGAGATCGAGGAAATCGTGCTCGCCGAGCAGAAGGACCTGAAGAAGGCTGCGAGCGAGCTCATCAACCGGGCGAACTCGAACGGCGGGCCGGACAACATCACAGTCGTGCTCGCCAAGGTCGTCGGCATCGGCTGAGCCTCCGGCGTCTGCCGGATGATCGTTCGGCGGTTGCGGCGCAACGGACGCCGCTGTACAGCGCCCGATCTGCGGGCCGCTCTACTGATGGTCCGTCGGGTTGCCTTCGCCGAGGAAACTCGTCGCTGGCCCGTCCACCCATGACCAGCAAGCGCGTCCTTCACGTCCTGACCGTTCCGGACTCCCTTCGGTTCATCCGTGGCCTGCCCGAGCGGGCGCGAAGTCGAGGGTGGGAGCTGCAGGTGGCGGCCGCGCCTGGCCGCGCCCTGACAGACTTCGGACGGGTGGAACAGGTGAGGGTGCACCCACTACCGCTGAGCCGTGCGATCGCGCCCGGAGAGGACCTTCGCGCGCTCCGACGGCTCAGGAGTCTGGTGAGCTTGGTCGACCCCGCGCTCATCCACGCCCAGACCCCGAAGGGCGGATTGCTCGGAGTCCTCGCGGCCCGTCTCACCGGGACCACGGTCCTCTACCATATGCGAGGGCTACCCCATGTCGGAATGACGGGGCTGAAGCGGCGTTTGCTCTGGGCCACCGAGGCCACCGCATGTGCTCTTGCACACGAAGTGCTCTGCCAATCGGCGTCTCTTCGTGAACGAGCGAGTCAGGAGGGCGTGCTGCGGCGCTCGGCACGCGTGTTGGGCGGTGGGGGCAATGGCGTCGATGTCGAGGTCTTCCATGGCGGGGCTGCTGAGGGGCGACTTCGGCTCCGGAAGGCGTGGGGGGTGCCGCCAGGCGGGCTGGTGGTCGGCTTCGTCGGTCGGCTGGTGGGTGACAAGGGGGTGCACGAGCTCACACGTGCATGGCGTAGTGTTCACGACGCCCACCCGAACGCGCGACTGGTGGTCGTCGGTCCCTGGGAAGCCCGGGACGCAGTGTCCCCAGAGATTCGTGCGGAGCTCGAGGGACGCTCCGATGTGCTCCTGCTCGGTGAGCGCGAGGACGTAGCGCACCTCTATGGAGGCATGGACGTCCTCGCCCTACCTTCCTATCGCGAGGGATTCCCCAACGTCCCACTCGAAGCGGCCGCCATGGGGATTCCTTGCGTCGCGACGCATGTCGAAGGCTGCGTGGACGCGGTGGTCGATGGGGTCACGGGGATCCTCGTGCCCCCGGGTGACGCACAGGCGCTCGCAAACGCGCTGAACACGTATCTCGGCGACCCATCGATGCGTACGGCGCACGGAGACGCCGCCCGCGCGCGAGTACACTCTGACTTTCGTCGTAGCGACCGGCAGGAACAACTCCTCGGCCTCTACGAGGAGCTCACATGCGCGAGATAGTCGGCTGCTGCGCGTTCGTGCTCATCGGCCTGTGGTTCGCCGTGGGCATGACACGGCAGCATCGCCCGCGGGTCACTCACATTGCCCTCGCAGCGCTCGCCGCACACCTGGCGGCGACCGTCGCTCAGGTATTCATCGTGCGCGACGTCTATGGCTACGGCGACATGCTGACATACATCCGCCACGGAGAGGCGCTGGCTCGCTACGCAGACTTGACCGGCGATCTCGGGGCGGTCGTCTCGGCCGCCCTCGGGGGCGAGCCGCGCGTACCGCTACGCATCCACGGCCTCGGAGGACCCACAGGGGCGGCGGCTGGAATCTCGGGCCTGCTCCACTACTACTTCGGTGGGATCTGGGCGACGAACCTCTTCATGACGGTCTTCGCCTTCGCGGGCCAGATCGCGATCTACGCGGCCCTCGCCAGAGGTGTGGACGAGCGACGCCACGTCCCGCTCGCGCTTGGATGCCTGTTGGTGCCGTCGATGGTGTTTTGGACGGCGGCGCTCCAGAAAGAAGCCGTGGCGTTCGGTGGGCTCGGCATGGTGACCCTGGGGCTTCGCCACGTGGTAGACCGCGAGCTACTCCGGGGCGTCCTGATGACGCTTGTGGGAGCGTTCATCCTCTCCATCTCGAAGCCCTACCTGCTCTTCACGCTGGCGGCGAGCGCGGGGGTGTACGTGTACTGGGAACGCAGCATGCGGGGGGGTAACGAGGTCCAGATTCGGCCCGGCGTGCTCTTGGTCGCGGCCTCGGTCGCGGGGATCGCCTTCATCGGCCTCGGAGAGCTCTTTCCACGCTACGCGTTGGGCAACTTGGGCGAGGAGGCGATGAGGCTCCAGCAGGTGGGCGGGCGCGTGACCGGGGGAAGCTCCTATCTGCTGGTGGACCCAGCGAGCGACTCGATGCTCACCAAGATCGCATTCCTCCCGTTGGCGCTGCTCACGAGCCTCTTCCGCCCGCTGATCATCGAGGTCTCCAACGCGATGATGCTGATCAACGCAGCGGAAACGACCGCATTCGTCTACCTCTTCTATCGTATCTTCCGACGCCATCGCCCAGGAGGCGTCTACCGGCTCCTCAAAGGGAACCCGACCCTGATGTTCATGGTCGCGATGACCTTCATGGTCGCTCTCGGGGTAGGCATCTCGAGCACCAACCTGGGCACGCTCTCCCGCTACCGAACGCCGATGCTCCCCTTCTATGCGGGGCTGCTCCTGCTCCTCTACACCGCGGAGCCCGCGCGCGCAGGCGGCCGCGCTCCGACGCCCTCACGGGATGCTACGCACCAACCGAAACCCCACGTTGTAGTAGCGCTGCTCCGGCCCGGGTCCGGTACGGTACGCAACGCGCATGTACTGGCCCCAGGCGTTGAACGGGCCGCCTCGCATGCGACGTGGCCGCCCCGCCGTGGCATCCGGGCCCAGCGGGTCCACGACGACCGAACCCGGAGCCGGGTAGTCTCCGCTCCGGTCCCACACCCGCTCCCAGACGTTGCCCGTCATGTCGAAGAGGCCCCATGCGTTCGGGGCTTTCTGTGCGACCGGATGAGGACCGCAGGTGGTGGCGGTCGGGTCGTAGTCGCAGGGCAGCCCACCGGCGTACGAGACTCCGGAGTTGGCGCCGTACCAGGCAATGAGCCCGAGCTCCGGGTCGACGGGAGTTGCGCCCCACTCCTGCAGTGAGCCAGAGGCCGTCAGGAAAGCGGTCATCGTGCCCGCCCGCGCGAAGTACTCCCACTCCGATTCGGTCGGCAGCCGGTAGCCGTCACAGGAGAGGTCGAAGGTGGGGTCGTCGTTGGCGCAGGTGAAGCCGGCGCAGTGGTCGTCACCGGGGTCACAGCCCTCCCCTTCCACGCCCGTGCAGACGCCGAGGTCCTGGTAGCACTCGGTCAGCCCCTCCGCGCGCGAGAGCGCGTTCGCGTAGAGGAGCATCTCCCACCAAGACACCCGCTCGACGGGGCACTCGTCGCCACAGTTGGCGAAGTACGCCGGTCGAGCGCCGGTGACGACAGCGTACTCGCCCTGTGTCACGGTGGTCCTCTGGACGAGGAGGTCGTGGGTGAGGGTCACGGTGTGCTGGCCATTCTCGCGGCCACTGTGGAATCCGCGCTCGTCGGTCGGCGCCCCCATCGTGAACGAATCGGCTGGCACGAAGGCCAGGCCCGGTGGGGCACATCGGCCGGCCGTGCATTCGAGGTCCGGACCACACGTTCCGGCGGTGCAAGCCGCCCCGATCATGGTGCAGGTCTCCACACAGACGAGGGTGTCGGTGCCGTCGCACTCCAGCCTACCGCACATGCCACAGGAGTCGCCCGGGGCGCCAGAGAGGCTCCCGCAACCGCCGCAAGCGTTGGGAGCGACACTCTCATCGCAGAACAGCTCGTTGGGACCATCGCAAGCGTAGATCCCGCAGGCGGTCCCACAAGAGTCTCCCACCACGCCCGCGAGCGGCTCGCACCCTCCGCAGTCGTTCGCGCCACCGTCGCACACGAGCGCATCCACTCCCTGGCACGCCCAAGTGCCGCCGCATTCACCGCAGCTGCCGCCCACCGGCCCCTCCAGGGTGGCGCAACCTCCGCATTCGTTGAAGCCCTCGTCCAGGCACGCGAGCGCTCCCTCGGAACAGGCGAGCTGACCACACTCGCCGCACGAATCGCCGACGGATCCGTCGAGCGGGCCGCATCCACCGCAGGCGTTCGCGGTCACGTCGTCGCACACCAAGGCCTCCGAACCGTCGCACGACCACGTGCCATCGCACCCGCACGCGCCGCCGGGCACTCCCTCGAGCTCCGTCAGCCCGCCGCACCCGTTGTCGACGGGGGTGGGGTCACCGCACGCGGCCAACGCGGTCAATCCGAGCAAGAAGGGAAGACTAGCTCTCATGGAACGCTCCGGACGAGCCGAAACCCGACGTCGATGGGACCTGCGACACGTGTGAGTGTACGGCGGTCAGCGGCGCGAAGCCGGTCGCGGTAGCCGCAGTAGCCCCCGCCTCGCGCGACGTTGTTCTGGCCCGAGTGAACCGGGCCCGTCGGGTCGGTCACCGAGCCCGGGTACGCGTCGTAGACGTCCCACACCAGCTCAGCCACGTTCCCCGCCATGTCATGGAGACCCCAGTCGTTGGGGGCGTAGCTGCCGACGGGAGCCGTGCCGCACGAGGTGGAGACGCTTCCGGCGCTGCACTCCACAGCGCCCTCGAACGTTGCAGCGCACGTGCCGCAATAACGAGCGGTCGACTCGAGGGCGGGCTGATCACAGATGGGGTCGCTGGTGGCGGGCCCGCCGACCAGCGCGTCATTGGTCCCGGCCCGATAGGCGTACTCCCACTCCGCCTCGGTCGGGAGACGATAGCCAGTACAGTCGAGCGAGAACCCCACGTCAAAAGGACAACCGAAGCGTGCCCCCGGCGCGCCCGTGCACTCGGAGAGGTCGTAGCACTCCTCGAGCCCGTGCGAACGGGACAGCGCGTTGGCGTAGCCGAGCGCGTCCAGCCAGGTCACCCCCTCGATCGGGCAGTCGGGCCCGCAGCCCGTGAACGTGGCGACACCGGGTCCGAAGAACGACATCCAATCGGACTGCGTCACTTCGTGTTCCATCATCAGGAAGGAGCGCGTGAGGGTGACGGAATGCTGGGTCTCGTCAGCGTTCCGGCCAATCTCGTCCGTGGGGGATCCCATCGTGAAGCTCCCCGCGGGGACGTACGCGAATCCGGGAGCGCTACAGCGACCGTTCGAGCACTTGCCGGCTTCACACGCCGAGTCGTCCGAGCATGGGGTCCCGAAGTCGCAGGAGGTCGTGTCGCCACCGCATCGGACTGCCTCTGGCCCGTCGCACACGATGCGGTCCGCGAGACAGGGCCCGCAAGGGGTGCCCGGATCGAAAGGCAGCTCGCCGCACCCCCCGCACTCGTTGTCACAGGGGTCGGGCCCGACGCGCGGCAACGTGCGGACGACTCGGAACCCGACATCGAAGAGCCGGCCCCGGCGGTCGATGTGTTTGCGGTCGGCCGCTCTGAGTCGATCGGAGTGGGCGCAGAAGCCTCCCCCGCGATAGATCTGGTCCTCTTCCCCCGTGTCCGTCGGACCGATCGGGTCCGTCTGGATATCCGTCTCGTACGGCGCGTAGAGGTCCCACACGAGCTCGGCGACGTTGCCAGACATGTCGAAGAGTCCGTAGGGATTGGGCGCCAACGCACCGACAGACGTCGGGCCGCACGCCGGGACGCCGCTGACTTCACAGGTGAAGCCACCGGGCCACGAGACCTCACAGGTTCCACAATAGCGCGCGATCTCGTCGAGCAGAGGCTGCTCGCAAGCGCTGCGCATGTCGGGGTCCCCGTTGTAGAACGTGGATGTGGTGCCCCCCCGGTAGGCGAGCTCCCACTCCGCCTCGGTCGGTAGCCGGTATCCCTCGCACGAGGGGTCGAAGGTGAGGCCCGGGGGACACTCGAACGAGATCCCGGGCTCACCGGTGCACCCCGACAGGTCGTAGCACTCGGCGAGCCCTTGGATTCGACTGAGCGCGTTCGAGAACGCCAGAGCGTCCGCCCGATTGACGCTGTCCACCGGGCAGTCGGGACCGCAGAACACGAAGCGGGCGGGATCGGTGCCCATCACGGCACCCCACATCGCCTGCGTCACTTCTCGCGCCATCATCGCGACCGGACGCGAGACCACGACCTGATGGCGCAGGTCCTCTACGCCATCCGCCCCACGTTCGCCAGGCTGCGGACCCATGGCGAAGACCGACGCGGGGACGAACACGAAACCGGGCGGGACGCAGTGCCCGTTCGAGCACTCCCCCACGGCGCAAGGATCCTCCGCCGAACAGACGGCCCCGTAGTCGCACGAGCCTCCATCGCCGGAGCACTCGACCGACTCTGCGTCCTCGGTGCACGTCGTCTGTCCGGCCCCGCAGCTGCCGCAGGGGACGTCGGGCCCTAGCTCGAGCTCCTGGCACTCGCCGCACCCATTGTCGCAGACGTCGTCGTCGACGCGCTCCTCGTCCCGGGCACGGCGGTAGGTGCGAACGAGCCGGAATCCCTGCGCCGGGTTCCGTTGGGTCCATGTCGTCGTCTTCCGGTCGGCCGCGCGGAGCCTCGCGGGGTGACCGCAGAAGCTGGCGCCCCGCAGCCCGGCCCGATCGAGCCCGGTGGGGCCGATCGGATCCTCGGACCGATAGGGAAACTCTCCCTCTCCGCCCCACACGATCTCCGCCACGTTGCCGCTCATGTCGAAGAGCCCGAACTCGTTGGGGGCGAACGATCCAACCGGCGCCGGCCCGCAGTCGGTGGGTTGGTCCGGTCGTGCGCCACCCATGCTGCAGTCGAAGCGGTCCTCGTAGCTCACGGTGCAGTTGCCGCAGAACTGTGCGATTTCGGCGAGGGGAGCGTACTCGCAGCCGACACGCTCCATCGGGTCGGAGTTGTAGTAGGCCGTCGTCGTGCCTGCGCGATAGGCGTACTCCCACTCGGCCTCGGTGGGCAGTCGGTATCCGGGGCAGTCGAGGTGGACCTCCAATGGCCCGGGGCACTCGTAGGTCGTCCCGAGCGCACCCGTGCACCCGCTCAGGTCATAGCAAGTGGGCAAGCCCTCCGCTTCGGAACGCGCGTTGGCGTAGTAGAGGGCCTCCGTGAGGCGGACGTTCTCGATGGGGCAGTCTCCCCCACAACTCCCGAAGTACGCAGGGTTCACGCCCACCAGCGCCTCGAACTCGTTCTGCGTGACCTCGTGAGCATCCATGAAGAAGTGCCGCGTCAGGCGAACGAGGTGGGGCTGCTCGAGCTCGTCCACCCGCCCGATCTCGGAGGGCATCGACCCCATCCGGAAGTTGCCGGCGGGCACGAAGACCATCCCGTCGGGAACACAACGTCCGAGAGAGCAGACGCCTCGCTCGCACTCGCCGTCCGAAGCGCACGGATCGCCCAGACCGCACTCGGTGGCCCCGTCACAGGACCACTCGTCGTCGGTGCACACGAGCTCGTCCAGTCCGCACGGGCCACACGGCCCTCCCACCTCTCGTACCGACGTGTCGACGCAATTCGGGACCTCGTCCTCGCAGCTCTGCAGTGCGGGGAGAATCGCCAGCAGACCCAAGGCGGCTCCGACGAGTCGCCGCATCGAGGGATCACGCCGAGACGGCATGGAGACCTTTCGTGCTGTCGACCATGGCGCTCGATGGCGCCCCTGATTCCAACCAAGACTCGAACATCAGCGTCGACCAGAGTTGCGGGGATCGGTCCCTGGCGCCAGTCAGGTGCTCCTCCCAGGCCCGACGCACCATCCCTACGTCGAGGTACCCCTCTCTTCGCAGGCGGGACTCGGAGAGCAGGTCTTCGGCCCATTCTCGTAGCGGCCCCCTCAACCATACGCCAATGGGAACACCGAACCCCATCTTCGGTCTCTCCACGAGCGCCCGCGGGACGTGCTCATGGAGCAACTGTTTCAATGGCCACTTCGGGACACCGTCACGGCACTTGATCGCGAGGGGGCACCGCCACGCCAGCTCGGCGATACGGTGATCGAGCAGTGGCGCCCGCGCCTCGAGGCTGACGGCCATGCTGGCTCGGTCCACCTTCACGAGGATCACGTCGGGGAGATAGGTCACCAGGTCGACAAAGCTCCCGAGCTCCGTCATCTGGTCGAGATCGGGGAACGGGCCGGGCGTCCCGGCGAACGGTGGCAGCGACTCGTTCACTCCGAGAACCGGGCTCGTCGGCTCGCGCCAGTTGGCCATCAACGTCCGATAGAAGTCCGTGGGAGAATCGGAGGTCCGGGCGAGGTCACGCGCGAGGATCGCGCGATCACGCAACCTCACTCGCTCGAGAGCATCGAGAGCGACCCCAGGAAGTGGGAGTCCGGCCACCGCCCGGCGCAGCGGCTGTGGAATGGCGCGACTGCGCGCCCACCATCGCTCCACCGAGGCGTAGCGGTGGTAGCCTGCGAAGAGCTCGTCGCCGCCGTCACCGGAGAGGCAGACGGTCACGTGCTGGCGAGCCATTCGTGAGACGAGGAACGTCGGGATCTGGGACACATCGCAGAACGGCTCGTCGAACATCTGCGGCAACAGCGGGATGACGTCCCGGGCGTCGTCCGGCGTCAGGTAGAGCTCGTGGTGGTCGGTTCCGAGGTGTTCGGCCACCGCCTTGGCGTGCACGGCTTCGTCGTAGCCCTCGACGTCGAAACCGATGCTGAACGTCCGGACCGGTCGAACGCTGGCCTTCTGCATCAGGGCGACCACGAGAGAAGAGTCGACGCCGCCCGAGAGGAACGCGCCGAGGGGAACATCCGACTCCATTCTCAGCTCGACTGCGTCGCTCAGGACCTCGACGAGACGGGCTTGGAATTCGGTCGCCGACTCGATGCGGCTCCGCAGCCCTTCTGCCGCGACCTCCGCAGCGTTCCAGAACCGGTGGAGCTCACTCTCGCCCCGCGGCTGTCGGAAGCGACGGACCGCGCCCGGCTCCAGCCGAGAGACATCCTCGAAGATGCTCCGGGTGCCGGGGACGGCCTTGAAGCGCATGTAGGAGGCCAGCGCCTGACGGTCGATGGTGTCGGGCAGCGTGTCCAAGCGCCGCAGCGCGCGGAGCTCGGACGCAAAAGCGAGCCGGCCCGAGTGCTGCGCGTAGTAGAGGGGTTTCTTTCCCAGTCGGTCGCGCCCCAGCCAGAGCTCTTCGCCGACCGAATCCCACAACCCGAAGGCGAACATCCCGACGGCACGTTCGCAGGCTTCGACGACCCCCCACTCGATGACCGCCGCGAGGAGCACCTCGGTGTCGGAGCCGCCATCGAAAACGTGCCCGCGAGCCGAGAGCTCCGCGCGCAGCCGTCGGAAGTTGTAGAGCTCACCGTTGTAGGTGATGGTCCAGCGGCCATCGCGGGAAGTCATGGGCTGGGCGCCCCGGCTCGATAGGTCGAGGATCGCTAGCCGACGGTGACCCAGGGTCAGCCCCTGGGCCTCCGACGACCAGAGGCCCCCGGCGTCGGGACCTCGGTGGAGCAGCTCGCCAAGCATGCGACCGACGGGTTCTCGGCCGTCGCGCTCTCCCCAGAGTCCAGCGATTCCACACATCTAAGAGCTCACTCCGGTAGTCGACATAGCTGGCCCGGCACCTATACGCCAGAACGGTGCCCCCGGAACCCCTTGGTATCGCCGGTCCCACCTCGCGTTCAGTGCCGAGACGGCGCTGGCCCACCACCTCCGAGCAGCTATGGTCCCGGGAGAGGCTGTCGTGAGCCAGACACACCCCGCCGCCAAGCGCCCAGACGTCGCCGTATTCGTTCCTTCGCTTCGGGGGGGTGGGGCCGAGTGGGTCATGGTTCAACTCGCGAATGCCCTTCAGAAGCGGGGCGCGCGGGTCGACCTCGTCCCTGGATCGGCGACGGGGGCGTACCTCGACCGAGTCGACGAGGGGGTTCGACTCGTCGATCTCGGCCAGGCACGTGTGAGCCGCGCGGTGCTCCCATTGGCCCGGTACCTTCGGCGCGCGCGGCCCAAGGCACTCCTGGCGACGATGAACCACGCGAACGTCGCGGCCGTGCTGGCAACCACTCTCGCGCGCACCCGAAACCAGCTCGTCCTGCGCGAAGCGAACTGTGTCGGTGGTCAGCTGGACGACGCTCGGAGCTGGCGGACGCACGCCGCCATTCGCTCGATACGCTTCGCGTACCGGCGCGCGAACCGGGTGGTCGGGGTGAGCCGGGACGTCGCGGCGGACCTCGTCGAGGTGTTGGGGGTATCCGAGTCTTCGGTCGAGGTGATCTACAACCCGGTCGATTTCCCCCTCCTCGAGGAGCAGGCGGCCCACCCCCTCGCTCCGGTCGTCGGCATGACCGGGTCCGAACGGCTCATCGTGTCGGTTGGCCGCTTGGCGGAACACAAGGACCACCTGACCCTACTCCGGGCGATGCCCACGGTGCTCGCAGCACACCCGGACGTGCACCTTCTCATCATGGGCGAAGGCGAGATGCGCCCGGCGTTGGAAGCCGAGATCTCCCGCCTCGGCCTCGAGAGCCACGTCTCCCTCCCCGGCTTCCTCGACAACCCCTTCCCTTTCGTCGCGCGTGCCGAGGTGATGGCCCACCCGAGCCGGCGCGAGGGGCTCCCGAACTCGCTGATTCAGTCCATCGCGCTCGGGACACCCGTCGTGGCCGTCGACGGCCCGGGGGTCGCCGAGGCGCTGGAGGGCAGCGGCCTCGGGACGCTCGTCGGCGTGGGGGACGCCGAAGGACTGGGGCGCGCCATCTCCGGCGTCCTGTCCGCTCCCGCGAGCGCCGACCGCGTGGTCCCGACCGCCTGGCGCGACCGCTTCACGCTGGACGGGATAGTCGACCGCTACGCCGAGGCGCTGGGGCTGTGACCCCCGGTTCGCTCGCGTTGCTCACGACCGGACTCGGCCGCGGGGGGGCCGAAACCCAGCTGGTGCGAGTCGCGCTCGGAATGCGTGATCGGGGGTGGCGCGTGTCCGTGACGTCCCTGCTACGGCCGGGGCCGATGGCCGAACCGCTCGAGCGGGGCGGGGTTCCCGTGGCGAGCTCGCTCCTGCCCTCGGTTCGTCCCCTAGCGATCGCTCGGGCTGCCCTCGGGCTGCGTCGGGTGCGACCCGATGTGCTCTGCGCGTTCATGTACCACGCCACCCTGGCCGCGACCGCGGCGGCGCCCTTCGTCGGGAGACCGGCTGTCGTCTCCTCGATGCGCTCCCCGGCGTTCGGTCGTCGAGGCCGCGACGACGTCGTCGCCTCCCTGGCGAGGAGCCAGCGCATCGATGCGGTCGTGTCCAACAGTCAGCTGGCCGCCCGGGGACTCGACAGAAAGCTCCCGGAGTCCATGCTCCACGTCATCGGAAACGGCCTCGATTTCGATGAGTGGTCTCCGGATGGATCGGCGGCCCACCGAGTCCGCGCCTCCTTGGGCGCGGAGCCCGGTGAGCGGCTCTTTCTCGCTGTGGGGAACTGGCGCTGGGAAAAAGACTATCCCACGCTGCTCGAGGCGTTTCGACGGCTTCGGGGAGCGGAGGAGCGGCCGAGCCGACTGCTCATCGCCGGCCGCGGTGAGCCCGACGAGCGTTCCGCCAGGCTGCTGGCTCAGCTCGGCGCGAGCGTAGTCGTGCTCGGAGCGCGGGACGACGTTCGAGACCTGATGCGCGCCGCGGACGTGTTCGTGCTGAGCTCCTGCTCCGAGGGACTGCCCAACGTGGTCCTCGAGGCGGCCGCGACCGGCACGCCCGTGGTCGCGACCGATGTGGGGGGCGTTCGCGAGATCGTCGACGCGAGCGGTTCCCACGTGGTGCCCCCCGAGGACCCGGAGCGGCTCGCCGCCGCCATGGCGAAGACGCTGTCCGCGGCGGACGACCAGCTCCAGAGGATGGGCACGGCCGCTCGTGAGCGCGCCCGCGCGCGCTTCGAGCTCGAGCAGGTGCTCGATACCTGGGACGCGCTGTTCCGGGAGCTCGCCTCGAGAGCCCACGGCGACGCGCTGCCGGCGGCTACCGCTTGGTCGCGACGATGAACAATCCGGCCGTCGCGAGCTCAGCATCACTGACGGCGGCGAACTTGGCAGCGAAGCGATGTCGGTGCGCCTGGACGAAGCTCAAGGCGCGCTCCCTTTGCGCCACCGCGATGTCGTCGAACGGGACGTGGGGCGTCACGGGGCCCACCCCGGCCAGGTGAGTGACGAGCATCGTCACATCGAGGTTCGGCAACGACTGGAGCGTGTCTCGGTAGACGTTCGCCAGCACTCGGTTCGGGAACCCGGACCGATGCGTCATCGCGAAGTAGACCGGCTCCGGCACCTCGAGGAACTTCAGGTCGTGGAAGTGCCCCGAGAACATGTTGTGGTCCCGGAGGTCGACCTTGTGGAGCAGCATCCCACCCGGTCGAAGCGCCGCGGCCATCCGTCGTAGGCCAGTGGCCGGATCGTTGACGTGCTCGAGCACGGCCCGCGACACGATCCAGTCATAGGTGTTCGGGGTCGAAAAGAACTCCTCCACGGCGGCCTTTGGTCCCCGGTGCCAGCGGAGGTCACGTACGCGGGGCTCTCCATCGACGATGGAGACGCGGCTCCCGTCGACCCGCGCGCGGTCCTCCAGGAGCCGATAGAGGGCCGCGTTCTTCTCCAGATCGCGAGCGCAGTCGAAGCGGTCCACCAAGTCGACCGCTTCGGCGCCGTCGAGGAGGAAGCGGAGGCCCACCCCGCAGTTGTCACCCGGACCCACCTCGGCGACGCGCCCGTGAAAGCGTCGCACACCCCCGTACGTCTTGTAGTCCTCGAAGACCTCGTCGACGTAGGCGGCCGCGTCAGCGACCGTCCGCTCCGTGTTCTGGACCCCCGTCCGGTCGGTGCTCCAGTCTCCCACGGCCTCGCGGAGTTGGATCTGGAGGTTCCGTGCCATGTACTTGCCGCAGGTCAGCGGATAGGAGCGCTGGACCCGCGTGCGGAGGATGCTCTTGAGGCTGGCTGGGAGCGTTGCCATGGCCTGGCTTCGTAGCACGGTCCCGGCGCGAGGTTCACCGGTCGGCACCCCACGCTCGGGGAACTCCGCGTCGGCGGCTCGCGCGGGGACGCACCTTGACTTCCGAAGTCGCTGCGTGTCACGGACCTGCGGTGAGCGCAGCGAACGATGGCGGGATGAACTGGGAAGAGTTCTTCGAGCGGCAGGTGGGGGGCGACCTCATGGGCTTCATCCGGAAGCGGTGGGCCTACAACCTCCCCATCTTCCAGACCATCCAGCGGCGGTGTCCGCAAGGTGGACGGGTACTCGAGTTCGGCAGCGGCACCGGGACGTATTCCGCCATGCTCTCCCACTTCGGCTATCGGGTCACCGGCGTCGACCTCGACCCGAAGATGGTCTCGATGGCGCAGCGACTGGCGGACCGTCTGGGTGCCACGGGCACTCGCTTCGTCCAGGGGAGCGTCCTCGACCTGGGCGATTTCGAGGGACAGTTCGACCTCGCCTACTCATCGGGAGTCGTGGAGCACTTCCACCACCCGGACGCGGTCGAAGTCGTCCGCCAGGCCGGTCTCTGCGCACCGAACGTGTTCGTCGTGGTTCCGAGCTACTGGGTCTGGCGCAAGGAGCAGGCGGATACGGAGGGCATCTTCGAGCCCTACACGATGCGGCGCCTTCGACGCGTCGTGCGGGATGCGGGCCTCGAGACCGTCGAAGAGATCGCGTTCAGCGCTGGGAACAAGGTTGGACGCGCGGTCGAGCTCTTAATGCCCCCGATGCTGGCCAAACCACTCTTCAAGCATCTCGCGGCCACGATCGGCATCTGGGCGCGTTCCCCCTACTTCGAACCCGCGTCCTGACCGAGTCGCTCGAGCTCCGCAGCGACCAGCGTCGACAGAACGGCGGACCCATTCTCGTTGAGATGGTAGGCGTCGGAGAAGTCGTCGCGCGACCAGTCGCCGAGCTCCTGGCCATCGATCCAGGGGACCTCCAATCGGCGTGAGAGCGACGCGAACTCGCCGTGGGCCCACCGCTGTCGCGCCGTCGACGGGAAGAGCACCGGCGAGGTCACGAAGACGATCTCCACTCCATGCTCCCGCCCGCGATGGACGAAGTCCTCGATGGCCGCGACGCACTGCGGGCACTCACCCGTCGGCAGGTCTCCCGGGGGTGCAACGGTCGGAACTCGACGGACCGGGAGCGGCGCGAAACCGTCGTCGTCGCTGGGCGCCGCCTTCCCGAAGTTCGCGGCGATGGGGAAGACCATCGAGTTGAATCGGTAGGAGCGGCTGGCGATGACCTTCAGCTCGTACCCGCGGTCGAACCTCCCGAGCACCTCGTCGATCGACGGATAGCGCAAGCCGAGGGGCGAGAGGACGTGCGCTCGTCCCGCCCGGAGGTCGAACAGGTCGGCGGCGTCGAGGTTGAGGACGTGCAGCTGGCTCGAGCCTTCGCCATCCAACATCGCCGCTTGCAGCGCAGCCGCGTAGACCACGCCCTGACCGTTGACTCCCGCGTTGAACGTGTCGAGGCCGGTGCGCTCGCCGACGATGCTGGGGTCGAGGTGATGCCTCATCCGGGAGCTTCCGAACAACACGACCTCGGCCTCTCTCCCGCGCCGGATCGAATACCGTCCGCGACCGGCGGCCTCCCCGGTCTCGGTCGTTTCGAGCGCCCACAGCAAGCCGGCGGCGAGCCCCCGGTCGAGAACCAGGAACCCGGCCAGGAAGAGCAGCGAATAGGTGGCTCGGCGTTTCATCGCTCAGAATTGGAAGTAGATGAACTGACTGCCCGATTCGACGCCGGCGAACACGACGGCGAGCAGCAAGACATAGGCGAACACCCACCGCGCGCGCATCGGCGGCTGAACCTCGATCGCGCCGGTCGACCCGCGGCGCCTCGCGAGCTGCCAATCGACGACGAGCAGCAGCGCGACCCCGCCGAGACCGTTCGTGAAGGTCAGCGGGTCCATGAAGGGCGCACCCCAACCTCCGCCTGCGATTCCGGAGAGCACGCCAACCGCGGCGTCCCAGGTATCCGCTCGGAAGAACACCCAAGCAAAGCATACGACGTGGAAGACCAAGAGCATGCGAACCCAGGACACCACCCCACGGGGCACGCGCGTCTCGGTGAGCTGCCGCCCCGAACGCTTCTCTGCGAACCGCTCCACCGCGAGAATGCCTCCGTGGATGGCCCCCCACACGACGAAGTTCCAGCTCGCGCCATGCCACAGTCCGCCCAGCAGCATCGTGATGAGGAGGTTGCGGTACGTCGCGAGCGACGAGCCCCGGCTACCGCCCAAAGGAATGTAGAGATAGTCGCGAAGCCAAGTGGACAGAGAAATGTGCCATCGGCGCCAAAAATCACGAATCGTCTGCGCGAAGTACGGCTCCTCGAAATTGCGCATGAGATCGATTCCCAGAATGCGCGAGACACCAATGGCAATATCGCTATAACCAGAGAAGTCGCCGTAGATCTGAAACGCGAAAGCGTAGGTCGCCAGCGTGAGCGTCGTCGCGTTGTGCTCCCCAGGATTGCCGTAGACCGCGTCCACGTACATCGCCAGCCGGTCGGCCACCACGACCTTCTTGAAGAGCCCCCAGAGCGCGAGCTGCAGTCCGTCGACAAGCCGGTCCCACTCCATCTTCCGCTCCGCGCGGAGCTGGGGAAGGAGTGTCCGGGCTCGTTCGATCGGACCGGCGACCAACTGCGGAAAGTAGGCGACGTAGAGCGCGAAGCGCCCGAGGTTGGACTCCGGCGCGAGCTGACCGCGATAGATGTCGATCGTGTAGCTGAGCGTCTGGAACGTGTAGAAGGAGATGCCGACAGGGAGCAGCAGGCCGAGGTGAGGCACTTCGTAGGTGCCGCCAGCTGCGCGCACCAGAGCCCCCACACTCTCGTGAAAGAAGGTCCAATATTTGAACGTGAAGAGAGCGCCGAGATTGGCGATCAGGCTCACGAGCAGCCAGCGCTTCTTGACCGAGCGCTCCGGACTTTGGTGAATACGCTTGCCGACCACGAAATCGATGAGCGTGGACCCCGCAATCAATACGATATAGGCCGCGTTCCACCACATGTAGAACACGTAGCTGGCGACCAGAAGAAAGACCCAGGCGAAGCGCCGGGGCAGAACGAAGTACAGCGACGCCGCGGCCGCGAAGAAGAGCCAGAACTCGAGAGAGTTGAAAACCATTCTGAGCGTGGGCCTTTGGCCGACCCGGCCCTGCGCTAGTGGTCGCGGCGTGCGCCGGTCGCGGCTCGAACGAGCTCGCCGTCGGGTACGTCGCTCAAGACGTCGACACCGTTGCTGATTACGACGTCGCGGCCCACACGTACGCCCAGGTAGATGGTCACGGCCATCCCGACGACGGAGTTCTCCCCGATCGTGACGCCGCCGGCGAGGATGGCGCCCGGGGTGAGATGCACATGCGACCCGATGATGCAGTCGTGCGACACGACGACGCCGCTGTTGACGATGACATTCGCGCCGACCGAGGCGTTGGACCCGACGACCGCGCCGGCGAAGATCTGCGCCCCCGGCCCAATCCGCGCCGACGGCTCCACGCACGCTCGCGGATGGACGAGCGCCGGGACATCGAAACCATGTTCGACCAAGCGCGCGAAGAGGTCCCCCCGCACCTTGTTGTTGGTGACCGCGCCAACACCCAGAATCGCGTGATTCACGCCGTCTGCTTTGAGCTTTCCGAGGAGCTCGGAGCTACCCAGCACGGGTACCCCGAAGACCGCCGCGGGCGGGGTGTCTCCATCATCTACGGCCCCCACGAGCTCGAGATCGGGACGCGTCTGTCGAACGATGTCGATCACCACGCGGGCATGGCCGCCGGCGCCGAAGACCACCGCCTTGGGTCGTTCCAGCGAGAACGTGACGCCGCCTGCGCTCGACGGGCTGCTTCCATCCAGATGGCGGCGGACGTCCCGTTCCTTGACGATGCCTCGGACGCCGAGCGCGCTCAGGTCGATCCCATGAGCCTCGGCGAGCTCGCGCGCCCGGCGGGTCGCCTTCACGGCGCCCTCCTCTGGGGCATCGTCCTCCGGAAGCGCAGGCAGCGCGTCGTCGGAGTTCTCCGTGAGAACGCACAGCAAGGCGCCGACGGCGATCCGGTCGCCCTCCCCGACGGCGAGTCGACGAACGAACCCGGCCGCCGGAGCTTCGACGTCGGTCGAGGCCTTCGTGGACTCGAGGCTGAAGAGCAAGTCACCGGCGCTGACCATGTCTCCCTCGGCGACGTGAACACTGTCGACGACGAGCGAGTCCTCGTTGGCGTTGAGAAGGGGGGCGCGTAGGATGTGCATCAGCCTGCCAGGTGGACGGGGGTCGTGTGCGAGCCGATCGCGCGGGTCACCGCAGCCACGATGTCGCTCTCTTGCGGGAGGATGGCCCGCTCGAGGTCACGAGTATTGGCGATGGGGAGGTTGCGCGCCGCTACCTTCACGGGCGCGGCCTCGAGGAGGTCGAACGCTTCGGCACTGACGCGCGCGATCATCTCCGACCCCCAGCTCGCGATGGGCGCGGCTTCCTCACATACGACGAGCCGACCGCTTCGAGCCAACGACTGCCGTACGGGCGTCAAATCGAGCGGGTTGAGGCTGCTCGGCAACACGATCTCACACACCACCTCGTCATCGAGAAGGAGCCGCTCCGCGGCACGGGCGGCGAGCTCCGCCATCCCGCCGTAGGCGACCAGCGTCACGTCAGCATCCCGAAAATCGTCGTAGGAGAGTGTCACGGTCGGATAGCGGGCGTCGTCGACGCGCGCTGCCATGTCGCCCACGCGCCCGCCTTGGATGCGCCTCAGCGGACGAGCGTACATGAGTTTGTTCTCGACGAAGAGCACGGGTCGGTCATCGTCGACCACGGCAGTGCGGAGGAGCGCACCCGGGTCGTGGAACACGCTCGGGGCGACCACGACGAGCCCAGGCATGCCGATGAAGTGCTTCTCGATCGACTGGCTGTGAGTCGGGCCGTAGCCTCGACGACCTCCCATCGGAGTGCGCACCACGAGCGGGACGTCGACCTTGCCCTCGTACATCCAAGTGTACTTGCTCGCGTGGTTGAGGAGCTGGTCGGCCGCGAGCATCAGGAAGTCCCCGAACATGATCTCCACGACCGGCCGAAGCCCGCGCATCGCCATGCCGACGGCGACTCCCGTGAACCCCGCTTCCGAGATAGGTGTCGTGAGGACGCGGTCCGGATAGGCGTCGGAGAGCCCGCGAGTCACTTTGAACGCCCCTCCATAAGGGTCGAGCAGGTCCTCCCCCAGCACGACGACCCTGTCGTCGTCGCCCAAGATCGAGTGGAGCGCGCCGTTCAGCGAGCCCAGAACGTTGAGCTCCCGCTCCGATTCATCGAGCCGAGACAAGGGAATCCTCCAGGGTGGATGGGTCCGGGAACGGCAGGGAACGCGCGTGTTCTTCGGCCTCGGTGACCCGGCGACCGGCTTCGGCATCGAGACGAGCGACGACCGATGGGTCGAGCCGGCGCGCCAAGAGCGGGACCGGGTCGCCGACGCGCCGTGCCTCCACCTGCTCTCGAGGGCGCTTGTCATCGCTCTTCGAGTGATGACAGAGCCGATAGGTGTGGACTACCTCGAAGCGGGGCCGCCCGGTCTCCCGGACACTCGCCACGATGTCGGCAAAATGCGCGTAGATTTCCGAGGCGTCGGTGGAGGTGATCTCACCGGACCGAATCCCGAAGGCTCGCCCGCGGGCGACCATGTCTCCCGCCAGCTCCTTCTCGACCGGGGTCGATTGCGCCCACTGATTGTCCTCGATCACGAAGAGAACTGGGGCGCTCCAAAGCGAAGCGAGATTCAGTGCCTCGTACACGACGCCTTGGCCGAGGGTGCCGTCACCGAGGAAGACCACAGCCATGCCTCCGGTGCCCTTGAGTTTCTCCGCCATCGCCATCCCCACGGCGTTGGGCACGATGCCGCCCTGGACACCGTTGGAATGGAAGCCGTGATAGCAGATGTGCTGGGAGCCACCGCGACCGCCCACGAGGCCGCCGGCCTTGCCCATCATCTCGGCCATCAGGAGCTCGGGGCGATCCCCGTAGACGAGGAAGTGTCCGTGACACCGGTGGTTGCTGAAGACGATGTCCCGCTCGTCCAGGTGGTTCAGGATCCCCACTGCGTCGGCCTCCTGGCCGATGCAGCAATGGGTCGTCCCGAAGAGCTCCCCGCCTTCGAAGAGCTGGAGCAGGCGCTCCTCGAACTGGCGGATCAGCGTCATCTGCGAGTAGAGCCGCTCATCCACGGAGCCGGACAGAGAGTCGAAGCGCGCCTTCGGAGAGCGCTCGGTCGTCGGATCGGTCACTCGCTGCCTCCGTCCTTGCGCAGGACGTATTCGTTGCAGCCCCGGCCGCCTCCGCAGGTCTTGAGGAACTCGAGCTCGTATCCGCGCTCTCGGTAGAACTCGAAGACCTCCTCCGGCCGCGCGACCTCGAAGGGGTAGCCACCCACCCAGTCGACGAGGTCCGTCCATTGGCTCATCCCGCGGTCCTCCCGCTTGGCCCGCCAGGCCTCGATGGGGATCGGGTTCATCCCGCGGGCGACCCGGCCCGGGACTTGGCGCAGCGTCAGTCCGAGCCCCGTCCCCAACGTCAGCGCCATCCGGACGGGAGGGCTGGACTCCACGTACACCCGCTTGATGGCCGTCCACATCCGGCTGAGACCACCTTGGTCGTTGTAGAGCGCGAGGAACAGACTCCCCCCGCGCCTGACGGGCAGGTCGGCGATTCGAAGCGCCTCCCAGAGGTCGCCCGTGTGGTGCAGGACGCCCCAGCTGTAGACGATGTCGAACTTCCCCAGAGACCGGACGTAGGACTCGTCGAGCGCGGACCCGCGCTCGATGGTCCACCCCTCGTCACCCATCCGCACGGACTCTTTGAGTTGGCGCGTACAGGCGACGCTGTCCCCGTCGTAGTCGAAGGAATGCACCCGAGCACCCAACGACCGCGCCGCCAGGCTGTGGATCCCGCTCCCCGAACCGATGTCGAGGAAGGAGAGCCCCTCCAGGGATTCGCGGCGCAGACTCCGCTGCAGCGCGAGTCGAGACTGCGCGAGTCGCTCCTGATCGAAGTCCTCGAGGAAACGCTTCCAGTTCTGGCCGAACTGAAAACGCTTGCCTTCCTCCACCTCATCCTGCCAGCGAGTCATCACGTTTCGTTCCTCTTCCTACACTCTGCAGGGCGACTTCGCCCCCTCGCGCGTCGATGGCCGCGAGTATGGCTCGGACCTGAAGCGTCGGGTCGACAGACCCGTTCGTGACGACGAGCCTAGCTCCCGCGACGTCCGCCGCCATCTCCGCGATGCGGATCGCTTCGTCTTGCGTGCGCTCCATGTCCTCGGCGCGCAGGTTCATCCGGTCCAGGTCGGTGGTCACTCCCACTCGACCGCGTCGCTCGGCCATCCGGGCGAGCGCCACATCTCCGTCGACTCGGGGTAGGAAGACGATATCCGGAAGCCACTCGACCAACGCCTCCAGGACGCCGCGGAGCGCGTCCTCGTCGGAGCACGGGCGGAGATAGAGAACGGACCAGATCTCCTGCAGCAGGCTCTGATCGTGGAGCACGACCGCGGGGGGCGTGCCTTCTTCTCGTAGGAGGTGCTCGTTGTGCGCCATCCGCCAAAGGTTCCATGCCCGCACCCAGCTCACCGGAAGCGGCGGTCGGGTGCGCAGGGTCAGACGGACGATCGAGCGGACGAGGTCGTGCCTCTCGCCCGCGAAGAGCGCCAACGCCCGTGCTCGAGCGAGGCGGCCGCCGCGCGCAGCGTGCAGGCCTGCGATGGCCCTCTGGTGGGCGGCCCGATCCCAGGCGGCGATTCCCGATTCGGCGAGCTGGTGGACTGCGGCCGAAACGACCGTGGACTTCCCTGCGCCAGGAATCCCGATAGCCTCGAGCGAGATCATCGGAACAGCCTCTCCCACACGAGAGCCCGCAGCTCCTCTCGCACTTGTTCGAGGGGTCGGCCGCCGTCGACCTCATGGGTCTCGGCGGGGAAGCGCGCATCGCGCAAGGCATCCGACTTGGCCTGGATGTCCGCGAGCCGGTGATCGGGCTTCCGCTCGTGCGCCAGTTCGGGGTCGACCACCAATTTGAGTACGAGATCCGGCGGGATGGCGCGCATCTGGTCGAAGAGGCGGCGTTCCACGGCCGCCAGGAGCGCTCGCCACCTCGCGTCGGAGCTCGGGATGGCGGGGCCATCGAGCCAGTACTCGTCCGGGTGCGGGAAACGGTCTGCGATCACGAAGTGACCGTCTTCCCGGAGGCGAGCGATGCGCTGCAGATCACGGAGCTTCCGCTGAGCGAGGGCCAGGCGCTTCGCCTCACGAAGTGCTCCGCGCCAACCGGGCTCCGGGCGGCGGCTCGGCGTGGCCTTCACGGCCGGCGGCTCGGTCTGCGTCGCCGCCGTCTGTCGGTCGCGAAGGCGCCACTTCAGCGACGCGCCGAACTGGTGCAGCTCGGAGATCCAGTCCCCCCGCCCGAGGTACGCCTGTTCGAGTGAGAACACCGGACCGAGCCAATGCTCCAGGTCGGCGACTTGAGTCGACTTCCCCGCCCCGTCGGCACCCAGGATGGCGATGACCTTGCCCGGGCCAGTGGCTCGCAATCCCTTGGGTGGCGGCTCGATGCCCAGACGTCGCCCGAGCCCACGCGCCAGCGAGCGGACGCGATGCCCCGCCTTCCACAGGGCCACTTTGCGCCGAGGGAGCCTGGACCAACGAGGCACGCACGCACGCTCCACTGCGCGCGCGAGCGCAACGACCGTCGCTGTCTCGGTCGTCGGTCCGAGCTCCGCGACTCGTGTCGCGAGCGCCTCCTCGGGGAGCAGACTCACGAGGTGCGAGCGGACCGCATCGGCGTCCTGCGGTCTCCGGGGCAACGCAGCGAGGTCGGGTACGCCGCGACGCCAATGTTTGGGCTCCAGGAGGAATCGGACGAGCTGGGTGGCAACCTCGAGCGGACGGTCCAGCACCGGAATGCCACCGAGGCCTTCGCGTCGGTGTCGGAGGAGCCACTCCCCCCACGGGAGCTCGAGATCATAGACCGGCGGGCGCGCCGCATAGAGTCGCTGGTGTACGTGTAGGTGAACGAGACCGTCCCCGTGACCCAGCCCTACCCAATGCGACACGCCAGGAAGCGCCGTGCTCCCCCGCATCGGACGGAACCCCGCGGCGGACAAACCCGCCGAGGCGTCGGAGTCCACGAGGAGGTCCACGTCCTTGCCCCGGCCCTCGATGGCCTCGGCCAGACCGCTGGCCGCCTTCCAGTAGACCCAGCGCCGGTCGCCCATGGCAGCGCACAATCGGGCGGCGGTGCTTCCGACGGAAGCCTCGACCGCGGGGCTCACCGGGTGACCGCCCGGATGGCATCATCCCATTGAGAGACGACGCTCGAGACCGAGAAGCGCTGGGCGACTTCTCGCGCTCGGTCGCCGAGCCGAGCGCGAAGCTCGGGATCTCCGGCGAGCCGACGAAGGCTCGCGGCCATCGCCCCGGCGTCGTCGACCGGTACCAGGAGGCCGTCATGCTCGTCCCGGATGATTTCCTCCGGTCCGGTGGGACATCGGGTCGCGACCACGGGCAACCCAACAGCCATCGCTTCGCACAGGGCGTTGGGGAACCCCTCGAAGCGGGACGAGAGCACGAAGGCGCCCGCGTCGGCCATCGCGCTCATCACGTCCGGGTGGCTTCCGGGCAGCGACACTCGGCCTGTCAACCCAGCCTCGACGACCTGCTTCTCGAGCGCTGCGCGCTCGCCGCCTTCACCATGGATGGTGAGGTTCCAGCCAGGAATGTCTGCCCGTCGGAACGCCTCGATCAGTAGGTCGAAGCCCTTCTGGGGAGCGAGCCGACCGACCGCTACCAAGTTCTGGGACGCCGCGGGGCGAGCCCGCCGTCGTGCCTCCGAAACGGGATTCGGAATCGTCCGTACCGGCGGGGCGACGGGAGAGCGAAGGACCGTCGCCATTCTTTCGGTCTGTGCCACGACCATCGAGGCGCGTGAGTATGCGGCGGCCCGGACCCAGCGCCAGCCCCTCGGGTCGAGGGGCCCGGGTTGCACCCGCTCGGAGACCACGGTCGGAACCCCGAGTCCAAGCGCTGCGCCGACGACCTGGACGTTCATGCGATCGATGAAACTGACCACGACGGTGGGCTGGAGGTCGATGATGGTCTCGCGGAGGGCGCGAATGCGTCTCCCAATGCGCCACGGTGCCGCCCATCGCGGCCCTCCTCCGGAGACCCCGAGCGCCACGAGCTCGACGGCCGGATGGAGGGGGTAGAAGCTCGACGCTCCGGATAGGGTCATCAGCGAGACCCGGTCCCCGCGCGACGCCCACTCGGAGGTCAAGATCGCGAGGACACGCTCGGCTCCGCCGCAGGTCATCGAACCGACGCATGCGAGGATGTGCTGGCCCGTCGGTTGCTGGCTCGGACCAGCCTCCACGCCGGCGGGATCTCGGAGTCCTGTGCGCCCCACGGGCGCTTCGTTGCACGAAATGGCCTGAAATTCACGGACCTTTGCCCCAACGTCCGCAGAATCTGCGGCGAATCCTTCCGACCCCTCGCGCAACGGACACACTTTCTCAGGCATGCCCCACCGTCCCGAAGGGTTCGCGTCGGGCTTGGCGAAGGGCACCGCCTTCGCGTAGAGAAGGCCCCGGACACATCACATGCAATCAGAACGCATCTGCATCATCGGGCTCGGCTACGTGGGCCTCCCCGTCGCCCTGGCCTTCGCACGCGCCTTCGACGAAGTCGTGGGGGTGGACATCGATGCCCGTCGGGTCCGCGAGCTCGAAGAGGGTTTCGATCGTACCAACGAGGTCACCGCGGAGGAACTGAAGAAGACGGGGCTTCGTCTCACCACGGACATCTCGGAGGCGGGTCAGCCGACGATGATCGTGGTGACGGTACCGACACCGATCGACGACAACCGACAGCCCGACCTCCGGCCCCTCGTGTCGGCGACCCGTTCTGCGGCACCCCTCGTGCGGAAGGGTACCGTCTTGGTCTACGAATCGACGGTGTATCCGGGCCTCACGGAGGAGGTCTGCGGACCGCTCGTCGAGAGCCTCACGGGTCTGAAGAGCGGCGAGGACTTCTTTCTCGGGTACAGTCCGGAGCGCATCAACCCTGGCGACCGCGATCACACGCTCGAGCGAACGGTGAAGGTCGTCGCGGGCCAGGACCCTCGAACCCTCGACCGCATCGCGGAGGCGTACGGGAAGATCATCGACGCCGGCGTGTTTCGGGCCGCTTCGATTCGCGTCGCGGAGGCTGCCAAGGTCATCGAGAACACCCAGCGCGACCTCAACATCGCCCTCATGAACGAGCTCGCGCTGATCTTCGACCGACTGGGCATCCGTACGGCCGACGTGCTGGAAGCAGCGGGGACGAAGTGGAATTTCCTACCTTTCCGGCCAGGTTTGGTCGGCGGGCACTGCATCGGCGTCGACCCCTACTACCTCACGGCGAAAGCGGAAAATGTCGGTTACCACCCGCAGGTGATCCTGGCGGGACGTCGCATCAACGACAACATGGGCGCATTCGTCGCCCAACGATTGATCAAAATGCTCATCTCGCGAGACCGCCCGGTGAAGGGTGCCCGAGTCGGCGTGTTCGGGCTGACCTTCAAAGAGAACGTGCCGGACCTCCGCAACAGTCGGGTGCCCGACATTCTCCGCGAATTGCAGGAGTTCGGCATCGAGGCGCTCGTGCACGACCCGAGGGCCGACCGCGACGAGGCGATGCACGAGTACGGCGTATCCCTCTGCGAGCTGGAGGACATGACGAACCTCGACGCCATGGTGCTCGCCGTGGGCCACCGCGAGTATCTCGAACTCGACCGGCCCACGTTCCTGGCGCGAGTCCGCGACGGCGGGTCCGTCGTGGACGTGAAGTCGGTGCTCGACCCGGCGTCCATTCCCGATAACCTCGAATACTGGTCACTCTAACGTGAAGATCCTCGTCACCGGCGCCGCCGGGTTCATCGGCAGCCAGCTCAGCCTCAGGTTCCTCGCGCGCGGGGACGAGGTGGTTGGACTGGACAACCTCAACGACTACTACTCGGTCGCTCTCAAAGAGGCCCGCCTCGCGCGACTGGAAGGCGTCGAGGGCTTCCGACACGCGAGAATGGACCTCGCCGACCGCGAGGGTATGGCCCGGCTCTTCGACGAAGAAGGGTTCGATGCGGTCGTCAACCTGGCGGCGCAAGCCGGGGTCCGGTACTCGCTCGAGAATCCCCATGCGTACGTCGACTCCAACCTCGTCGGTTTCGTCAACGTGCTCGAGGGGTGCCGGCATGGCGGGGTCAGGCACCTGGTCTACGCCTCCTCCTCGTCGGTCTACGGCGCCAACACCGAGATGCCCTTCAGCGTCGATCACAACATCGATCACCCCTTGAGCCTCTACGCCGCGTCGAAGAAGGCGAACGAGCTCATGGCCCACACCTACAGCCACCTCTACGGGCTGCCCACCACCGGCCTCCGGTTCTTCACCGTATATGGCCCCTGGGGGCGTCCAGACATGGCGCTGTTCCTCTTCACCCGGGCCATCCTCGAAGACCGGCCGATCGACGTGTTCAACCACGGGAAGATGCGCCGCGACTTCACCTACGTCGACGACATCGTCGAGGGCGTCGTCCGTGTGACGGACCGCGTCCCCGAGGCCGACCCGGATTGGACCGGCGACGCGCCGCGGCCGGGCAGGAGCACGGCGCCCTACCGCGTCTACAACATCGGGAACAACCAGCCGGTGGAACTCATGCACATGATCCGCGTACTCGAAGAGAGCCTCGGTCGGGAGGCCAAGAAGAACATGCTCCCCATGCAGCCGGGTGACGTGCCCGCGACCTACGCTGACGTCCGCGCACTGATGGAAGACGTCGACTTCCGGCCCGATACGCCCATCGAAGTGGGGATCCCCCGTTTCGTGGAATGGTACCGCGAATACCACGGTGTCTGACTCGTGAATCGACGCGGGGAGACTGGCAACACGGAGCCGAGACGATGACTCAGGACGCCAGCAGGATCTGGCTCTCACCGCCGCACATGGGTGGCGAGGAGTTCGAATTCGTTCGGTCAGCCTTCGAGACCAATTGGCTATCCACCGTTGGGCCCAACATCGACGCGTTCGAGCGGGAGATGGGAGAACGCCTGGGACGGCACTGTGTGGCGCTCGCGTCGGGCACCAGCGCCATCCACCTCGGCCTCCGCTGGCTCGGCGTCGGCCCCGATGACGAGGTCCTATGCCCTTCCCTCACCTTCGTCGCGAGCTCCAACCCAATCCTATACCTCGGTGCGAAGCCTGTCCTGATCGACTCCGAGCGGGAGAGCTGGAACCTCGATCCGGCGCGCCTCGAGGAGGCGATTGAAGCGCGAACACGAGACGTTGGTCAGCCGCCCAAAGCCCTGGTGGTCGTTCATCTGTACGGCCAGACCGCGAACATGGATGCCATCCGTCGCATCTGTAGCGCCCACGGGGTCGCCGTCTTCGAAGACGCAGCAGAAGCCTTGGGGGCGACCTACGGCGCGACCCCAGCTGGCGCGCTGGCACCGGTAGGGGCGCTGTCCTTCAACGGCAACAAGATCATCACGACGTCGGGTGGCGGGATGCTCATCACCGACAGCGCCGATTGTGCCCAGAAGGCTCGCTTCTGGTCGACTCAGGCCAGAGACCCCGGAGTCGCCTACGAGCACACCGAGATGGGGTACAATTATCGGATGAGCAACGTTCTGGCGGGGATGGGGCGTGGCCAGCTGACGGTGCTCGATGCCCGCGTGGAACGTCGCCGGGCGATCTTCGAACGGTACGTGTCCGGGCTGGAGGCGCTCGACGGCCTCATCCCGATGCCCGAGGCACCGTGGGGCAGGCACACACGCTGGCTCTCGACCTTCACGGTCGACGAGGAATGCCTCGGGGTCTCTCGCGACGACCTGATCCAGGGCCTCGCGGAGGCCAACATCGAGTCCCGACCGGTCTGGAAGCCGATGCACCTCCAACCGCTGTACGCGGACGCGCCGGTGTTCGGTGGTGATGTGGCGAGCGATCTCTTTCGGCGGGGAATCTGCCTTCCGAGTGGCTCGAGCCTCTCCGAGAGCGACCTCGATCGAATTCTTGCGGTCCTTCACGAAACGGTTGGGGCAGCCGCATGAAGCGACACATCACGAGACTCTCACAGCTGCTGCTGGATCTGCTCTTCCTCACGCTCGCGCTCGCGCTCGCGTTCATGCTCCGGTTCGATTGGAAGCCGCCGACGGTCTTCGTCGGCCGATTCCTGCTCATCGCTCCGTACGTCGTCGCCACGGAGTACGCGATTCTCCTGCTCTGCGGCGTCCACCGCTTCTCGTGGCGGTACGTCGGACTTCGCGAAGTCACACGAGTCCTCGGAGCCGCCACTCTCTGGACGGCGGTCTTGGTCGCGAGCCGCATCGCCTTGGGGGAGCTCCAGACCAGCTATCCCTACCTCCGACACGGAGTCGTGCCCTACGGCGTCGTCGCGGCGAACTTCTTCTTGAGCTTCGCGGCGGTCGCGGGCATCCGAGTCGTCCGGCGCATCCTGGGCGAGCGCGCGGACGTCGGGCGCCGAGCTCCCATCGCCGACGAGCCCGTAGTCCCGACAATGCTCGTCGGTGCTGGGCAGGCGGGCTTCATGGTGGCGCGAGAGATCGCGTCGCGCCGCGACCTCCGTGTAAAGCCCGTGGGATTCATCGACGACGACAGCACGAAGGTCGGCACCTTCATCCACGGAATCCGCGTCGTAGGGACCACGGACTCGCTGGCGGCGCTGTGCACGGAGCATGGCGCTCGGGAGGTCTTGATCACGATGGCGAGCGTGCCCGGGCAGGCGATTCGCCGGATACGGCAGCTGGCCACAGAGGCCGGTCTACCAGTCAAGATCATTCCGGGTCTGTACGAGATCGTGGGCGGCAAGGTGAACCTGTCTCGGATCAGGGACGTCGCCATCGAGGACCTACTCCGCCGGGAACCCATCGAGTTGGATGAAGCGTCGATCCGCCATTACATCAAGGATCGCGTGGTTCTGGTATCGGGCGCAGGCGGCAGCATCGGCTCTGAGATCTGCCGGCAGATCGCGGCGATTCGACCGCGTCGGCTGCTCCTGGTGGAGCGCTCGGAGAACTCGCTCTTCGAGATTCACCGGGAGATCAAGCGTAGCTACCCGGAGCTCGACCTGGTGCCGTGCATCGCCGACGTCACCGACGCCGAGCGCATCGAGGAGATATTCTCGCGGCACCGCCCGAGCGCCGTCTTTCATGCCGCGGCGCACAAGCACGTGCCGATGATGGAGTGGAACCCGGGGGAAGCCGTCAAGAACAACGTCTTCGGCTCCAAGACCCTTGCCAATGCGGCGCATGCCCACGCAGCAGACGCTTTCGTGATGGTGAGCACGGACAAAGCCGTGAATCCCACCTCGGTGATGGGCGCAACCAAGCGGGTCGCCGAGCTGTACGTGCAGGCACTCGCCGAACGCAGCCAGACGCGCTTCGTGACGGTCCGCTTTGGGAACGTGCTGGGCTCGGCAGGGAGCGTCGTTCCGATCTTCCAGCAGCAAATCGCGCGCGGTGGGCCGGTCACGGTGACCCACCCCGAGATGCGCCGGTACTTCATGACCATCCCCGAGGCCTGTCAGCTGGTCCTTCAGGCCGGGTGCATCGGAAGCTCCGGGGACATCATGGTCCTGGACATGGGAGAACCCGTTCGCATCGTCGACCTGGCCCGTGACCTCATCAGCCTCTCGGGCCTTCGCGAGGGTGAGGACGTGGTGATCGAGTTCTCTGGCGTTCGCCCCGGCGAGAAGCTCTTCGAAGAGCTCGCGACCGACGCGGAGCATGCCGAGAAGACCAAGCACCCCAAGATTTTCGTCGGCAGAACGCAGAAGCCGGACGTGGACCGAGTCCGCGGCGCCGTCGACGGGCTGCGCGCTCTGTGTGCGAGCACGGACCCGGCCGCCATCCGCGCGGCGCTGAGCGAGCTCGTCCCGGAGATGATCGCTCCGGCGAGTGAGTCGAGCGAACGCGAAGGGGCCGCGGGGAAGTTGCTGGCGGTCGGTGGAAGCCCCGCCTAGTCCCCGACCGAGGCGCCGGCGACGCAGGAGAGTGGGGGCTGGAGGGACCCAGTCGCGTTCGCCCACCTCCACCCGACCGCGGTCGAGCAAGCGAATGGACCAAACCCTCGCTGCCGCTCAGCCGCGGGAGCGCGTGGTACTCGGCCTCTTCGGGGCGTGGCTCGTCGCCGGGCCGCAGCTCCTCGGGGGAGAGCCGGCATGGGCAACGAGTCTGCTCGCGGCAGTGGGCCTCGTCGTCCTCGCACTCACGCTTGCAGCGGGGCTATCCATCCCGCGCAGCTCCGGTCTGACCGCCATGCTGGTGGGTCTCGGAGTCACCGCGATCCAGCTGGCTCCCGTGCCTCGCGTCGTCGCGGAGTTCCTCTTTCCAGAGCGTCTCGCACTCGTCGATGCCACGTTCGCCGTGTCTGGAGGGGCGCCGGCGTGGGTGCCGGCGACGTTGGACCCTGGCGGCACCGAGGTCGCGTTCCTTCGGGGTGTCGCCCTCGGCGCGGCCTGGATGACGGGCTCGGCGCTGTCGCTGCGTTTCGGCCGCCGACGGGTCTTGGCGATGGGGGCCGCGTCCGCCCTGGTGGTCGTGCTCGTCGCCTTGATGCACGAGCTGACCGACAGCTCATTGCTCTTCGGCGTCTACGAGCATCAGTGGCGGAAGATGCATCCTGTGGCCCCCCTGACGAACGGGAACCACTTCGCTGGCTTTGCAGCCTTCGGAGCGATCCTCGCGTTGGGACAGCTCTTCGAGAGCGACACACGCGCGCAACGCCTCGGCTGGATGGGAGCGGCGGCCGTGTCCGGGGCCATGACCGCGTTCTCCGGCTCGCGAGGAGGCGCGGCTGGACTACTGATCGGGCTGCTCTTACTCAGCTTCGGCATGGCCCGGCGCCGACGCTCGCGCCGGCAGTCCTGGAGCTACCTCGCAGCGGGTGCGGTCCTCGTCGGGGTGGCGGGAGTCTACCTCGGCGGCGAAGCGCTCATGGGCCAACTTCGCCACGGAGACCTATCGAAGCTCGACCTGACCCTCTCCTCTCTTGGGCTGGCCTTCGCCTACCCGACACTGGGCGTCGGCCGCGGCGCGTTCGGCCCCGCATTCACGCAGGTCGTGGGAAGTGAGGCGCGCTACAGCCACCCCGAGAACCTCCTCGCGCAGTGGAGCAGTGAGTGGGGCATTCCCGTGACGATTCTCCTGCTCGTGCTCCTGGTTCCCCCGCTCGTTCGGGCACTGCTGAGTCGACGAGCGAGCGCGGTCACCGGCGCCGCCGCGGTCATCTCCCTTGCGGTCCACGACCTGGCGGACTTCGCGCTCGAGATGACCGGGATCGCGATGGTAGCCGCAGCGTGCGCCGGCGCGGTGGTCTCCTCCAGTCGCCAGCCGGAGCTTCCGCCTCGACCGCTGCGCTTCGGTGTCGTGGCCGTAGCAACGGTTGCGTTGACGCTCATGACGTTCGCGGCGCCCAGTCTGCCCTACCTGGCGAGCGAAGAGCTCCGCGAGCATGCGGCCGAATGGGACCTGGGGAGGAATCCCGGGGAGCTGGACGCCGCACTCCAGAACCACCCGCTCGAACCGAGTGTCGTAGTGCTCGCGGCGTGGCAAGCCGTCAGGAGCCAACGGCCCGATGCCGCCGGCTGGCTCAACCGTGCCATGACTCTGGCACCACGGTGGCCATCCCCCCACGTCTTGGCCGCGCGCTGGCTCTGGAGCGTGAACGCATCGCGCCAGGCTGCCCTCGAGATTCGGGAGGCCGAGCGGCTGTCCCCGGGTGCTGGCGTCGAAGTCGCGTGCGAGTGGGGCAAGCGGGTGCCCGACGCCCCACTCACCTCGGCGGCGCCCACGGATGCGGCGGCGGGAGCCTTCTTCCTGGATGCGCTCGGCCAATGTCTCGGCTTCCAGCACCCCGCTTCTCCCGCGGTCGACCAGGCGGCAGAGGAGCTCGACCCGACGCTCGCGGGTCCGCCCATCCGACGAGCATCGAGGGCCGACGGTGCGGCGGAGCGCGTCACCATTCTCGAGGCAGCCCTCGCGCGCCAGGAGGGGGTCGAGGAGCGCGTGCCCACGTTGGTCGCCCTGGCCCGCGCCCTCCACCAGGACCGGCGTTTGGAACGAGCCCGAGCCGCCCTCGAGCGTGTCCCGGCCGAGCGAAGAGGGGTCGACTGGCTGGAGACGCAGGCGCTCGTCGCGATGAGCGCGGGCGACGACCACACGGCCTCGGCGGCCTTCCAGCGGCTCCGTGGACTGGCGCGCGGCTCCTCTGGCCGTCTCGCGAGCATCGCCATTCTGGAGGGGAAGGCGGAGTTGGCACGGGGGAACCCCGGGAGGGCACTGGCCCGATTCAGGGACGCCAACCGGCTCGCTCCGAACGTCGCGACCGCGCGACTCATGGCGCGCGCGTCCGAGCAGGCCGGTCAGTGGACAGCGGCCTTGGATGCCTGGCAGCGGGCGTGCGAAGACTCCGGCAGTGGGTCCTCGGACTGTCGGCGGCGTGATGCGGCCCGTGCCCACCTCGCTGAACGGGGCGGAGTGAGCGGGCAACCAACGCCTTGACCCCCACGCTTGCTGGTGGAAGTGTGGTAATTTCATGGAGAATCAGTCCCAAGACGCAAAGCAGCTCGACGTGCGCGCCATCGCGCGCTGGCTGCTCGCGTACAAGTGGGTGATTCTCGGGACGGCGCTCTTCGTCGGCGGTGCGGCCACGCTCTGGACGCTCAAACAGCCGAAGATCTACGAGGCGGTCGCCACGATCGAACACGACCCGAACCCGGTTCGGCCACTCGGCAGCGACGTCGAAGACATCGCGGATCCCGTGGGTTCGTATTGGGCGTCTCGTGAGTACTTCGAGACGCAGAACCGTATCATCGCGAGCCGATCCGTCGCCGAGCGTGTCGTCAGAGACCTCGGTCTGCACGAGGACTCCGACTTCCTGAGGCGGCCTTCCGCGACCGTGACCTCCGCGGCCCAGACCCTGCTCTCCCGACTCACGGTCGAGCCGGTGCCCGACACCCGACTCGTGGAGCTCCACGTGAGGGATCAGAATCCGGAACGGGCGAAGGTCATCGCGAACGCGATCGCGAATGCCTACATCGAGAAGACCATGGAGGACCGCATGGGGTCCACCGTCAACGCTCTCGAGTGGCTGGGCGAACAGCTGGACAGTCTGCGCCAGGAGCTGAACACGTCCGAGCTGGCACTCCATGAGTTCAAGGAGGAGCACAATGTGCTCTCGGTCTCCATGGAGGACCGCCAGAACCTCGTGGCGAGGGAGATTCAAGCGTTCAACGAGGCGCTGACCGATGCCCGTCAGCGTCGCATTCAGCTCAACGCTCGTGTGCAACGGCTCCGCGCCGCAAACCGTGAGGACCCTCTCTCGGTCGACGCGCCCGTCCTCGACGAGAACCAGGCGATCACCGCGCTCCGGCAGAGCCTTCGCGAGAAGCTCGCCGAGCAGCAGCGCCTAGCGAGCCGATACGGACCGAACCATCCGGAGATGGTCGCGCTCGCGCAAGAGATCGCGTCGCTCCGGGAGCAATTGACGGAAGAGGTCGAGCTCACGATCCAGTCGGCAGAATCGGACCTCAGCGAAGCGCAGAGCATCGAGTCCGGCCTTCGGGCCGCGGTCGATCAAGCCCACGACGCCGGGCTCCGGCTGAACTTGCGCGAGATCGAGTACAGCCGCCTGAACCGGGAGCGCGAGAACAAAGCGAAGCTCTACGAGGTCGTACTCGCGCGCAGCGCGGAGACCGACCTGACCCGCATGATGCGAACTCAGCACGTACGGGTGATGGACGACGCCCTCGAGCCCGCGGCGCCCGTAAGTCCCAACGTTCCGGTCAACATTGCCCTCGGGCTCCTCGCAGGGATGCTCCTCGGCATGAGCCTCGCGTTCGGGCTCCGGTACCTCGACCGTCGCCTTCGGAGCCCCGCCGACGTGGAAGAGATGGGGGTCAACGTCCTGGGCATCGTGCCGTCGATCCAGGTCGACACGACGGCGCTCGCCAGCGACGACCGGAGAAAACGAGGACGCCGCGCGAAGGACGCGGAGGACAACCCCGACCTCACCGCTCACAGCCATCCCATGTCGACGGTCGCCGAGTGTTGTCGCTCCATCCGCACCAACCTCATGTTCATGTCGCCGGACGACCCGGTCCGGTGCATCGTCATCACGAGTCCCACACCGCGCGAGGGCAAGACCACCGTCGCTTGCAACCTGGCGATTTCCCTCGCCCAGAGCGGTAAGTCGGTGCTCCTGGTCGACACCGACCTGCGTCGACCGCGGGTCCACAAGTCCTTCGGGCTCGGTGCGTCGGAGGGTGTGACCACGGTCGTCGTGGGGGGGACGGCGCTGGCCGACGCTGCGCAGGGCACCATGGTGACCGGTCTCGACGTGCTCCCCTGCGGGCCTGTTCCGCCCAACCCGTCGGAGCTCCTCCACGGTCAGGGGTTCCAGAAGCTGCTCGAAGAGGCCCTGAAGCGGTACGACCGGGTCATCTTCGACAGCCCCCCCCTGGGCGCCGTGACCGACGCCGCGGTCATCGGGCCGCAGGTCGATGGTGCCATTCTCGTCGTGAAGGCGGGCAAGACCACGCGGGATGGCGTGCGCCATGCCCTCCGGCAGCTCGAGGGTGTGTCCGCGCGGCTGCTAGGAACGGTCGTCAACGACGTCGACCTCTCGAGCAGCACCTACGGCGGTGAGGGCTACTACCAATACTATCGGTATCATTACTACTCGGACGCCAACGCAGAGGCCGCCGGTCAGGAGACGCTGCCCCGCGACGCCGCAGAGTGAGTGGCCACGCCCTGCCAAGGGGTGGTATCTCGTAGTCGATGCGCTCTCGTGCCCCTTCGATTCTAACGCTCGCCATGTGGGTCGCAGGCTGCGCCGTGGATCCTTCTGGCTTGCCCAGCACGGGCGACATGGGCGTGGAACCGACCGATGCGGGCTCCGATCTCGCCTCTCCCCTCGACATGCAGGAGCCGCGGGACATGGGGCCGGACCGTCCGGACCTGCCCGTGGTCGATGCACCGACGTGTGAGGACGGGTGCCCCCTCGGCTGCTCGCCGACCGCGCCTGGTGAGTGCGCGACCCTGGCACCGAGCAACGTCGACGAGTCGGAGTTCGTGTCCGGGCTGCCGGATCTCGTGATCGCCAACAACCAAGTCTACCGAACCACGTCGTGCGCCGACTCCGCCGTCACGGAGGCGTCGCTCGTCCCCTCGAACGACCCGGAGCGCCCCGGCGGTCAATACTGCGTCCTTCGCGTGGGCTCGCTGACGATCGAAGCCGGTGTCAGCTGGACGGTCTACGGGGATTGGCCGCTCATCGTGCTTGCGGAGGGGCCCATCGTCGTCGACGGCACGATCGACGTCGCCGCCCATCGCGAGACGGCGGGCGGCGGGCGGTCCGCCGCTGGACCGGGAGGCTTTCGCGGGGCCGTTCCGGGGGTCTCATGTGACGCCTGTGGCCCCGGCCGAGGTGCCGACGGCACGACTCTCTCCGTCACCGAGGAAGCGGCGAGCTCTGGCGGCGGGGGCGGTAGCGGCTGCGCGTCCGGCGGCGCGGGCGGGGCCAGTGGAGCCGTCGCCGGAGGCGCCGCAGGGATGCGCTTGCCCGCGGCCTACGCTGGGACCCCACTCCGGGGCGGCTCGGGCGGCGGCATCGGCGGTGGCGCGGCGCCCGGAGACGCGGGCGCGGGTGGCGGGGGTCTACAACTGACGTCTCTCACCAGTGTCTCCGTGGCAGGACGGATCCTCGGCGGCGGCGGTGGGGGGCTCGATCCCTCCGGCGCAGGGTCGGACGACTCGGCGGCAGGCTCCGGCGGCGGGGCCGGCGGGGTGTTCCTACTCGAGGCGCCCATGGTCTCGGTCACGGGTCAGCTCGACGTCGCTGGTGGCGGGGGATCGGGGGGCGCGAGCGGCTCGACGGCCGGCAACCGTGGAATGGACGCCTTCGAGGTCGCCATCGCGTCCCCGGGGAGCCAGCCGAGCGGGGGCCTCGGCGCTTCCACATCGGGCAGCGGGGGCTCGGGTGGCTTCGACATGAGCGCCGAGGGTGGAGTGGGAACCGACGCCATGGCGGCCGACAGCAACGGCGGTGGTGGTGGCGGTGGCGGTGGCTGTGTGGTCGTTCGCGGCATGGACACGAGCCTCGGCGGCGCCAGCTTGAGTCCGAGGTCGACGACCTCCGTTCTGCCGCTCCTGGTCGAGTAGATCGCCGCCGTGCGTTCAGGAGCGGGCTGCGGAGGCTCCTCCGCGAGCCACCACGCTCACCATGACGATGAACACGACGTTGAGCGCCACCATCGCGTACGAATAGTGCGCCATCAGGACCACTGCGTCACCGGTGGACGCCGCGAAGTAGAGCACCCCCGCGCATAGAGCGAGGCCGCCCACCTGCCAGACGAGAACGGCTCGTTGCATGCGAAGTACCGGGAAGAGGGCCAGTGCAGGCGTGCTGACCAGCAGCGAGAGCTGCCACCAGATGGCGAAGCGGGCCATGTGGCCTGCCCCGGTCCATTCGAACCCGAGGATCCACGGTAGGACCTCTGGCGCGAAGTAGGACCCCACTGTTGCGGGGAGAATCCCGACCAGGAAGAGTCCTAAGTGCGAGCGGTTGAGAAGAGGCACGACGTCTCCACCTTCGTTCACGCGGGCGCTCATCCGCTGGAAGACCACCTGTCGAAATGCGTTCTGAAGCACCTGCACGGGGACCGCGACCAGCACCATGCACAACGCCCACTGGCCCACGGACTCTTCGCCGAAGTAGGTCCCGAGCATGAACACCGGGAGTGTCTGCACGAACCGGTTGATCAACGTCATCGGTGCGTGGACGAAAGGGAAGTCACGGTACGACTTGGCGAGCGCTCGGAAACGGCTGAACCTCGCGAGCCTCAGCATCGCGCGGTCGCTTCGCCAGACCTGCGCCCCGAGCACCAGTGCGGCCACCGCTTGGCCCAGGAGCTGGCCGCCCGTCAAGCCGAGCGCCCCCAGGCGCGCTGCCCCTCCGACGAGCTTGGCGCCTGCCGACGAGAGACCCGCCGTAGCGGCGGAGATGGACAGACGGCCGAACTGGGCCTGCCGTGTGCACCAATAGGTCAACGCGTTGTAGGCGCCGGTAACCAGGATGATCGGGGGCGCGAGCCAGAGCCAGCTCTCGAGCCCAGGCCCCCCCAGCGCGTCCGCGAGCCACCCTCCCCCGAGCAGAACGACGAGCACCGCGAGCCCAGTCGTGAAGGCCACGCACGTGAGGCTGAGAGCCAAGAGCCCGGCGCCATGAGACTCGCGCTTCGGCAGCACGATGGCCATGTCGAAGCGCAGCGCCGCCACACCGATGAAGAGCGCTGCGAACGAGTTCACGAGTTTCAGCACACCGAAGTCACTCGGCGTGAAGAGGCGAGTGAGCACCGGGGTGACCGCAAGGTTGACGGCCTGCGCCAGCATCGCGCCCGACATCATGGCCACGACGCTTCGGAGGAACCCCTTCGTCTTGGGCGCCTGCGCTTCTTCCTCGGTTTTCTCTTCGCTCAGAACAACCGCTCGGGAACGTAGACGATGTCACCGGAGCGGAGCCGAAAATCGTCAGCCTCACCTCGCGTGACGTCGTCGACTCGGATGCGAAAACGGCGGAGTGCGTCGCCTTCACCTCGTGTCACGACGGTGCTGTTGCGGTCGGCGAGCGGCGTGAATCCGCCGGCGAGACTGATCGCCTGCACCACCGTGAGACCTGACCGCATCGGGAAGGTCCCCGACTGCGAGACGGCTCCCATGACACTCACCCTCTTCGACTCGTAGCTCTCGACCAGCACGGACACCTGTGGCTCGACCAAGATGCCGCCGTCCCGCAAGCGTTGTGCGATCATCGCCTGGACTTCGGTAGGCTCCCGGCTCGCGACCTGGATCCGGCCGATCAGGGGAAAGTCGATCGACCCGTCTTGGGCAACGCGATACTTGCTCGAGAGGTCCTCTTCGCCATAGACCCTGACCTCGAAGCTGTCGCCCGGACCCAGCGTGGTGTCATCCGACCCTGGATCCACCGTCTGCTGGGTCGTCGTGCCACTGGCGCAAGCGATGGCGCACACGCTTCCCGCGAGGGCGAGAAGAAGCAGCGCCGCCCGGCCTGGTCGCCGCCTGGCCATCGTCAGCTCAGTAGAACACGCGCAGTCCGAGCCACGCCTCGAACTTCTGGTAGCCGCCACCGGGATCCGGCCAGACCGTACCGGGCGACAGTAGCGCATCATTGTACTCGTAGTCGGTGAAGTCTCCGTAGTAGGCCAGGCTCAAGTTCAAGCCGAGCCAATCCGTGAACCGGTACTCCGTGTAGAGCGTTGCACTCAACCGGATGTCCTCCCGCACGGGCGCGTTTCCAAGAATGGACATCTCATCGGCGGCCAGCGCCAGGCCGGTCTCGTCGAAGGACAGCCCCACCTCGGCGCCGAGCAGGAACGAGCCTCCCAACAACAGTCGGTGAGACAGGTAGATGCGGTCCTGCTTCATGTAGTTGCCGATGAACGAGCTCACGAAGCGGCGGTCGTAGCCGATCTGGAACTGCATCGTCTGCCTCGGCCGCCAACGGAGGTCCGCGTGGGCCACCACCGAGTCGTAGCTGTCGCCGATCGAGAAGAAGCCTGCCCCGTAGCCGGCGAGGACGGTGAACCCCAACTTCTCGGTGAGGGCACCGTTGATTCCGAGCATCGAACGGACGCGCCAGTTGTCGGTCAGCGCGGTCGACGCCCCGTCGTCCGCGCGGAAGTAGTCTTGGAAGGTGACCGTCGAGCGGCTGATCAGGGCCGTCTGAGGCAGGAACCGCCAGCTGAGGTTGAGTCGAAAGTCGTGCGAGTGACTGTTGGCGAAATCGAAGAGGTCATCCTCGAAGTAGTCCAGCGTGTAGTCGTAGCCGAGGCTTCCCCGCAGCACTCCTCCAGCCGATTGCAAGCGCGCCTCGACTCCTGCCACGTTGCGATCGCGCGCATAGGTCGGGACCTCACCCATGATCGAGCCGTCGACCGTGGCTCGGTCGACGAAGGGTCGCACAGCCCTCGAGAACTCGTCATGCAGGTACACACTGAACCGCCCCGTGGGGTTGATCGTCAACGCCAGGTTCGCGTCGAGGGCCACGTTGTCCCGCGCCTGCTCGATGAAGAAGTGGTAGTACGACGCTGCGATACCAGCACGGAAGTCGAGGTTCCGGGACTCACCGTCGCCGTCGTCGGTCTCCCCGTCCTCGCGGCGCTGTTGCGTGAGTGTGGAAACGTTGAGGTGCGCGGTCACCCGCAGAAGGAAGCTGTCCTCCGGGTTCTCGTCCTCGAAGAAGACGTTGGTGTCGTAACCCAGCTCCACGCCCACCCCCGGGTGGAGCTCGAGGTTGCCGACCCGAAAACCCGGCCCTTGAGAACGACTACGGTCGGCGAGCCACCCGGCGGTGCTCGGGCTGTAGTTCGAGCCCTGCGGCTGTGGCGCCCTCAACGTGGGCGGGGGGTCTTCCTGTGCTCCAGCCATCGAACTCGATGACAGCACTAGCGGGACGGACGCCGCCAACGTCAAGATCAGTCTAGTCGCGCGCACGGGTTCTCCAGCAGGTCAGCTCGGGAAGGGCGGAAGCACCGGCACGGGAACCGTCTCGGGTGGAATCGGGACCGCGTCGGGGTCGACCGGATCGTCGGGGATCTCGGTGGTCACCGTCGTCGCGCCAGTCTCGAAGATGTCTTCTCCGATGCACTGCTGCGCCTCTCGCTCGAGGGTCTGCAGCTTCTGGGCGATGACCGTGAGAACGGTGAACTCGTGGTTGCGACGGGGGGCGTCCTGCGCGGCGACCGCGTCGTCCAGCGCCTCGGCACGGGTGGTCGCGGTGCGGAGGTTGGCGTTGATCTGGGTGAGCTTGTCGTTGAGGCAGGTGACGCGGATGATGTCGCGCTCCTGGCGGGCTTCGTCGAGCATCGCCGCCACCTGGCGGGAGACGTTGTTGCCCTTCTCGACGATCTCGGCAGCTTCCTGCCGCTGCTGCTCGGGAGTCAGGTTGGCGCGGCGCTCGACGTCCATGCCGGCTTCGTCGCTGGCACCGTCACCAGCATCCGCGTCGCCGCCAGACTGCGCGACGGCGAGGCCGAGCCCACCGAGCGAGATCGCGAACGCGAATGTGAGTAGGACGCGGATGCGTCGGGACATGTTCTTCCCCTCCAGGAGGTGCCGAGTATAGAGAGTGCGTGGGCCCCGTCAAGCGTTGAGGTGCTGCGGGAAAACCCTGTCATTGCTGGGTTCTATCCTGTGTTGCCGACCAGTCGCGAAGTGTTCAATCGAAGGTGCTCCCGCGCGGGGCTTTTTTGGTGAAATCCGGTGTCCCTGAACGCGCAACGGCCACCCCCAAGGAGGGTGGCCGTGCGATCGAGAAGCCGTCCGAACGTCAGTTCTGGGGCGCGAAGACGAACGGGTAGCTGAAGTCGACGCTGCCGCCGTCCGGACCCGGGTTGAAGCGGAAGCGGCGGATCGCGCTGACGACGCAGTTCGCCACGGCCGCGCTGCCGGTGGTGTTCTCGGTCGCGCTCGCGTTGGACACGGTGCCCCGCTCGACGATCGTGAAGCGCACGGTGACCTTACCCGCGAGGGTCGGATCGCGGCGGAGCTCGGTCTCGTAGCAGCGCTGGATGGCTCGGAGACGCGCTCGAATGGTTCGGACGACGATCGCGGCGTCGAAGTCACCCGAGCCGCCGATGTCGCCACCGCCTTGGAGGTTGATGTTGCCGCGGACGGCCATCTCGGTGACGCCGCCGGTCGCGGCAGCCATGCCCGCGCCCATCGAGGCAGCCAGGCCGCCGAGGCCCATGCCTTCACCCGATCCTCCGCCACCGCCGCGGCTGCGGAGGGTACCGCCACCGCTGCCCTGCGCGACGCCGACGCCGCTCGCCTCGGCGAGCACCGACTCGGCGTTGCCGGTCACGGCGCCGCCCGCGAGGACGTCCGCGAGCGCGCCACCCTCACCGAGGGCGCCGAGCACGAGGGCCTCGGCCGTGGCCGCCGCTTCCTGGGCGATTCGGGCCCGAGCCTCGGCGTTGTTGTTCACATCGTTGCTCGAGTTCGAGTCGCTGCTGGAGTCGCTCGGAGCGTTGGACGTCGAGGTGTTCTCGGCGACTTCCTCGGGCTCCTCGCCTTCGTCGGTCTCCTCGGTCGGCTGGTCGCTCTCCTCCGGCTCGGGTGGAGGCACGGGCTCCTCGAAGATCAGCCGCGCCAGCGACTCGGGCATGGCGTCGATGCCGGTGTTGATCTCCCAGTCGGCGTGCTCGAGATAGATGACGAAGCCGAAGAAGGTCATGTAGCTGAACACGACGAAGGCCGTGAAGAGCCAGTCGATGCCGGCGACGAATCCGCCGCGGGCGGCCGCGGGGAGCTGCGGGCGCGGGGTCACGGGGGGCGGCTCCACGAACTGGAAGAGGAGCGTGACGCCACCCATCACGATCTTGCCGCGGGAGGCGTCGTTGAGCTTCACCTGAAAGTGGGTGCCGGCGTTTCGGGCCTGACCGGTCTTCCGGAGATCCTCGAGCTGCGCCACGCCACCGGGCAGGCCGACGCGTCCAGTCATGTGCTCGGTGAAGTTCAGGATGTAGTCGTTGCCGACGAGCTGGAAGAGATCGAAGCGCGGCGGGACGTTGGGCTCCGAGACGATGAACTGGTTCTTCTCCGAGCTGCCCACCGCGACGGTCTTCCGCTCGCGAATGACGCGCTCCTCGATGATCTTCCCGTCCTTGATCAGGCCGATGCGGAGGACCTTCGGCCCCGTCTTCTTCACCGAGACGGCCTGCATGGCCATCGTCATCGCGCCGGGCTTGCCGCCTCCGGCGCGCTGCTGCTGCTGCTGCGGTCCCTTGTTCGTCGCCATCGCTATGCTGTCTCGCTTACGGAATCTCGAGTTGGGGGGTGGACCCGTGACCAGGGCCGACAACGGTTCCTTGGGAAAGTTCCCAGGTCGTTCGATTTGCCGTGAAGGCGGGCTGCGAACGCAGACCGGCCGCGGGCACTCTATCACTGGGGCGGTGGAGCGGTAAAGGCTGGTGCAAGGGCCGTCGCAGGCTCAATCGGCCACCTGGTCCGTCCCGTCGTCGCTCGTGCTTTCCTCTACGATCTCGGCGACCTGAGCCCGGTCCTCGAGCCGCTGGCCCCAGCGATCGAGCGCCTCGGCCGTCTTCCTCGCGCGAGTGAGCAGCGCCCTCCCCTCACGACCCAGCTGGGTCCGCGCGGAGAGCGCGACGATCATGACCGAGAAGCCGATCGCCACGGCCAGGATTCCCCGGGCCGTGGCCATCTCCTCCGGACGGCCAGCCATCAGCCCCGCGAGGCCATGGTCGCCGTTCATGAGCCACACGTACTCGACGGAGGCCCCCATCAACCCGCTCGCCGAGGCGATCGAGGCGAGGACCCGAAGGCTGCGGAGCCCGGCGCCCGCCTGGAAGCGGAGGTCGGTCATCACCTCGTCGACCATCGCGCCGACGTCGACGCCCCGATCGTGGGCGTCGATGGCCGCGCGGCCGAGCCGAGCCTCCCATCCGGGTCCGCCACCGGTGGCGAGCATTCGAGCGCTCTCCAGCTCCCCTGCCCGCAGATGGGCGAGGATCGCGTCGCCCAGCCGGCGGTCGAAGCGGGCCGCCCCGAAGAAGACCTCGTGGACCCGCCGCCCGACGAGCACGAGGACGCCCACCGCCAGCACCAGCTGGCCGTAGTGGTAGGCCGTCAGCGCTCGCTCCTCTCAGAAGGGATCGCGGCGAACGCTTCGGATGATCTCGCGAATGAAGCTGGTGCGGAGATCGAGCACCTCGTAGCCGAGCTGCGCCCGGTTGAGGATGTAGAAGGCGTTGGGCTTCTGGACCCGGCCCTCGATCTTGATCTCCTCGAGCTGGATGACCCGCGGCTGGCGACGCTGGGCCTCGGCCGTGGACGAAGCGCTCGTGACCCAGAGCGCGAAGGCCAGCCCGGCCCCGAGGACGAGCTTGGCGACGAGACTCGGTACGTTCTGACTCATTCGGTCCGTGCTCCCCGCTCGGCTTCCTGTTGTGCCGCCGCCCGCTCCCGCTCGAGGCGGCGCTGGGTCCGCTCGATCTGACGGTTGAGGTCGGTGAGATACTGCTCGGAGATGTCGTCGCGCGGCAAGCGCGAGCCCATCTGATCACGGTAGCGGGTGAATTCTTCCTTGGCCTTCTGAAGGGCCTGGAGCTCGTCGAGCCCCGGAAAATCCGCACCGGCGGCCATGTACATGAGGCCGAGGTTGAAGTGCGCCTGGGCCAGGTTCGAGTCCATCTGCAGGGCCTTCTCGAACGAAGCCTTCGCCTGCTGCCACTGCTTCGTGGCGCGGTAGGCGTCGCCAAGGTTCAGATGCACCGCGACGAGGGTCGGTGCGAGCCGAGCCGCGGCCTGGAAGTTCTGCAGCGCCTGCTGGTAGTTGCCGCCGGCGAGCTGGGCGATGCCGAGCGACATGCGCGCCTCGGCGTAGTCCGGCCGAAGCTGCACGGCGCGGGTGAACTCGCGGAGCGCGTCGCGGAAGCGGGCCTCGTCCTCGCTGTAGAGCGTGCCCTGGATGTAGTGGAGCTCGGCGTTGTTGTCCTGGACCTGGAGGGCCTGCGCGAGAATGGACTCGGCGAGCTCGCGCCGACCCTGCTTGAGCGAAGCCTTCACCAGCGCGGTCAGCGCGGGCACGAAGCGCTCGTCGCAGCGGAGCGCGGCGCGGGCCGCGTTCCAGGCGTCGTCGTAGCGCTCGGCGCGGACGAGGACCTCGGCATAGAGCGCCTGCAGGTGGAGGTTCCGCGGGTTCTGCTGCGCGAGCGGCTGCACGAAGGCGAGCGCGTCCGGGGCCGAGCCACGGCGGAGGAAGATGGTGACCATCCCCTTCGCGGCCGCTTCGTAGTCCTGCTGGATGCGAAGGGCCCGACGGTAGAACTCGATCGCCTGGTTCTCGTTGCCGTCTCGATCGGCGAGGACGCCGAGGTTGTAGGCGGCCTTGTAGGCGTTGCCATCGGCGCTGAGCGCCGCCTGGAAGGCCTGACGAGCCTGCGCGCTGTTGCCGGAGCGAGCCGCCCGCACGCCGGCGTCGAACTGCCGCCGGGCGCTGGCGCTCATGTCGCGGCGCTCGGGCTGGCGGCACTGCTCGGCGCGGGTCGCGCCCCAGGGACTCGCCTCTTCGCCGCCGTCCTCGCCGCCCGCGTCACCGCCGCCGGTGTCTCCACCGCCCGCAGCGCCGCCGGTGTCGCCACCGCCGCCGCCCTCGTCTCCGTCCCAGCCGGAGCCGTCGCCGCCACCGGGCGGGGTGCTGCCGCTGCCGGCGCCGGAGAGGTCGCCACCGCCGCCGCCGGTGTCTTCGCCGCCGGAGCTGTCTTCGTCGCCTTCGCCGGTGGTCTCCTCTTCGTCGTCCTTGCAGCCCGCCGTCGGAACGGCGAGCGCGAGGGCGAGCGCGAAGAAGAGGCCGCGGGGGGTCCCCGTGCTCATCACTGCGCCTCCAGGGGCGGCGGGGTCACGTCCGCCGGAATGCTCATGTTCTGACCGCGGGGGGCACGCGCGAACTCGCCCGGCTGGTACGCCGAGAAGCTGGCGTCCTGGGCCTGGGCCTGCGCGATGCACTCCGCGATGCGCTCGTCACCGTACGCCTGCAGGCGGTCGATGGCGACGCGGGTGTACTCGGTGTCGAGGCTACCGGCACGAGCCGCGCGAGCCGCGAGGGCGTAGCGGGCGACGGCCAGACACTCGATCGGTCGGGTCTTCTGGTCGAGGACCTGCCGAACGGCGTCCTCGACGGCGAAGCGGATCTCGTCCCGCGTCTCCTGGTTCAGGCGGACGCCCCGCAGCTGCTGGGCCATCTCGCGCGTCATCAGGAAGGGAACCGGCGCGTTGAGCACGCCCTTGGCGAGCAGCTCGTAGACCCGGCCCTGCTGCACATAGGCGGCGATGGTCCAGGTCGGTCGGCCGTACTCGGTGACGGGCTTGTAGGCGTCGGCGAGCTCGCCACCGCGTCGGGCGCCCTCGTCGATCTGCGACGCGAGCGACTGCAGGTACTGCTCGAGGTACTGGTGTCGACCCTCGCGGATCGCGAAGTTCTCGAACTCGTCGATGTTCTCGTTGGCGAGGATGAAGGCGGCGTTCGCGGCGTATTCGGCCGAGAGCGAGCCTCGGGCCTCGCCGGAGCTGGCGTACGCCTGGACGACGTCGTTGAGCGCGGACTTGTAGTCCCGGGTCTGGCGCAGACGCTGCCGGACCTGAGCGATGCGCCAGTAGGACTGGACGACGAGCTCGCTCGCCTCGGAGTCGCTGCGGTAGCGCTGGATGAACGAGCGGTACTCGCGAATCGCGCCGTTGTTGTCGTTGCGGTTGTAGGCGATCTCCGCGATGCGGTACGCCGCCGTGCGCTTGAGCTCCGCGTCCGCCGACGACGACGAGATGATCTCGCGGTAGTAGCGGTTCGCCTGATCGTAGCGCTGCAGCCGCTCCATGATGACCGCGGTGTTCACCAGCGCGTCGCGCCGGAACTCCGCGATCTTGTCGTCGCTCGAGCGGGCGAAGCGCGGGGAGTCGACCAGCGTGCGGTAGTTGCTCACCGCCTCTTCGAACTCGAAGCCGCGGTTCGCGTTGTACGCCACGCGGAAGTAGGCGTTCGCCACGATGCGGTCGAGGCTCGTCTGCCGCTCCGGGTCGTCGCTCGTCTTCGGACCGACCTCGTCGATGATCCGCTGGTAGAGCTGCCGCGCCGAGTCGAAGCGCTGCGTGCGCTCGAGGGCGGTCGCCGCCTTCTCGAGCGCGATCGGCGCGTCCTGATGGCCCGGCGTCTCGTTCACGGCTTCGACCAGCATTCGCGCCGAGCGCTCGTAGAGGCGGGTCGCCTCTGCGGAGTTGCCGGCGGCCTCGGCCTGCTCGGCCTCGGCGTAGGTCTCGACCGCGTGCTGGAACTCGATGGCGGTCAGATCGTTGTCCGCGAGACAGCAGCGGTGCTGCGTGTTGTCGCTCTCGCCACAGAAGGCATCGAGCTCCGCCCCGCTGGGACAAGGCTCGCCCTCCGGGTCGAAGGTGCACTGCCGCTCGCCGAGCTCGGTCGCCAGCCGCTCGATCTCGTCGCGCTGGTTGAGCGCGATGGCCATCGCACGGAGGTTCTCCCACGCGACGAGACCGGTCTCGTTGGCGTAGGGGCCCTTGCAGCGCTCCTCGAAGATGCGCTCGAAGCGCTCCTTCGCCTGCGGCCAGTAGCCGTACCAGTAGAGCAGCAGCGCGTTGTTGTACTCGTACGCGGCGCGCACCCCCTCCGAGTCCTGCTCGTCGGTCACGCGGGCGATGTAGAGCTCGCGTGCCTGGGCGAGGCGCTGGACCAGCTCGGGCATCGCCACCGGTGAGACCGTGGGCGGGGTGCCCTGCGGCGCGGGAGCGTCGCTCCGAATGTTGAGCGTTCCGTTCGTGTCGGCGGCCTCGACGAGTCGCTTGAGCGACTCGACGACGCGCCGAGCGGACTCGGACAGGTGGACGTCGTCCAGGTTCGAGTCACGCACCGAGGCGTACTCGACGGCGGCTTCCTCGTAGCGCTCCGACCAGTAGAGGGCGTCCGCGAGGTTGTAGTGGAGCTCGTAGGCGTTCGGACTGTTCGGGTACCGATCGAGGTACGCCCGGTACCCGTCGGCCGCGTTGCCGTAGTGCTCCTGCGCCACTCGACACCTCTCGACCGCGCCGGCCTCATCGCCCGCCTGGATGTACTCCACGCAGTGGCGACGTTCGCGCTGCGCCATCTGGTGCTGCTGGATGGCGCTGGCGATCAGGGCCTGCTCCGCGAGCTGCTCGGCTTCGCGCTGCTCGGCGGGGTTGTCGGTGTTGGCGTTCCACCAGGCCGAGCCTTCACCGTACTGAGCGAGCTCGCCCTGCATCGCGAGGGCCGCCTCGAACTGGTTCTGGTTCTGGAGCGCCAGGCGGATCTGGTTGGTGATCTCGGGCGCCTGCCGATGGTTCGGCCACTTGCTCAGCGCGAGACGCCACACCTCGATCGCATCGGGATACTTGGCCTCGTCGAAGTAGACTTGGCCGAGCGCGAAGTAGACGTCCGGCGTCCAGTCACGATCCTGCGGAAGGAGGCTCGCGTCCTGCACCCGCTGGATGCCGCTCGGCTGCCCGTCGAGGGTGTCGGGGAGGCCGTTCTCGTTCCAGTCGTCGTACGCGAAGGCGATGCCGAGGTACTGGATGGCCTCCGGGCGGAGCTCCGAACCGGCCGCGCCAGTGCGCTGCTGCTCGTCGTCGGACCACTGGACCAACATGCCGAAGTGGCGAATGGCCTCCGGGTAACGGCTCGCGCGGTAGTACGCCCAAGCGACCTTGTAGAGCGCCAGGTTGTAGTTCCGATCTTCCGGGTCCTGGAGGATCTGGTCGTAGGCGGCGATCGCCAGGTCCAGCGCGTGCTCCGAGCCGTAGTCGTCGAAGTGGTACTCGCCGATGCGGAACCAGGTCTCGCTGAGGAACTCGGCGTCTTCCATGACCGGCGTGCAGCCCTGGTAGGGGTTCACGAACACCCCACCCGGCATCTCCGGGTTGGCCGGGTCCGACTCGGCGTCGAGACCGATGGCCGGGTGCTCGTCTTCCGCCTCCGCCTCGGCGTCGGCTTCCGCGTCGGCATCGGCCTCCGCTTCGGCGTCCTCGGCCTGCTCTTCGGCGAACGCGTCCGGGTGGTACGTGTAGTTGTTCGCGCAGACGAGGTTCAGCCACGCACGCAGGGCCTCCTCGATCTTCCCCATCTCGTTGAGGCAATAGCCGATGAGATAGAAGACGCCGTCGCGGCGACGGTAATCCGGGAAGTTGCGGAGGAGCCGCTGGTAGAGCTCGATGGTCGGGTTGAAGTCCGGCTGCTCGGGCAGCTCGACCTCTTCACCCTGGTCGGCCAGGAGCTGCAGTCGGTCGTACTCCTGCTGGAACTGGATGGCGCTCCGCTCGAAGTAGAGCTCGCCCAGCCGGAACATCGCATCCGCCGTGTAGGTGGGGTCGTCCGGGTAACGACGGATGAAGCGTTCGAACTGCTGGATGGCGCGCTCGCGCGCCTCGTCGAGCAGACGCTCCTCCTCGGCGATCTGCCGGCCGTACCAGCGGTTGCGCCCGCGTCGCTGCCGCAGGTATTCGCGGCGAACCAGCGAGACCACCGTGTTCCGGTAGGCGCCACCCGACTTGGTGAAGCGCTCGACCTCGGCCTCCATCTCACGGAGCGCCGCGACCTGCGCCGGGGTGGGCGGCGGTCGCTCGTCGACGATCCGCGTGTCCGTCGTGTCGAGGAACGAGGGGAGCGGCGGCGGCTGGTTGGCGGCCTGCACGGTGCCCTGAGCCTGGCCGGCGACGGTGCCGTTCTGCACGGTGCCGTTGACCGTGCCGTTCTGGACCGTTCCGTCGGTCGTCCCGGAGTCCGCGGGCACGCCCGCGTCCTGGGCGCTCGCGACCGCGGGGAGCGCGAGCAGCGCGAGGATCAGCGTCTTCGTCGTCGGCCGAGTCACTGCTCGTCCTCCTGGCCCTGGCCGTCGTCCATGATGTCGCGGAACTCGTCGTCGAGGGCCTGCAGCTCGCGGCTGCGCTCTCGCGTCAGCATGTCGACGCGCATTCGATGCTCCTCGCGGCGCGCCCAGGACACGTCGATGCGTCCCACGTCGGCGCGGAGCACGAGATCGTAGAAGCGGGCGCGAACGTCCTCGAAGGTATTCGCAGTGACGGCGCCGATGACCTCTTCCGCCTCGCCCTCGAGGCCGCTGATGGCCTCGCGATAACCGGCGAGCTTGGTCTCTTCCTCGTTGATGACCCGGCGCATCTCGCTGACGCGCTCTTCCACCACCGCCTCGATGCGGGCGTCGTGCTGGTCGATCCCCGCTTCGATGGACGCGAGCCGCCGGAAGAGAGGCTCCGCCTCACTGCCGGAAGCGCCGGTGAGCTGGCGCTCTCGCTCCACCAAGGCCCGGTACTCGTCGCGGAGGCGGGTGTCGCGCTGGTAGCGCGTGTCGCCGACGCCGACCTGGATGCGGCCGACTTCGATCAGACGCTCGAGCTGGTCGATCTGCTGGCGATAGCCGACGACCGCGGCCTCTTGCTGTGCGATCTCGGTGAGGATCGCCTCCGGGTTCTCGAGCCCCTCGGCGGTCTCGAGGAAGCGCCGGAGCGCGACGATGCGCGCATCGAGCCCGAGGAGCTCGACCTGGAGCTCCGAGAGCTGGCGCTCGAGCGCGCGGTAGCGGCCGAGCAGCTCGTCGTCGCGCATCAGGAAGTCGTCTTCGCTGGTGGGCATGCCACCGAGCTGACGCTCGATCTGGCGGCGCTGCTGGCGAACGCTCTCGAGCTCACCACCGCCGCCGCGGACGTTGCGCTCTTCCCAGCGGACGAGCTGGCGGCGGACGTCGGCCGAGCGGTTGCGCAGCGCGGTCGTTCGCTCGGCCTGCGAGCGGAGATCGGTGAAGACGCTGACTCGGTTGGGGGCGCCGAGGGCCGCGTTGAGGCGCACGACGAGATCGTCGGTCTCGCGGATCAGCTGACGGGCCTGGGCGAGATCGCGCAGCGCGTTGACCGCACGCTCGAAGTCTCCCTCCAGGTTGACCCAGCTACGGGCACGCTCGGGGATGAAGTTGCTGACGTCGAAGGCTTCCATGTTCTCTCGAACCAGTTGCCGGAAGTACGCCTGAAGGTCCGGATGGGCCTCCTGCATCTCGTCCAGGTCGCGAAGAACGGGCCCGAATTGGTTGCGGACCTCGCGGAAGACGTCGTTCGCGTCGTCGAAGCGACCGTTGCGCAGGAGCAGGTTGCCCCGCAGCACCTTGCCGTCGGGGATGTAGTGGCTGTCCGGTGCCGCGACGGAGAGCACCTCGAGGGCACGCTCCGCTCGCGTCGAGTCACCGAGGCGGATGTACACCCAGGCGATCTCGTAGAGGGCCGTGTCGAAGAAAGGCGAGGTGCGGGGCACCGCCTGGTAGGCCTCGATCGCCTGGTCGAGCTGATCGGTCTCGTAGTGGAGCCGGCCGAGCGCCAGATGGGTCAGGTGGAGCACCAGTCGCTGCTCCGGCGACGTCGCCTCACCACGGAGCACGCGGCGGAAGGCCTCGATGGCCTGCGGGTACTCGTTGCGGATCGTGTGGATGACGCCGATGAAGTAGCGCGCCTGAAGGTAATAGGGGCTCCCGGCGGGCACGGCCTCGAAGGCGACCCGGGCTTGCTCGAGCGTGGCCAGATCGACCTCCGCGCTCGGGGCGAAGCCCTGCTGCTGCTGCTCATCGAGCTGGCCGGTGCCGGACTCGCGGAGGACGTCCTCCTGCGGGACGGAGCGGCTGTAGAGGTACTTGGCGCGGAAGTAGGCCGTGGTCGCCTCGACCTCGGTCGGGGGGAGCCGGCTCAGCGCCTGGAAGTACTGCTCCACCCCGTCGAAGTCGCGGATGTGGATGGCGATCTCGATCAGTCGCCCGAGCGATCGCTGGATGTAGGGGCGCATCGTCGGATCGCTGGCGCGATCGAGCACCTGGCGGAAGCGGGAGCGTGCGCCGAGGTAGTCGCCGGCGTGGAAGAGGCTGTCGCCGAGGAGGAAGAGCGCGTCCGCCGCAGCGGGGTGGCGCGGATGGTTCTCGACGATGTCGGTGAAGATGATGCTGGCGCGCAGGTAGTCCTGCAGACGGTAGAAGAGCTCGCCGTCGGTCAGGCGCTCCTCGACGTACGTGGGGCTTCGGACCGACTGGGCGCGGAGCGGCTGGCGCTTGACGTTCTCGAGCTCACCCTCGATGTCGGTGAGCTCGCGAGAGAGCTCTTGGAGATCCTGAGCGTGACCGGGCGAGCTCCAGACGAGCGTGAGGATCGCGGCGACGGCCAGCAGGACCCCGCCGCCGCGGCGGTGGGGAGGGATCCTCATTCGTCGTCTCCGGCGTCTTCCTCGCTTCGCGCACGGCCGCGGTCACGGACCTGCTCCATGTAGCGAATGGCCGGACGTTCCTCGAGCGGAGCGGTCGGTCCGCCCTTCTCGTAGCCCACGACGCGCACCTGGACGGCGCGGCCCTCCGGCGCGGTGAAGCTGTAGTTCGAGCGCACCTTGAAGCGGTAGCCCTTCAGATACGAGAAGATGCCGTAGCCGTGGCCTCGGTACTCGAGGTTGACCGTGAGCGTGTGCTCACCGGGCACGATCGAGCCGTTGTAGACCTGGAACTCCTCGCGCTCGGCGAGGCTCCCGTCCTCATCCGCCTTGTTGAAGATCGGCGCGCCGTCGAGCGCGTAGACCGCCTTCACGAGTCGGTAGGAAGAGGACATCCGGTTCTCGTGGATCACGATCGCCTGAGCGCCCGCGACCACGCCCTGCAGGACGGTCTCCGCGAGCAGGCTGAGACGAGCCTTCGAGCGGAAGATCTGCTCCTTCAGCTCGTTGATTCGCTGCTCGAGATCGCGCAGGCGCACCGCGTAGGTGCCGGCGTCCATCTGGTCGCCCGTCGCGCCAGTGGTGACGGCCCCCTCGCCGCCCACGGAGTCGGTGCCCTCGGTACCCGTCTGCGCAGCAGGGTCACCCTCGCCTTCCGGCAGTCCTTCACCGCCGGTGTCGTCGGTGCCCTCGGTGCCGGTGTCGGTCACCTCGGGATCGTCGGTCTCGCTCTGCGCCATTGCGCCGCTCGCCAACGCGAGCGTCAGCATCAACACGGCTCCGGCCGCCATCGTCCTGCGCATCAAAATCTTCCCCTCTGTGGGCTCCCCGAACATCGCGGGGCAATCTCTGGTGCCGTCCGTACGGTGGCGCCACCCTCGATCGACGGTTCACCCGCCCTGGGATTCTCTTCTCGAATCTCGGGGGCGGCTGGCCAATCGGGGGTGACGGGCAACGACTTCGTAGCTCCGGCGAGATACCAAATCTGGCGGGTCGGGTCAACGGCCGCCAATGAGCAAAAATTGCACGAATATCGGAGAGATATCCCCGTCCGGGGTGCACTCCCCACGGATTGGCCGCCGGACGTGTCGAAGGAGTATGATCGCGCGGATGTCGGGGTGTCATAGACCGTGGGCGTGTCTCGCGCGTCGGAGTGGAGGTGACCCCGCCCCGCCACCCCGAGCTCGAGCGAACCGGCCATGCCCCGAATGGGCGTGGTCCGCACCCGGTTGTGGGGTTCGGTGAGCGATTCGGAGCAACCGGCGGACGAGGAGCTCCTCGAAGCCTTCACCCAGGGGGACGCGAGGGCGTTCGAGACGCTGCTCGGGCGGTATCGGGCGCCGATCTACAACTTCATCTTGCGCTCGGTGCGGGATCGGGAGCGGGCCGCCGACCTGACGCAGGAGACCTTCCTGCGGGTGGTGCAGCGAGCCGACTCCTTTCGGGGGGGATCGAAGCTCTCCACCTGGATCTACGCCATCGCGCGGAACCTGTGCATCGACCACGGCCGACGGATGGTCTTTCGGCGCCATCAGTCCCTCGATGCTCCGATGAAGCAGTCCGAAGAGAAGAGCAGCCCCATGGTCGATCGCGTTCCTTCCCCCGCCCCGGTGACCGATCGGGATGCCATCGCCAAGGAGCTCCAGATCCGCATCGCGGAGGCGGTCGAGGAGCTTCCGGACGACCAGCGGGAAGTCTTCGTGCTGCGGCAGGTGCAAGGACTCCCATTCAAGGACATCGCGGAGGTGGTCGGTGCCTCTGAGAACACGGTCAAGAGTCGCATGCGCTATGCCCTGGAACGGCTCCAGGGAGCGCTGGCCGAATACCAGGACTACGTTAGGGAGCTGAGCGCATGAGCTGTTCCCACGACGAACGACTGCTCGACTTGGTGATGGGAGAGATCCCCGCCGAGGATGCGGCCGCGTTGCGCGCGGAGGCGCTGGAGTGTCCGCACTGCCACGATGCGCTGGCCCAGCTGGAGCTCGGCGCCGCCCTGGCGGCCCGGATGCCGATGGAGGAGCCCCCGCCCGCGATGGACGCCATCATCATGAAGGCGGCGCGCGAGAAGGCGGAGTCCATGGCCACCGAGCGAGCGAAGGTCGCCGCGGTGGTGGAGGAGCCGGCGGTGGAGGCCGAGGCGGCGGCGGCGGATCCGAGCGCTTTGGAACGCCTGAAGAAGTGGGCGTCCGGCATCACCCTCGGACCGCAGCTGGCGATGGCCAGCGTGATGGTGCTCGTGGTGAGCATCGGGCTCTTCTATCTGCCCGAGGGCGGTGGAGACACGGTGGCCCGCACGGCGGTGACCCCAGATCCCGAGGGTGAGGCGATCAGCGCCCTCCCCGATCCCTCCATGGCCCCCGCCGACTCCGACCTCCCGGGCGAAGAGCCCGAGGTGGCGCTCGAGGTGGGCGAGGCCGAGAGCGACGAGGCCGACGACCAGGCCCCGAGTGCCTTCGGCTTCGAGGATCGGGTGGCGGGCAGCCGGGGCTACGGCGGCGACGACCTGGACCTCGCCGATGCGCGGCGGAACCGGCCGACGCAACGGCAGGGCCCGGAGACCGAGGAAGCGAGATCCGTCCCCGCGACGCCGCGCCAGCAGCGCGTCGCCCGTGCCGAGGCCCAGCGGGCGGACGTGGAGAACGAGGATCCCCTCCCCAGCTTCGAGGCTTCGAACGCGGGGGTGCCCGCACCGGCTGGGGTGGCCCAGGCGCCGAGCGAGCCCAGCCCCCAGCCGAGCGCCCGAGCTGCGGGCTCCAGCTACGAGGCCGGCGTTCAGAGCTACCGCGGTGGTCGCACCCAGGAAGCGGAGGGGGAGCTGCTGGACGCCCTCGAGCGCGAGTCGCCGAGCCGCGACGTGTACCCCAACGCCGTGCACCAGCTCGCGCGGAACTATCGGCGGAGCAACGACTGCCAGAACGCCGTGACGCACTATCAGGATCTCCTGCAGCGCTTCCCGAGCTACGCCCAGCTCCCGCAGGCGCTCGTGGAGGCCGCCGACTGTCAGCGGCGCCTCGGTCGACTGCGCCAGGCGCGGACCCTGCTCGAGCGCGCGCAGCGCTACGCGAGCACCCGCGCGGTCGCGAGCCGAGAGCTCCAGCGCATCGAGACCCTCGAGCGCGCGAGCCGACGACGCGCCGCGCCCGCTGCGGCCGACGCCTACGAAGCCGCCGAAGCGTACTGAGGAGCTGGAGGACGAGCCAGAGGCGAGGACGCACCGAGCGGCTTCGCCGTGAGACCTTCAGCTCTTTGGGGCGACGAGGAGCGATTCATTCGCGACGAGTCGGGGGATTGATTCTCACAAAATCCCCCCAGGTACTAACGATCGCTCGCGCGGCGACGCAGCAGGCGGCCGATTGGACCGGGGCGGGTGAGCGAGAGACCGGCGGAGCGATAGGCCGCGGCGAGCGCGCTCTCGAGCGTCGCGTGGATCGCGCCGTGCTCGGGGTCGACGCCGGCCTCTTCGAAGGCCTCGCGCCACGCGTGACTGACGCCACCGAAGAAGCACGGGGCCCCGAGCATTCGAGCGGTCTCTTCGGCAGCGAGCACGGCCGAGGCGCGGCGTGGGCTCGGCTCTGCGAGGGTCGACACCTCGATCACGCAGGACTGGGCGTCGCCCCGATGGAGCTCGCGGCCGAACTCCTCGATGCGCTCGGTGAGCACCTCGGACTCGTGGAGCCCGGCGAGCACCAGCAGGTGCACCCCATCAGCGACGCGACCCGAAGGCATCGCTCTGGCGGCGCGCTGGGCTGCGTCGTCCGCGACCTGCTCCTCGCGACCGAGCACGAAGCCTTCGAGGCACGCGAGCTCGAGCCCGTCGCGGACCGATGCGCTCAGCTCGCCCTCGCTGGCGAAGGCGTCGAGCAACGTGGGCGCGATACGATGCGCGAGCAGGACCGACGCGCCGATCCGCGCGAGGCGACGGCCGAGGAGCGAGAACATCGCCAGGCTCTCGTGGTGGCCGAGCGAACGGATGTCGTCCGCCGTGTCGAGCGAGAGCGCCATGTCCAGCGACTCCACCGCCGGGCGTGCTTCCGTCTCGATGGTCTCCACCAACGCCTGGTCCGCTTCGAAGGGCAAGCGCCCGCGCAGCTGCTCCATCGCGCGCGTGAGGATCGCTTCGGCGCGGGCTTCGTCGTCCCGGTGGGAGTGACCGTCCACGGCCCTTCCATACCACCGCCTCGGCGAGCACGCCTCTTTGTGCGCGGGAAGCCGGCCGTCGATTTGTAGACGACGGCAGGTGCGCCGGTTACCACCGAGACATGCCGATCGTCGTCCAGAAGTACGGTGGCAGCTCGGTCGCCGACGTCTCGAAGCTGCAGAAGGTCGCCGAGAAGGTGGTCGCCAGCCGGCGCGCTGGGAACGACGTGGTGGTGGTGGTCTCCGCCATGGGGAAGACGACCGACGAGCTCCTGGCGCTCGCGCATCAGGTCGACGAGAGCCCGCCCCGCCGCGAGCTGGACATGCTCGTGTCGACCGGCGAGCGCGTCTCGATGGCGCTCCTCTCGATGGCCATCCAGAAGCATGGCGTCGACGCGATCTCGTTCACCGGATCGCAGAGCGGCATCATCACCAACGACCGCCACTTCGACGCGCGGATCATCGAGGTGCGACCCCATCGGGTCGAGGACGAGCTCGCGCGCGGCAAGGTGGTCATCATCGCAGGCTTCCAGGGCATGAGCTACAAGCGCGAGATCACCACCCTGGGTCGCGGCGGCAGCGACACGACGGCGCTCGCAATGGCGGCGGCGCTCGGAGCCGAGCACGCGGAGATCTACAGCGACGTGGATGGCGTCTACAGCGCGGACCCGCGGAAGGTCGCGGACGCGCAGCATCTCCCCGAGCTCACCTACGACGAGATGCAGGCCATGGCCGAAGCGGGCGCCAAGGTGCTGCATGCGCAGGCCGTCGAGGCGGCGCGGCAAGCGCGCATTCGAATCCACGCGCGCTCCACCTTCGACCAAGGGACCCGCCGGGAGACGGTGGTCTCGGAGAACGCCGCCGAGGGGCCGGGCGCGGTGGTGGGCCTGCCGTCGCTGGCGTTGGTGCGGCTGCCGGACTGCGAGCCATCGGCAGTGCTCGGCTTCCTTCGCGAGTCGTCCGTGCGACCACGGGCGTTCATCGCGCAGGGTCGAAGCGCGAGCTTCGAGCTCGGAACGGGAACCGTGCCGGACTGGAGCGGCATTCGCGACACGCTCACGACTCGGTTCCAGGCAGAGATCGACGAAGGGCTCGGGAGCGCGACCTTCGTCGGGCGCGCCGCCGGTCACAAGAGCGAAGCGATGCTGCAGGTGCTCGACGAGCTCGGGATCGTGCCGCGGCATACCCGGGTCGAAGCGCTCTCGGCCGGGGTGGTGGTGGACGGCGACCGGCTCGACGAGGTGGTGGGCGGGCTGCACGCGCGCCTGGTCGGCTGATCGTGGCTCGATGCCGAGGGCAAGGGCAAGGGCAAGGGCAAGGGAGTCCTCGGGTTTCGCCTTCGTCTCACCAGTCGGCCTGGTGCTATAAAGCCCGGCCATGAGCGCCAGCATCCTGGTCGTCGACGACGAGAAGAACATCCGCCGCACGCTCCGGATGGTGCTCGAGGGGGCAGGTCTCGACGTGAGCGAGGCCGAGTCCGCCGAGGCCGGGCTGACCCAGCTCGAGGCGGGCGGCATCGATCTGGTGATCCTCGACATCCGTCTGCCGGGGATGAGCGGCATCGAAGCGCTCGAGCGGATTCGCGCCCGCCCGGAGACGCGACGGCTGCCGGTGCTCATGATCAGCGGACACGCATCGGTCGCCGAAGCCGTGTCGGCCGTGCAGACGGGGGCCACCGACTTCTTCGAGAAGCCCTTGGACCGCGATCAGGTGCTCGTGCGCGTGCGCAACGCGCTCAAGACGTGGCAGCTCCAGCGGGAGGTCGACCGGCTGCGGGCGGACGTCGAGGAGCGCTACGCGATGATCGGCGAGAGCCCGACCATGCGGACGCTCTACGCGCAGCTCGAGAAGGTCGCGCCGACCAACGGGCGCGTGCTGATCACGGGCGAGAGCGGCACCGGCAAGGAGCTGGTCGCGCGCGCGATCCACCGGCTCAGCAACCGCAAGGACGCGCCCTTCGTGAAGGTGAACTGCGCGGCGATCCCCGCCGAGCTGATCGAGAGCGAGCTCTTCGGCTACGAGCGAGGCGCCTTCACCGGGGCGGCCCAGCGGCGCAAGGGCATGTTCGAGACCGCCGACGGAGGCACGCTCTTCCTCGACGAGATCGGCGACATGAGCGCCTCGGCGCAGGCCAAGGTGCTCCGCGCCCTCCAGAGTGGCGAGATCAGCCGCGTGGGCTCCGAGCGAACGATCGCGGTCGACGTTCGAATTCTCGCCGCGACCAACAAGGACCTGGAGCAGGAGGTCGAGGACGGACAGTTCCGCGAGGATCTCTTCTTCCGGCTCAACGTGGTCCCCATTCGCACCCCGCCGCTTCGCGATCGGCGCGAGGATGTCCCGCTGCTCGCCGCGGCGTTCCTCCGCGAGTTCTGCAAGGAGAACGGCCTGCGGGTGAAGCCCGTGGACGACGAGGTCTACGACGCGCTCGCGAAGCGGCCCTGGCCGGGCAACGTTCGCGAGCTGAAGAACGTGGTCGAGCGCATGGCCATTCTCAGTGGCGAGCAGATCACCACGGCCGATCTCCCCGAGCAGGGGAAGCTCGGGCTCGCGGCGCAACAGAGCGAGGCCAGTCTGGGGGGCGACCTGCCCACCCCGCTGAGCGACGAGGGCGAGCCCATGAGCCTTCGCGAGTACCGGGAGTACGCCGAGAAGACCTACATCCTGGCGACGCTGGACGACACGGACTGGAACGTCTCACAGGCCGCGAGCGTGCTCGGCGTGGAGCGCACGAACCTGCACAAGAAGATGCGCTCGTACGGCATCCGCCGCGAAGACCACCAGTAGCGCCCTACTCTTCGGTACCCGAGTCCGGCGGCCCCGCGTCGCGGAGCCGGTCGATCTCGTCCTCGACCTGCCCCTCGAGCCGCTCGGCCGCCTCCCCCGCCTCGCGACGGAGCTCCTGCGCCTCGTCGGTCTGGGCGATGGCCTGGCAGTGCTGCCACGCCGTGCGAGACCCGAGCGGGAAGAAGAAGAAGCCGTAGGCGACGACGCCGAAGCCGATGAGTGCGAAGAGGGACTTCACGGTGCTGCCCTTCTAACCGCGCGCCTTCTTCCACGCTTCCACGAACTCCCAATCCGCGACCAAGCCCTTGCGGATGAGGAGCTGCAAGAGCGTGGCGAAGAGGAGCTCCCAGTTCGCGTTCTCACCGAGAATGTCGTCGACCTGTGCGCCCTGCCCTCGCGCCAGGAGCGCGTTCACCAGGTCGGAGGCCGTCAGGTTGTCGGGCCGCGCAGGCGCGTCGGGCGCCGCAGGTTTGCTGCTCGGGGAAGGGAGCCGGACGGTCGTTCCGTCCAGGAGCGTGAGCGTGACGAAACGGGGCGCCGCGCGTTCGGCGGCCGCGGTGGCGGGTGGCGGGACCGCCTTGGTCTCGACCTGGCTCTCGCGTGGCGGCTCGCTCTTCGCCGGGGTCTCCGTCGCTTCGGCGAGCTCTTCCTCGACCGCCTCGGGCGGCGGCGCCGGCTCGGAAGGCACGAGCGCCGGGCTCTCCCCAGGATGGCGCGACGCGGTCCGAGGACGTGCGTGCTGCACCGGCTTGGGGGACTCGCCGAAGTAGTAGACCCGGATGGCGTTCCGGATGTCCGAGGGCGGCGAGACCATGGTGCGGATGGGAAGCGGCGAGACCTCGCCGATCGCCGCGAGGGCGTCCTCGTTCGACGGGTCGTCCATGGCGACGAAGAGCGTGTCGCCCGCGTTGCGGACCTGTCGGCGGTAGACGGGAATGCAGCAGTGCTCGTCCGCGAGCTCCCGCGGGATGAGGGAGAGCAGCTCCCGGCTGAACTCCACGTGCTGCAGATCGACCCACGGCACCGAGAGCTGGTTCGAGAGCATCTGCGTGATCTGCAGCTCGCTGACGAAGCCGAGCGCCACCAGCTCGCCGCCGAGCCGCCGGCCGGATTCCTTCTGCGAGGCGAGCGCCTGCTCGACCTGCTCCTTCGTGACGATCCGTGCCGCCACGAGCATGTCACCGAGTCGCATGACTCCAGTCTAGGGCCCCCTTCGCTCCTGGGCGAAGAACCGACAAACGCGGTTCAGGCGCTGAGCGAGGGTGAGCTCTGGCGGCGGAGGAACGCGACCAGCTCGTCCAGGTGGTAGGGCTTGGGCACGAAACCGACCGCCCCGACGTCCGCGCGGGCGATCTGGCGCTCGCTCAGGTGGTAGGCGCTGGTGAGGACGACCCGGACGTCCGGGCACGCCCGCCGCAGTCGGCGGGCGAGGTCCAGGCCATTGATGCCCGGCATCATCAGATCGACGATCGCGACGTCGACCTCGCCGCCATGCTCGAAGAAGGCCAGCGCCTCGTCACCGTCGGCGGCCTCGGCCACCTCGAAGCTCTCGAGTCGCAACCCGATGGCCAGCGAACGGCGCTGGTTCATCTCATCGTCGACGATCAGCACTCTCACGCCCTCAGAGCGAAGCAAGTCTCATACCTCCATTGAGCCCACCGAAATCATTGATGGATTTCGAAACGCTCTCCGTGGCGGCCGCGTTCCGGTCTCACTGGTGAAATGCAGCAGATCACGAGTGAAAGGTCTACGAGAACCGAAGCGTCCCCAAGTTAGGAGGGATAGACCACGTCCAGACGCTTCATCTTCCGCCACAGAGTGGTCGAGCTGAGTCCGAGCATCTCCGCGGCCCGCTCCTTGTTGCCCTCGACCTCTTCCAGGACCGCCGTGATCGCCTCCCGCTCGGCCCGGTCGACCACCTCTTGCAGGGACCGCGGCGGCTCGTGCTTGGGACGCATGGAGCTCTGGAGCTCGGGCGGGATGATGTCGTCCAGTCGAATGACGCCCTCGATGGCCAGGGCCACCCCCTGCTCGATGAGGTTCTCGAGCTCTCGGATGTTGCCCGGGTAGTGGTAGCGGCAGAGGTAGTCGAGGACGCCCTCCCCCAGCTGGACATGGCGCCGCATCTTCGTGGCCGCCTTCTGAACGAAGTGCTCGACCAAGAGCGGCACGTCCTCGAGGCGCTCGCGGAGCGGCGGCAACACGAAGCGGGCGACGTTGAGCCGGTAGTAGAGATCCTCGCGGAACTCCTTGGCTTCGATCGACGCCTTCAGGTCCTTGTTGGTGGCCGCGATGATCCGGACGTCGACGTGGAAGGTCTTGTTGTCGCCCAGTCGCCGGACTTCGCCCTCCTGGATGGCTCGGAGGAGCTTGGCCTGGAAGCTCGGCGGGGTCTCGGCGATCTCGTCGAAGAAGAAGGTGCCGCCGTTCGCCTCCTCGAAGAGGCCCTTCCGGGAGCTGACGGCGCCGGTGAACGCACCGCGCACGTGACCGAAGAGCTCGCTCTCGAGCAGCGTCTCGCTGATCGCGGCGCAGTTGACGCTCACGAAGGGACGCTCGGAGCGCAGCGAGTTGGCGTGGATGGCCTTGGCGACCAGCTCCTTGCCGGTCCCGCTCTCGCCGGTGATCAGGACCGTGGCCGGGGTCGGCGCGATCCGCACGATGCGGCCGAGCACGTCCCGGATGGCCTGTGAGCGACCGATGATGTTCTCGAACTTGTACCGATCGCGGAACTCGGCGGCCATCACCGAGACCTCGCCGGCGAGCTGGCGCTTCTCGAGGGCCTTCTCGACCTTCACCAGGAGCGCCTCCTCCGCGAAGGGCTTCTGGATGTAGTCGTGCGCCCCGACCCGCATCGCCTCCACGGCGCTCTCGATGGTGCCGTAGGCGGTCATCACGATGACCTCGGTCAGCGGCGACTTCTCGCGCGCGTGCCGGAGCACCGCCATGCCGTCGGTCGCGCCCATCTTGAGGTCGGTGAGGACCAGGTCGTAGGAGTCCTCGACCACCTTCTCGCAGGCGACGTCGCCGTCCTCTGCCTCGTCGACGTCGTGGCCCGCCCCCCGGAGCATGAGGGCCAGGGTGGTGCGCATGTTGCGCTGGTCGTCGACTACGAGAATCTTCGCCACGGAAAGCGGGGCTTAACACTTTTCCGATGAGGTTTCACTCCCCCACCGGCTCGGCGTTCCGATCAGTCGACGTCCAGTGCGGGCGGCGGGCCATCGAGCACCCGTTCCGCCGCTGGAATCTCGCGTGCGCGCTCACCGATCGCCTCGCCGAGGGTCTGCACGTCCTCGAGATAGCGGAGTCCGAGATGGACGCCGTAACCCGCCAGGACCAGCGCCACGAGGCTCACGGCCAGCGCGCCGAGGGCGAGCCGGCGAGCCACCGGATCCCGCTTGGCGCTCACGAGGACTCCGGGCTGGCGAAGGCCTCGAGGCTCTCGAGGGTCTGCTCGACGTACTCCCCGCGAGTCCGCCGGACGGGCGCGGGCGCCCCCTCGAACGTGCCGGTGACGGCGTCGAAGTCGAAGCGGTCCGCGTCGTAGATGAGCTCCACGCGCGGGGTGACCTCGTAGACGCCCGGGACGGCGAAGGTGTCGTCTGGACAATAGTGCTCGACCGCGAAGCTCTCGGTGCGCGGGCGGGACGAGAGGCGGCTGAAGAAGTCGACGATGGGTGCGATGACCTGCCGACTCGGCCGGCACTCCACGCTCCCGAGGGGTCCGCGCACGGTGAACGACCAGAGGTCGTCCCGGAGGTAGGCCCGCGGGCGTCCCTCGGTGGCTCGAATCGTCGGGCGCAAGAGCGGCTCACCGCGCGCCGAGGTGGGCCGGAGCCCGACCTCGACGGGCGACTCGTTCTCGGAGTCCTCCGCGGCCGAGGGACCGACCCACGCATAGGGCTCGGCGTCGACGGATCGAGGTGGGCGGCGCTCACCCTCCTCCCGCGCGACGAAACGGCCGCGCCCCCCGCGACGGAACCCGTAGCCGACCTCGATGGTCGCCGGTCCGGCTTCGAGCGCGCGGAGCGGTCGGCCCCAGCAGTACATCCGGAGGTCGATCCACTCCTCGTAGGTCTCTCCGGCGCTCATCTCGCGGGTGCGATCCGCCCGGCGCGGCTCGTTCGGGTGCCGACAGCGCAGCCGCGGCGACCGGCGGCGGCCCTCGACTTGCGGCCGAACCGTGAGCTGGAGCAGGCGACGGTCGATGACCACCTCACGATCGGCGTGGGCAATGATCGTGAGCTTCGCCTTGTAGGGTCCGTACTCGGTCAACGGCGTGAGCGTGACCGTGATCGGGTCGTCATCGGCCTGGGCGGTCGTGGTGGCGGCCAGGATCAGGACGGCCGCGAGGATCGATCGGGAAGTCATCGGGCACCCTCCGCTCGGGAGTCTGGGCTCTCGGGAGCGGTCGCTCCGTCGAGCAGCTCGCGCACCGCGTCGACCACTCGGTCGCGCAGGGGCGCGGGGAAGATCAGTCGGGGTCGGCGGAGCTTCTTGTTCCGAAGCTCACCGAGGAGGAACGAGACCTCGCCGAGGCGCTGCATCGGCTGATGCCGAATGCGAACCCACATCCCGCCGGGTCCCTCGTCGGGCTCGGGATAGGGGACGTCGCGAGCCACGTCGACGAAGATGGTGAGGTCCGCCCGGACCCCGGCGGCCTCGGCCACCGCGCAGGCACGCGCATGAGCTTCGGTCCAGATGGCCTCGTCGTCGGGGAGCGGCAGCGTCTTCGGGAGCCGGCGCTCGAGCAGCCGACGCGAGTGCTCCGCCAGGAACGGGTCGGACGAGCGCGCCCAGTTGGCGATGCACGCGAGCAGCTGGGCGTCGTCGAGCTCGAGATAGTCACCGAGCGAGACCGGCTCACCGCGCGCCGCGCGGGCCAGGCCGGCTGGGACGTCACCGACCGCGTCACGGTCACCATCCCGGACCAGCTCGGCCATCCGAGCCAGCAGGCCCCGCACCAGCGCTTCGCCCGCGCGCGTGGCCTTGTGGTGGTAGACCTGCTCGTACATGAAGTGGCGCCCGAGGAAGAAGCCCTCGATCGGCGGCAGCCCCTTCCGGCCCTCGATGGCCAACACCCAGGCGCTCCCGCCGTCCGAGTCCGGCACCTCGCCGAAGCTGAGCGCGCGCAGCAGCCAGTCGAGATCGTAGAGACCGTAGCGGGCCCCGGTCATGTGGCTGTCGCGCAGCAGATAGTCCGCGCGGTCGACGTCGAGGGTCCCGCTCACCGCGCCGGTCAGGTAGGGAATCCGGTGCGTGCCCACGAGCAGATCCGCGACCCGCCCGGCGGTTCCCTCGCCGAGCCCCTCGAGGGCTGCGTGGATCTCCGTCCCCGGGTCTCGGAGAATGTCGCCGGTCCAGGCCTCGTGGTGCCGCGCGTCCGGCATCACGTCCTCGAAGAGGTGGCTGAAGGGTCCGTGACCGAGATCGTGGAGGAGCGCCGCGGCGATGGCCTCGCGCCGAGCCTCGGCGTCCATGCGCAGCTCGGGGGGGAGCTCGTCTTCGACTCGGCGAACCCGTCGCAGGAGGCGCGTCATCACGTGCGCCGCGCCCACGGCGTGAGCGAAGCGGGAGTGCTCGGCCCCCGGGAAGACCAGGGAGGTCAGCCCCAGCTGGCGCACGCGGCGAAGACGCTGCACCTCCCGGGTCGCGAGGAGCGCCTCGACGACCCTCTGGTCGTCTCCCTCGAACTCGACGAGGCCGTGGATCGGGTCACGCAGGATCACGCGCGGAACCTAGCAGCCATTCGCGAGCGATCGCACGCCGTCTCAGAGCTCACGGAAACGCCCCCGCAGCTCGTTCGCGAGCGCCGCGCCAGTCGGCTGACCCAGGATGGCCCGGGCCTGCTCCAGCATGCGCGCGGCCTCCGCCAACGAAGCGACGACGAAGAGGAGCTCCGCGTGGATCGGATGGCCGATGCGCTCGACGTCGAAGCGCGCGGGGGGATCGGCGCGGCGCGCGAAGATGTCCACGCCCACCCCGAGGTAAGCCGCGGAGTCGCGCGCCCGCTCCATCTGGGCGGCCTCGTCCCGGAGGCGGGCGCTCATGATGGCCTCCGCCGCGCGAGCCACCCTCGCCGCGCCCTCGGCGAGCTCGCAGTAGGCCTTGGGGGGCGCGTCGCGGAAGCTCGCGGGGGCCTCGCGAGCCGCCGCCTCCGCCACCGTCGCCTTGGCCTGGCAGTCCGCGCGCGTCGCCTCTCGTCGAACACACGCTTCGGCCGTCTCGAGGGCCCCCATCACGATCGTCTCGGCCTGGGGCACCTCGACCAGCGCCTCCGCCAGCAGTCCGCTCAAGACGCGGAGCGCCTCGTCCAGGGAGACGGACGCGGCGCCGGCGATCCAGACCAGCCAGTCCGCGCGCTCGAGCCCGTCCCACGCGACTTCGAGGTCGTCGGGCACCGCGGCGACGAGCGCCGCCGGAGCGCCCATCGCCTCGAGCCATCGCGCCGGGGTGCTCATCAATCGAGGAAGGCGTGGACCTTCGGTCGCTGCTCGGACGCCAACGACACGCAGAGGCGGATCGACTCGGTCGCGGCCGCGAGGTTGCGGGGGCCGCCGGGGATCTCCTCGACGCGGCTCTCGAAGAAGGCCTGCACCGCATCGGCCGTGGCCGCCTCGCAGGCACCGCTCATCAGCTGCGGGAGGTAGCCGGCGTAGCTCGGGGGCAGCCGGTCGACGAGCACGTCGAAGTGTTCCTTCAACCACGCCCACGCCGTGGCGCGGGTGGTCGGGTTCCGGAGCTGGAGCGCCACCGGGAACAGCACCTCGTTCACGCGGAGCTCCGGCTCGAGCGAGAGGGCCATCGCCCGCGCCCCGAGCTCCGCGTCCTCGGTCGCGCCGAGCCCCCGCAGCAGGTTCTCGCGCATCGCTCCATCCTCCGTTCGCGAGAGCACGCCGAGCACGTGCTCGAAGAACGCGGCGTCGCCCTCCTGCACCGCGACCGTGAGCGCCGCGACGGCGAGGTCGGCGGGCACCGCGTCGGTGTCGACGGCGGCCGCTTCCCGACCCCACTGCACGTAGGCGCGGCCCAGGCGCTCGCCCTCGCGGCGGACGTTCCGGTCCTTGGCCTGGGTGGCGAGAAAGCCGACGATGGCGGAGCGACGGAGGCGCACGTCCTCGCTCTCGGTGCGGCCCCGGCGCCCGGCCCAGCCGAGCCGCCGCCCCTCGCGTCCGTAGGCGCGCTGGAGACGAGCCCGGAGCTTCTCCGCGTGGGCGGCGTCCACGATCTGCTCGAGGAGCTGCTCGTAGAACCCGAGCGGTGCCGAGGCCACGGCGCGGTGGTCGTCACCAGCGAGCGCGAGGAGCGCCTCGACCACGGCCCCACCGTCGGCCGCGTTCGCCGCGAACGCGGCGGTCAAGCTGTCGACGAGCGAGAGCTTCTCGGTGGTGCTGAGGTGGCGGAGTCCGCCGGTGCGGAGCGCGGCGAGCCCCTCGTCGTCGAGCGACCAGCGGTAGTAGCCGATGCCGTCGGCGTTCGGGTGGATCCAGTCGGGGCACTCGCCCTCGAGCGCGATGCTGCCCTCCGCCTCCGAGAGCACGCCGCAAGTGGACGAGGGCTCGTCGCGGCGTCCGTCGCCGCCGTGGCGGATGCACACCGGGATCTGCCAGCTGCGCTCGCCGGTGGCGGGCGAGCCCGCGGGCAGGTAGCGCGTCTGCGTGAGCGTCACCTTCGGGCTCTCGCCGGAGCAGTCGAGGTCGGCGGTGACGAGCGGGACCCCGGACTGCGTGACGAACGACTCGAACGGCGCGGTCACCTCACGCTCCGCGGCCGCTCCGAGCGCGCGGAAGAGATCCTCGGCGGTCGCGTTCCCTTCGGAGTGCTCGCGGAGGTAGGCGCGGATTCCGTCGCGGAACCTCTCCTCGCCGAGCGACTCCTCGAACATCGCCAGCACGCCGGCGCCCTTGCCGTAGGTGATGCCGTCGAAGGCGTTGTGGATGTCGTGACTGCTCTCGATGGGCTGACGGATGGCGCGAGCGCTCGAGAGGCTGTCGCGGTCCATCACGCCGGTGACCCACTCGAGGAGCTCGACGTCGGCCTCGTAGTCCGGCCGCCAGCGGGCCACGACCACGTGCTCCATCCAGCTCGCGAACGCCTCGTTCAGCCAGAGATCGTCCCACCACTGCATGGTCACCAGGTTCCCGAACCACATGTGGGCGAGCTCGTGGGCCACGATGTAGGCCCAGAAACGCAAGCGACCCGTCGGGGTCCGCTCCTCGTCGACGAGGAGGATCGTGTCCCGGAAGGTGACGAGGCCGACGTTCTCCATCGCGCCCGCCTCGAAGTCCGGCACCGCCACGAAATCGAGCTTCGCGTAGGGGTACGGGATGCCGAAGTACGTCTCGAGCTCGGTGAGGATCGCGGCGGTGTTGGCCATCGTGTAGGCCATCTCCTCGCCGCGGCCCTTGGGCGCGAGCCCACGGAAGGGAAGCGGACGGTCGCGCACCTCGTTGGCGGCGATGGCCTCGCCCTCGACGACGTCGAGCGGCCCCACCGCGAGCGCGAAGAGATACGTCGGAATGGGGGGCGTCGTCGCGAAGCGCACGACCTTGGTGTCTCCCTCGATCGTGGGCTCGCCGCTCTCGGGGCCGTTGGCGGCCGCGACCTGATCGGCGGGCACACGGAGCGTGACCTCGAAGGGCGTCTTGAACCCGGGTTCGTCGAAGGACGGGAACGCGTGGCGAGCCGAGAGCGGCTCCATCTGGGTGAAGGCGTAGCTCTCGCCGGCGTGCTCGACCTTGTAGATGCCGCCGAGCGTGGTGCCGAAAGGCGCGCGGTAGGCGATGGTGATGCGGCCCTTCCCCTCGACGGCCTCCGGGAGCGTGATCGACGCGAAGGCGCCGTCGTTCTCGGCCACGGCGAGCTCACCGGCGAGCGCCTCACCGAAGTCGCCCGAGGGGAGCTCCGGCTGGAACGAGACCGCCGAGGCCTCGATGCCCACGGCGTGGAGCCAGATCACCGAGCGCGGCGCGGCGAGCTCGACATCGATGACCACCGTGCCGCTGAAGTCGCTCTCGCGCGGGTCGATGGCGAGGTCGAGCGCGTAGCGCGTCGGGCGCACGTCGGTCGGCAGTCGTCCGTCGGCCGGGCGGGTCCCCTCGACGACGGGCGGCGGCTCGTCGATCGGGGTGACGGTCGTGGTCTCGCGGACCGTGGTGGAGCCGCTGCACGCGACCGCCGTCAGAAGGGCGAGGCTGAGGACACTGCGCATGACGGGGTCCTACCCCAGAAGGGGCGCAACCGCACGAGCTCCACGGGGACTGCATCAGTCACCACGTCTCCGTCGACGCCGGTGGATCAGGAGCACCGGGATCAGCCAGCAGGCGAGTCCGCTCGCAGCGGGTCGGCCCATGGTGCGACAGCCGCATCCTCCATCGCCACCGCGCTCGGCGCCCGCGTCCGCAGTGAGCCCAGCGTCGAGCTCCGGCCCGAGATCGGGGGCCGTCTCGGCAGCCAAGGCGCGGAGCGCGGCTGCCGGCTGGACCAGCCCATAGCCGTAGTAGTCGTCGTGACCGGACTCGTCGGGGTCGGCGAAGAAGGACTGCGCTGCGGACTCCCGCAGCGCCTGCTGAATCTCTTCGCCGGTCGCATCGGGGTATGCGCTGACGAGCAGGCCGGCGACCCCCGCCACGACGGGGGCGGACGCCGAGGTGCCTCCGAAGAGCTCCGTGTAGTCGCCGGGATCCGAGCCCTCGTCGCCGGTCAGGTCGGTGGTGACGGCGCCCGTCGGGGCCACCAAATCCACGGGGTCGCCGAAGCTGCTGAACGAGGTGGTCTCGTCGAAGAAGTTCGTGGCACCGACGCCGATGACACCGGGGACGGCGAGCAGCTCGCCGTCGCCGATGCGACGGTTGTCGTTTCCTGCGGCGAACACGACGAGCGCACCGCGACCACCCCGACCCTGCTCGGCGAGCTCGATGAGGATGGCCCGTAGAGGCCCGGGAACCGGCACCGGGTCGACGAAGCCCCAGGAGCTCGACGCCACGGCCGCGTCGACGTCGAGGGCGAACTGGTAGGCGGCCACATCCGCCGACAAGGGAATCGGGTCGTCGCTCAGCAGTCGAACGCACCGAAGCGTGCACTCGGGACAGGTCCCCGCGATCCCCACGCCGTTGTCGGTGTCCGCGGCCACGATGCCGGCGCAGGCGGTCCCGTGCTCGTTCCCCGCGCTGCCGGGTTCGAAAGCGGGGTCGTCATCGTCGTCGATGACGTCTCGGCCGCCGAGCATGTGTGCGACCAGGTCGGGGTGGTCCGTCTCGCATCCGTTGTCCACGACGACGACGGTCACCGACGGGCTCCCATCCTCGATGGCCCACGCGTCTTCGATCGCGATCCGATCGAGAAACCACTGACCCGGGTAGCGCGGATCGGACGGGGGGACCGCGATGTCGAGGCGACGATGCGCGAGCTGCAGGTCTGGCATCACGGCTCGTAGGTCCCGCCCTACCCGTCCAGCGAGCCGCACGGTGACGTCCAGGCCGTCCTCTCCTGGGAACCCACGCACACGCCAGAGGCCGAGCGTCGGCGAGACTCGCGCGACCGGGTCGACCCCGAGGCTGGGATCGATCGATGCGCCGGGCGTCAGCCACACCAACGCGTGCTCATCGATTCGCGCGCGGCTCCCGGCCCAGCGGACCCACCCGGGACCGTCCCGCTCGACCGGCACGGTCTGCCAACCGTCGAAGACCCCGACCGGCCCTCCCGACCCCGGGGAGTCGAGCTGAGCCATGGCGGAAAACGAGGTCGCGAGGCTGAGCGCGACGCTGCCAATCCAAGTGCGCATGCCGAACCTTATTGACTTTAATTTTCATTATCAACACAGTCCGAACCATGACTCGTAGGTTTTGCCTCCCTCTCCTGTGCGCCGTCCTCTGGTCGGGTTGTGGTGATGACGACTCCACCGACTCGTCGGACGACGTCGCCGATGCCTTCGTCCCCCTCGACGAGGGTGCCCCTCCCATGGCTTGCGATCCCGTGCCGCCGAGCTGCGTCGATGAACAGATTCCGCAGCTCGACCTGAAGGAGACGGTCAACGCGGCGGCGGTCAGTACCGAACCCCTCGACGACGGGCTCTTTCGGACGACCATCGACGCCACCGGCGGGGGGCTCACCCCGACCGAGTCCTACGTCTACCTGCGCTTCACCGACGCCGGCTTGGAGCCGGTGGCGGTCTCCGATCAGGACGCCTTCGAGAGCACCGAGTGGGATCTCGCGGCGCGGCGCTTCGTGATTCGGCTGAACAGTGGCGTCGCCGGACCGAGCTGCGTCACCGGGGCGCGCACCGCCGGTGGCACCGAGCTCGAGACCCTGACCGTGGAACCGGATGGGCTCACCCATCGGACGGAGGCGTACTTCCAACCCGACTGCAGCTTCGTGTCGGACGGATCGGGCATCGGGTCCCCGGCGACGGCGCTCTCGAGCTTCTGGTCCTACACGAGCTGCGTGCAGATGACCGGGAACGTCTACGTCCTGACGCTCGCCGACGGTCGCAAGGTCAAGCTCGAGGTCGAGACCTACTACACCCCCGAGAACCAGGAGGCCTGCGACACGACGGGTTCGGTCCCGTCGCCGAGCGGGAGTGGCAACCTCCAACTCCTGTGGGGTTGGCTCGACTGAGCCCCAGGACGATGGCGAACGTCCTCGCGGTGATCGCGCTGCTGTCTCTGACGCTCGGTCACTCGAGCGCCAGCGCTCAACCGCGGCCCGACACTCCCGACGCCGAGCTGCTCTTCACGTTCGAGCCGGGCGAGCTCGTCGAGACCTTCTCGGCCGGACCGATCACCGCGCACTTCACTCGGGCCGGGAGCAACGCCGTCCCGAACACCGACGCGGACGACAACGGCGTGCCGGACTTCGTCGAAGAGGTCGCGAGCCAGTACGTCGAAGCCCTGGCGTTCTACGAGAGCGAGGGCTTCGCCGCCCCCCTGGCGGACTCGGCCGGCGGCGACGCGGGCCTCGACGTCTACCTCCTCGATCTCTTCGGGAGCGCGGACGGCAGCTACCAGCGAGACGATTGCGACACGAGCGGTTGCCGCGGCTACATGGTCCACGAGAACGACTTCGTGGGCTACGGCTACCCCAGCCTCCGAGTCGCCAACCGAATCGTCGCTTCTCACGAGCTGTTCCACGCGATCCAAGCGGCCTATGCGCCCACGCTCGGGAGCGTGTTCAGCGAAGGGACGGCGACCTGGGCGACCGAACGGTTCGATGGGTCGCTTCGCGACTTCGACAGCGCGATCGGCGGCTATCTCGCCGACCCCGAGCGCCCCCTCGATTCGGACGTCGCCGGAGCGGTCCTCGACCGCTTCGCGTACGGAAGCGCCCTCTTCTTCCGCTTCCTCGAGGAGCGCTTCGGGGCGCACGTGGTGCATTCGCTCGTGGAAGCCCACGGCGGCGACGCGTCGTTCCTCGGCCCGCTCGAATCCGTCCTGGCCGCCGAGGGCACCTCGTTCGCGGAAGCGTGGGTGGAGCACGTCCGTTGGAACCTCTGGGCCGGCAGCGACGGGGACGGCGATGGCTACGCCGAGGGGCCGAGCTACCCACGAGTGACACCGCGTGAGGTCTCGCTCCCGCTCGTCGAGGAGCGACCGCGCCACTTCCACGCGGCCGCGCGCTACTACCGCGTGGACGCGGGCCCCCGGGAGACCATCGTCGCGGAGCTGCTCGGCGAGCTCGAGGGGCTCGTGCTCTTCGCCGGCCTCGAACACGAAGGCGAGCAGCGAACGGTCGATGCGGTCGAGGGGCGACTGGAGCTGGTCGATGCCGCGGGCGCGACGGTGTGGCTCGTGGTGGTGAACCCTGCGCTCGAGGGGCCCAGCGCCCGCGCCTCGATCTGCGCCGGAGACGCAGCGGAGGTAGCGACGTGTCGCGATGCGCTCTCGCCCCCCGAGCTCGTCGACGCCGGTGTGCCGGTGGATGCGTCGGTGCCCACGGACGATCCGAGCGGTGGTGGGTGCGGTGCGGCCGGCGGACCCCCGAGCGGCGCCTGGTTCGCCATCGGCTGGGGGCTGGTCGCCACCCGCCGCCGGGCCCGACGCTGACGGCGCCGATCGCTCAGCCGCTGCCGTGTCGCCGCAGTGGGATCACCGGAGCGCTCGGACCTTCCGAGCGTGGCGAGCTCCTGAAGGCGTGCCACCGGGACCAAGCCCGGAGACGTGCGAGGCTGGGCAAGGTGCCGCCGATCGGGCCGAGCGACGCGACCGTCTGGCGCCAGGTGTGGCAACGCCAGCGGTGCCCCTGCAGCGAGCAGTCGTAGAACCCGTGGTTGAGCGCGCTCGGCATCAGGAGCGAGAGCTCCAGGTCGGGCCAGTAGAGTTGGAGGCTCGGCGCCCGCCGTCTCCCGGCGATTCGGACCTCCCAGGGCAGATGGAGCGCGCATGGGTCGCGCAGTCCCGGATCGTGAATGCCGCGAAACACGATCAGTGCAGCATCGGCGCTGGCGCCGGGCGGCCTCGACGATGGTCACGGACCCAACGCACCGCGGCGCGGGCGTCGCCCACGAATCGCTCCACGACGAAACTTCCGAGCTCGGCACAACAGGGACAGCGGTAAGCGGCGATGGAGGTCTCGAAGGCGGGATGGGTCGCGACGAGTCGCCACGTGTCCGCCTCGACCGCCTCCAGCCGGACTCGAGCGCCGGCCGTGCGGCAATCGAATGCACGGGGCTCATCCGTGCAGATCAGGTGCTCGACCCACCCGCCGAAGACATGGGCGAGGAGGTGCTCCGTGGGGCTCCCGTTCAGCGCCGCCGAGATCTCGTGTGCCATGAAGACCGTTTTATCGAAAACGGTTTTCATTATCAAGTGGAATCAGGGGAGCTGTCGGTAGCGGTCCCGCAGCTCGGTCTGCCGCGACGTGAGCGGCTGGGGCTCCCCACCGATGACGATGTGAAGGGGTCGCGTGCTCATCTCGAAGGGATCGCCGCTCCAGACGACCAGGTCGGCGCGAGCGCCACTCGCGAGCGTGTGAGGGGGTGTCCCCCGCTCTCGGGGCCCAAAGCGCGCTGCGGGGGTCTGAGTCACCGCCTGCAGTGCGACCTCGGCCGGGAGCCCGAAGCGCACGGCGTTGCCGGCTTCCTGCCGGAGGTTGCGCAGGTCGTGGGCGCCGCTGGTGGCGAGGATGAGGGTCACCCCCGCGTCGTGCAGGAGCTTGGCGTTGTCATACCGGCTCCCCAACCGGCGAAAGGTGCTGGGGAGGTTCGTCAGGGGCTGGACGATCACCGGGACCTCGGCAGCGGCGATGGCCTGCGCCACGCGCCAGCCCTCCTCCGCGCCACTCAGGATGAGGTCGAGACCGAACTCCTCGGCGATGGCGAGCACGCGCAGGATGTCGGCCGCGCGGCTCACGCTCACCACGACGGGGACGTCGCCGGCCAGCGCCGGCTGCAGCCGCTCGAGATCGAGTCGGCTCACGCGCATCTCGCGCAGGCCGCGGCGATCGTAGGCGCGCCGCTGCGTGCCGTAGAGCTTCGCGTCCTCGAGCACTTCGCGGAAGCGGCTGAGCGCCGTGGGCATCGTCCCTTCTTCGGCCGCGATGCCTCCGTCGCCGAGATCGACGTGGAGCGCCGCGGCGGCGTTGCGTACGGTCCCGACCAGGTCGGCCGGCTCGCGCACCTCGCCGAGGTGCACGTAGGCGCTCACGCCACTGATGAGTCCCCCGGTCGGCGTGGAGACGGCGGCCGTGACGCCGCCGAGGCGGGTCACGGGGATGAGCGTCGAGTCCGGGTTGTAGCCCTCGGCGGCCGTGAACGCGGCGCGCACGGAGTCGGCGGCTTCGTCCTCGGTCTCGTGGTCGCGCGTGCCCGCCTCGAGATCGATCTCCACGAGGCCGATGGGCGCACCGACCGCGACCAGACCGGGCGTCGCGACGGCGCCGTCTTCGAGCTCGACGATCTCCGCACCCGTGGGAGCGGGTGCGCCCGCGGACGGGCCCGCATAGGTGATCGCGTCCCCACGGACCACGATCGACGCATCGAGAATCGCCTCCGATCCGTCGCCGCGCTGAAGCGTGAGGTTTCGATAGATGCGCACCGTGGGCGCCTGCGCGTGGGCACCGGTCGCCGAGAGCGCCAGCGCCAGAGTGAGCAGCCGGCTCATCGGTACACCTCCTGGCCGAGCTCGAAGTCGCTTCGGGTCGGCTCCTGGCTCCGGTCGTAGCGGAGTTGCCCGTCGACGTAGACCAGGTCCGCGTGCGTGTAGACGCTGAAGGGGTCGCCGCTCCAGACCACGACGTCGGCCATCTTGCCGACCTCGAGGGTCCCGGTCTGCTCCTCCACGCCGAGCTGCCACGCCGCGTTCGCGGTGATCCAGCGGAGCGCGTCGTCGCGGCTGACGTCGATGCCCGCGTGACGGCCGGCCCACATCGCCTTGGCCACCTCCTGCGGCAAGCGCTGGACCAGCATGTTGCTGTCACTGTGCAGGGCGCCGCGAACCCCGGCCTCCTGGAGGAGCGCGAGGTTCTCGGTCACCGCGTCGTAGGCCTCGAGCTTGAAGCCCCACCAGTCGGCCCAGGTGCTCACGCCGGTGCCGGCCTCGGCGAGCAAGTCGCGGATCTTGTAGGCCTCCACCGCGTGGTGAAAGGCGTGGATGCGGAAGCCGAACTCGTCGGCGATCTCGAGCATTCGCGCCATCTCGTCGGCGCGGTAGCAGTGCATCTGCACGAGCACCTCGCCCTGGAGCACGCCCCAGAGCGCCTCGAGGCCGAAGTCGCGGTCCGGCGGCGAAGGCTCCGGTCCCGGGTCCTCGACGGCGTCCTCTCCGTCGGCCGGGGGGCGCTGCACCCCGTTCTCGTCGAGCGTTTGCTCGAAGCGCATGCGCTTGCGCTGCCAGAGGCGATGCTTGTGCTGCCACTCGCCCCAGCCGCGGCCGTACTCGGCGGCCTTCTGGAAGGCGGCGCGATAGCCCGCGACGTTGCCCATGCGAGTCATGGGCGCCTGAGTGCGGCCGCCGTAGACGCGCTTGGGGTTCTCGCCGCACGCCATCTTCAAGCTGTCGGGGGCACCGGGAAAACGCATCCCGGCGGTCGTCCGTGCGCGACCGAGCTTCAGCGTCACACCGCGACCGCCGATGAGATTCGCCGAGCCGGGCAAGACGTGAATGGTGGTGATGCCGGCGGCCAAGGCGCGCTGCAGCGCCGGGTCTTGTGGCCACACCGAGTCCAGGCTCCAGACGTTCGCGGTGACCGCGCCCGACGCCTCGTTGCCGTCGGCGTGCGCACGCGCCTGCGGGACCGGGTAGACGCCCATGTGCGAGTGGGTGTCGATGATCCCCGGGGTCACGTGGCGACCGCTCACGTCGATGGTCTCGGCCCCCTCCGGCACCTCGACCTCGGACGCAGGCCCGACCGCGAGCAGCCGGCCGTCGCGGAAGACGACCACGCCCTCCTCGTGGCGGTGCCCATCCGCCGTGTGCACGACACCGCCGACGAGCGCGACGAGTGGAGACTCGATCGCCTCCGGCTGCGCCCGATTCGACTGCCAGGGCAGCGGCGGCGAGGTCGGCTCGGGGAGCGTCTCGCTCGGCTGCGACGTCTGTGCACCGCCGCACGCGACGCTCGCCGAGAGCGCGAGGATCAGGAGTCTGGGAGACATGGGCCGGGAGGATGCCCCAGCCGTCTCCCCGACGGAACCGCCCTACTCCGCCGCGGCCTCGCCCTCGCCGGCGCGGAGAACGACGACGCCCACGTCCTCGCCGAAGCTGGGCGTCGGCACCACGGCGTAGCCGTACCACTTCTGGAAGGCGTTGAACTCTCCGGTGTAGCCGTTCGGGTTCTGGTCGAGCTTGGCGAAGAGCGTGGCCATCTCGGGAAGCTCGCTGGTGATCTCGGTCGGGGCGTCGGGCGGAACGATGAGGTCGTCGCCCTGGTACATGAGCACCCACACGATGAGACCCGCTTCGATCTCGGGCGCCAGGTCCACACGGATCTGGCGGCTGAGCCGCTGCGCCTCGCGCCAGAGCGGGATGCCGGCGACCGCCGCGCCGGCCACCTCGCCGTTGCGGTGGGCGGGCCCGACGAACATCAAGCTCGAGCGGTTCACGTCCTCCTCGGCGTTCTCTTCGGTGTCGAAGGTCACCAGCGCCATCTGCGGGCGGCCACTCTCGAGGGCGGCGGCGACCGGGGGAAAGCGTTCGCCGAAGTCCTGTCCCTGCATCGTGTCGTCCTCGTCGTCGACGTCGCGGGCGATCACGGTCCCGTCCGAGTCCACGGCTGCGAGGAACGAGATCGGCGAGACGACGAGCCCCGCGATGCCCCGCGGGAGCTCCTGCACCCGCTTCAGCGCGGTGCGCATCTGGGCCTCACGGGACTCGGGAGGCTCGACGGCGAAGCCCGGCCCGAGTCGCTGCGCGGCTTCCTGGATGGCCTCCCAGTGCTTCTCGCGATCCTGCCGAAGGAGCTCCTTCACCCGGGGCACGTGCTCTTCCAGGATCGCGCGGCGCGCGCCCGGTGCTCCCTCCGGCTCGCAGCCGAACGCCAGCAGCAGCAGTCCCAACACCCCAACGATCGCAGCTCTTCGCATCCTTCGTCTCCTCCGGCGCGAGCCTAACTCCGTCCCGCGCTTGGTGGCCGACAACGGCCGCTTCGAGAAGTTCGGACATCGTGCTTCGATGCGCCCGTTGAACTCTTGTTCTCGCACGAAGCCACAGAGAACACAGAGCTTTCACAAAGGTTTGGAATTAGATGAAATACCCTTTGTGAAGACTTCGTGTTCTTGGTGCCTTTGTGCGAGAATTTGGAGTCCGGCGGGTCGGGCCAACGCTAGTCGGCGACAGCGAGGCGGGCGCGGAGGCCCGCCGTGGTGGTGTATCCGACGCTGACCGCGACGATCTCGCCGGACTCGTCGATGGCGAAGGTGGTGGGAAAGGCGCTCACGCCCCACTCGGCGGCGAGCGCCCCGTCGGGATCCGGGATGACCGGGAAGGCGCCCTCGAGCTCCTCGTCGCGAAGGTGGGCGCGGATCGCGGCGGGCCCCTCGGAGCGGACGGCGACGCTCACGACGTTCGCTTCCTCGGCGACCGAAGCCACGTTGCCGTCCATCGCATCGCAGACGCCGCACCAGGTCGCCCAGAAGTGGACCAGCGCCGGACCGCGGAGGACGACGGGCTCGCCATCGATGTCGGTGGCCTCGAGCGCCGGCGCGCTGCCTTCGGCTACGCCCCGGGTCTGCCAGCGGTGGATGCCGTAGAGCGCGACCAGGAAGACGAGGGCCTCCAGCGCGCGGCGGCGCCAGATGTCCCGCTTCGTCTTCGGTGCGCTCTCCGGTTCAGCCATCCGCGTCAGCGTCCGCTTCCTCGTCCGAGCCCTTGCGGATCATCGCACCCGCGAGGAAGCCGTTCGTGAGCATCGGCGTGTCGGGTTGCGAGCGGTCGCCGCCGGGGCCGAAGGCCGCCGCGATCTTCGCGAGCTCGCCCTTCGGCGGACGCGGGTGCTCCGGCATCTCGGTCTCCTTGGCGCGCGTCTCGAGGTGGAGCGTCTGCGTCGGGAACGCGAAGGAGACACCGATGGCGTCGGCGAGGCGCATGACCTCGAGGAAGACGTTCTGCCGCTGCTTCATCTCGTCGGAGTAGCTCTCCACCTCGAAGAAGAAGTAGAGCATCACCTCGAGGGCGCTGTCCCCGAAGTCCTTGAAGTGCACCTCGTACGAGTCCTGACGGACCTTCGGGTTGGCCTTGAGGATGCCTCGCACGCCCTCGACGAACGCCTGCATCTGCTCCGGTGTGGTCGCGTAGGTGAGGCCCAGGGTGACCAGGCACCGGCGGTAGCGACGGCGCCCATAGTTGTCGACGGCGGCGTTCGCGACCACCGAGTTCGGGATGGCGATCACCGAGTCGTAGAAGGTGCGGATGCGGGTCGAGCGCATGCCGACCTCCTCGACGACACCCTCGTGGCCCTCGATGACGACCCAGTCGCCTACCTGGAAGGGCTGGTCGGCGAAGACGCTGATGCTGCCGAAGAGGTTCGCGACCGTGTCGCGCGCGGCGAGGGTGAAGGCCAAGCCGCCGAGGCTCACGCCGGCGAGGAGCGAGCCGACGTCGACGTCGAGGTTCTGCAGGACGAAGATGAGGCCCACGGCCACCACGAAGACCTTGAGCGTCTTGCGGATGAGCGGGACGACCTGGTCGTCGAGCTTGGTCTCGGTCTTCTCGGCACGGCGCGCGAAGATGTCCGCGCCGAAGTCGACCAGCCGATAGACGAGCAGCACCGCGGCGGCGGCGGCCATCACGCGCAGCGCGATCGTCGCGACCTGGTTCACGCGGACGCTGAAGCGGAGCAGCGGGATGGTCCACCAGAGGAACGCCGTCATCGCCAACGTGCCGATCGGGTTCGCCGCGCGCTGGAGCACGTCGAAGTCGAACTTCATCTTCCGCTTCTTGAGGAGGCGCCGCACCCAGCTGAAGAGGACGCGCGCGACCAGGAAGCGCATGAGCATGCCGCCGAGGAACGCGATGAAGAGCCCGAGGAGCTGCCAGATGGCCAAGCCCGGGAGGGGCTCGTAGCGGGTCCATTCGGGGAGCTCATCGACGAAGCCCTGGACGTCGTAGGTGAACGTCTCGTCGTAGAGCCCCTCGATCGCGTGCACCGAGCGACTGCTGATCAGCCACTCGTCCTCGATCTTCACCAGGTGGATTTCGGGCAGCCGCCGCGCCAGCGGAATCTTCCCGTCGTCCATCTCCTCGTCCGCCACGTCGGCCGTGTCGGGGATCGACTCCATGTCGATGTAGAGGCCCCGCTGGTCCAGGACCGCCTGCAGGTGGCGGGCGGCCTCGATCTTCGCGCGCCGGCCCTGGACGCCGCCGCCCTCCCAATCGAAGCACCGGATGGCGTCCTCCGGATGCATCTCGTCGTCCTGGAGGTTGTCGAGAAAGGTCCGTGCCGCCTTCTGCGGGGTCGAGCAATCGACCGGCGGCGGCTGAGCCTCGGTGACGCTCTGCCCGATCAGGCAGAGGGCGAACGCGAGAAAAATCAGGCGAAAACGGACATCCATGGCGGCGCGAGCATAGGGGACAACGCCGATCCGTCGAGTCCCTCCACGGCTGGGGCTATCCTCCGCGCCATGATCGACGTCACCCGCGAAGGCCCCCTGACCGTGGTCCGCTTGAATCGTCCGGAGCGGCGGAACGCCGTGAACCGGCCGACGGCCGAGGCGCTCGCGGAGGCGTTCCGTGCCTTCGACGCCGACCCCGAAGCCAAGGTCGCGATCCTGACCGGCGAAGGGGGCACCTTCTGCGCGGGAGCGGACCTCAAGGCGGTCGCCGACGGCGAAGAGGCGAATCGGGTGGAACCGGAGGGCGACGGTCCGATGGGGCCGAGTCGCATGCTGCTCGGCAAGCCGGTGATCGCGGCCATCGAGGGGCACGCGGTGGCTGGCGGCCTCGAGCTCGCGCTCTGGTGCGACATGCGCGTCGTGGCGGAAGACGCGGTGCTCGGGGTGTTCTGTCGTCGCTGGGGCGTGCCCTTGATCGACGGGGGCACCGTTCGGCTGCCTCGGCTCATCGGGCTCTCGCGAGCGCTCGACCTGATCCTCACCGGTCGCCCGGTCGGCGCCGAGGAGGCGATCGCGATGGGACTCGCCAACCGGGTCACGAAGCCCGGCGAAGCGTTGGCGGAGGCGAAGGCCCTCGCGACTCGGATCGCCACCTTCCCTCAAGCGTGCATGCGAGCGGACCGGATGAGCGCCTACGAGCAGCACGCGATGGACCTGCCCGATGCGATCGCCAACGAGCTCCGCCACGGCGCGACGGTGATGGACGAAGCGGTCACCGGCGCCGCCCGCTTCCGCGACGGAGCCGGCCGCCACGGCTCCTTCGACTGACCGCCAGCCCCCGATGGAGAGGGGACGGGCTGGGGGCTATCGGCCTTTGGCGCGGCGGAAGACTCGGATGCCCCAGAGGGTCAGGAAGTAGCAGGGGATGGCGGTGATGAGGCCCATGATGAGACCGCCGAGCCAGAGCTCCGCGCCCATCGAGAGGAGGGTCTCACCCACGTCCTGCCAGAACTCCTTGGTCCAGAGATCGGTGAGCAGGTCCGTCTCTTCCGCGTTCGCCTCGGCCGCTTGCATGCGTTCGGCGACCTCGGCGGCGCCGCCCGCCTCGGGCGCGTCGTTGAGGACGGTGTCGCCCACCTTCCACGCGAACCAGTAGAGCGGCACGGCGGTGAAGGGGTTGCTGATGAAGAGGATCGGGATGCCGCTCACCTTGTTCGCCCGGAGCAGGGTCGCGAACGCCAGGTAGAGAACGATCTGCAGGCCCAAGGTCGGCGTCCACGCGATGATGCCGCCGATGAACACCCCCCACGCGATGCGATGCGGGGTGTCCGCCACACCGAGGATCTGGTGCACCACCAGCTTCTTGAGACGCTGCCAGGGGGTCATGAGGAGCCTTCGCTCCCATAGCCTCCGCCGCCCGGCGTGGCGATCCGAAGGGTCTCGCCGACCCGCAGATCGAGCTCGGTCCGGCCGCCGATGGCGCGCGTCGAACCATCCACGGCGACCACCTCGTCGACGCCGGGAGCGGCGTCGCCGCCCCCCGCGAGGCCACGCGCTCCAGTGGCTCGTCGTTCGGCGAGCACCGAGACGCGGAGCGGCGCGAGCGCTTCGATCTCTCGGACGAGCCCGTCGCCGCCGGGCCAGCGCCCTGCCCCACCGCTTCCCCTGCGAATGGCGAAGCGCCGGACTCGGACCGGGTAGCGCGCCTCGAGCAGCTCCGGATCGGTGATCCGCGAGTTGGTCATGTGCACGTGCGTCGCCGACGGACCCGGAGCGTTCGGGGCCCCGCCGACCCCGCCGGCCAGGGTCTCGTAGTAGCCGAAGGTCCCGTCGCCAAAGGTGATGTTGTTCATGGTGCCCTGGCTGGGCGCCATCACGCCGAGCGCGGCGAGGATCGCGTCCACGACCCGCTGGCTGGTCTCGACGTTGCCCGCCGCCACCGCAGCGTCTGCCGGTGGGTCCAAGAGTGATCCCACGGGGATCGTCAACGACACGGGGCGCATGCACCCATCGTTGAGCGGGATCGACCGGCCGACGAGGGTACGGATGGCGTAGAGGACGCACGCCTCCGTGACCGCGCGGGGCGCGTTGAGGTTCGTGCGAGTCGCCGCGTCGGTGCCGGTGAAGTCCACGTGGAGCCGGCCACCCTCGACCGTGATCGCCACGCTGACGGCGGTCCCGTCGTCGAGGGTCTCCGTCCAGCCATGGGTCCCGTCCGGGAGCTCCGCGATCGCCTCGGCGACCGCCGCCTCCGCGTCGTCGAGCACCGCGGCCATGTCGGCTCGGATGGCGTCGGGCCCGAGGGACTCGGCGAGCGCGAGGAGCTCACGTGCGCCTCGACGACAGGCCGCGAGCTGCGCCTCGAGGTCCGCGAGGTTCTCGTCCGGTCGGCGCGCGGGATGGGGCCCGCCCTCGAGGACGGCTCGAATGGCCGTCTCGTCGAGCACGCCGTCCTTCACCACCTGCAACCCACGGAACACCACGCCTTCCTCCGCGAGGGTCTCCGAGCACGCCGGCATCGAGCCCGGCGTGACCCCGCCGACGTCCGCGTGGTGTCCACGCGCGGCCACGAAGAAGCGCAGCACCCCATCCGCGTCGTGCACGGGGGCGACGACCGTGAGGTCGGGGAGATGGGAGCCGCCCGCCGCAGGATCGTTCGTCAGGTAGGCGCTCCCAGGTGGCAGGCCGTGCTCGGCGTGCGCCGCCAGGATCGCCTTCACGCTGGCGCTCATCGCGCCGAGGTGCACCGGGATGTGGGGGGCGTTCGCCACCAGCGCCCCGTCACCGTCGAAGATGGCGCACGAGTAGTCCAGGCGGTCGCGGATGTTGGTGCTGAGCGCGCTCCGGCGCAGCACCACCCCCATCCGTTCGGCGATCGCGGCCAAGCGCTGCGCGAGGATCTCGACCCGGAAGAACGAATCGGTCGCCGCGCTCGGCTCGCCATCCTCGAGCACCAAGACGTCGTCCATGGCCCGGCGGACGAGCGTGAACCCCGGCTCCACGACGAGGGTCCCGGTCTCCTCCATGACCAGCAGCGGGCCGGCGAGCGCGCGATCCAGGGGCAGCGCCTCTCGACGCCACGCGGTCACGGACCGCCAACCTCCTGGCAGGTAGAGCTGCGCCTCGATGGGTTCGGCGTGCTCGACCACGGCGGCGGTGAAGGGCGGCGCCGGAGGGGCAGCGCGCACTTCGACCCTCGCGGCCACGAGCTCGAGCGAGCGGCTGCGCCGATAGCCGAAGGTCCGTTCATGGGCTCTTCCGAACGTTTCCGCGAGGGTCGCAGTCTGCTCGGCCGGATCGACCTCCAGGCCGAGCTGCGTCCCGGCGTAGCGAAGCACGAGGCGGGGGCGGCTCTCGAGCACCTCCGCCTCGCCATCGAGGGCGACGCGGCCCTCCGCCTCGAGCGCCGCCAGCGCTTCGGCTGCGCTCACGAGCGCCTCTTCATCGAGTCCGACGCCACCGAGATCGTGCGCCCCGTGCCAGCTCTGCGGTGCTGCGCCCATGCCCCAGGCGGAGAGCACCCCAGCGAACGGGTGGGAGACGATCCGTCGCACCCCGAGCTGGCGAGCGACGCGGCACGCATACTGTCCCGCGGCGCCGCCAAACGCCGCGAGCGCGTAGTCGCCGGGGTCGTGACCTCGAGCGACCGTCACCTCCGCCAGAGCGTCCGCCATCGTGGCTGCCGCCAGGGTGACCAGCCCGTCGGCGAAGGGCTCGGTGTCCAGGTCGACGCGCCGAGCGAGCTCGCCCAGCGCTTTGGTGGCGCGCTCCGCGTCGAGCTCGAAGGGAAAACGCTCACCTCGCACGCGCCCCAGCACGAGCGCGGCGTCGGTGAGCGCGGGCTCGCGCGCGTCGGGGTGCCCGTAGGACAGGGGGCCAGGGATCGCCCCGGCGCTCGCCGGGCCCACGGCGGCTCGGCGGTCTGCACCGGAGACCAGCCGCACCAGCGAGCCGCCGCCGGCGGCCACCGTGTGAACCGCCAGCATCGGCGCCCGAACGCGGGCCGGACCGACTCGGCTCTCGTTGCGGCGGTCGTGCTCGCCGTCGAAACGGCAGACGTCGGTCGAGGTGCCGCCCATGTCGAGCCCGAGCAGCCGAGGCTCACCGAGCGCGCGAGCGGTGGCAGCCACGGCCACGACCCCGCCGGCGGGACCGGAGAGCAGCGCGTCACGGCCTCGGAACCCGGCGGCGTCGACCAGCCCACCATCGGACTTGAGGAAGCGGAGCCGGCTGCCCGGCAGCTCGGCTTCGAGGAACGCGACGTAGCGGCGAAGGGCGGGCGTCAGCGCCGCGTCGGCGACCGCCGTGTGGGCTCGGCCGAGCAGACCGGTGCTCGGGGCGACCTCGTGACTGGTGACCACGTGGAGCCCGAGCTCGGCGAGGGCTTCCGCGAGCGCGCGCTCGTGCCGGCCGTCCTTGGAGGCGTGCAGCTTGGCGATCGCGACCGCCTCGAGCCCATGGCGCTCGGCCGCCGCCGCGACCTCCCGCCGAAAGCGATCCGCATCGACGGGGAGCAACTCGCTCCCGTCGGCGGCCAGGCGGGCCGGGTCCTCGAGGACGGCGGTGGGTAGCGGGGTCTCGCGCGCAGCGCCGGGAACGAAGAGCCGGGGCCGGGTCTGGTCGTCGATGGCCAGCACATCGGCGAACCCCTGGTCGACCACCAGCAAGGTGTTGGCGTGCTTCCGCTCGAGCAGGGCGTTGGTGGCCACGGTCGTCCCGACCCGCAGGTCGCAGGGCGGGATCGGGGCCCCGTCGGCCAGACCCAGCAGGGCCCGAATCCCCACGAGCGGGGCCTCGTCGCTGGACCGGACCTTGATGGCGCTGAGCGCCCCGCCCTCGCGGAGCACGCAGTCCGTGAAGGTACCGCCTCGATCCACCCAGATGTCCGGCAGGGTCGCCATCGGCGGGCAGAGCGAACCACGCGGGAGGGCCCGAGTCGAGCGGACGAAGGGGGGCCTGCGGCCGCCGATCGGGGCCTCGAGGCGATCGCGTCAGCTCTGGCACATCGGGGGCACCCACCCTTCACTTTTTGGGCGATCTCGACCCTTCGAGGCACCATGATGCGCAGACGATACGGTTTCGCTGGACAAGCGCGCCGCCATTGGAGAGTGACGGGGAAGGACGATGGCCACCGAAGAGCTTAGTGTATCATCCTTGATTTCGGCGAGTCCGAACCGGATTTACGCCACCTGGATGGACGAACGGCGCCATACGGCGTTCACGGGCCAGCGATCCACCGTGGACCCATGGGTCGGCGGCCGACTGACCGCGGCCGACGGCTACATCGACGCCACGCACATCCTGCTCGATACGGGGCGACGGATCGTGATGACCTGGCGAACGGCGGACTTCCCGCTCGACGCACCGGATTCCCAGGTGGAGATTCGCTTCGAGGCGGTCGCCGGCGGGACTCGAGTGCAGGTGCACCACACCGGGATCCCCGAGGGTCAGCGCGACCGCTACAAGAAGACCTGGCGCTCGGTCTACCTGGACCCGATGAAGCGCTTCTTCGCGAGCAAGGGCGCACAGAAACGAGCCCTCAAGGACGCCAAGAAGCGCGGCGTCCTCCCGGCGCCGGGCCGTGGGCCGCGGACCGGTCGTCGCCCGATCCTGGGGCCGCGTCCCGGCCATGCGCCGGTCGGCGGGATCATCGCGCCGAACGAGCCGCCCGCCGAGGTGGCCGAGGCGAAGGCCGATGCCGAGAAGAGGGCTGCCGAGAAGGCCGAGGCGAAGAAGGCCGAGGTGAAGATGCCCCCGGCCGAGCTGAAGAGCGCGCCCAAGAAGGCGAAGGCCGCCAAGAAGGCCGCGCCCAAGAAGGCGAAGAAGGGCGCCAAGAAGAAGGCTGCGCCCAAGAAGGCGAAGGCCGCCAAGAAGGCCGCCCCCAAGAAGGCGAAGAAGGCCGCCAAGAAGAAGGCCGCCCCCAAGAAGGCGAAGAAGGCCGCCAAGAAGGCTGCGCCCAAGAAGGCGAAGAAGACCGCCAAGAAGAAGGCTGCGCCCAAGAAGGCGAAGAAGGCCGCCAAGAAGGCTGCGCCCAAGAAGGCGAAGAAGACCGCCAAGAAGAAGGCTGCGCCCAAGAAGGCGAAGAAGGCCGCGAAGAAGGCTGCGCCCAAGAAGGCGAGGAAGGCCACCAAGAAGAAGGCCGCGCCCAAGAAGGCGAAGAAGGCCGCCGCGAAGAAGTCCGCCAAGAAGAAGGCCGCGCCCAAGAAGGCGAAGAAGGCCGCCAAGAAGAAGTCGACGCGCAAGACCGCCAAGAAGCAGCCCGCGCGCAAGAAGTAGCGCGCGCGCTCAGCCCAAGACGAGCAAGAGGACGGGCACCACGATGCCCATCGCGATGCACGCGACCGCCGTGTAGCCGACGATCGACTTCGCCTCGAGCCCCATGATGCCGAGCAGGGGCAGCGCCCAGAACGGCTGAAGGGTGTTGGTCCACGCGTCGCCGTAGGCGAACGCCATCACCGTCGTTCCGGGCGGCACGCCGAGCGCGTCCCCCGCCCCGAGCAGGATGTCGCCCTGCACGGCCCACTGCCCACCGCCCGACGGGACCATCAAGTTCACGATCCCCGCCGAGAAGAAGGCGAGCACCGGGAACGTGTCGGCGTCCGCGACCGCGACCATCGCTTCGCTGATCCAGGTGATGAGCCCGGCGGCCTTCATGATGCCGAGGATCCCGAAGTAGAACGGGAACTGGAGAATGATGCCTCCGGCGCCTTTGGCGCCATCGGTGATGGCGTCCACGTAGCCGCGCAAGCTTCCCTGGAGTGCGACGCCAGCGAAGAGGAAGAGGAAGTTCACCAGGTTGAGGTCGAGGCTCATGCGTCCGGTCGCCCAGGCCGCGCCGATCGTCCCCAGACCGACCAGCCCGACGAGGACCCCGACCGCGCGCGACCGCTCGAAGCGAAAGCGCCCCTCCTCGGGATCCGCCTTCGGAGTCGCTCCTCGAAGCGCCTCCGGATCCGGCGGCGTTCGGTCCTCGTCCGAGGGCGTCAGCGCGGCGAAGAGGACGGGGAGCCCGAGGCAGAGCACGCCAGTCACCACGAAGTTGAGGGGCGAGAGGAGCGTCTCGGTCACGGGCACGATGCCGTCCGCGTGGGTGCGGATGGCGTCAGCGGCGAAGTGGCCGGGCTCCGCGACCTTCAAGGGCGCCGAGCCGCTCAGCCCGCCGTGCCACACCGCGAGCCCGGCGTACGCGGCCGCGCCCAGCAGCGGATAATGGAGCACCGGCCCGACGTCGTCGCGGAGCGAGTTGCGGCCGATCTCCCGAGCGAGGAACGCGCCCACGATCGCGCCGAGGCCCCAATGGATCACCGCCGCGAGGCAGGCCACGATCGACACGACGAAGGCCGCGCCCGCGGCGCCGCGAACCTTCGACGCGATCGCTCGCACCCAGCGCTGCACCGGCGGGCTCGTCGCGAGCGCGTGACCCGTCACCAGCACCAGGCACATCTGGAGGGCGAAGGCGAGCCCGCCCGGCGAGGCGAAGCCTGTCGCCCATCCATCGATCAGCGTCCAGACCACCCCACCCTCAGGCGGCTCGTCCGCGAGGAGAATGGCCCCGAACACCCCGACCAGCAGCGTCAGCCCGAGCGCGAGCACGAAGGGGTCCGGGACCACCTTGCTGGCGACGCGGCTGAGCTTCGCGCCGACCGCCGCGATCGGGAGAGCTCTCACTCCCGCTCGTCCAGCACTCGGTGAATGGCGTCGACCACCTCGTCGGGGTCGGAGCCGAGCTCGATGGGCTGGTTCGCCAGCGGCGCGTCGAAGGGAAGCTCACCTCGATGGTAGGCGGCCTTGAACTCGGTGAACTTCAACCCGTGGGCCGTGGAGATCACCACCACGCGCTCGTCCTTCTCGATGGTGCCCGCCGCGACCAGCTTCTCGAGACAGGCGAGCGCCACGCCGGTGTGCGGGCAGTTGAACATCCCGGTGCGGTCCGCGCGGGCGGCGGCGTCCGCGAGCTCCGACTCGCTGGCCTGCTCGACCACGCCACGACACGACACGAGCGCGCGGACGGCCTTGGGCAACGACACCGGATCACCGATCCGGATGGCGGACGCGAGGGTGGGCTCGGCCTCCATCGGCTCGAAGTCCGCGAGCTCGAGATCCCGGCCCGCCTCCGCCGCGCGCTGGTACGCTCGGTAGAGCGGGTTGGCTTTCTCTGCCTGGCAGCAGACCAGCCGCGGCAGCCGTGAGATCAGCCCCACCTCGAGCATCTCGAGGAAGCCCTTGGCGATGGCCGACACGTTGCCGAGGTTGCCGCCGGGCACGAGCACCCAGTCCGGGACCTCCCAGTCGAACTGCTGCACGATCTCGAAGCTGATCGTCTTCTGCCCTTCGACTCGGAGGCTGTTCATCGAGTTCGCCAGATAGAGCCCCGGGTCCTCGGTCAGGCGCTGGACCACGCGCATGCACCCGTCGAAGTCGGTATCCAGCGCACAGACCAGCGCGCCGTTGGCGATCGGCTGGACGAGCTGCGCGGCCGTGATCTTCCCCTTGGGGAGGAGCACCACCACGGGGATCGCGGCCGCGGCGCCGTACGCCGCCAACGCGGCGGAGGTGTCCCCGGTCGAGGCGCAGGCGACCGCGCGAATGGGCTTACCCGCGGCGATCATCTCCTTCACCGAGGACACGAGCACGGTCATCCCGAGGTCCTTGAACGACCCGGTGTGGCTCGTGCCGCACTGCTTCACCCAGAGGTCCGGCAGTCCGACGTACTCCTTGCCGTAGCGCTCGGCCCAGAAGAGGTTCGTGTTCCCCTCGTAGAGCGAGACCACGTTCTGCGGGGAGACGTGGGGCTGGACCCACTCGTGCTTCGACCAGACTCCGCTACCGTAGGGCCAACGGGTCCGCCCATAGCGCTCGTCGAAGGTCCGGATCCAGGCCGCGGGCGACCGGGATCGCAAGGCCTCGAGATCGTGCACCACCTCGAGGAGCCCGCCCGACTTCGAACGGTAGATGACCTCGGTCAGGGGATAGCGCTCGGACTCGTCGTCGACGGCCTGGAACCACGCGCGGGGTCGCATGGTGGCTGTCTAGCACGTGACGCCCACGGCCGCGCGCCCCTCAGCTGTCGGGGCAGGCGTCGGCGAAGACCGCGTCGAGCGGCGCCCGAATCGTCCCGCTGATGGTGATCGGCGCTCGCGCGCCCACCGAGCAGTCGTAGAGCTGAGCCAGCTCGAGCACGACCTCTTGCTCGAGCCCCGCCTCGGTCGTGTCGTGCGCCTCGATCCGGAGGGACCCGGCCGAGACGCCGCAGTCACCGAGGTTCGAAAAGCGCGTCCCGTCGCTGTCGTCGAAGGTGACCCCGACGTCATCGCCACCGCTGAGGACCAAGGTCTGGCCCACGGCCGCCGTCGACGGGAGATCCACCACCACCTGCCGCTCGCCCGACCCACAGGTCGCGCTCTCGGTGAGCACCACCAGCACCCGACCGGGGGACACGCAATCGGCGCGGTAGGTCGCGTATGCGGACAGGGGGGCGAACGCGATGCTGGCGTCGTCGAACGCCAGCTCGTTCACGCCGCCGCCCGCCACCACGGTCGCGCAGGTGACCACGCCGCCCCCATCGACCACGTCCCCGTCGACCGATCCGTCGCTCACCCCGGCGTCCGTGGACGGCGCGTCCGTCCCACCCGGCGGTACCGTCCCATCCCGCCCGAGGTCCGTGGCGTAGGGAGGCATCTCGTCGTCGCTGCACGACACCACGATCGCCACCAACAGGATCGACCCCAACACCACCCAACGCGCCATGGGAAGACTCTAGCCGCCAGCGAGAGTGCTGGCCAAATAGGCTCCGCTCAGGCGGAGAGCGAAGCGAGCGGCTCGAAGCAAGCGAGCGGGGCCGGCGCAAGGCGATGCGTAGCGCGCGGGGCCGGCGCAGAGCGATGCGAAGCGAGCCGACCCAGCAGCAACGGTGAGACAGCAACGGGCAAGGGCGAGCGAACGCGGGACCCTGGCCGGCCAGCGCCACGGCGGCGAGCGAAGCGAGCCGACACAGGCGCGTAGCGCTCAGCGGGGAGCGAGCCGGCGCAGCCGGCGAGTCTCCACGCACCGGACTCAGAGCGAGCTCGTCACGCGCGAACGCGCGGGGCGAGCGAACGAGCGCACCGGCGACTCGTGGACGTGCGCAGCACGTTCGCGACGTCGCCCAGCCCCCAGTGAAGACACTGGGCAGGGACACTGGCGAGGAAGGCCGGGGCGGCGGACAGGCCCCCCAGATGCGTAAGACTCGCCGGAGGTGCCGGCGCAGCCGGCGCCGAGGCGACCGTCGGCAGCGAGGGGTTGGACGCCGAAGGCGGACACCCCCGAGCGACAAATCTGGGGGGCCTGTCCGCCGCCCCGGCCGTGGGTCCTGCTGCCCTCAAAGCCCCGAGGGCAAGGGCAAGGGCAAAGACCACCTCAGCGAAGCCCCCACCGCCGCCGCGCGAAGAGCTCGAGCGCAATGAGCCCCAGAGTCAGAACGAGCGCCACCCACCCCGAGAACGGCCGCACCTCCACCGTCCCCGTCGACCGCCGACGCGTCGCATCGAGCGACTCGAGCGGCGGCAGACGGTCACCGCTCGCGAAGACCTGGCCACCGCTCTCTTCCGCCCAGCGGCTCAGCCGCTCGGGATCCGGCCGCGGCTCGGCCAGCTCGTCGCCGCCCGCCTCGACCACGAAAGGCTCGGTCGCCAAGGGCTCGTCGTCGCCCTCGCGGCGCGCCACCACGCGATGGGCGCCCGGCTCCAGGGGCGCTCGCGCGGTCGCCTCGATGGCGCCGCCTCGACCGACCTCGACCGGGACCCGGCCCACGACCTCGCCGGTGGCGCTCTCCACCTCCACGCGGAGCTCGCCCTCGACCGGCTGGTACGCGTCGTTCCGGAGCCAGCCCCCGACCTCGATGCGACCACCGGGGCCGTAGCGTTCGCGATCCGTGGTGATTCGCGCAGGATCCAGCGCGGGATCGCGCGCGAGCCAGCGCAGGGTCCGATCCCAGAAGCGCTCGTGACCGGAGGCGTCGCCGCTCGCGCCTGCCGAGGTCATGCCCCAACGCCAGGAGCTGTCCACGCCAAGGGCGAGCACCCTTCCCTCGCCCGACTCGCCGACCGTCAGGACGGGCAGCGGGGCGCCCGACAGGTCGCGCACCCGTGGGTGGCTGAGCAGGATCTGCGTGCCCTCCTTCGCGCCCTCGACCCGGTTGGCCCCCTCGAGCGGCGCGAGCCTCGCCCAGTGCGCCGCGCTCGCGCTCGGGTCGGGAGAAAGCGCGACCAAGGGGTGATTCGCGAGCTCGGGCTCGACGACGGGCTGGAACGCCCCGAGCGCGAGCTGCCGCTCGCTCGGTGTGCCGACCGGTGGGAGGGTGACCGGCAGGATCTCGGCGATGGGCGTGCCGGCGTAGCCCCCCGGACCGAAGGAGCGCTCGCCGCCGACCATCGCGAAGGAGCCGCCCCGCCGCACGTAGTCGCGGATCCGCGGCAGATAGGACGCCATCTGATAGGGCCCGAAGTCGAAGTCCTGGAAGAGGAGCACGTCGAAGCTGCCGAGGTGCTCGCGGAAGAGCTCGTCCGTGGGGAACGGGATCAGCGCCAGCTCGTCCGGCGAGGCCATGGTCAGATCGCTGGTCGTCCGGAGAATGAAGAACGAGATCAGGTCGATGCTCGGGTCCGCCTCCAGGAAGGACCGGAGGAAGCGAACGTCCCAGGTGGGGTGGCCCGCGACCAGGAGCACCCGAAGACGGTCGCGGGTCACGCGCACCAGAAACGAGCGCTCGTTGTTCTCGGGCACCGCGTCGTCCTCCGCGCGGGGGATGCGGACGTGATAGATGGCGCGCCCCAGCCGGCGCGGCGTGAAGGAGAAGGTCACCTCGGCCTCGCCGTCCTCGGCGACGTCCACCATCGCTTCCTTCACGACGGAGCCTTCGCGCACGAGGCTCACCGGGATGGTCCCGCCCTCCCCGAGCGACCGGACGACCACTCGGACCCGGGCCTCGCCGCGGAGGAACGCGACCGGGTCGGCCTGCAGCTCCGCGATGGCGTCGTCGCGCATCGCGCGCTCTCCTCCGACGGGCAGCGCATGGACCTTCAGGCCGTCCAGCTCGGGGTCTCCCTCGTCGCTCGGGCCCGTTCCATCGCCCACGATCAACACCGCCCCGAGGTCGTCCTGGCTCGCGAGCTCCTCGAGCGCGGCCCGCAACCGGCTCTCGTCGTCTCGCGGCTCCTGGTCGCCGAGCTGGTCCCATCCGATCGGAGTGGTCGCGGACCCGAATCGCACGAGCTCGGCGGCGTCGGCGTCGCCTCGCCACCCCTCGAGCGCGGCCATCGCCTCCTCCCAGCGAGACTCGCCGCCGCGGCGGATGGTCATGCTCCGCGAGCCGTCGAGGAGCACGACGAGGCGCCCCTCGATCTCCTGGATGGTCTCGTGCACGAAGCGCGGCTGGACGGCGCAGGCGAAGGCCAGCAGCGCGGTCACGACGCGCAGCGCGCGGAGCGCGCGTCGCCGCGGTGCCGGAAGCGAGCGTGTCTCCCGGATGCCCCAGGCGACGATCGCCGTGAACGCGAGCGCGAGCACGACCACCGTAGCGAGGCCTCCGGGGACCGCGAAGGAGAGCGCCTGCATCCGAGCGCTCAGGGGCGGCCGCCGCGGCGACGCATCAAGTAGGGCGCGTGCACCTGGTCGTCCTTGTAGTCGAGGCAGAGCGCGTACATCACGAGGTTCACGCCGAGCCGCATCGCGCGCTCTCGCTGGCCGTCGCCGCCGGGCACCACGGGGTGGGTGAAGGTCCCGAGATCGTCGCGAGCCCAGGCACCGCCGAGATCGTGCCGACTGAGCACGACGGCCAAGCGATCCCCCCGCGCGATCGCTTCCAGGCTCCCCGGCCCGCGAACCCGGCCCACTGGGCGATCGAGCAGATAGAACGAGCGGTAGACGGTGTGGTCCGACGGCACGGGCCGAAGCGGATCCCGCGGCAGCGCGCGCTGCAGCAGGCGCCGCACGGACCCGTCGAAGCCGGAGCTCGACCCGCCGGTCGCGTCGTCCACCAGGAGGAACCCACCGAGCTCGAGGAAGCGCCGGAGGCCCACGACCTCCGCCTCGGAGAGCGGCTCGAAGGCCTCGTCCCCCGCCAGGTAGAGCATCGGCGTCTCGAAGAGCGTCGGGTCGTCGAGGCGCGCGCGCCGGGGCCTCAGGCGGGTCTCGATGCTCGTGCGCTTGCGGACCTCCCAGGCCAGCCGGCGCCGAGCGGTCTCCCGCGGCTCGTCGAGGCCGTCGATCGCGACCCCGCGGATCTCGACTCGGCTGCTCTCTCCGAGGGCCGCGGCGGAGCTGCTCCAGACCGTGCCCGCGCAGAGGATCGCGCTGGCAGCGGTGGCGAAGAGCAGCATCGAGACCCGGGACATGAGCGATTGATAGCCCCTCGCCGTCGCTCACGCGAGCGCGGGCATGACCGATCGCGTTGACGCGACCGGATCCGGGTGGTTCGCTGCGCCCCGTGAACGCTCGTCCCTGGCTCCTGTGGATCGCCCTCGGCCTCATGGCCTGTGGTGCCGACGAGACCGAAGAGGTGGAGACGGTCGAGCTCACCGAGCCCGAGCCGGAAGAGGAACCCGACGAAGCGCCCGACGAGGCCCCCAGTCGGCAGGAGCTATTCACGCGGAGCCGCCCGATGATGGGCACGGTCTTCATCATCAAGGTCGACGCGGAGCCCAGCGTGGCAGAGCCGGCCATCGAAGACGCCTTCGACGAGATCGCCCGACTCGAAGACGTGCTCAGCGAGTGGCGGAGCGATTCGGAGATCTCCCGGATCAATCAGAACGCTGGCCGGAGCCCGGTCGCGGTCGGTGAGGACGTCTTCCGCGTCGTGAAGGCGGGCGTGGACGTCTCACGGTGGAGCCGTGGTGCCTTCGACCTCAGCTGGGCCGCCCTCCGAGGGCTCTACGACTTCCGGCCGGGCCGTCAGCGCGTCCCCGACCGCGCCCAGGTCCGGCCGCTGCTGCGGCACATCGACTACCGAAAGATCCGACTGGACGAGGAGGCCCGCACGGTCTTCCTCGAGCAGACCGGCATGGCGATCGGCACCGGCAGCATCGGCAAGGGCTACGCGCTCGACCGGGCGGGCCAGATCCTCCGGGAGGCCGGCATCGAGAGCTACATGCTCTTCGGCGGCGGCCAGGTGCAGGTCCACGGCATGCGCGGTGACCGGCCGTGGCGCGTGGGCATCCAGCACCCGCGCAACGAGACGACGTACTTCGCGTTCTTCGAGAGCGACGGAGGCTCGATCTCGACCTCGGGCGACTACGAGCGCGTCTTCGTGGACAGCCGCGGGAAGCGCTGGCACCACATCCTGGATCCGCGCACCGGCCTCCCGGTCGAGCGGACCATGTCGGTCACGCTGATGGCGCCCGATGGTCTCCATGCGGACGCGCTCTCCACCGCCGCGTTCGTCCTCGGGCCGCGCCGAGCGCTCGAGATGCTCGAGCGCATCGACTACCGGGCCGAGGCCGTGATGATCGACGACCAGTGCCGCATGTACACGACGCCGGGCACCGAAGATCGGCTCCAGATGCGCGTCGAGCTCGACCGTCGGAACACCCTGCCCGAGTGCCAGTAGCGCGTGAGTCAGAACGGTTGAAGGGCGCTACGCGCCCTGAGCACGCTCCCTGCTCGTGCGCGCCCTGGACGACCAGGTCGCGCGCGAGGAGATGACTGACGCTCAGCGCGCGTCGATGCCGGGGACGGTGCGGTCCGCCTCGCCGACCCAGACCTGGCTCGGGCGGAAGATGCGGTTGTCCTGGAGCTGCTCGAGCAGGTGGGCGAGCCACCCGGCGACGCGCGCGATGGCGAAGACCGGCGTGAAGAGATCGACCGGGATACCCATCTTCTCGTAGACGATACCGGAGTAGAAATCGACGTTCGGGTAGATGCCCTTGTGGCCGACGAGCTGCTCCATCTGCTTCTCGAGCTCGGTCGCCACGCCATAGATGGGGCTGGATCCGAACTTCTCGAAGAGCTGGGCGACCAGCCCCTGGAGCACCGACGCGCGCGGGTCCTTGGCCTTGTAGACCCGGTGCCCGAAGCCCATGATCTTCTCCTTGCGGGCGAGCTTGTCCTCGGCCCAGCGCCGCACGTTCTGCGGCGAGGCGTCCGGGATGGTTCGCAGGAGCGAGAGCACGCGCTCGTTGGCGCCGCCATGGAGCGGGCCCGCGAGGGAGCCGATGGCGCTGGCTACGGCCGCGTAGGGATCGGCGAGGGTCGAGCCGGTCACGCGCGCGGTGAACGTCGAGGCGTTCATCGAATGCTCCGCGTGGAGCGTGAGCGCGACGTCCATGACCTGGATGGCCAGCGCGTCCGGCTCTTCGCCGCTCAGCATGTAGAGGAAGTTGGCGGCGTGGCCGAGGTCGGCCCGCGGCTCGATGGGGTTGTCGCCCTGGCGGATGCGGTGCCACGCGGCGACGACGGTCGGCAGCTTCGCCACGAGGCGAATGGCGCTGAGGCGCCGGAAGTCGAGGTCCTCGACGTGATCGCCCGGGTAGAACATCCCCATGCAGGCCACGGCCGCCGTGAGGGCGTCCATCGGGTGGCCGCGCTCCGGGAGGTTCTTGAGCACGTCGATGATGCGGAACTTGAGCGAGCGCTCCGCGGCCAGCTCGGCCTCGAACCCGGCGAGCTCGTCCTTGGTCGGGAGCTCGCCGAAGAGGAGCATGTAGGCGACCTCTTCGTAGCTGCACTTCTCGGCGAGCTGCTCGATGGGGTAACCGCGATACTGGAGCTTGCCCACCGAACCATCGATGAGACAGACGCTCGACCGGGCGGCGGGGACCCCGGCGAGACCGGGAATGTAATCGGGCTTATCGGCCATGGATGACTGCTTCTCTCCTTGCGGGCTCTGAGCCGGGGCGGCTCCATAGCACGTTTGGGGCGCCGAGATCGACACCCCCGAAGCACGGACCCCTGCCCCCGGGCGCCAAACCTGCCGAATCCGCCGTGGTCAGCGGGCCTTCGCCGCGTCCAATGCCCCCTCCATGAGGGGCAAGAGCACGGAGACCCAGCCCTCACGCAGGGTGAGATCCACTGTCATTCCACGGAGGATCGGAGGCAACGCGCCGGCTCGAAGGCCTGGATCGACCCGGATCGAGAGGTCGGCGGCGAAGGCGCGGGCGGCCCCCGCTCCCAGGGCCACCGGCGGTCCAGCTGCCTCCATGGCGGCCTCGACCAGCGCGACCCCGCGCCCGCGGACGAGCTCCCCCGGTCCGAGCTCGGGGGGCAGCGGCTCACGAAGGGGCGCGCCTTCGAGGGTGAGGAGCACCGGTCCCTTCCATCCGGCCTCCCGCAGCGCGGCCAGCAGGTCCCGATCCCGCATACCGCCCCGGGCGTCGTGAATGACGACGGTCGGCGCGTTGGTGGCCGAAGGCGCGGGCCACTCGGTGGCGCCCTTCTCTGGCGCCGCCTCGCCGACGATCGGGAGCTTCACCGACCGATGAGCGCGACGGAGCTGCTCGCGCCGAGCCGGCTCGCGCCCGCATCGATCAACGCCTTGGCGTCGTCGAAGGTCTTGATGCCGCCGGACGCCTTGACCCCGACCATCGGCCCGACCACCGAACGCATCAGCGCCACGTCCGCCACGGTCGCGCCGCCCCCGCCGAAGCCGGTGGAGGTCTTCACGTACCCCGCCCCTGCCGCGACCGAGAGGGCGCAGGCGACGATTTTCTCGCGCTCTTCGAGCTGGCTGGTCTCGAGAATCACCTTCACGAGTCGCCCCGCCGATGACTCGACCACCGCGCGGATGTCCTGCTCCACCGACCGGTACTCCCCGGCCTTGAGCGCACCGAGCGCGATCACCATGTCCATCTCGTCCGCCCCGTCACCCGCGGCGGCGGCAGCTTCGGCGGCCTTCGCGGCCGTGCTCGCGTCGCCGTGCGGGAAGCCGACCACGCAACAGACCGCGACCGAGGTGCCTCGGAGCTGGGCTCGCGCTTCCGCGACCCATCGGCTCGCGACGCAGACCGAAGCGAAGCCATGCTCGGCCGCTTCCGCGGCGAGCGCTGCCACGTCGTCGCGGGTCGCGGCGGGCTTCAGCAGGGTGTGGTCGATGTACGGGGCCAGGTCCCCGGGGCTCTCGATCCGTCGCACCCCATCGGTGGCCGCTCCAGCGTCCTCTTCACTCATGGCGGCGAGAGTAGCCGAGAAAAGGTGGCGGTCCGCCGGTTTTCCGGCGTGCGAGGGTCGCGGAGCCGGCCACGGCCGGCTACACAGGATCCGATCATGGCAGCGAGCGAGGCAGCGTCGGAGCCGCGGTCGCCGGGCCCCGCCCCGGAGCGGCCGCCCTCGCGCCGTCGGGGCGAACCGACGGAAGCCGTCCGTCGAGGGCTCCGCTCGCTGCGACGAGGGGTGCGGCTGGTGTTCGGGCTCCGCGCCCTGGCCCTCGGGCTCGGCGCCGGCGGCCTGGTCTTCGCGCTCAGCGCGCTGGCGGTCGGGCCGGTGAGCAGCATGATCGGTGCTGCGCTCGGATGGTCGGCGGTCGGGCTCTGCGCCGTGGCCGGCTTCGTCGTCGGCTGGTGGCCTTCGCGCGCCCTTCGCGCCGGGGCCGTCTCCCGGCTCTTCGCCACCGTCAGCCCTCCCCTGGTCTCGGCGACCCGGAGCGTCCTCGAGCTGGCCAACGACCGCAGCGCCGGACGGGATCTGGTGGAGGCACACGCGGAGCGCGTCGCGCAGGCGATGGCCGAGCTCCGCCTGCGCCGCCTCTGGCCATGGAAGCGACTCCGATCGCTCCCCGTGCTCCTCGGCCTGCTCGCGCTCGCGGGCGGCGCGCTGCTGCTCGGCACGGTCGACCGGGCGCGCTCGGGCGCCTTCGCTCTCACCCACCCCGGCGCGCGAGCCGATGAAGGGACTCGGGTCGCGAGCGTCGTGGGCACGACGCGGGCGGAGCTCCGCTTCCCCGCCTACATGAGTCGTGAGCCGCAGGAGCGACTCGACGCCGAGCGGCTCGAAGCCCCGCTCGGGACCGCGGTCCGGTTGAGCTTCCGCCCGCTCGTGCCGATCACCGAGGCGACGCTGGATGCGCCGGGCCAGCTCTCGGCCTTCGAGCGCGGCGAGGACGGATGGTGGACCGCTCCCTTCACCGTTCGGCAGAGCGGGACGCTCGCGATCGAGGTGCGCGACGAGAGCGGGCGCACGCTCCGCGATGCGTCGAGCCGCGCGGTGGTGGCCATCGCCGACGAAGCGCCCGCGGTGGTGCTGGAGAGCCCGGAGGAGGACCTCGTCGTCGACCTCGCCGAGTCGGTCTCACTCACCTACGAGGCCAGCGACGCGCTGGGGGTGGTGCAGATCGATCTCTGCATCCGGACCCCCGGCGGACCGGTCGAGCGCCGGTCGCTCCAGACCTTCCCGACCGCCGTCCCCTTCCATCACGGGCGCTCCCGGGTCGCGGCGGTCGAGCTGGGCGCCCGGCCGGGCGACGCGATCACCTTCTGGATCGAAGCGCAGGACTCGGACGACGTGAGCGGCCCGAACGTCGGGCGCTCGGTGGAACGAACGCTCCGCGTGGCCAGCGAAGCGACCCGGCGCGAGGCCTTCGCGGGCGACCTGCGCGAGGTGCTCGACGCGGCGCTGAACACGCTCGCCGACCGCTTGGAGCGCCCAGTCCCCGACGGCCGCACGGATGCGCGAACACGCGACGAAGCGCTCGCCGGCCCGACCGACGCGTACCTCGACGGCCTGCACGCCTTGGCCGAAGGGAGCGACGAGAGCTTCGATCCCTCCGTGCTCCGCTCGATGTGGCGCGAGCTCGGTCGCGACCGGGCGCGCGAGGCGCGGACCGTCGACGACGACCTCGCGAGTCGTCGGGCGGTGAACGGCGCGATGGTCGAGCGACTCGAGGACCACTCCCTCTTCCTCGCCGACCTGCTCGGCCGCGCTCGCCTGCAGGACGCCGCGGCGCTCGCACGCGAGCTCGAGGAGCTGCGTCGCGAGATGCGCTCGCTGCTCTCGGAGCTCCGACGGACGGAGTCGCCCGAAGCCCGAGAGGCGCTGCTCGCGGCGCTCGCGCGGGCCCAGGCTCGTCTCGCGGAGCTCGAACGGCGCATCGCGACGATGGGCGACGAAGTGCCGCAGGAATTCCTCAACACCGACTCGCTCGAGATGAGCGAGACCTCCGATGCCCTGAGCGACATGCGTGGCGCGCTCGAGCGCGGCGACCTCGACGCGGCCGAACGCGCGCTGACGGCTCTCGAGCAACGCATCGACGCGCTGGCGAAGACCCTCGGCCAGGCGGGCGAGAGCTACGGCGAGGCGCGCTTCGGACCGCGACAGCAGGCGATGGCCGAAGCTCTGGACCGGCTCGCGGGGCTCGAGGCCGAGCAGCGGCAGCTCGCGGAGCGCACCCAGGAGGTACGCCGCGAAGCCGCGGAGCGGGCGCTCGGGGCGGCCGGCGCGGAGGCGAGGGAGGCCGCTCGCGGCGTGGCGGAACGCGCTCGTTCGGCGGCGGAAGCGCTCGAGCAGCTGCCGCGCGACGTGCTCTCGCCGAGCGACGAGGAGAACCTCGACCGCGCGCGCCAGCGCCTGAGCGACACGGCGGCGGCTCTCGAGACCGGCGACCTCGGTGAAGCGCGCCGCATGGCCGCCGAGGCGGAGCGCGAGGCCGACCGTCTCGCGCGTGATCTCGAGGTGTCGGCGATGATGTTCTCGGGACGCGAGGGACGGACCGCGCAGGCCGCGCAGCAGGCGCGGCGCGCCAGCGAGTCGGTGCGCGGCATGGGGCGCGCGCTGGACGACGCGCTCCCCCGGGTCGCCGACTTCGTCGAGGACCGGCAGAACCGTCAGATGGAGACGGACTCCGAGCGACAAGGGCTCGCGCGCGATGTCGCGGGCGAGCTGCGGGAGCAGTTCGGCGCCGAGCCCGACGGCACGCCGCTCTCGCCCGAGGGCGCGGAGGTGATGGAGCGCGTCGAGCAGACCATGGGCGAAGCCCGCGACGCGCTCCGACGCAGCGACCCGCTCGGCGCATCCCGGAGCCAGCAGGAAGCCGCGCGCGACCTCACCGAGCTTCGCGAGAAGCTCGAGCAGCAGTCGCAGTCGCAGCAGAACGGGGGCGGCGAGGGAGGCGAGGCGCAGCCGGACTACCGACGGCGGGTGAGCATCCCCGAAGCGCGCGAAGACGCGGAGGCCGCGCGCCGGCGACGGCGCATCCTCGACGCGATGCGGAACGGGGCGCCCGAGGGCTACGAAGACGCGGTCCGCCGCTACTACGAGGAGCTGCTCCGATGAGGTGGGCCGGCGCGTTGGTCGCGCTCTCCATGTTGATCGCGCGGCCGGCGTGGGCGCTCGAGGGCGACGACGCCCAGCGGCTCGCAGAGGCCGAGCTCGCGCTACGAGAGCTGCGGGTGGAAGAGGCCGGCCGCACGCTCGCCGCGCTCTACCGCGCGCACGGTCGCGACCCGGAGCTGCTGAGCGTCGTCTCGCTCCACCGCTTCCACATCGGCGACTACCCGGGCGCCCTTCGGACCATGGAGCAGAGCCTCGAGCTCGCGCCCGAGACGAGTGGGATGCGCACCGAGATGCTCGCCCTCTATCGCGGGGCCGCGGAGGTCACCGACGGCTTCGCGCGAGCGACCAGCCCGGACGGTCGCTACGTCGTCCTCCACGCGCCCGGGCGAGACGCGACGCTGGTGCCCTACGCGATGCAGGTGCTGAAGCGCATGGACGAGGCGCTCCAGGAAGAGCTCGCCTACCGGCACCCCGGGCCGATCCGTCTCGAGATCTACGGCTCCGCCGATCAGCTCGCGTCCGTATCGACGCTGACGGTCGCCAACATCGAGCGCACCGGCACGATCGCGCTCTGCAAGTGGGACCGCTTGATGGTCACCTCACCCCGGGCGCTCCTGCGCGGCTATCCGTGGATGGACACCATCGCCCACGAGATGGTGCACCTCTACCTCGCGCGGCAGAGCGAGGACCACGCGCCGGTGTGGATCCAGGAGGGTGTCGCGAAGCTGCTCGAGCGGCGCTGGCGCAAACCGGAGGCGCGCGCGCACCTCACGCCGGCGGTCCGCGGGCTGGTGGACCAAGCGCTCGAGAATGACTCGCTCATCCCCTTCGAGCAGCTGCATCCGTCGATCGCCCTTCTGCCCAGCCAGCAGGACGCCGCGCTCGCCTTCGCGCAGGTGTCGACCTTTCTCGAGAGCTACGTTCGACGGCACGGGGCGCAGACGCTGCGCGACGCCATCGCTCGCATCCGTCGCGGCGCCGACGCTCGGGTCGCGCTGGGCGTCGCGGCCGACCAGACCTTCGACGCGCTCGAGGCCGCGTGGCGCGAAGACCTCGGCGAGCGAGCGCGCGAAGAGGCCCCCGAGTTCCGCGACGTGCGCTTCCGTCGCGGCGAAGGCGACGACGACCTCGCCGAGGTGCGAGAGGCCGCCCGCCGGAAGGTGCGCCTCGGCGACCTCCTCTGGTCGCGCCGGCGCTACGGCGCTGCGGCCGAGGAGTACGGCGACGCCCTCGAGGCAGCCCCGGGGGACCCCATCATCGCCTCGCGCCTGGCCCGCGCCGCGCTCGCCGCCGGGAACACCGAAGAAGCCCTGCGCGCCATTCGCCCCGTCGTGCGACGGCACCCGGAGCACGAGCCCGCCCGAGCGCTGCTCGCGTCGATCCTCCGTCGCCAGGGAGCCGCCGAGGCCGCCCGCCACCACGCGCGGCTGGCCGTGGCGCTGAACCCCTTCGACCCCCGGCCCCATTGCGACCTCGCGGAGGTGGAGCGAGACGAGCGGACCCGCCAGGCGGAGAGTCGGCGCTGCTCCGAGCTGGGTGGGTCGGGCGTCGGTCCCTGAGCGGTGGCCCCAGTCGGGGCACGACGGGACCGTGAAACACTTTCGTGCAACATCGAAAACCGTGGCGTCGACGGGCGATCGACGCTAGACCGGGGATGTGAGCGACGAAGCCGCCGCCCGAGTGCTCCCCGCCGTCCGACGAACTCCGACGGACGTGGAACGGGTCCAGGCGCTGGGTCGGGCGCGGGAGGCGATCCTCGAGCAGGTGAGCCGACGCATCGTGGGACAGACCGAGGTGGTCGAGCTGCTCCTCATCGCGCTCTTCTCCCGTGGCCACGGTCTCTTCGTCGGGGTGCCGGGTCTCGCCAAGACGCTCCTCATCCAGACCCTCGCCGAGGTGCTCGGGCTGGAGAGCAAGCGCATCCAGTTCACGCCCGACCTGATGCCGGCCGACATCACGGGCACCGACGTGCTCGAAGAGGATCAGGCGAGCGGAAAGCGCTCGTTCCGCTTCGTGCCCGGGCCGGTGTTCACGAACATCCTCCTCGCGGACGAGATCAACCGCACGCCTCCGAAGACGCAGGCCGCGCTCCTCCAGGCGATGGCCGAGGGTCACGTGACCGCCGGCGGTCGTACCTACCCGCTCGAGCCGCCCTACCTCGTCTTCGCGACGCAGAACCCGATCGAGCAAGAAGGCACCTACCCGCTGCCCGAAGCGCAGCTCGATCGCTTCCTCTTCCAGATCGACGTCCCCTACCCGACCGCGGAAGAAGAGATCGCGATCGTTCAACGCACCACCGCGCCCGCGACCGACGCCCCGGAGCAGGTGCTCGACCGCGAGGAGATCCTCGAGCTGCAGGATCTCGTTCCGCGCATCCCGTGCGCCGAGCACGTGGTGCGCCACGCCGTCGAGCTCGTGCGCGCCAGCCGCCCCGGCGAAGAAGCGGCGGAGCTCGCGCGCGAGTACCTGTCGTTCGGTGCGGGACCGCGCGCGAGTCAGGCACTCATCGTCGGTGCGAAGGCGCGCGCCGCGCTCGGCGGCCGCTTCGCCGCCGAGGTGGAAGACGTGCGTGCGCTCGCGATGCCCGTGCTGCGCCATCGGCTGGTGCCGAGCTTCCGCGCAGAGGCCGAGGGCGTGACCGCCGAGGCCGTGGCCGCAGCCCTCCTCGACGCCGTCGAGCCTTGAGCGCGAACGAGCCGGCTTCGTCCTACGCGACGCTCGACGCGGAGACGGCGCGGCGGGTGGCGGGCCTCAAGGTCCGCGCGACGAAGGCCGTGCACGGTCTGCTGGGCGGCATGCACCGAAGCCCGCACCGGGGGGCGAGCGTCGTCTTCGTCGAGCACCGCGCCTATCGGCCCGGCGACGACCTGCGCTTGCTCGACTGGCGTGCCTTCGCTCGGACCGATCGACACGCGGTGAAGCGTTTCGAGCAAGAGACCCAGCTCCGCGCGAGCCTGCTGATCGATCGCTCCGCGTCGATGGCGTGGCGCGGCTTCGCGGGCGACGGACCGAGCAAACACGAGCACGCGGCGACCTTGCTCGCGGCGCTGGCCTACGTGCTCCATCGCCAGGGCGACGCAGTCGCGGCGGTCGGCCTCGCGGATGGCGTGCACGCGGACGCCGTGCCGCACGGCACTCGACCGAGCCACCTCGAAGCGGTGCTTCGCGTCCTCGCGACCGCGCCCGACGAGCGCGAGCGCACGGCGCTCCGTCAGTCGCTCGAGGACGCCGCGCAGCGCACCAAACGGCGAGGCGTCGTCGTCGTCGCGAGCGACCTTCTCGGCGAAGCGGCCAACGCGCTCGATGGTCTGGTCGGGCTGACGGCGCGCGGCCATGACGTGCTCGTGCTCCACGTCCTCCACCCGGACGAGCTCGAGCTCCCCGACATCGGCGCCGCTCGCTTCGTGGATCCGGAGAGCGACGAGCGGCTGGACACCGAAACCGAACCGGTGCGCGAGGCGTACCAGGAGGAGCTCGCCGAGTTCATCGACGACACTCGCCGCCGGTGCACCGCCGCGGGCGCCGCGTACGTGCTCGCGTCGATGGCCGAGCCTCCGGAACGCACGCTCGCGCGAGCGCTCGGCCCGCGGAGGCGACGCTGATGGGCTTCGGTGCCCCCCTCGCGCTGCTCGCGCTCGCCGCGGTGATCGTCCCGGTGCTCGCGCACCTGATGCGGCAGAAGGATCTGCCCACCGTCCAGCTGCCGACGCTTCGGCTCTTGATGGCGGCCCGCGCGGAGAGTCGCCGGCGCTTCCGCGTGCGCGACCGGCTCCTGCTCGCGATGCGCATCCTGGCGATCGTCGCGGTCGCGGTCGCGGTCGCCGCGCCCTTCGTCTGGCGCGAAAACGCATTCGCCGACGGCAAGGTGTCGTCGCTCGTGCTGGTGGTCGACGACTCCATGTCGATGCTCCGCGCGGACGGCACGGGCACCGCGTTCGAGAGCGCCTTGGCGCGAGCCGAGGCCAGCCTCTCCGGGCTCGGTGACGAGAGCGAGGTCGCGCTCGTCTGGGCGGGCGCGCCCGCGAGGCTCGCGGTCGCTCGCGGCGGGTCGGTCGCAGCGGTCCGGGAGGCGCTGCGGAGCGCGCGACCTGCCGCGCGCGGCACGGACATGGAGGGCGCCGCGAGCCTCGCGCGCCGGGCGCTCGCCAGCGCTCGTTACGCACGGCGCATCCTGGTGCTCTCGGACTTCGCGGTGAGCGCGGCCTCCGACTCCGTCGAGTGGCCGGACGCCGAGCTGGCCTTCCAGCCCATCGGCGATGCAGCGACGAACGTCGCGGTGACCGAGGTCATCGCGGCATCGAACCCCGCGACCGGTCGCACCTCCCTTCGCATCGAGGTGCGCTCGGAGGCTCCCGTCGACCTGGTGATCGAGACGACCGAGGGTGAGGAGCTCACGACCGCGCGAGCGACCCCCGAGGACGGGCGCGCGACGACCAACGTCGAGCTCGACGCGAGCGGCCTGGACGCTCTCGTCGTCCGTGCGCTCGCCGACGACGCCCTCCCGATGGACGACCGGCGCGCGGTGCTCCTCGAAGCGCCCGCCGCAGCTCGCACGCTCCTGGTGGACGGAGACGCTGCCGGAGCCGTCGGCCGTGGAGAGGTCACCTATCTCTCTCGTGCGCTCGAGGTGCAGCCCGCAGCGCGGGAACGCGAAGGGCGCGTGCGCGTGCGCGTCGTGGACGCCGGCGCTCTCGACCGGGAGAGCCTCACCGAAGTGGACGTGGTCTTCATCGCGAACGTCGCCGCGCTCTCGCAGTCGCAGGCGGATGCGCTCCTCGACCATCACGCGTCGGGTGGCGGGCTGGTGTTGGCTGCCGGTGCGCGCATGCGGCCACGAAGCTGGCGCGCGCGGCTCGGGTCGATCCTCCCGGCCACCCTGGGCTCGGCGAGCGACGGGCCCCGGACGCTGCAGCCGGTGACCCCGAACCTCCGAGGGCTGGCGAACGTCAACGCCAGCCGCGCGCTCTCACTCGACGCCGAGCCCGGCGCGACCATCGAGGCACGATGGAGCGACGGAACCCCCGCGCTCGTCGTCGGCGAGCGCGTGGCGATCTGGGGAAGCACCGTCGACGAGGAGTGGACCGACCTGCCTTTTCACCCGGGCTTCGTTCCCCTCGCGCATCGGCTGGCACGCGAGCTGAGCGCGCACGCGGTGGCGCCGGCGTCGACGGGCGCCGGCGAGCCCGTCGCACTGCCGGCCGGGAGCCGCGTGCGCGATCCCAGCGGTCGCGATTGGGCCATCGGCGATGAGCCCTTCGACCGAACCGACGAGCCCGGCGTCTATCGCGTCATCGCCGACGACGACACCGTCGCCACTCGCTTCGTGATCGTGCCGCCCGCGGACGAGAGCGACCTGAGCGTCGGTGCGTTGCCCGAGGACGAGCGAGACGTGGCCACGACGGAGTCGACCCACCGAGCGCCGGTGGCTCGATGGGTCTTCCTGCTCTTCGGTCTACTGGTGCTCGCCGAAGGAGCGCTCCGTGGCGCCCGCCGGCGGGCCGCTCAGTAGCGCTGCTCGGCGCGCTCTTCGATCGGGAAGGGAGCGACGCGGCGCGCCGGACCCTGCATCGCGCGGCGGAACATGCTGTAGCGCGCGCCGGGGTGCCACATCAGGAAGCCGTCCGCGCCGCCGCGCTTCGCGCCGACGATCTGCCGCGTGATGAAGGTCGGGTTGAAGCCCTCGTGCCCAGCGCCGCGCGCGAACGCCTGAAGGAAGGGTCGAATCACGGGGCGAGGCCCGAGGCGCTCGCGCAGTCGCGCGACGCCGGACTCCACGAGGAAGCGGGAGCGATCCTCCACGTCCCGGTGCCAGCTCCGCATCGAGTTGATGTAGAGCATCGGGGAGTAGACCTCGACGTGGTCGACCCACGCCTCGAGGTCCTGACCGAGACCGCTCGGGTCTCCGTCGCGGTAGGCGCTGAGGCCGAAGACGTCGACGCCGACCGGGATGGTCAGCGCGCGGTCGATGCGCTGCAGGAGCTCGATCAGGAGCGCCGGCCGCTCGGTTCCGTCCTCCGCGGGGTAGCGCGCGTACTGCACTCCGTCGTCGACCGGGAAGCGCACGTAGTCGAGCTGGATCTCGTCGAAGCCGAACGACTGTGCCTCCTTCGCGAGCTCCTCGATCATCGCGTGGTTCTCACGGTTGTAGGGATCGAGCCAGGTGCCGCCCGTACCCCACGAGACCCACGGCTCGTCGCGACGGATGTGCTTGATGGAGCGCTCCGGCTCGCGCTCCGGCATCTGCGGATCGGCGAAGCAGGTGATGCGGGCGATGGTGTAGACGCCGCGCTCCTTCAGCGTGCTGACGACCTCACGGGGGTTGCCGAGGTAGTTCACGACCTGCGGCTTGAGCACCTCGACCTCGGTCTCGTAGGTGACCCGGCCGGCGCCGTCCTTGAGATCGATGACGACCGCGTCGGTGTGGGTCCGTTCGACGAGCGCGAGCGCCGCATCGGTGCCCAGGCGGCGGAAGTAGACGCCGGGGAGGTAGACGCCGGTGGCGCGCTGACCGGCCAGCGGGACGGGGTCGCGGAGCGGGTCACGGTTGGGTTGGCGTCGCTCGGTCCGCGGAGCGCGCGCGCTCCTCTGAGGCTCGTCCGCTTTGGGAGCCCCCGGGAACGCCACGATGCCCAACATGAGGGCCGCCACTACCACCGCGAATCGCATCGACTTCACCATCCTTCCAAATCAGCGCCGACTCATCCTCGATACATGAACGATCGCATCGAGGTCGGACGAGCCGTGCTCCCGGCTCCCGAAATGCCTGCACCAACGTGCCGGAATTGGGGGGCGGAAGTCCAGTAACGGCGCGAAATCAGGCGCGGCGGCGAGCTTCGACCACCCGCTCGATCCCGCCCAGATCCCGATGGGTGGTCACCCCCTCGAGGGTCTCCACCGTCCGGAGACGCTTCGCGAAGGCGGCCGCCTGGCGGTGGCCCACCTCCACCAGGAGCGAGCCGCCCGGTTCCAGGTGAGCCGATGCATCACGCGCGATGCGCTCGAGCATCTCGTCGCCCCTCCGCCCGGCCACCAGGGCCATCGTCGGCTCGTGTCGAGCGACCTCGGGGGCGCACTCGGCGAGCTCGGCCTGGCTGAGGTACGGGGGGTTGATGGCGATGAGGTCGAAGCGCCGACCCCGAAGCGGCGCGAAGAGGTCACCCGCCAGGATCTCGGTGCGTTCGGCCACCCCCAGGCGCTCGGCGTTCCGACGCGCCACGGCGAGGGCTTCTTCGGAGGCGTCGGTCAGGGTGACCCGGAGTCCCGTTCGCTCGGCGGCCAGGGTCAGCCCGATGCACCCACTGCCGGTGCAGAGGTCGGCGACCTCGGCGTCCGAGCTGCGCTTGGCGCGCGGGGAGCGCGCCGGTTCGACCGCGGGCTCCTCACTCTCTTCCGCGTCCTCTTCGTCGGGCTCGATCGGCTCGACGTGGGACTCGCCGCTGACGTCGCTCGGCGCGGGCGCGTCGTCCAGGACCACCTCCCGGTCCCCCGACGCGCGAGTCTCTCCGTCGAGGATCGCGAGCGCGCGGTCGACCAGCGTCTCGGTGTCCGGCCGCGGCACCAGCACCGCGGGCGTCACCTCGAAGGTGTGCCCGTAGAACTCGCGCTCGCCGAGGATGTACGCGATCGGCTCTCGTTCCCGGCGCCGTTGGACCCGTTCGCGAATCCGCGTGAGCTCGTCGGCTTCGAGCGGCCGGTCCATGTCGAGGTAGAGCTGAATCCGCTTGCAGCCGATCCCCGCCGCGACGAGGAGCTCCGAGTCGATGCGGGCGGAGTCGATCCCCCGGCGCTCCAGGTCCTCACGGGTCCAATCCAGCACGCGGCGTACGGTCCAGCTCACCCGCGGCGCGTAGCGGGTGCCGGCCGCGCGGTCAACGGCTCGGGCCCGGCCGAATCAGGACGCGGAGCCGATCGCCCTGCAGGCGCGCCCCGAAGACCCCCGCCCCGCCGAGCGCGCCGCGCGCGGTGGGCTCGGCGGCTTCCTGGGCCCAGCCGCCCTGGCTCACGTCGACCTCGAGCAGCTGGTCGCCTTCGGGTCCGCCGCGATAGAGCGCGAGGACCTGGTTGCCACGAACGAAGAGCTGGCCTTCGTCGATGAGACCCGGCCGCGACGCCCACCACGGATGCTCCTGCGGGCGGAGCGTGGTCGCGTCGATGTGGACGCCGCACAGCCGCGTCTGCCGAGGGTCGCCGCCCCCGTAGAAGAGGAGGAAGTAGAAACGGTTCGTCTCCGGCATGTAGGCCGCGGCTGCCAGTGGCCAGACCGCCTGAACCGCCTGCGGTTCGCCGGTCGGCTCACCGGTGGGCCCGAGCCGCTGGACGAAGGTCTGGTAGGCCGCGCCGGCGTTCGTGTCGTCCGCTTCCTGCCAAAAGAGCGCGAAGCCGTCCGGCATCGGCGCGATGGCTGCTCCCACCGGTGAATGGCCCCGAGCCGCCGGCCGCTCGATCCGTCGCGCCGCGCTCGGGTTCCCCAGCCCATCGGCGCCGACCGGCACGAAGACCGCCCGAAGCGAGTCCCGTCCGACCAAGGCCAGCAGCACTCCGTCGTCGCTGGTGCCCGCGTATGCCGAGGCTCCGTTGGACCCCGGCACGGCCTTCGTTCGCCCCGTGGCGACGACTCGAACGCGACGGTCCACGACCACCTCGACCGGGGTCTCCCCGACGTAGCGAATCTCGGCGTAGCTGCTCCCGGGTTGAGCACCGGCCGTGCTGGCGAACGCGAGCAGGAAGAAGGCGAGAAAAGGGGCGCGCATACCCACGGTGGCCACGAGGGTCGAAAACGTGACCGACGTTCTTCACTCGTCGTCCGAGTCGGCTCGCGGAGCCCGGTGCCGGAGCGCGATGTCCGGGTCCGGGCAGCGCTTCCGCTCCGGCCGCATCCCCGGCGACGGGGCCTCGAAGAGCCCGAGGAGAGCGTCGTCGATGGCCGCGAAGTCGGGCTCGAGCACGTAGCGCCCATCGGCCGTCCGGGCCGCCTGCGTCTGACGGGTCCCGATCAACACGCCGTGCATGCGCTCCTGCCGCACTCGGGACACGCGACGCGCCAGGCCGATCAGCTCGAGCCGACTCATCGTGGTGAACACGCCGGCCTCGAGCGTCTGGCCGACCACCGGCAGCCACCCCGTGGGCCCGATCTCCCGCAGTCGGCTCCGAAGACCGGCCAACACCGCCTGCTGCCGACGGGCCCGATCCCAGTCGCTACGGCCGTGTCGGCTGCGCACGTACATGGCCGCGGTCACACCGTCCATCCGCCGCTCCCCGGCGTCGACGTCGAGCAGCCGCCGGCCGCCCTCGACCCGCGAGTCGCGAAAGTTGTCGCGAATGGTGCAGGGGACGTCGACCACGATCCCGCCGAGGCCGTCGATGCTCTGCTCGAACGCCTCCAGGTCACCGACCAGCACGTGGTCGACCGGCGCATCGAGCACCTCCTCGACCCGCTCGCGCATGACCTGGAGCGGGTCCCGCTCCTGCCGCATGGCGATGCGAAGCGTGGCGTTGATGCGAGCCGGGCCGTGATCCGGCACGTCGACGAGCAGGTCGCGAGGGATCGACACGACGCCGACGTGACCGCTCTCGTCGTCGAAGAAGGCGACGAGGATGGAGTCGGCCCGTCCCCAGCGGCCACGGGTGTGATCGACGCCGATCAGGAGGTAGGCCTCGGCGTCCGCGAGCTTGGGGGTCGCCACCCGCTCCACCGGCCGATCGGGGTGGAACTCCGTGGCCACCTCCTCGACGCCGGCGTCGGCCTCGACCGCCAGCCCTTGGTCGGCCGGACCCGCGTCGACGAGCTCGAGCGGCGCGATCTCGGGCTCGTCCTCCCAGGACTCGGGCTCCGGCCCGCGGGCGGCGAAGGTCATGGGTCGCCGCGTCAGCCACCAGACGGTCACGAGTGCGAACGCGAGGGCTCCGAGAGCGAGCGATGAGAGGATGCGACGACGAGTCACGGGTCTGCCCATCGCAACGAACGCGCCAAGCGCCTCGCTCGGCGTTTGTGAAGCATTTTCGCCTACGGATGTGGGGTTTGCCCCACGTGCGCGTGGCTGGCGGTGGACGATCCTGGCGTTGCGCTCACGGCTCAGAAAAGTACTCTGTGGAGACTGAGCCGGCGTTCACTCCCCGGGGGAGACGACCGGCCGTGTTGGCTTCGTGAGGCGCTCGGGTGCGCCGATGGGTCGCGCGCGAGCGCGCATGAAAGGGTGTCGATGAGGAAGGCCGTTCCGAGCCCCTGTGGGCGAGCGAAAGCCCTGCGGGTCGTGCTGGTCATGGGTCTCTTGGCCTGTGGGTCCGAGTTCGATTCCACCCGTGTCACCCGCGAGCGCGGAACGCTGGGCGAGGAGATGTACCGCCTCTTCTGCCAGCGCCTCGCGTCGTCCGAGGTGCCGAACGACGTCTCGGGTCGCGAGACCCGCGCGCTCTGCGACGGCGAGGTCGGCCCGGAGGCCGCCCCGACCGAGCGGCTCCGCGTGCTCGCCGAGAACCGGGACCGGTTGGTCGTCGCCTTCGACACCACCATGCCGGAGCCCATCGAGGACGACCTCGACCACTTCATGCTCCAGCTCCTGCCGCTCTACGACCCGCCGACCGAACGGCTTCCGGAGCAGACCCGCGCGACGGCCGAGCTGCTGAACGCGCTCGTGGAAGACGACGAAGCGCTCGGCGCCCTCGAGCGCCTCTCGCACCGCGGCGGCTACCGCCCCCTCCGCCTCGCGCTGGGGGTCGCTCGGCCCGCCCTCTCCTACCCGGGGATCGTCGGTCTCGCGGACAGCACGCTCGACGCGATCGGTCCGGGCGGTACCGCGGAGAGCGAGTGGGAGGACCTGCTCGACGCGCTCGCCCTCGACCTGGCGATCCCCGACGAGGAGATCGAAGAAGACGGTCCCTCGACGCTCGAGCTGACCCGGCAGCTCCTCTTCACCCAGCGCGATGCGTTCGGTCGGGGCCCCGGCCGCCTGCTCACCCTCCGTGACCGTCGCGGCGTCGCCCTCCCCTTCAGCGTCGACGACAGCGTCCCGCCGCCCTTCGTCGATCGTGACGGGGACGGGCTCGCCGACATCGACCCGCTCGGCCGCTTCGTCGGCGACGACGGCACGCCGCTCGACGTGGCCACGCCCTTCCCGGTCGCAGGCGAGATCACGGTCCTCCGGGACCCGAACGGTCGCGCCCTCCGCCCAGACGACTCGCCTTACTACCGGAGCTTCGACGTGAGCCGCACGGCCCTCGCGGGCATCGCGCGGGACTCCGCCGACCTCTTCGACCCCGACCAGCCCGCGGCGCTCGACCTCGCTGGCGGCATGCCCGCGCTCCTCGGCCCCGTCGCCGAGCGGACCGAGCGCATGGGTGGCCTCGACTTCACCTACCCGGGTTTCGACACGAGCCAGAGCCCGATGCTCGACCTCATCGACGCCAGCACCGCGCTTCTCGGCCGCGACGAGACCGACGACGTGCTCGCCGCGCTCGAGGTCGTCGTCCGCGACCACGAGTCGGAGGTCGCGGCGCTGGTCGACGCCGGTCTCTTCGGCGATGCGGTCGGCGATGCGACGCCTGGCGCGGCGATCCCCGACGAGAGCGAGCTCTGGGACGACGTGATCCAGGTCGCGATCTGGATGGCACAGGAGCCCGGACTGCTCGAAGCGACCCTGCGCGCCCTCGCCGACCCCCAGAGCAAGCGCCTCGGACAGATCTACGCCGAGATGATGCGCTACTCGGATGACGTCGGCTACGACATGGCCGACCTCAACCGGCCGATGCGGGAGCAGGTCTGGAGCCGGGAGGTCGACCCCTCGGCGCCCGAGTCGGCGACCAACACCAGCCTCTTCCAGGAGTCGATCGGACTGATCCACGACCTCGACGGGGTGCGTCTCTGCAACAAGGAGGGCGCTCGCCTCGGCATCACCCTGCCGGTCTTCGGCTACACCCGGCTGCCGGGCAGCTTCGCCGAGTGCGAGCTCCTCGAGATCGACAACGTCGCCGAGACCTACGCCCAGGCGATCGTCGGTCGCGCCTCCATCGAGATCAAGCCGGCCTTCCTGCGCGGCATCCTGGATCTCGGCGGCGCCGTCGGCCTCGGCGCCGACGAGGTCCTCGAGAACGAGAGCGGCATCGACGGCCTGACGACCTCCCCGACGCCCGAGGCGATGAACCGCCTGGTCTTCGCGCCTCGCAACCAGTTCCTCACCGACCTGATCGACCCGCCGCAGACCCGCGACGGAGCGAACGTCGAGGACCGCTACGATGGCACCACTTTCGCTTGGGAGCGGCGCTTCCGCTTCTGCGGTGACTCGCTGGTGACCCCCGACACGCCCTGCTCCGATCCGGAGGCGGTCACCTTCTACGAGGCCATGGGTCCGCTGATCGCGGCCTTCGACACCTTCGACGGGCGCACGGAGGGGCGTTTTCTCTTCGGGCGGCTGATCTCCGCGCTCTACACCCACTGGCCATCGCCCGACGACCCCCAGACCCAGAGCACGGACCCCTCCGGAGCCTTCTTCGCCCACGACGACGACGGCCGGAGCTACGAGCCCGTCGTGGCCGCCCTCTTCGCCGACTGTCAGGGGCCCGTCGCGGGCGTGGGCAGCTGCAACCCGCGGGAGGCAGGACAGATGATCCAGCGTCTCCACGACCTGCTCGTCGTCATGGACGACATCGAGGTCCGCCCCGGGGTCGATGGCATCGACGCCCTCGCCGTGGCCACCGAGACGCTGGTCGACCCGGCCCGCAACGACGGCCTCGCCGATCGCCAGGGGCGCACCGAGAGCACCACCAACGGCGGCAGCCGCACGGTCGGCATGACCCCGCTGCTCGCGCTCTTGGACGCGCTCGGAGGCATCGACGACGCCTGGGCGGCGAACCCCGACCGCCACGCACGGCACCTCAGCGGCCGCAGCCAGATGGTCGACGTGCTGCTCACGGTCGAGGAGACCGGTGGCCAGCACCAGTTCGTGAAGCGACGCGTGCCCCCGGTCCTCGAGATCCTCATCCCCTTCATCCGCGAGCGCATCGCCGACCATCGCGCGGCGGGTGATCTCGAAGAGTGGTCCCGCGGCATCGCCGACCGGGTCGAGACCTCGATCGGGTCGGCGACCGGCGCAGCGATGCTCAACCTGGTCGACGCGCTCCGCGAAGACGAGGCCGCCACCGACGAGCTGAGCGGCCTCGTGCGCTACCTGATGGACGAAGAGGCCGGCGCCGACGCCTTCGACAACACCATGATCGCGACGGCGGACCTGCTGCAGCTCCTCGAGGACGACACGAACCTCGACCCGCTCTTCCAGGCCCTCTCGACCGGCGTGAGCCCGGACGCGAGGGCCGTGGCGGACGGTGGCGGGAGCGTGGACGGCAGCGCGCTCTCCAGCGAGGGAAGCGCCCTGGACGAGACCCTCGCCCTCCTCCGGGACATCGTGGACGTCGACGAGCGCGAGACCCTGCCGGTCGTGCTTCGAAACCTCGTCTCGCTCCCGCCGGAGACGAGCGGGGAGACCCCCCTCGAGATCATCATCGACGTGGTCGCCGAGGTGAACCGGGCCCGACCCGGTATCGGCGGCGCGATGCTGGCCGACGACCATGCCGAGGTCCTCGGGACCGCCCACGACTACCTGACCGACGAGTACCGCGGCCTCGAGCGCATGTGGGACGTCGTCCAGAACCGAACGATCAACGACGGCGACGACGCACCGTGACCCGGACCCTTCTCCTCTGCCTCACCGTTCTCGTGACGGTGGGGGCACTCCCACAGCGCGCGGAGGCCGGCGGCCTCTTCCTCACCGACCGGGGCACCCGTCCGCTCGGCCGCGGCTTCGCCTTCGTGGCCGGCGCCGACGACCCCCAGTCCATCTGGTACAACCCCGCCGGTCTCGGCTGGTCGGGTCAGCAGCTGCTCCTCGACGCGACCATGACCTTCCTCCGGGCGGACTTCGCCCGGGTGGACTCGGGAGGCAACCTGCTACCGACGGTCTCCGTCGACGCGGCGAAGCTGCCGATCCCGATGATCGCCTACAGCCACCCGCTCCGCGACGACCTGGTGCTCGGATTCGGCATTCACGCGCCGAACGCGTCACTGCTCCGCTGGCCGCGCGGGGTCACCGTGGACGGGAGCGGCACCTGCGACGCGACCGGCGAGCCGATGGCCGGCTGCGAGGCGGCGCCCCAGCGCTACAGCCTGTACTCGCTCGAGGGCAGCGCCTTCGTGAACATCACGCCGGCGGTGGCCTACAAGCCGATCCCGGAGCTCTCCATCGGTGTGGGGATGCATCTGCTCCTCGGTCGCTTCGTGGGCGAGACGGCGATCAGCGCGTGCGATGGCTTCATCTGCACCCAGGCGGAGAACCCGGAGTACGACGGCCTCGCCCGCTTCGACCTCAACCCCATCGTCCATCCCGGCTTCACGCTCGGCGCGACCTACGACGGCGGCATGGTCCGGGTGGGCGCCTCGATGGTCTGGTGGCCGGGCGCGGTCAGCGGCGACGCCAAGCTCGACGTCCGGCTCCCGTCGGCGCCGCTCTTCGACGGGGCGCGAGTCGAGGGCGACACGGCCCGTCTCGAGCTCGATCTCCCGCTGATGGTCCGAGCGGGCGTCGAGGTCCGGCCGATGCGCACGCTGCGCATCGAGCTCGCCTACGTGTGGGAGCACTGGTCGACGCAGGACGCTGCTCGAATCGAGCCGAACGACATCTGGATTCGGGACGCGGTCGCCATCGGCGACTATCAGGTCGGCGACATCAACATCCCGAGAAACATGAACGATGTCCACAGCCTGCGCCTCGGCGCGGAGCTCGAGGCGGTGGAGGATACGCTCACCGTCTCGCTCGGCGTGAACTACGAGAACGGCAGCTTCGACAACGCCTACCTCTCGCCGCTGACCCTCGACTCTCGGAAGGTGGTGCTGGCCCTCGGCGCGAGCGTCCAGGTCAAGCAGGGGCTCTTCCTCGACGTCAGCTACGGCCACATCTTCATGGCCGACCCGAACGTCACCAACAGCGCCGTCCCGCAGCCGAACCCCATCCGGCCGCCGCGCTCCCCCGACGTCCCCGCTCCGGCCGGCGGCGCGGCGTTCGTGGGCAACGGCCAGTACTCGATGGAGGCGGACATCGTCGGCATCGGACTCCGCTGGCAGGTCGACGCGCTGAGCGGCACCGAGAGCGCCGAGCGCGGAGATTCCGACGAAGAAACGCTCGACGACGAGACGCAGCCGTCGGACGACGTCCGACCGTGGCACGGCGGCGACGACTCGACCTCCGAGTCCGACGATGGCGGGGTGAGCGACGACCCTGCCTCCGGGTCGGCTACCGAGAGTGAAGAAGGCTCGCCCTGGTACGAGCGGCCGGAGTGAGCGCGGCGCGCTTCTGACCCTTGTTGGGCTGGCCATCGACTGGTAGGGACAGCCCGATGGCCGAAGACCTCGGGGCCCGCGTGTTGCGGGAGGGTCTGGTCGACCGCGACCAGCTCGCGGACGCCCTCGCCGAAGGTGCCGCGGGGGGAGTCCTCGCGACCGCGCTGATCCGCAACGGCCTCGACGAGGACGCGCTCCATCGCCTGCTCGTCCGCGAGGGACACGCCGAGGCGAGCTACGCCGAGCTCGACGCTGGCGGTGGCCCGGTGAGCCGTCTGCTGCACGGACGCATGGCCCACGCGCTGCAGGCCCTGCCCATCGAGGACCGAGGACACGAGGTCGTGGTCGCGATGGTCGACCCGAGCGACGGCCACGCGCTCCGCGAGCTCCGCTTCGCCGTCGGCCGGATGGTGCGCGCGAAGGTCGCTCGCGCCACCGACCTCCGCAACGCCCTCGCGAGCGCCTATCCGGGCGACATCCCACCGGAGCCGAGAGAGACCCCACTCGCCCTGGTACGTCGCCGAAGCCCGTCCGGCACCGTCGAGGTCTCGGCTCAGCCTCGTCGGAGCACTCGTCCCATGGCGCAGATCGTGGCTCCACCGCCGAGCAAACCCGAGCCGCCGCCGAGTCCCGCGCCCACGAGCTCCGTGCCGCCCGAGCGGTCGTCGTCGACCCCCCCGGGGACCACCCGCTCTTCCATGCCCCCGACCGCGGGCTCGATCCTCACTCTCGAAGAGTCGTCGTGGGGTGACCTCCAGCAGAGCTCCGAGCCCGCGCCCGTCCCCTCGGTGCGCGACTCCCGCCGGCAACGGCCGAACAGCCTGACGCCGCCGCCGGTCGGACCGATGCTCGCCTCGCTCCGCCGAGCGAGCGACCGGGACTCGATCGTGCGTTTCGCCTGCGAGGGCTGCGCCGGTGTCGCCAAGACCGTGGTCTTCCTGGCCCTGCGGCGAGGCGTGCTCCGCGGCTGGGAGGCCCGCGGTGGGAACGTGTCGCCCGATGCGATTCGAAACCTCTGGATTCCGGCGACCAGCCCCTCGATGTTCAAGCGAGTGGTCGAGACCGGCGAGAGCTACGAGGGTCCCTACGGCACGACGGCGGCGGACGACCTCTTCCGAGCGGCGACCGGATCCCGCGGCGGTCGCGTGGTGATCCACGCGGTCCGGGTCGCCGGCAAACCGCTCGGCGCGCTCTGCGCCGAGGGTGTCCGCTTCGACGCCGTGGGCAAGCGACGCATCGAAGAGATGGTGCTGGCGGCAGGCCGCGCGTTCGAGCGGCTGCTCGAACACCGTTAGAGCTCCACTCCACCACGAACCGCGTCGGAGCAACGGGTGCTGCTCGAGCTCGTGCACAGCTCAGTCGAGGAGCGCGCGCTCGGGGCGGATGTCGGCCTTGGCGAGGCGGAGGAGCTCGATGCGGGACTCGAGCACCCGCTCGGAGTAGGCGGTCACCTGGCAGATGCCACTGTTGTACGCGCCCAACCCGGCCTCGACCGTACCGCAGCGCTCGATGGCGGAAGCGACGTGGGCCGCACCTTCGTCGACGACCTCACCCTGGCAGGCGTCTTCTCGCTGCTCACAGCGACGGCGGTATCCTTCGCTCCGAACGAAACGGACCCGACTCCCGACACCACGTGGGTGGAGCTGGACGATCCCTCGTTCCCCGAGCGAACCCTCGGCGAAGGGGTTGAGCCCACTCTCCCGGAGCGCCATGGCCGCCAGGAGGAAGGGATCGACTCCGTGCTGGTAGCCCGCGGAGGTCAGAATCCGGGCGAACGCCACCAGGCGTGCACGGCAATCGACCCTCGCACCCCGACAATGACGGACGTAGACCCGTCGATCGCCGGCCTGCCAGACCGTCAGCCGCTCGTCGAGGGCGCGAGCCAAGGCCACCGCCGTGGCGGCCTCCGCTTCTCTCTCCTCGACGGATCGTTCGTCTGACGCTGGAATCGGTTGCCCATCGTCCTGTGCCTCGGCGCCGGAGACGGCGACGAGGAACGTCATCAGAACGAAGAGGTGAAATCGCAACATGCCAAGCTCCACACCCCCCTCCCTCGCGAGCCTCGCTCACGAGGACACAGGGGGGTGCATAAGCCAGGCGCCAGCGCCCCGCCAGCCTACACTGAACAAAACATCAGTCAGGCCAATTTTCGGGATCAGTCGTCGTCTTCGTCGTCCGAATCGTCGTCGTCGTCGTCCGAATCGTCGTCGTCATCGTCATCCGACGCGTCGTCGTCATCATCGTCGGAGTCGTCGTCGTCATCCGACGCGTCGTCGTCCGACGCATCGTCGTCGTCGTCATCATCGTCGTCGTCGTCCGACGCGTCGTCGTCGTCAGAGTCGTCATCCGACGCGTCGTTGGAGTCGTCGTCATCATCCGAGTCGTCGTCCGACGCGTCGGACTCGTCGTCGTCGTCGTCATCGGAGTCGTCATCGTCCGACTCGTCGTCCGACTTCGCCTTCGACCGGCGACGACGTCGGCGCTTCTTCTTGCCCCGCGGCTCGTCATCGCTGTCGTCGTCATCATCGGAGTCGTCGTCCGAGTCTTCGTCGTCGTCCGAGTCGTCGTCCTTCGACTTCGAGTCGCCGCGTCCCTTGCGACCACCCCGACGGCGCCGGCGGCGACCGCCCCTGTCGTCGTCGTCTTCGTCCTCGTCGTCATCATCGGAGTCGGACGGCGTGTGACCGGGGCCATGCAGGCCTTCGAGCAGGTCCAGGTCGAGTGCCGCGAGCGGCAACGAGTGGGTCACGATGCCGATCCCACAACGCTCGAGCGCCTCGCCGAGACCATCCGCGTCGAAGAGCGCCACGGGAATCGCGCCCTCGACGTCGAGCTCTTCCTTCGCGCCCCGGAGGATCTTGCCCAGCGTGATCAGCCAGGCCGCCTGCGCGTTACCGTAGTGATGTAGACCTCCGCGCAGGTCGATCACGTGCTCCCGGCCCAGGTCGCCCGAACGGCGAACGAGGATCGCGATCGGGATGGCGCGCGGGCCCGAGCGCCAGGTCCCCGCGAGGTGGAAGTCGCCGGCCTGGGTGCCAGGGCGGCGGACGCCACGCAGTCCGGTCACCCCTTCGGCGTTGAGCCAGGCGGCCACCAGCTCGAGCAACCCGGCGGCGGGCATCTGGCCGATGCGGTCGATGAGCGCCCGACGGATCTGCTTTCGCTGCTGCTCCGCGGCGGCGATGGCCTTCCGCTCCGCGTCCACGGCGTGCTTCGGCGCGGCCCAGGCGAGGAGCTCGACCGAGCTGCCCACCATGCGGAATCGCGGCGCGAGACCGTCACGGCGGCGACGCGCGACGTCTCCTCGAACGGCGGCGGCGAGCGTCGGGGCCAACGCACCGGCGTCGCCCTGGAGCCGGCCACGCTTCACCAGCTCCTCCGCAGCCTGGGTCAGCGAGATGGCCTGCCGGTTGCGGCGACCGTCGAGCACGGTCTCGAGCGCATCGGCGAGCTCCTGACCGAGGAGGTCGTCGCCACCGGGCGTGCGCTCCCAATCGCCCTCGACCGGGCCGGACTTGCCGCGCTTGGGCCGACCGCCGTCACGGGAACGTCCGCCGCGACCGCCGTCGCGGCCGGACCGGCCACCGTCGCGGTTGGAGCGGCCTCCGTCGCGACCGTCACGGTCGCGGCTCGAGCCGCCGTCGTCGTCACCCTTCCGGCCACGCCGACGACGGCGACGCTTGCGGCGCTTGCCCTTGCCGTCGTCTCCGTCGTCGTTGCTCTTCTCGTCCTGCTTCTTCTTCGACTCGCGCTTGATCTTCGCGAGGATCGGCTCGTCGTCGCCCTCTTCTTCCGGGAAGACGTCGGCGCCAGGGTGGGAGGGGCTCGGCGTGGGGGCCGTGCGGGCCTCCTCTTCGCCGTCGTCGTCACTCTTCTTCTTGGGCGGCAACTCGTACTCGTGTCCCGACTCCGACTTCGCGGCCTCGAGGACCTTGGAGTCGAAGTCTCGAAGCCCGAAAATCCCGGGCTTCACCTTGATGATGGGGGCCTCTCCGTCGTCTTTTCGCACCATGGTCGCGAGGCGGGAGCTCATGGTGGTCTCCGGGGTCTTGCCCACGTGAGAGAGCAGATTTCGCTCGATCGCGATCTGCGTGATCTTCTTGTAGTGAAGGGGCTTACCGACGAGCCTCAACACCTCCGCGGCGGCTTCCGTGAACGTCATCTGTCAAATCCTCGAACGCTGATTGTTCCGTTCGGCCGAGCTCGGGTCCTTTCGGGAGTCCCGCAATAGTCGGCCAGTTGTGGCGCAGCTCACGCTGGAGGAGTGTCATCCTCGGCGTCCCGCTGCCCTGATACCGTGCGCCGTCCGGCCGAGGGCCGGAGGCGTGGGGGCGGCCGCACACCACGGTGGCAGTGTGGGCCTGGTGAAAGGCACCCCGAGTCGCGACGGCGAGGGTGGTCCGATGGAACATCGGAGTCTCAGCTCCCGGAATCCGGGCTCGGCGTCGCGTTCGTCATGAGGCGCTGGCGAACGAGTACCACCGCGACATGCTGGTGGCAATCGCCATGCGCGCGCTCCCTCCCTTTGCTATCCGAGGGCGTGCTCCGCGTCCTCCTGGCCCTGCTCGTGCTCTCCACCGCCTGCGAGGCCGAGGAGCGCATCGCCGTGCCCGACGTCCCGCTGACGAGCGACGAGTGGCCGCCTGCCAGTCCGTTGCCTGACGCGATCCCGGAAGACGAGCCCTTCGACGTCCGCCTCGTTCGACTCGACCCCACGACCCACGAAGGCCAGGAGCGCGTCTGCGACGTCGCGTGGACCGGCCGACTGGTCCGGCTCGGCGCCGCCGCTCGGACCGACTATCCGATGGTCGTCTCCCGTCGGCGGCTCATCCGCTGCCGTGCCGAGAGCGGTGAGGGGTGGGCGGACCTGGTCTTCGACGCCGACCACTCCGCGCTGGCGAGCTACGTGGAGACCGGTGACCGCATTCGCGTCCGGGTGCTCGCCGGCCGCGGATTCGAGGGCCACCCCCTCCTCGCCTTCGTCGCAGCCATCGACCACGTGGAGCTCGCGCCTCGCCGGGAGCAGGTGGTGCCCGTGGGCGCGCCGATCGAGCAGCTGGTCACCTCTGGGGCCACGAACCAGGTTCACCCATGTGCGATCGCCTATGTCGGGGGCCTCGAACCGATCGTCGGCGCGGGCGAGGGTCCTTCCGCGGAGACCCACCACGTCCAGATCCGCTGTCGCCACGCCGCCGGGGCCGACTGGCTGGACCTTCGTTTCCCTCGGGTGACGACGCCTTCGGCCCTGCGTTTGGCGCGCGGCGTGGTCGTTCCCGTTCGACTCCTGTCGGAAGACGGAGGTCAGGACGGCCTCCCGACCGGTCGCTACGAAGGCCCCTGAGCGTTCCTCCCCTTGACCGAGGCTGCCGACCCCGCCATACGCAGCGCTTCGCAGAGCCGTGAGGAAGCGCGCGTTTTTTGACCGACTCGAAGCGCTTCTGATAGCGGACGTGGCTGAGACATGACGCACACGTGGCAACGAGGACGCGGTCGGGGTTCGAAGGAATCCTCCGGTGAGCCCACCCAACGCGGACGAACGCGGGGGATCGGGAGCCGGCACGCATCTCGCACTCCACACCACGGCATGGCTCTCGGCTCGGGACGCCAGCGCAAGGAGCAAAGCGAATGACGACGAAGGAACGAGTGGGTGTGCTTCTCGGGGGGATCGGCCCCGAACACGACATCTCGATCGCCACGGGTGAGGCCGTTCACGCGGCGCTCATCCGCCAGGGCTACGACGCGGTGAAGGTCTACGTCGACAACGACATCGACCGAGTGCTGCGCCAGGACCCGATCGACGTGGCGTTCATCGCCCTGCACGGCCCCTACGGTGAGGACGGCTGCATCCAGGGGCTCCTCGAGCTCATGGGCATCCCCTACACGGGCTCCAACGTCCTCGCGAGCGCGCTCGCCATGGACAAGCTCAAGGCCAAGGAGCTCTTCCGGCTCTACAACGTGCCGACCCCGCCCTACTACGCCGTCGAGGCGGGGGACCTGGATCGGCTCGAGGCGATCCATGGCTCCTTCGGCTACCCGGCCTTCGTGAAGCCGCGCCGGGCGGGCTCGAGCGTCGGCGCCGGCAAGGCCAGCAACCCGAACGAGCTCTTCGAGCGGGTGAAGGACGCCGCGCAGTTCGACTCGAGCGTGCTGGTCGAGCGCTTCGTCGCGGGCCGCGAGATCGCGGTCGGCATCCTGGACGGTCGCGCGCTCGGCGCCATCGAGATCGCGCCCAAGGGCCGCTTCTACGACTACAAGTCGAAGTACCAGCCGGGACAGAGCGAGTACCACCTGCCCGCCCGCCTGAGCCCGACCCGCTACAAGGGCGTGCTCAACCTGGCCGAGCGCGCGGTGCGCTGCGTGGGGGCCACCGGCGCAACCCGGGTGGACATGCTCGTGACCGAGGGCGAGAACGAGTACGTGCTCGAGGTGAACACCCTCCCCGGCCTCACGCCCACCTCGCTGCTCCCGAAGATCGCGGACGGCGCCGGCTACTCCTTCGACGACCTCTGCGTCGCCATCCTCGACCGGGCGAGCCTCGGGATGAAGTCCTCGGTCCGGACGACCGTGAGCACCGCCGCGGTCAGCGGTGCGCCCCGCGCTGCGCTGGCGGACGCGGAGTAGCCTCCGGCGTTCCGACGCCGACCCAGACCTGGCCTCCGCCCACGGAGCCGATGCGAGCACGGGACCCCTCGACGCAGCGTTCGACCGAACGCTGCGTCTCCGAGGGGTCGCCGAGCCACACCCCTGCCGAGCCCTCGCCCGCCCGAACCCGAACCGGGGTGCAACGCTCGCTGGCCGGAAGGGCGACCTCGATCACCTCGGCCGGACCGAGATCGAGGCGCCGGCTCTCGGGCACCTCGACCGTCTCGGTCACCGCCGGAGCACGCTCGCCGAGCCAGAGGGCCGCGTCCCCTCCGAGCGAACGACGGTCCGCGTCGTAGAGGCGGACCTCCGCATCACCGCCCTGCTCGGAGACGATGATGGCGCTCAAGCGGCGCTCCTGGCCTTCCGCGCACAGCTGCACGGCTTGCTCGCCACCACTGCCATCGCGCACGACCACCTCGTCGCCCTCGGTCAATCGAATCTCGCCGGCGACGCGGCGGAGTACCAGGGTCAGGCAGCGCTGCGGCGCGAGCACGACCGGGAAGCGCGCCGGCTCGCCCGCGCGGAGCGAGACCTCGCGGGGCTCGCCGCGTGAGACGAAGCCTCGTCGTCGAAGCGCCAGCGCGAGCTCGCCGACCGCGGCGCTCGGGTCGACCAGCCCAGCGGCGGCGTCGGCCGTTCGGGCGATGGAGAACTCGAGCCCGCGGACCAGCCCGGCGCCGCGAACGGAGCTGTGCCAGAAGAGCGCGAGCGGAGCATCGCCCGCGCAGGCGCCCACTTCCGGCGGCGCGCCATCACGGCCGAGATCGCGCCCCACCCGGCGGCCGTCCGGCAGGTAGAGCGCCGCGGAGGCCTGCACCACCCCGCTCGCGCCGACCAGCACGAAGAGTCGACAGGAGCCCGCGGGCACCACGACGGCCTCCACCTGGGCGCGGGCCTCGACCGCAAAGTGGGGCTCGCCCACCCGCTCGAGCTCGAACCCGCGCCGCTCGGCTCCATGCACGGCGTCCCGGGTCACCTCGCGGAGCGCCGGATCGGGCTCGGGGAGCTCGACCGGCGTCCGCGGCGGCGGCGGGGGTGCGGCGCACCCCACCGCGAGGAGAATGGGCAGCAGTCCTCTCATCGCGTCCACTCCAAGAGCCAACCCTCGCCAGCGCCCCGGGCGGCGCCGACCTCGAGGGCGAGCGCGCCGTCGTGGCCGCAGTGATGCACCATCGACGCCGCGTCCGGGCTGGGATCGCTCGAGCCGCCCACGATGGAGACCCGGAGATCGCCGAGGTCGCCGGACGCGGGAACGGCGGAGAGCGTGACGCATTCGCCGCCAGGCTCGTGGGTGACCGCCATCCGGTCGCCGGCGCGGAGGTGGAAGCGCCCCACGATCCGAGGCTCGGCCCCCCAGGTCGCCAGCGCGGCCGCGCCAGCGCTCGACGGTGGTGCCCAGGATGGCCTCGGAAGCTCGGCGATGCCGACGACATACGCGGCGTCCGCGGCGCCGCCGACGAAGAGCTCGAGGGTGGCGTCGACGTCGGGGCACCCGCGGAGGATCGCCCGGCGGTGGGGCGCGGTCCGCCATCGGTCCCCTGGCAAGACGGCCTCCGCGACGACCGTCGGATCGGTGCTTCGGACCACCACCAGGTAGCAGCGGCCCGCTTCCACCCCGAGCGTGCTCGAGGCGCGCCCGTCGCGAAGGCGTCCGTGTTCCGTTCGAGGCGTCGGCCAACCGAGGCCGACGGCGACGCGCTCGACGGCGCCGGTGAGCTCTCGCTCGTCTTCCTCGGGGCTCCGATGCGCGACCGGATCGTTCGCCCGCCCAGGCTCGCCGGAGAAGCAGTCTCCGATCCGGCGGCCGAGGTCCGGGCGCTCGGGCGGTGCCCCGCGCAACACGAGCAGCTCGAAGCGACCCTGCACGTGGGTCGAGACCGTCGCGTGGACGCGCTGCCCTGCGACCCCACAGTGCGAGCCGTACGCCCAGGCGCGATGGGCCGTGTCTCGCTCGAGCTCCAGGCCGCTGGGAGCCAGCACGTGCAAATCGAGGTCCTGCTCCGGTCGCGACACGGCCAGGAACGCGACGCAGGACTCGGCGGGATAGGTGTAGGGGAAGATCTCGGGTCGCCCCGGCAGCGCGAAGCGCTCGTTCCGCTCGAGGACGTCGGCCCCGATCGCCTCGGCCGCTCGTTCGGCGCAGTCCTGGGCCCCGGCGGGCGCCGCCACGGCAACGAGCGCCAAGGTGAGCAAGAAAAGACGGATCATCGCACGAAGTGCTGGAGGAGGATGGGCCCTTCCCCCGTGAAGGGTACGATCTCCAGCTGCGACGTGCCGACCGACGCTCCCTCCTCGTCACATCGCTCCACGCTCGCCCAGGGCTCGGGCCCCGTGTCGGCGGTGAGCAAGCGGTCGTCGCTGCGCAGGAGCAGGTCCACGTCTCCGAGCCCCTCGCCACCGGCGATCACGTATCCGACGCATCCGTCGGGGACGGCCACCGGTTGCTCGATGTCTTCGCCCACCAGGGTCTGCTCCCGAACCATGCGAAAGCCGCGCTCCTCGAGCGCGGCCCGCGAAGGCTCCGCCCGCAGCTGCGCCAGGTCCTCGATGCCGGACGGCGCGCCGAGCAGGGCCAGCGCGTACTGACCACGACCGTAGGCCTTCACGGTGATCCGGCGGGTACGACGCTGGTTGCCACAGGCCGCCACCGTGGCGCTTCGGCGCACCCGGGTGTCTCGGTCGACGATGCCCTCGTCGGTCGCCAGGTAGAGGTCGAGATCCACCTCTCCGGGGCCGGCCGCGCCGAGCACCAGCGTGCACCCGGCCGCGAACGCGACCTCGTGGGTGCGGCTCTCCCCCGGTCCGATGGGTCCGTCGCGCACGAGGAAGATCGGCTCTCCATAGCCGCGCGCGACCAGGGGCGCCGCCACCGTGGCCAGCGCCGCGAAGGGCTCGTCCGCCGGCTGGGGTGCGGGGTCGTCCGTGGGAAGCGGTCCCTCCGCGGCTTGATGGAGTCCGGACCAGACGACCCACCCCACGGCTCCGGCCCCTTCGAAGACCCGGAGCTCCAGGGTCGCGCGCCCGCCCTGCGCGGGGCAATGCTCGATGCGTGGCGCGGCGTCGGCGCCGAGATCGCGGGCGACCTCCGCTCCGCCCTCGTCGTAGAGGAAGAGATCCACGTCGATCACCCCCTCGCCGGAGCGGGCGACGACCACGTAGCAACGGCCCGTCTCCAGAGCGACGGGCACCCGGCGCGCCTGCCCTTCCGCCAGGGTGGCGAAGACCGGCTCCGACTCCGGTCGCAGGCCCCGCTCCCGCATGCTCGAGCGGACCTCCGCCAGCGCCTCCTCCGCGTCGAAGAAGGGGGCGACCGGGGCCAGCACCCCCTCGAAGAGACCATCGAACCCTTCGCCCGCGGCGGGCGCGGTGGTGAACGCCGCCAGCACCACCGCGCCGTCACCGACGATGGGGCGCGCGACCAAGTGGTGGGCCGCGCTCCAGCCTCGCCCCTCCTCGGATGGGCAGACGTGCACCAGACCGGCCTCGCCGGGAGCCGCGTCGATGGCCGCCTCCCGACCGTTCATGTCGTAGAGCGTGAGCTCGAGATCCCGGATCGCACCGCCGCCGAGCGTGACGATGGTCGTGCATTCGCCGCGGGGGAGATCGAGCGGAAGGGACACACCGCGCCCCTCCAGCGCGAAGAAGCGCGTGGTCAGCACGGCCGAGCCATAGGACCGGTTCTCCAGCCGACGCTGCAGGCGCCCGAGCCGACGCGCCAACGCGTCCAGTGGGCCGATGTCCGGCAGCTCCGCCATCGAGCGCGGGGGCTCTGGCGGCGGCTCGGCGCAGCTGGTGCCGAGCACGAGCGCGCAGAGCAGGACGGCGCCTCTCAAGGCGTCGCGCTCCGTCCGGGTGGCGGGGGCGGCTGGAGCGCCTCGGTGGGTGCGGCCCGCAGATCATCGAAGCGGATGGCGAGCCCGCGGGGCCCGTCGAAGCGACGGACGGCGAAGAGGCCGTCGCCCTCGGCCCGCGCCACCACGAAGTGGACACCCGAGGTCGCCGCGCAGTAGCGCACGCCCCACTCGCCGGCGGCGCTTCGGACCATCTCCGCCCCGTCGCCGTCGTGCACGGCGAGCTCGAGGGACACCAGCTGCGGGGAAGCGACGGCGACCAGCACCACGCAGCGCCCGCTGCGAAGGGACAGCCGTTGGGTGGCGGTCGCTCCGTCGACGAGGAACCCCCGCCAAGGCTCGTCGGCGGGAGAGAAGCCGCGCTGGCGAACACGCTCCGCGATGCCATCCAGCTCGTGATCGAGCTCCTCGGAGAGGTATTCGTCGGCCCGCTCCTCCTCCTCGTCCGGCTCCGCTGGCGGAGGCTCGGGGCAGCCGGCCCACGGCAACGCGAGCGCGATCAGGAGCGTACGGGCGCAGGTGGAACGCACGCCAAGCCCGTATCGGACCCTGGACCGGGGTTCAACCCCCGGTCAGTCGTTGCCCTGCTCGCGTCGCTCGCGCGCCCGCTGCTGGATCTCGCGAATGGCCGTGTCCACCGCGGCGCGGTTGTCCCCACGCTCGCTGGAGCGCTGGCGGCGCAGCGCCGGGATCGCGAGGGCGTCGCCGACCTGCCCGAGCGCCTGAATGACCCGGAGGCGCACTCGGTCGTCGTCCAGGCTGAGCAGGCGGGTGAGCGCGTTCACCTTGTCCGGCGACTCGATGGAAGCGATGGCGTTGACCGCCTCGAGCCGCTCCTCGTCGGACTTGTCGGCGTTCTTCGCGACGTCCTGCAGCGCGGTCATGGCGCGAGCGTCACCGATGCGGCCGAGCGAGCGAATGACGTCGATCCGGACCGAGCTCTCGGGGTCGTCGATGATCCGGAGCAGCGCCTGAGTGGCCCGAGGATCGTGGATCACGCCGAGCGCGAGCGCGCCCCACTGGCGGGCGGCCGCGTCGCGATCGTTCAGGAGCTCCACCAGCGCCGGCACGGCGGCGGGGTCGGGAAGACGCCAGAGGGCGGCGGCGGCGACCACGCGGACCTCGACCTGCGGGTCACGGAGCGCTCGAACCAGGTCGGGCACCGCGGAGCGGGTGCTGAGTCGACCGATCGCCCGACCGGAAGACGCGCGCACGCGCCAGTCCGGGTCGTCCCGGAGCAGCCGCTGGAGGCGCGGTGCGATCTCCCGTCGGAGCCGCCAACCGCGTCGGCCGAGCACCTCGACCGCGTCGAGCCGCGCCTGCGGGTCGTCGCTCCCGAGCTTCTCGAACTGGGCCCGCATCTCCTCTTCGGAGAGGCGCTGCGCGTACCCATCGGACGGCGCGAGGAGCTGGGCCACCAGCGTCAACGCCACCGCCAAACCAATCTTTCGAGCCGACATCCCCCCGTCCCTCACTTCTCGAGCGCCACCCCCGATGAAGGGCATGGTCTTTGTCGAGTGTTCTCTTCCACGGTACCACAGACGGGTGAGGCCCCCGATCCATTCACTGCGTCGAACGTGGCCTCAGCCGCCGTGAGCGGCGCGCACTTCGTCCCGAAGATGGGAGAAACCCATGAAGTGCTTCACCACCGGTGAGGCCTTCTTCACGATCTCGTCGAGCCGATCCTGGAGTCGGCGGTCCAGGTTTCGCGCCTCCGCGCGAAGATCTTCGAGATCGATCTCGCTCATCGCGCTGAGCCCACCGAGCCGGCCCTTGAGCTGGTCCATCTGGAAGCGCAGGTCCGTGTGCTCCCGCTCCAGGGTCTGCAAGCTCTTACCTTCGGTACGAATCGTTCGCTCCGACTCCAGCCGGATGGTGGCCAACGCCCCCGCCTCCGCGAGGGTCTCGAGCACCGCGTCGCTGGGCTCCGAGCCTGGGGTCCACGCGGGGATCTTCGACCACGCCTCGGTGAGGGCGTCGCCGACCTGCGCGAGGCGCGCCCTCGCCTCTTCGACCTTCTCCCGCGCGGTCGTCAGCTGACGACCGATCCTCGCCGCGTCGGACGCCAGCTGGTCGAGGGCGTGGCCGATCCGCATCTGCGCCTGGCGCGCCTCCTCTTGCTGAGAGCTCGCGACGGTCACCCGGCTCATCAGGTCGTGGCGTAGGACGTCGAGCGCGTCGACCTCCTCCGCGATCGAGTCGAGGGCCTCGACGAGCCAGTCGGGCGCCTGGCCCGCCGGGTGGGCCCGGGGGACCAAGCTGCGGAGCACGGTCACCCGCTGCCGCCATCGGTCCACCAGCTGACCACCGGTCAGCGTCTCCTGCGTCGGCTCGCCATCCGCGTCTTCGGGCGGAAGGGACTCGGGCTGGGGAGACACCGAGGTGCTCGAGGTCCGATTCGCCTCCAGCCAGTCCTGGATCTCCGCCGCGAGCTCGTAGGCGCTCGCGTGACGCCGCTCCGGCTCCTTCTCGAGCAGCCGGAGGATCATCGCGTCGACCTCGGGTGGCACCGACGGCTCGTGGAAGCTCGGCGCCTTCGCCGGCTCGCGGAGGTGCTTGAGGATCAGGTCGGGCGTGCTGCCCTGAAAGGGGAGCTGCCCGGTCAGCATCTCGAAGAGCACGACGCCGAGCGAGTAGAGGTCGGCGCCCGGCCCGATGGGCGCGCCGCGGGCCTGCTCGGGCGAGATGTATTCGGGTGTTCCGAAGACCGCCCCGGTGGCCGTGACGCGGAGCTCGCCGCGCATGTGGGCCAGACCGAAGTCGAGGATCTTCACGAAGTCCCCCTGGTAGCCCTTCAGGAGATAGATGTTGTCGGGCTTCAGGTCGCGGTGGACGACGTGCAGCTCGTGGGCGCGCGCCATGGCCTGCGCGATCTGCAGAGCGATGCGCATCGTCCGCTCGAGCGGCATCGCGCCGCGCGCGATCGCGACGTTGAGCGGAGTCCCGTCGAGGAACTCCATCACCAGGTAGACGAGGCCGTCGTCGGTCTCACCAAAATCGGTGATGTCGATGATGTGCTCGTGGTTGATTCGGTTGGCCGCCCGCGCCTCTCGCAGGAAGCGCGTGCGGTTCGCGGGCTCGAACGCCAGGTCGGGCGAGAGGAACTTGATCGCCACGTCCCGTCCCACGACCTCGTGGCGAGCGCGGTAGACGACGCCCATCCCGCCGGCACCGATGCGTTCGGCGATCACGAATCGCCCCGCCACGGTACGACCGAGCAGGGGATCCGGAAGCTCGACGAGAGCACCCCCATCGAGGGGGCACGTCTCGGGGTTCCCCCGGAAGCGTGCGCCGCAGATCTCGCAGACCCTCAAACGTCCTCCCCGGGCATCTTCTCATCCCTGATGGGTGTTCCACAACGACGACGCGCGAACGTCGTTACGAGACCATTGTTGACTTTTCCGATGCAAGATCACAGAACGACCCCGTGAAGCTCTCGAACAAGGCCCGCTACGGGGTCCGCGCCATGTTCGACATCGCGTACCACAACGACGGTTCGCCCACGCAGATCCGCACGATCGCGGAGCGACAGGCGATTCCGCCGCGCTTTCTCGAGCAGATCTTCCAGGACCTGAAGCGCGCCGGCCTCGTGACCTCGAAGCGCGGACCGAAGGGTGGTTACGCCCTGGCCCTCAAGGCCGACGAGATCCGCGTGGGTGACGTCATCCGAGCGGTCGAGGGTCCCATCGTGCTCACGTCGAGCGACGCCCACCGGCCAGGCGGCGACGCCACGAGTCGCCGGATCACCGAGGAAGCGTTCGTCGACCTCGGCCGCGAGATCGAGGGGTGTCTCGACGCGGTCACCCTCGCCGACCTGTGTGCCCGAGGCGAGGCGGAGGGTGTCCGCCGCAAGCCTCCTCGCCGCTACGTCTACTCCATCTGATCCGATGCTCGCGCCCGTCGTCGACAGCGTTCTCGACCTCATCGGTCGGACTCCCCTGGTGAAGCTCCGGCGGCTGCCTGCCGAGGGTGGTGCGACCGTTTGGGCCAAGTGCGAGCACCTGCAGCCCGGCGGCTCGGTGAAGGACCGCATCTGCCTGGCGATGATCGAGCGAGCGGAGCGCGAAGGCGTGCTGACGCCAGGGATGACGGTGGTGGAGCCCACCAGCGGGAACACTGGCATCGGGCTCGCGCTGGTGTGCGCGCGAAAGGGCTATCCGCTGGTGCTGACGATGCCGGCGAGCATGAGCCTCGAGCGGCGGGCACTGCTGGAAGCCTATGGTGTCGAGATCGTGCTCACCGATCCGGAGCGGGTCATGGAGGGCGCGCTCGAGGCGGCGGAGACCGTGGTGCGCGAGCGTGGCGCGTTCATGCCGCAGCAGTTCACCAACGACGCCAACCCCGGGACGCACGCGGAGACGACCGCCCGCGAGATCCTCGAGGCGATGGGAGAGACGCCCATCGCGGCGTTCGTCGCGGCCGTCGGCACCGGTGGCACGGTGAGCGGCGTCGGCCGTGTCATGAAGAGCGAGTCGCCGGGCACCCGCGTGCTCGCGGTCGAGCCGGAGGCGAGCCCCGTGCTCACCGGAGGGGCTCCGGGCCCCACCAAGATCCAGGGTCTCAACGCAGGCTTCGTCCCCGCCAACTACGACCCGAGCGTGGTCGACGAGGTGCTCCTCGTCGGCGACCGCGAGGCGTGGACGACGAAGCGCCGTCTCGCGCGCGAGGAAGGGCTCCTCGTCGGAATCAGCGCCGGCGCGAACGTGTCGGCCGCGATCCGCGTCGCCGCGGAGCTCGGTCCCGACGCGCACGTGGTCACGCTCCTCTGCGACACCGGCGAGCGCTACTTCAGCTTGGACGAGTACTTCGAATGACCCTCGCGGACAGCTCGGTGCTGCTCGTGGGCGCCGGCGGACTCGGCTGCCCGGCCGGGCGCGCCCTCGCCCAGGCCGGCGTGGGCCGACTGATCGTCGCCGACGACGACACGGTCGAGGGAACCAATCTGCATCGACAGATCCTCTTCACCGAGGCGGACCTCGGTTCGCCGAAGGCCGACGTCGCGGCGGAGCGGCTCGTCGCGCTCGGCGCGTCGCAGGCAGAAGCGCGGCGCACGCGCTTCCTCCCGGAGACCGCGGCAGCGCTCTTGGACGGCGTCGACCTGGTGATCGAGGGGAGCGACAACTTCCCCTCGAAGTTCGTGGTGGCCGACGCCTGCGCGCTCCACGGGGTCCCCGTGGTCCAGGCCGGCGCGGTCCGCTGGGGTGGCTGGGCGCTCGCGGTCGCCGCGAGTGGGCGAGGCGCGAGCCACCGGACCTGCCTCCGCTGCGTCTTCGAGGACGTGCCGAGCGGACCCGCGCTCAGCTGCGAGCTCGCCGGAGTCGTCGGCCCGGTCGTCGGCGTCCTCGGCGCGCTGCAGGCGAAGCTCGCGCTTCGACTCCTCGCGGGCGAGGACGGCGGCACGCTCTACAGCTACGACGGTCGCCGCGACCGCCTGCGCGCGACCCGCCCTTCCCCGCGCACCGACTGCCCTCACGCGCTGGGCACCATCGACGACCTCGAACGCATCGAGTACGTCCCGAGCTCCGCGAGCGCCTGACGCTCGCCCCATCGACAGACCACCTGGAGACACACCATGGCCGTGACCGTTCGCATTCCTCCCGCCCTCCGCAGCCTCACCGAAGGCTCCGACGAGGTCTCCGTCGACGGAGCCACCGTTCGGGATGCCATCGAGGCGCTCGAAGCCGCCCACCCCGGCGTGAAGGAGCGCGTCATGAGCGACGAAGGCAAGGTCCTGCGCTTCGTGAACCTCTTCGTCGGCGAAGAGGACATCCGCATGCTCGACGGGCTCGACACCGAGCTGAAGGACGGCGACGACCTGAGCATCATCCCCGCCATCGCGGGCGGCTGAGCTCGGTGCTCTCCGACGACGCCCGCTTCGCGCGCCAACGGCTCGTGCCCGAGGTCGGTGCGGCCGGCCAGGCGCGGCTGTGCGCAGCGACCTTCGACCTGAGCGAGCTCGGGCCGGAGGCCGCGGTCGTGGCACGGGTCTATCTCGAGCGCGCCGGGTTGAGCGACATCGGAGCGGCGCCATCGGGCGAGAGCGAGTCACCGGCGGAGGCGACCCTGAGCGGCGCGCGCTTCGCCGTTCGCGCCATCGCCGCGGCGCTGGAGGCGTCGTGACGGAGACCTTCCGGCACCGGCGCATCGAGAGCGTGGTCGACGCGGTCGGCAACACGCCGATGGTCCGGCTGCGCGCCATCGAGAGAGATGCGCCCGGCGTCCAGATCTACCTGAAGCTCGAGTACGCCAACCCGGGCGGGTCGGTGAAAGACCGACCCGCGCGCCAGATCCTGCTCGACGCCATCGAGTCGGGCGCCTTCACGAAGGACAAGACGCTCATCGACGCGACGAGCGGCAACACCGGCGTCGCCTACAGCCTGATGGGCGCGGCCCTCGGCTACCGCATCTCGCTGGTGATGCCCGCGAACGTGACCAAGGCGCGCAAGGACATCACCCAGGCCTTCGGGACGGAGCTGATCTTCAGCGACCCGATGCTCGGGAGCGATGGCGCGATCACCAAGGTGCGCGAGCTGGTCGCCGCCGAGCCCGACCGCTACTTCTACCCCGACCAGTACTCGAACCCGTCGAACCCACGGGCGCACTACCTGGGCACCGGCGCGGAGATCCTCGACCAGGTCGGCGACCGGATCACTCACTTCGTCGCCGGGCTCGGCACGAGCGGCACCTGCATGGGCACCACGCGCCGGCTGCGCGAGCACAGCCGACCGATCAAGTGTGTGGCGGTCGAGCCGGCGGAGGCGCTGCATGGCCTCGAGGGGCTCAAGCACATGGAGAGCTCCATCGTCCCGCCGATCTACGACCCGGCGACGATGCACGAGATCCTCCCGGTGAAGACCGACGACGGCTGGGACATGTCCGACCGCCTCGCGGAAGAGGAAGGTCTGCACGTGGGCCACAGCACCGGCGCCAACGTCTTCGGCGCGCTCGTGCTGGCGAAGCGGATCGCGGCCGGCCAGGAAGACGAGTGGACCGAAGGACGGCCCGGCGGCTGCGTGGTCGCCATCGCCTGCGACCGCGGCGACCGCTACTTCGCGCCGATGAAGTGGGAGAAGAAGTATGTCTGGTGAGCACCATGCCCGCTGAGCACCCGCAGTTCCCGGGGAAGCCCTGGATCGCCTCGGACCTGAGCATCGAGGGCGAGGTGATGTCGGCCATCGAGGCGCACGCGCTCGAGACCTACCCGAGCGAGTGCTGCGGCTTCGTGTTCGGACCGGTGGACGCGCCCACCCACCTCGACTCCGCGAAGCGCGAGGAGAACGAGGCGGACAAGTATCACCGACTCGACCCGGAGACCTTCCCGCGGACGAGCGCGACCTACTTCAAGATCAACGAGCTGCGCGCCACGCGCACCCTCGACGCCGCGGAGAAGGACGGTCGGCCGCTCAAGGTCATCTACCACTCGCACTGCGACGCGGGCGCCTACTTCTCCGAAGAGGACGCGGCGACCTTCGCCCATCAGGGACAGCTGATGTGGCCCTGCGCGTTCATCGTGGTGAGCGTGCAGAAGGACGACGCGGGCGAGCCCAGCGTCGTCGAGCGAAAGCTCTGGCTCCACGTGCCGGGCTCGGGCGAGTTCCGTGAGGGCACCCTGAGCGTCGCCGATCCGGGGTAGGCTCCTCCCATGGCCAATCCGCGGAACCCCTACCCCACGGTCGACGTCGTCGTGGAGGTCGATGGCGGCATCGTGCTCATCGAGCGGAACAACGAGCCGAAGGGCTGGGCGCTCCCCGGCGGCTTCATCGACTACGGCGAGCTCGTGGAGGACGGGGCCCGCCGCGAGGTGATGGAGGAGACGGGGTTGACCGTGGAGCTCACCGCGCTCCTCGGCGTGTACTCCGCGCCGAGTCGCGACCCGCGCCAGCACAACCTCTCGGTCACGTACGTCGGTACCGCCGAAGGGGTACCGAAGGGCGCCGACGACGCGGCACGCGCGGAGGTCTTCCCGCTCGACGCGCTGCCCGAGCCGCTCTGCTTCGACCACGCCGAGATCCTCGCCGACTACCGTCGGTACAAGGAGACCGGCGCGATCCCGAAGCCGAAGTAGCGCGTGTATCTCAGCGGACGGTGAGCGTGGCCTCGAGCGGGCGCTCCGCCGAGCTCGGCCCCGCCTGCAGGAGCACGTCGCCGGGCTCGAGGGTCCAGCCATCGTCCCAGTACGCGAGGTCGCGCGCTTGGAGCGCCATGGTCGCGGTGACGGTCGCGCCGGCGGCGACCTCCACGGTGGCGAACGCCCGCAGGTCGTAGGGGGCGCGCATCACCTCGGACTCGGGCATCGCGACGTAGAGCTGCACCGTGGTGAACGCGTCGACGTCGCCCTCGTTGGTCACGTCGACCTCGACGGTGACGCTCTCGCCCTCCCCGATGTCGGTCGCCCCCACCCGGATCGCCTCGTAGCTGAAGCGCGTGTAGCTCAGCCCGAAGCCGAAGGGGAAGAGCGGCTCGGTGCCCTCGGCGGCGAGGTGCCGGTAGCCGTGGAGGTAGCCATAGGTGACGGAGTCGCTGACGTTGTCGAAGGGCGGCAGGTCGGCTTCGGCCATGGGCCACGACACCGGCAGGCGTCCGCTCGGCGCGTGGTCGCCGTAGAGCACGTCGGCGAGCGCCTCGCCGCCACGGGAGCCCGGATAGCCGGCCCACACGAGCCCCTCGATGTCGTCGAGCAGCCCGTCGACGAGCAGCGGACCGCTGCCCTCGAGCACGACGATGACGCGATCGCTGAGAGCCGTGACCTCGGCGATGAGCGCCACGTGCTCGGCGGGAAGCGCCAGCGAATCCCGGTCGCCCGCGCCGACGCTCGCCTCGCCTTCGTCCTCGGCGACCAGACCCACCACCACGACCACGGCGTCGGCACCGGAGACCGCGTCGGGATCGGAGCCCGGGTCCGCGACGAGCGTGACGTCACCGACCGCGCCGAGCCCCTCGAGGGCGTTCACGACGTCGCTCGCGATGACGGAGCTGCTGCCCTCGTCGCCGATGTTGTCCACTTCGGCGAGCGGCCCCGTGAGGACCACGGTCTCGGTCGGGTCGAGGGGCAGCGCCAGCTCGTCGCCCACCGTCACGTTGTGGAGCAACACGATCCCGCGGCGGGCGACCTCGCGGGCGAGCGCGAGGTGCTCGGGCGTCTCGCGAGCGCTCGCGTCGTCGGTCGGCTCGTGCGGTCCGAGCTCGTAGCAGAGCTGCGCGCGTGCGATGCGTCGCACGGCGTCGTCGAGGAAGGACTCGTCGAGCTCGCCGCGCTCCACCTCGCCGGGCACCGAACGGAACCGGTTACGGGCCGGCATCTCGATGTCGAGACCGGCGCGTACGCTCTCGCCGCCACCATGGGTCCCGAGGAGCCAGTCCGACTCCACGAAGCCCTGGAACTCCCACTCTCCCTTGAGGATGTCGCGCAGCAGATGAGTGTTCTGGTCCGCCCAGTCGCCGTTGATGCTGTTGTAGGCGCTCATCACCGACGCGACCTGCGCGTCGCGAACCGCCCGACGGAACTGGGGCAGGTACACCTCGCGAAGCGTCCGCTCGTCGATCTGGACGTCGACCTCGTGGCGGGTGTCGTCGATGTTGTTGGCGGCATAGTGCTTGGCGCTGGCCATCACGCCCTCGGACTGCACCCCGCGGATGAAGGCCACGCCCATCGCGCCCATGTGGTGCGTGTCCTCCGAGTAGGTCTCCTGGCTGCGACCCCAGCGCGGGTGACTCACCAGGTTGATGGTCGGGGCGAGGAGGACGTTCGCGCCCGCAGACGCGAGCTCGCGGCCCATCGCCGCGCCGACCCGCTCCTCGAGCGCCGGGTCCCACGCGGCGCCCCGGAGGATCGCGACGGGGAACGCCGTGCCCGTCTTGCCGGTGAAGGAGCTCAGGCCTCGTGGTCCGTCGAGCATGCCGAGCCCGGGCAGAGCGACCCGCTCGTTGCCCTCGACGCGCCAGACCCCGTCGACGAGCGCCACTCGCTCGCCGTGCATCAGGCTCACCTTCTCCTCGACGCTCAGAGTGCGGAGGATCTCGGTGATCCGAGCCTCGATCGCGTCGACCTCACCGGCCGGGCAGTAGGCGCGCGTGGCGTCGGTCGGCTCGAAGGGGTCGGGCTCGTAGTCCCGAGGACCCATGTCGACCTCGACCGCCATGTCGGCGGGCTCATCGCCGTCGTCGTCACCACACCCAAAGGCAGCGAGCACGCAGAGAGAGAGAAGATGCCGGCCCATTCGCATGAACGCATCTGACCCGAGCGGCAGGGCCGCGCGCAAGGGTCGAACGGACCGGAGAACGCAAGTCGGCTCGACGACGGGAGTCGCCGAGCCGAGTGAGAAGTCCCGAGCGAGCGCCGAAGCGCCCGAGCTCAGTTCTTCTGGTCGCGGATGGTCTCTTCGGCGCCGTGGCGGCGGCTCGCGCGGAGGCGGGCCTTCTTGCCGCGGAGGTCGCGCAGGTAGTAGAGACGCGCCTGGCGGACGTGGCCGCGGGCCGCGATCTCGACCTGCTCGATGCGGGGCGAGTGCAGCGGGAAGATGCGCTCGACGCCCACGCCGTAGGAGACCTTGCGGACGGTGAAGGTGGCGCGAACGTCGCCACGACGGCGACGAATCACGACGCCCTCGAACACCTGCACGCGCTCCTTCTCACCCTCGCGGATGCGGAAGTGGACGCGAACGGTGTCTCCCACGCGGAAGGGCGGGAGTTCACGAAGCTGGGCCTGCTCGATGGCGGCGATCTGGGGGACCGTGTTGCTCATGGGACGCTTCTGGTCGAAATCGTTGAAGAATCGTTAGCCGCTGACGCGGTGGCCGAGGCACTCTCGGCGGTGAGGGGCGACGAATGCCCCATCGGAAAGGGCGGGGTAGCTAGCATGGTGGCCAGAGACGGTCAACGCATCTGGCCTGCTTTTGCTCTTTGCGGGGTTGGAGGACGTAGCGCGAAGCGCGACGACGCCCCACCGGCCGGCACTAGCGCGCTCCGAGGAGGCGGTCGAGGATGATCGCGACCGCCGAGCGGACACTGAGGTGGTTGAACTCGTCGTCGAGGCCATCGATTGGGGCCAAAAGGCCATCCGCACCGTCCAACGCCGGGTCGGCGAGGCCGTGGGCCGTGCCGAAGACCAGGAGCGTGGGTTCGTCCGCGAAGGTCGATCGGGCGTCCGCGAAGGCGATCGTCTCCCGCCCGCGGGGGTTTGCGGCGGTCGCCCAGACACGCGGCCGGCGCCCAGCCAGCTCGCCGAAGGCGGCGATCGCGTCCTCGAGACTGGCCACGGGAGCCACCCGCTCCAGCGCTTTCTTCCGCGCGGGAATCCGATCCTTGCCGGCGCCCTCGACCCAGTGGCCGCGGATGCGCTGGACCAGCTCGCGCTGGGCGTCGATGGGCGAAACGACGAAGAGCCGAGCGCTCCCGTAGGTGCGACCAGTCCGGGCGATGTCGTGGACGTCGATGTTGGTGATGGCGGAGCTGATGGTCGCGCCCTTCCCGTCCCGCACCGGGTAGTGCACCAGTGCCAGACCAATCACGACTCGTCCTCCGCCGCGAGCTCGGCGAGGAGCTTCCGGTCCTCGTCGGTCAGCGGCGCCGTCTCGAGCAGATCGGGCCGCCGCTCCTTGGTGCGCCGGAGCGCCTCCTTGCGGCGCCAACGGGCCACGCGGGCGTGGTCACCGCTCTTGAGCACGGCGGGCACCTCCTGGCCGCGGAAGACCGAGGGACGGGTGTACTGCGGGTACTCCAGCAGGCCCGTGCTGTGGCTCTCCTCGGTGGCGGACTCGTCATTGCCGAGCACACCGGGACCGAGCCGCGCCACCGCCTCGATGATCGTCGCCCCGGCGATCTCCCCGCCGAGGAGCACGAAGTCTCCGAGGCTGACCTCTTGATCGACCATGCCACGGATGCGTTCGTCGAAGCCCTCATAGCGGCCGCAGACCAAGGTCAGCGACGGGAGGGCCGCGAAGCGCTCGGCCATCCGCTGGTCGAAGCGATCGCCCTGCGGGGTCAGCAGCACCTTGTGGCTCGGACCGCCTCGCTCGGCGTCGAGCGCGTCGAGGGTCTCGGCGATCGGCCCGGGCATCAGGACCATGCCGCTACCGCCACCGTAGGGCGCGTCGTCCACGCTCCGGTGTTTGTCGGTCGCGAACTCTCGCGGCGAGCGAGCGACGATCTCGATCGCGCCGGAGTCCATCGCCTTGCCGAGCAAGCCGATCCGCAAGGCCTCGACGATCTCCGGGAAGAGCGTGACGATCTCGAAGCGCATCAGGCGGACCGCTCGGGGACGTCGTCCCAGCTCTCGCAGCGGACCCAGCCCTCCTCGACGTCGATCTCCGCGACCCACGGCGGGACCAGCGGGAGCTCCTTGGTGCCCTCGTCGCCGGTCACGACGAGACAGACCACGCTCGGATAGGTGATCACCTCGGTGACCTGTCCCACCCGCCGATCCTCGTAGCGGACCTCGAGGCCCTCCAGATCGGCGAGGTAGAGCTCGTCGTCGTCCAGGTCGGGCAGCTGGTCGCGGTCGACCCGCAGCTCGACGCCACGGAGGGCATCGGCCGCTTCATGGCTGCCCACGCCCTCGAAGGTGACGATCCAGTGCTTCGCCGCGCGTCGCGCGCGGACGATCGCCATCCGGCGCTCCCCGTCGTCGTTCGCGCCCCAGACCGCCTCGAGCTTACCCAGGAGCTTCGAGTCGGCGTTGAAAGGGTGAACGCGCACCTCGCCGCGCACGCCGTGCGGACGAGTGATGACGCCGAGGGGGACTCGCTCGGTGCTCACTCGAGGATGTCGAGGAGCACCCGCCGACGGGAGCGGGTCTGCATCGAGGACAGCAGCGTGCGCATGGCGCGCGCGGTCCGGCCGTCCTTACCGATCACCTTGCCGAGGTCGTCTTGCGCGACGGTCAGCTCGAGGGTGACACGGCGGTCGCTCTCGACCACGTCGACCTGGACCTCGTCGGGCTCGTCCACGAGAGCCCGAGCGAGAAAGAGCACGAGCTCCTTGTGGGCTTCCACGAGGAGCTCAGCTCGGGTTGGCGGCCGCGACGGCGCGGGTGACCTTGGTCACGCGCGGCGACACCTGGGCACCAACGCTGACCCAGTAGGCCAGGCGCTCGTGGTCCACGCGGGCCTCCGAGTCGGGCTTCGACGGGTCGTAGAGACCGATCTGCTCGATGAAACGGCCGTCGCGGGCCTTCTGCTTGTCGGCGACGACGATGTGGTAGAAAGCGCGCTTCTTGGAGCCAGCGCGGGCCAATCGGATCTTGACCATGGGTTCGTTTTCCTCGAAATCTCGCTGCGATCCCGAGAACGTCTCGGGGGATGGCGCCGGTGTCTGGGGTGGCCCCAAAGGTGGGGCCCAGCCCGAACGGGCCGGCACGAAAGGGAGCGGACCCTAGCCGGGGGTCCCGGGTTGGTCAAGCGCTCACGGCCCACTCCGATGGGTGCCGGCGGCGGAACCCCATGGTAGGGAGCTGCCCATGGGCTCGCACCCCCGGCTCCGCTGGCTCGTCTTCGCCCTACTCTGCACGGCGCTCGTCGCTTGCGGCGACGACGACGGGTCCACCGACGACGACGAGACCCCGGAGCCTCCGGCCCGGGTCGAGCTCCCCACCCCCGATCTGCGGCTGCTCGTTCTGACCGATCTCGACGGAACGCTGGAGCCCTGCGGCTGCACGTCCCGGCCCCTCGGCGGCATCGACCGGCTCGCGTCCAGGGTCCGCGCCCTGAGGGACGAGGCGCCGAGCGTCTTCGTCGCCGCGGGCGACCTCTTCCTGGGCCACGAAGGGCACGCCGGTCCGGATGGGAAGGCGCAGGAGGTCTGGCGCGCCGAGACCCTCACGACCGTGCTCAACGAGCTCGGCATGGCGGCCGCGGCGCCGGGGCCACGCGATCTGAGGCTGGGGCTCGAGACCTTCGGGGCGCTGCGGGAGCGGGCGGAGTTCCCGCTCTTGGCGGCCGGGAGCGCCCTGCCCTCCGACTCCGACTCCGACTCCGACTCCGACTCCGACTCCGACTCCGACTCCGACTCCGAGGGGCGGGGCTTCGAGGGGCATCGGATCGTGGAGGCGGCTGGGCTGAAGGTGGGGCTCTTCGGGGTGAGCGACCTCGGCCGGGCCGCCGAGAACGGCGATCCGATGGAGGCTGCCCGCGCCCAGGTGGCGGCGCTCCGCGAGGCGGGGGCCCAGATCGTGGTGGCGCTCACCCGGCTCGACCGCCGGCAGCTCCGCGAGGTGGCGCGCATCGAAGGGGTGGATTTCGTGGTCCGGGCCGGCTTCGACCAGGAAGAGGTGCTCGCGCCGACCGCGGCGGGCAACGGGGTGCTGCTCCACGCCGGCCGTCAGGGACAGCACCTGCTGGTCGTGGACCTCTACCGCCCGGCCAGCGAGGGCGAGTGGACCGACGTGAGCCAGTGGACCGTGGACGAAGCCCGGCAGCAGCTCACCGAGGACATCGCGGAGCTGCGCGAGCGACTCGACGGGGACGAAGAGAACCCGCGGCTCACGGCCCTGGAGGCCGAGCTCGCCGCGCTCCGTGCCCCCGAGCTGCCGGAGAGCGGCCGCGCCTATTCGGCCCGCGCCGTGGACCTCGATCCCGACGCCGAGCGAGACCCGAGCGTGCGCCAGCGGCTCGAGCGGCTCGACGTCCGGATCAACGACCACAACCGAGAGGCCTACGCCGACCGAGCGCCGCCGCCGGTCGCCGAGGGTCAGCCGACCTTCGTCGGCTCCGCCCGCTGCCAGTCGTGCCACATGCCGGCGTTCCAGTGGTGGAGCGGCCATCCGCACGGCAACGCCTACGAGACCCTCACCAGCCGGCACAAGGAGTTCCACCTCGAGTGCGTCGGCTGCCACGTGACCGGCTACGAGCTCCCGGGCGGCAGCACCGTCACTCACAACATGAACGGCGCGCTGGTCAACGTCGGCTGCGAGACCTGCCATGGCCCGGGCAGCCAGCACATCGCGGCCCCGGGGAGCCACAACATCCGCCGGGACCCGAACGAGCGCCTCTGCACGGGCTGTCACAACGAGGAGCACAGTGACCTCTTCGAGTTCGACGCCTACCGTGCGACCCTCCTGGTGCCCGGCCACGGTCGGCCGGAGGGCTCCCGATGAACCGTCGTTTCTCCATCTTCGTCGCGATGATCGGCCTCGCCATCGCGCTGGTGCCGGGCGGCTGTGGCGGTGAGGACGAACCGACGACCGCCAGCTCGTCCGCGACCAGCGGCGCCGAATCGCCCGCCGAGTCGGACTCCGCAGTGGTCGAGGGCCCGGTCGAGGAAGATGCGTCGAGCCCGGACGTCGCCGTGACCGAGGTCCTCGAGGGGCGCGCCAGCTACTACGCCGACTCCCTCGCCGGCAACAGCACTGCGAGCGGCGAGCCCTACGACCCGCAGGCCTACACCGCGGCGTCGCGGGATCTGCCCTTCGGGACCCGTGTGCGGGTCACCCGCCTCGACGGCGACGGCCAGCCGATGGCGTCGGTCATCGTTCGCGTGAACGATCGTGGACCGCACCGCGACCACTCGCGGATCCTGGATCTCAGCCGAGCCGCCGCCGAAGCGCTCGACATGATCCGCGCGGGCGTCGTCGACATCCGCGCCGAGATCCTCGCCGACTGACACTTGGGCGATTTCGAGAAAGTCCCCCAGTCGTCGCGAGCAAGTCGCTCCTCCTTCCCCCAAGAACCCAAAGGTCTCGCGGCCGAGCCGCTCGGCTTCGCGCTTCGTCCTCCGGGCTAGCCGACGCGGCTGGCGACGGCGACTCGTGCGGCGTCGACGCCGCCGACCATCCGCACCGAGCGCAGGTGGCGCTCGACCGGGTACTCGCGGGTGTAGCCGTAGCCTCCGTGGATCTGCAGTGCGTGGTCGGTGGCGCTCAGTCCGGCGCGGACGGCGACCGCGCGGGCCTGCGCGGCGTCGGCCGCGTCGAGCGAGATCGCCGCCTTGTGCACGAGCAGCGCGGCGGCATCGATCGCCATCACGCCATCGGCGATCTTCCACTGGATGGCCTGGAAGTCGGCGATCGGGCGACCGAACTGTTTCCGCTCCTTGGCGTAGGCGACCGCGGCGTCCATCGCCGCACGCGCGCTGCCGAGGGCGAGCGCCGCGAGGCCCAGGTCGTGCCAGACCGCCGGTTCGTCGCCGTCCGCGCCGAAAGGGCTCACCGTGCCAACGGTGACGCGCGCGAGTCCCGCGCCGCGATGGCCCATCGGGTCCACCGCCTCGACCGTCGCATCGGCCGCGACTCCGGTCGGGGTGACGTACACGTCCGCCGGCGCCGGGGTGAGCCCCTCGACGTAGGTCGCGAACCCCTCACCACCGCAGAGCGCCTCCAGATCGCGATCGGTCCGCGCCAGACCGGCGAGCGCTGGCCCGGCGTGGACGGCCACCCGCCGCGCGACGGAAGGCGAGCCGCTGGCGAGCGCCTCGACCACCAGCGCGTAGGCCAGCGCGTCGAAGCCGACGCCGCCCCGCTCTTCATCGGTGGCGATGCCCCAGAACCCGAGCTCGGAGAGCTGGCTGCGGATGGCGTCGGGGATGGGCTCGCCGCCGTCGATGGACTCGGCGTGCTTGCTCAGCCCCTCGCGCGCGAAGCGCAGCGCGGTGTCACGGACCTCGGTGTGGAGCTCGGAGAGCGCGAAGGACGTCATTCGGCGGCCTCCTCGGCCGGGGCGGGACGGAAGCGCTGCTCCGGCCCGGGCGGATCGTAGACCTGGTAGGCACGGAGCGGTGCCGTGCCCGGCTCGTAGCCGTGCTCCACGTCGGGCGGCACGTAGACGACCATTCCCGGCGCGATCGCGAAGCGGCGCTCACCCAGGATCATCGTGCCGTCGCCGCTGTCGATGAAGAGCACCTCGGCGGTGCCCTCGTGGGTGTGGACCGGCACCGGCAGGTCGGCCTCCCCTTCGAGGATCGCGAAGGACCCGAAGGTCGCCCCCTCGTTCGTGTCGAGCAGGATCCGAACCTCCAGCTTGCCGCCGGCGTTGGGCAGCACCTCGACGCTCCCGATGTCCATGACGATGTCGCCCATCACCCGCTCCGCACAGACCGGAGCAGCCCCCTCATCGGAGTCGGCGTCGGGGTCGGCGTCCGAGTCGGCCTCCGCGTCCCCCTCCTCCGCCATCGCGACCGGCACGTTCAGGCTCACGATCGCCGTCGACGCCTCGATGGCCATCAGCTGCGTCTCGCGCTGCGTCCGGTAGAGCGTCCCACCCGGCAGGTCTTCGTCCGCCGGGGTCCGCAGGTTCCCGTTCTCCACGAAGACCACGACCTCGGTGCACGCCCCACCGGGGAGCTCGAGCGACTGCCCCATCGGAACCGTGACTCGCCCGAGCCGAACGCGCGGGCCACCCTCGGTCGGGAGCTCGGGCGCGACGTCGCTACCCGTCTCACCGCCACCGCCGCCGACCATCGACTCGTCGTCGATCGGCGGGATCTCCGGAGGCGGCGTGCTGGTGCCGCCGCACCCGAGGGCGACGGTCAGCGCGAGCGAGGCAACAACGAGTCGGGCCATGCGCGCGGAGCATGACCACCAGGGCCCGGCGAGCGCAAGGTCACGCCGTGGAGCCCCCGCAGCTCGACCCTGCGCCAGCCGTGCAGCCGTAGCAGTGGCGCTCGGTGGCGATCGAGCGACCTTCGAGGAGCGCGGCGTCGAAATCGCGGACGTGGGCGATCGGCCCACGCACCGGCATGTCGAGCATCTGATTGAAGTCGCAGTCGTAGAGCTGGCCATCCCAGCCGACGCTGAGCGTGTTCCGACACATGACTCCGAGCGCGGCAGCGGGGTTGAACGCTCCGACCAGCTTGGCCATGTAGGCCTCGAGGTTGCCGCTCTCGTCGAGCCACTCGAGGTAGCGGCTGATCGGCATGTTGGTGATCGTGTAGAGGGCGTCGAAGCGCACGTCGTGACGCGCGGCCATCTCGCGCTTCCACTCGCGCTCGAGCGACGCCTGCCCGCCGGGAAGGAACGCCCCCGCCGGGTTCGTGACCAACACCAGCCGGAGCCCGGAGCGACCGTCGCCGTAGCCGAGCGCGTTGAGCCGCCGCAGCGCGCGAATGGACTTGTCGTAGACTCCTTCGCCGCGCTGACGGTCGGTGTTCAGCGCGCGGACGTGCGGCAGCGAGCAGACCACCTCGACCTGGTGCTCCGCGAGGAACTCCGGCAGGTCGCGGTGCGCCGCGGTCTCGATGATGGTGAGGTTGCAGCGGTCCATCACGTGCCGGCCGAGCTTGCGCACCTCTTCCACCAGGAAGCGGAAGTGCGGGTTCAGCTCCGGCGCTCCCCCGGTGATGTCGACCGTCGGGATGTCGGTCTTCGCGAGCGCCTCGAGGCACTGCTCCATCGTCTCCCGGCTCATCACCTCGCGGCGGTCCGGCCCGGCGTCCACGTGGCAGTGCCGGCAGGTCTGATTGCAGAGCCTGCCCACGTTGATCTGAAAGATCTCGATGGGCCCGGTCGCGAGCGGCGCGAGGCCGGCGTCCGCGATCGACTCCTCGAACTCGCGGGCGATCGGGAGCTCGCGCAGCACCTCGAGCTGGTGCGCCGCCGACGCGAGCGGCGAGCGGCGCTGCTGCAACGAGGGGAGCGTTCGACGTGGACGGGGGGTCAGAGCGGGCTGGGTCACATGCTGATCTTCTTGGCGTGGTTGCGCATCTGGGTGCCGTGCACCAGCGACGCCCCGCCCCGGATCGCCGCCGCCACGTGCACCGCCTCGGTCATCTGCTCGAGGTCCGCGCCCTTCTCGAGCGCCCCCTTGGAGTAGGCATCGATGCAGTAGGGGCACTGGACCGCGTGGGCCACCCCGAGCGCGATCAGCGCCTTCTCGCGGGCGGTGAGCGCGCCGTCGGCGAAGACCGCGCCGTACCAGGCGAAGAACTTCTCCGCGAGGTCCGAGCGCACCTCGCCGATCTCGCCGAACTTCCCGAGGTCCTCGGAGTGATAGTAGTGGTCGTGGCTCATCGGTCCTCGCTGTATGGGGATGACGAGCTTCCGTTAGCCCGCCAAGAGGACGCTTTAGCCGGAACCGCGGAGGGTCGCCACGAAGGCCTCCGGTGCCAGCGCCTCGACCCGGTCGAGCCGAAGCAGCATGCGGCGGTAGTCCTTGTGCACCCCCACCGCGCCTTCGGCGCGCAGGTGGAAGTCGGTGATGCGGGTCACCGTAAAGCGAAGGGCCGCCGCGCAGCAGAGGTCGCGCAGCGAACGCGCCTCGGCGTCGGAGAGCGGCCGCTCGGCCTCGTAGCCCGCGAGCATCGCCCGAGCGAGCGACCAGTCGAAGTCGTCGCCGACGCACCAAGCGAGAATGGCCACCGCCAGGTCGTAGGCGAGCGTGTCCCAGGCCGCGCTCTCCCAGTCGATGGCGGCCGAGAGCGTGTCGCCTTCCCAGAGCACGTTGTCGCGGAAGAGGTCGCCGTGGGTCAGCCCCCGCGGGAGGTCCGGCGGCACGTCGATCATCGCGAAGCCTGCCTCGAGCCGGTTGCAGACCGGCGCGAGCTCCCCGCGCCGTGGGATGCGCCCCATCCGCTTGGCGAGCGAGCGGCGGTCGAAGCGGCTCGTCCGGCGCCAGCCGAGGTCGGCGCAGGCGAGGTGCACCCGAGCAAGCAGGCCGCCGACCGCGGTGCAGCGCGCCTCGGTGACCGCCTTCTGGCAGCTCATCTCGCCACCCGCGAGCTCGAAGAGGGCCACCGGCTTGCCCGCAACGCGCAGCGCTCCCGGAGGCGGACCCTCGATCCGCTTGGGGATCGGCACGTCGTGCTCGGCGAGGTGCCGGAGGGTGGCCCACTCGAAGGCGACGCCATCGGTGTCCTGCTCCTCGTAGATCCGCAGGAAGACCCGGCGACCGTCGGCGAGGTCGAGGAAGAAGTTGGAGTTCACCGAGCCGGCGGCGATCGGGTGGATCTCGGTGACCGCCGGCAATCCGTGCGCCTCGGCCACGCGGGTGGCGTCGGCGGTGGGCAGCTCCGTCAGGACCGCCATGCGCGCGCGACGGGGTCGAAGAGATCGGCGAAACGCTCGGCGCCGTGCGGGAGCGTCCCTCGGTGGTGGCGCCAGAGGAGCTGGGCCGCTTCGTCCACGGCTCGCTCGAGCGGCTGGGTCTCGAGGCCCTCGACGTCGAGGCGGTCGTGGACCGCCACTCGGCCGCGGGCGATTTCCAGGGCGCCGGGCTCGTCGTTCGCGACCAGGAACACGGACTCGCCATCCCGAAACGCACGGCCCGGCGTGACGCGGGCCGTCGCCAGGGCGCGGGCCTCCGCGGGGTTCGCGGCCGCCCCGACGAGCCGCGCGAGCAAACGGCCGAACTCGGCACCATGGGCGCGCGCCAAGAGCCCCAGAAGCGCCTCACGCTCCGGTTGGCTCAGCGCCGCCAGGGCCGTCGCCAGCGCTCGAGCGGCCTCGTCGCACTCCATCGCCCGTTCCGCGAGTCCTTCGAAGGACGAAGGGAGGCGGGCGCGCTGGAGTCCTGGAGAGCCCGTGGTTGGTCGCGAGCGACGCACGCCCCACCTCTGCCACGGGTGCCGCGCGAGTCCAACCATGGATCCGGGCTTCAGCCATCCTTGACCGCTGGCGCCACCGGTGTGTAGAGCAGTTCGCAGGGGACGGAACACTCGATGAACCCGGAACAATCGGACGCCGACTTCGTCGAGGAGTACCGACCGCTCGTCGCGAGCATCGCCCAGAAAATTCGCGCTCGCTTCGAGCTGAGAGCCGAAATGGACGATCTCATGGCCTACGGCTTCGCGGGGCTGCTCGAAGCCAGGCGCCGCTACGACCCGACCCGGGGCGTCCAGTTCAACAGCTTCGCCTACTACCGCATCCGCGGCGCCATCATCGACGGCGTGCGCGACGGAGGCTTCCTCTCCCGCCGGGCCTACAAGCAGCTCAAGGCCGCCGAGGCCGCCCTCTACGTCGGCGAGTCCATCGGTGAAGCCCGCGCGGCCGACCCGAAGGCGCGGGCGGACAAAGAGAAGACCGCCGAGACCCTCCGCGACGCCATCACCAAGCTCAGCGCCTCGTGGACCATGGCGGCGCTCGGACAGAGCGAAGAAGAGCAGACCAAGGACGATCCGGAGGAGGCGCTGCTCAGCCAGGAGATGAAGGAGCGCGTCCGGAAGATCGTGCCCACCCTCCCCGAGCGCGAGCGCCTCCTGGTCGAGGGCTTCTACTTCCAGGGGCGGCGCTTCGATCACGTCGCCGAAGAGCTGGGCATCTCCAAATCGTGGGCCTCCCGGCTGCACCACAAGGCCCTCGGCCGGATCCGCGACGCGCTCGCGGAAGAATAGACTAGCCACGCAACTCGCCCGCGCCGAGGACGAGAACGCCGGCATGCCCGATCCCCTCACCACGCTGAGCGGCGCCGGACCCATCCGCGCCGAGCTCGAACCCGCCCCGCGCCGAAGCGAACCCAGCCGTTCCTTCGCCGACCACCTCGAAGCCACCGAGGCCCCGCCGCCCGACGAGCCCTCCCCGGTGCTGGAGGCCATCGGCGACGCCGTCCGCTCCATCGGACGCGGCGAGCAGTTCGTCGACGGCGCCATCGCCCGCGCCCGTCGCGGCAAGAACCTCGAGCCCGGCCAGCTGCTCGCGCTCCAGGCCGGCGTCTACCGCTACACCCAGGAGCTCGAGCTCGCCGCGAAGCTGGTCGACAAGGCCACCGGCGCGGTGAAGCAGACGCTGCAGTCCCAGCAGTAGCCCTTGGAATTCCGGCGCCGACCGTGCGACGCACGAGCGTGCGGCCGCTCCTCACCCTCCTGCTCGTCCTGGCCGGCTGTCACGCCGGCGAGCCCTGTGAGGACGGCAGCGAGTGCGAGGCGGAGCGAGTCTGCAGCGTCCGCGGCGCGTGTGTGAGGCCCGCGCCAGGCGTGTGCGCCATTCGTCGGACCACCTTCGAAGTGGAGCCCGCCGGTGCACCGCAGCTCGACCTGCTCTTCGTCATCGACGACACCACCAGGATCGAGTGGCAAGCCGACCTGATCGCGGAGGTTCCGCGGCTCCTCACCGCCTTGGCGCGGGGTGGGCTGCCGGGCTTCGAGGGCAGCGCGACCTCGGTCGACTCCTTCCACCTCGGGGTCGTCACCTCCGACATGGGCACCGGGCCGGACGGAGCCTGCGGCTCGGTGTTCGGGAAGGACGGTTTGCTGCAGACGGTGGGGGACCTCTCGGCGTTCTGCCTGGCGGACCATCCGCCGTGGCTCGAGTTCGGCGCGCGACCGCTCGACCTCCGCGACGGCGGAGACCACGCAAGGTGTGTGATGTCCGCCCTCGGCTACCAGGGCTGTGGCTTCGAGCAGCCGCTCGAAGCCACGCTGAAGGCCCTGACACCGAGAACGAGCCCCCTTCGGTTCTCCGGGAACACCGTGGGCCACGCCGACGGCGCGAACGCCGGCTTCCTTCGTGAGGACTCGCTCTTGGCGATCATCACGCTCGGGGACGAGGACGACTGCTCGGCCCACGACACCGACGTGTACGACCTCGAGGACCCGAGCATCACGATCCCCGCCAACCTGAGATGCATCCACGAGCCCTCACTCCATCCGATCTCCCGCTACGTGGAGGGACTGCTGACGCTGCGCGACGACCCCGGCCGCCTCTTCTACGGCGTGCTGGGTGGTGTCCCAGTCGACGCGGTCCCGAGCGAGGACGCGCCGGTGACGCCTCAGCTGGAGGCGCTGCTCTCCGACGCCCGAATGGAGTCGCGGCAGGCCGAGCTCGACTCGACCCAGCTCGTCGCGAGCTGTGACCGACCGGGCGAAGGGCGGGCCTACCCGCCCGAGCGAATCGTTCGAGTCGCCCATGGGCTTGCCGAAGCGGGTGCCTCGGTGTGGGTGGACTCGACGTGTCGGGAGACGCTCACCGATCCCGTGGACCGGATGGCCCGCGTGATAGCCGCGGCTCTCGGTCCGAGCTGCCTGCCCCACGCCATCGAGCGCCGACCCGATGGACGGGTTCCATGCGAGCTGGTGGAGATCGTCGACGGAGCCTGCGGTCCGGGCCGGGTTCTCCTCGAGCCCGAGGAACCAGGTCGGACGCGGTGCGCCATCGAGCAGCGAGTCGCCCTCGACGTGTTGCCGACCGAGCCCGGCTGGTTCTACGACGACTTCGGTCCGGCGGCAGTCGGCTGTGCGGATGGCCCCCACCGAGTCGCCTTCTCCGGCGGGCTCGAGCCGAGCGGCACGCTGGTCCTCGAGTGTGAGCAACGAGTGGGAGGAACCGAGCTGGGCGTCGGCACCCACTGCGCGGTTCACGCCGACTGCGCCGAGCTGCCGGCGGACGCGCCCTTCCCCCTCGGCCTCGGCTGCGACCACGGCTCCGGCGGCACGTGTCAGCCCCGGTGCGAGACGGATCGCGACTGCGACGGCGACTTCCGCTGCGAGGCGGAGACCGGCTTCTGCACTTGCTACTGAGCGCTCAGGTCAGGGTGACTTCGGCGTAGGCGCGCTTGCCGGCGCGGACCACGTAGGGGCCGCCCTTGCCGAGCGTGGCCTGGATGTCGGTGACCTTCTCGCCGTCGATCTGGACCGCGCCGCCCTTGATGCGGCGGCGGCCCTCCGAGGTGCTCGGCACGAGGTTCGCGGCCGCGAGGAGCTGGGCGACGCCCATGGAGTCGCCCTCGACCTCGAGGGTGACCTTCGGCATGTCCTCGGGGACCTCGCCGCGGGAGAACTGCGCCTCCCACTTCCGCTCCGCCTCGTCGGCCTCGGGCTGGCCGTGGTAGCGGGCGACGATCTCCTTCGCGAGGGCCATCTTGGCCTTCTTCGGGTTCATCGACCCGTCGGCGCAAGCGGCCTTTCGCTTCGCGATCTCGGTCTTCGGCTCCGCGCTGAGCAGCTCGTAGTAGCGCCACATGACGCCGTCCGAGATGCTCATGAGCTTTCCGAGCTGCGTCTCCGGCGGCTCGGCGACGCCGACGTAGTTGTCGAGCGACTTGCTCATCTTGTCGCCGACGATCTTCCCGTCCTCTTCGCGGGCGCTGAGGCCCTCGAGGATCGGCGTGGTCATCACGATCTGCGGCCGCTGGTCGAAGCGACCCATGATCTCGCGACCGACCATCAGGTTGAAGAGCTGGTCGGTGCCGCCGAGCTCGACGTCGCACTCGAGCGCGACGGAGTCGTAGGCCTGCACCAACGGGTAGAGGAGCTCGTGAATGGAGATCGAGGCGTGCTCGGCCCAGCGCTTGGAGAAGTCGTCGCGCTCCATCATCCGGGCGAGCGTGTAGCGGCCGGCCAGGCGGATGACGTCGTCGAACTTCAGCTCACCGAGCCACTCGGAGTTGTAGACGACCTTGGTCTTCTCGGGGTCCAGCACCTTGAACGCCTGCTCGGCGTAGGTCTTGGCGCCCTCGAGGATCTCCTCGCGGGTGGCGACCGGGCGGGTCGCGCTGCGGCCGGAGGGATCGCCGATCATCGCCGTGAAGTCGCCGACCACGAAGATCACCTGATGCCCGAGCTCCTGGAACTGGCGCATCTTGTTCATCAGCACCGTGTGACCGAGGTGCAGGTCCGGGCGGGTCGGGTCGAAGCCGGCCTTGATTTTGAGCGGCCGGCCCTCCTTCAGTCGCTTCAGGAGGTCTTCCTCGACGTGGAGGTCGACGACACCGCGCTTGAGCTCCTCGAGCTGCTCTTCCGGACTGAGGTGGGCCATGGGGGCCGGAGTATGGCGCCAACGCGCCGGGGCGCCAGCAGCTCAGGCGGTGGAGCCGGGCTCGTCGGCTTCGGCCTTGGGCGCGGCCGCAGCGGCCTTGGCCTTCGCCGCCGCTTCTTCCTTGGCCTTCTGGCGCGCGACCAAGGGTGCGTTCACGAGCTCCTTGAGCTCCTTGCCCACCTTGAAGAAGGGCAGCCGCTTGGGCGGCACCGGCACGGGCTTGCCGGTCCGGGGGTTCCGACCGTTGTAGGCCTTGTAGTGGCGGACGGTGAAGCTCCCGAAGCCGCGAATCTCGATGCCCTGGTCACCTTCGAGGGCGGTGGTCATCGCCTCGAACACGCAGTTGACCACCTGCTCGGCACGGCTCTTGGTGATCCGTGTCCGCTGGGCCACGGCGTCGATAAGCTCACTCTTCGTCATGGATGCTCTCCCGGGGCCCCCGAGCCTAAGGGGAGCTGTTGGGCGGGTCAACAGCGATTCCGGGCACTTGCACCCGGTTCACCCAATCGTCGAAGTCTGTTGATGCGAAATTCCCCTTTCGGGTATGGTGGCGCCGCTTCGCGAGGGGACCGCGGGCTTGCGCTCGTGCGCTGAGCGCCCTCCCCTCCACACTCAAAGGCACACCGGAATGGCGAACGACCCCTTCGATATCGAGAGCGAGCCCAACGACGACCTCGCGGCATTCGACGACTCCCCCGTCGGTGGCGGGATGGTCCTCGGCGACGACAACGCGACGCTGAAGAAGATCAATCAGCGAAGCTCGATGGTCGGCAAGCTCATCTTCGCGACCATCGTGCTCGGCGCCGCGGGCGTCGGCGTGTGGGCGTACATGCAGAGCGAAGCGTACGACCACCGGATGGAGGTCTTCGAGCCGGTCGAGGAGATGACCGACGCGAGCCAGCGGAACGCTGCGCTCCGTGAGATCCTCGCCAACGCCGGCTTCGAGGACGTGAAGCAGCGGGCGATCATGAACCTCGGCCACTTCGAGGACGCCGAGGCCGTGCCGCTCCTCATCGAGAAGCTCCAGGAGGCCGGCGTCGTTCGCCGCTCGGCCGCCTGGGCCCTCGCAGAGATCGGCCCGCCCGCCGCCGACAACGCCGTGCCGACCCTCCTCCAGGTGCTCCCCGACACCGACGAGCGCGACCGGAACCAGGTCATCTGGACCCTCGCGGTGCTCCGCTCACAGGACCAGGCCTTCATCGACGCGATGCTCGACGCCTTCTCCAAGGGCGATCTGCAGCACATCCCCGGGTTCGACCATCGCCTGGTCACCGAGGTGCTCGGCGTCGATCGCCTGAGCTCGCCGGACCTGACCGGTCACGAGACCGAGGCCGTCCGCCTGCTCACCGCCCACGCTCTCGCCGAGGTCGAGACCGCCGCCGTCATCGAGCCGCTCGCGCGCATGCTCGAGGCGGAAATCGCGATGGACGAGGACGACCAGTCCACCGAGGTCATTCGCGCCTCCGCCGCCGGCCTCGGCCGCATCGGTGAGGCCGCCGCCGCCCGCCCGCTCTTCGCGGCGCTCCAGGCGAACCGGAACCTCGAAGGCACGATCCTGGACGCCCTCGAGAAGTCGACCGCCGGCCCGGACCTCGCGGTGTTCATGCACGAGGCCTCCGAGGTCGAGATGAAGCGCTCGCTCGCGCGCCTGGTGGAGAAGACCCACGACCGACGCACCGCGGACGCGCTCGCCCAGCTCCTCGACCACGAGGACCAGGAGCTCCGCTCCATCGCCGCCCTCGCGCTCGCGAACTTCAGTGACCAGCGCGCGAAGCCGGTCCTCTACGCCCTCACCACCGTCGAGGACAACGACGACCTCGTCAGTGACGCCATCGAGGCGCTGCGCTGGGTGGTCGACGAGTCCGACACCGACAAGCTCGTCGAGATGATGGAGACCCACCCCTACCGGAAGGCGGCGATCCTGCGGAACCTGGGCGCCACCGGCGACCCGGCCGCGGCCCGTCCGATGGAGAAGGAGCTCGAGGGTGACGACGTCCGCGCGGCGGGCATGTCGCTCGGCGACCTCAACGACGACGGCTCGTTCCGCGACCTGCTCAAGATGGTCGACCGCGGCGACGTCGAGATGGGCGCCACCAACGCCGCCGACCGCTCGCTCGTGAACGAGGAGCTGCTCGGCAACCGCCGCGCCGCCATTCTCGCCATGGGCCGCTACGGTCGGCTCGAGGCCGTCGAGGCCCTGATGGAGGTCGTCGAGGACGACCTGGACGACTACGAGCTCCGTGGCCTCGCCGCGGCCTCCATCGGCCAGATCGCCGACGACGACACGATGCGAAACGTGATCAACAAGGTCCAGTCGCCGGACGTCCGCGACAACGCCAAGCGCTACTACGTGCAGGCGCTGTGGCAGAAGCCGCACCGCGACCTGAACCCGCTCCTCCTCGAGCTCATGGCGAGCGACCAGCCCGCCGAGGTGAAGCGCGCCGCGGCCATCGCCGTGGGCTACTCCGGTGACCCCGCGGTCGACGAGCGCCTCGCCAACATGCTCGACGACGAGGCCCATCGCCGCGACGCGGCCGTGGCCATCGTGCTCGGCGGCGGCCAGGCGTCGGCCGAGAAGCTCGTCGCGACCCTCGCCACCGACGGCGACCTCCGCGAGGTCCTGCAGATGTGGGTGATGAACGAGGAGAACGACTGGTTCAACCTGCTCACCACCGACATGTTCGAGAACGGCGCCATCTGGCGGCGGCTGAAGGTGGCCGAGATCCTCCGCGAGGGCGACGGCGACAACAGCTACGCCTACCCCTGGGCCAAGGCCGTGGCGGTCCTCCGCAGCGGCTGGGACGGCGTCGGCGGTCTCCGCCCGCAGCTGGTCCGCGACAAGCTCTGGGAGGCCATGGAGGGCGACGACGAAGAGAAGCGCATGCTGGTCGCCGCCGCGTTCCACGAGATCCCCGAGACCGGTCTGCTCCTTCGCGCCCGCGACGAGGGCGGCGCCATGGAAGAGGCGGCGCGCTCGGTCCTCGACGGCACCGAAGACGAGTAGGGCCGGCCGCCCTACCCGCTCACGCGAACGAGCCGCGCTCCCCTGGGGGGCGCGGCTCTTTCCGTTCCGGGCTTCGTTCCACCCCGGTGTTCCCCAAACGCCTCGCACAGAGTCACGGAGCCACAGAGGAACACAGAGGTTTGGGGATGACGTCGGCGCCGGCGGTTCTCGAACCGCTGCGGGGTTCGCGCGCCGGGTGGCTGGTCGCGCGGGCACTCCAATTCGTTCTTCTCTCTGCGACCTCTGTGGCTCCGTGACTCTGTGCGCGGCAAAGCTGAAACCGACGAGACTGGAGAGGCGACTCTACGCGTGGTCGAGGGCCCGCAGCAGGTCCGCGAGGAGGTCGTCGGGGTCCTCGACGCCGACCGCGTAGCGGATCAGACCGTCCTTGATGCCAACCGCCTCGCGCTGCTCGGTGGTGAGCTCGAAGAAGCTCATCAGGGCCGGCTGCTCGATGAGGCTCTCGACGCCGCCGAGGCTCGGGGCGATGCGTGGGATGCGGGCGGCGTCCACGACGCGGCTGCCGGCGTCGAGGCCGTCTTTCAGCTCGAAGGTCACGACGCCGCCGAAGCCGGTCATGAGGCTCTTGGCGGTCTCGTGGTTCGGGTGGCTGGCCAGACCCGGGTACCAGACGCGCGCGACCTTCGGGTGGCCCTCGAGGGTCTCGGCGATGCGCTGGGCGCTCGCGTTCTGCTGCGCGACGCGGAGCGCGAGGGTCTTGGTGCCGCGGAGGAGCAGGTACGCCGCGTGGGGATCGAGGACACCACCGAGCACGTTGCGGAGCTCGCGGACGATGCCGACCAGACCCTCCTTGCCGGCGATGACGCCGCCGAGGACGTCGTTGTGGCCGCCGAGGTACTTGGTCGCGCTGTGCACCACGAGGTCGATGCCGTGCTCGACCGGTCGGAGGTTGATCGGCGTGGCGAAGGTGCTGTCGATCATCGTCTTGATGCGACGCTCCTTGCAGATGGCGGCGAGCCGCTTCAGGTCCGGCACCGTCTGGTACGGGTTCGTCGGCGCCTCGCTGATGACCAGCTTGGTCTCCTTGCGGAGCGCGCCCTCGAGCGCGTCGACGTCCGCTGGAGGAACGAGCGTGCTCTCGACGCCGAAGCGATCGAGGAAGTGCGTCACGAACTGCCGCGTCCGCCGGTAGCAGTCGCTGAAGAGCACCACGTGCGAGCCCGCCTTCGTGAGCGCGAGGATCGCGGTGGTGACCGCCGCCATCCCGCTGGAGAACGCGGCCGCGTCCTGCGCGTTCTCGAGCGCCGCGAGCTTCTTCTCGAAGAGCCGCACCGTCGGGTTCCCGTAGCGCCCGTACTCCTCGGTGCGCTCGGTCCGCCCCTCGAAGAACGCCTTCAGCTCGGCCGTGTCCTCGAAGGTGTAGGTCGCCGTCTGGACGATCGGCGCCGTCATCGCCGCCTCCGGATGGCGGCGCGGCTCCCCGCCGTGGACGGTGACCGTGGCGGGGGCGTGCTTCGGGGCGTCGTCGCTCATCGCGGCGGAGCCTAGCTCACTCGTCCCCCAGCGTCCCTTTCGTCGCCCGCTCGTCCCGATTCCAGCTTTGCCTCGCACTGAGTCACGGAGTCACGGAGTCACAGAGAGAACGAACGAATGGGACTGCCGGCGCGACCAGTGACCCGGCACGCGAACCGCCTGGCGACTCGAGAGACGGCAGCGCCGACGTCATCCCCCAATCCTCTGTGCTCCTCTGTGGCTCCGTGACTCCGTGCGAGGCGTTCAGGCCCCAACGGGCACATCGAAGCCCAGCGGGGTGAACGGGGCTCAGAGATCCTGGATGTCGATGCTACCGATGTAGTCGCGCTTCCCGAGCTCGACGCCGTTGGTGCGCAGGATCGCGTAGGCCATGCACAGGTGGAAGTAGCAGTTGGGGAGCGCCCAGCTGTTGAGGTACTCGCCGGCGAGGGCGCCCTTCCCGGGGAGGAAGGGCAGCGCGACGACGCGCTCCTCCGCACCGTCGAAGTCGCTCGGCTCGAAGCTGGCGAGGTACTCGCGGGTCTTGGCGATGCGCGCGTGGAGCTCGGCGAGCGTCTTCTCGTCGTCGGCGTCCTTGGGAGCCTCTTTGCCGGTCATCCGGGCAGCGGCGAACTTGGCGGTGTCGCACGCCCCCTGGACCTGCTGCGCCAGCGCGTACTGGTCGATCGCCAGGCGGGCCTGGACCCAGCGCTCGGGGTCGGCCTTCCGGCTGTCGGCGAAGGCGGCGGCCTTCTCGAGCCAGCCATCCAGGTTGCCCAGCATCTTGCTGAGCTGCGGCACGGTCGCGTCGTAGAGCGGCATTCGGGTTCCCTCCAGGCTCCACTCGTCGCCCTGCCCTTCCCCGCGTTACCCGCCAGGCTTCACTGAGCCCGATGAGCCCTAGGGCCTCGCACGGAGTCACGGAGCCACAGAGGAACACAGAGGTTTGGGGATGACGTCGGCGCTGCCGTCTCTCGAGTCGTCAGGCGGTTCGCGTGCCGGGTGCGCGTCGCGCCGGCAATCCCATTCCATTCGTTCTCTCCGTGAACTCTGTGGCTCCGTGACTCCGTGCGAGGCAAAGCTGCAACCGCCACGAGTGGGTGACGGACGAAGAACGCCCCCGCGCCGGAAGCACGGGGGCGTCGCTGGAAGCCTGGAGCTCAGTGGCCCTTGAGGCGATCGATGCCCGGGTGGGTCGGGTCGCCGGGCTCGTGGCGCGGGTTGGCCGTGAGGTACGTGCCGTCGCGGCCGGGGAGCTCGAGCAGGGTCTCCTTCTCGTAGAGGAAGTGGGACCGCTCGGTGCTCGGGGGCATGTGCATACCGGTGTCCATGCGGATGGCGTCGCAGGGGCAGGCCTCGACGCAGTAGCCGCAGAAGATGCAGCGGAGCTCGTCGATGACGAAGCGCGCCGGGTAGCGCTCGTAGCCGTAGCGCGGGTCGTCCGGCTCGTACTCGGCCGGCTCGATGTGAATGCACTGCGCGGGGCAGGCGGTGCTGCAGCAGAGGCACGCCACGCAACGGGGCGAGCCGTCGGAGCGCTGGGTGAGGCGGTGGATACCGCGGAAGCGAGCGGGGTACTCCCGCTTCTCCTCCGGGTAGCGCACCGTCGCGATCTCCTTCTCTTCCTCCGGTCCGAAGGTGTTCTTGAAGAAACGCTTCATGGTCTTGCCCAGACCCGCCGCGATGGCAGGCACGTAGACCTGCTCGCTCATGGTGCGCTTGGGCTTGGTGATGACTTTGACGCCAATGGTCATGGAATCGCTCTCGTCTCGGGTCTCGAAGGAGGCTTCAGGAAAGGCCCAGAATCCAAAGGGCCATGATCAGGATGTTGATCAGGGCGAGGGGCAGGACGCCCTTCCAGCAGAGGGCCATGATCTGGTCGTAGCGGAAGCGCGGGAGCGACCAGCGGACCATGAGCTGGAACCAGACGAAGACGACGATCTTCGCGAGGAAGCCGCCGACCTGAATGGCCAGCACGCCCCAGTGGGCCATCGGGATCTGGTCCTCGAGCACCCAGTTGGTGCCGGGGATGGCGATCTCCCAGTCGAAGGGCAGGTCGAAGCCGCCGTGGGTCAGGAAGGGGATGTCCCAGCCACCGAAGAAGAGCACCGTGGCCAGGGCGGAGAGCACCACGACCTCGACGAACTCGCCGGTGAAGAACATGCCGAACTTCATCCCCGAGTACTCGGTCAGGTAACCACCGACGAGCTCGGACTCACCCTCGGGCGCATCGAAGGGGATGCGCTTGGTCTCTGCAATGGCGCAGGTGAGGTAGAGGATGAAGGGGATCCAGAGCGGCGGGTAGACGATGCCCCAGAAGTTCTCCGACTGGTACGCCGCCATCTCCTCGAGACGGAGCGTGTTGTAGAGCATGAAGCAGGGGACGATGGTCAGGCCGAGGGCGACCTCGTAGCTCACCATCTGGCTGGCGGCGCGAATGCCGCCCATCAGCGAGTACTTGTTGTCGGAGGCGTAGCCACCGACCGCCGCGCCGATGATGCCGGTGCCGGCGACCGCGAAGATGAAGAGGATGCCGACGTTCAGCGACGCGATCTGGAGCGGCACGACGGCACTCTCGAGCGTCGCCGGGTCGGTCGAGAACGGGATGTGCGCGTCCCAGTAGTCCAGGTAGAGCACGTCCGCGAAGGGGATCACGGCGAAGCTCGCGATGGCCGGGATCAGCGTGATGATCGGCGCGATCGAGAAGAGGAACTTGTCCGCCTTGGGCGGCATGAAGTCCTCTTTCCAGATCATCTTCAGCGCATCCGCGAGCGGGTGCAGCAGGCCGAGCAGCGTGATGGTGCCGCCGCCTTCGACGATCTTGGTGTGCGCCTTGTAGCCCGCCATCGAGACGAGGCCGAGCAGGCCGAGCACGGGGATCGCGATGTAGTAGACCTTCGCCTCGAGCCCGAAGAGCACGGGCTCCTCGCGGAAGAGGAGCAGAATGGCCAGCAGCGCGACGGCCAGGAACATCCCGAACCACGAGAGGTAGGCGCCGGCGCGAAGCGGGGCGCGGAGGCCGTCTAGCATCGCGACGACGCCCTTCGGGAGCGGGATGCCGGCGCGGTGCGGACCCACGCGGTCCTGCATCATCGCGGACTGCCGACGCTCGGCCCAGACCAGGGCGGGAGCGAAGGCGCCGACGACGACGAGGAGCACGAAGAGGATCTTCGCGACGGCTGCGATCAGAATGCCGGTGGTGCTCACGCTCTCACTCCGCGGGGGCCGGGGCCGCCGAGGCCGGGGCCGGGGATGGGGTCGCCGCGGCGGCGCTCTGGGCGAGCGCGGCACGAACGTCGGCGACACGGGTGAAGCCGAGGGGCGAGTCGAGCTCCTCGGCGATCTGGGCGATCGTCTTCCAGGCCGGCTCGACGCCCGCGGGCGCCGGGATGGCGCGCTGGAAGGTCTGCGCCATGCCCTTGCCGTTCACGAAGGTGCCGAAGCTCTCGGCCCAGCTCGCGACGGGGAGGACGATGGACGCCAGGTCCGAGAGCGGACCGTCGTTCGGGGTCAGGCAGATGAGCGTCTCCAGCTTGAGGAGCGGCTCGAGCTGAGCGGCGTCCTCTTCGCAGATGGCGCCGAGCACCACGAGCGCCTCGACCTCGCCGGCCATGACGTCCTGGATGAGGTCCTCGGTGTCCTCGAGCGACCCACCGGCGGCCGCCAGAGCGCCCGCGCGGTTCGGGTTGTGGTCGGTGCTGCGGAGGATGTCGTCGCCCTTCCAGTCGGGGCGAGCGGCGAGGTAGCGCTTCTCCGCGCCGACGGCCTCGGCGAGGCGGGCGAGCGCGTAGTTGTCCTCGCTCGAGTGGAGCGCGCTGAACACGAAGCCGATCTTCGCGCCCTCGGTCTGCTCGAGGCGGAGCGCGACGTCGTCGATGGCCTCTTCCGGGAGCACGGCCTCGGGCTCGTCGCCGCGGCCGATGGTCGCGGTGGTGACGCGGGCTTCGCTGACCTCCGTGTAGGTCATCATGCCGTCGTCACACATCCAGAACTTGTTGACGTCCATGTTGTCGCGCGGGCGGAGGCGGTAGACCTTGCCGTAGCGCGAGTCGTAGTCGACGTGCGTGTTGCAGCCGGTGGCGCAGCCGGAGCAGACGCCTTCGACCGACTTCAGGAACCAGACGCGCGCCTTGAAGCGGAAGTCGCGGCTGGTGAGCGCGCCGACCGGGCAGACGTGCTCGGTCATCAGCGTGTAGTCGTGGTCGAGCTCGCGGCCCGGCGCGAGGACGATCTCGTTGCGGTTGCCGCGCTCGCGCATGTCGAGCACCGGGTCGCCGACGAGCTCGTCGCAGACGCGGATGCAGCGCGTGCACATGATGCAGCGCTCGGCGTCGTAGACGATGGTCTCGCCGAAGCGGACGCCCTTGGGCTTGTGCACCGGCTCGGTGCGCTTGCGCTTCAGGTCGGCCTGGTGGTCGAGCCAGTAGTCCTGGAGCTTGCACTCACCGGCCTGGTCGCAGATCGGGCAGTCGACCGGATGGTTGAGGAGCAGGAACTCCTGCACCGAGTGCTGCGCCTTCTCGACGTCCTCGGAGACGGAGTCGACCTCCATGTCCGGGTGCACCTCGACCTGACACGCCGGCATGAGCTTCGGCTTGGTGTCGGGCACGTACGCGCCCTTCTTCTCGTCGAAGCGCATGATCGGCATCTGCATCTGCCGACCGCTCTTGATGTGCACCAGGCACATCCGGCAGTTCGCCGCGATGCTGAGACCCGGGTGCCAGCAGTAGTGGGGGATCTCGATCCCGGCGCGCCACGCGGCGCGCATGATCGTGTCCCCCTTCTCGAAGGGAATCGTCTGACCGTTCAGGGAGAAAGTGGGCATCTCAGCGATCGCACTCCCCGCCAATCATGTTGACGGAGCCGAAGGTGGGGACGATGTCGGCGATCATGTCGCCGATCAGCATCTCTCGGGAGGCCTGCAGGTTGAACCAGCAGGGGGGACGAACGCGGACGCGATAGGGCGTGCCGCTGCCGTCGGAGACGATGTAGAAGCCGAGCTCGCCGTTGCCGGCCTCGATCATCGAGTAGACCCGGCCCTTGGGCGGCTTCAGGCCCTCCATGACGAGCTTGAAGTGCGCGATGGTGGCCTCGATGGTGTCGTAGACCTCGCGCTTCTCGGGGAGCATGATCCGCGGGTCCTCGACGTTGATCGGGCCCTCGTCCGGCATCTGCTCGAGCGCCTGCTCGATGATGCGCATCGACTGCCGGATCTCTTCCATCCGGACCATGAAGCGGTCCCAGTTGTCGCCGTCGGTGCCGACCGGGACGTCGAAGTCGAAGCGGTCGTAGAGGCTGTAGGGGTGGTCCTTGCGGACGTCGTAGGCGACGCCGGTCGAGCGGAGCATCGGGCCGGTCACGCCGAGCGCGAGCGCGCGCTCCTTGCTGAGGATGCCGATGCCCTGGGTCCGGTCGAGGAAGATGCGGTTCTTGAGGAGCATCCCCTCGGCCTCGCCGACGACCTTGCGGATCTCGGGGAGGATGGCGCGGACGTCTTCCTTGAAGCCCGGCGTGGGGGGCGCGGCCATGCCACCGATGCGACCGAAGCTGTGCGTCATGCGCGCGCCGGTCTCCTTCTCGAGGATGTCCCAGATCCAGTCGCGGACCTTGAGCAGCCACAGGAAGGGCGTCATGGCGCCGAGCTCCATCGCGCTCGCGCCGTTGCAGGTGAAGTGGTCGCAGATGCGCGCGAGCTCACCGAGCAGGACCCGGTAGTAGGCGCAGCGCTCCGGCACCTCGATGCCGAGCAGCTTCTCGCAGGCGAGCGAGAAGCCGACGTTGTTCAGCATCGGGGAGACGTAGTTGAGCCGGTCCGCGTAGGGGTAGACCTGCGCGTAAGTCCCGCGCTCGCAGCTCTTCTCGAAGCCGCGGTGCAGGTAGCCCGGCTGGACGTCCACGTTGAGGATGGTCTCGCCGTCGAGGTCGAGGACCATCCGGATGGTGCCGTGCATGGCCGGGTGGCTCGGCCCCATGTTGAGCCGCATGGGCTCGGTCGGGAGGTCGAGCGCTTCGGTCTCGGTGAGGATCTCGTCGATGGGCTCCATGACTTACTCCGCCCCTTCGGCGGCTTCGCCCGCCTCGGCCAGCTTCGCGGCCTGTTCTTCGGCGACCTCGGAGTCGCTCAGCGCGCGGCGTTCACCGGTCTGCAGACCGATGGACGGCGAGACCTGCTCGCCCACGCCCTCGAGGCGGCCTTCCCAGTCGATGCGACCGAAGGGCTGTCCCTCTTCGATGCCGAAGGGCGGGAGCTTCAGGGTGTCGTCCACGTCGCGGTACTCGACCAGCGGCTGGGCCTTGTCGATCGGGTAGTCCTTCCGGAGCGGGAAGCCCTCGAACTCCTCGTACATGAGGATGCGGCGCAGGTCCGGGTGGTCGGCGAACTCGATGCCGAACATGTCGTAGACCTCGCGCTCGGCCCAGTTCGCGCCGGGGTAGACCGGGGTCAACGTCGGCGCCTTCTTCCCGTCGGCCACGCGGGCGCGCAGGAAGATGCGGTGCTTCTTCTCCACCGAGCGGAGGTAGAGCACCAGGTCGAAGCGCTCGCCGCCCTCGGCCTCGCGCTCGGGCCAGTCGACGGCGGTCAGGTCACCGAAGTGGTCCATCGCGCAGTCGGGGTCCGACTTGAGGAACTCGGCGGCCTTCACCCACGAACCGAGGGCGATGGTGACCTCGTCGTCGCCTCGGAAGTCGTCCTTGGCGAGGATCTTGTCGCCGAACTCCTTCTCGAGCTTCTTCACGACCTTCTGGCTCACGAGTGACCTCCCGAAGGAGCGTCGTTGCCCGTGCGCTTCTTGGCGCGGAGCTGAGCCAGCTTCGGCACCTCACGGGGCGGAACCGTGACGGGCTCGCCGTGGACGCCCTTCTGGATCTTCTCCATGAGGAGCATCAGGCCGTCGAGCACGGCCTCGGGCCGCGGCGGGCAGCCGGGGATGTAGACGTCCGTGGGGACGATCTTGTCCACGCCCGGAATGGTCGTGTAGTTGTCGTAGAACCCACCGCAGCTCGCGCAGGTCCCGAACGCGACCACCCACTTGGGCTCGGTCATCTGCTCGTAGATGCGCTTGAGGGCCGGGCCCTGTCGCTGGCTGATGGTGCCGACGACCCACAGGACGTCCGACTGCCGCGGGCTGAAGCGCGGGGCCTCCGCGCCGAAGCGGGCCACGTCGTAGCGCGGGCCGGCGACGGCGAAGAACTCCATGCCGCAGCACGCCGTGGCGAAGGGGTACTGGAAGAGCGAGTACTTCCGGGCCCACGCCAGCAGGGCGTCGAACTTGGTCGTGAAGGCGGGGACCGGCAGGTTGCCGCCGAGCACCTTCATCTGCTTCGGCTGGTCGGTCACTTCTCCCATTCGAGGGCTCCCTTTTTCCACGCGTAGACCAGGGTCACGCCGAGGATGACGAGGAAGAGCAGCATCTCGACGAAGCCGAACCACCCGAGGTCGCGGAACATCCCGCCCCACGGGTAGAGAAAGACGGCCTCGATGTCGAAAACGACGAAGAGAATCGCTGTCAGGTAGAACTTCACGCTCAGGCGGATGTGGTTCGCACCCGTCGTGTTCGAGCCGGATTCGTAAGGCAGGTTCTTCTCGGGGCTGGGCTTCTTGGGCCCGGCCAGGGTGGTCGCGAGGAACATGCCGAGCGCGACCGCGGAGGCCACGCCGATCATGAGGAAGACCGGTAGGTAGGTTTCGAACATCGTTGCCTGTGTTCTGAGTGGCACCGAGTCCGCCTGGGACCCGGTCCGTAGGGGTCAGAGGCGCGAATTTCGCCCCTGAGCCGAGCACTGCTCGTGCCGGTGTCTAGCCCCCTAGGGAAAAACTGTCAACGAACCCCTCGAGGAAGGGAAAAATCCGCCTCGAATGGCGGCGCGGCCCGAGATTTCCCAATGGTTTCGTTGCCCTACTTCGCGGAGCCCCAGGAGGCGCCCCACCCGACGTCCACGACCAGCGGAACCGCGAGCTCGATGACCCCCTCCATCTCCTCGCGAGCCAACGTTTCCAGGGGCTCCCGCTCGCCCTCGGGGACCTCGAAGAGGAGCTCGTCGTGGACGGTCAGGATCATCCGGCTGGCCCGGTCCTCGCGCTCGAGGCGGCGGGCGATCCGCACCATGGCTTCTTTCATGAGATCGGCCGCGGTGCCCTGGATCGGGGTGTTTCGGGCGATCCGCTCGGCGCCCTGACGGAGGAAGCGGTTGCGGCTGCGGATGTCGGCGAGCGATCGGCGGCGCCCGAGGAGCGTGGTCACGTAGCCCGTGTTCTTCGCCTCCTCGACCACCTCGTCCATGAAGTCCTTCACGCCCTGGTAGCGCTCGAAGAAGGCGTCGATGTAGCGCTTGGCCTCGCTCCGCTCGATGCCGAGGTTCCGGGCGAGCGCGAACTGGGTCTGGCCGTAGATGACCGCGAAGTTCACGGTCTTGCCCTGCCCTCGCTGCTCGTAGCTGACGTCCTCGGGGGCCACGTCGAAGAGCGCGCTCGCCGTGCGGCGGTGCACGTCCTCGCCCTTGGTGAAGGCGTCGACCAGCTCCGCGTCGCCGCTCAGGTGCGCGAGGATCCGGAGCTCCACCTGGCTGTAGTCGGCGGCCATCAGGTGGCAGCCGTCCGCCGGGATGAACGCGTCGCGCACCTTCCGGCCGAGCTCGGTCCGGATGGGGATGTTCTGCAGGTTCGGGTCCGACGAGCTGAGCCGGCCCGTCTGAGCGACCGCCTGGTTGTAGCGGGTGTGCACCCGCCCGCTCTCGGGGTGAACGGTCTTGGGCAGCGCGCTGAGGTAGGTGCCCTCGATCTTCGCGATGGTGCGGTGGTCGATGATCGTCTGCGGGAGCTCGTGCATCGTCGCGAGCTCCTCGAGCACGTCGGCGTCGGTGCTGCGTGCGGTCTTGGTCTTCTTGATGACCGGCAGCTCGAGCTCGTCGAAGAGAATCGTCTCGAGCTGGCGCGGTGAGCCGACGTTGAACTCGTGGCCGGCGAGCTCGTAGGCCTTCTTCTCGAGCGCGGCGAGCTCCTCGCGGGCCTCGGCCGCCATGCGATCGAGGAGATCGGTGTCGATGCGGACGCCGACCCGCTCCATCTCGGTGAGCACGCCCGCGAGTGGGAGCTCGAGGTCGTAATAGAGGCCGTGGAAGTTCTCGTGCTGCATCCGCGGCTGGAGCAGGTGCGCGAGCCGCAGCGCGTAATCGGCGCGGGCGCCGGCGACCTGGGCGACCTCCTTCACCTCGACCTCGTCGATGCCCACCCGCTTGCGGCCCTGCTTGGTCACCGAGTCGTAGCGCGCGACCTCCGCGTCGAGCTCGTTCTGGGCGACGACGTCGAGGTGATGGTCGCGGCGGCTCGGGTCGTAGAGGTAGCTGCCGAGCGACACGTCGAAGCTGAGACCGCGCAGGTGCACGCCGTGGCGCGCCCACGCGAGGGCCTCGCGCTTGTAGTCCGCGGAGATCTTCGGAAAGAGCGAGTTCTCGAGGATCGGCCGGAGCACGCGCAGCGCCCGCGGGATGGTCAGCTGCTCGGGCGCGCCGAGCGTGCGGTGACCGAAGGGGAGATAGGCGCCATGGGTCTCGGACCAGGAGAGCCCGACGCCGATGATGTCGCCGCGGAGCGGGTCCTCGTCGCTCAGCACGGTCTCGATGGCGAGCTCGCCGGCGGCCCGGATCGCCTCCGCCGCGTTGGTGAGGTCCGCGAGCGTCAAGAGCGTCTCGACGTCGCCGGCGGCGGCCGGCGCGGGATCGAGCTGCGCGAGCAGCCGCGTGAACTCGAGCTCGCGGAAGAGGCTGCGCACGTGCTCGTCGTCGCCGCCGGTCCACTTCAGCGCCGCGGGCTCGACCTCGACGTTGGCGTCCTCGCGGAGCGTGACGAGCTCCTGGCTGAGGAACGCCTGCTCTTTGTTGTCCCCGAGCTTCGCCTTCTGCGACTTGCTCTTGATGGCCTCGAGGTTCTCGTAGATGCCCTCGAGGGTTCCGTACTTCTCGAGGAGCTTCGCCGCGGTCTTCGGACCGATGGAGGGAACGCCGGGCACGTTGTCGGAGCTGTCGCCCATGAGCGCCAGCGCATCGCGCACCTGGTTCGGCGGGACCCCGAACTTGTCGATGGTCTCGGGCACGCCGTAGACCCGGTCGCGCATCGTGTCGAACATGACGACCCCGTCGCCCACCAGCTGGAGCAGGTCCTTGTCCGCGCTGACGATGACGACCTTCAGGCCCTGCTCGCGGCCCTTGCGCACGAGGGTGGCGATCACGTCGTCGGCCTCGTAGCCGGGGTGCTCCAGGAGCGGGATCTCGAAGGCCGAGAGCACCTCCATCACCCGCTCGATCTGCTGGGAGAGATCCGGGGGCGGCGCGTCGCGGTTGGCCTTGTACTCGGGGTAGCGCTCGCTCCGAAAGGTCCCGCCCCGGGCGTCGACCGCGACGCCCAGCATCGCCGGTTGCCGATCGGAGACGAGTTTGAGCATCATGCTGGTGACCCCACGCACCGCGTGAGTCGTCTCCCCGCTGCTCGAGCTCATCGGGGGGAGCGCGTGGTATGCACGGAAGATGTAGCCGCTGATGTCGACGACATAGAGAGCCTCGGGGTCACCGGGGCGGGGCAGCTCGGTCGGGGCGTCGCTCATGGAGGGCGCACCTTTCCAGGGGTATGCATCGGGGTCAACGGGCCCTACATCCGTCACGGGGCGATTCCAATTGATGAATACAATTTCAGTGATAGAGTAACGAACATGCTTCGCTTCACCCCCAGCGTAGTGGGACTCGTCCTCGTCTCCGCCGTTCTCGCCCCTCGAGCGGGTGCCCAGGAGGAGCCCAAGGCGGCTCTGATGCGCACCGCCACCGAGCTCGGCTCGGTTCGGGGCGCCCTCGATCGCATCGCCCGCTCCGCCCTCGACGCGCTCGACGTGGCCGAGGTCACCGGGACGCTGGCGCTCGACCTCGAGCAGGCCCAGCTCGCGCTCGGGTGCATGTCCGTGAACGCCGAGTGCCTCGGGTCGGTGGCCGAGGAGAACGGGGTCCAGCTCCTGCTGGCGCCTCGGCTCGACGACACGGGTGACGAGCGGGTGCTCACCATCACCCTCTTCGACTCGCGGGACGGCTCGGTGGCGCAGGCGACACGGCGGGTCGCGAGCGCCGAGGGCAACGATGCGATCCTGGACAGCGTGCCCGGCCTGCTTCGCGAGCTCTTCGATCTGCCGCCGCTCGAGGAAGAAGACCCGGCCTTGAGTGGCGGGAACGGCGACAACGGCACGGGGGGCACCGGCGACGGCACGGGCGGCAGCGGTGACACCGGCGGTGGGACCATCGAGCCGCCGCCCGAGGACGGCATCGGCGCCGGCGGACCGATCCTGCTCGGCGTCGGTGGCGCGGCCCTCATCGGCGGCGTGGTCGCCGCCATTCTCTTCAAGGGCGCCGACGACGACTGGAAGACGGCTGCGATGACGGTCAGCACACCGGAGCAGGCGATGGACGCGGCGGACCTCCAGAGCCAGGCCCAGAGCCGCGGGCGCGCCGCGACGGCGCTGCTCATCGGCGGTGGCGTCCTGGCGGCGGGCGGTCTCGTCTGGCTGCTGGTCGACGCGCTCGGTGGGGATGACTCGGACTCGGACGGCGAGCTCACGCTCACGCCGCACTTCGGGGTCGGCGGCGGCGAGATCGCCGCGGGCCTCGCGCTGGAGATGGACCTGTGACTCGTTTTGCCCCCCTACTCGCCGCCATCAGCATCGGCGGCTGCTTCGTCTCGAACCCGGCGGAGTTCGACGACTGCAGCGACGACTCCGACTGCCCCACCGGTCAGGACTGCGTGTCCGGCTTCTGCGTCGACGGCGACGCCAGCGACGCCAGCGTGGACGCCGAGGTCGACGAGGACATGGGCGTGGAGGACGACATGTTCATGGAGGACATGGGTCCGGAGACCTGTGACGACTTCCCAGAGCTGTGCGGCGACAAAGAAGGTTGCTGTGATGGCGTCTGCACTCCGCTCGGGTCCGGCGCGAACTGCGCGGCGTGCGGCGACGTTTGTGGCGCTGGAACCTCGTGCTGCCAGGGTGCGTGCAGAGATGCGAGCGCCCCCGAGTGCGAGTGCCCCGGTGGCTGCGATACCGGGACGGAGATGTGCTGCAGTGGCACATGCACAGAGGTGACGGAGGACCCGGCCAACTGTGGCGGATGCGGCACGACCTGCGACCCTGGCGAGATCTGCTGTGGCGGGGGCTGCGTCGCGATGGACGCCAACAACTGTGGCGGATGCGGCACGACCTGCGCTGCGACCGAGATCTGTTGTGGGGCCGCAGGTTGCAAGGACCCCACCCTCCCCGGCTCTTGCGGCAGTTGCAGCAACGTCTGCGTCGAGTCGCAGTGCGTGAACCGCGAGTGTTGCGGCGACCAGGACGGCGAGATGGAGTGCGGCGGCAGCTGCGTGAACACCAACACCAACCTGAATCACTGCGGGGGTTGCGGAAACGAGTGTGACCGCTTCCTCTTCTCGGAGTGTCGCAACGGAGAATGCCGCGGGCTCTGACATGAGTGGAGCCAGTCCAGTGGTCGACGACGTGGACGCCATGATGCGGCCACCGCCCGAGCCCAGCTCCTTCATCGGGAGCGTGGTGGGGCTCCGCTACAAGGTGAAGAAGCTCATCGGCCGCGGTGGCATGGGCGCCGTCTTTCTCGCCGAGCACGTCGAGCTCGGCACGCAGGTCGCGCTCAAGGTCCTCATCTCCGAGCGCGGCGTGGCGCCCGAGGACATCGAGCGCTTCATGCGCGAGGCCCGCGCGGCCGTGCGACTGGGCCACAAGAACATCGTGCAGGTCTTCGACCTCGGCCGGATGCCGGACGGCACGCCCTACATGGCGATGGAGTGCCTCTCCGGCTCGGACCTCGACGACGTCCTCATGAGGGAGGGGAAGCTCGGCATCGAGGAGAGCTTCGCGATCCTGCGGCCGATCGCCTCCGCGATCGACGCGGTCCACGCCGAAGGGCTGGTCCACCGCGACATCAAGCCGGCGAACATCTTCCTCTCGGAAGAGAAGGACGAGGTGGTCCCGAAGCTCCTCGACTTCGGCCTCGCCCAGCTCCGGGATCGATCCGTCCAGGACCGGCTCACCGGCACCGGTCTCATCGTCGGCACGCCCCACTACCTGGCGCCGGAGGTGGGCACCGGCGGCGATCCCGACGAGAAGAGCGATCAGTACTCGCTGGCGGTCATCGCCTACGAGCTGCTCTGCGGTCAGCTCCCCTTCGACGGCACCAACCCCACCTCGATCATGGTGGCGAAGGTCTCGACCGATCCGCCTCGCCTGCCTGGCTCGGAGAGCACCGAGCAGCTCTGGCTCCCGTTGGCGCGTGGGCTGGCCCGCGAGCCGAAGAAGCGCTTCGAGAGCTGCACCGCGTTCGTCGACGCGCTCGTCAAAGGGTGGGAGCACACCACGCGAGCGCAGGCCGCCGACACGGACGCCGAGCTGCCGGCCGTCGAGCCGCTGCCGCTCGAGCGTCGCCGGCTCACCGTCGACGAGCCCTCCATCGAGCTGCCCCAGCGAGGCGGACGCAGCGTCCTGATCGGTCTGGCGCTCCTGGTGGTGCTGCTCACGGTCGGGCTGGTGGTGTGGGCTCCCTGGGCCGGCGAGCCGGTCGCGGAAGCCGAGACCGACGCCGACCCAGTGGTCGAGCCGAACGAGATCGAGCCCGAGGTGACCGAGCCCGAGGTGACCGAGCCCGAGGTGACCGAGCCCGAGGTCACCGAGCCCACGGAGGCGGAGGCGACCGCGCCCACGATGGACACCGAGGCGGCCCCAGCCACCCGGCGCACGATGCGGGCGTCCCCCGTCGAGACGGAGGCCGAGGCGGCGACCGCCATGGGGGTGACCCCACCGACGATGGAGGCCGAGCCGGCGCGCTCGCCCGAGCGCGCCGCCGAGCTGACCTCCGAAGGCCAGCGCGCCCTACTCCGCGGACGCTTGCCGCAGGCCGCCCGCTTCTTCCGTGAGGCCACCTACAACGACCCGCGCCATGCCCCGGCATGGCGGGGCCTCGGCGTCTCCGAGGAGCGCATGGGCCACGCCCCCGAAGCCCGGCGCGCCTACCAGCGCTACCTCCGCCTCGCTCCCGGCGCGGGGGACGCGGCCGCCATTCGCAGCCGCCTCGACTCGCTCTGAACGCGGCTCGCTAAAGTTCGAGCCCCGGCAACCGTACGGGACTCCATCGGGGAGCGACCAAAGGGGGACGCCGTCGACCCTCTCGTGGGTCAGACGGTGGATGGGTATCGGTTCGAAGAGCCGCTGGGCGCCGGCGGCATGGCCGTGGTGTATGCCGCGACTCACCTGGCCCTCGAGCGCGCGGTGGCCATCAAGGTCATTCGTCCGGAGATCACCTACCACCCCGTGGGGGTGGCCCGCTTCGAGCGGGAAGCCAAAGTCGCCGCCACCCTGCGGCACCCGGGCTTGATGCAGGTGTTCGACTACGGCCGGCTCCCTGACAATCGCCCCTACTTGGTCATGAGGCGACTCGAGGGGCGAACGCTGCGGGACGCGCTCAAGAGCGACCGCCGATGGGACCTCTCGCGTATCGGGGAGGCCTTGACCCCCGTCGCCGAGGCCCTCGACGCCATGCATGCGCAGCGTCTGGTGCACCGGGACGTCAAACCGGACAACATCTTCCTCGAGCACGACCATGAGACGGGGACCGAGAAGGCCATCGTCATGGACTTCGGGCTGGCGACCCTGTTCCAGGACGGCGGCCAACACTTGACCCAGCAAGGAATGCTGCTCGGCACCCCGACCTACCTCCCCCCGGAAGCCAGCGAACGGGACACCCGTGAACCGGCGGCAGATGTCTACGCGCTCGCGGTCACCCTCTTCGAGCTCCTGGTCGGGCGGCCTCCTTTCCGTGATCGGGATCCCGTGCGCCTCATGGCACGACGGCTCGTGTCGGACGCGCCACCGCCATCTTCCATCCTCCATGGGATCCCGCCGTCGGTGGACCGCTTCTTCGAGCGAGCGCTCCACAGAAAACCATCGAAGCGCTTTACGAGTTGCGGCGAGATGCTCGCGGCCCTGCGAGAGCTGAACGCCCCACCCGCGTCGGCGCTGACCACCCTCGTCACCGAAGACTTCACCCCCGAGCCCTCGGAGAGCCTCCCCGAGCTTCCGGTGTCCGGGTGGTCGATGCCCCGGGTCGCCATCATCATCGGCATGCTGACGATCGGACTCTGGGTGGTGGGGCTGCCACCCTTTCGGCGAGCCGTCGCTCCGGAGGAGACGGCGACGCGCGAGGTCGCTCCGCCGCCCCAGATCGAGCCAGCCGAGGTCGAGACCCCCGCGACCGAGCGGTCGGAGCCCCACCCACCAACGCCCGAGGCGATGGACGAAGCGATCGCCGAGACCGAGCCGATCACGAGCGAACGCTCGGTGATGGGACGGGTCCAGCGCAGACGTGGTCCGCCCTCGACCATGATGGTCGCGGAGGCAGAGACGGAGGCAGAGACGGCACCCGAGCCCGAGAGGGTGACGGCAGACGTGTCGGAGCTGCTGGGTGCGGGTCGGCGTGCGCTCCTGCGAGGGCGGACCGTTCAGGCGCGGGCGGCCTACCGCCGCGCGACTGGGGTCGCGCCGCAGAACGTGGATGCGTGGCTCGGTCTCGGGATCGCGAGTGAAGAGCTCGGCGACCGCCTGGCCGCTCGTCGAGCTCTCACGCGAGCACAGTCGCTCGCGCGCTCTCCGCGAGAGCGGTTGGCGATCGCGACCCGCCTCGCGCGTCTCGACGACTGACAGCTCGCTCAGCGGAGGTCGTGTTTGCGGAGCAGCCGGAACAGGTAGCTGCGATCCATGCCTGCCACCCGCGCAGCCTCGGAGACGTTGCCCTCCGCCCTCTCGACCAGGTGTGGAAGGTAGTCGGCTTCGAAACGCTCGAGGAGCTCTTCCCGCGCCCGCTTGTAAGGCAGATGGCGCAGGTGGGCAAAGGGGTTCCCCGTGGTCTCCAGCTCCATCTCATCGAGCGCTGGCGCTCGACCGAGCGCAAGGGTCGCCTCCACCACGTTCCGGAGCTCTCGGACGTTGCCTGGCCATGGATGCGCCTTCAGGCGTTCGAGCAGTCCGCCTTCGAGCAGCCTCTCGAAACGTTCTGCCGAGCCGAAATCGTCGGCGAAGAGTCGCGCATAGAGCTCGACATCTTCGGGGCGCTCCCGAAGTGGGGGGAGCACCAACGTGACCACCGCCAGCCGGTAGAAGAGGTCGAGCCGGAACTCGCCCGCGTTGACCGCCCTCCGGAGGTCCCGGTGCGTCGCCGACACGACACGCACGTCGACCCGGATGTCGCTGGCCCCTCCAAGCCGACGAATGACTCGCCGCTCGAGTGCTCCGAGGAGCTTGGCTTGCAAGTCGGCGGGCAGCTCGCCGACCTCGTCGAGGAAGAGCGTTCCCTTGTCCGCCCGTTCGAATGCGCCGATCCGGCGGTCGACCGCGCCGGTGAATGCCCCCCGTTCGTGACCGAAGAGCTCGCTCGCGACGAGCTCCTGACTCAGGGCGCCACAGTCGACGATCACGATCGGCCCGTCCCGACCGGAGAGCTCGTGCAGCGCTGCTGCGGCTCGCTCCTTGCCCGTGCCGGACTCGCCGCGGAGGAGCACGCTGGCGTTGGTCCCGGCGACGCGGGAGATCTCGAGCATCACCTTGCGCATCTGCGGTGAGCTCCCGCGCAAGCCTGCGAGCTCTTGGGTGGCGGCGACCGACTGGGCCGCGGCCCGCCCAACTTCGACTCGTACGACGCTCCGGCCGAGCTCGAGCTCCGCGCCGGGGCCGACCTGCCCCTTCTCGAGCACGACCGGACCGCACGCAGTGCCATTGGTGGAGCCGAGATCGTGCACCTGGATCGACCGGTCGAGGGCCGGCGAGAGCTCCACGTGGTAGCGCGACACCGTTCGGTCCGTGAGAACCAGGTCGTTGTCCCTGGCCGTTCCGATGGTCAGCGTCCCCGCGGTGCTCTCGGCGGACATCCCCTGATCGGGCCCCGCGACCACTCGAACGTGGATGCTCTCTACCTGGAGGCGGTCCCGCTCGAGGGCGACCGGTTTTGTGAAGTTGTCTTCGTCCCCCATCACCGGCCAGCATCGAGCGATCGTGGACAAAAGACAACAACGCTGTCTCGCCCACCAGCGGTGCCTCGTGCCTCGCACTCGACCTTCAGGAACGCGTGAGCCCGCCGTACTCCACTTGGAGCACTTGGAGTGTCGGGTTCCCGGACATTGCCGACAGTTGCTTTCCTGAAATAATGTCGTTCGAGGAAATTGCCGCCATGACTGAAGTACAACCATTCCCCGCGAGTGCGGGGGCCATGTCAGGCGCCGGTCCGATAGCAACCGGGCGGTACAGCCGATGGCAGGTTCTGGTGGAGGCCGGCACTGGAGCCGCTCATGCGCTTCGGCTGCGGGGGTACGAAGTGTGGGAAGCCAGCCGCTCGGGGGGCGACCTGATCGCTCTGTCCAAGCTGGATCCAGACGTCATCGTCGCCACGGACATGGACGGTGCCATCGACCCCACCGAGCGCTCGGAAGGTTGGGTGCTCCAGGAGGTCCGCCGGAAGTGTCTCGACGTGGCGGCCACCGAAGCACAGATCGACGAGGTGCTCGGACACACGACCGAGCCGGTCCAGGTCCGGACCATGCGGCCTCGCTCGGTGCTGAGGACGCTTGCCGGCCGCCGTGGCTCGTTCCGCGTGGTGGCGAAGGCACCCAACCTCGAGATCAGCGTCGATCTCGTGGCCGGTGGGCTGGGCGAAGCGCGGAGCCTGCTCGACGGCCAGCCACTCGTCGGCTTGGCCGCCGTGACCGCCCTTCTCGGGGCCCCGCCGTCCGTGGTGCTCTCCATCGATCCCATCGATGACGTCGGCCTGAGCTATGTCGACTACCCCTCCCTTCAGGACGCGCTGCTGCGCGCCGTCCTCCGTCGTGCCCCCGAAGCCGTCCGGGGGGAGCGTCGCGCGCCGGCGACCGTCGAGGACGAGCGAACGGTGCTTCTCGGTCGTCCCGCTCCCGCAGCGCCCGCGCCTGATCCGGGCGCGACCCTCGAGAGCCCACCGCCATCCCAGCTACCGACCCGCCATGCGCGGTCGAGACCGGTCGCGGAGGCGCATCCCGAAGACGAGGCCCAACCCGAGGACGAGGCCCAGCCCGAGGGCGAACCGCCAAAGCACTCCACGATCCCGCTCAAGCGGCGAACCCGGACCTCGCGAACGCCCCAGCAGATCTCACCGAAGAACGTGCAGCAGGAGGTGCTGGCCTCTCTGAGTGGGCTGCAGTCGCTGACCGGGATGGAGTCGTTCACCAACATGGAATGGCTCGGCGACCGGTCCGGAGAGACGGTCCCCGAGGCGAAGAAGCCGAGTCGGTGGCGCGAGCGCCTCTGGTGGGCCGGGTGGGCCGGCCTTGGCGCGTACGTCGTGCTGAGTCAGCTCCTGGGCTGACCCGAGCTCACTCGCAGCCAGCGGGCTCCATCGCGGCGATCCACTCGCGAATCAGCGACACGCCCTCCGGGTGCACGAGCTGGCTGGGGAGCTCGGGCATCTTGATGCCCGCCTCGTCGCTCTCCATCCGGAAGACCATCACGGACTCGTCGGGCGCACCCGGCACGATGTCGAACGTTCGCCCGCCCGCCGCGCGCCCGGCCGCGACCGGCCGCTTGCACACGCCGAGCTGGAGCGACTCGGTGATCTCGGCGGTCAGCCACAGGCCGCTCTGGCCGGCCGAGCCCTGGTCGCGATGGCAGTGGCCGCAGTTCGCGTGGAGATAGGCCCGGGCGCGCTCGTCGAGCGTTCCCTCGGTCCCCTCTGGATCCACCAGCGCGTCTCGGTCGGCCGGCAGCGGCGCGGTGAAGAGCCCCGCCGCCTCGAGGCGCTCCAGCTGTCCATCGTGGTCCATCTGGAGCGTCCGCGGTCCGAGCGGGAGCGGGTCGTCGAGCCCGCCGTGACAGTTGGCGCACTGCGCCGCGTTCGGCACCCGATAGGTCAAGGTGCGCATGGCGCCGTCGTCGTGGATCCACTCGACGTCGACCCGCGCACCGACCTGGGTGAGGAAGGCGTCGTCTCCGTCCCAGAGGTACACGTAGGGCTTCCAGACGCCCTCCTCGAGGACCAGCAGACGCGTCTCGATGATGCGCTCGTCACCGGTGGGATCGCGCCGGTCGGCGAGGAAGGCGAAGGTCTTCACCAGCACCGTCCCCTCCGGGAACTCCCAGGGGCCGTCCATGGTGAGCTCGGCCGTGGTGCCCTCCGGCACGCGGATGAACCGGTGCTTCTCGGCGTAGTCGCTGAAGAGTGGGCTCACCACCGTGTAGGGCAGCACCCCTGCGGCCGGCTCCTGCGCCAGTCCGTCGGTGAAGAGCCCCCACTCGCTCAAGCGCTCGGGGACGCCGTCGCTCGGGCCGTCGCCGCAGCTCAGCACCAGCGCGACCAGCAGAACGCTCGCGAGACGCATCAGCCCTCGAAGTCGATCGTGACCGAGGGACGCGGCGTGCCCTCGCACTCGTGCGGCGTCGTGTCGCGGGAGATCTCGATCGGGCGGGTCGCCATGCCGTTTGCCTCCGCGGCGACGCCTTCCACGTCGATGTCCACGAAGGGCGCCGGCGAGCTCCCGAGGCAGAGCGTCCCCAGGCCGGCGGCCTCCGGGAAGAAGCCGTCGAAGACCACGTCCGGCAAGCCATCCGGGAAGGTCTCGTCGGTGAAGGCCATGATGAACCCGAGCAGCATCTGGATGGCGTCGCCCGGGGTCCCGGGGTCGGTGCCGTTGTTCGAGAGCTCGTTGTCGTGAATGTAGATGTCCTCGGAGAGCGTGTCGTAGTCCGGGTCACCGGTGCTGCTCTCGCCCTCGACGGCCAGGACGGTGTCGTAGGAGATGACGCCCACGCCGAGGGTGCGGTTGTCGGCGATCACGTTGTTGCGGATCTCGACATCGTTGGCCGCGAGGATGAAGATGCCGGTGCCGGCGGGGATCAGGCCGACCGTCGAGCCGGGCTCGCCGAAGTTCGCGCGGTTGTTGGCGCGCGCCTCGTTGTCGCGGACCAGGGTCCCGGCGCCGTTCATCGGCAGGCCGGGGAGCTCGAAGACCAAGATGCCGCCGGTGTTGTCCTCGGCGAGGTTGTCGTAGACCTCGCAGTTCACGCTGTTCTCGACCTCGAAGCCGGCGACGTTTCCGCGAGCGACGTTGTCCCGCATGATGCCGTTGGTCACCTGACCCATGTAGAAGCCGGCGTCCGAGCTGTTGAGCGCCTCGCTCCCCTCGACGAGCACGTTCGAGGACTGGACCGGGTAGATGGCGTACTTGCCGTTCTCGGTGTCGCTCTCGTTGGTCCAGCCCGCGCGCACCCGTCGGACGACCACGCCGTCGCTGCCGTTGATGCGCAGGCCGTTGCCCTGGGCGTCCATGATGGTGAGGTCCTCGACGATCACCCGCGTCATGTTCGTGAGGTCGAGGCCAGCGCCCCCGACCGTCTGCGCGGAGAAGTCGAGCACGGTGTCGTCCATGCCCTGGCCGCGAATGGTCAGGTCGGTCTTCCCGGTGACCTCGAGCACGTCGGTGAGGACGAAGGTGCCCGAGCCCAGCTCGACCACGTCCCCGTCGATGGCCTCGATGAAGGCGGCCTGGAGGGTCGTCTGGTCGTCGGAGCCCGGCTGGATACCGGGTCCGTCGTCCCCGCAGGCGCTGAGGACGAGGGCGACACAGGAAAGGAGGCGAAGGGCTTTCATGGCGGCAGCATAGCCAAAAGGAGGGACACGCACACACACCTCGTGATCGGCGAGGCTCCCTGTGGCTGCGCGGGTTTGCGCCGGATGAAGCGGCCGTGCTACGCCGCCCCACCACGTCCATGTTCGAAACGCTGACCAAGGGTTTTAGAGCCGCCCGTAACCGGCTCGCCGGCGTCACGGAGCTCACGGCAGACAACATCGATCCGGCGCTCCGCGACGTGCGCCTGTCGTTGCTCGAGGCCGACGTCGAGTTCTCCGTCGTCAAACGCTTCCTCGCCAACGTCAAGGAGCAGGCGGTCGGCCAGACCGTCCAGCGCACCGCGGAGGTCGGCGGCAAGAAGATCAAGATCGGCCCCGTCGAGCAGTTCGTAAAGGTCTGCCAGGACGAGCTCGAGAAGATGATGGCCTGGGAGGGCCCCGCCGTGGAGTTCGAGGACTCCGGCGTCACCGGCATCATGATGGTCGGCCTCCAGGGCTCCGGTAAGACCACCAGCGCCGCCAAGCTCGCGCGCCTCCTCACCGAGGAGCACGGCCGCAAGGTGATGATGGTCGCCGCCGACGTCGCCCGCCCGGGCGCCATCGAGCAGCTCCAGGTCCTCGGCGAGCAGATCGACATCCCGGTCTTCGCGATCCCGGGGGGCGACCCCGTCGACATCTGCTGGCAGGGCCTCAAGGAGGCCAAGCACGCCAAGCGGGACACGGTCATCTACGACACCGCCGGTCGCCTCGCGATCGACGAGCGCCTGATGGGCGAGGTCCGCAACATCAAGGAGAAGTGCGACCCGAAGAACATCTTCATGGTGATCGACGCCATGATCGGTCAGGACGCGGTCAAGACCGCCAAGTCCTTCCACGATCAGCTGAGCCTCAGCGGCGTCGTCCTCACGAAGCTCGACGGTGACGCCCGTGGCGGCGCCGCCCTCTCCGTCCAGGAGGTCACCGGGGCGCCGGTGAAGTTCGTCGGTCTCGGCGAGACGCTCGACCGGATGGAGCAGTTCCGTCCCGAGGGCATGGCCAGCCGCATCCTCGGGATGGGCGACGTCGTCGGCCTGATGAAGGACTTCGAAGGCGTCGTCGACGAGGAGAAGGCCGAAGAAGACGCGATGCGGATGCTCCAGGGTGACTTCACCCTGGACGACTTCCTCGACCAGATCTCGATGCTCCAGAACATGGGGCCGCTGCAGGAGATCTTCGAGAAGCTCCCGATGTTCGGCGACTCCATGCCGGAGGGCTTCAACATCGACGAGTCCGAGCTCGTCCGCACCAAGGCCATGGTCAGCTCGATGACCAAGCAGGAGCGGAAGGACATCTCGCTCTTCAAGAAGCAGCCGCGTCGACTCGAGCGCGTCGCCAACGGCTCCGGTCGCAAGATCGAGGAGGTCGCCAGCCTGCTTCAGCGCTTCGTCTTCATGCGCCAGATGATGGGCGACATCGGCCAGCAGGCCGGCATGCTCTCCAAGATCCCGGGCATGAAGCAGCTCGCCGCCGCGCGTCGGCTCAAGGACGTGGTCAAGACCGGCGGCCTCGAGGGCAACCCGATGATGGCCGGCCTCGCCGACCAGCTCCTGGAAGCCGCGATCGCCGAGAGCCCGGGGCTCGCCCGGGGCCGCGGTCGAGGCAAGAAGCCCCCCAAGACCAGCACCGTCGACATGAGCGGCGGCGGCCCGTCGGCGACCCGCCGGAAGATCAAGAAGAAGAAAAAGAAGCGCCGGAAGTGAGCAGAGGACCGATGACGAATTCCAAGCCCCTCTTCGTGTTGCTCGCCCTAGCCGTCGCCGGGCTCGGCTTCGGCTGTGTGGAGAAGTCCCGCGATCTGACCCGCTCGGAGCGCGAGCGCCTCGAGCCCTACGTCACCGAGGAAGACACGGACCCCGAGCACGACCTGAACGTCGAGTTCGAGGACAAGATCGAGCTCATCGGCTATGACCTCAGCTCCGAGACCTGGCGCCCCGGGCAGACCCTGACGATCACCTGGCACTGGAAGGTGAAGCGCTCGCTCGAGGAGGGCTGGCGCCTCTTCACGCACGTCACCGACGCCTCGGGCGCGAACCGCGTGAACGCCGACGTCGAGGGCGTCGTCCGCGAGCTCTATCAGCCGGGCGCCTGGAAGGCCGGCGAGACCATCAAGGACGAGCAGACCATCACCCTCCCCGCGGAGTGGACCGATGAGCGCGCCTCCGTCTACGTCGGCCTCTGGAACGGCCCGCACCGCCTCCGCATCACCAGCGGCCCGAGCGACGGCGAGAACCGCGCCCGCGGTCTGACCATCCCGACCCCGCGGGCGGCCGGTGGCGCCGAGGCGCCCCCCGAGCCGACCGTCCCCTCGATCGACGTGAACCGCGCGAGCGACATCACCATCGATGGCAAGCTCGACGAGCCCTCCTGGCGCAGCGCGCGGGCGACGGCCGCCTTCGTGAAGACGATGGACGGGAGCCCCGCGGACTTCGGCGTCACCGCCAAGCTGCTCTGGGACGACGAGAACCTCTACGTCGGCTTCGTGGTCGACGACGACTACCTGAAGAGCGAGTTCGACGAGCGCGACGACCACCTCTGGGAGCAGGACACCGTCGAGGTCATGCTCGACCCGGGCGGCGACGGCCGGAACTACTTCGAGCTGCAGGTCTCGCCCCAGAACGTCGTCTTCGACACCCGCTACGACACTCGCCGCAACCCGGGCCCGATCGGTCACGCCGATTGGAATGCGGAGATCGAGTCCGCCGTCGAGGTCGAGGGCACGGTCAACGACGACGACGAGGACGAGGGCTACACGGTCGAGATGGCCATCTCCTGGTCCTCCTTCGCGACGGGCAACCCGCCTGCGACGAAGCCCGAGGCCGGTCAGGTGTGGCGCGCCAACCTCTACGTGATGGACGCCCGCGAGGAGGGGAGCCGCGCGGCGGGCTGGTCGCCCCCGAACGTCGGCGACTTCCACGTCCCGAACCGCTTCGGCAACCTCCGCTTCGTCGACCCGACCGTCGCTCGCCAGCCCGGCCCGAACACTGGCGCCGCCGCGGCGCCCTCGGCGATGGGACCCGCGCAGATTCGACTGCCGCCGGGTGTGGCGGAGCGGCTCCAGCGACCGACCCGAAACGTCGTGCCCAACGAGGCCGACGAGCGCCGCGTGAACCGGCCGCAGGCCGGCGAGGTCATGCCCACCGCCGAGAACCCGCGGCCCGGTCAGTAGCCACTGCGGTCGAGCCGGACGTACCAATAGGCCGGCCCGTACTCGACCACCGCGCCGACCCGGAAATGGGCGCGGACCCAGGGGAGTCCGGCGACCCGTCGCTCCACCGGGTAGCCGGCGAGGCGGACGAGTCTGCCGTCGTCGTCGACCTCCGGCCGGGTCGCCGAGTGCAGCAGGATCGTCCGCGGCTCCCGTGCGACCAGGTGGCCGAGCGGGACGTGCTTGTCCAGATGACCGCCCGGCGCTCGAGCGATCACCGGGTCCGTGATGCCACCGAGGTCGATGACCTCGACCCCGGCGCGCCAGCCGATGTAGCCGACGTCGACGAGCGCGACGGGGCCACGACCTTCGACCGCCGCCGCGACCGAGGGCCCCCGGTTCCGGCGCTGTGCGCCAGCCTCCCAGGCGAGGCGTGTCTGCAGTCCGCTCATGGCCAGCGGGACGAGCACCGCGAGCGCGAGCGCGACCCAGCGCAGGCGATGGCCGAGCGCGCCGAAGCCACGCGCCATCGCCACCGCATAGAGCGGGAGCGCGGGCACGAAGAGCCGGTGACCGGGCATCCAATCGCCACCCGCGATCACGAGCGACACCCAGTGCATCAGCAGCGCCACGACGAGCAGGCGGTCGGTCCGCGTCGCTGCGCCGGCGAGCGCGACGCCACCGGCGCCCGTGGTGAGGAGCAGCCCGATCGCGCCGTAGTGGAGTCCGTCGGCCAGGCCCCCGAGCTTCGCGGCGCTCGCCAGAGGGAGCGGGTGGCCGAAGAGCGCCAAACGAAAGCCGAGCACGCCGACCAGACCGAGGGCCAGCGCCGCCAGGACCGCCCTGGGGCGAGGACCTCCGAACGCCAGCACGCCGGCGACCGGCAGGAGCTCCGGCCGGAGCCAGGGGATCACGAGCGCGCCGAGGGCCGCGAGCCGCCAGCCAGGTGCCCCCCAGACCGGTCGAGCCACGAGGACCAGCGCGAGCGTCGCGGCGCCGGTCTCGAGGCCGGCGCCGCCCCAGATGCCCAGCGTGCCCTGCGCGGCGCAGAGCACCGCGACGAGTCCGCGCCTCTTCGTCTGGTCGCGAACGGTGAGGAGGACGGCCGCGGCGGTCGCCGCGAGCCCGAGCACGCGCTGGGCGATCGACGCGTCGAGCCCGAGCGTCTCCAGCGCGGCGATGGGCAGCAGCCAGAGCGGCGCGGTGATCCCATCGGAGGTCACGCCGGGGTTCATCGACCAGCCGTCACCGCTCGCCAGGTGGGCGGCGTAGCGCGCGACGATGAAGGCGTCGTCGACCAGGTAGTGCCAGGTCAGCGCACCGACGGTGAGAACCGCGAGAGCCGCTCCGAGCGGCGCCCAGCGCTCAGAAACTGGTGCGGTTGCGCCCGTCGCGCTTGGCGGCGTAGAGGCGCTCATCGGCGTTCTTGATGAACGACGTGACGTCGTTGTCGTCCTGGAGGATCGCGACGCCGAGGGAGACGGTCACGTTGATCCGCTCCTGCTCGAAGACGAAGGAGTGGTCCTGCACCAACACCCGCAGCTCCTCGGCGATGGAGGCGCCGCCCTGCAGGTCGGTCTCGGGGAGGACCACGCAGAACTCCTCGCCGCCGTAGCGACCGAGCACGTCGTCCGGGCGGAGCCGGCCCTTCACGAGCTGCGCGAGCTCCTTGAGGACGTAGTCGCCCGCGAGGTGCCCGTAGGTGTCGTTGATGTGCTTGAAGTGATCGATGTCGAACATCACCAGCGTCAGCGGGCGCTGGTGGCGACGAGCGCGCGGGATCTCGCGCTCGAGCGTCTCCATGAGGAAGCGCTTGTTGTTCACGCCGGTCAGACCGTCGACGATCGTCATCTTGTAGATCGTCTCGTGGTACTGGGCCTCCATGTCCGAGCCGGACAGGAACTTGAAGATCGTGTCGCCGACCTTCACCTGGTCGCCTCGACGCAGCTGGTAGTCGCTGATGAGCTCGTCGTTGACGTAGGTGCCGTTCGTCGAGCTCAGGTCCTGCACGTGGTAGGTGCGGCCGCGCTTCTCGATCTTGCAGTGGCGGCGGGACACGCTGTCGTTCTCGAGGACGATGGTGTTTTCGCTGCCGCGGCCGAGGAGGACGGGCTCCGGGCCGAGCACGTGGCGCTTGCCGAACTGCCTCGCATCCGAGGAGTAAATGATCACCAAGCAGTCGCTCCCCGGCTTCGTCGGAAGCTTGAGCTCATCGAGCGGGGTGACGCGGGTCTTGATGTCTGAGTCCACTTACCGCGACCTAAACGGTGTCCGGACCCCGGACAGTCAACCGGGGTGGCACACATGGAGAGTAGAAAGATGCGCTTCCTGCGTCAACTGCAAGGGTAGAATGATGTGCCATCGACCCCCTCGGGGGCGAGCGCCATTCACGGGTGCATGAGGCCACCGCTGCGGTGGCGGCGGGCTCCCACGAGCGAAGGCTCGTCCGGGGTGGGCCTTCGGGCCCGGCGCTCCTGCTCGGGGTCGTGCGCTTCGATGAAGTGCATGTTCTCGTAGTTGATCCAGACATGGGCCACGAGGCAGCCCACGAGCTCGCCGGTCGCCCAGAAGATCGCCCCGAAGGCGAAGCCCATGGCCACGGCCCAGGCCGTCCAGGGCAGGAAACGCCGGCTCGGCCCGATGTGAAGGAGGCCGAAGACCAGCGAGGACGCCCAGACCCCGGCCACCGGGAGCAGCGCCCCGCGGAAGAAGAGCTCTTCGGCGATCCCGCTCAGGAGCGCGAAGAGCAGGATGTGGCGGGAGGAGAGCGGGCCGAGGACCCCGCGGAGCGCCACGTGGAGGTCGCGGGCCCACCGGGTCCGGCGCACCAGCAGGCGGGTGCTGCGGATCACCAGGAACGCCAGGGCGATCCCCGCCCCGAGGCTGGCGGCGATCCGCCCTCCCCGACCGAGATCGAGCCAGGCCTCCGTGGACCACGGGCCGCCGTGCCCGGTGAGGAGCGAGAGGGCCACCGCGCCCGCCGCGAGGGCGCCGTAGGCCAGGGTGGCGACGCCGACGTAGCGCGAGAGCACTGAACCTTCGTGTACCAGAGGCCAGGGCCCCCTTCAATCGGACCACCGACCGACAGCAGTGCTGCAGTTGACACCTCGGGGTGGGAGCGCGTACGACATCGATTCTCCCCCCGGCGATGTCAGCGCAAACGGACGAAGAGGCCCCGCACATCCTGGTCGTCGACGACGAGCAGGTCATTCGCGAGATCCTGGCCGATTTCCTCTCGATGGAAGGGTTCATCGTCCGCACGGCGGAGGACGGCTCGAAGGCCCTCGTGGAGCTCTCGCGGCAGCACTACGACCTGGTGCTCAGCGATCTGAAGATGCCCAAGATGGGCGGCATCGAGCTGCTCGGCGCCATTCAGAAGCACACGCCCGGCGTCGTCACCGTGATCATGACCGGCTTCGGCACCGTCGAGACCGCCATCGAGGCGATGAAGCGCGGCGCGTACGACTACATCCTGAAGCCGTTCAAGGTGGAGGAAGTCGTCCACACCATCCGGCGCGGTCTCGAGAAGCAGAAGCTCCAGGCCGAGAACATGCGCCTCAAAGAGGCGCTCTCGCTCTACAAGGTGTCGGAGGCGATCGCGAACAGCCTCTCGCTCGAGCAGATCATCGGCACGGTGATCGACGCCGCGCTGCTCGAGGTGAACGCCGACCGCGTGGTCGTGCTGCTCGACGACGGATACGGCGCCTTCTACGAGCGCGTGGACGAGCGCGGGAAGATGATCGACCCGACGGTCGAGCTCCTCGACTTCGATCCGGACGCGCTGCTCCAGCACTTCGAAGAGGGGCAGTCGCTCCGCGCGCACGGCAAGGCCACCCACCAGTACTTCGTGGGCGAGCCGCAGGCCCTGCCTCCGCAGTCGCTCGTGGTCGAGCGGCTCCGCGCCCGACAGGAGACCATCGGCTTCCTCTGCGCGGTCAGCCACACCCGCGGGAAGCGCTTCGACGAAGGGCAGCGGAAGCTGCTCCACATGGTCGCCGACCGCGCCTCCGCGGCCATCGAGAACGCGAAGCTCTACGAGGACCTGCAGTCGACCTTCCGCCAGACCATTCGCGGTCTCGCCAGCGCCATCGACAAGATGGACCGCTACACCGCGGGCCACTCGGAGCGGGTCGCGGCCTACGCGCAGATCCTGGCCATCAAGCTCGGCATGGACGAGGAGACGGTGGAGATCGTCCGCCAGTCGGCCCTCATGCACGACGTCGGCAAGATCGGCTGCGTCATGAACCTCAACAAGCCCGGCAAGCTCTCCCAGGAGGAGTACGAGGTCTTCAAGCAGCACCCGATCCACGGGCGCGACATCCTGGAGCCCATCTCCTTCCTCCACCCGCTCATCCCCGGCGTGCACCTGCACCACGAGCGATGGGACGGCGCCGGCTACCCGCTCGGCCTCAAGGGCCAGGAGATCCCGGTCATCGCCCGGATCATCTCGGTCGCCGACACCTACGACGCCATGACCTCGGACCGGGCCTACCGAAAGGCCCTCCCCCACGAGGTCGCCGTCAGCGAGATCCGCCGCTGCAGCAGCGCGCAGTTCGACCCCGACATCTCGAACCCCTTCCTCACCGCGCTGGACGACCACCGCGAAGAGAAGCGGGCGAGCGGGGAACGGATTCCGGAGTAGGCGCGCCGAAAGGCGCGACACCCTCACCCTCACCCTCGCCCTTGTTTCTTCAGGAGCGGTCTGCGCGGATCCCCCATCCTGCAGGGTGAGGGTCAGCGCCGATGGCGCGACTCCCTCGCCGTAGCCTCGCCCTCTTGGAGCGGTCTGCGCGGTCCCCATCCTCGAGGGTGAGGGTTAGGGCGAGGGTGAGGGTGAGGGTGAGGGTGAGGGACGCCTGCGGCGTTGACGCCTTCGGCGTTGCGCCTTCGGCGTTGGTCAGAATTCCCTACGGATGCTCAGCATCTGCGAGAGGTCCTTGATCCGGCCCAGCCGTCGCAGGCCGGGATCGAAGAGCAGGTCGTCGTCGCGGCAGTAGCCGGCCGAGTAGGCCTCGTGGACCGCCTGGACCCAGGCGTCCATGTCGTCCTGGGCTGGCACGACCGGCTCGTCGCGGAGCGGGCGGGGCGCGGGGAGCGCGTCCTTCTCCTCGACGGCCGCAGCGATCTGCTGGATCAGCACCGCCTCCGACGCATTCGCCTGCTCCTGGAGCTGCTCGAAGAGGCGCATCCACGGACCCGGCTCGGGATCGGTGCGCGCGAGGTAGCCCATGACCTCGGCCACGCGACCGGGGGTGGTCTCACGGGCGTTCCAGCGGCGTTCCGGCGCCCGGGTACAGAGACGCTGGCCGGCCTCGTAGCCCGCGCGCAGGTCGCCGATCAGCGCGGCGACCTTGAGCGCCTCCCAGTCGCACCACTCGAGCGGCGGCACGCAGCGGGCGGCGTGCAGATACGCCTCCATCGCTTCGCTGGCGCGACCGGCGCGCTTGAGCGCATGGGCGACCGTCGCGTGGGCCGTGGCCACGTCGGGCTCGACCTGGACGTGCCGCTGGCCGGAGCGGAGATAGGTGTCGAGGTCGAAGTCCTCGCCGAAATCGTCGCTGGTGAACTCCGCGACGCAGTGCCGGCACCATCCGTCGAAGGTCCGGTACATCAGCCGGTGCTCGTCGGTGTCCTCGTAGTAGTCGACGATCGACCACGTGTCGGAGACCGGCCCCGCGCTGCGGTCGAACGCGAGGAGGCTGCCCTCGAGGGTCCGGTGGAAGGGCAGGAGCAGCTCCGGGTCGAGGAAGTCCCCGCCGATCGCCTCCGCGTATTCGCGGACGGTCGCGCCGATGGTCCCGGGCTCGTTCCCCGCGGGCAGCAGGGTGCCGACCGGCAGGGTCCCGCCGTTGAAGCGCTTGTAGATCTCCTTGAGATCCGTCGGCAACGGGCCGCCGAGCATCTGCTCGACCATGGCGATCTCCGACGACGTGGCCGGCGGGTTGAGCTCGAGGTCGTCTCGATGCTCTTCGACCCACTTCACCAGCTCCTTCAAGCCCCGATGCACCGCTGGGTTGTACCGCGAAGCGGCGGTCGAGGTCGAGCCTGCTGACCCCGCGGATCGCCGGCGATCCACATGTGCCATCCGCGATACGCTTTCTGGCCCCACCCGGTGGTCGATCGTAGAGTCGGCGGGCATGTCGGATCCGCACCCCGTTCCGTCGCCCGTCCCGCGGGCCACCTGGTTGGTCGGGCTCGTCGCCTCGAGCCTCGTCGCCGTGTCGACCCCGGCCAGCGCCCAGCCCACCCGGCCACCGCTCTACGTATCGGGGGAGGAATCCGAGGCCCTCGCCGCCCTTCGCGAAGACGAGGAAGCCCTCTTCCTCCGCTCCCAGTCGCTGGTCTCGATCGACAACCGCCCGATGACCGGCCTGCCCGCCGGGCTCACCTCGGCCGTCCCCGAGAACCGCGAGGTGGTCTCTGGCGCCGACGTTCGCTGGCTCGATGGCCTGAACCTCCCCGACCTGCCGGTCCGGTGGCAGGAGCAGGTCGTCCGCTACCTCGAGTACTTCAAGGAATCCCGCCGCGGTCGCTCGCTGATGCGCGCCTGGATGCAGCGCTCGACCCGCTACGGCTCGATGATCCGCGAGGTCCTCCAGCGCCACCAGCTCCCCGAGGATCTCCGCTGCGTCGCGATGGCCGAGAGCGGCTTCGACCCGACCGTCCGTTCGCGCCGCGGGGCGGTGGGCATGTGGCAGTTCGTGTCGCGCACCGGCGAGGAGTACGGGCTCTCGTCCAACCGCTGGATCGATCTGCGGATGGACCCGGAGGCCTCCACCGACGCCGCCGCCCGTTTCCTGAGCGACCTCCACGACCGCTTCGGCAGCTGGGAGCTCGCCCTCGCCGCCTACAACATGGGCTACGGCGCGATGCTCCGGTCCATCCGGAAGTACAACACCAACGACTACTGGGTCCTCGCCGAGCTCGAGGCCGGCTTGCCCTTCGAGACCACCATCTACGTCGCCAAGATCATGGCGTGCGCGGTGGTGATGCGGAACCCGGAGCGCTTCGGATACGACGACCTCACCCGTGATCCGCCCATCGAGGTGGAGCGCTTCGAGGTCCCGGGCGGGACCCCGCTCGGCATGGTCGCCCGCGCGGCACGAGTGGAGCTCGACGAGATCCGCGCGCTCAACCCGGAGCTCCGCCGCGGCCGCGTGCCCCCGCAGCACGCGCGCCGGGTGCGGGTGCCCGCGACCGCCGCCTCCACCTTCGCGTCGCGCTGGAACCGAACGCGGCGTCGCGCCCCCGCCGAGCAGCCCTATGTGATCCGCTTCGGTGAGGACCTCGACGACGTCGCCTACCGCTTCAGCACCCGCGAGTCGTCGCTGAAGGAGATGAACGGCATCGAGGACGGCGAGCGCGTGGGCCCCGGCAGCGTGCTGATGGTGCCCGCCGGCGAGCCGCGCGAGCGCCCGCTGAACGAGCGCCCGCAGGTCGCCGTACCCGATGGGCACTTCGCGATGGCCGACCGCCGCCGCGTGTTCTACCGGACCTCGCGCGCGGACAGCCTCGAGTCCATCGCCCGCTTCTTCCAGGTGTCGGTCGCCGACCTCCGCCGCTGGAACCACGTCGACCCCGACGCCGAGCTCCAGCGCGGCATGTTCCTTCAGATCTTCGCCCCGCGGGCCGTCGATCTGAGCCAGGCCGTGGTGCTCAGCGAGGGCCAGGTGGACGTGATCACCGTCGGCACCGAGCGCTTCTTCCAGGAGTACGAGGAAGGCCAGGGCCGCGTGCGCTTCCGCTACCGCTGCGTCGAAGGCGACACCATGCGAAGCCTCGCGAATCGCTTCGGTCTCAGCGTCGGCAGCATCGCACGCATCAACCGCTTCTCCCGGCGCACCGACCTGGTCGCGGGCCAGGAGGTGCTCATCTACGCCGAGGCGAGCCGAGTACCCGCCCGCTATCGGCGGAACGATGCGGCGAGCGTGACCGAGGACGACGACGTGCCGAGCGTGGCCGCGGAGACCGAAGCCGTGGCAGACACGGAAGAGCCCGAGTCGGAGGACGAGGTCGTGTCCAACGAGGATCCCGACTCCGAGGACGACGCGGACACCGACGACGGCGACGCGGACCCGGAGCTCGACGAGTCGGAAGACGCGGACTCCGAAGCCGACGCGGCGTGACCCCCCTCGACGAAGCGCTGGCCGAGATCCTCGGCTCCTTTCGCGCCCTCCCCGACCCCGAGGAGGTCCCGCTCGGCGAGTCGCTCGGACGGGTGCTGGCTCGAGAGGTGAACGCGAGCGTCGATCAGCCCGCGACCGACACGAGCGCGATGGACGGCTGGGCCGTCCGCTTCGGGAGCGCCGAGGACTCGTGGCGGGTCGCGCCGGGCGAATCGCGCGCGGGCGGTCCGTCTCCATCGCCCCTCGCCCCGGGGATGGCGCTGCGGATCTTCACGGGCGCGGTCTTGCCGGAAGGCGCCGACACCGTGGTCCTGCAGGAGGACACCGAGCGCGATGGCGACACGGTGCGCTTCACCGATGCGCCACGACTCGGTCGTCACGTGCGACCCCGAGCGAGCGACGTGGCTGTCGGCGACCGGCTGCTCGACGCCGGCCGCACCCTCGACCCCGGCGCGATCGCCCTCTTGGCGAGCCAGGGGCATTCGAAGGTGTCGGTGGCGCGGCGACCGCGGGTGGCGATCATCCCTACCGGCGACGAGCTGAAGGCTCCGGGCGAGGCCCTCGAGCCGGGAGCGATCGTCGATTCGAACGGGCCGATGCTCGAGGCGCTGGTGCGCCAGGCGGGTGCCCTCCCCGATCGCCGTCCCGCGGTCGGCGACGATCTCGACGCGCTCACCGAAGCCTTCCGGTCGGCGCTGCTCGAGTCGGACCTCCTGCTCACCACCGGCGGGGTGTCCGTCGGCGACCACGACCACGTGAAGGCCGCGCTCGAACGCGCGGGGGTGACGCTCGCGGTGTGGAAGGTGGCCGTCAAACCCGGCAAGCCGCTCGCGTTCGGAAGGGACGACTCGGGGACGCCGGTGCTCGGCCTGCCCGGGAACCCGGTGAGCGCCCTCGCGACCTTCACCGTCTTCGCCGCTCCGGCGATCCGTCGCCTGCTCGGCGATCCCCGGCCGAGCCCCACGCGCCTGCGCGCCCGCCTCGACGGCCCGATCCGGCACCGCCCCGGACGCACGGAGCTCTCACGCGCCACCTTGCGCCGTGAAGCCGACGAGTGGGTGGCGACCCCGCACCGCAACCAGGGCTCCGGCGCGCTGGTCGCCATCGGTCAGTCGAACGCGCTCGTGGTGGTCCCCGCCAGCTCGACCGGGCTCGAGGCCGGCGCCGAGGTCGAGGTGCTCCCCCTGGGCAGCCTCCCCGGTGAGCCCTACGACCACCCCCTCGACACCTGAAGGGACCGGCGAGCGACCGAATTGCGGCCGGGTGAAAGAATCCGGGCGCGAGCCGCGTTGTGCCCACGATGACGCCCAGGAGCGTTCCGCTGGCGGCGAAATCTCCAAGAAATTCCGTTCCAACCAAGGAAAACGCTCGTGTGGCGTCGTATGCTGTAGTGGCGTCGGCGCGTGCCAGGAAACTTCTCGCACCGACGAGCGTCCCCACCGAATGAGCCAAAGTCCCACCCCACCGCCCGGTCTCGCACGCGCCATGAACGCCACGCGGCGGCGCGTTCGGCTCCAGCGGGCTCTGGACGCCGGGACCCTCTTCCTCACCGCCGGTGCAGGGGTCGCGGCGGTGGCGCTCACGCTCGCCAAGCTGGGCGTGCTGGCATCCGGTCCGCTCACCGTGTCGCTCTGGGTCGCCGGCAGCTTCCCGATCCTCGGTCTGCTCGTCGGCGCGCTCCGCCCCGTTCCGCAGCTCCTACCCGCGCAGCTCCTCGACCGGGCGCACGGCCTCCGCTCGCGGCTCGCGAACGCGCTCGAGCTCGCCAAGAGCACCGAGCGGACGCCCTTCATGGAAGCGGCGATCGCCGACGCCGAGGCCCACGCGAAGGACCTGCAGCCCAAGAAGGCCTTCCCGCTCCGCGCACCGAAGGATCTCTGGCTTCCGATCCTCCTGGGCGCTGGCGTCTTCGCGCTCGCCAGCCTCGAGGTGCCGCAGCCGGCCCCGGCGCCGGTCGCGCAGCCCTCGCTGCCGCCGATGCTGCTCGACGACGACTCGCTCGACGCCTTCGACTCCGACCTGGACGAGGTCCTGCGCGATCAGGAGTCATCGGAGGACGTGCAGGAGGTCGCCCGCGCGCTGAACCAGGTGCTCGAGGACGTGGCCGACCGTCGCCTCGATCGCACCGAGGCCCTGCGACGCATTCGCGAGCTCGAGAACCAGCTCGCCGAGGGTCGGCCGGCCGACGCCAGCGCGATGGAAGAAGCGCTGGACGAGGTGGGTCGGCGGCTCGACCGTTCGTCCCTCGCCACCATCGCGTCCGAAGCGCTCCGCGACAACGACGCGCAGCGCGCCTCGCAGGCGATGCAGGAGCTCGCGGACCGCATCGAGAGCGACCCGCCCTCGCGCCGCGAGCTCGACCAGCTGCGCGAAGCGCTCGAGCGCGCGAGTCAGGACGACGACGAGCGGCGTCGCCAGGAGCTCCAGGAGCAGCGCGAAGAGCTCGAGAGCCTGCTGCGCCGCGAGCGCGAACAGCAGGAGAACCAGACCGAGGAGGAGCAGAGCCTCCTTCGCCGGCGAGAGCGCGAGCTGGAGCGCCTCCAACGCGAGGAGCAGCAGCTCGAAGAGCAGCGCCGGCAGCTCGAGCGGCTACGCCGCGAGATGCGGGACGCCGCGGAGAACCTCAACCGCAACGCGCGGGACGAGCAGCAGGCGAGCGAAGCGATGCGCCGGATGTCCGAAGAGCTGAACCGGATGGCGCGCGAGCAGATGAGCGAAGAACAGCGCCAGCAGATGGAGCGCATGATGCGCCAGCTGCGCGAGATGATCCGGCGCCAGCAGCAGGGTCAGCAGGGCCAAGGGCAGAACGGTCAGGGCCAGAACGGCCAGGGTCAGGGCCAGGGGCGCCAGGGTCGGCTGCAGCGCTTCGTGCTGCAGGCGGGTGGCGGTCAGGGTCAAGGCGGCGCCCGGCTTCGGATGCCCGGTCAGGGGCAGCAGGGCCAGGGGCAAGGTCAGGGCCAAGGCCAAGGTCAGGGCCAAGGTCAGGGGCAAGGTCAGGGGCAAGGTCAGGGGCAAGGTCAGGGGCAAGGTCAGGGGCAAGGTCAGGGGCAAGGTCAGGGGCAAGGTCAGGGGCAAGGTCAGGGTCAGGGTCAGGGGCAAGGCCAGGGTCAGGGGCAAGGGCAAGGGCAAGGGCAAGGGCAAGGGAATGGCCAGGGTGGGCAGCAGGTGTTCACCCTCGGGCAGAATGGTCAGGGTCAGGGCGCGATCCTCGAGATGCCCGGCATGGGCCAGGGATCCGGCTCGCAGCAGGGTCAGGGTCAGGGCGGCGGCGTCGGTGGATCCGGCGCGGGCACCCAGCACGACCCGCAGATGCTCGAGGACCCGACCGGGCTACAGCGCCGCACCCAGTCCTCCCGCGTGCAGGGCGAAGAAGGCGACGGAGCGTCGCGCTCCGAGGTCATCCTCGGCGCCGCCGACCGCGGCTTCGTCGGGCGCGGCTATCAAGAGGTCTTCACGGACTACGAGGGGCACGCCGAAGAGGTGCTCGAGCGAGACGAGGTCCCGCCCGGCTACCGCTTCTACGTCCGCCGCTACTTCCAGCTGATCCGTCCGCGCGACGGCGGCGGAGAATGAGGGAACGATGAGCGAGAGCGAAGAGAGCCGAACCCCGCAGGAAACGGTCGCCGAGTTCGGCGAGGACATCGCGCGGGTGAAGGCCGAGATCGGCAAGATGATCGTCGGTCAGGAAGAGATCGTCGAAGGCGTCCTCACCTGCCTGCTCGCGGGTGGTCAGGCGCTCCTCGAAGGCGTCCCCGGTCTCGGCAAGACCATGCTCGTCCGCACCCTCGCGGGCGTGCTCCAGCTCGAGTTCTCGCGCATCCAGTTCACGCCGGACCTGATGCCCGCCGACATCATCGGCACCACCGTCCTCACCGAGGGCGAAGGCGGCAAGACCAAGCTCGAGTTCCGCAAGGGCCCGGTCTTCGCGAACATCGTCCTCGCCGACGAGGTCAACCGCGCGACCCCCAAGACCCAGTCCGCGATGCTCGAGGTGATGCAGGAGCACAGCGTCACGGTCTCGAACCGGACCTACAAGCTCGACGAGCCCTACTTCGTGCTCGCGACGCAGAACCCGCTCGAGATGGAGGGCACCTACCCGCTCCCCGAGGCACAGCTCGACCGCTTCCTCTTCAAGCTCGAGGTCGGCTTCCCGAGCCGCGAGGACATGCACGCCATCCTCGATCGCACCACCGGCTCTCACACGCCCGAGGTCGAGGCCATCATGGGCAAGCAGCGCCTGCTCGAGATGCGCAAGGTCGTCCGCGACGTCGCGGTCGCCCACCACGTGAAGGACTACGCCATCCGGGTGCTCGAGGCGACGCACCCCGAGCGCCCCAGCGCGCCCGAGAAGGTGCAGCGCTTCGTTCGCTTCGGCGGCAGCCCGCGCGGCGCCCAGGCCATCCTCCTCGCGGCCAAGATCCGAGCGCTCATGGACGGCCGCTTCGCCGCCGCCATCGACGACGTCCGCTGGGCGGCCAAGCCGGCCCTCCGCCACCGCATCATCCTCAACTTCGAGGGCGAGGCCGAGGGCGTGCGCCCGGACGCGGTGCTCGACGACATCCTCGCCACCGTCGCCGAGAGCGCGAAGTAGTCCCCGACCGACCCCACGAGCGATGAAGCTCTTCGGCAGGCGACAGAAAAGCGAGAAGAAGCGCTCCGCGAGCGACGAGGATCTCTTCGACGAGGAGATGCAGCGGCGCCTCGAGGTGCTCGCGCTCGTCGCGCGGCGCATCTACCGCGGTCGTCAGCGCGCCGAGCGCCGCACGCGGAAGACGGGCGCCGGCATCGAGTTCGCCGACCACCGCGAGTACGCCCCCGGCGACGACTTTCGCTACCTCGACCTGAACGTCTACCAGCGCACCGGCCGCCTGCTGATTCGCCTCTTCGAGGAAGAAGAGGACCTCAGCGTCTACGTCATCGTCGACACCTCGCGTTCCATGGAGATGGGCGATCCGCCGAAGCTCCAGTACGCGAAGCGCATCGCCGCGGCGCTGAGCTACGTGGCGCTCGCCAACCTCGACCGCGTGAGCGTGCTCGGCTTCTCCGATCAGATGGAGACCCGGCTCGCACCGACCCGCGGCAAGAACCGCATCTTCAAGGTCTTCGAGTTCCTCCGCCCTCTCGAGGCGAAGGGCGAGACCGACATGAAGACGGCGCTGCGCACCTTCGCCGCGCAGAACAAGCGCCGCGGCATCGCGATCCTGATCAGCGATCTCTACGATCCGAAGAGCTTCGAGGACGGCATCAACCAGCTCCGCTACGCGAAGTTCGATCCCTACGTGCTCCACGTCATCGACCCCGCGGACGCGCGCCCTCCCCTGCACGGCGACGTGCGCCTCGTCGATCACGAGACCGGCGAGACCCGCGAGGTCACGGTCACGCCGCGCATCCTCGAGAAGTTCGCGAAGGCGCACGCGCGCTACCAGCAGCAGATCGAGGAGTTCTGCGGGAACAAGCAGGTGAACTACCACGCGCTCCCGACCAACGTTCCCTTCGACGAGGCCGTCCTCCGCATCCTCCGTGAGGGAGGCCTGCTCGCGTGACCTTCACCGGGCTCAGCTTCACGCAGGTGCTCACGGTCCTCGGCGCGGTCGGCGGCGGGGTCGTGATCCTCTACCTGCTCAAGCTCCGGCGCCGTCGCATCGACGTCCCCTTCGTGAAGCTCTGGGAGCAGGTGCTCGCGGAGAAGCAGACCACCCGCCTCTTCAGCCAGCTCAAGCGCTGGCTCTCGCTGCTCATCGCGCTGATGATCGTCGCCGCCATCGCGTTCGCCCTCGGCGACCCGCGCAACGCGGGCATCACCGAGGACGGGCGGACACTGGTCGTGCTCGTGGACGCGAGCGCGTCGATGCAGGCGACCGACGAAGAGGACGGTCAGTCGCGCTTCGAGGCCGCGCGCGAGACCCTCGGCGAGCTCATCACCGAGCTCGGCCCGACCGACCGCATGCTGGTCGCCCAGCTCGACGCGTCGGCGACGCCGCTCTCGCCGATGACCAGCGATGCGCGCGTCCTCGAGGAAGCCGCCGAAGCGCTCGAGGTGCTCGACGTCGCCGCGAACCCGCGCGCCGGACTGCGGCTCGCCCTCGACGTGCTCCGCGACCAGCCGAAGGCGGAGGTCATCCTGCTGAGCGACGGCCTGCTCGACGAGGAGCGCTTCGACACGAGCGCCTTCAGCGAGCGCCTCGCCGAGAGCGCCATCGCGTTCTCGTGGGAGAAGATGGGCGAGAAAGAGAGCAACGTCGGCATCGGCGCCTTCTCCGTCCGCCGCTACCCGCTCGACAAGAGCCAGTCCGAGGTCCTGGTCGAGCTCTACAACCCGACCGACGAAGAGCGCGCAGTCGAGCTCGAGCTCCTCGGCGACGGCGAGACCGTCGACGTGCAGCGGCTGACGGTGCACGGCGGCGAGCGGTTGCGGCGCTTCTTCCGCAACATCAGCGGCGTCGACCAGACCCTCGAGGCGCGGCTGAAGCCCGTCGACGGAAAGCCCGACCACCTCCCCGCCGACGATCGCGCCTGGGCCCGCTTGCCCGAGCGGCGCCGCGCGCGCGTCGTGGTCTACAGCGCGGGCAACCTCTACCTGCAGGCCGCGCTCCTGCTCGACGAGTACCTCGAGGTCGTCGAGGCCGCGCCGAGCGACTATCCGCTCGAGGGCCGCTTCGACGTCGCCATCTTCGACTCCTTCGTGCCGCCCTCCCCGCCGAGCACACCGGCGCTCTACCTCTATCCCGTGCCGGCCACCGACGAGGCCTGGGCCCCGCTCGCCGTGGAAGGCGTCATCGAGACGCCCTACTTCGACCACATCGATCGCCGACACCCGCTCGTGCAGTGGACCGCCCTCGGCGACGTGAACGTCGCGACGGCGCTGCAGGTCGAGCTCGAGCGCGGCGACCGGGCGGTGGCGCGCGACGACCGTGGCCCGCTCATCGTCACCGGCGCGCGGCAGGACCAGCCCTTCGTCGCCTTCACCTTCGACGTCCGCCAGAGCGACCTGCCGCTCCGTGTCGCGTGGCCGCTCTTGCTCCTCAACACCATCGACCACTTCGTGCAGGAGCGCGACGGGTTCGTCTCGAGCTACGAGACCGGCGAGACCTGGTACGTCCCGGTCGGCGGCGGCGCCCGCGTGGCGACCATCGTCGACCCGCAGGGCCACGAGCGCGACGTGCCGGTCGTCGACGGTCGCGCGGTCTACGCCGGTGTCCGCGCGGGCATGTACACCCTCCGCGCGGGGGACGACGGCGCCGAAGAGAGCTTCGCCGCAAACCTCGGCCCGGGGTCCGAGAGCATCATCGACCCGCCGGACGAGGTCGTGCTCGCGGGCGTGACCGCCGGTGAGCCCAGCCAAGGCGAGGCGGGCGTCCGCCAGGAGATCTGGATCTACCTGGTGCTGCTCGCGCTCGGCATCCTGCTGGTCGAGTGGCTGACCTACCACCGGAGGATGACCGTATGAAGCGGCACCTCCCCTGGCTCGCGCTCGCGCTGCTCCTCGCCGGCGGGCTCGGCTGGTGGATCCACGCCTCGCTCGTGGCGCCCGGCGTCGCCTTCGAGCTCGATGGCTCGCACGTCGAGCTCCTGCGGCCGCAGTGGCTCCTCCTGATCGCCGTCGTCCCGCTGCTCGGCTTCGTGGCGCGCCTCTCGCTCGCGGACCTGCCTCGCGCTCAGCGCTGGCTCGGCGTGCTGCTGCGCGGGGTCCTCGTCTCCGCGCTGGCGGTGGCGATGGCCCGACCGGTGCGCACCACCGACGCCACCCGCATCAGTACCGTGTTCCTCGTCGACGTGAGCGAATCGGTCACCGACGCCTCGCTCGAAGCTGCGGCAGAGGCCTTCGCCGAAGCGCGCGCCGCCAAGCGCGACGAAGACGACATCCAGCTCGTCACCTTCGCCCGCGAGGCACGCTCGGTGCCGCTCTCCACCGACGAGGCCGTGACCATCGAGCGCCACGGCACCGACCTCGAGGGCCGCGGCTCCAACCTGCAGCTCGCGCTCCAGCACGCCTACGGCCTCTTCCCACCCGGCCATCTTCGCCGGGTCGTCATCCTCAGCGACGGCGGCCAGACGGAGGGCGACCTGCTCGCCGAAGCCGGCCGCGCCGGCGAGTTCGGCGTGAAGGTCTTCGTGCGCCCCTACCGCGAGGGCGCGCCCGCCGAGGTCGCCGTGCGCGAGCTCGTCCTCCCGGACCGCATCAAGGTCGGCGAGCCCTTCCCCATCCGCGTTCGGCTCTTCGCGTCCGGCGACACCCCAGCGCGCATGCGCCTCTACCAAGGCGAGACCCTCAACGGCCTCGACGGCGTCCGCGACCTCGAGATCCCCGCCGGCGAGTCGGAGGTCGAGCTCCGTTCCGTGGTCCATGTCGCCGGCCCGGTCACCTACCGCGTCGAGCTCGAGCCCGGCGGCGGCGTCGACCAGGCGGGCGCCGGCAGCGACCAGGACCGCTTCGCCGAGAACAACCGCTACGAGACCTCCGTCGTCGTTCCCGGCAAGCCCTCCGTGCTCTACGTCGAAGGCGCCGAGGGGCGCGCGCGCTACCTGGCGCAGGCGCTCGGCGCCGCCGACTACGACGTCGAGGTCCGCTCGCCGCGTGGCATCCCGACCTCGGTGCGCGACCTCGAGCGCTTCGACTTCTTCATCCTCAGTGACGTCGCCGCCGACCAGGTCTCGCTCGGTCAGCAGGACGCGATCGAGCGCTACGTTCGCGACCTCGGCGGCGGCTTCCTCATGGCCGGCGGCGAGCGCGGCTTCGGCCTCGGCGGATGGCAGGGCACCCGCATGGAGCGGATGCTCCCGGTGCGGATGGACTCCGAGCGTCGCCGCGACCAGCCGTCGCTCGGGCTCGCGCTCGTCATCGACCGCTCCGGCTCGATGAACGGTCAGAAGATCGAGCTCGCCAAGGAAGCCGCGAAGGCCACTGCCGAGCTGCTGAGCGCCGACGACTACATCTCCGTCATCGGCTTCGACTCGCAGCCCGAGCGTGTCGTCCGCATGCAGAGCGCGCGCAACCGACTGCGCATCCTGCGCGACATCGGACGGCTCAGCGCCCGGGGCGGCACCGCCATCTTCCCCGCGCTCGACATGGCCTACCAGGATCTCTCGGTCACCCGGGCGCGCATCAAGCACGTGATCCTGCTGACCGACGGCCAGGCCCCCGAGCGCGGCATCACCGAGCTCACTCAGGTCATGCGCGCCGAGGGCATCACGGTGAGCACCGTCGGCCTCGGCGCCGACGTGAACCGTGCGCTGCTCCAGTCCATCGCCAACCTCGGCGGCGGCCGCTCGTATCTGACCAACGACCCGCACAACGTGCCCCGCATCTTCATGCGCGAGACCACGACCGTGGCGCGCTCGTCGGCGGTCGAGGAGTACTTCACGCCGCGGGTCGTCCAGCGTGCCGACTTCCTCCGCGGCGTGCCGATCGAGAACGCGCCCTACCTCCACGGCTATGTCGCGACCCGCGCCAAGCCCACGCCGGCGCAGGTGATCCTGCAGAGCGACCTCGCCGAGCCCATTCTCGCGCGCTGGCGCGTCGGCCTCGGCTGGTCGATGGCCTGGACGAGCGACGTGAAGAACCGCTGGAACGTCGAGTGGCTGCGCTGGCCCGCGTACAGCCGCTTCTGGGCGCAGCTCGTCCGCGAGCACATGCGCCAGCGCCGCCGTCAGCGCCTGGACATGACCGCCGAGAAGATCGGCGACGAGGTGCGCGTGGTGGTCGACGCCATCGGCGGCGACGACGCCTTCATGAACGACCTGCAGTCCTCCCTGCGAGTCGAGGGACCGATGGGCGCTCGCCGTGCCAGCGAAGACGAGGACGACCCACAGCTGCGTCGGACCATCGAGCACGAGCTCCGGCAGACCGCGCCGGGCCGCTACGAGACCCGCTTCCCGCTCGACGCCTACGGCTCGTTCGTGCTGAGCGCGACTCACCGACGCGACGGCCGGCCCGTCGCCGAGTCGACCGCGCAGCTCGCCAACCCCTACCCCGCCGAGTACCAGACTCTCGAGCCCGACGTGGAGCTGCTCCAGCGCGCGGCCGAGACCACCGGCGGCGAAGAGGACCCCGAGCCCGCCGCGCTCTTCGATCCCGGCGACGAGACCATTCGCGCCCACGAGGATCTCTGGAGCTGGCTCCTCTACCTCGCGCTCGGCCTCTTCCTGCTCGACCTGCTCCTGCGCCGCGTCCGCATCTTCGACCGCGGCTTCGAACGCAGCTGATCGAGGCCACGCGATGTCCGCATGACGCTCTCCGAGTGCGGCGCGGTTCTCGTGTTCGATCCCCGCCGATCAGCGCGCGGCGAGATCTCGCTGGAGCTGCCTTGCCTTGGCGTCGCCCGGCGCCAGCTCGAGGACCTTCGTCAGCGCCGGGCGCGCGCTCGCGGTCATCCCGGCCGCGATGAAGATCTCGGCGAGGAGCAGATGCGCGTCCTTCTCATGGGGCGTGAGCTCGGCCGCACGTTTGGCGTAGAGGGCGGCTTCCTTCAGGTCGCCGCGCGACTCGAGCAGAGCTCGCGCCGCACCGCGGGCCGCCGCGGAATCCCTCGGCCGCACCTCGCACACCTTCATCCAACAGAGCGCGGCCTCTTCCCAGTTCTCGGTCTCCTCGGCGTACTTGGCGCGTGCCTCGTACTTCGGCGCCTTGTCCCCGAGCGCGCGCGCCCGCAGGGCGTCGGCTCGCTCCGCGAGGGCCTCGTCGTCGGGTCGCCAAGCCGCCGCGATGCGGAGGGCCTCGGCCGCACCGGTGAGGTTCCCAGCGCGCTCGGCCTGGATCGCGTCCGCGATGAGCCGCTCCGCTCGGTCCTCCTTCGGGTAGCCCTTCGACACCTGCCTCAACGTACGAGTGAGTGCCTCCATCGCACCACCAGCCTCGGGCTTCGGCGACGGTCGCGGCGGCGGACGACGGGGTGGTTTCACCCGCTTCGCCATCAGCTCGCGAGCGATACGCTTGCGCGAAGCGGTGTCGGCGCGCGGCCGGCGGGGCCTCGGGCTAGACGTGGGCTCTGGAGCGGGTGGCGCGAGCGAGGGCGTCGGTGCCGCATCGAGCGGTTTCGTCTCCCGCACAGCGTCGAGATAGGCATCGTAGGCCCGGCGCTTCTTCTTCTTCCCGAGCACTTCGTAGGCCTCGGTGAGCTCGCGAAAGACCTTGTCCATCTTCCGGCCGTAGTCTTGGAGCTCCACCCCATAGAGCGTGTCGGTGTGAAATAGCTTGGCGAGCTCGAAGTAGGCGGCGCGAATGGCCTTCTTGTCGGCGTCGTACGGCACGCCGAGGAGCTCGTAGTGGTCGGCCTCGCCGAGCAGCGCATGGGCGTCATCGATGATCCGTTTGCGCTCGGGGGTGAGCATCTTCGCGCCCGCCTCCTCGGGCGCTGGCATCGGTGGCGGTGGCGCTGCCCGACGGATCGTCGTCGTCCGCACGGGCTCGGGCGACGCCTCGGCTACCGTGGGTTCGTCCTCTGGCGGAGGCGGCGGGACCATGCTCGGGTGCGGCGCGCGCCAGGAGACCGCACCGAGCTCGGCCAGTCGCCGCAGCATCGCGCGGGTCTCCTTGGGCTCGGACCCGAGGGAGAGGCTGATCTCGTCGACGTCCATCTCGCCATCGATCATGGAAAGCAGATACGCCTCGGCCGGCTGGATTGGCAGGCCCATCACATCGATGCCTGACAGGCGGCGCGGCCGGACGCTCGCGCCCGACGACGGCGGCGGGGGCGCCATCGACGGTGCCCGCGCGAGCCAGTAGACGCGGATGGCGTGAACGATGCCGAAGTACTCGAAGTCGTCCTGCGGTTTCGCGAAGACGTGGTCGGCTTCTTCCGGCTCGGTGTCGGAGAACGCGATGATCGGCAGCCGTTTCGATCCCTCGAGCATGCGGAGCTCTTCGAGGATCGCGTCGTCGATGCCCGGCATCTCGAGGTTGAGGACCGCGATGTCCATCGACTCGTCCTCGGCCGCGAAGAGCACCTCGTTCGGCTCCGCCACCCAGCGGACCTCCGCCGGGAGGTTCGCCTTCTCGAGTGCGCGCTCGAGCCGGTCCACGTCGCTCTGGTGAGCGTCGAGCACCAGGACTCGAATGGGTCTGGCGAAGGGGGAGGAGTCCAACGCCAGGGAGTATGACGGATCTCGACGCGCCACTGGAGACTCGTCGAGCGATTCGGGCGCGCCTGCGGCATCCTTCGGGCCATGTCGCTCGACACCGCTGGGCTCCAGACCTTCGTGAGCGAGGGTTTGGCAGCGCTCGCCAACCCCGCCGACGCGGGCCCGATGCAGGCCTACCTGAAGACCGAGATGCCCTTCTTCGGCGTGAAGAAGCCCGGGCGGCAGCCCATTCGTCGCGAGGCGAAGAAGCGCTTCGTCCCGAGCTCGCACGACGAGTGGGTGGCGGGCATCCGTGCGCTCTGGGCGTTGCCCCACCGAGAGGAGAAGTACCACGCGCTCGAGTGGGGCAAGGACCATCGGCGCCGGCACCTGTCGATGGCGAGCCTGCCGATGATCGAGGCGCTGATCCGCGAGGGCGCCTGGTGGGACCTGGTGGACACCACCGTGAGCTACTTCCTCTCGCCGTTGGCCAAGGCCGAACCCGAGTCCATGCGACCGGTGCTCGAAGCGTGGATCGACGACGAGGACCTCTGGATTCGGCGCTCGGCGATCATCGCGCACAACGGCCACAAGGGCGCGACCGACGCGGCGCGGCTCTTCGACTTCTGCCGGCGCCGGGCCCACGAGAAGGAGTTCTTCATCCGAAAGGCCATCGGCTGGGCGCTTCGTGACTACTCGAAGACCAACCCCGACGCGGTGCTCGCGTTCCTCCACGCCGAGAGCGAGCGTCTCTCGGGCCTCAGCTTTCGAGAAGGCGCCAAGCAGCTTCGCCGGGACGGGCGCCTCAACCCTTGAAGGTCGAGGGGCCGATGTCACCGAAGGGCTCGTCGCGCGAGCGGACGGCCGACTTGAAGCCATCCTTCATCGACTGCTCCTGGAAGGCGTAGCCCTCCGGCGTGTGACGGGCGATGCCGTCGAAAGTCACGCCCAGGAGCTGGGTCGCTGCGAGCCCCTGCGACCAGAGCGCCTGGTTGATGAGCTGCTTGTGGAGCACGAGCTGGCTCACCGGGACCTGCGCGATGCGACCGAGCAGGACCTCGAAGCGCTCGTCGAGCGTCGCCCGCGGCGCAGCCTCGATCGCGAGCCCCCACTCGACGGCCTCGGTGCCGCTCAGGCAGTCACCGGTGAAGAGCAGGCGCTTGGCGCGCTGCGGTCCGAGGCGGTGCGCCCAGAGCATGGTCGTCGGTACGCCCCAGACCCGCGCGGGCGGGTAGCCGATCTTCGCCTGGTCCTCGATGATCAGCAGGTCCGAGCAGAGCGCCATGTCGGTGCCACCAGCGACGCAGAAGCCGTGCACCTTGCAGACCACGGGCTTGTCGGCGCGGAAGAGGCTCATGAAGCCGTCCACGTTCCGCCGCATCATCGCGTAGTCGACCGTCGGCTCCCACGTCCCCTTCGGGTCGTGGTTCTTGGCCACCGTCAGCGGGTCCGTCGGTGCGCCCGGTGGCGTCGGGTCCTCGTCGTCCCACTTGCCTTCGGCGCTCGCGACCAGGTCGTAGCCACCGCAGAAGCCCTTGCCGTTGCCGCTGAGCGCGATGACGTGCACCTCCGGATCGAGGTCCGCGCGCTCGACGCAGTGGGCCAGCTCGCGGGGCATCCGCAAGGTGATGCCGTTGCCGCGCTCCGGCCGGTTCAGGGTGATCCGCGCGACCCGACCGTCGCGCTCGTAGGTCATCGTTCGGAGGTCCATCGGCGGACGCTAACCCGGCGACGCCCATCGCCGAAAGCGCCCTACTCCGCGGCTTCGCTCTCGCCGGGCTCGACGTCGTTCGCGGGCTGCGGGAGCCGCAGGATGAACTCGGTGTGGCCGGGCTCGGAGCTCACGCTGACCGACCCGCCGTGGTCTTCGACCACCTGCCGCACGATGGCCAAGCCGAGACCGGTGCCTTCCGCCTTGCCGTGGGTGGCGAAGGAGTCGAAGAGGCGCTCGCGAATCGCCTCGGGCACGCCGGGGCCGTCGTCGATGAAGCGAATGACGAGCTGGTCGTCCTCGCGGCCGACGCGGATGGTCAGCGTGCCGCGCTTGTCGGCGTCGGCGCAGGCCTCGGCCGCGTTCCGCGCCAGGTTGTGCGCGGCCCGCTGGATCTTGCCTTCGTCGAAGTGGGCGACGCCGCGGTCTCCGAGCTCCAGGTGGACGTCGATCTTCTCGCCGAGGCTGTGGCGGAGGTTCTCCACCAGCTCGTCGAAGAACTTGTAGAGGTAGACCTTTCGCACCAGCAGCTTCCGGTCGCCACGGGCGAACGCGAGGGTCTCCTTGGTCATCGCGTTGAGCGTGGCCACCTGCCGGAGGATCGTCTCCGCCATCGCCTGCCGCTCCTCGGCGTCCGCTTCCTTCTGCAGGAGCCGGGTGTAGCCGCTGATGATCGTCATCGGCGTCCGGAGATCGTGCAGGAGCGAGCTGAGCACCTGCCCGAGCGCGGAGAGCCGCTCCTCCTGCTCGCGGCGTTCACGGGTCCGCGCCTGCTCGATGGCGGTCGAGATGTGGCCGGCGATCACGGTCGCGAGCTTGAGGTCGACGTCGTTGAAGGCCTCGCCCCCGCCGGCCTTGTTGAGCAGCTCGAGCGCGCCCATCCCGAGGCGGTCGCCGTCGGTCCAGCGCAGCGGCACACAGAGCACGTTGCTCGGGTGGTAACCGACCTCGTCGGAGACCTCGCGGTTGTGGCGCTCGTCGGCATCGGCGTCGTTCACCACCTGCGGCTTGTTGTGCTTGGCGACCCAGCCGCAGATACCGTGACCGGCCTCGATGTGGAGGGTCTTCACCTGCTCGGCCTCGCCACCGACCGCGGCGCGGAAGTGCAGGTTGCCCGTGATCTCGTCCGCGATGAGGATCGACGCCGCCTCGGCGTCCACCGCGCGCATCGCCCGTGCGAGCACACCTTGGAGCAGCTCGTCGAGCTCCATCGCGGTCGCGGAGACCTGAGCGATTTCGAAGAGGACGTCGAGCTCCTGGATCTTTCGGCGCAGCTGCTTCTGCGCCTCGAGGAGCTCGATGTTCTTCCCCACGATGGAGAGGAAGAGCTTGGAGTTCTCGATGCCGACCGCCGCCTGCGCGGCGAGGGCGCTGAGCAGGGCCTCGTCCTTCGCGCTGAAGTAGGTCGGCTCGGACCCGTCGGTCTTCTTGTTGAGCACCTGCACTACGCCGAGGGTGCGGCCGTGCTGGTTCTTCATCGGCACGCACAGCGTGCTGCGGGTCCGGTAGCCGGTGCGGCGATCCCACTCGGCGTCGAAGCGGACGTCCTGGTAGGCGTCCTTCACGTTCAGGCTCTTGCCGGTCTTGGCGACGGTGCCCGCGAGGCCGGAGCCCACCGGGAGCCGGATCTCCTGCATCGTCTCGCCCTGGGCGACCTTCGACCACAGCTCGCCGGAGTCGTCGTCGAGAAGGTAGAGCGTGGTGCGGTCGGCCTCCATCACCTCGCTGATGCGCTCGACGACCAGCGAGAGCAGCTCGTTGAGGTCGAGGGTGGAGCCGAGGAGCCCACCGATCTCCTGCAGCGCGCGGAGCTTCTTTCGCTCCCGCTCGACCTCCTGGCGCAGCGCCTCGAGGTCGTCGCTATCCGCGCCCGAAGTCATCGGCGCGATTGTCGCCAATGCCGGGGCTTTTCTCAATCACCGACAGGACCCCATGACGGGGGCGAGGCCTCGGGGGTCGCCGCATCCGAAGAGCTCGGCACCGTCGCACCGCTCGCCAGCCCTGCAGTCCTGATCGTAGTAGCAGTCGCCGGGGGACAGGGTGAACGCGCATCGACCAGCGCCGGACGGCGAGCAGGTCGAGCCCACGCACTCGAAGGCGGTGGTCGTCAGCTCCATGCAGTCGTCGTCGTCGTAGCAGGGATAGCAGCCGTCGACGGTCGAGGGCGGGGGCATCAGCTCGCACCAGTCGTCTTCATCGGCTCCTGGACAGGGCCCGAGGAACGCCACGGTGACCCCATTCGCGGCCGCCATGCAGTCGTTGCGATAGTTCCGGTAGTCACACCCACAGACCGGTGCCTCCGGCATTCCGACGCAGTCGGCCTCGGGCGGCCTCGGCGCGCACGTGCCCTCGGTCGCCAGACAGACCCGCAGCGTGGTCTCACAGTACTCGGTGTCTCGACAGCCGTCGGCGCAGGTCCGGGTCACGTTCATGTCCGCGGGCCGGCCAGCGTCCACGCCCAGGTCGGGCTCGCTCATCGCGAGGTCGCGTTCGGCCCCGAGGTCCTCGGGGAACACGAAGCCGTCCCCCACCCCTTCGTCCTTCGGCACGCCGAAGTCGCCGAGGGCCGAGTCCGGCCGCTCGTCCGGGGGCTCGAGGTCCAAGGTCAGGCCACAACCCATGAGCGCACCGAGCGCGAGGGTGGCCGCGAGCCGACAAGTCATGCCGACAAGGTAACCGAGATCAGAAGCCTTGGCGCATCTCGGCCCGATCGCCGATCACGATGGGCTGGGTGGCGCCGGTGATGAAGAGCGCCGAGGTGTTCTCGCGGACGTTCACCACGCGACCTTCGGCGACGACCTCCGGGAGGTACTGCTCCTCGTCGTCCGGCTCGGGCGCGTCCTCGACGGTCTCGCCGTGTCCGCCCGAACCCGCGAGCTCTGCGCGGCGCCACTGGTCCCCCTGCCGAACCACGAAGAAGCGGTTGCCGACCTGCACGCCGTCGGCGGACCCCTTGTTCACGAACACGACCTGGGCGTTCGCGTTGAGCTCCCGCGGCTCGAGGGCGGCGACGACCTCGGCGACCACCTCCGTCGAGTTCTCGCGCGGCGGCACCATGTCGAAGCGACGGGGGATCGGGGCCAGGTGATAGCCGCGCTCGATCGGATCGAGCGCCTCGGTGATCGTCCCGCGACCCATCTCGCGCTCCGGGTCGTAGTCCTTGAGCCGGATGACCCCGAGGATGCGCACGAGCACGCCCTCCTCGTCGTTCTCCCGCTCCTCGTCGAGGTCGATCTCGCGGAAGACCGTGTAGTCGGTCCCGGGACGCACGTCGGCGTCCTCGCCGAAGCGGACGTACACGTCGTCGAAGGTCGACAGGAGCATGTTCTCTTCGGGCGATCCGATGATGACGCCCACGTCCTCGAGCGCGTCCTCTTCGAGGTAGCCCTGGTCGCGCAGGCGCACCGTGCCCGCGCCGGGTCGCGGCTGGCGCTCCACGACGGTCGGTCCGCTCGGAAGCGCGGCCTGAGCCTCGCCCTCCGGCCGCAGCCGGATGTGGTCCATCGGGTAGATCCAGTGCGGGTTGGTGATCTCCGGGTTGTACGACCACACCCTCGGCCAGTGGTACGGGTTGCCGTAGTAGCGGCCGGTGATGTCCCAGAGCGTGTCGCCGCGGCGCACGGTGTAGACGCCCGGCACGTTCCCGCCCGCGTTCGATCCGAGCACGAGCCCCTGACCGGACGAGCGTGCGTCCGAGAGCGAGGTCGCGCCCTGGGTGGGCACGTAGTCCTCGTCGTCCTGGGCGCTCCCGAGCGCGCCGCCGATCGACAGGAACACCGCGAGCCAGAGTGCCTTCCTCATCGTTCCCCTCGCATCATTCTCACGTGTCGGGAGCTCACGAGCCACTCCCTGCTGCCGTACGCGCCGCGACACTGTTCGGGTGCTCGCTCCGGAGACGCGCGAAGACGCGGCTGGCGGCCGCGTCGTTCCCGGAGCGCTGGTGACAGAGGCCGATCTTGAGCAACGCATCCGGCACCTTGGCCGCGCCCGGCGCACCCTGGACGTAGTCCTCGAAGGTGCGTCGCGCGTCGTCGTAGCGGCGCTGGATGTAGAGGCTCTCGGCCAGCCAGTAGCGGGCGCGAGACGCGAGCGTGTGACCTGGGTACGAGCTCAGCATGCGCCGGAGCTCGCGCGCGGCTTCGGCGACCTTGCGCTCGCGAAAGAGCCCGAGCGCGCGCTCGTAGGCTTCGCGACCGGAGTCGACCGTGGGCCGCTCGGCGGGCGTCGCGCTGGGGGGCGCGGCCGTGATCCACGGGGGCGCGCCGGAGTCACCGACCGGCGCGGGCGCGGTGGCCATGCGAAGCGAAGGGTCGACGACCGGGAGCGGCGCGACTGGCAGGGGCGTGGCCCCGGCCATGGCCGCGAAGCTGGGATCGCCGAGCGGAACCGGCTCTTCGGGACGTTCCCCGTAGAGACGAAGGACCGGCCGGTTGCGAGCCGAGGGGCCGGGGTCGTCGTCTTCGGGCGGGAGATGCTCGGCGGGGACCTCCCACTCCCCGGTGTCGGTGTCGTCGAAGAGCGATGCGTTGTCACTGGCGTCCTCTCCGCCGATCCGCACCGTATCCGTCTGCACCTGGGCGCCCGAGTTGGCGCGGAGCTCCGCGGCCTCCGCTCGGGCGAGCGCGAGCTGAGCCTCGAGCTCTCGAAGCCGGGCTTGGTGCTCGGCTTCGCGTTCACGGGCCTGCCGTTCGGCTTCCATGTCGCGGGCTTCCTCCACCGGCGTGGTCTCACCGCTGGGTGAAGGGGCGCCCGCGCACCCGACGAGTGACAGCGCCACGAACGCGGCGCCAGCAGCCGCCCGCCGCAGGGGCAGACGGACGAACACGAGGGGAACACGGAAGGTCTCGAACATGATGGCCGATTGCCATCGTAGAGACGTCGCTACGGGCGGGCCAAAAAACGGCAGGCCGAAGCTGGGCGGGACTCAGCGAGCTTCGAGGTAGCGGCCCATCGCGCGGAACTTCGCGTAGCGCGCGTCGATCCGCGGGCCCGGCTCCATCGCCTCGAGCGGCTCGAGGTGCTCCCGGAGCGCCTTGCCGAGCAGCTCGGCGGCCCGGTCGGCGTCGCGATGGGCACCGCCGACCGGCTCGTCGACCACCTGGTCGACGATCCCGTTCTTCTTGGCGTGGCTCGCCAGCAGCTTGAGCTGCTCCGCCGCCTCGGGACCCCGAGCGCCGTCGCGCCAAAGGATCGAGGCGCAGCCCTCCGGGGTGATGACGCTGTAGGTCGAGTACTGGAGCATCAGCACGCGGTCCGCGACGCCGAGCGCGAGCGCTCCGCCGCTGCCGCCCTCCCCGATCACCGTGGCGATGATCGGCACCTTCAGCTGCGACATCACCAGGAGCGACCGGCCGATCGCCTCGGCCTGTCCGCGCTCCTCGGCGCCGAGCCCCGGATAGGCGCCCGGCGTGTCGATGAAGGTCAGGACCGGGCGCCCGAAGCGCTCGGCCATCTCCATGATCCGCATGGCCTTCCGGTACCCCTCGGGGTTGGCCATTCCGAAGTTCCGGTGGACCTTCTCCTTGGTCGAGCGACCCTTCTGGTGCCCGATCACGGCCACCGAGCGCCCGTCGAGCCGTGCGAACCCGGCCACGATCGCCGGATCGTCCGCGAAGGCCCGGTCCCCGTGGAGCTCCACGAAGTCGTCGAAGATCCGGCCCAGGTAGTCCAGGAAGTACGGCCGCTCCGGGTGCCGGCTGAGCTGCACCTTCTCCCAGGTGCCCAGATCGTCGTAGAGGTCGCGCTGGAGCCGATCCGCGCGCGCCCGGAGCTCGGCGATCTGGCCTCCGAGCCCGTCCGACCCATCGTCGACGGACTCCAGATCCCGGATTCGTTGCTCCAGCTCGACCAATGGCCGTTCGAACTCGAGGTGCGCCATGAGCGTCCCTGCTTAGCGAAGTCGGGGCCTGCCGTCCACAGGAGCCATGTCCTCGTCGCGAGCCAACGCCTCTGCCCGAGTATGCTGGTCGGATGGCGAGGTCGTCTGGCTGATGGATCCCGTTCTGGCTGACTGGCTACGGTTCCACGTTCCACACCGCGTGGCGCGCTGGCGAGCGCGTCCTCACCTCCGGCGATCCCTGCCGCGGCTCCGCCGGGAGCTCGAACCGCTCGACGGGTATTTCTTCGGCCCTTCGCAGTGGCGACCGGACCGAGGCATGGACCGTCTGGTACGCCGAAGCGTCGGATGGGCGTACCTCGTGGGCCTCGATCGACGCCCCCCAATCCGGTTGCTCGACCTCGGGTGCCACTACGGACTCTTTCTGCACGCCTGCGGGCAGTTCGGTCACGAAGCAGTGGGGCTCGATCTCCCGGACCCCCTGCGGGAACGAGTCGCCGAGCGCTTGGGCGTCACCCGCTTGGAGCACCGCATCACGCCAGAGCATCCCGCCCCCGATCTCGCCACGGGCTTCGACCTGTTCACGGGCTTCAACGTCACGTTCAACGGCCACGCGACCCCCACGGTCTGGGGCCCGCGCGAGTGGGATGCCTTCACCTCGAACCTCCGGGCCATGGCCAACCCGGGAGCCAGGCTCTGGCTGCGTCTGCACCCCAACCGGAAGACCGGCCACGCGCTCACGCCAGTGTTGAAGCAGTGGTTCCAGCACCGAGGCGCATGGATCCGACCACGGGCCGGAATGGTCTCCCTTCCACTCGAGCCGTAGTCAGCCGAGGAGGTCGCTCAGCGGGCCCTCGCCCTCGTCGCCGTCGCCGATGGTGGTCATCGAGTCCAAGCCCATGTGGTGGGCCAGGCTGACCAGCATGCGGTTGTGCTCGACGTCGTCGAAGCGGAGGTAGCGGCCGGTGGCGACGCCGCTGTGGCCACCGCCGGCGAAGACGAAGGGCGCAGCGTAGTTGTGGTCCCAGCCACGGGTGTCGGAGCCCCAGACCACGAGCGTGTGGTCGAGGAGCGTGCCCTCCCCCTCCGGGAAGCGGGAGAGCTGGTCGAGCAGGTGGGCGAAGCGCTCGAAGTAGAAGCGGTGGATCTGCTCGAGCGCCTCGGGCACGTCGGGCTCGCGGTGGGTGAGCGAGTGGTGGCCGACCGAGTGGCCGAGAAAGTCGTAGACCCGGCCGTCGTTCTCACCGACGCGGCACTGAATGGAGCCCACGCGGGTCAGCCCGCAGGCGAGCCCCGTGGCGAGGAGCTCCGACTGCTTGTCGATGTGGGCGCCGAGGCCGTCGTCCGTGGTCGGATCGGGGATGGCGCACTCGGAGAGCGAGCTCTGCAGGCCGCGCTCGAGCCCACGGATCGCCTCGGTGTGGGCCTCGAGCCGCAGGCGGGCATCCGCCGGCATCCGCGGCGCGAGGTCCGAGAGCGACCCGCGAACGGCGTCCAGCACGCTGAGCCGCCGGGCGCGCTCCCGATCCGCCTCTTCGCCGGGCAGGCTCCCCGCGAAGTAGCGCTCGAACGCCGCCGCGGGCGAGGATACCGGCGTGACCGGCATCCCGGGTGCAGCGTAGATCATGCGCGACCCGGGATGTGACCCGCCGGAGGCGACGCCCAGCGTCATCGAGTCGAAGGGCGTCGGGTCGGCATCGGCGAGGTGCTGGGCGATGAGCTGGTCGACGGAGGCGTGGCTGTTCCAGCCGAAGGGCAGCTCGCCCCGGGTGAAGTCGCCGTCGGGCGTGACGCCACCGCCGCTCCAGAGGATGGGCATGCCCGTGGTGTGCGGGCCGCCGAGGTCGGGGCCGCGGTGCCGCTTGTGGATCCCGTGGGTGAGGATCAGCTGCTCCCGGTACGGCGCGAGCGCGCTCATGATCGGGTGCAGCACGAAGTCGCGTTCGCCGCCGGTCGGCAGCCACTTCTCGCTCGCGCGACCGCTGTCGAAGATGGTCCCGTGCGGCGTGAAGAAGAGGACGAGGCGCTTCGGCCGCACGATCCCTTGGGAGAACGCGCTCCGTGTCCAAGGCAGGAGCGCAGCGGCCCCGCCCGCGGCGGCACCGAGCAGGAAGCGGCGGCGACTGGTTCCACGGCTCACGGCGACACCTCCTCCATCGCGGAGAGCTCGCCACGCAGGAACTCGTCGGAGCTGAAGAGCCGCACGAGCATGGTCCGCAGGCCACCGGGCGTGTCGAGCTCGCCAGCGAGCTCCACCATCAGGCACGCATCCTCGGCCGTGGGCGAGCGACCGGCGGCGTAGGTCAGCCACATCTCCGCGAAGCACTCGCGGGCCTGCCCGCTCTCGGCCAGCGCATCGGCGAGCGCCACCGAGTCGGCGACCTCGAGGGCTGCCCCGTCCGCGATGAGGCGCCCGCTCGCGTCGATGGGCCGGCCGTTCTCAGTGGCGCGATAGCGCCCGAACCAATCGAAGTTCTCGAACGCGAAGCCGATGCCATCGATCGATTCGTGGCAGGACGCGCAGGTCGGATCGTCTCGGTGGGACTCGAGGCGCTCGCGAGTCGTCGCGCCCTCGATCTCCGGGAGCTCCGTCGTGACGTTCGCCGGCGGCGCGGGCGGCGGCGAGCAGAGCAGGTTGGAGAGCACCATCACGCCGCGATGCGTCGGCGAGCTCGACTCCGGGCCGCTGTTGGCGGCCAGCACGCCCGGCAAACCGAGCAGGCCCTTGCGGCGGGAACCGTCGATCCGCCAGGTGTCGCCCCGGTCCTCGACCAGGTCGGCGCCGTAGAGCTCGCGGAGCGGCTCGGACGCGGGCACCTCCGTCGTCGTGAGCAACTCGCCGTAGGTCGAGCCGCCGCGGATCGCGCCGAGCAGCACCTCACGCGCCTGCGAGCGAAGGGCGGTGAGCGTCTCCGCGTCCAGCTCGCCGTGCAGGTCCGTGCGCCGGTTGGTGTCGTCCATCTGCTCGAGCTTCAGCCACGGTGCCGCGAACGCACCGAGCCCACGCTCGAAGCGCGGGTCGTCGAGCATGTCTTCGATGAGCCACTCGGCGCCCTCCGGCTCGGCCAGCTCGTCCACGCGCGCCATCAGCGCCGCGTCCGGACCGCCGTTCCAGAGCGCGAAGGTGACGCGCGCGAGCTGCGACCAGCGATCGGGTCCGCCCTCGTGCTCGACCTGGTAGAGGAAGTGCGGGCTCTGGAGCATCGCTTCGAGCACCGACTGCACGGCGACCGTCCGATCGTGGGTCCCCTCGATCGTCGCGAAGAGAGCCTCGAGGCGCGCCGCGTCCGCGTCCTCCATCGGTCGCCGATAGAGGAGCTGACCCACGTCGCCGACCAGGTGATCGAGGCACGCGTCGACCTCATCGCTGCAGGCCCCCTCGACGAGCGCTGGGGCCGCATCGGTCGCCACGGTCGAGGCCCACGTGCTCAGCGCGGACGCCATGTTGGTGTCCACGGCCACCGAGCCGTTGCTCGGGAAGGTGCCGAGCTGCTCGTCCTCCACGGGCACCGCGCGGTCCACCCCCAGCACCTCGAACGCGTGGAGCCGCAGCTGCTCGGCCGTCAGTCGCCGCACCGGAAAGGGGCGCGGGGGCTCGTCGCAGACCAACGGCTCGGGCTCGGTGTCGCCACCGCCCACGGGGTCACCGACCACCCCTTGGCAGCCGCTGAGAGCGAGCAGGATCGCGAACGCCCGGATCACGATCGCAGGATCCAACACGCCCGGTCCCACGGCTGTTACGCCCCTGTCGTGGGGTCGCGAGCGAGCGTCCGAACCGGAAATTGCCGATCGAGCCGATCCGCCACCACCGTCTCACCTCGGGCCGCGGAGTGACAAAAGCGGCGCAATGACGCCGCTCCATGTTGGCATGCACTCACTTTGCGTGTGAAACGCGGGCGCTAGGAGGCTGTTGAGCTTCGCCGCCCGACGAATCGTGGTGTCCGGTGCCTAGGCCGGCCGGGTACGGTCGTCCCAGACCTGGGATTCGCCCTTGTACCCGACCACGTTGTAGAGCTTGAGCGCCTTGGACTTGCCCTTGACCTGGGCGGCCGGGAGCTCGACGACCTCGAACTGGTCCTTGACCCGCTCGTAGGTCCACTCGCTGATCAGGCACTGACCGGCTTTCGCGGCCGAGCAGAGGCGCGCGCCGGTGTTCACCGTGTCGCCGATGACCGTGTACTCGAGGGCGCGGGAGCTGCCGAGGTAGCCCGCGACGACCTCGCCGGTGTTGATGCCGATGCCGATCTTCAGGTCCGGTTTGCCGGCCGCGCGGCGGTCGCGGTTGAACTCGTTCTCGAGCACGTCGAGCATCTTCATCGCCGTACGCACCGCGCGAAGCGGGTCGTCCGGGTGCGCGAGGGGCGACCCGAAGAGCGCCATGATCTCGTCGCCGACGAACTTGTCGAGGGTGCCCTCGTTCTCGAAGATGATCTCCACCATCAGCTCGAAGTAGTCGTTGAGCATGTCGACGACTTCCTGAGCGGGGACGGTCTCGCTCATCGCGGTGAATCCGCGGATATCGCTGAAGAGCACGGTGGTCTCGCGGACCTCGCCACCCTTCTTGACCTCGACCTTGCCGCTGACGACCTGCTCGGCGATCGCCGGCGACAGGAGGCGCTGGAAACGCTCGCGGGTGACGGCCTCCTGCTGGAGCTTCTTCGCGAAGAGGCTGTTCTGGACGGCGATCGCCGCCTGGTTGGCCACGTTCTGGAAGAGCTGCAGGTCCTTCTCGGTGAAGGCGTTCGCGGCGATCTGCGAATCGAGGAGCATGATCCCGATGAGATCGTCGCCGTGCAGGAGCGGCACCGCCATCGAGGAGCGGATGCCCTGCATGATGATCGAGTGGGCGCCCTGGAAGCGGGAGTCCACGCTCGCGTCGCTCGAGAGGACCGCCGCCTTGTCGCGCAGGACCTCCTCGATGATCGTCGTGGAGAGCACGACCTCTTCGGTCGGGCTGCCGTTCTTCGTGCGGACCGATGCCGGCGCGAGCTCGCCCTCCTCATCGTAGAGGAGCACCACGCCGCGATCGGCGCTGAGCAGCTCGAGGGCGACCTCGAGAATCTTGGCGAGGAGCTTGTCGACCTCGAGCTCGACTCCGATCGCCCGCATCAGCTCGTAGCTGGCGCGGAGCTTCTCGTAGTCGCGGCGGAGCGCCTTGCCGTCCTGCACCAGGCGCTCGGGCAGGAAGTTCTGCTCCAGCAGCGGCGCGAGCTTGGTCCGGATGTGGCTCTCGACCATGCCCGGGGCGATCGTCACCTTCGAGGGCGCGTCGGGCTTCTCTCCGGGGGTCGGCGCGCGAAAACCGGGCGAGGACGCGGTGGGGCCGCTGGCGCCGACCGTCGCCGCGGTCGCGGGACTCTTGCCTCCGGCCGCTGCAGCGGCCTCCTCGGCGGTCTGACTGAACACGATTCGCGTCGAGCCCAGCGTGATCTCGTCGCCGTCCTTGAGAGGCTTCTCGCCGACCCGCTCGCCATTGACGAAGGTCCCGTTCAGGGACCCCAGGTCTTTGAGCACGTACTGCCCGTCGACGAGGTCGATGTGGCAGTGCTCCTTGGAGACGATCCGATCCAACACCTGATGGGTGTTGTTCGGGTGGCGGCCGAGCGTGTTGTGGGTACCCAGCTCACGCTCGTGGCGGCCGTCAGGGCCGATGATGGTGATCCGCGCCATGGTCGGGGAGGTTGGGTTTGGAGACTACCCAGGAGCACGATCGGAGTAAAGGTGCAGCTTTCCAAATCCAAGGGTTTGCGGCCCATCGTGGGGTGGCTGTCACATCCACTGCCCCACGACCTTGCTGTGCATGGCGCCCCCTGCTAGGTTCCGCCCCTTCCGAAAGAGGACCATGGCCCGCGTAACCGTCGAAGATTGCCTCGAGCACGAGGAAAACCGTTTCGCTCTCGTCGTTCTGGCTGCCCAGCGCACCCGCCAGCTGATGAAGGGCGCCCCGGCGCTCGTGGCGAGCAAGAACCGCCCGGCCGTCACGGCCCTCCGCGAGATCGCGGACACCCGCGTTCGCTGGAGCCGCCCGGTCGTCGAGGCCGTCGAAGAGTACATCGTCGAGGCCAAGGCCGCCGACGGCCGCGGCTAGTTTTTAGGGGTTGGCACCCAACCCCTCTCGCCTTCGGCGATTCACCCGAGCTCCCCCGCCCAAGGACGCTGCCGCGCTCTTGGGCGTCGACGCGTGGTTTTCTGAACGGTTGGCTCCGCTCGAAGCACGCCGTGCGGCGTCGGCTGACACCCGTCTCTTCGCCTGCGATTCACCCGAGCTCCCCCGCCCAAGGACGCTGCCGCGCTCTTGAGCGTCGACGCGTGGTTTTCTGAACGGCTGGGGCGTGGGCTGACCGTAGTCAGAGCGCGGCGTCGATTGCCGCGAGCGTGTCGGCCTGGACGGTGTCCTGTGTCTGGATGCGGCCGTGCGCCGGCACCACGAGCGTCGCCGGGTGCGACTCCAGGTCGGCGCGGAAGTCGCGCAGCGTCTTCTTCTTGTCGGCGACCATGAAGGTCAGCGCGAGGTTGAAGACCCGATAGCCGGTGCCGCTCTTCATCAGACGGAAGAGCATGCTGATCGGGAACGGCGGCATCTTCTCGAGATCGCTCAGCAGGTCCGACGCGAAGTAGGCGTGACCCGAACCGGTCTTGGCCCAGACCCAGGTCTCGCCGGCCTTGCCCTCCCCCACCTCGTGAATGCGCAGATCGTCGCCGGTCTTCGCGGCGAGCTCGCTCAGCGGCCGGATCTCCCCGGCCGTGTCGCTCTTCTTGGCGATGCGCGCGATGGCCGGGCCCGGCGCGTAGACCGAGACACCGGGAAAACGCTCGCGCCACTGATGAATGCCGAGGTGGTGGAACCCGTTCGGGGCCACGATGGCGCCGAGCTCGCCGAACTCGGTCAGGTCCGCAGCGGCGTCCTCGCTCAGCTCGCACGCGGGGCTGACCGCCACCAGCTTGCCGTCGCCCATCCGCGCCACGAAACAGCGCGCGGTGCCGTTCTTCCCGAATCGATACTGCCGCTCCAGCACCCCCGCGTCGCGATCGAGAATGGTCCAGCCGTGTGTCGTCGTCTCCATGTGTTCCGATGCCTTTCCGCCGGTGTTGCCCGGTCTTCGGCAAGGAGTCGAACGACCCTACGCTCGATCGACACCCCCCTCGCGAAAAACGAAGACGGGCGGAATGGCCGGGCGCTACGCCGCCTTCGGCGGATAGAACTGCTTGGCCCACTTCCGGTACTTGTGAATGGGGCCGTCGCCGCGAGCGAGGACCGGGCGCTCGACGTAGCGCTTGGTCTCCCAGAAGGGCAGATCGCTCTCCACCTCGGAGACCAGCCCGCGAAAGGTGAACCGGTGCATGACCTCGGTGAGCGCGCGGCTGCGGAAGCGCTCGATCGACGTCGCGAGGCGCATGTGCACGCGGCCCTCGCTCACGGGCGTCGAGAGCACGAGGTGGCGGTAGCGGACCTTCAGCGAGGGGACCTCGCCTTGCACGTAGGAGTAGCCGAGCCCGTGCACCTGGACGTGGAAGTGCGCGTCGACGCCGATCTGCGGCAGGGACGGGATGACCTGCTTGGTCACTCCGTAGCTCGCCTTGAGCACCGGACCTTCGGTGACGGCGTCCTTCAGGACCCACGCCTTGCTGAAGGCGTGGACCTCCGTGAAGTGCCCGAGGTCGACGCTGTTCTCGCTGGTCTCCTGCGGGTGCGAGGCGAACTCGAAGCTCTCGAATTTGAAGGGCGTCCAGCCCTCGGTGTCGAGGTCCGGCGGCTCCCAGCTCGGCTCGCGGCCGAGCGCGTCGTACCAGACCATCAAGGTCTGGTGCCGCTCCAGGGCGTGCCAGGTGTCGATCTTGGTCTTCGGCACGTTCTTGCCGTAGGCACGCACGCAGACGCCGCGACCGTCGAACTTCCAGCCGTGAAAGCCACACGCGAGGTTCTCGCCGTCGACCTTGCCCCTGCCCAAGTGGGCGCCGAGGTGCGGACAGTAGGGCTCGGTCACCCGGAAGCGCCCGGACTCGGTGCGGTACATGACCAGCTCGCGGCCGAAGTAGCGAATCGTCCGCACCGCTCCACGCGGGAGCTCACTGGACAACCCGACCACGTACCAACCGGAAGGGAAGTCCGTGAAGGGAAAGCGCTTGTCCATCGCGAGGGACGATAGCACTCGGTGCCGTTTTCGCCGCCCGACCGACGTGAGCGCTCGCAGATGGACGAAACGCCACGGGCGCGCATCCGTGCGGCCGACCTGGACGCGGAGCCTCTTCTTCGGCGCTCGCGCGTGGAGCGCGAGCGTCAGTCGTACTCCCAGGGAGCGTTGGACACGGCGGTACCCAGCGCCTCCAGGTCGTGAAAGAGCCCGTGGAGGAGCGCCCCCAGCCGTTGGAGCGCTTCGAGGTCCGTCCCGTACGCGACGAACATCCCGGCCTCGGGATCCATCCCGAGGCGCGACTCGAGCTCCGGCGCCTGCGATCGGATGGTTCCGAGCGCCACGTCGGCCCAGCCGTAGCCGCCCCCCTCCCGCCCGTTGGCCTCGAAGGTGGCAAAGGTCGGTCCCATCTTCCCGTCACTGAGCATCAGGCAGTACTTGCCGGGGTCGTGGTCGTACTCGAAGAGCACGAACGGAGCGTAGGTCTCGGGGTCGTTCAGCATCGTTCCTCCATCGCACGGAACGTGCTTCGAACCCAGAGCTTCGTTCGCCCTACCCGCGGATCGCGCGGCCGATGGTGAGGCCGAGCCAGCCGCTTCCGAGGCAGACCACGACGGTGGCCAGCAGGTAGACCAGCGCCCTCCCCGAGTGCCCTTCCTGGAAGAGCTTCAGCGTCTCCAGATCGAAGCTCGAGTAGGTCGTGAAGCCGCCCATCATCCCGGTACCGAGCACGAGGCGCGCGTCGACGCCGGCGATCGCGCGGCCCTCCCCCCAGACGAGCACGATCCCGAGCAGCAGTGAGCCGAGCACGTTCGCGCCGAAGGTCGCGACCGGAAAGGGCAGCGACTCGCCGATCCAGCGCTTGGTCCCCACCGACAGCCCGTAGCGGAAGAGGGTCCCGACGGCCCCTCCGAGGGCGACGAGTAGCCAGTGCACGGCGGATTTCTAACACGGGCGGTCCAGGGCGCTCGACGTCGGCGACGCATCGGCCTAGAACGGGCGCGTTCGGCGCCAGGGGCGCCGCAGGAGGAAAAGAGAGCATGACCGAGATCCGTTTCGACGACCGCGTCGCCATCGTCACCGGCGCCGGAGGTGGCCTCGGCCGCGCCCACGCCCTCCTGCTCGCCTCTCGTGGCGCGAAGGTCGTGGTGAACGACCTGGGCGGCGCCGTGGACGGAAGCGGTGGCTCCCAGAAGGCCGCCGACGCCGTCGTCGCCGAGATCGAGGCCGCCGGTGGCACCGCGGTCGCCAACTACGACAGCGTCTCCGAGGTCGAAGGTGCTCAGGGCATCGTGAAGAGCGCCGTCGACGCGTTCGGCAAGGTCGACATCGTCATCAACAACGCCGGCATCCTGCGCGACGTCAGCTTCCACAAGATGACCCAGGACCAGTGGGACGCGGTCATCGCCGTTCACCTCACCGGCACGATGAACGTGAGCCACGCCGCATGGCCGCTCATGCGCGAGCAGGGCTACGGCCGCATCGTGAACACCGCCAGCGCCGCCGGTCTCTACGGCAACTTCGGCCAGGTGAACTACGGCGCAGCCAAGCTCGGCATTCTCGGGCTCACGCACTCGCTCGCCCAGGAGGGCTTCAAGAAGGGCATCCGCGTGAACTGCATCGCGCCGATCGCCAAGAGCCGGATGACCGAGACCATCGGCCTGCCGGAAGAGGTGCTGAACCGCCTCGAGCCGAGCAAGGTCGCGCCGGTCGTGGCCTACCTCGTCAGCGAGGGCTGCGACCTCAACGGCCAGTGCTTCAGCGTCGGCGGCGGTTACGTGTCCCGCGTCGCGGTGGTCGAGTGCGCCGGGGGCATCCTCACCGAGGCGACCCCCGAGGCCTTCGCCGCGCAGGTCGAGTCCATGAGCGACCTGAAGACCGCCGAGCCCTTCGCCAACGCGATGGCCGAGGTGCAGAAGGCGCTCACGCTCGCCGCCAAGAGCTGACCTCGGAGCGCCGCCCGTGACCGAACCCACCGTAGCCCTCGAGGGCGCTTCGCTCCGGCCCACGGGCGCCGGCGAGGTGCCGCTGCGCTCGGGGGCGATGCACTACTGGCGGCTCTCGCCGGACAGCTGGCGCGACGGGCTGCGCGCCTTGAAGGCCATGGGCGTGCCCATGGTCGAGACCTACGCGCCCTGGCAGGTGCACGAGCCCGAACCCGGCCAGTGGGACTTCGGTCAGACCGATCCGCGCAAGGACCTCGGACGCTTCCTCGACATGGCGGCGGAAGAAGGACTGCAGGCGTTCGTGCGGCCGGGTCCGCACATCAACGCGGAGCTCACCTACTTCGGGCTGCCCGCCCACATCGTCCACGACCCCGCGATGCAGGCGCGCTCGCCGAGCGGTCGACCGGTCATCCTCTACTTCCCGCCGCGCATGTTCCCGGTGCCGAGCCACGCGAGCGAGGCGTACCTGAAGGCGGTCGGTGGTTGGTTCGAGAAGGTCGCCGAGGTCCTGCGCCCGCGCCTCCACCCGGAGGGCAACGTCGTGTTGCTCCAGGTGGACAACGAGATCGGCTACTACTTCCGCAACGGGCCCTTCTGCCAGGACTATCACGAGGACGCGCTCGTCCAGTGGATCGCCCATCTCGAGGCGACGCACGGCTCGCTCGAGGAGACCTCGGCGGCCCATGGCACCGAGTACGTCACCTGGGCCGACGCGCTCCCGCCAAAGCGCTTCGGCGAGGGCGTGCACGGCGAAGAGCCGAAGCCGGGCGAGCTCACGCTCCAACTCGACTGGGCCCGCTTCCAGGAGCAGATGCTGACCACCGTCATCGATCGCATGGCGGGGCAGATGCGCGACGCCGGTCTCGGCGCGGTGCCCTTCATCCACAACGTTTCGTTGGGCGAGCAGGGACTGCAGGCGAACGTCCCGGCGCTCGGCGAGGTCGTCGATCTGGTGGGCCTCGACTACTACCACCCGGCCCGCGAGCACCGGACCATCAAGCGTCGCACGCTCTACCTCGACGGCACGACCGGCCGCGCCTACGCGCCGGAGCTCGGCGTTGGTGCGCCCCCCTGGTTCACGCCGCTCGGCCACGACGACAGCCTCTACACCGCTCTGTGCGCGCTCGCGTACGGTTTGCGCGGCTTCAACCTCTACATGGCCGTCGATCGCGACCGCTGGTACGGCGCCGCCATCGACAGCCGCGGCCGCGCGCGCCCCGAGGCCGACGACTGGATGCGCCTGAACGAGGCGCTCGAGGACCTCGCCTTCCATCGACTCGAGCGGAAGGCCGACGTCGCGCTGATGATCCCGCGCGAGTACGCGCGCTACGCCCGGCAGACCCATCTGCTCGGGCCGCTCAGCCCGTCCTCGCTCGAGGCGCTCGGCGGCACGCCCGTCGACGGTTGCCGTGGCGACTCGCTCGGCTTCGACCGGCCGATCCAGCTCCGCTGGTGGCAAGACCTCGCGCGGCTCGCACAGGCCCTCACGGCCGCCGGCGTGCCCTACCGCTACGTGGACTCCGAGGCACCGCTCGATCGGCTGACCGCGCACCGACTGATCGTCGCGCCGAGCTACACCTTCGCGGCCACCGAGCGCTGGGCTCGCCTACGCGAAGCGACCGACGCCGGAGTGACCGTCGTGACCGGCCCCTCGGCACCGACGCTCGACACCACCTTCCGTGAGGCGACCTTCGAGCCCGTCGGCGAGCGTCTCTCCCTCGATGACGAGGTGCAGGTCCAGGCCGCCATTCACGCGTGGGTCGAGCGCTTCTCGCTCCGCCGGCCCTACCCCACGCGCCCACCGATCGAGACCTCGCTCCATGAGGACGAGAGCGGCGACCGCGTCCTCTTCGTGCTCAACCCCACGCAGGAATCGCACCGGGCCGAGATCGCGCTACCGCGACCGACCGTCGCGACCGACCGGTTGAGTGGCGAGGTCTTCGAAGGCACCGACTCACTCACCATTCCGATGCGCCCGCAGCGCACGCGGCTCCTTTCGCTGGAGGCAGCCCAGTGATCGGTCCGGACCTGCGCGTCGAGGGCTTCGACGTCACGAGCTGGCGCCACCTGGTCGGGCTCTTCATGCCCAACCTCGAAGAGCGCATGGACCGGGACGCGCACGAGTCCGACGACCCGGCGCCTCCCGACCCGACCGAGGGACAGGGCGGCACCCTCGTCGTCATCGACGACCCGGACCGGGTGATCCTCGCGGCGCGTCACTCGTTCGACGGCGCGATCCCTGCGCTGATCGGTGAGAGCAGCAGCCAGGATCTGCGCGGCCTGTGCGCGAGCCACGGCGCGATGCGCGTGGTCGTCATTCGCGCCGGTGCGATGGACGAGCTCTCCGACGCGTTGGCCGAGGGCCTCGCTCAGGAGCCCGAGAGCCACCGCCACGGCTACATCGCGCAGTGGCTCGTGTTGCTCCGCGCCGTCCGCCAGATGATGGAGGTCGGTGACCTGCGGGTCTGGCCGAACCCCGTCGCGAACGTGCCGCTCCCCAGCGCGCGCATGGCGCAGCGCGCGCTCGACGCCGTGCTCCCCGACGGCAAGGCGCTCCTCGCGGCCCTCTTCGATCGTGGCCGCCCCTACACCTCGCTCGTCATCCGCCGACGCAACGGCCTGATCGACCTCGTCGCCGGCCCGGACCTGCTCACGCAGTGGACCGGACCCCTCGGCGGCGACTGGCGGCGTGACCACCGAGTGTTCACGCGCGCCGTCGAGCGCAACGTCGCCCCGGTGCACCTCGGGCTCTTCGCCGAGGTCTCCGCCGTTCGTGAAGCGCTCCGCTCGGGCGAGCCCGGCGAGTGGGCCCGCCAGGTCGCCGTGCGCGACGTGATCTTCAACCCGATGCCGATGTCGGTGAAGCTCGCCTTGGGCGCGGACGCCGTGCGCGGGATCAGCCACGTCTCGAGCGGATTGCTCGGAGGCGTCGACCTGTGGAAGGCCGCCGGCCCGATCGTCAGTCGGGTCCGCAGCCGCTGGACCGAGATCCAGAGCGTCAGCGACGAGCTCGGCTTCGACCCGCTGGTCGTCCTCGCGGCCCTGATGCGCCGCGACGAGCCCGACCTCGAGTCGGACGAGCACTGAGCGCCGGTCCGCGGGCGACGGCGGTCACCCAGGCGAGGCCGCTGCTAAGATGAGCCGATGGACGTTCGCCTCCAGACCTCGCTGATCGCGGCGGTCGTGAGCCTCGCGCTGGCGATGAGCGTCCTCGTGCGCTCGCGGAAACGGCGCGACCAGTGGCTCTTCGGCGCCTTCGGCCTGAACGTCTCGGCCTGGTACTTCACGGCGTTCGTCGCCACATGGCTCGAGAGCCACGTCATGGCGCGGGTCAACCTGGCGCTCGGCATCACGCTACCGCTGACGGCCGTGGCCTTCTTCGCCGCGTTCGTCGGCACCCCGGGCGGACCGGGCGCCCTGCGCATGAAGCGGCTGCGGCGGGCGGCGAGCCTGGTGGCGCTGACGCTCCTGGTGCTCACCGCCAGCCCGCTCCACGAGCACATCGCCGTGCGCGCGACGGTGCTCGTCTACGTGCTCGTGGTGCTCTTCACCTCGCTCGGTCTGCTCTACAAACGCGCGCCGCGAGCCGAGTCCCGCTTCGAGTCGGGGCGCATCCGCTTCCTCGCGGTGGTCGGCAGCCTCGCCGCGCTCTTCGCGCTCCTCGAGTACCTGCCCTACCTCGGCCTCGAGATCCCCGCGGTCGGGACCATCCTGGTCCTGGTCTTCCTCTACATGCTCTCCCAGTCGGTGCTTCGCTACCGCCTGATCGACCTCTACGAGCTGAGCGGCCGACTCATCGTTCTGACCACGCTCGCCTTCGTGCTCGCCGGCATTCTCTGGGGTCTCGTGAGCTTCGGCGGTGGTCGCTACTTCCTCCACGCGGTCGTCGCCTCGTTGGTCGTGCTCCTCCTCTTCGACCCGGTGCGCACCAAGCTCGGCGAGCGGCTCGCGCAGCTCCTCTTCCGTGAGCGGCACGCGCTCGAGCAGTCGGTGGCCGTGCTCCGGCGCCGCATCGCCCGCGTGCTCGAGGTCGAAGAGCTCGGCGCCACGCTCATGAGTGGCCTCGAAGCCTCGCGCCGCGTGACCCACGCCTGCCTCTATCTCGCGGACGTCGGCCGCCAGAGCTTCCAGCTCCTGGCTCACGCCGGTCCCGCGCCGCCCGAGCGGATCGAGACCGCCCCCGCGCGCCCGCTCCTCGACCGACTCGCGCAAGGGACCCCGGTGGTCCTCGACGTGATCCTGCGCCAGCTCGAGGATCATCGGGACCGCGGCGAGGATCGGGAAGCCGAGACCCTCTACGAGATCGCACAGACCATGCAGGCGATGAACACCAGCGTCTGCCTCGCGCTGCGCTCGCAGGAGGGCGACCTCTACGGCATCCTCGGCGTGCGGGACGAGCGGATGCTCGACGCCTTCGCGCCCGAGGAGGTGCAGCTCCTCGCCGGCCTCGCCGCGCAGGCCGCGATCACCCTCGAGAACTCGCGCCTCTACCAGGAGCTCGAGGAGCGCGACCGGCTCGCCGCGCTCGGTGAGATGGCCGCCGGCCTGGCCCACGAGATCCGAAACCCGCTCGGCGCGATCAAGGCCTCGGCCCAGTACCTCACCGAGGACTCGAAGGACGAGCACGCCGACGAGTTCCTCCACATCATCGTCGAAGAGGTCGACCGCCTGAACCGCGTCGTCGGCTCCTTCCTCGACTACGCGAAGCCCGCGAGCGGCGACCCGGCGCCCACCGACGTCGACAGCGCGGTGGAGCGCACCGTTCAGCTCATCGGCCCCGAGTGTCAGGCCGCCGGCGTGGACCTGCAGCTCGCGCTGGCTGGCGACCTCCCGCAGGTCCGCGTGGACATCGAGCAACTCCGCCAGGTGTTGCTCAACCTCGTCCGCAACGCCCTCGAAGCGGTCGCCGACCGCGACGAGCGCCGCGTGAAGGTCAGCACGATGAGCGTGGGCGAGCCGCCCCGAGAGGTGCTCCTGCACGTCGAGGACACCGGCGGCGGCATCCCCGCCCACGTGCGCCCCAACCTCTTCGTTCCCTTCGTCACGACCAAGCAGAAGGGCACCGGCCTCGGCCTCGCGATCAGCCACCGCATCGTCACCGCCGCCGGCGGCCGCATCGAGGTCCGCAATCGCGACGACGGCGCCACCTTCGTCGTCCGCTTCCCCGTCCCGACCCCCGACCCGCCCAGCGACCCGAACCCCGACCCCAGCGAGCCGCCCCTCCCACTCCCCAGCGGCACCGAAGTCGTCCGCGCCTGACCGCCCCCATTCGGAAGGGGGACACTCCCCCCCTCCGCATTCCCCGCAAACACAGGGCGCTCCGGGACCAAAATGAACGAGTCCCTCAACCCGGGTCCACCGCGCCCACGACGCAGCCGCTGCGCACCGCCCCGCGCTGGTCGCGCTCCGGGCAGTCGCTGCCCACCGCGAGCCCCTCGGCGTTCGACGGCACCAAGGTCGGCGTCGGCCCACCGTGCATCCCGAGCTCGCCGAGCCCCGGATCGCGGAACATCGCCCCGTTCACGCACGCCGACCCGCTCGGCCACTGCACGCTCGAGCCACCGTTCGCCGCGCCGTCGCAGCTCACGTTCACGATGAGCCCGTTGCGGACGGTCACGTTCCCGTTCCACGGGCTCCCGACCAGCGTCGCGTTCCTCACCTGAGCCGAGCCCGACTCGACCGTCAGCCCGAGGGGCAGGTTGTCGTAGAAGGTGCTGTTCTCGACGTCGAAGCTCCCGTTGTTGACCCAGAGCCCGCCGAAGCGGCCGCTGACGCTCGAGCCGTCGTTGCGGCGGCCGGCACGATTACCCCGAAAGGTCGAACCGCGAACGGTCACGACGTTGTCTTTGATGAAGCTGACCCCACCGAGCGCCGACGAGTTGTCCTCGAAGTCGCAGCGGTCGATGCGCATCCGATAGCCGGTCGCCACCCCGCGATTCGGTGTCCGGAAGATGACGCCCGCCAAGGTGTTCGCGCGGTTCCGCACGAAGCGGTTGCCGCAGAGCACCGTCTCGCGCGCGTCCACCTCCGGACCGTCCGCGTAGAGCGCGCCACCGAGTCCGCCGGCGCCGCCCTGCCCTTCGTGGCCGACGCCGGGACAGCCCGTGTGCCCCGCCTCGTTCCCGCCGATGCCCTCCGCGAGGTTGTCGATGAACGTCGAGTTGTAGACGTCGGGCGAGCAGTGGATGGCGCCGATGGCCCCTCCGTTCGATGCCCGGTTGTTCTCGAAATGGCTGCCGACCACGACGACTCCGCGCGAGCCCCGCGCGAAGATGGCCCCTCCGCCGACGTCGGGCCCGATGAGCGGCGCCTAGTTTCCGACGAAGCGTGAGTCGATGATCTCGAGCACCGTGTCGACCACGTAGACCGCACCGCCCGACTCCCCCGCATAGCCGTAGCACACTCGGGGTTGCCGGCGTTCGGCGCCACGTAGCGCCCCTCCGGCGCCCGCCCGTTCACCAACGCCAGCCGCTGGATCACCAGCTTGTTCCTGTTGGTCTTCCAGTTCGTCCCGTACGCCGCGAGGATGCGCGAGCTCCCGTGCCCGTCGAGGGTCACGAGCCCGCCACCGTCGATCACCGTGTCCCGGTTCCACGGCGCCACGACCTCTTCGTCGATCGGGATCACCACCGGGTCCGACCCGCAGTCGAAGGTCACCAGCCCCGACGCCGACACCGCGTCCTGCAGTGCGTCGCGCGTGCACCCGCCGGGGCTCCCGGAGCCCACCACCCGAGAACCGCTCATGCCGTAGAGGCCGAGCGGGGCATCACATATCGATGTGGGGGGCTCCGGGGTGCCACCGTCGGAGCCGGGAGGCTGACCGCCATCGGGCGGTGGTGTCGATCCGTCGGGGAGAGGCCCTCCGCCGTCCGGATCGGTTTCGTCCGGGCCCAGATCGCCGACGATGGGTCCACCATCGTCGGTGATGGTGACGCCGTCGGGGTCGTCGCTGGTGGGGTCCCCCTCGCACGCGAGCAGGAGCGAGAGCTCCAGCGCCAGCGCGAACTTGATCGTCACGTCCTGCACGGGGGTGGGTACCCCGACCTCCCGAAGACGGCTCAGTGCACAGCCCGCGAGACCGGTGCCATCGGGTCGCCCCCTACCCGGTCTCGCGACCCAGACGCTATGGTCGCGCATCGATGGACTGCGCCGTTCACCAGGGCGAAGAGGCCCTGTCCCGCTGTGGGAGCTGTGATGCCCCCTTCTGCGACGACTGCCTCACCCACCTCGTGGACGACCGCGGGGATGGACTCGATCAGGAGCCGTGGTGCGCCGAGTGCGTGAAGGAGCTCGAAAGAGACTCCCCCTGGCCCCTACCCCTCGCCTTCGCCGGCATCGGCACGATCGCGTCCGTCGTCGGCGCCCGAGCGCTCGCCGCACGGGGCATCGACTGGACGTGGCTGCCCTTCCTGCTCGTCGTCGCCGTCACCACCTGGTTCCTCTACATCCGAGCACGGTGGCGCCGGGGTGAGCGCATCATCGACCTCCGCGTTCCGCTGGAGGAAGAGGCTCCGGAGGCTGCGCTCGTCGTCAGCTACCGGGACCCCGCGCGACCGCCGACCAAACCGGTCCGCATCCGCACCCAGCTCCCGCCGGTCTCGGGCAAGAGGGTCGCGGTGGCGCTGCTGGCAGCGATGGTCGGCATCGGGGGCACGACCTTTCTCCTCGGCGGGCTCGGGTGGCTGACGCTCGCCATCATGGCCACCGGCTGGTGGCTCGTCTGGTCGGCGACGTTCACCGCGCTGGTCTACGCCGGCCGCCGCGTCGCAGACGACCTCCCGTCGACCACTCACCAGATCGACGCGACCCGGCGACCGAGGGTCACCACCCCCTTCGATGTGGCGAAGCTCCCCATCTTGCTCGGCGCGACCGGCCCGCAGAGCATCCCCATCATCGTCGCCCTCATCGCGATCCTGATGTCGGTGGCGTTCGTCGGCTGGCTCATCGCGGATCTCCTCGTCGCGCCGCTCTTCTTCGTCGGCTACGTCACCACGCTAGCGGCGCTGCACCACGTCACTCGCGAGCCCGCGGAGTATCGAGGAAAGCTGGGACCCTCGCTCGGCCGGGGCGCCCTCTTCGCGCTCGCGTGCACCGTGCCCCTGGCCGCGAGCGGCGCGGGTCTCGTGCTCCTCCTCCAGGCCATCCGCTGAAACGTCCCCATTTCGGGATGCTCGCGAGAAAATTCGTTCGCCCCGTGGATCAAAATCGACGACGAGCGAACGAGGCCAGCGAAGCCCCCAGGACAGGCGGTCGGGACCCCATGTTCGGTCTGTGAGAAGAAGAGCCGAGTCGGTGGACGGTCGGCCGAGTATGACGACTGTGGCCGCGTCGCCCACGACGACTGTTTCCACGACCACGACGGCGCGCCGTCGGGGCGACAATCGCTAGTTGCAGCCCGTGATCGCGTCGGGGTTCCGCTTGGCCGGACGAGGCTCGGCACCCTTGCCATCCGGGTGAATCGGGAACCTGGGCGTCGCGCCCTTGGCCTGGATCTTCTTTCGCGCCTTGCCAGCCTTCTTCTGGCGGTTCAGCCGACGCGTTCGTGTCTTGCTGGTGTTGGACATGGTCTCTTCTGTGTCGATCGGCCATCCCAGGGCATTACGAAGGGACACTCCCCAGAACGGGTGAAACGCGTCCATAGGGGGTGTCCGATTTTGGTCGGACACTGAACGACAGGCCCTCCCCTATCAGGGGCACCACTACGGACCCCAGGCGGCCCCTGGAAGCATGGAATTGGGTGTCACCGGAATTTTTTCGTACCCACCGGGGGAATTTTCGTGCACACTCTGGTGTACGAAGTTTGCGCAATGGAGGGATCGTGAAGCTACGCTCTGCAGCAGTATCGCTGGGTATGGCACTTGGGCTCGTGTCGGGATGTGCCGAGGCACCGGAAGCCGCCGAAGATTTCGGCAGCTCATCGAAGGAGCTGGTCGATCTGGCCTTCTTCGAGACGGACCAGCCGACGAACCGACACACGCTGGTCGGACTCGCTCTCGACGTCGAGAACGGGGTCGGCACACCGATCGAAGTGCGCTCTCGGCAGCGCTTCTTCATCAATCAGATCGACATCCGAGCGTTCGTCGAAACGAACATGGACAACCCGAACCTCGAGGATCTTCGCGCTAGCGGCGACTTCGCGGGTTTGGATTGGGACAACGTCGCGCTCAAGGAGAACGAGCCGATTCTCCTCTCGAATCCGGACGGGACCTTCACGGACCGGCGCTTCTACCGCGACGCGGACTGGATGGAGAAGGGCAGCGTCTTCACCGTCTGGCAGGTGGACGAGCATGGTCGCCGGATCTCGCGCAAGCTCTACCACTACGTCGGCACGGACGACCGCCGAGGGCTCTTCGACTCCTTCTTCGTCCGTCGACTTCGCGGCATCCAGTGGGCGAACGACTGTGCAGCCCCCACGGACTGCTCGACGGCGACGAGCTTCATCGAGGAGGGCCTCGTCGAGCTCCGAAACACCCGAAACACGCTCAACAGCTTCCGGATCAGCCGTCGCGCGACGGCCCTCCGAATGTCGTGGAGCGCCCGTCCGGGCCGGCCCTACGAGATCCCGATCACCCAGATCGAGGAGCCCGAGTTCGACTATGGTTTCGACATCGACGTGGCCGCGGTCACCGCTCCGGGGCCACACGGGTACTACGAGCCCGGCACGGACGTGACCTTCCAGATCACGCTCGAGGACGGTCGCGGCACGCCCCTGCATCCGCAGGGCAGCCTGCCGACCTACGCGGACGTCGCCTTCGGCGTCGAAGACAGCGGCATCACCTACTACAACGCCTTCTTCGACGCCTCGGCCACCTACTGGCGGCGGAAGCACCGGGAGCGGATGCTGATGGCCCAGATCATCGGGCCCAACCAGGACATCCAGCCCATCCGCACCATCGCCCCGCTCTCCGTCTTCCTCGACGAGGAGGACACCGAGGTGGTCGGGACACCCGCGGTGGACGGGGTCTACGCCGAGTTCACCCTCCTCCCACCGGCCAACGTCATCTTCGGCGGAGCATTCACACCCGGCACCCCTCAGTGGTTCGAGCCCAACGTGGACACCTTCACCTTCCACATCCCGGAAGACGCTGGAGCCGGCACCTACAAGGTCAGCGTGAAGGGACGTCGCGTCTACCTGGGTGAGGACATCCCCCGCACGACCACCATCGAGATCCAGGTCGGAACCATGACCGAGACCGAGCCCCTGCTCACCACCGGTCCCTGCAACACGTGTCACTCCGGTGGTGGTGACCTCTCGCGGATCCTACACGCGAACGACGACCGCGCGGCTTGTGCCGGCTGTCACGTGCCGCTCGGGTTCGAGCTCGAAGGCCCGGTCTTCGTCCGGACCCACTTCATCCACTCGCGAAGCGACCGCTTCGACAACAGCCTCGCCGAGTGCTCGACGTGTCATGTGGACAACGACAGCATCCAGCGCACTAGCAAGGCGGCCTGCATGAGCTGTCACACGGAATATCCCGCAACACATGTTGCATGGTTCGGAGAAATCGAGAGCGCCTACATCGGCGGCGGCGCGGAGTCCTTCGAACAGTGCACGGGCAGCTGCCACACGGAACACCCGGGCAGCAATTTCGCCGGCTTCTGACGCTTTCGGTCCAGCGAGACCCTCAGCGGTCCCACACCCCGTTCATATTCCTTCCACCCCGATAGAGGAACATGGCCCAGATAAGCATGAAAACGGCGCGCTCGTCCGCAGCCGACCCCGAGACCGTCGCCGACGAGCTGCTCGACCAGCTCGGCTCGGCCACTCCCAAGCTGGTCACTCTCTTCGCGAACCGTTACCGTGACCAACAGGCGCTCAACGCGGCCATCCGCAAGCGCCTCGGCAAGGAGACGCGCCTCCTCGGCGCGACGTCCGCACGGGAAATTGACAGCCAGGGCATGCACGACGGGACCGTCGTCCTCGGAGCGCTCGAGGGCGACTTCGAGGTCGGCATCGGTCTCGGGAAGGCCATCTCCTCGGACGCTCTCGGGGCCGGCTCCACGGCCATGAAGGATGCGTGCGATCAGCTCGGGAGTCGTCCACAGGACCTCGACCCGAGCCAACACGTCGGCATCGTCATCGACGATGGGTACCGGTACAAGAAGGAAGAGCTGCTCATGGGAACGCTCTCGAAGAACCAGGGGCTCATCCTCGTGGGCGGTGGGGCCTCGACCCCCGAGCAGGACCCCGAGAAGCAGTCCTCCGAGCTCCACGTGGACGGGGAGGTCGCCACCGACTCGTTCCTCGTGGCCATGATCAAGACCGAAGCACCCTTCGCGGCGCTCCGGCACCACGCCTACACCCCGACCGGTCAGACCCTGACCATCACCAAGGTGTCGGACGACGGGAACTGCGCCCTCGAGATCGATGGCGAGCCTGCCGCCCAGCGCTACGCGGATCTCCTCGGCGTCGGCACCGACGAGCTCGAATTCGGTATGCCGAAGGGCTTCGCCCAGAAGCCGCTCGCGCTGAAGGTGGGCCGGGAGTTCTTCCTGCGCTCGCCCTGGAAGCCGCTCCCGGACGGCTCCATCCTCTTCGCGAACCTGCTGGAGGAGGACTCGACCTACGAGCTCATGGAGCTCGGTGACATGCCTTCGATGACCGAGGACTTCATGGCCAACGTCATCCCCCAGAAGGTCGAGAACCCGACCGCGGCGCTGCACTTCCACTGCAGCGGCCGCCAGTGGCTCGCCGACGGCACCGACACGCGTACGGCGCTGTCCAAAGCGTTCGAGAAGGGACCGACCTGTGCCGGCCTCAACGTCTTCTTCGAGATGTACTGCGGCTTCCACATCAACACGACGCTCACCTCGCTGGTGTTTGGATCCAAATGAGCGAGAGTGAGGAGCTGGCCCGGCTACGGGCACGCAACGCAGAGCTCGAAGCCCAACTCAAACAGAAGCAACGCCTGGCCACCAAGGCCGTCGCCAGCTACCAGCAGCGGGCGTTGCAGATGGAGATCATCCGTCAGCAGAACGAGGATCTCGACCGGTTGGCTGCCGACCTCGCCAAGGCCAAGCGCATCGCCGAAGAGCACGCGCGAGAGCAAGAGGCGACCGCACGACTGAAGAGCCAGTTCTTGGCGAACTTCAGCCACGAGATCCGGACGCCGTTGAACGGCATCATCGGGTACGTCGACTTGTTGAGCCGGGAGGAAGGCAAGCGCCTCACGGCACACGGTCGCCGCGATCTGACGACCGTGCGCCGGAACGCCAAGACCCTTCTCGCGCTCATCAACGACATCCTCGATCTCTCGAAGATCGAAGCCGGTCAGGTGGACGTCGTCGAGGAGCAAGTCGACCTGAAGACGCTCGCGGAAGAGTGCGCGGCCACGGTGGAGGAGATCCTCCGCGGAAGAGACGTCGAGCTCGTCGTCGACGTCGCGGAGGATGCAGAGTCGCTCATCACCGACGGACTGAAGATCCGGCAGATCGTGCTGAATCTGATGTCGAACGCCGCGAAGTTCACCGAGATGGGCGAGGTCGCGCTCCACGCGACCTGCGAAGGTGACGACCTGCGGATGGTGATCGAGGACACGGGCGTGGGCATCAGCCCAGAAGACCTGCCTCACATCTTCGAGAAGTTCCGACAGGTGGACGGGTCCCGGACCCGCACCAAGGGCGGCACCGGCCTCGGCCTCGCGATCGTCCACGAGCTCGTCCTCCTCCTCGGTGGAAAGCTCGACGTCGAGAGCACTCTCGGCCGGGGCACCACCTTCGAGGTGCGCATTCCCGGCGTCGTCCACGACGGTCCCGCAAAGCGTCAGTCGAGCAACTCGGAGAAGTGGGCAGCGCTTCGGTCCAGCGAGACCTTCCAGGTGTTGGTGGTCGACGACGATCCGATGATCCAGCAGCTCGCCCGGAAGGAGCTCGAGTCGGAGGGCTTCGAGGTCGTCGCCGCCAACGACGGCATCGAGGCGCTCCGGATCATGCGTGAGGAGAAGCCGGACGCCGTGGTGCTCGACATCCGTCTGCCGCGTCTCGACGGCTGGGGTGTGCTCTCCGAGCTCAAGAGCGACGCCGAGCTTCGTCGGGTGCCGGTGATCATCATGTCCGTCGAGGAGGAGCGCTCACGCGGCTTCGCCCTCGGCGCCTACGAGTACCTGGTGAAGCCGATCGAACCGAGCGCGCTCACCGAGGTGGTCACGGGCGCAGTGGCGGCCGGCGGCGACGGGCACGTCCTCGTGGTCGACGACGATGCGGACACTCGAGAGCTCGTGGAACGCAGCCTGACCGCAGACGGATTCACCGTGAAGAGCGCGGCCAACGGTCGCGACGCGCTCCTGCAGATTCGGCACGATCCGCCGGCGCTGCTGGTGCTCGATCTGGTGATGCCCGAGCCGGACGGTTTGGAGGTCCTCGAGCGGATCCGCACCGCGGGTCACGACTTCCCGGTCGTCGTGTTCACCGGTAAGGATCTCGACGAGCAGGACCAGCGCCGACTGCGCGAGGGATTCGTGCGCGTACTCCAGAAGAACGGCGTCGCGCTCGATGCCGTGCTCTCGGAGGTCCGCGAGCGGATGCAGAAGCGCCGTTCCGATCGCCCCACCCTGCCCCGCGTCCTCTACGTGGAAGACGTGGTCCAGAACCGCGACATCGTTCGCCGCTATCTCCACGGCTTCGTCGAGCTACTCGAAGCCAACGACGGCGAGCATGGTGTCCAGGTCGCGGAGCGTGAGAAGCCGGACCTGATCCTCATGGATCTCTCCCTACCCCGACTCGACGGTTGGGGAGCGACCACCCGGATCAAGGCGAACCCCGAGCTCGCGTCGATTCCGATCATCGCGCTGACGGCCCACTCGAGTCCCGAGGACCGAGCGAAGGCGAAGGAAGCGGGTTGCATCGGCTATCTGACCAAGCCCATCGAGCGTGACCTCCTGCTCAAGACAATCATGGGTGAGCTCGATGGACGATAGTGGGTTGCGCGTGCTCGTCGTCGATGACGACGTCGAGCATCTCGAACTGGTGCGGCGACAGCTGGAGTCCTTCGGCTTCGTGGTGCGGACGTTCGACTCCGGACTGGGAGTCACCAACGAGGTGCGCGAGTTCCGACCCGACGTGGTCCTGCTCGACGTGAACATCCCTGCCCTCTCCGGCGATCGACTGGTCAAGCTACTCCGCCAGAGTCAGGCCAAGAGCCGACTCGTGCTCTTCTCGTCCAGCGATCGGGACCGGCTGCGCTCCCTCGCGAAGGAGGTCGAAGCCGACCACTGGATCCAGAAGGGCATCGCCCCGAACGCGCTCGCGGATCAGCTGCGCAGACTCTGCCGCTAGCGCCGAGTGGCGCTGCCGATGTCGAAGGCGCCTGGATGAAGCTCGGACTCGAAGCCGAGCTCATCCAGCCACGCCTCGTAGCGCTTCCACTCGCGGAGTCGGCTGACGCAGCCGTCGACACCGATCAGGAAGTAGCTCCAGAAGGTCTGGAGGGCGAGTCGGCTCGGGGTCCGGAACTCCTCGCAGACGATGATGCGGTCGGTCCGCGACGCAGCTTTTCGGAGCAGCTCGCGGGCGACCTCGTCGGGCCAGTCGTGCAGAATGCGGACGAACGCGACGGCGTCGTATCCGTCCGGGAGCGAGCCCCCGATCGCATCCCCCGAGCGAAAGCCGAGTCGAGCGGCGGCGGGCGATGCCGAGAAGACGGACTCCGCGAGCGGCTGGAGCTCGGGGAGCTCGAAGACGTCGACGGAGAGCTCCGGGTGGTTCTCGGCGAGGGCGCAGGCGAGCGTCCCGTTGCCGCCACCGACGTCGAGCAACCGGACGGCACCCGCGAAGAGGTCGGCGCGCTGGAAGCTCTCGGCAATGGGCGGCACACCAGCCGCCATGCTCGCAGCGAACCGCGCCGCCTGTTCGGACGTCGGGGGCCAGGCGAAGTCCTCGGCGGGGATCCCGGGCTCCCCGCGAAGCACTTCTCCGAGCCGACCGCGGAGGCTCCCCCACGGCTGAGCGTGTCGGTCGCGCTCGATGGAGTCGTCGCCGAACACGAGCGCCGCCGCCGGCGCGAGGGGCTCGAACGATCGGTACCGAGTCTCGAGCATCGTGGGTCCGGCGATCCGCTCCACGAACGCCAAGCCTTCGAGACAATCGAGCGCCTTGTACAGGCGACCCGGCACCATCCCGAGCGAATCGCAGAGCTCGGCCAGCCGAACGCCCTCGTCCGGTGCCGCGTCGATCTTCTCGAGCAGTCCGGTACGCCAGGCGACCTCGAGGAGCTCGTTCAGCTTGTCGGCGTGGAAGAGCAAGCTCATCCGCCCTCGGGCGTCGATGGTCACGTGACCTCCTCGAGCGCGGCGAGCAGACGATCGATGTCGTCCGCGTCGTTGTAGATGTGAGGGGCCACGCGCAACCCCACCGAGTCGTCCGGCAGGCTGCGCACGCTCACCACCACCCCTCGCCGCAAGAGCTCCGCGCGGACGGCCGGCGCGTCGGGCACCTCGAGGCAGATGGTACCCGCGCGCGATGCATGGTCCCTGGCACCGATGGCCGGCCACCGGGAGCGTTCGATGAGCCGATCGGTCAACGTCAGCGAGTGCTCCCGGACGGCCCCGAGCCCGTACGCCTCGAGCTCGTCCAGACCGACCGCGGACAGCATGCACGGCAACGGGTTGGGGGCGCCGGCCGCGAGGCAGCGCGCGTCCTTCGCGAGTGTCGTCTGCGGTGCGAAGGTGAACGGGTTGCCGCCCGCGAACCAGCCAGTGCCGATCGGGCGGAGGACCTCGCGGGTGCGGTCACTCAGCCACGCGTAGCCGAGGTCCCACCCGCCGAGCATCCACTTGTGGCCGCCGCCGATCGCGAAGTCCGCGCCGAGACCGTCGAGGTCGACGGGCAGGCAACCCACGCTCTGGTAGACGTCGAGCCCGAAGACCACGCCCTTCTCCCGTGCAAGCCGGGTGAGCGCCGGAACATCCGTGAGCAGCGCCCCGGTGACCGTCGTCGCGTGAGACACGTAGACGAGCCAGGTGTCTTCGTCGATGGCGTCGGCGATTCGCTCCGGGGCCACGTGACCGGAGGTCGACTCGACGACCTCGAGCTCGACGTCGGGAAGGCTTCCGAGAACCATGGCCGCGGTGGGGAAGTCGAGGTCGGTGACGACGACACGCCGCCGACCGTGTCGAGGCAACCCCATCGCGATCCGGCTCAAGAGCGCGGAGCCGTTCTGGTCCACCCACACGCTCCCAGCAGCGCCGGCGATGAGCCCGCAGAGCCGCGCCCGGAACCCTTCGAGCTCCTGGTAGAGCAGGCCGAACGCGTCGTCCTCGAAGTGCATCATCGCCTCCTGCCAACGCTCGTAGACCGCTCCGACGGTCACTGGAGGAAGCCCGTACGAACAGGAGTTGAGATAGGTACGGTCGGCAGCGCCTGGAAAGCGACCTCTCAACCGGTGCTCCGTGGACACCCGGGCGCGATTCCCCCATCCCGCTTCCATTCCTGAGTGAGCTCGACCCTCAACTCCCAGAGCTCGGGAAAGAGCGGGCGCTTCATGCGCACCTCGAGCGCCTTCGTCGGAAAGCCGTCGAGCGCCGAGACCTTTCGGTCGACACCGATGGTGCGTCGCACCAGATGAAAGTGCTCGACCAGCCAGCGCTGAAAGGCGACGTCGAAGTCCACGAGGGACTCGGCCAGGGTGAGCAGATGGGCCGGCTCCTCGGTCTGGTAGACGTGCTCCAGCGAGACGCCCGCTCGCTCGAAGGCATCCTTCAGCGACTCGTCGATGGCGGTCGCGGCTCGCCGGAACGCCGCAAAACCAGGCGATTGCAGCCCGCTGCCATCCCCGAGGCTTCGGCGGATCACCTGAAACGCGGCGGGCGTGAGCGTCGAAAGGACGTCCATCGCTTCGCACAGCGACCGCAGGATCCGCTGACAACGCTCGAGCACTCGCTGGGACTGGCTCCACCGGTCGCGGTCGACCCGATCCACGAGCGCCACGCACTCCTGCGCGAGCAGCCGTAGCCAGAGCTCCTGGACCTGATGCACGATTTGAAACGCGAGCTCGTCGGGATGAACGCGTTCGTCACTGGAATGCTGCAACGAGAGCAGCTCGGCCGTTCGAACGTAGACTTCGTAGTCGTGTGTACCGTGGCCGACCTCGGATGACAGCTCGGTCACCATGAGCGGCTTATCGATGTCTTGCTGGAGCTCGTGGGCGCGTGGTGAAGGGTTGGCATTCGGTTTCGTCTCACGCGTCATCGACCTCCAAGCGTACCCTAACGAGGGGGTGTGTTTCACTCCCACAGATGACTTTTTCGACCCGTCAGGGCGACAAATCTCGGCCGACGAGGGGGGGCCCGTGATCAAGGCTCGAGGATCGGCTCGGGGAGCAGGTCGTCGAGCCCACCCGAGCGGCTGATGCCGAGCTCGGTCACGACCATTCGATAGAAGCGCAGGTCTCTGCGGCTCATCGAGTCGGCGGGCAGCGCGTTGTCCGCGAAGAGCTCCTGGTAGGCCTTGATGGCGCTGCCCTCGCCCGCGCGTCGGGTCGCGTCGGGGAGCATGTATCGCCAGGCGCCCGGGCGCTCGTAGGCCACGCCGTGTTCCTCGCCGAAGACCCGCTCCACGAACGCCGGGGTCACCGCGCCGAGGGTGCCGTCTTCCTCGAGGATGGAGACCTCCACGTCGAGCCCGGGTAGCCGGTCGTCGAGCGGTCCGCCGAGCGCTTGCTGCCGCTCGCGCCACCGTTGCCGCGCGGCGATGGTCGCGGTCTCGAGGGCCTTGGCGATGGAGCTCCCCCGAGCCGAGCGCCAGAGCCGAGCGGTTCCGAAGTCCCGCAGCAGGACCATGACCTCGACGTTGCGAATGCGCCGGAGCGGCTCCGGGTACATCGCGATCGGCGGCGGGGGCGTCCCATCGAGGATGCGTCGGGCGATGCGCGCGGTGGCCGCGGCGGCATCGCCCAGCTCGGCCCGCGCGCTCGGTGCATAGACCGCGCCGGTGGGCGAGAGATAGAGCCCGCGCATCCCCTCGACATGATCGAAGGCCGCGAGCCGCGCTCGGATCGGCGCCCCCTCTTCGGCCGGCTCACCGCTCTCGATGAGGATGGCGTCGATGTCCGCGGCCTGCATCGCCTCGGCGAGCGCCGGCCCGTCGGTGCCCTCGAGCGCCTCCGCGAGTGGGTCCGCCGCCACGAACTCCGTTCCCTCGGCAGCCACACCACCGAACGCGTGGGTCGGCGACACCACGGCCACCCGCCCTCGCCGCTCGAGCTCTCGGGTGAGCGCTTGCTCCACGGGCGGCGCGGTGCCGAACGCCCAGTAGAGCGCTCCCGCGCTGAGCAGGAGCGCGAGGCCGATCAGGACGAGGACGAGCCAACGCACGGAAGCCGTGTACTCCAACGGAAGCGGGAGGCAATGCAAGGCCTTCGTCAGGCGACCGACGTCGCGCACCAAACGAAGCGATGTCGTGAGAAAACGCGGTTGTTCGGGCCGGTTCGGCGACTAGGCTCGCCCCATCGATCCCTCCGATCCTGCCGAGGTGGCAGGGCGCGCGGGGGACGACCGGAGCGGCACGTGAAGATCGGCATCCCCAAGGAGATCAAGGAGCGGGAGCACCGCATCGGCATCAACCCCGGCGGTGTGGTCGAGCTGACGGCGGCTGGCCACCAGGTGCTCATCGAGAAGGGCGCGGGGATCGGCTCGGGCTTCTCGAACGAAGAGCTCGAGAAGGCCGGCGCCACCATCGTCCCGACCGCGGCCGATGTCTGGGCCGCCGACATGGTGATGAAGGTGAAGGAGCCGCTCGCGAGCGAGGTCCAGTACTTCCGCCCGGGGCTGATCCTCTACACCTACCTCCACCTGGCGCCGCTCCCCGAGCTCACGAAGCACCTGATGGAGAAGAAGGTCCGGGCCATCGCCTACGAGACCATCGAGGGGCCGGACGGCTCGCTCCCGCTGCTTCGCCCGATGAGCGAGGTCGCCGGCCGCATGGCCGTGCAGGTCGGCGCCGCGTCGCTCGAGAAGGAACGCGGCGGCAAGGGCATCCTCCTCGGTGGCGTGCCGGGCACCCGTCGCGGCCGCGTCGCGATCCTCGGCGGCGGCATCGTCGGCGCCAACGCCGCGACCATCGCGGTCGGCATGGGCGCCCACGTGACCGTGCTCGACATCAACCATGCCCGCATGGCGTACCTCGAGGACATCTTCCGCGGCTCGATCGAGACCCTCTACTCGAACAAGCGGAACATCCAGCAGGCCATCGAGTGGGCCGACCTCGTCATCGGCGCCGTGCTCGTCCCTGGCGCCCGCGCCCCGAAGCTCATCGACAAGTCGATGCTCGCGGACATGTCGGACGGCTCGGCCATCGTCGACGTCGCGGTCGACCAGGGCGGCTGCATCGAGACCTGCCGACCCACCACCCACGACAACCCGACGTTCGTGCTCGACGGCGTCGTTCACTACTGCGTCCCGAACATGCCGGGGGCGGTCGCTCAGACCAGCACCTTCGCGCTGACCAACGTCACCCTCGGCTACGCCAAGCAGATCGCGAACGACGGCGTCGAGGCGGCCGTGAAGGCCGACCCCTACCTCGCCAAGGGCGTGAACTGCTGGGACGGCGCGTGCACCTACGAGGCCGTCGCCGAGGGCGTCGGCACCGACTACACGCCGCTCGAGAAGCTCGTCTGAGCTGACCCTCGGCCCAAGACTCCGTTTTGGGCGGGGGATTTGAGAAAATCCCCCCAGTCGTCGCGAGTGAATCGCTCTTCCTTTCCCCCAAAAACCTAAAGGTCTCGCGGCGAAGCCGCTCGGTGCGTCCTCGCGCTTCGCGCTGCCTCCTCCGGAACCGGCTCAAACTACGGGGGAGTCAGTAGCGGGCGCCGATGGAGGCGGTGACGTCCCACTGGGACGCGACACCGTCCGGCACGTCGGCGTCCGCGCTGCTCGGGTTCCGCAGGTCGATGTGGAAGGTCAGGCCGAGGTTCAGGTAGCGGTAGCGCCCGTTCAGGCCGACCGCGAGCCGTGAGCGGAACGCGCGGAGCTCGTTGAACGAGCGGTTGTTCTCGAGGTCGCTCCCGTCGCCCGTGCAGCCGAAAGGCGGACGCTGGGTCGGGGTCATCGACTCCGGTCGATCGGTCGCCGGCATGCACGCGGCGTAGCCGTCGACGTCGGGTGTCAGGTCGATGACCTCGCTGTCGGCCATGACCCAGAAGAACTGGGCACCGACGATCGGCGTCAGCTCGAAGACCGAGCCGAGCACGATCTTCTTGCTCACGATCAGGTCGAAGCTCGGCACCGTCATCTGCATCTGCCCCGAGCCGGCGAGCGTGCGCACGGTCCCTCGGAGGGCGATGTCCGGGAGCACGGCCTTCCAGCCCTCGCGGAAGCCCTCGAGGATCGCGATCTTCAGGTCCGCGCCGAAGACCCACATCGAGGTGTCGTAGAAGCGCCCGCCCTCGACCCCGAGCTCGATGCCGAAGGGGAGCCCCTTCCGCAGGTGCAGGCGCGAGCTCGCCAGCGACCCGTTCACGAAGCGGTTCTCGCCGCCGGTGCCATCCCCTCGGGTCCCGAGCCGCCAGTACTCGGCGCCGTCGTCGATCGAGGCGATGGACGTCTCGAACCCCAGATAGAAGCCCTTGGTGCCGGTGGTGGCCGCCCCGGTCGTGATCGGCGCCGCCACGGCGAAGCCGACCTGCGAGCTGAAGCGGTGGAAGTTCTCGTTGTCGGGCGTGTAGATGCCCGGCGAGGTCTCCGTCCGAAACCGGAAGATCTCCGGGTTCATCTCCTGCGCCTCCGCCCGGGACCCGAGCGCGACCCCGCCCACCAAGGCGATCAGCGCACCCATCCGGAGCCACGGAGTCATCCGCTGCAAGCTATCGGCGCCCGCCACACCCGGTCAAGAAGCGGGCGCCCGCAATCGCAGCCGACGCCGGAGGGTGTGGGCTCACGAACGAAAGAGCGCTTCGACCGAGAGGCTCAGCCCCGGAGGGTCGAGGACCAGTGGTCCCGACCGCAGCACACGAGTCGCGATCGTCGCATCCTCCCCCTTCGCGTGATGAATCACGGCCTGGGTGTCCGTCTTGACCAGCAAGTAGTGTCGCAGCGAGGGGAGCCGGAAATAGTCCTCCAGCTTTGCCCCGGAATCCCGTGCCCGAGTCGACGGTGAGAGCACCTCCACCACGACCACCGCGTCGGACACGGCCAGACCATTGGGGTCGAGCTCCTCGCCACACACGACCATCGCGTCGGGTTCGTAGAGCGTGTGCTCGTCGATGACCACGCCGACCCCGTCGGGCAGCGCCTCGCATGGCAGGGCCGCGTGGCCGATGGCGTCCTCGAGAGCACGGGTGACTCGGTGCTTCACACGAGCGTGCTCGATTCGCTCTGGAGCCATCGCGACGGGCTCACCGTTGACGAGCTCGTACCGAGTGGTGTCCGGCTGCTGCGCCGCCCACTCGAGGAACTCGGCGGTCCCGAGCTTCCGCTTCACGGCATCCATCGCCCACCGAGGTTAGCACTGGGCCGCTCACCTCGCGACGACCAGCTCGGTCCGACGCGCGCCCCAGCGAGCCCTGCTGCCGTTCACCGTGACCTCACGTGGGCAGCCTACCGCGAAAGGGTCGCAGCCGACGCCGGAGGGTGTGGGGGGTGATAGGTGGACCTCCGACGTCGGCGCGGCATCGGCGAGCGATCGTCGGGCCTCCCCGCCCGACGACTGGCTCGCCGACGAGGACCCTGGCAGACCCGGCGCGCCCCGTCCGGCCCATGGCGCCGAAAGACGCGAAAGCGGCGCCCTTCGGGACATCAGTCGCAGAGGTCGTGGCAGATCTGCTGTGAGGCGACCCCGATGAGGTGGTCGCCTCGCTTGGAGCGTCCGACCGCGAAGAGCACGACCAACGGACACGCGGTCCCTCCGTCCTCGTGGAGCAGCACGTACCAGAGGGGTCCGCGCACCAGCAGCCCGAGCCCCTCGTGCACCGCGCGGCTGGTCAGCGCATCGCGCCAAGCGCTCGGGTCGGCCCGCAGCTCCTCGTCCTCCTCCTCGTCATCGCCACGATAGAAGAGGTGTTGGCCGTCGACGTCGGTGTGGAGCTCGTCGTTGATCGAGTAGCCGACGTATCCCGCGCACGGGAGCTCGGTGCGCTGGAGGTCGAGGACGTAGTCGCTCCGGAAGTTCCGAGCGCGCAACGCGCGCAGGACCTCCGCCCCCGTCAATGGCCCGGCCCCTGCGGCGGCCGCGACGAACGGCTCCACGCGGTGAGAGCCGCTGCCATAGAAGCAGTCCGCGAGTGGCAGCTCGACGAGGGCCGCCAGGTCCTCCGCCGCCTCTCGCCAGAGCGTGTCGTCCGAGGCGTCGGACTCGAAGCAGACGGTGCCGCCGCGATGCCCGATGGGCTCCGTGAAGGGGCTCTGGCGAAAGCCAGTCTCTGGATCCCAGTGGAGGAACCCCTCCGCGAAGGCGTCCGCCCGGGGAGCTGCCACGGGCGGAGCGGTGGGCTCCGACTCCGATCCCTGCCCCACGCGCTTCGCGCTCCCTCGATAGGCTCCCCCCGGCTGCTCCTCGTCGAGGAGCTTCCGAAGCGCTCCCATCAGGTCCTCCGGCTCGCTCGTCTCCACGTGGAGCGTCCAGCGCCTCCAGCGCCCCTCCGCCGCGAGTGACACCCGGAGCTTCCCCATGAAGCTCGTCCCCTGAACCGGTTCGGTCCGAAGCACACCACGGGTGACGCCCGGTCTTCCGGCGATCGCGTGCTCGGCGCCCGACTTCACGAGCACGATCGGCGGCTGATTCATCGTGACGGGCCCACGGGTGACGGGAAAGAACACCACCCCGCGGTCGGTCACGAGCAGGTCGCCGGAGAACCAAGCGATCGACGCCGAGAGGAACCCGCGGCTCACGACGCTCGCGCGCGCATCCCGAAGCTCGAGCAGGACCCGGGCGTCTCCGAGCTCCTCCCGCACGTCGTGCTGGAGGCGTCCCATCGCGCGGTGCGTGGTCCCGTTCGACACGACGAGAACGAGAAAGCCCACGAGGATCATGCCCAGGACGGGAATCATGGTCGGACGCACCCACGGGCTCGCGGCCGCCAGACGGATTGGAGGAGCTCAGCGCACGTCCGACTCACCGCGTCCACGGCCGGAGGCTAACACCCAGCCCTCGATGTCGCGACGGCGGGTCGTGTGCCCTGAGCCACACGCCGCTGCGGGGCGATACCCACAGTGTGTGCGCCGAAGCGCGCGAAACGCCGGCAAACGCCCGTTGGCACGGGAGCTGAAACGGGCGGGGGCGAGGACTGCCCATGAACCGACTCCGACTCGCCTTCGCTGCCGCGCTCGCTCTCGCCACGCTGGCCCCCGCCCACACCGACGCCGACGCCAACGGCGCCGCCACCCCGAGCGCGGGTGCGCTCCGAGCGCTCAGTCCGGATCGGACGCCGCTCGGGCAGTGCCCGCTCGAGCACACGGACGTGTCCATGGACGTGAGCGGCTCCACCGTCCACACGCGGGTCACGCAGCGCTTCAGCAACCCCTTCGACGAGCCGATCGAGGCCGTCTACGTCTTCCCGCTCCCCGAGAACGCCGCGGTCGACGCGATGCAGATGCGCATCGGCGACCGTGTCGTGCAGTCCCAGATCATGCGCCGTGAGGCCGCCCGCGAGACCTACGAGGCGGCGCGGAACCAGGGGCAGACCGCGAGCCTGCTCGAGCAGGAGCGGCCGAACATCTTCACCACCTCGGTCGCGAACATCCGACCCGGTCATCCGATCGAGGTGACCATGGAGTACGTCGCGACCGTGCCCTACGAGAGCGGCACCTACGAGCTCGCGTTCCCGATGACCGTCGGTCCGCGCTTCATCCCCGGTGAGCCCACCGGCGCCAGGGGCACTGGCTACGCGGCTGACACCGACCGGGTGCCCGACGCCTCGCGCATCACGCCGCCCGTCGCCCCGACCGGTCGGAGCGGCCACGACATCTCCGTTCGCGTGAATCTCGATGCGGGCATCGCCATGGCCATGCCGAGCTCGCCGAGCCACGACCTGAGCACGCGCCGCCTCGACGATAGCCGCGTCCGCGTCGACCTCGCGAGCCACGACTCGATCCCCAACAAGGACTTCGTGCTGCGCTGGGAGGTCGCCCCCGAGCGCGTCTCGAGCGGTGTGCTCGCGCACCGGCCGGACGCGAGCGAGCCCGGATACCTGAGCCTGGTGCTCCACCCGAACCCGGCGCCGCCGACCGACGAGATCACCCCGAAGGAGATCGTCTTCGTGCTCGACACCTCGGGCTCGATGAGCGGCCAGCCGATGGAGCTGAGCAAGCGGCTGATGCGGAATCTCATCAGCGATCTCCACCCGCGCGACACCTTCGGGGTGCTCCGCTACGACAGCAGCACCAGCGCACTCAGCCCGACGCCTCTCGAGAACACGCCGGCCAACCGTCAGCGCGCGCTCCAGTACGTCGAGAACCTCAGCGGCAGCGGCGGCACCGACGCGCTCGCCGGCGTTCGCGCGGCCTTCGACTACCCACGCGACACCGACCGGCTGCGCATCGTGGTCTTCCTCAGCGACGGCTACATCGGCAACGACCGCGAGATCCTCGCCGAGGTCCAGCGCCGCATCGGCGACGCCCGTCTCTTCGGCTTCGGGGTCGGCTCGAGCGTGAACCGCTACCTCCTCGAGGAGATGGGCCGCGTCGGCCGCGGCACCACCGCCATCGTGACCCTCGACCAGGATCCGGTGGCTCAGGTCGACGACTTCTACCACCGACTGCAGAGCCCCTACCTCACCGACATCCGGGTCGACTGGGGCAACCTGCGCGTGCGCAGCACCTTCCCGGATCCGATCCCCGACCTCTTCGCGGGCCAGCCGCTCACGCTGCATGGTCGCTACCGCCGGGCGGGCACCGGCACCATCACGGTCCGCGGCCGGCTCGCCGGGCGCCCCTTCCGCCAGACCCTCGAGGTCACCCTCCCGGACGAGGAGCAGGACCACGCGGCCATCGCCTCGCTCTGGGCCCGCGCGCGCGTCGCCGAGCTCGAGCGCCAGATGCACGACGGACCGAACGAGCGCCTCGAAGAGGAGCTGACGCAGGTCGCGCTCGACCACTCGCTGGTCACTCGCAAGACATCCTTCGTCGCCGTCGAGCGGCGCGTCGTGACCGACCCCGAGGGCGGCCCGCCTCGTCTCGTCGCGGTGCCCGCCGAGCTTCCCGATGGCGTCTCCGCCGATGGCGTCTTCGGTAGCGACCTCTCCCTCGCGCGCTTCCAGCCCGGTGACCCCGAGCTGCGGGTCGAGGCGCCGTCGGACGCGCTCAGCGTCACGGCCGACTTCCCCTTCGGCGACACCAAGGAGCTCCACTTCGAGCCACGCCTCGGCAAGTGGACCACGCGCTTCCTGGTCCCGCGGGCGACGGCCGAGGGCAACTACCACATCCAGATCGTCATCACTCTCGCCGACGGAACGCAGGAGCGACTGAGTCAGGCGTACACGGTCGACAGCTCCGCGCCGGACGTCGACGTCGAGCTCGTCGGCGACCCCAGCAGCGGCACGGTGCTGGTCGTCGCGAAGCAGCGCTTCACCGAAGCCGACCACGCGCTGCACGGCAACCGCCGCGTCGACATCCTCAGCGACGTCGCCCGGCTGCGCGTGACCCTCCCGAGCGGCGAGCGGCTCCAGCTCCGCATGGTCGAGCCGGGCCACTGGGAAGGCGAGCTCGCGGTCGCGGACGACGCCGACTCGGTCGAGCTCCGCGTCACCGCCTACGACGTCGCTGGCAACCGCGGCACCCGCACCCACCGCTTCGAGGTCGCCGAGCTCGAAGAGGAGCGGAGCCAGTGAGCCTGCTCGTCATCGCAGCTCAGGTGCTCGCCGTGCTCACCGGCACGGCGGACACCCGGGCACTGCACGCCGACCCCGATGGCACCGTCTGGGCGGGCACCACCGGCGGCCTGGTGCGAGGCGCGGGCGACTCGCGCGTCGTGTTCACGCCGGCCGACGGGCTGCCCGACGGCACCGTTCGCGCGCTGCTCCGCAAGGGTGACACGCTCTGGGTGGGCACCGACCGCGGCGTCGCCGAGTGCACGACGGTCGGCAACGAGCTCCACATCGACTCGGTCCTCGGGCCACGCCTTCGCGTGGAGGCGCTCGCCATCCATGAAGGCAAGCTCTGGCTGGGGACCACCACCGGCTTGTACGTTCGCGAGGGCGACGCGCTGCGCCAGCTCCCGCGCTTCGAGCGGGTCACCGCCCTCGCGAGCGCTGGCGACTCGCTCTACGTGGCCAGCCCCGGCCGCGGCGTCTACCAGCTGCGCGGCCAGCGTCGCCGACGGCTGCGCGGTGATTCGCTCGCGTGGGACCTCGCGCTGGACGGCGACCAGCTCTGGGTCGCCACGAGCCGCGGGCTCGAGACCTACCGCGGCGCACGCCGCCTTCCATCGGCCGCCGTGCGCGGGTCGCGCCGCATCCCGGGCCGAGACCTTCGCAGCGTCCGCATCCACGAGGGCGCGCCGGTGGTGGGCAGCTTCGGTGGTGGTGCTTGGCGCTTCGACGGACGCCGCTTCGTCGCGGCGCCCGGCATCGGGACCGACGCGCGGGTACAGGCGCTCGCGGTGGGACCGGAGGGCTGGATCGCCGGCACGCCCGACGGAGTCGTGGGTCACGGCGTGCCCACCCCGAGCGCCACGCTGCCCGACAACGATCTCAGCGCGCTCGCACGGACCCGCGAGGGCCTCTGGATCGGCACCTTCGACCACGGGCTGGTGCTCCTTCGCGCAGACGGGTCGTTCCAGACCTTCGACGAAGCCGGCGGTCTCCTCGACGATCGCGTGAACCGCCTGGCGGTCGACGCGGATGGCGAGCTCTGGGTCGCGACCGACCGCGGCGTCGTCGAGAGGCAGGGTCGGGGCTTCGAGCTGCGCGGTCTCCTCGATCGCCACGTCTTCGCCCTCGGCTTCGTCGACGGAGCCATCCACGCCGGCGCCGGCGCGGAGGTCTTCGCCTTCATCGACGGCTCCTTCCACCACGTCGACCAACCCGGCGAGCGCCCCCAGGACTTCGCCGAGCGCAGCGCCGGCGGCGTGCTCGTCGCGAGCGCCGAAGGGCTGGCGCAGCGCGCCGAGGGCCGCTGGGCCCTCACGACATCGGACGAGGGGCTGAGCGACGACTGGGTCACGGCCGTCACCGTCGCGTCGGACGCGACCTACGTCGGGACCTACGCGAGCGGCGTGGCTCGGATGACCGAGGAGCGCGTCGAGGTACTGCGCGAGGACCTCTGGGTGAACGCCGGCGCCCTCGCCTGGCTGCCGAACCCGAGCGGTGACCACCTCCTCGCGGTGGGCACGCTGGACGACGGACTGTGGCTCCACGCCACGGCCGATGCGGCGTGGGAGCGAATCGGCACTGCCCAGGGCCTCCCCGACGACGACGTCACGGCCCTGCTGAAGGACAGCGACGGAACGCTCTGGGTGGCCACCCGTGGGGGGCTCGCACACGTCGATCCGCGGTAGAAGCACGGACGTGGACCGAATCCCACGATCGAGGGGTACTCCCAACGCTTTGCGTCCCTTTCTGGAACAGCCATGCCCACGCGCAGCGACTGTATGGGTCGGCACGGCGTGTGCATCGAAGACGGCAGCCGAGCAAGGACGTCATGGTCATGCCCCCCACCGAAACACGCCGCTTCCCTCCAACGGCCACGCCCGTCCCAGACACCCCCCATCGAGCGTGGGTCCAACCCGGCGACACCATCGGTGACCGCTACGTTGCCGTGCGACCACTGGGCAGCGGCGCCATGGGAAACCTATGGGTCGTGCGTCATCGGCTCTTGGGCACCCACCTGGCACTCAAGCTACTCAACGAGGGGTTCCGATCGGACGAGGCGATGCGGGCTCGCTTCAAGCGCGAGGCCCACGCGGCCGCCAGCGTCCGCCACCCGAGCATCGTCGAGCTGGTCGACTACCACATCGACGACGACTTCGGCCCGTTCCTGGTCATGGAGTTGCTCGAGGGTGAGTCGCTCCGAGACCGAATCGATCGCGGGGGACCGCTCGGCCTCTCGGAGACCCTGTCGTGGATCGCACCCGTCGCCCGCGCGCTCGATGCCCTCCATGCCGGCGGCCTCCTCCACCGAGACGTGAAGCCCGCGAACATCGTGCGTGCCCCCGCGCCCGGCGGCGGACACGTCGTGAAGCTGGTCGACTTCGGGCTGGCCATTCGACGAGACGGTCGTGACCGGGTGACCAGCAAGGGGACGTTCCTCGGGACTCCTCACTACATGGCGCCCGAGGTGGCGACCGGAAAGCCGGAGTCCGTCGCGAGCGACATCTACTCCCTCGCCGTCACGGCGTACGAGACCCTGACGGGTCGAGTTCCGTACGACTCGGATAGCCTCGTAGGGCTGATGAGTGCCAAGGCGGAAGCTCCACAGTCCCTCGAGACGCCCACCGGAATCCTCTTCTCGCTGCCCATTCAGCTCGCTTTCACCGTCGCATTGAGTGCCGACCCCCAGGCCCGGCCCGCCACCGCGTGCGAGCTCACCAACGCCCTCGGGTCGATGTAGACCGAGCGCCGGCGCCGAGGTCAGGGGTTGGAGCGGAAGTGGAGCGCCACGAGCTCGATGCGGCCGTGGCGACCGCGTCCCCGGCCGCTGTCGATCGTGAACCCCACCGGTCCGCGAAGCAGCTCCTGGATGAACGTCCGTTCGGTCCCGAAGGTGTCCAGCCCTGCGCCCGCCGATGGTGGGTCGAAGGTCGCCGTGAAGTGCGTGCCCACCCAGCGGCGATCCTCACGAATCGACAGGCTCCGGTAGCCGATGTGCCCGAAGAAGGTGATCGCCGAGTAGTCGAAGTCGTCCGGACCGTCGGTCCAGACCTCGCCATCGTCCAGCACTGCGCGCAGCTCGTAGTGCACCCAGTCGACGTCGGCGTCGGTCATGTAGCGCCGGAGATCCGCGACGCGGAAGAGGTCCGGCTCGACCACCCAGAACTCCATCTCCACCACGCCCTGCGAACGACCGACGGCATGACCTCGGACCTGGAAGGGCCGTGGCCAGCTCGAGCGATAGCTGATGGTGAGCTCACCGTGGATCCCGCCCTGCCCCACCGACGGGGCTGGGAACCCGCGGACCGGTAGGCCGCGGACCACCGGCGCCCGTCCATCCCGAAGGGTCACGTCCACGGTCCAGGGCGTCCGCACGCGGCGCAGCCCGTCGTCCGAGAGCGCCATCAGCGGGCCCCGGTAACGGACGGTGGCGGTGCGCCCCGCGAGCCGGTCGGTCAGGGCGTCGATGGTGGTCATGCCCGGACTGACGATGTGCGCGTTGAAGTCGTAGAAGCCGGAGACGTGGATCGCACCGTCTTCGAGGCGGCGGCCCTCCGTCGCGGTCCCCACGAAGCGGAAGCTGCCGTTCTGGAGGAAGGCCACGAGCCGCGTCCCGCGCGGGAAGCTCGCCTGACCGTCGCCGGGCGTGACCCGGATCACTCCGCTGAGTTGGCCGCGAAGCGCGCGCTCGACGCGCAACCGGTAGTGGGTGGCCGGGTGCGCCGGCGCGCCGCCTACCGGTCCGAGGAACGTGGCGATCACGACGTCGGTCGAAGAGGCGATCACGTCGTCGTAGGAGGTCAGCATCGGCTCGGCGCGCGCCTGCGAAGGCCCGAGGAGCGCCAGCGCCAGGCACGCGATCAGGAGACGGGTCGAAGCGGAGTCCACGTCTCATCCTACGCGCGAGGGCCCGAATCGATCCCACGCGCGCCGCCGGTCCGAGAGGCGCTATGCTCTCGGCGTTGCGCTCGTCACCCAGCTGCCGCACGGCCTTCGCGGTCGGTGCTCTCCTCTTCGCGTGCGGCTCGACGAGCTCGCCGCCGACCGAAGCGGTCCCGAGCCAGGAGCAGGCCGCGCCCAGGGCGCCGACCGCTGACGCGGTCTCTGCGTCACCCGGCACCTCCGCCTGGGCGCAGCTGGACGTCCCCCCGCTCCAGGACATCGCTGCCGAATCCTGGGGCACCTGCGGTTTCGACGACGATGGCGTGTACTGCTGGCGCTCGCATCCAGGCTCCGAGCTCTTTCGGCCACCACGCCGAGTGGTCGAGGGGCGCCCCCTCGCCATCGCCGTGCAGCGCGGCCTCTACGTGCTCGACGCGGCGGGCGAGCTGACCTTCCACGACCACGACTCCGAGACCCGCCTGGGGCAGGTGGAGCTTCCCGGGGAGGGCCCGGTGGTCATGAGGGCCGCGGTCTGGCGCCCGAACCGCGCGCGCGAGGTGGTCTGTGTCGAGGCGGGCGAGCTCTGGTGTTTCCAGCTCAGCGCGTCGCTGCCGGCGAACTACCCGATCCACCAGGTGCGACTGACGGGCGCGACGCGGTGGGCGGTCGGTCCACGAGTGGCGCTCCAGCTCTCGAGCGGCTCGATCCGGACCATGAAGCGGTGGCCGGACGAGTGGATCGACCGCAACGATTGGCCCCTCGTCACCCTCGAAGGCCGCTCGAACCCGGAGCCGCTCGACCTCCAGCTCGACCCCGCGCCCCTCCGGCGAGGCCAGGCGACACTCGTCGAGTCGGAGGGGAGCGACTTCCTCGTGGTCACTCCGGCAGGGACCTTCGAGTGTGGGTACATCGGGACGAACCGCTACCACCCCGACGAGTTCGCTTGCGTCGAGCACCTGGCGCTGCCGCCCGACGTCTCGAGCGCGCACGATGGGCTCTACGTGGTGCGCCAGGCGGAGGCCGGTCTGGTCGACCTCGTGGATCGAGCGGGGACGCCGCTCTTCACCGGAGCGCGACGCTTCGCGTTCGAAGGCAACACGATCTACGCGCTCGAGCCCGATGGGCGTGTTCGCTTCGTCTCGCGCGCCGACCTCTGACGTTCGGAGTGTTCGCGCTTTCGCTCGGGCGTGTGGCGGGCTAGGCCTCGCCCATGCCCCGCGGAACGAAGCTGCGCGCTGTCCCCCTCGAGTCGCCGCTGCGCGTCGTGCTCGTGGAACCAGAGATCCCGCCCAACACCGGGTCGGTCGCGCGGACCTGCGCGGCCACCGGGAGCGCGCTCCATCTCGTCGGCAAGCTCGGCTTCCGCATCGACGAGCAGGCGGTGCGGCGTGCGGGCCTCGACTACTGGCCGCTGGTGGACCTGCACCGGCACGAGAGCCTCGACGAGTTCGCCACCGAGCAGCCGGGGGCCCGCTGGCACCTGCTGGCGAGCGGCGCCACGCGCAGCATCTTCGATGCCGACATCCGCCCCGGGGACGCGCTGATCTTCGGCAAGGAGTCGGTCGGTCTCGACCCGACCCTGCTCGACGCCCACCCGGACCGCGTCTTCGGCATCCCGACCATGGGTCCGGTCCGGAGCCTGAACCTCTCCAACGCCGTGGCGATCACGCTCTACGGCGCGCTGGCGAAGCTGGGCGCCCTCGACGAGACCTTCCTGGCCGACGACGCCGTCGGGAGCTGACGCGTCAGCTGCCGACGAGGTCCATCGGCGCGCCGACCTCCAGCTCGCGGGCCCGCGCGACCAGTCGCTGCGCGAGCGCGACGTCCTGGAGCGCGAGACCGGTGGAGTCGAAGACGCTGAGCTTCTGACGGTCGGCCTTCACCTGCCCGGCCACCACCTGACCGAGGGTCCCTGCCAGCGAGTCCTCGCTGTACGACCCGTCGTGCAGCGGTACGTTGATCTCGCCGCTGTGGGTCGCTTGCTCCCGCTCGTCGATGAAGACCTGCGCGTCGTTCAGGATGGCGACCTGGAGCTCCTGCTTGCCTTCGGCGTCGGCGCCCATCGCGTTGATGTGCGCGTGATCGGCGAGCCACTCGCGCTTCACGACCGGCTCTCGTGCAGGGGTCGTGGTGACCACGATGTCGGCGCCGCTGGCCTCCTCGACGCTCACCGCGCGCCCACCGTGCCGCTCGGCCATGGCCTGCGCGCGCGCGTCCGTGAGATCGGAGAAGAGCGGCTCGAAGGTCTCGCCGAACACGGCTCGATGCGCGCTGAGCGCGTAGAACGACTGCACGCCCGACCCCACGAAGCCGACCGTCTTCGGGCTCTCGATCGCGAGCTCGCGCGAAGCCAACCCCGCCGCCGCTCCGGTGCGGAGCGCGGTCAGCAGGGTCGCATCGAGGATCGCGACCGGGAACGCCGTGGCCGGATCGCTGAGGATGTAGACGCCCATCACCGAAGGGAGCCCGTAGCGCTTCGGGTTCTCCGGATGGCTGTTCACCCACTTCACGCCGGCGGCGCCACCCATCGCTGCGGGCATCGCCCGAAAGTCCCCTTGGTGCTCGGGCAGGTCGAGATAGACCTTGGGGGGCATCTTGGCGTCACCGCTCGCCTGGGCAGCGAACGCCTCGGCCACGGCTTCGACGGCGTCACCCATGTCCGCGATCTGCTCGATCTGGGCGCGAGTGAGGATCCAGGTGCGGCGTGCAGTCATGGCCAGCGGATAACACGGGTGGACCGAGGAAGGCGACGCCGAGGAGGCCGGCGACCGTGTACGGGCGGTCCGAAAGGCGTGAACACCCGTTTACGCGCCGAGACCAGATCGCGACGCTTTGACCACCTCGGCACGGGTACTTCCGGGCAATTCCCGGGAAATCGGGGCCGTTTTTCCCGGAATTCGCCGTTCGAGCGCGGCCACCGGAGTTCTGGCACGATGATCGCAAGGCAAATGAAGCGAGCCCTCCGGCCGTCCATGTCGGAGCCCGACTCAGGAGTCACTTTCGATGCGAACCCGCGCCCTACTCTTTGCCCCCCTACTCAGCGTCATTCTCAGCGGTTGTCCCGTCTGGGGCGATGGCGGCGACGACGACGTGATGCCCTGCGTCGGTCTCGGCTGCGTCTGCCTCGACGACTCCGACTGCCTCAGCAGCGAGGTCTGCGGACCGGATGGCTACTGCATTCCGGACGACGAGCCCTGCACCGCGGACAGCGACTGCCGAAGCGGCGAGATCTGTGAAGCCGGCGCCTGCGTCCCCGAAGACGCCTGCGTCCGCGACACCGACTGCGACTCCAGCGAGATCTGCGAGGGCGGTGCCTGCGTCCCCGTCGACGAGTGTCGACGCGACAGCGAGTGCGCGGCTGGCGAGCTCTGTGAGGCCGGCGCCTGTGTCCCGGCGGACGACTGCACCCGCGACAGCGACTGCGCGTCCGACGAGATCTGCGAGGCCGGGCTCTGCGTTCCCGAGTCGGGCTGCCTGCGCGACACCGACTGCGCGACCGGCGAGCTCTGCGAGGCCGGCGCCTGCGTGCCCGAGGCGGACTGCCGCCGCGACAGCGACTGCGGGACCGGCGAGCTCTGTGAGGCCGGTGTCTGCGTGCCCGACACCACCATCGAGAACTGCCGCACCCACGGCGACTGTGAGGTCGGCGAGTACTGCGACACCGCGAGCGACCTCTGCACCCCGAGCGGGACCTGCGCGGACGACTCCGAGTGCGCCACGGACTTCTACTGCGACTTCCGCGGCACCTGCGTCCCCGAGGCCCCCAACAGCTGCCGCACCACCGCGGACTGCACCGGCGCCGACCGCTGCATCGAGGGCTTCTGCCGAGCCCCGGCGGACACCTGCCAGTTCGAGTACGAGTGTGGCCCCGGCGCCGCGTGCATGAACGCCGGTTGCACCGAGATCTGCACCGGCGACGCGGACTGCCCCTCCGGCACCGCCTGCATCGGCAACTTCTGCCGCCCCGACACCGAGTGCACCTCGACCGACGACTGCGGCAGCGGTGAGCACTGTGTCGACGCCCGCTGTCTCCCCGACTGTGAGGGTGGCGGCACCTGTGGCGCCGACGAGTACTGCGGCGACGACGACTTCTGTCGCCCCGACTGGCGACGCGACCCGTTCTGCTCGGACGACGACGACTGCGCGGTCGGCAGCGTCTGCGTGGACGGCGCCTGCCGCACCCCGTGCCCGACTGGTACCGACGACGAGTGCCGGATGGCCGATGCCCTCCTGCCCGTCTGCGACACCGACAACCTCTGCTACTCGACCACGGAGACCGCTCCCGAGTGTCAGAACGAGGACATGTGCGGCGCCGGCGAGAGCTGCGTGAACGCCATCTGCCGCTGAGGCGCTAGCCACCCCGACCGAGCCCTCGGCCGCATCCCGCGGTCGGGGGCTTCGTCGTTCCAGGCTTCAGTTTCGCCCGCTCCGCCCCGAACGAGATCGCACGGAGCCACCAAGAACACGAAGTTGCACAAAGAAAGATGTTGGATGGGTCGTGTCTGGACGGTTCGTCGATCGACCGTGCATCGCGAAGCGACCGGCTGGCGACTTACGGCCCGACCCCAATCGGCCCACATCCAATCCCTCTGTGGATCTTCGTGGTCTCCGTGCCTTTGTGCGATCTCGTTCCAGGGCCCCACGAGTCCAACGAAGCCCGGGGCGGACGGTGGGCTAGCGATCGGAGTCGACCGCGGCGAGCGTGCGATCCATGTCGTGCGCCGCCTGGAACCCGAGCACCTCGCGCGCGCGGCTGCCGTCGACCATGCAGAGGTAGCGGATGAAGTCGATCTCGGGCGCGGGGAACGACGTGAGCCGGAGCTTCCAGAGGCGCTCGAGGCCAGCCTTGGCCGCGAAGGCGGGGACCGCGCGGGGGCGACGCCCGAGGCGGGAGAGGACCTTCGAGAGCGGCATCTCGCCGGGGCCGCGGAGGTTGAAGATGCCGCGGACGCCGGGCTGGAGCGCCAGCGAGATGGCCTCGACCACGTCGCGCTCGTGAATGACCTGCACCATCGGATCGAAGCCGAGAATGGTGATCGGCCGCTCGAGCCGCAGGTAGTTGCTCGGCGCGTTCTTCACGCCGCCGAGGATGTGGCAGGGCCGGAGGATGACGGTCTCGGTCTGCGGGTGCTTCCAGAAAAAGCTCTGGGCGAGCATGTCGAGCTCGACCAGGTCCCGCATGCCGCCGAAGCCCTGCGAGCCCAGGAGCGGCGCGTCCTCGGTCAGGAACTGCGGGTTGTCCGGCTGCGGGCCGTAGACGTTCGCGCTCGAGAGCACGACCAGCTTCGGCACGTCGAAGTCCTCGAGGTACTCGAGGAGCTTCTGGAAGGCCGCGACGTTCCAGCGGTGCCGATCGTGATCGCTGGCGCGAGGGTCGTGCATCACGCCCAGGTGGACGACGGCCCGGATCGGCTCCGCGCGGAAGACGTCGCGCGTCTTCTTCCGCCGCACGTCGATCGCGTGGTGCGTGATGTCCTTCGGCCGGTCGGGGAAGGCGCGGCGGTCCACGCCAACGACTCGGGTCTCGCGGTGCAGGCGACGCGCGAGGAGGTGGCCGAGGCGACCACAGATCCCGGTGACCAGCACCGCCCCTTCATCGCTGGACTGGCTTGCGGGCTCGGATGGACGCTCGTCCGCCGTCACCGCAGCGACGGGCGGACTGCCGCGGCGCGCCTTCGGGCGGCCCGCGTCGAAGGTGGCCTCCGGCGCGCTCTCGCTCTCGTCGGCGTAGCGAGCGGCGGGGCGCTCACTCTCGGAGCCGGGATCCCCCTCCCCGGCCATCGTTCACTCGCTTCCCGCCTCGGGGTCTTCGGGCGGGGGCGGGTCGGCGGGCTCGCTCGGCTCCTCGGCCTCCGCGCCACCGACGGGCTCACCGTCGCGAGTCTCGACCTCGACCTCCTGCTGGGTGATCTCGATCGTGGTCTCGAAGATGGAGCCACCGGCGATGGTGAAGAGGTTCCGGCCACCGAAAGGCACGTCGAGGCGCGGGTCCATGTACTCCCACGTCATCGTGTAGGCGCCGGGCGCCGGGCCGGCCTCGATGCCGGTCACCCGCATCGCGAGCCAGGGGGTGTTCGCGAACGCTTCGCGGAACCAGTCGTAGATCGCGCGCTGACCGTCGAAGCGCATCGGCTGGTCCGTCGGCGTGCGGGTGAAGGGATCGATCAACGATCCATCCGCGGCGAAGAGCTGCGTGATGTGCCCGGCGTCCTTCCGGTTGAAGTGCGCGGCGTAGCGCCGGATGAGCTCGTCGCCCGTGAACTCGTTCCGCTGCGACGGCGCGTAGACCATCTTCACCTCGAGGCCGTTGCACCAGTTCGAGCGCTGCACGTAGACCTCGATGAAGTCACCGCGGCGGCGCACGTCGCCGGGACGGTCGGGCTCGGGATCCGTCGGGCACTCGCCCTCGTGGATGCGCGCCTCCTCGGACATCGCCCACCCCTGGTCGTGGTCGGCACCGGGCTTGGCGCGCTGGACGATCGTCTCCTGGCAGCTCTCGCCGAGGCTGTGGTCGTAGACCATCAAGAGGCCCGCGTCGTCGGCGTAGATGTCGACGGTCCGCTGGAAGCCCTCTTCGATGTAGCGAGGCTCACCTTCCGTGCAGGTCGCCTCGACGAAGGTCCAGTGGCTGCCACCGAGATCGGGGCCCGCAGGGAGCGTCCCCTCCAGGTGACTGCTGCTCGAGCCTCCGACGTCCAGGTCGGCGGACTCGTCCGGGAGAGTTCGCTGGTTGTCCGACGGTCCGCAGCCGAGGGCGACGGGCACAGCCAGAGCGAGGAGAGCGAAGACGCGCACCATGCCCCCGTTGGAGCGCATCGCGCCGTCCCCGTCAAGGCGCGAGCCCACGCGTGAGCCCTGCTCAGCCGAAGATCGACCGTCGTTCGCTCAGCCCGCGGGCCACCAGGGACTCGATGCTGCTCTTCACCACGGACACCTTGTGCTGGATCACCGAGTCGTCGTCGTCGGCGTCGCCGTCGAAGCGGAGCGCTTCCCCGAAGTAGATGTGGTACCGAGTGGGGAGAGGTGCGACGACCCCCAGGAGAAGCTGAGGGATGATCGGGAACGACGGGATCTTCAGCGCCTTCGCCAGCGGCTGGATGTCGGCGATCGAGGGGTACTGCTCTTCGGCCCCGACCACCGCCACCGGAACGATGGGAGTGCCCGTCTCCAGGGCGAGTCGCATGAAGCCGAGGCCGAACTCCACGAGCCGGTAGCGCTGGTCGAAGGGCTTGGAGATGCCTCGGGAGCCTTCCGGGAACACCAGCAGGGCCTCGTCGTTGCGCAGCAGGCGCCGCGCGTTGTCCGGCGTCCCGACCACCTGACCGAGCCGGGGGAAGAGCGTGGAGACGAAGGGGAGCTCGGCGGTCCACTTCTCCACCATGCTCCTCGGGAAGCGCGGCGGGTCGCGGTCGAGCATGAGCGACGCGCCGATCATGGCGCCGTCGATCGGCACCTGACCGGAGTGGTTGGCGACCACGAGCACCCGTCCGTCGGGCACCTGGTCCACATCGAAGACCTTGGTGCGGAAGTAGCGCCGATGGAGCAGCGCGGTCGCCGCGAGCGCGTAGCGACCGGCCACCGGATCGAAGCCGAAGGGATCGTGGCCGACTTCGTTCGTGTGCGTCTGGATCTTCTGGATCCGACCGCTGATGTCGTCGCCGACGACTTCCTCCACGAAGCGCACGAGCCGATCCCCGAAGGGGCTCCGCTCGGCGGGCGCCGGGCGACCCGCCGCCGTGTCGAAGGGCGCGCCCGAGATCGGGATCGGTCGCTCGGAGTCGTGGGTCACGGGGCGATCATAGACCACGAACGACGGAGATTGGGCGCCCGTGGCCTTTGTCGAAAAGTTGCCCCGACCGCCCACTTTCCGAACAGGTGGAGACATGCGCCGCACTCGCGCGATCCACACGCTCCTCTTCGCCCTCGGGGCGCTCCTGCCGCTCGTCCCCGGTGCCGTCGCCACGGCGGACGAGGACGAGGACGACATCGTCGAGAACGAGCCGCACGACGATCTCGACGACGACGAAGAATCGGGGTCGCCCCGGCGCCGCCGCGGCCGCCGGCACGACTACTCGCACTTCAGCGATGGTCCGCGGCGGGTGCCGAACCCGCGCGGCGCATCCCAGGCCCGCGCCGAGTCGCTCGGCCTCGGCACCCGCGATGCCGCGAGCCACGCGCTCCGCCGGAGTCCGGACCCTCGATGGCTCCGCGCCGCCGAGCACCACGGACCGATGCCCGAGCACCTGCACTGGCCCGTCGACCTCGGTCGCTTCGGCCGCGGCTTCGGCTTCGTGCGGCGGACCCGCCCGGACCTCCGCCACGACGGAGTCGACGTGGTCGCCGACGAGGGCTCGGTGATTCGAGCGGTGGGCCCAGGCATCGTCGCCTACTCCGACAACGGCATTCGCGGCTTCGGCAACGCGGTGGTCATCGTGCATCCGAACGGCTGGGTCTCGCTCTACGCCCACTGCTACCGGACCACCGTCCAGCCGGGCTGGCGGGTTCGCGCCGGTGAGCGCATCGGCTTCGTCGGGACCACCGGCATCAGCCGCGGCCCGCACCTCCACTTCGAGCTCCGGCGCAACGGCCGCGCCTTCGACCCGCTGCACGAGTTCGAGGGGCGTCCGTGGATCGCCGCGTACCGCCGCTGGCGGGACCTGCGCTCGAGCGGTCAGTACGAAGAGCCCACCGCCCACGTCCCGGAGAACACGCCGCCGGAGCGCGGGCTCGCTCGCCCGACCCGCGAGCGCCGAGCCGCGGCGGAGGACGTCGGCCAGGTGGCCTTCCTGCGGAAGCTCATCGCGGACGGCGCCGGCCAGGACGAGCTCGAAGAGGTCCCCGGCGACCACTTCAGCAACCTGCTCTGGCCACTGCGAGGCAGCGCTCGCATCGTGCGCCGCCCGCGCGGCGTGAACCTGAGCACCGAGCCGGACACCCCCATCCGCGCGGTCGCGGACGGCCTCGTGGTGTTCACCGGCGAGGGCCTGAGCGGTGTCGGCAAGGCGGTCGGAGTCCTGCATCCGAACGGCTGGGTCACCCTCTACGGCAACGCCGAGAGCCTTCACGTCGAGGTGGGCCAGGCCGTGCAGCGTGGCGAGTGGATCGCCCGTGGCGGCGGCGCGGGTCCCGTGCACTTCCAGCTCCACCAGGGTGGCTCCGAGGTCGATCCCCGCGAGCTCTTCGTCCAGGTCCGCTGAACCCGCCGCGCCGTTGGCCGGTGTAACCGAGTTCGTGGTAGGACGTAGCCGCCCCCCATGAAGCGCCCTGCCTTTCTTCTCCTCCTGCTCCCGGCCCTCGCCTGCGGAGACGACGCCCCCCTCGAGCCGACCTACGAGAACGTGGCAGCGGTCCTCGAGCGAAGCTGCGGTGGCTCCTCGATGAGCTGCCACGGCGGGGCTCGTGGCAACGCGATGCTGAACTTCGGCATCGTGGAGGGTGAGGGTCGGCCCTACACGGAGGTCCTGGTGGGCGTCGAGTCCTGCGAGTACGACTTCATGCCGCGCGTCGACCCGGGCAACCCGGAGAACAGCTGGCTGATGGTCAAGCTGGAAGGCGCCCACTCGGCGGACGGCAAGCTCCTCTTCGAGCCGGATCCGGGCTGGGACGACGGTCTCGATCCGCGAATGGACGGCTCGCTGCCGCCCTCGACCTGCCCCCTGACCGACGAGGGCGAGCTGAGCTTCGGCTACTCGATGCCCCAGAACGTCGGGGCCCCGGACCCGCTCCCGCAGCGTGAGCTCGACATGATCTACGAGTGGATCCTGATCGGCGCCCCCGGCCCCGGCGAGTAGTCCGCGCCGCCAACGTTGGTGAGGGGCCGATCCCTCGGTAGACTGTGCACCTGCTTGGGATGTGAGGTGCAGGTCATGGGTTGGATGGGACGCTGGGGTCGCGTGACGCGAACGGTGGCGATGGCGGGGCTCGTCCTCGCCGTCGGCTGTGATTGGTTCAAGCCGGACGAGCCGCCGCGCGTGGACCCGGGCAACGGGGTCGGCGAGCCCTGCGACATGATGGAGGAGCTCTGTCGCGAAGGGCTGATCTGCGACCCGATGACGGCGCTCTGCACCGCCGACGGCACCGTCGCCGAGGGCGGCGAGTGCGAGCTCAGCGCGCAGTGCACGGACGGCTTCTACTGCGGACCCGAGCGGCTCTGCACGACCGCCGGGGAAGGCGCCGAGGGCGCCGACTGCCTCACGACCGCCGACTGCCAGAGCGGCCTCATCTGCGCCGCGGGTGCGTTCTGGACCGAGTGCACGCCCGGTGGGACCGGCGACATCGGCGCCGCGTGCGGCACGGACCTCGACTGCGTGGCCGGCCTGACGTGCTTCGCCGAGGTCGGCGGCGTCGCGATGTGCACCGACGCGCTCCCGGCCGCGCCCGGGACCGTCACGCCGCCGGTGCTCCCCGCCTGGCCGGGAGAGACCTGCGCGACCGACACCACCACGCCGACCGCCTACTTCGAGCTCCCGCAGGGCGACGGGATGGACGGTGACTTCTATCGGCTGCCCTTCCCCAACGACGCGCGAATGACCGCCGGCGGACTCGACCTCAGCGGCTTCCCGACGCCGGAGACCGCCGTCACCGAGGACGTCATCGGGCGGCACGTCGCCGCGGTGGAGTCGGACCTCGACGGCTTCTCGACGAACCCCGTCGTCTTCTTCCGCTTCTCCGAGCCCTACGACTGGGGCTCGCTCGATGGCGCGATCCAGCTCGTCAACGTCGACCCGGATTCGCCGGCCTTCGGTCAGCAGCTCGGCCTCGCGTGGCTGACCACCGGCGGCCAGATCAGCCGGCACATCTGCGCGAACTTCCTCGGCGTGCGCACGGGCCACGGCTCTCCGCTCGAGCCCGGCACCACCTACGCGGTGATCCTGAGCAACACGATCACCAACGAGGGCGGCAGCAGCTTCGAGCGCAGCCCCGACCTGAGCGCCATGCTCGCCGGCTCGGCGCCGACCGACCCGGGGATGGCGGACGCCTGGAACGCCTACCAGCCGCTCCGCGACTGGGCGGCGGACGCCGACACGACCGACCCGGCCACCATCCTCAACGCGGCCGTCTTCACGACCCAGTCGGAAGCGCGCTACGACCTGCTCCGGGACGCGGTGCACGCGGCCGATCTGCCGACCGCCAGCGACCTCGTCGAGTGCACGGCAGGCGCAGCGTCGAGCTGCGACGACGGAACCATCGCCCGCAACTGCGAGGGCGCGGACGGCACCGTGGTCACCGAGATCCACGGCCGCATCGCCCTGCCGATCTTCCAGGAAGGCACCGCCCCCTACGAGACGCCCGAGCAGGGCGGACGGCTCGACCTGAGCGCGCCGACCGTGACGCGCACGGAGAACGTCTGCTTCGCGCTCACCCTCCCCGCCGGCATGACCATGCCCGCCGAGGGTTGGCCGGTGCTGATCGCCGCCCACGGAACCGGTGGCTCCTTCCGGACCGCCCGTGGCAGCGGGCTCGCCGAGAGCGCCGCGAGCGTGGGCGCCGCGACCCTGGCGATCGATCTGCCGTCGCACGGCGACCGCCGCGGCGACAGCGAGCAGACGCCCGACCGCCTCTTCTTCAACTTCGTCAACCCGCAGGCGGCACGCGGCAACGTCGCGCAGGGCACGGCGGACCTCTTCTCGCTGATCCGCTTCGCGGTCGAGGGAACGATCCCCGCGGGCGACTCGCCGACGGGCGCGGAGATCGTCTTCGACCCGGGCGCGATCGTCCTCTTCGCGCACTCACAGGGCGCGACCCACGCCGACCAGGTGCTTCCCTGGGAGAGCGACCTCAGCGCGGCCGTGCTCAGCGGCAACGGCGGCGACCTGACGCTCTCGCTGCTCAACAAGACCTCGCCCGTGAACATCGAGGCGGTGCTCCCCTACGCGCTCCTCGACATCGACGGCGGCGGGAACCTCCCGGGCGGCGCCTTCCATCCGGCGCTCGCGCTCTTCCAGACCTGGTACGACGGGGTCGACCCGGTGAACTTCGGGCGACGGCTCCACGTGAACCGACCGACCGACGGCGCGGGCGCGGCCACCCTGCCCTCGCACGTGATGATGACCTTCGGGCCGGACGACACGTTCACCCCGGAGCCGGTCCAGCAGGCATACGCCGTCGCCGCGCGCCTGCCGACCGTCGCGCCCCAGCAGGTCACGCTTCCGCTGACCTCCGTGGACGCGCCGCTCAGCGACAACGTCGACATCGAGGGCAACCTCGTGACGATGGGCGTGCGCACGCTGCTGCCGACCGATGACGTGGACGGACACTTCGTGGCCCGCCGGACCGACGCCGGTCAGCGCGTGACCGACGCGTTCCTGCAGGCCGCGCTCCAGAAGATGAGCCCAGCGATCACGGCGCCCTAGCCCGTCGCGCGAACGCCAAGGCCATTGTGGTCGTCGGTGGGGCGGGGTACCGATCCTCCCATGCCGAATCTGCCCTCGTCCTTCTCCGAGATCCGCGCGATGCTCGACGACCCGGCGAGCGCTCGCGGGGGCTCGATGAGTCTTCGCGAGGGCTCGCCCGAGATGGACTACATGGTGGCGCGCTCCACGCTCACCATGCCCGAGACCGGATTGCACGAGCTGAAGCACGGGTTCCAGCACCTGGTCGAGCTCCTCGCGCTCGAGCCGGACGACGAGGAGATGCTCTCGCTCCTCGACCGCTACGCCAGCCTCGCAGGGAACCTCGACGCGCTGCTCCCGCCACCGACCGGAGAGCGCTACTACGCGATCGAGGCGATTCGCGCGCGCCAGCTCGTGGCCGCCGGCCAGCTCGGCCAAGGCGTCGACCTGCTCGGTCAGGTGAACGGCGCCAAGCCTGGGCTTCGCTACCTGGACGCGTGGGCGCTCGACTGGCTCGAGCCGTCGGGTCGCATCGAGAGCCTGCCGGTATCCGTGGTGCTCCCCGCCCTCGCCACGGCGATGCAGTCCCTGGCCGAAGCCAAGCGGATGACGCCGAAGCGGATCCGTCACGCGGAGCGCTGGGCCCGCCTCGCGGAGCGGGTGCTCGCGGTTCACGGCCAGGCAGGCGACCCGCAGCTGGCGGCGAACCTCGACATGCTGGTGCTCGGGCTCTTTCGGCGGGCCGGGCTCTACGAGGAGGGCCTCCGCCTCGCACACGAAGCCGATCGGCAGCGACCCACCTGGAACACGATCATGGCGATCGGACTCATCGAGCGCGCTCGCGAGCGCTTCGTCGAGGCCGAGGAAGCGTTCGCGCAGGGGCACCAGCGCGACCCGAGCGACATCGCGACCTTCCTCGAGACCGGTGACATGTGGATCCTGGGCGAGCAGTGGACCCGCGCGCGCGGCTACTACGAGCAGGTCCTCGCGCGGCAGCCCGGCCACCCCTGGGCCGAGCCGAGCCAGCTCTGGTGTCAGTGGCGGGAGCGCTCATCCTCGCGCTTCCCCGACGACGCGATGCCGCCGCGCTTCATGGAGCTCCTGCGCGCCGGCAACGGACGTGCGAACGGCCTGGCCGACTCGTTCCGCGCGTTCCGCGGTTACGTCCCGGAGCCGAGCGACGCGACCGCCAACACGCTGCGCCAGGTCTTCGAGAAGCTACCGCCCGGAGACGAGGGAGGCTCGCTTCAGCTGACGCTCTCCGACGTCGAGGGGCCGAGCAACCAGACCTGTCTCGCGCTGGCGAGGCCGAACGTGAAGCTCGACGTGACCTATCAGAACATCGCTCGTCCGGATCCCCGCGAACCGATCGCGCCCATCACGCATCGCCTCTGGTCGCGCGAGGGGGAGCACCTCGTGTCGGCCGTGGCGCCGCCCGGCGAAGAGACTCATGGCGCGATCGCGCGTCTCGCGTGGCGCCGCTTCGATCAGCAGGAAACGTGGGCCGCGGCGAGCCAGCTCGCGGAGTCCATGACGCGCTCGATCGGGAAGGAAGCGGCCGCGGCGCAGCTACTCGCGACGATCCCGCATCCACCTGCGCTCCCCGAGGGGGTCGACGTGTTCCAGTGGGTGCCCCACTGCCAGCTCGCGGCCACCTTCACGCTCGCGCAGCTCGACGGTCACGAAGGCGACTGGGAGAGCAGCACGTCGCGGGCCGCCCTCTTCAGCCTGCTCCACGGTCCGGTCGACTGGTCACGCGAGTACGCCGTCGTGGCGCTCGATTCGCTGGTGAGAGACCGACCGATCATCGCGCTGGATCTGCACCGCGCGTTCACCGTCGTGGACGAGGGGCGGCCGAACAGCGGCGCGTGCCCGTGGGAGCACACGCTGCTGACGACGTGGGCGCAGCTCCCCTTCCTCTACGACGAGGAGCGCGACGCGCTCTGGAAGCGCGTCGACGCCCTCGACTGAGGTACCAGCCCCACTCAGAAGTGGGCGGCGACGCCGGCGTTCACGCTGAGCTGGGCCCAGCTGAGGTCGGAGCGGAGGTCGCCGAAGGGACCGAGGTCCGTCTTCGCGTACACGCGGTGGTAGCGAACGCCGACGTCGGCGAAGAGACCGACGTTGCCGAAGCGAACGCCGAGACCGCCGAGCACGCCGGTGTTGAAGCCGTGGTAGCTGTCGTCACCGAAGCGCTGCTCGTCCGGGGCGAGGCGAGTGTAGCCGAAGGGCACGATGCCGCGCAGGTAGAGGCCGGAGTCGTTCGATTCGACGAGCGGAACGCGCACGCCGATGAAGGGCGAGAGGTCGAAGGCGAAGTCGCGATCCGAGTAGTCGGAGTCGCTGCTGCCATAGCCGCGGAGCTCGGCCATCAGACCGAAGCGGAAGATGTGACCGGTGGCGATGCGGATACCACCGCCGAGCGTGGGATCGAGATCGAGGTCGCGGTCCTCGTAGCGTTCGCCGTCGACGCGTAGGCGGTACTGACCGGCGAAGCCACCGATGAAGTAGCCCTCGACCGACAATCGCTCGCCAGGCGTGTCGGCCGCGGCGGGGTTGGGGGAGATGAACAGCGCGCCGAGGAGCGCGCCAAGCAAGAGAGCGGTGCGTGTGGGTGTCATGCCCCGAAGACTGAGCACGCCGCGTGCCAGCCCGCGATCACAGCATCGATCGCCCTCATCGGGGCATCCCGCCACCCCCACGTGGCAGCCTTGAGCGGTCAGTGGAGGTCGATGACCGGCAGATGGAGCGTCGGGGTCGGGCGCCCCACCTCCACCCAGCCGGGGTCTCCACCGAAGAGGCTCGGCGCCTCGTCTTCACCGGTCCAGCGGTAGCTTCGACCACCGCCCTGGACGAAGGCGATCGCACCGCATCCATCCGATCGACGGGCGACTTCCGCGATGCTCTCCCTGTCGGTGCATGACTGGATGGGAATGCGGCAGGTACCCGATGGATGCGTGGCGTGAAGTCCTCGCAGGGCGGAGAAGCTCCGCCGAAGCGGGATCGCTCGTTCTCCGCCGCGAACCACCAAGGCGCGGGCGTTGGGGCTCCGTGGCTCCGCCAGTCTGCGCTCGGCCGCGAGCTCGCCCGGGGGCGGATCACTGGACAGTGCGTAGAGGAGCGGCCCAGCATCGAGGAGGTAGCTGTTGAGCGTCTCCAGGCCGGCGCCGGTGTGCTCGCCCGCGAAGACCAGGACGGGAACTCCTTCGGGATGCGGCGCCACGGGCTCACGGAGCCGCTCGAGCCCGCGCTCAGTCACGCCCCAGGCCCGACCATCGTGGAGCACTGCGACTCGAGCCCGCCGCGGCGCCGTCGGTGGGTCGCCGAAATCGGAAGCGAGTGCTGGAACGACGAATACGGGCTCCGCTGAGACTTGCAGGGGCGCGAGTGGTGGCGTGGACCTCGGGTGGACCTTCTTCTTCGCGTACGCCGACGACACCGCCAGAGGCGATGGAGGCTGGACCCACCAGAGGCCGCAGCTGGCGAGGAGCGCGCTGAGTACCGCTCGGCGTCGAATGACTCCCACACTGCTCGGACACCCGACGCACCCAGAAATTGGTACGGCGGTTGCTCGAGAGCGCGCAGCGACGGCGGCGGCGGACGACCAACGCGAGGCCGAGGAGCAGCCAGAGCGCGGTGCCCTCGGGAGACGCCGCGACGCTGCAGCCCCCACCACCGACGGTGACCGGCAGCTCGGTGACCGGCGGGCGCACGATGCGGGTTGCCGGAGCGAGCGGGATGTCGGCGCGCGGCGCCACCACGGAGGGCTCCTGCGTGGTCGTATCAGGCGTCCACCGACGCGGTCGGAACGTGCTCCTGAACCGTCCGAAGCAGCGACTCCCGTTCGATCGGCTTCGGGAGAAGCTCGACGAAGCCCGCGGCCCTCGCCCTATTCTCGGTCTGGGGGTCCGTGTGACCCGTGAGCGCCACGATCGGAACGTTCGCCAGCTCCGGCACCCCCATGATCTGGGCCGCGGCCGACCATCCGTCGAGCTTCGGCAGTGAGAGGTCCATGAGGATCAGGTCCGGTTGCTCTCGTCTCGCGACCTCGACCCCTTCCTCGCCGTCGGCGGCTTCCAGCAGCTCGACCAGTCCACGAAGATGACGGCGAACGATCGCGCGATTCTGCGGCAGGTCATCGACGTAGAGGACTCTCGGCAGACGCGGGCCGCGGCCCTCCAGCTCACGGATGCGCTCCCTGACCTCCCCCACGACCGCGTCCAACCCGCTTCCCTTCCTCTGGACGCGAGCGAACGACTGTCGAAGCTGCTCTCGTTCGAGCTCGCCGAGGTCCTTGCCCGTGAACACCACGACGGGAAACTGGTACCCCGCACGCCGAATCCTCTCCAATACCGCGAGCCCATCGAGTCCCGGCATGGTCAGATCGAGAATCATCAGCGACGGGACCTGCTGCCGCACCATCGACAAGGCGTCCCGCCCATTCGATGCCGCGCGGACCTCATACCCATCCGCGGTCAGGCGACGCCGGATGAGCTCGCGAGTCTCCTCGTCGTCATCGGTGATGAGGACATACCCGGTCGCTCGCGTGCCCATCGCCTTGGAGACAACGTCCTTCAGCGCGCCAGCCTCCACCGGCTTCACCAGATACTCGAACGCACCCAGGGTGAAGGCGCGGGATCGCTGGACCTCCACGGACATGACGATCACCGGGATGTGGCGAAGCTCCTCCTGGCGCTTCAGCTCGGCGAGCACGTCCCACCCATCCAGTCGAGGAAGCCGGATGTCGAGCAAGATGGCGTTCGGCGTCCGCTCGCGCACCGCGCGAAGCGCTGCCAACCCGTCACTCGCGGACCGCACCTCGAACCCCTCGGATTCCAGCTCGCGCTGCGTGAGCTGCGCGGTCATCGGGTCGTCGTCGACCACGAGGATGTGGAACCGCTCGCCCGCAGGCGGACTCTCACTCGCCACCCGAACGGGCTCGACGGGTCGCTCGCCGCGCACGACTCGCGGAAGGGTGACGACGATCTTGGTGCTCCCCACCGAGCTCTCCACCGATGCGTCTCCCCCGAGGAGGTGGATCAGCGTTCTCGCCACCGCCAACCCGGTTCGGGAGCCTGCGGTTCGGGTCTGTGGTGTGCCTGGCGGTCCATGGCGGTCGAAGAAGTACGCGACTTCGTCGTGCGGGATGCCCTCCCCCGCATGCTCCACGACGATCTCCAGGTCGCGCCCGTCGGCGCCGACACGCACGTGCACGACCCCGGTGTCCGTCGCCCGGGCAGCGTACGAGAGGAGGTTCTTCAGAGCATGACGAAGGCGAAGGCCATCGGTCATCAGGACGGCAGCGCCTGGCTCGACCCCGACCTCGAAGCGTACGGCGCTGGCCAACCCCGAAGCGGCCTCGACACACCACGTCGCGAGCTTTCCCGTCTCGATGAGCTCCTCGTGCAGGTCGGCGTGACCCGCGTCGATCCGGGAGAGCTCGAGTACGTCGTTGATGAACGCGAGCAGCGCTCGCGCGTTCCGTTTCACCCGGTCGAGGTCGCTTCGACCTCGAGCGCTCAGTTGGTCGCCCTCTTCACGCTCCAGGAGATCGACGAACCCGATGATACCGTTCAACGGCGTCCGAATCTCATGACTGAACCGTGCGAGGAGCTCCCCGGTCATCTGGGCGACGTGGGACTGCTCGACCGCGAATCGCTTCGCTGCTCTGGTCGCGTCAGCCAGCTCCTTCTGGAGCCGGCTCAGCTCCTCGTTGCGCTGCGGGATGACTTCGAGCTGAAGCGCACGATGCTGGAAAGAAGCGATGAGGCGAGTTGCGGCCTTGGTCTGCTGTGCGACCAGCCGTTCGAGTTCCCGGTTTCTCGACCGCAGCTGCTCGAGCTCGCTCCCCTCTTGCTCCTCCAACTCGCTCACGGGAAAACAGCCCGCACGGGGCGTCGGTTTCTGCACGTCGGCCTGTGCAGAACCATGGCATGCGACCAGTGAGGACGATCGTCAAGAGATGGCTCCTCCTCGTGCGCCCATGGACCACCCATAAAGGTGAGCCATCGAGTCACGGCCGAGAAGGCCGGCCGGCGCCCAAATGTGATCTAGAATGGATGCGGTGACGGAATCGGCCTCGGACGACGAGCAAGCCCTCGACGCGTGTGGAGCTCTGTGGGCACTTCTCGACCGATCGCGAAGAACGATGGAGTCGCCGTCGCGATCTGAGGCCGAGCGGATCGACTCCCTCGCTGCGGCACTCATCGGCGGAGAGGACGCGGCTCGCGCCGAGCGCTCTGTCGCTTTGGAAAAAGCGGCGCTTCTTCACGGGGACTGGGAGCCCTACCTGGCGGACCTCGGCGAGCAGGCGATCCACCTCGCGACGTCGGGCGTCGAGTTCGAGGACTGGCACCGGCGCGTCCGCGCGTTCCGCAGCGCCGTGCGGGAACGGTGCGTCGACGAGCGTGACCCGCTGCTCGTGCTTCGAGGGCTCGACGTTCTCCTGGGGCGCGCGGTTCCCACATTCATCGGCGCGTTCCTGCGAGCTCGCGAGGCGCGGATCAGTCTTGTTGAGGGACGCCTCCAAGACCAGCGGCTCGGCTTCATTCTGCAGCAGCTGCCAGTCGTCGCGTGGTCGATCAGCGAGGACGGTCGTCTCCTGAGTGTGGTGGGCGGCGGACTGGAGACCCTCTCGCCGTCCGAACCGCCGCCTCCGGGCATTCCCCTCGAGCAAGTTCAGGGGCCCCTTCGAGAGCTTCTGGAGTCAGGTCCCGGGGATCAGCCTCGCCGCTTCGTGAGGTTGGGCAACCACCAAGCGTTCCGGCGCCACGTGACGACGAGCGCCGATGGAGGCGTCCACGGCGTGGCGATCGACATCACGGAGTCGACGATTCGGGAGCAAGAGTATCGCCATGCCACGAAGATGGAGGCCCTCGGGAAGCTCGCGGGGGGAGTGGCTCACGACTTCAACAACATGCTGTCGGCGATCACGTCGTTCACTTTCTTCGCCCGAGAGGACCTCGGGGAGGACTCGTCGTCCATCCGCGACGACCTCGACGAGGTACTGGACGCTGCCGGACGAGCTGCCGAGCTCGTCCGTCAGTTGCTCACGTTCTCCCGCCAGGTGCCCGGAACGGGAGAACCGGCCAGCGTCGCCGAAGCCGCTGAGCGCGCGCTTCCGATGCTCCGCCGACTCGCAGGCGAGCATGTAACGCTCGAGTGGGACGTCCCAGCGACGAGTTGGTGGGTGACCGTCGACCCCGCGAACGTGGAGTCGATCATCGTCAACCTCGTGGTCAACGCCCGAGACTCCTTGAGCAACGAGGGGCAGATCGACCGAGGGAGGATCGAGGTGACCGTCGCCAACCGTCGGCTCGACGAGTCCACCGCTACCCGCGGACGCCCGCTCCCTCCAGGCGAGTACGTGGTGATCTCCGTGTCCGACAACGGCACCGGCATCCCCCCCGACCTCGTCGAACGGATCTTCGAACCCTTCTTCAGCACCAAGCCTCCCGGAACGGGAACCGGCCTGGGGCTGAGCACCATCTACGGCATCGCGGCGGAGGTCGGAGGCACGGTGAGCGTGTACTCCGAACCCGGAACCGGAACGACCTTTCGGGTCTACCTTCCCCGCGCTGAGGACTGCCAGGGGGAAGACTCGGTCGAGATGGACCGTCCGACGCTGTCAGGCCGGGGTCGGACCGTACTCTTGGTGGAGGACGACGAGGCGGTGCGTAGGGCCGTGGAACGAATGCTCTCTCGGCTGGAGTACGATGTCGTGTCCGCTCCTGGAATGGGCCGAGCCCTCGCTCTCGTGCAATCCCAGCACTTCGACATCGTGCTCTCCGACGTGATCATGCCCGATGGCGACGGAGTCGAGCTCATCAGTCGCTTGAAGGAAGGCCGGCCAGAGCTGCCGACCGTGCTGATGTCCGGGTACAGCGAACGGTTCCTCCGGGAGGTCCGCAACGGCCTGCCGGTCGAGGTGCTGGAGAAGCCCATCGAGAGCGGAGCGCTCGCCGCCGCGCTGGCTCGGGCGCTATCCGGCTGACCGCCTTCGTTCGTGCTCTCCCGACGAGTACGAGGGTGCTTCTACTCGTGGAAGATGGGGGAGCGGTTCGACACGAACTCCTTGATGGCCTCGAGGTCTTCGTCGGAGAGCTCCTCGAACTGGACGCCCATGCCCGGCTTGACCTCCATCGTGTCCGTGGGGTCTTTGACCCAGCGGACCTCCCCGGAACACTTGACCTCGTAGCCGCCGGGAAGAACGAACTCCAGATTCACGCGTGACCCGATGGGGCGCAGGTCATAGGTCGACACGAAGATCCCGCCTTCGCTGATGTCTTCGGAGAACCCCGAGTAGAAGTTCGTTTCGCTATAGACACCGATCTCCACCACCAGATTTCGGCGCTCGTACTCGCGTCGCTCTGCCGCGACCGATCGAGGAGTAGCGGGCATGGTGTTCGTGTTCTTTTTCTCGTCCATCTCTCTCACCTCTCGAAGGCGTGCCCGCTACAGTGCGTGCACTGATGGTCAACTGAGCTCGTCAGCGTGAAGGCATTGGTTTCGGCCGCGGGCCTTTGCAGCATAGAGAGCTTCGTCGGCCGCCGCGACCAGATCGCTCTCCCCCGGATGCACGAAGGTGGCAACCCCCATGCTCGCCGTCACTCGTAGAATCCGTTCGCCCGAACGAACGGGAAGCGACTCGATGTGTCGCCGCAGCCGCTCGGCAAGGGCCAGACCGCCCCCGGCAGAGGTTCCCCGAGCGAGGACGCCAATCTCCTCGCCGCCGTAGCGCGCCGCGACGTCTTCTTCTCGGACGACCCGCTGGATCACCCGCGACACCGCGATGAGAACCGCGTCCCCACACTGATGTCCGTACTGGTCGTTGACCCGCTTGAAGTGGTCCAAGTCCACGAGTACCAGCGTCAACGGCGACTCGTGACGCGTCGCGTACGCGAGCTCCTGCTGGAGGCGGTCGTCGAAGTAGCCGCGATTGTAGAGACTCGTGAGAGGATCGCGTACCGCGCTCCGATAGAGGGACTCCGACGCAGCCCGCGAGACCTCGTCGTGCAGCTCGAAGACCAGGAGCAAGCGCTCACCGATGCGAATGCGGTCGCCACTCTCCAGCGGTCTGGGCAAATCCCCCAGCCGTTGCCCTTCGACCACCACTCCGTTCCGGCTATCCAGGTCTTCGGCGTACCACTTGGCGTCCAGGCGAAAGAACCGAACGTGGCGACGCGAAAGCCCCCGATCAGCCAGCCGCCTGTCCACGTCCCTTCCTCGGCCGATCACGATCGACCCCGTTTTCGGGATCTGAATGATCGCTCCCATGTCCACGCCCTGAAGAATCCTCAACGCCCCCTGAGCACGCACGGGCGCCATTGCCACCAGATCGATCTCGGTCGTCGGCTCGGAGGAATCGTCGTAGTACGACCGCCCCTCTTCGTCCCAGGTCCTCTCATCTTCTGGACGATTCACTTGCGGCATGCTCTCACGGCGCGCCGAGTGTTGCGACACTCGACGCCGGTTCAACTAGGCCAGTCGACCTCGGGAAACGCCAGGCCCGGGCGTGCGAGCAAGAAGCCCTGGAAGAGCTCGCAGCCCAACCCCGACAGACACTCCAGCTCCTCGATGGTCTCCACACCCTCCGAGATGACTTGAATGTTCAGCTCCTCACAGGCGCTGACCATGGAGCGAATCAAACGTTGCTTGGTCTCGGATGTGTGTACATCTCGAACGAGCGACATGTCGAGCTTGACGACGTCGGGCTGGAGCGCACAGAACGCGGACAGGCCCGCGTACCCCGCGCCGAGATCATCGACGGCCACCTGGAATCCGAGCTCGCGGAGCCGACTCACCCTGCTGTGGAGATCGTTGACGCCGCCCAGGCTCGCTCGCTCCGTGATTTCCAGCGTCACCCGCTCACCGAGCTGCGCCAGCTTCGAGGTCTTCGAGTAGAGCTGGTCGTCCAAGAGGTCCGACGGGTGGAGGTTGATGAACAGGCGCCCGCTCCCCGTCGCGAACGGCTCCGAAGCGATGTCGCGCATTCGGCGACCGACTTCTCCGACTCGCTGCAGTCGCTCGGCGGCGTCGAAGAGCACTCCGGGATGAGGGACCTTGGGTTCCCGGGTCCGGGCAAGCGCTTCGTAGGCGATGACCTCCTTCGTCGGCCAACGCACGATGGGCTGATAGTGGGCGAAGAGCTGGTCGATCGCGCGGCTGAGCGTCTCGTCGAGGTCCCCGATCTCGTCGGTGCGCTGTGGCGACGCGGCGACGACCATCGACGCTTGGCGTCGGAACCGAGCGAGCTTCGACATGCCCAGCGCGGCGGTGACCGCCTCTCGAACGATGTTCAGGTCGAAGGGCTTGAGGATGTAGCGGAGCGCACCATTCTCGATCGCCTCGATGGCGGTCTCCAGCGCCGGAGCGCCGGTCGCGATCAGGACAGGGACTTCCTCGTCGTCGGCGCGAATCGCCTTGAGCAGCTCGATGCCGGACATGCCAGGCATGTTCAGGTCCGTCAGGACGACGTCATGGCGTTCCCGGCGAAAGAGCTCGACCGCCTTTCGTCCGTCCTCCGCGCCGGTCACTTCGATTCCGGAGTTCCGAAAAAGCCGCTGAATGGACCGAACGATCGACGCTTCGTCGTCCACCACCAATAGCCGCGACGCCGGATCGGGCTGGCTGCTCGGAGGTTTCTCGCTCGGGCGCTTGCTGATGACGTGAGCGCCATCGAGCGCTCGCTGGTAGAGGTCCCGATACAGTGCGAGGTCGTCGGCTGGGCAACGATGGGCGAGAAGCTGCACCGCGAATCCAGCCGGGGTGGAACCGCCCGTCGTCTGCCAGGCCACGGTCGCACGAAGGTGGACCACGGCGTCCCCGCCGGGCGGAACGAACTCGAGCCACACGGACTCGCCCTGCGCTGGGAGGTCGAGGGTCCGCACGAAGAGGCCGCCGCGACTGATGTTGAACGTGGCTCCGAAGCGGGGAACCAGCTGACCCGCGCTTCGGAAACTGCAGAGCGCGGCGTGGAGCAGACGCGGGGACGCGCGCAGGTCCTTCAAGCCTGGATTCAGGAGCTCGTTGACCACGAAGAGGAGGTGGTCGGCGGGCACGTTGAGCGGGATCGCCGCCGTCCGTTCGACTCGGAGACCTGCAGTGGTCCGCGGGTCTTCTTCGGTGATGACGACCACCGGCAGGTCGGGAGCCTCCAGGCGCTGGCGAACGAGGTTGTGCGCGTTCCCATCCCCCGCGTCGTACACGACGGCGACGTCGACCCGCTCCGAGGAACCAACCACTTCCTCGAGTTCGGAGGCGAAGTCGAGCGAGAGGCCGCTTCGGAAGAGTGGACGACCCAGTCGCTTCCGGTGCTGGGGGTCCGGGTGGATGACGAGCACCCGACCTCTTCGGGGAGCGCGGGAGGCACCGCCGGCCGAAAGCGAATCGACTCGCCGCTTCAGTGCGTCGACATCGTGGTCGAGCAGGACATCGTCGGCTCCATGCACGAGGGCATCCAGGAACGCCTCCTCGTTCAGCTCGGAGGCCACGGCCAACACGGCCGTCGAGTGGTGGAGAGGATCATCCCGCCATTTCGGAACCCGCGCGCTCACTTCCTTGGCCGCGACCACGGCGCAGAGCTGCTCGGACTGACCGTGCTCCTCGGGGGAGCGGGCGACGATCGCATCCAGCCGGGCGAGCGCGTGCTCGGTGGGTGAGGGAATGGGCCCGATGGCGGCGATGTGGGGAGATGAGGACACGGACTCACGATACGTGACTTCCGACTGTATGCGAACCATCAACCCGTCGTACGGCGGGTCGACGCTCGACTGAAGGTCTGACCCCAAAAAAAGGGGAGTGAACCGCCCCGGCCTTCCCGGAGGCTGCTGATGCCGAGGGAGCATTGGGATGACGAACTCGGACGCTCGCCCGAGGTTCGCGAGCGCCCGGTCCAGCTCGCGGCCCACGGGCTTGTGCATCGGCCTCGTCTGGTCGAGGCTGCGCGCATGAGCGGTTTCGATCTCGATCGCATCGGTGGGCGACGCGCCCTCGACAACCTCGTGGACGTCGTCCTGCGCGCCGGTCAAGAGGCGCTGCAGATCCAGAACGCGGGCTTCGACGTCGACATCAAGGAAGACGAGAGCCCCGTCACGCAGGCCGACCGGGCGGTCGAAGAGCTGATCGGCGCACACGTCCGCAAGGTCTGGCCGAGCGCGGCGTTCCTCGGCGAGGAGACCGGATCGTCCGACGGCGACGCCCTGCGTTTCGTCGTCGATCCGATCGACGGGACGCGCGCGTTCATGCGTGGGCTCGACACCTGGTCGGTGCTGGTCGGCCTCGAGTGGGAGAAGGAGCCCGTGGTCGGCATCGCGTTCCTCCCCGCGGCCGGTGACCTCTTCGTCGGCGTCATCGGCGGCGGCGCCTACGTCAACGGACGCCCCTGCCGGCTCTCGAAGGTCGACGCGCTCGAACGGTCGCTCGTCGGCCACGGCGGCCTCGAGCAGTTCACCGCGTCCGGGCTCGAGTCGCTCCTCCCCGCGATGGCGAAGGCGACCTTCACGCAGCGCGGGCTCGCCGACTTCGCGAACTACGCGGCCCTGCTCCGCGGACAGATGGACGCGGTGATCGATCCCGGCGTGAAGCCCTACGACATCGCGCCGGCCGCGGTGCTGATCCGCGAAGCCGGCGGCCGGCTCACGGACCTGAAAGGCGAGCGCACCATCTACGGCGGCGCGGCGCTGGCTTCGAACAGCAAGCTCCACGAGGCGCTCGTCGCGATGGTCGGCCGGTCCATCGAGGACTGAGTGCAGAGAGTCGCGCTCGGCCTCGGAGGGGTGCTCATCACGCTCGCGCTGGGCCTCGGGATCCCGGCGCTGCTGGAGCACGCTCGAGAGCGAGCCGCGTGGGCTGCGGAACGCGCCGAGCAGGGGACGGACGCCTACGACCCCGCAGAGAGCGACCGCCACTACCGTGCCAGTCGCGATGCGTGGCAACGGAGCGGCCCGGTGGGCCACCTCTTCGGCGTGGGAGCGTTGCTCTTCGCGCTCGGGGCGGTGCGTCGTCGTGACCGCCGCTCCGGCACCGACTCCGACGCCGACAGCCGACAGCCGAACGCCGACGACCGAGAGCCGAACGCCGACGACCGAGAGCCGAACGCCGACCTGGACCCCGGGCGCCTGCACGTCGCCGCCGCGTGCGCGATCGACGCGGCGCTCGGCGCCGCGTTCCTCGCGCTGCACTGGCTCGACGCCGGCGAATCGGCGGCCATCCGTGCGCTCGCGAGCGCCGCACCGTGGCTGGCCGCCCTCCCCTTCGCGCCCCTCATCGCCGGGACCAGTCCGGGCCTTCGCCTCACCGGCCTGCGCACCGACGGGGGCGCGCGGGCCCTCGTCGCCATCGCGCTGTGGCCGCTCGCTGCGCTGGGCGGCCTACACTTTCGGGTCGCGGGACTGGCTGTCGAGCGTGAACGGGCTTTCGCTGAATCATGACTCAGGGGCGTTGCGCGGGGGCCAGGAGCTAGCTACGGTCCCGGCCCCATGGCTGCGCACGCCTCCACCGACGACGTTCACGCCGACCCCCAGCCCCCGCCTGGTCTCCCGGAGATCCAGGACGAAGCGGCCGATACCCCGATGTGGGTACCCGCGTTGGGCCTCGGACTCTTCGTCCTCGCTGCGCTCTACCTGGTGATCTCCTCGGCCTTCGAGGACGTCGACGCGGCCGAGGCCGCGATCGAAGCGCCCGCCCCCGTGGCGGCGCCCGCCGAGCCCGCAGCGCCGACCGACCCCCACGGTCACGCCCCCCACTGATAGTCACCCGTCGGGACTCCCGGGGACGAGCCCGGTAGCCCGCCGGATCGAATCCCCTCACAAGGAGAGTCCCCTTTGACCGAGCCCATCCGACGAGTCGGCGTGATCGGCGCCGGCGTCATGGGTAGCGGAATCGCTGCTCACTTCGCCAACGCCGGCGTGCAGGTCGAGCTCCTCGACATCGTGCCGCCCAACCTTTCGGACGAAGAGAAGAAGGATCCGCGCAAGCGGAGCGCCTTCGCCGAAGGCGGTCTGGCGAAGACCATCAAGGCCAAGCCCGCCCTCTTCTTCACGAAGGAGAACGCGCAGCTGGTCCGCGCCGGCAACCTCGAGGATCACATCGACCGGCTCGCCGATGTCGACCTGGTCGTCGAGGCGATCATCGAGAACCTGAAGATCAAGCAGGGTCTCTTCGAGAAGCTCGAGAAGGTCTGCAAGGACGACGTGATCGTCGCGTCCAACACGAGCGGCCTCCGCATCGCGGACATGCTCCAGGGGCGCAAGGACGGCTTCAAGGAGCGCTTCCTCGTGATGCACTTCTTCAACCCCGTCCGCTACATGAAGCTCCTCGAGATCGTGCTCGGCGACGAGACGACCGACGAGACCCGCGACCGCATCGTCGCGTGCGGCAAGGAGCAGCTCGGCAAGGGCATCGTCATCGGCAAGGACACGCCGAACTTCGTGGGCAACCGCATCGGCGCGCACTCGATGATGAAGGTCATGCACGTCATGCTCGAGATGGGCCTGAGCCCCGAGGACGTGGACGCGATCACCGGCCCGCCCATGGGTCACCCGAAGAGCGCCTCCTTCCGCACCGCGGACATGGTCGGCCTCGACACCTTCCATCACGTCGCCAGCAACTGCTACGCGGCGCTGACGGACGACGAGGAGCGCGACGTCTTCAAGCCGCCGGCCTTCCTCGACGCGATGGTCGAGAAGAAGATCCTCGGCAACAAGACCAAGGGTGGCTTTTACAAGAAGAGCAAGGCCGGCATCGAGGTCCTCGACCTCGAGACCCTCGAGTACCGCGCGAAGGCGGGCGACCAGGATCTCAAGAAGGCCATGAAGGGCCTCGGCCGCATCGAGGACGTCGGTGAGCGCGTGCGCAAGCTCGTCGCCACCGAGGGCAAGGCGGGCGAGTTCGCCTGGAAGGTCCTCGCGGGTTCTCTCGCGTACTCGGCGCGTCGCATCCCGGAGATCACCGAGGACGTCGACGCCGTCGATGACGCCATGAAGTGGGGCTACAACTGGGAGCTCGGCCCGTTCGAGACCTGGGACGCCCTCGGCTTCGAGGAGACCACCGAGCGCATGAAGAAGGAGGGCATCGCCCTCCCCGAGAGCATCGACAAGATGCTCGCCGCCGGCGCCAAGTCGTTCTACCAGGACGGCAAGGTCTGGAGCCTCACCAAGAACGAGTACGTGGCCCTCGACCAGGATCCGCGCGAGCTCTCGCTCGCTGCCGTCCGCGTCGGCGACAAGCCGGTGCTCGGCAACGGCAGCGCGGAAGCCTGGGACCTCGGTGACGGCGTCCTCGGCCTGACGTTCAAGAGCAAGGCCAACAGCCTCGACGACGGCATCATCAAGCTGATCCCCGAGGTCGTCGCCAAGGCCGAGTCCGAGTTCCGGGGCCTGCTCCTCTTCAACGAGGGCGACCACTTCTCGGTCGGCGCGAACCTCTTCGGCGTCGTGATGGCCGCCAACCAGGGCCAGTGGGACGAGCTCCGCGCGATGATCGCGGGCCTCCAGAACGGCCTGCAGCAGATGAAGTACGCCAAGGTCCCCGTCGTCGCCGCGCCCTACGGCATGGCGCTCGGTGGCGGCCTCGAGGTGTGCCTCGCCTGTGACGCGGTCCAGGCCGCCGCGGAGACCTACGCGGGTCTCGTCGAGGTCGGCGTGGGCCTGCTCCCGGGCGGCTGCGGCAACCTGAACCTGCTCTGGAAGGCCCTCGAGGCCATCCCGAACGGGACCACCGTCGACACCCAGCCCTACGTGGCGCGCGTGTTCGAAAACATCGCCATGGCGCGGGTCGCCACCAGCGCGGTCGAGGCCCAGTCCTTCGGCTACTTCCGCTGGACCGACGGCGTGAGCTTCGACCGGGCGCGCCACCTCGCGGAGGCCAAGGCTCGCGTCATCGGCATGGCGGCCGCCGGCTACCACCCGCGCGCGCCGCGGGCCTACAAGCTCCCCGGTGAGAGCGGCATCGCCACGCTCAAGAGCGTCGTCGACACCATGGTCGACGGTGGCTTCGCCAGCCCGCACGACGCCCTCATCGCCGAGAAGGTCGCCACCGTCCTCTGCGGCGGCGTCGCCGGCCACACCCACGAGGTGACCGAGGACGAGATGCTCGAGCTCGAGCGGGAGGCCTTCCTGAGCCTCTGCGGCGAGAAGAAGAGCCAGGAGCGGATGCAGCACATGCTCCAGTTCAACAAGCCGCTGCGTAACTGATCAGCCGAACCGCGAACAAAGGAACACAGCATCATGAGTGAAGTAGTCATCGTCGATGCCGTCCGCTCCGCGGTCGGCCGAGCCCACAAGGGCTCTCTCAAGCACCGCCGGCCGGACGAGCTGGCGGGCGAGGTCATTCGCAAGCTCCTCGAGCGCAACCCGGCCGTGAAGCCGGAGATGGTCGAAGACCTCGTCCTCGGCTGCGCCATGCCCGAGGGTGAGCAGGGCCTCAACGTCGCTCGCGTCGCCGGCATGCTCGGCGGGCTGAGCGAGGACTCCGCCGCCATGACCATCAACCGCTTCTGCTCGAGCGGCCTGCAGGCCATCGCCATTCAGGCGAGCGCCATCGCGGCCGGTTGGCAGGACATCGGCATCTCCGGCGGCGTCGAGTCGATGTCGATGGTGCCCATGACCGGCAACAAGCCGTCCATGAGCCCCGAAGCGATGGAGAAGGTGGCCTCGGTCTACACGCCGATGGGCATCACCGCCGAGAACGTCGCGAACAAGTTCGAGATCTCCCGCGAGGACCAGGACCAGTTCGCCTACGACAGCCAGCAGAAGGCCAAGAAGGCTCTCGACGCCAAGGTCTTCGCCGAGGAGATCGTCGAGGTCCATGGCGTCGAGTACGAGAACGGCGAGCGCAAGCTGGTGCCGTTCACCGTCGACGAGCTGCCCCGCCCGGAGACCACCCTCGAAGGCCTCGCCGGTCTTCGCACGGTCTTCGCCGCCAAGGGCAGCGTCACCGCCGGCAACGCCTCGCCCCTCAGCGACGGCGCGGCCGCGGCCATCGTGATGACCCGTGCGAAGGCGGATGAGTTGGGCCTGAAGCCGCTCGCCATCTTCGAGTCCTTCGTCACCGCCGGCGTCGACCCGTCCATCATGGGCATCGGCCCGGTCCCGGCCGTGCAGAAGCTCTTCGCGCGCACAGGCCTGTCGATGGACGACATCGACGTCATCGAGCTCAACGAGGCCTTCGCCAGCCAGTCGCTCTACGTGAAGCGGACCCTCGGCATCCCCGACGAGAAGCTCAACGTGCACGGGGGCGCCATCGCTCTCGGTCACCCCCTCGGGTGCACCGGCGCGAAGCTCACCGCGACCGCGCTCCACGAGCTGAAGCGTCGGGGCGGCAAGCGCGCGATGGTCACGATGTGCATCGGCGGCGGCATGGGCGCCGCGGGCGTCTTCAAGGCGCTCGACTGAGCACGGCCGAAACCGCGAACTGGGCCCTCACGCAGCCGCGTGGGGGCCTTTTTCGTGGAGCACGGGGAGGCGAGTCGCGACGGGCGGGACGAATCGCCACGGCAGACCCACGATGCGCGCCGAAGCGGTCGGCCCCGGCACGCGCGATGCAATGGCTTCCCCCATGATTCGAACGCCACTCTTCCTCTTGCTCGTTTCGAGCATCGCTTGCGCATCATCCCCCGACGCCCCGGGCGTCACGGACTCGGAGACCGCCGGTGCCACCACCGTCGTGGGTCCGGACGGATCCGAGACCCATCTCGATCCGAACGACCCAGAACCCATCGACGCGCTCGCCTCTCGATTCTCGGAGGACGGATGTCAGGTCGACCTCGGCGAAGGGTTCGAGCGGGCGGCCATCGGCGGAGAGCCCGGACAGCGGCTCGTCGTCGATGGCACCGTCCTCGAGACCTGGACGTTCGAGGACACGCGGAGCGCACGCGCGTTCGCAGCCCGCTTCTCTCACGACGGCCGCCTCTTCGACGGCACCGAGACCCCGTGGCTGGAGACGACTCGCGTGTGGCTCCACGGCCGCATGGTCGTGATGTTCGTCGGCGACGAGGCGTCCGCCATCGCGCTCCTCGACGGCTACGCCATCCGAGCGACCATGCCCGTCCAGCCGGACTCGAACATCGGGCCCGCCGAGGTCGAGTCGCGGGTTCGGCACGAGGCCCTCGTGCGCTTCGACCTGGGTGAGAACCCGTTGGTCCTCGTCGCTCGCGAGCGCGTCGTCTTCGCCGACGCGTGCCTCGAAGTCCGCACTGCGGCCGAGGTCTGCGACGACGTGGAGACACCCGGCTGGCGACTGGTGTTCGCACACGGCGACGACCAGCTGATCGCACACACGGACGAGTCGCTCAGTCGCATCTTCTGGCGTTCGAACAGCTGACAGCCGCTACGGCTCGGCGGGTTCGGACCCCGGCTCCGACGGGCCGAGGAGCCTCACCCTCCAACCGCCCGGCTCCTGCACGACGGGGACCTCGGCCCGTTCGCCGCCGCGCCCCCGGACGATCACGACGCCCTCCCCGCCATCCACTCGGGCACGCATGGAGTGCGGCTCGAACGCGAGGCGGAAGCGCCCCATGGCGAGCATCTCCCAGGGCTCCAGACCGGCGCGACCGAGAGCCTCCGACCGCCCCACGCGCGCCTCGAGCTCCGTCCGGGTCGCCTCGTCCAACAGCGCGTAGGCCTCCGCTCGGCGCGTGTCGTCGTAGCGGGACTCCTCCATCGCCTCCAGAAACGCCGCCAGCGCCCCCTCGGGGGTAGCGTCGGGCGCCTCTTCGGCGCAGCCGAGGGCCAGGAGGAGCAGGAGCCAGGTCGCCGCCGAACGCACGCTCTGGTGGTAGCGCCGTCTGCCGTGAACGCCAATCGGCGCGAGGGTTCCCGAGGCGTGATGACGCTCGTTGACCTCGGGGGGCCATCGCCTACTATGCGCGCGCCCCATGGCCCTCTCCCCCGACGACCCCACTCTCGGCCTCTTCCAGGTCCTCCGTGAGGATCTCAGCGAGCCGCTCCCCGAGGGCGAGGATCCGCGTTCCCATCCGGAGAACGATCCCGAGCTTTCCGAGGACACGCTGCGCGCGATGTTCCGACACATGCTTCGGGTGCGACTTCTCGACGAGCGAATGATGATGCGGCAGCGCCAGGGCCGCATCGGCTTCTTCGGCGCGATCACGGGCCAGGAAGCCACGCCCATCGCCACCGCGTTCTGCCTCGAGGAGAAGGACTGGGTCTTCCCGGCCCTCCGCGAGAACGCGATCATGCTGGTGCGCGGCTTCCCGCTCACCCAGTGGCTGGCGCAGGTCTACGGAAACTCCCTCGACGTGCTCAAGGGCCGGCAGATGCCGAGCCACATGTCCGGCCGCTCGGTGAACCAGGTCTCCTGGTCGTCATGCCTCGGACCGCAGCTCCCGCAGGCGGTCGGCGCCGCGATGGCGGCCAAGTACAAGAAGACCGGCGCGGTCACCATCGGCTTCATCGGCGACGGCGCGACCAGCGAGCCGGACTTCCACTGCGCGATGAACTTCGCCGGCGTGAGCAACGCGCCCTGCGTGATGATCTGCCAGAACAACCACTGGGCGATCAGCGTGCCGTCGAAGAAGCAGACCCGGTCGGCGACCTTCGCGGTGAAGGCGCACGCCTACGGCATTCCCGGCGTCCGCGTGGACGGCAACGACATCCTCGCGCTGAGGGCCGTCATCGGTGAAGCCGTCGACCGCGCGCGCAAGGGCGAAGGGCCGACCTTCATCGAGGCGGTGACCTACCGCATCGGCGCGCACAGCTCGAGCGACGACCCCACGGTCTACCGCAGCGACGAAGAGGTCGAGCTCTGGCGCCGCAAGGACCCGATTCAGCGCTTCGAGCGCTACATGCGTTTCAAGGGCCTCCTGAGCGACGACGAGCGCGCGCAGCTCGAGAAGGAGCTGGTCGAGGAGATCCTCGCGGCCATCGAGAACGTCGAGAGCGCCGCTCCCCCCGCCCGCGAGACGCTCTTCGAAGACGTCTTCGAGGAGCGCCCATGGCACCTCGCGGAGCAGCAGGACGAGCTCCTGGAACACGACCCGGCGCCCAGCGCCCACTGAACCACCGAGGCGCCCCGGCGCCCGAAAGCAACGAGCGAGAGCGAGAAGAGACATGGCGAAAGAGAGCTACGAAGCGATCGTGATCGGCGCCGGCCCCGGCGGGTACGTCGCCGCCATCCGACTCGGCCAGCTGGGCATCAAGACTCTGTGCGTCGAGCGCGAGTACTGGGGCGGCGTGTGCCTCAACTGGGGCTGCATCCCCTCCAAGGCGCTCATCGCGGCGTCCGGGCTGGCGCACAAGGTGCGACACGCCTCCGAGATCGGCATCGAGGTCGAGGGCCTGAAGGTCAACGTCGAGCAGATGCAGAAGTGGAAGGACGGCATCGTCAAGAAGCTCACCACCGGCGTGAAGAGCCTGGTGAAGGGCAACGGCGCCGACGTCGCTTTCGGCAGCGCGAAGCTCGTCTCGAAGAACGAGGTCGAGGTCACGGACGAGGACGGCAAGAAGACCGTCTACTCCGCCTCGAAGGGCATCATCGTCGCGACCGGCACCCAGATCATCAACATCCCCGGCTTCGAGCCGGACGGTGAGACGATCATCGACGCCCGCACCGCGGTCTCGCTCCAGAAGGCGCCCGAGTCGATGCTCATCGTCGGCGGCGGCATCATCGGGATGGAGCTGGGGATGGTCTACCAGAAGCTCGGCACCAAGATCACGGTGGTCGAGCTCATGGACCAGCTCCTGCCCGGCACCGACAAGGACGTGCTCCGCGTCGTCGAGAAGCACTTCACCAAGGGCGACAACCCGGCCGAGGTCCTCACCAAGTCGAAGGCGAAGTCCTGCGAGGTGAAGAACGGAAAGGCGAAGGTCGTGGTCGAGACCGGCGACGGCTCGGAGAAGACCTTCGAGGTCGAGAAGGTCATGGTCTGCGTCGGCTTCAAGCCGAACTCCAAGGGCCTCGGCCTCGAGGAAGCGGGCGTGAAGCTCGACGACCGCGGCCACATCACGGTCGACGACAAGTTCCAGTCGAACGTCCCCGGCATCTACGCCATCGGCGACGTGACCGGTCACCCCTACCTCGCGCACAAGGCGAGCAAGGAAGGTGAGATCGCGGCCGAGGTCATCGCCGGCCACAAGGGCGCCCTCAACGACGTGGTCGCCATGCCCGCCGCCATCTTCACCGACCCGGAGATCGCCACCGTCGGCCTCACGGAGACGGAAGCGAAGAAGCAGGGCAAGAAGGTCAACATCGGCAAGTTCCCCTTCGCCGCGAGCGGTCGCGCGATGGCGGTCACCGAGACCGACGGCTTCATCAAGGTCCTCACCGACCCGGAGAACGACCACAAGGTGCTCGGCGTGACCATCGTCGGCCCGGAGGCGAGCGACCTCATCAGCGAGAGCGCTCTGGCGATGGAGATGCACGCCTACGCCGAGGACGTCGCGCTCACGGTGCACCCGCACCCGACGCTCGGCGAAGGCGTGATGGAAGCGTTCAAGGCCGCGCTCGGCGAGGCCGTCCACATCATGAACCGGAAGTAGCGTGGCCGAACGCGTCCTCGACGTCTGGCGCATCGGGCGCATCGACTACGACGACGCGCTCGAGCTCCAACGTGCCCTCGTCGCCGCCCGCACCGCGGGCGCGATCGAAGACACGCTGCTCCTCCTCGAGCACCCGCCCACGATCACGCTCGGGCGGGGCGCGAAGGAGGAGCACCTGCTCCTCGACCGCGACGCGCTCGAAGCGCAGGGCGTCCACGTACGCGACATCGGTCGCGGCGGCGACGTGACCTATCACGGTCCCGGGCAGCTGGTCGGCTACCCGATCATCGATCTGAAGCCCGACCGGCGCGACGTGCGCAAGTACGTCGCGAGCCTCGAGGAGACGATGATCCGCGTCGCCGCGGACCACGGCGTCGTCGCCGAGCGCCTCGAGGGCTTCAACGGGACGTGGATCGAGCCGCACGGCTTCCGACCGCGGAAGATCGGCGCCGTCGGCGTGCGCATCAGCCGCTGGGTCACGATGCACGGCTTCGCCTTCAACATCGATCCCAACATGGGCCACTTCGGCCTGATCGTTCCCTGCGGCATCCAGGGCAAGGGCGTCGCCAGCCTCGCCGGCGAGCTCGACGCATCGCCCGAGTGGCGGGCGGTCGAGACCGCGGCCGGCGAGCACTTCGCCGAGATTCAGGAATCACAGATCCGGTGGCACGACGGACGCCCCGAGGTTCCCGTCGTTTCGTAAAAAGCCGTCCTCTCCCCCATCTGGGGCATGACCGGTGGCAGGGAGCCGTGGCATCCTTGGTCGCCATGGGGGTACGACTCTCGCTCGACGAAGGCACGATCGAGATCCAGCGGATGACCGACTATCTGCTGGTCGTCGAGCGTGGGCGCCTCGCGAGCATCAGCGACGTGAGTCGCTATGCGCAGGCCTGCGAGAAAGAGCGCGATGGCCATCGAGTCCGCGCGATGGTCGTCGACGCCCGCGTCGACCCGACCAAGACCAACCCGGAGGCGCGCGAGGCGTTCTGGACCTGGCTCGGCAAGAAGCCCTTCGAGCGGGTCTCGATCGTCTACGACGACGAGATGCTCGCGACGGAGCTCAACATGATGGCGCTGAGCCGGCGAATGCACGTGCGCGCGTTCATCTCTCTGCCGGACGCGAAGAGCTGGGCGCTCGAGCGACCGACCCAGCGTCTGTCGGCGGTGCCGCCCGCACCGGAAGACGAGCTGGCGGAACCCGAGACCGTCTGACACCGCTCAACGGTGGAGGATGAACTCCACCCGGCGGTTGCGCGCGTGGCACTCCCGCGAGGTGTCCTCGCAGCGGGTCTGCGTGTCGCCAAAGGACCGGCTCTCGATGCGCTGAGGAGGCACCCCACACATCACGAGCTGCTCTGCGACCGCGCCGGCGCGCATCGCGCCGAGTCGATGGTTGCCCGCGGCGGTCCCTTCCTCGTCGGCGTGACCGATGACACCCAGCCGCGCGTTCGGCTCGGTGGCCATCCGAGCGCAGACCGCTTCGATGGCGTCGCGGTACCGGGGAGACACCCGGTCTGATCCGGTCCGGAAACCGACGGTCTGGGGCAAGCGCTCGCCAGGATCCGGCTCGGCTACGACGGGCGTGGGCTCCGGCGCCGGCGCCTCGTCGGGGCAGCCATCCTCGTCCTGGAATCCGTTGCGTGTCTCGGCGAGGTCCGGGCAGCCGTCGTCGGCGTCCGCGTAACCGTCGCCGTCGTTGTCGGCCTCCGGGCAGCCATCGGAGTCCTCGAACCCGTCCACGTCTTCGGCGTCCTGCGGACAACCGTCCCGCTCGTCGTCCAGTCCGTCTCCGTCCGAATCCGCCGGCCCGGCGATGGGCTCCGGCTCCTCGGCAGCGACCGCGCGGAGGGTCAACGCGAGCCCGACCCGGAGGAAGCGCGCGTCGGCGCCGATGGCCTGGTCGTTCGGCTGAACGATGTGCGCGTAGCGGACGAAGGGCCCGAAGCCGACCATCGGGTGCGGGAAGAAGGTCCAGCCCACGCCGACGTCGAAGGTCACGCGGGCCAGGCCCCCGGTCAGGCCCACACCCACGTTGGCGTCGGCGAACGGCCCACCGACGAACCCGTCGGAGAGCTCGAAGAGACCGCGGAGCCCGAGCGTCACCGCGTGGAGGTTTCCCGGATCCTGGTCGGCCACTGGAAACCAACTCGTGCCATAGCCGAGCTGGACCGAGAGCGGGCCGACGAGGGTGAGCCCCGCGCGCACCGCACCACCCCCGCCCCAACCGAAGCGGTCGTAGCGCCCGGTGAGCATCCGGTCGGCGTTGCCTTCGACGTGGACCACGGGCCGGACCTGGGCTTCGGCGACCGAGCCGAGGCCGGCCAGCGCGAGCACGATCGCAGCGGCTCTCATCGCGAGATGCTCAACGAGTAGCGCGCACAGCTCGAGCCCGAGTTGGTGCGTCGGACGCGGATCAGCGTGGTGTTCGGCCAGCCGGTCCTCCGGGTCGAGCACCCCGTACCACCGCTGGAGCAGGTGTCCTCGAAGGTCCAATCGGTGCGGCTACCGGCGGTCCCACCACTACCGCACGGGCCGTTCCCGCTGCTGCAGGACGTGCGGACGTCGAAACGGAAGACGCCGCCCTCGTTCGTGGCGAAGCGCACTCGAGGCCGGCCCGCGCCGTGGCGACGGAAGGTCGCGCTCTCCGGGAAACGGATGAGGAACCACTCCTCCTGCCCCGCGATGGGCAGCCGCCGCAGATCGGTCCCGGTGCTGCTTCCGGCGCCGAGCGTCCCGAGGTCGATGCGGGTACCGCAAGACAGCGCCGACGCGCCCGCACACTCGCCACCGCAGACCACCTGGCCCGTCGGACACGAGAGCTGGCAGCTGCCCCCCGAGCAGATCTCTCCCGGACCACAAGACACACCACAGCCTCCGCAGTGACTGCGATCGGAGCTCAGGTCGCGACACACGCCGCCGCAGTTCGTGAGGCCGGCGGTGCAGCTCACGGTGCAGGAGCCGCTGGTGCACACCTGCCCGGCGGGGCAGGTGCTCGCGCAGCTCCCGCAGTTGAGCCGGTCGGTGTCGAGGTCGCGGCACACGCCGCTGCAGTTCGTGAGGCCCGACCCGCAGCTCACGGTGCAGGCGCCGCCCGAGCACACCTGGCCCGCTCCGCACGTCACGCCGCATGCCCCACAGTTGAGCCGGTCCGTGTTCAGGTCGCGGCACGTGCCGGAGCAGTTGGAGAGACCCGACCCACAGCTGACGGTGCACACGCCGCCCGAGCACACCTGACCGGCACCGCAGGTCACGCCGCACCCACCGCAGTGGAAGCGATCGGAGCTCAGGTCCCGACAGACACCACTGCAGTTCGTCAGCCCGGACGAGCAACTCACCGTGCACGAGCCGCCCGTGCACACCTGACCAGCGCCGCAGGTGGCTCCGCAGGCGCCGCAGTTGAGTCGGTCGGTGTCGAGATCGCGGCAGACACCACCGCAGCTCGTGGTGCCGCCGGCGCAGCTCGGCGTGCATCCGCCACCGGAGCAGACCTCGCCCGCGCCGCAGGCGTTGCCGCACGTGCCGCAGTTCCCTCGATCGGTCGCCAGATCGCGGCACACGCCACCACAGTCGGCCAGACCGGCGCCGCAGCTCACGGTGCACACGCCACCCGAGCAGACCTCGCCCGCGCTGCAGGAGACGCCGCAGCCACCGCAGTTCGCGCGGTCGGTGGCGAGGTCTCGGCACACGCCGCCACAGTCGGTCGTGCCAGTGGTGCACGACACGGTGCACGCGCCCGCCGAGCAGACTTCGCCGGCCGCGCAGCCGTTCCCGCACGCGCCGCAGTGGAAGCGGTCGGTGCCCAGGTCTCGGCACACACCGCCGCAGTTCATGAGCCCGGTCCCGCAGGACACCTCACAGGTGCCGCCGGAGCAGACTTCGCCTGCGCCGCACGAGACCCCGCACGCGCCGCAGTTCGCGCGATCGGTGCCGAGGTCGCGACACACGCCACCACAGTCGGCCAGGCCGGCGCCGCAGCTCACCGAGCACACCCCGGAGCTGCAGACCTCGCCGGCGCCACACGCCACGCCGCACCCCCCGCAGTGGTTCAGGTCGCTCGTGAGGTCACGGCAGACACCGCCGCAATCCGTGAGCCCGCCGCCACAGCTCACCGTGCACGAGCCGCCGGCGCAGATCTCACCGGCGCCGCACCCGACGCCACAGCCGCCGCAGTTCAGTCGGTCGTTGTCGAGGTCCCGGCACACCCCGCCGCAGTTGGAGAGCCCCGCGCCACAGCTGACCTCGCAGGCCCCGGCCGCACATCGTGTCCCGGCGATGCAGACCGCCCCGCAGCCGCCGCAGTTCAGCGCGTCGTTGTCGAGATCCCGGCACACGCCACCGCAGTCGCTCAGCCCCGCAGAGCAGCTGGTGGCGCAGACTCCGCCCGCACAGACCTGCCCCGCGCCGCAGGCGTTCCCACACGCACCGCAGTGGAGCCGATCGTTGTCGAGGTCGCGGCACACCCCCGAGCAGCTCGTCAGCCCCATCCCGCAGGAGACCTCACAGGTTCCCCCCGAGCACACCTCGCCCGCGGCGCACACCACGTCGCAAGCGCCACAGTGGAGTCGGTCGGTGGACACGTCGCGGCAGACGCCGGAGCAGTTCGTCAGCGCGGCGCCGCAGCTCACCTCGCACGTGCCGCCCACGCAGACCTCACCGGACGCGCACGCCATCCCACAGCCACCGCAGTTCGCGATGTCGCTGGCGGTGTCGCGGCAGGCGCCGCCGCACTCGACCAGCCCGGGCCCGCACGACACGGCGCACGCGCCGGCCGAGCAGACCTCGAAGGATCCGCAGACCGCGTCGCACCCGCCGCAGTTCGTCCCGTCGACCGCGAGGTCCCGGCACACGCCGCCGCAGTCGGTGAGCCCCGAGCCGCAGCTCACCTCGCACACCCCGAGGCTGCACACCTCACCGGCACCGCAGGTGTTGCCGCAGGTGCCGCAGTTCGTGCGGTCGCTCGCGAGGTCCCGGCACACGCCGCTGCACTCCGTGAGGCCGGCGCCGCAGCTGAGCTGGCAGGAGCCGGCGGAGCAGACTTCGCCGGCAGCACACGCCGCGTTGCAGGCGCCGCAGTGCAGTCGGTCCGTCGCGAGGTCCCGGCAGACGCCATCACACTCGGTCAGGCCACCGCCGCAACTCACTTCGCAGGCGCCCCCCGAGCACACCTCGCCCGCGGCACACGCCACATCGCAGGCGCCGCAGTTCGCGAGGTCGGTCACGACGTCGCGGCACACGCCGGTGCAGTTCGTGAGCGCTCCGCCGCAGGTGGTCTCGCAGCTACCGGCGCTGCACACCGTGCCCGGATCGCAGGCCAGGTCACAGGCGCCACAGTGCTCTCGGTCGGACGCGAGGTCCGCGCACCGTCCACCGCACTCGACCTGGCCCGCCGGGCACGACACCACGCACGCGCCGCCCTCGCAGATCTCGCCCGCGGCGCAGGCGACGTCACAGCCACCGCAGTTCTCGCGATCGATCGCCAGGTCCGCGCAGTGCGGACCATCGGTGGTCTCGCAGCGCTCGAGGACCCCACCACAAGTGAGCCCGCACGCGCCCTCGCTGCAGACCTCCCCATCGTCGCAGGGGGCGCCGCAGCCCCCACAGTGCGCCCGGTCGGTCAGGGGATCGACGCAGAGCCCATCGCAGAGGATCTGGCCCGTCGGGCACGACGTGAGGCACGCACCCTCCGCGCAGATCTCGCCGGGCGCGCACTCCAAACCGCAGCCGCCGCAATGGTCCACGTCGACCAGGACGTCCGCACACGCCCCGTCACAGACCGTCTCGCCGACCTCGCAGAGGACGGCCATGTCGACCTCGCCGCCGACCAGGGGCTGCGCGTCACAGGCTGCGAGCGCGACCATCGCGACCAGCACCCAACGACCACGCACCCCCACCATGGGTCTAGAAAGCCCGGGCGCTTTCGCGATGTCAACCGCCGATCCGCGGCTAAATCATCGCATTTTCGGACCGAATACCGTGACCATGAATCGTCACAATGCCACCACCCAAACGGGTGAGGTGCGTGTCTGGAGTCGATCGTCCCCGTCAGTCGTCCAGCGTCGCGAGCAGCGCTCGGGCCTCGCTCGCGAAGATCTCGGCGAGCACCGCGTAGAGCTGGTGTCCCTCCGAGTCGGAGGCGTCGGCGGGAAACCCGAAGTACGCCCGAGGGCCGCCCGCTTCCTGGAAGCTGCCCTTCCCCTCACGGATCGCGACCGAGAGCGAGCTCGGGTTGGGCTCCAGCGCGAGCGCGACCTCGCGCTTCACGAGGAAGGGAGCTGCCGCCATCACGAGGCTCGTCTCGTAGCTGCCCGCATGGCAGGCGCCCGACTTGAACTCCTCTCCCAGCTTCAGGGCGTGGGGCTTGCGGGTGACGTTCGGGAACGCGGCCGGCATGCCCGCGTCGTTGGAGAGCTTCACCGCCTCCGCAATGGCTTCGAGGTTGCCGGGCTCGAGATGCGCGTTGCAAGCCACCACCGCGCGAAACCCCGCACGCTTCGCGCCGAGCATCACGTCGCGCAGCAACGCCACGGCGGTCTCCTTCCGAATCGAGATGGTCCCGGAGAACTCCGCCGCGAACTCGGTCACGGCGTAGGCGATCGGCGGTAGCACCACCGAGGGCACACCCTCGCTCCGAAGCTGGGTGACGGCGGCCTTCGCCGCAGCCTTCGAGATGATCACATCCGTCGACAGCGGCAGGTGCGGACCGTGGGCTTCGGTCGCGCCGACGGGGAGGAGCGCGATGGCTCCTTCGCGCCGGAGCGCCTCCGCTTCCTCGTACGTCAGCTCGGCCAGCTCCCGGGGGAAGGACGACCGCTTGGGCTCTTCCATGGGCGCAGCCTACCGCAGCCAGGGACACGAGGGCAGCACCCCTTCAGATGAGCGCTCGACGCATGATCTTGCCCCGATCGTTGCGTGGAAGCGCGTCGACGAAGGCGACCAGGCGGGGGAACTTGTAGCGCGTGAGCCGCGTCTTCGCGTGCTCCTGCAGCTCGGTGACGAGCGCGTCCGTGCCTTCGAACCCGTCGCGGAGGGCGACGAAGGCCTTCGGAACCACGAGACCGTCGCCGTCGTCCACGCCGACCACCGCGCACTCGCGCACGGCGTCGTGAGTGGCGAGACAGTCTTCGATCTCGAGCGGGCTGACGAACTGGCCGCGCACCTTGAGCATGTCGTCGGCGCGCCCCTCGTAGAAGTAGTAGCCGTCGGCGTCACGCCGGAAGAGGTCGGCGGTGATGCACCAATCGCCGCGGAAGGTCGCGCGGCTCGCTTCCTGCCGGCGCCAATAGCAGAGCGCGGTGGAGTCCCCCTTCACCCAGAGACGGCCCGTCTCCCCCACCGCGACGTCCTTGCCGGAGGCGTCGACGATGCGCGCGTCGTAGCCGGGAACCAGGCGGCCGAGCGAACCGAGCTTCACGTCGCCGAGGCGGTTGGTGATGTAGATGTGGAACATCTCGGCGGAGCCGATGCCGTCGAGGATCTCGGCTTTCGGCCAGCGCGCGATCCAACGCTCGTAGAGCTCCGCCGGCAGCGCCTCGCCCGCGCTCAGGCAAATCCGAATCGAGCCGAGGTTCGCGTCGCGCTCGCTGTCGACCATCTGTCGGATCATCGCGGGGACGTTCGTGAGCACCGTGACCTGGTGCTTCTCGATGTGGTCGATGAGCCGGTCCGCCGTGGGTTTGTCCGGGAAGAGCACCGCGGTCCCGCCGACCGCGAAAGGAAACATGAGGTTGGTGCCGGTGCCGTAGCCGAAGAAGAGCCGTGAGACGCTCACGAAGACGTCGTCTTCGTTCAGCCCGAGCACGTGCTTCGCGTAGCACTCCGTGTTGAACGCGAAGTGGCGGTGGAAGTGGACCGCGCCCTTGGGCTTGCCGGTGGTACCGCTCGTGAAGAGCCAGCCGGCGACGTCGTCCCGAGAGGTGTCGGCGTTGTCGGTCGCGTCGCTCGCGTCGGCGAGGGCGTCTTCCCAGCGAGTCCAGCCCTCGGGCGCCTCGTCCGCGCCGACGACGAAGCCCCTGCAGCGAGGATGGTCGGCCATCAAGGGCGCGAGCCGATCCATCGTGCTCGCATCGGCGACCACGGCCCGGCACTTCGTGTACTCGAGCAGGTGCGCGAGGTCCTCCGCCGTGCCGAGCGGGTTGGCCATGCAGAACGCGCCGCCGGCCTTGAGGATCCCGAACCAGCACTCGACGAACTCGATGCCGTCGAAGAGGAGCATGAGCACGCGGTCGTCGAACCCGATCCCCGCGGCACGCAGCGCGTGACTCGCGCGGTTCGCTCGCTTCTGCACCTGCGCGTAGGTCCAGCTCTCGTCACCCACGGCGACCGCGGTCCGATGACCGCGCCCCTCCTCGACCCGCGCGTCGAGGTAGTAGTGTGCGAGGTTGAAACGCTCGGGGAAGGTCGGCGGCTCGAAGCTCATCCAGCCAGCCTACGCGCCTTCCCGTCCCCCCTCACCGCGTCATCTCACTCCCCGGTCCGCCCCCACTCCGCCCGGTTTCAGATGCCTCGCACAGAGTCACGGAGCCACAGAGTTCACAGAGAACCGCAGGATTGGGGAGGTGCCTGGCATGTCTTCTTCACCGCCGGATCGGTCGACCACCGGCCGGGACGCTCGCCGAGCCGCCCTCACCCAACCTGTGTTTCCTCTGTGAGCTCTGTGGCGTGCGAGGCAAAGCTGCACTGCCGACAGCGGGTGACGGGCGGGCGGCGTGGGTTACGAGCGGGGCGCGGGGAGCGCGGGGTCCCCGAGGAAGTACCCGATGGCGCTCCGCCCGATGCCGAGCGTGCCGGCGCCCGCGACCGAGGCGCTCACGATGCTGCCGGCCCCGGGCACGAACTTCACGATCTGGCGCGTCAGCGCGCGAAGGCCGATGCCGGCGCCGCCGACGAGGCCCACGCTCGCGGCCCACTCGCCGACCGTCTTCCGGTCCCACGCGCGGCCACTGAGGTAGGCGACGCTGGTGACCATCATCCCCTGCAGCGGCGCGATGACGGCGAGGTCGCTGAACGGCACGGGCGCGAGCGCGACGGTGATCGAGAGCGTGGAGCAGCTCTGGACCAGCCCCTGCGCGATGCGACGGCGGGCCTTCGGCGCGTCGAGGGCTCGGGCACTCTCGAGCTGCGCCTCCTCGGGCATCTCCTCCGCCAGGCGCTCCCGAAGCTCGTAGAGCCCGTAGGCGCCCAGACCGAGCGCGCGCTCGCCCGCGTTCGGTGTGGCCACCGCCCGGACCGGATCGGCGACCAGGTTGGCCTCGTCGAGCTGACGCTGGAACGCGCGGCAGGCCGCGCGGATCGCGTCCCGCTTCTGCACCGGGAACGGCGGCGCCGCCTCGGCCGGATCCAGCCGGTCGACCTGGGTGAGCAGCGGGATCAGGCGCGGCGCGGGATCACGCCGCCCGAGCACCCGAATGGCGGCCTCGAGCACCTGACCGGCGCCTCGCTCCACCTCTTCGGCGGTGGCCATCACGAGCACCACGTCGGGGGGCTCCCGGTCCAGCGCGCGACGGGTCTGGGCGCTGAGGGTCTCGCCGTTCGCGTCGAGCTCCATCCAGGCCATCCGCTTGCCGCCCGCGTCCACCCAGGCCCACTGGCCGGGCTCGAGCTGGCCAGCGCCGCCGACCTGGAGCACCGCGCCGCCCAGCAGCGCGTTCAGCAACTGGCTCCGGCCGGTCCCGGAGTGGCCGATGGCGACGATCCGCCCGAGCCGGCGGCGGTACACCAGGCGCGTCAGGCTGGCGACGTCGCGCTTGAGCCCCGCCATGAAGGGCACCTTGTCCAGCACCGCCAGGAGCTGTGACCAGCCGTCCTGCTCGTCGGAGTCCGTGGTCACCTTGGAGACGCTCTCGTGGGGGTCGGTCGAGCCGCTCATGGGCCCCAGCATGCATCGGGTCCGCCGGGTCGGCGACCCCCCTCGAGCCACAACGTCCCTCGATGGTGACACCGGGTCGCTCGGTGGCGAGGCCGTGGTTTGCCGCGGCCGTTACTTCTGTGCCAGGACCTCGTATGACTCGATCGCTCTGCACGGTGGCTCTCGCGCTCCTCGCCCTCGCCTGTGATGACGATCCGCGGCGCGGCGATTGCCCGCCGGGATCGCCCTGCATCACGACCGACATGGGCTCGACCGGAGATGCCGGCGGCGGTGGGTCGTGTGTCCCCAACGACTACGCGACCCGCGCCGAGGCCATCTGCGACACCAACCACCCCGACCCCGACCCCCGCACGATGGGTGCGACCTGCGTGGACGATGGCCAGTGCGACTCGGGCCTCTGCGCCGACCGCTTCACTGGCGGCCAGTACTGCACCATCAGCTGCCCGCGCGGCGACGAGTGCCCCGTGGGCTACTACTGCGACGAGTCCGGCCGCATCGACGGAACTGACACGCTCTGCTTCCGCGAGGTCTGTGTCTACGGCGGAACCGACCGCAGCGACTGCATCACCAACTTCATCGATGACGTCCAGAGCGTCTGCAGCGACCCGCTGGCGACGTGCACCGCCGGAGAGCTCGACGCCTGGGTCGGCTGTCTCGAATCCGCCGGCCGTCAGTGCGGCCCCGGGAACGCGTGCGTGCTGGAGCGCGACGCCCTCGAGCGTTGCTGCCCGCTCTGCGCGCCCGACCGCTGGTGAGCCTCAGGCGAAGGTAGCCGCGAGGCGCTTCGCCGTCGCTTCCAGCTCGCTCCACAGCGCCGCCACGGAGGGGACCCGTCGCAACGCGCGCGGCGCGACCAGGTAGAGGTCGACCGGCGGCGACTTCGGAGCCTCTCCCTCCCAGATCGCGAGCTCGGGGAAGAAGGACACGAGCGAGCGGGTGAGGAGCGCACAGCCGATGCCGGCGCGGACCGCTTCGATCTGTGCGAGGTGGCTGGTGGTGCGCATGACCGGCTCTCGGCCGGTGAGCTTGCGGGCGTAGGCCTCGGCCACCGACTCGCCCGAGGCGAGCTCGAGCGTCACGAAGGGCAGCTCGCTCGCCTCGGACACCTCGCCGAAACGCTCCGGTCGTCCGAGGATCGCGGTGGGGAGCTGCGCGACGCGCTTCTCGACCAGGTCCCCGTCCCGGGTGCGAAAAAAGCGGACGGCGATGTCGGCCTCACGCCTGGTGAGGTCCGCCGGGTGCTCGCCGAGGACCAGGTCGACGTCGAGCTCTGGGTAGCGCTCGCGCAGCGATGGAAGGACGTGTGGAACGAGGACGTGTACGGCGAAGGACTCGGTGGTCGCGAGGCGGATGCGCCCGGCAACGGCCTTCTGCTCGGCCCGCACCACGTCCCAGCACGCGAGCGCAGCGGACTCCACGGCGGGCGCACGCTCGGCGAGAGCGCGGCCGAGCGAGGTGAGCACCGGGCCTCGCGCGGTGCGGTCGAAGAGCACCCCGCCGAGCGCCTCCTCGAGCGCGGCGATCCGTCGGCTGACAGTCGACTGCTTCACGCCGAGCACGCGCGCGGCCCCGCTGAACGAGTCCTCCCGATGGACGGCGAGAAAGACCCGTAGGTCGTCCCAGCGATGCAGCATGGGCTCATGCTGCCATGCATCCATGCATATGCGCCATGTCGTTTCTCGGATGGCGCCGATGAACCGGCCTGGGCATCCATGGAGCATGCAACGCATCCTCCTCGTCATCGGCCACCCCGATTGCAGCCGCTACTCTCACGCCCTCGCCGAGCGCTACGCCACCGGAGCCCGTGCCTCCGGCGCCTCGGTCGAGATCCTCGATCTGGCCGACCTCTCCTTCGACCCCAACCTCGCCAGCTACGACCAGCCCCTCGAGCCGGATCTGGAGCGCGCCTCGGAGGCCATCCTCGCGGCCGAGCATCTCGCCTTCTTCTTCCCGATGTGGTGGGCTGGTCCGCCAGCGTTGATGAAGGGCTTCATCGACCGCGTGTTCCTCCCGGACTTCGCCTTCCGCTACCCACCGGGCCGCACGTCCATCCCCGAAGGGCTCCTTCGCGGGCGCTCCGCCCGCGTGGTGGTCACCATGGACTCGCCCGGTTGGTACTACCGGCTCGCGCGCCGCCGCTCGCTCCACCACGCCTTCTCCGGCGGCACGCTGAAGTTCTGCGGCATCGGCCCCATCCGCGAGACCACCGTCACCTCGCTGCGTGCGCTCTCCGAGCCCAAGCGGCTTCGCTGGCTCGACCGGCTCGAGGCCCAGGGCGCCCGCGACGCCCGTCGGCTCGCGCCACGAGCGCGGCTCCACCAGCTCGGCGTGCCCGCGGAGTGATCGACTACCCGGTGATGGCGCCGACCACGACTGCGGCCGCGAGCAGGAGCAGGATCACGCCGACGAAGATCAGCCCGCCGGAGGTGTTCACCTCGGTCGGCTCGGTCGGTTCGTCGTTGCCCTCGGCGACGTCCTCACCAGCGGCCTTGGCGCGCTCGCGCTTGCGGCGCTCGATCCGGCGGCGACGACGCTCCGCGCGGCGCTCGGCCGGCGAGAGATCGTCGAGGTTCTTCTTGGCCGCGACGGGAGCCTCGTCGTCCTCGTCCGAGGCGTCGTCGTCTTCGGAGTCGTCGTCCTCATCCGAGTCGTCGTCGTCGGAGTCGTCCGCGTCGTCGTCGTCGGAGTCGTCCGCGTCGTCATCGTCGGAGTCGTCATCCGAATCTTCGGAGTCAGCGTCTTCGGCCGCTTCCGGCTCTTCGGATTCCTCGGAGGATTCTTCCTCTTCGGTCTCTTCCTCGTCCGCCTTGGCGGCCTCGATCTCGGCCTTCTTCGCGTCGGGGTCGACACGCTTGACCTTGCGCTTGCTCTTCTTGCTCTTCCCCTTGGCCATCGGCCGTCCCTAGCACGCGACCGCAAGAAAGGCACCCCCGTCCCGGCACCGGGAGCGGAAGCGCACAGAACCCAGCGTCGCCCCAGCGTACACAGGGGCATGGCCAGAGCCATCGATCCCCCTTCCCTCGCCCCTCCCAAGGGCTACGCCAACGGCCTCCTCATGGAGCCGGGCCAGATCCTCTTCGTCGCCGGCCAGATCGGCTGGGACCGCGAGTCCACGCTGGTCTCCGACCAGCTCACGCCGCAGTTCGAGCAGGCGCTCCGCAACGTCGTCGACGTGGTCACCGCCGCAGGAGGCACCCCCGAGCACATCGGGCGGTTCACCATCTACGTGACCGACAAGAAGCGCTACCTGGCCGAGACCAAGGCCATCGGCGGCGTCTACCGTGCGCTCATGGGCAAGCACTACCCTGCGATGGCGCTCGTCGAGGTCGCCGACCTCCTCGAGGACGGCGCTCTGGTAGAGATCGAAGCCACCGCAGTGATCCCGAGGCCCGCATGACCGACGCACCCGAGACCCAGTCCTTTCGCAGCTCGCTCGACGAGAACGGCGTGCTCACCCTGACGCTCGATCGACCGAAGCGCATCAACGCGCTCACCTTCGAGGTCTATGGCGAGCTCCGCGACACCTTCCGCGACCTGAAGGAGAAGTACCCGGCGGTCCGCGCCATCGTGCTCAACGGCGAAGGCCCGCGTGGCTTCTGCTCCGGCGGCGACGTCAACGACATCATCGCGCAGCTCTTCAGCCGCGATATGGCGGGCCTGCTCGAGTTCACGCGCATGACGGGCGCGCTGGTCCACGCCATCCGCACCACGCGACCGCCGGTGGTCGCGGCGCTCCACGGCGTCTGCTGCGGTGCGGGTGCGGTCATCGCCGCCGCCTGCGACCTGCGCTTCGCGGCGCCGGACACGCGCATGGCCTACCTCTTCCCGCAGGTCGGGCTCAGCGGCGCGGACATGGGCGCGGCCTATCTGTTGCCGCGCATCGTCGGCCTCGGCCGCGCGAGCGAGCTGCTCTACGGCGGCGAGTTCGTCGACGCCGAAGAGGCCCACCGCATCGGGCTCGTCAACCGGATCTGCCAGGACGTCCAGGCCGAGGCGCTCGCGTTCGCGACCAAGCTCGCGAAGGGCCCCGCGTTCGCCCACGCGATGACCAAGCGCATGCTCGAGTACGAAGGCCACTGCGACTTCACCACCGGCATCGAGGCGGAGGCACAGGCGCAGGCCATCTGCATGGAGCACCCGGACTTCCTGGAAGCGCACGAAGCCTGGAAGGAGAAGCGGGAGCCCCGCTTCAAATGAGCGACTACCTCGAGGCGGCGTTCCTCGGTCTCCCCGAGGACGTGCTCACCCACGGCTGGGAGGCCACCGGTGCACAGGCGGAGGCGCTCGAGGCGATCGAGCGCGACGCGCCCAACCCCGGCGCGGCGCTCCGGCTCATGGTCACGCACCTCGGCAACGAGGGCGTGCTGAGGCTCGTCACCGACGCCGCGCTCGGCGGGCGCTTCGAGCAGACCAGCTTTCGCGCCATCGCGCTGGGCCGCGAACGACTCGGGCGCGTATCACCCCTCGCCGACCTCGCGCTCACCATGCAGGGTCTCGGTTCGTTCCCGATCACCATCGCCGCCCGCAAGTACGGGCAGCCGAACGCGGCGGAGCTGCTCGCGCCGATCGTCCATGGTGAGAAGGTCGCCGCCTTCGCGCTCACCGAGCCGGAAGCGGGCACCGACCTGAGCCGCATCGAGAGCTCGGCTCGGCGCGACGGCGACGGCTACGTCCTCGACGGCGAGAAGGTCTACATCTCGAACGCGCCGATCGCCGACCGCTTCACAACCTTCGCGCGCACCGGCGACGACGGCCGACTCTCCGCGTTCGTCGTCGACCGCACCGACGCCGGCGTGGAAGCCGAGCCGATGGAGGTGCTCGGCGGTCACCCGATCGGGCGCCTTCGACTGAAAGGCGTACGTGTCCCCGAGGAGCGGCGGCTCGGCCCCGAGGGCAAGGGCATGGCGCTCGCGCTCGGCACGCTCGGATCCTTCCGGCCCACGGTCGGCGCCGCCGCGGTCGGCTTCGCGCAGCGCGCGCTCGACGAAGCCATCGCGCACACCAAGTCTCGCGAGCAGTTCGGCGGACCGCTCGCCAAGCTCCCGCAGGTGCAGGCACGCGTCGGACGAATGGCCTGCGCCATCGACGGCGCGCGCCTCCTCGTGCAGCGCGCGGTCGCCGCCATCGACGCCGGCGAGGATCGCGAAGCCGTCGCCTTCAAGGGCAGCATGGCGAAATACGTCGCCACCGAGGCGGCGCAAGAAGTGGTCGACTCCGCCGTGCAGCTCCACGGCGGGCTCGGCGTCGAAGAGCGCTCGGTCGTCGCGCGCCTCTACCAGGACGTCCGCTCCCTCCGCATCTACGAGGGCACCAACGACGTGCACGAGATCCTCATCGCGCGGGAGCTGCTCCGCTGAGCGACTGGATCGCGGCGCTCGGCGAGCGTGGGCGGCCCTTCGCGGCCGCGGCGCGCGCCTTCGTCCAGTGGCGCGGCGGCCCGAGCGACGCCCGCGGCACCAGCGCCGTGGCGTGGCTCGCCGAGACGCTCGACGACTTCGCCCACGACGAGGACGCGCCGCCCGACGACGACGCCCGCTTCCTCGAGGAAGCCGGCGCCTATCTCGGGCTGCTGCTGATCGATCACCTGGGCGGCGAATGTTCGAGCCGCGACCAGCAGCACCACGTCCACCTCGGGCCGGCCCCGGCGCCCGGCACCTTCGATCCCTTCGCCGCCATCGACCAGGCCCTCGACGCCAACGACCCGCACGACGCGCTCGTCGCCGCGCTCCGTGACGCCGAGGCCGAGGCTCGCGGCAAGGGCCCCTCGAGCCGCTGCGTCGTCGCGTTCCGCCAAGCGCTGGCCAGCGCGCGCCCCGACCGCCGCGTCGAACGCCGCCACGGCCTCGACCTGGCGCTCGACGACGGCACCGAGGTCGATCTCGAGCGGCTCCGCGCCGCCGAAGACGCCCACGTCGCCGCCGCGCGGCTCGTGTCGCTCCTGCCCGGCGGCGCCGCCGTGCACCTCGAGTGGACCGAGGCCGAGACTCGCCTCTACCCGCGCCTCGTCGGCGAGGCCTTCGTCGCCGAGCTCGGCGACCGCGGCGACGCGCTCCAGCTGAGGCCTCTCGTCGGCGACATTCACGTCGCGCTCCAGCTCCGCTACCCCGGCCGCTCGCGCTTCATCCGCCGCGACGAGGTCGACCGCTGGCTCGACGCGGGCCACGACCCCGCAGGCGCCGCCCTCGCCAACCTCCGCGACGCCGCCGAGCGCCTCGACGTCCGCACCGTCGACGACCACGTCTTCGCGCTCACCACCGGCGACGCCCTCGACGCCGCCCGCCTGCTCCTGCCGAACCTCGCCGACGAGCTCGAGGGCCGCCTGGGCCGCCCCTTCCTCGCCGCCGTCCCCCACCGCGACGTGCTCCTCCTGGCCAAGGACGACTTCGCCGCCGAGCGCGCCCTCGCGCGCCACGCCAAGGAGCTCCACGACCGCGCCCCCCACCCCATCGCCGCCCACCCCCTCCAGGTCGACGGCACCCGAATCACCGAAGGCTGACCGGCGAGCTCGAAGGGCGCGCACGAAGCGCGAGGACGGTCGTAGCGCGAGGTCGGAGGACGCGGGCGCGAAGCGCCGAGGACGCACCGAGCGGCTCCGCCGCGAGAGCTTCAGGTTTTTGGGGGAACGAGGAGCGATTCACTCGCGACGAGTGGGGGGATTTTCTCAAAATCCCCCCAAGAACTCAGTCGTCTTCGGTCGGGCGGGGGCGGACGCCGCTGCGGATGCCGAAGTCGAAGTCGCTCGGGTCGAGCGGCGCGTCGCCGCCGAACAGGTCGCCCTGCGCCTGATCGGCGAAGGCCGCGAGCTCCTGCGCGAGCAGCTCGGCGACCGCGAAGGGGCGCTCCTCCGCCGGCTTCTCCTTGCGCACCTGCGCGAGGTGCAGGCCGACCAGGAGCGAGACGTCGCGGGCGCCGACCTCGCGGTCGATCGCCTCGATCTGCTCGTCGAGCGCGTCGACCAGCGCGTGCCCGCTGCCGAAACGCGAGTCCGGAAAGGGAACCAGGAGCTTGTCGAGCACGGCCGCGACGCCGCGAGGGACGTTCGGGTTCACCTTGCGGATCTCCGGCACCACGCAGCGCGCGACCAGCCGCACGGTCTCCGCGTCGTCCTTGCCGCGGAAGAGCCGGCGGCCCGCGAGCATCTCCCAGAGCACGATGCCGACCGCGAAGAGGTCGATGCGATGATCGGGCTCGCTCCGTCGGATCACCTCCGGTGCCAGGTAGCCGATCTTGCCGCCCACCTGGTTCTCGTCGCGCTGGTGCGCGTGGACCTCGGCGTCCGCGAGGCCGAAGTCGGTGAGCTTCACCTCGCCGTTGCGGCCGAGGAGGATGTTGTGGGGCGACACGTCGCGATGAATGATCCCGAGGTGGTTCCCCTCTTTGTCGACCGCCGTGTGGACGTACGCGAGGGCCTTCGCGAGCTCGCGGGTGATGTGCAGCGCCGCGGGAATCGGGAAGCGGGCGTTGCGTTTGTGGGCTCGCTCGACGAGGCCCTTGAGCGAGTCTCCGTCGACCAGCTCCATCACCATGATGTACGTGTTGCCGACGTTCCGAGCGTCGTACACCCGCACGATGTTCCGGTGACGGAGCAGCATGCCGAGGCGGGCTTCGTCTTCGAACATGGCGCGGAAGAGGTCGTCGCCGATCTGCGGGAGCACACGCTTGATGGCGACCTGGTGACTGGTTCCGTCCTCGAAGATGGCGTCCGCACGCCAGACCTCGGCCATCCCACCGACCGCAATGCGGCTGATCGGTCGATAGCGCGTGGGGGCGCGCCGCAGCTGCGAGGAGATGCGGGCCATCGGAGGCAGCATCGGCCACCGATGGGGGGCGGTCAATGGTCGGCGAGAAGCAGGCGCACCTGGGCGTCGCACTCACCCCACAGCTCGGCCAAGCGTGCCGGACCGGTCACCTTTCGGTGGCCGAGCTCGAGCACGACCTCTCCAGCGCTCTCGAACACCTCGGCCAAGGCCGAACCCAGTGGAATCAGGGCCTCGAGCGCGTCCCCCTCGATGGGGATCCGAGGATAGTCGCGCCGGAGCGCGTCCCCGAAGCGCTCCTGGTAGCTCGGCGCCGACAGGACCGCGAGGGCGACCGCCGCCGCACGATCGCGATCGCCGAACGCGGCCACCCCCTTCTCCGAGAGGTTGGGCTCACCGTCCGGGGTGTGCGCCGGGAACGCGCGCGTCCGGCAGCTCGAGCGCGACGAGAAGTAGCAGTTGTCGACGAGGTGCCGCGTCGCCGCGACGTGGCGCCAGGCCTTCTCGCCTCGATCCTTCCGCACCGAGAGCAGCGCCCAGCCGCCGTGGTCCATCGCCCGAGCCAACGCGGGTCGCGGGCGATGGCAGAGCGGCCGCAGCGTCACGAACGCCTGCGTGTCGAACGGACGGTATGCCAGCGGACGGATCCAGCTCGCGCCTTCCGGGTCACGCTCCAGCGCCTGCCGCACCACGTCCCTCGCCACCTCGGGATCGTAGTGGCTCTGGCCCCGCTCGATCTTCTCGAGGTCCAATCTCCGGAGCGCGAGGGCGAACGCCTGCATCCGACCGAGCAGGGTCGCCCGGTCCGGCGCGACCACCACGTCGTCGCGGTTGGTCTGCACGCCCTCACGGTGGAAGGGGAAGAGCTCGGGGAGCGAGAGCCAGCCGTCGGGGAATGCCTCGCCCGTGGGGACGAAGAAGAGCATCGGAGGCTCGGGTCGAACCGGGGCGTGCGGCACCTCGTTCGCGTCGAGGGCCGCGAGCTTCTCCTCGGCGCGGCCCCGAAGACGCGCGTGGGTCACGGTCGCTCCTCGCCCCTCGCCCGCGTGGACCGCGACGCTCACCGCCACCGACGGACGCACACCGAAGACGTTCTCGTCCCGCTCTCCGTCTCGGGCCACGAGCGAGCTCCCGCCGAGGTCGGTCACCTCGATGGACCGGAAGCGCGACCAGAGGAACGCACGGACGCCACGATGGACCGGGCCGTCCAGATAGGAGCCGTTCGTGACCAACGCGATCGCGCCACCGCCGGCCCGGAGCACCACCTCCGCGGACCAGCGGAGGAAGCGCACGTAGGCATCGGAGAGCACTCCGATCTTCCGCTCCTCGAGCGGGCTCCCGTCGAGCTCCAGCCGGAAGTCCTGCAAGAGCTCGTCGCTCAGCGAGCGCTCCTCGACGCCCTTGGCCCAGCCGCCGACCCAGGGCGGGTTCCCGACGACGAGCACCGGACCATCCAGCGACGGCAACGACGCGAGCGTGTCGCGCACCTGGAGCTCCGCCCCGTCGAGCACGCCCTTCGCCGCCTCGATGGCGGCCGGATCTCGGTCGATCCCGATCAGCCGGCCCGTCGCCCCCAACGCCCGCGCCGAGGCGAGGAACGCACCGGTTCCGACGGCGGGGTCGACGATGGTCAGCGTCGGGTCGGCCAGCCCGGCGAGCCCCTGGGCCCGGAGGCCAGCGTCGGCCCGCCGCAGCACATAGCGGCAGATCGCCGCCGGCGTGTGCACGATCCCATGCTGGTCCCGCGCCGCCCGCTCGACCGCTTCGTCCCGAGCGCTCGCGGCCGACGCGGCCAGCGCCTCGAGGTCCTCTCCCAGGTCGGGCTCACCGTCCGCCGACGCCATCGGCGGACCATAGGTCATCCGCTCGGGTCGTGCGCTCCGAGATTCCCCTCGCCGTTCGCGGAGGGTCGCCCAGAAGGCGAATTCGGAGCGTTCCGCTGCCGCCCCCGTGTTTGAGCGGTCTCACGCCCGCGTGGGGGGCCGAGCGCGTGGCGCTGGCGGGGGTGGGAGCCTGTGTGATATGCGCCCCCGAGCCGTGAGGGTGAACCGCCAGCACGGATCGGGAGGCTGTAAAGATTATGCGGAAGAACCTTGCTCGATTGATTGCTCTCGGCTTCTTGGCCGCGAGCGCCACGGCTGGCGCTCAGTGGGACCCGGAGAGCGGTGACACCGGACAGTGGCAGCCGCCGCCGGAGGAGCAGCCCCCGCCCCAGCAGCAGCAGCCGCCCCCTCAGCAGCAACAGCAGCAGCAGCCGACCGAGACCCCCTGGGGTGGTCAGCAGCAGCCCCCGCCCCAACAGCAGCAGTCCAGCTGGGGTCAGCAGCCCGAGGAGACGCCGCCCCCCGCGACCGAGGAGCCGGCCGGCGACACGGACCACTCCAAGGTCTCCTTCGGCGTGAGCTTCATCGGCTTCGAGCGCTTCGCCCTCGAGCCCGTCGACATGCTCATGAACCCGGACGACGGCCCCTTCCAGCTCGGCATCACCACCGTCGGTGTCCGCCTCTGGGTCAGCGAGATGCTCGGCCTCGACATCGGTCTCGGCCTCGGCATCAAGACCGACAGCTACTCGAACGACAACCCGGCGGGCCCCTCGGTCCAGACCGGTCGTGATGGCGCCTTCGCCTTCCGGCTTCACGTCGGCCTGCCGGTCGCCCTCAAGACCTACGAGCACTTCAACATCCTCCTCATCCCCGAGGTCGGCTTCACCTACGCCAGCACCACCTTCATCGTGGACCCGACGGACGTCACCGCGGCCTCCGACGTCGACGTCAGCGCGATCGCGCTCGACGTGGGCATCAAGGTCGGTGGCGAGCTCCACTTCGGCTTCTGGGGTGTGCCCAACCTCTCGCTGCAGGCCACCATCGGCCTCGGCCTCCGCTACGCCTCGCGCACCGCGGAGAACTCGCTCGACTTCGCCGCCGGCGGCTTCGGCGTGACCAGCTCGGGCATCTCGCTGCAGACCCTCGGTCAGCAGCTCGGCTCCTCGGTTCGGATCAACTACTACTTCTGAGCCGCTCTCGAGCGACGCGAAACGCCGGACCCGCGTGCGGGCCCGGCGTTTTCGCGTTCTGGGGAGAGCCTCGCGCCCTTGACACCGGCGCTTCTCCCACGAAAGAAGAGGGATCACCATGGACCTTTCCAACGTCGGCAGTCATCCATACGCCCCGTTCCTGGAGCGGGTGCGCAAGCCCGCGCAGTACCTCGGTGGCGAGGACGGACAGGTCGTGAAGGACTGGGACGCGGTCCAGTGCCGCATGTGCCTGGCGTTCCCCGATCTCTACGAGATCGGCATGAGCCACCTCGGCTACAAGATCCTCTACGGCATCCTGAACGCGCACCCGAAGCTCCTGGCCGAGCGCTCGTACGCGGTCTGGCCGGACATGGAGGAGCAGCTCCGGGAGCACGGCGAGCCCCTGCGGAGCCTCGAGAGCGCGCGGCCGCTGAAGGACTTCGACGTCGTCGGCTTCTCGCTCCAGTACGAGCTGACCTACACGAACATCCTGCAGATGCTCGACCTCGGCGGGATCCCGCTCCGGGCCGCCGACCGCGGGGACGACGATCCGCTGGTGGTCCTGGGCGGACCGACCGCGACCCACGCGGAGCCGATCGCGCCCTTCGCCGACGTGCTGCTCATCGGCGACGGTGAGGAGAAGACCCCGGAGCTGATGCTCACCTGGGCCGCGCTCCGCGACGCGGGAATGCCGCGCATGGAGCGCCTGCGCCACATCGCTCGGCTCGGTGGCTTCTACGTGCCCGCCCTCTACGAGCGCGAGACCGCCGAGGACCGCGACGTGCTCGTCGTGGCGGGCCCCAAGCCCGGTGAGGACGCCCCCTACCCCGTCGAGCGCGCCATCGTCCGTGACCTCAAGAAGTTCGACTTCCCGGCGGTCGGCCCAGTGGCCGCGACCGAGACCATCTTCGATCGCGTGAGCGTCGAGATCGCGCGCGGCTGCACCGAAGGCTGCCGCTTCTGTCAGGCTGGGATGATCTATCGCCCGGTCCGCGAGCGAGATCCGCAGCACATCATCGACACCATCGTCGCCGCGGTCCGCGAGGGTGGCTACGACGAGGCGTCGCTGACGTCACTGAGCACCGCCGACTACTCCGCCATCACGCCGCTCGTGCACGAGGTGATGGCGGCGCTCGAGGGGCAGCGGGTCAACGTCAGCGTGTCGTCGCTGCGCGCCTACGGGCTGAGCGAGCAGGTGCTCGACGACATGAAGACCCAGCGCGCGGGCGGTCTGACGTTCGCGCCCGAGGCCGGCACGCAGCGCATGCGCGACGTGGTGAACAAGAACGTCACCGAGGCGCAGCTGCTCGAGACGGCGCAGCGCATCTTCGAGCGCGGATGGCTGAAGATGAAGCTCTACTTCATGATCGGTCTGCCCACCGAAGAGGACGAGGACGTCCTCGGGATCGTGGACACCGGCGTGAAGGCCGCCCGGGTCGGGAACCGGGTCCGTGGCCGCAAGGACGCGCGGGTGGTGGTCAGCGTGTCCACGCACGTGCCCAAGCCGCACACGCCCTTCCAGTGGTGCGCGATGGACACCCCGGAGCAGGTCGCCCACAAGCAGAAGCTGCTCAAGGACGCGGCCCACAAGAGCCCGGTGAAGCTCCGCCTGCACGACTCGACCGGCAGCTGGCTCGAGGGCGTGCTCGCGCGCGGCGACATCCGCCTCGGCGACGTGATCGAAGGCGCCTACCGTCGGGGCGCCCGCTTCGACAGCTGGGGCGACAACATCGACCTCGACGCCTGGAACGCCGCCATGGACGAGGCCGGCCTCGAGCCCGCCGTCTTCCTCGGCACCATCCCCGTCGATGCGCGCGTCCCCTGGGACCACATCGACGTCGGCCTCGAAGAGGGCTTCCTGGCGAAGGAGTACCGCAAGGCGCTCTCGAACCGGCTCTCGCCGCCCTGCGGCAAGGTCGCCGGGACCTTCGTGCACCCGACCAACGCCGAAGCGGCGGAGGCGCAGCGCAAGCGCCTGGTCTGCTACGACTGTGGCGTCGCCTGCGACATGACCCAGATGCGCAGCGAGCGGCTCGTCTTTCTCCGCAAGCTCGGCGCGGACGAGCCCCGACCCGGCTACGGCGACACGCCGAAGACCGAGCCCGGGGAGCAGGAGGTCTTCGACCGTCGCCCGATGCGGGACGTCGATCAGGGCACGCCCGTCACGCTCCGGATCGCCTTCACCAAGATCGGCCGGCTGGCGTTCTCGTCCCACCTCGACCTCGTGCGCATCTTCCCGCGCTGGTTCCGCCGCGCGGGCGCGCCGCTCTGGTGGAGCAGCGGCTTCCACCCACGGCCGCAGATGACCTTCCCACCGGCGCTCGGCCTCGGCGTCGCCAGCTTGGGCGAGGTGATGGACCTCAAGCTCCGGGCGGACGCCATCGACGACCGCGCGGCGCTCGAGCGCGCCCTGCGCGACAAGGCGCCCGAGGGCGTGGAGATCGTCGGCTTCCGCTGGGTCGAGGAAGGCGAGCAGAAGCTCTCCAGGGTGATCGAAGAGGCCACCTACGTCGCCGCGCTCCCCAAGGCCGCGCTCGAGGCGCTCGGCCTCGCGGACGAGGAGGCGCTGCGGGCCCACATCGCCGAACGGCGCGCGGGCGAGCTGTGCATCTTCCGCGAGACGAAGAAGCAGAAGAAGACCGTCGACGTCGGCAGCGTGCTGCGGGAGGTCGAGGTCGGCGCGGGCGCCGAGGTGCTCGAGCGCGCGGGCTTCGTCGGCGACCTGGTTCCGCTGCGCTTCTCGGTGCACCTCGACCCGGCCGGCACCGCGAAGCCCACCGAGGTTCTCGAGGTGCTGCTCGGGGATGCCGTGCCCGCGCGACTCGTGCGTGAGTCGCTGCTCGGCGCCGATGGCCGCTCCGCCCTCGAGGCGCGCGAGAAGCCGAAGCGGGTGGCCACCGAGACCGCGGAGAGCGAGCTTCGGGCGTGAGCCGCTTCGACCTGCTGAAGAGCTGGATCCGGGTCGGCGCCGACCGCGCCAAGGAGGGCATCGACGCCGTCCGCCCGGTCGGCGCGCTCCGCCGCGTCGTCGGCGAGCTCCGAAAGCAGCGGCTGGTCGTCCCCGAGAGTGTGCTCAGCAACGCCATCGCCCATGCGCCCGGCGTGCTCGCGGCGAACGCGACCGCGCGCCGAGGTCAGATCCAGTTCGACGCGCGCTTCGCCGATGGAGAGCTCGCCTGCGCGCTCGAGTTCTTCGGTACCCGCTTCGCGCCGCGCGGCGCCAAGGAGATCACCTTCCGGGTGCACCCCGCCGGGAGCGCCCGCGACGGCCGGGTGCGAGACCTGACCGGCGCCATCGCCGGCGTGATCGCGCGTGGGCTCTGGCCGATGGCGATCCCGCCCGGCAAGCCGCTGCACGGCGCCATCGTGGACCGCGAGGGCGACGACCTCGTGCGCGTGGACCTGCGGAGCGTGCCCGCCGTCCGTGACGCGCTCGGCAACGGCCCGATGGCGCTGGTCCTCGAGGCCATCGAGCTCAAGCGCATCGACACCGTCGACGGGGAGCTCCTGCTCCACCTCAAGCTCCCCGGCCTGAACCTCTAGTTCACGGGGGATTTTGGGAAAATCCCCCGACTCGTCGCGAGTGAATCGCTCCTCGCCTCCCCAAGAACCTGAAGGTCTCGCGGCGTGGCCGCGCGCCCTCGCGCTTCGCGCTACGTCCTCCGTGGTCTCTGGGGACTCGAGAAATCCCCAAGCTCAGTCGTCACGCCAGCGGCGTGAGCGCTCGACGTCCTCGCGGTAGGCGGCGATGGACGCCTTTCGCTCCGCGTCGCTCCAGCCGAGCAGCTCGGCCATGCGGCCGGCGACGGTATCGGCCGCGCCGAGCGCCTGGTCGAGGTCGCGGTAGAAGAGCTGCGTTCGGCGGATGAGCACGTCACTCACCGTCGCGGCGAGCTCCTTGGTCACCGCCCAGTCGATCTGTCCCATGATCTCGGGGCGACCGTCGACGATCCGCACTCTGGCGCTCTCGTCCTCGGCGGCCGTGCGGGCCAACGGCAGCGCGCGCATGCCATAGGTGTCGGCCAGGTGCGCGCAGATGTCCTCGTCGAGCGTTCCACGCGCGGCCTCCGAGACCATGCGGGCGACCTTCGAGTGGTCGTCGTCCGCCGGCCAGCCCTGCCCGCCCGGCAGCGGCTCGCGCTCGGTGCGGGAGGCGGAGAGCTGGCCGTGCCGGACGTGACCGGTGAGCCGAAGCAGGTCGACCGCGCGGTCCACGACCTCCGCGGACATCTTCCGATAGGTGGTGAGCTTGCCGCCGGCGATGGTGAGCAGCCCGTCGCGACCGACGAGGATCTCGTGCTCGCGGCTGACCTCCGACTCGGAGACGCCGGCGCTCTCGGGCGGCGCGACCAGTGGCCGCAGGCCGGCCCACGTGGAGATGACGTCGGCCCGCTCGAGGGGGAAGTCGGGGAAGTAGTGGTTGGCGGCCTCGAGCAGGTAGTCGACGTCGGAGCCGGTGGCCGCGACATCGGCCGGATCGCCCTGGTAGTCGGTGTCGGTGGTGCCGAGGTAGGTGCGGTCGCCCCACGGCAGCGCGAAGAGCACGCGCTCGTCGGCGGGATGGAAGCAGGTGACCGCGTGCGCGACCGGCAGCTTCTCGTGTGTGACGACGGCGTGAATGCCCTTGGTCGGGCGGAGCACCGAACGCTTCGGTCGCCCGGGCACCGGACTGAGCTCGCGAACGCGATCGCTCCAGGGGCCGGTGGCGTTGATGACCACCTTCGCGCGAATCTCTCGCCGGTCGGCATCACCGAGCGTGTCCTCGACCTCGGCGCCGCAGACCCGTCCGTCATCACCGCGGAGGAAGCGGACGACCTTGGCGCCGGTGGCCACCGTCGCGCCGTGAGCGATCGCGTCGAGGGCGGTCTCCAGGGTCAGCCGCGCGTCGTCGGTCGAGCAGTCGTAGAAGAGCGGCGCGCCCTTGAGCCCGCGGGAGTCGAGGGTCGGCTCGACCTCCATGACCTCCTTGGGCTTCAGGTTCTTGTGGATCTTCGGGCTGCGGAAGAGGCTCAGGCCGTCGTAGAGCCACATGCCCGCGTTGATCACGAAGAGGTTGTGGCGGTCACCTTCGTAGACCGGGAAGAGGAAGCCGAGCGGGTTCACGAGGTGCGGCGCGAGGTCCATGAGCACGCGCCGCTCGCTCACCGACTCGAAGACCATGCTGAACTCGTAGTGCTCCAGGTAGCGGAGCCCGCCGTGCACCAGCTTCGACGATCGCGAGCTCGTCCCGTAGGCCAGGTCGCGCATCTCCACGAGGGCGACGCTCAGCCCACGCCGGACCGCGTCGCGAGCCACGCCGGCGCCCACGATGCCGCCCCCGACGACGAGCACGTCGACCTCGCCCCCCAGCTGTTCCCACATCTCGCGTCGCGTCGGCATCGGTCCTCTCCCTGGCGCCGTCCATCGGGACGGTCCGTCGCCGCTCTCGGTGTAGCACGCGAGCGCGGAGGCTCTACCGCCGGACCCGAGGGTCACCCGCGCGGGACGCCAAGTCGGGTCGGACCATCCGTCGCTGCGCGTCAGCTCTCGGCGTTGGCGTCGAGCAGGTCCGGCTTCTGGGCCTCGGGGTCGTCGGCGATCTGCTTGTCGATCTCGCGGTCGACCGAGAGGTCCTGCGGGGGCGCCTCGGGCTCGGCCGCCTTCGCCTTCTCGAGGTGCTTGGCGCGCCGGCCCTGCTCGTTGAAGACGTCGATGTCGAGGATCGGGTTGGGCAGGTCCACGCCCGCCTCGTCGAGCGCGCGCTTCACCTGGCGGATGGCCTCACTCTTCACCTTGAAGAAGTCGAACTCGCGCTGGTCGACCCACGCGAAGTAGTGGACCGACATCGACGAGTCGCCGAAGCCCTCCACCCACGCGAAGGGCACCGGGTCGTCCATGGTGCCCTTCATCTTGGCGAGCGCGTCCACGCCCAGCGTCTGGGCGCGCGCGAGCTCCTCGCCGGTGCCGATGCCCACGACGAAGTCGAGGCGCCGCTTCGGGTTCCGCGTGTAGTTCGTCGTCGACGACTTGAACACCTGCGAGTTGGGGATCTGCACGTGGTTCCCCTCGAGCGTCATCAGGATCGTTTCGCGAGCGGCGAGCCGGATGACCTTGCCCGACGTCCCACCGACCTCGATGAAGTCGCCGGCGGCGAAGGGACGGTGGAACGCGAGCAGGATACCGGCGAGGTAGTTCTCGACGATGTCCTTGAAGGCGAAGCCGACCGCGAGGCCGACGATGCCGGCGGTACCGAGCACGGCACCGACGGCGCCCGTCGCCCCCATGATGTCGAGCGCGAGCAGGATGCCGCCGATCATGATGAGCGTACCCAGGAGCCGCGCGACCACCTGCCGCATGAGCGGCGTCTCGCCGAAGACACGCGAACCGACCTTCGAGCGCGCCACCTTCCGCGAGATGAAGAGCGCGATCAGAAAGAGCAGGACGCCGATGCCCGCGACCGGCAGCTTGCCGACCATCCGCTTGGCCTTCGTCTTCAGGTCCGCGAAGGCACCCTGGATCTGCTCGCTGATCGAGGTCTTCACCTCGACCTCCGCGTCCACGTAGATCACGCCCTCTCGCTCGCGGATCAGCACGATGGCCCGCTCGAGCGACTCCTCGTCCTTCGTCGTGCCGCGCAGATGGACGATGCCCCCGTCCACGTCGAGCCGTAGCGTCGCCAGCTCCGGAATGCCGCTGAGGATTCGGCGCAGCGACCCCTCGATGTCGCTGTCGGTATCGTCGACCGCGAGGCTCTCGTCTTCCTCGGCGTCCTCCGCCGGCGCCACCACCTCGATGCCGTTGGCCACGAAGAGCGCGTTTGGCGCCGCCCGCTCCGCGACCTGCTGCGCCGCCTGGCGAGCGCTCGGTCGGGCCACCTCGCCCTGGAGCTGAATGACCCCCGCCTGCTCGCTCACGGTCACGTGTTCGAAGCCGCCGATGGCCTCGAGCGCCGCACGGATGCGGTCGAGCGGATCCGGCGTGGTCTCTTCCGGGACCTCCTCCGCCTCGACGGCCTCGGGCTCCTCCGGCTGCGCCAACGCGCCGCTCGTGACGAGCGCGAGGAGGACGACCGTGGCCCAGGCCTTCATGGAGCGGACGCTACCGCCCCCGCAGCCGTCAGTCCACGTCGAGGATCCGGCCCACCGTGTTGCGGCCGATGCCGAGGCGCCGAGCCGCTTCCGAACGGTTCCCGTCGCAGTGATCGACCATCGCCTCCACGTAGCGCCGCCGCACCTCGTCGAGAGGCAGCCCCATCGGCACCTGGAGCCCATCGGTCGGACGCAGCGAATGCAGCGTCCGGGGCGCCGGCAGGTGGCTCAGCTCGATTCCCCCATCCGGCGCCAGCACCACCGCGCTCTCCACCCAGTGCTCGAGCTCGCGCACGTTGCCCGGCCAGCGATGGTCGCGGAGCGCCGCCATCGCCTCGTCGCTGAAGCGCACCGTCGGCCGGTCGTAGCGGTTCGCGAACACTTCCGCGAAGTGGCGGGCGAGCCGCTCGACCTCGTCCGGCCCGCGGTCGCGCAGCGTCGGCACCTCGAGCTCCACCACGCGCAGCCGGTAGTAGAGGTCCTCGCGGAAGCGCCCCTCGCGCACGTCCTTCTCCAGGTCGCGGTTGGTCGCGGCGAGGATGCGGACGTCGGCCTTGCGCGTCTCCCGGCCACCGAGCCGCTCGAACACGCCGTTCTGCAGGAAGCGCAGCAGCTTCCCCTGACTCTCGAGCGGCAGCTCGCCGACCTCGTCGAGGAAGAGCGTGCCCCCGTCGGCGAGCTCGACCCGCCCCGGCACCCGCTTGTCGGCACCGGTGAACGCGCCCCGCTCGTGGCCGAAGAGCTCGCTCTCCACGAGCTGGGCCGGCAGCGTGGTGCAGTCGACGGTCACGAAGGGGCCAGCCTGCCGCTGTGAGTTCACGTGGATCGCGCGCGCCAGGAGCGTCTTGCCGGTGCCGGTCTCACCACGGAGCAGCACCCGCGCGTCCGTGCCCGCGGCGAGCAGGATGCGCTCGTAGACCGCGTCCATCGCGGGCGAGCGGCCGACGATGCGGTTGAACGGACCGCGGAAGACCACGCCCGGCTGCGACTCGTCCCCCGCGCGGAGGGTCGTCAACGAGAGCACGTTGCCGATCTGCAGCGCCAGCGCGCGCAGGTAGCGCTCGTCCTCTTCGTCGAAGGGGCCGCCCTCCTTGTTGAGGACCTGGACCACGCCGCGCACCGGGCCATCGACCCGCTCGCGGACGGGCGCGGCCAGCAGCGTCCGGGTCACGTAGCCGGTGCGCTCGTCCGCGCTCGAGTCGAAGCGGGGGTCGGAGCGCGCGTCGTCCACCCGCATCAGCTCGCCCTCGGCGGCGACCGTCCCCGCGATGCCTCGACCGAGCGGCTGACGCAGGGCCGGGACCTCCGGGAGCAGGGCCACTCGCGTGACCAGATCCCCGCGCTCGGCGTCCACCAGCCAGAGGGTCGCGCGCTCCGACTCCATCGCCGCCGCCAACCGCCGGCAGGCCTCCTCGAGCAGGGCGTCGAGATCGACCTCGCGAGGGAGGAGCGACGCGAGGTCGACGAGCAGTGAGAGACGGTGGCGCATGCGGGGGTGCCCCGATGCTAGCCCACCCCCGCCCATCGGTACGATCTCAGGCTGCGCGACGCTCACCGTCGCCGGCCTCGGGCTCGAGCTCCACGACCAGGCCTTCACGGGCGGCGAACGACTCGGTGAAGCGCGCCTGCGCGAGCTTCTCGAGAGCCGCGACCCCTTCGTCGCTTCGGCTCGGGTCGTGGTGGAAGAGCGCGTAGCGCTTCACGTCGGCGGCCGCCGCGAGCTGCACGCCGGCCTCCCAGGTGGAGTGACCCCAGCCGACCTTCGGCGGACCGGCGTCGCCGCGGTACTCCTCCGGCGTGTACTGCGAGTCGTAGATGAGCAGGTCGGTGCCCTCGGCGAGGTCACGCAGGACGGGATCGACGCATTCGTAGTGCTCCGTGTCCGTCGCGTAGACCACGCTCCGCCCCCGCCAGGTCAGCCGGTACGCCGTGACGCCACCACCCGGATGGTTCAGGCGCGCGGCGCGGAGCTCGACGCCGTCACCGACGGAGATCACCTGGCCGTGCCTCACGCTCCGATAGAGGTGCTGGCTCGGTAGGTCCTCCCAGTGCACGGGGAACGTCGGCGGCTTCATCTGCCGCGCGAGAGCGTCGCGCACACCGAGCTCGGGCGCCGGCGAGCCCACGATCTGCAAGCGCGTCGAGCCCATGTAGATCGGCCCGAAGAAGGGCAGCCCCTGGATGTGGTCCCAGTGCAGATGGGAGAGGATCAGGGTCGCGTCGACCGGTCCCTCGGCGGCCCAGGCGTTGCCCAGACCGCGCATCCCCGTGCCCGCGTCGAAGACGAACTTCTGTTCGCCGCAGCGGACCTCCACGCAGCTCGTGTTTCCGCCGACCCCGAGGGTGTGCTCCCCCGGGGTCGCGACACTCCCGCGCACGCCCCAGAATCGAATGCTCATCGTCTCGTCCATAGGTGGCTCCTCCGTTTCTCTCGAGGGACCCACGCCCTCGTTGCCCATCACTAGAGCAGGGGCCGTGCCAGGACGATTTCGCCAATGATCATGGGACGAAACACGAACCTCGGCTCCGGTGATCGCTCCGTCCTGGGGCACCCGTTCGATCCTGGGGCACCCACTCGCTGACCCCGTCCGAGCCTGCTATGCCGCGGCATGGCGGAGACACCGAAGGCGGAGAACCTCACCTGGCATCGCGGCGAGATCGGCGCGGGAGACCGGCGGAAGGCGTACGGCCACCGGGGCGCGGTCCTCTGGCTGACGGGCCTCAGCGGCTCCGGCAAGAGCACCCTCGCCCACCGGCTCGAGCGGAAGCTCCTCGAGCGCGGCTGCGTCACCTACGTCCTCGACGGCGACAACGTCCGCCACGGCCTCAACGCCGACCTCGGCTTCGCGCCCGACGAGCGCAAGGAGAACATCCGCCGCGTGGGCCACGTCGCGCGCCTCTTCGCGGACTCGGGCGCGCTGGTCATCACCGCGTTCATCTCGCCCTACCGGGCCGACCGCGATCAGATCCGCGCGATGCTCCCCGAGGGTGACTTCGTGGAGATCCACGTCGCGGCGGACCTGGCCACCTGCGAGGAGCGCGACCCCAAGGGCCTCTACGCCAAGGCGCGCGCTGGCGAGATCAAAGGCTTCACCGGCATCGACGCCCCCTACGAAGCGCCCGAGACGCCCGAGCTGAAGGTCGACACCGGCAGTCAGGACGTCGACGGATCGGCGGGCGACGTGCTCGCCTGGCTCGAAGAGCGCGGCTACTTCGACGCCGAGGACTGAGCAGCGTCAGCGGGCCAGTCGTTCCGCGAGCGCGACGACGGTCAGTGGCGAGCTGCCTTCGGCCTTGTTGTTCACGATGACCCAGCTCTCGGTGCCAGCCGCGCGGGCGGCGTCCACCAGCCGGACGACGTCGTCACGCATCTGGGGCTGCGGCGCCTTCATCTGGTCGAAGGGGACGAAGGCGGCGGCGAGGTCGCCGTACTGCTTGCCGGGCGGAATCATCAAGCGAACGACGAGTGGCTCGCCGACCCAGCCGGTACCGAGCACGCGCTCGACGCGTTCGAGCTGCGCGCCGAGTGTCGGCATCCGGGTCCAGAGGTTGAAGACGTGGCTCGCGCCGTGGTCACGGAGGACCGAGAGGTAGCGCGGCGTGAAGAGGCGCGCGTCGCGGATCTCGAAGGCGTAGTCCAGGTCCGGCGCCGCCTGGGTCAAGAAGCGCTCGACCGCGTCGGCGAAGACCTCGGGATCGGGCGGGCCATGCACCGGGGGCACTTCGATGATCAGCGGACCGAGGTGGACGGCGAAGGTCTCGCGCATCGGCGCGCCGATGAGCTCCTCGAAGCGCCACGGGTCGAGGAAGCCCTCGTTGCGGCGTCCAGCGCGCGGACCGTAGCGGGGATGTTTCGGGAAGACCCAGGTGCTGAGCTCGTTGAAGACCTTCGAGACGCAGCGGAAGTCCGGTGGCAGCATCTTCGCGTACGCGCTCAGCTCCTCGCGGGGGATGGGCGCGTAGAACGCGCGGTCCATGCACACGGTCCGGAAGAGCGGGTGCCGCGCGTACTCGCCGAGCGAGCGCTGCACGAAGTCGCGCTCGTTGCGGTAGCGCTCGCGGTAGACCAGGCCGGCCCAGCCGGGGAAGGTCCAGCTCGAGGTGCCGAGGCGGAGGTCCGGCGGCAAGCGCGTCGCGAGATCGACCAGCCTCTCCCGACCCTCCGGCGGTAGCGGTCGGGGCTGGAAGAGCCCGAGCTGGCCATCGCCCCACAGACGCTCGCGACCGATCCGTTTCTCCGGATCGGTCTTCCGCATCGCGTCGCGCTCGTCCGCCATCACTCCGCGCGAAGGTACTGGTCGACGTTCGCGTTGTGACTGTCGAGGCCTTCGCTGAACGCGTGGCGACCACCACCGCGCGCGACGAAATAGAGGTAGTCGTGAACCTCGGGGTCGAGCACCGCGCGAAGCGCCGGCAGCCCCGGATTGCAGATGGGTCCCGGCGGGAGTCCGCCGTGCCGGTAGGTGTTGTAGCGGTTCGCTCCGTCACGGAGCATGGCGCGGGTGATCCGCCCGCCGTAGCGCGCGCAGCTCGGCGCTGCGCTCGGCTCGGCCACGCAGCCGTAGGAGACCGTGGGGTCGGCCTGGAGTCGGTGTCGGGGGCGAAACTCTTCCGAGCGAAGGCGGTTGAGGAACACTCCGGCGATGGTCGGTCGCTCGACCGCGACGGCCGCCTCCTTCTCGACGACGCTCGCCAGCACGAGCACCTGGTGCGCCGTGAAGCCGAGATCCGCGGAGAGCGTCGCCAGCGCCGCGGCGTGCTCGTCGAAGAGCGGCTCGGTCCGTCGCTCGTAGTTCTCGAGCATCCGCTCGACCACGACCGCGGCGTCGGTGCCTTCGTCGAAGTCGTAGGTGTCCGGGAAGAGGTAGCCCTCGTGGCTCGGGGCATCCGGGGCCATCGGCGGCGCGCCATCGGTGGCGGCGAGGAAGGCCTCTTCGCTGCAGATGCCGCGTGCGGCCAGTCGGTCGGCGACGTCATGGCGCGTGAAGCCCTCGGGGATCACCACCCGCACGGGGACGCGACCATAGCCCTGCGCGACGCGCGCCCGCAGCTCCCGCGGCGTCAGCCCGGTGGAGAGCAGGACGTCCCCGGTCCGTAGCCGCGAGCCGGCGCCCGTGAGCCGGAGGTAAGCGCCGAAGATCCAACCGTCGTCGACGATCCCGCGGGCCTCGAGCTCCCCCGCCAGCCGCGTCACCTCGGTCGGCATCTCGACGACCATCGAGCGTCGCGCTCCGGGCATCGGCTGCTTCGGATAGAGCAGCAACAACCAGGCGACCGCCGCGACGGCAGCCGCCACGGTCGTGAGGAGGATGGCCGTCGCGCCCCTCAGCCGTCGCCGTCGTCGTCTCGCCATGATTCGTCCGCGGCGGCCTCTGCATCGGAGGACGCGCTGCTCGCACGTCGGTATTCCCGCGCGTCCAGGTAGCCCTGCAGCAGGAGCGCGGCGGCGGTCTCGTCGACCACCCGCCGCTGCTTCTGACCGCGCACGCCCATCTCTCGGAGCGTGCGCTCGGCCGCGACGGTCGTGAGACGCTCGTCCCAGTACTCGACCGGCACCCCGAGCGCCTGCTCGAGCGCCACGCCGAACTTCCGGGCGCGGCGCGCGGCGGTGCCCTCCGTTCCGTCGAGGCGGAGCGGCAGGCCCACCACGGCGACGGAGACCTCGAGCTCACCGAGGGTCTCCTTCACCTTCTGTGCGGCCGCGCGATCGTCCAAACCGCGCTCCACCACGCCGTGGGGGAGCGCGAGCTTGCCGCTCGCCTCGTCGTCGAGCGCGAGCCCGATGCGCCGGGCACCGGGATCGACGCCGAGGATGCGCATGGGAGCTCTTGGGCCTACTTCTCGAGCTTGGACTTGAGGAGGTCGCCGAAGGTGCCGAAGCCCTTCGAAGCGGCTTCCTTGCGGTACTGCTGGACGGCCTTGCGCTCTTCGTCGCGCAGCTTGCCCTTCACCGAGAGGCGAAGGCGACCATCACGATCGGTCCCGATGACCTTCATCTCGTGCTCGGAGCCCTGCGAGAACTTCTTCTTGGTCTCGCCCTCTTCCGGCAGCTCGCGCATCGGCACGTAGCCGCGACCGCGCTTGCCGATCAGACCCTTGACCTGGACCAGCAGGCCGTGGCGCTCGATGCGGTCGACGATGACCGTGACGAGCGCGCCCTTCTTGGTCGAGCGGGGCGCGACGGTGAGGTCGAGCTCGCCCTTCTCGATGGCTTCGAGGTCTGCCGCGGTGAGCAGCGAGAGGCTGAGCCGGCGCTGCTTCTCGTCCTTGCGGTCGATGACCACGTCGAGCTCTTCGCCCTCGGTGAGCACGTCCTTGGCGTGGGCCGGCTTGCCGTCGAGCTCGCTGATGTGCAGCAGCCCCTCGATGCCGGGGGCCAGCTCGAGGAAGGCGCCGAACTCGGTGAGGCTCACGACCTTGCCCTTGCGGGGCTTGCCGGGCGAGAGGAGCTCCTCGTGCTCCTTCCACGGGTCCGGGAGGCAGGTGCGGATCGAGAGGGAGACCTTCCCGTAGCGATCCTTCCGGGACATCTTCTGGACCTTGAGGACCTCGACCTGGACCTCGTCGCCGACCTTCACGTGGTCGGACGGCTTGCCGCCGCGGGTCCACGCGATCTCGCTCATGTGAACGAGGCCGTCGATGCCGCCGATGTCCACGAGCGCGCCGTAGTCGCGCACGTCGGTGACCTTGCCGGTGATCTTCTCGCCGACCTTCAGCTCGTCGAGGCGATCCTTCGCCGCCTTGCGCGCTTCCTTCTCGAGGATGCTGCGCCGGGTCACGACGATGCTCTTGCCCTTGGACTTCGGGACACTGAACTCGAGCTTCCGCCCGACCAGGGTCTCCGGGTCGTCGATCATGCCGAGCGACATGCCGCGCGCGGGCGCGAAGCAACGGATGCCGGCGATGAGCACGTCGAAGCCGCCGCGGTTGTAGCCGAAGACCACACCGGGGACGCGACGCTTCTCGTCGTGGGCGAGCTTGATCGCCGCCTTGGCGCGCGGGCGCTCGATGTTGCGGTTCACGATCGCGATGTGCCCACTCTCGGACACCGAGCCGACGCGACCACGGAAGATGGCGCCGACCTGCGGGGGCTCGGGATGCGGGGGCTCGGGCTCCAGCGGAATCGGCTCGACGGCCGGCTCCTCGGGCTTCGCCTCGGCAGCGGGAGCGTCCGCTTCCGCGGCAGCCTCGGGCTTCGCCTCGGCGGGTGCGTCCGCAGCCGGCGCTTCCGCGGCAGCCTCGGGCTTCGCCTCCGCAGCCGGCGCGTCCGCGGCAGCCTCGGGCTTCGCCTCGGCGGGTGCGTCCGCAGCCGGCGCGTCCGCGGCGGCCTCGGGCTTCGCCTCGGCGGGTGCGTCCGCAGCCGGCGCTTCCGCGGCGGCCTCGGGCTTCGCAGCCTCTGCAGCCGGCGCCGCTTCCGCGGTCGCCTCGCTCTTCGCGGCGTCGGTCGGCGCTGCGACGCCGACCGCGGTGCTCTCGGTCGCCTCGGGCGCGGTCGACTCCTCGACCTCCCGCGGCTCCAGGACATCGGCGATGGCGATGGCCTTGCCGAAGAGGTCGACCATGATCGCGCCGTCCTCGACGCGGGTCACGCGACCGGCGACCACCTCGCCCACGCGGAACGCGTGCTGGCGCGGGCCGGAGCCCTCGAAGAAGCGAGCGAAGGCCTGGTCCTTCTTGTCCGACCCGCCTTCCTTCTTCTTCTTCTTGCGACGGCGCTTGCGCTTCTTCTTACCGTCGGAGCCCTCGGCGTCGCCCTTCGATCCGTCGTCGGCCTTGGCCTCGCCCTCGGGCGCCTTGGCGTCGGCCTGCGCCGCGTCGGTCTTCGCGTCGTCGGCCTTCGGGGTGTCCGCGGGAGCCTCGGCCTTCTCGGGCGGGGGCGCATCCGCTGCCGGCTTCGCCTCGGCGGCCGGGGCCGCTTCGGCCTCGGGCTTGGCTTCGGCCGACGGAGTGGCGCCGTTGGAGGGCTTCGCCTCCGCAGACTCGGGTGTGGCCGACCCCTCCTTGGAGGGTTCCGCGATGGGCTGTTGGTTCTCGTTCTCGGACATCGAAAAGGTCGCCTCTCGAGGCTCTCGCCGCTTCGCGACGAGCCAGTTTTCGTGCGCGCGCGGAGGGTCGGGCAGCCTAGGAGGTGTCCTGGGTCCGGTCAACCCAGACCGTACGCGCGTGTGCTATCGGACGCCGGTGCGGGCGAGGCTTTCCGCCCGGGCCCGGAGCTGGCTCGCCAGACGGGGACGGCCGGCTCCATCCGCCATGGGCGCCGCGCGCCCCAGGGTCCGGATGGCCGCGCCCACGTCGCCGAGCGCGAGGTGGGCGCGAGCGAGCATGTCGAGCCCCATCGCCGCCTCGCCCGCTCGACCGAGCGATTCCAGCCGTTCCACGCTCCGGACCAGCCCGCGGACGAAGTGCGTGTCCGGGTGCGCCGCCAGCGCCAGCTCCGCCTGCACCGTCTCGGCGAGGCACGCCACCGCGTCGAGCCCGCGACCGGTCGCCGCGCCCTTCGCCGCCGCGGCCCAGACCGCCGCTTCGTTCTCGCGCCCCGCGTCCACGCAGGCGACCGCGGCCCGGACCGCCGTCTGAGCCAGCGCCTCGTCCATGCCGAGGTCTCGCGCGAGCGTCGCCGCGTCCACCCAGAGCTCGAAGGCGTACTCCACGCCCTCGCAGGAGGCGACCTCCGCCGCGGCGTAGAGCGCCCGCCAGCGGAGCCGAGCGCCCCCATGAGCGGCCGCCCGGACCAGCGCCCGGTGCGAGGCATCCGCCGCGCGCGCGTCCTCGCCGGCGCGGGCCAGCGCGATCGCGAACGCCGCCAGCGCGTAGCCGAGCTCCCCGCCGGGCTCCGGCACCCAGAGGCTCCCACGCCGCGATCCCGGGAGCGAGGGGGGCGCCACCTCGAAGCAGCCGACCGCCGCGTCCAACGTGTCGATCGCGTTGGTGACGTCGCCCGTCTCCATCAGCGCCCAGCCGAGCGCGAGCCAGAGCTGCCCGCGGAGCGCGTCGTCCTCGACGTCCTCGAGCACGTCCGCCGCTTGCTCGAGAATGTCCACCGCATCCGACCAGAAGGACTCGCGCGCTCGCAGCCGCGCACGCACGAGGCCCGCGCGCACCACCAGCGATGGCGCGGTCGCCCCCTCGGTCCCTTCGAGCGCGCTCTGCACCAGCTCGGGGTCGCCGGCCTCGAGCGCGAGCTCCGCCGCACCGATGCGCCATTCGAGCTTCGAGTTGCCGTTCGCCTCCGCCGCGCGCGCCGCCTCGAGGGTCCACCACGCCGCGCGCTCCATCTCGCCTTCGGCGCGGCACGCCTTGGCCGCGGCGAGGCAGTGGTCCGCGGCTTCCGGCAGATCGCCGAGCCGCGCGTGCTGCGCGAGCAGCTCCGCCGGCGCACCCGCCACGTCCGCGAGCGCCGACACCGCCGACGCGTGCAAGCGCTGGCGCTTCTGACCGGGCAAGGCCTCCAGCACGCAGCGCCGCACCAGGTCGCCGCCGGCGATACGCACTCCGTCGGGGATGGCCGCCGCGTCGCCGCCGCCCCAGCGACCGGTGAGCTCGTAGCTCCCGGCGCCGCCGATGGGCCGAAGCCAGCGCGCCGTCAACAGACGCATCATCGGCCGACGCATGAGATCCACTGGCACGTTCGTCAGCGCGGCGAGCGTCGTGGTCGCGGCGTGATCGCCGAGCGCGGCGCACGCCGCGAGCAGGTCCCGCGCGCTCTTCGGGAGCGCCGAGACCCGCGCCGCGACCGCGGACGCCATGCGGTCCGGGAGCGGCAATCCATCGAGCGGCGGGAGCTGGTGGAGCACGCCGTCCGCGATCGCCGCGCGCTCCTCGCCCCCCAGCACCGCCGCCAACTGCGTGAGGCCCGCCGGGTTGCCTTCGCACGCCTGCTCGACGACCTCGCCGACCTCGCCCTCGAAGGCGCGGGCGCCCATCGCACGCGCGAAGAGACGCTGGCCGACGAGCGGGTCGAGGCGCTCGAGGCGCAGCGTCTCCACCGACCCGAGCGGCGGGAGGGCGACCCCGGGTCGAGCGCTGAGCACCGCCAGCGCGCGCTTGGAGCGCAGCGGCCGGATCAGGAGCGCGAGCAGCTGCCGCGTCTCGTCGTCCATCCAGTGGACGTCCTCGAAGACCACGACCACGGGGCCGTCTTCGCTCAATGCTTGAATCGCTCGGTCGAAAGCGTGCGCGAGCGCGAGGCCACGCGGGCGGCCGTAGGGACGCTCGAGCGGCTGGTCCAAGAGCCCCAGCACACTCGCGACCTCGGCGATGGAGCGCTGGCCCAGCCCGAGCACCCGCAGCCGCTCGACCTTCTCCAGGCGCGCGGCCTTGTCGTCGCTCACCTCGAGACCACAGAGGTCTCCGAAGAGCGAGCCGAGCGCGCCGTAAGCGTTCGTCTTGCCGGCGCGCCCGTGCGCCGAGAGCACCGTCGCGCCTTCGCAGGTCGCCGCGTGCGCGAGCTCGGCGATGAGCCGCGACTTGCCGGTCCCGGCCGGACCGCTGACGAGCACGCTCGTGCCACGCCCTTCGGCCGCCGCGTTGAAGGTACCAATCAGGATCGCGAGCTCGTCCCGCCGCCCCACGAGCGGTCCGTCCCGGAGGTGCTGGATCTCCCGCTCGGCCCGCGAGCGCGCCTCGGTGATCGAGGGCCAACCCTCGGCGCAGTCCTGGATGTGAAAGCGCCAGCGCAGCTCTTCGACGAGCGCGGGGTGGATGCGCAGGCCGTCGCTGAGCGCGGCCACCGCCTCGTCGCGCGTCTGCGCCAGCGGTTCGGCGAGGTCTCCGTCGTAGACCCGCGCTCCACCCCGCAGCAGCGCGAGCGGCGTGCCCTTCCGCTGATGGCGCACGTCGAGACCGAAGCGCACCGCTCGCTCGGCCGCATGCTCCGCGTCGCCCTCGTGCCCGAAGACCACCTCGAAGGTGCCGCGCATCGCCGGCAAGAGGAGTCCGCCGTGGCGCTGCGCGATCGCGCGGAGCACGTCGAGCGGCCCGGCGTCGTCCGGCATCACGACGACCAGCGCCGCGCGCTCCTCCGCCCTTAGCCGCTTGCTGGTCGAGAAGGCCATCGTGGCCTCGGTGATCGCCACCGGCGTGTCGCCGTGGCCGAGGCGCTCGTCGTCCGACTGCGTGAAGAGCGTGATGCGCGCCTTGTTCGCTCGGGACGCGTCCGCCGGCGGCGCGATGCGCGCGATGGCCTCGCGCAGGTCGGCGTCACCGACGTGAGCCTTCATCTCGACGAGCACGCGGGAGAGGTCGTCGGCCATCAGCCCCGCGCTCGGGTAGCGCGACTCGCGGTCGCGCTCGAGGGCGCGCTCGAGAATGCTCTGCATGAACGCCGGGAGCCCGAGCCCCGCGAGATCCAGCACCGGCACCGAGCCGGAGACCACGCGCTCGAGGGTCTGCTCCGGCGTTTTCGCGCGAAAGAGCCGGCGACCGGCCAGCAGCTCGTAGAGCACGATGCCGAGCGAGAAGATGTCCGAGCGGTTGTCGAGCGGTTCGGCGCGCGCCTGCTCCGGAGACATGTAGGCGTACTTGCCGCGGAGGGTGTTGCCGTCCTCCGCGCCGCCGAGCCCCGACGCGAGCGCGATGCCGAAGTCCGCGACCTTGACCTGTCCCTCGTAGCCGAGGAGCACGTTCTGAGGAGAGATGTCGCGATGGACGATGCCGAGGGGCCGGCCGTCTTCGGTGCGCTGTCGGTGCGCGTAGTCGAGCGCCCGCGCGCTCTCCATCATGATCCAGAGCCGAAGCGGCAGGCTCAGCCCGACCCCGCTCGCGAGTGGGTTCGGCTGGGCCGCGAGCGCGGTGGCCAGGTCGCAGCCCTGCACCAGCTCCATCGCGATGAAGTAGGCGCCCTGCTCTTCTCCGAGCTCGAAGATCTGAACGATGCCCGGGTGGTTCAGCCGGGCGGCGACCTTCGCCTCGTGGATGAGGAGCTCGGCGAAGTCCTCCCGTGCCATGAGCGAAGGGAGGACGCGCTTGATGACGACCTCCTTCTCGAAGCCGGCCACGCCGCGCGATCGGGCACGCCAGACCTCGGCCATGCCCCCCTCGCCGATGCGGTCGAGGAGCTCGTAGGAGCCGAAGAGCACCTGTCGCCCCATGACCGGCGGACCCTATCCAACCCGCCTCGCTCCGTCCAGCGACGCCGTGTCGCGGAACCGCTAACGGTAGGCGTTCTCGACGCCGCCCCAGCTGAAGTGGAGCGTTCGGCTCTGCTGGCCCTCCGGGCGAATCCGGGCCCGACGCAGGGCCGCCGCCACGCACTGGTTGACCGACGCGTTCCCGGCCGGACGCACCAAGCGCGCGTCCCGCACCGCTCCGTCGCGGAAGCGGACCATCACGACGGCGCTGTCCGCCCCCGACCCGAGGCAGGCCCGGACGCCGGCCTTGCTTCGCTCCACGGCCGCTCGCCGTTCGCTCTCACCGGCGCCCTCGGCCTGCACCGCCATCGGCGGGCCACCACCGCCGCCGCTCGCCGTGTCGAACGGGCTCGCGCCGCGGGCGGTCGCGGTCGTCATCGCCGTGGCCATGGTCGAGCCACGGCTGGTGCGCCGCCGGGCCGAGGGGTCCGGGGAGGCACCGCCGACCGTCGCCGTCTCGGTGACGGTGTTGGCGCCCGCCTCGTCGTCGAGCTCCGCGGTGGCCTCTTCCTCCATGGCGGGCGCCTCTTCGGCCTCCGCCATCTCCATCGGCTCTTCGGGCGGCGCGGGCTCCGCGCTCGTGGTCGGCGAGGCGGGGTACGCACCGGGCGCCTGCTCGGCCTGGGGCGCGGCCATCTCGGCCGCCATCGGCTCGTCCGCCCGGTTCAACGTCGCGACGCTCACCGTGACGCCGAGCGCGACCACCGCGGCCGCCGCGAGCCAGGGAGCAATCGGCCCCCTCCGCTTCGGCTCCGCACGCGGCGGGGCCGGGAGGGCGACCGCGGGCGAGGGACCGGTCATCGCCACGGGCGACGGAGCGTCCACCGCGCCCGCGAGCGCGTCGAGCGAGTACTCGCCCGAACGGACGGCGCCCCGCTCGCCACCGAGGGAGCTGACCTTGGCGTCCGGATCGTCGAACTCGGGCACCGCGGTCGCGTCGAAGGAGCCGAGCGGCTCGTCGAGCCGTTGCTCGATGCGCAGGGCGATGGGCTCGAAGTCCTCGTTGGGGACGTTGACCTCCCAATCGCGCAGCCACCCTTCGAGCTTGGTCAGCCCGGCGACCTCGGCACGGGTCTCGTCGTCGTCGGCCATCGCCGAGCGGATCTCCGGGTCGTCCGCCGGATCGCGTCCGGCGTCGAGGAGCTCGTGCACCTTGCGCTCGAGGTCCGCCTTCACGAGGCCTCCCTCCCACCCTCGGCGGGGTCGATCACGTCGTGGAGCATGATGCGCATGCGGCGTCGGGCCTCGTGGATCCGCCAGGCGACGGTTCCCTCCGGGATCCCGAGCACGGTGGCGGCCTCCTTGTGAGGCATCCCCTCGAGGAGCACCAGCACCACCGCGGTCCGCAGCGAGGGAGAGAGCGCGTCGAGCGCTTCCCCGAGCCGACCGTAGAGCTGAACGGTCTCGGCGTGGCGCTCGGGGTCGGTCACGCCCTGGGTCGGGTCGGCCTCGGGCTCCGGGATCCGGGGGTCGTCCACGTCGGCGGCGGAGACGCGCTTGCGGCGGCGGATCACGTTCAGGGAGACGTTCACGCAGATCCGATAGAGCCAGGTGGAGAGCTTGGAGCGACCGTCGAAGCGGCCGAGCGCGCGCCAAGCTCGGACGAAGGTCTCCTGGACCGCGTCTTCGGCCTCGCCCCGATCGCCCAGCATCTTCAGGGCGCAGGCGTGCACGCGACGCTGGTGCATGCGCACGAGTTTGCCGAAGGCCCGCCTGTCCCCCTCTTGCGCCGCCTCGAGAAGCGCGCGCTCGCTCACGTCTGGGGCCTCTTCCGCCATCGACCGATAGGGCCCGACCCGAAGGGCGACCCCACAGCGCCCTACCCATGGGGCGCGCATCGCAGCGTAGGAGAACACGGTGGCTGAAACAACATTCCCATCGGAACCTTGGGAGCCCCCCCTGAGCGGGGATGTCGGCACACCATTCGCTTGCCCTCTCGCGCGGTCGATGTTCGAATGCAGTCAGATGGAATCCGCCGAAGGATCGGATCTGCGAGGGCAGCCGAGAGCGCCCATCACGCTGAAGGTCGAATACAAGCGGCTGAACTCGTTTTTCGCGGACTACACGCGGAACATCAGCAAGGGCGGCACCTTCATCCGCACCGAGCGCCCGCTCCCCATCGGCACCGAGTTCCACTTCGAGCTCCAGGTCCCCAAGCTGGAGAAGAACCTCCGGCTCCGGGGCAAGGTCCAGTGGATCCTCACCCCCGAGCAGCTCGACGATGGGGACGACCAGGAGCCCGGCATGGGCATCGGCTTCGTCTACAAGAACGCGGCCGAGCGGGAGAAGGTGGAGAGCGCGGTCGAGGCCCTCATGGAGGAGAGCCTCGGCCCCGTCATCTACCGGAAGCTGCTCGACAAGCACGGCGGCTGATCCGGAGTTAGTATCGCGGGCGTGAACGCTGCGGAGGGAGACGACGAGGCGCCGGAAGCCTCCGGCGAGCCCTCGAAGGAGACCGGTCCGCGCGAGCGCCCGCCCGGCTCCATCGCCCCACCTCCCATCCCCATCGGGAAGGTCATCGCCGAGCGCTACCGGGTCACCGGCAGCATTGGCGGCGGGGGCATGGGCCACGTCTTCGAGGTCGAGCACCAGGCGCTCGGGCGACGCTTCGCGCTGAAGGTCCTGCGGGTCACCGGGTGGGACGAGGAGCTGGTGCGCCGCTTCGAGCGGGAGGCGAAGGCCCTCGCGCGCATCGGCAGCGTCCGTGTCGCCCAGGTGAGCGACTTCGGCTTCGAGGAGGGCATCGGCCCCTGGTTCGTGATGGAGCTGGTCGGTGGGGCGACGCTGCAGGAGCGGCTCGACGAGCACGGCGCGGTGCCGACCCGCGAGGGCCTCGAGCTCGCCATCGCGCTCTGCGAAGCGGTCGAGGACGTTCACGCGCAGGGCATCGTCCACCGCGATCTGAAGCCGGCGAACATCGGCCTGCCCCCGGGCCCCATCCCGCTGAAGCTGCTGGACTTCGGCCTGGCAGCCGGCATCGACGACGCGATGCTCACCCGCATCACGAAGTCCCATCAGGTGATGGGCTCGCTGCCCTACATCGCGCCGGAGCAGTTCGCGGGCGCTCGCCCGGGCAAGCCGCAGGATCTCTGGGCGATGGGCATCGTCATCTACGAGATGTTCACCGGGCGCCTGCCCTTCGAGGCGCCGTCGACCGCGGCCCTGATGCACAAAATCCTCACCGCCCCGCCGCCCGCCTTCGACCGCTTCCCGGATGGGCTTCGGGTCGTGCTCGACAAGCTGCTGGTGAAGGCGCCGGCCAAGCGCCTCGACAGCGCGGCGGAAGCGGCCGAGCTGCTGCGCGCGATCGATCCGGCCACCTTGCCCGAGACGCTGGCGCTCGAGCCGCCGACCGAGGAGCCGCCCGAGGCGGTCAGCTTCACCCCACCCTACGCGGTGACCGAAGCGGTGGGATCGCCCAAGCCCCGCGGCGAGGGCGAAGCCGCGCACGTGCTCAGCGCGGCCATCGGAGTGGCCGAGCCCGAGGCGCAGTCGGCGCCCGTGCGCAAGTCCGCGCCGACGGCGGCCGAGACGAACCGACAGGGGCTCCTGCTCGGCGTCGCCCTCGCCGTGATCGCACTGCTGATCGGGCTCGTGGCCTTCCTCGCGCTGCGCGAGCCGGAGCGGAGGCGCCCGACCGAGGTCGCCGCACCGCCGCAGCCGGTCGAGGTGCCGACGCCCATGATCGAGACCGCCATGGAAGCGGTGCCCCCCGTAATGGAAGCGACCATGGAAGAGGTCGCCGACGTCACACCCATGGAAGAAGAAGTCGCACCGAGTACCATGCGCCGGCGCGCCACGCGCATGACCCGACGGACCAGCGAGATGACGACCCCGATGGAGACGGCCATGGAGGCCTCGATGGAGACGGCGATGGAACCCACGATGGAGGAGAGCTCCTGGATGGGGGAGATCATCGGCGGCGGCTGGAACGGTGAGATCATCGAGGGCGGCCGATGAGGGCAGCGCTCACCGTGCTCTTGCTCGCGGTCGCCGTACCCGCGGCGGCTCAAGACGGCCAGGCCGCGTTCGACGAGGGCGTGCAGGCGCTGCGCGCCGAACGCTACGAGGCCGCCGCGGCCGCGTTCCAGCGCTCCTACGAGCTCGACCCGAAGGCCGAGACCGCCTGCAACCTCGCGCTCACGTACGACCGCTGGGAGGGCCACTCGGAAGACGCCATCGACGCCTACCTGCAGTGCGCGCAGGACGACGACTCCGGCCGCTTCCGCGACCACGCCCTCTCCCGCGCGTCGGCGCTTCGTTCACAACGGCAGCCGGACGAACCCGAAGAGCTCCCGCCGCCCGACGGGGGCGGCGACGGAGACACCGATGGAGGCGAAGGCGACGGCGGCACCACGAACCAGGTGCCCATCGTCGAGCACGGCGAGGCGCCACCGCCCCGCTCGCGCACCCTCCTCTACGTCGGCATCGGCGCCGCGGCCGTCGGCCTCGCGTTCATCGTCGGCGGCGCCGTGGCCGCGGGCAACGGCCGCGCCGGGCTCGACGAGCTCGAAGAGGAATTCCCCGACCGGGTCATCACCAACGAGGCCGGCGTCGCGAAGCTCGAAGAGGTGGAGGGCCAGCGCACCCGCGCCCTCGCCTTCTACGTCACCGGCGGCATCGTCGCTGCGGCTGGCCTCGCGCTCGCCGCCATCGACCTCGCCAAGGGCTCGGACGACACCTCGGTCAGCGTCGCCCCCACCCGCGGCGGCGCCATGGCCACCCTCCGCCTCGACTTCGACTGAAGCTCAGCGTCGCCGCCGGATCGCCACCAGCGCGACGAGCACCCAGAGGGGCGCGCCGCCCGACGCGGCGACGCTGCATCCCCCGCCATCAGAGCCCCCGTCGTCGCCGACAGCCGCATCGCTCGTCGCGATGCCCGCGTCCGTGCCCACGCCCGCGTCCAGGACCTCCTCGACCGCCCACTCCGGCACCGGGTAGTCGCCAACCTCCGCCGCATCGCGGCCCACCGAACGGATCCACTCACGCCAGGCGTATACCGAGGAGAGCACGGGCGTGTTGCACGGGTTGATGCCCTTCGAGACGACGCCGATCACCTGGCCGGACGCGTCGATGGCCGGAGCGCCGGAGTCCGACCTGCAGAAGAATCCGTCGTCGGCGACCCACTCCGTCTCCTGCACGACGGAGATGCCGCACTCGCTGCCGACGCAGCTCACGGGCACGTCCGTCGCGACACGGCGCGTGCCGATGCCGCTCGTCCCCGTGGTGCCGTAGCCGACCGCCGTGAACGTCTCGCCGGCCACCACCGGCGCGTCCAGGCGCGGCGGGTAGACCACGCTGCCGCCCGGCGCCTCGGCGCGGAGAATGACCGCCGCGATGTCGAAGCCGCACTCGTCATCGCCATCCGGCGGAACCTCCACGCGCTCGCCGACCACCGCCACCGAGCTCGACGAGACCGTCACGTCGGTCGTCGAGAGCACGTTCTCGCCCGCGACCGGCGGCGAGAGCGGCGAGCTCCCGCACACGATCGTGGGCTGCGTCGATGAGACGCAGTGGCGAGCCGTGAGGAGGAGGTTCGGTGCAATCAAGACGCCCGTGCAGCTCGCGACACCTTCGGGCTTCTCGATCTGCATGCCGAGCACGCCGGGCCACTCCTCCGCGGTGTCGACCATGCCGTTCACCGCATCTCGTCGGGCGCCGACGTCCGGGCTCGAGCACCCCCATCCGACCATCAGCGCGAGCACGATTCGCGGAAGCGTCATCCCTCGACCTTTGCACCCTCTCCGTGGGGCGTCCAAGGCATGGAGGGCAACACGCCTCGGTCTCGGCGAACGGCGCTCGGGCGCTTCGGGCACCTTTCATACGGTATTGGCGAGAGTTCCGTCACGTCCGAACGGTGCACAGGCCCATACAGTGTGCGCCTTCCCTGGAGGTTCGGTCGTGATTCGAGGACGCAGTTGGATCCTTTTCGTGGGCGCTTGCGCCATGGCTCTCGCCGGGTGTGGCGACGACGATCGCCGCATCGGCGATCGCGGCGACGACACCACCGGTGACATGTCGCTGCCTCCCGGCGTCGACGGTGGCCCGCCCCGTGACTGGGGTCCGCGCGGCAGCGACGGGTGCGACAAGATGGACATCCTCTTCGTCATCGACGACTCGGGCTCCATGGGTGAGGAGCAGGCCAACCTGGTCAGCAACTTCCCGCGCTTCATCGAGATCCTCGACGCCTACCGCACCGAGACCGGGAACCCGCTCGACTACCGCCTCGGCGTGACCACCACCGGCAGGGATCTCACGACCCTTCTCAACGTCTCGATCATGGGCATGACCACGACCATGACCTTGAACGAGAGCGGACCGAACGGGGAGCTGCTGCAGGAATGTGGCATGCCCCGAAAGTGGATCGAGACCGCCGACAGTGACGTCTCGGGGACGTTCTCCTGCGTCGCCGAGGTGGGCACCGGCGGCTCCGGCACCGAGATGCCCCTGCTGATGACCGAGTGGGCGCTCACCGAGCGTGTCGCGGACGGCTCGAACGCTGGCTTCCTGCGTGAGGACGCGCTGCTGGCCGTGGTCATCCTGACGGACGAGGACGACTGCTCCCGCCCCGAGGACACGATCGAGCTCAACATCGACTTCTCGATGCTCGCGACCGCCGCAGACACTTGCGACCCGTCTGCCACCCTTCCCGTCAGCCGTTTCCTGAACACGCTGGACGCCGTGAAGGGCGACCGGGGCCGCTGGGCGGGCGCCATCATCGCGGGTCCGACCGACTGCAGCTCCAGCTTCGGCGACGCCGTAGCCGCCGACCGCTTGCAGCAGTTCGCGACCGAGGCTGGCGACAACGTCGTGTTCAGCTCCATCTGCGAGGGCGACCTCAGCGGCGCGCTCATGACGGCCATCAACACCTTCGAAGCCGCCTGCGACACCTTCCCCCCGCTCATCTGAGCCCGGCCCCCAACGGTGGCCGCGCACGACCAGCGCTGAAACGGACGGGTATGCGACTCCGACACGCCCTCATCGCCCTCGTGCTCGTTGGGTGTGGAGACGATGCGAAGTCGTCGCGAAGCGACGACGCTGGTAGCGAAGACGACGCGTCCACTCCGATGGACTCGGCCGCCGGGACCGACGCCGCAGCACTGGCGGACTCGGGGAGCGACGATGGCGGCTCCATCGACGGAAGCGCCACCGCAGGTTGCGAAGCGATGGACATCCTCTTCGTCATCGACGACTCGGGCTCGATGGCCGAGGAGCAGGCCAACCTGGGGACCAACTTCCCCCGCTTCGTCGAGGTTCTCGACGGGTACCGCACCGAAGACGGCGTGCCCGTGGACTATCGACTGGGGGTGACGACCACCGGCAAGGACTTCACGACCGTGGTGACCTTCACGGGTAGCGCCATCCCCCCCATGACGTTGGAGGAAGAGGGGCCGAACGGCGAGCTGCTCCAGACATGCGGTATGACGCGCAAGTGGATCGAGGCGGCCGATGGCGACGTATCGGCCACCTTCTCGTGCGTGGCCGAGGTGGGAACCGACGGGTCGAGCGCCGAGATGCCGTTGCTCATGACCGAGACGGCGCTGACGACTCGAGTCGCGGACGGAACGAACGCCGGCTTCGTTCGAGAGGAGGCGCTCCTCGCAGTCGTCGTCCTCACGGACGAGGACGACTGCTCGCTCGAAGCCGACATGGTCGAGATCACCGTCGATCCAGCCGAACCGGACGCCGCCGCGGACGCGTGTGAGTCGAGCGCGGTGTTGCCGGTCGGCCGCTTCCTCGACGCCCTCGACGAGCTCAAAGGCGAGCGAGGCCGTTGGGCGGGCGCCGTGATCGCCGGTCCCAGCGACTGCTCCTCGGCATTCGGCGAGGCGGCCGCGGCCCCTCGGCTGCAACAGTTCGCCACCGAAGCCGGAGAGAACGTGGTCTTCAGCTCGATCTGCGAGGGCGACCTCACGGGGGCTCTCATGGACGCCCTCGACACCTTCGAGGCCGCGTGCGCAGGCTTCGGAGGCTGAACGACAGCGGCGTGCCCCACGCGACCGTCGCGTGGGCACCCGCTATACTCCGAGCGTGGCCTTCCGCGACCGCCTGCTCGCCACGCTCCGAGCTGCCCAATCGTTGCTGGACGTGCCCGGCGTGGTGGTGGGCGGCTCCGAAGTCCCGAACCTACTGCAGAGCGACGCCGCCTCGACCTTGGTGGTCTCCGAAGACGTCGACCTCGTCATCCCGGTGGCGCAGATCGAAGCGATCAAGGAGCGCATTGGCTCCCTCGCGGGTCTGACGAGGTCGGCCGACGAGCCCTCGGTCTGGGTCCCCGACGATGCGGAGACGATGATCGAGCTCAACCTGATCGGCCGCGACGACGACGTCAGCAGCGCGGACGAGACCTACTTTCTCGAGGACGCCACCCTTCCGCTCGTGGTCTTCGGCCCCCTCTCCCTGCTCTCGGTCGGTGAGACGCGAGTGGTGGATGGCGTTCGCGTGCCTCTACCCGATCCCGCCGGCCTCTTCCTCGAGAAGCTCGTCACCGACCGGACGTCGCGGAAGGGGGACCGCGACTTGCTGGTGGCGCTCGGGCTGCTCATGGTCGGCGGCGACGTGATGCAGGAGCGCGCCGAACGGCTGTACCGGAAGCTGCCCGACGAGCTGCGGCACGCCGTCCGGTCGAACCTCTCCATCCTCTCGCTGATGCCGCCGCACGACCACATGCCCGATCCCACGCCCCACCGCGCAGCCATCGCCGAGCTGCTCCGGCGAATGGAGGCCTTGGAATGACCGAGGCGATGCGTAAGCGAGTGCGGGCGGTGCGGTCCCAAGCGTCCATTCGACGCTTCGAGTACCGGCAACGGAACCTGGCCAAAGGCACCTGGGCCAAGGTCCGGCGCGAGCTGGCTCTCACCGAACGCGTCTTCGCGCTCTCTGAGGAAGAGGCGACCGCTCTGGAGGCTCGCGGCCGCTCGCCCCTGCCGGCGGGACTGGTGCTCCACCCGCAGCGCCACCTCTACTGCATCTGCGAGGAGGACCTCGCGGCGTTGGGCCTCGATGGGAGCGCCCAGCGCCCCGTGGCCATGGACACCGTGCTCGACCACGCCCACCTCGCGCTCCTGCCCTTCTCGGCCAAACGCGATCGTTGACATGCCCGCGCCCACGCTATTGCCGCCGCTCGTCTGAGCGACATTCGACCGTCGGTGGGAGCCTGCCTGGCCTGCCTGCCTGCCACCACTCATCGCGCATGCTATCGGGCCCCTCGGGAGACAGGTGCTGTGCCGCTCATCGACCAGTCAGTCTGTCTTCCCGATTCCGACCCATGTACATCCGCACGAACTCTCCATCGAATCCCAGACATCAGTCCGCCAGCTGGTCCGCCGCTCTCGCCGTGCTCTTCATTACCCACTCTATCGGGTGTGGTGAGGCCGAGGAACCGGCGCCCGTCGGCGCGCCGTGTGAAACCAACACCGACTGTGAGAGCAATCTGTGCGTGAGCGGCGAGTCCGGGAGCCGTTGCACCGCCGCTTGCGTCGCGGACTGTGACTGCGGTTTCGAGAGTCTTGCGTAGACGTTGGCGAGGCCACCGGTGCATGCCTCCCTGCGGAGTACAACCCGTGTCGGGAGTCTCCGTGTCGAGACAGCGGTTCGTGCATTGGCGGATTCGTCGACGCTCGTGTCACCGTTTCGGATCGCGACATCGGTGGACAAGGTGCGCGACTGACTCCGCTGCGATTCGACGGCGAAGAGCTACTCGCACTACTCGAACTGGACGTGGCGGCCACCATCTTGAACGACCGTGAGATCACCGAGCGTGGCGGCTACGTGATCCGGGCGAGCGCCGACGGGAGCATCACCTGGGTGAGCGAGCATCTTCCGTTGGTCGTCCCGATGTCGGCACAGGTGGGCAACGGGACGATTTGGGTATCGTCCATCGTGGACGACGATGCGCGACCCGGTCAGCGCTCGATCCGTGTCGCCCGCGTGTCGCTCGTCGGTGATGTCCTGGGACTCGTCGAAGCTCCCATCGATGCGCGCACGTCAACCGTCATCGAAGTCACCAGCATGGCTGTGCTCGAGGACCGGGCGCTCGTCGCTGTGAGGTCGAACAGCGAGCTGATGCTGCCCGATACGATGCTGACGGCGTCCGGCTACGTGCTGACCATGTTCGGATCGGGCGGCTATGAGAGCGGTTGGCCCTCGATTGGGCGTGTCCAAGTGCTCGAGACCGCCGACGGGGAGATCTGCGGAGTGGTCGGCGTGGACGACAGGACCGAGCTCTCGTGTGGGCTCCAGTCAGAGGAGACTCGCTACACGTTGGCGGAGCTGGCTCCTGGCAGCGAGGGCGACCAGGTGGTCATCCACGATCTCGACTTCGAAGGAGCAAGCTCGTTCACGGGATACGGCGGGGAGCTCACCGGCGGCGATTGGCGAGGCTGCGTCGTGTTCGAGATCGCAGCGGGATCGCCCACGCGGACGGTTTGTCCAGACGTGACCGGCATCAGCGCCGCAAGAGCACCGGGTGGCGGCCACTATCTCGCGAGCGAGAGCCGCGAGAGGGGGATTGATGGCTTCAACTACGCGGTCTGGCGGCTCACGGAGGTCGACGGCGACTTCGTACCGATCTGGCAGCACCGCACCGACGGTTCGCTCGGAACCACGCCCACGGGCATGGCGCTATCGCCCTCGGGGGTGCTGGCGGTCGGGCTTGAGTACATCGGTGACAGCGAGCTCGGCGAGATCAGCTTCGAGGGTCCCCCGTACGCTGGTGTCGGCTATCCGAACCATGGCTCGGCCATCCTCTTCTACTCGATCCCCCGTTGACCCCGGCGACGCGAGCGTTGACACGGCGAGCCCCGCGACGTACGTGCCGGCCTCGGAGTTATTGCGATGACCATGCCCATTGGTGAGGGCCGAGAAATCCTCGGCGACCTCTCTCAGCGCCTCGAGGCGCTGGGGAGGTATCTTTGACGTCCCCGGCCTGAAGCACGAGGTCGAGCGGCTCAACAACCTGTCCCTCCGCGAGGGCTTCTGGGACGACCAGGAGAAGGCGCGCAAAGTGATGCGCGACCGAGCCAAGGCGGAGGAGACGGCGAAGAGCTTCGAGCGTCTCGAGAGCGACGTCCAAGGGCTGCTCGAGATCCTCGAGATGGTCGAGGGCGACGACGCGGACGAGGTCGCCGAGCTCATGGAGCAGATCCCGGAGCTCGAGCGCGGCGTCCGCGACCTCGAGCTCAAGCGGATGCTCACCGACGACGACGACAACGACGCGATCGTCAACATCAACTCGGGCGCCGGCGGCACGGACGCGGAGGACTGGGCGGAGATCCTGCTCCGCATGTACCTGCGCTGGTGCGAGAAGAAGAGCTTCAAGACGACGCTCATCGACAAGCAGCCCGGCGAGGTCTGCGGCATCAGCTCGGCGAGCTTCCTCGTGGAGGGGCCCTACGCCTACGGCTTCCTCCGCGCGGAGAACGGCGTGCACCGGCTCATCCGGATCTCGAAGTTCAGCGGTCGCCGCGAGACGAGCTTCGCTGGCGTGAACGTGGTACCGGACCTGGACGACGAGGTCGAGGTCGAGGTGAACGAGGCCGACCTCGAGATCACGACGATGCGCTCCGGCGGCGCCGGCGGTCAGCACGTCAACCGGACCGAGTCGGCGGTGCGCATCCGCCACATCCCGACGGGCTACGTGGTCCGCTGCGACAACGAGCGCTCGCAGCACCAGAACAAGGACCAGGCGATGAAGATGCTCAAGGGCTTCCTCTACGAGAAGGCCCGCCGCGAGAAGGAGGCCGCCTTCGAGGAGGCCTTCATGAGCGGCATGAGCGACATCAGCTTCGGCTCGCAGGCGCGGACCTACACGCTGCAGCCCTACAAGATGGTCAAGGACGAGCGAACGGACCACAAGGTCGGCAACGCCGACGCGGTCCTCGACGGCGACCTGGACTCGTTCATCGAGACCTACCTCATGCAGGCCGCCGACCAGCGCGAGAACAAAGAAGCAGAGAAGAAGAAGTAGGACCGATGGCTTCCGAAGACGAGCTGATGGAGGCGCGGCGCACCAAGGCCGCGCAGCTGACGGACGCGGGCACCCGCGCGTTCCCCAACACCTTTCGCCCGACCGAGGCGGAGACCGCCAAGCGCAGCGAGGTCGTGACGCTCGCGGCGGCCGACGACGAGGCGCGCGCGTCCCTCCCGGACGAAGCGGATCTGGCGCCGGACGCCGAGCAGGTCGCGGTGTGGGGCCGGGTCATGGCCAAGCGCGGTCCGTTCCTGGTGATCCGCACCCCGGACGGCGACGTCCAGGCGCTGGTGCGCAAGGACAAGCTCGAGGAGTCCCAGGCGGCGCAGCTCGCGGCGGTCGACCTCGCCGACCACGTGATGGTCCGCGGTCCGCTCATCAAGACGCGCACCGGCGCGCTGGCGGTCAGCGCTCGCGAGTACGCCCACCTCGGCAAGGCGCTCCTTCCGCCGCCGGCGAAGTGGCATGGCCTCAAGGACGTCGAGAAGCGCTACCGCGAGCGCTACGTCGATCTCTTCGCAAACCCCGAGGTCGCGCAGGTCTTCCGCGCGCGCGGCGCCATCGTGACCGCCCTCCGGCGCTTCCTCGACGAGCGCGGCTACCTCGAGGTCGAGACCCCGACGCTGCACTCGGTGCGCGGCGGCGCGACCGCCAAGCCCTTCGACACGCACCACAACGCGCTCGACATGGATCTCTTCCTGCGCATCGCGCCGGAGCTCTACCTGAAGCGGCTCATCGTGGGCGGCCTCGATCGGGTCTACGAGATCGCACGCTGCTTCCGGAACGAAGGCATCAGCACCCGCCACAACCCCGAGTTCTCGATGCTCGAGCTCTACCAGGCCTACGCGACCTACGAGGAGCTCATGGAGCTCTTCACCGACATGGTCCGCGCCGCCGACGCCGTCGTGAAGGAGCGCTTCCCGGAGCTCATGGGCGAGCGGACCTTCGACCTCGACGCCGAGTGGCGCCGGGTCGACATGCGTGACGCCATCGCCGACGCCGCCAAGCACCTGCACGTGGAGCTGAGCCGCGAGGACCTCGACGACGAGTCCAAGCTGGCGGCCTTCGCCGAGAAGCTCGTCGGCGGGACCGGCGGACTCGAGCTGGAGGCGCCGGACAAGAAGCTCCTCGCCGGGGTCCGGAACCACGGCGAGCGAATCTTTGCCCTCTTCGAGCTGTTGGCCGAACCGATCCTCACCGACCTCTATCGCGACGGCGACAAGTCGGTCCCGGTCTTCATCATGGGCTACCCCTTCGAAGTCTCTCCGCTCGCGCGTCGCAACGACGAGAACCCGGCGTTCACCGACCGCTTCGAGATCTTCATCGAAGGTCGCGAGCTGGCGAACGCCTTCAGCGAGCTCAACGACCCGGACGACCAGGCCAGCCGCTTCGAGGACCAGCTCGCCAAGGCCCAGGCCGGCGACGACGAGGCGATGCAGTTCGACCACGACTACGTCCGCGCGCTCCGCCACGGCATGCCCTCGGCGGGCGGGCTCGGCGTGGGCGTCGACCGGCTCGTGATGCTCCTCCTCGGGCGCCCGTCCATCCGCGACGTGCTCCTCTTCCCGCTCCTGCGGCCGGAGGCCTGAGCCGTGGCGTCGCCCGAGCTGCCCCCCGACGTCGCGCGCCAGCTGCGGCGCGCGAAGGTCGAGGTGGCGGTCGGGCTCGTGCTGCTCACGGCCGGCGGCGCAGGCGTCTGGACGCTGCCGATCTTCGCGGCTCCGCTCGTGGTGGCGCCCGGCATCCTCTTGCTGGCGATGGCGGCCAGCCGCCGCATGAGCGCGGGGCACATTCTCCGCCACCTCGGTGGCTTCGGACTGCAGCACCACGGCCCGCTCCCCGTGGTCCACGGCATCCTGGCGATTCTCTGCATCGCGAGCTTCATCGGCATCGCGGCCGCCTGGCCCGTGCTCTGGCGCCACTCGCTCACCCAGCCGGACCAGCTCTGGTGGGGCGCCATCGGCTTCGGAGCGCTCCTCGGCACGACGATGATCCTGGCGGTGCTCTCGTACTTCCGCGCGCGGCGGGTCCAGCCAGGCACGCGCGGTCGTGGACGACTGCTCTTCCGCCCGGTCATCTCGGTCGCCGCGCTGCTCTTCGCGCTGATCCCGCTAGCCATCTTCTACTACGGCGCGTCCAAGGCCTTCGAGACGGGCTTCGCCTTCAGCTATACGCACGACGAGGCGTACTACGCGCTCCCGCTCCTGCTGCGCACCGGCCTCTTGGTCAGCGGCATCGTGGCGGTCGTCGTCCTGCTCATCGACCTCGGCCTGGCGATCAGCACCTGGTTCCTCCTGCCGGAGCGCTTCCGGTTCTGGTTCTGGATCGTCTGGGACGTCACCGTGACGGTGGCCGCCGTGTATGTGATCGCCACCCTCCCGCTGAAGCCGGAGGAGGACGGCAACCTCGAGCAGATCGCGAGGTCCGGCGTCCGGCTCGGGACCACGGCGCTCGCGGTGCTCCGCTACTCGATCCGCGCGATCCCGCCGGTCATGAAGGCGCTCGGGCTACTGAGCTTCGAGCTGACCGTCGCCACCCGACACTTGAGCTCGAAGAAAAGCGGGTTCCTCGCGGCGATCGGCGGGCTCTCGATCCTCGCCGTCAGCGTCTCCACCTGCATGCTCACCGCAGTGCTCAGCGTCATGGGCGGCTTCCGCGACGACCTGAAGCAGAAGATCCTCGGCAACCAGGCCCACATCGTCGTGGACCAGGAAGAGGAGCGACCCTTCGAGGGCTGGGACGACCTCCTCGGCCGCATCGAAACCGTCGATGGTGTCCGCGGCGCGACCCCTTTCGTGCGCGGCGAGGTGATGGTCAGCTCGACCTCGAACCGCGCCGGCGCAGTGCTCCGGGGCATCGACCCGGACAGCGTCGAGGAGGTCACCGACCTGGTCGACAACATCACCAACGGCCGGATGCTCTACCTCCGCGAGCCGCACCGGCTGCTGGACCTCCCGCCGGAGGAGCGGCGCTCGATCCTGCCCCTCGACTTCGGCACCTCGCTCGGTGCCGCCAACGACGAGGACGACGAAGGGTCGCCACGGGTCGAAGTCGTCGACGAAGACGACGAACCGATCGAAGACCTCGACGAGTTCCTCCTCGAGGACGAGCCCTCGCGCCGATCCCCGGACGATCCGGACACCCTCCCCGGCATCATCGTCGGCAAGGAGCTCGCGCGAACCCTGCGCCTCTTCGTGGGCGACGAGCTCGACGTGGTCTCACCGCTCGGAGACCTCGGCCCTGCCGGCCCGATGCCCAAGGCGCGGCGCTTCCGCGTCGCCGCCATCTTCTACAGCGGCATGTATGAGTACGACATGAAGATGGCGTACGTGCTGCTCGACGACGCGCAGCGCTTCCTCGGCACCGGCGGCGCGATCAGCGGCATCGAGGTGAAGACCCGCGACGTGGATCGCGCGCCCGAGATCGCGCTGGCCATCGAGCGAGAGCTCGAGGAAGGCACGCCGCACCGGAGCGAGCTCCGCGTGCAGGACTGGCAGGAGCTGAACAAGAACCTCTTCGGCGCGCTCGAGCTCGAGAAGCTCGCGATGTTCGTCACGCTCGGCATCGCGATCCTCATCGCGGGCTTCTGCGTCTTCGGCACGCTCACGCTGATGGTCCAGGAGAAGGGCCGCGAGGTCGGCATCCTCAAGGCGATGGGCACCCGAGCGTCCGAGGTCGTCCGCATCTTCCTCTGGGAGGGCCTCTTGATAGGCATATACGGAGCCTTGATGGGGCTCGGTATGGGCTACCTCGTGGTCTTCGTGCTGGAGCACTTCGGCATTCGGCTGAACCCCGAGGTCTACTACATCGACCGCTTGCCGGTGCACACCGACCCGATGGAGTTCGTCATCGTCGGGATCAGCGCGGTGGTCGTCTGCCTGCTCGCCACCCTCTTCCCCGCCTACTTGGCGAGCCGCATGCGTCCAGTGGATGCGCTTCGTCAGTTGTGAGGGGGTCTTCGAAAGACCCCCTCGCATCGCGTGGGCGGAGCCCACGACTCGCTCACCCCCAAACGGCCGCGCTCTCGCGCGGCCCTTCTCGAGACCCAGAACGATGACTGATACCGCCACTGCTGAGACCGAATCGCCCGCGAAGGCCGAGCCGGCGCCGACGGCTGCGGCGGAGAAGCCCGCGGCACCGAAGCGGGCGATGCGCGAAAACCTCCTGGTCGCCGAGGGGGTCCACAAGACCTTCCTCCACGAGGGCAACGTCGTGGAGGTCCTCCGCGGGGTCGACCTGTCGATCAACGAAGGCGAGATGGTCTGCGTGGTCGGCGCGTCCGGTGCCGGCAAGAGCACCCTGCTCCACCTGCTCGGCACCCTCGACCTACCCACGAAGGGCCGCATCAAGTTCGCCGACGACGACCTCACCCGGATGACCAGCTCGCAGCTAGCGGCGTTCCGGAACGAGAAGATCGGCTTCGTCTTCCAGTTCCATCACCTGCTGCCCGAGTTCGACGCGCTCGAGAACGTGATGATGCCCGGCCTCGTCCGCGGCCAGGCCCGTGGCCCGCTCCGCGAGCGCGCCCGCGCGCTCCTCGAAGAGGTCGGCCTCGCCCATCGCCTGGACCACCGCCCCGGCGAGCTCAGCGGCGGCGAGCAGCAGCGCGTCGCCCTCGCCCGCGCGCTCGTGATGGAGCCCGCCGTGGTCATGGCCGACGAGCCGACCGGCAACCTCGACAGCGAGACCAGCGAGTCGATCCACCAGCTCTTCTTCCAGCTGAACGAGACCCGGAAGACCACCTTCCTCATCGTCACCCACTCGCGCGACCTCGCGAGCCGGATGCCGCGCGTCGTCTCCATGAAGGACGGCGTCATCCAGCGGGACGAGCGGAAAGCGGAGAGCTACCGCGGCGGCGCGGACAAGACCGCCGAAGCCGTCGACGAGGTCTTCTGGCACGACAAGCCGACCGGCGACGCGCCCGAGGAGCCGGACGAAGAGCACGAGGAAGCGGAGCCGAAGGACGCCGAAGGTGCCGGCGCGAGCGACGACTGAGCCGCTGCGCCTGCGCTTCTAGAAGTGCGCGTCGGCGAAGTCGAGGAAGATCTCCCAGTCGGACGCGACCATCGAGTGCTCGCCCGGCCGGGTGGTCCACGCCAGGTCGGCGGTGAGGTCGAAGGTCCCGTCGCCGAGCTCGACGGCGCCCTCGCTCCCGAGGAGCTCCCACACCTCGTCCGCGAGCTCGATGGATCGACGCGCGCCCGGTGGGTCCGCCCAGAAGTCGTCGACACCGTCGACCGCGAGGAGCGGTCGGGGCGCGACCATCGCGACCAGGAAGTGCTGGTCGAGCGGCAGCCGCGCTTCCTCGCCCGCGAAGTCCGCGAACCCCGGCGTGAACCAATGAGGGAAGAAGAGAGTGATCGCCATGACCGACTCGCCGCCATCGCTCCGGCTCAACGTGACCCCGCCCGTTCCCGACTGATGCGGGATGGCCATGGCGATGCGCGGGTCGCGAGCCGCGGCCAGGAGCGCGACCTTGCCACGACGCGAGTGTCCGACCGTCGCGATCCGAGCGCCGTCGACGAGCGAGGAGCTCTCCAGGTAGTCGACCGCGCGCGACACGCCGTACGCCCACGCGGCGAGGGTTCCCCACGGCGCGTCGCCTTCGACCGGCAGGTGCGGGTGGATCCCGTCGCTGCGGTCGCGGTCCGACGCATCGTCCGGGTCCACGTCGCTCTCGTGGAAGGTCGCGAGTGCGTAGCCGCGCTCCAGGATGCGCGCGACCGGGAAGAGTGAGGCGCGTGCACCCCGGGTCTCGCCGCTCTCGTCCGCGCACGACTCCGCGGCCCACGCGGTGCTCTCGGGGATCCGCGGGTCCGTGGTCAGACTGTGATTGCCGCATTTGTTGAGCGCGAGCATCACCGGTGATCGCGAGACGCCCTCCGGCAGGAAGAGACCGAGCACGATCGGCGGTGCCGCGGCCGGGCCATAGCGCACCGTCACCTCGACGTAGCGACCGCCCTCGACATCCAGGATCGGCGCCGCCTCCGTGCCCGTCGCGGGGACCGACTCCGGCGTCCCGCCGTAGACGTAGTGGTCCAGGAGCTCGGCGATCTCCGCCCGACGCGCTGACCAGTCGTCCGCGCTGGCGCTCTCGAGAACCGGCGGCGGATCGAGGATCGACGGCAGCTCGTCGACCGGGGGAAAGGCTTCGGTCTCCCCGCCGCCGCAACCACCGAGCAGCGCGACCGCCAACCATCCACACGCCAGCCGACCGACCACGGCCCCATTGTGGCACGGCGCGACCCTCGCGGGGCGACTCGGCGGTGCGAGTCCCGTGCTCGCATTCGCCCGAGCGCAATTGCGCGACGGCCCTCGACCAGCGATCGTGTGGCGGTGAGCGGGGCGAACGATACGCGATGGCACGGCACCGCGCCCCCGATGGCCCCCGAGTGGACCCTCGGTCGTCTCGGCTATCTGGTCGCGCTCCTCTCACTCACGCTCGCCCTCATGGCGCTGCGCCCCGCAGGGCTCGCCCTGCTCGCGCCAGCCGTCCTCGCCATCTGCGTCACCCGGCATGCCTTCTGGGTCGACGCCCTCTGGCTCGCGAGCGTGTCCGCCGCAGCCATCGTGGCGGCCTTCGCGAGGGTCAACGTCGCCCCGTACGGCCTCGGCGGCTCGACCACCCACCTGGCGGCGATCGAAGCGGAGATGCGCGACGGCCCCATCTTCCACATGGGGCTCGCGATCTACCGCTTCTCGTACAGCACCTTCCTGTTGGTGCTCTTGTTCGCGCTCCCCGCGCTGCTGGCGCCCTTCGCGCAGTGGATCGTCAACGTGCGAGACCGCTGGTCCCGGCGGAACGCATCCGACCGCCCCACCGAGTTCTGAGGGCCACGGCGGAACCGCACGTCGATACGCCGGCGCCTACCCGCGCCGGCGCCGAAACATCAGCAGCGCGAGCAGTCCGGCAGCAAATCCCTTGCCCGCTCCGCCGCCACTGGCCGTGCACCCACCGCCACCAGACCCGGAGTCGTCCGCACCGCCCGCGTCGACGCCGCTGCCGGAGTCCACGGCAGGCACGAACGCATCCGGCTCTGCGACGAACGCATCCGGCTCTGCGACGAACGCATCCGGCTCTGCGACGAACGCATCCGGCTCTGCGACGAACGCATCCGGCTCTGCGACGAACGCATCCGGCACGAAGGCATCGGGCGCTCCGGCATCCATGCATTCCGAAGGCAGAGGCGCCTCGGCCGGACACGTGGTCGCGGTGCCGTCACATGCCTCCGCGGGATCACAGGCACCCGTCGACGGACGGCACTCGAACCCAGCGAGCCGGGGCCCGCAGGCACCGTCCATCGCCGCACCGTCCGCGGCCAAGCAGGTCTCACAGTCGCCATCGCATGCGGTGTCGCAGCACACGCCGCTCACGCAGAACCCCGACGCGCAGTCCGAGACGTCCGAGCAAGGCACTCCCGATGCGTCGTTCCGAACGGTCAGGACATGGGTCCACGGCTCGTCGTACGGGGCGATCTCGTCGATGACGACCGCCACGAGGCTACGCCCGCCCCCCGCAGTCCCGACATCGAAGGGAACGTGGACGTAGGTCCGCGGGATGTCACCGGGGTACACCGAAACGGCCGACCCGACCCGGCTGGCCCCTCGCAATCGCTGGAGCATGAGCGAGTACGTGCCGGCGACCGAGCCCGCGGTGCCGTAGGCGAGAAAGGCGTCCGTCCCATCGTGGGCGACTCGGATCGCCGAGTAGGAATATCGAGGCGCCGCGGGGTCGTCGACGCGCGTCCCGACGAGGTCCACCAGGCTGCCGTCCGTGCGGACCCGATTCATGCGGACCGATCCGCCGTCGCGCTCGTCCTCCCAGTAGACCTGGAAGTCCGTCCCGTCGAAGACGGCCACGGGGTTGGTCTGGTCGAGGTCGCCGGCCGACACCGGAATCCGAGCTGCGTCGAGAATCACTCCAGCCGGGCTCACGCGGACGGCGAAGATGTCCTGCGCCCTGGCCCCGTTCCCGCTCCAGGCCACGAAGTACTGCCCGCCACCGAACGTGATGGACGGCTCTCCCAGCGCGGGCGGGGCCGGCAACTCCACGGGGGCGGCCATCAGTGGTGACCCGACGGCGTTGAACGTCATCACCCGGGTGCTGGTGCCGTTGAGGACCGCCATGAAGTTGGTGCCATCGCCCGCCATGGCCAGCACCTCGGCGGAGCTGGTCGTTGCCGGAGACGAGTCCAGCGGCCCGGTCGAGTCGAAACGTCGCGTGAACGTCAGGTCGCCCCAGGCCGCGAGGAACGCACCGCTGCCGAACGCCAGATCGACGGAAGGTCGAGCAGCGACGGTCGTGCCGAGCTCGAACCCAGGAAGCAGCGGACCGCTGGTGTCCACGAGGGCGGCGTGGACCTCGTTCGTCTCGACGTACCTGAGATAGCTGACCGCGAAGGCACCGCCCCCGTACGCGACATCTGGCTGCCCATGTTGCGAGTAGCGGTCGGTGACGTAGCCGAGCGGGGTGAGCGCGAAGAGGTCACCCGTGAGGTCCATGCGCGACAGCGAGGGCGAGGGAGTCCCGTTCTCGAGATAGGTGCACGCGGTAGGAGAGACGCAGTGGAAGCGCGCGCGATTCAGGTTGTCGTCCGCTCCCGAGACGATCGTGCCGAGCGTGCCCGAGGCATCGAGAACCGCGCGGCCGTAGTCACTCGTGAAGAAAGGGCCTCGCAGATCGACCAGCACCGAGCCACCGGGAATGGGTACGAACTGGGCGCTTCGGGCAACCGCACCGATGGCGATGGGGGTCATCGTTGCATCGACCTCGCCGGAGGCGGTGTGGAAGAGGATCTCCAGGTCCGGCGTGGTCGCGTCGCCGTGATTGACGTAGCTCACGTAGCCGTCCGTGCCCCACGGGAAACCCGCGAACGACCCCATGACCTCGGGGCCGACACCGGACGAGTCGAGCGACCGGTGGAAGTAGCTCGTCGCCGTGTCGTCGTAGTACGTGAAGATGCAGCTCGGCCCGCTGCACATCAGGCGGGGGAATCGGTCGTAGGCCGGCGCCGCGAACTGGCCGGTCTCGACGCCGTCGGGCGTATAGAACACGAAGCGACGGCCGAGAGCATCGTCGAAGAGGATGACGTAGCCGGTCGAGATCGGGGCGATGACGAGCTCGTCGTCGCTCGCCACCGGATAGCTGACGACCGTGGCGAACGTCTCGGCGTCGAAGAACTCCAATAGCCGGTCCTCCCGGAAGACGCAGCGGGTCCCGGAGGTGCAGGCGACCTGGGGAAGGTCGTTGTCGAGCCGTCGGTAGTCGGGAGAGAAGGTCGAGGTGGTCGTGTCGAGCGACCAGAGGTAGTAGTCGGACGAGCCTCGAGTCACCACGATCTCACGGGTCGGCGCGGTGGGCGCGACCACGAGCTCGGTCGCCGTGTGGCTTCGCACCGTGAACGCCACGGGCACCGGCGGGTCCAGCGGTTCCAAGGTCCCGATCACCGGGTCCAGCACGGCGGGGTAGCGGCTGCCCATCCACACCCCCTCTGGGACGGTGAGGGTGATCGAGCCCTGATCCCATTGCGGAGCGACCGTGGTCTGGGCGCCGCTGGCATCGATCCAGGTGCCCTGTCCGTAGGTCAGCAGCCCCTCGCCGACGCGCAACGCCAGTCCGCGCTCGGTGGACGCGACCAACTCACCGTCGGGGACCTCCACCCGCACCACGAGCGGGCCGCTACCCTGCGGACTCGTCCCGAACCGCCAGCGTTGCTCGACACCCGCCACGTGCGGCCGGACCTCTTCGACGACGGTGTCGAACACCCGCTCGACCCCGTCCTCCCCCCTCCGCAGCTGGCCGTCCCCGACCAGCATTTCGTGGGAGCCGACGTTCACCGACCGGGTGCGCAGAACAGCGTCACCCACCGCCAACTTCCCATCCAGATGAAGAGCGGCATCCCCATTGAGAACCAGCACGCTCACCGGTGCCTCACGTGTTGCAGCAGGTGTGCCCCGGGGCTCGGACGCCCGGCAACCGAAGACGACCAGCAACACAGAAAGCAACGTATGGATGTGGAACCGGCTCATCCCCCGATGGTAGCAACCGACCAGCGTCTCCGGACGCATTTCCCCCAGAATTCACACAGCGTCAAAGCACGTTGATTCCGCAAACTTACCGACCATCTCACCACTATTGGTGAGATCGAGGCGCACTGCTCGCGCATGGGCTCCGGGCGACGCCCCGGATGGCCGAAGCCCCCGACCCACGCCCCCCACTGGCGAGGGTCGGTTTCGGGTATGCTCGGCGGCCCGGTGGTCACCTACGTCGAGCTCAAATGCCCCCGCTGCGGCGCGCCGCTCCCGAGCACGGCTCCCACGGGCGAGATGCACTGCACCTACTGCGCGGCGCCGCTCGTGCCGAGCGCCGGCGGTGTGCGGCTCCAGAAGGTGATCGACCCCGCCGACCTGCCCGATCCCGACCGCCCGCGGCTCTGGCTCGGCGGTCGCCGCTACGTGCTCCTCGGACACCTCGGCTCCGGTGAAGGCTCGGAGGTCTTCCTCGGTCGCCGCGACCATCGGCTCGCCGAGCAGGTCGTGGTGAAGGTCATGCGGGCCCGTGAAGACCAGGACCTGATGGCCCACGAGTTCGACGTGCTGCAGAAGCTGCAGCGGGCGACGCACCAGGGCGCGCACCACTTCACGCGACTGCTGCCCGAGCCCATCGCCCACGGCGAAGCGCGCCTCGGCGTGAAGGGCAACGAGGGTCTCCACACCGCGACGGTCATCCGCCATTCGCCGGGCTTCGTGCACGACTTCGACGAGGTCCGCGCGGCCCACCCGAAGGGCATTCACGGCACCGCGACCGTCTGGATCTGGAAGCGCATCCTCGAGATCCTCGCGTGGATGCACCAGACCGGCTGGGTGCACGGCGCGATCCTGCCGAAGCACCTGCTGGTCCACGCGCGCGACCATGGCGTGCGGCTCATCGGCTTCTCGCGCGCGGCCCGCCGCGGCCAGCCGCTGAAGGCCTTCACGGCGAACGCGAAGGCCTTCTACCCGGCCGCGGTCTGGGAAGGCGGACCCGCCAGTCCGGCCACCGACCTGACGATGAGCGCGCGGAGCATGCTCTGGCTCGTCGGCAGCGGTCAGATCGGCGCGAAGGTGAGCGACGTGCCGAAGCCGCTCGCGGATCTGCTGATGCGCGTCGCCGGTGACGACGCCGGCGGCGAGACCGACGCCTGGGCGCTCCTCGAGACCGTGAAGTCGGTCGCGCGCGAGGCCTTCGGTCCACCGAAGTACGTGCCCTTCCCGATGCCGGGCTGGGACTGAGAGAGACGAAGAAGGGGAACAGACGATGGGTTACGGGTCCTACAGTTACGAAGCGCACAAGGCGATCACCTCGAGCCGGAAGGGGAAGTCCGCGCAGGCCGTGTTCACGGGCTCGAAGGTCGATCCGGGGATGGATCCCAAGGGCGTGAAGTTCCGCGAGTCGCGCGACTCGGACGACAACCCCAACTCGCTCGGCATCGTCTTCGCGCTCGACATCAGCGGATCGATGTCGTCCATCCCGGTCCAGATCGCGACCGAGCAGCTGCCCGGCTTCATGAAGCTGCTCACCGACTGCGACGTGCCCGACCCGCAGGTGCTCTTCATGGCGCTCACCGACGTGGTCGGCGACGGTCGGCCGCTCCAGGTCGGCCAGTTCGAGACCACGGCCGAGCTCATGGACCAGTGGCTCACCCGCTGCGTGCTCAAGGGCGGCGGCAACGAGCTCTACGAGCTGGCCCTCCACTTCTGCGCCCGCCACACGGCGATGGACTGCTGGGAGCAGCGGCAGAAGAAGGGGTACCTCTTCATGACCGGCGACGAGCCCTCGAACACCACGTTGAAGGCCGACCTGGTGAAGAAGTGGATCGGCACCGACGTGCAGGACATGCCGCTGAGCGGCGTCGTCGATGAGCTGAAGAAGACCTTCCACCCCTTCTTCGTGATTCCGGACGAGCGCCGCGGGAACAACGTCGGCGGCTTCTGGCGCGAGTACCTCGGCGACTACGTGGTCGTCCTCAACGACCCGATCGACACCTGCGCCGCGTCCGCCGCGCTCGTCGCCCTCGGCGAGGGTCGCGTGAAGCTCGGTGAGCTCGAGCAGAAGCTCGTCGCCGCCGGCACCGCCGCCGACCGCGCGGCCCACGTGGTGACGGCCGTGACGCCGTGGGCTGAGGCGCACACCGGCTGATGGGCTACGGCTCCTACAGCTACGAGGCGCACACCGCGCTGACGACCGCGCGCTCGACGCGCTCGCGGCAGGAGGTCTTCTCGCAGCGCGAGTGCCACCCCCTGATGGATCCGAAGGGTGTCCATCTCCGCGAGGCGCGCGACAGCGCCGAGCACCCCGAGTCGCTCGGCATCGCCTTCGCGCTCGACGTCACCGGCTCGATGGGCCGCATCCCCGAGCAGCTCGCCAAGGAGGACCTGCCGCAGTTCATGCAGCTCCTCGGCGAGCTCGGGGTGGCCCACCCGCAGGTGCTCTTCATGGGCGTCGGCGACGCGTTCGGCGATCGCGCGCCGCTGCAGGTCGGGCAGTTCGAGTCGACCGCCGAGCTCATGGACCAGTGGCTCACCAGCTGCTGGATCGAAGGCGGCGGCGGCCACGGCGACATGGAGAGCTACGAGCTCGCCATGTACTTCGCTGCGCGCCACGTGGACATGGACTGCTATCGGAAGCGCGGGCAGCGTGGCTACCTCTTCCTCACCGGCGACGAGAAGCCCTACCCGCAGGTCTCCCACAAGGCCGTGGCGAAGGTGATGGGCGACGAGCTCACGCAGGACATCCCCACGGCCGCGATCGTCGAGGAGTTGCACCACCAGTTCGAGCCCTTCTTCCTGATCCCCGATCTGGAGCGGCGCGCGACCTGCGAGCGACCGTGGCGTGACCTGCTCGGCGACCGCGTCATCGCGCTCGAAAGCCCCGACGACACCTGCGTGGTCGCCGCGAGCCTCATCGCGCTCGGCGAAGGCATCCGCGACCTCGACGGGATCGTGAAGCACCTCCGGAGCACCGGGATCGAGCAGCGACGCATCGGGATGATCGCTCGCGCGCTGATGCCCTTCGCCTCGAGCGTCGGGCGCGACGGAGCGCCGAGCCCGGTGATCGACGAGTCGGTCGAGCTCCCGACCGAGCACGGCGGCGAGACGCGGCACCGCCGCGCCGGATGAGCGACCCGCGCGCCTTCATCGTCGTCGGCCTGGGTTTCGGCGACTGCGGCAAGGGCACGGTCACCGACCACCTGGTCCGCGAGGGCGGCGCGGCGTTGGTCGTACGCTTCAACGGCGGCGGCCAAGCGGGACACAACGTGGTCCTGCCGGATGGCCGCCACCACACCTTCTCGCAGCTCGGGGCCGGCACCTTCGCCGGCGCGCGCACGCACCTGGCCGACACGGTGGTCGTCCACCCGAGCGCGCTGCTGGTCGAGGCGCGCGTGCTCGCGGCCAAGGGCGTGGACGACCCGCTCGGCCGACTGACCCTCTCGCGACGCTGCCGCGTCACCACGCCCTTCCATCAGTCCGCCGGCCGGCTCCGCGAGCTGGCGCGCGGAGCGAACGCCCACGGCACCTGCGGCGTCGGTGTGGGCGAGACCGTGCGCGACTCGCTCGACCACCCGGACGACGTGCTGGTCACGGCCGACCTCGCATTTCCGACGAACCCACTGCTGGGAAAGCTCGAGCGCATCCGGCAGCGACTGCTCGGCGCCGCGCCCGACCTCGATCACGCCGAACGCGACCTCCTCGAGGACTCCGAGGTCGCCGCCCGCTGGCTCGAGCAGATCGGGGCGTTCCGGGAGCGCGCGCGACTGGTCGACGACGCCGAGGTCGCCAGTGGCATCACGAGCGACGTGGTCTTCGAGGGCGCGCAAGGCATCCTCCTCGACGAGCACGTCGGCTTCCATCCGCACACGACCTGGTCCACCTGCACGAGCGCTTGGGCCGAGCGCTGGCTCGACGATCATTCGCTCGCCCACGCGCCCGTTCGGGTCGGCGTCACCCGCACCACCCTCACCCGACACGGCGCGGGCCCGCTCCCGTCCGCGGACCGAGCGCTGACCAACGCCCTCGCGGAACCCCACAACGGCGCAGAGGGCTGGCAGGGCGCGTTTCGTGTCGGCTGGCTCGACCTGCCGCTGCTCCGCTACGCGATCGCGGCGAACGGCGGTCTCGATGCCCTCGCGCTCACGCACCTGGATCGCCTGGGCGCGCTCGACGACTGGCAGGTCGTGCGCGCCTACCCCGAAGCGCTCGAAGTGCAGGCCGACCTGGAGGCGCAAGGCGCGCTGACGCGGCGCCTCTCCGAGGCCCAGCCGACCCTCGAGCCCCTCGCGCCCGAGGCACTCGCGGCCTTCGACGACTGGCTCGAGCGGGAGACCGAGGTCCCCGTCGGCCTCGTGTCGCACGGCCCGACCTACGCCGACAAGCGGCTCCGGGGCGCCTGGTAGCGCCCCTCGCTGGACGAGTCCCGCTCCGTCGCGCCATGCTGAGCGGGATGACTTCCCGCAGGTGCTGGCTCCTGATCGCCTGCATGGCCTGCGGGGGAGCCGACCTGGAGCCCGACGGAGGCCACCGGGACGCGTCGATCGACGTGCCAGATGCCGGCCGCGACGGTCTCGTCGAAGCCGACGCCGCCCCCACGGACGCCGGCCCACCGATGGACTTCGGGACGCCCGAGCCCTCGGTGATCCTCGGGACCGGCCAGCTCGAGTTCGAGCCCATCCCGAGCGACGGCGAGCTCGAGCTCACCCGCGGCAGCCAGGGCGGCGTGCACCTCTACGTCGCCGCGCGCGTCTTCGCCGTCGAGCCCGACCGGCTGATCGCCCGCTGGTTCGGCTACGACGCCGAGAGCGGCCTGCGCATCTTCCTTCCGGTCTCGCGCTCCCTCGACCCGACCGACGTGCTCGACGAGGGCGGCTCGTTCGTCCGCGCGGGCGACCGACTCATCCTCGACGAGACGCGCGTCGACCAGACGGAGATCGTCGGCAGGCAGATCCGCATCGAGGTCGTGGTCGAGGCGCCCGACGGCGACCTCACCGACTCCGCGGTCATCACCGTCGTCGACGAGATCTAGCGCTCGATCAGTAGACGCTGGCGGACGCCGACGTCCACGACCGTCTGCTCGCTGCCATCCGGCCAGCGCACCTGCACGTCGACCGGGCCCTCGTGGTCGCCCAGTCCGAAGTGCGCCTCGGGCGCGGCCGGGCTACCGTAGCCCGGGTTCAGGTGGATGCGACGCGTCTGCAGCGACCCGCCGGCGTCGATGGTGATCGTCGCGCCCACGCCGCTCGGGTTGGCGCCGCTCTGCTGGAGCCGCACCCGTAGCCAGGCGCGCGTGTCGGCTCCGTCGTTCCGGAAGAGGAGCGGATCCGCGAAGCTCCGCGCCACGAAGAGGTCGAGGTCTCCGTCGCCTTCGAGATCGAAGGGGACGAGCCCCTTGTCGGCGCCCGGGAAGGCCAAGCCGTAGGCGCACGCGATCTCCCGGAAGCGCATCTCGCCGTCGTTTCGGAAGAGCCGTAGGGGGTCGTCCCAATACGCGCCGACCAGCCCCTGGCCGTTCTCGTGGAGCAGATCGAGGTCACCGTCGTGGTCGAAGTCGATCGCGATGGCGCCCCAGCCCCAGCCGCCGTCACGGACGCCGAACGCGTCCGTGCCGTCCACGAAGGTCCCATCGCCCTCCCCCAGGTAGAGTCGGTTTCCGGTGCATTCCCCGATGAGCTCGTCGCAGCTCACGTCGTTGAAGATCGAGGTGACGAACCAGTCGAGGTCGCCGTCCTGGTCGAGGTCCTCCAACACCGACCCCATACCGTTCTCGTCGGTGCCCACGCCCGCGGTCTCGGTCACGTCCCTGAACGTCCCGTCGCCGTTCCCGAGGTAGAGCCGACTGCGACCCCAGTCGGCCGCGATGGCGATGTCCATCACTCCGTCGCCGTTCACGTCCGCGAAGGCCGGCGAGAACCCAGCGCGACCGTTCGGATCGATCCCGGCCGCCTCCGTTCCGTCCGTGAATACGCCGCCCTGGTTGATCATCAGGCGCGTGCGATCGGACGCGGGGCCCTCGAAGGGCTCCCAGCTCGCGATCATCAAATCCAGATCGCCGTCGCCGTCCGCGTCGCCCGCCGCGACCCCGAGCTGGTAGCTGCACAGGAAGGGGGAGAAGGGAGGCAGGTCGAGCCCCCAGGCGGCCGCCTCCTCCGTGAAGCCATCCGGTCCGCGGACGTAGAGCCGGTTCGAGGCGCGGCCGCCCATCGTCACGTAGAGGTCGGAGTCGCCATCGCCCTCGAGATCGAAGAAGACCGCCGCCGCGCTCGGTCCGTCGTGATCGAGGCCGAGCTCGGGAGCGACGTCCTCGAAGGTGCCGTCCCCCCGATTGCGGAAGAGCCGATCCCGCCCCTGCGGCTGCGGGTAGAAGAGATCGTCCAACCCGTCGCCATCGATGTCGAGGACGAGCGCCCCTCCGCCGACCAGCGCGTCGTCGCATTCGCCCATCTCTCGCGCGAGCACACCGCTCAGGCCGGCCGCCGAGCCGACCTCGACGAACTGGACGGCGGGGTCCGGGTCGCACTCGATGGGCGGAGCGTCTGGCAGAATGCCCCCATCTCGGGGACCTTCGTCCGGCGGGTCCGACGCGTCCACGAACGAGTCGACGCCGCCGTCCACGGGGGAACCGTCGTCTCCGCCGCAGGCCAGCGCAACGAGCCCGATCAGCGACCAACGCCGCACTCCGCCCCACGTCACGCGGGTCAGTGTAGTCCCAACCGTCGGGGGCACGCTCGCGTGCGATGGCGGAGCCTTCCGCTCCCAGCGGACGGCCTCTCGGCTCGCCCCGCCCCTTCGACGGATCGCCGGAAATTCGCCGTGCTCACGGAAGGTCTTCGGCCTGGAACGGTTCAGGGGCCGTGCGTTCGCGAACGGCAGCGGAGGGGGAGCCGCGAAGCCTTGACCCTCGGATGGGGGACAGCTATGTCCGCGCGACGCCCGGGCCCCGAAAATCCAACGGTTGCCCGGTCCCATCGCCCTACGAGATGCCCTCCTTCCTTCGCCTGCTGCTCGCCAGCGCCGTCCTGCTCGCCCCCGCGGCGGGACTGCACGCGCAGCCTCCCGAGGAGGACCCGGAGCTCGAGGACGAGCCGGAGCTCGAGGATGAGCCGGAGCTCGAGGACGAGCCGGAGGCCGGGGAAGGCAGCGGCGAGGGCGAAGAAGGCGCCGAGGGCGAGCCCGCCGAGGGAGAGGAAGAGGAAGAGGAGCCGCTCGACGACTCCCTCGAGCCCTACGAGCCGGCGGAGGAGCCCTCCTCGGCGTCGCAGGTCCCCCGCACGGTCTGCCACGGCAAGCGGATCCGGGAGATCCGGGTGCAGGGCTCCCAGCGCGTCGACCCGGACGACATCCGCGCGACGATGAGCCTCCGCTCGGAGCTGCCCTGCACCGACGAGGAGATCTCCCGCGACGCCCGCTCGATCTGGGATCTCGGCTTCTTCGACGATCTCCAGATCGAGGCCGACCAGGTCGGTCAGCAGGTCGACCTGACCGTCCGCGTCCGCGAGCGGCCAGCGATCGCCCGGGTCGTCTTCCGCGGCAACGACGAGGTCGACGACGAGGACATCGAGGAGAAGCTCACGCTCCGCGAGGGCGAGATCCTCTCGCTCCCCGACGTGCGCAAGCAGGTCACGAAGATCCGCGACCTCTACGCCGAGGAGGGCTACTTCCTCGCGCGCATCACCTACGACGTCCGGCGCCTGGCCAACGATCGCAACGAGGTCGAGGTCCGCTTCGCGATCGACGAAGGTGACGAGGTCACGGTTCGCCGCATCCGCTACCTCGGGAACCACTCGATCGACGCCGACGAGCTCAACGGCTTCATGCAGACGAGCGAGACCGGCTTCTTCTCGTTCATCGCCGACGACGACACCTTCGACTCCGACGTCTTCGAAGAGGACGTCCAGCGCCTGCAGGCCTACTACTACGACCAGGGCTTCCTCGCGATGCAGGTCGGCGTGCCGCGCATCGAGATGACCGCGGACCGCCGCTACATCGACATCACGATCCCGATCGAAGAGGGCAACCGCTTCCGCATCGGCGAGATGACCGTCGTCGAGATCGACGAGAACGGCGCCGAGGTCGAAGCCCTCGAGAGCGATCTGCGCGACAAGGTCGATCTCGAGAGCGGCGACTGGTTCTCGCGCACGAAGATCGGCCTCGGTCTGCAGGAGATCACCCGGATCTACCGCGACGAGGGCTACGCGCGGGTCCAGCTGAACCCGGAGACCGACCTCGACCAGCAGCGACGCATCGTCGACGTGCGCATCACGATCGTTCGCGGCCCGCCGGTGCGCATCGAGCGGATCGACATCCGCGGCAACACCAAGACGCGCGACTCGGTCCTCCGCCGCGAGATCCGCGTGCTCGAGGGCGAGCTCTACAACCAGTCCGCGCTCGAGCTCTCCAAGCAGCGCCTGCTCCAGCTCCGCTACTTCGAGCGGGTCGACATGAGCGAGGAGACCGGCTCGCGCCCCGACCTGATGGTCCTGACCTTCGAGGTCCAGGAGCGACCGACCGGTACGTTCCAGGTCGGCGCGGGCTTCTCCTCGATCGAGAGCTTCATCGTCACCGCGCAGATCCAGCAGCAGAACCTCTTCGGCAACGGCCAGTCGCTCTCGCTGAACCTGCAGCTCTCGGGCATCCGGCAGTTCGTCCAGCTCCGCTTCGTCGAGCCCTGGCTCTTCGGCAGCCAGTGGAGCCTCGGCGTCGACGTCTTCAAGACCATCCGCCAGTTCTCGAGCTTCAACCGCGACAGCACCGGCGGTGGCCTCACCTTCGGTCACCCGGTCTTCGATCCGCGGCTCCGCGTCTTCCTCCAGTACCGCGCCGAGCTCGTCGACATCAGCCCGCGCACCGGTGGCTTCTTCCAGAGCGGCGGCGGCGGTCAGGGCTTCAACCTCTTCAACCGGATCCCGCTCGACAACGTCTTCCGCGACGGCCTGACGAGCTCGCTCAAGCTCACGCTCACCTGGGACAGCCGCACCGGCTCGCCCTTCCGGACCACTGGTGGTGCTTACGTGAGCGCCAGCTCGGAGGTCGCCGAGCGCTTCCTCGGCTCGGACCAGGTCTTCTGGCGAAACGAAGCCTTCGCCCGCTGGTACAAGCCGATCTGGGGTCCCTTCCTCTTCCGCGCGAACGTCGAGCTCGGCGTGATCACCAGCCGAGCCGAGCGCGGCGTGCCGATCTACGAGCGCTACTACCTCGGCGGCATCTTCAACGTGCGCGGCTACCGGCTGCAGGCCCTCGGGCCGCGCGCCGCCCTGCCCTCGCGCACCGACCCGAACGCCTCGCCGCGGAGCTCGGGCAACGGCTTCCCGGGCGGCGTCGCCATCGGCGGCAACGTCCAGGCCTACTACAACCTCGAGGTCGAGTTCCCGATCGTCGAGGCCGTGGGCATCTTCGGCGTCGTCTTCACCGACGGCGGCAACGCCTGGAACCTGGAGAACACCCTCTGCCAGGCACCCGAGACCGCCGACGGGGATCGGACCACCGACCCCTGCGGAGTGAATCCCTTCGCCATCCGTACGTCGGTGGGATTCGGACTCCGATGGATCTCACCGCTCGGCCCCCTGCGCTTCGAATGGGGCATCCCGCTTGCGCGACGCCAGTGGGAAGACAAGATCCGCTTCGAATTCACCATCGGTACGGCTTTCTGACCTCATGAATGTACGACGACACGCCCTGACCCTCCTGGCCGCCCTGCTGGTCTCCAGCGTCGCCCCCAAGGTCTTCGCCCAGACGAAGATCGCCGTGGTCGACCTCCAGCGAGCCCTCATGGAGACCGAAGACGGCCGACGCGCCAAGCGTCGCCTCGAGCGGCTCTTCAAGCGCCGCCAGAAGTCCCTCGACGCTGCTCAGAACAAGATGAAGCAGATGAAGGAGGACATCGAGCGGCAGCAGAAGGCCGGCGTCATCACCGACGAGGCCCTCCAGCGTCGGCTCGAGGAGTACCAGAAGGCCTACATGGAGCTGCAGTCGCAGTACGTGGAGTACCAGCGGGAGCTCGCCGCCAAGGAGGCCGAGCTCACCAGCGGCATCCTCGAGAAGATGCAGCAGATCCTACGTCGGATGGGTCAGTCCGAGGGCTACACCCTGATCCTCGAAGCCAATGAGGGCGGCGTGGTCTGGGTGCCCGGCAACCTCGACCTCACCGACGATCTCATCCAGCGCTACAACTCCGAGAACGGCGGAGGCGGCGGTTCGAGCATGATGCGCTCGAGGATGCGCTGATGCGCCTCCAACGCCACGCGCTCACCCTCCTCGCCGCGCTCCTCGTCTCGGCGGCCGCGCCGAAGGTCTACGCCCAGACCAAGATCGCCGTCGTCGATCTGCAGCGCGCGCTCATGGAGACCGAGGACGGCCGCAGCGCCAAGCGCCGCCTCGAGCGCCTCTTCAAGCGCCGCCAGAAGTCGCTCGACGCGGCTCAGGAGCGGCTGAAGAAGATGAAGACGGAGATCGAGCAGCAGAAGAACGTGCTCAGCAAGGCGGCCCTTCGTGAGCGCCTCGAGGCCTACCAGGCCGAGTTCGTGAAGCTGCAGCAGAGCTACGTCGAGTACCAGCAGGAGCTCGCCGCCAAGGAGGCCGAGCTCACCAGCGGCATCCTCGAGAAGATGCAGCAGATCATGCAGCGCATCGGCCAGGCCGAGGGCTACACGATCGTCCTCGAAGCGAACGAGTCCGGCGTGGTGTGGGTCCCCTCGAACCACGACCTCACCGACCAGCTCATCCAGCGCTACAACTCCGAGAACGGCGGCGGCGGCTCCAGCAGCATGCGCCGCTCCCGGATGCGCTAGAGCCGCGCAGCGGCTCCCCTCACCCTGACCCTCGCCCTCCCCCTCACCCTGAGGGCGCGTGCGACCGTGCCCTCAGCGCCCAGCCGTGACCTCGAAGTCACGCTGCCGCGCCCCACTTCCGTGCACGTCCTCGTCCTCGTGCACGTGCACGCGCACGAAATCCGGCGGCCGATGCATGCAACGGCGAGCCGAGCCCCCGCCTGGCGCGCTTGGCGCGATCGCTGCTAACACCACCGCCGTGCGTCTCCTCGCCTCATGGCTCGTCCTCCTGAGCGCCGGCTCCGCCAGGGCCCAGAGCGATCCCGAGCCGGACACCCTCCCCGGCCTCCTCCAGGCCGCGGAGGCGCACTGGCCCGAGCTCCAGGCCGACGCCCACGCCGTGGACGCCGCCGAGGCCCGCCTGGGCGAGGCCCGCTGGAGCCCCTTCTTCGCCGGCTGGCGCCTCGACGCAGGCGCCACGCTCGCGCCCGGGTCGAGCGGCACCCCGATCTTCAGCAACCAGAGCCAGCTCCCGCTCGACCAGACCTGGGGCCCGGTGCTCCAGGTCGGCGTCCGCGGCGTCGTGCCCATCCTGGCCTACGGCAAGCTCCGCGGCGCTCGCGACGCCGCTCGCGCGGGAGTCGACGCCGCCGAGCTCCAGCGCGACGTGACCCTCGCCCGCGTGACCTACGACATTCGCCGCGCCTGGTTCGGGCTCCAGCTCGCGCTCGACGTGCAGCAGATGATCGGTGAGGGGCGCGGCAAGCTCGTTCGCGCCATCGAGAAGCTCGACGAGATGCTCGCCGAGGGCGACCCCGAAGCCGACCCGATCGACCGCCGCCGCCTGGCCGCCGCGCTCGCCGAGGTCGACGCCCGCGCCTCCCAGGCCGAGCTGATCCGGCGGAGCAGCCTCGCCGCGCTCCGCACGCTCACCGGGAAGTCCTCCATCGAGCCGCCGGTCTGCCCGATGGAGCCGGTCGAGGTGCCCGCCGGCGAGGTCGCGCGCTTCGTCGACGCCAGCGAGCGCCGACCGGAGCTCGGCATGCTCGCCGCCGCGCTCCGCGCCCGAGAGGCCAACGTGGACGTGCAGAACGGCGACCTCATCCCGATGATCGGGCTCGGCTTCCGGGCGGGCCTGAGCTGGGCGCCGCACATCACCGACCAGGAGAACCCCTTCATCCAGGACCCGGCGAACACGCCCTCGCTCGGTGCCGGGCTCTTCCTGCGGTGGAACCTCGACTTCGCGGGCGCGACCTTCCGCCGCCGCCGCGCCGAAGCCCAGCTCGCCGAGACTCGCGCCCAGGCGAGCGCCGCCCGCCGCGGGGTCGAGCTCGAGGTCGAGCTGGCCTACGAGAAGGTCCAGGACGCCCAGCGCCGCGAAGAGGCCTGGGCCACCGGCGAGCGCGAGACGCGCGCCTGGTTCGTCGGCGCCGCCCAGGCCTTCGACATCGGCACCCTCGAGGCCCGCGACCTCATCGACGCCCTCAAGGGCTACTTCTCGGCCCGCTTCGAGCACCTGCAGGCGGTGCTCGAGCTCAACACCGCGATCGCCCACCTCGAGCGCGCCACCGGCGAGCCGCTGGTCGACCCGGACGGCTGGGACCCCGCCTGCGATTGACCCCCGGCTGAATGCACGGCTCCGAGAGCCGTCTCACCCCGCGAACACCCCATGTCCACCATGCTTCGATCCACCCTCGCCGCCCTCGTCCTGACCAGCCTCGCTTCCGTCGCGAGCGCGCAATCGCCGGATGCCGCCAAGGCCTTCCTCGAGGCGCGTCACGACCAGGTGAACCAGGTGCTCCAGCGCGCCGAAGGCGCCTCCCGCGACCGCCGGCTCTCCCAGCTCCTGGGCGATCTGCTCGATTACGAAGCGCTCAGCGAGGCGTCCCTCGGCGAGCACTGGGCGTCGCACAGCGAGAGCGAGCGCGCCGAGTTCGTGAGCCTGCTGAAGCAGCTCGTCGAGCGAAGCTACAAGGCCAACCTCCAGCGAACCCTCGACTACCGCGTCGACTACCAGAACGCGGAGCGGCGCGGCGAAAAGGTCATCGTCCGCACGTCGGCCCGCTCCCGCGAGAACCGGCGCGCCCCGGCCGTCTCCATCGACTACGAGATGGTCCAGGCCGGCCGGAACTGGCGGGTGGTCAACGTGGTCACCGACGGCCAGAGTCTGGTGCAGTCCTACCGCAGCCAGTTCCACCGGATCCTCGAGCGCGACGGCTGGGACGGCCTCCTCGGCAAGATGCGCGAGCGCCTCGCCGCCGGCGGCTGAGCTCGATCAGCGCTCGTCGCCGCGCTTCTCTTCGAGGGCCTTCGCGAGCCGATGGACCTGCTGGCGGGTGACCGCCAGCTCCTCGCGGAGCCGAAGCACCACCTCGACCCCGGGCCAGTTCACGTCGAGCTCGCGGACCAAGGTTCGCGCAACGCGGACCCGTTCGACCACGACCAGGTCGTAGCCCTCGTCGTCGTGGATGAGGCCGGCTTCACGCGCCTCGTCCAGAAACCCTTCGTCGCCGCCGAGCACCTCGAGGAGCTGGGCGAGGGTCAGTCGTTCCTCGGCGCTCATGCCTTCACCTCCGCGCGGACGTCGCCCTCGTAGAGCGCTTCGGCTTCCTTCAGCGCCGCGCTGAGCGCCTCGTCTCCGGGCTTCGGGAGCAGCACCTTCAGCGTCACGTAGAGGTTGCCGATCTTCTTGCCACGGGCGACGCCCTTGCCCTTGAGCCGGAGCGTCTGGCCGCTCTGCGAGCCGGCGGGGATCGTCATCGTGACCTCACCGTCCATCGTGGGCACCGGCACCTTCGCGCCGGCGTACGCCTCGTGGAGGGTCACCGGGAGCTCGATGCGCAGGTCCAGGCCATCGCGCTCGAACACCGGGTGCGCCTCGACGCGCACCTCGATGACGAGATCGCCAGCTGGACCGCCGTTGGCGCCCGGCGCACCCTTCCGGCGAATGCGCAGGGTGTCACCGTCGTCGGCCCCCGGCGGGATGCGCACCTGCACGCTCCGAGTGCCACCGACGGAGGGAACGTCGACGGAGACCTGCGTGCCCTTCATCGCCGTGGCCAGGTCGACCGAGAGGCTGGCGTGCACGTCGCCGCCGCGCCGCGGCCGGCTCGCCTGCTGCTGCCGGATGCGCGAGAAGAAGTCGCCGAGATCGCCCATGTCGGCGACCCCGCCACCAAAACCACCGAAGCCTCCGACGCCGCCCACGTCCTGGTAGCCCGTGTGCCGGCGGCTCTGCTGCCACTGCTGGTAGGCACGCGCCTTCTCCGGATCGAAGCCGGTCTGCAGCGAGTCGAAGCCGAACTCGTCGTACGCCTTCCGTTTCTCCTCGTCGGAGAGGACGTCGTACGCGGCGGCCACTTCCTTGAACTGCTCTTCAGCCGCTTCGTCGCCGGGGTTCACGTCGGGGTGGAGCTCCCGAGCGAGCTTTCGGTAGGCCTTGCGGACGGTGTCCTTCGACGCGTCTTTGGCGACGCCGAGGACCTCGTAGAGATCGCGTCGTGATTCGCTCACCCCTCTTGAGTGGGGCCTGTGGCCCCCATTTGCAAGCGCATAAATGCGAGCCGAGAAGGAACCGTTTGCACGACCTTCGATTGACGGTGGGGTGTGCCTCCGCTACCTCCACATCCGGAGGCCCCTCGTGCGTATCTACAGCGGAAAAATCCCCACCATGTCCGAAGAGCTCCTACGAGCGTTGACGGCGGACGGGGACATCGAGATCGAATCCGAAGAGGAAGTCCGACTCGACTTCGAGGCCGTCTTCAAGGAGTACGTCCGCCGCGATCGGCGCGTCCTGGACGAGGCCAAGGGCCGGATGGAGCGGGAGGGCCTGAGCTACGGCGTCCTCGGCAAGATCAAGTCCCAGGTCGCCCGCGACATGGGCTTCCCGGGCCGGGACGAGCAGCTCCCGTACCTGGTCGAGCAGGTCATGACCATGCTCTTCCACAGCAACAACGTGGTCGAGGTCTACGGCGAAGATCACGTGCTGCGGAAGAAGATCACCACGATCATCAAGCGGCACACGAACCTCGAAGACGACCTCGACAAGGAGGTTCGCTCGAAGATCAAGAACCTCTCCGAGGGCACCGCCAGCTTCGAGATCGAGTACGAGAAGGTCATGGAGCAGATCAAGCGCCGCAAGGGCCTTTCGTAGTTCCCTTGGAGGGTCTTCGAAAGACCCTCCCGCTTCGCCTCGGCGGAGCCTCGGACTCGCTCCCTCCCAAACGGGCGTTCGTTCCGAACGCTGAGCTCTTCGTGCTGGCCTGTTCGTCGCTCGCCTTGCGGCCACGTGGTCTGCTCGGGGCTGTGACGGAGCGCAGCCCGTTCTGCCACCGTCATGTTACTAAGCCGGCGTGCGGAGCATGACCGGCTACGGGATCGCGCGGCGGGATCTGCCCGGGGTCGCGACACGCCTGACCATCGACGTGCGCGCGCTCAACCATCGCTTCCTGGACGTCCGAACGCGGACCAGCGCCGAGCTGCAGGAGCACATCGCGGCGCTCGAGTCGATCGTCCGCAAGCGGCTGCACCGGGGGCGCGTCGAGATCGGCGTGAAGCTCACCGGTCGCGGGCTCGAGGGGCCCGCCACCCTCGACACCGAGCGCGCCAAGAGCGCGTACACGGAGCTCTGCGCGATGCGTGACGAGCTCGCGCCCGACGAGCCGGTCCCACTCTCGTTGCTCGCGTCGGTACCCGACCTCTATCGCCGCGGCGAGTCCATCGAGCCGGACGCGCTCCGAGAGCTCGCGCTCGACGCACTCGAATCGGCCTGCGACCAGCTCGAGACCATGCGTCTGCGCGAAGGTCAAAACCTCGCCCAGGATCTCTCGAATCGCCTCGAGGCCATCCGCGCGCGGACCGCGCAGCTCCATGTGCTCTGCCCGAACCTGGTCGACGGTCACCGCGAGAAGATGCGCGAGCGCATCCGAAAGCTCCTCGACGAGCAGGGCATGAGCCTCGACGAGGGCCGCCTCGAGCACGAGGTCGCCCTCTACGCCGACAAGGCGGACGTGGCCGAAGAGCTCGCTCGCCTGCGCAGCCACTGCGACCAGTTCGTCGACCTGATGCAGAGCACCGGGCCGACTCACGGACGGAAGCTCGACTTCCTGCTCCAGGAGATGGCCCGCGAGGTGAACACCATCGGGTCCAAGATCTCCGACGCCGACATCACCCGGCTGGTGGTCGAGATGAAGGCGGACGTGGAGCGTATGCGCGAGCAGGCCCAGAACATCCTCTGACCGACCGATGACCCAGACCGAACCGCTCCTGTTGATCCTCAGCTCGCCCTCGGGGGCCGGCAAGACCACGCTCACCCAGCGCCTCCTCCAGGAGAAGGGGCTGGGCATGACCTTCAGCGTGTCGCTGACCACCCGCTCGCCGCGACCAAACGAGGTGGACGGGCAGGACTACCACTTCGTCGACCGCGAGACGTTCATCGCCCGGCGCGACGCGGGCGAGCTCGCCGAGTGGGCCGAGGTGCACGGCAACCTCTACGGCACCGCCACTTCCGAGATCGACCGCGCGCGCGAAGCCGACGCTCGAGCGTTGCTCTTCGACGTGGACTACCAGGGCGCGCGCCAGATCAAGGCCAAGCTCCCGCAGGCCGTCGGCGTGTTCATCCTGCCGCCGTCGATGAGCGAGCTGCGCAAGCGCCTCGAGGGTCGCGGCACCGAGTCGCCCGAGTCGCTGAGCCGACGCTTCGCCAAGGCGCAGGAGGAGATCGAACACTACCCCTTCTTCGACTACCTCGTGCTCAACGACGACCTCCAGAAGGCGCTCGCCGAGTTGAAGGGCATCATTCACGCCGAGCTCTGCCGGCGACCGCGGCTGGCCCCGCGCGCCGAGGCGTTGCTGCGAAGCGAATGAGCGCGCGCCACGCTGGGCTGGCGCCGCTCGCCCTGGCGCTCCTGCTCGCGCCTCCCGCGGCCGCGCAGCCGGCCGCGCCGGGCTTCGCGGAGTCGGCGCCGCTGGTGGTCGCGCTCGACGACGACGACGACGACGAAGACGGCACTCCGGACCGCGAGGCCGACGCCCCGCCCGCCTTCGACTTCGGCACGCTCCAGCTCACCGGCACCGGCTGGGCGACCCTCGCGACCCCGCCCGGACTGCGGGTCTTCCGTGGGCGGACCGCGCTCGGTCCCGACGCACGCATCGCGCTCCCGGTCGAGCTGAAGGTCCAAGGCCGCGCGCTCGGCGAGCACACGCTGCACCTCCGGGGTCACGGTGCGGATGCCCAGCGAACCGTCCGCGTGGTCGGCCTCCATTTCGAGAGCGGCGAGGGCCGAATCGACGCCCGAACCGGCGCCCTTCGACCCTCGCTGCAGATCCCCAACGACGCCACGCTCCCTCGCGATCCGCTAGCGGAACGGAGCGGCGACCCGGCGGCCTTCCGCGTGGTCGTGGCCGACCCCGAGCTCGAAGGCGACGAAGCACGCGCCTTGCTCCGGGCCATCGACGCCAACGGACGCCACGCCCGGCTCCCGCTCCGCATGCATGCGCGCGGCGACGGGACCCACGTGAGCCCCTGGCTGCGTTTGGTCACCGACGCGCTCGATGCGACCGCGCCCGGAGTCGAGGGACGGCTGCTGCATGTCTCGCTCCGAGACGTGGTCGAGCTCGACTACCACGGCGCCACGCAGAGCCTTCGGGTCGGACGCCCGGGCGACGAGGACGGAGCGCTCGCCGCGCGACGAGTGAGCGTCGACGTGCACGTCCTGCGCGAGGGTGGCCGTCCGGTGGTCGGCCGCGACCCCGCTCAGGCTCGCGCGTGGGCGCGCGAGCAGCTCGTGATCGCCAGCGAGGTCTGGGCCCAGTGCCTGGTGGACTTCGAGGCGCGCGCCATCACCGTCCACGATCCTGCGCCGCCGGCGGTGCTCTCGTTCGGTGAGCCCGAGGGCTTCATCGCCGCGGGTGGCTCGGTCCGCTTCGTCGCGGGCGAGACCACCATCGGCCCAGTCGCGATCGCGGCCGGCGCCGAGCCCCTCGACGCGGCCTTGGTCGTCGCGCGAGCGCTGCGCGAAGCCGACTTCGACGCGACCGTCACGCTGAACCCGCGCGCCAGCTACGCCGCGCGCCCGACCGCGGACGTGCTCGTCCGCCGCGACGGACGCCCGGTCGCGCTGCGAGCAGTCGAGGGCCAGCCGCTCACCGACGACCGACGACTCCGCGTGCGCATCCCCGAGGTGGATCTCGTCGGCGGTCTCGAGGAGTTCGACAACCGAAACGCCGCGGGCGGGTCGCTCGAGGAGCGAGCCCTCGTCCTCCCCACGCGCGATGGCGACCCAGCGACGATCGACCTCTACGTCGTCAACCGGTTCGAGGGCCGAACGCGCCAGGGCGAGGCCTTCATCGAAGCCGACCACGGCGCGCTCGTGAACACGGTCATCCTCGACCGCCGCGGCCTCGAGCAGCAACGCACCGCCTTCACCCAGGCGCACGAGATCGGCCACGTGCTGCTCGACCAACCCTTCCACCCGGACGACGTCGGCGACCCGGTCCCCTGGCGCCTCATGAGCGCCGGCGCCGCCGACCCGACCCTGCGTGGCCCGCGACGCCTCACCGCCGAGGAGTGCGCCCGCGCCCGCGACCGCTCCGGCGTGAACGCCCGCCCCACGCTGCTCCAGCGACACCCCGGCCGCGGCCGCTAGAACGGTTCACTGCCTACTCGTGCACGTGCACGTGCACGATTTCATGAACGGGTCGGAGTGAGCTGAGGGGACTCAACACATCTTCGACAGCATCGACACCGTCCGGACCAGCAGTCTCTTCCCCTCCGCGTGGGTATCCGAGTCACACAGCCCGGTGACTTGCAGCGCGTCGAGCAACGCCCCGCACTCCATGGCGGGCCCGCGGGAGTAGCCGTAGAAGCGAGCGCGGTCTCGAGCGCCACGCTTGCCCGTCCCCTCCGCAATGTTGAGTGGAACGGAGAGAGACGCCCGCCGGAGTTGATCCGTCAGACTGGCGTTCCCGCGCGGCAGGCTCTCGATGATTCGATGGGCGAGCGCGAGGAACTCGATGGCGACGTGGTAGACGTCGAGACGTTCGTGGTCGAGCATGTGCTCGTTTCGGTCGCCGGGGGCATGAGTTGCGTTCCTGGGCCGGCCATCGCCGAGAGGCCCACTTCGGCCTCTCGCTCGATCGTGCACGTGCACGAGTACGAGTACGTGCACGAAAGCTGGGCGCTCTGCACCGTGGTGAGATGGTCGGCGGCATCTGGTCGACGTGCTGCTGCTGTCGAGCCGGTGTCGACAGCTAGAACATCTTGGCGATGGCGCCGGCGAGTGCCTGGACCGGGATCAGCTCGACGCCCTCTTTCTCATCCGGGTTGAGTGTGTTCGCGTTGGCCTTCGGGAGCACGATCCGGCGGAAGCCGAGCTTGCGGGCTTCGGCGATGCGGGCGCCGGGGCGGGGGACGGCTCGAACCTCGCCGGCGAGACCGACTTCACCAAAGGCGACGGTCTCGGGGTCCATGGGGACGTCCTTGAGGCTCGACACCACCGCGAGCGCGAGCGGGAGGTCGAGGGCGCGCTCGGTCGCGCGAACGCCGCCGGTGGCGCTCGCGAAGACGTCGCGGTCGAGAATGCGCATGCGGGCGCGGCGCTCGAGGACCGCGAGCAGGATCGCGAGCCGGTTTCCATCCACGCCGGTGACCACGCGGCGTGGCGCGCCGTAGGCCGCGGGCGCGACGAGCGCCTGGAGCTCCACGAGCATCGGACGCGTGGCCTCGGCGATCGGCGCGACGACCGAGCCGCTGGTCGCGTCGGGGCGCTCCGCGAGAAAGAGAGCGCTCGGGTCGGGGACCTCGCGCAGACCGACACCGGCCATCTCGAAGATGCCGATCTCCTGGGCCGGACCGAAGCGATTCTTGTTGGCGCGCACGATGCGGAACGCGTGGGTCGGATCGCCCTCGAACGCGAGCACGGTGTCGACGAGGTGCTCGAGCACCTTCGGGCCGGCGATGGTGCCGTCCTTGGTCACGTGGCCGATGAGGAAGAGCGCGATGCGGCGACGCTTGGCGAGATCGATGAGCCGGCTGGCCACCGAGCGGAGCTGGGTGACGCTGCCGGGGGCGTTGCTGAGCTCGGAGTCGCGGAGCGTCTGGATCGAATCGATGACCGCCACGGTCGGCGACCCGTCGATGAGCGCGTTCTCCGCGTCCTGCAGCTCCGTGGTCGCCAGGATGTGCACGTCGAGCGCGCCCGGAGCGTCGAGGCGCCGGGCACGGAGGGCGACCTGGGACGCCGACTCCTCACCGGTCACGTAGAGCACCTCGTTGCCGGCCTGGCTGAGCGCGGCGAGCGCCTGCATCAGGAGGGTCGACTTGCCGATGCCCGGATCGCCGCCGAGCAGGATGACGCCGCCGCGGACCGGGCCGCCGCCGAGGGCCCGATCGAGCTCGCCGATGCCGGTGGGCAGCCGCTCCGCGTCTTCGAGGTCCACCTCGCGGAGCGGGCGCGCCTTCGAGGTCCCGCCGCTCCGCTCCTTGCTGGCCTGGGTGGGCGCCGCCTTGGCCTCATCGACGCTGTTCCACTCGCCGCAGGTCCCGCAGCGGCCGACCCACCGCGCGTGGGCGGCGCCACAGGCGCTGCACTCGTAGGCCACCTTCTTCTTCTTCTTTTTCGTCGCCACGGCGGTCCTTATCGCACGCCGCCGCGACGGTTGCGTGCGGCGCTCGAAAGGAGCGGCTGTTGACTCCCGTTCAATAGCGGATCAGTGTGTCGGCCGACTATTGAACTGGGTTCAACGGGCCGCCGTGGACCCGAGCCGCAGCGGAAGCGAGGATGGAGGAGCGATGAGCAACGAGGAACTGATCGTCATCGTCGGCAGCGGCTTCGCCGGCCTGGGGATGGGCATCCGACTGAAGGAAGCCGGCATCCCCTTCGTGATCCTCGAGCGTGGCGACGAGGTCGGCGGCACCTGGCGCGACAACCACTATCCCGGCGCCGCCTGCGACGTGCAGTCGCACCTCTACTCGTTCTCCTTCGAGCCGAACCCGCGCTGGTCGCGGATGTTCGCCGAGCAGCCCGAGATCCAGGCCTACCTGGTCCACTGCGCCGACGCCTACGGCCTGCGCCCGCACATCCGCCTCGGCCGGAAGGCGACCTCCGCGACCTTCGACGAGCGCGCGGGCCAGTGGACCATCGAGGCGACCCACGAGGGCCAGACCGAGACCTACCGCGGCCGCGCGTTCGTCTCCGGCTGCGGCGCCCTGAGCCGCCCCGCGATCCCGACGCTTCCCGGGCTGGAGCGCTTCGAAGGCGAGCGGTGGCACTCGGCCGAGTGGCGCCACGACGTCGACCTCTCGCAGAAGCGCGTCGCCGTGATCGGCACGGGCGCCAGCGCGATCCAGTTCGTGCCCCAGCTCCAGACGCAGGCCGCGCACGTCGACCTCTACCAGCGCACCCCACCATGGATCCTGCCGAAGCCGGACCGCGCCATCGGCCTGCGCGAGCAGGCCCTCTACGAGCGGGTGCCCGCCGCGCAGTGGCTCGTTCGCCAGGCCATCTACTGGCAGCTCGAGCCACGGGTCACCGCCTTCGCGATCAGCCCGAAGGTGATGCAGGTCGCGCAGGTCTTCGCCAAGCGCCACCTCTACCAGCAGGTGAAGGATCTCGGGCTCCGCGCGAAGCTGCTCCCGGACTACACCATCGGTTGCAAGCGCATCCTCATCAGCAACGACTACTACCCGGCGCTCACCCAGCCGAACGTCTCCCTCGTGACCTCGGGCGTCCGCGAGATCTGTGAGCGTTCCATCGTCACGGCCGACGGCACCGAGCACCCCTGCGACGTCATCGTCTTCGGCACCGGCTTCCATGCCGCCGAGGAGGTGGCGCCCTTCCCCGTCCGTGGCCTCGACGGTCAATCCCTGAACGACGCGTGGCGGGCCGAGGGCGCGGAGGCCTACAAGGGCTCGACCGTCCACGGCTTCCCGAGCTTCTTCATGATCCCCGGGCCCAACACCGGCCTCGGCCACAGCTCGATGGTCTTCATGATCGAGACGCAGATCGCCCACGCGATGAAGGCCATCCGGCACATGCGCCGCGAGAAGCTGCGCTACCTGGACGTTCGGCCCGAGGTCCAGGCGCGCTACAACCGCGCGCTCCAGAAGCGGCTGGCCAAGACCGTGTGGGCCTCCGGTTGCAGCAGCTGGTACCAGACCGCCAGCGGCAAGAACACGACGCTCTGGCCCGGCTTCACCTTCGAGTTCCGGCTGCGCGCGGCGCGCTTCGACCCGAAGGACTACCGCGGCGCACCGCGGGTGCAGGCCACCCGCGCGCACCGGGATGCGGCCAGCGCGGTGGCGCCGGCCGAGTAGTCAGTACTGGACGCCGAGGATGAGGCGGAGCGCCTGCGCGTTGCCGACGTCGATGACGTCTGCGCGCGGGTCGCCGCTCGCGAACTCGAGACCGGCGAGCGGGAAGAGCACGCCGTACTGGAAGCTGGCGTAGAAGCCGTCGAGCAGATCCGGGCCGTCCTCGCTCTGGTAGTAGAGGGAGAAGTTGAGCTCGAGACCGAGGTTCGGGTCGGCGCCGTAGGCCTGAACTTCCTGAGCCGCGCGGCTGTAGATCGCGTCTGCGCGGATGCCGAAGATCTGGCCGAAGGGGTTCTTGATGATGTCGTAGCCGAGGCCCGGCTTGAGGTACCAAGCCCCCGACACGCGCTGCATGATGTTGCGCCAGAGGATCAGGTCGATCCGGTAGTTCGGATGGAACTGGAAGGTGCTGATCGTCCGGTCGTCGGTCCGCTGGGCGAGCAGGCCGTCGCGCGCGCTGAGCCCGTTCACGTCGGCGTCGCCGCTCGCGTAACCGGTGTAGAGGCGGATGGCGAGCTTGTCGTCGAGCAGCCGGTACTCGCCCTCGAAGGCGATACCGAACTGGCGGATGTCGTAGGAGACGTCGCGGGCGACGTCGTTGTCGATGTTGCCGATGTCACCGATGATGGCGGCCATCTCGACCTCGAGCCGGAGCCCGCCCATGCGGAAGCGGCCCCAGAGGTCCGGAATGAACTGCCGCGCGTCGCGCTCGACGAGCGAGTAGTCGCCGGCAGACGGGAAGGCGTTCGAGATGCCCGCGGTCGAGAAGGACTGGCTGCGGTACATGAAGTAGAGGCCACCCTCGAGGACCCAGCTGCCGCGCTGCAGCCGCGCCTCCGCCTCTTCGTCCTCGGTCCGCCGCGCGGCGCCGAGCACGTACTGGCGAATGTCGTCCTTCGCCGTCAGGTCGAAGGGAACGTCGCGGAAGTCCGTGACGAGCTGGTTGGTGATGCCCTGCGACGCGAAGTCGTACGCGCCGAAGAAGTGGAAGCCCGCGAGCTTGGTGACGAGCATGATGCGGTCGACGTCGGACGAGAAGTCGGCGTCGATGCCGTCGCCACCGTTCTGGAACATGCCGAGACCCCAGTGGGAGCCCATGCGACCGAAGCGGAGCTGGCCGATGCCGCGGTTGGTCACCTCGGCCCACGCGCGGCGCACGTAGATGCTGTCGCGACCGGAGTTCCGGTTGGCCTGGGACGGGTTCTGGGTGCTCGCGAAGGTGTCGATGGGCACGCCGGGGGTGCGCACCGGTCGGGTGTAGCCGGTGGTGCTGCCATCCGGACCGCCGGTCGGGACGTAGGCGACGCTGTCCGGGGTCGACCCGAGGATCAGGTTGTCCAGCGCGTCGATCATCATGTGGACCTTCACGTCGTCGCTCAGGGCGATCGTGGGCCGGATGCGCAGCCGCATGTTCGCGAAGCGCTGACGGTCGCTGTTGTTGCAGGGGGTCCGGGTGTCGTCGATGGTGTCGCAGCCGCCGCCGCCGGTGGCGCTCGCGGCGATGCGGTCCGCCGGCACGAAGCGGCTGAAGGGGCCGTCGCCCGGGTCGTAGATCTCGTTGCGATCGAAACCGCGGCCCAGGAAGAAGTTGTCCCAGAGCTCGCCTCGGGTGCGGAAGTAGCCGTTGAGCGTCACCACCGAGCGGGGGGCGGTCCAGCGGGTCAGGGTCGGATCGCTCGAGGGGGGCGGCTCGGCCTCGCTGAGCAGGTCCATGTCGCTGCCCGGGTCGACGTCTTCCTCCTCCTCTTCCTCGTCGAGCTCTTCTTCCTCTTCTTCCACTTCCTCGTCGCCGGTGCTGACGTCGGGCATCTCGAGCTGGGGCGGACGGAGCTGAGGCTCGTCCTCGTCCTCGAAGTCATCCTCGTCGTCGAGGTCCTCGTCATCGAGGTCCTCGTCGTCCACCTCATCGGTGTCGTCGCCGACGGGCGGCTGGGCGAACGCGGGGCCGGCCATCAGGGCGAGGGCGGCGACGCTGGTCGCCAGGAGTCGAAGCAAATCCTGCACGTGCATGCTCGTTTCCAGAGGAATCTGCCCCATTCACGGTGGCTCCGAAGCCACCCCCTCGGGGCCGACGGGGCCTAACACGCCCGATCCGGGCCGGTCAACGCGGCGGCCCCGTGGTCATTCCAAGGAAATTGGGCGACGGGGCCTCGAGCCCGCTGGGCCGTCTCCGAGAGCGCGCGAGCGGGGCGGGCCGCACACGCCGTCGGGCGCTTCCCCGGGTTGCTGCTAGGTTGCGCCCCCGATGCGCCCCGACGCCGACGCCCTGCACCTCATCCCCCTTGGTGGACTGGGTGAAGTGGGCATGAACGCCATGATCCTCGGTACCGCCGAGGGCCGGATCCTGCTGGATTGCGGCGTGACCTTCGCCGGGATGGACCCGGATCTCGGCGTGCGGCCGCTGGGCGTGTCCATCATCCACCCGGACTTCCAGGCCGTGCTCCATCCTCGCATGGGGGAGCCCGCGGACGTGCTGAGGGCGATCGTCATCACGCACGGCCACGAGGATCACATCGGCGCCCTGCCCTACCTCCTCCGTGATCTCGAGGTCCCGCTCCCGCCGGTCTATGGCCCCCCCTACGCCCTCGAGCTCGCCAAGCAGCGGCTGGAGGAGATGCGCATCCCGGTGCCGGCGATGCATCCCATCGCGGTCGGTGAGACCTTCGAGGCCGGCCCCTTCGCCATCGAGCCCTACCACGTGAACCATTCGATCGTGGACGCCATGGGGCTGATCCTCCACACGCCCGCCGGCGTGGTCGTCCACTCCGGCGACTTCAAGATCGAGGACATCCCCGCCGACGCCCCCTTCCCGCGCGATCGGCTCGAGCAGCTGGGCGACGACGGTGTCGCGCTGCTCATGAGCGACTCGACGAACGTCTTCTCCGAGGGGCGCTCCGGCGACGAGAAAGAAGCTGCCGACGCGCTCGACCGGCTGATCGGCGATCTCCCGGGCCGGGTCGTGGTCGCCCTCTTCGCCTCCAACGTCCACCGGATGCGGAGCGCCTTCGCCTCCGCTCGCAAACACGGCCGCCGGGTGCTCCTGCTCGGACGCTCCGTCCGGAAGCACTTCGAGCTGGCCCGCGAGCTCGGCCACCTGAAGAACGTCAGCGATCTGCTGGTCCGACCGAGCGACGCCCAGAAGCTGCCGCGCAACGAGCTGCTCGTGCTCGCCACCGGCACCCAGGGCGAGCCGCCGGCCGCCTTGTCGAAGCTCGCCCGCAAGGAGCACCGGGACCTCGACCTCGAGGCCGGCGACACGGTCGTCTTCTCCTCCCGGATCATCCCCGGCCTCGAGCGCTCGGTCTTCGCGGTCCGGGACCAGCTCGCGCGGATCGGCGTGACGGTCCACCACCGCCGGACCGATCCCGGCGTCCACGTCAGCGGCCACGCCTACCGCGACGAGCAGCGGATGCTCATCGAGTGGCTCCGGCCGAAGTGCTTCCTGCCCGTCCACGGCACCTACGGCATGCTCCGCGAGCACGCGCAGCTCGCCCGGGACACCGGCGTGGAGAGCGTGGTGGCGATCGAGAACGGCGCCATCGTCGAGCTGAAGCGGGACGAGCTCTCGGTCGTGGGCTCGGTCGAGAGCGGCCGTGCCTACATCGCGCACGGTGGGGTCGCCGTCGACGATCTGATGCGCCGTGACCGCATCCGGATGGGTGAGCTCGGGATGATCGCCGTCGCTCTGCCCGTGCAGCTCGGCCGCAAGAAGAAGCGGCTGGCCGGCCCGCCCCGGCTGGAGGCCCGTGGCTTCCTCCCCGAGGAGGTCGAGGACGAGCTCCTCGACGAGTGCACCGAGTACCTGCGAGACGACTTCCGCCGCTTCGGCCACGAGGACGAGACCCTCGAGGCGGTCGAGGATCGCGCGCGCCGCGTGATCCGGCGCTTCTTCTGGAAGTCCATCCGGCGCAAGCCCGAGGTGGTCCCCATCGCGCTCGAGACCGATCGATGAGCCGCTTCCTCTTCCTCGCTCTCTGCGTCGCGTGCGCGGCACCGACCCCCCGGCCCGCGCCGGTGCCCCCGCCGATCGCCGCCCGGCCCGCGGAGCCCGAGGCCACCGCGACCGACCGGCCGCTCACTCCCGCGGAGCGTGACGTCATGGCCAGCCTTCAGGCGGCCGCCGTGGAGGTCCGCCGCCTGCCCTTCCTCCACCCGGTCGTGACCCGGGTGCGCAACGCCGCATCGATCACCCAGCGGCTGAGCGAGCAGATGGAGGAGGACGACCTCGCCCAGGCCTCGGAGATCTACAAGGCGCTCGGGCTCCTGCCGGCCGACACCGACATCCGCGACCTGCTCGAGGGCGTGCTCGGGGAGCAGGTGGTCGGCTACTACGATCCCGACCAGGGCGAGATGGTCATCCGCGACGACGTGATGGCCACGCTGCTCCGCGGCGGCCCCGCTGCCGAGGAGCCGGAGGGCATCCTCGTCCACGAGCTGGTCCACGCGCTCCAGGACCAGCACCACGATCTGAAGGCGCTCTACGAGCAGGACCGCAACAACGACGCGAGCGGCGCGCTCCGCTCGCTGGTCGAGGGCGACGCGACCCTGGCGATGGTCGCGCTCGGGGCACGCGCCGGTGACGTCCAGCGGCTCTCCCAGCAGATCGCCGGCAACGTCCCGACCCTCGAGGAGATGATGGTCGACACCGCCATGCCCCAGGGCGGAATGACCCTCTCGCAGGCGCCGGCGATCGTCCGCGCGACCCTGGTCGTGCCCTACCTGGCGGGTCTCGGCTTCTGCACCTACTGGGCGAGCAAGGGTGGGTGGGCCGCGGTCGAGAGGCAGTTCGAGGATCTGCCGCTCTCGACAGAGCAGGTGCTGCACCCGGAGAAGAGCGCGTCGCGCGAGCGGCCGGTCGAGATCACGATCCCGTCACTGGACGATCAGCTCGGCCCGGAGGGGCTCGGCACGGAGATGATCGACGAGGACACCCTCGGCGAGCTCGAGCTGGCGGTCTACTTCGGCCAGGGCCGCACGAGCGGGGTCCACGCGGACGCCGCCGCCGGCTGGTCGGGCGATCGCCTCCGGGTCTACCGCGGCGGCCCGATGGGCGCGGCCGTGGTGTGGCTCACACTCTGGGACGACGAAGACGAGGCGCTCGAGGCCGAGGCAGCCGCCCGTCACGTCGGCCAGGAGATCACCGGCGGCCACGTCCAGCGGGAGGGTCGAGCGGTGGTGATCCTACGAAACGTGCCCCGCGCGCGGCAGCGGCCCACCACTGCCGCCCTCTTCCGCGCGGCCCGCGAAGCCATCGACCTGCACGAGGCAGGCCCGCCGCCCCCGCCGACCGCTCCCTGATCCACCCCGCGGCCGCCGCTGACGTTGACTGGAGGCGAATCCGGGCTAGGTGTCCCGTCCCTTTTGTCTCTAGTCCTTTCCCAAGTGGAGAAGCGCGTGCAGTCCGAGGTCAGCGAGATCAGCCCCATCCAGGTCGAGGTCAAGGTCGAGGTTCCGTGGGAGCGGGTCTCGAAGGACCTCGATCAGAGCTTTTCCAAGCTCGCGAAGACCGCCAAGGTCCGCGGCTTCCGCCCGGGCAAGGTGCCCCGCGGCATGGTCAAGAAGCTCTTCGGCAAGCAGGTTCGCGCCGAGGTCACCAGCTCGCTGGTGCAGGCGGGCCTGATCCACGCGGTCGAGGAGCACGAGCTCCAGATCGTCAGCGAGCCGAACCTGCCCGAGGAGCCGTCGATCGCCGACGGTGAGCCGCTGCGCTTCACGGCGACCATCGAGGTCCGCCCGACCATCGAGTCGCTCGAGCTCGACGGACTGGAGATCAAGCACATCTCCCCGAAGGCCACCGACGAGGCGGTCGACGAGCGCCTGATGGACCTGCGCAAGCAGAACGCCGACTTCCGCGAGCCCGACCCGATGCGCGGCGCCAAGGACGGCGACCGGATCACGGTCGACTTCACCGTCTCCGTCGACGGCGAGGTCCAGGAGGGCATGGGCGGCGAGGATCGCGAGATCCAGCTCGGCGACGACAGCTTCCTCGACGAGCTCGAGGCCGGCATGAAGGGCATGACCCCCGACGAGACCAAGGACGTCGAGGTGCCCTTCCCCGAGGATCACCCGAACGAGATCCTCCGCGGCAAGACCGCGACCTTCGCGCTCACCTGCAAGGCGCTCCACGAGCGGATCCTCCCCGAGGCGGACGACGAGCTCGCCAAGGACGCCGGCGACTACGAGACCCTGGCCGAGCTGAAGCAGGCCATCCGCGACGAGATCCAGGAGAAGCTGGACCGCCGGGACGAGAGCGAGATCCGCGAGAAGCTGATCGACGCCATCCTCGCCAAGAACGAGATCGAGGTCCCGCCCTCGATGATCAAGGAGCAGCAGCAGCGGCTCATCTACGAAATGGCCCAGTTCGCGCAGATGTTCGGCCAGCAGATGGGTCCCGAGATGCTCGATGGTCTCCCCGCCCGGGCGGAGCGCCGCGTGCGCGCCGGCCTGGTCCTGGGTGCGCTCGCCCGCCTCAACGATCTCACGGTCGATGACGACGCCGTGGACGCCGAGCTGGCCGACATCGCCGAGAAGACCGGCAAGCACATCGCCAAGGTCCGCGTCGAGTACCGCGGCGAGCGCCGGGACCAGCTCGAAAACGAGCTGCTCGATCGAAAGATCATGGCGTTCCTGAAGGAAAAGGCGACCATCCTGGAAGAGGAGGACGCGCCGGAAGAAACGGCCGAGGCCTCCGACGCGACCGACGAGAAGGAAGAGGAGAAGAGCGAATGAGCCAGGACCATCCCCGCGACCCGATCCACGACCCCGCCCAGGCGGTCTACGTCGTCGAGAGCACCCACCGCGGGGAACGGCTCTGGGACATCTACAGCCGGCTCCTCAAGGACCGCATCGTCTTCCTCGGCACCGAGGTGAACGACATGGTCGCCAACTCGATCATCGCCCAGATGCTCTTCCTGGAGAGCGAGGATCCCGACAAGGAGATCACGCTCTACATCAACAGCCCGGGCGGCGTGATCACGGCGGGCCTCGCGATCTACGACACCATGCAGTACGTCCGCTGCCCGGTGGCCACGGTCTGCCTCGGCCAGGCGGCCTCGATGGCGGCCTGGCTGCTCGCGGCCGGCCAGAAGGGCATGCGCCGCGCGCTGCCGAACAGCCGCGTGATGATCCACCAGCCGCTCGGCGGCTACCGTGGCCAGGCCACCGACATCGAGATCCACGCCCGCGAGATCATCGCCATCCGTGACCGGATGAACCAGATCATGTCCCAGCACACGGGCCAGGACGCCGCCCAGATCAAGGAGGACACGGAGCGCGATCGCTACCTGTCCGCCGAAGAGGCGAAGGAATACGGGATCTTGGACGAGGTGGTACAGCCGAGGAAGAAGTGACCGTACTCCGACCTGTGCCTGCAGGGCCCACCCGTTGCCCTGTAGCCACCGCGGGACTAGAGTACCCAATCAGCAACCGACACCGGGGAATCGATGCCTGACCGACGGCGAGACGAGGGCCATGGGAACCTCACCTGCAGCTTCTGCGGTAAATCCCAAAAGGAAGTCAAAAAGCTCATCGCTGGGCCGACCGTGTACATCTGCGACGAGTGCATCGCGCTCTGCAACGACATCATCGCGGAGGAGGTCGACCGGGACGACGCCCTGAGCTCCGGCACGCCGCTGCCCAAGCCGGCCGAGATCAAGACCATCCTGGACGAGTACGTGATCGGCCAGGACCGGGCCAAGAAGGTCCTGTCGGTCGCGGTGCACAACCACTACAAGCGGATCGACTCGAAGGTCGGCGACGACGTCGAGCTCCAGAAGTCGAACATCCTGCTCCTCGGGCCGACCGGCTCGGGCAAGACGCTCCTGGCGCAGACCCTCGCGCGCATCCTGAACGTGCCCTTCGCCATCGCGGACGCGACCACGCTCACCGAGGCGGGCTACGTCGGCGAGGACGTCGAGAACATCATCGTCCAGCTCCTGCAGAACGCCGACCACGACGTCGAGCGCGCGCAGCGCGGCATCGTCTACATCGACGAGATCGACAAGGTCGCGCGCAAGGGCGACAACCCCTCGATCACCCGCGACGTCAGCGGCGAGGGCGTGCAGCAGGCGCTCCTCAAGATCATCGAGGGCACGGTCGCGAACGTCCCGCCGAAGGGTGGCCGCAAGCACCCGCAGCAGGACTTCCTGCAGATCGACACCTCGAACATCCTCTTCATCTGCGGCGGTGCGTTCGTGGGCCTCGACCAGGTCATCGAGCGGCGCATCGGCGAGAAGACGCTCGGCTTCGGCGCGGACATCCCGTCGAAGAAGGACAAGAAGATCGGCGAGGTCCTGGAGCAGGTGCAGCCGGAGGATCTCCTCCGCGCCGGCCTCATCCCGGAGTTCATCGGTCGCCTGCCTGTCATCGCGACGCTCCACGAGCTGAACGAGGACGCGCTGGTCGACATCCTGACCAAGCCGAAGAACGCGCTGGTGAAGCAGTACGGCAAGCTCTTCGAGCTGGACGGTGTGAAGCTCGGCTTCGCGGAGAACGCCCTCAAGGCGGTCGCCCGCAAGGCGCTCGAGCGGAACGCCGGTGCTCGCGGTCTGCGCGCCATCATGGAGCAGGCGATGCTCGACATCATGTACGACATCCCCTCGCAGACGGGCATCCAGGAAGTGATGGTCAACGAAGAGGTGATCACCAAGGGTGAGCAGCCGTTGATCGTCTACGAAGAGAAGAAGAAGGCCGAGATGGCGTAAGCCAGCTCAGCCACATCATCCCAAGCAAGAAGTACGCGGGGCCGGACGATTCGTCACGGCCCCGCTCCACGATCGAGACCAAGGGCGAACCAGACGACATGTTCTTTCACCGGAACGACGACGACGAGAAGAACGAGACCAGCGGCGGCGACAAGGTCCTGCCCCTGCTCCCCCTGCGCGACATCATCGTGTTCCCCCACATGGTCGTCCGGCTCTTCGTCGGCCGGGAGAAGTCGATCAACGCCCTCGAAGAGGCGATGAGCCACGAGAAGGAGATCCTCCTCACGGCTCAGAAGAAGGCCAAGACCAACGACCCGACCCCGGACGACATCTACGTCGTCGGCACGGTCGGCAAGGTCATCCAGCTCCTCCGCCTGCCGGACGGCACCGTGAAGGTGCTGGTCGAGGGCAAGCGCCGCGCGAAGATCCAGCGCTTCATCCCGAACGACGAGTTCTTCCTCTGCGACGTCGAGCTGCTCAAGGACGACCCGGCGTCGTCGCCCGAGCTCGAGGCGCTCGTCCGCAGCGTGAAGGCCGAGTTCGAGACCTACGCGAAGCTCAACAAGCGCGTCCCGCCGGAGACGCTCGTCACGGTCCAGACCATCGACGACCCCTCCCGGCTGGCCGACGCCATCGCGGCGCAGCTCACCTCGCGGAAGATCCCCGACCGCCAGGAGCTGCTCGAGATCCTCGATCCGGCGAAGCGTCTCGAACAGCTCTTCGAGCTGATGAACAAGGAGATCGACATCCTCCAGATGGAGAAGAAGATTCGATCCCGTGTGAAGAAGCAGGTCGAGAAGTCGCAGAAGGAGTACTACCTCAACGAGCAGATGCAGGCCATCCAGAAGGAGCTGGGTGAGCGGGACGAGTTCAAGTCCGAGCTGCAGGAGATCGAGGAGAAGCTCAAGGACAAGCGCCTCAGCAAGGAAGCGCTGACCCGGGTCAAGAAGGAGCTCAAGAAGCTCAAGATGATGCAGCCGATGAGCGCGGAGGCGACGGTCGTCCGCAACTACGTCGACTGGATCCTGCAACTGCCCTGGTACGACAAGAGCGACGAGAACTACGACCTCGACGAGGCCGAGCGGATCCTGGACGAGGACCACTACGGCCTGAAGAAGATCAAGGAGCGCATCCTCGAGTACCTGGCCGTCCAGGCGCTCGTGAAGAAGCTCAAGGGCCCGGTGCTCTGTCTCGTCGGTCCGCCTGGTGTCGGTAAGACCTCGCTCGCGCGCTCCATCGCTCGCGCGACCGGTCGCGACTTCGTGCGGCTCAGCCTCGGCGGTGTCCGGGACGAAGCCGAGATCCGCGGTCACCGGCGCACGTACATCGGCGCCCTCCCCGGTCGTCTGATCCAGTCGCTGAAGAAGGTCGGCACGAACAACCCGGTCTTCCTGCTCGACGAGATCGACAAGATGAGCAGCGACTTCCGCGGCGACCCGGCCGCGGCGCTCCTCGAGGTGCTCGACCCCGAGCAGAACGAGACGTTCAACGACCACTACCTCGACCTCGACTACGACCTCTCCGACGTCATGTTCATCACCACCGCGAACCAGCTCAGCGGCATCCCGCTGCCGCTGCGCGACCGGATGGAGATCATCGAGCTCAGTGGCTACACGGAGTTCGAGAAGCTGAACATCGCGGTGAAGTACCTGGTGCCGCGGCAGCTGAAGACCGCCGGTCTCGAGGGCGTCGAGGTGGAGATCACCGAGAACGCCATCCGCACGGTCATTCACCACTACACCAAGGAGAGCGGCGTCCGTAACCTCGAGCGCGAGCTCGGGAGCATCTGCCGCAAGATCGCTCGCAAGGTCGTCCAGAAGGAGAAGGACGAGAATGGCGAGGAGATCACCAGCTTCCGCGTCGCCGCCCGCGACGTGCCGGGCTACCTCGGCGTGCCGAAGTACAACCCGAACAAGGCCTCCGACGAGGACCAGATCGGGCTCACCAACGGCCTGGCGTTCACCACGGTCGGCGGGACCATTCTCGAGTGCGAGGTCGCGGTCGTGCCCGGCAAGGGCAAGCTCCACATCACCGGCCTGCTCGAGAAGGGCATGCAGGAGAGCGCCCAGGCGGCGATGAGCTACATCCGCTCGCGTCAGCGGGTGCTCGGCCTCGAAGACGAGTTCTACTCCGAGGTCGACGTCCACGTGCACTTCCCCGAGTTCGTGCCGAAGGACGGCCCGAGCGCCGGCATCACCATGGCGACCTCCATCGCCAGCGCGCTCCTGCGCATCCCCGTTCGGAAGAACGTCGCGATGACGGGCGAGATCACGCTGCGCGGCCGAGTCATGCCCATCGGCGGCCTCAAGGAGAAGATGCTCGCGGCGCACCGCGGCGGCATCGACACCATCCTGATCCCGCAGGAGAACCGGAAGGACCTCCGCGAGATCCCGAAGCGCGTGCTCCAGGCGATGCGAGTCGTGCTCGTCGAGCACATGGACCAGGTCCTCGCGGAGGCGCTCGTCCTCTCGGACCCGGACTCGCTCTTCGGCGCGGCGCGCAAGAAGCCGCTCGAGTACCGCTTCGGCAAGCTCATCAAGCCGGAGGTCCCCGACGAGGACGTCCCGAAGCCCACCGTCGACGCCCCGGGCGCGCAGCAGTAGCGTGCCGATCGCCGAAGAGCGAGAGGCGACGGCCTTGGTGAACGCCTGGCTCTACGTCGCCCTCGCCGACGGCGATCTCGACGAAACCGAGCAAGCGGTCCTCGACGAGCGGATCGCGCAGCTCTATCCGGTTCTCCCCGACGGAGCCTTCGCCCGCATGTTCGGCAAGGCCATCGTCAGCATCGCGATGAGCACCAAGGACGAGCTCTTCGAGCTCATCACCCCCGACACCCGCGACGAAGGCGAGCGACTCCTCGAGAACCTCCGCCTCCTCGGCGAGCGCAAAGGCGGCCTCGACCCCAACGAGCAAGCCCGCCTCAGCGAAGTCACCCGCGTCTGCATTCCCTAGGCACCGTGCCTTCCAATTCCTAGGGGACACTCCCCCCCTCCGCATCCCCCGAAAAAACAGGGCGCTCCGAAGGCAAAATGAAAACTGCCTTCGCCGGCGCGACTCCGTGACCCCATCACCGGCTCATGCGCACCTGCGACGTCGCCGTGATCGGAGCAGGCTTCGGCGGCCTCGCCGCGGCCCTCGAGCTCACCCGCTCCGGCGCCGACGTCGTCCTCCTCGAGCAGCTCCGCTACCCCGGCGGCTGCGCTTCCACCTTCACCCGAGGCGGCGCGCGCTACGAATCCGGCGCCACGCTCTTCAGCGGCTTCGGCGAAGGCCAGCTCTTCCGCCGATGGATGGACGAGCTCGACCTCGACGTCGAGGTCCGCACGATGGACCCGCTGGTCGAGCTGCGCACTCCGTCCTTCACTCTCGGGGTCCCGCCCGAGCGCGAGCCGTTCCTGACTCGCCTCTGCGCGCTCGCGCCGCGACACGAGCGCAGCATCCGCGCCTTCTTCGTCGAGCAGCGCAAGGTCGCCGACGCGCTCTGGGCGCTCTTCGACGAACCCACCCTCCTGCCACCCTTCGACGCGCGCACCTTCTTCCGCCACGTCGGCCGTGCGCCCCGCTATCTACCGCTGCTGCGCGTCATCGGGTTGCCGCTCGAGACCGTCGTGCGGCGTCACGGCCTCGCGGACTGCCAGCCGCTCCGCACCTTTCTCGACGCCGTCTGCCAGATCACCGTCCAGTGCGGCGTTGCCGAGGTCGAGGCGCCCTTCGCGCTCGCGGCGATGGACTACTACTTCCGGGGCACCGGCCACGTCCACGGCGGAATCGGCCAGCTCGCGTGGGCGCTCGCCCGCGCCGCCGAAGCCCACGGCGCCGAGCTCCGCTTCACCGACCAGGTCCGCACCCTCGCCCGAACCGACGGCGGCTGGCACCTGAAGACCCGCAAGGGTGAGCTGCACGCGCGCCAGGTCGTCGCCAACCTCACCCCGCATGCGCTCCGCCGCATTCGGGGTGAGTCGACCGCACGCCTCGACCGGCTGGCGACCAACGTCGAGGGCGGTTGGGGCGCCGCGATGATCTACCTGCGCCTCGCCGAGGGCGCCCTCCCCGACCGACCGGAGGCGCACCACCTCGAGCTCGTCGCCGACGAACACGCCGCCTTCACGGAAGGCAACCACCTCTTCTGTTCGATCAGCGCGGTGGCCGAGAAGCGCGGCCCGAACGGCGAGCGCACCGTCACCATCTCGACCCACGTCCCCTCCGCTGCGTTCCGTGGCGACGATGTCGCCTCACGCATCACGAAGGTCCAGGAGCGGATGGCCCACACGCTCGACCGCCTCGCGCCCGAGCTCACCGCCGCGACCGCGCACTCGATGACCGGGAGCCCCCGCACCTTCGAGCGCTTCACCGGCCGCGACTTCGGCTATGTGGGCGGCATCCCGCGCACCAAGGGCCTGCACCACTACCGCCACCTGACCAACCCACCGATCTGGCCTGGGCTCTGGATGGTGGGCGACAGCGTCTTCCCCGGACAGAGCACGCTGGCCACCGCGCTCGGCGGCGTGAAAGTGGCCGGCCAGCTCGCTGGCGAAACTCGGGTAGCGAGCGCCTAGAATTCCATCGAGAAGTCGAGTCCGCCGCCGTCGAGACCCATGCGCGGGGCCAGCTGCCAGTTGTCCGCGTAGTAGACGATGTACTTCTTCGGCACGAGCCCGCCGATGAGGAGCCCGAACCCAACGGTCTGGAAGACGCCCATGAACGCGGCGCCGAGCTTGCGTGCCTGCGTGTCGGCGCGAGCCGCCGCGATGAAGGGACCGACCACGGGCACCAGGTTGATGTCCTGTACTCGTCCGCCCGAGTCCTCGGACACCGCCCACGCAGCGAGCGTCCCGATGTACGAGACACCGAAGAGCGCGAGGCCCGGGATCAACAGGCCGAGCCGCATCCGCGTCACGATCTCGCCCCCCGGCGGGATCTGCATGCCCTCGTGGTACGCGATGCGCTGCCGCCGCCCTCGGTACCCCGGCTGCTGACCGTACCCGGGCTGCTGGTAGCCCGGCTGTTGATAGCCCGGCTGCTGCTGCCCGTACGCGGGCTGCGCCGGCTGCTGCTGGTAGCCATCGGGCACCGGTTGCTGCGCTGGAGGCGCTTGGTCCTGCTCCACGACGGGCACGCCCTGCGCCTGCGCAACGCTCCCCCAACCCAGGGCGCACGCAACGGCCGCGCCCATGAACCACACCTTCGTTCCCTGCATGTCGGTGAACGAAGCATGGAACGTGCCGCTCCAGGGGAGCAAGAAAGCCCAATATCTTCGGGCTCGAGCCCCCTTGGAGCGGCGTGCCCCAGGGTCACGGTCGTGAACTGCGGGCCGCAACCTCAGTTCCGGCGCTTCAGCGTCCGCCGGTAGTCAGCGAAGCGCAGCTTCGCGATGACCGAACGGTCGAGCGTCCGCGCCACCAGCCCTTCGGGCCGACCACCGCCGCCTTCGTCGAGCGCGCTCCGCGTCTCGGGGATGTGCTCCTCGAGAAACGCGGCCGCCTCGGCGACGGAGCTCGGCATCGCATCGACTCGAGCGATCCGAGGCGTGACCTCGAGCTCGAAGCGCGACGCGAGCGCCTGCAACTCCTCCTCGCCGACGAAGGTCTGACCACCGCCGTTTCGCCACGCGGCGATCGCTTCCGGTTCCTCTTCGAGGCGATCCACGAAGGCCTCGGTCCGAACGACGTCGAAGAGTCGGAAGCCCACACGCCGCGAGCCCGTGTACTGCTTGCTCGCGCCGGTGACCTTGCCGCCATAGACCTCGCCGTAGAACGCGAGCAACGCACCGGGCTCCGCCGAGTCCACGAGTCGCTCTGCGGCGTCACGCACGGCGTCCACGATGCCGAGCGCCGGGTTTGCGATGATGTCGCCCCGCGCATGCAGCAGCTCGCTCCGGCTCCCGATCACGTAGCGACCATCGGGAAACACCACGACTCGCGTGTTCGTGCCGTCGATCTTCTCCGTCAGCAACACCGGCCCATCGAACGTGAGCGAGTCCTCCGTCAGCGCGCCCTTCGCGCCGAGCGCGTGAAAGGTCGGGATGGACGGATACTTGGTGAGCGAGTTGAGCCGATCGAGATCGGCGCTGCGAAGATCGAACGTCATCGGAGTGCCTGTCTGGCGCAGGTGCGCCGCAAAGGCCGGACAGGTGGGTCGCCGATCGCGGCGCGCAACCCCGCCACCACCAAACACCCTGGCCAACACGCCGATCGAGGCTAGAGTAGCGCCGCCCGAAGCACCCGGGCGGGTAGCTCAGTGGTAGAGCGCCTCCCTTACAAGGAGGACGTCGTCGGTTCGACCCCGGCCCCGCCCACCAACCGCCCTTTGGCGACCGCCGCGTGCCGCGCGCTTCGCTCATCCCGGCGACCCGGACCTCGGGCGGCAGCGCCGGCTCTCGCGAAGCCGCGCCGACGATGCGCTCGAGCTCGCCCCTTTTCGAGTGGGCCGTGGCGCTGCCAAAGAGGGGCAATTCAGATCTTCGCTCTACCCTCCGAAGGGGCGATCGATGTCGCCAAACGCATGATGGAACACCCACTCGCCAACCGCGTAGTCGACCGCGACTCTCGCGAAGAAGACGGTCCTATCTGAGCGCGAACTCGCCTCAGGCCTGGCCGCGTTCGAGCAGCTTCTGCAGGTGCTGGCGGCTGATGCCGAGCTCGGCCGCGGCATGGGATTTGGTCTGATCCGCACGCTCGAGCGCCTCGTTCACCATCGCGCGCCGCACCCGCCCGAGCACGTCACCCAGGCTGGCGGCGCCCACCATCCGTCGCGCAACGCTCTCGATCTCGGCTTCCCCCGGCGGCGCGATCTTCGCGACCGCGTCGACCAGTATGTCGACCCCGAAGGGCTTTTCGAGGATCGCGACCACCCCGGCGCGGCCGAGCTCGAACGCATCTTCGACGGTCGCCTGACCGCTGATCGCGAGGACCGGGACCGAGGGCACGCGCACCGCAGCCGCCCGTGCGATCAAGAGTCCGCTCGCCGGCCCCAGGTTCACGTCCGTGATCACGAGGTCGATGGGTTCGCAGAGCTGCTCGAGACCGTCCTCGACCGTGCCGACGCCGATGACCTCGGCCCCCTCGCTCTCCAATCCCCGACTGAGCCCCCTGAGAAGCAGGGGGTCGTCGTCGACAAGGAGGATTGTCGTACCGGCGAGGCTCCCCACGTCGTACGAGATACCCCAATGACCGGGTGCCCGGACATGCAACACTTGTTGCGGCAAGCGTAAACGGGCTTTAAACCAGACCGCTCCGAGGGTCGGTCACCCCCATAGGGCGCTCGCACAGGGCCGCTACGAGACGCGTTCGGAGATCCCTCACCCCCTGCTCAGAGCGAGCACCCTTCGTGCACCGGACCGCTGAAGCCTTCGAGACCTCCGGCGCCGCCGCCCGAAGACGCCGCGCCACCGTCGCCCACCCAACCGGCCTCGAGGCCATCGAGGGTGACTCCGGTCGCCTCGGACTCGCAGAGCAGGACGGCCACGCTCGACCCACCGGCGCCCCCCGCGCTGGACCCGCCGGTGCCGCCGACCTGACCGGCGCCGCCGATGCCGCCCGCGTAACCGCCGCTGCCCGCGGGACCGCCCGGGCCGCCCGGACCGCCCGGACCGCCGTCCGCGCCCGCGCCTCCGTCGCCACCGGTGCCGCTCGTGAACGTGCTCTCCACGACCTCGAAGATCGAACCGACCGCGAAGAGCGCGAACGAGCTCCCGCCGGCCTGGCCGCCGCTACCGGGGTGTCCGCCGCAGCCGCCAGAGCCACCGCCGCCGCCGCCGCCGCCCGTGGGACCGAAGCCACCGGCGTTGCAGCCCGAGCCACCACCGCCGCCACCCGAGCCGCCGTAGCCGTGGGTTCCGACGGTACCCACGCCGCCATCTCGACCCGCCCACACCAGACCGTCCACCTCGCCTCGGAGCGTGGGCGCCGGAGCGTTCGTTCCCGAAGCGGCGGGCTCGTCGGAGCAGACACTGCCCACGCCTCCGGGCTCACCGTCGTAGTCGATGGGCGACACGCAGCTGCACGCGTCGCCGGCGCTCCCGCCGCCGCAGCTCGGGAGCATCGGGGGAGCCCCCCCGGGCTGGGCGTCCTCGCGACCGGTGCCACAGCCCGAGAGGTTGTCGCCGCCGCCTTCACCGCCCGCGCCGCCCTCGGTGCGCGGCGCACTCATGCCGTCGCACTCGCTCACCGATCCCGCGCCGCCAGGCGTGCGGTCGCCGTCACTCCCGGTGTCGCCGTCGTCTCCGGTCCCGCCGATGTTCCCCATCGCGCCGGAGGCACCGGTCACTCCGTCTTCGCCTCGGGAGCCATTGCCGGCGACGACCACGAGGTTGCGAAGAATCAGCCCACCGAGGTCCTCGAGCACCGGCTCCGAATCGACGACCCGGATCCCGTAGATGTCGACGCCGCGGGTGTCGAAGCGCGCCGTGCGGCCGCGAATGGTGAAGGACTCGACCACCGTCGGCGCCCCGATGCCCTCGGCCACCATGCCCTCGATGCGTCCGTCCTGCGGCTCCGCGCCCTCGATGGCGGTCTCGTTCCCCTCGCCACGGGACCAGCCGTCGTCGGCGTCGTAGCCGCCGTAGAGCGAGACGCCGTCCGCGAGCTCCACGCGACCGGTGTACGTCCCGCGCGAGACCGCGACGGCGTGGATGCGGCCCGTGGCCACGCCACGAGCGATCGCGACGTCGATGCCCCGCTGGACCGTGGCGTAGGGCGCGTCGGGGGTGCCTTCGCCCTCCTCGTCGTCTCCGTCCTGCGCGACGTAGATGCAGTAGGCCATGCGCCCGAACTCATCCATGAAGAACATGGCGTCCGCGCCGCAGCGCTCCGGCAGCGGCCCGAGGTCCGGCGTGAAGGCGTCGTACTCGCGGGGACGAGCGTCCCGACCGCCCATGTCGGTGGGCCCGCCGTCGCCCAGTCCCGAGTCCACCTCGACCCGGTCGTCGTCGCCACAGGCGAGGGCCGCAACCAGGGACAAGGCGAGTGCAACGCGTTTCATCGCCTCAGTACACCACGGCGAGCGAGGCGAGGACAGCGTCGTGTGAGCGCCGCCCGGGCCGGGCGCTCGATGGCTCGGGTCGCTGGCGCCGCCGTCTGCAGTGGTTACCAGTCCGCCCGTGTCTTCCTTCACCCACTTGGTCGTCCTCGACTTCGAGGCGACGTGCGACGACGAGGAGCCGCCCGATCCGCAGGAGATCATCGAGTTCCCCTCGGTGCTCCTGAAGCTCGACGGCCTCGAGGTCGTGAGCGAGTTCGAGAGCTTCGTGCGCCCGGTCCACCACCCGGTGCTGACGCGCTTCTGCACCGAGTTGACGAGCATCACCCAGGACCAGATCGAGAACGCGCCGACCTTCCCCGAAGTGTTCGCGGCGCACCAACGATGGCTCGAGAGCAACGGCCTACCGCTCGAGCCCGACGATTCGGGCGCGCTCCCCTACGCGCTCGTCACGTGCGGCGACTGGGATCTGCAGACGATGCTCCCGGGTCAGCTGCGCGCGAGCGACCCGCCCTTCGACTTCATGCCGCACCCCTACCGACGCTGGATCAACGTCAAGGATCCCTTCCGGAGGTGGAACAAGAAGATGAAGCGCGCCGGCATGGCTCGGATGCTCGAAGCGCTCGACCTCGAGCTCATCGGCCATCACCACCGCGGCATCGACGACACCCGGAACATCGCGCGGCTCACCAAGGCGCTGATCGCCCGTCACCAGCCGATGGTGATCACCGGCGAGCTGAGCGCCTCGCGCTATCCACCCCTCACGCTCACCCTCGAACGCTGGGGCGAGCGCGTCGAGGTCGAGCTCGCCAAGCGCGCGATGGGCACGCTGCTCGGGCTGGCGAGCGGCACGTTCCACAAGCAGGCCAAGCAGGTCTTCGAGGGCGACCGTGAGCTCACCGAAGACGCTCACCTCCGCGAGCTCCGGAACGGCGCGGTCCTCCGCATCGCGTGAAGCTGGACCAGCTGAAGTTTGCGCGACGGGAGCGCCTTCGCGACACTGAGCCCGTGCCGACCCTCCGCATCGCAGCGCTCGTGGCCCTCCTGGTCCCCGCCGCCATCGCGCTCGCCGACAGCGTGGAGGTGCCGGAGTGCGTGACCCACACCAAGCACTCGAGCTATCGCGGTTACGGCTACAACCACTCGGTCGAGGTGCGGAACGGCTGTGACGCGCCGGTCGAGTGCACGGCGAGCTCGGACTCTGCGCCCGATCCGATCACATTTACGGTGAACGGCAGCGCCACCGTCACCAAGGTGCTGAAGGTCAACGCCCCGGGCTCGGCCTTCGAGCTCCGGCTGAGCTGCGAGAAGCAGTAGCGGCGAGGCGCGCGTCAATCGTCGCGCCTTCACACTTCTTCACACCAGCGCACGCAATCCGTTCAAAGAGCCGCCCCAGCGTGGTCCTCACCAAGGAGGTTCCATGTTCGGATTCATCATCGGCCTCGCCTCGCTCTTCGGGCTCGTCTACGTGCTCCGCGGCGGGCATCGAGGCCACTTCGGCGGCGGCTGCGGCCACCGCTCCCACCACCACCATCGGCGCGGCGGCTGGCGCAAGGGCGGCCGCTGGCTGCGGGGCCTCTTCGAGCGCCTCGACACCACGCCCGGTCAGGAGAAGGTCATCCGCGAAGCGATCGGCGACGTCATGGACGAAGCCAAGAGCGCGCGGCGCGCCTTCCCCGACGTTCGCTCCAACCTCGGCGCCGCGTTCGCGAGCACATCGCTCGACGAGGCCGCGGTCGAGAACGCCATGGCCCCCGCGGACGAAGGCCTCGCCCGCCTCCGTGTCGCCATGAGCGAAGCGCTCCGCCGCATCCACGAAGCCCTCGACGACGAGCAGCGTCAGCGCTTGGCCCGCTGGCTCTCTCGCGGCGACCACGGTCCCCTCCCCTTCGGCCCCTACCGGTGACACGACCCATGAAACGCAGACTCCTCATCGTCCTCTTCGGCTTCGGCACCATCGCGGGCTTCGGCTCCGCCGGCGCCCACTGGTCCCGCCACCACCACCGCCACCGCCAGGCCTTCGAGGCCCACGTCGCCCGCGTGTGCGTCGACGCCGCCCGCGCGGCCACCGAAGCACGACCGGCGCCTCCGCCCCCCGAGGCCCGACCCGAGCCGCCGCCCCAGCGCGAGTGCCCGCACGACGGCCGCCGTCGCCATCACCGCCCCCGCCACCCACACCGTTGAACTAGACTCGCCCCGTGACCCTTCGCGTCCTCCTGGTCGATGACGACCTGCGGCTCCGAGAGCTCCTCGAGCGTTTTCTCGAGCCGCACGATGTCCACCTCGAGCACCTGCCCGAGGGGTCACGGGCGGCGGCCACCGTCTCCGACGGCGGGTTCGACGCGGTCCTCCTCGACGTGATGATGCCCGGGATGGGCGGCCTCGAGGTGCTCCGGAAGATCCGCGAGCGCTCGTCCATCCCGGTCCTCATGCTCACGGCGAAGGGCGACGAGGCCGACCGCGTCGTCGGCCTCGAGCTCGGCGCCGACGACTACATCCCCAAGCCCTTCAGCCCACGCGAGCTCCTCGCGCGACTTCGGGCAGTGCTGCGACGCACCCGCCCGTCGCTGCAGGACGAGCGCCTCTCCGGGGGCGGCGTCGTCGTCGACGTGCCCGGACGCCGCGCGACGCGCGACGGGGACGTCATCGAGCTCACCGCGCTCGAGCTCGACATCCTGATCGCGCTCATGCGCCGCGCCGGCCGCGTCGTCCCTCGCAGCGCCATCCTCGAGGCGGCCGGTCGAGACGAGGCGGTCGGCGAACGAACGGCGGACGTGCACATCTCGAAGCTGCGCAAGAAGCTCGGTGACGACCCGCGCGCGAGCGGGCTCATCCAGACCGTGCGCGGCGTGGGGTACGTCTTCACGGGCGCCACGTGAGCCCGCCCTGGCACCGACACCATCGTCACCGCCACCACCGTCGGCGGTGGCGGCGGCAGAAGTCGCTGCAGCGACGGATCTTCCGTTGGTTCGTGGCGGCCATCTTCGCGACCATCGCCTCGGTCGGCGGGGTGCTCTGGCTCTTCGGCGACTCGTCGTGGCGCAAGCAGCACGAACAGGTCGAGGAGCTCGCCCGCCGGCGGCTGACCCGCGTCTGGGATGACCCGCTCGAGCGAGCGATCATGGTCCGCGACCTGGAGCAGACCCTCGAGGTCGTCGTCGAGCTCCACGACCCGGATGGTCGCGTCCTCTTTCCCGCCCCGCCGTGTGACGGCCCTCGCCACGAGGTCGCCCTGGAAGGACGCGGCACGGCCACCCTCTGCATGCCGGCGCCACCCGGCTTCTCGTGGGGGAAGCTCGCGGCCGCGCTCGGGGCCGCCGCGTTCGTGCTCATGGGTCTCAGCGGCGCGCTCGCACGCCGGCTCGGCTGGCCGCTGCGGCAGGTGACCCGCTTCGCGGAGCAGCTCGGCGACGGGGACCTCGACGCTCGACTGAAGCCACACCACCGCGACCGCGAGGCCGCGCTCCTGGCGCGAACCCTCAACGAGATGGCCGAGCGCATCGGCAAACAGCTCGCCGACCAGAAGGCGCTCTTGGCCGAGGCCTCGCACGAGCTCCGCACGCCATTGGGGCATGCGCGGATCCTCGTCGAGATGCTCCCGGACGAGTCGGCCGAGACCCGCGCGGAGCTCGAGGCGGAGCTCGAGGAGATGGACCGGCTCGTCGGTCGGCTTCTCGCGCGCTCGCGGCTCGACTTCGACGCGGTGGAGCCCCGGACGCTGAACCCAGCCGAGGTCGGCGGGCAGGCGCTCGAGCGCTCCGGGTTGGCCCCCACCCTGCTGGACGCCTCGAACGCCCCAGCCACCCTCGAGGCCGATCCGACGCTTCTCTTGCGAGCGTTGGCCAACCTGATCGAGAACGCCGAGCGCCATGGCGAGGGGCTCGAGACGCTCGAGGTGCGTGCCGAAGGCGAGTGGGTCGTCTTCGCCATCAAGGATCGCGGACCGGGCGCCGTCACCCCGAGCGAGAGTCCTGGGCTTGGCCTGGGCCTCCCGCTGGTGGAGCGGATCGCGACCGCTCACCTCGGGACCCTCTCGCTCTCTCCCCGCGAAGGCGGAGGAACGGTCGCCGAGCTGCGTCTCCCGACCGAGCCTGTGGCTCAGCAAACGCGAACGACTGGCGAGAGCTGACCGCCACGGAGGGCTCGTGAGCCTTCGAGAGCCCGCCAAGCCAGCGCGAGCGAACGCGAATGGGAGCGCCCGAACGCCACCCGTAGGGTTTCGGAGTGGGATCCGAACCCGGAGGAGGCAGCGTGACGATGAACCCCAAGAGCTGGCGGACGGCCTGCTGTGTCGCCGCCATCGCAGCGTTCGGCTGCGCCGCGGAAGATGGCCCCGCTCCCACCACGAGCGCGCTCTCGTACACGGCTGACGAGGAACCGTCCTTCTGCGACGAGCCCGCAGAAGTCGACGCGCCACAGAGCGTGATCGACGCCGGCCACGCGCCTCCTCCAGCGCAGGTCCGCGGGGAGCGCACGCGCGATGGTCGTGTGGACTTCGAGGGCGTCGGCTCGGGTTCGATCACCATCGCCGAGCGAATCGCTCCCGACGATCCCCGGGCCACCGAAGCCGTGCTCACGGTCGGCGGCCGACGCGTGTCGATCACCAGCGCGGGCTCACGGTCGTTCCTCCGCGCCGACATCGCGCTCACCACGAGGGACCGAACGCTGGCCAGCGCCCTGCTGGCCACGACCTATCGCGTCGACGAGGGTCGGCTCTGGGTCGGAGAAATCTCCGTCACTGGCGCTGACGGCGCGACCCATTCGGCGGCGCCGGGCGGCTTCGCGGGCGAGCCCGCCACGTGCGGGGAGCTGGCGCTGGTGCGATTCGGCTCCATCCCCAACGGGATGCCGAGCTTCACGTGGCCGATCAACGTCGGCTGCATGGGCAACGACTGCACCCAGGCGCGCCTCGCCTACGTCGAAGCGGTGCACGGGACCTGGCGTCTCACGCAGATGATGAACGGGCTCGCCGAGCTCCCCTCGTACCAGCGGAGCTGGGCCTGGAACCGGGAAGGCGCCGACGCGGCGGGCGAGGCCGCGGGCCCACGCACCAGCCCGCGGCACTGGTTCGGCTCGTACAAGGACGACCGTTTCGACACGATCCGCGAGGCCTACAACGACCACCTGAACGTGCTGCGGACGGCGCACATGGACACTACGGACCTCCGGCTGAAGTGCCCATCGAAGGAGGAGAACCCGCTCAATGGTTGTTTCAGCTCGACCACCTGGGCGCATCACTCGGTGAAGGGCTGGGTCAACGTCTGTCCGCGCCTCTGGTCCACGATCGAGAGCCGCGTGAACGGTGACGACGACGCCTATGTGTACTGGGTGAACCACGTGATCGCCCACGAGTTCTGGCACCACCACTACGTCGACATTCACGGAGTGGGCTGGAAGATGCTCAAGGACACGATGAACCATCACCACGGCTCGCTCTGCCTCGGTGTCACGCTCGAGGGACACGAGGCGATCCCCGGGCCGCCGGGGATCGAGTGGGACGCGAACCTCACCCACCTGTCGGGCTACGTGAACCAGCACGGCGATCACTGTGGGCACCGCCGGGTGCTCCTGCGAAACGTCGACACCTACAACTCGGCGGCGCGCCTCATCGGCAAGCGCGTCCGTCACGGCCAGCTGGTGCAGTGGCCGCTTCCGGCGCCCCCCACCCCTCAACCCCCGACGTGCGTCGGCGGCGAAGGGTGCCTGTGTCAGGACGCCGTGCTGGCCGGCCGCCCGCCCGACGGCGACTTCTCCCCCGACGAGTTCTGCGACGACAACGACGGGCGCATGGAGTGTGTCCGCACCCAGGTGAACGCCGGCGCCATCGTCGGCATCTGCCACCGCTGCGACACCGAGCGCGGCATCGGCTGTGATTGCAACGACTTCACCATGCCCTGCGATGTCGGCAGCTGCTGGGGCGACGACACTCGGGGCACGAGCTCCGGTGTCGGCCGGTGCTACGACGACCCGCCCGACTTCGCTTGCCTCGTGGACTGCCAGCGGCTCTTCGCCGACGACCACGCCTACTGCATGACCGACCACCCGGATCGGGCGCGGTGCATGCCACCCACGGTGTACGACCCCGAGGCTTGGCCGTGCTGGGAGCAGGGGGGCCACATCGGCTTCGAGGAGGAGTGCGTCATGGGTCCCGAATGCGGCCCTGGTGCCGCGCCTCTCCCAGGTCACAGCGAAGGCCCCACCTGCGGACAGCTCGGCTACCCGCCGTACTTCGTCTGCGACACGACCAACCGATGCACCCCAGAGGTGTGACGGGATGCGCGTCCAGGAGGTAGGCCCTGCTATCTTCCGGCGCATGGCCGCCATCCCCCGCCTCACTCCGCGGAAAGAGCCACGCCAGGACCGTAGCCGTGCGCTCGTGGCGGACCTGCTGGAAGGCACGCGTCGAGTGCTCGTCAGCAAGGGCTATGACGACACGGTGATGGCGGAGATCGCCGAGGTCACCGGCGTCAGCGTCGGCTCGGTCTACCAGTACTTCCCGTCCAAGGAGTCGCTGCTGACCGCCCTGCACGTGAGCCTTCTCGAAGGCGACGTCACTCACCTCGCCGACAACCTGATGGAACACCGGGACACGGACCTCGAAGGGCTGGCTGCCGTCGTCGCGGCGGTCGCGCTCGAGAGCTTCCACGCTCACCGCGACGTCCTTCACGCCCTCGAAGACGCGGCCCACGCGATGGGCTCGGAGCGCAAGCTCGCCCCGGTACGCGCTCAGGGGGTACAGCTCCTCACCGGGTTCCTGGAGAGCCATGTCGGATACCGAGGGGAAGAGCCCGAGCTCACCGCGCACGTCGTGCAGCGGCTGATGAGCTCCATGCCGCGAGTGCTCACCGAGTGCGGCGAGGCCGAGCTCGCCCACTCTCGCCTGACCGCGCTCGTCCACACCGCGCTCCTCGACTGACCCCCGCCGGCGCGGGACCACCGATGGAGCACGACCTCACACCCAGCTGGTTCGTCGGTATCGACTGGACCGCCGCCGGCGAGAAGCGACACGCGAGCGCGGAGCGGTACCAGCTCGAGCAACCGATCGGCCGTGGGGGCGTCGGCGAGGTGTGGCGTGCGCTCGACCCGGAGACCCGGCGGCCCCTCGCCATCAAGGTCCTGGTCACCAGCATCGCCCGAAGCCCGGAGTACCAGGCCGCGCTGCGGCGCGAAGCGCGCGCGGTCGCCAACCTGCATCACGACCACATCGTCAGCGTCACCGACGTCGGCACGCTCGGGCCGGCCGCCGAGCGTGCGACCGGGGGACGCCTCGCGGCCGGCAGTCCGTTCGTCGCGATGGAGCTCCTCCCCCAGGGAAGCCTCGTGTCGCGCTCGGAGAGCCGACCGACCTGGCCCGAGGTGCGCGAGCTCCTCGTCGCCCTCCTGGATGCCCTCGCCCACGCGCACGCCTCCGGAGTCGTCCACCGGGACATCAAGCCGTCCAATCTACTGCTACGGTCGCGCGCCCTCGCAGACGTGGTCCTGGCGGACTTCGGCATGGCCCACCTGCCCGGCACCGACCGCACCAGGGAACCGCTGGTGGACCGATACGCTGCGCCCGAGCTGATCGTCGGGACCGGTCGTCCGAGCGCGGCGAGCGACCTCCACTCGCTCGCGACGGTCGCGTGGGAGCTACTGACGGGTGAGCTTCCTTTCGGGGACCTCGCCCCCCACCGCCGCCTCTTCGCGCGGCCCGGACCGCTGAACGCTCGGCACCCGGTGCCGTCGGAGCTCGAGGGTTGGCTGCGTGCCATGCTCGCGCCCGTGGCCGAGCGGCCGAAGTCCGCGGCAGAGGCTGCGCGACGACTCCCCGGTGGGCACCACCGCCTGGCCGAGCTACGGCCACGCGTGGAGACCCGTGAGGTGCTCGCGACGTCCCCACTCGAGCTCGGGCTGTGGAGCCTCGCGGAGGTCCCGTTCGTGGGCCGCAAGACGGAGCGCCGCCGACTGCTCGAATGGGCCCGTGGCCGGCTGGCCGGCACCGAGCCCGTCCCTCTCCTTCGGCTCACCGGGCCCGCGGGCGTCGGCAAGTCACGGCTGGCGAGGTGGCTCGTTCGAACGCTCCGTGAGCACGACGTCATGTCGGTCGTCACCGTTCTCGGCGCGCACGACACACTCGCGGCGGCGACCGCCCGCACACTCGAGGTCGATGGCGAGGACGAGGCCACGGTCCGGCGCCGCCTCGGGCGCGTACTCGGGGACCACTGGGCCGTCGGCGCCGCCGCGCCACTCCTCGCGCACGGCGATGGTGACCCCGCCCTGCTCCGCGCTCTGCTGGCCGTCATCGCGACCGAGCGGCCCGTGCTGCTCGTGCTGGATGACGGGGCCGCGGTGCCTCCGCCGATCGCCGGCGTCTCGATGCTCGCGACGTCCCGGACGTTCTTCCGAGACGACGGCCGAGGGGAGACGCTGGAGCTCGGGCCCCTCGATCCCTCCGCGCTCGACGCGCTGCTGGTGCGGAGCCTCCGACTGGCGGATGGACCGAAGCAGGTGCTCCGAGAGCTCCCCGCGCTGCCCGGGCTCTTGCTCGAGACCCTGGCCGGGTGGGCTGAAGCGAGCGCGCTCCAGCGCGAACACGGGCGAATCCGTTGGGCCGACACGCCACCCGTCGACCGCGACGGATGGCGCCCGCGCGTCGACGGACTCGCCAGTCGGCTCTCGGAGAGCGAGACGCGAGCGCTCGAGGTGCTGGCAGTGCTCGGCGATGGGGCCGAGCGAGACGTCTGGGAGAAGGCCGCGCTGGCTGCGAAGACGACACCCACCCTGGCGGCGCTCGACCGGCTCGCCGCGGACGGCTTCGTCCGCGTGGCGAGCGACCGGATCGTCTTCGTCAGCGGGCGGGCCCGGGAGGCGTTGATGACTCGCGCGTCGCTTCGGCTATCCGCCGCGCATCGCGCGTGTGCCAGTGCGCTCGACGAGAAGCGCCGTCACGGAGCAGAACGCATCGGCCGCCATCTCGTCGCGGCCGGAGAGCCAGCGAGCGCCCTCGTACCGCTGGAGCGCGGCATCCGGCAGCGGCTGCGCGCGCTCGAACCCGAGGCCGCGGCGAGCCTGCTCCCACTTCACGGCCGAGCGGTCGACGCCGCAGGCGGGCTCTCGAACGACCTGGCGCAGGCGCAGCTCCTGGAGAGTTTGGTGGCGCGTGCGCTCGGCGACGACGAGCGATCGCTTCGCGCGGCGACCGAAGCGCACCGACTGGCCCGCGAGCACGGCGGTCCCGCTCTTCGAGCACGCGTGGCTCACCAACTCGGCCGACTCGCTCGCGGCCGGGGGAACGAGACCGAGGCGATGCGATGGCTCCTCGAGGCCGAGCGGGCCGCGCGACGCTCCGACGATACGGAGCTCCTCGACGGAGTGGGGCTCGACCAGGGCCTCTTGCTGATCGCCCTCGAGGCGTACGACGCGGCGCGGACCAAGCTCTCGACGTTGGCCGAGGGCGATGGCCCGAGGGGAGCGATGGCGCTCCTGCTCCGGTCGCGAGCGGCACGACGCACCGGCGATCTGTCCTCCGCACGCGAAGACGCAGAGCGTGCGCTCGAGACCCTGAGCCGAGAGGGCGGCCGCGGCCTGCTCCCGGACGCGTGGAACGAGCTCGCGTCCGTGCTCCAACGAGCAGGCGAGTCGGAGCGTGCGGCCGAGCTCTTCCGTCGCGCCATGGCGGGCTACGTGGCGCTGGGAAGCGACGCGGCGACCGTGGCCGAGCTCAATCTCGGACTCGCGCTCGCCGACCTGGGTCAGCTCGAGGACGCGATCGGACGGGTGCGCGGCGCGCGCGAGACCTGGGCCGCTCGCAGCGACCCCCGGGGTCGAGAGTGGTGGCTCGCGGAGGCGTGGGTACTGGCGCTCGCGGGCGATTGGGATGCCTGCAGCGAGAGCCTCGGAGCCCTGACCGTCAGCGACGAGTCCGACTGGACCGAGCTCGCGGCACGACTTCGCGCCCGAGTGGCGGAGGCGCCCGCCGCCCGACGGGCCGACCTCCTCGCACGGCTCGAGCAGAGTCAGTCGCCGGAGGTCAGGTCGAACCGGTGACGGACGTGACCTCCGGCGGGGACGGTGATCGTGCGCCGAGTTGGCGTGCCCACGCCCTGGGGACGGAGCTCGAGGGTGAGTCGACCACTCGGCACGGAGCGACCGACCAGCGGGGTGTTGCCGTAGGAGCGCCCGTCGATGAGAACGGTCGCCCACGGCAGCGTGACGAGGTCGAGGGTTCCGGGCTCTGCCGTGGCGGGCTCGGACGCGGGCTCCATGGTCGGCGGCGGCTGCGCCGCTCGACGCCGACGCGGCGAGCGCTCCGGCGGCGGAGCGCCGAGGTCCGGAGCGGCGGCGGGCTCTGCCTCCGCGACCGTGGGTTCGCTCGGCTCGGCTTCGCTGGCTTCGCTCGGCTCGGCTTCGCTCGGAGGAGTGGGCGCCTCCACCACCTGCGCGGGCTCGACCGGGCCCTCCCGCGGACCCTGGTCGCGCGTCCACCAGAACCCGAGTCCGGCCGCAGCTCCCAGCACCACGAGGAGCAGCAGCCCGACCCCCAAGCGGCGATCGCGGCCACGCGCCTCACCCTCGGGCGGAGGACCGCCGGCTTCGGTGGTCGCGTCCGGGTTGACCCGACTGCCCAGCCCGATCTTCCCCTTCTCCCGCTCTGCGACAGTCGCACCGAAGAGCTCGGTCATCCGCGCTGCGAGATCGTGGGCGCGCGACGAGCCCGCGATCTCACGGAGCTCCACCGCGAAGTCGCGCGCCGTCGCCGGACGCTCCGCCGGGTCGGCGGAGAGCGCGCGGAGCACGATGGCCTCGAGCGCCGGAGGGACGGACGATTCGACCGTCGAAGGAGCCGGAACGTCGTGACTGGAGATCCGCATCAGGGTCTCCGCGTCGGTCTCCGCCGCGAAGAGTCGGCGCCCGGTGATCAGCTCCCACGCGACGATCCCGAGCGCGAACACGTCCGCTCGATGATCGACTCCGTCGCCGAACACCTGCTCGGGCGCCATGTAGGCGCACTTACCCTTCAAGCGCCCCGTCTCGGTCGTCTTCGCGAGGCGCCCCTCCGCTCGCGCGACCCCGAAGTCCATGACCTTCACGTGCCCATCGAGCGTGACGAAGAGGTTCTGTGGCGACACGTCGCGGTGCACGATGCGCAGCGGCTGGCCATCCTCGTCGCGCATCTCGTGCGCGTGGTGGAGTCCCTCGGCCGCCTCGGCGACCAGCCACGCGATCGACTCCATGGGCAAGGTCTTGCCTCGCGCGACGAGCTCGTCGCGGAGCGCGGCGAGCGAGTCCCCTCGCATGTACTCGAGCGCCATGTAGAGCTCACCATCCGCGCGACCGAGGTCGAAGACCTGCGCGATGTTCGGGTGGTGCATCGATGCGGCGAGGCGCGCCTCGTCGAGGAACATCGTCTCGAACGCCTCCTGGCGAGCGAGGTGCGGATGGATCGTCTTGAGTGCGACTCGCTTTCGGAAGGTGCCAGGCCCCACCCGCTCGGCGAGGTAGACGCTCCCCATGCCGCCGTAGCCGAGCTCAGCGAGCAGCTCGTAGGGACCGATGCGAGCGACGCTCATCGATCGATCATCGGCACCGAGAGATCGTAGGCAGTGTCACGGCGGGTCGTGAGGAGGACCGCCGTGAGGATGGCGCCCACGACCACCACGCCCACGCTGAGCCAGAGCCATGGGCTCCGGGCGATGCTCTCGTCGTCCACGTCCTCGCCGAGCGGGGCGAGCGGTACCGCCGGCTCCCGAGGGGTCGCCGCTCGACGCAGGTGCTCCCGAGCTCGGCCGAGCAGGTTGCCCTGCCCATCGAAGGCCGAGAGGCTCACCTCGATCGCGTCGGCGCCACGCCAAGCGGCCGCAGGAAGCTCGGCGCGCCCCTCAGTCGTCGACACCTCCCAGGGTGCCGCACCGCTCGGCCCCACGCGGACCACGTAGCGAGCCACCCATCCCGCGGGGACGGAACCGGGATCGATTTGGAGCACGTCCTCACGCAGCTCGACCGACAAGGCGAGCCTCGCCGAGGCATCACGAATCGAGCGGTAGGTCGCCTGCGCCTCCGGCGGAAGCTCGCGCGGAACCGGCAGCGTGGGCTCGAGGGTCAGCGCCCGAGCGAACGCGGCCTCGGCCGCGGCGGAGTCGCCCACGATCGCCGCCAGGACGCCGAGGTACCAATGGATGCGCGCGACCTGATCGGGCGTGTTGTCGCCCGCCTCGAGCGCGGCTCGAAACGCGTTCTGCGCTTCGGCGACCTGCACCTCGTCGTAGAGACGCTGAGCCGCGGAGAGGCGTTCCTCGGCCACCGATTGGGCGGACGCGACGCCGGCGAAGAGAAGGGATGCGAAGGCGACCCGGAGCACCGGCCGACCATAGCGCAGCCGAGGGCTCGGGCCCATGCAGGGCTCGCTCGAGCTGCTATCTTCCGGCCCGTGCCGCTCCCCAAATGGACTGCCCTCCTCGCCCTGTTCGTCGCGGGATGCACGACGACCGAAACGGTGGAGGTCCGCATCGCCATCCCCACCGGCGCGCCTCCGCTGACGCTCAGTCTCGCGATCGAGCGAGAAGGTGCCGCCTGTGGCGGAACCGACAACGAGCTGGTCTACGAGGAAGTCTTCACCGAGGGCGGATCGCCGCCAGCCATCGGTCGCCTCGAAGACTGCCTGGAGCTACGGGCGTTCGGGTGGGATGCCGCTTGTGATCGGTGCTTCTCCGCGACCCGAGTGGTTCGACTCGGCGACGACGAGAGCCCCATCGTCCTCACGCTCGCGGAGGCCGCGTGCGACGCGGAACTCTGCGTCGTTTCCACGGACGGTGGCCTGGTCGACGGAGGCGCGAGGGACATGGCCGACCCACTGGACATGGCCGACCCGCTGGACATGGCCGACCCGCTGGACATGGCCGACCCCGAGGACATGCCGGACGTTCCCCCGTTGGGGCCACGGGTAGCCCAAGTCGCCGCCGGCTACGCTCATACCTGCGCGCTGCTCGAGGACGGACGCGTGTTCTGTTGGGGCGCCAACGAGAGCGCCCAAGCGGGCGACGCCGACACCTCGATGCCGGTCATGACGCCCCAGCAGCTCTCCTTTCCTGGAGCGGTATCCGATCTGAGTCTCGGCCGAGAGCACTCATGCGCTCTTGGAAGCGACGGCAGAGTCTTCTGCTGGGGCGATGGCTCCGATCATCGAACCGGCAGGGCCGACTCGCGCACGGTCCATGCGGTCCCTCTAGCGATCAGCAACGTCACCGACGCGGTCGCCGTGGCTGCGGGTCTCGAACACTCCTGCGCCATGGGAACAGACTCGGTTTGGTGCTGGGGGAACAACCTCTCCGGCGAGCTCGGTACTCCAGACTGTACCCCCACCAGCTGCGTGGCTGGGAACCTGCCACCCACTGCTGTCCCCGGCGTGGTCGGACTCGATGCCGCTGGAACCATCGCCGCCGGCGATGGGCCGAGCTGTGCGGTGACGGCCAGCGGCGGACTGCAGTGCTGGGGATACAACCCCGTGGCCCGTCGCCACCTCGGCATCGGGGACATTCCCGATGGCAGTGGCAGCGCTCGAATCGCGCCGCCCTCGGAAGTGATTCTCTCCGGAGGGCCCATCGACGGGATCTCCGAGGTCGCGTCCGGCGGTTCGGTGGAGAACGTCGGCGGGGACGCCTTCCATGCGGCACACACCTGCGCCCTCCGAAGCCGCGCACTCTACTGCTGGGGTTACGATGGAAACGAGGGACGCACCGGTCGCGGGTCGGGCTTGACCACCGTTCCTCCAGCCGCCGTCCCTGGGGCCAATGACATCGACAGCTTCTCGGTCGGTGCTTTTCATACCTGTGTGGTGTCGGGGACCGAGCTGCGCTGCTTCGGCCGCAACCTCTCCGCTCAGCTCGGGGATGGCGGCGTGGAAGACTACGTCTATTGGGTGCCGACCGACCCCGTCCCGCTTCCCGTCCAGTCGGTCGCCGCAGGCGGCAATCACACCTGCGCCATCGACACCGACGCCCAGCTCTGGTGCTGGGGCGCCGGCGCCTCAGGTCAGCTCGGCAGCGGACTGGTGGTCACGCAATCCGAGCCCGCCCGCGTCGTGTTCGAGCCTTGAGGAACGCGAGTCAGTCCGACTCGCTCTCGACCTCCGCCCCACGAGTAAAGTGAAGCACATCGGACTGTCCGACCGTGACCGCTCGGTGCACTTCGATCGAGTCTCCAATCTCAGCATGGACCTCGATCACGAGTACTGCCTCATCCCACAGACTGAATGTACCCGACGACGAGGTTCCACGAGTCGAACCAGAACCGTGTCGCTCCGATTCGGAAAGCGAGCCGTTCGCAGTGGCCCCGTCCTGCTTGATGGAGAGCTGAGTCGCTCTGCTCAGGTCGTAGCTGCCGTCAGCTCGAACCACGTCAGAGAACTCTCCTTCCCACACGCCCACCGGCTTGGCCCCCACTGGCACGCCAAACTTCATGGTGATGTTGATCCAGCCGAGTTCGAAGTCGCGCCCCGAGTCCCACCATGTGACCTGGGCGTTGACCTGCCTGGATTCGTCCATTGGAAGGAATCGATCGAGCCGCTCCACCATGGTGTCGTAGGCGTCTTCCTCCTCTCCAGACATGAACGTCCGGATGCTCGAGTCGATCCAGTACTCCCGTTCCACGATCAGGTCGTTCAAGAACTGGGATGCCTCGAACTGCATCGCAGCGGTCGAGTCAGTGGACTTTCGATCCTCGGGGATGACGGTACCTCGACCGACCACGTGAAATGTGAGCTGTTCGAGTCCCTGAGAAAACCGCCACGTGTTGATCATCCTCTCGAGAGGAGTGTCACCATGGATGGGTGTCTCCGGCGCCACTGCGGCCTTGGCGGCCAGGCCGAGGGGATCGATGTGGTCGAGGATTCGACCTCCGACGTAATGGTAGTGGTTGGCGAGCTCACCGCCGGCCGCAGCGTGGATCTCCGCCGGATCGGGCGTCGCCCAGTGGGCGAGGTGTGAGAGCAGGTACCGCTCGCCGAAGTAGGTGAGGCCGACCTCGTCATCCGCTTCCTTGCCGGTGAAGCCGGTCGGCTCCCCCGGCACCGGAGTGTCGGCGACCGTGAGCGTCTCTCGGGTGCCGTTCGGGTAGCGGGTCTCGTGGCTCACGAGCTCGTTGCTCTGGAGATCGACCACCGCCGAGGTGCTCCCGAGCGCGTCGCGCAGCGTGAAGGTGATGCGGTGATTCGGATCGAGGCCCGTGACCGGGTCGGCGGCGGACCACACGATGCGCGCCCCGCTCACCAGGTACTGGCTCTCCGAGCCGAGCGCGGACGAGGCCGCCCACCCCGACCCATCCCAGGTGACACCACGCCGCTCGTACTCGCCGGGGCGAACGTAGAGCGCGGTGCGCGCCATGGGCAGACCGCCCTGGTAGGATTCGCTCAGCTTGATCCGCCGCTGATTGGCGTGGTCGTAGCCATAGCGCTGACGGGCCCGCACCTGCCAATCCTCTGACCCGCCACGGTCGTAGCGGCGGGCCTCGACGATCCGGTTCACGGCGTCGTGGGCGTAGGTGTAGTGCTGCTCGACCGCGCAGCTGCAGCCGGACTCGAGCGCCATTCGGCGCGCACCGAGGTCACTGCCTCCCGGATCGACGCAAGTGCCCGCGCCCGCGTGAGTGCACTGCCCGTGAACGGTCATCGACCTCACGTTGCCGCCCCGCCCATAGTCGAGGCTGAGGTAGCCGCCCAGGTCGCTCGGCACCGAGCCGTCGAGGTTGCTCGCGAGGTACGGTGCGCTGGGCCGGGCACCGACCTCGACACCATGGGTGAGCTCACCGATTGAGCGCTCGTAGAATGCGTGGGCGTCGTCGTCGGCAGCGGTGAGGTTGCCGAGCCAATCGAACGCGTAGGTGAGGCTCACGGGACGCTCGGCAGGCTGCGCGGAAACCATCGGCGCCGGTGTCGGCCGCATCGGGTCGACCGCCGCCTGCACGGCATGGTCGTCACGCCAATCGTCTGCCGGCTCGGAGACGCCGTCGAACGATCCCGCCCCGGTCGCGTAGCCGTAGTCGATGCCGACCACACGAGAGAGCGCGTCGTGTCGTGCCTCGACGCTTCGAGGCGCGTGGACCCACTCCTCCGGGTGCCGAAGGTCATCGACCCTCTCGAGCCGATCGACTTCGTCGTAGTGATGGTCCCACGCCGCAACGACCGTGACCGCCTCGAGGCTCGGCTCCACCCCCGCCCCCCCCGTCGGCGCACGCGTCGTCGTCTGTGCATCCAGTCGCAGCTTGGCGTCGAAGCTGAGCGTGGTGTGCAGCTCGGAGTCCACCGACCCGAACCAGGTCTCGGCCGGCGCGCCGTGTGGCGTGTACTGCACCGAGCGCACCAGCGGCTGCGCGGCGCCGTCGATCTCCACGTAGCTCGCGGCGAGCAAGCCCCGACGCTCGTCGAACGCGGCGTGGCCGCTCACCTCCGGAGCATCCCCCGCACCGCCGAGCAGGGCCCAATCGGGCTCTGGCGGCAGCTCGCGCGTCACGACCCTGTCCATGGCGTCGAAGGTCTGTGTCGCCACGTAGGTGCGCTCCGTGTCGAACACCACGTCGAGCTCTGGCGCGGCAGGGGGCGCCGCATCGAGCGTCGCGATGGGGCCGAGCGCCCCGCCCTCGGTAATCCGCGCGAGCTGTGAATCCTCGCGAACAGGTCGCCCCCGCTCGTCGTAGAGCACGACACTTCGCTGGACCGTGTCCTCGGTCGCCGCGATGCGACCGCGGTGCATGTACTTGTCGGCAATGCCGGGGGCGAAGCCTTCCGCAGCGTCGTACCAGGGCGGTAGCTGGTCGAACCACGTGCGGACGTGCACCGGCCCAGCCATCGCTGCCCCGAAAGCATCCGGCGGGAGCGACGCCTGCGGCTCGGGCGGGGCGACGGCCTCGGGGCAGCCGACCACCCGCTCGCCGACCATTCGCCCGGCCGGGTCGTAGAAAAAGTCCTGTCCGCAACCGCGAGGGTCACGGACGGCCATGAGATGGGTGCTCGCGCCCCAGAGGTAGCGCCAGCTTGCACGTTCCACCGGAGCGCTCGGGTCGTCGACGCTCGGATCGAACACGGCGAGCGTGCGTCCCATGGTGTCGCGAACCATGGTCCGGCCGCTCATCTCGCCGGTGGCGCCAGGCGGTTGAAGCGTACCCGGAGCCGGACGACCGCTGGTCGTGGCACGCCACCGGAACACCTGCATCGGCGACCCATCGGCTCGATAGGCGGTGGTCAGGTGGACGAACTCCTCACCGGTCCCATCAGGGAGCCGGTTGTGTTGAACGAGCTGGTACGCACGCTGATGCCCGTCGACGCGCGCGATGGTCGGGGTCGCCGAGAGCGGGCCGCCCCCGAGGTCCTCCGCATCCCAGGTCTCCGTGCTCAGGGCGCCGTAGCGCGTCTCGGCCGGCTGTCCGAGCTCGTCGAAGCGCCGGACCGTACGACCGAAGCCGTCGCGCTCGAACATCACCGAAGGTGAGGTGGGCAGCACGAGGGCCATCTCCGGCGTGGGATCTGCTCCGGCGAGCCGGTCGACCTGGTAGGCCCGCCGCACTTCTCCCGCTGAGTCGAGGAGCGCGATACCGCTCCGCACCCACGTGTCGCTCCCGACGTCGAAGGAGACCCTGCCCCGCGGCCGACCGAGACCGTCCACGTAGACCCTCTCCTCTCCGTACGCATCGCAGCTCTGCCGCGTTCGGGTCCGTACGACGTGGACCGGATCGCCGACCTCGTACGAGTGGGTGAGCGCAGGCGCCGGCGAACAGTCGACAGCTCTCCGGAACAGTGCCGTGGGCCGACCGAGACCATCGTAGAAGAGCTGCTTCCAGTCGTTGGCGGGGTCCACCGCGTACCACGGGACCCCGAGTCCTCGGTCGAACACGATGCCGGACTTCAGGAACCCGCCCGTCACCGTCTCGCCGACGTGGACGCGCTCCGTTCGCACGAGGTCGGCGAAGAACTTGTCGTACGTGGTCTCCGCGTAGTGCAGACAAGCGTCGAGGTCGGGCTCCTCGCCTCCCTCGCACGTCACAACGGGGTTGCCCCACGCATCGTAGCGAGTCGCGGCTAGCAGCAGTGATCCGGCTGGCTGCGTACCGAGCTCTCCGAAGTCGAACGCGACGTCTGCCGACGCGGGCCGCCCCTCGATGATCACGCGGCCGAGCTCGTCGGTCTTTCGGTAGACCACCTGATAGGCCTCCGTACCCTCTCCCGTCACGCGCTCGCCGTCGGTCACCGTGATCCACTGCCCCTGCCCGTTGTGGAGTCTGTGGTCCTGGAACCGGTGAATCGTCTCTCCATAGCTCTGTGGGGCGACGTCGCCCTCGTCGCGCAATCGTCCGAACTCGGTGCTCGCCCAGACCGCGCCCAGGTTGTCGCGTCGGTCGATGCGGCTGCGGACGTGCGCGAAAGAGCTCGCGCGTGCGTGCACCTGGTGTTGGAGCGCGTCGCCGTACCACGCGAGGTCGGGGGCGTCCGCACCCGCGCCCGAGGTCGCCGCACCTGGCCCTTCGGGAACCACTCCGGGGAACGCGAGCGTCTCGTATCCCGGCACGTACCCTTCAGTGCCGTACATCAGCTTGTCCGTCTGTTGCACGTCGACCCGCTGTACCGGGCGGCCGTCCAATCCGAACAGGAGCGTGCGAAGGGCATGGGTCGTGTGCTCGGTCGATCCGTAGCGGCGGGTCGAGTCGGCCTCGAGCACCCAGCTCTCGCTGAGGTAGGGCTGCCCCTGGAGCGGGGCATAGGGGTTGGCCGCGAGCCCGTCGCCAGCGAGCTCGGCGGGACGGCGCGCTTGGTGGAAGCGAGTCCGTGCATAGCCATCCGGGTGACTCGCGTCGCCCACTCGGTGCGTGTCAGTCACGGCGAAGCCGAGGAGCGCTCGGCCATTCGCGTCGTACGCACCGTCGTGATAGTCGTACTCCGTTCGGGAAACCTGCTCATCGGGCATCCCGGTGTCGTCCAGGCGAATCGCGCCGAAGCCGTCCCGCACCTCGATGGCCTTGACGACCATCACGTTGAACGCCGCAGAACCGAGGCCCGCCGGGCAGCCCGTGATCGACTCACAGGCGAGCTCCGGACGCTCCTCCCAGCGGAAGACCTCTTCGGTGCAGCCGTTCTGATCGCACTGGTCGGCGGCCTCGAGATCGCGGAGATATTCCGCCGTCCCCGTACCGTACTCGATGGTCGTCACGGCGCCGAGTCCGTTGTCGATACGCTCGAGGAGCCGCGGACGGTGGAGACCGCCAGGAGTGAAGTAGCTCCAGTTGCCGGACTCGCCCCGCAGAATGTCGATCATCCCGTCGCCATCGATGTCGGCGAGTCGGAGATCGAGGTCCTGGCCCGTCCCCAGTACCGCCTGGGTTTGAACCGGGTCGAACCCCTCCGGACCGCCGAGCGCGATCGCGATGTTGTCGCTCAGGGAGACTGCATCGGCCCAGCCGTCCCCGTTCAAGTCGGCGAAGCGAACGGCTCCGGCGCCAGCGGCACCCACGCCAGCGAGCGCGTCCGTGAGGTACACGTCGTGCTCACACGCGTCGCTCCCGAAGGTCCCGTCGCCTCGCCCGTAGTACACGGCGAGGTGGTTTCCAATGACCTCGCCAACGTCGATCAGGCCATCCCCGTTGAAGTCGGCGGTCTTCGCCTCGGGCTCATCGAACGAGATGGGCGAGCACGAGAAGACGTCGGGATCCCCCGAGTGCACGTTCCAGGCGCCGAAGCCGCCCTGCGTCGTGCTGCCGAAGTCTCCCGGATGCCCGTAGGGTGCGAGGTTCCACCAGATGAACGTCTCCGAGCCATTGCTCTCGACCACGTCGACGTATCCGTCGGCGTCCACGTCGAGGTAGCGTGTGCGAGGCCCATCGAGGCTCGAGAGATCCGGCAGCGTCGACGCGCCGACATTCGTAGTCTCGGCCTCCCACTCGAGACCGAGCTCCGAACGACGCACGGTCGTCGCTTGGAGGGTCCGCCGCGGTCGGAATCGGGAGTGTGCGGCACCACCCGCATCGACTCGGAAGTACTCGCTGATGCCGTCGCCATCGGTATCCATCGGCCGGACATACGGGTCGTCCAGCTCCAGCGCGGCGGCGGCGGGCATCGCCACTGCAGCGCTGAATCGGCCCGCGCTTCCAGCGGGCCGGGCGGCTGCCTCACGGAACCCATTGAAGTACGTCTGGGTCTCGCCCCCGGGCGCGCGCACCACGTCCGGCAGCCCATCGCGGTCCACGTCGAAGAGGTCCAGGTCGGCCTCGGAGAGCGAACCGATGGGAGCGGACGGGATCGTCCGGACCGTGGCCCAATCGATCCCACCCATCGGGCCGCCCCCCGCGACCGCTGACGTGTATTCGAAGGTCGCTGGTGGGAGCACCGCTCCCGTCAGCGCTGGCGGAAGGGCGTTCTCCAGGACCGCCTGGCCAACGGAGTATCCGTGGGTCGGGTCCACGACCTCGGGCCGCCCTTCGAGCTGAATGGACCGGAGGAGCGAGATGGGCCCTGGATGGTAGGTGAGCCAGTAACGTCGGACGAGCTCACGCTGGCCGCTGTCCCCGGCTGCTGTGATCGTGATGCCTCGAAGTCGCCGCGCCCGACGGATCTCGAAGCCAGGCCGATAGCTGGCGGTGACGTCCGGACGCTCCTCGTACGTGAACCACACACGGACGGCGTATTCGGCGAGCGGCGCGTCACAGCCGCGCGCCTCGGCGGCAGCGGTGACCGGCTCCGTCAGAGAGGACGCGCAGCTGACCGGGGACGTGTAGTGGATACGTGTCAGGTAGGGCTCGTTCTCCGAGCCCCAGGAACCGTCCGGCTGCTGAGCCGGGTACTGGTCGAAGTGATAGTGAATGACTGAACCGGCGCGGTCCGAGGTGCGCGTGTTGCGCCAGGAGTAGATCCGGCCTTCGTTCTCCACGATCGAGTACGGGCTGGTCGCCACCACTTCGGTCGGCCCCTCGTCGAGCTCACCATAGTCTCGTCGAACACCGTCGACGTCCTGGACCACCCAACGTCGATAGTCGGGTGCGCGGAACACGCGTGCGCCTCCGCTCGACCGGAGCCGATACTCGGCCCAGTCGTCACCGACGTCCGCCGGCCGCCTCGTGCAATCGCCGTGGTAGCCGGCACAGTCGATCGCCGACGCCTCGGCTGGGTCGACCGGGACGAGCTCCTGCCCGTCGAGGATGAAGCGATCCTCCACAGATACCTCGTCACCGCCGGCATACGCCTGGTTGCCGTTGACCATCGCGTAGCGCGGGCGCCGCGTCGGGTCGCGCTGGATCACGCTCACGGGCAGGGACCAACCGAGACCGGCGACGCCCTGCCCCGCCTGACTCGAATAGCTCAGTGACAGGCGGGGCGCGTGGCCCGCACGACCGGGGGGCAGCACGATCGGCAGCGAGTAGCTCCCGCCGCCGGTGTGGGGGGAGGCCGCGAAGGTGCCCCCCATTCCCTCGATCGATCCCTCACCACCGGGGAAGGTCGCGAGACCGGGCCTGACCGCGCTCTTGTTCTCGACGACAGGCGCCGCCGGAGGACGGGTCGGGTTGACGATGACCGGGTCCCGCGTGCGGTCGGCTGACCCTGGCTGGCGCGGCGCGAGCTCGGTCGTGCGGGTGCGTGAGTCTTGCGCCATCGCGGCGCTGGCGACCGCCAGCAGCAGGAGCGTGAGAATGGGTCGTCGGTTCATCGGTAGCGTCCTCCGTACCCCCCTCTGCCTCTGGAGCCGTCATCGGATCAGAACGCGAACGCGGGCGTCCGCTCACTCGAAGCCGCCTCGTTTCGCTCGTGATTTCGCGCCCATGAGAGCCAGCCGAACGCGAATTCAGAGCATCGCCGGCCGCTGTCAGCATGGAGTCCGACCTGGGAGAGACTCATGCGTGGACGAAACCAACTGCCCTTCTGGATCTGCCTCCTCACTGCGTGCAGCGGAGGCGACCCAAACCCGACCAAGACGACCGAGGACCTCGCAGACCGAGCGGATCGTCGCGTGCGGATCGAGACCATCACCGACGGTGAACCCGGCTCTGTAGAGATGGCCCTGAAAGCCGCCGACGACTTCCTGGGAGAAGGCGGGACCAGCTTCGCCGCAGAGCTCCGGCAAGCCTGCGCCGATGAGCTCGAAGGCACGATGGACGTGTCCTTCATCGACTCCTGCGGAGGGGTACCGGACTGGCTGGACGGCAGCGGGGCCCCGCTCACGTCGACCACCTTCCGCCGGTATGCCCTTCTGTCGGCGTGCGTCGGCGGCCACTACCTGACGATGTCCCGCACGGTCGCGCCCATCCACCTGCTCCACGTGAACGAGGACGGCGACGAGCGGGTGATACTGACGCAGGCACCGCCCGAGACCGTCGACTTCGTGGTGGCACACAACTTCACCGTTCCGCCGCAGGTGCCCCGACAACAGGCAACCTTCGCAGCGCATGCGCTGGCCGAGCTCCATCGCTCCGCGACCTGGCTCGGTCTCGCACTGAATCCGAACGTCTGCGACGACCCCGTATACGACGACGGCGGCGAACGGCTCGAGACCCTCGGTGCCCTGCTCGCCGAGGTCGTCATGAACATCGAGGAGGCCGCCCAGCTCGCCGAGAACCGCATGCTGGACGCCGCGCAGGCACGGCGCGCCGCCGAGCGCGACCCGAACCGTGGTCGCATTCTCAGCTGGCGTGCTCCGCTCGAGTCTCGGCTCGACGCGGCGAACGTGCTCCACCGTCCCGAGGACGCCTTCGAAGGGCACGGGGGTCTCTTCCCCGTGGTGACGGCGGTCCCGCAGACTCGGTCGGAAGAGCGGGCATACCACCTCCTCCGCGACCGCCGAGTCGACCCCAGCCTTCGCGGCGCGGCACTCCGGTCCGCGCTCCTGAACGCCATGAACGAGGACTACCCCTCGGCGTCCGCTACTCCGACCTTCGGCAGCGATGCCGACGGCTTCCTCGGCAACGTTCGCGTGGACCCGCTCGAGCTCGACCGTGCGGCGTTGCGGCTCGAGCAGGAAGCCCGCGTGCTCGGACGCGCGATCGTCGAGGACCCGGCAACACCCGCGCGCTTCCTGAACGTCGACCGTCCGTTGCGCGAGGTGGACTGGGCCTACCCCTACGCCCTGACGGAGGGGCGCGTGTTGATGGATCTCGCCGAGCCAGGAATCACCGATGGGCTGACCACCGACTATGGAATGCGCAGCGTCTCGTCCCTCTATGACTACCTCCACTACGTCGTCCATCGAATCCGCGCGCGGCCGCTCGGCGAGTCGCAGGACACGTTCGGGAGCCTCTTCGCCTACCTCGACTCCCAGGTGGAGGATCGCGCGCGGGTCTGCTGGATCGAAGCTGACGAGACGGACCGGCTCCGTCCGCACGACCGACTCACCCTTCGCTTCCACGACGCCCCGGGCCCCGAGTCGGGACCGCAGTACCTCGTTTGGCGGGGCGAAGCCGGACTCGAATGTGCGATGACCGGTCGGCTGGGCGGTGCGGACGTCTGCGACGAGACCCCCGTGCGCGTCGAACGGACCACGGAGGTCACCGCGACTCCCGCTTACAACGACCACGGCGACCACATGGTGACGCTCGACATCCGACGCCCCGAGCAGCTCGTCGGAGAGCGAATCTACGTCACGCGGGACCTGGACCCCGCGGGCTCACGCCGTGAGCTGCTCTTCGGAATGGAGGTTCAGGCGTCGCCCTACTCGGACGACCTGATGTTCGAGGCGGCGACCACCACGACCACCACACGCAGCGAATCGGAGAGGGACCTCGGCCTCGGCTTGACCGTGCGGCTGGATGCCGGGACCGACGCTGGCAGCGGCATTGGGGGGTTCTGGTTCGAGGGAGAGGACGGTCGAACCCGGACCAACGGTTTCACGTCGGGTCCCGTAGACCCCTCCGAACCCGGTTGGACCTTCGACTTCGGCTTCGAAGAGCCCGAAGGACCGGCCATGCAGTGTGCCTTCGCCCCACTCGGGCCCGTGCTACGAGAAGGCATCAGGCGCACCATCGCGGCGAACCATCGCGACCCTGCAGGGCTCGCGCTGCAGTGCGCGGGCATCGTCGACGCAGACCTTCCTCTGAAGCTGGAGGATGCCCTCACGGAGGAGTTCACCGGCGAAGACGACCTCGAGTCGAGCGTGGCTTGGTACCTCGACCGCGCACGGCGCTCCGCCACCGAAGCCGACCGCATCGGGGAGGAACTCTACGCGCAGCACCTGGCCATCGACCAGCGCGAGGAGTCGTTCGATATCCGGGAAGCGGGGCTGAACACCCGCCTGGACGACATCGCCGGCCGCATCGCACAGCTGTGTGGGGGTCACGTCGACATGAGCCGCATCCGCGAAGCGGCATGCCCCGACGCCGACTCCGACTGTGACCTGGCGGGCTTCATCTTGGACGTGCTCGAGAACGAAGACCTCGTGGACGCATACGACGAACTTGGCTCCGACTTGATCGGCCTGCGGGCCTGCCTGAGCGAGGACACGGAGTGGGTCGCCGTCGGCAATCGAGACCTCTGCGGCTTCCGGATGGGCGACCTCCCCATCTGCGTCTGCGACGACCCGGACTCGAGCGCCTGTCCCCCGTGCCCCGTGCTGGCTCCCGACCACGCCCTCGGCGGCGACGACTGCAGCGATCACTACTCCGATGCGGGCTTCGGAGGCATCGACGGCGTGTTGATCGACCGGCGCTTGGGCATTCAGGCCACCGACTACGACCGTCGGGCAAGCGCGAGCTACAGCGACTGCGAAGCCCTGATCGACCTTCGCGAGGGGACCGCCAGCCCAGCTTCGCTGGAGTGGTTCACCGAGCAGAACGTACGCGACGCGGCGCGGTTTCTCACCGTGCATCGAAGCGCAACGAACATGGCGGAGGTTCGCGCGAGCGGACGGACCCTCCTCTCGATGGCCGACGGCGCTGGTGTTCCGAAGTACGAGAGCTGGCCCTTCTGCGCTCACCCCGGCCTCAATCCGGCAGTGGCAGCACAGGCAGAAGCGGCGGGTTCGTTCCTCGGCGGCCTGTGGTGCGACCCCTCGTTTCCCACCGACGGCAACCACGGAGCCGTCGCGGATCGAATCAGCCGCGCGGCTCGGATCCTCGGTCTGTTCACTGGAGCAGAGGTCGAGATCCAGAACTGGGACGAGCACGTGTGGAACACCACGCCCTTCAACATCAGCGCCGACCTCCAGGAGCGGCCCCCACCGACCTGGTTCGCCGCGCTGCCGGACGTGCCGGATCCGATCGAGCGATGGTGGGAGAGTGATGGCTGGACCTGCTGGCAGAACGACGACCCGAAGTGCTTCGCCTCGACCCGAACCTACGTCTCACCTCCCATGCCGCAGATCATCCGGGCCTTCTGGGCGAAGGGTGGATGTGACGTCGGCTACAGCGGCTGGGAGCACGAGTCGACGAACTACGCGGCGTGCGGTGCCATCCAACACCTCTTCGATGGGGACTCGTCGGTCCCCTACGCGGAGGCCCTCACACCCGACGCCGACGTCCAGTACTTCGAAAGGGGGCACGTCATCGACGCGCTCGAGCTCGCCTGCCTGAGCAACGTGGAACGGGATGGCGGCTGCGACACCATGCTCGCCGACCCGCCTCCCATTCATGGTCCAGCCGACCTGGCCAACCTCAGCGCGTACATCTCGTGCGCTGCGGATGCGGTCGAGTCCAAGATGGAGGAGACGGCCATCCGTGACCTGCCGGACCCGCTGATCCGGGCACTCGAACAGAACCAGTCACGGGTACCGGAGCTGCAGGGCAGCCACGGTCAGGCCGCGCTGGCCATCGCGGGAACGGTCCAGGAGATCGTCCGCATCGCCCACGCGGCGACCTCGGCGACCCGCGACTCCGCGCTCGAGCTGAAGCTCATGCAGAGCCGGCTGAAGCAGCTCGACCTGGAAGACCAGCTCAGCGACATCCAGTACGAAGCCTCGGAGGAGGCGCAGCGTTTGAGCGCGATTTCGAACTACATCGGAGGCATCGGGTCGAGTGCCATGAGCCACATGTCGGGCAACAAGGCTGGCCCGTTCGGCGCGCTGACGACGCTGACGAGCACCATCATCGACGTGATTGCGGCCGAGGCGTCCATTCATGCCAACCGCGCGCAGAGCTTCGTCACCGAGCGCATCGAGGACGAGGAGCGGAAGCAGCAGATGCTGAGCGCGATCCTCGCCGTTTTGGCACGCGTCGACAAGATCAACGACCTCCTGACGACTCTCCGTTCCACCCTCGCGACGCTCGAGTCCCAGATCGAGGCTCTCCGCAGCAACCGCGCGGAGGCACGGCGACTCCTCAACCAGCTCCAGCTGGTCGAAGCCGAACGGGATGCGCGCAGCGTCATGGTCGACACGGCGCTCTCGGCCCGGCTGGACACTCTCCAGATTCGCTACGAGCGCGCTCTGACCACAGCCAAGCGCGACACCTTCCTCGCAGCCCGCGCGATCGAGCAGCGGATTGGCGAGTCACTGGTCCTCATGAACGGCGTCCCCGAGTTCCTCGAAGAGGCACCCGCCACTTGGGCGCCACGCATCTGCTCGCTGACGGGCATCGACTACGAGAAGATCCGAGCTCGGGTGGAGGAACAGGCCGACGCGGGGGACTACGTCCCGTCCGACCCGGGAAATGACTACGCTGACGAGTACGCGACGCACATGGTCGAGCGGCTGGAGAGTCTGATGCTCTCGTACCGCTACGAAGCGCCGTTCCAGCGGGGAACGCAGACTCTCGTGCTCTCACTGCGCGACGACATCGTCAACGCACCGGAGCCCTGCCAGGTACCGGGCCCCAACCTGCTCCATGGCACGGTCGACCTCGGCACCGGCTGGCTCGCGGGCTGCACCGCGGGAGGAGCATGCCTGAGCCGCGAGCCCATGACGTCCGCGGCTCCCGACGTGCACACCAGCTACATCGACGGATCGGGAGCCTACGACACTCGCGTCGTGACCCTCGTTCCGAGCATGGGTGGCTCGGGAGTGGTGTTCGAGCAGCCGAGCTACTACCAGGAGGTCGAGCTCGGAGGCGGTGTGCACTCCTTCAGCTGGCTCGAATGGGGGAGCTCGGTCGAGGGATTCGTGACGGACGAGACGGGTGTCGAGCTCTCCGGTGACCTCGGCTGTGTGCCGCTCGAGGATGGCTTTCGCCACTGTGAGTTGCGCTTCACACCCGAACCCGGCACCCACCGCGCTGGGTTCCGTCTACTCGCAGGCGCCACTGAGGGCGAGGTCCTGGCGCCCCAGCTGGAGCGAGGCTTCTACTCCAGCTTCTTCGCCACGAACGAGCTCCTCACCCAACCGATCGGCTGGTGCGCACAGGGCGGGGACGGCGCCTTCCTGGATCACTTCGACATTGGTACGGAGTACTACTGCCCCGACGGAACCGGCGTGGACTGCGCCGTCGACGACACCTCGGGGTTGCCACACCGGAACTACTTCGAGCACGCGTTCACCATGTCGCCCAGCGAGTTCGAGAGCGGCTCACTCGGTTTCTGGAGTGGCTTTCCCTCCGGGAACTTCAACTACCGGATCGAACGTGTCGCGATGGTGGGCATCGACGACGGGGACGACAGCCAGATCCCTTGCACCGGAGCCGCGTCGGCATGCGCGCGGCATGCGCAGTTCTACTACAGCCTCGATCACGACGGCCCGTTCGAGATCCGAAATCACGACAACGACACCTTCGACGCCCACCTCTTCCCGGGTCGCATCCGCTCGGCGCAGGGGGAGATCGGCCCGCGAGTTGGTCAGCCCACTCCCGACCCGAGCCGACTCGAGCCGATCCTCCGCGACGAGCTCCGAGGGCGGCCACTGAGTGGGAGCTTCACCCTCCGACTCTACGAGGACCCGCGGGTGCGCTGGTCGCGGATGGACGACATCCAGGTCGTACTCGAGCTCAGCTACTGGACGCGACTGTGAGGGCCGAGCTCTTTCGGACGGCGCGGCCGGCCCTGCTGGCCGCGGCCCGACGCCGGGTCGCTCCCGACGTGGCCGAGGACCTGGTGCAAGAGACACTCCTGGCCTACCTCGACCGCCCCCCGGCGCGCGAGCCGGTGACCTACATGCACGGAATCCTCCGTCACCTGATCGCTCGCCACCACCGGCAGTCTTCTCGCGAGTGTCGCACCCGAGCGCTCCAGATTCCGACGAGCCAGCCACCGCGCTGGATCGAGCCTGCACTCGAGCGGGCAGTACGGAAGCTACCCGATGAGCAGGCGTCGATCCTGCTTCGACACACCGTGGTGGGCTGGACCACACGAGAGTTGGCGAGCCAGACGTCAATGAGTCGCGGACGACTGGTTCGAGAGCTCCACCGCGCACGGGAGAGCGTTCGCAACGCACTGGCCTAAACGGCCACGATCGTTGGCATTTGCAAAACTTCACTTGCCCGGCGGGCACACCCGCGCCACAACCTGGCCAACCATGAGTCAGTGACTGACCGAGAGTCAGCCTGCGTCTCATGGTGAGCCTGACCCTCGGTCTGCTCCCAGGTAACCCCCTCGTCCCACCCCCGACGTAGGGGCGAGCTCGGCTTCGGTGTAGCCCATGTCCGTGAAGAAACGACGAGCGCGTGAGCGCGAGGCCCGACGAGCGGCCATTCTCGACGCGACCGAGCGGGTTCTCGAGAACGTCGGGTACCGCGAGCTGCGCATGGAGCAGGTCGCGGAGGCGGCCGAGCTCAGCAAGGGCACGCTCTACCTCTACTTCGACGGCAAGGACGCGCTCTGCGCGGGGATCGCCGAGCGCCGGATGGCGACGATCATCCCCCAGCTCCGGGCCCGAGGCGACGCGGCCCCGAACGGCCTGACCGCTCTCGGGCTGATGTCGCGCGGCTTCTTCACCAAGGTGCGCGAGGCACCACAGACGGTCCGCTTCGCGATCGACTGGTTCCAGGCCCCCACCCTCGACGACGCCAGCGACGACTTCCTCCGTTATCGGCAGCGGGTCGCCGAGGTGCTCGAGACGATGACGAACGCCATCGTCCGTGGGCAGGCGGACGGCTCCGTCCGCGCGGACATCGATCCCTTCCACAAGGCCATCCAATCCTGGTCGTCCTCGATGGGCGTCCATCTCTTCCTGCTGAACGCCGAGAGCATGGAGAAACGCATGGGCCGCCCGTTCGACCGAGGGACGCTCGAGGTCGAGCACGTCTCGACCCTCGTGTACTCCCTCGCGTCGAGCGCCGAGGCCGCCCGCGCCGCGCTCCAAGCGATCACCGAACGACCCAGCGAACCCCCGCTCCGAAAGGTAGCCGGCGACCGATGAACCGCTCGCTCCCGCTCTCCCTCCTCCTCGTCGCCGCCTGCGCGACGGTGGACGACCCCGTCCCCGCGACCCCGCTCCCGGCCAACTACGCGACCGCCGGTAGCGCCGCCGAGCCCGCCTCGGAACCGATCGACCCCGACCGGCGTTGGTGGCTCGCCCTGAACGATCCACAGCTCGAGGCGGTCGTGGAGGCCTCCCTCGCGCAGAACCTCTCGATCGCTGCCCGACGTGCGCAGATCCTGCAAGCCGAGGCGCTGGTGGATCAGGCCCGCGCCGGTCGCTTTCCGCAGGTGCGACTGAACGGGAGCGTGGGCTACAGCCGCAGCGTCGGCGCCTTCGGCTCGATCACGTCGCAGACCGCCTCGGCCTCGATCCCCGTGAGCTACGAGGTCGACCTCTTCGCCCGCTACGCGCGCAACCACCAGGCCGCCGAGCGGGAGATGGAAGCCACGGTCGAGGACTTCCGCGCGGCGCAGATCGCGACCTCCGCCCAGGTCGCGGAGGCCTTCTACGACGCCGTCTTCGCGCGAGCGCGCGTCGCGGTCCTCGAACACCAGGTCGAGGTGAACGATCAATACCTCGAGCTGGTCATGCTCCGCTTTCGAGAGGGTCTGGTCGCCAGCCTCGACGTCCACCAGCAGCGGCAGCAGACGCTTGGCGCGAAGGCGAACCTCGAGCTCGCGCAAGGCCAGGTCGTGTTGGCCGAGCAACAGCTCGCAGCGCTCCTCGGCATGCCGAGCCTCGACCCGGCGCTCGCCCCGACCGGCCGAACCGACCTCCCCGAGCTCGGGCCCGCCCCCGCCCCCGGAGTGCCGGCCGCTCTGCTCGACCAGCGGCCCGACGTGCGCGCCGCCCGCAAGCGCATCGAGGCCGCCGACCGCCGAGTCGCTTCCGCCATCGCCGCGCGGCTCCCCTCGATCCGCCTCAACGTCACCCCCGGTTACACGTGGAACCGGAACGAGTTCGGCTCCGATTCGCCCATCGGCGGTGGGGGAGCCCAGGTCTCGTCCGGCTGGACCTTCAACGCGGGCGCGACCCTCGACATGCCCCTCTTCGACGGCTTCGCGACGCGCTCGCAGGTCGACGTGAATTCCGCGCAGCTGCAGGTGCAGATCGAGACGCTCCAGAACCTGGTGGTCACCGCGCTCATCGAGGTGGAGAGCTCGCTCGTCCGCGAGAAGCAGCTCCGCCGCAACGTCGAGATCCTCGAGTCGCAGGTGGAGGTCGCGCAGGAGACGCTGGAAGCCGCCCGTGAGCGCTACCGCTCTGGTCTGAGCGACTTCCTGCCGGTGCTCGCGGCCATCCAGAGCTCGCAGGGCGCGGAGCTCGCCGTGCTCCAGGCCCAGCGCGACCTCTTGAGCGCGCGCATCCAACTCTACCGTGCCCTCGGCGGCACCTGGCCGGACGACATCGAGCTCGTGCCGACGCCGAGCGAGATCCGGGAGGAAGAGCAGTGAGCGAGGATCGTCCCATCCGGTGGGTTCAGGTGGTGCTCGCTCTAGTGATCGTCGGGCTCGGCTTCGGCGTCGTGGTCGCCTTCAAGAAGAGCGCCCCCGAGCCGCAGCAGAGCGAACAAGAGAACCGTGGTCTCTTGGTCCAGACGCAGCAGGTGCACGTCGACGACCACGACGTCCACGTGCGCGCGCAGGGCCAGGTGATGGCGGCGCGCCGGGTCGTGCTCTCGCCGCAGGTCGCCGGAAAGATCACCTGGGTGAGCGACGCGCTCGTCCCCGGCGGTCGCGTCCCGAGCAACACCCGCCTGCTGCGCCTCGACGGTCGCGACTACGCGCTGGCGCTGCAGTCACGCAGCGCCGACGTGAACCGGGCGAGCCTCGAGCTCCAGCTCGAGCAGCGCCGCCAGGCCATCGCGGAGCGCGAGTGGAACAACTTCGGCACCGAGAACGGCGGTTCCGGCGACGCGAACGATCCGGGCCGGGCGCTCGCGCTGCGCCAGCCGCAGGTCGAGAACGCCGAGGTCTCCGTCGAGGCCGCCCAGAGCGCGGTCCAGCAGGCGCGTCTGAACCTCCAGCGCACGACCATTCGCGCGCCCTTCAACGCGATGGTGCTCAGCGAGTCGGTCGACGTCGGACAGTACGTGGCGCCGGGCTCGCAGCTCGCCACGCTCGTCGGGACCGATGAGGCGTGGGTCCAGGTCTCGCTCCCCGTCGAGGCGCTGCCCTCGATCACCTTCCCCGAAGGCGACGAGGGCGAAGGCTCGCCCGCCGAGGTGCGCTTCGACGTCGGCGGCCAGGAGGTCCTGCGCCAGGGTCGCGTACTGCGGCTCCTCCCGGACCTCGACGCCTCCGGCGGCATGGCCCGCATCCTGGTCGCGATCGAAGACCCCTTCGCGCTCGAGCGCGAGGGCGCCGACGCGCCCAAGGTGCCGCTGCTGCTCGGCAGCTTCGTGACCGTGGACATCGACGTTCCGTGGATCCGCGGCGCGGTCGAAGTGCCCAGACTCGCGGTGCGCGAGGGCGGCAAGGTCTACGTGATGAACGCCGAGGATCAGCTCGAGATCCGAGACCTCCGGATCGTCTGGGGCCGCGCCGACTCGGTCCTCGTACGCGAGGGACTGAACGACGGCGACCGCGTCATCATCAGCCGCGTCCCGACTCCGGTGAACGGCATGGCGCTCCGTGAGGAGACCGGCCCCGAGACCGACCTGCGCGCCGAAGCCGCGGAGACCAGCGCGCGATGAGCGACCACGACGAGACGCCCGCCGGCCCCGGCGAAGGGGAGCCGCCGAAGGCCGCCTCCGGCGTGCTCGCGTGGTTCACGAAGAACACCGTCGCCTCGAACATCATCATGTTCGTGCTGCTGCTCGGTGGGCTCGGCATGGCCTTCCAGATCAAGCAGGAGGTCTTCCCCGAGGTCACCATCGAGCAGGTGCTCATCCAGGTGCCCTACCCCGGCGCCAGCCCGGCCGAGGTCGAGTCGGGCGTCGTCCTCGCCATCGAAGAGGCCGTCCGTGGTCTCGACGGGGTCAAGGAGGTGCGCGGCACCGCTGCCGAGGGCATGGCGGTCGTGGCCGTCGATCTGCTCACCAGCACCGACGTCGACCGAGCGCTCAACGACGTGAAAGCCGCGGTCGATCGCATCACCTCGTTCCCCGAGGAGATCGAGCGACCGGTCGTCAGCACGCCGACGACGCGCAACCAGGTCATCAGCCTCGCGCTCTACGGCGACGTGAGCGAGCGGGTGCTCCACGACCTGGCGGAGAGCGCGCGCCAGGACCTGACCGCGCTCCCCGACATCACCTACACCGAGGTGAGCGGCACGCGCCCGCTCGAGATCTCCGTCGAGGTCCCGCAGGCGAAGCTCCGCGAGCACCGGCTCACCCTCGCGATGGTCGCGCAGGCCATCCGTCAGTCCTCGATCGAGATCCCCGCCGGTGGCATCAAGACCCGCGGCGGCGAGATCCTGCTCCGAACGGCAGCCCGCGCGGAGACCGGCGCCGAGGTCTCCGACATCGTCATCCGTTCGAACGCGGACGGAACCCAGCTCCGCGTCGGCGACGTCGGCACCGTGACCGACGGCTTCCGCGAGATGGACCAGGAGACCTACTTCAACGGCAAGCGCGCCGTGATGGTCAACGTCTTCCGCGCAGGCGACCAGTCGCCGCTCACCATCTCGGCCGCCGTCCGCGGCTGGATCGACGAGCACGCCCCTGGCCTTCCGCCCGGTGTGGAGGCGGTCGCCTGGAACGACTCCTCCGAGATCTACGCCGACCGCATCGACCTGCTGCTTCGCAACGCGATGATCGGCTTGGTCCTGGTCCTCTTCGTTCTCGGCCTCTTCCTGGAGCCGCGGCTCGCGTTCTGGGTCACGCTCGGCATCCCGATCAGCTTCGCCGGCTCGATGCTCTTCATCCCAGCCGCCGACGTGTCGATCAACATGATCAGCCTCTTCGCGTTCATCGTGACGCTGGGCATGGTCGTGGACGACGCGATCGTCGTCGGTGAATCGATCCACCAGAAACGCGCCGAGGGCATGCCCCGATTGAAGGCCGCGGTCGAAGGCGCCAAGGAGGTCTTCGTCCCGGTCTGCTTCGCGATCGTGACGACCTGCGTCTTCTTCGCGCCGATGCTCTTCGTGCCCGGCGTGAGCGGCAAGTTCTTCCGGAACATCCCGATCGTGGTCATCGCGGTCCTGCTGATCTCGCTCATCGAGTCGCTGCTCATCCTCCCGGCGCACCTCTCGCACAAGATGCCCTGGTGGCTCGAGATCCTCCTGCTGCCGCTCCTGCTGCCGCTCCGGCTCCTCCAGAAGCTCCGCGTGGAGAAGGGGCTGCTGAAGTTCATCGACAAGGGCTTCGCCCCCTTCCTCCGTTTCACCATGCGCTGGCGCTACGTGACCCTCGCGGTCGCGGTGCTCCTCTTCATGAGCGCGGTGGTCGGTCCGCTCGCCGGCGGTCGCATGAAGTTCAACTTCATGCCGAAGATCGAAGGTGATCTGGTCGTGGCCCAGCTGCGCATGCCGGTCGGCACCGCCTTCGAGGAGACCAAGCGCTACGAGGAGCGAATGGCCGAGACGGCCCGCGCGGTCATCGACGACAACGGCGGCGACGACATCCTCCGCGGCATCTTCGCCCAGGCGGGCGCCGCGAGCGCGATGGGCGGGCCGCGCGGCAGCGCGTCGTCGAGCGGCTCGCACCTCGCGAACGTGATGGTCTGGATGGTCCCGGTCGATCAGCGACCGATGAAGGCTTCCGAGATGGCCGAGCAGTGGCGTGAGCGGCTCGGTGAGATCCCCGGCGCCGAGCTGCTCAGCTTCACCTACAGCCTCGGCGCGAGCGCCGGCTCGCCGATCGACGTGCGGCTCTCCCACCCGGACAACGACGTCCTCGAGGAAGCCGCGATGCGGCTGGCGCGGGAGATGGAGTCGTACGAGGGCCTCCGCGACATCGACAGCGGCGTGAGCGCCGGCAAGGAGCAGCTCGACCTCACGCTCACCGCCGAGGGGCGAGCGCGCGGACTCACCGAGGCGAGCCTCGCGCAGCAGGTCCGCAACGCCTACTACGGCGCCGAAGCCGTTCGGCAGCAGCGCGGGCGCGAAGAGCTCCGGGTCTACGTGCGCCGACCGGAGTCGGAGCGCGTCTCGATGGACGACATCGAGCGGCTGATCATCAACACACCGGACGGCGGCGAGATCCCCCTCGCGCGCGCAGCCCACATCGAGCGCGGCCGCGCCTACACCTCGATCTCCCGCGTCGACGGGCGCCGCGTGGTGAGCGTGACCTCGGACATCGTCGCCGGCGTGGGCAACGCCACGCAGATCGTCGGCAAGATGCAGAAGACCGAGCTGGAGCAGCTCCTGGCCGACTTCCCCGGGCTCACCTACGAGATGGGCGGCGAGCAGAAGGAGCAGGCCGAGTCGCTGGGCAGCCTGGTCGCGGGCTTCGGCTTCGCGCTCTTCATCGTCTTCGGCCTCCTGGCGATGCCCTTCAAGAGCTACGCCCAGCCGATCCTGGTGCTCTCCGCGATCCCCTTCGGGTTCGTCGGCGCGTTCCTCGGCCACTTCCTGCTCGGCTTCGACCTCAGCATCATCAGCATGATGGGCATGGTCGCGTTGAGTGGTGTCGTGGTGAACGACTCACTGATCCTGATCGTGGCCGTCAACGAGCTGCGCGCGAAGGGCTACAGCATCTGGGAGTCGGTGGTCGAGGGCACCAAACGCCGCTTCCGGCCGATCCTGCTGACCTCGCTGACGACCTTCTTCGGCCTGACACCGATGATTCTCGAGCCGAGCGTGCAGGCGCGCTTCCTGGTGCCCATGGCGATCAGCCTCGGCTTCGGCGTGCTGATGGCGACGGTGGTGCTCGTGGTGCTCGTGCCGAGCCTCTACTTGATCCTCGAGGACGCTCGTCGCGTCGGCTCTCGCGCGATGGGCGGCATCGGCGGCGTGCTCGGCGTCGACGAAGACGAGCTGCCCGAGGCCACCGGCCTCCGCGAGTCCGACCTGCCCCACACGCCGGACGACGAAGCCCCCCCGGCCGCCGCCGAGTAGCCCGGCGCCTGCGCAACGTTCGTACAGCGTCCGTCGGCGAATCGGTTGACGACGGGCGATCGTCGTTCATGGTCCGCCGCTCGGCGCGCGACCGCGCCGTCACTGGATTGGAAGAAATGATGATGAACCGACACCTCACCACCGCCCTCGTGGCGCTCGCCCTCGCCGGCATCGGCTGCGGCGACGACGACGGCTCGACGACCATGACCTCGGACGACATGGGCACTCCCGTCGACATGAACATGACGACGGACATGGGCGGCACCGACATGTTCACCCCCACCGACATGTTCACCAGCACCCGCGAGCCCGCGGAAGCCCTCGCCGACGCCCGCGAGCTCGGCGACGAGGCCGCCACGCTCGGCTGCGAGTGCGACATGACCGGCTTCGAGTCGGTCGAGGCGTGCGCCGCCTTCGACGGCACCCCCGACGACTACGAGACCTGCCTCGACACCGCCTACGCCGACAACCTCGCCGCCCAGGGCGCGTCGCAGGTCTGTTTCACCGACGCCCTCGACACCTACGTCGCCTGCCTCGACGCCGCCGACTGTGACGAGACCGCCGGCGAGAGCTGCTTCGAGACGTACTTCAACAGCCTCTCGGCCTGCCCGGACGGCTCCGACGCGTACTTCACGGCCGTCGACGCCTGTGTCGCGACCCACATCACCGGCGAGCCCGCCACCGACTGCCCGAACGAGACGATCACCCTCATCGCGTCGGGCGAGGCCGCGACCGGCACCACCCTCGGTGCCGGCAGCGAGTTCGAGCTGAGCTGCAACGCGGGCGGCGCGCCGGACTACGTGTTCTCGTGGACCGCTCCGAGCAACGGAACGTTCACCTTCGACACCATCGGCTCGTCCTACGACACCGCGCTCGCCATCTTCGACGGCTGCGAGGGCGACGAGCTGGCCTGCAACGACGACGGCGAGAGCCTGGAGAACGGCCTGCTGTCCGAGCTGACCATCGAGGCGACGCTGGGCACCACCTACACGATCGTCGTGAGCGGCTACAACGAGACCACGGCCGGCGATTTCGTGCTCAACCTCACGTTCCCGACCGCGACCAAGTAGACCCCGCGACCCGTGACGACGGCCGTCGGTCCTCGGACCGGCGGCCGTTTTCAATTGAGCTACTTGGTCGTCATCGACATGGAACCGTTCCAGTCGTCGGGCGGCGGCTCGGCGGCGAAGGCACGCGCCTGCTCCGCCATCAGCGTCGGGGCGAGGTCACCCTCCCGGAGCGGCCCCGCCGCCTCGAACGCTTCGGCCGCCTCTTCGAACTTCCGCGCTCGGTAGAGCTCCAGCGCGGCTTCGTACTTCGCGATGGTCTCGAGGATCTCGTCCGAGACCTCGCCCTTCCGCCCGACGAGCTCGTGAATGAGCACCGCCCTGCTCTTCCCCTTCACCGCGACCCACTCCAGCGGCCGGAGCACCATGTGGTCCTTCACCAGCTCCGCCGTCCGCTCCCCGAGCATGATCCGAGTGCCGTAGCGCTTGTTGAGGTTCTCGAGCCGGCTGGCGAGGTTCACCGCGTCGCCCATCACCGTGTAGTTGAGCCGGCTGGTCGCGCCGAAGTTGCCGACCAGGACCTCGCCGGTGTTGAGCCCGATGCGCGTCTGCAGCTTCGGCAGCCCGCGCTTCGTCCAGCCTTCCTGCAGCTCCTCGAGCTTCGCCCGCATCGCGAGCGCGCCTTCGCACGCGTTGAGCGCGTGGTCCGCGTCGTCTCGGGGCGCGCCCCAGAACGCCATGATCGCGTCGCCGATGTACTTGTCGACGGTCCCGTGCTGCGCGCGGATCGCGTCGCTGAGCCCCTCGAGGTACTCGGCGAGCACGGCGACCAGATCGTCCGGATCCATCTCTTCGGCCACGGAGGTGAAGCCGGCGATGTCGCTGAAGAGAATGGTCAGCTCCTCCTTGCGGCCGCCGAGGACGGCTTCTTCGCCGCCGAGGATCAGATCGCGCACGACCTCCTTCGGGATGTACTTCCCGAACGAGCGCAGGCTCGCCTTCATGCGCACCGTCGTGTCGCGCATGTCGTTCACCTCGCGCACGAAGCTCTCCGCGCTGCCGAGCTCGCGGTGCTCGAGGTCGAAGGCGCCGATCCGCTCGAGCTCGTCGGCCAAGACCCGCAGGGCGCTCGAGATGCGGCTCGAGAAGAAGATGCCGCAGAAGATCGCGATGAGCGACGCGACGATCGCGACGATCGCCGTCGTCCGTGCCTGCTCGCGCACCGGCGCGAAGAAGTCCGCCTCGGGCACGGCCACGAGCACCGTCCAGTCGATGCCCGACTCCTCCGGGAAGGGCTGGCTCATCACCAGGTACTCACCCGCCTCGAGCTCGCGTGGCTCGTCGAGCCCCGCCGCGAGCACCGCGTCCCACGCCGTCGCGAGCATCTCGTCGGGGTGACCCTCCGCGCGAGCGATGGAGAGCTCCCCATCGACCTCGACCGTCGTCTCGCCCTCCGGGTGCCCCACGACCTCTCCGTCGCGAGTGATGACGTAGACCTGACCCTGGTTGCCGATCTCGAGCTGCGAGAGGAACGCCGAGAGGTCGCTCATCTCGTACTCGACCGCCCACACCCCGCGCAGCGGCTCGACCGCCGGGTCCGGCTCCTCCACCCGGTGCGCCCGGGCGTACATGAAGCCCGGCTGACGCACCGTCGCGAAGACGAAGGGCTCGACCCACACCCCACCCTCGTCCGCGTCGGCCGCCGCTCGGTACCAGGGTCGCACCCGTGGGTCGTAGTCACCGTCGTCGCGGCTCTCGACGATCCGCCATCCCCACTGCTGGCCGTCCTGGATGTGCTCCGCGTCGGGGACGAGCTCGCGCATGCGGGTGTGGTTCTCGTCGAGCGGTGTGCGCCACACACCGCGGATGTTCCCCTCGGGGTCCCGATGGACGGCGACGTAGGTGCCGTCGGCGGAGCCGAAGCTGGCCCAGGTGAACTCGGGGTGGGCCTCGATGGCCGCGCGGAAGTGCTCGAGCATCGCCTGCGGCGGCGCCGACTCGTTCCAGGGTCCGAGGTCGAGCCGCGAGTCGATCGCGTCGTCCTGCGTGAGCGAGACGTAGGGCGCGGCCGGCTCGAAGTAGCGGAGCGTGCGCTGGGTGGTCGCCGCCGCCAGCTGGTCCGCGTAGCCCGTCCAGAGGTGATCGACGATCCGAACGGAACTCAGGTAGGCGAGCAGCCCGACGCCGCCCGCCCCCGCGAGAATGAGCAGCACCACCACGCTCACCAGCGTGGGTCTCAGCGGCAGCCCGCGACGCCGCTTCTGCGCGCCCTTCCCCATTCGCCCCCTTGGTACCACGCGGAGCGGCTCCTCAACCAGAGTTCGCGATTCTGGATACGCCCTCGCCGGTCCCCGACGCCGCACTCCGCGCCCGAGCGCCTCGAATGGCCTACGGGCCGTCCGTCGTTGCCGCGGATCGCGAATGGCGAAGCCGGATGCCTCGCCCGATCCCATACCCAGAATCACGAACTCTGGTTCAGGGGGAACAGCCGATGAGGATCGACTCGGCCGTGGTCTCTTCGACGGTGCCGGTGAAGACCGAGACCAGGGCCTCCTCCCCCGAGCCCGCGAGGGAGAGCTCGCTCCGGCCGCTGCCCGAGTCGAGCTCCACGAGCGCGCCCAGCGTGGGGCGGACCGCGCGATCGAAGCCCATCACCACGTAGCCGCTGTCGATCCTGCCGCCGAGCCACCCGAGCTCGATGCCCGCGACCACCCCGAAGTCGGTCGTGGCGAGCTCGATGCCGACCGGCCCGTAGGCGCCGAAGCGGGCGCGGTCCGGCAGCGGCACGATGCGCTCCTGACGAACCGACCCATCGGGATCCAGGAGGACCATCCGAACCACGGGGCCATCGCCGTCATCATCCAGGAAGGCCAACACGATCCCATCGGTCAGATCGGGCCAGCGGGCCACCGCCACGTGGGAGCCGTTCGTGCCGAAGGTGCGCTCGAGCGGCGCCACCCCGGGCTCCTGCCACCAGTAGAGTCGCGTGGTGGCCCCGTCACGCACCCGGCTGACCCCGAACGCGCCGTTCTCGTAGGCCACCGCGCCGCCGATGCCCGGCCAGAGCGTGTCCACGTCGGAGCTCGGCGCGAGCCGATCCGACTCGTAGAAGCGATGCTGGCTGCCCCCCACGTCGCACTCGAAGAAGTCGAAGGCCGCAAACCAGCCGGTGGGTCGAGCGACCAGATCGGTGACGTCGCGCCGCAGGACGCAGCCCGGTACGGAGTCGAGGCGCGGCGCGAGCTCGCCCTCGTCGCTCGGCTCGAAGGAGTCGGTGAAGGCCGTCCACTGCACGCCGCTCGCCACGATCAGCGTCTCTCCCGATGCGGCCGCGGCCATGCCACGGGCCGACGGGTGCGCGTCCATGATCGGCTGATCCTCGCCCACGCTCAGCGCACCGCCACCACGCACTCGGCGGGCGGCGAGGATCGGACCGCGGCCGCAGGTGTCCGGAGATTCGCGCGCGATCTGGTCGAACGCACTGCCACGCGCGACCGTGGCCGAGTCGGTCACGGGGCCACACGCGAGCGATCTCCAGGGGCTCCGGTCCCGGTCCAGCACGGTGAGCACCTCGCAGCTCGGCGAGGGCACGAACGCGTCGCGGCGACCGAGATCGATGGGTGCGGCGTCCCGCAGTACGGGGGCGTCCCCGAGCTCGTGGCTCCGATAGCAGCCGACGAGCAAGAGCGTCACGAGCGCCATCGACCGAGCCGAACCCCCCATGGGGCCAAAGCTAGCGCGTGAGTCAGCCCGGTTGAAGGGCGCTACGCGCCCTGACCCCGCCCGCTGCGGTCGTCCCCTCACGCTCGAAGATACTTCGGCATCTCCTCGGTTCGCGGACACCCCATCGAACCCGCCCAGACCACGGATCACCCGCCAACCGTTCTGACTCACGCGCTGCAGCGGGTGAGCATCGCTCACCCTTCGAGGACGCGAAAAACCGGCCCGTCGGCTTGATCAGTGGGGGATCTCACGGCTAGAACGAGTGCCGGGCGCGGTCAGTTGTTGGGGCCGTTGCTCGTGGGGTGACGATGATGGCGAACGTGAGGGTCCCGAGGTGGGCCCTGCTCATGTGCGGGATATTGTTCTTGGGGTACGCGGAGGCGTGCAACGAGCCCGACTTCGCCGATCCGCCGGGTGAGGGCGACCGCCTCACGCTCGGTGGGTTGGTCTACGAGATCCTCCACTCGAACCTCGAGCGCGCCGACACGTGCGGCACCGAGTACGCGGACACGCTCGAGATCGACAAGGAGCGCTTCGTCACGAGCTTCGATCACGCCATCAGCGAGGACGTGGTCGACACCCTCCCCGAGCTGCTCGGCGGGACCCTGCTGCCGGTCGTGGACAGCGGTGAGCTTCCGGCGATGACCGACGCGCTCGCGCAGGCCATGGCGCTGCTCGTCGACGACGAGATCGATCCCGACCGACGCGCGATGAGCTCTGCGCTCGAGATCGCGCAGACCCGCTCCACCCTCGAGCGCTCGCACGTCTTCGAGGTCGTGCGCCGGCTGCTCGCCGACCCGAACCTCGAGGACCGCATCCACTCGCTCGCGGCGATCGCGCAGGCGCGGGACGGCGACGGCAATCTCCTCGGCACCGTGCTCGAGATCCTCGGCCGCAACCTGGAGGAGCCCTTCGAGACCGAGTGCGAGGGCGTGGTGGTCGACGACCTGTCCGACACCTTGCTCGCCACCGACCCCTACGCGCCGGATGCCTCGATGGGCGCACCTGCTTGGGCGGTTCGCGCCGACGAGAACGGCAACCCGCGCGTAGCGGCACGCGGCGGCGCCCTCCCCGCTCCCTTCGTCGACGCCGACGGCGACCTCGTCGCGGACATCGACGCGCTGGGGCGCCCGGTCGACGCTGCCGGCGCTCCGATCGACCTGCCCGCCTTCGGCGAGGGCGACGGCTTCGACGACGAGGGCCGGGCCCTCGGGGACGACGGCGAGCTCCTCTACGCCTACGTCGACGTGAAGCAGACCACGCTCTCCCACGTGCTCCAGCTGCTGCGCGCCGCGCTCGACGCCGACGTCCACCGCGACCTCGTCGACGTCGCCGAGTCGGTCCTCGGCTCGCCGGTCGCCTGCGCGGACGGAACCCCCGGCTGCTACGAGTACCCGTCGGACGACCACCCGCTCGCCGACCTCGCCTTCCTGATCTTCGAGATCGCCGGCGACGAGCGCGCTCGGACTCTGATCGAGGCCCTCGCCGTCCTCCTCGAAGAGGACCCGGAGCTCGCCGAGGACGTGCTGGTCGCGCTCGGCAACGTCATCGAGGCGTTCGAGGGCAGCAGCCTCTCGCTCACCGACCGCGAGCTGCTCGAGACCGCCGAAGGGTTGGTCCCGCTCCTCGCCGACGTCTTCGAGCTGCCCGCGAGCGGCGGCGCCAGCACCCCCCGCCTCCTGCTCGACGTGGTCGCCGACCTCGGCGAGAACGCCCGCGACTTCCCGGAAGAGCTCGGGCTCATCATCGACTACCACGAGCTCCACAAGGACGCGGCGTGCTCGGCGGAGATGCCCGATCTGAGCCGATCGGTCTCCACGGACTACGACCGGCCGCGCTTCTACATGTCGGGCGGCATGTCGGTGGACAACCGCTCAGCGCTCGAGCAGGTCATCGAGCTCCTCGACGTGGCCGACTGCGGCGACGTGCCCTTCAGCGGCGACCGCTCGGTGGCCTACGTGCTGCTGGACCTGCTGGCGGATCGGAACCCCAGCACGGTCTGCGGCCTCATCGACGCCTTCCTCGGCGTCATCGACGTCTTCGGCGGCGCGAGCGACTTCGTCGTGAGCGGTGCGCTCGATCTCATCGGATGCAACGGTGACGCCGTCGTCGGCGAGCTGCGCTCCCTCGACGCGCTGGCGCAGAGCGGGGCCCTCGATTTCCTCATCCCGGTGGCGCGCGTCTTCAAGGCGCAGGGTCAGCTCGAGCTGCTCATCGACATCCTCCAGTTCGTGGCGGCCGACTCCGGCTCGACGAGGACTCGGACCCGGGAACCCAATCGGTGGTCCGCCGCGCCCTGCCCTCGATCAGCGCGGCGATCGAGGCCGGCGTGGGCGACCCCATCCTCGACTTCGTCGACATCCTCCTGACGCTCGAGACGGCCGATGGCGAGCCGCTGGCCGACGCGCTCATCGACGCCATCGCGTTCCTCATCGACGACGACGGCACCATCCAGACCCGGCAAGGCCCGGCCGACACGAGCTACGTGCTGGCGCTGCTGCAGCCGCTGAAGGAGACGGTCGGCCGGCTGCGCACCGGGCGCGCCACCCCGGCCTTCGATCGACTGGTCGACCACCTCGGCGGCTACCTCACCGACACCCGCATGGAAGGTGGCCGCGAGGTGCTCGCGGACCAGAACCTGATCCCGCTGGCGACCGTGCTCAGCGACACGGCCCGCGAGGCGACCACGCTCAGACCCGCGGCCTGGCAGTGCTACGTCGGCGAGGCCCAGAGCGGCGTGGACGATCTGCTGGTCGGCCAGGACTTCGCCGCCGTGGTGCGACTCGTGGGGACGCTCGAGCGTCACCCGGAGGGCGAAGAGGTCGAGGATTGGCTCAGCAGCATGCTCGACCCCTCCGCGACCGACGGGCTCTATGGCCCGATGCTCCAGGTCGGCGCGGGCGTGCTCGGGACGGACACCACTCGCCCCGACGGCACCGACATCGACGTGCAACCGCTGGTGAGCTGGCTCGGTCGAGTCGCGCGCCAGCGCAGCGACGACGGCGCGGATCTCGTCGGCATCGTCGACCGGATGCTGATGGCCGACGAGGACGGCGCGATGCTCGCCATCGGGCGCAACTTCGTGAACCCGGGACCGCTCGAGTCGGGCGAGTCGCCCGCCGAGACCTTCTTCGAGATCTTCGATTCGGTGACGAACGTGTCCGAGCCGATGATGTGCACCGTGGACGGCGACCTCCGCTACTCCGTCGGCGAGGCGGACGAGACGGTCACGGGCATGGTCGACTTCATGGAGTCCGACACCGGGCTCGGCGCCATCTACGAGCTCATCGGGCTCCGCCGCGATGGCCCCGCCACCGTCGCGGAAGAGTGATCCCGCTCGCGCGCCCAACGACAACCCTCCCACTCCCGTGATGACGATGAAGCGCTTGCTGACGCTCGCCGCGCTGGGGCTCTGCTTTCCGAGCCTCGCTCTGGCGAACACCCCCGACGACATCCAGGGCCTCGGTGCCCGCGCGAACGCCATGGGCGGCGCCGGCACCGCGTTGTCGGAAGACTTCGCCGCCACGCACTACTCGCCGGCGAACCTGGCCTACTGCCGTGAGAGCTCGATCAGCCTGGCGCTGCGTCACACCATCTACGAGCTCGAGCTCGACAGCGACGACCCCGACGACCCGGACGTGAAGGAGCTGCGGAACCAGACCCGCACCACCATCGGCGTCTGCAACCGGCTGCCCTTCGGCTTCGCCCTCGGCATCGTCTTCGGCGTCGGCCTCCAGAACCCGATGACGCTCGACCAGGGCACCCTCGACGAGCAGCCGCAGTTCCTGCTCTACGGCGAGCCCCTCGAGCAGCTCTCGATCCAGCTGGGCCTGGCGTACCAGATCGTCGACCAGCTGAGCATCGGCATCGGCGCGAGCATCCTGGTCAACAGCGGCCTCGGCATCGACGCCAACATCCCCGTCGTCACCGCCGACAGCGAGACGCTCTCGACCCGGATCCGCTGGGACCTCTCGCCCACCGCCAGCATCATCGCGTCGGCGCACGTGCGGCCGATCCCGGAGCTCCGCTTCGCCCTCACCTATCGCTCGGCGCTCTTCCACGACCTCGACGCGCCCGCGACCATCGAGGTGAACGCCGCGGGCGCCTTCCTCGACGTGCCCATCCTGATCGAGAGCGCGGCCTGGTACTCGCCGCAGCAGATCGCCTTCGGCGCGACCTACTCGTTCCGCGACATGCTGACCTTCGCCTTCGACTTCAGCTGGCAGGACTGGTCGAAGCACCCCGGTCCCTTCCTGGTGGTGACCCCCAACAGCCCACCGGGCGAGATGACCGTCGCGGATGGGCTCAGCTACCCGCCCCGCGAGGACTACGGCTTCAGCGACGCGTTCGTGCCGCGCATCGGCGTCGAGTTCCGCACCCTCGAGGAGCGGAACCTCGCGATCCGCGCCGGCTACTCGTTTCGCAACCAGGTGGCGCCGCTCCCCACGCAGACCTCCAACCTCCTCGACTCCGCCATGCACTCGATCAGCCTCGGCGGCGGCTACGACTTCGGCGACGACCCGGACTCCGCCAACCCCGCGCCCGGCAGCCCCTACGTGCGCGGCGTCGATGGTCGCCTCAGCATCTTCGTGCGCGTCGGCCACATGAAGAGTCAGACCGTCGACCGCCCCGATCGAGTCGCCAACGATGAGCCGCTCGGTCGCTACACTTTCGGCGGCAACGTCGTCGACGCCGGCCTCGAGCTCACCCTCGGCTGGTTCTAAGACTGTGGATTCGCGAACCGAGGTACGCGGTTGCTCCCCTCGAGACGGAGGTCCATGGTTCGCTCATGACCGAGTCGCCCCCACCGGTTGTGCCTGACCACGAGGGGGCGGACGTGGTGCTTCGCGCGGACGAGGTCACCAAGATCTACGCGATGGGCGAGGTGGAGGTGCACGCCCTCCGCGGAGTCAGCCTCTCGCTCCACGCCAGCGAGCTGATGGTCCTCCTCGGTGCCTCCGGCTCCGGCAAGTCGACGCTCCTCAACCTGATGGGCGGCCTCGACACCCCGACCGGCGGACAGATCCACTACCGCGACCAGGAGCTCACCGCGGCGACCGACCGCGAGCTCACCCGCTACCGCCGCGAGAACGTCGGCTTCATCTTCCAGTTCTACAACCTGATCCCCAGCCTCACCGCGCGGGAGAACGTCGCGCTCGTCACCGAGCTGGTCGACGACCCGATGAGCCCGGAGGAGGCGCTCGAGCGCGTGGGCCTCGGGGACCGGATGGACCACTTCCCCTCGCAGCTCTCCGGCGGCGAGCAGCAGCGTGTCGCCATCGCGCGCGCCGTCGCCAAGAAGCCGGCGGTCCTGCTCTGCGACGAGCCCACCGGCGCGCTCGACTACAAGACCGGCGTGAAGGTCCTCGAGGTGATCGCGACGATCAACGCCGAGCTCGGGACCACCACCGCGATCATCACGCACAACGTGCCGGTCGGCGCGATGGCCGAGCGGGTGGTCACGCTCTCGGACGGCCAGCTCGTGAGCGACGTCCGCAACGAGTCGCCGGTTTCGCCCACGGAGCTCCGCTGGTGATCGTCTCGCCGCTGCAGCGCAAGCTCCTGCGCGACCTGGGCGGCATGCGGGGACAGCTCATCACCATCGCGCTCGTGGTCGCGAGCGGCGTGGCGGCCTTCATCACCACCCGCAGCACGCTCACCACGCTCCGAGACGCGCGCGCGAGCTTCTACACCGACAGCCACTTCGCCGACGTCTTCGCGAGCCTGCGACGCGCGCCGCTGACGACGATCGGGCAGCTCGAGGCGATCCCGGGCGTCGCCCGCGTCGATGGCCGGATCGTCGCTCAGGGCACGATGCCCCTCGAGACGATGAGCGAACCGGCCGTGGCCACGGTCGTCTCGCTGCCGCTCGCGCTCAACCAGGTGCATCTGCTCGAGGGGCGCTTCCCCGATCCCGGCCACGACGAGCAGGTGGTCATCAGCGACGCCTTCGCGGAGGCGCACGGCTTCGGGCTCGACGACCGCCTCCCGCTCGTCCTCCGGGGTGTGCGACGTGACGTGCGCATCGTCGGCATCGGGCTCTCGCCGGAGTACGTGATCGTGCTCAGCCCCTCGGACATGGCCATGGACGCTCGCCGCAAGGGCGTCCTCTTCATGAACCGAGAGGCGGTGGCCGCCGCGAACGACCTCGAAGGCGCCTTCAACGACGTCGCGCTGGCGCTCATCCCGGGCGCGAACGTGGAGAGCGTGAAGGACGCCGTCGACGACGTGCTCGAGCGCTACGGTGGCTTCGGCTCCATCGCTCGCGACCGACAGACGAGCCACTACGTCCTCAACCAGGAGCTCGCGCAACTCGGCTCGATGTCGACGCAGGTGCCGCCGCTCTTCCTGCTCGTGGCGGCGTTCCTCCTGCACGTCGTGCTCTCGCGCCTCGTCCAGCAGCAGCGCTCCCAGATCGCGACGCTCAAGGCCGTCGGCTACACCGACCGGCAGATCCTCGCGCACTACCTCCAGCTCGCGGGGCTCATCGTCGTCATCGGTGCGGCGCTCGGGGTCCTGCTCGGCGCCTTCCTCACCCGGGGGCTCGTGGGGCTCTACGAGGATTACTTCCGCTTCCCGACGCTCGCGGCACGGGTCGACCCGCGCACCGCAGCCATCGCCCTGACGGTGAGCTCGCTCGCCGGCGTCGTCGGCACCTTCACCAGCGTGCGCTCGGTCTTGAAGCTCTCGCCCGCCGAGGCGATGGCGCCGCCCGCACCTGCTCGCTACCGCCGCGGGCTGGTCGACCTCGCGGCCGTCCGCCGACTGCTCGGAACCTCCGCTCGGATGGTCCTTCGCGAGGTACGTCGGCGCCCGACCCGGACCATCCTGAGCGCGCTGGGAATCGCGGTCGCGGTCGCCATCCTGGTGCTCGCGCGCTTCTTCAGCGACGCGATGGACCACCTCGCGAACGTCGAGCTCCACGAGAGCCAGCGCTGGAGCACGCAGGTGGCGTTCACGGAGCCGCGCGAGGCGACCGACCTGGGCACCCTTCGAAACATCCCCGGCGTCCTCCAGGTCGAGGCGATGGACTCCGTTCCGGTGCGAGCACGACACGGCCACCACAGCCGAGACGTGGTCCTCAACGGCTACCCGAGCGGCGGCATGGGCATGCAGCGCGTGCTCGCGAACGGTCGGCCCGTCCCGCTTCCGGAGAGCGGCTTCATCCTCACCGACGTCCTGGCCGACGCGCTGGACGTGGACGTCGGGGACGAGCTGGAGCTCGAGGTGCTCACGGACGACCGTCGAACGATTCGCGTGCCCATCGCCGGGGTCGCCGCGGAGCCCTTCGGCATGGCGGTCCATGGGCGGGCGGACGTGGTCGCCGCAGCCCTCGGCCGAGTGCCTCGCGCGAGCGTCGCGCTGCTCCGCACCGACTCGGCCTACGTCGACTCGATCGACCGGGAGCTCGCGAAGATCCCAGACGTGCTCTCGGTGAACCACATGGCTCGCGTGATGGAGACGTTCCGCGAACAGAGCGCGGACAACATGTTCGTCTTCTCGCTCATCCTGACGCTCTTCGCGGCCACCATCGCCGTCGGCGTCGTCTACAACAACGCTCGCGTCTCCCTCAGCACGCGCTCGCGCGACCTCGCGAGCCTCCGGGTGCTCGGCTACACCCGCGCGGAGGTTGCCGGCATCCTGCTCGGCGAGCTCGGGCTACAAGTGGCGCTCGCGATCCCGATCGGCCTCGTGATGGGGCGCGGGCTCGCCTACGCGATGATGCGGGGCGCCGCCGACCCCGAGGCGTTCCGCCTGCCGATCATCATCAGCTCGCGCACCTACGCGTTCGCGACGGTGCTCACCATCGCCGCGGCGCTCTTCAGCGCGTGGCTCGTCCGTCGCAAGATCGAACACCTCGACCTCATCGGGGTGCTGAAGACTCGGGAGTGATCGTGGCTTCGAAGAACAAGACCAGCCGAATCATCCGACGCGTGGTCGGGGGCCTCTTCGCCCTCGGCGTGGTCGCGCTGATCGTCCTCGCATCGCTGCCCAAGCCGGTGCCGGTCGACACCGCCGAGGTCGCCCGTGGCCCGCTGGAGGTCACCGTCGACGAGGACGGACACACTCGCGTGCAGGATCGCTTCCTCGTGGACGCGCCCATCGGCGGACGCGTGGGGCGCCCGGAGCTGCGCGCAGGCGACCCGATCCGCGAGGGTCAGGTGCTCGCACGCATCGCCCCCCTCCCCCCTCAGCTGCTCGACCAACGCTCGCGGGCTCAAGCCGAGGCGCGCGTCGCGAGCGCTCGGGCCGCCCAGCGACAGGCGCGCGCCTCGGTCGCGCGGGCGCAGGCGGCCTCCGAACAGGCCGCGCGAGACCAGGAGCGGCAGACCCGGCTCTCGAAGAACGGTGGCGTGGCCGCGGCCGCTGCCGAGCGCGCCGTCTTCGAAGCACGGGCACGCACTGAAGAGCTCACCAGCGCGCGCTTCGGCGTGCGGGTCGCCGACTACGAGGTGCGCATGGCCCAGGCCGCCCTTGGTCGGCACGGTGATTCGGGCGACGACCAGATGGAGGTGCCCGCACCGATCGACGGGCGCGTGCTGCGCGTCCTCCAGGAGAGCGAGGGCGTGGTGATGGCGGGCACGCCACTCGTGGAGGTCGGCGATCCGGGCGCCCTCGAGATCGTCGTGGACGTCCTCACCGCCGACGCGGTGCGCATCGAACCCGGCGCGCCGGTCCGCATCGAGCGCTGGGGCGGCGAAACCACCCTCGAAGGCCGCGTCCGCCGGGTCGAGCCGTCGGCGTTCACCAAGACCTCCGCGCTCGGCGTCGAGGAACAGAGGGTGAACGTGGTCATCGCCATCGAGTCGCCGCGCGACGAGTGGGAAGCGCTCGGCGACGGCTACCGCGTCGAGGCGCGGATCCGAGTCTGGCGCGACGAGGACGTGCTGCAGGTCCCGACCAGCGCGCTCTTCCGCACCGACGACGGCTGGGCCGTCTTCGTGGTCGAAGGCGGGATCGCGAAGCGCCGGTCCGTGGAGCTCGGTCGCCAGACCGGCGTCGACGCGGCCATCGAGTCCGGCCTCGAGGCAGGCGACTTGGTGATCGTCCACCCGAGCGACCAGATCGTCGACGGGGTCGGCGTGGAAGCCCGCTGAGGGTCAGACCGCGATACGCGAGCGAGCCGGCGGTAGCGTGGCGCCGACCGCGATCAGCGCCGTGCGCATCTGGTCGGCGTCCCGGAAGCCGCGCTCGGGATCGGCGAGGATGGCGAGCCAGTCGTCGAAGGCACGACCGAGCTCGGGTCGATGGTACGAAGCAGCCGGTGCCCAGGCGTTCCACTCCTCGCCGGTGATGCACTCGTAGAGGATGGCCGCGAGCGCCCGGAGGTCGTCTTGAGGGGTCGCCCCGGATGGCGTCTGACCGAACCCGACCAGGCCCACCGACTCGCCGATGATCAGGTGGCGCTTCTGCAAGCGGCCATGGACGACGCCACGAGAGTGGGCGTGTGCCAGCAGCTCGAGCGCCTCCGTCCCGATGCGAACCATCTCTCGCGCGCACCGCGGTCCCTCGGAGGTCACCTGCGAGAGCGGCACACCCGGCAGGTACGTCGTGACCAGCCCCGGCCCATGGTTCGGCACCGCGACCAGCCCGAGCTCACGACGGATCTGCGCGTGTCGCATCTTCCGCAGGTCGCGCCTCCGACGAACGATCTCGTCGGGCTCGACCAGGGTCAGGACACACGCGCCGATCGCGGGGTCGAGCGCACGCCAGGCGTCCTGACCCAGCGCGGCGACGGTCGTGAGTTTCGAGATGCGGGGCGTGGCCGGAGCGTCGAACATGCCCGAAGACAGTTCACATCCCGTGCCATTCGCGATCCGGCGAAATTCGATCGACGAGCGTGCGGCGTGCGCACGGTGGGGTGGCGAATCGCCTCGCTCGCTCGACCAGCCTTGCGCGAGACCGAACGGCCTGCGTTGCGATGGGTCTCACGGCAAAGCACACTGGCCGCCGATGGGGAGCGGACGTCGACTCTGGATCCTGGTGGTCGCCGTGGCCGTCCAAGGATGCCTGCCCGACACGGCCGACTTCACCACCGCCGACCTCGGCGGCGACCGTGACGGCGCCGCGGCCGACGGCGGCGCGCTCGACGGCGGTCAGGACATGTTCGTCCCTCAGAGCTGCATGGCCGACGGTGACTGCACCTCGCCGCGAAACGAGTGCCAGAACAGCCCGGGGACCTGCGAGGGCGGCGAGTGCGTCTACGCGACCCGTACCGGTGAGGGCTGTGACGATCTCGACCCCTGCACGACCAGCGACGTCTGCCAGGCGACCGGCTGCCTGGGCACGGCCATGGCCTGCCCGCCCCCTGGCCCGCGCTGCGATGGCAGCGAGCTGGTGACCAGCACCGGCGGGCGCTGCGAGGGCGGAGGCTGCGTCTACGACGAGAGCCGCGAGAGCTGCCCCATGGGGTGCTCCGCCGGGGCCTGCGAGGTCGACGTCTGCGTGCCCATGGGCTGGACCCTGACCGACATCGCGGCGGCGGCGCCCGTGGACTTCTCGGCCGACGCAGACCACCGCGTCGACGCCGGCGGCAACGACCACATCGCCTACGTCTCGGACGGCGGACTCCACTACCTCTACCGACCGCGCGGCGGAAGCTGGATCGACCAGGGCGTCGAGGCCGCAGGCGCCGGCACGTTGCCCAAGGATCCGCAGATCGGCTTCGACGCGAGTGGCGCGCCGCACATCGTCTTCGCTCGGTGGAACGACGAGGTGGTCCATGCCGTTCGCCCGGGGACCGACTGGGTCGCCGAGCGCGTCGACGACGGGACCGTCCCCGCCGTCGCGGGCACACCCGACGGCGCGATCCACATCGTCTACGAGGACAACGGGTTGCAGCACGCGGTGCTCGCGAGCGGAGCGACCGACTGGACCATCACGCCCATTCGCCGCAGCGATGGCGGGTTCACGCGGGCGGCACGCGGCGACGCCATCCGTCTGCTCGCGGACGCCATGGGCCGCCTGCATCTGGTGTTCACCGACTTCGCGGAGGACGACCTGAGCTACGGCCGCTTCACCACCGAATGGAGCCTCGAGACGGTCCACCCCGCGCAGGTCCTCCCCTCCGCCTTCGACGCGACCGTGGACGTCGACGGCGGCGTGCACGTGTCGTTCTCCGACGACGCTGGCGCCGACCTCTACTACGCCTACCGTCCCGCCGGAGCCGGGAGTTGGTCCTCCATCCCGGTCCACGCCGTCCTCGACCGCATGGGCGACCCCAGCGCCATCGCGGTCACCCCGAGCGGCGCCATCCACATCGTCTATCGCGACGAGGACAACCGGGACGTCCGCTACGCGACTCGCCCGGTCGGCGGGAGCTTCACGCACGACGCGCTCGAGCCGGACAACGGCTTCGCCGCGGGGGCCTTCGCCGACGACGCCGGCCGCGTCCGCTTGGTCTACCGGGCGGTGCCCCCGGTCGGCTCGGACGAGCTCCGAGTCGCCGAAGTCCGCACCTGTCCGTGACGAGCGACGGGGAGTCACCCAGGACCCTCGCCCCCGAACCTCGGCCCACCTTGGAGCGCCGCCCCACCTGCTCTACGCTGAGCCCATGAGCAAGCGAGTCGCGTTGATCACCGGTGGGGCGTCGGGCATCGGTCGGGCGTTGGGCGAGAAGCTGGCGGAGCGCGGCGTGACCGTGGTCCTCGCCGATCGCCAGCTGGAGCTGGCCGAGGAGGTCGCCGCCAGCATCGTCGCCCGCGGCGGCAGCGCCTGGGCCGCGAGCCTGGACGTCCGGGACGCCGCCTCCTTCCGCGACCTCGCCGCCGAGGTGGCGCGGCGCGAAGGCTCCATCGACTACTTCTTCAACAACGCGGGCATCGCCATCGCAGGCGAGATGCTCGACTACGACGACCGCGCCTGGGACGACGTCCTCGACGTGAACCTCCGCGGCGTCGGCTACGGCATCAGCGCCGTCTACCCGATCATGGTCGCCCAGGCCTCGGGGCACATCATCAACACCGCCAGCATGGCCGGCTGGCTCCCGATGCCCCGCGGCGCGAGCTACGCCGCGAGCAAGCACGCGGTCGTCGGCATCACCAAGTCGCTCCGCATCGAGGGCGCCGCACACGGCGTCCGCGCGTCCGTGCTGTGCCCCGGCGCGATCCAGACGCCCATCCTCCTCGGCGGCACCTTCGGCGGTCAGGTCGGTCGTCGCGTGCCCGACTCGGTCATGAAGAAGCTCTGGAAGCGGGCCCGACCGATGGACGTGAACGCCTTCGCCGTCGAGGTCCTGAAGGACGTCGACGCCAACGAGCCCTACATCATCGTTCCGCGCTGGTGGAAGGCCATCTGGCTCTTCGAGCGGGTCGCTCCCCGCATGAGCCTGCGGCTCTGGGCGCGCGTCTACGCCAAGCAGCGAGCGGAGCTCGAAGCCGCTGCCGCCGACCCGCACCCGGCGCACACCACCGACGCGCCCGTTCACGCCGAGTAGGTTTGCGCCTCCCTCCGAGCGTGGCCATACCGGACTCGTGCTCCGCTGCCTCGTCCCACCGTCGACCGGCACCCAGCGCGCTCGCGCGCGGGGGGAGATCCTCCAGCGTGCGCTCGAGCGGGCGCTCCACGAAGAGGTCCGCGTGGAGGTCCCCGACACCTATCGGGAGCTCGAGGAGCGCCTCGGCCGGGGCGAAGCCGAGCTCGCGTGGGCACCCGCGGCAGTCCTCGCGAAGATCGAAGCCGTGACGGTGAACCTCCGCGGTGCCTACAAGGTCCTCCGCGGCGGCCGCTCGAGCTATCGCTCCGCCATCGTCGTCCGCGAGGACTCGGGCCGTCACGAGCTCGCCGACCTGAAGGGCGCCCGCGCCGGCTGGGTGGACCCGCTCTCGCTCGGCGGCTGCCTGCTGGCACTCGACCACCTCCGCCAGAACGGCTTCGACCCGGCCCTGCTCGGCCCGACCCACTACCTCGGAACCCACCCCGCCGCGCTGGCCGCGGTCGTCGAGGGTCGCACCGACGTGAGCGCCGTCAGCGTCGCCGGTCCCTGGAACGAGGACATCGCCAACGCGCTCCGGCTCCACGCCGGCATCGGTGCGCAGGCCCTGCGCTCGCTGGCGGTCACCGACGAGGCGCCGACCGATGCCTTCGTGCTGACCGACGTGCTGGGGCTCGAGCGCGCGGCCGCGATCGAGGAACGGCTCTTCGGGGACCGGAAGGGCTCGGCGCTCTGCATGGCCATGGAGGTCGAGGGCTTCGAGCGGGCCGAGCCCGGCGAGTACGCGCGACTGCAGCGCCTCCTGCCCTGACCCGCCGGTTGGTGTGCAGCCTCTCGCTGGACCACACTGCTCCCGAGATGCCTCGCCCCTTCTTCATCGTCGGCGCCCCTCGGACGGGGACCACGCTGCTGCGGAGGGTGCTGGTCGCGCATCCGGCCATCGCGATCCCGCCGGAGTCCTTCTTCATCGCCGAGTATCTCGAAGCGGAGCACGTCCCGCTGGAGCGACGGCTCGCGTTGTGGCTGAAGGACCCGGAGCTGCTCGAATGGGGAGAGCCCTTCGCCACCGACGACTTCACCGATTGTCCGGACATGGCCGCCATCGTCCGCCGGACCCACGAGCTCTTCGCGGAGCGGCGCGGCGCCGAGATCTGGGGGCAGAAGACGCCTCGGCTCGTGCGGAGCTGGGAGCGCCTGGCGACGCTCTACCCGGACGCGGTCTTCATTCACCCCACCCGCGATCCGCGGGCCGTCGTCTCGTCACTCCAGCGGTCGCCGGCGCACCAGCTCAACCCGCTGATGGGTGCCCGTCGCTGGCGCGACGACACCGCGATGGGCTTGGCGATGGAGGAGCACCTCGGAGAGCGCGTCTTCCGCTACGACTACGAAGCGCTCGCCCGCGACCCCGAGGGGATCGCGCGCCGTGTGTGCGACCACCTCGACCTGCCCTTCGACCCGGTGATGCTGGCGAAGCCCACGGAGAAGCTCGAGCTCAAGGCCAGCGAGGAGCGCGCCGGGCACCACACCGAGACCGCCCGACCGATCCACGCGGAGAGCGTCGAGCGCTGGCGGGACGACCTGAGCGACGAGGAACGAGCGGTGGTCGCGCACGTGACCCACGAGGTCGCGCGGCGGGCCGGCTACGAGCTGCCCGACGTCGCGCCGCCGAGCGCGGGCACCCGCTTCCGGATGACCGCGCGCCACGGCTGGACCTCGGTGCGCAAGGCACTCCGGGACGTGAGCACGACACCTGAGATCCTCGAGCTGGCGCGACGCCACGCCGCGCTCGGCTCGCTCCGTCGCATGATCGGCGAGGCGTTCGCCTCGGGGCGCTCGCGTCGACCGATCGGCTGACGTTGCCCCATCGAAACCCGCCCCCTATGAGGAGGGCATGCGCCGCTTTGCCTCGCTCGCTCTGCTGACCGCCTGCGCCTCGAGCGCCTGCCCCGAACCCACCCCCGAGAGCGCGGGTGCGGAGACCAGCCCCGCCGCGCCGCTCGCGGAGCTGACGATGGGCCACGCCTCCGGTCAGTTCCACACGGTGCCGGTCCGCGTGAACGACGAGACGCTCACGGTGGCGATCCTCGACACCGGCATCGGCATCGAGCTGATCAGCGGCGCCCTCTGTCGCCGGCTCGAGTGCACCATCGACGGCGAGTTCTCCGGTCAGCGCATGAGCGGCCAAGAGGTGACCGTTCCGCTGACGCGCCTCGACGAGCTGACCGTCGGCGGGGTCACTCGCCGCGACGTCGTCGCCGGTGTGATCGACGGCAACGGGTTCTGGCCGGAGCCGCAGATCGAGGCCTTCGTCGGTCTCCCCTTCTTCGCCGACACGCCCTTCACCATCGACGGCCCTCGCCGTCGACTCATCGTCGAGTCGCCCGAGACGGCCGCCCAGCGTGAGCGTTCCGCCACCGCCATCGACGTTCGGGTGCGACGGCACGGACCCGCGATCGACCTCTTCGTGCCGCTCCAGCTGGGCGAGGCGGCCGCCGAGGTGATGATGGACACCGGCAGCCAGACCGTGATCCTCCACCCGCGCTACGCGGACCCGCTGGGCATCGATCTCGACGGTGACGGCATCCGCCGGCGCGAGGGTCGCGACGAGACGGACAACCCCTTCGTCCGCTCCTACACGACCATCGAGCAGCCCGTGTCCTTCGTCGGCACCCCCGAGCAGGCGCACGCCGGGCTCGACGTCATGTTCCAGGAGATCATCCACGACGGGCTCATCGGGACCGACCTCCTCTCGCGCTTCGTGATCACGTACGACCTGCCCAACGATCGCATCCTCGTGGCGCGCTGAGGTCTGCGAAGCGGGACACTCCGCGCTTCCATGCGTTAGGGTGATCCTCATGAACCCGACTCGCTTTCTTCTCCTCGGCGGCCTGATCGCGCTCGCCGGCTGCGCCTCGGGGTTCACCGGCTCCGACTGCGTGACCAGCGCGGACTGCGAGCCTGGCGAGGTCTGCGTCGACCAGATCTGTGAGTTCCGGGGGACGAGCGACGGCGGCGGGCGCGACTTCGGACCGGTCGGGACGGATCTCGGCTCGGTCGATCTCGGTGGCGCCGACGGCGGTCGGGTCGATGGCGGCCTCGACTTCGGACCGCCGCCCATGTGCACCACGACCCCCGACTGCGACGACTCGAGCATGTGCACCACCGAGGAGTGCGTCGGTGGGAGCTGCATGGTCACGGCCGTCACGTGCGACGACGGCGACGCCTGCACCGACGACTCGTGCGACCCAGCCACCGGCTGCACCACCAGCCCGACCAGCTGTGACGACGGCAACGCCTGCACCACGGACTCCTGCGACTCGGGCACCGGCTGCGCGCACGCGCCGATCGCGGTCGCGGGCGGCACGTGCGCCAGCCCCATCGACATCTCGGCCGGCGGCACCTTCACCGGCGACTCCTCCTGCGCCTCGAACGACGTCACGGGCGTCTGCACCGGCACCGCGGCTCCCGACGTCGCCTTCGTCCTCGACCTGCCGAGCCAGTCGATGGTCAGCCTGAACGCGGGCGGTTCGAGCTTCGGCCTCGTGCTCTTCGTGGGTAGCGCGTGCGGCAGCGAGAGCAGTGGCTGCAACAGCGCGGGCACCGCCAACCTGAACGTGACCCTCCCCGCCGGTCGCCACTACGTCGGCATCGATGGCCGCACCATGACCGACTCGGGCGCGTGGTCGCTCACGGTGGGGATCACGCCCGTGGTCACCAACGAGACGGTGACCTTCCCGGCGGCCGGCGACACGCGGGTCAACGCGGCGGGCACCGCGTTCTGGAACAGCGGCGACTACGTCCAAGGCACACGCAGCACCTCGCTCAGCTCCGTCCGCCGCGCCCAGCTGAACCTCGCGGTCGACTCCAACGTGCTGAGCTGCGACACCCAGGACATGCGGATGCGGATCAACGGGACCATCGTCGGCTCCTTCAGCATCGCGTCCGGCACGACCTCGGTCACGCCGACCTTCAACTTCAGTGCGATCAGCGGACCGACCTACACGCTGCGCCTGGAGACGGTCCGGACGGTGAGTGGCGGGTGTGGCTCCGCTGGGCTCCCGAACGGCTCGACCGTCACCCTCACCAACTGAGCCGTTGCTCGATGTGCGGACATCGAGGTCCGCCACGAGCGACTCACCCTCTATCGGTGGACTCCGAGCCGATCGCATGACCGAGCGAACCCTACGCGAGCTCATCGCACACGTGCCGCAGCGCGGGCGAGTGCGCTGGATCGGCGTCCGCCCTTCCCGCGAATCCGAGATGGTCGAGCTGGAGTCGGTCGACGCCGTCGGCGGCAAGGGTCTGGTCGGGGATCGCTATCGAGGCCGTGGTCCGCGTGGCAAGCGGCAGGTCTCGCTCATTCAGGCCGAGCACCTACCGGTGATCGCGGGCCTGATGCAGCGCGATGTGATCCCTCCCGCGCTCCTGCGTCGAAACCTGGTCGTCGAGGGGATCAACCTGGTGGCGCTGAAGCGACTGCGTTTCCGCATCGGCTCGGTCGTTCTCGAAGGCAGCGGTCCGTGCGCGCCGTGCTCCAAGATGGATCAGCGGCTCGGCGACGGCGGCTACGCCGCGCTGCAGGGCATGGGCGGAATCATCGCGCGGGTCGTCGAGCCCGGAGCCATCCACCTCGGCGACGAGGTGGAGGCGCTGGGCTGGCCGCCCGAGTGATGGCTCAAGGCGTCCAGAGCACGCCGTCGCTGGTCTCGACGACCTCGCAGCGCGCACTCATCGACGCAGGTGTGTGGACGAGGGCGAGGTTGCACATCTCGTCGGTCGACTCGAGTCCGTAGGTCACGTCGGCGTCGGTGACGTTCTCCCAGGTGCAGGAGTACTCGAAACCGGTGCCCGCGGGGACGACCAGCGGCGGGTCGAACTGCTGGATGCCGGGGGTGTGCCAGTCGTTGTTCTGGAAGAGCAGCTCGCCGGTCTCGGTGCCGTCGAACGCGCGCACGCTGAAGTCGATGCCGAGGCTGTGCATGTGCGACGCGAGGAACTGGATGTTCACGTCCTCGTTCATCACGCAGCGGGTCCACTCGGTCGTGGTCTCGCGCGCGGGGATCATGATCGTCTCGTCGCGAACCTGGCCGCCCCAGATGCCGTCTTCGACCTCGCGCGCGGGGATCGTGTAGCCGTTCACCACCGAGTAGAGGTCGATGTCCTCGTCGGTCGTGTTCACGAAGTGGATTTCGTGCAGCACCTTGAGCCCGGGGATGAAGTTCGCCGCCACGCCCTCCGGCAGGTGGAGCTCCCCCTCGGCGTCGCCCTGCGCGCCGAAGAACATGATCTGGTCCTCCATCAGGCTCGTGTCGCCGTAGAGGTCGTTGCAGTCGTAGACCCCGTTCTCGAGGTCCGGCGCCTCGAGGAACGTCGAGAGCGTCATGTGGTGCGTGTTGAGCGTTTGCTGGTACGCGGCCCAGTTCACCGACGCCGGCCGCGTGATCGGCATGTCGTAGAGCGCACAGACCCACGTCTCCTGCCCGGCCGGCGCGACCGTCACGAGCGAGAACTGGAAGCCCTCCCCCTCCGGCGGCGGGACCATGAGATCCGGACCGGACTCACCTCCGCACGACAGGCTGGCGAGCGAGAAGACACCACACAGAAGCACCACCACGCGACGCATCACACACCCCTTCCCAGAACACGTTCTACCGAGGACCCCGCAAGCTCGCACGAGATGTAAGAGCGTGCAATCAGGTGTCACACAGTTGGATCAGTCGGAAACCCTCCGGCCCCTGGACCAGCTCGGACCTCGAGGACAAGTCGCTGCCCGCGGCGGTGGCCCACCTACCCAGACGAGCGACCCGCTTCTCGCCACAGGTGGTCGGCGAGATCGGCCTCGGCTTCGGCCGCGAGGATTCCCACCGTCGCGCGGACCCCACTCGCGCGAAGCTTCTCGATGCCCGCTCCCCGATTCCGTGGGTGTGGGTCCAGCATCGCGGCATGCACGACTCCGACCCGCCGAAGGATGATCTCGTCGGCGCAACTCGGCGTCCTCTGGTGGAACGAGCACGGCTCGAGGGTGACGAACATGACCGCGTCCTCGAGTAAACCATCGAGCTGAGCGAGAGCCATCGGCTCCGCGTGATGCTCGAAAGGCGGTTGCGTGAACCCACGAGCGACGATCGCGTGGTTGCGCACGATGACGCAGCCGACCGGAGGGTTGGGCGCGCACGCGGGGTACGCTTTGCGTCCCTCCAACAGCGCCTCGCGCATGAAGCCCTCGAGCTGACTTCGCTCCATGTCCCCTCGAATATCAGAACGGCGGAGGGACGGGGTGCTCGAGCTAGCGCAGTAGAATCCAATACCGAAGCGTGCCTGGGGTCTTCATCGACGAGACCATCATGGGTGATGAACGATGAATGCCGGCCGTTGCGCGCTGCTCCTCACCTGTCTGCTCCTCGCCGCCGGGTGCGAGCCTCGGGGACCTCAGCTTCGCACCCACGCCTTCGCGCCATGGCCTCCGGCGACGTCCTGGTCGACGGTCGATTGCTCCCAAGGCTCGACGGGTGCATTCGACGAGTTCTCGCTCGCTTTCACCTCCCCACGCGAGTGGGAGGACGCCGCACGAGTCGTGTACGTGAGAGTCACTGCAAACCGCAGGGACTTCCAACTGACCGCAAGAGTCGTTCGGTGCGCCGACGGCTCGACGTGGAGCCTCCCATGGATCTGGGTCGACCATCCCTCTCCTCGCTACCCGTTGGGGAGCACCGCCATCCATCGGGAGAAGGGAGTCATCATCGGGACCCAGCGCATCGAGATCGAGCCACCGAGCTGCGCCGCCGGTCCACTGGAGCTGCTCTTCGAGCTCCGCGAGGCAGTGAGCGGCGCCGCGCTCGGGTACCTCTGGGCAGGCTCCACCGAGCCCTGTGAAACCACCGAACACATCCACCGTGTCGTGGAGGAAGCCAGCCCCTGGAGCCCGACACCGTGACGCCCAGTACCGGACGGAACCAAAAAGCCCCTGCTCGAAAGCAGGGGCTCGGTGGCGGAGCGGACGGGACTCGAACGCCCCAGGAGACCGACCCTTACGATTGCATGGCACCGATGAGGCGCAGTACGGCGGCTCGGTGGCGAAGATGCCGACGACGGAACGGTGAGCTCCCCGACGGTCGGGCGAACTACCCGGTGCGCCGTGCTTCGACCTCCGACCCAGGGCACGTTCAGGCAGTAGTGGGCTGGACGGGGACGCTGAGCGTAGAACCGGTCTCGCTGTAGTCTCGTTGGGGCTAAGGTGTTCTTGGCCTTGCCCGACAGGTGGACCCGCCATCGCTGCGTGGGCTCTCGCAACGGATTACCCGCGCTCGCGTTGCGTCCGGTGGTGGAAAGTCTCGGCACTCTATTTCGTACGTGCAGTTACCATCATTCCGGTCGGTGTTCCGATCAAACCGCCACTGGAAAGAGTGGAACCAGACGCCTTCGTCTGGTGCACGGCAAAGGTACCGCCCTGGCTTCCCGGTGTCGGGCCTGACGCCTTGACCCGAGACCGAAGTCACCTGGCACCATCGGGCGGCGCGGGCCCCAACCCGACAACGGTCGACACCCCTACCATTGCACACGACTGCCCGGTTCTCTGCCTGTGGGTCCGGCGTCATTGGCCTGCTTGATGGGAGCACCACGCTCGCCGGCAAGCGCGAGACGTCTTCGCTGGTAGTAGCGCTTACACTAAACAGCAAGTTGCCACCAACGGATGTGCGACGACACTGCACGACGAGGCCCGCTCCCCTGAATGTGCTCGGCGGCTCCGAGCAAGACATCTGTTCACGGTCGTACAAGTACGCGAGCCGGTACGTGTCCCCGGCGTAGGCTGAGTGGAGACTCAGCTGAATCTGTATCTGCTCACCAGCCTCCCAAACGTCGCCGCTGACCCGGGGGCGAAAGACGGGTGGCGCGTCCGATTCCATACACTCCTCCCAGGCATCAACCACTCTTTCGCTCGCCTGCGTGTTGACAGTGTGGCGGATAAGGATCGCGCCGGCGCGCTTGTAATGCCGCTGCTGCAGCGCCGTGCACATCTGTCTCGCGCGCTGCTGGGACATTCCAATACGAATCGGAATCCCCTCGATGACCGTGCCTACGTTTAGGCCCGAACCGCCGGAGCTTCTTCGGCAGACGTTCTCTCGAATATCGTGCCAGTCTTCGAGCCATTCTCCTTCCGTCAACCGATCCACAGTTGGCACCTGGAGAATCGCGGCGCACTCTTCGCGAGCCTGCGCGGTCGACTCGACTAACAGCAAGCAAGATAGCACCAGTACGGATGCAACGTTGATGTTCACATCTGCCCCCTTCACAAAGTCAGTGGTTTCCCGCGCGACAGTACCCGGCATGCACCGCGCGCTCCAGTGCCAATGTCAGGAGTTCACCGCTGGTGTGGTCCTATCGGCCTAGAGAGCACTCGCTTCCGCGACGTAGTGGCAGCCGCAGCGCCCCATCCGCACCTCGCCCTCGGCGACTTCCACCCCGAGCTCCGCGAGCAACTCCGGCGAGGATCCTCGCCCCCGGCGTCGACGTCCTCCCAGCTGAGCTCGTGTCCGCGAGCCAGACGGCCTGCACGTCCTCAACGCGCAGGTGCCCCTCCCCGCATCCTTGGAATCCCGAAGCGTTCGAGCAGCGGTCGGCTGCACAGCACCAACTGTTCTAGCCCAGCCCGAACGCGCCCGAGCCACTAGAGCCCACCCCGTCGCTGTCACCGGTACCGGTCAGCCCGTGCGCCTCAGCATCTCTGCCATGTGGTCTAGGGCGGCGCTCTGCAGGTTCCCGACTCTACGAGCTCCTCGTCGGCGAAGGCCACGACTTCGAGCGAGACGAACGGCGTTGAGCCGGTCGACGTAGCGCCCCATGCCGCCCTGGTAGGACGGATGAACGCGGTTCTCCTCGTCGACGAGCTCGCGCTCCTTCAGCAACGAGAGCGTTGCCTCCAGCTCCTCCATGCTCCACTCGCGGTCGCTCATCCCGGTGACCTGGTCGAGCAGCTGATTCTTCAGGGGTAGCTGGCGGTGATTCGATAGGCGCTCGCTCACTGGACCGGGCCGTCTCCGGGATCAGTCGCCAGCATGTCGACCCGACACTCCCACACATCATCGGCCTGGCTGTCCAGTGTCCCGACCAAGCTGACGTCACTGCTCTCCGATGCTGCACATTTCGATGAAACGAATCGTCAAACAGCGGCTCGGTGGCGCACGGTCCGTCCGTGATCACGCTCCGAAGGTCCCGCATCCCAGCTGGTATGGTTCCGCAGTCGGCCTCCAACTCCGTGTACACCAGCTTGTGCTGAGTAGCTGCTGGCGGAGCACACGGGCCGCTATCGGCGCTCATGCCGAGGTCCGGCACACCCCCGCCGTCGTCACCGCAGCTGCTCATGGACAGCGCCGCCAGCGCCACACTCCCGCTCTGAATCGCAGATCGCTGCCTCCACGAACACACGGAAGCACCCACTGATTCTTCACCAACCGGGCGAATTTTGGGCCGCGGGCAGGACTCCCGTACGCCTTCCCGAACCCGCGGCCTCGACCCGTGTTCGCCAGCCAAGGGCCTGCGAATCCGCTACTCCTGAGCCTCTCGCTCCTCCGCGGCGAGGTCGTCGGCGAGGCCGTTCTGGACGTACTCGAGCACCTTCGTCCCAATCCACGTGATCTTCGCGTCGAGGACGTAGCCGTCCACCGCTCCGCTTGCCTCCAGGAGACGGGCATCGATCAGCCTGCGTGCGTGGTGAGCGTCACCTTCCTTAAACCGGGGCGCTGTCTTTACCCGCGGAGCACTCGGCCTGCTTCGATTGTGTCGCTCGGCCTTCTCCCGTCGTTCGACAGTGGCGCGGAGCACGAGGATGTCGCCGTAGTCGAGCCCCTCCAGCACCTCGAGGATCTGGAGCCCCAGGCCTCGCTCGTACTCCTCCGGGTCGGCTCGGAGACTGTGCTGGAGGGCCGCCATCAGGATCCGCTTCTTCCGACCGACCGAGCGCTCCGACGCCTTCGCCCATGCGCGAACGAATGCGTGGAAATCGATCATGGCCTGCTCGGGGGGCATCCGGCGAGCAAGCCCACGAAAGCCTTCGTCCAGCTCCTCCGCGTTGTCGGCGATCTCCCGTCCGAGTCCAGCGGCGAACATCTCCCGAACCCGCTCGGCGAACCACCCGAAGCCACCCTTCGCCACGCCGAGAGCCAGCCCCACCGGGTCGCCACCTGACGCGGTGTATCCCCAGATCCCATCTCGGGCGACTCGCACCACGAGGTCTTCTCTCTCCTCTGGGGTCAGCCCATCGCCGCCCGTCGCCTTCCCATCGTCCTCTGCCATGGCGCCTCCCCAGCGATCGTAGCAGTGGCCATCCGGGACGATCCGGGCGTCTTTGGCGTCGCGGCCCGTTCGGCTTTGGCACCACCCAGGGCACCGTGCACGAACACCTTCCTGACGCTTTGCTCGGAGGAGAGCCCGCACCGCGACGCCGTGATCAATCTGATGACCCATACGCCGAAAGGCGACGCGACTCTGAGCCGCGCCGAGGTCGTCGAGCTACCTCATGTCCCGATCGCTGGCCGTGATGGGACGGAACCAAAAAAGCCGGGGCTCGGTGGCGGAGCGGACGGGACTCGCCTCGGTCGACTGGAATCATGCGAAGCGGAGCGGACGCAGTCCGCGCAGCCGCAGGATTCCAGGCGCCGCCGAGTCCCGGACGGACGCGAAAAGGGCGACCCCGAAGGGTCGCCCTTGAGCATGGCGGAGCGGACGGGACTCGAACCCGGCGGAAGAGGCGAAAGCGGAGCGATTCCGAGACATCGAGCGAATCCGTAGGCTCGCAGGATTCGCCTGCATCATCGAGGGTTCACGGCGCCATTCCGCAATTGCTGACCAATGTCAGCAATCCGGAGCTCCACTGCGCCGACTGTGGCGCCCCGGGCGCGACGTCGCGCTCGACCTGCAGCGTATGCGGGATCGCGTTCTTGCGCCCGCTCGATCCGGCCCTCGGGGCCGAGGAGGAAGACCATGGGTGAGACGATCGAGGAGAGGTGGCCTCCGGACTTGCGTGCACACGCGGTCGACTACGCCTACCAGTGGGCCGACAAGGCTCGGTGGCTTCGCAGTCGCGCGGCCGCGCTTCTCGAAAGGGTGTCGCCGCCGCCTGATGGCGCGGACCGGAACCTCTGGGAGAAGGACTACGAGAACGAGCTGCGCATGGCCGGCGAGCTGTCGCTCATCGCCGACGAGCTCGACGAGCATGCGGTCTCCCTGGCCCAGGTTCGGCACGCGCTGACCGCAGCGGTCATGAAGCCGCACCAGGGACCATGTGGCTGCGGTGAGTGCATTGGGGCCGATGACGCTCACCATGCGCTGGCGAGGCTCGTTCGGGCGGCCCTCGACAGTGACGCCTGCACCGACGGAGCATGTCCCGAGTGCGGCGGCGAGTGGCGCTTCGACAAGGTGGCCAACGTGGGCGGGCACGTGCACGCCGAGTCGTGCTCGCGGCGCCCGCCGGTGGGTCCCGCGTGGGCCCACACGGGGAGCAGGGCATGACCGCCGAGCGCTACCCGCTCCACTGGCCCGATGGGCAGCCACGGACCCCCGAGCACCGACGCGAGCGCCGCTGGGCGTACAAGGTGAGCCAGGAGCAGGCGCAGACCGAGCTCCTCCACGACCTCGAGCTCATGGGCGCGAAGGACGTGATCCTCTCGACCAACATCAAGCTCCGGCGGGATGGGCTCCCTTACGCGAGCCAGCGGCCTCCGGACGACCCTGGCGTCGCGGTCTACTGGACGACCGAGAGCGGGGTCTCGGTGGCCATCGCCTGTGACCGCTTCGAGCTGATCCGCGAGAACATGCGGGCGCTCGGGCTCACCGTGGCGGCGCTGCGCGCTGTCGACCGGGCCGGCTGCACGGACGTCCTCGAGGGGGCCTATCGCGGTTGGGCCCAGCTCCCTGCCACCGTGACGCCTGCGCCGCGGCCGTGGTGGAAGGTGCTCGGCTACGACGCGCCGGAGGGCCTCGACTTCCCCACGGTGAAGCGACGCTTCCGCGAACTCGCCGCGACGCGCCACCCGGACAGGGGCGGAGCCCACGAGGCGATGGCCGAGCTGAACGGCGCGCTCGAGCAAGCAAGGGCGGAGCTGGGATAGGCTCTCCCGCATGGACTTCCCGACTCTTGAAGAGGCAGCTCTCCTGGCCAGCGGCGCGGCATTGATGAAGTTCTATGAGTCGCTCCAGGCGTTCGTGGGCCGGAGGACCCGCAGGAAGGACCACGCGAAGGAGGTCGACGCCGAACGAGCAGCTGCGCTTTGGGAGAGCTTCCGGGCGGCCTACGTCCTCCTCCTGAGGCTCAACAATCCGAATCCGATGATCGGAGCTCAGAGCTCGCTGCAGAAGTCCCAATCGCAGCAGATCGAGTCAGCCGTGGAGCGGGCGAAGAAGTCGGTCCACCAGATTCGAAACAAGGACGCACGGGATCGACTGCTTGAGGTCTTCGACATTCTTTGGTGGGAGGGCAGCACCATCCGGAAGAAGTTTGGTGACTCCGCGATCAGCAACGAACTGCAAGCAGAGGCCGAGGGGGTTCTCGGTGCTCTCATGAGGCACGAGGCTCCCGAGCCCAGGAGGGAGCGGTTCGCGCGAATGGCCAAGCATCATAAGGAGAGAGCGGAGGTGGTCTTCCAGGCCGCCGAACTGAGCGACCAGAAGGCCGCCGAGGCGAGAGCGAAGAAGGCTGCCCAGCGGGCGGATGCATCAGAGTCAGGCGACGCCGACGACGACCCGGCCTGACCACGAGCCCCAGTCCCACCATGCCTCCGTCGGCCAGACGGAGAGGACCAGGGGTATCCGCGTCGGGAGCCGAACCCAGACGACGTCGTCGGTGTGCAGGATGACCATGGGCGCCTCTTCGGCGCCCGCGGGCGCCGGTTGCTACTTCTCCCAGTCGGCCGTCGCGATCGTGAGCAGATCGCCGGCGGGGGCGCCCTCAGCGCGCTCCTCGAGGCCGTGCGGCATCCAGCGCTCGAAGACGTCGGCCGGGAGGTCGAAGCCCACGCGGCCGCTGGGGAGCTCGAGGCACACCGTCCGCCATCCCGCCGGCGCCGGCGTCCACCAGGTGGCCCAGTGCTTCCGGGTGGCGACCCGGACCAGGGCGCCGAGCATCGCGGCCCGTTCGTCGAAGGAGGGGAGGAGGAGGCTGGCAGTCGAGCTCATCGCTGGAAGCTACGGCGGGGGTGCGACACGATGCGGCCGTGCCCCTGCCCGAGCTCGAGCCCCTCGAGGACGTCTGCGCCCACTGCGGCAAGGCTTTCGCCGCCGGCGACGGCTTCGTCATCATCGACCGGCCGAAACGCGTCCACGGGGACTGCCGGCGCCCCTACCTCGAGCGGATCGTCACCCGGCGCGACGTGAAGACCGGGTAGTCCTCACCACCATCCATCAATGGACGCGAGCGCGAACGCTAGGCCGATGAGGGCCAGACCAAAGACAGCGATCACGATGCCCATGACAGCTCGCCGTCGAGCCCATTCATACCTCTGATGGGGATCTTCGTGGGGACTATCGATGTAGTCGGTGTCGCGGCTCATGCCTGATGCTCCTCGGGATCGGCCTTCGCGCCCCCCGCCTGTACGACGTCCGCCGTCGCCTCTGTCTCGCTATCCTCGGGCACCTCGACTCGAACCCGTGCCAAGCGTAGCTCATGCGCATGCTCCGCCTGCTGCATAGCGACCTCATGTCTCCGTTGCTCACGGTCCGACTCGAGCGTCTCCTGGTGCCGGCGCTCGATGTTGGCCTCCGTGCGCTGGAACTGCTCGAGCAGGTCTCGGTGACGTCGCTCCTCGTCGGCTTTGTCGTCGCGCCGCTGCTGGCGCTCGATCCGAACCCGAGCGCGCCTGGCCGCCCCGTGTAGATGAGCGTGGCCACAACGCCCACGAGGGTGAACGCGCCTCCGATGATGGCGACTAGAAGCGGGGTGGGCACTGGACAACTATGCCCCGACGCGGGGGTAGCTACCACTCCATCGCGTCGTCGAACCGGGAGAGCGCCTTCTCGGTCTCGTCGTGGAGGAAGTTCTCCGCCCAGCCGATGAGCGCCCGGACGGGTACCGGGTCGTCGACGAACTCCTGCAGGTGCTCGAGGAGGTCCCGGGCCGTGCGGCGCTTCACCGTCCGCTCGGCGCCGACGCGCTTGTAGAGCCCGAAGTTCGGGACGAGCTCCACCTCGAGGCGGTCCCGTGCGATCAGCGCCAGCATGTCCGCCTTCGACGGGTCGACGGCGTCGTTGCTGGTGTAGGTCTGCCCACCGATGAACGAACGGCCGGGGAAGTGCTCGGCGAGGGCGCGGGCGTAGGCTACGAGAGGGAACCACCCGATACGATAGCCATTCCCGAAGGTGCTGAGCCCGCAGACCTTCACGCCGGCGTTGGCGCAGCGGCGGACGACGAGCTCGGCCTCCGCGTTCGCAAGCGCCTTCCTCGAGCCGGTGGCCGCCTTCGAGGGGTTGGCGCCGAGCTCGGGATCGAGGAGCACCCTCCCCCACTTCGCGGCCGCGGCGATCTGCTCGACGAAGAGCTCCGAGTGGCCGAGCCAGGGGTAGCCCCAGACGTAGACCTGGATCCCCGCGTCCTCGAGGGCGTCGCCGTAAGCGTGGATCCGCTCGACCGGGTTCATCATCCCCGTCCGGACGCGACCGTCCCGGAGCTCGTGCCAGGGCCCGGCGAGGGCGATCCACCGGAGCCCGCACGCCTTCATGCGTGCCGCGAATTCGGCGGGCGTCCCGTGGCTGCTCGTCGACATCCGGCGGACGTAGACCGCCAGCCCTCGAGGAAGCTGGTCCACGGCGAGGTCGGGACCCATCTCGGGCGGGAGGGTGTCGCCCAGGCCCAGCGCGGCCGCGCGGAGCGCTGCGGCGCCGGCGACCTCCCGGACCACGTGGCCCATGTCGACGCCGTCCTCCGCGCGCTCGAGGAGCACGGGTGCGATGGCGGCGACCAGGTCCTGCTCGAGCTGGGTCGTCATCGGTCCTCGCCCTCGAGGGGGAAGCGCCGCTCGTTCACGACGCCGGCGAGCTTCCGAATCGCGGCGCGGAGCTCCGGAGGGAGCAGCCACGCCCGCCACCCGCGGAGGCCGCCGGCGGGGAGCGCGTCGGTGACCCGCTTCGCCGCCCGGTGGAGTCGCTCCGCGTAGGTCACACCGCCCCCACGAGCTCGGCTAGGAGCAGGAGCGGGGCGAGCAGGAGCTCGAGGAGGACCTCGACGAACCGGTAGGCCGATTCGCCGAGCTGAGCGAGCCATATGGGCGGGAGGGCCATCAGCCCTCGGCGGCCTCCATCTCGGCCAGCGCCTGGTCGATGATCTTCTCGAGGTCGAGCCGCTCCGCGGGATCGTCGAGCCGGGCGGTGAGCGTCTTGAGGATCGCCTCGGGGGTCTCGCCCTTCTGCAGGAGCGCGCGGATCGCGCGGACGAGCGTCCCGGCGATCGCGACCGCCTTGTTGTCGATGGTGGTGCCCGGGACGTCGGGGACGACGTTGAGCGCGACCTCGGCGATGCTGAGGGCGTCGCGGACCTTCTCGGTGGCCGAGCTCATCGGAGCACCACCTTCAGCTTGCGGGACTCGCATAGGCCCTCGCCGGGCTTGCACCCGAGCTCGATGGTCACCTCGTCGATGGCGACGAGCTCGTGGTCGCGAGCGATGGCGAGGACCTGCTGAATCGCGCGCTCGCTGAGCTCGCACACGCCCGGTGGTGGCTCGTCCGGATCTGCCTCCTCCCGGACCACCTTCGCGGCCCAGGCGTAGAGCGCGAGGCTCCAGGCGTCGATCACCTCGGCCACCACGTTCACCGCGGTCTCGGTGCCTTCCCACCGAAGAGCTCGCTCCCGAACGCAGGCCTCCCGGTCGGGAGCGCTCGAGCAGGTCTCGACCAGGTCGTGGCGGATCGTCTCGGAGACCTGTTGAACGCCTCCCTGGTGGAGTACTCGAGCGCCGCCGTTCGCCGAGGTGTGTCTCGCGAGCGCCGTGGTGCTGCAGGCCGAGCTCGGCGCGGCGAACGCCAGCACGACGAGGAGCACGACCAGCCCCTTGCCCTTCTGGAAGGCGTCGGGAGTGCCGTCGCCATCCTGGTCGCGGAACATCCAGCGAATGATCGGGATGAACACGGACGTCGACAGGAAGCCGGCGACGGCCATCGCGCCCTTGCGAGCGTCCTCGTGGATCCCGAGCTGCTCGCCGAAGCCAACGACCACGACCCAGAGGAGTGCGGTGGTGATGATGATCAGGGTGATGGGCCACTTCCAGGCCCGGAGTGTCTCTTCCATGGGGGTCTCCTTCTCAGTCGGGGGCGTCCAAGCGCCCCGCGATCTCGTTCAGCCGGCGGACGACGGTGTTCCACCGCTCGTCCTGAACGGCGTCGTTGGTTTTCAGAGCACCGAGTGCGGTGTCCTGCGCGTCGTTGCGCTGCTCGACCGAGTCCATCCGTCGATCGAGGAAGCCCAGGTCGGCTCGCGCCATCGTCAGCCCACCGACGCCCCCGACCAGCAGGGTCACGAGGATGGTCAGCACCGCGATCACCGTCTTCAGGTTCGTCGTGCTCGCGCCGTCGATGTGTGCCCTGTGGGTGCCGGACTGCTGCCCGCTCGAAGGCGGAGGCGGTGGGATCTCGTCGGTCGTCATCGCTCGACTCCTCTCCGCGCGCGGAGCTCCCGCTCTGCGTTCTCCGCGCGGATGGTCATCACGCGCAGGTCGTGCTCGGCCCGCTGGCGCGAGTCCTCGGCCGCCTGCAGCTTCGCCGCGTCCTCTTGGCGCTCGGCCCGCACCGCCTCGAGCTGCTGGCGCGCCCGCTCGAGCTCGATCCGGTAGTCCGTGCACCGAACGCAGACGACCGCGCGGATCTGCTGGCTCGATCGCCGACGCTGCCGCACGCGCGCCTCCTCGGTGCCGGGGCGAGTGTCCTCGCCGGCGAGCTCGCCATAGGTCGGCGTCTTGCTCCGGGTCCGTTCGCTCATGATGGGCACCCCTGCGCGATCCAGAGCTCCACGAGTCCCTCGATGTGATCGCGCCACCAGTAGATCGTGTCGGCCTCGCTTTCGCCGACGCCCGGGTAGGTCGGTCCGATGACGACGATGTAGCCCTTGGCGAAGTCGACCGAGCAGTACTGGCCCCCCAAGCCGAAGGTGGACATGCGCGGATAGGGCGCGCCGCCCGAGCAGACGAAGCGCGAGTGGCGGCACTCGAGCCACCACCCGAAGCTCATCCGCCAGTCCTCGCCGATGTCGCTCGCGACGTCGAACGCCTCGCCCGCGAGCGCCTGGTCGGTGCCAGCGGTCTGGTCCGAGGTGAACTCGTCGTAGAGCGCCGAGCTCATCCCCGCGACTGCGCCTGCGAGAACGTCCTCGAGGAAGTCCGCATACTCCGAGGCGGGCCCGGTGCCCTTGCGCGCGGCCGAGTAGATCGGGCCATCGAGCACCATGCTGGGGAAGTAGCCCGTCGTGTTCACCCACTGCGCGAACAGGTCGGCGAAGGACGTGGCGCCGATCGCGCCGCGCACCATCTCGCCCGAGATGTCCTCGTTGTCCGTGTCGTAGGTGTGCCTTTGGCCGCCCGAGCGGCCGTTGCTCACGCCGTCGGGAAGCGCGGCGACCCGGGCCTGGTAGTCGGCCTGGTCGGAGGCGACCACCCAGGGTCGCTGTCCCGCAGCGATCCCCGACGTAAACGCGAGCGCATGCCGGAGCGTCGCCGTCGCCTCGACGCCGGTTCCGGTCCACCCAGGGATGTGATCGGTCACGAGGTCGTCGAGGCCCAGGGTCGGCTCCTGGTCGACGTGGTAGAGCATCGCCGCAGCGACCAGCGGCTTCGTCGTCGAGTGCCAAGGGATGCTCGCGTTCTTCACCGCAGCCCCGACCGCCTCGTGGATCTCGGCCGCGTGCGCCGGGACGCGAACGATGATCTCCATGTCGCCGGAGTGGTGACTCGCGGCCGCCAAGGCGATCGCGCTCTCGATGTTCCCCCGGGTGACCTGAACGGCCCCCTGGGGGCTCAGGCCAAAGGGCGTCCCACGGTTCCTCCAAGGTGCCCGCCGCCAGGCCCGTTGCTGGCCGACCCGACGCGAGCGTTGCCGGCCGACCAGGTTCCGGTGATCGCCACCGTAGCGCCACCGTCCACTCCGAAGGTCCCGCCCGCGAAGTCGACATTCATCGTCAGCTCGTCACCCGCCGAGGGTGCGATGGTGCGGTCGTAGTTCACGCCGCCGATGCGAAGCCGCGCGGTGGTGCCGGCGACGATCGCGAGATAGTTGTTGGCGTCGATCCAGAAGACGTAGGCCGTGGCGGGTGCGTCGGCTGCGTCCCACTCGACGCCGACCGACACGTCCCAGGTGCCATCGAAGAACGAAGCGTCGATGTCGGCCACCGACATCACCACGTCGTCCGGAAGGCCGTGCCGGGAAGCGACGGTGCGGACGTAGGGCTGCGCGAAGTCGCCCTGGATCAGCGAGAGGCCCCAGACGTGGAAGTCCGCTCCGTCGGTGCTCTCGATGAGCCCGCAAAGCGGGGAGCTGCCGCCGCTGCCGCCGTCGAGTACCCGCGTGTAGAGCGTCCAGTCATCGCCGGGCGTGACGTCCTCGGCGAGCTCGGTGCTCAGGTCGGCGTTGCGGTAGTAGAGCGTCACGCTGGCGCCGGCCGCCGCCACCGCCTGCTTCAACCAGACCTGATAGACCACCTGACCCGTCGGACCGCCGCTCACGGTCTGCCGGACCTGGCCGCCGGCGCCGCCTGCCGCGAACGTTAGCCGGTCGGCGTCGCTCTCGCCGTCGGGTGCCGTCGCGTCATCCGCGGTGATCGTCGGGCTGTTGAGCTTGGCCCACGCCGACTGTGTGAGGTCTTCGCTGTACTGCAGGAAGTTCCGCCGCAGCCGGCCGATTGCGATGGCGCCGTCGTCGAGGATTCGGCCCTCGTTGATGGCTGCCCACTTTGTCGCGGCCGGGAAGTCCCACGCGCCTCCGCGCGGGTCCTGGACGGCGGCCTCGGTGACCGCGAGCGGGTAGCCCGTGGGGTCGCGGTCGACCGTCGCGTCCGCGTAGTCCATGAGTGGACCAGCAGCCGCCTCGCCGCCCAGCCCCGCGACCACGCTCATGATGGAGCGAGCGACCATCAGCTCACCGCGCCGTCGACCCTCGACGTGGTGGGCGAGCCGGCGCGCACGCCGATCGACGCCTTCCCGCGGGTCGCGAGAGTGAAGGTGGTCGCGGTGCCCGAGCCCTTCTCGCCCTCCATGACGGTGGTCCCGTCGCCGGCGATGGTGACCGAGCCAGCGCCGTGTGCCGCCTCGATGAGGACGAACCACCCCTCGGGCAGTCCGTCCGGCACGGTGAACGCGCGGCCGCCGGCGTTGGTGCACCGGATGGTCTTCCCGCCGTCCGCCTCGACGAGCGCGCGGGCGCCGGTGGCCGAGTCGACCTCGACGTTCTCACGGGAGAGCATCTCGCGGAGCAGCGCGAGATCCACCTTGAGGCTAGCGGTGTCCTCGTCATAGACCGCGAGCAGGTGCGTCCAGTCCCAGGTGCCGCGCTCGAGCGCGGTGCGGTCGCTGACCTTACGTCCCATCAGGCTTCCTCCACGACGTGGTCAGCGCCCTCTTCCTCGAGGACGAGCGTGAAGCCGTCCTCCTCGACCTCGAACTCCACCACGTCGAAGACCAGCGTCCCGGTGGCGTGCTTCTCGCGGTTGGCCGCCGCCTCGAGCTCCGCGTTCGTGGCGTCGGCGTAGGTGATGGTCGCCTCGTCGACGTCGGTGTGTTCGCGCGAGACGAACTCGAGCGGAGCGCTGGGGCTGGCGAAGATCGAGCACAGCTCCTTGAACCGCGCGACCGTGAGCGGTCCGGTGGTCCAGTGGACGTGCAGCGCCCGGCGGGCCACCTCGAGCGGCCCAGCGGGGCCGTCCGGATCGAGGGTGCCCAGGCCGGTCAGCCCGGCGAGCCTCACCAGGTCCTCGAGCATCTCGGTCGACGAGCTCGGCAGCGCCTCGAGGAGCGCGTCCTGAACGCGGGCCTGGACGCGGTCGAGCTCCTCGGCGAGGCCACCGAGGAGCGTCTGCAGCACGGAGCCCGGACGGCGGGTCCAGGCGATGCCGCGCGGCAAGAGCGCGTTGAGCTGGTCGAGGGCCGCCACGGTCAGACCTTGCGACCCCGCGAGTCCCAACCGGGTAGGGTCTGATCGGCGGGCTTCATCGCTTCGACCGTCGCGCCAGCCGTGGCGCCACAGCTACGCGCCACGCGGCTGGGCTTCATGGTCGGAGCCTCCCTGTCGCCGCGTGGAGTCAGCTACTCCACGCGAATCACAGCCAGGTGATCGTCGCGGACGCGAGCACCGTCCCGGCCGCCGCGGTCCACGCCGAGCTCGGGATGGAGAGCACGTGGCTCTCGAGGCCCTCGGCCAGGCTGATCGCCTCCTGGATCCGCGAGACCGGGATCGTGTTCCCGGGGCCCTGGGCGATCGCCTCCCGAACGAACATGGCCCGGAGCTCGAGCTCCACCTGCTCGCGGACGTCGGCGTTGTCCGGTGTGATCGCCACGGAGAGCGAGCGGTTGGCGGTCGCGACCGAGCTCGCGGTGACGTCCACGGTGATCGGCGCGTGCTCGTCGAGGTAGGCCTGGATCGGCGCCACCTGGGACGTGATCACGCCCGCCAGCGCGCCGCCGGGGTCGACGCCGGCGACGGGGCCGGTGATGTCGGCCAGGTAGACCGCCACCGTGCCGTCTCCGGACTCCTCCGGTCGCTCCCAGGCGAGGAGAGCGCCCCCGCGGAGCGCGAGGGTCACGTAGTGGCCTGGGGCGCCACCGAGGGCCTCCTGGGCCATCCGATCAAGCAGCCGCGTCCGGAGCTCGCGGTCCTCCTCGCGGTCCGCCCCGCCGGTCCACTTGAAGGGCGGGATCTCGGTGAAGAGGTCGCCGAACGCTGCGCCCGGGGACGTGACGCCGGTGAGAGGCGTGAGCAGGTGGATCGGCTCCTCGCCGTCCAGGTTCTGAGCCGCGCCGGTGGCCTCCGCCTCGAAGGTAACCGTCCGGAACCCGGCGCCGTAGTCGACGGGCTGATACTCGGTGACGACGTAGGTGTAGCCCCGGTCGTCTCGCGCCCGATGGCCGATGGGAATCGCCGGGTCGGCGACCGTGCCCTCGTCGACGGCGAAGAGCGCGATCCCTGAGGACTCGGAGGCCTCGATCCGGGTCTTGCTGAACATCCGGGCCCACCGGACGAGCTGGATCCCCGAGACCTTGTCGGGCAGGACCTGGCGCCCGAACCACGCGATGTGACCGTGGAGGCCGTGGACCGCGCCGGGGAGGACCCGCGCGAGCACCGCCTCGACGCTTCGGCGGAGCACCTGGGGCCCGAGCTCGGCGCGAGCGCGGCGGATCAGGTCGATGAGACTGGGGCGGCGGAAGGGCATCTCAGATGAACGACGTGGAGTCGTAGGTCAGGAGGTGGTTGTTCGAGGCGGACGACACCGGGAAGCTCGAGGGGGTGGAGATGTCGTGGTCGATCTCGCCCGGGGCCCGAGAGACTGCGTGTCGGATCTGGGAGAGCACGAGGTTCCCGCCCGGAGCCATGTCGTCGCGCATGAGACGCTTCAGCTCGGTGATCACCTCCGCCTCCGGACCGGTGTCGACGAGGAGCTCCACCTCGAAGGCGACCGCCTGGGCGGTGGGGGCGATCACATCGACGGTCATCGTCGAGGGAGCCTTGGTGTTCAAGTAGTTCTGGACCTCGAGGCGCCGGAAGGCGCTCGGGATGGTCACGAGGAGCGGGTCGGTCTCGTTCTCGTCGACGAAGAGAAGGTCGACGGTCCGCGGCGAGGTTCGCGCCGGGTACTCCCACGCCCGCAGCACGCCGGGCACCTCGAGGGCCCAGGAGACGAAGTCGCCTTCGGCGCCGCCTCGAGGCGGATGGGCGTATCGGTAGAGGAGCCGATCGCGGAGCTGGTCCAGGCTCTCGGGGTCGGTGCCGCTGGCGGTGCCCGGGGAGGCGAGCAGGCCGGTCGACTCGACGCCGGCGACGGGAGACTGGAGCCGGATCTCGGAGGCGGTGCCGAGGTTGGCCTCGGAGCCCGTGTCGAGCGCCTGCAGGACCGCGGTGCAGGTCCCGCCCATCGAAGTACTCGAGAGGACCTCGAAGCCGATCGCGCCCACCTTGCCGATCGTGCCGGCGGGGATCGTGTCGTTGGCGGCGGCGGCGAAGGTGGCGGTCCCGGTCGCCTTGGAGCCCGGGCGAGCTCGGAGGCCCTTGATCCGCGCCCACCGGACCATCACGTCGTCCTCGCACTGGTCGATGAGCATCTGGACGATCTGGAACTGCAGATGCCCATAGAGGCCGTGAGCCAGGCCACCGGTGAGCTTGGCCAGGGTCTCCTCGATCGTGCGGGGGATCGGGTACTGCCCGAAGGCGGCCTCGAGGTCGCCCCGGACGCGGGCGATGATGTCGCGGAGGGTGTCGCGCCGGAACATCAGAGCTCTCCCGTGAAGACGACCTCGCGCTGGTCGTCGGCTGCGATCGCGCGAACCGTGTAGCCGATGGTCTCGCTCCGGATCACCGCGGCCGCCACGGTGATCGAGGTGCAGACCTCGTCCTCGAGGAGCCAGGCGAGGCACTCGCGAACCGCGCCCTCGATCTCCCTGCAGGTGGCGGAGTCGGCGCGGCCGCGGGCGCGCACCGCCCAGAGACGCGAGCCCTCGAGGTCGGCGGGGTCCTCGGGGAACGCCTCGCCCCACCAGCCGCCGAGGCCCACGCCCTCAGGGACCTCGCCCTCGGTGACGCGGTGGTCGGTGTGGATGGAGGCGAGGATCGCCGTGAGCAGCGGATCCGCCTCCTCGAGCTGGGTGCCGTCGAAGACGAGGTCGCACTCGCGGGTCGCGGGGTCGAAGCGAAGGGAGAGCATCAGGGTTCCACCTTCACCTTGGAGGACCCGACATCGGTCGCAGGCGTTGGCGGCGTGCCCCACGCGGTAACAAACGCCCCGTGGATCGCGGCGCCCCCGTCGTTCGGGACCGGCGCTATGCCAGCGAAGGCGTCGAGCGCAGCCTTGATCGCGTCGATCTCAGCGTTGACCGCCGAGGCCAGCGGCACCTGATCGGAGGCGTTCTTGGCGCCAAGGCTGAGAGTCTCGTCCGAGGCGGCGAACGCGAGCCAGTTGCCGTTGATGTAGAGCCCGCCCTCCCCGTCCTCGAGGTCGTCGGTCGGGCACGTGTCGCGATGGACCGCCACGATCCCCACCGGCCGCGCCGGGTCGCCGTTGATGCACAGCATCACGAGCTCGGCGCCGGGAGGCGGCTTGAAGCGAACTCCCTGCATCTGCAGGAGCGGAACCTCGTCATCCGTGTAGTCGTCGTCGACCTGGACCTGGACCTGGATCGCCTTGGTCGTCGTCTTCGCGATCTTGACGATTCCGTCGTGAATCATGCCGCGCACCTTCGCGAAGACGGTGCTCAGTCCTGCCATCGGGTCCCCCTTCGCCTCGCCGGGTAGTCGACCACCGCGTCGAACGCCTCGGGCCGGGTGAGCTCGAGCTCGGTTCGGTGTTCGGAGATGCCGTGCTTCAAGGTCGTGCGCACGACGAGGAGGACGGCGTCGATGCCGCGGCGCTCGTCTTCGACCTTCACGCGGGTGTTCGGGCGCCAGATGTCGCCCTCCTCAGTGTGCCATCCGCGAACCCGGTAGACGATCCGCTCCGACCGTCCCGCTCGCTGGTTGCGCTCGAGGAAGGCCCGGCGCCGAACGGCTGCGACGCTCTCGCCGTTCGCGGGCACCACCATGCGCCGAAGCCGGTCCACGCCCTCGTCGGTCACCACCTCACGGATGGTCGTCAGGTTCCCGGTGTCCTCGTCTCGCCGGCGGCCCTTGCCCTTCACCACGTACTCGGAGAACCGCCCCTTCCAAGATCGGGTGCGCTTGGAGGAGGTCGCGATGGTTCCGGGGAGTCTCGTTCGCGTTTCGCCGGCGCCCGCGTTCGCCAGCACCAGGTCGCCCGCCTGGTCGAGCAGCACCACGCCGCGCGCCTTGGCCGCCTTCTGGAGTTCGACGGCGATGGTCGTGCCCTCGGTGAGCTTCCATCGTCCGAAGGGGTCGATGCCCTCCGTCTCATCGAAGATCGCGATCCCGTAGTCCTTGGTCAGCTCGGTGGCGAGGTCGATCAGCGAGATGTCCCGGAAGACCTGCGACTCGGAGAACGTGGAGCACTCCACGATGTCCCCGAGCTTGCTGGTGCCGATCAGCTTCCCCTTCGTCCGGCCTGGCTCGTCGTCGTCTTCGTCGTCCTCGATGTGGCCACCGAAGATCGGCTCGCCATCCACGGCGAGCTCCACCGGCTCGCCGGCCTCGAGGATCGCGCTCCCTCCGCCCTCGAGCTTGTCAGCGAAGTACTCGAGCGAGAACGTGGAGGCGAACCGGTCCATCGACGCGGTGACCTCGCCCTTCTCGAACCCCGCGACCGTGCGGCCGCTGACCTTCAGCTGCAGCTGGCTAGTCACGGAGCACCTCGAGGGCGGTACCGGCGGGGATCTCCCCAGGGTGCGGCGGATCGTTGCGTTCCACGATCTCGGCGGCGCGGGTCGCGTCCCCGAAAAGGTCGTGAGCCAGGACCAGGGCGGGGACCGTTACTGCGGGCTCGTGGGTCACGATCTCGGGGAGCTCCGCGGCGGCGGCCTGCAGGTGACGGATCAGCGACACCCGTGCAGCGGTCAGGGTCGCGTAGACCTCGGCGCCGCCGACGCTCGTTCCACCCGGACCCTCGGAGTCGGTGAGCAGATCCTCGGCGACGTCATCGCTCTCGGCGAGAGTGGTCAGCGCCTCGTCGCGCGAGCCGAAGGGCACCTCGAGGAGGGCTCGAGCACCTGCAGCCCACGCGCCCTGACGGATCAGGCGGAAGGTCGCGGCGCGGAATCGGGCGGCCGCCACGCCGTTGGGCGTGACTTCCACCAGGGGGCTGGCGTCGGCGCCGAACGTCACGAGGTCCTCGAAGGCGCGGAGCACCGCCTCGCCGGCGCCGAGGAACTCGGCGACCCCGTCCTCGAGGGCGCCGATCACTTCGCCGGGGAGCTCGGCCACCGCCTGGATCGCGCCGAGCAGCGCGCGCGCAGCCGCGCCGGGGGCGGAGGCGAAGGCGTCCAGATCGTCGACGAAGCCCTCGACCCGCTCTGCGTAGTCGTCGACCACGCCGAGCGCCTGGGTCAGCTTGCCGTGCGCCTCCTCGAGGGCAGCAGTCGCTTCGCTCCACGCCGAGGTGGTCGGCTCGAGGTAGGCGTTCGGGACGTCGGTCACGGCCGTCACCTGGTCGAAGTCGAGGGCCGTCTCCTCGATGAACGCGTCCAGGTCGCGGTCCGCGATCGCCTCGGTGTCCGCGCCAGAGGTGAGGCCGGTCTCCGAGACGTCGACGCACGTGAACGAGATGCTGCAGAAGCCGCCCTCGTTCTTGTGCTCGCGGGTGTGGATCTCGCCGACGATCGAGACCGTTCGTTCCCCGCGCCACGGGTGAACGAGTCGACCAGGTCGCGGCTCGCGGAGCGCGGCCTCGAGGGCGTCGCGCCGCTCCATGTAGTCGTCGCCGGCGAGGAACGCCTTGATGACGAATCGCGTGGGCCCCTGGCCCTTGCGGTCGACCGCGATCGAGCGCTCCGCCTGGTCGCGATCGGGAAACGTGTGCTCGTCCGCGAAGAGCTGCTGACGGGTGTCTCCCGACTCGACGAAGAAGCCGACGCCCCGGAAACTCGCCGGGCGCATTTCCTCGCGCCAGGTCATCCCGAGTCCCCCAACGGATCAGGGCCAGCATCGACCCGGGTGGTGGTGCGCCGCGCGTTCTCGCGCGTCAAGCGCTGCTCCCGGATCATCTCGCGGAGCAGGTCGTTGGTCTCACGGCCGACCGCCTCGACGCCGGGTACCGAGGTTTCGGCGAGGGAGAACTCGCTTCGGGCGGCGCCGCCGGCGCCGCCGCGCGAGTCGATCGTGACCGTTCCCTGCCGCTCGCCCAGGGCCCGGCGGTCGCGCCGTGCCTGCTCGAGCTCCCGCAGCGGGCCTGCGTCTGCCTCGATCTGCGCTCGGCTGGCCCCCGCGTTGGCGTCGGCCACCAGGTCCGCCCCAGCCCAGATGCGGTCCCGAACGTCGGCCGGAAGCCCGCGGACAAGAGCAGGGAGCTCGATGTCCGCACGCCCGGACCCGGCAGCCTGCTCGATCGCCTGACGACGGCGCCCGGAGATACCGATGTCGTCAAGCTCTTGGGCGAATGCCCGCGCCGCGAGCGACTGGCGCTCGCGCTCCTGGCCCACCTGTTCCTCAAGACGCTCCTGCTCCTCTCGCGCGAGCGCGATCGGCAGCGCCCGATCCCGAAGGTCCGCGGCCCGGTTGGTCGCGCTACGCTCCTCGCCTCGAGCTGCGGCCACCGCGTTGTCAGCGAAGTCCGAGAGCTCGCCGAAGCCGCCGGAGCCGCGGAACTTGCCGAGGCCCTGCCCTTCGCCGATCTGACCGAACAGGTCGCCCACCAGGTCGCCAACCGCCCCGAGGTTCCCCACCGCCCCAAGGAAGCCGCCATCGGTGCCCACCTGCGCGGCGAGCCGACCGAGGCTCTGTCGGCGGGCCGAGGCCTCTCGAGCACGCTGGTCGGCGCCGAAGATCTCCGCCTCGATGACGTCGGAGTCCGCCTCGCCGCGCTCGATCGCGCGCTGCTCCTCCAGCGCGCGCATGTCCTGCAGCCGCTGGTTACGGACCTCCGCGAGCTCGCCGGCGAGCTGGGCCGCCCTCGAGCTCGAGTCCTCCATCTCGTCACCGAGGTGACGGACCAGGTCGATGATCCCGGGGATGATGCCGACCATCACGCCGAGGACGACGCCGAGCGGGCCGAGCATGCCGGCGAAGGCGAAGGCGTTGCCGCCGGCCATGACGAACGCCATGCCGAGGCCGCGGGTCGCCGGCGACAGGTTGCCGAAGTTGAAGGCGAGTTCGGCGACCGCGTTCACCTGACCGGCCATCGCGAAGCCCTGCTTCTTCGCTGCGTCGGTGACGCCGAACAGCCCAGAGCGCGCCTGGTTCGACGCGTTGCCGAGGTTCTGTCCCGAGTTCGCCGCCTCCTCGTTGGCGGCCGCGAGTCGCGCCGCAGCCTGGGCGGCCTTGATCTCCTCGCGAGCCAGCCGCTCGGAGGCCTGGCCCGCCTTGAGCTCCGCGCTCCACAGGTCCTCCACGGACTCCGCCGCGAGGACCGCCGCCTGCGCGCTCTCGATCTCGCTCCGCGCCACGACCTGGGCCGCCTGGGCGCTGCGGAGCTGCGCGGCGTTCAGGCGGTTCTGTGCCGCCACGATCTTCGCGGCCGTCGGACTGGCCTCGTCGACCATGACGACGCGCAGCGTTGCGGTCGTGGTCATCGGTCAGCGTCCTCCGCCGCGAAGATCAGCGAGGCCCACCAGTCGAGGTCGACGATGGGCGTGGAGTCGATGTCGTCGCGGCTCCATCCGAACCGCGTGGCTACTCCGACGAGCCGCTGTTCCCAGCCGGTCCGGGATTGAACTTTCCCAGCTGCCGGTCCACCGCTTCCTTCACGAGCTCGAGGTCGTCGTTGCGGCGGATCTCCTCCCAGAGCCCCTCGGGCTTGATGAGCTGGTCGGCGAAGGCGTAGTTCACGCCATCCTGGTTGACGCGGATCGCCTTCTGAGCGCGGCGGATGTGCCCCGCGTTGGCGGGAACCGCGACCAGGGTGGTCCGCTGAGTGTCCGGCCCGGTCGACACCGGATCACGGAGCGTGATCTTGATGGATCCGTCCGCCTGCTCCTCGAGACGGCGGTCGATCTCCGCCAGCCGCTCGACCTCGGCGGCCTTCTCCTCGGGAGTGAGCTCCCGCTCCTCTCCGGGCGACTCGGTCACGCGACCCTCTGCGCCGGCGGGCCGGAGAACTTCACCTTCCACATTCCGTCGGCGAGCGCGTCGCTGTCCTCGTAGACCGCGCCCGCCACCGTCCATTCCTGGCCGGTGTCGGTGAAGAAGTTGATGGTGATGTTGTCCGCGTTTCGAAGTGCGTCGACGTCGGTCGCCAGCATGTGCACGATGTCCGCCTCGACCGCGGACGGCTCGTCGCGCTCCTTGTAGACGAACGTGCCCTGGTCGGTCATGCCGCCTTCGCGTGCCTTGCCACCGAACTTGATGCGGGCGCCACCGCTCTTGGTGGCGAGGGTGTCACCATCGGCCTGGATGGTCGCTCGGCCGGTCTGTCTGGCCATATCAGTTCACCTCCAGTCGGGTCGCGAGCGTCACGAGCTCGCGCAGCACGGTCGTACTGAAGAACGAGTCCATCCGCATCGGATCGCCGCTGTTCTTCTGGACGTTCAGCGCAGCGATGAAGGCGTCGATGTCCTGGACCAGGCCGGCGGCGCGCTTCTCGATGAACCACGCCACCGCCTCGGAGCGGAGAGCGCTCTGGCTGAGGATGCGGGAGCCCGGGGGCGGGATCTGCACGTCCGGAGCGGTCGCGAGCTTGAAGTTCTTCGAGACGTACTTGTTGTAGACCCGCGAGTCCCAGTCGAAGGCCAGCGCTTCGGCGGTCCTGCGAAGGCTCAGCGGGAGCAGCGTCACGTCGGTGTTGTCGTCCGCGTCCTTGCTGCGGGTGGTGACGAGCCGGTCGAGGATGACCCCGCCCGAGTCGACCCGGAAGGTCGACACGCCAGCCGCCAGAAGCGTGTTCCGCTCGCCGGCATCGAACTCGGTCTCGGGCGCGTCGAGCCCGGTGAGCTTCACGCCGAGCCATCCGGTGACCGGGTCGCTCTTCGCGACGTCGGCAGCCGCGGCGGCCGACGCCCAGTCCCATGGCGGCGAGAGCGAGAGTCCCGCGCCCATGGCCGTGATCTCCTCGGCGTTGTAGCCGGTGCCGAGGGCGGCCATCGCGGCGACCGCGCCCTGGATGCCGACGAAGCCCTGCCCGTGGAGCTCGACCGTGCCGAGCCATCGACGCGCCATCTCCTCGACCAGGTCGGTGATCGCCGTCGAGTCGACCAGTCCCGAGTCGACCGCGTAGAAGCGCTTCTCCTTCACCGTCGCGAGCGCCGTCGTGATGTCGCCGTTGCCGGCGCCGGAGGTCAGGTTGCCGCGGGTGAGGCCCCCGAGACCGGCCGGGATCTTCTGGCCCTGCTTCGGCGCGAAGTCGATCACGATCTGGTTGCCCTCCTCGGCCGTGAACACGGCGGTGAAGGTCACCACGGCCGAGGCCGCGCTGGCGGTCGCCGGAGCGTCGGCCAGGGTTCCGACCGCGGTCTCGATCGCCGCGGCGACGTCGGCGGCCGTGTCACCCGAGACCACCGCGACGTCGACGCGATGGTCCGCGACGTAGACAGGGATGGTGCCGTCCTCGGTGGCCGCGCCGGTGACGGTCACGTCCCGGGTCGCGGCGGTTCCGCCGCTCGGATCGTCGAGCGCGACCGCCCAGAGCTCGCCGTACGGGTTCACCCGCCGGAAGGCGCGGATCTTCGAGGCGATCTGGGAGTTCCGTGGCCACTCGTGCGTCTTGCCGCTGATGAGCTTCGGCTCGAGCACCGGGCCGGGCGTCGCGCCGTGGGTGTAGCCCACGATCAACGTCCCGCGCGGCAGGTTGGAAGCGCCGCCCCCGAAGCCCGTCTCGACCCACGAGGCCGGGCTGAAGTTGTTCGGGGGAAGCTGGTTGAAGACGATTCCGCTCATCTCAGGCCTCGCTCTTCTTCGTCGACCGCTTCGCGGCCTTGCCGCCTCGGTCGACGGTGATGGACTTCAGGTGCTCGAGCCGAGCCCAGTGCATGCTCCACTCGACCTCGGTCGGCTGCTCGACCAGCCGGCCACGTGGGTCGGTGACTCGATGGCCCTCGACCGGGGTGACCGTCACCATTCGCTTCGGCTTCTCGCCCATCAGTCCACGCTCTCCTGGCGAACCTTCTCGCCGTTCTCGTCGAGGACCGGGGTCTCCCCGTCCTCCTCCATCTCGTAGGGACCGCCCGCAGCGGTCTGCACGTTGGACTCCCCGTCGCCCGTCACGTCGTGGTCGGCCACGATCGTCTCGAGCTCCACGAGCTCGAGCGCGACGTTGTCGTCGATGGCCGCGTCCTGCTCCCAGGTCACCAGCCACGCCGCCACGTCCTTCCGCGCCTTCTTGGCGTCCGAGAAGTTCTTGGCCTGAATCTTCTCGGGTCGACCGCAGCCCTCGCCGAACTCGTCCTCGAGCAGCTCCCGAACGATCCGGGTGCTGAGGAGCATCGCGACGTCGCCGGGGCTCTTGAGCGAGTCGGCCTCGAGCTGGTCGAAGTTCACGTCGCCCGGGCGGGCCATCACGAGGGCCACCCACCGGAACGTCCCGTTCGGGCCCCGGTCCACGTCCGCGCCGGGCATCCCGAGGCACGTGATCAGGGCGCAGGGCGTCTGAGTGGCGCCAACGCGCACCAGCTCGTCGAGGTCCCACGACTGGTCGTACGGCACCGCCTTGCGCACGCCATCGATGGCGCCGATGCGGGTGACGAGCTCGTCGCGGAGAGTCAGGACGCTCATGCCGCCGCTCCCGCCAGGCGCTCGGCGACCTGGTCGACCACCGCAAGGAACTCGCGCTCGTCGTCTCGGCCGATCCCGAGCCAGCGCCGGCGGCGCTCCTGGCGCGCGGCATAGGGCAAGTCGGACCCCACCTCGAACGCGTCGCCCGAGACCTCAGCGTGAATGGAGTCGATAAGGTCGCCGCTTCGCTCGAGCGGCTCTCGCGCCTGGCCCGAGGCGGCGTAGCGGCCGGTCCATGCGGGCCAGCCGGAGCCCTCGGGCGTCGTCTTCTCGACGTCCACGCGGCGCTTGGTCTGTCGCTCGAGGACGACCGCCAGCGGCTCGCCGAGCTCGTCGACGATGCCCCCGAGGCGACGCACGTGGGCGATCGCCTCGTCGAGGCCCGAGGTCTGGAAGCGCAGGCTCACAGCATCCCCGTGGTCTGCGACCGCTTGAAGACGTGGTCCGGCCCGTCGAAGTCGACCTCGCTCTCCGACTGGACCGTGGGGACGGGCACACCGAGCTCGAGGAGACCCCGCGCGCAGTCGCGCAGCATCTTCATCGCCTCGAGGTGCTTGTCCTTGATCGCCTCACTGGGCGTCTCGGACAGGTCGTAGATCGCGAGGTCGATCGCCACCTTCTTCAGCCACGCCGGCACGGTCGCGAGCTCGCCGCCCACGGGCAGCTTGCCGACGATGTAGCCGTCGATGGTCGAGGAGGCGTTGGCGAGCGCCAGGTCCACCGCCGTCGTGTCCGCGGAGCCGTCCCCATCCCGGTCGGAGAGAGCCATGTACCGGTTCTCTCCGAGGTCTTCGCGGACGTCAGCTGCGGTGGCGTAGACGGTGGGCATGGCGCTCCGAGGTCAGTCCTTTCGGAAGCCGTCGAAGTCGGCGGGCGCCTTGCCTCTCACTTCGAGCAGCGGCGCAACCATGATCGCGCGGTATTGCTCGCGGGTGAGCGCTTCGAGGTGGACCTTGCGCGGCTTGTCGCTCCACTTCTGCCCGCCCTTCACGTAGCGCGGACGCCTCTCGCCGTTCGGGCCGGGAGCCGTGCGAACCTCGATGGTCGGGCCCTCGTACTTCGCCTCGACCTTCAGGTCGGCGGCTTCCGCGCGGGCCTTGGCCTTGGCCTTCCGCGCCTCGTCGTACTGCTTGACGGCAGCGGCGCGCTGCCCCTCGGCGACCTCGGCGCGGATTCGCGCCTTGCCCCGATCGGTGCCGTCCTTCGCTTCCTCGGGACCCGCGCTCGTGACCTCCGACCCCTCGTCGGCGGTCTGCTTCTCGCTCTTCTTCGTAGCCATCTCAGACTCCTCAGGCGACGTCCAGGAGGTCGGTGAGAACCACCTGAACCCGCTTGTAGTTCGGGTTGCTTGCGCCGTTGGCGAGACGCTCGACGTTGATCAGCGCGTTGACGGCAGCACGGTTGGCCTTCGTCGTGATGAGGAGCGTCGGATCGATGCCCAGGTTGCGGCCCTCGTCGTTCTGGACCTCGCCCATCTGGGCCAGAGCGTCGTCGAAGTTGGTCGCGTCGAGGTCATCCTCCGAGAGGAATGCGGTCTGCCAGAAGCCGGGTCCCGCGCCATCGCGACGGTCGGCGCCGTAGATGGCCTTCCCCTCGAAGAACATGTTGTCGTCGGTGGGCCGGTCCTTGCGCACGAAGCGGGGGGCGCGCCGCGGCTGGTAGATGACCGGACGTCGCCGCGCGCGGCGGTTGTCCACGAGAATCCAGGGCTCGGCGCTTCCGGTCTCGTAGTTGGAATCGACGCCGGATCCGACCGGGTGGCTCGTGCTGAACAGGGGCACCCCATCGTAGCCGAGGACGGACTTCCCCTCGTTGAGCACCGCGAAGAGGATGTCGTTGGGCAGGAGGGCGACCTCTTCACCCATGTCCTCGAAGCGCGGCTTGAGCTCGGCGAGCTGGCCGTCCTCGATGTCGTCTTCGAAGACCTCCTCGGTCAGCTCGAACTTCCGGTTCTTGATCCGGTACTCGTGCGCCTTGAGCTTCCGGATGATGCGGGCTCCGAGCCACTCCCGCATCTTCGAGTGGTTGCCGAGCCACTGGTAGACCTCCTCGCGGGCGGTGCTGGGCACCTCCATCGCGAAGAGCTTCCAGAGGTCCGGGTCGATCGCCGAGTTGAAGCCGCCCTGGAAGGCCGACTTGAACCCGAGGAAGTAGCTGGTGAGGGATGCTGCGTTGCTGGGGGTCATGGGTCAGTCCTCGAACTCGATGAAAACCTGGCCGTCCTTGACGTCGTAGATGCGCCCGGCCTCCGACCGGGTGCTGCCCCCGTTGGTCAGGCCGACCGTCTGGTCGTCGATCACGTAGGCGACGGCGCCGATGTCGGCGAAGTCGATGAGGTCTCCGGAGGTGCCGGAGTCGAAGCCGTAGGCCCCGCAGTCCTCGACCTCCGCGCGAAGGTCGCCGTTGGAGCCGTCGGTGTTGTCGACGGTCTCCGAGAAGACACCCACCGTCTTGAGCCCGGTGGCCGTGGTTCCCGGCTGCACGTAGCCGGAGGCGTTCAGGCAGGCGATGCCTCCCGAGATGCACTTGACGCCGGCCGCGATCGGAAAGCTCCGACTGCGGTTCGGCGCCTTGGTCTTGAGGATGGGCGTCGGGCGCCCTTCGGTCAGCGCGGCCATGTCAGCCCTCCTCCGCCCGCTTCGCGAGCTCGAGCTTCTTCTGCTTGAGCATCTCCTCCTCGGAGATGCCCATCTGCTTGGCCGCAAGCTTCTCGTCGGCCGTCAGGAACACCGCGTCGGCGTCGAGCGGCTTGTCCTCCGGGTCGGAACCCGCGGTGATGGTCGGCGTCCGCCGGGCCATCTCGTCCTCGAAGGACTTCAGGGAGGCGTCGTCGGTGATGCCGCTCCGGTAGAAGGCCTTCGAGCTCGGCGCGACCTTGCCGTCGCGCACGGCCTGGCCGACCGCACGGTCCGCCTTCTCGGCGAAGGCCGAATCACGGACCTTCGCGAGGTCGGCCTCGGCCTTGGAGGCTCGCTCGTCGGCGGCCTCCTTGTCGGCCTTGGGGACGAAGTTGGATCGGACCGCCGTCACCAGCTCGTCGTCGGTGAACTCGGGACTGAGTCCCATCGACGCGGCGAGGGCGATCAGGTTTGCAGAGCGCTTCATCGCGCTTCCTTTCTGCGCCCCTCGGGCGCGTTGACTCGTCATGTCCTCGAGGGACGCGATCTCGCTGGCGAGGCCGATGCGGACGGCCTCCTTGCCGAGGACCACCCCGGCCTCGAGCGACCGAACGGCGCTGACGCTCTTCCCCCAGCCGTGCTCGACCACGAGGGCGAAGAACTCCTCGGCCAAGGCGTCGATGCGAGCTTGGGCGGCCGACACCGCGTCGTCCTCGATCGGATTGGCCATGTGGCCGTCCGGCTTCCGCGCGCCGGAGTAGACGAGCTTCACGTTCAGCCCGAACCGGTCGAGCATCTTCGTGGCGTCGACCAGTCCACTGATGACGCCGATCGAGCCCAGAATCGCGCTCGAGGAGCAGCCGATCTTGGTGGCCGCGCTCGCGAGCGCGTAGGCCGCCGAGGTCGCCTGGGCGCCGACGTGGGCCACAAGTTCGACGCCGGCGTCGTTCGCCATGCGCCGGAGGTCCCGGGCGCAGTCGAAGCAACCGGCGGCGAGTCCGCCGGGCGAGTCGACGTCGAGTACGATGCGGGTCGCCCCGTCTTTGATGGCGGCCGCCATGCGGCCGCGGATCGCCTCGTAGCTGTCGAAGAAATGGTGCTCGCGGTTCATCAGCGGGCCGCGGATGCTGAGCACCGCGCACCCGGCGCTTTCCTGGAGCCCGCCCTGACCGACCGCGAACGCGGTGCCAAATGCCTCGGGAGCGAGCGCGAGCGGCTCGCCTTCGGGCTGGAAGCGTTCGACCTGGGGCACGATGCGAGGCTGCGTGGCCTCGCGTGGAGTCAGCTACTCCACGCGGTCTACTCGTCGCCTTCGTCGTCGTCTTCCGGCTCGTCCGGCTCCTGCTCGCCGGGAGGCGACGGTGCCGGAGACATCGGCGTCTTGGCCGCCTTGAGCACGGGCTCGCCCTTCTCGGGCGGCGTCACCGCGAGGCGGCGGTCGACCTCGCGCTGGGCGACCTTGTGGCCGCGGTCAGCGAGCATGCATACCGCCTGAGCCCAGGCCAGCACGTCCTCCGGGACCGGCACGGTGAGCCGCACGTCCGGAAGCGCATCAACGGCGCCGTAGTTGAAGGCGACGTACGGGCCGACGAGCTGGTCGACAACGGTGCCCACCGCGTCGAGCGCGTCGTGAGCCGCGATCTCGAGGCGGACCCCCTTGTGGTGCCCGCTGCTCTTGTAGTCGCCGCCCTTGCCCTCGGTGCTCGAGGTCTGGCCGAGGAAGAGCTTGCTGTGCTGGCGGTCCCAGTACTCAGCCGTGCCGATGTAGGACTTCGACTCGGTCCCGTTCATCGACTTCATGAAGTCGATCTGCATGCCCTCGGGGATCATTCCGTAGGCCGCGGAGCCGAGCTTCTGGAGCGCCCTCTTCAGTGCCCGCTTGTGCTCGGGCGTCGCGTTCTTGGGGTAGCGCCCAAGCCTCGCGGGGACGCCGTAGACCTCGAGGAAGAGCATGAGGTCTTTGACCGTGTAGCTCTTGCAGAGGTAAGGGCCGAGGGCCGGGCGGGCGAGGCCGTTCTGGAGCGCGGGGCCGGACGCGAGCATCGCCTCGTGGACGATGTACTTGTGCTCCGGTAGCGGCTCGCCGGCGATGGACCCGTCCTCGAGGCGGTAGGTCCGAAGGGAAACGGGGTCGACGCGGTAGAGCCGCTGATCGCGCCACCGGTAGCCCTTCGGTCGCCACTGCGTTTCCGACGTCTCCCACAGGATCTCGACCAGGCTGTAGCCCTTCGCGACCGCGTCCATCATGTGGAAGAGCAGCTGCCGGAAGCTGCTACCGGTGAGGAGCGACCGGACGTCCTTGGCGATTACCTCATCGCGCGCGCTGTCGCTCGCGGGGACCACCTCCGGGACGAGCTGGGAGATCACCATCTTCCGCTGCCCAACGACCGCCCGGTAGTGCGAGTCGCGGCGCTCGATCTCGTAGGCCAGGGTCAGATACGCCAGCGGGTCGCCGGCGTCCGCCTCGCGGAGCAGGTACCCCAGGCGCTCGGGAGTGGTGTACCGCGCCACCTCCTCGAACTGGGTCGGCGAGTAGCGCCAGTCGTCATCCTCGATGTGCTCCTGCAGGAGCTCGGCGGGCTTGACGTTCTCTCCGCTGGGATCGGTCGGCATCAGATGGGCGCTCGTGTCCGGGTCAGAACGTCCCGCGCGCGGCGTGGAGTCAGCTACTCCACGTCGCATCACATCCAGCCGCCGGCGGCGCGCTCGTCGGCGAAGTCGTCGTCATCGACGGCGCCGGAATCCGCGGGGACCACACCGACTGCCATGGTCCACGCGTCCGCGAGGTTCGGGGACCCGGACCCCCGGCGCTTAGTCTTCTGCTTCGACTCGACCGCCTTCCGGCCCGTTCGGTCGTGGTCACGCATCGCGGAGAGGAGCTCCGCTCGAATCTGATCGCCGGGCGGCAGATCGTGCCCAGCTCGGAGCGTCTTCTCGCCCTCGTACCAGACCTCCGATCGGCGGTTCGCGTACTCGTTCTCGTCGTTGGCCTTCTCGGAGCCGTTGTGCTCGACGACTGCCACCCGAGCGCCGCGCTCGAGGGCGAGCTCCTCGAGGGCCTGGACCACGCGGGCGCCGTCGCCCACCACATCGCAGGCGATGGTCACGATGGAGTCGCTGTCCGTGCGGTACCGGTCCGCCATCTCGAGGGCTGGCCGGGCGGCCGCCTCGTAGTCGTCGACGCGCCCAGGGCGCTCGGTGAGCTCGTAGGTGTGGAACCCGCGGACCGCCGCGTAGCCGCACGCGTCTGTGCCGCCCCAGGACGGGTCGAGGCCGATTCGAAGCGGGCCGTGACAGTCGCGGTCGGACCTCCATCGCGCCTGCGCGTCGATGATGTCGTCCAGCCGGAAGACGGTCTCGTCACCCTCGGCGGCGAACTCGCCGAGCACGCGGATCTTGTACTGCGGGTGGTTGAGGTAGTCGGGCCCGTACTCCTCCCGCATCTCGTCGATCCAGCCTGGGAGGGCCAGCCCCGGAAGGAGGTTCCCGTCTTTGTCGACGTAGAGCTTGCGCTCGTCGCTGAGCGCGAGCTCCTCGCTCGAGATGCGCAGCGTCCGCCACACCTTCGACCGGAAGAGCTCGGGGTACCAGGTGCAGTCGCCCCGGAGGGTGGGGTTGCTGATTGCCAGGATCTTGGCGCCGCCGGCGGAGTTGCCGCGAATGACGTGGAACAGGTCGTCGGGGAAGCCGGAGGCCTCGTCGATGATGAAGAGGATCCCGCCTGGCGAGCTGAGACCCGCCAGGCTCTCGGGCTGCGACACCGAGAGCCCGATGATCTCGGAGCCGTTCGCAAACTCGATCCCGGTGGCGGGATCCCGCGGCATGGTGCCGCCGAGAATCCGGGTGACCGGCTTGGCGCGGAGCCGGAGCTCCCTCCACACGATCGCCTTGACCTGCTTGAACGTCGGCGCCGTGACGAAGACCCGCGCGCCGGGCCGGGTGGCGGCGTACCAGAGCGCGAGCGTCGCAGCGGAGTTGCTCTTCGAGGTCTTCTGACCGGACCGCACGGCCACGCGGTCGTGGTCTCGAACCGCCTCAAGGAGCTCGCGCTGGCGACTCCACACCCGCAGCCCGATCACCTCCTCGGCGAAGCGGACGGGGTCGTCGCGGTAGACCTCGAAGAAGTGGGCCCGTTTCAGCGCCATGTGGCGCTCGCGCTGCTTCTCGACCCACTTCGCCTGGAAGGGGAGCCTCACGTCAGGCCCCTCCGGACTCCTCCGCCGCCGGTAGCGCCTGGATTTCGGTGGGCACTCCGGCCAGCCGGAGCAGCGCCGGCCGTGCGTGCTCGGCGAACACCTCGGGCGACATCTGTTCCTCGAGCCCCTCGAGCAGCTCCGCGAGGACCTGCTCCCGCGCGGCTTCGAGCTTCACCTTCGTGGTCCACTCGTCGCGACGGCTCTTGAGCAGCGCGATGCGAGCCGCGGAGTCCGGGAGGCCGGCGATGTTGGTGCCGTGCCGCACCTCCATCTCGAGCTCGTGGTTGTACTCCTCCTCGGCTCGCGCCACCCCCCACATCAGCGTGGCGTACGGCTCGGCGCCTTTGCGGGCGCGTCGCTGCCAGTCGAAGAAGGTGCGCTCGGGGATGCCGACGTATCGGCACATCCCGACCTTCGACCAGCCCTCGCTGAGCAGCCGCGCCATCTCAAGCGCCACCGCCGGCGTGAGGTCGGTCGGCCGACCCTCCGGCAGCCCCTTCACGACGCGGCCACACGCGGGGCACTTCTCGCGCTTCTTGCGGGCCAATCAGGGCTCCACTTTCGCGCGCGCGCGCGAGCGCGCGAGGGACTGCGAAAACCCCCTATATGGTCGTCCGGAAACCGACCTGTCCCCGAAGGGCCAAGGCCACCCTCGGGTACCCCCTGCCAAACAAAAACCGGGGGGAGGGGTCACGCCAGCGCCCCCAGCACCAGACCGGGCTCCAGGTCAGGGGACGCCTCGCCGAGGTACGTGATGCGCAGCCCGCCGCCGACGATGCCAATCCAGTCTCGCGCCTGGGCCGCGGCTGTTCGCGAGCACGGCGCGGCGAAGACGCCATCCGAAGCCTGCTCGTAGTCCACCGGCCCTTGGCGCTCCACGAGCCACAGCTTCAGCCCGTCAGCCATGGCGACCACCGATGCGGATGGTCACCACCTGCCGCCCGAGCTCGTCCTCTCCCAGGACCTCCTCGACGTAGCCGATGGGCTGCTCCTTCGTCGGCGCGCTGGCCCAGTCCGGCAGCCCCTTGGCGTCGAGCACCACCATCCCGTGAGTCCGCCCGTCTCGGGTCATGCGACGGATGGCCCGACGCCATCGCCACCGGTGCACCCATGCGCGCACCCTCCTCCACCAGCTACCCACTTCGCACCTCCGCATCCAGCCCGAGCCACTCCCGAACCGCATCCGCTCCGCCCTCGGCGTAGCGTTGGTAGACCTGCCGCATCGCCTCCCGGGTCAGCGGCTCGAGCTCCTCGCCGTGGTGCCATCGTCGGTAGCAGTTCTTCGACGAGCACCCGCCGTGGCGGCCGCGCTTGAGCTCCGCCTCGAGGACGACGTTCTCCACGCCGCAGACGCAGCGGACCATGACGCTCGCCCGGGCCCCGCTCGAGGTCTGCGTCGGCGCCGTGTGCCGAATCACCGTGTAGCGCCCGAAGCGCTGCCCGACCTGCACCCTGCTCATCGGCGCCCCAGCAGGATGAACGCAAGGGCGTGCTGCACCAGCGGCGCGAGAAGCATGGCGGCGAGGTGCACAGGACCGGGCAGTCGGACGGTGGCGAACCACAAGGACGCCCAGATGAGCGCCGAGCCCGTCATGTACGTGCGGCGTCCACTCGGGGTGAGGGGCCAAGGATGCGTGGCCAGGCCGGCGCCAATCATGCCGAACAGGACCATGCAGGCCACCCGAAGGGCCGAACGCTCGAGCGGGCTCATGCTGCGCCCTCCCGCTCGGCGATGACTTCCTCGATGGCCTCCCAGAGCTCCCGCGAGGCGACCCGTCGGAGCTTCTGGAGCGCGACGACCTCAATCTGCCGGATGCGCTCGCGTGTCACCCCGAAGAAGAGCCCGACATCCTCGAGCTTCGCCGGCGAGCGAATCGCCACAAAGACCTGCGCCTGGGCGTCCTCCTCGTAGGGAACGACGTCGTTGGGCATGCGCTCGCGCCCCGTGATGCTGAGCGCGTCCACTATTCGCCAGCCACGAGAGAGGCGATCCTTCACCGACCGCCGGGGCACGTCCACCGCGTCGCACCACTCGCCGAGCGGCCGAATGCCGTCGACGCCGGCGACCAGGTCGGTGCTCCGGAGCTCGGCGCCCTCCCCTGCCATGTCGTAGACCGGGGTCGCCTTGTCGCCCTCGATCCAGTAGCCGATGGGGTCCGGCTTCATGCCGCAGCTCCCGGCAGCGACTTCCGCACCTTCTCCGCGTGCTGGCCGTACGCACAGAGGCAGAGCGCAGCCGCCTCGTCGTGCGAGACCCGAATCTCGTAGCGACGCTCGACCCAGGCGATGGTCCGAGTTCGCCGGACCTCGGTCTTCATCTTCGTCGGCAGCCCCAACGCCTTCGTCCACTCGGAGACGTGCGCCCGGAGGATGCGGGCCTTGGCCATGCGTCCAGGCAGGCCGAATCGCTCCCGGAGAGCTGGCGTAGCGGCCGCCTCGAGGAGCATCTTCCATCGCCCCCACGCGGTGCCGAGGCCGGCGAACGTCTGGACCACGTCGATCCGCTTCTCGCCTTCCTTCGGTGGCCCCGGCTTCCTGCGGTGGCCTCTCCACGTCTCGGCGAGGGCGACCAGCGGCAGGTCGAGGTCGATGGCCGTCTGCAGCGCGGTGTCGACCGCCTCAACGACTCCCAGCGGGTTGCGAGCCACCCCGTGAGCCAGAATCCCGCCCTCGACCGCGCCGATGCGGTGAGGTGCTGGAGCGGGACGCATGAGGGCCCACCCGGACGCCGCGGCAGGGTCGATGCCCAAGATGAGACAGTGGTTCATCGGCCCGGCCTCCGATCAGGGCTGCCCCCCTCCGGCCTCTCCTCCGGAGAGGGGCTCGAGCTTTCGCCCGAGGCGCCCGCATGGTCGCCTCCTTGAGTCGCGCGCTTCATCGCCAGTCGTCGCCGAGCCTGCTCCTTGGCTGGGACGAACACGGCGCCGAGCCTCGTAGCGCTCACCCGCTTCCCCGGCGTCAGGTCGTAGTGGGGCGAGTTGCAGTCCTGGAACCACTCCCGCCGGAGCCGGAGCTTCCGCGCGAACGCGTGGAGCTCCTCGACGGTGTCCGCGGTGAGGTGGCAGGAGCCATCGCGGAACGTTCGCGTGGCGGTGGGCCAGCGCATCACCTCGTCGACGTAGACGGTCATCCGAAGAGGCCTCCCTGGCGCTCGGGTTGCGGCCGAGCTCGCGGAGCCTCGGCCGGCTTCGCAGTCGTCGTGCCCGACCCGCTCGGACCGCACTCGGGGCAGTGGTGATTCATCTCCCCGTCGGCGCGGCTCCAGAAGGGAGTCCATCCGACCGGCAGGCCGCGCCCGGACGCAACCCGAACCCCGCAGCCGTCGCACTCGGTCTTGCGGCTCACAGGCCCGCTCCTTGGCGGCGGCGGGACGGCCCGGGGAGCCGCATCGCCACCCCGGTGTGGTTCAGGCGATCGGCGACTCGGTCCCCGTAGCGCTTCCGGATGTCCGACTTCTCGAGGTTGGCGTTCAGGACCGTGCGGCCGACCGTCTGTCGGTAGTCGATCAGCTGCCCGAAGGACTCCTGCCATCGGTCGGTCGTGCTCTCGGTACCGAGGTCGTCGACGATGAGCACCTCCGCGTCGCGGTAGATCAGCGGCAACGCCTCGACGTCCCCTCGCCAGCGCGTCCAGCGAGTCGCCACGTCGGGGGCGGACACCCACTCGCACGGCGGGATGTGCAGCCGAGCTCGTTGAAGGTCCCGCAACGGCTCGTCGCTTCGGTCCAGGCGCTCGAGCCAGTGGTCGACGGCCTCCACGGCGGGCTGCATGGCGAGCCAGACCCCCGCGATCGTCTTCCCGACGCCGGGAGGCCCGAGCATGACGCAGAACCGCCGATCGGAGGACTGGAACCGCCGAGCGCCGAGCAGCGCCTGCGTGGTGCCGTCGAGCTCGCCGGCGACGACCATGTCGAGGTCCTCGTCGAGAAGCCTCACGCCCATGCGCCGTAGCTCGGTCCGGATGGCATCGGCCCGCACTGCGGCTCGGCGCTTCTGCCACTCCGCGGCTCGGCGAGCACGGTCCTTTGCATGGAGCTCCGCCTGCTCCTCAAGGAGGCGCTCCAGGTTTCCAACGGGGTCGTTCACTCGGCTACTCCCACTCCCAGCTGGCGGTCCAGCTGCGTCTGCACGTCCTCGGCATCCTCGAAGTCGGCCTCGGTGCGCGCTGGCACCGGACCGCGGCCGAGCGGCCGGTCGATCTCCGCTTCGAGCCACTGCCCCGGGCTGGACGCGAAGACCGCCCAGGGGCTTTTCATCGTGCCGTGGTCCGCTCGGCCGAAGGCCTCGACAGCTCGCCGCACCTCGGCAAGCCAGTCGTCCCCTCGGCGCTCGACGCCCCATCGGTAGACCTCGAGGCAGCGCTGCTCCTGCGACGCGAAGTTCCGGCCCGCACCGAGCCCGGTGATCGACAGGAAGATCTCCCAGACCCGACGCAACACCACCGGCCCCGGGTTGTCGCCCAGAGTGGCCTCGCCAGCCGAGCTCGCGCGCGCGGTGGTCTGGATGGTCTGGGAATTGGTATGGGGTATGGTCGTGGTCGAAGGGGTGACCGCTTCCGGTCGAGGGTGTGACCGGTGGTGGTCGAAGGGGTGACCGGTACCGGTCGAGGGTGTGACCGGTCGAACGGGTGACCGCTCTGGACTGGATGCGTGACCGGTCGAAGGGGTGACCGGTTCGGTCGGGCGGGTGACCGCCTCGGTCGAATGGGTGCCCGAAGCGGTCGAGGGGGTGACCGCTTCTGCGGCGAGAGCGAAGACGCCTCGGGCCCCCGACGAGCCGGGAACGCGAACGAGGAGCGGCGGCTCGCAGGCGACGAGCTCCTTCTGCGCCTTCACCACGCTCGACTTGGAGACGCCGCAGCGCCGCCCGATCAGGCGCTGCCCGACCGGGAGCCCCTTGGCGACGCACGGCCGCATGAAGGCGTAGACGATCTTCGCCAGTGGGCTGAGGTCTTGGCGCTCGAGCACCGAGCTCGGGATCTGCTCGAAGGTCACCGAGCGCTCCCCGTCCTGGGGTCGATGCCGAGCAGGCGCTGGCAGCGCTCCCGCTCGCGCTCGACGCGCTCCGTGGCGTGGCCGAGGCCGCCAACCGGGTGGCCCAGATCGGCCATCTTCCCCGCAGCTCGGCGCAGCAGGACCTCCGCGTCCTCGATGTCGCGAATCGCTGCCAGCTTCCTCGATCGAAGGACCCGCTCCTCGCTCATGCGGCCCTCGATCGCCACTCGCGTCGAGCGACGATGCGCCGGGCGAGGTTGCGGGACATGAACCCGAGGCAGACCAGGCGACCGTCGCCGGAGTTGTGCTCGACGAGGATCGCGACGGCCGGCGTCCGCTCGAGGCGGAGCTCGACGGTGATCAGGTCCCGGCCGTTCTTGTCGACCCACTCCGAGACCGGAACGCTCGCGTCGTCCATCGCCTCCTCGAGCCGGTCGGCGATCGCGGCGCGGAGGTCCTCGTTGAGCAGGTCTCGGCCGGCGCCGATCAGCTTGCGGGCCGACCGGAGCGCGCTGTCCGGCACGTCGAAGCGGTCGCTGACTCGGACGTACTTCACGACCGCACCGCCTTCGCCATGAGGTAGAGGCCGTGGGTCACCCCGGCGATGAAGAGGACGATCATCGCTCGGCCTCCGCTGGGTGAAGAGCGACCACGCCCTCCTCGTCGACCAGGTCCAGGAACGCGAGCGCGCGGTCGAGGGCGTCCCTCGCCTGGTGGAGCTCTTCGCGGGCCTTGGGCGTCTCCGGGCGCGAAGCGATGCCGTCGATCAGCATCTCGAAGAGCGCGGTGCTCGCCTCGCTGGTCTCCTTCTGGACGTCGAGGGCGAGCCGGATCGTGGCGGCGGTCGCGCCGGCCTTCGGCTTCGTGACGACGAGAAGCCCGAAGCGCTCCGCGATCCGACGAAGGAGCGCCACCTGCATCGCCTCCGGCAGAAGGAACACGTCCCGGAGGTTCATGGACCGTGTCTGCTTCCGGTCCGCCATCTCCCCGACGTGCTGGCGCTTCCGACCGATGGCCTCGGCGACGTCGGTCTGTGTGGTGTTTGCGTCCGTGAGAGCGCGAGCCAGGGCGTCGCTGCTCTCCGCGGCCGCGCGCTCCTTGGGCGTCTGTTCAGGTGCGGGGCGGGTCAACGGCGCACCTCGGCGGAGTGGCGGGCGACCGCCAGCTTGGAGACATGCGGCACCTCGTCCTCCTCCTGCTCTTCGGCTGCGCCGAGTCGATCGTGGTCACCCCGCCCGGCTGCGAGCCGATCGGCGAGGGCGTGCTCTCGTTCACCGAGCTCGAGGGCGACTGCGGCGCCCTCCCCGACCTCGAGGGCGTGCTCGACGCCGGACGCATCGACACCGACCCGCGGGGCTACCGGTGCGCCTACCGGCCGGAGCGGGACGAAGCGTGCGGGCTCGCCTTCGATCTCACCTGCGAGGCGATGCCGCCGATCGGCGAGCTGGAGCTCGTCGGCGCGCTCGAACTCGAAGAGCCTGGGCGCTGGGTCGGCGAGGCGGAGCGGGTGATGTACCCGCTCGAGGGCCGGTCCGACGGGTGCCGCTCGACCTACGCGGTCGAGGCGGTGGGGCGATGAGGCCTCCATCAGGCGACCTCAGCGGGAGCCGCCTCGCCCAGCTCGTGGCCGGCAGCGAGCCAGTGCATCGAACGACCCGTGAGTTCCGCCCACTTGGTGAGAACCTCGATCCCGGGGGTCAGGTGATCGTTCTCGTAGCGGCTGACCGTCTCCTTGGCCTTCTCCAGAAGCTCAGCGAATTCGGCCAGGGTCACGTAGCCAGCGTCGAGTCTGGCCTGGCGAAGGCGCGCACCCCGCGTGGGTTGGTCCATGTGTTGACGCTTACATCAACATGACGCATGCGTCAACAGCCTGGTTGACGCATGCGTCTATTGGTGCCCGCAGGGGGATGCGTGAACGTCATCAGGTGACGGACGACCTGGAACGCTCGGAGCTCGCGGAGGCCATCGGAGGTCGGTGCGTGGAGGTGCGAAAAATCGCCGGGAAGACCCAGCGCGAGCTCGCCGCCGAGACCGGGATCTCCAAGGAGACCATCTCTCGCTACGAGAACGGCAAGCTCCTGATGACCGTCGAGGCCGCACACAAGATCGCCAAGGCAACGGGCGCGATGGCTGGCTACATCCTTACCGGGGAGACCGGCGAGATCTCCGACGACGAGAGCCCGCCCGGCTACCACGAGTTCGTCGAGCACTTCGGCCACCTGTTCGACCCGGACATGGTGAAGAAGATGGCGGGCACCCGCTTCTACGGCCGCTTCGGCCTCACCGCCGAGGAGATGACCGCGAAGCGCTACCTCGGGCTCGCTCGGTGGATCGAGGAGGCTCGGGGGTAGGTGGCCATCCGGAACGTCGATATTCTCGGCCGCGTTCCGCTAAGCGAGGGGGCGGTTGAGGCGGACGCGCACGGGTTCGCTAAGCCGCCCACGTTCAACGTGCCGCGAACCGTGGTGAACGAGTACATCTCGATGCGCCTAGCCATCGCTGCGGGCCTTCCGGTCGCCCCGGGCACGATCGTCTACACCGACGACGGGGGACCGCTCTACCTCAGCCTCTCTGTGGCCCCGGATGGTCGCCGGCCGCCGCCGGCCGACTGCGCCGGACTCTGGCGCGACGAGCCGAAGACCGCAGCCGGCATCGTGCTGTTCGACATTCTGATCCTGAACACCGACCGCTTCGCTGATAACCTCGCCTACACCCACCCGGTCCAGCCCGCTGCGATCTTCGACCACGACCGCGCTCTGCTCGGCTCGCGTGACGATCCGCCGATCGGGAGCCGCCTGCTCGAGGTGGTGGAGGACCACGAACTCGGTGCCCACGTCGACGACCCAACGGCGTTCGATGGGTGGTGGAGGCGCCTGCAATTTCACCCCGGCGTGCTGCAGGATCTCATGGCCGATCTAGTACGCCGTGGCCTGATTTCTCGAGCGGAGGGCCACGACATTGTGGACTTCCTCCAGCGCAGATCTGCGATTCTGCTAGACTTGCTGGCCCGCTCCCCTTTCTTGCCGAAGGTGGGGCGCCCCACCACCCTGATCACATGACTGCCCGCTGGTACCTCGCGAAACACGTGCCCGACCCACGGCGCAACGAGCCGCGGAACGTCGGCGTCATCGTTGAAAGCCACGGTCGGATGGCGGCCATGTTCCTCGGCGAGGAGGACGGTCGAATCGACGACCTCCGCTTCCTGTCACCGCTGAAGGTGCAGAACCGGCAGACCTACCGAGCGTGGGTCGAAACTTGGCGCCGGATGATGGGCGAGGGGGCGTTCGAGAAGGTCCTGTCGCAACGAGTGGGCGACCCCTACTACGTGGAGCTCGCCGGCCAACGGGTCTCGGGCGAGATCCCGTCGCCCGAGAGGTGGGTGAAACAGCTCTTCAGCGAGCTCGTAGAGCGTCCTCGGCCCGCCAAGCGACCGTCACCGTCCGTCGTCGCAGACAACGTCGTGCGCATCATCGAGGTCGCGCACCATGTGAAGTTCATCCACGACGTCAGGCTCGACACCGCGGTCTTCGACTACTTCCTCAAGCCAGCGAACGGATACCTGAAGCGCGTCCGATTCGAGCGGAACAACACGAAGCTGAACGCCAGACAGTTCAACGACGCGGTCACCTGCATCGAGACTGTGAAGGGGCAGCTGCAGGCGACTCGTCCGCTGGTGCTCCTTCACCTGCCGAGCCGGCCGGACGCGACCTCGATCGAGTTCGCTGAGGAGCTGAAGAAGCGGGCGGCCGTCGAGGAACTGGCGGACGAGTTCGACACCGCCAAGCGCGTGAGTCACCGGCTCTTCGACGAGGCCGCGGAGTAGCTCACTCCGCCGCCATCGCGCGGTAGGTCCGCGCCTCCCACTCCTCGACGCCGGCGACGAGGACCACTCGGTCGTAGCCCGGTGAGGGCACGCTATACGCAGTCACGAGGTTGTCGGCGTAGACGTGCCGCTCCGACCCCGCCGCCTCGGTGACGAGCTCCTTCTCCCACGGCTCGAGACGCTTCGGGTGGGGTCCGCCCTGGTTGGTCACCCAGCGCGACCGCTCCCGGTACCAGATGTCGCCGTTGTCGATGATGGTGGCGACGCAGGCGACCGTCCGGGGGAGCCGGCGGGCGAGGACCTCCCAGCTGACTTCGTAGCGCCCTACGAGCTGGGCCAGGTCCCACGCGGTCCGGCTCAGCTGCCGCTTGAAGTCCTGCTCGGGCACCAGGATGGCTCCGGCGATCTCCGAGGCAGTTGGGCAGGTCGAGGGCAGGCCCACGTGGTGAGCGGCGAGGTGGCCGAGCTCGTGCGCGATGTCGAAGCGCTGCTGCCACGGTTCCCGGTCGGGGTCGTGGGTGATGAAGCCCCCGATGGTGGCGGCCGGGCCGGGCGCGTGGACGACCTCGAGGTCCCACATCGCGGCGAGCTCCACGGGGTCGATCGGCGGGTCCGGGTTGTGGCAGGAATCGAGAAAGAACCGCGCGGCGCCGGCGACATCGAGGAGGCGATCGTCCATCGCCGGCGATCGATCGATCGGGGGTGTGACGATCTGGGGCCAGGCTCCCTAGTCGCCAATGATCAGCGTGGCTTCGGCGCCCCAGTACCCCGAATCGAAGGTCTCCTCACCCTGCACGATCGTCTGACGCTGGCCACATGCCACCTGCACAACGCCCTCCTCGTGAGTCCAGGAGCCCTCGCGGCATCCCTCGAGCCTCGGCGGCCAGTCGCCCGCGCACCCAACGGTCGTGCTCGCGGTGCCCTCGGGGCAGGTCTCCGGGTCTGGGCCCACCCGGGCATGGTCGCAAACGACAGCTGCGATGCGCGTCTGCCGTGGGTCCGTCCCGACCTCGAACCGCGCCACGTAGGCGACCACCGTGCTCTCCGACAGAACCTCAAGAGTCTCGCTGTTGCGGGTGGTCTGCGTGCGGGTAAATGGCTCGCAGGCGGCGGTCATCGCGGACGGTTGTGCTCGGGCATCCGCACCGTCCAGCGCTGCCGCAGCGTCGCTCATCATGTCCGCGACCGTCCCAGCCTCGCCGCAGGCGACCGCCATCACGACTGCCAGCACAACCACCACCCCAGCCCGATATCGATTCATGCCGCATGGTCGCCCGAGCATGGCCCTCGATGAGGCGAGGAGTGCGGTTGCTCACATGACGATGACGTAAACATCAACTCAGTGCTTGACGCATGCGTCAACCTATGATGACGTACGCGTCATGCAGCACGCATCCACCCGCCTCGCCGACCTGGCCGATCTCGTCCACCGAGCGGCCACCTCGGACATCCGCCACGACCTCGACTCGCTCGTCGACGCGCTGACCCACGTCACGCTCCCGGAGCTCGCCGAGGCCTTCGCCGCCGCGTACCGCGCGAACGAGGAGGACGCCCGTGACCTGGGACTGCTGTGCGACTTCATCGCCCCCATCGCCCAGGAGACGTGCCGCGGGCAGGTCCCGGTCGTCCTGCAGAGCAGCCCGGCGCTCGACCCGGCGGTCCGCGCCATCACGGCGATCCTCGGACCCGTCTACGTCGAGGACGACGCTCCCGAGGAGCGCGCCCGGAACATCGTCTGCGGCCTCGCCGGCGACCCCGACCCGGCCATGTGGGAGGGCATCGCCTACTCGCTTCGCGTCCGCGAGCTCGCGGTCGAGCTGCCGGAGGCCGCGCTCGAGTCGCTGGCGCTTCGGGTGCTCGCGGCGTTCGTCGCGGCGACGCGGCCCGAGTCCGACCAGCTCACGAAGGTGGGCGACCTCACCCGCTATGGCGTCCCGGCCCGCTGGGCGGTCTGCTCCGCCTCGCTCGTCTCGCCGGTCCTCGAGGGTGCGGCGTGAACCACACCGTCATCAGCCAGGAGCAGCTCAACCAGCTGGTCGCCGACGCGGCCATCGGCCGGGAGCTCCGAGAGATGGTCGAGCGGCGAGCTCGCGAATCCGCGTTGGAAGACTGGCCTGGACTCGGGGCGACGGTAGCCGGCTGCGCGGAGATCGATGCCTCCGTCGCGATGGAGTTCGGGTTGGACGACGTCCCGGAGTCCATCTGGAAGTCGCTGCGCGAGGCCGCGGTGGCTGCGGCCACTCGCGTTTACGAGTCGCACCCACCGAAACCCGCCGAGGCGAGCGCACCCCACACCTGACGGCCGGGGCGCGCTGGTCCCCACTCCCCCACCTCAGCCAGCGCGTCCCCGGCCTTCTTCAACTCATCCCGCCCTCGGGCGGAGGAAGGAACAGCCATGTCCGAAGGAACGAAGTCGAAGAAGGAGAAGAGCTCCTCCGAGCCGCGCGGAGTCGCGGACCGGATCGCGGACCGCACTGCCGAGGCGCTCGCCGAAGCGTGCGCGGACGAGCTCGGCGGTGGCCCGGTGCCGGTCACCGAGAACGAGCGGAAGCACCTCGAGAAGGCGGTCGCCCTCCACATGCAGGCCCAGCTCCGCGGCTGGCGGGACACGAGCTCGTGACCGAGGCTGCGGAAGCGACGCCGACGCAGGCGGAGGTCATGACCTGCGACTCCGGTCCGTGGGCGCTCTGGCAGGCCAAGGGCTGGCATCTGAGCCTCTTCGCCTCGGGGCACACGATGATCGAGGCGGACTTCGCGACCCCTCCACGTGGTCACGTGAAGATCTCCTCGCCGCGGGAGGTCGTGCTCGAGCGGTGGGAGCAGCTCACCAGCTGTCGGATCGGTCCGCTGCGCGCGGACCTCGAGGAGGCACTGACGAGCTGCGAGGCCGCGCTCGGGATGGCGCGCGTCGCCGAGGGGAGCGCGGCCCGATGAGCGTCGACGTCGAGATCGAGCTGAAGCCCGGCGTCACCGTCGGGATCAAGGAAACCCCCCGCGGGTTCCTCGTGCAGAAGAGCACGAGCGTCGTTCGGTCGCGAGGCCGCATGGTCGGGAGCGCGGGCTCCGCCAGCATCCTCGCCGCCCTCTGGGCTGGCGAGCTCGGCGCCAGCGCCGAGGACCTCGAGAAGCTCCGAGCGGTCGGGCGAGAGAAGCCGTGACCGCTCTCCCCCTCGTCGACTGCGAGCCGTACGGCACTCGTCTCCTCGAGAAGAGGTGCGTCCGCCGGTACGAGCTCGCCAACGGCAACCCGAAGGGCCGCACCGGTCACGCTCGGGAGGTCCAGCGCGCCCGCCAGAACTTCCGCCTCTGCACTGAGTGCGAGGTGGGGAAGGCGCGAGCGGGCGGCGACCAGGTTGGCGAGGTCCACGAGACCGAGGCGCGTGGAGCTCCGCCTCCGGTCGAGCCGCCCCCGGCGGTCGAGCCCCCGAACCCTCCGGCGCCTGCGCCGGCCCCGTCGGCGGGTCCGCCGGCATCGAAGGAGAGAGACGTGAAGACGAAGACGTGCAAGGTGGTCGACTGCCCGAACCAGTTCGAGGTTGCCAAGGGCAACCGGAAGCACTGTGACGAGCATCAGGACCCGAAGGATCGGGCGGGTCTCGAGGTCGAGGGCAAGGCGAAGCGCCGGGCGGCTCACGACCTGAACAAGGCGATCGGCGACTCGAACGAGACGCCGGCGGCGACGAACCGGAAGCCGACCCAGCGGAAGCGGACGGCGAAGGCGGCGACGTCGGCGCCCGCGGCTGGCGTGGTCAGCGCGAAGGAGCTGCTCGAGCTCGCTGGCTTCGAGGTCCGTGAGGTCCCGACGCCGGCCGGAACGCTGCTCTTCGTCGAGGAGGCGGCGTGAGGCCTTCGGAGATCGTGCTCCTGCCGCCGATCCCGCTCACAGCCACGATGGGGCGCGCCGAGCGGGAGCTGGCCGCAGCGCTCCTCGTGCTCGCGATGCGCGCCAAGGGCGACGAGTTCGGGGCCGTAGGCATGCGCGACGTCGGCGAGGCGTTGAAGGCCATCTCGGACTCGGCGAAGGAGACCGGGGAGCTTCCGGCCGAGAAGGGGTGGCTCACCCTGCCGACGGTCATCTGTTCGCCGGACTTCCGCGACCTCGTCGCTCAGAGCTACGCCGAGCTCGCCGAGCCCGAGCGCGAGTGGGAGTCGCCGCTGAGGTTCACCGAGAAGGGCCTCGAGGCTCTACGGAAGTGGTGGCGGCAGCCCGAGGAGAAGACGGCGTGATCGAGCGCCGCTTCAAGCCCGGGGACCGGGTCCACTACATCGGCGACGACCCGAAGCGCGAAGGCCAGGTCGGGAGGGTCGTCCGCGTCGCCGGCGACGTCGTCTACGTGCTCGGCAGCGTCGAGCGCGAGGAGCAGGCGACCGCGCCGGCCGACCTGATGCGCATCGACGAGCGGAGCCGCTCGTGAACGAGGCCGGGGCCTCCCGGCAGAAAGTGAGCTGAGGATGACGAACGAGGAGAAGGCCGCGGAGAAGCGGTCGAAGCTGGTAGGCGCGATCAACGAGGCCGCGGCCAAGATGGCGGCGACGCAGGCACGCGTCGACACCGCGCGGGAGGGCATGGCGAAGGTCGTGCACGCGGCGCGGTGCGAGATGGGCACGGCGAAGTCGGAGCACTTGAAGGCCGCGCTCGAGTACTCCGCGGCGCGACGGCGTCTCTTGGAGGCGCTCCCCAGCGTCGACATCGAGTCGGTGACGGTCGCCCTCGAGGCGGAGCGAACGAAGTTCGACGAGGACCTCGACGAGGTGCTGGGGGCGTCGGCGCAGTGAGCGACGACGAGAAGATCCTGCAGCGCGTGCGAGACCTGCTGCGCCTGGCCCACGGCAACGAGAACGTTCACGAGGCGGCGGCTGCCGCGGCGCGAGCACAGGCCCTGATGACTCGCCACCAGATCAGCGAGGCCGAGGTCCGCGCCTCCGGCATCGTCGACGTGGAGGACGTGGGCAAGCTGGTCCTCGACGAGCGCGGACAGGTCACCCACTGGCGGGGTCGCATCGCCGCGGGCGTCGCTGACGCGAACGGCTGCTACGCGTGCTGGGAGGTGGTCCGGGAGATCCGGCGCGGCCGCTTCCGGCAGACGGGCGTCGCACTACAGATGTACGGCAAGCCCAGCGCCGTCGACGCCTCCAAGCACCTCTACCTCGCGCTCGTGCGGATGTGCGATGCCGACACCCGAGCCGCCATGAAGGGCGCAGGCCGTTCGGCCACCCACGCCTACCGACTCGGCTGGGCCACGGCGGTCGCTGACCGCCTCGTGGACGAGGCGCTTCGGATCCGCTCCGAACACGCGGGGACGGCGATCGTGAAGGTCCCCGACTGCGACCTGGCCCGGGAAGCTGCGGAGGCAGACAACGGGGGAACGATCGGCTCCACAAACACGCCGGGTCATTCGGACCGGGACGCGTTCCGCAAGGGGCTCGCTGACGGCTCGGAGGCCCGGCTTGGCGACGCGCCGCGAGTCGGTTCGGGGACCCCAGCGATGACGGCGGGCGGATGATGGGCCAGCTCGACCTCATTCCGGGCCTGGTCCCCGCGCTCGACTCGTCGATGGGACAGTGGTGGACGCCTCCGCGACTCGCCGAGCGCATCGCCCGCGAGTTCCCGATCGAGGGCCACGTGCTCGAGCCGACCGCCGGCGCGGGGAACCTCGCGGTCGCCCTGGCCAAGCAGGCGGAGTTCAGCCTCCTCGAGGTGAACGAGATCGACCCGCGCTGGACGCCGTCCCTCCGCCATCGCCTGCGCGCGGAGCGCGAGCTCGGGAGCGTGAAGGTGCACGAGACCGACTGGCTCGAGACGAGCTGGGATGATCGGCGGTGGTTCGACTGGTGCGTGATGAACCCGCCGGACGAATCGAAGAGGGGCGTCCACGTGGTCGACTTCCTCGAGCGGGCGCTCCTCGGCGCGGACCACACCGTCGCGCTGATCCGCCTGAACGCGCTCACGACCGGCGAACGCACTCGCCGGGTGTGGAAGCGGGCCCACGTGCGTCAGCTCGTGATGCTCGCGAGCCGTCCGGCCTTCGGTCCCTCCGGAGGTGAGCAGGAGTGGTGTGTCGTTTGGTTCGGCCCGGAGGCCGGGCCGGTACATCCCACCGTGTGGTGGGAAGACGGGTGGTCCTGATGGGTGAGAGTTCGAAGATCGAATGGACCGACGCGACCTGGAACCCGGTGATCGGGTGCTCCCGGGTCTCGGCGGGCTGCTCCAACTGCTACGCCGAGCGCGTCGCGCATCGGGGGATGGCAGAGCAGCATCGAGGGCTGACGGTGATGGGCGCGAAGGGGCCGCGCTGGAACGGCGACGTCCGCTTCGTACCCCACCGCCTCGACGTCCCGCTCCGGAAGAAGGCGCCGCAGCGCTACTTCGTGAACAGCCTCTCGGACCTCTTCCACGAGGGGCTGACGAACGAGCAGATCGCGGCCGTCTTCGGCGTGATGGCCGGGTGCCCCCAGCACACGTTCCAGATCCTGACGAAGCGACCGGGGCGCATGGCGGAGTGGTTCCGCTGGGCGGAGTCATTCGGCGACGGATACGACCTGCTCCGCGAGGGGATGCCGAGCGGGCTCCTCACGTGTGCGCACGAGGCCCTGAGCGGAGACGCGTGGGAGGACGTCGAGCCGCCGTTCTCCGAGCCGACACCGACACCGGCCCGGTTCGGCACGTCCTGGCCTCTCCCGAACGTCTGGCTCGGCGTCTCCGTCGAAGACCAGCTGACCGCCGAGCTGAGAATCCTCGAGCTTCTCGGTACGCCGGCGGCGCTCCGGTTCGTCAGCTACGAGCCGGCGCTGGGCGCCGTCGACTTCACCGACCTGGTGATCAAGGAGGCCCAGCCCCCGCACGGACCGCGGATCTCACTGAACGCGATGACCGGTGTGGTGGCCGGCCCGGACGACGTCCTGCCCTCGCTGGACTGGATCATCGTGGGTGGCGAGTCCGGTCCGGGCGCGCGGCCGTTCAACATCGAGTGGGCCCTCTCGACGATCCGGCAGGGTCGCGACGCCGGCGTCGCCGTGTTCGTGAAGCAGCTCGGCGCGCGAGCGATCGACGGTGAGCGGCTCGACGTCTGGTGCAACGGTGAGCACCACTACGGCGGCCGGTTCCCCGGCGAGTCGATCATCGAAGAGGCGATGGCCCGGCCTGGGTACACCGTGAAGCCGCACGACGTGAGCCGGCTGCTCGTCGACCGCAAGGGCGGCGACTGGTCCGAGTGGCCCGAGGACCTGCGCGTCCGCGAGATGCCGGAGGTGGACCGTGTCTGAAGGGCCGATCCTCTACACCGGCGCGATGGTCCGCGAGGTTCTCGGGGATCGGAAGACCCAGACCCGGCGGGTCATCAAGCTCCGCGAGTTCGGGCCGAGCGATACGCCTGGCTACGACTGGACCTTCCGCGACCGTCGAGGCCTCTGGAACGACATGCGGACCGCGGACCTGGTCGCGAAGAAGTGCCCCTACGGGCAGCCCGGCGAGCTGCTCTGGGTGCGGGAGACGTGGGCGGCATCGACCGTCCACGACTCGACGCCGCCCAGAGAGCTGCCGAGGCCATGCGCGGTCTTCTATCGCGAGCGCGACGGGCAATGCGACGAGTACGACTTCGTCGGCCGCTGGCGCCCCTCGATCCATATGCCCCGTTGGGCGTCCCGCCTGACCCTCCGCGTGACCGATGTCCGCATCGAGCGCGTCCAGGCCGCGAGCGATGCAGACATCGCTGCAGAGGGTCTGCGCCCGTCGGCGATGGGCGCTCAGTGCTCAGTGGACCTTCCAGGCGGACTCACTCACCACGACACGCACATCGAGTGCTGGCGGCTGCTCTGGGACAGCATCAACGGCAAGCGCGAAGGGTGCTCCTGGGAGGCAAACCCCTGGGTCTGGGTGGTCTGCTTCGAGAGGGTCGAGACGTGACCGATCCCGGGCAGCCGGTGGTGACCATGACGCTCGGCGAGCTCGCGGAGCTCGTGCGCGATGTGGTGCGCGCCGAGCTCGGGGCGCGAGAGGTCGACGGCGCCGTCGAACCCATGCTCACCACCGCCGACGCGGCCGAGGCGCTGCAGGTCCACGAGGCGACCGTTAGGAAGTGGATCCGCGCCGGCGAGCTCGAGGCCAAGAACTTCGGCTCCGCGCTCCGGATCCGTCGTGACAGCCTCGAGGAGTTCATGCGAAGGGGGACACGTGGCTCGGAAGCGGCGTAGCAAGCTCCCGCCCGGCGTCCGGAAGCGCGGCCGGAACTACGAAGTCTTCTACCGGGCGCCCGACGGTCGCCAGGTCCAGGAGTCGGTCGGACCCGAGCTCCGGGCCGCCGTCACGCACCGGAAGCAACAGATGGACGCGGTCGCCGCCGGGACGTGGCGAGACCCGCGGCTCGCGCGCCTCACGTTCGAGCGCTGGGGCAAGCAGTGGATCAAGGCCCGACGGGAGCAGCGGAAGCCGCCGGCGACGGTCGGCGACGACGAGAGCCGACTCCGGGACCACCTGACGCCCGAGCTCGGCGACCTGGTCCTCGAGGACCTCGACGTCCGCCACATCGAGGAGCTCATCGAGGTCCTCCACGAGAAGGTCAGCGAGGCGACCGGCGAAAGGCTGAGCCGGAACACGATCGCCAACGTCTGGGGCACGCTGACGAAGTGCCTCGCCGACGCGGAAAAGGAGCTCAAGCGACAGGGCGTCCCGTGGGTGAACCCCGTCGACGTGCTCGACGACTCGAAGAAGCCGAAGCGCGTGAAGCGGCCGCGGGGCTACTACCGTCGCGACGAGCTCGAGGCGCTCATCTCGGACCCGAGGATCGCCCTCGACCGGCGGGCCTTCTGGGCGCTGCTCTTCCTGACCGGGATGCGGCACGACGAAGCGGCCGGACTGCGGTGGGGCGACATCGACCGGAGCGCGACCCCGCTGCCGAAGATCGACCTCCACGAGCAGGCCGGAGGACGGCCGTTGAAGGAGGACCGCCACGACCAGGGCCTCCGGAGGGCGATCCCCCTCCACCCGGTGCTGGGCGTCGTGCTCGAGCGCTGGCGGTCGCAGGGGTGGCCGGACGCGTTCGGACGGCACCCGAAGGACGAGGACTACGTGGTCCCGCCGCTCCTCGACGTGAAGCGGTGGCGGCCGAAGCGGACCACGCTGAAGCAGCTCAAGCGCGACTCCGAGCTCGTGGGCGCGAAGGTCCGGACGACGCACGAGACCCGGAACTCGTTCCTCACGCTCTGCAGCGAGGACAGCCCCGAGCTCGAGCACATCGTGAAGCTGATCACCCACCAGCCCGTGGGCGGCGCGGCGAGCGAGACCTACATGCGCACGCGGTGGCTGGCGAAGTGCCGGGCGATCAGCGCGTTCGACGTACGGCTCGATCGGCGGGCCGAGGTGGTCTCGATCCCTCGGGCCGTCGGCGCAGATGCTGACGTTTCTGCTGACATCGGTCAGACGGAAGCAAAAAGCCCCTGCAATGCAGGGGCTTCTGGCGGAGCGGACGGGACTCGAACCCGCGGCCTCCGGCGTGACAGGCCGGCGTTATAACCAACTTAACTACCGCTCCAGATTCTGTTGTCACTCGCTCGAGACCGGGGTCCCTCGCGAAGGGAGTGGCTATCTAGCGCGGGTAACCGGGGGTGTCAAAAGAGAATTTCAGGTGTCGGCGTCGGAGGGCGATTTTCTCTGCTCCGTCCCCGTCTCGGGGGCCGGCGGACGAGCGCCGCGGGCCGCTTCGATGGCGATCAGACCGGCCCGCGCCTTGTTGACGGTCTCCTCGAATTCCTTGGCCGGATCGCTCGCTTCGACGATCCCCGCGCCGCTCTGCAGCGCGAGGGTTCCGTCCTTGATGGTGGCGGTGCGGATGGCGATCGCGAGGTCCGCGTTGCCGTCGAAGCCGAGGTAGCCGACGGCGCCGCCGTAGAGACCGCGACGCACCGGCTCGAGGTCATCGATGATCTGCATGGCGCGCACCTTCGGCGCGCCGCTGAGGGTGCCCGCGGGGAAGGTGGCGCGGAGGACGTCGAGGGCGTCGCGCCCGTCGGCGATCTCGCCGGTGACATTGGAGGTCAGGTGAATGACGTGGCTGAAGCGCTCGACGATCATCCGCTCGGTGAGCTGCACGGTGCCGGGCTTGCTGATCCGACCCAGATCGTTGCGGCCGAGGTCGACGAGCATGACGTGCTCGGCGCGCTCCTTCGGGTCGGCGAGGAGGTCGGCGGCGCGCTCCTCGTCGTCGGCGTCGGAGTCGCCGCGGCGGCGGGTGCCGGCGATGGGGCGCACGGTCGCGACGCCGTCTTCGACCCGCACGAGGGTCTCGGGGCTCGCGCCGCTGACGCTGACGCCGGGGAGCTCCACGAAGAACATGTAGGGCGAGGGGTTCACCACCCGCATGGCGCGGTAGAGCGCGAAGGGGTCGAGGCCGGTGGCGTCGAGCTCGAAGCGCTGGCTGAGGACGACCTGGAAGATGTCGCCGGCGCGGATGTGCTCCTTGCACCGTTCCACCGCGGACTCGAAGGCCTCGCGGCTGAAGCTCGACGCCGGGAGCTCGCCCTGGATGTCGCGGCTCGGCATCGGGATGCGGTCGAGACGCACCGGCTGCTCGAGCGCGTGGACCACGGCGTCGATGCGGGCGGCGGCGCGGTCGTAGGCGCCTTCGCTGTCGCCACCGCGGACGCGCGCGGGGACGACCACGCGGAGCGTCTGCCGGAGGGCGTCGAAGATGAGGAGCGTGGCGCCGAGACCGAAGGCGAGCTCGTCGTCCTCGTCGCCGTTGGGCTCGCCGACGGTGGGCTCGAAGCGGCGGACGGCGTCGTAGGCGAGGTAGCCGACGGCGCCACCCCAGAAGCGCGGGAGCTTCAGCGGCGCGAGCTTCTCGGCAGGCGGCGGGACCCACTCGGCGAGCACCTCGCGGAGCCGCTCGTAGGGATCGACGTCGCTCTCGAGGACGGGCAGGCCCTCCCCTTCGCGCTGGATCTCGAAGCGAGAGCCGCCGCCGCGCACGAGCTCCTCGGCGCCGACGCCGACGAAGCTGTAGCGCGCCCACTTCTCGCCACCGATGACCGACTCGAGCAGGAAGGTCGGCTCGCCGACGAACGCCTTGGCCAGGAGCTCGCGCGCGACCACCGGCGTCAGCGCGTCCGCCACGACCTCGCGCTGCACCGGGATCACGGTGGCGCCCGCGTCGGCAAGCGCCGTGAAATCTGCCCGCGTGGGCTGGAGCACGTCAGACGCCCGGGGCGGGGAACTGCTGGCAGAGGGCGGTGACCTCGCCGGCGATGCGCTCGATGGTCGCGTCGTCGTCCGGGGCGTCGATGACGGCGGTCATCCACTGGCCGACCTGCTTCATCTCGGCGGGGCCCATGCCGCGCGCGGCCATGGCCGGCGTACCGAGGCGGATGCCGCTCGGGTCGAAGGGCTTGCGCGTGTCGAAGGGGACCGAGTTGTAGTTGCAGACGATGCCGGCGCGATCGAGCGCCTGCGCCGCGACCTTGCCGGGCACGTTCTTGCTGGTGAGGTCGCAGAGGATGAGGTGGTTGTCGCTGCCGCCGGTGACGACGTCGACGCCCCCGCCCATGAGGGTCTCGGCGAGCGCGCGGCTGTCGTCGACGATGCGCTGCGCGTAGGTCTTGAACTCGTCGGTCATCGCGAGCTTCGCCGCGATGGCGATGCCGGCGGTGGTGCCGTTGTGCGGGCCACCCTGCAGCCCGGGGAAGACGGCGCGGTCGATGGCCTTCTTGTGCGCCGCGTCGCAGAGGATCATGCCGCCGCGCGGACCGCGGAAGGTCTTGTGCGTGGTGCTGGAGATGACGCCGGCATGACCGACCGGGCTCGGGTGCACGCCCGCGGCGACGAGGCCGGAGATGTGGCTGATGTCGGCGACGAGGATGGCACCGACGTCTTCGGCGATCTGAGCGAACTTCGCGAAGTCGATGACGCGCGGGTACGCCGTGGCGCCGCACCAGATGAGCTTCGGCGAGTGCTCCTTCGCCAGGGACGCGACCTCGTCGAAGTCGATGAGCAGGTCGTCCTTGCGCACCCCGTACTGCTTGGCGTCGAAGAACTTGCCGCTGATCGACACGTTCCAGCCGTGGGTGAGGTGACCGCCGCTCGGCAGGCCCATGCCGAGGACCGGATCGCCGGGCTTGCAGAAGGCGAAGTAGACCGCGAGGTTCGCCGGGCTGCCGCTGTAGGGCTGCACGTTGGCGTGGTCGACGCCGAAGAGCTGCTGGAGCCGCTCCTTGGCCAGGTTCTCGACGCCGTCGATGTTCTGCTGGCCCTCGTAGTAGCGGCGGCCGGCGTAGCCCTCGGAGTACTTGTTGTTGAGCGAGCTGCCGCAGGCCTCCATCACGGCCGGGTAGGCGTAGTTCTCGCTCGGGATGAGGCGCAGCTTGTCGCGCTGGCGAGCGTCTTCCTTCTGGATGAGATCGAAGATCTCGGGGTCGACGGTGGAAAGCTCGGCGTCGTTGCTCATGGGGCCCTCCATAGCAGGTTTGGCCGGGTCGATCGCCCGCCGATCGCCGCTTTTTTGACCGGGCGCGGCTTCCTCGGGAGGGTCGAGGCATGCTCCTGGGGACCCGTACGCGCCGATCGATCCTCCGGCTGGGCTGTGTGGCCGCGATGTTGGGCCTCGGTGTGCCCGAGGGAGAGGTCCGCGCGGACCCCGTCGCCGCATTGAGCGTGGCCGGTCGGCCGGTCGGACCGAGCGAGGACGCGCGTGGGCTCGTGGCCGATCTGGCCGACGCGGCGCTCGAGCGGCGAGTGACCCTGCGGGTGATGGGGCGGCCGACGCACCGCACCTGGCGGGAGCTCGGAGCCGAGGTCGACCAGGAGCGGCTGGTCGGCTGGATCGAGGCGGCGCGCTCGCCGGACTCGCCGATGAGCGAGCACGCGCGCGACGAGGGAACGAGCGAATTGGCGCTGCGGCTGCCGATGCGGCTCGACGCGGAGAAGGCCGCCGAGGTGCTGGCGCAGATCGCGGCGCGGATCGATCAGCCGGCGCGGGACGCTCGGGTGAACACCGACGACGGGACGATCACGCCCGACCAGGAAGGCCGGAAGGTCGACGTCTGGGCGACGCTGGACGCGCTCGACACAGGGCTGCGTGGCGGCGCGGAGGAGATCGAGGTCGTGGTGCTGCGAACGGCGGCCCATCGGACCGATGAGGAGCTCGAAGGCGCGCGCTTCGACACGCTGCTCGGCAGCTTCCAGACGCCCTACAACGGGATGGCGCGCGACCGGACGCACAACCTGCGGGTCGCGGCGAGCAAGGTCGACGGGCTCGTGCTGATGCCGGGCGAGACCTTCGACTTCAACGACCACGTGGGCGAGCGGAGCCTGGCGAACGGCTTCAAGCCCGCGACGGTGATCGCGGGTGGCGAGCTGGTCGATGGCGTGGGCGGCGGCGCCTGCCAGATCACGGGCACGCTCCACGCTGCCGTGTTCTTCGCGGGCCTCGAGATCCGTGAACGGCATCCGCACAGCCGGCCGAGCAGCTACATCAAGCTCGGCCTCGACGCGGCGGTGTCCTACCCGAACCTGAGCTTCGCTTTCCGCAACGACCGCGACTTCCCGATCTACGTGCGGCTGAAGGTCAGCGGCGGATGGACCCAGGTGGAGCTCTGGGGCGCGAGCCGCACGGACGAGGTGAAGTTCATGCGGCGCATCGACGAGGTCCTGCCCTTCGAGGAGCGAGAGACGCAGGACTCGAACCTGCCGGCGGGGGTTCGTGTCTTGAGTCAGCGCGGTGTGCCCGGCTTCGTGGTCTCGCGCTGGCGGCTGCGCCGCGACGTGAACACCAACATCACGACGCGCGAGATGAGCTCCGACCGCTACCCGCCGACCACCCAGATCTGGCGCGTCGGCACCGGCGGACCGGTCCCGGCGGACTACGAGCCGCCCGCTGGCGACGAGCACGACGAGTACACGGCCGACGAGTACACGGTCATGACGCAGGGCCCTGGGATCGAAGAGACCGAGACCATCCGCCGCGCCGGCCGCACCGGCACCCCCGGCTGGACCGTCCGCCAGGGCATGCCCGGCGTCGAGCCCGAGTAGCTCAGCAGAGCGACAAGAATACAAAGAAGACGATCGTCCCGGTCTGTCTTCGAGGAGAGCTCTGCGTTTGCGAGCTCTCCTGGCCGTCCGTCGGCAAAACGACGAACAAGAAGACGATCGTCCCCGATTCTAGCGACGGGGACGATCGTCTTCTTTGTATTCGTTTTGCTGTGGTGGGCGGGAGGTTGCTCACGGTGGGGCGGGGGGTGTCTTGACGGTGGTGGGTGGGGCGTGGAATGTCTTCGACCAAGTTGGAAGTGGCACTTCTTACTTTTCTTGTGACACAGCGAGGGCGAACGATGGGCAACGAGCGAACGATGGGGACGAAGGCGGGGGTCGCCCTCTGCGTGTTGGGCTTGGTGGGCTGCGGCGACGATGGGTCCAGCCGCGACACGATGACTCCGATGGACTTCGGGCCGGGACCGGCCGTCGATGCCTTCGTCCCTCCCGGCGTGGACGGGGGACCGCGACCGGATGGCTTCGTGCCGGGCGTGGACATGGGGACGGTGACGCCGCCGGATGGCGGCGGACCGACCGACCCGGGCTCGCCCGCGGGGATGGGTCCGTACACGGTCAGCCAGGAGACCGCCTCGGTCACCGGGGGTGACGTCGTCGCGTTCGTGCCCGCCCTCCCCGCCGGCACGACGGTGCCGCTCGTGCTCTTCAAGCACGGCTTCCAGCTCTCCACCTCGAACTACGCGACCGCCCTCGAGCAGCTCGCGTCGCATGGCTTCGTGGTCGTCGGCGTGAACAACGGCGGCGGCGGCTTCGGTGGAGGCTCGACGAACCTCGAAGAGCAGAACACCACCATCGCCGCGCTCGATTGGGCGATCGGCAGCGCGCCCTTCGCGAGCAGCGTCGACGGCTCGAAGATCGGCGTCGCCGGCCACAGCCGCGGCGGCAAGGTCGCCACGCAGGTCGCCGCCGCGGAGAGCCGCATCGGCGCCACGCTGCTCCTCGACCCGGTCAACGGCTGCGGCCCGACAGCGGGCTACAGCGCCGACTGCCCCGACGTGACCAGCGCCGCCATCGCCGGCAGCATCACCGCACCCATCGGCGTGATGGGCGAGACGAACAACGCCTCCGGCGGCTTCATGCCCTGCGCGCCGGCGGACCAGAACTACCAGACCATCTACGCCGCGCTCGGCTCCCCGAGCTGGAAGGCCGAGTGGACCTTCACCGGCGCCGATCACATGGACTTCACCGACGACGGCGGCGGCTTTGCCGGCAGCTTCTGCTCCGACGGCCCCGGCGACGACGACCAGATCCGCCGCGACTGGCGCGCCATGATGGTGGCCTTCTTCCGCCAGCACCTGAAGGGCGAGGCTGCGATGGGCGACTGGCTCACCGGTGACTCTCTGCCGGCGGGCATCACGGTCGTCTCCGCTCCGTAAAGCACTCCTTCCCAGTGGAGCCAAAGGCCTCGCACGGAGTCACGGAGCCACAGAGGTCACAGAGGAGATTGGGGAATGACCCGCTGCGGACGCTCTGCGCTGGACGCGACCCTGACGGTGGCGTTGGACTGACAGCCCTATTCCCTTCTTCCTCTGTGGACTCTGTGGCTCCGTGACTCCGTGCGAGGCACAGGACTCCATGGGAACATCGAAGTGCGCTCCCCAGGAGAGGGGGTGCGATCGAAGACCGCGCGGGGTACAGAGGGCACATGAACGTCGTGCTCGCCGTCGGTGGAGGCATCGCCGCCTACAAGTCGGCGATCGTCGTGCGCGAGCTGCAACGCGGGGGCGCGAAGGTGCGGGTCGTGATGACCAAGGCCGCCCAGCGCTTCATCGGCTCGGCGACCTTCGCGGGGCTCACCGGCGAGAAGGTCGTCACCTCGCTCTGGGAGCACCCGGGCGAGATCCACGTCGAGCTCGGGAACTGGGCCGACGCCATCGTCGTCGCGCCGGCCACCATGGACCTGCTCGCGAAGGCCGCGGCCGGCCTCGGCGACGATCCGGTGCTGGCCACGCTCAGCTGCGCGAAGGGCCAGGTCTTCTTCGCGCCGGCGATGCACTGGCGGATGTGGGAACGGCCGAGCACCCAGCGCTCCGTCGCGACGCTCACCGCCGACGGCGCCACGATGATCGGCCCCGACAGCGGTCCGCTCGCGAGCGGCGAGTCGGGGCTCGGGCGCATGAGCGAGCCGGAGGCCATCGCAGCCGCCGTGCTCGCCGCCGGCCGTGGCGCCGATCTGAAGGGGGCCACCGTGCTGGTCTCCGCCGGACCGACCCACGAGGACCTCGACCCGGTCCGCTTCCTCGGCAACCGCTCCACCGGACGGATGGGTTTCGCGGTCGCCGCGGTCGCCGCCTCGAGGGGAGCCAAGGCCATCCTGGTGGCGGGTCCGAGCGCGCTGCCCACCCCGCCCGGCGTGGAGCGCGTCGACGTCCGCTCCGCCCGCGACATGGAGGCGGCCATCCGCGCGCATCTGGCTTCCGCGGACGCGGTGGTGATGGCCGCCGCGGTCGCCGACTACCGCCCCGCCGACACCGCGGACGAGAAGATCAAGAAGTCCGAGGGCGGCAAGAGCCTCGCGCTGGTGCGGAACCCGGACATTCTCGCGGGCCTCGGCGCGGGCCGCGAAGGCGATCGGCCCGTCCTGGTCGGCTTCGCCCTCGAGACCTCCGACGCCCCGGCCAAGGCCCGGGCGAAGCTCGAGCGGAAGAAGGTCGACCTGGTGGTCGCCAACCTCGCCAAACACGGGTTCGGCGGCGAGGAGAACGAGGTGACCCTGGTCGACGCCGAGGGAGACGAGACCCTCCCGCGATCGTCGAAACGAGCCATTGCGCACGCGATCTGCGACCGGATCGCCGCCCGGCTGGCCTCCTGAACACCCGCCCCGGTCCGTGGAGGTTGAATCTGTGGGGCGCTGCGACCATCCTCCCTGCTCGTGACGCACCCCGGGCGACAGACGATGATGGCCCTCGTCGGCAAGGTGATCGACGAGCGCTACCACATCACCGCGCTCATCGGGGAAGGCGGCATGGGCGCCGTCTACAAGGCGGAGCGCCCCGACGGCCCGCCCGTCGCCATCAAGGTCCTCCACGAGGAGCTCGGCGATCAGGAAGAGCTCCGCGCCCGCTTCGAGCGCGAGGCGCGCGCCCTCTTCGGCCTCGAGCACCCGAACATCCTCCACGTCGAGGACTTCGGCATCGTGGATGGCAAGCCCTACATCGCGATGGAGCTCCTCGAGGGGCAGCCGCTCGACAAGATGGTCGAGGACGGCCCGCTCCCGCCCGGCCTCGCGTTCGACATCGCCACCCAGATCCTCAACGGGCTCTCCTACGCCCACGGTCAGGGCGCGCTGCACCGCGACCTGAAGACCGAGAACGTCTTCGTCACGCGCGGCCCGAACGGCGAGTGGATCGCCAAGCTCCTCGACTTCGGCCTGGTGAAGTTCACCGACGACGAGCGCTGGGGGCAGAGCTCCAAGCTCACCGTCACGGGCGCCGTCTTCGGCACGCCGGCGTACATGGCACCCGAGCAGTGCGCGGGCGCGGCCGTCGACAGTCGAGCCGACGTCTACTCCACCGGCGTGATCCTCTTCGAGCTCTTCACGGGTCTGTGGCCCTTCATGGAAGAGAGCCGGATGGACATGTTCAAGGCCCACCTGACGACGCCACCGCCGCACCTCGCGGACGTGGTCGAGGGCTGGGTCCCGCCGCCGGAGCTCGACGCGGTGATCCAGAAGGCGCTCGGCAAGATGTCGAAAGACCGCTACCAGGACGCGCGCGAGATGCTCGCCGCGTTCCAGCAGGTCCCGCGCCCCGGTCAGCCGCAGGCGCGACCGATGATGCACGGCGCGACCCCGGCCAAGCCCTTCCCGCTCGGGCTCGTGCTCGCGGGCGTCGGCACCCTGATCGTCATCGCCCTCGCTGCGGCGTTCGTGCTGCTCAGCTGATCGTGATGCGACCCTTCGCCCGCGCCCTCCGCGAGGGGGATCTCGCCCGCGCCCGCGTGCTCTGGCAGGCCACGACGGACCGCCTCGGTCTGATCGCCCTCCCCGACCACGAAGGCGAGCTCTTCGAGGGTGTGCTCGTACCCCGCGAGGAGGCGCTGGCGCCCAACACCGTGGCCGAGCTCGCCAAGAGCTGGGAGCGCCTCGACCGCGCCTACGCGCCCTGCGAAGACGACGCGCTCCGCGCGGAGGTCGAGGCGGCCGTCGCGGACCTCGCGCGCACGACCGGGCTCACGGCCGACCTGGGCGAGGACCACCTCTTCGTCTTCCTCGGACCGCTCGGCGAAGCCGCCGCGGTGGCACGGTTCACCGGCGATGCCTGGCGCACGCTCGTCGACGTGCCCGAGGACGACGTGACGCTCGCCGTCGGCCGAGCCTTCCGGACGCGGCGCGACTCGTTCGGCTGATCCGATCGATCAGAGGTCGTCGACCGGACCGGCGCCGACGCGCACGATCTCGACCGACTCGCCCGTCAGGTCGAGCACGGTCGACGGCTCGAGCGGACCCCAGCCGGCGTCGAGCACGACCTCGCATTGCTTGTAGTGAGCGGCGAGGTCGTCGGGGTCGTTCAGCTGCTCCCCTTCCCACGTCGCCGACGTGCTCACGATGGGGTTGCCGAGCTCCTTCACGATGGCCTGCGGCACCGGGTGATCGGGCACGCGGATGCCGACCGTCTTGCGCTTCATCATCAGGATGCGCGGCACCTCTCGGGTCGCCGGCAAGATGAAGGTGTACGGACCCGGCAAGAGCCGCTTCATGAAGCGGTAGATGCGATCGTCGACGATCGCGTACTTCGCGATGTCGCTCAGGTCGGCGCAGACGAAGGCCACCGGGTGGTTCTTGTCCATCTGCTTGATCTGGTAGACGCGGTTGAGCGCCTTCTTCTCGAAGATGTCGCAGCCCACCGCGTAGACCGTGTCGGTCGGGTACACGATGGTGCCGCCGCGCTTCAGCACGTCGACGGTCTTCTTGATGATCCGCGGCTGCGGCGTGGTGGGGTGGACTTCGAGTCGCATCGGGGACCTAGCTTCTTCCGTGCACGAGCTTGCGCTCCGAGCCGTCCTCGAAGACGCAGAGGATCTGCCCCGGACCGGGCAGCTCCACGACCTTCCCCGCGCCGAACTTCGGGTGCATGAAGAGGTCGCCTTCGGCGAACGTGGTGCGCATCGAGTAGCGGAGGCCGGTGTCGCGCGCCTTCAGCGCTTCCTCCGCGGTGAGCTTGGGCTTCTTGCTCTTGGCCTTCGAGCTCGTCTTGGTGCCCGCGCTGCCCTTGGCCGCGAGCCGGCGGCGCCGAGCCTTCTTGTCTTCCTGCTCGGGCTTCCGCAGCACCTTCTCTTCGGCGGTGGCCCCGTCGCCGATCCGGCGCTTGGCCTCGCGGAAGATCGGCCCGGCCGGCTCGCAGACGAAGACCTCTTCGACGACCGGTGAGCGCCCCGCCTTGCTGCACTCTTCCTGGTACGTGTGCGCCGCCTGGACGATCAGCGCGAGCCGCTCCGGACGACCGAGCTCCGACGGGCCAGCACCGAGCGCGGGGAACGCGATCTTCTCCACGCTTCGCTCCGCCGCGAAGCGCAACGCCGCGAGCACGCCCGCGCGAATCACCTCGGCCGGGGGTGCGTTCGAACGCTCCGTTCCAGGCTCCGGGGGACGGCTCGCGATCCACGCGAGGAAGTTGCAGTGGAGTCGGCCGGGGTGGACTCGGATCACCGATCCGATGGCGAGCTTCTGTCCTTCGATCTGACGGAGCTCGTTGTCGAGTGCGCGCTGCAGTCCGTCGCCGTAGTGCTCCTGAAGCTCGCGCTCCGGACCGGGCCCCGGCCAGAGCTGCATGTCGGCGGCGCCATCGAACACGATGGCTCCCACGCGCCGGTTCGAGGGGATGTCGTAGACGCTTCGTTGGACGAGGGTGACTTCCATCGGGGGCGCTCCCTTACCATGGGCTCGGCGCGAACGCACCGCGCGCGTTGGCGCCATCGCAAACTGGTTGTATGGTCCGCCTTCGCCGATTCGCGCGCGGTGGATTTCGCGCGCGCCGGAGCCACCATGCAAGACGCCACCAGCGAGTCCTCCAAGTCGACCGAGACCCCCGACGCCACGCGTGATCCGCGACCCTTCCTGGTCGTGACCGCGCTCCTCGACAGCGGCGCACGACCGGCCGCCGTGACCCGAAGTCATGGCGACGCGATGGAGCGCGCGTTCGTCTCCGCCGGCACCGAGAGCACCGCCGGCATGGACCTCGTCGAGCTCCCCATCTCCCCCGCCGCGTTCGGTGCGCTCCGCAAGGCGCTCTCGCTCGACGAAGAGGTGGTCGGTCTCTACGACGTGTTCCCGCTCGCGTCTCACCTCGACGACGCCGTGCGCAAGGTCGCGGGCCAGTTCCTCGCGGCCGAGGCCGTGTGGACGCTCGAGGAGCAGGGCCAGCTCGGCGGCGTGCCGCTCAACGTGCGCCTCGACCTCCCGAAGGGCTGGGACCGCGACCCGAAGGCCGTGCATCAGAAGCTCGTGGAAGCGGGCGCGCTCGACCTGACCGAGGACGGCATCGAGACGTTCAAGCGCATCAAGGGCGCTTGGGACGCGAGCCACGCCTGATTTTCGGTCGGCGCTCGCACCTGTAGACTGGCGCGCATGGAGCGCGCCGAGACGAACGACGACCTGACGCCGATCACCGACGAGCTCCGTCGGCTGATCGCGTTCCAGTCGGTCACGCGCGGACCGAACCGCGACCTGATCGAAGACGTCCGGGAGCGGCTCCACGCGCTCGGTGTCCCCTGCCGCCTCACCTGGGACGACACGAAGACCAAGGCGAACCTCTTCGCCAGCTTCGGTCCGACCGACCGCCCCGGCGTGGTGCTCTCCGGTCACACCGACGTGGTGCCGACCACCGGTCAGGAGTGGTCGAGCGCGCCCTTCGCCGCCGAGGTGCGCGATGGCCGCCTCTACGGGCGCGGCGCATGCGACATGAAGGGCTTCCTCGCGGTGCCGCTCGCGCTCGCAGCGGAGATCGCCGAGCGCGAGCTCGCGCGCCCGCTGCACCTCGCGTTCTCGTACGACGAGGAGATCGGGTGCGTCGGCGTGCGGCGGATGCTGGCCCAGCTGAGCGAGTACGCGGCGACCCCCGCCGCGTGCATCGTCGGCGAGCCCACCTCGATGGGGGTGGTCACCGGGCACAAGGGCAAGCGTGTGCTCCGCTGCCACGTGCAGGGGGTCGGCGGTCACAGCTCGCGCCCCGCCGAAGGCGTGAACGCGATCGAGTGCGCCGCCGAGCTCGTCGTTCGCGCCCGCGCCATCGCACGCCGCCTGATCGCCGAGGGCCCCTTCGCCGACGACTTCCACCCGCCCTACTCCAGCATGCAGACCGGCACGATTCGCGGCGGCGTCGCGGTGAACATCGTGCCGGCGATGTGCGCGTTCGACCTCGAGATCCGGCACCTGCCCTCGCACGATCCCGAGCCGGTGCTCGCCGAGCTGAAGCGCTTCGCCACCGAGACGCTCGAACCCGAGATGCGCGCGGTCGATCCGGATGCCGGGTTCCAATGGGAGGAGACCGTGCGCTACCCGGGCCTGCGCACCGCCCAGGACGCCGAGGTGGTGGCGCTCGCGCAACGCCTCGCGAGCGAGACCGAGACCCGCGCGGTCGGCTTCGGCTCGGAAGCTGGACTCTTCGCGGAGGCAGGCGTGCCCGCGGTGGTCTGTGGTCCGGGCGGCATCACCGAAGCGCATCGGCCGGACGAACACATCGAGCTCGCGCAGCTCGAGCGGTGCACGCGCTTCGTGCGCCGGCTGGTCGACGAGCTCAGCGAAGCGACTTCGGCCGGCTGACCCAGCGGGTGCCCGCCGAGGCAAAGCGCCAGGGCGCGTCACGGTCCACCGGCTCCGCGTAGTCGATGCCCACCCGAGGACCGGTGAGCATCGCCGCTGGAGCGGCGCCGTCGTGGAGCTCGACCCCGCCACGCCGATAGAGCACGTGGCCACTGAACGAGGTGTCCACCCCGAGCGCCTGGCCCACCTTCCCAGGCCCGGTGAGGAGCACCGGACCGGTCTTGCCGCCGCGGCGCTCTCGGACCACCTCGAGGCCCGCCACCGGCTCACAGGCCCGGACCAGCACCGCCGCCGCCTGCGTCGAGTCGGTGACGATGTTGAGCATCTGGTGGATGCCGTAGCAGAGGTACACGTAGGCGCGGCCGGGCGGGCCGAAGAGCACCTCGGTTCGGTCCGTCCGGCCCTTGTAGGCGTGGCAGGCCGTGTCGTCTTCCGTGTAGGCCTCGACCTCCGTGATGCGCAGCCGCACCGGGCCGTGCCGGAGCTCCTTGCCCAGCAGGTCGGGCGCGACCTCGAGGGCGCTGCGGTCGTAGAACGAGCGTGGCAGGAGCACGACACCGACGTAGCACGATCGCCGGATGCGCTCCGTGGTAGAACCCGCGGCGTGACGGAGACCGAATCGACCGCGGTGACCCATGGCGTCCGAGTGACGGTGCAGAGCCAGTACGTGGCCGACCAGTCCGCCCCGGCGATGGGTCGCTACGTCTTCGCCTATCGCGTGCGCATCGCGAACGAGAGCTCGAGCGAGCCCGTCCACCTGCAGACCCGCCACTGGATCATTCGCGACCAGCTCGGCAAGGAAGAGCAGGTCCGGGGTCCCGGCGTCGTCGGCGAGTTCCCCCGCCTCGAGCGCGGCCAGGCCTTCGAGTACACCAGCGGCGCCATTCTCGAGACTCCCCGCGGCGAGATGCGCGGCAGCTACCAGATGAAGCTCCCCGACGGAGACATCATCGACGTCACGATCGCCCCCTTCGCCCTCGCGATGCCCTTCACCCTGAACTGACCGGGGACAGGATCACCCCCCGGATCCCCCTACGTTCACGGGTCTTCCGGGCACGAAATGCAAACTCCCTCTCGTGGGGGCCAACTGTTGTCGTCTGTCGACGACACCCCGTGGTCGCCATCCTGCGAACTCGTGGTGATCACCGACCTTCGCGGGTCGGCACGGCGCTTGCGCTACCGGAGGCATGCGCCACCTCTTCGCTGCCCTCGCCCTCGCTCTGACCCTCCCCTCCCTCGCCTCCGCTCAGCTCACCACGGGCGGCGGCGACCTGCGGCTCTTTCGCCCCGCGGTCGACTCCAAGGGTCTCTTCCACACGGAGGGCGCCGAGGTCTTCGGCCACCTCGACCCGAGCTTCGGCCTGATCCTCGACGGCGGCTTCGGCCTCCTGCCGAACGCGGTCTTTCGCAACGACGCCGAGCGCGCCGCGACGGACGCCCGCCGCACGGACCATCTCCTCGACCGGGTCATCAGCGGCACCCTCTTCGCGAGCATGGGCATCGGCGACCGGGTCATGGTCGGGCTCCAGCTCCCGCTCGTGGTGAGCGGCGGCCCGAACGCCACCCTCCCCGGACTCTGGAACGACGACGCCGGCGGCGTCGACGCCCAAGGCATCGGCGACCTCTCCATTCACGGCAAGGTGCGGCTCCTGCGCGACCCGATCGGCCTGGCGCTCGTCGTGCGCGCGACCGTTCCCACCGGCGCCGAGCGCGCGGCGACCGGGGAGCCTGGCTTCGCGGCCAGCGGCATCTTCGTCCTCGAGGGCCGACCGCACCGACGCGTGCGCCTGCTGGCCAACGCGGGCTACCGGCTCGTCACCGGCGACGGCGCCACGCTCCGCACCGGCGCGCGCACCGAACCCATGGCAGGCAACGCCACCAACGCGATGTTGGTCGAGTCCGGCGACGCCATCGTCCACGACGACCAGCTCCTCTTCGGTGGCGGCCTCTCCGTCCGCGCGACCGACTCGCTCGACCTGATCGGCGAGGTCTACGGCTCCGCCTACGCCCAGTCGCTCGGCGACCCCGGCGCGCTCTCGATGGAGGCGCTCATCGGCATGAAGATCTTCGTGCACGACAGCTCCTACCTGCAGCTCGGTGGCGGCCTCGGCATCACGCCGGGCGCGATGACCAGCGACTACCGCGCGACCGTCGGCTTCGTCTTCGAGCCCAGCATCGGCGACCGGGACGGCGATGGCTACAAGGACGACGAAGACCAGTGCCCGGACGAGCCCGAGGACTTCGACCACTTCGCCGACGAGGAAGGCTGCCCCGACCCCGACAACGACCGCGACGGCATCCTGGACGACGACGACGAGTGCCCGCTGGTCCCCGAGGACCGCGACGGCGACCGGGACGACGACGGCTGTCCCGAGGGCAACGAGGGCGACCGCGACGGTGACGGTCTGCTCGACGACGTGGACGCCTGCCCCGACGACCCCGAGGACCGCGACGGCTACCAGGACGACGACGGCTGCCCCGACGACGACAACGACAGCGACGGCATTCTCGACATGGACGACCTCTGCCCCGACGACCCGGAGGACGGCGACGACTTCGAGGACCAGGACGGCTGCCCCGACCTCGACAACGACGGCGACCGCATCCTCGACGTGGACGACGCCTGCCCGAACGACCCGGAGACCTACAACGGCGAGCAGGACGAGGACGGCTGTCCCGACACCGGCATCGTCGAGTGGGGGGACACCGGGCTGACCATCTTCCGCAAGATCCAGTTCGAGACCGACAGCGCGCGCATCGAGCAGGACAGCCTGGAGATCGTCGACGCCATCGCCGCCGCGCTCAACGGCAACACCGACGTTCGCCTGGTCGAGGTCCAGGGGCACGCCGACGAGCGCGGCTCCGACGAGTACAACCTCGCCCTCACCCGCGACCGCGCCGCCGCCGTGATGGAAGCGCTCGTCCAGCGCGGCGTCGACCGACGCCGGATGCGCTCCGAGGGCTACGGCGAGTACTGCCCGGTCGACGCCCGCAGCATCCCGGTCGCGTGGGAGACCAACCGTCGCGTCGAGGTGAAGCTCATCGTCGACGCCAACGGTCCGACGGGCGTCGAGGTCTCCTGCCCGCGCGCCCGCCGAGCGATGCGCTGACTACTTCAATCCGTGACGCTGGAGCAGCTTGATGAGGTAGGTGCGGTCCATGCGGGCGAGTCGGGCAGCCTTCGAGACGTTGCCCTCCGCCCGCTCGACCAGCTCCTCCAGGAAGCGGCGCTCGAAGTCGAAGATCACCGTGGCGCGCGCATCCTTGTAGCCCTGCTCGAGCCAACGGGCCGCGTCACCGGCGTCGGCCCCGAGCGGCCCCTCACCGAGCACGAGCTCGCCCATCGCGAAGGTCGCCTCCACGGCGTTGCGGAGCTCCCGCACGTTCCCGGGCCAGCGGTGGGCCGCGAAGGCGTCCATCTGCTCGCTCCCGATCACGTCCTCGACCGGCCCCTCGTGCCCCGCCTCGCGCAAGAAACGCTCGACGAGGAGCGGCAGGTCTTCGAGCCGCTCCCGGAGCGCCGGCAGCCGCAGCACCACGACGGCGAGCCGGTAGTAGAGGTCGAGGCGGAAGCGCCCGGCGTTGACCTCGGCCCGCAGGTCACGGTGGGTCGCGCCCACGACGCGCACGTCCACCGAGACCTCCTCGCGACCGCCGACGCGGCGGAACGCGCGCCGCTCGAGCGCTCCGAGCAGCATCGGCTGCAGCGAGGGTGGCAGCTCGCCGATCTCGTCCAGGAAGAGCGTCCCACCGTTCGCGCGCTCGAAGGCGCCGAGGTGCTGCCGCTCCGCGCCGGTGAACGCGCCCTTCTCGTGACCGAAGAGCTCGCTGGCGATCAGCGAGGGCGCCAGCGCGCCGCAGTCGACCGTCACGAAGGGGCCGCGCGCGCGCTCGCCCTCGGCGTGCAGCCCCCGCGCGACCAGCTCCTTGCCGGTGCCGGACTCGCCGACGAGGAGCACCGCGACGTCTCGCCGCGCCGCCCGACGGACGAGCGCCATCAAACGACGCATGGCCGGCGTGCGCCCGACCAGCGCGCCGAGCTCGTCGTCCTCGTGGAGCTCGAGGGTCATCCGGCCGCCATCGCTCACGCGCAGCGCGCTGTCGCCGATCGTCAGCGTGGCGCCGGACGGCACCTCGGCCTCGTGGAGCCGGGCGCCCTCGTGGCGCGTACCGTTCGTGGAGTCGAGGTCGGTCACGACCACCCCGAAGCGGCCGCGACGGAGCTCCAAGTGGTAACGGCTCACGGTCGGGTCGTCGATGACCAGGTCGTTCCCCTCGGCGCTGCCGACCGTGACCCGCTCGCTCTCCGGCTCGAGGCGCGTGCCCTCTGCGGGGCCCGCAGTGACCTCGAGCACGAGCCGGCGCATGGGTAGGCCAGGCCGACCGTCCGCGGGCTCCGTGCTCTCACTCGCCATCGGAGCCATCCTATACTCTGATGAGGTGGCGAGCGGAGCGAAGACCGAGTCGGTGACGGTGCGCTTCCCCTTCCGCCGCAAGCTCGCCCTCGCCTTCGGCGGGCTCGCCGTGCTCCCGGTCGCGGCCATTGGCGCGCTGCTGCTCGACGCGAACGAGGACGCGCTTCGCCGCTCGACGCTCGAGCTGCAGATCGCGGTGGCCGACGGAGTCGGAACGCAGGTGACGCGCCACCTCGAGGATGCGACCGCCTCCACCGAGGCGATCGGCGCGCTCCTGGGAGATGCGACGGTGACACCGGACGAGCGGCTGCGGCTCGCGACGAGTCGCTTCGAGCAGAGCGCGCTGCTGAGTCTCGAAGTCCTCGATGCCGAGGGCGAGACCATCGACGCCTTCCGCCGCCGGGACGCACTCACCACCGATTGGCCCCCGACGGCGATCGACGCGCCGATCGTCGATGGCGCAGGCCGGCGCACGGGAACCGCCCGCGGGCTGCTGCCGGTCGAGCCGGTCCAGGCGCGCATGCGCGCGCTGATGGCTCAGCATCGTGGGGCCGCGGAAGTCATCGCGGTCCTCGACGCCGACCGGGACGCGCTGGTGGCCACCACGCACGAGTGGGCGCTGATCCCGGAGGACGACGGCATCGACGCCGAGTTGCTGGACGTCGGCGACACACAGCCTGCCCCGTTGCAGGCGCCCATCGCCGTCGAGAAGGACGAGACGATCACGACCCTGGCCCCCGTCCCCGGGAACCCGACGATGATCGTCCTGGTGCGCACCTCTCACGACGCCGCCTTCGCCACCCTCCGAGAGCTCCGGACCGTCGTCGTCGTCAGCTGCATCGCGCTCGCGATCCTCGCCCTCCTCGCGGCCGTGTTCCTCGCCCGTCGCATCACCCGCCCCCTGGAGTCGCTCTCGCGCTTCGCGGGCGACCTCGCCGAGCGCCGCTTCGACGCCCCCCTCGTCGTCGACACCCGTGACGAGATCGGTGCCCTCGCCGAAGACATGCGCCGCTCGGCCAAGGAGCTCGCCGAGAGCGAGGAGCGCGTGCGACACGAGGAGGCGATCCGCACCGACCTCGGGCGCTACCTCGCCGCCGATCTCGTGGAGCGTGTGGTCCGCCGCGAGCAGACCATGGAGCTCGGCGGGCGACGCGCCGACATCACCGTGCTCTTCGCCGACGTCGTGGCCTTCACGCCCCTGAGCCGCACCCTCCCGCCGGAAGACGTGGTCGCGCTCCTCAACGATCTCTTCACCCTGCTGACGGAAGCGGTCTTCACGCACGGTGGCACCGTCGACAAGCTGGTCGGCGATGCCGTCATGGCCGTCTTCGGCGCGCCGACCGACGACCCCGACCACGCGCGGAGCGCGGTCGAGACGGCCGAGGCGATGATGGCCATCGTCGAGACCGCGAGCGCGGGTTGGCAGGAGCGCTACGGCGTCACGCTCCAGCTGGCGATCGGCATCCACTCCGGGGAGGCGGTCGTGGGCAACGTCGGCTCCGAGCGGCGCATGGACTACACGGCCATCGGTGAAGTGGTGAACCTCGCGGCGCGCCTCGAGACCATCGCGCGGCCCCGACAGATCCTGATCAGCGCCGCCACCGCGGAGCGACTGGGCGAGGGCTTCGAGCTGGTCTCCGTCGGCGAGCGCGCCGTCGGCGACGCGACGATGGCGCTCTTCGAGGTGCAGCCGTGATCGGCGAAGGGGACGTCCTCGACGGCCGCTATCGGCTGGGGCCGGTCATCGGTCGGGGTGCGACCGGCACCGTCCATCGGGCGCACCACGAAGGCCTCGACCGCGAGGTGGCCATCAAGTGTCTGCACGCGAGTGGCAGCCCCCAGGCGCGCGCGCGCTTCGAGCGGGAGGCGCGCGTCGCCAGCGCCCTCGAGCACCCGGCGGCCGTGCGGGTCTTCGACGTGGGCGAGCACGAGGGCGTGCCCTTCCTGGTCATGGAGCTGGTGACGGGGCGCTCGCTCGCCGAGCTGCTCGATGGAGCGCTGGATCCGTCCGCTGCCATCGCGCTGGCCGCGGAGGTCGCCGGCGTGCTCGCCGTGGCGCATCGGCTGCCGCTCATCCACCGCGACCTGAAGCCTTCGAACGTCATGGTCGCCGATCCGGCCTCGCTCACCGGCGCTCGGGTGCTCGACTTCGGGCTGGCGTTCCTCGAAGGGCGCGACGATCGGATGACCGTCGAAGGCGTCGTCACCGGCACCCCCGCGTACCTGTCGCCGGAGCAGGCTCGGGGCCGGATGGATCTCGGACCGGCCACCGACGTCTACGCCCTCGGTTGCATGATCCACGAGATGCTCATGGGGGCGCCGCCCTTCGTCGGCACCGAGCTCGACGTTCTGACGAAGCAGCTCTATGCGCCCCCACCGCCGCTGCGGATCGCGGGCGCCCTCCCCTCGAGCCTGCCGCCACTGGTCGACGCGATGCTCGCCAAACGAGCCGAGGAGCGCCCGAGCGCGGCCGAGGTGACGCGGGCGCTCGGCGAGCTGGGGTCGGGTCCACGCGAAGGCCGCAACCTGCTCGAAGGGCGCAGCGCCCGGATGGTCCCCGCGACCTCGCAGCGCGATGACCGCACGAGCCTCCTCGAAGTCGGCGTGGACGGCGAGCCCCTCGACGCAGCGCTGGTGGTCGCCCTCGCGAGCAACGGCATCTCCGCGTTCCCCGGGGACGCACCTCTCGTGTTCGCCCCCGGCGCCACACCCGAGCGCGTGGCCGAGCTCGCGAAGGCCTCGGCCGTGGTGAGCGACGCGGCACCGAGCGACATCGCCCGCATGCGCGCGCTCCTCGCGGCCGGAGCCCTCGAGGTGGTGCCCCGACCACTGCGCGCGGAGGAGCTCGCCCGCCGGTTCCAACGCGCCGCGCGAAAGGCGCGACGGTGAGAGCGGCGGTCGCCGCAACGATCCTCCTCGCCACGGGTGTGGTGCACGCGCAGCCCACCGAGGGCTACGTGGTCCAATCGGGCGACACCTGCCGCAAGCTCGCGCAGGAGCTCTATGGGGATCGGAGCCGGGTGGACCTGATCCACGCCCACAACCCACAGCTCGGCCCGGGACCGCACCGCCTGCGTCCCGGCTCCACGCTGCAGGTGCTCCCCGACGCGCTCCGCCGCGCGGAGGCGACGGTGGTGCACAAGCGACAGGAGGTGCAGGCGAGGCGGGGCGACGAGCCGTGGGTCGACGCGCGGGTGCACGCGCCGCTCGGCACCGGCCATCAGGTAGCCACTGGCCAGGGCGCGAGCGCCGAGCTCGCCTTCCGCGACGGCAGCCGCCTCCAGATGCGTTCCCGGAGCCTGGTCATCCTGGTCGGGTCCGGCCGGGCGCAGAGGCAGACGCTGGGCGAGGCCCGGCTCGAGCGAGGCGTGCTCCGGAGCCGGCTCGCGGAGCTGGCGGGCGACGAGCGGCTGGCGCTCGCCACCCCGAGCGCCGACACCCGGCTCGGCCGCGAGAGCGTCGTGCGGGTCGCCGACGACGGCGAGGCCATGGTCGCCGCGCTCTCCGGTGACTCGGAGGTGGGCGGGGTGCGCGTGCCCGAAGGCATGGGCACCCGCGTGCGCCGCGGCGAGCGCCCCACGCGCCCGAGGCCGCTCCCGCAAGCCCCGCGTTGGTCCATCGAGGCTCGCCCGCGGGTCATCGGCCTCGGCGGCAGCGGCGCTTCGCTGAGCGGCCACTGGGAGCCGGTCGAAGGCGCTCGGCGGTATCGGGTCGAGATCGCCACCCGTCCCGACGGTCGGGACCTCTTCGCGGCCCTCGAGATCCCGGCGCCCACGGCGAGCTTCACGCTCCACCGAGTACCGGCGGGGGTGTACTACGCGCGCGTCGCCACGATCGACGGCGAAGGCTTCGAGGGTCGGCCCTCGCCCCGTCGGGCGTTCACCGTGCGCTCGGCGCGAGTCATCCCGCCCGGCGGCGGCGACCCACCGCCCGACGTGCACGACCCGGGCGATCCTTCGCGCCCCTGGACGCCCCCGCGCCTGCTGCCGGGCACGCTGGTCGTCGCGCCTTACGGCGTGCGCTGCGGCGAGCCGGCGCTCGAGGGGAGCACCGAATCGCTCGAGCTCGGGGGGATCGCCACGCTGCGCCGGCTGGGTCGCTACCGCCTTCGGTGCCTCGACCGCGGCGACCGCCCTCTGATGGGTCCCGAGGTCGTCGTGATGCGCGCCCGAGCGACGGTGATCGGGCGCCCCACCGTGCCGCGAGGTGGGGGCCGCCGGCTGACGATCCGTGTGCGCTCTCCGCTGCGGCTTCCGGACCGGCTGATCGCCAGCGCACCCGAGGGGGTCGCCGTCGGCGCCGTGCGGCGGGTCGGGCGCGGCCGCTTCGCGCTCGAGGTCGGCGTGGCCGCGGGCGCCCCGAGGGACATCCGGATCACGCTCCAGGTGGCCGCCGGCGCCGAGCGCATCGACATCGCGCACCTGACGCTCCGCAGCGAGTAGCGCGAGCGCGGGACGGAAGAAAAAAGCCCGCTCTCGTGTGAGAGCGGGCTTTCAGGGTGACCCCAGGGAGACTCGAACTCCCGTTACCGGCGTGAGAGGCCGATGTCCTAACCGCTAGACGATGGGGCCGTAACTGACTTTGCTCGGGGACTAGGATTCGAACCTAGATAACCAGAACCAGAATCTGGTGTCCTGCCGTTAGACGATCCCCGAAAAGAACGATGCGTGCCGGCTTTCCGACTCGCCCCCGCCTCGACGGGGAACACTAGCTAGCTCCGAGTCTGGGGGGTGTCAAGGAAAGTTGATAACCCACTCTTCGAGTCAAGTATAAACCCGCGAAAACCACTGCTTTCACCGTTGTCGACCACTATTCTCGGGTTCTCTACTTGACTATAGGCCTCCTCGCTGCCTAACTGCCCCTCACTGTTCGGCGGCCTTTCGCCGACCACGGAGGACGAGATGAGCGAGCGAAGTTGGAAGGACGCCCTCGGCGACCAGGTGCCGGCCGACTTGGGCAAGGAGATCGACACCTGGCAAGGCCAGATCGACCTCAAGAAGCAGGGCGAGCTGGGCGACAAGATCTTCGCCGAGACCCGCCTCCGGCGCGGAGTCTACGGCCAGCGCTACGACAACGGCCTCCGGGACGACGGCACCGGCCAGAAGCCCCTCGAGTTCCCCTGCGGCGAGCTCAAGAAGGGGCCGGACACGGTCTGGGACGCCCCGGGCATGCAGCGGATCAAGATCCCCTACGGCCGGGTGACCGCCGAGCAGCTCGACGTGATGAGCGACCTGGCCGAGGAGTACTCGGACAAGATCCTCCACGTCACGACCCGCCAGGACATCCAGCTCCACTTCGTGCACATCGAGGACACGGTCCCCATGCACCGTCGCCTGGCGGCCTGCGGGATCACCACCCGCGAGGCCTGCGGCAACAGCGTCCGGAACGTGACCGCCTGCCAGTTCGCCGGCGTCTGCCACTCCGAGAGCTTCGACGTCACGCCCTACGCGGACGCGATCACGCAGTTCCTGCTCGGCCACCCGGACGTTCAGGACTTCGGTCGAAAGTTCAAGATCGCCTTCAGCGGCTGCCACGACGAGCCCTGCGGTCTGGTGACGTTCCACGATCTCGGCGCCACCGCGAAGACCAAGGACGGCAAGCGAGGATTCGAGCTCGTCGTCGGCGGTGGCCTCGGCGCCGTGCCGGTCGAGGCTCGCGTGCTGATGGACTTCTGCCCCGAGGAGGAGCTCCTCCCGGTCTCGCAGGCGGTCTGCCGGGTCTTCGCCCGGCTCGGTGAGAAGCAGAGTCGCGCCCGCGCCCGCATCAAGTTCCTCGTCCAGAAGGTCGGGATCGAGGAGTTCCGCAAGCTCGTCGCCGAGGAGCGCGAGCAGCTCCGCCCCGACCCGCGCTGGACCGACTTCCTCGAGGACCTGCGCGGGCCGGACGAGAAGCCGGTCCGCGACGCGGCGCCGCTGCCCGACGAAGGCCCCGAGCGCTTCCGGCAGTGGGCGAAGACCAACCTCCGGCCGCAGAGCCAGGAGGGTTACTACGTCGCGACCCTCACCCTCCCGCTCGGCGACATCAGCTCCGAGCAGGGGTGGATCCTCGCGGACCTCGCGCGGAAGTACACCGGCGACTCCATCCGCTGCACCGTCGAGCAGAACCTCGCGTTCCGCTGGCTCAGCGGCGCCGACGCGCTCGCCTTCTGGGAGGCCCTCGACGCCATCGGTCTCGGCGATGCCGGCGCGAGCACCATCACCGACATCACCAGCTGCCCGGGCACCGACACCTGCAAGCTCGGCATCAGCGCCAGCCGCGGCCTCGCCGGGGAGCTGCGCAAGCGCCTCACCGTCCTGCAGGACGAGCTCGACCCGGCGGTGCAGCCGCTGCGGATCAAGGCGAGTGGCTGCTTCAACAGCTGCGGTCAGCACCACGTCGCCGACCTCGGCTTCCTCGGTGTCAGCCGCAATGTCGGCGGCCGAAAGGTGCCGCACTTCAACGTGGTCCTCGGCGGTCAGTGGACCGAGAACGCCAAGTCCTACGGCATGGTGGTGGGCGCGGTGCCCTCGAAGAACGTCCCGCAGGCCGTCCTGATGATCACCAAGAAGTTCGTCGACGAGCGCGAGGAGGACGAGTCCTTCCAGGACTTCATCAAGCGCGTCGGCAAGTTCGAGATCCGGAACCTCCTCAAGCCGATCACGAAGCCGCCCAGCTACGAAGAGGACCCGAGCTACTACAGCGACTGGGGCGACCCGCGCGAGTACGGCATCGGTGACCTCGGCGTCGGCGAATGCGCCGGTGAGATCGTGCCCTTCGTCGAGTTCGGCATCCAGGCCGCCGAGCAGACCCTCGACGAGGCGCAGGACCTCCACGACGTGGGCGAGCACGGGAAGGCCGCTTCCAAGGCGTTCCGCTCCATGCTGACCGCCGCGCAGGCGCTGGTCCGCCACCTCGACCACGAGGTTCGCGACGACGCCGACGACATCGTGAAGCTCTTCCGCGAGCACCTGCACGACACCGGCCTCTTCAACGACCCGTTCGCGGGTGGGAAGTTCGCCAGCTACCTCTTCAACGCCCACTCGGCCGGGGACGAGACGCACTGGCTCGGCGCCGACCTCGACGCGGCGCACCGCCTCATCGACGAGGCCCGCCTCTTCGTCGAGGCCACCCACTCCGCCTACGGGCGGATCGGCGAGACCCCCAACCTGACCAAGCTGCAGTCCGCGGCCACCGCGGCCCCGGCCGAGTGAAGGAAGCTCCGATGACCGACATCCAACACGCCGAACGCGTCCAGGTGAAGCTCTTCGCGAGCAAGCCCGCCGCCGACCCGCTCGATCTCGTGCCCGTCTTCCACCGATGGATCCGCGAGGACAAGGTCCCGGGCGAGCTGCTGATCGACGTCGCCGACTACACCCACGTCTGGCAGGGCCCCGGCATCTTGCTCGTGGGCCACGGCATCGACCTCTACTACGACCTCGGCGAGAACCGACCGGGCATTCTCTTCGCCCGCAAGCGCGAGCTGGAGGGTGACCTGAAGGCGCGCCTCATCGATGCGCTGAAGCGCGCGCTCACCGCCTGCAAGGAGCTCGAGACCGACGGCCTCGAGTTCCAGGCCAGCGAGGTGCTCGTGCGGGTACCCGACCGGCTCCACGCGCCGAACGACGACGATGCGTTCACCGCGTTCGTGCCGATCCTCGAAGCGGCCGCGCGCGAGATCTACGGCGCCGACGCCACGCTGGTGATCGAGCGCGAGGCGGCCGGCAAGCGCGAGCCGCTCACGGCCCGCCTCCGGATCGACGACGCCCCGCCCGTCGCTGCCCTCGCCTGACCCTCCGCCACCGAGGCGCTAACGCGGGAAGCGGGCTGCCAGCTTCGCCGCGAGCGGCGCGTCGGCCGGCGGGAGGTCGAGCTCGCTGACCGCCGATGGGTGGATCCACTGGTGGTCGGCCACCCCGAGGTGCTGCACCTCGCCCTCGACGAGGGCGCACTCCCAGAAGAGCAGGAGCACGTCCTTCTCCGGGTAGCTGTGAAAGGTCACCTCCAGGATGTCGTCGACCGCGATGCGGATGCCGCACTCCTCGAGGCACTCGCGAACGACCGTGTCCTTCGGGTCCTCGCCCTTCTCGACCTTGCCACCGGGAAACTCCCACTTGCCGGCGAGGTGGGTCTTCGCTGGGCGCTGGGTCATCAAGACCCGGCCTTCGTGGAGGATGACGGCTGCGCTGACCACGACCATGGTCTGGCCATCGTCCGATTCGGGCGCGGAGTCAATCCGCGCAGCAGCGGAAGCCCACGGACACGACCTTGCGCATTCGAGGCCAGCCGAGCCGCTCGCCCATCGCGCAGCGGAGCCCGTGGGTGTTGTGCTCGAAGCTACCGCCCCGGATCCGGCAGCTCGCGTCGGGGTCGTCGCTCTCGCAGCCGTCGTCCCACTCGGCGGCGTTCCCGCTCAGGTCGAAGACCGCGGCGTAGCCATCGTCCGGCGAGTGGCAGCCCTCGAGTGAGCCGACGTCGACGAAGCCCCAGGTCTCGTGGGTCTCCGCGTCGGCGCCTCGGCACACCTGGGTGTCGAGCTCGTCGCCGTAGGTGTAGTCGTGGTCGCCGCCGGAGCTGCATGCGGCCTGCCACTCGCTCACCTCGGCGTCGGCGTACTGGTCGAAGTCGTAGCCGCCACCGCCGATCCGGCCACAGAGTCGCTTGCCCGCGGCTTCGCAGAACGCCCTCGCGTCGCACCAGTCGACGCACACCACCGGCTGGTCGCCGTAGCGACCCGGCTCCCAGCGGCAGGTCGGGGTGAAGTCGTCGTTCGTCGCGCACGCCGCGACCTGGCCATCGGTGGATGGGCTGGTCTCGAGCCACGCCTCGTACTGGCTCTGCGTGACCTCCGTGGTGTCGATGCAGAAGCCCTCCGGGAGGCGGGCCATCTCGGGACCAGCGGTCGCAGGACAGGTCGGGTCTTGCCCCGGAGCGCGCTCCGGGTCGGGAGTCAGCGGCGTCTCCGCGGTCGGCGCGCACCCGAGCGCGAGGACCAGTATCAGCGTGGCGCGCATCACCAGAACACCGGCGAGGAGTTTCGGTAGGGGGCGTCGTCGGCCATCGGAAAGTGCATCTCCACGTCCTCGGCCGGCGGGAAGCCCTCGGTTCGATTGAGCACGTTGCCCTCGGCGACGCCGGCGACGTTCCGCAGCTTGTAGTTCTCGCCCGCGGTCCGCTCGATGCGGTTGTCGTTCAGGCGCGTGCAGCTGAGGTTGAACCCGAGGATCAGTCCGTCGTGGATGACGTTGTCCGCGAACACGTAGCGCATGTTGTGCGCCGCGTGAATGCCGCACCCGTGAAAGGTGTTGCCGCGGATCTCGTTGCCGACGGGGTTCTCGCGGACCGCACCGTCGCGCCGGGTGTAGCCGATGATGCCCCAGAGGCCGTTCACCGTCCGCATCGACATCCGGATCGTGTTGTTCACGATCACGTTGTCGGTCTCCTTCCAGTGGACGATGGGTCCGTCGACCTGCTCCTCGAGCTCGCAGGGCAGCGCCGGGTCGTAGCGGCCCTCGTCGTCGACCTGGCACTGGACCATCGTGTTCTCTTCGATCCACACGTTGCGCCCGGTCGACGTGACGACGTCGCCGCCAGCGTTGTCGTGGAAGTTGTTGCGCGCGATGAGGATGTCGCGGTCGCTGCGACCCGCGCCTTCGATATCCACGCCGAACTGGGGCGCGGTCCCTTCGATGTGGTGGATGTGGTTGTCCTCGATGACGACGCCGTGTGCGCCGACGACCGAGACCCCCTGTCGCCGGTTGTGGTGGATCTCGCTCCGTCGGATCGTGACGTTCGTCGAGGGCGCCTCGGCCTCCGTGTCGCTCTCCCTGCGGCCGACGATCAGCACGCCATCACCCGTGAGCTCGTGGAGCTCGATGTCCTCGATCAAGACTCGGTCGACCGCCGTCCACACGCAGATGCCGTGACCCTCGTCGTGCGCTCCGCCGCCCTCGAAGACGTGCGTTTCCCGATCCCCTCGAATGGCGCCGCCACGGATCGTCACGTTGCTGTTCCCGTCGACGTTCACGACGCAGTAGTTCCACCGGTCGTTGGTGGCCATCTGCAGCACCGTCCCCTCCGAGAGCTCGAGGGTCATGTCGCCGACCAGATCGATGCCTCCGGCGTAGTTGTCGGTGGTCGCCTCTCCGACCACGAAGGTTCCCGGCGGCACCACGATGCGGTCGAAGCCGTTGTCCGTGGCCCAGCGGATCGCCTCGTTCATCCGTGCGCGCGTCTCGATCGGGTCGCCGTCGGTTTCGATGGCCCAACGCTCGAGCTCGATCACGTACTCGGACTCGTGGGTCGGCGGCAGCTCGGCGGTCGGGCGCTCGCCGCGCTCCCAGGCACACTCGCCCTCCCCCGGCACCGGCGGCAGCGCTCCGTCCCGCTCGGTCGAGCCATCCCGCGGCGGCGAGTCGTCCCCCGAGGTCCCGCCGCAATCGCAGCTCGCCAGGAGGAAAGCGAGCGCGAGCCAGTGTGATGCCCTCACCGGCGAAGTCTCTCACCGCTCGGACGGGAGGCCATCGGGCGAATCGGACGGCGACCGATTGTGAGCCGAAACCCGCTCGGGGCTAACAACGCACCGGCGAGCGCGATACGATCCGTCACATGCGTCATTCTTCCTTCGCCCTGGCCCTGCTGGCACTCGCCTCCTGCGGCGACTCCGGACCCTCCGCCTACCAACCCGCCGGGACCGTCGTTCCAGTGCTCGCGACCGCGAACCCGGACCTGGCGGCGATGGTCGAGGAAGCGGATCAGGTGGACGGGACGCTGCCGATCCTCAACGGCTTCGTCGACGGCGAGCCGGTCAGCTACTGGACCATCGGGCTGAGTCCGGCGGCCCCCCAGCGGGTGCGAGTCCTCTGCCGCGAGGTGGACGGGGAGTGCATCCTCGAGGACCACCCCATCGTGCTGGAGACCCTCCCGGGCGAGGCGGGCTACAGCGCCTTCGCGCAGGTGACCGAGGTCCACGTGACCGAGGACTACGACGGCGAGGTCATGGCCTCCTTCGAGGCCATCGACGACGCCGTCCGCGACGGGCTGGCCACCCTCGAGGAGCGCAACGCCTACATCAACTGCCCGATCGTCGACCCGCAGATCCGCCTCGAAATGCGAGATGGCTCCGAGGCCGCCCCGATGGCCGTGTACGTCCGCGACATGCAGGCGGCCTGCATGCTCTTCGACCGCGGCACCGGCTCGCTCGGGCTCGGCGAGCGCGGCACCGAGATGGGCGAGGTCCTCATCCGCAACGTCTACGTGCTGACCCGCGAAGGCGAGGAGATGCCGCTGATGGAAGCGGCTCGGATGGAAGACATCACCGGCGACGGTGACGCGGTCGACTCGAACAACATCTTCGGCGCGGCCCTCGGCGACGTCGACTACACGCCGCTGTGGCGCATGGTCGCGGTCACCGTCCCGAGCGAATACGCGAGCGTCGACACCAACATGGACCAGACCATGGCGGACTACACCTACGACTCGGACATGTTCGAGGTCGACCCCCTCACCTACGAGATCACGCCCATCGACGGACAGATCGTGAGCTACGAGGAGACCGACATGCTCATCAACTGTCCGCTCGTTCCCTGAGCAGAGCGCGGCTGAAGCTCGCCCGGAACTTGGTCGCCTCGCTCGTGTCGGAGCCGGGTGCGCGAGCGATGGTTCCAGGTTCGGGGGCGATGGAGCGAGCTCGCGCTCGACTTCGGGGGATGGCTCTTCCCGCTCGCCGTAGGCTTCGTGGCTTTCGGCCGGATGGCGCTCCCCGACGGGCTCGGCGCGCCTTGGCCGCACACCATGATTGGTCGCTGGGCCCTCGCGATGGCGACCGGGGCATCGACTCTGGCCATCGCGCTGCACGCGTCCCGAGTCGGTCAGCGGCGGGTCTTCCTCGACCAGCCGCCGTTGGGGCGAGAGATTCCCTGGTGGGCGCTCGTCGTGCTCGCGTACGGGCTCTGGGTCGTGTGCTTCGTGTTTCCACAGACTCGCACGAGCCCTCTGACCCCACTGGCCTTCCCCGTGCTTGCCACGAGCTTGGTCCTCGCCGGCGGTCGCTCGCAGCGGATGGCGTTCGCGCTCCTCGCTCTGGTCAGCGTGAGTCTCTGGCACTCACGGCTTGCGCCTCTCCACCACCTTCCACGCTGGGGGGCGGCGTGTGCGGCGAGCGTGGACTGGCACGCCTCACACACGGCTGCGGCTCTCACACTCACGGCCAGCGTGATCGTGGCCGGGCTCGCGTGGCGGCACCGCGCGACCCCGGGCCACGCGATGCTGTATGGGACACTCTCCGCTTGGTTGCTCGGAGCGAACGGCTTCGAACGCGCCCGACACCTGGACGCCATGCAATCGGACCGGAGTGGCTGGGACGAGTGGACGCTGCTGAGCCCGCCGCCGTCCGAGTGGCAGTGGCTCCCACACCTCGAATCACTGCTCATCGGACTGACCCTCGCCGCGCTCGTCGCTTCGTGCGTGGTCCACCGGCTCTCGGACGAGCCGCGCGACACGACCGATTGGCGGCTGCTCGCCCCCGCCCTGCTCGTGGCCATTGCCAGCAGCCAGCTGCACTGGTCTCCACGGATTCCGGTTCTGGCGGAGCTGACTGGACGCACGATGCAGGACTATGAGCCCACCATGGCGCGTGGCTGGCTCGGCGGCGCAGAGGTGGGCCTGGCGTTCGCGGCCGGGCTGGGCCTGCTCGCGCTGTGGGTTCGATGGCGAGTTCGGTCGGACCTCGTGGCGTTCGAGGGTCTGACCCCGCGGGAGACGGCCAGAGGTCTGCCTCGCCAGCCGCCCTGGGTGAGTCGTGGTGAGACCACGCATGCCTGGGGTCGTCCGGGCGACCCCTATCGGCAGCAACCCGGTCTCGTTCTCGACGGGCCGAAGTCCGTCGCCGAGGTCCGACGCATCGGCTACCGGCGGTGCATCGAGGCCGTTCGTACGAACGGAAGAGCGGCCGGATGGGCCATCCTCTCGGCGGTGCTGGGCGTCGGCTGCGCCTGGGTGATCACCACCCTCGTCCGCGCTCTCTGAGGACTCGCCGGGTTACGCTCTCGCATGCGCATCGTCGCGGTCGCGGACCGGTGGGCTCTTTCGAGACGGGGACACGGCGTACCTCAACGCGACGACGTGGGAGTGCGAGCGGGCGGCGTCGGTGGTCGACCTGGATCCGTCGACCGGCAGAGTGGTGGGCGTGTCGATTCCGCCGCGGAAGGGCTGAGCGCCCGCCCGCCTACCAGCCGGTCTCGAGCCACCGTCCACGGGGCAAGCGGGGAGTCCATCGGAGCAGGGCGACTCAGAAGCAGCAGGGCGCGGCCGAACGTCCGACGGCCTCGCGGAGCGCGCGCTCCAGCGGCTCCTCGTGGCCCGGCTGGACCGCCAACGCGATCACCCCTCGGTCGCCGACCACCGCGAGCTCCGGAATGGAGGTCGCCCAGTCGACCTCTCGATCACCGATCTCGACGAGCAGCGGACCGCCCAGCCGGTGCCCGAACGGCAGAGGAAGCCCAAAGAACATCCGCCAGGCCGTGACCGTTCCGTCCCGGAACCGGAGCACCTTCCCGGAGAGAAGTCCCAGGGGCAGCAGCGCCAGCCACACCAGTCCGACCTGCCAGCCGAGGAGCAACGGGCAGAGGCCGAGCTGGAGCGGGGCGGCGAGCACGAGGACGACGACCATCATTGCCCCGTCGGTTCGCTGGAAGACCCAGTGCGAGCGGCCGAAGCGAGCGGTGACCAGCGCGGGAAAGAGTTGCATGTCCGCACCCTGGCCATGGTTTCTTGGGTCCCCAACCAAGAAACTTCGACGCGTCGCTCCCGCGCTCATTCGCAGCGGCAGAAGCCGGTGCCGAGGTCGCACGAGAAGCCTCCGCTGCAGTCGAGGTCGTCCGCGCACCGCGGTTGGCAGGTGCGGGTCTCGGCGTCACAGGCCAGCCCCTCGGGGAAGACGAGCCGGAGGTCCGCGGGGACGGGATCGCAGACCGGTCGGCGCGGATCGCACGGGCTGCCGAGTCCGAGCCCGGCGGTCGCGTCCGCCGCGCACTCGAGGCGCAGCAGGCTACGGCTGGGCGGATCGGCGCCAGGCGTGAGAGCGATGCGCTGCGGGGTGTCCGAACAGCCGAGCAGCGCCTCGTCGCTGAAGTCATCGTAGAACCAGCCCGCCGGGTCGCGGCCGGGCAGACGAGAGCGCGCCACGACCTGCCGGATGCGGCAGCGGTTCCGACCGGTCGCGGCATCCATTCCGTCGGCGGTGCGACCGGCGAGGCGGTCGCAGCGGCGCCCCGGCTCGGCCAGCTCGATGAGCTCGCACTCGATGGCGCCGGATCCATCGCGCCGGTAGGGCGCGGGAAGACAGGTCGTCGTCAGGGCGGCACCGATGCGGTCGATGATCGCGTCGATGACCCCGCCGAGGTCCTCCTGACAGATCGACTGCACCACGGCGCCCGCGCCGCGCGCGTCGAGCTCGCCGGCGAGCCGAACGAAGCGGCGTGGCGGGTAGCTCTTCCCGCGACCGGGCACGTCGCAGCTCGGCACGAGCTGGCCGACGTTGTCGGGGTCCTCACGCTCGGCCATGCGGGGATCGGCGAGGATGGCGTCGGCGTCCACCGAGGCCGACGCCAGATCGACGGGGATGCCGACGATGGGCGCGAAGAGGACTCGATCGGGACGGCCCGGCTTGAGCTGGAGCAGCCCCTCGACGTAGCGGCTGATGGGCTGCACGGCCTCTGGGTGTCGCGCGCAGCGCAGGTTCAGGTTCGGATCGTAGCGGGTGCTGGTCGGGTCGAAGAGCGCGGGGTCGAGGGCGGAGCAGTCGTCCTCGTCGGTGAGCGCGACGATGGCGAGCAGCGCGTCCTCGCGGACGAAGCCCGCGTTGTGGCCGTCGCCGTGCCCCACCGTCCTGCCGGCGAACGTGATCCCAGACGTGCTCGGCGCGAGCGCCTTGAGGATGGCGTCGAGCTGCTGCTCGAAGCCACAGCCCGAGGTGCCGAGCGCGTTCACCACGCAGCTCGCGTCTTGGGCGAGTCCGTCGGGGTCGGGGCCGAGCTCGAGCCAGCTCGGGTACGTCGCCGAGCAGGTCGGATCGCTCGGGTCCCCCGACGTGAGCAGCACTCCGTCGTCGCCGAAGTCGGTGCAGAAGCTCGACACCTCGGGGCCGGTCCCCATGTCGGTGGAAATCACGCCGACCCGGATCGACTCCACGGGGGCGAAGGTGCCCCCGCCCGACGGGTGGCGCCCCGACGCCAGCGCGCCGATGAGTCGCGGGAGCTCCTCGACCACCGACGCCTGCTCCTCGGTCATCGACCCCGAGTCGTCGATCAGGAAGAGCAGATCGACCGCGGAGCTCGGCTCGAGATCGAGGTTTCGCCCGACCACCGGCTGACACACCGGCCCGGGTCCCGGGCCCCCATCGCGCGTGGGAACGCAGCCCGGTCCACAGTCCCCCGGCCCGTCGTCACCGCCGCCGATCTCGTGACTGCGGAAGCACCCGACGACGAGGAGCAGAACGACGGAGCAGGCACTCGAACGACGCACGGTCATGCCCTTGCGTCGCCCGGCACCCCACCGATTTCCACTACTCGGTGTGACCGACGGCCTTGTTCAGCCGGGCCCGCGCCAGGCGGAGCTCGATGGCGGCGTCGATGAGCTGCAGCCGCGCGCGGGTCACGCTCGTCTCGGCGTCGAGCACGTCGCTGGTCACGGCCGCGCCCGCCTCGAGCTGCGCCATCCGCACCTGATGCTCGGCCTCGGCGGCGACCAGGCCGACCTGCGCCGCCTCGAACGCGAGGCGGGAGGCCTCGAGGCTCGAGTGGGCTTCGGAGACCTCGAGACGGACACCGTCGGTCAGGCTCGCGATGTCCTGCCGCGCCTGCTCGAGCTGCGCACGGGCTTCGGCGGCCTGCGCGCGCGCCGTGCCCATCTCGTTCGGCGACCAGCGGAGAACCACCGAGACGTCCCAGGTGGTGTTGAACTCCTGCTGCTGCGGGATGATCCGCTGGTTCGGGTTCGCGATGTCCACGTTTCCCTGCACGAAGAGCTGGGGCCACTGGCGGCCCAGAGTCGCGCGAATGGACCGCTCCCGCGCCTCGACGAGCCGGCGCAGCGCGTCGAGCTCGGGCCGGTCACGGAGCGCCTGGTCCGTCAACGCCTCCACCGCCGCCTCGGGCGCCGCAGGCTCGCTGGCGAAGTCCTCACCGAGCACGATCGGCGCGTCGTCGTGCATGAGGAGCTGGAGCGCCCGCTCGGCGATCCGCGCGCCGCTCTCGGCCTGGGCGACGTTGACCCGGGCGCGCGCCAGGGTGGCGTTGATCTGCAGCAGGTCGACCTGCGCAGCGGCCCCGGCCTCGACCAAGGTGGCGATGCGCTGCCGGTTCGCGTCCACCTGCTCCACCGACTTCCGCGCGACCACCGCCGCGCCACGAGCCCGCGCGAGCTGGTAGTACGCCTCGCGGGCCCGGTAGGCGATCTGCGCGCGCTCCGACGCGACCTGCGCCTGGCTCACGTCCACGGCTGCCTGCGCGGCTCGGTAGCCGGGCAGGATGGTGAAGAAGAGATCCGACACCGGGAGGGTCGCGGTCCCGCGGAGGACGTAGTTGTTCAGGATGACCGGGAACTCGAAGCCCTCGGTGCTGCTGAAGGTGTCCAGCAGGTTGTTCCAGAGGAGCTGCGCCTCCGGGTCGTCGACCCCAGCCGTCAGGATGCGTGCCGCGGCTGCCTGGTCTTCGGTGATGAGGGCGCCGCCGAACGACGGCTGATTGATCCGGCTGAGACGGGTGTAGCGCGCGCTCACCTCGAGCTGAGGGAAGAAGCCCTGCCAGGCGCGGCGAGCCCCAGCCTCGGCTGCGGCGACAGCGGCCGCCGCCCGATCCATGCTCGGCGAGGTGGCCACGGCCCGCTCGGCGGCGGCGTCGGCGGTCAACCCACCGGGTTCGGTGAGATCGGCCACCTGCGCCCGAACGCGCTCCTCGATGGTCTCGCGATCCGCGAAGGACACCACCGGCGCCGCCTCGGCGTTCTGGGCGGCTTCGGCGGTCTCCTGGGGGCTCGGCGGCGCCGGCACCTGGGCCACCGCGCTCGACGCAGCCAGCATGAGGAATAGCGAAACGAGGGGGGTGAGGACACGCATGGCCGGGTCATGAAGCGAATGGGCCTCGGAGGCCAGCAAACCCCCATGAAACACCGCAGGGACTGGAAACCCTGCGCTCGCTGTGACAAGGCGTGAAGCATGAGTTTTCGAGTCGCCGTCGTCGGCGCCACCGGGATGGTGGGCCGAGAAATGTTGAAGGTCCTGGAGCAGCGGAAGTTCCCCGTGAAGGAGCTGGTCCCGCTGGCCTCCGCGCGCAGCGCGGGCAAGACGCTCCCCTTCGCGGGCGGCGAAGTGACGGTGAAGGAGGTCTCGGCCGAGAACTTCGAGGGCATCGACGTGGCCATCTTCTCCGCCGGCAGCGGTCCCTCCAGGGAGTGGAGCCCCATCGCCGCGGACAAGGGCGCCATCGTCATCGACAACTCGTCGGCCTGGCGGAAGGACCCGGAGTGCCCTCTCGTGGTGCCCGAGGTGAACCTCGACGCCGCCAAGAACCGGCCGAAGGGCATCATCGCCAACCCGAACTGCTCGACCATTCAGATGGTCGTGGCCATCGCGCCGATCCACCGGGTCAACCCGATCAAGCGCATCATCGTGGCCACCTACCAGGCCATCAGCGGCGCGGGCGCCGACGCGGTCGACGCGCTCGAAGAGCAGCGAAAGGGCGGCAAGGGCGAGGCCCTCGGTGGGCAGCTCGCCGGCAACCTCCTGATGCACTGGACCGTCCAGGAGGATGGCTACTACCAGGAAGAGGAGCTCAAGATGCTCCACGAGACCCGGAAGATTCTGGGTGACGACTCCATCCGGGTCTCCCCGACGGCGGTCCGCGTCCCGGTCGTGACCGGCCACTCCGAGGCGATCACCCTCGAGCTCACGGAGCCGATGGACGTGGCCACCGCCCGTGGGCTGCTCGAGAAGGCGCCCGGCATCGAGCTGGTGGACGACTTCAAGAACGGCGTCTACCCGACCCCGCTCCAGGCCGCGGGCACCGACCCGGTCTACGTCGGCCGGATCCGCGAGGACGTGGGCAACCCCGGCGGGATCCAGATGTGGGTCGTCTCGGACAACCTGCGGAAGGGTGCCGCGCTCAACGCGGTGCAGATCGCCGAGGGCCTCCTCCTTTGACCCCCGCCCGTCAACCTGGCACGAGCCCCCGCTCGGCTGTCAGGATGACAGCGACATTTCAGCTCGAATCGATGAAAACCCCGACGCCGGATGCATCGCGAACGGCCTGGGAATTGCACGGGAACCCGGCCATGGCTCGCCTCTCGACGACCCGACTCCTCCTCACCCTCGCCACCGTGGGCCTCTTGGTCCCCAGCGGGGCGCTGGCTCAGCTCGACCTCTCCGTGACCGCGCTCATCAAGGCCAGCGGCGACGACTGCTCGGTCAACGAGTGCATCAACCGCGGCTTCAACGCCAACGACTGCGCCGGCACGGCCACCCTGGAGGTCCAGCCCGCGAACGGCACCACGGTCCCCAGTAACATGATCGACGTCTGGATGACCACGGGCACGGGCGACTGCAGCACGACCGAGGCGCGAAACCCGATGTCCGCCACGTGTCAGAACGTCGGCTGCTACGACCTCGAGGGCGACAGCTTCCTGATCCCGCTGAGCGACATCGACGCGGCCGCGTCCACGCCGCTGTGCGACGACAGCTCCACCCGCGCCGGTCTGAACGTAAACCTCTACGCCTTCGCCGGCGTGGGCTGCAACAACCAGGACGCGGTGGATGCCGACGCCACCGACAACTTCGCCGTCCGCGTGGACGCGGTGGGCCCGGTGGCGCCGACCCTCAACAACGACTCGCTCTCCGGCGACACCTCGGTGACCGTGGGCTGGGAGACCGGCTCGGAGGCCAACCTCACCTACCGGCTGCTCTACGGCGGATCCTGCACCAGTGGCGGCGACGGCGGGACCGTCACCGTGGACCGCGATTCGCTCACCCAGCTGGGCGCCGACACGGACCTCATGACCACCTCCCGAAGGGTCAACCCCGCAGAGGGACTCGGGCTGGAGCTCGGTGAGAGCGTCGCCGTCTACGTCGCGGCCGTGGACGTCGCCGGGAACGAGGGCGACCTGGCCGGTCCGATCTGCGTGAACCGGGTGGAAGCGCTCGGCTTCTGTGACGAGTTCTCCGACTGCGATTCGGGAGGCTGCTCCGCCGGGCCGGTCGGCCACACCGCGTTCGGCGGCTCTCTCTTCCTCCTCGTGCTGTTCGTGCTACGGAGAAAGCCCTGAGATGCGCTCCATGACCCCGACCAAGGCCGCCGCCCTCCTGGTCCTCGCGATGGCGGCCACCGCCGCGCCCGCGGAAGCCCAGTACACCTACTCGGACGCGTACGATCGGAACGCCTCGAGCCCCGAGACCTTCGCCTTCGAGATCCGGGTCGGCGGCTACCGCCCCGATGGGACCAACGGCTTCGACGAGGCCTTCCAGCGGAACTTCGGGGACGAGATCGGGCCCATGGTCGGCCTCGAGCTCGACGTCCTTCCGTTCCGGATCCCGTACGTCGGAATGGTCGGTCTCGGCCTGCGCTTCGACTGGGCCAAGTACACGGGCAAGGCCCGCTCCACCACGGGCATGGGCAACGTGGACCAGAGCCAGGAGTTCCGGGTCTTCGGCCTCCCTCTCCTGGCCGTCCTGCGAGTGGACGTGCTCGCGCGAGAGCTGAACATCCCGGTGGTGTTCACCGGCAAGCTCGGCCTCCACACGGTCTTCACGCTCATCGACAACGGCTCCCGCCGTGAGCACAGCGGCGTCTCCAACGGGCTCAGCTGGGGCGCGCAGGTCGCCCTGGAGCTCGACTTCATCAACCCGCGACGGGCTGCCAACCTCGACAACGAGTGGGGCATCAACCACACCGCGCTGCTCTTCGAGCTCTTCGGGAACACCGCCGGCATCGGCGGCGCGAACATCGCCTGGACCGCGGGTCTCGGCATGACCTTCTGAGCCAGGGCTGATCATGGCCCGTTCCGAGCCGCGCCTCGCGCACGGCGTGCGCCTCATCGTGGCGTACGACGGAACGGACTTCCACGGCTGGCAGGCCCAGCCGAAGGTTCGAACGGTGCAGCAGACGCTGGAGGGCGCGCTGAAGGCGATGGGCCTCGAGACCAGCCGGCTGCGCGGCGCGAGCCGCACGGACGCCGGGGTCCACGCCGAAGGTCAGGTGGTCAGCTTCGCGTGCGACAAGGAGCTCCCGCCCAAGGCGTACACGCTCGGGCTCAACGGCCTGCTCCCGGACGACGTCGCCGTCCGCGCCGCGAGCACGGTCGACCGCCGCTATGACCCGCGCAACGACTCCTCCGGGAAGCTCTACCGATACCGGGTCTTCTGCAGCCCCACCCGCGATCCGCTCCGCCGCCGACAGGCGTGGCGCGTCGGTCCGCAGCTGGCGCGTCCAGACATCAAGCGGGTCGACCGCCGCGAGGTCGCCGAGGACTACCTCGACGTCACCGCGATGCAGGCGGCCGCGGACGTGCTGGTCGGCACCCACGACTTCCGCGCGTTCCGAGCGTCGACCGACGACCGCGAGAACACCGAGCGCACGATGCGGCGCATCGCCATTCTCCCGGGCTACGAAGGTCACCCCCAGCAGCTGGCCATCGAGGTGGAGGGGACCGCCTTCATGAAGAACATGGTCCGCATCTTCGCGGGCACCTTGCTCGACGTCGGCCGCCATCGACTGGACGTCGACCGCGTCCGAGCGCTGCTCGGTCCGGCCGGACGCCGCCCCGACGCGGGCCCCACCGCGCCGGCACACGGGCTCTGTCTGGTCCGCATCCAGCTCGGGCGGGGCGACCACCCGAAAGCGGACTAGCGAGAGCTAGCGCGGGGCGAGCTCGCGGAGCTCTTCGACCGCCGATTCGACCCGAGACACGGTCAGCCCCCAACGGCCGGGGGCGTGCTCGACCATCCACTCCGCCGCGGCCCCGAGAGCGTCGAACGCCGCATGAGGATAGTCGCGCTCGGCCAGGAGCGTCAGCCCCATGTCGACGCCACGAAAGGCCGCCGACTGCATGGCTGGCCCTTCGAGCAGGAGCGCCGAGAGCTCGAGGGAACCACCCACGTCGTCGAGATAGGCCGCCACCGGTTCGCGAGCCGCCGGCGAGGGCACGACCGCCCCGGCAGAAACCACCACCAACATCGCCAGCGGACCATGCTCCTCGCGGATCTCGATCACCCGCCGAAGGCGTCGAAGCGCACTGGCGGTCAGCTTCCGGGTCCAGAAGTGGGCCACCATCGGTCCGGCGTACCCGATCGCCAGGTCGTCGTCCGCGAACGCGATCTGTGGGGTCCAATCCACGTCGGCTGGCCCGGACGCGCTACTCGGCGCCCGCCGGCACGTGCACGAAGTGGTCGCGCGGCCGAATGGTCGTCCACTTCTCGAGGATCTGCAGGGTCTCTTCGTCGCCCGTCGCGAGCTTCTCGAAGAGGTAGTCCTGGATGCCCTTGTGCACCTGGCAGAGCGAGCTCTCGCGCATCCGTCCGAGCAGGCTGCCTTGGATGCGGTGCGAGTGGACCGGCGGGATCCCGCAGTAGGGCACGTAGGGACAGTTCACGCAGTCGGCCTGCCCTTCGAGCTGACCGGCCACGACCACGGCGCGAACGGTCTCGTGCCCGACCACGTCGCGGTACTTGCTGGTGCCGACGTGACCGATGGCGAAGGTGTCGTCGCCCGACTCGTGGAGCATGCGCCCCTCGTCGCAGGTGAAGATGGTCCCGTCGTAGCTGTACGCGAGTTGGCCGATGCCGGCGCCGCTCGGCTGCCGGATGTCGAGGAAGTTCGGATCCACGCCACTCAGGATCTTGGTGAGGAAGATCGCTGCGTAGCGCTCGAGGATCTCCACGCCCTGCTTGTTCAGCTCGATCATGTAGTCGACGGCGTTGCGGTAGTACTCGATGTACTCGGCGCGCGGATACTCGATGAGGCGCGCGGTCTTCTCCGCCCAGCCGAAGGGGTCGAGCGGTCGCAGGAAGAGCGCGCGGCAGCCGAGATCGACGTAGAGATCGACCAGCTCCTTCCAGCGGTCGAGGATGGGCCGCGTCGTCGTGACCAGCGCCTCGACGTGGTAGAGCGTCTCGTCGAGCCCCATCTCGCGGTAGCGCTCGTCGATGCGCTTCATCCATTTGATGGCCTCGCCGTGCGCGCTCGCCTTCGGCAGCTTGCGCTGCTTGTCGTGGACGTCTTGCGGGCCGTCGATGCTGGTGCAGATCTGGACGCGGTTCTCGATCAGCCAGTCGAGCTTCTTCTCGTCCATCAGCGAGAGGTTCGTGACCAGCGTGAAGTCGAGCTCCTTCTGCGCCACTTCGTTCTTCTCGTGCGCGTACTCGACGACGTGCTGGAGCAGGTCGAAGCGGACGAGGGGCTCGCCGCCCTGGAACTCGATGGTGACCGCCGGGTTGGTCGACTGCAGGATGAAGTCGACCGACTGCTCGGCGATCTCCTTCGTCATGTCGGTCTGGACCTGGTCCATGTTCGCGCGCGAGGCGTGGCAGTAGACGCAGGTGGTGTTGCACCGGAGGGTGATCACCATGATGTGCAGGTTCGGACCGGCACCGACGAACTCGCGCCGGGCGCGGATCATCTCGGCGGCCGCGGGCACGTCGTAGTAGGCGCGGAGGAAGTTCCGCTGGCGCAGCTTCGTGAAGAGCTCGGAGCCCTCCTCGACCTCGCCTCGCGCGAAGGTCTGGAAGTCCGCCTTGTCGAGCACGAGCCAGCGGCCCTCGAGGTTGGAGAGCACCACCTTGTCAGGCGCCATCGGCAGCTGCCGGAAGCGGAAGAACGCCGGCTGCCGCGCGTCGAGCGCCTCGAGCGAGACATCGTGGAAGATCGGCAGGTTCATTCGGTGCTCTCCTCGGCCTGGCGGCCGCGAATGGTCAGACCGAGCGCGTAATTCGCGAGCTCACCCGCGAGCCGACGAACGCGGGCGTCGCTCGGCGCGTCGACCGTGACGATCCAGGCGTCGGCTTCCTCGGCGGTCGAGAGCTTCCCGAAGCGCTCGAAGACCTTCACGGCGGCGTCGACCTGGGTGCCCTCGTAGAGGTCCTTGGCGAAGCGCAGCTCCCTCACGCGTTCTCCTCGCCCGAGTCGTCGGCGGACTCGCCCTTCTTCTCTTTCTTGCCGTACTTCTCTTCCCAGCTCATCGCGATGCCGAGCGGGTCGTCGAAGGGCTCCTCGCTGAAGTCGAAGTCCTCGAGCTCGTCGAGGCTGGGCGGCCCCATGGCGCCGCCGATGGCCTGCATGGTCACCGCCTCGATCGTCGCGCGGTTCTGCTCGAGGATCCGTCCGCGCCACGCGCAGGCCAGCAGCTCGTTCGCCAGCTCACCGATCCATCCCCGGAGCTCGTCGTCCTCCACGGGCGGCTTCTTGGCGCTCAGGGTGATCACCACCTGGCCCGGCTCGCCGCGACCGAGGAAGACGAAGCATCGGTCGAGGAAGGTGAACGTCGCGCCGTAGATGGCGTCGAGCGGGTAGACGCTCTCGTCCACGACGAAGGACACGGCGCCCTCCGCACGATCGACGCTCACGAAGGTGTCGGGGATGGCGTCCAAGCTTTCGGTCATCGGCTCCTCATACCAGATCGACCCTGCGGAATCTCGGCTCGATCGGCCCGTGGGGTGACTTCGGCGGCCTCGGCGGGCGACTCGCGCACGAGGCGTAGGATCCAGCGGTTGCTGGTCCCGATCCCGACGTCGCGGCGGAGAGATAGGGTCGCCCCCGCGAGGCCGTCCAGCCGCTCGAGCGCCATGGAGGCGTCGTCGTTGCGCAGGTGCTCCCACTCCGCGCCGCCGGCCTGGGCCCGCGCCGTCGCCTTTCGCGTGCGGGCCAGACCGAAGGGCACGTCGTCGACGATCAGGAGGGAGCCCCCCGGTCGAAGGCGCTCCCAGAGGCCAGCCGCCACGGAGCGCGCCTCCCGGAGGTGGTTCCAGCTCCGAAGCAGCAGCACGTGGTCGAAGCGCCGGTCGGCGTCGACCGGCAGCGCCTCGGCGGTCCCCGTGTGCAGCTCGGCCCACGGGTGGGCCCTCGCGAGCGTCCGCAGCGCCTCGGCGTTCGGGTCCACTCCCGTGTAGTGGATGCGACCCTCGGCGGCCGAATCCGTGAGCGCGACCAGCGACCGCCCGTCGCCGCACCCGACGTCGAGCACGTCGCCTTCCAGCCCCGCGAGCAGTGCCTCGAGCTCGGCTTCGTCCTCGGCGAAGACCCGCTCCATTCGCGGCTCCATCATTCCCGCGCAGTGGGCGCGCTCCGCGCACTCGCCGCAGACCCCGGCCGGCCGGAGCGGGACCAGATCCTTTCCGAAGTCGTCGGGCGCGACCTTGCCGGAGATGTCGTAGTAGACCTGCCCGACCCCGTGCTTGGTGGCCTCGATCGCCACGTCCGAGAAGTCGCGGGTGGTCGCGCGGAAGCGGGCGAGCTTGCCCTGGTGCCGGACGAAGAGGTGGCGCCCACGGTCCCAGGGCGTGACGCCGAGCGGTCCGTCGCGCAGCGCACAGCCATCCGGACCGAAGCGATCCTCGATCATCGACTCGAGCACGTAGTCGAAGGAGTTCGCGCGTGGTCCCTCGGACACCGGCCGCAGCTCCTCGTCGCCATGGGCCTCGTGGTAGCCCTTGTAGAGCCCCGGGCACGGACCGGCGAGCGCGCAGCCACGGCACGGCTCGGGCTGCAGCTTGTTGCGATCGTCGACCGGAAAGAAGTCGCCCTCCCCCACCTCGACCATCGTCGCGTAGCGGTGGGTCTTCAGATCGTCGTAGCGATCTTCGAGGCCCGGCATCAGGCAGAGCGGGATCGCGCCGTGGGCAAAACGAGGACCGGCGGCGTCCCCGCGTTTCGCTTCGCCGTAGCGGATGGCGTCGGCGACCTTCTCGGCGACCTCGGTCACCGACGGCATGAGCCGGCGGAAGTGTTTGTCGCCGCCGCCCTTCGGCTCGACCATCGACATCTTCACGGTCGCGTCCGGGTACGGCATCACGGCGTCGACCAGCTCGCGTAGCTTGTCGACGTTCTGCTTGGTGACGACGCAGTTCACGTGCAGATCGATGCCGGTGCCCGAGAGATTCTTCAGCGCGCCATAGCTCTCGTCGAACGCGCGCGCGCGAACCAGCAGATCGTGAACCCGGCGCGACCCACCGTGGAGCGAGAGGTAGACATAGCGGAGTCGGCGCTCGAGGAGCTGCTCCACCACGTCCGGGTAGGCGAGGAGCCGGCCGTTCGTGACCAGACCGAAGTCCATGTCGAGCTCGGCCACGTACTCGGCCCAGGCCATGAGCTCACCGCGGATGGTGGGTTCTCCGCCGCTGAGCACGACCATGGTGTGGCCCAGCTCTTTCGCACGGCGGATCTTGGCGCGCACCTCGGCATCCGAGCCCTGCACCTCACGAACATCCAACGTGTGGCAGAAGGTGCAGTGGTCGTTGCAGCCGTAGCCGACCTTGAGGAGCGCCTTCATCCGGCCGGAGTCTAACGTCTCCAGGCGAGGAGCGCCCTACCCGGTCGTTCCGGAACCCGCGGAACCCCTGGCCAAGAATGCCCTGGCTGAGGCATTCTGCAGTCTCAGTGTCGGACCGACCCACCCCCGAAGTCCCCAGCGTCACTCGAGACGGATTCTCCGATCCCACGCTGCGGACACTCCGAGAGCACACCGGCCAGACGGAGATCGACGCCCCGGAGCCTCGCATTGGCGGGCGGACCGACATCGGCCTCCAGCGGGAACGGAACCAGGACCAGTTCCTGGTGACCGAGCTCGACCGGACCCTGCGGATCGTGGGGTCGAGCTTCGAGGTGCCCGACGGCTCCTCGGTGGTGAGCCGAGAGCGGAACTACCTGCTCTGCGTCGCCGACGGCATCGGGAGCCACGCGCGCTCCGAGCTGGCCAGCGCGGTCGCGATCGACGCGCTCGCCTACCACGCGCTCTCCATCCTCCCGTGGCTCCCCGGGACCACCCGGCCCTCGCAGGAGGTCCTCGAGAGCTTCTCGGAGGGCCTGCGCGACGCGGTCATCGACGCCCAGACCCACCTGCGCAAGGTCGCGGTCCGCAAGAACCTCGGCGACAACGTCGGCACCACCCTGACGGTGGCCTACGTGGTCTGGCCGGCGCTCTACATCGTCCACGTGGGCGACAGCCGCGGCTATCTCATGCGCGGCGACACCCTGCAGCGCCTGACTCGCGACCACACGATGGCCGAGGCGCTCAAGGAGCGCGGCTTCCCCGACACCCACCCCCGCTTCGGCCACATCCTGACCAACGCCATCGGCGGCGGCGACGCCGACGTGAGCGTGGACTTCACCGCGGCCGAGCTCGAGCCCGGCGACATCCTCCTCCTCTGCAGCGACGGCCTGAGCGGCCAAGTGAGCGAGGACGTCATCAAAGAGAAGCTCACCGGCCTCCGTCGAGGCGGCACCCCCGACAGCGTCTCCGCGGAGCTGATCCAGCTCGCGAACGACGCCGGCGGCGACGACAACTGCACGGTCGTCATTGGGCACTTCTGATTCGAAGAATCAGAAGCCCTCACCCTCACCCTCGCCCTGCCCCTCACCCCTGGGGTTCTGGACGACGTCGGCCGCGCACCTCCTGAAAGCCCACCCTGCGCCCACTCGTCTACCTTGCCCCACATGGTTGGGTCACGGTGGGTCTGGTTCGGTGTTCTCGGTGCACTGGTCGCGTGCGACCCCAGCGGCGGTGGCGACCGCACGGGCAGTCGACCCGGCGTCGACTCCGGGGGCCCGTCGATCGACGGCGGCGGTGAGCCGATCGACTTCGGCGGCCCCATCCGCGTCGACTCCGGTCCGCCGCAGGATTTCGGTCCGCGGATGGACGGCGGCTGCGACCTCACCGAGCCGGTGATGAACGAGATCGTCGGCGACCCGCCCGACATGCTCCTGACCGTCGACATCTCCGGCTCGATGTGCACCCCGCTCATCGACTCCTTCCCGCCGTCGATGATCACGAAGATGTCGATCATGAAGGCAGCGCTCAACGACCTCGTCGCCAGCAAGGATGCGCGCATCAACTTCGGGATGATGCTCTTCCCCGGCACCAGCGACGCCTGCGCGCCCGGCACCGTCACCAACCCGATCATGCCGCGCAATGGCGCCGCGATCATGAGCACCGTCAGCGGCCTCAACGAGGACTTCTTCGGCTGCGCCTTCGAGCACGACGGCGCCACCCCGACCCCGACCTCGCTCGACGCCGCCCGCGCCTACTACGACAGCATCGCGGTCAACCCGATCGGCCGCTACGTGCTCCTCGCGACCGACGGCCAGCCCAACTGCGGTCCTGCGCTCCCCGACGGCGGTACCGAGGAGACCGTGGACGAGACCGTCGCCGCCATCGAGGCGCTCCACGCGGCCGGCATCGAGACCTACGTGCTCGGCTTCGGCGACGGCATCACCGCCGGTGACCTGAACCGCATGGCCACTGCCGGCGGCACCGGCATGCCCTACTCCGCTCGCTCCGCCGCGGAGCTCGACATGGCGCTCGACATGATCGCCGCCGAGATCATCCCGGCGAGCTGCACGGTCGCCCTCGGCGGCGCGTCGCGCGATCCCTCGCTGCTCCAGGTGAGCTTCGACGGTGGACCGCTGATCCCGCGCAACATGGCCCGGACCAGCGGCTGGGACTACGACATGGCGACCAACACGATCACCTTCTACGGCACCGAGTGCAGCCGCCTGCAGTCGGGCGAGGTCGACCGCGTCGACATCGACTTCGGCTGCCCGGGCCCGCTGATCTAGCCGCTCAGTCCACCTGGACGCGGAACAGGCTGCTCGATTCGTTGGTCCCGAGCTCGAACGAGGCGTCGTCGACCGACACCGTGTGCGGTCCGTCGCAGATGGCCGTGAGCGCGAAGGCCGTGGGCTCGAAGGTCACCACTCGGGGGAACGAGAAGCTCCGCCCCGAGGGCCAGACCTGGCACTCCGCTCCCGTGGTCGTGACTGGAATGTCGATGGGCTCGGGGAGGACCCAACCGTCGACCATCAACGTCGTCGCCCCGCTCCCAGTCCAGATCGCGACGAGGAAGAGGTCCTCCGTCAACGGCTGGGCATGAACGCGCGCTCGCTCGCCTCCCATCGGCCCCGCGTCGTAGCCCTTGCGATGGATGACCTCGCCAGTGGCGGTGTCGAGCTGCAGCACCCAGAAGCTCTGGTTGCCCGACACCACATCGCCGAGCGTCTGGGTTCCGGCCCCAGCGCCCTCGACAATCAGCTCGCCGGTCTCCTCCTCGTGGATGAGCACCCCCGTGAAGACACCGCCATCCCAGCGAACCGATCGCTCCAGGATCTGCCCATCCGTCTTGACCCGGCGAACGATGGAGCGATCGTCGTCGAGGACCGTGAAGATTTCGACCTCGCCGAACGACGCGGACGACCCGACGTGGAGTCCGTCCTGGACCTCCTCCGGAACGACCGGCCACTGTTCACCCTCGGGGATGTCCGGCTCGGTGACCGGGTCCCAGGCCACGCGAACATGGGCCACTCCGTCGGTGGGTACGTAGGTATGGGCGCCGAGAGTGATCGAGCTCCCGGCGGCCTGCGCGCGTAGCTCGATGCCGGCATCGGTCTCGTAGACATCCACGAATCGTGTCGACATCCACTCGTCGATGATGGTCGGGCCCGCCAGGTCGATCTTCACCAGCCGGATCGAGTTCGGGATCGTTGCCTCCCCCGCCACCGTGCCGCCAGAAGCATTCGTCTGCACGGAGGCGAGCAGGTCTCCGTCGGCGAGGAGACGGGCGGACGTGAACGGGCCGATCGTTGCGCCGCCCGTTGCGATCAGCACCGGATCGACCAGAGCGGCCGGCGTCATGCGGGCGAGGAATGCGATCGTCTGGCCCGTTTCCCCGAGGGACGTCCCGTCGACGATGACTGGGCCCGTGCCAGAGCCCAGGAGCCACTCGTCCCCAGCGGAATCATCCCCCACGAACGAGAGCCGCACTCCGGCGGGGACCGGAATCTCCATGTCGACGGTCCCGTCGTAGAAGAGCCGCATCAGCTTCGGTCCCGTAGTGGTCGTCCCGTTGACCCCCCGGGGCTCGGCCGACGACAGGTGGAGCCAGAGAAAGTCCTCCCCTCCCTCGAGCGCTTGGACGTCGGCTTCGTCGCTGTAGGCGAGCCAGCTGAACGCCTCGGTCCCCGCCGAACGGACGCCAGTGACGGCATGGGTCCCCGGCAGGTCGACGAGGTCCGGGCCGGACGCTTGAAGCACCTCCCGAAGCCCCAACGTGAACACGAACTCGTCCCCGCTGGCTTCATCGGCGACGAGCAACCAGCCCCCCGACACGCTATCGCCTCCCCCCGCGACGAAGGGCGCGACGGTCACCTGAGGGATCGGCGGTCCGAGGTCGACCGGCGGCGTCGCGTCCTCCCGACCCGCGTCGGGTCCGGCGTCCCGGTCGAGCGCCATGAAGTCCTCGTGGCAACCGAGGAGGGAGAGCAAGAGACAGGCTAGAATCGAGCGTGTTCGCATGGGCGTGAGGCACCCGAGCCGGATGAAACGGCTCATTCTTCCTCCGTTCGAGCTCATTTGAGCCGTTTTCGCTCGTTCGTGCGCCTCACAGTCTCTCCGATGTCCACCGCACGCCATCGTAGCTCCGCGCCGGCTGCTCCCGCGACCGAGACAGGAGCGCTCGTGGTCGCCCACGACCGCGCGCCCAGCGACGAGACGCTGGTGAAACGCGCGCTCGCGTCTGACGCCTGGGCGGAGGAGGCGCTCTTCCGACGCTACGCAGCGCAGGTGCTGGTACTGGCCGAGCGGCTCCTGCGGCGCCGCTCGCTCGCCGACGACGTGCTCCAGGACACCTTCGCCGACGCCTTCACCAAGCTCGAGACGCTCCGCGACCCGAGCGCCTTCCGAAGCTGGCTCTTCGGCATCGCCGTCCGCCGCGTCCGTCGGCAGCAGCGAAAGCTCGCCATGCGACGCGCCCTGGGGCTCGACCGGAGCCTCGACGACGCGACCCTCGCCATGGTCGCCTCGTCCGATTGCTCACCGGAGCGGCTCGCGGAGCTCGGTCGCATCGACCGCATCCTCGCGACGCTCCACCCGGACCAACGAAACGCATGGATGCTGCGGCGGGTCGAGGGCGAGAAGCTCGAGGACATCGCCTCGATCGTCGGCTGCTCCCTGGCCACGGCCAAGCGTCGGATTCAGGCAGCCGATGTGCTCGTTCGCGGAGCGCTAGGGGAGTCCCGATGATCGAGCGCCCCATCGCACACGACCTCGACAGCACGCCCGACGAGCCGCGCCTCCATGCCGCTTGGCGAGGAGTCCGGGATCGCGTCGGCGAACGGCGGCGCGCGCGTCGCACACGACTCGTCGGCGGAGTGGCGTTGGCGGCGGCGGTCGCCCTTGGCGTCGGTCTGCTCGCCTGGCCGATGCCGGAGACTGGCCCGCTCCGACATGCCGATGGCGAACCGCTCAACGCCGCCGAGTCCATCGCAGAGCCCCGCGCCCTCCGCCTGACCGACGACTCGACCATCGAGCTCGACACCGGGGCCCGCATCGAGCCGGTCCGGAACGACGGCGAGCGGGTCGAGCTCCTGCTCACGCGCGGTCGCGCGCGCTTCGAGGTGACCCCCGGTGGACCGCGCCGCTGGGTCATCGACGGCGGGTTCGCCCGGGTCGAGGTCGTCGGCACCGCGTTCGTGGTGGAGCGCGACGAACGGTCGCTCTCCGTCGAGGTGGAACACGGCCGTGTACGCGTGATCGGTGACGAGGTCGACCGCTCGCTCGGCGCAGGTGAGCACATCGCGATCGAGGCGCCCGTACGAGCCGCGATCGATTCCGTTCCCCCTCCGCCCGCCGAGGCTCCGCCCGAAGAGACCGGTCCGCCCACCGTGCAGGCGCCAGAGCCACGTGAGACGACCGCGCCCTCCGTGTCGCCCGCGCCCGCCACCGGGGAAGATCCGAGCGAGCTGTTGCGCTCGGCCGACCTCGCGCGTCGAGAAGGACGCATGCGCGACGCCATCGCTCCGCTCGAGGCCGTTCTCCGCGACCACCCCGACCACGCCGAAGCACCGCTGGCGGCGATCACGCTGGCGCGCATCCAGCTGACCCTGGACGACTCGGCGGGAGCGCTCCGCAGTCTTCGGTTAGCCAGACGGCTCGGCGTCCCGCGCCTCTTCGACGCCGAGGTGTGCGCTTCGATGGCCATGGTGCTCGACGCCACCGGGAACCGTGAAGGTGCGCGCTCGGAAGCGAGCGCCTGCCTCGGTCGCCACGGCACCCCACCCCACTTGGAAGAGCTTCGGCGACTCGTCGACGCGCCCTGATGCACCTCGGCCACTCGTCGATCGGAGCGCTCCTCGGAGCGTTCTTCTTCTCCGTGACCGCGCACGCTCAGCTGGACCTGGTCCAGCCGCAGTGCATGCCGGAATGGTGGGCGTCCGCTCAGGTGGCCTCGGCGCTCGACGTCGAGCTCGGTGCGCGTCCCGTCCGGATCGCGTTCGTCGTGGACGAGCCCTGCGACACCGGGACCATCGTGTCAGTGCTCGTCGAAGCGGAGGACGGCCGACGACGTCGCTCCATCGACCTCGGCGACCTGCCCGCGCAGGCGCGGCCCCGAGCGATCGCGATGGGCGTGGCGGCGATGCTTCGGGCGCCCGCCGAAGCGGAGATTCCGCCGCCGGATGCATTGCCCAGCGAGGAGCCGACTGCCGGGGAGGCGGTCGAAGAGACCGAAGCAGGCGAGGCTCGGACGGAGCCGGACGCACCATCGACCGATGGAGCCGATGAAGCCGCAACCCCCGTCGATCCGGTGGAAGAGGCCGTCCCCGAGCTCCCTGCGCCAGGAGCGCCCGAGGCGACCAGCGGCGTCGTTCCGGAGAGCACGCCAAACCAGCCGTCTCGCCGACCGTGGAGCCTCACGCTCTCCGGCGTCGGGCTCTGGACCAGCTCGCGCACGCCCTGGTTCGGCGCGGGCGGCTCCCTCGAGCACTTGGTCGAGAGCGGATGGTCACTCCGCATCGGGGTAGATGGAGCCCGCACGGAGGCGAGCGACGCCCTCGGAGTCGTCCGTGGCCGCCTGGTCGCGACCCACCTAGGCGCCGCCTGGCGGCACGAGTGGGATCGGCTCCACCTCGGCGCACGCGCAGCGGTCGTAGCCGAGTGGATTCACCTCGCAGGACGGAACGCGGACGATGGGGTCCAGACCGAGGCTCGCTCGCGGTGGAGCGCGTCCGCGGAGCTGACCCTCCTCGTCGAGGTCCCGCTCGGCCGCCGTGTGTCGATCGCAGCCGACATCGGTGTGCGCGTGACTCCCTGGGGCCTGTCGGCCAGCTCGCCGAACGGAACGGTCCTCGCCGTCCGCAACGCGAGCGGACTCGCGCGGTTCGGCCTGTCCGTTCGGCTGCCCTGAGGCAGCCGCGAAGTCAGCGGGGGAGCAGCTTGCCGATCGACGGCATGATCACGTGCCGACGAAGGTTGCGCGCGGCGCCGGTGATGCCGGCCGGGAGCGCTCGGAAGCCGATCTCGAGGTGCTTGTCGTCGCTCTCGATGCCGCGGAGGGTCACGAAGGACGTGAGGACCGCGACGAGCGAGCGGACCATCGGGTTCTGACCGATGCGCGGGTCGCGCATGAGGTCGAGGACGATCCGGTTGTCCTTCGCCTCGGCGATGATCGGGTTCCGGTTCGGCATGAAGCCGACCAGGCTGCCCGGGTTCGAGAGGTCGAGCGCACCGGACTTGATGAGCGCCGCGACGGGCGTCTGCGCATCGCCGTTGAGCTTGAGGAGGACCTCCTCGAGGCGGAGCGCGAGGGTCATCTCGTCGTCGTCGAAGACGATGCGGTCGATGTAGATGATGGCGCCCGCGCGAATGGGGGTGTTCATCAGGTCGACCGAGGCCGAGACGCGAATGCCGGGCGGCACGGCGTCGATCTTCAGGTCCTCGACCTTGCCGGCCTTCTCCGCCTGCTTGCCGAACCAGCGAAGCGCCGCGAGCGGCACGCCCACGCGGAGCCCGAATGCGTTTCGGATCGCGCGAGTGATCTCGCTGGGGTTGTCACGAAGATAGCCGCGAGCGGCCTCCACTGCTGAGGTAGCCAGGGACATGGTTCGCGGAGCATACATGGCCCACCCCCACCCATGCAGGCGCTTTTTCTCCTGAAATTTCGACGCAGCGCGTCACGCCGCGTCAATCCGTCGGGGGCTCCTGGTGAGCCTCGAAGAGCGCTCGGTACTTCTCGGGGATCGGCTGCCCACGGAAGGTCGCCATGTCGATGCAGACGACCGTGATGCGGGCGGTCGCGACGTCTCGTCCCTCCGTTCGCCCGCGGTAGGCGAAGGTCGCCGACTTGGTCCCGAGCTCCTTCACCCAGACGTCGATGTCGAAGGTGTCGCCAAAGCGCAGAGGGCTCTGGAAGTCGACGTCGACGTGCACCGCCGGCCAGCCGGTCTTCTCGGTCTCGACCGACTCGCGGTAGGGAATCCCGTTGTCGCCGAAGAAGTCCTCGAACGCGCAGTGGAAGAGGTGGAGGAAGCGCGGGAAGTAGACGATGCCCGCCGGGTCCGTGTGACCGAAGCGGATGGGCATCGAGGTCCGGTAGGTCACGGCGTCGTCTCTTCGTCGGGGATGGTGCAGAAGCCGGCGGGCTCGGTGAGCACCTCGCAGACCATCCCCATCGGGCAGACCGGCGCGCGGACGTCGCACGCCTGTACGCAGATGGGCGCCGAGCCGTCGCCGAAGTCGACGCACACGGCCCCGGTCTCGCAGTCCGTGGTGTCGGCGCAGCCCGCGCCGAGGATGGCGTCGCCACCCAGGTAGCAGACGCGCGTGGACGGATCGCTCGCGGCACCGAGGCAGACCTCGCCACCGACGCAGAGTCGCTCTTCGGCGGTGCACTCGGCCATGCAGCGGCCCTGCCCGTCGGGCGAGGTCGGCAAGGTGAAGCACTCGGCTCCGTCGACGCAGTCGAAAGCGTTCGCACAGGAGTCCCCGACCTCGACCAGGCCGGAGTCGCACCCCAAGAGCGCCACGAGCGCCATCAGCATCATGCCGTTTCGAGCCACGGCCCTGCTCTATCGCACCCCGGTCCCCGCCGCCAGGGCGCGGCCGACCATCGGCGGCCGGACGGCAGCCTATGGAACCATCAGATGCCATAGCCGATAACGATGGGTCGGATAGTGAACGAGTATTGTCGGTCCCCTCGCCTCGGTGGCCATGCTGTCCGTCATGACCCGCCCCCTCCTCTTCCTCGCTTTCCTCACTGCCTGCGGCAGCTCCCACATGGCCGACGACGATCTCCCGCTCGACGGAGGACCGGCGACCGACATGGCCCGCGTCGATCCGGACGGTGGCGACGTCGACGCTTTCACCCCCCGCCCGACGAGCTGCACGGTCGAGATCGGTGAGCAACAGGGCGAGGGCTGCTTCTGCAACGGCCCCATCGCCTACGCGAACGGGTTTCTGTACCGCCAGTCGATCGGCATCGAGATCTACGCGGTCGAGGGCGGCGAGCTCACGCCGATGGGCGTGGTCGAGGAACGCGGAAGCGCCCAAGGCGGGCTGGTCATCGCCGCAGGGCATCTGGTGAGCCTCCTCGACTTCGCGGAGGATGGCGACAACCTCCGGGTCTACTCGCTCGACGACCCCGCCAACCCCTCCTTGGTAGGCGGCCTTCGTCTCCCGCACGACGCCCCGCAGGCGCTCGGCGCGAACGGAGACCAGGTCGTCGTCGCCACGAGCTCGATCGACGAGATCACGCTCTCCTGGATCGACCTGAGCGACCCGACGGAACCGACCGAGCGCTGGACCCGAACCGCGGAGGGCACTCCGAGCAGCATCGCGGTGACCGAGCGCGGCGCGTTCCTGACCGACGAGCGTGGCGAGCCGACGGAACGCACGCAGTGGCTCACCTGGTGGGACACCGAGGGGACCCTGGTCGACCAGGTCGAGCTCGACGGACGCCGCTGGAACCGGTCCGTCGTGGCGCGCGGCGACGAGCTCTTCGTGTCCGGCACGGGCGAGCGCCTCATCGAGCGCTTCGTCGTCGGGGAGCGGCTGAGCCGGATGGACGCCCTCATTGGCGGCGACGAATCGGTCGGAGGCGAGCTGCTCATCCGTGGGGACCTGCTGGTCCTCTCCAACAACCCGATCCTGATCGCCGACGTGCGCTCGCCGATCCGTCGGGTCGGTGTGGCCGACTCGCCCATCGGCGACATGCACCACCTCGCGGCGCCCGAGGGTCCGCTCGAGTGGGTCTACGGCTCCGGCGGGAACGGCGTCGTCGCCGCCCGCATCACCTGCGACTGAGCTCGAGCAGTGCGTCCGCGGCGCCGCGGCCGCCCTGCGCCACCGCCGGTAGGCCGACGCCACGGTAGGCCACGCCCGCGAGTCGCATGGGGCCGAGGGCCGCCACGGCGCGCTCGATGCGATCGACGCGGCGATGGTGGCCGACCTCGTAGCGCGGCATCGCGTGGCGCCACTTGTCGACGCGCTCGAAGAGCGGCTCGGCGGTGACGTCCATCAGCTCGCGGAGACCACGGCGGGCGAAGCGGACGAGCGCCGCGTCGCTCTGGGTCACGACGTCCTGGTTGGTGTGGCCGCCGAGGAAGACCCGGATGAGCGCCTTGCTCTCGGGCGCGCGGTGCGGCCACTTCGCGCTCGAGAAGGTGCACGCGAGCACCGGCGTTCCCTCGGCCGCCGGCACGACGAAGCCCGCCGTGTTCAGCGGCGGCAGCGCGGTCGCCTCGAAGCCGAAGGTCGCGGTCGCCGCGGAGCCGAGACGGATGGCGGTGAGCTCGGCCGCGAGCGCCGCGTCGAGCGGCGCGAGCAGCCGCGACGCCACCGGCGCCGGCGTCGCCAACACGAGCGCCTTCGCCTCGAGCACACCGGCGAGGCTCCGCACGACCCAGCCCGCGCCGCGACGCTCGATCGATTGCACCGGGTCGCTCGTGCGCACCACGTCGCCGAGCGCCCGCGCCCAGGCATCCGTGAGCACCTCCATGCCGTCGTCGTAGCTGGCGAAGAGGCCGTAACGCGCGCCCGCCGCGCGGTCCGCGCTGCCGGCCTGGGCCTTCAGCCCACGCACCACCGAGCCGCTCGCCTCGGCGTCGAGGAAGCGCGGGAGCGTGGAGCGGAGCCCGAGCCGCTCGGGGTCGGCGCCGTAGATGCCGCTCGCGAGCGGCTGCGCGAGCCGAACGAGCAGCTCGTCGCCGAAGCGGCGGCGCACGAACGACGCGAGGCTCTCGTCTTCCTTCGGGCTCGCGGGGAGCCACGGCTCCATCATCGCGCGGAGCTTGCCCATCGGGCTGACCAGCGGCGTCTTCAGGAACGACTTCGCGTCGAGCGGCGCCAGGAGCTGGAAGCCGGGCGGGATGGGCTCGAGCTTGCCGCGGTGGACGACGAACGCGCCCTGGGCCTCGGTGCGCACCAAGTGGTCGGCGATGCCGAGGGTCTCCGAGAGCTCGAGCAGGATCGGGTCGCGCGTCAGGAACGACTCGGGCCCCCGCTCGATGACGTAGCCGTCGACCCGCTCGGTGCGGACCAACCCGCCGACCCGATCGCTCGCCTCGAAGAGCGCGACCTCCGCGCCTCGTTCCGTCGCCCGATGGGCCGCGGCGAGGCCCGCGACGCCTCCGCCGACGACGACCAGATCCATTACTTGCTCGTCACCTCGTGCACGTGATCGACGAGCTGCCGCACCTGATCGACGGTCGCGGTCGGCATGATCCCGTGGCCGAGGTTGAAGATGTGCCCCGGGTGGCCGCCGGCGCTCTCGAGCACCTTGTCCGCCGCCTTCTTCATCACGTCGGGCGGCGCGAGCAGCATCGCCGGCTCGAGGTTGCCCTGCACGGCGACCTCTTCCGGACCGCCGAGCCGATCCCAGGCGTCGCCGAGATCGATGCGCCAGTCGACGCCGATGACGTCGCCGCCGACCTCGGCCATCGGCCCGAGCAGCTCCGGGTTGCCGGTGCCGAAGTGCAGCACGGGCACGTCGTCGAGCTCGTCGAGGGCGTCGAAGATCCGCTCGGTGTAGGGCGCGACGTAGCGGTCGTAGTCCCCCGGCGAGAGGCAGCCGACCCAGCTGTCGAAGAGCTGCAGCGCGTCGGCCCCGGCGTCCGCCTGCGCGAGCAGGTAGGCGGCCAGCGCGTCGGCGATCTTGGTCATCAGCGCCTTCCAGGCCCCCTCGTCGCCGTACATGATCTTCTTGGTCTCGAAGTAGTTCTTCGAGCCGCCGCCTTCGATCGCGTACGCGGCGAGCGTGAAGGGCGCCGCAGAGAAGCCGATGAGCGGGACGTCGAGCGCGTCCTTCGCGAGCTCGATGGCCTTCATCACGTAGTCGAGCGACTCCTCGGCGTCGATCTCGTCCGGCATCTCGTCGATCTGCGCATTCGTGCGGATCGGATCGAAGATCTTCGGGCCGTGGCCCTTCTCGAAGTCGAAGGGCACGCCGAGCGGATCGAGGATCAGCAGGATGTCCGCGAAGATGATCGCGGCGTCGACGCCGAGCTGCTCGACCGCGTCGACCGTGACCTGACACGCGAGGTCGGGGGTCTTGCAGAGCTCGAGAAAGCTCACCTTGGAGCGGATGGCCTGGTAGCTGGCCTGGTAGCGGCCGGCCTGGCGCATCAGCCAGATGGGCGTGTGGTCGGTGGGCTCTCGCCAGCAGGCGTCGATGAAGGCGCTCATGGGTGGCGAAGTATGGACCACCGCGCCTCACATGGCGATGGGTGGATCGCTTCGAACGCCGAGAACTTCGGCGCGGGCCGCCTGCACCAGAAAAATCGACCCCGCGACGAGCACCGTTCCGTGGTCACCGGCGAGGGCGCGAGCGCGTGCGAGCCCCTCGGAGACCGTGGCCGCCACCTCACCGGGGCGAACCGCCTGGAACACCGAGAGACTCTCCGGTGCGCGAGGCATCGGCGGGATCGCGTAGACGCGCTCGTCGACCACATCGTCGAAGGGGCCGAGCATGTTCGCGTAGTCCTTGTCGGCCATCGCGCCGAAGAGGAGCACCACCGGTCCGGGCACGGTGCGCCGACGCAGGAATGCTCCAAACGCCTCGCAACCGTCGGGGTTGTGGCCGCAGTCGAAGACCACCTGGCGCCCGCCGTCGCGCACGACCTCGAGACGCCCGGCCCAGTCGACGTTCTCGAGCCCTTCCCGGATCGCCATCGACGGCACCGGGAAGCCACCCGCGTCCAGCCGCTCGAGCGCCGCGCGCGCGATGGCGGCGTTCTCCGCCTGGAACTCGCCGCGCAGACCGAGCGCGTACTCGCTCTCCCGATCGCCGACGCGCAGCCGAGCCCGCCCGGGCGAGTCGAGCGGGAGCTCGCCTGCCGGCACGATGGGCTCGCCTTCGAAGTCCTCGCCGATCCACCAGGCGTCGGTGCCGTGGTGCGCGAGCTCCGCTTCGATGGCGGCCCGCGCCTCGGGCTCGCGGGCGCCGATCACCGCGGGCACGCCAGGCCGGAGGATCCCCGCCTTCTCGTGCGCGATGGCGCCCAACGTATCTCCGAGGATCTTCGTGTGGTCCTTCGCGATACGCGTGATGACGCTGACGGCTGGGCGGCGCACGACGTTCGTCGCGTCGAGCCGTCCACCGAGACCGACCTCCACCACGGCGACGTCGCAGCGGTGATCCCGAAAGGCCTCGAACGCCATCAGCGCCGACACCTCGAAGAAGGTCAGCGGCGGCAGGGTCGGCAGCACGCTTCGGATGTCGCTCAGTCGCTCGGCGACCTCCGACTCCGGGAGTGGCGCGCCGCCGATCATCACTCGCTCGGCGAAGCGGTGGAGGTGCGGCGAGGCGAAGCGGCCAGTCCGATACCCCGCTTCGCGGAGCGAGCGCTCGACCATCGCGCAGACGCTGCCCTTGCCGTTGGTGCCGGCGACGTGGACCACGGGCACCGTGTCCTGCGGGTTCCCACGCTCGGCCACCGCGCCCGTCATGCGGTCGAGCTCGAGGCGAACGCCTCGGGCGCTCAGCCCGTAGAGCCACTCGAGCGCTTCGACGTACTCCATGCTCAGAGCGCTCTAGTCGAGCAGGTGCGAGAGCATGCGGGCGATCGTGGCGCGCATCTCGTGCCGGTGCGCGATGCGGTCGACCATGCCGTGCTCGAGCAGGAACTCGGCCCGCTGGAAACCCTCGGGGAGCTGCTGACGGATCGTCTGCTCGATGACTCGCGGACCGGCGAAGCCGATGAGCGCCTTCGGCTCGGCGATGTTCACGTCGCCGAGGAGCGCGAAGCTGGCGGCCACGCCGCCGGTCGTCGGGTTGAGCAGCACGCTCACGAAGGGCAGCCCCGCCTCTCGCAGGCGCCCGAGCGCCGCGACGCTCTTCGCCATCTGCATGAGCGAGAGCGCGCCCTCTTGCATGCGCGCGCCGCCCGAGGCGCTCAGCAGGATGACGGGCTGCTTCGTCTCGAGCCCACGCTCGAAGAGCCGCGTGATCTTCTCGCCGACCACCGAACCCATCGAGCCGCCCATGAAGCGGAAGACGAAGAGCCCGATCTGAACGTCACGGCCGACCATCCGGCCGCCGCCGCTCATGAACGCGTCCTTCACGCCGGACTTCTTGCGGCTCTGGACGATGCGGTCCGAGTACTTCTTGGAGTCGACGAAGCCGAGCGCATCGGTGGGCTCGAGGTGGTCGTCGTGCTCCTGGAAGGAGCCGGGGTCCAAGAGCAGGTCGACCCAGGCCTCGGCGCTGAGCTTGTAGTGATGATCGCACTGCGGGCAGACCTCGAGGTTGTCCGCGAACTCCTCGGCCTTGAGGGTCTGCTGACAGGACTCGCAGAGCCGGAAGACTCCGCGGCCCAGCGTCCGCTTCTCGGATGCGTCTTTGCTCGCTTTACGCTTGGTGAAGAGCGCCACGGCGGGGGCCTAACACGCACCCCCACCCTCGCGGTAGCGGCCGAGTGGCCAATTTCGCGACGCGACGCGTCAACCGCGCTCAGCCGCGGGCCACGATCGCCGCCAGGTGACGGCCGGTTTCCCGGTCTCGACGGTAGGAGAAGAAGCGTTCGGGGTCGGCGAAGGTGCACCCGCCCACGTCGTCGATCCGGGTCACGCCGAGACCCGTCAGCTCGCGCCGAAGGATCTCGGTCAGGTCCACGTGCGGCTTGGGCCGGGACCGATCGACCACGCTCGGCCCCTCCCCCGCCACGGCCGCCAAGCGCTCGGCCACGTCGTCGCCGACCTCGAAGCGATCCCCGCGAATGTGGGGCCCGACCGCCACGACCAGCTCGCTCGGTGGGTGCGCCAGTGCCTCGATCGTCGCGGTGACGATCCGCTGCTCGACCCCACGCCAGCCCGCATGCGCCGCGCCGACGTCGCCGCTCGGCGGGTGCGCGATGAGCACCGGCGTGCAGTCGGCGACGCGAATGCCAATCGCGGTCCCGGCGCGCCGAGCGATCAAGGCGTCGCCCTCTTCCTGCCGCACGATCACCGGATCTTCGCCCGCGAGGATCTCCCGCACGCGATCGCCGTGCACCTGGCTCTGCTCGAAGAGCGACCCGGGGACGTAGCCGATCGCCTCCGCGAAACGTCGATGGTTCGCTTCGACGTTCTCGAGCGGGTCCCCGAGCCCCCGGCCCAGGTTGAGCGAGGCGAACGAGCCCTCGCTCACCCCGCCGGTCCGGAGCGAGAACCCATGCGCGAAGCCGGCCTCGGCGAGCGCGCCGGAACGGAGGAGGTCCGCCATGAACGCACGGTAGCAAATCCCCCGTCATCGCTGACCGTCAGGCGCGCATTTGCGCGGTCAGGTGCCGGTGGGCCTCGGCTCGACGCTCTGGATGTACGTCCAGAGCGCCCGCAGCTCGGTGTCGGTCATCTTGGCCGTGTAGCGCTCCATCAGCGTCATCGGCGCGCCGAGCGCGCTGCCGTCCGGTCGCTTCATCTCACGCATCGCGACCACGAAGTCGTCGTACTCCCAGCCCGCGAGGCCATCCTCGTGCGGGGTGATGTTGCTCGCGGGGAGCCAGTCGGGCGGTCCGCCAGGGACCGGACCGCCCTCGAAGGTCGCGCGATGGCAGCCCGTGCAGACGCCCGCGAGGTGCTCGCCGAACTCCACGGTGTTCGCGACCTCCGGCGGCAGCTCCGGGTGGGCAGCTTCGTGATCGACCTTCCCCGCAGAGAGAGGGATCTCGCCCAACGCGAAGAGCACGGTGCCGAGCGGCCCGAAGGAGGGGGGCGCCGTCTGGTTGTCCACTGCGGGGAACGACCGGATGTAGACGATGATGTCGGAGAGCTCCTGGTCGCTCATTCGCTGGTAGTCCTCGGCGGGCATCGCGCTGGCGCGGCCGCCGGGCAAGATGCCGTGGCGCACCGCCTGGTCCCACTGCGCGGCGGTCCACTCGCTCACGCGGCTGCCGTTGCCACCGGTGAGGTTGGGCCCGAGGAGCGTCCCGATCGCCGGGTCGTCGACCATCACGCCGCCCGAGAAGTCGTCGCCGTGGCACTCGATGCACGCATAACGCGCCTCGACCAGGTGACGGCCGCGCGCCTGAGCGCGTTCGAGCGCGAGCGCGTCCAGATCGACGCCCTCGAGCGGGTCGACCTCGGGCTCCGGTTCGGCCTGGGGGACCGGTGCCTCCGCCGGCACCTCGCCGGACGCCTCGACCGCGGGCGGCTCGGGCTCCGGCGCTTCCGCGCGCCGTTCCTCGCGGAGCGCTTCGATCTCCTCGTCCGTGAGGGCGAAGGGGATGGGGAAGTCGACCTCGTGGGCCGCATAGGCCTCCTCGAACATCGCCCCCGACTTCCACGACGCCCACCCGTAGAAGCAGCCCGCCACGACGAGCAACACCGCCACGGTGATCCCGAGCCACTTCCCGATCTTCTTCAGCCGCGCCATCCCACCACCTCCACCGCGGAGAATGGATGAGTCCATCATTCGTGTACAGTCACACAAATAGCGGCCCTAGATCGGGGACGGCCCATTTGCCGTGGCCGCGGCTCCGCGTCATGGTCGGCCGCCATGAGCACCGGTCATCCCTTTCCTTCGCAGGCCTGGGCCGACGCCTTCAAGGACGCGGTCAACCAGAACGAGGCCTACCAGAAGCACGGCAAGCCCTGGACCTTCGGGAAGGTCGCGATGGCGGTGAAGGCCGAGCCCGGCAAGGGCATCCCCGACGACGCCGGCTTCATTCTCGACGTGCACGAGGGCGCCTGCCGCGGCGTCGCGTACGTGAAGGGGATGGACGCGATGCAGGAGGCGCCCTTCATCATCGTCGCCGACTACGACCGCTGGCTGACCGTGATCGCGGGTGACGTCGACCCCATCAAGGCGATGATGGAAGGCAAGCTGAAGCTCGTGAAGGGCGCGCTGCCCACCATGCTCCGCTTCGTCGAGTCCTCGCGCGCGCTCGTCAACAGTGCGACCGAGGTCGCAACGGACCTCGACGCCGCCCCCGAGCCGCCGAACTGATGGAGCCCTTCGTCGCCCTCGCCCCCGGCGCCGAGCGCAACGGCTTCGCGCCGATGCTGGCCCAGCTCGTTCGGGACAACCTCACCGAGCGACCGACCAAGAAGGACACGCTGCGCAAGATGCGCGGCCGCGTCGCGCTGGTGATCGAAGACCTCGAGCTCGTGGTCACGCTCCACTTCCACGACGGCGGCGTCACCGTCCACGACGACTTTCACGGCATCCCCGACACCACGGTCCGCACGACGGCGGAGTGGATCACCAAGATGTCGCTCATCGAGCTCGAGCCCCGCTTCGGGCTCCCCGACCCCCGTGGCGAGGTCGCCCGCGAGGTCGCCAAGGCGCAGGCCGACGGCTCCATCAAGGTCCACGGCGGCCTGCCGCGGCTCCCCCTGATGCTCCGGCTGACGAAGCTCCTCAGCGTCGTCGGCTAGACTAGGGTTCCAAGTAGCGCTGCACCGTCGCGTGCATGTGCAGGATCGCGACCTCGAAGCGCCCGAGCCGCAGGTGCTCGAAGCCCGGCGAGTGCATCCCGCGTTGGACCGCGAGCACCTGCGCGAGGTCGTCCTCGGTGACCTTGCCCGAGCCCTCGATCTCGTCGACCGCGTAGCGTGAGACCTTGGGGATCGGCCGCTCGTCGCCCGGCGCGACGCGGCGGAAGGTGAGCTGGTCGAAGGACGTGCGCTCGGGGTCCGTCGGGTGCGGTCGATGGCGGTGGAGCATCGCGTTGGTCGGATAGACGTTCAGCGTCTGGCTCGGGAAGAGCATCCAGCTCCGGCCCATCGTGAGCTCGTCGTCGCTGAGCCGCTCGATGCCCTGTGCGCGCAGCGCGGCGCGCAGCACCTCGGGCGCCCTCCGCGCGTCTCCGTCGAGCCCCGCGGGGTCCGCGCCGTTGTCTCGGAGCAATCCCTCGAGCGCCTCGGTGACCTCGACGGGATCCGCCTGGGCGCTCGGCCGCCCGATGGTGAACGTGTGCTCGCAGTGCGGACCGTGCGTCACTGCCGCCAGCGAGCTCGGGTCCACCATCCCGAGCAGGTACGGGTGGACCGCCGCCACGTGATAGGCCTCGTTGAAGAGGTCGGCGACCGTCTTCCAGTTGCAGGGCAGCTCGAAGGTCTTCTGATCGACCAGCGCGTAGTCCTCGAGCCCGTAGGGACCGAGCGCATCGGTGAGCGGCGCGAGCCACTCGGCGAGCGACTCGGCGGGCTCGCCGAGGTGGACGAAGACGTGGCCCGCCCACGTCGCGCAGCGCAGCTCCGGCAGTCGGATCGGTCCCTCGGCCAGCGCGCCGAACGCGTCGCGCTCGGGCACGTGCGCCAGATCGCCCTCGAGCGTCCACTGCCAGTGGTGCAGCGGGCAGCGCAGCTGCTGCAGCCGGCCGCGCGGCGCTTCGACGAGCTGACGACCACGGTGCTGGCAGACGTTGTGGAAGGCCCGGAGCTCACCATCGCCACCGCGAATCACCAGCACGTCGGCGACGCCGCCGAGCCGCACGGTCACGAAGGTCCCCGGCTCGCGCACCAGATCGAGCGCCGCCGCATGCAACCACACCCGTGGCCAGAGGCGCTCCCTCTCCGCCGCCGCCACGGCGGGCGAGAGGTAGCGCTCCTTCGGGATCGTCCCGGTCTCGGCCTCGGAGCTCATACGTCGCACGCTACCAGCGCCGATCGCGACGCGTCCCCCAGAACGACGAAACCCCGACGCCAACGAAGTTGGGTCGGGGTGTTGCCGAGGAGGGGCCGGGGCGGCCGGCCCTTCTCTTACAGAAACGGTGCGGACGAGAGGAGTCGAACCTCCACGGGTTGCCCCACTGGATCCTTAATCCAGCGCGTCTGCCAATTCCGCCACATCCGCAGGTTGTCAGCTCTCGAGAAAGCGTTGCCCTCGCGAGAGGCGTCCCTTTTAGCCTCGGCTCCGCTCTTGTCAAGCCAGGAAAACGACACGCGGCCCACCACGTGGTAACTCGTGGTGGTGCCTGCTTGGGTCGCATGGACGCTCTTCTTCGTGCTCGGCCTCGTCGCCATCGCGCTCACGCGCCGGCTCGACGACCGCGACCGCTGAACGAGCGCCCCGAACGTCGGCGAACTTGACCCGTAAGGCCGTTCCATGCGGAGATCGGGTCCCCGCCATGTTCAAGGAAGTACTCCAAAGCGTCGTCGACAACACCGAGGGTGGCATCGCCGGCCTCCTCATGGGCTACGACGGCATCCCCGTCGATCAGTACGTCCGCCAGGGTCAGACCATCGACGTGGAGTCGGTGGGCATGGAGTACAGCGTCGTCCTCAAGCAGATCCTCAAGGCCGCCGAGATGCTCCAGGCCGGCGCTGCCAAAGAGGTCGCGATCAAGGCCGAGCGGATCACGACCGTCATCCGGCTGATCAACGAAGAGTACTTCGTCGCGGTGACGCTCCAGCCCTCGGGCAACCTCGGCAAGGCGCGCTTCCTCCTCCGCACCCGCGGCCAGTCGCTGGCCGACGAGCTGACGTTTTAGATGAGGGTTTGGCACCCAAACCCTCTCTCGTCGGCTAGGCCTCCTCGATTCACCCGAACTCCCCCGCCCATTGCGCTGCCGCGCGCGATCGGCGCAGCGATATCTGAGCCTTGGACCGCGTCCTCGTCCTGAGCGGGCCGAACCTCAACCTGCTGGGCACCCGGCAGGTGGACATCTACGGCCTCGCCACCCTGGAGGCGATCCACGAGAGCCTCGCCAAGCTGGCCCAGGAGCTCGGCGTCGCCGTCGACTGCCGCCAGTCGAACCACGAGGGCGAGCTGATCGACTGGATCCACGAGGTCCGCGAGTCGCACGTGGGGATCGTCTTCAACCTGGGGGCCTACACTCACACGTCGATCGCGATCGCCGACGCGCTGAGGGCCATTTCCCTCCCCTCGGTCGAGGTCCACCTCTCGAACATCCACGCGCGAGAGGCCTTTCGGGCACACAGCCACACCGCCTCCGCGGCCATCGGCGTCGTCACGGGATTCGGTCCTGCGAGCTACACCCTTGGCTTGCGGGCGCTCATGGACTATCTGGGCCGTTCCAACCAGGACTGAGGGCAGACGCCCGGTCCGGAGAGGTACCAGGAACAGTGGAAGTCGATCTCGACCAGCTCCGTGAGCTGATGAAAGCGATGGACGATCACGGGCTCAGCGAGCTCGAGCTCGAGCGTGCGGACGAACGCATCGTCCTGCGCCGAGGGCCGAGCGGTGCGATCCCGATGGTCGCCGGACCGCCCTCCTACGCACCGCCGCCCATGTCGGTGCCGCCGGCCGCCCCGAGCGCCGGCGCCGCGGAGGAGGCCGTCGAAGGCGAGTACGTGACCTCGCCCTTCGTGGGCACCTTCTATCGCTCCCCGAACCCCAGCTCGCCGCCCTTCGTGAAGGAAGGCGCCAGCTTCGAGAGCGGTCAGACGCTCTGCATCGTCGAGGCGATGAAGCTGATGAACGAGATCGAGGCGGAGTTCTCCGGAACGATCCTCGAGATCCTCGTCGAGAACGGCAAGCCGGTCGAGTACGGGGACAAGCTGTTCCGCGTGACCCGCGGATGACCGACCGCGCTGGCAAGGCGCGCGACCGCGCGCCCGTTCGGGTGGGAGCGAGTCGTCGGCTTTGCCGACGCGACGCGGGAGGGTCTTTCGAAGACCCTCCTGGGAGGTAACGTGTTCGAGAAAGTACTCATCGCGAACCGCGGCGAAATCGCGCTGCGGGTCCACCGGGCCTGCCGTGAGCTGGGCATTCAGACCGTCGCCGTTCACAGCGAGGTCGACGCCGATGCGCGCCACGTCCGGCTCGCCGACGAGGCCGTCTGCATCGGTCCGCCCGAGGCGACCGGCAGCTACCTCAACGTGCCCGCGCTGCTGGCGGCCGCCGAGATCACCGGCGCGGACGCCATCCATCCGGGCTACGGCTTCCTGAGCGAGAACGCCGACTTCGCCGAGATCGTCACCCAGTGCGGCTTGACCTTCATCGGCCCCACCCCCGACGACATGCGAGCCTGGGGCGAGAAGGTCCCGGCCCGCGCGCTCGCCAAGCGCCTCGGCATGCCGCTCATGGAGGGAAGCCAGGTCATGACCGACGTCGACGACGCCGTCCGAAAGGCGGAAGAGGTCGGCTACCCGGTCATGCTCAAGGCGTCGGGCGGCGGCGGCGGCCGCGGGATGCACATCATCCGCGACTCGGCCCAGATGCGGAAGAACTACCCCCGCGCCCGTCAGGAGGCCCAGGCGGCCTTCAACAACGGCGACCTCTACTGCGAGCGCTACGTCGAAGAGCCCCGGCACATCGAGTTCCAGGTGCTCTGCGACGGCAAGGGCAAGGTCTGGGTCCTCGGCGAGCGCGAGTGCTCCATCCAGCGCCGCCACCAGAAGATCCTCGAGGAAGCGCCCTCGGTGGCCATGAGCCACGAGCTGCGCATGGACATGACGCAGACGCTCGAGAACGCGCTGCGCGAGAGCGGCTACCGCTCCGCCGGCACCGTCGAGCTGCTCATGGACGAGCGCGGGAACCTCGCGTTCATGGAGATGAACACCCGGATCCAGGTCGAGCACCCCGTCACCGAAGAGGTGACCGGCGTGGACCTGGTCATGGAGCAGATCCGACTGGCCGCGGGCGAGACCCTCGACATCCCGGATCGCCCCGAGCTCAAGGGCCACGCCATCGAGCTCCGCATCAACGCCGAGGACCCGGACACCTACGTGCCCTGGCCTGGCAAGATCACGAATTACCACCCCGCTGGGGGCCCTGGAATCCGTATCGACGATGGGGTTTTCACCGGATGGGTGGTGCCACGGGTCTACGACTCGCTGATCGCCAAGCTCATCGCCGTGGGGCCCACTCGGGAGATTGCGATCCGTCGCCTCCGGCGAGCGGTCGACGAGACCTTGATCGAGGGCATCCGCACGAACCTGCCACTTCACCGGCGGATCCTGCACGACCCCGATTTCGTGGACGGAAAGCTCTCCACGAAGTTCCTCGAACGCCTCGCGGAGCGTACGTCAGGCGGTTGACCCTGATGGGTCCCGATGCGTAGTATCCCATCCCACACCACATGGGTCGATTTGCGGAACGATTCCGCGGGCAGCTAGCGCGCCCCACACCCACCCTTCCCCCTTGAGCGTCGACCGCAGCAAAGTGCTCTCCGCCGCCCAGAAGCACCTGGCGAAGGGCAACTACGACCGCGCGATCGCCGAGTACCGACGGCTGGTCGACGAAGACCCCGGCGACGTTCGTACGTGGCTCAAGATCGGGGACCTCCAGACCCGGAAGGGCGCTCATAAAGACGCGAGCGACACCTACCACCGCGTCGCCGAGCACTACGCCGAGCAGGGCTTCTTCCTGAAGGCCGTCGCGGTCTACAAGCAGATCCTCAAGCTCCAGCCCACGCGGCTCGACATCTCCCTACGTCTCGCCGAGATGTACGAGCAGCTGCAGCTCGTGAGCGACGCGCTGCAGACCTACGAGCAGGCCGCCGCGGCGTACGCGCGCCAGGGCGACGCCGACAACATGCTCGCCATCCTCGACCGGATGGCGAAGCTCGACCCGGAGAACATCCCGGTCCGCATCAAGTACGCCGAGGCGCTCTCGAAAGCCAAAGAGGTCGAGCGCGCCGCCAGCGAGTTCGAGGCCGGCGCCCGTCTGCTCGAGGAGCAGGGCCGCATCGACGACTACCTGAAGGTGGCCGAGCGCCTGCTCTACCACCGCCCCGGCGACGTCGCGCTCTCCAAGAAGCTCGCGCGGACCTACCTGAGCCGCAACGACGCCAAGCGCGCGCTCTCGAAGCTGCAGGCCTGCTTCAAGAAGGACCCGCGCGACATCGCGACCCTCGAGCTCCTCGCGCAGGCGTTCCACGTGCTGGGCCAGAGCGCGAAGACCATCTCCGTCTACAAGGAGATGGTCCGCATCCTCGCGGAGAAGAAGGAAGACGACGAGCGCGCGCGGATCCTGAAGAAGATCCTCGAGCTCGATCCGAACGACGCCGAGGCTCGCCAGGAGCTCGCGAAGTTCGCCGCGCCGTCCGTGGCGCCCCGACGCCCCGTCGACTCGGTGCCGCCCGGAGCGCTCGTCGGCGCTCGCTCGCAGCGTCCACCCCCCGAGGACGACGACGAGCCCGAGCTCGAGATCATCGAGCACGTGGACGAGGACGACGACGATCTGATGTTCGTCGACGAGGACGCGAGCGACGTCGACCTGGTCGAGTCGGTCCGCCCCCCGGCACGGGACGTCACCCAGAACGCCGAAGCCCCGGGCCCGGAAGGGCGGTCTTCGGTGCCGCCCGAGGTCGCGCGAGAAGCGCAGATCGCCCGCCTGCTGACCGAGTGCGAGGTCTTCGAGCGCTACGGCCTGCAGGAGAAGGTCGCCAAGCAGCTCTTCCAGGTCATCGAGGTCGCGCCCGAGCACATCGAGGCACGCGAGCGGCTCAAGGAAGCGCTCATCAAGCTCGGCCGGAACGCCGAGGCCGCCGAGCAGCTGCGCGCGCTCGCCGAGCTGCAGCCGCAGGTCGCCACGATGTACCTCCGCCAAGCCGACGAGCTCGACGAGGCCAGTGGCGAGCCCGAGATCCTCATCGACGAGACGCCGCTGGTCGTCGACATCGACGAGCCGGTCGAAGAGTTCGAGTCCATGGCGCCGGCCGACGAGTTCGAGTCGATGGCGCCCGCGGTCTTCCCGGACGAGGAAGCGCCCACCGGTCAGATCGACGCGACCTCCGTGGCACCTGCGCCCGAGGGACTGCAGGACATGGCGCGCGACTCCATCGAGGAGCTCGACCCCGACGAGCTGATGGAGATGGAGCTCGACGACGACATGCTGATGCCGTTGTCGGAGCCGCCGCCCTCGCAGCCCGAGTACGACGAGCACGAGGCGGTCTTCACCTCACCGGTGCAGGAGCCGACCGCTCCCGAGTCCGCCCGCCCGGCGGTGGCGCCGATGGAGCCCGAGTTCCATCCCCCGGAGGAACAGAGCGCCTTCGACCGCGCCATCAGCAGCGTCCCCGAGGACCCGCAGCTCGACCCGGTCGTGCCCGACGCCCCGCTCGCGCCGATGAGCCCGCAGGAGTTCGAGGCCGCACCCGTGGACCTCAACGAGGGGCACGTCCAGGCCGCCAAAGAGCGGATCTCGATGCCGCCCGGCGAGATCGAAGAGACCCTCGACGAGGTCGAGTTCTTCATCGCGCAGGGCCTCTGGGACGCCGCCTCCGCGACGCTCGAGGACGCGCTCGAGTCGCACCCGAACCATCCGCTCCTGCTCGACAAGCTGCAGGAGGTTCAGGAGACCCGCGCCTCGCTCAGCGCGCCGGTCGAGTCCTACACCGCCGAGGAGGACGACGACGCCTTCGCGCTCGCGGAGAAGCTCGCGGGTGAGCTCGGCCCCATGGACGAGGGCTCCAGCGAGGGCTCGGACGTCATCGATGTCGAGTCGGTCTTCGAGCAGTTCAAGAAGGGCGTCGAAGAGCAGGTCGGGCTCGAGGACACCGACACCCACTTCGACCTGGGCATCGCCTACAAGGAGATGGGCCTCGTCGACGACGCGGTGAAGGAGTTCCAGCTCGCGATGGCGAACCCCCAGCGCGAGTGCCTCTGCCACACGATGATCGGCCTGTGCCGCGTCGAGCAGGGCAACTACTCGGACGCCATCAACCAGTTCAAGAAGGGGCTCTACGCGGAGCACAAGACCGAGCGCGAGGAGCTCGGCCTCTACTTCGAGCTGGGGAGCGCCTACGAGATGCTCCAGGACCCGCAGGAAGCGCTCTACTACTACCAGAAGGTCCAGAAGCGCGACCCGGACTTCCGCGGCGTCGAAGAGCGCATCCAGCGCCTCACGCGGCCTTCCCAGGCGCCCGCCTCCGAGCACGAGCCGCTGGTCCTCGACGAGGTCGACCAGGCCTTCGACGACCTCCTCGGCGACGACTGAAGCGCTCGCTAGCGCGTGATGCACGTCGGTTGACGGGAGTCTAGTCCCACCAGAACGACCACCGATGGCCGCTCGTCAGGCGCGCCGCGGCGGCGATGGTCTCGGCGTCCGGGTCGTACATGAGGATCCGGTAGCCGAGCTCGTAGCGCTCCACGAGGTCGCTCGGCGGATCGGCGACCAGCAGCTCGAGGGTGTCGCGCCCCATGAAGCGCACCCGGGCGCCGTAGCGCTCACGCCAGTCGGCGAGAATGACCGCCTGCTCGCCGGGGCTCGGGCAGTGGTTGAACGCGCCGAAGCCGGCGGCGATGTGCAGCCGCTCGTCGCCCCCCTCGATCACCAACACTCGGATCACCGGCTGGGGCATCGGGAGGTTCGCCAGCTCGAGCGGGAACATGGGCTCGGTGGAGTCGGGCTCGAGGTTCGCGGTGACCTGCGGCCGGTAGCCCTCACGGATGCGCGCGAGCATCTTCTGCGACGCGTAGCGGTGCTCCTCGGGGATCTGGTCGACGTACTGCGCCTGGAACGCGAGGTGCCCGAGCTCGAGCTGCGCGAAGACCGCGTCGACCGGGACCTGCTCCGCGAATCGCAGGGCCCACGAGCCATCGCGTTGGGCGTCCCCCACCAGCTCCTCGGTCACGACCGCGCGAGAGAGGCCGTCGACGTCGAGCGCCTCCCAGAGCTCGTAGGCCTCGTCGCGCTCGAGCGGCTCGCTCCAGAGCGCTGGCACCGCCCTCCCCCGTACCGGCTCGAAGGTGTGGCGGGTCTGGGGGAGCTTCGCGCGGATGCGCGCGTGGGCCGCGGCCGAGGCCTCGCGGTCCGGAGGCTCCGCCGCGATGACGACCCGGCGCTCCCATCGCTCACCGAGCCGAATCCAGAGCGCGCCGTCGTCCGTCCAGCGCGGCGGCCCCTCGACCCGGCGGTCGTCGAAGAAGCTCGACCCGACCTGCACGCTGTGAATGGTGCCCTCGGGATCGAAGACCGGCACCCAGCTGATCTCCGCGCCGCGCACGGAGCACGCCAACCAACCCTCGCGGCTCGCGCAGGAGAGCTCGCCGACTTCCTCGAAGACATGCACCGGCGCGCCATCCTTCTCGATGCGCAGCTTCGCCGGATCCTCGGCGTGCACCACGTAGGGCTCGGTCGTGAGCGCCACGAGGTTCGCCGGCGGCGTGTCGCGAACCCAGTCGGACTGGAGCATCGGCTCCCCTGACGCGGCGGCTTCGTCGGAGCCCTCGGCCGACTCCGTGCCCTCTCCCATGTCGCATCGGCACGCCACGAGACAGAGGAGAAGCGGCCAGCTTCGTCGGATGCCCATCGCCGAGAGCCTACGCGGATTCGCGGCCCGATCCTCCTTTCGACGTGAGGCGCTCACCGCGAGAGCGTCGAGTTAGAGTAGGCCGTGGGCCTGCCCGACACGGACACCGCCGATACCTACTTCTACTGGTCGGAGAACGAGAGCACGGACCACGCGCGCCGGGGTCACGCCTACGTCTTCGCGCGCGACGACGTCGTGGAATGCTGGGCCCTCCAGCACGCCAAGGAGCGGACCGCTGGGATGGTCGAGCGACTGAACCGGTGGCAGGCCGCGCATCCCGAGAGCGACGAAGTGCGCCTCCGCCGATGTCACTGGCGCCAGCCCGACGGGCCCTACGGCTTCAACGCCGACCTCGGCCACCTGCAGCGTCTGCTCCGCGGCCGAGCGTGGTCGCTGGAGGCGGCCTTCGGCACGCCGCCCCCCGTGTTCCCCGAGTCGTTCCTCCGCGCGCCGGTGCGCACGCGGATCGAGGCCGCTCTCCCCGGCATTCGCTGGCCGGCCGAGTGGAACTCGGAAGTGCTTCGCTTCGCCTACGGCTCCCCGACCGTCGCGCGCGATGGGGACCGGGTGGTCGTCTGCGCGGCTCGATACGGCTCGGAGTACACCGACATGGGCCAGGACCGAACCGCGGCGGTGTTCCTGTCGGGCGACGGGGGTCAGACCTTCGAGGAGCTGCCCTGGGCGCAGGAGGTGATCCCCGAGGGGCAGACCTGCTGGCCTCCGGAGACCATCGCCCGCCCGAGGTTCGAGGAGGGCCGGCTGGTGGCGCCCTGGGAGGACCCGTGGATCGACTGGGAGCCGGGTTTCGAGTGGGAGGGCACCTGGGACCCGGATGCGCGGACCTGGTCCGTCGTCGCGACCTGGTGACCGAATCGGAGGCTCGCGGTAGCCTCCGCCCATGACCGAGCCGAGCGCCATCTCCGTCGTGGAGGACTTCCTCGACGCCCTCGAGGCCATGGACACCGAGCGTGCGCTCGCCCTGTTGGCCGACGACGTCACCTACCAGAACTACCCGCTGCCCGCCGACCACGGGAAGCCCGCGGTGACCAAGACGTTGATGCGCTTCCTGAAGCTCATCGACCAGTTCCGCGTCGAGAACCACAACATCGCCGAGCGGGACGGTGTGGTCCTCACCGAGCGCACCGACGTCCTCATCGGGCCCCTCGTCTATCTCGACATCCGCGTGAACGGAACCTTCGAGGTGAAGGACGGGAAGATCGTCGTCTGGCGCGATTATTTCGACGTCGGCGAGACGGTGTTGAAGCTGTTGATCGGACCACTGCGAAGGCGCCTGCACGCGGCGTGACGGATGCGGGTCGCGTGCGCCACATCTGACACCTGCGTCGCTCCATCTCGGACCCACGAGGCTCTTTGTCGGCGTTTTTTGAGTCTTTGGCGCCGAGCATCGGCTCCTCGACAGCGCTAGAATTCAGGCTCGACGCGGCCGCCTTTTGCCGCGCTCGTTCACACGAGGAGAGCCATGTACGACGCGTCCCAGATCAAGGTCCTCACTCCGCTCGAGGCCATCCGCGCGCGGCCAGCGATGTACATCGGCAGGACCGGTACGGAGGGTCTGATGGAAATGGTCGGTGGTGCGGTGAGCTACTTCCTCCACGGCCACCGCGCCGGTCTGACGACCACCATCGACGTGAGTGTCGAAGGCGACGCCGCGGATGCGCCCGTCAGGATCCGTGCGGACGGCTCGTTCGGTGAGCTGGTGTCGCAGACCCGGTTGGATAGGACCCTCTTGGAGCTCGTCTTCTCGTCGCCACGCATGGGGTCGGACCTGACGGGTTTTCGCGGCGACCCTGCCCTCCCCGATGGCTGCGTGGCGCCACTGGCCGCCGTGAGCTCGGAGCTGGAGGTCGAAGTCTGCGACGGCGGTGACCGTCATCGACTCCGCGGTGGTGACGCCGAGCTATGGGGACGTCCACAGCGCGTCGGTCCGTCGACCGAACGCTCCATGACCATCCGCTACCGAGCCGACGGTGGAGTCCTCGGCGCAGAGTCCTACGACCTCGACGCACTGGGGCGAACGTTGGCGACCGTGGCCGCCCTGCACCCGGACCTCCTGGTCGTCTTCCAGGGTCAGCGCGTTGGCTCCGGACGAGGCCTGGCCGAGCTCCACACGGGTCCGTTGGCACGCCCCGCGCAACCCATTCAGGCGGAGACCTTTCGCGAGCGCGTGCACCTCCGTCTGTCACTGGGTTGGCGGTTGGACGAGCGCCCGCCTTCCGTTCGAGCCTTCTCGGACGACGACCACCGCAACGAAGCCCTGGTCGAAGGCTTCCACGAGGGTCTTCTCGAGGCGCTGCGAGCCCACGTCCGCGCGGACCTTCCCAGTGCCGACCTCCGCGGCGGCTGGGGTCTCGGCCTGGACGCCGTGCTCCATGCCCGGGTCCCGAGCGACGTCGACCGGTGGAAGAGCACCTACGAGCCGGTCGAGCCAGCGACGGTACGCGCGTGCGCTCGGGACGCCACTCACGAAGCCGTGGCAGCCCGAATCATGAGCCGACCGCTCTTCCACGCCTGGCTCCGCGACGTCTTCGCCTGACGTGGCCCACGTGGGCCAGCGGCGAGCTATGCGTTGCTAGACTCGGCCCGTGCCCTTCCCCCTCGACCTCGAGCAAGTCCGAGCCACCGAAAGGAAGCTCGGGCTGCGGCTCCCGCCGGCCTACGTCGCGCGGATGCGCGTCGACAATGGCGGTGGGGTCCGAGGCGGCCCGCCCGGATGCGAGGATTGGTTCTGGGAACTCTTCCCCATCCTCGACGAGAGCAGCGTCAAACGCATGACGCGGACCTGCAACGACATCATCCGGGAGACCCGCGTCGCGAAGAACTGGGCGAGCTTCCCACGCGACGCCGTGGCCATCGCGGCGGCGGACATGGACAAGCTGGTCTTCCTCCCCGACCCCGACCGCCCGGGCTGGCTCTCCGACGTCGTCCACTGGTGGGATCACGAAACGGGCCGCACCCAGCCGGTCGCCGACGACTTCAGCCAGCTCAGGCGAAGCTGAGGTTCACGCGGCACACGTGGGCCGCGCACGCCGGGAACCGATGTGGCCCACCTGGGCCAGGGCTGCCCATGGCACACGTGGGCCACCCACCCGCGTCACGTCCGCAGACCCTTGACGCCCTCGGCAGGAAGGCGTAAGTCACTCCTCCTCAGGCGGGTGTAGCTCAGTTGGTAGAGCGTCAGCTTCCCAAGCTGAATGTCGCCGGTTCGAGTCCGGTCTCCCGCTCCGAGCAAGCCCCCGCAGCCAAGTGGCCGTGGGGGCTTCGTCGTTTCGAGGCTCGATGGCTGGACGACGCCGATCCGCGACGCAAGGTCCGCTCGTGGGACGAGCGACCATCGACGATGGGTCCGGGAGAACGGCGACGAGCTACGCGACATCGGCGTGCCCCTCTCGGCCTACGAGCAGCCCGACCGCTGGGCGTACTTCGTGGAGCACGGCTATCTCGAGGGCTTCTCCGTCTCCGACCTCGACGGGCCGGAGCGCAGAGCGCTCCATCGCTTCCTCGAGGCACGTTTCGCCGCGCGTCCGCCCACGCTGCTGACCGAGCTCCGCGCGAGCCACGGAGATGGACTCGTCGGACTTCCGCGAAGTGGCGCGGAAGCCATTCGTTGGTTGGCGAGTCGAGGCGCGAGCCCGTGGCTGACCCGACGGAGAGCGGGTCTTGCTCGGCGCGGCACTGCACGACTGTGGGAAGCTGCTGCACCCGGCGGAGATGAGCGCCGCGGGACACGCGCACGAAGCATCGGGACGGAGGATGTTGGAGACGGCTGGTTTCCATGACGAGGTTGCACGTGCCGCCGTGACCCATGCCCAGTGGGACAGACCGCCGGCCGAGCTCGAGGACCGGCTGATCGCGTTGGCCGACAAGCTCTGGAAAGGCAAGCGCGACACGGAACTCGAAGCCCACCTGCTGAACGAGCTCGCCGAGAGTACGGGCAAAGCCGCGTGGGAGGTCTTCGGCGTCTTGGACGAGCTGTGCGAGCGAATTGCAGCGGATGGCCCCGAGCGCCTGCGCCGTTCGAACGTTTCGACTCGCTGACGCACGCCGACGGCTCGGCCATCTATGAGCGCATGGTCCGCTGACGCATTCTCACGCGTTCTGCGCGATTCACCTTGCCCGAGCCCCTTCGGCAGTGAACGGTGGGGCCACGACTCGCGCAGGGCGTCGAGAAGCGAACGGCAAGACCCGTCATTCTCGAGCCACGCAGCCAACGACGGCTGCGACCGCGAGGGGTGCCCCGAGCCTACTGCGCGGGTCTCCCCCCTCGGTCCGCCGCGAGCGAAGTGAAGTTAGAGAGAAGATATGTCGAAGAAGCTTTTTGTTGGCAGCCTCGCTTGGGCCACCGATGACCACGGTCTCCGCTCCGCGTTCGAGGAGTTCGGTGACGTCACCGACGCCAAGGTCATCACCGACCGTGACTCGGGCCGCAGCCGTGGCTTCGGGTTCGTGACCTTCAGCGATCCCTCCGCGGCGGACCGCGCCATCAGCGAGATGGACGGCGCGCAGCTGGACGGCCGCAGCATCAACGTCAACGAGGCCCGCGAGCGCGCGCCCCGTGGCGGCGGCGGCGGCGGCCGCTGGTGAAGCCAGTCGGCGCCCGGCGCCGACATCGTGGGCCCACGGCCCCGTGAACGAAGGCGGACCCGACATTGGGTCCGCCTTTTTCATTTCCGTCGGAAGCTGCGGATGGCCGAGCCGTATGCTTCGGCGATGGATCCCTTCTTCCGGAAGCTCTTCGACGGCGACATCGACTGGGAGGGCATCGAAGGAGCCCGCGGTCAGGTCCGCGTCTCCGACGTGCCCTCGATCGTCACGTACTACCAGGGCCTTGGCGACTGGCCGCAGAAGGTCGGGGTGATCCAGTTGGTGCAGGACCAGTCGGATCGAGCGCTCGAGCCGATCATGCTCGACGTCCTTCGCGCCCCGGCCACGAACACCTGGCTCGACGACACCATCGAGCTGACCAAGGCAGTGGCGCTCGGGTTCCTCAGCGAAGCCCACGACCGGTTCATGCACTACTACAACGACCGCGCGGCGCTGCGCGCGGACGTGGCCGCGTTCCTCGAGAGCCGTGGACTCGCGGTCGAGTCGGCCACGCCGGCTCCGCGTAGAGCGCCGGCGCCCGTGGGCGAGAGCGCGGAAGCGCGGATGCGCGACGCCATCGAACGCGGCGACGTCGCGGCGGTCGTGGCGCTCCTGGACGAGTGGCCCATCGACCAACAGCTCTCGCACCCGAAGCTGGGACCGGAGACGGCGCCACCGCTGATCTACGCGCTGATGAAGCGACAGCCCGCGGTGACCCAGGCGTTGCTGGACCGGGGGGCTTCGGTGAGCCTCACGCGCCCCGGCGGGCAGAGCGCCCTCTGGTGGGCCGCCTCCGAGGGCGACGCGGCGATGGTCGCCGCGCTGATCGCGAAGGGCGCGGACCCGAACGTCTGCGACCGCTTCGGTGGCAGCCCGCTGCACCAGGCGGTGCGAGGCGGCGCGGCGGCGGTGAAGGTGCTCCTCGACGCGGGCGCGAAGATGGATGCTCCGTACCAGGACGGCCGCACGCCCCTGTGGTTCGCGGCGTACGAAGGCCGGAAGGACGTCGTCGAGCTCCTCCTCGACCGCGGCTCGCCGATCGACCAGCTACATGCCGGTAAGGCCGTGCTGCATCTGGCCACCCAGGAGAACCACGCGACGCTGGTGGACGCGCTGCTCGCTCGGGGCGCGACTGTCGACCTCCCGACGGCCGAGGGGCTCACACCGCTGATGATCTCGGCGCAGCGCGGCTACCCGCGAGTCGTGTCGCGACTGATCGAGGCGGGCGCCGATCCCGAGGTGCGCGCGGAGAGTGGCCGCCACGCCGGGAAGACCGCAGCCGAGCTGGCGACGGGCAAGCGCGCGGAGAAAGTGCGCGCCGCCCTCTCGCGCGGCTAGAGCAGCTCCTCGAGCGGCCCAGGCGCCTTGCGCAGGTCGCCCTCTTCACCGCCGAAGGTGTCGAGGCGCTCGCCCGCGAGGTAGCCGAGGGTGTTCCAGAGGTTGCTGAGCTGGCGGTTCTCCGCCGACTCGGCTCCCGGATAGACCACGGTGCGCCCGCCGCCGCGGAGCCCGACGGCGCTGCCGCCGAGCAGGAGCACGGGGAACTCGCTCGCGGTCGAGTGGTGCTGCTCGCCGTTGTCGCCGACCCACACGATGATCGTGCGGTCGAGCAGCCCCGCGTCCTCGAGCCGACGCGCGGCGGCGGCGATGGCGGTGACCTGCGCCGTGTTCACGTCGCGAATGGCCTGCAGCATCGCGGCGTTGCCGCCGGACTGGTGCTGCATGTCGTGGCGGCCGGTGCCGGAGATGCTCGAGTAGGTCAGCGAGAAGGCACCGCCCGATCCGGAGCCGACGACGGCGACGTTCGAGAGGCCGTCGATCAGAGTGCTCACCGCCAGGTCGAGCATCGCGCCGAAGCGCGCGAGCGGCGCGAGGCCCGACTCCGGTGCGGCAGGCGCCACGACCGAGCCCCGCATGCCGCGCAAGCGCTCCTGTGTCTCGAGCAGCGAAGCGATGGACTCGCCGTAGGTGCCGAGCTTCGCCTGTTCGGTCGGGTTGCCGGTGAACGAGCGCTCGGCGGCCGCCAGGTCCTCGGCCGCGAACTGGAGCATGCGGTCCCGACGGTCGAACGCGCGCGCGGCGTCGCCGGTGGCGAACGCGCCGTACGCGAACTGGTACGCCGCGTCTGGCTGCAGGATGACGGGCGCCGCCCGCGACTCGCCGTAGGCGCAGGTGCCGAAGTCGATCGGGCGGCCCCCCGGGTCGACACCGACCCGGAAGGCGTCGAAGGGGGTGTCCTGTCGGATGGTCTCGAGCGCGGCGAGGTACGCGTCGATGGTCTGCCCGCCCGGCTTGCCGCCGATGGTGCGCGTGGAGCTGAGCGCGCCGTGGTACCCCGAGTGGCCGCCGCCCACGATGCGCGAGCTGAGCCCGAGCAGGACCGTCGCCTTGTCGACGAGCCCCTGATCCGCGAGCGGACCGAGCGCGATGGCGCTCCCGAGGTCGGGGGTCGAGAGATCGATCGGCGCACCGTGGCGATAGCGCCGGTACCACCACCGGTCGGCGCCGACCGGCGCGTCCATCGTCTCGTCGATGGCGGCTCGCGCCGAGTCGCAGAGCACGCTCGCGGGCTCGAATCCGTTGCCCTCGACGATGAAGAGGTAGCGGGGGCAATCGGCGCCCTCGGCGCGGGCCATGCGATGGCCGAGCGGGAGCGCGGCCGCGGCGGTCGCCCCGGCGGCGACGCGCAGGAAGTCGCGACGCTTCACTCTGCACCTCCGAGCTCACGGCGGACGAACGTCTCGCTCGAGACCAGCGCCTCGAGCATGGAGAGGAAGGACCCCGTGTCGATGAGCGCCTGCTCCATCTCGAGCAGCGTGCAGCCGTCGGCGAGCACCTCGTCGCGGCCCATGAAGAAGCGGAAGGCGTGGCGCACCATCCCGCGACGCGCGAAGGGGGACCCGGCCACCGCGCGGATGAACTCCTCGGGCGAGGCGTACGCCTGGTTGAGCGCGGCGTCCGGCAGGTTGTCGATCGTGGTGCTGCCGTCGGGCGAGCCGCCGTGGTCTTCGGCGCGCTCGAAGCCCGCGTGGTTGAAGAGCTCGAAGGGGAAGCCGAGCGAGTTCATGTACGAATGACAACCGAAGCACTGCTCGGTGACCTCGTCGTCGCCGGCGGGGTCCACCCCGGGCTCGGTCGACCGGCGCACGCGCTCCCGAGCGGAGAGATCCGGGTCGCTCGCGACGAGCATGGCCTGCAGCCCCTGCACGTCGCTCAGGTCGCCGAAGCTCTGACAGAAGAGCTGCGTGCGGAGCCAGTGACCACGCAGGACCAAGCTCGCGTCGTCCTCGAAGTTGCCGCCGTGCGCGGTGAGCCACGCCGGATGCGTCAGCACACCGAGCCGCGGCGCCGGTACGGTGACCCAGCGCTCGGCGTCCGTGTCGTTGATCGGGTCGGTCCAGCCATACGCCCAGGTGCTGCCGAAGTAGGAGCGCCAAGTGTTGCCGGAGCAGCGACCCACCTCGGAAGGACAGATCTGGCTACCGCTGCAGTCGGCGTCGCTCGAGCACGGGGTGTCCGAAGTGACGCTGAGGTTGGAGGGCAGGAGCCACTCCCGGGTGGTGAGGAGCGTCTCGAAGACGTCGTCCCCGGACGCGTCGGTCTCGAGCACGACCCGCGCCACGACCGCGTCGAGCTGCTGCACCAGCGAAGCCTCCCGGCTGTTGAGCGAGGACTGCAGACTCGCGTACCCGATGACCGCGGTGTCGTACTGGCCGCCATCGCTGTCGATGGCGCTCGTCTCCGCCGGGTGGTCCTTGAACTTGCTGCCCGCGTCCGTGTAGCCGAGCCATTCGCGGAAGAAGTCGCGGAGTCGCGGCGCGAGCCAGTAGTCGCCGCGACCGTTGGTGCCCTGCTGCCGCGGGATGGACAGGTCGGGTCGGTCGGCGGAGATGCCACCGGCGTAGTGCCGGAGCAGCTCGCGGCGGCGCGCGGCGTCGCGAATGGTTCCGTCCGCGGCGGCCTCGGCGATGAGTCCGAGGCGGCCGGCGTTCAGGTCGGCGGCGTCGGGATCGTCGGGGGACACGCTGCTGGTGATCGGGTCGCGAACCGGCACGCCGACGGGTGCCGTCGAGATCACGCTGCCGAGCGCATAGGCGAGCTCGGTGTCGGAGAGCTCGCGCGCGCTTCCGTCCATCGTCGACGGGTCGCCGATGTCCGAGCGGAAGAGCGCGCCGGTCATCAACATCGCGGCCTGGGCGATCTCGTGGAGTGTCTCCTGTCGGTCGCCGTCCGCGGGCTCGTCGGCGAGGCGCGCCACCGTGTAGGCACGGATGCGCTCGAGCTCGCCCTCCGTCGGGGCGCGGAAGAGCACCCCGCGCCGGAGCATCGTGTCGAGGTACCCGTCGATGCAGTCGTCGTCCGGGTCGGCGCCCTCCATGCAGCCGACGGTGTCGGTGCGGTAGATGCCGAGCGGTCGGGCCGCGCCGTAGCCGTGGGGGTCGCCGTCGCTCCAGATGAGGCTCGCCTCGGGCAGGTGGAGCATGTAGAGGTTCAGCGTCGCCGGGTCCATCCCCACGCCTTCGGCGTACGTGGAGTAGGCCAGCCCCTCGGGCGCGCTGAGCGGGTTGTTCTGGATCTTCGGCGAGTTGTTGTAGCCGCCGAGCGCGACCTGCGTGAGCTCGGCGCGCTCCAGCCGTCGCAGCCGCGAGGGCGAGGCTCGCGGTGCGCTCGGGTCGGCGCAGGTGAAGAGCTCGTCCGGGTCGAGGGTGTTCGGGTCGTAGTCGACGACCGGCGGATCGAGCTCGTCGCAATCCGTGCTCGCGCCGCTCGCGATCCAGCCCTCGACGAGCGAGAGCTCGCCCACCGGGCTGGCGCGCCCGAGGGGCATGTTCGCGCCGCCGTCGTCCCCCTGGGTATGCGCCATCTTCCGGTAGAGGAAGCTCGCCTCCGGGTCACCCGGAACCACCAGCGGCTCGCCGGGTACGATGCGGCTCTCGAGGTCGGGCAACTGGGCCAGCCCGTCGCGGGACAGGTTCGGGTAGCGGCTGCCCTGGTGACAGCCGGCGCAGGTCCGCTCGAAGAAGAGGATCGCCGCCCCCGCCTCGCCACACTCGGCGAAGCCGGGCGGACCCATGTCAGCGGTCGGATCCGGCGGCCGGTCGTCGGAATCGCCCCCGATGGTCCCCTGGCAGCCGGCGAGGGCCACCATCGCTGCGAACGTCACCACCCGATGCACGGACCCACGGTGCCAGAGCCCCAGAATCGGGGCACTTACCTGGAGATCGCGATGGTCAGGTCGGGCACTCCCCTTCGGAGGCGATCGACACCCCGGCTTCGGAGGCCCAGCACGGGTTCGCGTAGGACACCCCGTCGCAGCCGCAGACCGGCTCGAGTGCACCGCCACACTCCCGCTCCTTGTGGCGGCAGCCACCCATCCCACCGCAGCCGATTCGGTCGCAGTAGTAGCGGGACGTGCCGCCAGGGAAGACACTCTCGGAGTCGAGGTCCTCGCAGTCGGAGTCTTGGACGCAGGGGTACTCGGTGCCGTCGGGCGCTGGGAAGCAGCTCGACCGCCGCGTCTCGTCCATGCAGGCCCCGACATAGGGGCAACAGAACTGGTCGGCCGGGCACTGACCGTCGATGCCACAGGTCACGAAGGGGTCGTCCTCCACGCAGCGCATCGCTTCGGGGATGCAGCTCCAGCCGTCGCCACACTCGGCGTCGGTCGACGTGCACATGTGCCACGAGTCGTCGTGGACGCTGTGACCGCACGGCCAGTGCCAGACGACCCGAACACCGGCACGACTGGCCTCGCAGGGATCGCGGTAGGTTCGTCCGTCGCAGCCGCAGACGCCCGATCCGAACCCACCGCAGAGGTCGGGCCCGCGTTCGGCCTGGCACTCGCCGACGTCGCCGCCGCAGCTGGTGAACGACCCGTCCTCCCGTCGGCCGCAGAGCTCGCCTTCCGCGCAGTCCGCGTTCGACACACAGGCGCCCGGCTCCTCGGCCTCGGGCGGGACCACGCAGGCGCTCGTATCACTCGGGTCGTAGCAGGAGAAGTCCAACAGACAGCACTCCTGGCCCGCGCCACAGATCAGGCCCCCACACACCACGGCGCCCGGTTCCGGCTCCGGAATGGGCTCGTCCCTCGGCGGCCAGGTTCCCCAGTCGGGCGGCAAGTCCCCGAGGTCCGTCGGCGCTCCGTCGGGCCGAGGCCCGGCATCGGTCCGTTCCCCGGCGTCGTCATCGTCGGTGGAGTGAGTCGAACCGCAACCCACCAGGACCGCCATACAACCGACGAAACAACCGACGAGATGCGTCACGTTCAACCGCGAAAACATACGGCACAGTCTCACGCCGAACCCCGGGAGTCGAGGGCCGGGCTCGAGTGAGCACCCTGGTGGAGGCCCCAGAGGCGAGGCTCGAACGATCGCCGAGGCGATCTCCCCCGGACCATTCTGATCGCCCACTCGCCCCCTTCCGGTGGCCCAAACGCGGAGAATCCTCACCGAGGCCGACGGAATCCCGAGGCTTCGAGGGTAGCGGGGGGTGGCGAGGGGCTAGAGTCCGCCCGTCGCCCCAAGCGGGAAAGGGAGTGCGATGAGCGAGACACCGACGGCCCCCGAAGCGCTGGTCCAGGCGTTGACCGAGAGCACGCGAGTCACCGCCGAGACGGTGGTGCCCTGGTTCCTCGAGACGATGCCGGGCACCTACTTCCACGACACGCCGCCAGACACGGTGCAGGCCCATCTGCGCGCGATCTGCGCCGCGCGGGCGTCCGGGCTGCCGCTCTCGCTGACCTTGATCAGCGAGAACCGCGACGAGTGGACCTTCATCCGCGAGACCAACCGGACCGGCCTTCTCGCCGATCTGATCCGGCGACTCCCGCGCGACCGGGTGCTCCGATCCGCGAAGATCCACGGCGCCAAGGACGGTCGACTCGCGCTCGACTCGTTCTCCTTCCGGCCGGCCGAGCGCTTCGACCCGAGCTCGCCCGACCTGGTCGCCCGCCGCGAAACCGTGGTGAAGGAGGCCGCCGCGATCCTCGGCGACCGTTCACCCGAATCGATCGCCGAGCACCTCGCGCGCTGCACCACCGAGTACGTCCTCACCGTGACCGCCTATCGAGTGGCGGCGAACCTGCGGCTCTACGAAGCGGTGAGCGGGTCCGACGACGTCCGGGTCGACGTCGAGCCCTTCGCCGAGGACCCGACGTTGCGCCGCGTGGCGATCGCGGCGGGCAACGCGGCGCCGCGCGATCTCTTCGAGCGTGTCGCCGATGCCCTCTCGACGGAGAAGGTCGACATCCGCCGGGCGCACCTCGAGTCGATGGACGACGGGGCCAACGGTTTCGTCACGGTGATCAGCCTCGTGGTTCGACCGCCGGAGGTGTGGGCGCTGGACGGCCCCGAGTGGCGGCGAACGACGACCGCCCTCTCACGGCTCCGCTGGCTGGACGCGCGGGTGCTCGAGGTCGCCCGGAACGAGGCAGCGCTCTCGTTCGAGCAGGCGGAGCTCCTGGTCGCCCTCGCGGACCTGTCGCACCAGTGGCTCAGCGCGGAGAACCCGTACCTCTACACACGAAATCGAGTGCTGAAGCTCGCGCTCCAGGCCGGCGCGCCGAGCCACGCGATCGTTCGTGCGCTCCAGGCCCGCTTCGCGGAGGACGGAGATCCGAAGGCCTTTCTGGAGCGTCTCACCGCCATCCTCGCCGAGACCCACGAAGCCGCGGGCCCGCGCGAGGTCCGTGCCGTGGTTCGGACCATGGCCGAGATCGCCGGCGCGATCCTCGGCACCAACCTGGGTCGGCCCGACCGCTACGCGCTGGCGCTCTCCCTCGACCCTCGAACACTCCAGCGGGCGGAAGAAACCCGCCCGCTCCCGCACGCGGTGGTCTTCGGCCACGGGCGGGATTTCGCGGCGTTCCACGTCCGTTTCCGCAACATCGCCCGCGGTGGTCTCCGAGTGGTTCGGACGGCGAGCGCCGAAGGTCACGCCCGCGAGTGCGACCGTCTCTACGCCGAGGCGTTCGGGCTCGCGCACGCGCAGCAGCTGAAGAACAAGGACATCCCCGAAGGCGGTGCCAAGGGCGTGATCCTCGCCGCGCCGGGCGCGTCGGTCGAGCGGGTCGTGAAGGCCTTCGGCGACGCGCTCCTCGACGTGACGCTGGCGGCGTCGTCCGAGGAACGACTCTACCTCGGGCCGGACGAGAACATCACCGACGAGCTCATCGAGTGGCTGGTGGACCGCGCCCGGCGGCGGGGGCATCCCGTCCCGGACGCGTTCATGAGCAGCAAGCCCGGCGCGGGCATCAACCACAAACGCTACGGGGTCACGAGCGAGGGCGTCGTGGTCTTCCTCGAGGAGGCACTGCGGGCCATCGGTGTGGACCCACGGAGTCAGAGCTTCTCGGTCAAGCTCACCGGCGGACCGGATGGGGACGTCGCCGGCAACGCGCTCCGGATCCTCCATCGCGAATTCGGCGGGCACGTCCGCGTGGTCGGTATCGCCGATGGCAGCGGTTCGGCGGAGGATCCCGACGGCCTGCACATCGAGGAGCTCCTCCGCCTGGTGAAGGCGTCGGCGCCCATTGCGAACTTCGACGCGACTCGCCTCGGTCCGAAGGGCCGGGTGCTCGGGTTGGACACGCCCGAGGGCTTGCTCGCTCGGAACACGCTCCACTCGCGCGTCGCCGCGGACGCCTTTCTCCCGTGTGGTGGCCGGCCCGCGACGATTCACGCCGAGAACTGGCGCGACTTCCTGAAGGCGGACGGCTCCCCCTCGAGTCGCCTCATCGTCGAGGGCGCGAACCTCTTCGTGACCGACGACGCCCGCCGCGAGCTCGCGACCCGAGCGGGGGTCGTGGTGGTGAAAGACAGCTCGGCCAACAAGTGCGGCGTGATCACCTCGAGCTTCGAGATCGCCGCGAGCATGCTCCTCGACGAGCGCGGATTCCTCGCCATCAAGGAAGCCTTCGTCGCCGAGGTGCTCGAACGGCTGCGGGCGCTGGCCCGCCAGGAAGCGGCCCTCCTCTTCCGGCTCCATCGCCGCCACCCGGAGCGACCGCTCTCCGAGGCGAGCGTTCGGGTGAGCGCCGCGATCAACCGAGCGACGGACGCGGTCGTCGCCGCGCTGGCGACCTCGAGCGAGCGGGACCGCGATGGAACGCGAGGACTGGTGCTGGAGCACCTGCCACCCAGCCTCGTGGCAGCCGCGGGTCCGGACCTGCTCGCGCGGCTGCCGACCGCCTATCTGGACCGCGTGGTGGCCTCGTCGCTGGCGGCGGACCTGGTCTACCGCGAAGGCGACGCGTTCTTCGACGGGCTCGGCGACGACGCGATCGGGCGACTCGCGCTGCGCTACTTGCAGGAGTCGCGACGGGTGCGGGCGTTGATCGAAGAGGTCGAGGCGTCCGACCTGCCGAACCGCGAGGCGATCGCGGCGCTCCTCGATCGAGGCGGCCGGCGCGCGGCCGTGGAAGCCGGCGCCTAGCCTTCGTCGCTCTCGACTGGCTCGTCCTCGGCCTCCGCGGCCTCGGGTTCGTCATCGGCGGCGTCGTCTTCGGCGCCATCCTCGACGGTCGCCGGCGTGGCCTCGCCGATGGCCAGCGGTCGGTCGAGCTCGACTCCCCGCGAGGTGAAGGCCACGTAGCCGGTGCCGACGTGGCCGATCATCACCGTCTCGGTGAGCAGCGCGTGAGCGTCGGAGGGGCCCTGCCAGTAGACGAGGAAGTTCGCGCCAGAGCCCCCGGTCTCGTCGAAGGTGTCGACCGTGAACTCGGCGGTCTCGAGCGGGGCGAGCGCCCGCGGCTCGGTGAGGTATCGCCGCACTCGGCGCCCGGCGGTGTCGTGGTACTCGACGTGGGTCAGCTCGACCGTCGCCGAGGGGTCCACGTTGCGCACGCTCAGGGTGATGGCGAAGAGGATCTCGTCGCCGCCCTCCCGGTCGAGGTGCGAGTACGCCGGGACGTAGACGGTCCGACGGGACGACGCGCCCTGCGGCCCCTCCACCTCGGGCGGCTCGTACTCCGGTTCCTCCTCGGTCGGCTCCTCCGGCTCGGCCGGCGGCACGCCACACGCGAACAGGAAGGAGACGGTCCAGAGGCAGGCCAGACGAACGCGGTCCATGGCGGCACCATAGTCGACCTGGGCCCGGCTCACATCGACCATTGCGACGGTCGGCATCGGCTCTAGACTCGTGCGCTCGCTGGTAGGAGCCAAAGCCCCCTCGACCGATGCACGCCCCCACCCTCGTCGCCGACCTCGCCACCGTCCTCTTGGTCGCGTCGTTCACGGGCCTGGTCTTCCGCAAGCTGGGGCAACCGAGCGTGCTCGGCTACCTCCTCGCCGGTCTCATCGTGGGGCCCTACATCCCGATCCCCATCTTCGCCGACCCGGAGCGCATCCACGCGCTCTCGGAGGTCGGCGTCGTGCTCGTCATGTTCGTGGTCGGCCTCGAGCTCCGGCTGGAGCGGCTCGCCCGCGTGCTACCGACGGCCGGCCCGATGACGCTCATCGAGGTCACCGCCCTGCTCGGCACGGGCTACGGGATCGGTCACGCGCTCGGCTGGGACACGAAGGCCGCGATCTTCCTGGGCGCGTCGATCGCCATCTCGAGCACCATGCTCGTGTCGAAGGTCTTCGAGGACCGCGACCCGGGCCCGGACGTTCGCGAGCACGTCATGAGCATGCTGGTGATCCAGGACGTGCTCGCGATCGTGCTCGCAGCGGTGCTGACGGCAGTGGCCGCCGGCGAGGGACTCAGCGCCGAAGCGATCGGCGGCGTGATCGGGAAGCTCGCGCTGGTGCTCGGGCTCATCCTCATCGTGGGTCTCTTGGTCGTTCCGCGGCTCGTGCGCTTCGTCGTTGGCCTCCGGAGCACCGAGCTCCTGGTGGTGGTCTGCATGGGGCTCTGCTTCGGCCTCGCCCTCGCCGCCGAAGCCGCCGGCTTCTCGGTCGCGCTCGGGGCGTTCTTCGCGGGCACGCTGGTGGCGGAGTCGGGCAAGGGCGAAATGGTGGAGCATCTCGCGAGCCCCCTCCGGGACACCTTCGCCGCGATCTTCTTCGTGTCCATCGGCATGACCGTCGACCCCCGCGTGGCGTTCACCCACCTCGGCACCTCGCTCCTGATCTTCGCGGCCGTGGTCTTCGCGCAGCTGATCGCGGTCTCGGTGTCCGGCGTGCTCTCGGGCAACGGGCCGCGTCGCTCGGTCACCGCGGGTCTCTCGCTCGGGCAGGTCGGCGAGTTCGGTTTCATCCTCTCCGCCATCGGCATCAACGCGGGGCTGGCCCCACCGGAGCTCGGCCCGATCGTGGTCACCGTCGCCGTGCTCACTGCCTTCTCGACGCCGCTCGCCGTTCGCTCCGCCGACGCGATCGTCAGAGGCCTCGACCATGCGCTCCCGCAGAAGCTGCAGGACGTCTCGAGCCTCTACGAGCAGTGGTTCGAAGCGTTCCGCTCACGCGGGCCAGCGAAACGCAGCCCCATGGCGCGCGCGACCACCATCGCCGTGCTCGACGGGGTCGCCGTCACCACACTGGTCATTCTCGCGGCGACTTTTCGGCCGCAGCTCGAAGCGCTCATCCGTGAACGGGTGGGGGTCGCCCCCCCATGGGACCGGGTCATGCTCGTCTGCGGCACGCTGCTGGTCGCCCTCCTGCCCGCCGTTCAGTTCGTGCGGGCGGCGCGCTCGCTCGGAGCGCAGACCGCCGAGCGAGTCTTCGGACCTCCGAACGAAGCGGCCCAGCGTCACCGGCCCCGTCGACTCCTCGAGGTCGCAGTCCAGCTCCTCGTCGTGCTCGTCATCGGCATCCCCTGTGCGGTGTTCGCGCTGCCCTTCGCCGGAGGCTGGCTCGCGCTCGCCATCGCGACCCTCGCCCTCGGCACGGTCGCCCTGCTCTGGCGGACCGCGGGCCAGGTCGCACCGCAGGTCCAGTTCAGCGCGGAGCGCTTGGTCGATCTGCTCTCGCGGCAGACCGCGGCGCAGAGCGGTGGCGCCACCGAGTCGAAGAGCGACGGGATTCTCGGGCTCGACATGGCCCATGGCGTCGCGCTCGACGAGCGCTCGCACGCGGTGGGCAAGACGCTGGCCGACCTCGACCTGCGCGCGGTCACCGGAGCGACGGTGGTCGCCATCCGGAACGCGGACGACGACCATCGACTGCCGACCGGTCAGGAGCCGCTCGCGGTCGGCGACGTGCTCGCGCTCGCGGGCACCGCGCCATCCATCGCGCGGGCACGCGCCCTGCTGCTGGAGGGCGCGATGCGTGTGAGCTCGCCGGGCGCGGACGAAGCCGCTCAGAACATGACGCCGTAGCCGATCTCGAGGCCGTAGCCCCACTTCGACGGCGGCACGGCGCTCACCGGCGGCACCATCGGCGCCGTTCCCCAGACCGCGTAGATGTCCGGGCGGAAGATGCCCGATCGACCGACGAGGACATCGAGACCGACGCGCCCCTTCATCGCGAAGCCGTGGTCGTCACCGTTGAAGAGGTAGCCCGGACCGGCACCCACCAGCGCCAGGAGCCGGTCGTTGATGCGAAAGTGGCCGCTCACCTCGACGAGGACGAGCGTGCCGAAGTAGGTCCCGTCGTCGCCGGCCTTTCCGCCGAAGACGTCGTGAATATAGCTGAGCTGCAGGCCATCGAGGATGAACCATCCGACGTACGGGGTGAAGCGAAGGCCCACGTTCTCGTCCGTGGCGAAGAGCGAGCCGGAGCCGCCGACCTCGAGAACGCCCGCCGACGCGTACGCCACGGGACCGCCGACACCGCCCTGCTCGATCACGTCGAGCTCGGCGCCGCGGTCGCGCCGCTGCAGAATCCCGGGCACTCGCGGGGTCGGATCGGGAGTCGCGGTCTCGAGGCTCGTGTCGTCGTCGGTCGCCGGCTCGCCGGGCTGCTCGACCTCGTTGACGCTCGAGGCTCCGTTCGGCGCTTCGCCGCGGGGGTCGCGCTCCTGCGCGAGGGCGGGCGCGGCAAGGACCAGAGTGAAAGCCACCATGATCGGGAAGTGCAATCGCATGGCGGCAGCAGGAGCAGGCTCCGTGCCACGCTCGGTGGGCGAAAACGCCGATCTCTCGGCAAGAATTCGTGAGTCGAATGGGGACAGGCGCACCGTCCGGGGCGGAATGCCCCGCTGCGCGAGATGTCCTACTTGCGTCGTCGGATGGCATCGAGTTCTCTTGAGGCATGCGCGCGTCACCCCTGGTCCTCCGCGTGGCGCCGTTGGTCGGCGTCCCCGTCGAGGAGCTCGCACGCGCAGCGGAGGTCGACCCGACGGTGACGGCGCTCTCGTACGACGAGGGCGTACGGCTCTGGCAGGCCCTCGAGCGCCTGACCGGCGACGCCTTCGTGGGCCTGACGGCCGGTGAACGGACACAGAAAGATTCGCTCGGCATGTTCGGCCTAGCCTTCGCCACGGCGCGCGACCTCGCGGACGGGCTCCGGGTCGTGGAGCGGATCCTTCCGATACTGCTGCGCGAGGGGGACATCTCCATGGAGCGCGACGAGTCGGGCGCCGGGCTCGTCTACAAGATGCCGAAGCTCGGAATCCGCCACGGGGTCGATCACATGTTCACGACGCTGCTGACGCTCGCTCGGAGCTGCGTCGGGGGACCGCTCGTGCCTTCGTTCGTGAGCTTTCAGATGAGCGCGCCCGAGCGCGGCGAACGCTACCGCGAGGTCTTCGGCGTCACGCCGACGTTCGACGCGAAGCGTTGCGTGTGCTGGTTCGCGGCGGCCGATCTCTCACGACCGCTGACCGGCGCGGACCCGGCGACCTGCGAGGTGTTGCTCGCGCACGCGGACGCGCTCCTCGCGAGCCCGCCGAACGACCTGATCACGAAGGTCGAGGCGGCGCTCCTTCGGTCGCTCGATCAGGGGCTCGGCACACTCGAGGACACGGCCGAGCGCATGGGCACCACCCCACGCACGCTCCAGCGCGATCTGGAAGCCGCAGGCACTCGCTTCTCGACGGTGAAGGAGTCGCTGCTGCAGACCGAAGCCTCGCGCGCGCTCCGCGACTCCGAGGAGAGCATCGACGCTCTCGCGAGCCGTCTCGGCTATGCGACCCGTCGGTCGTTCGAGCGGGCGTTCCACCGCTGGACCGGTCAGACGCCGGCGGCCTTTCGGCGGGGCTGAGCTCAGGTCGAGGTCGGAAAGGCGGGCGTCCACGCCAGGAGCGCGTCGATGAACGCGCGGACCTGCCGAGGCAGGAGCTTCCGCTCCGGGTAGACGACGCAGAGGCTCGACTCGATGGTGAGCTCGTCCGGGAGAACGTGAACCAGTCGTCCGTCCTCGAGCGCTTCGCTGGCCAAGACGTCGGGCACCTGCGCGATGCCGATGCCGCGAAGAGCGGCTTGGTAGAGCAACGGCATGTGGTTGGTGAAGAAGGACCCGTCGACCGGAACCTGCCGCGCTCGCGCATGCCAGACCCGGCTGGGGAGCTCGCCGCGCTCGAAGCCGGAGAGGCAGCTGTGGTCGGCGAGGTCGGCCACCGACGAGGGAGTGCCAGCGCGGGCGAGGTAGCTCGGCGCAGCCACGGCGATCAGGCGATTGCGGAACAGGCGCCGGCTGATGAGCCCCGGATCGCTCGCGACCCCCGCCCGTAGAGCCACGTCGTAGCCATCCCGCAAGAAGTCCACCCGACGGGTACCGAGGTGCACTTGCATCCGGACGGCCGGGTGCCGTTCGGCGAAGCCGAGGATCAGCTCATCGAGCGCTGGGTCGTCGAAGGGTGGCATGGTCACCCGCAGGCTCCCGGAGAGCTCACCGGACTCCTCGCGCGCGACCGCTTCGGCTCGAGCGACCGCCTCGAGTGCGCGTCGAGCCTGAGCGTAGAAGCTCTCGCCGATCTCCGTGAGCGTGACGCTCCGTGTGGTTCGGAGCAGGAGACGCACCCCGAGTCGCTCCTCGAGCCGTGCCAGCCGTCGCCCGAGCGTGGCGCGGGCCGTGCGCATCTCCCGAGCCGCCTGGGTGAACGAGCCCGCGTCGACGATCGCGACGAAGGCCGCGAGCTCCGCGTTCTCCACGCTGGGGGCGATTGGGCTCATTTCTTGCCCAATGATGCCATTGATTCGCTCTTAATCACCAATCGATGCGGTCGCAGGGTGCGTGGACCCAAGGAGAAACGACCCATGACTGCCACCCTTCCCAGCACCCCCGCTCTCACCAAGGGCCGACTCGTCGCCTACTGGGCGACCACCGGCCTCGTCGCCCTCGCCTTCGTGGCCGGCGGCGTCTTCGACCTGATGCTCGCGCCGGAGGTCGCCGCCGGCATGGAGAGTCTCGGCTACCCGCTCTACGTCGCGTCGATTCTCGGCGTCTGGAAGCTGCTCGGTGCCGCGGCCCTGCTCGCGCCGAGGATGCCGCTCATCAAGGAGTGGGCCTACGCCGGCATCGCCTTCGACTTGACCGGCGCCGCGGCCTCGCACGCGTTCGTCGGCGACCCCATCGCCAACGTCGCGACCCCGCTGGTCCTACTCGGCGTCGCCGCCGCCTCCTACCTGCTCCGCCCCGACACTCGCCGCCTGCGCTGAACGCTTACACCCGAGGGACGCTCTTGAGTTCTGTGAACTGGGAAAGAACTCAAGAGCGTCCCTCAGGTGTACTTCTGCACCTGAGGGACGCTCTTGAGTTCTGACTC
>JAEPMI010000008.1 GCA_017644045.1 Deltaproteobacteria bacterium
ACCCCGGGCACCGTCGCCGTGCCCCTCGCTTCATAGAAATCAACTCACCCGTGTCTCAAACTCGTTGACACATTCCGAGGTGCCTCTTGCTCGATCTTCCTCCGCATCCACTGCTCACTGCAACTCGCGCCATTGCGGTCGCTGCCGTCCCGACCCGTCCTGTCTTGGTGCAGCTCGTGGTCACCCGCCGCTGCAACCTCACGTGTGGCTACTGCAACGAATACGACGACTTCTCGGATCCCATACCGACCGAAGAGCTTTTCCGGCGTATCGACCACCTGGCCGCGATCGGCACGCTCGCGGTCACGCTCACCGGAGGTGAGCCGTTCCTTCACCCGGAACTGGACAAGGTGGTCGAGCGGGTCGTGTCGCACGGGATGGTCTGCACCACGATCTCCAATGCCTACCCACTCACTCGGCGGCGGATCGAGGAGATGAACCAAGCGGGCCTCAGCTTGATTCAGATCTCGGTCGACAACATCGAGCCGAACGAGGTCAGTCAGAAGAGCTGGTCGAAGATCGAGAAGCGGCTCGAGGTGCTGAAGGAGCATGCGAAGTTCCGAGTGAACATCAACGCGGTGCTCGGTTCTTCGCCCAAGGAGCAGACCCGGACGCTCGTGCGCCAGATTCAAGCGATGGGCTTCTACATGACGGTGGGGCTGCTCCACGATCATGAGGGTCGCATCGTGCCGGGACTCATCGAGGGCGACCTCGCGGACTTCTACGCAGAGATGCGCGCGCTCTGCAACAAGTCGCCGCTGCACGGTTTCGGCGAGGGCTGGGAGGACGCGATGCTTCGGGATGGCGTTGCGCCCTACAAGTGTCGAGCGGGGGCACGGTACCTCTACGTCGACGAGTTCGGCGTAGTCGCCTACTGCAGTCAACGACGCAACGAACCGAACATCCCACTCCTAGAGTACGGCAAGGCGGAGCTGAAGCGCGCGTTCGAGATGCCCAAGGGCTGCGAGGCCTCGTGCACGATCGCCTGTGTCCGGCGGGCGTCGAGCCTCGACGAATGGCGCGGCCAGAACGGAGCTCCCCCGCGACCGATCGACGAGCGTGGGCGCCTTCGAGTTCTTCCGTGAAGTGAAAGCGATGAGTGTCAGGGTCGCCATCGAAGTTCCGGACTCCGACGTCGCGTTCGCGCGCGTCTGCTCCCAACCCGTCGTGCTCCGACTCGCTCTCGGGGCCCACCGTGGCGGGGCCACCGAACTGATCCTCCACGGACCACGGGCAGCGGACGCCGAGGCGGTGCTCCGGGCGGATCCACGCACGAAGGTCCTTTCGATCCGCGTGGGTGACCCTTCGGACGCAACCATCGTGGCCAAGGCCGACGTGGCCTTGGCCACCGAGGTGTGGAAGCGGCTCGTCGCGGCTGACGCACCGCACACCGTGCCCGGCGCGCCTGGGCTCGAGCGCCGAGGGGACGGACCGGTCACCCCCCTTTACGACGACCCGCCCCGTGGCTGCTGGGCGACCTCGATCGTTGATGCGGCGGGACGACAGCGTGCCAAGAAGCTCATCTTCGCGAACATCACGAAGACGACCTCGGGTCCCATCTCTCGCTACTTCAACAGCCGCCTCTCGATTCCACTGAGCAAGATTTTGGTCGAGACCCCGATGACGCCGAACCAGATGACGCTGCTCAACACCGTGCTCGGGGTGATTGGCGGCGCAGCCGCGGCCATCGGGACTCTCGAAGCGCTCGCGTTCTCGGGGGTGATGCTGCAGCTGACTTCGGCACTCGACCGGAACGATGGTGAGCTCGCGCGCTCGAAGATGATGGAGTCCGAGCGCGGCGCCTGGATGGACTCGGTTGGCGACAACATCACCTACCTGGCGTACGTGCTCGGGTTGGTGGTCGGCTACGCTCGTTTCGCCAGCACCGATGGGGTGAGCTGGGCTCCCTACGCGTTCCCGGTTGGACTCGGTATGCTCGTGGCAACCGCAGGGCTCATCGGCTGGATGTTCTGGTACGTGCGTCGTCAGCGTCTCGGGGGCACGATGACTGCCATCCAGTACCATTTCGAACAAGAGGTAGAGGAGGGACGGCGCGGCCTGCTCTTCCGGTTCTTCCAGAAGGTCAAGGTCCTGGGTGAGCGAGACCAGTTCTCGCTCATCGGTGGGATCCTCGCGGTGTTGCCGTGGTTGCTCCACCGCCCGGGAGTCTTTCATGCGCTCGCTTTCGTCGTCGCCAGCTTCATCGTGCTCGCCAACGTCTACTTTCTCGGTGGTGCCTGGAAGGCCGGCCGGGGTCGGCGGATCGCGAGTTAGCCATGCGCTCGGCGGAGCCGCCCGAGCTCGGCGTGATCCAGCGCGTGACGATGGACGTACGCAACGTCCTCAAGCCGCGCATGTCGGTCCTTCGTGAGCGCTGGTCGCCGGTCGAACGTGCGAAGAACCGGCGCGCCGACGCATTCCTGGTCTGGTTCCCGAAGACCGGTGGCACCTGGATGCGCATCATGCTGAGCCGCGCCATGTCGCTCCACTCGGGGCATGAGCCAGCCGATCCCCTGACCTTCGAGAGCTTCCCGAAGGCGGACCCTTCGCTTCCCTATCTTCGCTGGCTCCACGATGACGAGCCGCACTGGAAGCGACCCGAGCAGCTCACGGCGAACAAGGAGCGCTACCGCGGGCGGAAGGTCATCCTCCTCGTTCGTGATCCCCGCGACACGGTGGTCTCGCTCTACTTCCAGATGACCCGTCGCTGGAAGGTGTGTCGGTGCACGCTCGACGAATTCATTCGGCAGCCGCGCGGCTCGATTCGAACGATGATCCGATACTACGACATCTGGGCCGAGCACAGGAACGTGCCCGAGCGGATCGAGCTCTTCCGCTACCGCGATGTGCATGCCGACCCGCATGGCTCACTCCGTCGAGCGCTCGACCTCTTGGGCCTCTCCGCCATCGATGATGGGATCGTCGCGCAGGCGGTCCGCGATAGCTCGTTCGAGTCGCTCCGAAGGCAAGAGCTCGGTGGGGTTCACGCGTCGAGTCGCCTGCGACCCGGACGGAGAGGCGACTCGGAGAGCCTCAAAGTCCGTCGTGGCAAGGTCGGTGGTTATCGCGACTACCTCGACGAGGCGCAGATCGCGTGGATCGACGAGCAGATCGGCAGTCTCGACGCCTGGTATGGCTACTGACGGCTACTCGGTGGCGAGCGGGTCGCCCATCTCGCCCTTGAACATGTCGAGCACCTTCGGGGGCTCGAGGGCGATCCAGGCAGCGGCCTCTTCGAACTCGAGAATCAGCGCGTCGCTGATCGTCGTCCCGCTCTCGAGGGCGGTCTTACACTCCTGGTGCCAGCGCACGTACTCCTCGAGGCGCGCCTCGAAGGTCTTGCGGTCGAGTCGCTGCACCATGTGCTTGCCGAACTTCACGTACGCGCCGGTGCTCTTGTCGGCCCCGAAGCGGTTGTTGAAGCGGATCTCGTAGCTCTCCCAAGCGCGCTCGACATCGATACTCATGGACCGGCGGAGCGTACCTGATCTGGCGGCATCGTGTATGGGGCCGCTCACCAGAGGCTCGCGGTGGGGCCTTCGTGGACGAGGGCACCGGCGAGGTAGACGGCGCTCGGGCGCAGGCCCCCGAGGGCGTAGCCGAGCGCTCGTGGATCGGTCACCGGGAAGATGGCGAAGTCCGCGGGCTCGCCGACCGCGATCCGGCCGCCCCTCGTACCGGCGGCCATCGCCGCGTGAGCCGTGACGCCGAGCAGCGCCTCCTCCAGGGTCATGCCCGCGTCCCGCACCCCGAGCGCCGCGCAGAGCGACAGGTCCGGGGTGGGGCTGGTGCCCGGGTTGAGGTCCGTGCCGATGGCCATGGTCACGCCGTGCGCGCGCAGCCGCTCCGCGCTGGGCGGTGTCTGACGGAGCGTCCGCCACGCACCCGGCAGCAGCACCGCGACCACGCAGGCTTCGGCCATGCGGTCGAGGTCGGCGTCGCTCACCTGCTCCAGGTGGTCGGCGCTGAGCCCGTCGAGCTCGGCGAGCAAGCCCGCCCCACCGAGGTCGTCGAACTGCCCCACGTGTGCACGGACCTTCAGGCCGAGGCCCTTGGCGGTCTCGAGGATGCGCCGCGCCTCGGCGAGGGTGAACGCCCCGCCATCGCAGTACACGTCGCAGGTGTCCGCCAGGCCCGCTTCGGCGACCGCCGGTAGCTGCTCGTGGCAGACCTCGTCCACGTAGGCCCCCCGCTCGGTGTCTGGGGGCACGGCGTGCGCGCCGAGGAAGCTGGTGGTCACCCGCACCAGCCCTTCGGTCTCGAGCCGCTTCGCCACGCGCAGGAGCCGCAGCTCGTGCTCCGTGCTCAGCCCGTAGCCGCTCTTGACCTCGATGGTCGTCACGCCGCCGGCGCGGAGTGCACGAGCGCGACCGGCCGCGAGCTCGAAGAGCTGCTCCTCGCTCGCCTCGCGCGTGCCGCGCACGGTGCGCGCGATGCCGCCGCCCTCGGCGGCGATGGTGCGGTAGTCCTCGCCGGCCATGCGGCGCGCGAACTCGTCCACGCGGGTACCGCCGAAGACCAGATGCGTGTGCGGGTCGACCAGCCCTGGAAGCAGGCAGCCATCGAAGGCTCGCTCCTCGGTCGCCTCGACCGGCTCCGCTCCCACGTGAGCGATCACGCCGTCGCGGACGCCGATCGTTCCCTCGTGGACGGAGACGTCGCCGTCCACGCACGTGCAGAAGCGGCCCCGGAGCGCGAGGTCCATGGCTCAGTCGCCCAGGCCGTGCGGGACGTGCACGCCCTTGGCCTTCGCGGTCTCCACGGCCTTCTCATAGCCGGCGTCGACGTGGCGGATGACGCCCATGCCCGGGTCGCTGGTGAGCACGCGCTCGAGCCGCCGGTCCGCGTCCGCGGTGCCGTCGGCGACCACGACCATGCCGGCGTGCAGCGAGTAGCCCATGCCGACACCGCCGCCGTGGTGGACGCTGACCCAGGTCGCGCCCGCGGCCGTGTTCACCAGCGCGTTCAGGATGGCCCAGTCCGCGATCGCGTCCGAGCCGTCCTTCATGCCTTCGGTCTCGCGGTTGGGGCTCGCGACGGAGCCGCAGTCGAGGTGGTCACGGCCGATGACGATCGGGGCCTTCACCTTTCCTTCGCGGACCAGCTCGTTGAACTTCAGCCCGACGCGGTGCCGGTCGCCGTAGCCGAGCCAGCAGATGCGGCAGGGCAGCCCCTGGAACTCCACGCGCTCGGCGGCCATGTCGAGCCAGCGGTGCAGGTGTGGGTCATCCGGCACCATCGCCTTCACTGCGGCGTCGGTGATCGCGATGTCCTCCGGGTCCCCGCTGAGCGCGGCCCAGCGGAAGGGGCCCTTGCCCTCGCAGAAGAGCGGCCGGACGTACTGCGGGACGAAGCCAGGGATCTCGAACGCGCGGTCGGCGCCCGCCTGCTGGGCCTCGGCGCGAATGTTGTTGCCGTAGTCGCACGCGAACGCGCCCTTCTCGACCATGGCGAGCATCGCGTGGATCTCGGCCGCCATGCTCTCGCGGGCGCGCTTCACGTAGCCGTCCGGATCCGATTCGCGGAGCGCGGCGGCCTCGTCGAGCGAGAGCCCCGCCGGCACGTAGCCGTTGAGCGGGTCGTGCGCCGAGGTCTGCTCGGTGACGAAGTCCGGGATCGCGCCGCGCTCGACGAGCGCCGGGTACACCTCCGCGGCGTTCGCGACCAGCGCCACGCTGAGCGCCTCCTTCTTGGCGCAGGCCTCCTCGATCCACCGGAGCGCCTCGTCGAGGTCGTGGGTCATCCGGTCGCAGTAGCGCGTCTCGACGCGCCGCTTCGCGCGGGCCTCGTCGACCTCCACGCCGAGGAAGCTGGCGCCGGCCATCGTCGCGGCCAGCGGCTGCGCACCGCCCATGCCGCCGAGGCCCGCGGAGAGGATCCACCGACCGCCCCAGTCGCCACCGAAGTGCTGGACGCCGGCCGCCACGAAGGTCTCGTAGGTCCCCTGCAGGATCCCCTGCGTGCCGATGTAGATCCACGAGCCGGCCGTCATCTGGCCGAACATGATCAGGCCCTTCTTCTCGAGCTCCCGGAAGTGCTCCCAGGTCGCCCACTTCGGCACCAGCAAGCTGTTGGCCAGCAGCACCCGCGGCGCGTCGGGGTGGGTCTTGAAACGGCCCACGGCCTTGCCGCTCTGGACCAGCAGCGTCTCGTCGTCGCCGAGCGCCTCGAGCTCCTTCACGATCACCTCGAAGGCCTCCCAGGAGCGCGCGGCCTTGCCGGTGCCGCCGTAGACCACGAGGTCCTGCGGTCGCTCGGCCACCTCCGGGTCGAGGTTGTTCATCAGCATCCGCAGGGCGGCCTCCTGGGGCCAGCCTTTGCAGGTCAGTTCCGTGCCCCGGGGGGCGCGCACTTCGCGGGGGTTCGCCATGGCCTCGGGCTACCGCGAGGCCCGCCGGGGAGGCAACCCGTCCGCTCACACCTGAATCTCCGCCGAGCCAGCACGTCGTTGACGGCTGACACCCGGCGCGGGACGCTCCGGAAAGACCCGAGGACCCATGGTGAACCGACTCCTTCCCGCCCTGCTCGTCTTCCTCATCGCCGCCAGCGCGTCGGCCCAGCGCCCCGTCATGGAGCGGGTCCGGCCCTCCGCCGGCCCGCCCGGCAGCCAGATCGAGCTCATCGGCCGACACTTCGGCTACCAGAGTCAGGTCTTCCTGGGCGACCAGCAGATGCGGGTCATCGATCGGCACCCGAACCGGTGGACCCTCGAGGTCCCGGCCGGGGCGCGCTCCGGGTCGATCCTGCTCCGGACGCCCCAGGGCACCTACTCGGGGCCGCGCTTCCGCGTCACGGCCGCTCGCCCGGCGCCTCAGATCAGCGGGCTCGAGCCCAGCTCCGGGCCGCCCGGCAGCGAGGTGACCATCGTCGGCACGAACTTCTCCTCCCGGCTCGGCGACAACCAAGTCACCCTCGCGGGCGAGCGCGTCGTCGTGCGCTCGGCCACCCCGAGCGAGATCCGCGTCCTCGTCCCCACCGGCGCGCGTTCGGGCCCCTTCGAGGTGCGGGTCGACGGCTCGATGACCGCCGCCCAGAGCCCGCGCTTCGAGGTCTCGGTCGGCCTCGCGATCACCGCCATCGAGCCGCCCCGAGCGCCGGCGGGTGCCAACGTGCTCCTGCGCGGCAGCGGCTTCTCGCCGCGACGCAACGACAACCGGGTGACGCTCGCGGGCCGTCGCGTTCGCGTGCTGACCGCGAGCCCGACGGAGTTGATGGTCCGGCTCCCGAACCGGGGCGTCGCGTCCGGCCGTTTCGAGGTCTCGGTGCGTGGCGCCGGGTCGGCCACCTCTCCGCAGTTCGAGGTGGCCGAGCCCGTCGTGGTGCAGTCCTTCGCGCCCACCTCCGGTCCGCCCGGGACCGACGTGATGATCCAGGGCAGCGGCTTCGGTCGCGACGTCCGGCAGGTGCAGGTCAGCATGGGTCCGCAGCAGCTCCGCGTTCGCTCGGTGACCCCGAACCAGATCCGGGTGATGGTGCCGAACGGCGCGCCCTCCGCTCCCTTCACGGTCTCCATCGGTGGCCTCGCCGTGAACAGCAACGGCACCTTCCACCTCCTGCGGAACCTCGAGGTCGGGACTTTCCAGCCGCAACGAGGCGCCCCGGGGACCGAGGTGACCCTCTCCGGCCAGGGCTTCGCGCCGAACCCGAACGACAACGTCGTCACGCTCGGCAACGTGCGCCAGCAGGTGCTCGCGGCGAGCCCGCAGCAGCTCCGCATTCGCATCGCGCCGGGATCGCCGAGCGGTCCCTTCGAGGTCGCGGCGCACGGTGACCGCGATCGCTCGCGGCGTCCCTTCCTCCTCGAGGCGCCGCCGAGCATCACGAGCTTCTCGCCGCTCCAAGGCCCGCCGGGGACCGAGGTCACGATCGAAGGCTCCGGCTTCGGCACCTCCCCGAACCTCGTGCGCGCCACGATGGGTCGCTCGCGGCTGCGGGTCGTGTCGGTTCGCGACGACCGATTGGTGGTGGAGATTCCCCGCCGCGCCCGAACCGGTCGCATCACGGTCGAGGTCGGGACCCGCGGCGGGACCGTGACCGGGACCGAGTTCCGCATTGGCGCTCGCCAGCGCGTCGGCGGGCTCTCGCCCGACACCGGGCTGGTGGGCAGCGAGCTGGTCATCCGCGGCGAGAACTTCCCGCAGGGCGAGATCAGGGTGGCCTTCACCGGTCCGCGGCGCGCCATTCGCGCGACGCGCGTGAGCCCGGTCGAGCTGCGGGTCATCGTGCCCAACGGCGCCGAGACCGGTCCCGTGCAGCTCCTCCTCCCGGGGCAAGAGATCGCCCTCGGCACCTTCACCGTCGGCGCCACGCCGGAGGGTGTGGGCATCACCGCCATCGAGTCGGAGTGCACCTACGTCGGCTGTCCGGCCACGCTCCGCGGGCACGGCTTCGACCCGGACCCGCGTCGCAACCGCGTCGTCTTCCGCGGCACCAGCGTACAGGTGCGCCGGGCGACCGCGACGACCCTCGAGATCGTCCTGCCCGACAGCCCCGGAAACGGGCAGTTCGAGGTGAGCGTGGGCCGGCGGGGCCGAGGCACGAGCCCGAACTTCTACGTCCAGCGCCGGCCGCGTTAGCGCGACACGCGCACCGGGTGGAACCCCCCACGACCGCATCCCGCGCTAGAAGCCGCGGGATGCGACTCGCCCTCTGTCTTCTCCTCCTCGCCGCCTGCGATTGCGACTCCTCGGGCACCGACGCGGACTCCGCGCCGACCGACGCCTCTCTGGCCGACGTGCCGCGCCGGGACTTCGGGCCGGCGATGCCGGTCGACTGCGTCGGTGAGGCGCTCGACGAGGTCTTCGTGCTCACCACGGACCTCGAGGACTCGAGCTTCGAGAGCCACCTCTTCCGCTTCGACCCCGAGACGCTGGAGTACCTGCACGTCGGCGAGGTCGTGTGTCCGCTCGACGGCGCCTTCCTGCGCTCGATGGCGGTCGACCGAAACGGCAACGGCTACGCGACGGACAACCGCGGCAACCTCTTCCGCGTGGACACCGACGACGCCAGCTGTGCTCCGACCGGCATGGAGACCGAGCAGGAGGGCGTACGCAACTTCGGCATGGGCTACGCGACCGTCGGCGACAGCACCGACGAGCGGCTCTACATCACCGCGACGGGCACCTGGTACCGGGACGAGACGACGCCCTACCGTCGCCTCCTCAGCATCGACACCCGAGCGCTCTCGGTGGCCACCATCGGCGACCTCGAGGCGCCCACCCCGGCGAACATGGAGCTGACGGGCACGGGCGACGGTCGCCTCTTCGGCATGGTCCTCGACGTGCGCGACCTCCGGAACATCGTCGTGACCGTCGAGCATCTCGACGCCGACACGGGAGCGACCCTCGAGTCGAAGCGCGTCCCGCTCGACGCGAGCGGCGGCTTCGCCTTCGCGCAGTGGGGCGGCGACTTCTGGCTCTTCACCGAGGCACCGGACGGCCGCGCTCGCGTGGCCCAGTTCGACTGGGACGGCGGCGAGGTGCTCCAGACGGTGGACACGGAGCTCGACGTCCCCGGCACCATTATCGGCGCCGGCGTGTCGACCTGCGCGCCCTTCGACCTGATCTGAGCGCGCGCCCTCGCGTCGACTCTTCGACGAGGGCGAGTCCGAGGGGTTCAACCCCCGACGGGGTAGTGGTAAGACTGCGGCTCGCTTCATCGCGAGGAGACCATCATGCGCCGTTCGTCTTTCGTCCTCATCGTGTCCTTCATCACCGCCTGCGGCGGGGGCTCGTCGTCCGAGGGCGGCGGCGGTGACACCGAGTCGTCCGCGACCACCGCCGAGGGCGGAGGCGGCGCGACCACTGGTGGGGAAGAGGCAGGCGACGACGGTCCCGCCGACAACGAGTTCCAGCTGAACCACGGCTCGGCCGACGCCGGCGAGGCGCGCGGAGAGCGGCCATCGGAGATCGAAGCGACCGAGACCGAGGCGGCCATGCGGCTCTTCGTCGTCAACGGCGAGGACGTGCCGATCCCGGGGGTCGTCATCAAGATGACGGCGCCCAACGGGAACCACTACTTCACCCAGCCCACCGACTCCCACGGCTACGCGGAGGTGCTCGTGCCCATCTCCACTCGCTACGAGATGGAGTACCTGAGCCTCGGCCGGCGGAACACGACGGCCACCGTCGAGGTGCCGGACGGACCGCGCCGCGACGTGCGGCTCACCCTGCGATACCGCCAGTGGCGTCCGCCGGCCCCGCCCGAGGACGAGCCCGGCTTCCGCCTCGACGGCGTGAACTTCGAGACGAGCTCGGCGCGGATCGACCGGGGCTCGTACCCGCGGCTCGACCGCGTGGTCGAGTACCTCGAGCACAAGCCGGACGCCCGGATCCGCGTCAGCGGGCACACCGACAATGTCGGCAACCCCCGCGCGAACCAGCGCCTCTCCGAGCAGCGCGCGCAGGCCGTGCGCGAGTACCTGGTCTCCAAGGGCATCGCCGGCGACCGCATCGAAGCGGTCGGCTACGGCGACACCCAGCCGTTGGCGTCCAACGACTCCGACGAGGGACGCGCCCGCAACCGGCGCATCGAAGCCATCGAGCTCTGAAGGTTCGTAGCGCCGGCGGTCACGACCGGCTCGACACGAGGCGAGCGAGCCGGTCGGGCGCATCAGATCGCGGCTTCTCGGACGAACGCCCGGTAGCGCTCGTGGTCCCGCATGTGGTCGATGGGACAGAGGGTCGGCCAATCCGCGAGCCGCGCGAGCTCGTTGGGCGGGACGAGATGGCGGGTGATGAACACGCTCTCCAGCGAGGACCGGTCGAGGTGCTCTCGATGGGTGAGCAGCACGTCGAGGTCCGCGGGGACGTTCGGATGGGCGATGTCGAGGACCCGGAGCCGGGCGACGAGGGGGTGGCGCAGGAGGGGCGAGAGCGCGCTCGTGTCGACGGTGTGGATCGAGAGCGTCTCCAGCTGCGGCGCGAGCTTCGCGAGACGGTCCAGCGACTCCGAGAGCGAAAGGGCGGGGACGTCTCGGCCCCAGTCGCTTCCCATCCACACGTGGCGAAGCCGGGGCGCGGCGCTCTCGAAGAAGTGGCTGAGCATCCATGGAGTGGCCGACAGGGACCGGAGCTTCGGGAGCTCGCTCGACAGGTCTCGCGAGCGGGCGGTCGCGCGTCCGTCCGCCCACACCGTGGAGAGCGTGAGGTGGGTCAGACGCTCGGCGAGTGGCGACGCCACGACCCGATCGAGCAGCTCGTCGTGCGCGAAGGCGAGTTGGAGCTCGAACGCCTCCGCTCGGCGCCCCGCGGGGTGAGCGAGCAGTCGGCGCAGTGCGTGCCTCAGCTCGTCGACCGGGTCGGAGCGCGTCGGATCGAAGTGCGCGAGCGGCGCCGCCTCGGCGAGCAGGCGTCCGGTGCCGTCGAAGATCGACTGACCGTCGGCCACGTCGATGAACGCGGCCTCGGCGACCGGACCGCGCCAGCGAATCCAGGTGAGCGGGTCCGGGCCTTCGTCGTCGAAGACGGAGAGACAGCCCGGGATGGCGTCGTCGAAGCTGGTCTCCGCGACGACGAACCCCATCGCCTCGAGCGCTCGGACGTTGGCCTCGAAGACGCAGGCGGCGGTCTCGAGGGTTCCGAAGGTCGCCGAGGCCTCGGCACCGTGGACGCTCACGCGGACCGTGCCCTCCGCGATGGAGACGCGCGACACCTCCCCACCGCGCGCGAGTCGGACCTCGAACGGCCTGCCCATGGCGGCACTCTATCGCTCCGGCCCCGTCCAGCGACATCGTCTTCGCCGACGCGCTGGGCCGCGTCGAGGCGGCGCCGCGCCCGGGCCGCCCGCGCGTCACCGTGAGCAGACGCGCGGCGCCACGGGATTTCGCGGGCATTCGCTGGGGGAACACGCTATAGGGCCGCATCGCGACCCCACGCGACGAACCCCCACCCGCAGGAGCGACCGCCGTGATCGAAGACCGTCTTCCCGAGGCACTCACTTTCGACGACGTCCTCCTTCTGCCCGGCTACTCGGAGTTCTTGCCCAAGGACGCCGACCTCCGGACCAAGGTGACGCGAGGGCTCGAGCTGAACATCCCGCTGCTCTCGGCGGCGATGGACACCGTGACCGAGTGGCGAACCGCCGTGACCATGGCCCGGCAGGGTGGGCTCGGCATCATCCACAAGAACTTCACCCCCGCCGACCAGGCGCGTGAGGTGATGGCGGTCAAGCGCGCCGAGAGCGGTATGATCGTCAACCCGATCACCATCACCGCCGACATGCGGCTCGAGCAGGCGCTCGAGCTCATGCGGCAGCACGACATCTCCGGGCTCCCGGTCGTCGAGGGCGACACGCCGGTCGGCATTCTCACCAGCCGCGACGTGCGCTTCGAGAAGAACCTCCAGCAGGCCGTCAGCGAGCTGATGACGAAGGAGCTGGTGACGGTCCCGCCCGGCGTCTCACAGGAGAAGGCCCGCGAGACGCTCCACGCGAACCGCATCGAAAAGCTCCTGGTGGTCGAGGACGGCAAGCTCGTCGGCCTGATCACCATCAAGGATCTCCTCCAGGCCGAGCGGCACCCGCTAGCGGTCAAGGACGAGATGGGTCGCCTTCGCGTCGGCGCGGCGGTCGGCGTGGGCCCGGACCGCGACGAGCGCGTGGACGCGCTGGTGAAGGCTGGCGTGGACCTGCTGGTGATCGACACCGCCCACGGTCACAGCAAGGGCGTCATCGACGCCGTGAAGGCCACCAAGAAGGACCACCCCGACGTCCAGCTCGTCGCGGGCAACATCGCCACCGCCGACGCGGCCCAGGCGCTCATCGACGCCGGCGTGGACGGCATCAAGGTCGGCATCGGCCCGGGCTCGATCTGCACCACCCGCGTGGTCAGCGGCATCGGCGTCCCGCAGATCACGGCGATCACCGAGTGCGCGAAGGTCGCCCGCACGAAGGGCGTCCCGGTCATCGCCGATGGCGGCGTGAAGTTCAGCGGCGACGTGGTGAAGGCGATCGCCTGCGGGGCCGACACGGTGATGATGGGCAGCCTGCTCGCCGGCACCGACGAAGCGCCCGGCAAGCTCGTGCTCTACCAGGGCCGGACCTACAAGAGCTACCGCGGCATGGGCTCGCTCGGCGCCATGCGGAAGGGCTCGAAGGACCGCTACGGCCAGGGCGACGTCGTCGACGCGCGCAAGCTGGTCCCCGAAGGCATCGAGGGGCGCGTGCCCTACCGTGGCCCGCTCGGCGAGGTGATCTTCCAGCTCATCGGCGGCCTCCGCGCCGGCATGGGCTACACCGGCTGCAAGACGATCGGCGCGCTCCAGACCGACGCGAAGTTCGTGAAGCAGAGCGCTCAGGGCCTCCGCGAGAGTCACGTCCACGACGTGATGGTCACCGAGGAAGCCCCGAACTACCGGGTCTGAATCGCGCGCTCGCGCCGCGGGCGTCGACCCGAAGGGCGCCCCGTGATAAGTGGCGCCCATGTCGAGCCTCCCCGTCCTCGTCCTCGACTTCGGCTCCCAGTACACGCAGCTCATCGCGCGTCGTATCCGGGAGCAGAACGTCTACTGTGAGCTCCACCCCTGCACCGTCGATCTGGAGACGATCAAGGGCATGGAGCCGCGCGCGATCGTCCTCAGCGGCGGACCCGCCAGTGTCTTCGCGGAGGGCGCTCCGAGCTGCGATCCGGGGCTCTTCGAGCTCGGCGTGCCGATCCTGGGCATCTGCTACGGCATGCAGCTCACCTCCCACCTGATGGGAGGCAAGGTCGAGGCGTCCTCGGAGCGCGAGTACGGCCCGGCCAAGATGATGGTCGACGCCCCGACCGGCATCCTCGCGAACTTCGACGCCGGTCAGGAGACCGACGTCTGGATGAGCCACGGCGACCGGGTCGTCGCGCTCCCGGAAGGTTTCGAGGTCGTCGGGCACACCAAGAACAGCCCCTACGCGGCGGTCGCCCACCTCGAGAAGCAGATCTTCGGTCTGCAGTTCCACCCCGAGGTCGCGCACACGCCCCGCGGCGCGGAGATCCTGCGCGCGTTCATGTTCGACGTCGCGGGCCTCGAGCCCGACTGGACTCCGGCGAGCTTCGTCGAGCGCTCGGTCGAAGAGATCAAGCGCCAGGTCGGCGACGCCCGCGTCGTCTGCGGCCTGAGCGGCGGCGTCGACAGCTCGGTCGCGGCGATGCTGGTCTCCAAGGCCATCGGTGACAACCTCACCTGCGTCTTCGTCGACAACGGCCTGCTCCGGAAGGACGAGGCCAAGCGCGTCATGGAGATGTTCGAGGGGCGGCTGCACCTCGACATCGTCCACGTCGACGCGTCGAAGGAGTTCCTCGACGCGCTCGCCGGCGTCGACGACCCGGAGAAGAAGCGGAAGATCATCGGCAAGGTCTTCATCGACGTCTTCGACCGCGAGGCGAACAAGCTCGAGGGCGTGAAGTTCCTGGTGCAGGGCACGCTCTACCCCGACGTGATCGAGAGCGTCTCCCACGCCGGCCCGAGCGCGACCATCAAGAGCCACCACAACGTGGGCGGGCTCCCGGAGCACATGAAGCTCGATCTGGTCGAGCCGCTCCGGCTGCTCTTCAAGGACGAGGTCCGCGAGGTGGGCGCCGCGATGTCGATGCCCAAGGACGTGCTCAACCGGCAGCCCTTCCCGGGACCGGGCTTGGCCGTGCGCTGCCCCGGCGCCATCGAGGAAGCGAAGCTCGAGGTGCTCCGCGAGGCCGACGCGATCCTCGACGAGGAGGTCCGCGCCGCGGGCTTCTACGAGAAGCTCTGGCAGAGCTTCTGTGTGCTCGTCCCGGTCAAGACCGTCGGCGTCATGGGCGACGGCCGCACCTACGAGTGGGTCATCGCGATCCGCGCGGTCGAGTCGCAGGACGCGATGACCGCCGACTGGGCACGGCTCCCTTACGAGCTGCTCGCCAAGGTCTCGTCCCGTATCATCAACGAGGTACGAGGATGCAACCGCGTGGTCTACGACATCAGCAGCAAGCCACCCGCCACCATCGAGTGGGAATGAAGCGATTGGCCGCGCTCGCGTTCGCGCTCAGCCTCCCCGGCGGTGTCGCCGCCCAGCCGATGGGCGACGAGGACCTGCGGGTCGAGGACGAGGCGATCGTGGTCGCGCGTTTCGCGGCCCCGGACGAGCGGGTCGGGCCGCTCGCGGCGCGTCGGCTCTCCTCCCGCGCCCGCGCCGAGAGCCGCGGTCGGGCGGCCATTCACGACTTCGTCGACGACGCGATGGACCGGGTGATGGCGCAGCCCGACGTCGCCAGCCGGGTCCACGAGCGGGTCGCCGGCGACGAGGTGGCGGTTCGGGTTCGCCCGCTGGTCGACGCCAGCTCCGTCGTCGAGCTCTCGCTCCCGCTCGGGGCGCTTCGGGCGGTCGCGCCGCTCGAGGGGGTGCCGTGGTGAGGGCGATCGCGTTCGTTCTCGGCCTCGCGGCCCTCGGCTGCGGCGGCGAGCCGCGGCCCACCCCTGCGGGCCTCGAGGTGGTCGCGGACCCCGAGGACGCCAGGGTCTACGTCGACGGACGCTTCGTCGCCTCGGCCCGCGTCCTGGCCCATCGGGCCCATCGACTGCCGGCTGGCGTGCACCAGATCACCATCACCGCGCCCGGCTACTTCCCGCACGACATCGAGACCGAGCTCCCCCCCGGCGTGTCGAAGATCGAGATCTCGCTTCGGCCGGTTCCGCCGTAGCCGGACCTCCAATTCGCGAATCCAGTTTGACCCGCGAACGGTGGGGGTGGATGATCGCCGCCGACCGTGCACGACGAGCACTCCTTCATTCCGCTCCTGACCGTGGTCTCCGCGGCCATGGTCACCGGAATCCTCCTGCCCAGGATCACGATCCTGCGGGTGCCCCTCGTCGTCGGAGAGATCCTCATCGGCATCGCGGTGGGCAAGAGCGGCTTCGGGCTGATCCCCGAGGAGCCCGACCCCTGGCTCGAGCTGATGAGCCTCTTCGGGTTCACGTTCCTCATGTTCCTCTCGGGGCTCGAGATCGATTTCCGCTCGCTGGCCGTCGGCGGCGAGTCCAAGCACGGGCACGGCGCGGAGGACACCCCGTCGCTCCGCCGGCTGCTCATGATCTGCGGCGGCATGTTCGCCGCGACGCTGGTCACCTCGACGCTGCTCAGCTTCATCCTCGTCTGGCTCGGCTACCTCGAGACGCCGTGGATCATGGCGCTCATCATGAGCACGACCTCGGTCGGCCTCGTGATGCCCCTCCTCAAGGAGCGCGGGGAGGGCGCCACCCAGTTCGGCCAGATCGTGATCCTCTCGGCGGTCATCGCCGACTTCGTCACGATGCTGCTCATCACGGTCGTCGTGACCTTCTACGAGACCTCCGGGCTGACGCTGAACCTACTCGTCGTCTTCACGCTCTTCTTCCTGCTCGGCGGGGTGGTCTGGGCCGGCAAGAAGCTGCTGCACCGGGAGACCTCGCTGGTGAAGCGGCTCGCGTTCGCGGCCCCGAAGACCGCCGAGCTCCAGGTCCGCACCGCGATGACGTTGATGCTCCTCTTCGTCGTCTTCTCGCAGTTCATCGGCTCCGAGATCATTCTCGGCGCCTTCCTCGCCGGCACCGCCGTCAGCTCGCTGAGCCCGAAGTCGGTGCACGGCCTGCTCGGCATGAAGCTCGACGCCATCGGCTTCGGCTTCTTCATCCCGATCTTCTTCATCATGGTCGGGGCCAACTTCGACATCCAGTCGCTCCTGAAGGACCCGGCGTCGCTCGTCCTGGTCCCGGTGCTCGTGGCCTTCGCGTTCGTGGTGAAGGTCGTCCCGAGCCTGATGCTCAAGCAGTTCTTCGGGAAGAAGAACGCCATCGCCGCCGGCTTCCTGCTCAGCTCCCGCCTCTCGCTCATCATCGCGGCCTCGGCGATCGGTCTGCGCCTCGGCGTGATCACACCCGAGATCAACACCGCGATCATCCTCGTCGCGATCGTGACCTGCATCACCAGCCCGGCCATTTACGGGATGATGCGCAAGAGCCAGGCCGAGGACGGGAAGCGCTCGACGGTGGAGCTCGACCCGCTCGTCGGCGAGAAATTCGGTGGCCACGGCAAGCGCGGCCTCGACCTGCAGCTCGTCGAAGCTCACGCCTCCGACTTCCCCTTCCTGGCCAACCAGACCCTGCGTGAAGCCCAGCTCCGCCAGCGCACCGGCCTCACGCTCATCGGCGTCTACCGCGAAGACGGGACCTTCATCGACAACCCCGGCGGCGACTTCGAGGTCATGCCGGAGGACAGCCTCGTCCTCATCGGGAACGAGCTGCAGATCGCCAAGCTCGAGACCATGGGCGAGCGCGCCTCCACCATGCCGCCACCCCCCGAGCTCGAGACCGCCTAGCTCTCAGGGCGCGGCCGCGGCGATGCGGCACGATGACCCGTCCGGGGCTCGCAGCGACCCGTCGGGCTGCGCTTCCAGCTCCGTCTCTGCCACTCTTACCCACTCGAGGCAGGGCGTGGGATCGAGTCGCACGGCGGCCGTCGCGCGGTCACGGCCGTAGGGCATCGGCACGAGCAGCAGAGGCGCATCCGAGTCCGCCTCGCATCCCCGTCCGAATGCGGCCGCGTCCAGCCCCATCTCCTGGCGATCGCCACTTGGAGACACGAGCACCACCCGACGTCGGTCGCCGTGTCGAGTCATCTCGCCGGCAGACCACTGGTCTCCGTCGACCCGCACGGTGGGGTGACACGGGACCAGCGACACCCGCTCGATGCTCGTCCCTCGGACTCGGTCCACGGTCGTGCTGTATTCGAGCTCGACCAGGTGGTCGGTCGGTCCCAGCTCGGACAGCCGACCGAAGCCGCGGCCGGTGCGCGGGTGGTTCGGACCCTCGGCGATGGGAATCAGCGAGCCATCGCCTCGCACGAGCAAGGTCCCACACTCGCCGCCACCACAGTAGTTGAAGCCTCGGGCGCCGCTGGGGCTCGTCATCGTCGCCCCGTTCGAGCCCAGCTCCCGTGCGTCGTCGATCCCGCTCGATGCGACTGCCTGAGCCCGCCTCTGACGACCGTCCGTCGTCCACTCGACGGTGTAGCGCCGCCCTCGGCGATGGGGCGCGACCCGCATCCGAACACCCGTGGGTTGCAGGGAGCCCCGGGGAAGAGTGGTGTCGCACGAGAGCTCGAGGGCTCGGGGCTCCGCCACCCACGGCACCTCGCGGATTCGCTCGGCGGTGAGGTCGTCCACGGTCGCCATGACCAGGTGGGGGCCGAACCGACAGGCCGAGCCTCGGCAGGTCCCATGGGTCCACACGTGATCGAGGGAGTCGGTGAGTGGGACCCACCGTTGCCCGCCGTCGGTCGTGGCGAGGAGCTGGTCCTCCGTGACCACGACTCCAGCTCGTGCGTCGAACATGTGCAGCTCGCGCGATCCCTCGGGGAGCGCGAGTGGCGCGAGCCGACCGCGTGTCAGCAGGTGGGCCTCGAGCTCACCATCGAAGTCCACGGCACGCTGGAAGAGGATGGTCTGGTCGCTCAGAAGTCGAGCATGGCTCGACTCGTCGAGTCCCGAAGGTACGGCCACCGGTTCGCTTCGAGACGTCCGGAGGTCGACGAACGCGAGCCTCTGCTCCGTACCGACCAACACGCGTCCGTCGGCGAAGCCCTTGAATCGGCGGAGGCTCAGGTCCATCGAGGTGTCGAGCGTCTCCGACTCGCCCGAGCGGCGATCGACGAGGCAACGCTGGCTCGCCTCGCCCTGGCATCCGATGTCGACCAAGAGCTCGGACCCATCCGCGCTCTGGACGATCTGCGGCGAGAATCGGTCGGGGAAGCGCACGACTCGACGCGGCCTCCGCGCTCCCACCGCCCAGAGTCCTCCCGCGCACTCCACCAGCCCGGCGGGGAGCAGGCGGCACCGTTCGTCCCCCGTCTCGAGGCGCCGCGCGCGGGCGGCTTCTCGGGTGCCTTCGACCAGGAACAGTCCGCGTCCGAACCGGAGATCGAACACGAGGCCGGCATGGGTTCTCGTCACCATGGGGTTGGCCAGGTCCATCTCCACGTGTGCAGCGCCCAACTGCTCGAAGCGATGCGCCACGGCCGCGAACACGTCAGCCACGGCGTCCGTCCAACCGCCGCTCGAGTCCGCCGTGTCTCGCCTGAGCTGCTCGATGTCGCCGTTCGAGGCGGGTCCGCCGAGTTGCCAGCTGCGGCCTCCGTCATCGCTCTCCAGCCACCGCCGACCGAGCTCGATGGCCCGGCCTCGGCCGTTGGGTGAGACGGTCGCCACGACGACCGACAGGTCCTCGAGCCCCCTTGCCTGCGTCGGGGGCCCGCTGCCATCCGTTCCGTAGAGGAGACCGTCGGTGGAGCGGACGGTCAGCCACCCACCGCCCGAGGGAACCGCGCTCCACCGCTGCCCTTCGGGAGCAACGGCCACCAGCTCGAGGTCCCCGAGGAACTCCGGGGCGCGCCATATCCGTTGCCCGGCCTCGGACAAGAAGACCCAGCCGGCTTCGCACCGTACCGCGCTCGTGAAGCCGACCCCCGAAAGCGCTTCGGGCGCAGCGCGGAAGCCCCCCTCGGCGGACTGGACTCGAACCCCACCCACCAGCCAGTAGCCGTCGCCGACCGGGCGCGGCGGATCGACGAAAGGAAGAGTGGAGAGCTGGACCGCCGGCCTTCGCTCCGCCTCAGTCGCCTCCGACGCCTCGGGGGCCGCGGGTGCAGGAGCGGTAGCGGTGACGCCACACGCGGGGAGGATGAGTGCCATCGCGAGCGCTCGGAGCGGGCAGGTTCGCGTCTCGCTCGCCCTTCGAATCGGCCGCGTGGATCGGGTCATGCCGAATGCTGGCCCGGGGGGCGCTCAATTCAACTCAAAGCGCCGCCGGCAGGGCCGGCCGATCCGTCCGACTCTCGGGCTCAGCCCTCGTAGTCGACGAGGCTCTCCGCCGGCAGCGCCTTCCGCAGCGCCTCGGCCGCGGCGTGGACCCGCTCGGCGTCGCGGCCGTCGAAGGTGACCTTCACGCGATAGGCGGTCTCGCGGAACGCGAGGTAGGAGCCGATGAGCACACCGGGGAAGTCGCGGGTGAGGTCGTGGAGCGTCTCGGCGATCGAGCCCTCGTCGAGCTGCGTGTAGACGGCCTCGGAGGTGAAGGCGTCGCCCTCGTCGAGCTCGTCCTTCAGCACCGCGAGCTTCATCTCGAAGATCTGCGGCACGCCGGGCAGCACGTAGACGTTCTCGAGCACGAGCGTGGGCCAGGGGAGGGCGGCTTCGCGCACCAACCGGCAGCCCTCGACCACGTTCGCCATGCGGAGGTGCGCGTCGGTCAGCGGCTCCCCCTTCGCCTCGTGGTAGCGGCGGATGAGCTTCTCGACCTCCTGGGAGCGGACCACCTGCCGACCGAAGGCCGCGGCGACGCCGTCGACCGTCACGTCGTCGTGGGTCGGCCCCACGCCGCCGCTGGTGAAGACCAGGTCGTGGGTCTCGCGCAGCTCGTTGAGGTCGCGCGCGATGACGTCGATCTCGTCCACGCAGACCACGACTCGGCGTAGCGCGATGCCCAGCTCGAAGAGCACCCGCGCGAGCACGGCGACGTTCTTCTCCTCGACCTTCCCGGTCAGCACCTCGTTGCCGATGACCAACATGGCGGCCTTCCGCTCGACGCTCATGAGTCGGGGCATACCATGGTCGATGGTCCGCAGTCCGGTCTCGGGGACCTCGAAGTGGGACGGTGCCTCCGGGGGCACCATCGACCCCCACGAGGTGCTACCGTTCCGCCCGATGAGCTGCATTGGATGGGGTCGGGTGGTGTGTTTCGCACTGCTCGTGGGAATGGTCGGCACGGCCTCCGCGCAAGATGACGCGGACGCACGTGAGGCCGAGGCACGGCAGGCATTCGTGGAGGGGCGCGAGCACTTCGACGACGAGCGCTTCCGGCTCGCGGTCGAGTCGTTCAAGCGTGCCTACGAGCTCTTGAACGAGCTGGGCAGCCCGATGGCGCCGACGATCCTCTACAACGTGGGCACCGCCCTCGACGAGCTGCCGGGCCACCAGCAGGAAGCCCGCGACACGTACCAACGCTTCCTCGAAGAGTCGCCGGCGGACGATGACCCGGAGCTGCGGCGTACCGTGGAGATGCGCATTCGCGAGCTCGACATGAGCATCGCCGAGCAGCAGGACGCCGCTCCGGCCGAGGTCGAGCCGGAGGTCGACGCGCCCGTCGAGACCGAGGAGGAGAGCATGTCGATCGTCGGTCCCATCGTCGCGGCCGGCGGCGGGGCGCTGCTGATCACCGGCGCCATCCTCGGCGCCATCGCGCTCGGTCAGGGCAACGACATCGAGAGCGCCTGCCCCGAGCTCACGGCCTGCTCGCCAGAGCTTCGCTCCGACTACGACCAGATGCGCACGCGCTCGGTCACGGCCGACGTGCTCATCTTCGGCGGTCTGGCGATCGCGGCGGTGGGCGCGGTCCTGATGTTCACCTTGAAGGACGGCGGGGGCGACGACGACGTGGCCCTCAGCGCCGCCTGCGACGGTCAGGGTTGCTACGCCAGCGCGCGGGGGACGTTCTGATGGCTCGACTCGCTCCACTCCTGCCGCTGCTCGCGGCGTGCTCCCTCATCAACCCCAAGGCGGACTTCGCGGAGGAGGGCGACGACCTCGGCGTCGATCCGGTCGACATGGGGTCGCCCCCGGACCTGGGCGACACCGACCTGGGCGGCCCACGCGACCTCGGGTCCGACCCGGACGAGGGGGTGCCGGACATGGGGCCGATCATCGACCCCTCGGCGCGTCAGCAGATCGCGCTCAGCTGGGTCCACACCTGCGCCATCGCGGACGGCGAGGTCTACTGCTGGGGAGGCAACGGGAACGGTCAGATCGGTGACGGTACGACCATGCGCCGTACGTCGCCGACGTTGGTGGACGTGCCCGGCGAGGCGATCGAGGTCTCGGCGATGGGCTATCAGTCCTGCGCGCTGAACGCCGACGGAGAGATCTACTGCTGGGGCCTCAACAACGCCGGTCAGCTGGGCGATGGAACGCGCACGGAGCGGCGTACGCCCGTTCGGGCCCAGCCCTCGATCGACGACGCCGTCCGAGTCTCCGTGGGTGGCGAGAACGTCTGCGCCGTCCGTGAGAACGGTGATGTGATGTGCTGGGGGCGTGGCAGTGGTGGCGGCCTCGGCAACGGCGGCAACACGGAGAGCCTGACCCCCGTTCAGGTGACCGACGCCGATGGTTCGCTCGACATCGACGGCAGCGGCGGCCACTTCTGCACCCGAACGGCCGACGACAGCGCGGCGTGTTGGGGCTGGAACGGCTACGGCCAGCTCGGTCAGCCCTTTTCGAGCCCCGGCGACATCGTGTTCTCGCCGGTCTCGCCGCCGGGCATCTCCGGCATCGACGAGGTCTCGGCCGGCGGCCGCCACACCTGTGCACGCACCGCGAGTGTGGTCGCGTGCTGGGGTTGGAACAGTTTCGAGCAGCTCGGCACGCCGGGCGCCGACACCGAGAACCCGGTCGTCGTCCCGGGGTTGCCGTCGCTCCCGGTCGCGATCGCTGCGGGCGGCAGTCACACCTGCGCGGCCATGGACGGCGGCGACGAGGTCTTCTGCTGGGGCGGCAACGGCTTCGGTCAGCTCGGGTTGGGGGACACCGACCCGCACTCCGGTCCACAGCGCGTGTCCGGCTTCACCAGCACGGTGGTCGAGCTGGACGCGGGCGACTACCACACGTGCGCGCGCCTCGATACGGGCGTGCTCGCGTGTTGGGGGCTCAACAACGAGGGGCAGCTCGGCACGGGCACCACCGACGACAGCCTGACACCCCGAGTGGTGGTCGTCGGTCCCTGAGCCGGGGCGGTGCCGCGCCGCGGACCGCCCGAGCGACGGCGGCGTGAATGCCTGTCGCTTTCAGCTATGGTCCCGCCGAATGGTGCGCTCACCCCACGTGCTCCTCGGCCTGCTCCTCTTCGGAGGCTGCGGCGACGACGCGAGCTCGGTCGTCACGGAACGGCCGAGCGCGCCGAGCGAGGTGGCGGAGGAGGCGGAGCCGCAGGGGCTGCCGGCCCCCACGCCGGTGACCATCCCGATGGCCGACGGGTTGGAGCTCGCGGCCGACGTCGCCGCCGGACCGGACGACGGCGCGACCGTCTTCCTCTTCCACCAGCTCGGCGCCGAGCGCGGCGAATGGGAGCCGGTGTCCGAAGGACTACGCCGCGCGGGTCATTCGGTGGTCCGCGTCGACCTGCGGGGTCACGGCGAGAGCCCGGGTGGGCCGGACGGCTGGCGGAGCTTCGGGCCCGAGGAATGGGCGCAGGTCGCGGCGGACGGTGAGGCCATCGTCGCGTGGGCGCGGCTCCGGTCCGACCTGCCGCCGCGCTGGGTCTTCGGCGGGTCCTCGATCGGATCCAGCGTCGCCATCCGCGCGGCCACCGCCGACGAGGTCGATGGGGTCTTCGCGCTCTCGCCAGGCCGCGCGTACCACGGCATCGACGCGATCAGCCCGCTCGCGGAGTACCCGGCGGAGCGACCGCTCCTGGCCGTGGCCGCTCGTGGCGAAGTGGCCTCGGCCGAGACCGCGCGGGAGATGGCGCGGGTCGCCCCCAGCGGCAGCGCGCGGCTGGTCGACGGAGGTGGGCATGGCCTCGCGATGCTCCAGGATCAGCCCGGCTTGCTCAGCGTGCTCGAAGACTTCGTCTCGGAGGTAGCTCGATGATCGGAATGGTCGCTCGATGGATCGACCAGGCGCGCCACGCCGTGGCGTTGACCGGCGCAGGGGTCTCGACGGAGTCGGGGATCCCCGACTTCCGCAGCGACGCCGGCCTCTGGAAGGACGTGGACCCGATGGACGTCGCGTCCACCGCCGGCTTCGAGGAGGACCCGCGCCGCTTCTATCGCTTCTGGATCCCGAAGCTCGCCGCCATCCGCGACGCTCAGCCGAGCGCCGCGCACCGCTTCCTCGCGCGCCTCGAGAGCCGGGGGCGGATGCAGGCGGTGGTCACGCAGAACGTCGACGGACTCCACCAGAAGGCGGGCTCGCGGCGGGTACTCGAGATGCACGGATCCTTCCGGCGCCTCGAGTGCCAGGTGTGCGGTCACTCGATGGACCTGCAGGCCTCGATCGACCTGCGCGAGGACGCGAAGCCGCCCATCTGTCCGAGCTGCGGAAGCCTCCGCATGAAGCCCTCGGTGGTGCTCTTCGGCGACATGCTCGGGCCGGTGCTCGCCGAAGCCGAGCAGGAGATCCGCGACGCCGATCTCTTGCTCTGTCTCGGGTCGTCGCTCGCGGTCTTCCCGGTCGCGGGCCTCGTGCCGCTCGCGCGCCGCTCGGGCGCGAAGGTGGTGATCCTCAACCGAGAGACCACCGGCATGGACGACGAGGCGGACGCCGTGTTGCGCGGCGAGCTCTCGGATCTCGTCCAGGAGCTCGCGGCGCCGCTCGGCCTCTGACGCGCTACTCCGCCGCTTCTTCCTCGGCGCCCTCTTCCTCCGACTCTTCGTCGTCTTCGGCCCAGTCGTCGTCGCCTTCGGCGCCCTCTTCGTCGCCCCAGTCGTCGTCGTCACCCCAGTCGTCGTCGAGGGGCGCGTCGAAGTCTTCCATCTCTTCGACCTCTTCCTCGGCGCCCGCACCGCCGATCGCGGTGGCGTTGATCACCATGAACGCGCCGCCGGCACCGACCAGCAGCGAGGCGACCAGCACGCCCCACTTCTTCGGGGGCTCGAGCTTGCGGAGCGACCAACCGATGCCGACCAGGGCCGCGAGCCCGAGCACCGCACCGATTCCCATGACGACCATCCAGCTCACGTGCGACTCCTTGTCCGACGCCTTCCGCGACGCCTTCCCGCGAAGCATACACCGCCGCGGGGGTGTTCATGCTTCGCCGGTGTCGCACGTCAGTTGGGCGGAGGGGTCCAATCCACGTCGCCGCCCATGGCGCTGGGTGGCTCGGGATCGGGCTCGGGCTCCGGATCGCGCTCCCGTTCGGGGGCGTCGCCCGGGATCTGCACCTGAATGGTCTTCAGCGTCCCGGCCTCGATCCGCACCTGGAAGGTCTGACCGGGCTCTTCACCGTTCGGCAGCACCTGGATGCTGTGGGTCCCGGGCGGCAGGTCGAAGCGCACCGGCGTGCGGCCGAGATCGTTCCCCTGGTAGACGACCCGCGCGTAGCCGCCGACCGCACGCACGCGGAGCGCTCCGGCGCGCGCGACCTCCTCGGCTTCCGTCAGCTGCTCCTCGCGCGGAGCGCGCCGTCGCGGCTCGCGCATCGCGGATGTCTCCATCCCGGAGCGCGCCGCCGGCTCTTCCACCTCGACCTCGGGCGTCTCTTCCGCGGTCGCCGGAGGCGCGTCCTCCAGCGACTCGACGGTGACGTCGTTCGGCTCGAAGATCATGTCCACGCCCTCGTAGCCGTCGTTCTCGTCGACCACCGCGGGCGGATCCTCGGGCTCGGTCTCCGTCTCGGTCTCCGGGGCTTCGGCGACCGGCATCCCGATCAGCGCGCGCACCTGGTCCTCGGCGAAGAGCCACGCGGCCAGCGCGCCGCCGACCAGCAGCAGCAGCACCGCGAGCACCAGGTTGCCCTTGCCTCCACGCACGCCGCGCGGCTCGTCGTCGGTGTCGAAGCGCAGCGTCTGCGGCTTCGAGTCGTCCGCGTCGCTCTCGTCGGTGGCGACCTCGGCGGCGAGCGCCTCTTCGACGACGCTCACCGGTTGAATTGTCGATCCGTCCAGCGCCTCGACCTTGCGGACCACCGAACGCCGCTTCGCGTGGCGGTCGGCGAAGAGGTAGTCCATCCACTCGGCGACCTCGGCCGACTCGAAGGGCTGACCGCTGCGCGCGATCCAGTTGCGGAGATCGCGGCCCATCTCGCGGGCGCTCGAGTAGCGTTCGTCGGCGTCGGTCGAGAGGGCCTTGGCCGCGATGTCCGCGAGCGCGGCGGGCACCCAGGGGCGACCCTCGTCTGCGCGTGGCGTCTCTTCCTCGAGCACGGCCATCGCCGTCTTGATCGCGGTGTCCCGGCGAAAGAGCGGGCGGATGCAGAGCGTCTCCCAGAGACACACACCGAGCGCGAACACGTCCACTCGGTGGTCGATCTCCTCGGCGCGAAGCTGCTCGGGCGCCGCGTAGGAGACCTTGCCCTTCATGATGCCGGTGTTGGTCTGCGTGACTCGCTCGAGCGCCTTCGCGCAGCCGAAGTCCACGATCTTCACCGTGCCCTCGTAGGTCACGAAGATGTTCTGCGGGGACACGTCCCGGTGGACGATGCCGAGCTCGTTGCCGTCGCTGCCCTTGGTGGTGTGCGCGGCATGAATGCCCTCGCAGGCATCCGCGATGATGCGCGCCGCCAGGAAGGGCACCGCCTGCATCAGCTCCTCGCCGCGGTCCCGATCGACGGCGCCGATCGCGTCGAAGAGCGGCTCGCCGAGCAGGTGCTCCATCGCCAGGAAGTAGGTGCCCTCTTCCTGACCGAAGTCGAACACGGCGCAGACGTTCGGGTGGCTGATCATCGAGGCGATGCGCGCCTCGTCGAGGAACATGTCCACGAACGCCTGTTTCTTCGCCAGGTGCCCGTGGATCGTCTTCACCGCGACCAGTCGATCGAGCCCCGCGCCGAGCTTCATCTTGCCCAGATAGACGGTGGCCATGCCGCCGGCGCCCAGCTCCTCCGCGAGGGTGAAGCGCCCCATCTGAATCGGCAGCTCGGGCCGAAGCGAGGGGCGTGACTCTGGACCGGGGACGGTCATCGAAGCCGCATGGTAACCGCTTCGCAACGCAATTGCGTGCCGCGCGTCTCATCACTCCAAACCGCGGCCCGCCTCTGTTAGCGTGCGCCGCCCAGAGGCAATCCAGGAGGAAGCACGATGAAGGTCAAGGCAGCGGTCGCGTACGAGGCAAAAAAGCCCTTGGAAATCGAAGAGGTCGAGCTCGAGGGCCCCAAGGAAGGGGAGGTCCTCGTCGAGCTCAAGGCGACCGGCGTGTGTCATACCGACGCCTACACCCTCGGTGGGGCGGACCCGGAGGGGATCTTCCCGTCGATCCTCGGCCACGAGGGCGCCGGTGTGGTCGTCGACGTCGGCCCTGGCGTCACCAGCGTGCAGAAGGGCGACCACGTCATCCCGCTCTACACGCCGGAATGCCGTGTTTGTAAGTTCTGCCTCTCGCGCAAGACCAACCTCTGCCAGTCGATCCGTTCGACGCAGGGCAAGGGCCTGATGCCCGATGGGACCAGCCGCTTCTCGAAGGGCGACAAGACCATCCACCACTTCATGGGCACCTCGACCTTCGCGACGCACACCGTGCTCCCGGAGATCGCCGTGGCCAAGGTCCGTAAGGACGCGCCCTTCGACAAGGTCTGCCTGCTCGGTTGCGGCGTGACCACCGGCATCGGCGCGGTGCTCAACACCGCGAAGGTCGAAGCCGGCGCGAACGTCGTCGTCTTCGGTCTCGGCGGCGTCGGCCTCAGCTGCATCCAGGGCGCCCGCATGGTCGGCGCCCGGAAGGTCATCGGCGTCGACATCAACGACGACAAGAAGGCCCTCGGCGAGGCCATGGGCATGACCCACTTCGTGAACCCGACCAAGATCGATGGCGACCTGGTCGAGTACCTCGTCGCGCTCACCGACGGCGGCGCGGACTACACCTTCGAGTGCGTCGGCCGCGCGGACACCATGCGGCAGGCCCTCGAGTGCTGTCACAAGGGCTGGGGCGAGTCGGTGATCATCGGCGTCGCCGACTCCGGCGTCGAGATCAGCACGCGACCCTTCCAGCTCGTGACCGGCCGCGTGTGGCGCGGCAGCGCGTTCGGCGGCTTTCGCGGCCGCACCGACGTCCCGACGTTGGTCGACTGGTACATGGAGGGGAAGATCGAGATCGACTCGATGGTCACCCACACCATGGGCCTCGAAGAGATCAACCACGCCTTCGACCTCATGCACGAGGGCAAGTCCATTCGCTCCGTCGTGTCGTTCGAGTGACCGCCATCGAGACCCTCGAGGAGAAGGCCTGCTTCGGCGGCGTCAACGGCTTCTACACCCACGAGAGCACGGCGTGCGCCTGCACGATGCGCTTCGCGGTGTTCCAGCCGCCGCAGGCGCAGGTCGGTCGCGTGCCGGTCGTGTACTGGCTCAGCGGCCTGACCTGCACCGCCGACAACTTCACCACCAAGGCCGGCGCCCAGCGCGTGGCCGCGGAGCTCGGGCTGATGCTGGTCATGCCGGACACCAGCCCGCGCGGTGACGACGTCCCCGACGAGGACGGTTACGACTTCGGCAAGGGCGCGGGCTTCTATCTCGACGCCACCGAGGCGCCGTGGTCGACGCACTTCAAGATGCGCTCTTACGTCACCGAGGAGCTGCCCGCGCTGATCGACGAGCACTTCCCGACGAAGGGCGCCGGTCACCGCAGCCTCTTCGGCCACTCGATGGGCGGCCACGGCGCGCTGGTGCTCGGCCTGAGCGAGCCCGACAAGTGGCGCTCGCTCTCGGCCTTCTCACCGGTGGTCGCGCCGACCCAGGTCCCCTGGGGCCAGAAGGCGCTCCCGAAGTACCTCGGCGACGACCCGGCCGCGCACGCGGCCCACGACGCCACCGAGCTCGTGAAGAAGCACCAGCACCCCGAGCCGATCTTGATCGACCAGGGCCTCGCCGACGGGTTCCTCGAGGAGCAGCTCAAACCCGAGCTCTTCGAGGCCGCCGCGAAGGAAGCGGGCCAGCCACTCGAGCTGCGTCTTCGCGAAGGCTACGACCACAGCTACTACTTCATCGCGACCTTCGTCGAAGACCACCTCCGCCACCACGCAGCGCGCTTGGGCTGACCTACACCTCGGTCAGCTCGCGGAGGGCGTAGCGTGGAGCGCGGTGCTCGGCGTCCGCGTGGCAGGTCAGCTGCGCGGGCGCTGCGGCGGTCTCTTCGACCGTGGCGCGTACGTGGCTGCCGTCGCGGAGGCGGAAGGTGCTGACCGAGAGCGCGTCGTCGTGGTCGGTGTTCTCCGCGTGCTCGGTCAGCTGCAATGCATCGAACGCGTGGAGCGTGAGCTTCTCACGCACGAGCCACTCCGCCGCCTGCGCGGCGAACGGATAGCTGCTGCGGCCGCGGTAGTGCGCGAGGTCGAGCAGGCCTTCGTCGAGGCGCCTGGCCAAGCGCACCGCCTGCGCCGGCTCGACGCGGCCGTAGTAGACGCCGAGGGGCAGGGCGAGCAGGTTGCCTGCGAAGCGGTCGCCGCCGATGTGGGAGGTCTCCCAGACGCGGTCGCCGAGCTCCGGCTGCAGCGCCTCCGCGATCGCGCGACCCTTTCGCGCGCAGCAGGGGTCGTGCTTGCCGTGGGTGCACACGAAGAGCTCGAGGTGATCGAGGCGTTCGCCGCCGACGCTGCGACCACGCCGCAGCGACGCGAAGTCGTGCGCCAGCAGCTCCTCGGTCGTCTCGAAGCGGAGCGCCTCGAGCCAACGGCGGTCCCGGCCGGTGAAGGCGACGCGAACCTCGTGGCCCCGCTGCTCGTAGCGACCGTGCCGACGGATGAGCAGCACCCGCGCGCCGACCGCTCGACCGACCGCTCGAAGGCGCGCGCTGGCGTCCTCGCCGAGCCGGCTCTCCTGGAGCGCTTTGGGGCCCCACGGCCCACTCTGCTCGACGCCGATCCAGCGGCGGACGGTCGAGGCCGTCCCGTGGAGCGGCTCGTCCCGTGCGACGCTCGCGTCGCTGCAGAAGAAGCGCGCGCTCATCGCACCTCGCGCCGGAGCAGGCCCTCGCGCGCGAGCCGCCGCACCAGCACGAGCCGGCCGGGCTCGTCGAGGTGCGCGCTCAGGTCGGCGGCCCGGAGAGTGGGGGCGCTGATCAGCTGCTCGAGCGTGGGCCGGATCCGAAGCGGGAAGCGAAGGGTGGCCCGCCCGGCGTGGAGCACTGCGAAGTCGCCGCGGCTCTCGATCCGCCAGGGCACCTCGTCCGCGCGCTCGAGCGCGGTGTCGTCGGCGATGGATGCCGCGTCCGCGATGGCGAGGAGCCGACCGCGGTCACTCGGCCGTCGGAGTGAGCGGGCGCGCGCCACCTCGGCCGCGGTGAGCTCGGCTGCGTCCCGACCCCGAAGCCACTGCGCGACCTCTTCGAGGATTTCGGGCAGCTCGGCTTCCAGTGCGCCGGGATGAGTCCCGTACTGGAGCGGGAGCGCGCGCCGGAGCGAGGGGATCTCCGCGGCGCGATCCATCACTCGGCCCACGACGTCGAGCCATGTCGGGCTGCGAACGCCGAGGGTCAGATGCAACGACGCACCGTCCAGGCCGAGGGCCTGGTGCGGTACCCCGCGCGGGAGGTAGAGGCAGTCGCCCGGCGCGAGCGAAACGGTCTCCCTCACAGGTCCGGGCTTCGGGTGCCGTGGGCTCTTCGGGAAGCCGGACACCGGGTCGGGGACGACCGGGTCGTAGAGGAGCCACTCCTTCGTTCCGTGGAGCTGGAGCACCAGGACGTCGTGCGTGTCGTGGTGGACCGCGAGCCCCCGCGACTTGGCGGGAGTCAGGTAGGCGTTCGCCTGGAGCGGGTGGCCGAAGAACGCCTCGAGCCCGTCGCAGAACGCCTGCACCGGCGGATGGAAGCGGTGCATCGCCTGGAGCACCACGGTGGCCCCATCGCCGAACGCGCGGAGCACGGCGTCCGCGTCGACCGCGTCGCCGACCCGGCGCCCGCCCGTGCTGTGGGAACGCGTGAACCGGGACCGCGGCAGGGTCTTCCCGTCGCGAACGACCCGCAGCGCCGGGTGACGCAGGCCACCGGACGCGAGCAGGTCGTCGACCGTCGCGAGACTCAGCAGATCGGCGAACGCGTCGGAGTCGGCCCCGGGGTAGCGATGCCACCGCCGGGTCCAGACCTCGGCCGCGAAGTGCTCCGCATCACCGACGCAGCGCTCGATCGGCGCGCGGCTCACGCTCCGACCTCAGGCGTCCTTCGCGTCGGCGTCCGCGTCGCTTGCGTCGGCGTCGGCGTCGCTGGCGTCGGCATCCGCGTCGCTGGCGTCGGCATCCGCGTCGCTGGCGTCGGCATCCGCGTCGCTGGCGTCGGCGTCGGCGTCGCTGGCGTCGGCATCCGCGTCGCCCGCGTCGCTGTCCTTGTCGGCGGCGTCGGCATCGGCGTCAGCTGCGTCGCTGTCTTTGTCGGCGGCGTCGGCGTCGGCGTCGCCCGCGTCGCTGTCCTTGTCGGAGGCGTCCGAGTCGGCGTCGCCCGCGTCGCTGTCGCTGTCGCTGGCGTCCGGGTCGGCGCCGGGCTCGTCGATGCCGTCGTTGTCGGTCTCGAGGGTTTCGATCTCGTCGTCGGTGAGTGTGGTGGGCTCCATGAGATCGATTCCTAGGGATTCGGCCGCATTCGGCAAGGGTTTTCCGCGGCCGTCGCGACTCCGAGTGTGTCTTGCGTGTCGGCCCCGTGGGTGCGCTGGGTGGCCCCTAGCGGCCTCCATCCAATGCCGGTCGTGGTAGCGTGGAGGGATGCTCAACCCAGAGAGCCTCGCCGTCGTGGACTCTTTCGACGGACTGCGAGACTTCGTGGCCGCCAATCCGGATGCAGAAGTCGCCCTACGCATCGCTTACGACAAGACGCTGCGAGATGGAGCGGCGAAGTCCGTCGCCCAGTTCCCCGAGCTCGAGCGAGTCGCCGCCCTCGAGATCGTCAACTCGCTGGACCCCAAGGCCCTCAAGGCGCTCCTGCGGTCGCCTTTTCTGACGCGGGTGCGAGCCCTCTGCCTGGACTCGAACTATGTTCACGACACTGGTACCAAGGCGCTCGCGGGTTGGAAGCCACTCGCCCGAGTGACGCACCTGCAGCTGAGCGGCATCGGGCTCTCGGGTTCGGGATTCAAGGCGCTGCTCGGGTCGGAGCACCTGGACGCGCTCACCCACCTCGACCTCGCGCACAACAATCTGAAGGCGGGGCAGGTCAAGTCGCTCGCGACTCACCCACTCGCCGCCCGGCTGTCGATGTGGCGCCTCGACCACAACGAGATGGGCGACAGCGGAGTCAAGGCCATCGCAGGCTCGCCACTCATGCGGACCTCGGACGTCTTTCGGCTCGAGGGCGTCTCCATGAAGAAAAGCGGCTTGAAGTCGCTGCTCGCGAGCGAGGCTGTGGGTGACCTCCGCGACTTCTCGATCGCGGGCAACCATGGCCTGGGCGACCAGGGTTTGGCGCTACTCGGCAAAGCAACGCAGCTCTCCGGCCTGCGGAAGCTCGAACTGGTCGGAACGGGACTAGGCGACGCCACCGCCGACGTGCTCGCTGGCGCCGCACACTTCTCCGGGCTCGACGAGCTGCGTGTAGACAACGGCGGGGGGCTCACGGACGCAGGGATGGATCGCCTTCTGAGCTCTCCGTACGTCGGAAGCGCGGTGAGGCGTGGCAACGAAGCATTCGCAGCCGCGGCAGCAGCCGCCGGCTGAGGGCCCGCGTCAGGCGCGATCCTGCTCGGCGAGCACGCGCCGGAGGATCTTCCCCGAAGCGGACTTCGGGATGCTCTCCACGATCTTCACGTCGCGGAGCTGCTTGTAGTGCGACACGTGGTCGGCGACGTGCTTCTTCACCGCCTCCGGGTCGAGGTCGGTGACCACGAAGCCGACCGGGATCTCGCCCGCCTCTTCGTCCGGGCGCCCGATGACCGCGGCGTCCGCGATCTGCGGGTGCTCGAGCAGGATCGCCTCGAGCTCCGCCGGCGGCACCTGGAAGCCCTTGTACTTGATGAGCTCCTTGAGCCGGTCGACGATCCGGAAGAAGCCCTTCTCGTCGACCGTCGCGACGTCGCCGCTGTGGAGCCAACCGTCGGCGTCGACCATGGCCGCGGTGGCCTCCGGGTTGTCGAGGTAGCCCTTCATGATCTGCGGCCCACGCATCCAGAGCTCGCCGCGCTCCCCCTGGGCCACGTCGTTGCCGTTCTCGTCGACGATGCGCGCCTCGGTCTGCGGGATCAGCTGGCCCACGGAGCCGGGGACGTTCGTGTCCGGCGCGTTGCAGTGGGTGACCGGGCTGGTCTCGGTCAGCCCGTACCCTTGCAAGACCACGCAGCCGAGTCGCTTCGCCGCGGCCTCCGCGAGCTCGGGCGAGAGCGGGGCGGCACCGCTCATCAGGATCTCGATGGTCGAGAGATCGAACTCGTCGATGAGCGGATGCTTCGCGAGCGCCAGCACGATCGGCGGTACGACGAAGCTATGGGTCACGCCGTGCTTCTGATGCAGCTCGAGGAACTGCGGGAGGTCGAAGCGGGGCATCGTCACGATCGTCGCGCCCTCGCTCAGCGCGAGGTTCATGATCACGGTCATGCCGTAGATGTGGAAGAAGGGCAGCACGCCCATCGCCACGCTCCCCGGCTTCACCTCGAGGCACGCCTTCGCCTGAGCGACGTTGGCCACCAGGTTCCGGTGCGTGAGCATCACGCCCTTCGGGAGACCCGTCGTGCCGCTGGAGAAGGGCAGGGCGACCAGGTCGTTCGCCGGGTCGATGGCGATGGACGGCGCGTCGTCGGGGTTCCCCATCAAGGACGCGAAGGGTGTCGCCCCCTCGGCTTCACCGAACACGAAGACCTCTTCCACGCCGGCATCCTTCGCCGCTTCGTTCGCGGTCGCGAGGAAGGGCGGAGCCGTGATCAGGAAGCGCGCCTTGCCGGCCTGCAGCTGTCGCGAGAGCTCCTCCGCGGTCGACGTCGGGTTCACCGTCGTGACCACGCCGCCGGCCGTCGCGATACCATGGAAGGCCACGGCGTACTCCGGCAGGTTCGGGCTGAAGATGCCGACCACGTCGCCCTTCTTCAGCCCCTTGCCGGCCAAGCCTGCGGCCAATGACTTCACCGCCTTCGCCAGCTCCGCGAACGTGATCGTGCGCCCACTCGGGCCGTCGATCAGCGCCGGCCGGTCGCCGAACTCGTCGGCTTTCGCCAGCGTCGTCGCGCTCAGCGGGCCATCGGGAATCGTCACATCTGCGTGGGGGCTCTTCAGCACCATATCGTCGTTCCTCCAATCACACCTGAGCGGCGCAGCCTACGCGATGGGCTTCGGCAGGTGAACCGCCGCCACCCGACTTGTAAGGGGCGGCGACCCGACCTGCGGATGTGCCATGCTCGGGCGGTCATGCAGCGCAAGACCTTCGGAACGACGGGCATCGAGACCACCATCCTCGGCCTGGGAGGGATGCCCCTCTCGATTCAGGGGCGGCCCGATCGGAGCGAGGGCATCCGGGTCGTGCACGCCGCGCTCGATGCGGGCATGCGCTTGATCGACACCGCGGACGTCTACTGCCTCGACGACGACGACATCGGCCACAACGAGGCGCTGATCACCGAAGCGCTCGCGAGCTGGTCGGGCGACGCGAGCGAGGTGCTCCTCTGCACCAAGGGCGGCCTGACCCGACCCGACGGTGCGTGGCGCACCGAGGGCAACGCAGCGCACCTGAAGGCGGCGTGCGACCGGAGCCTGAAGGCGCTCGGCGTCGAGCAGATCGCCGTGTATCAGTTCCACGCCCCGGACTCGGACGTCCCCTTCGCCGAGTCCATCGGCGCGCTGAAGGACCTGCGCGACGCGGGCAAGGTGGCCCACGTCGGCCTCAGCAACGTCAGCCGCGCGGAGCTCGACGAGGCGAACGAAATCGTGCCCATCGTCAGCGTGCAGAACCGCTGCAACCCCTACGACCTCCGCTCCTTCGAGTCCGGCGTCGTGGACCGCTGCGAAGAGCTCGGCCTCGCGTTCCTGCCCTACAGCCCCGTCGGCGGCGGGAGCGGCAAGGGCCGCGTGGCCGAGGACCCGACCTTGATCGACGTCGGCCGCGCGCACGACGCCAGCCCCTTCGAGGTCGCCCTCGCGTGGCTGCTCACCACGAGCGACGCGATGTTCCCCATCCCCGGCGCCAGCAAGGTCCGCAGCGCCGAGTCGAGCGCACGCGCCGCCGACCTCGAGCTCACCGAAGCCGACGTCCGCCGCCTCGACGCCCACCACGGCTTCCGCCGCTGACCGGTTCACCGCCGCTCGAGCTCGGGCCGTCGTTCGAGCTCTGACAAGTCCCGGCTCACGTGCCACTCTCCCGCCATGTGCCGCGCGTACCCGTTCGTTCTCCCCATCCTGTTCGCCCTCGCGTGCGGCGACGACGCCGGAGCCGGGGAGCGCTTCGAGACTTTCGCGGAGGCGTGCGCCGCCGTCGACGGATGCGGCGAATCGCGCCCTGGTCCCACCGAGACCCTCTGGCGCGTCCAGGTCTTCCGGGACGACGAGAGCACTTACCGCCTCGGAGAGACCGATCAGGTGGAGGTCCCCGCAGCCGGCGTGCCGTTGGGCCCGCTCGGCGGTTCGGTCGCGCTCGTGGGCCGAGACACGGCGGGAGAGAACGTCGACGGGCAGCTGCTCGCGTTCGCGGAGGTGATCGCGTACGAGACCGGGTCGATCGAAGATGGCGGTCGACTCGAGGTGCCGCTCGAGGGCACTCGGGAGACACTGGCCTTCGTTCGAGCGGACCCATCGATCGTCTCCTTGGCGGTCGTGTCCGGCGATGGGGAGGTGCTCGTGGAGATGAGCACACCACGCGCGATCACCGGCGAGGGTGTCGGCCGACGGTCGGATGCGCTCTCCCAGGCGTCCTCGAGCTGCCCTCACGTGCAGCTGCTCGAGGCGGGCCCGCTGCTCAGTTGGGAGACCGTAGCCCACCCGGACACCGGGGAGACGACGGCGGACGTCCCCATCGTCGATCCGGGTCCGATGCAGCGGGCCATCGTCGATGCCGCTCTGAGCCGAATGAGTCCGAGGCTCTGTGCGTCCATCAATCGCATCGCCTTCGGCGAGATCCCGGCGAGACCCTTCCTCGGTGGTCAGGTCTGGTCGAGTTCTGCGGGGGACCTGGTCCTCATCAACACGAACCGAGAGTCCGGGCTCGCGAAGGTCTACACGGAGGAGTTCCTGCAGGAGAGCCCGGAGTGGCGGCTCAAGCTGATGCTGACGATCTTTCACGAGGCCGGGCACGCATCCGAGGCGCTCATCAACGCCGAGTCGGAGTACTCCGAGTTCACCGCCGAGCCCGGCGACCCCTCGTACGCTGGCGCTTGGCTCCGAAGCCTCCGCGAAGGGGCGAGGGACACCATCGATGCCACTCGTCTCCGCAAGGGGATGCGGGTCGAGTGGCGGCGGCTCCACGCCGGCTTCGTCGACCTCGGCTGGGGGCAGGCCTACCCGCCGAGCATCGACTCCGCACGAGACACCATCGGCAACTACGATGCCGAAGAGACCGCCGTCGCCGGTGCCATGTCGCGCTACGGCGCGACCTCCTACTCCGACGACATCGCGGACCTGGTGGCGTGGACCTACCTGGGCGCGCTCTTCGAGAGCGAGGGGATCCCGGATGGGGAGAACGAGAAGGAAGACTTCGGCTGCCAGGCGATGGCCACCTATGTCGGCGAGGGCGTGCCCTCGCGCTACTCGGCGCTCTACTCGAAGCTGCGCTTCCTCCAAGATCTCGGCCTGGTGTACGAGTCCGACGTCGAGCGGTGCATCGCCGACGTGGGACTCGACCCGATGGCGCGCGGGATGACCTTCCAGATGGGGGACGGCGCTCCCAATGTCTTCGGTGACGGCGTCGACGGACAGATCGGGACGGTCGACGGTCGCTACGTGTTCGAGCTCGTCTCGAGCGGTCGTTCGACTTTCGACGCAACGGAGTACCCGACCCAAGCCACTCTCCGCATCGACCTGGACGCGCCGGAGAGTACGCGAGTCCAGCTCGTCAGCTGGCCGCGCGGCGCATATCGGATCGAGCCCGGCAGCGGGAGCACCTTCAGCGTGCGGCTCGACGGAGCTGCGTCCGGTGACTTCGACGTCACGGACGGCTTCGCCTACGTGGCGGAGAGCTCCAACGACCTGATCGAGGGCAGCGTCTTCATTCGCGAGGCGTGGCGTCCGAACGCGCCGGTGCCGGTGCCGCAGGTCTTCGACCCGCCGCTCATCGTTCGCTTCCGTCTCGACTGACCGACTCGGCGCCATCGCACCCGCGCCCATCGACACGGAAGGATCGCCCCTTCCGCCGGGGTGCAGGGGCGCGGCCTTTCGATGGATGCGGCCTGGTTGACGCCCCCGGTGGGGACCGCAAGAATCACCGAATGACCCGCACCGTCCTGGGCCCCACGCTGTTGGAGGTCTTCGGGGCCGACGACTCGCCGATGCCCGAGGTAGAGCGGCGAGCGCGCGCCGCCTATGGCGATCGCCGCATCATCGTCTGGGAAGGCGACGCGCAGACCTTTGCGTTCGGCTACGTGGGCGGGGACGCCGAGGAGCTGCTCGGGCACCCGGCGGCCTCGTGGCTCCAGTCCGCCGACTTCTGGGTTCGGCAGGTGGTGCACCCGGACGATAGCGACGACGCCGTCGCGTTCTGCGCGCTCGCCACCGCCAAGTGCAAGGACCACACGTTCCGCTATCGCGCGCGGACCACCAGCGGCGAGATCGTGTGGCTCGAGGACTACGTGCGGGTCGTGCTCGGCTCGCGGGGCATCCCCACTCGGCTGCGCGGCGTGATGGTCGAGCTGAACGAGCGGGAACGGAGCCACGAGTTCCGGCCCTCGCCCTCCGAGCTCCACGCGATCACCTGAGCCTCGCGCTCAGCCGCCGAAGCGTCGGACCCCTCACTCGAGCATCCGGGGCAGCTCCGCAGCTGAAAGGGCGACGCATCGAAGGCGCGGCGAGAGCCGAAGGCGGCACGCGCTGCAGCATCTGGCCCCCCGCGCTTCGAGTCGAGCCTCGAGTCCGCGGTCGCTGCCTTCACAAATCTCGAGGGCGGTCTCCTTGGTTGCATGAGGTCCTCCGAGAGCTTCGAGTCCCCCTGGCGATCGATGTCGCGCCCCACCGTCGCCCACGCCTGGCCCTGGGGGCTGCTCGCGCTGCTGGCCAGCCTGCTCCAGGCGGCTCCGGCCGCCGCGAATCGAGACATCCTGAGCAGAGTGCCCCTGGCCGCTTGCCGAGGCTGCGCGACCTGTCACGACGATGATACGGGTGGCCGCACCAAGGTCGACCATCGACTCAATCCCTTCGGTCGCGAGCAGATCCGGGAGTTGATCTACAGCGGGCCCGGCGGTGCCCCGAAAGACTACCGGGTGGTGGAGTGGAACAGCTGGAGCCGCGACGCCGACTCGGACGGCGACGGATACTCCAACGGCCAGGAGCTCGGAGACCTGAACGGGGACGGGATCCTCGACCGCGCGTCCTGGCCCGAGCGCTCACCGGGCTTGACCACCGGCGACCCGGGCGCCAACGCCGAGGACGGTGCCGACATGGACGAGTGCCTGCTGGGCTTCGACGACTGCGCGCCGTCCGAGGAGTGCATCGACCGCGTCTCCGACGAACGCCCGTCGTACCAGTGCGTCTGCACCGGCTCGGGCTGCGCCCCGTGTCCCTTCGGCTTCGAGCGCTACGAGGGGGAGTGCGTGCGCCAGTGCGAGCCCGGCGAGGCGAGAGGCTGGGACGGCGAGTGTCACCGCCGTTGCCCGCCGGGGTACGCCTGGAACGAGATCTTCCTCTGTCGGCTCGTCTACAGCCCGCCGCCGGCCGAGACTCTCGTGGACGACGCCTGGACGCCGGTCCGTCCCTACGACCCGCACCGAGCCACCCTCGTCACCTCCTGCGCGCCCGGCGGCACCTACACCGGCCCGGTACCGGCCTATCGCTACGCGCCCGATTGCACGCTCGGGCGGGTGTGGATCGAGACCGACGACCCGGGCGCGATCCTGTCCATCGTCCGGGCGGGTACGGGCAGCTACGGTACCGAGACCACCTGCGCCGTGGGGCCCACGGCCGCCTCGCCGCTCCGGCTTCCGGAGGGAGCCAGCGTGCGGGTCCTCGGCGCGGCGCCGGGCGCTCGCATCCGGGCGTGGTGTGAGCCCGACCCCGAAGCGGCCAGCGCCTTCCCGGGTTGGCACGCGAGCGACGGACCGGTCTGCAGCGAAGCGTTGGCGACCGCGGAGCGCATCAACACCTTCCGCTTGGGCGACGCCGAGCTCGGCGCCCCCGGGCCGAACCTACTCCCGGTGTCCCTCGACCCCTGCCAGGTAGAGACCACCAGCGACGTGTGGCTGCGCCACGAGGCCACCTGCTCCGGCGTGCTGACGGTCACCCTGAACACCCTCTGCGAGTTCGACTCCGACGCGTCCGTCTCCCTCTACCCCTCGGGCGGTTGCCCATCGCTGACCGAGCCGCTCACCTGCGGCCGCTCCGAGCCAGACGGAGAGCACTGCCGAGAGCTGGCGTCGACCGCGGTCCGTGCCGGCGACGAGGTGTTGGTCCGGCTGGCCGGTCGCACTCGCGACGGGGCGGTGCGCAGCCGCACCGTGACCATCGAGTGCGTCCCTGGCTCCAGCTGCGACGACGCGGAGGGCTTCTGCGTCGAGAGCGCCCAGTGCGAAGACGTGAACGGCGAGATCGGCTGCGTCTGCCCGAACGGCTACGTGGGCGACGGCGTGGACCCCCTGCGCGGCGGCACCGGCTGCGTGCGGGACCCGGCGCCGTGCATCCAGGCCGGGCTCGACTGCGACGAGAACGCCGAATGTCGATACCGGCTCCAGACCGACGAGGAGTGGGTCGACCGGGAGCAGGAGCGCGACGAGGTCCCCTACTGCCGGTGCCAGGACGGCTTTCTCGGCAACGGAGAGAGCTGCGTGGCTCGGCCCTGCTACGAGCCGGCGGGTGGCCCCGCCAAGTGCGGCCGGGCCAACTCCCACTGTGTGGCTCTCGATGGGCTCGACTACTGGTGTGAGTGCGACCTCGGCTACTGGGCCAACCCACTGGAGGGCTCCGATCGGTTGAACCCCACCTGCGAGGCGGTCTGCGGCGACGGTGAACGACACGCGCTCGAGTACTGCGACGACGGCAACACCACGCCCGGCGACGGCTGTGACCAGTTCTGCAACGAGGAGCCCGGCTATCAGTGCGGCTCGCAGGTGGGGAGGACCTCCACCTGCTTCCGGCACTGCGGCGATGGCGTGATCAACCCGATGTGGGGCGAAGAGTGCGATGACGGGAACGTCGACGATGTCGACGGCTGCAGCTCCGAGTGCCTCATCGAATATTCCGCCGAGTGCGAGACCGGCCCGAACGGCGCGTCCGAGTGTGTGCTCACCTGCCCGAACGGCGTGCTCGACCCCGGAGAGGGATGCGACGACGGAAACGCCGACGACCGGGATGGGTGCAGCGCCCGCTGCCAGGTGGAGCGGAACTACGAGTGCGAGCAGCCACCGAGCGGTCCGTCGGACTGCGCGACCACCTGCCCCGACGGAGAGATCGACGAGTACGGGGAGTGTGTCCGGTGGCTCGATTGCAGCTGCAAGATCGCGGGCGCGCCATCCTCACCGCGCGGCCTGTGGCTCTTGCCTCTGGTCGGGGCGTTCCTGCTGCGCCGCCGCCTCCGCATCGCGCGCTCGCGGCGACCGCTACCGAAGACGAAGTAACAGAGGATCCACGAGAGAATCCGCGGAGGATCGAGACGGGGTCGATGAGACTTCCGTTCTCATGATGAACGTCGACCCCGTTGCGATCCGTCGACGTCGTCGCTGTCGTCGACCAGCCGGTCCCATTCCCCGTCGTCCCAGTACTCGCGGGAGAGGATCATCGCGACGCGGTATTCGGCGCCGTCGGCCATCGGCAGGCCCAGGTGCTCGGCCAGTGCTCGGTCGTAGCGGAGGAAGAGCTCGTCGAGCGAGTCGCTCGTCGCGTCGACGGAGTAGAGGGAGTAGCAGACCAGCTCGCCCCCCTCGGAGACCGCCACGAGCTGGCGCGCGAGCACTCGCCCACGGGCATCGCGGGCGTAGACGACCTGCTTGTTCACGTCGAGCGCGATGCCGACCGGGTCCGACTCGAACATCGCCCCGAGCGCCAGGCAGGTTCGGACGTAGTCACCCAGGCGGAGCACCTCGAGCGGGTCGTGCTCGAAGCCGAGGGTCACCTTTCCGTGGTCGGGCGTCGTCTCCACCCAGCGGAGGCCCTCCGTCCACCGTTCGACGTCGAGCCATGAGTGAGTCTCGAGCCAACGCTTGGTCGCCGGGTGCGAGAGGACGTTCGACCCTCGGCCGTTGAGAACGTCACGCAAGAGCCGCCGCAGCGCGCGCCGGTGTCGACCCGCGCGCGTGAGGAGCGCGAGGGCGTGTGACTCGGCCGTCTCGAGCGCGCGCGGAGCGTCCGTGACGCCGCGTTGGAGCTCCGCGGCGACCGCTCGTTCGACCAGCGCGGCCCGGACGAGGCTCCACCGCTCGTGCACGCGCGCGAGATGTCTCCGCTGCCGAGCCTCCGAGAGCTCGAGGTCCCCTTCGAGGCTCCGGCGAAGCGCGCGTGGCAGCACGTCGGTCGCGAGCGCCATCACCTCTTCCAGTCGTTCGTGGAGCGTCGTGATCTCCGGTCGCGCCCACAGCGGCTCCTCGCGCGCGCGCTCGACCGCCGGAGTGGCGCGCGACGGGTGCGGAGCACCGATGGTGAGCGCGAGCCGAACCGCCCGCTTCGGGTGCTCGTCGAGGAGCTGCGCTGCAAACGCGGGCGCGCCCCCGATGAGCGAGGTCAGCCCGTTGCTGACGAGCGGGGCGCGAGAGCGGGTTCGAAGCGTCGCGTGGAGCGCGGCGAGCAAAGGCTCGGTGACCGCCACCTCGAGGCCCGCCACGCTCAGCTCGATCAGCACGTAGAAGACTTCGTCGGAGGTGGGCGCACTCAGCTTCGCCAGCGCGATCGAGGTGGGCACGTCGCGGGCACGGTCGAAGGTCAGCCACCAGAGCGCCTCGCGGATTCGGCGGGCGTAGCCCACCCGATGGGCCGATGAGACATCGTCGCGTTCCCGCAGGCCGTCGCGGACGAGCTGCCATTTCAGCGAACGGGGAGGCCCTTCCGGCGCGGCGACCAACGAGAGGCACTCCAGCCACGCGACGAGCTCGCGGTCGCTCGTGTCCGGTCCATCGAGCGCGTCGCGGACGAAATCGCGCGCCAGCGGGAGCGCGCCGAGCGACGCGTGCAGCGACTCGGGTAGGTACCCCGGGAGCTCGTCGCCCAGTCGCTCCGCGACCTCTCGGACGAGCGGGCCGACGTCCGTGGTCCCCGCCTTGGCCAGAGCCCATTCGTTGGTCCAGGAGCACGGAAACTCCAGCTCGAGCTCGAGCCCACCGGCCATGTAGTCGGCCGAGGCGCCCTGATGCAGCGCGGCGACGAGTCGTCTCACCCGACCGACGAAGCCGTCGCTGCCCAACGAAGCCACACGAGCGAGCGCAGCGAGCAGCTCGCCCTTCGCCGGTGGCAGCGTGGCCTCGCCGAGCACCTGCTGTAGCTCTGCGCGCCTCTCGTCGTCCAACACGTGCAGCGCTTCGAGCCACGGGGCCAGAGCCGCCGGGTCCGCGGACGCGAGGAAGAGGAAGTGACGCGGCAGCTCGGCGCGCCGCACCAGCCGGTCGATTCGCTCGAGCTCAGCCACGGACAGGGCGAAGAGAACGGGCAGCGCCTCTCGCACCGAGGGCTCGAGCGCGTCCACGTCGAGCGCGGGGTGTGCGGGCCTCGCCGCGAGGAGCGGGTGCGGCTCGTCGATGGCCAGCGTGCGACACACCGACGCCCATCGGTCGAAGGGCCGCAAGTCGACCGTCGGCGTCGCTGCCTTCGGCGGCTTGTGAATGGTGCCGGCGTACGCGCGCGGGTGAGCGGCGCTGGCCTTCGGTGGCGTGGGCGGACGGAGCGCAGTCCCGATCGGGGGCGGTGACCACCCTTCCGCGACGGGCGCCGTCGCCGACCACACGCGGCGCACGACCTCGAGGTCTTCCGCGCTCCCGACGCGGACTCGCGCGAGTCGGGCCCAAGCGCGGTCGAGCGAGTCGTCGCCCGAGCCAGCGACCTCCCGCGTCGCGCCACCGCCACGGACCAGACGGACCAACCCGTCTGGACGTCGCAGCACTGCCAGCACCTCCTCCATCGCGCGAGCCTGAGGCGCCCGCGGCACCTGCCACCCGAGCTTCAGCGTCGGCGGAGGAACGCGACGGGTCACCCGACGTCAGTAGTCGTCAGAGCTGGGCCGCGAGATAGATCAATCCGCCTATCGCGACCACGATGATGCCCACGGGAATGGGCCCGTACATGACGCCGACGAACGGCGAATAGCGCCACCCCCAAGCTTCCTTCGACTGAGAAGTCCCCGACACGGGTCCGCCGTATCCGCCAGAAGGTCCGCCGTAGCCGCCAGAAGGTCCGCCGTAGCCGCTGCCTGGCGCGCCACCGACCTGAGGCTGAGACGGTTGTTGTGGGAAAGGGGCCTGGCGAACGGGGGCCTGCGGATTTGCCATGGTGCCCGCTCCCTGCGGCGCCACGGTCACCGTTTGACCACACTGGTAGCAAGGGCCGCTCTGGCCGAGTTGAGCTTCGTCGAAGCTCAGATTCGCGCCACAGGCACACGTCATTTGAATCGCCATGGCGCAGTATACGAATCCCTCGCCGATTCGTAGGTGAGAATCGAGACGGGGCGATGCTCCAAGGCCGGCGCGGTCAGCGGCGGCGGACGAAGGTGAGCAGCAGGAGGAGCGGGACGACCGCGCCCGGCGCGCCGCCGGTCGTTCGGCAGCCACAGCCGCCGTCGATGGTGTCGGGACCGTCATCGACGCCGCGAGTGCCCCCGTCCGTGCGGATGACGCTCCCGTCCGGTCCGACCACGCCACCGTCGCCCGCGACCGGCGGGTCGTCGCAGACACCCGCCGCGCATGGCGCGCCCGCGGCGCGAATGGTCGCCCAGTGCTCCGGCGGCGACCAACCGGAGTCGTCGGAGAAGTGGTCGCTCGCGATGGGCGCGCCGAAGCCGTCACCGGTCGAAGGCCAGCAGGTCCAGCCGGTCGCCGCGCGCGCGCAGAGATCGGCGCGCCCTTCGCCGGTGACGTCCGCGAGTCGCATGGTCCCGTAGTACGCGGGGTCGTCCCAACCGTCGGCGTCCGAGAGCGCCGGCCCATCGTGGCGCACGAACGCATCCCCGTCCCAACGCCAGCACCAGACGCCGGCGTTCGCGCGAATGCAGAGGTCCTGCGCGCCGTCCGCGTCGACGTCCCCGACCCGTAGCGAGGCGTAGTTGCCGTGATCGTTCCAGCCGGACTCGTCGCTCAGGCCGTGCACCTGGACCGAGGGGCCGAAGCCGTCGCCCGTCGAGAAGTGGCAGACCAACCCCGCGCTGCTTCGGCCACAGAGATCCGCGCGCCCGTCGCCGTCGATGTCGGCCAAACGGATCGTGCTCCAGTGCCGGACCGCGTCCCAGCCGTTCGCGTCACTCCACGCTGGGCCGGCGATCACCTCGGTGAGCGCGGTGCCATCCGAGAGGCCGCACTCGATGCCCTCGCTCGTTCGGGCGCAGGCATCGATCCGACCGTCGCCGTTCACGTCGCCCATCCGAACGGTGCCGTAGAGCGAGGGGTCGGTGAAGCCCGCGCTCTGACCCCACGCCGGCCCCTCGATCGGCTCTTCGGCGAAGCCATCACCGGTCGAGAGCCAGCAGAGCAAGCGGGAGTAGCCGCGCCCGCAGAGGTCGTCGCGCCCGTCGCCGTCCACGTCGGCCAGGCGGATCGAGCTGTAGTAGGTCGGCTGGTTCCAGCTCCCCTCGTCCGAGAGCCCCGGCCCATCGATCGGCTCGTCCCAGCCGGCGCCGGTGGATGGCCAACAGCGGATGCCGCCACCCGCGCGCACGCAGAGGTCGGCGAGACCGTTGCCGTCGATGTCCCCCATCCGGATCGTCGAGTAGTGGTCCGGCTGGTCCATCCCCGCGTCGTCCGAGAGCGCGGCCAGGTCGAACTCGGGCGCCGCGGCGTAGCCCTCGCCGGTCGAGAGCCGGCAGCGCAGACCCGCGTTCGCGCGCGCGCAGACGTCGGCGCGGCCATCCCCGTCGAGGTCGGTCGTGCCCGGCGCTCGGTCATCGCCGAGGATCGCCTGGAGTGGTCCGCAGCGTTCGGCGTCGCCGTTCAGGAAGCACTCGTCGTAGCGGGTCGGCATGCAGCTTCCGGGGATCACCGGCTGGCCGCCGGCGGTGCCCGCGTAGATGCCCCAGTGGTTCGACACCGGTCGGGGCGAGCCGTCCGAGGGCGAGTTCACGGTGCCGCTCCCCTGCAGCCACATCTGCGACGAGCCGCCGCCATCGAGGTTGAACGCGGTGTGCGCCCCGAGCTGGTGCATGAGCGACGCGAGCTCGGTGCCGTACATGCCCGCCGACACGCTCGAGCGACCGTCGACCACGAGCAGGATGAAGGTCTGCCGGTCCTCGGTGAGCCCCATCGCGGAGCGCGGGTGCCGCGCGCGCATGTCGCCGCGGTCACGGAAGCAGCTGCTCGCGGTCGGGTTCGAGCATGTGACCGGCGTGCCCTCGACCACGAGCTCCGGGAAGCCGCTGACCAGCGCGAGCGTCCCTTCCGGTACCGAAGCGGTGGGCCCGGACGGGTTCCATCCCGTCTCGATGCCGCCGTTCTTCACCAGCTTGGTGTGGTTGATCTCGACCCAGCTCGGGCCGAACGCGATCCAACCGTAGTCGCGGTAGTACCAGTCGCCCGTGTAGGCGGAGCCTTCGCCCGTCTGGCTCGCGGGCCACACCATGCCGTTCCCCACGGCCTGGCCGTACACCGTCGGCGTCGATCGGTCGGTGCGATAGAAGTCGCCGTTGACCGCGGCCTGCACGCCGACCGCGTTCCCCCAGTTGCTCGCGCTCCGGCGAGACGACGCGCGGGCCGTGGACGTCACGTGGACCCGGTCGGCGCAGAGATCGACGTGGAGCGCCCAGAAGCGCGTCGTCGGACCGGTGGTGCGCCCGGTCAGCAGGCGGAGCCCGGGGCGCGGATCGGACCAGGTCTCGCGGCTGATCGTCTGCGCTTCGGCCGGGCTGGCCAGCGCGCTCAGCGCGAGCGCTCCCATCATCCACCAACGTCCCATCGCCACCATGAGTGGACGAAAGAGCAGGAAGCGTGCCGCGTTCACTTCCTCCCGAAACGCCACGATGTCGGGCCTTTCGCGGACTGGACTCCGCGCACCGCGTGCAAGGTCGTCGCGACCGCCGTCCGCTCATGTGTCGAGTGCTGCCCCCGTGTATCGTTGGGTCCCATGGCATTTCGAGACGACAACGAGGCGCTCCGGGCCCGCACCAAGGCCGCGGAGAAGCGGGCGGCGGAAGCGGAGGGCGAGCGCGAGCGGATGCAGCGCGAGCTGGCCGAGGCCAAGTCGAACGACGCCGCCGATGCCAAGCGCATCAAAGAGCTCGAGAAGCGACTGGCGAAGCTCGAGCCCAAGCCGCCGAAGAGCCCGTCCGCGGCACCCGCGCGCTTCGCCGTGTTCGCGGCGCTCGCCCTGGTCCTGATGGGGGGCATCGCCGGCTACATGATGATGATGCCGGTGGAGTCGAAGGACCCGGCGATGCCGATGCCTGCGGCTCAGGCCGTGGAGGCGCCGGCGCCGGCGCCCGTCCCCCCGCCCCCCGCGCCGGAGCCGGCCGGTCCGCTCGAGCGCGTTCGGCTCGCGGGGGTCGTGCGCTCGGCGGATGGCGTCGAAGGACTCGATGTGGGCGCGGGCTGTATCGCCGACCTCGGCGTGGAAGAAGGATTCTCCAAGCTCCAGGTGCGCTGCGGCGCGGGCGATCGCGTCGTCACGATCTACGGTGGCGTCGAGGCCAACCCCGCGGGGATCGTGCAGACGAGCGGCGGAGTGGAAGAGGCCATCACCGTGCCCGGCTACGTCAGCCGCTCGATGAGCTACGCGCGGACCGGTCAGTGGTCCGGCCCGACGCCTCAGATCCAGATCGACCCCGACCAGCACGCCGCGCGCATCTGGCTCCAGGGCATCGAAGCGCGGGACGTCCTGCTGCACCTCCAGTTCTCCGACTTCGGTGTGGGTGAGCGCGCCGCCGCTCAGGACGCGCAGGGCACGGTCGCCCTCGGCACGCTCGCGAAGCTGGTCGTTCGCGGTGAGGTGCCCGGCGCGCTCGGCGACCTCGACACCGACGACTGCGTCTTCCGGAGCGAGCCGGTCCCGCGCTCCGGTCCCGGCGCGCTGACCGCGCGCTTCGTCGCGAGCTGCGGTGATCGCATCCTCTACGGCGCGGGCCGCTCCGGTTGGATCCCCGCCCCGGCCGACGGCCAGGTCGCCGGACCCGTCGAGGACACGCAGATGAGCGCCGCCGACACCGACCCGATGATGACCTACACCGGCGACAGCCTGACCCTGGTGGAGCCCGAGTGGCGCATCGTCTTCGACCTCGAGCCACACCCCGCGTGCACGCTCACCGACGGACACTGGGTCGGCGCGATCCGTGACGAGACGGGCGAGCTACGGACCGGCGTCACCCTCACCGACGGCGAGCTCACCCTGCCGGACGGCAGCGTGCTCATGGGCACCGAGGACATGCGCTGTCACGAAGGCGTCGCGCGCTGGACCACCGAAGACGGCACCACGATGCTCGACGGCCACTTCGGCCCGAGCTTCGCCACCTGGGTGGGTCGGCTCGGCACCGGCCCGCTGATCGAGCTCTACCGGAACTGACGGATCAGAGGCCGGAGACGGCGACCGAGTAGCTGCCGAAGTCGCCGCCATAGCCGTCGACGACGATGCCGAACACGCCCGGCCCGTTGAGCGTCGTGCTGGTCGACGACTGGAGACCGCAGGAGTCGTCGTTGCAGGAGCGCTCGCCGGTGCGCGAGACGATCGAGAGCACCGTGTCGAACGAGGTCCCGGCGCAGAGGTTGGCGCTCACCGTGCGGGTGGTCGACGGGCAGAGGGCGAAGAAGAACATGTCCTCCGGGCCGGAGCCGCCACAGGTCGAGCTGTACGTGCCCGAGCCGCTCGTGGAGCCCGCGTAGGTTCCGTTCGAGGTGATCCGGACGTGGTCGCCGCCGACCTGGGGGATCGACTCCCAGCGCAGGTTGACCGCGCCCGTGGGCGCGCCGGAGTGAGCGTGGACCGCGATGTGGTGAGTGCCCGCGGGCAGGGCGCGCAGGAGCTGCTCCTGGAGGGTGCCGCAGTGGTCGTCTTCGCACTGGAGCATGGAGCCACCGCAGCCGGTCCGGACGGAGAGACGGGTGTCGAAGGCGGAGCCCATCGTGTCGACGTAGAGCACGGAGGGAACGGCCAGCGTGATGGCGTACCAGATCTCGCCGCCGGTACCGCAGCCGGTCACGGTGGCGGTCGCCATGTCGATGGCGTCCGAGCGGCTGCCGCTGGCGGCGGTGAGCGCAATGGCACCGGCGCAGGTGTCGTTCGGGGGCGGCATCGTGCAGTCCTCGTCGGTCATGCCGTCGCCGTCGTCGTCGCAGCCGTTGCCGCAGACCTCGGAGCCGAAGCAGCTGCCGTAGCCGGTGCAGCTGTCGTTGCAGGTGTGCGTGCCGGGCGTGCCGCAGCTGGTCATGCAGCTCTCGGTCGAGCCCTGCTCACAAGGGAACGTGTCGTCGGGGCCGCCGGTGCCGTCGTCGTCGCAGCCGTTGCACACCTCGATGCCGACACACGCGCCGAAGCCGTCGCAGGCGGCGTTGCAGGTCAGCGTGCCGCCCGAGCCGCAGGCGGTGGTGCAGCTCGCGGTCGAGCCCTGCTCGCAGGTGAAGCCGTCGTCGGGCGTGCCGTCGCAGTCGTCGTCGACCGCGTTGCAGACCTCTTCGGCGCCCGGGTAGATGGCGTCGTTCGTGTCGTCGCAGTCGGTGCCGGTTCCGCAGCCCACGGCGGCCACGCCGTCCATGTCGGCGTCGCTGCCGGCGTGCATGCAGGTGCCCGCGGGCTCCTCGCAGATGTCGGTCGTGCAGGCGTCACCGTCGTCGCAGTCGACCGGCGTGCCGTCGAGGCAGCCCATGCCCGGCGTCGCGCCCGAGCCGTCGCAGGTCTCCGCGCCGTTGCAGATCATCCCGTCGTCGCACGCGGTGTCGTCGACCAGGTTGATACACCCGTCGACCGGATCGCAGGTGTCGACCGTGCAGCCGATGCCGTCGTTGCACTCGGCGTCGATGGTGCACTCCGGCCCACCGTCGATGGGCCCGCCGTCCTCCGGACCTCCGTCGTCGTCGACCGGAATCCCGGTGTCGACGACCCCGCCGAGGTCGCGGGAGGTGGTGTCTCCTCCATCGGACGAGCCCTCTGCGCAGGCGCCCAGGGCCACCGAGGCCAGGGCGACGAGCACGACCGAGTAAGAAAATCGCATCTCAGTGGATACGATCCGGACGGCTCCCTTTCAAGCCGTGCGCACCTGGACGAGTCAGCGCTGGGGCGGCGCCACCGGGGGATGGGGGGTGTCGGGGTAGACCCCCACCCACTCCCCGCCGAGGTGGGACTCGAAGAAGAAGAGCCAGCTTCGTTTCGGCACGCCGAGGCGCTGGAGCAGGCTCCGCAGCTCGCCGACCCGCTCCCGGTCGCTCAGCGCGACCTCGAGGTAGGCGTAGCGGATGCCGGTGCCGCTCGCGATGAGCGCGCCGCGCCTGCCCTCGGCGAGGTGAGCCATGACGGCTTCCTCGATGGGCGTCTTGGCCTCGACCCGAGCGCTCGGGTCCACGTGTTCTTGGTCGATCTTGAGGAAGGCGAAGCTCTCGCCGTGGGCGCTGAAGCGCTCGTCGAAGAAGAGCCCCGGCCCGTGGCTCGCCTTCCAGACATCCAGGGCGCAGGTACGGACGATCGCGAGATCGGCCTGGCCCGGATAGTCGTCGGCCGGGCTGGGCTCGAGCTGCAGCATGCTCCACTCGGCGGCTTCGGGATCCATGGCCGCGAACGGCGTGGGGGCGCGCTCGGCTTTCAGCCGTTCGATCAGTGCGTCGACCCGTGGCTTCAGCTCGCCGAGCGGCACCAGCGTGTCGTCGACGGCCGCGCTCTTCGCGAAGCCCCAGCTCTTCTCCGGCTTGGGCATGGGCGCCACGTCGATGGCCCCGATCCAGCGATCGAGCGTCTCCTCGCCGGCGAGCGCTTCGATGGCGACGAGACCTGCACTCCAGACCGCATCGTTCGCGCCGAAGCTCATCTTCGGTGTGCACACCCGGATCTCGATCGTGCGTTCCTCGCCGAGCGAGACGCTGACCTTCGCGTCGCTCATGTCGATCCCGGTGCGGGCCTGCACGCCCTGGAGCGCGAGCTCGGGCGGGTCGGCCATGCGGTAGCCGTAGAACTCCCAGCCTTCGATCGTCGGCGCCCGCGCCATCAGCGCGTCGACCATCGGCCGGAGCTCGTGCGCCCCTTCGGTCGTCGCGACCAGCCGGTGCCCTTCGCCGCGCACGGCGGGCCCGAACTCCCACATGATCCGCGGGTCCACGGCGCCGAGGTTCTCCCGCATCCAGCCGACCAGGTCGAAATCGCTCTGCCGCCGGAACACCGCCGAGAAGTCGGCCGTGTGCTCGGCGAACCCCCGCCAAAACGCATCCATCCGGGCGAGGGCGCCCTCCCGTCGGGCGAGCTCCTCATCGGTCTCGGCGAAGATCCAGCGCATCCCCGGACTCTACCCGCCCCGCCCCCAAAATTCCGGGGACAGGATCACCCTCCGCAACCCCCTACGAAATAGGGCGATCCGAAGCCGAAATGCATTCTTCCGTGAGCGGAACAGTCCCCCCCGTACGCGATGCGCCCATCGACAGTTTGCATTTCGCGTCCGGAGACCCCTGTTTTCGTGGGGGATCCGGGGGGTGATCCTGTCCCCGGTTCAGAAGCCGCCGAGGCCTTGCGGCGACGCTTCGCAGCAGCCGGCGGTGCAGCGCGCTTCCGGTTGGCCGTGGCCGCAGGCGCCTTCGCCGCGTCCAGCGCAGATGGAGGTCCGGTAGCGACTCTGGCGCGCCGCGCGTCGGTTGAGCGCGGTGTACGCGCAGTGAGCGGAAGGGACGGCGACGCAGTCGCTGTCCTGGCGGCATCGCATGTGGCGCGAGGGGATGTTCAACCCACCCGAGTCGCCTCATGGAAGGGAGGGTACGCGAAGAACATGTTCACCTGCTCCATGACGCTGCGCGTCAACCCCGAACCGCGCAGATTTGGCACCCACATGTGGCTCGATCGGACGCGAGCGTCCCGCCCCTCGATGTCCGCGAGCAAGAAATGTCATGCCGCCGATGATTATCAAACGATGACAAACGGCCGCCCACAGATCCGCTATCCCGGTGATCCGGCTCGGGAATTCCCGCGGCCGGACTGTTTCGCGAACAACATTCATGCTCTCCCCGATCGCCATGTGGTCCCCCGGTTCTCGAGACCCGGGATTCGGCCGAGCCGCGCTCGTCGCTGCCGCCGCTGATTTTCGCTCCCCCGTGCACGTGCTCCGCGAAGGCCTCGAAGGCGGTCGCGTGGGCATCGGCGTCGAAGGCGAGGTCACCCCGCCGCGGCACCTGAACGGGCACGCGGGCTACCCGTTGCTCGCGACGTTGCCGCCGCTCTATCCGGAGTGGCTCGGCGACCGCAGCTTCCTCGAGACCCACGGCGTCCGCTTCCCCTACGTGACCGGCGCGATGGCCAACGGCATCGCGACCACCGACCTGGTCATCGCCGCCGCGAACGCCGGCATCCTCGGTTTCTTCGGCGCCGCGGGCCTCGCTTTCCCGCTCGTCGAAGCCGCGCTCGATCGACTGGAAGCCGCGCTCGGCACGGCGGGCACCGGCCCGACGTGGGGCATGAACCTCATCCATTCGCCGAACGAGCCCGCGCTCGAGGAAGCGGTGGCCGACCTCTACCTGCGCCGCGGCGTGACTCACGTCTCGGCGGCCGCCTATCTCGCGCTCACCCCGGCGATCGTTCGCTACGCGTGCAGCGGCCTCACCCAGGACGCGAGCGGCGCCATCCATCGCAAGACCCACGTCTTCGCGAAGATCAGCCGTCCCGAGACGGCACGTCACTTCCTCTCGCCGGCACCGGCCGAGATGCTCGACGCGCTCGTCTCGCGCGGTCTGCTCACCGCCGACGAAGCCCGCCTCGCCCGCCACGTGCCGGTCGCCGAAGACTTCACCGTCGAGGCCGACAGCGGCGGCCACACCGACAAGCAGTCGCTCGGCGCCGTCTTCCCGGTCATCTGCGAGCTCCGCGATCGACTCGCCGAGGAGCACGGCTACACCCGCCCGGTCCGCATCGGCGCCGCGGGCGGTCTCGGCACGCCGCGCTCGGTCGCCGCCGCCTTCTCCATGGGCGCGGCCTACGTGCTCACCGGCTCGGTCAACCAGTCCGCCATCGAGTCTGGCCTCTCGCCCGCCGGCAAGGCCATGCTCGCGCAGGCCAGCATGGCCGACGTCGTGATGGCGCCGGCCGCCGACATGTTCGAGCAGGGCGTCGAGGTCCAGGTGCTCAAGCGCGGCACGATGTTTGGCGCCCGCGCCCACCGACTCTTCGTCGCCTACCGGACCTACGAGAGCCTCGACGCGATCCCCGCCGCCGAGCGCGCGAAGCTCGAGAAGCAGGTGCTCGGCGCGACCTTCGACGAGGTCCGCGCATCCACCAAGGCCTTCTGGGCCGACCGCGACCCGCACGAGAACGCGAAGGCCGCCGCCGATCCCAAGCACGAGATGGCGCTCTGCTTCCGCTGGTACCTCGGCCTCTCGAGCCGTTGGGCCATCGTCGGCGATGCCCAGCGGCGCCTCGACTACCAGATCTGGTGCGGCCCTGCGATGGGCGCCTTCAACGACTGGGTCCGCGGCTCGTTCCTCGAGCCGCCCGAGAACCGCACGGTCGTCCAGATCGCGCTCAACCTCCTCGAAGGCGCCGCGACCGTGACGCGCGCCAACCAGCTCCGCAGTTACGGCGCGCCGGTGCCCCCGACCGCCTTCCAGTTCCGCCCCCGAATGCTCGCTTGATTCCGAACTCGCCAACCGCAGCAACGACACGACGATGACGAAGAACGACTCCAAGCCCTCCACCGACGCCCGGCCGCCGATCGCGGTCGTCGGCCTCTCCACCCTCTTCCCCGGCTCGGTCGACTCGACCGGCTTCTGGCGGGACATTCTCGAGGGCAACGACCAGATGAGCGACGTCCCGGCGAGCCACTGGCTCATCGAGGACTACTACGACGCCGACCCGAAGGCGCCGGACAAGACCTACGCGAAGCGCGGCGCGTTCGTGCCCAAGGTCGACTTCGATCCGATGGCCTGGGGCGTGCCGCCGAGCACCATCCCGGCGACCGACACCTGTCAGCTCCTCGCCCTCATCGTCGCGCAGCGCGTGCTCGAGGACGCCGCCCGCGGCCAGTTCGACTACGCCGACCGCGATCGCATGAGCGTGATCCTCGGCGTGACCAGCGCCCAGGAGCTCCTCGGCGCGATGGTCAGCCGCCTGCAGCGCCCGGTGTGGACCAAGGCCCTCCGCGAGATGGGCCTCGGCGAGGACGAGGTGCAGGAAGCCTGCGAGCGCATCGAGGAGCACTACACCCCGTGGCAGGAGGCGACCTTCCCGGGCGTGCTCGGCAACGTGGTCGCCGGCCGCATCGCGAACCGCCTGAACCTCGGCGGGACCAACTGCGTGACCGACGCGGCGTGCGCGAGCAGCTTCAGCGCGCTCTCGATGGCGGTCAGCGAGCTCTACCTGGGGACCTCGGACGTCGTGATCTGCGGTGGCGCGGACACGATGAACGACATCTTCATGTACCTCTGCTTCTCGAAGACGCCGGCGCTCTCCAAGAGCGGGGACTGCCGGCCCTTCAGCGACCAGGCCGACGGAACCATGCTCGGCGAGGGCTTCGGCATGGTCGCGCTCAAGCGCCTCGACCAGGCCGAGAAGGACGGCGACCGCATCTATGGCGTGATCCGTGGCGTCGGCTCGAGCAGCGACGGCGGCGGCACCGCCGTCTACGCGCCGGTCCCGAAGGGCCAGGCCAAGGCCATCCGCCGCGCCTACCAGCTCGCGGGCTACGGCCCCGACACCGTCGAGCTCGTCGAGGCGCATGGCACCGGCACCATCGCCGGCGACGCCGCCGAGTTCGGCGGCCTCCGCATGGTCTTCGACGAGAGCGGCCGCGAAGACCGCCAGTGGTGCGCGCTCGGCTCGGTGAAGTCGATGATCGGCCATACCAAGGCCGCCGCCGGCGCCGCCGGGCTCATCAAGGGCATCCTCGCGCTCCAGCACAAGGTGCTGCCGCCGACGATCAAGATCGATCAGCCGAACCCGAAGCTCGAGCTCACCGAGAGCCCCTTCCACCTGAGCACCCGCGCGCGCCCCTGGGTTCGCCCGGAGGATCACCCGCGGCGTGCGGGCGTGAGCTCGTTCGGCTTCGGCGGCTCGAACTTCCACATCGCCGTCGAGGAGTACGTCGGCGAGGGCACGAAGGCCTTCCGGCGCCGCGTGTCGCCGACGGAGCTCTTCGTGCTCGGCGCCGCCACGCCCGAGGCGCTCGCGAAGGCCGCGACCCAGCTGAAGGCCGACGTCGCGATCGAAGACGGCATGTTCGCCTTCCTCGCGCGCCACACGCAGGAGACCTTCGATCCGAAGGCCGAGTGTCGCCTGTCCGTCGTCGCCAAGGACGCGGACGAGCTCGCCAAGAAGCTCGACAAGGCCGCCGCGCTCGTCGCGAAGGGCGAGCCCGCCGCGACGCCGGATGGCATCGCCTTCGGCAAGGGCGCGTTCGAGGGAGACCTCGCGTTCGTGTACCCGGGGCAGGGCAGCCAGTACGTCGACATGGGCGCCGACGTCGCGATGACCTGGGAAGAGGCGCTGCGCGCGTGGGACCGGGCCGCGAGCCTGGACGTGACCCGCGCGCTGCACTCCGTGGTCTTCCCGATGCCGGTCTTCGACGATGCCTCGAAGAAGGCGCAGGAGAAGACGCTCACCGCCACCGAGTGGGCGCAGCCCGCGCTCGGCGTGACCAGCCAGTCCTACGGCGCGCTGATGGCGCGCCTCGGCCTGAAGCCCGCCGCCGTCACCGGTCACAGCTTCGGCGAGGTCATGGCGCTCCACGCCGCCGGCGCGCTCAGCGACGCCGACGCGATCCGCGTGGCCCGCGCCCGCGGCGAACGCATGGCCGCCGCTGCGAGCGGCACGCCCGGCGCGATGACCGCCGTGAGCGCCGACGCCGAGACCCTGAAGGCCAAGCTCGCCGAGTGGGCCATCGAAGGCGTCGTCTTCGCGAACCACAACCACCCGACGCAGGTCGTCCTGAGCGGTCCGACCGCGGGCATCGATCAGGTCGAGGCCAAGCTGAAGGACGCGAAGCTCCGCTTCACTCGTCTCCCCGTCGCGACCGCGTTCCACTCGAGCGTCGTCAGCGACTCGGTCGCGCCCTTCGCCGGCTTCCTCGAGGGCGTCGAGCTGAAGGCGCCGAGCGTGCCGGTCTACGGCAACACCGAGGCCGCGCCGTACCCGAGCGACCCGGCCGCGATGCGCGCGCTGCTCGCGAACCAGCTCGCCAACCCGGTGCGCTTCGTCGAGTCGATCGAGGCGATGTACGCCGCCGGCGTGCGCACCTTCGTGGAGGTCGGCGCCGGCTCGGTGCTCACGGGTCTCGTCGGCCGCATCCTGAAGGGCCGACCGCACCTCGCGGTCTCGCTCGACCGCAAGGGCAAGCACGGGCTCACGAGCTTGAACACCGCGCTCGGTCAGCTCGCCGCCGCGGGCGCACCGCTCCAGCTCGGCGCGCTCTGGGAGGCGTTCGAGCCCGTCGAGGATCCGCGCACGACCAAGAAGCCGAAGCTCTCCGTCGCCATCGGCGGCGCCAACCACGGCAAGCCGTACCCGCCGCTCGAGGGCGCCGTCGCGCTGCCGAAGCCCAACCCGCCGCGCGCAGCTCAGGTGGCCGCGAAGCCGGCTCCTGCGGCCACGCCGGCCGCTCCGAAGACCGCCGCCGCGCCGACGGCGGCCGCCCCGACTCCTCCGAAGGCTCCCGCGATGACCAAGCCCACCGCTCCTTCCGCTCCGATCCCCGCGCCCGTGGCGCAGCCCGCGGCTCCGGTCGCTCCTCCGATGGTCGCCCAGCCGATGGTCGCCCAGCCGATGGTCGCGATGCCTGCGCCCACCGGTGAGTGGGCGAGCGCCTACCTCGCGATTCAGTCGCAGGCGATTCAGGCGCACACCGCGTACACGCAGGCGATGGCGCAGGCGCACGGCGCCTTCATCCAGGCGCAGCAGCACGCGATGCAGGTGCTCCCCGCGATGGCCGGCGCGCAGCCGGTGGCGCAGCCGCAGTACGTGGCGCCGCAGCCGCAGTACGTGGCGCCGCAGCCGCAGTACGTGGCGCCGGCTCCGACCGCGACTCCGACTCCGACTCCGACCGCCGACGTCCGACCGCCGACTCCGACCACCGAGAGCCGACCGCCGACTCCGACCTCCGACGTCCGACCGGCGACTCCGACCGCCGACGTCCGACCGGCGACTCCGACCGCCGACGTCCGACCGCCGACTCCGACTTCGACCGCCGCCCCCGCCGTCGACCTGCAGAAGCTGATGCTCCAGATCGTCGCGGAGAAGACCGGCTACCCCACCGAGATGCTCGAGCTGGGCATGGACCTCGAGGGCGACCTCGGCGTCGACTCGATCAAGCGCGTCGAGATCCTCGCTGCGATGCGTGAGCAGGCGCCGAACCTGCCGGAGGTGGATCCGGCGGAGCTCGGGAAGCTGCGCACGCTGCAGGAGATCGTGGACAAGATGTCCGCTGCCGGCGCGGGTGCTGCTTTGAAGGGTGAGGGTCAGGGCGAGGGTGAGGGTGAGGGAACGACGCCTTCGGCGTCGCCCGCCGTCGACCTTCAGCGCTTGATGCTCGAGGTCGTGGCGGAGAAGACCGGGTACCCGGTGGACATGCTCGAGCTGGGCATGGACCTCGAGGGCGACCTCGGCGTCGATAGCATCAAGCGGGTCGAGATCCTCGCGGCGATGCGCGAGCAGGCGCCGAACCTTCCGGAGGTGGATCCGGCGGAGCTCGGGAAGCTGCGGACGCTGCAGGAGATCGTCGACAAGATGTCCGCTGCCGGCGCCGGTGCTCCCGTCGCCAGCGCGCCGGCCGCTCCGGCCGCCCGCGCCACCTCCGGTGTCGATCTGCAGAAGCTCATGCTCGAGGTCGTCGCGGAGAAGACCGGCTACCCGACGGACATGCTCGAGCTGAGCATGGACCTCGAGGGGGACCTCGGCGTCGACTCCATCAAGCGCGTCGAGATCCTCGCGGCGATGAGGGAGCAGGCGCCGGACCTGCCGGAGGTGGATCCGGCGGAGCTCGGGAAGCTGCGCACGCTGCAGGAGATCGTCGACAAGATGTCGGCGGCCGGTGCGGGCGCTGCTTCGAAGGGTGAGGGTCAGGGCGAGGGTGAGGGTGAGGGAACGACGCCTTCGGCGTCGGCCGCCGTCGACCTTCAGCGCTTGATGCTCGAGGTCGTGGCGGAGAAGACCGGGTACCCGGTGGACATGCTCGAGCTCGACATGGACCTCGAGGGCGACCTCGGTGTCGACTCGATCAAGCGCGTCGAGATCCTGGCGGCGATGCGGGAGCAGGCGCCGGACCTGCCGGAGGTGGATCCGGCGGAGCTCGGGAAGCTGCGTACGCTCCAGGAGATCGTCGATAAGATGTCGTCGGCTGGGGCTGGTGCTGCTTCGAAGGGCGAGGGTCAGGGTGAGGGTGAGGTTGCGTCGCCTGCGGCGCCGCTGACCGATCTTCGCTGGGTGCTCGACCTCGAGGTGGCGCCGGCCAATGGGTTCGCGCTCGACCATCTCTTCGAGGCGACCTCCATCGCCATCGTCGACGGCGGCTCCGGGGTCGCGGAGGCGCTCGCGGAGCGGCTCCGTGCGCACGGCGTCGACGCTGCGGCGGGCGATCCGACCAGCGCGTCGGACGGCGTCATCTTCCTCGGCGGCCTCCGTGAGGTCGCGAGCCACGACGACGCGCTCGCCGTGCAGCGTGAAGCCTTCGTGGCCGCCAAGGCGGTCGCCGCGAAGCTGACCGAAGCGCCTGGCGTGTTCGTCACCGTGCAGGACACCGGCGGCGACTTCGCAATGAGCGGCGCCGGCACCCGCGCGTGGCTCGGCGGCCTGCCCGGCCTCGTGAAGAGCGCCGCGCAGGAGTGGGCCAACGTCGGCTTCCGCGCGATCGACATCGAGCGCGCCGGTCGCGACGGCGGCTCCATCGCCGATACGCTCGCGGCCGAGCTCCTTCGCGGCGGCGCGCCCCGACTCGAAGGCGCCTCCGGTGGCGGCATCGAGGTCGCGCTCCGCGCCGATGGCACTCGATTCACGCTCGTGAGCCGACCGGCCGAGAGCAGCGGCGACTCGCTCCGCGTCGACGCCGAGTCGGTCATTCTCGCCTCGGGCGGCGCCCGCGGTGTGACAGCGACCACGCTCATCGCGCTCGCCGAAGCATCCAAGGCGCGCTTCGTCCTCCTCGGGCGCACCCCGCTGTCCGACGAGCCCGCGAGCTGCGCCAACGCCGCGGACGACGCGGCCATCAAGAAGGCGCTGCTCATGGCAGCGAAGGCGAGCGGCCAGCCCATCTCCCCGAAGGAGCTCGGCGCGCAGGCCAAGGGCATTCTCGCGAGCCGCGAGGTCCGCGAGACGCTCGCCGCCATCGAGGCGGCGGGTGGCCAGGCCAAGTACGTCAGCGCGAGCGTGACCGACCGCGCTGCGATGGACGCGGCGCTCGCCGACGTGCGCAGCGAGTGGGGCCCGATCACCGGCATCGTCCACGGCGCAGGGCTCCTCGCGGACAAGTTCATCGCGGACAAGACCCTCGAGGACTTCGACCGCGTGCTCGACGTGAAGGCCGGTGGCCTCGCGGCGCTCCTCGAGGCGACCGCGAACGACCCGCTGAAGGTGCTCGTCGCCTTCTCGTCGGTCGCCGGACGCTGCGGCAACCGCGGCCAGTGCGACTACGCGATGGCCAACGAGACCCTCAACAAGGTGGTTCGTGCGGAGGCCGCCCGTCGCGGGGATCTCTTCGCGCGCAGCCTCGGCTGGGGTCCGTGGGAAGGCGGCATGGTCACGCCCGCGCTCAAGGCCCACTTCGAGGCGATGGGCGTACCGCTCATTCCGCTCGCGACCGGCGCCAAGCTGCTCACGGGCGAGCTCGCCGACACCAGCGACTCGGTCGAGCTCGTGCTCGGCGGCGAGCCGAAGCCCGAGGCGCTCTCGAGTGGCGGCGACAGCGTGCGCCGCGGTGGCAGCTTCGACGTGATCATCGACCGCGCCGGCTTCCCGGCCATCGACGACCACCGCGTGAAGGGGCAGCCCGTGCTGCCGGTCGCGCTCGTGCTCGAGCTCTTCGCCCGCGCAGTGGAGGCGACCCGGCCGGACCTGATCTTCACCGAGTGCGAGGACCTCAAGGTGCTGCGCGGCGTTGCCCTCGACGACTACGAGGGCGCCGGCGACCGACTCACCGTGTCGACGAAGCAGATCTCGAACGGCGACGGAGTCGTCTTCCAGCTCGAGCTCCTCGACGCCGAGGGCAAGCGTCGCTACGCGGCCCGCGGCATCGCGAAGCCGAACCCGGCGACCGCCCCGAGCGTGCCCGCGCCTCCCGGTGGACTCTCCGCCTTCGAGGGCGAGGTCTACGACGGAGTCGCGCTCTTCCACGGCGACGCCTTCAAGGTGATCGTCGGCGCGCCGAGCATCGGGGAGGGCGGCCTCGACGCCACCCTCGAGGGCGCCGGTGCGCGCGGCTGGCCCGCGGGCAACTGGGAGACCGACCCGGCGCTCGTCGACGGCGGCCTGCAGCTCGCGCTGCTCTGGACCTGCCGCGAGGGCGGGGCGGCCCTGCCGACCTCGCTCGCGCGCTTCCGCCGCTTCTCCCCCGGCCTCGCGAAGGGCTCCGTCCGAGCCATTCTCGCCGGCCGCGAGTCCAAGGGCGACCGCAGCGTCTCCGACCTCGTCTTCGTCGACGAGAGCGGCACCACCGTCGCGGCGCTCGAAGGCGTGGAGATGCACGTCCTCCCCGGCTCCCGCTAGGGCGCGGACTCCCACGAGCAGATAGCAATCGTACTCGTGCACGTCCTCGTGCACGTGCACGTGCACGAGGACGAGGACGTGCACGAGTGAATCCAACCTCGGTCACGAATGAGCTTCCAACCCATCGCCATCACCGGTCGCGCCTGCCTCCTGCCGGGCGCCCACGACCCCGCCGCGCTCTTCCGCGTGGCGGCCGAGTCGCGCTGCGTGATCGCCGACGCCCCCGCCGGTCGCTGGCGCGTCCCCGACGCCCACGTCTTCACCACCGACGCCAATCACGCGACCGACCACACCTGGACGCGCAAGGGCGGCTACGTCGAAGGCTTCCGCCCCGCCGATCCCGCGCTCGCGCATCTCGACCCGCTGACCCAGTGGATCGTCGACACCGCCCGTCGCGCCCTCGCCGACGCCCAGGTCGGCGGCGCCGACGTTCGCACCGGCGCCATCGTCGGCAACCTCTCGCTCCCCTCGAGCGGCTCCGCCCGCTACGCCGAACAAGTCTGGCTGGGTGACGCCGCCGCCACGGCGGGTGTCCCCGCGACCGATCCCCGCGACGCCTTCAACAGCGGTCTGCCGGTCCATCTGCTCGCGCAGCACCTCGGCCTCAGCGAAGCCAGCTACGCCCTCGACGCCGCGTGCGCCTCGTCGCTCTACGCCATCGAGCTCGCCTGCCGCGACCTGCAGGAAGGGCGCGCCGACCGGATGCTCGCCGGCGCCGTGAACCGCGCCGACGACCTCTTTCTCCACGTCGGCTTCTGCGCGCTGGGCGCCATGAGCAAGACCGGCCAGAGCCGCCCCTTCCACGCGGGCGCCGACGGGCTCATCCCCGGCGACGGCTGCGGCTTCGTCGTCCTCGAGCGCCTCGAAGACGCGCTCCGCAGCGGCCGACCGATCCACGGCGTGATCCGCGGGGTCGGCCTCGCGAACGACGGCCGCGCCAAGAACCTCCTCGCGCCGAGCGCGCGCGGTCAGGCGCTGTCCATGCAGCGCGCGCTGGACCAGGCCGGCGTCGACCGTGACGCCGTTCCCTACATCGAGTGCCACGCGACCGGCACGCCCGTCGGCGACGGCGTCGAGCTCGAGTCGATGGCCCAGGTCTACGGCGACGCGCCCCGCGCCATCGGCTCGCTCAAGGGCAACCTCGGCCACCTGATCACGGCCGCCGGCGTCGCCGGACTCATCAAGGTCCTCGAGTCGTTCCGCGCGCGTCAGCTCTTGCCGACGCCGCATCTCTCGAGCGACACGCGCAACCCGGCGCTCGACGCCTCGCCCTTCCGCACCCTCGACCAGGCCGAGCCGTGGAGCGGTCCGCTGCGCGCCGGCCTGAGCGCGTTCGGCTTCGGTGGCAACGACGCGCACCTCATTGTCGAGGCGGCCGACGAGACGCCGCCGACCATCGCGACCAGCGTCCCCGCCACCCTCGAGGAAAGCATCGTGGTCGTCGGCCTCGGCGCGCGCTTCGGCGCCGGCCAGAGTACCGCCGACTTCGAGCGCGCCGCCCTCGGTGCCGACGCGGGTCGCGCCGATACGGTGCGCATCCCCCTGGGTCAGCTGCGTTTCCCGCCGAACGACCTGAAGAAGGCCAACGCGCAGCAGACGATGATGCTCGCCGCCGCCCTCGAGGCGTGCGGCGACCACGAGCTCCCCGCGGAGCGCACCGGGGTCTACGTCGGCTACCAGTGCGACCCGGCCATCGCCCGTTGGGGCGCCCGCTGGCGCGCCCGCGACTTCGCCGAGCGAACCGGGGAGGGCGCCGACTGGAGCGCCACCGCCGCCGATGTCTTCGCGCCGCCGCTCGAGGCGCCGCACGTCGTCGGCTCGCTCCCGAACATCCCCGCGAACCGACTCAGCTCGCAGCTCGACCTGCAGGGCCCGAGCTTCACCACCAGCGCCGAGGAGCTCAGCGGCCTGCGCTCCCTCGAGCTGGCCATCGCCGCGCTTCGCCGCGGTGACGTCGACGCCGCGCTCGTCGGCGCCGTCGATCGCACCAGCGGCGTCCACGCTGCGGCGCTCGCAGCGCTCGGTCACGCCGGCTCCACCACCGACGGCGCCTTCGCTCTGGTTCTGCGCCGCCGCTCCGACGCCGAAGCCGCGGGCCTGCCGATCCTCGCCGCGCTCGACCTCGGCACCACCGCCGACCCGCTGGCACCGACCCTGCCGCGCGCCCACGCCGCCGCGGGTCTCGCCGAGCTCTGCCGGGCCATCGTCCTCGTCGCCCGCGGCCTCCGCCCCGACGGAGCCGCCTGGACCGACCCGAAGCGCGCCCTCTCGATCACCACCACCGCCCTCGGTGGCCAGCAGTCCTCACTCACCGTGCGCGCCGCCGGCGCGCCCCTTGGCCCCTTCGCCGAAGCCACCCACGACCGCGCCCTCGAGCTCCCCGCTCACTTGCCGCCGGTGTCGCTCCCGCCCTTGCGGAGCACCACCCCCGAGTCCGCCATGCAGAAGATGCCTCCGCCCCCGCCGCTGCCCCCCACCTCCGACGACGGCCCCGCCGCCCCGCCCATCTCCGGCGCCCAGATGCGCGCCGCCTTCGGCCTCCCCCCCGAAGCCCCGGCCGCGCCGCAGCCCCAACCGGTCGCAGCCCAACCTCAGCGAGCGACGCAGGCCCCCATCCCGCACCAGCCCGCCGCCCCGCCCCAACCCGGCACTCTCCTCGGCGCCTTCGCCGCCCACCAAGTCCAGCTGGCCCAGGCCCACCAGTCCTTCATCGCCCAGCAGTCCGCCCTGCACACCCAGATGATGCAGGCCCTCTCCCAGAACCCGGGGACACTCCCCCCCCTCGCAACCCCCGCAAATCACGGCGCTTCCGAGAGCAAAATGAAAACACTCTCGCGAGCGGCTTTTCCTACCGCGCCGGCAGCAAGTCCGACGCCGACGCCGACCGCGCCCGCGCCCGCCGACCTCCGAGCGCCGACACCGAAGGCCGACCTCCGAGCACCGACTCCGAAGGCCGACCCCCGACCGCCGACTCCGAAGCCGACCGCGACTCCGAAGCCGACCCCGACCCCCGAGCCCGAGATCCCACTCGCCTTCCGCCCCCGCGGGCCGAGCTTCGACCGCGCCCAGCTCGCCATTCACGCCGGCGGCACCATCAGCGAGATCTTCGGCGACCTCTTCACCCAGCAGGACCAGCACGCCGTGCAGGTCCGCATGCCCGAGCCGCCGCTGCTCCTCGCCGACCGCTGCACCGGCATCGACGCCGAGCCCGGCGCGCTCGCGATCCCCGGTCACCCGGCCAAGGGCATCTGCTGGACCGAGACCGACGTCCGCGAAGACAGCTGGTGGCTCCACGACGGCTACATGCCCACCGGCATCATGGTCGAGTCCGGCCAGGCCGACCTCTTCCTCATCAGCTACCTCGGTGCCGACTTCCTCAACAAGGGCGAGCGCGGCTACCGCCTCCTCGGCTGCGAGATGACCTGGCAGGGCGACCTCCCGACCATCGGCGAGTCGCTCGTCTACGACATCCACGTCGACGGCCACGCGCGCCAGGGCGACGTTCGCCTCTTCTTCTTCCACTACGACTGCCACATCCGCCGCCCCGACGGCACGACCCGCCCCGCGCTCCAGGTGCGCAGCGGGCAGGCCGGCTTCTTCACCACCGAAGAGCTCGCCGACTCGGCCGGCATCCTCTGGAAGCCCGAGCAACAGGAGATCCTCGCCGACGCGCGCGTCGATCCGCCCGCCGTCGCGACCACCACCCAGACCTACGACAAGGCCGCCATCGAGGCCTTCGCCGACGGTCGCCCCTGGGACTGCTTCTCCGACTCCGCCTTCGAGCGAACCAAGACCCACACGCGCACACCGCGCATCCAGCGCGACCCGATGCTCTTCCTCGAAGACATCACCGTCGACCCCACCGGCGGACCCTGGGGCCGCGGTTACCTGAAGGCCGAGACCCCCATCGCGCCCGACGACTGGTTCTTCACCGGTCACTTCAAGAACGACCCCTGCATGCCCGGCACGCTCATGCTCGAGGGCTGCGTGCAGGCGATGGCCTTTTACCTCTCGGCCATGGGCTACACGATCGACAAGGACGGTTGGCGCTTCCAGCCGATCCCCGAGGAGACCTACAACCTCCGCTGCCGCGGCCAGGTCACCCCCGAATCCAAGAAGCTCACCTACGAAGTCTTCGTCGAAGAGATCCACGACGGACCAGTACCCACCCTCTACGCCGATCTGCTCTGCACCGTCGACGGCCTCGGCGCCTTCCACGCGCGCCGCTTCGGCCTGCAGCTCACGCCGAGCTGGCCGCTCACCTCTCTTCCCCAGCTCGCCGAAGAAGGCGCCGGCGATCCGAAGGCCGCCATCGGCGTCTACGAGGGTCAGGAGTTCCGCTTCGACCCGCCGTCGATCATGGCGTGCGCGTGGGGCCAGCCCTCCACCGCGTTCGGCCCGATGTACGAGCGCTTCGACGGCCACCGCCGCACGCCGCGGCTTCCGGGCCCGCCCTACCTCTTCCTCACGCGCGTCACCGAGGTCGACGGCGCGATGGGCGGCCTCGAGAGCGGCAAGCGCCTCGAGTTCGAGTACGAGGTCCCCGAGGACGCCTGGTACTTCGACGAGAACGGCGCGCGCGTCATGCCCTTCGCCGTGCTCCTCGAAGCCGCCCTCCAGCCCTGCGGCTGGACCGCGAGCTACGTCGGCTCGACGCTCACGTCCGACAACGACTTCCTCTTCCGCAACCTCGACGGCACCGGGACCATTCTCGCCGAGGTCTTTCCGCAGAGCGGCACGCTCCGGACCGTGGTCGACATCAAGAACATCTCGCGCTCCGCCGGGATGATCATCACCAGCTTCAAGGTGCAGTGCTTCCTGGGCGACACCGCCGTCTACGACCTCGACACGGTCTTCGGCTTCTTCCCGCCCGCCGCGTTCGAGAACCAGGCCGGTCTGCCGACCACCGACGAGCAGCGCGCGCTCCTCGAAGCACCGAGCGATGCCGTCATCGATCTCACCGAGCGTCCCGCGCGCTTCTACGGGGAGACCCTCCGCCTGGCCGAGCCGATGCTCCTCATGATCGACCGGCTCACGCTCATGGATCACGACGGTGGCCCGAACGGCCTCGGTCGCGCGCGCGCCGAGAAGGACATCGACGCCGGCGAGTGGTTCTTCAAGGCCCACTTCTATCAGGACCCGGTCCAGCCCGGCTCGCTCGGCATCGAGGCGATGCTGCAGCTCCTGCAGGCCGTCATGATCGACAAGGGCCTCGCCGAAGGCTTCGAGCGTCCGCGCTTCGAAGGCATCGCGACCGATCGCCAGCACGTCTGGAAGTACCGCGGCCAGGTCGTCCCCGAAGCGAAGCTCGTGAGCTCCACACTCGAGATCACCAGCATCGAACGCGACGAGCGCGGCGTGGTCGCGCTCGCCGAAGCGAGCCTCTGGGTCGACGGCAAGCGCATCTACGAAGCGCACGACCTCGGCATGCGCATCGTCGAGCAGGGCGAGCCCGAGCGCCCGAAGACCGACGACGAAGAGACCCTCTCCCTCGAGTCCGATCCCTGGCTCGGCGACCACCGCCCCACGCACACCGCGCCCGCGCTCCCGATGATGAGCATGGTCGACCGGATGATGAGCGCGGCGCTCGAGCTCGACCCGAGCTGCTCGGGCCTCCGCGACCTGAAGGTCGAGCGTTGGGTCGTCGTCGATCCGGAGGCGCGCATCCGCACCGAGGTCGAGGGCGATCAGGTGCGCCTCCTCGTCTGGCGCGAAGCGAAGACCGCGGCGCTCAGCCGCTTCGAGCTCGCGGCGAGCGCGACCATCGGCGCACCCGAGTCCTTCGAGCCGCTCGCGGAGCTCGGCGCGACCGAGACCGTCGACCCCTACGCGGACGACCGCCTCTTCCACGGCCCCGCGTTCCACTACGCCACCGAGCTCCGCCGAGCCGCCAACGGCTCGCGCACCACGCTCGACCCGAGCGCCGGCACCGTCTCCGTCGGCGCCTTCCATCCCGGTCTGCTCGACGCCGCGACCCACGGCATCCCGCACGACGCCTTCCACCTCTGGTCGGATCGCATCGGCGAGGACGTCGTCGCCTATCCGCACGCCCTCGACGTGCACTTCGATGGCCCGGTCCCCACCAGCACGGTGACCTGCGAGGCGCGCTTCGCGGGCTTCGACGGTGACGAGCGCAAGCCCGTCACGCGCATTCAGCTCCGCGAGGGCGACCGCCTCTGGGCCGACATGCGCCTCGTCGAGCTGCTCATGCCCAAGGGCCCGCTCGGTGTCGCCGAGCCCGGCGCCCGCCGCCGCTTCCTCAGCGAGCGCACCCCCGAAGCCGGGGTCTCCCTCTCCTCCCAGACCGATGGCGTCACCACCCTCGACCCGCAGGACGTCGCGATCAGCGGCTGGTTCCCCGGCACCATCGAGCACGTCTACGGCACCACCGATCCGCGCTCGATCGCCATCCAGGAGCACGTCGCCGCCAAGACCGGCGTGCACCCCTTCGACGTCGAGGTCCGCGGCGACTCCGGCGTCGACCGCCACGCACCGCTGACCGCCCACCCGGTCGCCGTCACCGACACCATCGAGGTCCGTGACGCAGGCCCCTCACACCTCGACCTGTCGCCCGTCATGACCTACTGGCGCGACCACTTCGGCATCGGCGAGTGGCCTGTCGAGGACCTCTACTACGGGCTCGTCGAGCGCTTCGTCGCCGGCTTCCACGTCGCCGACCCGCGTGCGCTCGCCGACCTCCGCGGCCAGGCCGTGCTCTACCTCGGCAACCACCAGGTGGGCATCGAGTCGCTCATCTTCTCCATCGTCGCCTCGGCGCTGCAGCAGGTCCCGACGCTCACGCTCGCCAAGGTCGAGCACCAGCAGAGCTGGCTCGGCAAGCTCATCGGCCACTGCTTCACCTACCCGGGCATCGAAGACCCCGGCGTCATCACCTACTTCGACCGGACCGATCCGTCGTCGCTCCCGCGCATCGCCAAGCAGCTCGCCGCGCAGGCCGCGACGGGGGAGGGCGCTCGTTCGCTGATGGTCCACGTCGAAGGCACCCGCGCCCACTCCGCGCGCCATCGCCTGCAGAAGATGAGCGGCATCTTCTGCGACCTCGCCATCAACGCGAACGTGCCCGTCGTGCCCGTCCGCTTCAGCGGCGGCCTCCCCATCGAGCCCGTCACCGACAAGCTCGAGTACCCGGTGGGCATGGGCCGCCAGGACTACTGGCTCGGCGCCCCCATCACGCCCGCCGAGCTCGCGGCGCTCCCCTACAAGGAGCGCATCGAGCGGGTCGTCGGCGCCATCGGTGCGCTCGGCCCGGACGCCGACGTCGAGACCCCACTGCCCGGCGACCCCGAGCTCGCCGCGGCCGTCGCCCAGCGTGTGGCTGGCGGGACCAGCGACGGCCTCGCCACTCTCGTCGAGGTCATCGCTCGCCGCGACAACCTTGGCGCGGACACCCGCACGCTACTGTCTGCGGTCGACGGTGCCGAGGTCCCCGAAGGCCCGACGGCCGACTGGACCCGTGGCCTCGCCGCCATGCTCCGCGGAGCATGAGTAGAGTCCCTTTCTGCACCCCTCCGAGCACTGCTTCGACCGCTGCCGTTGAAACGTCGACTCGGATCTGGCATCCGGGCGTATGGATCGGAGCGAGTTCGAGGCCGCGTATGGCCCGTTCCAGACACACGGCCCACTGGATCCGGACCCCGCGCTACCTGCGCCGATCGCAGAGTTCGTCGAGGTAGTCGGTCTTGCCTCGTCGGCCAACGGCTACCTGTGGACCGTCGATGCGTCTCTGAGCGCACCACTGAACCGCTGGCTCGAAGCCGACCAGACGGCCACGCCTTTCATGCGGACTGCGCTCGCCGAAGTCTTCTTCACGACCGGCGACATGATCTGGGTCTTCAACAGCCACCGGTGTCGTGTGGGTCGGATCACCGATGACTTCGGCCATTTCATGAACCGGTACTGGCCCGACTCCTGGTTTCTCGACACCTACTTGGACTACGACACGTATTCCACGTGGCGGGCGGAGAACGAGGCGACGGTCATCGCCCCGGACGAGTGCCTCGGTCAGACCAAGCCGAAGCCAGGCAAAGCGCTTCGTGCCGACGAGCTCGTCGTGCGGCCATTCCTCGAGTACTTCGAAGAGGTCGCCCACGCTTCCAAAGGCGAAGTCGACTTCTTCGAGCTCTGAACGAACCTCCTCGGAACCAGGGCGCTGGAAGGTGCCCGGACGAGTGAGAACGGAACGTGGCGAGCGGAGCAAGACTCTGCACGAGTCTTCGCCTCCGCACTCATCTAGGGTCGTGACCCTCGTCCTCCGTCGCGAGTTCGTGCGTACATCTCCCCTGGGTGGTCTCGGAGCCTCGGACCGAACGCGCCTTCTGCAGCTTGCTCAGCTCACTCATCACTGGGGACCGTCGACCTCTGCTGGGACACGGAAGCGCGGGTCGGGCACCGCTCGGCGTGGCGGAGAACCATCGCGGGACTCGGTGCGTCGCCGATGCTGCCGATGGTCCAGTCGCGCGTCTCGTCGAGGATGTGATGGGTGCGCGCCACGGCCGCCTCGGGAGCGATGAGCCAGTCGTCGCCCGCCAGCGGCTCACCGAAGGTATGCACGACCGCCACCGCCCGAATCCGTTCGCGGTACCGTTCCAGGTCGCGCTCGATCATGCGGCGGGAAGGGGGGGGCGCTGGCCCGTCGTCGAGAGTCTCGCCAAGCGCCAGTTCGAGACTTGGCGCGTTGGCCGCGAGCGCCTCCTCGGCGTCGCGCAACTCCAGCTCGTCGAGCTCGGTTTCTCGCCCCTGCGCGTGTTGCAGCCGATCCAGGAGCTGCTCGATCGTGCCGACACGCTCGGCCGACAGGGGCTCCAGACTCGACAACCACCGAAGGTCGGCGTCGGCTCGTCGGGCCGCCAGCCAGAGGCGCAGCCCGGACGCGAAGCAAGGAGCCCGCGAGCTCGATTCCGTTTTGCCTACGTCGACGTTGGCCAAGAAACGCTCGAGACGAGCGAGCATGTGGACCCACTCCGTCTCCACGTTGCGGTGCCTGCCGCCGTCCTGCAGCGGCGCTGCCCAGTCGTCGAGGAACTCGCACGACCAAGGCTCCATGTTCCAGCTGTCACACGCGTTCCGAGCCCCCTGCACTGCGAGCGCATGGGGGCGAATGGTGCGGTAGAGCACGTCCGGGTCCAGCGCGACGATCTCGTCGGTCGCCAACACCATCTCCCGCACCCGCTCCACGAAGACGTCGATACTCGTGATCGCCGGGGCCTCGTTGGCAATAGCTGGGTCGTTGGCCGCGCTCCTCTCACCCCGCGGGAGATCGGAGGGGCGTGCAGGCTCGCTGACGCGGCTGCCGCACCCGCAGATGAGGGCAGCCAAGAGGATTGCGTGCGCCCAGGCAGCTCTGGCGGCCGCGCTCGAATCGCCGATCGATTGGCCCACGGCGGACGGACTACGCTTCGCCTTCCAGCCCGTCAACGAGGCCGGTCCCCACCAGCTGGCACTCGGTCGTCCGCCGTGGTCACCGGCTCGACGGCCGACGAGTAGGCGGCGGCCTGGGTTGGCTCTATGCTTCCCCCGTGACCCGAGCGCTCCCCTTCGCCCTCCTCCTCGTCACCCTCGCCATGCCGAGCTTCGCCCAGACCGAGCTGCCCGCCGAGGGCACGTGGCAGTACGTCGGCGACGAGGCCCAGAACCGGGCCCGCATCCAGGCCATCGACGCCGCGCTCGAGGAGGTGCCGCGCATGTTCCGCAGCGGCGTCCGGCGAAAGCTCCTCGAGCGGACCGAGCCAGCGGCGCGAGTGGTCATCGAGCGCCGCGGCGAAGAGGTCTTCTTCAGCGGCCGCGCGAACCGGCAGGTCACCCTCGCCATCGACGGCACGCCGAAGATCGTCCGCGGCTACGAAGGGCCCGAGACGCTCCGCACCTGGATCAGCGACCGTGACGGTCGCCTCCGCATGCACGGTGAGAGTCGCGAAGAAGGCAACGCCCGGGTCATCACCTACGACCCCCACGGCGACGAGATGACCATCTTCGTGCACATCACCAGCGAGCGGCTCGAGAAGGACATCGACTACCGGCTCAGCTACCGCCGCGCCGAGTAGCGCAACGCTGCGGGGGCTCGCGCGTCCCCTACACATGTCTGCGATTCCGCCCGCGTCCGACAAGGGCCCCAGCCACGCGCTCGTCGTCGCTCCCGGCGACCCCGTCGGTCACGCGCTGAGCATCGCTCGCGCGCGGCTCGACGACGCGGACGCGCGGGTCGCGCTCTGGACGAAGGAGGGGGCGCTCGAGCTCCTCGACCTCGCCGACGACGCGGTGGTGGCGAGAGAGCCGCTCGCGATCGCTCGAGCGCTCGCACCGAGCGCCGTCCCGAACGCACCGGCGCTCGAGCGGTGGGTCGCTGCCGTGACCGCGCTGATCGACGGCGCGCACGCCATGGGCCACGAGACCGACCAGGGGCGCTACGAGCAGGCCTTCGGGGAGTGGCGCGCGGAGCTCGAAGGGCTGGAGCGCCACCTGAGCGGTCAGCGCTTCCTCGTCGGCCCCGAGCCGACCTTCGCCGACTGGCTGCTCTTCGCGTTCGCGTGTCGGCTCGATGGGGTCTACGCGACCCTCTTCAAGGCGCACGCGTTCCTGCTCGAGGACCTTCCCGCGTTGCACGCGTTCGCCCGAGACCTCTACGAAGACCCGGCGGTCTACGCCGCGACCGATTGGGCGGCCGTGCTCGAGCCGCCCTTCCGTGCGCACGAGGTCGCCAACCCTCGGGCGCTCATCCCCCGCGGTGGTCGCCCCGCGCTCCACGCGCCGCACGACCGCCACCGGATGATCGCCGCGAGTGGGACCGACCGCGCCACGGAGGAAGACCCGAACGGCGCCCGCGTGAAGGGCGAGTTCCTCCGCGGCCAGTCGAAGTTTCGTTCCGCCGTGGGCGAGGGCGACTTCCCCGCGGAGGCCGGTCGCTACCACCTCTTCGCTCCCTACAACTGCCCCTGGTCTCACCGCGCGCTGCTCGGGCGTGCGGTGAAGGGCCTCGAGCGAGTCGTCGGCGCGACCGTGGTCTACTTCCGACGCGATCCCGACGGCGGCTGGCAGACCAACCCCGCCATCCCGGGCTGCGATCCCGACCCCATCGGCGGTCACCGCTTCGTGACGGCGTACTACGAGGCGGAGGGCTCGACCGAGAAGTCGGTGCCGATCCTCTACGACTCGGTCGCGAAGCGCATCGTCAACAACGAGTCCGCGGAGATCCTCCGAATCTTCGATGGGCCCCTCGGCGACCTCGGCATGCGCTCCGTCGAGCTCTATCCGGAGGCGCACCGCGAGGCGATCGATCGGATCAACGAGACCGTCTACGAGCGGATCAACAACGGCGCCTACAAGGCCGGCTTCGCCAAGACCCAGGCGGCCTACGACCGAGCCTACGGTCGCTACTTCGCGGCCCTCGACTGGGTCGATGGCCTGCTGCGAGACCGGGAGTGGCTCGCCGGCACCGACGCGCCGACCGAGGCCGACCTGCGCCTCTTCCCGACGGTCTTCCGCCACGACGCCATCTACTGGGCCCGCTTCCGATTGAATGGTGCGCGCATCCGGGATTACCCCGCGTTGGCGCGCTGGCTCGAGCGGATCCTCGCCTTCCCGGGCGTCGCCGAGGCCTCCAACCTCGATCACGCGCGCAACGGCTACTTCGGCCGCAACGGGACCGAGATCGTCCCGGCCGGACCGGAGCCGCTGACCCTCAGCCCGAAGGACTTCCCCCGCGAGGTGTGGGTGCCCTGACGCCACACGCGTCCCTCACCCTCACCCTCACCCTGGCCCTCACCCATGACGTCCCGCAGCGGACGCAGGGAGGCGAGTGCTACTCTTCGCGTCATGGTGGTGTCGTGGAGCCGTTCGTTCGGCGTCGCCCTGGTGGCGCTCGTGGTGGTCGGATGTGAGAGCGGGTCGCTCTCGGTCGTGCCGAGTGACGTGATGCTACCGGACGCGGGCCCGCCGTCCGGTCGCGACGGTGGCACGAGCAGCCAGGACTTCGGTCCGGATTGCACACCCGACTGCACCGACCGCACCTGCGGCGCCGATGGCTGCGGCGGCTCCTGTGGCTCCTGCGGCGCCGGCACGACCTGCCAAGGCGGCGCCTGCATGAGCACCGGGCCGGAGTGCGGCAACGGCGTCCTCGACGACGGCGAGGTCTGCGACGGCGATTGCCCGACCTCCTGCCCAAACACCGCCTGCGCGACGCGTACCCTCGTCGGCTCCGCGGCCGACTGCGACGCTCGCTGCGAGTCCACGCCCATCAGCACCTGCGCCTCGGGTGACGGCTGCTGCCCCAGCGGCTGCAGCGCCCCGGCCGACGACGACTGCTCCTTCGACTGCACCGATCTCGCCGCGTGGCCCGCGGACTGGGCCGCCGAAGAGGACTCCGCCCTCGAGCAGATGAACGTTCACCGCGGCACCGGCTACGAGTGCGCCTCCGGGCCACGCATGTCCGTGCCGCCCTACACGATAAACGACGAGCTGCGCATCGCCGCGCGCTGCCACAGCCAGGACATGGCCGTGGAGAACTTCTTCAGCCACACCGGTTCGGACGGCAGCAACTTCAGCACGCGCTGCAACCGCGCCGGCTACACCGGCGGTCCCCGCTACGAGAACATCGCCGCCGGCAACGGCACCGGCGTCGCCTCGGTCGGCCAGTGGATGGGCAGCAGCACGGGTCACTGCGACGCGGTCATGGCCTCCAACGCCAACGAGGTCGGCATCGGCTACATGCGTCTCGGCGGCACGCGCTGGACGCACTATTGGACCGCCGTCTTCGGGAATCGCTGAGCCCACGCCGACGCACCCGAGGCCCAATCCTGGGACCGTTGTGACGCGCCCACGCTTTGGGCACTCTCGTCCCATGCCGTGGGTGGATGTGGCCACACCTCACCCCCGAGGCTTCGCCTACGTCTACGCCACCGAGCCGCGCGCGGACAATGGGCTCTGGCTCTTCGAGAAGAACGGCAGGCTGCCTGTCGGACAACGAGCGCGCCGTGGTCGAGTACGCCGTACAGGGCGAGCCCGACAAGGTCGCCGCCTTCGGCCTCGACATGGCGCCCTCGACCGTCGCCAACCCTCTCCGGCGTGCGATGGCGAAGCTCGGCCTGACCGACCGAGCCCAGCTCATCCGCACCTACGCGGCGATCGTTCGCCGCTGAGTCACTCGGCGAGGTCGATGCGGACGATGCGCCGCTGGTCCATCTGCACGAAGTAGACGGTGTCGCCGACGGTGGTGAGCCCACCGATGCCAGCGCCGGTCTCCGTGTCGATGGTCCGCACGATCGTCCCGTCGCTCTCCAGGAGCGTGAGGTGACCGGTGGCGTGGTTGGCGACGAGCACCGAGCCGTCCGCCAGGACGGTCAGGCCGCTCGGCTCCGCGGCGCCACCCCACTCGGCCTCGAGCGCGGCACGGTCGAGGACCGGCGTGTAGCCCATGCCCTCCATGGTGTCGCCCGCATAGCCCTCGTAGCTGGTGAAGGTCCCGAAACGGGTCGCCGGGGAGTCCAGGTCGAAGCGGAGCACGCGGCCGTTGCCGGTGTCGGCGATCCACAGCTGTCGATCGGCGATGACCATGTTCGAGGGAACGTTCTCGACTCGCGCCATCTCGTCGCCGACGGGGAGCAGGTAGCGGGTCACGGTGCCGTCGTCGTGGTCGTAGTGACCCGGGTGGTGCGGCGCGCCGAAGTCGTAGCGGTCGATGAGCCCGTACTGGCCGTTGAAGGTCCAGTAGACGTTCTCGCTCTCGTACGCGATGCCCATGCAGTATTGGGTCGCGTGCACCATGTCGAGGTGCGAGCCGTTCGACCAGCTGAAGCTGCCGTTGGTGCCGTCGTAGATCGTCGGGTCCGAGGTCCACAGCGTCGGCCCGATGAAGGGCGGCATGTCGGTCGGGTTGCCGGTCCAGTGCTCGTGGCAGGTCGCGAACGTGTCGCGAAGGACCAGGGGCTCGGTGATGCCGGTCTCGGCCGCGCCCGGGTCGCTCGGGTCGAGGGTCAGCTCGGTCGCGCCGAAGGCGATCGCCGCGGGCCGCCGCATGAAGTGCCAGGCGTTCGCGTCCATCACGATGCGCACGCGGCCGTTGGCCTCGGTCGCGGGCTCCACCGCTGCGGGATCGGTGATGGCGACCGTGGTGCCCTGGAGGCTCACGCAGTCGTCGGGATCGCCGCTGAGGCCCCGCTGGGTGCACTCGGTGTTCTCGTCGAAGCTTCCGTCGCGCTCCATCTGCTGGACCACCCAGAGCTGGCCGTTCGGGTGGGCCGCGACGTCCATCGGGAGGTACGCGCGGTCGTAGCCGCCCTGAGTGTAGCGGGTCGCCTCGTAGACGGTCGCGAAGGTCACGGGGGCGTCGCGAAGCGAGGGGCCGGCCGGACCGGCGTCCATGCCGGTTCCGAGATCGGGGTCCACGGTGCCGTCGTCGTCGCCGCACGCGAGCGCCAAGAGGAGGGAAGACAGAAGAAGGAAACGCATCACCCGTACCCTAGGGGGGAACGCGGGTAGGGGCGAGCCGATCGCTCCGGAAAACGCACACATGTAGGTGTAAACGTCGTGTTTGACCCCCGAGGCGGGCGCCGCTTAGCTTTGTCCCCATGAGGTGGGCTTGGGCTGGATTGATCATCGTGGCCGTAGGCTGCGGTGACGATGACCGTGCGGGCACACGACCCTCGACCGACGCCGGGGGCTCCGACGCTTCGATGAGCGACTTCGGGCCGCCGATGATGTGCGAGACCGAGGCCGACTGCGACGACGGCTTCGATTGCACGCTCGACGGCTGCGGCGTGGGCGGCGTGTGCCGGCACGACCCGCTCAGCGAGCGCTGCGACGACGGCCTGACCTGCGTGCCGGGCCAAGGCTGCGTGGACGCCTGCACCACGGACGACGACTGCCAGGACGGCTCGTTCTGCAACGGCATCGAGCAGTGCATGCGCGGCTCCTGCTTCCCCGGTCGCGCCGCGGACTGCGACGACGGCAACTCGTGCACCGTCGACGAGTGCTCCACGGCGTCCAATGGCTGCGTCTACGAGATCGCCGATGGGTGTGACGCGGGCCTCTCCCCGGCGGACGGCGGCATGCCCCCCGTCGATTTCGACCCCCTCGAGCACTACGACGGGCGCTTCCTGGTCGCGCCCGCGCCGAGCCTCGGCTGTCCGCCCGCGAGCTACTCCTTCGGGCAGATCACGATGACCCGCACGGCCAGCGAGCTCACGGTCACCGCCGACCGCTTCACGCTGACCCAGGCGCCGCCGCCCACCGGCGCGGACTTCGACGTCATGGGTACCGACGGCAACTGCCCGAGCGTTCGGCTCCAGGGCAGCTTCATGAATTCGAACCAGCTCGAGGCGACGTGGAACGCCAGCTGCAGCGGTTTCTGTGGGAGCCAGACGCGAGAGATCTTCGGGGAGCGAGTGGAATGACGCGGTGGATGACTCTGGTCCTCTTGGTGGCACCCCTCGCCGGCTGTGGCGACGACGGAGGGCGCGGCGATCGACCGGGCAGCGACGGCGCGATGAGCTGCAGCTCGGACTCGGACTGCGACGACACCTTCGACTGCACCATCGACACCTGCGGCGTCGGTGGCTCCTGTCGCTACGACGCGATCGACGAACGCTGCGCCGATGGACTGGTCTGCGAGCCTGGTCGCGGCTGCGTGAGCGAGGCGAGCTGCGCCAGCGACGACGACTGCGACGACGACCTCTCCTGCACCATCGACCGCTGCGGCGTCGGTGGCGAGTGCTCCCACACCGGCGTCGACGAGCGCTGCGAGGGCCCGGGCGCGACCTGCGACCCGGAGAACGGCGAGGCGCCCACCGGCTGCACGGAATCCACCGGCTGCACGACCGACGCGGACTGCGACGACGAGATCGACTGCACCGTCGACAGCTGCACCGTCGCCGAGACCTGCGACCACACGCCGGTCGACGAGCGCTGCGCCGACGGCGAGGTCTGCAGCCCGACCAGCGGCTGCTTCGAGACCACGCCCTGCGAGATGGACTCCGACTGCGACGACGGCAACTTCTGCAACGGCGTCGAGACCTGCGTCCCCGAGTTCGGTTGCCAGCCGCCGGAGATGGTGCGCATGTGCGACGACACCGACGACTGCACCGTCGACAGCTGCGACAGCGGCCTCGACATGTGCGTTTTCGCCTGCGACACGTCGCGCCCCGAGTGCGACTGCCCGGTCGTGGATGTCCCTTGCTCGGGCATCTTCGACATCAGCCCTGCGCTCACCGAGCAGTGCGCGCCGATGTCCGGCGGCGGCTTCCAGGTCGACTTCAACATCACCGAGCTCGAGTTCACGTGCCTCGGTCCAGTGCTCAGTGTCGACGGCCGGAACATTCCGACGGTCGACGGCAACACTCCGATGACGCAGGACCCCCGGCCGACCGACGGCTCGTTCGACGTGCTCGCCGTGCGAACCGGGATGTGTGAGGAGCGCTACCGGCTCGTCGGTTCGTTCACCGACGCCGACACGTTCACCGGCACCTTCACCGCGACTTACGGGGACGCTCTGTGCGAGCTGCTCTCCGGATGCGCGTCGCAGACCGTGATGGTCACCGGCACCCGCCGCTGATCAAGAGTCCGGAGTGACGATGGGCTCGGGCGTGGCTTCGAAGAAGGAAGCCGTGCCCCGCCCCAACTGGCCGTTGTCGTTGTAGCCCCAACAAATGGGCAACTCCGCGTCGCGAAGCGCGCAGGTGTAGCCTCCTTTGCTAGCCAGGGAGGTAACCGCGCCAGCTCCTGAGTTTCCGGGTGGAAGGAACGTTTCCGTGGGGCGCTCGCCGAGGGGGCCGAGCTGGTTGTCTCCCCAGCACGAAGCTCGCGAGTCCGAATCGAGGATACAGAAGTGAGTGTTGCCACCCGCGAGGTCCGTCGCCCCAGTGATCTCTGGCACCGTAGTCGGAGTGATGGCGACCGAAGTCGAGGCATCCTGACCGACTTGGCCAGCACTGTTGTCTCCCCAGCACGAGACCGTCCCACCTTCGTGCCTCGCGCAGATGGAGAGTCGCGCAGCGGAGATCTCCACTATGTCCTCGAACTCGCCCAGCCGTTCCGGACGCGACGCTTGAGTCCCAGCCGCGGAACCGTCGCCCAGTGCTGCGGGGAGCCCCCAGCAGTAGCCCCTTCCTCCCCGTGTCCACGCACACGTGACCTGGCTACCGGCCGAGGCTCCAGCCAGCCCTCGAATCGGTACCCATGAGGGCTCTGTCTGATCGATCTGGTCTCCGTTGCCGAGCTGGCCGCCGTTGTTGGAGCCCCAACACCAGAGTTCGTTCGTCGAGAGGAGCGCGCAGACATGTGATCCACCAACCACGGGTGCGATCGCGTCAGCTACCAGGTCGGCAACCCGCGTAGGCGTTGCGAGAAACTCTGCGTCTCCGGCATCGGGTCCCAGCTGACCGTAGGAATTGTCACCCCAACACCACAGCTCCCCTTCAGCGTTGGTGGCGCAGCTCAGCTGCGTTCCAACGGAGACTCGTGTTGCGGTGATCCCGGCGACCAGCGTTGGAGTCGGCTCCGGCACAGTCGACGCCTCGCCCCTTCCGAGCGCACCGCGGGCATTGGAGCCCCAACAGTACACACGGCCCGCTTCGGTCCGGAGGCACGCATGGGAGGCACTTGCCGCCAGCTCCGCAGGTTCGTCGCAGTCTCCCGGCACCCCACCCCAGACGCAGGGTGGACCGGCATCCTGCCCGAGGTCTGTCTCGTCCGACCCCGCATCAGTCGGATCGGTGAACCCGTCGAAGTCCGCGCCACCATCGCTAGGGACTCCTCCATCAGTGGATTGGCATTCCCCCTCGACCGCGGTCGTCCCGGCGGGGCAGGTACAGATGCCGGTCTCGTCGTCGAGGACCAAATGCGAAGGACAGTCGGTATCCCCGCAAGCGAGAGCTGAGACCAAGAGTACTGAGACGAGGCGATATCTAGGCATCAGAAGTTTCTCCGCCAGCTGACCATTCCGCCGCGTCGTGTGGCAGAAGCCGACAGCTGGTCTTCCCCACCCGACCGCCGCGCCAACGCGGTGATCGGGACAGTCAGCAGGGGCGTAGCATGTGCAAGGATCAGAAGCCCGGCACGCCACGACTGTCGGGAACGAGTGCAGCCAGTGTCGATGCATGCGGAGCTGCCAGCGATCATGAACCCGGCGGCAACGCCCGTGAGTACGACACCAGCCGCACCCAACGCCCAAGCCAGCGCCGATACTGACTCGTCTTGGTCGGGGACGAGCAGCGGAGCCGCCGTCACCAGAAGTGCCGTCGCTCCAAGAGTGAGGCCGGTCGACAGTCCACGCCGCGTGTCCAAGTCCGACTGTGCCTGGGAGAACGTTGCCAACATCGGGTCCGCCATCCGGAGTGTCCGCCGCTTGGCATCCAGTGAGAAGTGGAGCGCCCAAGCAGTGCCCAAAGACACTGCACCGAGTGCAGCCAGGCTCCAGCCCGCCGCTCTCCTCCCTCGTGATGACCGCTGCGTCGGAGGGATCGCGGTCGCCGGCCCGGCGGCGGACGGGACTGCAGCTGGGCTGGCGCCTTCCTCACTCTCTACAGTGGCGAGGGGCGCGGGTGGTTCCCATGGGGACGCGGGCCTCTCTTCGGCTCCGCTGAAGTCCACCGAGCGCCTCTCCTCGATCGCGTCTACGGCCGCTCGGATTGCCGCGAGCTCGGGGGTGGCCGAGAGCCAGGCCGTGGCCGTCACACGTTGCCCATCGACATCGATCCGGTCGAGCCTCCACCTGCCTCCGTCGAATGTGAGGCCAACTAGAGTCGACACGTGTGACGACCGTCCGAGCGCCAGAAGGTCGGCCCATCGAGTAGCAGCGGGCACCATGTCGGCTGGGTAGCGAAGCGAGACACCCCGGTCGTCGTCAGTGATGAGTGCGGCGTCGAGTCGCGTGTCGATGGACACCGTGATCGGCTCGGAGCCGAGAATCAGCGGGTGGACTCGACTGGAGAGCATTGGACTGTCCCCGCGGGCGGGGCACTCCACCGCCAGGGTGTAGAAGCCGGGCGGGGTACGCGCCTCGTACGGTGTCGTGCCTAGCTCCCGCCCATTGACCCGCACGGCGCAGCCAGAAGGTGAGCTTTCGACCCGGAGGGCCCGCTGGAGTGTGGGTAGCTCCCGATCCACCTCTGACAAGAGCTCACGGACTTCCGGAGGGTGCCGCACCATCGTCGGGTTGAGGTCTGGCACGAGTCGTCGGCAGCGAAAGACCTCGCGTCGCGCGTCGGCTCGCAGCCCTCGGTCCAGAAACGTGCGGGCACTGAACAAGCAGGCGTCCAGGAGCTCCCGTGCGGCCTCTTCCCGACGACCAAGTAGGTCAAGGGCTTCTTCAGCGTTCTGAATGACTTCGCCGAGACCCTGGCGGGCGGTTTCTGCTTCACCGTGCGCCAGGGCCGTGAGGGCTTCGTTCACATGCTCCCGAAGTCGGTCGAACGGGTTCCCTGCCTGCTCGCTCTTCTCATACGAGGCGTGCGCTCGGACCAGCTCAGACCCCGCTCGTCCGGTCGCCAGTTGCTGCCCATTCACCGTTGCGGCGGCGAGTTCACGGAGCAGAGCCTGTGGTGGCCGAGGCGCCGCCTCATCCGTGGACACCACCAGGAGAGGCGCCGGAGGCTGTGCCTCCAAGCGCGCTGACGGGAGGATGGTGCCCGCGTAGAGGATGGTCGCGATGACAATGATTGGCCTGGCCACGACGAGTCTATCGCACGCAACGCAGCTCAGTTGCTACCTGACGCGGCGGCGGAGCCAGGCGAGGAGCAGCACGCTGGGCCACACGGCGCCGGGGCTCGGCAGCGTCTGGCAGCTGCAGCCGCCGCCGCCCGGGCTCGTCGTGCCGCCGTCGGTCGCGGACCCGGCGTCGCTCACGCTCCCGCCGTCGGTTCCTCCGGGGCCCGCGTCGGTGCCGCCGGGACCGCCGTCGCTCCCGCCCGGGCCGGCGTCGCTCCCCGGCGCGCCGTCGCTCCGGACCTCGAGGCGAATGGCCCAGTCGCCGCCGATGCCGACGTCCTCGTTCCAGAGCCAGCCGCTCGCGCCGGCGTAGATGAAGCTGCGCTCGTCGGCGATCACGCCGTCGTTGTCGCGGAGCGGGAAGATGCTCGGCGGGTTCTGGCCCGCGGCGTCACAGGATGCGCTCGCGTCGGCGTCGCCCTCCTGGATGCGCACGACCGCTCGGATGTAGCGAGCGTCGGCGCTCACTCGGATGGGCATCTCCATCTCGTCGACCGGCTGCAGCTCGTTGAACCCGGCCTCGATCTCCGAGGCGCCATCGGCGCCCGCGGTCGATTTCATCAGCGGCACGTCGGCCGCGGCCCAGAGCAGCTCCTCGCCCGTCGTCCACGGGTCGTCGGCGCCGATGTCGGTCAGATCGCCGGGGAGCTCGGTGCCGGCCCAGAGCTCGAGGTCCGCGAGCGCGCTGCCGCCGATGGTCAACCCCTCGCAGGTGAACGAGGGCGCGGTCCCCGTCACCCGCGCCGAAGCCACGGCCACCCGCATGCTGCGAATGGTCAGCGGGAAGTCCGCGGGCTGGAGCCCGCCCGGGTCGAGCTCGCGGAAGATCACGCCATAGCGCTCTCCTTCGCAGAACCCGCAGGTGATCGCGGCCGGTGTCGCGGTCGACAGGGTGTCCTGGGCGACGACGCGCTGAGCGTCGGCGGGTGTCGCTACCCCGAGCGAGATCAGCGTGGAGAAGAGGATCGCGAAGCGCATCCCCCGAGGGTACTTCTCAGTGGCGGATCCAGGCGAGGAAGGTCCAGTCGATCTCCGAGAGCTGGTCGAAGAAGACCAGGTGCTCGCCGTGCTGTACCCAGCCGCTCGAGTCCGCCTGGATGGCCTCCAGGATCGCGGGGTCGAGCTCGCTCCCGGCGTAGGCCTCGTCGTCGTGCAGACCGAAACCGAGCCGGAGCCGTTCGTTCTGCGTGTCGATGATCAGCCGCCCCTCGCTGTCGACGAGGCCGCCGCGCGTCCACCCTTCCAGCGAGTCGACGGGGAGCGCTGCGATCACGTCGTCCATGGCCATGTCGGCGCCGGCCACACCGATGAACTCACCATCCGCGTCGTAGAGCCCACGGTCGCAGGGCACGAGGATCGCGGAGTTGCTGGCGTCGGGGTAGGGCGTCCCGAAGAAGGGTCCGCGGCGTTCGCCCACGGCCACGTACCAGGGGCGTCGGCGGTGATCGTAGCCCTCGGGGAAGGGCTCGTAGCCGGGCCACGTGAGCATCATGCCGTTCTCGAAGCCCACGTAGGTCATGTGCACCGGCGGTCGCTCGTCCCAGAAGATCCGGCGCATCTCGTCGTCGGTCCAAGGTCCCGGCTCCGCGCTGCGCAGGAAGGTGTCGCGCAGCCGCTCGTTGATCGGCGCGAGCTGCACGAGCATCGACGCCATCGCCTCCTCGTCGGAGTCGGGGGTGTAGAGGTAGAGGGCCTGCTCCATGGTCACGGCCATGCCGTAGCGCTCGTGCTCGCGGAGCTCCTCGAAGGGCTGTCCTCGTCCGACGAGCCAGCCGGCCGCGCCGAAGGGGTGCTCTCCGCCCTCCGGCGGCGGTGACCGAAGCAGCTCCTCGGCGGCCGTGCCGAGGCCCTCGACCAGCATCCGAACGCGAGCGAGCTGCCCATCGACACGCTGGCTCCGCTCACGGACCGCCGAGCTCATGCGCTGGAGCACGTCCGACTCGTTGCGCGCCACCCGCTCGGCCTCGAGGGTTCGCTGGACCGAGAGCAGCGAGGTGGTCGCGCCGGCGAGGAGCAGGAGCATCACCACGCCGATCGTGATGCCCGGGTGCTTGCTGAGCTTTCGCCACAGCCGGTGCGCGAGGCCCTCGGGGTGCACGGAGACCGGCTCACCGAGCAGGTAGCGCCGAACGTCTTCCGCCATGGCCTCGATCGACGGATAGCGATCGGCCGGCGCCTTCTGGGTCGCCCGCGCGATGATCGCGGCGAGGGGCGGTGGCGTCTTGGCCCCATCGCAGCGAATGGGCTCCTTCCGGCGCGCTTCGAGCGCCGCGGCCATGAGCGCGATGGTGGTGCCGTCCCGACGCGGCGTCTCGAGAGTGGCGAGCTCCTGGAGCATCATGCCGAGCGCGAACTGATCGGACGCCGACGAGTGCTGCTCGACGTCGCCCTCCATCTGCTCGGGCGGCATGTACATCAGCGTCCCGATGGCCTGGCCGTGGCGCGTGCCGGCGGCGGTGGACACGCGGATCGGGTTCCCGTTCGAGTCGCGTCGGCGCTCCTCGGGCTCTTCTTCGTCCGCGTCGTCGCCGGCTTCGTCTTCTTCGCCCTCGGCGACCAGCTCCGGCTCGCCGAGCACCTTGGCGACGCCCCAATCGACCACGTAGACCTCGCGGTGCGATCCGAGCATCACGTTCTCGGGCTTGAGGTCACGGTGAATGACGCCGCGCTCGTTCGCGTACGCGATGGCGTCGCACACGCGCAGGAAGATCTCGAGGCGGTCCTCGAGGTCGCCCTCTCCCTCGTCGGGCTCGCCCCGCGAGATCGCTTTGCGTCGCTCGTCGATCAGGTGGGCGAGGTCGTGTCCTCGCAGCAGCTGCATGGCGAACGCGGGGACTCCGTCGCTCTGCTCCATGCTGTAGACCGGCACGATGTTGGGGTGCTCGAGCTGGGCGCTCACCTGCGCCTCGATCACGAAGCGGCGGCGGAGGGTCGCGTCCTTCAGGAGCTTCCCCCGCATCACCTTCACGGCGACCGAGCGTCCGAGGCGAGGGTCCTTGGCCTCGACCACCTTGCCCATGCCGCCTTCGCCGAGCGGCTCGCCGATGTCATAGGCGTCGCCGAGCTCGCGCCCTTCCAGAACCGCGGCCTCGGAGAGGCTGTCGGTCTCGATGCCCGAGCGCGCCTTGTCGGCGATGATCTCCACGCGGGTCTCCGCGAGCGAGATCTCGGCGCGCTCCTCCGCGTCGCGCTCGTCTACTGGCCCTCCCATGTCGCGCAGGATACCCGAACCGAGTTTCGCTCGATCAGCCCTTCAGGTGCTCGTCGAAGAAGCGCAGCATCCGGTCCCACGCGTCTTCCGCGGACTCGTGGTGGTGCGCCGCACGAAGGGGAGGAAGCCCGCCGAGTGGGCGCATCCACTCGGGGTGCTCGCTCATGAAGCTGTGCCCCGCGTCCGGGTAGAGCTTCACGTCGTGCGGTACGTGAGCGTCGCTCAGACGACGGCGCAGCCGTTCGGCGCCGCCGCGGAACATCCGATCGCGCCCACCGAAGCTGGCCACCGTCGGGCAGATGGAGACCAGCGCTTCTCGGCCCGGGACCAGTCCGTAGAAGGGGGCGGCTACGTCGAAGCGACCGCGGCCGGCTGCGAGCAATGCGAACCCGCCACCCATGCAGAAGCCCGCGACGCCCACCTGCGTCGCGCCCTCGGAGCGCAGATGCTCGGCCACTGCCTCGACGACCGGCACGACGGGCCCACCACCGCGGGTCATCGCGCTCATCGCGCGCGCCATGCAGAAGGGGCGCGCGCCGAGGTCCTCGTAGAGGTCGGGGGCGACCGCGCGGTAGCCCGCCGCCGCGAAACGGTCGGTGATTCGCCGGATGTCGTCGTTCAGCCCGAGGAGCTCGTGCAGGACGACGACGGCGCGCGTCGACCGGCTGGCCGGCTCGGCCACGTAGGCGGTCTTCGGACCGGTCGAGAGTTGGAGAGTGCTGTCCACCGGGGAACCATAGTCGCGTCCGAGGACACTCGATGGACCGTTTGGTCGTGCCTCCCCATCGAGAGCTAGCTCGCGCTCCTGGAGTTTGCCAAGATTCCCCATGGCCTCCCGCTGGGCGCACTCCTTGGCACTCGTCTCCATCCTCGCCTTCGGCTGCGGTGACGACGTCACCGAACCGGATCCCGACCTCGGCGCGGCATGCTCGACCGACGCCGAGTGCGACGACGGCGAGTTCTGCAACGGCACCGAGACCTGCGCGCCAGGTACCGCCGGCGCGAACGCCATGGGTTGTCTCCCCGGCTCGGGACCGCCCTGCGCCGACTGTGACGAGGCCGCCGACGAGTGTGCGGGCTGCGACGTGGATCCGGATGCCGACGACGACGGTGTCGACGCGGTCGGGTGTGGTGGGACCGACTGCGACGATACCGATCCCGACCGCTTTCCCGGCAACCCGGAGATCTGCGACGCCGAAGGCCACGACGAGGATTGCGACGATGGGACGGTCGCGGGCGAAGACGGTGACGCGGATGCGGACGGCTTCATCGACGCGATGTGCTGCAATGGCGACGCCTGCGGCGACGACTGCGACGACGCTCGGATCTCGGTGAACCCGGGCGCGGGCGAGATCTGCAACCTGATGGACGACGACTGCGACGGCACCATCGACGAAGACGTCCTCGTCACCTACTACCGCGACGTGGATGGGGACCTGTACGGGACCGACGACATGACCACGCTCGCCTGCGCCGCCCCGCCCGGCTACTCGTTCGCCGGCGGCGACTGCGACGACGCGAACCCGGGACGCAACCCTGGCAATGCGGAGGACTGCGACACGCCGATCGACGACAACTGCTCGGGAGGGGCGAACGAGGACTGCGCCTGCACCGGGTCCGAGACTCGGCCCTGCGCAGGGGCTCAGGGCGTCTGCGCGACAGGTACCCAGACCTGCAGCGGCGGGACCTTCGGCGGGTGCAGCATCTCGCCCTCCACCGAGGTGTGTGGCGACATGCTCGACCAGAACTGCAACGGCACGACGGCCGACGAGATCGAGGTGGGCGTCGACGATCAGGTCGGCGGCATCAGCTCCTGCTCGGATCTCGAGCTCACCCGCACGATGCTGGGGACCCAGGCCGTCTGTAGCCTCGTGGGCGTCGCGATGGTCCCCTCCGTCTGGGTCGCGCGCCTGGACCAGCGGGTGTCCACCGGGGCCTACTACGACGAGGTGATCGAGCTCGGGTACGGGGAGCTGACGTTCGCGCCGACCCTCAGCATCTTCACGCCTTCCGACGCCAACCCCGACTACAGCGAACGCGGGGGTCTCGCGCTCGTCATCGTCGAGGACGGCGCCGGCGCGCTCGCCGGCGAGTATACGGACTTCACCTACTGGGACTCGGGCGCTCCGCGTGCGCGCCAGGGACTCGCCGTGGAGTGGCTCTTCGCTCGGCCGTTCGGAGGCAACGAGGACATCATCGTGATCCGCCGGATGACAGGGACGGCTTCCGACAGCGAGGTCCTCGCGACCTGCACCGTCCCCACGGTGTTCAGTGTCGACAACGGGGCGGGCCTGATCGAGCCCGGGATCCGCATGGTCTATCGTCCCGCGAACGCCCACACCGGGGTGACCGAGCGCTTCTCGGTCCATCTCGACACGCGCGGTTTCGTCTGCAACACGAGCGACCCGCGGCTGCCGAACTGGACCGTCGGGCAGGAGCTCCGCGTGGGCGTGACCGGGAGCAACTCCGACGTCACCAGCGGTCGGGACGGCACCTCCATCCGCTGGACGACCGATGCCGGGACCTCGGTGCTCGCTCCGGTCGAGCTCGCGGGCGTGTGCCCCTGACCGCGGTCAGCCGGCGAAGCGCTCTTTCAGCCAAGCGACGATGTCGCGGGACTCGCCCATCCACTGGACCTCGCCGCTCTCGTCCTCGATGCGCAGCACCGGGACCGTGCCGCGCCCGCGTGCCTCGAAGAGCTCCTCGCGAAAGCGCGGCTCACGCAGGACGTCCCGGAGCTCGATGGTGTCCGTCACTCCGAGCTCGGAGATGGTCTGCATCACCCACCGGCAGTAGCCGCAGGTGTCGTACTTGTAGAGCGCCAGCTGCACCCGAGCACCATGGGGCCGGGGGACCGGAACGCCAACGGGTCGTGGCGAACCCGGTGCGCAGCGTCACGCCGCGAGCAGGCGGTCGACGGTCTGCCAGAGTCGCGGTTGGTCGACGAGCGCCGCGGCGCGGACGTTGGCCTCCACCTGCGCCGGGCTCTTGGCGCCCACCACCGCGGCCGTGACCCCCGGCCGCTGGAGCACCCAACCGACGGCGAGGGCGCTGGTCGGCACGTGCACCTTGGTCGCGATGGCGTCGAGCGTTCGCGCCACCGACGCGATGCGCAGAAAGCGCTCGCCCCAGAAGCGCGGGTCCTGCCGACGCATGTCGTCCGGACCGAAGCGCGGCGGGCGGGCGCCGAACTTCCCGGTCAGCAGCCCTCGGCAGAGCGTCTCGTAGGCCAGCACCCCGACCTCGCGCGCTTCGCAGGTCGACAGCAGGCCCGCGTCGGCGTCGCGCCGGACGATCGAGTAGGGGGTCTGCAGCGAGGCCACCGCGCCTGCCTCGAGCGCGGCCTGGAGGCCCGCCGCGTCGTAGTTGCAGAGCCCGAAGGCTCGGATGCTCCCCTCGTCGCGGAGCCGCTCGAGCGCGCCGATGGTCTCCGCGATCGGTGTGCCCCGCTCGCAGGGCCAGTGGACCTGGAGTAGGTCGATGCGCTGGACGCCGAGTCGCTGGAGGCTGGCGTGGCAGTCCTCTCGAATGGACTCGGGCCGCAGGTCGCTCCACGCCTCGTCGGTGCTCGCGTCGCGTTGGGCGCCGACCTTGGTGGCGATGGTGACCTCACCGATGTGCGCGCCGAGCGCGCGACGGAGGATGCGGTCCGCGTGGCCGTCGCCGTAGAGCGGCGCGGTGTCGAACCAGTCGACCCCCAGCTCGACCGCGCGACGGATGGCCGCGATGGACTCGTCGTCGTCGACCGGACCCCAGTGTCGTCCACCCGCGGGCCACAGACCCATCCCCACCACGGAGAGGCTCAGATCGGTGCCGGGAAGGGTGCGCTGCCGCATCCCGGCGACAGTACCGTCAGTGGTCGAAGGTGAGCACGACTTTGCCCCGAGCGCGTCGGGTCTCGAGGTACTCGTGGGCAGCCACCGCGTCGGTCCACGGCAGCGTTCGGTCCACCACCGGTCGGAGCGCTCCGTGGGTCACCCAGCGGCTCAGCCGTTCGAGGTCCGCGCGCTTGCTCCGCACCACGACCAGCGCCGCGCGATGCAGACCCGCGCGCCGCAGGGCTCCGCGGACGATGGCGCCGGGCTGCGGGACCGTCGTGCAGTAGCGCCCGCGTGAGTGGAGCATCGCCTTGGCGCGTGGCCAGGGCAGGTTGCCGTAGATGTCGAAGACGTGATCCAGGCCGCGCTCGGCCGTGGGGTCCTCGCTCGTGTAGTCGATGACACGGTCGGCGCCGAGCTCGCGGACGAGCGCCGCGTTGCGGCCCGAGCAGACCGCCACCACCTCCGTGCCGAGCGCCTTCGCGATCTGGACCGCGAGCGTGCCGACGCCGCCGGACGCGCCGTTGAGCAGAACCCGCTGACCTGGCGTGACACCGAGCTCGTCGCGCAGGGCCTGCAGCGCGGTCAGCCCTGCGAGCGGCAGCGCGGCGGCCTCGGCCATCGAGAGCCCGCTCGGCTTCGCCGCGAGCTCACCGACCGGGACGCGCGCGACCTCGGCGGACGCTCCGCCGCCGTTCCGCTGGATCATCCCGAAGACCTCGCTCCCGGTCGGGAGCCCCGGAGCGGAGTCGAGCAGCGTGCCCGCGAAGTCGTAGCCGGGGATGCGTGGAAGCGAGCCCGCGGGGAGCCAGCGCATCTTCCCCTTTCGGAGGAGCACGTCCTTCGGGTTGAGCGCGGCGGCGTGCACGCGAACCCGCACCTCGCCTCGCGCGGGCGTCGGCTCGGGCCGCTCCCCGATCTCGAGCACCTCCGGTGGACCGAAACGGGCGTAGCTGATCGCCTTCATCGCTGTCGCGTCGTGCGACCGGGCCCAGCGTTTCTCAGCCGAACGCGGCGCGGAGCACGCGCGGCGCGACCGGGAAGGTGCGGCGGCGCTTGCCCAGGTGGGCCAACGCCATCTTGCCGGCCGCACGGCCGGACGACGCGCAGGGCACGACGCCGGCGCTCATCACGGACGCGCCACAGAGGAAGAGCCCGTCGATCGGCGCGCGCGCGCCGAAACGGAAGGGCGGGCTCTGCGCCAGCGTGTGGGCCGGGCCGTAGATGTTGCCGCCGCGGGCGAGCGTGTAGCTGAGGTTGGTCGCGGGCGTCCCGACCTCCTGCACCACCACGTGGTCGCGGAGCCCGGGCAGGTGCCGCTCCTCCACGAGCGAGAGGTAGTGGTCGGCGATCGCCTCCTTCGCGGCGGCGTATTCCTCGCCGCGGCGCATCGTCTTGCTGCCGAAGTACTTCTTCCACGGCTCGGACGCGCAGAGCGCGACGAGCTCGACGGTCTGCATGCCCTCGGGCGCGAGGCCACCGTCCGGGTCCTTGTTGGTCGGCACGGTGAGGAAGAAGGAGCCGCCCTTCGCGTTGGCGAGTCCGTCGGCGAAGCTCGCGTCGATGTCGGCGGAGTCGTAGCTCCAGATGTTCGCGCTGCCCATGGCCGAGGTGTCGAGCGCCCCGTCGACGCCCATGCAGATCACGATGGACCCGTAGGAGTCTTCGACGCTCGTGGCCTTCTTTCGGAGTCGCTTCCCCAGGTGTCCGAGACCGACCATGTCGTAGGTCTGGCTCGCCTGCGCGTTCGAGATGACCACCTCCGCGTGGTGCTCGGCGCCGTCGGCGGTGATCACGCCGGTCACGCGCTCACCGTCGTGCAGGATGCGCTCGACCCGGGCGTTCCGCTTCATCGTCGCGCCCTCGGCCTGCAGCGCGTCGACGAACGCGTCGCGGAGCGCACCGCTGCCGCCGTGGGGGAAGTAGGCGCCCTTCGCGTAGTGGGCGAGCACCGCGAGGTGGAGGATCGCGGAGAGGCGCGCGGGCGGCAGACCGAGGTCGCCGCAGGGGCCGGCGACCGCGGCGCGGAGCTGCGGGTCGTCGAAGTGCGCGTTCAGCAGCTCTCCCAAGGTGGCGCGGCCCCAGCGGAGCATGCGCGGCGCGCTGCGCAGCACCTTCAACACGTCCACCGGTCCGCGCATCCGGTTCACCGTCGAGAGCGTGGTGTCGACGTGCTCGAGGAGCTGGAAGAAGCGGCCGAGACCCTCTCGTTCCTTCGGGAAGTCGGCGGCCAGCCGCGCGTGGAAGCGGTCCAGACCCACGCAGTTCTTCACCGAGTACTCGGGGAAGACGTAGTGGTCGAAGCCATCCGGATCGAGCTCGCGGAACTCGACGTGCTCGAGCCCGAGCCGGTTCAGCAGGTTCCGGAACGTCCCCTCGGGGCCGCACTCGCCGATGTAGTGGACGCCGGGATCGAAGTGGAAGTGCTTGCGCGCGAAGGGGTTCGTGTAGCCACCGAACTGCTTGCCCGCTTCCAGCACCGAGACCGAGCGGCCCGCGCGGGCGCAGGTGAGGGCGGCGGTGAGGCCTCCGATGCCGGAGCCGATGACCAGGACGTCGTGCTTCATTCTGTTCCCTGAGGGCTGTGCGCTCGGATGAGCGTGTCGGTCATGGTGTCCAGCACCGCTTCGGCGGACCGGTCCATGGTGATCTTGTGCGCGAGGTGCAGCGTGGCGACGCCGTGAATGCCGGCCCACATCGTGTGTGCGAGGTCCGAGACGTCGCCGACCAGCGCGCCCGCCTTCACGGCGTCGGCGATGACGTCGTAGAGCACCGACCACGCCGCGAAGCCGGCCTCGCCGACGACCGGGTGCTCCTCCGGGTCGGGCTGACCCATCTCGAAGATGATGGTGAACGCGGCTTGGTGCTGGACGCTGAAGTCGAAGTAGGCCCGCGCCAGGATCCGCACCCGCTCGAGGGGGTCGGCGATCGGCGCGAGGTGGGCCTCGAGGAAACGCCCGAAGCGCCGAAAGCCCTCCGCGCGGACCTGGGCGAAGATCTCGGACTTCCCGCCGGGAAAGTAGCGATAGGGCGTGGTGTGGCTGCACTCGAGCTCGCGGGCGAGCGTGCGGAGCGAGAAGCCCTCGTAGCCCTGCTCGGCGAAGAGACGCATCGCGACCTCGACCGCTCGGTCGCGGAAGGCGTCGATCGCTTCGTCGGTCAGCACGGGGCGCGGCACGACCAACGGTTTACGGTGTTCATTTTACTCGCGCAAGGTAAAAATGACAGCGGTAATCTTTGGGGGGACGTGGCCCCCGGGGAGGGACCCTTGTCGCCCGCGCCTCGGAATGAGACGAATCGCTCCCGTCTCGCCAACCCCGAATCGAAGAGGAGCGCCCCCATGTCCGAGAAGAGCGCCGGCAAGTGCCCGGTGATGCACTCAGCCCACACCGCGACCGGTTCCAACGCCAACCAACACTGGTGGCCGAACCAGCTGAGCCTGCGGAGCCTCCGGAAGAACGGCGCCTCTCCGATGCCCGACGGCTTCGACTATGCGAAGGCGTTCCTCTCGCTCGATCTGGCGGCGGTGAAGAAGGACCTCACCGCGCTCATGACCGACTCGCAGGAGTGGTGGCCGGCGGACTACGGCCACTACGGCCCCTTCTTCATCCGGATGACCTGGCACAGCGCGGGGACCTACCGGATCTCCGACGGGCGCGGCGGTGGCGCCTCCGGCACGCAGCGTTTCGCGCCGCTCAACAGCTGGCCCGACAACGTGAACCTCGACAAGGCGCGGCGGCTGCTCTGGCCCATCAAGAAGAAGTACGGGAGCAAGCTCTCCTGGGCGGACCTGATGATCCTCGCCGGCAACGTCGCGCTCGAGTCGATGGGCTTTCGGACCTTCGGCTTCGCCGGTGGTCGTGAGGACGTCTACGAGGCCGAGGAGGACATCTACTGGGGGCCGGAGGCGACCTGGCTCGGCGACCAGCGGACCACGGACGACCGCGCGCTCGCCGGACCGCTCGGCGCCACCCAGATGGGTCTCATCTACGTGAACCCGGAGGGGCCGAACGGCGAGCCCGATCCGAAGAAGGCCGCCATCGACATCCGCGAGACCTTCTCCCGGATGGCGATGAACGACGAGGAGACGGTCGCGCTGATCGCGGGCGGTCACACGTTCGGCAAGTGTCACGGCGCGGCGCCGGACTCGGCCGTGGGGCACGAGCCGGAGGCGGCGCCGATCGAGGCGCAGGGGCTCGGCTGGGCCAGCACCCACGGCACCGGCAAGGGCGTCGACACGATCGGCAGCGGCATCGAGGGCGCTTGGACCACCGAGCCGACCAAGTGGGACAACGGTTACCTCGACCTGCTCTTCGGCTACGAGTGGGAGAAGGTGAAGGGCCCCGGTGGTTGCTGGCAGTGGCGCCCGACCGACCGCGCCTCGGACGACACCGTTCCGGACGCGCACGATCCCTCGAAGCGTCACGCGCCGATGATGTTGACCACCGACCTCTCGCTCCGTGAGGACCCGACCTACGCGCCCATCGCCAAGCGCTTCCACGAGAACCCCGCGGAGTTCGCCGACGCGTTCGCGCGTGCCTGGTACAAGCTCTTGCACCGCGACATGGGTCCGCCGAGTCGTTTCCTCGGGCCGGAGGTGCCGGACGAAGAGCTCGTCTGGCAGGACCCGACGCCGGCCGTCGACCACGACCTGGTCGACGACGCCGACGTCGCGGCGCTCAAGAAGGAGCTCCTCGGCTCCGGTCTGAGCGTCGCGCAGCTGGTGAAGACCGCGTGGGGCTCGGCGGTGACCTACCGTGACTCCGACAAGCGCGGTGGCGCCAACGGTGCGCGCATCCGGCTCGCGCCACAGAAGGACTGGGCGGTCAACGAGCCCGGCGAGCTCGCGACGGTGCTCGGGAAGCTCGAGGCCATCAAGACGGCCTTCGACGCCAAGGGCGGTGGCAAGAAGATCTCGCTCGCGGACCTGATCGTCCTCGGTGGCTGCGCGGCCGTCGAGGCCGCCGCGAAGAAGGCCGGTCACGACGTCACGGTCCCCTTCGCGCCCGGTCGCACCGACGCGACCGAGGACCAGACCGACGCCGACTCGTTCGCGCCGCTCGAGCCGACCGCCGACGGTTTCCGCAACTACCTCGGTGGCAAGACCGGTGGGATGTCGGCCGAGGAGCTCCTCGTCGACCGCTCGGCCTTGCTCACGCTGAGCGCGCCCGAGATGACGGTGCTCGTGGGCGGCCTGCGCGTGCTCGGCGCCAACCACGGTGGCGCGTCGCACGGTGTCTTCACCGACAGCCCCGGCTCCCTCACCAACGACTTCTTCGTGAACCTGCTGGACATGGCGACCGAGTGGAAGCCGAAGGCCGGCGACGAGGGCGTCTTCGAGGGTCACGACCGCGCGAGCGGCGACGTGAAGTGGACCGGCACGCGCGTCGACCTGGTCTTCGGGTCCAACTCGCAGCTTCGCGCGCTGGCCGAGGTCTACGCCGAGGAGGGTGGCCAGGCGGCCTTCGTGGCCGACTTCGTCGCCGCGTGGGACAAGGTCATGACCCTCGATCGCTTCGACCTGACCTGATGAAGCTGAAGGACCTCGAGCCGCACGAGCGGCTCGCGCTGGCCGGCCTCGTCCGGGCGATGACTCGCCAGGACGGGGTCGTGTCGGCCGAAGAAGCGACCGCGGTCACGATGCTCGCGAACGCCGTGGGCGCCAAGGAGTTCTGGTTCGCCATGAACGAGGCGCAGCTCACGCTCCCGGACCCGGGCGACGTCAGCAAGGCGGCCGAGACCGTCACGCGGCCCGACGTCCGCCAATGGATCTACGGCTGGCTCGAAGACCTCGCGGGCGCCGATGAGGTGGTCGTCGCGGAGGAGGCGCTCCTTCGGTGGCTCCACCAGCTCTGGGAGCTCGACTGATTCACGGCATGGGCTGCGAGCGCGGGTTCGGGCTCGCGTCCATGCGCGGCCAACCGTCACGCCAGTGGATGCGGTCGACGAGCGCGACCCGCCCGGGTGACCCACCGATGCTCCCCGCGAGCCACGAGTGGTAGACGTGCACCCATTCGCCACTCGGACCGCGAAGCACCGAGCCATGCCCCGGGCCGCCGAAGGCGTGGTTGGTCGTGAGGATCGGATCGCCCAGCTTGGTGAAGGGACCGGTCGGCGACGACGAGCGCGCGACACCCACCGCGTAGCGCGAGGTCGCGTACCCGTTCGCGCTGTAGAAGAGGTAGTAGGTGCCCTCGTGGTGGATCATCCACTGCCCTTCCACGAGCCCGCCTTCCCACGACCGGTCGTTGGTCAGGATCTGCGTGCGCGAGCCGGTGAAGGAGAGCCCGTCGTCGGCCAGCGGCCGGATGTAGATCGGGGTCGAGGCGCCAACCGCGTTGCCGTCGATTTTCCACGTCAGGAATCGCCGCCCATCGGGCGCTTCGAAGAAGTGCGCGTCGATCACGCCGGGGCTGGGATCGTGGAGTAGGGGCGCGCCGAGGTCGGTGTAGGGGCCGAGCACGTCGTCGGCGTACGCGGCGCCGAGCGCCAGGCTGCCGTCGCCGCTTCGCGCGCTGTAGTAGACCACCCAGTGGTCGCCCACGCGGTGGATCTCCGGCGCCCAGAAGTCGCCGCTGCCCCAGCTCGGCCGTGTGCCCGAGGGGAAGACCGCGCCGGCGGAGCTCCAGTGGACCAGGTCGCTCGAGGTCCGCAGCGGGAAGCCGGTGGCCGAGTTCCCGGAGGTGCACGCCATCACGTAGCGGTCGCCATCGCGAGCCACCCCGGGGTCCGCGCAGTTGGTCGGCACCACCGGGTTCGCGTAGAGACCGCCGCACTGCTCGTAGCGGAACGAGAGCTCGCACCGCCCATCGAAGTGAGGGACCCAACCGTTCGAGAGCGGCGCCGGCCGCGAGCTGCCGCTGCCGCCGCAGGTCCCGTCCCAGGTGACCACGCCGTTCACGTCGTCGTGGTTCGCGGCGTGACCGGGCGCGCGGAGCCAGCTCGATCCGTAGCCGATGCGGGTCCGGCACCGGTCGGGCGGCGGCTCGGCGCACTCGCCGCTCACGTCGAGCGCGATGATGCACCCGCTCGCGCCACGGAAGACGGGCTCCCATCCGTTCGAGAGCGTCGCGACGGAGTTCCCGCTCCCGTCGATCCGACACGACCCGTCCCACGTGACCCGACCGTCTACGACGTCGTAGTCGGCGTCGTGACCACCGGGGCGGAACCACGCCGACCCGTAGGTGATCCGTGTGCGGCAGGGCTCCGGCGGCGGTGCGTCGGGCGTGCCGCTGTCCGTGGGCCGCCCCGAGTCGATGGGCAGGAATGCATCGAGGCCTCCGCCGCCGTCCGGCGTGCTCCCGTCCGGCAAGGGCCCGCCGTCCCGCGACTCCCCGAGCGAGTCACCGCACCCGAACGTCAGGAGCCCACCGAGCAGGAGCCATCGCATGGCGCAACGCATGCGGCTCGACGGAGCAACGTCCATGCCGGCCCGATGCGCACCGAATCCAGCGGTCGCCGACGCTCCGAGCCGTCGAATCGAGCACATGTGCCCGGAGCGTCGCACAGTTCCTGAACGGTGATGACTCGCCGCGCGGTCAGTCAGCCTCGGCCGCCATGCGCCGGCCCTTCCACCAGAGGAAGGCCGACCCAGAGCCACTGGCGCTCGCTGCCGGTGCCCTGGAGAACGATGCCCACCAGGCGAGCCAGGAGGAAGCCGGCGGTTCCCCAGAAGACGAGCGTGGCCACCGTGACCGACCAGGGGCGCAGCTTGGTGCGCGCCACCAGGAACGCGCCGATGCCGACCGCGAGTCCGGGCCGGACGTGTCGCTCGACGCGCTCGAAGAGGTCCGCGTCCGGGTCGGGGGCGAAGACCAGGTCGGGCGCGAACACGAGGACGGTGCCCGCCACCGCCACCAGCGCGCCGAGGATGCGCAGGGGCGTCATCGGTCGCGCAGGCCCTTGCCGGCCAGGATCTTCGGGACGAGCTTCTCCACGCGACTGGCGCGCGTCTTCGATTGCTTCGCCCCGGCGAAGTGCAGGTTGTAGCCACGCTGCCGACCAGGCGTGAGCGCCTCGAAGGCGGCCTTCAGCGTGGGGTCCGCATCGAGCCGTTCCTGCAGCTCGGCCACCAGCTCGAGCTCCGGCCGCTCGGGGAGGGTGAGCCCCTTCGTCTCGACCGCGACCGCGCTCTTCACGAGCTTCCGCAGCGTCGGCGCCATCCGCTCGACGTCGGCGACGCTTCGAAAGGTCAGGCGCCGCGCCGAGCGGCTGTTCTTCCCCTGCTCCTCGAGCACGCCCTTCGGGTCGTCCAGCAGTGCGCCCTTGAAGAACATCAGCGCCAGGAACGACTTCATCGACTGCACGATGGCGACGTTCGAGCCGTCGTGCGCGTAGCAGGGCTTCCGCCACTTGAAGCGCTCCTCGAGGTCGCAGCCCTCGAGGATCTCGCGCAGCCGCGCGGCCTCGTCGTGCCAGCGATCGGCGTTCGCGTACCAGTCGTCGACGTCGGTGCTCATCCTGTGGCGGAGTGTAGCAACGAGCGTGCACACTGGACCGGATGGGCTCGCACCCCGCCAACCTCGTGCTGCGCTTCGTGCTGGAGCTCGTGGCGCTCGGCACCTTCGGCTGGTGGGGCCTCGGCGTCGCGCACCCGGTGTTCCGGTGGGTGCTCATGCTCGCACTCCCGATCCTGGCGGCTGCGCTCTGGGCCACCTTCGCCGTGCCGAACGATCCGAGCCGCTCGGGCAAGACCGTGGTCGCGACGCCCGGCTGGCTCCGGCTCATCGGCGAGCTCGGCTTCTTCGCGGCGGCCGCCGGAGCGCTCGCCCATCGGGGCGAGACCACCTTCGCGCTGGTCGTCGCGTCCGTCGTGGTGGTGCACTACGTCCTGTCGTACGATCGCGTCGCCTGGCTCCTCCGGCACTGAAGCCATGACCGACACCATCGACGACTTCGCGCTCGACCCCTCCCGGATCGCGTCGGCCACCGAGGCCATCAACGCGGCCCTCGCGAGCGCCAAGGCTCCGCCGCCCGACACCACCTACGAGGCGGGCGACCTCCCGAGCGCGTCGACCCTCGGTGAGCTCCTCGAGCAATACGACTACGGCGAGCCGCTCTGGAATGGGAGCCTGATGCTCGTCGCCAAGCACTGCGCCATCGCCGAGCCGACCACGGTCGAGGTGAGCGCGCTCGACGAGCTGCCCGCCGTCGAGTCGGAGTACATCTCGCACTTCCATCACGGCGACGTCGTGGTGCCCGCCGACTTCGGCGCGTTCGACAGCGTCTGGATCACCGGCTCGCTCACGGTGGAAGGCGTCATCGAGGCGAGCTTCCTCGACACCTTCCAAGACCTGATGGTCGGTGGCGACGTGCGGTGCCGCGCCATCTCGATGATGGGCCTCTCCTTCATCGCGGGCGAGCTGGCCGCGGAGCGCTTCGCCTGGGTGCAGTCGCAGGGCGAGAACTGGGTGCTCGGTGGAGTCTCCGGCGGCTGGCTGATCGGCGAGTACGAGTCGACCGAAGGCTGGGACGTGGGCGCGGCCAAGGGAGCCATCGACCTGCAGGAGGCGGCCGACGACAAGGCGGCGCTCGCCGAGAAGCTCGGGGTCACGCTCGAGCCCGACGACGAGCACGCCCACGACGTCGTCTTCAGAGCGCTCGAGGCGGCCGGCGCGGGGTGAGGCCGGGAAGGCGCTCCGAGAACGAGTTTGACCGCGCGCGGGTGCGGCTGGTGTCATCCGTGGATGGATGTCTGTCCCGTTTGTAGCGAGAGCTTCGCCGAACCCACCGTCACGGGGCTCTGTCCCACCTGCGACGCCGCCGAGCGCATGGGCGCGCGGAAGCCGATGCTCGCGATCACGGCGCTGATCGTCGGTGCCATCCCCTTCGTGTTCAGCATGTCGAACACTCGGAGCACGACCTTCTCGCGCAACGGTCAGGTCGTCGCGGAGACCGTCACGGGGATGGACTACGTCGCGCTCGGCGCAGGCGTGCTGGCGGTCGCCATGGGGATCGCCGCGGTGGTGCCGTCCATCAAGCGGAACGACGGCAAGGGCGCGGGGCTCGGCGGCTTGGCCGTCTTGCTCGGCGTCTACCAGGTCCTTCGCGGCCTCTACCTGGTCTGAACGGCTGACCCGAAACGCGACGAGCCGCCGACCTCCCGGTCGACGGCTCGCAGCGGGGCACGGGGCCCGTGAGGACGCGAGGTCCTAGAGCGGCGTGAAGGTCACGGACTCACCGGCGCCGAGGATGGTGGTGAACTCCGTGCCGATCGAGGGCGCGGGGCCCTGAATGGCGATGGAGTCCTCGGCGATCGACGAGGTCACATCCTGCGTGGTGTCGTAGACGTAGGTCACGCTCTGGTCGGCGCCGTCCAGGATGACCTGGAAGCGGATCAGCCGCGTGTCCGAGCCGTCGAACGAGTAGGGGTTCGCGGTCATCTGGATGATGTACTGACCCGCGGTCGCGTCGTGGTAGACGCAGGTCTCGCTCTCGATGAGATCATCGGGGAACGGGAAGAGCGTTTGGTTGCCGGCCGCCGTTCCGAAGAACGGACGCGTCGGGAAGTAGCCGTCGCCCGGTGAGGTGTCCCCGAACTGAATCCGGCCGTTCGAGGAGACGAAGAGCTGGGTCTGCTCGAAGCCGTAGAAGATGAAGGGCACGGGCATCGTGATGCGCCCGGACCAGCCATCGTCGTTGTCGAGGTAGTCGTCGACGAGCGTACCGGCACCACCACCGCTCGGGCAGATGTCAGTGAAGGTCGCCGCGGCCGCAGCCGCCGCGTACTCGACCGGATCGGTGGCGTTGACGTTCAGGTCGAAGGTGCCGCCGCCAGCGACGGTGTCCGCGACGCTGAAGATGATGATGCCTTCACCACCCAAGATGCGGACGATGTTCTCGGTACCGGCGACGCCGGCGTCGTCGATGGTGTCGACGGCGGTGCCGTCGAACTCGTCGTGCGTGGTGACCGCCACATCGACGGGATCGGCCGGGGCGACGTCGATGTCGACGGTGGTGCCCTCGGCGGCGCGGACCAGGTAGATGGCCGGGTCACCCGCGGTCAGCGACTCGCCCGCGCGTGACAGGGGGGTCGCCTCGCTCACAGTGCCGAGGTCGGTGAACGCCACGTTCGCCACGCCGAGCGAGAAGGTCTCGGTCCCGTCGACGGTGTCCGGGTCGGTCACCTCGATGAGGAAGGTGTCGGCCTCGCCGAGGTAGACGCGCTGGAACGAGGGGTCGGCTGCCTCACCGTCCGCCTGCGGGACCTCGAGGCCGAGAATGCCGAAGGCGGGCTCGGTGGTCGCGTAGAAGCGCACGACGCCTTCGGTCATGTCCACGAGGTCGGTCAGCGTGTACTCGAGCCAGTCCGCCGCGCTGGCGGGAAGGCTGAACCACGCGGAGTCGTCGGTGTCCAGTGCGCCGGCCGCCGGCGTGCCGACGGTGAGCGTGGTGGGAGTGGTCATCGCGCGGGAGACGGACACCGTGTAGTCGTCACCCACGGCGACGTCTTCGTTGAAGAAGCCGAAGAGGTAGCGACCCGAGTCAGTCAGCAGGTAGTCGTCGTCACTCGCCGAGCACGCGGCGGGACACGGAAAGCTCAGGGTCCCGCCTGGGGAGATGACGACCGGGAAGAGCGAGTCCGTCGAATCGAAAGCCAGGTGGGCGACGTCGCCCGCGACCCCATCGAACGCGATGTATTCGAGGTCGGCGACCGTGTTCACCTCATCGGAAGCCTTGGTCAGCGTGACGTCGCCAGATTCCGGGAAGTTCTGGACGGGCTGGCCGGTGATCGTCAGCTGAGACTCGATGGGATCGAGGCTCAGGTTGAACACCGTCTCGAGCACGATCGTGACCGTCCCCGTTCCGACCTCGAAGGGCGCTCCCACCGTCCCGAGGTACTCATCACCCGACATGGCGCTCATGGCGCCGTCGAGGGTGATGAAGTCCACCGGCTCGTCGTCGAGCAGCTCATCGAGGCTGGCGAAGAAGAGCTGCGTCATCGCCGAGTCGATCTCGTAGACGATGGGATCGTCCTGGAAGGGGCCGACCCGGGGGTTGTCGAGAGTAAGGGTCGCGCTCGCCGCCGGGAGCTCCGCACCAGTGACCTGGACGAAGTAGCAAGCGCCATCGCCACCGGCGGGCAACGCCGTCTCTCCGAGCAGGAACGGCACCAGGTTGCGTGAGTCGCTCACCGCGATCGCGTACTGACCGGCGCGCGGCAAGAAGATGGTCTTCTCCGCGCCGTCGTTGGTGTTGTCGACCACAGCGTGAGTCACGATCAGGTCGTCGACGCGGAAGATGAGAGCGCCGGCCGCGAGACCGCCGACGCCATCGGTCTGGATGCGGAGCGTCGTCGGCTCACTGACTTCGAATGCAAAGAAGTCGAGGTCCGCGTCGGTGAAGCCGTCCTCATCGAAGTCGGTCGGCTCGACGCAGCCACCGAGCGTGATGCTGTCACCGACGGCCGGGAGCTCGAAGGGCGAGATCATCGCCGTGTCGCTGAAGGCCGGATCGTTCGGCTCGGTGGTCTCTGTGAAGTCGGCCACGAGGCTGTCGTCGAAGGGAATGCACTCGCCGGCTTCGACCACGAAGACGGTGCCTTCGGCGCAGGCGCTCTCGTCGACCACGCAGGTGCCGCTGTCGGCGTCGAAGACCGTGTTGCCGGTGCAGATGACGCTGCCGTCGGGCACGCACTCGTTGCCCATCTGCGTGGTGCCGGTGCCGCAGCCGAGGTCGGCCACGCACTCGTCGCCCATCGCGATCGTACCTTCACCGCACTCGAGACCGCCGTCGGGGAGGCAGGTCCCCGTGGCCATGTCATAGGTCGTTCCAGCGCCGCAGACCTCATCCGTGGGGACGCACGTTCCGTCCATCTCCACGGTGCCGTCGCCGCACTCGAAGCCATCATCGCCGCAGCCCGCGGCCCCTCCGCCCATCAAGCCCGTGAGGGCGATGAGCAACCCAACTCTGCTGTATCGCATGACGCCCTTTTGGGGGGACTCGTGTCGGCGCGCAACCACAACGCGCCATATGTATGGGGCTGTCGCAGTCGGACGTCGTACGACAAGAGCTCCCGATATTTGGGTGGGTCGGTGACGTTCGCTCGGCGGTCGCGGTTCGGTCCGGGGGAGTCGTGGCTCCCCGGATGGTGCCTGCCGCGGCTTCTTCGGTTCGACGTCGTTCGACGACCGCAAATCGCGTGCGCTCACCCCGAGTCGAGGATCGTCGCCACAGGTCACGAAGAGAGCTTTGCGGCGGTGCCGCCGTAGACTCCGGCGATGAAGCTCGCGAAGGACAAGCGCCTGTGGATCGCTGAGCGGCGTGGCACGGCCGTGTTCACGATCACCGGCCGGGTAGGGCGGCCAGGCGTGCCGAAGGCCAAGGAGCTGAAGACCGACGAGGCGGCGCAGAGGTTCCTCGAGGAGAAGCGCGACGAGAAGCTCGCCGATGGATTCGAGATGCTCGATCCCGACGCGGGGCTCGACGCGCCCTTCACGCTCAGTGGGAAGCCGAAGCGGCGAGAGCTCGCCACGCGCCACGCGAGGCTCGGCGACTACGCGCTGCAGCTGGTGCGCCGCGGCTTCCATTCGAAGGACGAGATCGAGCGTTTCCTCGAGGACGAAGCGACGTACGTGCTGAAGAAGGAACGCGAGGCGCGAGCCGAGCGCACCGGCACGCTCTCGGAAGACGCGGACCACGAAGAGAGTGTGCTCCGCCTCTACGGCACGCTCGTGGACATCGCCCACCGCGAGCTGCGGCGCCTCGAGGAGGCCGAGCCCCCCGAGCCGTGGATCAACGACCGGCTCTCGCGTGCGTTCGCGGAGCTGAACGACGCGGGCATCGTCGCGCTCGAGAATCCCGGTGGCACGCCGAGCGCCTGCTGGTCGGCGGTCGCCGAAGAGGTGAAACGACGGCGAGCGGCCGGCGAAGAGCCGTGGGGCGCGACCTTCTATCACCGGCAGGACGTGGAGACGGCCGTGCTGGGCGAAGGGCTGTGGCTCGACCACTCGACTGCCGACGCGAGCCCCGACGAGGCGGTGACCCGAGCGATTCTCGATGCGCTCGAGAAGCACGGGATCCCCGCCGAGTGGAACGGCGAGATGCGCCGCCGGATCCGCATCTTGCCCTTCGAGTGGTTTCGCCGGCCTCCCCGCTGAGCGCAGGCGGCAGTCACGCTCGTGTCGATCAGGAACTGAACCCGCCGCTGGCGCCTCGGTGCGGCGATCTGCGGACTCCGCTCCGCAAATCCCGGTAGGTCGCCAGGCACCCGCGTGGCACGGGCTCTGCACACGGCGGCCGCATGAGCCAGTGCCCGAGAATACCGTTCGCTTCGCCCGCCGTGCTCGCGAGGGTCTAGGTCGTGCGCTGGCAACCCATGGTCGCGATCGCTCTGGTCGCCCTCTGCGCGTGCGGCGACGAGGGCCTGACCCTGCGTGTCGATCTGCGCACCGACTACCAGCCCGGTCGGCGCTTCGACGAGGTGCGCGTCGACGTTCTCCGTCCGCTCGACGACGGCAGCCTGATGAACCTGCGCGAGCTCGTCGTCGCCGCGGACGCCTCGGAGGACTACGTCTCGGGAGCTCGCCTCGGTTCCCTGGATTCGCTCGGTGGTGGCCTGCACGTCGTTCGCGTCTCGCTCCTCGATGCGGGCACGGTGGTCGCGGCGCGTGCGCTCGAGACGCGGCTGCGCGGCAACGACACCGTGACCGCGGTCATCACCGTGAGCTGCAGCGACGTCGAGTGCCCCGGCGAGCTCGACGACGCCGAGGCCACGTCCTGCTCCGGCGGACGCTGCGTGCCGCCCGACTGTCGCCCCGAGCAGCCCGAGACCTGCCCCGAGCCGGCGTGCGAAGCGGACGCCGACTGCGCCGACGCGTCCGAGTGCACCCGCGGTGTCTGCATCGCCGGCGAGTGCCTGCTCCGCGCCGACGACACGGAGTGCGCGGCCGGCGAGATCTGCGACGCCGAGCTCGGGTGCCTCCTCCGCCCCGGCACCGATGGCGGTCCCGTCTGCCCGACCGTCGAGCTCAGCTGCGACGACGGCGAAGACGAAGACTGCGACGGCCTCGTCGACTGCGCGGACCCGGACTGCACCGAGGTCGCCTGCGCGCCGATGGAGACCACCGACTGGGGAAGCTGCGGAGGCTTCGAAGAGCCGTGCGGCACGCAGGGCGAACAGACGCGGCAGGTGACGACCTACGCGTGCGGCGCCGGTGAGTGCGTCGCGGAGACCGTCGACGAGACTCGGGCCTGCATGCGCGACACCGAAGGCGACAGCTGCCGCGCGACCGAGACCGGCAGCTGGGGCTCGTGCGGCAGCTACAGCGACGCCTGCGACCGCACCGGCACGCGCACCCGTCCGGTCACGACCTATGCCTGCGCCGCGGGTCGTTGCGCGGGCTCGACCACGCAGGAATCGGGCAGCTGCTCGCGCACCGTCAACGACGGCAAGGCGTGCGGCACCAACCGCGCGTGCTGCAACGGCACCTGCACCTCGATGACCGCCAACGACAGCTGCGGCGCCTGTCGCATCAACTGCTCCGCGATCGGCATGACCTGCCGCAACACCGGCAGCGGCGGCTACTCCTGCTACGGCTGCACCACCAACGCCGCCTGCCAGAGCGAGTACGCCAGCAGCACCACCTGCTGGGCACCCTCCGGCACGATGTGGTGTCGCTGCCAGTGCCCCACCGATGGAACCGTCTGCGCCGGCAACGGCTGCGGCAGCGGCTTCTACTGCCACGACGCCCAGGGCGCGAACCCGAACTTCTGCTCCCGCAACCCGTGAGGTCGGGGCTTTCCTCGTCGCAGGAACGAAAATTCTCTGGCCAGGGAATATTTCCATGACACAGGAACGCTACAATGCGAACCTGTGCGGCATGAACGACACGAATTCGGGGCGTATCGCCTCATGCCTCCTTTGTGCGCTGGCCATTCTCGGGTCCGCAACATCGGCCGACGCTCAGGATCTGACCGACGGCGACGGCTTCCTCTGGGACATCGAAGGGGATGGGCTCGGCCACGTGAACAACGGCACCAGCGACGCCTATGACCTGTGGCCCAACCTCTGCGTGACCACCAACCTGGCGCTCGCGCTCGCCGATCCTTGCCCGACGGGCGACCTCTACGACGCTGGCGGCACCGCCGCGACCACGGGCGCCGCAGGCCGTGAGCTCCTCATGGCGCCGGTGGCCATCGCAGGCCTCCAGGTCAGCCGTCGCGTGTACGTGCCGGACACCGCTGGCGAAGGCTGGGTCCGCTACCTCGAGGTGCTCCAGAACACCGGCGGCACCGACGTGACCGTCCGTGTGCGTGTCGGCAGCGTCGACTCGACCTACTCCGACCTGGGAAGCGATGGCTCGACGACCGTCGTCGCGACCTCGGACGGCACGGGCGTGCTCTCGCCGGGCCTCGTCTGGTTCACGACCGACGACGCGACCGATGGGGGCGGCGATCCTTCCCTCGGCCACCGCATCGACGGCGCGGGCGGGGTCGAGGTGATCACCCTCGCCCAGAACGTGCAGGGGCAGGGCACCGACGGCTTCCTCTGGGAGTACGGCGACATCACGGTTCCGGCCGGCGGCACGGCGATGGTGATGTTCTTCCTCACGCAGCAGAACAACCGAGCGGACGCGCAGACGGTCGTCAGCGCGTTCATGCCCGAATCGATGCCGGCGCTCCTCGTCGACATCGCCGACCCCGGTCAGATCGTGAACTGGGTCCTGACCACCTGCGGCGACGGAACCATGGACGCCGGTGAGGAGTGCGACGACGGCAACACGGACGACACCGACGACTGCACGAACGCTTGCACCAACGCCACCTGTGGCGACGGGATCGTCTGGGCCGGCATGGAAGGCTGCGACGACGGCACCGCCAACAGCGACACCGTGGCGGACGCTTGCCGCACCGACTGCAGTCCCGCGATCTGTGGCGACATGGTCGTCGACACCGGCGAGATGTGTGACGACGGCAACATGGACGACACCGACGACTGCACGAACCTGTGCGCCCCCGCGACCTGTGGTGACGGAGTCGTCCAGGCCGGCGAGGAGGAGTGCGACGACGGGAACACGGAGGACACCGACGCCTGCACCAACGCCTGCACTGACGCCGTGTGCGGTGATGGCCTCGTCTTCGACGGCACGGAGGAGTGCGACGATGGCACCGACAACGACGACACCGCTGTCGATGCTTGCCGTACGGACTGCACGGCCGCGTCCTGTGGCGATGGAGTCGTCGACACGGACGAGACCTGCGACGAGGGCGACGCCAACGGCAGCGGTCCCGGCGCCTGCCTCGCCGACTGCTCCGGCATCGACATGACCATGCCCGACGCCGGTCCGCCGGCCATGGACATGGGCACGCCCGCGGCCGACATGGGCACCCCGCCCAGCGGCGACATGGGCAGCACCGGTGTCGACCTCGGCACGTCGGGTGGCGACGGCGGGAGCGACGATGGTTGCTCGTGCCGCGTTCCCCAGTCCGGTGACGACAGCCCGATGCCGCTCTTCGGCCTCGCGCTCTTCGGCCTGGTGATCTTCCGCCGCCGCCGTCGCTGACGCCACGAACCGTCGAGAGGCCCGAGCTTGCCACGCGCAGGCTCGGGCCTTTCGCGTTTGCGGCGTCGAGCGCCGCGCCCACCGTCCGTTGCGGAGGCCGCGCTCGGGCGCTCGTTCTCCACCCCGAGATGCTGGTTCGCACTGTAGGAAGCGCCGACCTATCGTCCTGCCGTGCCCGAACCGAGGATCATCCGCTTCTACTCCGTGACGGACGAATACGGAGAGCTGTCGAATTTCGCGCTCTACCCGATCGTGGTCGGCAAGCAGCGCTGGAAGACCTCCGAGCACTACTTCCAGGCGCACAAGTTCGAGAACCCGAAGGACCGGGCCGCCGTTCGCGCCGCGAAGACACCGATGGAGGCCGCGCGCATGGGCCGCGACCGGAAGCGGAAGCTCCGGCGCGACTGGGAGTCCGTGAAGGTCGACGTCATGCGAGTGGCGGTGCGCGCCAAGTTCCGCCAGCACGATGACCTGGCCGAGCTGCTCATCGGCACCGGTGACGCGAGGCTCGTCGAGCACACGGACCGCGACTCGTTCTGGGGCGATGGAGGGGATGGGCGCGGAAAGAACACGCTCGGCCGCATCCTGATGGTCGTGCGCGCCGAGCTCGCAGCCGAGCGGGAGCGGAGCACCTGAGCGGAGTCAGCCCAACTCCGCCCAAGGGTCCCACGTGATGAGGTCGTGAATGCAGCCGGTGCAGAACCAGCCGGCGACCGTCAGGAACAACGCCGCGACGTTCAGCATCATGCCCACGCGGGCGATGCGGGGTTCCCGTGCTCGGCTCTCTTGTGCCCACCCGATCCCGAAGGTCGCGACGAACACCGTCAACACGTGCACCAAGAGCATGCCGCCGAGCCATCGCAGCTCGAGGAGCCCAAAGGTGCCCAGCAGCCCGTTCGCCAGCGCGAAGATGCCGGCGCGGATCGAGCGACGGGCCAGCGCCTCGGCTCCGGTCGGGTCATCGATGCTCGGCGTCACGACACCAGCATAGCCAAGCGAGGTGCATCCGCCCGGATCGGGCACGCGGCTAGCGAATGGCCACCTTCTGCAGCCCTTCCGGGCGTGACGTCTCACTCGTTCCGGGCGAGCACGTCGCGGACAGTGGCCAGAGTCGCCTCGGGTAGGGTGGCCTCGACAGCGGTCCAGTACCCTCGCCGCTCGAGCTGCTCCACGTTGCTCGTGATGAGTTGGCGTTCGTTTTGGAGGATGACCGCCGGAGCCTCCAGCTCGAAGAGTCGCTCGTAGCGGGCAACGCAGCGCAGGAGGCGGCCCTCGTAGAACGCCCAGGCGATCGTCCGGGTACCCGGTTCTCGAACCGCCGTGAGTTGGCTGTCCAGGATTCGACCGCTTCGGAACCGCCATGTGGCCGGGAGGAGCGCCAACGCAGCGAAGTCGTCGCGGTCTCGAATCAGGGTGCTCCAGTCGGGAGCGAGGTCGTCCTCTCGTTTCGTCGACACCGCGATCGAGCGAGCCAAGAACTTTGCCACCACCGCACCCTGTCGCGGAGACACCGACGAGGGGTCGACTTCGATTCGGGTCGAGCCGGCGACACCCAGGCAGCAAGCGGCTCGTGCTGCGTACACCGGGTGAGTGCTGTCTTCATGGGGCACGACGCCGCCCACCATGTCACCCCGGTCGAGGAGCGACCCGATGGCGACGGCCTTGGAGCTCACGATCAGCTCACTGCGGATGAATTCGCCCTCGACGTCGAGCGCGCGCAGAGCACGCTCCTCCAGCACGGTGATCACGCTCTCGAGCTCGGCCATCGTCCGACGAGCTTACCCCAGGCGACCCTCGACGCGCGGCTCACCCGGAGTCCCTACGCAGTCGCTATGGGCAGCTCGAGAGGCTCTCGATCCAGTCGCTGATGACCGCGATGGCCGCGTCGTCGGTGCGCTCGGTCGCCAGCGGCGGCATCTGGTCGACGCCGCGACGGCTCATGCGCTCGAGAAGCACGCTGCGCTCGGGCGCGCCCGGCGCGATGATCCGCGCGTCCGTGAGGCCGAGGTCGCCCTGCGTCGGGACCTCGTCGCAGGTCGCGGTGCCTCCGAACGCGGTGCCGAAGCGCAGATCGATGGATGCGTTGCCCGGCCCCCCGGGCTGGTGGCACATCGCGCAGTTCGTCGCGAGGTACGCACGGGCGCGTGCTTCCACCGAGGCGCCCGCGTCATCGATCGCGGGGTAGGCGGGCAGCGCCGCCGAGCCGGTCAGGTAGCCCGCCTCCGTCAGCGCCGGGAGCTGCGGGAACGCGATGCCATCGTAGACGCCGACTCCGTCGAGCTGCTGGCTTCGGAAGCCGAGGAGCTCGCCGGCCGCGGTGGTGTGGCAGTTCGAGCACTGGGCGCGCGAGGGGTAGGTCCACGTGAGGTCCGAGCCGCCGCTCGGGAAGGTGTCCGTGGTCGTGTCCTCCAGGAGGTCGGCGTCGGTCCCTTCGGCGTTCCACCGGTAGGTGAACCCGCGGAATCCATCCACCGTGCGAACCAGGAAGCGCGTCTCGAGACGGCGCGGTGTCGCGCTCCCGTCCACGTCGATCTCGAAGTGCTTGATGAACACGCTGCCGACCGGGACGGTGACCCGCCCATCGGCTCCCGCGATGGTCCCCGACTCGCCCGCCGGGAGCGCGAACCAACGGCGCTTGTCCGCGCCGTCGCTGTGGAGGATCGTGTTCACCTCGTAGGGGACCACGCCGGCCGCCGGTGAGAGCTCGCCCACGTCGTCGAAGCAGCCCGTCGCGCTCAACGTCGCGGGGAGCGGCGCGGGCGCCATGCCCGTCCGCTGGATCGCGCGAATGCGTCCGTCGAAGGTCGCGATGCGTACCTCGCCATCGGCGAGCTCGCCGAAGCTGGCCACGTTCGACGAGTTGCCGAGGACCGTGTCGCTTCCCGAGCTCGGGTCGTGCGCCCAGATCCGGCCGCTGACGAAGTCGCCGAAGAGGTACTGGCCCCACAGCTCGGAGAGCGCGCTGCCGCGGTACACCACGCCGCCGGTGACCGACTGGCCTTGGCTCCGCGGGTACTCGGTCTCCGGGTCGATGAAGCCGTCGGCACAGGTGGCCGCGTTGTAGCAATGGAAGCCTTCGCGGACGTTCCAGCCGAAGTTGCCGCTGCGCAGCCGGTTGATCTCCTCGTAGGCGTTCTGCCCCACGTCGCCGCCCCAGAGCTCGCCCGTCGCGCGGTCGAAGCTCATCCGCCAGGTGTTCCGCAGGCCCCACGCCCAGACCTCGGGCGCGCCCCCGACTCCGTCCGCGAACGGGTTGTCGGAGGGGATGCCGTAGTCATCGCCCGCGGGCACGACGTCGACGTCGATGCGGAGCACCGAGCCGAGCAGAGTGGTCGGCTGCTGTCCGCTGTTCTCGGGATCGCCCGCGCTGCCGCCGTCGCCGAGCGAGATGTAGAGGCGCCCGTCGGGACCGAACGCGATCGCGCCGCCGTTGTGGTTTCCGTAGGGCTGCCCGACCACGATCATGCGCCGCTCGGAGCCCGGGTCGCTCATCCGCTCCGAGGCGCGAGCCAGCTCGCTGATCACGCCACAGCGCGAGTACGTGGGCGGACAACCCGAGTTCGAGGAGTAGTGGATGAAGAAGCGGCCGTTGGTCGCGTAGTCCGGATGGAACGCGAGGCCGAGGAGGCCCTCCTCGTTCCCTGCCCGGAGGACCGTCTGGTCGTGGAACGTCGTTCGCGACGAGACCGAGGGGTCGTCGTCGAACGCGAAGATGGTTCCGCCCTGCTCGGCGACGTACACCGTGTCCGGCTCCCCGGGCGCCGTGCCCGCCCAGATCGGACGGTCGAACGACGCGAGCGACGGGTAGGCGTTCGGGAACGTGTAGGCGCCCGGCGACGACTCGATGTCGAAGCGACACGTCGTGTTGTCGACCCGCGGAACGAGCGGGTTGCTCACCCCGAAGTCGATTCCCGCATCGGTCGGGACGTCGGCGTCGGTGACGCCCGAGTCGTCCGCGGGGCCGACGTCGCGGGGCATCGCGCCGTCGAGTCCGCCATCCGGGTCGGCGGGAGAGTCGTCGCCGCACCCGACGAGGACGAGAAGGAGAGAGGGGACCAGAACCGTTCGGCGCATCGTCACCATCGGGAACGGGTACCACGAGACTCACGCCGCGTGAACGCACCCCGATATCGATCCGTCTGGCCCGGCGGGCCACACACACCGCCGGCCAGCACCGGTTCGGAGCTGAGCCGACTACTTCATCGACACGTAGACCAGTAGGGCCTCCGGCTGCCCGTCCCCGTCGACGTTGAGCGAGACCAGGTCCGGGTAGAGATAGAGCGAGTCCCCGTCTGGCCAGGAGCGGCGCAGGTCGGCCAGCGCCTTCGTCTCCGGTCCATCGAAACCCAGCTCGGCGATGAGCTCGTCCACGGTCGCCCAAGCTTTGGCAGCGGTCGATGGGAGGTGGCACTCGGTCATCCACATCAGCTTCCGTCCGGACGATCCGCCGCGCGCGACCGCACGGCGCGCCATCAGGAAACGTCGGGTGCCGTGCGCCTCGTGAAAGGGGAGCCGCTCGCGGAAGGGCTCGATGGTTGCCCAACTGTCATCGAGCGGGGTCGGGTCGTCCGGTCGGTCGGTGGCGAGATGATAGTCTCTCGCCGCGACGAACGCTCCGTCCCGTAGGTCGGCGCAGACCGCGACCGGAAGCGTTCCCGGCGGGGGCGCTGGTGGGTCGATGCCGATCGCCCGCTGGAACACCTCGGCGATGAGCGCTGGGCCCCGGGCGCTCCGGCTGAGCTCTTCATAGTAGAGCCCGATGCGGTCCAGCCGCTCGCCCTCCCATTTGAACGATGCGGTGGTCTGGACCTCGCCGGGGGCCGACAGATCGAAGAAGGCGCTCAGGGAGTCGCTGGGCACGCCCAGCGTGGGAAGTGTGCGCTCCAAACGACGACGGAAGGGGACCGGCTCCCCCTTGTCATTGAGCGAGAATCGCGGCCGATGGGCCGCCGGCCCGAGCACGAAGGAGACGTCGACCTTGAAGCGCCGGGCTTCGGCCGCCGCCACCTCCCAGTCGACCACGCGCTCGATCACCGATCGACCCGCCTCCATGGCCGGCGCGAGTAGTGCCTCGACGGCCGCCCGCGGCGCCGGTCCCTCTCGACGGGCTTCTGGAAATGGTGAGCGCTCCTCCATGGACCTCCCCACGATACCATCGAGGGAGCGCTCACCTGAGGCTCGACGGGGGAACGAAGCGCATCACGCCGCTCGGCATCACGTAGGTCACGAACCCGGTCGACCGGTTGCCCCGCATCATCTCGAGGGCGACCTGCGCCCAGCGCGCGTCCCGCGTCGTTCCCGCGACCGCTGCGGCGTCGTCCGCGAGCCCGGGGGCTTGCGCCGCGACGCGCTCGAAGCTCGCGGCGGCCTCGGCAGGAGCCTCCCGCTCGAGGAGGAGCCCCAGGTTCAGGTGGGCCGAGATCCGGTCTGGATTGAGCTCGATCGCGTGCCTCAGATCGGCCGCCGCGGCCAGCGGCCGCCCGCGGCGGCGGTGGAGCTCGCCGCGATACACGAAGAGGGTCCGACCCGGCGGGGGAGCCGCGACGAGCGCGCGCTCGAAGGTGCGCTCGGCGAGGTCGAGCCTGTCCAGCATCAGCTGTGCCGCGCCCAGGCCGATGTAGGCCCAGCGGGTCCTCGAATCGAGCGCCAGCGCCCGCTCGAAATCGGCGGCCGCCCTTTGGTAATCTCCGGCCCAGAGCGACACCTCTCCACGGTGGCAGTAGATGGTGGGCTGCTCCCCGTAGATGTCGACCAGCCCGCCGAGCGCCTCGCGGACCTCATCCGTGCTTCGGACCCGAAGCCGCTCCTGCTCGAGGCGCGCCGCCGTTCGGCAATCGGGGCTCACCGGATGCGGTCGAACCACACCTCCCTCCTCGACGGTGAGGCGGGTCGACCGATTCCCCGCGAAGAGGCGGAGGATCCGCTCCATGGTCTTCCGGATGAGCTCGGGCGAGAGGAGAGGAGACGGGTCACCGTCGCCGGCCAGCCGGTCGACGAAGGGCATGGCAACCGGGAGCAGGTCGACGTAGGCGTCGCGGGAGGCTCGCCACCCCCGGTCCGTCGCGAGCACACGGTTGATGTTCGCCGCCAGGTCGTACTCGGTCCGGAGCTCGATGCCCACGTCGAGGGCGGCGACCGCCTCGTCGCGGCGGCCGACGTGCCGGAGTGCCTCCCCGAGCCAGACGTGCCCCGCCGAAGAGCGCGGGGCCTTCGCGACCACGGCCTCGAGCTCGTCGACGGCGAGCTCCGCGTCGCCGGTGAGGAGAGCGACGGCCCCGAGAACCCGTCCGGCCGCGACCGCGTGCCCGGCCTCGCGGAGCGACTGGCCGCGCTCGCGCGCTTCCGAGTAACGCCGCGACCAGAGGGCCAGCTCCGCCAGCAGCTCTAGCGCGTCGGCGCTCCGGTCGTCCCCCAGGACCGCTCGAGCCTCGTCGACGGCCCCCATCCGGGCGAGCAGATCACCCAGCCCCGCGCGCTCTGCCATGGGCGCGCGAAGCGCGAGTGCCTCGATGGCCCGAACGGTCCGTTCGGGGTTCGTTCCCCGTTCGACCAGGAGCCGCGCCCAGTCCATTCGCCGCTCGAAGGACAGCGGGTCCGCCTCGACGGCGAGCGCCTGCAGAGCCACCGCTCGATCGAACTCCCGCACCGAGCGGCGAAAGGCGGCCACGCTGGCGAGGACGTCGGCGCGGTCGCGACGGTCCGAGACCGAGTCCTCTCCTACGAGCGCGTCCTCGACGGCCGCGAGCTCGCGGTAGCGGCCCAGGCGCCGCCGCGCCTCGAAGACCACCCAGCGCGATTGGAACGCGCGAGGAATGCGTCGGCACGTCTCCGCCGCGTGGCGTTCGGCCGCTCGGTAGCGGCCGAGCTCCATGAGCCCGCGCTCGGCTCGGGACCGGAGGGCGAGGTCGTCGGGCGCTGCGTCGATCGCAGCCTCGAGGCTCGCGGTCGCTGCCTCTGCGGAGCCCATGGCGCTCAGTACGAGTCCCCGCTCCAGCGAGAGCGACCCCACCTCCACGCCGGCACTCGATGCGATGGCCCGGTCGAGCGCGCGCACGGCCTTTCGGGGCTGCCCACGCTCGAGGGCGAGGCGCGCGGCTCGGCGCCACTCTGCGGACGACCCACGGGTCACGAGTCGATGCTACATGGCCATGAGTGCTCCCAAGCGTCTTTCGCTCGATGGCGCGGGCGGGTACGTTGGAGCTCGTGCGCAAGCTCGACCCACGCTGGCGACAGCGACGCGAGGCGATGCAGGCTCGCTACGCGGAGCTCTCCGGCCTCCCGGATGCATCTCGCCTGGCCTACCTTCACGGCCCGGCGAGGCGGTGGACCGGCGACGAGGTCTCGGAGATGTGGGCTCGGGCGATCGGCGAGCCCGCGAGCGATGTCCCGACGCTCAACAACGTCTACTTGCACGTCCCCTTCTGCAAATCGGTGTGTTCGTTTTGCAACTACGAGCGCATCAAGCCGTCGGCGCCTGGGCTGCTCGAGGCATACACCCGGCGCGTCGTCGACTCCCTCGAGACGCTCGCTCCGGTCGTGCGGCCGCTATCGTTCCATGCGTTCTACATCGGCGGCGGCACCCCGTCCGTCCTGCCACCGCGGCTGCTCGAGCCGCTGCTCGAGGCGTTCGACCGGCTGCTGACGTGGGCCGACGGCGCGAGCCGCCACATCGAGTTCGATCCACAGGTGATGAACCCCGCCAAGTTGCGCGTGCTTCAGCGCCACGGCTTCGAGTACTTCAGCTTCGGCATCGAGACCTTGGACGTCTCGGTGAACCAGTTGCACAACCGCGGCCGACAGGACCGGGCGGTGGTCGAAGCGCGCTTCGAGGACTTCCGGGAAGCCGAGATCGACAACCTCGCTTGCGACTTCCTGGTCGGCCTGAAGGGGACATCGCCCGAGCAGGTGCTCGAGGAGATCGAAGAGGTGGTGGCGACCCATCGACCGGCCCGTGTCGACATCTACATGCTGACTCCGACCGAGGCCTATCTGGAGAGCCACTTCGGGGGTGACCGGGAGGCGTTCTGGCACCACATGGGCCCCTTCGAAGCGCAGGTCCCGCCCGGTCTCGAGGCGCTCTCGGGGCGCACTGGCTACGTCCTCGCGGGCGGTCAGGGGCACCACCTGCAGCTCCATCGACCAGAGCACGAGCGGGCGCGGCTCCGGGCGCGCCACTCGTACACGACCCTGGTGCATCAGGCGAAGCGTCCGCTCCACGTGCTGGGCTTCGGGCCGAGCGCGCGGAGCCAGATCTTCGGCCAGGCCTCCTTCGAAGCGCGGGACCCGGCGCACGAGTCGGACCAGGCCGATGGTCGCACCTGGTACCGCGGCCACGCCATCGACCTCGCCGGCGAGTGCCGCTCTTATCTCGTCCACGCACTGCGCGACCAAGACGCAGTCGACCGGGACGCCTTCCGTGCCGCGTTCGGACACGACATCGAAGCCGTCTTTCCCGTTGCCGTCGCCGCCTGGGGTGAGCGCGGAGACGCGCGCCTCGAGGCGGATGCGTTGCGCTTCCGGCCGATGACGAGGCGCGAGCGCACCGCCGCGCTGCTCTGGTTGGTCCCGGACGACGCCCTCGAGTTCGAGGTCGCCCGCCGACAGGGACTCGACCTGAGCGAGGAGGGCCTCGATCATCTGGTCCGACTCTCACCGGATACGGCGCTGGCGGCTCCGTTCCGCTACGCCGGGCGCGAGCGCCAGCGCTTGATCGTCCGCTCGGATCGCGGGTCGCACCAACTTCGAATCGCCCCCGATCTGGATCCTTCGAAGCGACTGCGACTCGTTCTGGAAGGCTCCCTGCCCCAGGAAGAGCAGCGGGCGCCGCTCAAGCGCTCGATCGCGGTGCTGACCAAGCTGCTGCGCTCGTGGCACAGCCCAGCCGTTCGTGCCGACCGTCCGAGGAGCCCGGCGCCCGCCGCGCCGGACCGCTGAGCCATCGGGAGACACGCCTCCACGGCTCAAGATCGACGTGAGGCGTCACCGTCTCGATCGTCGAGGGCGCGTCTGACCTTGCCGCGGTCGACGCCGAGCGCGTCGAACATCTTCTTCTCTTGCCACTCCTGAAAGATCTTCAGGTGCTTGTCAGCGGCGTAGCGGCCGCTCGTCAGATAGACGAAGGCCCGGAGCGGCGTCGAGACGGCGCCGGCCGGCACTTCTTGCTGCGCCTCCCAGAAGAAGCCGCCGACGCTCCGGTTGTTCCCGTACCAGTAGCGAGCCATTCGCAGGTAGGCCCGGAAGTCGCGCCGCTGCGCCGCCTCGTAAGCCTCGAAGGGCCCTGCCGCCTCGCCGGAGCGCACCGCCTCGAGGATCGCCAGCGCCGCGTTGGCGCCGCTGCGCACCGCGAAGTCGACGCCCCCGGAGAGGATGGGGTCGACGAAGCAGGCGGCGTCGCCCGCGAGGAGGAAGTTCGGGCCCGCAAAGCGCTCGCAGTGGAATGACCAGTCTCGCGCGTGGCGAGCGGTGCGCTGCCCGTGGACTTCGGCCAAGCGGGCGTCGGCGATCGGTAACCCGGCGCGTTCGCCCAGTTGGAGCAGGGCCTCCGCGTCCCAGCGCCGGCTACCGCGGGTCACCAGGCCCACGCTGGTGAGGTCGGCGCCGATGGGGATGAACCAGAGCCAGCCCTCCGGCACCGAGTGCACGTACTGCACGTGCCGACCCAGGGGGCCGGGCAGACCGCCGGCGCCTTCGAGGTACACGTAGCTGGCCACGGAGCGCAGGTCCGGGCTCGTCCGCACCCAGCGCAAGCGGTGTCCGACGAGGCAGCGCTGGCCGGAGCAGTCGACGACGAAGCGGCAGGGAAGGCGTTGGCCGTCGGCGAGCTCGACGGCGGTGATGGCGCCGTCGTCCGCGAAGTGCAGGTTGGTGACGGCCTGCTCCTGCCGCGCGTCGACGCCCGTGTGCAGGGCGGCGTCGAAGAGCAGGGCGTCGAACGACGCCCGGTCGACCTGGACTGCACGCTCGTAGTCGCCGGCGAGCAGCTCCTCCTCGCTCATCGTGTCGATGCTCTCCTCGAGCCGTTCGTCGAAGAGGATGCTCCAGGGTTCCTGGCTCTCGCCCCAGACGTAGACGGCGCCGTACTTGTGCGCGTACCCCTGGGACTCGATCGCGTCCCGCACCCCGAGGTGCAGCTCGAGGAGGTCGAGCGTCGCGGGCTGGAGCGACTCGCCCACGTGGTGCCGCGGGTGCCGACCCTTCTCGAGCAGGAGGCAGGGCACTCCCTGCCGCGCGAGCACCGCCGCGCAGACCGACCCGGCGGGGCCTCCGCCGATGATCACCACGGGGCGCGCGTCGTCACCGCTTTCGGTCACCAACCGGACTCTATCAAAACACCGGCTTCGCGCTCTGTGGGGCCGTGCTCGAGGTCCGCTTTCACCCCGTTTCGCATCGCGCGACAGGCCGCCCCTGGTCCGATCCTTTCGCGAGGGTCGGTGGCGAGAGACTGCTACCCTGCGCCCGTGTCTGGCCCGAAGCGCGAGCTACCGGTGGTCTACTCGCCCGGCGTCGAAACGAACGCGGAGCAGAGCCACGCGACCAAGGGGCTCGTGCGGCTCACCATGGCCTGCAACGAGCGCTGCCCCTTCTGCAACGTGCCGATGGAGGACTACCCCGAGCGGCACACGCCCGAGGCCGAGCTCGACGCCGCGGTGACTCGCTTCGCGGCGGAGGGCGAGAAGACCCTCACGATCTCCGGCGGCGAGCCCACCTTGCTCCGCGACCGGCTCCTCGCGCTCGCCCGTCGCGCCCGGGCGGCGGGCATCGAGCTCATCGAGGTCCAGACCAACGCGACCCTGATCGACGTCGCCTACGCCACCGACCTCGCGGAAGCGGGGGTGACGAGCGCCTTCGTGTCGCTGCTCAGCGACCTCCCCGAGTTGCACGACGAGCTCGCCGGCCTGGCGGGTGCCTTCGAACCTTGCCTCACCGGGATCGACGCGCTGCTCGACGCGGGGATCCGCGTGGCGCTCAATCCGGTCGTCGCCGCGAGCACCCAGGCGCGCCTGCCCGACTACGTCGACTTCGTGGCTCGGCGCTTGCCCCGCGTTCGCTCCATCTCGGTCTCGGCGGTTCAGCCGCACGGTCGAGCGTCCTCGCGCCCGGAGCTGCTCCCCGACTACGCCGTGCTCGGTCCGGCCATTCGGGAAGCCCGCCACCGCGCCGAGGCGGCGGGCATCGAGCTCTTGAACCCCTACTGCGGCGTGCCCGTCTGCGTGGGCTGGGAGGACGCGCTCGAACGCTCCGTCGAAGCGATCGAAGCCCGAGAAGCCGGGCAGCGCGACGAGAGCGCCCCCGGCGTGGTGAACCGGGGCGACAAGCGGCACGGGCCACCTTGCGACCCCTGCGTCCATCGGGGGCGATGTGGGGGGGCGTGGCACGCCTATTGGGCGCATCGCGCGGGCTCCGGTCTCGCTCCGACGGCGCGGGTCTTCGACCCCTTCTCGGGTCGCCCACCCTCGCCGCTGGAGAGCGTGGTGGACGCCCAACGGCTCGATGGGCGGGCGGAGCGCGACCTGGCCGCGGCGGACCGGCCAGCGGTTTGGCTTCGCTTGGCCCGGCTCGTCCGCGGGGACGGCGAGCGGGCGCGGCGCGCAGGCTGCACGCACCTGGCGCTCTGCCTGAGCCCTTCCGATCTGGTCGTGGGCGAAGAGGCCTATTTGGAGCTGCTGGCCATCGACCGCGAAGGGCGTCGAGGCCTGCCACAGCATCGCCTTCGCGTCTCACTCGGGCTCCGACCGGACACCTCGCCGCGCCGGATGGTCCGAGCCCTCTTCGCGGCGTCGGCGGCGGGAATCGGCGAGGTTCGGCTGCTCAGCCGGGACCATCGCCGCTGGTCCTCGCTCCTGCAGGGCGTGGAGCGCTCCCTTCCGCGGCTGGACGTGGCGTTGGTGGCGCCGCCCGAGCCAGACCGGTAACTCTGAGAACGCACAATTCTCTTGAGTGTGTTAGCCTGCTCCGGCGGCGACCGGGTCCTTCACGCCGCAGGGAGCGTCATGCAACGACTGCCACGCGGGTCCGGCCTCAAGGCCGTCTTCTTCTGTTTCGCCGTCGCCATTGGAGCGTGCGACTGCGGTGGTGGAGGCGACGACACGACCATCCCGGACGCCGGCCCGTCGGGCGACGCGACGGTGGCGGATGGCTTCGTACCCGAGTGCGAGGTCGACGCAGACTGCGATGACGGCGCGTTCTGCAACGGGGCCGAGGCCTGTTCGGAAGGGCTCTGCGTCGACGGGACCGAGCCTTGCCTCGCGGGGATGACCTGCGATGAGGACATGGACGCCTGCCTGACGGAGTGCGACATCGACCCGGACGCGGACGACGACGGCGCCAACGCGATCATGTGTGGCGGCGACGACTGCGACGACGCCGACCCGATGAGCTTCCCCGGGGGCACCGAGCTCTGTGACGCGGTCGACAACGACTGCGACCTGACGACCGACGAGGGCTTCATGCTCGGTGAGTCGTGTGAGGGAGCGGGCGAGTGCGGCGCGGGCATCACCGAGTGCTCTGCCGACGGCGGGGTCCAGTGCTCGACGGAGGCCGGTGGCAGCGCCGACGAGAGCGGCGCCGAAATTTGCGATGGGCTCGACAACGACTGTGACGGCACCGTGGACGAGGGCTTCGACGTGGGCGCGGCCTGCGAGGGCGAGGGCGTGTGTGGCACCGGCCTGGTCGAGTGCAACGCCGAGGGCGCGGCGCAGTGCTCGACGGAGCCCGGCGGGAGCGCCGACGAGTCCGCGGCCGAGCGCTGCGACGACATGGACTGGGACTGCGACGGGGCCACCGAGCCGACGACGCTCGGGGACGCCTGCGACGGCGCCGGCGAGTGCGGCGCGGGCACCGTCGAGTGCGACGGTTCGGGCACGGTCATCTGTTCGACCGAGCCCGGTGGCAGCGCCGACGAGACGGCGACGGAGCTCTGTGACGGGCTCGACAACGACTGCGATGGGGCCGTCGACAACGGCTTCGCCGTCGGCGACACCTGCGACGGCGCGGGCGCCTGTGGCATGGGCCTGGTCGAGTGCGCCTCGACGACGACGACCCGCTGCTCGACGGACCCGGGCGGCTCGGACCACACTCCGGGCAGCGAGTCCTGCGACGGCGTGGACAACGACTGTGACGGCACTGTCGACGAGGGCTTCGCGCTCGGCGGCGCGTGCGACGGCGTGGGTGTGTGTGGCGCGGGCGTCTTCGAGTGCGACGCCGCCGGCACGGGCACCCAGTGTTCGACGGACATCGGCGGGTCCGCCTATGGCGGCGCCAGCGAGTCCTGCAACGGCGCGGACGAGGACTGCGACGGGATCGTCGACGAGGACTTCACCCTTGGCGGGGCCTGCGACGGCGTCGGTGAGTGCGGGGTCGGCGTGGTCGAGTGCGACGTCGCGGGCACTGGGACGCAGTGTTCGACGGACGTCGGCGGGTCGGCGGACGGGTCCGTGCCCGAGCTCTGCAACGGGCTCGACGACGACTGCAACGGTGTCGACGACAACGGCTTCGGTCTCGGCCTGAGCTGCGATGGCGCCGGCGCCTGCGGGTCCGGCGTGACCGAGTGCAACGCCTCGGGTAGCGCCACCCAGTGCTCGACCGAGCCGGGCGGCTCCGTGGACGAGTCGGTGCCCGAGAGCTGCAACGCAATCGACGACGACTGCAACGGGACCGTCGACGACGGCTTCGGCATCGGCAACACCTGCGTCGGCGTGGGCGTGTGCGGCACGGGCGTGCTCGAGTGCGACTCGACCGGCAGCGCCTCCCAGTGTTCGACCGACATCGGCGGCTCGGGCTACGGCGGGGGCACCGAGTCCTGTAACGGGCTCGACGACGACTGCGATGGGTCGTCTGACGAGACCTACGCCCTCGGCGGCGCCTGTGATGGCGTAGGCGCCTGCGGCATCGGAACCGTCGAGTGCACCGCGAGCGGCGCGGGCACTCAGTGCTCCACCGATCTGGGCGGCTCCGGTTACGACGGGTCCACCGAGCTCTGCAACGGCATCGACGACGACTGCGACGGCAGCACCGACGAGGGCTTCGCCATCGGCGGTGCGTGTGACGGCGTCGGCGCCTGCGGCGCGGGGCTCCTCGAGTGCGACGCCGCCGGCACGGGGGTGCAGTGCTCCACGGACATCGGTGGCTCCGCCTACGGTGGCGCTACCGAGACCTGCAACGGCGTCGACGACGACTGCGACGGGACGACCGACAACGGCTTCGCCATCGGCGGCGCCTGCGACGGAGTTGGCGAGTGCGGGGTGGGCACCGTCGAGTGTGACGCTGGCGGGACCGGGGTCGTGTGCTCGACCGACATCGGCGGCAGCGCGTACGGTGGCGTGGCCGAGGCCTGCAACGGGCTCGACGACGACTGCGACGGCTCGGCGGACGAGGACTCGGTCACCGCCATGTGCGGCACGGCGGCGAACGCGACTTATGCCTGCAACGGCGTCGCCGGCTGCGCCTACACCTGCGACGGCAGCTACCTCGATCCGAACGGCTCCGCGGCGGACGGTTGCGAGTGTCTCCCGGACGCCGAGAGCGTCCCGATGTGCGCCAGCGCCACGCTGCTCGCGACTCTGACCGATTCGGACGAGACCCGGGTCATCGATGGCAACCTCGACTTCCCGACGGACGAAGACTGGTACCAGGTCGCGTTCACCAACGGCGCGGCTGCGGGGTACAAGATCCAGGCGTACTTCAGCGTCTCCGCGCCTGGCATCGTCTTCGACATCGAGAACGGCGGTTGCCCGGGCACCGGCGCCAACGAGTGCACCATCGCGACGAACCACACGTTCGACCCCCGCGAAGAGTCTGCCCAGTGCACGCCCATCAGCACCAGCGGCACCCAGTGCAACAGCGCGGCGGGCCGGACCTACTGGATCCGCGTTTACCGCACCTCGGGCACCGACACCTGCACGCCGTACCAGCTCACGCTGACCAACGGCGTCGACTTCGTCACGCCCTGAGCGTGTGAAAGGCCGGGGCGGTGCGCTTGGGCGCGCCGACCCAGCCCAGCCCGGCTCAGCTCAGCACGACCAGCCGGCGCCGATGCGACGAGCGGGCCACCTGGGCCGGCTCCGGCGCCTGCTCCACCCGCGGCGAGAGCCGCTTCGCGGCGCCGGACTCCCATGTGAGCGGCGCGACCTCGCGGTCCCCGTAGATGTCCCGGTATCCGCGCCACACGCCCTCGCAGACGTCGGCTGCGTCGCAGCGCTGGCACGCCTCGATGTGGTGCTTGAGGTCGAACCGTTTGCGGTCCTGCCAGTTGAAGCGAGCCCGGCCACCTTCGACCCGCGACACGCCTTCCATCACCTCGACGGGAACGTGCTGCTCGGCGCGGACCGAGCAGTCGGTGCTCAGGTCTCGGTAGAGGTCGCCCGCGTACTTGCGGAGCAGCGTCTCGCTCCCGAGGAGCTTGGCCGGCAAGACGCAGAGCGGGAGACCGCCAAAGGTGAAGACTCGGCGGAAGTGGTACTCGTTGAGGAGGATCGCTTTGACCAGCACCGGGATCGTGTCGGTGAAGGTTGGCACCAGGTCCGGGTTGCCCTCGGCGTAACCTTCGGGCCGGACGAAGTTCACCCGCAGGTCGTGCAGGTCCATCGTCTGGAAGAAGAACTTCATCATCTTCGGGAGGGCTCGGTAGTTCCACCCGTTGAGCACGATGTTGACCGAGACCCCTTCGGTCATCAGTCCCCGGTCCCGGCGCGCCACCAGGTGTCGGAGCGCGGTGACCTTCTTCTCGAAGCCGCCGGGGACCATCGTGAGCCGGTCTTCGAGGGGTGCCGTGTGGCCGTGCATGGAGACGGTCACCCGGTTGAGGCCGGCGTCGATGAGCTTGTCGAGGAAATGCTCGCGCCGGAGCATCATCGCGTTGGTGGCGAGCGCGATGCGCGTGTACCCGAGCTCTCGGGCGTAGGCCACGGACTCCACGATGAAGGGGTAGGTGGTCGGCTCGCCGCCGAGAAAGCCCACCGAGAGGTGCCCTTCGGCGCGCCAGCGCTCGAGCTCGGCCTTCATGTCGTCGAAGGGCATGAAGGCCTTGTCCTCACGGGTGGGCATCCCGTCGAGGCAGAAGACGCACTTGTTGTTGCACGTCTTGCCGATGTTGATCTCGACGTTCTTCCGCGTGTCGCGGTGCGGGCTGTGCGCCTGCAACCCGCGCTCGCGCCGAGCCAGGTCCACCGCGCCCTCTCGGCTCGGGGGCGCGCTCATGACGCGACCTCGGGCTCGAGAGCCGTGGTCGGGTAGAGCTCGGCGTAGCGGTCGAAGACCCCCATACAGATCGAGCGCATCGCGCAGGGCTCGCATTCGGCGACGTGGACGCGCTTGCGGCCGGGGTCCCAGTTGAAGTGGTCCGCGAACACCGCGGTATCCTTCTCGCCGTCGGCCCACTCGACCGTGACCCGCGGGTCCCAGTGGAGGTCGTTCGAGAGCATCCGGTGCGGACCGAGCAGGCACATCGGAACGCCGAAGAAGCGCACCGGGGTGTCGCCGGCGGCGCCCGGCACCTTCGCTAGCACGTCGCGAAGGGCCTCGAGCGGGACCGCGAGTTCTTCGTAGCGGTCTCGGCCGAGCCCCTCCGGGGTCAGGTTCGACACCACGACCAGCTCGGCACCGAGTGAGTGCGCGAGCGCGACGGTGTCCGGGAGGGCGTGCACGTTCTTCCGGGTCACGACCGTGTTGACGTAGGGGTGGAAACGCGGCTCGACCTCGCGGCAGAGCGTGAGCGCGCGGGTGACCTGCTCGAACGAGCCGGCGCGCCCGGCCATCGTGTCATGCAGCTCCGCGTTCGGGCCGTGCATGGAGAAGAGCGCTTCGTCGAGGTGGGGAAGGGCGCGCTCGGCGAAGTCCCGGCGGCTCAGCATCGTGCCGATGGTGCCGACGGAGGTCCGCATGCCGAGCTTCTTGGCGAGGCGCAGGGTGTCGACGAAGCGTGGGTGAATGGTGGGCTCGCCGCCGGTCAGATGGACCCTCCGCACGCCCCGCGCAGCGTGCTCGCGCAGCACGCGCGCGGTCCGCCCCCACGTCACGGGCAGCGTTCGGTAACGCTGCATTCGATGCTCCTCCGAGCAGAACAGGCAGCGCTCCGGGCAGGTGTAGGTCAGGTGGAGCTCGAGCCAGCGGGTGCGCTCCCCGTTCGGGCCGATCCAGGGTCGCTCGGCCCCGGTCTCGGCGGGCGTCTCGGGGGCCAGGGGGAGCCGCCTCACGCGACGCTCCGTCGGCGCTGGCGGTCCCGGAGATAGTGCGGGTAGAGCCGTTCGCAGAAGGCGGTGAGGAGCTGGTCGACCGCCTGGGTCGAGGCGAGGACCTGCGGCGCCACTTCGCGCTCCAGCATCGCGGGCACCCGCTCGGCGGCCCGCTGCAGCTCGGCGGCGGTGGGCGGTCGCTCGAGCGTTCCCACACGCGTCGCCTCGAGGAGCCCATCGAGGCTCGAGGAGAGACCGACGTTCGTGGCGTGAATCGAACCGTCCGAGTCCACCACGAGGCCCGTGTTGAAGAACGGCGTCGGCGCCAGGGTGAAGAGGTTGCGCACGTAGAGGCGCTCACCATGCTCCCAGCCATCGGCGATGGCGTCGCCGATCGTGCGGAAGCCGTGCTCGAGGGCGCCCAGCTGGTCGTCGGACCAGGGCAGGTAGTAGCCGGGGAGGAAGTTGAAACGCCACCAGCCGAGCTCCCGGAGATGGCTGAAGTTCTCGAAGGTGGCGGCAGCGGTGGCTGGGGCGATGGTCTGGGTGACCACGACTCGCCGCATTCGCCGGAGCTTCGGCATCAGCGCGACGAGGTGCGCGTAGGCGTCGGTCGTGCCCTCGACCGGGAGCGCGCGGCGGAGCCGCCGGTGGTCGTCGGGGCGGCCGTCCATCGAGAGCGTCAGCACGAGCTTCGGATGCGCCGCGAGGCGGTCGAGGAGCGCGGGGGTCAGGCCGATCCCGTTGGTCGACAGATAGAGCCGGCGAACCGTGCGCTCCTTCTCCGCGCAGACGAGCGCCTCTTCGACCAGCTCCGGCTCGAGCAACGGTTCTCCACCGAAGAGCTTGACGTCGCCGCCACCCCGCTCGGCGAAGAGCTCGAAGGCGCGCGCGACCTGGGCACGAGTCAAGCTCGGCCACCCGTCCTTGACGGTGGGGCAGTAGCTACACCGGAGGTTGCAGCGGCGGGTGAGCGTCAGGATGAGCGAACCGCGTCGCACTCACGACTCCGAGCTCACCACTGCCCGTGCGAGCCGTGGGACCCGTGCGAGCCATGGGACCCATGCGAGCCATGGGACCCGTGCGAGCCATGGGACCCGTGCGAGCCATGGGACCCGTGGGAGGAGTGGGAACAGTGCTGCGCCAAGAGCACGCCGCCGAAGGCCGGGTCGTCCGCGAGCTGTTCGGCTTCGCCGAGCAGGTCGTCGAAGCCGCCCTCCCAGTCGAGGTGCGGGCGCTCGGACGTGAGGAGGAACTGGTCCGGCGATTTGCGACCGCGCCGCGGGAAGGGATCCGGCTTCGCCGGGCCCACGCGACCCCGCTCGGGCGCCGTCTCCGCACGCATCATCGGGAGCCGCTTCTTGTCGTCGTCTTCAGCCATGGTTCGCTCCGGGGTCGGGGTCGACGGTGCCGGACACCGTCAGGCGCTGCAAGAGGCCGCCTCGTTTCTCGGCCGGCTCAGGGTCCAGCGCCGAAAGGTCTTCTCGATCCAGCCGTCCGGATCGTTCGCGAGCCGCTCGAAGAGCAGGCTGGCGATCGTGTAGTGCTCCTTGCACTTGGGCGAGCGCGGTCGCTGCCCGAAGATGTCGCCCGAGCCCATGTAGTCGTGCATCGGGCATACGCCGCAGAAGGGCTTGTTCCAGCAGGAGTGGCAGCCGGGGAGGGAGTCCTGCAGGCTGGCGAGGGCGAGCGCCTTGACCGTCGGATGTCGAATGGCCTCGGCCAGCGTGCCCTGGCTGGTATCGCCGATCTGGAAGAGGTCGCTCCCCATGGCGGCCACCATCCGGCCCTCGTCGCAGGTGAAGACCGAGCCATCGTAGTTGTACGCGACCTGGCCGGTGCCGGCACCGCAGGGCGAGCGCACATCGACGAAGTTCGGGTCGTCGGCCGTCAGCATCTTGACCAGGAAAGTCGCGGCCGTGCCCTCGGCGATCTCCACCCCCTGCCGGTTGAGCTCGAGAATGTAGTCGAGGGTCTGGGCGTAGAAGTCGAGGTACTCCTCGGACGTGTAGCCGATGGCCTTCCAAGTGCCGACCGCGAACCCGTAGGGGTTCAGCGGTCGCAGGTGAATCGTCTTGAGGCCCATGTCGACGTAGAGGTCGACCAGCTCCTTGCCCCGCTCGAGGGTCCGGCGGGTCGTCGTCATCAGCGCGTCGACGTGCCACAGCCGCGGGTCCTTGCCGCGCTCGATGTAGCCCTCGTTGAAGTGCTTCATCCAGCGGACCACGTCTTCGAAGGCGCTCGCGCCGTCTTTCCAGCGCCGGTTGTGGTCGTGCACGTCCGCCGGCCCGTCGAGGCTCGTGCAGACCATCACGCCGTTGTCCATGAGCCAGGCCGCCTTCTCCTCCGTCATGTGGGTCATGTTGGTGACCACGGAGTGCTCGAGGAGCTTCTTCTCGGCCTTGTTCTTCTCGCGGCTGTACTCGACGATGAACTTCAGCACTGGGAAATTGACCGTCGGCTCGCCGCCCTGGAACTCGAAGTTCACGTAGGGGGACGTGGTCTGCATCGCCATGTCCACGACTCGCTTGGCGGTCTCCATCGACATGTCGGTCGACACCTGGTCCATGTCGGTTCGCGAGGCGTGGCAGTACTGACAGCTCTGGTTGCACCGGAGCGTGGTGATCACGATGTGCAGGTGTGGCCCCTGGCCGACGAAGGCCTTCTTTCGCCGGAGGCGCGTCGCGAGCGCTTCGGCGTTCAGCCCGTCACGGAGAAATCCCTTGTCGACCAGCGCTTCGTATTCGCCATGGGAGGGCGTCAGCTCGCCCGCCAGGAACGCACGGAAGTCCGCGTCGTCCAGGAAGTGCCACTGGCCGGCGTCGTTGGTGAGGATGTGACGGCCGGCGACGCGACCATGCCGGAAGAAGCCCAGCTTCGAGTCCGAGACCTGCAGGACGGGGAGGGTGAGTGTCTTCGTCATCCGTCTCTCGACTGTCGTCGCAGGATCGTGCCTTCGAGGGCGTGGTTGTAGAGCTCGTCGACGAGCCGATCGCGAACGTCTTCACGCATGTCGCGGACCTCGACGTGAATCATCGGTCCCTCGCTCGGCGGCTCCACCGTGATGGTGGCGAGTTCCGCAAAGGCGGCGGCGGACTCTTCGACGGCGTCGAGCGCGTAGAGCTCCGCGTGCATGGTGAGGCGCTGGACGTCACTCACTGGAGGCCCCCGGCAGCGGTAGCTCGAGCTCGTCGTCGGCGAGATCGTCGTCGTCCAGCTCCCCGAGGAGTGCCTCGAGGGTCGCGTCTCGGTCGGCGAACGAGCGCGACATGTAGGCGTCGCGGACGCGCCGGGTGCGATCGGCCAGGGTTCGGCGAATGGCCTGATTGAGCAGCTCGTTCGCGAACTCCCCGCAGACCGCCGCCGGCGGGGTGCGCCCGTCGCGGCTCAGCAAGCGAACCTCGATCACTCCGTCGCTCGTGCGCTCGAGGCGGACATAGGCCCGGCCCAAGAAGCTCGAGCACACGCCATAGACGACGTCGAGCGGGAAGAGCGCCTCGTCCACGTAGAGTTTGGCCGCTCCCTCCTCCACCACCGGCCCGAGCGGGATCTCAGGCCCTCGGCTCGTCGCCTTCTGCATTTCCATCACGCGGGCGAGGGCTTCGGAGGTTCGTGGTGTGTGCTGAACGCTTCGAGCGCGGCGCTCGAGGCGCCCGGCTCGTTGGCGGCGATTCGGCGCGCGAGCGCCAGGGTCGCGCGCCCGACCCCTTCGGGCGTGGTGGTGTCGCCCTGCGCGCCGTTCATCAGCACGAGGTCGAAGTGGCGAGTGGACGCCAGGCCGCGCTCGTGCGCTGGGTTCCGTCGACAGAGGTGCACGACCGCGGTGGCCCCCGACGCGTGGCGCATGTGAATCGCGGCGCGCCCGTCCGTGACCGGGTCCATGCCAGCGAACGACCAGCCATCGACGAGCGGGCTGCCGGCGTCCAGGGGAGCCAGTGCCCAGGCCGCGTCGACCGGCGCCGCCACGGGGCTGGGCGCGGGGGCGTCCGCGCGGGCTCTCGACCGCGAGAGTGTCCCGGTCCCGAGGGCTCCGGCGACCGCGGTCAGTCCTGTGGTGGCAATCCAGTCGCGTCGTGTGCGCATCGGTTTCGACCTCACCGGAAGAGTACCGGCTGGGACGGATTCCCACAAGCGCCAGAGCGACCGTCTCGGCCCGCGACAACGGGCTTCTGCTGCGGTACGATTCCAGTCCGAGCATGCGGAAGCCCTCCCATGACGACATGCTTCTTCGCGAGCAGGTCGCGAACGAGTCGAAACACTGGGTGCGGGCGGTGACCGCCTGCAACAGCCGCTGCCTCTTCTGCCTGGACTCCGACACCCCACGAGGGGTGGTCCTGCCGACGGAGGAGGTCCAGGCCGAGCTCCGGCGTGGCCGCGACGAGCTGGGCGCCACGCGAGTGGTCATCTCCGGTGGCGAGGCCAGCCTCCACCCGAGCTTCATGGAGCTGATCGCGTACGCCAAGGAGATCGGCTATCGGCGCGTGCAGACCGTGACCAACGGCTACCGCTTCGGCGAGCCCGGCTTTCTCCAGGCCGCTCTCGACGCGGGCCTCGGGGAGATCACCTACTCGCTCCACGGCCATGACGCCGAGCTCCACGACCGGCTCACGGGAACACCGGGCGCCTTCCGACGCATCACCCGCGCGATGCTCGCCTCGGTGCGCGACGGCCGCCCCATCGTCAACGTCGACGTCTGCATCAACAAGCAGAACGTGGCCGCCCTCGACAAGATCATCGAGCTCTCCATCGCCCTCGGCGTCCGCGAGTTCGATCTGCTCCACGTGATCCCGCAGGCGGCCGCCTACGACAATCGCGACGAGCTCTTCTACGACCCGCGGGACCACTTGGACGTGCTGCAGCGGGTGTTCCGCCTCGCGCGGCACCCGCGGGTCACGGTGTGGACCAACCGCTTCCCGGTGGCGATGCTCGAGGGGCTGGAAGACCTGATCCAGGACCCGCACAAAATGCTCGACGAGATCAACGGCCGGCGCTTTCAGGTCCAGCGCTACCTCGACCACGGCGAGCCGCTCGACTGCCGCGACCCGGAGCGTTGCCAGCACTGCTTCATCGCGCCGATGTGCTCCTCCGTGGACGAGACGATCGCCAAGCAGCGGGAGAGCGCCTTCGAGGTCTGGGACCTCGGGGACGGCTCCATCGACGGTGGCGAGCTCCCCTTCGGCACCACGCGGATCGCCCTGGACGTGGAGGGGCTCGAAGACGCCAAGGCGGCCCTCGCCAGCCACGAGTCGCCGCTCTGGCTCCGGCCCCGAGACGCCTTCGCGCTCGACGAGCTCACGCCGCGGGGGCCGCTGTGGCTGACCGCACGGACCCGGGAGCAGCTCGAGTCGTGGATCGGCGACGTGAGCCCGGAGTCGGTCCACCGGATCCAGATCGAGCTCACCGGCGAGATCGCTCCCTGGCTACTGGAGCACGCCGACACCCTCGCCGACCACGCGGAGCGGATCTGGATCCACCAGCCCAGCTACGAGCACCTGGCCGACGCGCGCGCCCACGACGTCCGACACCCGCGCGGGTTCTTCGCCGCCCTCCGCGACGCCGTGGGCCGCCCCCTCGCGGTGAGCGGTCTGCCGAGCTGCCTCGTGCCCGGCATGACGCTCATCGAGCCGCCCGCGACGCTGGAGCTGGGCCTCTTCGACCCGGACTCGGGCCGAGCGCGCATTCGCGAGCTCGCGCGGGCGCACGTGCGGCACCACTACCGGAGCAAGTCGCTGCGCTGCCGCGACTGCCGGGTCGACGCCCGCTGCCCCGGCGCCCACATCCACCTGCTCCGCGACCAAGGGCTCGGCATCCTCCGCCCCTGGACCGAGGGCCCCGCCGCAGACGCTGCGGAGGCACGCGCGAGGGCGCTGCACCCGGAACCGCTCCGGGACGTCGCGGCCGGCTCGCCGCCGGTCGGGCCGAGCCCCAGCCTGCCTGGGTTCGCTCAGCCCACCGAGCCGGTAGTCGACCCGCTCGGCCTCATCGCCGAGCAGCGGCTTCTCCGCCGCCGCCGGCGCGCGGCGGAACCCACATGAGCGCCGCGACCGGATTCCTCGTCGTTCCTCGGGAGGGCGAGCAACTGACCGCGCGGGTGCTTCGCAAGTCCCGGCTCCTCGGCGCGCGCGCGCTACTCACCCTACCCAGCCGGGGGCTGCCACCTTCGCTCGCTGGCGCGTCGACCCAGCTTCGCCGCGCGCTGAAGACGCTCCTCGGCGCCGCGCCGGAAGAGACGCTCCGCGCCCTCGGCGCCCCCGAGGTCGTGCCCTGGCTCGGCTGCGTGGTCCGCGGGTCCCTGCCACTCGACGAGGGCCTTCGTGGTCTGGTCCCGCCGCTGATGGTCGAGCTCGGCACGACCGTTCCCCGTCCGGCGCTCGAGCGGATGGGCCAGCTCCTATGGGACGTGCCCGTCGAGCGGCTGGCCGACCCGCAGCGCGGCGGCGAGCTGCGCTTCGACGGCCCGGCCGCTGGGCTGCTCCTCGACGCCACCGGAGTCGAGCTCCGCGATCGGAGCGGTGCGCTCCACGCGCTCGCCGACCTGCCCGTGGAGCGGACGCTCCACGACGTCGGACCGCTCCCGGGTCGCCTCGCGCTACGGGACGCAAACCCGCTCTTCGCCCTCGAGGCCCACCCGGACAAGCAGGGCAACGCGGTGGATCTCGGCGACCGATCGGTCGACGCGTGGACCTCGGCGCTCGCCGATGCGCTCGCGGCGGTCGAGGCTGCCGTGCCAGCGCTCGCGGCCGAGATGAGAGAGAGCCTCTGTCGCATCCTGCCCGTCGGTCACGACGAGCGCGTGCACATGTCCGCGTCCTACGTGGAAGCCCCCGGCACCGTGTACCTCAGCCTCCACCCGAGCACGCTGACCCTCGCCGAGGCCCTGATCCACGAGACCCAGCACGGCAAGCTCAACGCCCTGCGCTGGCTCGACCCGCTCCTGACCAACGACCGCTCGGAGACCGTGGTCTCGCCCATCCGCCCGGACCCGCGCCCCGTCGAAGGGGTCTTGCTCGCTGCGCACGCCTTCGTCCCGGTCGCGCTCCTGCACCAGCGCCTCGCCGAGCAGCAGCACCCGCTGACCCGAAACCCTGCCTTCGACCGCCGCCGCGCGGAGGTCCTGGCCACCAACTCCGACGCCCTTCGGACCTTGCACCGGTTCGGCCGGTGGACACCCCAGGGCGTGCGGGTCTTCGAAGCGCTCCAGAGCGTTCACGACGAAACGGTGCTCGCCGCCGACGACGCCTTGCTGCGCCCCATCCGCATCGACGCAGCTGCTATGCTGACGCCATCCCCACCGACCCCATGACCGAACCCGCACTCTCGTCTCCTACCCCCCCAGAGCCCGCCGAGGGCATGCCCGAGATCGCCTACGAGGTGGTCGATGGGAGCCTCGACGTGCGCGTCGGCGAGGGGAGCGTTCCCCGGGAGGCCGTCTTCGACGCGGCGCTCGAGTTGGTGGACCGCTGCTACGTGTACTTCCGCCGGGAGGCGGACGACGTGCTCGCGGTTCGCTTCGTGCCGCGCGCGCCGGTGGCGGACGAGCAGGTGGAGGCGCTGGTCCACGGCTTCGCCGAGCGTTTGGCCCACGCCATCACGAGCACCCGCGTGGCCTTGGCCGCGGGACAGCTCCGCGACTACTACACCGCTCGCGCGCTCTTCAGCTCGGGCAGCGTCGTCACCGTCGACGACCTGCTCGCCGAGCTCGACGACGAAGAGCTCGACGACGACCCGCTCGAGGTCGACGTGCCCTGGGCGCCGAAGGCCGCCGACGACTGACGCGGGATGGCCAACATCGGCTACATCCAGGTCGTCCGCCACTGCAACCACTTCTGCGGTTTCTGCTCGAACCCCACGAGCCCCTACGTCCACACCCGCGAGACCCTCCGCGCCCTCGTCGACGATCTGGTGGCCCGCGACTACTACGGGGTCGTGCTCACCGGCGGTGAGCCGACGCTCCACCCCGAGCTCCCCGAGACCATCGGCTACGCGAAGTCCCGGGGCCTGCACGTCCGGATGATCACCAACGGGTCACGGTTGGCCCAGCCCGACTTCGCTCGCGCCGTCGCCGAAGCCGGTCTCGACCTCGTCCACGTCTCCGTCTACTCGGTGCGCCCCGAGGTCGAGGCGCGCCTCCGGGGCACCGACGACACCCTCGGGCGGGCGTTCGCGGCCATCGAGAACGCTGCCGACCACGGGGTCGCGGTCAACGTCAACTGCGTCATCAACAAGCTCAACGCCGACCACCTCGACGAGAACGTTCGGTACTTCATCGAGCACCATCCACGGGTGCGCCACTTCGTGTGGAACAACCTCGACCCATCGATGGGGCGCGCCGAGGTCAACCAGGCGCTCTTCCTCCATCGCCTCACGGACATGCGCGACTCGCTCTTCCGCGCGCTCCGATTGCTCCACGCCACGGCCCGCACCTTCCGCGTGGAGCGGGTGCCGCTCTGCTTCATGCCCGAGTTCGCCTGGGCGAGCACCGAGACCCGCAAGATCGTCAAGGGCGAGGAGCGCATCGTGCACTTCCTCGACCAGAAGCAGACGGTTCGCCAGACCGAGTGGGACCACATCTATGCGGAGGGATGCCCCGAGTGTTCGCTGCGACCGATCTGCGGTGGCCTCTTCGAGCGGGGCGACGCCTTCGACCCGGCCGAGCTCGTGCCGCTGCGTGTCCCACTTCGCCCCATCGCCGAGGCGGTCATCGGAGACCCGAGCGACCCCTCCTACCCGCTCCGGAGCTTCGAGGAGTGGGAGCCGGACTTCCTGCGGCGCCTGGAAGAGGCGAAGTCCCTGCCTCGCCTCGACACTTCCGGCGAACTCCCGCCGCCGGAGATGCGGCCGGATGCGCCACCGGTCGGCCAGGTCACCGACCGGAGCGCTGCCCGCTATCGGCGCGAGATGGAAACGGTCGCCCGGCGCGCGCGGTCCAGCGGCGTGGCCCCCGAGCGGCCGCACCGGCTGCACGTCATCGACGACTGACGCGGACGCTCAGTCGCAGCCGATGACGGCCTCGAAGTCGCTGGTCTGGAGCGTCTCGTGGGCGGCGACGTCCGAGAAGTGCACGCGCGTGTCGCCCATGCGGTGATCCATCGCGAGGGTCAGCGGACCGACCTGCTGGTAGTCGCCGAAGCTCGCGTAGCGGGCGCCCTCCTCGCCGCTGGCCTGGTGCTCCCAGGAGGCGATGCGACCGTGCTCCACCTCGAGCACGTAGCGGTCACCCGGCGTGAGGCCCACGCCATCGAACGTGAGCTCGAGCTGTGCGGGCCCGCCCTCGCACTCCTTGCGGCCCTGGTGCACGCCAGGGTCGAGGAGCTTCAGGGGCACCATCAGCCAGTACGAGTCGTTGACCCAGCGCTGGTGAGCCGCTTCGGCGAGCTCGTCGAGGGCCTCGCCCGTCGCCGGTTCGGCGTCCACGTGTCCGCAGGCGCTGCCGTCTTCGACGTTCACGATCGCCTCGTGCCGTCGGCCGTCCGAGTCCACCCAGCTGACGCGGTCCCGCTCACCGCGCCGGTCCCAGCGGTGCGTGGCCGCGAAGACCTCCGAGTCGCCTTCACTCACGACGAACCGAAAGTCGAGCTGGGCCACCCGATGGAGTTCTTCGCCACCCGCGGCCGCCCAGACTTCGCGGGCGAGGGCGGTGCCCGGCGAGAGATCGTGCATGAGAGGGTCGGTACGCTGCTGAGACGCCCGCAGGGCTTGGCCGTCTTCGGCCATCACTGGCTCGTCCGCGACGGCCTCGTCGTCGCCGGTGCCCTCGCCGCTCGTCGGGGGCTCGGCGCAGGCGACGAGAAGGCCCCCCAAGAGAAGTGCGCACAGGGGATGACGCCAACCAACCACCTCTGCGGGATACCATATTCGACGGTCGCCATCACCCGGGTCGACCCGATCGGATACCCTGCCGCGAGTCTCCTCAGCCTCCGCACCACCCAATCCCATGCTGTCGCCCTACCTCGCCATGCTCGAAGCGGACGCCCTGCCGCTCCTGCGCACTTGGTTGGGGCTCTCCGACGCCGTCTCGCTCCGGTTCCTGACCCATGGGCCAAGGGTGGAGTCGAAGCCGCTCCGAGTCGCGCTCGAAGGGGAGGGGCGCTCCCTCACCCTCCTTCTCGAGGAGGCCGCGCCCGACGCCAAATGGCGACGGGATGGGTGGCAGGTCACCTGCGTGCGCCCGGACGGCGAGTTCTCGGCTCGGGATCCGGTGATCGCCGGTTGGCTTCGCCACCTCGCTCGGCGCTTCGGCGAACCGGCTGGCCGCGCGTCCGACGGTGGCGCGCTCTTCGAGACCCTCGAACACCTGCGCCTCTTTCACGCCGAGGGCATCGACGACTCGCAGCTCCGGCGCCTCGAGACCGCCACTCACGGTATGCGCGGGTTTCTTCGCATCGGTCACCGTTGCAATCAGGACTGCACCATCTGTCCGCAGGGCCGCCACTGGCCGTCTGCACCGGAACCGCAGGTGTTCAGGTGGCTGGACGAGCTTGCGGCCGTGGGGGTCCGTCACCTCACCCTGAGCGGTGGCGAGCCAACCATCTACCCGTGGCTCGCGCGGCTGGTGGAGCGCGCGGCGGGCACGCACGGGATGCGCGTGTTGCTCCAGACCAACGCCGTTCAGTTCGCCAAGAAGCGAGTGCTGCGGAGACTGACGGACGCGGGCTTGGAGTATGCGTTCGTTTCTTTTCACAGCGCCGACGAGGACGTCTCCGACCGGCTGACCCGAGCGCCGGGCACCCATCGGCGCACCGTGGAGGGCATACGCAACGCGCTGGACGCGGGTTTGTGGGTCGGCCTGAACTGCTGTGTCGACGCGAGCACGGTCGACGGCCTCGAGGCGCACGCGCGCTTCATCGTGGCGCAGTTCGTCACTCCGCGCGCCCACAATCCCGTGGCGCACGTGGAGTATTCGCAGCCGGGCGCCTACTACGACGAGGCCTCGATGGAGCGGGCCATGGTCTCCCTCGACCGCGTCCGCGCGCCACTCGTCGAGGCGCTGCGGGTCCTGCGCGACGCGGGCGTGCACGCCGACTGCCTGGGCACGTGCGGCTTTCCCCCGTGCCTCCTTCGCGACGACCCCTCGCTGGTGTCCTGGCGACTCGCTGGGCGGCTCGACGCCCACGACCGCTCCGCCCGGTGCCATCCCGCCGCCTGCGATGGGTGCGCCGCCCGCGACTACTGCGTGGGCGTCCGCCGCGAGTACCGCGTGCTCCACGGATCGCGGGGCCTGGTCGCGTTCTCGGCGATGCCCGACGCGGTCGAGGCGCTGGAGGTCGACCCCGAACCGTAGCGGCGCCCTCGTCGTTCGCCCCGAGATTTGGTCAATGGTCGTGGATCGGGTAGCGGCCTCCTTCCGCCGCAGCGCCTCGCTCGAGCAGCGCGTCCAGGCTCGCTTCGAACAGGGTCCCGTGGTCGTGCTCCGGGTAGTCGATGAGGGTGGCGTTCCAGCGTTCGGCAACGCGCTCGAACGCCTCTGCGGGGAGGGCGGCGGTGAGGCTCTCGCGGAGGCTCCGCTGCGCCTCCGTGCGCGCTCGCGGGGACCGCGTCGCCGTGGCCCTCGACCGGTGCAGGACGAGTTCCGTCGCGACGACGGGGGCGTCCATGAGGCGTCGGTAGAGGAACGCATCCTGCCACCACAGCGAGGGGTCGGCGGCCACGTACCGGCTGTAGGATGAGCCGGCTTCGAGCAGGGTGGAGAGCACGAAGAGGCCGCCGTAGGAGTGACCCCAGAGCGTGCTCTGGCTCCAGTCGACGGCCACCCGCCGCGAGATCTCCGGCTCGAGCTCAGCCGAGAGCCACTGTCGAAACTCCGCAGCTCCGCCGTTCCAGCGGTGCTCAGCGTCCAGAGGGTCGGGGGTGCGGTGGCCCGCTTCGAGGGCCGGGGTGTAGTCGAGGGCTCTTTCGACCACGGCGTGCTGCTCCGTGTCCGCGTAGCCGATGGCCACGTAGACCGCATCGAGCGACTGACCCTCGGCGAGGACCTGGCGCAGGTGGAGCGCCGCCCGGTCGCCGTCCAGGAGCAGCACGATGGGGTAGCCCTGGTCGGGCGCGGGCCGGGCGGGGATGAAGAGCGAGACCCGATGACGGTGACCACTGGCCGGGGCGGTCATATAGAACTCCGCGGACGAGGGCCCCAGCGTTTGTGGATTCGGCTCGGCGGTGGGCGCTGCTGGCTCCACGCGCGCTGCGACTGGCGGCGTCGTCGATGCGCCACAGCCGGCCGCCAAGGTGAGGCAAGAGGCTAGCCACCGGGGATACGCACGCACTCGCGACATGTGGCCCGGGGTCGCTCAGATCGCAACGGTGGCCATGAGGACCCGGAGGTTTGGCCCACGTGGGCCAAACACGAACGCCCCTGGCGTGAGCCAGGGGCGTTCGTTGATGGCGTCCCCAGCGAGGTTTGAACTCGCGTTACCGGCGTGAAAGGCCGGGGTCCTGGGCCACTAGACGATGGGGACTGGGGTGAGGTCGGGAGAGTTCCCGCTCTCGGTGGGCCGCGCGAGACTCGAACTCGCAACCGTCGGGTTAAAAGCCCGCTGCTCTACCATTGAGCTAACGGCCCGCGTCACTTCTTCGCGCGACCGGCCACCATCTAGCCAATGGTCCCCGAGTGGTCAAGGGATTGGCGGGCCTCCACTGAAGTGGAGCGTCCCCACGAGTAGCGACACGACCGGCAGGGTCGAAATGCCACGCATGGGGCGAGGCTACCCAGTGCACGACATCCTCGGATCTCCGAGGAAACTTTTTGCGGGGCCGAGCGTCAGGATCGATATGTCGCGGAATTCCGGCAACTGGGCTCCCGAGGCCACAGCGTGTGAACGCCGGTGGCCACTGGAGTCGCCGGCTGGCGACCGTAGAAGTCCCCATTCGTACAGCGGGAGTGGAAGAAACACCTCATCGACTGCGCTACGGGGTGTGATCGGGGCTGGCACGCTGATTGCTTTCTGTAGACGCAACGTGATGGACCTCGAACAGCGACAGACCGCCATCGTGGTCGCCGAGCGTGGAAGCGCTTGGCGGCGATGGGTGGAGCGCTTCCGCGTCGGAACCCCCGACGTGGTGGTCTTCGCGCAGCGTGACGACGAGGGCCTCCTGGACCTGGCGCTCCGAATCCGGAGCGACGTTCAGGCCCTGCAGGACGAGGGAATCTCGCTCTCGCGGGCCGTGGTCGCCGGTGGCGAGCGGGTGGATCCCGAGGCCATCTCGGCGCGTGCCCTGACGGTCAAGGCGCTGGTCGCCCCGATGGTCGCGGACGGCGAGGGAACGGTCATCCTGGACGGCACCGGAAGCGGTGCGATGGGGATGGCTGCGCTGGCTACTACGGTTGCCGCCCAGATCGAGGGCACCGGCGTCCTGGTCACCAGCCCCGCGCTCGACGCCATCGTCGCCAACGTCGCCTGAGCGACACGGCTGTTGCACCACGGCCCACACTCGTGGGGCCGCGGCAACACTGCAACGCGTTCTGCGATCGTGCCGCGGCCCGATCGTCGGTGGCGCGATCGATCCGTGTCGCGGGCCGTGTCGCGGGCGGGCATTCCTCCGGAAGCCTCGGCATTCCTCCGGGAGCCTCCTCGAAGAAAGGGTGAGGGTGAGGGCGAGGGGTAGGGTGAGGGCTCGCCTACGGCTCGCTCAGCGGAACGCGCGCTCGAGGATTCCCGCGGTGAAGCCGGGCCGTAGGTAGAAGCCTCGCGGGCCGGTCCACTGGTAGCCGCCGCCGATGCCCTCGGGCGCGCGTTCGCGCACGCCGCCGTGGGCGGCCTTCGGGCGGACCTGCAGCGCGTCGCCGAGGTGGCCGGTGATCTCGTCGATGCGCCCGCGAAGCACGAGCTCGGCGACCCGCTCGTAGTCGTCCTGGAGCGTGCGGCGCTGGTCGTCGTCCGGTGACCAGAGAATGGCTGCGCCGAAGCGGCGGTGCGGCAGCTCCACGCTCGGGTCCGCCTCGATGGGCATCCAGAGGACGCGGCGCAGCTTGTGCCAGACCACCGAGTCCTCGAAGTCGGTGTCCCCGAGCCGGTCGAGCTCGATCGTGCTGACGAAGGTCGACTCCTTTGGACGGCCTTCGTGGACGGGGAGCGTCTTGAGCTCGATGCCGAGGCCACGGAAGTCCGGCTCCGCCTTCGAGCCGGCGTCGGCGCCGAGGAACTGCTCGAGGAGCTGCCCGGCGAGGCCCTTCGCCCGACGCATCTGCTTCGGGATCCGCACCTGCGCCTTCATCGCGAGCTCGCCGACGGAGCGACCCGCGACGGAACCCGCGCGCGCGAGGAGCTCGTCCTCGGAGGCGGGTGGGGTCTTCGCCAGCGACAGCGTCACGCGCGGAGTATGCCTCTTTCGAGTCGCGAGCGAGTCGTCGCCGCCCTGGAGTCGGGGTCGTTCTCACGCGTGGCGGATGGCGGGACGAGGAACGCCGTCAGCCCTTCGCCGCGAGCTCCGCGACTTCCCGCACCTCGTAGGTTCGATTGGCCATGAGCGAACCATGCGGCCTCACGCCGCGTGAGGATCAAGGGCCAATCGACACTCATTGGCGGGCGCGCATCGCCTGTTCCAGGTGGTCACTGCCGATGCGCAGCGGGATGGCCATCGAGTTGAAGTAGCGCTCGATGGCGCACGCCCACACGAGCTCGGTGATCTCGCGCTCGGTGAACTGGGCGCGGAGCCGGTCGAAGATCGCGTCCGGCACGTGGAGGGTGCCCTCGACGCTCGCGGCGTAGGCGATCGCCGCCTTCTCTCGCTCGGTGAAGGCGTCGCTGGTCTCGAACTCCGCGAGGTCGCGGAAGCGCTCGGTGCCGATGCCGTTGCGGACGAGCTCGGCGAGCCCGAGGTCGATGCAGAAGGTGCAGCCCTTCTGGTTGGCGACCGTGATCTGCGCGAGCGCGATGATGTCGCCCGGCAGCTTGGTCGCCTTCTCCAGCAGCGTGACGAGCACGAGCGTGAAGAAGCCGATGAAGGGCGCGCGGGCGTACATCACCCGGAAGGCGGTCGGGGTCTTGCCGTAGCGCTTGCGCGTGGCCCGGTAGAGCAGGCGGATGAACCAGCTCTTGGGCTTCTCGATCGGCGCGAGCGGCAGGACGCCGTGCTCGGACGCGGCCGGGGCTTCGAGGGGGAGGGTGTTCGGAGAGAGGTGGGTCGTGGCTTGGGTCATGCCCTCTCCACGAACCATGCGAGCGATCGGTTACACGACTAAACCAGAGTTCGTGATTCTGGATATGGGATCGGGCGAGGCATCCGGCTTCGCCATTCGCGATCCGCGGCAACGAAGGACGGCCCGTAGGCCATTCGAGGCGCTTGGGCGCGGAGTGCGGCGTCGGGGACCGGCGAGGGCGTATCCAGAATCACGAACTCTGGTTTAGAACCGACGTCCGGTGAAGACCGTGAGCGCGTGGTACGCGTAGTCGTCCTCCCGCCGGATGCCGATCCATCCGATGCCGGTGATGGTCCGCCACCACGAGAAGCCGAGTCGCAGTCGATAGGATGCATACACGGGCTCGAAGGTGCCGCGTGCCATCATGAACCCCGGCGCGTATGACACTTCGGCGTAGAAGCCGGCGCGCTGGGCGCGATACCTCAGCCCCAGTCCGACCTCGGCTCCGGCTTGGATCATCGGGTCCGACTCCCAACCGCCGAACATGACGGACGGGCCGAAGAGCAGCCCAAAGCGGAGCTTGGAACCCTCGGCCATGCTGAGGATCGGCCACGCGAGGCTGATTCCGAGGTGGATCCCGCCGAATCCAGCGGGCTGGTCTGCCCCCGCAGAGAAGCCGAGCTCGACTCGCCAGAACGGGACTTTCAGCTGCCAGCCTGGCTCTCGTCGGAGCTCGATGTCCGGGCCAGGGACCGGCTGCGCCCAGCTTGCGGCTGCCGTGGTCCGCATCTCGGGCAGGCCGAGGACGTGGCGCGCGAACGGGCTCGACTGCCGGAGCGACGGAAGCGTTCTGGCGGCGTCCGCGACCAGCTCCAGACTTCGCCGACGGAACCAGACCGCCGAATCGCGCTGGGCGCCGGGTGGCATCTGCTCGGGCGTTCGGAACGAGCCAGCTCGTTCCATCGCGATCTCGGCTGCGTCCCAGTACAAGGCCGCCACGAAGAGCTGTATGTGCGGATCGGACAGCTGGCTGGCGTGGGTTCGGAGTTGCTCGAGGGTGGCGTCGCCTCCGCGCCTCTCGATCACCGCGACCAGCTCACGCAAGACGTCCGCGCCGCCGAGCTCCACCAGCAGAGTCAGGACCTCGGCCGCGCGCGACAACACGTCCCGCTCGGCCACGAGCTGAGCGCGGGTCTGCGCGAAAGAACCCTGCCGCGTGGTGGCGACGGCTCGGGCGATGGGTGCGATCGGCACGGCGATCCCGATCCCCTGGACGCCTCGCGTCGGGTCGCCGCGGGCGATCACGATACCGATCAGCACGCCGTTCTCGTCCACGAGCGGACCCCCCGAGTTCCCGGGGTTCAGCGACATATCGAGCTGCAGGTGTCCATCGTCCAGCACGCCGGAGACGATGCCGCGGGCGGACTGGGGATTTCGACGACTCGGATCGAGCGGGTAGCCCACGGCATCCACCGTCTGCCGAACGTGGAGCTGGCGAGGCGTGGCAGGGATGGGAGCGACGTGCGTGAAGACTCCATCGACCGCGAGGATGGCGAAGTCGGTGGCCTCGTCGGCGTAGACCACCTTCGCGGCTCGAATCGTGTCCTCGCCGGGGGCTCGGACCGCCAGGTGGTGAGCGTCGGCGATCACGTGCTGCGCGGTGACCACGAGCCCGTCGGTGCTGACCACGACTCCACTGCCGTGCCCGGCGATCGGGACGGCGATGGTGCGGGGGAACCGCTGGCCCGCGACCTGCTCCACTTCGACGTTCTGCGCAGCGAAAATGCGCACGGTGGCCTGGTCGATCGTCTCGTACGCCAACCCATCGGCGGCCACGTTCTGCGTCGGCGTCTGCGCTCGCGCCACGGTCGCGAGTGCCAGGCACATCACCACGGCGAGGACACGGGTCATTCGCACCCCGTCGACGAGGCGCCGTCCAGCGCCGTGCAACGCTGACCGTCGGGACAGAGCGTGTCCGACGGAGTCGAAACGCACTGACGGGAGGCCTCGTCGCATCGCTCCCGCGTACAGGCGACCCCATCATCGCACTCGATCACACCGGTCGTTCGACAGTGCCCACCGATGCAGCGCTCCACCCCATCGCAGTAGCTGGAGTTCAGGCAGGCGGAGTCGTCGCTGCAAGTACGGGCGCCGCGGGGCGCACCGCCCACGCATTCTCCGTCGATACACAACGCGCCGCCGAGGCAGCGTTCGCCGCAGGCTCCGCAGTGTTCGGCGCTCTCGGTGAGGACGGTGCACTCGCCATCGCAGTTCGCCGTGCCCGGCGGGCACGTGCACGCAGCGAGGAGGCTGAGCACCAGCGACCACATCAGATGCAGGAGGGCCTGTTTCATCGCCGCCTCCGGACCGTGATGATCCCGAGCAGTACGAGGAATCCAGCTGGGAGTCCGTTGCCATCCGTGGGGCCACCGGCGGTGCGGCACCCGCAGCCGTCGTCGGTGGCGGGGACACACCCTCCGAGCCGCTCATCGCAGACGAACCCACCGCCACACATGATGCTGGCGGCGTCGACGCATTCGCCAGCGAGACAGCTGTCGATGCCGTTGCACGCGCGCCCGTCGTCGCAGGACACACCGTCGGCCTGCGTCCGGTCGGCGCTACAGGTCGGCCGGAGCCCGTCACACGCTTCGGCGATGTCGCAGGCCCCCGTGCTGACCCGGCAGACCTCTCCCACCGGCCGCAGTCGATCCTCCGGGCAGTCCACGTCCGCTCCACACGTCTCTTCGACGTCGCACACGCCAGCCGATGGCCGGCAGACGGTCCCCTCGGGCTCTCGTGCATCGGCGGGACACGACGGGCTCGAGCCGGAGCAACTCTCTGGGAGGTCACACACGCCTCGCGAGGGACGGCAGACGAAGCCCGACGGCCGTTGCTGATCGGACGGGCACGAGGGGCCCGAGCCCGTGCAGAGCTCAGGTTGGTCGCACGGCCCACGCGTGTTGCGACACACCGTCCCCCCGAGCCGGAAGTCGTCCGCGGGGCATTCGACGGACGCTCCATCGCAACGCTCTTCCACGTCGCACTCTCCGGCTGCGGCCCGACACACCACGATGGGGCCGGCGAGCGTGTCCGGGGGACAGTCCACAGTGGAACCGTTGCAGAGCTCGGCCAGGTCGCAGGGACCGGTCGACTCTCGACAGACGGTGGACGAAGGCATGCGCTCTGTGGACACACAGAGCGTGCTGCCGCCCTCGCAGCTGTCCGCCACGTCGCACGGTCCCAGCGGTCCCCTGCCGCATGGGGTCCCGGCCGGCTGGAACGAGTCAGCCGGACAGGTGCCGGTGGAGCCGGTGCACCGTTCGGCCGCGTCACACTCGTTGAGAGCCGGCCTGCAGATCGAGTCGGCCTCCTTCGCCGTGCAGGTGCCATCGCTGCTCGCACCCGAGGCAGCGGCGCATGTCTCGCAATCGCCGGTGCACGGGTCGTCGCAACAGAAGCCATCGGCACAGAAGCCGCTCGCACAGCTCCAGCCGTTCTCACAGGGCGAGCCCTGTGGGTCCGTGCCTGGGACCGCCAAGTCGACGAGTCGTGCTCGAATCTGCGTCGAGCCGGTTTCGTCCATCATTCGCTGGTAGGCCACCAGCGCCCGTTCGCGGCCGTCGCTGTCGACGGAAGGCCGTCGGCAGCGTGCGTCGATGTCCTCCGTCAGTAGCGCGGCGGTCGCATCCAGCAGGCGACCGGTGCTGTCGACTCGAACTGCGGCGATGTCGTTGCCGCTCTGGAAGACGACGAGGTACGCGGACCCCGTCCAGGCGACGCTCGGGAACGCGCCCTCGCCCAGGTCCGCGATCGCTCCGACCGGCGCGCCGTTGGCATCCAGGAGTTGTGACAGAATGCGAACCGATCCGAGGGTGGAGCCGTCCTGCCACACATAGAGGTAGGTGCCGCCGCCACCGGGGGCGATGGCGGGGCGGTACACCTGGGTCGACGGTGGGCGGAACGTCTCTGCTGCGCCGGCGCTCGTGACCCACCGGTGCGTGTAGACGAGGCCGGTGGAGGGCGCAAACCATGTGATCAGGTCCCCGGCGCCACGGACGTGCTGCGAATCGGAAGGTCCAGTGGCGATGCTGTACTCCGAGCCGACCGCGCCGGTGACCCCCACGGTGCGCCGGTACATCCGGCTTCCGATCCCATAGAGCGCCACATAGCCGATCCCCGATGGGTTGCTGATGAGGTCGTCCATGATGGTGTTCTCGTCGATCTCGAAGTCTCGGGTGGTCCGGGTACCCGGGTCGTCGATGATCGCGCCATGAAAGCCGTATCGGCTCGCGTAGTAGTCGGTCCACGCGACAAAGAACTCCGTTCCGGAGGATGCGATGGCGAAGCGGTATCGAGTGTCGACCAAGCCGGTGACCCCGCCGCTCGCCTCCCACGTTCCGTTCGTTCCCGTTCCGTCGGCGAGGACCATCTGGCCCACCACCTGCGGTCCGTAGGACGGATGCTCCAGGTCCGTGCGATGGAGGATTGCGTAGTAGCTCTCTCCCCAGTCGACGTCGGCGTCGAAGCGCGAGGCCTCCGCCTGACTCGTGTGAATCGCGCGCGTATCCCAGTTGCCGATGAAGGCGTTGTCGTCGATCCGCTGGGACCAGATGCCTCGCCCGAGCGTTGGGTCGCTCGTGTCGTCGACGTCGTACACGACGACGGCGAGGTCTCCGTCCGCCGCGACGGAGACATCGCCACCGACCGCGGTCGTGTTGAGGACTCGCTCGCTGGCGAGACCGGGAGCCGCGGCGGGGGCCAGGACCCCGGTGTAGTACGAGCCACCTCCGGATGTCCGGTAGACGAGGTGGTACCCATCCGTTCCGTATGTCAGGCGGCCGGCGTCGTCCGAGGGGCCACGGGTCAATCGAGCGACCGACCCCAACGGTGTGCCAGCGTCATCGAGTTTCCGCCCGCGGATCCCGTTGCCGGCCGTGTCCCAGGCGACGAGCGCGTTCGGCCCCTCGGACGCGGACGTCAACGTGAGCGGCTCCTCCGTCGCCAGCGCCGCCGACGTGGGCGTGGCTGCACCCGTGCCTTCGATCGCCGAGCTCAACACGCGAGGACTGCCGGTCGAGTCGTCTCGCCACGCGACCACATAGCCAGCGGTGGTGGCTGTGATCGTCGGCTCCACGGACGGCACCGCGCCCGTCGCGATCTCCACGGGCGACCCGTCGATCGGCACGCCGGAGGCGTCGTAGCGTCGAAGCGCGAGCTGATGGGTGGTTCCGCTGCCGTCTCGCGACCATGTCAGCACGGCGCGACGAGTGCCATCCGATGCCGTACGAACGCCGACGACGTCGCTTCCCCAGCTCACCTCGGGTGCGGTGACGTCACCGGCGCGCGGTACGAAGCGCTCGCGCACCGTCCCCCCGGCCGTCCACACCACCGTGAAGCCGCCGGAGACCTTCGCGCAGTCCGGCCCCACTGCTGCGTCGGACGGATCTGCCAAACCCAGGTACACCCCGACGTCGTCGTTGAGCGAGCCGCTCCAGCTCACTCGGCCACCGTAGACCGCGAGCGGCTCGCCCGGCCTGCGCTCGTCGCTCCAGACGAAGAGCGCATACGCGCCGTTGGCACAGGCTCGTGGGGCCACCTGATCGTCGGCCGCGTCCTGGAACGGGCCCGCGCCCGAGCCGAGCGGACGAGACACCTCCGGCCCGATCGTCGGGTCGAGAACCGCGGGGAACGAAGACGCGGCGAGCAGATCGCCCGAGAGGGCGTACGTGACCTCTCCGTCGGCCCACGCCGCTGGAACCCGAGCTCGGATTCCATCCGCGTCGATCCACGTGGCGTGGCTGACGAGAATCCCGGATGACCGACCCTCTCTTCGCAGAACGAGACCTTCGTCGATCGTGCGGTGGAGCAGGTGGTCCGCGAAGGGGATGGACACGGTCACTTCACCCCGCGGTCGTGCGTCGAAGTGCCACGCGAGAGCGATGTGCCCCTCACGGTTCGAGAGTTGCTCGTCGACGCCCGTAGCGACCTCACGCCACGCCACGCCCGCCGGGTCGACGACGTAGTCCGCTCCAGCTGGGTGGATGCGTGCGTTGGTGGTCACGGAGATGCCCGGAATACGGACAGGAGATTGCGCTTCGTCGTACGTGAGTGAAAGGGCGTGCCCCTCGATGCTCAGCTCGTGCCGCGTTCCCGCGCCGATCAGCCGGTTGCCTCGCTGAACCAACGGAGCAAGTCGTGACGTACCGTCCGCGATGCCGCCGAGCTCGGCCGATACGCGCAGGGCGGGCGTCGTTTCGATGGCCTCCGAAACAGGGGTCTGGACGTCGCGTGGGCCGGCATCGCTCCTCACCCGATCAGGGGATGAATTCGTACAGGCCGCCAATACGCCGACAACGGCCAATACGGCCCGGCGAAGGAAGCTTCTCATTGCCGGATTAGTGCACGGCGACCGAGCCACTGCAAACGGAGAGAGAACCTCGGCACGAGCATTCGTAGGTTCGTCCTTCTGCGCGCCAGAACTCTCGCCCCGTCACGAGGTCGGACCAGCTCGACCCACGAAGACATGCGGCCTCGCGCCGAAGGGGGCCGACGTGCCACGGTGGCGCGCGACCGCGCATGCCTTGGACGACCGCGGGGTGGAGTGCGCAGCTTTCCGGCGCGAACGGGGCTTGGCATGCCACTGGCAGGTTTCTTCCGTGACTCCGGCGACTTCCGTCGGTTGCGGACTCTCGTCAGCATGCGACTTCCCTCCCCCCATCTCCTCGCTCTCCTCGCTCTCCTCGTTCTGCTCTCGGCCTGTGAGTCGGAGCTCGGATCGGATTCACCGAGACCCGATGGGTCCGTTGCCGACGGCGGGGTGGGGCCCGACGGCTCCGAACCGCCGCTCCCGGATGCCGGGCCGACCGGACCGACCTGCCCCTCCGACGACACGGGCTCGAGCGCGCTTCGCTTCGATGGTCGGGACGACCACGTGGCGATGGGCGTCGCGCCGGAGCTCGGCCTGGCGACCTTCACGCTCGAGGCGTGGATCTTTCGGGAGGGGCGCGGCATCACCACCGGCACGGGCGCCGGCGGCGTGACCCACGTGCCGATCATCGCGAAGGGCCGCGGCGAGCGAGACGGCACGAACGTGGACTGCAACTACGCGTTCGGACTGCACGGCGAGGTGCTCGCCGCCGACTTCGAGGACATGGCCTCGGGAGCGAACCACCCAGTGGTCGGGCGCACGCCGATCGCATCCGAGGAGTGGCACCACGTGGCGGTCAGCTACGACGGCGCGACCTGGCGTCTGTTCGTCGACGGAGCGCTCGACGTGGAGAAGACCGTCGACGCGACGCCGCGAGCGGACAGCATCCAGCACTTCGGCATCGGGACGACCTTCAACTCGACGGGCAGCCCCGCGGGCTACTTCGAAGGGCGCATCGACGAGGTCCGCGTCTTCGATCGTGCGCGACCCCAGAGCGAGATCGCCGCGTCGATGTTCGAGACGCTCCCGGCAGATGCCGAAGGGCTCGTCGGCCATTGGCCGCTCGAGGAGTCGGACCCGGGCGCGGATTCGACCGCGACCAACGCGGGCACGGTCGTCGGCGCCTCACCGGTGACCGGTGCGACCCTCGGCTTCGGAGTCGCACCGACCGTCTCGGCGGTGGAGCCGGCCGACGGCGCCGCGCTCTCGGGGGCCGTGGAGCTCTCCGCCGAGGTCGGCGGCGACCGACCCACCGAGGTGACCTTCTATCTTCGCGAGGTCACCGACGCGGACGACTTCACGATCGCGGTGATGCCGGACACCCAGTACTACACCGTCGAGTCGCGGAACCTGCACGGCTACTTCTACGACCAGACGCGATGGATCGTGGAGAACCGGGACGCCTGGAACATCGTGGGCGCGATCCACAACGGCGACATCGTCAACAACGCCGAGGTTCGCTACCAGTGGGGCGTCGCGGACCGCGCGATGACGACGCTCGAGACGACCTTGCCCGGCTTCTTCGATGGGGTGCCCTACGGCGTGACGCCGGGGAACCACGACCAGGATCCGCGAGGCACGCCCGGCGGCACCGACAACTACAACGAGTTCTTCGGCGTCGACCGCTTCCGTGGGCGCTTCTACTACGGCGGTCGCTACGGCTCGGGGAACGAACAGAACTACGTGCTCTTCCAGGCGGGGCCGCTCGAGGTGTTGGTCGTCAGCTTGGAGTTCAACGCCGAACAGGACCCGGCCGTGCTCGCGTGGGCGCGCGAGGTCTTCGCCGCGCACCCGAGCGCGTTCGGCGTGCTGAACTCGCACTACATCCTCACCGGCGCGGGCAACTTCAGCGTCCAAGGGCGCCCGATCTACGACGCCCTGCGCGACGTCCCGAACCTGCACCTGATGACGTCGGGGCACGTCACCGCCGAGCAGCATCGAGAGGACGAGTTCGAGGGGCACGTGATCCACTCGATGGTCGCCGACTACCAGAGCCGCGACGACGGCGGCTCGGGCTACATGCGCCTCTGGGAGTTCTCGCCGGCGAACGACGAGATCACCGTGCGCACCTATTCCCCGCGCCTCGACCGCTGGGAGACCGACGCCAACAGCGAGTTCACGATCGCGATCGACCTGTCGACGGAGTCGCCGGTCAACGCGGACTTCCGTGAGGTCGGCGTCGTCGAGCACGTGAGCGGTGACGTCTCTCTGCCGCTCGAGTCGGTCGAGGCGGGCGTGCTCTACGAGTGGTACGCCGAGGCGAGCGATTGCCACCACCGGCTCCGCACGCCGGTGCGGCGCTTCCGCGTCGATCCCTGAATAGCCCCGCGCTCAGCTGCCGAGCTGAACACAGCGGTCGATGAGCCAGAACACGCCGAGGGTGCCGAGGCCGTAGCAGGCGACCACGCGGCCGATCCGTCCGAGGCGCTCGTCGGGCAAGAGCGCCCGCAGCATCAGGACCGCGGCGACCACCGCGAGCTGCGCCAGCTCCACGCCGACGTTGAAGAGGAGCAGCGTGGACACGGTCGACGTGACGCCGAGTCCATCCAGCGCGGCCGCGAAGCCGAGCCCGTGGATCAGGCCGAAGGCGAACGCGACGGCCCAGGGATGATCGCGGGTCAGCGACGGCCCCTCGCGCAGCGCTTCGAGCGCGAGCAAGAGCACGCTCGCCGCGATGGCGGCTTCCACCGGTGGGGTGGGTAGGCGGACCTGGCCGAGGGTGGCGAGGGCCAAGGTCAGCGAGTGGGCGACCGTGAACGCGCTCACCGCCATCGCGATTCGCGCCGCGACGCTTCGCCGGCCACCGAGCGACACGACCAGCAGCAGGCCGAGCACGAAGGCCAGGTGATCGAAGCCGAAGAGCACGTGCTCGGCGCCGATGACCACCCAACCCCAGGCCGAGGGCGGGGCTTCGATCCGCCAGACCGGATCGGCGCCACCCACGACGGTCTCCACCCGGGTGCCGTCGAGCCGCTCGAGCAGGACCACCACCTGCGCGCGTCGGTCGAGGCGCTCGGCGAAGCGAACGTCGCCGTGCAGCCCACCGGGGCAGACGAGCCGGTGAGCGCTGACCTCGCACTCGGCGGGGAAGGTCAGCTCGGTGCTCAGGTCGAGGCCGTCGTCCACCGGCGGCGAGAACGAGTAGCGGTAGGTGCCGGGCTCTTCCTCCACGAGCGAGAGCACGCCGGGGCTGAAGTCGTGCGCGCGCGCCGAGCTCGGGACGAGCGCGCTCAGACCGACGGCGAAGAGCAGCGCTACTCGTGCACGATGGTCCATCGTTCCACCAGCTCGGTCACGCGCAGTCGCACGGCGGCTTCTTCACGCGCCAGGCGCCAGGCCCGCGCGACATCGGCTCGGACGGCGTCGAAGTCCGGGGCTTCCGCGGCGCTTCGCTCGTCGATGCGGACCAGGTGCAGGCCCACCCGTGAGCGGCGGAGCACCCATTCACCCGCGCTCTGCTCTTCGATCCTTTCCACGAATGCCGGCCCGAAGGCGGCTTCGAGATCCTCCACCGAACGGCGGCGGTAGCGCCGTCCGCCGCTGAAGGTGTCGCCCATCCCGGCCGGGTTGGCGCCGGCGCGTAGCGTCGCGAGCAGCGCCTCGGCGTGGGCCTCGGCGTCTTCGCGCTCACCGCTCACGAACACTTGCGTGAAGTCGATGCGGCTCTGCTCGGCCCAGCGGGTGGGGTCCTCGTCGAAGAACGCGCGGAGCTCGTCCTCGGTCGGTTCGGCGATCACCACGGCGTCCGCGAGCACCCGGCCCATGCGCGACGCGACTCGAGTGCGGACGGTCGGGTCGTGCTCGTCGAAGCCTCGGGCGAGCCCTTCGCGGTAGAGGACCTCGGTTCGCACCCAGTCGTCGATGGCCTCTTCCAGCTCGGTGTCGCTCGGGTCGTGCCCGAGGCGAGTCGCGAGCCGTTCGCTCACCTCGTCGCGGATCGGCGCGTCGACCACGAGCTCGCGCACCACCGACTCCTCCGCCGCTTCTTCCTCGCCGCCGCGCAGCATGGCGTCGACCCCGAAGAGGAGCGCCCCGAGCACCAGGAAGTGAACGACCGGCTCGCGGAGCCAGCGCCTGGGAGCCGGCTTACTCATCGCTCAGCGGAGCTCGGTGACCTTGCGGCCGAAGAGGCGCTCGAGGCTGGCCAGGAGCGAGTCGCTCGGCTCGACGCAGAGGCCGGTCTCTTCGAGGGTCGCGCTCCACTGGGCCAGCGGGTTCATGAGCTCGAGGCTCACCGGCACCGGTCCGGGGTGGGCGCGCAGGCAGTCGCGGAGCCGCTCGAGCTTGGCGCGGTCGATGCCGTCGACCTCGAGCTTCACGTTGACCGCGCGGGTCTTCCGCGAGAGCAGCTCGCTGAGCGGCTGCACGTCGTAGAGGATGAGCTTCGGCTCGGCGTCGGCGCTCTCCTCGCCGAACTCGTGCTTCACGGCGCCGTCGACGATGATGGGCTCGCCCGCCGTGAGGATCACCCGGGTCTTCTCGTTGTCCATCTGGCGCGGCCGGACGATGACCTCGACGCGGCCCATCGGGTCCTCGAGCTCGAAGAAGGCCATGGTCGCGCCCGCGCGGGTGCGCCGTTCGCGGTAACCCTCGACGGAGCCGCCGATCTGCACCTTGGTGCCGCGGTCCATCTCGTGGAGGGTCTCGGTGGTCGCGTTGCAGAAGCGCCGGAGCTCCTGGATGTAGCGGTCGAGCGGGTGGCCGGAGATGTAGAAGCCGAGCGAGCCCTTCTCGAGCTTGAGCTGCTCGCGCGAGTCCCAGGGCTCGACGTTGTCCGGGAAGGTGCCGCCGGCGCGGGTGAAGGTCTTCACCTCCTCCTCGTTGCCGAGCAGACCGAAGAGGCTGGTCTGGCCGCTCGCGCGGTCGGCGGCGGCCTGCTTGCCTCGCTCGAGCGCGGTGGGGATCGCGGCGCTCGCCTGCGCCCGGTGCACGCCGAGCGGCTCGTGGAGCGCGTCGAAGGCGCCGCTCTTCACCAGCGCGTCGATGACGTTCTTGTTCACCCGGCGCAGGTCGACCCGGTCGCAGAAGTCGAAGAGGTCGACGAAGGGCTGCTCGGTTCCGTCCGCGGCGTCGGCGGAGCCGGTGCGCGCTTCGAAGAGCGCCTCGAGGGCGGCGCCGCCGACACCCTTGAGACCGCCGAGGCCGAAGCGGATGGCCGGTCCCGTCGGGTCGCGCATCTCGCCCTTCTCGCTGAGTGGGCGACCGGGCACCGGCTTCACGTCGTCGCGCGGCTCGTAGACGACGGTGAAGTCGATCGCCGACTCGTTCACGGAAGGTGGGAGCACGGTGATGCCCAGGTTGCGCGCCTCGGCGACGGTGCGGACGACCTTGTCGCTCTTGTCCTTGTCGGCCGTCATCGTGGCGCAGCAGAGCTCCGCCGGGAAGTGCGCCTTGAGGTAGGCCGTCTGGTAGGTGATCAGCGCGTAGGCGGCCGAGTGCGACTTGTTGAAGCCGTAGCCGGCGAAGAAGGCCATCAGGTCGAAGACCTCTTCGGCCTTCTCCTTGGTGTGGCCGCGCTCGGTCGCGCCCTCGACGAAGATGGCCTTGTGTTTGACCATCTCCTTTTCCTTCTTCTTGCCCATCGCGCGGCGAAGGAGATCGGCGCCGCCGAGGCTGTAGCCGCCCATCGTCCGGGCGATCTGCATGACCTGCTCCTGGTAGACGATGACGCCACGGGTGTCGTTCAGGATCGGCTCGAGCGAGGGGTCGGGGTACTCGACCTTCTGCCGCCCGTGCTTTCGGTGCACGAAGTCGTTGTGCATGTCCGCGCCCATCGGACCGGGCCGGTAGAGCGCGACGGCGGCGACGATGTCCTCGAAGCAGTCGGGCTTTAGCGCCTTGAAGAGCCCCTGCATGCCCTGGCTCTCGAGCTGGAAGACGTTCGTCGTGTCGCCGGACTGCAGCAGCGCGAAGGTCGCCGGGTCGTCGAGCGGGAGCGCGTCGAGGTCGAAGGGCTCGGTCCGGTCGGGCCGCTTGTCGATCAGCCCGACCGCGAGGTCGAGCACGGTCAGCGTCTTCAGGCCGAGGAAGTCGAACTTGACCAGTCCCGCCGCTTCGACGTCGTCCTTGTGGTACTGGGTGACCAGCACGTCCTCTTCCGGGCAGAAGACGGGCACGTGGTCCCAGATGGGGCCCTCGGAGATGACGACGCCCGCGGCGTGCATGCCGGCGTGGCGCGTGAGGTTCTCGATCTGCTGCGCGGTGTCGAGCAGCTCGCGGACCTCGTTGTCGTTGTCGTAGGCCTCCTTGAAGCGCGGCTCGTTCTGCAGCGCCTCGCCGATGCTCATCGACTTGCCGGGACCGATCTCCGGGATCATCCCCGCGAGCCGACCGGCGTCCTGCGGGGTGACGCCCATCACGCGGCCGACGTCGCGCACGACCGACTTCGACTTCAAGAGATGGAAGGTCGCGATCTGACCGACCGAGTGCTGCCCGTACTTGTCGCGGACGTAGTCGATGACCTTGTCGCGCTGGCTCATGCAGAAGTCGATGTCGAAGTCGGGCATCGACACGCGCTCCGGGTTCAGGAAGCGCTCGAAGAGCAGGCCGTAGGGCAGGGGGTCGAGGTTGGTGATGCGCAGCGCGTAGGCCACGAGCGAGCCCGCGCCGGAGCCGCGACCGGGGCCGACCGGCACGCCGTTCTTCTTCGCCCAGTTGATGAAGTCCTGGACGATCAGGAAGTAGCCCGGGAACCCCATCGAGATGATGACGTCGAGCTCGACCTGGAGCCGCTCGCGGTACTCGGTCTCGTTGGGCTCGCTGCCGAGCCGCCGCATCTCGGCGAAGCGCTCCTCGAGCCCGCGCAGCGAGAACTCGCGGAGGGCGTCGTCCTCGCTCTGGCCTTCGGGCAGCGGGAAGCGCGGCAGCTTCGGCGGGTGGAGCGGGTTCACCTCTTCGCAGCGACGGAAGATCTCCATCGTGTTGCGAATGGCGTCCGGCGTGTCGCCGAAGAGCTCGAGCATCTGCGCGGGCGACTTCAGGTACATCTCGCTCGAGCCGTGGTGCATCGCCTCCATCTCGCGGAGGCTCACGCTCTGGCCGATGCACTGCAGCGCCATCTGACCGTGCGCCTGGCTGCGCTCGAGGAAGTGGCAGCAGTTGGTCGCCACCAGCGGGATGTTCCGATCGGTCGCCAGCTCCTTGAGCACGGAGTTGAGCGGCCGGTTCTCGGCGAAGCCGTGGTCCTCGAGCTCGACGAAGAGGTCGTCGCCGAAGATCTCGTGCAGCTGACCGAGCGCGCGCGCGCCGGCCTCGGGACCCTTCATCAGGATCTCCTGCGGCACGTAGCCACCCATGCAGGCGGTCAACGCGATGACGCCCTCGCGGTTCTGGTCGAGGACCTCGAGGTCGATGCGAGGCACGCCGTTCGCCAGCCCCTCGACCCAGCCGAGGCTGACCATGCGGACGACGTTCTGGTAGCCGGTCTGGTTCTTCGCGAGCAGGACCGTGTGGCCGAGCGTCGGCTTGGTCTTGTCGAGCCGGCTCTCCGCCAGCGTGAGCTCGGCCCCCAGGATGGGCTTGATGCCCTTGGCCTTGGCGGCGCCCGCGAATTGGACCGCGCCGTACATGTTCGCGCGGTCGGTCAGGGCGACGGCCGGCATCCCCATCGCCGCGGCCCGGTCGACGAGCTCCGGAATGCGGATCGCTCCCTCGAGCATCGTCAGCTCCGAGTGAACGTGGAGGTGGACGAAGTCGGTGGTGCCTTCGGCGGGCTCTGACTGGGGCGTCTCGGGGTCCGACATGCGGATTGGAGACCGTACCCGATCGGCGTGTCAGATCGAGCCCCGGGTTGAGAGTCTCGGAGGACGAGCACTTCGTGCGAAGACGCACCGAGCGGCGACGCCCCGAGACCTTTAGGTTTTTGGGGAGGCGAGGAGCGATTCACGCGCGACGAGACGGGGGGCTCTCGCGAAAGCCCCCCAAGAAACGATCGGCTCCCCGACGCAGCGGGCGGCCGCCCGGGCCGCGGCATCGAGGGCGTCTTCCAGGGAGCAGCCGCTGGCCAGCCGGGCGGCAGCCACGGCGTGAAAGGTGTCGCCCGCCCCGGTGGGGTCCACGACCGAGACGCGCCGTGCGGGGACGTGGAGCGTTCGCCCGGCGGCGAAGGCGGTCGCCCCCTCGGAGCCGGCCGTGACGACCACCAGCGGGACGAAGCGCCGGAGGTGCGGGACTAGCTCCGGTTGGTGGCGGACGTCTTCGACACTGAGGAACACTGCGTCGAGTCGTTCCAGCACGTGGTCGCTCGGGCGCCACTCGGTGGGCACGACCGGACCCGGAACCACGGGCGCCGAACGGAGCATGCCCTGGGCGCCCAAGGTGACCATCGCGTCCGGCGCGGCGTCGACCCATGCGGCGAGGTCGAGCTCGCCGAGGACGGGGGCCAGGATCAGCAGCTCGGTCCCCGAAGGGACGTGCACCGAGACCGTCGGCGCGGGGGCGTGCACCCACTGAGCGACGCGCTCCTGCGCGTCGTAGCGGTTCTCGAAGGTCACCGTGCTGGACGCGGTCTGGTGCAGCACCCGGCACACGCTCACCGGCAGCTCTCGGCACGCGGTCACGAGGATGGCGTCGCCCTCGAGCGCGCGCCCTCCGTAGAGCACGGAGCCGCCCGGCCGCTCCCCGTCGGGGTAGCGGTCGATGGTCACCGCGCCGGCGAGGGTGATCCGAGGCACGCTCACACCCCCTCGCCGCCGCTGATCTCGTAGGCCTGGCCGGTGATGCTCCGAGCGTGCCCGGACGCGAGGAAGGCGACCAGCTCCGCGACCTCGTCCGGGTCGACGAAGCGACCGAGCGGCAGCGCGGCCTCGGCCTCCGCCCGCGCCCGGGACGCGCTCCGCGAGCGCTCGAGATCCGCCCGGGCCATCGGGGTCTCCGTCCAGCCGGGACAGACGGCGTTGACCCGGATCCCTCGCGGCGCGAGCTCGAGCGCGGAGGCGCGCATCAAGCCGAGCAGGCCGTGCTTGGACGCGCAGTAGGCCGCGTAGCCGGCGCGTCCGCGGAGGCTCAGCGTGGAGCCGATGAACACGACGGCGCCGCCCGGCCGCAGGATCGGCAGCGCTTGCCGCAGCAGGGCATGCGGTGCGTTCAGGTTCACGTCCATCACGTGGTCCCAGGGGTCCTCTTCGTCGTCGAGTGTCGCCGGTCGACACACGCCGGCGTTGAGGACCAGCAGGTCGATCCACTCGCTCGCGCGAACGGCCGCGTCGCGTGCGTCGGGGTCGGTGATGTCGCCTCGGACGTGGCGATAGCCCTGCGGCAGATCCGGCGCCGCCGATCGAGCCAGCCCGATCACTCGCTGACCGCGGTCCGCGAAGCGGCGAGCGATCGCGTAGCCGATGCCCGAGGTGGTTCCGGTGATCAGTGCACGGCGCACGGCGCGAAGCTCCCTCGGTGCGTCGGGTACCAGCCCAGGATGCGCGCGCACTCGTCGACCGGGACCGGCCACGCGCAACCACGACCGTGGCGCGCGAGCCGCGCCGGGCCGTCGACGAGGGCCATCCAGAGGGTCTCTCCGGTGCAGCGCTTGCCGCGCCGGATGCGGTCGAGGAGCAGCGATGGATCCAGCTCCCGCGGGATCTCGGTGGGCAGCGCCCATCGATGAAGGAGCTCGCGGTGCGCGTCGACCGTGTCCACCCCGACCAGGTCGGCGGCGATGCGGGCGGCGGCGACCATGCCGATCGCGACCGACTCGCCGTGGCCGAGCGCGTACCCCGCCGCGTGCTCGACGGCGTGGCCGACCGTGTGTCCGTACTGGAGCACCATCGCCTCGTCGCGCTCGAGGGGGTCGGCGTCGATGGTGCTGCACTTGAGCGCGACCGTGCGCTCGATGCACTCGGTCACGAAGTCGAGATCGCGCAGGGTCGCGTCGGGCTGGCTCACGCACGCGAGCAGCGCCTCGTCTTGAGCCAGCGCGTGCTTGAGGATCTCGGCGAAGCCGTCGCGGACCCAGCGCTCCTCGAGGGTGAGCAAGGTGTCGGGGTCGACCCACACCAGGTCGGGGGCGTAGTAGCTGCCGACCAGGTTCTTACCCCGCGGGCCGTTGAGCGCCTGCTTGTGTCCGATGGCGGCGTCGGCCTGCGACATGAGCGTGGTCGGCACGTGCACCAGCCGGACGCCGCGGAAGAGGGTGGCGGCGATCATCCCCGTGAGGTTGCAGACGACCCCACCGCCGAGGCTGATCATCGTGGTGCGTTCGTCGGCCCCGAGCTCGAGCACCCGGTCGACCAGCGCGACGTACTGCGCGAGCGACTTCGAACCCTCGCCCTCGGGCACGACCACGTAGGCGACGTCGAGACCGCGGCCCCGGAGCAGCGCGACGAGGCGCTGACCGTGGAGCCGGTCGACCCGCTCGTCGGTGACCAGCACGTGGCGCGCCTCGGGGTCGAGCCCGAGAGGCGCGTCCAGGTGGCCGAGCGCGCCGAGCGCGCCGCGAGCGACGTGCACGCGGGTCGTCTTGGGCGCGCCCGTGCGAAAGCTCGCGAGGCGGGGGAGGGGGAACGTGCTGCGAAGGGGAGGCGGTGCCATGCATGGACCTAGAGCACGCGCCGTGCCGAGGGCTCCGGAGGCGAATTTCGGCCGATCGACCGGCAGTCTGTTGCAAACGACTCACACCCCGTGTGGCGGGCCCGTGCCGAAGTGACCTCACGGATCGACGGGACACGCACGCTCGATCGCTTGCCGCCCCCACGGCCCCATGCTAGCTCCCGCCTCTTTCGCGCGGGCGCCTCGTCCGCGGAGACCGATTTTTCGCGGGGTCGAACCCCGCCCCTGGAGCAGTCATGAACGCGTCGCCCCTCAGCCGAGCCAAGAAGCTCTTCGACATCGACGAGAAGGATCCCACCAAGGCCCGCAAGCAGGCCAAGGAGAAGCTGGTCGCGGCCGTGCAGAAGCTCGCCGACGGCGGCCTCTGGATCGATCGCACCAACGAGGAGAAGGGCCTCGACCACGTGTCGAACGCCAAGCTCCTGCGCCTCCACGAGGTCCTCACCGCCGTGAAGGAGAAGTTCGGGGATCGCGACAGCCTCATCGACGGCATCGTGAAGGCCGAGGGCCGCGAGAAGGACGCGACCTTCAAGAACCGCTTCGCGAGCTGGCCGACCCCGCGCCTCTGGGACTACTACCAGAGCGCCGCCGCCCGCTCCTGAGCCGGTCGCGGGCCCCGCTGCCCGCTCCGCCGACGAGACCCGCGAGATCCTCGATCTCGCGGGTTTTCGCGTGTGTGCTTGCGGCGTTCGAACCTTTTTCGCTACACGGTGTCCTAACCCACCGTGGCAAGCGCAGGCTCCATTCAAGAAGACCTCGTCCCCGAGGGGTCGCCCCGGATCTCGGCCGAAGGGATCGACCCCGAGCTGTTGGACCTCCCGGCTCCGGCCAAGGGTCGCAAGCTCGCCACGATGGCGCTGATGGCCCTCTCGATCGTGGTGACCTTGGGCCTCCTGGCGTCGATTCGACGGGACGTCTCCTACTTCTTCCACCCGAGCACGCCGATGGCCCTCGGCGAGGCGGTGGACCTCGACCCGGCCGAGCTCGAGCCGAACGCCTACGTGACCATCGAGGGCACGCCGATGGCCTCCGGGACCGTTGGCTACGGCCGCATCCTCGGCGCCGGTCGCTATCGCGCCTTCCCGCTGGCGGGGCAGCGCAACGTGTTCGTCCAGGTGCCGGTCGAGAGCGAGGACGCCGCCCGAACCTCGGCGCGCCGCGAGTTCAGTGGTCGGCTGGTGACCTTCGGCGACGCTGGCGGCCGCTTCGGCACCGTGCGTCGCTTCCTCGAGAGCAAGATGGGCATGCCGGTCTCGAGCGAGTCCTATCTGCTCCTGGCCGACGAGCCTCCCTCCTCCTACGCCGGGTCGCTCGCGCTGGTCGCCCTGGCGGCGCTCGCGATTCTGGTCAATTTCTTCCTGTTCTTGCGACTCTTTCGTCCAATTCGAGTGCGCAAAGACGCCAAGATCGCGTAGCGCGCTTGATCTAACGAACGGTCGTTCTATTTTTCCTCGCCATGGGACGTGGCGCAGAGACCCGGGCGACCATCCTCGACGAGGCCCTCGAGCTGACCAGTCAGCTCGGCCTGGAGGGGCTGTCGATCGGCGTCCTGGCGAAGCGGACCGGCATGTCGAAGAGCGGGCTCTACGCGCACTTCGAGTCCAAGGAAGGGCTCCAGTGCGACGTGCTGCAGGAGGCCGCCGATCGCTGGGCCGAGCTCGTGCTGCGACCGGCCCTGAAGGAGCCGCGCGGTCTGCCGCGCGTCCGAGCGATCTTCGAGCGCTGGATGGCCTGGGACACCGAGGCCTTCGGCGGCGGCTGCCCCTTCATGGCCGCGGCGACCGACTTCGACGACCGCGAGGGGCCCGTTCGGGACGCCGTCGTGCGGCATGTGCGGGATGCGCTGGCGACGCTGTCGCGGGCCGTGCAGCTCGCGGTCGACGAAGGGCACCTGCGCGCCGACGCCTCCGTGGAGCAGGTGACCTTCGAGATCTGGGGAACCCTCACCGGGTTCCAGCAGTACTCGCGCCTGCTCGCCCACGATGGCGCGCGCGACCGCGCCCAGCGCGCCTTCGACGCGCTCGTCGATCGCTACCGAGCCTGACCCCCGAATCACCCCGAGGGTCACCTCGGAGAAAGAGTCCCCATGAATAGCACGACCGTTCGTTTTATCCGCGCCGCCGCTTCCGCCTCCTCGGCGTTGTCTCCCGAGCTCGGCGCGGGTCTCCTCCATCGGCTCTTCACCACGCCACAGCCACGGCGCATGCCCGAGCGCGAGCGCGTCTGGATGGAAGGCGCGGTCGGCTCTCGGCTACAGCTGGAGGACGGTCGAGCGCTCCAGGTCTGGCACTGGGGTGAGGGCGGCCCCTCGGTGCTCCTGGTGCATGGCTGGGGCGGCGCCGCCAGTCAGATGGCGGTCTTCGCCGAGCCGCTGGTGGCCCTTGGTTGTCGTGTGGTCGCCTTCGACCAGCCCGCTCATGGCTCGTCCGATGGGAAGCGCACGGCGGTGCCCGACTTCGCTCGAGCGATCGGCGCGGTGACCCGCGCGATGGGGCCTTTCGATGGGACCATCGCGCACTCGCTCGGGGCGTCGTCCGCGCTGCTGGCGCTGCATCAGGGGGCGTCGCTCGGGCGCCTCGCGGCCATCGCGCCGGCCGAGAACCTGCCGGGCTACCTGGCGCACACCGCAGCCCTCCTCGGGTTCCCGGAGTCGGTGATGGCGCCGGTGAAGGAGCAGATCGCGAAGCGCTGGGGCGCGCGGGTCGACGACGTCCGGCCCGGCCGATTCGCTCCGACTCTTCGAGCGCCGGGGCTCGTCGTCCATGACGCCGACGACCGGGAGGTCGCCATCGCCGAGGGCAGGGCGATCGCGGATGGCTGGGCGGACGCGACCCTTCTCGAGACCCAGGGGCTGGGCCATCGCCGCATTCTGCGAGACCCGGACGTGATCGCCGCGGTGCTGGGGTTCGTGACCCGTCGTTCCGCGTCGATCGCGGCGTGAAGAGCGAATGGCCGTTTGACCAGAAGCGAATAATCGGTCAAACGGTCATTCGTGACCCCGGCCGAACGGAGCGAGCGCCTGATGCGCGAAGCGAGCGGACTCTTCGTCCGACTCGGCTTCGACAAGACCACCATCAGCGACATCACGCGCGCCGCGGGCATCTCGAAGGGCGCGTTCTACCTGGCCTTCCCCAACAAGGAGGCGCTGCTCGAGGCCGTGCTCATCCGCGAGATGGAGGCGCACCTCGCTCACTCGCAGGCGGCGATGGCCGAGCACCCGCGCGGCGGCTCCATCGGCGCGATGTACGAGGTCGCGCTCCGCGCGCTCGACGCGAGCCCGGTGATGGCCGTGCTCATACGGCGCGACGGGGAGTTCTTCGGTCGCTACCTCCGGCAGCCGGGCAACTTCTTCGAACGCTACGGCTCGGGGCAGCTCACCCGCGGGGAGATCCTCGCGTGGCTCCAGCAGGTCGGCGTCGTTCGGCGCGACGTCGATCCGGCCGTCGCGGCTCACGTGATGAACCTGATCTCGGTCGGCTGGGTCACCATCGGCGAGATCGGCGTGGTGGACGCGGCGCCGCCGGCCGAGGACGTGATCGTCGGGCTCGCGGCGATGATGGACCGAGCGCTCTCCCCCGACGAAGGGCCGGACCGCGAGGCCGGCATGCGCGTGCTGACCGAGCTCTACGCGTCGGCGCGCGAACGAGTGCAGGCCCTCCTGGAAGAGGCCACGACGAGGAGCGGCGCATGATCGAGGTCGAAGGGCTGAGCTTCACCTATCCCCGAGCACCGAAGGCCACGCTGGAGGGCGTGTCGTTCGAGGTGGCCGAGGGCGAGATCTTCGGCTTTCTCGGTCCCTCGGGCGCGGGGAAGTCGACGACGCAGAAGGTGCTCATCGGGCTGCTCCGCGGATACGAGGGCGTGGCGCGCGTGCTCGGCCGCGAGGTGCGCGAGTGGGGGGCCGATCTCTACGAACGAGTGGGGGTCAGCTTCGAGCTGCCGAACCACTACAACCGGCTGACCGCTCGGGAGAACCTGGAGCACTTCGGCGCGCTCTACGCCGAGGCGCCGGTGCCCGTGATGGAGGTGCTCGAGTGGGTCGGTCTGCAGGACGACGCGGACAAGCGGGTCTCCGACTTCAGCAAGGGGATGAAGAACCGGCTCAACGTCGCGCGTAGCCTGATCCACCGACCGAAGCTCCTCTTCCTCGACGAGCCGACCAGCGGCCTCGACCCGGTCAGCGCGCGGCGCATGCGCGAGCTGGTGCGGCGGGTGCGCGACGAGGGCGCGACGGTGTTCCTGAACACCCACGACATGGTGACGGCGGACGAGGTCTGCGACCGGGTCGCCTTCATCACGGCGGGCGCGATTCGTGAGGTCGGCGCGCCGGCGGCGTTGCGCAAGACGCACGGTCGGCGGGTCGTGCGCGTCGAGTACGTCGACGGAGAGGAACCCGCATCGGCGGAGTTCGCGCTCGACGGTCTCGGCGACGACGCCGCGTTCGCGGAGCTGCTCCGCTCGCATCCGATCGAGACCTTGCACAGTCAGGAGACGACGCTCGAGCGCGTCTTCGTCGACGTGACCGGAGAGGCGCTACGACCGTGAGGGTCTGGGCGGCCATGCGCACGGACGCGCTGCTCCAGGCGCGCAACCAGCTCTACGCGATCTCGATCGGGGTGAGCCTGCTGAGCGCGGGTGCGCTCGCGTGGCTCTCACCGCACGACCAGCTCGCGGGCACGGTGCCGCTCACGCTCCTGGCCTTCGCCGGCGGCTCGACGCTCCTCTACGTGGTCGCGATGGTGCTCCTCGAACGCGCCGACGGAACGCTGAGCGCGGTGGTGGTCTCGCCGCTGCGGTCCTGGGAGTACCTGGCGTCGAAGGTCGCGACCCTCACCTTCCTCGCGTTCCTCGAAGGCGCGCTGATCGCCGGTGGCGGCATCCTGCTCCTCTCCCGGACCGGGGCGGTGCCGACGCCAAACCTCGGCCTTCTCGCGCTCGGGCTCGTCGCGCTCGGGGTGATGCACGTGCTCGTGGGCATCGTGCTCGTCGTCCGCTTCGAGCGGCTGCTCGACGCGCTCCTGCCGATGAGCCTCATCGCCACGGCGCTGCAGCTCCCGGCGGCGTTCTTCGTGGGAGCGGTCGAGAGCCCGGCCCTGCTCGCCATCCCGAGCGCGATGCCGACGATGCTGATCCGCGGCGCGTTCGTGCCGCTGGAGCCGTGGGAGTGGGCGTACGCCATCGGCGGGACCGTCGTCGTCTGTGTGCTGCTCGGCGGGTGGGCGCTCCACGCGTTCGAGCGACACGTCGTGGGGCGCGGCCGATGAGGCGCCGCGTTCTCGGCGCGCTCCTGCGCAACGACGTGCGACTGCTCTTCCGAGACCCGCTGCTGGTGGTGCTCTTCGTCATCGCCCTGGTGCTCGGGCTCGCGAGCCGCGCGGCGCTCCCAGCGATCGACGAGGGGCTGCGCGCGTCCGGCGTGATGCCGAGCGAGCCCGGCGGCATGATCTTCCGCGAGACCTTCCCGCTCTGGGTCGCCTTCATCGGCTATTGGCAGGCGGCGCTCATGCCCGGCGTGGTCTTCGCGTTCCTGCTCCTCGGCGAGAAGGAGGACCGAACGCTGACCGCGATGCGCGTCATGCCAGTCCCTTTTCGGCGCTATCTGCTCTATCGGGTCGGGCTGCCTTTCGTCGTTGCGTTGGTGTTCGCGCTGGTGGTCCCGCTGCTGATCGGCTTCGCCCCGATTCGGTGGTGGCAGCACGTGCCGCTCGCCTTCGGCGCGGCGACGACGGCGCCGCTCGCGACGCTGCTCTGCGCGCGTTTCGCGAACGACAAGGTGCAGGGCCTGGCCTTCACGAAGCTCTCGGGCGTGGCGGGTCTGACGATCATCGTCGGCTTCTTTCTCGACGAGCCGTGGCAGTGGGGGATGGGGCTCTTTCCGCCCTTTCTGATCGCGAAGAGCTATTGGATGGCCCTCGATGGACACGCGCTCTTCGTCCTCCCGGCGGTCGTCGGCGCGTCGGTTCAGATCGCGCTCCTCGCGATGCTCCTTCCGCGCTTCGAGCCGGCGACGTCCTGAGCCGCTTTCGTCCGATCCGAAGTCTTCCACCCGTCAGTCTCGTCGGACACTGAAGGGTCACGGGGACGATCGTTGACGGGCGTTCGCGTGGGCCTCTAGGCTCCGAAGCCTCGTGAGCGCGGGGGAGATTCAGCTCGAGGATCTGAGGCTGGCGTTGGCCCAACGCAGCCCGGAGTTCGCTGATCTCGTCATCGCCTATAGCAAGCAGGGCGATCCGCCTCCCGGCATCGGTGACGACGGCTCGCACGACCCCTCGAAGGTCCCGCCTCCCGATGCGTGGACGCTCGACCGACTGCGCACGACGCTCCACCCGAACAACCTCGAGGCGAAGGACCCGGAAGAGCAGAAGGCGCTGCGTCGCTCCGCGTGGGAGGCGCTGCTCTCGTCCCCGTGGGCGCCCGAGCGACTGCAGCTCGACGAGCTCCTCATCGGCCTCTACGGGCCCGAGCCGGATGCCTGGGCGCGCAACGCGCTGGTCGCGATCATTCTCGGCGCCCGCATCAAGTGGGGGCTCTGGCGCGGTCTGAAGACCATCTACAAGACCGCGGAGCTCCGCCACGACATCGAGATCTTCGGCGCGCTCGCCTATCGCTTCGACGCCGCCGGTCACTGGCAGGCCGACATCGAACGGACCGAGGTCTCTGGCGCGACCATCGCGTATCTGCGTCGGCGTGCGTGGCGGCACCTGCGCTACGTGGGTCAGTCGGCGCCGGAGGTCTTCCCCGAGATGGCGGTGCAGGTGCTTCGCCACTACCCGGCCGACCATTGGATGAACGGCGCCTGGATCGCCGGGCACATCTTCGCGCACGAGACGCTCATCGGGTACCGCTCGGCGTGGCTCAACGGCGTGCCGAAGAAGCTCGAGCAGCGGGCGTTCGACGCGGCGTGGAAGCTCACGCCCGAGCCGCTGCTCTTCCTGCTCGAGGTCGCGCGCCACGAGTGGGTCGCCGACTTCGCCATTCGCAGCCTCGACCAGGACTTCGAGGACGCGCTCCGTTCCATCGACGCCGATTGGATTCGTCGCCTCGGCTCCAAGCCGTTGCCCTCGACGCAGCGGCTCGTCGTGCGCCTGCTCGGCGCCAACCCGGAGTTCCACCAGAGCAAGCTGCGCGGGCTCGGCCTGCACGACATGGCGGTCGGGCTCCTTCGCAGCAGCGACGAGGGCGTGGCCGACTACGCCATCGACTACGTGAAGGCGCACGCGCCGGACCTCGACGTCGACTTCATGCTCCAGCTCGCTCGCGGCGAGCTCCAGTCGTCGGTCGCCGGGCTGATTCGTGCGCGCCTCGAGGCGGTAAAGCCGGAGGCGCTGGGGCTCTCGCGCATCCTCGAGATGCTCGACATCGGGGCCGTCTCGGACCTGGCAAAGAAGAAGCTCGCCGAAGGCTTCGGACCGGACGACATCTCGAAGGACGACTACGTCCGCGCCTTCGTCGATGGCCACGGCGACCTCATCGCGAAGCTCTTCTCGGACGCGAAGCAGAAGCTCCCGACCGAATACCTGGTCGCGGCGACCCGGTCGCCGGACCTCTCGTACTGGGAGATGTCGAACCTCATCCGTGAGCTCTCGACCCGCAAGGGCGCGGACATCGGCATGGAGTGGTTCCAGTGGGCCATCTTCGACCCGCGCACCCAGCAGCAGGCCCGTAGTTGGCTCACCCGCGGCGCGCTGAAGGGCGCCGACCTCGACGTCGAGTGGCTCAAGGACCTGACCCGGCGGCCGACCATGCGCGACTTTGCGCTCTCGGTGCTGGGCAACCGTGAGGTCGTCGACCCTGGCTCGCTCGGCTTCGATTGGCTCCTGCGGCTGCTGACCCGGGCCGACCCGCGCCTCAACGAGTTCGCGCGGCGTGCGCTGCTCGTGAGCTTCGGCCCCGCGGCCATCGACGGTGGCGCTGCGACGGTGTGGGGGCTGACCGGCCCGAAGGACGAGCGCGGCAAGAAGCGTCCGGACGCGCAGCGACAGTTCGCGTTCGACTGGCTTCGGGCGCACCACCCGGACCTGTCGAAGGCGGGCCAGCTCCAGTCGCTCGGCGTCGAGCCCAAGAACGGCTACGACGACTATGGCGTGGAGCGCGTCGAGCCTCTGCTCGGCGACGCGTCACCCGCGGCACGGGCGTTCGCTGCCGAAGTGGCGCGGGTGCAGATGGTCCGCTGGAACGACCCGATGATCCCCTACCGGCTCGCGGACTCGCGCTACGCCGAGGCGCGCCGGGTCGGAGTCGATGCGCTGCTCGGCATCGGCGAGAAGGACGCGGAGATGCCGCTGCCGGCCGAGTGGCTGCAGGCGGAGCGGGTCTTCGCGATGGCCGAGAGCCGCACCAAGTCCACGCGCGAGCTCGCGCTCACGATGATCCGTCAGCACTACGACCGGATCGGCGGCGCGGAGAAGCTCGCGCAGCTCATGGACAGCGCCGACCGCGAGGTTCGCCTCTTCGCCGTCCGGCTGCTGTGGGAGAAGCACCGTCCGGGCGCGAAGGGCGAAGCCTTCGAGTCGGCCACCGCGCTCCGTCGCTTCCTTCGCCGCGTGCTCTTCGGGCTCCCCCCCGGTCGCATGGAGCGCCGCGAGGGTGGGGCGGTCGACAAGCCGCTCGCGTCCGGGACCGCGAAGCGTCGGCTGGTCGAGCTGGTTCGCGACATGGGCGTCCGCGACGCCGAGTTCGCCGCCATCGTGGTGCCGGTGCTCGGTGAGATGAGCCACTCGGCCGCGCTCGGCGAGTGGCAGTCGTGCCTGGCTGCGCTCGCGTTCATTCGCGCGGCGCATCCGCAGCTCGAGGTGCCCATCCCCGAAGGCTCGGTCGAGCAGCGCGCGGTGCGAGAGGGGCCGACGCTGTGAGCGGACCGCACCTCGAGCGGCTTCGCGCCATCGCTGGCGACGACCGCAAGATCGCCATCGGCGGCCGGCGCGAGCTCCGGCACGCGTCGACGACCGAGGGGCTCGTGAGCTCCGTGCACGTCTTCTCCGTCGGCCGGACGGTCGAGCACGCCTGGTCGGCGCCGATCGGCGAGACCAGCGCGGAGTCCCTCGCCTTCGCCGACGGCTGGCTCTTCGTCGGTACCCGCGACGGTCGGGTACTCTGCTTCGACGCCGCGGGCGGTCCCGTGAAGGCGGAGGTCGGCCTCGGTGCGCCGGTGCTCGCCCTCGCGGCGAGCGGCGCGCGGGTGGTCGCGGTAGACGGGAAGGGCACTGCGCACCTCGTCGACGCCAAGGGCAAGGTCCTCGGCAGCCGGGCGATGGCGGAGGGGCCGCTGAGCGCCGCGTGCATCGCGGGGGACACCCTGGTCGTCGGTTGCTCCGACGGAGCGGCGCGCTCGGTCGCGCTCGAGGCGCTCGCGGACGGAGAGATCCGAACGATGTCCCTCGGCGCCGACGCGGTGACCGCGCTCGCCATCACCGAGGACCGGCGCGTGGTGGCTGGAACCGCGGACGGCCGGGTCGTGCTCTGCTTCCTGGAAGGCGAGGTCGACCTCGAGGACCGCAGCAGCGGCGCGCCCCACGACGAGGCCGTCCGCGGGCTCGCGCTCCTCGCGCCGCAGACCGACGAGCAGGGGCGCGAGCTCCCGCGTCGAATGCTCAGCCTCTCCGAGGACGGAGCGCTCAAGTCCTGGGAGGTCGACAGCCGCCGACGGCCGAAGACGGTGGGGACGGCGGCCAAGGCGACCGGGCTGGTCGTGCTCGACGCGGGTTCCTCGAAGAGCGCCCCGGGCGGCTTCGCCTGCGTCGCCAGCGAGGGCCGGCGCCTGATCGTCCAGCGCATCGATGCGCAGGGGCAGGTGGAGGGCTGGCGCGAGGTCGAGTCGCGTTTCGAGCAGCTCGCCGCGGACCTCCGCGCGCGCGCCGACGACACCCGCAAGGCGGCGCTCACCGAGCTCGCGACCCTTCCAGAAGACGAGGCGCGCCAGCTCATCGAGCGGGCGCTGGCGTCCGACGCGCGACCCACCCTGCGTGCGTTGGCGGCCTCGATCCTCGGCGAGGGCATCCGTCGCCTGGCGCGGCCGGCGCTGCGTACCGCGCTGAACGACGCGGAGCCGAAGGTCCGCGAGGCGGCCTTCGCGGCGCTCCGCACCATCGAGGAGGACACGCCGCTCGCGCCCATGCGCGCCGCGCTCGGCTCGAGCCATCACGACGTTCGCGCCGCGGCCATGAAGCTGCTCCCGGGTTTGCGGGATGTCTCGCCGCTCGTCCCGGGGCTCATCGCTGACGGGCTCTCGGACGCGCACGAGGCGGTGCGGGCGCAGGCGTTCGAGGCGCTCTTCGAGATCGCCGAGCCACGCTCGCTCGAGCCGCTGGCCACGGCGCTTCGCCAGGGGCCGGAGGACGTGCGCGTGCTCGCGCTGCACCGGCTGGTCACCGACGGCCGGACCGATGGTGAAGCCCTGCTCGAGGCGGCGCTCGACGACGAGGCGGGCGAGGTGCGGCGAGTGGCCTTCTTCTCGGCCGTCGCGTTGCGACTCGGTCTCGCCACCCAGCTCGCGAGCCTGGACGAGGTGACCCGCAAGGAGCTCGCGCGGATCCGGAAGCGCGCCGGCGTGAGCGCGCCCGATGCCGACTCGGGCTGGACCGACGCCGAGGCGCAGCCGCTCTTCGCGGCGCTGGCGGCTCGGAGCCCGGACTCGGCCGTCCGTGGCGCGCGCGCGCTCGGCGTGCTGGGCGACCGCCGTGCCTCCGGCGCGCTGCTCTCGCTCTCGCGAGAGCCGGACGCCGCCTTCCGCCGTGGCGTGGTCGAGGCGATGGAGCGCGCCGCGATGGCGATGCCCCACGACACTCGGCTGACCGCCCGGCTCGAGTGGCTCCTCGACGACCCCGACGAGCACGTGCGGGCGCAGGCGTTCGACGCGCTGCAGCGTCTCGGGGCGCCGGAAGGTCCCGCCGGTGTGCTCGCGCTCGCGGAGCTCGCGCTCCGGGTCAAGGCGCCGGACGTGCGCCTTCGCGCGCTGCCGGTGCTGACCACCTTCGGCGGCAGCGGCGAGCACGCGGGCCTGGCCGAGCTGGCGGCTCGGGCGGACGAGCTCCTCGGCGACGCGCTCGACGACGAGCACTCGCGGGTGCGCTCGGAGGCGTTCCGCACGCTCCGTGCCTGGAACCCGAAGGCGCCGCGCGACGCGCTCACCCGAGGCGCGCGCTCGAGGCACCCGGACGTGCGGGAGACCGTCGCGCAGGATCTCGGCCGCATCACCGACGACTGGGCGGACGAGCTGGGCATCGAGCTGGCCGCCGACACGTCGGCCTCGGTCGCGCGCACGGCCTACGAGCGCTTCATCGCCAAGAGCGACGCGCACCGCGAGAACGAGAAGGTCCACGCGGCGCTGCTCGGCTCGGCGCGCCCGGAGATTCGCAAGCTCGGGTGCGAGAAGCTCCCCGCGTCGCTGCGCGAGGCGCTGCTCGCGAAGGTCGTCGATCTGGTCGACGAACCGGAGCCGCGCGTGCACCTCGCGGCCATCGAAGCGGTCGACCGGCTCGCGCCGGACCATGCGACCGCGTTCGCTCGAGCGTTCGCGAGCGGCTTCTACGGCCTGCGCGTTCGGGCCGGCGAGCTCTGCGGCAAGCGGCGGGACCCGCGCGCCATCGAGCCGATGGAGGCGCTGCTCAGCATCCCGAAGGAGAGCCTGCAGCGGCCCGACCCGGTGATTCGCCAGCGGGCGGCTGCTGCCCTCGCAGACGTCGGCGATCCGAAGACACTCCCCTTCCTCGGTGGGCTGCTCGAAGACGAGGATCCGCTGGTCGCCGAGAACGGCGCGCGTGGTCTCGCCACGGCGGCGCGTCCCGGTCGCGAACGGCTGCTGGTCGACGCGCTGGCACACGAGTCGCTCGCGGTCCGAAGCTGGGTCGCGGAGGGCCTCGCGCGGCTCGGCGACACGCGCGCCATCCCCGTGCTCGCGGGCTCGCTCGCGCACGACCATCGACCGATTCGGGTCGGGGCCATCTTCGGCTACGTCGCTCTCGGTCCCGACGGTGTCCGCGGCATTCTCGCGGGCCTCGACGACGCGGACCGGACCCTCGCGGACCTCTGCTTCGCGGTCGTCGTGGCGCGGGACCTGGCGCTGCGAAAGGCCGACCTCCCGCCCGACCTCTTGCTCAGCGCGCTCGGCTCGGCGCAGCCGGACCTGCGTTTCGCGGCTGCTCGCCTCCTCGAGGCGCGCGCCGATCTCGACGCGGTGCGCGACGTGGCGACCGGGCTCGTCGGTCCGCCCATCCCCGACAGGGTGTCGGCGATGGAAGGCTGGCCCGAGGAAGACCAGCGCCGCGCGTTGGTGAACGTGGTCGTCGACATGCTGGCCAGCGATCACCCGGCGCACCGCTACGCGGCGACTCAGGTGCTCGCGCTCCGTCAGCGGCCGAAGGCGTTCTGGCGCGAAGCCGGCCGGCTCCAGGGACCCGCGGCGAGCCAGGAGCTCCGCATCCCGCACACCAACTGGGAAGCGGAGGCGCAGCAGCCGCCCCGCAAGGGCTGGGTGCGCGCGCTCTTCTCGCGCCGGTCGCGCGAGCCGGCACCGGAGGGGACCGAGCGGGTGCTCGAGGTGCTCTCGTTCGTCGGTGGTGCGCGCGGTCGCGCGGCGCCGGCCGCGGCGGAGAGCTTCGAGGAGCATCGGCGGCTCGCCTTCGGGACCTACGTGGGCCTCGTGCGTCAGGCGCCGGTCGCCGGCGAGGAAGACCAGACCCACCGCGTTCGCCGCGACAGCCTCGGCCGGCTCGCCGAGCTCGCGAGCGCCGAGGACGTGGGCCGCGCGGTGGTGCTGCCGGTGCTCCGGCAGTCGCTCAACGACCCCAACCACCTCGTGCGTCGCGCGGCGGTCACCGGGCTTCGGAGCCTCTACGACGAGGGCTCGCTCGAGCCGCTCTCGCTGATGCTCGACTCGCGATCCGCGGACGTGGGCAAGGCGGCGGTGGACGCGCTCTGGGAGGCCGCGCAGGGCGGGAGCGACGACGCGGCGGCCCGCATCCGGCGCGCCATCGACGCGGCGGTGCCGGACGTGCGCAAGCACGCGCTCGTGGTGCTGCCTCGACTCTACGAGTCGGGGAGCGCCGAGCCCTTCATCGTGGCGCTGGGCAGCAGCTATGCCGACGTGCGGCTCGCGGTGGTCGACCGGCTGGTGGACTCGACCGACGACCGCGTGAAGCAGGCGCTCACGCGCGCCATGGAGAGCTCGCACGAGGACCTCCGGCTGAAGGCGGCCGCGGCGCTCGCGCGGCGAGGCGACCCGCGTACGGTCGACGTGCTCGGTGGCTTGCTGCGGAGCGAGCGCGGGACGATCGCGCACCACGCCCTGGAGGCGCTCGTCGAGCTCGCCCACGTCCGGCCGGAAGAGCGAGAGGTGGCCGCGTCGGCCGCTCACGCGGTGGCGCAGCGCCTGCAGGACGACCCGGACCAGACCGCGGATCGGCGCGCGCTCATCGGTGCGCTCGGTCGCATCGGAAGCGACGCGGTGGGCGGTGTGCTCCTCGAGGTGGCTGCCGAAGAGGACGCGGGTGCGCGCGGGCTGGCGCTGGCGGCGCTGACGTCCATCGCCACCGATGCGGCGGCCGGCGTGCAGCGACTCGCGGACGGACGGACCCGTCGGCGCTTCCACGAAGAGACGCTCCTCGGGTGGCTGGGCGAGCTCGTGGCGAGCCCGCATTCGGACGTGCGCCTCCAGGTCGCCAAGCTGCTCCGCGACGTCGACGGCGAAGGCGCCGAAGAGGTGCTCGGGGAGCTGCTCGGCGATCGCGTGGAAGAGGTGCGCGTGGCCGCCTGTGAGACGCTCGCGTTCCGCGTCGAGCACGTCGAGGGCGCCCGGCTCGATGCGCTGGCAGCGACGCTCAAGCGTGGACGTCGCGAGATGGTGCTGCCCGCGGCGATCGGTCTCGCGGCGCGCCAGCGGCCAGAGGCGCTGCAGGCGCTGCTGCTCGTGCTGGTCGCGGGACTGCAGGAAGAGCGCACCCGGGCGGTGCTGGCGCTCGGTGACCTCGGCGACCCACGCGCCGTCGACGAGCTCCGCATCTTCCTCGACGAGACGGCCGAGCTCGAGCCGGACGACGTGGCGCTCGCGCCTTTCGTCGCGCGAGCCTATGGGCGGCTGCTGAAGCACCTCCCCGAGGACGCCGCGGTCCGCGACGAGGTGCGGACCGAGCTCGAGCGGCTCGGCACCGAGACGCTGGTGCCGCTCCGGCTCGCGGGGCTGACCGGCCTTCGCGAGGCAGGCGACGCCCGCTCGCGCGAGCTCCTCGAGCGCCAGGCGAACGACGAGCTCGAGGACTACCGGGTTCGGCGAGCGGCCATCGGCGAGCTGGCCATCCTGGGGGCGTCCGAGTCCGAGGACGTGCTCGCGGGGCTGGTGCACCAGTCCTCGCTCGCGGCCGAGGCGCTCACCGCGCTCGAGCGCATCTTCCCAGACGATCGGACGCGCACCAGCCTGCACGCGCTGCAGAGCAACGACGGGCGCCTCCAAGCGCGGGGGGCGTCGTTCCTGGTGAAGCATGGCGACCCGGAGACGCTGGCGAACAGCCTCGTGACCATTCGCGATGGCGCCGTGCGGGCCACCCTTCGGCGGGGCTTGATCCGGCGGAGCGCCTCGCCCGCCGCGGCGCTGCGGGGACTTCTCGCGAGCGATTCGCCGGCGGTGTGGGCCGACGCTGCGTGGATTGCCGGCACGCAGCCCGAGCGCTCGAAGGAGCTCGCGAAGGACATCGTGGCGACGCTGGAGCGTGCACGCGCCAAGGCGCACGACACGAATGAGCGAGCGGCGATCCAGCACGCGCTCGACGCGCTGCTCTGGGCGGCTACTGCGCTGGGGGCGGATGCCTCGGCGGCTGCGCGTGCCCTGGTGGACGACGACCGAGTGGATCCGGCGGTGCGGCGCGAAGCGCTCGCGCACCTCGCGAAGAGCGCGGGCGACGATATGCTTTCCGAAGCCATCTTCGACGACTTCCGCGACGTGCGGGCGGTCGCGGGCGAAGGGCTCGCGGGGACCGCGAAGGGCCGGGCGTTGCTCGAGGGCGGCAAGGTCGACGGAGCGGCCGCTGCGCCGATCGTCGCCGCCCTCCGCGCGAGCGACGAGGCGAGCCTCTACGAGGGCACACGAACGCGCCAGCTCGCGGTGCCGGTGATGCTCGGTTCGGCCGCGGTGCCGGCCTTGCTGGCGCTCGCCGCGACCGCGGGGAAGAGCGAGAAACGACTCGCCGCCATCCAGGCGCTCGGGCGCCTCGCGGGTGAGGCGGCCGCCGAAGCCGAGAAGACGCTCGCGGGCGTGGTGGACGGAGACGGCGAGGACGAGGTGCGGGCAGCCGCCTATCGCTCGCTGCGCCGCCTGCAGCGACGCCGCCGCAGGCTCGCGGAGGGACACGCGTCATGACCGTCGACGTTCGCATCCGCGCGGCGATGGAGGCCGCGTTCGACGAGGGCTCCGGTGGCGCCCGCCTGAAGCTCGGCACCGATTCGAATCGAGGCGTGGCTCGACTGAAGGCGACGCTCTCGCGGCCCGATGTGGTGCGCGATGCGCTCACGGTCTTCGGTCGCATCGTGCAGTCCGACCTCCGGCGGCGCGCGTCGGACCGGAGCGACTACCTCGCGTTCCTGCTCAAGCAGGGCAAGCGCGCGACCAAGGAGCTCTGGGAAGCGCAGAAGGCGTTCCTCGAGGAGAAACTCGGCGACGCCACGCAGAGCGAGGCTCCGCTCGATCCGCTGGTGACCGTGTCGGACGACGGGCTGACCTTCGAGGCCCTCTCCGGCGACGAGTCCATGCACGCGCGTCTCGTCTTCCACGCGGGCCAGGCGTACGAAGCGAGCGAGCACGCGGCCGGCACCACGCACCTGCCGGTGGGCGATGCGCTGCTGGAGTCGCTCGGCGGGCTGCGGCACCACCAGAAGACGACGCTCGAGCTCGCTCCGGCGGGCGAGGCCGAGGAGCGCGAGCTCGCGGTGCCCGAGCGGTGGCTGCGCGCGTTCACCCAGGTGGAGGCGGCCTCCACCCTCCCGGCGCCCTCGTTCGAGCTGGCACCCGTCGACTTCTACAACCTGCTCTACACGCTGCGGATGCGCCGCGCGAAGACCGCGCCGCGCGCGCTCCGTTGGGAGCTGGTGCCGGGACAGGTCCCGCGCATGGTGCTCGAGCCCTGGGACGAGGTCATCGAGGCGACGGGGGCCGTCTACGAAGGTGCGCCCCGCATCGTGCGGACCTGGGGGCGGCGCCGGCTGCTCGTGCTCTCGCCGCTGCTCGCGCATCTGCGCTCGGTGCGTGTGCATCCCTCCGGGCCGGGGCTGCCGGTCTTCTACGAGCTCGACCTCGGCGACTGCACGCTGACCGTCGCGCTCAGCGGCTGGACGGACCGCGGCTGGGCCGGCATCGGCAGCTTCGATCTGCTCGTGCCGCCGGATCTCGACGCGGGGCTCCGCGAGCGCGCGCTCGCGCGGCTGCAGAAGGGTCCGGCGACCATCGACGAGCTCGAGGCCGACACCGGTGCGTCGCGCGAGGACGTGCGCGCCGCGCTGCTCGCGGAGATTCAGCGTGGGCTGGTGACCCACGACGTCGGCGCGGGGCGCTACCGGCATCGCTCGCTCCTCGCGGAGCCGCTCGACGCGGAGAGGCTCCGCTATCGCGACGCGATCGAGGAAGAAGCGCATCGGCTGCTCGCGGTCGAGGGGCAGGTCCGCATCCTCAAGGCGCACGACCTCGGCGCGGAGGGCTTCCGCATCGAGGGCGAGGTCGAGGACCGACGCGCGCGGCGCACCTACAAGACGAGCTTCACCATCGACCGCGAAGGGCGAACGGTGGACGCGTCCTGCACGAGCCGGCAGTTCCGGCGCTCGGGTCTGAAGGAAGGGCCCACCGCGCCGATGATCGCGCTTCGACTCAGCTACGCGCGCCAGCGCAAGGAGCTCGAGGCGGCGCGACAGACCGAGGAAGGGCGCAAGCTCATCCGCGCGGAGACGCGCACGTTGCTCATGCGCGACGACGAAGGCAGCGTGCTCGCGCGCGTCAGCCTCGACGACACGCAGGTGCGCATTCGCTGGGGCCGACACGACGAGTCGGCGCGTTTCCAGCGACTCCTCTTTGGCACGGCGGAAGACGCTCGGATCGAGTACTTTCGCCGCCTCGACCGACTCGCGGATCGAGGCTTCATCGATGCGACGGCGGCGGAGGCTGCCGGATGACTCGGGAGGACGACTAGAGAACCGAACGAACGATAGTCGACGAGAGCTTTCCGGAGGGAAGGTCGGGTTCGTTAGCCGGTGCTTCGGCACTCGGGCGGCGCAGCGCCGCCCTGGCACGACACTTCGTCATTCTCCACAAGGTAGGCTGTTCGTGGTTGGCCTCGGGGGAGGGGGTATCCCCGCCACCCCTAGCTGGGCCAACCGCGCTACCGAGGTTTAGGGGTAGCGGGGATACCCCCTCCCCCGGGCCAACCGGTGAGCCTACCGTGTCCCATGTGAGCAGGTAGCGAGCCCGGCCTTTCCTCCACTTTTACTCTCTCGTCATCACGTTCCTTCGGTCGAGTCGACGACCGATGGCCGATTCCCACGACAGCACCGAAGTCTCCCTCCCCGAGTGGAAGGGCATCGCCGAAGCCGGTGGCATCGAGTCCTGGATCCACCGGGAGCTCGAGCGGCGCCAGCTCATCGAAGAGGTCGACTACGCGAGCCTCTCGAAGGCCGAGAAGAAGGCCTACAAGGCGCGGCGGGACGAAGAGCGTCGCGTGCGCCGGCTGCTCCGCAAGCACGCGTGGCAGGCGTACAAGAAGGCCCACGTCGTCCACCTCGGGCGCGGCGTCTTCTATCACGACACGCCGGACTACGACCGCTACGACATCGACGGTCGCGAGGAGCGGCTCGCCGACAACGCGCTGCCGGAGATCGCGGATGCGAGCGCGCTCGCCGAGGCGCTCGGCATCACGGTGCCGACCATGCGCTGGCTCGCGTATCACCGCGAGGTCGACAGCGGCACGCACTATCGGCGCTGGACCGTGCCGAAGCGCGACGGTCGCCGTCGGCTGATCAGCGAGCCGAAGCCGCAGCTCAAGGAAGCGCAGCGCTGGATCGCGCGCGAGATCACCGACCACCTCCCGGTGCACGGCGCCGCGCACGGGTTCCTCGCCGGTCGCAGCACGGTCACGAACGCGGCGGTGCATGCCGGTGCGCGCATCGTGGTGAAGCTCGACCTGAAGGACTACTACCCGACCATCACCACGCCGCGGGTGAAGGGCATGTTCCGCAAGGCGGGCTATGGCGAGCAGGTGGCGACGTTGCTCGCGATGCTCTGCACCGAGTCGCCGCGCGAGGAGATCGAGCTCGACGGGAAGACCTGGTACGTGGCGACCGGACCTCGGAGCCTTCCGCAGGGTGCGCCGACCAGCCCGTCGATCACCAACGCGATCAGCCTGCGCCTCGATCTCCGGCTGGCCGGTCTCGCGCGGAAGATGGGCTTTCGCTACACGCGCTACGCCGACGACCTGACCTTCAGCCATCACCAGCGCTCCGAGGCACCGATCGGCTCACTCTTCCGACTCGTCGGTCAGATCGTCGTCGAAGAGGGCTTCGAGGTGCACCCGAAGAAGACGCGGGTGATGCGCTCCGGCTCGCGCCAGAAGGTCACCGGCCTCGTGGTGAACGGCGCCGACGGCGCGCCGGCCGCGCGGGTCCCGCGGAGCGTGCGACGCAAGCTGCGCGCCGCGATCAAGAACCGCGAGCTGGGTCGGCCGGGCGAGGGCGAGAGCCTGGCGCAGCTCCGCGGCTGGGCGGCGTACGTCTACATGACGGACCCGGCGAAGGGGCGCGCGCTCCTCGACCGGCTGGCGGCGCTCGGGGGCGAGAGCGACGAGGGAGGCACCGATGGCTGATTGGAACGTCTACCTGGAGTTCACCGAGGGCTCCTCGAGCAAGTTCTGGCGCGGTCGCGTCGACGGCGGCGACCTCCACACGAACTGGGGCCGCATCGGCACCGACGGTCAGACCAAGACGGCGAGCTATGGCACCGAGGACGCGGCGCTCGCCGAGCTCGAGAAGCAGGCGTCCAAGAAGCGCAAGAAGGGCTACGCGGACGCGAGCGGCGGCGCTGCGGCTCCCGCGGACGCGCCCGAGCCCCCGCCCGAGCCCGAGAGCTACGAGGCGTCGCTGAAGCTGAAGGAGGCGGGCCGCTCGATCACGCTCTCGCTCTCCGTCGATGGCTCCAGCCTGAAGACCGCGGTCGAAGAGACCTACGAGAGCGAGGACGCCGCGAGAGCAGCGTTCGCACGCATCAAGCGACAGCTCGTCGAAGACGGCTACCAGGGGTAGGCACGCCTACGAGTCTTCGTTCTCGCGTTCGAGGGCGCGGCAGGCGCGCTTCAGCTCGCGGCGGGTGTCGAGCCAGCGCTCGTACTGCTCGTCGGTCCAATCGTTCGAGTCGGGGGCGGACCAGAGCAGGTCGTCGATGGCGTGCACGGCTTGCTGCACCTGGCCGGTCGGGACTTCGATGTACTCGTCGAGGCGGTCTTCGTCGGCGCCGATCGTGCCGCCGCCCCAGGCGGGCGCTCCCCCGAAGCTGGTGCACTCCGGTCGGTCGGCGGTCGGGCCGGTGCAGCGGTCGGCCTGAAAGGGTTGCCCGCTCGCGCTGTTGCCGCCGCCCTGCAGGTTGGCGCCGTAGTACGCCGCCTGCGCGAGCACCACGGCGAGCGCGGTCGCGATGCGCTGGTAGCGCGAGCGGCGCATGCGCCCCTCTTCGATGACCCGGTTCATGGTGCGCTGGCACGGGATCAGGATCTCGCGCAGCTCGTCGCGGACCGGGTCGTTGCTCAACGTGCCGGAAGCGCCGGCAGGCGGCGGCTCCATGGTGGTCACCGCCACGCCGGTGCTCGGCTTCGGAGCACAGGCGAGCAGGAAGACGGCGGCGAGGACGGTGCGCACGCCCGCCATGGTGGCACCTATCCGCCCGTTGAAGAACTGGCGCGGGCGCTTCGCGCCCTGAGCGCGCGCCCTGCCGCCATCCGCTCACGCTCAAAAATACTCGGCATTTCTTCGGCTCGCGGACGCACCATGGCACACACCCAGACCACTAATCACCTCACGCCAGTTCTTCAACGGGCTCCTATCCGAGGAGCTTGCCGGGGTTCAGGATCCGCTTGGGGTCGAGCTTCTCCTTGGCCGCCGAGAGCATGTCCACCGCGAGCGCGCCCTTCTCGGGGCCGAACCACTCCGCGTGATCGGTGCCGACGCCGTGGTGGTGGCTGATCGTCCCGCCCGTGTTGGCGATGGCGTCGCTCGCGGCGCGCTTCACCTTGGTCCACTGGCCGAGCTCGTCGTCCAAGTCGCGGGCGAAGAAGAACGTGAAGTAGAGGCTGCAGCCGTCCGAGTAGGAGTGGCTCACGTGCGTGAGCACGGCTGCGTTCGGTCCGAGGCAGTCGCGAATGGCGTGGCGCACGGCGGCATAGAGCGCCGGGACGTTGGACCACTTCGTCGACGTTTCGAGAGTGTCGATGCCGACGCCACGGTCGAGCATCGGGTCGCGGAGATAGGGCATCGCGAAGCGCTGGTCGTACCAGGCCTTGCCCGGGCCGGTGCCGACCGGGAGGCCGCCCTCCCGAATCACGGCGGCGAGCGTGCGCGCGATGGACTGACGAACGGCGGGGGCGTCGCCCTCGAGACCGATCATCAGCACGCATCGACCCTCGCCGAAGCCCGCGACGTCGAGCGCCTTCTCCGCAGCCGCCTCCACCGTGCCGGGCGGGTGGATGAGGCTCTTGAAGGTGCCGAAGAAGTGCGACTCGTCGGGGTCGGAGAGGCGCATCATCGCGACGGGGATCTCCGCTTGCACGATGCGTCGAATCGCGGCGGCACCGGCCTCGAAGTCCTTGAAGAGGTAGGCGCGGACGTCGCGCTTGGCGGCGATCTCGTGGACGCGGACGGTGGCCTCGGTGATCACCCCGAGCGTGCCCTCGGAGCCGGCGATGAGCTCGTTGAGGTCCGGGCCGGCGGCGGAGTGGGGGAAGGGCAGGGTGCGCCACTCGCCGGCGGGCGTGATGACGCGCGCGCCTACCAGCCACTCGTCGGCGCAGCCGTAGCGGTTGGACTGCTGGCCGGCGCCGCGGGCGGCGATCCAGCCACCGAGCGTCGAGAATTCGAAGCTCTGCGGGAAGTGCCCCAGGGTGAAGCCCCGGCGCTGGAGCTCGGCCTCGAGGTCCGGTCCGTAGATGCCCGCCTGGAAGGTCGCCGTGTGGCTGACGGGGTCGAGGTCGAGGAGCCGGCTCATCAAGGTCGTGTCGAGGGTGACGACGCCGGTCTGCCCTTCGCCGTGCTTGGCCTCGACACCACCGACGACGCTCGAGCCGCCGCCGAAGGGGACCACCGCAGTGCCCACGTCCGCGCAGGCCTCGAGCACGGCCTGCACCTCGGCCTCGTCGCGCGGGTAGACGACGGCATCCGGCACCGACTCCCCGAGCTCGCCGTTGCGCAGCCGGATGAGGTCCGGGTAGCTGCGGCCCATCGCGTGGAACGCTCGCTCGTAGTCGTCGGTCTTCACGCGACCGGCGTCGAGCGCCTGGCGCAGCGTCTCGACCAGCCCGCCCGGAAGCTCGCTCGGCGGGAGCGTGGTCTGCGCGAGCGGCTTGGGCGGCGTGTCCGGGAGCTCGGCGAGGCCGATGGTCTTGCGGACGAAGTCCCAGACCGCCGTGTCTTGGCCGTGCAGATCGAAGGTCTGGGCCCGCAGGCCCCACCCGTTCCAGCGAAGCTCCTCACGCGTGTACGGCATGGCGTGGGATGGTATCCCACGGCGCCGCAGTCAAGGAGATGACCGCCCGGTCAGGGTCGTGGGGGATGCAACAGTCGGAGGGCCGCGGCGACGACGTGGGCCTCCACTGCGGCTTCGGCCTCGTCGCCGGTCCGACCGGTGAGATTCTCGCGTTCCCCGTCGCTGAGGAGCGCCATCCGGATGAGCATCGAGACGAGGCTCTGGATCGAGAGACGGAGCTCGGTCTCGTCGAGCGCGACCCGAGGCGCGAGAGCCTTCGCCGCGGCACCGATGACCTGACCCATGAAGTGGTCCTGGCGCTGGGGGTGGAGCTCCCCCCGGAGGGCGTTGGTCACCAGGCGGAGCTCGATGAGGGCCTGCTCCTCCTGAACGAAGCGGTAGAAGGTGCGGGCCGCGTGTTCGATGACGCCGGTGACGTGCTCGTGGTCGCCGACCTGCCCGAGGAGCTCGGTGCCGAGCGCGCCGAGCCGCTCGTAGTAGCCATCGAGGCAGGCTTCGAGGAGGCCCGCCTTGTTGTCGAAGTAGTACTGCAGCGTCCCGAGGCTGACCTCGGCGCGCTCGGCGACCTTGCGCATCGAGATGCCGTTGCGGGGCACCGTCGAACGAACCTCGTCGCGCGCAGCCGTGAGGATGCGCTCGTAGGTCTCCGCGGAGTCGGCGTCGGGCGGGCGGGCCATGGGGAACTGTACTTCGAACGAGCGCGAATCTTCATTTCTCGGTCGGTGACCGATTCGGTCATCCAACGAAGCAGGGGCGCCGTGCGTACCACCTCCATGACCAAGCTGAAGATGCTCCTCCTCGCTCTCTCGCTCACCACCCTCGCGCCGCTCGGGGCGCCGGCCCGCGCGGACCTCGCTTGCCACGAAGGTGGCAAGGTCGCCGAGTCTGCCAACGGCCGGGTGGAGGTCCACTCCTCGCCCTACGGCTGTCGCGAGTTCCCGAGCGCCCGGCTCACCGTGAAGGTCGGCGGGACGGATCTCTACACCACGTCGGACGTCGGTGGCTTCGAGACGATCTACGTCTCCGACACCGGCCGGACGCTGCTCGTCACCAGCGAGACCCTGCGCGGTGATCGCGACGCCATCGTCGTCTATCGCGATGGCTACCGGCTCGGGATCTACACGATGGCGGACCTCCTCGGTTCGAGCAGCCGGACCGTGAGCGAGGGGCGCTACGTGAAGGTGCGCATCGAGGGGCTGCAGCTCGTGATCGACGACGTCGACGGCACCGAGCTCGACCGCCGCTACGTCGGGGCGCTCGCGTTCAACCGCGCGCCACTCCCCTGAGCCTCGCGTCCTCTCCCGCCACCGCTTGACCGGTCGGTTCTCGTTTCCGATGGTCTCGCGGTGGCGCGCGTGCATCTGGTGCTCGGCCCCGTCGGGGCGGGCAAGTCGACCTACGTGGCGAAGCTCGTTCGCGAGCACGAGGCGGTCCCCCTGAACCTCGACGAGTGGATGGCGGTGCTCTTCCGCCCGGACCGTCCCGACGGCCCGAGCGAGCGGATGGCCTGGTACGGCGAGCGGGTCGAACGATGCCTCGAGCAGATCTGGCGGGTGACGTTCGGCGTGCTCGCGAGCGGGACCGACGCGGTGCTCGAGGTGGGGCTCATCCGACGGGAGCAGCGAGCGGCCTTCTTCGGCCGCGTGGATGCCGAGGCGCTCGACCTGACCCTTCACGCGCTCGACGCCCCCCGAGAGGTTCGGCGGGCTCGGGTGGAGCAGCGGAACCGTGAGCGCGGGGCCACCTTCGCCATGGAGGTGCCGCCCGCCATCTTCGAGCTCGCCAGCGATCTCTGGGAGCCGCTGACGGACGCCGAGACCGACGGACGGGACGTCCGGGTCGTGACGACGGGGTGATCTTCGGCGCCAGATCGCCGGGGACGGTCGATCCGCCCCGGGGCGATCTGGTATAAGGCGCGGGCCCACCGGTCCCACGAGGGCCGAAGTGCGGTCGTAAGGCCAAGAAATTACGACGGAAATCCGCGGAGCTCTCCGCGGGTGCCGTACAGGTCCCACAGCGCAGAGGAATCGATGAACATCCACGAGTATCAGGCGAAGGCGATCTTCCGGAAGCACGGGATTCCGACGCCGAAGGGGATCCCCGTCCTCGACAAGGAGGGCGTGGGAGACAAGGCCGCGGCGGCGGCCAAGCAGCTGATCGACGAGACCGGCAACCAGGTCGTCGTCGTGAAGGCGCAGATCCACGCGGGCGGTCGCGGCAAGGCCGGCGGCGTGAAGGTCGTGAAGGGCGCGGACGCCGCGAAGAGCGCCGCCGAGGAGCTGATGGGCAAGACGCTCGTCACCCCGCAGACCGGCGCCGAGGGCAAGGAGGTCGGCCGGCTCTACGTCGAGCAGGGCCTCGACATCGCCCGCGAGATCTACCTGGCGATGACCATCGACCGCGAGAAGCGGCGCCCGGTGATCATGTGCTCCTCCGAGGGCGGCGTGGACATCGAAGAGGTCGCCGAGAAGCACCCGGAGAAGATCTTCAAGGTGTGGGTCGACCCGGCCGTGGGCCTGATGCCCTACCAGATGCGGCAGCTCGCGTTCGGGCTGAAGCTCGAGGGCAAGGCGCAGATGAAGGGCTTCTCCAAGCTCGTCGGCGCGCTCTCGAAGCTCTTCATCGAAGAGGACTGCTCCATCGCGGAGATCAACCCGCTGGTCGTCACCGGCGATGACCAGGTCGTCGCGCTCGACGCGAAGATCAACTTCGACTCGAACGGCAGCTTCCGCCACAAGGAGTGGGCGGAGCTCGAGGACGCCTCCGAGACCGCCGACACCGAGGCGCGCGCTCAGGACGCCGGCCTCAGCTACATCCAGCTCGACGGCAACATCGGCTGCCTGGTCAACGGCGCGGGTCTCGCGATGTCGACCATGGACACCATCCAGCACTTCGGCGGTCAGCCGGCGAACTTCCTCGACGTCGGTGGCGGCGCGACTCAGGAGGCCGTCACGACGGCCTTCGAGATCATCCTGACGAGCAAGGAGGTGCAGGGCATCTTCGTGAACATCTTCGGTGGCATCATGAAGTGCGACATCATCGCGCACGGCGTCATCGAGGCGACCAAGAAGCTGGGCCTGAAGGTCCCGCTGGTGGTCCGACTCGCCGGCACGAACGTCGAAGAGGGCAAGCGACTCCTGAAGGAGTCCGGCCTCGACATCACCCCGGCCGACACCATGGCGGACGGCGCCAAGATGATCGTCGAGCTCGCGGCTGCGCGGGCCAACGCCTGAACGAAGCGAAGAAGAAGAGAGAAGAGAAGAAGCAATGGCCATCCTCGTCGATTCGAACACCAAGCTCATCGTTCAGGGCATCACCGGCTCCGCGGGCACCTTCCACGCGGGCCAGTGCATGGACTACGGAACCCAGCTCGTCGCCGGCGTGACCCCCGGTCGCGGCGGTCAGACCTGGAAGAACCCCTCCGGCAAGGGCGAAGCGCCCGTCTACGACACGGTCGTGGAAGCCAAGACCCAGACCGGCGCGAACGCCTCGGTCATCTTCGTGCCGCCGCCCTTCGCGGCCGACGCGATCCTCGAAGCGGTCGACGCCGAGATCGAGCTCGTGGTCGTCATCACCGAGGGCATCCCGGTGGTCGACATGCTGAAGGTCCGCCGCGTGCTGGACTCGCAGAGCAAGACCCGCGTCATCGGACCGAACTGCCCCGGCGTGATCACGCCGGACCAGTGCAAGATCGGCATCATGCCCGGTCACATCCACATGCCCGGCAACGTCGGCGTCGTGTCCAAGTCGGGCACGCTCACCTACGAGGCGGTCGGTCAGCTCACCGCGCTGAACATGGGTCAGACCTCCGCCATCGGCATCGGCGGTGATCCCATCAACGGCACCGGCTTCATCGAGATCCTGGAGATGTTCCAGGAGGACGACGCCACCGAGGGCGTCATCCTGATCGGTGAGATTGGCGGCGCGGCCGAGGAAGAGGCCGCCGCGTGGATCAAGGAGAACTTCACCAAGCCCGTGGCCGGCTTCATCGCCGGTCGCACCGCGCCTCCCGGCAAGCGGATGGGCCACGCCGGCGCCATCGTCAGCGGCGGCAAGGGCACGGCGAAGGCGAAGATCGAGGCGCTCGAGGACGCCGGCGTGAAGGTCGCGCCGACCCCGTCCGACATGGGCACCACGATGAAGTCGCTCCTCGGCGGCTGACCCCTGCACGAAGGGAACGACACGAACGCCTCGGGCTCTCGCGAGCTCGGGGCGTTCCACGTTGACGATGTGCCGAGGCCGGCACGGCCAGCCCCTCGAACGGAGCCTCTCGAGCTCTCGCGGGCGTTCTCGGAGGCCGCGACCGCGATCACTCGCCATCCCTCGGTGACCCTCGTGGCGCTGCTCTGTCTGCTGCCCACGGCGATTCTCCCGTTCGCCCCAGTCATCGAGCTCGGGGTCAGCTGGTACACCGCAGACCGCGTCGCCACTTACGACAACCGTTGGCTGGACCTGCTCTTCAGTACGATCACGCAAGCGCTCCTGTTCGCGGCGTGGGCGACGGCGCAGGAGGGCGAGCTGCGTTGGAGGATGTCGCTGTGGAAGGTGCCGCGGTTGTTCTTCCGCGTGCTCCTGATCGAGATCTGCGTGGTGATCGCGACTCTGGCAGGAGCGCTTCTCCTGATCGTTCCGGGCATCATCGTGTTCGTCGGCTTCTCGCTGGCGGAGGCCTTCGCGACCGTCGACGGCCTCGGGGTCTTGGATTCACTCGAGCACTCATGGGTACTCAGCCGCGGACATCGTTGGCGTCTACTCGTGGCGGTGGCCCTCCCTCTGCTGGCTTACGCCTTCGGGGTGGCGGTGTTCGCGGTCATCGGGGTCTCGGCCTCCTACTCCAACGTCTCGGCGGAAGGGTGGGTGACCGTTCATGCGGTATGCACGTTCGGCTACGCCGTCGTAGATGCGTTGTTCCTCTCGTTCTCCACGCTCATTTACCTGGCGGTGCATCGCCAACTCCGGGAGCCCTCGGCTCCGATCGATGCCGCCGAAGTCGCGAAGGTGTTCGCTTGAGCGGCCCGTCCCGGGATGGCTCGTCTCGCGGGCGTCGCGGTTCGTATGATGCTGCGATGAGCTGCATCTTCTGCGCGATCGTTCGCGGTGACGCCGAGGCGAGCGTAGTGCTCGACGAGGGCGACTTCCTCGCCTTCATGGACATCTACCCCTTTCTGCCGGGGCACGTGCTGATCATCCCGAAGCGGCACGCGCAGTACGTGCACGAGCTCGAGCCCGCCGAGCAGGCCGGGCTCTTCACGGCCGGTGCGCGGGTCGCGGCGGCGGTGCGCGCCTCGCCGGTGCCGAGCGGTGACGTCCACTTCCTGGTCAACGACGGACCCATCGCGAACCAGACCGTGCCGCACGTCCACCTGCACGTGCTGCCGCGGACGCGCGGCGACCTGCCGAAGGTCTTCGCGGCGCTCGCCAAACGACCGGCGGTCGCGCTTCTCGGCCAGGCGCGGCGCGCCCTCTTGGACGAGCAGGCCGCCGCCATCGCGGCGGCTCTCTAGTGTCCCGTCTCGGGAATTCGTCACAAAACTCGCCGGCCCTCGAACCGTGACTCTGCGTCACTCCTCCTCGAAATACGTAGAGTATTCCTCGTCGTCGTTCCTTGATTCACGGTCCGATGACTCGCCGATTTTCGCAACGACTCACGGTCCGGGACACTAGGTCGGTCTGGTATCCTGCGTCCGTGGCCGTCGACGTGCTGTTGGTCGAGGACGACAAGCTCCTGCTGGAGACGACGGAGCGCTTTCTGAGCGCCCACGGTCTCTCCATCGCGACCTGCGACAGCCCCTTCGGCATCGGGAGCGCCATCGCGGAGCGGAAGCCGCGGCTGGTGGTGCTGGACATCATGATGCCGGCGCTCGGAGGCGAAGCCATCGTGGAGCGCGCGACAGAGCTCGGGCTCGAGGCCGACAAGCTGCTCATCTACTCGGCCCTCGACGAGCAGCGGGTGCGCTCGGTGGCCGCGAAGCTCCCGGGGACGCGATACCTCATCAAGGGCGCGGGCTTCTTCGAGCTCCTCGAGGTCGTCCGCGAGATGCTCGGCGAGGACTGATTCCGCTCCGATCAGCGCGCGAGCTTCGGGTCGTCGGTCGCGAGGAGGTTGCCGTCGCTCATGGCGCTCACGCGCAGGAGCTTGCCGACGTCGCGGTAGCCCTTGCCACGCTGCGTGGGGTCGTTCTCCCAGACGCCGGAGCCGGCGACGGTGACCTGCTCGCCGGCCTCGAGCGCGCCCTCGCGATAGTCCAACGTCTTGCCGAAGACGACGCCCTTGGTCGCGATCCCACGTTCGTGGAGGAACTCCTCGAGGTAGGGGCTCGGGCCGCTGAAGAAGCTGGTGCCGCCCTTGCGATCGAAGTCGACCGCCAGCTCGACCAGCGTTCCGTCGACGATGGCGCGCCCGCTCTCGTCCTCGAGCACGAAGTCGCGTGAGTCGCTCTCCTCGAGAATCGTGATCCAGCGCTTGTTCTTCCCCGAGCCGCGGCGTTCCCGCACCACGACGCGCCACGCCGCACAGGGCCGGCCGGAGAGCGGCGCCTCGAGCGGCGCGCGGTCCCCGCGGTAGGCGAGCCGTCCGGTCACGCGAACGTCTTGCTGCTCCGGGGTGTCGGCGATCGAGCTGATGGGGAGCGTCTTGATGCGTCGCTTCAAGCGTTGCTCGCGAGCGAGGAACCAGCGCGCCCCCGCGATGACGGCGAACGCTCCGAGACCGATGGCCGGAAGGACGATGGGGTCCACGGCGGAAGGCTCGCCCCGGGGTCGCCCGGGCGCAAGCGCTCGGTCGCCGCGCTCGGATTCGTCTGCAATAGTCGGCTCCATGCTGCGTCGACTGGTCTTGGCTTCCGCGTTGGTCTTCGTGTCCGCTTGCGGCGACGACACGCCCACCTGGGAGGTCGTGCAGGAAGAGCTCCCCGGCGCGCTCCTCGCCGTCTGGGGGACGAGCTCGGACGACGTGTGGGCCGTCGGAGCCGACGCGCGCGACGGGAGCGGCCCGATGGTCATTCACCGCGAGGGCGACGACTGGGTCCGCGTGGAGACCGGTCAGAGCGCCGGCACGCTGTGGTGGATCCACGGTTTCGAGGGCGGACCGATCTACATGGGCGGGGAGGGCGGCATGATCCTCCGCTACGACGGCTCGACCTTCGAGCTCATGGACACGCCGAGCACGTCCACGGTCTTCGGTCTCTGGGGCGCTTCGCCTTCGGAGATGTGGGCGGTGGGCGGTTCGCCGAGCGCCGAGGGCTTCGTCTGGCGACTCCGCGGCGACACCTGGGAAGCGGAGACGCTGCCGGACGAGATCGCGACCGCCTCGGCCATGTGGAAGGTGAACGGGACCAGCGCGTCGGACGTCTGGCTCGTCGGCGAGAACGGCGTCGCGCTCCGTTGGGACGGGTCGGCGCTGACCCAGGAGGAGACCGGCGTCGGCTCGTCGCTCTTCACCGTGCATCAGTCGGGCGGGCGCTTCGTGGCCGTCGGAGGCATCGCCAACGGGGTCATCGTCGAGCTCGAAGATGACGGCTGGCACAACGTGACACCCACCGGCGACCTCGTCCCGGGGCTCTCCGGCGTCTGCCGGGGATCGGGGGAATTCGCTGTAGCCGTGGGCCTTTACGGTGCCGTCTTCACCCGAGGGAGCGACGGCTGGGCCGAGGTCGACTTGGGGTTCTATCTGGACCAGAATCTGCATGGGGCATGGATCGACCCCGAGGGCGGCGTGTGGGCCGTCGGGGGTCAGACCCTCAGCCCGACCCTCAACGAGGGTGTCCTCATCCACCGAACGAACTGACCGATGAAGCTACGAACGACCGTCTCCTTCTCGCTCGCCACAACGCTGTTCCTCGCTGGGTGCGGCGACGCCGCCGACCCCTGTGACGGGCTCGAGTCCGGCCGCGCCTGCACGTGGCTCGGCACGGGCGAGGCGGGCTTCAATGGCGATGTCCACCGCACGAACGCGCAGGTCAACCAGGTGCAGGACCTGCTCTTCATGCCGGACGGGACGGCCTGGTTCACCGACTTCAACAACTTCCTCGTCCGGCGGGTTCATCCGGACGGCATGGTCGAGAGCATGGTCGGCTGGACCGACCCCGTCTTCCCCGGCGACGGCCCGCTCGGCGGCGTCCCGGCCGACGGAGCGCCCGGTGAGGAGTGGCAGCTCAATCACCCCACCAACCTGCTCCTCTCGCCCGAGGGGAACATCACGCTGGTGGCCTGGCACAACCACAAGATCCTCGAGATCGACCCGACCGACGGCTACGTCCGGGTGGTCGCCGGCGCGGGCGCGGGGTTCGGTGGCGATGGCGGTCCTGCCTCGGGCGCAGTGTTCAAGCAGCTCAACGACGCGACCTACGACGACGCGGGCAACCTCTACATCGTCGACCAGCAGAACCAGCGCATCCGGCGGATCGGCGCGGACGGAATGGTCAGCACCATCGCCGGCACCGGCAACATCGGTGATGGCGGCGACGGCGGGCCGGCGACCGCCGCGGAGTTCAGCTGGGCGATCGGGTCCAACCCGAACCCGAGCGGCGGCATCGTCCACCACGAGGGCAAGCTCTACGTCTCGGACACGGAGAACAACCGCGTTCGAGTCATCGACCTCGAATCGGGGATGATCGACGCCTTCGCCGGCACGGGCGTGCTGGGCTACGCCGGCGACGGCGGCCAGGCGCTCGACGCGCAGCTCCGCGCGCCCCGCGACCTCGAGATCGGACCGGAGGGCGACCTCTACTTCGTCGAGACCGACAACTCCGTCGTTCGCGCGGTGGACCTGGAGACCGGTGTCATCCGTACCGTGGTCGGTACCGGTGAGCTCGGTCAGTCGCAGGAAGAAGGTCTGCTCGCCACCGAGACCCTGCTCCGCCGGCCCTTCGGTCTGAGCTTCGACCCCGAAGGCAATCTCTACGTGATGGACTCGCTCAACGAGCGAATCGTGAAGGTGATCCGATGACTCGCGCGCTCGTTCTCGTCGCCCTGATGGCGTCGCCGCTCCTGTCCGCGTGCGGCGACGAGCCCTGCGACACCACGGCGCCGGACACCATCTGCACCATCGCCGGAAGCGGCAACAACGGCTACGACCGGGACGGGGACGACCGCGCGATCCCGGCCCTCGACGTCCGCTTCTCGCTTCCGCAGGACACGCTCACCGGCTCGGACGGAACGCTCTACATCCTCGACTGGAACAACCACCGCCTCCGCAGCCTCGAGGCCGACGGCATGGTCCGTTGGGTCGCGGGTCGCGGCGAGCTCGGTGGCTCCCTCGACGATCCGGCGAGCGGCGACTTCAACCACCCGACGAACATGATCTTCGACGAGGACGAGAGTCACATCGTCATGGCCGCCTGGCACAACAGCATGATCCGTGTCGTCGACCTCGCGACCGGCATGGTCACCGACAGCTGCGGCGACGGTCGACGCGCGTACTTCGGTGACGGCGGGCCGGTGCTCGACGCCGCGCTCGACCTGCCCGCCAGTGTCGCCTGGAGCCCCGCGGGCGACCTGGTGATCATGGACCAGGCGAACCAGGTCATCCGCCGGGTCACGCCGGAGGGGAACCTCGAGCTCCTGGCCGGGCGCTGCATCGTCGACGCGCCCGCGCCCGCCGGTCCCGGCACCTGCGACGAGTCCGAGCTGACGCAGTGCCCGGCGGACCCCGCCGGGAACGTCTCCGGCAGGTGGGTCTGCGGCGACCCCGCCGAGTTCTGCTCGCGTCCCTGCACGCCCGGCTACGCCGGCGACGAGATGCCCGCCAGCGAGCTGCGCATGTCGCAGCCCTTCGGCCAGTCGGCGACGCCCGCCGGTCGGATCCTCTACGACGGCGCGGGCAACCTCTTCTTCGCGGACACCGCGAACCACCTCATTCGGATGATCGACACCGACGGCATCGTCCACCGCGTCGCCGGTCAGCCGCCCGTCGATGGCGAGCCGCAGCGCGGCTACGCGGGCGACGGCGGCCTCGCGACCGACGCCCTCATCAACTACCCGGTCGACCTCGCGCTGGGCGACGACGGGACGCTCTACTTCACCGACGTGAACAACCACTGCGTCCGTGGCATCGACGCGTCCGGGGTCATCCGCACCGTGGCCGGCGTCTGTGGCGAGAACGGCTACGCTGGCGACGGAGGACCGCCCACCGAGGCGCTCTTCAACCTGCCCTTCGGCATCGAGTACGTCGACGGAACGCTCATCATCTCGGACACGGGCAACAGCGTGATCCGAACCGTGGTACTGCCCTGAGCATGCGATGGGTCCTGCTCCTCTCCTTCGTCGTCGCCGCCTGCGGTGACGACGGCACGCCGGTCTTCCCGGACGACTACGAGGCGACCTACACCGAGGTCCGTGACTGCCGTCAGAGCGGCGACCACGACCTGAACAACATCCGGGTGCTGGCGGACCCCGCGGCGCTCGGGCCCTACCAGGATCGCACCACGCCCTTTCCCGAGGGCGCGGTGGTCATCAAGGTCCAGTACGAGTTCGGCGACATCGACTGCAGCGGTGAAGTCCAGCGCGTGACGGCGATGGAGAAGCTCGCGGTCGGTTCCGACCCCACGAACCTCGACTGGTTCTGGCAGAGCGTCGACGGCGACGGGAAGGTGCTCGACGAGCAGCTCCCGCGCTGCGCCGGCTGTCACCAGGGCTGCGGCGTGCCGCCCGACGGCTACGACGGTACCTGCACGCTTCCCTGATCAGTCGGGGAGCAAGATGCGGCGGGCGCAGCTGTTGGACTGGTCCGCCAGGAGCAGCTCGGTCTCGCCCACGTCGAGGGCGACGCGGCCGAGGTGGCCGAAGTCGGCGTCGAGGGCCGGGCCGCCGTCGCCGCGGAAGCCGTTGTTGCCCGTGCCGGCGATCGTCTCGATGACGCCGGCGCGAACCCGGCGCACCCGGAAGTTCTGTCGATCCGAGATGTAGAGGGTTCCGTCGGTGGCGAGCGCGAGCCCGTAGGGCTGGTCGAGCTGCGCCTCGGTGGCGGGCCCACCGTCGCCCGAGAAGCCGGCGACGCCCGTTCCGGCGAGGGTCTCGATGGTTCCGTCGGTGCGCAGGACCCGCACCGCGTGGTTCCGCGTGTCCGCGATCAGCAGCTCGCCGTCGGGCGTGAGCTCGAGCGCCGAGGGCCAGTGGAGCTCGGCTTCGGTGCCCGGACCGCCATCGCCCGCGTAGCCGTTGTTGCCGGTGCCGGCCACGGTCTCGATGACGCCGTCGCGGATCCGGCGCACGCGGTTGGCGAGGCTGTCGGAGACGTAGATGGTGCCGTCGCTCGCGATGGCGATGCCGTCGAGCTGGATGAAGCGCGCCGCGAGCGGGTCGCCGAAGTCGCCCTCGTCCCCACGAATGCCGAGCTCTCCGTCGCCGGCCACGGTCTCGAGGTTCCCGCTCGCGGTGATCCGAAGCACGCGGGGGTCGTGGTAGTTGGTGAACACGAGCAGGCCGTCCGGGTCGAAGGTGAAGTCGATCGGATTCTCGAGCGGTGAGTCGACCGCCGGTACCGAGACATCGGCGAGCGCGTGAAAGCCGTTGCCAGCGATGGTCTGGACCCGCCCTTCGTCGTCGATGACACGCAGGCGCTGATTGTTGAAGTCCATCAGGTGGACCCGGCCATCGGGCCCCCGGCGTACCGCGGAGAGCAGGTAGAAGTCCGAACGGAGGGGGAGGTTGCCGTCGCGGTTGAACCCGTACTCGCCGGTGCCCGCGAAGGTGCAGACGGACCCCGGCGTCAGGTCGGCGCAGCGGTCGTCGTCGCCGCAGCCGGCGGCCACGAGCGCCATCGCGATGAGGATGCGGGCGGCGGGGGTCACGGCCACAACCTAGCAGCCCCCATTCGGAACGCTGAGCCGTCCGGTCGGTTCCTCGTCACGAGACCCGGCGGGAGCGGCGCGGCACACCGCGCGCTGGTCGCCTTCGAGGGACCAGCTCCGTGAGCGGGGCTCACGGGGACCGTGAGCCAACCGATGGATCCGACGGGGCTCGCGCGGTATAGGCCCACCGCACGTTTTCGGGGCAGCCGCCCCCACCCCAGAGGAGCCCGATTTTCATGAAAGATCCCGTTCGCGTCGCCATTACCGGAGCTGCTGGCCAGATCGGCTACAGCCTGCTCTTCCGCATCGCCGCCGGCGACATGCTCGGCAAGGACCAGCCGGTCATCCTGCACCTCGTCGACATCCCCCCGTCCATGAAGGCGGTCGAGGGTGTGATGATGGAGCTCGACGACTGCGCCTTCCCGCTCCTCGCCGGGATGGAGGCCTCCGACGACCCGATGAAGGGCTTCGACGACATCTCGGTCGCCGTGCTCGTCGGCGCCATGCCGCGTGGTCCCGGGATGCTCCGCAAGGACCTGCTCCGCAAGAACGGCCCGATCTTCGACGGCCAGGGCAAGGCCCTCAACGACAAGGCCAAGCGCGACGTGAAGGTCTGCGTGGTCGGCAACCCCGCCAACACCAACTGCTACATCGCGATGAAGAACGCGCCGGACCTCGATCCGAGCTGCTTCAGCGCGCTCGTGCGTCTCGACCAGAACCGCGCGATGAGCCAGATCGCCAAGAAGACCGGTAAGCCGGCCAGCGCGGTGAAGAACATGGCCATCTGGGGCAACCACTCGGCCACCCAGTACCCGGACGCCTTCCACGCCACCATCGACGGCAAGTCGGTCGCCGAGATCGTCGGCGACGAGAAGTGGATCGCGGACGACTTCATCCCGACCGTGCAGCAGCGCGGCAAGGCCATCATCGACGCCCGCGGCTCGAGCTCGGCGGCTTCGGCGGCCAACGCGGCCATCGACCACGTGCACGACTGGTGGCTCGGCACCCCCGAGGGTGACTGGGCCGCGATGGCGGTCTGCAGCGACGGCAGCTACGGCGTGCCCGAGGGCCTCATCTTCGGCTTCCCGGTCACCTGCAAGGACGGCAAGTACAGCATCGTGCAGGGCCTCGAGCTGAACGACTTCAGCCGCGAGCGCGTCGACGCCACCGCCAAGGAGCTTCAGGAAGAAGCCGACGCGGTCGCCGACCTCCTTCCCTGAGCGCCAGCTGGTGCCCGCGATGAACGCCCCGCTTCGCCGGGGCGTTCGTCGTTCAGGGGTGGTCGATGCGGCGGTAGACGACGATCACGTCGGTGATCATGCCGACGCGCTGCCAGTTGTCGCCGCGCTGGACCCGGCGCTCGATCGACGTCGGGAGCATGAGCCACTCGGCTCCGAGCTCGTCGGCCTGGCTCAGCAGGTCGCCGGGGCGGGCGAAGTGCACGTCGTTCGTCATCCGCCGGTTCCAGGCCAGCGCGGGAAAACCGATCAGTCCGCCCAGGAGGATCACGTCACCGGAGTCGAGCTCGGCGTCGCGCGCGCGGAACACTTCGGGGTCGCCCATCAGCACGCCCGAGACGTGCGCGGCCCGTTCGAGCGGTGGCATCCGGAGCTTCTCGACCACCTCGCTCGCCGGTTCGCCCCAGGAGGGCTCGGCCCACCAGAGCGTGAGCGCGTGGACGAAGAGCATCGTGCCGAGCAGCCCGTTGGCGAGCGCGCGGCGTCCCTTCGCCAGCACGCGATGGGAGGCGAAGGCCAGCAGCGGCGCGATGGCGAGGATCGCGAAGCGGCCCCACCAGAGCAGGTTCGGGATCACCGCGGCCATGGCGATGCCGATCACGAGCATCCAGCGGGCGGGCCCGGGCGCACGACGGATGCGCAGCAGCGCCGCCAGGAAGAGCGGCGGCAGGATGAAGGGCAGGGCGTGGCCGTAGCCGTGGGGGCGGCTGTCGGCGTGGTAGCTGCCCTGCACCGGCGGGCCGAAGGTCTCCTTCAGCCAGCTCTCCATCGGTGGCCAGCGAACGACCGTGTCGACCGGCCCCTCGAAGGTCACGCCGAGCGTCTCGGAGGCGAAGGCCACCGGCCAGATGGGGCTCTCGCTCTGTAAGTAGTTACGTAAGTAGAGCGGTCCGGCGTACATGCCGACGAAGAGCAGCGCCCCGCCGATGGGCACGATGGCGGCGAGCGCGCCTTCGCGACGGCCGACGCCGACGGCGCGGCAGAGACCGAAGAAGCCGAGCACCGGCGCGAGCAGGAGCGCGGTGCCCTTGGCCCCCGCGAAGAGCCCCAGCGCGAGCCCGGCGAGCCACAGGTCGCGGCGCTCGGGTTTGGCCTGGCAGAGGTAGGCGAGGGCGGCGACCACGAGGAAGGTCACCGGAATGTCGATGTAGGTGGAGTGCAGCTCGAGCACCAGCGCCGGCGTGGTGATCAGCGCACACGCCAGGGCGATGGCGCCGCCGCGCCATGGCGTCAGCGTGCGGACCAGCGCCACGAACGCCACGGCCACCAGCGGCCAGCCGAGCGAGGCCGGCGCCTCGATCCACGTCTGGTCGGAGAGCACCACGAAGAGCGCGCCGAGGGTCTCGATCAGCCGCGGGTAGCCGTTGACCACCTGGTGCTCGGTCGGGAGCTCGGCCCAGGCGAAGCCCTCGTTCTGGAGCGTCAGGCCGACGATCGAGTCGTGGTACCAGATGCCGTCCCAGGTGTGGCTCGGCGCCAGGTAGGTGAGAAGGAAGGTCCAGGCCCATACGCTGAGGACAAGGATCAGACCGAGCGCGGCCACGTGCTCCCGCTCCGCCCAGAGCGAGCGCACCAGCCGGAAGGGGGCGGTGAGGTAGGCGCCGATGGCCCGGCCGGTCTTCGGCCAGCGACCCCAGCCTCCGAGCGCCAGCGCGCCGAGCGCGACGGTGAACCCTGCGCCGCCGACGATCCCGGGCCGAAAGAGCCCCGCGAAGGCGAGCAGATAGGCCGGCGTGACCAAGAGCGCGAAGCCGAGGAGGCTCCCGTCCAGGGCCCGGAGCTCGGTGGGGCGCTCCCGACCCTCCGCCAGGCGCTCGGCGAGCGCGACGCCGGCGGCGAGGCACAGGAGCACGAGCAACGGGGGCAGAAGGGTCACCGCCGACCGTGCGTACCCCATGTCTGCGGCGGATGCAGCTTTCGCGCGGGGGAGCGTTCGCACTTGCGGTCCGCTGGCGCGTTGCTATGCACCGCCCGCGGCCGCGGGCCGCCCCCCGAAACCCTCTGGAAAAGAAGAGCTCACGATGGCCACCGAACGGACCCTCAGCATCATCAAGCCCGACGCGGTCGAGGCGAACAACGTCGGCGCGATCCTCGCCATGATCGAGAAGGCCGGCCTGAAGATCGTCGCCATGCGCATGCTCCACCTGAGCCGCGCCCAGGCCGAGGGCTTCTACGCGGTCCACAAGGAGCGCCCGTTCTTCGGCGAGCTCTGCGACTTCATGACCCGCTCCCCCGTCGTCGTGTCGGTCCTCGAGGGCGACAACGCCGTCGCGAAGTACCGCGAGGTCATGGGCGCCACGAACCCGGCCGAGGCCGCCGAGGGCACCATCCGCAAGGCGTTCGCCAAGGACATCGGCGAGAACAGCGTCCACGGCAGCGATTCCCTCGAGAACGCCGGCATCGAGACGAACTACTTCTTCCCGGGCTGTCTTCTTCTCTGAGGGGTCTTCATAAGACCCCTCCGCTTCGCTCCGGCGGAGCCGGAGACTTGCTCCTCCCCAAACGGGCGCGCCTTTGGCGCGCCTGTTTCGTTTCATGCGGGGGTCAGCAGCAGCCGTCGCCGGCGTAGTGCCACGTACTACCGGTGATGGTCAGGTCTTCACGGCCGAGGCTCGAAAGGGCCTCGGCCGTTTTGTCACAGACGCCCATCGGCAGATCGCGGAGCAGGACGTGGCCCTTGCCGTCGTCGAAGGCGTCCTCGGTGCCGACGTAGATGGCGGTCTTGCCGGTGAAGATGCACGGGCCGTCGTCGGGGATCGGGTCCGCGAAGGCGACGACCTCGACGCTCTCGAGGAGGAGGTCCGCGTCGAGCCGGTAGCGCGCCTTGTCGAGCACGCGATAGGGACGGCGCGCGCGAACCTCGAGGGTGCCGAACCCGGCGTCGACGATCTTCTGCAGGTAGTCATCGAGGGGTAGGGCGCCGGACAGGCAGAGGGCGCGCAGCCGCGCGTCACCGGCGAGGTGCTCGGGCATCGGTCGCGTCGCGACCGGATCGCTGAGCACGAAGCGGCCGCGCGGACGGAGCACGCGCCGGGTTTCGCGGAGCGCCTGGGTCAGGTGCTCGGGGGTGAAGATGTTGAAGAGGCAGTTCTGGCCGACGACGTCCACGGACGCGTCGTCGAGCGGGAGATCGAGCGCGTCGCCCTCTTGCAGGGTGACCATCTCGGGCTCGAACCAGTCGTTCACCCGGGCGGCCTCCTCGAGGAGCTCGGCGGCCACCGCGAGCATCTTCGGGTTGGTGTCCACGGCGACCACGCCGCCCTCGCGGCGGAGGAAGTACGCGAGCTGCAGCACCTCGAGGCCGGCGCCGACGCCGACGTAGAGCACGCGCTCGGCCCGCGAGAGATCGCGCGGGTTCACCGTCGACCCGCAGCCGTAGTTCCGGTCGAGCATCGCCTGGGGCACCACCAGCCCCGGCAGCTCCCAGACGGGGCTCTGCGTGCAGCAGAGCGCGGCCTGCGGGACCTCCGCGGCCTCCGCGTACACTTCTTCGACGACGTCTCGGTAGTCACCCATGGCGCCGGACTCTACTCCACGGCAGCGTCGGCGTTACGCCCTCTCCGATCCGGCTGCTAGGCTCGGCTCGTGCGATGGACGGCCGCGCTGCTCTGCACGATCGGAGCCCTCGCCTGCGGGGGACCGGCGCCCGCCGGGCCGCTGCTGCACGTGGAGCATGCGGCCGCCCCGGATGCGCTCGACCGGCTCCTCGCGCGCCTGCCGCCCGGCGCCGATCGCTGCGCGGGGGCCCGCGTGGGTGCCGTCTCGTCCGAACGGCGGGAGCTCGTGCGGCGGCTCTCGGCCTCGAGCCATCTCGCGACGTTGAGCTGGGGGAGCGACACTCCGATCGCGGCCTTCGCCGAGGTGCGGCAGGAGCACCCGACCAGCGGCCGCCAGGCCACCTTCGCGCTGCTCCGGGTCTCGAGCGTGGAGCGGACCCGCGCGTTCCTCGACGACCACCCCGAGCTGCGCATCCGCTGGTACGAGCGTGGGCCCGTCTGCCCGGGGGCCGAGTGCTGGCAGTACCGCGCCGAGCGCGTGGACGACCACACGGTGCTCGTGCGGCGCGGTCCGTGGACGGAGCGCGGCCGCGGGACCGAGATGCGATGCATCGACCTGGCGCGGCGCTATCCCGAGGCGCTCGAGATCGCTTCCCGCAGCGCCGCCGATGGGCTCTTCAGCTCCGGCGTGGCGAGCGGCGGGCTCGGGCTCGACGTGGCCTCCGTGCTCCTTCCTCACGGCGCAGGTCTTCGTCGGGTGGAGCAGTACCGCTTGCCCGACGCGGAGATGGCGGACGAGATCCTCCTGCTGCTCCAGAACCTCCGCGACGACCCCGGCGGCGTGGGCGCCATCGCGGAGCAGACGAAGGTGGCCAACGGGGACATGCTCGAAGTGCGCACCGACGTGCGGTGGGAAGACCTCGAGCTGCTGGCGGGCGACGAGGAGCGTCGCCGCGAGGCGCTCGCCCTCGAGGCGTCGGCGTCCCGGCCGTTGGCCGTCGACGAGGTCGTGGTCGAGGACCTGGAGATGGTCCGGGAGCAGGTGGCTTTGCGAAGTGATCGGCTCGGGAACCTGCCGCCCGACGAGCGTCAGGTCGCGGTCGCCGAGCTCCGGGACCTGCTCGAGCGAGCGGCGAACGCCCACCCGGGGCAGGACGCGCTGGTCGAGCGGCTCATCGAGCTCTTGCTGAGTGACCTCGACGAGCCCGCGGACGCGGCGCGCTGGGCGGAGGGGGTCCTCGCGCGCGGGCCGCACGACGTGCGGGCGTGGCAGGTGCGACGCCGCAGCGCGCTCGCCCGCGTCGGCGCCGACGTGCTCGCCGAGGCGCTCGCCGCCGATGGTGTCGTCGGGTCCACCCGGCGTGCACGGGCCGCGGCTGGGGTCCTCTCGCAGCTCCCGCGCGGCACCAACTACGAGCTGGCCGAGGGCGCGTGGCTCTCGGCCGAGGCGCTCGACGGCGTTCGGGCCAGGCTGCGAAGCGCTCGGGGAACGCTGCCGCTCGAGTCCCTCGGTGAGACGATGCTGACCTTGGCCGACGCTGGCGGTTCGAGCCGCTCGGTGCACGTCCGCGCGGAGAGCGCGGCGGCCGACGACACGGCGGTCCGCCTGCGTGCGGGGGTCGTCGAATGGGCCGAGGGGGCGCGCCTCGTGCGCGCCGGTGCGGCGAGCACCGACGCGCCCGACGGCGGCTACCGCATGCTCCGCAACGCCGTCGCCGGAGCGACCGGCCGGCTCCGTGTGACGCTCGCGCTCACGCCCATCGGCGGCGACCTGGAGTCGCCCGAGTCCGTGCTGGTCGTCGAGGGTGAGGCTCACGATGGAGTGCTCGAGCTGCGGCGTGCGTCGGCGGTCGAGGAAGGGCGAGAGCACACGTCGGTTCGCTGGGAGCGCGTCGGCGCGCTCGTGGGCGAGCCCCTGCGCGGCTACGAGGTGCGCCTCTTCCCGCCGCCGAACGTCCACGCCGAGCTCGCCGACGCGTCGGAGGCCGAGGGCTTCCTGGAGCGGGTCACGGACGACGAGTCGCTCAACTGCATTCGCATGGTGCGCCAGGAGGCGTCCGTTCGCTGCAACGCCTCGCCGCACCGGGACTCGACCCGCCGGTCCTGGCGTGGCGCGATGGCGCCCCTGGTGTTCCGCTAGCAGGCAGTCGAGAGCTCACCCTTCGGGTTCGCTCTCCGGCCGCTTGCTAGCCCTCGCGTTCGAGGGGGGCGGCGGTCTTCGCGGGGAGCTCGATCGCCGCGGCGCCCTGGGCGAACTCGTCGGGGTCCAGGCCGCTCGCCTCAACGCGAACGCGCCAGCGGCGCGCCTCGGGGTTGTCGAAGAGGAAGAGGACGTTGCCGTGGTCGTCGACGTCGACGCCGACGTCTTCCTCCGGGCGCTGCGCGAGCTCCGTCATGAGCGCGTCCGCGCGCTGGCTCGTGATGTCGAGGTGGCGCGCGACCTCGCTCGCGGTGAGCACGCCCTTGCGCTGGCGTGCGAGTCCGCGGATGGCTCTCACCTGCGCTTCGGTCGCGGCGCGTTCGCCGACCTTGCCGAGAGTGCGGCCGCCGAAGAAGAGGAGCGAGCCCAGCAGCAAGGTCACGAAGCTGATCGTGCCGCCCACCGCGTAGCCGAGCAGCATCTCCGGAAAGAAGAACTGCAGGACGAAGCCGAGGAGCGCAGCCAGGAAGAAGCCGAAGGTCCAGGTGATCATCCCGAGCACGCGCGCCGCGGTCCCGCCGACCCTCGCGGACTTGCCCTTGAGATTGAGCACCTCCTGCGCGAAGGGCAGGCGCCGGCGACCGCACGCGGTGCAGAAGGCCTCGGTGCCTCGCAGGACGACCGGGACGTCTTCTCCACAGCGGGGGCAGGGGCGCGCCATGGGGGCGACCATAAGGTCTCCCTCTCCACGGCGCATCCTCAGTACGCCCGGAGCACCGCCAGGGTCGATTCGTCGCCCGGTCCGATGCCGTACCAACCCTCCGGCTCGTGTGGCGGGTCGCCGGGGTAGGGGGCCGCGCCGCGAAGCGCTTCGCCGCTCCAGACCCAGAAGCACACGCTCCGGACCGGCAGACCTTCGGCGTCCAGCGAACGTGCTTCGTCGAGCATCGCCTCGAAGAAGCGGTCGCGGGCGCGTGTCGACCCGCGGCCCATCGACCGCCCGTCGCGGGCGAGCCCGAGCTCTTCGAAGAGCAGCGGCTTGCCGAGCTCGGCGGCGACGGTCGCGTGGCGGCGGAGGTAGGCGCGCGACCACTCGAGGACCGGCTCGAGGTCGGCCTCCGGATCCGTCGGGTCCCAGAGCGCCCAGTTCTCGGGCCAGAGGTGGCAGGTGGTCACGCTCACGTCCGGGCTCGCGTGGTCCGCTCGGAAGTCGAGGCCCGCGTCCGCCGGGTCGGCGGTGCTCCCTTCGGAGCCGGTCGCGATTTCGGGGCCCGGGTCGAGGGCGGCGATGCGCGCGGCCGTCTCGGCGAGGAAGGTGCGCATGCCCTCGGGATCGTGGAGCCCGCGCGGCTCGTTGAGGATCTCCCACACCCCGATCGCGCTCGCTCCTCCGAGGCGGCTCACGCAGCGCTCGACGTGGGTCGCGAAGAGCGCCCGAGCGTCGTCGTCGCCGTAGAAGCCGGCGGCGTGGGTGCGGAAGGCGTCGCCGTCCGGGGGCGTGGGGATCGGTCCCCGACCCGCCCACTCGCGGAGCTGGGTGAGTCCACCGGACCAGCTCCAGAAGTTGCCGAGCACGAGGATGGCGGAGAGGTCCCTCGCTTCGAGCGAGCGGAGGGTCCGCTCGAGCCCTTCGAAGACCTGGTCGTTCCATCCGTCGGGTGCCGGTCGAAGCGCGGGGACGACCCGCCCGCCTGCGTGGTCCGGCCCCTCGCTGCCCGCGAGGATCCGCAGATCGCGCACACCGAGCTCTGCGAGGGTGTCGAGCTCGCGCTCCAGCCGGTCCGGGTCGGCGAGCGCGATCCACGGCGCCTGCCAGAAGTTGATGCCCAGCCGAACGGTCATCCCCCGGAGGTAGCACGAGAGCCGTCGTGGAGGGCCGCGGGCGACCACGGCGCTCTGGATGACGGCGCTGATTGCCCCTAGAATGACGGGGCGGAGGCCGCGCGTGTGCGTAACGACGTTCACTTTGCTCCGTACCCATTTCTGGACCTCGCTCCCGCAGGGTGGTGACCTCGCGCGGCGAGCTGGTACCGGCCGGCGCCCCTTTCGATGAGCACTCACGCCCAACCCACGCCCCAGCCCGAGCCCCGCTCCGCGGACGGCGGGCTGGCGACGATGGACGAGGTGCCGTCGCCACCGCCGTCCCGGCCGCAGCTTCCCCGATCGCCCGTCGCGGGGCCGTCGTCGTCGCCGTCCCCCGTGAGCCAGCCCCAACCTGCCGCGCAGCCGCAGCCGCCCGTGAGCCAGCCACAGCCGGCCGCGCAAGCTCAGGCGGCGAGCGCTCCGAGCGCCAACGTCGGCGGGTCGGCCGCGATTCAACGGCAGGACCCGCTGGTCGGGACCCTGGTCGACGGGCGCTATCAGGTCATCGCCCCGATCGCCGAGGGCGGCATGGGGCGCGTCTATCGCGCCCACCACCAGACGGCCAATCGCACGGTCGCGCTGAAGGTCCTCACCGGCGATTGCGCTCCGCAGCACAAGGACGTTCGGGAGGCGCGCTTCCTCCGGGAGGCCCGGGTCATCAGCGGGCTCGCGCATCCGAACGTCGTCCAGGTCTACGACTTCGGCGTCCTCCCGAACGGCGAGCTCTACTACGTGATGGAGTTCATCGCGGGCGAGCCGCTGGCCGACATCGTCTTCGACGACGCGCCGATGCCGGTGTCCCGGGTGACCCAGCTCGGGCTCCAGATGGCCGCGGGGCTCCAAGCGGCGCACGAGCAGGGCATCGTCCACCGCGACCTGAAGCCCGAGAACGTGATCGTGGTGGAGCAGAACGGCGAGCAGGTCGCCAAGGTCGTGGACTTCGGCATCGCGAAGATCCTCGGCGACACCGGCAAGAAGCTCACCCGCACCGGCATCGTGACCGGGACGCCCCACTACATCTCTCCGGAGCAGGCGCGCGCCGGCGAGCTCGACACCCGGAGCGACGTCTACTCGTTCGGCGTGATGCTCTACGAGATGGCCGTCGGGAAGCTGCCCTTCGACGTCGACGACGAGAGCTGGGTCGCGCTCCTCGAGGCGCACATCCGCCAGCAGCCGCCCCCTCCGAGCGCGCACGGAGTCGACATCGGGCCGCTCGAGGGAATCATCCTGCGCTGTCTCGAGAAGCACCCCGACGCCCGCTTCCAGTCGATGGCCGAGCTCGCCGCGGCGCTCGAGCGCCCCGAGACCGCGCCTCGCTACACGCCGGCGCCCTACGTGCCGGACGCGAACGGGCCGCCGCACGTGCGCCCTTCGACGATCCCGGCCAGCGCGCTCCCGATGCGCAAGGTGCCGCGGGCCGTGTGGCTCGCCGGCGTGGCGGTGCTCGCCGTGCTCCTCGGTGTCGGCGGCTGGTGGCTCACGACGATGCTTCGCGAGCGCGAGCCGGTTCCCGCGACCACCGCGCTCCCCGCGCCGACCCCGCAGGCGCCACGCGCGACCGAGTCCGACACGGCGCCCGCGCCCCGACCGACCGGACCGACCACCCACCTCGTCTCCGAGCCTCCGGGTGCCGAGGTGACCCTCGACGGAGTCGTCCTGGGCAACACACCCCTCGACGTGCGGCTGCCGCTCGAGGGCTCGCAGATGCTGCGGCTCACGCTGCCCGATCACTTCCCGGTCGAGCACACGATCGACGCGGCGTCCCCAGGGGAGTGGTCGGTGACCCTCCGGCACCGACCGGCGCCCCGGCGCGCGCGCGCGACCGAGCCCGTCGCCCAGCAGGAAGCTCCGGCGATGGAGAGCTCGGTGACCGAGAGTCCGCGGATCCGGATCGAAGAGCCGATCAACCCCTGGGCGGACTGAGCTCTCTCAGACTGCGACGGAGAAGTCGCGGAGCGCGTCGTTGAGCGTGGTCTTCCGGTCGGTGCTCTCCTTGCGCTGACCGATGATCAGCGCGCAGGGCACGTGGTAGGTCCCGGCCGGGAACTCCTTGGGCCGGGTACCGGGGATGACCACCGAGCGCGGCGGCACGTAGCCCTTGTGCTCGACGACCTCGGAACCGGTGACGTCGAGGATCTTGGTCGAGGAGGTCAGCACCACGTTGGAGCCGAGCACCGCCTCCGCGCCGACGCGGACACCCTCCACGACGATGGCGCGCGACCCGAGGAAGGCGCCGTCCTCCACGATCACCGGCGTGGCGCCGGGCGGCTCGAGCACGCCGCCGATACCGACGCCGCCGCTCAGGTGCACGTGCTTGCCGATCTGCGCGCAGCTGCCGACGGTGGCCCAGGTGTCGACCATGGTGCCGGTGCCGACCCGCGCGCCGATGTTCACGTAGCCCGGCATCAGGATCGCACCCGGCTCGAGGTGGCTCCCGAAGCGGGCCGTGCCGGGCGGGACGACACGGATGCCCTGCTCGGCGAGGTCCTTCTTGAGCGGGATCTTGTCGTGCCACTCGAAGGGCCCGACCTCCATGGTCTTCATCTCGCGAATGCCGAAGTAGAGGAGCACGGCCTGCTTCACCCAGGCGTTCACCGTCCACTCGCCACCGGGCTCCGCGGGCGGCTCGGCGACCCGGAGGGTGCCGTTGTCCAGGTTGGCCACGGTTCGCTCGACGGCCTCGCGGACGTCGTCGTTGGCGAGCTTGGAGCGGTCTTCGAAGGCGGCTTCGATCAGCGACTGCGCGTTCTTCATGCGGAGCGCATAACACGGCTCGGGCCGGGGAATCGAGGGGCACTGGTCGGTCTGGCGCCGCGTGCGGATTCCGAGGACCCTGCGAGGCATGGATCGGCACGCACCGACGATTCGGCCCGAGGGTTCGAACGCAGGGACCCAGCGCTGGCGCGAGCTGCTCTTCATGCACTGGTCGGTTCCGATCGAGGCGATGAGGGCGGTGGTGCCGGCGTCGCTCGAGCTCGACCTGTGGGACGGGCGCGCTTGGGTGGGAATGGTGCCCTTCCTCATGCGCGACATCGCGCCCTCCTGGTGGCCGAATGCGTTCGCCTTCGACTTCCTCGAGTGCAACCTGCGCACCTACGTGCATTGCGATGGCGAGCCAGGCGTGTACTTCTTCTCGCTCGAGGCGAGCTCGTGGCTCGCGGTGCAAGCGGCGCGGATCGGATGGGGCCTGCCCTACCACTACGCCACGATGACCGCCGAGAAGGGTCGGTTCGAGACCACGCGCAAACGCGACGGATCCCATCTCCGCGTGAGCTTCGAGGTGGGCGAGCCGGTCGACTCGCCGCTCGGGTCGCGGGAGCACTTCTTCCTCGAGCGCTACCTGCTCTTTTCGGAGAAGGGCGGTCGCCTCGTTCGCGGGCAGGTGCACCACACTCCCTATCCCGCACGGATGGCGAGCGTGACGCGCTGTGAGGAGTCCCTGATCGCCGCGGCGGGTCTGCCGGCGCCCGGCGCGTCGCCCGAGCTGGTCCACTACGCCGCGGGCGTCGACGTGGAGGTCTTCGCGCCGGCTCCCGTCGACTGACGAGGTCGGCAGCGAGCAGCTGAGCCTCTGGCGGGGTCGACGTCGTGCCTCGCTGATGCTCAGCGCGCGTGGCTCTTCATCGTCTCCAGCGTCTCCCGCTGGAAGCGCAGCTGGAACGACCGCGTGATGGGTGCGCCCAGCCGCGGCAGGAGCCCGACCGGCCTGGAGAACGCCTGGACGTCGTAGTGAACGCGGCCGCTCTCGAGTCGCACCAAGAAGCGCTCCTCCCCGGACTCCGCGTGTCCGGGGAGCGTCCCGAAGCCGAAGCCGAAACGGTCGGGCTCGTCGACGACGTAGATGAGTCGGCACGGGTGAGCCGACGCGAAACCGAAGTGCTGCACGACCGTTCCGAAGAGCGAGCCGGGTGCGAGCTCGGCGTCATCCGCGTGGACGATTCGGGTGAAGCTCCGCGGGTAGTTGTCGATGCGTTCCAGCGCCGCGCGGCATCGTTCGAAGGCGGGGCGACCTTCGCCGACCACCGCGCCGTAGCGGTCCAGGAGAAAGCCCGCGGGAGCCGCGGGCAGGTCCGCCGCGGTCGCGCCCACGTGCCGGTACGTGAACGGTGCGTCCGCACGTCGGCGCAGCATCGTGCGGACCCTCGGGTCCGAAGGGGTGCGGAGGAAGAACAAGGCCGGGAGTATCGCACGCCTGCGACGAGGTTGACCGAGAGCTCGACGCGTTGGGACGCTGCGCGCCCAGGAGGCACGAATGGCGAAGGTGACTGGAATCGGTGGGGTGTTCTTCAAAGCGAAGGACCCCGAAGCGCTCAAGCAGTGGTACGTCGACCACCTCGGCTTCTCGCTCGAGAGTTGGGGCGGGGTGATCTTCGACTGGAAGGCGGGCGGAGCAGCGCAGAGCGCTCGGGGCATGACCGTCTGGCACCTGGCCGACGCCGATGGGGATTGGTTCGAACCCAGCCGTTCGCCGCTGATGATCAACTACCGGGTCGACGATCTGACCGAGCTCCTGGCGCAGCTGAAGGCCGCCGGCATCGAGCCCGTGAAGGGACCCGACGAGGAGTTCAACGGGCTCTTCGCGTGGGTGATGGACCCCGAAGGCAACAAGGTCGAGCTCTGGGAGCCACGGGAGAGCTGAGCGTCGTCCACGGGCGTGGATTCACCGACCCCCGTGGGCCGATGGGTTGCGTGAGGGCGCGGCCGATGCCACTCCAAGGGGTCCGCACGGCCTCGTCATGAAGACTCCGACCCTCGAACCCGCCAGCCATTGGCTCGCCCGCCTCCCCGAGGAGTGGTGCGCCGTGCTCGAGGAATGGGGCGAGCCGGGCTACCGCGGGAAGCAGGTCTTCGGGTGGATCCACAAGCGTGGGGTCCTCGACCCGGCCTCCATGACGAACCTGCCCAAGTCGCTTCGCGCGAAGCTGAAGGACGAGGGCGTCGGGCCGCTGCCGCTCGACGTGGTGCGGGCGCACGACGCGAGCGACAAGACGCGAAAGTTGCTCGTGCGCATGCACGACGGACTCGACGTCGAGACGGTGCTCATCCCGCAGCTGGTGAAGGACCCCGACGTCGACGACGCGGACCGCAGCGAGGATCTCAAGGCGGGGCTCAAGCCGGGCACGGTGGTGACCCAGTGCATCTCCAGTCAGGTCGGCTGCGCGATGGGCTGCGTGTTCTGCGCGTCGGGCGTGGCCGGGCTGCAGCGTCATCTGAGCGCGGCCGAGATCGTCGCGCAGGTCATCGAAGGGCGCGCGCGCCTCGATGACGAGGAGCGCCTTCGCAACGTGGTGCTCATGGGCATGGGCGAGCCGCTGCACAACTACGACGAGGTCGCGCGAGCGCTGGTGCTGCTGACCCATCCGGACGGCATCGGGCTGAGCACGCGCCGGGTGACGCTCTCGACCAGCGGGCTCGTGCCGGCGATCGATCGACTCGCGAAGGATTTCGACGGGAAGGTGGCGCTCGCCATCAGCCTGCACGCCGTCGACGACGAGGCCCGCTCCAAGATCATGCCGGTGAACCGGAAGTACCCGCTCTCGGAGCTGGTCGCCTGCCTCAAGCGCTACCCGATGCCGAAGCGACGCCGCATCACCATCGAGTACACGCTCATTCGCGGCGTGAACGACGACGTCCGTGACGCCGACCGGATGGTGAAGCTCCTGAAGGGCGTGCCCGTGAAGGTGAACCTCATCCCGATGAACCCGATCGCCGAGAGCGCCCTCGAGGCGCCGGCGTGGGACGGGGTGCACGCCTTCCGCGACCGGCTTCGCGAGCGTGGGGTCACCGCGACGATTCGCCGGCAGCGGGGCAACGACGTGGACGCGGCGTGCGGTCAGCTCGCCCTCTACGGGCCGGACGGCGAGCGCAAAGAGGGGCGCCGAAAGCGCCTCGACGTCGTCGAGAGCTGAACTTTCCTCGCGCCGTGGCGTCGGAGCCAGCCGATGGAGGATTCCACCGTGCGTGATACCTTCGCCGCCGCGATGCGGCTGTTCTCGGTTTCAATCGTGTGCGCGCTGGCGCTCACCTCGACCGCCAACGCCCAGGTGGGCATCCGAATCCACGAGGTCGCCGAGCGCGGCGTTCGGGTCGACGGAATGCTCCGCGATTGGCGTGCGGTGCCGAAGGTCGGGGTGGGGCGGGGACCGGACGCGTCGATGGAGTTCGCGCTCGCATACGACGGCGCCGGGCTCTACGTCGCGGCGGACGTCGCGGACGAGCGGCTCATCCGGCAGGAGCGTCCGAGCCGCGACCAGGATGCGGTGGTGGTCGTGATGGCGATGCCGCATGGCCGTGGCTATCGGGCCAGTGAGATCTGGCTCTATCCCGGCACCCAGCACACGGCGGGCGCGGCGGCGGTCGGCCCGCTCGGTGGTCGCCCGAGGGCCATCCGCGGGGCGCGTGTCGTCGAGGCCCGCAGCGACGGGGGCTACGAGATCGAGGCATTCATCCCGTGGAACCAGATCCCCGGCAGCCGCGGCTGGGAAGAGGGCCGCGCCGCGGTGCGCCTCAACGACGTCGACTCCGAGTCTCGACCCGAGGTGGAGAACGCGCCGTCGACGGTCGCCGTCGATCGGCGGCATCTGGAGCGGCTCCCGGAGATTCGACCGAGCGGTGGCGAGCACGCGGTCCTCGACCGCTTCCTCACGCAGCAGGGCATCGCCGGCGCGACCCCCCGCCACTCCGAGCGTGCCGACGTCTGTGGCGACCAACGCCCCGAGCGCGTGGTTCAGGTCGAGCGCTTCGTGGTGGTCTTCGGCGCCGGCTACCGCGACGCGAACGCCTACGACTTCGCCGCGCTCCCGGTGCAGGGAGCCGGGGACGTGCACGGCTTCGAGCTGCGGGACTTCACCGGTGACGGGAAGGACGAGCTACGGGTCGAGCTGACGCAGCGTGACGGTCGCGGCAGCCGTCGGCTCTGGCAGATCTTCGGCTTCGACTGCACCGGGGTGCAGCCGCTCTTCGCGATCGAGACCCGCAAGGAGCTCTCCGAGGGTCACGTCGAGGCGCGCGTGCGGGTCGGGCGCGGCCGTCGGCGCGGGAGCCCGCCCACCATCGAGGCCTCCATCGGCTCGGCCGATGGGCTGACGCCCGAGAACTTCCAGGAGAGCCCGTCGACGGACGCGCAGAGCATCCTGCTCCCGTGGGGGGAGCATCGGTCGCGGACCTATCAGTGGGACGGCCAGCGCTTCGCCGTGGTCCAGGAGCGACCGAACCCGAACCAGCGCGAGGCCCGCCCGCAGACGACGCGGCGGGAGACCCGACGGGAGACTCGCCGCGAGACACGGCGGCCGCAGCGCGGCGACGCCGCGATGCGCGAGCTCGTGAGCGGCGTGCGCGCCGACAAGAACATCCCGGCGCGCATTCGGCCGCGCTTCGTCTGGGACCGCAATGTCGAAGGGGACCGCACGCCGGAGCGCATCGCGGTGCTCGGTGACGCGCTCGTGGTGGTCGGCCCCGCGTTCCGCGGCGGTCAGGGGTACTTCTACTACCAGCTCCCGGTGCAGGGCCACGCCGACATCCGCCGAGTCACGACGGCGGATCTGGATGGCGACGGGCGCCACGAGATCCTCGTGCGCGTTCGGCAGGATCTCGGAGAGGTCCAGCGCGACGTGCTCCTGGTGCACCAGTTCGACGGCGAGGCGTTCCCGCGGCTTCTCGCGGTCGAGGTCGAGCGTCGGCAGGGCGACGACCACGTCATCCGCAACCAGGTGCGTCCCGGTCGGCGCGGCCTCGAGATCCGCCCCGGTCAGGCCGCGGGCTGGAGCGCCGACAACTGGCCGTGGAGCGACGAGCCTGCCGGCGACGGGATCCAGCCAATCCTGAAGCCGTGGAGCGACCAGACGGTGCGCTACCGACTGCGCAACGGTCAGCTCGTCCCCCGCTAGCACGGAGGACGTAGCGCGAAGACGCACCGAGTGGCTACGCCGCGAGACCTTCCGAGAGCCATCCAGACCGCGAGACGGCGACACAGGTCAGACCGAGAGATCTCGACTGAGTAGCCATGCCGAGTCACGTCACGGTGGGAGCTTCGTTTGCCGGGAGCCGTCGCCAAGCGTTCTGGCGACCGTGTTACGGTGCGCGGAAACGATGAAGAACTCGGTTGTGATTCTAGCGCTCGCTCTAGCGTCCTCTTGCGCGGATGAACCGGACGGTCAGTGCGAGTCCCACTGCGATTGTGGGTCGAGTGAGTTTTGCGTGTACTCCGGAGAGGCAACGGGCCGGATATGCCGGGTGGGTACCAACCCTTGCTATTCCGAGCCGGTGGACGCGGGGCCCCCGCCGGACAGGGGTCCCCCACCTTCGCCCGACGCCGGGCCACCGCCACTCAGTTTGGATTTCGATCCTAGCAACCTCGCATCGTGGGCCGCCGCACGAGTGAGCGACGAACCGCCGAGCCTCCGGCTGCTATCTGGCCCAGTTCGGCTGAACACGGACAATGGCTCGGCAGGGGGCCGACCGGTCGAGTTCGCTTTCTATCTGCAAACTGGCGCACCGCCACCAGCCGACCGGATCGCTGTGTGGTTCTTCCGTTCCGTGACAATCGAGGGAGGAACTCTCATCGTGGAGGGGTCCCGGCCAGCCGCCATCATAGCGATGGACTCGCTCATCATTGACTCCGGACGAATCCTCGTAACAGCCGGAGGGTGGGTCGGCGCTGAGAATCGGGACGGTGCATCTAGGGGCAGTGGGCCGGGGGGCGGCGGCTTCACCATCGATTCAACCAGTGCGGGCGCGGGCGCCGGTGGGTCCTATTGCGGTCTTGGTGGACTTCCTTCCGGTGGGGATGAGTCGATGAGAGGGGCCCGGTACGGCGGACCCCTGATCAGCCCACTGGCGGGCGGCTCTGGCGGTGGCACGAACGGTCAGGCCACTGCCGGAGATGGGGGTGATGGCGGCGGTGCGCTCCAACTCATCGCGGGACAACGCCTGGAAGTGCGGGGCGGCGGTTCGATCGATGCGCGCGGGGGAAGCGGAGGCGATGCGCTAGCCACGATGGGGGCAGGAGGAGGGAGTGGCGGGAGCATTCTGGTCGAGGCGCCCATCGTTGTGATCGAAGGAGCCCTTCGCGCGGGTGGTGGGGACGGGGGCGCCGTGCCCGGCTCGGGGGCCGCGGGCTCGACGGATGCGCAAGACGGCGGCTTCCGCATCGGACCGAACCCGGCGCACGGTGGTGGCGGCGGGGGGTTCGGGTGGATCCGAATCAACACAGCCACTGGCTCTGCAGAGGTGGCGGTTGACGCTCTGATCTCCCCCGCACTCAGCCACGGATGTGCGTCTCTTGGTCTTCTCAACCGGGCCACCGCACCACCGGCACCTCCGCCCAGCTGCTCCGCCCCATTGGTCCCGGACGGCGAATGTGCAGGATGCAGCAGCGAACACTGTTGCGACGAACTCACGGCGTGCAGCGAGAATGACCTCTGCACGACGTGCCGGACCTCAGACAGCCCTGGACCGGCTTGCACGGAAAGCCCTCTGGTCGCAGCGGTCGACAGATGCTTGTTGGACCTCTGCCCGACGCGCTGTCAGCCGTAGATAGCAGTGGGCCCGCCACTGCGGCGCCGCTGTGCCGGCGCTCGGGCTCGTTGGGCACCGAGATCGAAACCGGGGCTTCGCGGTCATCCGGCGTTTCGGCAGCAGCTTTGAGCTCACCTTGCACTTCCACACGCCGATGGCGAGCCAAGGGGGCGCCTCTACCCGTTCGACCCGAGCTCAGGCGACGACCCGAGCCGACAACGAGAGCGAGATCTGCGAGTCCCCCGAGACTCAGTGGGCGCCGCTGCGAGGGTAGGGGCCGGCGCCGCAGCGGGCGGGGAGGGTGACGAGGTGCGCCGTGCGGCGGCGGGCGTCGTCGGAGGCCGGGACGACGCGCTCGGCGACCAGTAGCTCGAGACTGTTGTCGTCGCAGACTCCGTCGCCGAGCACGAGCTGACCGCCCCACTCGTAGACCTGGAGCTCGTGGAAGCGTTCGGCGAGCTCGTCGTCGAGCAGGTGCGCCGCGACCAGGGTGTCGTCCGCCCCCCAGCTCCGTGCGACCACCGCGATCTGAGTGCGCGCGCCGTCGATGTCGCAGCCGAAGGTGCGAATGGGGCCGCCCTCGTCCGCGCGGCCCACGAGGCGTAGTCGCCCGTGGAGGCGGAAGTCGCTGGTCAGCCGGTGGCCGAAGATCGAGGGGTAGTCGAGCGGCGCGCGCTGGTCGCGGAAGAGGAGCAGGAGCCCTTCGGCGTCTCGCGCGATGACGGGTGCGGGGTGGGTGTCCTCGACCTCGACGAGCATGCGGGCGTGCGACCCGTCGACGGAGACCACCACGTGGCCGGAGACGCGGTGCCGGCCCTCGTGGTCCGCCCAGTGCTCTCCCCACGCGACCGCGAGGTGCTCGTCGTCCGAGTAGAGCGTGGGCGCTCCGGCCGCGAAGCGCGGGTTGGAGAGGCGCTCGGGCTCGTCGCTCGGTTCGAGAGTCTCGGGGTCGAGGTCCTGCCGCCAGACGTGGAACGCCTTGGGGGCACCCTCGTGCCAGGCGACGACCAGGCGATTTCCGTGCCGCGCGAGCGCGACACCATCGCTCTCCTCGCCGACCGCGCCGGGGAGGGCTCGCTCGAGCCGTTCTTCGCCGAGGCGCCACGCCACCAAGCCGCCCTCCTTCGCGGCGTCCGGCTCGGCGCGTCGCGCGCACACGACGAAGGTCGCGCCGCCGTCAGCGATCGCATCGAGCCCCGCGTCGCACGGTGGACCGAGGCGCTCCGGTTCGGCATCACCCTCACGGACGAAGAGGCCCTCGCGCGCCGACCAGAGGAGCGAGTCTCCCAGGTGCCGCACCGCGTGGAAGTGGCCACCGCCGGTCTCGGCGAGGATCTGCTCCTCGCCGAAGTGGCAGCGCATCAGGTCGTGCTCGCGGCAGCCGACGAGCAGCGCGAGCGCGAACAAGAGGCGCGGCAGCGGCGTCAGAGGATCCCTCGCGCCTTCAGCGCGGTGACGATCTCGTCGGTGCGGCGCTCCAGCTCCGCCGGGTCCTTCACCGGCTGGAAGCGTGCGTCCGGCCCCTCGCGGCGGACCTTCAGGAAGGTGCAGGGCATGAACGCGCTGATCTGTCCGACCAGCCGCTCGAACTGGATGGCGGTCTTGCCTTCGACGGTCTTGCGCACGGCGAAGAAGTCGAAGGGGAAGGGCTCGCGGAGACGCTCGGCGTCGAAGACGAGGGTGTTGGTGTTGAACACCGGGATCGAGTCCTGGTCGAAATCCTCCGGGAAACGGAAGGCCTCGACGATCTGCAGGTCGCCGTCCACGAACGCCGGCGCGCCGCCCTTGTCGCCCGGGTACTTGGGCGCCATCTCGGCGGTCATCGGCTTGCCGCCTTCGATGTGGGCGCCGATCACCGCGGGGTCGAGCGTGGCTGTGAGGTTGTCGACGTTCGACATGAAGAGGATCCGGCCACCGGCCTCGAGGAAGGAGTCGAGCACCCCGGCGCGCCGGAGCGCGCTCGGCAGATCGCCGTGGCCCGGCGCGTACGGAGAGACCGAGCCGTCCTCGGTGCGGAAGAGCTCGCCCTCCTCGTCCATTCGCAGCGAGATGCCCTGGGAGAAGCACGTGATCGGGGTCCGATCCGTCGCTGCCTTCTCGCCCAGGCGAACGACCTCGTCGTGGGTCGCGAAGCTGGTCATGGGGTAGAGCGGGACGGTCCCGCCCGCACGGGCTGCCGCGGCGCCGATGTCCTTCACCTTCGCCTCGAGGAACGAGAGCCCCTCGACGGCGTCGACGCCGGCCTTCACCACGCCACCGAATCGGGTGGCCATGCCCCCGGCGAGAATTACCGCCCCGACCTGGCCTGCGGCGATGGCGGCGTTCCCCTTGGCCGCGAGCGCCTCCCGCTCGGGGGAGCCCGCGCGGGGCAAGTCCATGAGATCGCTGTCCTTCGGGGCAGTGACCGTCCCGTGGATGCGGTTCGACTCGGGTCCTGCCTTCCCGGCACGGAGTCGGTCGCGATGACCATCGAAGGCCTTGCGATCGAACCCATGCGTTTGAAGATTCTCGGTCGTCGCTGCGTCCAGCGACCATTCAGCCGTGCTCGTCACGGGCGGAAAGAACCATTGTCCAAAGATTCCCGCAAGCGCTGCGGTCTCACGGTGAGGCCAGCGTCCAGTCTTCGTCCCCAGATGGGGGCCGGGCGCGTTGCCGCGACGCCTGGTAGAGTGGCGCCGAGGGATCTTGGACCGACAGGAGGAAATGGAATGATCAAGCGCTCATGGATCATCGCGCTCGCCCTAGGGGCGGTCGCGTTCTCGGGCTGCACCGTCTACACCCGACCGGCGCGAGCGCGCGTCACCGTTTCTGGTCCGCAACCCGGAGGCACGGTCGTCTACAACGCGCCGCCCGCACGCCGAACGGTCGCCGTGCGGCCCGCCGCTCCGTACTCGGGGGCGGTCTGGGTCGACGGGCACTGGCAGTGGGACGGCTATCAGTACGTCTGGGCCGATGGCTACTGGGTCCAGCCCCGTGCGGGCTACACCTACGTCCAGCCCCGCTGGGAGCGGCGCGGCAACGGCTACGTCTACGTCCAGGGCAACTGGCGCCGAGGCGGCGGACGAACCGTGGTTCGCACGAACCGGACGGTCGTCCGGCCACGAGGCCGCACGGTCGTTCGGACCAATCGCGGCAACGTTCGGAGAACCACCACGGTCCGCGGTCGCGGCCCGGTCACGCGAACCCGGACGACCACCGTTCGCGGACCGCGAGGGAATGTCCGGTCCACCACGCGTGTGAACACCAACCGTGGGACCCGATCTCGCACCACGACCGTCCGCACGAACGGCGGTGGCCGGAGTCGGACGACGACGACCACCCGGCGGCGAAACGACGATCGCGGGCGAGGTGGCGGTCGCGGCGGCGGGCGCGCGTCTGTCCGCGTCCGCTAACGAGCGCTCGACGTTCCCGCCGGGGGACGTAGGCTGACGGGGCCATGAAGCCCCGCCGAGAGCACGTCACGCTGACGATGGCGCTCGGGCTCCTCGCGAGCCTGAGCGTTCATCTGCCGGTGTATGGCGCGCTGGGGGCGTTGGCGGACAAGCTGCTCGCCTCCGCTCCGGCCCAGCGGTCGCGGGCCGCGGACGACGGAATGACCGTCGAGTTCGACCTCGAGCCCTTCGAAGACGACGCCGAGGAAGAGGAAGAGGCGCTGCAGGAAGAGACCGAGCTCGACGATCCCGAAGAGGAAGAGGGTGAGCTCGACGACGAGGCCGAGGAGGCCACGCCGGACCCCACGCCCGATCTCGAGGAGGTCGAGCCAGAGGAGGAAGAGGAGCCGGAGGAGGAAGAGACCGAGGTGGTCGAGGCGCCGCTCCAGCCTCCCCCGGAGAACCTCCACGCCGTGACGCAGCGCTCGACCGACCCGAGCGTCGAGACACCGGAGAACCCGCGCTTCATCGCCGAGGAGAACAACCGGGTCGAGGAGGAGACCGTCGCCCGGATCCGCAGCATGGTCCAGGACGACCCGGACCCGACCGCTGGCGAGCCACAGGAGGAGAGCGAGGCCGAGGAGGAGGGCAACGCCGACCAGGAGCTGGTGCGCGAGATGCAGGAGCGAGACGCCCCGGACCAACGGCTCGCGACCGAGCAGAGCGAGGCCGCGGAGGCCAGCACCGCCCGCGAGGAAGAGCGCGTGGGCGGCGAGGGCGACGCCTCCGGTCGGGAGCGGGTGGAAGCCGAGCGCGCCCGACGCGCCAACGCGGGCGGTCGCGAGGTCGAGATGGAGACCATCGTCGTCAGCGACGGGGTCGGCACCTTCACCATCACGCGGCCCCGGCAGTCGGCGGAGGGCAGCGGTGGCGGTGAGAGCGGCGGCGAGCGCCGCGCGGGTCGAGAGGCCCGGCGCGCCCGCGGTGGCGGGGCCGGCGGCTCCGGGCCGAACCTGCGCATCGGCTGGTCGCAGTTCCAGGCGGTGATCGGCGAGGAGCAGCTCGAGCGCGAGCGCGAGGAGTACGCCCAGGCCCGGCTCAGCCAGCAGCGTGGACGCAGTGCGGAGCGGCAACGTCGCTGGCGCCAGTTCCGCACGGCGATCGAGAACTACGTCTCGTCGGTGCAGCCCGGCAACCAGACCGCGCTCAACACTGCGGCGTCACCCTTCGCGGCCTTCCTCGCGGACATGCACCGCCGCATCCACATGCAGTACCACGAGTTCCTCGGCGGTCTGCGTCCCGGGGGGCCGATGAGCGACATGACGCTCCAGACCCGCCTCGAGATCATCCTCGGCGGCGACGGCACCATCGATCGGATCGGCGTGGTCCGAACGAGCGGCAACCTGCAGTTCGACCTCGGCGCGTTCACCGCCGTGATGGACGCGGTCCCCTTCGCGACGCCGCCCGGTTCCATCCTGAGCGGCGATGGGAAGGTGTACCTGCACTGGACCTTCAAGCGCGACCAGCCCTTCTGCCACGTGTCCCACGCGGCGCCCTACATTCTCCCGAACCCGCCCACGCGCGGGGGCAGCGCGAGCTCGCCCGGCACCCCGATCCCTGGCGGACCGGAGTGGGGAGCGGTCGTCCCGGAAGGCACGGAGCGCAACTACGGCCTCGGCCGCGGCTCCGGCACGGAGTCGGAGAGCGAGGACTCGGAGACCGAAGCGGAGCCCGAGCCGGACGGCGAGGACGAGGCGGACGCGCCGCGCTCGGGCGATGAAGACCGCCCGGCAGCCTGAGCTCAGAGCGCCTCGAGCGCCTCGAGACAGACGCGCTTCACGCCCTCGTCCGCGAGCCAGTAGAGGTGGCGTGCGCCGACCGCGGGGTGGCTGCCCTCGTCGACCGTGACCACCTCGTGGTCACGCAACCGGTAGTAGCGGATGCCCCCGAGTCCGCCTACGATGCCGCGCGTCACCGGCGAGTCGACGCCCCGGAGGTGCCGGGTCTCTCCGTCGAAGGTCGTCACCGCGAAGGGTTCCGGCGGCATCGAACGCTCGACCCTTATGAGGAGCTCCCGACCCTCGCGCGGTGCCGCGACGTAGAGCGCACCGTTCCAGTGGATCATCGGACTCCGCACCGAGTCGATGCCGGCGACGATTCGCGGGGTGAGGGTCCCCTCGGGCAACGTCGCGATCTCGTCGCGCCGGCGGTCGAGCCAGTAGAGCTCGCCGTCGAGATGCGCGGTCGACGTGGGCATGCCCCGGTTGTCGATGACGTCCTCGCGCCGGTCACCGCTGCGACTCACGCGCGCGACGGAGGCGCGGCCGTCCTCGCCCACGATGGGCAGGTTCGTCCAGATGCCGTAGCTCACCCAGTCGCCGTTCAGATCGAGCGCGCCGGGTTGAGTGATGCGGGGGACGAGCACTCGCACGTCGCCGCGCGCGGTGCCTCGCACGATGGCACCCGCGCCGTCGCTCAGGCCCGGCGTCGACCAGAACGCGGTGTCTCCGTCGGCCACGAGGCTGCCGGTGGCGAACTGGTCGGACGCCACCACGGTGAGCGCGCCGGACGAGTCGAGGAAACCCACCTGGTGGTCGGGGCCCACCACTTGGCCCCAAACGCGACCTGCGTCCGCGTCCAGCGGCCGAAGCTGGACGGGGCTGAAGAGGGCGGGGGTCATCGGCTCGCACGGCCCGCTGCCCGCATCCGGTGCGGCGAGCCGGCGATCGACCTCGAGTCCGGTCTTGCTGCCGCAGGCAGCGAGCAGGACCAGGACGACCGCGAGCACCCGCATGGGCGGAAGGGTACCCTGCGCCGCGATGGAAGACGCCGAGCTGAACGAGGAGGTGCGCGAACGGATGCGCGCGCTCGGCTTCGCGAAGGTGGGCGTCGCCCGCGCCGAGGCGCTGGAGCCCGAGGGCGAGCAGCTGCGCGCGTGGATCGCGGAAGGCCGCCACGGTCAGATGGACTGGATGGCCCAGACCGCCGACGTGCGCGCCGATCCGCGACACCCGGGCATGGTCGAGGGGGCGCTCTCGGTCGTCATCGGCGCGTTCCCCTACGCGCGCTCTGCCGAGCGCGTGGGACCCGATCCGGGCCGAGTCGCGCGCTACGCCCGCGGCCGCGACTACCACAACGTGCTCTCCAAGCGGCTCCGCAAGGTCGTGTCGTGGCTCCGGGAGCTCGGCCACGAGGCGCGCTTCAGCGTCGACTCCCGACCGCTCTTCGAGCGGGCCTGGGCGGAGCGCGCCGGTCTCGGCTTCATCGGGAAGAACTGCTGCCTGATCGTCCCGGGTCTCGGCAGCCACGTCTTCCTCGGGGCAGTGGTCACCACGGCGCGGCTCACTCCCGACGCGCCGATGAAGCGCCGCTGTGGCGACTGCCGGCTCTGTCTCGACGCGTGCCCGACGGACGCGTTCGTCGGCGAGCGCGAGCTCGATGCGCGCCGCTGCATCTCCTACCTCACCATCGAGCACGAGGGGCCGATCGAGCCCGAGCTCGCGGACCGGATGGGCGATTGGCTCTTCGGCTGCGACGTCTGCCAGGACGTGTGCCCCTACAACCGAACGGCGCTGCCGGATCCGGCTGCGACCGAGCCCTTCGCGCCGCACGCGCGCTTCGAGGGGACCGACTGCGAGGACCTCATCGCGATGGACGAGGAGAGCTACCGCACGTGGTCCGAGGGCTCGCCGATGCGACGACCGGGTCAGGCGCGGATCGCGCGAAACGCCCGCATCGTGTTGGCCAACGGCAAGCGCGCGCTGCCGCTGGTGGACTGATCAGTCTTCGGTGGGCGGCTCTTCGAGGAAGCCTTTGGCGTCGCCGTGCGGACGGTCTTCGGCGCTCGGGAGCTCCGGCTCGGGCGGCGCGTCCTCGCGAGGGTGCGCCGTCAGGAAGCGCCGGATGGCGACCATCAGGTCGTCGAGGCCGTCGCGGGTGACCGCGCTGAAGACGTGGACCGCGTCGACGCCTCGCTCGGCGAGCTGGGCGGTGACCTCGTCGGCCACGTCGCGAACCTCCGGGAGGTCGCTCTTCGAGAGGGCGACCATCATCGGTCGCTCCGCCAGCTCGGGGCTGAAGGAGCGAAGCTCCTCCATCAGCGTGTCGTAGTCGCTCACCGGGTCGCGCTCGGGGTCCGGGTCCGCGCTGAGCACGTGGACGAGCACACGGCTCCGCTCGGCGTGCCGCAGGAAGCGGAGTCCGAGGCCCGCACCTTCGGCCGCGCCTTCGATGATGCCGGGGATGTCCGCGATCACGAAGCCGTGCCCATCGGGAAACGACGCGACGCCGAGGTTGGGGACCAGCGTGGTGAAGGGGTAGTCCGCGATCTTCGGCTGCGCGCGGCTGACCGCCGCGATCAGGGTGCTCTTGCCCACGTTGGGGAAACCCACGAGGCCCACGTCGGCGACCAGCTTGAGCTCGAGCCGAAGGCGTCGGACCTCGCCGGGCTTGCCATCGTCCGCGCGTCGCGGGGCCCGGTCGTAGGGGGTGGCGAAGCGGATGTTGCCGCGGCCGCCCTGACCACCCGCGGCGACGACGATCTTCATGTCGTGCTCGTCGAGGTCGGCGATGAGCGCGCCGGTCTCGTCGTCGTAGACCTGCGTGCCGACGGGGACCTGCTGGACGATGTCCTTGCCCGCCGCGCCGTACTGGTCCTTGCCGCGACCGTTCTCGCCGTTCTTGGCCTTGAGCTTTCGCCGGTAGTGCAGGTCGAGGAGGGTGGTGAGCCGCTCGTGGGCGTGGAAGACCACGTCGCCGCCCTTGCCGCCGTCGCCGCCGCTCGGCCCGCCGAGGGGAAGGAACTTCTCGCGACGGAACGCGACACAGCCGTCGCCGCCCTTGCCGGCGCGGACCTCGAGCACGACCTCGTCCACGAACTGCATCGGCATTGCGTACGGCGCCGAGCGCGTGGCGGCAAGGGCGCTATGATTCCGCGCGCATGCTTTCGTCGCTTGGATGGGGGAGGGCCGGACCGCTCCGGCTGGCCGCGATGCTGCTCGCGTGGAGCGCCGCGACCACGGCCGCGCAGCCCATCACCGACAACGACTTCCGCATCGACGCCCAGACCACGCCGGTGCTCGGGGGGAGCCGCATCGTCGGGCTCGGGGGCGCCTACACCGCGCTCGCCGAAGGCATCGACAGCGTGCCCTACAACCCCGCCGGCTACGCTGCCCGCGCCGCCCACGAGCACGAGTGGTACGAGTGGGAGCTCTCCGGGAGCCTGCAGCTCGCCGGTGCGTTCACCGACGTCGACTACTTCCTCAACGGCCAGGGGACCGGCATCGGCGAGGTCTCCGGGTTCTACGGCTACGGCGTCTCGGGCCGTCTGCAGTTCGCGCAACTCGGCGTCGGCGGCAGCCTGCAGGTCGAGTCGTTCGATCTGCGGCCGGACGACCCCATCGAAGTGAGCTTCACCACCGTGCGCTTCGGCGGCGGCTACAACCTGCTCGAGGGGCAGCTCGCCATTGGGGTGGGCGGCCAGTACGTCTCGATGACGGTCCGGGATGGGCTCACCCCGCTGGTCGACTTCAGCGGCATCGGGCTCGAGGCGGGCGCGGTGCTGCGGCTCGCGAACCGGCGCTGGCGCGCGGGACTGATGGCCCGCTCCCCCGTGGACGCGCGGGTCCTCGACGAAGCGGGGGACCCCACCGCGCCGCCGATGGAGGCCGGCGGATTCCTCCTGCCGCGCTCGGTGAACCTGCCCTGGGAGATCCGCGCGGGGTTTGCTTGGCAGTTCCTCGAGCGGCAGTTCAACCCGCGCTTCGCGCCCCCGAAGGACGTCGAGGACGCCGTCGAGGCGCGCCTCGAGGAGCGGTGGTGCGAACGGGAGCGGGCGCAGGCGGTTCGGGAGCTCGACAACGCCATGAGCGAAGACACCGTCGGGGAGTGTCCGCGCCTTCGACGCCAACCGCGGGATCGGACCTGGTGGGTGCAGGAGCGGACCCGACGCCAGGAAGAGCGCGAGCTCGCCCAGGACGAGATCGACCGAGGCCAGGCCGAGGTCGGCGAGCTCTGGGACTCGATCGAGGCCTCTCGCGAACGGCGATACCTGCTGGTGAGCGCCGACCTGCGCCTCCTCGGCCCGGTGGGGAAGGACGGCGTCGGCGTCGATGGGTTCATCGCGCAGCAGCAGGTCCGTCGAGGCGACGGCATCGACGTGGGAGTTCACGTGGGCGCGGAGGCCGAGACCTGGCGGGACCGGATGAAGGTCCGCTGCGGGGTCTACTGGGAGCCCTCCCGCTACGCCGACTTCCCCGTTCGGGTGGGCAACCTGAAGGGCCGCTTCCACGGCACCCTGGGCTTCGAGTTCAAGGTCATCGAGCTCTGGGGCTGGGGGCTCCGGGCGGGCTTCTACGTCGACGGGGCGCGCGACTGGGTGAACTGGGGCGTCTCGATCGGCGGCTGGCACTGATCGGGCGCGCAGTCGGGAGTGGGCTTTCGCGTCTTTTCCTGGACGGATAGCCGTCGGACGGGGGAGGATGCGCCGGATGGCGAAGAAGGGCTCGGCGCTCGGGGTTGCCCGGGCTCGCTTCGTAGAGGGGCTGCCCCGGAAGGCGAAGGAGCTGAAGGCCGCCATGGCGCTCCTGGTGGCCACACCGGACGCCGAGCGTCCGCGGGAGGAGATGCGTCGGCGGATGCACGCGCTCTATGCCTCCGCCCAGGTGTTCCGCCTCGATCCGCTGGCGTCGGCGCTCAAGGAGGCCATCGCGCGGCTGGACGCGGCTCGCGACGAGAAGCGGGCGCTCGACCAGGACGACCTGGACGCGCTCGCCCACCTGGGTGCGACGCTTCCTACGCTCGCCGGAGCGGCCGAGCCCGAGCAGACCTCGCCCTCCATCGCAGCGCCGCCGCCCGGCACGCTGAGGAAGTCCTCGCGTCCGCCAGCGCCCGGGGCCGCTGCCGAAGAGCCCGCGGCCATGCCGAAGCCGAAGCGACCGGGGACGATGATCGGCCTCGGCGCCGCGCCGCCGAGCTCGGAGGCCGCGCCCGAGGCGCCGGCGGCCGAGGCCGCCCCACCGAAGAAGAAAAAGAAGTCGCTCGCGAAGACGATGATGGGGATCCAGGCCGCGCGCGCGCCTGCCGACGCCCCCAAGAAGAAGTCCGCGTTCGCCTCGACACAGCTTGGGGTGGGCGAGCCCGGCCCAGTCTCGGAGGCGCCGGCCGAACCGGCTGCGGCGCCCGCCGAACCGGCACCCGTCGCGGCGAAGCCCAAGAAGAAGAAGCGGCCGAGGACCATGATCGGCGTGGGCGCCGCCCCGCCCGTCGACTCGTCGCGAGCGCCGTCGGGCGCTCCCTCCGACGACACCCGTGGGTCCGATCCGGGGACCCGGCCGTCGGGTCCGCCCGCGAGCCAGCCGCTCGGGCGCGTGAAGCTCAAGAGCGTTCCCGCGGGAGAGGCTCGGCCGTCCCAACCGCCGGCGCCCGGCGGCTCGTTCACGGTGGCCCGTCACGGGCGCGAGAGCCGGCCTCAGGGAGACGTGTTCCGCACGGTGGTCAGCCTGCTCGTGGTCGACCGCGCGGCGTCACAGGCCCGCATCCGTGAGGCGCTCCCGAAGGAGCGCTTCGAGATCGTCGCCGCCGCGGACCCCGAGGAGGCGCTCCGGCTCTCCCGTTCGGTCGCGCCCGACATCGTGCTCATCGACCGCGGCGTGGCCGAGCGCTCCGGCGCGGACCTCATCGCGCGCCTCCGGAGCGATCCGCTGACGGACCTCGTCCCCATCGCGCTGCTCTACGATGGCGACGACTCGCTCGACGCCCACGAGCTGCGGGAGATGGGTGCAGACGCGCAGATCTGCCGTGACGGCATCGAGGAGAAGCTCGAGCCGCGCCTCGAGAGCCTGACGGCCGTGGCCGGCGCGATGCCCAGCGCGGGCGCGTTCGGTGAGGCCACCCTCGAAGAGGTCGCCGACCGGCTCGCGAAGGAGATCCATCGCGGCCTGGTGGATGCTGCCGTCGAGGGGCGCCGACTGCGCATCCCGCTCGGCGAGGGCTCGGACCTCCTGGCTGCCGCGTGGGCGACCATCGCCAAGGTGCGGGCGGAGCTCGCCGAGGCCTCCGAGGGTCAGGTGCGCTTCCGCGACGCCAGCGGCCGCGGTGGTCCGGCGTTCGTGTCGCTCGTGGCCGAAGGCTCGCGCGCCGCGGCCGAGGACGAGGCGGAGCCCGTCTCGCTCGAGGACATCCGCATCGTCGTGGCAGACGACGACCCGGCGGTGGTCTGGTTCTTCGCGGGGCTCTTCCGTGAAGAGGGCGCCGTGGTGGTCGAGGTCGAGGATGGCGTCGAAGCGCTCGAAGCTGCGCGGCGCAAGCGCCCGGACCTGATCGTCAGCGACATCCTGATGCCGCGGATGGACGGCCTGATGCTCTGCCGCCACCTGGAGCGGGACCCGGCGCTTGCCGAGGTGCCGGTGATCCTCATCAGCTGGAAGGAAGACTTCCTCCAGCGGATGCGCGAGCTCCGCGCCGGCGCGAGCGGCTATCTCCGCAAGGAGGCGGCCAGCGGTCAGATCCTCCAGCGAGTTCGAGAGGTCCTTCGGCCCCGTCTCCGCCTCGAGAGCGAGCTCGCCGGCGTCGGCGAGGTCCGGGGCCGTGTCGAGGGCATCGGAGTCATCCCGCTGCTCCGGGCCGTCGCCCGCCTTCGCGCCGACTCGCGCGTCACGGTGCGCGACGCCTGGAACCTCTACGAGATCGACATCCGCGGCGGTGAGCTGCAGGACGTCACGCGGACGGCGACCGATGGGAGCTTCGCGCGCGGGCGTCGCGCGCTGACCCAGCTGCTCGGCGTCACGGCCGGCCGCTTCTCCGCCGCCGCGAGTGACAGCGCCATCCGCGCGAGTCTCCCGGGAGGCGACTCCGACGCGCTCCTCGCCGCGACCGCGGCCGAGCTCGGAGCGCTGGTCGACGCGGTCAGCGGCAAGCGTCTGGCCCGTGTCGGCACGCTGCTCTTCGACGAGGACGTCGCCGCCGCGTTCGCTCGCACCTCGCCTCCGGCTCAGCGAGCGGTGGTCGAGGCGCTGATGGGCGGCACGATCCCGCGCGACCTGCTGGTCGGCGGCGAGTTCGAGCCACACGTGGTCGAAGAGGCGCTCCTCGATCTCTCCCGCCGTGGTGCGGTGGTCGCGGTCCGCGGACTCGACGAGGAGGACCTCGTCGCCGAGGCGCTCGCGGAGCGCGGTGGCGAAGAGCTGGTGGCCGAGCACGGCGACCTCGACGTCCCCGCGAGCGCAGTGGTGATGCCGGAGGGCTCGGACGAAGCCGAGCTCCTCGAAGCCCCGACGAACGATCCGCCCGCGCTCTTCGGCACGTCCGAGCGCGACAGCCTCGTGGACTTCTCGTCGCCGATGGCGCCGGACGAGCCGGCCGAGGACGATGACCCGGTCCTCGAGGTCGACGACGACGCGATCGCTCCCGCCCCGGTCGTTCCGCCGCCCAAGCCGCCGAAGAAGCGCCGCGTCGTCGACGACGACGACCCGCCGGACGAGCCGCTGACGCTCGCGGACCTCCAGGCGGCGGAGACCGTGCCAGCCCCGGCGAGCACTCCGAAGGCTGACGACGCGCCCAAGCTCGAGCCGGAGCTCGTGAGCAGTGACTCGCTGGAGGCCCCGAAGGACGCGCCCTCGCTGGCGCCGCCCGACGACGACGCGGAGCAGGAAGAGCGCGGCGGTCTCGGCGTGGTCGGTTGGCTGATGGCGATCGCGCTGTGCGCGGTGGTCGGCTTCTTCGGCTGGCAGGCCTACAAGGCTCAGCAGAGCGCGGGCTCGGATCCGGACCCGGAGGTGGTGCCGGTCGAGCCCGAGGAGCCGGAAGTCACGCCGGAGGAGCCCGACGAGGTCGAGCCGGAGGAGCCCGCGTCCAACGCGGAGGCCGCGGGTCTCGGCTTTGGTGAGACCGTCGACGAGGTGCTCGACCGCGGGGTCGAGGTCGGCGAGGGCGAGGGCCTGCTCGTCGTCGAGGCGCCGGACAGCGGAGACCCCGTGGAGGTGATGCTCCGCGATGGCGACGACGAGCGCGAGCTCGGCGAGGCCCCGCTGTCGATCGCGCTGCCCGAGGGCCGCCATCGGTTGCTCTTCCGACGGGGCGAGCGGGAGCAGTTCCGCTACCTCTATGTGGGCGCGGGACAGTCGCGGGTCGTCGACCCCGACACGATGTAGTCAGCCAGCCACGGTCAGTCAGGCGTGTCGGACTGAGACGCGCTGGCCTTCGCCGGTCGCTTCACGGGCATGCGGAGCGTGACGGTGGTCCCGTCCTCGTCGCTGCTCTTGAGCTCGACCGCGCCGCCGTGTGCGCGGACCACGCGTTCGACGATGGCCAGGCCGAGGCCGGTACCGGACGGGCGGGTCGTGAAGAAGGGGTCACGGGCACGGGAGCGGACCAGGGTGTCCATGCCCTCGCCGGTGTCGCTGAATCGGATGGCGATCCCGGGGGTCTCGTCGTCGAGCTCGGTGTCGTCCATGTGGATGGTGAGCGCGCCGCCGTCGGGCATGGCCTGGAGCGCGTTCTCCACGACGTTCGCGAACGCGCGCTCGAGCAGGTCCGGGTCGCCTTCCACCTGGGTGCGCTCGGTCTCGACGTCGAAGTCGACCCGGATGGACGCCGAGCGCGAGTGGTCCTTCTGCGCGAGATCGATGGAGCGCTCCAGGACCGCGCGGAGCTCGAGGGGAACCGACTGCGGCTCGACCGGCCGTGCGTAGACGAGGAGGTCGCGCACCAGCCGGTTGAGTCGGTTCGTCTCCTCGTCGAGCACCTCGAGGAGCGTCATGCGGTCGTCCGCGTTCAGGTCGCTCTTGCGGAGCGCGGCGACGGCGTTCCTCAAGACGGCGAGCGGATTGCGCACCTCGTGAGCGATCACCGCGCTGAGCTCGCCGACGGCGGCCAACTGCTCCTTGCGGACGAGCTCTTCCTCGACGCGCCGGAGCTCGTCGTAGCGGAGCGCGAGCTCCTCGGTCCGGTCCTCGAGCGCGGAAGCGGTGTGGATGAAACGATCGAGGAGCAAGTAGGAGATGAGGAGCGAGGTCAGGAAGTAGGCGTGCTCGGAGAGGAACGGCGCCTGCACGTGGAAGAACCGGAGGAGCGCGTCGTTGATCCACGCCAGGCCGGGCGCGACGAGCGCGATGGTGAGCAGCCGGCGGCCGCTCCTCGGTCCGCCCCCGGAGCGGAAGATCTGCCACGCGACATAGGCGAGCGCTGCCACGCCGAACGCGGTGTAGGCGTAGAAGAACCAGGTCACGCTCGCGGTGCGGTGGGGCGCGAGGTCGACCCAGCAGTATTCGGTCGCGACGGACACCCCGGGGTCGACCAGCGCACCGGCGACGGTCATCGGTACGCCGATCATCGAGGCGCCGATGAGGAAGCGAACGGCCCTTTCCGTTGGTCGGCCGAGGAGCTCGTGCGCGAAGAGGCAAACGCCGATGAAGCCGACCGCACCGAGCGCGAACTGCACCTCCATCCAGAAGCCCGCATCCGCGGCGTTGGTCGCGCCGTAGAAGAGCGCCGAGGCGGCCGTGTATGAGGCGCTTCCGACGCCCAGCACGCCGAAGGCGAGGTACTCCCGCGCCCGCTGCCGCCAGTAGAGGAACGCGGCGAGCACCACGGAGAAGATCGTGACCGCCGTCCACGCGACGAGGATCGCTTGCAGGTGTGCGGTGCTCACGGCTTCACCTCGGTGATGCCGCTCAGGCGCCCGCCGCTGGTCCCTTCGGGCGGCGGGATGGGGAGCTGCGAGAGGCGCTCGGTCGGGAGCGAGAGCAGGATCTCCGTTCCGCGACCGTGGCTGCTCTCGATGCGGACCTCGCCGCCGTGATTGCGGATCACGCGCTCCACGATGGCGAGGCCGAGGCCGGTGCCCGCCGGTCGGGTCGTGAAGAACGGGTCGCGGGCCTTGTCGCGGACGAGCGTGTCCATCCCCTCGCCCGTGTCGCGGAAAGAGAGGCCGATGCCTTCGTGACCTCCCTCGAGCGTGATCGGCCGGGTGCCGACCGTGAGCGTGCCACCACCGGGCATCGCCTGGATGGCGTTCTCGAGGACGTTGACGAGCGCGTGGCGGAGCAGCTCCGAGTCACCGTGCACGTGGGGTGGCCCCTCGAGCTCCCAGACCACCTCGATGCCCTCGGCCGAGTCGGCCGCGTCCATCGCGCGCTCGACCGCGCGTCGCAGCAGCTCCTCCGCGTCGAGCTTCCGGCCCTGCGGTAGGACGGGGCGCGCGTAGGCGAGCAGGTCGTGCATCAGCCGGTTCAGTCGGCCCGTCTCCTCGTCGAGGATGCTGAGGAGCGTCGCGCGATCGGGCGGCGAGAGGGTGGCTCGGCGGAGGCCCGAGACCGCGTTCTTGATCACGGCGAGCGGGTTGCGAACCTCATGGGCCACGACCGCGCTGAGCTCACCGACCGCGGCGAGCTGCTGCTTTCGGACGAGGCGATGCTGTTTGGCGCGGAGGTCGTCGTAGGCGCTGCCGAGCTCCGAGGTCCGCTCGGAGAGCGCTTGGGAGGCGCGCACGAAGCGGTCGAGGAGCATGTAGCTCATCCCGAAGATGAAGACCATGGTGGTGTGCTCGAGGATGCGGAACGAGCGCACCAGACCCGCCCACACCAGCGTGTCGTGAAGTCCGGCGAGGAGGGCGATGCCCAGGGTGATGACGATGACCCGGCGATAGCGTTGACCCATGGCGCCGCTGTCGGAGGTCTCGTTGATGCCACGCGGACGCCAGTCGCGGGTGAGCAGGAATCCGGCCGCGACGGGGACGAGGGCGCCGGTGGCGAGGTAGGCCAGGCCGATCCAGGTCGGTCGTACGGCCGGTGCGTCGATGGGAGGGAGCAGCGTGATGAATGGGCCCACGAGCGGCTCGCCCGGTTCCCACATGAGCCCGAGTCCGAGCGCGATCAGTCCGGTGACCGCCCAGAGATAGACGAGGAGTCGAGCCCGGTTTCGCCGCTGGAGCAGGGCGGCGACGAAGTCCACGAGGAACGCGGCCACGATCAGCAAGGCAACGGAGCCGATGCGGTGCGCCTGGATGGCTTCGCCGATGGTCTCCGAGCGGACGTAGAGCAGCTCGCTGAAGGCGTAGAGGCCCAGTCCGCCGCTCAGGAGCCCGAAGGCGAGGTACTCCTGGTCACGTCGCCGGCGGGTCGCCAGCAGCGTGTAGTAGATGCACACGTAGCCGTAGACGGCGCACGAGGCGAGAATGAGTGTCGCGAGTGGCGACATGGAGGCCTACCTCGCCGCTTCTTTGCGGCCAGAGTGGACGCTCCCCTACCATGGATCCCGCAATGTCGCACCGTTCCAACCTCCTGCGGGCCGCCCTCCTGGCGGCGGGCTCCGCCTCCGTGGCCTTCCTCGGCGTCGCGATGGCGCAGGAGGACGACGGCACGGCCGTGGTCGTTCCGGCACGAGATGTCGGTGAGTACGGCGGGGTGCGGCCCGGCGACGACAACCCGCCCCCGCGCGAGAAAGCCGCCAAGGCGCTCGCATCACGAGGCCCGGTCAGCGTCCTGACGTGGCCAGGGTTCCAGGTGACCCCCAATGGGAGCCGGTTCTTTCTGCAGACGACCTCGGCGCCGGTGACCGAGAACAAGCCGTCGGAGGGGCGCTACGAGGTGCTCCTCAAGAACGCGCGCACCCACGTGCGCAACACGCGTCGGTGGCTCGACACGCGCTTCTTCCCGACGCCGGTGCGACGGGCTCGGGTCGAGCGTCGTGGTCGGCGTGACCTGGCGTTCGTCTTCGAGCTCAAGGGTGCGAGCACTCCGTCGGTCAGCTCGGGGACCGGTCCGGATGGGTACACCTACCTCTACGTGGACTGGCCGCCGGCGCCCGCGCCGACGAACTGAGCCGACTCGTTGCGCGCCGCGAGTCGCGCGCTAAGGCTGCGGCATGGCCAAGCTGCGATCCGTCAAGGGGATGAACGACGTCCTGCCCGAGGACGCGGTCCGCTGGCACCGACTCGAGGACACCTTCCGCGAGCTCGTCGCTCGCTACGGCTTCGGCGAGGTGCGAACGCCGCTCGTCGAGTCGACCGACCTCTTCGTGCGCTCCATCGGCGAAGCGACCGACATCGTCGAGAAGGAGATGTACACGTGGATGGACAAGAGCGACAAGAGCCTGACGCTCCGTCCGGAGGGCACCGCGTCGGCCGCCCGCGCGTGGATCCAGCACTCGGTCGGTGGGCAGCACCCGGTCAGCAAGTGGTTCTACGTCGGTCCGATGTACCGCCGCGAGCGCCCGGCCAAGGGCCGCTACCGTCAGTTCTTCCAGGCCGGCTGCGAGATCTATGGTGACCCGGGTCCCTTCGTCGACGCCGAGCTGATCGACCTGGTCGTGCGCTACCTGAGCGCGCTGGGCATCCAGGACATCGAGGTGCTGGTGAACTCGCTCGGCGCGGGCGAGACCCGTGAGCGCTATCGGGAGGCGCTCCTCGAGTACCTGCGGCCGCACGCGAGCGAGCTCAGCGAGGACAGCCAACGGCGGCTCGAGCGGAACCCGCTCCGCGTGCTCGACAGCAAGGCGCCTCAGGACCAGGCGATCGCTGAGAACGCGCCGCAGATCCTGGACTACCTGGACGAGGAGAGCGCTCAGCACTTCGAGGACCTCAAGACGGCGCTCGACGCGATGGGCACGCCGTACGTGGTGGAGCCGCGCCTGGTGCGCGGGCTCGACTACTACACGCGTACGCTCTTCGAGGTGCGCGGTCGGGGCGGCGATCTCGGCGCGAACGCCGCCCTCTGCGGTGGCGGTCGCTACGACAACATGATCAAGGAGCTCGGCGGACCGGACACGCCGGCCATCGGCTTCGCGATCGGTCTCGACCGACTGCTGCTCGTGATGGCGGACTCGGAGCCCAAGCCGAGCCTCGACGGCTTCCTCGTCGTGCGCGGCAAGGAGCTCCGCGGTCAGGCGCTCGCGGTCGCGCAGAAGCTTCGCGACGCGGGCTGCCGCGTCGACGCAGATCTGCGGGGCGGGTCGATGAAGAGCCAGTTCCGTCGAGCGGACAAGAGCTCGGCACCCTTCGCGCTGGTGCTCGGCGACGCCGAGGCCGAGGCCGGAACGCTCCAGGTGAAAGAGCTCGCGACGGGCGACCAGCAGGAGCTGCCGATCGAGCAGGTCGCCGACGCGATCATGCGTCGCTGAGAATCCGGCTCGAGTCCCGATGTCGAGTGCAACGTTTGGCCGTGCCTGCCCCACGGGTGGGTCGGTGGCCTGCGAAGAAACAGAGCGAGTCGCGCGCGCGAGGAGCCTCTGGGGGGTCCTGGGGGCGTTCGTGCTGGGGGTGCTGCTGCCGGCCGGCGCCGAGGCACAGCTCACCGACCTCGCCGAAGTCTCGGGCACCCACCACCCGGGCTCCAGGCTCGGCGACGCGGAGCCGAGCGAGACGCAGCTCTCGTCGTACGACCTGTCGCTGAAGCTGCCGCTCCCGGTCGCCGCCCGCTCGTACCTGATCCCGGGCGCCTCGTACCACGTCGACTCGGTCCAGCGCGGCGGCATGTCCCCCCAGGTCGATCCACTGCGCTCCTTTCACGCCGTGGACGCGAGCCTGCTCTTCGTGCAGTTCCTCCCCGAGGATTGGACGCTCGTGGTCCGTCTCACCGCGGGGCTCGCCGGGGACTTCGCCACGGTCGACCGCGGGCTCGTCCGCTGGTCGCTGATGGCGCTCGGAACCAAGGCCTTGTCGGAGCGTACGACCGTGGGCGGGGGCATGCTCGCGCTCTGGTCGTTCGGGACTCTGCTTCCGCTGCCCGCGGTCTATCTGGACTGGCGCCCGTCGCCGCGCTGGCAGCTCGAGGTCTTCGTCCCCGCGTTCGCCAACCTGACCTACACTCATGCCGAGCGCTTCGAGGTCGGTGCTCGCGTCGAGGTCTCGGGGCAGTCGTACGCGGTCCGCGACGAACGGGTCGCCCAGGACTGGCGCTGCTCCGCGGCGCAGCAAGACGACCCCACGACCCCCATGGTCGACGAGAGTCGGCCCCTGCCGGGCCAGTGCGTCGACCACATCACCTACACGCTCGGCGTCGCTGGCCTGCACCTCGGCGTGCGCCTCTTCTCGAGCGTCTGGCTCACCGCGCTCGTCGGCGGCTCGTTCCACCGACGGCTCGAGGCGCGCAACGAGCACGATCGGGCCATCGCTGGCGGCACGGAGAGCCTGCCCGGCTCGTTCGTGTTCCGCGCCGCGCTGACCTGGCGGCTGCCCGAGACCGTCTAGCCACTGCGGCTCACGTGTGCCGGCTGAGCCGTCCGATCAACCACAGCGCAGCGAAGCACGGAGCAACTCCTCGGTGGTGGGCTGTCGATCGCTGGGAAGCTCCGTTCCTGCGATCGCAGCTTCGACGAGCGCAATCGAGACCCGCCGCGAGTACCCCATGCGCTGCAGGTACCCGACGACTCGGTCGCCGAGCTCCTTGGGAACACTCGACCCTCCGTTCGTCGCAGCACCGACTGGCGCATGGCTCACGTGTGCCGCCGAGTCCGTCTCGGTCGTACGAGCCGCCTCCCGAAGCAGCCGGACCCATCGGTCGGCCTCGTTGCGCGCGCGTCCTTCATCACCCGTTCGGGCGAGCTCGTCTTCGAACGCCTGCGCTAGTGACGAGCAATTGCCCAGCTCATCGTCCGTCGCCATCGATCCGTAGGACCGCCCGTCCGCGCGCTCGAAGAGGAAGGGCGCCGCGCCCTGGTCCCCGCCCTCGTTCTGACGGATCACGAGCCGCCCCTCGTGCGCGGCGGCGTGGTGGACCGAGCAGAGGCACACCAGATTGGCTGGGTCGTGGTCACCTCCGTCCGATCGGCGCAGCACGTGATGGACCTCGACGAAGGCAGCATGGCGACAGCCTGGTACCGCGCACTTCCCCTCGTCGCGGCGCACCACCTGCCGCCGAGTCGCGGGCGGGACGGTCTGCTTCGCACGCTCGCCGTCCCGAAGGATCTGCGCATCGCACTGCGCGACTTCGCCCACCGCTCGCGCTACGGGAACCAGACCTTCTGCCCCTGCTTCTCGCTCGGTCTCACCGCACCGCTCGCACACCGTCAACCGAACCTGGTTGGGCGCCTCCCCGGAATCGGCGTTCGACTCTCCTCCCCGCAGGAAAGCGTCGAAGAGCATCTTCGCCAGCGTCTCGTCGTCGACGGACTGACCCAGTCGGCGCGTGGCCACCGCCCGAACCTCCGAGAAGCGCGCGGCTTCGCTGCCGGACACCTCCAGCGAAATCCGCACCGTCTGCTCCTCGAAAGGCAGGGGGGCATCGTCCGGTCGCGACCCACGCCCACGCATCGCCACGATTCGCTGCACCTCTCGCGCCGTGCGCCGAACCGTTCCCCCGACCTCGGACCCGGTCGCCCACGTCAGCCACTCGCTCTCGACCTCCGGCGTCGCCACGCGAGTCAGCTCGCGGACCACCGAGTACGTCAGCTCGCCCTTCGCCCACCGCGCGCGAATCCGGGGCAGCTCCCGTATCGCTCGAGCGACGCGAAGGCGTTCGCGTGTCTGGCGCCCGCCCCAGCCGAAGAGCCGTGCGCAGTACTCCTGAAAGCTCCCGAGTCCGAGCAGCTCATGGGCGCCGGTCTCCTCCGCGACCAAGAGTGGTTCGAGCATCGCCACGTCGTCGGCGGCGCGTCGCCGCGCGAGACTCACCAGCCGGCCATGCGCTTCGTCGCGGCCGTACCATCCCTCTTGCGGCGCCGCCTCGTACGCCGCCTCCACCTCTCGCACACATGCCAAGCCCATCGTCGTTCCCTCCTCCGAAGCCCCCTCGGCCTCGCGAAACGACGACACTACGTCCCGGGTGTGACAGCCCCAGGCTTCTGGCTCACGTGTGCCACCAGCGCGCTGCGGCTCACGTGTGCCGCTACTTCGACTTCATCAGGTGGGTCATCGACTCGCCCAGCCCATCGAGAGTGAGCGGGAACATGTCGAAGACGCTCGCGATGTTCTCGATGGTGTTGCCCATCCAGTACTTCTGCGGCTCCGGGTTCAGCCAGATGGAGCGGCGGAAGTGCTTCTGCAGCCGCATCAGCCACACGATGCCCTCGGCGCGCTCGCCGTCGCTCTCCCAGTGGATCGAGCCGCCGGGGCTCATGAGCTCGTAGGGCGCCATCAGCGCGTCGCCGACCATGATGAGCTTGTAGTGCGGGCCGCACTCGTGGAGCAGGTCGGTCACGCGGATCGGATCGGTGAAGCGCTCCGTCTCGTAGACTCGCCCGTACACGCAGTTGTGGAAGTAGTAGGTGCGCAGCTCCTTGAAGTGCGTGGACTTCTTGGTGGCGCTGAAGAGCCGGCTGCACAGATGCGCGAAGGGGTCCATCGAACCGCCGACGTCCATCATCAGGATGACCCGCGTGTTCGGTCGCCGCGGCGGGCGCACCACGACCTCGAGCTCGCCCGCGTTCTTCGCGGTGGCTTCGATGGTGCCGTCGAGGTCCAGCTCTTCCTCGCCGCCGACGCGCGCGAACGTCCGCAGCTTCCGTAGCGCGAGCTGCATCTGGCGAACGTCGAGCGTCAGGTCCTGCCGGTAGCCCGCATACAGCCGGGCGTCCGCGGTCTTGATCGCGCTCCGCCCCTTGCCCGCGCCGCCCACGCGGATGCCCTGGCGCGCGGCTTTGCCGCTGTTGCCGAAAGGCGACGTGCCCTCGGTGCCGATCCAGTGGTTGCCGCCGCGGTGCTTGCCCTTCTGCTCCTCCATCCGCTCCTGGAACATCCGCTCCAGCGTCTCCGGATCGAGCTCCTCGAGCATCGCGCGCTCTTCGTCGGTCAGCTCCGGGAGGTTCTGGCGCGCCTCCTTCACCCAGTCGAAGAGCTCGTCCTTGAGCTTCTTCGCTTCCACCTCGACCCCGCGGAAGGTCTTCAGGAACGCCTGGTCGAAGTCGTCGAGGTGCCGCTCCGAGTGGATCAGGATCGACCGAGCGACATGATAGAAGCCGTCCAGCGACTGCTCGTGCAGCCCCGCCTCGAGCGCCTTCGCGAGCGCGACCGCCTCGGTGGCGCCGACCGGCACCTCCCGCGCGCGCAGCTCGTACAAGAAGGGAATGAACATCACTTCTCCGGGGTCTGATGCAGACCCCGCCCCACTCGGGCGAAGCCCGAGACGGGGCCCCACCCCAACTCCGCTCGCTTCGCTCGCGCCCTCCCGGTCGGTCGGGCACTCACCTTCGGCTCGTGGGCGTTCCCCAAGCTCAGCTCCTCCACCGGCGGCCGCCGGCGAGCTGGTCGGCGAACGCGGCCAGGTCCTGCTCCTTCTTCAGCAGGGCGCCGAGGAAGGGGAGGTTGCCGTCGAGCTGCACGTCGCTGACGCCGGAGGCCTTGAGCACCGCGATCCAGTCGATCAGCTCGCTCGTGCTCGGACGCTTCCGGAGCCGCTTCATCGAGCGGATCTCGTAGAAGGTCTCCATCGCCTGCTTCAGCAGGTTCGGCTCCAGCTCCGGGTGATGGACGTGGACGATCTGCTCCATCAGCTCCGGCGTCGGGAAGTCGATGAAGTGGAACACGCACCGCCGCAGGAACGCGTCCGGCAGCTCCTTCTCCGCGTTCGACGTGATCAGCACGAAGGGTCGGTCCTTCGCCGCGACCTCCCGCTGGGTCTCGTCGATCACGAAGCGCATGCGGTCGAGCTCGTTGAGCAGGTCGTTCGGGAACTCGACGTCCGCCTTGTCGATCTCGTCGATGAGCAGCACCGAGCGCTGCTCGGCGTCGAACGACTTCCCCATCGGACCGAGCTCGATGTAGTTCTCGATGTCGCTGACGTCCTTGTCCTGGAAGCGCGAGTCGTAGAGCCGCTGCACCGTGTCGTAGACGTAGAGGCCGTCCTGGGCGCGCGTCGTCGACTTCACGTTCCAGCGGATGAGGGGCATCTGGAGCGCCTCGGCGACGGCCTCCGCGAGGAGGGTCTTGCCGGTGCCGGGCTCGCCCCGTACCAGGAGCGGCCGCTCGAGCACGAGGGCACAGTTGACGGCGGCTTCGAGGGATTCGTTGGAGAGGTAGGTGTCGGTTCCCGAGAACCGGACGAAGTTCGTGGACATCACTCCACGGTCTAGAATGAATGGCGGCTCAGTGCCAGGCGCCGGCCCGTTCCACCCTCCGCCAGCGAGCCCGCGCCCGCCGCGGGAGCGCGAAGAGGATGAGGCCCGTGACCAGCCCCGCGAGGAGGATTGCGGCCCCCAGGCCGAAGAAGACGTCCCTGAAGGAGAGGAACGAGTCGGGGTCCTCGTTCGAGCCGGCCACGAAGAGCCCGACACCGGCAATCATCGTGCTCCCGATGATCAGGCCGCCCGCGGCCCATCGCCTCCGAGGTCGGGTGACGTCGGCCTGGAGGATCCCGTGCCCCGGCGGGACCCAGATCCGACCGCGCGCGTAGCTCGCCCCCCGAACCTGCACCGCGAGCCGGACATCCGGCGGCAGCCACACGTCGCAGGGCGGGGCCGCGCACACCACGGTGGGGACCGAGTCCAGATCGCGGTGGACGGGCTCGCCCAGGTCGGTATCCAGGCGATACACGAGGTCGTCCCCCAGGAGCTGGACCCAGCGAAGGTCCGCATCGGGGTCCGGCACGTACGGTCGATCGGGGACTCGCCGAACGCGGACGTCGGGCTGGGCGCCCGGACTCGCGGTCGACGGCTGGGCTCGGTTGGACCCCAGGATGTCTCCCTGGGCGAAAGCGCTCGGGTGGAACCACAGGAGAAGCCCGACCAGGGCGAACGCCAATCGAGCAGCCACGGCCAGAGGGTGCCAAGCGCATCGACCAGCGTCGAACGCTTGCGCCGAGCCCCGCCAGCTGCATAGGTCGGCCGATGCGTCCCGTCCTACCCAGCCTCGTCCTGCTCCTCGTCGTCGGCTGCGGCAGCTGCGGCGAGGAGCTTCGGGTCGAGGGCGCGCATCCCTACGTGCGCTGCCTCCACGTCGAGCCCGAAGAGCGCGAGTGGGAAGCGGGCTCCATCTCGTTCGCCGTCGAGGACCGAACCCTCCAGATCACCGGCGAGATCGCCAGCGTCATCGCCTTCGCCCTCACCCCGGGCGCGGATCTGGCGGAGCTCCCCGAGGCTCCACTGCGCCTCGTGATCGGCGGATTCGCCCGTGACGAGGGCTCCGCCACCGAGCTCCTCACCGCGCTCGCCGAAGCAGGGCCGACGCTGCTCCTGCCGGGTGGCGAAGACGACACGGGCGTCCTCGACGACGTGCTCTCGGAGCTCGACTCGCCCGCCCTGGTGGACCTCCGAGGCATCCATCGCGTGCGCTTCGGCGGTCACGAGTGGGTGCCCGTCCCGGGCGCTCCCGAGGGGCGCTACGCCCTCGGCGAGAACGGCTGCGGTTTCTCCGCGGCGGATCTGGAGAAGGTCGAGCTCGCCGACCCGGAAGGACCGCGCCACCTCCTGACCTGGGCGGCCCCGGCCGGCGCGGGCCCGCTCTCGCAGGGCCTCGAGGGCGTCGCCGTGGGGAGCGAGCTCCTCGCTGACCTCGCCGATCGAGTGGACGCGAAGGGCGGCCTCTTCGCCTGGCCACGCCGCGAGCTCGCCGCCGAGCATCGACCGAGCGATGGCGTCGTCCACGTCTTTGTCCCCATTTGGGGTCGTATCGTAGAAGGTCCCGATGGAAGCTGGAGCAACGGCGGCGTCGCCGCGCTCGAGCTGGAGGACGGCGCACTTCACCTCGCCCGATGAGGAGGCGCAGCACCGTGGTTGCACCCACGGGCCGAAACCCTTACACCGCGGGCGCCCCGAATTCCCCATGTGGGATGGGCAGCACCCATGTCCGCCTTCCTCATCCACCTCGCCGATCTCACCGCCACCGGTGAGAAGGCCTATGAGTTCCCGATCACTCGCGAGTGGCTCGCCGAGGCGCTCGAGGACACCGAGTACGGCGCCCCCGAAGAGGGCACCGGCTCGCTCGAGGTCACCGGTCGCGAGATGGGCGCGGACGTCCTCGCCGACGGCCGCATCCAGGCGACCCTTCGCGTGCCCTGTGCGCGCTGCAACGAGGACATCGACTGGCCCGTCGACCTCCACTTCACCCAGCTCTTCGTGCCGCGTGGCTCCTACCAGGAGCAGCACGTCGAAGAAGAGGTGGAGCTCACGCCCGAGGACCTCGAGCGCGAGACCTACGTGGGCGACGAGATCGCGCTCGACGCGCTCGTTCGGGAGAACCTCATCCTCGAGGTCCCGATGACCCCGCGCTGCCCCGATGGCTGCGCCGACCCGCAGATCTCGGCCTATCTGGACAAGCCGGACGTGAAGAAGCCCGGGCCTCTCGCGGGCCTGTTGGACCTCAAGGACAAGCTCGGGGAGAAGAACTGATGTTCCGACTCGATGGAAAGATCGCCCTCGTCACCGGCGGCACGCGCGGCATCGGCCGCGCCTGCTCGGAGGCCCTCGCGGCCGCCGGCGCGCACGTGGTCATGGCCTACCGCGGCAACGAAGACGCCGCGAAGGACGCCACGGCCGCCATCGAAGCCGCGGGCGGCAAGGCCGAGGCGGTGAAGCTCGACGTGGCCTCGGCGGACACCGTCGCCGAGACCATCAAGGACATCACCAAGCGCCTCGGTGGGCTCCACATCCTGGTGAACAACGCCGGAATCGCTCGGGATCAGCTCCTGATGCGCGTGAAGCAGGACGAGGTCGACGACACCTTCTCCACCAACGTCGCGGGCACCATCTGGTGCTGCAAGGCCGCCATCCGCCCGATGATGCGCGCCAAGGAGGGGCGGATCATCAACCTCTCCAGCGTGGTCGGCGAAACCGGCAACCCCGGACAGGCCGTCTATTCGGCGTCGAAAGCCGCCATCCTCGGGTTGACGAAGACGCTCGCCCGGGAGTACGCCTCGCGCGGCGTGACCGTCAACGCGGTCGCCCCGGGCTATATCGACACGGACATGACGTCTTCACTTTCGGACGAGATCAAGGAGGGGATCGTCTCCTCCACGCCACTCGGCCGCGTGGGGCGACCCGAGGAGGTCGCCGCGGCGGTGCTCTTCCTCGCCAGCGAGGAGGCCGGGTACATCACCGGCCAGGTGCTCCGGGTCAACGGGGGCATGTACGTCTGAGTTTCGCGGCTCGCTTCGAGCCGCACTGGTTCTATGCGGTCCGCCGGACCGCTCTTTCGGAGGAAACGAATGGAAATCGCCGAGAAGGTCAAAGAGATCATTTCGCAGCAGCTGGACGTCGACACGGACAACATCAAGGACGATGCGTCTTTCATCGACGACCTCGGTGCCGACTCTCTGGCCATCGTGGAGCTCGTGCTCGCGTTCGAGGAACAGTTCGAGATCGACATCCCCGACGAGGACACCGAGAAGATTCGGACCGTGGGTGACGCGGTCAGCTACATCAAAGAGCACTCGAGCTGAGCAGCGTCGCCGGCGCGGCTACGGCCGCGCCGCGCGCCTGATCCCAGCATCGCAGGAGTGAACCAATGAAGAGGGTCGTCGTCACCGGCCTCGGGGCCGTGAGCCCCTGTGGAGCAGACATCGAGTCCACCTGGGCCTCGGTCTCTGCCGGCAAGAGCGGAATCGAGCGCATCGCGCTTTTCGATCCGGAGGAATTCGCATCGCAGATCGCCGGCGAGTGCCGCGATTTCGATCCGGAGACCTACATCGAGAAGCGACGACTGCGTGAGATGGCCCGCTTCGTTCACTTCGCGATGGGTGCCAGTCACCAGGCGATCGAGCGCTCCGGCCTCGATCCCAAGACCGACGAAGAGGCCGAGCGCGTCGGCACCTTCATCGGTGTCGGCTTCTGCGGCATGGAGGTCGTGGAAGAGCAGCACAGCCGGCTCGTCAACAAGGGCCCGCGCCGGGTCAGCCCCTACTTCATCCCCTCCGCCATCTCGAACATGGCGCCGGGGCAGGTGTCGATGCGCTGGGGCTACAAGGGCCCGAGCTTCACGACGACCAGCGCTTGCTCCAGCGGCGCCCACGCCATCGGCGAGGCCTTCCGTTGGATTCAGCGGGGCGGCATCGACGCTGCCATCGCCGGCGGCGCCGAGGCGAGCGTCACGCCGCTCGGCGTGGCCGGCTTCGCATCCATGCGCGCGCTCTCGAAGCGCAACGACGCGCCGCACGAAGCGAGCCGTCCCTTCGACGCGAACCGCGACGGCTTCGTCATCGCCGAGGGCGCCGGGATCATGGTGCTCGAGTCGCTCGAGCATGCCCAGGCGCGCGGGGCGAACATTCTCGCCGAGATCATCGGCTACGGCGCGACCGCCGACGCCTATCACCTCACCCAGCCGGCTCCCGAAGGGGAGGGCGCCCAGCGCGCCATGCGCCAGGCGCTGAACGACGCGCGGCTGAACCCCGAGGACGTCGACTACATCAACGCCCACGGAACCTCCACGCCGACCGGCGACGTCCAGGAGCTGCAGGCCATCCGCAGCGTCTTCGGCAGCCACGCGCAGGAGGGGCTCTGGGTCAGCAGCACCAAGAGCGTGACCGGGCATCTGCTCGGCGCGGCCGGCGGCCTCGAGGCCGTCTTCGCCGCCCAGTCGCTCGTCGACGGCATCGCGCCGCCGACCGTGAACCTGACCGACCCCGACCCGGCCTGCGAGGGTCTCGAGCTCGTGCCGAACACGGCCAAGGAGCGAGACCTGAAGGTCGTGCTGAACAACTCGTTCGGCTTCGGCGGCACCAACGTCAGCCTGATCCTCCGCAAGGCGCCCTGAGGCTCTCGTGAAGGTCTTCCTCGGCTCCGACCACGCCGGCTTCGCCCTCAAGGAGGTCCTCGAGGCCGCGCTCGGCGAGCTCGGTCACGAGGCCGTCGACCTCGGCGCGCACTCGACGGAGAGCGTCGACTACCCGGACTTCGGTCATCGGGTGGCCGAGGCCGTGCTCGAGAACGAGGGAAGCGTCGGTGTGCTCGTGTGCGGCAGCGGCATCGGCATCTCGATGAGCGCAAACCGCCACGCGGGCATTCGCGCCGCGCTCTGCCACGAGCCGTGGAGCGCGGAGATGGCCCGCCGTCACAACGACGCCAACGTGCTCTGCATGGGCGAGCGCGTCATCGGTCAGGGGCTCGCCCGCGCCGTGCTCGAGGCGTTCCTCGCCGCCGAGTTCGAGGGCGGCCGCCACGCGCGCCGCGTCGGCAAGATCGAGCTCTCGGGCGAGTGAAGCTCGAGCTCGGCGAAGCCTTCCGCGAGCAAGAGGCGCGCTTCTCGCTTCGCTGGAACTGCGAGGACTGCACGCGCTTCGAGCCGGCGACGGACAGCTGCGCGCACGGCTATCCGACGAAGACCCACCGACGCGCCGGGCGCGCGACGGAAGCCCTGACGTTCTGCAAAGAGTTCGAAGCGCGCTGAGCGCTCAGAAGCAGGTGTCGTAGATGCCGCTGCCCACGTCCGCGCAGTCGGGCGAGAGCTGGGTGGACAGGCAGTTCGAGAGGGTGCGCTGCTCGGAGTCGCAGCAGTCCGGCATGAAGGGGTCGCACGCGGAGCCTTCCGCGCAACACCACATCGCGTCGGACTGAGTGGAGCAGTCCGGATGACGGCTCGCGCACGCATCGTTCACCCTGAAGATGCAGTCTCGGCATGCCCCGGGCATCGGATCGTCGGCAATGCAGTCATCGATGCAGGTGGGCTCACTACAGCCGAGGATGCACGTTCGAGTCGCCGAACCCATGCAATGCGGGGCAGAGGGCGGCGGGAACGGACGGTCGTCGTCACAGGCGATGGCTCCGCCGCAGAACGGCGCGGGCATGCCTGCACAGGTGCCGAACACCTCGCGACAGCTCGGACAGTCCGACTCGTCGCACAGGCACTGGCCACACGCCGGGTTCGTGGGGTCCGAGCACTGCTCGGTGCACTGCTCCTGGCCGCAGGCGAACGATGCGACGACGCACTCGGCGCAGCTCAGGGACAGCGGGCTCTCCATGTCCCTCACGCACCGAGCGGCGCACGCGTCCGGGTCCTCGTCGCTCTCGCACATCATCACGCACATGCGCGCGATCTGAATGGGTCGCCCCTCGGAGAGTTGCTGATGATCGGTCGCGCTGCATTGGCCTCGACGCCCCTCGACGAATCGCTCCACGTCACATACCGGTGCGGGCATGTCGGCGGTCGGATCGGCATCTTCGGGGATCGAGAGATCCTGGGGCATCGACCCATCGGGCATGCCGAGGTCCGCACCCGCGGCCGGCATGCACCGACCATCCGGCCCGTAGACGTACCCGTCGACACACTGCGGGTCGTACACGCAGCCGGCGGCCAGCACGACCAACGCCGCGCTCCATCGCGTCAGAAGCTCCACGTGACGCTCCTCCCGTCCACGGCGACCGCGTCATCGTCGCTGCTGCTCGAGCCCACGACGAGCCAGACGATGGCGCCGACGACCGCCGCGAGACCCAGGCCACCGTACGCGCCGACCGCGCCCCAGTTCGTGTGGTCTTCCTCGATGCACACGCCGCCGGGTGCGGTGTCGATGCAGCCGCCACCAGCCATGCCGACGACCGCCGCCACGACGCCTGCGAGCCCGACGACCCCGAGCGAGATTCCGCCGACGAGGGTGCCCGTCGAGAGTCCACCTTCGCTCGGCTCGAGCTCCCGCTCGGGATCCGCTGCCGCCGTCTCCGATGCGGTCGGCGGTTCCGGGGTCGCTTCCGGCCCTGGATCGGGCTCCGGTTCCGGGTCGGGCTCGGGTTCCGGGTTGGCCGCCAACGCCTGCCGGATCGACGCGACGCGCACCTCCACCTCGCGTCGGCGAGAGTGCTCGGGGACCTCGGCGAGGAACTTCTCGAACGCTTCGAGCGCGACCTCGTCCTGCCGCAATCGGTCGGCGGTGACGCCGATGTTGTAGAGCAGCTCGCTGCGACCGCTCAGCTCGTAGGCCTCCCGGAAGTAGCGAAGGGCCGTCTCGTAGCGCGCCCCTTCGAACGCGCTGCTGCCCGCCATGAAGAGCGCTCGCGCCTCTTCCTCCAGGTTGCCCCCTTCTTCCGCTGGCTGGGCGAGCGCGACCGAACCGCACACCGCCCAGGCCAGGACCATCATCGAGACGCGCACGCGCCAACGATACCGCTGGCGAGGCGAAATCACCACGGCGTCAGTTGATGCACCGCGGTCGGGCCTCGGCGGACTCGTCGTTGGTTTCGTCGCACTGACGGAAGAGTCGCGCGTCGGGGTCGAGCTCGACCTTGGCCACGAAGATCGAGTCGAGCGCGAGCCCGGCGGGGGCCTCGAAGCGCACCTCGGCGACCCGCCCGGCGAAGACGGGCACCGTCGTGGTGCCGATGCCCAGCAACGTGTCGGTGCCGCCCTCTCGTTGGTAGAAGCCGATCTCCACCCCCGCGGGCAGCAGGGCCGGCCCCTGGTTGCGAAGGGTGGCGACCAACTGGATCGGGCTCACGCACTCCGCGCGCAGCTCGAGGATCGCGTCCGGCGCGTCGAAGAGCCCTTCGTCCTGCACGTTCTGCCGGAAGTTGTTGAGCCACGGCACGGTCCAGTTCTTTCGTTCGCGGGTGGGCACCGCGCCGTAGCCGGCGGGTGGATCGCACGCGGAGTCGCGGTCGTCACAGGTGTTGGTCACGTGGTAGGCGTGCTGCGTCCACAGGGTGCGGGTGCCGACCCAGCTGTTCGCGCGATCGCGGAAGACGGTGAGCCCGCGCCACGAGGCGCCGTAGCCCGGCGCTTCCCAGATCGGATAGCCGTCCGTTCCGGTCGTGTGCTCCGCGCAGGTCCAGCTGGTCGGGCTCGCGCCGGTGGAGATCATCACCATCTCCGCGTGACCGTCGCCATCGACGTCGGCGACCAGCGACGCCTCGGTCCCCGTGAAGGAGTTCGTCGGCGCGAAGAAGCGCACGTCGCCGGTCGGGCCGTCGTAGACCCACATCCAGCACTCGTCGTTGTAGATGACCTCCGCGATCCCATCGCCCTCGAAGTCGAAGACGGTCGAGCCGGTGACCGACGAGCTCAGGTCGTGGTTGGTCGAGCTCCAGGCCGCGCTCATGGCCCCCCCGTCCATGTCGACGTCGACCATCGAGTAGAGGTTCTGCTGCGCGACGCCGATCTCGGGTTCGCCGTCGCCATCGAAGTCCGCGATGGTCGGGGGCCCACCGGCGCCCGTGCCCGGAAGCGCGAACGGGGGGAGGGCGTTCGTACCCGTCGCGCCGTCGAGCAGGTAGACCGTGCCCGAAGCGACCAGGACGACTTCCGGGTTTCCGTCCATGTCGAAGTCCGCGACCGCCGAGAAGCCTTCGGGGAGGTCGGTACGGTTCCAGAGGAACGCGCCGCTCGCGTCGATGGCCGCCCGTCCGGCGAGCAGCTCCAGGTTCGGGTCGTCGTCCAGGTCGACGAAGAAGCTGGTCGAGGTGCTGACCGTGCCGTGCGGCCAACCTCCGATGACTCCGGCGACGTCGAAGAGCTCGGTGAAGGTGCCGTCACGCCAGGTGTGCACCGCCCCTTGCCAGCCGATCTCCGGGTCGCCGTCGCCGTCCATGTCCGCCATGGCGAGGCCCCCGCCCCAGCCGCGACCGATCGCCGTCGGCGCGGGCAGCACGTCCGTGCCGACCCCGAGCAGGGTTCCGTCCCCCGCGATGGCGGCCAGTCGCCCTTCGGCCGTGAAGACGACGATGTCGAGCACCCCGTCGTCGTCCAGGTCGCCGAGCGCGGGCGAGACGCCCGAGAACCCGGCGGAGCCCTCGAGACTGCGCAGCGACCAGAGCTCCCGACCGGTGGCGCCATCGAGCGCCCGCAACACTCCGTCGCGGCACGCGTCGACGCCTGCGCTGTGGCACGCGCCGGAGAGGGTGTCGTTCGACACGAAGACGATGGCGCTCGGATCGAGCTCGTCGATGGCTCCGTCGCAGTTCGTGTCGAAGAGCCGACCGACGACGGGCGTGGACCACACGTCCACCAGCCCGGGGTACTCCTCGACGGTGGTCGGATCCCATCGCCACTGCGCGACGGCGTCGAGGTCGGCGACCTCCGGGCGGAACTCGCAGTCCGTCCGGACGCAGGGCTCGCCCGGGCCGGCGCCGTCGCAGGAGGGCGGCAGCGCGAGACAGCGCCCGACCGCCACCGACGGGGAGCAGAGGCCCACGCCGCCGTCCGGGTCGGGCGTGCCGCCGTCCATCGTCTCGCCGCCCTCGCCGAGGGCTGGCTCGCAGTACTCGCCGTCCCCACACTCCGCGCTGGTGCGGCAGGTGTCTCCGGGGACCACGCACGCGTTCGCGAAGCAGGTCTCGCTCGCGCCGCAGCAAGCGCTCCCGCAGACCGCGTCCTCCGAGCCGCAGCAGACGCCGTCGAGGCATACCCCGGGGCTGCAGTCGTCGTCCGACACGCACGCGGGACCGAGGTCCGGGTCGCTCGCGCCGTCCCTCGGCTCGCCGAGGTCGCTCCGCTCGCGCGGGGTGCACGTCCCGTCGATGCAGAGCTGGTCCGCGGGGCACTCGGCGGTGCTGCTGCAGGGGTCGCCACCCGGGTCGTCCCCGCAGTCGCAAGCCACCACCATCAGCAAGAGAAAGACCAAGGGAGAGCGTGTCACCCGCCCAGGATAGCGGACCTCGGAGCCGTCCGCGCGCTACCCTTCGCTCATGAGCGACACCCCGACGCCCGGTCTCACCCACCTCGACGAACGAGGACGCGCACGCATGGTGGATGTCGGCGACAAGGAGAAGACCCAGCGGGAAGCGCGGGCCAGCGCCCGTCTCCGCCTCGAGCCAGAGACGCTCCGCGCCCTTCGCGAAGGGACGACGAAGAAGGGCGACGCCCTCGCCACCGCCCGCATCGCCGGCATCCAGGCGGCCAAGCGCACCCCCGAGCTGATCCCGCTCTGCCACGCCATCGCCCTCACGAGCGTGGAGGTGCGCTTCGACTTCGAGGAAGAGCCCGCGGCGGTGGCGATCGAGACGATCGCCCGGGCGAGCGATCGCACCGGGGTGGAGATGGAGGCGCTCACGGCGGCCAGCGTCGCGGCGCTGACGCTCTACGACATGCTCAAGGCGATCGACCGCGGCATGGTCATCGAGCGGGTGCAGCTCGAGGAGAAGCGCGGGGGGCGGTCTGGGGCGTGGTCGCGATGAGGGGCGCGCTGACGCTCGCGCTCGTCCTCCTCGCGCTCGGCTGCGACGACGAGCCCACGTCGTCGCCGCTGCCACGCGAGGCGCCGACGACCCCCGAAGAACCCGCGGCGCCGAGGCCACAGCTCGCGGCTCCGAAGATGAGCGCCGGCCCGGGCGGCTTCGACCTGGTCATCTCCGGTGACTCGGTCTTGTGGGTCATCGGTCAGCCCTCCCGGACCGGTGGGGGCATCGAGGTCGGCACGCTGAACGCCCTCGGCGAGGCCACCGGCGCCTGGCGAACGGCGGTCCCCGGTCAGAGCGACGGATCCGGGCTGGCTCCCACCGCAGTCGAGATCGACGCCGCGGTGGTCCAGGGCCGGCTCGGCATCGGCTGGGTCGAGCAGCAGGGGCTCGAGCTGCGGACGAAGGCGGTGCTCGGCGACGCCGAAGGGCGGACCTTCGGCCAGCCCCGCGGTCTCTCGGAGCGGCCCCACGACCCGCGCTCGGGCCCCCGCGGCTCGGTCGCCCTGGTCGGCGACGGCACCGGCATCACGGTCCTGCACCGGACCCCGGACGGAGCCTGCGATGGGTCGGGTCGCGGCTCCTGCGCGCGCTTCGGTCGCGCGAACCTCGGCGAGGGCACCCCCTCGCGCGGCGATGGCTACTCGCTGCCCGAGCCGTGCGCGCTGCCGCTGGTCGGGGCGACGGTGGCCAACGAGATTCGCTATCACGCCCTCTGCGCCATCGAGAACGGCGGACCTCGGACGATGCTCTTCGCGATTCAGTTCGAGCCGCGCTACGCGCACGCGGAGCCACTCCTCGAGGGCTGCGAGCCCGTCGGTCTCACGCCCTTCGCCGACGGGGCCGCGATCGTGGGGGACTGCCAGGGAGATGCGGGCCCGGAGCGTCGAGGCTGGCTCGTCTCGGATGCCGCGCGCACCATGGCCTCGCTCGGCACGCCCGAGGCGCGGTGCGAGGAGGGCCGGGTGCATCTCCGCCTGGGCGATCAGGACGTCACGCTCGGCGCTCCGCGGGACGGGATCGAAGCGCTGCTCCCGGCGGCGATGGCCGGCAGCGCCGACCGGGCGGTGTGGACCGGCGAGGCCATCCTCGTCGCGACCCAGCTCGGCCGAGAGTCCGCGCTGCGGCGCTACGCCTGTGACCGCGGCGTGTTCCGGCGCACCGACCCCTGACGCCGCCGCGCTGCGCCAGTATGCTGCGCGCCATGGGTGACTCGGGGCGGTGGCTGGCGTGCGTTCTCTTGGTGCTCGGCGCGTGCGGCGACGACGATGGCGGCGATCCGATGGATGGCTCGGTCGGTGTCGACGCCGCGCTCGACATGGGACCGAGCTGCACCGAGCTCCTCTGGGACTCGGACTCCGGTGAGATGACCCGCTGGCCCGAGCCGATGCTCCTGGTCGACGACGACGCGACCGGGACCGGCTTCCGTCTCGAGGTCGGCGACCGCTGGGCGCCGACCTTCGAGGGCGTTCGCGGTTACCAGCCGGTCTTCCTCGAGGACCTGCCCACCCTCGACGGGTTCGGCAACAGCGCGCAGGCGTACTTCCAGTTCGGGCGACACTTCGACGAAGGACTCCTCCCGAACGGCGTGGAGACCGGGGCGCCCGGTGCCGGCCTCGGCATCGTCGTGCTCGGCGAGACGCCGCGCCTCGAGCCCGTGCTCGTCGAGACCACCGACGAGGGCAGCACGCTGATGATGGCACCCATGCATCCGCTCCCCGAGCAGGGCTGGGCGGCCGCCTTCGTCACCCGCGACCTGACCGACGCGGCCCGAGGCTGCCTCGAGCCCTCGCCCTCGATGGTCGATCTCCTGGCGTCGCCCGGGCCCCGTGACGCGGAGGCGCTCGCTGCGCTGACCGACCTCGGCGTCATCACGGAGCCGAGCGAGCTCGTCGCGATCACGACCTTCCCGATCCAGACGCTCACCGACGACTCGCGGACCATCGCGGCCGACATCGCCGGTCGCGTGCCCGAGGAGATCGACGCGCCCGTGTGCACCGACGAGAGCGCGTGGCGCCGCTGCGAAGGGAGCTTCGAGGCCATCGACTACCGCGGCGACGACGGAGTGATCCTTCGTGACCCGGGCGACCCGCTCGACACCGCGACCACCTATCGGCTCCCGTACACGGTGTGGCTCCCGCTCGACCCGCCCGACGGGGCGCTCCCGACCATCGTGTGGGGCTCGGGCCTCGGCAGTGGGCGAGGGCAGGGCTCGGCGCTGGCGAGCTTCGCCGTGCCGGAGGGCTACGCGGTGATCGCCATCGACCCGGTGCAGCACGGCGAGCACCCGTCGGTGCCTGAGGGGGAGAGCAGCGACGCGCTCGTCACGGTGCTCCGCTTCTTCACCCTCGGCTACGACCTGCCGGCGCGAAACCTCGCGCCGCTGGTGCTCCGCGATCACTGGCGCCAGTCCACCTACGACAAGCTCCAGCTCGTGGAGCGGATCCAGGCCGGCATCGATCTCGATGGCGACGACGCGCCGGACCTCGACGCCGACCGGCTCACCTATCTCGGCGTGAGCCTCGGCGGCATCATGGGCGTCGAGCCGCTCGCGCTGACGGACGCGTTCGGCGCCGCGGTGCTGGTGGTCCCCGGTGGCCGGGTGTCCGCGATCATCGCCGACAGCTCGCGCTTCGCGCCCCTCATCACCCTGGCGACGCCCGCCGGCGTGAGCGACGGGCAGGTGCGCCGCTTCTTCCCGGTGCTCCAGACGCTCCTCGAGCGTGGCGACGCGGCGACCTACGCGCCGCACGTCCTCGAAGACCGCTTCGACGAGACGGATCCTCCGAGCGTGCTCGCCGGCATCGTGCTCGACGACGACACGGTCCCCAACGTCGCCAACTACGCGCTGATGCGGGCGATGGGCCTTCCGCTCGTGGCGGAGCTCGTCCGACCGGAGCCCGGCTTCGACACCGCCATCGCCGCTCCGCTCTCGGGCAATCGCTTCGACGGGAACCGCACCGCGGGCTTCTTGCAGTTCGATTTGGTCGACGACGACGGAGTGATCGAGGCGGCGACCCACGACAACGTCGGCCGCTCCGACGTCGGCGTGGATGCCTGGCTGGCGTTCCTCGAAGGGCACTTCGCCGATGGGCTCGCGGTCATCGTCGACCCCTACGAGCGCACCGGTTTGGCCCACGGGCCGCCGCCCGAGGAGTGAGCCACCGGGCCCGCTGCGCTTGACGCGAGGTGCCCGGGTGGTGAAGGGAGAGAACATGTTCGACTCCCTCCCCGACCAGGTCTCGATCTACGAGGTCTCCCCCCGCGACGGCCTCCAGAACGAATCGGCGCAGGTCGCCACTCACGCGAAGGTGCGCCTCATCGAGGCGCTGGTGGACGCGGGCCTGAAGCGGGTCGAGGTCACGAGCTTCGTGTCGCCCAAGTGGGTGCCGCAGATGGCCGACGCCGACCAGGTCTGCCAGATGATCGATCGCCACGAGGGCGTGACCTATTCGGCGCTGGTGCCGAACGCGCGCGGGCTCGAGCGAGCGATGAAGGCGAACCTCGACGAGGTGGCCGTCTTCATCAGCGCCAGCGAGACGCACAACCGGAAGAACGTGAACAAGACGGTCGCGCAGACGATGGCCGCGTTCGAGAAGGTCATCGGCCCCGCGGTCGAGGCCGGCCTGAAGGTCCGCGGCTACGTCTCCACCGTCTGGGGCTGTCCCTACGAGGGCGACGTCGATCCGGCGGCGGCCCTGACCATCGCGCGCGAGCTGATCGACCGCGGCTGCTACCAGGTGTCGCTCGGCGACACGATCGGCGTCGGCACGCCTCTGCAGACCCGTCGCATCCTCGAGCTCTTCCTCGCCGAGCTCTCGGCCGAGAAGCTCGCGCTCCACCTGCACGACACCCGGGGCACGGCCCTCGCGAACGTGCTCGTCGGCCTCGAGATGGGCATTCGCGACTTCGACGCGTCGGTCGGTGGCCTCGGTGGCTGCCCCTATGCGCCGGGCGCCGCGGGCAATCTGGCGACCGAGGACCTGGTGTACACGCTGCACGGCATGGGCGTCGGGACCGGGGTCGACATGCCGAAGGTCTGGAACGCCGGTCAGGTGGCCGAGGCCATCGTCGGCCGCGAGCTGCCCGGCAAGGTGCACCGCGCGGGCGTCCGTTCGCTCGCCTCCTGAACCTCGGCAGACGGAACGCGAAAGGGGTGCCCGAGGGCACCCCTTCGTCGTCGAGTGTTCCGTCGCGTGAGCGTCGGCCTACCAGTCGTCGTCCCGGTCGCGTCCACCGCGTCCGCCGCGACCACCGCGCCCGCCACCGCGACCACCGCCGCCACCGCGACCGCCGCCGCGACCACCGCCGCCGCCGCGCTTGTCCTGTGCCTCGTCGACGTTGAGCGTGCGCCCGTCGAGCGTGCTGCCGTTCATCGCCTCGATGGCTTCCTCTGCCGCCGCGTCGTCCGCGAAGGTGACGAAGCCGAAGCCTCGGCTACGACCGGTGTCCCGGTCGGTGATCACCTTCGCGTCGACGACCTCGCCGAAGCGCTCGAAGGCTTCGCGAAGTCCGTCGTCGGTCGTCGCCCAGGCCAGGCTGCCGACGAAAAGCTTCTTGCTCATGACTCTCTCCTCAGTTCCGAAGGGGCACCAGGAGAGAATCGGCCCTGTGTCGGCCATGGGCCCCCCAGCGAACCAAAGCCCTCGGTGGGCCCAGCGCTACGAGTTGAGCGCGGGCCGTGGGCCCTTGGCAAGCACAATCGGGCGGGCGTCAGAAAACCATGAGCGCGCCGGCCCAGGTCAGCGTGGCCCAGGTGACCATGCCGATGCCGAGGTGGACGGTGCTCAGCGCCTGCAGCGTGCCGTAGTCGTTGGTCCGGTCCATGCCGAGGCGGCTGCCGTTGGCGATGATGAGGCCGAGGCCCATCTGCGCGACCATGCCGGCGAGGTGGACCCAGCGCAGCCGCTTGTGGCGGCGCAGGTTCTTGGCGTAGTCGCCGTCGCCTTCGTCCAGGTTCAGCGGGTCCGGCATCCGATAGGAGAGGCCGAAGGTCACCGAGTAGAGGGCGGTGGTCAGGATGGCGCTGGTCAAGTGCGGTATCGGCGTGCCCGAGCATTGGCCCTGACCGAAGACCGCGTCTCCTCGTACGCAGGGGTTGTCGTCCCTGCCGTCGAAGAACCCATACAGGTTGTAGTACTGGATCCACCCGAGGAAGACGGTGGCGGTCATCGCGGCCCAGGTCGCGATGCCGAACCACTTGTGGATCGGAGCCATCCGCCCGCGCATCTGCATCAGCTCCGCGTTGGTGGGTGCGGCGTCACTGGCGGCGCCGCCGCCGTCGTCGAGCGTCGCCATGGCGGCCGTCAGCGGGCCGTGGGCAGCGGGCGCCGTCGCGATGCTCGGGTCGACCTCGAGGGACAAACCGAAGATGGGGGTGGCAATCAGGAGAGCAGCGAGCGTTCCCATGCGCGGGAGTATCGCTACCAGGTGCCCAACCGCCAAGGAACGAGTTTGTCGCACGTTGCCGTAGAACTTCGGCCTTGATCGTTGAGTCCGCGCGCCGGTACCATCCTGCACTGCTGTGGCACGGTCTCTTACCCTTGAGAATCCTTATGCTTTTCGGGCTGAGGGGCCCAGAAGCAACCACGGTTTCGCCACGCGCTCGGAGCGCGAGGCGCGGGAGGCAATGGAATGGCGTCGTTGACGGTCGCGAACTACCTCGGACAGCTACGGGATGACCCGGACGACGCGAGCGCGTTCCAGGGGCTCGCGGAGGCGCTGAGCTCCGGAGACGCGGCAATCGTGGGGGAACAACCGCTGCGTCTGCTCGAGGCGGCGCGGCACGGTCACGAGCGTCGGGGCGAGCTGCAAGCGGTCGCCTGGCTCATCCGACTCGAGACCTCACTGACCGAAGACGACCCTGGGTTTCAGGCCGTGCTCTACAAGGAGCTCGGCCGCCTCTGCCACGAAGAGCTCCTCGATCCCGAAGGCGCGGTGGCCGCCTACCGCAACGCCCTCGAGCTCCAGCCCGAGGACGAAGAGGTCGAGATGGCCCTCGAGGAGATCGAGCAGGCCAGCGAGAAGTGGCGCCCGATCGCCGACCGCTTCATCGAGGAAGCGAGCGACGCCAGCGACGCGGGCCTCAAGGCGTCGATGCTCACCCGCGCGGCCATGCTCGTCTGGCAGCACCAGGGGAAGGGCCGGACCAAGGAGGTCGACAAGCTCTTCCGGGAGGCGCTCAAGGCCGACCCCGCGGCGACGCGCGCGGCCCGCCTCTACTGCGTCATCCTCAAGGAGCGCGAGAAGTTCAAGGACGTCGCCAAGGTCCTCTCGCGCACCGCGGACGCGGCGCGTGGCCGCGACGACAAGCTCAACCTCTACATCCAGGCCGGGCGGGTGTTCCTCAAGCAGCTCGAGGACCCGGACTCGGCAGCGACCTGCTATCAGCGCGCGCTCGACTTCGCGCCCGGGCACGAGGAGGCGCTTCGCTTCCTCGTCGAGTACTTCACCGAGCGCGAGCGCTGGGAAGAGCTCGTCGCCCTCTACGAGGAAGCGCTCCGGTCGCGCCAGCAGCTCGAGAGCGAGCAGGGGATCCTCCTGCAGATCGGCATGGTCCACTGGCGCATCCGCAACAGCGCCGACGAGGCCGAGCCCTTCTTCGCGCGGCTCCGGAAGATCGATCCGGCGCACCCGGGGATGCTCAACTTCTACGGCGAGTTCCTGAAGGCGAAGGCCGAGAGCGAGGACCAAGACGTCGCTCAGGAAGCGAAGTCGCGGCACCTGACGATCCTCGGCGACGCGCTGCGCGTGGCCGAGAGCCCGGAGCAGAAGGCCGAGCTCGGGGTGCAGCTCGCGCGCACCGCCCAAGGTGCCGGTGCGACCGAGCGCGCCATCGACGCGTGGAAGGCCGTGCAGCGGCTCGACCCGTCGCACGAGGAGGCGAGCCGCGCGCTCCGCGAGCTCTACAAGCGGGGCGAGAAGTGGAACGCCCTCGTCGAGGTGATGAAGGCCGAGCTCGACGCGCTTCCCGCCGCGTCGGACGATCCGGAGACGCGCGAGCGCCGCGTGCGGCTGCTGCGCGAGCTGATCGCCATCTATCGCGACCAGCTCCACCTCGATGTGATGGTGATCAACTCGTACAACGCCCTGCTCGAAGAGGAGCCGGGCGACCGCGAGGCGCTCGGTGAGCTCGCGCGCACGTACGAGCAGATGGGTCGCTACAACGACCTCATCCAGGTGCTCGGGCTCCAGGTGGAGGCCGAGGAAGATGCCGGCGTTCAGGTCGAGATCCTCATGCGCATCGCGCGTCTCTGGATCGACCGCTTCGCCAACTACAACCAGGCGACCAAGCCGCTCGAGGCGATCATCGAGATCGAGCCGGAGCACCGCTCGGCGCTCTCCGAGCTCAAGACCATCTACACCAAGAAGCGCGCGTGGAAGTCGCTCTTCGACGTGCTCGCGCGCGAGGTGCAGCTCGCCAGCGATCCCTCCGCCCGCCTCGAGCTGAAGGTCGAGCTCGCGCGCCTCGCGGGCGACCGGCTGCACAAGCACTCCGAGGCGATCGCGCTCTGGAAGGAGGTCGTGGCCGAGGAGCCGGACTCTCCGGAGGCGCTCGACTCGCTGGTGAAGCTCGCCGACAAGGAGAAGGACTGGGAGAGCCTCGCCGCCGCCCTCGAGCTCCAGCTCGAGCGGACCGACGAGGAGCGTCGGCGCATCAAGACGCTCCAGAAGCTCGGCACCACCTACGGCGAGCACCTGAAAGACCCGGGGCGCGCCGCCGGCGCGTGGAAGCGCGTGCTCGAGATCGATCCGCGCAACGGCCGCGCCCTGCGGACGCTCCGTGAGAGCTTTGCCGCCGCGCGCGACTGGGAGGGCCTCGAAGCGCTCTACGCGGAGAACGAGGACTGGGACGGCCTGGTCGACGTGCTCGGCACGGCGGCCGAGCGCGCCGAGGACCCGGAGCTCAAGAAGGAGCTCAGCTTCCGGGCCGCGGCCATCTACGAGGAGCGGATCGGGAACCCGGAGCGCGCCTTCCGCAGCTACGAGCGCGTGCTCTCCGTCGACCCCAACGACGTGCGCGCGGCGCGCGCGCTGATCCCCATCTATCGCGAGCAAGAGAAGTGGAGCCGGCTCGTCGGTCTCCACGAGGTGTTGCTCGAGAACCTGCCGGAGGACGCGCCGCTCGAGGAGCGCCTCGAGCTGCTCGGTGAGCTCCGCGAGCTCTCCGCGACGCGCACCCGCGACGACCACGGCGCGTTCCGCTGGGCCGCGAAGGCCTACGAGCTGGCCCCCGAGGACAACGCCGTTCGCAAGGCGGTCGAAGAGGCCGCGGCGAAGGCCTCCGCCCACGAGAAGCTCGCCGAGCTCTACCGCGCGCGTCTCGAGCAGGACGTGTCGGGTTCGGAGAAGACCGCGCTCCGCCGGAAGCTCGCGAGCCTCGCCGGCGAGAAGCTCGGCAAGAGCGACGACGCCATCGCGCAGCTCCAGCAGATCCTCGAGACCGACCCGCGCGACGCCGAGGCGGTGCAGGCGCTCGACCGCCTCTACCGGCAGGAAGACCGCAAGGACGACCTCCGGCGACTCTACATCCACCGCCTCGAGCACTCCGAGGACACCGCGGAGCGCTACGCCCTCCTGAGCGACCTCGCCGAGCTCGAGGAGTACGTGCTCGGCGATCCGGAGTCCGCCGCGGAGCGCTTCCGCGCGATGCTCGAGATCGAGCCCAGCGACGCCGGAGCGCTCGAAGCGCTCGACCGACTCGCCGTCGACAACGAGCGCTGGGGCGAGCTCGCCGACGTGCTGGCGCGCCGCGCCGAACTGGCGGACGCGGACGACCGTGTCGGACTGATCATTCGCCTGGGCGACGTGCGCCGCACCAAGCTCGACGACCTGCGCGGTGCGCTCGACGCCTATGCCGACGTCGTGGCCGCGGACGCGACCCATCAGGCGGCGATCTCGGGCATCGAGACCATCGCGGCCGACGAGGAGCTGCACGCCGAGGCGTACCGACACCTCGAGGCCGCCTACGAGGCGACCGAGCGCTACGAGGACCTCGCCCGAGTCCTCAAGGATCGACTCGAGGCCACCGAGGACGCGGACACCAAGCGCGAGCTCCAGCTCCGCATCGCCGAGCTCTCGGCGACGGCTCTCGGGGATCCGGAGGGCGCGTACGCCGCGCTCGAGTCGGCCTTCCTCGACTCGCCCGCCGAGCCCGAGCTCTGGGATCGACTCGGCATGGCCGCCGAGGGCGCCGGCAAGCACGAAGAGCTCGCGGCCGCGTTCGACATGGCCATCGAGGCCGGTGCGCTCTCCGAGGACGACGTGGCCGCGCTCTCGGAGCGGGTCGCGGAGATCTACGACATCATTCTCGCCACGCCCGAGAAGGCGGAGAAGCACCACAAGCGCGTGCTCCACCACGACCCGCTGCACGAGCGGGCCTTCTTCTCGCTGAAGGAGCTCTACACGAACAAGGAGCGGTGGGACGACCTGCAGGTCCTCTACCGCAACCGCATCGCCGAGACCCTCGACGGAGAGGCGAAGCTCGAGCTCCTGCTCCAGGTCTGCTTCCTCTTCGAGGAGATCCTGGACAACGCCGAGCTGGCCATCCGCTCGTACCAGGAGGTGCTCGAGCTCCAGCCCGATCACACGCCGAGCCGTCGCGCGCTCGACCGGCTCTACCGCCGCACCGAGCGCTGGCGCGATCTGGTCGCGTTGCTCCGGCAGGACCTCGACCGCGAGGAAGACGAGCACCGCCGCCTCGAGCTCACCTACGAGATCGGTGAGCTCCACGAGAAGAACCTCGGCGAGGCGTCCGCGGCCGTCGATCAGTACGAGCAGGTGCTCGATACGAACCCGACGCACCTGAAGGCGCAGCAGTCGCTCGAGCGGCTCATCGACGACGCCGAGCAGCGTCAGCGCATCGCGGCGATCCTCGAGCCGCTCTACGAGGCCCAGGGCGCGTTCCAGGATCTCGCGAAGATCCTCGAGATCCAGCTCGAGGCCATCACCGACCCCGCCGGTCAGGTGGCGTTGCTCACGCGCCTCGGGGAGCTCTACGAGAGCCACATCCACGACCTCGACAAGGCCTTCGAGGCCTTCTCGCGGGCGGTGCTCGCGGACCCGGAGGACCTGCCGGCGCGCGAGCAGCTCAAGCGCCTCGCCGGCATGCGTGGCGCGTCGCTCGAGCGCGCCGAGATCCTCGAGAAGGCGCTCGCCGCCTCCGAGGGCAAGGCGCACCTCGAGAGCGAGCTGCTCCTCGAGATCGCGCGGGTCTACGACGACGAGATCCAGGACACGGAGCGCGCGGAGCGCGCCTACGAGCGCTTGCTCGAGGTCGACGCCGACAACCCGGACGCCGTGCTCCCGGCGGCGCGGGCGCTCGAGCGCATCCACCTCGCGAAGGGCAACCACGAGAAGCTCGCGCGCGACTATCGCCTCCAGATCAAGACCGAGTTCGACGCCGAGCGCCGGGGCGAGCTCTTGGTCCGGCTCGCGACCCTGCTCGAGGAAGAGCTCGAGGACGTGCCCGGCGCCATCGCCGCGCACCGTGAGCGACTCGACATCGACCCGAGCAGCCGCGACGCCCTCCGTTCGCTCGAGCGGCTCTACGAGCGGCAGGGCGAGTGGCAGCGCCTCATCGGCATCCTCCAGGCGCTCGACGGCGCCGTCGACGACGACGAGGACCGCCGGATCATCGGTCGCCGCATCGGCGAGATCTACGAGGAGAAGCAGGACGACGTCGAGAACGCCATCGGCGCGTACAACGACGTGCTCTCCCGCTTCGGTCCGGACGACCACACCCTCGAGGCGCTCGCGCGGCTCTACCGGAAGGGCGAGCGACCGGACGACCTCCTCGAGGTGCTCGAGATGCAGCTGCTGCGGGCCGAGGAGTCCGGCGCCGACGCGGACACGCTCGCGGGGCTGCACTTCGAAATGGCCGAGGTGATGCGCAAGCACACCCGCGACATCGAGCGCGCCATCGACACCTACCAGCGCATCCTCGAGGTGTCGCCGGGTCACCCGCCGACCATCAACGCGCTCGAAGAGGTGATCACCGATCCGGACTCGGACGAGCGAGTCGCCGCAGCGCGCGTGCTCGTCCCGGTCTACGAGGGGCAGAGCGCCTTCGACGAGCTCGTGGGTGCGCTCGACGTGCTCGCGGGATCGGACGACCCGGTCGAGCGTCTCCGTTCGCTCCGTCGCGCGGCGGAGGTCGCGGACATCGGCCGGAACGATCAGGCACAGGCCTTCCGCCTCCTGGCCAAGGCCATCGAGGACGCGCTCGGCGAGCCGGACCTGCCGCGGATGCTCGAAGAGCTCGCGCGCCTCGGTGAGGCGGCCGAGAAGCACGCCGAGCAGGTCGACCTGCTCGAGAAGATCGCGCCGGACGTCTTCGACGGCGAGCTGCAGACCGAGGTCTTGATGCGGGCCGCGTCGCTGGCGCGCACGCCCCTCGAGCAAGTGGAGCGAGCGCGCCGGCTCTACCAGCGCGTGCTCGAGGTCCGTCCGGACCACCAGGAGGCGCTCGACTCGCTCGACGCGCTCCAGGCGGGCGCGGGCGACTTCGACGCGCTCCTCGAGACTCTGCGCCGCAAGACGGAGCTCGCCGAGACCCCCGCGGAGCGGGTCGAGCTCCTCGAACGGCGAGCGCGCATCTGCGAGACGCAGATGGACGACATGCCTGGCGCCATCGACGCGATGGAGCAGGTGCTCGTCGAAGATCCGGGCCGCGCGGAGGCCTACGACAAGCTCGGCGCCCTCTACGAGAAGTCGGAGCGTTGGCCCGACCTCGCGTCCACTCTCGAGCGCCAGCTCGACGCGGGCGCGGGTCACGCGGTCGACGTCCGCTACCGTCTCGGCAGCGTCGCCATCGAGCGGCTCAACGACGCCTACCAGGCGCTCGATCAGTTCCGCGAGGCGCTGGCGATGGACCCCGGCCACGAGCCCACCATCGCCGCGCTCCAGAAGCTGATGGAGAGCGCCGACCACCGCGGCGCGGCGGCCGAGATCCTCGAGCCGGTCTTCCTCCAGCGGATGGACTGGCCGAACGTCACGGCGACCCTCGAGGCGCGCTTGACGGCCACCGACGACCCGCACGGTCGCAAGGAGATCCTTCGTCGCCTCGGTCAGATCCACGAGGACTACCTCGAGGATCTGGAGGGCGCGATGGCGTGCTACGCGCGCCTCCTCCAGGAGGACGTCCGCGACCGCGACACCCAGGACACGCTCTCGCGCCTCGGCAAGGTGCTCGAGGAATGGGAGCAGCTCGCCGGCATCTTCGGCGGGGCCGTGGAGAAGGAGGGCGTCCTCGACGAGGAGATGGCCGAGCTCTCGATGGAGACCGGTCGCCTCTACCAGGAGATGGCCGGCAACGCCGAAGCGGCGGTGCCCTTCTACGAGCGCGTGCTCGAGCTCGACCCGACCCAGCGTCGCGCGTTCGATCAGCTCCGGGTCTGTCTCGAGGGGCTCGGCCGCTCCGAGGACCTGCTCGGGCTGCTGCGTCGGCGCGTCGACGTCGCGGACAGCGACGAGGAGCGCGTGCTGCTCCTCCACCAGGTCGCGCACCTCGAGGAGACCACTCGCGAGGACGTCGACGCCGCGATCGCCGCCCACCGAGACGCCCTCCTGATCGACCCGTCGGACCTGACCGCGACCGAGGCGCTCGACCGGCTCTTCACGCAGACCGAGCGCTGGGACGACCTGGCCGATCACCTGCGCGCACGCATCGACCAGTCGATCGGGCTGCCGGAGGAGGCGGAGCTCAAGCATCGCCTCGGTCAGCTCCTGCTGACCAAGCAGAACGACACCGTCGGGGCCATCGACACCTTCGAGAGCGTCCTCCAGGGGCGGCCCGATCATCAGCCGTCCATCCAGGCCCTCGAGGGGCTCGTGATGGACGCGGACCACCAGCAGCGCATCACCGAGATCCTCGAGCCGATCTACCGCGGCGCCGACGAGTGGAAGAAGCTGGTCGCGGTCCTCGAGGCGCGCGCGGGTCAGAGCGACGACCCCTACGAGATCCGGACCACGCTCTCCGAGGTGGGCCGACTCCACGAGGAGCGCGGGCAGGATCTCTCGCTCGCGTTCACCGCCTGGGCGCGTGCGTTCGCCGCCGAGCCCTTCGAGGAGGAGCCGCGCAGCAACGTGGATCGCCTCGCCGGCCTCCTCGACAGCTGGAACGAGCACGTGGCCGCCTACGAGAGCGCGCTGCGCAAGGCGGAGGACCCGGCGCTCAAGACGCAGCTCCTCTCCATGGTGGCGCGGGTCCACGACGAGAAGCGCGGCGACCCGCGCTCGGCCATCGAGACCTACGAGCGGCTCGTCGAGCACGACCCGGACGACAACTCGGCGCTGGACGCGCTCGAGGCGTTGCAGACGATGGTCGGCGATTGGAAGGGCCTGGCCGCGGTGCTCTCCACCAAGGTCGAGCGCACCTACGATCCGATCGAGCGGGCGGAGCTCCTCCGCCGGAGCGCGTCGGTCCTCGAGGAGCTCCTCGGCGACACGGCCGCCGCCGTCGAGACTTACCAGCGCGCCGCGCAGGAGGACCCGGACGACCCGATCGCCCTCGAGTCCCTCGACCGACTCTACGCCGCAGCGAGCGACTCCGAGCGTCTGGCCGAGATCCTCACGCGTCGGATCGACGTCGAGGACGACGAGGATCTCAAGGTCGAGGTCGGCATGCGCCTCGGTCAGCTGGCCAACACCCAGCTGAACCGCCCGCAGGACGCCATCGACGCCTACCTGCGCGTGCTCGAGATCCGCCCGAGCTACCCCGACGCCGTCGAGGCCCTCGGTGCGCTCTACGAGCGTCAGGCGATGTGGCCGGAGCTGCTCGACAACCTCGAGCTCCGCGCCGGCATGGCCGAGAGCTCGGAGCAGCGGGTCGGCTTCCTCCATCGCGCGGGCGCCATTCACGAGCGCGAGCTCGACGACGTCTACGAGGCCCTGGCCAAGTACAGCCAGGCCCTCGAGATCGAGAACCGCCACGAGCCTTCGCTACAGGCGGTCATCCGAGTGAGCCACCTCGAGGACTACCGCTCGCAGGCGGCCGAGATCCTCGAGCCGCTCCTCCACGTGCAGGAGCGGTGGAACGACCTCGCCGACCTCCATCGGCTGAAGGCCGACGCGGCGACCGATCCCTTCGACAAGAAGGCCGAGCTGCGGAAGCTCGCGGAGGTCCACGAGCACGGCCGTCACGACGACACCGCCGCCTTCAAGGCGCTCGCCCAGGCCTTCGGCGAGGACCCGTCCGACCAGGAGCTGGCGGCGAACCTCGAGCGGCTGGCCGAGAAGACCGGCCTCTGGGGCGAGCTCGCCGACACCCTCGAGAGCCGCGCCTCCAACTCCTTCGACCCGGAGAACGCGCGGCAGCTCTACGGCCGCCTCGCACGCATCTGCGAGGAGCAGCTGAACGATCCGGCCCGCGCCGTGTCGGCGACGCAGCGCGCCCTCGAGCAGGTCGGCGACGACCCGGACCTGCTCCGCCACCTCGACGAGCTCCTCGTCGCGACCGAGCGCTGGCACGAGCTCGGTGACGTCCTCGAGCGTCGCGGCAACCTCGTGGACGACCCGACGGAGCGCGCCGGACTCCTGGTGCGCCTCGGCGAGCTGCGCGAGCAGCACCAGGGTGACCTGCGTGGTGCGTTCGCCGCCTACCAGGAGGTCGTCGAGCGCGACCCCGGCGACGCCCGCGCGACCGAAGCCCTCGAGCGCCTCGGGCGCCACCCCGAGATGGCCCTCGAGGTCGTCGACGTGCTCGAGCAGGCCTACCGGGAGACCGGCGCGATGGACAAGATCGCCGGGCTCTACGACATCCGCATCGAGCTGGCCGACTCCGACGGCGAACGCGTGCGGATGCTCCAGGAGGCCGCCCAGCTCTGGGAGACCGACCTCGGTCAGCCCGAGAAGGCCCTCGAGTCCCTGCGCAAGGCGTTCCTGGTCGACCCGCGTGACCTGGTGCTCCTCGACGACATCGACCGACTCGCCGCCCAGACCGGCGCCTGGGAGACGCTCCGAGGCATGGTCGAGCAGGTCGTCGACGATGGCGGCATCGACCGGATGCTCCGCCGCGACCTCGAGCTGCGCGCCGCCCGCTGGTATCGCGACCGGCTCGGGGACCTCGAGTCGGCCGAGGCTCGCCTTCGGGGCGCGGTGCAGGCCGACCCGGACGCGGTCGAGGCCCACGCCGAGCTGAGCGAGCTGCTCCGCGCTCTCGACGGACGGGAGGCCGAGCTGGTCACCGCGCTCCGCAAGTGGGCCGAGATCGAGATGGACGAGGAGGCCCGAAAGGGACGGCTCCGCGAGGCCGCCGCGATCTCCGAGTCCGTCCTCGGCGACACCGCTCAGGCGGCGCAGTGTCTCCTCTCGATCCTCGAGTCCGATCCGACCGAGCCCGAAGCGCTCGCCGAGCTGACGCGGATCCGCCAGGCGCAGGAGCAGTGGGGCGAGGTCGTGGTGCTCCTCGAGCGCCGCATCGAGGCGACCTTCGAGGTCGACGAGCGCATCGGGCTGCGTCGCCAGCTCGCGCACGTGCTCGCGAACCAGCTCGAGGACACCCGCCGCGCCACCGAGGCGTGGGAGGGGCTCCTCGAGGAGGCGCCGGAGAGCGCCGAAGCGATGGACGCGCTGCAGGGCCTCTACGAGAGCGCGGAGCGCTGGGACGACCTGCGCATGCTGCTCGACCGGCGGCTCGAGATGGCCGAGACGGACGAGGCGCGAATCGTCGCGCGCGTCGGCCTCGCTCGCCTCGCGGAGAAGGCCTTCGGTCGGCGCGACGACGCCATGGACCAGCTCCAGGGCATTCTCGAGATCGACCCGCACAACGGCGAGGCCCTCGACGAGATGGAGCGTTTGCTCGGTCTCGAGGAGCGCTGGGAGGACGTGGTCCAGCTCCTCGAGAACCGCATCGCGCAGTCGGGTGAGCCCAAGCCCATCCTCCTTCGACTCGCGGAGATCCACGAGGCCGAGCGCGAGGACCTCGACCAGGCGGTCGAGACCCTCGAGCGGATCCTCTCGGTCGACGCCGGCGACGTCGCTGCCCTCGAGCGGCTCATCGGCATTCACGAGAGCCGCGAGCAGTGGGCGCAGGCCGTCCATGGTCTCGAGCGACTCGTCGCGCTGCAGGACCCGCACGCCGCGGCCGCGACCGAGCGGCGCGTCGCGCAGCTCGCGGAGGAGAAGCTCGGCGAGCCCGAGCGAGCCCTCGGCGCGCTCCAGCGCTCCTACGACCTCGAGCCCTCGGCGACCACCCACGAGCTCCTCAAGGAGCACTACAACCGGCACGAGCGCTGGGGTGAGCTCGCCGTGATGATCCAGGCCGAGGCGGACGCCGAGGAGGACGACGACGCGAAGGTCGAGCTCCTCAAGAAGGTGGCCGAGCTCTACCAGGAGAAGCTCGACGACCCGGGCTCGGCGGCGACCGCCCTCGAGCAGGCGTCGGCGATGCGTGGCGAGGACCGCGAGATCCTGCTGCCGCTCTGCGACCTCTACATCGCCGCCGGCCGCCAGCAGGACGCGGTGCCCGTGCTCGAGAAGATCATCGAGAGCTTCGGTGGACGCCGAAGCAAGGAGCTCGCCTCGTACCACCACCTCCTCGGCAAGGCGATGGAGGGCATGGGCAACAGCGAGGGCGCGCTCGAGCATTACGACGCCGCGTTCAAGATCGATCTCACCAACGTCGCGGTGCTCCGCGACCTCGGCAAGCTCACGCACGCGACCGGCGACTACGCCCGGGCCCAGAAGACCTTCCGAGCGCTGCTCCTGCAGAAGCTCGACGCCAAGGCGGGGATCACCAAGGCCGACGTCTACTTCTACCTGGGCGACCTGGCGCACAAGGACGGCGACCAGCGGAAGGCCATCTCCATGCTCGAGCGGGCCGTGACCGAGGAGAAGGGCCACGAGCAGGCCACCGCGCTCCTCGCGGAGCTCAAGCCCGGTTGAGATGAGCGCGCCGCTCGCGGTGCTCGTCGATGGCGAGGAGTCCCGGTCCATCCCCGTGACGGACCGGGGCTTCCTCTATGGCGACGCCCTCTTCGAGGTGATGCGCACCTACGACGGGGCGCCGGGTTTCTTCGGTCCGCACATGGCGCGGATGACCGCCGGGGGTGAAGGCCTCGCGTTCGGCGAGGCCTGCCCGGTGGAGGCGTTCGCCGTCGACGTGCGCCGGCTGGCGGACACGGACCGAGACGTGCTCCTCCGGCTCTACTGGACGCGCGGTGACGGCGGCGGCATCGCTGGCGAGACGGAGCGGACGAGGCGCGTCTCGATGGCGTACGCGATCCAGAGGCCTCCGCCCGAGGCCTACCGCGACGGGGTCGACTGCCTGGTCGTCGGTGGGCGAGCGACGGATGCCTCCGGGGCCAAGGTGGCGACCTACGTGGAGAACATTCTCGCCACCCGCCGGGCTCGGGCCGCGGGCGCCCACGAGGCGCTGATGGCGGACGCCGAGGGCCGGATCGGGGAGGGCGCCACCAGCAACGTCTTCGCCGTCCTGGACGAGGTGCTCACGACGCCCAGCCTGGGCACGATCTTGCCAGGGGTGACCCGGCAGGTGGTCCTCGAGCAGGCTCGCGCCGAGGGGCTCGAGGTGGCCGAGGCGCCGCTCTCGGTCGAGGACCTGGGGCGGGCCACCGAGATCTTCCTGACGAGCAGCGTCCGCGAGGTGCTCCCGGTGCGCTCGGTGGACGGGGACCGGGTCCGGCAGCCTGGTCCGATCACCCGACGGCTGGCGGAGCGCTACGAAGCCGCCGCCCGGGCGGACGCCGCGCGGTGGCTCCCCGATTGACCTCCGGCGAGGGCGGGGCTATGAGGGCGAGTCTCGACGGCCACGGCCGATTTCGGAGACCAGATTCAATGTCGGATACCAAGAAGACCACCACCCGCCGCGCCATTCGTCTCAAGAAGGCCGGCCAGGACCGCAAGAAGAAGCTCGCCAAGGGGACCACCCCGAAGTTCCCGATTCATCCGGAGGGGAAGAAGCCCTCCGCGAAGTCGGCCAAGAGCTGAGCTCGCGCTCGCCCGGGGACGGGCACGGGCACGGGCACGGGCACGGAAGCCGACCTTCGGTCGGCTAGTGCAGGGTGTGGCGGTGGCCGTCGTGCTCGACGGTGGGCACGTCCGCCTCGGCGGGGACGGGGCTCTGCGCCATGTGGATGAGGAAGCCTTCCTCGTCCGAGGCCGCGAGATCCCGGAGCCTCGCCTCGGCGAGCGCCTCGAGCGAGGCAATCGCCTCTTCGTCGGCGAGCTCCTGCGCTTCCATCGCAGCGAGGCGCTTCTTCGACTGCTTGCGACGTCGGCGCCAGGCCGCGATGAGCAGGAAGGCGGCGATCACCCAGAAGGTCCCGCCGCCGACGATCAGCGGTAGCGCACGCGCGCGCTCCCCCACCGACGCCAGCCAGTCGCGCTCGAGCTGGCCCTCGGTGACCGCATAGGCATCGCTGAGCGCCTTCGGGAAGGTCTCGCCCTCGGCGAGCTCGCCGATCAGCGTCCGGAAGCGTCGCCCTTCGCGGGCGTCGCGGCGCAGGTAGCGCACCACGTCGGCCGCCTGCGCGTACGCGAGGTTCACCTCGTGGGGCTTGCTCGGAAAGCTCTGGTCCAGCTGAGCGAGCGGGATCAGCTGGTCCCCGAAGTGCCCACCCCAGAGCGTCTTCACACGCTCGAGCGAGCGCTCGCCCGACTGGTGGATCGCCACGCCCTCCACGAACCAGCGCGGGAGCTCGTGCCCCTCGACCGCGCGGCGGAGCGCGATGTGGCTGAGCTCGTGCACGAAGACCGTCTCGATGTCGGGCCGCTCCCACGTGTCGGGGGCGCTGAGGGTCAGGAGGATCAGGCCGCTCGAGCCGTAGGCGACACCCGCCGCGTACGCCGGGGGCGGCGCCCAGCGGGGACCGAGCTCTCGCATCTCGTCGGGATTCCGCGCGATGCGGACCTCGAGATCGTCGTCCACGTCCACACCGAGATCGTCTTCCAGGGTCTCCCAGGCGTCCGGAAGCAGGTCGCGCAGGGTCTCGTAGTCCCCTTCGGCGCCGCCCGGGAAGATCCAGCGGACCCCGTCTTCGTCGCGCGTCTCGTAGCCGTCGGGCGGATCGGGGAGGGCGCCTCCGCCGCCGGCCCACGCGACCGCATCCCCCGATTGGGCGGCGCCGACGTGGGGGAGGGCGAGCGCCACCCACAGGGCACAGAGGATCGCCAGCAGCCATCGGAGCGGTCGCACGTGGAGGGGAGTCGGTCGCGCACCGGTGCCGTTAGCCGCCGTCCCCGAGGACTCGGCTCGACCACCCAGCTGCACCCCATCGATCATTCGCCCGGACGGAAGAGTATCACTGCATCGAGACCGGGGTCGTCCCGCCGGGAACGGATCACGAAGCCGGTGACCACCCCCACGAGGAGTGCTCCGGCCAGGATGAACGCCCAGTTCTTGCGAAACCATTCACGAACCGGGGAGGGATCGTCGTCCTCTTCGGCTTCGTCGTCCCCTTCGCTCGCGGCCGCGTTGGCGGTCTCCTCCGGCGACGGGACGGTCGTGTGCGTGGGCTCCTCGGCTTCGGTCTCCGCCTCGGGCTCGGTCGCCACGCTCGCTTCGGCGTCGCGCTGCGCGCGACGATGGGCGGCCCGAGCTGCGCGGGCCGTGAAGGCGACGACGGCGTCGATGGGCTCGGCGTCGAGTCGGTCCCGGTAGAAGCGCTCCGCGTGCACGTCGAAGACCTCGGCGCGCATCGCCCCGTCCTGGCGGGACACGACGACCACCGCGTCGGCGCCGGCCATGGTGCCGAGACGCGCGAGGATCGGGCGGTCGTCGTCGCCGAAGCCGAGTCCTCGGCGCTCGCGCCGGACCCGTTCGAGGCCGTCTTCCTCGCTGTTCGGCTGTCCTCGAAGGGCAGCTCGGAGGCCGGGGTCGGTCGGTCGCTGGAGGCCGTCGGCGGCGAGCGCGTCGTCGATGGCGGTGGCGGTGGCCCGGAGGGCCTCGTCGGGGTCGCCCGCGACGACGACGGCGACCTTTCCGGTGGCGGGCTCGGCGGCGGCGCTCGGCGCTCGGCTGTCGGAGTCGGCGTTCGGCTCTCGGCCGTCGGCGTCCGGCGCTCGGTCGGCGTCGGCGTTCGGCGCTCGGTCGTCGGCGTTCGGCGCTCGGTCCCCGGTCTCCGCGTCCTGGGCGACTGCCCAGGCGGGCACCCCCGCGAGGAGCGAGAGCAGAGCGAGAGCCATGACCGACCAGCGACCCATGGTCCTCGGCCTAACACGGCCCCGAGAGCCCCGCGAGGCGGTGACGTGGCGCACGGCGCCCGGGCGCCATGCGAGCTACCCCCTCGACCATGTCCTCCGTTCTCGAATCCATCCTCGACGCCGTCGGTCAGACCCCGATGGTTCACCTCTCTCGCATCGGCCGGGACCTCCCCGCCGAGATCTACGGCAAGTGCGAGTTCATGAACCCCGGCGGCTCCGTGAAGGACCGCATCGGCGTCCGGATGCTCCTCGAGGCGGAGAAGCGCGGCGAGATCAAGCCGGGCGACACACTCATCGAGCCGACCAGCGGCAACACCGGCATCGGTCTCGCGATGGCCGCCGCCGTCCGCGGCTACCGGATGATCATCACGATGCCGGAGAAGATGAGCCGCGAGAAGCAGGTGGTGCTCGAGGCGCTCGGCGCCGAGATCATCCGCACCCCGACCGAGGCGGCCTTCGACTCCCCCGAGAGCCACATCAGCGTCGCGCTCCGGCTGAAGGAGGTCATCCCCAACAGCCACATCCTCGACCAGTACGCGAACCCCGACAACCCGAACGCCCACGCCGAGACGACCGCCAAGGAGATCCTCGAGCAGACCGGCGGCGACATCGACGTGCTCGTCGCGGGCGCGGGCACCGGCGGCACGATCACCGGCATCGCCAAGGTGCTCAAGAAGGAGGTCCCCTCCTGCGAGATCGTCGGCGTGGACCCGGAGGGCTCCATTCTCGCCGGGCCGAGCGACGTGAAGTCCTACAAGGTCGAGGGCATCGGCTACGACTTCATCCCCGAGGTGCTCGATCGCGACCTGATCGACCGCTGGGTGAAGAGCAACGACCGCGACTCCTTCCGGGTCGCCCGCCAGCTCATCCGCCAGGAGGGTCTGCTCTGCGGTGGCTCGTCCGGCACCGCCGCGTGGGCCGCCATCGAGGTCGCCAAGCAGCTGAAGCCGAAGGCCGACGGCTCGAAGCCCAAGGTGGTCGTCATCCTCCCGGACTCGGTCCGCAACTACATGACGAAGTTCGTGGACGACGCCTGGATGCGCCAGAACGGCTTCGTCGACGCCGACTCGCACCTCGGATCGATCGCGGAGATCATTCGCGCGCTCCCGCCGCAGAGCGTCATCACCATCGAAGACGACCGCACCCTCGACCACGCCGTGAAGCTCTTCAAGGCCCACGGCATCAGCCAGATGCCCTGCGTCGCCGGCGGCGGTCGCCTCTCGGGCATCGTCACCGAGAGCGACGTCCTGCGCTTCCTCGTCGAGGGCCGTGACTCGAGCACGCCGCTCGCCGAGCTCATGGAGCGCCGGGTCAGCACCGTTCGTCCGCACGACGACGCCTCCAGCCTCCCGGCGATCTTCGAGCGTGGCGAGGTCGCCATCGTCGTCGACGAGGATCGCAAGGTCGAATCCGTGGTCACCAAGATGGACTTCATCGACTTCCTCTCGAAGCGCCGCAAGCTCCAGCAGCACTGAGCCGTTGGCCCAAAACTCCGTTTTGGGCGGGGGATTTTGAGAAAATCCCCCCAGTCGCGATGGGTGTCAACGTAGTTGCCGCCAAGCCCGTCACGCTGAAAGAGCGTGATCGGGGATATCGATTCGGGTGTCCTTCGTAGGGTTCAGGGTGACGGTGGCGGGGTGCTCCCAGGTTCGGACGGGGCGGCTGCCCCACCGCTCCGGGTGCCGTTGGCGTGCGCGCTCGTAAACCGCTCGGCGCTTGGCGAGGATTTGCTCGGCGCGTCCTTCATGGCGATCGAGAGGCGAGACGAAGCCAATCCCGCTGTGGAGGTGATCGTGGTGGTACCAGTACACGAAGTCATCGGCCCAGTCGCGAGCGTCCGTGAGCGAGTCGAAGGGCGTGGTCGGGTACTCCGGGCGGTACTTGGCCGTTCGGAAGAGGCTCTCGGAGAACGGGTTGTCATCGCTCACGTGCGGCCTGCTGTAGGACGCTTGGACCCCGAGTCGCTCCATGGTGGCTTTCAGCGTGGCGCCCTTCATGGGGCTGCCGTTGTCGGAGTGGAGGACCAGGTCGACGCCTGAGAGGCCCTCGCTCTCGAGCGCTGCCAAGAGCTCGTCGGTCGCCAGCTCGGAGCACTCCATGTCGTGAACGCTGTAGCCGACGATCTTCCGGCTCCACACGTCGAGGAAGAGATAGAGGAAGAAGTACTCCCCCGCGATGGTGGACCGAAGATAGGTGATGTCCCAGGACCAGACTTGCCCGGGCCCTGTGGCAACCTTCTCCTTCGGTCGCTGATAGACGGTCCCTCTCGCTCGACCGCGCCGAGTGATCAGCTCCTCTTCCCGCAACACTCGGTAGAACGTCGACTCGGAGGCCAGGTAGACATCGCGGTCAGCGAGTATCGGGACGATCTGCTTGGGGGAGAGGTCACAGAACTCGTCGCTGTTGGCGACGGCTTTGAGTTCTTCGCGCTCCTCCGGCGGGAGCTTGTTGGCAGGCGCGCTCTTGGGCCCACGGCGACGATCATCGCCATCAGGTCGAGCACGCCACCGTTGAATCGTCCTCGGGTCGAGTCCGACCTCTGTGCATGCCGGAGCCAAGCGAGCGCCTGCTCGTTGGGCCTCGGCGATCCAGCGGAGGATCATTTGCCGCTCTTCTCGTCCGTGTCGCCTTCCTCTTCCGCCGAGAGGAAGGCCTTCACTTTTCCCCGCAGCACCAGGAGGGCAGCGGTCTCGGCGAGGGCCTTCTCCTTCCGCTCGAGCTCTTTGCGGAGCCTACGGATCTCTTTCTCCTCGGGTGTGTGGCCTCGCCGCGCTTGCCGCTTGAACGTCTCCAAGGCGGCTTGATCGACCTCTCTCGTGAGCCGCTCGAGATCCGCGCGGTGAAGACCCTCGCGGCGAAGGAAGGCTCCGAGCTCGGGCTCGACGAGCCCCGCCGCCTCTCGCACCAGACGGATCTTCTCGGTCGACGACCACTTCTCCCCGCGGAAAGGCTTGTCGGATTTCGGCATCTTCCCGAGCTTCGCGTCTCGAAGCCATCGAGACAACGAGGGCTGCGAAACATCGACCTCATTCGCCAGAGCGGTGGCCGACATCGCGCCGGGTCCCGTCATCTTCTCCACCATCTTCTGCTTGAACCTCGCCGAGTAGGGCATGGTCCTCTCTCTTTCGCGCCCCCTGGAGTGGATCAGGTCACGCGGCAACTACCCTGGCACAGGGGGGTCGTCGCGAGTGAATCGCTCCTCCTTTCCCCCAAAAACCTGAAGGTCTCGCGGCGAAGCCGCTCGGTGCGTCCTCGCGCTTCGCGCTGCGTCCTCCCGGGCTCTTCCGCTCGAACTGCCTTCTGGGCCGGTCGCCGCGCTAGCGACCGGCTGCCATCACGCGTTCGTGTAGCCAGGCGGCGCGACCGTCCGTGAACCAGCCGGTCATGCGCCACTGCCACTGATCGTCGGCGGTGCCGGGGGTGTTCATCCGGGCCTCGCTGCCGAGCCGCAGCAGGTCCTGCGCCGGGAAGACGGTGAGGACCGGTGCGCTCGCGAGCGCGTGTTCGATCAGCGCGTCGACGACCTGCGGTCCCTCGACGTCGTCGGCGAGACCGAGGGTCTGGCGCACGTCCGCGCGCACCTCGGGGCTGGCCTCGCGCCACCAACCGAGCGTGGTGTCGTTGTCGTGGGTGCCGGTGTAGAGCGCGGTGTCGGCGTCGCAGCGCTCCGCGCGGTGGATGTTGTCCGGGCCGCTGCCGTAGCCGAACTGCAGGACGCGCATGCAGATGTGGCCGACCTCGCGACGGAGCACGTGCACCGGCTCGTCGATGTCGCCGAGGTCTTCGGCGATGAGGGCCTTCGGGCCCAGCGCCTCGGTGAGGGCGTCGAAGACGGCGACGCCGGGCCCGGGAACCCACTCGCCGGTGCGCGCGTCGGGGGCATCGCCGGGCACGGCCCAGTAGGCGCTGAAGGCGCGGAAGTGGTCGATGCGGAGCTGCGGCGTCCACGCGAGGTTGCGGCGCATGCGTTCCACCCACCAGCGGTAGCCGCCCTGGTCCATCGCCTGCCAGTCGTAGAGCGGGTTGCCCCAGCGCTGCCCGAGATCGCTGAAGGCGTCCGGCGGCACACCGGCGCAGCGCGTGGTCTGACCTTCGTCGTCGAGCTCGAAGAGCTCCCGGTGGACCCAGACGTCCGCGCTGTCGTGCGCGACGTAGATGGGGAGGTCGCCGACGAGGGTGATGCCGCGGGCTTCGGCGCGCCGACGCAGCCGCGCCCACTGTCGGTCGAAGAGAAAGCTGAGGGCCACGACGTCGCCGGTGGCGTCGGCGTGCTCGGCGCGCGCTGCGGCGAGGGCGTCGGGTTCGCGGTCCCGAACGGGCGCGGGCCAGCGCCACCAGCAGTCGCCCTCGTGGACGTCGTGGAGCACCTGGAAGAGCGCGACGTCCGCGAGCCAGGCGTTCGTCTCTCGATACGCGTCCAGGTCCGAGCGCCACGGGTGCCCGGCACGGAGCCGCTGCGCCGCGAGTCGAAGCAGGGGCATCTTCGCCGCGCGCACCGCCTCGAAGTCGACGCGGTCGTCGCTCGGTGCGTCGGCCTGGGCGGCCTCGTCGACCGAGAGCAGTCCTGCGACCGCCAGGTCGCGTAGGTCGATCAGCAGCGGGTTGCCGAGCAACGACGCCGGGCTCGTGTACGGCGAGGCGCCGCCGCCGACGGCGCAGAGCGGGAGCACCTGCCACGCGGCCAGTCCGGCTTCGGCCATCCAGTCGATGAGCGCGCGCGCCGAGGCGCCGAGCGTCCCGATGCCCTCCGGCCCCGGGAGGCTCGTGGGATGCAGGAGAAGACCGGCGGCACGCGGGGGCAAGCTGCCGTCCGCGGGCGGTCCGATGGGGCGGGGCGGCGGCAGCGACTCGAGCGCGTCGTGGAGGTCCGCGCTCGCGCGCCCGTCGAGGTGCGCGGCGAGCCGCGCCCAACGCGAGTCGTCGGCGAGTGGCTCGATCTCGAAGGTCACGCGGTGAGCCCAGGGCTCGAGGCGAACGGGCAGCCCGCCGGTGAGCTCGTCGCGGTGGCAGAGCCGGTGGCCGCCGTTCGCGTGGTCCTTCAGCGACCACCAGGTCCCTTCGCTCGCGTCGATGCCGAGGCACTCGGCGAGGGACGCGCCCGTGCGCCCGCAGGGCGAGAGGCGGCCGCGGATCGCATGTGGGCTGTTGTTCACCAGCACCAGCGCACGCTGGCCGTCGCGCCGCTGCGAGAACGCGAAGACGTCCTGGCTCACGCGCCCCGACGGCTCGACGACGTCGAAGAGACGAAGGCTCTCGGCGGACGCGAAGAGCGACCGGCGCTCGAGCAGCGGCCTCAGCTCGCGATCGTGCCGCGCGATGAGCGCGTCCGAGGGCTGCTCGTCCCGGCGCGGGCGGGAGAATTCCATGCCGTACTTCTCGGCGAGGCCTTCGACCTGCCCGTGACCGAACATCGGCAGCCCGGGCAGCGTCGCCATGAGCGTGCTGACGGCGAAGAAGCGATCGCCATCGCCGAACTGGTCCCGGGCGCTCTCCTCGTCCGGGTTGTTCATGAAGCTGACCAGGCGCTCGAGGATGCGCGGTTCCTCGGCGAGGGTCTCGGCCAGCAGCGCTCGGTAGCCGGCGTTGTCGCCGTCCCGGAGCATGTGCATGAACGCGCTGTTGTAGACGCGGTGCATGCCGAAGTCGCGGACGAAGACGCCCTCCATCATCCAGAACGCCTCGGCGAGCAGGAGCGTGTCCGGCGCGTCGCGCTCGATGCGTGCGACGACCTCGCGCCAGAACTCCTCGGGCATCGCCGCGTCGAAGGCCTCCGGCGACGCTGCGCGCTCGGCGCGTGAGGGAATGGCGCCCCCGTCGCCTGGCGCCGGATGCCAGAGGCGCCGCACGTGTCGACGCGCGAGCGTCATGGCGGCGTCGAAGCGGATGACCGGGAAGCGGCGCGCCACGTCGACGATGGTGTCCAGCACCGCCTCGCGGACCTCCGGCTTCAAGTAGTCGAGCTGCGCGGTGTCGTTCCACGGCATTCGAGTGCCGTCGTTGCCGTGATAGAGGTAGCGGGTCTCGCCGGTGGTCGGGTCCCGTCGCTCGAAGACCACGGCGGCGTCGCTCTCGCGCCAGTAGCCGTCTTCGATGCGGACCTCGATGCGCGCGTCGCCGGAGAGGTTCGGTCCCGTGAAGCGGTAGCCGGGGAAGGGCGGCTCCGCGACCTGCACGAACCAGTCGGGGTGCTCGGCGACCCAGCGGCCATCGATGCCGACGTGGTTGGGCACCATGTCGGCCGCGAGCCGGAGCCCGCGCGCGGTGCATCGCTCGCGCAGCTGCTGGAGCGCGCCCTCGCCGCCGAGCTCGCTCGCGATCGCGTAGTCCTCGAGCGCGTACGCGCTGGCGACGGCGTCGGCCACGCCGCGCTCGCGCTTGATGGCGGCGCTCGCCGGGCTGCGCGCCCAGAGGCCGATCAGCCAGAGGCCGTTGAAGCCGCGGTGCACCAGCTGGTCGAGCGCTTCGTCCGGGATCGCGTCCAGGGTGCGGATGTCACGACCGAAGCGCGCGGAGAGCTGGTGGAGCCAGACGCGGGTGTGCTTGGCGACCAGGACCAGCTCGCGCATCCACGCGCGGTCATCGCTGAAGCTCGCGGGGCCGGGGCCTCCGCGCCAGCCCGGTGCGTCGTGGTGCTCGCGGCCCGGACCTTCGAAGGTCCCCTTCGCGGCTTCGGCGAGCCCGTCCTGCGCCCGAAGCAGCCGCTGCCGCATCGTGTCGTCGAGAACGTCGGGCCAGTTCGCGAGCACCCACGCGAGCTGTGCGAAGAGGTCGGTCGGGTGCGCGCGGCTCGGCGCGAGGAGCAGGTCGGCGAGGCCTTCACCGTTGCCGCTGCCCTGCCGGATGAGCGCTTCGCCGAGCCCCGGGAGCACGGGCACGCGGTCGGGGCCGGTCAGCGGCGCGAGCGGACCGAGCGCCGGGTTCTCGCGCCGCGCCCACGCGATCAACGCCGACGCGACCTCGGTCTGGCTCTCCGGTCGACGCCAGAGCGCGAGCTCGTCATCCCAGCCATGCATCGAGCGACTCGCGAGGTCGAGCGCGTGGCTCTCCTCGTCGCCGAGGGTGGCACTCAACTTCCGCGTCAGCGCCAGCTCGAAGACCGCCGCAGCCGGAGCCAGCGCGCGTGCGGCCACCGGGAGCTCGTCGCGGGAGCGCTCGCGGTGCGTGAGGAGATCGGCCGACGCCATGGCGCTCCCATTATCAGCGCCCCCGCCCCGAGGCGAGGCAGATTCGCCTGCACTGGAACCGAGCCCCGCTTTCGGCGATACCTCGGCACCGATGCCCGCGATCGTCATTCACGGCCACTTCTATCAGCCGCCCCGCGAGGACCCGGCGACCGGCCTGGTCCCGCGCCAGCCCTCCGCCGCGCCCTTTCACGACTGGAACCAGCGCATCACCGACGAGTGCTACCGGCCCAACCTCGCCGCTCGGATCCTCGGTGAGCACGGCGAGGTCGTGCGGACGTTGAACACCTGGGAGCGCATCAGCTTCGACGTCGGCCCCACGCTCCTGCGCTGGATGGCGCTCGAGGCCCCGGCCGTGCTGGAGGGCATCGTCGCTGCCGACGCCGCGAGCGTCGTGCGACTCGGCCACGGCAACGCCATGGCGCAGGGCTACCACCACGCCATCCTCCCGCTCGCGAGCGAGCGCGACCGACGCACCGAGGTCCGCTGGGGCCTCGCCGACTTCCGCCGACGCTTCGGCCGGGAGAGCGAGGGCTTCTGGTTGCCGGAGTGCGCGGTCGACGAGGCCACCCTCGAGGTGCTCGCCGAGGAGGGCGTTCGCTTCGTGGTGCTGGCGCCCGAGCAGTGCGCGAGCGTTCGCGCGAACGGCGAGTGGCGCGACGTCACCCCGGAGACGCTCGACACCGGCCGCGCCTACCGCATCCCGCTGCCGTCCGGGCGCTCGATCGCGGCCTTCTTCTACGACGCCGGCCCGGCTCAGGGCGTCGCCTTCGGCGGCTGGCTCGACAACGGCGAGGCCATGGCTCACCGCTTGGCCGAGCGCGAGGGGCTCGTCCACTTCGCCACCGACGGCGAGAGCTACGGCCACCACCACCGCTACGGCGAGATGGCCCTCGCGTACGCGCTCGAGACGCTCGAGGCGCTCGGTGTCGCGGTGACCAACTACGGGGCCTGGCTCGCCGCGCATCCGCCCGAGCTGGAGGCGCGGGTGGTTTCACCGAGCGCGTGGAGCTGCGCCCACGGCGTCGGCCGCTGGTCGCGCAACTGCGGGTGCGCGATCGACCCGGCGCGGTCGGGGAAGCACCAGTGGCGAGCGACGCTCCGTGGCGCGCTCGATGCGCTCCGCGAACGCCTCGACGAGGTCTACGAGGCGCGGATGCGATCCCACGGCGAGGATCCCTGGGCCGCGCGCGACCGATGGATCGAACGGCTACTGGATGACGAGTCGGCGGGTCGGCCGATCGGCGCACCGGCGAACGAAGTCGAGACCCTGCTCGAGCTCGCGAACCATCGGCTGATGATGTTCACGAGCTGCGGCTGGTTCTTCGACGACCCCGCGGGCATCGAGCCGGTCCAGCTCCTCCGCTACGCGCGTCGCGCGATCGAGCTCTGCGTTGCCCTGGGCGGCCCCGAGCTCTCGGCCGACTTCCGCCGAGACCTCGGCGACATCGCCGAGGTCTGGGACGGTCTCTAGGTCTCAGCGGCACCGCCGGCGTCGGGCGATGAGCCCGAGCACCAGTAGGCTCCAGAGCGAGCTGCTCGCGCCGTTGCCGGCGGAGCGACACGCGCAACCGGCGCCGCCATCACCGCCGCCGACGACCCGGCCCATGTCGGGGTCGCCGCTGGTGCCGCCGCCGTCGGGGTCACCGGTAGAGCCGCCCATGTCCGTGCCGCCGCCGGGGCCGACGTCGAGGCCGGGCCGCGGTCCGGCGTCCGGGGTCGTCATGGGGATGTCCATGCACTCGCCCATCATGCAGGACTGACCGTCGGGGCAGACCGCGCCGGTGCAAGCGTCCACGCAGGTGCCACCGTCGCAGTACTCGCCCACTGCGCAGGTCACGTCGGCGCAGGCCATCTCGACGCAGCGGCCGTCCGCGAGGCACGTCTCGCCGCTGCCGCAGGGCATGAAGTCGCATCGGGTCACGCACATGCCGTCGGTGCACACCTGACACTCCGGGTCGCACGCGAGGCTGTCGCAGGCGTCCAAGCAGCGGCCGGCGCGGCATTCCTGGCCCGCCGGGCAGACGACCCCGTCGCAGGCGCCCACGCAGCTGCCGCCGACGCAGCGCTCGCCTTCCAGACACTCGACGCCATCACAGGCGGCCTCGACGCAGCGACCGGAGTCACTGCAGACCTCGCCCGCGGGGCAGCTGCCCTCGAAGCAGACGTCGATGCAGAGTCCGTCGACGCAGCTCTCGAGACCGGGGCAGATGTCGTCGCCCTCGTCGGTGCTGCCGTCACAGTCGTTGTCGAGCGCATCGCAGCGCTCACCGGTCGGCTCGACCACCGACTGACACTCGGTCCCCGCGCCGACGCAGTTGGTGAGGCCGTCGGCGCAGACCCCTTGGGCGCCGGCCACCGTGCAGGCATCGCCCGCGTCCGGACACATGACGGTGCCGCTCCGGATCTGGAAACGCCACACGCCCGTCTCGCCGACGTTGGACCCGGTGCAGAGCATGTTCGCGATCCCGGCGTCCCGCGAGCCCATGATCTCGACGAAGTCCATGTCGTTGCCCGCGTCGAAGCCGGCCTGCGCTTCGGTGCCGCCGAACCCGCCCGAGCCGCCGCTCGCGTCACCGGTCTCCCACTCGCACTGGTTGTAGCGGAACTCCACGTCGAAGTCCCCGGCCGCGCCGCACCCTTCGACCGCCGTCAGGATGAGCTGGAAGCTCATGCGGTTGTCGTTGTTGCAGTTGTAGTAGCCGACCTGATCCCAGGTCACGATCAGCCGCTGGCCGGCCGTGTCGAGGTGCCACCACACGCCGTTCTCGGTCGGGTTGTGACAGGGCGAGCACACGGTGCAGGTCACGCCGACGCTGCCCTGGCACGTCCCGCTCGTGAGCCGCCGAATGTCGACGTCGCCCCAGTACGGCGCGATCATCGGTCGGTCGGCGACCGGGAACGCGTTCGGCGTGAAGGTGGACAGGCGGTCCGAGAACGAGATGTTCCCGTTCGTGTTCACGTAGATGCTGGTGTGCGTCGTGTCGAAGAAGCGCAGCCCGCTGGGGAACACCGGCGTGATGTCGATGACCGCGGACGAGCCGTCATCATTCGGGCTGAGGCACGAGGTGCCATAGCCGACCGTCCCTCCGAACCCGTTGACGAGTGAGGCCTGCGCGGCCCCCGTCGACGCTTGGAGAAGACAGAGGAGTGACGCGAGCGTCGCGAGGGGGAGGATGCGAAGCATCCTGTGAGGATACACAAAACCCGAACGGCTCGCTCGGTCGCGTCAGCGTTCGGCGATGGCCTCCGCCATGGCGACGAGTCGGTGAGCCGCGACTACATGTAGGTTCTCGATGAGCTTTCCATCGACCAGGACCACGCCCTTGCCCTCGGCCTCGGCGGCCGCGTGGGCCTCGATGATGCGGCGAGAGAAGGCCACCTGCGCCTCGCTGGGCGCGAAGGCGGTGTTGGCGGCCTCGAGCTGCTTGGGGTGGATGAGCGTCTTGCCGTCGAAGCCGAGCTCGACGCCCTGCTGGCAGCTGGCCGCGAAGCCCTCGGCGTCGTTCAGGTCCAGGTAGACCCCGTCGAGAATGGCCAAGCCGGCGGCGCGGGCCGCGAGCAAGCAGGTGCTCAGGCCGGTCAGCAGCGGAAGGCGCATCGGCGTGTGCGCGGCGTGCAGGTCCTTGGCGAGGTCACTCGTGCCCATCACGAAGCCGGCGAGGCGCGGGGTCGCGTCGGCGATGGACTCTGCTCGGAGGATGCCGCGCGGCGTCTCCATCATGCACCAGAGCGTCAGCTCGGCCGGCGCGCCGGCGGCGTCGAGGAGCGCCTCCGCCTTCCGCACCGTCTCCGCGGACTCGACCTTCGGGAGCAACACGGCGTCCGCGCCGGCCTTCGCCGCCGCGGCCAGGTCCGCCTCGCCCCACTCGGTGTCGAGACCGTTCACGCGCAGCAGGATCTCGCGGTGGCCGTAGCCGCCTTCGGCGAGCGCCGCGACGACCTGCTCGCGCGCCTCGGCCTTCTGACCCGGGCTCACCGCGTCTTCGAGGTCCAGGATCAGACCGTCGGCGTCGAGCGTGCGGCCCTTCTCGAGCGCGCGCGCGTTCGAGCCCGGCATGTAGAGCACGCTCCGGCGGGGGCGCGCGTCGGCGTTCGTGTCGGTCACAGCCCGTACGCTTCCTTCAGCTCCGGGTCGTTGGCGGAGAGCGCGGTCGCGAGCTCGACCATCACGCGGCACTGCTTCACCGTGGCGTCGTCCTGCATCTTGCCGTCGATCATCACCGCGCCGGTGCCGTCGCCCATCTCGTCGATGACGCGCTTGGCCCACCTCACCTCGTCGACCGGCGGGCTGAAGACCTTCTTCGCGATCCCGATCTGCACCGGGTGGAGCGACCAGGCGCCGACGCAGCCGAGCAGGAAGGCGTTCCGGAACTGGTCCTCGCACGCGACGGTGTCGCGGATGTCGCCGAAGGGACCGTAGTAGGGGAGGATGCCGTGCGCGTTGCAGGCGTCGACCATGCGCGCGATCGTGTAGTGCCAGAGGTCCTGCTGGTAGGTCGCGCGCGGGGCCTCCGCGTCGTCGGCGTTCGGATCCTCGCGGACGAGGTAGCCCGGGTGGCCCCCGCCGACGCGCGTGGTCTTCATGCGCCGCGACGCGGCCAGGTCCGCCGGTCCGAGGCTGAGCCCCTGCATGCGCGGGCTGGCGCCGCAGATGTCCTCGACGTTCGCCACGCCGAGCGCGGTCTCGAGGATCGCGTGCACCAAGATGGGCTTCGTCAGACCGTGCTTGGCTTCGAGCTGCGCGAGCAGTCGGTCGACGTAGTGGATGTCCCAGGGGCCCTCGACCTTCGGCACCATGATCACGTCGAGCTTGTCGCCGACCTCGGCGATGATCTGCTGGACGTCGTCGAGGAACCAGGGGCTGTCCAGGCTGTTCACCCGCGTCCAGAGCTGGGTCTCACCGAAGTCGTTGGCCTTGGCGATGGCGATGAAGCCCTCGCGCGCGGCGATCTTCCGATCGGCCGCGACCGCGTCCTCGAGGTTGCCGAGGAGCACGTCGACCTTCGCGGCGATCGACGGGGCCTTCGCCGCCATTTTCTCGTTCGAGGGGTCGAAGAAATGAATCATGCGCGAGGGCCGAAAGGGCACCTCGCGCACGGGGTCGGGCGCGCCCAGAGCGAGCGGCCGGAAGAAGTCCTTGGGGCTGCGGATCATGCGCGGGGCATAGCACCCCGCGGACGATCGCGCTGGCTCAGGCGTGCGTCACGTGACCCTGAGGCGCGTGCCAGACGTGCCGGTACCAGTAGAGGGGCAGGCTGAGCGGCGCCGCGAGGATCCAGCTGAAGACCCAAGCGATCTTGCGTTCGAGCGAGAAGCGGCCGCTCTTCAGCATCCAACCACCGAAGACCAGCATCAGCAGACCGGTCCAGAGGATGTTGAAGTAGCCGAGCGCCATTCGCGTCGCGCCCTCGGTGAGCAGCGCCGCGATCAACGACGCGGCCGGCACGAGGGCGACGGCGCCGAGCACGAGGCGGGGGAGGGAGCTCTGGTGGATCGGGGCGTGCGCGTTCTGCAGGGAGGCCTGCGCGCGCTTCATGCGCGCGGGATGGGTGTTGGTGAGAGTGGACATGCCCGACAGTGGTGCAGAGAGCGTGCCGGGCATCCAGCCTGGTCGTGCCCCGGTCACGCACGGGATCTCGAGGCGAAACGCCACGGGCCACCCCCACGGTGGGACAGGGGCGACCCACCTGTTACGAGCGCGGTCGCTCGACCGTCTCGATCCCCGACCCCAAACCGCTCGGGTCGGGAGGACGAATGGATTACGCGGAGCTCTGGGAGACGCTGAGCGAGAAGCTCGAAGCGTGGGTGCACAAGGCCGTCGAGATGCTGCCCAACATCGGGATGGCTCTGGTCGTGGGCATCGTGCTCACGTTCATCGCGAAGGGCGTGCGCAAGGCGATCGCCAAGGGTCTGAAGAAGACCCGGATGGCCGACTCCGCGCGCGACCTCCTGGTGAGCCTCGTCCACTTCGGGATGTTGGTCGCCACGCTCATGGTCACCCTCAGCATCCTCGACCTCAACGGCGTGGTGACCTCCATTCTCGCCGGTGCCGGTGTGGTCGGGCTGGCCCTCGGCTTCGCCTTTCAGGACCTCGCGGCCAACTTCATCAGCGGCATCGGACTCTCGGTGCGCCACCCTTTCGAGCTCGGTGACATCATCGAGACGAACGACGTGATCGGCGTGGTGGAGGTCCTCGACCTGCGCACGACCGTGCTTCGCACCTTCGATGGGAAGCGCATCATCGTGCCCAACAAGAAGATCTTCCAAGAGCTGCTGATCAACCACACCGACAACGATCACAAGCGCATGGATCTGGTGTGCGGTGTCGGCTACGGCAGTGACCTCGAGAAGGTGAAGGCGATCACGGTCGAAGCACTGCGGAACGTCGAGAGCCGGGCCGACGAGCACGAGCCGGGCTTCTTCTTCACCGAGTTCGGCGACAGCTCGATCAACTTCGTCGCCACCATCTGGTTCGCCTATCACTCACAGAAGGACCTGCTCCAGTGTCAGTCGGACGCGATCATCGCGGTGAAGCGAGCGTTCGACGACAATGGCGTGGTGATCCCGTTCCCGATTCGCACGCTCGACTTCGATCCGGATGGCGGAACGAAGCTCGACGCGATGCTCTCTTCCAAGGGAGACGCCGATGACCGAGCCCAAGCCTGACCTCTACGACGAGAACGCCACCTCGAAGGGGATGCTCCGCGCCACCATCATTCTCGGTCGGCCGGAGCCGACGGACGCACAGACCGAGATCCTGGAGACCCTGCTCGCCAGCCGACCGGGGTGGGTGCTCGAGACGATCGGCGACGAGTGGCCGCCCGACGAGCTCGCGCGCGCGGCGCTGGAGGCGGGCGCCGAGATGCTGGTCGCCGCCGGCGGCGACGGGACGGTCTCCGCGGTCGCCGGTGTGCTCGCCGCGGCCGAGTCCGAGGTCCCGATGGCGATCCTTCCCTTCGGCACGGCGAACGACTTCGCCCGGACCATCGGAGTGCTCGCGATGGACGAGGCGCTCGCGGCCCTCGACGCGGCCGACGAGCACGCCATGGACATCATCCGAGTGCGCTCCGTCGATGGCGACGAACGCTTCGTCCTCAACGTCGCCAACGGCGGTCTGGCGTGGGACATCGGCGACTCTCTCGACGGGGAGAAGAAGGGGCGATGGGGAGCGTTGGCCTACGCCCGTGGCGCCCTGGACGTGCTCGCGTCGCGCGTGGTGCACCAGGTCGCCATCCAGGTGGACGAGGAGCCGGCCCAGCGGCGGGAGGTGCTGACGGTCGCGGTCTCGAGCGGGCGCACCTGCGGCGGCGGGCTCATGATCGCCCCCACCGCCGACCCCGAGGACGGAGTGCTCGAGGTCACCCTCCTGGGCGACGTGCCCCCCGCCACCGCCGCGGCCCTCGCCACGCGCATGCGGCTCGGGGCCGTGCCCGTCGACGACTCGCTGGAGCGCTTCCTCGGCAAGCAGGTGACCATCGACAGCGACCCCCCGATGCGTTTCGTCCTGGACGGTGAGCTCGTCCCGGAGAGTCAGGTCACGTTTTCGATCGTCCCGAACGCCGTCCGAATCTGGGTCGGGGCGGGCTACCGCCGGGAGCCGTCCATCCCCGACTGATGTGGCGAGTCCCCAGCTTCGGGGCGACTTGCCCCACTCGGGCACCCGTTTTCCTCGACGGAGTGTCGGCACGCCGCTTGCGTGAGGTCTGGTCGAACGGCAGCTACTTGGCCGCCGCCCCGCCCATTTGGAAAACCTCAACTACAACCACCTCTTCTACTTCCATGTGGTGGCCGAGACTGGCTCGCTCGGCGCGGCTGCCCGACGACTCTCGGTCACCAAACCCACGATCAGCACTCAGGTGCGGCAGCTCGAGGACTTCCTCGGTGAGCCGCTCTTCGATCGGCGCGGCGGGCGGCTCCGGCTGAACGACGCCGGCGAGCGGGCGCATCGACACACGCGAACGATGTTCGAAGCGGGGCGGGCGCTCGCGCACCAGTTCCTCGGGAAACCGCCGACGGACCCGAGCGTCCTCCGGATCGGCGTGGCGCCCTCGGTGTCGCGGGTCCTCGCTCGTGAGTTCTTCGTGCCGCTGCTCCGGCTCGAGGAGTCCCGCCTTCGGATCCGTGCAGGGGAGGGCGGTTCGCTCCGGCGGGCGCTGCAGGCCGGTGAGCTCGACCTCGTGATCGCGGAGTCCGAGCCGGACAACGCCGAGGCCCTCGGCATCGGCTACGAGGCCATCTCCGATCGACGGATGCTGGCCATCGTGGGCACGGACGGCCCGGACGGTGAGCTGAGCGACGTGCTCTCCGAGCGACCCCTCTTCCACTATCCGGAGGGCACGCCCGAGCGCTGGGCGATCGACCAGTACCTCCAGGCGGACGGCATCGAGCCCAGCGTCGTGGGCGAGACCGACGACGCGACCACCTTGCTCGAGCTCGCCTCCACCGGGCGATGCGTGGCCTTCGTGCCCAACACCGTCGCGCGCTACCGATTGGAGCGCCGCGAGGCACGGATCCTCGCCGAGGTGCCGCGGTTGCGGAAGCGCGTCTATGCGCTCTTCACCCAACAATCCTCGTCCGACCTCGTCGGACGAGCCGTGTCACTCCTCCGAGAAGCCGGCCAAGCCTGACATGGGGACGCTATCCCATCCGGCCCTGAAGAGGGCCGACGGCCCTCGGATTCCGTCCGGTCGCCTCGTCGGATTGCTCGTGGTCGTCGCCCTCGCGGTGGCGCTCGTGACGAACGCCGAGGCGCTGCTCGCCTGGGCGGACTCGTTCGAGGAAGCGCTCGGGCCGTGGGCGCCGGTGGTCTTCGGCCTCATCGGCGCGTTGCTGGTCGCTGCGACCGGTCCCGCGAGCCTGGTGAACCTGGGCGCGGGCGCGCTCTTCGGTCTCGGCATCGGGACGGCCACCGCGTTCGGGGCCGGTCTGCTCGGCTCGACCATCGCCTACGGCGTCGCGCGGCTCCTCGGCGGGCGACGGAGCGCTGCCTTCGCCGAGCGGCACCCGTGGTTCGGCGTGCTCCGCAAGCGACTGGCCAGTGACGGCAAGCTCGCGCTCGGCTTGCGGCTCAGTCCGGTTATCCCGCTCGCGTTGAGCAGCTACGCCTTCGGGCTGGCTCGCATGCGCCCGCGCCTCTTCTTCGGTACCGCGCCGGCGATGCTTCCGCCGCTCTTCCTCTACGTGGCGGCTGGCGCGATGGCACGCGGCGTCTGGCGCGGGGGCGACCGGCCCTGGTGGGAGTGGGCCATCCTCGGGCTCGGCGCGATCGCGACCTGCGCCGTGATGGTGCGAGTCTCGCGGACCATTCGCGAAGCGATCCGTGAGGCGAAGCAGCGGGACTCGTCCGCCGATCGGATCGAGGCCACCGCACCAGTCGCCGAGCGCGATGGCGAGCGACGCCGCGTGGGCGTGGAGATCGAGCTCGGCGGTGTGAGCGTGGACGACTGCGCCGCGGCCGTCGCGGCCCACTTCGGCGGCGAGGTCGATCGCCACCACGAGGGCGAGGCCATCGTGGAAGGCGAGCTCGGGAGCTTTCGAGTGGAGCTCGACTCGCGGCCCATCAAGGCGCTCGCGGCCGAGCGCGAAGCGAACCCCGTCGACTCGCAGGCCGAGATGAGCGCGCAGATCGACGACCTCAAGAACCGCGTGCTCATCGGCCTCGCCGAGCCTTTCGTTCCCGTCGAGATCGTGACGCCGCCGCTCGACTTCGACCAGCTCGGCGTTCTCGACGAGCTGGTGGCGGACTTGCGCGAGCAGGGCGCTCGCGGAACCCACGACCGTGTGTTCTATGCGTTCGGCGTGCACTTCAACCCGGAGGTCCCCTCGACCGACCCTGCGAGCGTTCTCGCGCACATGCGGGCGTTCTTCCTCCTCCGCGATTGGATCCGCCGAGAGGGCGACACCGATCTGGCGCGCAGGGTCACACCGCACATCGAGCCGCACCCGGACGCGCTGGTCGAGCGCTTCATGGACCCCGACTACGCCCCTTCGCTCGAGGCGCTCATCGACGACTACCTCCGGCTCAGCCCGACGCGAAACCGCGACCTCGACATGCTCCCGCTCTTCGCGCACCTCGACGAGGAGCGCGTGCGAGCCGTCCTTCCGGACGAGAAGATCAACCCACGCCCCACGTTCCACTATCGCCTTCCCAACTCGCAGGTCGGAGACCCCGACTGGCGCGTCTCCGACGAGTGGCGGAGCTGGCTCCTGGTGGAGCAGCTCGCGCACGATCGCGACCGACTGCAGCAGTGGATGGCCGACTGGCGCGCCCACCGCGACGACCCGCTGGGCGAGCTGATGCGTCCGTGGGTAGACCTGGTCGACGAGCGGCTCCGGGCGTGAGTCGACCGCTCATCGGCGTCACGGGTCCCGAGCACTACCGCCTCAGCCCGGCATGGGTGATGACTCGCCTGGCGCTCTTTCGCGCCGGTGCGCGGGCCGTTCGCCTTCCTCCCCATGGCGACCCGACGCGCGTGCAGGAGCTGGATGGCGTGGTCGTGGGTGGTGGCGCGGACGTGCATCCTTCGCTCTTCGGTCAGCCCATTCTCGCCAGCGCGCCCTCCTTCGACCGACAGCGCGATCGATTCGAGCTCGAGCTCCTGCGGCTCGCCTGGCGAGCAGGTCTGCCGGTGCTCGCCATCTGCCGCGGAATGCAGCTGATGAACGTGTGCTTCGGCGGAACGCTCGACCAGAACGTCTGGCAGGGGGTCGAGGGGGACACGCGCAACACGCCGAGAGCGCAGCATCCGGTGCGGATCGCGGAGGAGGGGCTCCTGCGAGAGGTCGTTCGCCGTGATACGATCGAGGTCAATCGAATCCACCGCCAGGCGGTCGACCAGCTCGGTGACGGGCTGCGAGTGACCGCGCGCGGCCTCGCGGGCGTGGCTCAGGCGATCGAGCCGACGGTCACCGATCGCTGGTGGCTCGGCGTCCAGTGGCACCCCGAGTACCTCTGGCGGCACCGGACTCACCAACGACTCTTTCGGCGCCTGCGCGAAGAAGCGCATGCCCGGCGAGTGCGTCGACGTCGCTCGACCGACGCCGCGCTCGCGGCCTTCGAACGATTGGAGAACGCATGAAAACCCTTCACCTCACCTTGGCGCTCGCCACGGCGTTCGCGCTCCCCGCGTGCACTGGTTCGTACGCCGTTCGTGGGACGGTCGTCGCGCAGGCACCGCCGCCCCCGCCCACCATCGTGCGGCCGGCCCGTCCTTTTGCCGGCGCGATCTGGATCGACGGGCACTACGACTGGACCGGCGGTCGTTACGTCTGGCGCACCGGTCGCTGGGTGCAGCCGCGCCCCGGCTACGTGTACGTGCGACCTCGCTATGTGCGTAGCGGTCGAGGCTGGGTGCAGCGGAGCGGTGGCTGGGAGCGCCGGGGTCGAACGACCGTTCGAACGCGCCGACGCCGAGCCGCTCCACGAACCCGAGTGCGCACCCGCCGAGGCAACCGCACGCGGGTGCGCACGACCCGCGGCAACCGGACCCGGGTGCGGACGAGCCGGGGGAACCGGACCCGAGTTCGGACGAGCCGCGGAAACCGGACGCGGGTCCGCACGAACCGGGGCAACCGCACTCGAGTTCGCACCAATCGCGGTGGCGGCACGCGCGTGCGGACCCGTGGCGGGCGCGGCGACAGCCGGATGTCGCGCGGCCGTGGTCGCGATGACGACCGCGGAAGGCGTGGGCGCCGCGGTCGGGCTGGCGTTCGCGTTCGCTGACGGGCGTGGCGGATTCGAACGCGCGTGGAGCGATGCCCCTCTTCGCCGCGAGCTCTCGACGGCACGAGGGTGGAACGGGGGATGCATCGATCCACGAGCATGAGCTCCACACGCATCCTCCTCCCCTCGCTCGCGCTCGCGCTCGCGCTCGTCGGCTGCGCCGGCCCCACTCAAATGCAGGAGCGGGTCGCCGCCATCAGCCCCACGCTCGAGTCTCGGTCACCGGAGCCGGACGACGAGACGGCGCTGGCGGCCTCCGAGGCAGAGCACCCGGAGCCGGCGCTGCTCGCGCCGACCACCGGCCACCTCCAGCTGGGAGACCACACCGCTCGTGACCGACGGATCTTCGGACGTGCCCCTCGGTTGATGACCCCGTGGGACGTCGCCCTCGCCGAGCACGACGCCCCGGGCTTCGACCTCGAGCTCGTCATTCGCTATGCGGACCTGGAGCCCAGCCCTGGACCGGGCGTCAGTCGCCATCCCCTTCAGCATCGCTCGCTCGTCCTCGGGTTTCGACCCCGGACCACCGATCGGGACGCAAGCGCGCCCCAATGAGCTACTCTCGCGACACTAGGTGACCACCGAATCCCAGCAGACCCCGGAGCCCACGGCGCAGCCGACTCCACCTCGTTTTCGCGAGCTCGGGCTGGCCGACCTGGTCACGCTATCGAACACCGCGTTCGGGATGGCCGCGATCCTCGCCGCCGTCCACTACGCGGCGGGCGGCGAGCGACGCTCGCTGTGGTTCGCGTTCGGCGCGCTCCCGCTCGCGCTCCTCTGCGACGTCATGGACGGGGTGATCGCCCGCAAGCGCCGGAAGTCGCCCTTCGGTGGCGATCTCGACTCGCTCTCCGACGTGGTGTCCTTCGGGGTCGCGCCGGCGACGCTCGCCTACGCCCTCGGGCTCGATGGCGGCTGGGACGCGGCGATCTTCATCTTCTTCGTCGGCTGCGGCGTCGCCCGACTGGCTCGCTACAACGTGGTCGCGGACCTGATGACCGGGCCCGCGGGCAAGGTCACGCACTACGAGGGAACGCCGATCCCCATGAGCCTGATCGTGGTGGCGATCCTCGCCTACCTCTTCGGGTCGGGGCATGCCCCGGAGCACCTGGCCGAATGGCGGCTGGGGCCCTACCTGCTCCACCCCCTGTCGCTCCTCTACCTGCTGAACGGTGCGCTCATGGTCAGCCGCCTCAAGATCCCCAAGCCCTGACGATCGCTGAGGAAGAGCGGGGCCTCACATTCGTTGAGCTGCTTTTCGGTGCTGGAGGGCACAGCACCATTGGACCCGTGTCATCCTTTGTCGTCATGACCTCCCCCGCGGCGCAGGCCGAGCCCGACGAGCGGCTCGTCGCCCGGCTCCAAGAAGGGGACGACCGCGCGCTCACGCAGCTCTATCGACGGCATGCGCGCTACATCGCCGGGGTGGCGCGCCGGTTGATGGGAGACGAGCTCGAGCTCGACGAGGTCGTGCAGGAGGCGTTCATCGCCCTTCGCGATCGGGCGCACACCCTCGAGGAGCCGGGCCGGGTCCGGTCGTGGCTCGTGCGGGTGACCGTTCGTGGGGCGACGAAGCGCCTCGAGAAGCGTCGCCGTCGCCGTCGACTGCTGGCCGCGCAGCCGCCACCGCGCACCACCACCGATCCGGTGGCGGACCACGAGCTGCGCGCGCTCTTCCAGGTGCTGGAACAGGTGCCACCGAAGCTCCGGGTGCCGTGGTCGTTGCACCGCATCGAGGGCGAGACCCTCCCGCGGACCGCCGAGCTCTGCGACATCTCGCTGGCGACGGTGAAGCGCCGCATCGCCAAGGCCGACGCCCGCATTCGAGCGGCGCTCGGCCGGGAGCAGGAAGGGTGAGCGTGGACCTCGAAGAGCTCGCGCGCCGCGCCAAGGAGGTCGAGCCCGCGTGGGACGACCTCCGCGAGCAGCGGGTGCTCGAGTCGATCCGTCGAGCGCCGCCGTCGGAGCCAGAGGCGCCGCGCCGGCGGGTGGCCTGGATCGCGGCCGCGGCGATCGTCGTCTTCGGCGTGAGTGCGGGAGGCTGGCTCTGGGTGACGGGCGCGTCGAGCTCGAACCGCGTCGCAGTCGTTGCGCCGAGAGCGCCCAGCGAGCCGCCGGAGGCCGCGCGGAGCGAGATGGTCCTCGCGGACGGTTCGACGGTGGCCCTCGACGCCGACGCCCGCGTTCGTTTGGCCCTCCAGGAGCCCGAGCGGGTGGTGCTCGAGCAGGAACGAGGCCGGGCCGTCTACACCGTCGCGCAGGTGCCCGCGCGCAGCTTCGAGGTCCACACGCCGGCGGCGATCGTTCGCGTTCGCGGGACCGTCTTCGTGGTCGAGGTCGACGACGACGCGACGCTGGTCGAAGTGCGCGAGGGGCGGGTCGAGGTCGAGGCGCGGGCCGGCGATGGTCGGCGTTCGCTCCTCGGGGTGGGCGACGCGCTCTCGGTGGCTGCCACGGCGGAGACGGTAGCGGAGCCGGAGGTCGGCGATCGGTCTTCGGCGTCGGCGGTCGGTGGTCGGCCTTCGGAGTCGGCGGTCGGTGGTCGGTCTTCGGCGTCGGCGGTCGGCGATCGGCCTTCGGAGTCGGCGGTCGGTGGTCGGTCTTCGGAGTCTCGGCCCCCTCCGCCGCCCAGCGCGGACGAGCTCCTGGCGCGTGCCGACGAGGCTCGCCTCGCGAGTGATCCGGCGCGCGCGGCCGAGGCGCTCGATGCGTTCCTGCGCCACCACGCCGACGACGGTCGCGCGGCGAGCGCCGCCTTCACGCTCGGGCGCGTCGAGAACCGGCGCGGTCGGCACCGCGTGGCCGCCCGCGCCTTCGAGCGCTCTCGCGCGTTGAGCCCGACCGGTCCTCACGCGGAGGACGCGCTGGCCCAAGAAGCGCTCGCGTGGTCGTCCGCGGGCGACATCGAGCGGGCCACCGACGCCGCCCGGCGCTACGCCGAGGCCTACCCGAGCGGGCTCCATCGCAGCCGCGTGCAGCGGCTCCTGAGCGGAGAGTAGGGCGTGCGGCCCGCGTTCGTCCTCGCGCTGCTCACCGTCGCGGCGCCGGCGCGCGCGGATCCGCCCGCGTTCGATCTGCAGCTCGAGGCCTGCGACGATCTCGATGGCGCCGCACTGGCAGCGAAGCTCGAGCTCGAGCTCCTGGACGTCGCGCCCTCGCTTCGAGAGCTGGGAGCTCCGCCGGTGGTGGTGCGCTGCTCGGGAGCGAGCGTGCACATCACCATCGGCGATCCGGCGACCGGTAAGACCGTGGCGCGCGAGGTGCCCCGTCCGAGCGCCGGGGCCGAGCGCTCCATCGCGCTCTCGGTCGCCGAGCTCTACATCGCCTCGTGGCTCGAGCTGCTGACCCGGCCGGAGGAGCCCGAGACGCCCGAGGCGACGCCCGACCCCGAGCCGGCGGCCGAGGTGCGGGCGGCCGCGCGCGAGCGAGCCTCGGCTGCCCTGCCGGTCGTCGCGCCACCGGGGGTGTGGGGCACCATCGGTCTCGAGGGCGCTGCGGGCCTGCGGGACCTCGAGGAGCCCTTCGCGTCCGTGGTGGGCGGGCTGCGCGCGAGCCTGCAACCGCGCGGCGATTGGGGGTTGGTGCTGGCGACGCGCGTCGAGCGCGGTGAGGCGGAGCGTCAGCGTGGCTCGGTGGTCGCCTGGTGGGGCACGGTCGAGCTCGGGGTCGCTTGGCGGGCGATCCGTGCGGGTGCCTTTCGCCTCGGCGCCGACCTTCGCGCGGGCGTGCTCTATACACGCATCGAAGGACGCGCGGCCGACGGGGTGCGTGCCGACGTCCACGGTGCGCTCGGGGCGCGGGTCGCGCTCGCGCTCCGGCCCGCGTTCGTCGCGGGACACTTTCGCGGTGGTCTCGTGCTGACCCTCGGCGTCGATCTCAACGCGCCCACCGGGCTCGTCAGCGACGAGCCGCCGGTGACGACCGGTGGCTTCTTCGCCACGCTCGGCGTGGACCTCGCCGCGATCATGGGGGACCTGCGATGAATCCGTTGAGCCGGTCGAGCGCGCTCGTGGGCACGGCAGCGGTGAACCCTTCACCCTCGAGAAGCGAAGAACGATGACACGCGCGCTCACCCTTTCCTGCTTGGCCTCTCTCGCCCTCGCTGCCTGCGGCGACGAGCGACCGGTCCTCACCGACGAGGACGGAGGCCCGTCCCCGACCGACATGACCCTGGCCGACCTGGGACCCGAACCCGACGCGTCGATGGACGCGGGCACCCCGGACCTCGGACCGCCGCCCGACATGGGCCCGCCGTGCCCCATCGGTCCCGATCCCGCGCCGACGGATCCGACCGCGGGGGAGTGGGATCGACGCTTCTACCTTCCCGGCGTCGGCGGCACGGCGCCCACCGACGTGCTCTCCGTCGCGATCGACGCGGACGACGTGGTCTACGTCGGCGGTCACTTCTCGCACGGCAACGACATCCCCGCACGGAACGTGGTGAGCTGGGAGGACGGCGTAGGCTTCACGCCCCTCGGCGACGGGCTGCCGGGCGACGTCGTGGAGCTCGAGATCCATCCGACCACCGGTGACGTCTGGGCCATCGTGCGGGAGCTCGGCCACGGCATCTATCGCTGGGACGGGAGCGCGTGGTCGCTCGAGCACGAGTCCCCCGGCTTCCTGAACGCGCTCGCCTTCGCGCCGGACGGTACGCTGATCGTCGGCGGATCGTTCGACGCGATCGACGGGGAGTCCGTCTCCAACCTCGCGGCGTATCGCGGAGGCAGCTGGTTGCCGGTCGGTGGTGCGAGCCCCGACGAACAGGTCCTGTTCATCCTGGCGGAGGCGGACAGCCTCTGCATCGGTGGCCGCTTCTCGAACGTGGGCGCGACCGAGGCCATCTCGGTGGCCTGTCACGACGGGAGCAGCTGGAGCGCTCGGAGCCTGCCCGTGCCGGGCTACGAGGTGCGCGTGCTCGCACGCGACTCGAGCGGCGCGCTCCTCGCCGGCGGTCACTTCGATCTCGACCCCGGCGACGGCGAGGACGGAGGCTCGATCGCTCGCTGGGACGGCACCGAGTGGGGCCTCATGGGTCAGGGCTTCGTCGGCTCGATCGGGCCCGGCTACGTCGACGTCATCCAGGTCGTCGGGGACCTCGTCTACGCGGCGGGCTCGTTCCGGGCGAGCGGTGCCACCGACGTCAACAGCGTCTCCCGCTTCGAGTCGGGGGCCTGGGGCAACATCGGCGGCGCGTTCGCCGAGGTCGGCTTCGGCATCGAGACGAACAACGTCTTCGACGGGGCGACCACCTCCACCGGCAAGCTCCTGATCGGCGGTCGCTTCACTCGCGTCGGCAGCATGCTCGCCAGCCACGTGGCCTTGTGGGACGAGACCTTCGCCTGGTCGACGCTCGAGAAGCCGACCGGCGGCGCCGCCGGAGTCGGCGGCTTCGTGGACGCGCTCGCCGCGCGCGGGCCCTGTGAGCTCTACGCGGGCGGCGAGTTCAACTACGTCGGCACCGAGCCGGCGCGAAACGTGGTCCGCGTCACTCCCACCGGACCGGAGGCGATGGGCGCGGGTCCCGTCGGCGTCGTGCGCGCGCTCGCGGTCGCCGAAGACGGCACCGTCTACGCTGGTGGTGACCTCGCCGACGGAAACCTCGTCCAATACCAGGGCGGCGCCACCTGGCCGATGGTCGGCGGTGGCGTGAACGGCGCCGTGGCCGTCTTGCTCGTCGCGAGCGACGGCCGGCTCTGGGTCGGCGGCGACTTCACCGAGGTCGGCAGCGGCGTCGCCGCTGAGCACATCGCCGTCTGGGATGGTACCGACTGGGCCGTGCCCGCGGGCGGCGTGGACGGTCCGGTGCGCGCGCTCCTCGAGCTCGCGGACGGCACCATCGTCGCCGGCGGGGCGTTCGAGCAGGCGGGGGCGACCCCGGCCATCAACATCGCCAGCTGGGATGGCGCCGAGTGGTCGGCCTACGGCGACGGCCTCCCGGCGGATCTGTCCGGCCGCGGCGTGCGTTCGCTGGCCTTCTTCGAGGGCCAGATCGTCGCCGGTGGCCAGTTCCTCAGCCTGCCGGACGCCGATGGCGCGGGCATCGCGACGTGGACCGGTTCGGCCTGGGAGACCGTCGGTGACGGCCTCTTCAGCCCCTACACGTTCAGCCCCGCCTCACCCAACGCCCTCGTGGTGGTGGGCGACGCGCTCTTCGCCACCGGCAACAACATCGCAGCCACCGACGGTGGCGAAGACACCCGCCTGGCCGTCTATCGCGGCGGCTCCTGGGCGGCGTTCGGAGAGCTCACCGACGTCTCGGAGGCGATGGTCGCGACCCCGGAGGCCCTCTGGGTCGGAGGCACCTTCACACGCGCGGGGCCGATCCCCGCGGTCGGCCTGGCGAGCTTCCTGTTCGAGTGAGGGCTTGAGGGCCACCGCAATGATTTCGGTGGCTTGGGCCCCCTCTGCGTGAGCGTGGAGGGGGCCTTTGCCTTGAATTGCGACCCTTTTCGCTCCATGAGCGGGCTCAGAACCGTGAGCAGTGCCGTTCCCCATACCCCCGCCGACCTGGGGGGCGCCGAGCCGGCGAACGTCAGCGGCGAGCGCGTGGTGAGCGCCGAGCAGGCCGCCCAGGCGAAGGCCCCCGCGAAGGCGAAGGTCGCCCGCTGGTTGGCGCTCGACCTCTTCCGCTTCCTCGCGGTGGTCCTGATGGTCCAGGGGCACGTCTTCTACGAGGTGCTCTCGGACGTCGTGCGCAACCAGGGCTGGTACGGCTGGCACAAGTACGTCCACGGCTTCACCGCGCCCATCTTCCTCTTCTCGAGCGGGCTCGCCTTCGGCATCACCACGCTCGGGCGCTGGAAGGAACACGCCACGCTCGGCAAGCCGGTGCTCAAGCGCTTCGAGCGCTACGCGATCCTCATCGGCCTCGGCTACCTGATCCACCTGCCGGTCATCAGCCTCAGCTGGGTGCTCGGGTTGAGCCCGGAGCGGCTCTCGGCGCTCACGCGGGTCGACGCGCTCCAGCACATCGGGCTCGTGCTCGCGGTCTGCGAGGCGCTGGTGCTCGCGCTGCGCAACAAAGGGCCCTACCTCGCCGTGATCGGCATCCTGCTCGTCCTCGGAGTCGGCACGGCGCCCTGGGTGTGGAACATCGACATCAGCGCGCTGCCGATCCCCATCGGCGCGTGGGTGAACGACCACACCAGCAGCATCTTCCCGATCGTTCCGTGGTGCGGGTTCATCCTCTGCGGCGTGCTCACCGCCAGCTTCGTCGAGCGTCGCCGGGGCAAGGTCGAGTCGAACCTCAAGGAGCTCGCGCTCCCCATCGCGGCCATCGGCCTGGTGGCCCTCGGCGCGGGCATGGCGCTCCGCGATGGCCACGTCGATCCCTTCCCCGAGCACAACTTCTGGAAGACCAGCCCGTGGTTCTTCCTGATCCGCGCCGGCTGGATCTTCATCGTCCTCGCCATCCTCTGCGCCATCGACGTGGGCATCGCGCGCGCCCGCCAGCGCCGCGCCGAGAAGCGCGCGCCGCGAGAGTCGAGCCCGGGCGAGGCGCCGAAGAACGGCAAGGTCATCCGCTTCATCCAGGTGGTCGGCCAGCAGACGCTGGTGATCTACGTCGCCCACCTCTTCCTCATCTACGGCGTCGGCTTCCTGCCGGGGGTGCGCCGCTGGGTCCATCGCGACCTCGACCTGCTCGGCTCCATCGGCGTGGTCTCGGTCTTCTTCGTCCTGATGGCCGCGCTCGCCTGGGCGTGGAACTGGACCAAGAAGAACCACCTGAAGACCTTCGACCGCGTCCGCTACGCGATCACCGCCCTGATCCTGATCGCGTTCTTCGTCCGCTGATCGAACACCAGTTCGATCAGCCCCGTGCCCGTGCCCGTGCCCGTGCCCGAGTGACCCGACCTCACCGCCGACGCCCACGCCGCGGCGGCGGCTCCGCGTTCGCCGGATCCTCCGGCCAGCTGTGCTTCGAGTAGCGTCGCATCAGCGCCCGCCGTTGCTCCTGGTAGGCACGCTCCCAGAAGCCCGCGAGGTCGGTCGTGACCTGCACCGCCCGCCGATTCGGCGCGAGCAGATGGAGCACCAGCGGCACCTTCCCATCGGCCACGCGCGGCCCGTCCTTCATCCCGAAGAAGTCCTGCAGCCGCGACGCGATCCACGGATCGCGGTCGGCCTCGTAGCTCACGGGCACGCGCTTGCGTCCGGGTAGGGCGACCGCTTCCGGGGCGATCCGATCGAGCACCGGTCGGTGTTCGTGGCCGAGGTGGTTCCACAGCGCGTCTGTCAGTGACGACTTGCGGAGGTCGGCGAGCGAGCGCGAGACCAGGCAGAGGTCGGTGAGCGCCCGATCGACCATCGTGTCGTTCACCGGCGGCAGCTCGAGCCCATGCGCGTTCGCGAAGCGCACCCGCTGCTTCAGGCCCTCGAGCGCGTCCATGTCGAAGAAGTTCGCCAGGTCCCGTGCCTTCGCGGCTTCGGCGAGCGCACGCGCCGCGTCTTCGCCCTCGACCTCGTGGCTGACGCTCTCGTCGAGCACGATGGCGCCGTAGGCGAGGGCCCGGCGGCGGATCACGGTGCCCGTGCTCTCGTCGAAGACGTACTCCTCGATCTCGTCGAGCCCCTCCGCCGCGACCTCGAGCAGGTGCTCGGGCTCGATCTCCGCCGCCGAGCGCACGATCACGCGGCGACCGCGACCCTTCTCGGACGCGTCGGTCGCGTCCACGGCCACCAGCAGACGCCCCTCGCGCACCACGCTGATCGGAGCGAGCGTCGCGCCGCCGCCGTCCTGGAAGCGGAGCTCGTCGCTGCCCTCGCTGCGTCGCTCGGCCACTCGGTCGGGGAAGGCGGCCAAGAGACAGAGCCGCAGATCCTCGTCCTCGTCGACGAGGGGCTCGCTCGCCTCTCGGGGCGCCCGCGCCGCCTTCTTCAGCTGCTGGGTCGCTCGACGGAGCTGGGCGAGCGCGCCGGGGTCGAAGCCCCGCGCGCGCAGCTCCCGGTCGCGCAGCCGCTCCTCCTCCGCACGCTCGATGGCGTCGACCCAGGCCAGCGCATCGGCGGTCGAGAGGTCGAGCTCGACGTGTCGACCGGGCGGTCGCTCCGCGAGGATCGCCGCCAGCAGGCACGCACGCGCGCCGACGTCGCGCGCGAGCCCCTCGGCGATCAGCCGACCGAGCCGTGGGTGGGCGGGGAGCGCGAGCATCTGCCGGCCCCGCGCGGTGGCCTCGTCGCCTTCGAGCGCCCCGAGCCGGCGCAGGAGCTGCTCAGCCGCCTCGAGGGCCGTGGCGGGCGGTCGATCGAGGAAGGGAAACACGCGCGGGTCCTCGCCGTTCGCGCGCAGGAAGAGCACCAGCTCCGAGAGATCGGCGCGGAGCAACTCCGGCGGCGTCCGCTCTGGCCGCGAGCGGAAATCCGCTTCGGTGAAGAGCCGGATGCAGCGCCCTTCGCATACGCGGCCCGCGCGACCGGCGCGCTGCACCGCGGACGCCTGGGACACCCGCGTCACCGTCAGACTCGGGAGACCGGTGAAGGGCGAGAAGTCCGGCTCGCGCGCCAGCCCCGAGTCGATGACCGTCGTGACCTGCGGCAGGGTCAGCGAGCTCTCGGCGACGTTCGTCGAGAGGATCACCCGCGGCCGGTTCGCCGGCCGCACCACGCGGTCCTGCGCATCGACGCCGAGGCTGCCGTGGAGGATCGCGACGTCCACGCCGGCCTTCTTGCAGCGGTCCTGACAGCTCTGCTGGGCGCGCCCGATCTCGCGTGCGCCGGGGAGGAACACCAGCACGTCCCCGTCGAGCCCGTCGCGGATGCGGGCGCCGACCGCGCTCGCCACTCGGCGCTCGAGCGGCTCGCGGGTCTCACCGCCGGCGTGCTCGATGGTCACCGGGTGTTGGCGGCCTTCGACGTCGAACGACTCCGCGTCCAGGTAGGCGGAGAGCGGCCCGGCGTCGAGGGTCGCGCTCATCGCCACCGCGATCAGATCCGGGCGGCGGGTCGCGCGCAGACGCTGGACCATTCCGAGCGCCAGGTCGGTGTGCAGGTGGCGCTCGTGGACCTCGTCGAAGATGACCGCGCCCACACCGCGCAGCTCCGGGTCCGAGACCAGCCGGCGGATGAAGATGCCTTCGGTCAGGAAGACCAGCCGCGTGGCGTTCGAGGTCTTGCTGTCGAAGCGCACCCGGTAGCCGATCTCGTCGCCGACCTTTCCTCCGCGCTCGCTCGCCACTCGCCGGGCCGCGAGCCGTGCCGCCATTCGCCGAGGCTCGAGCACCAGCACTTCGCCCTCGGTGGCCTCGAGCAGGAGCGGTGGCACCCGCGTGGTCTTTCCGGCGCCCGGCTCGGCGACGATCACCGCCGCTCCGCGCGCGTCGATGGCGCGACGGATCGCCGGCAGGTGGGCGTCGATCGGGAGGGTGGGGGCCACGGCGCCTTGATACGCTACCGCGGTGCCCATTCGCGAGGAGAACGACGGCTCGGTCGTCCGCGTCAGCCTCGAGGGCGTCATCGAGCCACCGGAGCTCGAGGCGCACTTCGAACGCATGCGCGCGCTGCTCGGTCGGCTCGAGGGGCCGATCGCGACGATCGTGGACGCCTCGAGCCTCGACTATCGCTCGCTCGGTCGAGCCCACATCGGCGTGATGCGGCGCGTGGTGAAGCGGCTGCGACCGCTGCTGCAGGGGCGTTACGCCGCCGAGGCCTTCGTGAGCCCGGACAAGGGCGTCCGCCGCGCGGTCTCGGTCGCCCGCTTCGTCGCTCGCCCCGCCCGGGCCCATCGCACCTTCGAGCGAGTCGACGACGCGCGCCGCTGGGTCACGGAGTTGCTCCAGCGCTGACCGTGCCGCTACGCCGCCGAGGGCAGCGCGTGTCGCTCGCGCCAGGCGCGATGGGCGTCGAAGCCGAGCGCGTCGAGCCCCGGCAGGATGGCCTCGTGGACCGTCTCGTAGAAGAGCTCCCGGGTCGCCGGGTTCTCGCAGACCCCGAGGCGCAGGCCCTCGTCCCGCAGCGCGTCGCTCGGCGGCCGCACGTCCGGCACCTCGCGCATCTCTTCGCGCTCGAGGTAGCGGAACGCCGTGCGGAGCCAGCCGTTCGTCCGACGCATCGCGTCCGCGTCGAGGTGGGGCGCCGCCTCCCGGGCGAACGCCCAGCCGAAGCGCGCGTGGAGCGACTCGTCGGCGCTGATCTGGGTGATGACCGCCTTCACGAAGGGCTCTTCGGTGCGCTCGCGCTCTTCGGCGGTGAAGGCCACCGCGACGGTCTCCGCGAGACAGCCGACGAACATCGCGTTGCGAAGCGCGGTCTCGAGCGGGGTGCAGCCGGGGTGCTCGGGGAGCGGGGCGGTCCGGAGCGAGACCTGGACGCTCGGCTCGCCCCCGAGCGATTCGACCACGCGTGCGCAGAGCGCACCGTGGCGCAGCTCGTCCATCGCCATACGTAGGAGCGCGGTCTTGAAGGGCAACGCGGCCCCACACGCGACCATCTGCGGGAGCATCGCGGAGAAAACCGTCGCCGAGTGGTGCTCGTTGACCATGCGCTGTCGCCACACGCGCCGGGCCGCGTCCAGCGCTCGTGGCTCGTAGCTCTCCACCGCGATGGTGGGGTCCAGGTCCTCCGGTGCAGGACCGCGTCGCAGCGCGGTCCGCAGCAAGCGCTCGTGCTCGGCGCGCAGGGGGCTCTGCCCGAGCTCGAAGTCGAGCGTGGTGGTGTCGAAGCTCATCCGATCCGCTCCCGGCTCGGGGGCAGGGCGCCGTCGCCCGGCGGCACGTAGGGCCCCCACGCGCAGCAGCCCCAGGTGTTCGCGCCATCGCAGGCCCAGCTGACCCGCTCGCAACACTCGGACCAGCTCTCGTCCAGCGCGCACGGCGCGCCCGCGTCCGCCGCGTACATGTCGGTGCCGAGGTCGGTCCCCAGGTCGGTGCCGAGGTCGGTCCCCAGATCCGTCCCGAGGTCGGCCGTGGCGGCGTCGACCATGGGCGTCGGCGGCTCCTCCTCGACTCCGTGTTGGGCGTAGCAACCTCCCGCCAGGGCCAGCCCCAGCGTCGCCACGCGTGCGGCGCGCAGCGCCTTCCTCCGTGCTCTCTTCGCGTCGTTCATGCGAATCCTCCTCGCTGAACACGGTGAGGGCTCCGCACCCATCGAACCAAGTCATCTTACGCATCTCTCCCATAGGCCGAGGCTATGGGAGACGATTCGTCGGCTCAGTCCTCGGCCAGCTTCGCGCCCTGGGCTCGGAGCCCGTGGCGGAGCTCCTCGAGCGCCGCCGTGCTCGGGGCGTCGGCGCGCCACACGAGCGCGATGCGGTCGTCGTAGCGGGGCAGGTCGAGCGGGACCAGGCGCCCCTTCGGCACGCCGTGGGCGGCGACTCGCCAGGGGAGGATGCCCACGCCGGTCCCGTCGAGGACCAGGCTCTTCACCAGCGACATGCTCGAGCAGGCGATCATCCGCGGTGGCGCGACGCCTTCCTGTCCGAGCGACCCGAGCAGATGCTGGGTCTGTCGGATCGCAGGCACGTGGAGCAAGGGGAGGGCGGCGAGCGCGTCGACGGGGTCGTCGAAGCGCTTGGCGATCTTGCTCGCGGCCACGAAGACCACCTGGTCGTCGAAGAGGTGGCGCACGACCGTGTCGGGATGGCGGCCGGGGTTCACCACCAGCCCGAGATCGATCTCGCGGGTGACGATGGCCTCCTCGACCTGCACCGAGTTGGCGTTGAAGAGCGTCAGCTCGATGCCCGGGTGCTTGGCGAGAAAGGGCCCCATGAAGCCCGGCAGGAAGTAGGTCCCCAGGCTCTCGTGGCAGCCGAGCCGGTAGCGACCGCGTGGCTCGCTCTGCAGCGTCGCGATCTCGTCGCCTGCGGCCTCGAGCGCGCCCCGCGCCTGCCGCGAGCGCTCCACGAGGATCTGACCCGCGCGCGTCGGCTCCACGCCGCGCGCGTGGCGATGCAACAGCGCCGTGCCCAGCCGCTCTTCCAGCTTCCGCACCGCCACCGAGAGCGAGGGCTGGCTCACGTGCTCCGCCTTCGCCGCCGCCGTGAACGACCCATGCTCCACCACCGCCAGGAAATGCCCCAGCGCCGTCTCCAGCGTCAGCCCCTCACTCATCGCCCGAGCATACCCGGATCCCGGGAGACACTCCCCTCCGCGTCTTCTCCACGAAACAGGCGCTTCCGAGTGCAGAGCTCGAACACTCGGCGTGTGGTGGAGCTGCGTTCGGGGCGGGGGCGAGAAAAATGGCACGGTTGCGTCGGCGACTCGCACTAACCGGGGCATGAAGAGAGCACTGGTCTCCATGATCGTGGTCTGCGCTGGGTGTGTCCTGAACACCAACGCGCCCACCGAAGCGTCCTTGATCGATGACGGGGCAGTTCGCGTGACCCCCGTCCGGCTCGTTTTGGACGACGGGGTCGAGCAGAAGGTCCTGGAAGAGCTGAGCTTCGACCTGCCCACGCCCTTCGAGCGCCGGAGTGACAGCCTGCCCTTCGACTTCTCGGGGCATCGGCTCGCGCTCGAGGCGAGTCAGGTCGGGAGGCTGGTCGCGAACGGTGGCGAGGTCGGGTTGGTGGTCGACGGCGAGTACCGGATCGCGTCCGTGACCCACTCCGGGGAGTCGAGCGCGCTGACGCGCACCCGGACCGAGCGGCTCGAGTTCGACTTCTCGCTCGGCCAACGGGTGGTCCACGCGACGCTCGAGGTCGACGCCGACTACCACTGTCCACCGTTCTCCAGTGAGCCCGCCACACCGGAGAAGAGCGGCCCGCCCGCGGTCGCGAGCGGTGCCCTCTGAGCTCCGCGCATGGGTTGGAAGTGTGCTCGAACGCCGAGGCTGGCATGCACCGCACCGTGAGGGGCGTGGCTACATCCATCTCCGTCGTCGGGTGCCTGCTCGCCGGGACCGCCGCGGCGCAGCCGGTCGAGAGTGGGGCGGAGCTCGGCGCCCCGCCGAGCGATGACTCGGCGACGGAAGAGCCTCTCGCACCGCCGAGGGAGCCACCACGGCTGATCGTCCTCTCCACCGAGGGGAACGAGGAGCTGGTCACCATGGTTCGCACCCAGCTGCCCGGGTGGGACGTGGAGCGGCGTGCGGAGCGGCCCACCGTGCTCACCATCGAGCGGATCGAGTCGACCTTGCGCGCCGAGGACGCGCTCCTCTGGCTCGAGCGCGAGGAGGCGGTGGTGCACGTGGTCGTCTCCGGGAGGGAGGGCCGCGCCCTCTCCAGCCCGATCCCTGCGGATGCGGCCGGAGAGGACCTCGCCCGCGTCTACGCTCTCGCGGCGGTCGGGCTGCTCAACGAGCTCTGGGCACAGCGCCGCCGCTTGGAGGCGTACGAGCAGAGCGCCGCCCGCATCCGAAACCGAGAGCTCGACGAGCTTCGCGAACGACACGAGCAGGACGTGCAGTCGATCGCCCAGCTGTCCCGCGCCCGAGAATCGCTGCGGGAGGAAGTGGCGACACGCGAACGACGGCGAAGGCGTCGCTGGCGGTCGCCCCTCTCGCCCAGGGGCGTGGCCTTCCGCTTCGGCTGGGTCCACGGGTTCTCCCCGCGCCACGAATACTACGAGACCTGGGGCCGCCCCGATCCATCGGTGTGGGCGTGGCCGACGCTCGGCCTGCGGGTGTCCCTCGCGGCCCGCTTCGACGGTCGAGTGCTGGTCGGTGGATCCGTCGTCTCGCTCCACGCGGGAGGGCTCTGGAACGGCTCGCTCAACGGGTTCGTGTCCGTTCAGAGCAAGGCTCGGATCCGTCTCGGCCTGACCGCCGAAGCCGGCCTCTTGATCGCCAAGGAGAACGACGAGAACTCCGAGATCGAGACGAGCTGGGCGTCGGTGCGGCTCTACTTCCCCTTCGAGATCGGCGTCGCGGTGAACCAACACGGCGGGGTGTTCGTCAAGGTCGGACCACTGGTCACGCGCGCGCCGGATTCGTGGTTCGTCGGCTACGACATCAGCGTGGAGTGGGAGTTCGACTGATGGCGCTCCCGTCCCGGCTGCGCCTGCTCCGAGGGGGCGAGGCGACGAGCGACCTGGAGTCGACCATGACGGCGCTCGTGCCGAAGGCCGAGCGCTGGGTCGTGCGCGAGCTGGGCCCGGGCTACGACCACGAAGAGGTGCTCCAGGAGGCGCTCAGCGCCGTGGTGCTGGCCTTCGACGCCTTCGACGGACGCTCGGCCTTCGAGACCTACGCGTACCGGATCGTCGTGCGGGTCGCGCGGCGCTTTCGGACGTCCGAGCGTCGGAGGACGGTCGAGGCTGCGCCCCCACTGCCCGATCGGGTGGACCCCGAGAGCGTGACCATGAACCGGCAGGCCCTCCGTGCGCTCTACCGCGCGCTCGACCGCCTGCCGGAGCGCCGACGGCGCGCGTTCGTGCTCTGCGCGGTGGAAGGGCTCACGGCCGTCGAGGCGGCGGAGCTCGAGGGCACCCGCGCGGCCACCATGCGCAGCCGCCTTCGACACGCGAGGCGCGAGCTCGCGCGCCTGCTCTCCCACGACAGCTACCTCCGTGAGTTGATGGAGCGCGACGGATGACGCCGGAGGAGCTGCTCGACGCGACCGTGGCCAAGGCGCGCAAGGTGCCGATCGGGGGGCGGGTGGACGCCGCCGAAGTGGCACGACAGGCCATCGCTCAGGCGCGCCTCGAGGGGCGGGTGCGCCGCGCGCGTCGGGGCCGTTTCGCGGCAGGAGCCGCGGCCGCCGTCGCGGTGCTCGGGGTCTGCTGGGGTCTCTGGGCCGCCACTCGGCAGCCGGTGGTGGCCGTCTCGAGCGCGAAGGCGACCATCGAGGTCGGAGTCCGAGGACAGGAGCCGCGCGACGCGGTCCAGGACCCACGGATGGAGCCGCGGCGACTGCGGCTGGCCACGGGCGACGTGCTCATCGGCGCTCCCACCGTCGACTTCGACATCCTCTCCGAGACCCGCGACCGGGTCGTTCGGCTGAGCGCGGGAGAGATGGTGTTCGACGTCGCGCACCAGCCGGACGGGCGCTTCGTCGTCCACGCGGACGACGTCTCGGTCACCGTGCTCGGTACCGTCTTCGCGGTGCGGCGAGAACCCGGCGCCGTCGGCGTTCGGGTCTTCGAAGGCGCGGTGCTGGTCCAGGGCGACGAAGAGGTGCTGCGGCTGAGCGCAGGCGACGAGTGGGCGTCCGGGCCGCTGAGCGAGGTGGAGGACTGGCGCATTCGAAGCGAGCGGGAGTGGCGTCGAATCGTGGAGGACGGGCACCGGGAGGAGCGGCGCGCGCGCACCGAACGTGCACGGTCGAATCCGACGGCGCGACCTCCTTCGTCCGAGTCGCCCGACCCGCCCGAGCCGAGCGGAGACGCCCCGGAGCTGGCGCGAGCCCGCGCGATGCTCGCCCGCGGCGACTTCGAGGCCGCGCTGCTCTCGAGCGACGCGCACGACGACGACGGGGGGTGGCTCCTGCTCCGAGCCGATGCGCTGCGCGGGCTCGGTCGCGCCGACGAGGCGGCGCGGGCCTACGAGACGGCGGCCCGCTCCCTCGATCGCAACCGACGGGTCGGGGCTGCGTTCGCGGCTGCTCAGCTGCGCGCGAGGAACGCACCCGACGAGGCCCTGCGCCTGCTCGAGCACTTCGACGTGACGAGCCGGACGTCGCCGCTGGAGGAACGGGCCCGAGCGCTCCAGATCCAGCTACTCTACCGGGTCGGCCGGACGGACGAGGGCGACGCCGAGGCGCTGGCCTACGAAGAACGCTTCGGGAACCCGTGACGCGGCGACGGCGCACTCGCTCACCCGTCATCGGTAGGTTTGCCGGATCTGGATGGAGCGAGCGTCGATGCAGCGTGTCTCTCGAGGTGAGAGAGAAACGCGCTGACGCGTGGCGACACGAACTTCCGCCGAGGGTAGACCGCATAGATCGACAGCTCGGGCTCGACTTCGTATTCTGGAAGAACGGCAACCAACTGGTCGTCGCCCGTGGGCGCCATGAAGCTCGGGATGCCCACGATGCCCATCCCGAGGCGCGCCCCCTCGACCGCGACTTCGGTGCTGTCGGAGCTGAGGCGGGAGGTGACTCGAATCGTGCAGCGCTCGTCTCCACGGCGAAGTCGCCATTCGTCGGGGGCTGGCTTCAGCGGGTTCAGTAGCCAGAGTGCACGCTCCAGCGCCGGAGGAGTCGAGAGGTCGTGGGCTCTCACGTAGGTTGGTGAGGCGAACAACTCGAAGCGCATGGAGCCGATCTTGCGGGAGATGTAGGACGGGACGTCTCCCGGTGAGCCGATGCGAAACGTGAGGTCGATTCCATGGGTCGCCAGATCGACGAAGCGGTCGTTGAGGCTCATGTGAATCGACAGGTCCGGGTTCTGCTCGAGGAAGCTCTGGCTCGCGGGGAGCACGACGTGTGATCCGAACGCATAGGTGGCGCCGATGTTGAGCGTGCCCTGCAGCGGAGCGTCTGCCGCCACGGCATCGAAGGAGTCGACGGCTGCTTCGAGAAGTCGAGCGCTGTCGGCGAGGACGCGTTCACCGGTCTCCGTGAGAACGAGCCGACGTGTGGTCCGGCGCAGGAGGAGCACGCCGAGGTGCTCTTCGAGCTCGCTCACGTAGCGGCTGACCGCCGACTTGGCGATGCCCAGCCGTTTTGCAGTAGCCGTGAAGCTGCCCGCTTCGGCCACCATGGCGAAGACCGCGAGGTGCTTGAGTCGAGAGAAGTGCTGGGGTCGAAAGTGCTCCATGCTGGCTCTTGATTGTTCTCATGAGGAGAACAGATGGTTGAAATATTAGCGCATTGTGCTCCGTGGCGCGGTGCATAGGGTTCCTTCTCACCCAAACCGGAGGAGATACTGATGACGACCATCTACCGAGACATCCCCCTGACCCTGAACGCCTCGGACGCCTGGCAACGGCTCCGAGACCCCAGCATGATCGACAAGGTCGTTCCCGTGGTCGCCTCGTCGACGGTCGACGGCGACCGGCGCGTGTGCACGACCGCTGACGGCTCGGAGATCCGTGAGGTCATCCTGGGCGTCGACGACGAACACCGACGGATCTCGTATGCGGTGCTTCAGAGCCCCTGGGGCTTCGAGTTCCACGCGTCGTCGATGCAGGTCGTCGAGCAGGACGGCGAGGTCCGAATGCGCTGGATCACCGATGTGAAGCCCGACACGTTGGCCGAGCAGCTGGCCGAGGTGATCGACGCTCAGGTCGCAGGCGTGCAAGGCGCGCTGAGCTAGGCACTCTCCAAGTGCCCATTTCGCTGTACGCCGCCGTGGTCCCCTCCTGGATTCAGATCCTCGAGGCGGCTCGACTCTGGCTGGTCGCGGCCGAGTCCGCAGGACTCTCGGATCGAGAGATCGTCGACGCCAGACTGATCGAGGACATGCTGCCTCTGTCCTACCAGGTGAAGAGCATGGTGGTGCACAGCGTCGGTGCCATCGAGGGGGTGCGTGCCGGCGTGTTCTCGCCGGACGCATCCCCTCTGCCCGGTTCGGTGGGCGCTCTGAGAGAGCGGCTCGCCGATGCGCGGACCGAGCTGGAGCGGATCGAGGAGCTGGAGGTGGACGCCTTCATCGGGAGGGCCATGCGCTTTCAGAGCGACCGTCACTCGGTCGAATTTCGTGCCGAAGACTTCCTCCTCTCGTTCAGCCAGCCGAACTTCTTCTTTCACGCGACGACCGCCTACGATCTGTTGCGCATGCAGGGAGTGCCCATCGGCAAGGCGGACTTCCTCGGCTCACCCCGAGCTCGGGGCGTCGAGACGCAAGAAACAGGCGACCCATGAACGAAGAAGAGGGCGTGTCCTTGGTGCCCATGAGGGTGATCCGGTGGAACCTGGTCGCGATCGGCGTCCAACTCGAGGAAGCGTCTCGCGCGGCCAAACTCCCGCTCGCGGCGCGGAATGCGCTCTCGTATGACGAGGCGATGCAGCTGTGGAACGCCGTGGAAGAGCTGACCGGAGATCCCCACGTCGGTCTGCGCGCCGGCCGCGAGATTCGGCTTCACGAGCTCGGACCGCTCGGTGCGCTCGTCGGACAGGCCGAGAACCTTCAGGCAGCGCTCGTTGCCCTGCTGAAGGTGGTTCCGGCGGCGGTCCCGGGAACGCTCGAAGAGGTGCCGCGTGGAGACCGGCAGCTCGAGCTGGCCTATCGCCGTCCCCCTTCGACGACACGCTCACGCCATGGAGTAGAAGCGCTCTTCGCGAACATCGTTGCGTTCCTGCGGTACTGCAGTCGGACGGAGTTCGCCCTGGCGGAGGTCGGGTTCGACAACCCGCGACCCGTGCGACCCGGCGTGTTCTCCGAGTTCTTTGGAGTCGACGTCCGGTGGAGCGCTCCGTGGAGTCACCTGGTCTTCTCGGCGGAAACGCTCGCCATCGAGATGACGGGAGCGGACGAAGGAATGGAAGCCCTGCTCTCGAGGGAGGCGCCTCGCCTGGTCGACTCGGAGCACCTGGCGACGGAGATCGAGCGCCGAGCTTCCAGCGCGCTGACGGCCGCGCTGCAGGGTGGAGCACCGACGTCCCTTGCCGCGACCGCCCGCCGTCTTGGCGTGAGCGCCCGAACCCTTCAGCGCCAGCTCGGCGTCGTCGGCGTCAGCTTCCGGCGGTTGCGCAGTCATGTGCTCGGGCGGTACGCGCGGACGCTGCTCGACGATCACCGACTCGACATCGGGATGGTCGGGCAGAAGCTGGGCTACGCGCGCCGCGCGTCCTTCGAACGCGCGTTCTTAGAGTGGACTGGTCAGACTCCGGCGCAGTACAGAAGGTGTGAGCGCTACGGCCGAAGCCCTCAAGGCTGATCGAATGGAAACAGCTTCAGCCAGGGTCCACCTTCGCCGGCGTGCATGTCCTTGGTCGCGCCGAGCTTGGAAACGAGGTTCAAGCAACGAGTTCTGGCGCTGTCGACGATGAGGTGCTCGAGGTACACCTCGAAGGGCACGGGCTGCGCCAACCCGAAGTCGGAGCCATGGTCGGTGCCGTAGAGGATGAAGAGCCGCTCCGTCTCAGGGTCGGCCCATAGCGCCGCGCAGTAGTATTCGGAGAAATCGTCGAACAAGAAGAGGTTCGACAGCAGGGTGTGAGCCGAGACCTCTCGGATGCCCAAGTCGATGGTGTCGTTGGGGGCGTACGCGTCGCTCGTGAAGAGGTCGCCGTCCCATCGATGGAAGAACATGGTCTCGATGGGCAGTACGCAGGCCAGCGACGCGAGCTTCTTCACATCACGGAGCCGCGGCCAGTTCGGTCGTGCGTCGATCAGTCGCTCCGCGTCCGAGTCACTCACCTTCGTCGGTCGCCACGTGCGTGCCCAACCGAGCCCGTCGATCTGCTCGAAGAAGGCACGGCCATCCGGGGGGAGGGCAAAGCCGATTCGTTCCTCGATCCGTTCGATGGCGCAGGGGGTCGGATCGCCCACGTGAAAGTGAAGCGGACTCCCGACGTGGCTGCTTGCCGCCGCCTGCTCCAGTCGCGCACGGAAGTCGTGGAGGGGAGGGCCCAGCGCGTCCCGCAACCCCGCTTCGTCGATCACCGGCTGGCTCAGCGCGCGGGCCTTGACCGCGGCGTTGCTGCTCGGGTCGGCAGAGAAGAGGTAGCGGGTTCGGCGACCTACGCTCGGGCCCACCCATGCACCGCGTGCGAGGAGCAAGGTCGTCAGCTCTGCTTGCGAGAGGTCGGAGAACTCGCCGGAGACGGCTACCCGGACGCCATTCAGCGAGAGCGCAGCCGGTGCGGTCTCCTTCCCTGCGGGGATGCTGCGAGCTGGCGAGCGCTCGCTTCGGTCCGGGAGCGTCTCGGCGATCGCCATCGCCTCGGTGAGTCGCCGACGCGCCTTGGCCATTCCGCTGTCGCGGGCGACGAGCGCTTCTCCGATCGGCAACGCTCCCGATCCGAGACTCTCCACCAAGTCGAACGCGCCCACGTCGAACGCAGGATGGAAGCCAGGGAAGAGTCCCACCCGCTCGATCATCCGAAGTGCGATCTCGGGATCTCGGATCGCAGGGAGCAGGAGCACGGAGTGCCAATCGCGCGCCTGGACGTCGTCCGCGATTCGGTGCGCGAGAGATGGGTCGCGGCTGGCCACCCATGCGAAGACTGCCTTCTGCTCGAGCACCATGTCCTCGGGCGAATCGAAGAGCAGGGCCACCGCGTCGCGGAAGACATGATCCTCCGCCCGGATCAGGTGCCGCCGGAAGGGCAGGATCGCTGACCACGGGGTCTTCTTCGGCTTGTTCTCCAGAAAGTAGCGGAGGGACTCGAGCAGGCCGAACTCGCTCACCCAGTAGTCGACGAGAGCTTCGGTTCGCTGGGTCCGACCGAAGTGGGCGAACGATGGCTTCTTCGGCGGCTTTGCCCCGAGCTTTGCCGCTTTCCACGCGTCGAGGCCACTGCGTACGGGTACGGCGGGGTCGTTGTCGTGCGGATGGAGAATTGCGGTCAGGCGCCCTCGCTGCGCCTTCGTCCATGTCATCGGTTGCCCTCCGAGATCGCCATGACGGGATCCTGAGGGCGGTCGAACGAGAGGCCCGAAGAAGGCGCGATGTGGAGGAGACTTGGCGCCTACCGGAGTATCCGAGCTCGCGAGTGCTAGCCGCGGGCCATTTTGCGGTACTTGATCCGCTTCGGGACGTCGGCGTCGTCGCCGAGGCGCTTTTTCTTGTCGGCTGCGTAGGACTCGTAGGAGCCCTCGTGGAAGATGACCTGGCTGTCGCCCTCGAAGGCCAGGATGTGGGTGCAGATGCGGTCCAGGTACCAGCGATCATGGCTGATGATCAGGACGCAGCCGGGGAACTCGAGGAGCGCCGACTCGAGTGAGCGCAGCGTCTCGACGTCGAGGTCGTTGGTCGGCTCGTCGAGGAGCAGGACGTTGCCGCCGCTCTTCATGAGCTTCGCGAGGTGCACGCGGTTGCGCTCCCCGCCCGAGAGCTTGCCGACCGGCTTCTGCTGATCGCTGCCCTTGAAGTTGAACCAACCGCAGTAGGCGCGGGCGGAGACCATGCGGTCGCCCACGTCGATCTCGTCGGCGCCCTCGCTGATCTCCTGGAAGACGGTCTTGTCCGCCTCGAGGTGATCGCGGTGCTGGTCCACGTAGCTGAGCTTCACCGTCTCGCCGACGTCCACGGTTCCGGCGTCCGGCTCTTCCTTGCCCACGAGCATCTTGAAGAGCGTGGTCTTGCCGGCGCCGTTCGGGCCGACGATGCCCACGATGGCGCCCGGCGGGATGCGCAGGTCGAGGTCCTCGAAGAGGAGCTTGTCGCCGAAGGCCTTCGTGAGGCCCTGGACCTCGAAGACCTTGTTGCCGAGCCGCGGTCCCGGCGGGATGCGCACCTCGTTGGGGTCGCGCGCCTTGCGGCCGCGGTCCTGGACGAGCTGGTCGAAGGCCTGCACGCGGGCCTTGCTCTTGGCCTGGCGCGCCTTCGGGCTCGCGCGGACCCAGTCGAGCTCTTCCTTGATCTTCCGCTGCCGCGAGCTCTCCTGCTTCTCTTCCTGCTCGAGCCGCTTCTGCTTCTGCTCGAGCCAGCCGGAGTAGTTGCCCTGGTAGGGAATCGCCTGTCCGCGGTCGAGCTCGAGGATCCACTCGACCACCTCGTCGAGGAAGTAGCGGTCATGCGTCACGAGCACGACGCAGCCCGGGTAGCTCTGCAGGTGACCCTGGAGCCACGCGACGCTCTCGGCGTCGAGGTGGTTGGTCGGCTCGTCGAGGAGGAGGAGGTCCGGCTTCTCGAGGAGGAGCTTGCAGAGCGCCACGCGGCGCTTCTCGCCGCCGGAGAGCACCTTCGGGTCGGCGTCCGCCGGCGGGAGACGGAGCGCGTCCATCGCGATCTCGAGGGTGTGCTCGAGGTTCCACCCGTCGACGGCGTCGATCTTGTCCTGGAGCGCACCCTGCTTCTCGAGGAGCTTGGTCATCTCGTCGTCGCTCATCGGCTCGCCGAGCTTCATGCTGAGCTCTTCGAACTCCGTCATGAGGTCGCGGATGGGCTTCACACCCTGCTCGACGGCTTCGAGGACGGTCTTGGCGTCGCCGAGGTCCGGCTCCTGCGGGAGGTAGCCGACCGTCTTGCCCGGGCGCAGCCAGGTCTCGCCGTTGTAGTTCTTGTCGACGCCCGCCATGATCCGCAGGATCGTGGACTTACCGGTGCCGTTCACGCCGATGACGCCGATCTTCGCGTCGGGGAGGAACGAGAGGTAGAGGTCCTCGACGATCTTCTTGTCGGGGGGGTGGACCTTGGTCAGGCCCTGCATCGAGTAGATGTAATCCGCCATGTGCGCCCACCCCTTGCCATGGGTCGCGGGGCCGACGCAAGGGGCCCCGAAGAACTCGGACCCGATGGCGCAGCGACCGCTCGGGGATGCGAAACGGGCCCGCTTCGGGGATGCTCCGTGGGGGAGCGCGCCGCGCCCCATCGAGAGAGCTCCGTGAACCCGACACCCATCACCGTCGCCCTGGCCCTGCTCTGCGCCTGTGCCACGGCCGAGCCTCGACCGGACGAGAGGCCCGCGGTCGCTGGGCCCGAGCCGACGACCGCACGGCCCGAACGTCCGGAGACCGCCGAAGCGGCGCCCACCGAGGTGCCGCTGCACGACCCCGTCGTGTGTGCCGGTGACGAGGAGCTGACTCTCGAGGGCGTGACCATCGACAACCCGGATGGGCCCGGGGTGCAGGCACGCGGCGAGTGCCGCGTCTCGATCGTGGACTCGGAGGTGCGGGGCAGCACGCACGGGGTGGACGCGGGGGACGCGGCCCGAGTCGTCCTGGAGCGCAGCCGCGTCTCCGGTGGCGTGGGGGCGGTCGTGTCGAGCGGTCGCGCCCACGTCGTCTTCGACGACACCGAGGCGCCTGGCGAGGTGCGGCTCGGCGGCCCGAGCGAGGGAGACAGCGATGGCTGAGGGGTTCGCCGCTTCCGTCACCTTCCCCGAGGGTGGCTTGCCCGTCTGGGCCGATCTCGACGTCGGTCCGGAGGGGCTCCGCATCCGTTTGCGCGACGGGCGAGAAGCGCACCTCCGCTATGACGACATGGACGTCGACGCCGCGGGCCTCGACGCCGAGGTGGTGGTCTGCCGCTCTCGCTCGGAGGGCTACGCCGTCCAGTGCAGCGTCCCAGGGTTCGCACAGGCGCTCGGCTCGCACGGTCACCCGTCCATCGCCGAGCACCTCGGCGCCGTCGACCAGAAGGTGCGCGAGCATCGCCGCCGTCGCCGCGCGGGGGTGGGGGTCGCGGCGTTGCTGGTGCTCGGCTGCGGGATCCTCTTCTGGTACACGCCGGACATTCTCGCGGCGACGGCGACGAGCCTGCCGCTCTCCGTCGACGAGCAGATCGGGGACTCCACGATGGACGACCTCGAGGAGCAGCTCGGTCCGCGGATGGACGACCCGACCATTCAGGCCTTTCTCGACCGCACCATCGCGCGGCTGGAGCCGCACGCATCCGAGCGCGCCTTCCGCTTTCGCATTCACGCGGTCGACAGCGACGAGGTCAACGCCTTCGCGCTCCCCGGCGGACAGATGGTGGTGATGCGCGGTCTGCTCGCCGAAGCCGGCGATCCCGAGGAGGTCGCCGGCGTGCTCGCCCACGAGATGGCCCACGTGACCGAGCGCCACGGCATCCGCAGCGCGGCCCACGGGGCCGGCCGCTGGCTCGCGCTGACCATTCTCATCGGCGACGACTCCGCCCTCCTCGGGCTCGCGGGCGAGGCGGCGAGCTACGCCAACGGCAGCGCGTACAGCCGCGAGTCGGAGTCCGAGGCGGACGCCGAGGGTGTGCGGCTCATGGCCGCGTCCGGGCTCGACCCACGAGCGCTCGCGCGCTTCTTCGAGCGGTTGAAGCAACGCTCGGGGAGCGAGCTCACGGGGATGGCCAACTGGCTCTCGTCGCACCCCGAGCACGACGAGCGCATCGCGCACGTGAACGAGGTCGCCGCGCGCGTGCCGGCGGCGCCGCGACAGCCGCTGCAGGTCGACTGGGCGGCCGTGCAGGCCGCGGCCCGTCGCTGAGGGTGCACGCGCCCTTTCCCCGAGAGGGAGAGGGGGGGCGAGGGTCAGGGTGAGGGAGTCCGAGCGCCGTTGGCGACGGCTCGGCCTGTCACTGAGGGTGCACGCGCCCTTCCCCGAGAGGGAGAGGGGGAGGGCGAGGGTCAGGGTGAGGGAGTCCGAGCGTCGCCGTTGGCGACGGCTCGGCCTGTCACTGGATGTCGAGCAGCTGGACGTCGAAGACCAGCATGCCGGCGGGGGCGCCGGGGCGGCCCTGGTAGGCCAGCGACTCGGGGATCCAGAAGCGGCGCTTCTCGCCCTCGACCATCAGCTGCAGACCCTCGGTCCAGCCGGCGATGACGCCGCCGAGCGGGAAGGTCGCGGGGCGGCCGCGGGTGACCGAGCTGTCGAACATCTCGCCGTCGGTGGTCCAGCCCGTGTAGTGGACCTGGACCCGGCTCTGCGCGGTCGGGTGCTCGGTGCCGGTGCCGGGCTCGAGGACCTTGCTGGCGAGGCCCGACTCGGTGCGCTCGGCGTCGGCGGGCGGCGCCGCGACGTCGGCCGGCGCCTCGGGGGCCGGCGGCGGGTTCGGCACGGCGTCGACGCTGATGAGCTCGACGTCGAAGACGAGCATGCCGGCGGGCGCGCCGGGGCGGCCGCGGTAGGCCAGGTCCTGCGGGATCCAGAAGCGGCGGCTCTCGCCGACCTTCATCAGCTGCAGACCCTCGGTCCAGCCGGCGATGACGCCGCTGAGCGGGAAGGTCGCGGGGCGGCCGCGGGTGCGGGAGCTGTCGAACATCTCGCCGTCGGTGGTCCAGCCCGTGTAGTGCACGGTCACGCGGTCGTTCGCGTCGGGGCTCGGGCCGTCGCCGGCCTCGAGGACCTTGCTGGCCAGACCGGACTCGGTGCGCTCGGCGTCCGAGGGCGGCGCCGCGACGTCGGCCGGCGCGGCGGTGCCGCCGCCTTCACCTTCGCCTTCGCCTTCGCCGCCACCGGCGTTGCGCGTGTCGGCTTCGTCGGTGCCCTCGACCTCGACGGTCTCGACCACGTCCGACTCGTTGTTGCAGCCCGCGAGCGCCGGGAGGGCGAGCGCGAGGATCAGGGACCCACGAAGGATGTCAGCCATGGCCTCGCCCTACAGCGGGTGGAGCGGCCCGGCAAGTGGAGGCCACACGGGATCGACCGAAGCCCTACTCGATCGCGATCAGCTCGACGTCGAACACGAGCATCCCCTGAGGCGCGCCCGGGCGGCCGGCATACGCGAGATCTTCCGGAATCCAGAAGCGTCGCTTCTCGCCGACCACCATCAGTTGGACCCCTTCGGTCCAGCCGGGGATCACCCCATCGAGAGGAAAGGTCGAAGCGCGACCGCGGGTGACCGAGCTGTCGAACATCTCTCCGTCGGTGGTCCAGCCGGTGTAGTGGACGCGCACCCGGCTGCGCGCCGTCGGGTGCTGGGTCCCCGTGCCGGGCTCGAGGACGCGACTCGCCAGCCCCGAAGCGGTCCGCGCCGCGTCGGGGGGCGGGCCGGCGACATCGGGCGGTGTGGTCGGCGTGGCCGGCGGCTGAACGAGCCCGATGAGCTCGACGTCGAACACGAGCATGCCCGCCGGCGCACCGGGTCGTGGGTTGGCGCCATACGCCAGGTCGCCCGGAATCCAGAAGCGGCGCTTCTCCCCGACGGTCATGAGCTGCACGCCCTCGGTCCACCCCGCGATGACACGACTCAACGGAAAAGTCGCCGGCCTGCCGCGCGTGACCGAGCTGTCGAACATCTCTCCGTCGGTGGTCCAGCCCGTGTAGTGGACGGTGACCTCGGTGTTCGCGTCCGGGTGCTCGGTGCCACACCCGCGGATCAGCTGCTTGCTCGCGAGACCGGTCGCGCTGACTTCGGCGTCGGGCGGCGCCGCTGCGACATCGGGCGGCGCAGGGATCGCGTCGCCGTCGGCCACCGGAGCGATCTCCTCCGCGTTCCGACAGGTCGGAACGTTCGCCGAGCCATCGGCGATCGGGTCTTCAGCCTCCCCGCCCTCCGAGACGTCGATCGGGTCGTCGGCGTCGTCGCCGGAGGCGCCGCCACACGCGAACGTGAAGGCGAGGGCGAGGAGCGAGGCGCGCTTGGTCATGGAGGGCGTGTACTGCGTGCCGGTGAGCCCACGCAAGAGCGCCCGAGTCGGAGACCGACCCGGGCGCGCTGGTGAGAGACGGCGCGAAGGCTCAGGGAGCCATCTCGTCCTCTTCGGCGGCAGCGGCGCTCCGGCGTCGAGCCGGCGCGGCCGGCGCGGCGGCGGGCGCGGGTGCTGCCGCGGCCTCCGCCTCTGCGGTCGGCGCAGCCGTGGTCTCGCCATCGAGCGTGATCACGCCGCAGGCGATCCGCGCGCCGGCGTTGCCGGTCGGCTGCCCGCCGTCGTCCGGGCTGGCGTGGAGGATCAGGCCGCGCCCCTCCACCGGGTTCGGGCCCCCCAGCGAGATGTTGCTGAACTCGAGCGTCGTCTGGACGTTGCCGTCGTCGTCGGCGGTCACGTTGCCCATGTCGCCCGCGTGGCGAGGGGCGGAGTCGGGCAGCGCGTGGTCGTGGCCTTCGGGGTTGTAGTGGCCACCGGCGCTCGTCCCGTCCGGAGCGGAGCAGTCGCCGGTCTCGTGGACGTGGAAGCCGTGCACCGTGCCGGCCTCGAGACCGGTGAGGTCGACGCTGACCTGGAGCCCGTCGTCGCCCTGCATGAAGATCACCGTGCCGGACACGGAGTTGCCCTCGGTTGGCGCCATCTCGGCCACCGCGCGCGCGCCGACGTCCGCCGTCGGGCCCGTCTCGCGGACGACCTCGACGTCGGTCTCGGTCTCGTCACCGGTGGTGGTCTCGTCACCGCCGTCGTCGGCCGGCTCGGAGCCACAGCCGACCGCCAGGGCCGTCAGCAGGATCATCCATCGTGCTCGGTTCATCTCGTCAGTCCTCTCGGTGTTGCGGGTACCACATGGGGAAAATCGGCGGGGTGGCAAGGGGGCGTCAGTCGAAGAAGTCGACGGCGCTCTGGCGGTGGGTCTCGACGCGGGCCGCGCACAGACGGATCTGCTCGAGGGTGTTCGCGAGCGTTCGCGGCCCGCCGGGGAGGGCCTCGGCGCGCTGGCGGAAGAAGGCTTCCACCTCGTCGGCCTTCTCCGCGCTGCAGAACGCGCTCCCGAGCCGCGGCAGTCGGCCGGCGCCGTCCTCGAGGCGGGTGCGCAATTCCTCGAAGTGCTCCTTCGCCCAGAGCCAGGTGGGCTCGCGGGTCTCGGGCATGCCCATCTGCACGCGGAGCGGGGTGGTCACCTCGTTCAGGCGCAGGCGCTCGTCGAGGGCGAGGGCGCGCACGCGCGCGGCCAGCTCCGGGTCCTTCGTGTGGGCCATCGCCGAGAGCAGTCGCGCGCGCAGCAGCGCGTCGTCGGCGTTGGCGAAGAGGTTCAGCACGTGGTCGAAGAAGCCCGCGTCGCCGTCCTGGATCGCGATGGCGAGCGACACGCCGACCAGGTTCGAGTCGATGGCGTCCGGGTGGACCTCGCCGTCACCGCGCGCGCCGTAGCCGAGGTAGCGCTCGGCCGCGCGCTTCGCCTCTCGGCGGACGCCTCGGTCCTCGCCGATCGTCGCGAGCGCGTCGACCACCGACGCGCGCAGCAGCGCCCGCTCGCCGTCCTCGTTGCCCCGAGGACGGAAGCGGAGTCGCCGGTAGGCCGGCGTGTAGAGCCGCTTGGCGTAGGCACGCACGGCGGGCTGGTTCTCCGCGGGGACCAGGTCCTCGACTGCGAAGTAGAGCGACCCGATGGGCGCGGTCGCGACGGGGCGAATCTCGGAGCGGGCGAGCGGCTGCATCGCGCTGTAGAAGCCGGCCGCGGCCAGGGACCCGTTCTGGAACGCGCCGACGAGGCTGTCGGAGAAGGCGACCTTCTCGGCGTCGGTGAGATGCGACCAACCGGCGTCGCGGAGCTTCTCGAGGTCCGCCTCGTCCATCGCGAAGCGGAAGTAGCCGGAGCCGCCGGCGTTGGGCATCAGCCACGCGGGACAGGCCTCGAGTGGGAGGGTGGCTTCCTGCTCTCGCACGAGGGTGCAGGCGAGGTTGTCGTCACCGCCCGCGGTCCCGTAGCGGGCGCAGACCGGCAGCTGCCAGGTCTGGGCGGTGGAGCCGGTCGAGCCGACGGGCAGGTAGCGCTGCTGCGTGATGCCCACCGTCGGCGTGTCGCCATCGCAGTCGACGGCGAAAGAGAGGAAGGGCAGGCCGGGCTGGAGCAGGAAGGTCGAGAAGGGCCCCGCGACCTCCTTGTCGTCGGCGGCCTGGTCGAGCATCCCGAGCAGGTCCTCGTAGGTGGCGGTGCCGTCGGCGTTGGCGTTCAGGTACGCGCGGACGCCGTTGCGGAAGGTCTCCTCACCGAGCCACGCCTCGAACATCGCGAGCACGCCGCCGCCCTTGCGATAGGTGATCGAGTCGAAGGCGTTGCGGATGTCGTGGTTGCTCTCGATGGGCTGCCGAATCTGGCGCGCGGTGACCATCGAGTCCGTGTGCATCGCCGAGTGGACCGACTGCAGGAGCGTCAGGTCCGCGTGGTAGTCCGGGTAGACCGCCGCGGTGGCCTTGAAGCCCATCCAGGTGGCGAAGGCCTCGTTGAGCCAGAGATCGTCCCACCAGGCGAGGGTCACGAGGTTGCCGAACCACTGGTGCGCGAGCTCGTGCGCCATGACGTAGGCGTAGGCGCGCTTCTGGCCTTCGGGCGCGTTCTCGTCGAGGAGCAGGAGGGTCTCGCGGAAGGTGATCAGCCCCACGTTCTCCATCGCGCCCGCGCCGAAGTCCGGCACCGCGACGATGTCGAGCTTCTGGTACGGGAAGGGGATGCCGAAGTAGCTCTCGAGGGCGGTGAGGATCGCGCCCGTGTGCTCGAGGGCGTAGGCCAGCCGCTCGCCCTTGCCGCGCGCCGCGACGCCGCGGAACGGCAGCGATTCGGGGCGGACGTCGTTGGCGGGCAGGGCCTCGTGCTCGACCACGTCGAGGGGCCCGATGGCGATCGCGAGCAGGTAGGTGGGGATGGGCCGCGACGCCGCGAAGGTCACGGTCTTCATCTCGCCTGCTTCTTCGGTGCCGGTGGCCGGCGTGCTGAAGATGGCCTCGTCGTCCTTCCGGACCGTGAGGCTCGCGCTGAAGGGCGTCTTGAACCGGGGCTCGTCGAAGCCCGGGAAGACGAGCCGCGCGCTGGTCGCCTCGAACTGCGTGAAGGCGTAGTCGTGCTCGCCCTCGGTCACTTTGTAGAGGCCGTGGAGCGCGCGGTTGAAGGGCGCGGTGTACTCGAAGTGCAAGTCGGCCAAGCCCGCATCCACGGGCGCCTCGAAGCGAACGATGGCGGTGCCCTCTTCGTCGACCTGCTCGAAGGCGCCGGTGATCGGCTCGCCACCCTCTGGCGTGATGGTGACCGATGAGACCTGCAGGTCCTTGCCGTGGAGCCAGATGTGCTGCTGCGCGGCGTCGAGCCTCACGCGGATGTCGGTCGTCCCAGAGAAGCTGTCCTGGCTGGGGTCCGCCGTCAGCGCGAGGAAATACCCCTGGGGGCTCACGCCCTCGGGGAGCTGTCCGGTCGGCGCTTCGCCCTCCGCCACGAGGATCGGTCCCTCATCGGTCGGTTCGGCCGGCGCGACCGTCGTGGGTCGCTGGCCTTCGGGGGTGCCGCCGCAGGCGAGGGCGAGCACCAGGAGGGGAGTCCATCGCTTCGTCATGCCGCGAGCGATAACGCAACCGGCGGCCGATCGAAACCGTGTGCGCGAGATTGCCGAGGCGGCGGAAAAGTGAAGAACTCACTCTGCGTCGGGCAATCGGCGGCGCGGGGCCTCGTCGGTCACGTCGCGCCCCTCGACGTCGATGATCGAACCGCCGCCGCGCGGACGGGGGTCGAAGCCACCGAAGGGCGCGGCGGGTCCGAAGCCGCCCATCTGGACGCGCACGGTGCCCTTCTGGATGCCCGCTTCGAGGCGCTTGCGAAGGAAGCGCGCGACGAGCTTGCGGGTCGGCGGAAGCAGCAGCGAGAAGCCCACGACGTCGGTCAGAATGCCGGGGGTGACCAGGAAGATGCCGCCGACGAGCACCAGCAGGCCGTCGAGCACGCCTGCCTCGGGGACGCGGCCTTCGGCCAGGGCGCTCTGCCACTGACCCAGGACGCGCAGGCCCTCGAGCTTGGCGAGGGTCGCGCCGATCACACCCGTCAGCAGCACCAGCCCGACCGTGGGCCAGAAGCCCATCAGCCCGCCGAGCCACATCAGGAGATAGAGCTCGACGAGGGGAACGACGGTGAAGAGGACGAGGAGGACGCGGCCCACCCGCACTGTGTGGGTCGGCGAGCTCCGGTCCGCAACACCCCCTATTCGCAGGGGCCGCGGTGAGCGTAGGGCTCCGGGGGACAGGAGCCCGACCCCTGCACGGTCTCGCCGCTGCAGCCGCAGTAGACGACGAGGTCGCGGGTGCACGCGCGGGCGGGCTGGCAGGTCCACACCTGGTCGCAGCCCTCCGGGCCGGTGCACATCTCGCCCTGGGCGCACTCGCTCGACGAGGTGCAGCCGCCGGCGCTGGGGTTGACGCTCGGCTCGCCGCCGGGCGGCGGCTCGACCGTCTGCATCGGCGGGACCGGGGCGTCGCTCACCTCGTCCCCGGACGTGTCCTCGGTGCTCTCGTCGTCGTTCGAGCCGCCGCACCCACCGAAGAGCAGGGCGGCGGCGAAGGTCAGGTGAATCCAGCGCATGGCGCGGACTCTACCCGATCAGAGCGGGCGAGGCGGCGGGTCCGGCGCGAGCTCCGGCGCGTCGCCGGGCATCGGCAGCGGTCCGCTCGTGGCGCTCGCGTGCGGCACGCCGGTCGGCACCTCGTACGAGACCGCCCACTCCTGCGCGCCCTCGTCGACCTGCACGCCGTCGAGCAGGAAGTAGTCCGCCTGTGCGCGGTCGGCCGTCAGATCGAGGATGAAGTAGCCGCGCTGGCCGAGGTTCACGTAGTGGATGTGCGAGTTCTGCTCCATCGCGATCGTCGCGAGCGTGTCGCCGATGGGGCCCACGATGCCCGGCGAGGTCACCGCGCTGGTGACGAACTCGACGGCGACGGAGCCATCACCGGTGGCCGGGTCGTAGCCGTCGGTGTGGGGCACGGGCGTCAGGTCCATCACCCACGACGAGTGGATGTCGCCGGTCAGCACGATCACGTCGTCGACGGTCTCGAAGACGTCCAGCATCCGGCTGCGCGCCGCCGCGTAGCCATCCCACTGGTCCAGGTTGATCGGTCGGTAGACGCCCGGCATGCCGTCCGCCTCGTTCTCGAAGTGGCCGAACATCACCTGCTGCCCGAGGATCTTCCACTGGGCGGTGCCGTTCTCGAGTCGGTCGACCAGCCACGCCTCCTGGTCCGCGCCGAGAAGCTCTCGCTCTGGGTCGGTGCGGGTCTCCTGCGTCGCTTCCTCGTCGCGACCCCAGATGCGCGTGTCGAGCATCAGCAGCTCGACGAGGTCGCCGTACTGGAGCGAGCGCCAGATCTGCAGCGGCGTCTCGGTCTCGCGGATCGGCATCCACTCGATGTAGGCCTGGAAGGCGGCGGCCTTGCGCTCCTCCCAGCTCCCCTCGTCCGCGTCGTGGTTCTCCGCGCCGTCGCGGTAGCTGTTGTTCGCCGTCTCGTGGTCGTCCCAGACGACGATGAAGGGGTGCTGCTGGTGGGCTGCCTGCAGGTCGCCGTCCCGCCGGTACTGCGCGTAGCGGCGGCGGTAGTCCTCGAGGGTCACGATCTCGCCCGGCGGGTCCGCTTCTCGCACGCCGCCGTACTCGCCCGGGCCGTACTCGTAGATGTAGTCGCCGAGGTGCAGCACGGCGTCGATGTCGGCGCGCTCGGACACGTGCCGGTACGCGTGGAAGTAGCCGTGGTCGAAGCTCGAGCAGCTCATCACCGCGAAGCGCAGCCGGTCCACGCCGCCGGTCGGTGCGGTGCGGGTCCGGCCGACGCGGGACATCGTCCCCTCGCCGCTGAACCGATAGTAGTAGGTCGTCGCCGGGTCGAGACCGGTGACGTCCACCTTCACGGTGAAGTCCCGGTTGGCGTCGGTGGTCGTCGAGCCCATCGCGACCACGTCGCTCATGGCCGGGTCGGTGGCGACGACCCAGTCGACGTCGGCGCTCGCCGCGTCGGTGGTGATGTGCGTCCAGAGGAGGACCGAGTCCGAGAGCGGGTCGCCGCTCGCGATGCCATGGCGGAACGGACCGGTCGGCTCCGGCGGGCCCATGTCGATGGGCCCCATGTCGGTCGCTGCATCGAGCTCGGGCATCGCGCCGTCCATGCCCGCGTCGAGCGCCATGGTGTCGTCGTCGTCCCCACAGCCGGCCGCCACCGCCACGCCGGCCAAGCCCATCTTCTTCAAGAGATCCCGCCGCTTCATCGCCATTCCAAGCCTCGCTCGCTCGAGTCACACACGCGTGACCTGCAGGTCACCCTCGGCGAATACCCCGTCCCGGCGGAAACGACCATCCTGGGGCGAGCGTCGTCACCAAACGGTCACCGCCCGGCCCCAGCCCGAAGGGCGTTCCTCCCGGCGCCCGAGCGAGTACCATGCGCGCGTGCGCTTCCTCTCCCTCCTGGTTCTCCTCTGCGCTGCGGGTGCCCACGCCCAGCCGGCGCTCGTCGACGCCCCCGTCCGCGAACGCTTCGACGGGTTCGCCGGCTCCGGCTTCGACCCCGATCCGTCGGCGGGTCAGCTGGACAGCGACACCTGGATCGTCACCGGTCTGAACGCGGGCGACCTCGCCTTCGGCGACACGGCGACCACCGGCAGCTACGCCAACGGCAGCGACCCGGGGGCGGTGACCGATGCCGGCATCTGGGCGTTCGAGGTCGCGGCGTCGGACCCCGCGCTCGGGGTCCAGCCCGCGATGAACGATCTGACGCCGGGCGCGCTCGAGACCCGCTTCACCAACGGCACCGGCGCGGCGCTGGACTCGTTCAGCCTCCAGTACGAGTGCTGGCAGTTCAACGACGGCGCCCGCGCGACCGACATCAGCGTCGAGATCACCGTCGAGGGCGCGACCGAGAGTCCCGCGGAGCTCGACTGCTCCGGGACGGTCGCCGCCGATGGCTCGCCGGCGTGGGCGTCCGAGACCCTCGAGACCGTCTACACGCCGGCGTCGCCGATCCCGGCCGACGCGACCGTGGGGATCCGCTTCGTGTTCGGCCATCGCGGCGGCGGCATGGCCTACGATCAGGTGGCCATCGACGACCTCGTGCTCGGCCTCGCCGACAGCTGCGGCAACGGCATCGTCGAGGCGGGCGACAGTTGCGACGACGGCGACCCCTGCACCACCGACACGTGCACCGAGCCCACCGGCTGCGTCTTCGATCCCATCGCGATGTGCGACATGGACGGCGGCGTGCCCGGCGACGGCGGTGTGGTCGACGACGGGGGCACGACGGAGCCGTCGGACGCGGAGGTCCCGCCGCGCTACGACGCGAACATGCTCCCCAACGACCCGGTGCCCGACCTCGGTGTCAGCGACGGCCCCGACCCGGATGGCTGCGACTGCGGAGTGAACGGCGCGCCGGGCGCCGCCTGGCCGCTGCTGCTCGCGTTCCTCTGGGTGCGCCGCCGACGTTGATCAGAGCCAGCGGCTGACGATCTCGTCGATGGCCTTCGACTCCTCGAGACCGAGGAGCGCGACGTCCAGTCGGTGAGCGAGCTCGTTGTCGTCCCGGGAGAGCGCGAAGCCGTAGCCCAGCGGTTCGTAGCGGTCCTCGCTGATGGTGAGGCCGTGCGCCTCGAGCTCGCGCAGGTGCCACTGCAGGATCGGTCGGTCGTAGACCACGGCTTGGGCGTCGTCGTCGATCACGGCCCGGACGGCCGCCTCCAGGCTGCTCTTCCGTACGAGCTTCGCGCGGAAGCGGCTGGCGAAGGCGACGCTCGTGGTGCCGTCGACCACTGCCACGTCCCGCTCCGCGAGGTCGGCCGCGTGCGCGATGGTGGTGTTGTCGAGCTGCGCGACGGTCAGCGCCGTGGCCAGGAACGCCGTGAGCGACGAGACGACCACCAAGGAGAGGAGCATCCAGATGCCGGTGATGACTCGGCCGGCGGGCGTCTCCGGGACCCGGTCGCCGTAGCCGACCGTGGTCATGGTCACGAGGGCCAGCCAGACGCCGGTGCCGATGCCGTGGTGCGGCTTCATCGCGATGGAGTCGTTCTTCTTCCGTTCCACGAGCCAGAGGAGGGCGCCGACGACGAAGAGGACCAGGAGCAGCGCGCCTGCCCCGCCCAGGAACGCCGTGCTCACGAAGGGCGACAGTCGGTCGAGGACCGTCGGCTCGCTGACGGGCGCCGCGATCGACAGCGCGCTCTCGTAGTAGGGCTGGGTGAAGTTGACACGCGCCGGGCGCGCGACGAGCTGATGCTGATCGGGCCGATGGCGACGTCGATGGTCCCGGCCTCGACCTGGTCGATGGCGTCGTCGGGAGTGTCGACCGGCACGAGCTGATACTCGAGGTCGAGGTCCTGAGCGAGGGCCTCCCAGATCGCGATACTGATCCCGTCGAGGTGGTCGGCCTCGCGAATGACGAAGGGCTCGCTCCCGCTGACCCCCACGCGAAGCTCCCGCGGTGGCTCCGGCTCCGCCGCGGGCTCGGCTTCGGTGGCGTCTGCCTCCAGGGCTTCGCCCTCCGCGGGCGTGGGTTCGTCTTGAGCGCCGACCGTTCCCGCCACACCGAGCAGGAAGAGCAGCGCGCTCCATCGCAACAATTCCATCGGGCGGACCGTACCAGGGCCACCGACCAGAAACCGGTCTCAGGGGCGCGGCGCTTCGCGGCGGGGCGGTCGCGGCGCGGGTGCGGTGGCCAGCGCCTTGGCGAGGTAGGGGGTCGCCTCGGCGATGAGATCGAGCGTCGGATCGAGCTGCTTGCCGAGCCCCTCGGCGACGAGCATCGCCAGGTTCACGACCGTGAAGACCGGGTCGATCTGGACCTTGTGGCGCCGGAGCACGCTCATCATGCCCATGAGCACCTTGCTGGCCTCGAGCTCGTTGAGCGCCTTCCCTTCGAGTGCCTTGAAGTGCGACTGCACCTCCTTCTCGAAGGCGTCGTAGTCGACGTTCCCCACGGCCGGCGCGTAGCTGTAGAAGAGCTTGGCCGCGAGCGCGCCGTCCTGGCCGGCGAGCGCGACGAAGGTCTGGATCCACGGATGGCGGAGGTCGTCCTCGATCTCGGCGACCAGCCCGAGGTCGATCAGGATGACCTCGTCGTCGGCGGTCAGCAGGATGTTCCCCGGGTGGAGGTCCGCGTGGACGAAGCCGTCCTCGAAGACCATCTGCAGGATGGCGCGGAGGCCGCGACGAGCCAGCGCGGCTCGGTCGCCGCCGACCCGCTGGGGGTCGGTGGCCTTCACGCCCTCGACCATCTCCATGCCGAGCACCCGCTCGGTGCAGAGCTCGTCCTCGAGCGCGGGGACGCCGACGCCGTCCAGGTCGGCGAAGTTCTCGGCGAAGCGGCGGTTGTTCGCCGCCTCGAGGCGGAAGTCGAGCTGGCCGTGCATGGCTTCGGAGAAGCGTTCGACGGAGCCGGGCAGGGACATGAGCCGCAGCGTGGGGATCTTATCCGCGAGCCGGGCCCCGATGCCCATCAGCACCAGGTCGCGCTCGACCTGCGGGCGCGCGAGCTTCCGCTGCACCTTGAGCGCGATCGGTCGGTCCTCGAAGGTCGCTCGGTGGACCTGCGCGACCGACGCCGCGGCCATGGGAACCGGATCGACCACGAGCTTGGCGCGGGTCGCCGGGTCCAGCTCGAGGTCGAGCACCTCCTCGACCTCCGCGAAGGGAATCGGCGGGACCTGGTCTTGAAGGCGGGCCAGGGTCTCGGTGATGCCGGGCCCGAAGAGGTCGGGCCGGGTGCTGAGGATCTGCCCGAACTTCACGTAGGTCGCGCCGAGGCGCTGGAACGTGTTCGCCAGCACGTCCCCACGCAGACGCTCGCGCGCGTCGCGGTCGCCTCGGCGCACGAAGAGGGCCAAGCGACGGAACCCATAGACGACGACCGCTCCCAGGAAGACCCAGAAGACGTGGAGGAATCGAAAGGTGAGCCGGAGCGCTCGCATCCGCGGAAAGGGTTAGCCCTCGGAAGCCATGGCGTCGAGCGCGGGCCGTTCGGGCCAGATGGTGGTAGTCCTACGACGATGGGCTTCGCTCGCTTCCTCTCGCTCCTGGCCGTCGTCGGGGCTCTGCTGCCGTTGGGTGTCGGCTGCGGAACCAAGGACGGTGGCTTCCGCTTCGACGCCGACCGACCCGATGGGTCGATGGTGCCTCCCTACCGGCCCCCCCGGTGTGGGGATGCGGGCGCCTGCCTCGATGGCGACACACCGCCGATCGAGACCGACATGGGACCGCCCCCGCCGCCCTGCAACGAGGTGACCTTCACCTACGACGACACGGCCGCGGCCGAGGTCCTGGTGAGCGGCTCGTGGCTCGTGCCGCCGGGTGACTCCTGGCCCGCGACCGCGGAGGACGGGGCGCTCGAGATGATGCTGGTCGGTGGCGAGTGGACGGTGACCACGCTGATCGAGCCGATCGCGAGTCATCAGTACAAGCTCATCGTGGACGGGGAGTGGATCGCCGATCCCTCCAACCCGCAGACCGCCCCGGACGGCTTCGGTGGGGTCAACAGCGTGCTCGACGTCTGCAGCGCGGGCTGCGGTGAGGTCGAGGACTTCGACTGGCGCGACACGGTGATGTACTTCGCGATGGTCGATCGCTTCAGCGACTCGGATGGGTCGAGCGACCCGGTCGCGGGGGCGACCGGCGGCGACGCGACCAGTGGCCCGAGCGGTCAGTACGCCGGCGGAGACCTGCAGGGCGCGACGGACCGACTCGACTACCTCGCCGACCTCGGCATCACGTCGATCTGGCTCAGCGCTCCCTACGACAATCGCGAGCTCGCCGGCGCCTCGACCAACCCGGGCGCGGACCCGCGCATGTACAGCGCGTACCACGGCTACTGGCCGAAGCCGGCGAACATCGACTACTCGGACCCGGACAACCCGTCGCCGCGACCGCTGGTGGAGTCCCGCATCGGCACCGAGTCCGACCTGCGCGCCTTCATCGACGGAGCGCATGCCGCGACCAGCGCCAACGGCCACGGCATCAAGATCCTCTTCGACTACGTGATGAACCACGTCGACGCGGAGAGCGGCCTCTTCATGGCGCACCCGGACTGGGTCACCTACGACAGCGGGAGCATCCGCACCTGCGGTGACGGAGACGTCTGGAACGACCCCTACTGGGGCACCCGTTGCGCCTTCACCGACTACCTGCCGCCCTTCGACTACGAGAACGCCGAAGCGCGCGCCTGGTCGGTCAACGACGCGATCTGGTGGGCCAAGGAGTACGGCATCGACGGCTACCGGCTCGACGCGATCAAGCACGTACCCTTCGTGTGGCTCACCGATCTCCGCGCCGCGGTCGAGTCCCGCATCACCGACGTCGACCGCTTCTACATGGTCGGCGAGACCTACGACTGGGATCAGCAGAACGTGCTCGCCGCGTACGTGAACCCGGACACGATGCTCGACGGCCAGTTCGACTTCCCGCTCCGCGCGCGACTCTGCGAGGCCGTCTTCCAGGAGGGCGGCAACCTCGGCTTCCTGAGCTCGTTCATGGACTCGAACGACGCCTACTACGGCACGGACTCGATCATGAGCACGTTCATCGGCAACCACGACATCCCGCGGGTGATCCACTACGCGAGCCGAGAGATCACCAACTGCCGTGAGGGATCCAACCCGGGCAACGGCTGGGACTGGGTGCCCTCGCAGCCCTCGAGCCCGGCGCCCTACGAGCGGCTCGCGGTCGCGTTCGCGGTGCTGATGACCAACGGTGGCGTGCCCCTCGTCTACTACGGCGACGAGATCGGCCTCGCCGGCGGTGGCGACCCGGACAACCGGCGCATGATGGAGTGGGACGACGGCGACCTGAACGCGCACCAGCGCGCGCTCCGGTCGAACGTCCGGGCGCTCGCGCGGGCCCGCGGTGAGCACCCCGTGCTCGGTCGCGGTCGCCGCGTCACCCTGGAGGTATCGGAGGACACCTGGGTCTACCAGCGCGTCGGCTGCGACGACGTGGTGACGGTCGCCATCAACAAGGCAGACGTGCCGCGCACGGTGAACCTCCCCGCGGGTGACCACGAGGATCTGCTCGACGGAGGCACGGTCGCCGGAGGCTCGACCTCGCTTCCGGCGCGGAGCTTCCTCGTCATTCGATGAGCCCCCGGTGGCTCGTGCTGGTCGTGCTGGTCGCGGCCTGCGGTGACGACGGAGGGCCCGCGCCCTCGGTCGACACCCACGTCGAGCGCTGGGACGACCAGCTGATCTACCAGGTGGTGGTCGACCGCTTCGCCAACGGTGACCCCAGCAACGACGTCCAGAACGGCATCGGGCCGGATCCCGATGACCTGCGGCGCCACCAGGGCGGTGACTGGCGTGGCCTGCGTGACCGGCTCGGCTACATCGAAGCGCTCGGCGCGACCGCCCTCTGGATCTCACCGGTGGTCGCGAACGTCGATCGGTCGGGCGACGAGGACGGCTACCACGGCTACTGGGCGAGCGACTTCACGACGGCCAACCCGCGCTTCGGTGACCTCGACGAGCTGCGCGCGCTCGTTCGCGAGGCGCACGCACGGGGCATGGCGGTGGTGGTGGACGTCGTCGTGAACCACGCCGGCCGGGTCTTCGATTACGACCTCGACGGCGACGGGATGGTGGGCGTCGGCGAGGTCGAGCCGCCGTACCAGTCGACGCCCTACGAGGTGCCGCTCCTCTGGACCGCCAGGCCGCACCTCTTCGACGGAGACGGAGTCTCCTTCGAGCTGCAGGCCGAGGACTACCGGCGGCGTGGGCTCGGGCTCCGGGGCGAGGCGCGCATCTATGGCGACTTCCCGACCGGACTGCGGGACCTGCGCACCGACGACGAACGGATCCTCGAGGCGCTCGTGAGCACCTACGCCTGGTGGGTCGCCCAGACGGATGTCGATGGCTTTCGCCTCGACGCCGTGCCGCACGTGGAGGAGGCGTTCTGGCCGGAGTTCGGCAGGCGGCTGCGCGCGCGGCTGGCGGCGATGGGCAAGCACCGCTTCTTCCTCTTCGGCGAGACCTTCGACGGGAGCCCGGACGCCCAGGCGATCACCACGGACGACGAGGGGGACCTCGACTCGTTCCTCGACTTCCCGCTCAAGCTCCAGCTGATCGATGGGGTGATCCTCGACGGCAACGCCGCGGACACCGCGGTCGACGCGCTCGCCGACGCGCGCACCCGCTTCCGCCCCTTCGAGCAACCCGGTGGCATCGGGCTCGACCCCTGGCGCTCGCGGGTGACCTTCGTCGACAACCACGACACGTGGCGCATCCGCGGCGACCTGGACTCGTTCGAGGCGGCGCGCCTGGCGCTCCTCGTCGTGTTCACGATCGATGGGATCCCTTGCATCTACTACGGCACCGAGCAGGAGCTTCGGGGGCAGGGCGGTGGTGAGAGCCGCGAGCGGATGTGGGACACGGGCTACCGCCGCGACACGGAGACCTGGGCGTGGATCCAGGCGCTGCGCGCGCTGCGCGAAGAGCTGCCGCCGTTGGTCGGCGGAGACCTCACGGTGCGTTTCGCGAGCGACGAGGATGGCTTCAGCGAGGTCGACCACGCCGGGCTCCTCGCCTACGAGCGGCAGCTGGATTCGGAGCGGGCGCTGGTCGTTCTGAACGCGCACGCCATCAAACGCTCGAGCGGGCCGATCCCCACCGGGTTCACGCCGGGGACGGAGCTCCGGGACCGGCTCGGGGGCGGATCCCTGACGGTCGGCGGCGACGGCTCGGTCGCCGTGTCGCTCGGACCCCGAGAAGCGATGATCCTCGCGCCGTGAGTCTCGCTCTCCCTTGACGGGCAGGGCGCGGGGCTGGACGCTCGGGCCCGATGAACGACGTCGCCAGCCCGCCCCAGCGCTCCATCCGGGTCTACGCGCCCGGGGACTTCGAGCCGGAGCGCCACTTCTACCCGCGGGTCCTCAACGCGCAGCTTCACCCGCTCGTGAAGAGCTTCCTGACCCTCGGCAACGAGCGCATCGCCGAGCGCTACGTCCACCTGCATCCGGAGGCGGACCCGGCCGCCGTTCGCGAGGCGCTCGCCTATCGGCCGCGCCACTTCCGCTGGGGTGGTGCGGACCTCTTCGTCATCACCAACGAGACCGGTGCGCGGCGCATCGTGGTCATCGAGACCAACTCGTGTCCCTCGGGGCAGAAGTCGATGCCGCTCTTCGACGACCACGCCGAGCACGGCGGTTACCAGCGCTTGCTCGAGCACACCTTCATGCGGCGCCTCGAGAAGGCGCGGCTGCCGAGCGGTGGACTGGCGGTGCTCTACGACAAGAACGAGATGGAGGCGTCCGGCTACGCCGCGACGCTCGCCGACCTCACCGGCGAGCCGGTGTTGCTGGTGCCGTGCTTCAAGGAGGGCCACCAGCAGTTGGTCCGCTTCGACGACGGGATCCTCGAGGTCCGCCACGAGGGGGCGTGGAAGCCCATCCGCGCCGCGTTCCGCTACGTGACGCAGGCACCCTGGCAGCGAATCCCCCCGGTCACGAAGACGATGATCTTCAACCCGATCCTCGCCTGCCTCGCGGGTGGGCGGAACAAGCTGCTCGCGGCCAAGGCCTACGACCTCTTCAACGCCGACCTGCGCGAGCGCGGGCTCCGCATCCGTACGCCCGAGACCATCTGGGACGTGAGTCACCAGGAGGTCCCGCTCTGGGTCGAGCGCATGGGCGGCGTGGCGGTCGTGAAGAACCCCTACAGCAACGCCGGTCAGGGCGTGTGGACGCTGACCAACGAAGCGGAGCTGAAGGCCTTCATGGAGCTCGAGCAGAGCTACGACCGCTTCATCGTCCAGGCGCTCATCGGCAACTTCCACTGGAGCAGTCGGAGCCGGAACGGCCGGCTCTATCACGTCGGCACCGTGCCGGATAAGCGCAACCGCATCTACGCGGCCGACCTCCGCTTCATGGTGGGCGGCGGCCGCGACGGCTTCCGGCCGATCGCGATCTACGCCCGCCGCGCGCGCAAGGGCCTGACGGCCGAGCTCGACGGAGTGGCGTCGTCCTGGGAGATGCTCGGCACGAACCTCTCGGTGAAGCTCGCGGACGGCGAGTGGAAGAGCGAGACGGAGCGCCTGCTGCTCGTCGACAACCGCGACTTCAACAAGCTCGGCATCGGCACCGACGACTTGATCGAGGGCTACATCCAGACGGTGCTCTCGGTGGCTGCCATCGACCGCATGTGCGCCCGGCTGCTCACCCAGAAGGGACGCTTCCGCCACCGCTTCTTCGGGGAGGTCAACCCCGACCCGGCGCTCGCGGCCGAGATCATGCGCTAACCACTCCGCTCCAGGCTTCGTTTTGCCCGATGGGCCCTTGGCCTCGCACAGAGTCACGGAGCCACAGAGGCACACGGAGAACCGCAGGTGGGATGGGACGTCGTCCCACGCCGCCGCGTACGACGTCGGCCGTCATGTCGCCGCGGTGCGGATCGCCTTCCGACCGCGCACGATTCTTCTTCCTCTGTGAACTCTGTGGCTCCGTGACTCCGTGCGAGGCCAAGAGCTCAGTGGGAACAGTGGGCTACGAATCGGAGGAGGAAGAGGAGGGGGAGGACTCGGCGTCGTACGCAGCGCGGTGCGCGTCGCGCTCGTCGTACGCCCGCACGATCTTCTGCACGAGCGGGTGACGCACGACGTCGGCATCCGAGAAGCGACAGAACGAGATGCCCTCGATCTTCGCGAGCAGGTGCTCGGCGTCCTCGAGGCCACTGCGGCGGCCGCCGGGGAGGTCGATCTGCGTGATGTCGCCGGTGATGACCGCGCGCGAGCGGAAGCCCAGGCGGGTCAGGAACATCTTCATCTGCTCCGGCGTGGTGTTCTGCGCCTCGTCGAGGATCACGAAAGCATCGTTGAGCGTGCGGCCGCGCATGAACGCGAGGGGCGCGACCTCGATGATGCCGCGCTCGATGAGCATCGCCGCCTTGTCCGTGCTCATCATGTCGTTGAGCGCGTCGTAGAGCGGGCGCAGGTAGGGGTTCACCTTCTCCGCGAGGTCGCCGGGGAGGAAGCCGAGCTTCTCGCCGGCCTCGACCGCGGGGCGGGTGAGCAGGATGCGCTTCACCTCGTTGCGCTGGAGCGCGGCGACCGCCATCGCCATTGCCAGGTAGGTCTTGCCGGTGCCGGCTGGGCCGATGCCGAAGACCACGTCGTTCTTCCGGATGGCAGCGACGTAGACCTGCTGGTTGAAGCCCTTCGGCGCGATGACGCGCTTCGATGCCGTGGTGAGGACCACGTCGTCGAAGAGCTCGCGGAGCCGGACCTCGGGGTGGTTCGCAGCGGTGCGCGCGGCGCGAGCGATCTCGGGACCCGTGAGCTTCTTGTTCCGCGCGAGCACGTCCACGAGCTCGGCGAGCACGCGCTCGACCACGGCCACCGCTTCGGCGTTGCCCTGGATGCGGATCGTGTCGCCGCGCAGACCCATCGTCACGTTCAGCTCCTTCTCGAGCTCACGCAGGTGGGCCTCGCCCGGCCCGGTGAGTCGGAGCATCAGATCGTGGTCGTTGATCTCCACGTCCGCGGTCGTCGGGAGCTCGGTCGGCAAGTCCGAAGTCATGAGGGGGGTAGCGCTAACGCTCCCAGGGAGCCCTGACAAGGGGGGCGCGGTCGATTGGGCTCACTCGGCTTCGGGTTCCTCGGTCGCGTTTTCCGCGTCTTCGGTCTCGGGGGCGGGGCTGGCGAGCAGCTCCTTCAGCTCCACGACGCGCTCGTTGGGGATGATGAACGAGAGCACGTAGTGCGCGATGGCCCAGCCTTCCGCCGTCCGTCGGAGCACGCCGCTGCCACGCACGGCACCGAGCCCTTCGCTGGTCAGGTCCTCGTCGAAGTAGGCGTAGCCTTCGCGGACCACGATCTCTCGGCGGTCGGCGGTCATGGTCCAACCGTGCCCGTCCTCGAAGTGCGGGGAGGCGTAGGCCTGGAACTCGTCGACGGTCCAGCGCTCGCTCAGGTCGGTCCCGATGAAGACGGCGTCGGGCGTGAAGTAGCCGAAGTAGCGCGGCCCGTCGCCGACGGACGCGGCCTGATGCCAGTCGTCGAGGAGCGCTCCGATCGCCGCGGCGTCGTCGGTGGTCGGCGGCAAGTCGCCGTCGTCCATGACGGCGAGCACGGGCTCGGGGCAGGCGGGTGGTGGCGCCTGCCGCGCACACCCTGCCAGGGCGAGCACGAGGATCGCGCGCCGCATCACAAGACCTCCAGGACGCTCTCCGGGGGGCGACCGATGCGGGCGCCCTTGGCGGTGATCACCACCGGTCGCTCGATGAGCTTCGGCTCGTCGGCCATCGCGTCGATCAGCGCGGTCTGGCTCGCGCCCTTCAGCGCGCGCTCTTTGAAGGCGGCCTCCTTCGAGCGCACCAGCTTCTCCGCGCCGCCGAGGAGCTTGGCCACGGCTTTGATGCGGCTCTTGCTGGGCGGCTCGTCCAGGTAGCGCACGACGGTCGGCTCGATGCCCTGCTCCTCGAGGAGCGCGAGCGTCTGCCGCGACTTGCTGCACCGGGGGTTGTGCCAGATCTCGACGTTCGTCTTCTTCGCCATGGGTGGGACGAAAGCCGAGTCCGGCGGTCCCCGTCAACCCCGGAGCCAGTCCCGGTACTGCGTGAGGAACGCAGCGACGAAGTCGCGGGTGCCTTGGTCGGAGAGCCGCAGGTCGTCGTCGAACTTGGCGGGCGCGCCCCCCACCGCGACGCCGCGGTGGGGGAAGATGGTCGAGTGCATGCCGACGAGAATGCTCTCGAGCTGCATCTGGGCGCGCACCGCGCCGTGCGCTCCCGGAGAGATGCCCGCGAAGGCGACCGGCTTGTGCGTGAGGGGCGCCTGGAACCCCGGGCGCGAGGCCCAGTCGATGGCGTTCTTGAGCACGCCCGGGATCGAGTGGTTGTACTCGGGCGTGACGATCAGGACCCCGTCGGCGTCGGCCATGGTCTTCTTGAAGACCTCCACCGGCTCCGGCCGTCGACCGTCCTCATCGAGGTCGCCGTCGTAGTGGGGCAGGGCGCCGATGTCGGTGCCCACGAAGGTGACGCCCTCGGGAGCGAGCTCCTCCATGGCGCGCAGGAGTGCTTTGCTCAGCGAGCGCTTCCGGAGGCTGCCCGCGATGGTGGCGATGGTCAGTTCGTTCATCATGTCGTCTCTCAGGCGAGGTCGAAGAGGAGGAGCTCGGCGTCGCCGCTCGCGGTGATGGCGAGGGTACCGCTCCGTTCGGTGGAGGCGCCGTCGCCTTCGCGGAGGGCTTCGCCGTTCAGGCTCACTTCGCCCTTCACGACTTGCACCCACGCGCGCCGGCCGTCGGCGACCTCGTGGGTCACGGAGTCGCCGGCCTTCAGCACGCTCGCGTAGAGCGCGAGATCCTGGTGCACGGTGAGCGAGCCGTCGCGGCCGTCGCGCGAGGCGACCAGTCGAAGGGTGCCGTTCCGCTCGTCGCCGAAGTGCTTCTCCTCGTAGCCCGGGGCGAGCCCGCCTCGTTCGGGCACGACCCAGATCTGCAGGAAGCGCACGGGCTCCTCCTCGGAGCCGTTGAACTCGCTGTGCATCACGCCGGTGCCGGCGCTCATGCGCTGCACGTCGCCGGGGCGGATCACCGAGCCGGTGCCGGTAGAGTCCTGGTGTTCGAGCGCGCCGTCGACGACGTAGGAGAGGATCTCCATGTCGCGATGGCCATGCGTCGGGAAGCCAGCGCCGGGCGCGACGCGATCGTCGTTGATGACCCGCAGGGCGCCGAAGCCCATGTGCTCGGGGTGGTAGTAGCCGGCGAACGAGAACGTGTGGTGCGAGTCCAGCCAGCCGCCGTGACGGCCGCGGCCTCGGTCCTCGGAGCGCCGAATCGTGAGCTTGGTGTCGGTCATGGTCGCTAGTTTGCGTCTCGATTTTGCTCGTTCAATGGGTGCGTGGGTTGCGCTGGCGCAACGGTCTGTCGCCGCGCCGAGCCTTCCGGCGGGACGGGCCCCACGCTACGTTCTTCGGGCCATGAGCGACGAGAAGGAACCCCCCATCGGCCGACGCGACGCGATGGCCGGCCTCGCCGGCCTGGTCCTGGCGACCGGCTGCGAGTCTCGACCGGCGGAATCCTCGGCGCAACCCCGCGCCCCCAGAGAGCGAACCACCATGCGACAGCCCACCCTCTACATCCCCCACGGCGGCGGCCCCTGCTTCTTCATGGAGTGGCGCATGGGGCCGCCCGACACCTGGGACCGGATGGCCGCCTGGCTGCGCTCGGTCGTCGAGGAGCTCCCCGAGCGCCCGAAGGCGCTGCTCGTGGTGAGCGCGCACTGGGAGCAGTCCGTGCCGACGGTGACCGAGGGCGCGAGCTCGACGCTCCTCTACGACTACTCCGGCTTCCCGCAGCACACCTACGAGCTCACCTGGCCCGCCGTTGGCGATCCGGGATTGGCGGCGCGTACCCGCGAGCTCCTCGAGGGCGCGGGCATCTCGACCGCGGGCAACACGGACCGCGGCCTCGACCACGGTGTCTTCATCCCGCTGAAGCTCAGCGTGCCCGACGCCGACATTCCGACCGTGCAGCTCTCGCTGGTCCGTGGCCTCGACCCGGCGGCGCACATCGCCATCGGCAAGGCACTCGCGCCGCTGCGCGACGAGGGAGTGCTCATCGTCGGCAGCGGCATGAGCTACCACGACATGCGCGGCTTCGGCCGCCCCGCTTCGTTGCCGGTCTCGCAGCGTTTCGACCGCTGGCTCGCCGAGACGATGCCCCGACCGGAGGGGCGGGAGGCCGCGCTCGAGCGCTGGGAAGACGCGCCGGAGGGTCGCGCGTGCCACCCGCGCGAGGAGCACCTGCTCCCGCTGATGGTCGTCGCCGGTGCGGCCGAGGGCGACGCGGGCGAGCGCGTGTTCGGTGACCAGGTGATGGGCGTCGAGGTGAGCGCCTACCGCTTCGGCTGAGGGCGGCGTAAGAGGCTCGTGTGAGCGAGCGGAAAGCCTTCAAGGACTACTTCGACCGGGCCGCCGTGCGGGCGCTCGCGGACCAGTTCGCGCCGCACGTCGCGGGCTTCGACCGGAAGCGGTTCGTGCGTCGCGCGTGTCGCGGGATCGACGAGCTCGAGATGATGGACCGGGTCCGGCAGATCGCGGACGCGCTGCGCAGCGAGCTGCCGGACGACACGGCCTCGGCGATGGCTGCCGTCACCGCCAGTCTGCCGGCGCCGTTGCCCGACTGCGATCAGGTCACCGAGGGCTAGCTGCAATGGCCCGTCGGTCAGCTCATCGCGGACCATGGGGGCGACGACTTCGACGCGTCCTTCGAGGCGATGATCGCGCTGACCCAGTGCTTCTCGTCGGAGTTCGCGGTCCGCCCGTTCTTGACCGCCGAGCCCGAGCGCGTGATCGAGCGGTTGATGACGCTGACCGACCACCCGAGCCCGCACGTGCGCCGCTGGTGCTCGGAGGGTGTCCGGCCGCGGTTGCCGTGGGGACAGCGGGTGCACGCGCTCGAGAAGGACCCGTCGCCGATCCTCCCGTTGCTGGAGGCGCTGAAGGACGACCCCGAGGAGTACGTGCGTCGTTCGGTCGCCAACACGCTGAACGACATCGCGAAGTCCAAGCCCGCGCTGGTCGTGTCGATCGCCGAGCGGTGGTGGAAGGGCGGCTCGAAGGACAGGCGCCGACTGGTGCGGCACGCGCTACGCACGTTGATCAAGAGGGGCGACCCGGGCGCGCTGGCCGTGCTGGGCTACGGGCCGCCGAAGGCGCTCACCGCCTCGCTCGAGGTGAGCCCACCGACCGTGTCGATCGGAAGCTCGGTCGAGCTCTCCCTGGCACTGACGAACGAGGCGAGCGAGCCACAGCCCCTGCTGCTCGACTACCAGGTCCACTACGTGAAGGCGGATGGCAGCGCGCGCCCGAAGGTCTTCAAGTGGAAGGAGATCACTCTCCGGGGCGATGCCACGCTGACCAAGAAGCACTCGATGCGGAAGACGACGATTCGGCCGCTCTATGTGGGCGAGCACCGAGTGGACGTGCTCGCGAACGGTGAGGTCGTGGCGGAGGCACGCTTCACGCTGCGGTAGGCGTCGGACTTTCGCCTCGGTCGAGCGTGGCTATGGTCGCGCTCGTGGGGGAGGGGAAGCCGCCGTCTTTCTTCGAGATGCTTCGCGTCGGTTGGCAGGCCGAACGACGACGGCGGGCGCGCGAGCGGCGTCGGCAAGAGTTGCTCGACGCCGGCCTGGCGCTTCTCGATGGCGACGTCGAGAGCGCTCGTCGAGCGGCGCCAATGGCTTGGGAGTTGCCCGTGCTTCTGTGGTTCGCGGAGGCCACGAAGACAGGCTGGCGGTGCTGGCGGGTGCTGTGCGACCAGGACCCCGGACCACTCCAGCAGTTCGACAGTCTTCGCCTCCTTTCCACAGCGGATCGCTTCGGTGACTTCGACTGGGCGTGGGACCACGTGGCTGCGCAAGGCGTCGAGGAGCCGGGAGAACCGGAGCTCGCTGCGAGCGTCAGGGCCGACGTGCTCCGCCACGCAGCCTTGAGGGCGGGTCGGGTCGACCTCGCCGCGTCCGTCGCCTCACCCACGAAGGCAGACCCGTGGAATCAGCTCAGCGAGGCATATGTCGCGATGGCTCGGTCCGACCGCGCGCCGGCCTGGCGAACGCTACGGCTGTTTCGGGACGGGCTCCCGACGGAGCACGACCCCAACGAGTTCGCGCCAGTCGCCGCGGACGAGCTCGAGGCCGTGCTGGAAGGGCGCCCAGCGTTGGAGACGGCGCTCGAGGTGGCTGCCAGAGGCTGCTGGCTGGTGTGGGCGCAGCTGCCGCCGCTGCGACCCCCTGGCGAGGACTCGGGGCTGCGGCGGCGATGGCAGGTCAGGGCTCGGGTGGGAGATGCGGTCGCCATGCGCCGGTTGCCGCACCACGACATGGGCGGCGGTGAGTTGTGCGCGGACTTCGAGTCCTCGAGCGCGCGCACGGTGGTCGACGCCATCACTCGCTGGGCGGACGACCAACTGCTCACGCTCACGGTCGAGGGTCACCCGACGAACGCGCCCCCGGGTCCAGCGACGCTGTTGGGGAGGACTTCGCAGTGTCGCTACTGGGGCGTGGCTCGGTCGAAGATGCTCTCTTCGGTCGACATGACCGGGGGGTTCGAGCTCCAGCATGCGCTCGGAGACCTGCCGGAGGGACTGCGACGCACCCTGCGTGGGTTCCACGAAGGGCAGGCTGCACCCTCCGTGATCTGACAGCCGCTCGTGCAGCGGCTACCGCTTCGGTCGACGCTTGCATGACAGCTCTCGTTCTCTGGCAAAGCTCGTTGGGGAGGAACATCCTGAATGCGATGCGACGAGCAAACGGGCAGACGCACCGTCGCGGGCGCGCGAGCGCCTTGTTGGAGGCGGGGTGCGCGTTGCTGGAGGGCGATGTCGAGGCGGCGCGACGGCTGAACGCTCGTCGTGACGAGCGCGAACGACTCCTGTGGTTCGCCGAGGCATCGGAGAGAGGCTGGCGCGCATGGAGGACGTTGGCGGAGGAGTGGGCGGGGCCCCTGCTCGGCGGGCATGCTTCTCTGCGGCTCCTGGACGCCGCCAACCGGTTCGACGACCTCGACTGGGCGTGGAAGCGTGTGCTCGACCAGGGCTTCGACGATGCGAGGCGCGAGACGAAGCGGAGTCCGAGTGCCGAGATCGACCTTCTCCGTCATGGCGCGCTCAGAGTCTGCCGCTTGGATCTCGCGGCGGAGTTGCCTGCGATGAGCGACCCCGATCCGTGGAACGCGATGAGTGCGGCGTATGTCGCGCTCGCGTGTGGAGATCGGTCGCCGGCGCTTCGGGTGCTCTCGGTACTGCGAGCGGGGCTGCCCATCGAGCTCGACCCTGGCGAGTTCGCCGGTCGTGCGGCAATGCAGCTGGAGGCCGTGCTCGATGGGCATCCCTCCCTCGCGACAGCGATCGATTGCGCCCTCGAGGGTCTTGGGGGCGTGTTCCTGTGGGCTCAACTCCACGGATTGTCCCAAGCGCCGGCCGAGCCGCTCGAGCGGTGGTTCGTCGAGGCTCGGATCGACGGCATCGATGCTGCCCCGTGGCGTAGGATCACGCGGCTTCCGGTGGGCTTGGAGCACACCGTCTTCAGAGGTCACATCGAGGCGGCGAGTGCGGAACCCGTCAGAACGCACTTTCGCGAACGTTTCGGTGAGCGCCTCGTGTCGCTTTCGATCGAGCCGCGTGCAGTGGCCGCGGGAGTGGGACAGCCACGGCTGATCTCTCGGTCTTCGGGGGGCGCCACGCTTCAGGTCGAATCGCATGGTGGCCAGCACGCCCGCCAGCAGCTGAGTGTCGATCTGACGCTCCAGTCCCACCTCCACATGAGCCTCGGCACGACCAGCCGCGAGCTACGAACGACGCTCGAGGGGTTCCAACCTGGTCGGCCGTCTCCCTCCGTGATCTGACAGCCGTTCGCTGCTGGGGGTAGAGTGCGGCCATGATTCGGCGGCAGGTGTGGGTGGTTCTGGCGCTCTTGGCGATCGCGCCGTTGGGAGGGGCGCCGCCCGTGGACGCGCAGGAGATCACGTACATCCGCGTGGCGACGCTCGCGCCGGATGGGTCGCCGTGGATGCGCGTGTTCCGTGCGCTCGACACGGAGCTCGCGGAGCGGACCGGCGGGCAGCTGCGCCTGCGCATCTATGGCGGCGGTAGCCAGGGGCAGGAGAGCGACTACATCGCGAAGATGCGCGCGGGTCAGCTCGACGCGGCGGCGCTGACGTCGTCGGGGCTCTCGACGATCGTGCGGCCGGTGCTCGTGCTCGGGCTGCCGGGCATCGTGGACGACTACGCGACACTGGACCGGGTGCGGCGGCGGATGGGTCCGCGCTTCGAGCGGATCTTCGAGCGCGAAGGGTTCGTCCTGCTCGGCTGGGGCGACGTCGGCAAGGGGCGGCTCTTCAGCAAGCACCGCATCCTCCGGCCGCGCGACCTGCGACCGGCGCGCGTGTGGGCGCCGACCACGGACGTGGTCTTCAGCGAGTTCCTCTCGGTGATCGGTGCGCAGCCGCGGCGGCTCGGGGTGACCGAGGTGTACCCGGCGCTGCAGACGGGCATGGTCGACACGGTGCCGGGCTCGGCGCTCGCGGCGGTGGCGCTGCAGTGGCACTCGCACCTCGACTACTACTCGCGTGACCACGCGGGGATCCTGGTCGGCGCGAGCGTGATCCGGAAGAGCAAGTGGGACTCGCTCAGCGAGGAGCACCGGCAGGTGATCCGTGACGTGTCGCGGCGGGCGCACCGAGTGGCGAAGCGGATGATTCGCAGCGCGGACGACGCGGCGCTGCGAGTGGTCGAGCAGCGGATGACGGCGGTGGACACGACGCCGCATCGGGCGGAGTGGAACCGCGCGGCGCTGCGAACCCGCGACCGGCTGATGGGTCGGGTGTTCCCGCGGGCGCTCTTCGACGCGGTGCTTCGGGCCGCGGACGAGTAGCCTCGACGATCAGCCTGATAGTGAGTTCTTGCGACTCTCTACCCACAGATGTGCGCCGTAGATGGCCTCTGTGTGCTGGTTTTGAGTCTGAGTCGGCACTTAGGCAAATTCTGCGAACGCGGTTCAGTGCGCTGGATCGGGGGCGGCGCCGAGCTCGATGCCGACGGCGCGGGCGGCGCCGACGAGCTCGCCGTCGGGGGGGACGAGCTTGGGCTTGGCGCAGGCTTCGGCGAGCGGGACGCTCCGCATGGTGGTGCCCCGGAGGACGACGAGGCGGCCGGTGCGGCCCTCGGCGCAGAGCTGAGCGGCGCGCACGCCGAAGCGGGTGCCGAGGAGTCGGTCGAAGGCCGAGGGAGTGCCGCCCCGCTGGAGGTGGCCGAGCACGGTGACGCGGATGTCCATGTCCACGCGGGTCTCCAGCAAGGCCTTGAGGCGAACGCCGGCGCCAGCGAGTCGTGGCGCGTGGCCGACCTTCGCCTCGATCGTGGAGACCTGCTCGCCGATGGGACAGGCGCCTTCGCCGACGACGACGATCGAGAAGGTGGTGCCGCTCTCGCTACGCTCGCGGATCTTCGCGGCGACCCGGTCCACGTCGTAGTGGATCTCGGGGATCAGGATCACGTCGGCGCCGCCGGCGATGCCCGCGCAGAGGCTGATCCAGCCGGCGTGGCGCCCCATGAGCTCGAGGATCATCACGCGGTCGTGTGACTCGGCGGTCGCGTGCAGGTTGTCGATGGCCCAGGTCGCGTTGCCCACGGCGGTGTCGAGGCCGAAGGTGAAGTCGGTGGTGTCGAGGTCGTTGTCGATGGTCTTCGGCACACCGACGACGGGAATGCCGAGCTCCTCGAACTTCAGCCCGATGGCCATCGTGCCGTCGCCGCCGACCAGCACGAGCACGTCGATCGCGAGGTCCTTCAGCCGCTTCCGCACCACGTCCGAGCGGTCGAGCAGCTCGGTCTCGCCCGCGTCGTTCTTCACCGGGAAGGCGAAGGGGTTGCCGCGGTTGGAGCAGCCGAGAACGCTGCCACCGCGGGGGAGGATCCCTCGCACGTCGCCCGGACCGAGCGCGTGCACCCGGCCGTCGACCAGCCCTTCGAAGCCGTCTTCGGAACCGTAGACCTCGAGGCCGAGCGCGGTCGCCTGCTTCGTGAAGGCGCGCAGGACCGGGTTCAGACCGGGCGCGTCACCGCCGCCGGTGAGGATGCAGACGCGCTTCACGTTCGTCGGGGTCGGCATGCGTTCGTATCCCCGAGCCACCCGCTCGGCGCAAGCAGCGAGCGCGCGTCAGCGGGTGCGGCTGGCTTCGTAGAGCGCGATGCCGGTCGCCACCGAGGCGTTCAGCGAGTCGAAGTCGCCGGCCTGCGGGATCGAGGCGATCCGGTGGCAGCGCTCGCGGACCATGCGGCGCAGGCCCTTGCCCTCGGAGCCGACCACCACGACCCGACCGAGCGGCGCGGGACCGAGCGCGTCGATGGTGACGTCCCCGTCCGCGGCGAGGCCGACGATCTCGAGGCCGTGCTCGCCGATCATCTGGAGCGTGCGCTGGAGGTTCGGCACCTCGGCGATGCGCGCGCGTTCGGTCGCGCCGGCGGACGCACGGACCACGGCTGGGCTCAGCGTCGCGCTTCGATGGCGCGGCACGAGCACCCCGTCGGCGCCGAAGACCAGGGCGCTGCGGATGATCGCGCCGAAGTTCTGTGGGTCGGTGATCTCGTCGAGGGCGACGAGCAGCGGCGCCTCCAGCTCGAGGAGCGACTCGACCGAGCGATAGGGGTAGGGCGGACCCGAGCCGATCACTCCCTGGTGCCGCACGCCCTTGGCGCGCTGGTCGAGCTCTTCGCGGCTGGTGGTGGTGATCGGCACGCCCGCCTTGTCAGCGGCCGACTGCAGCTCGGGCAGCTTCTGGAGCGCGGCCTTCTCGACGTAGACCTGGTCCACCGTGCCGCCGGCCAGCCCCTCGAGAATGAAGCGGCGCCCCACGATGAGGCGGCGCCCACCTTCCTTCTGTGGGGACTTCCCCCGAGGCTTTCCCCGGCCCTTCGAGGAGCGACGGCTCACGAAGCGATCTCGTCCGCGATCGACCGGGCCGCGGCGACCGGATCGTCGGCCAGTCGAATCGGTCGACCGATGACCAGGAGGTCGGCGCCCGAAGCGCGGGCCTCGGCGGGCGTCGCGGTGCGGCGCTGGTCACCGGTGGCGCTGCCCTTCGGGCGTACGCCGGGGACGACGAGGGTGGCGTTCGGCATCTCCGCTCGGAGCGCCGCGACCTCGTGGGGCGAGCAGACGAAGCCGTCCACGCCCGACCCGTGCGCCACGGCGGCCAGCCGGCTCACCGCCTCGGCCGGGGCCCCCACGAGCCCGATCGCGTCGAGCTCACCCTGGTCGAGACTGGTCAGCACGGTGACCGCCAGCAGCTGCGTGTCGGTGCCCTGCGCTGCCTCCGCCGCCGCCGCCAGGGCCGCCGGGCCGGCGGAGGCGTGAACGGTCAGGTAGCGCACTCCCATCCGAGCGGCAGAGCGCACCGCGCTCGCCACCGTGGCTGGGATGTCGTGCACCTTCAGGTCGAGGAAGCAGGCTGCGCCTGCGTCGTGGACGGCTGCCACCGCCGCCGGTCCGACGGCGGTGAAGAGCTCGAGCCCCACCTTGTAGACACCCACGTGGGTGCCCAACCGGTCGAGCCACGTCCGCGCCTCGTCGATCGTCGATACATCGAGCGGAAACACGATGCGTTCGTGAGCCGACGGGGCCACGGAGTCGTTCTCAGGCTGTCAGACGGCCGTCAGAGGCCGTCGAGACCGGCCAGCGGGTCATCACTGATCCCGCCGCCGCCACCACCGCCGCCGCGCATGCCGCCGCCGCCGCCGCCACCGCGTCGGGCCCGTCGGGTCCGGCGTCGGGTCGTCGTCTCGGCTTCCATCTCGGCTGCAGCAGCCTCGGCTGCGGCGCGCGCCTCTTCCTCGGCGCGACGACGCTCTTCCTCGGCCTCACGGCGAGCCTGAGCCTCGGCGGCCGCCTGCTCGCGGGCCTCCTGGGCCTCCCGAGCGACGCGGTCGGCCTGCTCCTGGGCGAGGCGCTCACGCTCGGCGCTCTCCTCGAGCATCGGCTGAATCAGACCGAAGTAGGACCCAGCGCCGACACCGAGCAGGACGACCACCAGGGCGGCGATGACGCCGGGGTGGATGCCCTTTTTCTTCTCGGCGGCCGCCTTGGCCATCTCGCGCTCGTGGGCGAGCAGGCGCTCCTGCTCGGAGGCGCGGGCCTTGGCTTCCTCCTCGAGGCGGACACGGAGCTCGTGCTCCTCCCGCTCGCGGCGGATGCGCTCTTCCTCGTCACGCTTGGCGCGTTCCTCGGCTTGGCGTGCCTCTTCTTCGGCGCGGACGCGGGCTTCTTCTTCCTCGCGCTTGCGCCGTTCCTCTTCTTCCTTCTGGCGACGCGCGTCTTCTTCGCGCTGACGGGCTTCCTCTTCCTCCTCGGCGATGCGATCCTCTTCGAGGTTCATCAACTCCTTGAGGTTGAAGAGAACGGACGATTCCTTTTCGTCGGACATCAAGTTCCTCGTGGCTGGGGTTTGGGGGGACCCCCGCGCTGGCGCCGGAAGGCTAGCAGCCCCGATCCTTGGATGTCAACGCTGCTGTAGCCCAGTTGCGTTCGGAATCACTGGGCTTTTTGACGAAGTGACGCGACCGGGGCACCACGAATATCCCAAACCATGGGCCTGCCGGTGGGCGGCCGTCGTGGTATCTTCGCCCCGATGCGCACCCTCCACCCTGCCGCGCTCGGAGCCCTGGTGTCCTTGGCCTTCGCCTGCGGTGGCGGGGAGACCGGCCTCGGACCGGGTGAGACGTGTGTTCGTTCCTTCGAATGCGCGCCAGGATTGGCGTGCGTTCTGGGCACCTGTAGCTCCGACCCGACCATGATCGGCGGAACGGTCCCGGACGGGGGCATCGACGTGGATCTCGGCCCGCAGCCGGACATGGGGGAGCCGCCCGACATGGGTCCGCAGCCGGACCTCGGCCCGCCCCCGGATCTCGGTCCGGAGCCGGACATGTTCACGCCGGAGCCGGACATGTTCACGCCAGAGCCGGATATGTTCACGCCGGAGCCGGACATGTTCACGCCGGAGCCCGACATGTTCGTCGAGGCGGACGGCGGCTGAGGTTCTCGGGGGATCTCGAAGAATCCCCCGCGCTACGTCCTCAGGTTCCGTTCGCAGCAGCGGAGGCGCTACTCGCGCCAGAAGAGCTTCCAGGGGTTGTGCTTCAGGTCGCGAAGCATCTCCTGGACGTCGTCGTAGACCTCTTCGTCCATCAGGAACGCGCCGACGGTCCCGCGACCGGAGCGGATGTGCGCGACGATCTCGCGGGCGTCGTTCACCGAGCGCTCGGCCTCCGCGAGGATCTCCTGGATCTGCTGGCGCTGCTCGGGCCCGAGGGTGTCCATCGCGTCGTCGGCCTTCGTCGCGAGGCTGCGCACATCCGTCATGATCGGGTCGATGTCGCGCGAGACTCGGGCGAGGGTGCCGTCGAGGTTTCGGAGCACCCGCTGGACGCGGCCGTTCATCGTGTCGTTGGCCGTGGTCAGCAGCTCGTTCGTCTGCGACGTCGCCGTCTCGATGTTCTCCATCACACGGTCGAGCCGGTCGTCGTGCTCGGCGAAGAAGGCGTCCGCGCGGCGGATCATGCTGGCGGCGGAGCTCAGGAGATCGCCGAGGTCTTCGCGGTTCTCCCGAAGCAGGCGCGTCATGCCCTCGAGCAGCTCGTAGGCCATGGCGAACGCGAGATCGAGACGGGGCGGATCGACGCCCTCGACCACGGCGCCGTCCTCGAGGTGGGGCTTCTCCGGGTCGCCGGGATCGATGGAGATGATGGACTCGCCGAGCACGCTCTGACTCGTCACGTAGAAGAGCGCGTCCTCGTGAATGGTCTCCTGGACCTCGGTGTCGATGCGGACGTGCATCCGGATCATCGGGCGACGACCGGTGTCGGGGTCGAGCTTCTGGCCCCAGTACTCGATGCCTTCGACCTCTCCGACGCGGATGCTGCCGATGTTCACGGACGCACCCGGCTGTACGCTCCCCGGGTTGTCGAAGTCGACGTAGACCGAGTACTGGTCGCCGAGCTCGACACCGCCGAGCACGAAGATGAAGCCGCCCAGGAGGGCGATGGCCACCAGGATCAGTAGGCCGACGCGAACCTCGACGCTCATGAACGCACCTCTGGGGTCGCGGGCGTCATACTTCCATCGGCCCTTCGGCGCGGCCGTCGATGAACTGCCGAACGACCGGGTCGTCGGTCTTCCGGAAGTCCTCGGGAGTCCCGAGCAATCTCACGGTGCCCTTGTACAACATCGCGATCCGGTCCGCGATGGCGAAGATGGAGACGAGGTCGTGGCTGACCACGATGCTGGTCACGCCGAATTCGTCGCAGAGCCGGCGGATCAGCTCATCGGTGCGACGCGCGCTCACCGGGTCGAGGCTGGTGGTGGGCTCGTCGAAGAGCACGTACTCCGGGTCCAAGGTCAGCGCCCGGGCGATGGCCACCCGCTTGCGCATGCCGTCCCCGAGCTGGGCTGGGTACGCATCGGCGAAGTCCTGCATGTGGACCTGCTCGAGCCGGCGCCGGGCGTCGGCCATGGCCTCCTTCATGCTCATCCCCTTGTGCTTCCGAAGGGGCAGCGCGACGTTCTCGGCGCAGCTCATCGAGTCGAAGAGGGTCGAGCTCTGGAAGACCATCGCGCACTTCATCCGGACCGGGTAGAGCGCCTTCTCGTCGAGCCGGGAGACCTCGTGGTCGCCCAGATAGATGTTGCCCTCGTCCGGACGGAGCAGCCCGACGAGGTGCTTGATGAGCACGCTCTTGCCGACGCCGGAGGCGCCGATCACGAAGAAGCACTCGCCGTCCTCGACGGTGACGTCGACGCCCTTCAGCACGACCTTCGGCCCGAAGGACTTGTGGATGTTCTCGAAGCGGATGGGCATGCCGCTACATCGGTCCCACGCCGGGCACGAGGAAGTAGCCGACCGTGCTGATGATCAGGTTGAGGACGATGATGGCGAAGCAGGAGCCGACGACCGCCTCGGTGGTGGCCCAGCCCACGCCCTCGGAGCCGCCGAAGGTCGCGAGGCCGCGCTGCGCGGAGACGATGGCGATGGCCGCGCCGTAGACGAGGCACTTGAGGAACCCGAGCACCAGGTCGCCGAGGTTCAGGTACATCAGGTTGTTGAAGGTGTGCGGGTTCACGTCGAAGCTCACGAACGCGACGAGCATCCCGGCGCCGTAGGCCACGAAGCCGCCGATCACGAGGATGACGGTGCCCATGATCACGCACGCGATGAAGCGCGGGACGACCAGGTAGTCGATGGGGTCGGCGGCGCACATCCGCAGCGCGTCGACCTGGTCGGTGACCACCATCGAGCCGATCTCGGCGGCGATGCCCGCGCCGACGCGGGTGGCGAGCGGGAGCGCGCCGACGGAGGCGGCGAGGTCGCGCACCAGCAGCTTGAGGTAGGTCGCGCCCATGAGGCTGAAGTCGGGCAGGAGCTTCTTCGACTGCAGTCCAGTCTGGAACGTGATGATGGCGCCGATGAAGGCCATCGTGATGCACATGAAGAAGAGCGACTCGTTCCCGACGTGGAACATCTGCCGCGCGATCTCGCCCTTCTCCCGCTTACCGCGGAAGAGGTAGTAGAGCGTCTTGGTGAACACTCGCCACACCGCGCGGAAGTCCTTCAGGACGTTGATGGCGGCCTCGAAGAGACCGACGTCTTTGGAGCGTACGGTCAATCGAGGATGAAGGTGGAGAAGTAGTCCATGATGAAGATGCCGGCCGCGGCGGCGACGACCGAGGCGTTCACCGAGCGGCCGACGCCCGGGGCGCCGCCCTTGGTCTGGAGGCCGTAGTAGCAGCTGGTCAGAGCGATCATGATGCCGAAGAGGCCGCTCTTGATGAGCCCGACCCAGAAGTCCCAGGGCTCGAGGCGCTCGACGGCCGAGGCCCAGAAGACGCGCGGATCGACGTCGAGGAGCATGTCGGCAGTGAGCATGGCGCCGCCGATGGCGATGGCATCTCCGATGACGCAGAGCAGGACCATCATCGAGACCATCGCGAGGCAGCGCGGGACCACGAGGTAGGCGATGGGGTCGATGGCCAGTGCGCGGAGCGCGTCGATCTGGTCGGTGACCTTCATGGTGCCGAGCTCGGCGGTGTTGTTGGCGCCGACGCGGCCGTTGAAGATCAGACCGATGAGGAGCGGGCCGAGCTCGCGAATGGTGGTGAAGGTCGCCGCCCAACCGACGAAGCTGGTCGCCTGCACCTGCTCCACGAAGGGTGCCGCCTGGATGACCATGATGCCGCCGGTGAACGCGGCGGTCGCCGCGATGATGGGCACGGAGCGCACGCCCATCCGGTTCATGTTCCGGAAGAGCTCGTGGCGGTCGATCTGACCGGGCGTGAGCCGACGGAGGATCTTGCCCGCCAGGATCGACAGACCGCCGACCTGTTTGGCCATCACCAGGATCGCCGCGCCGATCTTGGCGGGGAGCAGGAGCCAGAACGGGGTCTTCGCGGGAGCGGCGCTCATCAGAGCGGACCCTCCGTGAGACCGTGCACGAACTGCCGGACCTCCGGGATGGTGCTCTTGCGCGCCTCGTCGGCGGTGCCGTCGAAGACCAGCTTGCCATCGTGGAGCATGCCGACGCGGTCGGCGATGGTGAGCACGCCGGCGACGTCACTCGAGATCACCATCACGGTCGCCCCGGTCGCGCGCTGCTCCTCACGGACGAGGTCGTAGATCTTCTGGCTGGTCACCGGGTCGAGGCCGGCGGTCGGCTCGTCGTAGAGGACGATGGGCGGTTTGGCGATGGTCGCGCGGGCGACGCCGATGCGCTTCTTCTGGCCGCCGGACATCGACTGCGGAATGCGCTCCTCGGTGCCGGGGAGGGCGACGCGGGCGAGGCGCTCGGCGACGCGCTCCTGGATCTCCTCTTCGCTGAGGTCGAAGAGCCGGCGAAGCGGGAAGGCGATGTTCTCGTAGACGTTCTTGTCGAAGAGGGCGTAGTTCTGGAAGAGCATCCCGATCTTCTTGCGGACCTCGGCGAGCTCGAGGTGCCCCATCTCGGTGATGTCCTCGTCGTGGATGAAGACGCGGCCCTTCTCGGGGGCGATGAGTCCGGCCACGATCTTCAGCAGCACGCTCTTGCCCACCGCGCCCATCCCGATGAGGGCGTAGATGCAGCTCTCCGGGACGTCGACGTCCACTCCTCGCAGGACCGGCGCGTCATCGAAGGCTTTGTGGATGTTCTCCAGCCGGATCAACGGCGGGAGCATACCCCGGCGGGACCGGCGCGCCGGCTCGGGATGGAACTTTTCGGGGAGTCGGCCGTCCCGGTCTTCATGCCTCGCTCGTTTCGCTCGCTCCTCTCGGCCCTTCCTCTCGCTGGCGTCGTGGCAGCGAGCGCGGCTCCTGCGGCGGCTCAAACGGTGGAGATCCGCGTGGAGACCGAGCGCGGCGCTCGACCGGGACCGGCGGATGCGCAGGTGGGCGAGTCGGTCCGGTTGGTGGTGACCCAGCGGAGGGGCCGAGCGCTGCCGGAGGGGAGCCGGGTTCGCTGGCTCCGGGTCGCGCCTCATCTGCAGCACGCGGAGGGGGCGCCCGAGGACGACCCGACCTACTCGAACGCGGTCTTCGGCGGGGCGGATCACGGCAAGTGGGTGGGGATGGACACGATCGAATACCGAACCGAGCCGATGGGGTTGGGGCGCCATGCGCGGATCGAGGGGAACGCGCTGGTGCTGGAAGGGGCGCCGCCGCCGACCTGGGAGGAGCGGACGCCGTCACGGAGCACGCCGATGGCGGGGACGCTCTGGTTGGCGGCGGAGGTGGAGTTGCCCGACGGACGCCGCCTGCGGACGGCGGACCAGGACGACACCGACCGGCTCGGGCTCGAGTCGAAGGTCACGCGGGTCTCGTTTCGGGCGGGGGAGGGCTTCGTCGGTTGGCTCAGCGCGTACTTCGGCGTGCCCTATGTGTTCGGGTCGACGCCGGCGCAGTCGGACCGACGCGTCGGCATCGACTGCGCGGACGTGCTGGTGGGCGCGCGGCGCAGCCAGACCGGTCGGCGGCTCGGTTACACCTCCGTGCGGGGGATGGGCCGGCTCGCCGACGCCGTGAGCGACGTGCTCCTCCTCGACCGCGACGGGACCATCCGGGATGCCGAGGGCGAGCCCGTCTCCTTGCGCTGGGGTGAGGCCATCCAGTCTGGTGACATGCTCGCCATCGACTACGCCAACGACGGCAGCGACGTCGTCCTCCCCCGCGCCTGGGACCACATCGGCGTCCTCCTGGAGGACCACGCGACCGAAGGCGCCCCCGGCATTCTCGACGGCAAAGACGTCCTCCGCCACATGAGCCTCCGCGGCCTCACCGACCAACCCCTGACCGCCCACGGCCGCATCCGCCTCCGCATCTGGCGCTGGAAGCGCTGACCCCAGCGCCCCATTCCCCATGGGGACACTCCCCCCTCCCGGATCACTCGCAAATATAGGGGTCTCCGAGAGCAAAATGAAAACCCTTCTGTGGCCGCTCGAGCGCGACCGCTACGGGAGGGTCTTCATTTTGCTCTGGGAACCCTCGCAAAAATAGGGAGATGCAAGGGGGGGGAGTGTCCCCGGGTGTTGGAGCTCAGAGTCCGCGCATCTCGGTGGCGTCCTTGACCCGACCGACGCCGAGGATGAACGCCGCCTCGCGCATGGTGCACGAGTGCTTCTTCTGCACCTCGACCAAGCTGGCGTAGCCGCGCTTCATCACCTTGCGCAGCTCGTTGTTGACCCGCTCGAGCTCCCAGTAGAAGTGCTGCATGTTCTGGGACCACTCGAAGTACGAGACGGTCACGCCACCGCAGTTCGCGTAGATGTCGGGGATCACGTGCACCCCGTTCTTCGCGAAGATCTCGTCGGCCTCGGGCGTGGTCGGCCCGTTGGCGCCCTCCACGATGACCTTCGCCTTCACGTCCGCCGCGTTGTCCTTGGTGAGCACCCCACCGAGCGCGGCCGGGATCAGGATGTCGCAGTCGTGCACGAGGATCGCTTCGCCGCTGACCTTCTCCGCGGCATAGCCCTCGAGCGTTCCGTTGGTCGCGACGTGCTGGATCGCCGCCTCGACGTCGATGCCCTCCGGGTTCACGTAGCCGCCAGAGATGTCGGCGATGCCCACGATCTTCGCGCCGAGCGCGACGGCGTCACGCGCGGCCCAGGTGCCCACGTTGCCGAAGCCCTGGACGACGATCTTCTTGCCTTCCATCGATTCACCGAGCGTCGCGAGGAGCTCCTCGGTCGCGTAGATGGCGCCACGCCCGGTGGCCGCCTCGCGACCGATGGACCCGCCGAGCGAGACGGGCTTCCCGGTCACCACGCCCGGTTGGTAGCCGTGGTACTTCGAGTACTGGTCGAAGATCCACGCCATCACCTGACCGTTCGTGTTCACGTCCGGCGCGGGGATATCCGTCGTCGCGCCGATGATGTCGTGAATGCCGTCGATGAAGCGGCGCGTGAGGCGCTGGGTCTCGCCGGCGGACAGCTTGCGAGCGTCCACGGCGATGCCTCCCTTGGCACCGCCATAGGGCACGCCCGCCACTGCGGTCTTCCAGGTCATCAGGGAGGCCAGCGCGGTGACCTCTTCCGAGTCGACGTGGTGGTGATAGCGGAGCCCGCCCTTGAACGGTCCGCGTGCGTCGTCGTGCTGCACGCGGAAACCGATGAAGGTGCCGATGCTCCCGTCGTCCATGGTGATGTTCAGCTCGACGCGCACCTCGCGGTGCGGTGTCTTGAGCTGCTTGGTCACGTCCGGACGGAGGTCGAGCGCCTTCGCCGCCTTGTCCACGTAGTACTGCGTGTTCTCCAGAAAATCAGCCGACATCCTGCACCCCTTGCCTCTCGTTGTTGGTCCGCGGACACCCTCCGCGGACGTGACTCAGCTCGCTTCGACCGGCGGCGCCGCCGCGGCCTTCCGTCGCCGGCTGACCACCCACACCAGGAGGCCCGCCAGCAGCACGTGGAGCGCGAGCGCCGCTCCGAGGATCGCCTTGAGCGAGGTCGCCGAACCGCGCGTCACGGTCACCGGCCCGAGCGACACCAGCCGCTCGCCACGGTTCGCCTCTCGGATCTCCACCGGGACGCCGACCACGGCGACGTCCTCCGGCGCCATGTCCTGCACGGCTCCCGCCACCAGCGCTCGGACCGCGTCGTCCGAGTAGCCCTGGCGCGCGCCGCGATGGCGGATGAGCACCGACGCGCGTGGCCGGGGGCGCTCTTCGTCGAGGGCGAGGCGCCGTGTGTCCGGCAGGGCCACGTGGACCCGCGCGTCGAGCACGCCGTCCATCGCTTCGATCGACGACGAGAGCTCGCCGCCGAGCGCCGCCACGTAGCGCGCCTGCTCCTCGGTGGCCGTGGGGACCAGGCCGCCCTCGGCGAACATCTCGCTCAGACCGGGAGACTCCGGTCGCGGTAGCCCTTCTTCGCGCATCCGCTCGAGCGCCGGGCCGACGTCGTCGGCCGGCACCAGCACCTGATAGCGATCGTCGCCGCTCGGGTCGGGCTCCTTGCGCGCGCCGATCTGAGCCTCGTGCAGCGCGACGACGATGGCGTTCGCTTCCGCCTCGTCCAGGCCGGACTCCACCGCCGCTTCGCACCCGAAGGTGAGAAGCACCGCCGCGGCCAGCCAGAGACTGCCGCCCCCCCGTGGAGACCTCACGACTAGTGTCCCGGAATCGGAGGCGTTGCGGAAATCGGCGAGTCGTCGGACCGTGAATCAAGGAACGACGACGAGGAATACTTCACGTATTTCGAGGAGGAGTGACGCAGAGTCATGGTTCGAGGGCCGGCGAGTTTCGTGACGAAGTCCGATGGAGGGACACTTAGCCTGCGTTGAAGCTGAAACGGGCGCCCATGCGGGGCGCGCCGAAGGTGGGGAAACGGATGCGACGGACCGCGTTGCGGATGCAGGACTTGAACGAGCCCGAGCCCTGGCGGGCGCTCACGCCCATCACCTGGCCGCTGCCGGCGATGGCGATGTCGATCGTGACGTTGCCGACGAGGCCGCTCGCCTGGTCCGCGCAGCGACCGATCGAGCCGTTGAGGTGCCGGTTCATCACGCCCTGGACCTGCGCCGGGCTGAGGCGGCTCTGGCCACCGGCCATCGTCGCGTCGCCGAGCTCGATGGCGATGTTCATCGCGTCCTCGTAGGAGCCCGCGAAGCCACCGCCGCCACCGCCGCCGGAACGCATGCGGCCACTGCGACCGCCGCGTCGGGGCGGGTCGGGGAGGATGCCCGCCGTGCCGCTGAGCTCGATGCCGCCGCGCTCGTAGAGGTCGCCGGTCTCGGCCTGGAGGACCTCCTCCACGTCACCGCCCTCGCGCGTCATGACGAACACGCCGATGCCGATGAGCACGGCCAGGAGCGCCACGCCGGCGATCGCGAGCTTGAACGCGCCGCTGCGCGCGTCGCTCTTCTCCGCCTTGTCGAGCGCGGCCTTCTTCGCGTCCTGCGCCTCACGGATGCGGCGCTGCTCGACGAACTCGGTGAAGTCGTGCCACTCGGCCACCGGCTTCCGCTCACCGGTGTCCATGTTCATCAGGTCGTGGTCTTCACGGAGCTCGCCTTCGACGATGAGCTCGACGAGCTCACGGCCGGTGAAGGGCCCGTGGTCGAGACCGTCCTTGACCGCCATCCAACGGGCCGCGTCGTTCTCGGTGATCTTCGCGAGCAGGCCACCGAGGTCGACCTCGGCACCAGCGGGCGCGTCCATCGCCATCGGCGCGGGGAAGAGATCGGCCGCCGGCTTCGCGGCCGGAGGTTTCGGTGCAGGCGGCTTGGGCCTCGCCGGCGCGGGCGGGGGCGCGGGCATGTCGACCTCTCCGTCTCCGTCGAGGTCCAGGTCGACGTCGAAGCCGAAGTCGTCGGCGGGATCGGCCGCGTCGACGCCACCGATCAGCGGCGCCAGCGCCGAGCGCACCGCGTCGGCGCTCTGGTAGCGAGCGGCCGGGTCCGGGGCGAGGCACTTGAGGAGCACCTCGTCGATCGCACCATCGGCCTCGGCGTGGGCCTGCGAGGGCGGGACGAAGCCATCGGCGGGGGACTTGGCGGTGAGGAGCTCGTAGAGCAGGGCGCCCACGCCGAAGATGTCGGACGCGACCGTCGGTGGCTGACCCGCCTTCACCTCGGGCGCGAGGCTCGCCTGGTCGCGGGCGTCGAAGACCGCCGGACCGCGCGTCTCGACGAGCGCCTTGCCGAGGCCGACGTCGCCGAGCTTCACCCGACCGGATTCGGTGACCCACACCACCGAAGGCCGGATCGCCCCGTGGCAGGTCTTCTCGTGAACGGTCTCGAGCGCGCGACAGACGCTGGCGACCACGTTGTAGGCGCCCTTGAGGCTGACCTGGCCACCGGTGGCGGCTCGCTCGCGGACCACCTGGGAGATCGGCTTCCCGTCCACCCACTCGGCCGCGATGAACGGCGAGCCGCCCGCGCTGCCCACGCCGTAGGTCACCACCAGGTTCCGGTGGGACAGGCTGGCTGCGATGCGGCACTCCGCGCGAAGCTTCTTCCTGCCCGCGTCGTCCACCAACCCGGGCGTCATGCGCCGGAGCGCGATCGCCTTGTTGGTCTTCTCGTCTCGGGCCTTGAAGACCGTGCCGAGCTCGTCGTCCCGGGCCTTTGCCTCCACCCGGAAGCGACCTCCGACGACGGCGCCGGGCTCCAGCTTCGTACCGGCGGCCGCCCCGGCCGCACCTCCTGATGCAGTGCTGCTCATCGAGAGGCTGGAGGGTAAGCGCAGCGGGCCGACCGGATCAACGCCGACGGCCCGGCCGGTTTGGTCGCGCCCCGCACACCGTGCTACTTCGGAAGTGGAGGCAACACTTGGCCAAAACGACAAAAGGCAAGGGACGCAAGGATGTCCGAGAGGAGTCCCGCAAAAAGGGACTCCTCGCAGGGGGAAGCGCCGTCGTCACCGGAGTGGCCGCCGCGACCATCGGATTCGTGCCGATGACCATTGCTGGCGTCGGCGCCACGGGCTTCTTCACGTACCGGTGGATCAAGCACCGCGCGAAGAACGGCATCCGGTTCTGAACCGTCCAGAGGACGGTCCCTCACCCACACCCTCGCCCTGACCCTCTCCCTCTTGGGGAAAGCAGCACGGCGAGCTCCCGTCGCCCTTCAGGGTGAGGGAGAGGGCGAGGGTCAGGGTGAGCAGTCAGCGTTCGCGGCTTCGCCGCTCAGCTGACCCGGAACACCATGCCCGCGTCTCGGAGTCGCTCGATGAGCGTCACGCCCATCGTCGACGCCGGAGTCCGGATGCCGCCCGGGGCCGCGATGTCGTCGCGGGCCAGGCAGAGGGCGGACTCGCCGAGCATCTTGGCGGTCTCGCCGTAGCCCGGATCGTTCTGACCCTCGACGCGCCCGCGGATCTCCTGGCCATCCGCGGTCTTGCCCACGAGCCGCACCACGAAGAACCCGGCCTCCCGCTGTTCGCGGCTCGGTCCCTCGCCCGGATCGGGCAGCACCGTCTTCTGGAGCACGGTCCGGATCGGCTTGATGGACGCGCCGGTCACGAACGCTCCGACCGCCGCCGCGACCGTGCCGGCGCGGATCGCTCCACGGGGCCCGGCGCCGAAGCTCATCTCCTCGGAGTAGCGGAACTTCCGGCCGTAGGGGTAGCCCATGAGCGCGTTGCTGCGCCGGACCACCCGGGTGTTGATCGCTGCCATCACGAAGGGGCCGACCCACATGCGCAGGTCGTCGTCGAAGCGGATGCCCATCCGGTCGCTGCCGTCGGGGCCATCTCGCTCGCCTTCGGGGTTGAGCGCGTAGGGGTCGCCGAGGATGCGGCGGACCTTCTTGTCCTTCGCCTCCTCGAGGATGTTGAGCATGCTGGCGATGGTGCCGCCGCTCGCGGTGCCCTTGCTCTCGCCGGCGAAGAACTTCACCTCCGCGAGCGGTGCGCCGAAGCGCTCCTTGGCCGCCTCCTGGACCATGAGCGTGCCCAGGTCGGAGGGAATCGAGTCGAAGCCGCAGCAGTGCACGATACGCGCGCCGGTGCGCTCCGCGTCGGCCTGGTGCGCGTCGATCATCCGGCGGATGAACTGGGTCTCGCCCGTCAGGTCACAGTAGTCGGTGCCGTTCGCGACACACGACGCGACCATGGCCTCGCCGTACTGGGCGTAGGGACCGACCGTGCTGATCACGACGCGGGTCTGCGACGTGATCGCGTCGAGGCTCGCCCGATCGAAGCTGTCGCCGATCAGGATCGGCAGGTCACCGGCCTTCGGGTCGATCGCGGCCAGCTCGCGCCGGACGGTCTCGAGCTTCCCTTGGTTGCGGCCAGCGAGCGCGAGCCCCACGCCCGGATGATTCCGAACGAGGTACTCGGCCACCAGCGCGCCGGTGAAACCGCTCGCCCCCCAGAGGACGATCTCGTAGGTGCGGTCCCCCCGACCCATCAGCCGGCCCTCGCGGGCTCGACCTTCAGCTCACGGTCGTGGAAGTCGATGCCCTGGAGGGCCTCGACCACCGCCTCGACCTTCGTCGCGGGGATGCTGACGAAAGAGTGCTTGTCGCGGAGACGGATGCGACCGACCTCGTCGCGGCTCAGGCCGCCGGTGTCCTGGAAGAGGCGGTTCAGGTCGCCGACCCGCACCCCGTCCTTGCGGCCCACGCTCACGTAGAGCTTGGCCTCGTCACCGTCGAGGTCGTGACGGGAGTCGCCGTCGTCGTCGTCCTCGTCGTCGATGGTGTCGTCATGATCGCGAGCCGGCGGCTCCGACTTCGGCTTCGCCTCGGCCTTCGGGCGCTTCCGCTCCTTGCGCTCCTTGCGCTTGCGGCGCGACGGGCGCTCCTCTTCCTCTTCGTCCGCCACCTTGGCCGGCGGCTTGTCGCGGCGCTTCTCCGCGGCGGTCTCGTCGATCGACGCGTCCTCCGAGGTACCGAACATCGTGCGGACCAGACCGGCGACGACCTCCTCGGCGTTGCCGAGGGTCAGCAGCCGACGGGCGACCGCGAGATCGATCTCGGTCGGCGAGCCGGCCATGCCCTGGAGCATCGCCACGCGGTCCATCTCACGACGGGTCCGCTCCTCGCCAGCGCTCGGCATCGAGCGCTCGGTCGGGAAGATCTTGTACTGCAGGCGCAGGTAGTAGAGCGTCCCCAGCTCCTGCGGCGCGACCAGCGAGATCGCGGTGCCGGTGCGGCCCGCGCGACCGGTGCGGCCGGTGCGGTGAATGTACTGCTCGAGGTGGTCGGGCAGCGCGAAGTTGATGACGTGCGTCAGGTGCGAGATGTCGATGCCGCGCGCGGCGACGTCGGTCGCGACTAGGAAGCGCAGCTCGCTCGCGCGGGTCCGCTTCATGACCTTCTCGCGCTCGTTCTGCGCGAGGTCACCGTTGAGCCAGTCGGCGGCGTAGCCGGCGTTCTGCAGCGCCGCGGCGACCTGCTCGGTGTCCCGCTTGGTGTTGCAGAAGACGATGGCGCTCTCCGGGTCCTCGATCTCGAGGATCTTCACCAGGTCCTGCGCGCGGGCCTTGCCGCTCACCATGTACATCAGGTGGTCCACACCGAGCGCGCCGACGGCGTCGCCGCTCAGCTCCACCCGCTCGGGGTCGGTCATGTGCCGGCCGCCGATGCGCTCGACCGGCCCGTCGACCGTCGCGCTGAAGAGCAAGGTCTGGCGACCCTCCTTCGGCAGCAGGTCGATGATGGCGTTGAGCTCCTCGGCGAAGCCCATCGAGAGCATCTCGTCGGCCTCGTCGAGGCACAGCACCTTGAGTTTGCTCGAGTCGAGCGTGCCGCGGCGGAGGTGGTCGAGGACTCGACCGGGCGTGCCGCTGACGATCTGGGCGCCGGCGTCGAGCGCACGGACCTGCTTCTCCATCGGGGCGCCGCCGTAGATGGCGACCGTCTGCATGTCGCTGTGCGCGGCGAGCTTGCCGATCTCACGGGAGCTCTGCAGCGCGAGCTCGCGGGTCGGCGCGAGGATCAGCGCCTGCACCCCGGGCTCCGACGTGACCAGGCGGTCGACGATCGGGATGCCGAACGCCGCGGTCTTGCCGGTGCCGGTTCGGCTCTGGACGATCAGGTCGCGGCCGCTGATGGCCTTGGCGTAGCACTCGACCTGAACGGGCGTGGGCGTGTCCCAGCCCATGTCGTCGATGGCCTGGCGCACGGGCGGGCGCAGATCGAGGACATCGAACGTCAGGGTCTCTTCTTCTTGCTTCACTTCTTCGGTCATGACTCTCTCGGTGCGCGAGCTCTCCGCGCTCAAGGGGAAATCGGTCAGTCGCTGCCCAGCTCGTCCAGCTCGCGGACGATGGCGCCTTCTTCGCGATCGAAGCGGCGGAGGGTCAGCTCGAGGCGGTAACGAAGCTTGGCCAGCTCGGCCGAGGTCTCGCTCTCACCACAGTGGCGCAGGTACGCGAAGTAGCGCGCGTCCCAGCGTCGAAAGAATGGGCCGAGGGTGCCGGCGGGCCGGACCTCGGCGACGTGCTCGCCAGCCCGCTCGAGGAGCATGGCGGTCAGCGTCTCGGCGGTCTCGCCGCAGTCGCCTTCGGCGAACGCGGCTTGGGCATCGACCCCTTCGGGCTCCTCCAGGAAGACCTGGGGAATGATGGTCACGAACCCGACCACGACCATGAAGGTCATCGCCGTCGCCCAGAAGAGGAGGGCCACACGACGACCGAGGCGGCCTGCACGGCGCGCACCGCGGCCTCGTTGCTTCTCGGGCTCGGCGGCGTCGCTCGACGCCGCATCAGGGGAAGGATCGTCCATGGGGTACGGGGCTCGGGCCACCGTCGGCGAAAACGCCGCAAAATCGCTGCGTTTTATTCCTCGACCTGGTCCGGGTCAAGGCTCCGCGTGCGATAGCGAGTGCTCTTCCGGCGCCGGCCGACGATCATCAGGCCAATCACGACGGCCGAGAAGGTGAGCACGAAGATCCCACAGGCCCCATACCAGTAGAGGATCGTGTTGCCGGTGCCCATGGCTGAGGCGTGGCCTCAGGAGCCGGTGAAAGCAAGCTCCGGCCCGAGGTTTCGGGGTCAGGGCAGGGGGATGGTCCGGACGGCGATGTTGCCATCCGTGCCCGCCCAGCTGATCACGGCGGCCGTCTGGGAGCCCGTGCCGCCACCGGCCACGTCGGGGGCCGCGCCGCTGCCGATGGGGAAGGCCGCGTCCGTCCGGGGCTGCTCGCGGTTGTCCACCAGCCGGCCGTTGCCGTCGGTGTAGCGGGCCAAGATCGACCCGGCGTTCTCCCACACGGTCACGAAGCGCCCACCCGCGCCGGCGACGCGGGGTCGCGTGCCCGCGCCGGCGAGGTCGTTGGCCTCCCCGGGGGCGCCCGTCGCGTCGACGCCACGGCCACGGATACCGGACCCGGAGCCCCAGGCCACGAAGGAGCGGCCGTCGGCGAGGAGGGCCACGGAGGGAACGGCGGGCGTCGCCGTGTCGGAGACGGCGATCGGGCTGGCGTCGGTCGCGCTGCCGGCGGCATCGTAGCGCTGCGCCTGAACCGCACCGCCCTCCACCCAGACGACGATGAAGGCGCTGCCGTTGGAGGCCACGCTCGGGCTGGTGGCTCCCGAGGTGCCGATGGGGAAGGTCGTGGAGGGGGTGGTCGCGCCGGCCGGGACGAACGCCGCCGTGGCGCCGCTGCTCGAGTTGCTGTCGCCGAAGACGATCAGCGCCGCGCCGTCGTTGGCCATCGCGATCCGCGGGCGGCGCTGCTCACCGGGGCTCGGGACGAGCTGCACGTTGGACGAGATCGGGGCGCGATCCGTCGTGAAGAAGCGAATCAGCGCGTCACCCCCCTCGGTCGTCGCCGTGCTCAGGTCCTGCAGAACCGCGGCGATGCGCGCGGGCGATACCGCGACCTCCGGCGAGGTCTGCACGCCCGCGAGGGTGGCGCCCTCGTCGATCGCGGCGTCCAGCGCGAGGGCCGACGGGCTGGTGATCGTGTCGCCGTTCTGGTCCAGGAACACCCAACGGAGCTCGGTGGCGCCGTTCTGGAAGGCGACGACCATTCGGCCGCCGTCGCTCCACGCCACGGCGGGCGCGTCCTGGGTGCCGGTGGTGGTCGTGTTCGCCACCTTCTCGGTGGTCCGGCAGGTCGCCGCGTCACATGGGAAGGGGCCGGTGGCCATCTCGCACTGCTCGTCGGGCGAGAGGATCCCGTCGGCGCACATGCCCATGCCCTGGACGTCTTGGAGCGTCAGGATGATCGGGCGCTCCTGACCGGCTTCGATGGTGCCGTTGGCACAACCGCGGGTGACCAGCACGTTCTCCCGCATGGTGACCGGGTCCGTACCCCAGCCCTGGACGGCGATCACGTAGGACCCCTCCTCGACGACCACCTCTTGCTCGAGCGCGTCGACGGCGAAGCGGCGGTCGACCGTGGCGTCGGGAAGCTCGGTCGCCGGGTCCTCGGGCAGGGCCGGGGTGAGCGTCCCGTTGGTCTCACACGAGCGCACGGTGCTCGGGAAGACCGTCAGCCGCAGGTCCTGGGTGACGTCGGTGAGCCCCAGGGGGTCCCGCATCGCGATGGGACTGGGCCCCGCCTCGTCTGCGCAGCCGAAGGCGAGCAGGAGGCCCGAGGCCAGGAGAAGCCGAAGGCAAGCGAGTCGCATCGGCGCGCACGATACCACGCCGAGGGACGGCGCCCGAGGGACTTCGCGCTTTCCACGGGGTGAAGGCCGCTCAGCTCTTCGCGGCGGCCTTCTCCGGCTCGACCTCGGAGGTGCACTGGGGGCAGCGGCTCGCCTCCTCGTCGATGTGGCTCCGGCAGAAGGGGCACGCGCGCGTCGTGGGGGCGGGCTCGGTCTCGGGGCGGCGCAGGCGGTTGATCCAGCGCACCAGGAAGAAGAGCACCATCGCGACGAGCACGAGCGAGACCGCGGTGTTCAGGAACTGACCCCAGCGGAGGACGACGGCGCCGGCCTCCTGCGCCGCGTCGAGGCTGGCGTAGGGCGCCGCGCTGGTTCCTTCCCGGAGCACGATGAAGCGCGACGAGAAGTCGAGGCCCCCGGTCAGCAGGCCGATGGGTGGCATGATCACGTCGTCGACGAGCGACTTCACCATCGTGGAGAAGGCGGCGCCGATCATGATGCCGACGGCCATGTCGACCACGTTGCCCTTGATCGCGAACTCGCGGAATTCCTTGAACATGGGATCGGACGTGGGGCCCGAGCACACGAGTGGCAAGGTGACCAGAGGGGGGGCGGACGCGTCAGGGCACGAGCTTGTAGCCGACGCCGTAGACCGTGAGGATGTACTTCGGCTCGTTTGGCACCGGCTCGAGCTTCTTCCGGAGCTTGACGATGAAGTTGTCGACGGTGCGGTTGGTCGGGTTGGCTTCCACGCCCCAGACCTTGTCGAGGATCTCGTCACGGGAGACCGGCTCGCCCCGTCGCGTGTGCAGGAGCTTGAGCAGCTCGATCTCGTAGAACCCGAGCTGCTCTTCGGTGCCGTCGGCGTACGTGAGCATCTGACGCGCGGGGTCGATGGAGCGGTCGCCGATGGTGAAGGGCTCGCTGGCCGCGGGAGCGCGGCTCGCGCGGCGCAGCAGCGCGCGGATGCGGGCGACGAGCTCGCCGACGCCGAAGGGCTTGGTGACGTAGTCGTCGGCGCCGACGTCGAGGCCGCGGATCTTGTCGACCTCTTGGCTGCGGGCCGTGAGCATCAGGATCGGGACGTGCGCGTTCGTTCGTCGAACGCGCTCGCAGACCTGGTAGCCGTTGATGTCGGGCAGCATCACGTCGAGCAGGATGCAGTCCGGGCTCTCCTGCGCGGCGAGCGTCACGGCGTCTTCGCCCTTGGTCGCGTGGAGCACGCGGAATCCTTCGAATTCCAGCGTGTCGACCAACCCGAGCGCCAGGGAGGGGTCGTCCTCCACCAGGAGCACGGTCTGCGAGCCTTCGCCCATCGCGGGCGATGATAGCCCACGGGTCCCCGGGTGCGGTCAAGTGCATGGCTCCGATCCGCACGGGTCGAAAGGCGCGGCGTGCGGTGGACTAGCGGCCCGCCAGGAACGATTCGACCACCGCGCGCGCGGTGGCGGCCCGATCGTCGACTCCGTCGGTGGAGGGATCGGTGTCGTCGAGGCGCAGCATGATGAGCATCTCGCGCAGCCCCTGCAGCTTGGTGCGGTCGCCGACCGCGGCGAGCCGGAGCTGGTCGTAGACGTCGGCGGTGACTCGGTGCTCGCCCTGGGGATCGATCCCGACGACCGGCGCCTCGGTCGGGGCGATGGTTCGATCGGGGCCTCGGAAGTAGCCGATCCATCCCGCCGGGCTCAGCTTCGCGACCCAGTCCGTGGCTTCCACGAGCGCCGCCAGGGCGGCGTCGGGGTCGACGAGGAGCGCTGGGCGCTTCGGCTCCTCGTAGAGCTGCGCGATGCCTCCGTCGTCCACCGCGCGCGCGCCGGTGATCGCGAGCTGGCGCCGCCAGATCCGGCCGAGGTCCTCGGGCACCTCGGCACCGCCGAAGAGCGCAGTGGAGAGCTGCTCGAGCTTTCGCCGGTGCGCGGCTTCGTCGGCTTCCCGCGCGCCGCCGATGGCGTCGGCGAAGTCATCCGTGTGCCGGATGGCATCGAGGTCGGGGTCGTCGACCATCGTCGCGCTGCCGTAGCCGTGGTCGACCGCCGCCGCGACGGCGTCGAGCGCTTCTTCGAGCTCGCCGACGGAGCAGAACACGCAGGCCGCGTTGTGGAAGATGGCGATGTTCTGCGACCCGAAGGACATGGCGCGCCGTGCCATCGTCAAGCGCGCCTCGTCGTCGCCCGGGTGCTGGATCGCCAGGGCGCAGGCGTTGTTGAGCGCGCGCAGCCAGTTCTCGCGGTCCATCTGCCCTTCGGGTGGGGGGAGTTCGCTGATCCAGCGGAAGACCTCGAAGCCCGCGGATGCGTGCTCGCGGTTCTCGTACGCGGCCATGAAGGCGGCGAGGCTGTCGCTGCCGTCGAGCGTCTTCAGCGCGGCTCGTGTGGCTTCGAGGTCGCCTTCGGAGAGCGCCTCCCGCAGAGACTGAATCGACATGGGGGGAGCCTATCAGCTCACGCGCGGGTCGGACGGGCGCAGGAGCGGTCAGCGACGGCGGCGGGTGGCGGGCTACGCTGGGTCCCATGGGTGGGTGGAAGCTCGTTGCGTTGGTGGCGCTGTTCGGGTGCTCGCGGCGAGGTGCTCGCCACTCGCACGCTGCCGGTCGACTATCTGGACGCGGCGACCCACCTCTCGTCCGCGTTCCAGCTCGAGCTCGGCACCGACCAGCCGATCGATCACGACCACCTCCAGTCGCCGCGTGGCTGGGAGTTCTGCGACCTCAGCGTGACGGCGGAGTTGCTCTGACGATCAGGCGGCGGCGGGGCGCTCGGAGCGGCGCGGCTTCGCGCCGGGCTCCAGCGCGGGCAGCGTGAACGCCACCACCGCGCCCTTGCCATCGGTCGGGCTGGTCGCCCATGCGCGGCCACCGTGGGCCTGGGCGATGTGCATCACGAGGCTCAGGCCGATGCCCGAGCCGCGGACCTCCTGGTCCCGGTCGGAGCGGTAGAAGCGCTCGAAGACCCGCCGCTGCGCGGCCTCCGGGATGCCGGGGCCGCGGTCGCGGACGCGGACCTGGACGAAGTCGCGAACCTTCTCGAGCGTGACGGTGATGGGGGTCCGGCCGCCGTACTTCACGGCGTTGTCGAGGAGGTTGTTGAGCGCGAGGACGATGGCTTGCTCGTCCATCTCGACCTCGGGGATCTCGCCGAGCACCTCGAGGTCGACCTCGACGCCCTCGTGCTCGACGCGGTAGCGGAAGGTCTCGATGGCGCGCCTGACGACCGGCTCGACGTCGCCGCGAGCGAAGGCGTAGGTCTGCTTGCCGCGCTCGAGCGCGGAGAAGTCGAGCACGTTTTCGATGAGGCTGGAGAGGCGTTCGGACTCCCGGAGAATGATCTCCAGGTACTGCTTCCGTTTCTCTTCGGTCTTCACGCGGTTGGTGAGCAGCAGCTCCCCGAACATCCGAACGACGGAGAGCGGCGTCTTCAGCTCGTGGCTGACGTTGGCGATGAAGTCGCCCTTGAGCTCGGCCAGGCGGCGCTCCTTGTTGGCGGCGTAGAGCAGGAAGGCGACGCCGAGCAGGATGACCACCAGCGCGACCGCGAGCAGCGCGGTCTCGGTGCGGCGGCGGCTGCGCCCCTGCGCTTCGAGGCGCGGCGCCTGCTTCGGCGCGATCTGGAGCCGCCAGTTGTAGAGCGTGGTCGGGAAGCGAAGGCCGACCAGGTAGTCACCGGCGTTCGCGAGGCTCGGCCCGTGCACTCGTCGGTTGTCCTGGTCGACGATGTTGTACTGCCGCTTGCCCTCTTCGGTCGCGAAGATGTCCGAGAGCTCCTCGCGGACGATGGTGTCCGTGTTGTGCTTCGCGATGATGTAGTAGCGCCGCCCGCGGTGGCTGCGCCGCAGGTACGAGAGCAGGTCGCTGCCACCGTCGAGGGTGTGGTGCAGGTGCTTGAGGCGACCGGAGCGGAGCCGGGTGAGGTCCATCTCTGGCAGGAGCCGCTCGGTGAGCACCTTCACGAACTCGCGCTCGGCCCTGGCGCCTCCGCGGGCGGCGGCCGCGACCACCTCGCCGGTCGCGTCGAGCACGACCAACGCCTCCATGCTCGGCGTCAGCTCGCCCGCCACCGGGAGCCAGCGCTCGTCGAGGAGCTCCGGGTCTCCGTCGGGGTCGAGGAGCTCGTCGAGGTTCACCAGACCGAACGCCGCGTTGTCCTGGCGGATCACGTAGCGCTCGATCGTGTCGACCTTCTCCCGAACGAGCAGGAGCGTGTTCTCCGCGATGGTCTGCTCACCGAGCTGCGTGTAGCGCGTGGCGGTGAGCCAGGTCGTGTACCCGAGGAACACGGCGGCCGCGAGGATGGCCGGCACCATCACGAAGAGGATCACGCGGTAGCGCCAGCCGGCCATGACCCCTTCCTCCTAACGGGTCTCACTGCAGGAGGCCAGCGGGGCCGTCCGGTGTGCCGAAGGAGCTCCCGGTGCCGCGGCCTCTCGGCACGGCCGACGAGTGCGCGCAGGTACTGGTGGTGAACTGGGTTGAGGCACCCCCGCACGGTCGGCTACACCACTGGCACTCGGGAACGATGACGACACGAGCGGCGACGGATACCAGGCGTGGTAAGCCCATGACGAGCGGCCACGTGCTGCTCTCGCTGCTCTCGGGATGGGGCCTCTCCTGCGGCGCTGGCTCGACGCTCGAGACGTCGGTCGTTTCCTCGTCCGCCGAAGCTGCAGCGACCGAGGCACCCGCGGCCAGCAACGCGCCCTTCGCCGAGTTGGCGCTCGGGAACCGGGTGGGGTGTGCTCGGCGCGTGGACGGGGCCGTGGCCTGCTGGACGGCTGACGAGCCGACGCTACGACCGACGGGAGTGTCGGACGCGACGGCGATCGCGGTCTACGACGCCACCCCTTGCGCCGTTCGTCGTTCGGGAGCGGTTTGGTGCGAAGACGGAAACGTGCCGCCGGAGCTCGGCGAGGTGCGGGCGTTGGCGAGTAACGGCGGGAGAGGACGGTGCGCGGTCCTGGGCTCGGGGGATGTCGTCTGCTGGGATTCGTTAGCCAGCTGGGTGGAACGGACTTACCCGGCGCGAACCACGACGATGGACATGTGGGAAGGGGAGCGATGCGGGATCGCGGACGGTCGGGTCTGGTGTCGGAACGTGGATCGCTACCACGTCGACCCCTACGAGCTCAGGCCTAATCCCATCACGGAAGTGCCCGGCGATGCCGTGGACGTTGCGGTTGGTCCGGGGTTCGTGTGTTCGTCTCACCGCGATGGGCGAGTCTGGTGTTGGGGGTCCGGCGAGCCGATTCGAGTGTTGACGGGCAATGAGACCAGCCGCCAGCCGGTGGTCGTTCCGGAGGTGGTCGATGCCGTCGAGATCGTGGCGTCCTACGAGACCGTGTGCGCCCGACTTCGGGGGGACGCACTGATGTGTTGGGGCGGCAACGACGAGGGGCAGATTGCCCGCGATGCTCCGGATGCCGTGGGGCCTCGGCGGATCGACGTACTGCCACGAGTCACGAGCGTGGCGATGCTCGGCCACCTCTGTGCGACCGACGCGGCCAGCGTCCGGTGCTGGGGCGGCGAACGCCCCTCGGCACTGGAAGGCGAGGGCGCCTCCTGGGAGGTTCGAACGCCAGAAGCGAGCAGGACCGAGTAGGACCGAGCGGGGTTCTCGGCTCTCCGAGCGAGCAGCGCTCAGTGCCGCTCGTCCTTCAGTGGGCGGGTCATCAGCGCGACCATCGCTTCGCGGGCCGGCTTCCCTTCGTAGATGATGTCGTGGATCTCGTCGGCGATGGGCATCTCCACGCCTTCGCGCTTGGCGAGCTCGTGGGCGCTCTTGGCGGTCTTCACGCCCTCGGCCACCATGCCGAGCTCGTCGAGGATCTCCTGGAGGGTCTTGCCCTGGCCGAGCGCCATGCCCACGCGGCGGTTTCGGCTGAGGTCGCCCGTGCAGGTGAGCACCAGGTCGCCCATGCCGCTCAGGCCCGCGAGGGTCAGCGGGTCGGCGCCGAGCTTCATCGCGAGCCGGCTCAGCTCGGCGAGGCCGCGGGTGATGAGCGCAGCACGGGTGTTGTGACCGAGCCCCATGCCGTCGGCGACGCCCGCCGCGATGGCGATGACGTTCTTGAGCGCCCCGCCGACCTCCACGCCGATGACGTCGGGAGTCGTGTAGACGCGGAAGCGCGGGGTGTTGAAGAGCTCCTGGACCCGAGTCCGCACCGCCTCGTCGTGGCCGGCGACGCTGACCGCCGTCGGCACGCCCGCGGCGACCTCCTTCGCGAACGAGGGCCCACCGAGGTAGGTCAGGCTCGAGTGGCGCTCCTCGGGGAACACGTCCTCGAAGATGCCGCTGACCAGCCGCAGCGTGCCCTGCTCGATGCCCTTGGTGGCGCTGACCACCGGCACGTCCATCGGGATCAGCGGGACCGCCCGTTCCAGGAGCCCGCGGTTCGCCTCGGTCGGCACCACCACGACCACCATCTCGGCGTCGCCGAGCGCCTCCTCGAGTGACGCGGTGGCGCTGAGCGTCTCCGGGAGCTCGACGCCCTTCAGGTAGTCCGGGTTGGACCGGTGCTCCTGGATGTGCGCCGCCTGATCTTCGCGACGGGACCACAGCTTCACGCGGTGGCCCTGCGCGGCCAGATGCTTGGCCAGCGCCGTGCCCCAGGAGCCTGCCCCCAGGACCGTCGCTTGGATGGTCTCGTCCGCCATGGGCCGACCTTACCCGAATCGTCCGCGGGGCGCTGTGGCCTCAGTCTTCACCGCCACTCAGCAGCGACACGATCAACGGCGTGATGTCTCGCTGGGAGTGCCACCGCCGGCCGCTCTCATCCGCTTCAGGTGCGGCCAAGGCTCGCTCGATCTGCTGATGGATCGCTGCGCCGTCGCGGTCGCGCCGCGCGACCACGAGGGGGATGTGCGAGTCGCTCGCGCGCGGGCTGCCATGCCAGGAGCGGTAGAGCGGGCTGAAGTAGAAGCGCTCCTCGATGTCGAGGTCGCGACCCGAGCGAGCGAGGAGGAGCACGTCGCCGGCGCGATGACCGTAGGGGCCGGCGCCGAGTCGTTCGAGCCGCGCTTCGAGGCGAATCAGCTCCGGTCGAGGGTGGGCGGAGAGGTACTCGCCCACGGGCACCAGCCGGTCCCCGTCGAAGACGCGAAAGGGGAGCGCGGTTTCGCTCGTGGGTCGGGGCTCGCGGGCGAAGATCAGATCGATGCTCCCGGCCATCGGACCGGTCTCGTTGGCATCACGGAACGCGCGGGCGACGGTGAGCACGTCCTCCTCGAGGCGCGGCGGCTGGGACCAGTCGCAGCGATCGTCGGTGCAGGTGCGCCGGTCGGCGAGGTGCACGTAGGCGAACGCTCCCTGGTAGGCGAGCGCCGCCGAGTAGGGGCCCTCCGCCTGGTCGATCACGAGCGGCCGCAGGGTGAAGCCGGCGCGCTCGAGCACGGCGGGGGGCTCGTCGTCCTCGTCTGGAGCCGGCGAGAGGCTGTGGCGATCGTCATCGAGTACGGGCGTGTGGCCGTGGTCGGCGGTCAACACGACCCAGGTGTCGTCGAGCACTCCCTCCGCCTCCCAGCGGTCGAGGAGCCGGCCGATCGCCGGGTCGGTGACCTCCTCGAGATATGCCCGCTCCTCGTCCAGCGCGTGTTCGCTGAGGTGCGTGAAGAGGTCGATTCCAGGAAAGTAGACGACCTGTAGGTCGGGAACGCCGTGCTGGTCGACGGCGGAGAGGATGGCGTCGATGGACGTTCGGTCGAGCGCACGGGCGCCCTCTCGCTGTGTGCTCGAGTCCCCATCGCCCACGAGTCCCTCGACGAAGGCCTGGAGGATTTCGAGTGCCTCGATGCCAGCCGGCATCGTGAACACGTCGGCGCCGCGGTGCACGTGGGCGAGCGACACGTGGTGGCGGAGGTCGGGGAGCTTCTCGTAGAGCGTCTCGGCGTGGATCTCCTCACCGAGGAGCCCTCCGTTGAAGACCTCCATCATCTGGGCCACGTCGGTCACGCTCACCGGCGCCGGGGCCAGGAAGCGCCCGTCTTCGCGGTGGAACTGCTCGTTGCCGCTGATGCCATGTTCGGCGACGCCCACGCCGGTGAACACGCTCGTCCAGGCGGCTACCGTGGTGGACGGAAGAATGCTGAGCACCCTCGGCGCCGAGACCCCGTGTTGGTAGTCGCCGCCGTCGCCCTCGGCTTCCCCCAGCATGGCCGCCAGCCGCGGCATCCGGCCTTCGTCGAGCGCACGGTGAAGGGTGTCGTGCCCCACGCCATCGAGACAGAAGAGGATCATCCGCTCCCCGCCTCGGATCGGCGTGAGCTCGTCGATCGGCTGCACCGGATCGGCGGTGGCCGTCTCCGCCACCTCTTCGACGCTTCGGAGGCCGAGGCGCCAAACGACGACGAGCGCCCCCCCGATCAGGAGGACGCTCGCCGCGATGCCAAACCCTCGACGGGTGGCCTTCTTCACGGGGCGGGCGCGGGGGCCTTCGCCTTCGACTTGTCGTCCGCGTCCTCGTCCTTGAGCACGAGCGCGAGCTTGTCCGGCTCCTCGAGGGCGTTGGCGAGGACCTCGTCGACCTTCTTCACCGGGATGAACTCGAGGTCGTCCTTGACCTCCTGCGGGACCTCTTCGAGGTCGGCCGCGTTCCGCTCGGGGAGGATGATCCGCTTGATGCCGGCGCGGTGCGCGGCGAGGACCTTCTCCTTGATGCCACCGACCGGCAGCACGCGGCCGCGGAGGGTGATCTCACCGGTCATCGCGACGTCGTGGCGGACGTGGATCTTGGTGAGGAGCGACACGAGCGCCGTCATCATCGTCACACCGGCGCTGGGGCCGTCCTTGGGCATGGCGCCCGCGGGGATGTGGATGTGCAGGTCGCTCTTCTCGAGGAAGTCCACGGGGATGTGGAAGTCTTCGGCGCGGGTGCGCACGTAGCTCATCGCGGCCTGAGCGGACTCCTTCATCACGTCACCGAGCTGGCCGGTGAGCTGGAGCTTGCCCGTTCCGTGCATCTTGGTGGCCTCGATGAAGAGGATCTCGCCGCCGACCGAGGTCCAGGCGAGGCCCGTGGAGACACCGGTCTCGCTGGTGCGCTCGGCGACCTCGCTCGAGAAGCGGGGCGGGCCGAGGAAGGGCCGGAGGTCGTCCGGCACCTCGACCGTGAACGGTCCCTCGTTGCCCTCGGCGACCTTCACGGCGATGCCGCGGATCACGCCGGCGATCTTGCGCTCGAGGTTACGAACGCCAGCCTCGCGGGTGTGGTCGTCGATGACCGCCTCGAGGGCCTTGTCGCTGATCGTGAGCTGGCCTTCCTTGAGGCCGTGCTCCTCGATCTGCTTGGGCACGAGGTGGACCTTCGCGATGTCCAGCTTCTCCTTCCGCGTGTAGCCGGGGATCTCGATGATCTCCATGCGGTCGCGGAGCGGAGCCGGGATGGTGTCACCGACGTTCGCGGTGGCGATGAACATCACCTTGGAGAGGTCGTAGGGGATCTCCAGGTAGTGGTCGCTGAAGGTGTCGTTCTGCTCCGGGTCGAGGACCTCGAGGAGCGCCGCCGCGGGATCGCCGCGGAAGTCGTGGCCGATCTTGTCGATCTCGTCGAGCATGAAGACCGGGTTGATGGTCGTGCACTTCTTCATCCCCTGGATCACCTGACCGGGGAGGGCGCCGACGTAGGTCCGGCGGTGGCCGCGAATGGCCGCCTCGTCGTGGACGCCGCCGAGGCTCATGCGGTGGAACTTGCGACCGAGCGCGCGCGCCACCGAACGACCGAGCGAGGTCTTACCGACACCGGGCGGACCGATGAGGCAGAGGATCGGGCCCTTCTTGTCCTTCTTGAGCTTCCGGACGGCGAGGTACTCGACGATGCGCTTCTTGACCTTCTCGAGGCCCGAGTGGTCCTCGTCCAGCACCTTGCGGACCTGGGCGATGTCCATGTTGTCCGTCGTCTGACGGCTCCACGGGATGTCGAGGATCCAGTCGATGTAGGTGCGCACGACCGTGTACTCGGCGGAGCCGACCTGCATCGAGCGGAGACGCTTGAGCTGCTTGCGGGCGACCTTGTCGGCCTCCTTCGGCAGGTCCGCCTTGGCGATGCGCTCCTCGAGCACGTCGAGGTCGCCGGAGTCGCCGTCTTCTTCGCCGAGCTCCTCCTTGATGGCCTTGAGCTGCTGGCGGAGGACGTACTCCCGCTGGTTCTTGCCCATCTCCTCCTTGATCTGGGAGTTGATGCGCTCGCGCATCTTCAGGATCTCGAGCTGCCGCGTGAGCAGTCGGAGCACCTTGCGGATGCGGTCCTTGGCGTCGATCGTCTCGAGCAGCTGGGCCTTCTCGTCCACCGGCGCGTCGAGGTTCGCGGCGACCAGATCGGCGAGCTGACCGGGCTCCTGGATCGAGTCGATGAGCGAGCTGGCCTCGCGGGGCAGCTCGGGCATCAGCTGGATGACCTGCTTGGCGACGTCGCGGAGGCTCATCGCGAGCGCCTCGGCTTCGACGTCGTCGACCTTCGGCTCCTCGAGCTTGCTGACGCGGGTCTTGATGTAGGGCTCTTCGGTGACGAAGCCCTCCATCCGGACGCGCACGAGGCCCTGGAGGATGAGGCTGTAGTTGCCGCTCGAGTGCTTCAGCGCCTTGAGGACGCGCGCCGCGACACCGACCGGGTAGAGGTCCTGCTGGTGCGGATCGTCGGTCCCGGGATCGCGCTGGGCGAAGATGGCGATGATGGGCTGGTCGAGGTTCTCGATGTCCTCGACGAGGGCCACCGACTTCTCACGGCCGACATCGAAAGGAGCGACCGCTCCCGGGAAGAGGACGGCGTTGCGGATGGGGAGGACGGGGAGCTCGGGCGGGAGCTCGATGCCCTCCTCGGGGGGCGGCGGCGGCGGGTTGGAATCGGACATGAAGTTCCTGTGCGAGACGCCTCGGCTCAGGTGCGAGGCAAGGCCGGAACATAGTGAAGCGTTTCCCGCGAGGCAAGGCCGGTGAACGCCATCGGGAAGCATGTTCCGCGCCTGCGGAGAGAGGCGCGATCACCCAATGATTTCGTGGCCGAAGGGGGCCACGTCGGGGGTCACTCGACCCAGTCGATCTCGGCGAGCGCGGGTCCGCTGCGATGGAAGCTCTTCACCGTCAGGCGGATGCGGGTGATGTCGCTGCCGCCCAGGTCGTGCTCGGCCCACTCGCCATCCGGGTTCAGCTGCTCGAAGTGACCTTCGGTGCTGCCCACGGAGGCGCCGCTGGAGTCGAAGAGCTCGACCTCGTACTCCTTCACGGCGCGATCGCGGAAGTGGCGGTTGTGGCCGTTGCGGATCCGGAGCTGCCGGATGGAGCGCGGGGGCGAGAGCCGCACCTCGAGCCAGCCGGTCTGACCGTCGGCGAGGAGCCACTCGGTGTTCTCGTCGTCGTCGATCGCCTTGTCGGGCGCGTACTGCGGCGAGTTCGCGAAGTAGCCGGAGGCCGTGGCCACCGCCTCGTGCGGCGTGCGGAGCATCAGGAAGAGCGCGCCGACGACGAGCACGACGCCCGCGAGGAGACCAGCCCAGCGGCCGGCCTTCTTCAGCTTGACCTCCTTGGGGGTCAGCGCGGCGGGCGAGAGCGCGTCGTGCAGGCGGCGGCGAACGCGCATCGCGGCACGGAAGGTCTCGGCGTGGGTCGGGCTGACGTCCTCGTCGAGCGTCGGGAGGTCGGCGCGGAGCTTCTTGGCGATCTCGGCGGCCTCGGTGAGGAGGTCGGCGGGCACGCCGCGCTTGGCGAAGACGGCGGCGGCGGCTCCGAGCACGGAGTCGGCATCGGTCTTCGGGGCCTTCGGCTTCTCGGCGTCGGCGTTCGGCTCCTCGGCGTCGGTGTTCGGCTCCTCGGCGTCGGCGTTCGGCTTCTCGGCGTCGGCGTTCGGCTTCTCGGGGTCGGCGTTCGGTTCCTCGGGGTCGGCGTTCGGTTCCTCGGCTTCGGCGTTCGGCTCCTCGGCGTCGGCCTTCGGTTCGTCGGCCTTCGGTTCGTCGGCCTCGGCCTTGCCGGCCTTCTCGCTCTTGGCGGGGAGCTCGCCGGCGAGCGGCTCTGCCGCGAGGAGGGTCTCCTCGAAGGACTTCGCCGCGAGCATCAGGGCCTCGGCGGCGTGACCGTTCGCCCAGAGGGTGTCGGCGGCCTCCGCGCGCTGGCGGGCGACGAGCAGCGCCTTGCGGAGCTCGTCACGAGTCGCCGCAGGCATCCGATCCGCCTCATCGGCGGTCCGTTGCAGTGTGAACGCCTCCTTGAGGCGCGACGGCAAACTCCCCTCGCTCATCGGCCCGGGGGGTTACCACGAAAACGGCGTCGGCGCAGTAGCCGTGCGTTCCGCCAGGCGACCAGGGCCAGCCACAGCGCCAGCGAGGCGAGGGTCAGCCAGCCCCCGAGCCGTTGGGCCGGTGTGCGCACATAGGTGATCGCGACGTCGTGTGTCCCGGGCTGCACGTCGATCACGGCGTAGCCACGCGGGTCGGCTCGAGCCGGAGCGGGCTCTCCGTCGACCCGACCTTCGAAGGCGATCCAGAGGAAGTGCGGGAAGGTCACGGCACACGGCTGGCTCGCCTCCACCGTGGTCGACATCCCCGGGAGCTCGCGCGCCGGTCCGCGCTCCAGGGGACCGACCACGCAGCCGCGAGTGCCGGTCGCGCGGCGCGGCGGACGCACCGAGGGTCGCGAGCCCGCGGGGTAGTACTCGCCGTAGTCGAAGAGCACGTACTCGGTCTCGGCGCGCGCCGCGTAGTCGAAGGTGCCCGGCTCGAGCCAGGTGGGCTTCGGGATCACCACGCTCGGCCAGGCGACGAGCACACCGAGGGCGAGCAGAAGCGCCCAGTGGGCCCAGCGGTCGCCGACGAGGGCGACGCGGCCGGCCAGGAGCGCGAGGCAGAGCGAGCCGATGCCCAGCCACCGCCACGGAAAGACGATCATCGCGAGCGGCGGAACGGACTCGTAGATGGGCCCGGCGGCACGGGTGGAGAGGAAGCCCGCGACGACGGCCGCGCCGAGCAGCACCCCGAGCCAGGTCGCGTGAGCCGTGCGCGCCCGGCGCCGGACCCCCCAGCCGACCAGCCCGAGCAGCGGCAGGAGCCAGCCGTAGGTGAAGAGGCGGTCGCCCATCGGGCCGTCGATGCGGTCGTCGAGCAGGCCCATCGCAGGGAGCGCGAAGACCTCGAACTGCTCCATCGTGAAGAAGCCGTGAATGGAGACCGAGCCCATCTCCTTCAGCACCGGGACCCAGTAGAACGCGCTCAGTCCCGCGCCGAGGAACGCCGGGACCACGCTCCGGGCGACCTGTCGAATCGTCGCGTGCCGACGGACGAGCAGCGCCAGGTGGAGCGCGCTGAAGACCAGCGTGAAGAGCAGCGCCGAGAAGGCGTGCATCGGGATCAGTAGCCCCCAGCCGAGGGCCAGCATCAGCCCGTCGCGCCACCGGCCGCCTTCGAGGAACGCCGCGGCGTGAAAGAGCACCAGCGGAAAGAGCATCATCGCGCCGAGCTCGGCCAGGTCGCCGCGGAGATAGAGGTTCGACAGCGTGTAGGGGGCGGTCAGGTAGAAGAAGCCCGCGAACGCGCCGACGATCTCGCGGTGTCGCGAGCCGGTCGGGAGCAGGCGCATGGCGAGCGCCCGTGCGTAGAAGCCCCCGACGAGCAGCAGGACCAGGATGGCCGCCTTGCAGGCGTCGTTCGGGCTCATCCCGAGCGCTCGGAAGGGCAGCCCGACGAAGATGAAGCCGGGGTTGAAGAAGTCGAAGAGCGGGTAGCCGGTACCGCCCGCGAGCTCGGGGATCCAGCGTGGGTAGGGGTTGGCCCAGGAGACGTGGTCGAAGAAGACCTCGAGCCGCGCCGGGTACCGATCGACCTCGTCGTTGTCGTACCAGTGCGTGGTGTGGAAGGGCCAGAGCACCCATAGGGCGCTCAGCGTGACGAGCGTGAGGCCGAGCGCCCGCTCGCCTCCCTTCGCCCACCAGTCGCGCCAGCCCGTGCCCCTCATGGCGAGCCCGGCGTTGCAGGAACCCGGAGAGGTTGCAAGGATGCGCCGCCCCGAGACCCCCTGCGGCGCAACCGACCCTTGGCGAGACGGCACCCACATCTGACGCTCCTGGCGCCGCTGCTCGCGGTCTTCGCGCTCCTGGCGAGTGCGAATCCGATGCCGGGAACGGTCCATGGCGACGGGTACTACACGTATCTATGGGCCCGGACGCTGGTCTTCGACGGCGACGTCGAGTTCCACGACGACTATCGGGTCTGCCCCGACCCCTGGGGGCTCAAGGACGCCCCGGTCGCCGAGGACGTGAACTACTGGAACCTGGGCCCGGCGCTCTTCTGGGCGCCGATCCTCGCCTGGCAGAAGTGGACGGGGGCAGGCGACGGGCGGCCACCACAGGAGGCGGCCGGGTGCACCGGACCGCTGGCCGAGCGATCGGTCTTCGGATCGCTCCTGGCCGGTCTGCTCGCGGCGTGGATCGGGCTGCTGATCGCGCGGCGGCACGTGAGCGGTCGCGCGGCCTGGGCGGGCGCGTTCATCGGGACGCTGACCACGCCGCTCGCCTATTACGCGACCACGATGCTGTCCTATGGCCACGCCGCCTCGGCGCTCGGCTGTGGGCTGGCGCTCTACGCGTGGGATCGATGGAGGGATCCGTCCGCTCACGACGAGCGTCCCTGGCGTGCGTGGATCGCGATGGGGGCCGCGCTCGGCTTCGCCATGCTCATGCGCTCGCAGAACGCGGTGATGGTCGTGCTCCCCTTCGCGACGTGGGCGATGGGCGCGTGGCGCCGGCGGAAAGACGTTCGCGCGCTCGGCTGGCACGCGCTCCACGGCTTCGCGTTCCTCGCTTGCCTGGTCGTCGTGTTCGCCCCTCAGATGTTCTACTGGTGGAAGCTCACCGGCTCGCCCTTCGCGATCAGCCAGGGGGAGCACTACATCCGCTGGGGCGCGCCGCGGATCGTGCGGGCGCTCTTCTCGACGGGGAACGGGCTCTTCCCCTGGTCACCCATCTTCTACCCGGCGTTCGTGGGGTGGGTGATCCTGGCCCGGCGGAAGCCGACGCGTGCGCTCGGCCTCGGCTGCCTCGCGCTCTTCGCCGTCGACAGCTACGTGGTCGGCGCGGTCTACGACTGGTGGGGCTCCATCGGCTACCCCGGTCGCCGCTACGACATGCTCTTCGTGCCGGCGATGGTCGGCCTCGCGGCGACCGTCGGCGCGCTCGGCGAGATCGCCTGGCGCCGGCGTGGCTCGGCGCTGGTCTTCGCGGGCATCTTCGCCGCGATGATCCCCTTCACCTTCGGGGTGAACGACGCCGTCGCGCGCGGCATGCGGATCGACACCGCGGGACCGGCGCCGGTGAAGTGGGGCTGGGTCAGCGGCCGGCTCCACGAGGCCGTGTGGAAAGCGGTCGGCAACCCCCTCGCGTGGCCGGCGTCGCTGCCCTTCGCGTTGAAGTGGGGCGTGCATCCGCGCGCCTGGGACGTGCTCGGCAGCCAGGAGCTCTTCTATCACGACCACCAGACGCTGGTTCGGCGCGAGGTGGAGTCGACCCTGCGGGTGGGTCTGCCAGAGAACGACGGCTACTTCGGCGGCACCTTCGCGGACGAGCCGGAGCGCGTGGCCGGTCGTCAGGCGCGCGTGGCGCGGAAGGGGAGCGCGCGAATCCTGCTGCCGCTCCACTGGCCCGACCTCGGCGGGCTCATCGTCCGCGGGCGCCCGGTCGGCGACGACGAAGCGATCCTCGGGCTGATGGTCAACGGCATCCCGTGCGGCTCGCGGCGACTGCTCCGGAGCGGCGAGGTGCGCTTCCAGATCCCACCCGGCATCACCGACCACGGCATCAACGAGCTCTGGCTCTGGGTCGAGGGGGCGCCGGTCGCCGTCGAGACCCTCGAGCTCCTCGACCCCGACCCGCCGCCCTCGGTCGAACAGGCCCGCCGCAACGAAGCCCTCCGCGAGAGCCGCTAGCCACTACACGTTTACACCTCGGGGACGCTCTTGAGTTCTTTCCGAGTGCACACAACGCCCCACGCAATGTGAACTCGGAAAGAACTCAAGAGCGTCCCTCGTGTGTAGAGATCTACTGGATGCGGATTTCGCCGATGTCGGCGGTGAAGCCGGTGGTGCCGTCGGGGCGCGTGAAGGGGATGGGGTGGTGGTTGTCGAGGACCGTCAGCCGCACCGGCATCGTGATCCCTCGGCGCACGCTGCGGGGGACCACGATCTCCACGATGTCCTTCAGCTTCTCGCCAGCGCGCCACTGGAAGGTCTTGTAGCGACCGTCGACGGGGAAGTGGTTGCCGTGGAAGTGCGGCGGCAGCGTGTAGCCCTCCGGCGGCAGGAGGTCGACGAGGAACTGCAGGTCCTTCGAGGTCTCCTGGAAGACGTCGTAGTAGAGCGTGACCTTGAAGCTCTCGCCCGCGCGCACGGTCTCCGGCTCGATGTCCACGCCCACCGCCCGGAAGGTGCTCGCGAAGTCGAGGTCCAGGCGTCGACCCATCCGCGGGAAGCTGCCGAGGCGCGCGTGAGCGATGGCCGCGGCGGTGTTGTTCTCCGGCCGATGAGTCTGCGAGGTCCAGGCGCGTAGCACGCCCACCAGCTCCTCGGCGCGCTCGGAGCGCGCATCGGAGAGATCTTCGTGCTCGGTCGGATCGGTCGAGAGATCGAAGAGCTGGAAGGTGCCGTCGCGCACCCAGTACATCAGCTTCTCGTCGCCCTGATAGACCGCCTTCACGTCGAAAGGGAAGTGCCCGTCCGGCATGAGCTCGGCGAAGAGGTAGCGCTCCGAAGGCCACTCGCGCTCGCCGGTCATCAGCGGCACGAGGCTCCGTCCCGGCACCGGCTGGTCCATCTCGACGTTCGCGAGGTTCATGAGCGTCGGCGCGAGGTCGAGCAGCCCGACCCGCTGCTCGATCCGCTGCGGCTCGAAGCCCGGCGCGCGGATCATCATCGTGGCGCGAAGCTCTTCGCCGTAGAGCGTGGTGCTGTGCCCGAAGTGGCCGTGCTCTTCGAACGCCTCGCCGTGGTCGGACGCGATGACCACCACCGTCTCCTCCCAGAGGTCGCGCGAGTCGAGCTGCGTGAGGATGCGCTGGATCTGCGCGTCCGCGAGCGCGATCTCGGTGTCGTACTGGTCCATCAGGTCGTCGCCGAAGCGCGACTCCACGTTGTCGCGGAGGTAGGGCTGGTGGACGTTGAAGAGGTGGACCCAGAGCAGCCAGGGCGAGCCGCGCCCTTCGAGGCGGCTGAGCTCGCGGAGCCCGTCGTCGACCGGTGAGTGCCGCGGCGGCTTGTAGGTCGGGCTCTGGTCGACCTGGTCGAAGCCCTGGAAGAACCCGCGGACGCGCTCGAAGTAGTCGGTGCCCATCACGACGCTGGTCTGGTAGCCGCGACGCCCGAGCATCTCCGCGATGGTCTCGTTCGACTCCTCGAGGGTCGGCCAGAGGAACTCGGGACCCCAGTCGAGCTGGCTCGGGTACTTGCCGGTCAACATGCTCGGGATCGAGCGCAGCGAGCGCGACGAGTTCGCCAACGTCTCCTCGAAGACCACGGCCTCTTCGCAGAAGCGATCCATGTTCGGCGAGGTCTCGCGCTCGTAGCCCGCGCACCCGAGGTGGTCTGGTCGGAGCGTGTCGATGGTCAGCAGCAGGATGTTCGGCCGCTGTGGCATCCCGGTGGGTCGCCCGGCGTAGCGGCCGTCGCCGAGGTCGCTGACGTCGCGGCTGCCGTCGCCGTCGAAGCAGTCGGCGTCGATGCCGTCGCCCTCCGGATCGGGCGCGCCGGGGAAGACGTCCGCCCGGCTGTCGTCGCAGTCGTCGCCGCCGAAGGCGAAGGAGTGCCCGTCGCCGTCGCGGTCGGTGGCGGACGCGTAGCGCCGCACCATCGCGCGCCCGAAGTGGGCACGCTGCTCGACCACGTGCCGGACGCGGTTGTCGTGGCCGTAGAAGGCGCCGCTGAACGCCAGCCCCGCGAGCGTGAGGGCGGTCGCGCTCGCCGCCGCGATCCAGGTGCGACGCGGTCGGATGCGCTTGAATCGCCAGGCGAGCACCGGCAGCAGCAGCACCGCGCCGGCGCCGATGGCGATGCCGCCGGGCGGGTAGGCGACGAGCAGACCCGGGAAGGTCACGAACGCCCACGCCACCACGCCGGCGGATACGCCGAGCATCAGCAACGCGAGGCTCCCGATCGACGCGCTCCGGCCCATGCGCTTCGCCAGCGGCCGGAGGACCAGCAAGAAGGCGGCGCCGATCGTCGCGGCGACGAAGGCCATCCCGATCACCGCGCCAGTCGCCGCCGTCGCCGCGAGCGCGGCGTCGTGGTAGCGGGTACCGAAGTGCTCGATGGTCACCAGCGTCAGGCCGGCGAAGATGCCGAGCGCCGCGAGCGAGGACAGCCCCTTCGCGAACGCCTCGGGCGCGGCCTGGAAGGGGCGAGGCCACTTCAGCTCGGGCAGCGCGAGCGACCAGAGCGTGATGGCTGTGCCGGCAGCGGCGCCTGCCACCAGCCCGGCGGGCAGGAGCAGCGCGACCAGGTGGACCATCGCCTCGGCGTAGGCGCCCGGGGGGACCTTGGTGCCGCTGCGGAAGAGCCCGACGACCGCGTCGGCGATCGCGGCCAAGAAGGCGACCGAGACACCGGCGAGCACGTAGCGCGCGAACGCAGGCGCAGGATCCGCGGGAGGCGCCTCCTTCTTCGCCCCCGCCGGCTCTGGCGGCTCGAGCGCGTCGGCGAGCGGCTCCGGCGCGACCGGGACGTCGCTCTCGTCGGCGGAGGGGCTGGGGATCGAATCGCTCACCGGTCGAAGTACACGTCGCGGTCGAAGTTCTCGTAGGTGTCGAAGCCGGTCTCGTAGGTGACCACGAAGCGGGCGGCGACCCCGACGAAGACGAGCATCTGAGCCACGAGCGCCGCGCGCGCCACCCGACGCAGCCAGGGGCGATCCCACACCTCGACCAACGCCCAGGGCGCCATGATGACCGCGACCACGCCCAGGATCAGCGCGCGGAGCATGGGCCAGTCGGTCGGGTTCTTCATCGTCGCCGGCTCGAACGTGAAGTTCAGCGTGTACATGACCAGCAGGAGCGCGACGATCATCCCACCGAAGAGTCCGGGGCGCTCCCAGAGGTCCGCGAGGAACACGCCAGCGCCGAGACAGAGCCACGGGAAGAGCGGCATGGCGTACCAGCCGAAAGTCCAGCTGCCGGCGCCGACCGCGATGGCCAGCAGGTACACGATCAGCGGCACCGTCCAGACCGCGCGGTCCTTCCGCGACATCCGGCGATAGGCCACGGCGCTCGCCAGCCAGAGGAAGAGCATCCAGCCGCGCCCGATGACGTTGTGGTTCACCAGCGTGACGTCGAACCAGCGCGAGAAGATGTTGAAGTGCATCGGACGCCGCGCCTGGTGCGAGGTGGTGAACCAGAAGACGTCCCAGTCGATGGCGGCGGCGAAGCCGAGGAGCAGCCCGACGCTGGTCACGATGCCCACGGTCGACGCGATCCAGAACGCCTTCGTCTCGCCCTCGGCGGCGACGAGCATGCCGAGGGCGATCACCACCGCGAAGCCCGGGATCTTGGTGACGGTGCACAGACCCGCGCACACCGCGGCGATCAAGAGCGGCCGGAGCCGCTTGGTGTCCCGCCAGTGTAGGAACGCGAGCACGGCGCCGAGCATCAAGGGGACCAGCAGGGCCTCTTCCTTGATGGCCCGCCCCTGCAGCACGATCGTCGGCATCGTCGCGTAGAGCAGCGCGGCGAAGTGCGCGGCTGGACCGGTCGGGCTCAGCTTTCGCGCGACCAGGAAGAGGAGCGTGAGCGCCACCAGCGAGAGCAGGATCGGCACCAGCCGCGTGTGTTTGAGCTTCGAGTGCGTGAAGTGGTCCGCGCCGCCCGCGTGTGCGGCGACGCCGACCAGCGAGTGCATCAGCGGCGGGTGCTCGAAGTAGGGCCGGATGAGGTTCCAGCGCTGCCCCCAGACGCTGATCGTCTCGTGCTGGACCTTGTCGTCGTAGGTGCGCGCCCAGAGCGACCAGCCGACCGTCGATCCGTCCTCGACGAGCTGCCATCCGTTCCAGGTGGCGAAGAGCTCGTCGCCGTTCACCCGCATGTCGGGCATCACGTCGTAGTCGAAGAGCCGTAGGCCGAGCCCCGCGCAGAGGATCAGCACGAAGGCCGTCCCCGAGATCATGCGCCGCCGCCGCGTGCCCTTCGCCAGGATGGTCAGCGCCACCGCGAGTCCGAAGCCGAGCGCGATCAGGAGCGAGATCAGCCAGAGCGCGGTGCGGTCCGGGTTGGCGTAGGCCGGCGTGAAGGCGCTCGCCGGCAGCTCCTCACAGAGGGTCGGCTCGTGCTCGGCGCAGAGCTCCCACCGCAGCTCGTTGCGGTCGCGGCGCAGGTCCCCCTCCCAGCGCGCGTCCACGCGCTGTGGCGAGCCGTCGAGCAGCACCGGCTCCGACGACGCCCGACCGCCGCCGACCCGGACGCGCTTCGTGCCCGTGCCGGCGAGCCGCAACAGACCCGGCCGCGGGGGGTCGACGACGGTCGAGAGGTGCGCACGAAACTCGAAGAGCTGACCGGGGATCGGGTGGGCGTCGGCGTTCCACTTCTGGGCGAAGCGGGAGAGCACCCGTCGGTCGCTGGGGAAGTGCGGGCGATGCTCCACCGTCGTGGCGACGGGGATCACGGACTGGCCGAGCACCGCCTCCCAGCGCGCGGTGATGCCGCGCTTGGCGAAGCCGTCCGCGAGCCACGCCCCTCCGAGCACCACCAGCATGGCGACGAGCGCCCCGGCCAACGCCGGGGCGTAGCGATCCCGTCGCCTCGGCCTCGTGGAGCTCATGAGGGGTCCGCCTTTACCACGGGTCGGCGATTCCGCCGCCAGGCGAAGGCGAGCCACCAGAGCAGGCAGCCGAGGGCGCCTGCCGCGGAGAGGCCGAGCGAGAGCCCGAGCTTCTTCGGTCGGTAGCGGAGGTCGATTCGGTGGCTGCCCGCCGGGAGCTCGACCTCGAGCCGCGCGGCCTCGCGGTCGATGGTGCCGCTCTGGCCTTGGTCGAGCTGCCAGCTGCTCCCGCCCCGCTGGTTCACCACCATGCGCGCCGGTGCTTCGAGCTCGACCTCGGCCCAGACGTGGTCGAGCCCACGGCCGAGCGAGGTGACCCGACCCGGGCCCTGGATGGTGGCCTGCGGTCGATCGCCCGCGCGCAGCCCCGGTACGGAAGGAACGTCCATCGGGTCGTAACAGATGCCGGTGCCGACGTTGAGCTGGGGGAAGTCCGCGTAGCGCGCGTAGGGGAGGCTGGTGAGGTGGAAACGCTCCGCGGGCGCGTCGGTGGTGATGGCCGCGCCGTCCCATCGGTCGATGACGCGCGCGTTCACGCTCAACAGATCGAAGCCGAGCAGGATCACCACCAGCGTGGCCCCGGCCGCGCTCGCGCCCGACACCGAACGGAGCCGCCCCATGAGCTGGTCGAGCCCCGCGCCTGCGAGCAACGCCAGGTAGAGCGTGACGAAGATCATGAATCGGCTCGGCACCCGCAGCGAGTCGTAGACCGGCAGATGGTGGATGAGCCGCCAGGGGCTCCAGGGCCCCTTGTTGCCGAGCATGAGCGCGCCGAACACCAGTAGTCCGACGATCCAGACGCGTTCCTTCTTCCACGCGCGCGCCAGCCCGAACGTCGCCAGCAGCAGCACGATGGGTCCGAGGTAGGCCCCGTACTCCGGCCAGCTGTACGCCCCGACCGGGTGCTCCGGCTCGGTTCGAGCCATCAGCATCGACCAGACGGCGTTCCAGTCGAGCCGGTCCAGGAGATCGGTCTCGCGCGGGTGCTCGGCGAGGGTGTCCAGGATCGGGATCAGCCGACCGGCGCAGAGCAGCAGCGCGAGCGCCGCGGCGGCGGCGCCGACCCAGACCAGCCGGAGCTTCTCGCGATGCAGCCGGGTCGCCGCGTCGAAGGCGAGGAGCAGCACGAAGTAGGGGAGGGGGTAGACGCCGCCCTCCCAGAGGGTCAGCCCCATGAGCAGGGCCACCACCACCGCGTGTCGCGGGTCGGAGGGCGCGCGCTGCCACGCGAGCAGCAGCCAGGGCGTGAACGCGAAGGGGGCGAAGGGGGCGTGGCCACCCGCCAGATGCCAGGCGAAATAGCCGGACCCCCCGAAGGCGAGGCTCGCGACCATGGCGCCGCGGATGCTCAGCCCGTGGCGCCGCGCCAGCAGGGCCATCCCGTGAAAGGCTGCGAAGACGTGGAAGGCCAGGTAGAGCTTGATCGCCACCGTGCTGCCGACCCAGAGGCTCAGCCAGAAGAAGGGCCCGTAGACCTGGGCCTGCGGGTTCCCCCAGAGCGTGATGCCGCCGCAGTGGTGGGCGTCCCAGAGGGGGAGGGCGCCGTAGCGCTCCACGCCGACCCGGCCGACCTCCCACATGTGGTGGAAGAACTGCCAATCGCCCCAGCCCGTCGCCTGTGGGTCGAGGAAGACCACCACCCAGAACGCGGCGGTCGCGCCGAGGGCGAAGGGCAACGCCCAGCGGCTGGCCGCGGTTCGGCGGGACACGGGTCGTGCGTAGCAGATTTTGGCCCGATCGGCGTGTTTTCGACCCCCGTGCTAGGACCCGGTCCGTGACCCCGATGACCCCTTCCACGGAGCGCTGCCATGGACCTGCGTGAGCGCGGCGGCGAGGAGCCGACCCAGCGCCACCCTTGGGAGCGCTCGCGGGCGGCCTTCTTCCTGGAGGTCCTCGAGCGTCAGGGCGGGTTCTCGGGCCAGCTCCTGGACGCCGGTGCCGGCGACGGTTGGCTGGCCGGGCAGGTGGCCCGCCGCTGGGGTGCGCAGGCGACCTGCTGGGACGCCTTCTACACCGACGAGCAGCTCCGCGAGCTCTCGGCCGCCGAGCCGGATCTGACCTTCGTCCGCGACCAACCCGACGGTCCCTTCGACCTGGTCTTGCTCCTCGACGTGCTCGAGCACGTCCCGAACGACGTGGACTTCCTCCGTTCGCTGGTGGATCGGCTCGCGCCCGGCGGCCAGGTCCTCATCAGCGTGCCGGCATGGCCGGCTCTCTTCAGCGCGCACGACACCTTCCTCCGCCACTACCGTCGCTACCGCCGTGGGGAGGCGCTGGACGTCATCGAGCGCGCGGGCCTCCGCGCGGTCGAGTCTGGCGGGCTCTTCCACGGGCTGCTCCCGGTGCGTGCGCTGCAGGTCGGCCTCGAGAAGGTCCGCGGGGCTCCCGACCCCGAAGCCCAAGAGGGTCTCGCGACCGGGCCCAAGGGCTGGCTCAACGAGGCCATCACCCGAGGGCTGGTGCTCGAGCAGAAGGTCACCCACGCGGCTGCGGGCGCAGGCGTCTTCGTGCCGGGCCTGAGCTTCTACGCGCTGACCGAGCGCTGAGTCAGTCGAGGTCGACGACCCCGACGACTCGGTCGAGCGGAATGGCGCCGATGTGCGGGTTGCTACTGTCGTTCGACCGATCGCGGTGGTCGCCGAGCACGAAGACGTGGCCCTCGGGGACCTCGATCGCGCCCATGCTTCGGCAGCTGTTTCCGGTGTCGAGAACGATGTACGTTGCACCGGAGACCGCGTGCTCCCGGAAGCAGCGGGGCGGTTCGGGGTCCCCGAAGGGTGAACCGACGTAGGGGCCGCGAGGGCACTCGACGGGCTCGTGGCGCAGCGCGGTTCCGTCGACCTCGACCACGCACTCCGGGCTGATGCTCACGGTCTCGCCGCCGACGGCGACCACTCGCTTGGCGATCCGCACCTCGTCGACGGGCGAACGAACGACGACGATGTCGCCGTGGGTCGGGGCGTCGTCGGAGAAGAGCAACACGTCGAACGCCTCACCATCGAAGAGCGCGGGCTCCATGGACGGGCCGCTCGAGTGAAAGGTCCTCGTCGGATGAAGGGCGTAGGAGATGCCCCATCCAACGACTCCGACGAGGAGGATGGCTCCGAGGGCCAACCAGATCTTCAACGCGCGCGGCATGAGTCTCCCTAGCCCAGCCTTGCCGTGCGTCGAGTGAGTCCGATTCGGTGGTCCTTGGGTTCACCATCCGCGTGGCGTTCTCAGGTCAATCGAGGCGCTCGTGGAAGGTCTCCGCGAAGCGGGTGACCTGATCCCAGTCGGTGTACTCCCAGTCGTGCTCGGTGTCGGTCTCGCCGCCCTTGCTCGCGCTGCTCTTCTTCATGATGAAACGCTTGAGCCAGCTGTACTCGGTGTACTTGAGCGCGCCGGCGACCGCTTCGGCCTGAGCGGGCTTCCAGCCGCTCTCTTCCTGAAAGGCCTCGAGCGCCTGAGCCGCTTCGGCCAGCGTGTCGTCCGCCGCGGCGGACATGCTCACGGAGAAGAACGCGGAGGGCATCTCCGAGAGCACCGGCGCGTGCTTCTTGGCGAGGCCGCGGATGTAGCGCTGGTGCCGTCCCTCGTGGATGGACGCGCCGATGATGATTCCGTCATAAGCGGTGGGTTCGAAGTCGGGGTCGAGCTCGGAGCCCAGGAGCAGCTCCACGCGGTCGTCGTGGTGCCGGAGCGTTTGCGCCATGTGCTCGGCGATCTTGCGGGTCTGGCCTTCGGTCGTGCCGTAGATGATGGCGATGCGGTGACTGGTCATCGGACGATCCTCCTGGCCGACCGCCCATCAAGAACCGGGCCACCGATGGGGGCCGCATTCGAGCGCGGGGAGGGCGCAAGAAGCGCGCGTTCGTCGCTCAGCTCGCAGATGTTGCAGGGCGATGCCGCTCGCCGAGGGCCACGAGCCAGAAGAGCGCCGGCGGACGGGCGGGCGCACCGACCGAGGGGTCGCCCGCGCGCCAGCGCTCGAGCGTGCGTGCCCAGCCATCGACGAATGCGTCCGTCACGGCCAGCGACGCGAGCTCTTCGCCGAACGCGAGCAGCGCGGGGCGGTGGTGCTCGAGCGCCCAGGCGACGAAGCGTTCGAGCGCCACCAGGTCTTCCGCCTGCGCTCGCTCCGCGTCCTTCGCTTCCTCCCGCGACGCAGGGCTCATGCGTTCCGGGTAGTAGCGGGCCTCCGAGAGGAGTCCGGCTCGCCGGTCCATTCGCTGGCACCGATCCACCGCCGACGCGAGTTTCTCCTCCAAGCTCCGGGCCACGGACGGAGGATAGAGCATGTGGCCTCGCTGCCGTCTGCTAAGCTGTGAACCATGATTGTCTTGCGGAGTTTGGTCTTTTGTCTGTCGTGTTTGTTCCTCTTCGCCGGCTGCGGCGACGACGGCGAGCCCCAGGACTTCTGCTCCTGCACCGACCGGGAGCCGAGCACCACGTTCGGCTTCGGCGAGTCCTGCTACGACGGCTGCAACTGGACCGAGTGCGCCACCGGCAACCAGACGGAGCGCTTCTGCGCGCCCGATGGGGGCACCTGCTCGCCTCCGGACGAGGTGGAGGTCTCCTGCGAACCCCTGCCGGCGGACAGCGCGGAGACCGGATGCAGCGGGCGGGCATACGGTGGGACACCCGTGCCCGGCGGCGACGAGGACACCGTCTATCCGGTCGGCTGCGAGGTGCGCTACCCCTTCTGTCTGGATGCCTACCCGACCTCCGTGGCCGAGTGCTTCTGCCTGGAAGGGATCGCACCCGCGTGGAGTTGTCCGATATGAGCCCGATGGAGACGCGCTAGACCGCTCACGACTTGCTCTGATCCGCCCTCGCGGGCTGTGCGACCACAGGTCGGCCCCGTCCCTCCTCGCCGATGCTCGGCATCGACTCGTCGTGCCGAAACCGACCCGCGGCCGCACAGCACCCCGATCATCGGACCATTTCAAGCCGTGAGCGGTCTAGGGCTGCTGTTCGCGGGCCAGGCGTCGCTCGAGCTGGAGCGCTTCGGTGTCGCGGCCCTCTTTGCGGAGGAGCTGGAGCCGCTCGTGCAGTGACGCCGGGTCGCCCTTGCGGGCGAGGGCCGCCGGCAGGTCGTGGCCGGCCGGGCTCCAGTGTTGGGTGACGAACCCGACCGCGGTGCGCTCGGCGGGCTCGGGGTCGCCAGCGGGAACGACCTGGAGCGCGAGGAGCAGCGCGGTGACCGGCAGCGACCAGAGCGCGGTGCGGTACTGACCGTGGGCGGCCCAGCCGACGCCGAGCGCGAAGACGAGCGCCACGGGGACCATGCTGATGCTGCCGTGGACGTCGAGCAGGTGCAGGGCCGTGTAAGGCGCGAAGTCGTGCGCCACGAGGATCGGGAAGAGGTGCGCGAGCGGCCAGTCGAGGTCGGGCGGCAGGTGGGGGTAGTAGAGCGAGGGGAAGCCTGCGGCGATCAGCGACGCGGCGGCGGATCCGATCGCGAGCGCATGGGCGGCCCGCAGGTTGCGGCCGCCGCGGCGGACGAGCGCGTCGAGCCCGAGCGCCGCGCCACAGGCGACGAAGGGGATCACCACCACCAGATAGCGCGGCCCGGTGACCCAGCCGCCGTCCCAGTTGGCCAGGTGGACCACCGCCAGGTACATGCCCACGACCATCAGCGAGCCGAAGAGCGCCTCGAGCCGGGCGCCTCTGCGGCGGAACGCCGGCACGACGCCCAACGCGGCGAAGGCCAGGATGGGCGTGAGCGAGAAGAGGCCGAGCCGCGGATGGAAGAGGAGCTTCCAGACGGCGCCCCACTGGAGCTCGCCCATGCCGAAGAAGCCGCCCTCGTGGATCGCGCGAAAGGCCGGGTTCTCCACGAAGAGGTGACCGGGCGAGAGCGGGCTCCCGAACGCCGCGTCCTGGAAGTGCATCACCAGCAGCGTCGGGATCAGCGCACCGACGCCGAAGGCGATCCACCGGCTCCAGTGGACGGCGAAGAGCGCCTGGACGCAGAGCAGGGCGGTGACCATCACGCACGGGTACTCGAGCGCCGTGGTCCCCGCGGCGAGGAAGCCGGCCGCGAACGCGAGACCGTGGTGGAGCTTCTTCGCGGGCACCCGTCTCGAGTGGTGCAGCAGCATGAACGCGCCGAAGGCGAACGCCGCGCTCTGGGAATGACTGACGAAGAGCAGCGCGTATCCAAGGAGCACGGATCCGAGCGCGGTGCCGAGGTAGACGGCATCTCGGACGATCGGGCTGCGGGTGAGCCGGCCGAGGAAGCCATGGAAGAAGTAGAAGAAGAGCACCATCGGGAGCACCGAGGCGCTGACGCGGGTCCACCAGAGCGCCTCGACCAGCTCCGGGTCGGCGTCGCCCTTCCACCACCGGTAGAGCTGGTAGCCGGGCACACCCAGCCAGCTCGCGAGCGGGGCCTTCACGCTGAAGTACTCGCGTCCGTCGTCGGCGCGGGGGACCTGGCGCATCGGCCCCTCGCACGGCACCCGACTTCCGTCGCCGGCCCCGACGTCGACACAGGCGGCGTCGTTGGTCCAACCCCAGCGCTGGCGGATCGTCGAGATCTCGTAGGTGCCCTCGTCCACGAGCGCCGCGGTCATGTACAGGCGGACGTTCTCGTTGGGATTGTTGAGGATCGGGTAGTAGGGGAAGACGTAGAGCGCCACGGCTGCGAACAACCCGGCAGCCGCCATGCGGCGGCGGGCACTGGGGCGGGCCCCAGCGGAGCGAGGTGTCCGCGGCACGGCGGGAGGCTAGCACCTGCGACGCTCGCCGCAGCGGCTCGAGGCGGGCGCGGGGGGGTTGCCATGGCGGACCCGGGTGGAGTCGGCTATCAACCGGCGGTGCCGGCCTCCTCCCGATGTGCTCCCGTGCTCGGCGAGCTCTCGATCGTGCTCCCCTGTCACGACGAGGCCGAGAACGTCGAGACCGTGGTCCGCGCGGCCTGTGAGGCCGCCAGCGCCGTGGCGTCGCGCTGGGAGGTCGTGGTGGTCGACGACGGCAGCGCCGACGGAACCGGCGACCGCGTCCGCGCCCTCGCGACCGGTCAGGATGCGATCCGCCTGGTCCGCCACGATCGCAACCAGGGCTACGGTGCAGCCCTCAAGAGCGGCTTCCGCGAGGCCCGCTACGACCACGTGTTCTACACGGACGGCGATGGGCAGTTCGACCTGGGGCAGCTCGCGCGCTTCCTCGGCGCGCCGGGCCGCCGCCCCGGGACCGTGCTCGCCGGCTATCGCCACCCGCGCCGGGATTCGCTGATCCGCAGCCTCAACGGGCGGAGCTGGACCGCGCTGGCCAACGCCACGCTCGGGCTCGGCGTCCGCGACGTGAACTGTGCCTTCAAGCTCTTCCCACGCGAGCTCCTGGCGGCGACTCCGCTCTCCAGCCGAGGCGCGGCCATCGACGCCGAGATCCTCGCCGAGGCCCGGTGGCGTGGCTACCCGATCGCCGAGGCTCCGGTGGAGCACCGCCCGCGGAGGCACGGGCGCCAGAGCGGTGCTCGCCCGGCGGTCATCGCTCGCGCGCTCTTCGAGCTCTGGGAGCTCCGTCAGCGCCGGGCGCGCGCGTAGGGCGCTCAGCCTTCGAGTTGGTGGCTGCAGACCTTGTTGCGGCCGGTGCGCTTCGCTTCGTAGAGCGCCTCGTCCGCGGCCTGCACGATGGCCGTCCCGGACTCGAAGGGCTTGGCCCAGGTGGCCACTCCGCAGCTGATGGTCACGTCGATGCGGGTGCCCTCGAACTCGAATGTCGCGTCATCGACCAAACGGTTCAGCTTGTTGGCGAGATCCAGCGCGCCGGTCAGTGCGATCTCCGGGGTGAGGATCCCGAACTCCTCACCGCCGGTCCGGGCCACGATGTCGTCGCGGCGGACGCTGGTGCGGACCACGTTGCCGAGCTGCCGGAGCACGGCGTCGCCAGCCAGATGGCCGAAGGTGTCGTTGATCTTCTTGAAGTGATCGATGTCGAACATGATCAACGAGAAGGCGCGGTCGTAGCGGCGAGCTCGGCTGACCTCTCGGTCGAGCATCTCGTCGAAGTAGCGTTTGTTGTGGACCTGGGTGAGGCCATCCATCGTCATCAGGCGATAGATTTCCTCGTGGTACTGCCCCTCGATGTTCCCCCCGACGATGAACTTGAGGATGGTGCGGCCCACCTTGAGCTGGTCGCCATCGCGAAGGTCCATCGAGTCGATGAGCTCGTCGTTGACGTAGGTGCCGTTGGTCGACCCCAGGTCCCGGATGGAGAAACCGACCGGCCCGCGGTCGATTCGGCAGTGGTTCCGGCTGACGCTCTCTTGGTCGAGCTGGACCTCGCACTTCGACGATCGGCCGATGATCACCGGCTCCCCGCCGAGGGGGATCCGGCGGCCGAGGTCCTCCCCGTAGATGACCACCAGGCAGGCCTCGCGCGCGTCCACCTTCTTCGCGGTGGGCGCCCCCACGACCGTGATCACGGTCTTGTTGGGGTTGGTGGTCCGCTCGTCGGTCATGAACGCGCGATCATACTCTGCGAGTCCGAATTGGACGAGTCGACGACAATCCCACACCGTCCGACATGTAGGCGTTGGTGGTCTGGGAACGGGATTCTCCGTCCGTTCAGACGCGATGACGGGGAAGCGTCCGCTCCAATTCTTGGACCTCGCTCGCGGCATCCTCGTAGCCCTTCCGGCCCAGGAGTCCGTACGCGAGCCGCTTTCCGAGCTCGACCCCGGGCTGGTCGAAGGCGTCGATGCCGTAGAGCTCCCCGGCGATGGCCGTCGCGGCCTCCATCAGGAAGAAGAGGCCGCCGAGGGCCGGTGCGTCGAGGCGCGGGAGGTGAATGGTGAGGCTGGGTCGGCCGTCGCCCGCGAGGGCCAGCGCCGTCGCGCGGCGCTCGTAGTCGAGCAACTCCGCCAGGTCGTGGCCGCCGAGGTAGGCGTAGGGGCCTTCTTCGGTGGGGATGGCCCGCTTGGCCAGCGGTTGGTCGAGGGCGACGAAGGTCACCAGCTTGTCTTTCGGCCCCTCCATGAAGAGCTGCACCTGCGCGTGCTGGTCGGTCGCGCCGACCGCGGGCAGCGGCGTGGGGCCCGTCTCCACGACCCGCTCCTGGCGGTCGAGGCGCTTCCCGAGGCTCTCCGCCCAGAGCTGGACGAACCAGTTCGCGTACCCGCGGAGGGCGTCCGAGTACGGCATCATCACGTGGATCGGCCGACCGTGGAGCCGGTGGTGGAGCACGTGCAGCGCCGCCACGATCCCCGCCGGGTTCTCTTTCAACACGGTGCGAGCGCAGCGGTCACGCATCGCGCCGGCGCCCTTCAGCAGGCCGGCCATGTCGAAGCCCGCGAGCGCGCCGGGGAGGAGCCCGACCGGCGTGAGCACGCTGAAGCGACCGCCCACGTTGCTCGGGATGTCGAAGGAGCGGAGCCCCTCGGTATCGGCGAGGGATCGGAGAAGGCCGCTCTCCGGGTCGGTGATGGCCACGAGGTGGTCCTTCATCGCGACGCCGCCGTCGCGGAACCACTGCCGGACCACCAGGAGCTGAGCGGCGGTCTCGACCGTCCCGCCGGACTTGCTGATCACGACCGCCAGCGTGGCCTTCGGGTCCAGCGCCCGAAGCAGGCCATCGAGGCGCCACGGATCGCTGTTGTCGGGGTAGTGGATGCGGCGCGCGTCGGGCGGCGCGACGGCGGGGCCGAGCGCTTCGACGAGCGCGCGCCCACCGAGGGAGCTGCCACCGATGCCGAGCACCACGATGTCGGTGACCGCGTCGCTGAGCTCGCTGGCGAAGGCCTGCACCTTCTCGAGGTCGATGGTGTCGTCCGGCAGTCCCCAGAAGCCCAAGCGGCCGCCCTCCGCTTCGGCGAGCACCCGGCGGAGTCCGCGCTCGAAGGCGGGCGCCTCGGCCTCCAGCTGGGCATTGGTGAGCCCACAGCCGGAGCCATCGTCCATCGCCAGTGCGTAGTCCACTCGGATCGCGTCGTCGGTCATGGCGACCCGTGTATCACCTCACCGTGCCGCGCCACCAGTGCCGATGACTGGTCGTGCACGTCCTCGTACACGTGCACGTGCACGTGCACGATCCGAGAAGGACGAAAGAATCAGATCCTCCTCCCCCCTCACCCGTCGCAGCTCCCCATGCGACGCCTCGCCTTGGTCTTCCTCCTCGCGCTCCTCACCATCCCCGCCGCCGCCCAGCCGGCGCCCCAGCCCTCGGGCAGCTGCTCCTTCACCGCGACCTGGCAGGAGCGCAGCGGCTTCGTCACCACCATCGACGACCAGCGCCAGTGGCAGACCTTCTCGAATGCAGGGGCTCTCCAGGCCGAGAACGCCCCGGCCGCGAAGGGCTGGGTGGTTCACACCGAGCAGGGCATCACCTTCGACTGGGAGGGCGCCGAGCAGGGCTACGAGTACGCCTGGCGCTTCAGCGAGAGCTGCCGCGTCCTCGACTTGGACCTCGTCCGGGTCGGCGGCGAGCCCACTCAGATGCAGGTCCAGCTCCACTTCACCAAGCTCGACTGAGGTCGGGCAGGTTGGGGCCCTCGTTCCGTCGACTCGCCCGCGGTGGTCCGTCGGCGCTTTCCATCCCTGGCTGCTGCGCTGCTCCTGGCGGCGTGCGGCGCCGACTACGCCGATCGGATGACCTGCATCGCGGGCGAGTAGGTCGGCGTGCTCTCGGGGGCCGTGCGCGTACACTGCCGCCGCCATGCCATCCCACGCCTTTCTCCGCGCCTTCGTTGCTGGTCTTCTCGTCGCCTGCGGCGGAACGGAGGCCCCGCCGGCGTCGGCGGGGCCGGTCGAGACCGAAGCCGCCGAGGCCCGTGCCGAGGAGGGCCCGGCCATCGAGGTCTCCGACGACGTCGAGCGCATGGTCGCCCTCGGGATGGGGCGGCGCGCGATCCTCGAGCTGCGTACCGCGCACGTCGCGCAGGAGTGGGTGGAAGAGCCGGAGCCTCGGCTGGTGGAGCGAGAGCTCTTGCCCGACGAGCGGGAGGCCGTCGTGGCCGAGGTCGACGCGGCGCTCGCAGCGCACTTCGAAGCGCAGGAGGAGTGGCCCTCTCCGACCGATCCCGAGCGTTTGGTTCGAGCGTTCGCGGCGCTCGGGGCCGACGGGATCCTGGCTCGACACGCTTATGGGATGCACGAGCCCGACGGGCTCTCGCTCCTTCAGGAGGAGGCGGAGGGCGCCGATCCTCGAGGTTACGTCTTCTACGACCAGCAGATGCTCGAAGAGGTGCTCGTCGGGCGACTCCGGCTCTCGTGGGGCGGGTTCGCGAACGGCGAGGTCGCGCCCGGCACGACCGAGCTCGGAGAGACGATTGCAAGCGCGTTGCGTGGAGAGGGGCTGCACGTCGACTGGGACGGCTCGGTCGACAGCTACATCGAGCTGAGTCCTCTCGGCTGGCACGTGAAGCGCGATCCGGCCACCGGTGAGCCTCTCGTGTCGCTCAGAAGCGAGCCTTCGTCGGCCGAGTAGCCGGTTGAAGGTGCCGCTCCCAGCGGTCATCGTGCGGCGTGATCGACGCCATCAATGCGTTCGCCGCCGCGGCCGCGCTGGCGCTGGCCGTGCTCCTTGCCGGCGGGCTCGAGCTCGGGCTCGACGAAGCGACGGAGCACGCGACGGAGTCCATGGAGCCGGTGACGGACGCCACCGGCGTGGCCGTGCCCGTGCGCCGCTACGAGCGCATCGCGAGCGCGACCACCATCGGCGATCAGGTGCTCGATGGGATCCTCGAGCCCGAAAGGCTGATCGCGGTCACCGGCGAGAGCCAGCGGAACGCGCTCGAGCCATGGCGCCACGAGGGCAGGGCGGTCATCGAGGATCTGGAAGACCTCGAGACGCTCATCGCGCTGGATCCGGACCTGGTCGTGGTGGCGAACGTGGCCGAGGCACGGCGGGTGGCGCGGCTACGCGAGGCGGGCCTCGAGGTCTTCGACATCGGCGGCGATTCGGGTGCCGAAGCGCTGGGAACGATCACGCGGACCCTCGGTCGGCTGGTCGGGGCGCCCGAGCGGGCGGAGGCCATGGCCACGCGCTTCGAGCAGCGGATGGCCGCCGTGGCGGAGCCCGGCGCGTCGCGACCTGGCGCGCTCTACGTCGGCTCGTGGGGGAACCAGCTCTTCGGTGGCGCGACCGGCACCAGCTACCACGACGTCCTCGTCGCAGCCGGCCTGCGCGACGTCGCTGCGGAAGCGGGCCTCACGGGGTGGCCGACCTACGACGCGGAGCGGCTCCTGGTCATGGACCCGGAGTGGCTCGTGATCCCCGCGTCGAATCGTGGCGCCTTCTGCGGCCGCGAGCGCTTCGCGAACCTCCGGGCGTGCCGGGAGGACCGCGTCGCCGCCATCGACGACGCGATCCTCGGGGACCCGGGCTACGGGATGCTCCCGGCGGCCGAGGCCCTCCACCGCCGGGTGTTCGGGGACGAGTAGAACGCTTCGATAAGTGCTCATCGAAGCCTTTCTCGCGCTTGCGGGAAACTTGGCCCGCTGGGGGCCGTTCCCGTAGTTCGATGGCATGAGCGTAGGGCGAACGCGAGGGGCGAAGAACGCCATCAGTTGGCTGTGGCGGGGCGTGGGTCTCATCGTCGCGGGACTCGCGCTCGGCAGCTTCTTCGGCGCCGAGCGCGGCAGCGCGGACGGACCCAGAGAAGACGGAGCCGCCGCGCAGGCGAGGGCTTCCGACGCGCCGAGGCGCGCGCAGGCCCGGCGCAGCTCGATGCTCGAAGGCTTCGATCCGCGCTTCCACGTGCAGGAAGGCGACCGCCGGATCTCCGAGCTGGAGAACGGCCGTCGCGCCATTCTCACGCTCGATCCGGGGCTGCAGGAGCACGTCGAGCGCGTCTTCGGTCGTTACGAGGTCCCCTACGGATCAGTGGTCGCGATCGAGCCGAGCACTGGTCGGGTGCTCGCGTACGTGAGCCACTCGAGCGCCGATCCCTCCGCGCCCGATCTCTGCCTCGATCCGAGCGCGCCGACCGCGTCGGTCTTCAAGGTCGTCACCGGCTCCGCGCTCGTCGACGCCGGGATCGGTCCCGATACCCGCACCTGCTACACCGGCGGCGGCAGCCGCCTCACCGCGTGGCACCTCGAGGACCACCCCGACGAGGCCCGCTGCGTCACCCTGACGGAGGCGATGGGCCGCTCGGCCAACGCCGTCTTCGCGAAGCTCAGCGACCGCCACCTCGACGGTCCGACCCTCGCGCGCTTCGCATCCGCCTTCGGCTTCGGTCACGCGCTCCCCTTCGACGTGCCGACCCAGCCGAGCGCGATGGAGGTCCCCGAAGACCGCCTCGAGCGCGCCCGCACCGCCGCCGGCTTCTGGCACATGCACCTGAGCCCGCTCCACGGCGCCGCCATCGCCGCGACCATCGCGAACGATGGTCGCATGATGCGCCCCGCCATCGTCGAGCGCCTCGAGAACCCGGATGGCCGCGTGCTCATGCAGCACGAACCCGAGGTCTTCCGCGCCGTCCTCTCGCGCCGCACCGCGCGCAGCGTCGGCCAGATGATGCGCCACACGGTCGCCCACGGCACCGCGCGCAGCACCTTCTTCGACGAGCACGGCAACGCCTTCCTCCCGGACATCGAGGTCGCCGGCAAGACCGGCACCCTCAGCGCCGAGCGCCCCTACCGCGGCTACACCTGGTTCGTCGGCTACGCGCCGGCGGACGACCCGCAGATCGCGGTCGCCTCGCTCATCGTCAACACGCCGCACTGGCGGATCAAGGCCGCCTACGCCGCGCGCGAAGCGCTGCGCTACTACCTCGTCGAAGCCCCCCGCGAGCGCGCCGAAGCGGGAGCCGCCGCTGCCGCTGCGGCCGCCCCGGCGGAGTGAGCGAGCCGCCGCGGCGTTCACCGCGGCGGCCACTCGGTCAGCTCTTCTTGCCTTCGGCGTAGAGCGCGAAGCCGGCGTTCTGCGGGTCGTCGCAGATGACGATCTTGTCGTCGCCGGGAATGCTCATCGGGCCGAAGAGGATCTTGCCGCCGTTGCTCGTCACGCGCTTGGCGGCGGCGTCGATGTCGTCGACGTTGGCGTAGAAGAGCCAGTGCGGCGGGACGTTCATCTTGCCGGCCATGTTGCTCATGCCGCCCATGGACTGGCCCTCGGGGCCTCCCGCTCGCTGGTACATGCGGTACATCCCGTTCTCCGGGCCCATGTCCATGTCGCTGGTGATGCTCCAGCCGAGCAGCTTCGAGTAGAACTCGAACGCGGCCTCGTAGTCGGTCGTGTTGAGCTCGGCCCAGCTGAAGTTGCCCAACGCGTTGCGCTCGATGGGCTCGCCCTGGTCGTCGCCGCTGGAGGAGAAGAGCGCGACGGCGGCGCCCTGCGGGTCGGCGATGGTGGCGAAGTGACCGATGCCGGGGATCTCGGTCGCGGGCATGCGCACCTGACCGCCGAGCTCCGTCACCTTCGCCAGGCTCGCCTCGAGGTCGTCGACGTGGATGTAGCCCAGCCAGTGTGGCGGGACGCCTTCGGGCATGCCCTCCGGCATCGGCATGACGCCGCCCACGGGCGCGCCGCCGACGGTGAACATGGTGTAGTCCATCGGGCCGTCCCACTCCTGGGTCCCCCAGCCGACGGTCTCGGTGTAATAGGCCTTCGCCGCGTCCACGTCCTTCGTGAAGAGGTCGTACCAGACGAAGGCTCCCTGCTTGCTCTGCTGGGCCATCGGGCCCCCCTTTCTCCTGGCGCGTCGTGCGCGGAGGGACTCTACGACGGCCCCGTGACAATCGTCGACGGCGGCGAGGCTCAGCCCATCGCAGCGCGGGCGGTCTCGACGTCGATGAGGCCGTTCTTGACCAGGTCCTTCAGGGCCATCTCGAAGTTCTGCATGCCGTAGGGGTGCACGCCGCGCTCCATGACGTCCTTGAGCGGGAGGTTGTTCTCCGGGGACTTGATGCTCTCGCGCGCGGTGCCGGTCATCACGAGCACCTCGACCGCGACGACCCGTCCCTGACCGTCGGCGCGGGGCAGGAGGCGCTGCGCGACGATGCCCTTGAGGTTGTCGCTGAGCCGCTCGCGGATCTCCTTGGGGTCGGAGCCGCTCGCCAGGTTGAGGATACGACCGACCGTGCGCGCGACGTCGGGCGTGTGCAGCGTGGAGAGCACGAGGTGGCCCGTCTCGGCGGCCTTGAGCGCGATGTCCATCGTCTCCTCGTCACGGATCTCACCGACGAGGATCACGTCCGGATCCTGACGCAGTGACGCGCGCAGGGCGGTGGCGAAGTCCGGCGTGTCGAGCCCGATCTCGCGTTGGGAGACCGACGCCAGCTGGTCCGGGTGCATGTACTCGATCGGGTCTTCGATCGTGACGATGTGGACGCGGCGGTTGGTGTTGATGTGGTTCACCATCGCGGCCAGCGTGGTGCTCTTGCCGTTACCGGCAGCGCCGACGACCAGGATCATGCCGCGCTCGTTCTTGGCGAGCGCTTCGACGGACGCCGGCAGCCGGAGCTCCTGGAAGTTCGGGATGCGCAGCGGGATCGCACGGAGCGCGACGGCGAGGGTGCCGCGCTGTCGATAGACGTTGCAGCGATAGCGGCCGATGCCCGACGCGCCATAGCTGGTGTCGTACTCCAGCAGGTCGTCGAGCGAGCCCTTGTAGCGGGAGCGCCGGAGGATCATCTCCGCGAGCCCGCGGGTCTGCTCGGGCTTGAGCTTGTCGCCCTGCAGGTAGTGGAGGTCTCCGTTCACGCGGAACGCCGGCGGTTGGCCGACCTTCAGGAGCACGTCACTCGCTTGGTACTGCTGCCCCTTCTTCAGGAGCGCCAGCAGCGTCGCTTCGTCCATGGCGCCATCATACCTGGCAGGCGGGCCCTCGTGGGATGCCGCGAAGATGCGGCCTTGCGTGGGGCACGCTGTTACCGTGGGCGGGATGGGCTCTCCGTCGACCCTGCGCCCCCTCGGTCTGTGCGTCTCGCTCCTGGCGAGCGCGTGCTCGATGCCCGCCTGCGGTGGCGCAGACGCACCTGCCGACCGGGGAACGCGCGCCCGCGCGCAGACCCGCGATCCCGAGCGGGCCACCACGAGCGGGACCGACGAGCCCGCCGAGCTCCCCACCGGCGTCGAGCCGCCGCCGCCGGCGTCCGTGGTCCCCGACTTCGCGTCGGTCGAGGCGGCCGCCGGACCGACGGGCCGCGCGATCGCGGAGCTCGAGCCAGCCGAGTGTCGTGCGGCGCTGCGCGAGCTCGCCATTCCCCACCAGCGCAGCACCGACGAGCGTGCGCGGGGCGTGGTCGCGGTCCCCGTCGTCCCGACCGGTCCGGTCGGTGGCATCACGCTGACCTTCGAGGGGCGGCGCGCGCTCCACCGCGTGATGGACTGCCGACTCCTGCTCGCCATTCACGCCTGGGCACCACTCCTGCGTGCGGCGGGCGTGACCCACATCCGCCACCTGAGCGCCTTCCGACCAGGCGCGCGCGTTCGCGCCACCGGTCAGCCGAGCGGCCACTCCAAGGGGCTCGCGTTCGACCCGCGCTTCTTCGAGCGCCCGGGGCTCGAGACCCTCGACGTTCTCGAGGACTGGCAGCCGCGGGAGCGAGGCGAGCCGCCGTGCGGTCCGGAGCCAGAGGAAGGCCAGGCGCGCGCGCCGCTGCCGTCACCCGAAGAAGGACAGGAGGCCGGCGCCATCCTCCGCGGGATGGTCTGCGAGGCGATCCGCCGCGAGCTCTTCCAAGTGGTCGTCACGCCGCACCACGACGAAGCCCACGCCAACCACGTGCACGTCGAGGTCGTGCCCGGGGTGGACTGGAGCTGGAGCGGATGAGCGAGGACGCCGGCCTCTCGGGACCGGCGTCCTCGAACGCTACTCGGCCGGCCGGCCGTCCACCGACTCGACGATCAGCCGGGCCATGAGGTCGTTGAGGAACTCGACGTCGAACTCACCGACGGTCGGCTCGATGTGGTCGCCGCCGATGCCGCTGTCGTTGGTCAGGAAGACGTAGGTTCCACCGGTCAGGATCCCGAGCGTGCGGAGCAGGACCTCGGTGGACTTCTGGATCCCCGAGCCGCTGACCGCGACCACGCGGACGCCTTGCGCCGCAGCGGCGCGCGTCGCGTCGCGGACGCGAGCGAGCTTGGCCTGGTCGGAGTGCGGCGGCGCGTCGAGCACCAAGAAGAGCAGCCGCGCCGTGGCGTCGTCGCTCCAGTCGTGGTTCGCGACGGCGTCCTCGAGAGCCGCGTCGACCGCTTCGGGCCAATCGCCGCCGCCGTTCGCGCTCTCACCCGTGAGCTGCGCGACCGCGTCGTCCACGACCGGCGTGAAGGCGTTCGAGCTCACCACGTAGGCGTCGCCTTCGTCGCGATAGAAGTTCATCGAGACCCGCAGGTCGAAGCGCTGGCTCGCGTTCGCCCGGGCCCGGTCGATCACGTCCTCCAGCTCCGCCTGGATGTAGCGGAGCTCGTCGCCCATCGAGCCGGTGGTGTCGATCACGAACATCAGGTCGAGCGCTCGACGTGGGGCGAGCGAGCCGGTCAGGACCAGCTCCGTCGCCGTCGCGCTCGGCTCGATGGCCTGCGAGAGCGTCGCGGCGCCCGAGCGAACCGAGACCGTGTACGGACCGGACGAGCCATCGTCCATCCCGGCGAAGAGCTCGGCCTCGCCCTGGACGTCGGTGCGGGCCTCCCACTCGGTCCGCCCGTCGCCGTCGAGCAGCGCCACCTCGGCGTCCACGACGGGCGAGCCCGCCTCGGTCACCCGCACCGCGAAGCGTTCGCGGGTGTCGGCCCCCCAGGTCTCGTGGTCGGTGGCGAACTCGCCCTCCACGAGATCGCTCCAGCGCTCCCAGTCGTCGAGGTCACGCCACTCGCCCGCGGTCAGCTGACCCGCGGGGATCGGCTCGCCACAGGGGCCCGTGCATCCCTCGCCGCCGGGGTCACCCGGTCCGCCGCCTTCGCGCCCATCGTCGCCGAAAGAGCTCGGGATCCCATCCCCGCCGCCGTCGCCCCCATAGTCACCACACGCCATCGTCCCAGCGATCGCGAGCGTCATCATCCATCGAAGCATCGAAGCACCTCCATGCCCTGGTGCTCTGCAACGGGCGTACCGCCCCTCAGAACCGGTTCGGGCGGTGAATGGCACAGGCTGGCGCGCGCGAGGAGCCTTCGAGCGCATCGGATGTCTCGGGAAGGCGTACGATCGGGGGGTGAGCGTTCGCTTCGATCGAGAGCGGCTTCTCGGCAGCGTGAGTGGCAGAGATCGCGACCGTCGTGCGCGAGCGCTGGACCTGGCGGAGCGGGCGCTCGAGGCGATCGAGCCCGGCGCGGCCACACAGCGCGCGATCGAGAGGCTGGGGCCGCTCGACGGTGCGACGCTCTTCGCGTTCGGGAAAGCCGCGATCCCGATGGCGTGTGCGGCGGCGCGGTCGGTCGCGTTGGCGGGAGGCGTCGTGGTCGCGCCGCGGGTCGGGTCTCGGGGTTCGGCGTCGGAGACCGGCTCTCCACAGCCTTTCGTGCACGTGCACGTGCACGAGGACGAGGACGTGCACGAGGAGGGACTGGGAGCGTTGGACGTGCGGTGGGGGAGCCACCCCGATCCGGCGGATGACGCGGTCGAGACCGGTCGGGCGGTGCTCGCCCGTGCGTCTGCGCTCGGGGCGGGCGATGCGGCGCTCTGTCTGGTGTCCGGGGGCGGGTCCGCGCTGCTCGAGCTCCCCGCGGGCACGATCACGCTCGCCGAGCTCGTTCGGGTCACCCGCGAGCTGCGCGAGGGGGGCGCGAGCATCGACGAGCTCAACGCGGTCCGCCGCGTGCTCTCGCGGCTGAAGGGCGGTGGCTTGGCGGCGGCGATGGCGCCCGCTCGGATCCGGAACGTGATCGTGTCGGACGTCGCACCGCATTCGCCGAGCCTGGTCGCGTCCGGCCCGACCTGTCCTCCACCGGACGACGCGCCCGACCCACAGGCGGTGCTCGAGCGCTACGCCATCCCCTTGCCCGACTCGGTCCGCGCGCAGCTCGCCGTTCGGTCGCCAGCGCCGACGCTCGACGTATGCACCGAGGTGGCTGCCGACGTCTTCACGGCGCTCGCAGCCATGCGGGCGATGGAGCCGTCGCTCCGCGATCGCGAGGGCACCTTCGCCGGCGAGGCGCGCGAGCTCGGCGCGCGGATCGCCGCGGAGCGAGGGGAGGGCGGCTGGGTCTGGGGCGGCGAGACGACCGTGGCGCTCACCGGCGATGGCGTCGGCGGTCGCAACCAGGAGGTCGCCCTCGGAGCGCTCGCGGCGGGGTGGTCGCGCGGGCTCCTTCTCTGCTTCGGCACTGACGGCATCGACGGAGCGAGCGACGCGGCTGGAGCGCTGATCGATGGCGCGGCCCAGAACGAGATGCGCCGCCGCGGGCTGGACCCGGCGGCGGCGCTGGCAGCGAACGATGCGACCCCCTTCTTCGACGCGATCGGTACGACCTTGCGGTGCGGTCCGACCGGAACGAACGTCGCGGACGTCGCGATCTACCTACCCTAGTTGGCTCAATCGCGTAGTCAGCTCAATCACGACGGCGGACGACGAAGGTGTCCATGCGCTCGTTGCGCTCGAACTCGCGGCGGTACGCCTCGGCCTCGCGGCCGGTCTCGAAGGGACCGATGCGGACGCGATGGAAGAGGCCGCGGCCCTCGATGTCGGCCTGCATGGTGAACGCATCGTGGCCACGGTCGCGGAGCGCGACGGCGAAGGCCTCGGCCTCGCCCTCGTCGCGGTAGCTGGCGACCTGCAGCGTGTACTTCCCATCCATGCCGACGGTGCCACGCGGACCGCGTCGCTCCTCGGCCGGCAGCGCTGCCGCGACCATCGCGTCTCGCGTCGCGGTCTGCGCGAGCTCCTCGGCCTGGGGCGTCGCCAGGGCGGCGGCGGGCAGGGCCATGCTCGTGGGGCTGGGCGGGCGAACCTGATGGCCCACGAAGACCTGACCGTTCTGGAGTCGCTCGTGCTCGGCGGCGGCCGCCGCGAAGCTCGCTTCCACCTCGGGGCGCTCGTCGCCGCCCAGCGCCTCCGGGAACGCCAGCTCGGTGCGCTCCACTTCGATCGGTTCCGCCTCCGCGGCTTCGGCCTCGCGGGCGGCTTCGGCCAGCTCGCTCGCCTCGGCGAGCGCGGCCAGCGGGTCGTGGGCGGAGGCCTCGGCCTCACCGCCCCCCAGCAGCTGGGCCACGCCGTAGACCAGCCCACCGGTCACCAGGGTCGCCAGCAGGAAGACCGCCGCCGAGCGGCCCTGGCCATCCTGGGGGTCCTTCTCCTCGATCTGCTCGAGGTCACGCATCGCCGTATCCATCGATTCCTCCCGGCGGAACCCATCGCTCCAGGGCCCGCCGACATCGATGTACGCACTTGTCCTACATGTGGTCAACAAAGCGACAGTTGACCACTCTGGAGCACCCGTCGCTAGGGATCGGGCACCAACACCGTGAGGATTTCGCCTCGTTGGGAGCCCACGGTCTGCCAGACGGCGATCGGATCGCCAGACTGTGCCGGCAGCCGGAGGGTGAACTCGCCGAGGTCGTCGATCTCGCCGATCACCCCCTCACCGATGCGCTCGTTGAAGGCGCTGACCATCGCGCCTTCGATGCCGGAGCTGCCCTGGATCGTCACGAAGCCATCGGCGTCCGGCGGAGTGGAGAGCGCCGAGGGCGGTGGGATGGGAAGGGTCGGGCTCGCGCTGTTCGAGCAGCCCACGAGGCCCGTGAGCGCCGCCAGGGCACATCCGAGCACGAGCCCTCGGAGAGCTCGTTTCGGGCGCGAGGTGGGTGCTTGGGGGCTTTGACGGGTCAAGACGATCGTCTCCAGGTCGGTGAGACCGGCGTCGAAGGGCGAACGCCGGGGCTGTGGGGTGGTGGGGCAAGCACCGTTCCGTTCTCAATGTCGACCGAGATTGCCCGATTTTCCAAGGCTTTCTGACGATTCTCGCGGGCCGTCCGCCAACGACGTTGGCGCCTGGCCCATGCATCGTTGGCACATGATCACCGAGGGATACTATTTAACTACGCGCGTGCGTGCGTGCGCGCGTGCGCGGTGATACGGTCCGCGCACTCATGGCCGACCCGCAAAAACTCCCCGTCACCATCGAAGACGAGATGCGCCGCTCGTACCTGGATTACGCGATGAGCGTGATCATCGGGCGCGCGATTCCCGACGTCCGAGACGGTCTCAAGCCCGTGCACCGCCGAATCCTCTACTCGATGCACGAGCAGAAGGTCACGGCCAGCGGCTCCTACAAGAAGTCGGCCCGCATCGTCGGCGACGTGCTGGGCAAGTACCACCCGCACGGCGACCAGGCGGTCTACGACGCCCTGGTCCGCATGGCGCAGGAGTTCTCCATGCGCTCCCCGCTGGTGGACGGGCAGGGCAACTTCGGATCCGTCGACGGCGACCCCGCGGCCGCCATGCGATACACCGAGGTGCGGATGGCTCGCCTCGCCGGCGAGCTCATGGCCGACATCGAGAAGGAGACCGTCGAGTACGGCCCGAACTTCGATGACACCGAGTCCGAGCCCCTCGTCCTCCCGAGCCGGTTCCCGAACCTGCTGGTGAACGGCTCCGGCGGCATCGCCGTCGGCATGGCGACCAACATCCCGCCGCACAACCTGCGCGAGGTGGTGGACGCGACCATCCGGCTGATCGACGACCCCGACCTCGAGGTCGAGCAGCTGATGCAGGACCACGAGGAGGAGGACGGCAGCCTCCGCCTCGGCGTGAAGGGGCCGGACTTCCCCACCGCCGGCTTCATCTACGGCCGCGGTGGCATCCTGAGCGCCTACCGGACCGGTCGGGGCCGCGTGGTCATGCGCGCCCGCGCCGACGTCGAGGAGATCCCGAACGGTCGCGGCCGCGAGCAGATCGTGGTCACGGAGCTTCCCTTCCAGGTCAACAAGGCCGACCTGCTCAAGAAGATCGCCGACCTCGTCCGCGAGAAGCGCCTCGAGGGCGTCAGCGATCTGCGTGACGAGTCCGACCGCGACGGCATGCGGATGGTCATCGAGCTCAAGCGCGACGCCCACGGCGAGATCGTGCTCAACAAGCTCTACCGGATGACCGCGATGCAATCGACGTTCGGCGTGAACTGCCTCGCCATCGTCGGGCAGCGACCGAAGGTCCTCGGGCTCAAGGAGTGCCTCGAGCACTTCATCTCGCATCGCCGCGAGGTGGTCACCCGCCGGACCCGCTACGACCTGCGGCAGGCGCTCAGCCAGCGCGAGCTGGTCGAGGGTCTCGGCATGGCGGTCACCGAGGTCGACCTCGTCGTCGACACCATCCGCTCGAGCCGCGACCCGAACGAGGCGCGCGAGCGACTGATGAAGCTCCCGCTCCCCGGGCTCGAAGAGTTCGTGCGGCGCGCCGGTCGCCCGGAAGAGGAGATCGCTGCGGCCAAGGAGCGCGGTCAGTACTTCCTCAGCGAGCGTCAGGCCAAGGCCATCCTCGAGATGCGCCTCAGCCGCCTCACCGGCCTCGAGCGCGAGAAGCTCGCGACGCAGTACGGTGAGCTCTCCGACCACATCGCCTACCTCCGCTCGATCCTCGCCGACGACGAGCTGCTGATGAAGGTCATCAAGGACGAGCTGCAGGAGGTCCGCGACAAGTACGGCGACGAGCGTCGCACCGAGATCGTCGAGGCCGAAGGCGACATCAACATCGAGGACCTCATCGCCGACGAGGAGGTCATCGTCACCGTCAGCCACAAGGGCTACATCAAGCGGGTCCCGCTCTCCGAGTACCGCGCGCAGAAGCGCGGCGGAAAGGGCTCGCGAGCGATGGACACCCGCGACGAGGACTTCGTGCAGTGGGTGTTCAGCGTGAACGCCCACGCGCACCTCCTCTTCCTGACGCACAACGGCAAGGCCTTCCTGAAACGGGTCTACGAGATCCCACAGAAGGGCCGCGCGAGCGCCGGCCGCGCGGTGGTGAACTTCCTCCAGCTCGAGAAGGACGATCGCGTCGCGTCGATCGTGCCGATTCGTAGCTTCGAGGACGACGCCTACCTCATCACCTGCACCCGCGGCGGTCGCGTGAAGCGCACCGAGCTCAGCGCCTACTCGAACATCCGCGTGACCGGCATCATCGGCGTGAACATTCGCGAGGACGACGAGCTGCTGACCGCGCGGATCGTGTCCGAGGGCCAGTCGGTGATCATCGGCACCGCTCAGGGCATGTCCATTCGCTTCGACGTGAGCGACGCGCGCCCGATGGGCCGCGACTCGAGCGGCGTGAAGGGCATCGACCTGCGCGAGGGCGACTACGTCATCGGCATGGACGCCATCGAAGACGAGGACCGCCAGCAGGTGCTGACCATCTCGGAGAACGGCTACGGCAAGCGCACGCCGCTGATGACCCGGGACGACGAGGGCAACCCCATCTCGGATCGCTCGTTCAAGATCCAGAAGCGCGGCGGCCTCGGCATCGTGGCCATCCAGACGAGCGAGCGGAACGGCGAGCTCACCCGCTTGCGCCTCGTCGACCCCGACGAAGGCATCATGGTCATCACCGACGGTGGCCAGGTCATCCGCACCCGCATCGAGCAGATCCGCGAAGCCGGCCGGAACACGCAGGGCGTGATCGTCATCCGGCTCCGCGACGGTGAGCGGGTGGTCGACATCGAGCCGGTGCCCCGCGAGGACACGGACGACGCCGAGGAAGGCGAGGGCGCCGAAGGCGAGGCGACCGAGGGCAGCGAGCCCGCGGAGGCGACCGAGGCGAGCGCCGAGGACTCCGCGGCCGACGACTCCGCCTCCGACGAAGGCGGCGGCGACGAGACCGAGAGCTGACGGTGTGGTCACGGGGGGGAGCCTTCGATAGGCTGGGACGACCTTGAGTCACGTCCTCGGCATCGACCTCGGCACGACGAACTCCGTCGTGTCGATCATGGACGGCGGGGAGGCGCGCGTGCTGCGCACCGCGTCGGGGGGAGCGCTGATCCCTTCGGTCGTCTCGTTCCACCCGAACGGGTCCGTGATCGTCGGCCGCGACGCTCGCGAGCGCCGACTCATCGACGCGCAGAACACGATCTACTCGGTCAAGCGGCTGATCGGTCGGCCCTACGAGTCGGCGGAGGTTCGCCAGGCCCGCGAGCGCTTCCCCTTCGAGCTTCGACCCGGTCCGTCCGGCGGCGTCCTCGTGGAGGCGCGCGGGCTCACCTACACGCTGGCCGAGATCAGCGCCTTCGTGCTCAAGGAGATTCGCTCGGTCGCGGAGCAGGCGACGGGTATCCCCTGCACCCGCGCGGTGGTGACCGTCCCCGCGAACTTCGACGAGCTCCAGCGGAGCGCGACGAAAGCCGCCGGGCGCGTCGCGGGCCTCGAGGTGCTCCGGATCCTCAACGAGCCGACGGCCGCCGCGCTGGCTTATGGCTACGGGCGAGGCTCGAAGGAGCGCGTGGCGGTCTTCGACCTCGGCGGCGGCACGTTCGATCTGACCATCCTCCACCTGGCGGGCGACGTCATCGAGGTCATCGCGACCGCCGGGGACACCTACCTCGGCGGCGACGACGTCGACGCGCTCATCGCGGACCAGATGGCCGAGGCGTTCCTCGCCCACCACCGCTACGACCCGCGCGCCGACCGTCAGGCGCTGGAGCGGCTTCGCGCCGCCGCGGAGTGGGCCAAGTGTCAGCTCTCCAGCAAGACCGAGGTCCAGCTCAAGGTCGAGGAGCTCGCGTACGGCGCCGGGGGCAAGTCGCTCGACCTCTCGTTCGGGATGACCCGCAGCGCGCTCGAGGCGATGGCGCGTCCGCTGATCTCGCGTGCCTTCGACGTCTGCGACGACGCGATGCGCGTCGCCGGCATGCTCCCCGGTCAGCTCGACAACGTCATCCTGGTCGGTGGCTCGACGCGGATGCCGCTCGTTCAGCAGATGGTCGCGGAGTACTTCGGTCGGAAGCCGCTCGCGGGGATCGATCCGGACCTCGTCGTCTCCAAGGGCGCGGCGATCCAGGGGTACGCGCTTCGCACCGCTCGGGGCCGCACCGGTCGACGAAGCCGAACGTCCACGCGGCGCTCGGGGCCGTCGCAGCCGCCGCAGCCGGCGCGGCCCACGTCGTCGCTGCCGCCCATCTCGGCATCACCCATCTTCGACGAGCCGACCCGTCCGAGCGTACGGCCGGGGAGCCTTTCCAGCCCACCGAGCCTTCCCGCGTCGGCGGTCGCGCAGCGGCCGATCGCCGCGGTGGGGACCCCGCGGACGCCGCCGCCTCCGCCTCCGCGGATGCCCCCGCCGCCGAAGGTGCCGAAGGTGCCGAAGGTGCCGAAGGACAGCTGGGAGTCGGTCATGGAACCGATGCCCCAGCCGCCGGCACCGCCGCCGGGGCCTGCGTGGCAGCCCGACCGCGACTCGGTCCGGGCACCGGCGCCGCCCGCGCCGCCCGCGCCTCCCCCGCTGGCGCCTCCTCCGGTGGCGGCGCCCGCGCCGCCCCTCTTGGTCGACGTGACTCCGTTCTCGCTCGGGGTGGAGACCGTCGACGGCTACTGCGAGCACATCATCAAGCGGAACTCGCCCGTGCCCACGGAGCAGACGCGCATCTTCGCCCCTGGCCGGCAGGCGCAGGCGCAGGTCGCGATCCGCATCGCGCAGGGCGAGTCCCGTCGGCTCGAGCAGAACCAGCTCCTCGGTGAGGTGGTGCTCGATCTCGATCCGAGCCTCTCGGCCGCGAGGACGGTGGACATCGAGGTCACCTTCGTCCTCGATTCGGACGGCACCCTCGGCGTCCGCGCTCGCGACCAGGCCACGGGCCGGGAGCAGGTCACCCGCATCCGGTTGATCGGCGGTATCGCCGAGGACGAGCTCGAGCGCATGCAGGAGCGCCTCGAGCAGCTCACGGGGCCATGAGCGCGAAGCCGAAGCCGGGGCTCGACGACCTGGACTACTACGAGCTCCTCGGAGTGGACGCCCAGGCGGGCGTCGACGCGATTCGGGCGGCGTTCCACGCCTTCGCGCGCCGCTACCATCCGGACAACCACACCGACGATCCGAAGCGCCACGAGCGCGCGACCCAGATCTTCCGGCGGGGCACCGAGGCCTATCGAGTGCTGCTCGATCGGGATCTCCGCTTCGCCTACGACGGCGAGCTCCGGAAGGGCATCAAGCGGCTGCGCTCCGGTGTGGAGCGGCGCCATGCGAGCCGGATCCCGAAGCCGCTCGGCCCTCGCGCCCGGACCTTCTTCGCTGCGGCGGAGCAGGCCCAGCGGGGTGGGGATCTGAAGGCTGCCATCCTCCAGATCCGCATCGCGCTCCAGCACGAGCCGGGCAGCGAGCGGCTGGAAGCGAAGCTCGAGGAGCTCGAGCTGCTGTCCGCGGCTGAACGGCGTTGAGCCCGCGCACGTCTCGTGCGTTGGTCCTGAGGCCCGGTAGAGCTATGGTGGCGCCGCCATGGCGCGCACCGGCCGCATCGAACGAACCACGTCAGAGACCGAGATCACCGCCGAGGTCGGCCTCGACGGAACCGGCGAATCCTCGGTCACCACCCCCATCGGGTTCCTCACCCACATGGTCGAGCAGCTCTCGCGCCATGGGCTCTTCGACCTGAAGGTCGACGCGAAGGGCGACACCCACATCGATGGCCACCACACGACCGAGGACCTCGGCATCGTGCTCGGGAAGGCGTTCGCCGATGCGCTCGGCGACAAGGTGGGCATTCGCCGCTACGGCCACGCCACCTTGCCCATGGACGAAGCTTGCGTGACGTGTGCGCTCGACCTGAGCGGCCGGCCCTTCTTCGTGTGGGAGGTCCCGCTGCCGAAGGCGAAGATCGGCGACTTCGACGTCGAGCTCGCGGAGGTCTTCTTCGAAGCCTTCGCTCGCACCTGCGGCGCCAACGTCCACTTCCACCTCCACGCCGGCGAGAACCTCCACCACATCGTCGAGATCTGCTTCAAGGCCTTCGCGCGGGCGCTCCGCCACGCCACCGAGCTCGATCCGCGGGCCGCGGGCCGCCTGCCGTCCACCAAGGGCACCCTGGACTGAGCGTCCAGGAGCCGTCGCTACGATGACCCGCTGGACCATCCTCGATCTCGGGCTGGGGAACCTGCACAGCGTGATGCGCGCCGTGGAGCGCGTCGGCGCCGAGCCGGTGCTCGAGCGCACGCCCGAGGCCATCGCGAAGGCAGAGCTGCTGCTCGTGCCGGGGCAGGGCGGATTCGCTGCCGGCTCGGCCGCGCTCGAAGGCGGCGTGGGTGACGCGCTCCGCGAGTACCTGGACAGCGGTCGCCCCTACTTCGGCATCTGCCTGGGGATGCAGCTGCTCTTCGAGGCCAGCGAGGAGGCGCCGGGTGCGCCCGGCCTCGGCTACTTCGCGGGCACCGTCCGGCGCCTCCGCGGGGGTGAGGGCCGCAAGGTTCCGCACATGGGCTGGAACACCCTCGAGAGCCGCCACGAGCTCCTGCCCCCCGGAGCGTGGTTCTACTTCGTGCATAGCTACCACTGCGTCCCGAAGGACGAGTCGCTGGTCGCCGCCACGGTCGACTACGGCGAGCCCGTCTGCGCGGCCATCGCGAAGGGCGGTTGCGTCGCCACGCAGTTCCACCCGGAGAAGAGCCAGCGCCGCGGCGAGGCGCTCCTCCGTCGCTTCCTGGAGCAAGCATGACGCTCGAGCTGATCCCGGCCATCGACGTCCTCGGTGGCAAGGTCGTCCGCCTCCTCGAGGGCGACTACGACCAGGCCACCGTCTACTCGGACGACCCGGTCGCCATGGCCAAGCGGCTCGAGGCGGCGGGCGCCACGCGGCTGCACATGGTCGACCTCGACGGCGCGCGGGAGGGCCGGCCGGTCAACGACGCCATCCTCGCGCGCGTGGCGGCCGAGACCGGTCTGACCCTCCAGGTCGGCGGCGGCATCCGCACGGCGGAGCGGGCACGCTTGCTCTGGGAGCGCGGCGTGGAGCGGGTGGTGCTCGGGACGATCGCCGTGAAGGCGCCCGAGGTGGTGCAGGCGCTCGCGAAGGAGAAGCCCGACGGAGTGGTGGTCGCCATCGACGCCCGCGATGGTGAGGTCGCCGTGGAAGGCTGGCTCGAAGGCTCAGGTCGCGAGACCCACGACCTGGCTCGGGAAGCCGACGGGTGGGGCGTCGCCGCCATCCTCTATACCCGCATCGAACGCGATGGGACGGGTCAGGGACCGGACGTCGAGGCGACCGCCGCGCTGCAGGCCGAGGTCGCGGCCACGGTGATCGCGTCCGGCGGGATCGGGAGCCTCGACCACATCCGCGCGCTGCGAGACGCCGGGGTGCGCGCCGCCGTGTCCGGCCGAGCGCTCTTCGCGGGTGCGTTCGAGCTGGACGAGGCCTTCGCGGCCGCTCGGGGGGATGCATGACCCTCGCGCGACGCATCGTGCCCTGCCTCGACGTCAAGGACGGGCGCGTGGTCAAAGGCGTTCGCTTCGTGGGGCTCCGCGACTCCGGGGACCCCGTCGAGCTCGCCTCGCGGTATTGTGCGCAGGGAGCCGACGAGATCACCTTCCTCGACATCACCGCCTCCCACGAAGCCCGCCGCACCCTCTTCGACGTCGTGGACCGCTGCGCGAGCACCGTGGCGACCCCGCTCACGGTCGGCGGCGGCGTGCGGACGGTCGAGGACGTGCGCGACCTGCTGAACGCGGGCGCCGACAAGGTCTCCATCAACAGCGCCGCGGTGTCGAACCCCGAGCTCGTGGCCGCCGTCGCGGGCGCGTACGGCGCGCAGGCGCTCGTGGTGGCGATCGACGCGAAGGCTCGCGAAGGCGCCCCCGGATGGGAGGTGTTCACGCACGGTGGCCGCAAAAATACGGGCATCGACGCGCTCGAGTGGGCACGGAAAGTAGCCGAGCTCGGGGCTGGTGAGATACTCCTCACCAGCATGGACCGCGACGGAACCCGGGATGGCTACGACCTGGCGCTGACGCGCGCGGTCGCCGACGCCGTGACGGTGCCGGTGGTCGCCTCGGGTGGGGTCGGAAACCCCGCCCACGTGGCTGCCGGGCTGACCGAAGGAGGCGCCAGCGCGGCGCTCGCGGCGTCGATCTTCCACGACGGCGATCACACGGTGGCGGAGCTCAAGCGCTACCTCGCCGAGCACGGGGTGCCCGTGCGTCCGCCGGAGGAGAGTGAATGAGCGCCGTCTCCGTCTCCGAGCTCGTCCGCCGTTGTCGCGAGCGCGACGCTCGCATGCCCTTCGAGATCGGCGCGTTCGTCGCGCTCGAGACGACCGAGGCGTTGCTCAGCCAGCCGCGTTCGGTGGGGCCCGACGACGTTCAGGTGCTGCCGAGCGGCCAGCTCCAGATCGAGGGCGGCGTCCCTGCCCAGCAGATGGAAGCCACGCAGGGCGTGATCTCCGTGCTCTCGCGCCTGCTCGTCGCGGCGGGGGCTGGCGTGCCGCCGGTGCTCCTCGAGCTCGTGGAGAGCGGTCCACACAGCGGCCGCTGGACGCTGGACGAGCTGCGGACGGAGCTCGAGGCGTGCCTGGTGCCGCTCAACCGTGGTGCGGCTCGCCGAGTGCTGGCGCGTCTACTCCGCGAGGGGGACAAGAAGGGGCGCTCCATTCGGCCGCCCGAGCCGGCGACCGAAGCGGTCGACGCGGATCTCGACGCGCTCCTCGACGGGCGCGACCTCGAGCCGGAGGAGCTCCCCACCGCGCAGTTCGGCGCGGTGGACGCGATGGGCAACCCGGTCGTCCCCTTCGACGAGGTCGCCAAGAAGGCGGGGCAGCGAGCCATGCTCCGCGGGCGGGAGACGCCGAAACAGTCGCATCCCGTGAGGGACGATGGGCTGGATCGGAAGACGCCCCAGATCGAGATGCTCGTGCCCGCCGAAGCCCGGCCGAGCGTGGGCGACCCCTTCGCGACCGAAGCCACGCCGATGCCCCAGGCGCCGCCGCCGAGCAACCCACCCCCGGCGCGCAGCGAGCCGCCGCCCGCGAAGCCGCGCTCCGTACCGGAGTCCGCTCCGACGATGGGCGCGATCGACTCCGGTGTGCTCGACCGGGCCGCGGGCCTCGAGGACGACCTCGACAAGTTCGACGCCGCCGAGGTGGGGAAGAGCAAGACCGGCCTGGTGATGGTGATCGGTCTGCTCGTGCTCCTGGTCGGCGGTGGGGCGGCGCTCTTCATCCTTCGGCCGGACGTGATCGCTCGACTGACGGGTGACGCACCGGAGGAGCCGGAAGAACCGGCCGAGCCGGAGGTGATCATCAACCGTCCCGAGGGCGGCGACCTGCGCGTCACCGCCCCCGAGGATGCACAGATCCTGCTCTACCTCGGTCGCGGCCCCGCCAGCGCGGAGTACCTGCCGGTGGGCGTCGCTCACGAGCTCGTGGCCATCGACGACGAGGGGGGCGTCAGCCGTTCCGTGGTCCCGGCCGACGCGCAGTGGGAGCAGGACGGGGACACGCCGCGCTACGAGCTCGCGATGCAGGTGCAGCGCGGGGAGGGCGAGGGCGTGACGCTCGGTGCGACCGAGCTCAGCCCGGACGCGATGGGCACGCCGACCGGCAGCCTCGGCACCGTTCGGGTCGTGACGAACCCGCCCGGCGCGAAGGTCTACCTGCTCATCGGCTTCGGCGAGGCCTTCGTGGAAGACCTCCCGATCGCCGACGCCCACGAGCTCCTCATCGAGCGCCCCGAGGGCGAGCCCGAGCGGGTGGTCATCGGACCGAGCGACTGGCTCGACGGCCCCGACGGCAAGATGGCGGAGGTTCTCCGCGGCACCCCGCCCGAGTAGGGCCCGGCGGCAAGGGGGTTCGAGGAGCGGTCTAATGCGGCGCGGCCGCGGTGGCGACCTCGCCGCTGCGTGCCTGGGAGACGACGGCTTCGACCGTGGCGCGGATGCGATCGCGGGTCGTGGCGTCCTTCGCCTCGAAGCGGAGCACGAGCACGGGCTGGGTGTTGGACGCGCGCACCAGACCCCACGCGCCGTCGCCGAAGAGGATGCGCGCGCCGTCGACGCCGATGACCTCGTGGGTCTTCTCGAAGTGGGCCTTCACCGTGTCGACGACGCCGAACTTCTCTTCGTCGGGACAGGGCACCCGCAGCTCCGGGGTGACCTCGGTCGACGGCAGGTCCGCGAGTCGGTCGGCCATCGACCCCTCTCCGCGGGAGAGGACCTCGAGCACGCGGGCCGCGGCGTAGGTGGCGTCGTCGAAGCCGTAGAACTTGTCCGCGAAGAAGATGTGACCGCTCATCTCGCCGGCGAGGAGCGCGCCCTCTTCCTTCATCTTGGCCTTGATGAGCGAGTGGCCGGTCTTCCAGAGGATCGGGCGGCCGCCGTGCGCGGCGATGTCGTCGTAGAGGACCTGGGAGCACTTCACCTCGCCCAGGATCGCCGCGCCGGGGCGGCGCGCGAGCAGGTCTCGGGAGAGCAACACCATGAGCTGGTCGCCCCAGCGCACGGTGCCGTCGGAGTCGACGACCCCGAGGCGGTCACCGTCGCCGTCGAAGGCGATGCCCAGGTCGAGGCCCTTGTCGCGCACGGTGGCGATGAGCTCCTCGAGGTTCTCGGGCTCGGTGGGATCCGGGTGGTGCGCGGGGAAGGTCCCGTCCATCTCGCAGTGGAGCGCGACCGGCTCCACCCCGAGCGCGCGGAGCGTGGCGAGCGCCGTCGGTCCGGCTGCGCCGTTGCCGGCGTCGATGGCGACCTTCAGGTCGGTCCGGCCGAGCGAGACGTTCTCGCGCACGAAGGAGACGTACGCCGGGAGGACGTCGATGGTCACCCGCTCGCCGCGGCCGCCGGTCTCGAAGTCGCGGGCTTCGATGAGCCGGCGCAGCTCGAGCACGTCGTCGCCGTAGAGCGAGCCGCGGCCCTTCATCATCTTGAAGCCGTTGTCCCCGGGCGGGTTGTGGCTCCCGGTGATCATCACGCCGCCGTCCAGCTCGTGGTGGAAGACGGTGAAGTACATGAGCGGCGTGGGCACCACACCGATGTCGACGATGGAGACCCCGGTCTCGGCGATCCCCGCCACGAGCTCGCCATGGATGCGGGGCGAGCTCAGCCGACAGTCGCGGCCGACGGCGACCTTCGTGAGGTCTCGGCGCTTCCAGAAGGTGCCCAGGGCTCGGCCCAGGTCACGGACGAAGGCGCTCGGGAGGTCCTGCTCGGCATCCCCACGGATGTCGTACTGACGGAAGATGTTCGGGTTCACCGCGGGGAGGTACCCAGAGACGGTCTCGCCCGCAAGCGGGCGAGACCCCCGTGCCCGTGCCCGTGCCCGTGCCCGTGCCCGATCCGGGCCCTCTCGACCCGATCATTGCGGGGTCTCGGCGATCGCAAGCGCCCGCCAAACCCCGCTGTCGCTAGGGCACGGGCACGGGCACGGGGCGGGAAGTCGCGCCTGCGGCGCTCTTTCCCGCTAGATGATCAAGAAACACTCGATCGACGTCTCGAGCCGGAAGTTCGACTCGCTCGTGTGCCGCTCGGCGTGGAACACGTCCAGCGAGTAGGTCTCCCCGGTCACGATGCCGAGCCGCGAGGCCTCGGCGTCGAAGTCGACGGTGCCCTCCTGGGCGCCGTGCACGCCGCCGAGGTCGATCACGAGCTTGTCGTTCACGAAGACGAAGACGTCGTCATCCCCGCGGAAGGTGAAGGTCTCGCCGCCCCGGTAGCGGAAGGTCGCGTGAATCTCCGTGGTGAAGTGGAAGTTGTGGCCGGCCGTGCGCTCGTCGAAGCCCCGGTCGTCGATCGGGAAGAAGTCCGAGTCGTCGAAGGCGAAGACGCCCGGGCTCTCTTCGATGAGCGGCAGATCGATCTCGAAGGCCATGTTCACGTCCGAGTCCCGATACCACTGGTCGAAGCTGGTCTGACCGGAGACCGTCGCGGTCGCGCCCGCCGGGGCGTAGACCGGCTTGCCATCGGCCCCGAGGTCTTCCTCCACCAGTCCGCGGTCGTCGGCGATGGCGCTCTCGAAGTCCGGGTGGTCCGATCGGAAGTCGCGGATCGTCGCGCGGAGGTCCGCACACATCTCCGGCGTCGTTCCGTCCCGGTCGGTCGTGGTGGCATCGGTGGGCACTCGACCGTCCGTGGAGCCGAGGTCCATGCCGGGCGAATCCGGGTCGTCCGAGCTGTCCGTCGACGGCTCGTCGCCGCAGTCGCACGCGGTGAGGGCGAGCAAGAGAGGTAGCCAGCGCATGCGAGCGATCTTCGCCCGCGAGGGTCGGCGGCGCAACGCCGTGCGCTGGGGAAGAACCGCGGAGGACGTAGCGCGAAGCGCGAGGACGCACCGAGCGGCTTGCCGCGAGACCTTTAGGTTTTTGGGGGAAGGAGGAGCGATTCACTCGCGACGACTGGGGGGATTTCTCAGAATCCCCCGCCCAAGACGAGTCTTGGGCCGAGAACTAGCTCGGCTCGCCGTTGCGCTCGGACAGACGCTGGACGACCTCGCGGACCTCCTGGGCGCGGCTGCGCGGCACGATGAGGAGGGCGTCCTCGGTGTCGACCACCACGAGATCCGACACGCCGACGAGCGCGACCACCTTGCCGAGCGGCGCCCGCACGAGGTTTCCGCTCGCGTCCACGAGCACCGAGTCCGAGCCGCTCGCGTTGCCGTTCTCGTCCTTCTCGGAGAGCTCCCAAGCGGTCGTCCAGCTGCCGAGGTCCGACCAGCCGAAGTCGCCCGGTACCACCGCGACGCCGTCGGCCTTCTCCATCACGCCGTGGTCGATCGACACGCGCGGGAGCTCGCCGTAGCCCTCGGTCACTGCGGAGTCCTCGATCCCCGCTTCGGCCGCTCGGTCGAGCTCGGCGAGCCCCTTCGCCAGCCCGGGCAGGTGCTCCTCGATCGCGTCGAGGATCGCGTCCGCGCGGAAGAAGAACATCCCGCTGTTCCAGAGATAGCTCCCCGAGGCGAAGAGCTGCTCGGCTCGCTCGCGGGTCGGCTTCTCGACGAAGCGACGGGCGCGCCACACCTCTTCGGCGATCGGCTCGCCGACCTCGATGTAGCCGTAGCCGGTCTCCGGCCGGGTCGGCTTCAGACCCACGGTGACCAGGTCGCCTTCGCTCGCGGCGTCGAGGGCGGTGGCCAGCGTCTGCAGATACGCCTTCTCGTCGCCGATGTGATGATCCGCGGGCAGCACCATCAGCCGGGCCTCGGGCGAGCGCCGACGGATCGTCGCTGCGGCCCAGCCGACGCAGGGCGCGGTGTTGCGGCCGACGGGCTCCGCCATGAGGTTCTCCTCCGGCAGCCCTGGGAGATCGGCGCGGGTCGCCTCCGCGAGGGCCGCGGAGGTCACCACGAGCACGCGTTCGATCGGCACGAGCGGCGAGATCCGGTCCACGGTCGCGCGCAGGAGACTTCGATCGTCCCCGGGCGCGAGGGGGAGGAGCTGCTTGGGCCGCTCGGGCCGGGAAGCGGGCCAGAAGCGCGTCCCCGAGCCTCCCGCCATGATCACCGCGTACGTATCCGCCATCGGTGAGCGCTCTAACCCGAGAACGCTCCGGCTACCAGCGGCCAGGCGATCAGGAGGAGCCCCACGGGCACCAGGTAGAGCGCGAACGCCCAGAATCGGCCCTGCGTGACCACCTTCTTCAGCGCCACCAGCGAGAGCACGCCGACGAGGGTGGCCACCAGCCCCCCGAGCCACACCGAGGTGTCCACGGAGGCCAGCGCGCCGGGCTCGCCGAGCTCGAGCACGACGGCGCCCAGGACGGCGGGGAGCGAGAGCAGGAACGAGAAGCGGAAGGCGGCCTCGCCGCGCATGCCGAGGAGCATCGCCACGGCGATCGTGGTGCCGCTGCGGCTGATGCCGGGGAGCACCGCGATCCCCTGCGCGATGCCCACGATCAGCGCCGCGCCCAGCCCGAGCACGGCGGCCTTCCCGCCGCCGCTGCGCGTGGTCCACACCATCACCGCGGAGACCAGCAAGCAGGCGCCGACGATCCACGGCACGGACTGCCAGGACTCGACCGAGTCCTTCAGCAGCAGCCCGAGGATGGCCGTCGGCACGCTGGCCACGATCACCCCGGCGCTGATCTTCCCGGACTCGGACGCGAGCCACTCCTTCGGTCGCCGCAGCCCCTTGACGAAGTCGGTGAGCAACCGGGCCACGTCGTTGCGGAAGAGCACCAACGTCGCGAGCAGCGTCCCCGCGTGGAGCACGATGCTCAGGCTCAGCGGCGCGTCCTGAATGCCGAAGAGCATCGCGCCGATCGCGATGTGCCCCGAGCTCGACACCGGGAGGAACTCGGTCACGCCCTGGAGCGCACCGAGCGTCAGCGCGGTGCCGAGGCCGATGGCCACGGGTTCGGCGGCGTGGGGCATGGCGGGGGCGTAGCTGGACGTGCCGGCGAGAGCCAGCCGAGCATCAGAGGTTGGTGATGCGCATGCGCACGACGAGCTCGCGGTCGCCCTTCGAGGGGGCTTCGGTCGTCTCGTAGGCCTTCACCTCACCGCCGGCCATCGTCACGGCGCCGAGCGTCCAGCCCACCAACATCTGCTCGTGCACGGGCGGGACGAAGTCGTAGCCGGTCACTCGGATGGTGACCTCGCCGTCCTGCCCCTGCTCGATCTCGACCTCGCCGAAATCGAAGTAGCGCGACCACATGTTCGGTAGGCTCCGCAGCGTGCGTCGCACATCGCCGGGGTAGACGAAGCTGGCGTGAATACCCGTCAGGTTCTGTTCGGCGGTCCAGCGGCCCATGTTGCGCGCGCCCGCATCGGTACCCCCCATGAGGTGCTCGTGGACGCGGTGGATCAGCCAGTCGAAGTGCTTCCAGGCGTACCAGCCGGAGAGCAAGACGTACTGGTCGAGCCACCCGCGCTCCTGGTCGCTCAGCTCGATGTGCAGTCCGTCCGCCATCGCCTTCTTGAGGGCCTTCACCATCGCGATGATCATGATCCCGCGAGCGCGGGGCGGGGCGTCCGCCTGCTCCATGGGAGCGAGCAAGTCGGCACCCGAACCGGAGACCCCGGGCCGGGAGCGCACCTTCGACCCTTCCGCCTCCGCGCTGGGGCTCACGTCGCCGCTCGGTGCCCGAACGGATGGGAGGGTGCCCGTCAACAGCGGCGCGAGTCGGTCGCGGAGGACCGCGGCGTCTCGTGGGCGCGCGACCGGATGGAACGCGAGGCACTCGTGGACCAGCGCAACCAGGTCTCTCGGTGCGCGCGGCGCGACCGTGTCGAGCGGCGGGTACTTTCCGCTCGCGAGGTTGGTCAGGGTCTTCAGCGGACTCTCGTCGGCGAAGGGCAGCTTCCCGCTGGCGGCCTCGTAGAGCACCACGCCGATCGAGAAGACGTCGGCCGTGGGCTCGACGGTCCGCGCGCTGTGGGCCTGCTCCGGGCTGATGTAGTGGGTGCTGCCCACGATCACGCCGGTCTGGGTCAGCTGACCCGAGGCGAGGTCGCGCGCGACGCCGAAGTCGAGGAGCTTCACTCGCGCACCGCCGCTCTCGTCGACCGCCAGGAAGATGTTGGCCGGTTTCATGTCGCGGTGGACGAAGCCCGCCGCGTGGGCTGCAGCGAGCGGCTCGAGCGCGGCCATCACGACCGCGAGCTGCTGCTGCAGGGACGCGCCGCGTTGCTGAAGCTGCTTGAAGCTCTCTCCCTCGAGGAGCTCCATGACCAGGATCATCCGACCGTCGTCGTCGATGAAGGCGTCGTAGACCTCGACCAAGCCCGGGTGCCCGATGCGGGCCGGCGCCTGCGCCTCTCGCTCGAAGCGTGGCTTCGCGTCCGGATGGAAGCTGGCCTCCTCGCGGAGCACCTTGATGGCGCACGGGCGGTTCTCCACCGTGTCGTGACCGGCGAAGACCGTACCCATCCCTCCCTTCCCGATTTCGTGGAGGATTTCGTAGCGCCCGGCGATCTTCTGCGCCGCCATGGCTGCATCATTGCACGCCGGGGTGGCTCTGAGAATCCGTGCCTGGGCGCGCGGCCCCGCCGACTCAGAAGCCGGTCGAGGTCCCCACGGTGCGGACGGTGCCGTTGAGGGTGCAGAGCCCGTCGTCCTGGGTGTTCTGCAGCACGACGTTCTCGAAGGTCAGATCCGAGACGCCGGTGTTGGCATCGAACTGCCGGATGACGATGCGCCCGGAGATCGGGTCGGGGGCGTCGTTCACGAGAACGCCCGTGGTGTCGCTGGCCAGGTTCATCCACATCGTCTGGTCCTGCATCAGGTGGACGATGGTGTCGGGCGCGTCGATGCGGCCCTGAGAGGAGAGGTCGATGGAGCCGGCCTGCACCGCGCTCGCCGGGAAGCCGACCGTCAGGTTCCCGCTGATCCGGAAGCCCTGAGTGGTGGTGACGGTGATGGTCCCCTGCGAGGTGACCACCATGGTCCGGCCGTGGAAGCTCGGCGTGCAGCTGCCACGGCCCATCAGGTCGATGGTCGGGGCGTTGACCACCGCGTTCGGCGCCGTGGGCGTGGTCGGCGCCGTGGGCGTGGTCGGCGGTGTCGGGTTGACGTTGACGTTGGGCCCGTTGCCGCTGTTCGCGTTGTTGCCGCCCCCGCCGCCGCGGCTGGCGCACCAGAAGATGCCCCCGCCCATCACGGCGACGAAGAGGAGCAGCAAGCCGATCGCCAGGAAGAAGACCCACATGGGCGTGGACCCGCCGCTTTTCGGCTGCGCTGCCATGCCCGCGGTCGGGCCGGTCTCGCGGAGCGTGTCGGGCGCATGGACGGGCCCGCTGCTCGGACCGCTCGGCTGCGTTCGCGGAACCATCGGCCCGGTGTTGGGCGGACCGACCCGGGTGGGCGGCGTCTGCGGCGCGGGCGCCGTACCCGCCGTTGGGTCGTTCTGGAACCCGCGCTGCTGCAGCGACTCGAGGTCGGCGATGAGCGCCTGCACCGTCGGGTGTCGGTGCTGTCGGTCGACGTGCATCGCCCGCATCACGACGTTGGAGACCTCTTCCGGGATGTCGGGCGCCGCGACGTGGAGCGGGCGGGTGTCGCCGGTGCCGATCTTCTGGAGCAGCGCGAAGAGGCTGTCGCCGTCGAAGGGCGGGTAGCCCGCGAGGCACTGATAGAGCACGACGCCGACCGCGTAGATGTCGAACGAGGGATCCGGATCGAGGCGTGCGCTGATCTGCTCGGGCGACATGTAGAGCGGCGTGCCCATGATCGCCCCGGTCTGGGTCAGCTTGTTGGCGCTGCCCTCCTCGTAGAGCTTCGAGATCCCGAAATCGAGGACCTTCGGCGCGCGCTTGCTGCCGTCCTTGCCCTGGCAGAGGAAGATGTTGTCGGGCTTGAGGTCGCGGTGGATGATCCCTTCGGTGTGTGCCTCGGCGATGCCTCGGCACGCGGGGATCATCACCTCGAGGGTCTCCGCGACCGAGAGGCGCCCGACGCGTTCGAGGCGCTCCCCGAGGGACTCGCCGCGGAGGCGCTCCATCACCAGGAAGGGCGCGGGACCGTCCTGGCCCACGTCCAGCACCTGGATCACGTTGGGGTGCTCGATCCGCGCGGTCGCCCGGGCCTCCGCGAGGAAACGCGCGACGGCCTCCGCCGAGCGCGCCATCGCCGGCAGCATCCACTTGATGGCCACGGCACGGCCGGTGACGTCGTTCGTCGCCGCGAAGACGGCGCCCATGCCGCCCTCGCCGAGGAGCTTCTCCACGCGATAGCGTCCGATCCGCTGACCAGGCTGGGGGAGATCGGACGGGTCGACCACGGCCGCACCTTAGCCTGGCGGGGCCCTTTCGATCCATGCCGTTCCTAGGCCGCGGTCGCCGCCCCGGGGAACCAGCCCCGGGTGCGGTTCGCGAAGGCGACGAGCGAGAGCATCACCGGCACCTCGATGAGGACCCCGACCACCGTCGCGAGCGCGGCGCCGGAGGCGAGCCCGAAGAGGCTGATGGCGACCGCGACGGCCAGCTCGAAGAAGTTCGAGGTGCCGATCATCGCGGCGGGCGCGGCCACGGTGAAGGGGAGCCGGAGCGCGCGGGCGAGGCCGTAGGCGATCGCGAAGATGCCGTAGCTCTGAACGAGCAGCGGGATGGCGATCAGCACGACGCGACCCGGATGCGAGACCAGCGTCTCCGCTTGAAGGCCGAAGAGGAGCACCACCGTCAGCAGCAAGCCACCCTTCGAGAGCGGACCCATGCGGTCCGAGAAGCGCTCGACCGCTTCCTTGCCGCCGGTGCGGAGCAGGCGGGCGCGGGTCGCGAGTCCCGCGATCAGCGGGACCACGACGAAGAGGACGACGGAGGCCAGGAGCGTCTCCCAAGGGACGGCCAGCTCGGTGACGCCGAGCAGGAAGCCCGCGATCGGCGCGAACGCGACGACCAGGATCAGGTCGTTCACCGAGACCTGCAGCAAGGTGTAGCTCGCGTCGCCTCGGGTGAGGTGGCTCCACACGAAGACCATCGCGGTGCACGGCGCGACGCCGAGCAGGATCATCCCCGCGATGTATTGGTCGGCATCTTCGGGGGGCACGAGCCCGGCGAAGACGTGATCGAAGAAGAGCACACCGAGGCCCGCCATGGTGAAGGGCTTCACGAGCCAGTTCACGACCAGGGTGAGCACCAGACCCTTCGGGCGCTTGCTGGCTTCCTTCACGCAGCTCGGGTCGACCTCGAGCATCATCGGGTAGACCATCAGCCAGATCAGCACGGCCACGGGCAGGTTCACGCGTGCCCACTCGAGCGACGCCACGGTCTCGAACGCCGCGGGCACGACGAGGCCGAGGCCGACGCCCAGCCCGATCGCGGTGGCCACCCAGACGCTGAGGTAGCGCTCGAAGAGGCCCATCGGTTTCTCGTCGGTCATCGGCAGGGACTCCGGCGCGCTTCGCGGGTCGCTTCGACGTCGGCCTTCAGGCCGTCGAGCTGCGCGGCGTCTTCCGTGAGGGCAGCGAGCGCCCGAGCGACGCTCGGGCTCGGCTCGGCCGCGATGCGGTAGTAGACCCACTGCCCGTCGCGGCGGTCGTCGACCAGGCCAGCGTGGCGCAACACGCTCATGTGGCGTGACGCTCGCGACTGCGTGACGTCGAGACCGACCTCGAGGTCGCACACACAGAGCTCGCCGAGCGCCAGCAGGACGACCAGCATCCGCACGCGGGTCTCGTCCGCGAGTGCCTTGTGCAGCTCGAGCAACGACTGCAGCTCACTCACGAGCTCGCCTCCGCGGCGCGAGCCATCAGGTAGAACATCTCGCTGGCGATCTGGCGGCTGCGCTCGTCGTAGCGACTCGCTTCCGCGGGGGTGTCGTCCGCTTCCTTGGGATCGACGTAGGGGAGGGCGACCCGTAGCGCCGCTCCCTCGACGAAGGGGCACGAGCGGTCGGCGTCGGAGCACGTCATCACCGCGGCGAAGCCCTCGCTCGGGTTGGCCTCGTCGGCGAAGGTCTTCGAGAAGGCGACGCGCGTGAGGCCGGGGCCGACGCTCACCTCGTGGCGAGGGTTGTCGCCTTCGGGCGAGCTGATCTCGAACCCCGCGCGTTCGAGCGCCGCGATGGCGCGGGGGTTGAACGCGGTGGCTTCGGTGCCGCCCGAATACGTCGCGACTCGCTCGAGCCCGTAGTAGCGCGCGGCGACGGACGCCCACTGCTCGGCGAGGTGACTCCGGCGGGAGTTGTGGGTGCAGATGAAGGTCAGCGCGGCCGGGTCCGATTCGCCGACGAAGGTGGCGAGCCGGTCGAGGGTCCGGCGTCGTTCCTGCGGGATGGTCGCCATCGCGGGGAGGACCTGCGCTTCGATGGTTCGCCCGAGATCCTCGTGGAACGCGGCGGCGTCGCCGGTCGCGGCCGGCAGCTCCACCCCGGTCGCTTCGTCGGCCTCGACCGCTTCCGGCTCCGCGCGCACTTCGCCCTCTTCGTCACATCCCATCACGGCTCCCAGCAGCATCAGCATGGTCATCGTTCGCATGATGGTACTCGCATATGCGTATTAGCGCATATGCGCACGTGACAACTTCATGTTCCCCGCCCCGGCCCTCAGGGAGCGACGGTGCAGGGGTAGGGCTCGACCCCTGGGAAAACCGTCGTGAAGTCGCCCTCTTCGACCCGGTCGGTGATCGACTCGGGGTCGGATACGGCGCGCCCGAACCACTCGCTCATCACCACGCCGTCCACCGATCCGGACCAGAGCTCCTCGCGGATGGTCACCACGTGCAGGCTCTCGTCCGACACGCTGGTCAGGTAGTACTGGATGCCGGGCAGGTCCTTGGTGTCGCAGTAGGACTGCCGCATCGTGTTCATCCACGTCGCGTCGTCCTCGAAGAACGCGTCCCCGCGCTGGATGTCGTCCTTCGGGTTGCTGAGGATCAGCATCTGCTGCTCGGGCACCTGGAGCAGGCGTGGGGAGATCGCCTCGTAGAGCACCGGTCCGACCGCGCAGTCTCCCTCGAAGCAGTAGGGCGGCAGGAACTCCTGGAACTCCCACGCGGGGATCTTCACCAGACCGATGCCCGACACGCCGAGCGCCGAGCCGTTGTCGAGCGCCATGCCCGCGTCCGGGAACGCGATGGTCCGCGGCCACTGCAGGTCGTCGAGCAGCCAGTGGTAGTTGTAGAGGGTGCCGTAGGCGCCGGCCGACCAGCCGCCGAAGAGCGCCACGAGCTGGTCCGGCCGGAACCCGTCGCCGCCGGCCGCGTCCATCTTCTGCCAGAGCAGGTCGCGCACCATCTGAATCGAGGCGCGCAGGTTCACCGAGCCGTAGCGCGGGATGGAGATGGTGCCGAGCTCCTCCACCACACCGCCGCCGGCGAACACGTCCTGGGTGCAGTAGGGCAGGTAGACCTTCGTGTAGTCGGCGAAGGGGCTGACGGCTGCGTCGTCCGATGCGATGCCGACGCTGAGCGGCTCGTCGTCGGCCGCGGTGAAGAGGCCGGGGGCCGCCTCGAAGCGCGCGGAGCAGTCCTCGTCGAAGACGCACACGCCGCCGCCCTGTAGACCGATGAGCACGCGGTCGAGCGGCGAGCCCTCGGGGGCGAGCTTGATCCAGAACGAGTAGTCGGAGCCGTCGCCGCACTGCGTGCCCCACTTCGCCGAGTCGACGGTGATGCGGGTCCACTCGCCGCGCGGCGCGTCGAAGTCGGCGTTCTCGGGACCACAGCCGAGCTCGAGGGGCGCGACCGACGCGTGCGACGTCGCCGCCAGGCAGTCGACCTGGTGCGCGGCGCGCTCGATGTAGACCGCGGGGCTCACCGCGATCCGGTTCCCCAGCGCGCTCGGGCAGCGCGCCTCGATGCTCGCCACCGCCTCCGACGCGAGCTCGGCGCGACGGGCTTCCACGTCCGATGGATCGCAGGAGCTCCTGTCGAGACAGGCGTCGATCTCGGCGAGCGACTCGTCCATGTAGAGCCGCGCCGCCGCGTGCGCGTTCACCAGGCAGGCCTGGATGACCTCGCTCGACTCCGAGATGACCGCGCCCTGCGGCCCGCCGTAGGAGCGCCAGGCCACCGACGACGCTTGGGAGGCGCACGCGCTCTCGAGCCGGCCCACGAGCGCTTCGCCCGTCACGCCGGAGACCTCGGCGCCGGCCAGGCTCTCGACGCCCGAGCGCAGGTGGGCGAGCGCGGCGCTCGTGCCCGCTTCACCCTCGGCGCAGCTCTCGCCGGTCGCCTGGTAGCAGGCGGCCTGCGCATCGCCGTACTCGCTCACGCACTGGCGGAGGTAGTCGGGCACCGAGTCCGGGCCGGAGTCGCCATCGGAGCACGCGGTGGCGAGGGCCAGCAGAACGAAGAGGGGAAGGAAGCGGCTCATCGCTGCAACGGTAGAGGCGAACCTTCCGCCAGACCAGCTCAGTAGGGGCCGCAGGTGAAGGCGACGAAGCCGAGCTCCCGCGCCTGCCGTGCGAAGGGCGCGCGCGGGAACATGTAGAAGCCGTAGCCGTGGAAGCCCTGGTTGCCGACGGCGACCAGCCAACGGCCGTCCCGCACCACGCGCATCGGCTCGCTCGCGGTGAGACTCACGGTGTCGACGAGACGTCCTCGATCGAAGAGGTGGTGCTCTTCGTCCGCGTAGAGCCACGACCAGCGTCCACCGTCGAAGCGAACCCAGTCACCGACATCGGTCGGCTCCGCGGGTAGCTGGGCCAGGACCGCATCGCTCGGCGCCGACTTCTCGTGGGGCCAGTCCTCGAGCCGTGAGCCGGGGTGCGCCCCGAAGACCGCGACCATCAGCGGCGCGGTGAGATGCGGTCGGTCCTCGTCGTCGCCGAGGAGCTCCGGGCAGCCGTCCACCACCAGCGCGTCGGTCTCCGTCGCGTACTCGGGGCACGTGCCGATCACCTGCGTTCGTTGGCGGACCTCTCGAACGCACGAGCCCCGCTTCGTGACCAGCGTCACCTCGATGGGCTCGACGTCGCGCAGCTCGCCGCGGCCCATCGACATCGTCGCCATCTCCATCGGCACCGGGGGAAGGCTGGCGCGGGGCTCCTCGCTGGCGTCGTGCCAGCCGTCGACGATGAGAAATGCCCGCGCGCCCAGTGGCAGCACCGGAACGGCCGGCGGGCTCGCGCACGTGTCGTAGATGTTCTGGCCGTAGACCCAGCCCGTCTGGATTCGCGCCCAGCCTCCTTGCGTCTCGAGCACTCGAATCGGGGTGCCGTTGGCCAGCGAGCCCACCGCTTCGCTCCGCGCGTTCGCCTCGGATCGCACCCGCAGCGGCGGGTCCTGGTCGAGCACGACGTGCACGCAGCCTTCGCTGGTCGGCGTCTCGGACGCGTCGTTCGAGTCGTCCGTTGCCTCGACCTCGCTCGGGGCCGCTGTCTCTGGCTCCGCCTCCGTCTCCTCGACCGACGCTGGCCTCGACTCGGTCGCCGGCCGTCGCTCCGAATCATCCGAGCAGGCGAGCATCAGGACCAACGCGAGCCATCGCACGATGCTCTTGTACCAACTTCGCGCCGCTGCGGCCGGGCCGCGTTTGGCTCGGCGCCATCCCGTTCTAAGCTCTTGCCCCATGCGCGTCCTACTCGTCTTCTGTCTCGTGGGCTGTCACTCGTCGGCCAGCGACGCTCCGACCGTGAGCTCCGCGGACGCGGTCGCCCCCGTGACCGTCGATCCGTCGACCGGGGCGGAGGAGGCTCCCCCGACCGAGCCGAGCTTGCCTTCGCGCGCTCCGCAGACGGAGTGGGCGGTCGCCGGGATCGCGCTCCCCGCGCCGGTCCGGCCGGCGGACGGGCCAGCGTGGTCTCGTGCGCGTGACGCGCTCGAGCTCTCGCTTCCCTATCTCCCTCCGGGCGTGTCGATGGGGAGGGTGAACGAGTGGGCGCAGGGACCGTTCAGGGCCTGGGTCGAGGTGCGAATGCGGTTCACGCAGCAGGCCATCGCGGCGTTCGCGGAGGGTGACGCGCCCGGACCCAGCAACACGGAGGGGCGCGCCGTGGCCGGTCTCTTGATGGACGACTTCGTCGCGCGCTTTCTCGGCGCACCGATTCCTTCCGAGATCGAACGCGACCCCGAGCTCCGCGGGATCTACGAAGGCGCGCTGCTCGAGCAGAGCGCGCCCCTGGTGCGGCAGGCGCTCGAGTACTACGAGGGCTGCGAACGGTCGGAGCCCGCGCTGGAGTGGCGCCTCTTCTGTCGTGACCGTCGCGCGCAACTGGCCCGGGTGCTGGACGGGGAGCAGCAGATCCGCGTGGACGAGCTTCCGCGCCTTCGCGAGGAGGCGCGGCTCGCGACCGTGGGTCATCCGCCGCCCGGACCGACGGAGTGCTGGGATGCGCCGTTCGCCGGGAGGCCCGTGAACCCGAGGCCCAGCCAGCCAATCCAGGTCGGAGTCCTCGGAACGCTCAGCGGCGCGATGACCGGCGCGAGCCCGCCGCCGGCGACCGACCCGACTACGATCCCCGGGGACGTGGTGCTCTATGTGAGCCCCTTCGACTTCTTCGACCCGGCGCCCCTCGACGCGGCCCAGCGACGGCGGCTGGTGGGAGCGGTGGAGCGCAAGCTCCGCGCCCTGGTCGACGGTCGCTTCACACCAGCACGAACGGCGGAGCGGACGACCGCGCGCTGGCGTCGGGAGATGCCTTGCCGCGCCGGCATCGACGCGTTCGAGGCGGTGCGCCAGGCCCACGCGGAGGCTCAGGTCGGCGAGCTCGAGTTCGCGTGCTCCTCGGCCGATCTCTGCGAGGTGCGGGTGTCCGTCCATCCGCCCCCCGCACGCGGTGGCGAGATCGTCGCGACCGTCAGCGGTGAGGTCGGCGGCGATCCGCTCACGACGCGTGCGTGGACGGAAGCCATCGAGGCCGTCGAGCTCTTCGGCTCGGGCATCGACGTGCGGCATCGGGGCGGCGGGTATGGAGATCCGACCGCGTTCGGGCCCTGGAACACCGAGATGGCGGAGTTGAAGGCTGCCTTGCAGACGTGTGCCGTCGACGAGTCCATCGAGCTCGCGGTGCTCTACCGCATCGATGCTCGTGGGCGGGCGCGCATCACGACCAGCCCGGCCGAGCTCCCGACGTGTCTGAGCGAAGCGGTCCGAGCGCAATCCTTCGAACCCGGTGAGGAGCGCGCCGTGACGTACGTCATTCGCCTCGAGCCCGAGCCCGTGCCGCGAGAGCAGGCCTACGGCGCTCGGGTGCAGGGGGACGTTCACGCGCGGGTCTCCGGACTCGACCCGGACCCGGCCTTGAACGCGGCGTTGGCGCAATGCCAACTGGACCACGGCTCGGCCGAGGGCGCGGTCGGGGTGCACGGCACGGTGCGCTTCGCGGCCGACGGCACTGGCGAGTCGGCCGCGCTCCAGAGCCTCGCAGGCTCGCCGGAGTACGCCGAGTGCGTTCGCCGAGCCCTGGTGGCCGTCGTGGACTCCTGTGACGCTCACGAGGTGCCGGTCGTCGTGTGCACCTATCGCGAGCCTACCGACTGAGACGCCGTCTCGTCAGAGGCGGTTGGCCTCCTCGAGCCGATCGTGGAGCGCCTGTCCTTCGGGGTCCGCCTTCTTCTGGAGCGCCTTGGCGACGTGCGTCTGCACTGCCTCGCGGACATCCATGAACGCACGCCGGTTCGGGGCCTTCTTCTTGGCGAAGTCCAACATCTCGTCCACGCGTCGCCACTGGCGGGCCTTCGCGAAGGCCCCGACGAGCTTCGAGAGTGTCGCCGTCGGAAAGCGCTGATCGATGGCGAGCAGCTCGTTCATGAGCGACGCGAGCTCTTGGTCGTCGAGCTTTGGCGTGAGGGCGCTCGGTTGGGGGAGCGCGGCCACCTTCGCCGGAACGTCTTCGAGCGGCACCGAGTGGGGGATCTCCGCTTCGAAGGTCACGTTCGAGCCCTTGATCGGGGGCTTCGCGTACGCCGACCGGTTGCCGGAGACGACGAAGGTCTCGAGGTGAGCAAAGGCGGCCTTCTGCTTCTTCAAGGGGCCCACCGGCGTGTCTTCCATCTCGGACCAGCCGAGGTGGCGAAGGCGCTCGAGGGTCGTCGAGCCCGCGAGAATGCTCATCAGTGTCTCGCGCTTCTTCGTGTGCGGTTCGACGTCCAGCCCGCGGAGATCGAGGTACTCGAGCTCCTCGAAGCGATCGCTCTCCGCGAGCCATCGGAAGGCGGCGGTGTCCTGCGCCACCCCGTGGGCGTCGCCCGTCACCTCGAGCGTCAGGCGCGTCAGACGCGGAAAGCGCAGCGGTGTGAGCGCGACGCCGCCGACCAGCGTCAGCACACGCACGTTCGGGTGGTGGAGCTCGGCCGGGAAGAGGTGGCCGCGAATGGTCAGCTTCTCGAGGCGGGGGAACGCGTCCATCCATGGCTGGAGCGAGAAGGTGCGCTCCAGGTCCGCATCGGTCGGCTCCGCCGGCTCGTGCGCCAACCCGAGCCCCAGCTCGGTCGCGTCCGATGTTGCTTTCGGTCCGGTCGAGAGCTCGCTGACGTCGTCCACGAAGTGGTCCATGGCCGAACCGTACCCCATCCTTCGCTTCAAGGAGCGGGGAGCAGGCGCCTGGGGTCCGGCCAGGCTCCATGCTCGGAGAGCGGCTCGAGGCGCAGGGTGATGAACTCGTGATGGAAGGGGCGCTTCGCGCGCTCGATCATCGCCTTGCGGTGATCGGATCCGTCGCGCTCGGCGCGGCCGCGGACCATGCCGAGCATCGCTTCTTCGTTTTCCCAGACGCTGAAGGTGGAGAAGGTGTTGAAGGGCCGGAACGAGACGGCGCCGTGCAACATGCCGGGGTGGTCGCGGACCTGCGCCTCGACCGGTCGACCCCATCGCGCGAAGCGCAGCGTCTGGCTGAGCCGCAGGCGCGCGAGGGTCAGTCCGACCACCTGGCCGCTCGGGGTCGACTCGGCCTGCGTCGGGACCTCCGCTTGGTCGATGCCGCGGTAGCTCCCCCAGCGCCGGTAGGCGCGGAGGCGCAGGTGGTAGCTCGGTCGCTGGAAGATCGGGTAGGGCGGCGCGGCGAGGAACTCGTCGAGGTGCGCCTCGCTCTCCCAGAGCCCGATGAAGATCAGCGAGCCGAAACGGTAGCGAGTCGGTGCGAGCACCGGCGCGCCCATGCGCATTCGAAGCAAGCGCTCGGAGTGCAGCAACCCCGGGACCCGCTTCAGCTTCCCCGCCGCCATCAACCGAAGCGCGACGCGGTGGGCTGGCGCCTCGATGACGTGGTAGCTGAACAGCGGCATGAGCGGCGTGCACGAGGGTTGGCGTTCGGCGTGAGCGAGGCAAGCCGATGAGTGAGCTCGAGGTGCTTCGCGCCCTGCTGCTCGTCAGCGTGATCGTCGCACCGCTCGGCACGCGTCTGCTCGGCGAGCTCCCCAGCGGTTGGCACGTCGCCCACGGCGTCTCGGTCGCGGCCGTGGGTCTCGGGCTCTTCGTGCTGCCATGGGCGTCGACTCTCTGGCCGGTCTTCTGCGCCGCCAACCTCGCCGTCTTCCTCTGGTCGCGTCGACGCACGCTGCTGACCCTGCCGGCCCTCGCGGGCGGCGTGCCCTTGGCGTTCAGCCTGGTGGCCGCGACCTGGATCGTGGGCGGCACCAACGATCTCGGCATCCTCGGCTACGGCCCGCACTTCAGCTTCTACGCCGCGCTCCACGGGAACGTCCTCGGCTGGATGCTCGTCGGTGCGATCGCGGCCTTGGCCACGCGCGAGGGGCCCCGCCAGCGGCTCTACGCCATCACCGTCTTCGTCTGTTTCGTCTCCTTCCTGCTCGTCGCCATCGGCATCGATCAGGTGCGCGCCATCAAGCCCGTCGGCGTCGCCGGGCTCACCCTCGCCATCCCGCTCGCGCAGCTCGCGTTCCTCGCCGAGGTCCGCAGCCACCGCGCGGCGTTCACCGCAGGCCTCGTCAGCTTCCTCGGTCTGGTCTGCACCCTGGTACTCGCCTGGCAGAACGAGCTGGCGGCCCCGACCCTCGGCAACGTCGCCGGCGTGCGCTCGATGGTCTCGGTCCACGGCGTCGTCAACGCCCTGGTCACCGCCCCGGCGATGATGCTCGCGGTGTACCTCAGAGACCGGCGGTGACTTCGAAGGCGAGCTGCCAGCTCGAGCGACGACCGCTGCGGCTCGACTGCTCCTCGAAGAGGTGCGTGAGCGCCACGGCGACGCAGGGCTCGAAGCCGTCGACGTCGACGCCGCGCTGCTCCACCTCGGTGGTGCCTTCGTAGACGTCGTAGGTCCCCATGTCGCGCATGCGGGTCTCGGTCTTGAGCAGGAGCATCGCCCGCGCGGTGCGCTCGTGGCGGAGCTCCCAGTCCTGGATGAAGCAGTCCGCGATGAGCCGCGTGCCCATCTCGCCCTGCATGAGCTCCTTGAGGTCGTCGTAGCCAGGCTTGTCCTCGTCCGGCAGGTCGAGGCCGATCTCCACGGCGTCGACGGTGGGGCGGGACGCCTGCTCGGTGAAGAAGCGCGACGCGGGCTCTTCCTCGTCGAACGCGATGAGGCTCAGGCCGTCGTAACGCAGACGGCCGAGCGCCTTGAGCACTTCCTGGCGGAGCGGGTCTCCGGGGAGCGAGCCGCGGAAGCAGAGGTCGGAGAAGCGACCCGCTCGCTCGCGTCCGTTCTCGCCGCCGGTGAGCCGGAGCGACGCGAGCGCCGCGCCACAGAGCACCTCGGGCGGCACGGGGACCTCGGCGCCGTCGAAGGCGGCGATGGCCTCTTCGTAGGTGGTGAGCGCGCCGTCGATGTCGCCGCTCTCGCGGAGGGCGTCGGCGGAGCTGGCCAGCACCTCTCCGGACACGGCGGTCGCGGAGTAGCGGCAGCGGCCTTCGACGCAGAGCTGGGTCGAGTGGCAGTCGTTCTTGCCGGTGCAGGTCGCGCCGGCCGGGCCAGGCGGGGCTTCCGGCTCGGGCGGCGGCTCCCCCATCCCGAGGGCTTCGCAGCCGACGAGAAGGAGCGTGAGCGTGAGCGCGCGAGTCATCAGAAGCTGGCCTCCATCCCCAGGGTCGCGACCATCGCTCGATCGTTGGGCACCGAGCGCGTCCCGTAGCGGAAGTCGCGGAAGTCGTATTTGACCCAGTCGAACTTCGCCAAGATGACGAAGCCGGCGAAGGGTCCGACCCCGCCATCCTCCCCTGGAGGCACATCGTACGCGACGTGGCCACCGACGAGCCAGCTGGACATCGGACTCAGCTCGCGATCACCGGTGAAGTACTGACCGCGCGGGAAGCGCACGTAGTCGTCGGAGTAGAAGGCCGCGCCGGTCTGGTTGTAGTAGCGAACGCGCGCTCGCATCGTGAAGCCCTCGAGCAGCCGCTGCTCCCACGCCGCCTCCGCGGTGATCGACTTCACGTCCCAGGTGTCGCGGTAGAGCCGGCCGAAGACCTGGAAGGCACCCGCGAGCGGTGAGACCCAGAAGCGCATCCCGAGACCCGCGGCGTAGCGCGTGCGGTTCTCCGGGTGGTTCTCCTGGGCCGCGGTCCGGCCGAGCCACACGGCGCGGTAGGGGTTGCCCTGGTAGCCGTTGAGCACCTGCGCGGTGAGCACCAGCTGGGTCACGAACACCGGCGCCCAGGCCTGCGTCCACCCGCCCTGGAAGGTGTGCAGCGCCAGGTCGAGCTCTTCGCGGTCGTCGGCGTCGTCCTCGAAGCAACCCTCGGAGCCCGGCAGCCGCTGGCGGTCGACCGCCTCCTGCGCGCGTGGCTGCGAGAGGTTGCAGACCGAGTCGAAGCCGCGTCCGTAGCTCAGCGAGAAGGTCGTGTTCCGCTCGAAGAGCTCGGCGCTCGCGGTGAGCGAGAACGAGTGGCTCCGGTAGTCGCTCTCGGTGCCGTAGGTGTAGGAGCCTTCGAGGGTCGCGAACTCGCTCTTGATGCCGAAGCCGGCGGTCGCCGTGTTGCGGAAGTCGCTCCATTCGGTGGCGCTGGTGATCGCGTCGACGTCACCGCCGGGTGCGTCCACGACCGCCACGGAGGCGCCGCTGACGACGTCCGCTTCCCACCCGGCGCGCAAGGTGACGCGGTCCTGGATCACGCCCTTGATGCGCAGCGACGGCGTGACCGAGGTGGTCTCGAGGCCCCCGCCGGACTCGCGGTACACCGTGTTGGTCGTCGCGACGGACACCTGCGCCTGCGCCACCATCGGCGCAGCGAGAGCGAGTAGGAACGCGCTGAGCGGTTTCAGTTGCAACCGCAGCCTCCGCCGCTCGCCGAACCGGCGCCGAAGCTGCCTTCGCGGTTGGAGAGCACGTGCTCTTCCTGGGCGCGCGCGTCACCGCCGCTGCCGAAGGTCATCGCGGGCTCGGCGAGGAACTCCTTGTCCTCCGGCCGCACGGTCACGCAGCCCGAAGCCAGCGGGAGCGCACAGGCGAGGAGCAGCCCACCGAGGAATGCCCGCAGTCGCCGCTCAGAAGAAGACCGAGATTCCACCGCTGTATTCCTCCTGGCTCACGTAGCTGTCGGCTTCGAAGAAGACGTAGGTCCGGACCTCGAGGCGCAGCACCAGCCGCTTGCGGAAGCCGAAGCGGAGCCCGCCGCCGGCGTAGAGCATTCCGGTGGTTCCCTGCTCGAGCAGGAAGGTGTCCGCGTTCGGATCGCTGAACGCGGCGCCGCCGCCCACCACCAGGAAGGGCACGACGGGCCACATCGGGAAGACGTTGACCACGCCACCGCCACCGATGAGCAAGAGGTTGCCCGCCCGGTTCACGCTCGCAGCGCCGTTCACCTCGATGCCGAAGTAGGCGTCGAGCACCAACGTCGGCCGCACCGCCATGAAGCCGCCGCCGCCGAGCGCGCCGAACATGGCCGAGATCTCCATCTTCGCGTCCGCCAGGGGCGGGGGCGCGAAGACCCGCCAGCGGCGGGCGCCCTCCACCTCGCCGACCTCGTGCGTGTAGACCGCGTCGCCGAGGACCCAGGCGAGGGTGCCGTCCGGTCGCTCGATCTGGAACCAGTAGCCCTGGGTCGCGCGGCGGCGGACGGGGAAGGTCTCGCCGCGGGTCGCGATGCCGATGCGGCGGAAGCCGGGACCAGCGCCGCTGCGGAGCGGGGTGGCGTCCACCACGACGCGAGCGAAGACCTCGACGTCGTCGGCGAACGCTTCGGCGGGAGCTGCGAGCGAGCTCGAGACGAGCGCGGCGCCGAGGAGGAGCGCGAACCGACTCACATGCCCCCCATGAGGATCCACTCGACGATCAGGTCGGCCTCGGGCGAGGCCTCGTCGAAGATCACGCGGGGGTGCGAGTCGAGCCCGATCGGGCGTCGATAGACGGGGCTGGAGAGCGGGTCGCTCTGCACGGTGAAGCGGATGGCTTCGAGGTTGGCCTCGTACTCGGCGGGCACGGTGCCGACCACCACGCCGTCCTCGCAGGCCGGCGGCGCGACCGACTCGGCGCCGGTGTTCAGGCGGAGCGCGGAGCGGTTCGCGTGGCAGGAGTTGCCGTCGCCAGCAGCGCCGGAGGCACAGGTCTGAGGCGTGATCACCTCGGGCTGGATGCGGCAGTAGAAGAAGTCCTCGTCCAGGACCAGGTCCGGGGGGACGAAGTTGTCGCCGAGATCGACCGTACCGCAGCCCACGCTGCCGAGCAGAGCCAGCATCGTGCCGAGAGCGGCCAGGCGCGGGGAGGACACCACGGCGGCAGAGTACCGATGCCGATTGGCGCTGGTCAACGCGTTCGACCCGTCACTTTGACGACTCCCTCTGGGTGGCGTGTCATGATGCTCCCGATGCGGGACACGTGGAAAGCTGCACGCGTCGGCCTCCTGGTCGTGGGAGGGCTGATCGCGATCTTTCTCGTGTACCAATTCGTCGACGAGCGCTCGGACTCCGGCGACGGCCTGAACGTCTACGCGCTCTTCGACGACGCGCAGGGGCTAATCGAGAAAAGTCGGGTAGTTATCGCCGGCATCCCGGTGGGCTACATCGACCGGATCTCGCTCGAGGGTGATCAAGCCCGAGTGGACATTCACATCGATGACGGAGTCGCGCTCTTCGACGACGCCGCGGTCGCGATGAAGCAGGTGTCGTTGCTCGGCGAGCAGGTCTTGGTGATCAACCCTGGTACGCAGACCCGCGAGCCGATGGTCGACGGCGATCGGCTTCGAGTGATCAGCGAGGCGGTCGGGACGGACGACATTCTCCACACGGTCCAGGAGGTCGCCGAGAACGTCCGGCAGGTCACCGAGCAGCTCGCCCGCAGCTTCGGCACGGACGAAGCCGGCGACCGGATGGAGAACGCGCTCCAGAACCTCTCCGAGGCGCTCGAGGGCGTGAACCGGACGATCCAGACCAACGAGGAGGTCGTCCAGCGGACCCTCGCGAACATCGAGGAGACCACCAGCGCCGGCGGCCCGGCCCTCGTCGCGGCCCTCGAGAACATCCAGCAGACCACCGAGCAGGTCCGCGACATCATGGACCGCCGGGGACCGGACATCGAGCGCGGGGTGGGCGAGGTCGACGACGCGGTCGCCTCCATTCGGCGCGCGTCCGAGCAGCTCGAGGGCGTGCTCTCCGACGCGCGAGTCGTGACGGACCGGACCGCTCGCGGTGAGGGCACCCTCGGCCGTCTCACTCAGGACGAGACCCTCATCGACGAGGTCGAGGGCGTGGCCGAAGGGCTCGGCGACATCGTCGGCGGCATCGGCCGGCTGCGGACGATCGTGGAGCTCCGCAGCGAGTACAACTTCCTCGCGAACAGCTTCAAGACCTACTTCTCGCTGCGACTGGCGCCGCGCGAGGGTCGCTACTTCCTGATCCAGCTCGTCGACGATCCGCGCGGCTCGCTGCGCACCACCGAGACCGTCGTGCGCCGCAGCGGCCGTGGGCCGGAGGCGAACCAGGAGTATCAGGAGATCCGCACCGAGCGGACCGACGCGCTCCGCTTCACCATCCAGCTCGCCAAGCGCATCCGCTTCGCGACCTTCCGCTTCGGCATCATGGAGTCGACCGGTGGCCTCGGCTTCGACCTCCACCTCTTCAAGGATCGGCTGGAGATCAACAGCGACGTCTTCGCGATCGGCATCCAGGAGTTCCCGCGGCTTCGCGTCCGCGCGGCCTTCGAGATCGTGAACAAGCTCTGGATCGTCGCGGGCGTCGACGACGCGCTCAACGACAGCGCCGACTTCTTCATGGGCCTCCAAATCCGCTTCGACGACGAGGACCTCAAGGCCATCCTGCCCTTCACCGGTGGCTTGCTCGCCGGCAGCTCTACTTAGTTTCTGGGGGTCTTTTGAAAAAGACCCCGGCTCGTCGCGAGTGAATCGCTCCTCGCCTCCCCAAAAAGCTGAAGATCTCGCGCGGAGCGCTCGGTGCGTCCTCGCTTTGCTCGTCCTCCAGACCGTCGGCGCTTGTTCGTCCTCCGGTCGCCACTGCGTCCTCGCTTCGCTCGTCCTCCGTGGCTAAGCTCCGCGCAGATGCGCCAAGCGATGAAGGGGGTGGCGCGCGCACCCATCGGCTTCTGGCGGGGCTTCGGCTACGCCTTCAAGGGCCTCGGGTTCGTCTTCGGGAAGCACCCGGAGCTCGCGCGCATCTGGATCTTCCCGATCTTCCTGACCTTCCTGGCGTTCATCGGGGCGGTCTGGGGGGCGTGGGAGCTCCAGGACGATCTGGTGAACCTCATCTGGGAGGACCCCACCGGCGACGGCTTCTGGGACAGCGCCGGGCGCTTCGCCCACGGCTTCCTCGAGATCATCGCCTTCCTGATGCTCCTGGTGACGAGCTTCTTCGCCGTCCTCGGGCTCTCGACGGTGCTCGCCGCACCCTTCAACGATGCGCTCAGCGAAGAGGTCGAGCACCTGGCCACCGGCCGGAAGGGGCCGCCCTTCTCCTGGGTCGCCTTCATCCGAGACATCGTCCGGACCGTGGCCCTCGAGATCATCAAGTTCATGATCTGGGCGGCCATCATGATCCCGCTCTTCATCGCGAGCTTCGGGCTGCCCGTCTTCGGGCAGATCCTCTACTCGGTCGTCGGCTACTTCTTCACGTCCCTCTACTTCGCCATCGACTACATCGACTGGCCGGCCGCCCGCCGGAACAAGGCGCTCTCCTACCGAACCAAGGTGCTGAGCGAGCGCTTCGCGGCCTGTTTCGGCTTCGGCAGCGGGGTCTTCATCCTGCTCTGGGTACCCTTCCTGAACCTCTTCTTCATGCCCGCGGCGGTGGCCGGCGGGACGCTCCTCTTCCTCGACCTCGAAGGCGAGGGTCCGGGGGCCGCGAAACTGGCCCTCGGCGGGGTCCCCGGCGGCCCCGGGTCGGGCATCGGCGGCGCCTGAACGGCCCTTTCGGCCCTGGAAAATTTGAATCCTTTCGGGTGGTCCCCCGTCCTTGTGAGTCGCGAGGGCGCCGGTGTATGTTGCGGTCGCCCTGCCAAAAGGGACGGAAATCGGTGGAGGAGCCCATGGCCCACAGGATGATGAAGCGAGCGATCGTCGGGATGCTCATGTCGGCTTTCGTGGTCGGCGGCACGCTGGCCCTCGCCACGAGTGACGCGGACGCTCAGCGCCGCGGACGCCGCGGACGCCGCGGTCAGCAGCAACAGCGCGCCCCGCAGGCGCCCCACAGCGACGCCATCGCGCCCTACCTCGGGCAGGTGCAGTGGGGCTGGAGCCGGGACCAGCTGGTCGAGTACTACACCACGAAGATCCGGGCGGACTACCAGGAGCGGATCCGCAAGGCCCACAACCACACGGACCAGGATCGGCTCGTTCACGAGCGGAACCGGGACGTGCAGCGCCTTCGCCGGAACGTGGTCCGGTTCAACGGCCGGACCACCGGCTACGACTCGGGCTTCCTCAAGGACGAGTTCACCCACAACAACCACGAGGAGATGATTCGCGTCCGCGGGGACAACGCCGACGACTACTTCTTCTTCATCGATGGGAAGCTCTGGAAGTGGTACCACGCGTTCGACGCGTCGGTGTTCTCGGGCGCGGACTGGGACACCTTCAAGACGGCGCTCGCGCGACGCTTCGGCGAAGGCCTCGAGCGCACCGCCAAGCTCCACGAGCACGCCGAGGAGCGCACCTGGGTCGAGTGGCAGGACGAGAACACGCGCGCTCGCGCGCTCGACAACACGACCTTCTACGGCTTCTACTGCCTCGTCTTCGAGTCCAAGGAGACGCTCGCGCAGCTCGATCAGCTGCGGAGCAACACCACCCGTCGGCGCGGTGACGACGGCCACGCGCTCGTGAACGCCGTCACCGGCGAGCGCGAGGACGAGGGTGAGAACGCCGACCGGGACGAGCACGCCGACATCGTCGACCGCATCACCGGCAACAACCGGCGGCGCCGGCAGGCCCCCAGCGACGACTGATTCGCCCGGGCCGGCTCGCTACCGGCTCGCGATGCGCTCGAGACGCTGCACCGTGTCCGGTTCCGGAGGCGGTCGCAGCGTTTTTCGTTCCGTCGACGCCCACTGGGCGAACTCGCCCAGCACGATCGCCAGGTCCGGGAGTGTCTTGAGGTCGAGCCCTTCGAGCTGACCGAGCAGCGAGTCGTTGGGGAAGAGCCGCTGCTGACGGTGCACGTTGAGCGCCCAGTGCACCCACTCGACACCGCCGCCCTGGCCAGCGAGCTGGAGGGCGAACCCGGAGATGTGCGCCAGCTGCTCCGGGTCGATGCCCTCGCTCGCGGTCAGGCGCTCGTCGACCTCACGCGCGGCGCGGCGCATCAGCCGGACGGCTTCGCTCGTGCGGCCCGTAGCGAGCGCACGCTCGATGACCTCTCCGAGGAGCTGGAACGTCCAGGTTCGGCGCGGCTCCACCAGCAGGCCACTCATGGTGTCTTCATCGCGCGCGGGGGCGCCGCAGTGCGGACAGGCCTTCGCCTTCTCCGGGTAGGGCGTGGAGCATGCGTGGCAGACCGTCATGAAGCCGGTCGTCCGCGCTTCGCGACGGTGCTTCGCCGCCTGATAGAAGACGAGCTCTTGCGTGCCGAGCCGTACGCGATCGCCGTGCGCGAGCTCCGCCGGGCCAGCGATCTTCTCGCCGTTGATCCGTACGCCGTTCCGGCTGCCGAGATCCTCGATGGTCGGCTTGTCGTCGTTGACCATGATCTTCGCGTGCTGTCGCGAGACCAGCGGGTCTTCGATGGTGATGTGGCACTCCGGGCTGCGCCCGATGATCACCTCGGGTCCTCGGAGATCGAACTCCTGCAGGAGGAATCTCAGGCGATAGCGAGCCACGGCCGAATCATATCGGAAAAATCCGTTATGATGTTCGATTCACGCATCCGCAGAAAGGCCCCGGTCGGGTCGGCTCGAAGTGGGCTAAGCGCGAATGACCCGTTCCAGCCCTTCGAGGCGGCGGAGCAGGAAGCGTTCGGCGGGGGCGAGGACCTTCGCCTGGAGCACGTCCAGGTAGGCGCGCAGCGGCTTGGGGTTGGTGTACCGGGACTTCCGGACCAGCTCGTGGAGCCGGTCCAGGGTCTTGCTGTCCATGACCCGCTCGGTGGCGCCGTGGACTTCGAAGACCCAGTCGATCCACCGGGTCGCCTTCGGTCCGTTCGCGAGGCGTAGGGCGTAGCCGATGCCCTCGAGCAGCGCGCCCTCGTCGAGGGTGCCGGTGCCCGTGGCGGAGGCCATCAGCTTCTCCATGGCTGGCTGGAGCACCCGCTCGGCTTCCTCGTAGCGGTTCATCGCCAGGGCCTTCTCCGCGATGCCGCCGAGGAGATGGAAGGTCGAGATCTCTCCTGGAGAGGTCGCCGCGGGCATGCTCTGCATCGTGGCGCGGCCACCGAGCGGCGCATGGCAGCGGACACACTCGCTGCTGGTCGTGTCGTTCAGCGCCCCGCAGTGCCCACAGGTCTCCATCTGCAGCGTGGCCGCCTGGTGGGTGTGGCCACTGCGAACCACGACCATCTCCTGCGAGCCGATGCTGATGCGGTCCAGGTGCTTCAGCGGGGTGGCTCCCTCGACCTTCTTGCCGTTGACGGAGACGCCGTTGCGGCTGCCGAGGTCCTCGACCTCGATCGAGTCGTCCTTCACCCGCAAGACGGCGTGGCGGCGCGACACCAACCCGTCATCGAGGGCGAGATGGCAGCTCGACGACCGCCCGATGAAGAATTCACCGGGAGCCACTTCGAGGTCGGTCGATCGATACCGGAGCCGAAATCGCGCCACGGGCTCCAGAACGTATCAGATCGAGTGGCCCAGAAGCGACAAAGGCGTGCCCCCGATGGGAGCACGCCTTCGCAGCGGGGGCTCTCGCCTTCGTCAGAAGGTGAAGAGCTCCTCGTTCGACGCGATCTGACCGAGGCTCGTCTCGAGACGACCCTGGACCTCGACCGCCGCCTGGATCTCGGTGTTGAGCTGACCGAGCTGGTGGACGTAGTCCGCGAAGAGGCTCGCCTGCTCGCCGAGGACACCCATCGACTGCTGGTTGTTGATGAGGATGACGTACTGCTCGGGCTCCTCGCTGAGGTCCTGGCCCGTGTAGAGCGTCTTCTCGACGTGCTGACGAGCGGTGCGGCGAGCGCGGACCTGGACGGCGCCCTCGCTGCCCTCCGGGATGGTGATGAAGCCGAGCGAGCACTGGAAGCGGTTGTCGGCCACCTGCGGGATGCAGCCGATCATCTGGCCGGCGTTCTGGGCGCTCTCGGCGGCCTCGTTCAGCTGGGCCCGCCGCTCGTCGCCGCTGGTCATGCCGCTGACCCGGGCGATGTGGTCCCAGATCACGTTGACCTTGTTGTAGTAGTCGAAGAGCGCGTCGACGGTCTGCGGCTCGAAGAGCGAGTAGTGCTTCCGAGCGAAGGTGCCGGCGGTGAAGGGCTTCTCGATCCGGTTGATGGCCTCCATCGCGTCGTAGTCGACGGCGGCGGGCTCGCCGGGGCCGCCACGGGCGGCTTCCACCGCGGTACGGACCTGGGCCTGGACCTCGTTCAGCTTGTCGCTCGCCTCCTGAACGGCCTCGTAGAGGGCCTTACCGTCGCGAACGGCGGTGTTGTGGAGCGACCGACGGTCGTTCAGGCCGCCGACGAAGTAGCCGAGCAGCAGACCGAGGGCGACGCCGAGGCCCAGGAGAATGAAGGTCTTGCCCTTCTTCTCCCGGCCGACCTCGCTGTCCGCGACCGCGCTGTCGTCCAGGACGAGCCGGACTTCCTTGGGGCCGGCGCTCGGCTGCGCGGGTGAGCTGGCGAAGGGATCGGCCGCGGCGGCGGCAGCGGCCTTCTTGGCTTCCTCGGCCTTCTTGCCGAAGGGAGGCGCGACCAGACCGCCAGGGGCACCGGGGCCACCGCTGGGCGGGGGGACCACTCCGCCACCAGGCGGGGGAACGACACCACCGCCGCCTCCACCGCTCGGAGCGGCGGGCTTGGCACCGGCTGCACCGGGCGGCGCGACGACCGCGCCCTTGCCCGTGTTGGGGGCGATGGTGCGCCCGAGGCGCGCCTTCAGGTCCTTGATCTTCTTGGGCTTCTTCGGCTTGTCGGCCATCTTCCTCGTCCCGTGACCGTCGAGGTCACCGGTTCTCGAGCGACGCTCCACTCCCGTGAACTGCTCCGGGGGTTTCGTGTCGCATCAGCGCATCGCGCGCGTAGGGGTCTACAGCGGGCCGCGAATCTACTTGCGGCCATTCTGAGGTGTCAAGGCAGCTGACGCACCCCGACGCTCGATCCGCCCTTCGGAATCCGTGAGATTCGGCTCTGGCCCATGGCCCCGGCTTGGGTCACCCTCGGCCCGTGAAGCCGATCCAGGTCCAAGAGCACCGCTTCCCCTCCTTCGACGAGACGGAGATCGCGTACCACGCCGCCGGTGAGGGGGCGCCGATCCTCCTGTGCAACGGGCTCGGCGGGAGCTGGATGGCCTGGAAGCACCAGATCCGGTACTTCCAGGAGCAGCATCGCTTCCTCTCGTGGGACTACCGGGGGCTCTATCGGAGCGGTCCCCCGCCCTCGCTCGACGCCATGACCGTCGAGGACCAGTGCCGTGACGCCCTGGCGGTCCTGGACCACGCGGGCGAGGAGAGCGCCATCCTCTTCGGCTGGTCCATGGGGGTCCAGGTCGCCCTCGAGCTCATCCGGACCCACCCCGAGCGGGTCCGTGGGCTGGTGCTGATCAATGGCGTCGCCGGCCACCCGTGGAAGACCGTGATGAACATCGGGCTGATGGGCGACCTGCTGCCCCCCGTCATCCGCGGCATCGGCTCGGTGCCCCGCATCGCCGAGGCGCTCACCCGTCGCGTGGTCGCCATGCCCGAGGCCGTCGGCTGGGCCAAGCGGGTCGGCCTCGCGGCCCGCACGCTCGACGAGGACATCTTCCACGAGCTGGCGGCGTCCTTCTCGGACCTCGACATGAAGCGGTACATGCGGACGCTCGAGCTCCTCGGCGAGCACGACGCCTCGTCGATCCTCACCGAGATCGACGTCCCGACGCTCTTCATCGCGGGCGATCGCGATCTCTTCACGCCCCGCGCGGCCATGGAGAAGATGGCGCGCAACGTCCCCGGCGCGGAGCTGATGGTCGTCCCCGGCGGAACACATTACGTCGCGGTGGAGTTCCCGGAGCTGGTGAACCTCCGCATCGAGAAGCTCCTCAGGGAGCGCGGGCTGGCGGCGTGAGAGCGGCGCTCGCCATCGCGCTCGTGCTCGCCGCCGGCTGCGAAGAGGACGAGCCCGAGGCGCCGGCCGCGGACATCGTCTCGGACGCGGCCGACATCCAGCGGGTGCTCGCGGACGACCTCGCGATGCTCTCGCTCGAAGAGGTCGAGACCGCCGTCGACGACGACCTGCCCGCCCGCGCCGCGGAGCTGCTCGAGCAGGGCGCGATCCCGAACGTGCGCCGTCAGCGGACCGCCATCGAAGAGCTCACGCCGGGCACCGACGACGGCCGGGCGTTGCAGACCGAGGCGCTCCAGCTGCTCGACGCGCGCATCGCGGCGCTCGAGAGCTACCGCGAGGTCCTCGCTCGAGGGCTCGTCGCCGACGACCTCGCCCTGCTGGACGCCATCCGAGCCCAGCGCCTGGCAGAGGAGGGCATCACCGGCCTCTTCGCGCGCCTGGAAGAGATCCACCCGCTCCCCGAAGCCAGCGACGAAGACGACGTCCCCGTCCGCCGGGTGCGGCCGAATCGCTGAGGTAGAGTCGCCCGTGCCTTCCATCCTCGTCGTCGACAACTACGACTCGTTCACCTACAACCTCGTCCAGTACCTGGCCGAGCTCGGGGCCGAGGTGGAGGTGGTCCGCAACGACGCGACCGACCTCGACGGCATCCGCGGGCGCGCACCGGACGGCATCCTGCTCGGGCCGGGGCCCGGCCGACCGGAAGACGCTGGGATCACCCTCGCCGCGATCGAAGCGCTGACCACCATCCCGATCCTCGGCGTCTGCCTCGGCCACCAGAGCCTCGCGCAGGTGCACGGCGGCTCCATCGTTCGTGCCGAGCGACTGATGCACGGCCGCACGAGCCCGATCCTGCACTCGGGGAAGGGCGTGTTCGCGGGCCTTCCTTCGCCCTTCACGGCGACCCGATACCACTCGCTCATCGTCGATCGGGACACCGTCCCCGACGTGCTCGAGATCACCGCGTGGACCGAAGAGGGCGAGATCATGGGGCTCCGTCACCAGGAGCGACCGCTCGAGGGCGTGCAGTTCCACCCGGAGTCGTTCCTGACCGACCACGGCCACCAGCTCCTCGGCACCTGGCTCGGCTCGCTGCCCGCGCGACGGGGGGCGGCGTGAGCAGCGACGTGCTTCGCGACGCGCTCGGTCGGCTCCTGGCCGGCGAGACCCTCGACGGGCCCGGCATGGAGGCCGCCATGGGCGCGATCCTGGCGGGCGAGGGCACGCCCGCGCAGGTCGCCGGTTTCGCCGTCGCGCTGCGGATGCGGGGCGAGACGACCGAGCAGATCGCCGCCGCCGCCCGGACGCTCCGCGCCCACTGCGACGCGGTGGAGCTGCCGGTGAGCGGACCGATCCTCGACACCTGCGGCACCGGCGGCGACGGCGCCGGGACCTTCAACGTCTCCACCGTCAGCGCCATCGTGGTGGCGGCCTGTGGCGTGAAGGTCGCCAAGCACGGGAACCGCTCGGTCTCCAGCCGCTCCGGCAGCGCCGACGTGCTCGAGGCGCTCGGCGTGGCCATCGACGCGCCGGCGCCAGTGGTCGTGCGCTGCCTCGAGGAGGTGGGGATCACCTTCCTCTTCGCGCCCGCCCACCATCAGGCGCTGCGCCATGCGGCCACGCCGCGCCGCGAGCTCGGCGCTCGCACGGTCTTCAACCTCCTCGGGCCACTGGTGAACCCGGCCGGCGCGACCCATCAGCTCGTCGGCGTCTACGATCCCGACCGGGTCGAGCAGCTCGCGCGGGTCCTCGGCGCGCTCGGGACCGACGCCGCCTGGGTCGTGCACGGCGCCGACGGCCTCGACGAGATCGCGCCGCACGGTCCGACGCAGGTCGCGATGCTGAAGGACGGCGAGGTCACGACCACCACCGTCTCGCCCGCGGACTTCGAGGTCGAGCCTGCGCCACTCGATTCGCTCGCCGGTGGGGACGCGAAGGAGAACGCCGCCATCACCCGACGGATCTTCGAAGGCAAGGCCGACGGAGCACGGGTGGCCGTGCTGCTCAACGCCGGCGCGGCGCTCTGCGTGGCCGGCGCGGCCGACTCGCCGGCGGCGGGCGCCGCGATGGCCGCTGCCGCGATCGACGAGGGCCGCGCGTTGGCCACGTTGGACCGCTGGATCGACGCCTCGCAGGGGAAGTGATGAGCGACGTCCTCACTCGGATCGTCGCCCGAAAGGCGAAGGAGGTCGCGCGCCGGAAGCGACACCCACGACCGCCCGAAGCTCGCGGCGACGCGCGCGGCGCGCTCGAGGCGCTGCGGCGTAAGGACGGCCTCCCCCGCGTGATCGCGGAGGTGAAGTTCCGCTCGCCGAGCGCGGGTGCGATCCGTCCGCGAGGGGCGGGGGAGGGCGCCCGGGTCGCGCGCAGCTACGAAGCAGGCGGCGCCGGCGCGGTGAGCGTCCTCGCGGACCGACCCGGCTTCGGCGGCTCTCCGCTCGAGGTGCGGCGCGTGGCGAGCGCGGTCTCGGTGCCGGTGCTCTTCAAGGAGTTCGTGCTCGATCCGATCCAGCTCGACCTCGCGGTGGCGGTCGGAGCGTCGATGGCGCTCCTCTTGGTGCGCGTGCTCGACCAGGCGGCGCTCGAGTCGCTGGTCGCCGCCTGCCACGCCCGGGGCATCGAGCCGGTGGTCGAGGCGGCCGACGAGGCCGAGCTGGAGCGGGCGCTGCGGACCGAGGCGGCGATCGTGGGGGTCAACGCGCGCGACCTGCGGACCTTCGCCGTGGACCCCGCGAGGGCCGCTCGTTTGATCGAGAGCATTCCGTCCGAGCGCGTGGCGGTGTACATGAGCGGCGTGCGAGAGGTGGATGACCTGAAGCGGGTGCGCGATGGGCGCGCCGATGCCGCCCTGGTGGGCGAGGGCCTGATGCGAGCCGACGACCCCGGGGCGCGGCTCGCCAGCTGGCTGGAGGCGATGTGAGCTCGAAGGGAACGGTCCTGGTCACCGGTGCACGTGGCACCGTGGGCAACTACGTGGCGAGCCTCGCCGAGGCGGCGGGGTGGCGAGTGATCGCCAGCGACATCTCCGACCGCGGCGTGCGCGTCCCGATGCGGGGCGAGGTGCGGGTCGCCGACCTGCGTCACGAAGACAGCCTGCCGCGTCTCGTCGAGGGCTGCGACGCGGTGATCCACACCGCCGCGGAGCTCGACGTCACCAAAGCGGCCGCGGCGCTCTCCGCGATCAACACCGAGGCCGTCGCGAGCCTCTACGAGGCTGCGTCCGCCGCCGGCGTGAAGCGCTTCGTGCACCTGAGCACCGCCGCACTCTACGAGCGCCGCGACGGACCGATCGACGAGGACACGCCGCTCGCGCCCGAGGGGCCCTACGGTCTCTCCAAGCTCGGTGCCGAGGTCTTCCTCCGCGGGCTCGACCCGGAACGGAAGCCGCACTGGACCGTGCTGCGCGCGGCGCCCATCTACGGCCGTCGCGGACGCCACTTCGCCGCGAGCCTCCTCGCGGTGGGCCCGATCATCCGGCTCACGACACCCGTCGTGCCCCGGCCGGCGGGCGGACCGGAGGGCACCATGGTGCACGCCGAGGACGTCGCGCGCGCGTCGCTCTTCGTGCTCGAGCACCCGGACGCCGTCGGTCGCGCGTTCGACGTCTCGGACGGCGACGTGCTCGGCCTCGGTGAGCGCATCGGCGTGACCTTCGACGCCTACGGCCTCCGCAGCATCTCGACCGGCAAGACGCCAGAGGCGTTCTTCGAGCTGCTCAGTCGGCTGCTCCGGACCCGGAACCTCGCCGGGGGCCTCGACACGGCCGCGGCCCTCGCCTGGCGCACGGTGGTGGCCCGCCATCGCCTCAAGCCGGCGCTCCGGCCCCGCTTCGACCGCGAAGTCCTCGATCTGGTGGGCCGACCGCTCATCGTCCGCGCCGAGCGCCTCCGCTCCCTCGGCTGGGAGCCCCGCTTTCCTCGCTTCGAGAGCGGTTTCGCCGAGGTCCTCCGCTGGTACCAGGCCGAGCGCTGGGTCCCCCGCTACTCCTAGACCGCTCACGACTTGCTCTGATCCGCCCTCGCGGGCTGTGCGACCACAGGTCGGCCCCGTCCCTCCTCGCCGATGCTCGGCATCGACTCGTCGTGCCGAAACCGACCCGCGGCCGCACAGCACCCCGATCATCGGACCATTTCAAGCCGTGAGCGGTCTAGGCGCTCGGATGGCGCTCTGGGCCGAAAAGTCCCATGATCTCCGTCATGCCCCTTCGTGAGATTGCGGCGGTGGCCCGGCAGGGCTGGTTGATCGGCGCGCGGACGCTCGGATGGAGCGATCGCGCGGTGCTCGAGCCCGAGTCCACGCACGCCGTCGCGTTCGTGCACGGGTTCATGGCCGCTGGACCCGTCTTCGACCCGCTCCGGGCGCAGGTCGAGGCGGACGGCATGGACACCCTCGACTTCACCTATGCGTCGACGGGGCGCTTCGAGCGCATCGCCGCGGAGCTCGCCGCACGCCTGCACACCGCCGCGGACGGCCGTCGCCTCGCGCTGGTCGGGCACTCGCTCGGTGGCCTGCTCGCGCGCTGGGCGATGCAGAAGCATGGCGTACCGGCAGAGACGCTCATCACCATCGCCACCCCGCATGCGGGAACGGAGATCGCGCGCCGCTGGCCTCTGCCGCTGGCTCGGGCGCTGCGCCCCGGCAGCGAGGTGCTCGCGGAGCTCGCGCCGCCGACGGTGCCGCACCTCGCGATCGTCGCCGGCCGGGACACGATGGTCCGACCGGTGAGCAGCGCGGCGGCCGACGGGGCGCGCGTCCACTGGCTCCACGAGGTGGGTCACAACGCCGTCCTCTACGACGATGAGGCCCACCGGCTCGTCACGGGTGCGCTTCGGTCGTGGCGGCGACGTTCGGCCGAACACCCTCGAAGCGACGCGGCAGAGTGACGCGCAGGAGCGCGCCGCCGTCGGCGCCATCGGCGACGGAGATCGTGCCCTTGTGGCTCTCCACGATCTGATGGACCAGCGCGAGGCCCAGGCCGATGCCGCGGGCGCGCTTGGAGTAGAACATGTCGAAGAGCTTCTCTCGCTCGGCTTCGGGGATGCCCTCGCCCTGGTCCTCGACTTCGAGCACCACGGCCTCGTCGCTCCGACGGGCACGCACCGTCACGACCCCTCGCTCGGGGGAGGCCTGGAGCGCGTTCTTCACGAGGTTCCACACCACCTGCCGAATCGCGTCCGCGTCCGCCTCCAGCGGTAGCGGCTCGGCGGCCTCGACCTGGATGGTCTTGCTGCCGAGCAGCTCCTGATCGCCGCTGACGAGCTGGCTCACGCCCTGGGCCACGTCGGCGAGGTCGATGTCGGTCGGCGTGGGGGCCACGGGGCGACCGACCGCGAGCATCGTCGTCACGAGCTCGTTCAAGCGGAGCACCTCGCCCTGCACCAGGTCCAGCAGCGTGGCGTCCTCTTCGTTCAGCTCGCTCGCGTCGCGCACGAGCTGGACGCTCCCGCGGATCGCGCCGAGCGGGTTGCGGATCTCGTGCGCGAGGCCCGCGGCGAGGTGGCCGAGGACGGCCAGCTGCTCCGCGCGCTTGGCGGCGGTGCGCAGGTCCTGGATCTCGGTGAGGTCCTGGAAGAGCAAGAGAGACCGTCCGCTCGAGTCCACCAGCGGGGTGCGGCTGTAGCCGAGCACCAGCACCCGACCGTCGGGGAGGGTGGCGTGCTGCTCCGCCCGTCGGTCCATCGCGGGCGTGAAGCCGAGCAGCTCGCCGACCGGCTCGCCGAGCACGCGATGCTCCGCCAGGCCGAGCATCTCGAGGCCAGCAGGGTTGATGGAGGTGATCCGCTCGTCATCGCTGAGCGTCACCAGCCCGGAGCTGAGCGAGCGGACGATGTCGTCATTGAGCTGGCTGAGCCGGGCCCGCTCCTGCTCGGCGGCGCGGGCCACGCCGCGCTCCTTCTGGAGGCGAGCGGCGAGCGCCACGCTGAGGCCGCCAACCACGACGAGGCCGACGAGGTTCGAGAGCAGCGAGTAGCCGAGCGCCTGAATGTCGACCCGGTACGCCTGCGGGTTCTGATCGGGGGGCGGTGGCACCCACTCCGCGCTCAGCGCGAGACCGACGAGCACGTAGAGGACGATCGAGGCGGCGGTCGTGAACGTCGCGGCCCGACCCCCGAGGGTGACCGCGGCGCTCAGCACGGCGGCGCCGTAGAGGATCGAGAACGCGCTCGCCGCGCCGCCGGAGAGGTAGACGAGCCCGGTCGCGAGCACGAGGTCGGCCAGCAGCGGGATCAGCGCGCGCGGGGTCAGGGGCCACCCCGCGAGTCGCCCGGCGAGCGCCAACACCGAGCTGGTGAACGTGCCGACGATCAGCACGCTCAGCATCACCGGCGTGAAGCCGTCGGCCGCGAGGCCGGCGCCGAGGTTCAGCCAGAGCGTGCCCCCGAGGAGGAGGCCGCCCACGATCAGGCGCCAGACCAGCAGCCACTGCAGCCGGCGCTCCTGCTCGGTGGCCGGGTCGGCGGGAGCCATCGTGGCCCTATTCGACCTGGACCTTGCCGGCGATCTCGAAGATCGGCATGTACATCGCGATCAGGATCACGCCGACGATGCCGCCGATGAAGACCATCATGAGCGGCTCGAGCAGCGACGTGAGCGCGGCGACCGCCACGTCGACTTCCTCTTCGTAGAAGTCGGCGATCTTGTTGAGCATGTTGTCGAGCGCACCGGTCTGCTCACCGACGCCGATCATCTGCACGACCATCGGCGGGAACACGCCGGTGGCCATGAGCGGCTCGGCCATGGTGCGACCCTCGCGGACCCGGTCCGCGGTCTCGTGAATGGCGCTCTCGACGATGACGTTGCCGGATGCCTTGCCGACGATGTCCATGGCGTCGAGGATCGGGACGCCAGAGCCGAGGAGAGTGCCGAGTGTTCGGGTGAAGCGGGCGACGGCGATCTTCCGCACCACCGGCCCTATGATCGGTAAGGTCAGGAAGGCCTTGTGCCAGAAGCGCTTGCCGCCCTTCGTTCGGTAGCTGTAGCCGATGGCGGACACGGTCGCGGTGAACACCAGCGAGATGATCCAGAAGTTGTCGAGGAAGCCTTCGCTGATGCCGATGACGAACTTCGTGATGCCCGGGAGCTGATCCTCCCCGCCGAACTCCGCGAACATCTCGCGGAACGCCGGGATGACCCACGTGAGCATGACGACGATGACGGCGATGGCCACGTTGAGGATCGCGACGGGGTAGACCATGGCGCCGCGGACCTGGCGCCGCAGCTTCACGTTCTTCTCGATGTAGACCGCGAGCCGCTGGAGGATCGTGTCGAGAATGCCGCCCATCTCACCGGCGGCGACGAGGTTCACGAAGAGGTCGTTGAAGACCTTCGGGTGTCGGCGAAGGCCCTCGGAGAACGTGCCGCCCTGCTCGACGAAGAGCTTGATCTCCTTGAGGATCGTGTTGAACTGCTTGTTCTCACCCTGCGAGGAGAGGATGTCGAGGCACTGCACGAGCGGCAGGCCCGCGTCGATCATCGTGGCGAACTGCCGGACGAAGACCACCAGCTCGGCGGGCTTCACCGGCGAGCCGATGACGATGTTGAACTCCTTGGGCTTCTTCTTGACCTTGACGGGGTTCAGGTTCTGCGCGCGCAAGCGCGACTGGACCAGGTCGGCGTTGTCCGCCTCCATCACGCCCTTGCGGACTTCGCCATCGCGCGAACGCGCTTCCCAGCTCCACTCGGCCATTCAGCCCTCGACCTCCGAACAACCCCACGGGACGCGGGGATGAGAGGCATCCTAGCGGAATCACATCGGAAGGGTCAAAATCCGTTCCGGATGCAGGGAGCCGGCGGCGGCAGCCCGTCGTCAGCGCCGGTAGGGGTTGAAGAGCAGGTCGTCGTCGTTCGACATCATCGTGGTCCGCCGCATGGACGGTGCCGTCATCTCGGCTTCCGTGACCGCGGGCTCCTCCGCCATGGTCACGGCTTCTTCCATCGGGGTCGCCTCGGTGGTGGCGGGGCGACGACGGCGGGTGCGACGCTGGCGCGAGGTCTCCGGCTCGTCTTCGACCTCGGCTTCCGCCTCCGCCTCGAGCTCCTCATCGATCTCGTCTTCGATCGGGTCGCCGGTCGGCGCGGGGACCAGCGGGATCGGCTCGGCCGCGGCGGCCGGGGCTTCCTCGACCGTCTCCGCGGGCGGCGGCGCCGCAGCGGGCGCCGGCTCTTCGGCGTCCGAACCTCGGAGCGAGAGCCCCACCGCGATGCCGGCGCCGGCCATCAGGAGCACCGCGAGCGTCGCGAAGATCGGCAGCATGGAGCGGCCCTTGTCTTCGTTCGGCAGGGTGCCGGGGGTCAGCTGCATCGCGCTCGGCGTGGCCGAGAGCGTCTGGGCGTCGGGCGGCAGCAGCGGGCGGGTGCCGGAGAGCGAGACGTTCGAGACCGAGCTCTCCCGCGGGATGGGGATGGCGGCCTCCGAGAGGTCGGTGCGGCCGAGCTTGCGGATCGAGTCCTTCACTCGGTCCCGTTGCGCCTCGAGCTTGTCGGCGAGGCGGGCGCGGACCTGCTTGCCGACCGCGCGGGTGCTGGCGATGCCGCCGTTCGCGCGCGCGACCTGCTCGAGTGCGGCGGCGAACTCGTCGGCGCTCTGGAAGCGCTCGTCGGGCTCACGGTGGAGCGCCTTGGCGAGGAGCTCATCGAAGGGCTTCAGATCCTCCCAGAGCTCCGAGGGCGCCGGGATCGGCTCGTGCAGGATCTTGGTCAGGGTCGCGGCGTTGTTCTCCCCGCGGAAGAGGCGACGGCCGCTGAGCGACTCCCAGAGCATGATGCCCATGCTGAAGAGGTCGCTGCGCTGATCGGCGAAGCCGGAGCTCGCCTGCTCCGGTGACATGTAGGCGAGCTTGCCCTTGAACTGGCCCGCGCGGGTGCTGGTCAGCCGCTTCTCCGCCTTGGCGACGCCGAAGTCGGTGAGCCGGCTGATGCCGTCCACGCCGACCATCACGTTGTGCGGTGAGATGTCGCGGTGGACGAGCTTGAGCGGCTCCCCATTCTCGTCGCTCAGCTCGTGGGCTGCGGCGAGGCCGCCGAGCGCGTCGATGAGCACCTTGCTCACGATGGGCGTCGGGAGCCGCTCGCCCTCCTTGGCCGCGGCGCCGAGGAGCGTCCCGAAGTGGTCGCCCTCGATGTACTCCATCACGAGGAAGAAGCCGTCGCCCTCGGTGTCGGAGATGTCGAGCGTGGGCACCACGTTCGGGTGGCGGATCCGCGCCGCGAGCCGGGCCTCGTCGAGGAACATGGAGATGAACTCCTCCTCGTAGGCCAGGTGCGGGTGGAGCACCTTGATCGCGACCAACCGCTCGAAGCCGGCGACGCCCTTGGCGCGCGCCACGTAGACCGCCGCCATTCCGCCCGACGCGAGCTGGGTCAGCACTTCGTAGCGGCCGAGTTGACGGCCGGCCAGGTTGCGCTGGAGCTCGGAGGCGGGGGAGGGCATCAGAAGGTTCCCTCCAAGACAAACCCACCGGCGCGATCCTTGGCTCCGAGGGTGAGCTGGGGTCGAACCGTCGCGCTCACTGCATCGGTATCGTCCTCGTCGTCGCTCCCACCCCAGTCGGTGAGGAGGGCGAAGACCAGGGTTAGCGCCGCCAGGCCGGCGGTCGCGCCGATGAGCACGTTCGTGCGCAGCTCGAGCGTCTGGCCGTCATCGTACATCTCGCGGGCGAGGGCGGGATCGCTCATCGCGGTCTCTTCATACTCATCGCGGGCGTTCAGCGTGTCGACGCCGGACCACGCGAGGGTCGCGCCGGCACCGGCGGTGAGCACGAGCGCGGTGATGAAGAAGGCCGGCGAGATCCCGCCGCCGCCGTCGTCGCCCGTCTCCTCGGGGCCGCCGACCGGTCCCGCGAGCGGGTTGCGTCGCGTCTCGGTCGGGCCCTCGCCTTCTTCCGGATCCTCGAGGCGAGCCGCGCCCTCGGGGGCCTCGAAGGAGAGCGTGCGCACTTCGCCCGCCTCGCCCTGCACGGTCTCCTGCTCGGTGCCCGTGTCGAAGGTCGCGCCCACGGTGTGCTCTTCCCCGGGCGAGAGATAGAAGCTGTTGTGGCTGCTCAGCGTGCCGTCGACCTCGACCGCGCACTCGGCGTTGCACTCGACGTCGATGCGGAAGAACTGCCCGCCGAGGTCGTCGATGACCGCTTGGGCGCGGCCGACCATCGCGCCATCGTCGGGGAAGCGCGCGATGAGGCGGAGCGAGAGCGTCGCGGCCCGAAGCTCGTTGCCCGCGCGGCGGTGCGCGATGATGGCCTGCATGAGCGCGCCCGATGCCGGCGCGAGATCGTTGGCCATCTCGAACCAGCGTGCAGCGGTCGCGAAGTCTTCCTGCAGGTACGCCGTGGTGCCGCGATCGAAGGCCGACGCGGCGGCCTGTCGCTGCTGCGCGTCCTGCGCGCTGGCGTTCGAGGGGAGCACGAAGGAGAGCGCCAGAGCACACAACGATGCCCGCGCGATCCTCACGCACGACCGTAGCCTCGCGCTCGTGCGCGGCACTTGATTCAACGACATCCCTTACGACACCCCCCTACCGCGCCGGGTATCACACCGAACCCCACACGGTAGTCAGGGATTGCAGGATGGCGGGCCTCGCGCCCATGCGTCAAGGGTGTGACACTTGCAAGTGGGACCAGCCGGGGGATGAATCGCCGCCGAACGGCTATCCTTCGGCCGTGCGCAGGATCGCCATCGCGGCTCTCTTCGCAGCGCTCGGCTCGGCCCCGGCGTTCAGCGCGGCGACCACCGCCGCACAGGGGTGCACACCTCGTCACATGTGCTGCAAGGTGTGCAACCGCGGTCAGGCGTGCGGCGACACCTGCATCTCCCGCGAGCGCCAGTGCCAGACCCCGCCAGGGTGCGCGTGCGACCGAGTCGACGTCTGCGACTGAGCGCTTGGCGGAGAGCGGAGGTCTCGATCCCCACAGCTCGTGTCTGCGCACCGGTTAGCGGCCGGGCCCGACCCCATGGTCGGTTCACTCTCCATGCGGAGCGTGTCGCTCCGGCGGAAGGCGGAGGAGTCGAACCCCTGCGCGTGAACGCCCCCGGTTTTCGAGACCGGTGTGGCCCCGCGGCCACTTCACCTTCCATGCGTCGCGCGCGAACGCGACGGGCGGGGCCGGAAGGATTCGAACCTACAGCGCCTGTACGGCACTCGGGCTACAACCGAGCGGGGAGACCAGTTTCCCCAACGACCCCAATCAACGACGAGACCGACGACTCACGCGAGAGCGCGAGCGGTCGGTCGACGGATAGGATCGGGAGGTTCGGAGCGGCATGGTCTCGTTCGGCGGCGTCGCGCCGAGGTCCGGACAGGTAAGCATGGGAACGATGGCCGCAACCCCGAGGCCCCGAGTAGGATGCATCGATGTCACCCGACGAGCTGCTCGCCCGACTTCGACCCTGGCGTGAGCGTCACCAGCGCACGGCGTACGTCCCGCAGCTTGGCGCGGGCCCGTCGCCGAGCCGCTTCGGCGGCCGACCAGACATGGCCGAGGGGGACGAGTGGCCCACGTGCGCCGGCTGCGAGCGCCCGATGCTCTTCGTCTTCCAGCTGGACCTCGAAACGTCCCCAGCGGATCTCGGCACGGGGCGCATCCAGCTCTTCTACTGCCCGACAGACGATGGATCGTGCGAAACCTGGGCTCCCTTCGCTGGGGCCAACGAGGCTCGGTGGAGCCAGGGGCCCGCGTCTTCGCGAGCCCTACCCGGGGGCACGGAGATGCTCACCGAACGGTCGATCGTCGGATGGGAGAGCGTGTCCGAGTTTCCCCATCCAGAGGAGCACGAGTGGCTCGGACTGACCTACCACTATGACTTCCGGGCCAACACCGTTCGCATCGTCTGCCCCGAGCTGGGCTTCGACGAGTCGGGGCTCGACATCGAGGCGTGTAGCGCCGAGCTCATCGGACTTCCTGCGGACCGCGACAAGCTGCTCGGCTGGCCTCGCTTCGTGCAGGGCATGAACTACCCGGGGTGCCCACGGTGTGGGGAGCCCCTGACGTACCTCTTCCAGATCGACTCCGAGGTCGGGACCGATCTGATGTTCGGCGACGTCGGGATCGGGCACATCATGCGCTGCGAAGCTCACCCGGACGTGCTGAGCTTCGCATGGGACTGCCACTAGCGAGCCCGAGCTCAGGAGTCGTCCCCCATCCGACGTCGTCGGTGTATCTTTGTCGCACGATGGAAGAACGGCCTCGGATCACTCTTCGCCAGCTCCTCAACGTGATGATCCAGCGAGGGTCGTCGGATTTGCACATCACGACCGGGACCGCGCCGCAGCTCCGCATCGACGGATCGCTCGTGCCGCTGCGGACGCCGCCGCTCGGGCCCATCGAGAGCAAGGCGCTCTGCTACGAGGTGATGACCGAGGAGCAGAAGGTGAAGTTCGAGCGGCACAACGAGCTCGACTTCAGCTTCGGCGTGAAGGGGCTCAGCCGCTTCCGCGCGAACGTCTTCATGCAGCGGGGCGCGGTCGCCGGCGCCTTCCGTGCGATCCCTTTCCAGATCAAGCCGCTCGACAGCCTCGGGTTGCCGCCGGTCATCCACCGACTGGCCGAGCTGCCGCGTGGCCTCGTGCTGGTCACCGGGCCCACGGGTAGCGGCAAGTCGACCACGCTCGCGTCGATCATCGACAAGATCAACACCGAGCGTCGCGAGCACATCATGACGATCGAGGACCCGATCGAGTACCTGCACGCGAACAAGAACTGCGTCGTGAACCAGCGCGAGGTCGGCGCCGACACCGAGACCTTCAAGGGCGCGCTCAAGTACGTGCTGCGTCAGGACCCGGACGTCGTGCTCGTCGGTGAGATGCGCGACCTCGAGACCATCGAGGCGGCGATGACCATCTCCGAGACGGGTCACCTCGTCTTCGCGACGCTCCACACGAACAGCGCCGTGCAGTCCATCAACCGCGTGATCGACGTCTTCCCGCCGCACCAGCAGTCGCAGATCCGCGCGCAGCTGAGCTTCGTGCTCCAGGGCGTCGTGACCCAGATGCTGCTGCCCCGCGCCGACGGTCCCGGTCGCTGTCTCGCTGCCGAGGTGATGGTCCCGAACCACGCGCTCCGGAACCTCATCCGCGAGAACAAGGTCCACCAGATCTACGGCCTCATGCAGACCGGTCAGGGGCAGAGCGGCATGCAGACCATGAACCAGAGCCTTTTCGCGCTGGTCCAGCAGGGCGTGCTCGCGCGCGAAGACGCGCTCAACCGGAGCCCGGAGCCCGGCGAGATGCAGATGATGCTGCAGAACGACGGCCGCGGCCGCCCGCGCTGATGCTCCACTGAGGAAGGCCGTGACGGAGGGGGACGCGCCCGCCGTGGAGCTCGACGCCATGCTCGGCGGCCTCTGGGACGCGAGCGCTCGCGACATCGACCGGGAGCGCCGCGCGATAGCGCGCGCCGATCCCGATGGCTCGTTGCGAGAGCCCCTGGCGCAGCAGGCAGAGGTGATGTTCCTGGCGGCGCACAGCCACTACGCCGACTGCATCGACGTGGCCGAGCCACCTTGGTCGGAGTTCTGTACGGAACGCCGAGACAGGCTGGGCGCCAGGTTGCGAGCCGGACAGATCGCCGCGGACTGAGAGCTGCGCGCGAGTCTGCTATCCCGCCGGCGTTCGACGGTTCGGGGAGTTGGCCTCCCGAGTAGGGCGGGGGTCAGGGACGCGGCGGCTTCAGCCGCCCGCGTAGGTTCGCTCGAGGTACGCGACGATGTCGTCGCTCTCGTACATCTCGGTGCTGGTGTTCGGGTCGATGAGGTAGGGCACCAACATCTTGCCGCCGCGGGCGACGAGCTCCGGGCGACGGGCGCTCTTCTTGGCGACGTTGTGGACCTTGTAGTCGAGGTTCAGCTCGCAGAGCGCTTCGCGGACCTTCCGGCAGTAGGGGCTCGCCTCGAAGTTGTAGAGCTCGAGGAGCTCGGCGGGCTGCTCGCGGTTCTCGCAGCCGGGACGACACCTCGAGCCCTTCGGGCGGGCGACGCTCGCGGCGACGGAGCTCACGGTGTTCAGCGGCGACGCGAGCTTGCCGAACCTCGAGCGGCCGCCGCCGTAGGTGTCCACGAGGTACGTGATGATGTCCTCCGACTCGTGGAGCTCTTTGCCGGTGTTCGGATCGACCAGGAAGGGGAACATCTCCTGGCCCTTCGAGGCGACGAAGGGGCGCTTGGTGGTGTCGCCCTTGGGGCAGCTGCGCTCGATGTACGCGAGGTCCAGCTCGCTCATCACGTCGCGCACCTTCCGGCAGAAGGGACAGCCCTCGTGGTCGTAGAGCTCGAGCCACTTCTCCGGCCGCGGTGGGTTCTTCTGCTGACGCGGGAGGACGACGAGACCACGACCGACCCGGAGGACGGAAGCGGCGAGGCTGTGCTGGTCTTCGAGGAAGCTCACGCCGCGAGCCTACCGCCTCCGATGGCCACGCGACAGGCTCAGAGCTCGGCTTTGGTCCACAGGCCGCGGCGCATCCGTTCCTTGCGGCGGTCCGACTTGGTCACCAGCCGCGCGACGGAGGCCGCCGCGAGGAACGAGCCCTCCTGACCGAGCGCGGGCACCGCCTGGGCGCTGCAGAAGAGCAGGCGCTTGAGTGAGGTGCGCGCCGGGTAGGCGCTGAGGCCGAGTGGTCCGGGGACCGGGAAGCCGTGGACGCGCGGCATCGTGCGCATGCCGCGGAGCCAGGGGCGCTCGGGCGCGATCTGCTTCCGCTCCGCCAGGTCCTGGAGCTCGCGCCCGTCGTGGGGCGAGTCGACCGTCAGCACGTGGCGACCGAGGAAGGGCACGACCTCGGCGAGCGAGCCGAGCACCCGCTCGCGCATGCCGTCGAGGAGGTTGCTCTGTTCCTCCACGGCGCGCCGCTCGAGGAGCACCTCGATGGAGAGCACGCGGCGCTCCGACTCGTCCGGCGGCCGGACGTCGATGCGCAGGAGGTTCGGCCCGACCAGCGGTCGGCGCGGATCGCGCACGGCGAAGACGTCGCTCGCCATGCCGACCGGCACCGCCTCGGCCGGGACCTCGACGTTCAGGGTGTAGCGGTAGTAGCGAACGCTCGGCTCGCCGTAGCGCTCGAAGAGCTGCCGGAGGCTCGCGCCGGGCACCAGTCGCGTGAGCGACTCCAGGCTGCCGCCGTGGATCACGAAGTTGGCGCCGACTGCCTCGCCGCTGGTCGCGAGCTCGACGCCGGTCGCGCTGCCGCGCTTCGTGATGACCCGCGCCGCCTTGGCGCCGGGTCGGATCTCGCCGCCGTAGGTCTGGATCTTCTCGGTCAGGGCCTCGCGGACCCAGGCCTCGCCGCCCTCGATCTTCGCAGCACCGCGCCACCACGCGAGGTAGAGGCGAAGCTGCGCGAGCTCCGAGAGCTGGGTGGGATCGGCGTGGCTCGCGAACATGCCGGGCGCGCGGACCACCAGCCGGAAGGGGTGGCTCTGTGGGAGCTCGCCGAAGAGGTGGAGCCCGCCGCCCTTGCGGTCGAAGGACTGGTGGGCGGTGGCTCGGGCGAAGTCGCGTCGCTCGAAGAAGGTCTCCGGCGGCCACGCGAGGTCGCGGACGAGAATCCGATCGAGATCGACCTGAGTCCGAAGCGCCAGGTCGTGGAAGTCGTCCACGACGCGCAGGACCTCGGCCATCTCGCGCCCGAGCTCGCGGCGCATCGCCTCGTCGTCGGTCGTGGCGTCGAAGCGGAGCCCGGGCATCACGAGCTGGAAGCTCGGGTCCATCGCGGTCGCCCGACGACGGAAGACCTGGCCCATCGCGAGCTCGGCGAAGACGCGACGCGCGACGGGGCTGTGCGCCGCCAGGAAGGTGTGCGGGCTCCGCGGCCACTGGCGGCCCGCGATCTCGTAGCTCGCGTCCAGCTCGCCCTGACCGAGGACCAGGACCCGGAATCCGCGCTTGGCCAGCAAGGCGGCGGCGACCAGCGGCTCGAGCTGGGTCCCGAGGATGACCGCGTCGTAGTGCCGCCGCTTCACGGGGCCTCCAGGAGCGCCGCCCGCTCGCCTTCGCGCTCCCAGCGCGGGGCCGGATCGAGCACCAGCGCTCCGCGGCCGATCGCGTTCACGACGCGCGGCAGGAGGACGTGCTCGAGTCGTTGGATGCGTTCGTGGAGCGTCGCTCCATCGTCGCCCGGCGCCACCGCCACGACCGCCTGGGCGAGGATCGGACCGGTGTCCACGTGCCGATCGACCAGGTGGACGGTGCACCCGCTCACCCGGACGCCGGCGGCGATGGCCTGACCCGGCGCGTCGAGCCCGGGGAAGGCCGGGAGCAGCGAGGGGTGCACGTTCACGATGCGGCGCGCGAACGCATCGACGAACGACGCGCCCAGCACCTTCATGAAGCCCGCGAGGACGACCAGGTCCGGCTCGTGGGCGCGCACCGCCTCGAGCAGCCGTTCGGACCAGGCGTCGCGGTCCTCGCCCTTCGCCTTGGGGACGATCGCGGTCGGCATCCCGCGAGCGTGGGCGCGCTCGAGCGCCTCGGCCTTCCGCCGGTCGCTGATCAGCGCGACGAGCTCCGCGCGGCACTCACCGGCATCCACCGCCTCGGCCAAGGCGGCGAAGTTCGAGCCCCGGCCGGACGCCAGGACCACCACGCGGGGCGTGCCCGCGCCGTTCACGACGCGTACCGGACCCGCGCTTCGCCTTCGGCGTCCGACCGCTCGACCGAGCCGAGCCGAACGACGCTCTCGCCGGCGCCCTCGAGGGCCGCGGTGATCGCGTCCACCGAGTCGGCGGCCGCGACGACCACGAAGCCGATGCCGAGGTTGAAGGTGCGGCGCATCTCGGCCTGCGCGACGTCGCCGCGACGGCGGATCAGATCGAAGATGGCGGGCTCGTCCCAGCTTCCGTCCACGAAGGCGCCGTGGCCTTCGGGCAAGACGCGGGGGAGGTTCCCCGGGAGGCCGCCGCCGGTGACGTGGCAGAGCGCGTGCACACCACCGGCGCCGATCGCCGCGAGCGCGGCCTTCACGTAGATGCGGGTGGGGTCGAGCATCACCTCGCCGAGCGGGCGGTCCATGCCGTCCGCCGGCGCGTCGAGGGGGAGGGCGCCATCGCCTTCGATGAGCGCGCGGCGCGCGAGCGAGTAGCCGTTCGAGTGGAGCCCGCTCGACGCGACGCCGAGGAGCACGTCGCCCTCCGCGACCGCCTTGCCATCGAGAATGGCGCTCCGGTCGACCACTCCCACGGCGAAGCCCGCGAGGTCGTAGCGGCCGCCGTCGTAGAACCCGGGGAGCTCGGCGGTCTCGCCACCGAGGAGAGCGCAGCCCGCCTGCTTGCAGCCCTCGGCGATGCCCCGGACGACCGCTTCGCCCTGCGCCACCTCGAGCTTGCCGGTCGCGAAGTAGTCGAGGAAGAAGAGCGGCCGCGCGCCGACGGTCACGATGTCGTTCACGCACATCGCGACCAGGTCGATGCCGACCGTGTCGTGCTTCCCGGCGCGAATCGCGACCTCGAGCTTGGTGCCCACGCCGTCGGTGCCGCTGACCAGCACCGGGTCGGCGATGTCGGTCGGCAGGCCGCAGAGGCCGGCGAAGCCGCCCACGCTTCCGAGCACCTCGGGGATCCGGGTCGCGGCAGCCAGTGGCTTGATGCGATCCACCAGCCGTTCGCCCTCGGCGATGTCGACGCCAGCGTCTTCGTAGGTCAGGCCCATGCGGGCCTGTGTAGCATCATCGGCGCGCCCGGAAAGCGGCCGCGCTCAGTACGGGTTCGAGGTGGTGAACCCGGCGCCGCGGCTGCGCATCCGCGTCGTCCGCATCGCGGTGGACCGCATCGTGGCGGTCCGGCGCGAGCGGGTGGTGCTGCGCATCGGGCTCGGCGGCGGCTCGGTCATGGCCACGGGCGGCGGAGGAGGCGGAGGCTCGGCCTCCAGCGTGAGGACCGTCTCGTGGTCGCCGTCGAAGCGCACGGTCGCGCTGGCCTCCTCGTAGCCGTCCGCGGTCGCGACGAGCCGGTGCTCGGCCTCGTCGGGATCGACGGTGCGCGTGAGCGGGTTCGCGACGGCCTGCCCGTCGAGGGTCAGGGTGGCGTTCGCGGGAACGGTCCGGACGGTGAGCTGGTAGGTCACCGGCTCGGGCTCGGGCTCGGGCTCGGGCTCCGGCTCGGGGGCGACCTCCGGCTCGGGCGCGGGTTCTTCCTGCGCTGCCGCCTGCTGGCTCGAATCGTCGGCTTCGTCCGCCTCGCTCTCGCTCGACTCGGACTCGCTGGGCGCGTTCGAGACCGCGGGGTCCGGGGTGTCGTCTCCACCGGAGAGCATGAAGGCCATGATCACGACGATCGCGACCACGAAGACGCCCGCGCCGATGAGGAGGTTGCGGCGGGCGCTCTCCTCGCTCGGGACGATCGCGGCGACCGCCGCGGTGTCGTCGGGCGGGCTGACCGGGGCAGGCTTCGTGCCCAGCACCGGCGTGGGATCGTCGAAGCCCTTCGAGACGGGAGCGGTGGCGATCGCGGCCGCGGCGGCGTCCAGGTTCGAGCCCTCTGCGGGTGGCGGGCTGCCGTCGGCCCCCCAGTCGGTCTCCCACGAGGGGCGGAAGGACTCCGCCAGGGCGTCGGCCTCGACCGCGCTCAGACGCTCGGCTCCCCAGTCACGGGAACCTTCGGCGACGGGGGCGTCCTCCGCTTCGTTCTCCTCGGCGGCGCCGCTGTTGGCGTCCGCCGGGTCGTTCGGCTCGCTCGCGGCCTCTGCCGTCTCGGCCTCTGCCTCGTCGGTCTCGTTGGCCTCTGCCTCGGCGCCCTCTGCCTCGGCCGCCTTCGCCTCGGTGTCCTCAGGCAGATCGACGGCTTCGTCGTTGTGAGAGGCCTGATCCACGGGCTCGCTGACCAGCGCCGGCGACTCCCCACTGATGGGTTCCTCGCTCGGTGGCAGTCCCGACTCGCTCTTCAGGGCAGAGTTAGTTTCGGACATCCGACCTCAGGAGGCTATCACCGGGCTCACGGCGGGCCAAACGCTCGGGATTCGGGGCAGTCATTCGGCGAAGAGCTGCTCCAGCCGGTCGTCCCACTCGTCCGCGGTGGTGGCCGTCTTGGTCAGGAGGTCCTCGAATTCCTCGAAATCGAGGCCACCGAGCCGTCGGTGGGCCCGGAGGTAGATCGCGTCCCGGTCCCGATCGATGGCGAAGGCGGCGTCGCTGGTGACCAGGAAGTTGAGCTCGAGCAGGCGCCGGTAGAGCCGCTCCCGATCCTCGCGCGGCACGTCCATCATCCGGGAGAGCAGCAGCAGCACGCCGTGCTCTTCGAGCACGTTGACGCCCACCTCGGCCGAACCCTTGCGGATCTCGCTGTAGCCGTCCTCGTCCAGCGGGCGGACCTCGATGTCCACCGAGTCGGCGAAGCGGCGGAGGTAGTCGTTGACCATCTCGACGGCGTCGCGATAGACCCGGCCACTGTGCCGGTCGGCATAGGTGGGTCGCGTCTCGCCCCGTGTCGCGTCATCACCCATGAGGGCGCCGAGGTTAGGGCGCTCGCTCGGTTGCGGTCAAAGGGAATGTGGTCGCCAAACACAGCGCGAGGACCGGAGCGTCAGCGGTGGATCCTGGTCTGCTTCGCCGCGCTGGCGCTGGGGTGCTCGGACGACGACGCGTCGGCGCCGGACCCCCTCGATGGGCTCGACGAGGCGGACGAGGCGCGCCTGGATGGGCTGGAGCGCGAGGCCGCCGCGCACGCCGGCACCGAGCAAGGAGCGGAGGCGGCCCTCGAAGGGGCCCGCCTGGCGCTGCGACTCGGCCACGACCGGGCTCACGCGGATCGGGCCGCGGCCCTGCTCTCGGCGACCGCGGATGCCTGGGAGCTCCAGGGGTCCTGCGCGGCGCTGGAGGAGCTCAGCCGCGCCCGCGCGATCGCTCGCGACCGGCGCGGTGAGGCGGTCGCCCGTGCGCGGGGTGCCCTCCGCGAATGCCCGGGCGCGTGGACCCGGCTCGGTGAGGGGGCGGCCACCGAGGCGGCTCGGCGCATGGAGAGCGGCTGCCGGCTCGCGGCCATCGAGGTCCGCCAGCAAGGGACCGCGGCCCGCGTGGTCGCCACGCTGCTCCCGGGACCGCTGCGAGAGAGCTGCGCCTTCCAGGAAGAGCGGCCGGAGGATGGCACGCATCTGCTGCGCATCGACCATCTGGTCGCCGCCCCGACCGCGCAGGAGGCGGAGGGGGCGGGCCCCGTCCGGAGCGTCTCGGTCGACGGGCACACCATCGTGACGGAGCTCGAGCCGGGTGCCGATCCCCGCACCTTCTTCCTGCTCGATCCGCTCCGCGCGGTCATCGACGTGGTGCCCCCAGTCGCCGAGGTGCCCGACGGGCCGCTGGTCGTGATCGATCCCGGTCATGGGGGAGAGGAGACCGGTGCGCAGTTCGATGGCCTCTCCGAGTCCGTGCTCGTGCTCGACCTCGCCCAGCGCGCCGCGCGGGTGCTCCAGCGGCGCGCACCCTCCGTGCGGGTGGTGCTCACGCGCACCGACGACGTGCAGATGCCACTCGAGGACCGGGCGGCCCGAGCGAACGAGCTGGACGCCGACCTCTTCGTCAGCCTGCACCTGAACGCGGCGGACGAGCCGGTCCGCATCGGCGGGGTGACGACCTTCGTGCTCGACACCACGGACGATCGCCAGGCCCTTCGACTGGCGGCCCGCGAGAACGGTACGAACGCCGCGTCCGTTTCCCAGCTCCAGCGATTGCTCGCCGGTCTGCATCGCGAGGAGCAGCTCGAGGGCAGCCGCCAGCTCGCCGAGGCGGTGCACGCCACGACCCTCGCCGCGGGTCGGCGGCACCTCCCCGAGCTCCCCGACCGGGGAGTGAAGAGCGCGCTCTTCTACGTGCTGGTCGGGGCGCGGATGCCGGCCATCCTCCTCGAGGCCAGCTTCCTGACCAAGGCGGAGGAGGCGGACGCGCTGAAGACCGACGGCTATCGCCAGGCCCTCGCGCAGGGCATCGCAGCCGGAATCCTTCGGTACCTCACCGCGCGAGCGAGCGCGTCGCCGGAGGAGTGAGCGACAACACGCTCCAGTTGCCGCGCGATGGTGCGGTGCCATACTCCGCGACCGTGCGAGAGGCCCCCACCGTCGACTTGAGCCGCCTCGCGCCGAGCCTCGGCCACTGCTGCGACGGATACCTCGAAGGGTATCGCGGCCGCTTCGAGGCCGATGTGCGGCGCGGTGCTTCCGGAGTGGCCGCTGCGTCGAAGTTCTCGCGCGCTCTCGACGGTCTCCTCGGCGCCCTCTACTGCGCCGCGGACGCGGCCGCGGGACCGAAGAACGAAGGCCGCGTGGCTCTGGTCGCCGTCGGCGGTTACGGCCGCGGCCTGGTCGGGCTCAGCTCCGACGTCGACGTGCTCTTCCTCTGCGACGATCCCAGCGACCCCCGAGTGCGGGCGCTCGCCGAGGGCTTGCTCTACCCGCTCTGGGACCTGGGCATGGAGATCGGCCACGCGGTCCGCGGCCAGGAGGAGACGCTCGCGCTCGCCCGCGAGGACATCCGCACCGCGACCACGCTCATCGACCTGCGCCGCGTCGCCGGCGACGAGTCGATCGTCACCGACCTCTTCAAGGGCGCGCGGCGCGCGATCTTCGAGCCGCACCTCGACGAGTTCCTGAACGCGCTCGAGGAAGACACCATCCGCCGGCACGAGCGCTTCGGGGATTCCCTCTACCTGCTCGAGCCGGACGTGAAGAACGGCCGCGGCGGTCTGCGCGACCTCGACGTCGCCGAGTGGGCCGCCCGCGCGCGCTGGGACGCCCGCTCGACCCAGGACTACGTGCGCACCGGGGCATTGCTCCAGCGCGAGGTCGAAGAGCTCGACGCGGCGCGCGAGATGCTCTGGCGGGTCCGCAACCTGCTTCACCTGCGCGCCAAGCGGCAGCAGGACCGGCTGACCTTCGCCGACCAGGAGGAGATCGCCCACGAGCTCGGCTTCGTCGACGGCATCACCCTCGGCGTCGAGCAGTTCATGCAGGCGTACTACCGCCACGCTCGTGTGGTCGCCCAGACCGCCGAGCGGATGCTGATGCGGGCGCGCCCGCGGCGCCGGAAGACCCCGGCGAGCCAGCGCTCCCTCGGCGACGGCACCGCCATCTTCGACGGCCACGTCACGCTCAGCGACACCGACACGCTCGGGAAGGACCCGGCGGTCGCGTTCCGGCTCTACCAGCGCGTGCTCGAGAAGCGCCTGCCGCCGTACCCCTTCGCGCGCGACGCCATCGCGCGGCTCGCCGTCGACGAGGAGTGGCGCGAGGCCCTCCGCGGCTCACGCGAAGCCAGCGAGACCTTCCTCTCGCTCTTCACCACCACCGACCGCGGCGGCTGGGAGCGCGGGCCACTCTCGCGCGGGTCGCTCCTCGACGAGCTCCACGAGGTCGGGCTCACGGTGGCGATGGTCCCCGAGCTCGAGCCGCTCACCGGGCGGGTCCAGCACGACGTCTTCCACGTCTACACCACCGACATTCACGCGATCCGCGCGGTCGAGCGGTTGCGCGCCGTCTTCGCGGGCGAGCGCATCGAGCACCTGGCGCTCTCGAATCGGCTGGCGGCCGAGACGCCGCGGCGCGTGCCGCTCTTCCTGGCGACCTTCCTCCATGCGCTCGGCAAGGTCCACGGGCACGGCCACGGCATGCCCGAGGAGCGCGAGGGATCGCGCAGCGCTTCGATGGTGCGCCCGATCGCCGAGCGGCTCGGACTCAAGCCCATCGACGTCGACCACGTCGTGTGGCTGCTCCAGGAGCAGGGGAGCCTCTACTTCTGGGCCACCAAGCGGGACACCAGCGATCCCGCCGTTCTCGACGAGGTCGCGCGCCGGGTCGGTTCGCTCGAGCGGCTGCGGGACCTCTACCTGATGACCGTGTCGATCCTCTCGACCGTGAACCCGCGCTCGCTCACCGACTGGACCGCGCGCATGCTCGAAGACCTCTACTTCGGCGTGGCGGGCGTGCTGGAGGGCCGCGGTGGCTCGGCCGCTGGCCGGGCGGCGGCGCTGCGTCGCGAGGTGAAGGTCGGCTTCACGGGGGACCGCGACGAGGCCCTCCTCGAGCGCTTCGTGGACGCGATGCCCGAGCGCTACATTCTCGCCAACCCGGTCGACGTCATCCGCCGCCACGCGCGCGTGGTGCGCGACGCGGCCGGCGAGCGCACGACCGTCGCCCTCGGGCCCGGACCCAGCGAAGACGTCTCGGAGATGCTGGTCGTCACCGATGACCGCGCGGGTCTGCTGGCCGACGTCTGCGCGGTCTTCGCGAAGCATCGGGTCGCGATCGTCGACGCGCAGATCTACACGCTCCCCGGTGACTCCGAGGTCGGCGAGTCCCGCGATCGCGCGGTCGACGCGTTCGCCGTCCGGCGCGAGAGCGGTGGCCGGCTGGACCGGGACCTCCGTGGGCGGGTCGAACAGGACCTCCGAGCGTTGGTCGCCGGCGAGGCCGAGGCCTCCGAGATGCTCGCGAAGACGCCGACCACGCCCTCCTGGGCGCGCCGACCGGGACCCGGGGTCTCGACCGACGTGCGCATCGACAACGAGGCGTCGGCGTCGTTCACGGTGGTCGACGTGCTGACCCGCGATCGGCCCGGCGTGCTGCACACCATCGCCCGGACGCTCCACGAAGAAGGGCTGACCATCGCCCTCTCGAAGATCACCACCGAGGGCGATCGCGTCACCGACGTGTTCTACGTCCGCGACGCCGAGCTGGGCGAGAAGGTGCGCGACCCCGAGCGCCTCCGGAGCCTGGCCCGGCTCCTGACTCAGCGTCTCGAAAGCGCCTGACCCCGGGAGAATGTAGAGTGCGCGCCATGGCGCGCGCATCGATCCTGCTGACCTCGCTCCTGGCCTTCGGGTTGCTGACCGGCTGTCCTCCCAAGGAGGAGGAGGGCGACGAGGGCACCACCGGTGACGAGGACATCATGTTTCCCGACGAGGCCGCGGCCCAGTCCACGCCGCGCCACGAAGCGTCCCCGCTGGTCGCGCGCGGCGAGACCGCCCTGGCGGGCGGCAACCTGCAGGAAGCGACGGAGATCTTCCGGCAGGCGGTCGCCGAGGACGAGAGTGACCCGCGCGCTCAGCTCGACCTCGGTCTCGCGCTCGAGCTCGGCAACGACTACGCTGGCGCCGAGGCGGCCTACCGAGCCGCGATCGCGATCGACGCCGACTTCGCCGAAGCGCTCAACAACCTCGGCCTGCTCCTCCGCGATCGCGAGCGAGGCTCGGAGGCCGTGCCGCTGCTCCGGCGGGCCGTCGAGCTCGAGCCCTCCATGGCCGAGGCGTGGGTGAACCTGGCCCTCGCGCTCGAGGAGAGCGGCGACGACCGTGCCGCCGAGGAGGCCTACCGCGCCACCATTCGCCTCACGCCGGACGACCCGATGGTCCGCGCGAACCTCGGGCTCCTGCTGCTCCGCAACGGCGAGGAGTCGGCGGCTGCGCTCGAGCTTCGCCGCGGCCTTCAGCACGCGCGCGGCAACGTCGCCGCGCTCCAGGCGATCGGCAACGGCTTGCGGCGCGCGGGACACCCGGACGGCGCCGCTCGCGCGATGGAGATGCTCGTCGATACGATGGACAGCCCGACGGCGGCGGTGCTCTCGGAGCTCGCGCTCGCCCAGCGCGCCGGCGGCGATCGCGCGGCGGCGGAGCAATCGCTCGAGCGCGCACTCACGGTCGACGAGACGTTCGCCACCGCCCACTACCTGCTCGGCAGCATGCAGGCGGCGCGTGGGGCCTACGACGACGCGATCCGGCACTTCGAGCGCTATCTCGCGCTCGAGCCGCAGGGGCAGCACGCCGAGCGGGTGCGTCAGCACCTGCAGGCCGCGCGACAGGCCCGCTGAGCCCGGGTCCGAAGAGCCGGCGACGACTCCGATGACGAGAGGGTTCAGTGTTGGCGCGATCCCCCGTACCATTCGTCGTGAACGGATGAGCCACGAGATTCGAATGGGGCACCTCCCGCCCGTCCCTTGCTCGTTTGAGCGCACTCACCAGCTCAGCCTGTGTTCGGGGGTCGATTGGACCGAATGAGGCGACTCTTCATCCTCTCGATGGGATTGCTGTCCGCGCGAGGTGTGGCCGCGCAGGACACGCCCGAGCGCTGGTTGGTGGAGGGCGAGGTCAGCGCCATCGCGCCGGTCTCCGCTCCGCAGCGCGACCGCTTTCGGCCCGGCGTGGTCGGCGGGGTAGGGGTCCTTCGCAGCCTCCATCCGACACTCCTCGTGGGCCTGCACTACCGTGGTGGTGTGCTCTTCGATGGGCCGCCGCCGGACGACCCCACCCTCGCGGATCCGGGCGTGGGGAGTCTCTCCACGCTGTCGCTCGGGCTCCGAGTGCGTCCGCTCGGACGCTCGACCGATCCGAGTCGGTTGGGTGGCCTCTTCGTGGAGGTCGCCGGAGGCGGGGCTCTGACGGGGAGCTCGATGCGCTTGCAGGGAGGCGCCGCCCTCGGGTGGGGGTTCGAAGTGGGATCCGTCACGGTCGCTCCGGTACTCCGGTACACCTGGGTTCACCAGCCGTCGGGGCAGCTCGACTCGCGTGACGCCCACCTCGTCTCGCTGGGTGTGCAGATCGGGCTCTTCGACGGGCGTCTTCCGCGCGCCGAACCGGACCCCGAGCCGGAGCCCGAGCCGGAGGTGACGGACCGCGACCGAGACGGCATCCCGGACGCCGACGACGCGTGCCCCCGCCAGCCGGAGGACTTCGACGCGTTCGAAGACACGGATGGCTGTCCCGACGAAGACAACGACCAGGACGGAATCGAGGACGCCGACGACGAGTGCCCGATGCGTCCGGAGGACATCGACCAGTACGAGGACTCCGATGGTTGTCCGGACCCGGACAACGACCTCGACGGGTTCCCCGACGAACGGGACGCCTGCCCCAACGATGCCGAGGTCATCAACGGCGTCGACGATGAAGACGGGTGTCCCGACGAGGGGCTCATCGAGATGGTCCAAGATCGCATCGTCCTCGAAGAGACCGTGCTCTTCGACTTCCAGCGTTCGCGAGTGAAGAGCCGCGCACGCCCGGTGATCGACGCCATCGTCGAGCTGGCCCGGCAGCATCCGGAGTGGACGCGGATGCGGATCGAAGGCCACGCGGACGTCCGAGGGAACGAGGAATTCAACATGGAGCTCTCCGTGCGGCGCGCTCGGAACACCATGCGTGCGCTCGTGGAAGCGGGCATGCCCGAAGAGCGCGTCGAGTTCGTGGGGTACGGCGAGTCCCGGCCTCGTGACCTGCGCCAGACGGAGCACGCGCACCAACGCAACCGGCGCGTCGAGTTCGTGGTCCTCCAACGTCGTGAGCTCACCGACGAAGAGGTCGAGGAACGGGACCGACAAGGAGTCGAGCAGCGGGGAGCGATCGAGGAGGCGCGGCAATGAGAGTCTGGGCTTGGTTGATGCTGGTCAGCTCCGCAGGGTGCGCCAGCCCCGTCGTCGGCGCGGAGTGCGCAGCGGGGTACGAGCTCTGCGACGGCCGGTGCGTGGACCTCTCGAGCGATGGTGCCCACTGCGGCGCGTGCGGAAACGCCTGCGTCGATGGAGTGTGCGTGGACGGCGTGTGTCCCGGCGGCCCGCTCCTGGACGGCGGTCCCGACGCCGATGTGGGCGACATGGGGCCTCGAGACGGAGGGCGCGATCGGCCGGACTTCGGCCCGCCTCCGGCATGCGCCTGCAATCTGGGCGAGAGTTGTTGTGACGCGACGTGCGTGGACGTCGACATCGAGCCGGGGAACTGTGGGGCCTGCGGGAACGCTTGCGCAGACGGTGAGGTGTGCTCCGCGGGCAGCTGCGGTCCCGACTGTGACGACGGACTGACCCTCTGCTCCGGCCTGTGTCTGGACCTGAGCAACGATCCGAACAACTGCGGATCCTGTGGCAACGTGTGCGCCACGGGAATCTGCATCGACGGCGAATGCGCAATCGGCTTCCCCGGTCACGTCATCCTGGTCGGACACGATTACCAGTCGAACCGAGAGGGGCAGAACCGCGTCGCGGGCAATGCGATCTTCACTTCGTTCGAGGCGACCCCGCAGGTCGTCGGCTATCGCGGCTCGGCGACGACCGCGTCGGTGCGCGGTGTGGAACGCGCGGTCGACCAGGTGGCCGCCGAACGGGCGCGGAGCTGGGACCTCACGACCGTCGAAGCTGACGAGGTGACTGCCGCGCTCGACGATGCGGACGTCTTCCTCGTGTTTGCTCAGGGAGACGCCACGGCTGACGACGCGCTCGCCGATCTCGGGGCGCTCTGGTCCGTCGCGCTCGATACCTTCACCCGGAGGGGGGGCGTGGTCGTCGTGTTCGACGGCCCGGCGATGCACTCGGGAACCTGGCAGGTCCTCGCACGCGCGGCCTTGCTGGATGTCGGCGGTCGAGTCGAAGTCACGGGCGACGAGCTCGCACTGGCCGACCCCTCGGACACCGTGGCGTTCGGCGTCCCCATCCGATACGTGGGCGAACGGGCCACCGTGCGCTTCGCCGACACCGATGGCGCTCAGTCCGTGGTGGCCCACCCCGAGGGGTCGGTCGTCCTGCACCGGACAGTGGTCCCGTGACCGACCCCCCGTCGCTGGACGACCGGGAGGACGTCACGGCAGAGATGGAGCTGGTCGACGAGACCGGTCCCAGGGAGCTGGGCGCGTTGCGGATCGTCAAAGGTTCGGAGGTCGGAGTCGTCTTGTCGATCCCGCCGGTCCGTTCGGTGGTCGTCGGTCGTGGCACGGACGCGGACGTACGCCTCCCTGACGAGAGCCTCTCCCGACGGCACGCGCGCTTCTTCCACCTGGGGGGCGCGCACTACGTGGAGGACCTGGGCAGCACCAACGGCGTTCGGGTGGAGGGAGCCAAGATCGGCGGACTACCGCGGCGCCTGTCGCATGGAGACCGGGTCCAGCTGGGAAAAGAGACGGTCTTCCTCTTCGAGCTCCACGACCCCGCGTCGAAACGCGCCGCGGAGGAGCTATATCGTCAGGCCGTTCGAGACGGACTGACGGGCCTCTACAACCGGCGCTACCTCGATGAGCGACTCGAGCAGGAGAGCGCATACTCGGCGCGTCACGAGCAACCTCTCTCCGTGATCCTCATCGACCTCGACCACTTCAAACAGGTGAACGACGAGCACGGGCACGCGGCGGGCGACACGGTGCTCCGTTCGGTGAGCCGCGTGATCGAGGGAGCCGTACGCTCGGAGGACATCGTCGCCCGTTATGGCGGCGAAGAGCTCTGTGTGCTCGCGCGAGGCACCGCCGCTCGGGGAGCTCTCGCGCTCGCGGAGCGACTCCGACGGAACGTCGAGTCCCTGCCCATTCGCTGCGACGCCGTCACGCTCCGAGTGACCGCGAGCTTCGGCGTCGCGACGGCTCATGCGAGCGATGGCCTGCTCGAAGCCGCCGACGCCGCTCTCTACGCGGCCAAGGAGGCGGGTCGCAACCGCTGCGTCCACGCCAGGGACGTCGAGGGGTAGGCCCGCCCGAACTGACCGGACGGACGACCGAAGCCGGCCCCGAGAGGCCGGCTTCGCTCGTACGTCTTCGGAACCGGCTCAGCCGTCGCTGGGGTCGCCGAGCACCGCGCTCGCGGTGAGGGCCTCCCCGCTCTCGGGCATCGGCACCACCGTCGCGGTCGAGATCTCTTCGAGCAGCTCCTCCCAACGCGCCATGCGCTCTCGGTAGACACTGCGCTGGCCGTTCGCGTAGCCGGGATGCTCCGCGCTGAACTGACAGAGGTTCGCGACCGTCAGGCCCTCGCTCGCCAATGACGCGCGAATGTGATGAATCATCCGAGACTCGGAGCCCAAGTCTCTTGCCGCCTCCAGGGCGGCCAGTCGGCTCGGGTACTCCCGCTGGGCTGCTGCTTCGAGCTCGGCCTCGTACTCCTCGAGACCGGCGTCGATGAGCCTGTCGTAGCGGTAGACCTCGTGGCCATCGAGGGACGCGCGGACGTCCAAGTTGGCACTGGCACCACAGGCGCTCGTGAGGGTGGCGAGGGCGAGCATCGTGAGAACGGACTTCGTCATGGGGTGACTCCCTGTGCGATTGGAGGTGGTGGGAGCCAACCTCGCCGTTTCGGCGGTCCTTCAAACCGTAGGGCGAACCCCTTAGGTCAGTGACTTTGCGTCCACGTCTTTCGAGCGTGGTTGCCGTTTCGACCGGCTCCCGTTCTTTGGTGTTGTGGGAAAGTTATCGCGATGGCGGATCGAGTGCAAGCCGATCGAGCAAAAATCGTCAGGCGGCGTCGCCGATGCCGTGGTGCAGGAGCACCGGCGGTCGGATTCCGCGCGCGGCGAAGGCCTCGATGACCTGCTCGGTCACGTCCGTCTCGAGGGCCTTCTCGTACTTCACGTCGAGCACGTAGACCTTGGCGCGGAGTCGCAGCGCGGGCACCGTCCCGAGCACCACCGGGCTGATGACGACGTTCCAGGGCTTCTCCAGGTACGCGAAGCGACTCGCCGTCAGCGCCTCGCCCACGAGACGCTTGGCCAGCGGCAGGTCCTGGTCGAGGCCGATGTGGAAGTCGATCTGGACCAGCATGTCGAGGGCGCCGGCGTTGCCGCTCGAGACCGGGTCGGTGAGGAACTTGTTGTTCGGGATCGTGATCAGGCTGTCGTCGAGCGTCACCAGCCGAACGGTTCGCAGACCGATCTCCACGATCTCGCCGTAGAAGCCTCCGAAGCTCACGCGGTCGCCCACCTGGAAGGGGCGGTCGATGAGAATGATGATGCCCGCGATCATCGACGCCATCAGGTCCTTGAAGGCGAAGCCGACGGCCACGGCGATGGTCCCGCCCAAGGCCAGCAGCGCTTCGTTGCTCAGGCGGAAGAGGAGGCCCACCGCGGCGCCGATGCCGATGGCGAACACGACCAGGCGAAGGATGGCCTTCGACTGACTGAGCAGCAGCCGTCGGTCCGGGAAGCGCTCGGAGAGGTTGCCGAAGGTCCGCGTCAGGAACCCCGCGCCCACCCACGCCGCGACCAGCACGAGGATCGCGGGCACGATGCCGTCGACGCGGAGGAACTGGATCAGGTCGGTCGGGTTCTCGTTCATGGGCTCGGCCTCACGCGGGTGGCAGCAGTCGGCGGCGCCGGAGGTGGCGCAACACGGTTCGGAAGTAGTGCACGTCGATGCGGAAGCGGCCGGGGCGGTCCGCGTCCTCGCTGAGGATGCCGCGGGCGGCCAGCGTATCGAGGAGCGCGGCGCAGCGCGCCACGGGCCAGCGCAGGACCATCGCCGCCTCGCCGGCGCTCAGGTCCTCGTGGACGACGACCGCCGCCAGGAGGAAGCGCGACTCGTCGTGGAGCTGATCGAGCGTCGACCCATCGGGCGCGTCGAAGAGGCGGACCGTGAGCTCGTGGCTCTTCTCGTCGCGCTGGAGGGACCGAAGCCAGAAGTGCGACACCAACCGCGGGTTGCCATCCGTCGCGTCCCAGAGCAGCCGGAAGTACTCCTCCCGTGCACGCTCCAGAGCTCGCTGGCGGGCCGGCCCAGCGAGCTCGGCTTGGGCCCCGGTGCCCTCCAGCAGACCCGCGAAATCGAGCGCGAGACCGGCGCGTCGCATGCGGCTCTCGACGAGCTCGGCGACCTCTTCCTCGCCCCAGCCACGGAGCTCGACCAGCCGACTGAAGAGATTCTGTCCGGCCTCGGCGGCGCGCAGGTAACGCCAACCGTTCTCCGAGAACGCGCAGACCCAGACCAGCCGGTCCTGCGTGCGCCCCGCGATCTCCGCGAGCGCGCGAAAGCCCTCGGTGCCGCCGATGCGGCGGAGGAAGAGGTTCTCGCCGGCGTCCACACAGACGAGGCCGCGCATGTCCGCGTCCACGATCGCGCGCGCCAGCCCCTGCGGGGAGTCGGTCACCGGTAGTCCGAGCTTCTCGCTCAGCCAGCGACACATGATCGAACGGTCGTACGCCGCGGGCGGCGCCTCCAGCATGTGCGGCTCGCCGCCCACCTTCGCTGCGAGGTTGCGCAGCCAGGTGGTCTTGCCCATACCCGCTTCCCCGATGAGCGCGACCGCTGCACCACGGCCGCCGTCCCGCGTGCGCTTCACCAGGTCGGCGATGGCGTCCAGCTGCGGGAAACGCTGGAGGCATTCGGCGGGATCGACCGCGCCGAGCGGGAACGCCGTCGCCACGCGTCGCTCCGGCTTGGCTTCGTCGGCGGCGTCGGCCTCCTCTTCGCCCTTGGTCTTCTCGAGTCGGCGTCGCGAGAGCATGGCCATCGCGCGGCGACCGGCCGTGAAGCGGAGCAGGAGCCCGCGACCGAACTCGAGAACCCGCTGGACGCCCATCTCGATGGCCACGATGAACGCGAGGAGGTCCAGCTTCGGTCCGCGTGCGTCCTCGAGCTGCGCCGTCATCTTCCCGCCGGGGTGGGTCGTGACGTAGCGCTTGGCGATCTCGTCTCGCCAACGGCGCAGCAGGACGTAGAGGAGGATGAACCCCGCGAGCACGATGGCGCGCACGAGCTGTGCGTAGAGGGTCCCCTTGCCGACGACCCAACGGGCGGCGCCGAGGGTCACGACCGCGGCGAGCAGGAAGCGCCCCACGCGCCGGACATCGACCCGGATGCGGTCCGAACGGGCGGTCGGGACCTTCACGCGGACCTGCTTCCGGCCGAAGCGCCGGACCGGGCCGCGCGTGAGCTCGTGCCCCAGCAGCTTCACGAAGAGCCGGTAGACGAGGAACGCGAGGACCAGGGTGCGGACGAGCAGGAGCTCCGAGGTCTCTCGGATGTCGAGGAGGAGCGAGAACCCGACGAAGGCGCCCGCGAGCAGCACCAGCGGTCCCGCCGCTGCGCGGAGGCGGGCGAACCACGCGTAGATCAACCGCTTCAGTCGTCGCGACTCGGTCTTGCCAGCGGTCCACTCCTCGACGGCGTCGACGATACCCAGCCTCCGGCGGTAGGCGAAGACCAGTCCGAAGAGGAGGACGAGAAGCCCGAGCACGTCCCGCCGCGTCTGTGCCTCCTGCGCGAGGGTGAGCACCGCGGCTGGCCAGCCCGGCGCGCTCCGCACCAGGTGTCGCGCACCGTAGCGGCTCATCAGGTCGAGCTGGTGGATCTCGCGTCGGAGCTGCTGGCGACCCTCGGAGCTCATGAACCCGAGCAGCGAGTCGCGCTTGGCCGCTGGGAGGTGCTGCAGGAGCTCCAGGCGAAGCTCGTTCCCCTCGTGCAGGGCGTTCGCCAACGCTTCGAGGTGCGCCCACCAGAGGCGGTCGAGGGTCTCCTGGGCCTCCGCGCGGGAGGTGCGCACGGCGCTCACCGCGGTGGCGGTCTCCGTGTCGTCGTTGGGGTTGGGGTCGACCTCGGGCAGGGTGTCTGGGCTCGCCGCCAGCGTCTCTCTCAGGTCGTGGCGCGTGGAGACCAGGATCGTGACCAGCTCGTCGTAGAGGGCCTCTGCGACCTCTGGCTCCAGCTCGCCGTGCGTTTGGGTCGCGATCGCGTGCACGCGGGAGACGCGCTCGCGCTCGCTCTCGGCATCCACCCGCCGCGCAGCTGCAGCGACCGCCATCGCCTCCGCGACCGAGGCACGAACGCTGGCGACCTCGGCGCGACGGGATTGCTGCCGCTGCTCGGCCACGGACGACGCCTCTGCTGCCCGGGCCGCGGCTTCGGCTCGCTGGGCCTCGGCGACCCGGAGCTCCTCCTCGGCGGCCGCTTCCGTCGCCCGGGCCTCTTCGGCGCGACGCACGAGCTCGCGGTCCGCGTCGAGCGCCGCGAGCAGCGCCTGTCGCTCGACGAAGGGGAGCTGCAGGAACTGCAGCCGGAGGGCGTCCCGGCGATGGCGCAGAGCGTCGCGCTCGGTGGTGTCGACGACCTCGGGGACTCCGCCGTCCGGCTCACCGGCGTCGAGAACCCCGCCATCGGAGATGCCGCCGTCGGGGTCGTCGCCCGCGGGCGCGGCTCCCACTCCCGCGTCTGGAGCGCCCACGCCGCCATCGATCTCATCGTCGACGACGCCTCCGTCATCGAGCCCTCCGTCGCCGACTCCGGCGTCCGGCGCTTCCGACGGCGGCGGCTCGGCTCCGAGCTGTCGACGGAGCGCGGATGCCCGTTGAGTGCAGGCCTCTTCGTCGGAGAGGTCGACCGCGAAGAGGGTCCGCGGCTCGATGCCATCGGGGAGCTCGCCCGCGAGCAGCGCCTCGAGGTGCGCGATGTCTCGACGGATCAGGTCCTCTTCGGAGAGCTCCGGCTCCACGTGCGCCGGCGCGGCCGGCTCCTCCTCGCTCGCGCGGGGGAGCCCGGCGTCGGCGACCGTGTGGACTTCGTCCTGCTGCGGCTCCGGCGATGGAGTGCCGTCGGTCGTGCAGGCGCTCACCAGCGCGAGCAGCGCCGTCAGGGCGAGCTTCGAAGCCATGTCGCGCGCGGCGCGCATACGCCGTTCTACACCACCGGCCACCGGGACCTCCACGATCGTCCGCGTTCCACGGACCGACCTCAGTCTTCGGGGGGGCGGCGGTCGACCCCGCAGAGAAAGAGCTCATAGCTCTCGTCTCGGGTGGCCTTGGGCCGGACGATCTTCTCCTTGGTGAAGACCTCTCGAAGGCGCGCGCGCGCGTCCTCGAACTCGGCTCCCTGGAAGATCTTGCCGACGAAATTGCCGCCGGGGACGAGCACTCGCTCGGCCACGTCGACGGCCGTGCAGAAGAGCTCGTAGCTCCGATACTGGTCCGCGTCCCTCATCCCGGAGGTCTTGGGGGCCATGTCGCTGAGCACCAAGTCGAATTCGCCGCCCAGGCTGTCGACGTCGACGTCGCGAATGTCCGCCACCCGGAAGTCCACGTTGGCCGGCATCGTGCCCTCGTGGGGGTTCAGGTCGATCGAGACGACCTTGCCCTCGCGGTTGACCTTCTCCGCCGCATAGAGCGTCCAGCTGCCCGGCGCACCGCCGAGATCGAGCACTCGCATCCCGCGCCGGATGAGGCGCATGCGCCGGTCGATCTCCTCGAGCTTATAAACGGAACGCGCCGGGAAACCCTCCCGGCGCGCTCGTTTTCCGAAGGAGTCCTGGCGGCGCTGTCGTCGTCGACGTCGCGCCATCGGACCCTCAGCTGGCCTTCTTGCCGGCCTTCTTCACCGCGGTGCGGAGGGTGACGATGCCACCACGCGCGCCGGGGACGCTGCCTTCGACGAGGACGAGACCCTCTTCGACGAGGACCTTGGCCACCTTCAGGTTCTGGATGGTGACCTTCTTGTTGCCGTGCTGGCCGGCCATCTTCTTGCCCTTGAAGACACGACCCGGGGTCATGTTCATGCCGATGGAGCCGCCGTGCCGCTGGTACTCGTGGGCACCGTGGCTGGCCTTGTAGCCGGAGAAGTTGTGGCGCTTCATGACGCCCGTGAAGCCGCGGCCCTTGCTCTTGGCGCTCACGTCCACGAACTGGCCGTCCGAGAAGATGTCGCTGGCGGCGATGGTCTGGCCGACCTCGTAGCCGTCGACGACTTCCTGCGGAAGACGGATCTCCTGGATCGCCTCCGGCGGGGTCTCGACGCCGACCTTCTTGAGGTAGCCGGCGCGGGGCTTGTTCACGCCCTTGGCCTTGCGCTCACCGAAGCCGAGCTGGAGGGCCGAGTAGCCGTGCTTGTCCTGGGTTCGCTTGGCGAGGACGATGCAGGGGCCGGCCGCGACCACGGTGACACGACGAACTTCGCCGTCCTCCGTGAAAATCTGGGTGTTGCCGAGCTTCTTGCCGATGAGGCCGAGGTTCGTGTTCACGATGCGCTCCGCGAGATGCGAGGAAAGAGTGCGTAATGCGTAGGGAAAAAGGTCCGCCTGGGAATTCCGCGGGCGGCCGAAAGGGAGCGAAGGGTAGCTGTGGGCCCTTCCGCGTCAAGCGGAAGTTGCGCCATCCATCCCGAAGACGCGGAGCGAGTTCGCGAACGCCTGCTCGGCGAGCGCCTCGGGGTCCTCGCCGCGGAGCTCGGCGATGAAGCGCGCCGTGTGCTCTACGTACGCGGGTTCATTCGTTTTTCCGCGCTTGGGGATCGGGGCCAGGTAGGGCGCGTCGGTCTCCACGAGGAGCATGTCGGCCGGCTGCTGCTTCGCGGCTTCCTGGATCGCGGTCGATCGCTTGAAGGTCACGATGCCGCTGAAGCTCGCCACGAAGCCCATGTCGAGGGCCGCCTTGGCGAAGGGGGCGTCCTCGCTGAAGCAGTGGATGATGCCGCCGCAGTCGCGGGCGTCTTCCTCCCGGAGGATGGCCAGCGTCTGCTCGGCGGCCTCCCGGGTGTGCACGATGATCGGCTTGCCGAGGCGCTTCGCGAGGTCGATCTGCCGGCGGAAGGCCTCGCGCTGCACGTCGCGGGGGCTGTTGTCGTAGTGGTAGTCGAGCCCCATCTCGCCGATGGCGACGACCTCGGGCTCGGCGCATTTGGCTTCGAGCGCGGCAAAGAGGGTGTCGTCGAGCGACTTCGCGTCGTGCGGGTGGACCCCGACCGTGCAGCTCACGTGCGCGAACTGGCGTGCGATCGACGGAGCGCTGTCGAGCCCTTCGACGTCGCGGACGCAGCCGATGGTGGTCATCCGCTCCACGCCGGCCTGTTTGGCGTTCTCGAGCACCTCGTCGAGCCGGCCGTGCAGGCGGCGGTCGTCCAGGTGGCAGTGGGTATCGAAGAGGCGAAGCGGCATGGGGGAGGGGTGGCCACGACGGGGCCGTCGCGCAACCCGGCTCAGGCGACGGCGTGCTTCTCGCGCAGCAGCCCGAGGGCGCGACCGGCGTCTTCCCGCTCTTCGGCGAAGCGCTCGAGCGCGTCGGCGAGGACGCGAGGGTCAGCCCCTCGCAGGCGCTTGGCCAGAGCCACCAGCGCCGGCACGAGACCGACGAGACCGAGCTCGCCCACGGCGTGCACGGCGTAGTCGCGGCCGTCGGCCCGCCAGGCGGTCAGCACGCGGCCGAGAGCCGGCTCGCCGCGGGCATCGCCTCGCTTCGCGAGCGCCGCACCGGCGGCCGCCTTGAGGAGGAGCGGCGCGAAGGTTCGCTGCGCGGTGTAGGCCAGCGCCTCGAGCCCCGTCTCGGTCGCGATCTCGCCAAGCGCTTCGGCCGCGTCGAGGCCCGCCTCACGGTCACGGAGCGCTGCGATGAGCACGGGCTCGCCGCGAGCGTCGCCGAGATCCGCGAGCGCGGCCGCGGCGGCGAAGGCCACCTCCGGCGCGTCGTCGAGCATGTCGGTGAGGGTGTCGTCGAGGTCACCGAGGCCGAGCTCACCCACGGCGACCGCCGCGGCTCCGCGCACGCGGGAGTCGTCGTCGCCGAGCGCTCGGCGCAGCACGGGGAGGGCCTGCTCGCCGCCGGCCAGCTCGGCGACCGCCAGCACGGCCTGCGCCCGCATCTCCGGGCGCGGGTCCCGGGCCATCTCGGGCAGCCACTCGAGGGCGTCCTCGTCGATCGCGGCGGCGGCGCGCAGCGCGGCCTGACGAACGGCGTCGTGCTCGTCGTCCATGCGGCGCTTGGCGACGGCCAGTCCACCCGGCTCACCGAGAGTCTCGAGCGAGCGCAGCGCGCTCTCGCGGATGGGGCCGAGCGAATCGTTCGCGAGGACCACGAGCGCGCGGCAGGCCTCGCCTTCACGCCCCTCGGGCGCGGTGGCGAGCCGAAGCGCCGCGGCGAGGCGCCACTTGCCGTCACGGGCCTCGCTGTCGCGAAGGGCGGCGTCGAAGTTCGGGGGCAGGGGCGGCAGAAGCACGGCGATCCCTTAGCACCCTGGTGGCGATCGCGCTTCCGAGCGGCCGCTCGAAGAGTCGCCTGGGAGTTTTTCTGGTGCCCCGTGATGGATTCGAAGCCCTCGCCGCAAACCCGGGGTGAGGACTCGCCGAGAACTGGCGAGCAACGACCCATGCAACACCATCCCATCCTTCACACTCTCTTCGCTTCGTCCCTCGTCCTGCTCGGTGCGTGCAGCCTGTTCACCTCCGGTGGCGGCGCCGAGACCCCCGAGGCGACTCCCCACAGTGCACATCTCGTCCTCCCCGAGCTGCACCTCGAGGACGGACGGCTCCACGCCACCATCTGGTACGAGGGCTTCGCCGACGGCACGCCGCTCCAGGCCACCCTTCGTGGGCCTGGCGTCGACGCGGAGCTGGCCGTGCCCACCAACGGCACGGGCACCTGCTCCCGGCTGAGCTTCCGATCGGCGGGTGGTCCCTACGAGCTCATCACCGATCCGACCTCGCCCTGCTCCTGGGCGGTCGACGCGCCGGCCGCTGGGCCGTGGACCATCGAGCTCGGATCGGGAGACGCGGTGCTCGACACGGCGGAGTTCCACCTGGTCGAGGTGCCGAAGGTCGACGGGAGCACGACCTGGATCGTCGACCCCGCCGACCGAGTCGGCACCGCGTATCTGCACCCGGCCGGGATCGTGACCTGGGTCGCCGTCCCGGCGAGCGTCCAGAGCAGCGCTCACGCGCTGGTCGAGGTCCGCAACGGCAGCGACGCGACCGTCACGACCTACGAGCTGCAGGGCCCCGCGCCCGGTCCTGGCGCGCCTCGCCCCGCGATCGAGGTCCGTCCACTCGTCGTCCGCAACGGGCCCGCGGCGGCGAGCGAGCAGGTCGCGGTGCTCCTCGCGCCAGAGCGGCAGCCGCAGGCCTGGCGCTTCGTGATCGACCGCGCCGCCGACCCGGACCGCATCGAAGGCATCGAGCTCTGGCGCACCAAAACCGGCACCGGCGGCGACTGGGACTCCTTCTACGGCGGCATCGCACCGATGGAACCCACGGGCCCGCAGGTCGAGCTCGCCGTGCAGGAGGCCGGCCAGCTCTCGTCGGCCGAACGCGAAGAGCGTCTCGTGTGCGCGTGGCTCGATCCGGAGACGTCCGAGCGCGTCACCGCGATCGGTCGTGAGCTCCGTGAGCTCTTCGATCAGATCAACGCCGCGGAAAGGCGCGCCGGCGAAGCCGAGGATTCGCTCGAGCCCGACCGCATCCGCAACTTCACCCAGGCCGAGCGGCGCTCGCTCCGCGCCACGATGCGGGAGTCCCGCGCCGCGGCCGACGAGCATCGCCAGACGAAGGCGCAGCTCGAGGCCGAGCGGGAGCAGATCCTCCGCGGCTTCGAGCCCGGTTGCCTCGCGGCTCACGGAGTCGAGTGATGCGCCCGACGAGACTCTGCGCGTTCGCGCTGGCATCGGTCGTCGCCCTCGGCTGCGGCGACGACGACGGGAGCTCCGATCCCGACGGCAGCCTTCCGGACGGAAGTGTCTCGCCCGATGGCGCGCTGCCGATGACGGATGGCGGCGGGCCCGACGGTTTCGTTCCGCCTGTCACCTGCGGCAACGGCGCACTGGACGAGGGTGAGGTCTGCGACGGGGAGCTCCTGGGTGGAGCGACCTGCGCGAGCGAGCTCGGGACCGCCGGAACCCTGGCCTGCGCCGACCACTGCCTCGGCTTCGACACGTCGGCGTGCGAGTGCGCGCCGCGCACGACCTGCGACGAGCTCGACTGCGCCGCCGTCGACGACGGCTGCGGCGGGACGCTCGACTGCGGTGGATGCCCCGGGGAGCTGTCGTGTGGCGGCGCCGGGACCCCGAACCGATGTGGCCGGTCCTGCGCGGACGTGACCTGCCCCTCCGGCGCCTCCTGCGGCGAGGACGGCATTTGCCTCGTGAACGGCGTGCTCGACATCGAGCTCGCGTTCCACGAGGTGACCTTCGCGGTCTCCACCAGCGGTGTCGAGTGCAGCGACGCCCGTCTCTCGATCGGGCGCCCCGGCTTCCTGGGTGATCGGGAGTTGCTCACGCCCAGCTGCTCGGGGTCGGCGGGGACCGCGTCGATCTGGTTGCCCGATGGCGCGTACGACATCTCTCCCACTGCGGCCGGCGTGGACTTCCTCGACCTGCCCTTCGAGGTCGCGGGCGGACCCGTGACCGTCGACGTCCCCTTGATCCAGCACTCGCTGAGTGGGCGGATCCGACAAGACGGCGGCACGCCGGACCGAGACCCGATCTGCAGCGCCGGGCGCGACCCCACGAGCACGCTGACCTTCGTTCGGAGCGACGGCCGCGAGTTCACCGTGCGTGTCGACTGCCGCAATGCGTTCCGCTTCGGACCCACCGCGCTCGAGCCAGGGGTCTACGACGTCTGGCTCGCGGCGGAGGCGGTCGAGTTCGCCATCGTCGGCATCGGCACCTGGGCGGTCGACCTCGGTTCCGTCGACGTGACCGGGGACGTGAGCGACCTCGACCTGGAGTTCGAGACCTACCACATCGGTGGTCCCTTCACCGTGAACGGTCGGGTGCCGGTCGGCTGCGAGGACGCCGACGTCTCCGTCACGCTCGAGAGCCCTTTCTACAACCGCTCGCGCTACCCCTTCGTCTGCGACGATGCCGGGCGTGCGGTGCTCGACATGGACCTCCCCGTCGGCCAGCGACTCTCGACGTTCTCGCTCGGGCGCTTCCAGACGCTCTGGAACGGCGAGCTGGACCCGCTCGACATGGACACCACCGCGTTCGACTTGCCGGTGCCCAACGCGGTGATCTCCGGTCCGATCGTCCGGAACGGCGTGCCCGTAGAGTGCACCGGCTGGAGGGCCGGCGTGTTCACCGGCGCCGACGGAGGCAACCTGACGCGATTGGTCTGCGAGGACGGAACGCTCGTGCTGCTTCCGCTCACCGTCCCCGTCGGCCACGTCTCGGCGACGATCCAGAACACCGGCGACCTCGAGCTCGAGATCACCGGCGACCGCCTCGACATGCCGCTCGAGCTCGAGCCGCGCGGGACGGTGTCGATCCAAGTCCGTGGGCTTCCCGCCGACGTCTGTTCGTCGGCCGTCATCCACACCGCCACCGGCGGGTTCGCCGGCGGCATCGATTGCGACGCCACCCCTCCGACCTTTCGCCACGACGACGCGCGCGTCGGCGACTGGCCCGTGTCGATCGACGTGAGCGACGACGACCGGCGTAGCCTCGGCACGTTGACCGTCCGCGCCAACGAGGAGGCCACGATGGACGTGACCCTCACCCACGTGGCTGCGGGCGAGGTGGTGGTCGCGTTCACCTACGATGGCGTGGCGCCACCGGGGCTGACCGGAATCCCGGAGCTTCGCGCCGGCGGCCTCACCGTCTACGACGCACCGACCGGCATGGTCCCGCTGCCGGCCCATGTGACCCGTGCGGCGCGCGACTTCCGCTGGTCGGTCGAGACCGGTGACGTGGTCGCCCGATGGGTGCGCGCCGACGTTCCGATGGCGGAGAGCGGCGTGGTCACCGTCGACGTCGAGCCGATCTACGTGAGCGGCCGGCTCACGTTGCGTGGAGTGGACGTCGTCGACGGGTGCACCTCGCTCGGGCGGATCCAGATGGGTGGCGCTTCGGGGCCGCTCGGCTGTGACGGCAGCTTCGGGCCCTTGCCTCTCGCGGCGGGCACGAGCTCCGTCGGCTCGCGGGTGTCGACCGGCATCCAGCAGCGCACCCTACCGTTCGTGCTCGGGCCCCATCTGCGCTTCTCGGAGTGACCGGCGGGGGCTGTCACCGTCGGCGCCCTTTCGCGACCAAGGGGCATGCGAACCTTCGAGTGCGCGTGCCAGGGCCCCCTCTTCTTCGAGAACACGCAGTGCACCCGCTGCCAGCGCGAGGTGGGGTGGTGTCCCGAGTGTGAGGCCATCGTGGGGCTGGACCCTTTGGACCAGGGGTTTGGCTGCACGGTGTGCGCTGCGGAGCTCGCCAAGTGCGTGAACTACGCCGTCCAGCGGGTCTGCAACCGACTGGTGCCACGCGCGAACGACGGCGGGCTCTGCGACTGCTGTGTCCACACCCGCGTGATCCCGGACCTGGACGTGCCTGGTCACCGGGAGCGTTGGGCCCGCCTGGAGGAGGCGAAGCGCCGGCTCGTCTACCAGCTCGACGCCCTCGGCTTGCCGCGTCGCGACCTCGACCCGCCGCTACGCTTCGAGTTCCTCGCCGACTCGGTGCCCACCGGGCCCGGTCGCTGGCGTGCCATGGGCGGGGAGCAGGTCATGACCGGTCACGCGGGCGGAACCATCACCATCGACGTCCAGGAAGCCGACGACGCCGAGCGCGAACGGATGCGGCTGGAGATGGGCGAGGACTACCGCACCCTTCTCGGTCACTTCCGCCACGAGAGCGGTCACTACTACTGGGAGGTCCTCGTCGATCCCGACCCGCAGCTTCGCGCCGACTACGTCGCGCTCTTCGGTGACCCGAACCAGCCGACCTACGCCGACGCGCTCGAGCGCCACTATTCGGAGGGCGCGCCCGCCGACTGGGCCGAGCGCTTCACCACGCCCTACGCGTCGATGCATTCCTGGGAGGACTTCGCCGAGACCTGGGCGGCCTACCTGGAGATCGTCAGCACGCTCGACACCGCGGTCCACCTCGGCCTCGGCCGGCGCGGAGCGTCCCCGTACGAGCGAGCCGAGGCGATCGAGCCGCTCCTGGAGCGCTACCGAGACCTGGGCATCGACCTCAACGAGATGAACCGCGCCATGGGCCTCGACGATCTCCTGACCCGCCGGTTCCCCGACCCGGTCGTCGAGAAGCTGGCCTACGTGGACCGCGTGGTGCGGGGCGCTCAGCCGCGCTGATAGGTCCCGATGAGTCGGTTCATGCCGATGAGGTTCGGCTCGCTCTTGTCGAGGAACTCCCAGAGCGTGAGGCCGGCGTCGAGCTTCAGCTCGGCGTCGAAGGCCATGACCCAGAAGTAGTAGTGGTGGATGCCGTGGCCTGGAGGCGGCATCGGCCCGCCGTAGTTGGTGTTGCCGAAGTCGTTGGTCCCGGCGGTGCCGGCGTCCGTGCCCTCGTCGAGGCTGCGCAGGTCCGCGGGCAGGCCGTAGAGGACCCAGTGCACGTAGCCATAGGTCCCGCCCTTCACGAGCGGTGCGTCCGGGTCGTGGCAGATGATCGCGAGGCTCTTCGTGCCTTCGGGCGGGTCGGTCCACGCCAGCGCGGGCGAGACGTCCTCGGCTTCACCGGTGTGCTTGGCGGGGATGGGGCCGTGCGCCTCGAAGGCGGACGACGTGAGCTTCATGTCGGAAGGGGCGAATCCCATGGTGGTTCTCCTCGGAGTCGGTGGCTCGGGCTTCGTGCCCGGTGGATCGGCTCCGATCTCTCCGGGCAGGCCCTCCGCCGTCAACCCCCGAGCGGCGACCACAGGTCTCGATCAGGGCTGCGAACGTGAACGGAGGTTCGCGATCGCAGCGCGATCCGCGGGAAACGAAGGGCGGCATGATGCTTGCTGACGTCTACGAACGTGGAAGGTCTCCGCATCCTGGCTCTCGCCTGCGCCATCGTCGCCGCGATGGGCGGGGTCCTCTACGCGGGGGTCCACTACGAGCGCACCAAGATGGCCGCTGCCGGGCCGGCTCCCGCCGTGTCTGCCGCCTCCGCCCGGTCGGAGGGGCCCGAGCCCGAGGTCCGGCCGATCGACATCGGACCGGCCGAGGTCGTCCCGCCCGCTTTCGACCCGGTGCTCAGCGTGGGCATCGATCTCGGCAAGGGCGCCGAGCTCTTCCCGAACGACGAGGTCGTGGTCATCGGGGGCCTGCGGCTCGGCCCCTTCGTCTTCGGTCCGCACGCGGCCGAAGAGGTCGTGGAGGAGGAGCCGGCTCCGACCCCGACACGACGCGCCAGGCGCACGCCCGAGCGTCCGCCCGGACCGCGGCTGCACTCGGACCCGGGCATGCACTCGATCCTCACGGCCCGCCAGATGATGGCCAACGGCGAGCGAATCCAGGGCTCCTGCTACAAGTACCTCTCGGAGGTGTACACGCGCGCTGGCCATCGGAGCTGGCGCAAGCGCCGCATCGTCTATCGTGCGGAGCGCGACGGCCCCTACGCCGACCTCGATCAGATCCGGCCCGGGGACTGGCTCTACATCGTCAACGATCCGCATCGCACGCCCGTGGGCACGCACAGCGTGATGTTCGTTCGGTGGACCGACCGCGCGAACGGCTACGCCAGCGTGATCTCGCATCCGGGGTGGGGCGCGCCGCACACCGGCGCCGAGCGGACCTACGACCTCTCGCAGACCTACCGGATCATTCGCCCGACCCTCTGATCAGCGGTTGCAGTCGGAGGTGGTCTGCAGATCCGATCGGGTCACGACGGCCTCGCAATGGTGGGTTCGCAGGACCACTTCATCGGGTCTGCAAAGGACCTCCACGCCGTCGGCGGGATCCATGAGGTAGCGCCCTTCGACCATGGCTGCGCTCTCGCAGCACGCGTCCTCCCCTTCCTCGGCGAGCATCAGGGCGCAGGCAGCGGCGTGCATGCGAACCTCGGCGCTCTCGTTCTCCACGCCGCCGCTGCAAGCCGCGAGCGCGAGGACCAGGACGAACCCCACGCGGCCCATCACTTGCGGTTGCCGAGCCGCACGAAGTCCGACTCGGCGGGCGTGGGCGTTCTGCTTCAGGATCAGGTAGCCCGGCGCCTGCTCCAGCTCTTTGTCCGTGCCGAACCTGAAGTAGTGGTTCTCCTTCGCCGCGGAACGCGCGACCCAGGAGCGCTGGTCGCGCGTGAAGGGACGCTCCTCGTCGTTGCGCGCGACGGCGTACTGCCGGAGCTTCGGCCGCTGTACGATCATCACCTGCCGCAGGTGACCGACGATCGGGAAGTTCCGCAGGAGGGCGTCCTTCCGCTGAACGAGATCGTGAATCCGGACGAGGAGGAGCGATGCTCCGATCCCGATGAGAACCCAGGCCCACCACGTCAGCATGGCGTGACGCTACCGCGCGCTGTGAGGCGGTGGGCGGAAAATGCCAGCCCTCCCAGACCGGTCCGGCAAGGACGATCCACCGCGAGCGGTTCGATCGACAGGCAGCGTGGACCGGCTACCTTCCGGGGGTGCGGTTCGTCGGTGTCCTCCTCCTCGCTCTCGCCTGCGAAGCGAGCCCCAACTCCCATCGCCGGATCGATGACGCGCTTGCCGAGCGTGCCGAGGTCTGGAACGAGTGCATCAGGGACGCGGGTGGGGGAACGACGTTGCTGTTCGCGGAACCTCTATCGGACTCGTACATCGCCTGCGGAGCCGAGGCTGACCAACTGGTGCCCGACGCGGCGGACTACTGGGAGTGCCACGCCAACGAGGTGGAGAGCTCCGTCGAGTGCATCGAGATGCTCGGTTGCGACTCGGAAGCGTGGGACGTCTGCATGGCCAGCACGTGCACGCTATCCGACGAGGCGGAGCTCGACTGGACTTGCACGAGCCTGAACTGCCAATGGGACGAAGGTCATCCCCGCCCGACCACTCCGTCGCACGCATGCGAGGGCTGGTCCCCTGACGGTTCGGACGGCTGACTCCCTGCTCAGCTCACGCGGGTGCCGGGCGTGATCTCGGCTTCGACCGTCAGCACGCTGAAGGCGTCGTCGGTCGAGGCCGCGAGGACCATGCCCTGCGACTCGAGGCCGAAGATCTTCCGTGGCGCGAGGTTGGCCACGACGACCACTCGCTTGCCGACGAGCGCGTCGGGCTCGTAGTGCTTGCGGATGCCGGCGAGCACCTGGCGCGGTGAGTCCTCGCCGAGATCGATGGCCAGCTTCAGCAGCTTGTCGCTGCCGTCGACCGGCTCGGCGCTCTGGATGAGGCCGACCTTCAGCTCGACCGCGAGGAACTGATCGAAGGCGATGCAGCCCTCGGGCAGCGGCTCGCTCTTCTTTTTCTTCTTCTTGGCCTTCTTCGCCTTCGGCGCGTCGGCCTCGGGGTCCGGCGCGGGCTCGCCGTCGGGTCCCAGACCGAAGCCGGCGAAGAGCTTCGCCTGCTCCTTCGGGTGCACGCGCGGGAAGAGCGGATCGCCGGGCGCGGTCTCCGTGCCGGGTTTCAGCTCGCCCCAGGCGTTCGGCCAGAGATCGGTGCCGACGGTCGGCTCGATGGGCTCGAGGCCGAGCTGCTCGCGAATGCCCGCCGCCTTCGTGGGCATGAAGGGCGCGATCATCACCGAGAGCCAGCGAAGCGACTCGAGCACCGTGTAGGCGACCCGGCCGAGCTCCTCCATCTTGCCCTCCTTGGCGAGGGCCCAGGGCGCGGTCTGATCGACGTAGCGGTTGGTCTCGCCGACCAGCTCCCACATCTTCTCGAGCGCGCGGTGCGGCTGGACGTTGTCGAGGAAGGCCGCGGCCTCCTTCGCGACGCGCTCGGCGGTCGCGAGCAGCGCCTTCTCCTGCTCCGTGGGCTCGCCCGGCTCGGGCACCTTGCCCTCGAGCTGCTTGCGCACGATCGAGGTGACCATGCGGTTGAGCAGGTTGCCGAGGCCGTTGGCGAGCTCGCCGTTGTAGCGCGCGAGCACGTGCTTGTGGGCGAAGTCGCCGTCCTGACCGAAACCGACCTCGCGCATCAGGTAGTAGCGCACGACGTCCACGCCGAACGCGTCGACGAGGGGCTTGGGCGGGATGAAGTTCCCGAAGCGCTTGCTCATCTTCTGGCCGTTGATCGTCAGCCAGCCGTGCGCCCAGACCTGGGTGGGCGGCTCGATGCCGGCGCTGAGCAGGAACGCCGGCCAGTAGATCGCGTGGAAGCGCAGGATGTCCTTGCCGACGATGTGGACCTGCTGCGCGTCGGCGCCCCAGAACTCGTCGAAGAGTGCGGCCTCGCCTTCCTTCGCCGGACCGCCGAGCGCGCTGATGTAGTTCGTCAGCGCGTCCACCCAGACGAACATCACGTGGCCGTCCGCACCCGGGACCGGCACGCCCCAGTCGAACGAGGTGCGCGACACCGACAGGTCGCGGAGCCCGCCCTTCACGAAGGCCTTCACCTCGTTGAAGCGGCCCTCGGGCTGCACGAAGGTCGGGTGCTTCTCGTAGAACTCGAGGAGCCGATCCGTGAACTCGCTCAGCTTGAAGAAGTAGCTCGGCTCGCTCAGCCGCTTCACCTTCGACTTGGTGACCTCGTCGAGCTCCTCGTACTCGGTGTCGGTGATGAAGGCCTCGTCGGAGACCGAGTACCAGCCCTCGTACTCGCCGAGGTAGATGTCGCCCTTGGCCTCCAGGATCTTCCAGAGCTCCTTCACCTTCTCCATGTGGCGGGGCTCGGTGGTCCGAATGGTGTCGTCGAAGGAGCAGTCCATCTGCTCGGCGACCTCCTTGAAGGGCGGCGCCATCCGGTCGACGAAGGTCTGCGGATCCTCTCCGAGCTCCGCCGCCTTCTCCTGGATCTTCTGACCGTGCTCGTCGGTGCCGGTCAGGAAGCGGGTGGGGCGCCCGCGCAGGCGGGCGTAGCGCGCCAACACGTCGGCGGCGACGGTGGAGTACGCGTGGCCGATGTGGGGCTTGTCGTTGACGTAGTAGATCGGCGTCGTGACGTAGAAGGGCTTCGAAGACATGGGCGCGCGAGCCTACGCCATCGGGACCGCTCGTGCAGGTCGCCCGAGGGATCCCGGTCAGCGCGCCGTTCGGAGCCGGAAGATCAGCGAGTCCATCGCCGTGCCCTTGTTGGCGTTGGCGTCGAGGTCCTCGAAGATCGTCGTCAGCAGCTCGACCCGGGCCGCCGCGCGCCGTGCCCCGAGCTTCTCGCCGCGGCGGCGGATGGGGCCGGCCTCGTGCCGAAACGCCAGGGCTTCGTCCGGCACACCGAGCGCGGCCCGCGCGAGGTCCGCGTAGTACGCGCCGAGCCCCTCGAGGGCCGCCCGCAGGTCCTCTTGCTTGGCCAGCTCGTCTGCGACGTCGACCAGGGCGTCGGGCCGGTGGTCGGCGGTGACCTCGTCCACCCGCATGGCGAGCTCGAAGAGCTGCTGCGCGCGCTCCTCCTCGGCGAGCCAGAGCGCCTTGTCCGCTCGACCGCCGCTGAGCGCGGTGGCGATCACCGCCGTCTCCTCGTCGATGCCGTGCTCCATGAGGATCGCCTCGACGACCGAGCCGTCCAGGCGCTGGAAGCGCAGCGGTTGGGAGCGCGAGCGGATCGTCGGCAGCAGCCGCTGCGGCCGCTCCGCGAGGAGCACGAAGGTCACACCGGCCTTCGGCTCCTCGAGCGTCTTGAGCAGCGCGTTTCCGGCCTCGGGGTGGATCTCCGGGAAGGAGACGTCCGCCTCCGGGAAGATGAGGAAGGCGTTCTTGCCTTCGAAGGGCGCGTACTCCGCGTGGCGCAGCACCTCTTCGCGGAGGAACTCCACGCGGATGTTCCGGTGGCCCTCGTCCCGCGGCCGGTAGATGCGAACGTCCGGGTGCGCACCCGACCGGATCCGCGGCCAGGCCTTCTCGCCGATCACCGCGCGGGCCAGCGCCAGCGCCGCCTGCTCCTTGCCCACGCCGCTCGGCCCCTCGAAGAGGTAGGCGCTCGCGATGCGCTCCTGCGCGACCACGCGACGGAGCGCGGTGACCGCGGCGTCCTGTCCGCGGATCGCGTCGAAGGCGTCGATCATCGGTTGCCGGGCGCGAAGAGGCCCATCGCCAGCGTCTCGATCGCCTTGACGACGTCTTCGGGCTTCAGCGCGTCGGGCTCGACGAAGGCCTGCATCACGAGACCGTCGAGCAGGCCGATGACCATCCGCGGGAGAATCTCCATCGGGATCTTCGGCTCGAGCCCCAGAGCGACCAGATGGCTGTCGAGGTACTCGCGGATCTGCTGCGCCGCGAGGCGGTAGTAGTCCGCGAGCTGCGGCCGCAGGGACTCGTCGGTGAGGCTGAGCGCGAGCAGGTCGGCGACCACGAGCGCCTCGGGCGTGCGTGCGGCCCGAACCTCCCAGAGGGTCTCGAGCGACTTCCGAAGCGAGCCGAAGGGGGTGGCCTCGGTCTGCCACGCCGCGATGGTCTGCTCCTGTACCTTGTCGGTCGCGCTCTCGAGCACGACCTGCAGGAGCGCTTCCTTCGTCGGGTAGTGGTAGTGGACCGCGCCCTTGCTCATCCCGGCTTCGCGAGCGATGTCGAGCAGCGAGGTGCGGGCGTAGCCCTGGCGGGCGAGGACCCGGATCGCCGCTTCGACGATCTGGGCTTGGGAGATCTCGGACTTCTTGTAGCCCATGGCGGGGGCGCCGCTCCCGGGAAGGGACGACGGGGCGAGACAATGCCGCGCCGGCCGGCCGATCGTCAACCGAAGGACGGTGCCGGAATCATGGCGCGCCGCGATCGTCCAGCGATGGCGGCATCGGGAGCCGGTCGCCCGCCCCGAGCATCGTGAGTGGAACGGCCGCTCTCGCCGCGGGAACGCTCGGTCCGCCCTCGACCCGGTAGGGCCGCGCGACGATCACCTGGCCCGTGCCGGGCACCGCGCCCGTGATCTCGGTCCGGCGCGAGTGCTCGCAGACCACGGCGCCGGTCAGGAAACGGTCGGGCGCGTTCCCCTGGCCGACCATGCGGCCCATCCAGCTCCCGTGGACGTGGCCCACCCCGAGGCCGGCCACGACGTACGCGACGCAGCCGCCGCTCGGGTGCTCGGGCAGGTCATCCAATCGGCCGCCGGTGAAGGACCCGTGAATGGCTTCGGGGACCGGAGTCCAGCCGGAGGCACCGAGCAACGTCACGGCCTCTGCGTGCGCCAGCACCACGTCCGGCGGGAGCGAGTCGTCCGGCAGCACGCCGGGCATCATGTAGATGCCGACGCGCGCCTCGCCGTAGCCCTGGATCGCGACGTCCTCGTTCCCGCAGACGGGGGTCAGGATGACGCCGTGGTCGCAGGGGAGGGTGGTCTGGCCGTCGACGTCCGTGCGCTCCACGAAGCCGCTGGTGGTCGCGACCGCCGCCACCACCCCACACGCGCCCTCGAGCTCGTCGCCCGGCACGATGAGCGGCAACGTCTGCGGCTCGCCGAAGGAGACCGCTTCGACGTAGCCACGGCGCTCGAGGTGTGCCTTCGCATCCACCGGACCGGGCATGGCGGGGCCACCCATGCGTGGACCGGAGGCGAGCCCACAGCCGCGCGCGCTCAGGCCTCGCAGCGGTCCCTCGATGCCCGGGTGGGGCTCGCTGGTGCCGAAGGGGTCGTCGGGCACCTCGGGATCGGCGGTCACACGAACGACCACCCAGGCCACCGCGAGGCAGGCGACGCCGAAGACCGACCAGATGGCCACGGCGGCGCCGTGGCTCTGCTTCGCTTCCGATTCTCCTCGCGCCATGCTCCGTTCGGTCTCCTACCGCCTGTGGGCCCCCGATGATACGCCCGCGTCGTGCCCGATCCTTCCGTCGACCACAGCTTACGCGAGCGTGCGCGGGCGCGGGGGCTCCTCGTGGACACCCACGATGCATGGGGACAACCACGCACGGCTCCCCGAGCTTCCCTCGAAGCCGTGCTCGATCGGCTGGGGCCGCCGCCGGTCGCGGGGCCGCTGACGGCCTGCCAGCGCGCGCGACGCACGCCCCATGGGGTCTCGCTCGCGGGGGGCTGGGCGCCGGGGACACCCCTCGAGGTCGCGGTGGCGCCGATGCCCGGGGAGCCTGGCGAGCCCTGGCGCGGCCGGACGGAGGTGGGTCCGGCGGGCGGTCCACGGCTTCCCATCACGCTGACCGACGGTGTCTGGTCGATCGACGTCGGGGGTCATCGGGCGACCTTCGTTCTCGCGCCCGATCGCGGACTACCGCTCCCGCCGGGCTGGGGGCTCTTCGCGCCGGTGCACGCCATTCACGACGTGCAGTCGCCGGTCCACGGCGACCTCGGCGCGCTCGCTCGGCTCGCCGATCACGTGCACGCCGCTGGCGGGGCGTTCACGGCGACCCTGCCCCTGCTGCCGCGCTTCCTCGCTCCGACGACCGTCGCCGGTCGACCGGTCGCCTACGATCCGAGTCCCTACGCGCCCGTCAGCCGAGCGTTCTGGGACGAGCTCTTGGTCGCCGCGCACCACGCGACCGCGATGCCTGCACCCACGCGCTTCGTGGAACCCGATCGGGTCTGGCGCGAGGCCTGGCCCGGGTTGGTCGCCGAGGCGGCGGTCCATCGCGCCGAGACCGAGGCCTGGCTCGCCGCGGATCCGGAGCACGCCGCGTATGCAGCCTTTCGCGGCGGCGACGATCCCGCCGCCGTGCGCGCCTTCGCGTGGGCCCAGCACCACGCCGACGCACGGATGAACGCCCTCGGGCGGGAACGCGGTCTCTTGCTCGACCTCCCGCTCGGGACCCACGCGCTCGGCTTCGACGTGCGACGGCACCCGCAGCGATTCATCGAGGGGCTCGGCGTCGGAGCGCCGCCGGATTCGCTCTTTCGCGGCGGGCAGGACTGGGGCTTCCCGCCGATGGATCTCGAGGCCGCTGCGCTCGACGGGTTCGCGCTGATGCGCCGCTGCCTCGCGCACCACATGGCGCCGGCCACGATCCTACGCGTCGACCACGTGGCGTGGCTGCACCGGGTCTACTGCATCCCCGAGGGCGCGAGCGCGACGGACGGCGTCTACCGGCGACACCCCGACTGGGTCCGCGAGTCGCTCTACGGGCTGCTCACCTTGCTCGGCCATCGGCACCAGTGCGCGGTCGTGGGCGAGGACCTGGGCACCGTGCCCGCCGAGGTGCGCGAGGCGATGGACGAAGCCGGTCTGGCCCGAAGCTGGGTTCTGCAGCTCGAGATGGCGCTGCCGGAGCCACGGCCCATTCACGCGGCGCTGCCGACCGGCGCGCTCGCGTCGCTCAACACGCACGACCTGCCGCTCTTCGCGGCGTGGTGGCTCGCCGAGGACGTCGGCCTCTTCGCGTCCCTCGGTCTGCTGGACGAGGCGTCCGCCGCCGCGGCGGCGGAGCGGCGCGTGGGCGAGCGGCGGCTGCTGCTGCGACAGCTCGGTCTGCCGGAGCAGGCGTCGCCCACCGCCGCGCTCGAGGCCGCGCTGGCGAGCATGGGCACCTCCAGAGCGGGCGCCGTCATGGTCTCGCTCGAAGACCTCTGGCTCGAGCGTCGCCCGCAGAACGTGCCGGGCACCTCGTCGATCGAGCGGCCCAACTGGCGCGGCCGCGCCGCGCGCCCGACCGAGGTGCTCCGGGACCTGCCCCGATCGCCGAGTCTGCCGGGCGTGCTATCGCCCCTTCCATGAGCACCGACGACGCCGCGCCGAAGGGCGCCTCCTTGCCAGCTCTGGTGGAGGTCATGGAGACCCTCCTGAGCCCGAACGGCTGCCCCTGGGACAAGGAGCAGACGCTCGAGACGCTGCGCCCCTACGTGCTCGAAGAGGCCTTCGAGGTGGTGGAAGCGATCGACGGCGGCGAGCCGAAGGCGTTGAAGGAGGAGCTCGGCGACCTGCTCTTCCAGATCGTCTTCCAGTCCGCCATCGCGGAGCGCGCCGGCGACTTCGGCATCGACGACGTGGTCCACGCGATCGAGCAGAAGATGATCCGGCGACACCCCTGGGTCTTCGGCGACGAGGAACAGGAGGTCGACGGCGGCGCCAAGGCCCTCGCGCGCTGGGAAGAGCAGAAGGCGAAGGAGAAGGGCGCCAAGGTCCGCGAGCGCGGCGCGCTCGGTGGTGTGCCCGTCGCGCTGCCCGCGCTGCTCCGCGCCTACCGCGTCGGCGAGAAGGCGGCCGCGGTCGGCTACGACTGGCCCGACTCGGCCGCCATTCGCGCGAAGGTCGACGAGGAGCTCGCCGAGCTCGACCAGGCCGAGAGCGACGCGGAGTTCGAAGCCGAGCTCGGCGACCTGCTCTTCGCGTTGGTCAGCCTCGGGCGCAAGCGCGGCATCGACGCCGAGTCCGCGCTTCGCGGCAGCCTCGACCGTTTCAGCAAGCGCTTCCGCCACGCGGAGCTGGCGGCCGCCGACGCCGACACGTCGCTTCGCGAGCTCGACGACGCCGGTCGCGACGAGCTCTGGGAAGCCGCGAAGAAGGCCACCGACTGAACGCCATGGACCTCGAGAACCTACTGCGCCGCTTCGTGGACGAGCCTACCCGAGGGGTCGCTCCGCAAGAAGTCGCGGCGATCGAGAGCCGGCTGGGCCATGCCCTGCCAGCTCCTCGCTCCGACCCGAGACGCGCTGGAGCCACTCGTCACGAGCGGTGCCTTCGAATGGCCTGCCGAACACGAGCGCTGACGTAGCCGCCGCGATCCGTCAGCCGGGCGGCGGGGAGACGTCGTAGCCCGGCGGCGGGGGCGGGACCTCGGCGGAGCTCGGGTCCCGCTGGCGCTCGAGGGCGAAGTTGCGCTCCGTCGCCTCGCGCTGGCGGGCGATCTCGGCGGTGGCGCGCCGATGCTCCCGTAGGTGCGCGAGGGCTTCGGCGTAGCGCGGGCGCGGGTCGAGCTCGATGGCCTCACGGAGCGCCTCCTCCGCGGCCTCGAAGTGCGCGTCCGAATCGCGTTCGGCGCTGACCGGGTCGAAGCGGCGAGCCACGCCCAGATCGTACAAGAGCCGTGCGCGGTCCCCCCGCTCGAGCGCTTCGGCCGGGGCGCTCCGCGCGGCGCGCTCGAGGCCGAGCCTGCCCTCGCGCCACTTGCCGAGCTCGATGAGCTGCAAGGCCTGCGACACCCCGGGGAGGTCGACGGGAAGCAGACGCACCTGGACGCGTTCGGCGCGCGTGTCGACCAGTCGCCGCAGGTCGGTGAGAAAGTGCTCCAGGATCCGGGCGCGCATCGCGTCGTATTCCCGGCCGCGCTCCTTTGCCTCCAGCGTCGCGCGCTGCAGCACCCGAGCGGTCGGGCCCTCGTAGACGGTGACGGTGGTCGTCGCCTTCAGCGTCGGCACGTCGAAGTTGTCGTAGCGGGTTCGCCGGTAGCAGCCGTTCGGTCCGCAGACGGTCTCCTGGCGGCTCGTCGTCTGGACGTCGATGCCCTCCTCGGTTCGCAGCTCGATCATCACGACGAGGGTCGCGCTCGGGATCTGGCCGCCGAGTCGCATCCGCTCGAGCTGGTCGCGGTCCATTCGTCGGACCTGGATGTCGGACTGGAGGTGGCCCACCAGCTCCTGCGCCATCGTGATCTCGAGCGCGTCGTGCCCGCTCGTCACCAGCACGCGAGGAAAGGAGCGCAGGGGTACCGTGGCGGGGACCTCGTAGCTCGCCGAGACCACCGGCCCGCGTGCACAGGCCCCGAGGACCAGTGCGAGACCCAGGAGGGGTCCGAAACGACGTGCGCGCCACATGCCGCGAAGGATAGCGCTCGAATTCGAAGGGCGGGAGAAGGCGGTCAGAGTCGCTCGGTGGGGAACGCCATCACGTCCCCGATGCTCTCCGCGCCGAGGAGGAGCATCACCAGGCGGTCGAAGCCGAGCGCGTTGCCGCCCGAGGGCGGCAGGCCCTCTTCGAGAGCGCCGATGAAACGCTCGTCGATGGGGTAGGCGATCTTGCCCTCGGCCACCCGACGCTCCTGGTCTGCACGCAGCCGCCGTCGCTGCTCGACCGGATCGACGAGCTCGCCGAAGCCGTTGCAGAGCTCGATGCCGGCGATGTAGGCCTCGAAGCGATCGCACACGCTCGGGTCGTTCGGATCCAGCCGGGCGAGCGACGCCATCGAGGCAGGCCAGTGGGTGAGGAAGATCGGACGCATGCGGCCGAGCTGGGGCTCCACCTGATCGACGAGGATGCGAAAGAAGCGCTCCTCGTCGGGGAGCACGTCCTGCACACCGACGCCGGCGAAGGTGCGGAACGCCTCGTCGACCGTCAGCCGCTGCCAGGGCGGGGCGACGTCGATCGGCGTGCCGCTCCCGGGGATCACCGTCGATCCGTCGAGCATCGTGCGTGCGACGTGCGCCACCAGCTGCTCGGTGTCGCGCATCACCTCCGCCGAGCCGGCGAAGGCGCGGTACCACTCGAGCATGGTGAACTCGGGCTGGTGGTTCGCGCCGAGCTCACCGCGACGCCAGCATCGTGCGAGCTGGTAGATGCGCGGCGCGCCGCCCGCGAGCATCCGCTTCATCTGGTACTCGGGGCTGGTGATCAGCCAGCGGGGCGGATCGACCCCGGCCACCGGAAAGGCGTCGAGGTGCAGGTCGAGCCCGGGGGAGGGCACCGCCGCCGGGGTCTCGACCTCCAGGAAGGCGCGGTCGTCGAAGAAGTCGCGCACGGCCCGGCGCGCCTTCGCGCGGGCCCGGAGCGCCCGCATCCGCGCCGCACCGTCCGCCTGGAACGAGGGCCAGTCGCCACCCGCTCGTGGGAAGGCGCCGGTCGGTGCGGTGAGCACCTCGCAGGTGCCGACCACGACGACCCCGTTCCACTCGCCTTCGGCAATCACCCAGGCACCGAGCGGCGGCGCCTTCGCGCACTCGACTCGAACCGAGCCGGTGATGTCCTCGAGGCGCACCTCGCCACCGGCGACCTCGACCACGCGGCCGCCGAGCTTCACGGGGGCCGGCGGTCGGAGCCGCTGGAGGATCTCGATCGGGTAGCGAGGACTCTCGCTCACGCCGTCGGGGTGCTCAGCTCTTCACGCGCTCGACGTATTCGCCGGTGCGCGTGTCGATCTTCAGCTTGTCGCCGACATCGACGAAGAGCGGGACGTTCACGACCAGACCGGTCGAGCAGGTCGCCGGCTTGGTGGTGTTGGAGCTCGTGTCGCCCTTGAAGCCGGGCTCGGTCTCGGTGACCTCGAGCTCGACGAAGTTGGGCGGGGTGATGCCGATCGGACGCCCTTCGAAGAGCATCACGTCGATGTGCATGTTGTCGAGGAGGTAGTGGATGCTGTCGGAGAGCAGCTCCTCGGAGAGACGCATCTGGTCGTACGTCTCGTTATCCATGAAGACGTACTGGTCGCCTTCCTTGTAGAGGAACTGCATGCCGCGCTCTTCGGTGTCGGCCTTCTCGAGCTTCTCGCCGCTCTTGAAGGTCCGGTCGAGCACTGCGCCGGTCTGCATGTTCTTCAGCTTGGTCCGGAAGAACGCCTGGCCCTTGCCCGGCTTCACGAACTGACAATCGACCACCACGAACGGGTTCCGGTCGATCAGCATCTTGAAGCCCTTCTTGAGGTCGGTGGTGTCTGCCATGGCTCTCTCGCTCGCTCCTGGTTCGGCCCTCGGGCCTTCTGGTCAGCCCTCGTCCACCCACTGGGTGACGATGACGTGGTCGCTCGGCGTGGCGGCGTCGCCGCTACGCTCGGCGGTGATCTCGAGCTGGAAACGCTCCAGCGGGGTCTCGGCATGCAGCCGTCCCTCACGATACTCCGGTTCGTAGATGAGCTCACCCACCCGCACCGGAGCCTCGTCCTCGCTCGCCTGGATCCAGACCACATAGGTCCGCATGTCGGGGTCCAGGCGGGCCGGCGGCGGCAGGTCGCTCGCCGAGACCGTGACCAGGTGCTGGCCACCCTCGATGGGCTCCACGGTCACGAGGCCGCTCACCCCACCATCGCCCTGGCCCGCGAGGGGCACGCGGACGGGCCCCGCACAGGCGGTGAGCAGGCCCGTCAGGGCGATCAGAGCGGGGGCGGTGAGGCGGCGAATCACGAGCGATCTCGGGAGGACGGGCGACCTGGGTGCCCTGAGGCACTGGGAGCCGACGCCCGCTTGTAGAAGAGGGCGCGCAGGGCGTCAACCGGTCCAGCGAACGGTCGCTCGGGGCTTGCAGGGGCCGCTTTCGGGGGGTACGGGCAGGCTGATGCGCGACGCTGACGAGGAGATCCGCGAGATCAAGCGCGAGATCATCGAGTCCCGGGGCTTGACGATCAAGACGAACAACCTCGTCAACTCGCTGGGCGCGGACGTGAAGTCCATCGCCAAGCGCCAGGCGGGCTACGAGCGTCGCTTCAACTGGAACGGCGGCGTGTTCCTGGTCGTCGTGGCCGTCATCTCCTTCGCGGGCCTCAAGCTCGCCTCGGACGCTCGCATCCGCGAGATCGAGTCCGAGATGGGCCACCTGGACCGGCAGGTCGAAGAGCTCGAGGAGGAGCTGGCCGAGGAGACCCGCCGCGCCGAGGAGCGCGCTCGGGCCGAGGCCAAGGCGGGCGCCTTCTACGACCTCATCCGGCAGCAGCGCCGGCAGGAGGTCGTCGACCAGTACGAGGACGTCCGCGGCGAGAAGCTCTCCCAGGCCGAGGCGGCCTTCTTCCGCGACACCTACGACCGCTTCCGCCTGGACCTCAGCGTGGCGGCTTACCAGAACGGCCTCGAGATGATGCGGAACGGCCGCTACGCCGAGGCCGCCGAGCGCTTCCAGGAGGCCATCCGGCTCCGCGACGAGGCCGCCCACATCCCGTCGGTCAAGTATCACCTGGCCCGCGCGCTCCGCCGACTCGACCGCCAGAGCGAGGCCATGGTCTACGCGCGCCAGGTCGTGGAGCAGAACATCGACCGCGACCTGCAGGACGACGCCACCTGGCTGCTCGCCCTCTGCGCCGAAGAGCTCGACGACATCGACACCGCCCGCGCTTCGCTGCGCCGCCTGATCAACCGCTGGCCCCGGAGCGCGCTCGCCCGCGAAGCGCGCCCGAAGCTCCGCGAGCTGACCCGCCGCGCCATTCGCGGTCGCCAGACCGAGACCGACTGACTTTCAGTCGAGCGGGAGCTTCGCGAGGCTCTCGATGGCGCGCTCGATGCGACCGCCGAAGGTGGCGGGAACCGGCCCGAAGCGGTGCTTCGCCCCTTCGAGCAGCCCCTCGACCTTCACGCGCCCGTCGGGCTCGGCGGTGAACGAGAGGTGGCTCTGCCCCTCGCGCAGGCCATGCTCCCGCGAGCGGCTGAGGAGGAGGGTGGCCGAGGATTGTCCGGCGCGGAGCGTCGAGTCGAAGCCACGCTCACGGAGGAGCGCGATCAGGGCGCGCAGCGGCTCGAGGTGAGCGTCCCCGGCGTGGTCTTCGAAGAAGAGCTCGACCACGTCCCAGGACAGCTGCAGCTCGTTTCCGTCGGACGAGCCCTTCCAGGGTGGCACCACTCGCACCAGCGGCTCACCCGGCGGGTCGTCGAGTCGGGTCAGCGTCTCCGGGTCCGGTCGAGCGAAGATGGCGTCGCAGCTCCGGCACCGCGAATAGCTGGGTGCCTCGGTCGGACCGAGCTCGCGGACCTCGTTCGCCACCGCGAGCACCGAGTGCTCCGCGATGCCGCTCTCGCCACACTCTGGACAGCTGCGCATGACCAGAGCCTACCTCAGGGCGTGAGGATCGCCGGAACGGAGAGCCGAACCATGGTCGCCACGAAGTCGTCCACGGTGGTGAAGCCGCCCAGGTTGCCGCTACCACCCGCATCGCTGTTCAGCCGGTCGAGATCGAAACCCGCACGAGATCCCCGCGCTGCGGCTCACGGGCCGGCGCACTCCCACCGCCGGTCGCCCATGACCAGCGACTGACCCCGCCGGCACTCTGGCAGCAGATCGACCGTCGCGCGGCAGGACCACCGGTATCGACCCGCGACCAGCACCTCGCCCGCGTCGCACTCTGGGTGGATCCGTTCGCAGCGGAGGGCCCCACGCTCGGTCCGAAGCACCTCGCCTCGGTCGCAGGTCGGCAGTGAGATGCAGTCCAGGCCATCACCCGCCGACGCCCGCACGACCAGATCGCCACGTTGGCACCGATGGCTCGGCAGGAGCGGCGTCTGCGCGAGCGCGTCGTCGACCGTGCTCGGATGGGCAGCCCCGGCGGCGGCGGAGAGTAGGAGGGCGAGCAGCCCATAGCGCGACCAGCCTCTCTGCGGGCTCATACGACGCTCTCGTTGGGACCCGTGATCTTGTCCACCTCGCGCCGCTGGAACTCGCCGTCGCGATAGAAGCTGGTCGCATAGGCGATCCCGATGCCCGGCGCGGAGAAGTTGACCGTCACCCGGTTGCCATCGACCCAGATGCGAGAGAGCTCGGGAGCCGCATCCTTGCTCGCCTTCTCCTTGAACGACCTGTGCTCTCGCACGAGGTCCCGCAGCTCGGCGGCCACGTCGTCCGTCGGAGCGAAGAACTTCTCCAGCTTTGCGCACTGCGCTTCGATCTCGTCCGGTCCAGTGCTCTTGAACTCGACGTCGACCGGGCGGTCTTCGTGGTCGAAGCGGCCGCCGTAGGAGTGGTACCGAAGCTGGTAGGTGAGGGTCCCAAACGACTTCGACTCGAACTCCTTGTCCTCGTGGAGCTGGTCGAGCTTCTCGCGCAGGCCCGCCTCGTCGGCGTCGATGGCGGTGAGACTACGAATCACCACCGACTTGCCGGTGTTCGAGAAGAAGCCCTCGATCTCGAGCGGTACGAGCTCGCCCGTGACCTCGCGGGCGAGCTCGATCTTCTTCGAGAGGAGCAGGTGGCCCACCGCCATCTGGTCGGTGAACTCCGACGCCCCTTCGCGACGCACGGAGTGAATGCGAAAGCTGTGCTTCTGCTTCGCCCCGATCGTCGCCCCGCTGGTGCGCTTCGCGAAGATGACGGCCTGCTCCAAGGGCGAGTCGAACATGGACATGTCCGGGTCTCCACCAAGCCTCTTGAAGAACTTGCCTACGTCCTCGAGCAGCTTCTTGGACTTGTTCACGTACGGGTCGGACATCGTTGGCTCTTTCGTATGGGTCGGGAGGACGTTCGAGCAGGTGGCTGTGGAACGAGGTGACGTGGAGCCACCAGCGCTCCCCACGGCCTACGTTCTCCACCGCCCAAAGCTCCCGAGCGAGCCGACGAAGGGTGACGCTCAGGCGCGGCCGACGAAGCCGACGTTCGACGCGATGTCGAAGACGCCGCGGCGCTTGGCGGCGGCGAGCACGCGGAGCGCCTCGCGGTAGCCCCGCTGCAAGAGCTTGCGGGCCTCGCGGCGGCTCGTGAACGAGAACTCGCCGAGGTCCGGCGCGACGTCGAGCACGGTCACGTTCGGGTTCGTCTGGTGCAGCAGGTCGATGCCGCGCCGTTCCTTCTCGGAGAGCACGACGTTGAGCGACTGCCGGCCGACCGCGAAGGGGCCGCGGTGGGCGATGCTCCGCTCGTCGCCGCCCGTCACGTGCGGGCGGTAGACGTTCGAGATGACCACGACGTCGGCGCCCGCGTTCACCGCGAGGTCGAGGCTGAGCGTCCGCGTGAGCTCGCCATCGACGTAGAAGCGGTCGCCGATGCGCTTCGGTCGGAAGAGGAGGGGGGCGCAGCAGGAGGCGGCCACTGCCTCGCTGATGGGCACGTCCTGGCGCTTGCCGCGTCCGAAGACCGCGCGGCCGCGACCGTCGATGTCGGTCGCCGTGACGTAGAGTTCCCGGTCGAGCTGCCGGAAGTCGTCCATCGGCAGGGCCTTACGTAAGTGCTTCTGGAAGCGGTCGATCGAGAAGACGCCGCTCGTGAGCCAGCCGGGGCTCGCCAGCTGCTCGAGGTTCGGGGCACCCAGGAAGTGCCGCCAGGTGAGCATCGCGCGGCCACGCCGACGCATCGGCCAGGGCCGGAGCCAGTCGACCATCTCGTCCGCCTTCACGCCCTGCGAGCAGAAGGCCGCCACCACCGCGCCGGTCGAGGCGCCCACGAAGATGTCGGGTCTCAGCCCGAGCTCTTCGATGGCCTTGAGGGCACCCAAATGGGCGATGCCCTTGGTGGCTCCTCCGGAGGCGACGAACGCCAATCTGGGTCGACTCATGCGGTGTTCCTGAGCTCCTCCCCCCGAAGGCCAGCTAAACCCTTATAGGTCGGTTTGCCCCCCAATCGTCAAGTCCCCGACACCAAGTGTCACCCCGGCGATGCCCCCTATGAGGGCATGGTCGAACGGGGCGGCCTAGAAGTACTGCTCGAAGCCGAAGATCAGAGTGACCGGCGCTCGCACGGCGCTGGCTTCGGCGCTTCGGATGAGCGGCCGGGCGACGTCGAGGGCGAGCACCCCGGGCTGGACGCCCGCCCACTCGAAGTGGAGCCGGATGCCACCGCCGACCTCGGCACCGAAGCGGAGCGGGTCGGTGTCGTCCAATCCGTCGGAGCCGTAGACGAGCCCCGCGCCCGCGAACACCGCGAGCTGCAGTCGCCGGATCCACACGAGGTGGAAGACGTCGATGTCGAGGTCGCTGAAGAGGGTCGGCGTGAACCGATGCTCGGCGACGACGAACGCCCGGCCCTCGCCGATGAGCTCGTCCGACTGATAGCCGCGAAGGAGAAAGCGGCCGCCGAGCCCCGGCCGTTCGCTCGGGAGCGGGTCGCCGAAGACCCAGCTCACGTCCGCGACCAACGTGAGCACGTTCCGCAGCCCGATCGGCAAGGTGAGGTTGCCGCGGAGCGAGGGCGCGACCGTGTGTGTGTACGTCCCATCGTCGCGCGCGACGAATCCGTACTGGAGGGCGCCGACCAATCGCGAGCCGCGATGCGGATCGAGGAAGTAGCGAAGCGTGCTGTAGCCCGCGGAGACGAGAACGCCCGTGCGCCACCCGCCTTCGCCGGTGTCGCTGAACCCACCATGGAGGCGGTCGAAGGTCAGGCCGGCCGTCGCTGCGCCGATGCGGTTGTTGCCGTCGCGCTTCCGCCCGAAGAGCTGGGTGTAGCGGAGCAGACCGCCGGTGGCGCGCGGTCCGGTCGCGAGGCGCATGCCCCAGGTGCGCTCGAGGTCGTACTGGCGCCGCACGACGAAGTCGACGAGCCCGATGATGTTCCCTTCGGTGCCGCTCGCCGCGAGGTTGAGCGCCTGGAGGATCGGTGGCCGGAAGGGCAGGACCTCCGCGTCGTCCGCCTGCGGATGCCCTTCGGCGACGGCCGCCGACTGCGGGAGCCGTCGGTTGGGGTCGACCAGCACCTGGGAGCGCTCCGCCGGCGTCTCGATGGCCACCGTTCCGCGTTCGCCGACACCGTCCCAGGTGCCCTCCGCCGTGTTCCCGCGCTCGTCGATCACGCGCACCATCACCGGCTCCGGCCGGTCGGCGCCTTCGCGCACCACCTCGACGTGGTGTACCCAGCCCTCGCCCCGGCGTTCACTCCGGATCGCGCCGAGCCGGTAGTTCACCTCGAGCCCCGGGGACCGGAGCCAGAGCTCGAGGGTCTCTTGGTCGATGCCCGCCTGCTCGAGCAGTGGTCGCGCGGGTCGTTCGCTTCGCAGGAGCCGCGCCGCGAGCTGGCGGAACGCGTCCGCGTCCAACCGGTCCCGGCCGTGCTCCAGGATGCGTCGCCCCCGCGCGCGTGGACGGCGAGAGCGCACCGGGTCCTCCCCGAAGCGCTCCGGTTCGGCGACCGTGCCGAAGTAGGTGTCGACGAACGCGATCTGCGGCGCGTAGAGCAACTGATCGATCGACGGATGGAAGCCTGCCCAGTCGATCAGGTCCCGCGCGGTCTGCAGCTCGCCGCTGCGCCGGAGCGTGTCGAGGTCCGTCAGCAACACCGCCCGCAGGTCGACGGCCCAGTCGCGGTCGTCGAGCGGCTCGCGTGGTCCGACCACCGGCTCGAGGAGCGAACGGAAGACCACCCGCGCGAGCACGCGGTCGTGAAGCGCGGTGAGGTCGTCGTAGGGGAAGAGCTCGTAGATGCGATCGCTGATCAGCACCAGGCCGGGCGCGGTCGCCGCCAGCTCGGTCCGCGAGGGCGAGAGCACCACGCGGAGCGTTCGGCGCGCGGGCTCGATGCCCGCCATCGCCATCGTCTGCAGCGCGCCCTGCACCACGCCGGCGACACGCTCGGTGACGTCGATCCGCGCGAGGTCACGAAGGCCGGCCGTCGGGTTCGCGCTGGGTGGCGGCGAGCGGTAGAGCGAGTAGGGCGCGATGACGTGGAGATGGAAGGGCGTTCCTCCAGGGGTGCGCAACGTCTCCGACGCCACGTAGCGCTCGTCCATCGCGACCAGCGGCACGTAGGGGACCCGTCCCTCGCCTCGCCACGCGCCATCGCGTTCACGCATTCCGATTCCGGACGTGACCTTCCGGTCGTCGTCGAAGGCGATCGCCACCTGGTGCGGCACCTCGAACGCCCACCGATGGTCGTCGACGAGCAGGGGGTACCAGGGACCGAGGAGCGCGATGCGCCCGGGCGTTCGTCCGAGTCGGCCGAATCGCTCCGGCACCCGCTGATGGGTCACGAGCCGGACCGTCACCTCCCCGTCGAGTGGCGCTTCTCCGAAGACGAGGACGTCGGCCCCGGCGCGATCCCGCTTGGCGTCCTCGGTCGGCTGCCGTCGCTCCCACCGGGCCGGGACCCCATCGATGGTCACCGAGTCCACCGACACCGGCGCGCGGTCGATCTCCCGCGGGTAGACCCACTGCGCGCTCAGGTCGTCCATCGCCTCCGGCGGCTCGGCGAGTCGATCGGCGTAGAGCCAGAAGCGCAGCGACGATTCGCCCGCCGCTCGCACCCGCACGTCGGTCGTGATCGTGAGGACGTCGTCCGTGATCTCGGCCCGCACCTCGTAGCGAACGGGCTCCGCGGCCTGCGCGGACGGCGCCATCGCCCCGCCCGCGGCGAGGGCCCCCAGCAGCAGTGCGGCGCGGAGAGTCACCCGCCTTCGATACCATTTCGCGGGCCTCGGGCCCTCGCGATCGTGCCGGGTGCCGGTGCTGACCCCCGTTCTCCGGACCCTCGGCCGAGAAAACACCGGGCCTCGGCATTTTGCAGTCGGGAAGCGTGCTGGAAACCGGTCGAGTTGCTACCCTTGTGGGGTGACTCGAGGAGGCCCATGCCCAGCGCGTTCATCGAGCGATCCTTCACTGGAATCGTCATCGTCGTCGCGCTCCTGGTCTTGGCTCTCGTGGCGCTACGAATCGTGATCGGCGTGGCGCGCCGTCGAGCGGCGCAGCGCACCGACGCGCTCTTGAAAAGGACTCTCGAGACGGCGACGCCAGCGGCGTCGCAGCACGCCTCGCCCACCGCCGAGATGGCGGATGGGGATTGATCCACTCCCAAACGACACAAAGAAGAACGAGAACGGAAGAACGAGGGACGCGGAGCGTTCCACGAAAGAAGGCAATCGATGGGTAGGCTCGTGGGATACATGGCCAACCGGCACGACCGGCTCGGCGCAGCGCTTCATCAGGAGCGTGCCGTCGTCGCTCCGCCGCCGGCGATGGGACCCACCGGATGGGGGCTCGGCTTCTATCAGGGGGGCGAAGTGCTCCACAAGAAGCGCCCCCAGTTCGACGGCAAGTTCGATTGGGAGACCGTCACCCGCGACGTGCGCAGCGATTGCGCGATCCTCCACCTTCGCCAGCCGACCGTCGGCGACTTCCGCAGCCACAACACGCACCCCTTCCGGATGCGGAGCTGGCTCTTCGCGCACACCGGGACCATCTCGCGTTTCGAGGCCATCGAGGAGCGGCTGCGCGGCTCGCTCCCCGACTTCGTGAACCGGAACATCCGCGGCAAGACGGACAGCGAGGTCCTCTTCCACGTCATCCTCTCGTTCCTCCACGACAGTGGGAACCTCGACAACCTCGATGTCGCTTCGGATGATCTCCTCTCGGCCGTTCGGTCGGCGGTCGCGCTGGTGGACCGCCTCACCGCGGAGGTGAAGGCGCCGCCTTCCACCATGAACCTGGTGCTCACGAACGGTCGGCTGATGATCGGCCTCTGCCGCGGCGCGCGGCTCGCGTACGTCGAGCGTCGTGGGCTCTTCGATCCGCCCGACGACCTCCCGCCCGACCGCGGAGCGCCCGGTGTGCTCCGCTACGTGATGCTCACCTCGGACCTCGAGGGCATCGAGCTCCCGGCCGACTACATCGAGCTCGAGCAGGGGCAGGCCGTCATCGTCGATCGCGACCTGCACGTGCAGGGCCGCTCGCTGTAAAGTGTCCCGTCTCCGGATTTCGTCACAAAACTCGCCGGCCCTCGAACCGTGACTCTGCGTTGCTCCTCCTCGAAATACGTAAAGTATTCCTCGTCGTCGCTCCTTGATTCACGGTCCGATGACTCGCCGATTTTCGCAACGACTTCCGGGCCGGGACACTGAGGTGACGAGCCGGGCGCTCGCTGGGCTCCTCCTCTGCGCGAGCTGTGCGACGGCTCCGCCACCGGAGCCCTTGCCACCGGCGACCGACGCCGATCCGCTGCCGCACACGCCGCAGCCCCAGGAGGGCGTCCGCGGTGGCGACGGCCCCATCGGCCTGTCGATGAGCGGCGGCTTCAACGAAGCCCGCTCCATGGCCATCCAGTTTCTGGAGGCGCTCGTCGCCGGTGAGCGCGAGGGCATGGAGCGTCTGCTCGGGGATCGGGTCGCGCTCGCTCAACCCCGGCTGACCGCGCCGACCCGGCAGCGGGACGACGTGCTCGTCGTGGCCATGCACCCGGCGCGGCGCCGGGTGATCGACCCCTCCACCACGTTGGACTCGCTCATCGAGATCGACTCCCTCGAGGCCAACACGCTCGAAGGGGAGAGCGGCGACCGGTCGGGCCGCGGGCTCCCGCAGGGCATGGAGGGCAGCGACGTGGTCCTCACCGTCCCGCTCACTCCGACGGGGCGCCGCGTGTTGCCGCTCCTGCTCCCCGGGTGGCGCCAAGAGGGCAAGCTCATCGTCCGGGGCGGCGCCGATCCTCGAATCGTCGGACTCTGAGCGTCAGGACGCGGGGACCGTCACCTCGACCTCGGTCACGCGCACGCGGGCCGGGTCGTTCGGCACGACGGTCAGGGACACGGTCGCGCGCCCGGACGACGTCTTCCAGTCCTCGGTCGCGATCAGCAGTCGTCCGTCGACGTGCATCGTGAGCTTCGAACCGATCGCGGCGGCGACGATGGTCGTGGGGCGCGAGCGATCGCGAGCGGCGAAGTCGCCGATCCTGGAGCTCGCCAACCAGCTGAACTGCGGCGCGGGGTCCATCGGTTGGTGCACCATCGCCAGCAGACCGATGGCGCCGTCGTCGGCGACTCGGAACTCGTAGCGGGCAGACTTGGTGCGCCGAAGGGTGAGGCTGATCTCGGAGCGCGGCGGGTAGAGCACCACGCTCGCTCGGACCCGCACGTCTCGGAGCACGGCTTCGGTCCCGACGATGGGCGCGGTCGCGGGACCGAGCTCCGGATTCGAGGAGACGTCGAAGCCGGGGCCGTCACCCGTGCTCACCCGGATGGCCTTGGAAGAACCTGGGAGGAGCCCATGGAGCGTCATCGAGGGGTCGGTCCACGCGACCCGGGTGGTGTCCGCGGCGGTCGCGCCGCAGTAGGAACAGCGAGAACCATCACCGGTCGGAGCGCCGCATGTCGAACACGCCATGGGGCGAGACGCTAACAGGGGCCTGCGCGTGCAGTCGACGGGCGAGTTGTCGGTATCTGAGATCTCGGGACATCCGCTGCTACGGTCGCTCCCATGGCTCCGTCCGACGCTCTCGTGATCCTGTGTACGGCTCCCAACAGCGATGTGGGCGCACGACTCGCCCGTGGCCTGGTCGAAGCCGAGCTCGCCGCGTGCGTGAACCTCATCGCCGGCGTCCGGTCCTTCTACCGCTGGAAGGGGAAGGTCGAAGACGAGAGCGAGGTGCAGCTGGTGGTGAAGACCCGGGCCTCGCGCTTCGACGAGGTTCGGGCGTGGGTCGAGGAGAATCACCCTTACGACACACCCGAGATCCTCGCGCTCCCGGTGAGCGGTGGCAGCGACGCCTACCTCGCGTGGGTGGGCGAGCAGGTCCCGGGCTGACGTGGACACGGTCGCCAGCGATCGCGCGGTGGACGCGTTCCTCGCGCACCTGCGAGTGGAGAAGGGCCACAGCCCCCACACGATGGAAGGCTACGCTCGGGACCTCGGGCGCTGGCGCGCGTACCTCGACGAGGAGTCGGTCGGGCTCGACCAGGCGGAGCTCATGCACGTCGCCGGCTTCCTCGTTCACCTGGCGCGCGAGGGGCTCTCGGCACGCTCGCAGGCGAGGGCGCTGAGCGCGCTGCGCGGCCTGCATGGTTGGCTGGTTCGCGAACGACTCGCTCCCGCGGACCCGACCGAGCTGGTCGATCGACCGAAGCTCGCCAAGCGCTTGCCCAAGGTGCTGACCGTCGACGAGGTGAAACGGCTGCTCTCGGCGCCGCGGGGCGACAAGAAGAACCGCATCCGCGATCGCGCGATGCTCCACACGATGTACGCCGCGGGGCTGCGGGTGAGCGAGCTCGTCGGCCTCGATCTGAACGACCTGAACCTCGAAGCGGGCTTTCTCTCGGCGTTCGGCAAGGGTCGAAAGCGGCGCATCGTGCCCATCGGGGAGGTCGCGAAGAAGCACCTCGGACGCTACCTCGGCGAGGTGCGGCCGCAGTGGTCGAAGCCGGGCTCGCGGGCGGTCTTCTTGACCAGCCGAGGCGGTCCGCTCACCCGCCAGGCGTTCTGGAAGAACGTGAAGAAGTACGCCGCCGAGGCGGGCATCACGAAGACGGTGTACCCGCACGAGCTGCGCCACAGCTTCGCGACGCACCTACTCATCGGCGGCGCCGACCTCCGAGTGGTGCAGACCCTGCTCGGTCACGCAGACATCGCGACCACTCAGATCTACACGCACGTGACCGGCGAACGGCTGCACGACTTGATGGAGCGGCACCACCCGAGAGGCTGAGCACGCCGCCGGAGGCATCGGCCTCCGGCGGGCGCTCGTCGTCAGGCCGCGTCGGCGACGCGCACGACCGGGAAGTCGATCTCGGTCTCCGCGACGTTGTTGAGGATGTTGGTCAGGAAGTTCACCGCGACGTGCGCGACGATCTCGACGATCTGCGCGTCGGTGAAGCCGGCTTCTCGAACGGTGGCGAGCTCTCCCTCCGGCACCTTGCCGCGGGTGGCGAGCACCGTCCGAGCGAAGTGGACCGCGGCTGCGGCCTTCGGGTCGGTGGAGGTGCCTTGGCGCGCGAGCTCCGCGTCTTCGGGCGTGAGCTTCGCGAGCTCGCGACCGAGGTAGGTGTGCGCCGAGAGGCAGTAGTCGCACCCGTTCGCCTGCGCGATGGCGATGGCGATCCGCTCGCGGGTCTTCGCGTCGAGGGTCTTCGCGAGCGCGCCGCTGAGGCCGAGGTAGCCCTGGAGCGCGGCCGGGCTCAGCGCGAAGAGTCGGAACAGGTTCGGCACCGTGCCGAGCTGCTTCTCGACTCCGTCGAGGAGCGGCTGCGAGGGGGTCGGGACGGCGTCTCGGGCGGGAATGGCGATGCGGGTCATGGGGAGCTCCTGGTCTGTGATGAGCCGGCTCGATTGCCGACGAGACCGTTCTAGTCATCCCAAGCACGGCAGTAATGGCTTCATTTGGCACTTCACCATTGCGTGATATGCACCAATGGTGGACCGACTGGACTCCATGAGGACCTTCGTGGCCGTCGCCGAGGCGGAGGGCTTCGCCGAAGCTGCGCGCCGGCTGCGGATCGCCCCTTCCACTGTCTCCCGTGCCGTCGCTGCGCTCGAGGAGGAGCTCGGCATCACGCTGCTCAGCCGGACCACCAGGGTCGTCCGGCTGACCGAACGCGGCGCGATCTACCTCGAACGCTGCCGGCGCATCCTCGAGGACGTCGAGGCGGCCGACCGACTCGTGCGGGGCGAGAGCGCGGAGCCGAGGGGGCGGCTCACCATCACCGCGCCCGTCTGCTTCGGACGGCTCGCGGTCCTGCCGGTCGTCGAGCAGCTCTTGCGAGCGCACCCGGCCTTGTCCGTGCGCCTCACGCTCCTGGACCGCGTGGTCGACCTGGTCCAGGAGGGCATGGACGTCGGCGTGCGCATCGGGCCGCTCCCGGACAGCACGCTGCTCGCCACGAAGGTGGGACTCACCCGCCGCGTCGTGGTCGCGTCACCGAGCTACCTCGAGAGCGCTGGTTCGCTCGAATCGCCGGCCGACCTCGGCCGCCATCGGGTCATCGTCTTCGAGTCGATCGAGGCCACGCGCGACTGGCGTTTCGGCGCCGAGCAGGCGACGAGCGCTCGGGTCGAGGGCACACTCGTGGTGAACAACGTCGACTCTGCCATCGCCGCGGCCGAGGCGGGGCTCGGGGTCACCCGAGTGCTCTGCTACCAGGCGAAGGAAGCGATCGCCGCGGGGAGACTCGTGCTCGCCCTCGAGAGCTACGCCACGCCGCCGATGCCGGTGAACCTGGTCCGGCCGCCCCACCGCGGAGAGTCTCCGGAGGTCGGGGCGTTCGTGACGGCGGCGAAGGCATATTTCCGCGACCACCCGGTTGGCCTCGAGTGACGCGAGCAGTTGCCGACGGTCGGTTCGCACGGCACAGCAAGCGCATGCGTGCCCTCGTTCCCTTTGCCCTCGTCCTCGCGTTTGCGAGTGGAGTCGCGCACGCGCAGTCGGACGATCTGCCGCCGGAAGAGCGGTGGCGACTGGAGCTCGTCCTCTCGGGCGAGCGCCACTACGTGAGGATGATCGCGGAGACGCCCGAGGGCGGGGAGGACGAGGTCGCGTCGCGACTCTGGACGGGTGGGTTCGACCTCTGTCCGATGGACGTCATCCGGCGATGGGTCCACATCGGTGGCTGCCTCGGCCTGCATTTGGTTCCGGGGAATGATGCCGAGTATGGCGTCGCCTACGAGGACCAGACCCTCGCGTACTTGGCTCGAATGCAGCTCCGAGCCACGTTCTTCGCCCCCGGCAGGTACCTTCGCGGGGGCCTCGACCTCCACTATCGGTCCTACCTTCGCGTTCAGGGTGGACGCGAGAGCGGCCTCGAGGCGGGCTTCCGTCTCGGCGTCGAGTTCCTGCTCGGAGAGCAAAACACCCCCCTGATGATCGGTCTCTCGTTCCGGGCACCGCTCTTCGCGACTCGTTCGGACTCGACGTACTCCTGGCCGATCTCGGCGGGGGGAATGGAGGTCGGCTCGGACACTCGGCCCACCCGCAACGTCCGCTTCTATGTGCTCGGCCTCGTCGTCGGGTCGGTCTTCTCGTTCCGCTGACTACTCGGCCGCGTCGCCGCACGGCGGCGGCGGGTAGGTCCCGCCCATCACGCGGACGTCGCGCTCGCTGACCAGCAGCTCGCCGTCGGGCGTGGTCATCTCCGCGCGGAAGCGGACCAGCTCGCCGACCAGGCACGAGGGCTCCTCGACGATGCCGGTGTAGCCGATGCGCTGGCGCCACCCTTCGGAGTTCGGGCTCTCGAAGGGGAGCTCGATGGCGGTCTCGTCGGCGGGCCGACTCTCGTCGGCGGGCTGGACCGTGAGCCGGATCGGGGGCCGGTCCATGTTCACGCCGCGCACGCGGAGGCTGACCCACATGTGCCAGCCCCCCTGCGCGCCGCGGACCAGCTCCACCTCCTGGCCGTCTTCCAGCGCGTCGAAGCGCCAGGAGCCGGTGCCGAGCTCGAGCGCCGGGTCTTCGGCCGGCGGCGGCACCTCACCGCAGCCGAGCGCGAGCCCGGCGACGGTGAGCAGGAGGATGGAGCGGAGCGACACGTTCAGCTCCGGCGACGGCGGATGGCGACGAGGCCGACCATGAGCGCGAGCACGAAGCCGGCCGCGCCGCGGGTGTTGCCGCCGACCGAGCAGACCCCGCCGTCGGGCGGGCCGGGGATGGTCGAGTTGTGGCTGCTGAGGGCCGCGGCGATGGCGCCGGTGTTGTCCTCGACCACCTCGCCGGTGCCCTCGGTGCCGACGCGCACGATGCGCTCGTTGGCGGGCATGCCGGCGTCGTCGACGTCGAAGGGCCAGATGTTGCCGTTGCCGCGGATGACGCCGCCGTCCTCGAGCTCGATGCGCCAGGGCGCCTCGAACTGCGAGATGCTCGGCGAGCACTCGATGATGCGGTCGGCCGTGTGCTGGTTCGAATGGTCGCCGAGGTCGGCGTTGAAGTCGAACATGGGGTCCACGGTCATCTCGTCCGCGCTCATCGTGGTGTAGAGGCGGGTGGAGTAGGTCGCGGTCTCGAAGAGCTCGCGGGTCTCGGTCATCGGGTCGATGGCGCCGCTCTGGATCTGGTCGACGAGAGCGGCCGGGTCGAGACCCTCGATGTCCGCAGTGCTCGAGTCGATGTAGCAGCTGATGCAGCCGAAGAACTGGTCCTCGGGGATGCCGGGCGGCACGGTGAGGTGCTCCTCCAGCGCCTCACGGACGCCGTCGAGCTGCATGAAGTTGGAGAGCTGCCAGACGAGCTGACCTTCCTGGTTGGTCCAGTCGGTGCCGACGATCCCGCCCCACTGGCTCTCCTCCCACTCGAACCAGATGTTCTCGGCGAGGGGCGCGGCGGCGCCGGCGTGCTCGGTCACGAAGCCCTGACCGCCGGCCTCGTTGGCCGCGCGGGTGACCACATCGTCGTAGTTGGCGCCGGGGCTCAGCCAGTTGATGAGCGCCTCGTTGAGCTCGAGGTGGCGATAGTTCGCGGGGATGGCGCGGGTGTCACCGAGGACCCAGACCATGATGCCCATGTCGGGCTGGGTCGCGAGGGCCGTCGGACGGAGCGGAATGGACGGCAGGCCGGGGCCGAAGCTCAGGCGAACGGGGCGGATGGCGCCGGCGTCGTTGCCCTTCGTGAGGCGGAAGGCCAGCAGGTTCATGCCCGAGTCGAGGTAGGGCGTGATCACGTCGGAGCCCATGTCGGGGACGTCGTAGCCGCTGCTCTGCAGCCACTCGGCGGCGACGGCGTACTTGTCTTCGATGGCCGGGTCGATGGTGATGTTCACGTAGTCGTAAGGGCCGACCGAGCCGCGGTCCGCGACCGAGACGGGCGGCGCCGCGGCGCCACCGTCGGCGCTCGCGGCGGGGCCTTCCGCGGAGTCCGAGGTCGCGCCACCGCGGAAGAAACCGCCGCCGTCGCTGCAGTTGCCCTCGACGCGGGTGTTGAGCAGGTACGAGGGGTTGGTGGCCGCCTGCAGCCGCGTGAAGGCGGCGTTGGAGCTCACCGCGACCTCGGGCGTGCCCGCGACCGGGAGCATCCAGGCGAACTCTTCGGCTTCGCCTTGGTACTGGATCTGGATCACGGCGGTGACGCTGCCGTCGTCGCCCTGATGGAAGATGATGCGCTCGGCCTGCTGGTTGACCGGCTGAGCGCTGTCGCAGAAGAAGCCGCCGCATGCGTCGGCGTGATTCGGCGTGAGCGTCAGCGCGGTCGCGAGCGTCGCGCCGAACGCCATGGAGAGAGTGGCTTGGAGGTTCATGCCCTCGCACGGAGCAGAAAGCGGGCCAACGCGCTTTCTCCGTTGGATCCGCGCGTCTCACCGACGTCTGACACAGCACGGCACACGGAGATCGTGCCAAGAGGGGTCGATCCCCCGGCACAACGGGAGCAAAGCCCGTGGCACAGGTAGGCATGGCCGTTGCTTCGGACCCCCGCATGCGAACGGTCCCGTGGGTGATGGCTCTGGTGGTGCTCGGCGCCTGTGGCGAGCCCGAGGTGGCGGAGCGCCTCCGGCAGTGCGAGCTGCTCAGCGACGGCTACATCAAGGAGCTCGGCATCTACGCGCCGACGGAGTGCTACCGGGACTGCCTCGGGCAGGCGGACTGCGACGCGCTCGAGGCGGCCCTCTGCCGGAGCGACATCTCGCTCCTGGTCGCGTGCGACCAGCGCTGCGCGTTCCAGTGCGCGTCCGGCGCCCTCATCGCCGTCGAGTCGATCTGCAACGGCTTCGAGGACTGCGAAGACGGCGAGGACGAGTTCGACTGCGGGACCTACCTCTGCGACGACGGCACCGAGCTCATGGGCGAGCTCCACCGCTGCAACGGCGTGACCCGCTGCCCGGATGGCAGCGACGAGCGCGACTGCCCCGGCGCCTGCGAGCGCTGGGGCGGACCCGACTGCCTCCCGTTCCAATGCGCCGACGGCGACACTGCGCCCTCGAACGCGCGCTGCAACGGATGGGCGCAGTGCGCGGACGAGAGCGACGAAGAAGGCTGCGCCGAATTCACGCTCATGTGCGACGCCGGCTGAGCTCCGCGGTCCGTGCCGCTCAACCGCGGCCACTCCACGCCGCGGAGATGAAGAGGGCACAGCTCGCGAGGCAGGCGACGGTGCGCACATGGTTCCAGCGCGTCCACCGCTTCAGGTAGTCCGCCCACACGCGGGCCGCCTCCGGGGTGGTGGGGTCGAGGGCGTCGAGCGCGTCGTTCAGCGGGACGTTGAAGGCCGCAGTGCAGACGAAGTGTCCCACGAGATAGACCACGCCCCCGACCATGAGGGCGAGGGTCCCAGGCTCTCCCCATCGGACGCCGCCCCACACGGCCAGGGCGACGCTGGCGAGCGTGGTCCCGAAGAAGAGCACGATGAAGGGGGACTTCACGATGACTCGGTTGATCGACTGCATCGCCTCGATGCCGCCGACGCCGGGGACCTCCGCGAGGGACTGCATGATGAAGGCCGAGAACGCGAAGTAGAGGCCCCCCATGAGGCCGCAGCCGATCGCGAGCACGTGAGTGAGGTGGGTGGTCATCGCTGGGCCCTCGGCGCGCGGGGTCGGGTGGTGAAGCTCGTCATCGTTCTCTCCTTTCGGCGGTCGTCGCCGCCCTTGGAGCCCACGTTGCTCGATGCTCTGATGCCTTTCTAGTCGAGTGTTTGCACAGTATCGTTGCGCTGATGCATAGAAGCGATCCGCGCGCCGCGAACCTTCAATGGGACGACGTGCGCCTCTTCCTGGCGCTCTGTCGGGCCCGGACGCTCGGCGAGGCCGCGCGCGTCCTGGGGGTCGATCAGTCGACGGTGTCCCGCCGGCTGGCTGCGCTCGAGGAGACCTTGGCGGTCTCCCTCTTCGACCGCGGTCGAGGTGGGGTCTCCGCCACTCCCGCCGCCGAGGAGCTCCTGCCGGTGGCCGAGGAGATCGAGGACGCGATGGGTCGCTTCTCGGGCGCCGCCGAGTCGCTCGATCGTGAGGTGAGCGGGTTGGTCCGCATCGCGTGTCCGCCAGACACGGCCGAGGTGATGATCGTTCCTCACCTGCCGGCGCTCCTCGAGCGGCACCCGGGCCTTCGCATCGAGCTTCAGGTGGGTGAAGCGGTGGTGGACGTCTCTCGCCGAGCGGCCGACCTGGCGCTCCGAGTGGTCCGTCCCGAGACGGGCGACCTGGTCGTGCGGACCCTCGGCCGAGTCGAGTGGGTGCTCGCTGGCACACCCGAGCTCGCGAAGCGGCTCGGCACCGTCCGGAAGCTCGCCGACGTGCCCTGGGTCACCTTCGGCGAACGCTACGCCCACACCCCCGCCGCCCGTTGGGTCGTGCAGCACGCGGGCGTCGAACCACGCGTTCGCTCGGACAGCCTACGCCTCCAGATCGCGTGCGTCGTCGACGGGCTCGGCGCGGCGCTCCTCCCCGGACCGAGCGTGGCTCACTACGGGCTGACCCCGCTCCGCCTGACTCGGAAACTCCAACAGCGAACGCCGCCTCCGGCGATGCCGCTCTTCCTGCTGATGCATCGAGCGCTTCGGCGCGTGCCGAGAGTTCGCGCGGTCTGGGACTTCCTGCTCGAGCGTGAGATCGAGGCCCCACCTCGATCGGGCAAGTAGCCGGGCCGCATCGCGGTCACTTCTTCGTGCGTACGAGCTCGTCGCGGTGAGCTCGGATGAACTCGCGGGTCTTCGGCCAGAGCTCGCTCCGTTGCAGCCTCATGATGGTTCGGTGCTCGAGCGTGTCCCAGGTGAAGTCCGAGGGCTCCGTATGGGCGTCGAGCCACTCGTCGTCGACCTCTCGAAGGAGCGGTGGCGGGTCGGAATCCGCGGGCCCGGCCCAGCCGCAGCACCCTTCGTCGATCGCTTGACGGAGGCTCTTCCGGAGGAGTGCTCGCATCTCTTCGCAACCTGCCGCGGTCAGCGCGTCTTGGGCGCCCTCGAACTCCGCAGCCTTTGCCTCGCCCAACCACTGAGGCGGAGTCTTGTTCGTCATCTCGCGCGAGATGTAGTTGAGGAAATAGACCCGACGGGCAACGAGCGGCCAGTCGGCGATCGTCTCCAGAGCCTTGGAGAAGCCGTTGGCGTTCGCTTGATCGTCGATGTCGTTCCCGATGCGACCGGGTTGCCCGCCCCGAGTGGGTTCGAAAGTCGTCATGTGCTCCAGCTCAGTCGAGGAAGAAGCCGAGGTACCAGTCGAGGATCTGCGGGCCGAAGAAGAGCCACTCGAACGCGGCGAGGGCGAGGAAGGGGCCGAAGGGGAGCTTGCGGGCGCCGAGCGGCGCCGCCTCTTCCTCCGGTGTCTCGTCGTCGTCTTCTTCTTCGTCGGGTGCTTCGTCTTCGTCCTCGGTGAGAACCGCGGGCTCGCCGTCCGCGTCGCGGCAGCGCGCGTCGGCTTCGGCGGCCTGGTTGAACGGCCCTTGGTCGTCGCTGACCTCGTCGGTCGGCGCCATCCGCTGCCGGGTCACGATGGCGAGAATGGCAACGATCAGCCCCTGCGCCGCGCCGCCGACGAGCGCGAAGAGCACGCCCTGCCAACCGACGAAGGCGCCGATGAGCAGGAGCAGCTTGGAGTCGCCTTCGCCCATGCCGCGGCGACCGGTGAGGCCCTCGTAGGACCAGACGAAGAGCACCTGCACGACCAGGAAGCCGAGGCCGGCACCGAGGGCGGCGTCCGCGGCGGTCACGTCCGGCCGCAGCGCGACGGTCGCGAGCCCGAGCGCGGCGCCGGGGAGGGTGACCTCGTCCGGGATGATCATGTGCTCGAGGTCGATGAAGGCCGCGACCAGCAGCGCGCCGCCGAAGACGAAGAGCGTGAGCGCCTCGAGCATCATCGGCATCACGGGGTCGTCCGCCTGGGTGAGGCGTAGGGTCCGCTCCATCACCGCCAATCCGATGACGGCGCCCATGAGCTCCACGAGCAGATAACGAGGCGTCATCTTCGCCCCGCAGCAGGCCGCCTTTCCGCGCTGCATCAGGTACGCGACCAGCGGCAGGTTCCGGTACCAGGGCACGCTCGCGCCGCAGGCCGGACAATGGCTTGGCGGGGACACGACGCTCATGTCTCGTGGCCACCGATAGATGGCGACGTTGAAGAAGCTGCCCCAGAGCGCGCCGAAGACGAGCGCGACGACGCGATAGAAGATGGGCGGTAGGTCCGAGACGATCATCGGGTTGGTCCGGATAGTAGGCGCGAGATGGCGTGCGTTCCGAGAAAATCGGAGGACGAGCGCGAAGCGCGAGGACGCACCGAGCGGATACGCCGCGAGACCTTCAGGTTCGTGGGGAAGCGAGGAGCGATTCACTCGCGACGAGCTGGGGGGCTTTGCAAAGCGCCCCGGGAGGCAAACGCCCTGGCATGCGCGAGACTTCCGGAACAGACTCCGGGCCCATGACGGAGGACGCACAGGAGTCGCCCGGTGAGGTCCGGCGCACCCTCGCGCAGGTGACGCGCGTGGTGCTCAAGGTGGGCTCCCGATCGCTGCTCGAAGAGGGTCGCTTCGAGGAGCTGGCCGCCGCGATCGCCGGTCAGCGGGCGGCTGGGCGTCAGGTCGTCCTGGTGAGCTCTGGAGCGATCGCGCTCGGAGTCGATCGGCTCGGGCTGAGCGGTCGACCGCGCCAACTCCCCGAGCTCCAGGCCGCGGCCGCGGCCGGGCAGGCGGCCCTGATGCGACGCTACGAGGAGGCGTTCGATCCCCACTCGGTCGCGCCCGCGCAGATCCTCCTGACCCACGCGGACCTCTCCGATCGCGACCGCTGGTCCAACGCACGACAGGCGATCGACGCGCTCCTCGAGCTCGGGGCAGTGCCCATCGTCAACGAGAACGACACCGTCGCCGTCGAGGAGATCCGCTTCGGCGACAACGACCAGCTCGCGGCGATGGTCTCCACCCTCGTCGGCGCGGACCTGCTCGTGCTGCTCACCGACGTCGACGGAGTCCTCGACCAGGACGAGGCGGTCATTCCGACCGTGCGCGGCGGTGACGGGCTCCAGCACCTCTTTCGCGAGGCGAAGGACGAGGTCGGCCGGGGCGGCATCGCCTCCAAGGTCCGCTCGGCGCGACGCGCGACCCAGCGGGGCGTCCCCGCGGTCATCGGCAACGCCGGCGACCCCGCGTTCCTCGAGAAGCTCCTCGGCGGCGAGCCCGTCGGAACACTCTTCCTGCCGGCCGGCGTGCGGCTCCCGAGCCGCAAGCACTGGATCGCCTACGCGCTCGCACCGAAGGGCGCGTTGCTGGTCGATGGTGGCGCCGTTCGGGCGCTGAAGGGCGAGGCGAGCCTCCTCGCGGCGGGCATCGATGGCGTCCGCGGGGACTTCGAGCCGGGCGACTGCGTGACCCTCCACGGCCCGAACGGCGAAGAGATCGGCCGTGGGCTGACCCGCTTCGCCACCGCCGACGTGGCGCGGCTCGCCGGTGCGCACAGCGACGAGGTCGAGACCCGGCTCGGCCGGCGGGCCAGCGGCATCGTGATGCACCGCGACGACATGGTCCTGGTCTGACACCCACCCACACGTGGGGTGGTCTTCCGGCCCGGAGCCCTTGTTCGGTCCGGAATTCACTGAGACCATGATGGGGATGAGTCAGCTCGGACCCTTTTCCCGCCAGCCACCGGCCACCGCCGGGGCCGACGAGGTGCTCTGACTCGCCCCGCCGCTCCTGAGGCGGAGGCGGCTGGCGCAGGCCCGCGCCCGCTCCCATACTCGCCGGCTCGAATGGAGCCCTCGGCCTCAGCGAAGCAAACGTCCACGGGCGTCGGAGCGAATCCGGCGAGCCTGGAGGCGGAGATCCGCGCCCTCGCGGCGAGCGCGAAGGCGGCCGCGACGGTGTTGGCTGCGGCCTCGACCAAGGTGAAGCGCGCCGTTCTGAACCGCGCCGCGGAGCTCCTCGAGGGCGAGTTGGCGGAAGGTATCGTGGACGCTAACGCCCGCGATCTGGCCCGCGCGAAGGAAAACGATCTCGCTCCGGCCCTCGTGGATCGCCTCGCGCTGGACCTCGCTCGGCTCCGCAAGGTGGCCGATGGCGTGCGCCAGGTGGCCGCGCTGCCCGACCCGGTCGGCTCGGTCGATGGGCTCCGGACCCTGGAGAACGGCCTGCAGATCGGCCGCATGCGGATCCCCCTCGGCGTCATCGGGATCATCTACGAGTCGCGGCCCAACGTGACCGCCGACGCGGCCGCGCTCTGCGTGATGAGCGGCAACGCCGTGATCCTGCGCGGTGGCTCGGAGGCGTTCGAGAGCAACAAGGCCATCGCTGCCGCGTTCGCTCGGGCGCTCGCCGAGGCGGGGCTGCCCCCCGGCTGCGTGACGCCCATCCCCACGACGGACCGCGCGGCGACCGGGGTGCTCATCCAGCAGCACGACCTCGTCGACCTGATCATCCCGCGCGGGGGCGAGGGGCTGATTCGCTACGTCACCGAGCACTCGCGGGTGCCGGTCATCCAGCACTTCAAGGGCGTGTGTCACGTCTACGTCGACGGCGAAGCCGACCTCGACAAGGCGCTCGCCATTGCGGTTAACGCGAAGGCCCACCGCCCGGGCGTGTGCAACGCGATGGAGACGCTGCTCGTGGATGCGGCGGTCGCGGAGCCCTTCTTGAAGGCGCTCGCGCCGGCGATGGCGGAGGCGGGCGTGACGCTCCGCGCCGACGAGCCCGCGAGGGCGCTCCTCCCGAACGCGGAGGCCGCGACCGACGCGGACTGGGACGAGGAGTACCTCGCGCTCGTGCTCGCGGTGAAGGTGGTCGACGGCTTCGAGGGTGCGCTCGCCCACGTTCGTGCGCACGGTAGCTCCCACACCGAGAGCATCGTGACCGAGAGCTACACGAAGGCGCAGCGTTGGCTGCGCGAGGTCGACGCCAGCTTGGTGCTGGTGAACGCGTCGACGCGATTCAACGATGGCTTCGAGCTTGGGCTCGGAGCGGAAATGGGGATCTCCACGACCAAGATGCATGCCTACGGCCCGATGGGGTTGGAGGAGCTCTGCGCGCGGAAGTGGATTGCGTATGGGGACGGGCAGATTCGTCAGTGACCGGATGGTCGGCCTGACGAGAGACCCGAGAGTGAAGAGATTTGACTGCAAAGAAAGCCAAGATCGAGTCGGTGCGCCCCGCGGCGACACCTCGGCCCACCCGTGACGACGCCGCCGAAGCGAAGGAGGTCGCCCTCCACATCGCTGCCGCCGGCCTCGACAAGAAGGCGCTCCAGGTCGAGATCATCGACGTGCGCGGCAAGGTCGACTACGCCGACTACGTCGTGCTCATGAGCGGCCGGAGCGATCGGCAGGTCAACGCCATCGCGAAGGGCATCGATCAGACGCTGAAGCACGAGCACGACCAGCGCTGCTACGGCATGGAAGGCCTGCCGCAGGGGCACTGGGTGCTGATGGACTACGGCGACGTCGTCGTGCACATCTTCCACCAGGACACCCGGGGCTACTACGACCTCGAGTCGCTCTGGATGGACGCGGCGCGCGTGGACACGACCGACCTGGAAGACGCGGCCGACCTGGCCGACGCCTGAGGAGAAGGCGCGTTGGGCCCAACCCCGGGACCCGCAGCTTCGCTGCGGCGCGAGCGTAGCGAGCGGAGTTGGGGTGGGGCCCCGTCTCTGGCTTTGCCGGAGTGGGGCGGGGGCTGCATCAGCCCCCGTAGGTACGAATGCGAATCCGACTGATCGCAGTCGGCAAGGTGAAGGAGCGCGGCCTTCGGGCCGCGGTCGACGACTACCTCGGCCGCATCGACCGCTACTCGAAGGTGAAGGAGGTCGAGCTCAAGGACGGGCCGATCGCCGACGTCGAGGCACGCTTCCGCAAAGCGATCCCCGACGACCGCGCGCGCGTCGTCGCCCTCGAGGTCGACGGCAAGAGCTACAGCAGCGCCCGCCTCGCCAAGTTCGTCGGCGAGACGCAGAACCGCGGCGTGCAGACCCTCTGCTTCCTCATCGGCGGCGCCGACGGCCTGCCGCCATCGGTCTCCGCCGAGGCCGACCTGCGCCTCAGCATGAGCGCCATGACGCTCCCCCACCGGCTCGCCCGCCTCGTCCTCGCCGAGCAGGTCTACCGAGCGTTCACCATCCTCCGCAACGAACCCTACGACCACTGACCCCATTCGGAAGGGGGACACTCCCCCCCTCCGCATCCCCCGAAAAAACAGGGCGCTCCCAGAGCAAAATGAAAACCCTCCGCGCCCCCGCTCACGGCACCCCCGCCAGCGCCTGTACCCGCACCGTCGAGCACCCCGCCCGATAGAGCGCCCCGCTCGCCGATCGGAGCGTCGCCCCCGTCGTCCGCACGTCGTCGAAGAGCAGCACCCGCGGCCGCTCCGCATCGCGCCTCCCTTCGAACGCCCGATGCACGTTCGCCGCGCGCTCCGACTCCTTGAGCGACGCCTGCGGCACCGAGGCCCGCACCCGAATCAATCGCTCCTCCGCGAGCGGCACGCCGAGCTCCCGCGCCATCGCGTCGGCGAGCAACGCCGCCTGATTGAACCCGCGCCGCCGCAGCCGATCGGGATGGAGCGGCACCGGCACCACGGCGTCCACCTTCCCCGCGTGCGCGCCGGCCAGCGGCACCACCAACGCGTGCAGCGCCTCGAGCAGGTCCGTGCGCCCCTCGTACTTCAAACGCCGCAGCCCCTCGCCGAGCGGACCGCCGTAGTCGTACGCCGCGGGCCCATGCCGCAATCGCTCGATCAGCGGACCACAAGCACCGCAGAAGCCGAGCTCACCCCAATCGAGCGCGTGATCGCACCCCGGACAGCGCCGCGGCGCCACCAAGTCCATCAGCCCCGCGAGGGCCGCACGAATCGCCATGGCGGACTCATCGGCCCGCTGCGTCTTCAGTTGCGATCAGTGGCGGGTCGGGCCGCCCTCGGGCTCGGCGACCGGCAGGATGGGCGCCCAGACGAGTCGCTTCAGCAGGTCGTCGTCGATGCGCTTGCCGCGGTCGGAGAAGAAGAGGGCGTTCTCCTCGTAGGTGTCGCGGCGCTCCGCCACGAACGCGATGCCCTGACCCGACTGATCGTAGCCGAGCTGGATGATCGCGTTCTGGAGCCACTTTCCGCCGCCCTCGAAGCTCAGCGTCTCCGGGAGCGTGTAGAAGCCCTCCGCCGGGAGCGCCATGAGCGTGGACGCCCAGCTCTCATCGGTCAGCGGGAAAGTCGGCTCCCGCCAGAACCAACGGTTCTTCTCGTTGTAGTGGGGGACCACCACGAAGGCGCCGTCGGCCTTCGTGCCCACGTAGACCAGTCGGCCGGCGGGGATGGCCTCACCCTCGAGCGGGTGGGCGACGGTGGTTCGATAGAGACCGGGTGCAGGCAGAGACACACTCGTCCATTGGCACGCGAACGCGCGAGCTGCCAGCCTCCGACCGCATGCGTCGTCGATCCGCGCTCGCGTTCGCGCTCCTCGCCGCCTGCGCACCGGACCCGCAACCGCTCTCCGATCCGCTCGACTACCTGCACGTCGGGGCCGATTTCGCAGCCGAAGCAGACGCCTTCGCCGAGCAGGTCCGGTCGGAGGGCTGGACCCTCGGGCGAGCCCAGCGCGGCGAGACCTTCGCTGCGCTGCACGCACGCGACGAAGAGCGGGCGCTCGTCCGCGTTTGGTCGCGCAGGGGGCTGGTGCTCGCGATCGACGCGCCCTCGCCCGAGCACTGGCGTCGCGACGTGCTCCTGGCACCGCCGATCGAGGCGACCGACCTGGACGGAGACGGACACGAAGAGGTGGTGATCGGCGCCACCGATGACGCCATGGGTCGCACCTGCTTCGCGCTGGTACGCATCGACGAGGAGGGGGTCCCGCGGGAGGTCACTCCCGTCTACGAGGAGCTCGGCGGCGACGGCTGCGTCGAGGGCTTCGAGGCCGAGCCGCTCCGCGCGGTCGTGGTCGTCCGCTTTCCAGAGCTCGCCAATCGCTCCGTCCCGCAGGTCGCGGTGCCTCACGCGCCGAGCGACGAAGGCGAGTGGGTCCCGCTCGTGGGTCCCGACGTCATCGAGCGTGAGCGCGCCCGACGGCAGCGCGCGCTCGCCGCCGACGAGCTGACCCCACACCGCGCTGCGGTGGAGCTCGCGGCGCTCGCCCACCTCGCTGGCGAGGACACCGGCGCGCAGCTCGCGGTCTTCGATCGGACGCTCGGCCCCGAGGTCGACGCGATCGCCAGTGCCGCCCGGGCCCGAATCGCCGAGGGTTGGCGGGAGCCGGAGGCAGAGGTCGACGAAGCCGAGCCCGAGCCGGACGCTCGCTGAGCGGGCCCTGTCGTGCTAGCACGCGCGGTCATGGTGAAGCGACGCGTCGACAAGGGGGTGGAGGGCATGGAGAGCCTCGTCTGCCGGAACCCGAAGGCCGCGAAGCGCTACGAGATCGAAGAGCGCCTCGAGGCCGGCATGGTCCTGCAGGGCTCCGAGGTGAAGTCGCTGCGCCTGCGCCGCGCCGACCTCGAGGGGGCTTATGCCGCGATCGATGGCGGAGAGCTCTTCCTCCACAAGATGCACATCGCGCCGTACGAGCAGGCCGGCCCGCACTTCAACCACGAGCCGAAGCGGAAGCGGAAGCTGCTCGTGAAGAAGCGCGAGATCGAGAAGCTCCACGGTCGGCTCACGGCCAAGGGCTACACGCTCGTGCCGCTCCAGTGCTACTTCAAGAACGGAGTGGCCAAGGTCCAGCTCGGCCTCGGGAAGGGCAAGCGGGTCGGCGACGAGCGAGAGTCGATCAAGGCCAAAGCGGAGCTCCGTGAGGCCCGCGACGCGATGAAGCAGGTGAAGGGATGAAGGTCGAGCCGGTCACCCTGAACAACGACCTCATGGAGGTCATCACCGAGACTCCGTGCGCGCCCGGCACGCCGATCACCCTCGAGCTCGGCGAGCTCCGCCTGCAGGCGAAGAGCCGCGGCACGAAGAAGCGCGACGACGGTCGCTTCGACCTGAAGGTGCGGCTCGTCGGGCTGCGGCGCGAGGAGCGTGAGCGGCTCGTCGCGCTGATGGGCTGACGTGGCCCGCCAGTCGGACGTCTGCCGCCGCTACGAGGCGCACGGGGACACGCTCCTCATCTCGCTCGACCTCGATGAGCTCACCGACGAGGAGCGTTCGGCGCTTCCGGCCGAGGTCGAGGCGGCCTTCCAGTGGTGGACGGATGCCGCCGCCTCGCGCTTCCACGACCTGCCGGAGTCGCTCGCTTGGGCGCGTGGCGAGCTTCGAGCGAGGCGGGTGGCGGTCGAGCGGCTCGTGATGGATGGCGACCGCGAGTACTGGACGTTCAGGCTTCCGCTCCACGGCGATCTCGACATGTTCGAACGTCTTCCCGCCCAGGGAAGCGTCGGTCGCTGCTGTCCTGGCGGAGACGGTCGCTGCCTGCTCCGTGACGACGTCGCCGAGCGACTCCCGCCGAGCCTGGTCTGGCTCGCTCGCGCTTTCGGGACCATGAGTCTCACCTCCGAGGTCAGCGGTACGGCGCCTCTCGGCTGGTCCCTGGGCGACGCCATCGACCAAGAGTTCGGTCTCTTCTCGATGGACCCCGAGACCATCGCGCAGCTGCCCGTCGACCACCGCGACTGGGTCATCGTCTACGAGGCCGACGGCGACGCCATCGCCCTCGACCCGAGCGGTGCCGGCCACTGGCTCGGCTGGGAATGGACCGGCGAGCTCGTGCAGCCCCTCGGTCTCGACGCCGAAGCGCTCACACAGGTCGTCTTCTGGCGCCTGTTGGGTGGCGGATCGATTCGGCCCTCCGACCTGGCGATGCTGCGGTCCGCGTTTCCACTCCACAATTGAGAACGGCCCGTCGCCGGGCCGTTCGAGTGAGTTGCGCTGCCCCGGCTGAGCCGGGGCGCGCTAGCCAACGGCGCTCAGGGCGCGCAGAGGGTGCGATCACCGGGCACGCGCACGATGATCTGGCGACGGTCCGCCTCCGCGGTGTCATCACCGATGATGATGATGGGCACGTTGAAGATCTGGTCGCTGCAGGTCGCCGGCACGAAGCCGTCGTTGCGCGCGACGATCTGGAAGGTGACCAGACAGCCGGGCGAGACGCCGGTGAAGGAGTCGAGCGTGCCGTCCGGCGCGAGCGTCGGCGGGGTACCCGCGGTCAGGCGGTCGGCGAAGGCCGGCGCCGTCGAGCAGGTCGCCACGTCGTAGCTGACGGGGATGCCGCGGACGAAGAACTGGGTCTCGTCGATCGCCGTGGCGGCGTCGTCGCGGGCCTCGGTGTGCAGCGTGCCGAAGTTCACGAAGGTCGTGAGGTCCGAGATCGCGCTGTCGATGGTCGTGCCGAGGCCCGAGCCATCCGCGTTGACCGAGTACACGAGCGGGCAGAGGTCCTGCGTGGGCTCGGGGCCCGCGCCGTCCGGATCCCAGCTCTCGTCGGGGCGGTTCGCGCCCATGACGCCGGTATCGCAGTTGCCTCCGGTCGGCGCCTTCCAGGCACCGGTACGGACCGCGAAGGTCGCCATCTCGGCTCGGCCGTCGGCAGCGGCGCCGCCGCCACCGCTCCCGTCCGAGGCGATGCCCATCACGCGCGAGCCGATGCCCTGGAGCGCGGCGATGGTCTCGGCGACGCTCTTCGGCTGCTGGTCGGCAGCCGCGCCGAAGTCGCTCATCGAGTAGGGGTCGCAGCTGTCACCCATCGCGTTGCCGCACCAGGTGGCCGGGTCCGCGCCCACGGTCGTGTCGTCCCACCGGCGGTGGAAGGTGTTGTCGGTCGCCATGATGATGATGGGCAGCGAGTCCATGCGGAAGCCCGCGCCACCGATCATGCCGTGGCCCCGCGAAGCGTCGAAGCCCGCGGAGGGATCGAAGACCGGGGTCCACACCATGCCGCCGGCCGCGCGGAAGCCGTCGCCGGTCGCCGCCTGGTAGAGGCCTTCGATGTTGCTCTCCGGGCCGTCGAAGCCGCAGTGGAGCGGCATGTCGAGCGCGGTCACACCGGCCGTGATGTCGGTCATGTTGGTCGTGATGCGCTGCTCGAGCTCGAACGGATAGTCCCGCTCGCCGTTGCACGGCGTCTGGCCGTAGCCGGCGACGGGGAAGTCGTCGAAGCGCGCGACGCCGAACGCGGTGTCCGGGATGGTGCCGCGGATACGGCCCACGAGACCCGTCAGCTCGGACTGCAGGTTGTCGATCTCTCCGCCCATGGACCCGGTCGTGTCGACCAGGAAGAGGATGTCCGCCCGGCGAATCTGCGGATCGAACTGGAGGGTGTCGGTGCGGTCCATGCCGCCGGGCGGCAGGTCGAAGACGAAGTCGCCGCCACCGGCGATGGTGTCGCCCGCGTCGTTCGGGTCGGTCCCCGCCGAGATTTCGGCGCCGTCGGTGTCGCCATCGCCGTCGCTGTCGGCGGAGGTCGGGTCGGTGCCGTGAATGGTGCTTTCGTCCTCGTCGCTGAGGCCGTCGTTGTCCGAGTCCAGGTCACGGAAGTCGGGCAGGCCGTCGCCGTCGCTGTCGACCGGAGGGCTCATGACGTCGGTGTCGCCGGCCTCCATGGCGTCGGAGATGCCGTCGCCATCGGAGTCGTCGTCCATCGAGTCGGGCGTGCCGTCGCCGTCGGTGTCGCGCATGGCGGCGGCGGCCTCGTCGAAGTCGCTGATGGTGTCACCGTCGGCGTCGATGGTCGGGCGCATGCCGCAGGAGCCGCCGTTGCAGGCGGTGCCGGTCGGGCAAGCGTTGTCGCACGCGCCGCAGTGGTTGGTGTTCGCGGCGATGTCGACGCACGAGCCGCTGCAGTCGACGGTGCCGCCCGCGCAGTTGAGCTCGCAGGTCCCGGCCGAGCAGACCTCGCCGGCGCCGCAGACGTTGCCGCACGCGCCGCAGTTGTTCGGGTCGACCTGGCTGTCGACGCAGCGACCGTCACAGGCCTCGGTGCCGAGACCACACGCGCTGCTGCAGGTGCCGACGTTGCAGACCTCGCCGGAGGCGCAGCTGGTGCCGCAGGAGCCACAGTTCATCGGGTCGTTGCGTGGGTCGACGCAGGTCCCGCTGCAGTCGACGAGCGCGCCGGTGCACATGCCCTGGGGGGTGCAGGTGCCCGAGAGACACACGTCGCCCGCGCCGCAGGCCATGCCGCAACCACCGCAGTTGGCGGGGTCGAAGCGGGTGTCGACGCAAGTGCCGCCACACGCGGTGGTGCCGCCGCTACAGCCGCCGCCGCCGTCCGTTCCCGGCGGGACGGTCATGTCCGTGTCGGTGGTGTCTGCGTCGTCGTCACCGCAGCCGACGCCGAACGCCAACGCGCTCAGCATCACGCCGAGTAAGAGCTTTCTGTTCACGATGTCTCCCTTCCCCACGGTTCGCGGGGCTCCTGATTCGAGCCAACCTACGGGGGAAGCGCGTCGGTCTTCACTCGGGGCGCCGCCACCGCGTGCGCGATGTCACGTCGGCAGTGACGGGAAGGCGTGTCTGCGCCCGCGTCGAGGTTCGCGAGGCCGCGAGTTGACCCACTGCCGGCCAGCCGCCGCGGCGTCCCGATCCCTGTGTTTCAGGGGCGTTCGGCGATCCTCTGGACGCCCTCACGGCGAGCACCGTCCGAGGTCGACCCCGTGATATGAGCGTGGGTCATGCGATCGTTCCATTCGCTCGTGCTTCTCTCCGTGGCTGTGATCTTCGCGTCTGCCTGCAAGGACGACGACCCGCCGCCTGCCGATACCGGCTGCACCGAGGACGCTCAGTGTGATGACGGAGTCTTCTGCAACGGCGCCGAGACGTGCGATCCGATGGCCGCTGGCGCGAGCTCGCTCGGCTGTGTCGCGGGCGAGTCGCCGTGTCCCGCGGGCGACGCGTGCATCGAGACGGACGACTCGTGTGACGCCGCCTGCGAGACCCCCGACGGCGACGGCGATGGCGTCGATCGGGTCGAGTGCGGCGGGACCGACTGCGACGACACCGACGCCGACCGCTTTCCGGGCAACGTCGAGATCTGCGACCCCGGTCACGACGAGGATTGTGACCCGAACACCATCGGCACCCTCGACCGCGACCGCGACGGTTTCATCGACGACCGATGCAGCAACGACGGCGGAGCCAGCGGCACGGATTGCAACGACCTCGAGATCGGCGTCTCTCCGGCGGGAGCCGAGGTCTGCAACGGCCGGGATGACGACTGCGACGGCGACGTCGACGAGGGCGTGTCCATCGAGGGCTTCCTGGACGCGGACGCGGACGGCCGCGGCGACGCGGCGGAGTCGCTCCTCGCCTGTCCGGGTGCGGTGCGCTTCGCCATCGAGGGCGACGACTGCGACGACGCCGACCTGACGGTTCAGCCGATCCAGAACGAGATCTGCGACGTGAAGGACAACGACTGCGACGGGACGGTCGACGAGAACGCGCGCGCGGTCTTCTGGTACGAGGATGCGGACGGCGACGGCTACGGTGACGTTCGAGGCGACCGACTGCTCTCCTGCGAGCCGGTCAGTGGCTACTCGATCCTCCCGACCGACTGCGACGACGCCGATGGTGACGTCAGCCCGGTCGGCGTGGAGAGCTGCAACGGGGTGGACGACGACTGCAACGGCATCGCCGACTTCACCTTCGACAACGGTGACCGTGAGGACGACGACGGCGACGGCGCGGCCGACACCGGCTGCGGCGGGGACGACTGCGACGACCGTGATCCGTTCGTGGGCCCGGGCTTCGCCGAGCTCTGCAACGGCCGCGACGACGACTGCGACGGCATGGTCGACGAGGGCGTCACCGAGACCGACTGGTACGTCGACGTCGACGGCGACGGTTGGGGCGCCGGCCCGGCGATGACGATGTGTGGGGCTGGCTCCGGGCTGGTGCCGCGTGACGGGGACTGCGCCGACACGGACCGTTCGGTCGCGCCGGGCGGCACCGAGCGCTGCAACGGGGTCGATGACGACTGTGATGGCAGCGTGGACGAAGACGCCAGCGCCCGCTGCGGCGGCGCGGACGCGCTCTTCCTCTGCGCGGACGCGACGTGCCAGGTGCACCAGTGCGAAGGCGGTCACGGCGACTGCGACTTCCTCTCGTCGAACGGCTGCGAGACCGATCTCGCGACCGACTTCATGCACTGTGGCGCCTGTGGGAACACCTGTGCCCCCGGTGCGACCTGCATCGACGGGCTCTGCAACGGGACGGCTCGCTTCAGCCTGACGCCCACCGTGTACGTCGACGCCACGCCGCTCGAAGGGGCCTACCTCTACGCGCTGCAGACCGGACCGATGGTGACCGCGACGACCGACGCCAGCGGGGTCAGCTCACCGCTCGCGCTCTCAGCCTCGACGCCGGTCGTCGTGGAGGGTCCGGGCCTCCTCCCCACCATCTATCCGATGCGCGGCGACTCCTTCCTGGGTCGGAGCTTCATCACCCCAGGCATCGTTCCGGCATCGGACATCGACCTCTATCCGTTCTCCGAGGCCGACCTGAGCGCCCTCGGCGTCAGCACCGAGCCGGGCCGCGGCCACATCGTCGTGGTCAACGACAGCTCGCTCTCGGGGGGCGCGGAGGCGTTCGCGTCGGTGAACCTCGACGCCAACTCACCGGTGGCGGGGACCTCGTTCCATCCGAGCACGGGCACGTTCACCCATCCGGTCATCCGCACGGGCAACGATCGCTTCGACGAGACCTCCGAGTTCCTCATCTTCGCCAACGCGCGACCGGGCCGCATCGAGCTCACCAGCCGCGACTGCACCATCGAGGGCGAGGACGCGGGACGCGTCTACGACGGCATGGTGACCATCGTGAACGTCCAGTGCCTGTGAGTCGTTAGGGCGCTAACCGAGCGTCGACACGCAGTAGAGGACGGGGCCCTCGTCCTCGTCGACGGTGCAGGCGTTCGAGTTCTGCACGTAGCCGACGGTGTCGCAGCCTTCGTCGGACGCCGTGTTCGCGTTCACGCACTCGCAGCTGCGGTCCGCCTCGCAGGCGGCGGGCCAATCCATGCAGCCGCTCCCCGAGAGCGACCCATCGAAGTCGGTCGTGTACCAGCAGAGCCCGTCGGTGCACCCGCTGCAGTCGAGCGAGGGCTCGGGGTCGCCACAGGCCAGCCCCCACGCGCCGAGAGCCACCACCAAGAACGTCCGTCGCATCCAGCTCATGGGCGCTAGATTAGCGCGCCAGGATTCAGGATGCCTTCGGGATCGAGTGCGCCCTTGAGCGCGCGAAGCGCGTTGCCCATCTCGGTCGGTCGTTGCTCGCGGTACCAGGGTGCGTGCGTGCGTCCCACCGCGTGGTGATGGGTGATGGTCGCGCCATGCGCGATCAGGGTGTCGCTCGCCGCCTTCTTGATGGCCGCCCATTGCTCGAGCTCGGCGCCGGGGCGCGCCTTCGCGATGAAGGTGTAGTAGGGCGCCGGACCGTCGGGGTAGACGTGCGTGAAGCGGCACGACAGGTGGCACGGAGAGCCACAGACCTCCTTCATCGCGCCGCGCACGTTGGTCACCAGCGCCGAGTGCAACTCTTCGAAGCGGTCCCACGGGATCGCCGTCTCGAAGGTGTCGGCGATGACCCCGAGCGAGACCATGACGTTCTGCAGGTAGGGCATCTCGATGAAGGCGTTCTTCCAGCTGCCTGCGGCGCCGCTCTCACCGGTCTTCGAGCCGGAGTCCGAGTAGGTCGGCTCGCCGGCCACGCCACCGTGGTCGCGCGCGAGCTCGAGCGCTCGCTCCATCCACGCCTCGAGCGGGTGATCGGCCGACTCGAACGCGAGCACCAGCACCGACGAGCCGTCGGTGGCCACCATGTTGAGCTTCGCTTCGCGCGCATCGAGGAGCCGACAGTTGCTGGGGAAGAGCCCGGATTGCGCCACGGCGCGGCACGCGTCGACGGCCTTGGAGTAGTCGGCGAACTTCACCGAGGCGCTCGCCCGGAAGCGCGGCCGCGGGCGCACCCGCATCCACGCCTCGGTGATGACGCCGAGGGTGCCCTCGGACCCGAGCATCATCCGGTCGGGGCTCGGCCCGGCGCCGGAGCCGGGCAGCCGCCGCGACTGCCACACCTGGCCCTCCTTCACGCCCGCTGGCGTGAGCGCTCGTATGGACGCCGTCAGGTCGTCGATGTGCGTGTAGTTGGTCGCGAAGTGACCACCCGCGCGCGTCGCGATCCAACCGCCGAGCGTCGAATGCTCGAAGCTCTGCGGGAAGCAGCGGAGCGTCATCCCGTGTTCCTTGAGCTGCTCCTCGAGGCGCGGTCCGCTCGCGCCGGCCTGGATGCGCGCCGTGCGGGAGGTCGGCTCCACCTCGAGGACCCGGTCGAGCCTGCGCAGGTCGAGCGAGAGGGTGCCGGCGAAGCCCTCCGGCAGCGCGCACTCGACGCCCCGGACGACGCTGGTGCCGCCGCCGTAGGGCACCACGGCCACCTTCGCGCCCTGGGCCCAGTCGAGCACGTGCCCGACCTCTTCCTCGGTCGTGGGGTGCGCGACCAGGTCGGGCGCCGCGGCGAAGTCTCCGGCGAAGCCGCGGACCACGTCCCCGAACGCGCGGCCGTAGGTGTGGCGGATGCGTTCCTCTCGGTCGTCGGTCACGCAGGGGACCGAGTCCGGCGCCGAGACCCGGGCGTCGTGCAGGCTGACATCGTCGAGCGCGACGGGGTCGGTGGGTCCGCTGGGCGCGATCCCGAGCATCGCCCCGAGCTGGGTCCCCAGCTGCTTGCGCGCGTCGGTCGAAGGGAACTTGTCCGCCCATCCCCAGCCCCAGTGACTCAGCTTCCGTTCGCTCATGGGCGGAGGAGACGATGGCGTCTCCGCCCGGTCAAGCGACGCAGCGGAAGTCGGTGACCTCGCTCCGTCCCTGCGCGACGAGGAACTCGCGGACCTCGTCGCGCGCCCCCCGGGCGCCGACGGCGACGAGCACGAAGTCCTCGGGCGCGAGCGCCTCCGGGCTCACGACCGGGACTCCTCGCGCCTGCCGACCGATCTTCTTCGGATCGATGTCCACGAATCGCGTCGCTCTCGGCCCGTGGGCCTCCAGACTGCGCATGAAGCGCTTGCCGGTCTGGCCTGCGCCCCAGACCACGAGCGGTCGGTCGGGGAGGGCGGCCGGGACGTAGCGCGCCTTGGTCTCTCGGAACGCCTCGGGTCGATAGCGGCCGTCGGTGCGCGAGAAGCTCTGCCCGTGCTGTCGCCAACGGAGCCCGACCATGGGCAGCTTGCGGATCGTCGCTCCGCGCGCGGCGAGCCTGAGCCAGAGCTCGTAGTCCTCCGGGAAGTCGCCATCGCGGTAGCCACCGGCGGCGTCGAGCATCTCGGCGGGGAGCGCGACGCTCGGGTGGCAGACGGGCGACTCGACGAAGAGGTCGCGGTCATGGGCGTCCGGGTCGAGGAGCTCGTTCTGCCAGTCGACGTAGCGGGCCATCCCTTCGCCGTGCTCGCCGAAGAGCTCGACGCGGGTGGCCACCACGCCCTCGGCTTCGTTCAATGCGGCGACCTGCGCGGCGAAGCGCCCCGGCAGGCACACGTCGTCGGCGTCCATTCGGGCGATCAGCGGCGCACGGGCGGCTCGGCGTCCGACCTCGAGCGCGTCGACGAGCCCATCGCCGGCCGAGAGCGGCACGACCCGCGCGTCGCGCTCCGCGAGCTCTCGCACCTGCGCCGGCCCGTCGTCGGTCGAGCCGTCGTCGACCGCGAGCAGCTCGAAGCGCACCCCTCCCTGCGCGAGCACGCTGCGGATGGCCTCCGCCACCGTCGCCCCCGCGTCGCGGAAGGGCATCAGCACCGAGAGCTCCACGCGACCTAGGTCGTGGTGGTGCCGGGGTAGACCGCGTCGTCGCTCTGCGCGAGCTCGCTGATGGCCATGAGCGCCGGCGGGTAGAGCGCGGCGAGCTCGTTGAAGCGTCGCGCGGGCATGCGGAGCAGGAGCGCGTCGGTCTTCGCCACCGCGCCGACCTCGCTGGGCTCGCGGGTCAGGAGCGAGGCGTGCCCGAAGACGCCGCCGGCTTTCGCCACCTCTTCATCGGTCTCGATCTCGCCGAGGAGCACCACGAAGAGTCCGTCGCCGCGTTTCCCCTTCTCGAGGAGCACCGTGCCTTCGTCGGCGCGACGGATCTCGAAGAGCTTGGCCAGCTCGACCCGCGTGGACGGATCGAAGCCGGCGAAGATGGGGGAGGTCTTCATCAGGTTCGTGAGCAGGCGCCGACCCAGCAGCTCGAGCAGCAGCCCTTCGAGCGCGGGGTCTTCCTTCACGCAGGCATCGAGCACCGCTTTCGGCAGGCGCAGCGCTTCCAGGTCCCCCCGCGCGACGACGTCGGCCCGCCGCTGGACGTCGTCGAGGAGGCAGGTCTCGCCGATCACGTCGCCTTCGTCCACGGGGATGGGGTGGTGCAACCCGGGCACGTGCACGTCGGCGTGGCCCGAGGTGATCACGTAGAGCGCGTCCGAGGCCTCGCCGGTCTTCAGGAGTGCTTCCCCGTCCGGCACGATCACGTGCTCGGAGTCGCCGAGGAGCACGGCCAGCGTCTCCCGGGAGACGTCGGAGAAGAGCGGCATCGCCGGGAGCTGGGCGAGCAGGCTGGCCGTCGGGTCCGGCGGCTCCTCTGCTTCGGGCGGGGGTGGGGGCTTCGACATCACCTCGAGCTCACTGAGGTCGAGGGTGAGCATCTGGCTCTCCGCTTCGGTGAAGCGGACTTCGTCGTCGCCCGCATCGGGCGCCGGCTCGAGGAGCGGCGCCGAACGGATCTTGCCGGACTTGGAGGGAGGCCCGTGGCGCTGCCGCAGCGCCTGGGCGGCCGCCGGGTCGACCCGCTCGAGCACGTCGCCCCGATCGGGGTCGAGGCCCATCACGACCTTCGCCATGGCGGCGGCCCGGGCGATGAAGCCGGACCGAGCGTAGAGATCGACGGCGACCTCGAAGCTCGCGAGCGCGGCCTCCTTCCTCCCCATGCGCAGCAGCAGATCGCCCCGTCGATGGGGCCAGCGCGCCTCGTCGGGCGAGTCCGCGATGAGCTGCTCGTAGAGCCCTAGCGCCTTCTCGAGCTTGCCCTTCTGCAGGGCGGTGTTGAGCCGGTCGCGGATGTCCGCCATCCCTCCGAGGGTACCGCGGATGGCGGCGAGTGAAAGATCCTGGGGAACTTTCCGAACCCGCCGCTGTCGCTTCACCCATGCAGAGGGAATCGAGAGCTCCCGCCGGGGGCAAGGGTGAGGTGCGTCCGCGCGGCGCGATGACCATGGCGATGGCGGCCCACGTCGACTGGTCCACGGCCGGCGAGCGGGAGCTCCGGGTGGCGGCGCTTCGCGATGGGCGCCTCGGAGACGAGGTCCGCCACGGCAAACGGCTGCGCGTGGGCCCGACCGAGAAGGCCGACGTGATCGTCCCGGTGAAGCCCCAGACCGTGTTCGAGCGGCGCTCGGACGGCTGGTTCTTGCGGCTGACACCGGAGCTGACGGGCCGGGTGGCCAGCGGTGGGCCGGCTCGCCCGGTCGCCGACCTCCGCTCCGAGGGGCTCGACCGGCTGAAGCTGACCCCGGACGCGCGGGGGCGCCTCGAGCTCGGCGGGGTGTCGATCCTCTTCCAGCTCGTGCCGCCGAAGCCCAAGACCAAGCGGGCGCCACTGCCGCAGTCGGTCCGCGGCGGTTTCGCCATCGACTGGCGCTTCACCACCAGCCTGGCGTCGGTGGCGATGCTGGTCTTCGGGCTGCTGGTGGGTCTCGAGGGGGCGGACTGGCCGATCGAGCAGGGGAACGTCGTGCCGCCCTACCTCGAGGCCGTCATCAACTGGGACGAGCCGGAGCCGCCGCCCGCGCCGGTCACGGAGACGGAGACCGATCCGGATCCGAGCGAGGACACCGTCGCCGAGGCTCCGACCGACGCGAACCCCAGCCCGACCCGCCGGGATTCCGGGCCGCGCCCGGCTCCGGACGATGCCCAGCCTACGTTGGAGCCGGACGCCGTTGCCCGACTGCAGAACGAGGTCATCGGGACCATTCGCGAGTCGATCGGCGCGAGCTTCGCGGACCTGATCGATGGTGCCGCGGCGACGGGCGAGCTGGAGCGACTTCTCGAGGACGTGAATGGCGTGGAGAACCCGCAGATTGCGGGGACCATCGTCGACCGGCGTCGCCATGACGGCTCCGGTGAGGACCGCGAACTCGGTGAGCTCGACGGTCGTGGCCCGCCCGGTCCGACCATCGACGACGGGCGTGAGCTCACCGAGCGCCGCCCCGTGGGGACCACGGAGTTCGGTCCTTTCCGGCCCGAAGAACCGCGGGTCTTCGACGACGATGCCGTGCTCCGCCGCGTCCGCGGCATGCGGCGTCGGGTCGCCCAGTGCTACGAGCGCGAGGTCACGCGAGACCCGACGCTCGAGGGGCGCGTGGACGTCGAGCTCGAGATCCACCCCGCCGGCAACACGTCGGCCCGCATCACCAACGACGGCGTCGGCTCTCGCTCGCTCGCCGAGTGCATCACGAACGTGGCGTCCAGCATTCGCTTCGCCGAAGGACCCGACGGCGGCTCGGTCCTCTACTCGTTCCCGTTCCTCTTCGCGCCGCAGCGCTGATCAGAGCGCGTTCAGGGCCGCTCGTCGGGCTCCCAGCAGCCCGACGCGCGGCTCGTTCACCAGTCGGACGGTGGTGGCCTCCATCAGCGGCCGCATCCGCCCCTTCGGGAGCATGCCGGCGCTGAAGCGTTCGGCGAAGTCGGGTATGGCGGCGTGCAGCTTGGGGGCGATGCCACCAGCCACGTAGAGGCCACCGGTGGCGAGCACGACCAGCGCGAGCTCGCCGGCCACGGCGCCGTAGGCCTCGACGAAGCGCTCGAGGGTCAGCTTGGCAGCGGCGTCTCCAGCGAGGGCGCCTTCGGTGATGGCGGCGCCGCCTTCCGCTTCGACCTTGGTTCGGATGGAGGTCTCTGCCCGGCCGGTCGTCACCACGAACTCGTAGATCGCCTCGAGGCCCATCCCGGAGACGATGCGTTCCACGGACACCCGTGGGTGCTTGTCGCTCAGGTGGGCGAGGAGCGCGCGCTCGAACTCGTCGCGGGGGGCGAACCCGATGTGGCCGCCCTCGCTCGAGAGCACCTGGCCCTCGCCGGTCACCACCGCGACGCCGAGGCCAGTGCCGGCGCCGAGGATCACGCGAGGTCCGTTCGGGTCGAGCTCGCCGTCCTTCAGGACCGGGAGCTGCTCGTCCGTGAGCTCGTCGATGCCGAGCGCGATCGCGTGGAAGTCGTTCAGGAGCGTGACCGACTCGACCGTGAGCGCCTCGGTGAGGCGGTCCGCGTCGATGATCCAGGGAAGGTTCGTGGTCTGCACCCGTCGTCCCCGAATGGGGCCGGCGATGCCGAAAGCGGCTCCCCGCAGCTCGTCGAGCGAAGCACCGCTCTGCTCCAGAAAGCTCTCGATGGCCGAGCGGAGGCTGGGGTGGTCGCCGCTCGCGAGCTTGGCCTCGGCGACGCACTCGAGGGAGCCGCCGGGCTCCGCGTCGTAGAGCGCGAGCCAGGTCTTCGTCCCGCCGATGTCCCCGGCCAGGACCCGCTGCCATCGTTTCGCCATCGTTCTTCCTCGAGCCTTCCATCGCCGCGTCCTCGGGCCGCGACACCGGTGGGGAAGCCTACTCCCATGAACCGATTCTTTCAGGTGGGCGTGGTCTGGGTGGGCTGCGCGGTGGCATGGATGATCCTCGGCGGGACCCTCGAGGTCCGCTCGGATGGAGCCTGGAGCAGCGCGAGGGACAGCGTCGCGCACCTCTGGGGGCCGGCGGCGGTGCACGGCCCGCCGCTGCTCTCGGTTCCGCCACCCCCGGCGGTTCACGAGTGGGAGTCGACCGAGGTGCAGCAGCCGAACCCGCAGCCGATGCAGCCGTCGCCGATTCGCGCGGAAGACGTGCGGCTGGTCGGCTCGGACGTCGCGGTGCATCTGGACCACGAACAGCGCCAGCGCGGGCTCAACTGGTTCCCGACCTACGAGGCCAGCTTCGACGGGACCTTCACCCATCGCTACGTCGGTGAGACGCCCGGGAACGTGCGCTTCTCCATCGACCTGACCCGCGCTGGCAAGGGCTTCGACGGGTTCTCGGTCACCCGCGACGGCCGGCCCATCGACTTCACGACGACCAACGGGCTGGCGGTGTACGAGATCGCCTTCGAGCCTGGCGAGGAGATCACCCACCACATCGAGTTCGCCACCCGTGGCGTGGAGAGCTGGTCCTACGACCTCACCCAGGGCACGGGCTCGGTCGAGGACTTCCGCCTGACGCTCACGACCGACTTCGCCGACATCGACTTTCCGGAAGGCGCGCTCTCGCCCACCGAGCACGCCGAGACCGGTGAGGGCTGGCGCGGCGAGTGGCGCTTCACCCACCTGCTGAGCGCCGACGACATCGCGGTCGAGCTCCCGCGTCGGCTGAACCCGGGTCCGCTGGCCGCGAAGATCACCTTCTTCGGGCCGGTGGGGCTGCTCTTCTTCTTCTTCGTGGTCGCCATGGTGGCGCGTGTCCGGCAGGTGTCGCTCCACCCGATGCACTACTTCTTCCTCGGCACCGGGTTCTTCGCGTTCCACCTCCTCTTCGCGTACCTGGTCGATCTGCTGCCGCTCTTCGCGAGCTTCGGCATCGCAGCCGCGGTGAGTGTGTTCTTGGTAGTGAGCTACGTGAGGCTGGTTGCGGGCGCGCGCTTCGCCTTCCGCGTGGTCGGTAGCGCGCAGCTGCTCTACCTCGTGCTCTTCAGCGCTTCGTTCTTCCTCGACGGGATGACCGGGTTGGCGATCACGCTCGGAGCCATCGGCACCCTCTACGTGATGATGCAGATGAGCGCGCGCACGCAGTGGGGCGAGCCGAAGGAAGAGGACGCGCCGGAGCCGAGGGCGGTGCCGCGGGGCGGCGAGCCGGAGGGACCGCCCGCGGTCTTCTAGGTCCGGAGCCGACCTCCTTCGATGGTCCACGTACGTTCGGTGAGGCGTTCGGCGAGCCGAGCGTCGTGGGTCACGAGGAGGATGGCGCCCTCGTAGTCTCGGAGCGCCGCCTCCAGTCGGTCTCGGCTGGGGGCGTCGAGGTGGTTCTCCGGCTCGTCGAGCACCAGCAGCCGCGCGCCCTCTCGCAGGGCACGAGCGAGCAGGAGCTTCCGGGCCTCACCGGGCGAGGGCAGGGCGCTCTGGAGCACGGCCGCGGGGTCGACGCCGAGCGCGGCCAGGTTGGTGAGGACCTCGCCGCGTTCGTCGGGTGGGAGCGCGCGGACGGAGTCGATGGCGTCGCGGCGGTCTTCGACGCCGAGATCCTGATCGAGGTACAGGAGCTCGCTCGTGGGCAGCGAGAGCTCGGCGAGCAGCGCACGAACGAACGTCGTCTTGCCGGCGCCGTTCGGACCGGAGAGGCGGATGCGGGCGTCGCGCTCGATGGCGACGTCGGTGCGTTCGAGCAGCAGCCGGTCGTGCTCGAGCGGACCGATCGCGCCGCGGAAGAGGAAGGCGCCACCGCCGCTCGGTGGTCGCAGGTGGATGACGCCGCCGAGGGTGCGCTCGGTGCGCGTTTCGGCCAGCGCGTCGGAAGCGCGCTGCACGCGGGCGTCGATGGCGCCGCTCGCCTTCGCGAGCGAACCGGCCGCGTGCTCGGCGCGCCCCTTGGCGACCGCGCCGCGCGCGTCGTGGTCCTTGATGCTCTTCATCCGCGTGCGGGCGGAGATGGCCGCGGCCGCTGCGCTGGCGCGTTCGCGCCGGGCGTGCTGTTCGCGCTCGAGGCGTCGCAGGGTCTGGCGTCGTTGGTCGCGCTCCCGCTGGAGGGCGTCGGCCTCGTGGGACCGCTGCATGCGGGTCGCTTCGTAGCCTCCGGGGTAGCGGGTCAGGTGGCCGCGCTCGAGCCAGAGCGTGTCGGTGGCGACCTCGTCGAGGAGGGCTCGGTCGTGGCTGACGAGCACCACGATGGCGGACGTCTCTCGGAGCAGGTCCCGAACGAGCGAGCGCGCTTCGGCGTCCAGGTGGTTGGTCGGCTCGTCGAGGAGCAGGAGCTCCGGTCGGCGGTGGAGCGCCGCGGCGAGCTGCCAGCGTTGCCGCTCGCCCGGTGAGAGGGTGGGCCACCGGTAGAAGCCGCCTTCGTCGATGGTGAGCCGGGAACGCAGCCGACAAGCCTCGCCGTCCCAGCACTCGGCGAACGACTCGACCAGCGCGGTGGGGTGATCGAGCGCCTGCGCCACGAGGGCCATCGTGCCGGGTCGTTCGATGGTGCCCTCGGTCGGGTCGAGGGCGCCGGCCATCAGACGGAGCAGGGTTGTCTTGCCACCGCCGTTGGGGCCGGTGAGCGCATGAATGCCGGGCTCGAGGTCGAGGTCGAGGTGGGAGAAGAGCGGACGGCCCGCGAAGGCGAAGCCGACCCCGCGGAGACGGAGACGAGAAGACACGGAGACACCTGGAGACGAGGGGAACGGATGCGTCCCTGCCGCGTGGCGGTGGGCAGGGAGCTCTCGGTGGTCTTCAGGCGCGCATAGGGGACGCCTGGGTAGGCGTCGGGAGAAGTCTGAGCGAGGGATCGCCGGTCGGCAAGGGTGGTAGCTTCACGCCGTGCACATCGGGATCTTCGGCGCCGGCTCGATCGGCTGTTTCGTGGGCGGCCGGCTGCAGGTCGCGGGGGAGACGATCACGCTGGTCGGTCGGGACCGGTTGCGGGGCGAGATCGAGGAGCACGGGCTGATCGTGTCCGACTTCGGCGAGCGGTTGACGATGTCGGGCGGCGAGGTCCGCTACGTGACCGGTCCGGCCGCGCTCGCGGACTGCGACGCGGTGCTCGTGTGCGTGAAGAGCGCGCAGACGGCCGAGGTCGCGGAGCAGTTGGACGGGATCGTCGGGCCGGACGTGGTGGTGGCCTCGCTGCAGAACGGCGTGCGCAATCCGGCGACGCTTCGAGAGGCGCTGGGTTCGCGGCCCGTGGTCGCCACCATCGTGGAGTTCAACGTCGTCTCGAAGGGCGAGGGAGTGTTCCAGCGCGGCACGGACGGCGGGCTGATCGTGGAAGAGGTCGACGGCGCCGGAGCGCTGATCGCCGCGCTTCAGCGCTCCGGGCTCGGCGTGAAGGTCACCGCGGACATCGCGCCGGAGCAGTGGACGAAGCTGCTGGTGAACCTGAACAACGCGGTGGTCGCGTTGACCGACGCGCCCACGCCGGTGTTGATGAGCGACGGAACGCTGCGCCGGGTGATCGCGGCCATCATCGAAGAGGCGGCGGGGGTGCTCGAGGCGGCGGGCATCCGCGTCGCGAAGCTGCGCGGGCTCCCGGTGAGCTGGATGCCGCGCATCCTGCGCTTGCCCGACGCCATCGCGCGGCTCGTGCTCCGCGCCCAGATGAAGGCCGACCCCGACGCGCGCTCCTCGATGTGGGAGGACCTGCACCGCGGCCGAACCACCGAGGTCGACTTCCTCAACGGCGAGATCGTCCACCTCGCCGAGAAGCACGGACTACAGGCCCCGGTCAACGCGGCCATCGTGCGCCTCATCCGAGACGCCGAAGCAACAGGAACGGGCTCCCCCGCCCTGACCCCCACCGCACTCGCCGCCGCCCTCGGCATCACCAATTAAGAATACAAAGAAGACGATCGTCCCCGATTAGACAACGGGGACGATCGTCTTCTTGTTCGTCGAGTTCGATCGGGAGCTCAATGATCCCGAACGCTTGGGGGCTATGTCGCGGGGACGATCGTCTTCTTTGTATTCTTGATGGGTCAGTTGACCTGGTGGGTGGGGCGCGCGCTGGTGGCGGCTTCGTCTTGCTCGCTGGGCTTCGGGCGGCTGGGCTCGTGGGTCCAACCGACCAGGCGCATCAGGATGTCGGCGTTCTTCACCGGTGAGAGGCGCGCGATGGCCGCGATGAGGTGGGCGTCGGGGCCGACCAGGATGCGCGGGTTCCGCTGCTCGATGCCGCGGAGGATGATCTCGGCCGCCTTGGCCGGAGTGGTCATCGCCTTCTGCTCGAACTCGGTGCCAGCGTCCGCGAAGGTCGCCGGGTCCGCGCCGGTGGCCACGCGTGCGCTCTTGGCGATCGCGGTCTTGATGCCGCCGGGATGGATGACCGAGACCCCGACGCTGGTGCCCTCGAGCTCGCGGCGGAGCGCCTCGGAGAAGCCGCGCACTGCGAACTTGCTGGCGCAGTAGGTCGCCTGACCGGGCGGGGCGATGATGCCGAAGACGCTCGAGACGTTCGCGACCTGCGCCTGCGGGCGCTGCAGCAGGTGGGGCAAGAGTGAGCGCGTCAGCGTCACGACGCCGTAGAAGTTGATGTTCATCAACCACTCGATGTCCTGCCGCGACAGGTGCACCACGTCGCCACCGATGGCGACGCCCGCGTTGTTGATGAGCACGTCGATGGCCGGGTGCGCGGTCAACAGGTCCTTGCCGAGCGCCTCCACCGCGTCGATGTCACCCATGTCGCAGACGTAGGTCGCGACCTTCACGTGCCGGCGCGCCTTCGCCGCCACCGCGTCGAGCGCGGAGGCGTTCACGTCCACGAGCGCCAGGCTGCAGCCGCGCCTCGCGAGGTCGTAGGCCAGGGCCTCGCCGATGCCGCTCGCGGCGCCGGTGACCACCGCGGTCTTGCCGCGAAGGTCGAGGGACTTCGGGCCCTGGAGGGTCCGCAGGAGAGTCTTCAGTCGCGGGAGCTTCATCGGTCGCTGGTCCTTCTTCTGAGTGAACGCCAGCACACCGTCGTCGATGCGCTGCCATCGGAGCTGGAGATAGTCGCGAGCATAGTCGTCGCCGTTGACCCACGGGGCGGCGGTCCCCTGCTGAGGCAGCTCGGCGGCCCCCCGCTTCACGTACCCAGCAGATGCAAGATTGGCCATGATCGGCCGCGTGTGCACGCCGCTCGACGGGAGCCGCGGCGTCACCGTCTCGTAGCCGTGCTGGTCCATGTGGCTCAGCAGGCGCATCAGGTAGGTCGAGGTCAGGTCGGCCTTGAGCGTCCAGCTCGCGGACGTGTAGCCGATGACGGCGATCCAGTTCGGGATCTCGCCGAACATCACGCCTCGGTACGACACCAGGTCGCTCGGGTCGGTGCGCTCGCCGTCGACCACCATCTCGGCGCCGCCGAGGAACTGCAGCTTCAGCCCCGTCGCCGGCACCACGATGTCGGCCTCGAGCACCTCACCGGAGCTGAGCTGCACGCCGTCCTTCGTGAAGCGCTCGATGGTGTCGGTCACGATCGAGGCGTCGCCGCTCTTCAGCGACTCGTAGAGGTCGCCGTCGGGCACGAGGCAGAGCCGCTGGTCCCACGGGTCGTACTTCGGGTTGAAGTGCGTATCGACGTCGACGTCCGGCCCGAGCAGCTCCATCGCCTGCTTGCGGATGTACGCGCGCACCTTGTCGGGCTTGCTCTGCGAGAGCCGGTAGATGAAGCGCCCCATCATCACGTTCTTCACGCGCACCAGTCGGTGCGCGGCCGAGTCGGGCATCACGCCGCGGAGCTTCTTCGCGATGGCGTCCTCGCCGGGTCGGCTGAAGATGTAGGTCGGCGAGCGCTGCAGCATGGTCACGTGCGCGGCGTCCTTCGCCATGCTCGGCACGATGGTCACCGCCGTGGCGCCGCTGCCGATGACCACGACCTTCTTGCCGGCGTAGTCCAGGTCCGCCGGCCAGTGCTGCGGGTGCACGACCTGGCCACCGAAGTCCTCGATGCCCTCGAACTCGGGCATGTGGCCCTGCTCGTAGTCGTAGTAGCCGGTGCAGGTCACCAGGAAGTTGCAGGTGAACGCGACCTCGCTGCCGTCGTCCTTGCGCACCTGCAGGGTCCAGCGCCGCTCGGCCGAGCTCCACTCGAGCGCCTGCACCCGGTGACCGAAGCGGATCTCCTTCTCGACGTCGTACTCGGCGACGGTGTCGTGGAGGTACTTCAGGATCGCGTCGCCGCTGGCGATGTCCTGGTCGTCGGTCCACGGCCGGAACGAGTACCCGAAGGTGTACATGTCCGAGTCCGAGCGGACGCCCGGGTACCGGAAGAGGTCCCAGGTGCCGCCGATGGCATGCCGCCCTTCGAGGATCGCGAACGAGCGCTCCGGGTGCTCCCGGCGCAGGTGGCAGGCCGTGCCGATACCGCTGATGCCCGCGCCCACGATCAAGACGTCGAAGTGTTCCAAAGTGGCCATCCTTCCCCATCACAGCCTTCCGCGGGATTCGTGGAGACGTCCACGAGGGGCGGAATGGGCCTGCGATACAGTGAGAGTAGCTGGGTGGCGCCTGCGCACGAGGGCCAGGACGGACCTTTGCTTGATAAATATTGCCACTCGCGCCACCTTTCAGGGGTGGCTCGAGGCGATGACGTACGCATCCTCTGGACCGGCAACCTGGCCACCCCGCGGCGGACGGTCCTGGGGCTCCTCGGCCAGATCGAGCGGGCCGGCGTCCCGCCCGAGCACATCGGCGCGGTCCTCGTGGAGCTCGGTCTCCCGGTGCTCGCGCTGCAGGAGCCGGACATCTCCATCACCCACGACCAGCAGCTCGACTGCCTCGCGCTGCTGCTCCAGCGAGTCACCGGCCAGTCGCCGGCGCTCCAGGCCGTGGAGACCGGCCTCGAGGTCGAGCTGACCGTCTTCGGCGTGCTCGGCCTGAGCATGATGTACGCCGCCGACCTCAAGGAGGCGCTGCGGCTCATCACCACCTACCCGGAGCTGAGCTGGGGCCACTCGCGCATCGTCGCGGCCGAGCGTGGCGACGCGCTGACGCTCTCCTTCGCCATGGACGACGCGCTCCTCGAAGGCGTGCGCGACCCCGAGGGCCTGCGCCGCTTCTGCACGACCCTCGACCTCGCCGCCGCCGTCCGGATGCTCGCGCTCCTCCTCGATTCACGCGAACGACCACGCGAGGTCTGGTTCCGTTTCCCCCCACCGCCCGACGCGCGCGAAATCGAGAACGCACTCCAGTGCCCGGTGCGCTTCGACGCCCCCGAGTCCCGGCTCACCTATCCGCGCGGCATCTGGGATCGCCCGACCGCCCTCGCCAACACCGTCGTCTGCCGCCTCTACGAGAAGCAGGCCGCCGAGCTCGCGCAGCGCCTCCGGACCGACGTGCCCTTCGCCGAGCAGGCCCGCCGCCTGCTCTGGGTCAGCTCGCCGCCGCCCGATCGAAAGACCGTGGCTCGCCTGCTCGGCCTTGCGCCGCGCACGCTCAGCCGAAAGCTCGATGCCGAGGGCACCAGCTACGGCGACCTCCGCCAGGAGGTCCGCTACGCCCGCGCCCGCGAGTTGCTGCGCAACCCGCACCTGCAGATGGCGGAGATCGCCGAGCGACTCGGCTTCTCGGACCCGGCGGCGTTCTCGCGCGCCTTCCGCAAGTGGTCGGGCAGCCCACCGAGCGACTGGCGCACGAGCGAGCTCGGCGCCGCGTGAGCTCAGTCGGCGAGTGACTCCAGGAGGCGCACTCGCTCCTGCAGCCGCGCCAACCGGTACTCGTCATCCACGGGCGGAGGGTCGGATGCGGCGGCTGCGTCGCGGTGCACCGCCAACAGAGCTCGCGCCACGGCGCGCGCGTCGTCCGGCGCCTCGTCCTTCAACAAGCGCGGCACGTTTGGCACGTGCGCCGACGAGAGCCAACTGGCGTCGTCGATCAGCACCCGGTTCATGAGCACCCCGAGGTAGAGCGAGGGCCGCGCCTTCGCGCGCGCGAGGATGGCGTCGTACACGTCCGGACCGAGGTGATCGGGCGAGAAGTGACCGCCCACGATGAGCCGCAGGTCGTCCTCGACCTGGCTGACGAAGCGGCGGAGGCTCACCGACCACACGGCGGCGATGCCGTGCTCCGCGGCCTGCTCGCGGTGGCTGTGGATCCAGCCGTTGGTCTCACCGGAGGAGATGCGGTCGGGGTAGGCGTCGGGGCGCTCGGCGACGTCGCAGTCGTCGCCCTGGTTCGTGCACCACTCGCTCATGCGGTCGAGTACGGCGAGGCCTTCTTCCGACAGCGACGGCAGGGAGAGCGGCTCGGCATCCGCGACCTCCGGCTCGGCGACGTCGGTCTCGCCGCTCGTCGGCTCGCCTTCGGGATCGGCGGGGTGTGAGCAAGCGACGAGGAGCGCCAGGATCAGGGCGGTGCGGGGCATGCGTCGTCATACGCATGGGAGCGCTCGAAGATCCGTCGGGGCCATGAAACGATGGCGACGTGCTCGACGAGGCCGACGAGGAACCGGAAGAAGACAGCGTCGATGCCGACGAGCCCGAGCGGCTCCGCTGTTCGACCTGCCGCCATCCGATCACCGACGAGCGCGCCCGCTTCGCAATGAACGGCGACCACCGGCACGTCTGCGTGAACCCGAGCGGTATCCCCTACGACATCGCGTGCTTCCGCGAGGCGCCGGGGCTGCGCGTCTTCGGTCCGCGGACCGAGGCCTTCACCTGGTTCGAGGGCTGGGGCTGGCAGATGGGCGAGTGCGCCGAATGCGGCGCTCACCTCGGGTGGTGGTTCACCCGAGGTGAGTCCAGCTTCGCCGGTCTGATCGCACGCCGTCTCGTCGAGTGATCAGCTCATCGTGTGGGCGACGACCCGGCAGTAGTCGAAGCTGCTGAGCACGCCCTCCACACCGAGCACACCCTCGTTCCCGACGAGGACCACGCGGCGCACGTTCATGGCGAGCGCCTGCTGTGCCGCCCGGTAGATGGGCGTGCTCGGCGGCAGCGCGAGGATGCGACACTCCATGACCTCCTCGACCTTGGTCGAGGGGTCCTTGGCTCGCGCGTAGAGCGCGTCGACCTGCGAGAAGGTACCCACGGGCCAGTCGTCGTTGGTGACGATGAGGCCGTGCCGGTTCGAGAGCTCGAGGCGCTCGACCGCGATCGCGATCGGGTCCTCGTCCTTCACCTTGATGACCGAGGTGCTGGCGACCTCGATGGCCGGGATCCTGAGGCGCTTCTCGAACACCGCGCGCATCACGTCACGGGTCGAGAGCACGCCCACGGTCTTGCCGCCGTCGGTGACGAAGACTCGGTGGAAGTGCTCCTTGAGCATCAGCTTCGCCGCCGCGTCGACCGGGCTGTCCGCGGCGACCGTCGCCGGGCTGCGGCTCATGAAGTCACCGATGTGACCCTCCGGCAGGCGGAAGGTCTCGCCGCTCTCGCCCTCGGCGGCGCGGAGCAGGTCGGTTCGCGAGAGGACCCCGACCAGGGCGCCGCCCTCGTCCACCACGCCGACGGCCGTGAAGCCGTGCTCCTCGAGCGTGGCCTCCGCGGTCAGCATGCTCTCCGTGGTCTTCAGGAGCACGGGAGAGGGGGTCATGTACTCACTGACGGGCATCTTGAAATGGCTCATGGCCTTCCCGATTTGCAACGCCCGTGCCTCCCGGATTCGTTGGCATGCGCGTGCCAACGGCCCCCGCGAGACCGCACGTTCTGCGATTCGCGCGCACCCATGCGCAAGGCCTGCGCGCCCGAGCTCGGCTACCCTTCGCGGCCATGCCTCGCTTCGGACTCGCGCTCCTGATCCTGGCCTTCGGCTGTGGCGACGACGACTCGCCCTCGGACGGTGGCCCCGACGTCGACGCGGGCCCCGTGGCCGATGCTGCGCCCGTCGACTTCGGTGCGCGTCCGGATCTCGGGCCCGGCGCCACCGAGCTCTGGGCGCCGCAGCCCTGGGAGGACTGCGAGGGCGGCGGTCGCACGCTCGAGGCCGGGCCGGACGACTACCGCGACGCCCTGGACACGCTCGAGCCGGGCGACACGCTGCAGCTCCGCCCGGGCACCTACGAGCGTGGCCTGCCGCTGCGGGTGAGCGGCGAGTCGGGGCGCTGCATCGTCATCGAGGCGCTCGACACGGCCGACCGGCCGCTCTTCGCTGGCAGCGACTCCTTCAACATCGTCGCCGTCCACGGCGCGTCGTGGATCAAGGTCCGCAACCTCGACATCGATGGCATGGGCCGGGCGGGTTTCGGCGTCGCCTCGCAGGGTGGCGACGACTCGCCGACACACCACGTGGTCATCGACGGACTCACGATGACCGGCCTCGACTCGAACCAGCAGATCGTCGGCGTCTCCACCAAGAGCCCGGCGTGGGACTGGGTCATCCGCCGCAACCACATCGAGCGCGCGGGCACTGGCCTCTACCTCGGCAACTCGGACGGCTCCTATCCCTTCGTGCGTGGCGTCATCGAGCTCAACACCGTGCTCGACCCCATCGGCTACGCGATGCAGATCAAGCACCAGAACCCGTGGCCGGCCATCGACGGAATGCCGAGCGAGCCCTCCGACACGCTCGTGCGCTGGAACGTCTTCAGCAAGGTCAGCAGCGCGAGCACCGACGCGGCCCGACCGAACCTCCTGGTCGGTCACCAGCCCTCGAGCGGCCCAGGCCAGGACGACCGCGTGCTCATCTACGGCAACTTCTTCTACGACAACCCGACCGAGAACCTGCTGCAGGCCGAAGGCAACCTGGCCATCTACGCCAACGTCTTCGCCAACCCGAACGGCGGCGCCATCAACCTGCAGCCGCACAACGCCGTCCCGCGCGCGGTCGACGTCTTCTTCAACACCGTCGTGAGCAGCGGCCGCGGCATTCGCGTCACCGGCGGCGACGCGGCATTCGAACAGCGCGTTCGCTACAACGCGGTCTTCTCGCCGATGCCCATCGCCGCTGACGACACCAGCGGCGACATCACCGGCGACCTGAGCGCCGCGGCCTCGATGCTCGTGAACCCGAGCGGCGCCCCCGGCGAGCTCGACCTCCACCCGGTGGGTGAGCTCTCGACGACCCTCGGCGACGATCTGCCGACCGTGCTCCACGGCGACCGCGACTACGACGGACGGCTTCGCAGCGGCGACAACGCGGGCGCGTATGACGGACCGGCCGGCGCGGGCGCGCTCCCGCTCGTTCGCGCGGCCCAGACGCGGTGAGGCTCAGCGGCAGCCGCGCGTCGAGCTCACTGGAGAGGTCGGTGTGCAGGCGCCGCAGCTTCCGCAGCTCTCGATGCGGGAGACCGTAGCCCCACAGTCGGGGTTGCCCACGCTCCACGTCGGGCCGGGCTGGCCGCAGAACGGCGGCGCGATCGCGCACCCTCCGCAGGCCGCTGCTGGCTCACGCTCCACCGAGCCGCTGCAGTCGTAGTCCCAGCTATTGGTCCCCGGGAGCGGATCCCCAGGCAGGTCGCAGTCGCATCCGAGCATCGGGTGCATGCACCCACGGCGACCGCCGACGCACGTGCACTGTGCACCCGCTGCGCAGGTCGGCTCGTCGAAGTAGGCGGTCTGGCCGGTGAAGACGTCGGCGTTGAAGTCGTGGCAGTCGTCCTTCGGGAAGCTGCCGGTCACCACGTCGCATGCGGCGGACGGCGGCGAGTGCATGTCACCATCCATGTCCTCCGCCGGGGCGAGCCCGGTGCCGGAAGAGCAATCGTTGTCCAGCCCATCGCAGATCTCCGGCGCGCCAGGGCGGACGTTCATCGCCTCATCGTTGCAGTCCGCGTTGGCGGGATCCGAGGGGGAGGTTCCGGTCAGGTCCGTCCCGCAGTCGCCGCACACGAACACGGGCTCGGCGTCGGCGGCGGCGAAGCCGTCGTTGTCCATGTCGGGCCAGCACATCGTGGTGGTGCCTTCGTCGACCATTCCATCGCAGTCGTTGTCGGCCGTGTCACACGACTCGGACTCGTCCGGGTGGGACCCCGCGTCGGCGTCATCGCAGTCGTCTCCGCACGTCGCGCCGTTGCAGCACTCCGCGCTCACGTAGCCGTCTTCGTCGGCGTCGAGGTCTCCAAACGTCGTGTCGTCGCAGTCCTCGTCGACGCCTTCCGTGTCGCACACCTCCGTCAGGAGTGGTGAGCGGTTCGGGTCGGTGTCGTCGCAGTCGTTGCCGCCGCACTCCGTCGCGTCCGCGCCGTCACCGTCCTGGTCCGGGTTCGTGCAGTCGCTCGGCCCACACTCGTTTGCGCTCTCGTCGCAGCGATCGAGGGGGCAGGGCGGTGTGCCCGGGAGGCACCCATTGCCGCCTGCGGCGCTCGCGTCGGGGTCGCACACCTCGGTCCCGTTGCAGAAGGCGCCGTCGTCACAGTCGCTGTCCGTCGCGCATGGCTCGGTCGACATGTCGACGGGGCTCACCCCGTCGTCGCCACAGCCCACCACACACACCAGGAGAGCGAGCAGACCCGCTGTCTTCATCGTCGTCACCGGCGGGAGAGTGCGGGGCGTCGGGGTTGGACACAAGTCCAACCGTTCGTTCCGCTCCATTGGCAGCAGAGCGTCACTTCGCCCTTTGGACCGGTCACCGAGCGCGGCTGTCTCGTAGTACGAACCTGGCGACCCGTTGGCGGCCGCGCGAGGCTACTCGAGCTCGCAGGTGCCGGCGTTGCAACGCACCGCGCCGGCCGTCTCGCAGGGATCGATCAGGCACGAGACCGGCATCCCCTCACACACCGGGTCCGGGTCGCTCGCGAGCAGCGGCAGGCAGTTGCAGCCATCGCAGGTACTGCTGAAGCGGCGGCAGTCTTCGGCGGTGGCGCAACCGCCCGTCATGCCCGAGTCGGTCTCGACGGCGGCGTCCCGATCGCCGGTGCTCCCGTCGTCATCGCCACAGCCGACGAGCAGCGTACAGGAGAGAGCGAGGACGAGCGATGCGCGCATCCGGACACGATACCGCAGGTCAGCGCTGCACGAGCTGACCGACGCGGACCGCGCCCTCCGGCGCGGCGCCCTCGTGGGCCACGAAGCGCGCGCCGCTGCCCTCGCTGATGAAGACTTCGTGCCGCGAGGTGGTGGGACCGTAGTGAAGCTCGTGGACGTGTTCGATGCGGACCAGCCACTCGCCGTCGGGGAGCGCCAGGAGCTCCGCGACGAACCCGCGATCCTCCGCGCCCGAATGGTCGTCGGTTCGGTAGCAGGACGCGCGCGCGACGCGGACCGGACCATCCCCGGCGTTCAGCCAGAGCTCGCCGGCGCCGTGGCCCATGAGGTCGACCCAGACGAGGTCGGGCGCCACTCGCCCGGTCGCCGCCGCCCAGGCGTCGCGTTCCTCCGCGGGGATCGTGGCCCCCTTCTCGAGCTGGCGCGGCGTCGGGTGGTCGTTCGCTGGCTCGGGCGGTGAGGCGGCGAGCCGGTCGAGGAACTCGGCCTCGCCGGCGGGACCCCAGATGTCGATGTGCCGGGCACCGAGCCGTGCCGCGAGCGCACGGGCTGGAACGGTGAGCCAGAGCGCGGCGAGCCCCGGAAGGACCCGGGTGGCGAAGCTGAGGTCGAAGCGGTCGAAGCGCCCGCGCACCACTCGCCAACGGTGCGGCTGGGAGCGGTTCGGGTCGGACAGCTCGAGCAGGGCTTCGGTGGTGCCGTCGCCGAAGGTCGCCGTGGTCGCGCCGCGAGGGATGAGCCAGCAGATGTCGTCGTTCGAGTCGGCGATCGCTTCGACGAGGGCCAAGCGCCGCCGGAAGAGCAGCTCGCTGCCGCCGCGCGGTCTCGTTCCGACTCGGTGTAGGCCTGCGGCGGGAACGAACGAGGCACCGTTCGGTGAGAACGCACCAACATCGCTCAGCAGCGCGTGGACCTTGTCGAGACCGATGTGCGTCACGGTCGGCTGCGGCTCAGGCCGGAGAGTCGCGCCCAGCCCGTGGAGCCCTCGGCGACGACGAAGCTCCAAAGTCCGTCCATCGAGCGGTCGACCATGGAGTCGCGTCCATCGACGACGCCATCGAAGACCACGAGCTTCGTGCCGCTGGCCAGGGCGCCGGTCGGCGACCCGTTGGGCGCGTCGTGCAGCGGGATCTCCGCCGTCGCCTCGTGCCGCCACAGGATGGCGTCGCGCCGAGGGCAGGGCGTGTCCGCACGCGGACCGAGCGCCGACTCGAGGATCGTCCGCTGCTCCTGGCGGATGTCCCGCTGGTTGGGCGTGCAGAGCCAGACCCTCCCCGCGCCGGCGTCGATGGCGGTCAGGAAGATGTGGTCGATGCCCGAGCGAATGACGGCTGCGCCGATCGCCGAGGGTGCGGCCGCGTTTCCGTAGGTCCAGCAGGTGCGCGGCTCGGGGGCCGCGGCAGCGAGCGCGGGCGTCGGCTCTGCGGGCGCCTCGCCGGCGGCGAACGCCAGGAAGCGGTCGGGGCGCACGAGGGAAGCGAGCTCCGCGTAGGGCAGGGTGACCCCACGAAGGCGCGCGCCATCGCGTCGCTGCCAGGACCCCTTCAGCCCGTCGGTGCCGAGCGCGACGCTCATCGTGTAGCAGTTGTCATCGATGGTGGGCGCGCGTCGGAGCGACGCGGCGCAGAGCGCCTTGGAGAGCTTGGTCCCGATCACGAACGCCTCGTCCAGGTCGACGCGCTGCGGACCGAGCGGCGTGAGCACGAACGTGAGGGCCCAGGACCGCTTCCGTGCGGGGCTTCGGGTGTTCCACTCGCACATCATCGAGACCAGCTCGGCGGTGGCGAGGGTCGCCTCGCACTCGCCGACCACGTTCGGGTGCGAGGCGAGCGCGGCCCGGCCGATGGCCGAGCGCACCCGCAGGTCGAGGTCGGCCGTGCGCGCTTCGTCGCCGAGGTCGACGATCGGCCGCCGGACTCGGACGCGCTCGTTGCGCAGCCGGAAGCGAGCCTCGTAGCGAACCGGGAGCGCGGCGGACAGCTCGCGCACCACCGTCGGCCGCGCGGCGGCGACAGCAGGCGCCTCACGCCCCTGCGGTTTGCTCGACGCCGACTCCGGCTCGAGCTCGGCCGCCGGCTCGGCGGCCAACGCCTCGTCACCCGCCGCCGGTCGCGACTCCGCCCGTTCCGTCGTGCTCGACCCGCCACCGCAGCCGAGGGCAATGATGAGAGAGAGTCGAATCGCCCAGCGCATGGACGGAGGATACGAAATCGCCGGGAACGCGGGGGGCGGACTTCGGTGCTTGCGAACGAAAGACGAAGCCCCCGGAATCGCAAGGATTCCGAGGGCTTCGGTTGGTGGGCGATCGCAGATTTGAACTGCGGACTTCCTCCGTGTGAAGAAGGCACTCTACCACTGAGTTAATCGCCCGAGTCGGTTGTCAGCACCGCCTCCGGTGGGGCATCGCCCTCCGAAGGACGGCTGAGATAGCAACGAGGGCACGGGGGGTCAAGGGTCGAGCGACGACGCACGGCCGGAGTTGACCCTGGGAGGAGCGGGTGCCACATATCCGCACACCGGGCCGACCTGTTCAGCGGCCCAGGAGGTACCCAATGGCCGCCCGTGAAGTCTTCATCGTCAGCACCGCTCGCACCCCGATCGGCTCGTTCCAGGGAGCGCTCTCCGCGCTCGACGCGCCGACCCTCGGCGCCAAGGCCATCGAGGCCGCGCTCGAGCGCGGTGGGGTGAAGCCCGAGCTCGTCGACGAGACCTTCATGGGCAACGTGCTCACCGCGGGTGTCGGCCAGGCGCCGGCCCGCCGGGCCGCGAAGCTCGCGGGCGTGCCCGACCGCACCCCGGCCACCACGGTCGGCAAGGTCTGCGGCTCCGGCATGCAGGCGATGATCTTCGGCGCGAAGTCGATCCTCCTCGGCGACGCGGAGATCGTGGTCGCCGGCGGCATGGAGTCGATGAGCAACGCGCCCTACCTGCTCCCGCAGGCGCGCGGCGGCTACCGCCTCGGTCACGGCAAGGTCGTCGACTCGATGATCGAGGACGGCCTCTGGGACCCCTACAACGACTTCCACATGGGCAACGCCGGTGAGCTCTGCGCCAAGGAGCACGGCTTCGGCCGCGAGGCGCAGGACGAGTTCGCCAAGACCTCCTACGAGCGCGCGCACGCCGCCCAGAAGGCGGGCAAGTTCGACTCCGAGCTCGTCGCCGTGACCATCAAGGGCCGCAAGGGCGACACCGTGGTCGACACGGACGAGGAGCCCGGCCGCGCGAACTTCGACAAGATGCCGCAGCTCCGCCCCGCCTTCGACAAGGAGGGGACGATCACCGCGGCCAACGCCAGCAAGCTCAACGACGGCGCCGCGGCGCTGATTCTCGCGAGCGGCGAGGCGGTCGAGAAGCACGGCCTGAAGCCGATCGCCAAGCTCACGGGCTACGCCGGCCACGCGCAGGCGCCCGAGTGGTTCACCACCGCCCCCGTCGGCGCGGTGAAGAACGTGCTCGCCAAGACCGGCCTCTCGGTCGACGACATCGATCTCTTCGAGGTCAACGAGGCCTTCGCCGTGGTCAGCATGGCGTGCGTGAGCCAGGCCGACGTGCCGCACGACAAGATGAACGTCTGGGGCGGCGCGATCGCCCTCGGCCACCCGATCGGCTGCTCCGGCGCCCGCATCGTGGTGACCCTGCTGAGCCAGCTCGCGGACCAGGGCGCCAAGCGCGGCCTGGCCACGCTCTGCATCGGTGGTGGTGAGGCCCTCGCCGTCGTCGTCGAGCGCGTCTGAACGATCGCGTGGACGGAGAGGGCGCCACGGCAACTCCCGGGGCACCGCCGAACGGCGGTGACGGGGGGCGCACGCCCTCGGGCCGTCCATCGGCGCCGCGCCATGTCTCGCGGCTCGTGCTCGCCGGTCTGCCGATCGACGCGAGCGCGACCGGTGAGCGCTCCGGACGCGCGGTCAGCTCCGATCCGAGCGGCGGCGACCCGGACGAGGTCCAGGTCCTCGGCCGTGACGGTGCGCCCTGGCGCATCGACCGCCGCAGCACGCGGGTGAGCGAGCCCGGCGACGGGCTCGAGGTCGTGCTCGTGGAGCGCGTCGCGGACCTCGTGGACCGCGCGCAGCTCGTGCTCGGTTTCCCGGTCGAGATGGAGTGGGTCGAGCAGGGCGACGAGATCGTCATCGTCCAGGTCGAGCCGCTGAAGCTCGAGCGGCACCACGCCGACGGTCCCTTCCGCCGCGTGGCGCTCACCGCGGCCGACGAGGGCGTGGTCGCGCCGCTCACCATCGACGCGCTCGACCAGGGGCTCAGCGCGGCCGAGGAAGAAGGCCCACGGGTCGGTCAGACCGTGCGCCGCATCTACGGCCGCCCGTACCGCCGCCGCACCCAGCCGAGCATTCTCGGGCGCCTCGAGCCGACCCCGCTGGTGCAGGCCGCGAAGGCGTGCGCCGTGGCGACCCGCGACGTGGCGCCGCTACTCACCAGCGCGCTCCGCTTCGACAAGGAGAGCGGCGACCGCTTCCGGAAGCTCGCGACCGGTGACCTGCAGTCGCTCGACGACGAGGCGCTGCTCCAAGTGCTCCGCGAGCGGCAGCAGTTCGTGGCCGAGGCCTTCCTGCAGCTCGACTACAGCCGCGAGGCGACCCGCCAGGCGCTGCACGCGCTCGAGGCGACCATCGGCGAGCTACCGAAGTCGGTCTACCCCGCGCTGGCCGCGCCGCGTTCGGTGCGCGCGCGCCGCAAGTACTTCGCGAAGCTCCGCGAGCTCGCGGACAGCTTCGAGCGTGCCGGCGTTCCCATCGGCACCACCGAGCCGCTCCCTGCTTCGCTCGCGCGCCAGTGGCGTGAGGTGGCTCGCGAGCTCACCGACGTGCGACCGCTCGGCATCAACGTCTTGCCCGAGCCCATCGGCAACTCGGACCGCGCGCTCCGCGGGGCGCTGAAGATGGTCGGCACCGAGTCGCCCGACACCGTCGAGCGCCGCCGCAAGGAAGCGCGAGAGAGCGTCATCCGCGTCGCCCGCTCGCGGAGCCTGCGCCGGATGCGCGAGGTGTTGGTGCGCCCGCTGCTCACCCTCCTCGATCGCATCGCGACCGCGAAGGGTCGGCTCAGCGAGGGCACCGCGCGCAGCCTGGTGCTGCTCCGCTCCGCCGCCGTCGAAGCCGGTCGCCGCCTGGTCGACATGGCCATCCTCGACGAGCCCGAAGACGCGCTCTACCTCTGGCTCGCCGAGCTCGAGGACGCCGTCCGCGGCGAGCCCGGCGCCTACGCCGCGCGCGTGCGCCTGCGCCGCGAGGACGACGCCCGCTGGGCCAGCTTCGACGCGCCCCGCAACCTGCGCTGACCGGCCCGGCTCACCACGCTTCCGTCAGGAACGGGTCATGACGGAGCCAAGACGAACGGGACTCGGATCGGCTGGTTGTGGTAGCCACTCGGCATGGGCGCTTGGGGCAGTGGCATCTTCCAGAACGATCTCTCGCAGGACGAGCTCTGCGAGGTGGCGGACAGCATCGAGAGCGCGCTCGCCGACCTCGGAGAGCCGGGGCCGGAGACGGGGGCTCAGCTCGCCGCGGGCATCGCGCTGCTGATGCAGTTCTCGCCGTACTCGCTGGACGCGGAGAGTCCGTCGCGGGAGCGCATCTTGGCGGCGGTCGAGGGACATCGGTCGTCGATCGAGAACCCGAGCGCGGAGCTGACGGCGGCGCTCGACGCGATCGTCGCGGGCGAGCGCCCCGAGTACGACGTCATCAAGTTCCCCGTCGATGTCGAGACGGCGCTCCACGGACCGCAGCAGTCGGAGTTCCCGGTGCAGAAGACCTGGGCACGACCGCCCGAGGGGTCGTTCGACCATCCGGCGGCGCGCGCCTTCGTGAAGGGTGTCGCGGACTCCTGCGCCGCGAAGGCCGAAGCGCTCTTCCTCGAGAGCGAGGAGTGGGTGCTGGGCGATCTCTGCCGCGAGGGCTACGGGATGGGCAACTTCGGGCTGCTGCTGGTGCTCGACCCCATCGACCTCGACGTCGAGAGGGTCCGCAAGTGGCGCGCTCGGTGGGAGGCAGGGAAGGGCGAGCCCCATCCGTCCGAGGCGGACTTCATCCTCGAGTACGAGTCGTGTGTCGCGAAGGCCTTCGACGCGCTCGAAGCCAAGTGCGCGCCGACCTCCTGAGCCTTCAGAGGACGTCGCTGCAGCAGCCACCGACGCAGGTGCCGGGACAGCGATTCGTGGAGCCGCCGCCGCACTCGTTGCAGAGGCCGCAGGCGTCCCCATCTTCCTTCGCGCAGCCGCGCGGCTCGAGGACCGGGTTGGCCATCGCACACGCGCCCGCTCCGTCGCACTCGAGGTCGTAGCAGCTGCGTCGTTGTGTGCCGGAGCTGCAGCTGATGCCGATGCACGGGCCCCAGGCGCCGCAGCTGCTCGCGCCGCAGGTCACGCCGCTCGGCTCGGGCGCGTTCACGCAGCCGCCGGGGCCGCAGCTGTCGGCGGTGCAGGGGTTGCCGTCGTCGCAGCCCGCGGGGACGCAGCTGCCGCCACAGCACATCTCGCCACCGCTGCACGTGTCCGTGCGCTGACAGGTGTCGCCCATGCAGGTCGCGGTCTGGCAGGGGCCGGCCACGCAGTTCATCGGGGTGCAGGTGGGGTACTGGCAACCCGCCGCTTCACAGGTGCCGCCGGCGGAGTCGGTGCAGCGGCCGTCGTCGGGGGCGTTCGTGCAGGTGTCCCCGGCCTCGTCGCAGCCGTCGGCGGTGCAGTCGATCGTGTCGGCGCAGTCGGGGGCGCTGCCGCCCACGCAGGAGCCGGCGGCGCAGCGCTCGGCGCCGTTGCAGAAGGCGCCGTCGTCGCAGTCGGCGTCGGCGGTGCAGTCCGGCGGCGGGCCCATGTCGACCTCGCCGCCACCGCCGTCGTCTTCGGGGTCCGGCTCGAGCCGCACGCAGCCGAGCTCCGGCAGGCACCCCTCGCCATCGTCGCAGCGCTCGCTGAAGGCGACGTCGAAGCAAGCGCCGTCGACGCAGCGCGCCTCGGCGCACGCGCCGATCGGCGCGGCGCAGTCGGCGTTCGCGGTGCAACGCTCGCCCTCGCAGGCCTCCGGTGTCTCGGGCGAGCAGTCGGGCGCGACGCACTGGCCGTCCTCGCACTGCGTGGCTTCGGACGAGCCCGAGGGCGACGGGCAGCTCACGCCGGAGCAGTCCCGGGTGAAGACCAGCGTCACGGCGTTCGTGCTGCTCACGCGAACCTGCACGACCCGCTGCGCGAGGACGGCTCCGTCCAACGTCAGCCGGCCCCGGACGAAGGCCTCGTCTCCTTGCACCGGGATCTCCGCGATGCGGACGCCGGCGACGAAGTCCTGGGTGCCGTCGACCGCGACCAGCTCGACGAAGTCCGTGTCATCGACGGAGAGGCTGACCTCGTCGAACTCCACGTCCGGAAGGTAGTCGGTGCGGACGTTGACCCGAACGAGGCCGCTCTCGCTGCAGTCGCAAGCCCCGAGGAACATCAGACAGAGGAGGGCGCGGCGCATTCGGACAGGTTAGCACTCGGATCAGCAGGCGCGCGCGAGGGGCGGCGTCGACGGGCGAGCCATCCGACGACCCGGATGACAGACCGCGGCTTCGAGCTCGCCGGCGACCAGGTGTGGGTCCAGCTCTCCGCAGAGCACCACGTCACAGCCGGACTCGAGCGCGAGCTGTTCCACCGCCGCGTCGTGGGTGCGGGTCGTCGCGAGCACGGCGACGTCGCTGGTCGCCTCGTGGGAGCGAAGGGCGCCCACCAGCGCCAGGACGTCGTGGCCCGGCATGTCGAGGTCGACGACCAGCGCGCGGCTGCCGTTCTCCGCGATCAGCTGCAGCGCCTGCTCGATGTCGGAGGTGCACGTCGAACGGAACCCCCACAGCTCGAGGGTGCGACGGCAGACCTGTACCGCGTCCTCGTCCTCCCAAGGCTGGACGACGACCACGGGGACGTGGGTCGAGGAGGAGCAGAGGGAGTGGTGGGTGGTGTGTCGAGTCATGGGTGTTCGTCCGCGCTCCGGGTCGTTCGGAGTCACCGAGACGAGATGCAAGGGCCGTGCACAGCGAATGTCCCGCCCTGGTGACGCTCGGTCGCTGCAAAAATGCACGACGAGGCGACTTGCCCCGGTGGTCCCGCTGGGGTCGACTCGGCGGCGGCTCCAATGCTAGGGAGCCTCCGAGGTGATTGTTCATGAGTGACGTGAAGATCTTCGGCGTCGTGGGCGCCGGACAGATGGGGCGCGGCATCGCGCAGGTCGCAGCGCAGACCGGCTTCGAGGTGAAGCTGCTCGACGCGCAGCAGGACTGGGCCGACGCGGGCAAGGAGCGCATCGCCAAGGGGCTCGACCGCCTCATCCAGAAGGAGCGGATGACCCAGGCCGACGCCGACGCCCTCCTCGGGCGCATCACGCCGACGGCCGACTACGCCGACTTCGCCGACGCGGACATGGTCGTCGAGGCCGCCACCGAGGACCTGGCGATCAAGGAGTCCATCTTCCGCAGCGCCGACCAGGCGATGAAGAAGGCGTCGGGCATCCTCGCGAGCAACACCTCGAGCATCTCGCTCACCAAGATCGCGGCCGCCACCGAGCGGCCCGACAAGGTGATCGGGATGCACTTCATGAACCCGGTGCCGCTGATGAAGCTCGTCGAGCTCGTGCGCGCGCTGCAGACCAGCGACGAGACCTTCGACGCGACCGCCGCCATCGGCGAGCAGATGGGCAAGGTCCTGGTCAGCACCAAGGACATGCCCGGCTTCATCGTCAACCGGATGCTCATCCCGTTCCTGAACGAGGGCTGCTTCGCGCTCCAGGAGGGGCTCGGCACCGTCCACGACATCGACACCGCCGCGAAGCTCGGCCTGAACCACCCGATGGGCCCCTTCGAGCTCGCCGACCTCATCGGCCTCGACACGGTGCTCTACATCGGAGAGGTGCTGCACCGCGAGTTCGGTGACGACAAGTACCGCCCGCCCGCCACGCTTCGGAACTACGTCGCCGCGGGCTGGCTCGGTCGCAAGACCGGCCGCGGTTTCTACCACTACGACGAGCGCGGCAAGCCGATCCGCGAGGGAGCCTGAGCCATGAGTGACGTCGTCCTCTTCGAGACCACCGAGACCGACACGGGCGCGACCATCGCGCTCGTCACCATCAATCGCCCCGACAAGCTCAACGCGCTGAACCGAGACGTGCTCACGGGGCTCGAGATGCGGCTCGGCGAAGCGCGCGACGCGGGCGCGCGATGCATGATCGTCACCGGCGCGGGCAAGGCCTTCGTCGCAGGCGCGGACATCTCGGCCATGCAGGACATGACGCCGGGCGAGGCACGCGACTTCTCCGAGCTCGGCCACCGGGTCGGCCACGCCATGGAGGCGCAGCCGTACCCGATCATCGCGGCCATCAATGGCTTCGCCCTCGGCGGCGGCTGCGAGCTCGCGCTCGCGTGCGACTTCGCCTACGCCTCGACCAAGGCCAAGCTCGGCCAGCCCGAGACCAAGCTCGGCGTGATCCCCGGCTTCGGCGGCACCCAGCGGCTGCTCCGTCGGGTCGGCGTCGCGATGGCCCGCGAGCTCGTCTACACCGGCAAGATGATCGGCGCCGACGAGGCGCTGCGCATCGGTCTCGTCAACGAGGTGCACGAGCCGGAGGCGCTCATGCCCGCCGTCCGCAACGCCGCCGAGATGATCTGCGCCAACGGCCCGGTCTCCATCGACCTGGCCAAGAAGGTCATCCTCAAGGGCCGCGACAAGGCGCTCAGCGACGCCAACCGTCTCGAGGCCGCCGCCTTCGGCCGCTGCTTCGAGTCGCCGCAGCAGAAGGAAGGCATGGCCGCCTTCCTCGAGAAGCGCCCCGCCAACTTCGAGTAGCCCTCGGGAATACGCGACCGCTCCGCCGCCGTCTGGCCCCGCGATGGGCTGGAGGGCGGCGGTTTCGTGTGTGCTGATCGCGGCGTGCGGGGGCGCGACCACGGAGCGGGCGGCCACGCCACCGCCGCTGGTGACACCAGTGGCCGAGGCGCCGCCGCCGGAGCCGGAACCCGAGGTGCCCTGTGGCGCCAGGCCCTCGGCGACACTGGCGATCCGGGGCGTTCGCGACGAGCCCGGTCCCTGCCATCTCACGCGTGAGGTGGCCGAGCGGCAGCCGGCGCTCATCGGCGAAGCGATCCGTGCTCACTTCGAGGGGCTGCGCACCGGCTCGGTCTCCGTACGGCAGCACACGAGCGACCTCGGCGGCGACTACCCGCGCAAGAAGCCCGAGGAGCTCGCGGCCATCGGCGCCCGCGAAGGGTTCTGCCCGACCTACGTCACGGCCCTGGAGTTTCCGCACGGCTACGCCCATCGGGCTGTCGCGGAGGTCGCCGTGGAGCGCGCGTCGGGGGGGCGGCTCGAGCTGGAAGTCCAGCTCTGGTTGCGTGAGGACCAGTGGCTCGTGGACACCGATCACCTCTCCCGCGAGCTGATGCAGGTGCTCGCCCTCGAGGGTGCCGTCGACGCTCTTCGGAGTGGCGAACCGGTCGCTTGGGCGCATCGCGACGACTACCCCGTCGAGGAGCGAGAGGTCGGCGACGACCTGCTGGTGCTCAGCTGCCACCACCACCAGCGACTCTGCATGCGCGGGTTCGGCTGGTCGTGCAGCCGAGACCTGCGCACGACCCCGGACATCGTCTCCGTCCAGTGGGAAGAGGTCGACCGCGACCTGGACGAGCGAGGCGTCGGGTGGCTCGCGATGCAGCGTCATCGCGCCGAGTTGGGGGGTGCGGAGATGAACGCCGGCGATAGCGCGCTCGTGACCTTCCTCGTGGCCCGCTCTTCGCTGGCGCTGCATGGCTCACTCCCGATCGGCGGCTACGTGTCCGAACGGATCTCTCACGAGCCGGGTGTCGAGAGCATCTGGGAGAGCTCCAACGTGCAGCCGACGAGCCTTCGGCTCGGCGTGGACGGTTGCGTCGAGCTCGGACCGATCGAGCGGGTGTCCGTGACCCACGACCGCCTCTCGGGGCGCACGGACCGGTCGAGCGCTCCCGCCGCGCTGACGCGGTGGCCCCGGCGAATGAACGGGTTCGACCTCACGGGCGTGTACGGCGCGGCGGAGCGCGACTCCTCGGGCGCGTGGGACGCGATCCCGGGCGGTGGCTTCCTCCGTCGCGACGACTCCGAGCCCGCCTGCGCGGCTCGCTAGCCTTCGCGGACTCGGCGGAGCGCTTCGGCTTCGTCGAGCAGCACCTCGGCGACGTTCCCGTCGGACTTCATGTGTCCCTCCACGTGCGTGCGGCCGAGCTCGGTGGCGACGAGCACGATCAGCCGTGGGTGGCCGGAGAGGAACGCGGAACGCCAGATGGCCATCGCCTGCTCGAACTCCGGGTCGGCGCGGCCTGCTGCTCGCCGGAGATCGACGAGCAGCGGCTTGGCCGCCGCGTCCCGCGCCAGCTGCATCGCGTCGGAGAGCTGGGTGTGCTCGGCGACGATCGCGTCACGATCGGGGTAGGGCACATTCGAGCGAACGAGGTGACGGAAGCTCCCGCGGTCCTCCAGCGTGTGGAAGACGGTGCTGTGCAAGATCGTCCGTTCCTCGTGTGCCCGATTCGCCTGCACGCCGACCACAGTATGCCACGGGCGGGAGCCTCGTGGATCGGCGGGGCTCAGCTCTTGCCGAGCTTCTCTTGCACGCTGCCGATGCCGGAGTCGTAGAGCCCGCCGACGAGCTCGGCCACCACCTCCGAGGGGGCGCCCGCGGGCTCGAAGGTGCCGGTCCATGTGATGGTGCAGCCGTCGCCGTCCGGACTCACCACCATCGTCGACTGGTACTCGGCCATGGGGAGGGGACCCATGTCGGTCATCGAGTAGGTGTACGTCATGGCGTCCGCGTCGAACGCCTCGAGCCGTTCCGCGATCTTCGCGCCATCTTGCATGGTCACGGTGCGAACGGCGCCGATGCCCTCGCCCTCGGTCTCGCTCGCCGCGACCGGCGGAAGCCACGCGGGAAGCCCATTGAACTCGGATACCAGCGCCCAAACGTCGGCGGCCGCCGCCTCGATGCGCCCGCTCTTCGATACCTCAGCCATCTATTCCTCCCCGTCGTGGTGGTGGTCCGCCATCGCGGCGACCGGCGGAGCCTACCACTGCTGGGGGGTCATTCGGGCCACGGGACGTCCTGCCAACCCGCCTCGCTCCGCAGTCGGTCGGAGAGCGCGTCCGTGGCCGTCTCCAGCTCGTAGTCGTAGGGCGGCGTGAACACCGCGTCGGGCATGTGCTCGGTGAACTCGATCACGTCGCCTTCGAGCGGGCGCTCCAGGTTGCCGACGAAGCGGGCGAGGCCGCGCCCCTCGTTCTCGCTGATGACCTTGTGACCGACGTTGGTCTGGGGCGCGAGAACGTTGTGCTCGACCAGGATCTCGGCGGGCTCGATGCGCGCCGACATCGCCGTTCCACTGATCCACTCGATCAGGTTGTTGAACGAGTGCGCGCGCCCGAAGCGGATGAAGGGCAGGCGCTGGACCACGTTGTCGTACCAGTTGTGGTGCCCTGTCCACCGCATCGACGCCCCGTCGCCGTCGTCGCTGCCGGCGCCGACCAGCATGGCTTTGTCGTGGTCGAAGATGTGCGTGTAGGAGACGGTGACTCCGGTCACGCCCTCGGTGGCGTCGAAGGCGCCGTCGCCACCGTTGGAGAGGTCGCAGTGGTGCACCCACATGTGCTCGCCACCGTTGTAGAAGCGGATGAGATCGTTCGGAGCGTCCCGTAGCTTAAGGTTGTTGAGGATGACGTTGCCCGCGCCGTTCTGGATGAAGAGGCCTCCGCCCGTGATCGTGATGTCGGCGCCACGCCCGTCGATCGTCTTGTCGCTGCCGACCTGGATGTCCGAGTCGAGCTCGATGACGCCATCGACCTCGAAGCGAATCCACGCGGGCCCGGTCATCGTCGCGGCCTCTCGCAAGGATCCCGACCCCGAGTCGGCGAGCGTGGTCACGACGACGACTGGTCCGCCCGCACCGCCCGTGGTGCCCTCACCGAAGCCGACGAGCTCCGCGAGCAACGCCTCGTGAGCCGGCCCTCCGCCGAGGTCGGCTCCGGTGCCCGCGTCGGGGTCGGGGTCGGGCGTGGTCGCGTCGACGTCGCCGGCGTCCCGAACGGCAGCGTCCGGGATCGTGGCGTCCATCGCGAGGTCCGTGTCGTCGTCACCGCAAGCGACGACGAGGGCGAGGATGGTGATCAGGCGGCCCATGGCATTCACTCCTGCCCGGCCAAGCGGCCGAGCGTAGACTCACGCTACTCCGCGAGGTCGAGGGCGTGAAAGCTCAGGAATCGCACGCCGTATGAGTGCTACGCGCCTGCGAGCTGCTCCGCGATCGGGCGCGCGGCCTCGCGGTCCGAAGGGACGAAGCCGATGCGAGTCCGCCGGTCGAGCAGATCGGCGGCGGTGAGTGCGCCCTCGTGCTCGACGGCCCAGACGAGCTCGGCTCGGGTGTAGGGCAAACCGGGAACGACCCGCTCGGCGAGTGCGGGCTCCGACGCCATGCGTTCGCGGAGCCGTGGCGCCTCCGACCCGTATCGCGCCCCGAGCCACTCGCTGGACGGTTCGGTCGCGCCGACGAGCGGAAGCGTCCGGGTGCGACACGGGCCGGCGCTCAACCCGGGCCGGCTGACGAGGGCGTCGACGGCGTCCTCGGCCATGCGCCGGTAGGTCGTCAGCTTTCCTCCGACCAGACTCAGCATGCCGTGCGCGCCCTCGTGGACCGCGTGGCGGCGGGAGAGGTCTGCGCTCGTGCCAGACGAGCCGGCCAGCAGCGGCCGGTAGCCGGCGTAGGTGCCGACGACGTCGTCGGGAGTGAGAGCCTCGCCGAGCGCGCGATTCGCCGTCTCGAGCAGGAAGGCGACGTCGGCGGGCTCCGCCTTCGCCTCGTCCTCGATCGTGTCGCTCAGGTCGTCCGTGAGGCCGAGGATCACGCGTCCGTCGAGCTGCGGCAGGAAGAAGACGTAGCGCGAGATGGTCCCCGGCACGGCGACCATCAGCGCCGCCGTCGGGGAGCCGAGCCGCTCTCCGTCGAAGACCAGGTGCACGCCCTTGCTCGGCTTCAGCGCGACGGTCGGGTCGATCGTGTCGGCCCAGACCCCGGTCGCGTTGATGACGTGGCGCGCGCGGATCTCGAAGCTCGCGCCGCCGATGGCGTCCGCCACCGTCACGGCGCCCGGTCGGACCGCCTCGGCGCGGCAGTAGGTCAGCACCTTCGCGCCCTCTCGCGCCGCGGTGCGGGCGAGGGCGACCACGAGCCGTGCGTCGTCGGAGACCTGTCCGTCGAAGGTGAGGAACGCGCGCCGGACACCCTTCGTCTGCATCCGCGGGAAGTACGAACGAGCGGCGTCGACTCCGATGAGTCGCGGGCGGGGCAGCCGAGCACGCGGTGTGCCCGCGGCCATGCGCAGCGCTTCGGCCGCGCCGAGCGCGGCGACGTTCAGCGGCGTGAGGTGCCGTGGAACGGAGGTCCCGATGGGCGTGACCATCGGCAGCGCGCGGATGAGGTGCGGCGCGGTCGACTGCATGAGCACGTCGCGCTCGACCGCGCTCTCGTGGGCGATGCCGACGTCACCCTTCGCGAGGTAACGGAGTCCACCGTGCACGAGCTTCGACGACCAGCGGCTCGTGCCGAACGCGAGGTCCTGCGCGTCGATCAGCCCGACGCTGAGGCCCCGACTCGCGGCGTCGACCGCGACCCCGGCTCCGCTCACGCCGGCACCGATGACCAGCAGGTCCACCGCTTCGCCGTCGGCGAGCGCGCGCAGGTCCGCCGCCCGACGAGCGCGATTGAGTGAGCTCGGGTCCGCCATGGCGTGAGCTTTGGTCAAACGGCGCCGGCGGTCGAGCCGGCGCCGCGTTCGGTTCAGCGCCCGTAGCGGCCCGCGTCGCCACCGCCGCTCGGGTTGCCGCCGCTCGGGGCCGGCGCTGGGCCACCGGCGTCGATGCCGCCCTTCTCCTTCTCCCAGAGCTGGATGACCACCACGTTCGGTGTGCTCATCGGGAGCATCGGGATCGGGTTGCTGTAGCGGTTCCAGAGGATCGTGGGCGAGAGGTTCGCGGCCTTCGTGGCCTCGAACATCGCCTCCATCAGCTCCTGCTCGCGGTAGCGCATGCGGCTCTTCGAGTGCCAGTGCAGCAGGTCCGAGCAGGTGATGGCGAAGCAGTACCCGACCCGCCCGTCGTAGGTGAGCCGCTCGAGGCCGTCGCCGCCGTCGCGGATGAAGATGCGCGGCACGAAGCGCTCGAGGCCGGGCTTGATCCACACGCTCTTCCAGCGCTCGGCGAGAGCGTTGCGTACGGCGGTCTCGACCTCCGCCGAGCGACCATCGTTCGGGATGTACTGCTCGCCCTGGTTGCCGAGCGCACCGAAGCACACCTTGGCGCCGGGCACGAAGATGGGGGCATGGCGCTCCTCGAGCGCCTTGATGTCCATGGACTGCTGGTCGACGATCGCGCCCTTCAGATAGAAGAGGTTCTCGGTCGCGGGCGCGACGGCGTCGTCGGCCCAGCACGCGCTCCAATACTCGGGGAAGTCGGCGAAGTTCGCCTGGAAGAGCGGCATCCGCGGATCGGGCACGGCGCTCATCACCCCGTTCGGGCTGTTCGCGGCGACGCCCCACTGAGCGAAGAGGAGCTCGAAGATCGGCAGCTTCGCCGCGCGCAGATCGCTGATGAGCGTCGACACTTCGATGCGCGCGTCGGCCACGTCGTCCTGCACGCGCAGGTACAGGCTGATCGGGGAGATCCAGCGGGCCTCGGTGTAGATCTTCCCGCCGGCCTTCACGCGGACCGAGCGCTCCCAGGTGTCCACGATGCGGGTGACCAGCAGCTCCTCGGTGATGGTGAGCTCGCGCTCCCAGCCGGCGACCACGACGACGTGCCGGTTCTCGTCGGTGGAGAAGATGGGCCCCTGCATCCCGTCCGGCGGGAGCTGGTGCACGCCCTCGATGGTTCCGGTGAATTCCGAGACCCGCTCGGCCATCAGCGCGGGCGCCAGACCGTGGCGGTGCACGCCGGCGGCGTCGAGATCGATCGCGCGCACGAGCTCGCCGCCGAGCTTCGCGAACCCGAAGCGGCCGTCCTTCTCGACCCGGCCGACGCCCTCGCGGACCTGGATCGGGGAGTCGTACTCGAAGGGGATCGAGACCTGACCCTGGCGGTCGATCACGCCCCACTTGCCCTCGTGCTTCACGGACGTGGTGTCGCCGACGTAGTTGAGCCCGTCCTCGAAGTGATGGCCGATGACGAGCTGTCCGCGCTCGTCGATGTAGCCGAGCTTGCCCTGGGCGTCCTTCACGCGCGCGCTGCCGCCGGAGTAGGCCCAGACGTCGCCGAAGCCACCGGCGATGCGGTTGCCCTGCACGTCGATGAAGCCCCAGGTCTCGCCGTCCTTGACCGGCACGTGGCTGATCTCGCCCATGAGCTGCAGGCGCGCGTCCTGGAACGGACCGAAGACGCCGCCCTGCGCGTTGAGCACCATGACCTTGCCGTCGCCGACGGCCCAGACCGTGCCGTGGCGAACGGTGCCCATGCGCTCCCACTTCGGCTCGCTGATCCAGCTGCCGTCGGGTCCGATGAGACCGAAGCGCTCGCCGACCTTCACCTTCGCCATGCCGCCGTCGAAGTTGGTCGCCTCGTCGAACTGAGGCGCGATGACCACGCCGCCCTTCAGGTCGAGGTAGCCCTCCTTCGTGCCATCGCTGAAGAAGGCGAGGCCGTTCCGGTGGTGGCTCATGAACGCGTACTGCGGCTGGACGACGACCTGTCCGTTGCGGTCGATGCAGCCGTAGCCGGTGCCCTTGATCTCGACCGTCGCGAGCCCCTCTTCGAAGTCGTACGCGAAGTCGTAGGTGGGCTCGACGACGACGCTGCCGTCACTGCGCACGAAGCCCCATTTGCCGCCGTTGATCTTGCTGCCGTCGAGCCAGGCGCCGTCGTTCGTGCGGAAGGGCGCGTCGGCCTCGAGCGCCGCGGCGATGTGGTCGTACGTCGGCGCGAGCACCGGCGAGCCGTCCACGCCGAGCAGGCCCATCTTCCCCGTCGCGTCGGCGACGCGCGCCACGGGCGCGTGCTCCTCGAAGTCGTTGGCCGTGACGAACTCGGCGGGGATTCGAACCTCTCCCGCCGCACCCAGATAGAACCAGCTCAAACGCTGCATGCACCCCTCCTGCGGGGGCGACGATACGCCAGGTCGCGAGCGGGCTCCAGAGGCTCTTTTCGACCGTTCAGTACGTTCGTCCGCGGGCCTCGGTGAAGTGGAGCTCGCGGATGGCGGTGAGCAGGGCGCGCTGCTCGCGGCGGCTCCCGCAGAGGTAGAGGCTCACGCGGAGTCGGGACTCGGGCGTGATCTCCGCGCGGCGGCACACGAGCTCCTCTTCGTTGGTCTCGTAGTGCCATGGCTCCGGCGCGTTGCCCCATCGGGGACGCGGCGGGAGGAGTGCCGCTCGGAAGGAGTCGTCGGCGCTCTGCGGGCCGTCCATCTCGTCGAAGTACCAGCGCGTGTAGATGCTGGCGCTGGCGTCGCCGGGCCCCCGGATCTGGTAGGCCGTCTCCCACAGGTCGGCCATGCCACCCAGGCTCGTGACCCAGTACCCCGCCGGCAGCGTGCCGGTGATGCCGTGGGCCGAGCTCGAGATGTCGAAGCGGACCTCGGCACCCTCGGTCAGCGGCGGCATGCTCAGCGACGCCTGGAGCTCGCGCTCGAGCTCGGCCGCCTCTCGGCCACAGTGGTCTCCCTGGACCGAGAGGCTCATCGCCGTCCCTTCGGGCGTGCGAGGAGCCTCGCGCTCCGCATCGCCCTCGACCTCACCCGCGAGGACCGTGACGCGGCACGTCCCCCTCGTGAGCTCGTGCACGCTCTCGCCGCCTGCGATCCCGACCGCCTCGATGTCCATCGGGTAGCCCGGGTTGATGCAGGGTTGGGTGCCGTCCGGATCCAGCGTCCAACCGTGGACGAGGGCCGTGGCGCGGCCGCAGGCGAGGCTCAACGAGAGCTCGACATCGGGTTCGGGCGCAGGCGGCTCCGGTTCTGGCTCGGGCTCGGGCTGCTCGACCTCGCTCGGCTGGTCGACGGGCGTCGCTTCGGACGTGGGCTCCGGCGCGGCGGGCGTCGATGGTTCCGGCTGCCCGCCACCACATGCGATGAGCGACACCAGTAGGACGCTCCATCGCCACGTCTCGTGGCCAACCCCTCGACGAGCCTGCTCCATCCCCAGACCTCCTGCGGGCGGAACGATACGCGACGACGGGGCCATTCCCGAGCGGCTACTCCGCGACGCTGGGCTGAGGGGCCTCGCCCTGGGTCCACGCGAAGCGGTGGCCGGCGGGGAGGCTGGCCGTCTCGGTGGTGAGCTCGGCGTTCGGCCAGCGGACGGTGACCTCTGCGTCGCACGCGGTGCCGAGACCGAAGTGGAGCGTCAGGTCCGACTGCGAGCCGTAGTGGCCGTGGCCGCCGTCGACTTCGGCGACCTGGGTGCGGCCGTCGCTGGTGCGCACGGTGACCTGCGCGCCGATGGCGTTCCGGTTGGTCCCCTCACCGCCCTCGAGGCGGACCTGCAGCCAGTTGCCCGTCGGGGTCACGTTCTCGAACGCGCGGATCTGCGCGGTCTCGTAGCAGTCGTTCGGAGCGGCCGCGTCGCAGCGCGATCGGCTGTGGCCCACGATGATGTCGAGGTCGCCGTCGCGGTCGAAGTCGGCGACCACGACGCCGTGGCTGCGGTTGTGCTCGAAGAAGTCGGCGGTGGCGACCTCGGTGAACGCGAGGGGCGAGTCGTGGTGGTAGAGCAGACCGCGGTTGCCGGGGTAATCGGAGGCGCCGACGTACACGTCGAGCAGACCGTCGTTGTCGAAGTCGAAGAGGACGTTGGTCATGTGCCCCTCGTCCCAACTCGCGCTGCCGAGGTGGTCCGCCTCGAGACCCATCGCCGCGTCGCCGGGGCGATCGAAGCTCAGCTCGCCGGTGTTGACCAGCAGGTTCGAGCCGTCGGAGCCCGCGCCGGCCCACCAGTGGCGAATCTCACCGGTCATCAGGTCGAGGTCGCCGTCGCCGTCGACGTCGCCCGCGCTGGTGCAGCCGCTGTTGCCGCCGAGCCGGAAGGGCTCGCGGCCGGTGTCGTGGTCCCAGTTCTCGGTGGTGCACGCGATGGCGGGCGAGCCGGCGGCGTCGCAGCCCTCGGCGCCCGGGTTCGACTGGCAGAAGCACATGGCGAACTGGTTGTCCTCCCAGGTCGTGTCGCCATCGAACGCGTAGCCGCTCTCCACCGACCGGTTCACGAAGGTCACGGTCCCGTCGGCCGCACGGACGCCTTGCCAGAGATGGTTCGGGGCGCGGCCGTAGCTGGGCGCGAGGAGCTCGGTGGTGCCGTCACCGTCGAGGTCGCGCGCGAGGGATCCCCAGGCGCGCGAATGCGCGCGCGCCTCGTTGAGTGCCGCGATGCTGCTCCACTCCTCGGTGATCAGCCCGACCGCTTCGGTGACGTCGGTCCAGCCGCCGGCGCCGTCGCCGCGGTAGAGGTAGTCCTGCAGGATGACGGTGCTGATGGTTGCGAAGCCGTTCTGCGCGACGAAGAGGTCGAGGTTTCCGTCGCGGTCGTAGTCCACGAAGGACTCGCCGGCGGGGACGCTGATGAGATCCGGGCTGCGGACCACGCTGAGCGGCCCGAGGGTGAAGTTGCCCGAGCCGTCGTTGACCATGATCTCGCTGCGCTCGTCCATGGTGATCGCGCGGTCGTCGGTGTTGAGCGCGAGGAACGCGTCCATGTCCCCGTCGTTGTCGATGTCACCGAACGCGGCGCCGCTCACCGGTCGGCCCTTGCCGCCGAGGTCGCCGCGCGGGGTGAGGATGCCGCTCGCGATGGTCACGTCCGTGAAGCCACCCGCGGGGTCGTTTCGGAGGAGCCAGCTCCGGCGCGCGCCGTCACCGGTGTCGAGCGCGTCCAGGTTCGCCGCGCCGCGACGCACGAAGAGGTCGGCCCAGCCGTCGCCGTCGATGTCCGCCACGTTGAGCCGGGTGCCCTCCACGCCGCTCAGGCCCCACTCGCCGGTGACCTCGCGGAACGCGGGGGTCCCCGCCGCCCAGGGCGTGGCCGCCGGGTCGCAGACCGGCTCGGGGATCGGGAGCACACAGGCGCTCCCCCCGCAGACCTCGCCTTCACCGCAGACCGGGCCGGCGACGTCGCCGCAGTGGCACATCCCGTCGTCCGGCGAGCAGGTGGCGCCCTCGCCACAGTCGACGAGGGCACAGAGATCGGCGGAGTCGTCGCCGCAGCCGAGGAAGGCGAGGGCGACAGAGCCGAGGACGAGAAAGCGAAGCGGCATCGAGTGGGATTAGCACCCACACGACGGCCGTGGCGTGAGGTGACGCAGCGGAGTGAAGCCTGCTCACTGTGCTGAACGCCCTTCAGTCGCGGGGTAAACGACCTACTGGGGCGCCCAGCCGCACTCGGCGGCGAGGGCGCGGGGGAGCCGGTAGCTCTGGCTCAAATCGAGGTCCAGATCTTCGATCGCTGCGCGAGCCCTCGCCGCGAGGGCCTCGTCGAAGAGTGCGCGCGCCTCGTCGCATTCGCCGCGGCTGGCGGCCACGTCGGAGCGGAGCTCGAGGAGCTCGGCCTGGAAGCGGTCGTCGTCGGGCTCGAGCGCTTCGGCGACCGCAGCCATCGCCATCGCGTGATCGTTCTCTTCCCGGCTGCGCGCGACGAGCGCCAGCGCGAGCCACGCCTGTGGGTCGTTGGGAGCCATCCGCCGACGCCACTGCGCCCGGCTCTCGCTCACTTCTCGCGGGCTCTCGAACGCCAGCGCCTGCTCCGCCGCGACCCACGCCACCGCTGGCGCGATGCCCATCGCGAAGCCGAGCACGACTGGGGCGATGCCGGAGGCATCGGGCTCTTCGACGCGTCGCATCGCGAGCCCCGCGCCCACGAGCGCGAGGAAGCCGCCGAGCGCCCAGCCGAGCCCAACGTGCGACGCGCCGCCGATGTCCGGTCCGAGGGCGTCGTGCCCCGCCAGCCCACCGAAGAGCGCGAGGCCGAGCGCCGACGCCAGCACGGCGCGCTGGTCGTTCGGCGCGAGGCGGGCGAGGAGCGAGCGCACGCCGAGCGCGGCGATGGCGATGACGAGCACCGGCAAGACCACCGGGAGCCAGCGCTCGTCCCAGGGGAGGGGGCTCACCTCAGACGGGCGCGGCCGGCGGCCAGAGCGGCGACACGGGCTTGCGCGCGGCGAAACGGACGCTCACCGGCGCGTGGTCGCTGGCGCCCTTGCCCTCGCGTTCGCTGCGGTCGACGATGGCGCCGGTGACCAGCTCGGCGAGCGGCGCGGTACAGAAGACGTGGTCGATGCGCAGCCCTTCGTCGCGCTCGAAGCTGCCGCCGCGGTAGTCCCACCAGGACCAGACCTCGCCGGTCGGGTGGAAGGGACGGAACACGTCGACGAGACCGAAGTCGGCGATGTCCGCCAGCGCGCCGCGCACGTCGTCGTTGGCCAGCACGCCGCCCTCGAAGACGTCGGGGTGCGAGACGTCGTCGGGGAAGGGAGCCACGTTGAAGTCGCCGCAGAGCACGAGCTTCTGCGTGGGGTCGAAGCGATCGTCGAGCTGCTTCCGGAGCCGCTCCATCCACTTCAGCTTGTAGGGGTACTTGTCCGAGTCGACGGTGCCGCCGTTCGGGAAGTACGCGCAGATGACCTGGATGCCCTCGATCGTTGCGCCGATGAGCCGCGAGTGGTCGTCGTCCGGATCTCCGTCCAGCCCACGCCACACGTCCTGAGGCTCGGCCTTCGAGAGGATGGCCACGCCGTTGTACGCCTTCTGGCCGAAGTGACTGACGTGGTAGCCGAGGGCCTCGCAGCGCTCGGCCGGGAAGTCCTCGTCGACGACCTTCGTCTCCTGCAGGCAGATCACGTCCGGCCGATGTCGCTCGAGCCAGTCCGCGAGCCGGTCCTCGCGGGCTCGGGCCGAGTTGATGTTCCAGGTCACCAAGTCCACGTCGCGAGGTGTAGCAGAATCGAAGGGTTGGCGTTGGCCGGGGGGTTGGCTAGCGTTCGCGCATGCCCAAGAAGGTCATCGCCACCGATGGTGCGCCCGCGGCGCTCGCTTCCTACTCCCAGGCCACGGCCGCCGGCGGCTGGGTCTTCTGCTCCGGTCAGATCGGGCTCGATCCCTCGGGCACCCTCGTCGAGGGCGGCGCGGTCGCGGAGGCCACCCAGATCATGGCGAACCTCGGCGCGGTGCTCGAGGCGGCCGGGGCGTCGTTCGCCGACGTCGTGAAGTGCACCATCTTCCTCGCCGACATGGGGGACTTCGGCGCGGTGAACGAGGTCTACTCCAAGGCCTTCGAGGGGATGGACCCGCCGGCCCGCGCGTGCGTGGCCGTGAAGACGCTGCCCAAGAACGTGCAGGTCGAGATCGAGGCCATCGCCTACGTGGGAGACGCGGGGTGAGGCTCGCGACGCTCCTGCTGGCGCTGGCCCTCGGCTGCGGCGACGACGGCGGCGGCACCGACGACCCCGTCACCGACGGCGCCGTCCGGGACGCCAGCAGGGACGCGGACGTGCTGGAGTGCGACGGTGGCGGCTGCGTGAGCCGCCGGTGCCGCCTGCTGGACTACTACGAGGGACCGGCGGAGGACGGTCTCGTGGTCGGTGAGATGCAGGACGAAGCCTTCGTCGCGTACGAGGCGGGCGGCGACGCGACCTACGTCTTCGGCTTCCAGGGCGGCGTGATGATCCAGCCCGTGGTGGACGTGCCGGCGGAGCGTGTCGCCGACGAACCCTGCGCGCAGATCACCTTCCGCCATCGCCCCGATCCGGCGTATCCGGACGACGCCGGCGAGGTGGAGTTCTTCTCGGAGAACGTCTTCATCGACACGCTCGAAGCCGTGGACACCCGCTTCCGCGGCGGCGCCTACGCCGACCAGATGGGGTGGGCCGCGGCCGACGGAGTCCGCATGATCCTCGAAGCCGAGGTGCGCGGCCCCGACTGGGCGCTCCGGACGGAGCTCCCGGTGCGCGTGGTCGATCAGGACGGCTGGGACGAGTGCGACGTGGTGCCGACCACCTTCGCGATCGGCTGCGAGCTGGTCGAGCTCTCTGGCGCGGCGACCGTGGAGTCGGTGGGCGACACCACCGGACTCGCGTGCGCCGCGACGGCACCCGTCACGCTGACCCTGGCGCCGAGCGACGTCGTGGTGCCCGAGGGCTGCTACGAGCTCACGCGAACCATCGACGTCGAACGCGGTTGCATCGACGACCAGGGGCTCGCCCCCGGCGTCGTGCTCGACGAGGTCTTCTGGACCTTCCCCGCCGACCCGGAGCAGGAGTGCTACGAGACGCTCGGCGTGGTCGAGCGTGGCTGCGACTGCCTCTGAGCGTCAGCCGAAGGGCGCGTCGTGACCGAAGGTCTCTTCGCGGTCCGGGCCGACGCTCACGATGCTGACCGGGCAGGCGGCGAGCTCTTCGATGCGCGCGACGTACTCCTGCGCGGTCTTCGGGAGCTCGTCCTTGCTCTTGCAGCCCGAGATGTCCTCGTCCCAGCCGGGCATCGTCTCGTAGACCGGCTCGACGTCTTCCCAGCCGTCGAAGGGCGGCTCGTCGTAAGACTGACCGCCGAGCTGGTAGCCGGTGCAGAGCTTCAGCTCGCCCATGCCGGTGAGGACGTCGAGCTTGGTCAGCGCGATGGAGGTCAGCCCATTCACGCGGGCGGCCATCCGGAGCGCCGGTAGATCGAGCCAGCCGCAGCGACGCGGTCGACCGGTGGTCGCGCCGAACTCGGCGCCCGCCTTGCGGAGCGCTTCGCCGATGGGGCCCTCGAGCTCGGTGGGGAAGGGGCCGCCGCCGACGCGCGTGGTGTACGCCTTGGTGATGCCGACGACCTTGTCGATGCCGGTCGGGCCGACGCCCGCACCGGTGCAGGCGCCACCCGCGATGGCGCTCGAGCTGGTCACGAAGGGGTATGTGCCGTGGTCGATGTCGAGCATCGTGCCCTGCGCGCCTTCGAGCAGGACCTTCTTGCCGGCGCCGAGCGCCTCGGCGGCCTCGCGCGCGGCGTCGCAGCCGAGCGGCTGCAAGCGCTCCGCCCAACCCGCGGCCTGCTCGGCGATCTCCTTCGCGCTCGGCAGCTCACCGCCGAGCGCCTTCGCGACCGGCGCCCAGTTGGCGAGGTTCGCCTCGATCTTCTCGAGGAGGCCGTCGCGCCAGAGGTCGCCGACCCGCACGCCGCGGCGCCCGATCTTGTCCTCGTAGGCCGGACCGATGCCCCGCTTGGTCGTGCCGATCTTGCCGTCGCCCGCCGCCGCCTCGCGGAGGCCGTCGAGGAGCTTGTGGTGCGGCAGGACCAGGTGCGCGCGCTCGGCCACGCCGAGACGGCCCGCGGTGCTCACGCCACGCTTCTCGAGCGCGTCGATCTCGTCGATGACCGTCTGTGCGTCGATGACCGTGCCCTGACCGATGAGGCAGCGCTTCCCCTCGTGGAGGATGCCGCTCGGGACCAGGTGGAGAACGAGCTTCTCGCCGCGCACGACGAGCGTGTGACCCGCGTTCGCGCCACCGGCGTATCGCACGACGAGCTCGGCGTGTGGCGAGAGCAGGTCGACGATCTTCCCCTTGCCCTCATCCCCCCACTGCGCTCCGACAACGACCAACGCCGGCATGTCTCACTCTCCTCGGACGAACGCCAGAGTGGCTTCGTCCAGCTCGTCGCCCTTTCGGGCGACTCCATCGACCCGCTCGAAGCGGCCTTTCGCGACGGCCCCGTCGTAGCCCCAGGCGCGGGCGAAGTCGAGCGCGCGCTTCAGCGGCCCCTCGACTTCGCTCACCTCGACGCCCGCGGAACGGAGGGTCCCGGCGAGCGGGTCGCCGGTCACCACGGCCCAGCGTGGGGCCCGTTCGGCCTTCGGTGCGTTCCCCGCGAGCTCGAGCGCCCACTGCAGGTGGCCGACGTCGAGCGCGAAGCCCGTCGCGGGTGAGGGCCGCCCGTAGCGACCGAGTAGGTCGTCGTAGCGGCCGCCGCCACCGAGCGGCTCGCCGGGGCCATCCGCGAGCAGGTTGAAGCTCACGCCGGTGTAGTAGCCGTGGCCTCGGAGCTCGCCGAGATCGAAGGCGAGGCGATCGCCGAGCCCCGAGTCCTCGAGCGCTTCGGTGACACGGGCGAGCTCGTCGAGCGCGGTTCGCGACGCCTCGTCGCGGAGCTTGCGGCGCGCGACCCCGAGGATCGAACGGTCACCGTAGAGCTCGGTCAGCCGCATCAGCCGCTGACGCGTCCGCTTGGCCGTGCGCCCCTCCGAGAGGATCGCTTCGAGCTGCGCGGTGTCCTTGCGGGCCAGCGCGTCCGCGGCGCGAACCCGAAGGGGCTCCGGCACCGCCTCGAGCGCCTGCTGGCCGAGACGCACCTGACTCAGCTCGATGACGAAGCGCTCCAGACCGGCGGCCTCGAGACCGCGCGCTGCCAACCCGATCACCTCGAGGTCGGCCCGGTCCCCGTCCATCCCGATGAGCTCGATACCCGCCTGGGTCGACTGACGCGCGAGCCGCGCGCGGCCCTTGCGGCGCCGCAGGACGGTCCCGTGGTACGCGAGCCGGAAGGGCGGCGGCAGGTGACCGAGCCGCGTCGCGACGATGCGCGCGATCTGCGGCGTCATGTCGGGCCGGAGGAGCGTGAGCTCGCCGGTGCCCGGCTCGAAGAAGCGGAGCTGCTCCGCGCGGTCGACGTTGCTCATCCCGCGCTCGAGCACCTCCGCGTACTCGAACGCCGGCGTGGTGACTCGCCGATAGCCGAAGCGGGCGAACGTCCCCATCAGCCGCGAGGTCAGCGCCGCGAGGGCTTCCGTCGCATCCGGCAGCACGTCCCGCATGCCGCGGGGCGGTGCCATCGGAGGCCCGCTCGGGATGAAGGTCATCAGACCGTGACGAGCACCGCGGACTGGATGTGCTCGACCTTCTGGATCTTGTCGAGCACCGTCGGCGGGACCACGTCGGCCACGTTCCAGAGCATGAGCGCTCGGCCGGTCTCTTCGTCGAGGCCGACCTGGAGCCGTGAGACGTTCACGCCGGCCTCGCCGAGGACGGAGCCGACCGCGCCGATGACGCCAGGCTTGTCGTCGTTCGTGATGACCAGCGAGTGGCCCTTGAGGATGGCGTCCATCGGGTAGCCCTCGAGGCCGACCAGGCGGAGCTCACCGGCGCGGCTGCGGCGACCGGTGGCGGTGTGGATGCCGTCGGCGTCGTTCACCGTGATGCGCAGGTTCGGGCGCGCGTCTTCTGGGGCGCTCACCTCGACCAGCTCGATGTTCTTGTCCTTGGCTTCGTAGAGCGCGCTGAGCGGGTTCACCGCTTCGCCCGTCTGCTTCTCGAGGAAGGCGGCGAGGGCCTCGCGCGCGAGCGGCGAGACGAGGTCGGCGATGGCGCCGCTGGCGGTCACGCGGAACTCACGCGGTCCGTCCGAGAGCTGACCGAGGAGCGCGCCGAGGCGCTGGGCGACGCCCACCACGGACCCGACGCGCTCGGCGGCGTCGTCGCTCATCGCGGGGACGTTCACACCGTTCTCGACCTTGCCGTCCTTGAGGTAGGCGACAATCTGCTCGCTGATCTGCACGCCGACGCGGGTCTGCGCTTCGTGGGTCGACGCGCCGAGGTGCGGCGTGACGATGGCGTTGTCGAGCGCGAAGATCGGGTGGTCGCTCGCGGGGGGCTCGGTCTCGAAGACGTCGAGCGCCGCGCCGGCGATGGTGCCGTCCTTCAGGGCCGCGACGAGCGCGGTCTCGTCGACGATGCCGCCGCGGGCCGCGTTCACGAGGAGCGCTTCCTTCTTCATCTTCTTGAACGCCGCGGCGTCGAAGAGGTGCTTGGTCGAGGCGACCAGTGGCGCGTGAATGCTGATGAAGTCCGAGCGCTTCAGCAGCTCGTCGAAGGACACGAGCTCGACGCCGAGGCTCTCGGCCTCTTCCTTCGAGATCACCGGGTCGGCGGCGATGACCTTCATGTGCAGGCCGCGGGCGCGGTCGGCGGCGATCTTGCCGATGTTGCCGAGACCCACGATGCCGAGGGTCTTGTTCCACTTCTCGCGGCCTTGGAAGAGCTTCTTCTCCCACTTGCCGGCCTTCATCGAGGCGGTGGCCTGCGGGATGTGGCGGCAGAGCGCGTCGAGCAGCGAGAGCGCGTGCTCGGCGGTGGTGACCGCGTTGCCAAAGGGCGTGTTCATCACGACGACGCCCTTCTTGCTGGCGGCGGCGAGGTCCACGTTGTCGACGCCGATGCCGGCGCGACCGATGACCTTCAGCTCGGAGGCGGCCTCGAGGACCTTCGCCGTGACCTTGGTCCCGCTGCGGATGACCAGGCCGTGGACGTCGCCGATGATCCCACAGAGCTCGTCTTCCGAGAGGCCCGTGTTGACGACCACCTCGATTCCCTCCGCCTTGTGGAGGACTTCGAGGCCTTCTTCCGCGAGCTTGTCCGAGACCAGGACCTTGTACGACATGTGTTGGCGCTCCCTTCGCTTCCGGGTTCGCGTGTATGCCGCGCGGCGCGGTGCGTCAAGAGTGGCGATGCCCCGAGCGAAGGACTCTTGGGCTACTGAGCCTGCCAGCGCACCAGCTGGAGCTGGAGGCCGAGGAGCACGGCCCGATAGCCGCGGGTCGCATCGTCCGGTCCTTCGAGCGTCGCGACCACCTCCTGCAGGGGGACGGCCGCTGGAACCGCTTCCATCAGGTCCGCGAGGATCGGCGGCAGGTTGCCCGACGCGGCGAACGCGGGCCGCTGGGGCGTGGGCTCCAGCGAATCGAGCAGGTGGGTGCGGAAGCGCTCCTCCTCGAGCCCTTCCGCCATGCGGTGCGCCAGCCCTCGGTCCAGGAGGGCCCAGACGTCGAGCCCCAGGGGGAAGCGGCTCGGGGGTGGCGGCACCCCCCGGTAGAACGAGGCCTCGCCGCTCGTCCACGCGAAGAGGTCGAGGATCTTCTCCTCCACCTGGGTGGCGATGTGCTGGAAGAGCTCGACCGGCTCGACATAGCGGAGGCTCACGAGGGTGTCGCCGAGGCGCCCGTCGTAGCGCGGCAGCAGCCCCAGGGCGGTGTCCAGCTGGCCCCGCGAGAGCACGCCCCGGGCGACGAGATATTCGCCGAGCATCTCGCCGGCGATGTTGGAGCCCACGAACTCGGGCACCCCGCCCGCGACGTAGACCTCCTTGCGGGAGCCCCCCTGCTCACAGAGCCAGAGGCCGGTCTCGTTGGCGACGGCCGTCTCGGCGAGCCCGCGAACGAAGCCGCCACCCGAGAAGTTGCGGCGGATGTCCGGCTCCTGGGCGAGGCGCTGGTCCATCGTGATGGGGGTCAGCGTCGCCATCGGGAGGTGGCGGTTGAGCGCTGGGTGGGTCCGGATCGGCTGAGGTTTACCGCCATCGACCGAGACCAGGTCGGTGGGTCCGAGCTCGCCGGTGGTCAGCGCCTGGGCGAGCTCGGCGAAGCGGAAGGTCCCGCGGATCTGTCCGTCGGCCGTCTCCACGAAGTACGTGTGCTCGAGGACCTCGGCGGTCTCCGGGAAGGAAGGGCGCATGGCGTCTGCCTCGAGCACGGCAGGGGCGATGTCGGACGCCACGGGCGTGGGCGGCGCCTCGGCGGCCCAGTGCCGAATCTCCGGCGTCCGCTGCAGCTCCGGGTCGTCCTTGCCACCCGAGGCCACTCGGACCAGCTCGGCGATCTCGCGGCGGATGGCCGGCTCCGGGCTCTGGATGTGCGCCGAGATCCGCTCCGCGAAGGCGGCCGCGGTGGGGATGCGCTCGTCCGGCTTCCGAGCGAGCGCGTCGCACACGGCCGCCTTGAGGTCCGGGTCGATGGCCAGCCGGGTGAAGGGGCTGATGTTCGCGTCGCGGATGGCGAGCAGGATGGCCAGCTCGCTCCCACCCGCGAAGAGCTCGCGGCCCATGAGCAGCTCCGCGCCCACGACCCCCGCGGCGAAGATGTCGGCGCGTTGGTCCATGGGCTTGCCCATCACCTGCTCCGGCGAGAGGTAACCGAGCTTGCCCTTGGCCTGGTTCGAGACCTGCGGTCGCTCCTCGACCAGGAGGGCGCGGGCGATGCCGAAGTCGCCCAGCTTCACGTCTCCGTGCACCGAGAGGAGGACGTTCGACGGGGAGACGTCTCGATGGACGATGGCGAGCGGCGCCCCGTCCTTGCTCTCGGTGTCGTGCACGGCCTGGAGGCCGAGGAGGAGATCGCGGAGGACGAGCAGCGCCGGCTCCACTCCCAGCGAGCGCCCTTCGCGCCGCAGCCACCGCATCAAGCGCCAGAGATCGCAGCCCGGGACGTACTCCAGCACGAGGTAGGGCGCGTCCTCGACCTCGCCGGCGCCGAGCAGCTCGACCACGTTCGGGTGCCGCACCCGCCCGCCGATCTGGGCCTCCTTCTCGAACATCTCGAGACCCTCGGCCTCCGCCGCGATGTGGGGGAGCATCCGTTTGATGACCACGGTGCGGGCGTCGGCGCCGGTGCGCGGGGCGAGCGCGCGGTAGACCTCCGCCATCCCGCCGACGGCGATTCGCCCGAGCAGGGTGTAGGGCCCGAACTCCCCCGGCTGGCCGCCTTCCACGGCGCGCATGTTACCCGAGTGAGCCCCACTCGCGAACGTTCACGCGCATGAACGCGCACGAAGGGCAGCTGGTTCCGTTCCCGCGTCGTGATATGCCGCCTTCCGATGGCCGATCCGGACTCGCGCAAGGGCTCCCGTTATGCGGACGAAGCCGCTCTCGACTACCTCGCCAAGGTGCACACACCGCACGACGAGGCGCTCCAGGCGGCGTTCGAGGCGCACGAGCGCCACGGGATCCCGCCGATTCAGGTGGGGCCGGCCGAGGGCAAGATGTTGGCCCTCTGGTTGAAGGCCATCGGCGCCACCAAGGTCGTCGAGGTGGGCACGCTCGCGGGCTACTCGGCCATCTGGATGGGTCGCGCGCTGCCCGAGGGCGGCAAGCTCTGGTCGATCGAGCACGACCCGAAGCACGCCGAGATCGCCCGGGAGAACATCGCGCTCGCCGGGCTGAGCGACAAGGTCGAGGTCCGGCTCGGCGACGGGGTCGAGGTGCTCGAGGAGCTCACGACGGAAGGCCCCTTCTGCGCCGTCTTCGTCGATGCCGACAAGGAGCGCTACGACCGCTACGGGCGCTGGGCCTTCGCGAATCTGCGGTCGGGCGGGCTGCTCCTCGGCGACAACGCCTACCTCTTCGGTCAGCTCCTCGCGGACGACGCGCGGGGCGCCGGCATGCGCCGCTTCCACGAGGAGGCGGCGGCGCAGATGGACAGCGTCTGCGCCCCGACGCCCGACGGGCTCGTGGTCGCTCGAAAGCGATGACGCACACCCTCGCTAGTGCCCCGTCTCGGGAATTCGTCACAAAACTCGACGGCCCTCGAACCGCGACTCTGCGTCACTCCTCCTCGAAATACGTAAAGTATTCCTCGTCGTCGTTCCTTGATTCACGATCCGATGACTCGCCGATTCTCGCAACGACTCCCGGTCCGGGACACTAGATAGCTACGAAATGATGCATGTAGCACTTTGCATGCATCACCGTTCTCATTCAGGCTCGCCTCGACCCTGCCGGCGCCGCGCAAAAAGGCACGCCGGGCATCGGTCTCCTACGCACGAACGATGACGAACGACTCCGCCCGATCGCCCGACAGCCGGACCTCTGCGGATCCGCCCCAGCACCAAGAGCTGGCGGCGGTGGAGAAAGGCTACCTGCCCAACCTGAAGTACGACCTGCCGGCGTCGGTGGTGGTCTTCCTCGTTGCGCTGCCGCTCTGCCTCGGCATCGCCGTCGCTTCCGGCGCGCCGCCGTTGGCCGGACTGATCTCCGGCATCGTCGGTGGCATCGTCGTGGCCTGGATCAGCGGCTCTCCCTCGGCGGTCAGTGGGCCGGCCGCGGGTCTGACCGCCATCGTCCTCGCGGCCATCACGGACCTCGGCTACCAGGGGTTCCTGCTCGCGGTGGTGCTCGCCGGCGTGATGCAGCTGATCTTCGGTTTCGCCCGCGCGGGCGTCTTCGCGTACTACTTCCCGAGCTCGGTCATCAAAGGGATGCTCGCCGCGATCGGCATCATCCTGATCATGAAGCAGATCCCCCACGCGCTGGGGTTCGACAAGGATTACGAGGGCGACCTCCATCTGCTCGAGTCGGTCACCGTGACGCTGCCCAACGGCGACGAGCGGGTGATGAACTTCTTCGATCAGCTCGCCTACGCCTTCGGTCACGTCGGCTGGGGCGCGGTGATCGTCACCTCGATCGGCCTCGTCGTGCTGCTCCTCTGGGGACGCATCAAGTTCCTGAAGGACCTCCGCTGGGTCCCTGGCCCCTTGGTGGTCGTCGTGCTCGGGGCGACCATCAACTCGCTCTTCTATGTGGTGGCGCCAGAGTGGGCGCTCCGGAGCGAGCACCTGGTGCGCCTGCCGGACGAGGGTCTCGCCGACCTCGTGGGCGCGCTGGACTTCCCCGACTTCTCACGGATCTCGGAGCTGAAGATCTACTCGGCCGCGTTCACCATCGCGGCCGTCGCGAGCATCGAGACGCTCCTGTGCATCGAGGCGATGGACAAGCTCGACCCTTGGAAGCGATCGACGCCCACCAACCGGGAGCTCATCGCGCAGGGGGCAGGGAACCTGATCGCGGGACTCATCGGCGGACTGCCGATGACGGCCGTGATCGTGCGCGGGTCCACGAACATCCAGTCGGGCGCCCGCACGCGGATGAGCGCGTTCGTGCACGGGCTCCTGCTGCTCTTGTCCGTCGTGCTCATCCCGTTCGTGATGAACCTGATCCCGCTCTCGGCGCTCGCCGCCATCCTGCTCTACGTCGGCTACAAGCTCGCGAACCTCGGCCTCTTCAAGCAGATGCTCAGCCGGAGCCCGGACACCTGGGTGCCCTTCGTCGTGACCGTCGGCGCGATCCTCGCGACCGACCTGCTCCGCGGCGTCGGCATCGGCATGGTGGTCGGACTCTTCTTCATTCTCCGCTCGAACCTGCAGACCGCGTACTTCGTGCGCGACAGCGACTCGGGTGACGAAGGGCGCAAACACATCCGGCTCGAGCTGAGCGAGAACGTCTCGTTCCTCAACCGCGCGAGCGTGAACCGGGTGCTCCATGAGCTCCCCGAGGGCTCGGTCGTGGAGATCGACGGAACCCGCTCCCAGTACATGCACCCAGACGTCATCGAGCTCATTCACGACTTCGAACAGACCGCGCACACGCGCGGCATCGAGGTCACGCTGGTCGGCATTCCGGCAGCCGACCCGGCGGCGGGTCACTGACCAACCGTCGTCCGCCACACAGCTGACTGGGCACCCGTGTTCGCGGTATGCACCCCTCGTGACCGCCGAGCCGGAGCCGAAGCTGCTCACCCGCGTTCGCGCCGACCTGATCCTGGCGGTGGCGACGGCGGCGGTCTTCGCCCGAGGCCTCGGCCACGGGCTGATGACCAGCTGGGACGACCAGCGCTTCCTGGTCGACTTCGAGCCCATCCAGACGGTCTCCTGGGACCACTTCGTGGCCATCTGGAGCGGTCCGCACTTCGAGGCCTACCACCCGCTCCACCTGCTCTCCTACTGGATCGACGTGCCGCTCTTCGGGCCGCACGGACCAACGCTGCACGTGGTGAGCCTCGGGCTCTGGATCGGTGCCGCGCTGGTCTGGATGCGGGTCTTCCGTGCGCTCGGACTTCGGGAGTGGGCGGCCTTCTTCGGCGCGCTCTTCTTCGCGATCCACCCGATCCAGATCGAGGCGGTGCATTGGGCGACGGGCCGCAAGGACGTCCTGGCGGCGCTCTTCGCCGGGCTCGCGACGCTGGCCCACCTGAAGAGCGAGCGGTGGAGCGACCGGGCGTCCATCCTCTCCCTCCTGGCCTTCGCGGCGGCCGCGCTCTCCAAGACCACGGTGCTCCCGCTGCCGATCGTGTGGGTGCTGATGGACGGGGTGCTCGAGCGCCGCACCTGGCGCGACGCCGGGCTGCGCCAGATCCCCGCGACCGCGCTCGCGGCGGTGCTTGCTTTCGTCGCCCTCGGCATCTGGCAGGACGCCGAGATGGTGCGGGAGCCGCTCGAGGGCTTCGGCCGGGTGAGCCTCGTGGCGAGCTCCTACGGCCACCACCTCGGCCACGCCGTCTTCCCGTACGACCTCTCGCCCATCTACCCGATCCATCGCGAAGCGCCGGTCTGGAGTGCTTGGTTCGGGCCGATCGTCCTGGTCGTCGCGGCGGTCGCGGCCGGTCGCCGTGGAAAGCGCTTCGAGCTCCTCGGTCTGCTCACCTTCGCGGTGTTGCTGGTCCCGGCCAGCAACGTCGTGCCGCTCTACTTCGAGGTGCAGGACCGCTACCTCTCGCTTCCGCTGATCGGTCTCGCGCTCATGGTGGCGGCGATGGCGGGCGAGCTCGCGGGGCGCCGCTTCGCCGGCGCCGGGCTCTTCCTGGCGGCCTATGCGGCGGCCACCGTGTTCCAACTCGGCCACTGGCGGAGCGATGAGGCGCTCTGGGCAAGCGCGACCCACGCTCAGCCGCAGGCCTTCTACGCCTGGATGAAGCTCGGCGAGGTCCGCCGGGGCGATGGTGACTTCGCGGGCGCCCTCCGCGCGTACGACCGCGCCATCGACCTCGAGCCGCGCCTGGCTCTCGGCGTGGCCGCGCGCTTCCAGACCGAGGTGCTCCGCGACGAGCACGAGTATTCGCTCACCCCCTCGCACGCGGAGGCGATCACCCAACGCTTCCTCCAGGGCCAGGGCGATCCGGTAGCCCTTCGACGCCTCTCGGGCGACATGGTCCAGGAGGGCTACCGCGAGAGCGTCTTCGTGCCGCTCGGTCGGGCCCTCGAGCTCGCGCCGATTCCGGACGGGCGCCTCGCGGCCGCCGCGCGGTCACAGCTCGAGCAGGGCAACGCCTGGCTCGCAGGCTTCTACGTCGATCAGATGAGCGACCCGCCGCAGGCGCTTCGCGAGCAGGTCAACGCGGCTCGAAACTGAGCGTCGCGTCCTCGCCGTAGACGAGCACCGCGTCGGCGGCGGTCAGCGCCCAGTCGACCGAGAGCTTGAGGAAGCGGCGCTCGGGCGGCGTGAAGGCGACCGCGACCGGTCCCTCTTCCGGATCGAAGAGCATGCTGGCGCCATGCAGCAGCCGCTCGTCGGCGGTGCGGAAGAGCGCGATGACCGCGGCGCGGTCGTCGACCTTGCCGCTGTAGACCCAGACCTCCTCGCCATCGACGGGCGTCCAGCGGAGGACCGGACCCGCGAGCTCCCAGCCGTGCAGGAGCTCGAGGTCGCCGACCGCGCGGGTCATGGACTCGTCGGTCGCTGGCACGAAGCGGTCCGCGAAGTCCGCGACCTCGGGGACCGACGCGAGGTGCGCCTTCATCTCGTCGAGGCTTTGCTCGAGGCGCTGGACACGCGGCGTGGTGCGCTCGGTCGGGTAGGTCGCCTCGGGCTCGGCGCCGCGGCAGCAGCGGAAGGTCAGGTGCCGCGACTGTGTCGAAGGCGCGGTCGCGCGACGCGCGGCGCAGCGATGGAAGGGGGCCTCCTGATCGGGCGCGGCGCCGCGGAACACGGCCGCGTTGGCGGTGCCGGGGGCCAGGTCGCGCACGTCGGGGCTCGCGGTCCACTCGCCGTGGGCGGTGCCCATGGCGTAGACGCCGAAGGGGCTCATCCCCTCGGTCGCGAAGGTGTCGCCGACCGGGAAGAGTCGGTCCGTGTCGCCCTTGCAGGCGCGCTCCCACTCGAGCTCGGTGCAGAGGCGCTTGCCATCGCGCTCGCAGAGCTCGGCGGCCTGGCGCCGGTCGACGTTGACCATCGCCGGCCGGTTGGGGTCGTTCGGGTAGGGCCGGCGGTCGATCTCGAACGCGGGCAGCGAGATCGGGATCAGGTCCGCTTCGGCGGTCGCGTTCCGGCCGAGGGAGCCGGGCCGGCTGCCGACCAGGACCTCGCCCGCGGGGATGCTCGCAATGGGGCTGCCATCGTCGATGGGCGCGACCTCCGGGACCTCTTCCACGACGGGAGAAGGCCGAATCGGCGCCTCGGGCTCGGCGACGACCGGCTCGGCGGCCGTGCCGGCGTCGGGCGCGGTCTCGGGGGACGCCTCGCCGCAAGCGAGGGCGCCGAGGAGCAGGAAGAAGACGGAGCGCCGCATGGCTCGACGCTATGCGGGACCGGATCCGGGTCAAGAAACGCGCAGGACCGAGATCCCTTGCCGAGGGGGCATCGGAGTCGTATCGAGTGCCCGTCGGAGCGGTTCGGAGGGTCGCCGGTGTGGTGGCCCGAGCGTTCGCGCTCGGTGTTCAACGCACGGGAGGAAAGTCCGAGCTCCATAGGGCAGGGTGCCAGGTAACTCCTGGTGGGGGCGACCCCGAGGAAAGTGCCACAGAGAGTAGACCGCCGTGCTGCCTTCGGGCCGCGCGGTAAGGGTGAAAGGGTGTGGTAAGAGCGCACCGGGCCGGCGGTGACGTCGGTCGCATGGCAAACCCCACTCGGAGCAAGATCGAATAGGGAAGCGTTCGAGGGCGGCCCGCCCGAGCTTCCGGGTTGTATCGCTCGAGACCGTCGGTGACGGCGGTCCTAGATGAATGATCCTCACCACGCCGTCGGTAACGAAGGCGCGGAACAGAACTCGGCTTATGAGCCCTCCGACCGCGAGGCGCCCTGGATCCCTGGGGCGCCTCGCGCCCTTTGGGGGCTGGAAGGGTTTGACAGCGATGGGTGCGGGTGGGCCTCATGCGCCGGTGCGTGCGGCCGTTCTTCTCATCGCGTCTCTCGGGGTGGCCGCATCCCCCGTCGCCGCGCAGACGTGGACGTCGACCGCGCCGACGGAGCGACCCGAGCCCAACGAACGGAGCTTCTGGAACGTCGACTCGAACGCGTCGTTCACCACCTACGCGGTGGCGTCCACGCTCTCGCCGATCGTCTGGGAGCGGCGCCGCTTCGTGGAGACCCTCGGGCTGACGCACGTGCTGAAGCTGGGTGAGGACCCCGCGGAGTCGCGCTTCCAGATCCACACCTCGGTCGCGCTGCGCCTCGACCAGGAGTTCGGACGGGACTGCATTCGCGACACCGACCGCTGCTACGACGCGACCAATGCGTCGGACGCGCTCGGCTACCAGCCGCTCGCGCGCCGGACCCGCCTCGACGTACCGACGTTCCAGGTGGAGCTCCGCGGCCCGAGAGGGCTGTCGGTGCGGGCCGGTCGGCAGATCGGGATGGACCCGGCAGGCATGGCTCGCTTCGACGGTGGTCGCGTGGCGGCGCGCCCCTGGCGCTGGCTCGAGGTCGAAGGCTATGGAGGTCGCCAGGTGCGTCCCGGGACTTTCGGCGGGAGCCCCGGTCTCGGCGTTCAGGGCTCGATCCACCTGGTGTTGCCCGAGACGCTCGCGCCGAGCGACTACCCGCAGATCCAGGACACGCCCCGCACCTGGCTCTACGGTGCCGCGCTCTCCGCGGGGCTCGATCGCTACGCGAAGGTGCGCGCCTTCGCTCGTGAGATGCGCAACGAGGAGGGCACGGTGCTCTCCTACGCCGGTGTCGGTCTGACGAGCCGCCCGCACGCCGCGCTCGAGTTGCGCGGCGACCTGGTGTGGGAGCTCGGCCGCGAAGAGCTGGTCGAGGCGTTCGCGGAGGTCGCGGCGCATGCCTTCGAAGGGACCGCGCGCTTTCGCTTTCGCCACCACGTGCCTCGCTTCGACGCCGGGAGCATCTGGGGCTTCTTCGACCCGGTGCCGGTCAGCCAGCTCGAGCTGGCGCTGGACGCGCCGCCGATGGGCGACGTTCGCGTCGGCGGCATCCTGCGCGGACGGCGCTCGGAGCCGGGCAACGAGGTCGAGCGAGATCTCGGTGGCGAGCTCTGGGGCCGAGTCGCGCGCGGTGGTTGGCGCGCCGAGCTGCGCGGCTTCCTCTGGGCCGGCTCGCTGCGGCCGGTCGCCGCCATCCTCGGCGAGCTCCGTCGCAACATCGGCGCGCGTGGCGCGGCGTGGTGGCGCGGCTCGGTGTGGCGCTTCGACGACCCGTGGCGCGATCAGCGCGACACCACCTCGGTGTCCCTCGCGCTCGGTGGCGAGTTTCGCGTGACCCGTCAGAGCCGCTTTGCGCTCGACGTCGAGTGGGCGCACAGCGGGCTCGTGCGACACCGGGTCCGCGCGCTGGCGAGCTTCCTGCTGAGGACGTGGCGATGAAGGCGCGTCTGCTCTTCCTCGCGGTGATGGGCTGCGCGTTCGCGGGCGCGCTGACCCATTCGCAATCGCAGAACGACACCGAGGAGCTGCCCTCGCCGGTGATCTATCCGCCGCAGCGCATCGCGCTCCGCATGGACCACAGCCACCCGCAGCACGTGCGCCTGCGCTGCGAGCGTTGCCACGAGGGCGCGACCGACAGCACGCGCTCGGCGGAGTCGCTCATCCCGAGGGAGGCGTCCTGTGCTCCCTGCCACGACGCGCAGACCGACCGCGAGCGGCCGAGCGCCGATCGCTGCGGCTACTGCCACGTCGGCAGCGATGGCACCGACATCGTCGCGTCGGAGTTCCCGCCGCCGCGCATCCACTTCTCGCACCGGCAGCATGCGCGCGAGGGCGTCCGCTGCCTCGACTGCCACGAGGACGTCCAGCACCGGCAGACCGCCACCGCCCGCGACCTGCCGACGATGGAGTCGTGCTGGCGCTGCCACGGTACCGCCGGACTCGGTGGCGACGAGGCGAGCGGCGAGTGCTCCGTCTGTCACGTGAGCACTCCGGACGGAACGCTCCAGACCCGCTTCGGCGACGCGGAGCTCCTGCCCCCGCGCTGGCTCCACGGCATGGACCACGACCGCGACTTCCTCGTGCGCCACCGCTGGGTCGCCGCCGACCGCGGCGAGCTCTGCGCCGAGTGCCACACCGAGAGCGAGTGCGTCGCCTGCCACGACGGACGCGTTCGGCCTTCGAGCATCCACCCCGCCGACTTCCTCACCAACCACGGCCCGATGGCTCGCCGCGACGAGCACCGCTGCAGCAGCTGCCACACCACCCAGCGCTTCTGCACCGAATGCCACAGCCGCCTCGGTCTCAGCCCGATGGCCGCTCCCGTTGCCCGTGCTGGTGCGCGCTTCCACCCGCCGAGCTTCGTCGACGCCCACGGCATCGAAGCCCGCCGCTCCATGACCACCTGCACCAGCTGCCACGCCGAGCGCGACTGCGTCGTCTGCCACGGCGCCCGCGGCATCGGCGCCGGCCTCAGCCCCCACGCCCCCGGCTACGTCGCCCGCTGCAAGGACGACTACCGCCGCAACCCCCGCGCGTGCACCACCTGCCACGGCCCCGCCATCGACACCCGCTGCCGCTAGCGCGTGATGCACATCGGTTGAAGGGCGCTGCGCGCCCTGAGCACGCCCCCTGCGGTCGTCCCCTCACGCTCGAAAATACTTCGGCATTTCCTCGGTTCGCGGACACCCCATCGAACCCACCCAGACCACGGATCTCCCGTCAACCGATGTGCATCACGCACTAGAAGTCGGGGACAGGCTCACCCCCCGCAAGCCCCTGAAAGCAGGGCGCTCCGAGCACGAAATGCAAACTCTTCCTCCAGCGGGCGAAGACGGAGCCTCCAATGGGCACCATGCCCTTCAGCGTTGGTCTCCGACGCGGCAGTCAATCGGCCTTCGTGCTAGCTTCAATCGATGAACTCGCATGGCCTCGCAGGAGTGCTCGTGGCCTCCCTCGTGGCCTGTACCGCCGATCCGGGCAGCGACATCACGTTCCCGGACTACGGTCCCGACGACGCATCCCCCGGAGACTCGGGCGATCCGCGCGAGGAACCGCCCGATCTCGGTGGCTGCGCCACCCATTGTTGGCTCGGCTACAAGTGCGTCTTCGTCGCGGGTCGTCCCCAGGTTCGCGCCAGCAACGGTCACTACTGGGGGCGAGAGTGCGGCAGCATCGACGAGCTCTGCTCGAGTCGAGAGGTGGTGGCGGAGTGCGAACGGGGCTGCGCGCCCGGGTCGGCGTTGCCGCCCTATCGGCTGGCGGGCTTCGACCACGAAGGCGCCACCCTTGCCGATGGAGACGCGCGGCGGCTGTGTGAAGACTGGCGTCCGCGCACCCTGACCGACGAGTGCAGCACCGACGAGGACTGCAGGGACACGCTTCCGTCCCGCGTGGACGGAGGCGCTTGGACGCTGCGCTACCTCTACTGCGAGAGCGGTCGTTGCTTCAGCGCCGACCCGCCACCGCTCGGCGACCACGGCGCCGACTGCGGCACCGAGCCTCCCACCGATGCCGGCGACCGCGGCGTCTACGAATCCGCGGGCTGCGCGTCCGGCCTCTGCGCCTTCTTCGGCGACCCCGCGGCCCCGAGTCACCACGGATGCACCTCGGCGTGCGACTACGACTCCGACTGCCCGCTCGAGCACCGCTGCGTCCGCTGGGACTCCGCCGATGGCGCCCGGACCGTCGGACCCGGCCACTGCCTCCCCGGCCTGAGCCCCGAGGCGTTCGGCGCCTGGTACGAGTAACCGCTCAGCGCCCCTGGAACTTCGGCGCCCGCTTCTCGAGCAGCGCCGCCATGCCTTCCTTGGCGTCCTCGGTCGTCAGCGTGTCGGCCTGCAGCGCGGCCTCGTAGCGCGCGGCCGGCTTCGGGTCCCAGTCGAGGTTGTGCCTCAGCGCGCGCTTGATGGCTCGCACGGCCAGCGGTGCGCTCTTCGCGATCTCGTCCGCGAGCGCCCGCGCCTTCGGCAGCACCTCGTCGCCCGCCACCGCCGCCGAGAGCAACCCGATCCGCGCCGCTTCCTCGCCCTCGACCAGTCGCCCGGTGAAGAGGAGCTCCGCCGCCCGAGAGACCCCGACCAGCCGCGGAAGCACGTAGCTGATCGCCATCCCGCTCCCGAACCCGAGCCGTGCGAAGTTGGCGCCGTACTTGGCGTCCGTCTTCCCGATGCGGATGTCGCAGGTCAGCGCGAGCCCGAAGCCGCCGCCAACGGCGTGTCCGTTCAGGGCGCCGACGATCGGCACCTCGATGTCGTTCAGCGAGAGGAAGGGCGCGTACATCGCGTAGGAGCGCTCGTGGGGGAGGCCGCCGCCGGTCTGCAGGTTCGCCTTCAGGTCGGCCCCGGCGCTGAAGCACCGTCCCTCACCACGGACGATCACGCAGCGAATCTCGCCATCGCCCTTCGCCTTGGCCGAGGCCGCCGCGAAGGCTTCCAGCAGCTCGGGGGTCATGCTGTTGCGGCCGTCGGGGCGGTTCAGGACGATCTCGCCCACCGCGCCGCGGCGCTCGTAGAGTACGGCGTCGCTCATCGCCGGGAGCCTGCGCTCCCCGGGCCCCGCGAGAGGTGAGGGTGGTCACAACCCGCCCGGGCCCGCTACCGTCCGCGCTTCGCGTGCGTGCGACGCTCACGCCCGCTATGTCATGGGTGCCGGTTCTCCCGGTCCCGGCCCTTCAAGGACTTCGCATGCGCTCGCTCGACACCGCCGCCCTGGCCCAATTCTGGATCCTCACGCTCGCGCTCGCTCTCGGCGGCTGCGGCGACGACGACACCACCGCCATGGACGCCGGTCTCGACGCCGGCCCGCTCGACATGGGCGACCCCGGGCTGCCCGACGGCTCCATCCCCTGCACCACCGACGACGACTGCGACGACGAGATCGCCTGTACCCGCGACATCTGCGACGACCGCGGCATCTGCGTCTATCGGGTCGAGCCCGCCGTCTGCGATGACGGCATCTTCTGCAACGGCACCGAGGTCTGCGACCCCATCGATGGCTGCCTCCCGGGCGTGCCCGAGACCTGCAACGACGACGACGTCTGCACCATCGACCGCTGCGACGAGGAGGCGAAGCTCTGCCGTCGCACGAGCCGCGACTTCGACGAGGACGGGGAGGCCGACTGGTTCTGCGAGGGTGGCACCGACTGCGACGACCGCGACCCGACGCGCGGCACCACCATCAACGAGGTCTGCGAAGACGGCATCGACAACGACTGCGACGAGGACATCGACGAGGCCGAGTGCGGCGCGGTTCGTTACGACGCCTGCGACGACCCGCTCGACGTCTCGGCCGGCGGCTTCTTCGAGCTGACCAGCCTCGGCGCGATCCCCGACTACGAGCTCGGCTGTGCTCCCTCGGGCCGCCGCGACCTCGTGCTCACCTTCGACCTCACCGAGGCCCAGGACGTCACCGTCCGAGCCGAGGGCCGGAGCATCACCTACGTCGCGCTCCGCTCGACCTGCGACGACCGCAGCTCCGAGCTCGAGTGCAACAGCGGCTTCCCCGGCGCGGTGCGCCGCCGCGCGCTCCCCGCGGGTCAGTACTTCATCCTGGTCGCCGACATCGGCGGTGACGTGGGCGTGGAGGTCGTCTTCCAGGACCCGACCGATCCGCCGACGAACGAGTCCTGCGCGATGCCGCTCGACGTCTCCGCCGGCGGCACCTTCCCGGGCTCGCTGGTCGACGTCGACGACGACGTGACCACCAGCTGCGGCTCCACCAACGCGCCGGACCTGGTCTACACCTTCACCACCACCGAGGAGCGCGACGTGGTGGTCAGCGCCGCCTCGGTCTCCGGCGACTCGCTCTCGGTCGCCATCCAGCGCACCTGTGGCGACGAGGCGACCGACATGCGCTGCGTGCGCGGCTCCACGGCCGGCACCCGCCTCCACCAGGTCCCGGCCGGCACGTACTTCGTGGTCGTCGAGGGCTCGTCCTCCCGCGAGAACGACTTCACGCTCGACATCGCCTTCGAGGCGCCGACTCCGCCGCCGGCGGGTGACCTCTGCTCGAACGCCATCCCGGTGACGGCACCCGCGACCATCACGGGCACCCTCGCGGACAAGCAAGACGACATCGATCTGAGCTGCGGCTTCAACTACAAGGACATCGTCTACGAGGTGACGCTCACCGAGCGCTCCGACCTCGTGGTCGTCGCCGACGGCTCCGGCTCGTTCATGTACGTGGGCATCCAGGAGACCTGCGGCGTCGACGCGAGCCAGCTCCGCTGCACCTCCGGCAACCCGAGCCGCAGCCGGCTCCGCGACCTGGCGCCCGGCACCTACTACGTGATCGTCGAGTCGTTCAGCGGCACGAGCTTCGAGCTGCAGATCGAGGCGTCCGAGCCGACCGTGCCCGTGCCGGTCACCGGCAACGACACCTGCGAGACCGCCCACGTGATCCCCGCGACCGGTGGACTCTTCACCGGCACCACCGTCAGCGCGCTCCCGGACTACGAGACCGCCCTCTGCGGCAGCGGGGCGATGTCGAACGACGTCGCCTTCCGCCTCGACCTGACCGAGACCAAGCAGGTGGTCGCGACCACGGATGGGTCCGCGTTCGATACCGTGCTCCACATGCACACCGGCATGTGCGTCTCCCTCGAAGAGGAAGCCTGCAACGACGACGGCGGCGAGGGCTCGACCAGCCGCATCGACCGGACGCTCAACGCCGGAACCCACTACTTCATCGTGGATGGTTGGAGCAGCGGCCGAGCGGGCGACTACTTCTTCGAGGTCACGGTCGCCGATCCCTGAGACCGAAGCGCTCCCGATCCGGGAGCGTTTCTGACGGGACGGAGCCCCCCCGAGGCCACGGACCCGTCACTTTCTTGCCCCCGATCGATCGGGACCGGTATGCCGGAAACATGCCGGGAATGCCGAGAGATCCAGAGGACGACGAGGGCAAGGTGGTCCGTCCCTTTGCCTTCTTCCGAGCGGGCGCCCGCGCCGACGCGCGCGCCGCGCAGCGACCGATCCTGGTCTTCGACGGGGTCTACAAGTACTTCCGCGAAGACCAGCCGACCCTCAAGGACGTCTACCTCGAGGTCGAGCGGGGCGAGTTCGCGTTCATCACCGGGCCGAGCGGCGCCGGCAAGAGCACGCTCCTGCAGCTCGTGTACCGCAAGCACACGGTCGACCAGGGCCGCATCCTCTTCTGCGGGCGCGACATCGCCCGCCTCACGGACAAGTCGATCCCGTTCCTCCGGCGGAACCTCGGGATCGTCTTCCAGGACTTCAAGGTCATCCCGCACTGGACGGTCTTCGAGAACGTCGCCGTCGCGCTGGAGATCCTCGCGATGCCCCGCCGGCTGGTCCGCTCTCGGGTCGCCGAGGCGCTCGAGCGCGTGGGTCTGGCGGGGCGCGGCCAGGAACGCACCGAGTCGCTCAGCGGTGGCGAGCAGCAGCGGGTCGCCGTGGCCCGCGCCATCGTCACCGAGCCGGCGCTCATTCTCGCGGACGAGCCGACGGGCAACCTCGATCCCCACCTGGCGATCGACATCCTGACGCTCTTCGAAGAGATCAACGACACCGGCACGACGGTGCTCTTCGCGACCCACGATCACAGCCTGATCGCGAGCCGCGACCACCGGATCATCTCGATCGACGAGGGCCGGGTCATCGAAGCGCGGACCGGTCTCCGGTCCTGGGGCACCACGGGCGTACACGCGGCGGTCGGCTGAGGGCACAGCCGGCGAACCAAGGATCATCGGGAGGCGAACGAGTGGATCTGAAATCGATGGTGGCGAGGGCGCGCCGCGGGCTTCGCGAGGAGCTGCGGCTCTACCTGGTGGCGGTCACCAGCTTGTCGGTGGCATTCCTCTGCGTCGGGGGCGCCTTGCTCGCGACGACCAACCTCTCGGCAGCCGCCGAGCGGTGGGGTGAGAGCGGCCGACTCAGCGTCTACCTGCGCGATGGCGCGCGGCCCGAAGACGTGACCCAGCTCCGCATGGTCCTCGAAGGACTTCCCGAGGTCGCCTCGGTCCAGAGCCTCAGCTCCGAGGACGCGCGGGGCATGTTCCTCGAGCAGTCCGAGGTCAGCAGCGACCTCGCGAGCCTGCCGGCGGAGGTCTTCCCGCCGAGCCTCGAGGTGGCCATCGCCGAGGGCACGCCCATCCAGCGCGTCGACGCGATCAGCGAGCGGGTGGGGCGCTTCCGCGCCGTCAGCGACGTCGAGACCTACCGCTCCTTCTTCGATCGGCTCGGCTCGCTCGTGACGGCCGGGACCAACCTGGCCATCGTCATCGGGCTGCTGGTCCTGCTCTGCGTCTTCGCCGTGATCGGCAACACGATCCGACTCGCGGTGGCGCGGCGCCGCAACGAGATCGAGGTGATGAAGCTCTGCGGCGCGACCGACAACTTCGTCCGCGGGCCCTTCGTGCTCGAGGGCACCTTCCAGGGCGCGATGAGCGCGGTCCTCGCGGTCCTCGCCCTGGGTGTGCTCTTCACGACGGTGCGCGGCTCCATCGACGCGAGCCTCGCCGAGCTCATGGGTACCCGCGCGGTGTTCCTTCCGGCCTGGATGCTCTTCGCGATCATCGCCGCCGGCGCCATCGCGGGCGCGGCCGGCAGCGCGCTCTCCCTCCGCCGCTACCTGACCGTTTGATGCGCACCCCGATCCCGACTCGACGCTCCGCCCACGGCAAGAAGCGCCGCAGCCTGCTCCGGCGCCGCGGCTGGATGATGGCGCCGCTCGCGCTCCTGCTGATGGGTCTCCCCGCGGTGGCCCAGCCGAGCGTGCTCGCGCCGACCCGGCCGATCCCGGACGCGCAGCTGGCGCTCGCCCCGACTCCAGTGGACGCCGAGCTCGAGGCGCTGCAGCAGGCCGCCGAGGCGGCCACCGTCGAGAAGGACGCGCTCCACACCGAGGTCGAACAGCTCCGGGAGCGCCGCGAGCGGGTCGAGGACAGCCTTCACCGCCGGGCCCGCGCGCTCTACCGCATGCGTCGCGCCGGCATGCTCCCCGTCGCCGGTGGCTTCGACGCCATGCTCTCGCACCTCGGCCGGATGAAGCGCCTCGAGCGGATGGTCCAGGGTGACCTCCGCTCGGTCGCGTACCTGGACCGCCGCGCGACCGCGCTCGAAGGCGCCATCGCCGACGCGGAGCGCGAGGCCGAGCTCAAGGCGCGCCAGCTCGAGCAGCTCGCCGAGCAGCGCCGCCTGGAAGCGGGCCGCGCGCGCACCGCCGATCTCTTCGCCGACCTCGTCGACCCGAGCGTTCGGCTGCCGGTCACCGCCCAGGGCAACGCGGACGGCTACGGCCTGCGAGTGCACGGCGCGCAGCAGGTGCGCTTCGATGCGCAGCGCGGTCGCCTTCGCCTCCCGGTCGCGGCCGGTGGCGCCGTTCGCGACGCGACTCGCGAAGACGGGTCGGGCCTCGAGTTCGTCGCTCGCGCCGGCGCGCGCGTCGAGGTCGTCAGCGAGGGCCGCGTCGCCTTTGCGCGCCGCTACGGGGTCTACGGAACGATGGTCGTCATCGACCACGGCGACGGCTACTTCACCGTCTATGCCGGCCTCGCGCGCCTGGACGTCACCGCCGGTGAGCCGGTGGTGCTCGGCCAGACGCTGGGCGCGGTCGGCAACGACCCCCTCTACTTCGAGATCCGCCGCGGCACGCGCAGCCTCGACCCCCACGAGTGGGTCGGCATCTGACGTCGCGAGAGGGAGCCTGAGCGGGGCGGGCTCATGCCCGCCCGACGCTCACTGGAACATGCCGTACGTGGCCTGGAGGTGCGCCATGACGTTCTCCAGGTCCTCGTCGCTGATCTTGTCCGCGCCGAAGGCCGGCATGCGGTCCTCGCCCTCGCGGACGATCATGCGGGCTTCCGCCGCCGAAGCGCCGTGGCCCTGCAGGTCGGGGCCGACGCCCGGGTGGCAGCCGGCGCAGTTGTTGGCGAAGACCGCCTCGCCAGCGGCCGGGTCGCCGCCGATCGGGCCCTCATAGGCCGCGAGGGTCTCTCCGCCGCCGGTGCCTTCGTCGGTGCCATCGGTGGTGTCGTCGCCGCCACCGCCGCCACAAGCGAGGGCGAGCGTGAGGCCGAGGAAAGCGAGAAGTCGCGCAGTACGGGTCATGGGGTTAGGTGCTCCGAGATGGGGGGATTGGCTCAGGAAAACTCCCGACCGGCCGGGTTGTACCAGCTTTGGCCGGCGGCGGCGTTACGAATCCGGCGCGGAATCCGCCGGATCCGCGGTCAGGATCGGGCCTCGCGACGGCCGATCTGGACCAGCTTCTCCTGCTGGATCCGCTGGGCGTCGTCGGCGGGGACCAGATCGCTGTGGCAGGAGGCCTTGTCGCCCTCGCTGCCGAGCGCCTTCTTGGTCTTCGAGGCCAGCCGGTGGATCTCCTCCGGGCTCAGGTGGCCGCGCTGCTCGAGGATCTTCCGCTGCTCGTCCGTGAGCGCCGGCGACTTGAGCACCTTGTCGCGCTCGAAGCCTTCGGCCTTGCCGCTGGCGAACTGGACGATCTCCTTCGAGATGCGGACCGAGCACCAGTCGTGGCCGCACATCGCGCAGAAGTCGGTGTCCACGTCGAGGTCCTCGTCGTGGAAGGCGCGGGCCGTGTCCTGGTCGAAGCTGAGCTCGAAGTGCTTTTCCCAGTTCAGGGCGGCGCGGGCGCGGGTCAGGTCGTCGTCCCAGTCACGGGCGCCGGGGATGCCGAGCGCGACGTCGGCCGCGTGGGCGGCGATCTTGTAGGCGATGCAGCCCTGCTTCACGTCGTCCTTCTTCGGAAGACCGAGGTGCTCCTTCGGCGTCACGTAGCAGAGCATGCTCGCGCCGTGATAAGCGGCGGCGGTCGCGCCGATGCAGCTCGTGATGTGGTCGTAGCCGGGGAAGACGTCGGTCACGAGGGGCCCGAGCACGTAGAAGGGCGCGCCGTGACAGAGCGTCCGCTGGGCCTTCATGTTGTATTCGATCTGGTCGAAGGGGACGTGGCCGGGGCCCTCGACCATCACCTGCACGCCCTTGCGCCAGGCGCGCTCGGTGAGCTCACCGAGGGTCTGCAGCTCCGCGATCTGCGCGGTGTCGGTCGCATCCGCGAGGCCGCCGGGGCGGAGGCCGTCGCCGAGCGAGAACGACACGTCGTACTCGCGCATGACGTCGCAGATGGCCTCGAAGTCCGTGTACATCGGGTTCTGCGCGTCGTGGTGGATCATCCACTTGGCGAGCAGCGAGCCGCCGCGCGACACGATGCCGATGAGCCGGTCCTTCACGAAGGGCAGGTGCTCCATGAGCACGCCGGCGTGAATGGTGAAGTAGTCGACGCCCTGCTTCGCCTGGTGCTCGAGGGTGTCGAGAATGTCCTGCAGGCTGAGGTCCTCGATCTTCTTGCCGATGATCATCGAGTAGATGGGCACGGTCCCGATGGGCACGGGCGAGTTGTCGATGATCGACTGTCGGGTGGCGTCGAGGTCGCCGCCGGTCGACAGGTCCATGACGGTGTCGGCGCCCCACTTGGTCGCCCACTGCAGCTTCTCGAGCTCGTCGCTGGTGCCGCTGGCCACCGGGCTCGCGCCCATGTTGGCGTTGATCTTCGTGAGGCTCGCGCGGCCGATGGCCATCGGGTCGAGCTTCTTGCCGAGATGGACCCGGTTGGCCGGGATGATCATGCGGCCGGCGGCGACCTCGTCGCGCACCTGCTCGGGGGTCAGGTGCTTTTCCTTGGCGGCGACCCGCTCCATCTCGGGCGTGATGTTGCCGAGGCGGGCGTGCTCGAGCTGGGTGACCGGCTCGAAGCCCTCCGGCGCCACGGCGAACGCGCCTTCACGCCGCCAGCCCTCGGGCAGGAAGTCCCAGGCGGTCTTCCCGCTCGGCGCGGGCATGCCCGGTGTGTCGGGCGAGGAGAACGTGAGCGCGGCGCCGATGGCCGGGGCGTTCGCGAAGGAGCCCGGGGTGGTCCCCGCGTCGGTGGAAGAGGGGTTGGCCGCGCCGTTGAGCGGCAGGGGGAGCTTCAGCTGAGTCATGCGTTCTCTCGTCTTCTTCGGTGGGCCAACGCGCACACGGACGGAGAGAGCGTCGCGTTCCCTCCGCCGGTGCGAGCCGGATCAGGTTCCACGGGTCCATCTCAGCCCTCGAAGGGCGCCCCGCGCGACGGGAGGACCCTAACGCAGAAACGCGAGGAACGCAGCCCAGGTGGAGCACGGGACGAAAAGACGAGTGAGTTCGCCGCCCTGCGTCTTCAGTCGCCGGCGAGCATGGCGTCGTAGCGCCGCTGCATCTCTTCCGGCGAGACCTCTTCGACCTTCTCGCCGATCATCCAACGGTGGCCGAAAGGATCGTACACGGTCGCCGCGAGGTATCCGTAGAACTGTTGCTCCGGCTCACGGTCCACCGTTGCGCCGGCCTCGATGGCCTTCGCGAAGGCTGCCTTGCAGTCTGGAACGTGCAGGTCCAGCGCGACGGTGGTCCCGCCGCGTGCTTTCGGACCGAGGTAGTCCATCGAGGGGAACTCGCTCGCGAGCGAGAAGGTTCCGCCATCGGGCAGCTGCATCTCGGCGTGGCCGACGGCGTCGCCAGGCCCATCGAGGCGGAGGGTGATCGTGGCGCCGAACGCGCGCTCGTAGAAGGCCAGGGCGGCCGCGGCGTCGTCGACGATGAGGTAGGGCATCAGCTTCATGCGCCCAGTCTGCAAAAGCGGGCTCGGCGCGTCTTGGACGAATTCGACCCACCCAATGTGAACGGGGAAAGAACTCAAGAGCGTCCCTCGGGTGTACTTCTGCACCCGAGGGACGCTCTTGAGTTCTTTCCCCGTTCACAGAGTCCGCTCAGAGGGGGAGGAGCTCGGGGCTCGTCTGGGCGAGCAGCTCGCTCGGGCGCCAGCCGCCCGTGAGCTGGCGAACCTCGCGGACCATGTGCGACTGGTCGGCGTAGCCGAGCTCGGCGGCCAGGCTTCCGAACGTGGGCAGAGGCGCAGTCGCGGGCCCGGGCCCGCGCAGCCGTTCGACGAAGCGACGGAAGCGCACCAGTCGGCTCAGCTGCTTCGGCGTCAGTCCGAGGTCCCGGCGACAGAGCCGGCCGAGGTAGCCGTGGCTGTAGCCGCTCTCATCGACGAGCTCCGCGATGGGGCGATTGCCGCCCGCCGCCTCGACGGCGTCCAGCAGCCACTGCGCGACGCGTAGGTCGGTGTTGACGCGCTCGAGCCGCCGTTCGAAGAAGGCGGTGGTCAGGTCGAAGCGGCTCGGCCAGTCGGGGCAGTCCGCCAGTCGTTCGGCCAGCTCGTCCGCGCCCAGGTCCTCGAGGGGCACCACCTCGCCCTCGAGCTCCGATGCATCGACCCCGAAGAGCGCGCGTGCTCCGAGAGCGCTCAGGTCGACCTGCAGTCCGTGTTGGCGTCGGCGGAAACGGGTCGCGACCGGGAGCCCTCCGATGCCCGCGACGAACCCTCGAGGGAAGGGCCGGGTGTTCGGGCCGAGCCGGAGCGCTGGTTCGAGCTCCACGATCATCACCAGGCCCGGGAAGGGGAGCTCTCGCCGAACGACCTCGGCGGGCGCCTCTTCGAGGTAGCCGGCGTAGCTGCGAACGAAGGGCGTGAGGTGTGCGGGTGGGGCGCAGGGTAGGTAGCGCCACCGGAGCTCTCCGATCTGGCCTTCCATCACCGGCACGCCGAGAGGGTAGCCGGGGAAGGGCCCAACCGCCTCAGAAGACGGCGCCGATCGCGGGCGCCAAGATGCGCGTGTAGGCCCGTTCGAAGTCCTCGTCCCACTCCATCCGGAACGAGCCGCCGATGTGGAACTTGCCGAACTTGGCGGTCATCCCGGCCACGAACCCGACCGGATTGAGGAACGCGTCCGACGAGCCGCCGGCGCGGATGGAGATGAGCCCGAAGCTGTATGCGAGGTGGAAGGCGACCCCACCGCGGCGTCCGAAGCGCACACCGAGGCCGGGCCCGAGCCCGCCGTGGACCGCGTTGCCGCCGTCGCCGAAGAGGACGTCGAGCCCGCCGCCGAGGATGAACGCGACCCGAGTGGAGACCTCGGGGCGGAGCGTGCCGATCGGGAAGTAGAGCTCCACACCGAATCCGCGAATGGGCGAGAACGTGTGGTCGACCGAGTAGCCCGCGAGCGCGTAGGGACGCCACTTGCCGCGCGGTCCGCTGGGCGCCGTTCGACGACTCGCGATGTGTCCACGGCCGACTCCGCCGGCGACCGCTGCCGGGGTCAGGAAGCCCACGAAGGGCGAACGGTCGACGATCGTCGCGTCGCCGTTCCGGGCCCGTTCGGCGAGCGCGAAGGCGAGGCGCCAGAGCTGGTCGGCCAGCCGCCGGGTGGGACCGGGCTGCATCTGGTCGGGCGAGGGCATGCCTCCGGAGCGCTCGAGAATGACCTGCGCACAGTCCCAGAAGAACGCGGCGAGGAGCCCGAGCAGATCCGGGTCGTCGGTCTCGTTCGCGATCGCGCGGAAGCGATCGATCAGCGCGCTCTCGGTCGGGTCGTCGACGAAGTTCGCGGCCTCCTCGAGGAGCTCGGCGCCGCCCAGCCGGACGATGGCATCCACGACCTGAGCGATGCGACTCGCCGCGAGCGCGTCTCCGCGAAGCCTTCGGTAGGCCTCCGAGAGCGCACCACCGCGGAGAGCCTGGCGATACGCCGCTGCGATCGGTGCGATCGGGACCGCCAGACCGATGCCCTCGGCGCCCATCCGGTGCGAGGCCCGGGCGACGACGATGCCGACGAGCGCTTCGTTCGCGTCGAGGAGGGGGCCGCCCGAGTTGCCCGGGTTCACGCTGATGTCCAGCTGCAGTCGGCCGTCGTCGAGCACTCCGCCGATGATCCCGCGACTCGACTGTGGCTGCCGCCGATCGGCGTCGAAGGGGTAGCCGATGGCGGTGATCGTGTCGCGAACGCTCAATGCAGGAACCCCGTCCGGTAGGGGCACCACGTGCTCGATCGGACCACCCGCGTTCACCAGGAGGATCGCGAAGTCGAGGTCGGTGTCCGCGTACACGACCTCCGCCGGAACCACCGGTCCGCTGCCAGGGAAACGAACGGCGACGTGGCGAGCACCTTCGACGACGTGCCGGGCCGTGACGACGACGCCGCGCGGGTCGACCACCACGCCCGTGCCGTGTCCGGCTTCTGGCAGGCCGATCACCCGGGTCTGAAAGCGTCCGCGGACCTGCTCGGTGGTCACGTTGGCGACCGCGAACACCCGTACCGTCGCCTGGTCGATGGCCTCGAAGCGGACGCCGTGCTCGGTCGGCTGCGCAGGCGGTGGGCCCGCAGGCACGACGGGCTGGGTCGGCGGCGTGGCCGGGGTGACCGGCTGGGCTGAGGGCGCGACCGGGGTCGACCCAGGGGGCGCGGTCAGGTCACCGCCGTCTTCCTGCGCGAACGCCGGGATGGAGAGCGTGGACAGCACCGCAGCGCCGATGGCCGCGCTGAGGGCACCACGAGACACGGCGACCAGACTACCCGCAACCGGGGAGGTATCAAGGTGAAAGACTCAATGGTGCCGGATTGTTCCAAGGGAACTGGCCCCAGTGAGCTCAGTAGCCCTGGGCTCGCAGCCAGGTGACCAGATCCCGATAGAACTGCAGGTGCTCCCACTCGTTGCCGATGCCGGGCTGGTCTCCGAGGATCTGCCCCATCTGATCGAAGTGGTCGGCGGGCACGCAGCCGAGGAAGGTGCCCCAGCGGGAGCTGGTGACCCGGACGAGCCCGTCGTTGGGCTCGGGGTCGCCGAAGCCACCGTCCATGAACGCTTCGCTCACGGCGAGGAGCGGGTCGATGGGATCGCGCTCGAGGGCGAAGTCACGGATGAACGCGGGCGGCTCCTCGGCAGCACACGTGGTCAGCGCGAGGTTGCGGTCCGAGCGCCCACCGATCGAGTAGTAGTCGACGTTCGGCTGGTCGGGGTGGGCGGCGTTGAAGGCTGCCGCGCCCTCCTCGGAGAGCTGATCGAGGGCGGCGAAGAAGCTCGTTTCGTCACCCGCGGCGTCCCAGAGCGGGCGACCGACGATGCGGATCAGACCATCGACCCACTCGCGGAGGTCCTCGTTCTCGGTGGCCGCCTGCACGAGGTCGATGGTCGGTGTTCCGCGGTGCGGCGTCGCAATGGTGACGACCGCCGCGACCTGCTCGGGCCTCGTGCTGGCGACGTAGCGCGCGTCGAGCCCGCCCTGTGAGTGACCCACGATGACGACCTTCGCGTGGCCAGTGGTCGTGAGGATCTCTTCCACGGCCGCCGCGAGCTCTTCGCCGCGGGTCTCCGAGTCGTTGAAGGGATCGACCGCGGGCGTGAAGACGTTCGACTCGCCCACCGCGGCCAGGTCGTCCTTCACCCCGAAGAAGTAGGTCAGGAAGCTCCCGCCGAGCTCCTCGAAGCCGAAGAACCCGTGGGCGAGCACGATCGGGTAGGGCGCCCCGAGCGGTGCGCCCGCGTCGGATGGCGGACGGGCGTCGACGCCGGCGTCCTCGGGCGCCGGCCCGGAGTCGACCCCCGAGTCGACGGGCGCGCCGGCGTCGCCCACGACCGAGCCATCGACGACGGGCACGACCCCATCGCCATCGTCACCACCGCACGCGAGCAAGAGCACGGCAGCCACCCCAATGGCTGCACGTGCCCTGCTGCGCCGACCCAAAGGCGCATCCAACACGCCGACACTCTCGCCTCACTTCGGGGGCGTCCGCAAGCGCGGGCCCCACACTCAGTCGTCGGTGCCGGAGAGGTAGACCCGGTGGAAGTTGTCGGAGAGCAGCCCGCGGATCTGCGCCTCGCTCCAGCCGCCGGCTTCGGCGGCTGCGAGGACATCCTCGAGGTAGCTGCGGACCTTGCCGCTCGACTGTGGGCCGTCGCTGGCGAAGAGGGTCTTGCCGGTGAGGCTCCGGGCGGCGATGGCGGCCATGACGCTCGGGAGCTGAGGCTCGGAGCGTTCGACGTCGTTGCCGTCTTCGTCGATTCGGAGCGGTGAGCCCAGCGCGCTGACCTCGAGGTAGACGTTGTCGTTCTCGGCGGCCAGGTCGAGCGCCGCCGCGGTCGCGCGCGCATCGCCCTGGCCGACGTGGGCCAGCACGAAGGTCACGTCGGGTCGGTCGGCCACGAGCGCCGCGAGGTTGGTCGGGTCGTAGTGCGAGGGCTCGTCGACCGTACCCGGGAAGGGCGAGAAGCCGGTGTGCAGGAGCACGGGCACGTCGTACTCGGCGGCGACGTCGTACACGCCGAAGTAGGCCTCGTCGTCGAAGGCGACCTGCTGGTGCGGATGCGCGAGCTTGATGCCGATGAAGAGGCCCGGGTGGCCCTCGAAGTAGGACCCGAGCGCTTCGAGGCGTCGCTCGGCTTCCGCCTCGTCGTCCGTGAAGTCCACGAAGTCGATGCTCGCGAAGCCGTAGGCCCACGGCGTGCCGTCGTCGCGCACGTTGCGCTCGTCCGTGAGCGCGGCCTGCAGCTCGCGGTTGGTGAACACGCCCGTGGTCTCCGGCGCGTAGACCGCGTAGAGCACCGCGTGGTCCACCCCCGCCATCTCGGTCTGCGCGTGGATGCCGATGTGCTCCGCGTAGGGGTCCGAGAGGAGGTTGAGGATCGAGGGCGCGTAGGCGCGGACGAAGGGCGGGAGCGACGAGATCACGAACTCGCGCCCACCCTCCGAGAAGCGCGAGAGGCTTCCCGGGTGCAGGTGCATGTCGACCACCTCGAAGGTGCCCGACTCCCGTTCGATCTCCGCGCCGACGGGCGCGCTCGGCCCGGCGAAGAGCAGCGCGGCGACAATCATCATCATGCGGTTCACAGCGCCATCTCCATCCGCGGGGCGGTCTCGTCGATCGTGAAGGGCGCGATGACGGCGACCTTGCTGACCGTGCCGTCCTCGCCGAGCTCGACGCTCAGGCCCTCGGTGTAGAAACGGACGCCGCCCGCCTCGAAGTCGGCTTCACCGAGCGACTCGAGCAGCTCGGCTTCGGTGGCGCCGGGCTCGATCGGCCCCTCGAAGGTGCCGCCGTCGAGCGCGCCGATGCCCATCACGTAGGCGTCGTCGCTGACCATGCTGTCCATGCTCGAGGCGAGCACGACCTCCATGCCCATTCGCGGCACGGCCACGAGGCCGAGGCGGTTGAAGGCGACGGGGCGCGCGCCGTCCAGCACGCCGACGATGTCGGACCAGCGGTCACCGACGTTGACCGGGCCGATGCCCTCGCCCGGGCGGATGCTCAGCGGCTCCCGCGGTGCCATGGGCGCGTCCGCTTCGGAGGCCGCGTCGACGGCGGGCTCGTCTTCGTCGCCGCAGCCGAGCAATCCGAGCAGCCCCATCGTGGAAGCCGCGATCAGCGATCTGCAAAAGTTGGAAGTCGCACTTCTAAGTTGGTCCATGTGGAGGTGATCGCACGCGGACGCCTTCGTCCCCATGAGCGGGCTCACGAGGTGAACCGGCCTCGTCGCCTCAGTACGGGCCGCCGACGTCGAACGCCCGAGCGATGGCGAAGAGCTCGGCCATCTGCGCCTCCCGCACCGATGGGTCGGCGACGGCCTCCATCATCCGCATTTCCAGCGGCGCGGGGTCACCGTTGGCGGCGAGTGTGTAGGCAGCCCGCCAGACCTCGATGTCCGGCATGGCGTGGCGGGCGATCGGAACCGCCATCGAAATCTGAAAGAGCCCCTGGGTGATGCCATCCGCGAACTCGGCGAACATGGGGCCCCGCTCGAACGCGGCACGCATGTCGTACACGGCCCCAACCAGGAGCTGCAGCCCGGGCTGTGCGCGGGTCGGGAGCCGCAGGTCTTCCTGCTTCAGCTCGACCTGGACCAGATCCTCTGACCAACCGTTGGCGGCCGGGAAAGCTCTCCGCACTCGTCGCACCGCATACCGCGCGACACGTTTTGCGACCGCCGCGTCCTCGTCGACGGCTGTGCGCAGCACGCGAGTCACATCGTCCGCCGCGCCACCACGCCGCGCGACCTTCTCCATTGCCGTGACGTGGCGACCCATGCTTCGAGCGATGGTACACCCAGCCCATGAGCAACTACTCGAACCGCAGCGGCCGCTCCGACATCTTCCAGGCGCCCACCGGCGACGCGATGGACGCGGCCTACGCGCGAGCCCGCGCGTCCTTCAAGTACTGCTGGCGCGAGCTCTCGTGGGAGATGCGGCGGATCGTGCCCGGGCTGGATGTGTCGGCCGTGAAGTTCGCGTTCAGCGACGACGGAGACTTCATGGGTCCCGACGTCGAGCACATGTGGCTCGCGGATGTCGGCTTCGATGGCGAGCACGTCTACGGACGCCTGCTCAACACGCCGGGTCACCTGCGCTCGGTGAGCGCGGGGGATGCCATCCGTCGCCCACTCGCGGAGCTCGAGGACTGGCTCTACGCGACGGGCGGGAAGGCCTATGGCGGCTACACCATCGATCTGATGCGCCAGTCGATGGAGCCGGCCGATCGGCAGGGCCACGACCAGGCGTGGGGCCTCGACTTCGGCGAGCCGGGCACGGTCGAGGTCGTCTACTTCGAGGGTGGTCCCGATCAGGAGCACCCGATGAGCCAGAACATGGGCCCGAAGCTGCGAGAGCTCCTGACGAAGGACCCGTCGATCGCCACCAGCGCGGACGACCACGGCTGGACCCAGCTGCATCAGATGGCGCTCGCGGGGAGCCTGGCCGCGGTCGACCTGCTGCTCGAGTTCGGTGCGGACCGTAGCGCGCGAAACCGGGAAGGCCGAACCGCGCTGGAGCTCGCTGAGATGGTCGGCTGGGGCGCAGTTGTCGAGCGGCTTCGGCAGGGCTGACGGGCGGCATCCGGGGTCTGCCGTTAGGATCTCGTCGATGACGAGAGGCTCCATCGTCCTGGCCCTCCTTGCACTCGCCTGTCGGGACCCCGAGTCGCCCATGGACCCCTACGACTACCCTCCGACCTGCGAGGATGGGACCACGCTCGTCGACGACCGCTACTGCACGCCATGCTCGCCTGGCTACTACTGCCCGTGGGGCGACCACCCGAGCATCGAGTGCAGGCTCGCGGGAGGCTTCGACCACGATCGGGATCCCGCGACCCCTTGTGAGTTCACGACCAACTGCAGCCCCGGCCAGCGCGTGGCGCGAGAGCCCACGAACACTTCCGACCGGACCTGTGAGCCGTGCCCGGTAGGAACGACCTCGGAGACCACCAACGCCACCGAGTGCACGCCGACGGCGGAGCTGCTCGCGCTCACCGACCTCTCGCTGGGTGAGCGGCACACGTGCGGCCTTCGCACCGACGGAGGGACCGTGTGCTGGGGAGCCGACGGACTCGGGCAGTCGAGCAGGTCCGCGACGCAGCGACACGAGGCCATCGCGGCAGGTCGCGACGCCACCTGTCGACGCATCGACGGAGCGCGAGCGATCGTGTGTGACGGTCGGTCGGATCGGCCGGTCGTCGCCGATGCTCCGAGCTCGGCCTCCTTCGCCATGATGGCGCTCGGTGTGGAGACGGGCTGTGGGGTCGGCATGCTCGGTGGCGTCATCTGCTGGGGGGACGACAGCGATGGGTTGGTGAGTGACGCCCCCGAGGGTGTGGTCACCTCGCTGGTGGTGGGCGCGCGAACGGCATGTGCGCTGCTCCCAGATGGAACGCTGACCTGCTGGGGTGCCATCGAGCCTGGCATCGACGAGCCTCCGGACGGTTCCTTCGTTGCCTTGTCGATGTACGAGCGGGCGGCGTGCGCACTGACGGCGGAGGGTTCCCCTGTCTGTTGGGGTGGTTTCACAGCCGAGCCAGGGATCGTGGGCTTCTCCGAGCTCGCGGTCGGGGGCGCGCACGCGTGCGTGTCGAACGCGGTCACGACGTACTGCTGGGGCGCCAACGACGAGGGTGAGACGGAGGCTCCGGCCGAGGGGCTCGAGATCCTTCGCGCTGGCGCGGGCCACACCTGTGGGGTTCGGAGCTCCGACGGGTCGGTCGTCTGCTGGGGCCGGGACGATGCCGGCCAGACCTCGGGGGCCCCCTCCTTCGAACCGCGGCAGGACCTCGCCATCGGGGCAGAGGCCGTCTGCCTGGTCGATGCCGCGGGTACGGTCGGGTGTTGGGGGGAGGCGGCCCGCACCGTGACCGATGCCGCGCCAACGGGAGTCACCGCACTTGCAGCCGAGGGCTCGGCGTTCTGTGCCCTCCTCGAGGACGGGCGCCCGGTCTGCTGGAACGATGATCGGGAAGGCCTCGTCTCCGGTGTGCCCGATGTGGCGCTGACATCCATCGCCGTCGGCGACTCGTTGGCCTGCGGGCTGGACGCTGCCCGGCTGCCGCACTGCTGGGGCACGCACGCCGTGGACGTGCCAGCGCTCGAAGTCGCGGCGCTGGACGTCGGCGGGGGCCGCGCGTGCGGTGTGCTCGCGGGCGAATGGGTCGTCTCGTGCTGGGGTGCGGTCGGCGATGAGCCGGAGGGCGCGACGGTCGAACCCGTGATCGCCGTCGCGGACGCGGGTGTGGGCGGCTGCGCGGTCCGAACGGATGGGGACTTGGTTTGTTGGGGCGAAGCGACAACGAGTCTCTCGTTCGAGCCCGAAGAGCTGGTGATGGGCCTCGGGACCGCGTGTGGTCGCCGGGGCGGCACGGTGTCGTGCTCGTCGGAGATCCTCGGTGACCGCGTTCCCGAGGGCACGCTCGAACGTTTCGATCGCCTGGCCGCTGGCCGGCCAGACTTGGCCTGCGGCCGTCGCGTCGACGACGGGAGCTGGACCTGCTGGGGTAGCCACCGCTGGAACCCGCGCTGACTCCCGGCTGCCCCAGCACGGCGGTGCGTGCTATCAGCGGCACGTGACCGACATTCAGGCGAGCGAGACCCCGAACGAGGGGACCGACGAAGAGCGCTACGACCCGGCGACGATCGAGCCCAAGTGGCAGGCGTACTGGGAGAAGGCCCAGACGTTCCTCACCCCGGAGAAGCCTGGTGAGGATCGCTACTACGTCCTCGACATGTTTCCGTACCCGAGTGGCGCTGGGCTCCACGTCGGTCACCCCGAGAGCTACACGGCCACCGACATTCTTGCTCGCTCAAAGCGCGCCAAGGGGACCTCTGTGCTCCACCCGATGGGCTGGGACGCGTTCGGTCTGCCGGCGGAGCAGCACGCGATCAAGACCGGGACCCACCCGCGGGACACCACGGTCGCGAACATCAACAACTTCCGCCGCCAGCTCAAAGCGCTCGGCTTCAGCTACGACTGGACACGCGAGGTCGACACCACCGACCCGGCGTACGTGCGCTGGACACAGTGGATCTTCCTGCAGCTCTTCCACGCCGGCCTCGCCTACCAGGACGAGGTGAGCGTGAACTGGTGCGCCGCACTCGGCACCGTGCTCGCCAACGAAGAGGTCATCGACGGCAAGAGCGAGCGTGGTGGCCATCCGGTCGAACGGCTGCCGCTCCGGCAGTGGATGCTGCGCATCACCAAGTACGCGGACCGCCTGCTCGCCGGCCTCGAGGGCGTCGACTGGCCGAACTCGACCCGCATCATGCAGGGCGAGTGGATCGGCCGAAGCGAGGGCGCCGAGGTCACCTTCGAGGTGAAGGGGCAGAAGCCCATCGAGGTCTTCACCACCCGCCCGGACACGCTCTTCGGCGCGACCTTCATGGTCCTCGCGCCGGAGCATCCGCTGGTGGCCGAGGTCACGACCGAGGCGCAGCGCGAGGCCGTGGAGGCTTACGTCGCGAAGGCGAAGAACAAGAGCGACCGGGATCGGCAGCAGTCGAAGGAGAAGACCGGAGTGTTCACTGGCGGCCACGCCATCAACCCGGTCAATGGCGCGGAGGTGCCGATCTGGATCGCCGACTACGTGCTCATGGGCTACGGCACCGGCGCCATCATGGCGGTGCCCGCGCACGACACCCGCGACTTCGAGTTCGCGACCGCGCACGGCATCCCAGTCATCGAGGTGGTGAAGGGCGACGCGCCCGAGGGCGAGTGCTTCACGGGTCACGGCGTCGCGATGAACAGCGGCAAGTACGACGGGATGACCACCGCCGACGTGAAAGCGGCGATCACCAAAGACCTGGAAGCCGACGGCAAGGGTAAGGCCCGCGTCGAGTACAAGCTCCGCGACTGGGTCTTCAGCCGCCAGCGTTACTGGGGCGAGCCCTTCCCGATCTACTTCCCGGTCACCTGCGACGGAGACCCGCGGAAGGACGACGAGCACACCATCCACTACGACCAGCCGATCGCCGTCGACGAGTCCGAGCTGCCGGTGCGTCTCCCGGAGCTCGATGACTTCCAGCCCGGCGACGATCCGGCGGGCGTCCTCGCTCGCGCGAAGGACTGGCGCTTCTTCCAGAAGGACGTGGAAGGTGAGAAGCGTTGGTTCGCGCGCGAGACCAACACCATGCCCCAGTGGGCCGGGTCCTGTTGGTACTACCTGCGCTACTGCGATCCCCACAACGAGGAGGCGCTGGCGAGCAAGGAAGCGCTCGAGACCTGGCTGCCGGTCGACATCTACATCGGTGGCGCCGAGCATGCCGTGCTCCACCTGCTCTACGCCCGCTTCTGGCACATGGTCCTCTACGACCAGGGGCACGTCCCGACCCCGGAGCCCTTCGGCAAGCTCGTCCACCAGGGGATGATCCTCGGCGAGGATGGGGTGAAGATGAGCAAGGCGCGCGGGAACGTCATCAACCCCGACGACGTCATCGCTGCCCACGGAGCGGACTCGCTTCGTTGCTACGAGATGTTCATGGGCCCGCTCGAGGCGACCAAGCCCTGGAACACCGACGCCATCGGCGGCGTGCGGAAGTGGCTCGACCGCTGCTGGAAGGTGGCGCGCATGGTGCGCGACGGCTCCGATGGGGCCTACGACGAGGCCACGAAGAAGTCGGTCCACAAGACCATCGCCAAGGTCACGAGCGACATCGACGAGCTGAAGTTCAACACCGCGATCAGCGCGATGATGGTGCTGAGCAAAGAGCTCGAGAAGGCGGGCGCGCCGCGCGAGGGCGTGGAAGCGCTCGCCAAGCTGGTGCATCCCTTCGCGCCGCACCTCGGCGAGGAGATGTGGGCCATGCTCGGCCACGAGCCCTCCATTCAGAACGCTGGTTGGCCCGAGGCGGACCCGAAGCTCCTGGTCGACGACACCGTCGAGATCCCGGTGCAGGTGAACGGCAAGAAGCGCGCGGTGCTCGAGCTCGCGGCCGACGCGACCGAGGACCAGGCGATGGAGGCTGCGAAGCAGGACCCGAAGATCGCCGAGGCGCTCGGCGAGGGTACGCTCCGCAAGGTCATCTTCGTCCCGAAGCGCATCCTCAACCTCATCATCAAGTGAGGTCGGGGTTCGTAGGCGCGGTCGCGGTCGCGGCGCTGGCGTTCGCCGGCGTCGCGCACGCGCAGCCGATGGCGAACGAGCTCCCGCTCGGACCGAACGGGTGGGCCATCGCGGAGCTCGAGGGCATTCGCGGGGTGACCGTCGGCCCGATCGAGTCGAGCCAACAGCCGGGTCGCGGCTACGGCACCGAGTACTCCGCGGCGCTCCTCGACCACCTCGTGGCCAAGGGCACCAACTGGATCTCCATCACGCCCTTCGGTCGCATCTGGTCGCTCCAGGACACCGAGATCCAGATGGACTTCGAGGCGCCCTACGAGGAGAACCGGGTCGCCATCCGGACGATGATCCGGCAGGCGAAGGCGCGTGGCCTGAAGGTGCTGCTCATTCCGCACCTCTGGGTCGAGACCGAGGGGTGGCGTGGTGAGATCGACCCGGGGTCGCCCGAAGGCTGGGAGGCCTACCAGCGAAGCTATCGCGAGTTCGTGCTGAACTGGGCGCGCGACGCGCAGGCCGCGGGTGCCGACGCGCTCTCCATCGGCGTCGAGTGCAAGAGCTGGTCGGGTCGCTTCGGTGCGTTCTGGACCGAGTTCATCGCGGACGTGCGCGAGGCTTTCGATGGGCTGCTGACCTACAGCGCCAACTGGGACGAGGCCGAGGCGGTGCTCTTCTGGGACCAGCTCGATTTCATCGGCATCAACGCCTTCTACCCGCTCGCCGACCACGATGGCGCGACGGATGCGGAGTACCTCGAGGGCGCGAAGGCCTTGGTGCCGAGCCTCGAGGAGCTCACCGAGGTGCTCCAGATGCCGCTCGTCTTCGTGGAGGTCGGCTACACCACCCGCAACGACGCGGCCGTCGAGCCCTGGCTCTGGCCCGACGGGATGGCGAACGTGGTCATCGACGAGCGGGAGCAGGCCCGCGGGATGGCGACGCTCCTGCACCCCTTCCTCCAGGAACGCTTCTTCGCGGGCTTCTTCTACTGGCGCTACTACGCCAACCTCGACGACGTCTCGCAGGAGGGCATCTGGGGCTTCAGCCCCCACGCCAAGCTCGCCGCGAACGTCCTCGAGGACATCTTCCGCGCCCGCTGGGTGGTCGACCCGAGCCTCCCCAGCTGGCGCTCTCGCTAGACGATTACACCTGAGGGACGCTCTTGAGTTCTTTCCGAGTTCACATAGCGCTGTGTGAACTCGGAAAGAACTGACTCCTGCGAAGAAAGGGGTCTCACGAAGGAGCGCCCCGTGCGTCACTCGTCGTGGCGCGCCACAGGCGGCCCG
>JAEPMI010000009.1 GCA_017644045.1 Deltaproteobacteria bacterium
TCGACGCCGACTGCACCGTTCTTGCGAGTGCGGCGATGGGCTTCTCGGAGAAGCGGTTGGTCGATGTGATGAGCGAGTGTCGTCATCACCATCGTCGGTGACTGCCTCGCCAACTCGGCTATCCGTTGAAGTTTCGTTGAGACGCTCTCGGAGCTCGATGTCTCCATGGTCTTTCCTCTCATCGGTTCGTTGATCCCGGCTGCCGCCTCCCTCGTCCGGGTCCGCGTGGGCCGCGTTCCCCGTGGTCATCGGTACGATCAGCAGCTCTGACTTCCCTACGCCCGTCCCGCGTCGCTTCGTCTTCCTTCGCTCGGCGGTACCTCGGGAGCGCCCTCGCTCTTGGCCCCAGGCCGGGAGGACGCATCCGGCACTGGGCAGGGTTGGTGACGCGGTCCCGGGCCGCGACTCTTCCGAGGAGACGGAGGGATCTCCCAGGTTCCTGGGAAACCTCGATGTGCTCGTGCCCCGCTCTTCGACCCCGGTGGGCCACCGCATCTGGCCTGGCGATACGGCGATGCTGCCTTCCGCTGTGAGCACGGCGTCGGCCCCACGAATTGGCACCTTTCGAGGCTCAATGACGCGGCCCGAGCACTCCCTGTGTACGCTTCACGCCTTCGGTCACCCTCGGCGCGCAACACTCGGTTCCGGCTGGTTGCCATCCCTTTGCCGGGCGGGGTTGGGTACCCGCTAGGTTTCGATAGAAGGTTTCAGATCATCTCGTTCCCCTTCTCCAGGCTTTGCCTGGCGCACGCTCACGTGTGCCAGGGCTGAGTGGCTCCGCGGAGCCAGGCCCAACGACGAAGGCGCTGGGACGAGAGTCTCGGCGCCTTCTTTTTATTAGATGCCACCCATATCATCCTCACGCCCATGACCAAGGCAGACCCGGCTCCGCTCCCCCCACGAATTCTTCTAGTGGATGTTGCGGAACAACTCACCAAGACGCTGGAATCACTAGGCTATCCAACGACTGGCGGTAGCCTGGGTTGGCCATACCGAGTCGGAAGAGAGTCCGCCGCTCCACGACAATTGCCCCAGGCTTGCGTATCGATGTCTGGGCACCAGGACGCGGACATTGTCTTCCTAAACATGGCCCGGCCGACGCTGAAGACCCCAAGCGAGGATCAGCTCGTGGGTCGTGGGGTGACGACAATCTGGCAAACCGACCACCGAGGCGTCGTGGACCCGCGCCCGTTTACAGCAAAATCCCACCGAGAGTCATTCGACAAGATCCACAACCATGGCGGCATCTTCGTATTCTTCATCGACAGCAACGCATCCGGCGAATATGGAGAGGGCGCCAGGGGCCCCCGTGGCGTCAACGTCCGCAATCGGCGCAGGAGGACCATGTGGGAGGCACTCACTGACCTCGGACGCATCGAGTATACAAACTTGATTTCAGATGCTTCCGAAATCGTAGTGACCGATGAATCCGTAGTCGAACTACTCACCGCTGCACTGCCAGATGCATGGTACACGGTGACTCTTTCCGGCTACGCCGGTGAAGGGAGCTGGCACACGCTCGCTACAAACAAGTATGGCGAGCCAGTCGCGGCTGCGATCACCTATGAGGACCGACGAGGTCCCGTCTTCTTGCTTCCCCAGTTGCCGAAGTTTCATCTAGTGGCGGAGCATTTCCTGGCTGACGTATGCAGTCGGCTGTCCCCTCAGCTGTTCCAGCATTTGGAGTCTCAGCGATGGACCGACACAGCCTCGCTTCAACCGCCCGAGGTGCAGGAGATGGACCGCCGCATCCAGCTGCTGCAGGAGTCACTAAACAAGCAAATCGAAGGGCTCCGACTCGAAAAGGCCAAGTTGCAGGAGACGTATGCTCACGAACTGATGATAATAACGGCGACAGGAGAGCCTCTGGTCTTGGCGGTCGCTGAAGCGCTACGGCAGTTGGGCTTTGCGAAGCTGGTGGACGTGGACGCCGAGGAGCGAGAGAAAGGTAACTCCAACAGCCTTCGCGAAGACCTTCGAATCGAAGACTCGTTCCTGGAAAAACGCGTCGTCGTTGACATCAAGGGAATAAGTGGAATCCCAAGAGACTCTGACATTCATCAGTCGCAAAAGCATGCTCACATGCGAATCGTCGAATCAGGAGACCCATCGATTCGAGCCCTGACCATCGTGAATCACGAGCGACGCCTTCCGCCCGACTTAAGGACGCAGGCACCTTTTCGTGCAGAGATGGAAGGAAATGCGAAGATCCTCGACCAGGGACTGCTCTCTACTATCACATTGCGTAGAATTCTTCGTGATGCGCGATTGTTGAAGTGGCCGGCTGAGGTGCGAAGGGAGTTCGTTTCCCGACACGGCGCCATCGACCACATTCCATGTCACTACGAACAGGTAGGTGAGGTCTGCCAGTACTGGAAGAAGGTTCCCGCCTTCTCTTTGATTCCGTCTCATCCGATCTCAGTGGGCGACCGGCTGGCAATCGATACCGGCGAGAGATTCTTCGAAATCGAAGTTTCCTCGATCCGGACCAACGACAGCGAGTCGACCACCGCCTCGCCAGACACCGAGGCAGGCATCTGTGCCGACGGACTGCCTAGCTGCCGACCAGGCATGCCCGTGTATCGAGTGCACTAGGTGCGTGACGGTATTTCTATTGCGGGGGGGACGCAAAGACCACGGGGCCAACCGCCAACACCGCCAACATTAATGCGACCACACCGAAGGCAAACAGTTGATGAGACAGATGTACCCGGTCCACCATTCTGTTCACCCTGTAGTCATTCCGAATAGCTGACCTGATATACGCATCAATTCGGTCGGACAGAGTGGGCAAGGTGACCGACCACCCATCTTCGCTATCCCCCGGACGCTCCAGATCTCCCTGTATTGAGTCGGGTTGTGACCACTCGACCTTCCCCATATTTGCGTAGACGAGACGGGCCGCGATCGCAAAAAAGGCTATCGCCGCAATGCTCGACACAAGAGAAGCAAACCACCAAAATCCGAAGTCTCTGTGCGAGGCAAGCAACGCGACAATGCCTGTCGACAGGATAGACATGTCGGTCGTTCTCTTGAACCACTTTTCACTTGAGTCAACAGAAGCCTTCATCCTTTTCTGCTCGAGTTCGAACGCATACTTTGAGATAGACAATAGCTCTCCCCACGATGCGCTCGGCACAGCGTCATCCTTGGGCATGCCCGACACACCTTCGAAACCATTGATGCGGCCACGGGTCTCCTCAGGCAAAGATGTGAACCGGCGATGACACGCCTTCCATACGTTGCAAATCAAACCCACTGAAGCCCCCTGCTTCTGATGTCTACGCGGATCGATGGAGCGAAACAAGGGCTCGCGCGATGCCGACGCTAGGAGTGTCGCCCTTGCCCACATGCTGGTCGAGCCAGCCCCATTGTCCCGCAGGATTCGTCTCTAGAAAGACCCACGCCCCGTCCCCCTTTCGCACAACGAAGTCTACCGTGCCGAAATGAATGCCCAGTGACTGGTGAAGGCTGTAGACCTTCTCACGAATTTCTCTTGCTACGTCTATTGGGGTGTAGGAAACATCCGCGGCTGAGCGCCAGTCTACATCTGACTCCTGATCCCAACTAATAGCAAATGCCTGCATCCAGCGTCCAAGCACGGTCATTCGTACGTCAAAAGCTCTACTCACTTCTTCTTGAATCAGGGTAGGTGAGCCGAGCAGCAATTGGTCGGACCGCTGGGGCAAATCGTCAAGCACTACCCGTCGAGTGTACATGACTCGCTCATTGCTGTGACTGTCTTGGAACCATCCGTACGACACCGGCTTCACGACACACGCGCCCTTACGGGCCACAAACTTCCGAAGGTGTTTGGCGGAGGTGGTAACCAAAGTATCAGGAACCGCGAGGCCAAGCTTTCTCGCCAGGTGTAACTGCCAGGTCTTGTGGCTTGCCCGGACATTTGCGTAGGGAGAGTTGACCCAGGGTGCTGCACTTTGCAGTAGGGCTCCCATAACAAAATGTCGCCACTCCCTTTCGATAAACTCCCCGGCGTCAACGTTCGGCGATGAAACCGGCACGCGGAGCGGTCGGTAGAAGATCGTTTCGACTTGTGACGGGCGCAGTTCGACGCCCGTCATGCTGCTGCTCGGGATCAGTAAGGGGTCTCCGTCACCAAGTTCTCTGCATTCCCATTCGGGACAGTCGAAGAAATGGTCCTGACACAGGCGCCATACACCGACACCTAGTGCTTTGAAGGCTTCAACGACCAAGTCCCCCGAAAGATCAGTTGACGGAGCGACTACCAGGTGGGGCATGAGAGCAACTTTGGCTCGTCCGAGTGCTCCCAGCCCGGTGCTTCACCTGTCTTCTCGGTCTCACATATGGCTGTTGCGGCATGGACCATGGAGACCTCGGACAAGTCTTTGGCCTCCGCCGTCTTGGTAAGCAAGGTTTCTCCGAGCAGCCTGGGCCCTCCGCTCTCTGTCATGTCCTTTGCTTCCGCCGTGCAGGTCAGCAACGTCTCGCGTCCACCGGCAAAGGCAGACACAGCAACCTGGCCCGTTTCGGTGACGTTGACCATCTTCTCTGGATCGTACGTGAGCAGTGGTCGGTCGCTGGTCTCGGAGGGTGCTTCCGTAAACCGTAGGATGAATGGGCTCATGCTGAGTAGTCTACGCGTCTAGGGTGACGTGGCCAAGAGTGGGGTGGCGATCCGGTCGGTGAGGGGATCGCACAGTTGAACCCGCGGCGCGGGCCGTCGTCTCGTCCTCCGGGCCGCTAGGACATCTCGGAGCCGGTCCCGGATCCCATCGACGACAACGGAGGGATGGTAGGTCGGGTGGGCGTCCCGTCGAGCATCGCAGGTCGGACCTGGCCGCCGCCACGTCGCAGTTCGACCTCGGCATCCTGCGACCGGGAGCTCCATGGAAGTTGGATCTGGTTGCGGGTACCCAGCCGCGGACCGTCATCGGGGACGACCCGACCGGAGACCGCACGAGCGACGCACTCGCGTGCGCTGCCCGGCGCCAACTCATCGACGACCGTAGGCGCCGCAAGGATCGAGACGGGGTTGATGATCGACCACACGGCGCCCAACCACGGAGCACCGGCAGCTGCGACGACCAGTTGCGAGCTCGCTGAGCCGTCCGACCAGCGCTCGGGCTCTCGAATGGGTGCCAAGTCCCCCTCCAACAGCCGCACCAGGCCACCGCATGGCCCTCCCCCGGGCTCCAGCCGCGGAGCGCTCACGAGGGGCGCCACCAGCTCGATGCGAACTCGAACCGGCTTCGCTCAGGCTACCGTGGATAGCGGCGACGCCCGCTGACCAAAGTGCTGGACCATCGCCCAGGTCCCCGGTGGCCATCGGAGGTCCGTCTCGCCGCGCAGCATCCGCTCGCGGCAGTGCTGGTAGGCACGGTGAAAGGCGATGTACTCGCGCTTCACGGTGGAGGCCTCTTCCGAGCTCGACCCGTAGGTCGACAGGTCCGGGTTCCGGGCGCCGTACACCTCGAACGCGACCGCCTGCTTGAAGGGGCTGACGCTCGCCGCGCGCTTGGCTCCGAGGTAGGTCCACCCTTTCCGGCGCACCTCCGCGCGCGCCTCGGCGACCCTTGCTTCGAGCGCGTCGGCCAGCGCCTTCTTGGCGCCGTCCACGCCGTACTCCTCGAGGACCACCGGGGGCATCTCGACCGCGAACGAGGCGTCGGGCGCCATGGTCTTTCGGCGACCAGAGTAGTGCTCGGGGCGCGTGCCGCGGATCACCGTACGACCCATGTCGGCCAGCCGCGTCCGCAGGCCCGGCCACTCACGCGGGTCTCGGACCGCCGCGGCCGCCACCGGGTTCGCGAGCATGTAGGCGATCTTGTCCACGACCGCCTTCGCTCCGTGCAGCTTCACCTTGCTCAGCTCCTGCTCGAAGACCGCACCGCTCGTTCGGTACCGGGCCTTCACCACGTTGGCGACCGACCAGTTCACGTCCCGCAAGAAGTTCGGGAGCACGCCCCGGGTATCGAGCACGACCAGGTGGTAGTGCGTGCTCATCACGCACACCGCGAAGATTCGGACGCCATGCCGCCTCGCGTACTCGCCGAGCAGGTACTTGAAGGCACCGGTGATCGCTCGGTCCGGCTTGAACAGGTAGCGGCGCAGGAGCACTCGACAGGTCACCAGGTAGTGGTCGCCCGCGAGATGGCAGTAGCCGCCCTTCTTGACTCGACCGCGTCGGCGCAGCCGGCGGTGTTCTCGGGACTCGACGCGCGCTGCATCGGAGTCGGAGTCGGGTGGTCGGCCTTCCGCATGTTCTCGAGCCCAGCAGGGACCGTGCGGGCCCAGCGCGGGTGTGTTCGCGAGGGATTTCAAGCGTCGAGGGTGGCGGCCGCCGGCGGACCGCCGACGGTCCGCCACCACGATCGCTGCGAAGGGATCACCATCAACCCCGTCTCGATCCCCGCCAAGCGGTTGTCGATCCCCGCCAAAGCGGTTGGTGTCCGAGGAGCGCTTCGGGATGGATGCGTCGCTGCGGATCGACAAGAAGCGTGGGGCTTCGGCTCAAGCTTCGGTTTGTGGAGTGAGGGGCGGGCAGAGCCTGCGAAGGCGGCGCCGCTACTTGCTGTTGAGCCAGCGGATGGCGCGCGCAACGCCGGTGCGCGCATCGAAGGCGACCCCCAGGGAGATGTACCCTGCACGATATCTGTCGCGAGGCAGAAGTTCGGTAGATGATACCGAGCTATTCACGCCATCTACATTTGCACGCTGACCAACCCGAATACCGCCAGACAGAGTAAAGTATAGAGATTCTCCCGTGGCACGAACTCTACGGAACCCAAACTTGAGACCAACACCCCTAAAGGCGCTACCAGTAGTGCTTGCGAGAGGAGTCTCCACGGCGAGCAATATCGATGAGATTCGGAGCCCAACAAACAAGTGTGCTGTTGCCGCAAACAACTCCACGCGCTTGCCGGCCGCCCCAAAGGTTGAAGCATCCTGCCAACCGTACTCTCGCGGCGCCATGGTTCCCACCTCAGCGTTCGGCAGAGTTACGCGACCGTAAGGACTTTCGCCCGAGGCAGCGGTAATCCAATCAAACCCGAAGGACGCTCCAAAGGCGACATCTACGGTTCGGTAGGTCGATATCGTCGAGTCGCGTGTCTGGCCAGGTTCTGAGACTCGGACTGAGACCGAGTCTGTGGACTCAAGAGACATTGGGACGACCGCAGATCTTGCTTCGCTCACGATGGTTCGTGGCATGAGGGGAGCGAGTGCAGCGCGGCCAGAGATGCTTGCCGTTGTCCCGGTGGCTCTGGCGACCAGGGCGACCACCTCAGCCGCGGATGACCTGGGGTCTCCCTGGTGCACCACATCGATACGAACACCCGGGGGGCCATCTTGGACGACGACGTGTCGATTGATTGAGTCAGAGGCACGGATATATGTTCTGGATACGAGCGCGTCGTAAGACAGGACGATCGTCGAAGCCTCTCTAACGCACTCGAACGGATCAGCCCCCGCCGCGGGACCTAGTGGACACACCACAGGCAAGATGTAGATGTCATTACTACAATCGCGTGTCGATGGCTCGGCGTACGGCGAGTGATTATTCGACCAACTGGTCTGCAACGCGTCGAGTGTGGATTTTGCGTTGCGGAGCGCCGTTGCGGCAGTTGCTGCTTTCGCCGCATCAAGATACTGAACGTTGGTGTCCCTGAATGCGATACGTAGAAGGCGAAGCAGGCCTTGCCACTCCGCCTTCTGCGAGCCAGTTAGACTTAGGCGACGTCGCTCCGCGTTGGCGACTACCAAGCCGGATTGATCTCTCGCATCTTTCAGTTTCTCGCACGAGAGTGGCGGATCCCACTGCATTGATGCTACGCCGTTCGCTGTTCGATGGGCGTCAGCCGCCGCAATCGCGGTCCTGCATGCAACCACCTCCGCTGCAACTTGACCGGCCCAAGACTGGAGGGTTCGGGATGCTCCGAGTGTCTCTCCGCAGGCGGGAGAAACGGGCACGCGTTGAGCGCAAGCTGCCGCGTGGCTGGGGAGACCCGGCTCGTCAAGCAGCACCCCGTTCAGGCGGTTCTCACACCAATGCTCGGCACTGATGTAGACCGACACGTTGAGTCTCCCGCCATCATGCACCGGTAGCTGCTGTGCTGAGCCAAAACGGGAATGACCTAGGATGACGACAACGGTGGACAGGATAACGACGAGGTCTCGGAACATCATGCGGTGGCATATCGCTCATCGAGTCAGGGCGTCATACCTCGGTCATGGCATGGACTCAGCAGCTGGAGCTGTTCCGGCGCTCGGTGGTGCCCAGAGCCACCGCCCGAGAACCTTCAGTGCTGGGAATACTCGTGTTCCGAAAGACGAGCATTCGACTACGCGAACCAGATGGGTGAAGCCGGGTGGGAGCTGGTCTCGATCGCCGGCGCCTCAGACGTGTGTTTCAAACGCCCCCTGTGAGTCCCCTCGCCAAGTGGTGGCCTGATAGGCTCAGGCTCATGAAGGTCGCAACCGCGATGGGAGTCACGTCTGGCTCGCTGCTTGCGGGGGTCTTCCCTGTCGACTGAGGTGGAACTCGCGGGCTCCGCCCGGTGCTGAGCCCGCGCTGAAGTGCGGACGGAGGGCGAGCGCCTTCACGTGCGCCCACGCGGAGGCGGGGTTCTACGCAGCTCGGAGGCACCCGTCACGTCACGGTGGTCTCCGCGACCGAATCGACCGAGCCACCCCAGCGATCCGCGTGAGCATCTCGACGCTGAGGTCGAGTGCCGCATCCGAGTCGGTCCCGGCCGCAAAGTGGACCACCTCGATGACGCGGTCGAACACATGCCTCATGGCGAACCCATGTATCCGAAAGAGCCAGCCCACGGTTTGCCAGGTGACCCTGACTGCAGTCTTGGCGCGACCGAGCGAACGCCGCCCCTCACGGGTTGAGGGCGTGGGAAGCGCTCTCAGCCGCTCGAACACCCGCCTCGCTTCCTGTTCGAGCTCAGCGAGCTCGGCGTCGGTGCGCGCAGACTCCAGCGAGGCGAGTCGGCCTGCGTCCGCGTCCAGTCCGGCACCACGCAACAGCAGCGGAAGGATACGGCGGATGACGAAGTCCATCGCCACGAAGCCCGCGATCCTGGGGTACCGGATGGTCGGGCCGGTTGCCTCGGCCGGCCAGACCGTCCGCATCTCGTACGCCTGCGCCCGCTCCGGATGACGTGCCACTCCGAAGGGCTCCTGGTAGTAGTTGCACTCGAGTCCGCGTGGAACCGGGATGCACGCACGCATGTCCGTGCCGTCCAGGTCGATCGTGCCGAAGCGATGTCGGGAGTCCTCGGGGAACTGCCGTGCGACGTCCTCCACGAGCTGCTGGAGGATCGCGTCGACTCCAGGCGAATCGATCCGAACAGCGACGACGCCCTCTTGAGCGGTGGCGTGTGACACGCACGCGAGCACACTCAGCAAGACCGCCCACCGCATGGGTGCAAGGGTAGCAGGACGTTCGTTGGCCTACCTTCGGACGCGTGGCGCGCAGGCGGGTTCTGGCGTCGGTGTTGGCGAATCGCGACGGGCGAACCGGAAAGGCGGCGCCGCGGCTGTCGTGGATAACGGCGGCGGCGATGCCGATGCGGTGCGTCGGGTGAAGATGGACGCGGGGTGTGCGGGCGCGTTCTTAGATGTCGGTTCGAGGAGCGCTTCGGGATCGATGCATCGATGCAGATCGACGAGAAGCGTGGGGTGCTGCGGTCGACCTCGCCGCAGAACCACTCAGTTGGTCTTGGCGCTACCTCGCTCTCCCCCGTGCTACACCCCTCGCATGCGGTGGGTCGCGTTGGTTCTCTGTGCCTTGGGCTGTTCTGCAGCCACTTCGGTCGAGGCCCCGGGTTCTGATGCAGGACCGGATCCTCTTCGCACGGCGGTCATCTTCTTCGGGTGCGGTCTCGACGGCTCGGGCGACGGGGTCGGCGGCTACGTGAGCGTAGGCTCACCAGACTGTGAGACGCGGACGACGAGCGACACACCGCGCCTCGAGTTTGCGGCCGACGGGGTTGGTCCGACTTGGTCGGTTCGCGAGGCCTTCGTTCGGTACTGCCATCATGAGTCCGAGTGCGAGCAGGCCACCGGAGGAACCCTGTCGTTGCGCTCGGACGCACTCGATGTCGACCTTCGGTTCTCAGGGTTCTCGCTCCGCGGGAGCTATCCGCTGACCGAGTGCTCGAGTCCCGAGCTCTGCACCTGATTCGTCGCCCTCGGCCAGTCTCCGCTACACGGCGCTGCGTCGACCCCGGGCGGAGTCTGCGGATTCCGTGCCGCAGTTCGAGAAGCGCTTCGGGATGAAGCCCGCCCCTTGCTCCGGTGAGAGTGGGCCGCCTCAGACGGGCGTGACCAACGTTGAACAGGGGCATCCCAGAAGCTGCTACGTCCTTGCGGCGGCGACCGTCGCCAACGCGTCTGAAAGCCTCCTCTTCTCGGAAGCGATGGCGTCTTCGAGTTCGGCAAGAGGGCAGCTTAGGAAGGCTTGGGCCCTTCGTGCGACCAGGGAGTCCGGCTCGCTCAGCATCTCCAAGCGAAAATCGTCCGAATCCCATTGGATCCATCCGCCGTCCAGCTCGACCGCAGTCAAGGTCACTTCGGCTCCATCGACTCGTGCCTCGAACGCCGGCACACACTCGCAATCGATGGAGTGCGGGAGGAAGACGCAAGGATTGCTCGTGTCGCGGAGCCGCTCGAGCCAGAGGTCGAGAACCTTGGGGAGCGCCACCGCAGGAATGTCGATCCCAACGAGTCGAAACCGCACGCTATCGAACTCGATCAACTCCGGCCCCCACCTGAACTCCATGCGCCGAAGTATGCATGGCGGTGTTCTTGGACGCTCACATGATGCCGGCGGCCTCGGCGAATCGGTACATGACCGTGGCGCATGAGCTCGAGGCAGACCCGGCCGCGAAGCTCGGGGTCCGCGCTCCACGTGGTGCAGTACCCGCGGGTGGGGTACGCGGTTTCGGGGCTCGGTGTTGGGGAGGCGCGACGCGCGGATCGGAGAGCCGGCGCGGCGGACCGCCGGCGATGACGGCCGATGCGGTGCGTCGGATGAAGACGGACGCCGCACGCGGCGGTGCCGACGGGGTCCGATGCGTGTGCAGAAGTGCGCGCTCTTCCCCCTGTTGCCACCCAGGTAGAGCGGGCCGAACCATTGACTCCGATCGCCGCGGCTTCCATTGCTGAGTCCCTCCGGTGAGACTCTCCGGCGATGACTGACGCCTGGCTCTTCGCAGCCACCGAAGCCGAGGTTCGCAAGAAGCTACGAGGGTGGGCCGAACCCGCCGACGAGCCGATTCCCGCGAAGGGCAGGAACCCGGGGACGGGTCGGGTGATCTCGGTTCTCCGATACCAGCCTGGGCGCCCGCCCAGCCCCCGTGCAGTCGTGAGCCCCAAGCTCTCCAGCTTCCCATCCGTGGAGGTCGGCGGCCACTTCGATCCCGTCTCGGCGTGGAAGACGGTCACGGGGCGTGCGCCTACGAAGAAGCGTGAAGCGGAGCTGCTCAAACCGTTCCTCTTCGGCCCCGAGCACGGGTACCACGTGGTCACCAAGCTCTACCCAGAGTTGATCGAGCGTGCGCTGGCGGAAGGCACTACCGGCAACGGTCTCGTCGGGATCGAGTTCATCCGGGAGCACTATGGCGTGGATGGGAAGAGCATCTTCTTGGAACAAGAGGCTTAGAGGAGAGGCGGGCCGCCAGCGATTGGGAGGGAGAGAGTGGGTACAAACCCGTACGCAGACTTGGCCCCTACCGTCTGGCGAGGCGTAGCTTGCGGATTCGCACCGCCGCCTAAGGCCCGTCGGGGAAGGAACTCGATGCGATTTGCGATTCTGGGTGCACTGCTGGCCTGCGCCTGCGGGAGCGAGGAGTCGTCGAACGCGACCGCAGGTGCGGCGCTCGACGAGCGGCTGCGCGAGGTGCGGGGCGATGCGGAACAGCTGGCGAATGCGCTGAGCGCGTTGCCCGAGGACACCGACGAGTGCGGGGCTGCGTCGGCCAGCGTTGCAGGCCCGAACGTGTGGCGGGTCGAGGGCCGACACGAGTCGGCGCGCGCGTCCACGTTCGAAGAGAAGGCCGAAGAGCTCCGCGCGGAGCTCGACGAGCTCAGTGCAACGGGAACCCAGCGCTGGCTCGACCGGATCTCGGACCTGGCCCGCCACGAGCTGGTTGTCATCCCCGACGAGCACTCGGCGCCTGCGGTCGACCTGCAGATGCACGCATTCGAAGCGGGTGTTCTGCGCGGGCGCGCACTGCTCTGGGACCACGAGGAACACCGCTGGGTCTGCGCAGCCCGAGGTGTCGTCGCCGAGAGCACACCGGACCTGGCGCTGAGCTACACGGCCCCCGTGACCGGGCCCGACGACCCACAGGCTCTCGGCCGGAGGCTGCAGGCGCAGCTCGACGAGGACTTCGAGCAGAACGTGATGAGCGCGGCGCTCGCGACCCTACGTGAGCCACCGACCGCGCCATCGGAGGATCCTTCGACCGCCGACGACACGCCAGCACCGTAGGACCGGTGTCCACTACGACCGCCGGATCTCGCTGATCGGGGCTAGTGTTGCTGGGTGAGCGACATGCACGACGGCTTCCCCGAACGCGAGACCATCGAACGGTTCTACGCGGGCCGGTCCGCGGTGCGCTCCGGCGTCCCCTACATGAACCACGTGGTCGAGGGCCTTCGCGTCCTCGACTGGATCGACGCCTCACGCGACGCGAAGCGGGCCTTCTGCCTCCACCCGCTGGTGCAGGCCGACGATGACCTCCGCCAGCGTTGCACGCCCGGCGACCCGTTCCCGATCGACTCCCTCACGCTCTCGTCGCGGGTGCTCGCCCTCGCCATGGAGTACCGCTCGGTGGCGAACGGCTACCTCTCGGCGCACGGACCCCGAACGCCCGACCAGATTCGTCTGTCGCCGCTTCCCGAGGTCAACGCCATGCTCGTCGCCGACAAGGTCCAGAACTACAAAGACTTCCTCGCGCACCACGAGGCCCACCCCCGCGCCGCCGATCTCGACGCATACTTCCGCGCCTGGCTCGAGCGCTTGGGCGTCACCCTCGAGACCTTCGAGGCGTACCGTTCGCGCCTCTCGTAGAGACGTACCCGGGCAAGCCCTGGCGAAGGTCACGGCAAAGCCGCACACAACCCGGGCCCGCCCTCGAGGCCCGTTCGAAGAGCCCGGCTGCGCACCATTGACGCGCGCCTCGCGCTCCTCGAATCTGTCACCACAGATGACAGAACCTCGCCGGCACCTCCTGCTCGTCCCGCTTCTCGCCGCGCTGGCCGCGTGCGCCTCGGATCCGCCGCCGGACTGCGTGCCCTCCGAAGAGGAGTGGAGCGCGTCCATTGCTACGCTGGTCGACGAGCACTGCGGAACCTGCCACGGCGAGACGCCGGAGTTCGGGGCGCCCTTCTCGCTCCTGGACTACGACGCGAACGTTCGAGGGCGCGAGGGGGACCGACACGTGGACCGGATGGTCCACATGCTCGCCGAAGGGCTCATGCCGCCAACCGGTGCTGCCCAGCCGGCGTTGAGCGATCGCGACCGCATGGCGGCGTGGGCGTCTTGCGGAACGGTGCGGGTCGAGGACCCGGTCGGCCTCGACGCGAACCGGCCGGTCTTCGTGTCGCCGTCGTCTCCGCCGACGGGGCTCACGGAGCTCGATCTCACCGCCGACAACCTGGTCATCGGGCCGGACGAGACCGATCGCTACGTCGAGCTCGACTTCGCCGACCTGGTCGAAGAGGACGTGTTCATTCGTCGCTTCGACGTGGTGCTCGACGACACGCGGGTCGTCCACCACTTCACGCTCCGCCGCGGCGACCCCGCCTCGCCGGGCGGCTTCCAGTATCTGTACGCCTGGGCGCCCGGCACCGGGCCCTTCGAGTTCCCGGACGGCGGCGTGCGGCTCACGCCCACGGACACGCTGCGCCTGCAGATCCACTACAACAACGGCGCCGGCTACGACGACGTGAGCGACTCGAGCGGAGTGAAGCTCTACGTGACTCCGCCCGAGGGACCGGAGTACGTGATGGTCGATCCCGGCCCCGGCGCGGCGGGCTTCAGCATTCCTCCGCGCTCGGAGTCGACCGAGGAGCTCGGCTGCGAGGTGCAGCAAGAGGTGCAGGTGCTCGCCACGATGCCGCACATGCACGAGATCGGCACCGGCTTCGAGCTCGACCTGGTGCGCGATGGCGACACGACCAACCTGCTGAGGCTCAACGCCTGGGACTTCGAGACGCAGCTCTTCTACGACCTGCCCATCGACCTCGTGCCCGGCGACGAGCTGATCGTGCGCTGCGACTTCGAGAACGTCTCTTCCGGCACCGTGAGCGCGGGGCCCCGGACCGAAGACGAGATGTGCTACGCGTTCACCTACGTCACGCCGCCCATGGCCAACTTCTGCAGCCCTGGTCCGGTCGGCGAGCTGGTGTACACGCCCGGCGAGTGCGTGCTCTCGCCCCTGGCGGAAGTGCCGGTGCTCACGGGGACCGTGACGGGTGATGCGCCGACCTTCGACGCGGGCGGCGTGATCCCCGAAGGCGCCTGGACGGCGTCTCGCCTCGTGGTGGTCTCGGACATGCCGGACCTGGTCCGAATCGCGACGTTCACCGCCGCCGGTCAGCTGCAGCAAGAAGGTGACCAGACCATCGGCGATGGCTCGTTCCACATCATCGCGCCCATCGGCGATCTGCGCGAAGGGGCGCAGTTCGACCTCAGCTGGGCCGGAACGCTGGACGCCGCGGGCGTGCTGACCGCCAGCTGTGGAGGCGTCGGCGACGAGGCCACCTTTGGCACGGTCGACGGCGTGCCGGCGATGCGCCTCCCGCTCCCGAGCGACGGCATGTCGATGACCGGCAACAACGTGTTCTGGGTCTTCTACGAGGGCTGACTGACGGCGCTCCAGGGACCCCGCGACACGCTCACGGAGCCGGGTGGGCTCCGAGCAGGGCTGACTCTCGTTGTGCACGTGACCTCAGTACGCGTCCGCTCCATGGCGGGTGCTAGCGTCGAGCGGTGCTGAAGACGACGCTTGCGTTCGCCACCGATCACTTCGAGGCGGATGCGCCGTCGTACGAAGCCTCGGAGCTCGTGACCTTCCTGCTGGATACGATCGCAGAGAGGGACAAGAGCCGCTGCAAACGCTCGTTGGTGAGAACTGGGGAGCGTCGTGCGAGCTTCGGATCGAAGGTGTGTCCTACGATCTGCCCCCGTCGCTCTTCTGACCTTCCTGCTCCGAGCCGCTGCAATCCAAACACGTACGGCGTGCTTCCTGCCGACTTTCGGCACACAGTTCATCGCATGAAATACCTGCCCTACATCGGCGGTGTGGCCATCACCTTGTTGGCCTTCTTGGCCATGCAGTGGCTGGATGCACCGTGGTGGGTGAACATCGTGGCGCACTGCTTCGTCCTGACGAGCCTGTTGACCCTTCTCATCGGGCTTCTGGTTCTTCGGAGCCTCCCGAAGAGGCTATCGCTGACCGCAAAGCCCGACGCCTTCGCAACGGAAGAACTGGGGCGCATCGGAGCAGAAGCAGGGGCGTGCGGGTTCCGGCTCGTCAGTGCTCCTCTCGAAGCCAACATCAAGCCTGCTGGGTGGCTCCTGTTGTTCAGCGACGAGGCCGGCACGTTTGCCACGTTCAACCGTACGGGGACCGTTCCCCGAGTCGAGACGTTCAGCCTGCTCTCGACGTTCGACCTTCCTGGACGACCCGGGCTGGCGACGGTGTCTACGGTACAAGCTCTCTCACTGCCGACGGCGGAACTGGACCTCCGACAGTGCTTCGAGGGCGCATCTCTTCGCGACCTCGCAGACCGCCACCGTAGCGCGCTCGAGGTCGTGCGCCGCCGCGGTGTGCCGATTCGGCCAGCAGACCCGGCCGAGTTCGAGTCGCTATCCCAGCAGAGCGTGGCGGAGTCGCGCGAGCGGTTCCTGACCCACTTCCCGTTCAGTGTGTTCGGCTTGCTCTGGCGTGTGGCCAGCAAGCGGTCGCCCGAGATTGGCCCCATCGACGAGCAGGAGCCAGGGCGACGGACTCTCGACGCGCTCGAGAGGATTGCCAGCGGCGCTGGAGCACACCCCGGTCCGCCTCGTCCTTTCTGATAGCTGGAGTGGGGGCCGTTGCCCTGAGCTCTCGTTCTGCGCTGACACCGAGGACCGTTGGCACGGCGGTCATCTTCTTCGGGTGCGGCCTTGACGGCTCGGGCGACGGGGTCGGCGGTTACGTGAGCGCAGGTTCACCAGACTGTGAGACGCGGACGACCAGCGACACACCGCGCCTCGAGTCTGCGGCCGACGGCGGTGGTCCGACTTGGTCGGTTCGCGAGGCCTTCGTTCGGCACTGCCATCATGAGTCCGAGTGCGACCAGGCCACCGGAGGAACCCTGTCGTTGCGCTCGGACGCACTCGATGTCGACCTTCGGTTCTCAAGGTTCTCCCTCCGCACGAGCTATCCGCTGACCGAGTGCTCGAGCCCCGAGCTCTGCACCTGATTCGTTGCCCGCGGCCAGTCTCCGCTACACGGCGCTGCGTCGACCTGGGGCGTCTGCGGATTCCGTGCCGCAGTTCGAGAAGCGCTTCGGGATGGAGCCCGCCCCCTTGCTGGCTCCGGTGAGGGTGGGCGCCTCGGGCGGGCGCGACCAACGTTGAACAGCGGCATCCCAGAAGCTGCTACGTCTGCGCGGCGGCGACCGTCGCCAACGCGTCCGAAAGCCTCCTCTTCTCGGAAGCGATGGCGTCCTCGAGTTCGGCAACAGGGCAACTTAGGAAGGCTTGGGTCCTTCGTGCGACCAGGGAGTCCGGCTCGCTCAGCATCTCCAAGCGAAAATCGTCCGGATCCCATTGGATCCATCCGCCGTCCAGCTCGACCGCAGTCAAGGTCACTTCGGATCCGTCGACTCGAGCCTCGAACGCCGGCACACACTCGAAATCGATGGAGTGCGGGAGGAAGACGCAAGGATTGCTGGTGTCGCGGAGCCGCTGGAGCCAGAGATCGAGAACCTCGGGGAGCGCCACCGCAGGAATGTCGATCCCAACGAGTCTGAACCGCACGCTATCGAACTCGACCAACTCCGACCCCCACCTGAAGTCCATGCGGCGAAGTATGCATGATGGCGGTGGTCGTGATGAGAGACGGCGATGGCTGGCTGCTGAAGAGTTTCCTACGGGGTCGCTGGTCGGCGCGGCGATTGGAGCGGACCGCTGACGCCGAGTGAGAGCCGAGTCGCATCGGGCGAACCCGAAGCGCGCGGTGCTTCAGCTCGACGCGCGGGCCGGCGCCTTGGTGGAGTGGGCGGCAGGGGCGTCCACCGCTCACCCGCCATACCTCTGATCGAAGTAGGCCTTCGCGGGGCCGATACGGGTCGCGATGCCTTCCTCCGCCAAGCGCGTCGCTGCTGAGTGCAGGACCGAGTCGGCACCGCAGAGATCCAAGTGGCACTCCGACGCCGGCTGCTCGTCATCGAGGTAGAACCGCAGCAGGAAGCGATGGTCGAGGTCGTGCACTGCCCAGTACACCGCGACGTCGCCCTGCTGGTGGGAAGCGAGAGCCTCGTCGCTCGCGAGCCAGCCATCGAACGCTTCCCACGAGAACGGTTGGCTCGGCTTCTTGAAGCCGTCGTGGTCGTGCCAGTCCTCGTTGATGCAGATCTCACCGTTGACCGGCCGGAGCAGGTCGGAGAGAAGGCGTAGCGCGGTGCGAACGATGCCGAGCTCCACACTGCCGGGGTGCAGGTGCATGACCTGACCATCAAAGGGCGCTTCGGACTGACGCCATCGCGACTCGAGCTGCTCGTTCACGTGCCGAACGATAGTGTGGTTGGCTGAGTCGGCGCGAATCGGGCTCGGGCGGCGAGCGCGATGGTCGGTCGTAGCAGACGGATCTTCACGTGAAGATCGCCACTCAGCGGCGTCGCTTGGCGCGATTAGAGCCACAGTCGTCCACTGCCGTGACGATGTGTGACGACTCTGTCTCATCTGGACTGAGCCACCCTGAGGGTTCACCGGCACGCTGAGCCATAGGTCGGAAGCCGGGGATCGTGAGGCCATGGAGGGCCGAGAATGTCGTGCGGGTGGTTCGCCAGCGGCGTCGTGGGGTCCTCGCGGCGGGCCAGGGTTGGACCGGTGCCAAGGCCAACGCGGGATTGCCGGAGGCTCGAGTGCGGACCGGTTGAGCGATCGGGTGGAGTCGGGGCGGTTCGACCCGCCTCGCTGGCCATACGCTCACGTTCGGAGAACGAAGTGGTCTCGGTGAGAACGCAACCGGCCGCGTGAGCAGCCGATACGGCTGCCATGACCAACCGAATCTCTCAGTTCTGGACCATCATCCACACGGTACTCTTGGGCGCGTTGCTCGGGGCCTGTGGCCAGAGCCAAGCTCCGACGAGCCACGACGGCGGGCCTGCCGCTCCGTCGGTTGTCGGCTCTGACGGCGGCACGAGCGAGTTCGCCACTCGCTGCGCTGACTTCTGCATCGCCCACCCTCGGTCGCTCGACGACTGCTCGGCCGAGAGCGTGGAAGACTGTCGAGCCACGTGCGTCGCTCGGCTGACCGCCGCACCCCACCCCAACGATCTGTGCCTCGAGTGTCTGCTCGAGGACGCCTACTTCGGCGGCCAACGGATCGTCCTTCCTCCGACCTGCAACCCGAGCCTGGAGTGCACAGGTGAACTCTGCAGCTATCGCGGCTGCGACTACTGCAAGTCGGACTACGGAGCCGAAGCCGCCTGCCGCGAAGCGACCCGAGAGACCGTGGAGTGCGACCTCGACTTTGGCCCCATCAGAGACTGCGCCGAGCTCTGTGGGTGATGCGGTGCGTCGGATGAAGATAGACGCCGGGCGCGCAGCAGTGCCGAGGGCGTCGAGCAAGCTGGTGTCGCAGTTCGAGGAGCGCTTGGGGATGTCGATGCGGATCGACAAGAAGCGTGGGGTGCTACCACTCGAGGTGCGGTTGAGCGGTTTGGTGGGGCGTCCTGCGCTGGTCGGGAACGGCCATGCGGCCGAACCAGCAGAGCCCCTGGTTCAGCGGCGCCGGCCGGGATCCTGGCCGCGGTATCGGGGCCGAGGGGCCGCGGCACACATGGTAGCCGCGCCTCTTCACTCGACCGCAATGTGCCCGAGCCCATGTCTGTGGCTCTCCTCTCGCGGCAGAGGCTCGGACACGTTGATGGCGAAGTGCCGAACTCCGTGCGCCCGGATATGATCGATGAGCCCCAGAAGCCGATCGTGGGATGTGCCAGGACCCGCGGTGATCACGACCCGCACCTCGGGACCGAGCTCACTCAAGCGTGGTCCGATCCGCTCCAAGTCCACCAGCTCACCGTCGAGATCGACCCCCGCTTCGGAAAGGCTGACCGACACAGTGGATCCATCCGAGCTGGGCTGGACGTCTTGGACCGGCACGGTAACGCTCGAATGGATCGCGTCTCGCAGTCCCTCCAGCGAACCGCGGAGCTCTGCCAACTCGGCATCGAGCGCGGTCTTGTCGGTCTCCAGCCGACTCGCGCGTTCTTCCAGCTCCGGGCTACCGCAAGCTTGGAGCCCTATTGCCAGGACGAGAATGAAGCGTAGCGACATCGTCGGAGCATAGCCGGCGTTCATACAATCGATGGGGGTCAGACGGGCCGAAGACGGTAGCCGTGCTCTCCCGAGCGCAGCCTGTACTCGTCCAGATCGGCGAAGCGCGACAGGAGTGCGGTGACGGAGTCGACGTCGAACCGTTTGGGGATGCCCCACTCCTCGAGGATCCTGGGGGCCCGACTGCCCCACTGGATTGGAGAGAACCCGATGCCCGAGTAGTCGGCCTGGAAGCGGAGCGTGGTTTCCGCATTCTCGTACACCAGGCCGTCGAAGGCGATCGTGATGTCGGCGACGACCGCGAACTCCGTGCCGCCGATCGCTTCCAGGGTCACGCGCTGGATGTCGATGGGCACGTGCTGATTCAATAGGTAGACCGAGCTATCGCCCTGGTCCTCGACGGGACCGTAGCTGCCCTCGAACTTGCTCCACCGCTTGGGCAAGAGCAGCGCGCCGAGATCCATCGAGGTTCGAGAGCGGAGTGGCTCCGGCCAGTCCACGTCGAGCTCCACGTCGATGTCGAGCGTGAAGCCGTGCCAGACGACAGGGGCCAAATCCGCGTGCGGGTTGTAGACCAGACGGCCTCCGAACCCCGTGTCGAGGATCTGGAGAGCATCGACCGGAAACTTCGCGAGCGGCATGTCTCCTTCTCGCACGAGCCGACGCTCCAACACCACGAGCTCGAGAAGGTCGGCGGGCAGGACCAGTCCTCCGTCGGCGTCGCCATGATTCGACGCTCACCCAATTGAGGGAGCGTCGAATCGCTCGATGGCTCGCCCCATCTGCGTGAGTTAGCGTCGACCCGATGGCGCAAAGTTGGGCGGCGGTGGTCTCTTGGGCGCTCGGAGCTGCTGCGTTCGTCACGGGTCTCGTCGTCACCGTGTGCCAGGTGCCGCCAGACAACCTGGTCAGCGCGCAGACCTACAATCGCGTGTTCTCGGTGCACGCGGACGTCTCCCTGGCGGTGATGTCCCTACTGCTCGTTCCGATGGGCAGGCGCGAGTGGCTCACGGCACCCCAGCTCCGAGGCGCAGCGCTGGGTCTCGTGCTCACCGGGGCCTCGATGATCGGCTTGGCCGACGTGTTCGGTGGCCCGCTGGGGCCACGCGCTCAGTTCCTGGCGATCCCCTTGGGGGCGCTGGTGGTGTCGATCGGAGCATTCGTCCTCGCGGTCGCGATCGTCCGGTACGGCAACGAGGTGCGGGCAGCGCGCATCTGCCGTGCCGCCGCCCTGGTCTGGTTTGCGGCGTGGCTCGGCATTCGAACCGGTGTGCCGATCCTTTTGGAGGAGCTGACCGCTCCCGTGGACGTGTTCGTCTTCGGGACGGAGAGCATCCTGGTCCTCATCGACCGGGCGGCACCGACGCTCAGTATCTGCATCGCGCTCGGTGTGACCGGGGCGCTCGCGCTGGGGAGCACTCGCGAGGTGGGGCTGCTGTCCGTCTTGGCCATCGCGTGTGGGCTCGGTCTGCTGGCCTCGGCGCTCGTGCACTCCGCGACGGTCCTCGTGGCATTGCTCGCCGGGATCGGCTTCGCGGCTCGGGCGTTCGTCGCGGCGGGGCACGCCCCCAGTCGCTGGCAGCAGTGGACGCGGCGAGCTCTGGCGGTCGTCTTCGTCGAAGCGCTGCTCCTACGCGTGTTCCTCCTGATCCTCAATCCGTCGACCCACCTCCCCGACACACTCTTCTCGGTCGCTGCGATGCACCTGGCCTTCTTCGTCGCGGCCCTGGGCTGGCTGGACGCCATGGAGCCGAAGGAGGAGCGCTCCGGCGCCATCGGGCTGGGCGCGATCCTGGCCGGCGGCCACGGACTGGTGCTGGCCCACCTCGTGCTCGGCTCGCAGGGGAATCCCCGCCGCTACGCCGCTTACCTCGACGATCAGGAGGGGTGGCTCGTGCTCCACGGGCTGGCGGCGCTGGCCGGCGCGATTCTGATGGTGGGGTGCGTGACGGTCGCGCTGTCGACGAAAGACCGGGGCCGTCCCGGGACATTCTGAACGTCGAGTCGACCGTCGAGCGGTATCGACCCGGCAATCGGTAGGACCTCGCACGATTGCGGTCGAGGCAGGAATGACCGCCGTGCCGACCGACGTTCGCGCGCACATGACGGGGAGATTCGCGGTGCTCGGCTTCCGTCTCGGTCGCTGGCGCTTCGCCGCTCTCATCGCTTGGCTGGTGCTGCCGTCGCAGTCGTTGCGGGCACAGGAGCGGGGAGAGCCACGACCGCTGGCCGAGCTGTGCGAGACCATCCGTGTCGATTCGGGCGGCACCGAGGACGGGGGCATCGGCTGCGAGGTGAGTCTACGCGCCGGAGGCTTCGCCGCGGTCACGGTGCACACCGGCGACGGTGATGGCACCACGGAGACCCGCCTCTTGGTCACCCGGGCGATCGGTGGGACCCATCGCGTGTTGCGCTTGGCCGACGTCGACATCGACAGCGGTGGGCACTACCCGAGCAGCGCCCGCTGGCTGAGGTCGCGCGCGCTCGGCCGCGGGGTCTTCCTCTTCGAGCTCGAGGTCGGCCAGGGCTTCTACTATCCCCACTCCCCGACCGACAACGAGTCGCGCAGGCGAGCGGTGGTGCTCTGCGAGCGCGGCCCCGAACGTTGCTCGCGACCGATCAGTATCGCGGCGTGGGGTGCGACCACGGCCTCGGGCTACCCATGGTCGACGTTGAGCGACGACTGGTGGACGCGACGGCTGGAGCCCGGTGAAGGCGACTTCGTGGCGACCGCCTCGGTCTCGGTCCCGCGGCACGGCGTGGCTCGACTCCGTCTTCGAGCGGGCCTCTGGGGCAACCTCCGAAGCGGCCGCGAGCGTTGGATCGATCCTCCACGTGGCGCCATGGGACGCACGCGCGACATTCGCTTCGGGCCCCGAGAGCCGACTCCGCCCATGCCCACGCTCGGGCGGATCGCCACGGTGGAAGGCACGCGGCGGGTCGAGTACTCGTTCACCGAGCGAGGGCAGTTCCCGGCGATCTGCAGTCAGTTCGCGACCGGTGAGCTTCGCTGTGCGTTGCAGGAGCTCTCCGAGCAACGGCTGGCCCTGTTGGTGCGGTCCCGCGACCGGGTGATGGCGTTCCTCGCCAAACGCGAGGAGGGTGAGCTGCGACTCCTCACCCGACTGATCGATCGGCAGGTGTCCGCGCAGGAAGGGCTGGGCGTGATCCGGAGCTGGCAAGCAGCCCGACTCTCGCCTCGCTTCGACGGCTACACCTTCGATGACGTCGCCCCGAGCGAGCGGCACCGCTACCTCGTCGTGTGCGAACGCTCCACCGGACGATGCGTCGCCAGAGCTCCGCTTCGCATGGAGATCGAAGAGCGAGACGAGCCGGCATCCACGGAGCCCTGGGCACTCGTAGCGGAGGCCGCAGCCGACGTCCGTGGCGACGTGCTGTCGATTCGACGGATCAGCGGCGCATGGTCGGAGCTCCTCGAGGTGGCTGACGAGCCGCTCTACGACGGCGATGAGACAGGGCGGCCGCCCGAGCACGTGGACGAGATTCGGGTGGAGCTTCCGCCGCGCGAACCTCCGACGCCGCCCTGGTGAGACCTCTCGCTCCTGCTCGGTCTCCTTCTCCTCGCATGTGGCTATGCGCCCGAACCAGCAGAACCCGCTTCAGCAGCGCCCGCCGGGGTCCTGGCTCGCGGGGTCCAGCCCGCTGAAGTCGATCACCTCGTCGAGGTTGCCGAGCTCGCGGAGGCCGCCTCCGGAGTGGGGGTCCCACCCGACGCTCAGCGCGTGGAGAATGGTCTGGCGCACCACGTAGGGCGGCATCGTCTCGGCGGCGTGACTGAGTGCGTGACCCACCCGCCGATATTCGGCGCTGAGCTTCGTGTAGGTGAAGGTCGCGCGGACCTTCTCGCGGCCGCGATCGGCGAGCTCGATGAGCAGCTCGCCGCAGTCGTCGCCTTCCATCCGCCAGGCAGCGATACCGCACCCCGTCCACCTCGATGGTCCGCTTTCCCTTCTTCGGCATCGACATGGCTCGAGCGTAACGCGGTCGCGAAGCGAGCCGATCGCGGGGTAGTCACACCCCGATGCGAGGGTCCGGCCGATGCCCTCGCATCCGCACGACCGGCTCTCTCGGCGCATCTTCTCCAACCCGGCGCATGCCAGCGCCGAGCTCCGGACGATCCTGCCTGCCGAGCTGGTCGCCGCACTGAATCTGTCGGAGCTCGAGGTCGTGCCCGGCGCGTCCTACATCGACGAGGTACTCGCCGATCGGCAAGTCGATCTGCTCTATCGGGTGCCGCTTTGGGGCAGCGATGAGTCAGCCCTGGTCTACGTACTCTTCGAGCACCAGAGCTCGGTCGATCCGAGGATGCCTGCTCGACTACTGGTGTACATGGCGCGGATCTGGGAGCAGTGGATGCGCGCGAGGCCCAGCGGCAAGCTACCCCTCATCGTGCCTGCTGTACTGCACCACTCTTCCAGCGGCTGGACCGCCGCCAGCCGATTCGCTGAGGTGCTCGCCATTCCCGACCAGCTGCGCACAGGGCTCCAAGGGGCATTCGTCGACTTCTCGTTCTTCCTCGACGACCTGACCTCGAGCACGGAGGAGGAGCTGCACCAACGCGCTCAGATGACGGCAGTCGCTCGGCTGGCGCTGAGCGCGTTGCGGCTTGGCCAGTCCGGCCAACCAGCGGACATCGACCGCTGGGCGCAGCTGCTTCTGGAGACTCTGCAGGAGCCCGACGGCCTTCGGGCATTCGAGACCGTGCTGCGCTATCTTGCCCACGTGCGGGACGACGATGATGACTTCATCGACGTGCTCGTTCGGGCGACCGACGACGAAGAAGTGGAAGCCATCGCCATGACCTACAGAGAACGACTGATTCAGCAGGGCCGCGACGAAGGCCGCGAAGGGGCTCGAGGCATCCTCGCCAAGCTCCTGCTACTGAAGTTCGGCGAGCTGAACGAACGCACCGAATCTCGGCTTGCCAACGCGAGCCTCGCGGAGCTCGAGGCTTGGTCCGAGCGGGTGCTGACCGCCGAGACCGTGGACGCCATTTTCGAGAGCTGAGCGAGCCTCGTGGCGCTGCCCGAGCTCGTCGCTGCTCAGGGTGCAGAAGGGACTCGACGCCCTCTGCGACCGGGTGCCCGAGCGTGTCCGCGATCAGGTGCGGCTCATCCACGAGACGCGGGGGAACGGAGTCACGCTGCTCGAGACGCGGATTCCGTTCGACGATCCGGATGGCGAGTGGACTCGCCTGAAGGTGGCGAAGCTGGTGTTCGCCCAAGACGCGCGTCGATCCAAGTACGGCGGTACTCGAGGGTCAGTGGGGCCGTGCGGGCATCGCTCACTCTCGGGCTCCTCCTCATCGCGTGTGGCTCCTCCCCGGTACGGCACCCCGTCGCCCCTGCGGAGCCTCGAGCGATGCCTACCGAGCCGCCGCGCCGAGTGGAGCTCTTCTTCGGCGAGGCCGTGCGTACGGAAGACGGTAGAGACTGCGCTGCGGTCATCGACCTCCGGGTCTGCTTTCGGGGGAGCGCGGTCGAGTCCATGCGGCGCGACGTCGGTCGCGACTGGCGCATCGAAGCGTACCACTCGACCGGGACGCTCTTCCGGGACCTGTTCTCCGGCAAGCGGTTTCGGAGCGTTGGGTTCGCCGGAAAGGTGCATCCCGTGGATCTGGACGGCCCTGCGAACGCCGGGCGGTTGACGATCGAGAATGGCGACCTCTGGGTCTGGAACGGAACCGACTTCGAGCGCGCGATACTCCCCGGGCGAGTAGTGATAGCGGCGACCGACGGGGAGGAGGTCGAAGCGGTGGTCGAGCCCGGAGTGGTCTGGCGGGGGGAGCCCACCCACTGGGACATGCTCCGGTGGAGGGAGACGCGCTTCTTGCTCGGCGGAACGGCGACGTTGCGCGGCGTCGAGGTCACCCGGAGCGTGGAAGCCGCCGAACGGGTCGAGGCACTGGTGAACGAGATGTTGCGCACCGGCGAGCTCGAGCTCGGGCGCCGGTCCGAACATCGTCCATACGAGTGGCGCGACGAGCCTTGGAGCTGGTCTTCGGCTCCGCCTCGCCCAGAGCTTGTGCTCGACGGGGTGTTGCCGCCTTTCGGCTTGCCGCGGAACGCTGACCTCGACTGGGAAGTGGGAGTCGGCGGCTTCGGTCTGGTGCGGCGCGGCCACCGTGATTTCGGACGACCGATTCGCGTGGAGTGGATGGGACTGGGCGGCGACGGGCGTTCCTTCGTCGCTGCCAGCGAGAGAACCGCGGGTCGCGTTCATCGAGTGGCATCGGTCATGGCGGCACAGCCGGGTTGGGTGCTGAGGGCCGAGCTCTCCGAAGGTCGATCGGCATACGAACATCGAGAGTGCGAGCTCGTCTTGATTCGGGCGGACGCGGAGGAGTACCGCCGTCGCTTCTGGTATGGATGTGCATTCGACACCCTCGGCGCGCTCAGTCTTCCGCTGGGCGGTGGGCGCACTGGAGTGTTGGTTCACGATGGCTCTCACCGGCACCTCTTCGAGATCGACGAGCGCGGCCGCCTGCTCGGCGAACGTTCCATCATGGGACCAGAGCTGCACCGCGACGAGTGGATCGAGGAGGTGGATGGACGGTTGGCCCATGTGGTCGCATCCCGCTTTCGCGCGAAAGCGCACTTCATCGATGGCGAGGACCAAACGGTAGGGAAGCTGCGGGCACCTTCCGGAGTCTGCTCGGAGGACTCGGGCAGGCTGGTCGCAGCAAGCCATCTCGGACCGCGGATGAAGTTCGATGGCCGCACGGACGAGCGCTTCGACGAGCCTCGCCTCTGGCGTTCCTACTGGATCGCCCGCTCATCGACGGGCACCTGTGTGCGTGCAGGCTTCGAGCGCTACCCGCTGGCGTGGTGGGCGGACGGGAGCGGGGTCCGGGGCTGGCGATGGGACGCCCGCCACGGACCTGCCTCGATGCACGAGGGCGTGGAGCCGGAACGACCGTGGGGTCGAGCTTCGATCGAAACTCGGGGTGCCGACCTCTTCGTGCTGGTCGTCGACGACGCATCGGTGCGCTTGCTGCGGGTGAGCGACGAGGGGGTGGATGAGGTCGAGGTCCCTCCCGAGCTCTCGGACGCGGACGAGCCACCAGAGCTCGGCCCCGGAGGAGTGCTCTACACCCGCACTCACGGTTGGGCGCCTGGTCGAGACCTGGTCGTCGCACCCGAGGGCTTCGCTCTACGGGACGGGATCTTGGCAGGGCGAGGCGAGATGTTCTTCCTCCGGGAGAGCTCGGGGGGAGAGCTGCAAGTGGTGAACGGTGAGGGGGTCCCTCTCGCTGGACCGGTCCTCGCTCCCGAGGGTCGGCACGCATTCGGGGCGTCGACTCGAGGGGCGCCCCGGATAGTGTCGGGTGGCGGTGAATGGACCCTCGTTCCGGGTCGCAGCGGCACTCCCGCGCTCGGAACGCTGATGCGCTCGGACTACCTTCCCCCGGCAGCGAGTTGTGCACGGGTGGACCTCGTCGGTTCCGAGGCTCTGACGCCGCCCATCGGCTGCCGCGACTCCGCATTCGCCGTATCGGCGGACGAACGGCTCGTGGCCTATCACGCTCGAGTGGTCGGCGCGGAGAACCCTTCACACGTTCGAATCGCGCGCCGAGTCGGCACCCGCTGGGTGGAGTGGGGAGATCCGATCGAAATGACGCATCCATCGAGCGGGATCTGGGTCGACGGGTCGCTCCACGTCGTGATGAGAGACGGCGATGGCTGGCTGCTGAAGAGTTTCCGACGGGGTCGCTGGTCGGCGCAGCGATTGGAGCCGACGGCTGACGCCGAGTGAGAGCCGAATCGCATCGGACGTGCACGAAGCGCGCGGTGCTTCGGTTCGAGGTGGGGCTGACGAGGGCTGGAGCGCGGGTCGGTGATGGCGAAGCACGACGCGCGGGTCAGGAAGCCGACGTGGCGGCTGTCATGGATGACGGCGGCGACCACGCCCTCGACGCAGAGCCGACGCCGACTCACCAAACGTCAGGCGCCCGAAAGCTGGTCGCCGCCGGCGGCCAGCACGGCACGAAGCGCGCGGTGTGCTCGTGGCGGTACCCAGCCGACATATACGGAAGAAGCGATTGCGGGATGAACCCACGGACGCGGGTGAAGGCAACGTCCGGTTCGTCCGACTCGATGCGGATGGCGCCCGCGGCGAAGTCGGCACTGTGCTGTGACAAGCGAACTGGCGCGTCGGGCGTCGACAGATCCTTCAGGGAGCGTAGGAAGGCGCGAAGGTCAGCCCGCGCTGGGGGCTCCACATCCACGAAGCGGACGACGAGTTGCTGCGGGCCGTCGTCATCGGACAACCCCAGAACCTCGTAGGCTCGGGCCTCCGCCCCCGCATCGGCAGCCATCCATGTGAAGAAGGGCCCGTCCGCCCGGATGATCAGGCCATCGCTTCCACGCATGGGCTCTTCGAAGTATGGATTGGGAACGACGTCGAGAGCGGGCAGCTGCACCACCCGGTCGATGGCCTCGGGAGCCTCGACACATCCGCCAACGACCTCTTGGCGGAAGGTTCCCAGCGGTCCGTTGGGGCGTCCCGCCATGGCACCGATCAGCGAATCACTGACCGCCATCCCGAGCAGCGCTTCGGTCACCGTTGCGTTCCATTCCATCACCGAGCCCATCCCGCCGACCCGAGTCGGCGAGTCCCCCTCCGATTCCTCTGCCGCGACTTCGATCCACCAGTTCCCCTGATTCTCCGTCCAGAGCACGATCCAGCCGTCTCTGACGGTGAGCTCCTCCAGGCGCACGGCACGGTCCTGGTTCACATCCGCCAACCGACTACCCACGAGTCGGAACCACTCGCTCACCACGGTGGGTACCGCCCCGCCGGCTCGTGCGACTCTCGCTTGGAGCTCTGCCGCAGGCACCATGGACGCGCCTAGTGACTCCGCATGGAACCGGTCGACGAAGCGGGCCAACGCCTGCCAGCGCGGTCGCTCCGAGAGTGCAACGGTCATTGGCGCACCTCGGCGTCGAAGATCGGCCTGGCAGTCACGGAACCAGCGTAACGTCGACGCGCCTCAGAAGGCCACGGCGATGTTTGGTCCCAGCGACTTCCAGGCCCGCATAGTTCGAGCGAGACTACGGAATGACCGACGCAATCCTGTTCGCCGCAACCGAAGCCGAAGTTCGCAAGAAGCTACGCGGATGGGCCGAACCTGGAGACGAGCCGGTTCCTACGAAAACCAGGAACCTACTGACGGGCCGAGTGATCAGCGTGCTGCGATACCAGCCTGGACGACCCCCGAGCCCTCGCGCGGTCGTCAGCCCAAAGCTGGAGGACTTTCCGTGGGTGGAAGTGAAAGGTCACTTCGATCCCGTGTCGGCCTGGAAAACGCTCCGGGGTCGTGCGCCCACCAAGAAGCGCGAGGCGGAGCTCTTGAAGCCGTTCCTCTACGGACCCGAGCACGGCTACCACGTGGTCACGCGCGTCGACCAAGCGTTGATCGAGGAGGTCTTGGCGAAGGGCATCACGGGCAATGGTCTCACCGGGATCGAGTTCATCCGCGAGCACTACGGAGTCGACGGAAAGAGCATCTTCTGGGAACAACAGGTCTAACCGTCGACTCTGATTGGCGCCCGTCGTCGGTCGGCGGACGGCGCTCACGTGCTATTCCCCGCCCATGTCCGACTCCGGATCCACCCCAGTCCGCACTCCCGAGCGCCGCGCCCGCCGCGCGGCCTTGATCGGCGCACTCGCGGCCCTCGTTCTCGTAGGCGGCGTCATCGGCTGGTTGGCGTACCAACGGTCACAGGTGCAGGAGCGCTTCGACACGCTCTCGGCGCGATTCGAAGCGCTCCAGTCGGACGCGCGTGCTCGCGCGGTGGACCTGCCGGCGGGGATCGGCGAGCCCGTCGCGATCAACCTCTTTCCGCACGCCGCCGCGCTCCAACAGACCATCGAGGCGCTCGACGAGCCGCTGGACGGGCTGCCGAACACGCTGCCCGTGGATCTACAGCTCGCGGGGCTCGACGAGGGGCGACGCGGCCGGCTCTTGCAGCTCGTGCAGCGGGCGCTCACGGCCGATCGCGCCTGGTCCACCGAACAGACGGAGCTGCCCGACGACCTCGCGGTGAACGTGCGCCAGTGGTTGGCCGCGTTGGTGAAGGAGCGCACGCCGACCTTCGAGTCCTGCGCCGACCACACGGTCGCCGTGCTGCGCTATGCGTACGCGCTCGATGCGGTCTCCGAAGTGAGGGAGGCCGAGGAGAACACGCTGGACCAGCTCGAGCGGGCCATCGCCGAGTGCGCGGCGGGAGCGCCGCGGGAAGCCCGTCATCGAGCCGCTGACGCGATCCTGCGGCTGGCGGATGAGCGGGTGCCGCCCTTGGAAGCGGTCGTCGGAGTCTTCGACATGATCCGGATCGTGCTGGAGGGAGCTGAGGAGTCGCTCGAGAGCCCGTTCGGCGCGGGTCGGGCCATGGACCTGATGGACCGGGCCGAGGAGCAGCTCGACGAGGCCGAGGCGTTGGTCGCCCACCGCGGAGCCCTGGACAGCTTCGGTGATGGCGACTTCGACGGTCGGCTCGTTCAAACGGAACAGCAGGTGCGACTCCGGCTACGGCTCATCGCGGCCGTGTTTCGTGCGGGAGCCGCACCCGGAGACGCCGCGGCCGTCGAGGGGATGTCGGATCCGGTGGCGGGGCCCATCCGGGTCGAAGACGGAGCGGTGAGGGCCCCGGGGGCCGAGGCGCTGGTGATGTACGACTCCATCACGCTCGCCGAGGGACCGAACTCTGGGGGCACCCTCCGAATCGAGAGCCCCGACGAGCAGGGCTCGGCGGGCGGCGTGACCCGCGGCCGGCTCGAGAGGGAGGTCATCCGCCGCGTGATCGACACGAACACGCCGGCGGTCCTCCGCTGCTACGAGAGCGCCCTGGTGAACGACCCGGCGCTCGAGGGTCGCGTGACCGTCCGGTTCATCATCGGCCCCGATGGCGCGGTCGACAACGCGCTCGTTCAAGACAGTGAGCTCCATGCTCCGCGCGTGGAGGATTGCGTGGCGACGGCGGTTCGGCAGATGCAGTTCCCCGCGCCAGAGGGCGGCGGCATCGTGATCGTGAACTACCCGTTCAGGTTCACTCGTGGGGTGCCCGGGGAGTGAGTCGGCGGCGGGAGCCGGGGAGAGTTCATCGCGTGGCGAGTGTGGTCAGCTTACCGAGGGTTCCAATACTCCCCGCCCCAGCAGGTCCACGTTCGGTCGGTGATGCGTCGACCGCAGGCCGTCGACCCGAATCCACCCTCGATGACATCGAGTAGCTCCCCGCTCTGGGGCTCGGGCACTCCGTTCACTGGGGGAGAGCCCGCCCAGCACAACGTCTGACCGTCGGCCCGACGGATGCCGCAAGTCCAGCTGTCTCCAGGCGCCAGGTAGTCGAACGCCACCCCGGCGGGCGGACTCACCCCAGGCCAACACTCTGTATAGCCATCCGAGTCTCGGAGAGCGCACGCGTGGGATTGACCTCCGAACAATCGATCGAAGCCGACCGTCGATGTGACGGGCCCGGCTGGAAAGGAGTCCCCCCAACAGTGCACCCCACCGTCCGCGGTGCGCAGCCCACAGTGGTTGCGGCCGGCCGAAACGACATCGCGGAAGGCAACGTCCGCTGGAGGTAGCCCGCTGGGATACGACGGGGGCCTCCCCCAGCACTCCGCATAGGAATCGGACAGCCGAACTGCACAGGTCACGGTGCTCCCGGCCGCAATGGCCGTGTACTCGGTGTCCGGAGGAGTGCTCGAGACCTGACCGTGGAGGTCGCTACCCCAGCAGTGGGCTCGGTCGTCAGCGATACCGATCGCGCAGACATGGGAGAAGCTTCCTCCCACGTCGCGGACCGCTACGGATGGCACACCATCTCGCAAGAAGCCGACGCACTCGACGCGGTGCGTCTCGTCTACGATGCAGGTCAGATAGTCGCCGACACTCCCACCCGAAACTGCGCGCGAGCTGGGCACTCCAGAGACTTGGCCAGAGCTGTCCCGGCCCCAGCACCTGGCGGTGCCGTCCGTGCGCAGAGCGCATGCGTGGTAGTCGCCCACGACCACACTCTGATATCCGCCGTCCGATGGGGCTTCGCCGACCGCCGGCCGGGCTGGATCGCCCCAGCAGTCGATCCGTCCCGAACCGGTTCGCACTGCGCAGCCGAACACTGGGCCCAATGCAAAATCGATGTAGGTCTCCGAGCCCGGAGGGCCCGACGCCTGGCCCTCATCATCATCTCCCCAACACTCGACCGTCCCTGAACCCGTGAGCGCGCAACCGAAGCGCGCGCCTACCTCGACGCGAACGAACCCAGACCCTGACGGCGCCGTGCTCACCTGGCCGTCGGAGTCGATGCCCCAGCAGACGACCGCCCCCGTGCTCTCGACCACGCAGCCAAAGCCCGTGGCGATGGCGACACTTTGGACGGGTCCAATCGCAAGACTGGCTGCCTGACTGCTCAGCCAACCTCCCCAGCATCTCAACTCGTGGTCGGTGTGGCGTATGGCGCAAGCATCGTATGAGCTGACGGCCACCGAATCGAAGGGGCCAGGGCTGGGCGTCACCGCGGGCCCAACCATCTCGCCCCAGCACGCGACCGAGAGATCCGTGCGACGAACTCCACACATCCGAGAAGGAGCTGTGGCCAAGTCGAGGAATGGGTCTGGCCGGGGAATATCCGAAATCGAATCGCCGGCGTTGCCTCCCCAACACACCACCTTGCCGTCATCGAAACGAAGGCCGCACGTTCGCCGTCCCCCGGCGAAGAGCCGAGAGTACGCGAAGAGACCGCGAGGTGGAGCGCAATCGGATGCATTCGGTCCGACACTGCTCTCGCCCGCTGGACACGCCATGCACCCGCGATTTGTCGCTGCGGTCGGCTGGTCCGTGACTCGTGTACCAGAGGGACACATTGTCCAAGCGAGGCACTCGGACGAGTTCGATGCGCTGGCGAAGGTGCCCCACGGGCACTCGGCGCACTGCCGATCGATTAGGGCGGTTCCGTCTTCTAGGACGTACTCGCCTGCGCCACACTCTCCATGGGGAGCACAAACCGTCGCGGGGTCACCGTCCGCATCCCACTCCCCGGATGGACAGGGTTCACCGGGTTCACTACCGCCAGGGCAGTAGGTACCCGGAGCGCAAGGTTCGCAATCGGCACCTGCTTGGCCGGGGAGGCAAGGCTGCCCTGTATCTGCGGCGCCACCGTCCGGCACGAAGGCGTCGTCGATCTCCGGTGACGCATCGAGCAGCTCGCCGCTGTCGAGCAAGCCGCTGTCGAGCAAGCCGCTGTCGATGGACGCATCGGATGGGCTAGACGCGTCTTCTCTGACATCAGCATCGGGACTCACCGTCGTCGAGCATCCTGCGAGGGCAACGACGAGGAGTAGCCGGACTGACGCCTTCTGCAGATCTGGGGAGTTCGGGTTCCGATGTGACATGCGTCTTCCTCCACCGTAGGTGATGGGCGCATAGTTGGCATCCGGATTGAGCACACGATTGAGGGTCGGAAGACGCGGCGTCCTCTCTACATTGCTTTCCGTCCAGCAGCAGGCGGACCGAGTTGTTCAGGTTCGTGCTGCCCTGAGCTCGAGAACCTGCGCGCTCGCCGCCACTCCGCGAACCTGACCAGCTTTGGCGTGATCACCCTGTTGAACCACTCGTTCCGGAAGAGCCGGCCCTCGAGGTCGTGTGAGAGCTCCTTCCGACGCCATTCGAGTCGGCCGATCGGCCCCTGCGCCTGGAGCCAGTCCTCGAGCGAGGGAAGGATGGGTGCCAGCGCGAGCTCGAGCTCTTCGATGGTGTGACCCTCGCGCAACCGAACGTGGTGTTTCGAGTCCTCGCTGGACCTGACCGCGACCCGGTCGAGTTGGCCGGTGTCGACGCGATCCAGCAGCGGCTGGGAGAGCCAGAGGTTCGTGTCGCAACCGAGCAGCCAACGAGCCGCCCACCGTTCGGTGTGGGGGCGCCACCGCGGGATGCCGCACGCGACTTCGTAGGGATTGAAGTCGGCCTTCGGCGGCATCCCCGAGGCACCGACGACGGCCTGGAGAAGCGGTGCTCGCATGACGAGATCGTCCACGATCTCGATGAGCGGCTCCGTTGCGCCGTCCCACAGGAAGAGCAGCGTGACTCGGCCGGCACGACGGAAGAGTGTTCGAGACTCCGTCGTGGTCAGGAGGTCGAAGTTGACCTGCCCCTTCGGTCCACCGGTCACTCCTGTCGCTCGACCGCCCTCCCGTAGGACTTGCTCGGGCTCGCCCTGGAGTCGCCAAGGTTCAGCATTCACCTGGCCGCGATGGGACGCGAGCGTCGCCCGAATGGCGCGGGCTGGAGCGGACCCCCGCGATGGCGATGATGGCGAACGGGCGATCGCGACGGGACAAGACCGGCCGAAACGAGGTCATCCGCGGCGCTTCGCGCAACGGGATCCTCTCTGGCGGTCCAATGGTCACGAGACGAGCGTAGCGTCGACGCGGCCTCGAGCCCACTGGGGCACGCCCACGCGGATCACCTGCTGATGCCGTCTATTGATCTGCGAGGTACGTGAGCCGGATCTCACTCGGCGGTCCAAGAGCGCGAACTCCATCGAGGAACTCTTCCGCGCAGCCGACGTACTCGCGAACCGTCGACCGCCGGTACACCTGGGTCACCCAGTCCGGAACGGGATCTTCCGGTCGATTGGGATGGCCGAGGACGACGAAGCTGCTGAAGAGCACCCACGGCGCATCCGGCTCGGCGAGCACACGAGCCGCGTCTCCCTCGCGGCCGAAGGCGACTCGAGCGCAGGGCTGATCGCTCAGCTCGACGGCGCCATCGGCGCCCCGGTGCGCGCCCACCTGGGCGGTGAATGCCCAGGCCGTCTCGCGCACTTCCTGGTCCCAGTCGTAAGCGAGCACTTCGTCGGCCATGAGCCAGCTCGGATTGCAGACGTCCTCGGGCCGCACCCCGGTCAGCTGCGTATCGCGCCAATGGTCCTGCCACTCGGTCAACCAGCGCCGCGCCTCAGTCGACAGGTCCGAAGGGAAGCCGCGAGTCGGAGCAATCCTGGGAAGGGCGTGGGCTCCCGAGAACCGGCCCACGGGGCGGCCGAGGAGCAGCGAGAAGAGGCGGTAGGGCCGACCGTAGGTGGCGAAGAAGCTCTCCGCCGGCGGTTCGACCCATACCCAGTCAGCGCCGACACGCCTCTCGATCCAGAAGTCGACGTCCGTACCCATGGCGCATGGGGTAAGTCGCGGTTGCGGCGACGTCGAGGTCGGGCACTGGCGGACACGGACCGGGTGGCTCCGTGGTCGGACTTCCGACCGAAGATCGTGGAAGTGCTATTGAGTGGACGGCAGACTTCCGAGGAGGGGTGACGATGGGCCCATTCGAAGATGGCTGGACGCGCCAGGACGTGGAAGCCGTCCTTCAAGAGGCCAACCCGCGGGCGCTTCTCTACGTGCCCATCGTCGTCGCGATGGACCCGCCCGACGCCAAGTGGGCGGAGGCCATCTGTGTGACGCTCGCCGCGCACGCGGATCCCAACGTCCGGGGCAACGCCATTCTCGGATTCGGTCACCTCGCACGGACGACACGGGAGCTCGACCGTGCAGTCGTTCTCCCGCTGGTGGTCCGAGCACTCTCCGATGAAGATGAGTACGTGCGAGGTCAGGCACACGCGGCTGCCGACGACCTCGAGCACTACCTCGGATGGTCGCTCCCCCGATAGGGCGCGCGCGCTCGAGCCGCTATCCTCCCACCATGGGCGACCCCCCGAAGCTCTTCCGCGCCGATCCGCCGAGGCCGCCGCCGGGTCCTCGGCCGCGGTGTGATTGCTTCGTCTTCCCCCACCGGAAGCGCCAGCTGCGCTCGCTGCACGACGAACCGCAAGACACGTCGACGGACGCGTGGGCACGGGTGCTCGAGAACGTGGAGCAGGCGCGCCAGTCGAGCGCACGGGTGCTGAAACCGCTCGAAGGACTGACCGGTGACCAGCGCAGCCAGATCGTCACACTCCCGGCGACGATCGGTTCGCTCACCGAGGTCCAGGAGCTGCGGCTCTACGGGAGCCACGTCGTGCGACTGCCGCCAGCGATCGGCGGGATGAGCGCGCTGCGCTACCTCGACGTCTACACCTCGCACCGGCTGCACTTCGCGCCGTACGAGCTGTCCCGATGCCACGGGCTGAGAGACTCGCGCGTGAGCACTCGCGTGCTCTACGGCAACTACAAGAACCGCGGTCTGTTTCCGCACCTGAAGCTCCCCGAGAACGCCAGGGGCCTCGAGCTGAGTCGCCCGAAGACCTGCAGCGTGTGCGACGCGGAGCTCGGTGACGCGACCCCGGTGGCCCGATGGATCACTCTGCGGCTGGGCACCGACTGGTGGCCGCTGCTGGTTCACGCGTGCAGCGGAGCGTGCATCGAGCGGCTCCCGAAGCCGCCGGAGGGATACGTCGACCACCCGCATACCGGCGGGCACCACGTGGAGCAGCCTCCTGCGAGGTTCTGACGGGTTCAGATGAACCACTTTCTCCGCAACTGACTCCCAGACCGGTCGAACAGGGGCCCATGCAACAGCTCAAGGGTCTCCTCCTGATCACTCTCACCACCCTCGCCCTCCAGGGCTGCGGCGAGCCGCTCGAGCGCGTGTGCGCGCCGGGCCAATCGCTCGCCTGTGTCGGGCCCGGCGCCTGCATCGGCGGTCAGGTCTGCGCTCCGGACGGGCAGAGCTTCAGCGCGTGTCAGTGCGGCTTGGAGGTTCCCCCGCCGGACGACGATCCCGGCTGCGTCGGAACGGAGTGCGGACCGCGCCCCGCGGACGAGTGCGTGGATGGCGAGAGCTACGAGTACGAGCTCCGGCTGACGGGGTTCCACCGGCCTGCGGGCGAGTTCAGTCGGGGCTTCGATCTGGACGAGCGCTTCAGCGACGCCACCGATTCGGTCGGGTGCTATGAGGACGACTTCACCCATCCGCGGGAGTTCGACGGTGGCGTCGACAACGCGTTCGCGCTCGTCGCTGATCTCGCCGAAGGCGTAGACGCAGACCTGGCCGCGGCCGACGTTCGGGTTCCCATCCGAATCGAGAGCTTCTTCAAGATCGGCGATCCCTGTGTGTCGGCCGTCATCGGAGACACGCGCGAGCTTCTGGATGTGAGCGACGACCACGTTCGGCTCGGTTCGGATGGGGTGGCCACCGCCTGGTTCCTCGGTCCCATCGACCTCCACCAGGTGTCGGTCGAAGGGCGCCTCTCCGACGATGGCGAGCTCACCGACGTGGTGGTCGCCGGTCGGTTCCAGGTGGCTGACGTGGTCGACGCGTTCGCGGCCGCCGACCCGACCACGGACCCGGAGCTCATCGAAACGACGCTGGGCGCCATCGCCGACCTCGGTCCCGATGGGGACAACGACTGCCGCGAGCTTTCGGTGGTGTTCGACGCGACGGTGGTTCGCCGTTGATGGCGCTGCGTAGCGATGGACACCCTGGTCCACGCAGTCACTACGCTTCGATCCCATCGCGACTCGGTTCGAACCATCGAACCCGAAGGTCGCCGCTCCTCTGGCGATCGGAAACGCAGGGAGTTCTCGTCGAGCGCGTTCTCGATCGCAAAGTGGGCCCCGTCCTCGAGCTCGACCTCCAACGACACCAGCACCCAAGGCAAGGTCCCGACGAAGTCTGCGAGCTGGAAGGCGTACTCCGCCGAACCGAAGCCGGTCACTCTGCGTCCGAGTACCGTTCGCTCGACGATTGGTGGGTTGCAGCGCCATTCCAGGTCCCACTCTCCGTCGTCGGCCCATCCGAACGGCGCGGAGCGATCGATGGCGTCGAAAGAGAGGTAGAGCTCGTCGAGCTTGTGCACCGAAACCTCGAGCTGGAGGCCGCCGATCACCAGGATGACGGGGATGTCGCAGAACCAGTCGTTCGTGACACGGTCCCAGGCCACCCAGATCTGGTCGAGGGTCAATCCGACCAATGCCTCCAGACGGGTCGCCGAGGAGCTCCTCGACGGACTCCGCCGTGTAGAAGCACGCGGGCTTCCAATCGCGAATCCAGAGAAATGTCGATTCGTCACTCATGGAGGTCACTCGGATGCGCTGTTGCCGGTGGACGATCGCGGCAGAGCGGGACGTTGGGCGGCCGGCGATTGGGCGCGAGAGAGTGGGTACGTTGCGCAGCAGCGCAAGGGCTCAGCGGAGAACGCAGGAAGAACCGTAGTCCCGGGCTCCAGCTCAGAGCGCGCGGCCCGAGCCAGACTGGCGCCACGTCTCCACGCAGCGCTCGAAGCGCTCCACGTCGTCAGGCGTGAAGGCCACCACGCCGCCTCGGTGGTGGATCCGGAAGTTGCCGGTGAGGGTGGCCGAGGGTGACGAGCGGGCCGTACTCCAGAGGAACGGGCGGACGAGGGCCCAGCCAGTCGAGAGTCGCTCGACGCGGGTCACTTCGCTCCACGGAATCGAGATCGCGGGACCCCGTCTCGGCATGAAGCGAAGTCCCTCCGGTCCGACCTCGGCGGTCATCAGCGCCCGGCCATAAGCCCACCCGAGCAAGACAGCGAACCCCGCGAAAAGGAGCATTGGGCCAAGAGGCCCAACCCAATGGCGAGTTGCCCAGCCAACCGGCGCGACATACAGCGCAATCGCACCGAGCGTCACAGCGGACACCAGAACGCGGTCGCCGATGGTTCGTGCGCTCACGTTCGCGTCGAACGAGTCGATGCTGGGCATGGATCACCCTCTGCCATCTCACGTTGGCGACGACAACGTGCGATGCGTGGACCGGCTTCGACTGGACGCTCTCGGTCGGCAACACGTTGCTGCTCCCAAAGGGCTACTCGCGGCTCTTCGCTCGACGCTTCTGCCACGCACGCACGCCCACGTGGGCGAGGAGGCCGGGACCCACGAAGAGAGCCAGCTCCTGCACGAGGTCACTGACGCTCCAGCTCAATATGAGCGTCCGCTCGCGGGGCTCGAACTGCATCACGACCGCTCCGTAGCCCCAAACGTGCAAGAGCCACCACGCGAAGCCCACGAAGAGCAGCAGCCATGCGACTGCGCGAGCGACTCGTGTCGGCCGGTGCTCGGTCTTCGTGAACGCACCGGCGCGACGCAGCGCGAGCACGACGGACACCACGGCCACGGCCACGACGGTCAGGAGTACGGCTGCGATGGCCGGAAGCGTTCGCATGGGTTCAGCGTCGGGTGACGGGGTCCGCGGTAGGCGCGCGGGCCCGTTCAGTTGGACGCGGGCCGCTTGTAACACGCCATGAGCGTGTTCCAGCCGGCAGAGACCGACACCAGCTCGAAGCCCTGCTGACCGTAGTCCCGAGCGTGCTCCATCAAGTTCTCGTTAATCGCTGAACGTTGTCCGTTGGGCTCGCAGAACTGCTCCCATCGCTGTGTGCCGGGAGACGGCGGCGCGAAGCTCTGTGCGGTTACGGCAGGGATTGCCGCTCCACCCACACATCCAATCAAGACACAAATCGTCGGGACCAAGAATCGCTTCATCGTTCGCCTTTCAGGTTGACGTCGGAGGCTACTCTAGTCCGTTTGGCAGAGGGCCGTCCTTCCCGGGAGGTTGCTGATCGGAAAGACGTACTGAACGCAGGAGGAATGGCGGGTTCCACGACCGCCGCAAGCTCGGCCTCGGTGCGACATCATCGACGAGCGGTACTTCCCTCGCTCCTGGGCCCATCCGGTCCGCCGTGGCTGGGACGGCGTGAACGACATGACCCGCGCCGGCCGCGACGGGGTGAAGGGCGAGTACCGATGTTTCGGCGAGAAGCTACGGGCCCGCGTCGCGTTGGAAGAGTTCGAGTGGCCCGGGTCCGGCGACTGCTACTTGCTGTGAGCCTCTAGGGTCACGGAGGGGTGTACCGCCGACGCTCCCGGGTGGGGTCGTGCGGCCAGCACCAGCCAGCAGCCTCGGCCCGATGCTCTCGGCCCAGGGCGTCGACGAGAATCGCGCAGCACCGGTAGTGAACGTCCGCAGCGTCGGAGATGCGTGGCGGACGCGGCAGCCCGCGCTCGAACGAGAGTCTGATCCGCGCGCCACTCACGGTGGATGTCGGTAGTCCCAGAGCCACGAGGTGTCGGCGCAACCGGTCGCGTGCTCTACCCGCGATGTCGCCGAGTCTGGAAGACTCCGAGGCGGGAAGGATCTCGAGCTCCAGCTCCCCGACGCCGACCGAGCGACACAGCATCCCGATGGCCCAGTAGCCGTCGAGTTCGTTGTTTCGGCTCACGAACGACGTGACGGTCCCTTCGGCGACTCCTACCAAGTGTTTTCGACGAGACATCGGTCGACGATCGCTCACTCGATTCCTGGAACGCGCGCGGCGTCCGAGCTCTCATCCGACACCCTGCTCGGCTCGAGCGAGTCCCACTGGTCGGCTCGCGTGTCGCACGCCCTCGGGACCCCGCCGGACTCGCAGGCGCGGCGGAAGTTCTCGTCGGCGAGTGCGCGCTCGTCGGGTCCGAAGTCGCCGCGCGCCTGGAACTGGCCGAGTACCATGCACGCCGCTCCCGGCTCCTCCTCGCAGCGGGCTTCGAGCGCGGCGCGTGCCGTTGCCATGTCGAGCTTCATGCCCTCCCCTGCCATCCGCATCTGCTCGAGCATCGCGCACCCCCAGTCGTCGGCCATGGTGCAAGCGTGCTCGAAGACCCGGGCCAGGCAGACGAGCGTGGGGTCGTTCTCGAGGTCGTAGTCCGGTTCGCGGCGCCGCTCGTCGGTGAGCCGGCCGGCTGCCCAGTTCGTGCACCCGGATCCGAGGCCGTAGTGGCAGGCACGGAGGTAGAGCTCGTCGGACTCCGCGTAGAGCTCGCTGTGCTCGAGCGCGCGGGCGATGGTCCAGCAGCTCTCGGGATGGCCGCGGAGACAGTGGGCGCGGCACGCCTCCGCGCTGGCCGGATCGTCTTTGCAGCTCGGGTCCCTCGAGGAGTCGATGCTCAGGGGAGACATGGAGCCATCCATGGGGCAGGCGAGCGTGTCGTCCAACGCTGGGTGCGGCTCGAAGGGTGTCGCATGCATGGCCGCGTTCCATGCATCCGCGACCCAGTCGGCGAGGTCCTGTTCGGACGCCTCGTAGACCTCGTGCGGCGCGCCCTGCGAGAGCGGGGGCATGGCGCGGTAGGTGCCCTGAGCGATGAGCACGCGATCGGAGACCCGCACCATCCGTAGGTCGACCTCCTCCACGTCCACGTCCACGCCTTCGAAAGAGTAGGCGGCGGGGACGATGGTCCTCCGCACGAGCGCCACCCAGTGCATCGCCGCGGGTTCGTCCGCGCGGAGATACTCGGGCAAGGCGTGATGACTCGGGTCCACCGACCCGACCGTGCCTTCGAGGAGGACGACCACGCCGCGGTCCATCGCATCGATCGGGTGGTGCTGGTCGCCGTGGGCGCTGACGGCGGCCCAGTCGTAGCCGAGGTCGTCCAGGTCCGCTGGATACGGGATCATCGGCCAGGGTCCCTCGCGGAGGGTGTGGTAGCCGTGTTCGGCGATCAGGTCTCGGATGGTCTCGGACGTCTCGACCGCGAGCTCCCGCTCGACGCCTTCTCGGCGCTCACGCTCCGCTTCGCGGTCGGCGCGGTCGTCGAGGAAGACCCAGAGGCCGGTGACGATCCCGATCAGAACGATGAGCCCGCCGCAGCCGACGATCATGAAGAGACCGCGGACCTCGTGGTCGGTCGCGGCTCCGTTCGGTTCGCTTGGTTCCTGCATCAGCAGATCAGATCAGCACCATGCAGCGGTCGCGCGGACCGACCCAGTTCACCAGGTTCGACCACAGCTGAGTGATCATCGGCATGGCCGACCACTCGGAGTCGTACTGGATCCACTCGTCGCCCCAGACGAACGCGCGGCCCATGCCGATCTCGAGCGCCATGCCGACCGAGCTGCCCGCGACCTGCGCGACGTCGACGCCGGTAGGCGCGGTGACGTGGTAGCCGCCGAGGAAGGTCACCGAGGTCACGCCCTCGGAGATCGGGTGGGTGGCCCAGCCGTCCGCCGGGCCGTCGATGAGGCCATCGTCGTAGGACGCGCCGAGCTCGGCGAGGAGCGTGTTCGCGCGGGGACGGTCGGTGCCGCCGTTGTGGCCGGTCATCACGATGAGCCCGCCGCCCTCGTCGACGAAGGTGCGCAGCGTCGCGGCCTCGGCGGCCGTGTACTCGCGAGGCAGGTTGTCGACGATCACGATGTCGAAGGGGGCGAGCGCATCGGCGGTGAGCTCCTCGGTGGGGTCCGTTCCGAAGCGCATCGTCGCGGTGCCGCGGTCCTCGAGCCATGCCTGGAAGGTGCTCGACGCGAGCGAGCCCGGTCCGCCCAGGACACCGATCGTCAGGCAATCGCAGAAGCCGTCGCCCGCGACGTCCACGTCGTCGACGCGACCGTTGCAGTCGTCGTCGATGAAGTTGCACGTGACCTCGGGCGACTCGGTCGGCTCACAGACCGGCCCGGTGTCGGGCGGAGGGCCCGAGTCCACGCCGCCGCCGGCGTCCGAGCCGCCGGCGTCCGAGCCGCCGGCGTCCACCGCCGGAACGCACTCTCCGTCGATGCAGCTCCCGGCGGCACAGTCCGCCGAGGTGCTGCATTCGGAGTCAGGGGTGCTCGGGTCGCACGCGGTGAACGTGAGCAGACCGACGACCACGAACACGCGAGCGAGGGCATGGAAGATGTCGAGCATGCGGGGAGTGTAGACGCTTCGGGCGATGACTGGCCCGGACGAGCAACGGGTGGCAGCATCCGCTGGTGTTCGATGGGCTGGAGGAGGTTTCGTGGGGCGAGCTGACGCACGCGTACGGGGAGGCGTCCGATGTGCCAGCCCTGCTGCGCGGGATGGTCTCGCTCGACGCGGAAGAGCGAGCCTGGGGGTTCGACACGTTCTGGGGCGGTCCGCTGCACCAGGGCTCGGTCTACACCTCGACGCTCGCTTCGGTGCCGTTTCTGATCGAGGCGCTCTCCGTGCCGCATACCGACCGCGAGCAGCTACTCGTGATGCTGGGAGCCATCGGTGTGGGATGGACCGAGAGCCACACCGGGCTACCGAAGTCGCTTGCCGACTTCAACCCGGGCAGAACGCTCGAGCTGTTTGGCAGGCGTCGCTTCGACCATGATGAACGCGGGCTCTCCCGGGACTGCTATCTGGCGGTCGCCCAGGGTTGCCCAGCGTATCTGCAGCTCCTCGCCGACCCTCGGCAACCGGAAGGTGTGCGTTCCTTTGCGGCAAACCTCCTGGCGTGGTTTCCGCCGGTCGCGTTCGACGCTCGGCCCGTGTTGCAGGGCCTCTTCGCCGACGAGTCGGGCTCGGAGTCGCTGCGGGCGTCGGCGGCGCTGGCGTTGGGCCACCTCGGTGCTCCTCCAGCGCTCGCGCCCCATGGCTCTCCCCTCCTGGACGTGTGCGTGCGAATCGCCGTGGCGGCGATTCGGCCGAGGCACGAGCAGCAGGAGCTTCTGGCCCCGCTCACACGCGCGCCGGTGCCCGAGGCCGACCCGCCTTGGCCATGGGGCAGCCTGAGCGAGGCGCTCGGTCGGGTCGGAGGCGAGACGCCCGACTTGCTCGCCGAGTACCTCGAGTCCCCGACCGAGACGTTGCGGACGCTGGTGATGGATCGGCTCTTCCCCCCGGACCGCCACCCTTGGATGTCGACCGAGCGCCCCGACCGCCGCATCCCCGGCCCTGAGGTGTCGTCGTGGTCCGAGACGGCGCGGACGTTCCTGAAGTCACTCGCGGACGAACCAGGGTTGTGGCCCGCCATCGGCGAGACACTCCGAGCACGACTGGGGCTGACCTTCGAACCCACGCCGGGCGAGCTCCTCGAAGGCCTCCACCGGAAGGGAGGCGGTCGACGGTGGCGCACCCTCTCGACGGAGGAGACCAACGCTGTTCTCGGGGCGCTGAGTGACCAGAGCTCGGACCCGATGGATGCGATGTGCTCGCTCGACGACGTGGTGCCGATGCCGCCGGTTCTCACGGCACCGCTCCTGGAGCTGGCGCTCGGGACGGACGCGGTGCTGGCCACGAAGGCGGCTTGGCTCCTGCAGCGCGTGGACCTCGACCCGGCACGAGCCGAGCGGGTGCTGGCCCGAGTCACGCGCTCCCCGAAGCAGCTCGAGCATCTCGGCGTACTCGTGAGCTCCCTGGGCCCGGCGTACTTCGACCGGACGCTCGATCTGATCCGTCGGCTGCTCGACGGTGACCACCCACGCGTCGGTGGGCTGTTCCCGAGCCTCGAAGCCGTCGGGGAGAGCCGCGTCGTCGATGCCCTCCAAGACGAGCACCCAGGGATCCGTTCGCGCGCGTGCTTCGAGCTTCAGGGACACCTGCGGAGCGGTGGCGAGCTCCGTGCGACCACCCTCGAAGCCCTTCTCGCGCGCTGCCACGACGAGGACGAGGGGGTTCGGGAACGAGCGCGGTGGGCGATCGACCGAGCGGGCGCAGCAGTGGTCCCACTGCTCGAGAGCGCCGATGGCTCGGATGTCGTCGACCTCCTCCACGGACTGGGAGCAGACATCACGCTCGATAGGGTCGCCGAGGCCGTCGCCGGCGTCTTGCGGCATCCGGATTGGCGCGTGCGAATGGCCGCCATCGACGCACTCGGGCAAGGCGAACCGAGCCCAGCGTGCCTCGATGCGCTGGTCGTCGGCCTGAGCGACTCCCATGAAGGCCCGCGGGAGCTCGCCGCCGAGGTCCTCGGATGGTTCGGCACGAAGGCAGCCAGCGCCGCATCGCACGTTGCGCAGGCCGACCTGCCGCTGACGCTCGCTCTCCGAACCCTGGCGCGCCTGGGCGCATTCGCGCCTGCGGAGTCACTGCTCCGAACTGTCGCGCGCTCGACTCCCGATTCTGCGGTCGAGCGAGAGCTGCACCTCACGCTGCACGCCACGATGCCAGCCGCCCTCGAGCTCGCGCTCGAGCTCCTCGACTCGACGCAGGAGCTCACGCCACTGCAGCTGTGGGCGCTCGCGCCGTGCGCGCCGATCGACCACCCGCGCGTCACCTCGGCCTCGGAGGAGTCGTCGCCCGTGGGCACGATCGCGCGTTGGCTTCGTTCGCCACCGTGCTGAACCAGAGCGCCGCACCCTCAACCGCCGCTGGGCAGCATCTTCAGTCCCGGTCGCATCAAGCGCTCGGTGACCTTCGCGCGATCTACCTCGTGTTCCACCGCGACCTGCGGCGCGTGCCGCGGGTGCGGCTGGTGACCGATGCGCTCGAGGCGGCGCTGGGGCGTGGGTTGGCTTGAGGCTGACGCAGCCCGGCCGTGGTCTCGGGGGCACGGTGATGCGGGCGCATGGACGCGATCGGCGCGAGCGCCCAGCCGTGACAAGGGGGAGGTGCCCGGCACGGATGTTGATCTGCGGGGCGACCATGAAGTGGACGCTGCTGATGGCTCTGGTGTGGTTTCCGACGGGCGCTGCGCGGGCGCAGCTCCTCCTACGCAACCATGACGCGAGCGAGTTCCGGGCGACCCTGGGACAGGCGCGTCGCGCCCTCGATACCGACCCCAAGCGTGGAGTGACGCTCCTGCGGACCGCAGCCACCATGCCGGGTGCGGATGGGCGAGCGCTCGCGGACCTCGGATGGGTGCTCGTGCAGCAGGGGCACACGTTCGATGGGCTCGTTGCGCTCTCGCGCGCCGCAGAGCGGAGTGACTCGGCGCGGGTGCGCGCGGCGCTCTTCTACTCCGCCGGTGTCGCGCAGGAGGCGAGCGAGCGACCACGCGCCGCGATGGGCGCCTACCTGTGGTCACAGCACCAGCGGCCGAACCCTCGTGTGCGAGCCGCGGCGGTGGCACTCGATGCCCGGCACCGCAAAGAGGGCCTCGGCGTGGCCGAGCGGGTCGCTTGGCTCGAACCAGGCGACGAGCAGCGCTTCGCCGCGGACTGCGAGTCGGACGAGTTCGAGTGCCAGTCTCTCGGTCGCGCTTCGCTTGGCGGGGAGGGGTTCGAGGTGACGCGCGCCATCTGGCTCGAGGGCTACGAGGACCACGCGATCCTGCTGCGGCCCCGCTCGGGCGACGGTCCCGCCATCGTTCTCGACACCGAGTGGCGCGGAAACTTCGGCGGGGAGTGGAGCGAGGTGGTGCTCGAACGGAGCAGCACGGCACGTGTGGAGGAACGGACTGCGCTCCGCTTGGACACCCAGTACACGATGGTCGACCACGACGGCTGCGAAGCCTTCCGCGTCGATGTGGCGCGCACGTACGTGTGCTTCCTCGAGGAAGGCAGCGACGGAGCTCTCGAAGGATGCCTGGCGATTCAGACGGGGCATCGATGGGCAAGTGGCCCAGGTCGATTGGCGTACGTTCCGGATGTCGACTTCGAGGCCGAGTGTGGTGTGCCCCGGTCGCTCCACACGGCCGAGGAGCAGGCAGCCATCTTCAGTCCGCCTCGACTGCCTAGAGACTCGGTTCGTACGTCGGCGCGTGGTCTCCGCGTGACGGGGCCAGTAGTGGCGCCTGCGCTGGAACGCTGGCAATCGCTCGAACGGCTCCGAGGTTGGTCCCACCGTACGCCATGGACATCTTCAGTCGTGAACGGCCCTTCGAGGGCGTTCCGTGGGAGCTTCGCCGCGGTGAGCCGGCGGTGGCGGAGGAGCCGCTCCACCCGGCAGTGGAGGCGGTGCTCACGCCGTCAGAGGAACCGCGCGAACCGCCAGCGCCTGAGCCTCTGCCCGAGTGGGGCGAACGGGCCCTGCGTCTGCTCGAAGATCTCTGAACGCGAGCAGCCCTTGTCGCCGCGAGCGCTGTCGCTCCGACAGCTCGAGTCCCCTGGCCCATCCGCGCGCCCGTGGTATCTGCCCACCAAGGAGACGTTCATGGGCGCGCAATGGAAGCAGAAGCATCGGGAGAGCTCGGCGGCGGCGAAGGGGCGGATCTTCACGAAGCTCGCCAAGGAGATCGCGATCGCGGCGAAGGACGGGGCCGACCCGTCGATGAACTCGCGGCTGCGGATGGCCATCGAGGCGGCGAAGAAGGCGTCGATGTCGCGCGACACGCTCGAGCGGGCGATCGCGAAGGGCGCCGGGATCCGTGATGGCAGCGTTCGCTACGACACGGTGACCTACGAAGGCTACGGGCCGCACATGGTGCCGGTGGTGGTCGAGTGTCTCACCGACAACCGGAACCGGACGGCGAGCAACATCCGCGTGATCTTCGACAAGCACGGCGGTCAGCTCGCGACGTCGGGTGCGGTGACCTGGGACTTCGACCGGCTCGGCTGCATCGAGGCGACCCACGAAGGCGACGTGGACCCGGAGACCGAGGCGATCGAGGCCGGCGCGCAGGACCTCGAGGCCGAGGAAGACGACGAGGGCAACCCCGCCGGAACGAGCTTCTACACGGACCCGACCGACCTCGACGCGGTCCGCCGCGCTCTCGAGGAGCGCGGCTGGACGGTGAGCTCTGCAGCACTGATCTACAAGTCCAAGAACCCGGTGTCGCTCACCGCCGACGAAGAGCGCGCGGCGGTCGAGGGGTTCTTCGAGGCGCTCGACGAGGACGACGACGTGCAGAACCTCTTCGTCGGCCTCGCCTGAGGGAACGCTTCACGCGACCTGCTACCGTGGGGCGCGATGTCTTCCCCGTCCGTGCGAAGCGCACTTCTGTCACTCAGCCTGCTGCTCGCGGTCGGCTGCGGTTCGAACACGGGCCCGGAACGTGGACGCGACAGTGGCACGACAGAGGATGGGGGGCGCCGTGACGGTGGGCCGCAGGACGCCGGCCGCGACGGCGGCTCACGGGACGGCGGACGGGACGGCGGTTCGGAGCCCGAGCCGTGCTCGACTCCTGGGGCGACCACCTGCTCGTCGGACGGGCGTGGCAGGCAGTGCTGCGGAGGCCACTGGTACGAGTTCTTCGACGGGCCCTGTTGGGAGACCCCGATGACCGAGTGTGACCCGGAGCTCCCGCAGGCCGGATGCCCTTGTGAAGAGGAAGAGGCGATCGGCTGCCCGCAGTACCAGTGGCGTCTCATCTGCACCGATGGGGTCTGGGAAGACGATGTCGGGTGGGTCTGCTGCGACTGACGGCGTGAGCCAGCCGCAGACAGAGTAGACTCCGCCGCGTGACGAACACGGGCGGGGAACCGGTCACCTTCTGGGTGGCCGAGATGAGCTTCGAGACGAAGGCCGAGCGGCACATCGGGATCGACGACGTGCAAGACTCGCTGGCCGCCGGGAACTTCGTGTGGGTCGACATCGACGTGCACGACGCGGAGGCGGCCCGGGCTTTGATCGCGCCCCACGACCTCATGGAAGAGGACGTGCTCGACGACGCGCTGAGCAAAGAGGTCGGCACGCAGTACGCGCGCTACCCGCGGCACCTGCACCTAGTCATGACCGGATGCGACGTGTTCGAGCGCGAGTTCGTGCTCCACCGGGTGGACGTGCTCTTCGGCGAGAACAGCCTGGTCACGATCCACCACGGGCCGGTGAAGTTCCTCGACGCGGTCAAACGCAGCTACCGCGAAGACTTCCTGCATCACGCGAAGACGCCGAGCTTCCTGCTCTACGAGCTCTGGGACCACCTGCTCGACCGCTACGTCGAGGTCGAGGACGCCCTCGAGACCCGCGTGCAGGCGCTCGAGCGCGCGCTCACCGGCAACGTGGACGACAACGTCTTCGTCGAGGTCAGCGAGCTGGGCTCGGACCTACTCCACTTCCGCAAGCTGCTCTTGCCTGCCCGCGCGGTGCTCACCGACCTCTCGTCGCGCAAGTCGCGCTTCATCAGCGACGGAACGCAGCCCTTCCTGGCCAACATGGTCGGCACGGTCGAACGCGTGCTCCAGGACGTGCTGGTGGCCCGCGAGATCGTGGCCAACTCGGTGAACCTCTACATGTCGGTCGTCGGCCATCGCACCAACGAGGTCATGCGGCGGCTGACGGTGGTGAGCGTGATCTTCCTTCCGCTCACCTTCCTGGTCGGCGTGTACGGCATGAACTTCGACGACCAGCCCGAGCTCCACTGGGAGCATGGCTACCTGTTCTTCTGGGCGGTGACGGTCGGCCTGACGGTGGCCCTGCTGGTGTTCCTGAACCGCAAGCGCTTCTTCTGAGCGCGCCGCAGTAATTTGGTTGGGTAACCAATCTACCGGCTCGAGGCTGGGGTCATGATTCGTGTCATCGCCCTCCCGCGGCTCGGTCTCCCCAGCTACCACGTCGTCACCGGCGAGCGGCCAGAGGACGAGCCGGCGCTCCTACGCACCGCCATCCGCCTCGGCGACGAGCTCTCGCGAAAGCACTACGGCGCGAGCGGGGGCTACGTGGTGCTGTTCAATGCGGGAGCGGGCCGTCGAAAACCCTGGCCTCATGCGCACGTGGTCGCGGTCCGCAGTGTCGCCCACAAACGGCTGGTGCTCGGGCTGCTGCTCCTGAAGCGATGGCTCCCGTCGCGCGCGGTGGTCGCGCTCGACCGCTCAGCCGTCGACGGGGTTCGGGCACGCCCAGACCACACCGTCGCGCTCCTCGAGTCGCGGCGCTCGCCGTAGCCGAAGCCGGTGCTCGACGGCGTTCCCTGTGCGCACGTCGAAACAGTAGCCGTGCCATGGACAGCGCACCTGGCCATCGACGACTGGCGCATCCCCGAGTGGGCCCAACAAGTGCGGACACACGGTCGAGAACGCGAGGAGCTCGCCGCCGACCTCGGCGACACGATAGTCGCCCTCCTCGATGGGCAGCCGGTAGCCCGGACGCAGCACCTCGGCGCGGGTGCCCAGCCGAAGCCGCTCACCGAGTCGCGGGCCTCGGCGCCGATCGAGCTGCGCCTGTCGCTCGAGCATCATCTGCTCGTCTTCGTCGTAGAGGCGCCGGTAGACCGAGACGCCGATGGGGCCGAGCAGTCGCGCGAGCCCGCGCGCCGCCACCCGCGGAACGGGGAATGGAGTCGGAGCGCGAAAGCGCACGTCGACCTCGATCGATCGGGGGCCGAGCTCGCGCGCCTGGGTGTGCACCTGAAGACCACGCGTGAAGCCTTCGAGGACCTCGGTCACCCAGATGCCGGTCTGGCGATCGAGGCTCAGGCGCACGGTCTGGTGCAGGCGCAGCTGGGTTGGTTGGAGCCGCACCGACGCGACCCAGTAGTCCTTCCCCTCGTCGAGGAGCGTGATGTCCGCAAACGAGCCCGCGTGCAGGTGGGGCAGGTGCTCCCAGTCGAGCGCGTTCTCGAACATCCGCTCCATGCTCACGGCGAGGCGACGGCGATAGCGCCCGAGCTCGATGAGTCTTGTTTCGCTGGTGTCCATGATTCCTACGAACCTACCTTCGGGTGCCGATCGCCCTTTGCACCCCTCCGCAGCGGAGCGATATCGCGGTGATGCCGTTTGTTGTCGCTCGAGGTCGCGTCGATGGGTCGAGGTGGAGACGATGGTTCGCGGGGCGAGGCTCAGCATTGCTCACGAGAGCGGGTGTGTCGCCGCGAGAAGGAGGGACAATGGCAGGAGCCAAGAAGAAGAAGCTGACACAGGCGGAGGTTGCCGGCGCGCTCGCACGACAACTGGCCGCCGCCGAGCGAGGGGAAGAGGCAGCCCGTAAGCTCGCGAGGCTCGTCGTGGACAACGCGAGGCTCGCGGAACCGATCCGTTCGAACGTGTGCACTCTCGGTATTTGTATCGACTTCGAGGCGCCGGAGCTGAAGCTCTCGAAGTTGCTGGAGAAGGTCGCTCTGCAGCGGCCGCGGCACATCGAGGTGTTTCCGCTGGGAATCGTGGTGCCGGACAAGTGGCGCGTCAGTGTCACATACGGACTCGAGGACTGAACGATGGGCATGCGCCGCTCGGGCTTCCTGCCCAGACGGGTCGTGCAGGTGCACCTGCTCGAGCGGTGCAACCTGCGTTGCTCCCACTGCTACTCGTCGTCGGGGCCTTCGGCGGCTGGCGGCTTACCTTCCACCGAGTTGGTCGAGCGTCTCGTGGTGCTCCGTGGCGAGGGCTATGAGGAGATCGCGCTCTCGGGAGGGGAACCGCTGATGTACGGCGACCTCGAGCTCGTTCTCGAGTCTGCCGCTGAGCTCGGGTTCAGCACCTCGTTGATCACAAACGGAACCGTAGTGACCAAGAAACGAGCGGCGGCTTTGGCGCAGTTCGGAACGCGCGTTGCCGTCAGCATCGACGGTCGCCCCCCAACGCACGACCGTCAACGGGGCGAGGGTTCGTTCCATCGCGCCATGAACGGAGCTGCCCGCCTTGAGGTGGGCGGTGTGAGCTGGGGCCTCGCACACTGCGTCACACGACCGACCCTGCCAGATCTTCCATGGCTCGCCGACCTCGCCGTATCGCGGGGAGCACGCATTCTTCAGATCCGGCCTCTCATCAACGTGGGACGGGCTCGTCGGCTGAGGGATGGGCTCGACTTCGACGAACGACAGCGAGTGTTCGCGATCGCGCAGTTGCTGCAGGTAGCCCACGAGGGCGACCTCCGGATCCAGTGCGACCTCGCGCCAGCGAGCGCGCTCCTCGAGGATGCGGAGCTGCATGGGGTCCTCCGCCGGCCGCATGCGTTCGGCGTGCGGCACTCACTCTCGGACCTCGTGAACCCTCTCGTGATGGATGCCGATGGCAGCCTCTGGCCGCTCGCCTACGGGATCGCCGACGAACAGCGAATCGCTGGACCAAACGATTGGCGTTCGGCCATCGAATCCTACGTCGAAGACGGCTGGCGTTCGCTGGCAATGCTGCTGCGCCGGACGTTTCGGCAGCTCGCGCCCGATGACGCCACTGACTGGTATGCGGCGGCGGTCGAGGCTTCCAGACATCGTTCGTTGCCTCTCGCCCGCGGTCAGGTGGAGCACGGTAGCGACACGCCGTCACGTAGCCAGCACGTCGCTCCGGGAGAGCGGTGAGATGAGAGAGAACAGACCGGCGAACGCCCCTCGTCCCAGCGGACTCCGGAGGTTCGCGGTCGCAGTCGCATTCCTCGTGGTGCTGGGCGGCTGTGAAGTACTGAAGAACGACAACAAGGGAGAGCGGGTCGGCGCCATGATGACTTTGCTCTCCGGTGTCGACAGAGAGCTGACATCACTCGAGCGACGGTCGGTAACCGCGAACACATTCGCCGACCGTCTGCGGGCGTCTCGCTCGAGCATCCGCTCTTTCGCGGACGGGGTCGAGCCCGATCCGCCGCGGGAGACTCCGCAGGCACCGGGCCTCGATGAGCCCGGCGGCGTAGGCTCCGTGCTTCGGATACGTCGGGTGGACCCGGCAGTCAGCGCCTACGAAGCCAAGTGCGACCAGCTGATTCGCATGCACGACGAGTACCGAAGCACGGCGATTGGGGGCTTCTCTCTCCAGGAGTTCGACGAGGAGATGTACCAGCTGATGACTTCCACTGGGAGTGCCATCGCGCGACAGCTGACACCCCCTTCGGCGTACTACTACTGCCTGGGCACAGAGCGGCCAACGAGCACCGACTCAATGGGCGGGCCGATGATGCCCACCGATCTCTCTGCATTTCGTCGAGACCCCTCGGAAGCCTGTCGACAACTCTACGCCATCCTCGAGTCCGACGAACCGTGCGGGGTGTCCTTGTCCGCTGCGATCGCCGTGTTCGACGAAGGGATCACCAAAGCCGATGAAGAGGTCGGCGACATCGCCAGGGAGATTGACCACAAGAGGAAGGTGCGCCTGGAAGTGATTTCGACGCTTCAGGCGCCGACCTCCTTGGATCTCCTGGTGCCAATCGCGATGTTGGTCGTGATCATGTTCGCGGCTGGCCTCGGACTCGTTGCTCTGTTCCAGAAGCGGGACGCTTCGTGGCCCGGGCATCGAACGGCCATTGACCTCTCCACCATTCTCGTGCTGGTTGTAGCGATCGTCGCGCTCGGTTTGAATGACTCGATCGACGGACCGGTACTTGGCACTCTGCTCGGCGGGATTTCTGCCTACGTGCTGGGCAAGAAACTGCAGGGGAACACACCTTTGATCGTAGGAGCGCTACCCGCGCCGCCTCTTCTGCCCTCGGAGCCGAAGGGCGAAGCGGCACCGAAGGGCGAAGCGACACCGAAGGGCGAAGCACCACCAGCATCCCCCACCGGTGGCCCTGCGTTGCCGGAGTCTGCTCCGACAAGCGCGCCCGCCTCGCCGCCAGTCGCCCCCAGTGGACTGGCCGCGGTCACGGCTCCGCCCCTGGAGCCTTCCCCCGATGATCAAGAACCTGAGGAACTGGCGACGTCGGACCAACCCGAGAGCGACGAAGAGGAGAAACGTTTATGAGCCTTGTGAAGAGCCGACGCTCGCATGTCGGGGCCAGGGTCGACCATCGAGGTCGCTTCTCCGGCTGGGTCCTCTGCTGGCTGCTTCTGCACGTGGGCATACCCGCGTGGGCGCAGGACGCGGATGAGCAAGCGCTCGCCGCACCCGAGGAGGAGGAAGAGGACGAAGTAGGTGGGGAGGATCCGGCCGTCGGCGGTGGCCAGGGCCCCGTCGGAGGTACGAGAGCCCCGACGCCTCCCTTCGACGAGAACCAAGCGTGCGTCGCTGGGAACCTGACTGACGACTCGTTGACCGACGTGGCGTCGGCGCTGACGAGCAACTCGAGTGATCCCGACCTGCTCCACACGGTGTGCATTCGGGCGTTCGAACTTACCTGCCAAGTGCAGCGGCACCAGGGCTGTGATTCGGGAGAGGTTCGACTCCTGGACCAACCCTCGAACCAGGAGCTGGAGAGCGAGCTCGAGGCGGCAATCGCGGCGACCGAGTCCGAGCTCCCCACACTAGCCATCCACTTGGAGAACGCCCTCTTGCTGCATCTGATGTTCTCGACTCCCAGAACCGGTCCCGTGCCGCCGGCGCCAGCGGCAGGGGCCAACCCAGGAGAACCGGAGGATTGCCCCGTCCAAGGCGAGCTGAACGACACCCAGCTTCTCGCCTGCGTCGATGACCTCGTTCGTGAGTTCAAAGGTCGGGAAACGCCCAACCGTCGAGATTTTGTGCGCCGAGTGGGACGCGTCGTGGCCCATCTGAGTCTATCGACGATGGTTCCCACGAGGTTCCTGTCCACTCTGAAGATCCTCGAGCTGGGTGCGACACCCGCGCTGGCTCCGAGCGCGCCGATCGAGCACTTGCTACCCGCCTACTTTGCGTATGAGGGGCTCTGCCCCGACGGGAATCGTGTGCCCCTTCTCGAAGCGGACGGGGGAACGTACGAGCTCGATTCCCGGGGCGGAGTCGACGTCGATCGTTTTGGTCGGCGGCCCGAGTTCGAGCTTCCTTCGCTACCAGACGTGCTGGTGCGCGCGACAGTGGGCAGCACGGTCGTCGCGTGTGAGTGGGTTCCCAGATCCGCAAGCAGGACTTGGGGCATCTCCCCACCCCCGAACGCCGCTCCTGATGCGATCGTGACGCTGGAAGTCTATCGGATGGGACCGAAGAACGAGTCTCAGCGGGAGGCCGCGCTACGGGCTCGACGTGTTCGGATCCGGGAACTCGTAGAGAGCGTGATCTTCCTCGATGAGGAGTACTGGCGCGCACATCGGCGCGATCGAGCGGGGTCGCGAGACTTTCGGTCCCTCCTCCGGGAGGCTATCGACACCCGGAATGCCACACGTCGGGACGAGCTGATCGACCTCGCGAGTCGCCAACCGGTGATCCCGGATGGCATTCCGATGTTGTTCACCGCTGATCAGGACCTGGAGATCTCCGAGCTTCGAGACTACACGGAGGCCCTTCGCGATCGGCATCGTGAAGACCTTGCTGCTCTGCGCACCAGCTGGTGGACGGCGCGTGCGCGAACGGAAGCCCTCGCGGAGGTGACGCCGATTCCGAAGGCCCAGGAGATCCTCAACTGGTACCTGAGCACTCCCGTCGACCTGCAACCAAGCCGAATCCTCCGGCACCGCCTGCCTGTCGATTCCCGGCGATGGCACGCACATCGGGGTATGTCCCGACGAGTGGTTCGGTGGGGCCGCGAGGACACCGATGACACGATGGATCGTGGCGGCCGGCGGGTGGCCGTCATCGTCACCCACGTCCCACGCGGCACGTCTCCGGGCTTCAGGCAGAACGAAGCTCGCACGCCTCGACAAGACATCGCCGTGCCGCTGATGAGGTTTACCCAAGTCTTCTTCGGCGCTCTCCTCGCCCAGGGTCCGCAGGGCGAGCTCCCGGTGCTCGTCGACCCAGCGTTACCCACCGAGGCCGCCGTTGAGACCCACACCTTCATCAGCCGGCCGGTGCAACGGGGGACGTCGCTCGCGCTCTGGGTCTGCGATGGCGACTGCCCGACGAGCGATGGCGATAAGGTCCGAAACCGCGTGAGCGTGGACGGGGACCGCCTCTTCGGTCTGGCCGTTCTCGCCAGTTTCGGCGTCGGCCGCTACCCGACTTCCGATCGCCTGGTGCTTCGAGAGGCCGGCGGCGGACAGCCAGACGAGTTCTATCGAGTCACCAGCGACGCAGATCGGACCGTTCTCTTCGGAGCAATCGGTCTGGGCATCCGTGTGTGGAACATCATGGTCTCCGCCAACGTCCTATCCGTCGGCCCCGACATCCCGAAGTTCCGGAGTTGGCTCTTCGGCGCAGGGTTTCGCATTCGGAGCCTCAGCGAGCATACCTACCTGCAGTTCCTCGGCGGCTTCGCTCGACCTCAGATCTTCACCGGGGTCTCGGATGGCGACTTGGTCACGAGTCCCGAGGGAATGGCTCCGTCGCTCGAAACGCGCAGACGCCGGATCCCTCTGCTGGGCGTCGTGCTGAGCTTCGACATCATCGGACTCGGGTCGGACGCCGCGAGCTTCGCGAAGAAGGTGGGAGCGAACTGATGACCATCCGCATCGGCATCCTGGTCGGCATCACCGCACTCTCCGCCTCATGCGAAGACGATCCGGGTCGCTTCGACATTCGCGACGGCGGGCTCGAGTTCGTCTCCGTCACCCTGGGCTCCACGGGCTCGTTCCCGTGTGGTGTGCCGGAGGTGAACGAGGGCGAGACCCCACTCGTGGCCAGCTCGGCCGGCACCTTCACCCACAGCGTGGCCTTCGACGCGCCCGAGATCGTCGATGGGGACCTGCGGGCTGAAGTGCAGATCGTCTCGTCCGGAACTTCGACGCGACCGATGGACACCCTGTTTCTCCTGCGGGGCACGGACGGCATCTACCGAGGGTCCACCACGCTCGCCGTGCCCGGGGCCTCTCGGTTCGTGGTGCGCACCCGCGTCGCCGGCCTCGAACGAGAAGACGTGGGGGTGTTCGTTTCTTCGCAAGTTCACCTGGAGCTTCGAGCCGAACCGGTCGCAGGGACCACACGCTCTTTTCATGCGATTGCGACGGTCACATGCACGGAAGCCGGAACCGACCCGGTAGTCGGCGCGAGCGTTTCGTTCACGGCCGGCCCAGATGTCTCCCTCACGCCGGCGACAGCGCGCACGGGCGCTTCCGGCGAAGCGTCGGTCCTCGCAACGGCATCGGACGATGGTGACGTCGGTCTTCAGGCTTCATCGGGGTCGGGCGCTGACTCCTGTATCGTCTCGGGGCGCAGCTGCCTCGAATGACTTCCTGGCTCGTGACTGCAGAGGACGAAGAGAGTCTGCGGCAGGAGCTCCCGGCCCAGGCGTCTCTGGTGTTCGGCTTTGGGGAGCGGTTCTTTGTCGTCCGAGCCAACGACCCACCCGCACTCCATAGCGGCTCGGTCATCGATCCATCCTCCATCAAGGACGCGAAAAAGCGGCACTTCATCGCGCAGTGGCGTCTCGCGGAACGCGAGACCCCGACCGTGACGGACCAAGGCGCAGCCGACGGGTACACGCCCCATGTCCCCACCAGCGCCAAGCCAGCTGGTGCTCCCCCGCTGTTGGGTTCCGTACCCATCGGTCTGGTGGTCGTCGACTCGAACCAATCCCCACTCGGCGCATCGGATGCGCATCATTGGCAGCAACAGGCTCTCTCGGCGCTCTCGGTCCTGCATGCGCTGGCCCCAGGACCGCTGACCTTCTTTCCAAGACTCGAGTGGGTGCGCTGCGCGAAGCCACCGGGGCCGTACAGCGGTGGGTCCGATCCCCTCTCGAGGTACGAGAGTGGTTGGGTCTACGACGCCCTCTACTGGCTGGGCCATCCGAGCGGGAGCTTCGGCAAGTACCTCGAAACCCTCAGGAAGCCGGTGAATGCTCACACCAGTCTAGCGGTGGTCATGACGACCTATCCGCTCGCGCACTACGGCTACTACCGGGGCGGGGTGGTGATGATCTCTCCAAACGCAACGAGCGCCTCACTGGCCTGGGTCGTCGCCCACGAGGTCTGCCACCACTTCGGTGCAGCAGAGGAGTTCGGCACGGCCGGCGCCAACTGCATGATGCGCGACTTCAGCATGAAGGTGTGCGCGCAGACTGCAGCTGAGATGGGCTGGTAGGCGACACGCCAGTTCCGGCGTGCGTTCGGCTGATATCGGCCGTGGTCGGCCTCGGCCGGATCGGCCGCTACACCGGTCGACACGGACGAGCGCGAAGTCGGCGCTGGGGATGAACCGATGGAACCAGAACTGCTCATCAGCAGCACCCTGATCGACGCTCTCTTCGAGCGTCGACTGTTCCCGAGCGGGAACGAGTGCCGCCACGCTGGCGACTGCCTGTTGGAGGACGCGGTGGTCGTCGTGGCCGACGGTGGGGCCTGGCTCGAGCTGCACCTGTGCACCGACGACGGGGAGCTGACCGAGGTCTGCTGCGCCGTGCCGCTCTCGGCGCGGGTGTCGGCGAGTGGCGAAGGGTCCGCCCTGCGGGTCGTTCGAGGCGGCGGCGCCCTGCAGCTCCAGCTCGAGGGGAACGGTGGTGGCAGCCCCGACCTCCAGCGGATGGCGTCGCCCGCCGTCGCGAACATCGGGGACGAGTTGGCGATCCCTCTCACGATCGACATGACCGACCCCTCGATCGAGTGGCTCGACAGCCGGGGCGGCAACCATGGCGCGCTGCGCATCAGCGAGTCGGGCTCATCCCTCACCCTCCGGAACGACCGAGCCTTCGGGCGCGTCGACCTGCGGCTGGCTGGACTGGATGCGTCGAGCGCCGATGCGCTCGGAGCTCCTCGACCCCAGGTGCCACTCGCGCCCGCGCGTGCCCGCTCGAATCCTCGTCGCCGCCCGGTTGGTGATCGAGCGCATCAACGCGAAGATCGACGCCTTCGAGAGCGGCGACGTGGGCTCGATCGGCGCGAAAGTGGACCTCTCGGCCTGGCGTACACGCGTCGAAGACGCGATCCGAAGCGACCTCATCGCGGTCTGCTGATTGAAGGTCGACATCGGTTGATATCGCTCGTGGTCGCCCAGGGCATACGGACCCGTACCTTGGACCACATGTGCCAGCCGCATCGGAAGAGTCGCACTGCATCGGGGTGTCTTCCGCGGAAGTGGCCCTCCGGCCCGCTGCAGATGGGGAGGCCTATCTCAAAAACCCCTCGGTGTTGTACGGTCCCCAGGTGGGAATCCTGGTTGAAGAGGCCACCCGCCGTCGACGCACGCTGGGGGTACGGAACTTGATCGGCAGGGTCAGCTCTGCGCCGATCGCCTCGCAGTCACCCATGGTTTCTGCCGAACACGGAGTGTTCTTCTTTCGGGACGATTGCTGGTTCTACCGCGATCTCGGAAGCACGAATGGCTCCTGGCTCGCAGACGCGGCCATCGCTCCTGGACGGGCCGTCGAGCTCGGCGCCGGTGCCGTGCTCTACCTCGGTGAGCGAACCCGGGAGCACGAATGGGTCCTCGTGGACGACACACCGCCGATGGCACGTGCCATCGCACTCGGAGCGTCGAAACGGGTGGACGCGCGCGGCTCGTACATCGAGCTCGAGTCGGGCGATCACCGCGTGGTCGTGTTCTTCTCACGAGACCAACGGACATGGCTACTCGAGACCGACGACTGTACGGCACCCGTGGCCGATCAATCGGTGATTCAGGTCGGCAGCACGAGCTATGTGCTCGAGCTGCCGTGGGTGGCCGAGCTCCCCGAGGAGACGAACGAGGCTGGCGCCTCGACCGCTCGAGACGTGAGCCAGGCTTCGTTCGACTTCACCGTGAGCGCGAACGAAGAGCAGGTGTTCCTGACGCTGAGCGATGGGGAGGAGGCCACCGAGGTACCTCCGCGAAGTCACCACTATCTCCTGCTCCACCTGGCGCGGCAGCGCCTCGCCGATCGCGCAGCCGCGGTGACGACGTCGGAAGCGGGGTGGCTGGACGTGGGCGAGGTGGCTCGCGCACTGCGGGTGTCGCGCCAGAAGCTGAACCTCGACATCAGCCGGGCCCGACGTCAGCTCGCCGATCTCGGCTTCGACAACGCCGTGTCGCTCGTGGAGCGGCGCCCACAAGCAAAGCAGCTCCGGTTGGGCGGATGCGAGTGGTGCGTGACCACCGGCTCGTGAGCTCGACCGCCCGATTTCGACGGTAGCCACAACGTCACTCACACGCAGGAGAGCCCCACATGTTCATACTCCAGTTTCCCCCCACCGCCTACTTCACGCTGACCACCGACGCGACGGAGCGGATCCATATCGTGTCACTCGACAAGGCGCTCCCGAGGACCGGAGGGGTGACGTTCCACGACAACACGGAGCACTGGTGTCCGCTCAAGAGCGTGGACCTCGGGGCGCTGGTGACGAAGGCGGATCCACTCATCGTCACCTGCACCAAGAAGGGAGGCAGCGATGTCCTCACCGAGTTCCAGAGCAAGGTCGGCAGCCTGGACTACCAGATTCGGACGAAGGCCTCGCTCGATCAGTCGGAGTGGAAGGCCCCGAGCGGTGCCCCGAGCCACGACCCGAGCAAGACTGCGGTGTTCAAGACGGAGGTCCCCGCGTCGTTCGACGAGAAGCCGTCGACCCTCGTCACCTTCTTCCTCGTGCTGACGATCGCGAGCAACGAGGTCACGGAGATCTGCTGGTACGCGCCCAAGGACACCAACCCGAGGCTCTTCGGCGACCCGAGCCCGGGAGACACGCACCAGTTGAACAAGTCCGCGCTCGGCGACATCCCTTCGGGGACCGGAGGACACTGGTTCTACGACGTGACGCTCCCGCCGGCGTAGCCGTCGACCCCGTGCACGAGTCGGAAGCCGACCACCGGGAAGCGTGCGTGCGGCGCCGCGGCGAATCGCGACGCGGCGCGCACGTCCTTGGCGGTGCCACCCCACGCGCCGCCTCGGATCACCCGGGCAGCATCGCCTGAAGGCGGCTCCCCGACGACCAGGGTCTCCCCGTCGGCGCACGGGCCGGAGGGCGTCCACTCCTCGAGACACCAGTCCCGGACGTTGCCCGCGAGTCCGCGAACGCCGTAGGGGCTCTCGTCGGTGGAGTGTCCGTGGATGCTCTCACGGCCCGGCGTCTCCGAGGTCGACCCGGTGACGCGAGCCCAGATGGGCTCCCCTTCATCGCCCCAGGGGTAGTAGCGCCCATCCACACCGCGCGCGGCCTTCTCCCATTCGAGCTCGCTGGGCAAACGCCACGGCCTGCCGGACCGCTTCGCGAGCCACTCGGCGTAGGCCATCGCCGAGCTCCAGCTCACCAACGCCACCGGCCAGTCGAGGTCGACCACGCGGCCGAGCTCGTCGGGGGCGACGGCGAAGCGCCCCTCGGTATCGCGCGCGAAGGCGGGAATGGACGCGCCCTCCACCGTGGCTGACTCCTGCAGGCGAGGGACATGGCGCTCGGCGTCCGCCGCTCGACCGCTCGCGACCAGGTCGTCGAGAAACGCCAGGTACTCCTGGTTGGTCACGGGAAACCGACGCATCACGAACGCATCGACCCACACCCGACGAAGCGACACGGGCTCGATGGCACCGTCGTCGCCACCGATGGTGGCCCAGCCCGCGGCGACGGGGACGTCGTCTTCGCCCAGCGGGATCGCTTCGAACGGCGTCAGAGGATCGGCCTCCACCCAGCGGTCGCCACGCGCGGCGACGAGAGGCAGTCGCACCGTTCGCCCGCCTCGCGAGAGGATGGCGAGGTACCGGCCGGGGTCGAGCGGCACCGAGCACACCCCTGGCTGGTAGGTCGACTCCGATGCCGGCTCCGGCACCCAGCGCCGGTCCAGCCGCCTCAGTGGGTGAACGGTCATCGCCGTGGTCGCGTCGAGCGTGAACGTGACCTCGGCTGGCTCCGAGAGCGCGTCGCGGTCCGCGACGGTTCCGTGGGTGACGACCAACTCGCGCCAGCGGCGTGCCTCCGACTCGTTGCGGGCACGCTCGGCGCGACGGAGGCTCGCGAAGGCGCTGTCGACCAACGCTCTGCGCGCCTCTTCGAGCTCGGGGTCGTGCTGAAGGGCCAGGCGGAGCTCCTCGAGGAAGCGCGCTTCTTCCACCTCCTCGAGCCGCTTCGCGCTCCGCACGCGCTCCTCCGCATCCCAGACGGGTCGCTTCCGCTCGAGCGGCGCGTGTGATGGTGTCTCCGCGCGGAGGGTCGCCAAGTGCGCCTCCGCCGCCCGTGAGCGAGTTCGCTCTCGACCGAGGCGCTCGTGTCGCTCCTCAGCGCTCGCCAAGAGCGCTCGCGCGCGCTTGCGCCGCAAGTCGCCATCGAGCCATCGCCGCAGCTGCTCGGCGAGGGCCGCGCCATTGGGGGTGCGTTCCTCCGGATCGAGTCGGATGGCGCGCTCGACGATGGCGCCGAGCTCCTCACTCGGGAGCACGCTGTCGCGATTGAGGCGCTCGGTCAGCTCCGCCTCCGTCCCGGGGAGCAGTCGGCGCATGAGGGTGGGCGGGCTGCCGTCGAACGCGCGTTCACCGACCAGCACCTCGAAGAGCACGAGACCGAACGAGTACACGTCCGAGGCCACCCCAGCGGGTGCCCCCCGCGCCTGCTCCGGCGACAGGTAGGCCATGGTGCCGACGATGTCTCCGTCGCGGGTCAGAACCTCGTCGTCGGCGTCTGACTCGCCGTCGACAGGATGGACACCCTTCGGTTCGTCGATCCAGCGGGCGATGCCCCAGTCCATCACGAGGGCCTCGCCGAACTCACCGAGCATCAGGTTCGATGGTTTGATGTCGCGATGGACGATGCCGCGTGAGTGGGCGAACGCCAGCGTCTCGGTCATCTGATGGAGCACGCCGAAGAGTTGCCGCACCCGGCCACGAGCGTCGGCGACCGCCATCGCATGGATGTGCTGGAGCACCGCCTTCAGTGTCGCGCCGCGCACCTCTTGCATCGCGAACCACGGGCGGCCGCCGGGCAGGACGCCTCGGTCGAACACCGGCACGACGCCCGGATGCTGAAGCGCGGCGGTGACCCGCGCCTCGTGTTCGAACCGGGCGCGGAGTCTCGGCGAGTCGATGTGTTCCCAGTGGAGGAGCTTCACCGCGACGGTGCGGCCGAGCGCTCGGTCCAGCGCCAGGCGAACCTCGCCCATCCCTCCCGAGCGGAGGAGTCCGCGGTCTTCGTAGCGCTCGGGTAGCTCGCCCCGTTGCGTCGAGCGTCGCGCCGGCGTGGTGGCCACGGCTCCGTCGCGCGGCCCTGAATCGCCCGCCTCGCGCAACACGCCGACGAGGGTGCCGAGCCCTCGCCGGTCCTCGCCGAGCGAGGAGTCGACCGCCGAATCACTCTCCTCCGCAGGCACGTGGGCGCAGTATAGCCCGAGACGATTGCCGTCCGTCTCGCGCTCGTACGGCCCAGCGTTCATGCTCATGTCCGTGAAGTACGCGCCGTCACCGGAGGTCCTCGCCCGCCTGGACGAAGCGAGCATCGAGGAAGCGCTGCGCGCGTTCTACGTGACCCACGGTGACAGCTCGTTGCGCCCCGAGGAGATCAAGAAGATCCCGCAGCTCGCGGGGATCCTGCCCGTGCTCGCGCGGACTCGCCCCGATCCGCTCCTCGTGGACGCTGCCGCGGGGCGAGCGCCGGTGGGACTGATGGCCGCGCGGCTGCTCGGCTGGTCGAAGGTGGTGGTGATCGAGCGGGAACCCGCGCGCGCGAAGTCGGCCCGACGCGCTGCCGCTCGGGTGCCGGGCGTCGAGGTCGACGTTCGCGAGGGCGACGTGGCGGACCCGGACGTCTGGCCCGAGGGGGCCGAGGTGGTGGTCGCGCTCCATGCCTGCGGCGGAGCGTTCGACGGCGTGGTGGACCAAGCCGTCGCAGCGAGCGTGCCGTGGGTGGTCGCGGTGCCCTGCTGCTACGCGAACGCCGTCGCGTTCTCCGACGTCGCGCGCGCGTGGGCCGACGAGCTCGGAGTGTCCCCGCAGGCGCCCGTGCGGCGGCGCTTCGTCGAGTCGCTCATCGACACGGAGCGGACGCTCCGGCTCGAAGCCGCGGGCTACCGCGTGTCGGTGCAAGCGTTCGTGTCGCCGGCGGTCACGCCGCACAACCTGCTGTGGAAGGCATGGCGGGTGGGCCCGAGCCGCCGCTCCGCCGAGGCCAAGAAGCGCTGGGAGCGATGGGTGAAGGGGCCCTCCTAGTCAGCTCTACCTCCGGCACCGGGCCGAGAAAAGGTGATCGCCGACGCAACCGCCGGGCGCCCCGTCCGAAGACGGGCCATGACTCACTGTCGTGTTGGCCCCTCGGGCTCCGTCCACCCGGACTGTGGGGCGCCATGAGTCGGTGGGAACTGGTCACCTTGGCGGGCTTCGGCCTCTTGTGCGCGAGCTATGGGCTGGCACCCGAATACGCGGCAACCACGACGTTGGTTGCGGTACTGGTCGGGACACTCTCCGTCGTCCATCACCGAGCCTCCGCTCGCGCAGCCGCCGACGAGCTGGCCCCACTGGGCGCGAGCGTCGTCGTGAGGGTGAGCCCCGACGGCCCCGACGCGTTCCTGCTCGGAGTCCGAGGGGACGAGTCTGGCGAGTCGTTCGTGTACTGCACCGGTGAGTGCCCGAACCCCGCGATCGAGATGGTGCTGGGCCGAGACGGCTCGGTCGACGTCCCGAGCGGGAGCCGCCGCTCGGTCTTCGAGATGGACGGTCAACTCTTCGTGGTGGCTCACCGACGGGCGGGGGCGCTTCCGACCGAGATTCGCTCGGGGAAGCCGCTGGAGAGGCTCCGTGAGCTCACGGCCATCGGCCGCCCGACGATCGTGATCGGAGCGGGGCGGATGGAGATTCTCGTCGAGGGCACCGCGGACCTCGCGGCGCGAGACGCTCTCTCGGAGCTCGCGCGGCTGCTTCACGAGCTCGCCGAGGCGGGGACGGCGGAGGCGACCGAGCGCGGAGTCTACCGATAGCCGGAGTCAGCGAGTCCGTCGCGTGGACGAGCTTCTCAACCGAAGCCGAGCGCGCCAGCGTAGCGGAGGATGAAGCGCCCCAGCAGTCGCGCGATCGCTGCCGCGACGAGCATGAAGGCGAAAGCGAAGAGGCCGCTCGCGAACAAGGAGGACCCACTCCAGGTCGCCACCGAGAGGAAGAGCGCGGTGCTGGTACCCAAGTAGAGGAAGGCGGCCACTGCGAAGAGCGGCAAGGAGCTCACCAACAGGAGCAGATACCGAAGGGGGGCTCGCGCAATCATCATGAAACCCGAGATGATCTCGAGGCCGCCGAACCAGCCGTCGTCGAAGTACGCGAGGATGAACGCTGCCGGCAGGTAGAGGACCCAGCAGAAGGCGAAGATTTCTCGAGCCGGACTTCCGCCGAAGAAGAAGACCGGAACCAGGGGCAGGAAGATGAAGAGGATCCGCAAACCGATGTCGGTGATGGCGTCGGCGCGGCCCACGTCCGAGTCCTTGGGCAGTGCGCTCTCTCGACCGGAGCAGGCGTGTCTCATCAACCAGAAGACGAAGAGGCCCGCGATGCCGAGCTTGAGGAACGTCCCCACGACCATGAAGAGGAGACCCGAGCAGCCGACTCCGGCCTGCACGGACAGGAAGAGAAAGGGGATGGCCGCCAACGCGGCGACCAGGAGCACCGGCGGTCGAAACGGATAGAGGTAAGCGAGTAGGATGTCCTCGAAGAACGTGCCGGTCGGATCGGGAGCGGAGGGCACCACATAGGGCGGCGGAGGACCGCTCGCGGGGTCCGGCGCCGAGGGCCGTGGGAGCGGTCGTGGCGGTCGCGAGCTCGGACCGCCGAAGGGACCGGCCGGTGGAGCGCTCACCGGTCGCCTCACGTCGATGGGTCCCGGTTCTGGCGGCGCGCTGCCGCTCGCGGGCACCGGCTCCAACAGCGGCCCGCCGTCATCGGGCGACCACGGCCCCAACATCGAGCCGTCACCGAAATGCGATGACGGCGGCTCCGACGCTGGTCCACCGACCGGTGCTGGCTCGAGCTCGAAGTCGCCATCGAGGCCCGGGAGATCGAGGGGCAGATCGATCGGCGCCACGGGCGGCGCGGAGCGAGCATGGTGCGCCGAGACGAAGGCGGCAGGCGCAGGCGAAGGGGGCGCCGGCGGTCGAGAGCTCGCGGGGGGCAGTTGGACGCTCCCTGCAACGCCGGGCCGACGCGACGGAGACCCGACCACCGGATGGAGCTTCACCGACGCGCCCAAGCTCGTCAGGTCATGGAAGAGGACCTCGGCTTCACTCTCGTCCACTCGATGAGCGATGACGGTGGGAAGGCAGGCCAGCAGCGCGCCAGCTTCGATGTCGCTCAATCCCGTGACGGCGGACACACTCTCGAGCGAAACCCGTGACGGAACGGCCAAGAGCTCGACGTCGAACACCGCCATCCGCGCACGCTACCTCCGGGGACAGAGGAGCGCATCCCAACGCATGGGAGGGTCGGCTTGGCGGAAGGCGTACTGCCATTCAGATGGTGAACCCAGCTCCGCCGTCGAAGTTCGAGCGGCCGACCGACGGCGTGCCCTACCTGGAGACTCTAGACCATGCCGACCCCCATCGGGCGGGGTCTGGGATCCCCGCTTTCGGGGGTCAACATCGATCGTGGGGGCGATTCACCGAGGAATTCGCCTCGGTACGGATCCTGCTCCATGCGAGGCATGAGCCGAAGCTTCGTCGTCGCTGCCCTCTTCCTCGCTGCCTGTGATGCCTCGTCGGGTCCGGCGACACCGGGCCGGAGTGACTCCGGCGTGTTCGGCGGAGACGCGGGGGAGCGTCCGGTGGAAGACGGCGGAGTCACCGTCGACGAGCGCTGCGACGACGGACTCGACAACGACCTCGATGGGGCCGTCGACGAGGGGTGCCGCTGCACCGCCGGAGACACACAGAGCTGCTACCTGGCCGACCCCGCGACGGAAGGCGTCGGTGCGTGCACCAGCGGCACTCAGACCTGTGCGGTGTCCTCCGAGTTTCCGCGATGGGGCGCGTGCGATGGAGCGACGGGACCGAGCCCCGAGGAGTGCTTCGACGGGATCGACAACGACTGCGACGGTCTGACGGATTGCGAGGACAGCGAGGACTGCGGCACCTGCCCGATCGACTGCGAGCTCACCCACGACTACGGGGTCGAGCTCGTGGGCGCGTTGGGCGGCGCGGCCAGCCTCGAGTCCTGTGGGCCCGGCTGCGCCGACCTGTGGGTGGGCCGGGTCGGTGACAATTACTGGTCCGGGAGCTGCTCGATCTTCGAGGAAGAGGCGCGCGTCACGGTGCTCACGGCGGGAGTCATCACGAGCGCGACCCTCGAGCGAGCGAAGTGGGACGACTACATGCGGATCCACCTGAACGAGTCGATGGTCTGGTCGGGCCCCGATGGGAACTTCCCGCCCGAGACCGGCGGCGCGTGCGAGCTCGGCACCAGCTGGGACCAAAACCCGGGGCTGGATCTGACGACGCACTTCTCGGCGGCCGGTGAGATCCGCTTTCGCATCCGAGTCTCGGTCACCGGCGGTGGCGAGGGCTTCGCCCGGATTCGGCTCCGCTACGACCCCTCGACACTGATCGAGGAGCGCGGATGGAGCGACGCGGCCTGCGTCGCGGCGGCGCGTCGGATCGCGGATGGATGCACCGGAACGGTGACCTGCACCGACGGGCCGACGGACGGCTGCGTCGACGTGGGCGGTGTCGTGGTCTGCGAGGGAGACGTGGCGACCGCGCTCGACGAGCCGCCTCACCCGGATCTCTCCCGGCTCTGCCGGCGCGCGTCGGTGAGCCTGACCGACTGCTGATGGCAGCGGCTCTTCACCGTCGAGCTCGATGATGAAGCCCGCTCGGAGCGTCACCAGAGCTTCCCCGCGGAATCGGAAGGCAGTGATCGGATCCGAGCAGCAGCTCGCCCCCGGAGCTACTCGTTCGCCGGGGCGGGCGTCCAGTCGCGGAAGAACGCCTCGAGCGCGTCGTCGGTGGCTTCGGTGACCTGATGGTCGCCGAAGGTGGGCTCCCACACCGGCTGCGCCAACCTCACTCGGTCGGCGACCACCACGACCTCCGTCCCGTCGGGGAGCGACCCGAGGCGCGGCTCGGCCCCAGCCCGGAAGTCCTCGGGGAGCTCGCCCGCGTCGTTCGCCGGTGCGCTGCCGACGCGCTCTCGATAGGTCTCCACCGGGATCGCCGCCGAGAACTCGGACACACAGGCCGCCGCATCGCAGCGGGTCTCGTGAAAGCGGATGCGCGCTCCGAGCCCATCGCAGCCGCGGCCGCACACCAGCCCGAGGAACTCGGTGAGGAGGTCCGGATCGACCTCGGGCGGCGCTTCCTGGGCGGGCTCTCCCGTCCTTGCCTCGGCCTGCGGCTCGGCGGCTTCCTCGGTGGGCGAGTCGTCGCACGCGAGAAGGAACACGAGGGGGAGAAGGAGCGGCATCGATCGCATCGGCGGTACGATAGCCGAGACGACGCCGGGACCGTTCAGAAGAACGCGCGGACCTCGAGCTCCCCCCAGAAGTGCCAGGCAGGATGGAGGTCTTCGGCGGGCACGTTCACGAAGGTCCGCATGCGCCACGCGTGCGTGTAGCCCACCACCCACCCGGCGCGCGCGAGGCGACCGCTTCGCCGCCGACGCCACCAGCGCACGCGGGCGCCGAGGCGGAGCTGCGCGACGGCGGGCCGGGCATCGATGGCCGGCTCGACGGGCGCGCCGTCGCCCTCGACGAAGCGATCGTAAGCGCGGAGCTCCAGCAGCGCGCCGAAGAGGAAGCCGCCGGCGAGCCCGCCGCCCGGTGGAGGGGTGGCCCATGCGGGGTCGAGGTGCTCGACGGCGGCGACGCCCGGTCCTTTCAGGACGCCGACGCTCGCGCCCGCGCGGACGATCCGTTGCACGTTGCCGAGGTCCATCACCGCCAGGCCCGCCGGCACCAACGCCCACTGACGGATCGGGACGCGGGCGAAGCCGCCTCCGCCAGCCGCGATGGCCCAACCGAAGTCGTCGGCGATCTGGTTGGGCCAGCCCTGCGGCCGGCGCACGCCGAGCAACGCGTGCATCGCGTCCTGCACCGGCTCGGCGAACGCTCCGTCGCCGAGCGCACCCATGCGAAGGCGAACGAACGCGAGGCCGCGCGGGCGCCGGAGGATCGAACCGAGGTCGGCGTAGAGCCACGCGCCGAAGGGGTGGTCGCGGGTCGGTGGCTCGACGCGCTGGATGTTGCGCGACGTGTACATGACCTGTCCGCCGCGGACGAAGACGTGCAGCCCTTCGAGTCCGACGGGAAGCGCCCCGACCCCGCCGAGCTCCAGGTGGCTCGAGTACCAGCGGTCCGCACCGGCGAACGTGTCGTTGATCACGCGCAGCTGAACCGCGCCGACGGGATCGACCGACTGCGGCTGTGCTCGGACGGGCGCGGCCAGCCACCAGACACCCAGGAGCAGAAGCACACGACCCACGAGTCGGATCATGGCCGCCGGGAGACGGGTTTGACCATGATGTTGCTGCGGTCACGCCGTCATCGAGCCACGGTTCGAAGGCAGGCTGTACCATTCGCCACATGGACCACTGGCCCACGGCTCGCGTCGTCGACGCGCTCTGCGAGCTCGACCCCGAGATGGGCGGACAGCTCGCGAAGGCTGGGCAGGCATTCGCGAAGAAGCGACTCCGCAGGGAGCGATTCGCCCAGGACGAATGGCTTTCCGCGCAGCGACGAGCGGTGCCCAAGCTCTACTCGGATTCGCCGACACCGCCGCGCCGATCGGCCGATCCGCTCCGGTGCGCGCGGGCCTTGCTCTCGTCCGACGAGCCGGTAGCGGTGCTGCAGGATCTGGGCGAGCGAGTGAGGCGAAGCGATTGGGCGCCCGAACGCGTGCTCGCGGCCTGGGAAGCGAACGACCCGGTGTTCGGGATCACGGACCACTCGGTCGGCGGAGCGGTGTTGAACCAGCACTTCCGGATGGAGACCGTCCTCGCTGGCAACTTCCTCAGTCACACCGACTCGCTCCACCGGTTCGAGGTGTGCGGTCCGGTCATGGCCACCCGGGGACACCTGACCGACGCGCACATGGACGACCCCGACATCTGGAACTCCTGTGTGAGCGGCGCGAAGGTCTGGTTCATGACCGACAGTCGCGAGTGGTCTCGCGAGTACCAGGTGTCCGTTCGTCAGATCGTCGAGGTCGAGCCGCTCGACGCGGAGACCTTCCTCTCGCTCCCGGGGTCGAGGTGGGCGGTCGTGACCGACGGAGCGGCGCTCTACTGCCCCAACACGTACGTGCATCGAGTGGTGACCCTGGAGCGCTACGTTGGCTTCGGGACCTTCTGCGCGACGCGCGAATCGGCCGCGCGGCTCCTTCGGTTCTGGCGAGAGCATGGCTCCCTGTTCGAGGCCGACGGCAGCCCGGGTCTGATCGACGGACTCGACGAGGCTTTCCGCGAAGCCGCCTGAGTGGGCGAAACGGGGCGAGCTTCGTTCGCCGACTCCGCTGCGCTTCGGACGGAAATCCGGTTGTGCCGAGTGGAAAAAGTCGCGCTAGCGTTCGACCGATGTCCGTGACTCGCATCGTTGCGTGTGTGCTCTTTCTCGCTGGTTGTTGGAACAGCCACGAGATCGGTCCTTCCCCGTCGGAGCCGGACCCGACCACGCCATCGCCGCGTGACGGAGGGCCGCCAGGACCCGTGCCGGATCCGGGCCCTGGTCCGACGCCGGATCCCGATCCCGGCCCTGGCCCGGGAGACCCGCCCGCTCCGACGCCGGATCCCGATCCCGAGCCGAGCCCTGATCCGCCCGGTGCACCGCCTGCGCCGCGGCCGGGCACCTGCGACTTCCGTGGTGGGGACCTCGGCACCGGTGGCGACCGCTGCGATCCCGGCGAGAGCCGCTTCTTCGTCGTGTCACAGCAGGCGTTCAGTCGCGTGACTGACAACCGCACGTTCGGCTTCGATCTCGATGGGCGCGTCAGCGACGAGACCGATCCGCGCGGCTGCTTCGTTCCCGATCAATCCGGGTTCGACGGCACCCGCGGCATCGACAACGTCCTCGGCAACGACCTCCCGACCCTGGAATCGGTCACGGGCTCGAACCTCGACGACGGGCTGCGCCGAGCCGTGCAGCAGGGCGAGGTGGTCACGGTGCTCGAGCTCCGCAACCTCACCGGCAGCATCCTCGACGACGACTGCGTCGATCTCTACGTGCACGACGCCGTCTACCTCTCGGGCGTTCCGGTCCTGGACGACACCGGAGCTCCGGTCGCCGGCCAGGAGATCGCCCTGCTCGAGGACAGCTCGCGCCACTTCGCGGCGGCTCACATCGTGGACGGAGTGCTCCGCGCGAGCGGCGGCGCGTTCCCGATGGGCATCGACATCTCCGGCGGGAAGTTCCTGATCGACATCCAGGCGGCCGAGCTCTCGGTCGACGTCAGGGGCGGCAACGGACTCGTGGGCGGCGAGCTCTACGTGCGCGACTTCGTCCGCGGCGCCGAGTGCAGCCTCGTGCCCTTCCCGCCCGATCTCGTGATGAGCGTGCTGACCGGCGCCGCCGACCTGCGCCCGCAGCCGAGCGGCGAGTGCGCGGCGTTCTCGGTGCAGATGCTCTTCAGCCAGGTCGTCGCCAACCCGGGCTGAGCCGCCAGTGGTGCTCAGCGCTCGGCGTCGTCGAGCGCCTTCAGCAGCGCCGCGCCGTAGCGCTCCACGCGGACCTCGCCGAGGCCGGGGACCTCGCGGAGCTCGTCCGCGCTGAAGGGCCGGTGGGTCGCGAGGTCACGGACGCAGTGGCCCGGGAGGACGACCTGGCGGTTGACCTTCCGCTGCTTCGCCTCGGCGTCGCGCCACTTCGTGAGGGCGCGCTCGCGCTGCTTGACCACCTGGCGCTCGGCGCGTGGTGGGGGCGTGGGGAAAGCGATCTCTCGCTCCGCAGCGGGGACCTCACCCGCGTCGATGCCCTTCTGGATCGCATCGAGAAACTCCCGCGTGAACCGTCGCGCCCGACCGCGGGTGGCACCGGGGATCTTGGCGAGCGCACCCTTCGACTTCGGGCGACGACGCGCCATCTCGAGCAGCTCGTGGTTGCCCACGATCTTGAACGGCGGGACGTCGGCCGCCTGCGCCGCTTCTTCGCGCACGGCCGCGACCTCGCGGAGGATCGCGAGCTCACCGTCGCCCAGGTCGTCCATGCCCTTGATGCGCGCCCAGGCCGGCCGAGGGTCGGGCTCGTCCGTGAGGGCGCGGTAGAGCATGTAGTCGGTCTCGGCGCGCACCTCACCCTCGATGCCGGCTTCCTGGATCGCGTGCTCCAGTCGCGCGCCGAGCTCGAGCAGGTAGCGCACGTCCGCGGCGAGGTACTCGAGGTCCGCGGGCTCGAGCGGCCGGCGCCCCCAGTCGGCCTTCTGCTTGCCCTTGGGCAGCTTGATGTCGAGGTACTTCTCGACCAGCGCCCCGAGCCCCGCCTTCGGCTCGTCGAGGTAGCGAGCGGAGACCGAGGTGTCGAAGACGTTGCCGAGCTCGACGCCGTTCTCCGCCAGGAGCCGCGCGTCGAAGGACACGTCGTGGACGGTCTTGCGCGGTCCGCTCGGGCCGAGGAGCGAGACCAGAGGCGATCGGTCGGTCACCGCCAGGGTGTCGATGATCCGGACGTCACCCTCGGCGGTCGCGAGCTGCACCGCGCAGAGCTGGGACCGGTAGCGATAGAGACCGTCACCCTCCAGGTCGAACGCGAGCGCTTCGTCATTGGCGAGCTCGGAGGCCAGGGCCTGGAGCGGCTCGATCGCTTCGATGATGGGGGCAGCCAAGGGTCTCTCTCTCTCGCCGTCGCGAGCAGCGTCAGCAGACGTACCGCCGATTCGGCGCGGAGTCACGCAGCACGCCGGGTCCAGGCGGCGACGGAGGAGGGCCAGTCGTCTCGGGGCTGTTGCTCGGTGTAGGGTCTCGCGTGCTCTCCGCGACGCTGCGCACTTCGGTCTTGCTGATCTTGCTCTTCGCCTGCGAAGCAGCCCCGAGCCCGACACCGCCACCCGCCGCGCCGTCGGGGCCCCAGCTGCGTTTCGTTCCGGCCGCTGAAGGTGAGCTGACCGCGGTGGTTCGCACCTTCATGGCGGAAGCGCGCGCCGAGGAGCGCACGCCACTGGTCTACGTGGGTGCCACCTGGTGCGAGCCCTGCCAGTACTTCCACCAAGCCGCCGAGCGAGGCGAGCTCGACGAGGAGCTCCCTCGGCTCGCACTGCTCGAGCTCGATCTGGATCAGGACGGCGAACGGCTCGAGGCGGCCGGCTGCCGCTCTCAGATGATCCCGCTCTTCGCGGTGCCCGGTGAGGACGGGCGCTGCACGGACCGGCGCATCCAGGGCTCGATCCACGGACCGGGCAGCCCGGCGCAGATCCTCCCGCGGCTGCTGGAGATCCTGAACGCCCCTCCCTGACCACCGTTGCTTCGCCGCGTCGAACGTGCGATCGACGCGTTCGTGCGGCTCTATTGCGATCGATGCGAGGGAGAGGTCGCCGGGCCACGGTGTCCGAAGCATCCGGGCAACGTGCTGGTGGATCTGGACGATCCAGACGCAGCGAAGATGGTCGCCGACCAACGGGAAGAGCGGCGCGCCGCGGACGCCGACCTCTCCGAACGCACCGGGATGGTGCTCTTCGGCTTCGCGGGTGCCATCGCCGGGTTCCTCGTTTCCGCATGGTTCGTGTCGGGGCTGACGACCCACGGCGGCTCGGCCTCGTTTCAGGTCCTCTTCGGACCACCGATCCTCGGCGGCGCGGCCGGCATCCTGCTCGGCCGATTCGTGCCCATCGGGCGGAGGGCGCGGCGGGTGCTCGTGGTGGGAACGTTGGTGGCCGCGGCCGGCGGCTGGTGGTGGTACCGGACGGCAGAGGAAGCCCGGCGGGAACGACTCGACGCGGACCTGCGAGCGTGGGTCGAAGAGAGCCGAGCCGACGAACGCGCACGTCGAGCGGTTCGGGAGCGGTGCGGCTACGAGTTCGACCAGGAGTGCCGGGACGAGGTCCAGCGGCTGCTGAGGGACGCCGCCGGTACCGAGATCTTCGATCCCGAGGGGAGCGCGAGCTCTCGCCGCATCGCGAGGGGAATGCTGCGACGAGGGTGCGAGCTGGGCGACGCCTGGAGCTGCGACCGTCTCGAGCGGTGACACGCGGCATGTCGTCGTCGGCTTCCTCCAGCCACACCATCAGGGCGGCGTCGTCGCACAAACGCTCGACGGCCTCGAAGTCGACGGCGTAGAGCGTGACGTACATGGCCATGGCACTGTCCATCGGGCTCGATGGCGGCCCCGAGACCGCCGTGCCCGCCATCCGCGAGAAGCTGGTCTTCCTGCGAAGCTGGGACTCGGTCTTCGACCGCGGCGACGACGAGGCGGTGCTCACGGCGACCGCGAGTCTCTACGCGTCGGAGTGACCGCTCAGCCGCCCTGACCGAAGACCGCGGTCCAGTAGTGCGTCCACATCGTGCCGCTCTTGCGGTAGTAGCCGATGCCCACACGGTTGGCGTTGCTCGCCATGACGGCGTCGCAGTGGCCGGTCGAGCTGCTCATCCACTGGCCGACGCTCGCGACCCCGGTCGAGTTGCCGGCCGCGATGTTCTCGTAGCGCGGGCCTCCGGTGTACCCGGCGCGATTGCAGCGCGTGGAGAAGTTGCTGCCGTCCGAGCCGGTGTGGCTGAAGAAGTTCTCCTCGGCCATGTCCATCGAGTGGCAGCGCGCGGCGATGCGAAGCTGGTCGTTCATCACGTACGCGGGCACCGACATCCGAGGTCCCGACGCACAGGTGTAGCCGGTGGCGCGGTGACGGTTCATCTCGTCGAGCGCGGCGTCTTCCTGCGCCGCCCAGTCGCTGGGCCAGGAACCGAGGTCGGTGCAGTCGAGCGCACAGTCGGCATCACCGGGGAGGCTGCAACCCGAAGGACAGCAGCCGTCGCCGCTCGCGCAGGTGGTGACCGGTGCAGACTCGCAGCGGCGGTTGCAGCCGCTGCCGACGAGGGTCCGGGTGGTGCACGCGCTCGACGAGCAAGAGGTCGGGCAGTCTCCATCACAGCGCTCACCCGGCTCGACGACGCCGTTGCCGCACATCGCGTCGCAGTCGTTGTCGTTGGTGGCGTTGCACCCGGACGGACAGCAACCGTCGCCGTTGGTGCAGCTCGAGATGTCGCTGGTCACGCAGCGTGCGGTGCACTCGGCGGCGGTCCCTTGGAGGGCGATGGTCTCGCAGGTCGCGGGAGCAGGGCAGCTCGTGGGGCAGTCACCGTCGCAGACCTCGCCCGGGTCCAGGCTGCCGTTGCCGCAGCTCTCGGTGTCGATGCACTGGCCAGCGCCGGGCTCACACGCCTGACCGGCGCCGCAGTCACCGCAGCTCCCTCCACAACCGTCGGGACCGCAGGCGCGGCCGGTGCAATCGGGGTCGCACCCGGCGTCGCTCGGAGGCGTGAACCCGTCGGGGCGGGCACCCAGATCGTCCGAAGGCGTGAAGCCGTCGGTGCTGGGCATGCTCATGTCCAGCCGCGGGGCGACGGACCCGTCGGCCGCCGTGAAGACCTGGAGCTCGCCGGGCTCACAGGCCGCGAGAAGCGCAAAGATTGGAATCGACCATCGAGCGAATTTCACCATCGGTACACCCACCGCTCCCCGAGGTACGGCGTGAAGGATACCGGACGGCTTCGATCCCGCCCATGGGCGACGATGTGGTCAACGGTAGGTGCCGTCGCCCGACAATCCTCTCGAGGAAGATCGGAACGGACCTCTCGTATGAGGACCCATGGGACTGCCATCGATTCCGCCCCTGGTGCCCGCGCCGATTCCTCACGACCCCGCGGTCGTGGAGGTCGAACCGACGCTCGTCGCTCGCTCGGGCCCGCTTCGCGTCGGGGAGCGCGTCTCCGTGCCGAGCGAGCACGTCGCGGTGCTCGTCCAGGGCGGAGCGATCGTGGGCGTCCTGACCCCCGAGTCCCGCAACCCGGCCGACTACGCAGGGGCCCACGTGTACCGCGTGTTCACGGGGCGCTTCGAGGGCATGCGCTTCGGCGGGCCCGTGCCGCTCGACGGCGTGCGCGGGGTGACCGGCGAGGCGGACGTCCAGGTGACCGATCCGGTGCGCCTCGTGACGGCGATGATCGGCGGCGACGTGGACGTCGACGCTCTCGACGTCTGGCTCCCCGACCGGATCATGGAGTGCGTGGGCGAGGTGCTCTCGCAGCTCCACGGCCGCGCGAAGGCTCACGCAATCATCAGCGGCATCGTCGCGTGCACCTCGTGCATGGAAGAGGACGTCGGCGTGGTGGTGCGTGACATCGGGCGCATCCGCCTGCTCAAGTAGGGCGAGCGGGACAGGCGGCGGCGAGCGCCGCCCAGTCGAAGGCGCGCGCCAGGCTCTGGAGCACCCCGAGCGGCGCGGCCCAGAGGCGAACGCTGCAGCGGTCGTTGACCCAGACCTCGAGCTCGGCGGGTCGACCGGCGGGTTCGGCGGTGACTGCGGGGTTCCCGGCGATCTCGATCGCGCCCGCACCGTCGATCCGTCGCAGCCGGCGGTTCTGGAGCGCGCTCCCCATGCCCGAGTCGCACGAGCAGACGTGCACCAGGTCGTCGATCTCCACACCGACACTCTGGCCCTCATGCAGGTAGGTGGTCATCACGCCAGGCGACCAGTGGCCGGCCATCCCACGGTTCCACGTCGAGACGTCTTCACGCGGCAGACCCGCCGCGGTCTCGGGCAACGCCGCCGCGAGCGCGTCCAGGTCGATCGGGATGTCCTCACCGTTCACGCTGGGCTCGACCCCGCCACCTTGGGCGCTGCTTGCGGCCGCCGTGAGCACCGGGCACGGGTCGGCCGGCTCCGGTCCGGCCGGGCCAGGCGACTCGGCCGAGGGCTCATCGGATGAAGGCGCCTCGGTCGACTCGGTCGACGACTCGGTGCCCGAGCAGGCGATGAGGAGGAGCAGGGGGAGGACGCGCATGGAAGCCGCGTCAGATCTCGTCGCGGCGCGCGGCCGCCTCGAGGGCCTGGCGGAGCAGATGCAGGCCACCGGCGAAAGCACCCTGGACCGCGTGCCGCTGTCGATGGTGACCCTCGCCCTCCATCGCGGCCGCCGAAGTCGGGATGTCGGCGCGGAGGTCTTCGTCGTGCGTCATCAGGATGAGCTGGACCTCGACGTGGCAGCGGTCCTCCTGCTCCTCGATGACCTCGATGGCCGGCTCGAGGACGTAGCCGAGCAGGCCCTCCGGGACCTCGGCTCCGGGCGGCGCGACGTGGACCTCGGGCGCCTCTTCGTGAATGTGGTCGATGAAGAACTGGTTGATGCCCGCGACCGCGTCCGGCTCGACGCTGTCCGCGTTCATGTCGATCGGATGGAGGATGAGATGGAAACGCGCGTCGGCTCGGACCTCGGTGGGCCATCGCGTGTCGGGGTGATGCTCGCCTTGGTGGTCGACGTGCTCGACCTCGGCGACGGGTTCCGGCTCTGCCGGCACCTCGTCGCCGGTGTCGGCGGTGGTGTCTTCCGTGGACTCGGGCTCCGACGAGCCACAGGCGAGGCCCAAGAGCACGAGGAGCAGGGTCGATCCGAAGGCGGTGGTGCGCATGGCCGGGAGAATACTCGACGGGGATGTGGCGAGGGAACGAGGCCCAGTTCAGGGACTCGGCGCGGCTGGGCGAGCCGGTTTCGCCGATGGGGAATACAGAGCGAAGGGGCCATGGTCGTCGCTCGTCGATGGGGTGGCGACTGCCGGTGCTCATGCTCTTGCTCTGCTCGCTACTGCACCTACGACCTCGGGGGTCGACTCGAGGTGCGCGCTGAGTGAGTCCTCTCGAATCAGACGCCGTACTGTCAACGTGTCAAAAGAATCTGACGAGCCCCTGTGATGCCTCGATGAGTGGCGAGGCATGATTCTCGCTTCCACCTCCGGCCCCCGGTGGAAACGTCCCACGACATCGAAGTGCACATCGTCGACGAGCATGGCGCCGTCGCGTGGACGTCTCATCCCGAGACGCGGCTCTCGCTCACCGTCCTCAAGCGCACTCAGGCCGCGCTGGCGAAGGCCGAGGTCTGCAAGTTCGCCGTGGTGGCCGAGTCCATCGCGGTGAGCGCTCGTGTGCTGCACGCGCCTCAGTCGGCCGGGGGGCGTCGCTACATGATCCGGGTGACTCGATCGCCGTCCTGGCTCGCCGGCCACACGCTGACGATCCGTCAGCGCGAGATCGCCGAGCTCGCGGCGAACGGGTCGACCATCGCGGAGATCGCGCGGCACCTGGACCTCTCGTCCCACACGGTCCGGACGCACGTGCGCAACATCTATCAGGCGCTGGGGGTGGGGAACCGAGTGGAGCTGGCGCAGTCACTGGCGTTCGTTCGCGCTGGCTGACTGCGCAGCTCCACTCCCCCTTTTTCTTCGAAGCTAACGGCGCTCGATGCCGTGGGCGTCCATCAGGCTGTAGACGTAGGTCCGCGCGAGCCCGAGCCGCTTCGCCGCCTCGCCGGCGCTCCACTCGCATTCCTCCAGAACGGCCAGTAGGTGCCGGCGCTGAAAGCGCCGAGTGGCCTCGCGCCAGCCGACCGCTCCCTCTTCGTCTTCGCGCTCCGGGAAGAGGTGGGTGACCCGCACGGACCTCTCACCCTGCAGCCGCGCATTGAGCACCCCGGCCTCGATCCGGTGACTCAGCTCGCGCACGTTGCCGGGCCAGTCCTTCTCCACGAGCGCGTGCTGTGCGTCGCCATCGAGTGCCATCACCGCGAAGCCATGGCGCGCACACACGTCGCGCAGGAAGTGGCGGGCCACGGGGAGGACATCCTCCTCGCGCTGCTTCAACGAGGGCAGGCGGATCTCGAGGACGTTCAGTCGATAGTAGAGATCGTCGCGGAAGCGCTTGTTCGCGATGGCCTCGCGGAGGTCGCGGTTGGTCGCGGCGACGATGCGGACGTCCGCCTGCTTCGGGATCGGGTCGCCGAGTCGGTAGTAGGTGCCGCTCTGAAGGAATTGCAGCAGCTTGGCCTGCGCCGGGAGCGTGAGCTCCGCGATCTCGTCGAGGAAGAGAGTGCCACCCGCCGCGGCCGCGACCTTGCCGGGGACATCGCGGTCGACGACCGCCGAGTGCGCGCCCGCAGCGGCACCGAAGAGCTCGCTCTCCAGGAGGCTGTCGGGAATGGCGGCGCAGTTGATCTCGAGAAAGGGACCGGCCGTGCGGTGGCTGGCGCGATGCAGACAGCGGGCGAGCAAGGACTTTCCCGTGCCAGTCGGGCCGGTCAGCAAGACCTGCACCTCGAGCGGAGCCGCGAGCCGAGCCCGCTCCATCACGTCGCCCATGGCCTTGCTCGCGAAGACGAAGTCGCGGAAGGGCCCCCGACCCTCTCGCGCTTCGGCTCGCTTCTGCTCATCGAGAAGCGAGAGCGCGAGGGGGCCGACGACCTGAGCGAAATACTGGACGTGGTCGAGCAGCGACGCGTTCTTCTCGACCAGCTCGGCCCCCTGCAGGTACACGGCGCCGATCTCGCCGAGCGGCGCGCAGACGACGGCTTCGATCTCGTTCTCACGAACGCTCTCCAAGTCCCTGAAGCGCGGGTCGAGCACCGCCGAAGGGGTCACGATGATCTCACCGCTCTCGATGGCCTCGGCCAGGATGCCCTCCGAGATCACCCGCTGGATGTCCGCTTCGCGCTCGGGTCCGACCCCGTACGCCGCGCGCCACTTGCCTTGGCGCAAGTGCACGTACGCCTCGCGCGCACCGCTCACCGCCACGAGCGCGCGCAACGCCCCATCCAAGAGCGGCGAAGGATCGTCGCAAGTGCTGAGGTCGAGCAAGCGCCGGTAGAACTCGACGGTCTTGGCGCTCCCCTCGCCCGCGTCGGCCCCCGACTCCATACCTCGATTATGCGACACCGATTGCGGCTGTTACAACGAGTTTGGACCTAGGGTCGATCGCCAAGAGTGAAAAGCACGAAGAAGAGTGAGGAGCTCGAAGGGAAGAGCGTGGCTTCCACGGGACCTGATCTGAAGCACGCCAAGCTCGGCCCCTTCCGTCTCGGCGGTCCGATCGGCCGGGGCTCGTTCGCGCGCGTCTTCGATGCACGGCACGAAGAGTCGGGCGAGAGACTCGCGCTGAAGTGGATCGAGGAGCCCGGCTCGGTGCCCCGATTGAAGCGCGAGTTCCGGCTCGCGCGCGCACTTCGCCACCCCAACCTCGTGCGGCTCCACGAGCTCCACGAGCGAGCGGAAGGGGCGTTCTTCACGATGGAACGAATCGCCGGGCGGGACGTGGTGGGTCGCTGCGCGCAGGAACCCGACGCCGTTCGGCGGACCGAGCTGAGCCGGGTGGTGTTCGCCCAGCTCGCCGATGCCCTCGCCTACCTCCACGCAGGCGGCCTCGTCCACGGCGACCTCAAGCCGGCAAACGTGTTGATGGCGGCAGAGGACCGGCCAGTACTGGTCGACTTCGAGCTGGCACATCGCCTCGAACCACGGCGGACCTCGGGCCGCTTCAGTGGAACCTTCGCGTATGCGGCCCCCGAGCTGCTCCGCGGGTCTGCTCCGAGTCCACACACCGATTGGTTCGCGTTCGGAGTGCTCCTCTTCGAAGCGTTGACCGGCCACCTACCCTTCGGGCCGGACCCCGCGAAGACGACGACCGCGTGGTTCAACGCACGCCGGGTGGACAGCGCGGAATCATTGCCCGAAGCCGCACGGCCGCTCGCGCCGTTGCTCGACCAGCTGATGGCGCCGAGCGCCTCTCGGCGAGCCGGCGCCGGCGAGGTCTTTCGCGTGCTCGGCGCCCCCCGTCGATGGGTGCGTGCGCCCGAGCTCGTCGAACGCGCCGACGACGTCGATGCGCTGCTCGCGATGCTCGGCCGACCCCACGCACGAGTCGCCCTCTCGGGGACTCCGGGAGTCGGCAAGACCCGGCTCGCGCGCGAGGTTCTCGAACGACTCGACGTGCCCGTGCTGGCCGGTGTCTGTCATCCGCGCGAGCACGTGGTCTTCAACGCGCTCGACGGACCGATCCACCAGCTCGTCGAGTGGGGGCGTGCGAAGGAAGCGAAGGAAGCGAAGGAAGCCGTTCGGATGCTCGAGGAGTCCGCGGTGGACCGCCGGACCAATCTCGAGGGGCTCGCCCGCGCGTTCGTGCACGTCGCAGGCATCTCGACCGACGGGCCGGTGATCCTCTTCGTCGACGGCGCCCAGTGGGCGGACCCCGACAGCGCCGCTCTCCTGAAGCGGGTCCACTCGATGGCCGAAGCCACGTCGCTCGATCTGCGCCAGGTCGTGACCACCAGCGCCGACGCGAGCGAGCTCGCTCGGCCCTTCCGTCCGCGCCGGCGAAGTGTGATTCGGCTCGCGCCGCTCACGAGCCACGGTGGCGACGCCCTCTTGCGGTCTGTCGAGCCGACCATGGCGTCACCGGTGCGTGACCATCTGGTCGAGCTCTGCGAGGGGAACCCGCTGCTCCTCGAGCGGGCGGCGCTCTGGCATCGGGAGCGCGGCGCCAACCCCGAGTGGCCCAAGAGCGCAGCCGAGCTGGCGCTCTCGACCAGCCCCCGCGCGACCGACACGCACCGCGCGCTGCTCGAGATCCTGGCGGTCCACGGCTCACCGCTCGACTCGGAGGTCATCGGGGCCTGCGGCGGCATGGCGCTCTCCACGACCTGTGACCTCCTGGAGGAGGGGCTCGTCCAGCTCGAGCGCGACGCCGACGGCCGCCACCTCGTTCTCCTCTGCCATCAGCAGTCGAGCACGGCGCTCCTGAGCGCGCTCGGAGACGCCACCAAGCGCGACCACCACCTTCGGTTGGCCGGCGCGTTCGAGCGAGCGATGCCGGCGGACGTCGACGCGCGCTTCAGGCACTGGGCAGCAGCCGGCGAACCCGAACGCGCCCGAGCCGTGGCGCTCGACTCCGCACGCGCGCTCACCGCCAAGCTCGCCTTCCATCGCGCCGCTCAGCGCTATCGCTGGCTACTCACGAACGGCGACGAGACGATCGACCTTCGCTTGGTACGCAGCGAGCTGGCCGCCGTGCTGGCTCGAGCGGGTGACGCGATCGAGGCGGCGGAGATCTACGAGGCGCTCGCCGAAGGCGGGCAACGCGGACAGCTCGAGCGCATGGCGGCGGAGCAGTGGCTTCGGGCCGGGGAGGTGGAGCGCGGTCGAGCGCTGCTGCGGCGGTGCCTGGAACGAGCAGGGACGGAGCTGCCCGACTCGGTGGCGGGCCGCGCGCGCGCGCTGATCCAGGCGCGCAAGGAGGTGCGCGGCCTTCCCCTCGACCCTCCACCACGCACGCCGGACGCCGCGACCGACGAAGCGATCGAGCTCGCGTGGTCGACCGGTCTCGGGCTGAACCTCGTGCATCTCGCGGACTCGGCCGTGGCGCAGGCGCGGTTCACCGCGCTGGCACTTCGGGACGGTCGGCCCGACCAGGTCGGGCGAGCGCTCGCGGTGGAGTACTCGTACACGATGCTGGCCGGCGGACCAGGCGCGACCCGGCACGGCGAGCGTCTGCGCGCGGCGATGGCTCGACTGGCGCCGTCCGTGGACCTGGCGACGCGAGCGATGATGCACCTGAGCACCGGCGCCGGCGACTACTTCCGAGGGTCGCTCCGGGCGGCGGAGCGTCAGCTCGCGAAGGCGAGCGCTCACTACGCGGAGCTCCTCGGCGCACGCAGCTGGGAGCGCGCGAACTGCGAGATGTACGCGAGCTGGGTGGCGCTCGAGCGAGGTGAGCTCGACTCGGTGGTCGCCCGGGTGCCGGCGCAGGCGGCGCTGGCGCGCGAGCGCGGCGACACGCTCTACCGTCAGTGCTTCTATCGGGGCTTCAGCGGGACCGCCTGGTTGATCCGCGGTCAGCCGGAGGCGCTCCGCTCGAGGTTGGACTCGCTCTCGCTACCCCCCGGTGGCTTCGAGCTCCCTCACTTCCTCGACCTGATCGCGCGGGTTCGGCTGGACCTGTACCTGGGCGACGACGCGTGGGCTCGCTTCGCCGCCGCCTGGCCCAAGCTGCGCTCCAGCGGCCAGTGGCTCTTTCGCTGGCCACGCTATGCGATCGCGCGGCTGGCCGTGCAGGCCGCCCTCGGCTCGGACCGCGAGCGGGAAGCCCGCCGCTGGATCCCGCGGCTGCTGCTCACCGGTCACCCGGAGGCGCGCCCCTGGGCCACGCTGGCGACGGGACTGCTGGACGAGCGCTACCGGCTGGTGGAGCGCGCCCGGGACCTCTTCGAGCGTCAGGGCATGACGCTCGGTGCGCTCGCCGCGGACCATCACCTTCTCGGCACCGAGCTCGGGCCCGCGCGGACGCCCGGGTTGATGCGGGCGACCGCGCTCGGCCGCCCCTAGCGCGCGGCGAGCCGTTCGAGCCCTGCCGCCGGCGGGCCATCGTCGAGGGCCTCGAGGAACCGAATGATGCGGTCGAGCTCTGGCGCGGCGGACTCCTGGAGCGCCCGGAGCCACCGGGGGCCCCACCCCGGCAACCCCCCGAAGCGACCGACCAGCGGCAGCGAAGCGAGCACGTCTCGCACCGATCGTCCGAAGCGGAGGGTGCGCAGCAGCCGAACGAGCAGCCGGCGAACGACGAGGGGAATGTCGAGCGGATGCGGGAGCCCGTGGTGGAAGAACCAGGCGTCGATGGCGCGGGCGTGCTCGACCACACCCCAGAGCGCCAATCGCGGGACGCGAGGCAGCGCGTCGTCCGGCACCGGCCGTGGCGCTCGCTTGGCGATGGCCCGCACCGCCCATCGCGCGGCCTCGTCCGCGCTCTCCATGCTGCCCACGTCGGTCTCGGTCCGAGCCCAGTCGCTCGCGATGGTGAAGTTGTCGCACTCGGGTGCGCTGAAGGGGCGGTCGAGGAAGCTACCCGCGGGACTGACCCACAGCGGCGTCGAGCAGAAGGCGCCGCGCTCGTCGAATACGATGTCGCTGTCGACGTGGAAACCGAGCACGTCGCTCCAGCTCAGGTCGCCACCAGCGCTCTCGATCACCTGAGCGAAGGCCTCCTGCGCGAGCTCGAGCGGTGTGCAGTCTTTCGGCGCCTTACCGATACGGCGCGCGGGTTCGTCCCAGGCCGAGACGATCGCGGAGAGGATGCCTCGGAGACCGGGCGCGTCGAAGACCTCCTCCAGCTCGGCGGGGAAGGTCTTGCGCCAGAACTGCGCCTGCGAGATCGAGGTCATCGCCCACTCGGCGCGTGGGTAGACGACATGGCCCTGCGCCAGTGGGACGTCGCGGCTCAGGAAGAACTGGATGCCGACCATCGGCTCCGCGCCATGGCCGAGGTTGTCGGCACGTTGGTCGATCCGTCGCACGCCACCCAGGGCGGGCGGCAGGTTGGTGGCACCCAGGAGCAGGGGCCGCGCCACCTCGAAGGGGAGCGCGAAGACGAAGTGATCGCCAGGCCCCGCGTCGATGGTCCGGCCGTCCTCGAGAGTGACGCGTTCGAGCCGCCCGGCGAGGCCAGGGCGCGTCGGCGAGAAGGCGAGCGAGGCGACCTTCGTGGAGCGGTGGATGTCGATCCGGAGTCGAACGAGCTCGTCCTCCCACGGCTCCAGCATGAGGTAGTCCGTGGGGCCGGGGAGCAGCGCGTCCCAGAGCGCGTACTCCGGGTCGAAGTCGCTGATCATCTGCGTGGCCGTGAAGAGGAGCGTTCGCAGCGAGCCGCGCTCCGCGCGCATGGCCGACAGCGCGCGGAGCGACTTGAGGAAGGTGACCATCTCGTCCGAGAAATCGTTCTCGTTCAGGAAGTCGGCCAGGGTGCGGTGCTCCCAGCTCTCCAACGCGCGCTCGTGGGATGTGAGCAGGAAGCGGACCAGCTCCCGACTGAAGCGTTGAACGTCCCTCGGTCGAACGCGGAACGCCCGCAGCATGTTGGCCACGACCTGCGGGACGTCCGCCAAGGTCTCCGCCCGGCGCACCGGGTACACGGCGCCGTCGATGGCGATGCCACCGTGCGCCGTGGGCACGAGCAGGTCGGCCACCGACTTACCCGCCAGCGCCGGGTCCAGCCCTCGCTTCGCGACGTGGGCGTGCGTGACCGGGACGTGCTTCAGCGTCTCGACGATGCAGCGATAGAAGTTCGGGAAGAAACGGAAGCCGTGCTCGCCGGGCCACTCGCCGGGTCCCGCCCACTGCCCGATCTGCGACACGGCCTTGCCGCCGAGGCGCTCACGCGCTTCGTAGATCGCGATCCGTGAATCGGCAGGCAAGTATCCACGCTCGCGCAGCTGACCGAGGAGGAGCGCCGTGCTCATCCCACCGATCCCGCCGCCGAGGATGTGGATCTTCATGGGGCACCTACGAGCGGGTGGAGCTCGGTCATCGCCACGCCCTCGACGCTCATCCCGTCGAGCGAGCCGGTGACGAGGCTGGGTCCTTCGTAGAAGTCGGGCACACCGGGGACGCGCCAGTCGATCGTCCCGCCAGTACGCGATCGGACCTCCAGCGCACCGCGGGACCCGAGGTCGATCTGCGTGTCGAGGCCCCCGCGTGGACCGGTCGGTCGCAGCGTGCCGGTGAGTGGCTGCAGGGCCCCGTTCTCCAGGAATCCGACGCGGAGCTGCGCGGCATCCGGGTGTGCCTCGTGCTCGAATCGGTAGGCCATCACCCGATGAGCCGAGTCGCTCAACAGCACCGGGGTGTAGCGCCAGCGCAGTCGGCGGAAGTCGGTGTTCCCCCACTGGTGCTCCATCCATCCGACCCCGGAGAGCTCGCGCTCCGCGAGCGGTGCTTCGGGCCGGAAGGCCCGCACCCGGAAGCGCGGCCAGCCGTACCAGGCCATCTCGAGCCCGGGGCCGTAGGTGGCGATGCCGCCCTCGGACTGGGTGGTGAAGAGCGCGGGACCATGTTCGGAGTCCTCGAAGTGGATGTCTCCGAGGCCGCGCAGCCAGTGGGAGGAGCGCCCGCGAGCGATGGTGACCAACCAGCCATCGCGCGGAGCGATCGACAGGTCCGGGTCACCCGGGCTGGGCGGAGCGACCCGGTGCACGGCCCGCTGGATGAGCGGCGTCTCCCCCTCGCGCCACCAGCGGAAGTAGCTGACCCAGATCAGGTCGCGCCGCATCAAGGCCGTGGTGTAGTGGACGTGGCGGCCGGCGCCGTCGACGAGGTCGGCGACGTAGTACCACCACTCGTGCTCGTGCCGTGGGTGCAGTCGCTCATCTCGGTTGAAGTCGACGGGATCCACGGCCTGGCCAAAATGCAGTCAGAGCGGACTATTCGTCCATACCTCGAACGGCTCAGGCAGCCTCACGCGAGCTCAGGCACGGACCCCCTGCACGACTCTGGGGATCTCCCCTCCGAAGACCGCCTCCAGCGCCCGGCGGGCATCGTGATCGTGCTGCTCGAGGGCGGACTGCATCACCTTCGGATCGACGGGTGCGTTGCACCGCTCGCAGAGGTAGCGAGCCAGCGACGAGAGCTCACCCGGCTCGGGCTCCGGGAAGAGCTCTCGCTCCAGGCGCTGGAGCTGCGAGGCGAAGCCGATGTTGGGCAGGACCTGGGCTCGCCTCTCCCGGACCGCGCTGAACGCGTCGAAGAAGCGCAGGCGCTCGCGCTTCATCATCAGGGCGGTCACCAGGGTGGCCGAGCGGCTCACGCCGACCTCGCAGTGCACGAGCACGCGTGCTTCGGGATCGCCCTCGCGAGCGCTCTCGACGAATCGGAACACGTCGGGGAATCCACTCGCGATGTCCTCGTGGATGCCGTCGTGAACCGGTAGGAAGAGGCACCGGAACTCGCTCTCGAGGAACACCACCTTCGGTCGCTGCGCCTCGGGGAGGCAGCTGATTACGTGAGTGATCTGCGCGGACCGGAGCGCGTCGAGATCGGCGGCCTTCGGTCGACGTCCGAGCGTGATGGAATCGCTGATACGGCTGAAGGGCTGCTCGCTCAGGTCGAGCTCGAAGTCGAGCCCGAGCATCGAGAGCACTCGGTCCGCGAGACGGTCGAGCGGCCCTTTCATAGGAAGCCTCGAGCCCCGCTCGCGGAGCGCTGAAGAGAGTCGTTCACATACAGCTCATGGTCGCACGCGAGTACGGTGACGGCTCTAGATCAGGTCGACGCACTCGACGTTCTCGAGCACGCCCCAGCCGTTGCCCGGGTGGCAGTCCTCGATGAGTCCGTCGGGGTCGGGCACGACATACACGTCCACGGCCTCCGAGGGCGCGGTCGCCGTGCACGAGATCTCCTGGCACTCGCCGACGCCGATCGGCGCCTCGACGCGGGTGCGGCAGAGCTCCTCGCCATCGATCGCTTCGACTCGGAGCGAGACGTCGATGCCACCGCCAAGCGGCAGTCGACCGCGGTTGCAGATGCGGGCACTGACCGTGGCCTCGTCCCCATCGCAGACCAGCGGCGTCACGTCGCGAACGCTCGCGGTCAGGTCCGCGATGCCGAGCGCCTCGAGCTCGCCCTGCACGTTCTGGCGGAAGTTGTTGAGCCCGGGCGTGCGCCAGTTGATGTCCACGTCGGCGGTGCGCCGGATGACGCCACGGTCGTCGACGTGGGTGACCGAGTACGCGTGCTGGTTCCAGATGGGTCGGCTCGCCGCCCAACGGTCCATCTGGTCGCGAAGCACGTAGATGCCCTGGTTCGGCGCGAAGGACACGCTCGGCAGGTAGGGGTCGGTCGCCGGACAGCTGCCGGTGTAGTTGTCCGCCGCGACGACGATCTCCGTGTGGAAGTCGCCATCCACGTCGGCGATGACCGGCATCTCGAGCCAGGTCAGAGAGCTGCGCGGGAAGCTGTAGAGCACGTCGCCGGTCGCGCCCTCGAAGATCCGAACGAAGCACTCGTCGTGGTAGACGACCTCGGCGACGCCGTCGGCGTCGAAGTCGAAGACCGACGAGCCCGTCACGCCGCTGCTCGTCTCCTGCACCGCCTGAGACCAGAGCCGACCGTCGGTGCGGCTCATGCCCATGCAGCCCGCCGGGTCGCCCCCGGCGGTGCAGTCGAGGTCGAAGACCACGTACTCGGAGTGGGCCGCCGCGGCGAACTCCGCGCGACCGTCACCGTCGAAGTCCGCGATGGTGGGCGGACCGCCACGGCCGGACGGCAGCGAGCCCGTGTAGATGCGGGTGCCTTCGAGAGTCTCGACCCGGACCTCACCGTCGCCGACCACCACGATCTCGGCACGGTCCGCGCCGCCGAAGGCCGCGAGCGGGAAGTCGCCGAGGTCGCCCACCGCCGCGAACTTGAACGAACCGGTGTTGGTGCTCCCGCTGAAGTAGCTCTCCCGCACGATCGCGCCCATGGTCGCGTCGAAGCGATAGACGCCGCCGGCGGAGACCATCTCCATCTCGCCGTCTTCGTCGACGTCGGCGACGACCGGAAGGAAACCGAGGTTGCCGTCAGCGGTCTGCGCGAGGAGACAGCCGCTCGCGTCGTAGATGCTGCCGCCCATGATGACCTCGGGTGACCCATCGTCGTCGAGGTCGTGGAGCGACGGCGAGGGAATCACCGGGCCACCCGCGGAGTGCGGAACGCGGCCACCCATGCCGTCACAGGTCGCGCCGGCCCAGAGCTGCTCCCAGGTGTCGCCGGTGGGGTCGTAGCGGAAGGCGGCGGCGCGACCGCCGACGCTGCCGACGATGTCCGCGCGACCGTCGAGGTCCACGTCGCCCACGGCGAGCGACGACGAAGTCGCGAAGCCCGGCGCGACGTCGTACTGCCACTCGCAGGTGGCTCCATCGATGACTCGAGTGGTGCCACCGCGACCGATGAACGCGATCGAAGGATGCAGCGTGCTCGGATCCCCGTCGAAGTCGAAGTCGATGACCAGCGGCGTGCTCTGCAGGTCCTCCGGCGTCCCCATGTACTCGGTGAAGCTGCACTGGACCTCGGGCTCGATCGCCTCGATGTCGATCGCCTGCTCACACTCCTCGTCGCGGACCACGTCCGAGGGCACCCCGTACGGAACGCAGAAGCCCTCCGGCCCGCAATAGCTGTCGGAGACGCACTCGTCGTTGTCGGAGCAGCTGCCGAGATCGGAGATGCACGAGTCCGCGTAGCAGCGGTCGCCCGCTTCACAGCACTCGCCGCCGCAGCGTTGGGCCTCGGCGCAACCCATGTCGCTTCCCGCGTCGTGTCGGCTCGCGTCGATGGGCGCGGCGTCCAGCATGCTGCCGTCCATGACCGGGGCGGCGTCGACGTCGGCGATGCAACGACCATCGCTGCACGAGTCGGACGAGCAAGAGCAGCCGGAGAGCGTGAGCCCGAGGGTGAGAAGCACGAACGTGAAGCGCATTCTCGGATGATACGCGCATCCACCGGCGGGTGTGGTGCTCGGCCGCGAGAGTTGGTGGTACGGTCCGCGCCATGGATGTGCGCGAAGCGTTCGAGCAGACCGACGTAGACGGCAACGGGCAGATCGATCTCATCGAGTTCCGCACGTTGCTGCAGACGCTCGGGTCGTCCCTGGATCCGGCCAAGGCAGAGCAGCTCTTCGACGTCATCGATGGTGACGAAGACGGCCTGATCGGCTTCGACGAGTTCGAGGCCTGGTACTCCGAACGCACCGGCTGACGGACGGGGTGCCCGCGGGTTCGACCCGCCTGGAATACTGAACCGGACTCACGAGCACGTCCTCGGAACGCGCTCGCGGCGCTATCCTCTCGCCGTGCCCGACCTCGACACGCCGACCCTCTCCGACCACCCGCCGAGCAGTCGAAACTCCCTTCCGCCCGGAGGCGTCGGAGCAGGCCTCGAAGGCCAGGCACCCCTCGAAGCGGAGGCGAGCTTCGACGAACGCTACGAGCTCCGCGGCGAGCTCGGCACCGGCGGCATGGGCGAGGTGCTCCGCTGCACCGATCTGCGCATCGGTCGTGAGGTCGCGATGAAGCGGCTCCCCACGAAGCGGCTGGATGGAGAGATGTCGCGCCGCTTCGTCCGCGAGGCGCGCGTGCAGGGGCGACTGCAGCACCCGGCCATCGTTCCGGTCCACGACCTCGGCATCGATCCCGAGGGGCGGCCCTACTTCGTGATGAAGCGCGTGCGCGGCAAGACGCTCTCGCAGATCCTCACGGGCCACGCGCACGGCGACGTGGAGATGCTCGAGCGCTTCAAGCGACGCACGCTGCTCTCGGCGTTCTCGCGCGCCTGCCTGACGCTCCAGTACGCCCACGAGCGTGGCGTGGTGCACCGCGACCTGAAGCCGGCGAACCTGATGCTCGGCGACTTCGGCGAGCTCTACGTGCTCGATTGGGGTGTCGCGCTCGTCGACGGTGTCGCCGACGAGGTCGACCCCGACGTGCCCCTGGGCGACGTGAGCGGCGAGGTCACGCAGGAAGGCTCGATCCTGGGCACGCTGGGTTACGCGTCACCCGAGCAGTGTCGTGGCAAACGCGGAACGGTCGGCCCAGCGGCGGACGTGTACTCGATGGGCGTCGTGCTCTACGAGCTGCTCACCCGGCGGCGACTGCCCGCTGGACGGACGCCGGAAGAACGGCTGGAGTGGACGCTGACCGCTGCGCGCCCCGCGCCCTCGGAGCTCGATTCGAAGCTGTCCCCCGAGCTCGACGCGATCTGCCTTCGAGCGATGGCGCTGGATCCACGCGAGCGCTTCGGCTCCATGCGTGAGCTCAGCGACGCCATCGAGAGCTACCTCGCCGGCGAACGCGACGAGGAGCTCCGCCGTGACCTCGCGGAGAAGCATGCCGAACGCGCCGCGGCCGCGCTGGCCGGACCGATGACGCTGGAGAGTCGGGAAGGCGCGCTCCGCGAGATCGGCCGGGCGCTGGCGCTCGGCCGCGACCGAACCATCGAGCTCTTCTTCCGGGTGGCCGAGTCCCCCGCCCCCCAGGCGCTCGAGGCGGTGGAAGCCGAGCTCGACCGCGTGCAGGACGAGCGGCTCCGGCGAGCGCTGAACGTCGGCGGCTTCGCCTACCTGCTCTGGCTCGCGATGGTCCCGTTGCTCTTCTGGCTGGGCGTTCGCTCGACCACACCCATCCTCATCGCCGTCGTGCTCATCCTCGGCGCCTCCGCGAGCTGTTGGCTCTTCGCGCGACGGCCGCGGATCGGCAAGCCCGGAATGTACGTGGTGCTCCTCTTCAGCACGGCGGCGCTCGCCGTGGCGTCGCGCGCGTTCGGGCCACTGGTCTTCGCCCCACAAGTGCTGCTCGCGACGAACTTCTGCTTCGCGCTGACCGAGTCCCGCAAACACCGCATCGCCTTCGCGCTGATCGGGAGCACGTCCGTCTTCGGTCCGCTCGCGCTCGAGCGGCTCGGCTGGCTACCGAGCTCCTACGCCTTCGACGAGCTGGGCATGCGCATCCTCCCGCAGGTCGCGAACCTCCCGGAGGGTCCGACCCTCGCCACGCTGGGGCTCGCATGTCTCGCGATCCTCGCTTCGTCCACCTTCTGGTGCGACGTGCTCCGTACGGAGCTCGAGCGCGCCCAGCGGCAGACGGTGTTGCAGGCCTGGCACCTCAAACGGCTCTTCGGACTCGGCGAAGGCTAGCGCGGCCCGCTATGCTCTCCGCGTGAGCGACACCGGCTGGATCCTGAGAGATGGCGACCGCGACCTCGTGCGGCTCGAAGACTCCGTCGAGCGCGACGGCGGCTGGTTCGAGTACCGCGTGGTTCCGCTCGGGATCGAGGATCTGCATCAGCACCTCGCGGACGATCCGAGCGCGGTGGCGCGGCTGATCGCGGTCGACGCGGCGACCGACGAGCGGGGACCGCAACTCGAGCTCGACCGCTCCGGCCCGATCACCCCCGGTCGGGTTCGCGCGAAGGGCCTCGGCCCCACGAAGAAGAAGAGCCGCGGCTTGTGGGCGGTGGTGTACGAGTGGATGTCGCGCGTGTAGCGAGCCTTTCTGGAGTCGCGCTCGGGTGATAGACCCGCCCATGCTTCGAACGAGACTCTCGATCCTCGGGCTGGCGCTCATCGTCGGTTGTGGTGCGAGCACACAGCAGCACGCGCACGACCTCTCCGGCCGATCGGTGGCGACGCCGACGCTGATGGTCAGCCGCCCGATCGAGCGAAAGCTCTACCTGGTCATGGACCCGGTTCAGGTGCCGGACACCGTGGTCATTCGCCGGTCCAACCACTCCGCGACGGCCTTTCGCTCGTTTCTCACGCGGAGCCTCCGCGCCGCGCTCGGTCACTACTTCCAGGGAATCGCGGTAGTCGAATCGGCCCCCACGACCGCGGAGCCTCACATCATCGCAGACGTCCGACTCGACAGCGTGGAGATGGGCACCTCCGCGACCCCGGGCAAGAGCGCGCTGAAGATGCAGTGGGCCCTCGCGCTTCGCCCATCCGAGGTCGAAGACTACGTCTTCTCCTTCGCCGGTCAGGGCGTCAGTGAGGCGATGGACTTCGAACGGATGGTCACCTTCGAGCGTGCCTTCGAGCAGATGCTGCTCTCGGCGCTAACCGGCTTCATCGAGAAGTGGACCAGCGAGGACGTCTTCCCCTCTCTCCGAGCAGTCATTCGCCGCATCGAGGAGGAAGCCACACCGACGGCGAACCCGGAGATTCGCCAGCTCTGAGCACGTCGATGGCCGCTCGTCTCCCGATCGTGCTTCCGGCCTTGGTCGCGCTCGTGTGCACGTCGCCGGCGCGGGCGACCTACTCGATCGCGGGCGTCGACGAGTCGACCGGCGAGGTCGGCGGCGCGGGCGCATCGTGTGTGGGCAGCAGTGGCGTGGCGCGCATCTATGGCTCGGCGCCGGGGATCGCCGTGGTGCTCGCACAAGCGGACTCGAGCCCGGAGCTGCGCGACGAGGCCGCGCGCCGGCTGATGCTCGGCGAGAGCCCGAGCACGCTGCTGGTGGCCATCACGGACCCGGCCTTCGATCGGAACGCGGCGGCGCGACAGTATGGCGTGGTTTCGCTGAGCCAGGGACCCTTCGGGTTCACCGGCAGCGAGACGCTCGGGTTCGCGGACGACCTGCAGGGTCGAACCGGAACCTTCGCCTACTCGGTCCAGGGGAACATCCTCACGGGCGAGAGCGTGCTCGGGCGTTCACGAGACGCCTTCGAGAGCGACGCCTGCGACCTGCCGGAGCGGCTCATGCGCGCGCTCGAGGCAGGCGGCGTGGACGGGGAAGGCGACCGCCGGTGTGCGCCGGCCGTGCCCGCCGACGCGGCGTTCATCCAGGTCGACCGACCGGGCGAGCCCGCGGGCTCATATCTCTTCCTCGAGGTCCGGAACACCGGAAGCGACGACCCGGTGGCCCTGTTGCGGAACCGCTTCGATGCGTGGCGAGCAACCCACCCCTGCCCCGAATTGCCCGACGCGGGCGTCGCGATGGATGCAGGCGCCGAGTCCGACCGGGACTCGGGCTGCGCGGCGAGCCCGGGCGGTGGCTTCGGGAGCCTCGTCATCGCCCTGCTGCTCTGGCGCCGAGCGTCCAGAGCCTGAACACCGGGGTGCGACGAGGTACGAAACCTGCGCACTCGGGTCCGCGATCCCTGATTTTTCGGGCAATTCTCAGCTGGTACGAAGCTTGCGCAGTGGCCGGGCATGCGCACCCCTTCCCGTCTCGCCCTCCTCCTGCTGCTCGGCGGCTGCGTCACCCAGCTCGGCGCCCCCGTGGAGCGGCACTCCCACGACGACTCCGAGCGAATCGTCGCGGTGGACGAGGTCCCGACGGTCTGGGACGAGTCGGACGAGTGGCTCGTCTCGCCGACCCTGGAGTCCAGCGAGGGCGCCAGCCGGGTCGGTGTGCTGGTCACGCTGCTCGAGGCGGGCCCGCTGCCGGAGCTCGAGGCCCGAGTGGTGCGCGCGGACGGAACCACCGGCGCGTGGAGCGCGGTCGAAGAGACCTGGGGCGAGGAAGAGGTCCACGTCGCGATCGCCGACCTCGGTGAGGTGGGCACTGGCGCGCAGCTCCGGATGCGCCCCGAGACCCAGGCCATGCTCGACAGCCTGCAGTGGAACGCGGTCATCCCCGAGATCGCCGACACCGGCGCCGACGACGGGGTCGGCAGCACGGCCTCCGCGCTCCGCAGCGAGCTGAGCGGCATGGGCATCGTGACCCGCTCGGCCTGGGGCGCACGCGCGACGCGCTGCTCGAGCCGGAACGGGACGATGAACCGCATGGCCATCCACCACACGGTCACGCCCTCGGCGAACCCGGAGCGTCAAGTGCGCGGCATCCAGCGCTACCACATGGACAGCCGCGGCTGGTGCGACGTCGGCTATCACTTCCTGGTCGGCATCGACGGCACCGTCTACGAGGGTCGCCCGCTGCACCTGGTCGGTGCGCACGTCGGCGGACACAACACGAACAACATCGGCATCTCGTTCGTCGGCTGCTTCACCGGCAGCGGCTGCCCCTCCGGCTCGGGTCCCTCGCGACCGCCGGAGGTGATGATCGACGCGGCCGCGCGCTTGGTCGGCAAGCTCTCGACCCTCTTCGGCATCCCCATCAACGGCTCCACCGTGAAGGGTCACCGCGACCACTCCGGGCAGAGCACCGGCTGCCCCGGCGACTTCCTGCACTCACGGCTCGGCGACATCCGCTCGCGCGCCTCAAGCTCGCCCGCGCCGACGCCCACGCCCTCCCCCGGCGGCGGCGCGTGCACCCACAGCTACGGCGGCACCTACGCGGACACCGCGTGCTCCGCTGGCTACCAGTGCTGTGACGGCGCGTGGCGCACCCGCGGCGCCTGCGGCAGCTGCGCCTGTGTCGAGACCACCGGTGAGACCGGGTGCTCGCCCGCGCCGGCGCCGACGCCCGACGGCGCGAGCTGCAACCACACCTACGGCGGCACCTACGGCGACGGCGCGTGCTCGACCGGCTACCAGTGCTGCGACGGAACCTGGCGCACCCGAGGCGCCTGCGGCGGCTGCACCTGCGTCGAGGGTAGCGGCGAGGTCGGCTGCGGCGGCGGTCCGCCCGCCGGCGCGAGCTGCGCCCACAGCTACGGCGGGACCTACGCCAACACCGCGTGCTCCGCCGGCTACCAGTGCTGCGACGGACGCTGGGGTACCCGCGGCTCCTGCGGCTCCTGCTACTGCGTCGAAGAGACCGGCAGCACCGGCTGCGGCATCTGATCGCTCAGGGGCAGGCGACCCACTCAGGGGCAGGCGACGGGCTCGGTGTCGACGACGACGTCGTCGATCCAGACCTCGAGCGGGCCCGTCATCGGGTGGAAGCTCCAGGTGCCGACGTAGAGCTGATCGATGACCGGTCCGTACCAGGGCGAGTCGTTCGCGACATCGCCCACGCACCCCTGACCGGTCTCGTCGACCACGAGGAAGGGGCTCGCACCGTCGCGGCTCACCTCGATGTGGCGACCCTCGCTGTCCACGCTCCACTGCAGGCACATCCACTCGCCCGAGGGGATCGGCGTGTCGGAGCGATTCCAGCAGTCCTGCGCCGGGTCGCTGTTGATGTAGACGACGGAGCTGAACTGGTTGGCGTCGTCCTGGCGGAGCGAGCTGAAGAGGTAGGTCGAGCGCAGACCGGCGACCGGCGTGCCGTCCATGGTCGGCCCGAGGACGCCGGCCCAGGTCCAGTGGACCGAGTGCCCGTTGTCGCCGACGTACATCATCATCCGTCCGTGCAGCTCGGTCGGGCCGCCGGCGAGGATGGGAATGTCTCCGTCCGTGAAGAGGCGGCCGCCTTCGCGGTCGCCGTCGCCGATGCGCACGTGCAGCGAGTGGCTGCCGGAGACCGCTCGGGTCTCGTCCAGGTCGAAGGCCCCACCGCCGCGGTGGACGGCACGCCACGGGCCGAAGCGGTCGCCATCGCCGACGGCGGTGCGATCCGCGTAGCTCTCGAAGTCCTCGCAGAGCGCGTCGCCGGCGCAGGGATCGGGGGCGCCGAGGTCACTGCCGGCATCCTCCGTGACCGCTGCATCGGGCTCCTCGCCGCCATCGGCGTCGGCGCTCATGTCACGGCGGCCCGCGTCGGTCGCGACCGCGGCGTCGGTGTCCGTGCCGTCGTCGTCGCCGCAGGCGATGAGGGGGAGCAAGAGAAGGGCAGCCAGGATGCGCATGGCTCGAGGGTACGCCCGTCGTGTCGCCGCGGTCCGTTACGAGCGCGGGGCAGATCGGGACCGGCGTCGAGAGAGCAGCCCGACCAGTAGCAGCGGCAACGCCGATCCTGGGGCGTTGGTCATGCTGCAACCGCAGCCGCCGTCACCAGAATCGCTGCCTCCGTCGTCGCTGGTGCCTCCATCGCTGGGGGCACCACCACCGTCCGAGGTGACGCCGCCGTCCGTGCCGGGCGTCTCGCTTCGGCACGTGGCGCTGCATCCGTCACCATCCGCGGTGCCTCCGTCGTCGCACTCCTCCCCGGTCTCGACGACGCCGTTGCCACAGACCGAGCCGGCGGTGCGCGGACCGTAGGGCGGCAGCGCGCTCCCGAGCTCGTAGGCGCCGAGGTCGGGACCCGCACCGGCGAAGCCGTCGTTGATGTTGGGCAGCGCGAGTCCCGAGTCGACCGCGGGCGAGCCCTCGGCGAGGCGCAGGTCCGGGGCCTCGACCGGCGTAATGGTGGAGGGGAACGTGAAGCTCTCGGCGAAGGTGGAGACGCCGAGCTGCACCGCGTTCGCCTCGCTGGTCATCGCGCGGAGCTCTGCGAAGTCGGCGAAGCTCGTGGCGCCGAACCGGCCGTCGAAACGATCGAGCTCGGAGCCGAAGCCGTCGTAGTCGAAGCTCGCGTGGGTGGTGTCGAGCGCCGCGACCTGGAGAATGCGGCCCTGGCCGGTGGAGTAACCGTTGAGCTCGGTCGCCTCCGGTCCGCCGATGAAGATGTTGTTGCGGGTGGTGGTGCGACCCCACTCGTCGCCGGTGTAGACGCCGAGCGCGTCGCCCTGTTTGACCACGGTGTTGTGGTAGAGGACGTCGCCCAGGCTGTGCCGGTGGGGCTTGAAGACTTGGAAGGCGTTGCCAAAGGCCACGTTGCGGACGAACCAGGTGGGGCCGCCGAGACCGGGCTGCGAGCTCCACGCAATGAAGGAGGTCGTGCTGCGGTTGCGGAGCACGCGCACGTTGCCCATCGCGAAGTCGGCCTCGATCGCGTCGTCGGCGCACTGGTGCAGATCGTTGCCGATGATGTCGATGCTCACCTGCTCGTTGGCGCCCGAGTCTTCGAGGAGCGACACGCAGTCGCGGAAGCGTTCCACGCGGTTGTAAGCGATCACGTTGCCGGGGCCGGTGACCGCGATGCCCTCACCGACGTTGTCGCCGCTCTCCCCGAGCGCGGCCTCGGACCAGACGGTCGAACCGATGATGGTGTTGTCGGCGAAGTATCCGTCGCTGGTCCCATCGGCGTAGCTGATGATTCCGTCCCCGTCGGTCTCGATGCGGCACCCCTGAACCACGATGCGAGCGGCGTTGTTGAACTTCACCTGCCCTCGCACCGTCAGGTCCATCAGCCAGACGTCGCTGCGGCCGTCCATCCGGACCTCGCCGTCCACGATCACCGTCGCGGCGTCCGCGCCACGAACGACGATGGGTGAGCCCTCGCTGCCGTCGTTCGCGACCGTGAAGCTCGCGTAGGTACCCGCAGCGAGCACGAGCACGTCGCCCGGGCCCGCGCTCGCGAGCGCACCGGGGAAGGTGTCGGGCGTGACCGGGATCTCGGTGGCGTCGGGAGCGAGCATCGGCACGGACCGGGTCGTCGCTGTCACCATCCGCACGTCATCGCCGCCATCCGGGTCGGCGAGCGTCAGCTCGATCTCGTAGGTGGTCCCGGGGACCAGCCCGAAGAGGCTCCCGGAGTGTCGGTTCGCCCAGGAGAAGCCGGTGTCGTGGCTCCCCGCGGGGACACGGAAGAGCGGGTGGCCCTGCCGCCAGGAGTCCGAGCCCTGCTCGCGAAAGCGCACGGTGACGACTCCGTCTTCGTCGTCGTCGCCATCGATGGCCCAGTCGATCGAGATGTGCTCGAGGGTCGGGTGCGGTGTCATCACCTCGCCGGCGGTAGTGGCGTCCTGCGCGCGGGCGTGGGTCACGTGTAGGGCACAGCACAGGATGAGCGCGCTCGAGGCGAAGCGAAGCATGCCGAAGAGTATCCCGACTCTGGCCGTGCTGGTTTCACGAAGCGCCCTGAGCTGGTCGCGCTCGAGCGCTGACGCTTCAGTCGAAACCGAGCGCGGCGCGCAACGCCGGGCGCTGACTCGGCATCACCGAGAACATCGCGCGCCCGCCGGGGATTCGTTCCACCACGATCGGCGCCGAGACCACTCGGCCATCGACCACGATCGCGATCTTCTGGTCCACGTGGGCCGCCGTGAAGTCGGAGAACGCGGTCGCACCGCTGGCCGTGAAGTGCACCACGAACTGGGGCATCCCCGTGAACTCGTCGGTCCCTTCTTCGATCTTCTCGACGTCCGCGTCGGTGATCGCTGCAGTCGCCTCGAGGGCCTCCGCTTCTTCAGCCGGGTCCCAGTGGGGCGTGAGGTTGCCCCCCTCCGCCACCGCGTGAATGGCGAAGCTCCCTGGGGGAACGTTCGTGGACGACTCGGTGCACCCGGTGAGTGCGAGACAAGCGGCGATCGGGAGAGCGAGGCGCATGGCGCGCACTGTCCCGCGGCAGCGAAGGCGGCGCAACGGGCCTCGATCGACTCGCTCAGGGGAGCGAGATCACGGTGCCGTTGAGCATCTCGCAGAGCTCCGCGCTCTTGGCCGCGTCGGGCACCTGGGTGCTCTCGTAATGCGTGATGCGGATCGGGTAGACGGGCTCGAGATCGGGTCCATCCATCGTCTGGCAGCGGCCGATCACGTTGGCCGTCGGGCACTCGCCGGGCTCGAGGTTGCCACCGAGCATGCGGCAGTTGGCCACCGCGGACGCCTCGTCCTTGCCGGCCATCGAGATCTCTTCGCAGCTCAGCAGCTCGCCCTCCGGCGCGACGTGCATGCAACGGACCCCGCCGGACTCGAACGCCGGGTCTTCGGGCGTCGGCGGGCCGGCAGGCTCCTCCTCCACGGGCTCGCCGGTCTCGATCGCTTCATTGCCGGTGCTGGCGGTCTCGACCGGCTCCTCCTCGGGCGCCGGTTCGGTGCCACCGCAGCCGAGAGCGAAGAGCGAGAGGATGGCGACCAGAGAGCAGACCTTACGCATCGGTGAAGGATAGCCGAGCGCCACGGGCTCGGTGCTGGAATCGCGAGTATCGACTCCCCTGGTGACGGGATCGGCGGGCGCCGTCGGTCCGCCGGCGGGCGCCACACCAACGGACCGTTTTCTCGGCGTTCTGGCCGCCCGAGCCGTGGCACGCGCGCTGCAATCGCTGTCCGCATGTCCAAACGAACACGGAAGCATCGACGAGGGATTCGACACCGGCTGCGCACCGGGCTCCGGCGACGAGAGACCTTTCTCGCCGCTGGGTTGGTCGAGTCCGATCACACACCGCTGGAGGTCGACGAGGAGCTCTGGAACGCCTTCCTCTACTCGGTCGCCCTCCACGCACCGACGGTGGCGCTGCACGACCTCAGCTTCGACGGTACGTCGTACTGGGTCATGTTCACCGCGGATCTGGCGAGCTGCCGCCAGTTCACCGACGCGGTGGCGAAGGACTTCGGCGGGTTCCTTCGGGCGTTCACCGGCGACGGCGAACTGACCATCGTGCGCGAGCCGGCCCTCTCGCTCTCCCGCATGGGCGCGCCGGTCGAGCCGGCCACGACTCCGGCGCAGTGCTAGACTGTCGTCGTGTCACCGACCGACCTCACGGTGAAGATCCTGCGGGAGATTCGCGACGAGCTCCGCGAGTCGCGGGGCGAGCAGCGCGAGCTTCGTATGGAGCAGCGCCTCTTTCGAGAGGAAGTGACCGAGCGCTTCAAGGCGTCCGATCAGCGCTTCGAGACCATCGAGACCGCACTCCGCGACATGGCCGAGCAGCTGGTCATGCACGGTCGGGCGCTGAAGGTCCTGCTCGACGATCGCAGCTCGTCGAGCCAGCGCTTCGACTCCCTCGAGAGTCGCGTGAGCGCTCTCGAAGCGAAGGTGTCCTGATCACCGGCTGGGGAGGAGCCAGCCGTCGATGACCAGGCCCTCCGGGGGCGCGACCATCGGCTCCATCGGGCTGCCCGGACCGTGGCCCGGCGGGATCCATCCGGCGGGGATGTTGCCGAAGACCCGTCGCGGGGGCTGGAGCGGCTGGCGGCGCGGGTCGTCCTCGAGCAGGAGGTCGGGTCGGTACTCGAGCGCGCCGAGACCGAGCGCCGCTTGGCCCTCGGAGGTGTGGCAGGAGAGGCAGAACTCGTTGTCCGACGAGTCGGGCCGTGGAGCCCCCGCCATGAGCGGACCCTCGGGGAAGGTGATCGCGTGACGCAGCGACTCGGAGCCGTCCGGGATGTTGCCGAGGTGCGCGGCGTAGTCGTCCGAGTAGTCGTGGTAGCAGGCGTACTGCCCGCCGCTGCGCCCCGCCGCCGCCGCGACCTCTTCGTGTGCCCAGCTCGGGTAGCTGGCCGCGCGTGCCGACCACGCACCCGAACCGGCGGTGATGAGGGTGCCACCCGCGTGGTTGCAGGCCACCTCGGGATCGACCGCGTGCGCGAGGACCTTGAAGTCGTCGATCCAGCCGCGGACACCAGCGTCACCCTCACGCTCCCGCCCGACGACGAGCTCGCCGGCTTCGAGCTGGAAGAAGGCGCGGTCGGCGTCGTAGCGCTCGAGGGGATAGCCGTTGACGAGCAGGGTCAGCTGCATCCCGTCTTCGCTCACCCGCCAGCCGAGGTGCATCCAGCCGCTCTCGGAGGTCGGCAGCGTCACCTCGTGGAGCACCCGCTTGCGCGAGACGTACTGCAGTGTCTGGCGATCGACGAGACGCACGCCCGTGCGGTCGGGGAAGGTGAAGAGCGCGCGGGTCGCGCCCTCGGTCGTGCGCGGGTCGACGTAGAGGCCGATGTAGAGCTCGCTCTCGATCGCCTCGGTGAGCTCGTAGCGAATGCGGTTGGTGCCATCGAGCCAGAAGCCGCGGCCCTTCACGCCACCGAGCGCGACCGGCTCCACTCGGCCGGTGCCGGCCTCGACCAGGCCGTAGCTGGGCACCGGGAACGCGAGCGTGGTCGCCCCGTTCTGGATGTGGAGATCGATGTCCGACTCGTTGTCGAGCACGTAGGGGATCTCCGACGCGATCGGGATCCCGATGCGACCGAGCTCGCGAGTCTGGCCGTTGTTGTGGCGCGGAATGCCCAGGGTCTCGCCGTTGCGACCACGAAGCTGGGTGATCGTCGCCTGCATGTTGGAGAGGATCACCGCGCGGGGATCGAGGTAGTCGTCGAAGGCGATTTCGTCGGTGGCCACACCGGTGCTCATCACCCACACGACGTCGCGCGGCGTGACCGGGTGCGCCGCCGGCACGAAGTTCGGAAGGTTCTGCAGCGAGTCCATGATGTTCTCGTTGCCCGGGAACGCCGGCGGGTGCGTGCCGGTGTTGCCACGGCCCGCGCCGAAGCGGACCTCGTGGGGTGAGCCATCGGCGTTCTTGTAGAGCTCGACCCACCAGTGGGACTCGGGCCTCAGGCCGACCGCCCAGTCCATGTTGTTGATCATGCCGTCGAGGTGGACGAGCTTTCCGTGCGTCCAGAGGCCCGCGACCATGAAGCCGCGATCCCAGTCGGTCGGCTCCTCGTAGTCCTCGCAGCCTTCGATGACGCAGCGTCGCGGGTAGCGCTCCTCGGACTGCTCGGCGATCGTCCCCGGCACGCCCGTCATGAACACGTTGGCGCCCTCGCGGTCGACCCACGGGTAGCTGCCGCCCATGTCCTCTCCATCGGGGATCGGGTTGCCCTCGGTGTCGCGGAAGGGATGGGCGGCGAGGCCGTAGCGACCGATGAGGTCCGGGTCGTAGGGCGCGTGACTCATCGGGTGGAACTCGGTCCACTGGGTCACGTCGCAGGGCTCGGCGTCGGGCGGGAGCACCGAGTAGCCGAAGTCGTACATGCGCTCGAAGGCCTCGCCCGTCTCCGGGTTCACCCAGGTGCGACCGAAGCCACCCCAGCGCCCGGTGAGCAGGCGGCCGTCGTTGGTGACCGCGGCCTCGGCCCACTCGAGCGCGGTGTCGATGGTCGCGCCTTCCACCGTCTCACCGAGCTCGACTCGCGCGAGCTGTGCGTCGACCGTCTTCGGGTTCGAGACTTCGACGGTGACCGGCGTCCCCCACATCGTGGTGCGGTAGGCCGTGGTGGCGGTGCTGCTGACGATCACCAGGTCGTAGCAGTCGTTGGCCATCCCTTCGCCACAGGCGTAGGGGTTGGTTCGCTCGCCGGGCTGCGGGAACTCGAGCGTCGGGTCGCAGATCGCGTGGTGGCCGACCCGCTCGAGGTTCTCGATCGCCGCGGCCGTCGGCCACTCGACGTTCCAGGGATCGGTGTCCGCGAGCATCTGGGCGCCGTCGCCGCCGGGGAGGATCGACGCCTCGAGCTTCTCCGGCGTGAAGAGCCAGAACGAGAACGAGCTCGGGCCGCCCTGGATGCGCATCCCGACGCGACCGTCCTGCGTGGTCCGGAGCCCCGGCACGTAGGGCTGTGTCCACTCGAGGTCGTCGTCGATCATCGCGACGTTGCGAAGGATGGTCGGCGTCTCCGGATGCGGGTCGTACTCGAGCGGCTCCGGCCCGCCGAGCGGCTCACCCGGCGGTGACGAGCAGCTCGCGAACGCGAAGGCGAGCACCGCGACGCAGGCAACACCTCCAGCGGCAGGGCGACGGTTTTCGGGAGAAGACTTCATGGACTCCACGGCTCCAGCACTGAAACGTGTTTCAGCATACGGGAGAGGAGCCCGGGAATCGAGGGGGGTCGGGCTCGACGATCGATGAGCCAGGTTCACCGAACGGTCAGTCGTGCACCTGGTGGGCCCAGCCGACGGCGAAGAGCGCCTGGAACGCGGGACGCCTCTCGAAGGACACCAAGCCAGCGCTCACGGAGAGAACGTTGGGGAGTCCCGCGCCGACCAACGCCCGTCCCACGAAGCCCACGCGCCCCGTGTCCGGATGCCGCCCGACGACTGCAGCGGAGAGCTCCAGGAACGCGACACCCCACCCGAGACGGAACGCGAGCCCTCCCTCCGGTCGTCTCTCCTCGAGCTCGAGACGGGTGCCGTGGCCGAAGATCCCCACGTCGACCCAAAGCGGGGTCCCATCCGACCGGTCTGGCCCGACGTAGCGAGTCACGCCGAATCGCGCGCCGAACTGGCCACCCGACGTGTGCTTCGACGCCATCCCACCACCGAGCAGGGCAACGTTGACCACGGTACCACTCCAGAGGTCGGGCAACCCATGAGCCTTGGCCTCGACGGTGCCCAGAACGGAGTAGCACCCCAGCACGAGCAACAGTCGACTCGACCCACGCATGCTCTAAAAGACGTAGGCCGCGACTCACACATTTCCGGCCCGCCTAGTGTGGGCGAATGAATCCTGACTGCGACTCGCTGTTCCGAGCTCGTGCTATGCAGCGGATGTGTCCCGCACTCTCCTGCTCGCATTCGTCGCCTGCGTCCTTTGTGCTTGTGCTCAACCAGGTCGAAGAGTTCAGCGAGTGGCGGCAGAAGACTTCGACTGCCCGGAAACCGAAGTGAGAACGTCGGCGCGGAGCGGAGACGCCTGGGTTGCCACCGGGTGCCATCGGCAGGGCGTCTACCAATGCCGGAAACGGCCCGGACGAGGCCCTCAGTGCTTCAACCTGCTCTACATGGCACGGCAGCGGGCGGCCCGGGAGCACTCGTGCGCGGTCGACGACGTCCGGGTGCGCGAGATCTCTCCGTTCGTGTTCATGACCGATGGTTGCGGCGTTCGGTCCAACTACCACTGCGAGATGCTGAGCGACGTGGCCCGTTGCATTCTCGAGGCCGATCAGCGACCGAGCCAGGCGCCCACACCCTGATCGATCGCATGGCCCCATCCGGAACGCCTCCTGATAGCGTTCCCCGGTGCACTGGGACGACCTCCGGTACCTCGAAGCGCTGACGCGGCATGGGAGCGCGACGGCCGCCGCGCGCGAGATGGGGGTCGCGGTGTCCACGGTGTATCGGCGGCTCGGAGCGCTCGAGGAGTCGCTCGGCGGGCCGGTCGTGGTGAAGGGCGCCGAGGGCGTGGTCCTGACCGATGCCGGTCGTGTGCTCGTGGATGCGGCGCGCCGGACGGCGGTGGAGGTCGGGGCGGCGCGGCAGATGGCGACGGGCGACCGTGAGCGCGTCGCCGGGGTGGTCGGGTTGACGACGGTCGAGGGCTACGTGCCCTTGCTCGAACGGCCGCTGCGGCGGCTCGCGGACGACCACCCGGAGCTGCGCATCGACCTGCACATCGCGCACGCCGGACCGAGCGTGCGTCGGCGGGAGGTGGAGGTCGCCATCGCGGTGATGCCCAACCCGCAACCGGAGCTCTGGGGGCGGAAGATCGCGCCCATCGAGTTCGGCGTGTTCGGGACGGAGGGCGAGGTGGCGCGCTCGCCGCGGCGCTGGATCGTGTGCGGGCCACCGCTCGAGCACATCCCGGAAGCCCGCTTCGAGCAGGCCGTGGCCACGCACGTGAGCGTGGCGACGGGGTCGCGGCTCGCGATGTTCGCGCTGGTGCGCGGCGGCGCGGGGATCGCGCTGCTCCCGCGAGCGATCGCCGCGCTCTATCCGGAGCTCGTGGAGGTGGAAGAGCACGCCCCCGAGACCGCACCTCTCACGCGCGAAGCGTGGCTCCTGACCCACCCGGACAACCGGGACGATGGGAACGTTCGCGCGCTGATGACCGTGCTGTCGGAGTGCCTCGGGACCTCCTGAGGTCGGGACGTTCGCAGGAACGCGACCGGCGTTTGCAGAGATGCTCATGGCCGGCCCCGGGAACATGGCTCAGCTTCTCGTCCATGGACTACCGGCTTCTCTCGATCCTCTTCGCGCTCGTCTTCGGTTGCGGCTCCAGCGGTGGTGACGACGACGGCGACCTCGGCGATGCCGGCGTCGCGCTCGACGGAACGGTGACGGAAGACGATGGCGGAGGAAGCGCCGACGCGGGTACGGATCCCGATCTCGGCGGCGTGGCGCGGGTCCGCTACGACCTGGACGCGGTGCACCCCGAGGGCGGCACCTTCGACGTCGCCGGTGACCGCTTCTTCGTGGGCAGCCTCGGCGACGGGAGCGTGCACGCCATCGACCCGGCGACGGGCGAAGAGACGGTGTTCTTCGAGGAGACGGAGCCCGGCACCTGGTGGTCACTCGGCATGGACATCGACGAAACGAGGGGGACGCTCGTCGTCTGCGCGATGGACGACCGACGAGTGCCCGACGACGTCGACCCACCCTACGAGGGCTGGGTGTGGGAGCTCGACCTCGAGACCGGTGAGCGCCTCGCGCGTCATCGGCTCGGCGACGCCTTCGACACGGCGACCTGCACCGACGTCACCGTGCTCGATGACGGCACCATCTACGTCGTCGACCGCGAGCACCCGAACGTCTACCGGATCCCGCCCGACGGCGACCCGGAGCTCTTCGTGACCGACGACGAGCTCTCCGCGTCCGGCATCGGGCTCAACGCCGTCGTGTCACTGCCGGACGAGAGCGCGCTGCTCGCCGTGCTCTACCTACCCTCGCGCATGGTCCGCATCGCGCTTCCCGATGGAACGGTCAGCGAGGTCGACATCGACGGCGATTTCGTGAACGGCACTCCGCCCCTCAGCGGGGCCGACGGCATGACCTGGTCGGGCGACGACCTGCTCGTGCAGTTCACCGGCGAGCTCGCGCGAGTCCGTCCGATCACCGCGGACTGGAGCACGGCGGCTTCCGTCACCATCGACGTGCCGGCGCAGCAGACCGACATCGTCCACACGCCCTACGGCGACTACATGCTCAACGGTCAGGCGCGCGAGTTCGCGTTCGAGTGGGAGACCGAGCCCTTCGCGCTGGTGCGCGTCGACACCTCGCGCTTCGACGACTGACTGCGACCGATCCCGCGAGCCGAGTTCGCGAAGAGAGCGCGCTCACTCGGGGGTCGGGGCGCGCATGAAAAGCAAGGTACGGTGCTCGCCGTGTGTGTGGTGTCCCACCTGACAGGGAACCATGCAGTACCTCCCCTTCCTCCTCGCTCTCCTCGTGGCGCTCGGCGCCTGTGACCCGAGCAGCGGCGGCGATCGCATCGCGCGCGACACCGGCCCCGGCGTCGCCACCGACATGGGTGGCCCCGGCACCACCTTCGACATGTCGCGGCCACCGACTCCGTCGCCCACCGACGGCGGTCGCTTCGATCCCTTCGATCCGGACGCGGCGTGCGGCTCGACCTCGGTCCCAACCGAGCGCGTGCCCGGCAGTCTCCTCCTGGTCTTCGATCGCTCGGGCAGCATGGACAGCAACGCCAGCGGCGGCGGCGGCAGCAAGTGGGCGCTCGCGACGAGCGCCATCAACCGCGCGCTCGCCGGCGTGGCCGACGATCTGAACATCGGGCTGATGCTCTTCCCCTTCGGTGAAGAGGACGAGTGCTCGGTCGGCCCCGACGCGATCACGGTCGAGGTCGGCCCGCTGTCGATGACTCGGGGCGAGATCGCCTCGGCGCTCGGCACCGCCGACGCGGGCGGCGGGAGCACACCGATCGGCGACGCGCTCCGCGCGGGATGGGGCCACCTCGAGAGCCTCGAAGGCCGCGGTCAGAAGGGCGTGATCCTGGTGACCGATGGGCAGGAGAGCTGCGAGACGGGCAACCCCGCGATGAACGCGGTGCTCTCCGAAGCCTCGACCCGACATGGCGCGGGCTTCGTGACCTACGCGGTGGGTCTCGACGAGAGCAACAACTTCCTCTCCACGCTGGCGGTCAACGGCGGCACGCCGCGCAGCGACACCTGTCTGGCGGAATGTCAGGCGCCGAGCTGCAGCAGCGACGCCGACTGTTCCGGCGGCATGACCTGCTCGGCCACGACCATCGCCGGCATCACCATCCCCGGCACCTGCCAGTGCACGATGGACTCGCACTGCCCGCCCATGCAGACCTGCGAGATGGGCTTGTCCATCCCTGGCCTGCCGGCGATGAACGAGTGCCGCGGCCCCTCCAACTGCTGCCACTACGACGCCGAGGGCGCGAGCTTCGAATCCGACTTCCAGGCAGCGCTCGAGGAGATCGCGACGCGCTTCCTCGACAGCTGCGTCTTCGAGGTCCCGCGCGATGGCGTCGACATGTTCGATCCCATGCGTGTGAACGTCGGCGTGACCTTCGACGGCGAGCCGCGCCAGGTGCTCCCCCAGAGCGGCGATCCCGCGACCGACAGCTGGAACTACACGACGCCAGAGCAGGACGCGATCGTCATCCAGGGCCCGATCTGCGAGCGGCTTCGGATGAGCGCAGCCGAGGTGGAGATCGTCGTGGGCTGCCCGACGATCTTGATCTGATCGTGCGCACGGCCGGTGGCCACGGGGTCACCGGCCGGTCGCGGCCCCGAGGTATTCCCAGCACGCCGTCTGGACCTGCATCGCGCCGTTGCCGGAGGGAACGAGCGAGTACGCCCCCTCCCATCGGATGTCCCCGCGGAAGTCGGCCGCCAGCGGCACTGGATCGAAGCCGTGTCGGTCGGCGATGCGCAGCGCGCGCCTCAGGTGCCAGGCGCTGGTGAGAAGCCCTACCCGCTCCAGCGCGTTCTCTTCGGCATAGGCCTCGTACTGCTCGATCTCCTGGCGGCTGTTGTAGGCGGGCCCAACCGAGTCGATCGCGTCGGCCGGCACGCCGAGCTGCTGCCAGAGCTCCGATGTCAGCTCCACGCCATCCGCACCCCGCTCGAGGCCGGGCACATGAGAGCCGCTCGCGACGAGACGCTCCGTGAGTCCGGCGTGGTGCATTCGCGCCGCGAGCACCACACGTCCGCCGCTCGGGCCGAGCGAGGGGCCGGTCGGTCCTTCGTGGATCCCGCCGCCCATCACGAAGATGGCGTCGAAGGGCGCCTCCTCGAGCGGATCCCGATCGACGAAGTCCGCCTCGAGCTGCGCGAGCAGCCAGCCTCCGAGTGGTTCGCTGCCCGCGAGCGTGAGCAGGACGAGCAACACGGCGAGTCCCATGCCCGCGCGGCGATGGCGCAGCGCGACGAGCGGCAGCGCGATCATCGCCGCGAACCAGAGCAGCCCGAGTGGCATCGCGAGTCGGCCGACGATCTTGGCGAGCACCGGTCCACCCGGCGCGGCGATCGCCATCACGGCGAGGGCCGCGACCGTGCCGCCGATCGGAAGCCGAAGGGCGCGCCACCCACGTGAGCGCCCCCGCCGCAGATGATCGGCGCCGGCGACGAGGCAGAGGAACGCGAGCCAGAAGAACACGCCACACCAGAGCACGGCGTAGCGCGATGGGGCAACGTTCGGTCAGAGTACGCCGCCAGGCTCAGAAGGCAGATGGCTCGTTCGGATCGACTGACGCCGCGTGCCGTAGGTCGACCACGATGGTGTCAGCGATCCAGTCGTGAGTGCAGCGACGCCTCGCCCCGAAGACCGGCGACGACTCCAGCAAGACCACGAGGGCACCGAACGGGAGCGCGTTCAATACGGCGATGGGCAGCTCGCGCCGAAAGAGCAGCCGAGCGAGCGATGCTCGGCTCCCGTCCGAACGAACCATTCGGACCCCAGCGAGCGCTTTCCCCAACGTCTGGCCTCGGGTGTAGAGCAGCCACAGGCTGACCAACCCCCAAGCTCCACTCAGGACGATCGCGATAATCCAGCCCAGTCGCCAGGCGTGCTGCGAGGAGGTGGCCATGGCCCCCGCGGTTCCGGCCAAGACGGGAAGCTGGAAGGCGAGCCCGCCGTACACCCGCGCCAGTACACGCCGGTCTGCCCCTGCGAGCGGAGACTCGGTGTCGTCACCCCACCGGGTCACGAACCATCCGTCCAGTAGACGCCCATCATTCGCCCAATGACGTTCTCGACGGGCACGGCTCCGAGCACGGGGTTGGTGCTGTCGTTCGAGCGGTCTCGGTGATCACCCATCACGAAGACGTGGCCCTCCGGAACCACCATCTCCGCCGGGCGCAGGCCGTAACCGGTATCGAGGACGAAGTGCCGGCTGTCCCCCAACGTCTCCTCGTACACGGTGCAGCTCTCGTCCGGCAGTGGCTGATAGCTCCCCAACGTTCCGATGCGGAGCTCTGGGAACTCCGCACACGGGCCTGCTTCCTCGGCCACACGCTCGCCGTCCACGCTCACCCCTGCCTGGTCCACGACCACGTGCTGGCCACCGACGGCGATCACTCGCTTCACGATGAGTACCTGATCCCTGGCGCTCGCGACGACGACGACGTCGCCCTGGGCTGGTTCACCCCAATGCGCGAGCGGCAGAAAGCCCAACCAGAGTCCATAGCGCTCGATCAAGAAGCGATCGCCATTCCCCAGCGTCGGCTCCATCGAGGGGCCGTCGTTCGTGAACGCCTGTGGTCCCCCGAGCTGAGTTGCTGCAGCTCCCGCCACTCCCAACGTCAAGAGCAAGACCAGGGCCGTACCGAGCCGGGCCGGAGACACCGGTGCGAGATCTCGCTCGCGTTCACGGTCGACGGGCATGAAGAAACTCTAGCTCGAACCAGGGTTGCGGGGCGCGGATTCGAGATTGACGCAGGCTGTCGCGTGCTTACCTGACGCCTCTCGGCGAGGCACCGGCCGAATGTCCGGAGCCGACCCGATGCATCTTCGAGCTCGCGAATGCTCGAGGGACTACATCGTAGCTATAACGGTCCTAAGGTAGCGATTCTCTCGAGAGGGAGATAGCGACGGCGACCCGAGTCCAACCCGCTTCGGCGGGACCGACGAAGGTCGCGTGGCAAGCGGGCATCGCGAGATGCCAGATGCGCCGGCAGTCTCTCCACTCCTCGTCGCGAGCTCTTTTTCCACCGCCGACCACCTCGTTTCGCCGAACGATCGAGGGCTGTGAGCGTCGTCGTTGACTTCGGGAGCCGCTCGGAACACGTTCCACCAGCCTTTCTTTCTGGGGGAGCTGTCGTGGTCATCAGAATTTCGTTCGCTTTTCTTCTCTGTCTCGGTCTCGTCGCGTGCGGCGACGACGGTCGTCGCGTGACTCGCGATGTCCCCGAAGCGGACCTCGGCCCGGGTGGCGGCGCCGACGGCTCCATCACCGGTCGTGACCTCGGGCCCTACGAGTGCACTCCCACAGGCGAAGAGGGTAGCCCGGCGACCTGCGGCGACGGGATCGACAACGACTGCAACCGGAAGACCGACTGCGTGGACGCGGCGTGCTCCGGCGTCGGCTCCTGCCCGGTCTGTGGCCGGGTCGACACGCCCCTCGGCTCCCCGCTCGCCCTCCCGGACGGCATCGGCAGCAGCACCTGCTCCAGCGACTCGGACTGCCCGAGCGGTCAGCAGTGCTTCACCATCGACGGCATCCTCGGGCCCATGCAGGAGTGCCGCGAGTCCTACGCCTCGACCCTGAGCTTCACCGGCTTCGGCGGCGCGGGCTTCACCGCTGCGAGCGACATCGAGTCGGTCTGCGTGAACATGGAGCACTCGTGGCTGCGCGACCTGGAGATCAGCCTCCAGGCCCCGAACGGCCGCCGCATCCGCCTCCAGCGCTTCCTCGGCCAGGAGGGCGGCGAGATCTACCTCGGCACCGCCGACGACTGCGACGACAGCGGCTCGCCCAGCCCCGGCACCGGCGAGACCTACTGTTGGACCCCGGACGCCGCCCGCGAGGCGATGCTCGACTACGCCAACGGCGGCGGCGCGATGGACACCGCGACCTCGTGCTTCTCCGGCACCGCCGACATGATGCCCCCCGGCGACTACCGCCCGGCCGAGAGCTTCGAAGGCTTCGTCGGCAGCCCGCTCAACGGCGACTGGACCCTCCTGGTCACCGACCTCTGGGGCAGCGACAACGGCTACATCTTCGAGTGGTCCATCTCGTTCGACCCGAACACGGTCGACGACTGCTCCGTCCCGCTCATCTGAGCCAGTGACCGCACCGCTCCCGACTTTCCGGTACCACCCGGATCCGATCGGGACCGGAAGCGTCGTCACGAGTGACGCGCGATGCCTCGTGTGCGAGGCATCGCGCGGGTACATCTACACCGGCCCCTTCTTCGCAGAAGAAGAGGTCGAGGAAGAGCTCTGTCCCTGGTGCATCGCCAGCGGAGATGCCGCAGCGCGTTTCGACGGAATCTTCGTCGACGATTGGGGCCTCACGGACAACATCCCCGACTCGGTGGTGGCGGAGATCACCCAACGCACGCCGGGGTTCTCGGGCTGGCAGCAAGAGCGCTGGTGGCTGCATTGCGGCGACGGAGGCACCTTCCTCGGGCCCGCCGGCGCGGCGGATGTCGTCGCCCATGGACCGATCACCCGCGAGCACCTCCGGCAGGACCTCGGATGGCCGGCGGACGAACGCTTCGATCGGTACATCGCCTCGCTCACCGCAGACGGCCAACCGACGGCGTATCTCTTCAAGTGCCGCGTGTGCGGCGAAGTCGGCGGCTACAGCGACTTCGCGTGAGTGAGTCGTCGCGGCGGTAGAGCGCGAGGCTGCCGAAGTCGATGGGCGGCACTCTTGGTCGCGTTCGTCCAGTCTGCAGACGTGACGCTCAACGTCGGTGCCACCGTAGCCAGATCGCCGCGGCCAACATGGTGAGGAGCACACACCAAGCGACTCCGGCCTTCACGGCGCGCCAGAGCACCGTGGCCCATCTCCGGGCCAGGAGTCTCATGGCCACGTCTCGACTCGCTGGGCCATGGAAGCCGCCGATGTCCCGGTAGGGCGTGGCTCCGCGGAGCCACCAGTGAGTCGAGTCGCGACGCCAGAGCCAACGAGGTTGGGTGGGCGCGTTCCGCCGCGGACCACGACTTGGCCCACGTGGGCCGCGGAGCGGCTCGAGGTCGCGCTGGATGCGGCGGTGGGCAACGAGAAGGCCAAGAGCGAGGCCGAGGAGCGCAGCAGCGAAGAGGGGCTCCGGCCGGTGCGGCTCACGGCGAGGGAATCTCCCCGGCAGCTCGCCGACCGGAGCCAAGGGGGCGGCCGACGTGACACCGCTCTCGATCGGATCGAGCACGCAGCTGGGAGGCTTTCGACTCAGCCACCGCTCGGCGGATTCGCCGTCGCTCGCGGGCGGACAAGGCGCGCGACTCTCGGGCCGTTCGTGTATGCCGATGCGGCCCGCACTTGGGCGAAGCGCGCGCTGAAAGTCGTAGCCGGGATTGAGCCCCGCCGCAGGTATGAACCGAACCCTCGCGGCGACACCGGGCACTTCGAGAGGAGGAACGCCGCGGCTCGCGGCGACCGCGATCGCCAGCTCCGGCACCTGACTCAGAAGCTGTCGTACCGTCTGCTCGACCGCCCACGCGGGGGCGTCTCGGTGGGGGAAGACCTTCACGCGAGCGCGAGGATCGAAGTGAAACCCCGCGATCGATTCACCACCGTAGTACAAGCGCGCCTCGCCCTCCCGAGTGACTCGGACGATCTGTGTGACGCGAGGTCTCTCGTCGTGCGGATACCACTGGTACCACTGGTCCCAGACCGGCCCGTGAGCCAACGGAACCGGCGACTCGTGGGCGGGAACGATCGCTCTCGTAGGAGTCTGAGCTGCGAGCACGATGAGACCCAGCACCGTGAGTGCCGATGCCGCCCCGCGCGTGTTCAGTCTTCGCTTGCGGCGCGCCACGTCGTTCACCGCCAGCACGCGACCGCCGACCAAGGCGCACACCAGCAAGCACTCGACAACGCTCGCCGCCGCCGCGAGCTCATCGAGGCGCCAGTTCACCGGCTGCCCCAGAACCCCATCTCGGACCTGCGTGCACGCAGCCGTGGACAAGAGCTCGAGCGCGCCAGCAGAGCCGCAGATGACCAGACCCATCGCGCCCAGCTCGCGGCTAGCTCGCCTGCGAAGCGCCGCTGCAAACGCCAGGGCCCCGACGAGCGACCCGACCGAGATCACCCCGTGATACTCGACCATCGAGCGCGCCGCTCGGACCGGCCACGGCGGACCGCCTGCGGCTCCCCCGAATCCGATGTGTCCTTCGGCCCAGGCGGTCACGGACAGTCCAGCCCCGAGCAGATGAGCAGCGATCCGAACGCGCGCGAGTGGTGTTGCGTAGACCAGCAGCGGCACTCCCGTCGTGATCAACACGACGCCCGTCGCAACGAGCGGGCGCCTCTCGGCGATGCAGAGCGCACCCACCGGGATGCTGAGAATTCCAAGGAGCCAGGCCCAGGATTCGCCCCGGTCACGGAGCAACGAGAGCTCTGCGGCCACGGCGACCGCGCTCAGCGCCAGAGCGATCCAGACCGTGGGCCGTTGCAGCGCCCAGTCGTCGCCAACCAACTCGCGATCCCAGGCGTGCATCCAGAGCAGCAGGAGCAGCCAGGCCGCCAGCGCTGCGCTGGTCGCGAAGCGCGCCACTCGCCGAGCTCTTCGCTCGTCTTCCATCCACCGCCACGCCACGCGCAGAGCGACGCCATCGGGCGTCGGAAGTTCCACGGTCACGCCGGGGAACCTTCGGACGTCCGCGCGGTCAGTCGCGGCGTGCGCGTCATCGTGGTGCTGGCAATCGTGAGCGGCTCGGCCGTGGCATCGGCGGAATGCCGGATGGAGGCCGATCTGCGCTGGTCCACGATCGAGGCCGAGGTCCTCGGTCGTGAGCCAATCGAAGTCGCGCTGCGGGAGGATCTCCAGGTCGAGCTTCTCCCTTCGGACTCCGACGGCATCCGGTTTCGAACGCGAGGTTCCGTCGAGCTAGTGGGACGAATCCCGCGCGATCGCCCACTCCTGGTCACCGTCCAGCGCGAGAGTGTCTGGGCAGGACCCGTACAACTGCATCGTGGTGCCACGTTGGACGTGAAAGCCGTGACCGAAGCCGGGCTCTTCGGCGTCGTGCACATCGCGGAGCGCGTGGTGGCACGCGTCGGCCCGATCCCCTGCCGGGGTCTGCGGCTCATTCGCGACCTCGAGGAGGCCCGCCTGTACGAGTGGGACGCACCCTCGCACGTTCATGTGGACGCTCGAGTCGACGGTCCGCGAATACGTCTCCGGCGAGCGGGCGTGGCCGCCTGGATCCATACGGCCGAGCCTCTGGAAGTGGTGCGTGTCGAGCGGCGGGGGCACTTGGTGCATGTCAGGCGCGACTACCCCAGTGGAATCTCCATCGATGGATGGGTTCGGGCAGGCGACGTGACGACCATCGAGAGGAGAACGATGCGACTATTGCCGGACTTCCATGAGCTGACACTTCGAGGGGGTGGCGCGTCATCGTGCGGAGTCACGCACACGATCCACGTTCGCCAGGGAGTCGACGCCGTCGTCCGTGACGGACCACAGGGCGCGCCCTGGGCCACCGTTCGCGAAGCGACTCGACTGGAAGCGATACGGATGCACGGCGGCTACTCGCTATGTGAGCTTCCGGGGATGCGGCTCGGCTGGCGTGAGTCCGAGCGCGCGTGGGTGAGCGCGACCGAGGTCGAAGAGCTCCCATCGCCTCAGCGGAGATGACGAACGGACTGAAGTGGCTACCGTCCGCGCCGTGGACCCCGAGGTCACAGAAGCGCTGAAGCGCCTCTACGCCATCCGTGCGCGACCACCCAAGGTCATGCACGGCTGCCCCTGCTGTGTGAGCGGGGAGATGAAGCACGCGCTGAGCGGGCCACGGGAGTTGCTGACGGTGGAGCGGATGGGTCCGTATCCGTCCAAGGCGATGACCACATGGGGCGGCCTCGAGGACTACGAGCACTACCTGCCGCGCATCCTGGAGCTCTCGTTCGAGCGTCCACCGCGGTTGGGCTATCGCGACCATGCGTTGGCCGGAAAGCTCCGAAGGCTCGAGATCGAGAGCCGCTGGTCGAAGGAAGAGCGTGAGTCGCTGGCGACGATCCTTCGGGCGCACTGGGTGGAGTGCCACGACATCGACCCGGAGTCCGCCCATGGGAGCGAGCACTACGACTGGTTGGCCAACTTCGGGGACCTGGTCGGGCCGTTGCACGAGCTGCTCTGGGACTGGCAGTCCAACACGGCGGCCGGGGCGCGAGCGGCCTTGCGGTGGTGGTACGAGTGGGACCAGCGTGATGGCGCACGGCGGCCCGCGCCGAAGGGGTGGCCGAGTGGTGAAGGGGCCGAGGCGATCGGGGTGCGCGTCGCGGAGTGGTTGCGGGCCCTGAAGCTCTGAGCGGCACCGGAAAGCGCCGCCCGCGGCACAGTCTGCATTTCGTGCTCGGATCCCCCTGCGAAACAGGGGGATCCGGAGGGTGATCCTGTCCCCAGGATTCTGGGGTCAGAAGTGGTCGCCGTGTTGGTCGCGGTAGGCGGCGAGGTCGTCGTCGATGGCGGTTGGTGAGATGCCGAAGTCTTCCAGGGCGTAGCGGTGGGCGCCGTGGCGACCGGGCGTCTGTCTTCGCCGAGCCGAAGCGATGCCGAAATGGGTGGCTTCGGTGATCTCCCAGTCGGCGCGGCGGAGGAGGTCGAGCACCGTGCCGTGGGGATCGGCGACGAGCTGGCGGTAGGGGACGTCGACGAAGCGGTCGTCGCCGAGGCGAGCTCGCGCGGCGAGACCGCGGGTGATCATGCGGCGGAGCTTCCGCCGCCACTCGGAGCCGATCTCCCTCGGATCGACTTCGTCGCTCAGCACGCCGCGGCCGTGGGCGATGAGGGAGAAGTAGCTGGGCGCGACCTCGCGCGGGTCGCGGTGCGTCCAGACGAGCAGTGCGTCGGGGAAGGTGGCGGCGAGCACGTCGAGCCACTCGACGTGCTGGGGCGTCTTGAGGACCCAGCGTTCGCCGCCGCCGAGGCCGGCGAGGATCGCGCGGACCTCGCGGTAGGCGGGTGTGGCGTCGGTGCGCTCGTACCACTCGAGGTAGCCGGGGACGCGCATCGTCGCGGGTGGGACCATGCTGTGGAAGGTGGGCTCGAAGAGGAGGACCTCTTCTTCGACGCCGCCGGCGTCGATGGGGTGGACCGCGAAGAAGCTGGGCGCCATCGCGGCGAGGGCGCGCTCCGCGAGCTGGGCCTGGCGAATCTTGCGTCGCTCGGGGCCGGGAACGGGGTCGAGCGCTTCCCAGGTCCGGAGCGCGCGCAGCCCCGCGCCGGCCAGCAGCCGATGCAAGAGGGTCGTGCCCGTACGCGGCAGGCCGCAGATGATGATGGGCCGCGGCATCGATCGCGTGAAGCGCTCGGGCTCGTTCTCACGAGCGGCTTCGAGACGCAGCCGAGTCCGAAGCGCGCCAACCAGCCGACCTCGGGTGATCGCGCGGCCGGTGGCGTGGAGGCGCGCGTCGCTCTCGATGTTGGCGCACAGGACCCGGAACCCTTCGGCGAAGTCGTGGCTCACGAAGTGGCGACCCTCGGAGCGCGCGGCGGCGGCCATGAGCGCGTCGGCGTCGAAGGCCGTGGCGCTCGGCACCCACGCGTTCGCGACGCGCAACAGCCGGGGCCTCTGGGTGAAGCGATTCACGGTGCGAAGGGCAGCGCGGCGACGTCGGCGACGGGCACCACTCGGCAGCTCGGCTGAGGCGCGTCGCCCTTCGCGAAGAACCAGCGCCAGCACATCGTGCCGCGGTGGTGGTCGACGGTGTCGATCCAGTTGGGCACGCCCGGGTCCTCGTGGGCGACGACCACGCGAACACCACCGTCGTCGCGGTAGACCGCCGAGGCCTTGTTCACGTGGATGCGGTAGTAGCGGTAGTCGAGCGACTCCATCCAGTGGTTGTTGAGCTGGAAATTCCAGTGCTCGCACTCGGGCGGCATCGCGTCGATGACGAGCGCCTGGCCGGGCTCGAGCGCCCAGTAGGAGTGGTAGTAGTCGATGGCCGGATCGCCGCCGAAGCTGGTCGAGATCTCCGGGTCGAAGAGCGGAAGCGCGTTGGTGTGCTTCTCGAACCCGTCGACCCAGTTGGCGAAGAGCATCACGGCACCGGCCACGAGGTTGCCGGCCTGGGTGATGCCGCTCTCGATGAGCTCTGGGCTCGGCGGCGTCGGCGCGCCGCCTTCCGCACCGACCCGCTCGATCGTCACGTCCGCCAGCACCTCCTTCTCGCGGTCCATGAAGGTCTGCCGGATGATCAGCGTGCCGGTGTCCTCCTTCATCGGGAGCCAGTTCGCGGCGCCCTCCGGTCGCTCGGTCGCCACGTGGATCTCGAAGCGCCCTTCGTCGTCGAGCACCAGCTCGGAGGCGTCGAGGCGCCCGCTCGGCGGCATGCCCGCGCCCTTCCCGTAGTCGCCGATCTGCGTGTAGAAACGCAGGAAGTGCACCGTGCCGCGCGTACCCCGGAGCACGTAGCGCTCGCGCCCATCGATGGCGGCGTTCTGATAGAAGTTGTCCGGGTTGTCCGCCCCCATCTTCGCGGTCTCGTGCACCACCCGCTGGAGCACCGGCGCCCTCGGGTCCGCGTTCTCCACGAAGGTCTCGAGCGCGGCGCGAGCGATGCGCGCCACGTAGCGGTAGCCCTCGGCCTTGGTGAGCAGATCGCCCTCCGGGCAGGTCCGCTCGATCACGTCGCCTGCGTTCTTCAGCCGCGCGAGGAAGTCACTCCAGGTGGCGCCGCTCTCGAGGCGGCTGCGCGATCGATCGGTCATCGGGAATCTCCTTCGGGCGGATGGCCCAGGGCGAGCAAGCGCTCGGTCGCCGCGAGCAGCGTGTCGCCGTAGGCGGCGTCTTCGACCGCCGGCGCGGCGGGCTTCTCGGTGAGCACATGCAGATAGACGTTGGTGCGCCCGTCGTAGTCGGGAGCGGCGGTCAGTCGCTCGGTGCCGGCGGCCGCGTCGTCGGGCGACTTGAACAAGGCGCGCATCAGCGGGTCGAGAATCGGCTTGGCGAGCGCCGGCGCTTCGCGCGCGATGTTCGTCGCGACCGCGCCGGGGCAGGTGTGATGGAACGCGATGCTGGGCTTCCCACCTTCGGAGAAGCGGCGGCTCATCGCGCCGACCCACGCGCTCAGCAGCAGCTTCGACTGCGAGTACTCGCGCATGCTGCCGCGCACGCCGTACTCGACGAAGCGCCCGAGCTCTGCGGCCGGGCGTGGCTCGACCGAGCGATGGGACTCGGAGCTCACGGCGACCACGCGAGGCGGCGCGTCGACGTTCGGGATCAGCTGGCCGCGCTCGAGCAGCCCTTCCACGAGCGCCGCGTTGGCGAGGTAGTTCACCGCGAACATCAGCTCGAAGCCCTGCGGCGTTCGGCGCGAGCTCTTCGGCACCACACCCGCGTTGAGGACGACCCGGTCGAAGGGCCCCTCGAGCCGGTCGAAGAGGCGCTCGATGCTCCGCAGGTCCGAGAGGTCCACGAAGCGCATCGCGACGTCGCCGGTCGGGTGGAGCTCCCGCACGGCGTCGCCGACCTCGGGGAAGCCACTCCGGCACGCCAGCTCCAGCGTGGCCCCGCGGCGCGCCAGTCGCTTGGCGATCGCGAGGCCGAGCCCCGCCGAGGCCCCGGTGATCAAGACCCGCTGCCCGTCCATTCGCACGTCCGCCGCGAGCTCGGGCTCGGCGTTCCCACCGACCAGTCGGTCGCGGAGCCCCAGCGCGACGGCACCCAGGGCGGACTCGGTCGAGGGCTTCCAGCGCATCGCGGCAAACCCTAGTACGACGTTCGCCGCTGTGGATAGCGCTTCGGGGGCCCGCGCCTTCGAGTACGCTGCGGCCGTGCTCTATCGCTCCGAGTGCACCATCGCCGCGTCGCCCGAAGAGGTCTGGGCCGTGCTCACCGACTTCGCGGGCTATCGCGAGTGGAACTCCTTCACGCCGCGGGTCGATCTGAAGGGACCGCTCGCGCCGGGCTCGACCGTCGCCCTCCACACGAGGCTGCGCGGCCGGATCCAGGTGCAGCGCGAGCAAGTCCGTCGAGTCGTCGAGCCGCGAGAGCTGGTCTGGGGCGTTCGCTTCCCGCTCGGGGTCATTCGCGCCGAGCGAGCGCAGCGGATCGAACCCACCCAAGGCGGCTGCCGCTACGTCAGCGAGGACCGCATCGAGGGCCCGCTCTCGTTCGTGGTGGAACGACTCTTCGGTCGGTCACTCCGCGAAGGCTTCGCCGCGATGGCCGAAGAGCTTCGGACGGCATCCGAAGATCAGCGGAGCCGATCCGGGTGAGTCGTGGCATGTTGAGCCCATGCTTCGTGTCCTACTGATCCTCGCCCTCGCCTTCTCCTTCGCGTGCTCGACGTCATCGACCCCGTCGGACGACGACCCGCCGGTGGACTCCGGCACGGCCATCGACTCCGGTACGGTCCCCGACCTCGGCTCGAGCTGCGACGACGAGTGCCTGTGTGAGGGCACCGCCGGCACGTGGGACGAAGGCTCGTGCGGTCACTACTCGTGCGGGATGCCGCCGACTTGCGAAGCGATCATTCCGGGGTGCGACTGCGGTACCGGGCGCAACTTCGTCGCCGGGACCGGCTGCGTGGATGACGCCACGTGCGGCTGCAGCGACGAGCAGTGCCTCTGCGAGGGCACCGGCGGCACCTGGGACGACGGCGCGTGCGGGCACTACGTGTGCGGCGTGCCCAACGACTGCCGCGCGTTGATTCCCGGCTGCGACTGCGGATCGGGTCAGACCTTCGCGGAGGGCGTCGGCTGCGACGACGATCCCGGCTGCTGAGTCAGTCGCCGAACCCGGCGGTGGCCGCTTCGAGGTACTCCCGCGCGCCGGGCGCCGCGAAGAGCTGGTCGGCCGTCGCCACGATCGGGTCTCGAATCTCGCGGTCGAGCTCGGCCAGCGCACCGAGCTCGTGGGCCACGGCCATCGCCAGGTACGCGCGGTTCCAGCCCTTCAGCCACCCGTCGTTGCGTATGTCGCGCTCGCCCTTCCCGACGAAGCGGACCCACGCGAGCGCGGCTTCGGGCTCGACGAGCTCGACGATCAGGTGCGCGAGCAGGATCGCCAGGTCGTAGATCCGGTCACCCGCCTTCACGGCCGGCAAGCGAGTGCTGAGCCGATAGACCCCGGTGATCGCATCCTCGGCGAGCGCGATCACGTCGATGCCACCGGCGCGCAGCGCCTCGACCAGCGCAGGTCGTCGCTGGGGGTCTTCGCGCGTCTCGAAGAGGTGCCACCAGAGCGGTCGACCATCGACGACCTGTTCGAGCGCGGCCGGCTTCTCGACCCCGGCGAGGCGGCGAAGGTCGGCCTTCAGCGTGGGCAGACCGACGTGCGAGAGCGCGCTCCCCGGGATGGCTTCGACGGACACCGTGTTGATGCGGTTCCGTCGCGCGTAGCGACCGATGAGCCACTGCTGCGTCTCGTCCATCTCGTCCCAGCGGCGCAGCGTGCCCTCGGGCTTCGGCGCGCCATCGAAGTAGAGACGCACGAGCGCACCGCTCAACCCCATCTCCCCCGCCGTCCCCTCGACCGCCTCCAGCAGCTCGGTGGCCATGTCTCGACGACCATCGCGACGCACCGCCCCGACGAGCACCTGGCTGGCCAGCATCGCGACGCGACCATCGCCCCAGAGCAGCTTCTTGTCGGTCTTGGCGCCCACGGCTTCCACGAGCGCTCCCCGAACACGCGGCTCGTCCAACGCCTTCGGGGAGGCCCAGGCCCAGGCCATCGCCGCGGCCCAACGATCCTCCGCGGCCTTGGCGCCGAGGGACCCGTCCACCATCGGCCAGATGGCGTCGGGGTCCTCGAGCGCTCGCGCGAGCAGACCCGCCGCCAGGCGCGCTCCGAAGCGTACGGGCTTGCTGCGCTCCCCGACCTGCTCGAGCACGAGCGGCAGGTGATCGGCGGCGCGCTCTGGAACGAACGCGAGCGCGAGCAAGACCGGTGCGCGCAGGGCGGCCTTCCCATCGAGATGCGCGGCGATCCGGTCGATGCTCTCGACGAAGAGCCGGCGCACCTCGGGCTCGCCAGCCGCCGACGCGAGCGGCGAGTCCGGTCCCCAGCCGCCGTCGAAGTGGTTGTGGTGACCGCCGAGCGCCATCTCGGTCACCAGCGGGATCAGCCGCTCGACCTCGTCGTTCCCTGCCTCGATCTCCTGGAGCAGGAAGGGCATCGCCGCTGCCGACGCCGGTAGGAACATGCCGCCCTGATGGACGAGCTCCTGGTCGAGCTTCTTGATGGCCGCGCGGCTCGCCTTCTTGTCGCCCGAGCGGATCGCGGCGATCGCGTCGGGTACCCAGGTGTATTCGTCGTACTCGTCGCCGAACCGAGCCCAGTCGATGTCCTCGGGCAAAGGTGCAGTCCCCATCGCGCGAGCGTACCGGGTCTGGCGTCGACCCGGCAGCCCTACAGCAGGGACTAGCGACGACGACGCGAGCGAGCGATGAGACCGAGCAGCAGGAGCGACGCGAAGGGCGCGCCGCCGGTTCCACCGGCCGCGCAACCGCCCTCGATGGTCATGGTGTCCGGACCGCCGCCGACGCTGCCGTCACCGCCGGAGATCACGCCACCGTCCGGGCCGATGACGACGCCGCACATGTCGTTGCCGTCGCAGTTGGCGTCGACTCCGTCACCGCACGGGTCCTCGGCGCCCGGGTAGATGTCCGGGTCGGTGTCGTCACAGTCGACGCTGGTGTTGTGCCCGTCGCCGTCGGCGTCCGCGGGGCCGTCGGTGCACTCGCCGCCGGCGCAGTTGGCCGGGCAGCTCTCGACCTGGAGCGAGCCGCCGTTGCAGCGCTGCCGCATGGAACCGCCGCTGCACTCCCAGTCGGCGCCGACCGCGCCGCACTCGTTGGCCACGGAGGTCACTCGGACCTGGAGCTGGTTGTCGGGCGGGCTGGAGAACCAGGCGACGCCCTCCTGCACGAGGTTGAAGTACTGCGGGTAGTCGCCGGGCGCGTCGGGCGCGCGCACGGAGAAGCTGAAGCGACCGACCTCACCCGGCGCGGTGGCCGAGTCGACCGTGGCCGCGCGGTGGTCGTTGACCCAGTCGGAGCCGGCGATGGGACTGGCCACGTCGCGAGGCTCGGTGGTGCCGAGGAAGGTCGCGCCCGGGGTCCAGGTCTGGGCTCCCTCGTTGCGCATCTCGATGTAGCCGGCGACCTCTGTGCCCGCGGGGATCTCGAAGTCGACCGCCGCGACCGGGAAGGACTGCGCCGCGTAGGACGCTGCCCAGTCGTTGTTCACCGCCCAGAAGGGCGCGCCCATCTCGTTGTAGATGTTGACCGCGTGGTCGCGGTAGCGGTTGAAGCGGTTGGTGTAGTCCGAGCAGCTGACGCAGCCGTTGTAGTACTTGGTGATGAACTCGGCCCACTGCGCCATGCGACCGTTGTCGACGCGCACGCCGTTCATCCACTCGATGGCCTGGGCGCGGTTGGTGATGCCGGTGGTGGGGACACCGTTGTTGCCCGAGCGGTAGATCATGCGGCTGATCACGAAGTCGATCGCGGCCTGCACGTTGCCGGCGACACTGAGGATGCGGTCACCCTCGCGGGCGAGGGTCTGGGCGTAGGTGCCGGCGTCGAACTGGAACATGCCGAGGCCACCCTGCTCGTTGCCGCACGGACCGTCCCAGTAGCCGGCGAGCACCGGGCCGCCGCCGCAGTCGGACGAGTTCGGGCCGTAGCACTTGAGCCCCGAGTACTCGCTCGCGCAGTGGCTGAGGAGCGTCTCCGCACTGGCCACCCCAGCGAGGAGCCACCCCTGGGTGATGCCCTCGGCGAACGCGGCGTCGCGAATCTGAGCGGCTCGTGCTCGCCGGGCCGCCGGATCGCTCAGGCCCTGAGCGACCGACCCCACGGCGTGGGGCTCGGGCTTCGGCGCGTCGCCGAAACAGGCCACCAACGAGACCGCACATCCAAGAACTGCGAGACGACGGAACACACCCATGCCTTCAACTTACAGCAAGTAGCAGGCCAAGCCCCCACGGGCCGATCTGGGCGTCGAGTCCGCACCCCGAGCCTCGATCCCCGGTCGGACGGTGCGCAACTGTGGCACGCTTCGTCGAGATCCTGGGCAGACGCCGCCTCAGCCCGAGGCCTCGGCTTCTCGCAGAAGCCCCCGAAATTCCTCGCGGACCTGCTCGAGCGAACCGGTGCTCCAGGGGAGGACGATGCCGTGGTGCAGCGAGGCGTGGACGACCCGCCCGAGGGCGTGGTCGTCGGTCGGTACCGCGCAGGCCTCGAGGGCCGTGGTCAGAGCACGGCAGTGGGCATAGACGCGCGGGTCGACCCGACCCACTGCCTTCCACTGCTTCGGAATCTGCGCGCTCCACTCCGAGAGCAGCGCCTGCGCCTCCTCTGCGAGCGACGGCTCCATGAGGCCCTCGCGCAGCGCCCGGGCAACTCGCTCGAGCAGCACGGGGATGTCGTAGTCCTCGACCAGCGCGATCACACCGACCTCCACATCGACCAATCGGCGCGCCGCGAGCTCGTCCACCACCCACGCCACGTGTGCGCCCACCGGCACGGACCCGAGGAAGCTTCGAACCTGGTCGACGACCCAACGCGCCGAGGCAGGACTCTCGATGAGCCCGCCGTTCGCCAGCCCGAACGCGAGCACGCTCGTGGGGATCCCGACAGCGGCGCGCATCGCGTCCGCGTCTTCCGGGACCATGTCCCAGTACTTGGCGCTCCGCCCGCGAACCTGCAGCAGTGAGACCGCGCCCGCCGCGTGATCGGCATCCAGATGCGCGAGGACTTCGCGCTTCAGCGCAGCATCGCCATACCAGCTCCCTGCCGAGCCCATGAGAGGGTTGGATTACGCTCCCGTCATGCGCTCGGCACCCATCCACGCAGTGACATGCCCGCGCTGCGGAGCGCGCATCGGTCGCGGCGACGAGGGCGCGTACCGGAGTGTCGCCGTCTCACGCCACTGGTGCGGTGGCTGCGCGATCTTCGTCTTCGCGCAGGCCAACCTCGTCCCACTCCAGCTCGCGCTGGCGCAGTCCCATCGCCTGAGGAGGGTCGACGCCACCTGCCCAGCCTGCGCCGATCGTTTGACGCGGTGGCTCGTGACGCACGAGGACCGAATGGTGGAGCTCGAAGCGTGCCGCGACTGCGGTGTGGTCGTGCTGGATTCGGACGAGCTGGAAGCGGCGAGCGCCCTCCTCGCGGGCGCGCTGCCCGACCTGGTCGGTCTCTGAGCACCAGAGCGCATCTAGCGAGCGAAGGGCTTCAGCTCGTCGATCGTGCTCGTGTAGTCGTCGCGGGCCGCGGGCGGCAGCCGGTCGAGGACCGCCCGGACCGTGTCGGGTTGGTCGAGGTCGACCCAGGTGATCGCGATGTTCGCGAGCACGTTGGTGTGCCCCGGATGGCAGAGCGCCTGGTGGTAGGCGTCGAGCGCCTCCTCGTAGCGCTCGAACGACTGCAGCGCGATCCCCTTCTGCATCCAACCGTAGTAGTGGCCGGGTCGCAGCGCGGTGGAGATCTCGGCGCACGTCAACATGCGCTCGAAGTCCTTCTCCGAATAGAACTTGTACGTGACCTGGTCCCAGGCGTCCGGGTTGGTGAGCTGCGCTGGGCGACGGTCCTCCGGCACGAGCTCCAAGAGCTCCTTCGGTGCCTTGGACGAGCCTTTCGGAGAGCCTCCCGACTTCACCCACGAACGGTAGATCGGTAGCTCGGAGTACGCGGGGCGGTTGCCGGCGACGAGCTCTCCGAGAAAGGTCGCCGCGTCGCGCACGACTCGCGCCGGGTGGTCGGCATGCTTCACGCGCTCGGCCTCGAACGCAGCGTCGTCGAGGTGGAAGTACGCGCTCACGAGGCGCGCGAGCGACGGGTCGCCCGACGGCTCGGGCGCGGGCGCATACCCTCCGCGCGTCAGCAGTACCAGGAGCGGCTCCATGGGCCGGAAGTCGTCCGCGAGCGCACACGGCGCCTCGCGCGGCTCACCGAGGAGCCCGAGGAGGAGCTCGGCGTCGTCCGTCGTGATGTCGGTGTCGTCGGGGTCGGGCAGGTGCAGGTGACCGTCGAGCGTCTCGAGCAACGCGCGCACCTCGGCGAGCTCCGGAGAGGCCAGGTCCACCTCGCCATCGATCGCGTCCTCGGTGTCGACCGTGCCCGCCTCTTCGAGCGCCGCCCAGAGTCGCTGGAAGCGCAGCAGCCCCGCGAACGAGGCGAGCGAGTCTGCGACCCGCTCGAGCTCACCGATCGCCGGATCGTAGAGCGCGACCTCGTCGCGGTCGGGATCGACCCGGACGAAATGGTCCCGCCCACCGATGTCGCTCCCGATCGGCAGGCTCCCGGTCAGGCCAGCGATCACACGAAGCGGGTGACCGAGCGCGGCCTCGAAGAGGTTCGGGGCATCGAGCGCCCACAGCGAGGGTGGAGCCAGGTGGAGCGGACCTTCGCCGTCCTCGGCGCCCTTCTCGATCCGGGCGAGCAAACGCACCAAGCGCGGACTCGGGTCGCGCCCGAAGGCCTCGGCCACGCGGGCCACGAGAGCCTCGTCCTTCCCCTCGGGCAGCCTCTCCATCCACTCGTCGAACAGCTCTTCCATCACATCTCCCCGTTGCTCGGTGACCGCGAGTGGCACGAGCGTACCCCGGTCCGTCGTAGGGGTGGATGGTGTGGGTCCCGAACGAGCTTTTCCGACCGGTCGGTGAAGCTCGCTCACCCCCGCGGCGCCGTGATACATGTTCTACCTCACAGGGGGTCATGTGTGGGTGACCGCCCGTCCGAAGGAGGTCCGCACGGTGAAGCAGATCAAGGGTGACCGAAGCCTCTTCCCCTACCCGAGCGCCTGGTATTGCATCGACGACGTGCGGACGCTGGCTCCCGGCGAGCTGAAGCACTTCTCGCTCTGCGGCGAGGACATCGTCTACTTCCGCACCGAGAGCGGCGAGCTCGCGGCGATGGAGGCCTACTGCCCGCACATGGGCGCGAACTTCGGCCACGGCGGCAAGGTGATCGGCGAGCACGTGCAGTGCCCTTTCCACGGCTTCGAGTTCGGCACCGACGGACGCTGCGCGAAGGTCCCGGAGAGCAAGGGCGTGCCCAAGCTGAAGGCCCGAACGCTCCACACCGACCTGGTCATGGACCACCTCTTCGTCTGGTACGACTACCTCGGTCGGCCGCCGAGCTTCCGGCTCCAGCTCTGGGACCACCCGCTGGTGTCCACGCTCTCGACGAGCATCACCATGCGCACGCACCCGCAGGAGCTCGCGGAGAACGGTTCGGACCTCCGGCACTTCCGCTTCCTGCACCACAACAACTTCCGCATGCTCCGCGCCGAAGCGGACCCGGAGCGACCGCACGTCTTCCGCACGACCCTGAAGGGCAAGATCTTCGAGGAGAGCTCCGGTCGGCAGTTCCAGCGCGACCTGCTCGCGGCCGAGGTCGACATCGCGATGAACGGGCTCGGGTTCCTCGCGGCGCGCTGCGATCTCTACAAGGTCGGCGTGGTGAACCAGTACCTCGCGTGCGGGACGCCACTGAACGAGCACGAGACGGTGCTGCGCATCATCACGGCGTTCGAGGAGATCCAGGACTTCGGCACGTTCGTGCCCGGGTTCCGCCGACTCCCGGGGAGCGGCTGGCTGCAGTCGAAGATGCAGCGCCCGGTCGCCAAGCTCTTCACCAAGCTGATGTTCGACGACGTCGTCGCGGTCCAGCTCGAGGACCGCGACGTCTGGCACCACAAGATCCACCGCTCCGAGCGCAAGGGCCTCGACCGCTCGGTGGTCCAGTTCCGCAAGTGGGCGGAACAGTTCTACCCGAACGGCGATCCCTATCTGTCGCTGGCAGAAGCGGATGCGCTGCCGGACGTCTCTCTCGAGGCCGTCCGGGCCAGCGCCTAGCGCTCGGTCGCGACGCGGACGACGATCTCTCGGCCGTCGAGCTCGCTGCGGTGCAGCGTGTCGATGACCGCGGCCGCGTCCTTGCGGTCGGTGACGGTCACGAAGCCGAAGTTCCGTGAGCGGCCGGTGTCGCGATCCTTGATCACCACGGCCTCGTCGATCTGGAAGTCCGCCTCGAAGTGCGCGAGCAGCGACGCGCTGGTCGTGTCGTCGCTGAGGCTACCGATGAAGAGCTTCGACGGGATCGGCGCCGCGCTCCGCCCGACGCTCGGGCCGGCATGGAGGTCCGCCAGCACTTCCTCGGGCGACATCAGCCCGCCGACGATGTCTTCCTGCGTGACGATCTCCGGCTCGGCCGGATCCATGTCGCGCTTCTCGTCGCGCCGGCGGCGCTTCTCTCGCCGCTTCTCGGCCTTCTTCTGCTCGCGAGCACGTTTGGAGAATGACGCGCTCATCGGGAATGCCCGGTGTGGAGGTTGGGGAGGATTCGGCCGTGTGTGCTTCGAAAGATGGGGACGCTCGTTTCTCTGTGGAAGGTGAACGTGGACACCCTGCCACTTCTCACCGGACTCGCAACGTGGCAGATCTCTCGCACCGCGCGTAGGCTCCGCGCAAAGGGGGTGGAATGCTCGACGGTCTCGATTCGATCGACTGGTCTTCACTGGAAGATGCCTACGGCCCCGCGGTCGACGTGCCCGACCTCCTGCGCGCGATCGCCGGTGGCGAGCCGAGGGCCGTCGGGACGCTCGAGGCGCACATCTTCCACCAGGGCGCGACTTACTATCCGGCCGCGCCGCCGGCGGTCCCCTTCCTGATCGAGCTGGCCACCACCGCTTCCGTCGAGGGACGAGAGGTCGTCATCGACTTTCTCGCCGAGCTCTGTGGCCCCGAACCGGTCGGACTGATCGGCTGGGATCCCTACGCGTTCCGCTCCACCCCCGCCTCGCCGGAGCAACCCGAGGGGAAGCGAACGGTCGCGGCGATCCGAAGAGGCGTCGCCTCGCTCCGCGTGCTGGTCTCGGACGGCGACCCGCGGGTCCGAGCGTCGGCCGCGCGGCTCGTGGCCGAGCTGCGCGATTCGGAGTCCCTCGACGAGTTGCGCAGCCCCGAGTCGGATCCGCGTGCGCTGACGAGCCGCGTGCTCGCCCGAGCCAGGCTCGGGGAGGACGCGGACGCGCTTCGCGAGCTCGCGGCGCACGAGCACCCGGCGGTCCGAGCGGCCGTCGCGGTCGGGCTGCGTTGGTGCGGCGACGAGACCTCGCTCGCGATGCTCGAAGAGGCGTCCCTGCTCCCCGGCGACGAGCGCTTCGTGTGGGACTTCCCCTGGGGCGACCTCGTCGAGCTGGTGGCGTCGGTGCTCATCGGGGCCCTCGAAGGAGCGAACGACGAGGTCGTGGAGCAGACCCTCCGCGTGGTTCGTGCGCGTCTCGCGCGGGGCGACTCGCTCTCACCGCCCCGCGACTTCCCACGCCGCACGCTGGACCCGGACCCGCCGAAGGAGCCCTGGCGGGAGAGTGCCGAAGACCGCGCACTCCGGGCGCTGGTGGGGGTGGTGGCGCGGGGCACTTTCGCGAACCTCGCCGCTCGCGTCGACCCGATCGAGGCGCACGAGCTCAGCGATGCGCAGCGTTCGGTGCTCCAGCTCACGGTCGACTTCGGGATGCCGATCCCGGTCCGCGCCATCCCTTGGCTCGAGCCCGACGCGATGCGGCGGTACCTCGAGGGCGGCGGCCCTCTCGACCGACCGGTGACCATCGACGGCAAGACCCGGCCTGCCTGGCTCTGGCTCGACGAGACGAAGGCCCCCGAGCTGGACGCGGTCGACGCGGTCCTGGCGACGATCCCCGACGACGAGCTCATCCCCTTCGTCGAGGACCTGCTCTCGTTCGCGTACTCGCGCAACGGTTCCATTCCCGTGCTGAAGTGGAACTGCTGGGACCCGCTCTCCCGCCGCATGATCGCGGCGGCGCCGGCGCTCGCGGAGCCGATCCGGGCGCTCGCGGCGAACCTGCCGGAGATGGTCCCGAGCCAGGTCGCGCTGCTCTTCGCTCGCCTCATCGACCAGCTCGGCGAGTTGGACGACGAGCGATGGGACCACCTGCTCCGCCGCGCGGCCTACGTCCCCGACGACGCCCGCCCCCTGCTGGAGCCGCTCCCTCTCGAGCGCCGGAGTCGGATCGTCGGAGGCCTCCAGAACCCCTACACGCGCGGCAAGATGCTCGACCTGGGGGACCCGGCGATCGTCAGGGCGACCACCCTCGAGCTCATGATGACGAAGGACTGGTGGGCCGACGTCCTCACGACCGAGCAGATCCTCACCGCGCTCGGCGAAGAAGCCGTCCCCGCGCTGCGGGACACGCTCACGAAGGCGATCGCGGCGGAGGACGACATCCGGACCGGGGTGATCGAGAAGGCCATCCGCGCCCTCGAAGGAACGTTGGAGCACGAGCTCGTCGTGGTGCTCGCGGGCGACGAGATCGACGCCGCGCTCTTCGGCGAAGGCGACGACCCGATCGCGCTGTTCACCTTCCCGGCGAACCCCAAGGAGGAGGACCTGGCGACGCTCGCCGCGGCGCTCGAGGCGGCGGAAGCGATCGTGCTACGGCTGACCGACGACGACGAGTCGCCCGTGGGCAACAACACGCTCTATCGCTTGCAGCGCCTCATCCACTGGGAGGGCGCGGAGTCCATTCACTGGGGCGGCACCTCGCTCCGACGCGGCTGATCGAGGTCGGCGCTGGCGCAGGCTCACGACGGCTCCATGGCACCGAGCGCGTCGCGGTAGTCACGGACGGTTCCCGCGCTCGGCGACCAGCCGGCGAGGAAGCGGTGGAAATCCGCTCGGGCGGCCGGGTAGAGCCCACGCCACTCGGCTTCGAGGGCGTCGGCGTCCACCTCCGGGTCGAGCGCCGAGCGAAGCTCCGCGAAGTAGTGGTCGAGGAGCCCATCGGAGCCGCGGTCGCCACCCCCCCACCCACGGCGACCGAAGAGCAGGTAGGCGACGTCCTTCATGCCGCAGCCGCCGCCGACGTACTGGAAGTCGACGGCCGCCACCCAACCATCCGACGCGAAGCAGAAGTTCGCCGGCTTCGCGTCGCCGTGGACCAGGGTACGAAAGCGCGCTCGGCGGAGGCGGCCGTCGATCGCGGGGGCGGCGTCACGGAGCCGCGCGTCCGCGATGGCGGCGAGCTCGTCGGGGCGGGTCTTCAGGTGCCAGTAGGTACCCTGGCCCCAGAGCTGGTCCGGCGCCTGCCCGAGGAAGGTCGCGTGAAAGTGCGCGAGCCAACTCAGGCAACCCATCGCCTCGGCCTTCGAGAGCGCGCTGCGGCGACCGGCGAAGCCCGCGGCGTCGAGGTCCTCGAGGAGGAAGCGCCAGCCTTCCTTCGTGCGGTCGGCGGCGAAGCACCGAGCGACGCGACACGCCTCGGAGCAGCGCGATGCGTAGCTTCGGTTGAACGCGCGCTCCACGTCGTAGGAGCGCAGCTTCCGCTCGTGAGAGCGCCCGCGACCGCTGCCTGGGGTGACGTGTTTGACGATGACCGAGGGCTGGCTCGCACCCTCGAGAGTCACTCGGAGGATCTCCCCGTAGCCGCTCCACAGGGTCTGCAGATGCTCGCGCTCGAGCACCTGGTCGGCCCCGGTCACGTCACGAATCCACGCGTCCACCGCCGAAGGCTAGCGCGTGATAGAACCAGTGCATGGCGCTTAGCGAGGACGAGCTCCAGGAGCTCCGGGAGACCTTCGACCACTTCGACACCGATGGGAACGGGGTGATCGACCGACACGAGTTCCGAGAGCTGCTGAAGAGCCTCGACCCGGGCTTCAACGAAGACGACGTCGTCATGGGCCTGAAGGTCCTGGACGCGAACGAGAACGACGTCATCGACTGGGAAGAGTTCCGCGACTGGTGGGGCGCCCGCTGAGCTAGCTCAGCACCCGGCGGAAGGCCGCTAGGTTCGCGGCGCTCACGTTCCCGCGATCGGGGATCGCGAACACCACGCGGTCGAAGTCGCCCCAGCGACCGGATTCGAGCACGCGACGCGCGGCTTCGGCGACCGGCTCCGGGTCGTTGCGAAACGCGCCGCAGCCCCAGGCGCCGAGGATCACCGTTCGGTGCTCGTGTTCCAGCGCCACGGCGAGGATGTTGGCCCACCGCCGCTCGAAGGTCGCCTCGATCGCCGAGGCCTCCTCGGGACGGTTGCGCTGAATCGCACCGGCGTTGGGGGCAGGCGCGGTGATCACACCGACCACGATCGGCGCGTCGAGGAGCGGCGCCTTCGTCGCGAGACGGAAGAAGGGGACGCCCGGCGAATGGATCAGCCGGTCACTGTAGAGGAGCGTGCGCTCGCCGCGATGGTGCTCGTAGTACTCGCGCTGCGTGAGGAGGGTCCGATAGAGCCCGGAGCATCGGCAGAGCTCCTCCTCTTGCGCTCGCGCGCCACCGAGGAAGCCGCCGCCGGGGTTTCGGGCGGAGGCGAAGTTCAGCACCACCGCGTCGTCCTCGGCCCAGCGCTCGGCCGCCTCTTGGGTGGTGTTTGCCACCACCTCGATGGGCGGCACTCGGCCGTCCGCGGCGCGAGCGCGCAGCACGTCGAGCTCGCCCGGGAGATAGAGACGCGTGCCCGCCTCGGCCCGCGCTTGCAGCGCTCCGATGGAGACGGTCTTCCCCGACGCGGCCGTGTATGAGCCGGCGTCGAGAATGGCGAGCACCTGCTTCGCCGCAGGGTTGGACGCCTTCCGGTCGTCGAGAGACATGGCGCCGCAGGTTGGGTCCGGATCGGCGCACGTCAACGGTGGGTTCCCTCTCGGCGAAGGCGTGGTTAGCGTCGCCGCCCATATGCGCCTCGAGACCGACCGACTCCTCCTACGGGACTTCGAACGCGAGGACGCGGGCCCGGTCCACTACTGGCATCGCGACCCGGAGGGCACCTCGCACGCCACACCTGGGGCCGGGGCTACGCCACGGAGATGGGCCGCGCGCTCCTCGACGCCGCGTTCACGATTGCCCGGCTCGACCACATCAACGCGCTGGTCGACGAGAACAACCATGCGAGCGCGCGTGTCTGTGAGCGCCTCGGGATGGAGGAGCGAGCGCGGATGTTGTGCAGGTACGGGGAGGCCCGCCGCTTCGTGACCACCCGCGCCGCATGGGAGAACCGCTGACTTTCCCCGGGTCCGTACTGGGCGTATGTATTCACCATGACTTCATCGCGACTCGCCGCCGTCGGCGCGCTCCTCCTGATCGTGGGCTGCCCGACGGAGGGTCCGATCGACTCCCCGGACGGATCGGCGCCATGCGCCGTCGACACGGACTGTGACGACGATCTCTTCTGCAATGGCGAAGAGACCTGCGATCCCGAGAGCAGCAACGCGAACGCCCGCGGCTGCGTCGCCGGAACGGCGCCCTGCCCCCCGGAGCGCTGCATCGAAGCGGAGCGGCGCTGCGACACGAGCGGTTGCGAGGACGCGGACGGAGACGGCTACATGGACATCGCGTGCGGCGGCACCGACTGCGACGACACCGACGCCGGCCGCTTCCCGGGGCAGGCCGAACGCTGCGACTTCGTCGACGACGACTGCGACCCGACCACGGTCGGCGACCGCGACGCGGACGGCGACGGTGTGGTCTCCAGCCTCTGCTGCAACGGCACCACCTGCGGCGCCGACTGCGACGACACTCAGCCCGGCGTGAGCCCGACCTCACCGGAGGTCTGCAACGACGTCGACGACGACTGCGACGGCGCGACGGACGAAGGCGTGCTCCAGATGGCCTGGCCGGACGGGGACCGTGACGGTTGGGGTGACGAGGGATCGAGCGTCGAGCTGCGCTGCGACCTCCCGAGCGACCGCGCCAGCCGCGGCGGTGACTGCGCGGACCTCGACGCGAGCATCAACCCGGACGCCACGGACGTGTGCGATGGGATCGACCAGGACTGCGATGGCATGATCGACGAGGGCGCCGACGAGCTCTGCGACGACGCCCTCGGTCCGCTCACCGTCGGCGCCTGTGTGAGCCCGCCGGATGGGTCGGTCCCGCGATGCCACGGGCTCTACTGCGTCGGCGGCGCCGACGTGTGCTCAGCGAGCACCGACAACCGGTGCGACGCGAACCTGTGCATGTCGGGGACGGACTGCGGTGCCTGCGGCGAGGGTTGCCTCGCGTGCAGCGACGGGCACTGCTCCGGTGGTGGCGCCGGCGGGGCGATCTTCGCCTGGTCCGTCAGGGACGCGCTCGCCGACACGCCGGTGGCGGGAGCGACGGCGGAGCCCTTCGGCAGCTGCGCCTCGGCCACCTACGGGATGACCGACGCCTCGGGCTTCTTCGTCATGGAGCTCAGCTTCCCCGAAGACAACGACCTCGATGGCTTCCGCTTTCGGGCGACCGGCTACCTGACCACGCTCCCGAGCCGACTCTACGGCGGCGACGCCTACATGCTGAGCGAGAGCGAGTACGTGGCCGCGCTCGCTGCGGCCCCGACGCCGATCCCCTACGAGCCCGAGCTCGGGGTCGTCGTCATCCGAAGCTCCGGGTTCCCCCTCAACACGGCGGTGGCCGGACCGGCGATCGTCATCCGCGACGACGGGACGGTGGAAGACGCGTCGGCGGGCGGCTCCGGGCTCTACGTGCTCACGAACGTCCTCCCCGGCGAATACACCTTCTCCCCGCTGCCCGATGGTTGTTCGAGTCCCGACCCGCAGTGCCAGCGTCTGGATGGCGTCCATGTGGAAGGTGGTCACGCGACGTCGCTCGAGTTCGTCTGCATGTCGGTCGGCTGCTCCGGCTGAGCCGTCGATGAACGGGACGCCGCCTGGCGAAACGAGCACCGATCCCGTACACCTGATCTCTCCGTTCACGCCGCGGGAGACCGGCCATGACAGCCCTCAAGTTCGTATTCCCGCCCTCGATGGGCTCCGCCCGTGGCGAAGCTCGCGTCGAGCTGATCGGAGAGAGCGTCCGGGCCGAGCTCGGCGTGAAGGTCACCGTGGCCGTGGCCGACAGCTACGAGGACCTGCACGACCGGACGACCATGGGCGACGCCGACCTGGTCTGGGCGCCACCCATCGTGGCGTCCCAGCTCCTGCCCCTCGCGACCGACGTGTTCCAGGCGGTCCGCCACGGGGTCAGTGGCTACCACGCCGCGATCATCACGAAGCGGTCCTCCACGGTCGAGCTCGACTCGCTCCAGGGCCGAACGGTGGCGTGGGTCGGGAAGAGCTCGCTGGCGGGCTACCGGCTCCCGCGACAGCTGCTCCGGGAGCGCGGCGTGGACCCGGACCGGGTCTTCGACCGCGAGCTCTTCGTCGGCTCCTACCCCGAAGTGCTCAGCATGATCGCGCACGGCGACGCCGACGTCGGCGGCATCTGCGTGAACCTGCCGAGCGACGAGGGCCTCGAGGAGACCGTGTACCAGTACGGCGGCGCGGCGATGCGGAACAAGATGCGCGCGTTGGCGATCTCCGAGCGGGTGACGGCCGACTGCGTGATGCTGCTCCGCTCCATCCCCAGCTCGGTGGCGACCGCGATCGGCGACGCGCTCACGAGCGCGGGGCGTAGCCGTATCGGTGCCGCGTTCACGATGGCCCTCGAAGCCGAACGCTTCGAGCGAATGGACGAGGCGGAGCGACGGGCGCTCGAGCGCCTCGGCCATCTCTGACCTGTCGTTCGTGCAGCCGCCGTGAGACCCTCCGCCCGTGACGGTGCGTTCAGAGGTCACGCGCGTCTTCGGCGTGGTGGCGACGATGGCGCTGGTGCTGCTGATCGCGGCGCCGAGCGTCGCCCAGCGGCGCGGGGGTCGGATCAGCGGCGGGAGCTTCTCCCGCTCGTCCGGCTCCGGCTCTTCCAGCTTCGGCAGCTCTTCACGGAGCCGGTCGCGGAGCAGTTCGTCCAGCTTCGGCAGTCGGTCCCGCAGTCGCTCCTCCAGCTCGAGTCGCGGCTCCTCCGGCTCGAGCTCGTACGGGAGCTCCAGCGGGAGCTCGAGCAGCTACGTTCCCCCGCCGGTGCCCATGACCGAGGCGACCGCGAACGGACTCGTTCCCCGTCGCTCGGGGCGGCCCCCCTTCCCCCGGCGAATCAGCCACGAGTCCTCCCCCGAGGTGCGGGTCCCCGGCGGCGTGATGCGGGGCGGCGCCGCGCCCGAGCCTCGCCGTGGCGGCTGGCTCGCCGGCGTCGCTGGCGCGGGCGCCGCCTTCCTTCCGCTCGCGGGCATCGCGCTCTTCCTGACGAGGCGCCGCAAGAGCTACCGGAAGAAGGCGAAGAAGGCGCCGTGGGAGATCCGGCGAATCAGCCTGGCGTTCGACTGGACCGTGCGCGCGGAGCTCCAGGCCGAGCTCGAACGCATCGCCTCCGAGGGCGGAACGAGCTCGGCGACGGGGCTGGCCCGTGTCGGCAAGCAGGTGGCCAAGCTGCTCCGCGAGCGGATCGGCGCAGCGCGATACGGGCTCGCGATGCGCGAGCCCATCCACGAGAAGGAAGCGGAGAAGCGCTTCGTCGAGCGGGCCAACGAGCTGCGCAGTCGCTTCCGCGAAGAGATCGTGAACGGCACCCGCCGCATCGAGGGCTTGCCACCGTCGGTGCCTCGCCCGGAAGAGGGCGAGGGGCTCGTGGTGGTCACGATCATCGCCGGCGTGTTCGACCGTGACCGCCGCGACATCGACCCGGGTCGGCTCGGGATGGCCGTGCAGCTCGATCGGATCATCCCGCGCGCGAACGACCTCGGTCCGCTGGAGATCATCTGGTCGCCCGCCGACGGCGGCGACCGAATGAGCTCGCTCGAGTTGGAAGCGCTCTACCCGGAGCTCCTTCCGCTCGACGAAGGAACGCCGCTCGGCCGAAAGGACTGTGGCTTCTGCGGCGCGCCCTACGCGAAGGAGCTCGGGGTGTGTCCGGCGTGTGGCGCACCGGAGGAGCTGACCTGATGCGCATCGCTCTTCGCTTCCTCTTGCTGCTCGCGGCGGCGGCCGGTGCGGCGTATTACGGCTGGCACGTCCGCCTGGCCTTTCGCGTCCCCGAGCGCCAGCCTCCGATCGACCAGGCGACGGCCGAAGAGGCGTGGCGGTGGGGGCTCGCGCTGATGGAAGAGCATGGGTACGCGGCGGTGGGCGACCCGACATCGCGGCAGGTGCGCTCGGGTCCAGCGCCACGCGACATCTACTGGTTCTCCGACCGGTTCCCGTTCGTCGAGCCGCATTGGCGTCGGCAGAGCGAGAGCATCGATCTCGAGCCGGTCTCGCTCGCTCCTGGCGAGTGCGTCGGCATGCTCACGCGCGGCGGCGGCGACTTCGACCCGCCGAGCGCGACGCTCTACGACGACGGACGCTGGTGGCTCTCGAGTCGCCATCAGGGAGCCGTGCAGGTCTTGCAGCTCTGTCTGCCGCCCGGCGCCGAAGCGCTCTCCCTCGGCGGGACCCTGGAGGTGTTCCCCCTGTCGGATGGCGAGTTCGTGAACGAAGGCGAGGTCCGATGGGCGCGCTTCCGCGGCCGGATGCGCGATGGCGACCCGATCTGGCTCATCGGCAACCCGGGGTCCGACGTCGACCAGATCCTCTCTGACTACGCCGAACGGCAGCCGAGCGTCGAGGCCCTGCGCGATGGGCTCGCCGCGCGACGCGAGGCGGAGGTGACGTCCGAGGACGTGCTCCTCGTGCCGCACATGCTCGCGAGCTACGAGAAGCTGCTCGCGCTCTTCGAGGCCGGCTACCCGGAGAAGGTGCCGAACCCCAAGCTCGTGGCGCCCACCGAGGGCGCGGTGCCGGACGAGGATGCCGAGGCGGATTCGATCGCCGCCCACGTGCAGGAGCACACCGTCTTCTCCGACGGCTCGTCGGTGCACGAACACGCCTCGTTCCTCGAGGGCCGCGTTCTGGTCGCGCTGGATCTCGACGCGCTCTCCGGCTGCGCTCGGGTCGTGCTGCGACGGCACGCCGATCGCGCGATTCCGCCGCTCACGCTGAGGATCGACGACCGCGAGCCGGTCGAGCTGGGGGTCCTACATACCCACGTCTTCGTCCAGGAGCTCTGCCCCGAGACCGGCTTCGCCCACCTGGTGACGCACGCGATGGACGACGCGACCTACACGGTGACCGTGTACGTTCGAGATCCCGGCGACGCCCTCGTGGAGTGACGTCAGCTCTTCGGACGGGTCTGCGCGCCGCTGTCCACCGTGACCGGCAGCGTCGGCGCCGACTCCACGTCGACGGGCACCGTCGGCGCACCGCTGTCGACGCCACCGACACTCGGGCCGGACGTCTCGTTCCGATCCCACCACGTCCGTGAACGCTCGGGGGTCCACCGAGCCGAGAGCCCGGTCTCGCGGAGCGCGGCGAGCAGCGCGTCGGCGCTCGCCCATCGATCCTCCGGATTCTTGGCGAGGCACCGAGTCACGATCGCGGCGAGCTCGTCGGGCACCTCGACCGCCACGCTGCTCAACGGCTCCGGCGTCTCGGCGAGGTGCGCATAGATCAACTGCATGACGTTCTCGCGAACGAAGACGTCGCGCCCCGCCAGCAGTCGATAGGCGACACAACCGACGGCGTAGAGGTCCGCCCGGTGATCGACCTCGCGCCCCTGCGCCGCCTCGGGCGCCATGTAGGCGGGCGTGCCCGCCAGGTTGCCCTGACCGGTCAGCTGCTCCTCGTCTTCCGGCGCGTCGACGCGCTTCACGAGCCCGAAGTCGAGCACCTTGACGAAGTCGTGCTCGACGCCGCGTCGGCAGACGAAGACGTTCGCGGGCTTGATGTCCCGATGGACCACGCCGGCCTCGTGCGCATCGCGCAGCGAGTGCAGCATCTGCTCGACCAGAAAGCAGACCCGTTCGGGAGGCAGGGTGCCCTCGCGGGCGGCGAGGGTCTCGAGGTCCATCCCCTCGAGGAGCTCCATCACGTAGTAGAACGACCCATCGTCCGCGATCCCGAAGTCGTAGACCTCGATGGTGTGCGCCGAGCTGAGCATCGCCGTGGCCTGAGCCTCTCGCTCGAAGCGGCGGAGCATCGTCGAAGCCGCCTGTGTGTCTCGCGCACCGAGCACCTCCGGCCGCACGAGCTTCACCGCGGCGGGGCGAGCGAGGGTCTGGTGCTTCGCGCTCCAGACCTCACCCATGCCGCCGTGACCGAGGCGTTCGATGAGCTCGTAGGCACCCATCCGGCGTGCGCGCTCCACCGCCTGGCCGAGGCGATGGAGCGTGCGGGCGATGACCCACGACAGCCCGACCACGATCACGTTCGGTGCGAAGAGCCAGAGCCAGAGGTTCCATGGCGGCGTCGGGTTCCCTTTCGAGAGGGTGAGCGCCAGCATGAGCGGATCGAGCGCCGCGGCGAGGGCCGCGGCGATCAGCATCCGCCCCGGCGGCACGGGGATCACCACCGAGAAGAAGAGGATGAACGCGGCGATCGGAGAGATGCCGCGGACGACGTCTTCTGGTGCATAGGGCAGCCCGTGTCGAAAGAGCCCGGCGAAACCCGAGAGCACCACGAGCGCAGCGAGGCCGATGTCGAGCCGATGGCTCGGGCGGATCCGCTCCCAGCGGGAGAGCACGGCGAGGAGGGCGATCACCCCCAGCGCGACCGGCGCGAGCCACACCGGTCGATCGAAGCCCGCGCGCACGCCGAGGTTCGGCTGCCGCAAGAGCAGCAGGGGCGTGGCCACGAGCAGCATGGCGGCGGCGGCCGTCGCCACGAACTGGAGCCGTCGAACGCTCTGCCGTTCCCAGTCGAGCGACGAGACAGAGCTCTCGTTCGCCGCTCGAAGAAGCGCTCGGGGAGTGTCCGCCACCTCGGTCCTTGGTAGCCCGTTCGGGCCCTACGACACAAGCGAGGTGGTGGTGGTCAGAGGTCGAGGAGCCGGTCGAGGACGAACTGGGTTGCGTCCTCGTCTCCGCCCAGGTCGAGCGCGGGCGCCTCGACGACCGCTTCGAGGGTCACCTCCGACGCGCGCTCGGCGAGCGTCGCCGCGTGCAGCGGGTGGTGGAGGATGTCGAAGCCCGACTCGGTCGGTCCCAGGTCCTCCGCCTGGTTGCGCGCGTAGAAGGGCGGGTCGTCGGCGCTCATCCACGCCAGCATGTCGAGCTCGGCTCGATACTCCTCATAGGCGGGAGTGCTCAGCTCGGTCTGGATCCGATCGGGCATCGTGGTCCAGGAGATCGGCAGTCCGTAGAAGGTCACGACCTGCGCGGCGAGCGAGGGCTGGCCAAGGAGATCCTCCACGGTCAGCGGATAGGTCGGGCTGAACACGTCCCCGGGCCAGCGGAGCAGCTCGTAGGTCGACTGCGTCGCGTTCACGGCGACCACCTGCACGCGCGTGCTCTCGCGCGCGATGGGCTCCACGCTCGCCGGATCGGCCATCTCGTCGTGGAAGCCGATCCACAGGCTGGTCCCCGCGCCAGCGGAGCTGCCCATGAGACCGACCCGCTCGGGGTCGATGTTCAATGCCTCAGCGAAGTAGCGAACGAACTGCAGCGCACGACGCGAGTCGTGGAGACACTTGATGGCGCCGACGGTCTCGGATCCCGGCTCGAGGAGGCTGTAGTCGATGGTGACGTAGGCGACCCCCGCATCGAGGAACGTCTGCAGCTGGGTCGCGCGCGACCCGTCGTATGCGGCCGTGCGGCTGCCACCGGTGAAGCCGCCACCGTGGATGAAGAGGACCACCGGGGTGGGCGCCTCGGCGTCTGGATGGACGAAGACATCCATCACCTGTTGGCTCCCGGGGCCATACTCGAGGGTGCCGAAGATCGTTCCCTCGGCCACCGTCAGCGGCGGGTCCATCGGCTCGAGCACCAGCTCGTCCGGCGGGATGACGAACGCGTCGGCCGGGCCGGCGTCAGCCATCGGGACGAACGCGTCCTCCTCGACGCCGAAGTCGATCATCGCGGCGTCGATGCCCGGTCCCGCGTCGGGAACTGCGCCGTCGTCATCGCCGCACGCGAGAGCCAGAGCCGCCAACGAAAGCACCAAGAGGGAACGAGTCATGTTCGACCGTAGCGCGTCTGGGGAAAATGAACAGCGCTCGCACGGACACCGTGCGACCGGCCCCGCGCCGGAGCTGCCTCTTCTTCCGGCGATGCTGAACGCCGCTCTCGCGCAGGGAACCTCGGTGACCGATGCTTGTCGGTGCGCCATGCGCACCCTTCCCCTCCTGCTCCTCGCCGGCTGCGCCGGTGCCGCTCCCGCTCCCGAGCGCCCCGAGCCTCCGCCCGAGCCGGCGCCCCTCTGCGAGACCCTCACCGAAGAGCCGGACACGGCCACACGGATTCAGGAAGCCGTCGTGAGCTGTGCGCTGGTGCACCTCCGTGACGGGCTCCGCATCGAGGGAACGGTGGACGTTCGTGCCGAGTTGAACACGGAGGGCGGAGCGAGCGAGGTCACCCTCGAGGTCACGCCGACCGAGGCGAGGGGATCGATGCGTGAGTGCCTCGAGGAATCACTCTGGGGCCCCCCCTGCTCGACCGGAAGCGGTTCGTTCGCGCTCAGCAGCGAGATCGAGCTCCCACACCAGGACCGACCGACGGTGGAGCTCGGGCGCGACTCGGCACGGGTCGTCGAGCCCGGCGGCGAAGGCGCGCTGGCCGTTCTCATCGAGACCACGGGAGGCGTCACCGAGTCGATGGCGCGGGGCGCCCTCTCCATCGACGTCCATCGGATCACGGAGACGTGCTTTCTGCGCGCGGCCGAGGCGGCCCTTCGCGGAGACGCGCCGATGGACGTCTCGGTACCGCTCACGCTCCAGATCGTGTGGCAGCCGGGGCAGGCGCCCCGAACGAGCGTGGCGCGTTCACCGTCCGCGGAGCTCACCGGTTGCTTCACGGAGCTCCTGGGCAACGCCGTCCGCACCCCAGCGGGTCTGGAGTCCACCGGCACCGCGCGCTGCGAGATGCCGACCCGGCGCTACCTCCACCCCAGCGTCGAAGCCATGCTCCGCGAAGACGGATAGGCGCGGGTCGCCATGGCCGAACGCCGATCTTCCCGATAGAGTGAGCCATGGCCAATGCTTCCCACTTCGCTTTGATTGCCTTGGTGGTCGGACTCGTGGTGCCCTCGTTGAGCGCGGCACAAGAAGGATCGATGACCCCCCGAGAAGCCGACCAGGCACGAATCGTCCAGCACCTCACCGAGGTGGAGCAGGAGCTGCGAGCCAAGGACGTCAGCCACCTGAGCGAGGCACAGCGCGCCGAGCGCGAGGCGATGCTCGACCGGCTGCACGAGTACCGCGTGGCCGCACGGTTCCCACGGAACAGCTACGTGCAGGGGCGCACCCCGGTGTTCATCGACGCCGAAGGCACCGCCTGCGCGATGGGCGACCTCCTGATCCACTCTGGCGCGGAGGACGTCGCCGAGACGATCGCCAACCAGGAGAACCTGGCGCGCGTGGTCGACATCGAGTCCGTCGACCTCGGACCGTGGCTCGATGCCCACGGCATGACCGTGGCCGAAGCCCAGCGAGTGCAGCCGTCCTACACCTGCGATTGGGATTGCATGAGCATGGATCCCGACCCCGTGTGTGGCTCGGATGGCATGGTCTACGACACGGCGTGCGCGGCCGAGATGTGCGGCGCGGGTCCGTCGACTCCCTGCAACTCCGAGCCGTGCACCTGCGGCGCGGACGCCGGCCCTGGCGGATCCACCGATGGCGGCGGCTGCAGCGCGACCGGTGGTGGTTCGCCCGCCGGTCTGGCGCTCGCTCTGCTGCTCTTCGTCTGGCGACGCAGGCGCTGAAGACCAGGCACTTTACCGAGCGAATCGCTCGTGCCACGTCAGTGGCGAGGACCGGCTGTGGGCCGGTAGGAGGATGATGATGCGACAACAATTGACGGTCGGTCTCGTAGCGAGCCTGTTGGCGTTCGGCTGCGGCGACGACGACGACACCATGAGCGACATGGACGGCGGTCCGCTCCCCGTCGACGCGAGCGACGTGGACCTCGGCACCGACAGCGGCGTCGACTCGGGCATGACCACCGGCGACGGGAACGACAGCTTCGATACCGCGACGCCGGCCACGCTCGGCACCGCCATCGAAGATGGCGTCATCGATCCCGCCGGTGACCTCGACTACTACAGCTTCGAAGGCGAAGCGGGTCAGTGGATCGCGATCACGACGAGCGCGAACCCGGACGACGACCCCGAGATGGTCGACACCGTTCTCACGCTCTTCGACTCGTCGATGACGCAGATCGCGGAGAACGACGACTCCATTCCCCGCACCGACACCGACAGTGAGATCTTCACGCGCCTCCCGTCGGCGGGCACCTACTACGTGCTGGTGCAGGAGTTCTCCACGTGGGCCGACGACACGCCCGAGGGCATGGAGAGCTTCGCCTACGAGCTCCTCATCGCGGAGATCGACCCGGACGCGGTCGCCGTCACGCTCGACGCCGAGGGCGGCGACGACGTCGGCAGCGCACAGACGCTCCGCTACAACGTGAGCGCGAACGGCGACTTCGGCCTGCTCATCGGTGAGCTGCGCGACGGCTCGGACGTGGACGTGTTCAGCTTCAACGTCTCCGACTCCAAGCCCTTCCCGCGCTTCACCGTCCTCCCGAGCGGCAGCGATGGCAACGGCTCGAGCGCCATGCCGAGCGCCGTCTGGGTCACCGACGCGGCGGGCACCGAGATCATCGGCCGCATCGATCCCTCGGCGCTCCAGGATCTCTCGCCCGGCGTGCCGACCGGCGAGTACCGGCTCTGGGTCGAGCACGGTGGCAGCGCCGGTGCGAACGACTTCTACACGCTGAAGGCCTTCCGCTTCACCTCGGACAACCCGCCCGAGATGAACGACACGCTCAACGACGTGGCGGCCACCGCGGAGACGCTCACCCTCGAGGACGACGACGAGGACGGCATCTTCACGGCCTTCGTGCTCGCGCAGGTGGGCGACGGAGACACCGACTTCTTCAGCATCGACGTCACCGACGCGGCGCACGTGGTCAGCGTGTTCTGTGGCTCGCGCTCCGCCGGCTCGGGCGTCATCGACCTCGAGGCCGCGCTCACGGACGCCACTGGCGTCACCCTGATCGACAGCGCCACCGAGTCAGCGACCGAAGGTCTCGCCCTCGAGGAGGTCGCGGTCAGCGCGGCCGGCACCCACCTCGTCCGCCTCACGAAGGACAGCCAGGACGGCGAGGTCACCGGCACCTGGGCGCGCTGCGGCGTCGCCGTCGGTCCGCCCGCTCCCTGAGCGACCCAATCGTCGAACGGCCCGCGACCTCCATCGCGGGCCGTTCGCAATTGGGGACTCGATGGATCGTTCGGCGCGCTCACCCGTCGGAGATCGAGTGCGCCCCATCGCCATCGTCTCGCTCCTGCTCCTCGGCGCGTCGGGTCTCGGCCTCGCGCAGGACGACGACGAGCCGTGGCTCACCCTGCCGCTCTCGGTCCAGGGGCCGCCCGACCTGGAAGACACCCAGGTCGATCAGTGGATCGATGTGGTGAACGGCTGGTACGCCCCGGCCCACGTGCGCTTCGTGGTGGACGAACGGCGGGCGCTGCCGGACGACTGGCTGCTCCTCCGCAACAACCGCGACCGCCACCGCTTCGAGCGGCGACTGCGCGGGCGGCGCATCCACGCCTTCATCGTGCGGGAGATCCGCGACCCCTGGCCGTCGGCTGCGACTCGGCGGGCGTCGAAGCACGTCGGTCGAGAGCCATCCGGGCTGCTGGGCGGAGCGCACATCCCGGCGCCCAACCACCGACCGGACAGCTACGTGATCGCGCTCGATCGAGCGATGCCGCTCGCGCTGGCCCACGAGCTCGGGCACGTGCTCGGTGCGCCCCACCACCCCGACCCCACCAACATCATGAGCTACGGCCGAAACCGCTCGCACTTCGACGAAGCTCAGCTCGAGCACTTCCGGCGGCGCGCCCGCCGCCTGCAGCGGCGGCGAGACGTCCGCCCCGTTCGCGACGCTCAGTGAATCCCGGAGCTGCCGCCGAGGCCGCCGCCGTCACGCGCGGGGATCTTCGCGAGCAAGCGATAGAGCCCGCCGAAGAGCGCTCCGATCAGGCACGCGAGGGCCACGAGCTTCAGCGCCGACGAGTCGAACGCGAGCCCCAGCCCGCCGAACACGAGGGCCAGCGGTACCATCGACCAGTGCACGATCCGGAAGACGCGCGCGCGCCGCTGCGCCTTCGCCCGCTTCGCCTCTCGGGCTCGCTGCGATCGTTCGATGTGCGCGTCCAGTTGCTCTTCACGCTCCGCCGCTTCGAGGGCGGGCTGACGAGTCGGGCTGCGGTACTCCATCGAGACTCATAGGGTGGGCATGCCACCCGCGATTGCAAGCGAGCTCAGGCGCTCCGCTTGAAGCTCAGGGAGAGGAAAGCCTCGCGGAGGCCCATGGCGCGCATGTTCGACCAGCTCCGATCGCCGTATCGCACGGCACTGAAGACCGTCGTTGCGCCGACGGCGCGAGCCTCGGCGAGTCGGTGGGCGATCAACGCCCGCTGGATGCCGCGCCGACGAAAGCGCGGCACCGTCGAGGCCTCGGCGAGGTACGCGGCCTCACCGAAGAGCGTCAGCAACGCCTCGCCCGCCGGCTCGCCGTCGACGTACGCCACGTAACGACGCCAGGCGTTCGGCCCCGGCCAGGGACCCATCGCTGCCCGCACGATGCGCTGCAGCTCGGGGCGGTCGATCGACCACCCGCCGATGAACGCTCGCAGCCAGTCCTCGAGTTGCTCCGCGTCCTCGACTCGAGCGATGTCGTGCGGCGCCGCGTCCACGTCGAGCGCGTCGATCGTGTTCGCCATCCACGCCTCGAGCTCGTGGGCGACCAGTCCCATCGCACCGAGCGCCGAGCTCACGTCGTGCGAGACCGCGGGTCCGGCGAACGAGACGAACCAGTGAGGTATGATCCGCGCATGGTCGACGGGGTGGCTCTTCGTGTCGCTACGGCGCTCGCCATGCTCGGGCTCGCCCTGCCCACGGCCGCCCAGGACTCGGTCGTGTCGCAGAACGCCGCGTCGGAGCTGGAAGACGCGGAACCGGTGGACGCGACCCCGACACCGGAGGCCGAAGACGAACGAGTCCGCCGGAAGGTGTGGATCCCGGCCGGCGTCACGCTCGGCTGGCTCGGCAACCGGGACGACCACGCGTTCGTCGTCGGCGCCGAGGTGTCCCTCGTCTGGGTCGCGATGGAGCGCAACCGTAGCCCAGGGGGCATGTTTCCCTCCCCCGAGGACGGGGGCGTCTCGTACGGCCTGGTGCTCGATGCGGTCTGGGTGTCCAACCCCAGCCACTTCCGCGCCGCGCTCGGCGCCGAGGTGATGGTCGCGTTCGGGCCGGGCTACTTCGCGGGGCTCGAAGTCGGGGCGACCTTCCACACGCGCGGAGACGCGGTCGGCTTCCGCACCCGGGGCTTCTTCACGTTCTTCTGGCCGACGATCTACGCGGGCATCGACTACCACGGCCGCATCGCCGGCGAGGTCGGCCTGCTGGTCAAGGTCCCCTTCGGGACCTAGCCAGAGCGCATCTCAAGAACCCTCGCCGCCGCTACGCGGCCGCAGTACGCCATCCGCAGCCGTCCCCTCACGCTCGAAAATGCTTCAGCATTTCCTCGGTTCGCGGACGCTCCGCCTGACGCACCGAGTCCACGGATCAACTGGCGATGGTTTTTGAGATGCGCTCTACTGCGGCCGGTTCGGGAGGCCGGTGGCCTGGGTGACGCGCGCGGCCTCCATCGGGATCCGCTCGGCGCCCATCTGCTCGAGGCGCCAATGCTTGCCGTCCTGGAAGAAGACCACGAGGTGGTAGGTGCTGTAACCCCGGTTCACCACGCGCACCTCGAGCTTGCCGAGGCCGGTGACCTGATCGAACGAGCGAACCTTCGGAATCAGCCCGAGACTGTAGATCTTTCGGTTCTTGCCATCGATCACCACCGTGCCGCGGAGCGTGATCATCGCGACCGGGATCAGGTCGATCAGCGTGACGATCAGCATGAACACCGGATACGGCAGCGCGTAGAGACCTGGGAAGCTCTGCAAGCTGAGACCGACCCCCAGAAAGACCCCTGGGATGATCAGGAAGAGCTCGGTGCCCCAAGTCGTCCAGCGATAGACGAAGGTCTTCGGCTGATCCTGCAGCGGCTTCTGCATGAAGTAGATCTGCGCGCCGATGGCCGCCCAGAGGACGAGCTCGTAGATGCTGTCCGGGATCAGGAAACCGAAGCTCGGGATCTGGAACCCGATGCCGTCGGGGCCGGTGAAGAACGCGGGGAAGAGATAGACGAGGAGCAGCCCGGCGATGCGGGCGATCCGCCACTGCTTCTCCTTCGCGGTGTCGAAGTTGGCTTCGCCCGGGGACTCCCCACCACCCGTGTGCCCATACGCTGACTGCATCGAACCTCCTGGGGCGCATCCTACGCCATCGAGCGCCAGTAGATTCCTCGATGGCCGACGGAACGTCTCTCCGACCGTTGCTCGAAGCGCTCGACAGCGTTGCGCGAACGCTCGGCTGGCGAGCCTGGCCGAGCGGCCACGGCGGGCTTAGAGTCATTCGTCGTGAACGAGCTCTCCCGCCGTCGTCTCCTCGAGCTGCTGGCCGCGTCCGGTGCCTACGGTCTCGTGGGCTGCACGCCCGAGCCCGCGGCTCCGCGGACCCGGGTGGAGCTCGACGAGCCGCCCCCCGACCGTACGGGCGCTGACGCGATCCTCGAGGTGGAGCCGCTGACCACACCCTGGCAGACGCGCGACCCCTTTCTCTTCTGCATGCACCACGACGACCGGTACCCGCCGGGGAACGCGTCGCTCGGACCGGACCGCGCCCTGCTCGCCGGTCACCGCGTGGGCAACGACTTCGCCGGCGTCGACGGCTGGCGCATGTACCACGGTGACACCGTCCCGGGCTTTCCCCGGCACCCGCACCGCGGCTTCGAGACCGTGACCATCGTGCGCGAGGGTCTGCTCGACCACTCCGACTCCCTGGGTGCCACCGCGCGCTACGGCGAGGGCGACGTCCAGTGGCTGACGGCTGGTGGCGGCATCCTCCACGCGGAGATGTTCCCGCTCCTGAACGCGGGTCGCCCGAACCCTCTCGAGCTCTTCCAGATCTGGGTGAACCTGCCCGCGGCCAGCAAGATGGTCGACGCCCACTTCTCGATGCTCTGGAAGCCGGCCATCCCGACGCGGGTGGTCCAGGATGGAGCGGGCCGGAACACCCAGCTGACCCTCGTCGCCGGCCGCTACGAGGGCACGAGCGCACCGGACGCGCCGCCGCACTCGTGGGCGTCGGACTCGCGGAGTCACGTCGCGATCTGGAACCTCCGCATGGACGCCGGCGCGCGCTTCACGCTACCGGCAGGACCGACTCGTGCGAACCGCTCGCTCTACTTCTTCGAAGGCAGCCAGCTCACCGTCGGTGGTCGCCGAGTGCCGAGCTACCACCACGTCGCCGTACGCGCGGACACCGACCTGGCGTTGACGGCAGGTCCCGAGACGACCGAGATCCTCATGCTCCAAGGCATGCCCATCGGCGAGCCGGTCGCCCGCCACGGTCCCTTCGTGATGAACACGGACCAGGAGATCCGTCAGGCGTACGCGGACTATCGGCAGACGCAGTTCGGCGGCTGGCCCTGGCCGAGCGACGAGCACGTACACCAGCGCGAGCAGGGTCGCTTCGCGCGGCGCCCCGACGGTGGCGTCGAGCGACCGCCGACCTGACTCAGGTGCGGCGCGCGCAGCTCCGGCACATGCGGTTGTGCCGGCCGCGCGAGAGAAAGCGGTCGGAGCACCGAAGGCAGTTGCGCAGTTTCGGGTGTGTGCCGGCGAGGCGGCAGCCCTTCACGACACGAGGCGTCAGGCCCAGCTTTCGAGCCTTGGCGCGAACCGCTTTCAGCTCCGTCCCCGTTCGCTTCGAGAACAATCGAAGTCCTTCTTTATCGCCAGCGACGGTCAAATCGATGATGCGCTGCTCGCGCGCAGCCTTGGGGAGGCTCTGAATGGGTTCTGCGCCGGTGTCTTGGCTCATGGGTCTCCTGCGTCGGCGGCCCTGAACGGGTCGCATGTATATGGCCGTCGCCACTCCTCTCGTTCGTCCGGCGAGCGGACGGTGGTCGGGGAGCATGGCTCGGCTGAGGCGACACAGCCTCTCACAACGAGTCTGAAATTACAAGTCAAACTCGAGAAAGGACATTTGAACGGGTCTCATTGGGCCTGGGATCTCGGGCTGCCACGAACTCTCCACATCTCGGCCGCAGCCTCGCCCCGAAGCGCGGCCACGATGACTCGGTGCCCTTCCGAGACAGGCCCTGGCTCGCAGTGGTGCTCGCCGGCACCTTCGCCATGGCCCTGCTGGTGGCACGGGTACTCCACACCGGTCAGCTGACCTACCTCTTCCTCGTCTGGAACCTGTGGCTCGCCCTGGTGCCGCTCATCCTGGCGGGACCCGAGCGAGGCGGCCCGGTGCGTTTCCTGCTCTGGTGGCTCTTCTTCCCGAACGCGCCCTACCTGGTCACCGATCTGGTCCACCTGGAGCCGCGGAGCGCCCCCTACTGGTTCGACATCGGCATGCTGGTCGCCTTCGCGTGGGCGGGGCTGCTCGCCGGGTCGCTGGCCCTCGAGCGGATGTACTCCCGGATCGAGGGGCGAGCCCTGCGCGCGCTATTCCTGATGAGCGTGGCCGCGAGCTCCGGCTTCGCGATCTGGCTCGGCCGCTTCCTGCGGCTCAACAGCTGGGACCCGTTGCTCCGACCCAGGGCCTCGGTCGCGCTCGTGACCCGAGCGTTGAGCGAAGGGCTCTGGATGCAAGCGTTCGGGGTGACGGCGCTCTTCGGAGCGCTGGTCCTGGTGGTCTTCACCGGAGCGACCCCCGTGCTGCGCCCGCAGCCCGCGCGAGACGCGCGCTCGGAGTGACTGCTACGGTGACGCATGGCGCCGGCCGAGGACGAGAAGCGACCGAGACGTTTCGCCAAGCTCCGGGGGCTCAAGGCGCTCATCCACGACACCGTCGACGCGACGACGCGCCTGGTCGACGTGGGCCACGAGTCCGCGAGCCGCGGCGTGCGCCGGGTCACGGACCGAGTCGACCCGATCCGGAAGCCGGCGCGCTTCGTCGACGACGTGCGCCGGCTCTCCACCCGATCGGTGCTCTGGACGATCCGCGCGGTGAACCGCGTCGTCGAGCTGCTCACGGACACGGCGCTCGAGGTCGCGCTCCCGGAGAACGAACCGGAGGGCGTCGTCGCCGCGCTCGCCCTCCGGTCCGACGTCGTCACCGAGGGGGCGTGGCTGGCGGACGCGGCCATCGGACTCCTGAACGCCGCGGTCGGTGACACGCTCGAGGCGCAGGGCAACGGCCTTGACATGGGCATGGTCTTCCGCGCCCGCGACCAGTACCTCGCGCTCGAGCCGGCGCTCTGGGCAGAGTTCGTCCCGAACGCGAGCCCGAAGGTCGCGCTCTTCGTCCACGGCCTCGGGACCACCGAGTGGTCCTGGTGCCTGGAGGCCGAGGCCTACCATGGCGACCCGGCGGTCTGCTTCGGTGCTCTGCTGGAAGCCGACCGCGGGTTCACGCCGGTCTATCTCCGCTACAACACCGGTCGGCGCGTGTCGCTCAACGGTCGCGATCTCGCGATGGCCCTCGAGCGCTTCGTGGCGGCCTACCCCGTGCCGATCGAGGACCTCGCGCTGATCGGCCACAGCATGGGCGGGTTGGTCCTGCGAAGCGCAGCGCACTACGGCCTCGAGGCCGGCCACGGCTGGACCCGGCTCGTGCGCCGCGCGTTCTATCTCGGCAGCCCGCACCAGGGCGCGCCGCTGGCCCAGCTCGGCCACTCGGTGACCGGCATCCTGGAAGCGGTCGACCACCCCGCCACGAAGGTCATCGGCGCGATCCTCGGCGGACGAAGCGCGGGCATTCACGACCTGCGCTACGGAGCGCTGGTCGACGAGGACTGGCTCACGGCCGACCCACGCGCGATGGGCGACGCGGCGCTCCTACCTGGCATCGAGCACCACTTCGTCTCGGCGACGGTCACCGAGGATCCGGAGCACCCGCTCGGCGCATGGATCGGCGACCTGCTCGTGCGGGGCACGAGCGCCGGTGGTCCACGCGAGGCCCGCTTCCCGATCGAGACGCAGCGCTACGGTGGCGTGATGCACCACCAGCTGCAGAACCACCCCGGCGTCTACGCGCAGCTGCTGCTGGCGATCCCCGAAGATTGATCCGACTCAGTGCCTCGGGTTGCGCCCGGGCTTGCGGCTGATCGTGTCGAGCCGTGCTTCGATCGCGTCGAGGTCGGCGAGCCTGAGGAGCTTCGCCACCGCGCGTCGCTGGCGCGCCATCGCGCTACCCTTCTTGGCGCCTGCGAGAATGGCGATGGCCTTCTCGGTGTGCTCGTCCAGGTCGAACGCCTTGCGGCGCTCCGCCGGCAGACCGGCGAGGCGAGTCGCCAGCGTCTCGAGCCGAGCCTGGTGCTCCTTGAGCTCCTTGCGGGCCTTGCTCCGCGACTGGCCGACTTCCTCCTCCGCTTCGGGGACGCTGGTGTCGATCATCTTGCGACGCTTCTTGCCCATGGGCGGGAGCATGACCCCTCTCGGGGTCCTGAGCCAGAGGGTGGAAGGGGGTGCGGAGAACCTACCCACTCGCACTCTTGGAAGTGGGTAGAAACTCCCCACTTCACGGCGTGCGCCCCGGCAATGGCGGGCGTTCGACGGGAGATCGCGGGATGGCACCGCGGTTGCAGTGCCTGAGGGCGATGGCTTGCTTCGGGTCCGCATCGTGCGGCGCTCGACACCGCAATCGACCGCTTCGAGATGCCCGAAACCTCCCCCCGGACCCGCCACGCGCTCGCCGCGACGTTGGCCACCTCCATCATCGCCGGCTGCATTCCCACCCCGCCCGGCGGCACTGCCCGCGACCCGAACCGCGAGGTCCCCGAGTCCTACGGCGGACTCCGCGACACGCGGAACTCGGGGTTGATCGTCTGGAGCGAGTTCTTCGAGGACCCGCACCTCACGGCGCTCATCGAGACCGCGCTGCGGAACAACCAGGAGCTGAACATCGCCATCCAGGAGACCTGGATCGCGAACTCCGAGATCGTGGCGCGACGAGGCGAGTACCTGCCGCGCCTCGGCTTCGGTCTCGACGGTGGTGTGGAGCACGTCGGCCGGTTCACGAGCCAGGGCCAGAGCGACGAGGCCAACGGCGTCGCCGCGACGCTCCAGGACTACGGGTTCGGTCTCTACGCCTCGTGGGAGATCGACGTCTGGGGCCGACTCCACGACCTCGCCAACGCCGCCGCGCATCGCTACCTCGGGAGCATCGAGGGGCGGAACCTCATCGTCACCCGCCTCGTCGCCGAGATCGCCAGCCACTACTACGAGCTGATGGCGCTCGACCGGCAGCTCGAGGTCGTGACCGACAACATCGAGCTGCAGGAGAACGCGCTCGAACTGGTGAACGCGCAGTTCCAGGCGGGTCGCGCGACCTCGCTCGCGATGCGGCGCTTCGAGGCCGAGCTCCGCGACATGCAGAGCTCGCAGTACGCGATCCAGCAGCGGATCGTCGAGACCGAGAACCAGCTCAACTTCCTCGCCGGTCGCTTCCCGCAGCCGATCGAGCGCTCGACCCTCGACTTCCTCGCGCTCGAGCCGCCCGAGATGAGCGTCGGTGTCCCCGCGCAGCTCCTCGAGAACCGCCCCGACATCCGGCAGGCCGAGCACGAGATGGCCGCCGCCGACCTCGACGTGTCGGCCGCCCGCGCGGCGTTCTACCCGAGCCTCGGGATCGACGGCGTGATCGGTTTCCAGTCCTACGACCTGACCAAGCTCGTCACCACGCCCGACTCGCTGCTCTTCGGGATCTTCGCGCGGATCTTCGCGCCGATCCTGAACCGGAACGGGCTGAAGGCCGACTACTTCCGCGCGAACTCGCAGGAGATGATGGCGGTGCTCCACTACGAGCGCGCCGTGCTCACCGCGGTCATCGAGGTGAGCAACCGGGTGAGCCTGATCCGCAACCTGAGTCAGGGCTACGACCTCAAGGAACAGCAGGTCGAGCAGCTGACCCAATCGATCGAGATCTCGAACCAGCTCTTCAACTCCGGCCGCGCCGACTACCTCGAGGTCCTCACGACCCGGAAGGAGTCGCTCGCCGCGCAGATCGAGCTGATCGAGATGAAGCAACGACAGATGGAAGCGACCGTGACGCTCTACCAGGCCCTCGGTGGCGGGTGGCGGCGTAGCGGTCTCGAGCCCGCCGATGGGAGCGATCCCGAGGCAGCCGAAGAGAGCGAAGAGGCAGACCGATGAATGCCAGAGTGAATCCGATCGCGGCCCTCGTGCTGGTGGCCTCGGGCCTCGCCGGGACCGCCGCTTGCTCCCGTGGTCACGCGGAATCCGGAGGTCACGAGGAAGCGCACCACCCGATCGTGCTGACGCGGCCTGGGGTCATGGACATCCCGACGAGCCAGCACTTCGTCTGCCAGATCCACTCGCAGCGGCACATCGAAGTGCGCGCGCTCGACGAGGGCTACCTCCAGGAGATTCCGGTCCAAGAGGGCCAGGCGGTGCGACAGGGTCAGCTGCTCTTCAAGCTGCTCCCGGTCGTCTACCGAGCGCGCCTCGATGCCGACCGCGCCGAGCTCCACCTCGCCGAGATCAACCTCCGCAACACGCGGAACCTCGCCGACCAAGGCGTCGTGTCGCCTCAGGAGCTGGCGCTCGCGCGAGCGGAGCGAGACCGGGCGAAGGCCAAGGTCGACCTCGCCGCGGCGGAGTACGGCTTCACCAACATCGTCGCGCCCTTCGACGGAATCATGGACCGCCAGCTCGTCCAGGAGGGCAGCCTGATCAGCGAGGGCGACATCCTGACCACCATCTCGAACAACGAGGTGATGTGGGTCTACTTCAACGTCCCCGAGGCCGACTACCTGCGCTTCAAGTCGCTCCCGGGCGCGAACGACCCCGACCAGCCGCAGCGGCTGGTGCTCGAGGGCGCGCAGATCCAGATCCGCCTCGCGAACGGCGAGATCTTCGACCACGACGCGGCCGAGACGCTCACGATCGAGTCCGACTTCGACAACGAGACCGGCAACATCAAGTTCCGGGCGGACTTCCCGAACCCGGAGCGTCTGCTGCGACACGGCCAGACCGGCACGCTGCTGATCAACCAGACCGTCCAGGGGGCGATGGTCATCCCGCAGCGGGCGACCTTCGAGGTCCTCGACCGTCAGTACGTCTACGTCGTCGACGACGACGGCATCGCCCACCAGCGAGAGATCCTGATCTCGCACGAGCTCGAGGACATCTACGTCATCGAGGAGGGGATCGAGGAAGGCGAGATGTTCGTCTTCGAGGGGGTTCGACAGGTGCGCGACGGGGAGCACCTCGAAGAGACCGACTTCGTGAGCGCCGAAGACGCTCTCGAGGACCTCAAGCACCACGCGGAGTGACGGCGGCTCAGGCCACCACGGATTGACCCATGTTCACGAAGATCCTCCATCGACCGGTCCTTGCGATCGTCGTCTCCATCGTCGTCCTCTTCCTGGGCTCGCTGGGCATCACGACGCTCCCCGTGGCGCAGTTCCCGGACGTCGTGCCCCCGACCGTCTACGTGTCCATCGCCTACCCCGGCGCGAGCGCGGACGTACTCACCGACTCCGTGCTCATCCCGCTCGAGCAGTCGATCAACGGCGTGCAGGACATGCGCTACATGGTCTCCGACGCAACGAGCGCCGGCGAGGCCACGATCCGGATCTTCTTCGAGCCGGGCACCGACCCGAACATCAACGTCGTGAACGTGCAGAACCGGGTCAACATCATGTTGAGCCGTCTGCCTCCGCTCGTGGTGCGCGAGGGCATCCTGGTCAGCCAGGTCGTGCCCAGCATGTTGATGTATCTCAACCTGTACAGCACCGACCCGGATACGGACCAGACCGACCTCTACAACTACGCGAACGTCTACGTCATGCCGGTGCTCAAGCGGATCCAGGGCATGGGCATCCCCCGGAACCTCGGCAACCGAAGCTTCGCCATGCGCATCTGGCTGAACCCGGAGCGCATGCGGGCCTACGACATCGGCGTCGACGACGTGATGGAGGCCCTGGCGGAGCAGTCCATCATCGGCTCCCCCGGTCGGCTCGGCCAGGCGACGGGCATGAGCTCACAGTCGAAGGAGTACGTGCTCACGTACATCGGTCGGTACAACGAGCCCGAGCAGTACGCCAACATCATCCTGCGGGCCACGCCCGACGGCGAGATCCTCCGGCTCCGCGACGTCTGCGTGCCGCCGCCCCACCAGGACGGCTCGCCGAACGAGCGAGAGGGCGTCGAGCTCGGCTCCGAGTTCTTCGACATCTACTCCGACGTCAACGGCCACCCGGCGTCGTCCATCGTCCTCAAGCAGGCGCCCGGCTCGAACGCGGCCGCAGTCATCGAAGAGGTGAAGGCGACCATGGACGAGCTGAAGGACTCGTTCCCGCCCGGCATGGACTACGAGATCGCCTACGACGTCTCGCGCTTCGTCGATGCGTCGATCGAGCAGGTCATCCACACCCTGGTGGAAGCCTTCATCCTGGTGTCGCTCGTCGTGTTCATGTTCCTCGGGGACCTGCGCTCCACGATCATCCCGACGCTCGCGGTGCCCGTGTCGCTGATCGGCAGCTTCTTCGTGCTGCAGCTGATGGGCTTCTCCATCAACCTGATCACCCTCTTCGCGATGGTCCTGGCCATCGGCGTCGTCGTGGACGACGCGATCGTCGTCGTCGAGGCCGTCCACGCGAAGATGGCCGAGACACACCTCTCGCCCTATCGGGCGACCATCGAGGTGCTCCGGGAGATCAGCGGCGCGATCATCGCGATCACCCTGGTGATGACAGCCGTCTTCGTGCCGGTGACCTTCGTGCCCGGTCCGGTCGGCGTCTTCTACCGCCAGTTCGGCGTCACGATGGCCTCGACCATCATCCTCTCCGGCGTCGTCGCGCTGACGCTCACCCCCGTGCTCTGCGCGATGATCCTGAAGCCGCACACCGACGAGCACCACGAGAGGCCGAAGAAGCAGAGCCTGAAGGAACGCGTGCGGAGCATGGGCACCAAGAAGCTGCTCGGCCTCGCCTTCGTCGGTCTCCCCATCCTCGCCGGGGTGACCTTCCTGGCCTACGAGCTCTGGGGTCCGCTCGGCTTCCTCCTGGTTCTCGTGCCCTTCGTGCAGCGACCCTTCAGCCGCGGCGTCGACAAGCTCACGAACCTCTACGCGGGTGGCGTGCTCCGTCGGATCGCCACGCGGCGCATCCTGACCATGGGCGTCATCGGCGCCTTCGCCATGGGCATCGTCGGGACGAGCGCTGTCCTGCCGAGCGGCTTCATCCCCGGTGAGGACCAGGGCATGATCTACGCCGTCCTCCAGACGCCGCCCGGCTCGACACTCGAGTACACCAACGCGAAGTCGCAGGAGCTCGAGCGGATCGCCGAGGAGATCGAGGGCATCGCCAGCGTAACTTCGGTCGCGGGCTACGAGGTCCTCACCGAGGGTCGCGGCTCGAACGCTGGGACCGCGATCATCAACCTCGACGACTGGTCCGACCGCGAGATGACCTCCGCGGAGATCATTCACGAGCTCGAGGAGCGCACCCGCGAGATGACGGACGTGAAGCTCGAGTTCTTCGAGCCGCCCGCCATCCCGGGCTTCGGCGCCGCCGGCGGCCTCTCGCTTCGGCTCCTCGACCAGACCCAGTCGAGCGTTCCGGACTACGAGCGACTCGGTCAGATCAACGACGAGTTCATGGAGGCGCTCGAGGAGCGCCCGGAGATCGGCAGCCAGTTCACCTTCTACGCCTCGGACTACCCGCAGTACGAGCTGGTCATCGACAACGACGTCGCGATGCAGAAGGGCGTCTCGATCAACGACGCGCTCGAGAACCTCAACATCCTGATCGGTAGCACCTACGAGCAGGGCTTCGTCCGCTTCAACCAGTTCTACAAGGTCTACGTGCAGGCCTGGCCCGAGTTCCGGCGCATGCCCGAGGACCTCGACGACCTCTTCATCCCGAACGAAGAGGGCGAGATGGTCCCCTACTCGGCCTTCATGTCGATCGAGAAGAAGCAGGGCCTCAACGAGATCACCCGCTACAACCTCTACCCCTCGGCGGCCATCCAGATCGTCCCCGCGCCCGGCTACTCGACGGGTCAGGCGATCGAGGCCGTGGAGGCGGTCGCGGAAGCGACCCTGCCGCGCGGCTACGCGCTCGGCTGGGAGGGCCTGTCCTGGGACGAGTCCCGCCAGGGCAACGCGGCGCTCTTCATCTTCCTGATCGTCGTCGTCTTCGTCTACCTGGTGCTCGCGGCGCAGTACGAGAGCTTCCTGATCCCGCTGGCGGTCATCCTCTCACTCCCCATCGGCATCTTCGGCTCCTTCCTCTTCCTGGAGCTGGTGGGTCTCACCAACGACGTCTGGGCGCAGCTGGGCATGATCATGCTGGTCGGCCTCTTGGGTAAGAACGCGATCCTGATCGTCGAGTTCGCCGTCCAGCGGCGCAGCGAGGGCGCCTCGCTCGAGGACGCGGCCATCGAGGGCGGCAAGCTCCGCTTCCGGCCCATCCAGATGACCTCCTTTGCCTTCGTCGCGGGTCTGGCGCCGCTGGTCGTCGCACATGGCGCCGGCGCGATCGGCAACCGAACGATCGGCATCACCGGCGTGGGCGGCATGCTCCTCGGCACCATCATCGGCGTCATCGTGATCCCGGGCCTCTACTACGTCTTCGCCAAGATGTCGGACGGGCGAAAGCTCCTTCGAGACGAGACCGACGTGCCCCTGAGCGAGCGCGGGTCCGAGCCCGGAGGGAGCGGTTGACCATGCCACGCACCACGGTCTTCCGTGGCACCCTGGTCGGGATGAGCGGACACGCTGGCGGCCCCGAGGAGTGACTCATGCGGGTGGCACTCAAATTGATGGTCGTCTTCCTCGGGCTGCTCGTGACCGTGCTCGCGCTCGAGAGCTGGCAGCGCGTGCAGCGCGAGCGCGAGGTGGTCGAGCGAGACATCGCCCACGAGCAACGACTGCTCGGGCGAGCGCTTCGTCCCTCGGTACGGCTCGCGCTGCGCTCGGGCGACGTCGACGCGGCGCGAGAGGTGCTCGAGATCGCCGAGCAGGGAGAGGCCGAGGTCGGCATCCGCCTGGTCGACCTCGGCTTGGAGGGGCTCGGTGCCGCGCCAGCGGTGCCCGAACGACTGACCGGCCGCGGCGAGCGCGAAGCGACCCACGTCGATCGGACGACCGATCCGGGCACGGTCTACACCTATGTCCCGCTCGGCGAGGACGCGCCGGGCACCGCCATCGAGCTCGCCGAGCCGCTCACGAAGGCGGAGGCTCGCATCCGGCAGGGCGCGATGGGGCTGCTCTGGACCACCCTCGCCATCGCGCTCGGCGCCGCGTGGCTGGCCGTGCTGGTCGGCAACTGGATCGTGGGACGACCGGTGCGTGACCTGGTCGCCCGCACGGAGGAGATCGCCGCGGGCTCCCTGGACGTGCTGCCACGCTCGGGTCGCCGCGACGAGCTCGGCCACCTCCACTCGGCCATCGCCAAGATGGTCGACCGGCTGCGCGAGGCCCGCGCGGCCGCCGAGCGGGAGACCGAAGCGCGCCTCGAGGCCGAGCGCCGACTCCGTCACGGCGAGCGACTGGCCGCGGTGGGCACGCTCGCCGCGGGTGTCGCGCACGAGCTGGGCACGCCGCTGCAGGTGGTCGCCGGCCGAGCCCGCATGATCGAAGAGGCCGACACGACCCCGCCCGACCTGCAGCGACATGCGCGGATCGTCCGGACCGAGGCGAAGCGGATGGAGCGCATCGTCCGGAGCCTGCTCAGCCTCTCGCGGCCGCGTCATCGCGTGCGCCGGCCGGTGTCGGTGGATACGCTCGTGGCCGAGGTCGTGGAGCATCTGGGTCCGAACGCGGAGAAGGCGGGAGTGCGCATCGAGGCCTCCATCGACGAATCGCTCACCGTCCTCGGCGACCGAGACCACCTCGCCCAGCTCCTCACCAACCTCGTCCAGAACGCCGTCCAGGCGATGCCCGACGGCGGGACCGTGGGTGTCTCCGTGTCGCTGGCCGGAGCGCTCGAGCCTCCGCCCGATGTCCCTCCGCACGAGGCCTACGTTCGCATCGATGTGCACGACGATGGCGTCGGGATCCCGCCCGAGCTCCAGAGCGAGATCTTCGATCCCTTCTTCACGACCAAGGATGTCGGACAGGGGACGGGACTCGGGCTCTCGGTGGCCTTCGTGATCGCCCGCGAGCACGACGGTTGGCTCGCGCTCGACAGCGCTCCGAGCGTCGGAACCACGCTGAGCATCCTGCTCCCGATCGGCAGCGAGGCGGCCGCGTGACCAAACCGACCGTGCTGCTGGTGGACGACGACCACGAGCTGCGGGAGCTCCTCCGGGAGCAGCTCGAGGCGAAAGGGCACTACTCCGTCGTCGGCGTCGGTAACGCGAACGAGGCGCTCGGCGCGCTCTCCTCGCAGGCGATCGACGTGGTGGTGACCGACCTGCGCATGCCCGGAAACTCCGGCACCCAGCTCTGCAAGGAGGTCGTTCGGCTCTTCCCCGAGGTGCCGGTGTTGTTGATGACCGCCTTCGGCAGCCTGGACTCGGCCATCGAGGCGATCCGCGCCGGCGCGTACGACTTCCTCACCAAGCCCTTCGAGCCGGAACGGCTCGAGCTGAGCCTGCACCGAGCCCTCGCCGACCGGTCGCTCCGCGACGAGGTGCGCGAGCTCCGGCGGCGCACCGGAAAGCGCCCGGGTCACGCCGGGATGGTCGGCACGAGCCCGCCGATGCAGCGCCTCTACGAGCTCATCGATCGGGTCGGGCACTCGGAGGCGTCGGTGCTGATCCTCGGCGAGAGCGGCACGGGCAAGGAGCTCGTCGCGCGCGCGCTGCACGACCGCAGCCGTCGCTCCGCGGGTGCGTTCGTGGCGCTCAACTGCGCCGCGATGCCCGAGGCCTTGCTCGAGAGCGAGCTCTTCGGCCATGAGCGCGGCGCCTTCACCGACGCCCGCACGGCACGCCGTGGCCTCTTGCGCGAGGCCGAGGGCGGGACGGTCTTCCTCGACGAGATCGGCGACCTCTCACCGACGCTCCAGCCCAAGCTGCTGCGGGTGCTCCAGGAGAGGCGGCTGCGGCCGGTCGGTGGGGACCGCGAGGTCGACGTCGACGTCCGCGTGCTGGCGGCGACCCACCACGACCTGCGCACGGACGTCGACGCCGGGAACTTCCGCGCGGACCTGTACTATCGCTTGGGTGTCATCACCATCGACGTCCCGCCGCTCCGGGACCGCGGCGACGACGTGCTCCTGCTGGCCGAGGTCTTCCTCGACGAGATCGCCGTCCGAGAGCGGAGCGCGCCGCCGGAGATCCCCAACGACGTCGCTCGCCGGCTCCTCGCCTACGACTGGCCGGGCAACGTGCGCGAGCTCCACAACTGCATGGAGCGTTGCGTCGCGCTCGCGCAGGAGAGCGGCGAGATCCGGGTCGAGCATCTCCCCGCGGAGCTGCTCGAGGGCGTCATCGACGAATCACCGCTCCCCAGCGAAGCGCCGCCAGGCTTTCTACCGCTCGAAGAGGTAGAGAGAAGGCACATCCTCCGAGTCGTCGACGCCGTCGACGGCAACAAGAGCAAGGCCGCCCGGATCCTCGGCATCGACCGAAAGACCCTGCACGCGCGCCTCGCCCGCTACGAAGAGTGACGGCTCAGGGCATCAGACAGTCGTAGATCCTCGGCTCACATTCGTCGATCGCGCGGAAGTTGAGGCACTCGATGAAGGGGTCGAGCGGCATCCCGCACGGGTCCCCACACGCGAGACGGTCGGCCTCTTCGAAGCCCGGACAGCGCTCCTCCGAGCAGCACGCGTACGCATCCCACTCGGCCTGGCAGCCGTTGTTCGCGGCGCAACGGACGATGGTCTCGTTGATGCACTGGATGCAGACCTCGTCGGCGCCGAAGCAGTCGTCCTGGCAGAACTCGGGGTCGGGGTCCGCCTCGCACGACTCCAGACACTCGACGGTCTCGGGCCGGCACCTCGGTCCCTCGTAGGGGTCGAGCCGCTCGCCTACGACGCAGACGTCCCCACCGGCATCGACCGGTGGGGGCACGAACGCATCACGAGGCGGGACGAACGCGTCCCGGGTGATCGGGCCAGCATCACGAGCGATGGGCCCCGAGTCGCGGGCGGGCGCGTCCGTCGGCACCACCGAGTCGTAACAACCGGCCAGCGAGATCGCGGCCACGAGGGCCGCCAAGCGCAAAGTCATGCCCGACATCGCTAGGCGACCTCGGGGCCGGATGCAAATTCGAGGTCAGACTGCCGATGAAGGTCGCTGAACGACCTCGGGGCGCGGCTCCGGCTCGGCGGGCTCGGGGAGCGGCTTCGTGCCCGCGCGGTCCTGCAGACGCGTCCCACAGATGATGTCCCACCAGGTCGCCACCTCGCCGAAGTTCACCTTCGCGTGGGAGTGGTGGACGTTGTGGAACGCCGAGGTGTTGATCCCCACCCTCGGAAGCGTGCCCTCGATGATCTTCGCGGTGACGCCGGAGTGCAGGTAGAGGTTGAGCGACACGAAGCCGACCACGAGCACCAGGTACGAAGGCCCCCAGTGGATCGCCTTCGGGTGCAGCACGGCGAGCACCGGCAGGAAGGTCCAGAGCGCCTCGGTCGGGCCGACGGCGAAGCCGGCGAAGGAGCTCGGGTCACGGAAGGTGTGGTGGTCTCGGTGGAAACCGAAGAGCGCCTTGGTGTGGAGCGCGCGGTGCTTCCAGTAGGTCCAGGCGTCGATGGCGACCACGCCGCCGACCGTCACGAGCGACGCGGTCCACCAGGTCCAGCCGGTGCCCTCGAGCGACCAACGGAAACCGGTCTCGACGCCGAGCCGTGCCTGGGTGATCGGCCACGCGATCAGCCCCGACATCACCCACATCGCCTGCGCGGTGACGATGGCCTCCTCGCGCAGCATGGGAGGCTTGCGCCGTGGTCCCTGGATGCGCTCCTCCTTCCGCTCCGCCCAGCGCGTCACGAGCCACGCGCCGGCGTAGACGGAGCCGAGCAACACCGCGAAGGCCGCACCGAAGCTCTGCAGCCACTCGAGCGGCTCGGGATGGAGGAGACCGACCCCGACGATGCCCACGAGCACGAAGCGGTCGATCCAGCGATGAATGCGGTAGGGGTCCCGGCGCGCCATGGCCGGGGACTATAACCCGTTCTACTCGGAAAGGGTGCGCCCTAGGGGCAGACGTTCTCCTGGTTCACGTTGAGGACGGTGGCCGTCCAGGTCGTGCTCGGGGAGGCGGTGGCCGTCATGCCGATCCGGACCATGTCCCCCGGGTAGAGCGCCGGCCCCACGATCATCTCGTCCATGAGCTCGGCCTCGACGCGGTAGCGAGTCACGCCGCTGAGCCCGATGGGGCTGTGGGGCTCGATGGTGAAGTCGAACGTGAACCCCGAGCAGTCGCTCCCGTCGATCGTGCCGGTCGCCGAGGCGCCCGAGGGAGTGGAGCCGAGTCCTCCGCGGATCCGATTACCGGCCGCGGTCTGCTGAGGGTAGAAGGTGAAGATGGCGCCGTGCTCGCCGGTGTCGGAGCCGTAGGGGTCGCCGAGGGCGTGTGACCCGGCGCCGGGTACTCGGTAGATGAAGACGGAGCCTCCGCCGCTGAGGCAGCTGCCGCTGTGCTGGATGAACCCACTGATGACGGTCGGTCCATACCCGAGCGTGAAGGGGTTGGAGAAGTAGAGTCCGTCCGTGGAGGAACCGCGCGAGCCCGCGGTCGCCACGACGCGCGTGGAGCAGTCGGCGCTCCCTCCACGACTCAGGAACTCCGAGCACGGCGCGGAGAGCAACGAGACCTGTGCTGGCATCATCGTGAGCGGGAACTCGTCGTCGAGTCCGTCACCGTCGTCGTCGCAGTAGTCGCAGTCCTCGACCGACGCGGTGCACTCACCCACCTCGCAGAGCGCGGTGCAAGTCGTGCTTCCCGCGGTCGAGCAGGTCTGGGGCTTCTCCGGGAACGACCGGTCGTCGATCACGTCGCAGGTCGTGGCCATCCCCTGGATGCAGCTGAAGGTCTCGTCGACCATACCGTCGCAGTCGTCGTCGAGCGCGTTGCAGAGCTCGTCCTCCGCTGGGTTCACCGCACCCTCGCAGACCCAGACGCCACCGGCGCAGGTCTCGGTGCCGGTCCGGCAGATCCCGACGCCATCCAGATCGCTCGACGGACCGCAGTCGCGCGTCTCACCGATCACCGTGCAGGCGCACGAGCCACCCCCGGCGAGATCGTCGACGAGCGAGTTGCAGTCGTTGTCCTTGCCGTCACAGATCTCGCCGTCCATCCCGACGGTGGGGTCGGTGTCGTCACAGTCGGTACCGCAGTTGTCGCCGTTGCAGCAGACGTCGTCCGGCCGGCCGTCCATGTCCTGGTCGCGGTAGCCGAAAGTCCGCGGGTCGCAGTCCTCGTCGCGACCATCGACGTCGCAGATCTCGGTGTTGCCCGGGTACCGGTTCGGGTCGCTGTCGTCACAGTCGATGCCGCCGCAGGCGATGTCGGCGTAGCCGTCGTCATCGAGGTCCTGACATGGCACGGCGCAGGTGTCCGCCGCCTCGTCGCACTCCTCCCCGGCCATGCACGGAGGCACACCTGGGTTGCAAACGCCGTCGACGCAGCTCTCGGTACCGTTGCAGAAGGCACCATCGCTGCAGTCCGCGTCGGCCGCGCACTCATCGGTCGACATGTCCGACGTCATCACGTCGTCGTCACCGCAACCCACCAGGACCAAGAGCCCCAGCACCCATCCACCGACCCTCGTTCTCATTCCGCCTCCAGCCCAACGATGGCACGACACTGGATCGAGCACCATCGGAGGAGATCTCTTCGAATGCCGGCTGCCATGGACCACCACTGGGGGGCCAAGGGCGGTGAAGCTGAACGATAACCATCGTTTGTTATGGCATGGGCGGAATAGTCCACTATCATCGTCGCGAGCGACCATGGGGGACACCGACGATCCGGCGCATCGGGACGCCAGCGAGACTCGAGTCGATCCGCCGGTTCCCATCGCCGACCTGATGGGCGAGGTGCTCGGGCTCGAGCTCCGGTCGATCGCGGCCTCGGCTCACGACTGCACCACCCAGATCGTCCTCGGTGTTCGTCCCGCCGAGCCCCACGAGGGCCTCTTCGTCGATCCGGTCCAGGAGCGCGCGGTGCACCACCAAGGGATGGTGTGGACCACGTACCGCGACGGCCGACCGGAGCTCGGTCACGCGTGGGTCGATCAAGAGCACGACACCGTCGGCAAGCCCGTTCCATTCGCCGTGTGGCTGCGCGATCAGGTGTCCGCGATGGTCGGCGATCACCTGCTGCGTGCGGCGTGGTCGGTGTGGGAGACGATCGCGGAGGGCCGGGGCACCCGCGAGCTCGACCGGCTGTTGGCGAGGAGCGAAGCGATCGCCGTGGCGGCGCTTCGCTTCCGTGGAACCAAGCCGCGATCGATCGACACCATCGCCGCGCTGCGAGCGCTCCTTCGCATCGCCAAGGATGGCTCGCGGCAGCCAGCGGAACGCGCCGCTCTGAGGCGCGCGGCCGTCGGCGTCGGTGGGCACATCGTGGAACCGAAGAGCCCACTCGGCGCGCTCGCACGCGAAGGCCTCCGGCTCGTCGGCAACGACGTCCAGCGCGAGGTCGCGGCAGCGCTGGAGACGCGCGTAAAGGACGAAGCGCGCTCAATCGTGGACGGGCGCGTGAAGGGCATGAGCGCCCGCCGCTTCGGCGAGTACCGCCGTGCCTTCGAAGCGTGTGTTCCCGCGATTTGGAACGCTTGCTTCACCGTCTTCGATGAAGCAGGTCGCGATCCGACCCTCGCCCAGCGCCAGAGCGAAGAGCAGCGAACGGTGCAGGCGTGGATCAACGAGTACAACGACCTCTCGCGAGAGTTCGCTGCGAGCTCGCCGATCGAAGACGACGAAGTCGAAGAGCGCGCGCTCCGGCTCGTGTCGGTCGAAGGGCGTCTGAACCGCTACTGGCTGACGGTGCACTCGCAGCGCCTCGATCGCTGTGTCGAGGATGGCCGCTTCCTGAGCTCGGGCTCGGCCGGCTACGTGGGCTGGCTACGGAAGCACGAGCGCTACGACGAGGCGATGCGCTACGTGTGCAGCAACATGACGGACATCGCGCTCAGCCATCTTCGGCACCGCACCCACCCGCTCGCGTTCGAGACCTACGTGAGCAACGGGCTCGGCTCGTTCCTCGACAGTAGGGACGCCGATCACATCGAGTGCGCGGTAGACCTCCTCGACGACCTCCGTCAGGTCGTCACTTTCCGAACCGGGGACGCGCTCTACCAGTGCGCCTGTGTGCATGCGCGCGCGGGACGCATCGACTCGGCGCTGGACCTGGTCGAGCGCGCCGCGGCGGCCGGCGAGTCCATTCGCGCGATGGCCCACGACTCCGATCTGGCGGCGATCGTGGACCACCCGCGCTTCCACACGATGCGCGACGCGAGCTGAGCGACGGACATCCCTCCTGAGACCTGGAGCCGCCGCCTCAGCCGAGAGGACCGAGTCGAGCGAGTCGACGAGCGATGCGATGGCGCCAGTGCCGGTGAGGTCGGCCTGCACCGCGTGCGCGCGGCGGTCCACCGCGTGGACTCGGCGACGACCTCCGCGGTCGCCTCGGCCTGCGAGCGGTCGGTGAGGATCACGTGGGCGCCGGCCTCGGCCAGTCGAAGGGCGGAGTCGGGAGGTCGAGGTCCCGCGGGCGCGCTTTGCGCACGTTCGTGAACGCGATGGCTGACGCCGCCTAGCCTCGAGGCGGTCGGCTGACGTCGCCATCGGGGGAGCGCTGGCGCCTCGGCACGGTGGTATCGTCGGCCGATGGAGTACACGGACTACAACGTCGTTCGAGGGCCGGCCGCGAAGGTCAGGAAAGCGCTGGCGGAGGTGACCGACAGCGCGGTGCTCGTCGATGACCAAGGCGACTTCGTGCCCTTCGTGATGAGCGGCGACACCGGGGTGCTCCCGAAGCACTTCGACTGGTACCTGAGCATCTTCGACGCCGAGGGTGGCGCGTGGGGTTTCGCCATGTGCGTGGACGGCGCCGAGGTCGGCGCCGCGACCTATGGCGAGAACGCCGAGTGGGGCATCGAGGCGAAGGACAACGGCTTCCGCGGCGACCTCACAGCCACGGCGAAGGCGATCGGCGCGAGCACCGAAGCGCTCGAGAAGTGCTTCCACTCGGACGGCGCGGATGCCTTCTGCAAGCTCGTCGGCTTCGCGCACCAGTACATGCTCTACCCACACGAGCACGAGATGCCCGAGGGTGTGGTGCTGCTGAGCGAGATGGGCTGAGCGCGTCGAGTCGTGGCATGTTGATCGGGTGGACTTGGCCCGTGACCTCGCCGCGACGCTCTCCCTCGGAGCGGCCCTCGAGATCCTGAAGGAGCGCTTCGGCGGCTACGAGCTGCTCGCACACTGGAAGCAGGGCGAGTTTCACCACGACGTGCTGGTCGCCATCGAGGCCGAGCCCGCGTTCGTGGTCATCGCCACCAACTGCAACGGCGGCATCAAGGAGGTGCTCCGCTTCTCGGAGCAGCCGGACCGCTGGGCGCTCTGGCACTGGCGCTGCCCGGACAACGACGAGTTCGCTGGCGAGCTGCCCGCGATCGAGCAGCGCGCGCTGACGACCCACTGGTTCGACCCCTGCGAGCTGCTCACCGCCGAGGCCCGCTCCGAGCTCCGACCGGAGCACCGCGCCCGCCAGCGCGGCGGCGGCTGGGTCCAGAAGGAGTAGCCGAGCCGCAGCATCTGGTGGGCGGCGCCGCTCCGACTGCGCTACGAAACCGTGCATGACCGAGCTGGTTCAGTACTCCCTCGAGAACGGCGTCGCGACCATCCGTCTCGACGACGGCAAGCGCAACGCGCTGCCGCCCGCGATGTTCGAAGCCATCTACGCAGCGTTCGATCGGGCCGAGAAGGACCGCGCCATCGTCATCCTCACCGGCCGCGCCGACGTCTTCTCCGCCGGCTTCGACCTGAAGGTCATGAAGAAGGGCGGCGTCGCAGCCATCCAGATGCTGCGGCTCGGCTACTCCCTCCCGCCGCGGATCATGAACTACCCCTACCCCGTCATCGCGGCATGCAACGGTCACGTGCTGGCGATGGGCGTGTTCATGATGCTCAGCTGCGACCACGTCCTCGGCTGCAAGGGCGACTTCAAGGTCTCGGCGAACGAGGTCGCGATCGGCCTGACGATGCCGCGGGTCGCGGCGGCGATGCTGAAGCACCGGCTCGACCCGGCGGCCTACCAGCGGGCGGTCACCCTCTCGGAGTACTTCCCGCCGGAGGCCGCGAAGCAGGCCGGCTTCTTCGACGAGCTCGTCGAGCCCGACCAGCTGATGGACCGCGCCCGCGAGCTCGCGGCCGATCTGGCGAAGCTCGACATGGACGCCCACGCCGCCTCGAAGCGGCGCATCCGCGCGAAGACCGTGCGCACGGTCCGCGCCAGCCTGCCGCTCGACCTGGTCGACGCCGTCGCGTTCGGCCTGAAAGCCGCGCGCAAGGCCAAGAAGCGGGCCTGACGCTACTCGGCGACCCGCGTCGCCTCGGCGACGCGGCGGTCACCCGGGAGACAGCCGGCGTCGCTCGTGAGTCGCACGCGGACCTCGTCGCCGGCGTCGTAGGCGCTCGCGGGCAGCGTGGCGCCGCTGCCCGCGGGTGAACCGTCGACGAACCACTCGAGCGTCGCGCCCGCGCCCTCGTTGCCGAGGATGGCGGCCATGCCGCTCGCGTCCTGCATCAGCTGCACGTAGGCGGTGAAGCGGGAGCGGTGCTGGGCGAAGTCGATCGCGGGCCACGCCGCCTCGGCCCAGGCGATGGTCTCGTTCAGTACGCTGCACTCGACGCCCATCTCGGCGGCCTGGCGGATGGACCAGAAGGTGTGGTCCGCCCAGAGCGGGCCACCGTTGCCGAGCGAACCGGGGCCGAAGGTGGCCACGTCGAGCACCGAGTCCTTGTCGATCGGGTCGAGGTTGTTCGAGGCGTCACCGCCGACGTCGAAGCGCTCCCAACCGTCGAGCGAGTTCGCCGAGCGCTGGACCTCGCGGTTGAACTGCGCGAAGAGCGCGTCGAGGACCCACTTGGTGAGCCCGGGATGCACGTCGTCGAGGAACGCCGGGTACTCGCCGGGCTCGAAGCCGTGGAAGTGGTTGGCGCGCGCGTCGCCCTCCTTCGCGAGGAAGTACCAGGGCCCTTGGATTCGGATGCGGAAACCGCGGCCGTCGTTCGGGTTGGTCGCGCCGGTCCAGGTGCGCGTCTGCCACATCGCGTTGATCGACGAGTAGTAGCGGAGCGGCTCGAAGAGGTCGCTCGAGCGGTTGGACTTGAGGATGAACTCGGGGTGGTAGTTGTTGTCGACCGGTGAGTTGTGGAGCATCTGCCCCTGACCGCCGTTGAGCACGAGCTGCAGGTGGTACCAGAGGGTCGACTCGAACTGTCCGGTCTCGTTCGGCTGCCCCTGGAAGTGCTGGCAGCTCTCGTCGTCGTCGAAGCAGGCAGTGAAGTGCGGCGGCAGCTCGAAGACCTGGTAGTCGCGGCCGAGCCACTGTCGTTCGAGCGGTTGGTCCGCGGGGTCGAAGAGACGAACGGCTTCGTCCTGCAGGCCGAACTCGTTCATGAGCTCGAAGTGCTTCACGGCGAGCAGGCGGCCGAGCGAGGTCGCCGCCATCTCCCACTGGGGCACGCCCTGGCCGGCGAGGCCGCGGGTGTGCGCGGTGCCGTTGCGGGTTCGCCAGTGTTGCGGGTCGGGTGAGCCCTGTTGGAGAAAGAGTCGGTAGTGGCGCCAGTGGCGGTTGATGGCGCCGAGCAGCTCGTCCGCGCTCCGCTCGCTCGCGGGCATCGCCTCGAAGAACTCGCGCACCTCGGCGTAGGCGCGGGTCGGATTGAACTCGACGGATGCGTCGTCGTAGAAGCCGTCGCCGGTGTAGGCGTCCATCGGGTGCACGAGCGGCAGCCAGTGCTTCCAGTCGGGCAGCTGGACCGCGATGGGGAGCGTGGTGTGGTCCTCCATCGCGCCGGAGTCGAAGTAGGCGGCGACGCTCTCCTCGCTCACGCCGCCCGGGAACATGTGCTCGAGCATGTCGGCGTCGCTCTCGAGGACCGCTTCGAGGCCGGCACCCGCGGCCCACTCGTGGACGGGACGATCGGCGACCGAAGGACCGGGCTGGTAGGGCGGGTTCCAGGGACGGCCCCAACGACCGATCCGCGGATCGCTGGAGAGCGAGCGGATGTACGAGGCGATCTTCTCGCCCTCTTCCCGCGTGAGCTGGTGGAAGATCGCGCGCTCGACGATCGACTCGTTGGAGTACGCGAAGATCTCGAGGTCGCGCCCGTCCTGCGTGTGGCAGTCGGCGCAGGCGGCGCGAATCGGTCGGGCCGCAGGGATCGTCGCCGCGTACCAGCGACCGGTGCGCCCCTCGGGCAGGTAGTGGTTCCAGAGCTCGGCGTTCCGCCAGAGCGCTTCGCCCTCGGCGATGGAGTCGGCGTCGGTGAAGGGCGGCTCCCAGTCGTTCGGGTCGACCCGGTAGAAGCGGTGGTCGGGGAGAATGTCGGCGGCGTCGCCGTCGAGGAGCTGGAAGCGGACCACCCGGAAGCCCATGGAGATGCCGTCCGACTCGTTGAAGCGGAACGCGATGGTGTTGTCGCCCGCCTGGAAGTCGGTGGTCGGGATGCGCACGCGGATCGTGGAGTGCCCGCCGTGGACCATGCCGCCGCGGCGGCGCTCCGGCGTGTGCATCTGGACGGTGTCGTGGTTCAGGTCGACCCACTCACCCTCGTTGATCCGGACCGACGCCTTGTTCTGGTAGCTGAGGTTGTTGATCTGCATCCAGAGGTAGGCGGCCGCCGACGCCTCCGTGGGCTCGAGCTCGAAGGTCCGCTCGGTGATCGTCCCCTCGGCGCCGAGCACCTCCACCGGCAGCTCGATCGCTTCAGCGGGGTCGCAGCAGCGGTCGCCGCACACGACCTGCGTGCCGGGGCATTCGATCGGGCCGCCGTCGATCGGCGCGGGACCGGCGTCGCGTTCCTCCCCTGCGTCCGTCGAGTCGCGATCGTCGGTCGAGTCGTCGTCGCCGCAGCCCAACGAGAGGGCCAGCGCGAACACCAACCACGAAACGACAGGCCGTCCCATGCCCACGAGTATGGCGGCTGGTCAACCCGATCTCCATCGACCTCCTCGATCCTGGCGCCGAGCGCGCTATGCAGTGCAGGTGGATCGTGACCTCGCCATCACCTTCGCCGGCGGCGGAAGCCGGGCGTTCTATCAGCTGGGATTCCTCGAGCGCTGGGCCGACGAGCTCATGCCGCGGACCGCGGCGATCGCGGGATGCAGTGCGGGCGCCGCGATGGCGACCCTGCTGGTCAGCGGCCGGGTCGCCGAGACGCGAACCTTCTTCGCGGAGCAGCGCCGGGGCGTCCGCGGGCTGCTGAATCTGCGCTCCTTCCGCGAAGAGGGCAGCCCCTTCCCGCACGAGGGCATCTACCGCCGGACGCTCATGCACGGGCTCTCCGAGGGCGGCTTCGAGCGGATCCAGCAGGCGCCCTTCCCGCTCTACTTCGTGGCCAGCGCCATCCCGCGCGTGATGCCCGCCGTGCTCGGCATCGCGCTCGGGCTCGGCACCTACCAGCTCGAGAAGCGCTTCCGCCCGCGCCAGCTCCACCCGCAGCTGCCGCGCCGGGTGGGCTTCGCCACGCACGTCGTCGACGCGCGAGAGTGCGCGAGCCCGGACGACCTGATCGAGCTCATCCTGAGCTCCTCGTCGACGCCGCCCTTCACCCGGCGTGGTCGGCACCGCGACCGGCGGCTGCTGGACGGGAGCCTGATCGACAACGCGCCGGCCTTCCTCGCCGAGCGCGAGCCGGGCGTGCGCCGGAGCCTGGTGCTCCTGACCCGGCCGTACCCGGAGGGGTCCACCGGCCTTCAGGGCAACCGGCTCTACGTGGCGCCGCGGGAGAAGCTGCCGATCAAGCGCTGGGACTACCGGGAAGCGGCGCCGGTCGACGAGACCCTCGCCGCCGGCCGAGCCGACGCGGAGCGCTTCGAGGCGGATCTGCAACGTTTCCTCGACGGTCCCGCCGGTCGAGTGGCTGACGAACACGAGTCGCTGTAGAACGCGACCGAACAACGAACGAACATCGGAGCCCCCAGTGTCGAAGACCATTCTCATCGCGACCCAGAAGCCCTTCTCCGCCGACGCCAAGGCGCAAGCCACCGCCATCCTCGAAGAGGCCGGCTACCAGGTCCGCGTCCTCGAGAGCTACGAGGACGAGGCCGACCTGCTCGCCGCCGTGACGGAGGCCGACGCCCTCATCGTCCGGAGCGACGAGATCCACACGGGCGTGCTCGACGCCGCGAAGTCGCTGAAGCTCGTCGTCCGCGCGGGCGCCGGCTACGACAGCATCGACACCGACGCCGCCAAGGAGCGCGGCGTGGCCGTGATGAACACGCCGGGGCAGAACGCGAACGCGGTCGCCGAGCTCGTCTTCGGCATGCTCGTCTTCAGCGCGCGCGGTCAGTTCGACGGCAAGCCTGGCACCGAGCTGATGGGCAAGCGCCTCGGCATTCACGCGCTCGGCAACGTCGGCAAGAACGTGCTGCGGGTGGCCAAGGGCTTCGGCATGGAGGTCTCGGCGCACGATCCCTTCCTCAGCGACGACCAGATCCGCGCCGCCGGCGCGACGCCCGTGGGCAGCGTCGAGGAGCTCTACGCGGGCTCGGACGTGCTCTCGCTCCACATCCCCGCGACCGACGAGACCAAGGGCTCGATCGGCAAGGCGCTCCTGACCTCGATGCCCGAGGGGGCGGTCCTCGTGAACACGGCGCGCGCGGAGGTCATCGACGAGGCCGGTCTCGTCGAGGCGCTGAAGGAGCGCACCGACCTGCGCTACCTGACCGACATCGCTCCGAGCGACGAGACCGACGCCGCCCTCCAGGAGCTCGGCAAGCGCTACTACCGCACGCCCAAGAAGATGGGCGCCCAGACGGAAGAGGCGAACACCAACGCCGCGACCGCCGGCGCGCGCCAGATCATCGCCTTCTTCGAGAAGGGCGAGCGCCCGAACGTCGTCAACGACTGAGCGGGAACGGAGCCCGGCGGCGCGCGGTCATTCGTCGCGCCGCCCGGGCATCTGGTGGAACGCGCCGGGGTAGGAGCTCACGGGCTCACCCCCCTGATCGAGCACCTCGGCGACCCACGCGAGCCAGGCGGCGAAGCTCGGAAAGTCCGGCGTCGCGTCCGCCGGATCCTCCCACTCACCGGTCTCCCGGATGCGCGCCCGCGGCTCGTCCTGGTGGTGGTAGTAGACCGGGTACTCGCCGTCCTCGGCCTTCTGCGTGACGTCGAAGCAGAACGCACACTCGTCGTTGCCGCCGCTGGCGAAGGCCACGAGGTGGTTGGTCGAGAGCTCCGGTCCATCGGCCCCCCGTGAGATTCCGTCGGGGAGGTAGACGATCTCGCTGTACTCCGCGATCTCTTCTGGCGCGAGGATGACGAACTCCTCGTGGCCGATGCTCGGACCCCAGCTGATGGTCGCCGAGGAGAAGAGCTCGAGCGCCTCCTTCAGGCTCGGCGGGAGGGACCACTCGGGGACTTCGCCGAACATCGGCTCGGGCGCGGCGAGCCGCGCACCGGCGTCGTCCGCTGGCTCCGTCATCTCGAAACGGTGGTGGCTCTCCGACCGCCCCGCCCATTCTTTCAACACCTCGATCGACTCAGCGACGTTCCCCATGACCGAGAATCATACACCCCTCCATCGACCGCTGTCCTGAACGCCCAAACGAAGAGCCCCGGACCGTGAGGCGCGGGGCTCTTCGTGCGGTTGGGCCAAGGGTCAGCCGGGGTCCGCGGGTGCGGTCTCGATGTCGACCCGACGCTCGTCGGCCCAGAAGAGGCTGTGGTGGCGCGACGCCTGCTCGCCCATCGATTCGACGCGAATCTGGGGCTCGGTCACACCGTGCTTCTGGAGCAGCTCCGCGACGGCCTCGGCGCGACGCTGACCGAGCGCCTCGTTGTAGCCATCGGACGCGCGCTCGTCGGCGTGTCCGGTGATGGTGATCGCGCGGACCTCGTGGCGCTGCACACAGTGCGCGAGGTACGCGATGGTCTCCCGCGAGTCGGCGCTCAGCTCGGCGGAGTCGGTCTCGAAGTAGACGCTCGGATCACCGCAGACCTGCTCGAGTCGCTGGAGCTCGAACGCGGTGCGCCGCTCGGGGATGGCCGGATCGACGAGGATGTACTCCGGGTAGGGATCGCCGTCGCTGCGCATGGACGCCACGCGCGCTGGAGCGTCGCCCGAGCTCCGCTCGTTCACGCCGTCATCGGGCATGTCGTTGAAGGAGTCGGCGCTCTCGCCGCCGGTGCTCCGTGCGGCGGTCGGTTCTTCTTCGTCGGCGCACGCGGGCAGCGCGAGGCCGAGAGCGAGAGCAACCACGGTGGATGCGATCTTGGAGTTCGATGTCATGCCTCGACGTGGTTGCAGGTCCCGTTCCACCCTCCCGACCCAGCTCTCCGCCGGGACGAAGGCACCTCGATCGTGTCGTCACGCCACGGGTCGCGCCGCGCCGTGACGATCGGGAGCGCGTACACCAGAACCATGGGCCGCGCGGGTCACCGCCTCCGATCGATCGCGACGACATCTCCGTGGGCGACCACTGCGGCGGCGTGTGGCCCCATGGTGCCGTTCTCCGCGTTCGAGAGTTTCGCCGAAGCGATCGGCTGATCAGTCGTCGATGGGCGTGCGGGAGCAGTCGGTGCCCGACATGGTCCCGACGTCGTCGAGGTCGCTGACCACCTCGAAGTCGGTCCAGGCGATCCCGGAGTCACGCAGATCGTTCGGACCGAGCGCGACGTCGGCGTCGTCCCAGGTCGCGCCGGAGAAGCGCTCGTTCGACGCGATGAAGGTCACGTTGCCTCCGTCGGCGTGGAACATGCCGTACTCCTTGAGCGCCTCGGCCATCGCGGCCGCCGCCGGGCTCAGCCCGCTGGTGTCGAAGTCGGCGCGGAGCCGAAGCCGAACGCCGTAGGGCGGCGGCATCGTGCCGGGCGGGCCGGCGGCGGGCTCGCCGAAGCGACCCACGGTGAGCGGGTTGTGCGTCGCGGGCCGCACGTAGACGTCGCGCTGGACCGCTTCGTTCGGGAGGATGAAGCGGAGCGCGTGACGGATCTCGCCGCGGCTCTTCACCTCGCCCGCGGTGACGAGGAGCGGCAGGATCGGCAGCCCGGCGGCGTCGGCGCTGGTGCAGCTGAGCCCGCGCAGATCGGACGGGATGGAGGACACGTCCCATACGGCGAGACAGCCGCCGGTGTAGGTCCCGAGCGGATCGTTGGCGCGCCACTGCTCGTAGAGTCGGCACGACTCGGTGTCGAAGACCGTCAGGTGGCAGTCGCCGTCGCTCGCGCACTGGTAGTTGGTCTCGCCCTCGAGCGTTCCATCGGTCGGCACGGGGATCGGCGCCGGGTCACACGCGGTCGCGTAGAAGTCGTCGGTCGGCGTGAACGAACGCTCGGCGACCGAGTCGTCGGCGACGAGTGGGTTGAAGCCGTAGGTGTCCGCCGCGCGGCCCATGTCGATGCGGAAGGTCTGCGAGCCGTCGACCACCGCATCGAGGTACTGGACGATCGCGTCCGAGCGCGGGTCCACGCAGGTCTCGCGCACGGACTGGTTCCAGGGCGCGTCGGGCGGACCGATCTGACCGGCGGCCGCACCGCAGTGGCCGTCGAAGATCGTCGAGTGATCCGTCGTTGCGCCCGGCGGTGACGAGTTCGCGGTCGCGGTGGTCTGCGGACCGCTCGCGCAGCTCGCCGATCCGTCGCGCGGCGGCGTGAAGCCGTCGGTCGGAGGCGGTGAGCCATCCGGGAGAGGACCTCCATCGGTCGTGGGATCGTCGGTGGTGGCGCCACCGTCGTCGTCGCCACAGCCAAGAGACCCACAGAGCGCCAGGAGAAGCGCCAACCAGAGTGACCGATTGGTCATGGTTGGGAGTCTCGGCGATCCCCGCGCCGAGCACAACGGCCATGCCGAAAGATCGGCCCAGCCGCCTAAAGACTCCCCACGGCCTGCCGTACCTCTCTTGTCGTGACCGCTGCAGCCCACCTCTCTCCCCCAACCGCCAGCTGGCGGATCGAGCGAAGAGGCAAGACCATCGAAGCTCACTTCGACGGCTATCTCGACGCGGACGCGGGGACCGAGAGTGCCGCCGAGCTCGAGCGCGCCACCAAGGAGCTGCGGGAGTTCCGGCTCATCTTCGACGTGGGCGCGATGGAGGGATACGACAACGAGGCCCGGCGCGCTTGGAGCCGCGTGATGCGACTCCGTCGGCAGCACATCACGTCGATCGTGACCATTGGCGCTTCGCCCATCATCCGCCTCGGCGCGAGTCTGCTCGGCATGCTCGCGGGGGTCGTGGTCGAGCACCGCCAGAACACCTAGTACGGCTCGACGGTCTCGTGCGACGCGTGGGTCGGAACCGGCAGCACGACCTGCTGACCTCCCACCGTCAGCGCCGCCTCGAGCGAGCCGCCGGTCCCGCGGACTGGCTGCTCCAGCTGGATCTCCAGCGTGGTCGCGGCGTCGACCTGCAGCGGCTGGTCGCCCTCGATCCACGCGCCCTCCCCCGCGCGCCACCGGCCAGCGCCGACGCTCGTGCCGTCCACGCGCAGTGCGCCGAAGGCGATCGCCACCGAGGTCTCCGGCTGGACCCGGATGCGCAGCCGAGTCGCGCTCCCATCGCTCATGTTGCTGAGGACGAAGATCATCGCTTCGGCCTTCAGCACCGTGGTCCCGACGGTCGTCCCATCGGTGATCGGAGGCGGTGCGGTCGGCTCGGGTTGCGTGCCGGTCCCGGTGGGCGACGCGAGGCTTCCGCCGGTCTCGTCCCACGGGTCCTCCGGCTCGAGCGCTGGCGGGAGCACGGCGGTGCTCGTGTCCTCACCCGAGGCGGCGGCGGCCTCCGCTTCTTCGGTCGCTTCCGCGAGGGCTTCCATCTCTTCCTCGTCGAGATCGAGTCCGTCGTCGTTGGCAGGCACCGGCGGGAGGTCGCCTTCGAGCGCACCCATCACCTTGAGGTAGGCGAGGACGGCTTCGACCTGGGAGTCGGAGAGGAGCTCGTCGCTCAGCGGAGGCATGAGCCGATTGCCCTCGCGGATCTGGTGGCGCATCTGCCCGGCCGACCACGTGTAGCCGCGCGGGTTCACCCGACCGCGATGACAGGCCGTGCAGAGGGTGATGTAGATGCGGCCCCCTTCGACCACGTCCCGCGATTGGATCGGCCCTTCGTAGCGCGGCGCGATGGTCTGCGGCGGCGCGTGGTTGCGCGCGCAGGCCGAACCGAGCACGGCCATCGCGACCGCCCATCCAACCCCCCTCATGGCGAGAGAGTCTCGCATCCAGGGGCGGCCCACAATGGCCATTTGCGGGGGTGTCAGAGAACCAGAGTCGGCCCCGACCAATCGGTCGTGCGGGCCTCGATCGCCTCGACGACGGCCACGGGGGCCCAGATGTCGAAGCTGACCGTCTCGAGCGCCGAGCCCTCCAGCGCCTCGACGAAGTCGAAGAGTGCGTCGGTGTCGACCGCGCCCTTCAGGACCACCTTCCGAAGCGATGCGTGGTCGCGCCCAGCCTCGGCGAGCGACTTCAAGGTGGCGGGCTCGAGCATCCCGCCGCCGAGGCGTAGCGTCGTGATCGCGGTGGACTCCGAGAGCGGAAGGTCGGCCATCCACTGGTCGAGCTTGCGCGACTCGAGGGAGAGATCCTCGGCCAGGTTCGCACGCACCAGCGCCTCGGCCATGTCGTAGGGGAGCTTCGCCCACGACCGAATCTGGGTGTCGGCGATCTGACCGACGAAACGTTCGAGCTCGGCCCCTTCGAGGGCTTTCTTCGGGCCGAGCCCGCGAACGGAGCGAAGGCTGCCGTGCGCCGCCAGAGCCTCGGCGACGCGTCCGAAGGCATCCTTCTCGAGCTTCCAGTCCTCGATCGTCACGTGCTCGAGCGCGGTCGCGCCGGAGAGGATCGTCGCGAGCTTCTCGGCGCCCGCGGCGTCGACGGGGTCGTGGTCCATCGACTCGAGCTCCAACCACGCCAGGGATGCGAGCGCGTCGCCAATCCCAGCGAGCCCCCCGAGCCCGCCCTTCACCGCGATCGACAACGACTCGAGCGACGCGCCACACAGCGCGTCGGTCACCGCAGCCGCGGCCTCGTCGTCGAGGTACCCACTGAAGCGGAGCGTGCGCAGCTTCGGCAGGCGCCTCTCGAATCCGCCGACGAGCTCCGCAGCGACCGCCGCGGGCACCGCCTTCAACCCCCACAGGCCGAGCTGCTCCAGCGAAGCGCTCTCGAGCGACGCGAACACTCCCGCGGCCTCCGTATCTGCGTTGCCGCCGATCGTGAGCTCTCGGAGCGACGCGCAGGCGCCAACGCCGGCCACCATCGTCGCGAGGTCGCTCTCGTCCGGCTTCGTCTGGTCGAGGTCCACGGCCTGTAGCGCGGGGAGCGATTGGAGCCACGCCATCAGCGGCTCGCCCGCACCCGTGAGGCGGTTACCGCGCAGGTTCACCCGCTCCAGACCCGGGTGCGCGCCGAGCCCTTCTGCGAGCCCGATGATGCCTGCCTCTTCGAGCCCGTAGATGTGCGGACGGTCGAGGGCGAGCGACCGCAGCTCCGGGTGCTTCGCCAACGTCTCGCCGAGGCGACTGGCCTCGGCCGAGACGCTGTGCGAGGCCAACGCCAACCCGCGAACCTCATCCTGCCCCTCGAGAGCCGCGAGCAGCGCATCGATGCGCTCGTCTCGGACGAGGAACGCCGTCAGCACGCCGCCGCCGCGGTCGAGCTTCAGTGGCATCGGCTCCACGGCGACCTCTTCGACTCGCGTGTCGGGGAGCGAGCCGTTCGCTAGCCCGACGCGCTTCACGTGCTCCAGCTTCGACAGCTTGTTCGGGAGCGAGTCGATGCTCTCCTCGGGGAGCACGATCGACTCGAGCTGCCCGAGGAGCGCGCTCTTCACGAACGAGCTGGCGTCGAGCAGGCCGCCGTCGAGCTCGGCGCCCCCGAAGTCCAGCTGCCGAAGCGCCGGGAGCCCCTCTGCCTTCCAGAGCGCCTTGAAGGCCGCCACGCCGGGCGCGACGCCGAACTCGTCGCCGGTGAAGGCCCACGTGAGCCGCTCGAGCTTCGGGCAGTCGGCCGGCTTCTTGGTGAAGGACCCGGTGAACCCGAAGCCCGACATGCGGAGCGACCGGAGCGTCGGGTGCGCGAGCGTGGTCGCCCAGGCGTGCCCCACCAGCTCGAGCTCCTCCAACCCGGGCAGCGCCGCCCAGAGCGAGTCGCCGGCCTTCGGTGAGAGCATCGCCCGGCCGACCGCGCCAGCCGGATCGAACGCGAGCGCCCGAAGCACGAGGCTGCGCACGTGCGGCCGCTCCTTCTTGGCCAGGGCCTTGGCGACCGCCTTCCAGTGCGGCCGAGCCCGAAGCATCTCGACGACCACGGTCGCGTGGCTCGACTCGGCCAGCGTCTTCGTGAACGCCTTCACGTCCAGGTCGAACCCGGTCGTGATGGTCAGCGTGTCCTCTCCCGACATCCGGCGACGGTAGCCTGGCGGAAGTCCGTACCACCAGAGTCTCCCTGGGGCGGTCGGCACGAGTGCTGCAGTGGATACCGGCCATGCCTCCCCACTCCCCTGCAACACCGACCATCGACCCCACGCCTGCCTCAGGGCGCCGCAGCCACTCGCCCGCGGTGGTGCACGACCCCGCATCCTTCGCGCTCGAAGGCGTCACGCGGTCGTCCTTCCGTGCGGTGAGCCTCAGCAGCCCCTGGGGCGGGCGGCACGCGGGCCGACTCGTCGTGCGCACGCGAAGCGGAGACGACGTGGAGGTCGAGCTCGAGCCCTCGACGATCTTCGCGTGCGACCCGAGCGTGAACGGCGGCATGCGCCGCGAGACCTACGTCGGCCACCACCGCCGCTTGTGGCGCGAACACTCGGAAGCCATGCGCCACTTCTCCAGGGTGCCGCTCGACCACGCGCCACAGCGACTCACCCTCGAGATCATCGACATCCCAGTCGGAACGCGGGTCCGCATCGATCTGGTGTCGGCGATCGAGGCGTGGCCCCAGGCGGGCTACCGGGAGACCGACCATGGACCGAGGCGGATTCGGGCTGGGCGGGTCGCCGACCTCACTCGTCGGCCGGCCCATCCCGCGCCCCACCAACCCGCGCTCCCCCCGACGTCGGAGGGCGCTGTTCTGCCGCTCGCCGGTGGCGGCGCGATGCTGACCGCCGTGACCAGCGGCCTCTCGTTCGCGGGGTTCCTCTGGGCGATCCCGCTCGCGACCGTGAGCGCCGTGGTCGTACTGGTCGCGGGGTACCGACTCATCGAGCCCTATCTCTGAGGCCTCCACTTGCTGGGGTCCCCATCCTGGGGCACCCTGTGAGAGTGATCACTCGCTGCCTCCTCCCTCCTTCGACGGGCAGCGCGAGGGCACACGCCCGAGGTGAGATCCTCGAACGTGCGCTCGAACGTGCGCTCGAAACCGACGTCCAGGTCGTCGTGGCGGAGAGCTACGACGACCTGGGGCAAGCGCTCGCCCGGGGTGACGCAGAGATGGCCTGGGTTCCAGCGGCCGTGCTCGCCAAGCTCGAGTCGACCCACCCCGGCGCGGCTCGGATGGCCTACACCGCGCTCCGAAATGGCTCCGCCAGCTACCGCTCGGCGATCGTCACCCACTCCCACGCGCGCTACGAGCGGCTCGAGGACCTGGCCGGCGTGAACCCGGCGTGGGCGGACCCGCTCTCGCTCGGCGGCTGCGTGCTGGCGACCGACCACCTTCGCCGACATCACGTCGAGCTCGGCGAACCGACCTATCTGGGCTCGCACCCAGCGGCCCTCGAAGCCGTCCTCCACCGAACGGCGGAGTTCGGCGCGGTCAGCGTCACGAGCATGCAGCGCCAGCACGTGCAGAGCGCGCTCACTCGCAACGTCGGCGAGGCCGGCGCTCACCGACTCAAGGTCCTCGCCTTCACCGACCCGGCGCCCAACGACGCCTTCGTTCTGACGCGAGCGCTCACCCCGAGCCGCACCGAGGAGCTCAGGCCACATCTCTTCGAGACAGGCCCCGCCCACCGCGCACTCTGCCTGGCCATGGAGACCGACGGGTTCACCCGCGCCGACCTCGACGCCTACCGCCGACTGGCCGGGCTGCTCCCGGACGATCCCGGCGACCGAAGCACGCTCCGCCCGACCGGCTGAGTCGGCACGCGAGCTGAAGCGATGCGAAGCGACCGGGGGCACTCAGAACGAAGAGGCTAGGGAACGAAGGTCTGAAGCACCGTGCCCGATTCCGACCCGATGAGATCGGGCACGGGCACGGGCACGGGCACGGGCACGGGGCCTTCGGCTAGGGAACGAAGACTTCTCGACTCACCGCCCCCTCCGCGACCTCCGCCGGAGTGAAGCGCAGGGGCACCGTCTCGTTCGCGAGCCAGTTGCGCGCCCGGTCGGAGAAGAACTCCGAATCCGGATCGCCGCTCTGCCCACCCGGGATGGTGTTCTGACCTTCCACCCCATCCGGCCCGAGGGCGACGACCGTGCGCATGACCGGACCGTTGCGGTGCGTGAAGCGGGTGCCGCTGAAGCCGGGGTTGGCCGCATCGATGTCGTACTGGTCGCCGGGGCGCGGGAACCAGGTCAGGGCCGCGCGCCGGTCGCTCGCGTCGAGCCCCTCCGCGAGGGGCATGGTCTCGGTGGTCACGTTGAAGTCTGCGAAGAAGCCGGCGATGAGCGGGTCGTCGCCGACGAAGTCGATGAGCAGCGACTCGAAGCGCACCTGGTGGCGCAGGCCCCAGAGCCACTGGCTCATGTCGTCGGTGTCGAAGCCGCCGTTCTCCCCGTCCTCGTCGGTGGGGCCGCTGAGGAAGGCGAGCGTGTCGACGAGCGCCTTCACACCGAGCTCCTGGCTGCTCTCCACGACGTCGGTGGTGGCGAGGTCGTCGAAGAAGACCGACTCCTCCGTCGCCGGGTCGAAGGAGGGCAGGTCGAGCGGATTGCCCGCACCGCGGCCCTCGACGAGACGATCGAGGGTCCGGAGCTGCCAGTTGCCGCCCGGGTTCACCGAGCCGTTGATGCCCTCGTCGTTCCAGACGTTCTGCATCATGCGCGGGAACCACGCGGCGAAGATCATCGTCGCCACCGACTGGCGGCGCGAGTCCGCGGAGCTGGTGGAGTAGAAGGTGTCGACACCGGAGGGCGTCGGATAACCGTCCGCCTGCCACTGCATCATCCGGTCCTCGACCTCTTCGAAGGCGGCCATGTTCGCGGTGTACATCGCGGCCATGCGCTCCTCCGGCGAGTCGGCGGCGGGCGTCCCGCCGGCCGCGTCGCGGGCCGCGCCGATCACCTCGAGGAGCAGGGGCACGAAGTCCTCGCCGATGTTCGAGTGATGGTCGCCCTGGATGGCGGCCATCTCCGCGATGGTCGCGCTCCCGCCGTCGATGGCGGCCTCGAGGCGCGTCGCGATCCGGTCCATCCGATAGCCCGGGTCCCACGGACCACCGATGTAGTAGGGGTCGTTCCACGGGTCGTTGTCGATGCTGATCGCGCCCGGGTCGTTGTTGGCGTTCGCGACGTACTGGCGCGCGGGGTTCACGGCTTGCGGCCATTCCTCGAAGGGCACGGCGCAGTTCACGTCGTCACCCGCGGCGGCGGCCGCCTCGTCGACGCGGCCCTGGGCGTCGAGGGGGATGTCCCACGCCGGGTAAGTCGTTCCGTCGATGATGAGCGTCGGGTCCGCGCCTGGCTCGAAGCGACCGGTGCCCGCGTCCCGCGGGAGGTAGGTCCGGCAGGGCATGGCGTGGTAGCCGGTGTAGACGATGTTGCCCTCGACGTCGGCGGCCGAGAAGTTCAGACCGAAGCCGATCACGTTGCGCATCGACTGGCGGAAGTCCTCGACGTTCTCCGCGTCCTCGAAGCCCTTCACCGCGCGGAGCAGGCTGCCGCCGGCGAAGGGCGCGTAGTAGAAGCTCAGCGCGCTGATCACGCCGTCGTCGTTCATGTCCATGGGGACGATCCAGTCGCCCATCATGTTGACCAGGGTCTCGCCAGCGCCGACCGCTTCGTCCTCGCTGGCCTCGCGGCCCTCGATCGAGGTGATCATGCGACCGTCGAAGGTCATCCAACGGGCGAGGTTCAGCGTGCGCTCCACGCTCTCGAGGGCGGCGACGCCGCGGACCTCGTAGACCTCGTCCACCTGCTGGAGCGGTCGCTCCTCGCCGCCGAACATCGACGCCATCGGCGCGCCGTCGTCGTCGAGGACGATCTCCTCGCTGTAGGTGTCGGTCACGTCGGTGACGAAGTTGGTGCCGCCCCAGGCGACCTTGCCGTTGGTGCCGGTCGCGATGCCCGGCGCGCCGATGAGCGCGACGCCGGCAACGGTCGTCGGCTCGGCCTCGCCCATGAGCTCGGTGTCGATGCCGTACTCCCACATCAGCGAGGGGATGCTGAGCTGCAGGTGACCGTCGCCCGCGAGGAGCGCGCGGCCGTCGGGGGTCGCCGAGCCCATCACGGCCCAGACGTTGGAGCCCCAGCCCTCGAGGTCGGCGGGGTGCAGCCGCTCGTGGTGCTGTCGCATGCGGCGCTCGTGGCGCGCGAGGACCATGTCCTCGACGTCGAGGCGCGGGATCTGCGGCACACCGCGGGGCCCGAGCTGGATCAGCGGGGCGCGCGTCACGCCCGCTCCGTCGACGCCCCAGCCGTTGGCCGAGGGGACCGGCCGCGGCGGCGCCCAGCGGTCCACGATGTCCATGAGTCCGGCCATCCGGAGGTCCCGCTCGCGGGCGCCGGGGAAATGGTCGTCGATCTGCTCGAGCGCTCGCGTGCGCGAGACGCCGTCGTTGCCGTCGTAGCCTGTGGCGATGGTCATGGTCGCCGCGAGGCCCATGACGTCGCGCCGGTCCCACTCGCGCAGCAGCTGGTGGGGGCGACTGGCGCCGAGGATGGTCGCGGTGAGCCGGAACTCGGCGGGCACGGCGACCTGACGATTGCGCGCGGCCTCGATGTACGCGTTCACGCCCTCGGCGAAGGCGTCGACCTCGGCGCCCTCCTCTTCGGTCAGCGCCTCGGTGTAGATCTCGGTGAGACGAGCGCCGCCGGTCATCCGGCTCTCGATGTCGCCGGCCAGGGCGACGTCGCCCAGCAGCTCGCTGATCCGCCCCTGCGCGAGCCGGGTGACGACCTCGAGCTGGAAGTAGCGATCGCGCGCGATCACGAAGCCGAGGACGCGCTGCGCGTCCAGCGAGTTCTCCGCGTAGACGTGCGGCACGCTGTGCTCGGTGCGGATCACGTGCGCCGGACCACTCAGACCCGGGATCACGAACTGACCGTCGAGCGGCACGTCGCTGAAGACCTCCGGCGGATCGGGCGGCGGCGGACCCATGTCGTCCCCCATCCCCATGTCGTCTTCCGGAGTGTCGGTGGTCGTGTCGTCGTCGTCGCCGCAGCCGAAGGCCAGCGCGAGCGACGCGAGCACGGCGAGTAGCCGAGCCGTCGAAGTCATGACCCACCCTAACGCAGCGCCGAGGGCCGTTCACGGATTTGTCCCTGTCATCTCACGCACCTATGCTCCGCGGCAGGGAGGACGGATGATGAGTCGAAGGCACTGGCGCGCGCTGCTGGCGCTCGCGATCGCGAGCCCGGCGTGTGGTGGGGACGATGGGGGCGGTGACCCCTATGGGGACTACGATCCGGCGACGCCGGAGGTGCTCCCCCAGCCGGACGAGTCGACCTTCGACGTGGAGTGGAAGGACGGAGTCCTCGTCGGCGAGGAGTCGGCGGTGCTCTCCGACGTAGAGAACCTCCAACCCAACGATGGCGTGTTCCGCATCCGAACCGGCTCGTCCCTCCTCGAGGGCGTCGACATCGGCAGCATCGTGGTCTGGCCGCAGCTGGGCATCTTCGAGATCCTCTCCATGAACGAGGAGGGTGCGCGAACCGCGGTCGGTACCCGGTGGGCTCGCTTCAGCGACGCGATGAGCAGCGCCGACATCCAGTTCACCCACCGGCTGCGACACATGGGACCCGGCAGCGTCCTCGGCGTGGCGCCGGGCGACGCGACCGGCTCGAGCAGCAGCGGACTGGTCGGCTCGCTGAGCCAGCCGATCTTCGACTACGAGGGCATCCAGGAATTCCGCGACGCCGGCATCACCTACAGCGCCGACAGCTGGTCGATCGAGCTCGGCATGGTGGGGGAAGAGGCGAGCTTCCTCTTCAAGAGCTCGAACGAAACCTTCGCCTCCGAGATCGACGCCAAGGCGACGGGCATCACTGCCGAGGGCTCGATTCAGATCGACCCCTCCGACCCGGACTCGGAGCCGACCGCGCGGATGCACTTCCCGAACATCTCGATCACGGGCACGGCCAAGGTGAAGTTCGAGGCGGCATCGGGCTCGGCGGAGGTGCTCCCGCCGGCCGAGCTGGTCTTCCCGATCATGCTCGGGCCGGTGCCCGCGTTCGTCTCGATCAGCATTCGGGTAGCGGTCCAGTCCACGGTCGCGGCGAGCGCCACGGTGGAGGCCTCCGCCGACTTCGAGATGGACGGCACGGTCACCCTGATCCGAAACGGCGACGGCAGCTTCGGGATCGAGGGCGGCATCACGCGCTTCGAACAGACCAACGCGAGCATCGACTTCAGTACCAGCCTGACCGCTGGCGTGAGCATCGACTTCGACGCGCCGCGGGTGTCGTTCGGACTCGGACGACCGGGCATCGCGACGGCCGCGCTCTACGCGACGCACAGCGCCGAAGCGGTCGCGAACGTGGAGCTGATGGGCGGCGGCGACTACTGCGCGAGGGTGTCGACCGGCTCGACCGTGCTCTACGGCGGAGAGATCACGGCGCTCGGCTGGTCGGTCGGCACCGAGAACATGCTCGGCGGCCTGCGAGCCCCCGCGATGTCCCGCGGACCCGGCTGCATGTAGTCGCTCAGGGACACGGGGCGTCGGTGCAGGTGTTGCAGGTCACCGTCCGTCCCGACACGGAGCATCCCGATCCCTCGGGACAAAGGCTGCACATGCAGTTGGTGTAGAGCGGCCCATCGCCGCAGGGAGACGGCTCGCACTCGGTCAGCAGGGCCCCCCCGACCCGCTCCACGCAGAGCTCCGGAGCAGCGCAGGTCGTCCCCCCACACTCCAGGTCTCCACACTCGGTGCTCGTGACCGACCAGGTCTCCTCGTAGGCGTCGCATCGCGCACTGACGAACCCTTCGTCGGCACAGCGCAAGTAGTCGCAGCGAGCCCCCTCGAAGGTGTAGCCGACGTCCACGCACCGTTCGCCGTCGGCGGGTGGAGACTCCGGGCACTCGACCGAGGGCTCGATGCACGCGAGACCGGTGGCGTCACACCGGGTGCAGCACTCGGTGCCGCAGGAAACCGGCGCGAACGAAGGACAGGCTCCACCGCACTCCCCTCCGCGACACGCCACGCCCGACTCGCACGCGACCCCGCACGCGCCGCAGTGATCATCATCGCTCCTCGGGTCGACACAGTCGCCATCGCACCAGGTCCGACCGATCCCCGTGCAGCCCGCCTCGGTGAGTGGTCCACCGTCGACGGAAGACATGGAGCCGCCATCGCCGTCAGAGCCACCGTCACCGCACCCGAGCGAGAACAGACAGACGACCAGAGCGAGGCGAAGCAATCTCATGCCCAGCAATTTCGCACGCCGTCGGTGCTCATCCCAAGCGCTCAGAGGCGTTCGAGGTCGCGAACGGTGCGTGGGTCGTCGGCGTCGCCGGTGTTGAGGGTGGTCTTCGGCTCGACGAGGAGCACCTGGCACTCGCCGTCTTCTGCGACCGGCAGGTGCTCGACGCCGCGCGGGACGATGATGAGCTCGCCGGGGTCGAGGAGCACGTCGCGGTCGCGGAAGCGCATCCGGAGTCGCCCTTGGACGACCAGGAAGAGCTCGTCTTCGTTCTCGTGCTGGTGCCAGACGAACTCGCCCTCGAGCTTGGCCACCTTCACCTGCACGTCGTTGACGTCGCCGACGATCTTCGGGCTCCAGTGCTCGGTGAACTGCTGGAAGGCTTCGGCGAGGACGACCTTGTCGGGCATGGCGCCGAGTCTAGCCCGAGGGTGACCGGACGCTCAGCGGCGACGGCGGATGGCGAGCGCCAGTCCGAAGACCAGAGCCAATGCAGGCCACGGGGACCGACCCGCGCCGGGGGTGCGGCAACTGCAGCCGTCGTCGTCCTCGAAGGGCGGATCGAAGCCCGCGTCGCGGCCACTGGCCCCGCCGTCGGGCGTGCCGAGATCCATGGCCGGCGTGCCGAGGTCCATCTCCGGCACGGCCATGTCCTCGTGGCCCATGTCGCCAGGGACGAACATGTCCTCGGCGACGAACATGTCCTCGGGCGTGAACATGTCCTCGGCGACGAACATGTCCGCCTCCGGAACGAACATGTCGGCACTGCAGCTGGGATCGACGGTGCAGCTGGCGGTGCAGCAGGAACCCGCGGTGCCGTTCGCCGGGCCGTCGTCGCAGTCCTCGCTGCCTTCCATGAATCCGTCGCCGCACCGGATGCAGTCGTTGGCCGCACCCGGCGTCGGCGGCGTGGTCCGGAAGACGCCGGCTTCTCCTGGTCCGCCGCTGCCGTTCGGGCAGCGCGAGCCCGACACCATCGCTGCGTCTCCGTCGGCGTCCTCGTCGAAAGCGACCTCGCCTGCGGCGAGGAGCACGGACGAGAGCCCGATGTCGTCCGCGTCGCTCGTCACGTAGACCAACCCGTCGACGAGCCCATCGCCGGTCACCGGCGTGTCCTCCGGGAAGTCGGTGGCGTCCGCCAGGTAGACGCCCACACCATCCGCGCCGTTCTGGAGCGTGTTGTCGGTGAAGATGACCGTGGCGGCGCCCACCCCCGCGTTGCCCAGGACCAGGTAGCCGGTCGCGTTCAGCGAGGTCCCATCCAGGTCGAGCGCGAGGTAGCTCGCGTCGTCGCTGCCGTTGAAGAACACGACGGCGACACCGTCCATGCGCGTGTCCGGTCCGCCGAGGAGCTCGACGAACTCCGCGGTGTCGGTCGAGGGCTGGTCGGAGTCGACCTCGTTGATCCGCACCGCCGGCACCGACGTGAACTCGTTGTAGCCGCCGAGGACGATGGGCCCGATGCCCGGGTTGGCCGGCGTGGTCGCGAAGGCGCCCTGGACCTCGTTGGAGCGGAAGCCGTTGGTCGCGTTCAGGAGCGTCGCGGCCCAGCGAAAAGAGTCACCGGACTCGAGCCCGAGGTCGGCGATCGAGCCCTCGAGCCGGAGGTGGGAGCAGCCGACGACCACTTCGGTCGCGACCAGCGTGGCCACGTAGGTGAGCGAGGCTCCGCCCACGAGCTCGAAGAGGTTGGCCGAGGGCGTCCCCGTGACGTTGTTGATCGCGATGGCGAAGTCGGCCTCGAAGGCCACGGGGGCGACCGGGAAGGTCACGTCCGCCATCGCGCCGTCGGTGCCGCGGCCGCTCACGGCGGCGCGCCCCGGGTCGCTGATGTCGGTCAGCGGCGTGGTGGTGGCGAACCCGCCGGCGCGGGTGTCGAGGTAGACGACCGCGTAGTCGTTCGCGCCCATGCACACCCCGTTGCGCAGGTCGATCTGCAGGCCGCCGGCCGCGTCCGAGTCGAAGGCGAGCTCGATGGGGTCGCCGCCCGGGCGCTCACCGATCATGCCGCCGAAGCCGGAGCCGACGCCGAGGCTCTGTGGCGTGAGCGCCGGTGCTGCGAGCTCGGTGGCGGCCGTGTCGTCCACGAGCGCGACCGGCTGCGCGAGCGCGGCGCTGCTCGAGACCAGGGCGGAGAGAAGACCGACGGAGAGCGACCAACGCATCCCCCGGATCTATCACGGTCAGAACTCGCGAACGACGACCGCGACACCGAAGGACCAGAAGCCGAAGCTCGGCTCGGTCAGGCCGTCCGGGAGCCGGGAGCCGTGGAGCACGTGGTGGTAACTGACCTCGGGACGGACCGAGACGACGTCCGGCGGACCGATGCTCACGCCGAAGCTGCCCGCCACCCCGCTCCCGAGGAGCGTGTCCCGGCCATCACCGTTGAAGCGCCACCGGCTCAGCATTCCCTGGGCGCTGGCGAAGACCCCGAACCACTCGTGAAACTGGCTCGAGAGGATGAGCGGAAGGGTGACCCCGATCTCGCGCACGCTGGCCCGCACGCCGAGGTCGAGAGCGAGGTCGAAGTACTCGGTATCGACGAGCTGCGCCTTCAGGTCCACGCGCGCGCCGACGACGCCTACCCGGGCGCCGAAGTCCATCCGGTGACCGACGCCGACGCGGAAGACCAGCTCCGGGCCACCGGAACCGGCACCCGGCAACGGGGACTCGCCGTTCGGGGTGGTGTAGGTCGCGCACTCCTCGGCGAAACAGGCGTCGCGGACCTTGCTGCCGTAGAGCGCGAGGCCCAGCTCCCAGTCGCCGCGCTCCATGACCTGGGCGGTCTGGTACGTGTTGGCGGACAGGCAGCCGGTGGTCCCGGCGAGCAGGAGAAGGAAGAGAAGGCGGGACATCGAAGGCGCGGCGGTGCCGCGGGCTCTGAGGGACCGGCTCATCGCGGGCGATATTCAGCCGAGTCGGCGAAAGGATGCCATCGAGTACAGTCCGGCGCATGACCGACGAGCTGGGTCGCTGGGACGCCGTGGAGACGCGCGATCGGCTGCGAGAGGGTGACGTGAGCGCCGCGGAGGTGATCGACGCAGCCATCGCCCGGGCGGAAGCGGCGCGCGACCTGAACGCGGTGGTGACGGACTCGTTCGCTCACGCCCGAGCCCGGGCCGGCCGCACGAGTGGCCTCCTGGCTGGGGTCCCGACCTTCATCAAGGACCTGGCGCGCACGGAGGGCGTGCGGACCCGCTGGGGCACCCTCGCGAGCGGCCACCACGTGCCGACGAAGAGCGACCCGATCGTGAGCACGCTCGAGGCGACCGGGCTGGTGAGCCTGGGCAAGAGCGCGACGCCGGAGCTGGGGCTCACGGGCACGACCGAGCCGCTCGGGATGCCGCCCTGTCGGAACCCGCACGACCCGGAGCGGTCGACGGGAGGTTCGTCGGGAGGCGCAGGTGCGTTGGTCGCCGCGGGGGTGGTGCCGATCGCCCACGGCAGCGATGGGGGCGGATCGATTCGGATCCCCGCGTCGTGCAACGGCGTGGTCGGGCTGAAGGTCTCGCGGGGCCGGCTGGACATGGAGGGCTCGAACCTCCTGCCGGTGAACGTCGCGGTGGACGGCTGCCTCACGCGCACCGTCCGCGACACGGTCGCGTTCTGGGAAGCGGTCGCCCCGGCGGGCCCGTCCATGACCCCACGGGACGAGCCGCCGAAGCTGAGGATCGCGGCGTTCAGCGACGCCCCGACGGGGACTCCGGTGCACGCCGATCACCGACGCGCAGTGCACGACGCCGCCGAGGCGTGCCGCGCCATCGGTCATCAGGTCACCACAATCCCTTCGCCCTTCGAGGGTCGCGTCATCGACGACTTTCTCCTCTACTGGCGCCTCATCGCCTGGGGGCAGAAGGTCGGCGCGCGGCTCCTGATGCACCGGCGCTTCGACGCGTCGAAGCTCGATCCATGGACCAAGGGGTTGGCCGCGAGCTGGAAGAAGGACCCGCTCGCGGTGATGCAGGCTACCCGTCGGCTGCGCCGCTTCGGCGCGCGCTACGAAGCGGTGATGCGCGACTACGACGTGGTGCTCAGCCCGGTCACCGCGGCGCCACCGCCGGTCCACGGTTGGCTCGCGCCCGACCAGCCCTTCGAGCGTCACTTCGATCGACTCCGCACCTATCTCCCGTTCACCGCGATCCAGAACGTGGCCGGCGCACCCGCGCTCTCGCTCCCGCTCGGCAAGAGCGAAGGGGGGATGCCCGTGGGGGTGCAGCTCGCCGGCCGGGTCAACGAAGAGCGAACGCTGCTCGGTCTGGGACTCGCGCTGGAGCGGTCCATCGGCTTCGCTCCCTAGGCTTTCGGCGCGAAACGCACCACGTCCGCGAAGGTGTGGCGCTTCGTCGCGATCGACTCCGTCGATGCACTGGCGAGGCATCGGCACGCGTCGTGAAAAGGCTCTTCGCACGTCTACGGACGGTTGGGCCCACCTTCGTGGGTCATTGAGGAGAAGACGAACGAATGCGTTCCCTGATTGTTTCCATCACCTTGGCTCTTGGACTGCTCGCCGGCTGTGGCGAGGTCGACCAGCGCTTCGACTGCGCGGAGATCTGCAACGAGTTCGACGAGTGCCTGGCGCCTTTCGGCACGGACGAAGCGGAGTGCTACGACCAGTGCGTCGACAACGCGACGGACAGTGAGGTCGACGCATGTGAGGACTGCGTCGACTCTACCGACAACGAGTGCGTGGACTGCAGCGCCGCCTGCGGCGCCGTGTTCGTCGGCGACTGACCGACGAGGTGCGAACCCGGGGCCCGGTCGCGACGCGCGGCCGGGCTCTCTGGCGTCGAGCGTTTGGAGTACGCTCCGCCGGATGAGCGAGCGCGCGCGCGAGGGCGGCCTCTTCTTCCGAGAGGCCGACGGGATCACCGCCAACGTGTTGCTGAAGAAGCTGCGCGGAGACGGCGAGCTCAGCGACGCCGACCCCAAGTCGCTCGAGGGCTTCGGCGAAGGTGGGGACGTCGCGCTCGCGATCCATCCTCCGGAGGACGGGTGGTGGGCCGTCGTCGACTCCGCCGATGGAGCCCCGGGTGTCGGCGGCGGCGCGTGGTCCACCCCCGCGATCATGGCGAACCACCTGGGCACCACCGCGGTCTGGTACCGGATCTACGACGATGAGCTCGGTGTGGCGGTGAAGGTCGAGCGTGGCGGGAGCTACTTCCTGGCCATGGCGGGCACGCCGGCGGAGGTGCGGGCCTGGGTCACGGCCACGGGCTGCCCGATCGACGCGCCCCGGCCCGCTGACGCGAAGGGCGCGACCCTGGCCGCCATTCGCTACGGCGCGGCGGACTACGAGTCCGGGCCCGACCGTGCGCTCGCCGGCACCCTGCTGGCGATCCGCGAGGCGATGGAGAGCGGGGACGGAGCGGCGGCACGCGAGCGGTGCGAGGCCCTCGGCGAGAAGGTCCGTGGGCTCGGCCTGGCCATGTTGCGCGGACTCGAGAGCGAAGCGGCGAAGCAGACCTTCGTGTCGCTCGCAGAGGTACTGCTGGCGGAGCCGATGGCGCCGCGTGGCGAGAAGGCCTCGGTGATGACCTTCGCCGAGGAGGTCGTTCGCCGGGTCGCCGAGGAGACCGACGACGACGAGCTCTTCGCTCGGTGTATCGACCGGCTCGACGCGATCGAGAGCGAGGCCGAAGCCCGCAGCGCGCACGCCTACACGTCCGGTGTCGAGCGGGTGGGCGCGATGACGTTCCAGCAGCAGGCCGCGCGCTCCTTCGAGTGTTACCGGCGGCTGATCGCGCGCGACGACGAGCCCGCGTGGAACCACGTGAACCTGGCGATCGCGACGCTGCTGATGTCGCAGCCGGGGAAGGTCGCGCTCGAGGGCCACGCCGAGGAAGTGGCCCGACGGTCGAAGGCGCGGCTTCCGGCGCTCGGCGAAGGCGCCAAGCTCGCGATCGAATACAACCTGGCCTGCCTCTACGCGCGGGCCGGAGACACGGACGCCGCGCTGGTGCACCTGGCGCGCTGCGGCGACCCGCGGGCGCAGAACCCCCACCCGGAACGGGACACGGACCTCGAGTCCATCTGGGAGGAGCCTCGCTTCCTCGAGCTGCTCGGCGCCGAGCAGACCGACGATGACGATGACGACGAGGAGCTGGACGACGATGACGAGGAGCCGGAGGCGCCCTGGGTCCCGCCGGCCGATCGCGCCGTCGCCCGGTTGACGCTCGACTTCGAGGACGGTGAAGACGACGGGGCGCCCGTGAGCCGCATGGGCGGTCGACCCAACGCGCCGAGCACCGACACGCCCTGGCCGAGCACCTCGAGCCGCCCGATGGACTTCGTGTTCCAGCTCACCGGCAAGGCCGGCGGTGGCGACATCGACATGGGCGACATCCACCTGCTCCAGGTCTTCGCCGACATGGAAGGCGAGTACTACGAGGCGAACCAGCTGGTGATCCACCGCGCGCGCTGCCCCGCCGTGCTCGAGCCTCCGACCGGCGTCGACCTGGCGGACGTGCAGCTCATGCGCTTCGAGCCCGACCAGGACGACCGAGTGCTGGTCGACGTCGAGTGGCCGGACGAGGACCACCCGCTCTTCGCGGACCACCAGGCCGCCTGGTCCCACGCCTGGACCGACAAGGCGTGGGGCGTCCCGGTCGGGGGCAACCTCGACCCGGACATCCGGGACAGTCAGGGCCGACCGATGCGCGGCCTGCTCCAGCTGGTCAGCCACGACGACTGGTTCCTCTGGTATGTATTCGTCAACGAGGACTTCAGCGAGGCGATCCTCGAGATCATCCGCGGGTAGGAGAGCTCCCGTGCGGAAGGTTTTCCCTCACCCGACGTAGGACAGCCTCCACACCTCAGGAGCTTCATTCGTGCCTTTCGCCGCCATCCTCGTCGCCCTCTTGTTCATCGTCCCCATCGGCGGGTTGATCGCCTTCGTCGTCATCCGCGCCAACGCCCGGAAGGCGGCCCGCGTCGGCCCCTGGACGGCGCTCGCCCAGAACCACGGCGGCACCTTCGACGGCGATCGGGTCATCCTCACCCGCCAGGACCATCGAGTGGTGCTCGAGGTGAAGCTCGTCTCGGTCATGCAGGCGGCCGGCGGCCCCTACTACCCGGACGGCGGCACCTTCACCCAGGCCACCCTGCAGGTCGACCCGCAGCAGCTCCAGGTCGCCACCAGCGGCCCCGCCCTGGTGGTCCCCGCCGACCTCATGCGCATGGTCCCGGGCGTCAACGCGCTCCCTCCTGCCGCACGGGTCATCCTCGCGCCGCACGAGGCGACCGTCGTCCTCCCCGGCAGCGTCGTCGAGCTACAGACCCTGGACCGCAGCTTCCACGCGCTCGAGTCGATCCGCCAGACGGCCGCCCAAAACGGCCCCCTCCCGATCGCCTAGCGTTCGTGCCTGTGAGCTGTGAGCTGTGAGCTGTGAGCTGTGAGCTCTTGCCTCGCACGGAGTCACGGAGCCACAGAGTCCACAGAGGGAGAAGAACGAGTTGTCCTCAGTTCGCCAAGCGGACGATGCCTTCGCGCATGAGGGCCGCGCCGAAGTTGAGGAGTAGGGCGACCTTCAGGTCCGAAAGCTTGAGGTAGGTCAGGGTCTGACGGATGTGGACGCGCTCGACGGACTCCTGAGCCTTGAGCTCGACGAGTAGACAGCCCTCGACCATCAAGTCGCATCGGTAAACACAGCCGAGGTCCAGGTCGCGATAGGTTCCATGAATCGGAACCTCGGCCTCGACGGTGAGGCCGCGAAGCTGGAGTTCGTGTCGAAGAGCCTCCCTGTAGACCCGCTCGAGCAAACCGGGGCCCAGTGCTCTGTGTACGGCCACCGCCGCGTCGACGACCTGCCCGGTCAGAGTGTCCATCTGCATGGGCATGATCTCGGTCTCCCGCGCGACCAGTTGCGCGAGTCCTCCATTTCCCTGCATCTCTCCGTGAACTCGGTGGCTCCGTGACTCTGTGCGAGGCCTGCGGTTCCGAGGAACAGCGGGTCAACCGTCGTTTCGACCGGGAGGCTCGCGTCGTGAGGCGGGACGGGGGCCGGCGGCGATCGTGGAGGTCGGCGCCGGGCAGTTGGCGATGGTCTCTCCGTCGCAGCACTCGGCCTGGTTCACGCCGAACATCGGACAGGCGCTCGTGATGCAGGCGGCGTGGCCGTGAATGTAGGCCATCGGCTGGTGGCAGAGGCGGCAGCGCATGGGCGCGACGCTACCAGAGTGGGATCGCGGGTTCGAGGGCTGGCGTCCCGGGTTCGGGGCTTTCGGAGCGCGGGCCGCAGTCGATAGGCTCCGCGCCGAGGAGGCCCGATGGCGACGATCGATTGGTCCACGGTGACCCATGCCTATGGGGACGCGAGCGACGTGCCCGAGCTGCTCGAGGCGCTCACGAGCGACGACCCGGACGAGCGCGAGAGCGCGCTCCACGAGCTCAACGGCAACATCTGGCACCAGGGCACCGTCTACGAGGCGACGGCGCACGCGGTTCCTGGTCTGGTCGCCGCCGCGACACGCGCCGGGGGTGGTCATCGGCCCGCGATCCTGGACCTGATCAAGCGCATCTATCACGGGCAGTCGTACAACAAACAGCACGAGCACATGGAGAGCGAGGCGACCCTCGCCGACCCGGAGTTCCAGCAGCAGATGGCGAAGGAGCTCACGTGGGTGGACGCCGCACGCGCCGCGGTCGAAGCCGAGCGAGGCGCGCTTCTGGGGCTCATCGACGACGACGACCCGGACGTGCGCTCCGGCGCGATCGCCGTCCTCTGCTCGCTGAAGGGCGACGACGCCCTCGAGCGGCTCGAGGCGCGGATCCCGAAGGAGGACGACGAGGTCGTTCGCGCCACCCTGGTGGCGACACTCTCGATCGTGGAGCCGACCTACGCCCGCGAGAAGCTCGAGGCGTTCCTCGCCGACGACTCGCTGCTGGTGGCGCGCGAGGCGGGCGTGAACCTCTGCTACCTGCTGAAGGGCGAGACTCCGATGGCCGTCGCCGAGCGGCTGATCGAGGTGGTGCTCGCCTCGGGTCCGCTAGAGGAGGCGTACGCACGCATGCCCTACCGGCAGCGCGGGCTGAGCTTCGACACCTGTGGCGAGCTCTCGCGGCTGGCGACGGTGCTCGACGGACTGAGCGCGAAGATGGCGAAAGCGATCAGCGACGCGGACCCGGCGATCGCCCTGAACCTCTTCGCCACCACGGCCTGGCGCGCGAAGGACCAGGGCGACATGGCGGTGTTCCTCGACGCGTTTCGACGGTGGCTCGCGAGCGAGGCCAACTTCGAGGTGCCCAACGTACGCGAGACGCTGATCGAGCTCGACTTCCCGAGCGAGCGCGCCGCGCTGGTGGCTGCGTTGGACGAAGGAGCCGACACGGTCGACCAGCTGAGGGCGCTCGCCATCGCACGATCGAGCGCCGGCGTACTGAACCAGGAGCTCACCATCGGCGGCGAGAGCAAGACGGCTGGCGAGTGGTGGGGGCACCTCGCCGATCCCGAGGTGACCGAACCCACGATCGAGTCCCTGGTCGCCGCACTCACCGACGTGCTGGATGGCGAGGCGATCGTGCACGCGCTCTGGCACCTGACGCAGCTGCAACGCCTCGGCCAGGACGGCGCCGCCAACGCCCGCGTCCTCGCGACCTCGATCGGTGAGGCCGGCGACCCGGCGGCGCTGATGGCGCGCGCGACGGAGCTCGCCGAGCAAGGGCCGCCGCAGCGGGTGGTGCGGCCCGGGGTGATGTCGATCGCGACGCAGCTCTTCCAGTACGTGCTGGGCGCGGCAGTGGCGATGATCGAAGCCGGTCGGCTGGTGCCTTCGGAGACGCTCGCCGCGGTCGCGCAGGCCGCCAAACGAAGGGGAGCCGCCGCCGACGCCATCGAGCGCTACGAGGCCCTCGGCCAGGGCTGACCGACCGCCGCCCAGAACGGCCCCCTCCTCATCCGATCCAAACCGGTCGCTTGGATGTGACGAGACCTGATCGAGGCTCAGTCGAGGTCCTCGGCGGAGCCAGCGAGAAACTCCAAGAAGCTGTCGTAGCGATCGAGCTCTCCTTCGATCAGGTCGAAGTGGACCACTTCGAACTCGCCATCCTCGGTGGGCTCCCGCAAGTCGTACAGGACGAAGTCCGGCTCTTCGGGACCGAGGCAAAGAATCACCGCGTCGTCCAGGATGCCGGCCTCTTCACTCTGGTCGAGCAGCTCCCGCAGCTCGCTGAGGCGCTTCGCGACCCATGGCTCCTGCCGCTCCGCGATCGGGAGCACCATCTGGCCGCCGCTGAACTTCAGCCAACCGTCATGCTGCTCCAAGAACGCCGCATAACTCGGAGGCACTCTCCCGCCAAACAGTGGACGGATCGTTTCAATCGCGGCTGCGTCCGCGCCGGGGCGCAACTCCTGGGGAGACTCTTCTCCGAAGTCTTGGCGGTGAAGGCTGTGAATCGCGTCTCGAAGGGCGGCGACCGCCTGCGCCACATCATCTCTCAATTTCATGGGTCCCTCCTCGACCGTGAGCATACCGGCCATCGGTCTCATCCGCCGGCCGAATTGGTGCCAGGGCGCCAGCCACGGAGTCGACTCGAGGACGCGCGGAGAGGGCAGGCTGACCCCGAGCGACGAGCTGTGTAGGCTCCGCCCATGGAGCGATATGAGTTGACGGTGAACGACGAGGGCGAAGAGGAGCTTAAGGTTCCTCTCCGCGGCCACTCCGTCGTCGAGCACAACATGTACAACCACGGCACCGCGTTCACCCGCGAGGAGCGACGGGCGCTGGGGATCGAGGGGCTCCTGCCGTCGCGTGTGCGCACGCTCGAGGACCAGGTCCGTCAGGGCTATGCGCACGTGACCGTCACGCCCGATCCGCTCGAGAAGTACGTCGCTCTCGCCGACCTCGAGTCTCGGAACGCGACGCTCTACTACCGGGTCATCGTCGAGCACCTCGAGGAGCTCCTGCCGATCGTCTACACGCCGACGGTCGGTCGCGCGTGCCAGGAGTTCAGCCACCTCTTCCGCCGCGGACGGGGGCTGTGGATCACGCCCGAGCACCGCGGCCGCATCGAGCAGGTGCTCGAGAGCGCGCCCTACGCCGACGTGCGTCTCATCGTGATGACCGACAACGAACGCATCCTCGGTCTCGGCGATCAGGGCGCGGGCGGCATGGGCATCCCGGTGGGCAAGCTCGACCTCTACGTGGTCGGCGCCGGCATCCACCCGACCCAGACGCTCCCGATCAGCTTCGACGTCGGCACCGACAACGCGGAGCTGCTCGAGAACCCCTCGTACGTCGGCTATCGCCACCCGCGGCTCCGCGGCGAGGAGTACGAGTCGCTGATGGAAGAGCTGGTGACGGCCATCCAGAAGGTCTTCCCGAAGGCGCTGCTGCAGTGGGAGGACTTCAAGAAGGTGAACGCCTTCGAGCTCCTCGATCGCTACGACGAGAAGATCCTGAGCTTCAACGACGACATCCAGGGCACCGCGGGCATCGCGGTCGCCGGAGTCGTCGCCGCAGGGCGGATCACCGGGACGCCCATCGAGAAGCAGCGCATCGTGGTGCTCGGCGCCGGCGCGGCCGGGGTCGGGATCACGCGGATCCTCCAGGCCGAGCTCGACCGGCTGGCGATGACGGCCGAGCAAGCGGAGCAGGCCATCGCGGTGCTCGACAGCCGCGGCTTGCTGGTCGACACGCGAGAGTTCGATGACGAGTACAAGAACAAGTTCGCCTGGTCGGCGGAGCACGCACGGTCGCTCGGGCTGAACCCCGACGAGCCCATCGACCTGCTCGCGGTCGTCCGCGCGTTCAAACCGACCGTGCTGATCGGCACCTCGGGCGTCCCCGAGACCTTCACCGAGGACATCGTTCGGGAGATGGCCAAGCACTGCGAGCGCCCGGCGATCTTCCCCTTCTCGAACCCGAACGACAACGCCGAGGCCCACCCGGACGACCTGGTCGCGTGGACGGACGGCAAAGCGCTGATCGCCTCGGGCAGTCCCTTCGACCCGGTCGAATGGAAGGGAGCGACGATCCCCGTCGCGCAGGGCAACAACGTCTACGTCTTCCCGGGCGTCGGTCTCGGCGCCATCGCGAGCGGCACGAGCCGCGTGGTCGACTCGATGTTCGCGGTGGCCGCCCACGCGATCGGAGACCAGCTCTCGGACGAAGCCGTCGCGGCGGGACACCTCTACCCGCCGCTCGAGAACCTCCGGGCCATCTCCCGCGAGGTCGCCATCGCGGTCGGCCTGCACGCCATGGAGCTCGGTCTCGCGCCGCAGCAGGATCGGGCGGCCTTCGAGAAGAAGGTCGACTCGATGATGTGGTACCCGACCTACCCGACGCTGATCCCGAGCTGAGCCGAGTGGGGCGACTCCGCCCCGGCCCGGCTCACTCCATCGGGAAGCAGACGCCGTTGTCGAACGTGCGCGCGCCGCCGGTCAGATCGTAGGTGCGCCGGCAGAAGTACCCCTCGGCGGAGCGGCAATCGGCGTCGGTGGCGCACTCGGTCAGACAGACGCCCTCGCTGCGCTGGGTGTAGTCGCCGTTCGGGAAGCAGACGGCGTCGCCTTCGCAGCCGGTGGTGGGGAAGGAGCTCTCGAAGTAGAGGTCGTTCGTGTTCCAGCCCGGCGCGAGCTCGCAGCGGACGAGGCAGGTCCCGCCGGTCCAACCCGTCGCGGCTCCGTCGGGGCCGGTCTCGGGCAGACACCAACCACTGATGCAGTCGTCGTTCTCCGTGCAGCTCTCGCCGGTCAGGCCGCCCTCGGTCGGGACCGTGCCCTCGGCGACGCAGGTCGCGGCGTACCCGCTGCACTCGGCGCCGGCGCCGCAGGCCTCGTCGCTCGAGCAGAAGCCGGTGCACACGCCGATGCTCTCCTCGGCCGGGTTCAGGTCGCCCCGTCCGGTGCAGAGGTAACTCTCACGGCAGTCGGTGGAGTTCTGGCAGGCGGGCTCGCAGTGACTCACCCCGTCGCCGTCGAAATCGAGGCAGAAGTTGTTCACCACGCCGTCGTCGCAGGGGGTCCGGTCGGTGCAGACGATGCTGCAGCTACCGCCGGTGAACCCGTCCGTGCTCGGGCGACACACGGCGTCGGGACCGAGACCGGCCTGACACTGAGCGTCGTTCGCGCAGGCGCCGAAGAGCGTCGCCGGTGGAAGCCCGCCGTCGCCCGTACCGGTATCGACGAAGCCGAGGTCCGGGATGTCGTCGGTCGAGTCGTCGTCGCCGCAGGCGACGAAGAAGAGGGCCGTGAGCACACAGAGGTAGCGATGCACCGAGCATCCATACCAAAGTTCCCGGTCCGGGAACATGCCCCGTGAGGGCTGGTGCGAGCCGGGCGATTTCCGCGTATCGTCCCGATCCCGATGCGCTCCATCTTCACTTCCGCCGGTCGCCTCTCCACCGCCCTCCTGCTCGCGGTCGTCGGCTGCGGCGACGATGACGTCATGCCTGCCGATGGCGGGCCCCTCCCGGACCTCTTCGTGGAGACCGACGGCGGTCCGCCCGACGGTGGGCCCGTCTACGGCTGCGACGTGGCGACCACGATCGACGGAGTCATGGGAGAGACCGCCGAGGTCACCTTCGACACCTCGATGACCGAGGAGCGCCCGCGGGACCTGGGCAACGCCTGTGGCAACACGGGGACCCTGGCCCGCTGGGCTCCCCAGGAGGTCATCGAGTACCGAGTGCCGGGCAGCGGTCCCGTCTCGGTCACCATCGACACGGACCACCCCGAGACCGACGGCGACTTCGACACGCTGATCCAGGTGCGAGACGAGTGCTCCACCGTGCCGGGCGCGAGCTTCGCGCTCACCTGCTTCAACGCCCCGCTCGCCTCGGGCGGCGGAGGCCGCGCCGGCGGCGGCGTCATCGCCAACGGTGGCGACACCCTCTTCATCGTGGTCACCGGCTTCAGCGATCCCCCCCGCGACTCGGGCGTGGTCGACGAGGGCACCGTGCGGGTCACCATCACCCCCGGCGCGGCGACCGCTCCCGTGCTCGAGAGCGCGTGGATCGGTCTGACCGATGACTTCCTCTACCAGGTCGAGGGCACCGACGCGGACGGCGACGTCATCGGCGTGCTCTTCAACTTCTACGACGCGGACGGCCTGCTCGACATCTATGGCGACGGCACCGCCCTCGCGGAGCAGGACTACTTCCGCGTTCCGTTCGGCGCCGAGACCGGCACCCCCTTCACCCAGGACGGCGCGGTGCTCAGCACCGACGTGAACCTCGCCGGCTACCTGCTCTCCGTCGAAGCGACGGAGGCCGACGTGCGCGTGTACGACGCCGCCGGATCCGTCAGCGATCCGGTGCGCATCCCCATCGTCGAGGCGACCTTCGTCGGTCTCGGCGAAGCGTGCGAGCTGGCGATGCCCTGCCGACCCGAGCTGGCCTGCGTGGACGGGTTCTGCGAAGCGCCGCCCGCGATCGCCGACGCCTGCGACGGCGCCACTTCGGTCACGGTGCCGGACTTCACCGACGAGGTGACGGTCACGGTCACCGGCGACATCCCCTCGGGCATGGGCGACTTCCGCCCGACGGTGGACTGCGTGGCGAACCACGACGCGGCGACCGCGGGCGCGGAGGTACTCTTCGCGGTCCCGCTGCCCACCGGAAGCTTCGATCTCTCCGCGACGACCGACCTCGACGGCACCGGCGAGACCGACACGATCCTCTACCTGCGGACGACCTGTGCCGAGCGGGCGAGCGAGGCGGCCTGCAACGACGACACCGTCATGTTCCGCAGCGAGATCTCGGCGACCGAGCTCGCGGGTGACTCCACGGTCTACCTCTTCGTCGAGCAGTACGGTGGGCTCGCGTCGGGCACCGCGCCCGTCGAGATGGAGATCACCCTGACTCGCCGGCCCTGAGCCCCCGCCGGGCCTTGGCCGCGGCGATGGGCAAGAGCACGCCCGCGAGGATCAGCCCCGCGCCGGCGAGCTCGGTCCCCGTCGGCAGCTGGCCGAGCCAGGCGATCTCGAGCGCGAACGCGAACACCGGCGAGAGCAGGGTGATCAGCTTGGTTCGCGCGGCGCTGATGTGGCGGGTGGCGAACATCAAGCACAGCCGGCTCGCGAAGGGCCCGCACGCCGCAGCGAGCGCGGTGGTCCACCATACGGACGTGGGGATCTGACCGAAGACTCCCTGCGGCAGGAGCCATGCGCTCATCGCGGCGACCGCCAAGACCAGGCGCAGCACGTTGACCCGCACGGGGTCGATCGTTCGGATCACCTTGCGGGTGTAGAGCAGCATCCCGCCGAAGCTCACGGACGCCAGCCCCGCGAACGCGAGCCCCTTGGCGCTGACCGCGGCCACGCCCGAATGGAGGCCACCGAGGAGCGCGAAGCCGGCGAGCGCGAAGCCGGCTCCGACGAAGAAGCGGCCGGTGAGCTTCTCGCCCAGGAGCAGCCAGCCCCCGACCCCGACCACGAAAATCTGAGTCTGCATCACGGTGCTGGTGAGACCGGGGTCCAACTCCTGGAGCGCGCCGGCGACGCCGACGTTGCCGAGAATGGTCAGCACTCCGAGCACGATCGACGCACGGATCGTGATCGAGCTCGGCCGCGCGACCCGGCCTCGCGCGCGGGCGAGCGCCAGCGCGCCGTTGAAGATGGCGGACCACCCGAGCATGGCCAGCACGGCCGCGGCTCGGGGCGCCTCGGCGTTCGACGCGCGGAAAGCGAGCAAGAACACGGCCGCGAAGAGCGCCGAGACGAGCGCGAGGACATCGCCTCGGCGCGGAGAGGTCTCGTCGGGGGCGCTCACCGCCCTTCCCTGGGACCGTTCGACGCCATCCGCCACCCGGCGACCGCGATTCCCGGCACCCGCCGCGAGTCGCCACCGAAAGCGATCCGTGTCAGAGCCGGGAGTGGTGACGCTCCCCGACCCCTCGATGATCCAGCCGTGGTTCCTGCTCGCGCTCTTCGTCGTGACGCTGGCGCTGGTCTGGAAGCGGAGCGTGTTCTACCGGCGCTTCGTCGGCGTGCTGATGGGCATCCTCTGCCTGATCTGGTGGGGCCTCGCCGCGCAGCTCCAGCCGATCGGCGGGTGGCTCTTCATCGCCTTCGAGATCCTGGTCGCGTTCCACTTCGTGCAGCTCGTGCACGCGCGGCTCCGTGGCGTCGCCTATCGCGCCTTCCTGACCATCCCGGCTCAGTGGTTCATGGCGTCGACGGTGCTCGCGCTGCCCTTTTCGGTGTCCGCCGCCGTCGGTCATCCGAGCGACGGGTTCATCATCGCCTACGTGGTCGGCGCCTTCGGAGTGGTTCAGTCGCTGACCGCGATCCCGGAGACGGTCGATCTGGTCCTGGACCGCTTGGACCGAGGTCCGCTGAAGCCGGTATCGATGAAGGCGCTCCGCAAGCCGCGTCGCGACGTGGAGCACGCCGGTCGCTCCGTCGTGCCGGACGGACCGCGACCGCTGCGGATCGTGCAGCTGACCGATCCCCACCTCGGCCCCTTCATGTCGCCTGAGCAGCTCGCGGGCTTCTGCCAGCGAGCGGTCGACCGCGATCCCGATCTTGTGCTCATCACCGGCGACCTGCTCACGATGGAGTCGCACGACGCGGCCGACGCGGTCGCCGCGGCCTTCTCGCCGCTGAAGGCGCTCGAGGGTCGCGTCTTCGCCTGCCACGGCAACCACGACCACGAAGACCGCGAGACCGTTCGCGAGGGGCTCGAGCGCAACGGGATCCGGCTGCTGGTCGACGAGTGGGCCCGGGTCGAGACGCGGGCGGGAACGGTCGACGTGATCGGCGCCGAGTACCACTGGAAGGATCGTGACGAACGGCTCGCGGCGCTCTTCGAAGGCCGCGAGGACGACGGCACGCCGCGCATCCTGCTGCTCCACAACCCGAACCACGTGAAGCACCTGCCGGAGGGCGAGACCGATCTGATCCTCTGCGGTCACACCCATGGCGGCCAGGTCGGCCTGCTCTCCATCGGCTCCGATTGGACCTTCGTGCGGGGGTTCACGTCCATCCCCGACCACGGGCTCTGGGTGCGCGGCCGCGACCGTGTCTACGTGCACCGCGGCACCGGCCACTACGGCTTTCCGCTCCGCGTGGGCGTACCCCGCGAGGAGTCGATGTTGCGCGTGACCTTCGCCGACCGCCAGCCCGGCTGAGCCGAGCTCAGAAGGTCAGCGTGAAGTCGAGCGAGTGACCGATCTTCGCGGAGAACTGCTGTACCGACTTCGCGGCCATCTTCTCGCTGAGGGGCACGGGGATCAGGTCGGTGATCATCGCGAGGCTCGGGGTCTCGCCGTCGAAGGTGGGCAGGAGCCCGGGCGGGTCGTAATCGACGGCGGCCTCCAGCTTCCCGAACGACTCGAGCAGGTCGTAGAGATCGCGAAAGAGGATGAACGCCGTGTCGTTCGCGTGGGTGACCCAGTTGGCGACCGGCAGGAAGTCGATGAGGTGGATCAGCTGGTAGTTGAGCTGGATCCAGAAGTCCTCGCCGCTGAGCGACATCGGCTCGTTGTCGATGACCCGATGGAAGTCGATGCGCTTCAGCGAGTCGATCCGGTGGGCGTTCGCGCGGAGCTCGGCGCGGAGGCGCAGGTCGTAGAGCAGCCGCAAGATGGAGGGGAACGCCGCGATGTGCGCCCACTCGAAGTCGGTGAGGTGCTCCTTCAGCGCCGGGATCTTCTTCGCTTCCATGGCGAAGGTGTTGGTCCCCGTGCCGAGGATCGAGTGGAGCAGCGAGACCAGCGGCGACTGCTCCGGGTAGTGGTGGACGTTGTACTCGAAGCAGAAGTAGAGGTGGTCGAGGAACGAGCCGTCCGCGTGCTCGACGTCGAAGTCGCACTCGTCGACGAGGAACTGGATGAGCTTCGGGTCCACCTCGGGGAGCGGGTGGCGGGCACGCGCCTTCTGGTAGCGCGCCTCGACCCGCTCGGCGGCGGCGGGCTTCCAGTGCGGCTCCTTGCCGACCCGGGAGCGCATCACGAAGCGAGCGGCCTTGCCCTCGAGGGTCTGGAAGATGGTCCGGTCCAGGTCGAAGTTGGGGATCGGGCGAATCTCGACCTTTCCGCGGTAGTCCTTGGCGCGCCCGGAGGCGATGGCGGCCTTTCGGAGGATGCTCGGGTCGGGACGAACGGCGGCGCTCTGCTTCATGGCCGATCGGTTAGCACAGCCCGGTGCCGGCCGGGAGTCGGCGCCGTCGGGCGGCGTGCGACGCCCGCATGGGTCAGGGTCGGACCATGACCGTGCTTCGAACGGAGCGGCTGGTGCTCCGACCGGCACGCTGGAGCGACCTCGAGCCGCTGCACCAGATCTTCACCGACCCGCAGGTGATGCGCTTCTGGTCGCGGCCGCCGCACACCGAGCTCGAGCAGACCCGGGAGTGGCTGGGCTCGATGATCGAGTCGCCAGCGGAGACGAGCGCGGACTTCATCATCGAGCTCGAAGGCGAGACCATCGGGAAGGCAGGCTTCTACCGGTTCCCCGAGGTCGGCTTCATCCTGGCGCGCGAGCACTGGCGAAAGGGCTACGCCCACGAAGCGTTGAGCGCGGTGCTGGACCACGTGTTCGAGACCCGGCGCGTGGACGCGGCGGTCGCCGACGTGGACCCGCGGAACGATGCGAGCCTCGGGCTGCTGAAGAAGCTCGGCTTCGTGGAGACGGGGCGCGCCGAGAAGACGTGGGAGATCGGCGGCGTGTGGGCCGACAGCGTGTACCTGCGGCTCGAGCGCCGCTGATCCGCTACGGAATCTCGATGCACATCTCGAGGTAGCGGTCACCGGTCGGGTAGCTGGCCGAGTCCTGCGCCCGGTCCACCCACTCGCTCCCCGACGAGCTCAGGTTCCAGTCGCGCCGGTAGAGCAGGTCGTAGGTCCCCGGCGGCAGCCGCGCCCCGATCGTGTCCGACCCCGAGCCGAGGTTCGCCCCGCTCACGTAGTCCACCCAGTGGATCGTGTGCCGCGTTCCCGTGTCCCGCGCGACCAGCGAGAGCTGCGGCTCCCCGTAGTTGTACGCGTCCACGTCCATGGCCGGCAGTGGCTCTCCGCCGAGCGTGACGGTCCCTGCGATGGCGCGGCCGGGGATGTCCACGTTCAGCGTGTTCGCCCCCGCCGTGAGCACGATGCCCTCGACCAGGATCCGGTCACCGGTCGGGTAGCTCGCCGAGTCCTGCGCGCGGTCCACCCACTCGCTCCCCGACGAGCTCAGATTCCAGTCCCGCCGGTAGAGCAGGTCGTAGGTTCCGGGCGGCAGCCGCGCCCCGATCGTGTCCGACCCCGAGCCGAGGTTCGCGCCGCTCACGTAGTCCACCCAGTGGATCGTGTGCCGCGTCCCCGTGTCCCGCGCGACCAGCGAGAGCTGCGGCTCCCCGTAGTTGTAGGCGTCCACGTCCATCGCCGGCAGCGCACCGCCGTCCAGCGTCACCGTGCCCGAGACCGTGGCCACCGGGATGTCCACGTCGAGCACGTTCGCCCCCGCCGTGAGCACGATGCCCTCGACCAGGATCCGGTCGCCGGTCGGGTAGCTCGCCGAATCCTGCGCTCGGTCCACCCACTCGCTCCCCGACGAGCTCAGGTTCCAGTCCCGCCGATAGAGCAGGTCGTAGGTCCCCGGCGGCAGCCGCGCGCCGATCGTGTCCGAGCCCGAGCCGAGGTTCGCCCCGCTGACGTAGTCCACCCAGTGGATCGTGTGCCGCGTGCCCGTGTCCCGCGCGACCAGCGAGAGCTGCGGCTCCCCGTAGTTGTACGCGTCCACGTCCATCGCCGGCAGCGCACCTCCGTCCAGCGTCACCATGCCCGAGACCGTCGCCACCGGGATGTCCACGTCGAGCACGTTCGCCCCCGCCGTGAGCACGATGCCCGCCTGCAGGATGCGATCGCCGGTCGGGTAGCTGGCGCTGTCCTGTGCCACGTCGACCCACTCACTCCCCGACGAGCTCCGGTTCCAGTCCCGCCGGTAGAGCAGGTCGTAGGTCCCCGGCGGCAGCCGCGCGCCGATCGTGTCCGACCCCGAACCGAGGTTCGCGCCGCTCACGTAGTCCACCCAGTGGATCGTGTGCCGCGTCCCCGTGTCCCGCGCGACGAGCGAGAGCTGCGGCTCCCCGTAGTTGTACGCGTCGACGTCCATCGCCGGCAGCGCACCTCCATCGAGCGTCACCGTGCCCGTGATCGTCGCCACCGGGATGTCCACGTCGAGCACGTTCGCGCCGGGACCGATGACCACGTCGGTGCGGAGCAGCCGGTCACCGGTCGGGTAGCTCGCCGAGTCCTGCGCCCGGTCCACCCACTCGCTCCCCGACGAGCTCCGGTTCCAGTCGCGCCGATAGAGCAGGTCGTAGATCCCCGGCACGACCCGCGCGCCGATCGTGTCCGACCCCGAGCCGAGGTTCGCCCCGCTCACGTAGTCCACCCAGTGGATCGTGTGCCGCGTCCCCGTGTCCCGCGCGACCAGCGAGAGCTGCGGCTCCCCGTAGTTGTACGCGTCCACGTCCATCGCCGGCAGCGCACCTCCGTCCAGCGTCACCGTGCCCGTGATCGTCGCGATGGGGATGTCGATGGTCGACTCGAGCACACCCGGGCTGTCGCACGTGGTCCATGGGCAGGTGCCCATCACCGTGCCCACACAGGCGCCGCCCGCCGTCGCGCACACGTCGCCGCTCGTGCAGCTCAGCCCGTCGTCACAGGCCGCGCCCGCGGAGAGCACCATCAGCGGGAACGAATCCGTGGCCTCGTCGCAGGCGAGCACCTGGCGACAGGGCGTCGATCGCTCGGGCGGAGTCGGCACCGCCGTGGCGACGCATCCGTCGACGTCCGCACCGGTCGAGCCGGGCGCGCAGATCTCGGTGCCGTTGCACCAGAGGCCGTCGTCGCAGGCGGCATCGGAGGCGACGTTGGACACCACGCCACCGCTGCAGCTGTCCACGGTGCAGGCGACGCCATCGTCGGGCACCAGACCGTCGTCCGCCGTGTGCTCGCAGCCCATGACCGCGTCGCAAGAGTCCGTGGTGCACGGGTTGGAGTCATCGCAGACCACCGCCGTGCCGCCGGTGCAGGTCGCCGTCCCGTCACAGGTCTGTCCACCCACGCAGACGGTGGTCGAGCACGCGGAGCCGACCGCGCGGGGCGTGTAGGTGCAGCTCCCGCCGACCACCGCGTCGTCGGTGCAAGGGTTCATGTCGTTGCACGCCGGCACGTAGCACTCGTAGCTGCCCATCCCGTCGGGGCGACACGCCTGGTTCATCCCCACGCAGAGGTCGGGCAGGCAAGGGTCGTCGGTGCAACCGCCGACGCCGTCCTCGTGGAAACCCGGGTCGCAATCGCACACCGCGCTGCCGCCCACGTCGGCGCACTCGCCCCGGTTCGGTTCGGTGCAGGGGTTCGGCAGGCAGGCGTCCATCGTGCAGCCGCCCATCCCATCCGGGTGGTAGTCGGTGTCGCAGGCGCTGCAGTCGTCGGCCGCGTAGCCCGTGTCGCACGCACACTCGGTTCGTCCGTCGATCACGCTGCAGGCGCCGTGGTCGCTGCAGGTGTCGGTCTCGCAGGTCTCGTCGGGCACGCACCCCGCGCCCTCCAGGTGCGCTCCTGGATCGCACTCGCACTGCGCCACTCCATCGGTCTCTACGCAGACGGTCTGCAGCGGGTCGACGCAGGGGTTCGGCAGACAAGCGTCCATCGTGCAGCCGCCCGACCCGTCCGAGTGATAGCCAGCGCTCTCGTCGCATTCGCCACAGAAGGGCTCGGCCCAACCGGGCTCGCACGCGCAGGAGACGACCATCCCGTCGTCCGTACACGTGCCGTGGCCGCCGCAGCTGGTCGGCGAGCAGCTCTCGTCGGGCACGCAGTCCTCGCCCTCCGCGTGGGTGCCGGCCGGACAGGCGCAGACCGCCATTCCATCGACCACCTCGCACCGTGAGCGTTCGCCCTCTTCGCAGGGGTTCGGGTCGCAGAGATCGGCGTCGCAGCCGCCCTCCCCGTCGGGCAGGAAGCCCGCCGCTTCGTCGCACTCGCCGCACGACGGTCCGGTGTAGCCGAACTCGCACGCACAGCTCGGCGAGTCGTCCTCGACCGTGCAGAGCCCGTGGCCATTGCAGCTGGTGTCGGTGCACTCGGTGTCCGGCACGCACTCGCCCGCTTCGTCGTGGGTCCCGGGCTCACAGCGACACGTCGGCAAGCCCTCGACCATCACGCACTCGCGGCGCGCCCCGCTGCAGGTCTCCGCGGTGCACTCGTCAGGCGCACAGCCGGCCCCGGTCGGATCGACCACGCAGGGGTCGTCACCGCCGTCGGGACCCACCATGCCGCCATCGTCGCCGCAGCCGCGAACGAGCAGACCGAGGGACAGGGCGAGCAGGACGCCCCCGAGACGGGGAAGGGAGGTCACGCCGCACCCTACGTTGGACCGCGGGTCCTTCTTCCCCGGTCTCAGCCCGCCTCGGCAGGGTGACCCGATCGGGACGCTCCGTGTGGTCCTCACCAGTCTTCGCTGAGACCGCGGGGCTCGCGACACTGCTGGCGCGCCAGCCGCGTGAGATGTCGGTTCACCGTCTGGTAGCCGGCTTCGATGAACTCCTCGCCGAGCGTGCCGTTGTCGGCGACCTCGTAGACGGCGCGCAGCTCCCAGCGACCGCGGGCGCGGGTGAACACGGCGCCGCCGGCCGAGTCGTACTCGCCCGTGGCGAGGTAGCAGCAGACGTTGCCCTGACAGGTGACCGGGCCGTTGCCGTACTCGCCGCCGTGCGCGGCGAAGGTCCCGCGGAGCGACCCGGCGAGCCATCGCGCCTCGACGCCGCATGCGTGGACACCCTGCGCCGAGCTCCACGAGGGGTACGGCGGATCGGCGCCCTGGTCGTCTTCGGTCTTGGCGAAGGCGATTCCCTTGCGAGCGGCGAAGCCGAAACCGTTGTCACCGGTCTCGAGCCAGCCCCGCACCCGCTCGGCCAGCTCGGCGGTCTGCTCGGCGGTGACCTCCTCGCGATAGGCCGCGGGGATGCCCCGGAGATCGCACTCGCCGACTGGCACCTCGTACGCGAACTCGGGCTCGGGCTCGGCGACCGGCGCGGGTTCGGGCGCGGGCTCTGCGACCGAGTCCGGGCAGACCGCGGGCTCGGGCTCGCTGGCGACCGGCTCGGGGCAGGTCGTCGCGGGTGCGGGGCCGCCGCAGGCGGCGAGGAAGAGGGCGAGGGCGATCGGTCGGGTCATGGGTCTCCGGCGGTGAACCGCCGGATGGTCTCATGCCCTTCCCCTCGTTGACGGAAAAGTCGAAAGCCGGCGACGGGCTCTCGCCCATCGCCGGCCTTCCGTTCCCGTTCCCTACAGCGTGATTCGCTCGACGTGGTCCACCCAGTGGGTGCCCTCGCCGTTCACGAACTCGGCCACGACGTCGAACACCGAGTCGGAGAAGCCCCCGACGTTCAGGATGTCCGCGCGCTCGATCGCCTGCTTCTGGGTGTTGGGCGTCAGGTCGATGCAGACCAGCTTCGCCTTCGGGTTCCGGCGACGAAGCTTGGTCCACTCGTCCATCATGGCCGTGCCGCTCCGCCAACCGGAGTGGCCCTTCGCGTCCATCCACGACTCGTTGTCCGAGACGTAGATGACCGTGTCGACCTTCGCCTTCTCGCGGTTCAGCTGCGCCAGCGGCACCGAGCAGCTCGTCCCACCTCCGCAGAGGCGACCGAGCATGCCCGCGATCGTCATGACCGAGTCACGCGGGTTCAGCGTCAGTTGGCGCACGGCCGTGTCGAAGGGGATCACCCGCGCGAGCGGGTTCTTCCGCAGGAGCGCCGCCGTCACGAGCCCCGCCACGTCCACGCAGCGAACCATGCTGGTCGCACCGCGTCGGTACCCGGTGATGGCCCCGCTCATGGAGCTGGACACGTCCGGGCAGAGCACGACACGACCCTCGAGCAGCGGCACGTTCGCGACGGAGTGCTCCATCGCGTCCTGCAGCGCCTCACGGATCGGCCCCGGCACCTGCGTCGCGTGGGTGTACGCGGTGAGCAGCTGGTAGGGGAAGACCTTGGCGTGACGCACGGCCTCCGGGTCGGCAAGACGCGCGGCGACCTTCGCCACCATCGCCGGGTCCCGAAGGACGCCGTGGCGATGGAAGGTGTTCAGGTTCATCCGGGTCTCGTGCCACCGGGCGCGCTCCGCGATCGCCGTCCAGTCGGCCGTGCCCAGCTTCAGGCTCGTGAGCATGCGGCTCGGGACGCCACGCAGCTGCGCGCGAACCTCACCGTTGCCCTCGCCGCGCTTGAAGGCCTCGTAGGCCAGCACGGGCGCCGGGAGCTTGGACACGTCGTGGGGCTTGCCGATCAGGTAGGCGAACATCGCCCGCTGCTCGTCCGAAGTCGGCTTCGGGTGGACCATCTTGATCACGTCGGCGATCGACGGGTCCTGTCCGACCGAGTCACGGAAGAGCTGCATCGGCGTGCGCGACATGAGCCAGCGCTGCACCAGCTTCTTCGGCGCGGACCCCAGCGACTTCCGGCCGAGTTGACCGGAGCGGAGGATCTGCACGAAGTTGCGGAGCATGCGGCCGTTGTCGATCACGCGATCGAACGACGCCTTCAGCGCGGCGAGGCCCGCCGGCCCTCGGGTCGCGAGGTGCGCGAGCAGGAACGCCGGCATGTCCTTCATGTGGCCGCGCTGACGCGCGTGGATCGCCACCTTCGCCACGTACTCGGGCGAGCACTTCTCGGCGTGCAGGAGCACGAGCTCGAGCTGCTCGGTTCCGGAGACGTAGAAGGTCTGCGCGAAGCAGCCCGTCGACGCGAGCTGCGCCAGCGCCGTCTTGGAGTCGAGCGTGTACGACGGGGAAGCGTGATGGTTCCGGCCGGTCGCCAGCGGCGTTCGCCGCGCGGCGGACTTGAATAGATCCTTGAGTGCCATTGGACTAGGGGTTCCTCTCTCGAGGCCACCGGGAGCCTTGGACGATCGAGAAGGAAGCATCGCTGGAGCGTCCGATGGGGATCGCACCCATTCCGTCCGGTTGGTGGCCGGAGTTGCTCTGTTAGCGCAGACGCAATGACGGGCGACGAGGGAACGCAGAGACGACTGACGCGCTCTACCGACTGAGCTACCTCCGCACAGAAGCGGAGAGCGGGACTCGAACCCGCGACCACGCGATCCCAAATCGATGTAGTCCCTACTGCATTCGCCCGAGCGAAAGCTTCCTTCTCGATTGTCAAAGGCGCCGATGACGCCGGCTCGGGAGGAGGGATTCGAACCCCCGTCGGGCTGGTTCGTAACCAGCTGCCCGTCCTCTAGGCCACTCCCGATCGTGTTCCGCGGAAACGAAAAACCGCCCGAGGCAAACGCCTGGGCGGTCGGGAGCCGGACGGGCTTCCGAGCGCTAGGCGGTGCCTCCCGCGAAGGGGCGAATGTTCGTACGTGAGCTCATGGGTCTCTTCGTCGGCACCGCTCAGCGCCGAGAGGTCCGCTGAGTAAGCACGCGATCGACACCGTCAACCGACGATGTCGATCGCGCGTGAGATCGACGGTCAATCGAAGACCAGCTCGATGCCGAAGTTGCCGCCGATGGCGGTGATGCCGTCGGCTTCTTCGATGAGCCCACCGCGACCGTCGTAGAGGTGAGTGAGAACGAACGCGCCGAGCAGGCTGCCCATACGCTTGCCGCTCGCGATGCGCGGACCGAAGGGGATGCGCACGCCGGTCTCGGCGCTGACGCCGAGCGTGCGCGCAGGCGCGGCGACGACCTCGCCGGGTTCGTCGTTGTCCGGCTGACCGGTGTCGACCTCGCTGGGGTTCACCGGACCGTTGAACGAGACCCGGCCCGCGACGAAAGGAACGACGTAGGGGTTCTCGTACGCGGCGACGAGTCCGCCGTCGATGCCACCGAAGAAGCCGAACGCCGGCGCGATGCCCGCACCGAGACCACCGATCGCGGCGAAGTGCTCGTGCAATCGATACTTGAGACCGAAGCGCGCGGTGTAGATGCCGCGGTGTTCGTCCGCGATGCTGTCTTCGCTGACGACGTACGCGCCGCCGTCGACGACGAGCTCGAGATCGTCGGTCGCGCCGTAGCGCAGCCGACCACCCGCGGTCGCCACGGCGGGTCCGAACACGGCGCCTTGGGCGCCGCCGTTCAGACCCACCGCGACCTCGCCTTCGGCGAGCGTCTCCGCGGTCGTGAGGAGGGATGCCGTCGTGGGCGGCGTCATCGGTCGCTGGAAGCAACCAACGCCCAACACGGCGGCGAGGAGGAAGAGGCTGGTGCTGATGTGTCGCATGCCCGGAGCCATTGCAGCGGCCGTGCCTGCGCAATTTCTCAAACAATTTCAAAGACACGACCCCGAAAACCGACCACTTGGTCAGGATTGTGTGGCGCCGGGCTCACAGGTGCGCCCAATGGCACACAGCGTCTCGGTACCACGGACGCTTCGCGTCAGTCCGCGACGGGCACGGTGTAGTTCAGCGCCAGCCGACCGCCGTCCGCGTAGAGGGTCTGGCCGGTCATGTACGCGGAGTCCTCCGTCGCTAGGAAGACGGCGATGGACGCGATCTCTTCCGGCTCGCCGAGCCGACCCATCGGCGTGCGGCTGAGCATGGCGCGCTGCTTCGCAGGATCGTCGTTGACCTGACGAACCATCTCGGTGCCGATCGAGCCAGGCCCGATCGCGTTCGCGCGTATGCCGAAGGGCGCGAGGGCGAGCGCCTCGACCTTGGTCAGCTGCGCGAGTCCACCCTTGGCGACCACGTACGGCGCGATCGCGGGGATCGCGAGGACCGCGTTCACCGACGACATGTTGATGATCGTGCCGCCCTCCCCCTGCGCCTTCATCTGCCGCGCGGCGGCCTGGCCGAGGAGGAACGCCCCCTTGAGGTTCACCCGGATCGACTCGTCGAAGTCCTCCTCGGTGAGCTCGAGGAAGTCCGCCGCACGGACGATGGCCGCGTTGGCGACGGCGCAGTCCAGGCGCCCGAAGCGCTCGACCGTGGTGGCGACCAACCCGTCGACGGCGGCCTTGTCGCCGGCGTCGCTCGCGACGAAGACGGCTTCCCCGCCGGCGTCCGCGATCGCCTTCGCGGTGGCCTCGCCTTCCGGCTCGAGCACGTCGCTGAGCACCACCTTCGCGCCCTCGGCGGCGAAGCGCTCCGCGACGGCGCGACCGATTCCTCGTGCGGCGCCCGTGACGACCGCGACCTTTCCCTGCATTCGCATGGGAGCCGTGCTAGCAATTCGGAGGGCGGCGATCCACGCCCAACCTCTTCGACCTCTCCTCAGCGGAGGTCTCTCACGGAGGCAAAGGGGGGCATACCCTCGGATCGGTCATCTCCGATTCACCTTCGTTCGCGCGGAGGCTCCGCCGCTGGGGGGCAGGCATCCGTGCGGCGAGAGAGTGAGAGACGATGACCAACGACAAGGACCTGAAGCGACGGGTGCGCGCCCGCATGGCGAAGACCGGCGAGTCCTACGCGGCCGCCCGCGCCCAGCTGGTGGCCAAGCGTGAACCGCACCCCAGCGAGTATGCGGAGCTCGCGGGCATGAGCGACGAAGCGGTCGCCAAGAAGACCGACAAGACCTGGGCGCAGTGGGTCGAGGCACTCGACGCGATCGACGCGCAGGAGATGAGCCACCGCGACATCGCGAAGGCGGTCCGCGAGCGATGGCCGGCGATCGGTGGCTGGTGGGCCCAGATGGTGACCGTCAGCTACGAGCGCATCCGAGGGCTCCGGGCGAAGGGACAGCAGCGCGACACCAAGCTCTTCGACGCCAACAAGAGCCGGACCTATCCGGTTCCCGTGAGTGAGCTCTACGCCGCGTGGGGTGCGCGAAAGCGCGGCCGCTGGTTGGGTGATGTCGACGTGACCATTCGCACCTCGAAGAAGGACCGATCGATGCGCATCACCTGGCCCGACGGAACGGACGTGCACGCGTTCTTCGAGTCCAAGGGTCCGACCAAGAGCACGGTCAGCGTCCAGCACCGGAAGCTCACGAGCGCCAAGGCCGTCGCGAAGGCGAAGGAGGAGTGGCACGAGCGCCTCGATCGCCTGCGGACGTTGCTGACCGGGAAGTGAGACCCGTGGGGGAGGCGCCGCTCGCGCGGTGTCTCTCCTCCGTGCGATCGTTCGACCGATGGCCAAGAAGAGAGTCGCCGACCACTACGATCAGGTCGAGGTTCGGTCCCGCGAGGAGCTGCGCGCGTGGCTGGCGGCGAACCACGAACGCGACCAGGGCGTCTGGCTGATCCACTACAAGAAGCACTCGGAGCACCACGTGCCCTACATGGACTTCGTGGAGGAGCTGCTCTGCTTCGGATGGATCGACAGCCTCGTTCGCCGCGTCGACGAAGACCGATCGATGCGACTGATGACGCCGCGCAAGGTCGGGAGCATCTGGTCCCAGATCAACAAGAAGGCCGTGAAGCGACTCGAGCGCGATGGGCGCATGACCGACGCGGGTCGCGCGGTCATCGAGCGCGCGAAGACCGACGGTTCGTGGACCCTCTACGACGAGATCGAGGCGGTCGTCGTGCCGGACGACCTCGCGAAGGCGCTGAAGGCGAAGGCGCGAGAGGGGTGGGATGGCTTCTCGGACTCGTCGAAGAAGCCGATCCTCTGGTGGATCAAGAGCGCGAAGACCGAAGCCACGCGCGCCAAGCGGATCGCGCGGACGGCCGAGCGCGCTGCCGTGGGCCTGCGGGCGAACTTCCCCGACGACGAGAAGAAGTGGAAGGAGCGCGCCGCGAAGAAGCCGGCGCGGAAGAAGTAGGGCCGCTCAGAGGCCGGTGATCTCGGCGTGGCCACTCGCCTGAGTGTCGCCGGTGACGGTCGCACCGCTGACGCTGATCTTCGCGTTCGCCGTGGCGACGAAGCTCTTGTCGGTCGCGCTGTACGTGCCGCCGATGATCATCACCTGTGCGTTGCCCCCGGCCTCGATCACGGTTGGGGCGGTGATGGTCATGTTGGTCAACGTGAGCTGACAGTTCGCGCCGGCGCGGATCGCGGGCCCCGTTCCCGTGAACTGAACGGTCTGGCCCATCAGCGAGACCCGGTCGTTGCCGCGGCACTCGAAAGTCGCGGCGCCGTTCCAGGCCTGCGGCGCCACCGGAGCCGCGGGCGCGGTCGGGCTCACGCCCCGGTCGACCGCGTCCTTCTGGCTGATCACGTACCAGATCACTCCGCCGAAGACGCCCGCGAAGATCAGCAGCATCACCGGCACGAGGATCAGCTTGAGCAGCATGCCTTCGGCTTCGTTCTTGGCCTTGCGCGCCTGGTCGTAGGCCTCGCGATACCGTGGGTCGTCCGTGGGGAGGCGCATGCAGCGATGCTATCCCGTTCGGCCGGGAACCTCTGCCCTCCCCGCTTCGGGGCGGAACGCGACTACCGAACGGAGCGCGTCACGAGCTGCCACTCCGGATCGATGGACCAGACCACTTCGTCCGGGACCTCGTGCCAGTGCTCCGCGGTGATGGGCTCGGAGGCCAGCACCACCGCGCGGTAGGTCGGCACGTCCGGTCCGTGGGACTCACCGCACTCCGGGCATCGGTAGGCATGGTCGCGCAGCGAGTAGTGGAGCGTGCGGTGGAATCGGCTGCCGATGAGGTGGTCGTCGACCAACCACATCAGGTTCAGGGTGCACTCCGTCCCGCGCTCTTCGGTCCACTGCGCGATGTCCCGAATCGTCCGCACCATGGTGTCCACCATCGCGGAGGGGGTGCGCTCCGGCAGTCGCGACATGAGCAACGCGAAGACGTGCTCGCTGTCGGTGCTCCCTTGGATGGCGTCCCGCCACTTCGGCTTCATCTCCGTCCGCATGTGGGCGCCGACCTCCTCGAAGGCGCCGATGTGGCCGTTGTGCGCCAGCGCCGCGTTCTCACCGACGAAGGGGTGGGTGTTCTCGAGCTTCGGCTCGCCCACCGTCGCGCGTCGGATGTGCGCGATGGTCGCGATCGCCGGTGTCTCCGTCGCCTCGCGCCGGTACTCCTCGCTCTGGTCGGCCGGCTTCGGCTCGCGGTCGTAGTCCATCGACCCATCCGCGAGCCGATCCACGATCCCCCAGCCGTGCGGGTTGGCCCAGCCGCGCTCGTCGCCGCCCGCCTGCTTGAAGAGCGAGTTCTGCGCTTTCAGGAGCTCGCAGGTCGGGATCGTCGGATGCGTCGCGCGGAGCGCGTAGAGGCGGCACATGGATCCGTCATCGCATCGATCGACCGCCGCCGTCCATTTGGCTCACTCGATCGCTTTCACGAACACCCACCCGGCGCCGAACGCCTTCTCGTAGTGCAGGATGATCTCGACTTGCATCGGTCCGTCCGCGAAGTCGAAGGCATACTCGAAGCGCTCGAAGGTTTGCCTCACCCGTCGTGGGGAAGCCCTCGTGCAGTCACTGGCATGCGTCCTGCTCTACCGGCCCACATGATCCGATCCTTGCCGGCTTCCACCCCCATCCGTTGCATCGTGCTCACACTCGCGTGCGCATGGCTCACGTCGAACGCGACTCACGCGGGAGCGCAGCCTCGACTCCTCCCCGACCAGTCGCTGAGCATCGAGTCGGCGGACGATACCGAGCTGACGCTGCAGGCCTCCCTCCCCGACGACGGGGGCAGCGGCGCGTGGGTCCGCGCGAAGATGGTCCGCCAGTGGGGAGTGATGATGCTCGTGCAGTCGGTCGCGTTCGCCGTGGTCATGGCCATCGAGGCGGGCGGCGACTACCCGTTCCAGGAAGACGACTACGGCTGCGGCGGTCGAGCGGGTCCGATCACGGCTGCCGCCATCGGCGCCGTCGGACTCGCCCTCACCTTGAAGGGCACGTTCGGCATGCGTCGACACGTGGGCGACCGACCGGTGCGCTTCGGTCCGGAACGCCGACCCATCCGCCGCTGGTCCCCGCTCCTCGCGGCCGGTGCCGCGGCCATCGGTGGCGCACTCGCCGGCGCGTGGCTCCACGACAGCTTCTGCAACTCGTAGTCGCCCTCGCGGCCGTGTCGGGCGACACTGGTCGTCCGTGCTCCCACGACTCGTCCGATTCTGCGCCCTGCTCCTGCTCGCGTGCGGACCGACCCTGAGCGGCGGTCCCGGCGGCGGCCGCGTCGAGCTCCCGGACGACCGGCCGCCTCCGCCTGCGGAAGATGCGCCCGATTCGCTCCCGCAGATCGCCAGCACCGCCGAGTGGGACACCCTCGCCTATCGGCCAGCGGACGCGACGATGGCCCACACGGAGGTGGTCAAGATCGTCGTGGACCTCGAGGAGGACTGGCGGACCTACTTCGTGCAGTCCGCGCGCTGGCCGCTGCACTTCTACTTCGTCCAGCGGTTCATCGACCGCTTCGCGGACCACGGCGCGTTCAACGTGCAGCAGTACCGGCGACCGGACCGCCGCTTCATCCTGGCGTCGATCGTCCGCTACCTCGACGCGGACGTCTGGTCGATCGAGCTCGTCCCCGGCGACACCCTGAGCGCGGAGCGGCTCGGCCGACTGCTCGCCCATCTGAAGGAGCGCGTCTTCTTCGGCGAAGACCTCCGCTTCCGGCCACTGAGTCCGGGCCACGAAGAGCGGGCGCGCACCGCGGGTGTCCCCACCGTCGACGAGACACGGCTCCAGGCGGCGCAGCGCTACCAAGCCGTGGTGCTCGGCGTGACTCACGGATACCTGCGGATCGCCCGAGACGACGAGTCGGTGATGAACGCGCGGCCGAACGACATCGTGGTGGTCGACCAGATCCCCGAGGATCTGCCGCCCATCGCCGGCCTGATCACCGCGCGCCTGCAGGCCCCCCTCGCACACGTCGCGGTGCTCTCGCGTAGCCGGGGCACGCCCGACATGGCGCTCCGCGACGCGACGAACGACAGCCGACTGACCGCCCTCGAGGGCGAGCTCGTCCGGCTGACGGTCGGCGCTCAGGCGATGCAGATCGAGCGCTCCACCCTCGAGGCAGCGCAGGCGCAGTGGGACGCGCTCCGTCCACCGAACGCCTACACGCCACCGATTCGGCAGCCGACGCCGCCGGTGCTCGTGCAGCTCTGCGACACCGGCGTGGACGACGCGGACGTCGTCGGCGCCAAGGCCGCGCAGCTCGGAGCGCTCTGCCGCGCGGGCGGCATCGAGACGCCCGGCGGTTTCGTCGCGCCCTTCGGCGCGTTCCTACAGCACCGCCGCGAGGCCGGCATCGACCGCGCGGCGATCGCGAGGGTGGTCGGGACCGAGGATCGCGCCGAACGGCGAGCGGCCCTCGAGGGTCTGCGCGCGGCGATCGAGCGCACCCGCGTCAGCCCGGCGCTGCTCCGCCAGGTGCGAGCGAAGCTGGCGCCGGGTCGTCCCCACATCTTCCGCTCGAGCACCAACGCCGAGGACCTCGAGGGCTTCAGCGGCGCCGGGCTCTACCGATCGGTGGTCGTGGATCCCGGCGCCGACGACGCGACGCTCGCCGATGCGCTCCGTCGTGTGTGGGCCAGCGTGTATCTGGAACGCGCCTGGGAAGAACGAGCGTGGGCGCGAATCGAACAGGACGCGGTCGCCATGGCCGTGCTCATCCAGCCTTTCGTCGACGACATCGTGGCCACCGGCGTCGCCGTCACCGCCAACCCCTTCACGCAGGTTCGCCCCGGCGTCTACGTGAACCTGCAGACGCGCTCGGAGGGCGTGACGGCGGCCGAGGGCGACGAGCTCCCGGAGCAGCTGCTGATCTACACCTGGACGGAGACACCGGAAGTCTTCGTGCTGGGGCGGAGCTCGCGCACCGAAGGGCGAGCGATCCTCCGCGGCGACGAGCACGCCCGGCTGGCACGGCTACTCCAGCAGATCCACCAACGGCTCACGCCGGTCTACGAAGGTGAAGCGAACGCGGTGGACGTGGAGGTCCTGCTCACCCGAGATCGCCGCTTCGTGATCGTCCAGGCGCGGCCGATCACGATCCGCTACGGCCCCGGTCAGCGCTGGAACGACTGACGCGGCTGGCCCCAGCAGAGGTAGTCGTCGAAGGCGGTCGGCTCCGATGAGCTGGGGTCGACCACCTGCGCGCAGCGTCGACCTTCGGCGCACCCGGAGAGCCCGCGGTCGCACCAGATCGCTTCGCCGAGCTCGCCCTCCGCGCAGAGTGCCCCGCCGCTCGGCGTGAGCTCGCCTGCGTCGACGGGCTGCGCCTCCGGACCGCACTCGCTCGCACCGACGCGCCATCGGATTCGCGCGCGCGCGCTCGTGCTCGCCCACTCGAAGCGACCGGCGACCGCGTGATGGTCGGAGAGGTCAGCGAAGACCTCTTCGGTGCGCCCGAGGATGCCGAGGCCCAGGCTCCGTTCGTAGGTGCCACGCACGAGCCGCGTCTCGTTGGTGGCGAGCAGCGGCGCCTCCCAGTCGCCGGTCACGAGCACGTAGTCGAGGTGCTCCGGCGCGTCGGACTCGGCGTGGTGGTTGAAGGAACCCCACGATGGCGGCCCAGCGAAGTCCGGACCGGCGGCGTCGAGGATCGAGAGCGCCTCGTCGAGCTCGCTGGGCTGCAGGTTGAGGTCGCCAGCGACGATCACCGGACCCGGGCACGACTCGGTGTCGGCCACCTCGTCGATGAGCTCACGGATCATCCGGAGCTGCCGACTCCGCGCGAGTCGGGGTGCGTCTCCATTGGCGCGGCGGACGGCGCCGACCACCGGCGTCTGATTCTGCAGGTGCGTCCCGAAGACGTGGAGGCACTCGGGGATCCCCACGCCGTCGGTCTCGAAGCGCACGTAGCGCACGCCCTTGGCCGAGCAGCAGTCCTCACCCACGCACGCGGGGCCCTCCGTCTCCTCGTCCACGCCGCGCATCTCACGGAAGACCCGCTCGGCCGTCTCGGTGACCCGATGCTTTCCGAAGATCATCACGCCCCCATTCAGTCCGAGCTCCACGCTCATGTGGATCGGCCCAAAGCTCGAGTCGCAGCGCTCCGGCGCGTCCTCTCCGAGGACCGGCGTCTCGGCGTAGCCGACGTTGCGCATCCCCTCGGCGAACACCTCGCGGGCTTCGCGATCGAAGAGCTCGCTGACGACCACCACGTCGTACCCCTCGAGCGCCGCCGGGATCACCTGCGCCCGCGCGACTCGATCGTCGGCCACGGGCGGGAGCATCCAGGCGTTGTACGCGAGCACGTCCACGCTCTGTGGGGGTGGCGGCGGCAGTGGCCGCTCTGGAGTAGCCACCCCTCGAGAGCAGGCGAGGGCCCCGAAGAGTGCGAAAACGACCGCCGAGCGCATGCTCCAGATCGTACGTCAGCTCGCGTTTTCAGGGGTGTCCCACTCTTGCACGATCGAAAGAGTTCCCTTTCAACCGCGGGACGAACGATCGGTACGACCTCGGGTCCCTGAACGGGGCCGAGTGTAGATCCTCAATGATTCCGGGAGAGCTCATCGTTGGTACGCGCATTGCTCTCTGTCCTCGCGAATCCGGACCTCACCCCAGCGGCCGGAAATCCATCCCCCACCACGGCGTGCGCACACGCCGGCTGGCGACGTGCGCGCCAAGGACCCCTCATGACCAAGCGTTCCTTCCTCCTCATCTTCCTGTCCGCGTTCGCCCTGATCAGCATCGCCGCCCCCAGCCAGCGGACCGAGGCTGCCTCGTTCGACCACTGCATCCGCCCGACCAGCACCCACTGGAACGGTGACCGCCTCGAGACCCGCCTCGCGAACACGTGTCGCCAGCCTGTGCGCGTGCACTGGTGCGTTCGTCAGAACGACGACGACCTCCGCTGCGGCGTGAGCCCCGCGCTTCGCCCGCAGGCCACCACCACCGCGCGCGCCATCGACGCCAAGCGCCCCGTCGAGCTGCTCATCGAGGCCTGCGAGGTCGGCGGCGACTGCCGCGTCCGCCAGTGATCGCAATCTGGCGCTAGCGCGGGGGCTCGAAGAGCGCCTCGGTCGCCGGCTCACCACTCATCGAGCCGATCATGCCGAGCAAGAACTCGTTCTCTTCGACGCCTCGCGCGGCGGCCATCTGCCGCAGCGCCCCCTCGGCCGAGCTGAGGGAGGGCATCAGGTCCAACCGCCACTCCCCCTCCTCCTTCACGAAGTGGAAGAGGTCGGGCGAGGGCCGCGGCCCGACGCCGACGTTGGCCGCCGCCTCGTCGCCACGAACCGAGACGTGGTGCACCTCGAGGCGGTCGATGCCGCCGGCACCGACCCAGGCCTCGTCGACGGCGTGAGCGAAGGCCGTTCTGCCCGTCATCGCCTCGAGCTGGTCGGCGTCGATCCGGTGTCGGAAGAGCAGCACCTGCATCCGATGGATCATGGAGAGCTCCTCGAGCTGTGCGCGTGAGCCGGTGAGCGCGAGGTCGCGGAATCCCTGATACGCCTCGAGGGTATTCGCGCTGACCCGGCCGGCGGCGGACGCGCCGTCCTCCTCGATGAGTGAGCGGCGGTAGCCTTCGAACGCCGCTCGCACCGATTCGGCCTCCGGGCCCTCCGGCTCCGGCTCGCGAGGGATGCGGAGCGCTTCGGTCGGCTCGGTGTCTTCCGCGGCTTCCGCCTCGTCGGCGGCTTCGGTGGCGGACGGCTCCTCCGGCTCCGAGCAGGCGAAGGCGAAGCAGGTCAGCAGGGCGACGATCGAGCGGGGCTCCATGTCGCGCGATCCTTCCATCCAAAAGGGTCGGGCGAAAGCCGAGCGCTTCCAGTGGGTGGCACCGCTCCTGTAGGATCGGGCCGATGCGCCTGCCCTTCCGTTCCGAGACATCGCTGCCGGTGGGGCTCGACGACGCGCTCGCAGCGACCGAAGCGGCGCTCGCGGGCGACACCCCGCATGGCTACCTGCGCGCCTGGACCAAGAGCGGGCAGCGCTTCCTCTTCTTCCTGCAGGGGAAGGTGCACTCCGCCGGCAAGCTCGAGGGCGACGAGTTCATCGCCGCCGGGATCCGCGAGACCGTGCAGAGCCTCCGGCAGATGGACCGCGCGGTGCTGCACGGCGCGGACCTCGCGCTGCTCCTCTCGCTCGCCGTGCCCTTCCGAAAGGCGCCGGCGGCCCAGGTGCCCGCGAGCCTGGTCGACCCGCACATGCTGCTCGAGTCGATCCGCAAGACCGAGACGGACGGGGTGCTGGTGGTGAGGCGCAACGACGCGCGCACCCTCGCGTTCTGTCGCAACGGGGAGCCCGAAGCGCTCTTCGTCGCCGCAGGAGAGACCTTCCCCGAGGAAGGCGCGATCGCCGATCGCATCGTCGAGTACGTGTTCTCCGGCAGCGCGCAGGCGGTCACCCTCGACATCTACGATCAGATCCGGCTGCCGCCGGCCGCCGACGCGGGGCAACCGCTCGCGAGCTACCTCGAAGGGAGCGACGAGCCGGAGCTGCCGACCAAGACGCTGATCGTGCGACTCGGCGATCGCGCGGTCTTCCAGTACCCGATGACCGAGGCCGAGATCGTCGTCGGCCGCGGCAGCTCGGCCGACCTCGCGCTCGACAACCTGAGCGTCTCGCGAAAGCACGCGAAGATCCGCCGCGAAGGCGACACCGTGCTGGTGGTGGAGGACCTCGGCGGCAAGAACGGCCTCGAGCTCTCGGGCAAGAAGGTCGAGCGCGCGCTCCTCGGTCCGGGCGACAGCGTCGGCATCGGCAAGTACACGCTCGAGTACCAGGACTCGGCGCCGGTCGACGAGATCGAGACACGGCGACCGAGCGCCCACCCGATCGAGGCGATGCAGGAGACCATCGCCGTGGTGCCGTCGAGCGGGCTGGTCCTGCACTACCAGGGCCGCGACTACAACCTCCGCATGGTGCTCACGATCGGGAAGACCGAAGCGTCGAACGTGGTGATCTCCGGCTGGTGGATCGCCCCGCGGCACGTGCAGATCGTCCGCGACGAGGACGGGGTGTACCGCGCGTCCCACATCGCCGGTCGTCGCGCGCTGCGCGTGAACGGCGTGAAGACCAAGGAGGCCGCCATCGAGATCGGTGACATCCTCCAGATCGGACGCAACGTGCTGGAGGTTCGCGAGCTCGACGAGTGAAGCGAGCACGCGCCGCACGATGCCCACGATCACCCAGCTGACCTACGTCCTCGCGGTCCACGAGACCGGTCACTTCGGTCGCGCCGCCGAGAAGCTCGGCGTGTCGCAGCCGACCCTCAGCAGCCAGATCCAGAAGGTCGAGCAGGAGCTCGGTGTCACCCTCTTCGACCGGCAGGCGAAACCCATCGTGCTGACCGAGCGTGGCGAGCACCTGCTCGACCCGATGCGCGAGGTGGTGACCGCGAGCGAGCGCCTCGCTGCCGCGGCCACCGGTGAGAGCGCGGAGCCCGCCGGCAACTTCACCCTCGGGGTCATCCCCACGCTCGCGCCCTACGTGCTGCCCTGGTTCCTCCAGGAGCTCACCGACGACTACCCAGCGGTCGAGCTCACGGTGCTCGAGCGACCGACCGACACGATCCTCGCGGAGATCGGCGCCAATCGGATGGATGGCGCCATTCTCGCGACGCCCCTCGGCGAAGCGTCGATCGATGAGCACGTGCTCTTCTACGATCCCTTCCACCTCTACGCGCACGTGGACGACCCGCTCCTTCAGAAGGACACGGTCGAGGTGAACGATATCGACTCGGAGAAGCTCTGGCTGCTCGAAGACGGCCACTGCTTCCGCGCGCAGGTGATCAACCTCTGCGGGCTCCACGAGCGCTCGCTGCTCGGCAACGTGCGCTTCGCCGGCGGCAGCTTCGAGACCCTCCGCCACCTGATCGACGCGACGGGTGGCTACACGCTGGTGCCCGAGACCTTCGCTCGAACCCTGCCTCGCAGCGTCCGAAAGCGCGCGATCCGCCCCTTCGGCGAGCGCGTTCCGACGCGCGAGGTGAGCCTCGTCACACACCGGCTCAGCTGGAAATCGGAGATCCGGGACGCGCTCGCCGACGTGATCGAACGGCGCATGCCCCGATCTTTGCGGGGCGAGCTGGCGGACGAAGAGGTCCTGCCGATCCGCGTCCACTGACTTGATAGGCACTCCCTATCGCAGGGTTGGGACCATCTATTTTACCTAAGGTGATGAGATCCCCAGACTCCATTCCACCAACGACACAGCGCGTCCGACGAGGCGCGGAATGGAGACACGATGGATACCCTGATCAACACCCAGGTCCCCGAGTTCAAGCTGCAGGCCTACCACGGCGACGACTTCAAGGAAGTCACCCAGGCGGACCTGAAGGGGAAGTGGTCGATCTTCTTCTTCTACCCGGCCGACTTCACCTTCGTCTGCCCCACCGAGCTCGGTGACATGGCGGACAACTACGCCAAGTTCCAGGAGCTGGGCGTCGAGGTCTACTCGGTCAGCACCGACACCCACTTCACGCACAAGGCGTGGCACGACACCTCGGAGACCATCGGCAAGATCAAGTACCCGATGCTCGCCGACCCGACCGGTCACCTCTCGCGCGCCTTCGGCGTCTACATCGAAGAGGCCGGCCTCGCGTACCGCGGCACCTTCCTCGTGAACCCCGAGGGGCAGATCAAGCTCGCCGAGGTCAACGACAACGGCATCGGCCGCAACGCCGACGAGCTCCTCCGCAAGGTCCAGGCCGCGCAGTTCATCGCGAAGAACCCGGACGAGGTCTGCCCCGCGAAGTGGCAGCCCGGCGCCAAGACGCTGAAGCCCGGTCTCGACCTGGTCGGCAAGATCTGAGCGCCGCTCCGAAGCGGGGCGCGCTGGCGCCCCGCTTCGTCCGCCCTCCCCTTCCAACCCCTCACCCGAACAGGAGCCCTCCCATGATCGAAGCCGCCATGATCGAACAGCTGAAGCAGGTCTTTCAGCGTCTCGAGGCGCCGGTGCACCTGGTGTACCGACCCAGCCAGCATCCGAAGCAGTCGGATCTGAAGACGATGCTCGAGCAGCTCGACGAGACGAGCCCGAACGTGGTCGTGCGGGAGGAAGGGGAGGCGTCGGACGTCCCGCGATTCCACATGGAGACGGACGCCGGACCGAACGGGATCCGGTTCATCGGGATCCCCGGCGGCCACGAGTTCACCTCGCTGGTGCTCGCCATCCTGAACACCGACGGCAAGGGAAAGCTCCCCGACGACGTGCTGGTACAGCGCGTGCGCCGGCTGAAGGGACCCATCCGTCTGCGCACCTTCATCTCGCTGAGCTGCGAGAACTGCCCCGACGTGGTGCAGGCGCTCAACCTGATGGCGACCTTCCACCCCGACTTCGAGCACACGATGGTCGACGGGGAGTTCGCTTCCGATGAGATCGAGACCCTGAAGATCCAGGGCGTGCCGAGCGTCATCGACGGGGACGACCTCGTGCACTCCGGCAAGTCGAGCTTCGGCGACCTGCTCGCGAAGCTCGAAGGCCGCTTCGGCTCCGAAGCGGCATCGGCCGAGCCCGTCGACCTCGGCGCCTTCGACGTCGCCATCGTCGGCGGCGGACCCGCCGGCGCGTCGAGCGCGATCTACTCCGCGCGGAAGGGACTGCGCACCGTCCTCATCACCGACCGCCTCGGCGGCCAGCTGCAGGACACCAAGGGGATCGAGAACATGATCTCCATTCCCTACACCGAGGGGCCGCAGCTCACGGCCGACCTCCAGAAGCACATGGACGCGTACGACATCGAGCTCCTCGAGCATCGCCGCGTCACGAAGGTCGAACCGCACGGCAAGGGCGAGCCCGTCGGGCTGGCGCTCGACAGCGGTGAGACGCTCACGGCCGGCTCGCTGATCATCGCCACCGGCGCCAAGTGGCGCGAGCTCGGCGTCGACGGCGAGAAGGAGTTCGGCGGCCGCGGCGTGCACTTCTGCCCGCACTGCGATGGGCCCTACTACAAGGGCAAGGACATCGCGGTGATCGGTGGCGGCAACTCCGGTGTCGAAGCGGCGCTGGACCTGGCCGGCATCGTGAAGTCGGTGACCGTCTTCGAGTTCATGCCCGAGCTCAAGGCCGACGCCGTCCTCGTGAAGAAGCTCGAGTCGCTGCCGAACGCGAAGGTGATCAAGAACGCCAAGACCACGCGCGTGGTCGGTGACGACGGGCGGGTGAACGCGCTCGAGTACGAAGACCGCGAGAGCGGCGAGACCGTGACGGTTCCGCTCGAGGGTGTGTTCGTCCAGATCGGGCTCGTGCCCAACAGCGCCTTCCTGAAGGGCGTGGTCGAGATGAACCGCTACGGCGAAATCCTCGTCGACGAGAAGGGCCGCACGAGCCAGCCGCACATCTACGCGGCCGGCGACGTGACCACGACGCCCTACAAGCAGATCGTGGTCGCCCTCGGTGAGGGCGCGAAGGCGGGCCTCGCCGCCTACGAAGACCAGATGGTCGCCTGACATCGCTCCCACCCGAGACCCGGTCGAGATCGCGGGCCTCGGATGGTAGGGTTCGGCAGCGCGTCACGATCGCATCACGCGATCGACGCGCTCGAGTCGCCCGGTCCGTGCCTTCATCAGGAGGCCAACGTCCCGACGGGCGATCACCCCACCAGCCGAGGAGCTTCCCCGATGTCCACCGACGATACTCATGCGCGTCCGACCTATGTCGTGGCGAAGTTCGGAGGTACGAGCGTCGCGAGCCCCGAGCGCTGGTCGGTCATCGGCGATGTCGCGCGGCGGCTGACCGACGAGGGGCACCGCGTGGTGTTGGTGTGCAGCGCGGTGGCCGGGATCTCCGACAAGCTCCAGTCGCTCGCCGAGATCTTCGAGGACGCCGAGGCCTGCGCGTCGACGCTCGAGACCATTCGGCGCGTGCACCGCGAGCTCGCCACCGGACTCGAGGTGGACATGGGGCTCGTGGTCGACACGCTCCACGATCTGGAGCGCCTCGTCGCCGCCGCTCGGACGCTCGGCTACATGGATCCGCGCACGCGCGCTCGGCTGCTCTCCGTGGGTGAGCTGATGTCCACGCGCCTCGGCGCCGCGCGATTGGTAGCCGACGGCCTGGACGCGGAGTGGACCGACGCCCGCGAGCTGCTCGTCGCGCTCCCCGACTCGCTGAGCGAGGACCGCCGCTGGCTCTCCGCCGCCTGCAGCGCGGAGGTCGACGACGAGCTGCGAGCGAAGCTCGATCGGAAGGGCCAGGTGATCGTCACACAGGGCTTCATCGCGAGCGACCAGGAGACCGGCGACACGGTGGTGCTCGGCCGGGGCGGCTCGGACACCTCCGCGGCCTACCTCGCCGCACGACTGAACGCGGAGCGCCTCGAGATCTGGACCGACGTGGATGGGCTCTACAGCGCCCATCCCGGCGTCGTCGAAGAGGCCCATCGCCTCGACGAGGTCGACTTCAGCGAAGCCGAGACGCTGGCCTCGCTCGGCGCGAGCGTGCTCCATCCACGGTGCATCGACCCGGTGCGCAAGAACGACGTGGAGCTGCACGTGCGCTGCACGACCGATCCCGATCAGATGGGGACCGTGGTCAAGCGGATGCAGAGCGATCCCTCCGTTCGAGCGGTTGCCCATCGCGAGGACCTCTACCTGGTGAAGATGTCCCGGCGCGGCGAATGGCAGGAGGTCGGCGTCCTGGCAGACATCACCGACTGCTTCCGGCGACACCATCTCTCCATCGACATGATGGCCTCCGCGCCCGAGACGATTCAGGCCACCCTCGATCCGGCCGCCTCTCCGCTCGGGTCGGAACGCTTCGACAACTTCCTCGAGGACCTGAGTCAGTTCTGTGTGCCGAGGGTCGTTCCCGGGATGGCGACGGTCAGCATCGTCGGTCACGCGCTCCACGGCAGCACCGGACAGATCGCCCCGGCGCTACGGAAGCTCGAGGCCTACGACATCGGCGCCGTGATCCCCGGCGCCGACGGCCGGCACGTGACCTTCGTGGTGAAGGGCGACGACGCACCGGACATGGTCCGCGAGGTCCACCGCGCGCTCTTCCCGCCCGACGTCGAGATCGACGGTGCAGCGGCCGAGGCGTGAAGCGGGCCATTCCGTGACCAGCGGCCCATTACCGCCGAGCCCGACAGCGCGCACGAGACGACATTGACCGCCCCGAGGGGCACCGGTACTCCGAAGTGGTGAACCGACATCACTTCCTTTTCGGGCTGGTCCTCGTGCTGGCCGCCGCCTGCGGCGGCGACGACGACACGACGGGCACGGACGATATGGGCACCGAGGACCTCGGTCCGACGGGGCCGCGCGGGACCGAAGGGTGCGACAATCTCCTCCCCGATTGCCTCTACCCCTTCCCCTCGCGGGCTTACATCGGCCCCGACGGGATCGACCTGCCGACCAACCTGCTGCCGCCCCGACCGCGGGCGACCTTCGAGAGCGCAGCGCTCGAGGAGAACGAAGCCTTCGGCGCAGCGACGCCGATCGTCTTCCAGCTCCCCGGCGCCGAGATTCCGGGCCCGGGCCCCTTCGACTCGGAGGCGAGCCTCGCGGACGACTACCCGACCGTGGTGCTCGACGCGACGACCGGTGAGCGCATCCCCCACTGGGTCGAATCCGACTTCCTGGCGGATGACAAGGAGCCGCAGCTCATCATCATCCGACCCGCCATCCCGCTCCCGCGCGGCACCGAGATCGTCGTCGGCGTGCGGCGCCTCGACGCGGAGGCGCCGGAGGCTTTCGCCGCGCTCCGCGACGACACCGAGACCGATTGGATCGGCATCGAGGAGCGACGCCCGCATTTCGAGGACGTGGTCTTCCCGACCCTGGAGATGGCCGGCGTCTCGCGTGAGTCATTGCTCCTCGCGTGGAGCTTCCCGGTGCAGAGCGCCGAGTTCGCGCAGGCACCGATCCTCGCCGTCCGCGACGCGATCTTCGACGCGCTTCCGGCCGAGGGGCCGAGCTACACGATCAACGACGTCTTCGAGTGCGACGGCGTCGACGACCCGGGCGAGTGCCATCCGTCGATCCGGATCATCGTCGACGGCACGGTGAGCGTGCCGAGCGTCATGGGCGAGCCCGACGAGCTCGGTGTGCGGCGCATCAACTGGGACGACGCAGGCGACCCGATCGTCGACGGATTCGAGGAGCACCCCTTCCGCTTCCAGCTCCCGCACTCGGCCTTCACCGGCGACGCCCCGGTGCCGGTGATGCAGTACGGCCACGGCTTCCTCGGTCGACTGGCCGAGGCGAACAACGGCTGGATCCGCGAGATGGCCGACCGACTCGGCTTCGCGATCCTCGCCTGCAACATGCAGGGCATGGACGAGCTCATCCAGAACGTCTGGGGAGAGGTGCTCGTGCAGGAGGGCGGGCGCTTCCCGCACATCAAGGAGCTCCCCTACCAGGGCGTGATCAACCAGCTGGTCCAGCAGAAGCTGGTGAAGACGACCCTCGCCACCGACGACGACGCGCGCTTCCGCCGCACCGACGGCGAGCTCGCCTGGGACCCGACGACGGTCTGGTACTACGGCAACAGCCAGGGTGGCTCGGTGGGCACCGTGGTCATGGCGCTCACCGAAGACGTGGAGCGCGGCGTGCTCGGGGTGCCCGGAAGCGGCTACCCCTTCCTGCTCCATCGGAGCGTGGACTTCTCGCCCTTCGTCGGGATCCTCAACCTGACCTACGCGCAGGACGACGCGATCACGGTCTTCCTCATGGCGCTCGGCACCGGCTGGGACACCTTCGACCCGCTGACCTTCGCCCCGCACCTGACCGACGACCCACTGCCGGGCACGCCGCCGCACCAGGTGCTCTATCACGTGGCGAAGGAAGACCGAGAGGTGGTCAACGAGGCGAGCTTCATCAGCGCACGCGCCGCCGGGGCGAGCCTGATGGTCCCCGCCGTGCGACCGGTCTTCGGGCTACCCGAGCAGACCTACCCGGCGACGATCGGCGCCGCCGTGGTCGAGGTCGACTTCGGCATCCCCGACGACCCCACGCCGCTCGATCCGCCGGATGGCGACCCGGAGCAGCCGGACGAAGGCAACACCCACGGGTGGCTCCGCCGCTACATCCCCGCGCAGGATCAGATGGTCCACTTCCTTCGCACGGGCGAGATGATCGACACCTGCGGCGGCGTGGCCTGCGTCACTGACGGGAAGCCGGAGTAGGACCCGGCGGCTCGGAGTCGCCGTCCGAGCGTGACTCCCAGAGTCGATCGAAGATCTCGTGGATCGTCTCGATCGAGAACGGCTTGCCGTGCAGCTCCGTCAGCGGGTCGTCGTCGACGACCTCTCGGCTGCCGGTGTGACCAGAGCAGAGCACCACCGGTAGATTCGGTCGGTGCTCCCGGATCCACTCGAGCAGCTCGATCCCATCGACATGGGGCATCAACACGTCCGACAGGACGCCATCGAAACGAGCGCCGCCCTCGAGCACGTCGATCGCCTCCTGCCCATCACGCGCCTCGGTGACCTCGTGGCCCATCATGCGCAACCCGCGGAGGAGCGCCGTTCGAACTCCGTCGTCGTCTTCCACGAGCAACAAGCGGCGCGCTGACGTCGCCTTCGGCGCGACGATCTCACCGACCGCGGAGGGCGCCTTCGTCTCCGGCACCGTGGCGCCGGCCAGCGCCGGCAACCGGATCTCGAAGACCGTTCCTCGACCTGGCTCGCTCATCACGTCGACGGTCCCCTCGTAGCCCTGGACCAGCCCGTACACGGTCGCGAGGCCGAGGCCGGTGCCCTTGCCCGACTCCTTTGTCGTGAAGAAGGGCTCGAAGATCCGCTCGCGGGTCTCTGCGTCCATGCCGGCGCCGTTGTCCTCCACCTCGAGGACGACCGCGCCCTCCTCGCGTCGCGTGCGAATGTCGATACGCCCTCCACCGGGCATCGCGTCGGCGGCGTTCACGACGAGGTTCACGACGATCTGCCCGACGTGCGACTGACTGAGCTTCACCAGCGGCAGCTCCGAGTCGAGCGCGATCTCGAGCTCCACGCTGGGCGGGAGGAGGCGCTCGAGCATGCGACGGAGCGACACCAGCTGGTCGTTGAGATCGAGGACCACCGGTGCGCTCGGCGAATGACGTGCGAAAGTGAGCAGCTGGCGGGTGAGCTCGGCGGCGCGCGTGGAGGCGTCGACGATGGTGTCCACCGCGAACGGGCCGTACTCGAAGGTCTCGGCGGGCTCCCGGAGAAGCTGCACGCTGTTGAGGATCGCCGTGAGGATGTTGTTGAAGTCGTGGGCCACGCCGCCTGCCAAGCGACCGAGCGCCTCCATCTTCGAGGCCCGCTCGAGGCGGAGCTCGAGCTCGCGTCGCTCCCTCTCGGCGCGGGCACGTCCGATCTGGCGAAGGAGCGCGAGGTGGACCGCCCAAGCCATCAACGCGAGGAGCAGGAAGGCGATCCCGTACACGAGACCAGGCCGCCGGTCTTCCATCGACGACCACAGGTGCTCGCGCGGCGTGACCGCCAGTGTCCAGGTGTGGTCGAGGAGCTCGACCCCCGACGCTGCGGTCGGCCGATCGTCGGACGCTTCGCCCTCCGTGAAGCTCAGCAGGAGCTCGTCCCCGTCCGTCAGCTCGATCGTGTAGTCCTCGAGCACGCCACCTCGCAGCGCGGTCTCCACCAGCGGACGGATTCGGAAGACGCCGTTCACGTAAGCCTGACCGTCGTCGCTCTCGTAGGGGAAGTAGGTGGCGAACCCCCGGCCCCCTTGGAAGAGGTCGAGGGGCGCGGTCATCGTCGGCTCGCCCGTCTCCCGAGCACGACGGAACGCTTCGTGGGCCACGGGGTGGTCGAGAACGCGACGGCCGAGAGCGCCACGGTTGCTCTCGAGCGGCGTGACCGTTCGGATCCGGCTGTCGACCCCGACCCAGTTGATCGCCTGGAACCCGCCGAACTGCTCTTGGGCCACCTCGGCGCGCACTCGGCGCTGCTCCGGACCCCACTCGGGCTGCTGCGCCGACGTGCGCGCGAAGGCTTCGACGATGAGTAGGCGCGCGTCGACGTAGTCCTCCAGGCGAAGGGCCGCCTGCTCGGCGGTGAGCGCGACCTGCTCCTGGACACCCTCGCGCCACTCCTCCCGATCGAGCCACCACAGCACGCCGAGGACGACCGAGATCAGCACGAAGAGCGGGAGCGTGATGGCCCAGACTCGGCTGGTCGATCGATCCCCCTTCGCCACGCGGCAGTCTCGCATGGACGTTAGCGCAGAGGAAACGCCCCTCGACGTGGACGTCGTTCACGTTCGCCACGGCTCGAACCGACGCCGATTCGAGACGCCGCTGTCTCGTCGGGCCTCAGCCGCGCTTCAGCCCACGCTCCTCGATGATCCGGTCGTTGATCGCCTTCGCGCGCTGTGCCGCAGGCCGAGCGCTGAGCCGCTCGACGTAGGCCATGAACTCGGGCCGCTGCTCGAGCATGCCGAACATGGTCATCCAACGGACGGTGCCGCCGAACACCACGTCCGCCATCGAGAAGGTCTCGCCAAGGAGCCAGGGCCCCTCACCGATGGCCGCCGAGATGGTGTCGAGCATCTCCCCGTAGGTGCCCCAGCCGGCCGAGCCCGGCTTGAACTCCCACTTCGCCGCCTCTGCCATGCACCCGGGCTCGATCACCGACGGCGCGTAGAACGACCAGCGCAGGTAGGTGCCGCGCGCCGGATCGCTCGGCAGCGGCGCGAGCTTGCCGGAGGAGAAGCGATCGCCGAGGTAGAGCGCGATGGCCGCGGCCTCGGTGACCACCGCGTCGCCGTCCACCAGCGTCGGGAGCTTCCCCATCGGGTTGAGCGGTCGGAAGGCCTTCTCCTTCTGCACACCGGCGAGGAGGTCGACGTACTCGAGCTCGTAGTCGCAACCGACCTCTTCGAGGGCCCAGACGGTGCCGGCGGCGCGGGTGAAGGGATGATGATGGAGGGTGATCGTCATGGCGCGGAGCGTAGCCAACGGGGGTGACATTTCTTGCGGCTCTCGAAGAGTTTTTTCGCCCGCCCGTGAAGATCGGCGCCGGTCGCGACAATCTCAGGGTGATGGCGCAGACGATTCACGCCCGACCGGCCGAGGCCGGTGCCTCGAGCCAGGCGCTCGACGTGGGCGCGACCTACGACGCCCACGCAGAGTTCGTGTGGCGGGCCCTTCACCGAATGGGGGTGGCCAGCGAGGACCTGGCGGATCTGCTCCAGGAGGTCTTCGTGGTCGTCCATCGCCGACGCGCCGACTACGACCCCGAGCGCCCGATCCGCGGCTGGCTCTGGGGCATCGCGCTCGGGCTGGCGCGGAACCATCGCCGAAAGACGGCGCGGGTGGAGCGGCTCGACCGTCGGGTCGAGACCACCGTCATCGACGACCCCGAGCGGGCGCTCCGACGGCGTCGGCAGCAGGAGCGGGGTCAGCGACTCCTGGCCGAGCTCGATCCGGAGAAGCGCGCCGTGTTCGTGATGTTCGAGGTCGAGGCACTCCCGGGACGCGAGATCGCCCGAGTGCTGGATGTCCCGCTCGGCACCGTTCACTCGCGACTGCACTCGGCGCGACGCGCGTTGGCGGCGGCCCTCGAGGAGGACGAGCGATGATCGAGGGACACGGCCAGGACCCGAAGCGCTGGAGAGACGGAGGCGCGCCCGAGGGCGCCCTCGCGCTGCTGGCGACGCTCGAAGAGCCGCCGCCGCTGCCGCCGCTGGTGCGCAAGCGGGTGGGGCGTGTCGTCCGCGCCGCGACGGGGAGCCGACCGGCGGTCCCCTGGATCCCGATCCTGCTCGCGGCCGCGGTCGCGCTCCTCGGGTTCATGGCCGGCTGGCTCTGGTCGGGGGAACACGCGAACGAGACCCCGGCCGTGGCGGCGCCGCCCGAGAGCATCGAGCCCGAGCCCGTGGCGCCGACGGTGCTCCCGGCGAGCTCGATGGAGGTCGAGCCGGAAGCACGCGACGAAGAGCCGGCGGAGCGACGGGAACGACGACGCTCGTCGATGCGCTCGACCCACCCGGACCTGCTCGATCCCTTCGAGGGACGTCGGGAGCGCGTCGAGCGGCGACGTCGGTCGCAGATGGCCCCGAACGCCGGCGAGCTCCGCGACCCCTTCGCGAATCGTCCGACGATGCAGCCGACCATGGAGGCGCCCCCGCTCGACCCCTTCGCGGGGAGGAGCGCGGAGACCGCGGAACACGGGTCTCTGGTGATCAACACCATCCCGTGGGCTCGCGTCTTTCTCGACGGCGAGGACACCGGACAGAACACGCCCGTGCGGAACTTGCGGGTCTCGCCGGGACGGCACCGGATCGGTCTGCGAACCCAGGACGGGACGATGCACACCGTCACCGTCACCGTGCACGCGGGCGAGACCATGCGTCTGATGCGCCGACTCTGACGGGCGTGTACCGTCCGTCGCATGCGGACGATGCTCACCCTCGCGGCGCTGGCGCTCGGCTGTGGCTCCTCGACGACGATCCCCGACGACGACCCGCCCACCGACGCCGGCGGAGAGTCGGACGGTGGGGGCGAGTCGGACGCCGGCAGCTCGTCGTCGCTGAGCCAGGGCGTGATCTACGACGACTGCGGACCGGCGGACGGGCCCGCGATCGGAGGCTTCGTGATCGGTGGCGACGCGCCGATGTGCGACGGATCGCGGACCAGCAGCGCGACGCCCCGGCTCGAGATCTACGCCGCCGGGAGCGGCCCGAGCTGGTCGGTCGGAGAAGACTTCGTCACGTTCCGCTACTGCCCGGAAGAGAGCGCGTGCGAGGACGCGACGAGCGGCACGCTGAGCCTCGATCCACCGATGGGCGATCGCACCACCGTCCAGGTCGATCTGGTTTTCCCGTCCATTTCCATCGAGGACGGATTCATCGTTCAGCTCTGCGCGGACGACGTGCTCTGCGGGTGAGCTTCCGCGCTGGAACCGAGGTGGGCCTGCCGCTACGGTCCGCGCGATGACCAAGAAGACTCTCCTCTGGGCGACCCTCCCCTGGATCGCGATCGCCTGCGGCGGCTCCACGACCACCGTCCGTGACACCCCTCCGCAACCGACCTTCAACGCGTCGATCGCACCCTGGGGCTTCGAGCTCGCGGACATGGATCGCGCGGTCGAGCCTGGAGACGACTTCTTCACCTACGCGAACGGCGCGTGGCTCGAGCGCTTCGAGATCCCCGCACAGTTCTCCAACTACGGCGCGTTCACGGTGCTCTTCGAGGAAGCCGAGGCGCAGCAGAAGGCCATCGCCGAGGAGGTCGCGGCCACCGAGTCGGAGGAGGGCAGCGACAGCCAGCGGATCGGAGACCTCTACGAGAGCTACCTCGACACCGACCGCATCGAGGAGCTCGGCATGGAGGCCGCCGCAGCGGACCTCGCGGCGTACCAGGCGCTCGCGGACCACGAGGCCGTGGCGCGCGTCATGGCGGACCCAGCGCTGGGCACCTCGCCGATCGGTTTCTACGTCGACCTCGATCCGAAGGACACCGATCGCTACATCGTGCACCTCACCCAGGCCGGACTCGGTCTGCCGGACCGCGACTTCTATCTGGAAGAGAACTTCGCCGAGATCCGCGAGCAGTACAAAGCCTTCGTCCAACAGATGCTGGAGCTCGGGAACGTCGAGGACGCGGAGACGAAGGCCGCGGCGATCTTCGAGCTCGAGAAGGCCATCGCCGAGGTCCACTGGCCGCGCGCGAAGCGCCGCGACCGCGACCTGACCTACAACCTCACCGAGCAGGCCGAGCTCCCGACGCTCGCCCCCGGCTTCCCCTGGGCGGTCTACGCCGAGGCCTCGGGCTTTGCTGGCGAGACGGATCTCAACATCCGCGAGAAGGACGCCATCCAGGCGCTCGCCGCGCTCTTCGGTGAGACGCCGGTCGACACGTGGAAGGCCTACCTCCAGTTCCACTACATCCACAGCTTCGCGGACGTGCTCCCGCGCGCCATCGACGAGGCGAACTTCGCCTTCTACGGCGTGGTCCTCAGCGGCCAGCCCGAGCAGCGCGACCGTTGGAAGCGAGCGATCGACGCCGTGAACGGATCGGTCGGCGAGGCGATGGGTCGCCTCTACGTCGAGCGGCACTTCCCGGCGGAAGCCAAGGCGCAGATGCTCGCGCTCGTCGAGAACGTGAAGCGCGCCTTTCTCGAACGACTCGAGGCCCTCGACTGGATGAGCGAGGAGACCAAGGCCGAGGCCCGCACCAAGCTCGAGGCCTTCCGCGCGAAGATCGCCTACCCCGACGAGTGGGAGGACTACGGCGACCTCTCGATCGTCGCCGGTGACGCGCTCGGCAACAGCAAGCGGAGCATCGCGTGGCACCACCAGGACCAGGTCGGCAAGCTCGGCGGTCCGGTCGATCGCAACGAGTGGTTCATGACGCCGCAGACGGTCAACGCCTACTACTCCGGCACCCGCAACGAGATCGTGTTCCCCGCCGCGATCCTCCAGCCGCCCTTCTTCGACCCCGACGCCGACATGGCGATCAACTACGGTGGCATCGGCGCCGTGATCGGCCACGAGATCGGCCACGGCTTCGACGACCAGGGCCGCAAGTCCGACGGCCACGGCCTCCTTCGGGACTGGTGGACCGCCGAAGACAAGGAGCGCTTCCAGCAGCGCGCCACGCGCCTCGGCTCCCAGTACGCCAGCTACGAGCCGCTCCCCGGCATGAACCTCGATCCCGAGCTGACCATGGGCGAGAACATCGGCGACCTCGGTGGGCTCACCCTCGCCTACCACGCCTACCACCTCGCCCTCGGCGAGGCGGAGCCGCCGGTGCTCGACGGGTTCAGCGGCGACCAGCGCTTCTTCCTCGCGTGGGCGCAGGTGTGGAAGCGCAAGTACCGCGAGGCGGAGCTTCGCCGGCGGATCGTCACCGACCCGCACAGCCCTTCGCAGTATCGAACCAACGGCATCGTCCGAAACCTCGACGCCTGGTACGAGGCGTTCGGTGTGGAGGCCGACGACGCGCTCTACCTCCCCCCCGAAGAGCGTGTCTCCATCTGGTAGCGCGTCCATAGCGCTTTGAGTTCGAGCGCCGTCGGTGGGACTCTCCGGTCCATGCGATCGAACGGAGTGGACCGCCGATGGCGGTGGAGTTGGCTGACGCTCATCGGCCTGCTGGCGTGCGGAGGTGCGAACGAATCGGAGGAGTCGGCGGACCCGATCGCGCCCGGTGCCGAAGCGCCGGTCGACGGAGACCTCGCCGAGGTCGCGGGTGACGAGGCGCTCGCGACGGTCTTCTTCCAACCGCACCGGTGGCCCGAGGTGCGCGACGCGATCCGTGGCGCCCTCGCCGCTCCGCTGCCGGAGGAGGTCCGCCACTATCTGAGCCTCCCGCTCGAAGAGGCGCTCCGAGCAGCGCACGCGCGACGCATGGCCGACGCGCTGAGCGAGCTCCGCGGCGTGGACACCGAGCGACCGATGGTGCTGCGCTTCGCCGAGACGAACGACGATGGTCTCGCGTGGGTCACGGAGCTCGCCGCGAACGATTTTCGGCTGAGCGACAGTCCTTCCGGCATCCGCCACGTGTTGGCCGTCCCGGCGAGCGACCCGGTCGCGCTCGAGCGCTCGCTCGGCCGAGCGCTCGATCACCTCTGTCGCCCCGAGGACGGTGAGCGCCGATGTCCGGGCGGTTGGGGTGTGCGCATCGAGGCCGAGAGTCGCTGGGTCTGGGCCATCTTCGGCGAGCTCGACGCGCCGCTCCGTGGCTCGGGTGAGGCCTCGGGCACTTTGCGCTGGGCGATGGACCCGCGGTGGCCCGCCGCGGCCTACTTCCGCCACTCCGCGATGCGCAGCACCGCCGTCCACGTGGGCGTCCGCCAGATGCGTCAGGCGCTGGCATATGCTTCTGCCGACTACCTGAACCAGCTGGCGACGGCCGGCCTCGCCGAAGTGATCGCGGCCCACTCCCGGACCGCGCCCTACGGCACCGAGGTGGACGAGGGTGCGCTCGCCCTCCGCGCGGAGCCGGCGTCGCTCCTCTTCGTCGGGCACCTCACGCCACGCGCGACCGACGCGCTCGCGGCCGCGGACGCCGAGCCGAGCGGCGTCCCGTCGCCTCGCACCGAGCATCAGCACCTCGAGGTCCGCTCCGCCCTTCCACTGCGCGGCGCCGTGCGACAGGTGGTGCCTCCGTTCGCGATCCCGCGGGACGATCCGCGGCGGGCGCTACGCGCGGTCTCCCGCTGTGGCCCGTACTGCTTGTTCGGGACCCTGTCCCAGCCTCTGGCGTCCGCACGACTGGCGACCGATCTCCACGCCATGGAAGCCATCGCCGAGCACGTCCGATACGTGCCCGACAGCTCGCTGGGCCAGGGCGGACTGCAGGCGCACCTGGACATCGCCGGCATCGCGAGGGTCGAGGGGAGTCGCGACCTCCAGAAGATCTCGACGCTCGTCCCGGCGCTCCATCTGAACGCGCGGGTGGAGGGCGCGACGCTCGCCGGAGCCATCGGTGTCCAGCCGAATCTCCCGTTCACCACGCCGCCGCTCGGCGCGGGCGAACGGCAGGCGTTCGACCCGGACCAGCTCGCCTGCCTCGAACGGCTCGAGCAGAGCACCGTCGACACCCTCGAGGCGCTCCACTCGATCGACGGCGCTCAGCATTCGCAGGTGCTCCAGGCCGGGAAGGCAGAAGCGAGCCGCTCGCTGACCTGCATCACCGACCCGACGCTCCGCGCGGAGGCCGACGCCTACCTGCGCGCGCTCGACGCGGTCGGCCAGCTGAGCGCGCCTCCGCCGGACGAGCCGGTCCAGGAGCTCACCCCGTAGATCGTTTCTGGCGGTCGCGCGTCTGGGGTCTCCATGGCCCGACGCAGCGCTCTCGCCCTCGCCCTCGTCCTCGGTGCTCTGGCCGCCCCCGCGGCGGCCCAGCCCGGAGCCGAGACTCTCCGTGGACCCCGGATCGACGTGGTCTTCGCCATCGATGCCACCGGCTCGATGGCCGATGAGATCCAGCAGGTGAAGCAACACCTCTGGGCGACCGCCAACGGCATTCTCCAGGGAGACCCACAGCCGGACGTTCGCTTCGGCCTGGTCGTCTACCGCGACCGGAGTGACTCGGAGCACACCCGCGTGGTGCCGCTGACCCGGGACGTGGACGCGATCCACCGCGAGCTCATGAACCTGCAAGCCACCGGCGGCGGCGACTACCCCGAGGACGTGGACGCGGCGCTCCAGCTCGCGGTCGACGAGATGAACTGGAGCGACACCGGCGCGCGACTCGTCTTCCTCATCGGCGACGCCCCGCCGAAGGACTACGGAGTGGACCGCAACGGGCTCCTCGAGCGAGCCCGCCGCGCGGAGATCACCTTCCACACCGTGCAGGCCAGCGGCATGACTCCGGAGGGCGGCACGCTCTTCACTCAGATCGCGCAGCTGACCGGCGGCGAGGCGGAGATCCTCACCTACCGACAGATGATCGCGCACAACGGTCGGCAGCGACTCCTGCTGCGTCGCGGTGAAGAGGTCTTCATGAGCCGGCGGCCGCTGCGCGAGCGCGAGCGCGCTCTCTCCTTCCGCGAGCTGCGCTCCCGGAACCTCATCCAGCCGGCGCCCGCGGCGGTCGCCCGTCGGGCGGCACCGGCGCGACCGGGACGCCGCATGACACGCGGCCGCGCGGGTGGTGGCTCCCCGCGCAGCGCGGCACCGGCGGCAGCCGCGCCGGTGGAGTTCTCCGACAGCGACATCGGCGGCATCGTGAACCGGGAAGCACGCCGCGCCGCCGAGGCCGAGGGCGTCGCCTACTGATCGTCAGGGTCGGTAGGGCGGCTCGTAGCCGCCGGCGCGGAGCTGGTGGACCTCGAAGAAGCGATCGAGGAAAGCGACTGCGGCTTCCATCTCCGCAGTGGGCTCACCGACCCGATCTTCCGTCTCGCCAGGGTCGACGTTCAGGTCGTAGATCTCGAGGGTGCCCCGACGCAGATCCCGGATGACCTTGATGCCGCTCGGCGTCAGCAACGAGCGCATCAAGCGGGTCTCCGCGAGCACTGGTCGCGTGAGCTCGGCGTCCCGTCCATGGAGCCAGGGGAGCAGACTCTGACCCACCATCCGGCCAGGCGTGGGCTGGGCGAAGACGTCGAGAATGGTCGGCCCGAGATCGACCAGGCTCACCAGCCGCTCCTCGGTCCCCGGCTCGATGCCCGGTCCGGTGATCACCAAGGGCACGTGGATCAGCTCCTCGTAGAGCCCGTAGGCATGCTGCGTACGGCCGCGCTCTCCGAAGCCCTCCCCGTGGTCCGCGGTGACGATGAAGAAGGTCCGCTCGGCCAGTCCTGCCTCGTCGATCGCCGCGCGGATCTCACCGAGGTGGCGGTCGGCATGCTCGGCCTCGGCGAGGTAGCTCAGGAAGTCGGTCTCCTTCACTCCGCCCCGCGTGTAGGGGCCGTGCGGGTCCATCCAGTGGGCGTAGAGGAACGCCGGCTGCTCCGGCCCCAGCGACTCGAGGCTGGCGATCATCCGGGGGAAGAGGTCGTCCGAGTGGTTCCAGCGTCGGCTCCCCTCGCGAGGCTCGCTCGGCGGCTCGTAGTGCTCCACCGCGAAGCCGCGGGCCACACCGAACTCGTCGATCATCCAATCGCTGGCGGGATGGTGGATCGTGCGGACCCCTGCGTCGGTCAGCAGCTCCGGAAAGCGAGGGGTCGGGTCACGCAGGGGCCAGAGATGTCGCCAGCGAGTGCCGCGTTCCCATCGCTGTTGGGAGAAGAGCGTGCCGGTGAAGATCGTGGTGAGCGTGTTCACCGTCATCGACCCCGGCGCGTGAGCGTTGGTGAAGTCGACGCCTTCTTCCGCGAGGGCCACCAGGTTCGGGAGGTGCGGGCGTGTGTCGTCGCGACGGATCAGGTCCGCGCGTAGGGCATCGATGGAGACCAGGACCACGACTGGCGCCGCGGGCCGCTCGAGGTCGGTCGGCGGCACCGGCTCGCGCTTGCCCGCGGGTCGGAGCCAGACGTCCTCGCGCACCCGTGGACCGGTGCTCGCCAGCTCGGCCGCCGGCCAAGGAAGCAACGTGAGCAGGACGCCGCCGTCGCGCGCCAGCGCCGAGCGCACGGCCGCCGGCGCCGGGATGGCGATGCTGCCGAGGGCCACGAGCGCAGCGACACCGAACGCGATCCGTTGCGCCCGTGGTCGCTCTTCGCGCTCGCCGCGCCCGCCGGCCGCGAAGAGGCTCGCCAGCACCAGCCCGTAGAGGTGGAGACCTGCGTAGAGCCCCGGCAGCACGAAGGGCTCGGCGAGCGCTGCGGCAAACGCGATCGCGACGGTGGCGACCCACACTCGCCGAAGCCTGCGGCCGAGAGCCCAGGCCGCGACGGCCAGCCCCCCTGCGAGCAGCGTCCCGGCAGCGACGATCGCCAGCTCGGCTCCCGGCCCGACTCGCGCGGCGAACGACTCCAGCTCGGCAGGGATCACGATCGCACTCGACGCTGTGGCGAGGACGAACGCGGCGGCGTTCTTCCGTCGTCCGCGCAGGCCGAGTCGAGCACCCAGCCACAGGAGAGCCGCCAAGAGACCACCGATGAAGAGCAGATGACCCGCCGCGTACGCGACGTGCAGCCAGTGACTGAGCGCGAGGGGCGGATGGCGGAGCGCGATCCCCAGCGCACTGCCGACCGCCACGACGCCGAAGCCCTCGAGCGCGGCTCGAGGTCCGCGCGACGTCGGTGTCGTTTGTGTCGGGGCCGTCACGACTCGGAGGGTAGACCACGAAGCTCGACCTCGTGCCACGATGGACCCATGCGACGCGCGACGACCGAGCGGTGGACCACGATCGCCCTCACCTTCGCGCTCCTCGGCTGCTCGGAGGATGAACCGGTGCAGGAACCCGTTCCGGCGCGAACGGCGGAGCCTGTGCAGGAGCCGAGCGCGCCGCCGAGCTCCAGTTCCGATAGCTGGCGCACCGAGGTGGTGATCGTCGGCTCCGGAACACCGGTCCCCGACCCGTCACGCTCCGGTCCCGCGACCGTCGTTCTCGTCGATGGGGAGCCGATGCTCTTCGACGCCGGCCCCGGCGTGGTTCGAGCGATGGTGGCCGCCGAGCTCGAGCCCACGGCGGTGACGCGAGCCTTCCTGACTCACCTGCACTCGGACCACACGCTCGGCCTCCCGGACCTGGTGCTGACGCCGTGGGTCGTCGGTCGCGACGCCGCGCTCGAGGTGATCGGACCACCCGGGACCGAAGCCATGGTCGACCATCTCGTCGCGGCCTTCGCCGAGGACCGGCGAGTCCGCACGGATGGCCTCGAGGGCAAGGGTCCACTCCGAGTCGACGCGTCCGACGTGGAGCCGAGTTCGGTCTTCGAGTCGGATCGGGTGCGCGTCGAGGCTTTCGCCGTCGAGCACGGGAGCTGGGAGCACGCCTACGGCTACCGGGTGGATGGACCCGACCGACGGCTCGTGATCTCCGGAGACACCGGCCCCAGCGACGCCATCGTCCAGGCCTGCGACGGATGCGACGTGCTGGTCCACGAAACCTACTCGACCGCGCGCTACGCGGGACTGCCGGAGTCGGCCAGGCGCTACCACGGTGCGTTTCACACCTCCGCGGCCGACGTGGGACGGCTCGCGACGCGTGCGCGAGCGAAGGCGGTGGTCCTGACGCACCTGCTGCTCTGGGGCGCCACGCCAGAGTCGCTGGTGGCGGAGGTGCGCGAACACTTCGACGGAGAGGTGGTCGTAGGGCACGACGGACTTCGGTTCTGAGGGGCCGTCGGTTCTCGGCCGACTGCGGTCGGTTCTCGGCTGTCGGCCGTCGGCTGTCGGTTCTCGGAGTCGGCCGTCGGCTGTCGGTTCTCGGCCGTCGGTTGTCGGTTCCCGGAGTCGGCCGTCGGCGTCGGTGGTGGGTTCTCGGAGTCGGCCGTCGGCGTCGGCGTCGGCGTCCGCGTCGGGTCGGAATCGGACCGCGGACGAGGAACCCCGACCCGCCGGGAGGTGCCCGGCGGGTCGGTCCCGCGCTTCGATCAGCCCTTCCGGATCAGGCCGAAGAGCATCTTGTTGACCCGATCGCTCAGCGCGACGCTCTCCGCGGCTTCCTCGATCGACACGACCTGCGTCGAGACCAGCACCCGCAGCGCCGTGAAGACCTCGCGACCGGAGCCGAGCGCCGTCTTGAAGTGATGCGCCTGACGACGCGACCGGCCGTAGCCGATGCCCTCCGCGATGTTCAACGGCGTCGACCGCACCGCCCGACCGAGTTGGTCCGCGGTTTCGAGGTCGCCAACGCGAGCCTTCGGCATCACATCGCGATGAACGAGAGCCACGAGCTCGAGAGACAGTTCGTGAACGAGAAGCATGAGAACGAGTCCTTTCGGCGCGCGAGCGACGACGTGAACGCCACGCCGTCCTGCGCCCGCCCCCACCGCCCTCGCGCGGAGGGCGGGTCAAGGCCGTAGCCGCCGAAGGCGGTGCGTAGCCGAAGGCGAAGCAGCCTTGACGCGCCCGAGCACGAGGGCAGCCTCGGACGAGCAGGACGAGCCACCCCTCCACCCCTTGCCGAAGGCAAGCCGATGCGAAGCGAGGCTACGTGGCCAACGCGGACGCCGGGAGCCGAACGCCGACTGCCGAACGCCGAGAGCCGAACGCCGAACGCCGAACGCCGAACGCCGAACGCCGAGAACCGAACGCCGAGAACCGAACGCCGAGAACCGAACGTTGAGAACCGAACGCCGAACGCCGAACGCCGAGAACCGAACGTTGAGAACCGAACGCCGAACGCCGAACGCCGACGCCGAACGCCGAACGCCGAACGCCGAACGCCGAACGCCGAACGCCGACTGCCGAACGCCGAACGCCGAACGCCGAACCCCGAGCCGAAAGCCGAAACGAAACGAAACGAAAGAACCCCCGGTCGCTGCCGCGGCCGGGGGCTCGTTCGGAAGCGCGTAGCGTTCAGTTCGCGCGCACGTTGAAGAAGCGGAGGACGCCGGTGTCGTAGGTGGCGTTGTCCGAGACGTGCAGCGTGTAGGTGCCGAGGCCGCCGCTCGGGCCGACGTCGAAGGTCCCCGTGTACTCGAAGCCGTCGGCGCTGCCGCCCTCGCGGTTGGTCAGCACGTGACGGGTCCCGTCGGGATCGTCGAGCCAGACGATGAGGTCACCGCGCCAGCTGTGGTCGATCTCGACCTGGACCGTGTAGGTCTCGGGCCGCTGCGGCGAGGTGACGGTGATCCGTTGGCTGATGCCTTCGGCGTCCGCGTCGGGGATGGCGACGTCGAGGGTGCACGCACCCTCGTGGGCATAGGGGGCGATGCCTCGACGCTCGCACTCGTTGCCGAAGGTCTGACCGTTGCAAGCGCAGACGGGCACGTACTCGCGCGTGCAGGGACGCGGCGGCTCGAGCACGCACACGCCGGTCTGGTCGCTGGAGCAGGTCACGCCCGTCGTGCGACCGCGGTCGCAGACCAGGCCCTCGTCGCAGACGGTGCCGGCGCCGCACGCCTCGCCCTCGCCGACGACCGGCGGGCAGTAGCGCTCGGTGCAGGCCCACGCACCGCCGGAGCAGGTGCAGGTGTTGCAGCCGTCGTCGCGGACCTCGCCCTCGGCGCAGATCTCGGTGGTGTGGCACTGGATACCGCAGCCGCCCGCTTCGCAGCGGAGCGTGCCGACGCAGAGGATCACCGGGTAGTCGTTGCCCTCCATCGAGCACTCGGCGACGTCGCCGCTCGGGCACGATCCGTCCCGCTCGCAAGTGCCGGCGGCACCGCAGTAGAGGTCGGCGTCACAGTCGAGGCTGGAGTCGCACGCGTCGCCCTCGCCACCGCTCGAGGCCTCGGGCTGGCAGCTCAGGAAACAGGGGAAGCGAATGCAGCGCACGACCTCGGTCGGGCACTGCAGGCCCGGGCCGCAGTCGTCATCGGCGAGGCAGCCGAGGCCGAAGGTCTCGACGTATTCCATCGCGAAGCCCCACGCGGTGACCGAGTAGTCGGTCACCAGGCGGATGCCGAGGTTGCCGGTCTCGTACTCGCGCGTGGTGAACGCGCCCTGGTCGCCGTCGAAGCGATCGAGGACGGCGCCGGTGTCCTGGTCGAGGATCTCGACGAAGTCGTAGCCGCGCTCGGTCTCGAGGCGTGAGAAGCGGATGCGCGCGCGCTCGGCACCACCCGAGAAGGGCGTCAGGTCCCAGACCTGGTCGGTGTCGTTGGCGTAGTCGTGCTCGCTCGCGATGGTCGGGACCTCGACCTGGGCCCACACGTCGCGACCGTCTTCCACGGGCTCGGGAGCGCCCTCGACGTAGTCGAGCTCGAGGCGCCAGGTGAGCAGGCGGCCGGTGTCCTGCGCGGCGTGGTCGCTGACGACGAGCTGCCAGTCGCCGACGGCGGTCTCGCCCTCGAAGATCCGGGTCACGTCGACGCCGAGGTTCAGGTCGTCCGCGTCGCGACCGGTCCGGTCGTGGAGGACCTCTTCGGTGCCGGCGGGCGAGCGGAGCACCACGCGGAGGTCACCGCGCCAGGTGTGGTCGATGTTGACCGAGACGTGCGCGTTCGCGACCGTCGACGCGGGGCGGTCGACCGAGATGGTTCGGGTCACGCCGGTCGGGTCGTCGTCCGGGATCGCGGCGCCCTCGTTGTCGTACCAGCGGGTGATGTTCTGGCAGGTGCCGTCGCTCGGGCACGGGGTCGTGATGCACACGATCCGGTTGCAGTGCTCCCACGACTCGCACCCCGAGTCGTCGATGCAGGCGGCGCCGACGCGGGCCTCCTGCTTCGTGGTCAGGTCGTCGTTCGTGAGTCGCTCGCCGGGCTGCGCGACGCAGCCCAGGGCGAGCAGGACCAGAGTCCAATGGGCTCGCATGGGTGGGGAATCTCCAGCGGTTCAGGTAAGAAACGCTGGCAGGTGCGCAGCGTCTCGCACCCTGTCCGACATTCCCCGACACCTTGCAAACGGTGCGCGGAGCTAGCTCACGCCAAGCGTGAGCATTCGCTCGGAATCAGCGCCGGCGACGGCGGGAGGTCCGGACCGTGGTCCGACCGCCTCGACCTCGGTTGCCCCGGGTCGTCCGAACCGTGGTCCGACGCCCACGGTTGCGGCTGGTCCGCACGGTGGCACGTCCCCGTCCACGGCTGGTCCGTACCGTCGTGCGGCTGCGGCCGCGGCGAGGCCCCGGACCCGTGCGCACGATGCACGCGGTACCGAAGATGGCGAAGAGCGCGAGCATCATCAGCTGAAAGAAGCCGCGACGTGACGCATCCGGTCGGTTGTCGATGTCGTTCATTGGAGCGATCAGAATGCCGGGCCCAGCAACAAATTACAACGTCGCCGAAGTGGGAGGGATCGATCGAACCCGGGGTCCGAGGAACTCGGCGATTCGGCCGAAGTACTCCGAGCGGTGACCGATCATGTGCCGGACGTGGGCGCTCTCCTCCCAGCGTGTGGACTCCACGCCGCGACCCGCCACCCGCAGCCGGTGGGCGAATGCCTCCACGAAGTGCGGGGGCACGAGCCGGTCCGCCGCGGAGTAGAGCAGGAGGTGGTCCCACTCACCGGTCTCGATCGTGACGGTGGTGCTGCGCTCGGCCCAGGCGATCTGCCGCGGGCTCACGTGGAAGTAGAAGCGCATGAACGCCCAGATCGCGGGCGTCACGAGCGGATGGGACTCCGCGGGCGGCCGCCCGAGCGCCGCCAGGGCGATCGGCACCATCGCCTGGGTCGAGTGATGAGCGTAGTAGAGAGGGTCGATGCGCTCCGGGACTCCGGGCGCCGAGTCCATCACCACCGCAGAGATCCGCGAGCGCATCGCCGGGGTCATCGCCTCGAGCGCAGCGACCCAGGTCCAGAACCCGCCGTTGCTGAACAGGTGGACCACGAGCGAGTCGGGCGCCGCCTCCTCGAGCGCATCGACCACGAGCCGGCCTTCTCGCTGCCATCCGTCCGGTGTCCCCATCGCCCGCCATACCGTGGCGCTGTGCGGTATGACGGCGCGGACGCCGCGTCGGCGGTAGAAGCGCCCCACGCCACGGAGCTGCTTCGGGTGGCTCCCCGCCCAGCCGAGGATCGCGACGTGGGCGCCGCTCAGATCCAGGTCGCTCACGCGTCAGACCGGGTGGGTGAGCTTCCGCCCGCCCTCGGGTCGGTACCGAACCGCTCCACACTGACGACCGCTTTCGCGCGTGCTCATGGCCGGACGATAGCAAAAGCGCTAGCGCGTGAGTCGCATCCGGAGCAGCGCCCATTGATCGCGCAACCGGCCCAGGAGCGCGCGATCGGCGTCGCTCGTCTCGGCCGAGTGCCACTCGTCGATGCGGGCGATCGTCGCATCGATGGCCGAGAGGCCGAGGTCCCCGGCGGAGGCCACGAAGGGATGCGAGCCGATGGGATCTCGCGCCACGGATCGCGTGGCGTCCGCCAGGACGAGCGCCGCATGGAGATCGCGCAGTCGACCGCTCTCGGGGTCGAAGCCGAGCTCGTCCACCTGGCACTCACCCGGGTCGGCCTGCGTGAGGTAGCGGGTCCACTGCCTAGCGAAACACGCGTGCGCATCCGGCTCGGCGGCGAGCCATGAACCGAGCGCGCCTGCGCCCGAGCCTTCGGGCAGGAGCGTGGTGCCGATGCAGGTCTCCGGGTAGCCATCGTCGATCGGGCGGCCGGAGTCCACGGACCGGAAGCCTCCCTCCGAGTCATACGCCTCGAGCGCGAAGCCGAAGGGGTCGAAGGTCGCGTGGCACCCCACGCAGGGCGGCTCGAGCAGCGCCTCGTAGCGCTCGCGGCCCGTGGTCCCGTCGGACGGCGGAGGCGGCATGGGCTCGGCCGCAGGCGGCGATGGAACCGTGCGACAGAGCAAGCGTTCGAGCACGAATGCTCCGCGCAGCGGAATCGAGCGACCGCTCGTGATGCTCCCATGAGCGAGCAAGGTCGCGCGGGACGGATCCAGCGAGACGCGGGACAGCTCCGGCCCCGGACGGTCGGGGAGGCCGTAGTGCTCGGCCAACGCATCGTCGACGAACGTGTGAGGCGCCGCGATCCAGTCGGCATAGGTCGCGTCGGGGTTGGAGACGATGCTCTCCAGGTAGGCATCGGTCTCTTCGACCATGCGGTCCACCAGCGCGCCCTCACCCAACGTCGGGCCGAGCAACTCGCCATGGAAGCGCTCGAAGCCGCGTCGAGAGCGCGCGTCGCCGAGCAGTCGGTCGACGATACGCTCCGGCGCCTCACCCGACGCGAACGCACGAAGCAGCGCGCCATCGGGACCACTCCGCCAGAACGCTGCCGCGAAGCGGCGCGCTCGGTCGCCCGGGGAGAGGGGAGCCCCGACCTCTCGGATCACCCACGCGTCGGGCGAGAGAAACCCCTGCAGAAGCACGGACTCGACCTCCGCGCTGGAGCGCGCTCCGAGCGCATCGCCGATCGCGCTCGTCTCGTCCAGATCGAGCGGGCGCGCGAAGGCCGCGCCGATGAGCGTCGCCACTCGCCCGTCGATGCAATCGGCGTCTCCGCACTCGTCGGCGATCCGCGCGGCTTCGTCGGTCGCGATCCCCCGGAGCGCGTCGAAGCGTGTTCCCACCATCGCGTCCGTGGGCTCGGGTGAGGTCGCGAAGGGCCCGAGCGGGCGGGCCAACGTCGGCTCGTCCCAGCGGACGACGCGCGCGATGGCGTCGCCGATCTGGTTGGCGAGCACGTCGGCCGGCCGCATGCGCAACCGATTCTCGACCGGCGGACCATCGATGCACGGGTCCGGTGCTCCGCAGACCGGCGGCCCCGCGTCCACGCCGGCGTCCGGTGCGACCGTGGTGGACGACGAGCAGCCGACGAGCAGTAGAGCGGCGAAGAGTCGCATCGCCGCCAGAGTAGATCAGCCGCGAGCCGAGAGCAGCGACGGGTTTCGCGCGGGGGGCGACCACACGTATGCTCGTGCGCGTGGAGAGTGCGAGACCGAGCGCTCCGAGGTCGGCGAGCACTGCGGCTAGCGCTCAGCGACGGTGGTCGTTGACGGCGACCGTCGTGGAGTGGGCCAGGACCATGTCGCCGCCGTGATGGCGAACGCGATCGAGCGCCCACTCCGCCTCGCTCAGGAGGCGACCCGCCGACTTCGTCCCGGAGGTCGAGGCGACGCCCGCCGAGAGCCGCAGCCCATGCTCGTGGAGGCGCTCGCGGATCTGGCCCGCCCAGAGCACGGCGTCGAGCTCGTCGCTGGCGCGGAGGACGGCGACGCAGTCGCCCTGCCGCCAGGTGCGACAGCTGGGCTGATGGTCGAAGAGGAGCACCTCGAAGAGGAGCTCGTCGCAGACCCCGTCGGGTCGGCCGTCGACGGAGAGCAGGACGATGGAGAGCGGACCTTTCACCGGCGCTCGCTCGACCAATCGAGGTCGAGCCACGGGGTCTACGAGGGTGGGGCGATCGAGGAGTGGGGTGGCGTGCATGGGGGAGGGACATCGCAAGCGCCGTGCCGGCTCCTCTGCCCCCGAGAATCGCCGGTTTCGCGCGCGAATCGCCCCCGCGATTGCCAATCTGGCGAAGGCGCCGTGGCCTGATGGGACAGAGCGGCAGCGGCCTGCGGCTCTCGGCGCTGGTCACGATGGCGCTGGTCGCGTTCGCGGCGAACTCGGTCCTCTGCCGGATGGCCCTCGCCGGTTCGTCGACGATCGACCCGCTGACCTTCACCAGCGTTCGGGTCGGGGGCGGCGCACTGACGCTCGCGGTGCTCGTCGCCTTCCGCGGCGGCCTTCGCCCGCTCGGTGGGAGCGTCGCGGGGGCAGCGGCGCTGCTCGTCTACGCGGGGCCGTTCTCGTACGCATACGTGGAGCTCGCGACGGGCACGGGTGCGCTGGTGCTCTTCGCGGCCGTCCAGCTGACGATGATCGGGGTCGGGCTGCGCGGCGGCGAGCGACCGCGACCCACCGAATGGCTCGGCTTCGTGCTCGCGTTCGGGGGTCTGGTGGTTCTCGTCTTTCCCGGCATCGAAGCCCCCGACCCGCTCGGGGCGCTGCTCATGGCGATCGCGGGTGTGGGGTGGGGTGTCTACTCGTTGCTCGGTCGCAAGAGCGGCGGTGACCCCACGCGCACCACCGCCGGCAACTTCATCCGGGGAGCGATCGTCGTCGTGCCGGCTGCGCTGATCTCGCACGGCACCGGCCACGCCTCGTGGGACGGCTCCGGACTGTTCCTCGCCGCAGCGTCGGGCGCGCTGGCGTCCGGGCTCGGCTACGCGATCTGGTACGCGGCGCTTCGAGACCTCAGCGCCACGCGTGCGGGGTTCGTTCAGCTCACCGTCCCGATCCTCGCCGCCGCCGCCGGCATCGTGATCCTGGACGAAGCGCTCACTCTTCGCTTCGCGATCGCATCGGTCGTGGTCCTCGGTGGCGTCGCGCTCTCGATCGCGCCGAAGCGAACTGTTCGAGATTCCGGCTGAGACCTACTCTCGGGGGATGGACCCCCGCGCAGGCGCGCTGCCTCCTCGCGGGTGGCCTGCGCGACGCGCTCGCTGGCGGCACCGACTGAGGGTATGGATGCCTCATGAAGCGACTCCGGCGGCGCTTGCTCCAGATCCTCGGCGGCCTGGCGACCCTCGTGGTCGCGCTGCTGATCTTCGTGCGGCTGGTCTACGGCGGCGGCGACGCCTATCCGGACCGAACGACCGACCCGATCATCGACGGCGACGCGGTGGCCCGAGTCGGAGAGCTCCCCTTCCCGGCTGGCAACGTGACGGCGTCGGCCGAGGGTCGTGTGTTCGTGAACATCCACCCGTTCACCCAGTCGGACCGCTTCACCGAGGCGTACCTCTTCGAGTGGGCCGACGGCGAGCTCACGCCCTACCCCGACCAGGCGACGCAGGACGACCTTCGCTACGTGTTCGGGATGACGGTCGACGCGCGCGAGCGCCTCTGGCTGACCTCCCCCGCCACGCTGGATCGCGAGCGCACGCGGCTCCAGGCCTTCGACCTGGCGACGGGCGAGCGCGTGGAGGACTTCGAGCTCGACGAAGGGGTCGGGCGCTTCGCTCAGGATATCCGGGTGACGCCGGACGGCGCGACGATGATTCTCGCGGACACGGGGGCCTTCCAGTTCACGTCGGCGTCGCTGATCGTGCTCGATCTGGGGAGCAAGTCAGCGCGAACGATCCTGAAGGGGCACGAATCGACCCAGCCGCAGAACTGGATGATCCGAACCCACGAAGGCGACCACACCGTGGGCTGGGGGCTCGTCACGTTCTCCGTCGGCGTGGACGGCATCGCTCTCAGCCCGGACGGCGAGACGCTCTACTACGCGCCCATGAGCCACGACACGCTCTACCGGATCCCGATGAGCGCCGTGCGGGACGCCTCGCTCTCGGAGGAGGCGCTGGCCGCGGAGATCGAAGCGGTCGCGACGAAGCCACTGAGCGATGGCATCGAAACCACGGAGGACGGTGAGGTCCTGGTCACGGACATCGAGCACGGCGCAATCGTGGGCATTCGACCGGACGGCACCTCGCGCACGCTGGTGAAGCTCGACTCGGTCAGCTGGACTGACGGAATCACGGTCGCGCCCGGTGGCCAGGTCTTCTTCACCGACAGCGCGATCCCCTCGTACCTCGACCCGCTGCTGCGGCCGCCCACGCGCGAGCGGCTCGACTCACGCGCGCCGCACACGGCGCTCTACCAGTTCCAGCTCCCGAGGTAGGGTTGGCGCATGAAGCTCTTCGTCAGCGCGGCCAGCCCCTTCGTTCGCAAGATCCTCGTCCAGGCTCACGAGTGTGGGCTCGCCGACCGCATCGAGCCCATCGACCTCTCGGGCTCCGGGCTCGGGCCGACCTCGCCGGTGACCGAGCTCTCCGCGAGCAACCCGCTGGGGAAGATCCCCGCGCTCATCCGAGACGACGGAAGCGTGCTCTACGACTCACGGGTGATCGCCGAGTACCTCGACTCGCTCCACGACGGGCCGCCGCTGCTCCCGACGAGCGGGCCCGAGCGCTTCGAGACGCTACGCCGGGTCGCGCTCGCGGACGGCATCTGCGACGCGGCGGTGCTCGGGCGCTACGAGTCGGTGCTGCGACCGGAAGCGCTCCGGTGGGACGAGTTCCTCGACGGGCAGCTGCAGAAGATCCGTGGTGCCATCGCAGCGCTCGCCGCGGAGACGCTCCCGGACGACGCCGACCTCGGCACCATCGCCGTCGCGGTCGCGCTCGGCTACCTGGACCTGCGCTGGTCGGAGCACGATCTCTGGCGCGGCGCTGACCCGGCGCTGGTCGACTGGCACGCACGCTTCGCGGAACGCCCGTCGATGGTGGCGACCGCGCCGAAGCTCTGAGCGCGTACGGGCGAGCTTTCCGTCAGGAGCACGTCCAGCCGTCGGTCCAGCAGCTGCTGAAGCGGCAGGTGCACACCAGCGTGGTCCCGTCGGAGTGGCGCACGGTCCAGCCGTCGGTGGAGCAGTCGGAGAAACGGCAGTCGACGTCACTCGTCGATCCGTCTGGGTAGCGAGTGGTCCAGCCATCGGTGAAGCAGGAGCCGAAGCTGCAGTCGGTGTCGGCGCTCTCGCTGCCGACGCGGGTCGTCCAACCATCGGTGGTGCAGTCGGAGAAGCTGCAGTCGACCGTGTACGACGCCCCGGCGGGCGTCGTCCCTCGCCAGCCGTCGCCGAAGCAGTCGCCGAAGCTGCAGTCCGCGTCCTCGGCGCCGCTCCACCCGTCGGCGAGGCAGTCGGAGAAGCGGCACGAGGTCGAGCCCGTCGTTCGCTCGAAGGGCGCGTAGAAGGGTGGCGGCACGAAGAGATCCGGCCCGAAGTCCGGCGGCGGGCCGAAGTCCCGCGGAGGACCGAAGTCCCGCGGCGGCCCGAGATCGGGCGGCGGACCGAAGTCCCGCGGCGGCCCGAAGTCGCGGGTCCCGAAATCGCGCGCGCCGAGATCCCGCCCCGGCCCGAAGTCGGCAGCCGTGCGCCGACCGTCGGAACAACCGACCACCAAGAGCAACGCCGCGACTGCGAGCACCCGCATGCCCCCAGCGTGCCACACGGCGGACCTCACACTCACCTTCGCGAGCTCCTACCGATCGAGCATCGACTCCGCGTCGGGCCCCATCGTCCGCAGGTAGTCCCGCAGCGTCTTGCCTTCTTCGTCCTCGAAGCAGTCGCCGAGCTCGAGCGACCGGATGCGGTCGAGTCGGAAGTTGCGGAAGTCGTCCCGTAGCTCGCACCACGCGCTCAGGGTCCAGGCGTGGCCCCAGAAGAACGCGCCGAGCGGGCGAACCACCCGCTCGCTCCGTTCCCCTTCCGCGTCGCCGTAGCGCAGGTGGATCTTGCGCTTCTCCCCGAGGGCGAGCCGCACGTCGACGAGCGAGGCGCTCATCTCGGCGCCGCGGCGCAGGCGGGGCGCGAAGAGCGCTGCCCCCTCGAGCGCGCCCTCGAGTCGCTCGGGGATCACCGCCTCGATCTTGTCGAGCACCCGACCTGCCGCGCGCGCGAGCTGGTCGTCTCCGAAGGCCGCGACCACGCGCGCGCCGAGCGCCAGAGCTTGGATCTCCTCTTCATCGAACATCAGCGGAGGGAGGTCATAGCCGGAGCGGAGGGTGTACCCGACGCCCGCTTCTCCTTCGATCGGTGTGCCGTTCGTGATGAGGTCGCGGATGTCTCGATAGACCGTCCGTTCGGAGACCTCGAGCTCCTCCGCGATCCACCGAGCGGTGACCGCTCCGCGACGTCCGCGGAGGAGCTGGATGATCCGAAAGAGCCGGTCGGCGCGTCGCACGGGGGAAGGATACGACGAACCGACCGGCTCGCTCAGGCGGCTTCTTCCACCAGACCGACGGTGTTGCCCGCCGGATCGGAGAACATCCCGAGCGTGACGCCGCCAGGCAGCGAGGTGCGCGGCATGACGACGCGACCGCCGAGCTTCGTCGCTTCGTCGAGCGACTTCGTGATGTCCTTGGTGGACACGTAGAAGGTCACCCAGGGCCCCTTGCTCTCGGGGACCTTGCCGACGCCACCGGGGATGCCGCCCTGCTCACAACCGACCATCCCGTAGTCGGCCTCTTCGACGAGGTCGTAGGACCAGCCGAAGAGCTCTCCGTAGAAACCGCGGAGCGCCTTCGCGTCCTCGCCCATGACCTCGAACCATACGACCGGGTTTGCCATCTCTCGCTCTCCTTCCGTCGCGTCCTTCCGCGACCAGGAGACTCATGGCACCCCTCTCCTGACACCCTTCTGTCAGGAGCCTTCGAAGCGACGAAGACTCCTGCCACCGTGATGGCAGGAAGTCCGCGTACACCGAATTCGTTCAGTCGCCGCGAGCGGTGAGCTGGGGTGGCGCCTCGAAGAGCTGGCGGATCTCCGGCTTGCGCAGGTACGCCGCGCTCGCGCCGAAGAAGGCGCACTTGCCCACCGCCCAGCCGCCGAGGAGGCACATCCCAACGCCCATCATCGTGGACATCATGCCCTCGATGCCCATCCCTCCACCAGGACCGGCGTCGAAGCCGCTGGTCATGTCGGTCATCATGTCGGCCATCTTCATCTGGAAGTAGAGCGCGAGCGCCAGCTGCAGCAGCTCGACGATCACCGCCATGATCAGCACCGTCGGCGTCCAGAGCGCGATGCCGAGGCGCGCGATGGTCAGCGCGCCGAAGATCAGCAGGGCCAGCGCGACGAGCACTCCGAAGGACGACGAGACCAGGTTCGGGATGTACGTGGAGCCCTGGAACTCGGCGAACTGCCGGAACGACTCGTCGCCGAAGTCGGCCTGCAGCTGCGCCATCGAATCCCGTTGCTGCGCGGAGCTCACGATCGCGAAGCCCTGGGTGCACATCCCGAGCAGCCCGAAGAGCATCGCGCCGATGCCCACCACGTAGAGCCCCGCCGGGCGTGTCGCGCTCTGATCCATCGTCAGCCTCCACTCCCGTAGGTCTCGCGGACCCGCATCTCGCCCTCGGGGAAGGCGACCGTCTGTTCGCGCGACACCGGGCGGCCGTCAGCGACGGTCAGCCGTGCCTCGGCCACTTGCTCGCCATCCACCAAGATCGCGAACGCGAACGGCGCCGCGTCTCGCACCCGCACTCGCAGCCAGGGCTCCACGCCCACGTCCGAGTGGTCGGGGGGCTGCCTGTTCGTGAGCACCGCGAGGTTGTGCAGGATCCCCATCCGCGTGAGCCCGAGCACGAGCGCCTCCTTCAGGTGCGGCGGTCGCGCCTGCTCGGTGTCACCGACGAAGAGGAAGGTCTCGTCCGCGTGCAGCTGCAGGTCGACGGCCTCGCCGCCGAAGGTGCCGCTCGCGGTGAGTCGGATCATCGCGCCTTCGATCCGGAGCTCGCCTTCGAGCGCGACCTCGAGCGCACCTTCCGCGCGGACGGTGAAGGGCAACGCCAGCGATTCGGCCTCGAGCAGGCCCCGTTCGAACGCCGCGAGCTCGTCACCGAGCGACGAATCCGCCGAGGGCTCATCCGCTGGGGGCGTGGACCCGGCGCAGGCCGAGAGGGCCAACGCGATCGCGAGGGGGCGCATGCGGGGGAGCCTACTCCAGGAACGTTCAGATCGCGTCCATGGCGAGCGTGCCGACGAGGGCGGCCAGCGCCATGCCCGGGTCGGAGACGGTCACCTCGAGCTGGCGAACCTCGAGACCCACGTCGTCTTTGACCTTCTTGGCGCGGGCCTCGGCGGCCTCGCCCTGCGGGGTGCGGAGCACGTAGCTCTCGTAGAAGAAGCGCTTCTTCAGGGTGAGCTTCTCGCCGCCGAGCTCGACGACGATCGTGCGGACGAGGGCAGCCGGGAGCGGCGGACCTTGCCGAGCGCCTGGCCGGTCGCGCTCTTGACCTGGAGCTCCGCCCCGAAGGCGGCCTTCTCGAGGTGGAACGCGCGCTGCTCGATATCGCTCACGATGAGCGTGAGCGGGCGCTCGCCACCGAGCGCGAGAGCCGCGAGGGGCCCGAGGGCACCACCGGGCTCGGAAACGAAACCCTCGACGCCGCCGCCGACGAGCAGATCGTACTGGGCCGGTGCGCGTGAACCCAGGCCGACCAGATCGAGCAGCGACGAGCGCCGAGAGAGCGTGAAGCCAGCGCCGAGCGCGCGGCCGAGGTGCGCCGGGTCGCCCGGCGGCAGGGAGGCGAAGTCGAACGCCCCCTCTTCGCGCATCGAGGCCGGCAGCAGCAGCTTCCGGAGGCCTCCGCCGAGGATCACCCCCACGAGGACCGAGCCACCGAGGACCTTCAGGTCGATCGGCGAGCGCGGCTCGAGCCAGGTGACCAGCGCGTAGAAGGTGCCGAAGCCGACCAGCAGACCGAAGAGCCCACCGACCACGGTGGCCATGGTCGCCTGCCGGCTCTTGCGCTGGATGTCGCCGTAGAGCGCGCCGGTGTCCGCGTCGAGCTCGACCTGCTCGGTCGCGACCTTCACCTTCGCCGGCGCGAGGAGCTTGTAGACGATGAACCCGAGGACCGCGCTGACCGCGAGGATGACCAGGCTCTCCCCCACCTCGAGCCGCATCTGGGGGACGTACTCCCAGGGGTTGTCGCGCGGCTGCTCGTTGAGGTGGGTGTAGTAGGCGTCGACGCCGAAGTGACCGATGACGGCGCCGACGATCACGGTCGCGACGCCGGCGATCTTCGCCTGAACCGCCTTGCGACCGCTCGCGAGCCCGGCGGCGAGCTCGGCCTGGGCATCGCGCGGACCGCCCTCTTCGGTGGTCAGCAAGCTGGTGTCGTTCAGGAAGCTGCCGCCCTTGGGGCGAAACTCGAGGAAGACGGCGACGCCGACGATGAGCGCCATGAGCGGCGCGAAGAGATAGGCGTAGCCGCGGTGGAGCTCGAACTCCCCAAGGAAGATCGGCTCGGCGAGCGTGAACTCACCGATGAACGCGACCACGATGAACGTCGCCACTGCGGCGCCCACGGTCTTGATCCCCGCCGAGCGCTGGGCCGCGACGGCGGCCATCTCGGCGTCCAGCTCGTCCACCTGTTCGTCACCCATCGTCTCCCCCACCGCTTCCATGCCCTGCCCATACGGATGGCGGCAGCCAATCTCCCTCGACACGTGCGCGAGGAAGGTTCGCGCCGTGCCGATCGTCTGTTGGGGCATGCGTCCGTCCCTCGCCATTCTCTTGGTGCTCTGCGCCTGTGAGGAAGCGCCCACCCCAGCGGCTCCCTCCGAACCCGCACCACCGACCGAGACCGCCACCGCGGACTACCGTCCGCTGCCCACGCTGCCGGCGCGCGACTGCGGCATCTGACGCATCAGAGCTCGAGCAGGTGCGCCGGATAGCTCGCGATGGCGGTGCTGGCCTCGTACCCGTCGCACGCGTCGCCTGCGTTCGGTCCGATGATGAAGGTCCGGTCGGCGGCGACGCCGGCGCGCGCGTAGGCACAGATGTCCGTGTGCGCGTTGCCGTAGGCGGCTTCGATCGAGAAGCCGCGGCCGGAGAGCTCCCCGAGCGATCGCTCCTTGTAGTCATCGACGTACGCCGGGAGAGCCTCTTCGATCGCCTGGACCAGCACGAGCGGTCCGGCGGGCATGCCACGCTCGGCGAGCCACTCGCGGGTCATGCCGTCGTAGAGGTAGGGCCGACCGGTGATGTAGACGGGTTGGATGCCGCGCTCGGCGTACCACCGCACGACCTCGTCCGCGCCAGCGTGCATGGTTGCGTCCGGCTCGAGGGTGCGGTCGAGAATGGTCAGCCACTGCGCGCGGGTCAGCGGCGAGCCGGCGAGCTCGAAGACCTCGTCGGAGGTGGCGCCGACGTGGTGGACCACGATGCCGTCGATGAGCTCGACGTCGGAGGTCGTGAGGGTGCCGTCGATGTCGAAGATCACGATCGGCTGATCGGCCTCCAGCACGTGGAGGAAGCCGAACGCCGTCGACGCGTCACCGAGCGCGACGACCGCCAGTGAGTAGATGCCGACCGGCAGCGGGCCCTCGAGCTCGAGCGCGATGCGGCCGTCGTCGTCGGTGAGCGTCTCGCCGATGCGGGTCCAGTCCGCACACTGGTCGCCCATTTGGATCCACCCCTCGACGCGCTCGCCCTCGAGGTCGGCACTGGTCGGGCCATAGGACAGCTTCGCGCGGAGCGTCGGTGTCTCGTCGGGGGTGGCGACCGCGTCGATCACCGAGTGCACCGGCTCGCCGAGTCGAACGATCGCCTCGGTGCGTGTCCGGTCCCAGCCCGCCGGCTCGCCGAGCAGACCGCAACCCGCGAGATCCGTCTCCGGTACCGGCGTGATGGGCGGTTGCCCGCCTGGGCAGCCGAGGGCGACGAGAAGGAGGGAAGAGAGTACGACCGAACGAAAAAGAGTGACCATGGCGTCGCCCTTTAGCAATCGCGGGACCAAGTCGGGTTAAGCCAATGATCTCGGCTCCGACCGCGGGCGAACCATGAAGCTCGTGCCCGGCTGTGACCGAGACTTCACGCCCTCGCAGGACGCACATGGCGATCGCGAGTCAGCTCCTGCGCGAGCGGGCGATCGCCCAACCGATCACGACCAGCAGGGCGAGCCCGAGCCCACCCGCGCCCATGAGCCGCAGGTTGGCGGGGGGGTCACGCTCGAAGTAGACGACCAGCGAGGGTGCTCCCGCGACGTAGCGGCAGGGCACTTCCTGACCCGGCGAGAGGTCCGCCACGAGCTGCCGCGCCTCGGCCTCGGTATCGCTCACGGGGCCCTCGTCGCGACGCTCGAAGCGCTCGCCGGCGATGGTGTGGACGAGGATGACCCAGGGCACGTGAGCGCCGTCGGCCTCCTCCGTGCTCGCGCCGAGGACGCTGCAGGTCGATGGCTCCGACGCCGACGCGAGTCGCCCGCCCTGCAGACCACGGAACGCGAGCCAACCGGCGACTGGTCCCAGGGCCAACACGACGACGAGCGCAATCGCCCACGAGACCCGCTTGCTCCGTGCCACGTGGGAGACCTAATCGCGAACGACGAGTTTGGCCAGGTGCTCGCGGCCGCTCAGCGTCCGCAACGCCCGCTCCTGAAGTGGTACGACGATGGCGTCTTCGAGCGTAGCGACGTCACCATCCGCTGACTCGAACCGCCGAGGTCGCGTCGTTCTGTAGCCCATCCCCGAGCTGCCCATTGCCGCCTCTTCCCCAGCACCAGAGGGTGTTCGTGGCCTCCGCGAGCGCGCATGCGTGACGAGCACCCGCAGCCACCTGGTCAGCGGTGACGCCATCAACGACCACCGGTGAGCGAGAGTCGGTGTCCCGGCCGTCGCCGAGCTGTCCATCGGAGCCTCTCCCCCAGCACCGGACGCCGCCCGTCGTGTCCACACCACACGTGAACTCGGTCCCGGTGTCCACATCGGCGAACCTACCGCCCACGCTGGCCACCGGCGCGGGCCGCTCTTCGGACGTCCCGTCTCCGATCGCGCCGTTCTCGTTCTCGCCCCAACACCAGAGGGCACCCGTGTCGTCGATCGCACACCCATGACGCCAGCCCGCGCGCACCGTGGTGAAGGATCGGTCCGACCGGACGGTCAGAGGAACGCGACTGTCCGAGCTCGAGCCATCGCCCAGCTGCCCCTCGTCGCCCCTACCCCAGCAGGAGGCGGCCCCCGCCCTCGCCAGAGCACACGTGTAGGACGAGCCACCAGCGACGAGCGCCACCGTCTCTGGGACGTTGGCCGGGACGGGCGTCGGTGAGTTCGTCGTCAGGCCATCCCCGAGCTCGCCCGAGGCGTTGTGGCCCCAGCACATCACCCGGCCCCCCTCGAGGGAGACACACGTGTGTTCGTCTCCAGCCGAGAGGCTCGACGCAGCCTCTGGAAGAGTGACCGGGACGGGGGCGCTCCTTTCGACCCGCGTACCGTCACCGAGCTGGCCGCGGCGGTTGTCGCCCCAGCACCACACCCCCCCATCCTGATCGAGCGCGCAGCTGTGCTCGAGCCCGGCCGCCACGCTGACGATCCGAGCGAGGGTCGGCACCCGAGCCGGCACGGGTCGATTCGGACCGCCTGCCGTGCCCAACTGACCACGCTCGTTCGACCCCCAGCACCAGACGGATCCCGCCCGGACGGCGCACGTATGCTCCGAACCGAGCGCCACCCGCGGGAGGGACCCGCCGCGACCAGGCGCGCCTCCGTCAACGGCTGCGTCGGCAACGCTCGCATCGAAGGAGCCCGAGTCCATCCCACCGGCATCAGCCGATCCGTCCGAAGCCCCCCCGTCCTCGAGCGATACGCCGCCGTCCATGGTGGCTGCACCGTCCGCTCCGCCAACCACCACCAGCTCCGTCGCGGCCTCGTACCGCTCCCCACGAGCAACCAAGACCACCGGGTAGCGGCCTGGTTCGAGCGTCCGCCCTGGCTCCACGACCAGCATGTACCCGACCTCGACGACGACTGCGGGCCGATCGTCGATCAGCACCTCGAGATCCGAGACGCGAACGACGCCAGTCTTGGTGCGCTCGAGATACCGCGTCGGAGCCAGCCCGCTGAGCTCGAGACGAGACGACGCCGAGCCTTCCGCTTCGATCACGCTCGGATCGAGTTGGAGGCTCTCGCCGCCGCACGCCACGAGCGAGACGAGCAAGGCGACCGATGTCAGGTGGCGAGCGTCAAGCCCCATCGAACATACGCCTCAGTGCGACCGGGTCGATGGGTTTCTGAATGACCGGAGCGTCGCAGTCTGGATCGACAGCCCCGCTCATGAAGATCACCTTCTCCGCGAGGTCCGGACGGGTGACCCTCAAGGCTTCACGGAACTCCAGCCCGCTCATATAGGGCATGTTCAGGTCGCAGATCACGAAGGAGAACGAGCGATTCCTGACGAGGTCGAGGGCGGAGCGTGGATCGGTGCTACCGGTGACCGACCCGTAGCGCCCGAGTAGCCGTGTCATCGCCCGCACGATCGCCGGCTCGTCGTCGACCACGAGGACCTCGCGTGACCTAGATGGTTCCATGACTTGCTCCTCCCGAGACGAGCGCAGCTCCGCTTCACTGAGCGGCATGGCCAGTCGAAAGGTCGTGCCATCCCTCCCTGTTCGAAGTGTCGAGAGCGAGCCCCCATCCGCCTCCGCGAACGAGCGGGAGAGAAAGAGGCCGAGACCGGTCCCGCGGCGCCCCTTGGTGGTGAAGAACGGGTCGAAGATGTTGCCCAGCACATCTTCTCCGATCCCCGACCCATTGTCCGCCACGTCGATCGTCAGCTGGTGTTCCTCGGCCCCGATACGAACCTCTACCGTCGGGCGACGGCCCTCCGGGACGGCGTCGATGGCGTTGACCACGAGGTTCAGGATGATCTGCTCGATGCGCAGTCGGTCGCACTCGACGACCCACGAGGAGTCAGCTCCGCTGATGACGATGGATGCCTCGGCCCTCCGGCTACGTGCCACCTTGACCGCCGAACGCACGATGGCGTCGACCGAATGGGGCTCGCGTTGGTCGCTGCGGCCGCCTAGGGAGATGCTCGACATGTCGGACACGATCCGCGCCAGCCGATCGGTCCCTTCGCGTGCGTCTCGAGCCATCTCGAGCAGCTCCCCATCGAGCGCCTCCTCCAGCATTTTCAGGTTGGCGGCGACGAAGGCCAAGGGGTTGTTCATCTCGTGAGCCACGCCCGCCGCGAGCCGACCGAGCACCCGAAGCTTCTCGTCGTTGACGGCGGCCAGCTGCAGCTCTTGATTGGCGAGCGCAGACGCGGCGGTCCGACACAGGAGCTCCGCCATTCGGACCTCCGAGCCATCGATCGGACCGCGAGCGACGGCGACCGCAAACGGATCCGCCGTGGCGGACAAGGTGAGGAAACAGTGGCCCTCGCTCTCGAAGGTCCTCACGCTTCCGAACTCGCTGATGGAGGACTCTCCAGGCTCGTCCGAGTACCTCGGCGCTGGGGCGAAGGCCTCTGCGAGAAGCGATGGTGGGAGCTCGATCGTCGGGACCGAGGCTCCGTGCTCGACCGAAGACTCCGAGAGCACGTGCCACTGGCGTTGGGGGAACGCCTCCTCCAGCAGTCCTTCGAGCTCGTTGAGCAGATGCTCGGGGCCGGTCAGTCGATGCACCCGCCGCGCGAATCGCACGGCACACCGAAGTACTCGTGCGTCTTCGTGAAGGCGGTCGCTCATCGCGGCGATGGCGTTGCCGAGATCGCCGATCTCGTTTGCGGGCAAAGGCGGAATACGTACTGGACCGGTGGCACGGCGCACGGCCCCAGCGAGTTGCCGCACGGGGGCCGTGACTCTCCGAGCCATCACGAAGCCGAGCACGAGGAGCGGAAGCAAGGCGAGCGAAGACCAGGCGACGACGTCTCGCACGAGATGGCCTGCGGCGGCACGCGCGGGCGCCATGGGAGCGATGAGCTCGACGCGAAGGCCGTCCTTCGTGACGGCCGAGGCGGTCACCAGCTCTCGACCGTCGACGGTGCTCCGCTCCGCCACCAGTCCGGCAGGTCCACCTCCGGAGGCGCTTCGCAGCTCGACTCGCCAACCGCTGGGAGGAGTCAGCAGCGACCTCAGGTCCAGGAGTGCGACAGCGTGCACGTCCTCGAGCTGGGTGCGAATGATGGCATGGTCACGATCGGGCAAGAGGTACAGGGCCTCCTCTTCACCGACGTTGGCCGACTCGCGCTCCAGAAGCTCGCTCGCCTCACGCTCGGCAGCGGCACGTAGCAGCTCGAGGCCATCTCGGTCGCAGCGGACTGCGATGATCGGTGAGCCGACCACCTCCGGAACCGCGAGGACCCGGTCATCTGCCGCGGCCAGCGCAGCTCCGCGCAGCTGAGCGAGTGCCAGCTCCGTTGCGTGTTCGATCTGGGCACGCGTGGCCGAGGCCTCCGCCACCGCCTCCTCCACGAGAACGGCTTCCTTGTCGTCCGCGACGAGCCAGGTGATCCCCACACTGGCAAGGGTCAAGGGAACGGCACCAGCGATGATGACGACCGTGAGCACGCGCGTCGAGACGGCGCCCCCGATCCTGCGGAACCATGTCATGGTCTCACCACCGAGCGGGAAGCCACTCGCGGGTTACCGACGGCGTCGACCGCTCGTACGACAACGTTCACCAGCCCTCGTGGAACGGGGTGGCGGACGCGAAAATGCCCATCGGCCCCCACTGCAATCGGCTGCCCATCGATCTCCACGCGGGCGCCCGGCTCCGTCTCGCCGACCACCAGCGCCTCCGCACCTTCGATGGTCGCGCCCTGCACGGGCGAACGGAGTATGAGGCGCGGCGGCAGCCGATCGACCTGCAGCTCGAAGGTCCGCGCGACGGAGGGTGGATAGCCACGCTCCCCCCGATATGCACGGACGGTCCACTCGTAGCTCCCGCTCGGTAGCTCCAGGGTCAAGGACGGGTCACTCACTTCCGCCATCACCGGTTCTCCAGCTGGCGGCGAGAGGCGAACTCGGTAGAGGTCCGCGTGGTCGTCCGCTTCCCAGCTCAGCTCCACCGCTCGCCGAACGCGAACGACCGCCCCATCTTCGGGTGCGGTGAGTCGAACGGGTTCCCCGATCACTCCTTGCTCGAGTACCGCGCCATCGTCGGCGAGCGAGAGATAGCTCGACGTCCGAACGGTGAGCTCGTCTCCGCGCTCGCGGCGAAGCGTGCCTCGACCCTCCACCAGATCGATCCGGGTTCGACCGTCCCCGACGGCCAAGCGCGCGACGAGCGCGCGCCCATCCTCTGCATCACGCGGGTCGAGCACGAGGGTACCGGGCGGGAGTGCGACCTCCATGCGTTGGTCGTCGTCGCTCGAGACGCGCGCGACCAAGCGACCCTCGAGATGCGTGAGCCTCCGCGCCTCTCGGGGCTGCACGGGAATCTGCAGGGTGGTGTCGGGGTCGAGGGCGGCAGTGCTGCCGGCCACGAAGCGAATCGTCGCATGTGCGTCCGCCATCGTCTGCACGAGGTCTTCGGGGAAGAGCGACTGGCCTCGGTGAGCGTCGCTCCAGGTTCCCGAGCCTGCCGACCGATGGCGCACGTCACCCTGCGCCTCGACGATCACGGCCGCCGCCGCGACCCCGTCGCCCCTCGCCTCGACCGAAGGTTCGTCGCCGGGTGGCTCGTCGGCGCAGGCCGCGAGGCAGAGGGCCAAGCCCACGTAGAGCTCAACGCGCAAGGCGTCCCCCCAGCTCCAAGAAGAAGGTGACGGGCGGCTCTCTCCAACTGCTCGACGGATGAGCCAGCCTGACGGTCGTGCCGGCCATGATCTCGAAGGCTGCGCGTCCCCCGAAGCCGATACCAGTGGCGAGGCCGACGCCCGGAACGAAGCCCACGGAACGCGACCTCTCGCCGCCCAACTCGTATCGATCACGGACGACCGCAGCTTGCGCGGTGAGGCGGTTGACCCATCGCACCTTCTCGAACATGGGCGCCAACGTGAGTTGGGCGCCGATGGCCAACTCGTGCCTCACCCCCTTCAGCTCGACGACGACTTGAGCCGAGGGCGGAGCACCGAGACCACGCGCTTGGTAGCGCAAGTCGAGGCCGAGACCGAGCAACGAGCTCACGGCCCACGCCACGCGCGCGCCAAAGCCAGCGCCTCCATTGCCCCATGAGTCCAGCGCGCCGCGGAGGAACACGCCGAGCTCGAGCGATCGGGGCACCGACGCCTCCTCGGATTCGATGAGCGGCTCGGGATCCGCGTCTTCGACGGCAGGAGCCTCCATGGGCAACTGTGTGCCCAGGATCTGAATGGGCACGGTGCCCAGCGGCACCAACCGTCCATCGAGCGCGACCTGGACCGTGACCCGACTCGGGCCTTCGCGGTCGCCAGGACACCGGGCCACCGAGTCGTCACCGACGGGAACCGATACCCCGCCGGGACAGACGACTCGCAGCCGCGTCGTCGGAACGGAGGCGTCCTCGGAGGTCAGGACGGAAGCACGAACCTCGAAGGGGTCGCCCGCGCGAATCTCCCCCGGGAGGTCGAGTCTGGCACGGACGGGTGCTCCGCTTCCGACAGGCAGCTCCGCGGTTGCCAGCTCCCGTTGCTGGTCGCGGACCGACAGCTCGACCACGGAGAGACCATCGCCCCGAGCCGAGAGGCTCACGGCAGCCAATCCGGGGCCGATCCACTCCAAGCTTCGCAGCGCCGCGTGGTCACTCATCACCCGAAGCGGGACGTTGCGAGACAAGCGCCCGGCAGCGTCGGTCACCACGAGGAAAGCAGCGACGCGTGGCGCGCCGCCCGCAGGGATCTCGAAAGCGCTCGGGACGATCACGGCGGCTGGACCGGTGAGTCGGCCGACCGCGAGTGCCGCAGCTCCAGTGAGCGAGGCGGTTCGAGCCACCACGCCGACGGGCCCATCCGGGGGCCTCGGCCCCACGAACACGTCGCGGCCCGTCCCAGGCTCGAGCACGGTCTGGCCCCCCGAATGGATCGCCAGCACGCGGACCGGCTCTCCATCCGGTGCGCCCCCGACTCGGACGACGAGTCGGCCTCGCCGAATCGCGGCCTCTACGGAGAGGCCCCGCTCGGACCCCATCGCCACGACACCCGTGGCCGCTGCTCCGAGGTGGCGAATGCGGATCGAGACTTGGTTACGCGGCGCGGTGGTCACGATTTCCATCCAGCGCGCGCACGGGCCGGCTTCCTCGAGAAGCGAGACTTCCACGTCGTCCTCGATCGCCTCGGCGGTGGCCCCATCGAGCGGAACGCAACCTTGGTCGGGACCGACAACGACCACGAGCACACGTCGCTCGGTCCCGGTCCCCTCCGGTCCGAAGAAGTGAAGCTCATCCGCCTGGGCCACCCCAGCAAGAGTGCTCCAGACGATCACCCCGACCGTGAGCGAACGAGCCATCGTCTGGATGAAGGGTCCAGACCTCGACTCCTGTATTCCAAATTGCGTGATTCTTGTATATTTACACCTATGATGTCCGACGTCGAGTCGAACACTGGCCGATTCATGCAATCTGGCGAACGACCGCGGCGCGGGCCTGCTCGGCGCTCACGGTGGGCGGTAGCTCGTCGCCGACGCGCACGGTGACGCGCGAGCGGAAGCGCTTGGGGAGATGGGTCATCGGGTAGCCGCCGTCGTAGCTGAAGACCGAGCCCCAGAGCCCGCCGAGACCCACCGGAATCACCGGCACCGGTCGGCGCTCGAGGATGTGCTCCATGCCGCTCTTGAAGGTGTCGAGCTCACCGTCGCGGGTGCACTTGCCCTCGGGGAAGATCATCACGAGCTCCCCGTTCGCGAGCGCCTCGTCGATGGCCTCGAAGGCGGCGTCGAAGCACTTCGGGTCCTTCTTCCGCGGCGCGATGGGGATCGCGCGAGCGGCACGGAAGAGGAGGCTGATCACCGGGAGCCGGAACATCTGGTGGTCCATCACGAAGCGTGGGTTCCGGTCGAGCAGGCAGCCGAGCACGAAGGCGTCCACGAACGACAGATGGTTCGCGACGATGAGCGCGGCGCCCTCTTCGGGAATGCGCTCGAGGCCCTTGGCGTCGACGCGGTAGAGCACGTGCACCAGCGCGCGAGTCACGACGCGGATCAGGTCGCAGCGCCACTTCCAGGCGGCGAAGGCCGTGACGAGGAGGACCACCACCGAGGCGATCGCCAGGAGCGCACCGGCGGACATCGCCGCGCCCGTGGCGAGGGCGGCGCCACCGGCCGCGAACACCATGCCCGCCGCGTTCACGATGTTGTTGGCGGCGATGACGCGGGCGCGCTCTTCCGCCTTCGCGCGGCGCTGGAGCAGGGCCTGGAGCGGAACCGCGTAGAAGCCACCCGCGACGCCGAGGACGAGCACGGCGATCATCGCGCCGACCATGGTGCTCGCGATGGCGAGGCCGGCGAGGCCGAGCGCCATGCCGAGCGCGGCGAGCAGGACGTAGCCACGCTCGACGCGCCCGTGGCTCCAGCGCTCGCAGAGCGCGGCGCCGATGCCGATGCCCACGCTGAAGCCGGCGAGCAGGAGCGAGAGGCCGTGCTCGTCCCAGCCGAGGTCGGTGGCCAGGGTCGGGAGCTGACCGAGCACGAGCGCGCCGATGGCCCAGAAGAGGGTCACGCCGCCGATGGCCATGCCCGTCGCGCGGTCGCGGAAGCCGAGGCGTAGCGTCGCGATGGTGGAGCGGACGGGGCGGAGGTCGACCGCGATCGAAGCCGAAGGGGGTGCCGCCGGGATGGCGCGCGAGGCGTAGAGCCCGAGAAGCGCGACGGCGACGAGCGCGAGACCGACCGTGGAGCCGGCACCGGGCGCTGCCCCGGCGAGGGTGCCGACCAGCGTACCGACGAGGATCGCCACGAAGGTGCCGAGCTCGACCAGCGCGTTGCCGGCGACGAGCTCTTCGGGCTCGAGGTGCTCCGGGAGCAGCGCGTACTTCAGCGGACCGAAGAACGCGGACTGCGTACCCATCCCGAAGAGGGCCACGAAGAGGAGCGGCGCGCTCTCGGTCACGAAGCCGACCAGCGCGAGACCGAGCACGAGCACCTCGACGGTCTTGAGCACGCGGACCATGCGCGCCTTGTCGAAGCGGTCGGCGAGCTGCCCCGCGAGCGCCCCGAAGAGGAAGAAGGGGAGCACCAGCAGCGCGGTGGCGATGTTGATCAGCGCGGGCACCGGCATGGTCGTGTGCAGCCCACCGAACGCCAGGGCCGCGACGAGAGCGCTCTTGAGGAGGTTGTCGGCGAAGGCCCCGAGGAGCTGGGTCCGGAAGAGGGGGCCGAAGCGACGGGTGCGGAGCAGTTGCAGCATGCCCTCCCCCATCGCAAGAGCACTGCCAGGGACTTTTGCCAGTAATTTCAACCAACGACGACCACCGCTGGTGCACAGGAAGGCACCTGATGTACATCTGATGCACATGGATGCCGAAGACCGGACCCTCCTCGAGCAGGTCAGCCGCGCGACCTTCGCCAACCCCTTCGGGGACGAACGCTGGGCGCTGGACGCCGAGCTCGCGGGCACGGCACCGGACGCCGACGACGTGGTCGACCGCGCGGTCGCGCGAGTCGCGGAGGTCCGCGAGCGGGTCGGTCCGATGGACGAGCACACCGGCCGTGACCGCACCCTCGTCGAGCATGCCCTGCTCTTCGACGCCTTCCACCAGTTCGCCGACGACTTCGACGCGCTGATCCGTCGCCAGCGCCGAACGAACGATCCCGTGCCCTTCGAGCCGCACCGCTCGATCGCTCGCTACCTGTCCGCAGGCGGCTGGCCACGAGCGCGGATGGGGCGCGTCTTCGAGCTCTTCTACCAACTGCGCCGCGGCTTCCTCTTCATCCGCGATTCGCTCGTGGGCGAGAGCGCGTCCATGCGCACGCTGCGTGCCTCGCTCTGGAACCAGCTCTTCACACAGGACGTGCGTCGCTACGAAGCGCACCTCTGGGATCGCATGGAGGACTTCTCGCTGATCCTCACGGGCGAGACCGGCACCGGTAAGGGCGCTGCCGCCGCCGCGCTCGGCGCCGCGGGGTTCATCGCATGGGACGAGAAGGCCGGCGCGTTCGAGGAGAGCTTCGAGCGCACCTTCGTTCCGCTCAACCTCTCCGAGGTGCCGGGCACGCTGCTCGAGAGCGCGCTCTTCGGCCACGAGAAGGGCGCCTTCACCGGCGCGATCCGCAAGACCGAAGGAGCGCTCGCTCGCTGCCCCGCGCACGGGATGATCTTCCTCGACGAGATCGGAGAGATCGGCCCGGCCGCGCAGGTGAAGTTGCTGCGGGTGCTCCAAGAGCGGACCTACACCCCGCTCGGCGCCGCCCGACCCGAGCGTTTCCGGGGACGGGTCGTCGCGGCGACTCATCGCTCGCTGACCCAGCTCCGCGAAGAGGGCCGCTTCCGCGACGACTTCTACTACCGGCTCTGCTCGGACGTGGTCGAGGTGCCGACGCTCCGGGTTCGTCTCCGCGAAGAGCCGGCGGAGCTCGACGCACTGCTCGAAGCGCTGACGACCCGCATCGTCGGCGACGCTGCCCTGGCCCCGATGGTCCGGGAGGCGATCGACCGCGACCTCCCCGAGGACTACCGCTGGCCCGGCAACGTGCGCGAGCTCGAGCAGACCGTGCGGCGGGTGTTGGTCACCGGCCGCTGCGGCGAGCCCGACGACCGACCGCGCGGCGACGCGTTTGCGCGAGCGCGCGATGGTGACCTCAGCGCACGACAGCTCCTCGACCAGTACTGCGCCCACCTCTACGCGATCCACGGGACCTACGAGGCCGTGGCCGCGATCACCGAGCTCGACCGGCGCACGGTGAAGAAGCACGTGGTGGCCGCCGGCGACGCACCGTGATGGAACGTCCGAACGGACGCAGGGCTCAGTCGTGCGTGAGCGGCTTGTCGGTGAAGAGGAACTCCTTCAGCTGCTCGTCGAAGTCGGAGCTGTTGCGGCGGATCCACTCGAGGACCATCGCGGCGTGCTCCATCTCTTCGCGCATGTTGTGAAGGAGGATGCCCTTGAGCTCGTCGTCGTCGCAGTCGTCGGCGCGCTGGCGGTACCAGTCGACCGCTTCGAGCTCCTCCATCAGGGAGCTGATCGCCTGGTGGAGTCGGATGGTTTCGGGGGACAGCCGCTCGCGCGGCGCGTGGAGGGTTTCACTGGCCATGAGCGCTTCATACACGAGCGCCCCCGATGGGTGGAAGGTCGAGATCCGCGGCTCGACGGGGTGCCATCGGCCAGGCTAGGCTCGCCGCCGAGGGTATGGGGAGTCTCGAGGACGTATCGCTCGCTCCGGGAGCCGACGAGCAGCTCGCGCCGTCCAGCAAGGGCGAGCGCCCGCCGCCGTGGGTGGACGCGGCCATCCGCGCGGGGCGCCCCTACGCTTTCAAGGACAAGCGCCCGCTCGTCCACAACGCCATCAACCTCTCCGCGCTGGCGTTCCTCTTCGGCGTCGCCGGGCTGACGGGCTGGGCGAGCACCCAGCTCCCGTGGTGGGCGTACCTGCCGCTCGCCGCGCTGGGCTTCGGCTGGGTCTACTTCGGCCTCTTCGTGCTCGTGGTCCACGAGGCCTCGCACAACATGTTCCTGATCTTCCGCGATCGCGCGCTCCAGCGGAAGGTGAACCGGGTGGCTGGATGGATGGTCACGCCGCTCTTCGCGACCCACTACGGCAAGCACTGGGAGCGGGGCCACGTCGAGCACCACATTCGGCCGATGGAGGCCGACGATCCGCAGCGGAGCGTCGTCACCGGCAAGACCCTTCTCGGGATGATCCTCGGCTACCTCTTCGTGCCCGGCTTCCTGGTCTACGACCGCACCGTGCGGCGCAAGCAGAAGAAGAAGGGCAAGTCGTCGAGCAGCAAGGGCGTGATCGTCTTCTTCGTCCTCTGGTGGGGCACGGTCTGCACCCTCGCGTCGCTCTTCGTCGGCTGGCCGCTGGCGGTCGGTCTCTACCTCGGCATCCCCACCGTCGCCTGCTTCAACCTCGTGAAGGGGAGCCTGGAGCACGGCGGCGCGATCGGGTTGGAAGCGAGCCCCTTCCTTCGCTCGCGGACCTCGCTCTTCCTGCTCCGCCCGCTGCTGATGCCCTTCAACATCACGCTGCACTTCGAGCATCACCTGAACTTCCAGGTCCCCTGGTACGACCTGCCCCGCTACCAGCGCGACCTGCGGGCCATCGTCCCACGGGCCGTCCAGGCCGATGTCTTCAACCGCAGCCTCTTCGAGCAGATGGCCGGCCGCCTCGGCGGGGTGAGCGACGAAGCACGCGCGGCTCGCGAGCCGATCGGCGTCTCGGCGCCGGAGCCCGCCTACTCCAAGAGCGCTTGAAGTATGGACGTCACGATCGAACGCCGCTTCCGCGGGCCGAACCGCTCGGGCAACGGTGGCTACGTCTGCGGTGTGATCGCCGAAGCGATGGGCGGTGCCCCCGCCAAGGTCCGGCTCCATGCGCCACCGCCGCTGGACGTCCCGCTGACCCTCGAGCCCGACGACGACCATTGGTACCTGCGCCAGGGTGAGACGATCATCGGGAGCGGGTCACCGGCCGCGCTGACCAACGTGCCGCCGGCGCCACCGAGCCTCGAGGAGGCGCGGGAAGCGGTCGCGCGCTACGCCGGCAAGGACGAGCACGTCTTCCCGGAGTGCTTCGTCTGCGGCATCGATCGGGGACCGCCCGAGGCGCTGGGGATCCACCCCGGCCCGGTGCCCGGCCGAGACCTGGTGGCCGCGCCCTGGACGCCGCCCGACGACTTCGCGCTGGAGGACGGGACCGTGCGCCCGGCGATCGCCTGGGCCGCGCTCGACTGTCCGAGCTACTTCGGCATGCAGCGGACGGGTCTGGCGGCGGTCCTGGGCACACTCCATGCGGCGATCCTCGAGCCGATCTGGACCGGGGAAGAGCACGTCGTCGTCGGCTGGCGTGGACCCGTGGACGGGCGAAAGCACGCCGCCGGCTCGGCCATCTTCTCGGCGGACGGTCAGCTCCTCGCGAAGGGTCGCGCCCTCTGGATCGAGCTCAGCGAGCCGATCGAAGACGGCGGCGTCGCGGGTACCTAGGGCTCAGTCCACGAAGCGCTGGAAGAACGACCAGGCGGCCTCGGTGCCAAAGTCGGGCCAGATGTGGCCGGCCGGGTGCTGGCAGTAGTGGACCGGTGTGGTCTCGCCGCATCCGTCGTACTCGACGCAGGGACCGGGATCGGTGTCCATCGTGCTGCTCTCGCAGCCCGCGAGGTCGCGGAAGAAGTCACGGTACGCCTCGCGGCCGCCGTTCAGCTCCTCGGTGCCGATGGTGATCCAGGCCGCGGGAGTCGACACGCAGTCGGCCGGGTCGAAGTAGATCACCGAACCGCCGACGGCGATCGCGCGGATGTACTCGCGGCGACAACCGAGCACGCCAGAGAAGGAGCCGCCGCCACTGAAGCCCATCGAGAAGATCGCGTTCTCGTCCACGCAGAGCTCGCTCGTCATCGTATCGACGAGCTGGTCGAAGTAGGCGAGCTCGAGCTCGATGCGGGCGGGCCAGGTGTCCGAGGGCATGCCATAGTCGCGCCACGCGTTGTCGATGGCCTCGGCGATGACGAGGATGGCTCCGTCGGCCACCTCGCCTCGGATGTTCCGGTCGCCGCTCTCGCTGTTCCAGTAGGAGACGCTCCCGCCGTTGCCGTGGAGCGCGAAGACGAGCGGCCAGGCCCGGTCGGTGGAGTAGTCGGTGGGCAGGTAGAGCAGGTAGCGGCGGTCGTTGTCGTCGAGGGTGAAGGTGTGCTCTCCCTCTTCGAGGCCCGAGCCGGTCGAGCAGCCGATGCTCCCGACCGGGCCGAGGTCGGCACCGAAGTCCATCGGTGCCACGAAGGCGTCGTTCCCTTCGCCTCCGAGATCCGTGCTCGGTCCGAGGTCGGTGTCCAGCACGAAGGCGTCTGGAGACGAGTCGCCCCCGCCATCGTCTCCACAGGCGACGAGGAGGAACACCAACAGGATGGCCACACGCGGCATGAGAGGAGCATACGCGAGCGCCTTGGGCGAGGTCCGTTATGGGAGCGTCGCGGGTCCTGTACTACGCTCGGGACCGATGGGGACTCTTCGGACGCTGGCGCTCGTCATGGCCGCCATGTTCCTGATGACCAGCTGCGCGCATCGGCAGCAGATGAGCCGCGAGCAACGGCGCGAGTGCCGGCGACTGCGGACCAAGGCGGCACTGGCGGGAGTCGGCGTGACCGTGGGCATGGCCGTCGTCGCGACCGCGATCGTGGTCGTCGCGGTCGCCTCGCGCGGGAACATCGGCAGCGGCAGCAGTGGCGGCGGCGGGAGTCGGCGTCGCGCTCGGCGCAGGGAGCGCCGCGAGCACCGACACCAGGTCTGCTACGAGACCATGCAGACCGCTCCGGCCGAGGCGCCCGAGGAAGAGGCCGAGCCGGTGGTCGCGCCGCCGCCTGCCACCACGGCGCCTTCACCGGGCCTGCCCGAGCCGCCCTCCGAGGAGGTCCTGGCCGCCACCTTCGAACGCATCGAGCCGAAGGTCCGCGAGTGCCTCGGCGTGGGGCCCGTGGTCGAGGTCGACGTCGCGATCGACGGCCAGAGCGGCCGCGTGACCGGCTACACGGTGCACGGGATGAGCGTGACCCCGGACCAGAGCGCGTGCCTCGTCCACCAGCTCCAGCGCATGCGCTTCCAACCCTTCCAGGACGAGCTCCGGGTGCGCTTCGCCCTCGACCTCTCGTGGGTGCCTCCAGCTCCCGGCGCGAGTCCACCCACGCCCTAGCGGTGGCGTGCGCGCGCTTCCGGGACCACACCGGAGCCATGACCCCCATCGCGCTGACCATCGCCGGCTCGGACCCCTCGGGCGGGGCCGGTCTGCAGGCGGACCTGAAGACCTTCCACCAGCACCAGGTCTACGGCGCCAGCGTCGTGACCCTGCTGACGGTCCAGAACACCACCGAAGTCTCCCGGGTCGACGTCATGGCTCCGGACCTCGTGGTCGCCCAGATCGACGCGGTGACCCGCGACCTGCCGGTCGGTGCGGCAAAGACGGGCGCGCTCGGTTCGGCGCCGGTGGTGCGTGCGGTGAGCGAGGCGGCCGCGCGCTTCACCTTCCCGCTGGTCGTCGACCCGGTGATGATCAGCAAACACGGAGCCCCGCTGCTCGACGACGAAGCCCGCGACGCGCTCGACGAGCTCTTCGCCCACGCCACGCTCATCACCCCCAACGCTCCGGAAGCCGCGGCGCTCACCGGACGGCCGGTCGCGACCCTCGCGGAGGCACGCGTCGCCGCCGAGTCGCTCGCGAAGCGGGGTTGCTCCGTGCTGCTCAAGGGCGGCCACCTGGGCGACGCCGAAGCCATCGACCTGCTGCTGCACGAGGGCGAGCTCCACGAGCTCCCGGCGAAACGCATCGACACCCCGCACACCCACGGCACCGGCTGCACCTACGCGGCGGCCATCACCGCGCGCCTGGCTCGGGGCGACGCGCTGGTCGACGCCGTGACGGGCGCCAAGGCGTGGCTCGCCCGAGCGATCGCGACGGCTCCCGGCATCGGCCACGGGCACGGCCCCGTGAACCACCTGACGCCGATCTAGCGGTCGTTCATCGCGACGCGCGCGGGCGGCCGGCCCAGGTGCTGGACTCGGCCGCTGCGAGGCCCACGCCGACCGTCGCGCGGAGGCGCGCGTCACGGACCTCGTCGAGCTCCGCGCCGAGGAGCGGCCCGACGGCGCACTCGCGCAGGGGAGAGCCCGCGGGCTCGACCCGCAGCACGGTGCCGCTCATCACCTTGCCCTGCCCGTCGACGGCGACCTCGACGTCCAGGATCGCGCGCTCCTCGGGGTGGCGCGCCAGGCACTCCGCGCGGCGATCGTGGAGCGAGCGGAGCCCCTCTTCGAGCGACGGCCGAACGCGGCGCCCTTCCGGGTCGACCACGGGTCCGAGCTCGCAGGCGAGGTCGGTCCCGAGGGCGCAGGCGGTGAAACGATGGCGGAAGCGCGTGGCGCTGCTCGGGGGCGGATCGAAGCGCAGTGCGGCGAGCCGATGGCGCATGCAGGGCGTGACCTTGCGCAGCATGCTCGTGTCGCGAGTCACCTTGGCGTTGGCCACGGAGCCATCCGGGAGGACGGTGAGCTCGAAGTCGATGAGACCGGAGCGGCCGACGGGCAGACACTCCCGGATCCGGGGCAGGTGACCGGCGAGCTGACGACGCACGGCGGCGTCGTCCGGAGCCCGGAGCCCCCGGACCGCGGTCGACGTTGGCGGTGGGTTGGAGGCGCACCCGAGCAGGAGCGAAAGGACGCAGAGAGACGCTCTCATGGGGCTGGGTCGTCGGAAGAGCGGCCGATTTCCACTCCGCCCATCGGCGCGATCTGTAAGTGGCATCGGCGTATCGTGCGGCCGCCATGCTTCGCCTCCCCTTCGCCCTCCTCCTGGCTCTCGCTCTGTTCGCCTGCGGTGACGACGACGGAACCGATGCTCCCGACATGGCCGCGCCGGATGGCTCGAGCGAGGACCTCGGCTCGGCACCGAGCGACCCGAGCTGTGACCCGCTCGACCCGACCGCGTGCGCCCTGCCCTGGCCCTCCAACCTCTATCTGGAGCCGGCCGACACGGCGACCGGAGTCCGGCTGGCCTTTGGCGAGGAGTCGCTGCCCCAGAACGCTCGGCGCGCCCACATCGCGCCGGCGCTCTTCGAGGGCCTCGATGGCTATGGGCACGGCACACCGATCATCTTCGACGTCGGGCCGCTCGACTTCGACGCGCTCCCCGGCGAATGGGAACGGATGGCCGACTCGCTGGATGCGGCGTCACCGACCCTGCTCCTGAAGGCGACGGCGGACGGCTTCGAGCGCGTGCCCCACTGGGTGGAGCCGGATGGGAACGCGAGCAGCGACCCCCTGACCTACCTGCGACCGGCGGTGATCCTCGACCCGGCCACACGCTACGTGGTCGTGCTGCGCAACCTGCCGGGCGCCGATGGAGCGACCATCGAGAGCTCCACGGCGTTCGCGGCGCTGCGCGACGGAACGCCGAGCGGCGACCCCCTCCTCGAGGCACGACGGGACGACTTCGACGCGCTCTTCGAAGCGCTCGAAGGCGAGGGCATCGACCGGAGCGAGCTCGTGCTCGCCTGGGACTTCGTGACCGGGAGCAGCGAGGCGCTCCACCACCGACTCGATCGGGCGATCGACCTGGCCTTCGAGAGCGCCCCCGACGGAGGCGCGATCACCATCGACGAGGTGGAGACCTTCGAGACCACCGACAACGCCGAGATCCGCTACCGGATCCGCGCGACGATGACCTCGCCCTCGGTGGTGAAGCCGCGCGTCGATCCCGACCTGGACCCGCCCGGCTTCGAGCTCGTCCTCGACGACGACGGCGAAGTGGCGCTCGACGGAACGCACGACACCCGGCTGCTCATTCACGTGCCCCACTCCGCCATCGGGGCCGAGGACCCGGTCGGCGTGATGATCTACGGCCACGGCCTCTTCGGGAACGAGCAAGAGATCCGCGCGGGCCACATCCAGCGCATCGCCCAGGAGTTCGGGTTCGTGGTGATCGGCATCCCGATGCTCGGGATGAGCGACGACGAGTTCAACACGGTCGTCGGGATGACCTCGGACCTGAACCGCTTCGTCGTGATCAGCGACGCGCTCCATCAGGGAATCCTCGAGCACCACCTCGCGGCGCGCGCCGGACGGGAGACGCTCGGCGCGCTGCTGACCAGCGAGGTCGACGCGGAGATCCAGATGGACGGCGACCAGCTCGTCTACTTCGGTGGCTCGCAGGGCGGCATCTTCGGCCAGACGCTGCTGGCGACCTCGCCCGACATCACCCGTGGTGTCCTCGCCGTGCCGGGGAACAACTACATCACGCTGCTGCAGCGCTCGGTGAACTTCTCGCAGTTCGGGATGCTGCTGAAGAACACCTATCGCAACGACACGAACGTCGCGATCGCGACCGCGGCCATCCAGCTGCTCTGGGACCGCACCGACCCGGTGAGCTACGTGGACCGCATGCTCCACGGGCCGAGCTTCGGTGACCCCGAGCGACAGGCGCTCATGCTCGTGTCCAAGGGCGACTACCAGGTGGCCGTCGTGACCAACGAGATCGCCGCTCGCACCTGGCCGGGCGAGCTGCATCTGATGGCCGGCTACGACGAGCGAATCCCCTTCGGGCTCACGACGACCGACTACCCGCTCGACACCGGCACCGGCCTGATCCTCTTCGACTTCGGCAACCCCTGGCCGGACGAGCGCGGCAACCTCCCGCCGGACGATGGGCTGAGCGATCCCCACCCGCGCATCGCCGAGGTCGAGGCCGCCGGCGACCTGATGGACACCTTCTTCCGCGAGGGCCGGATCGTCGACATCTGCGGCGGCGACGGCTGCAACCCGGACTGAGATGGTCTGGAGTCAACGAGGGTAGCGCTGACGGCGGTCAGGTGAGCTTGGCGGCGGCGTCCCACTCGGAGCCCGCCACGACCTTCTCGGGCAAGAACCGCTTGGGGAAGACGACGTCGCAGTCGGCGGGCCTCGCGCCGAGCTTCGAGAGGCTCCGGGTCGCGCCATGGAGCCCGGTGCGCGGTCCGCCGAAGCGGTGGCCATCGGAGACCACCTCGGTCAGGGGGTTGGGGCCCGGTGCCTGGGCGAGGAGGTCCAGGAGGGCGTTGGACGCACTGGTCTGCTCCTTCTTCTTCAGGTCGGTGATGGTCGCGCGCACCCGCACCATCGGCTCGGCGGTCAGCGCGGCCAGGTAGTCCTTCGCGCCCTTGGTGCTGCGGTCGAACTCCAGCGGCGCACGCAGCTCGCTCAACGTCTTCTTCGCCGCGAGGCCCTTGCCGCTCCGGAGCCGCTCGACCACCGCTTCGACGGTCGGGTCGCACTTCAGGGCTTTGGCCAACGCCGGGACGATGCTGGCCTCGACGTGCCAGGGAAGGACCTGGTCCTCGGGGATCTCCTCGACCTCGGTCACGGTGACGTGGGCGGTGAGTCGGTCGGGGAGCGCGAGGACCCGCGCGAAGACCTCCGCCGGCGTGAGCCCGTTCGCCAGGCGCGACTCCGGTCGCTGCCAGTACTGGGCAAAGCCCGAGTCGAGCGCCTGGTCGAGGTAGGTGGCGAAGTCGCCGGCGACTCGGGTCTCGCCGAAGTGGAACGCACCGTCGACGAACCTCACGGTCTCTTCGGGGATGAAGTTGTCGATGGTGAAGGGCGCGCCCCAGCCCAGGATGTCCCCCGGTGCCGGGAAGGCGAAGCCACCGTAGACGTCCGGATCCTCGTCGGCGCGGTATTCGAAGCGCTGCGCCAAGGGCATGAGGGTGAGGTCGGCCGTGGTCTGCTCGGCCAAGGCCTTCTGCTCCTTCTTGGAGCAGGTGTAGTGCTTCCACTCTGTCTGGAGCCCAACCTTGTGGGTGAGCTTGTAGCGGAGATGATGGAAGCGTTGGTCGGGCGGAATCGTCGGGGAACTCACAGGGACACCCCCTTCAGGGCAGCGTCGGTGCCGAGCGAGAAGAGTTTGCCGCCGGCGACCCGGAGGTCTTGGCAAGGGCCAGCGTGGAGGATCTGGCGGATGTGATCGGGAAGGATCGTATCGCCGTCGGGAGGAGGGATTTCGGTGTCTTCGAACGTGAACATCGGACCGTCGTACCGGATGCCCGGCGGATTCTCCCTCGCCACGCCGAGAGGAATCGGTCGGTGACCGACGCGCCTCGCCCCACTCCGAGGAGCTCGTCGACTGCGAGTCGCTGGAGCGCGTGGAGGTGTTGGGCTCGAAGGCGTTCGACGTCGACCATGCGACTGCGTCGTTCGACGCCGCAGGGCGCTCCGTCGCGGTCGGCTAGGCCCCGAAGGGGTCGAGCTCGATCGCCTCGATCGCGATCCCTTCCGGAATCAACCCGAGCTCACCCTGGAGCCCACGGCCGTGGCAGTGGACCTCTCCGCTCTCGGTCAGCGCGCAGAGCGACCAGCGGCGGCCCACGATGCGGCGGACCCCCGACAGGTCGCCGAGCCGTTCAGCGCGACCGCGGCGCTCGCAGTGCACCTCGCCGCTCTTCATCAGGAAGCAGGGGTGCAGGTCGTAGTAGCCGACGTCGATCACGTCATCGACGGGCGCCGCGAGATGGCCGCCGCGCACACAGAGAGCCTTCTCGTCTCGGGTGGCCACGCAGACCGCGCCCGTGCTCATCGTGAGGGTCGTCGCGTTGCGGACCTGCGCGAGCGGGGCGACGTCGAGACCGCGACACGCGACCCGGCCGCTGCGGAAGACTGCACAGAGGGCGCTGCCCAGATCGTCGACCGCGATCTCGGTGGCCCCCGCATAGGCGTCGATCGTCTGCCAGCCCTCGCCGGACACCACCGGCGAGCTCCCGGTGCGCGTGGGCAGACACGCGACGTCGCCGTTCTGGTGCCGCACGCAGAGGGTGCGCGAACCGCTCACCACCTGGGCGACGTTCCGGCGCGACGGAGGCGCGTTGCGGCGGCTGCCGCAATCGAGCGTGCCAGCGGTGTCGAGGGTGCAGTGGTGCCCGTCGATGGAGGCCATCGCGCGGCTCGTGGCCGCCATTCCTTCGGGCAGCCGACGCCGGATCGCCTCCAGCAGGCCCCCGTCGCGGTCGTGGCCCACGCACCGGGCGCGATCCTGCTCGTCGATGGCGCAGACGCGATGGCCGCTGCGATCGAGGAAGACGTCCCGCGCGCCGGTGAAGACTCGGGCCCACCGGGGTGGGCTCTTGCTCCCGTCGAACGCGCCGCCGCTCCCGTCGCCGACGCAGCGCAGACCGCTCTCGATCACCGCGCAGGTCGTGTTCGTGCCGAGCACGATCGACCGAGCCCCTTCGAGCTGGTCCGCTTCGACGGGGGTCGGCCGTCGCCGCGTCGAGCCGTCACCGAGCTGTCCGATCTCGTTCTCGCCCATGCAGATCACTCGGCCGCCTTCGGTGCGCGCGCATGCATGCAGCTCGCCGGCCTCGATCTGCACCGCCTGCACGTCCGGCCACGTGTAGTGGGGATACTCGGTTCGCTCGTACTCCTCGTCGGTGAAGAGATCGACGTCGAGCAGGCCATCGCCCCAACAGGTCACCTGCCCTTCGGTACCGAGCACGCACGTGAAGCCGAGCCCGGCGATGATGTCGGTCCCCGGCAGGTCGCGGTGGGTGAGGATGGCGTCGGTCCGCGCGGGGGAGAGCCCGACGCCGGCCTCGTCGAGCCCCCAGCAGCTCACCTCACCGCCGTCGCGGAGGACGCACACGTGGTCGTCGGTGAGCGCGATGCGGCGCGCGTCGTCGAAACGATGGGGCACGCTGAAGACCTCGGTCTCGGGCTCGATGCCGGCGCAATCCACGGCCCCGCTCTCGAGCACCCAGCAGAGCCCACCGATTCCGATGGCGACGTCCACGACACCCCGCCCGTAACCGGCGAGGTAGGGCCCCTGCTCGAGTGCCTCGATCTCCTCGATGCTCGCGCCTTCGGCCTCCAGGTTGGCGATCTCCTCATAGCGGAGCTCGTCGGTGACCGCGCCGAAGCACTTCAACACTCCCTCCTCGTCGATTACGCACGCGCTCCCCTCGGCGACCTCCAGATGAGCGATGGATGGGAACGAAAACGGCAGCGTGCGAACGCCAGCCTCGGGTCCGGGGTCGCCCGGCGAGAGAAAAATCGACCCCCAGCAACGAAGCCGAGAGCCCACCGCGGCGCAGCCTTCGGTCGGCCCCAGACCGACCCGATGCGCCACGACCGGGGCCTCCGGCTCGGCCTCCGCGACCTCCGCTCCAGGGGTGACCGGTTGGTCGCGGCTCGCCTCGTTCGCGGTGATGGGCTCCGGCTCCGAGGTCGTCGCGCAAGCCAGGACGAGGGTGAGCGTCGAGAGGGTCCACCGCATGCCCGAAGATTACGACACCGGGGCCAAAGTGCTCCCCACCCTCGATCGGACGGCGGCGAGCGGCGCTCGCGGGGGTCGAAATTCGCTTCGTGACCAAACGGTCTTCTTTTGAAAACGGGGCGCGTCGATCGGGTCTGCGAACGCCCTTCCGGCCCTCCCGACGTCTCACCCGCCTCGGGGATGGCCACCGTGTTTCCTTCGTGTTTCCAGGGGTCTCAGCGCAGGCGGATTTTCCCGCGAGCCGCCTTTCGAGTGGTGTGAGTCGTGTGGACTGAACAGGGTTTAGCGCGTAGGGTCGTGCGTCCTCTTCGCCGTTTGAAGACCCGGAGCACCACCTTGAAAGCCGCCATCACCGCCACCGGTCGCTACTTCCCCGCCCGCGAAGTCCCGAACAGCTATTTCTACGACGACCTCGGCCTCGACACGAACGACGAGTGGATCGTCTCGCGGACCGGCATCGAGACGCGGCGCCTGGCGGACCCGAGCAAGGGCGAGACCTGCTCCTTCATGGCGACCCAGGCGGCGCGAGCGTGCCTCGCGGACGCCGGCCTCGAGGCCGGTGACCTCGACGCCATCGTCGTCGCCACGGTGACCCCGGACCAGCCGCTTCCTTCGGTCGCGTGCTTCACGCAGGCCGCGCTCGGAGCCAAGGGCTTCGCGTTCGACCTGGTCGCGGCGTGCTCCGGCTTCGTCTATGGCCTCGACGTCTGTGCCGCGATGGTCGAGTCCGGCCGCGCGAAGCGAGTGATGTTCATCGGCGCCGACCACATGTCGTCGATCCTCGACTTCGCCGATCGCAACACCTGCATCCTCTTCGGTGACGCCGCGGGCGCCGTGCTCATCGAGCAGGTCCCCGACGACCACCCCGGCACCATTCACCGCTCGCTGCTGCGCGCGGACGGAACCGGCGCCAAGCACCTGCAGATCCCCGCCGGCGGCGGGCGCCTCCCGATCGACGAGGGCATCCTCGCCGAGCGGATGCACAAGGTGAAGCAGGAGGGCCGCGTGGTCTTCCGCCACGCCGTGTCGAGCATCGTGAAGGTGGTCCGGCAGTACTTCGAGGAAGAACAGCTGGACGTGGAAGACGTCGCGCTCTTCATCCCGCACCAGGCCAACCGGCGGATCATCGAGGCCGCGGCCGACCGGCTGCGCGTGCCCCGCGACAAGACGGTCATCACCATCGACCGCTTCGCGAACACGACCGCCGCCAGCATCCCCACCGCGCTCGATCTCGCGCGCGAGGAAGGCCGCGTGAAGGTGGGCGACCGCCTGCTCTTCGCGACCTTCGGCGCCGGCTTCACGTGGGGCGCCCAGACCATCACCTGGGGCGTCTGACTTCGGGCCGCCCGGTTCGGGCGGCTCAGACTGCACCTCGCCCCCGCTTGGCGACGGTTCGCGTCACGGGCCGTGGCGGTCGACTGGCAGACCAGATAGGTGCACAACGCACTCATGGGAGCCCTCGCCACAGCCGTCCGCGTGCTCGGCCCGCCCAGGCGGGCGCCGGGCGAACCCCCGCGCCTCAGCCGCGAGCTTCCGCTCGTCGGGCACATGGCCGAGTTCGTGAAGAACCCCTTCGGCCTCCTCCAGCGCGCGCAGCGCGAGGGCGGCGAGCTCGTCGCGCTCCGGCTGCTGCACCAGGACGTGGTCCTCGCGACCGGCCCCGAGGCCAACGAGGCCTTCTTCCGCGCGCCGGACGATCAACTCTGCCGCCGCGAAGCCTACAAGCTGATGACGCCGATCTTCGGCGACGGCGTCGTCTTCGACGCCCCCGGCCCGCGCCTCGAAGAGCAGATGCGGATGGTCATGCGGATGCTCCGCGACCAGCGCATGCGCGGCTACCCGCCGATCATCTGCGACGAGACGCGCGCGCAGGTGAGCCAGTGGGGCGACTCTGGCGAGATCGACCTCCTCGATCTGATGAAGGAGATCACGATCTACGCGTCGAGCCGTTGCCTGATCGGCGACGAGTTCCGCCGGGGGATGACCCACGAGTTCCACGAGCTCTACGGTCACCTCGAGAAGGGCATCAACCCGATCGCCTACATCTACCCGCACGCGCCGCTGCCGACCTTCCGTCGACGCGATGCCGCGCGGCGTCGGCTCGTGCAGCGCATCGAAGCGATCATCGATCGCCGCAAGCGCACCGGTGACCGCCCCGACGATGGGCTGCAGGCGCTCCTCGACGCCGAGTACAAGGACGGCCACGGCCTGAGCCCGCACGAGATCACCGGCATCCTCGTCGCGATCATCATGGCGGGCCACCACACGAGCGCCGGCACCGCGACCTGGACCATTCTCGAGCTCATCCGGAACCGCGAGTGCTTCGATCGTGCGCGCGCCGAGGTCGACGCGGTCTTCGCCGAAGAGGGCGAGCTGACCTACCAGGCGCTCCGCCAGATGCGCTACCTGCACGACGTCATCAAGGAAGTGCTGCGGCTGCACCCGCCGCTGATCTTCCTCTTCCGTAAGGTGTTGCGCCCCTTCACCCACAACGGGCTGACCGTGCCCGCCGGCTCGATGCTCTGCGCGTCACCGGGCGTGAGTCACCGGATCGGCAGCGTGTTCCCGGACCCGGAGCGCTTCGACCCCGACCGATACAGCCGCGGTGAGGACAAGAACCCCTTCGCGTGGATCGCCTTCGGTGGCGGGAAGCACAAGTGCACCGGCAACGCCTTCGGGCTGCTCCAGCTCAAGGCCGTCGTCGCGACGCTCCTGCACGAGTGGGACTTCGAGCTCGCCCAGCCGAGCCACACCTACCTCGACGACTACGAGCAGGCGACGGTGCTGCCGAAGTACCCGTGCCGGGTGCGCTACACCAAGCGCCGCACCGACGCGATCGAGGTCGACGAGAGCGTGCTGATCGAGCAGGAGCGGATCCTCGATCGCTCCAAGCCGGTCCGCGTGACCATCGACACCCAGCTCTGCCAGGGCCACAGCGTCTGCGTGAGCGAGGCGCCGAAGGTCTTCCGCGTCGGCGACCTCGGCGAGGCCGAGCTCTTGCCGGAAGCCACGTCCTCCGCGCTCTACGAAGACTCCGCGCTCTACGAGCGCATCGAACGCGCCTACGAGCACTGCCCCAACCAGGCGATCAGCCTCAGCCAGGAAACGAGCGAATGATCAGTCTCCATCCCGTCCCGATGAACCCGCCCTCCCCCTACCCGCGCGAAGAGCTCGAGGAGATGGTCGAGCGCTGGCTCGAAGCCAACCGGGTGGCCGAGGCGACCGGCGATTGGATCAACACGCTCGGCGCGCTCTACCACGACGACGCCGTCTACCGCTGGAACATCGGCCCGAACGAAGAGTTCATCGCCGAGGGCATCGACCAGATCAAGAAGAACGCCCTGGGCATCCAGATGGAAGGCTTCCAGGGCTGGCAGTACCCCTACGACCGCTTCCTGATCGACGACAAGAAGGGCGAGCTCGTCGGCTTCTGGCGACAGGTCGCCCCGGTGACACGCCCCGACGGTACGCCGATCGAGGTGCCGGGCTGCGGTGGCAGCTGGTTCCGCTACGGAGGCGACTTCAAGTGGTCCTGGCAGCGGGACTTCTTCGACCTCGGCAACGTCTTCAGCACCCTCGGCGAGGTCGCGGCGCTGGGTGGTCTGAGCGAGCCCGTGAAGAAGAAGATCCACACGATGGCTCGCGGCAAGAAGCTCGCCGGCCACGTACCGCTCCGCCCCTCGACGGGCATCGGCGGCAAGCTCAAGCAGGGCGCAGCCCTGGCGAAGATCGCCCTGCTCGGCAAGTAGGCCCCCGTCGGGCGTGTCGTTTGAGACGACTGGTGTCTCGCACAGCGCGAGCGCAGTCGAGCGGGTAGACTGCCCCCCGCCGCCGTCGCTCTCGGGCGGCACCTCCCTTCGCTTCCTCTCCATCGCGGGAAGGCCTCCGAATGAACCGCGCGCTCCGTCTGCTCCCCTTGCTCTTGCTCTCGGCCTGTGTGGCCCCGACCGACTCGATTGGTGAGGGCAGCTCGCCGATCTACATGGGCACCCCCGAAAGTGGGTACCCGGAGGTCGTCTTCCTCTACAACATCCGGGGCGGTGCCTGTACCGCGACCATCGTCGCGCCGCGGCTGGTCCTCACCGCCAAGCACTGCGTCCAGGGCAGGGGCAACTTCGCCTCCCCGGCCAGCGAGTTCCGGGTCTACGTGGGCTCCTCCGCGACCGCCGCGACGAAGCAGTATCGCGTGCAGGAGGTCCGACCCGTCCCCGGCGCCTGGGACCTCTCGGACGGAAGCGACGTGGCGGTGTTGATCCTGTCCTCGGCCGCCGACGAGACGCCCCGCGAGATGACCTTCGAGAACCCGGGCGTGCTGACCGGCACGACCTTCACCGCCGTCGGCTACGGCGAGCGCGAGAACGGCGCGAGCGGCGCGAAGTACATGACGACCGGCCGTGTCCAGGGGCTCCGACGGAACTTCATCTTCGTGGAGCCGACCATCTGCTCCGGCGACTCCGGCGGTCCGATGATCGGCGCCGAGGGCAAGATCTGGGGCGTGGTCTCCTTCGGCTACAACCCCGAGGGTGGGCGGCAGGTCATGTGCGGTGACCCCGGCGCCTACAACGCCATCGCGCCCTTCCAGGCCTTCATCGAGCAGGCGCTCGAGGACTCCGGCGCCTGCGTGGAGTCGGAAGAGATCTGTGATGGCGTCGACAACGACTGCGACGGCGAGCTCGACGAGGGCTGCACGCCGATCGGCTCGAACTGCTCGACCGATGACGAGTGCGTCGGTCAGCGCTGCGAGGTGGTCGAGCCCGGTGGCAGCACGGTCTGCACCGAAGAGTGCGACCCGCTTCGACCGGAGCTCGGTTGCCCGAGCGGCTTCTTCTGCTCCAGCGGTGGGCTCGGTGTCTGCGAGGGTCTCTGCGCCCCCGGCTCCATCGGTACCGCCCTGGTCGACGAGCCCTGCTCGAGCAACGCCGACTGCCTCATCGGCAACTGCGTCGACCCCGGTGACGGCGACCAGCGCTGCCTGGCGTTCTGCCGCGGCGACAGCGGTGACTGTCTGGCCGGCGAAGTCTGCGTGGCGAGCGCCACGAGCTGTGGTGCCTGCGTGCCCGACGACATCTTCGCCGGCCCCTACGGCATCGGTGAGCCCTGCCGTCGCGACGACCAGTGCTTCAGCGGCTACTGCTTCACCGACGCGGGCGTGAGCTACTGCTCCCGCGAGTGCACGGACGACACCGCGTGCGGTGAAGGCTTCCACTGCCGCGGCATGAGCTGCGTGCGCGGACCCCGCGAGTCGGTCGGTGGCGGCTGCATCACCAACGAGGACTGCGCGTCCGGCTTCTGCGCGAGCTCCGACGGCCGCAGCTGGTGCTCCGAGTTCTGCATCGCCGACGACGAGTGCCCGATGGGCTTCGCCTGCACCGCGGTCGACGCCACCACCAACGTGTGCGCGCCCAGCGTCGGGCTGGTGGGCGACCGCTGCTCCGACAACGTCGACTGCGCGTCCGGCCTGTGCGCCATGGGCACCCGCGCCGGCAGCGTCTGCACCGAGCAGTGCGGTCCCGGCAACGCCTGTTCGCCCGGCTTCGACTGCGTCCGCATCGATGGCGGCGCGGTCGCCATCTGCCTGCCGCCGAGCGAAGGCGGAGGCTGCGCGGCCGGCGGCCAGGGCGGCACGGGCTTCGCGTTCGTGCTCGGCGCCTTCGCCCTCATCGTCACTCGGCGCCGTCGACGGCGCTGAGCGCGGTTTCCACGCGATCGACGCGCGCCCAGTCGCAGAGCTCGGGTCAGCGCCCGAGCTTGCCGATCTCCTTCTCGAGCACGCGTTCGATCTTGTCGGCCGCGCCGTTGATGGCGTCGCGAACGGTGGCCGCGTGGTGTGTGACCGCCGTGGGGCGCCGCCCCGCGAGCCGCGCTTCCATCATGCAGCGCATGTCGTGCTCGCCGGCCTCGCCGGCGTGCTCGTCTCCGATGTGCACCACGACGCGCGTCAGCTGATCGGCGAAGCGCGAGAGGGTGTCGGCGACCACGTGCTCCACGTACTCCTGGACTCGTTCGTCGCCTTGGATGTTGTGATCGGTGTTGACCTGGACCTTCATCCCACCAGGCTAGCCTCTCTGACCGCTCCGGTGCGAGCCCCTATGTGGAGCTCCAGCCGAAAGCGAGGTCCGTGGAGCCCGGTCGCCAGAGCAGGTATCCGAGGCCGGTGTCACCGAAGTCGACCCCGGCCAGCTCGCCGTGGAGCTGGAGCAGGAGCCGCCACTCGTCGCCCGGCCAGTCGGCGTGTTGAATCCAGTCGGGCCAGCCGCCGAGCTTGAGTCGGTCTTCGGGCCGCTCCTCCTGCGCGATGCGCATCTCCTTGGCGTTCAGTCGCACGCCCAGGTTCTGCAGGTCCGCCCAGCGTGGTCGATCGTCGAAGCGCTCGAATCTGCCGAGACGACGGGCCGGCAGCTCCTTGGCGTCCCGCGCCTCGATGGTGCTCGGTCGGGGGAAACACGCCATCGCCAGATCGCCACCCGCCGGACCGCGAGTCATCGAGCCGTAGTGGGCCCGGGACCAGAAGAGCTGGACGATGTGGTCCCCCGGAAAGCCGAGCTCCTCCGGCAGATCTTCGCCACGGAGCTGGACCAGCATCCGAAGTCCCACCGTTTCGATGGGGGCGCCCGCGATCGGGGTCCCGCCGAGCTTGGACGCATCGAGCTGGTCGCCGGTCTCGGTCTCGGCCCGCCAGGCCGGTCGTTCGTGGGGCGCGAGCTTCGTCAGCATCCGCGCACGGCGTTCGTCTCGAGCACTCATGGTTGCACCAGCTTCTTCAAGGACTTCGGGGCCATGTGCCAGACCCGGTCGTGGGCGCTTCGGCCGTCGGCGTCCTTCGCCCGCTTGTCCGCGCCCCGCATCACCAGCAGCCGCGCGACGTCTTCGGAGTCCGCGTCGACGGCCTCCATGAGCGGGGTGATCCCATGCCCATCGGCGATCGAGGGGTCGGCTCCCCGGTCCAGGAGCTCGGTCGCGCACTCGAGCGCGCCCTCCGAAGCGGCGATGTGCAGCGCCGTCCGGCCGAGCTGGTCGGTCGCGTCGAGCGGCGCGCCGAGCTCGACGACGTGGGCGATCATCGCGGGGTCGAAGGAGCCCGCCGCGCCGAGCGCCAAGTCGTCCTTGGGGACGCCCCGTTCGAGCACCTCGGCCAGGAGCTCCTGGTCGGCCATCGCCGCGACGTGGGCGCCCAGGGTCCAGCCGTCGCGATCCTTCCGAGTCGGGTCGAAGGCGTCCCCTTCGAGCGCCAGCGCCTCTCGGACCGTGTGCGCATCCCGGCTCTGGGCCGCAGCGAGCGCGAGCCCCGCGACGGGCGCTCCGGCATCGATGAGGGTACGCGCACCTTCGAGGTCACCTCCGCGGGCCAGGAGCATGGGCAGCGTGCGGCCGTCGTGGTCCACCGCCGAGAGATCCGCGCCCGCCTCCGCCAGCTGACGGACCGTGTCCGGGTAGCCCGCCTGGGCTGCCTCCGAGATCGCCGTGCGCCCGTCGCTCTCGGCGCTCACGTCCGCGCCAGCCTCGATCAAGCGGCCGACGTAGCGATGCCCCGCGCGTGCGGCGCTCATCAGCGCGGTCGCGCCGTAGCCGTCGGTCTCGTTCACGTCGCAGCGCTCGAGGAGCACGTCGAAGAGCTCGCTCGGGAGCGACTCTTCGTCTTCGGGTCCGTAGAGCCGGCCACACATGCGAGCCAGCGCGCCGTCCATCGGCGCGCCCGAGTCGATGAACGCCTGGAGCACGGCCGGATCGCGGACCTCGCTCACCAGCGGCGGGTCCTCGGGATAGGCGGGCTTCGGCTCGACCCCCTTCTCGAGAAGGAAGCGCACCAGCGCGCCGTGCCCTTCGAGCACCGCACAACGCAACGCCTCCTCGTCGTCGTCGAAGCGGATGGGGACGTCTTCTCCTTCGTCGACGATCATCTGCGCCGCCATCACCTGACGGCGGTCGCGCGCGTCGAGGATCGGCCCGCGGTTCAGCAGCTCGACCAGCACCTCGGGCGACGGGTGGTCGAGACAGGTGCGAAGCCCCGCGGAGAGCTGGGCGTCGTCGACGAGCTCCTTCTCGAGCAAGAGGCGCACGATACCGTCCGCGTGGTTCCCGCACGCGATGACGAAGGGGGTCCAGCCGTCGTCGTCGGTGAGGGTCAGGTCGGCACCTCGCCCGAGCAGCTCCTCGAAGGCCTGCACGTCGCCCTTCATGGCCGCGCACATCAGCGGCGTCTTGCCGTACTGGCGGAGGTCGTCGACGGCGAGCTCGGGCTCTCGCTCGAAGAGGCGGCGGACGATCGCCCAACGGCCATCGTAGGCGGCTCGCGCGAGGAGATGGTCGCGGCCGAAGATCGTGGCCGGGTCCAGCCCGAGCGCGATCAGCTCGTCGAGGGCCTCGGCGTCGTCGTTGCGCAGCACCTCGTGGAGCTCTTCTGCGATGTCGCGGTGGGCGTTCACGGCCTCGAGCGCCTCGCGCACCGCGTCGTGGCCACCCTCCACCGCGAGGTCGTGTGCGCCGAAGCGCTGCCGATCTACGAGGCGGAGATCGGCGCCGGCATCGATCAGCGCCTGCACCACGGCGAGGTGTCCACCGTCCGCGGCATGCATCGCCGCCGACCACTGATCGTCGTCGACGCGGTTCGGGTTCGCGCCGGCGTCGATCAGTGCCCGCACGACGTCGGCGTGGCCCTCCCCGGCAGCGGCCATCAGCGGCGTGAGCCCACGGCGCTCGCCGTACTCCGCGATGGCCACGTCGGGCCGGGCGCCGCCCTCGAGCATGGCGCGGACCTCGGCGAGGTCACCCTTCTCCGCCACGTCCACGAGCTCGAGCCGCTCCTCCAGCGCGCCCGCCCCGCGAAGCAGCTCCTTCACGGCATCGTCCCGCGCGACGCTCATCGCCGACTCGCCGCGGCCGTTCTGGCCGTTCGGGTCCGCGCCCGCCTTCAGGAGGGCCGCGACGGCGTTCGACTGGTTCGCGTTCGCCGCGACGATGAGCGCTCGGTCGTCGCCATAGCCATGCACCGCGTCGACCTCGGCACCGAGCTCGAGGGCGAGCGCGATCCCGTCCAGGTCGCCGGACTGCGCCGCGCCGTGGAGGAGCGCCAGGGCGTCGAGCTCCTGGCCGCGCTCCATCAGGAAGCGGACCACGGCGGTGTGGCCCCGCTCCGCCGCGCCCTCGATGGGCGTGCGATAGCCTCCGTCGAGCGGCACACCGAGCTCGTCCAGCCACCGAACGACAGGCAGATGACCCTTCTTGGCGGCGAGGTGCATCAGCCCATCGTCCATCGAGGTCTGGTGGGGGTCGGCGCCGGCCTCGACCAGGCGCTTCGCCAGCGGCAGGTGTCCGACCTCCACGGCCGAGCGAAGCGGCGTCCGTGGCGAGTCGCGGCGGGGTCCGCTCACCGGCGCGCCTGCCTCCAAGAGCAGGTCGACGCAGGTCAGATCCGGCTCTTCGTCGTCTCGGTACCGAAAACGGTCGATGGCCGTCGTGAGTGCGGTCTCCCCGATGCTGGTCGCGTGCGAGAGCGTCGCGCCGCGATCGACGAAGTGGCGCATCGCCGCCTCCTGACCGCTGTTGGTCGCACACATCAGCGGCGTGTTCTCGATGCAATCGACCCCGTCGAGGTCGGCGCCTCGCTCGAGCAGCATCTCGATGGTCGGCAGATGCCCACGGCTCGCCGCCTCGTGTAGTGGAGGCCTCCCGTGGTGCGAAGCGTTCGGGTCCGCACCGCGGTCGATCAGCATCGCGACCCGCTGGGGTGTGTCGTCCGACCCGCTCGCAGCCGCCGCGACCAATGCGGCCGTCAGCCACGCCGCCCGCTCCGAGGCCTTCTTGGGCAAACGCTCCAGCGCCTCCTCGAGCCCCTCGCCGCTCCGTGCGGCGCGCTCGAGGGCCGCCAACCCCTCGCTCTGATCCATGGCCCCCTCCTACGTGAAGGAAGGACACAGTCTCCCCGATCTCCTGCTCGTGCACGTGCACGGGAGCCGGAATGCCGACCCATCCGAGCTGTTGGCCCCCGGTGGGACCCTCTCTCGCACGAGCCTCACTGCTCGCGTTCGCGCTGGTCGCAGCCGCCTGCCAGACCTGTGGAGGCGAGCAGACCGAGGTGCCCACCCCGAGCGAACCGGTGCCCGAACGGCTGACCCTCGTCACCCTGAACGTGCTGGCCACGCCGGTGCGAGCCGAAGCACGAACGAACGCGCTGCTCGCGGCGCAACCGACGGTGAGTCGGCGCCGATCACGCTCTTCCCCTCGGACCACTTCGGCCTTCGGGTCGAGCTCGCTCGCTGATCAGAGCTCGACGCCGACGCCGAACACCACGCCCGGCGCGAGGCCCGTGGCGTAGGGAGCCCAGGTGAAGGTCGGTGAGAGCCGAACCGAGACACCGCGATCGTTGGCGTTGAACCAACCGAGCTCCGCGACGGCGGCCACCCGGAAGCCGGTCCAGCCGAAGTGGCCGCCGGTCGCCTCGTCGAGCTCGCGCGCCATGACCAACGCCCCTCCCACGCCGCCGCCGATGCGGAAGCGACCACGGCTGTGGAGCGTGAACGCGGCGCCGAGCGTGCCCTCGGGGCCGTGGTTGCCGCTGGAGTAGTAGTCCCCGAAGACCTGCGCGAAGCCGACGTCGAGGTCGACGCGCGCGCGCGAGCCGAGCCAGCGACTCACGGTCGCCGAGACACCGAGGCCGGCGTAGTCCCAGCGCTCGTCGTCGTCGTAGGGGCCGAAGCCGTTCATGGCGCGTGGGGTCCCGGTGACGAAGACGCCGAGCCGGAGGCGCCACGGTCGCTCCTCGTTGCGGAGCGCTTCGCGGTGGGCCCGGCGCTCCAACGCCTGTGCCTCGCGCTCCGCCCGATAGGCCTGGTGAGGGCTCACGTACGGCTGCGGCTGCGCGTAGCTCGGCGGGCGCTCCGGATCGAAGGCCTGTGGCGCCGGCGGTGGCGGAACGGCCCGAGACGGTGCGCTCTCCGGTGGCGGCGTCAGCTCCGCACCGCCCTGAGCGAACGCGGGCGACGCCGATAGCACGAACAGGGCGGCGAGGAACGGACGCATGGCTCAGCAGTGGCCTTCGACGAAGTCGAGCACGATGGTGCCCTGCACTCGGCCGTTGCCGGTGTCGGTGGCGAAGCGGAGCTCGTAGCGGCCGTCGCCCATCTCCATGAGCACGAAGCTCGCGGGGGTCCCGTCGGGCCCGGTGAGGCCCTCGACGAAGACGCGAGCCTCACCCGTGGAGTCACCGTGGAGCATGCTGAGCACCGGTCCGTCGAGCTCGACCCGCACCTCGCGCGGGCCCGCCTCGTCTTCGACCGTGAAGGTCGCGATCAGCTCGCGCTCCGAGCCCTCGAGGTCGAGGCCGAGGGCCTCGCCCTGGACCGGTCCAGCATCCAGCGCCGCGCTCTCGGCACCGACCACGGCGCCGCCGAGGCCCACGTAGTCTCCGTCGACCCCGACGGTGCATCCCGCCAAGCCGACCACGATCATCAGGTGCTTCCACTTCATCGTCGTTCCCTCCATCCGGCATCGCCGGCGTTGGAGAAGCGTTTGAGCAAGGCGCGTGCCGACGGGTGATCGCCCGCGATCCAGGCCACTCGGCCAGATCCGTGAAGGCCGTTCGAGCGACATCCACCACAGGGGTGGCACCCTGTGGCACGCCGTGGGCCTCCCGCGCGCACGCTGCTATGCTCGGGGCGATGCCTCGCCCGAACTCGGTTCTCGGTCTCTTCCGCAAGCTCGTCGTCACGCGCTGGAAGAAGCTCTCGCTGAACACCCGGCTCGCGATCCTCGTGGGCGCGTTGGTGATGATCGCCGCCGTCGTGAGCGGCGCGCTCGGGCTGAGCCTCTGCCCCGCGAGCGGTGGCTGCTGCATGCGTGGCCAGAGCGCGCAGGCGGCGCCGGCGAACCATCCGGTGATCACCGCCGAGCAAGCGGAAGCCCACGACGGCTGCCCGTTCTCCGACGAGCGCTGATCAGGCGTGGCTCGATCGAACACCTCGCTGCTCGCGCTCCCGCTGGCGCTGGCGGAGACCTTCCGCGTCTGCGCACCGACCGTGGTGCAGGGCGCCCTCGGCACCCTGACGCGCGAGACCTGTGACCGGCGCCTGGACGAGTGGGCCCGCCGCGCCATGAGCCTCGCGGACGCGGAGCTCGAGGTGGAGGGGCTCGAGAACATCGACCGCAACCGCTCCTACCTGATGATGAGCAATCATCAGTCGGCCTACGACATCTTCGCGCTCTTCGTGGCGTTCGCGCCGGGCTCGATGCGGATGATCGCCAAGAAGGAGATGTTCGTGCTGCCGATCATGGGCGGCGGCATGAAGGCGGCGGAGTTCATCGAGCTCGACCGCTCGAACCGTGAGAAGGCCTTCGCCGCGCTCGAGCGGGCGAAGCGGACCATCGCCTCCGGCATCAACATCTGGATCGCCCCCGAAGGCACCCGGAGCAACGACGGCGCGCTCCTGCCCTTCAAGAAGGGTGGGTTCGTGATGGCCCAGCAGACGGGTGTTCCGATTCTCCCGGTCACCATCGACGGGACCCGGGACATCCTGCCGGCCAAGGACTTTCGAGTGCGAAAGGGTCAGCGGGCGAAGATCACCTTCCACCCCGAGATCGACCCGATGGCCTATGTCGACCGGCGCGAAGTCCTGATGGACGAGGTCCGCGACCGGATCGCGTCGGTGCTCTCGACCGCCTGAGTCTCGCAAGGAAGGGGACCAAGACCGCCCGGAGCGTGTAGCATCGCTGATCCGTGGCGAAGATCGACGATGACGCACTGGACGTACTTCGGGCGCTGGCGGCGGCCCTCGAAGACGATCCGAGCTTGGGCCCCACCCTCCACAACACCTGGCGGACCGGAAAGCTCGAAGCCGGATCGAACCTCGGGACCGGGATCGCCGCGGCCACTGGGCTGATGGATCGCTCCATGCCGGAGTGGTCCCAGAGCTGGGACAAGCCCTCGGACGTGAAGGCCGTCTTCGACGAGCCGGCAGGGGAGATCCTGCTGCTCTGGGCCGCTGCGAACGCCGCCCGTCAGGACTCGAAGATCGCGCCCGTGCTCGAGGCCGCGATGGGCGTCGAGGAGCTCGCGCCACAGGCCCGGGTCATCGCGCGCAACCGCGTGGTTCAGGGTCCGCTCGAGGACGCGATGGGTTGCATGCCGCTGCTCGGCCGCGGTGACCAGCTGAGCAACCCCGCCAACGGCGAGGCGCTCGCGCGCATGGAGATCCTGATCTGGGAGGCCGGCGCGTGCGCGTTCCAGATGCCGAACCTGGGCAAGTGGGTCTGGGGCTCGAACGAGACCTTCGAGGGCGTCGTCGCCGATCCGGCCCGGGGCTCGCTGCGTGGCCGGGTGCTCGCGGCTCGATTGCTCGAGGTGACCGCGAGCGGCATGCCGCCGATGACCGACCCGCAGCTGGTCGGCCGCACCCTTCAGGTGCTCCAGCCGCTCTTGCTCCATCCGGAGCCGATGGTGTGGATCAGCGCGGCGCGCGCGCTCGGTCGGCTCGCGGGTGTCTTCGAGCCGCTCGAGGGCACGCTCCTCGACTGGGTCCACGGCGCCTCGCTCGTGCTCCGTCAGCGAGCGCTGACCGGCTTCGCGTCGCTGCCCGCCGAGCGGCTCGGCATGCTCAGCCACGAGCTGACCTCGATCCTCGACTCGCCCGAAGAGAAGGCCTGGGGGCTCGCTGCCGGCGCCGCGGCGACGCCGCATCTCTTCCACGAGCGTCGCGACATCTGGGAGCGGCTCTGCAGCCGTATCCTCGAAGGCGACGGCGGGGCGACGGCCGCCCGCGCGCTGGCGAAGGGGCTCGCGACGCTCTGGCGCCGCGGACCCGGCCGGGACCGCGGTGAGATCGTGGAGCCCTTCCAGGCGCTCCGGCTCATGGCGCGGCGTGCGGAGACCGACGACATCGACGAGTGGCGCCGCTGGCTCGAGGTGATCGAGGTGACCGACGTCATCGACGACGCCGAGCGCGACCCGCTCGACATCGAGACCGGCCTCGAGAACCTGGTGCGCGTCGCGGCCCAGTACGACGACGAAGAGGCCGACGCGCGCGCGGCGCGCTTCGCCGGGACCGTGGGGCCGACCTTCAACGAGGCGTATCGGATCACGACCACGGCGGCGTCGGTGCGCCACCGCGCGGCGGCGCTGAACGCCGTGGAAGGCTGCGCGCGCTCGCTCGCGCTGCGGCTCTGGGGTCCGCTGCTCGCGACCCGGCCCGTCGGTGACCCGCTGGCGGCGCCGAACCTGGAAGAGACCTGGACCACCGTGGCGCGGGCGCCCGCGGAGCTGCTCGATTCCGTTCGCGAGCGTCGGGCGGACGGCGAGAACGACCCGGCCGTCGACCCGGCCCTCGAGGTGCTCGCGCTCAAGCTCGGTGGATACGCGCTCGACGCGTGCGGCGAAGACTCGGACCTCGGCCCGGGTGCGGGACCGACCGCGCACCAGACCTGCCTCTGGTTGCGGAAGCTCGATGGACTGGCGGACGGCTCGCGGGAGCTGCCGAAGTCGTTGCAGAGCGCGCTGAGCTCGCTCTTCTGGCGCCTGGTCGACACCACGCGCGGCACCGCCCTCGGCGAGGTCGACGACGTGCAGTGGCTCGGGCCCTTCGCGGCCTGGTGGGCGCTGGTCATCGACCGGCCGGCGCTGCTGCAGCAGCTCGCGAACGCGCTCCCGATGATTGCGGACGGCGCACTCGAGACCTGCTGCGAGCTGGCGGACCAGACCCGCAAGGCGCTCTCGTCGGCGGCGGAGGCCGGCGCGTGGGGCGACGACGTCGCGAAGACGCTGGGCCAGCTCAAGGCGAGCGACACCGAGCTCGCCGAGGCGCTCGCCGGTCTGGCGAAGTCGCTGCAGGACTTCGAGGGCACCGGCGGCATGAAGCCCGACCTCGAGGCGCAGTGTCTGCAGCTCGTCATCGCGGCGGAGCGACTGCAGGCGGCGCTGGCGGACCCCGTCCGAGCGCTCCACCCCGCGAGCGCCACCGGCGAGGACGACTCGCTGAACCAGGCCACCTCGGAGAACGCGCCGCGCATGGCCTCGGTCGTCGCGCGCGCGATCAAGAAGCGCGACCTGTCGCTGCTCGAGGTGTGGTTCGCGTCACTCGGACCCATGGCCTCGACGTTGGTGGACCGAGCGGTGCGTGGCGCCGTGAAGCGGACCCCGCCGCCGCCGCCCACGCCGAAGAAGGCCGAGCCGAAGCGCATCGTCGGCTACGACCTGCTCAAGGCGCTCGGCGAGGGTGGCATCGGCAGCGTGTGGCTCGTGCGCAAGCCCGGTGCAGACCGGCTCTTCGTCTTGAAGATCCCGAAGGCCGACGTGCTCGAGAGCGCGAGCGACACCGAGCGGGACGCGATCCTCGCGAGCTTCACGGAGGAGGCGAAGGCGCTCGCCGGGCTCTACCACCCGAACGTCGCGAACATCATCGACCGTGGCGTCGAGGGGAACGTGCCCTACCTGGTGCTCGAGCTGCTCAAGGGCGCCGACCTGAAGCAGTACAGCACCGCGAAGCTGATGAGTCTCTTCGAGCTGCGCTCCGTGGTGAAGGAGTCCTGCGCGGGGCTCACGGCGCTCCACAACGCGGGGCTGGTGCACCGCGACATCAAGCCGGCGAACCTCTGGCTGCGGCTTCCGCTGCGGGGCAACGAGCCGTTCAACCCGGAGGTCCACCGTGACCCGGCGCGAGCCCAACCGCTCTCGACGGTGCTCATCGACTTCGGCATGGTCCGCGCGCAGAAGGTCACGGCAGAGGTCGGCGGCAAGTTCGTCGCCGGCACCCCGGGCTACATCGCCCCGGAGCAGGTCCTCGACCCCGTCGAGCTCGACGGGCGCGCCGACGTCTACGCGATGGCCGGCACCATCTACAACGTCACCACCGGCCGCGCCTTCTTCGACGAGATCAAGGAGCCGCGCGAGCGCATCGTCGCGCACATGCGGATGGACCCGCTCGAGAACGCCCAGCTCGGCGGCTACCCCGCCGCGCTGGTCAAGCTCATGCGAGCCGCCACCGCCCTCGAGTGGAAGGACCGCCCCACCCCCCTCGAGTTCGGCCGCGAGTTCGAAGCCGCCCTCTGACGCCGCACCACGGACTCACCAAACCTCTCGACCAGGGACGCCCATACGATCGGGGACGATCGTCTTCTTGTTCGTCTTGTTTGGCCCCAAGCGCACGTTTCGCCCGCAAACGCCGAGGGATCCATCCAACACGCGAGGGACGATCGTCTTCGTTGTATTCATACCGCGCGCCCGGCAGACGCAAACAAGAATACAAAGAAGACGATCGTCCCCTGTTTCACGGGTTTCACGGGTGCCAGCGGGGGAGGATGGGTTCGGCGACGCCGGTGGGGCGGGAGTCGGTGTCGAGGGAGCGGTGGAGGTTGGCCGGGGGGGTGACGGTGGCGTCGCGGCCTTCGGTGAAGTCCTGCTCGCGGACGATGGCGAGGTAGGCCTTGCTGAGGAGGCGGGCGCGCTCGGGGCTCGGAAGGAGGAGGGTGCCGATGTCTTCGGAGAGCGCGGCGAGCGCCTCGGGGCGGGGCTCGCCGTCCTCGAAGAAGCGCTCGATGACCTCGTCGTTGGCGCGTAGCTCGTCACCGGCGCGCGCGGTCTGCAGATAGTGGGCGTACTCGCCGAGGCCGTCGGCCCGCAGCGGCTCGGCCATGCCCTCGAGGCCACGCTGACTCGGGTGCGACCAGCCGCGCTGGAAGCCGTCGGCGCCGACCTTGCGGCCGAAGCTGAAGATGCCGTCGTCGGTCACGCCCACGCCGCCGTGGCAGCCGACGCAGAAGACCTGCTCCTCGAAGGTCTGCGGCCGCAGCTCGCCGCGCGCGTCCTCGATGAAGCCCTGGTAGACCCAGCCCTGGCCGTTGCCGATGCCATGCTCGACGTCGCCGGTGCCCGCGAGCTGCCTGAGCCGATCGGGGAAGTCGTCCTTCTCCTTCACCTCGTCGCCGGCACGCGCCTCCAGCTCCGAGTAGCTCCACCACGCGCGCTTCCGCGTGTAGCGCAGCTCCTTGAGCCGCGGTCCCCAGGCCACGCCACCCTCGGTGATGCCGAGGTAGCGCACGGTGTGCAGGAACTCGGTGCCTTCCGGGAAGAGGCCCGCGGCCAGGTGCACTTCGCCGGCCTCGAGCGCAGCCTTCGCCTGGCCGACGTAGCTCATCGTCTTGCCCCGGAGCGGCGCCCACTCGTAGGCGACGACCCGCGCCGTGCCGAGCTCGCCGTCCTTGTCGAGGTCGACGCCGAGCGCCGCTTCGTCGGTCGGCTCGATCGCCACGTCCCTGCGGCGGATGAGCGCTTCCACGATGGCGAGGTTGGTCACGTAGACCGAGCGATCGAACGCCCCGGTCTGGTCGCTTCGAAACGCCGGAGGCAAACGAATGAGCGCGTCGCCCATGGAGCCGTTGGTCGGCCAGAAGGTGCCCGGCGTGGGCACGTAGGCGAACGCTCGCCAACCAGTGGGCGAACCGGACGGGTCGCGGTCGAAGCCCTGGTCGTCGAAGTCGAAGTAGGCGTCCGGCACGTAGCCGCCCCACCGGCCATCACCGTCGAAGTCCCAGCCCGCCGGCACGTCCGCGAGCACGCGCGCCAGGGTCAGCCCTCCGTCCGCGTCGGTGTAGTTCGACACGGCCACGTAGGCGTCGATGGTCGCGTCGTCGATCGCGGCGACGGCCTCGCTCCGGTCCTCGAAGAGGTTCGTCCAGTGGTTCTCGCGGGCGTACTCCGGGAAGGCGTGCTCGAGCTGCAGGTCGTGGTCGATCACGAAGTTCGGCGAGCGCGGCATCACGTGGCACGTGAAGCAGGGGTTGGCGGCGTCGCCCGTTTCGGTCTCGGTCGCCGTGTAACACTGCGGCGGAATGTAGGCGGCGCGGTTCGTGAGCGTCCGACCGCGGAGGTCGCGCTCGGGTCCCGGACGTAGCCGGTCCTCGTCGGACTCCACCGGTTCGAGCACCCGCGGTGCCGACGCCATCACCGGCGGCACCGCGACCTCGCCGTCGCTGATCGCCCAGTCCAGCAGCAGCGCGGCACACAACGTGACCATGCCCAACGCCGCGAAGCGGACGGAGCTCAGGGCCTGCTTTCGTTCATCACCATTCATCGTTCCGACTCCATGGAGACCGCCTGGATCCCCTCCGCCGGCCCACCGAACGCGTCGATGGGCCGGCGGAGAGAACCGGCGCCGGATCGCTCCGGCGCCGATCTCGCGCGTTCACTCGATCGCCGGGAAGGGACCGACGTAGCCGTCGTAGGCGCGAGCCTCGTCGGGGCTCATCAGCATGTCGGAGTCCGACTCGCCGAAGGGGTGCTGGATGACCGACTTGAGGTACGCGAAGCCGTTGATGTTCGGGTACCAGTACGGCGAGGTGGTCTCCGAGCCGTAGGGCGTGGTCTGGATTCGGGTGAGCGAACCCTCGTAGACGTCGTAGGCCCAGATGACGTCGTTCTGGTGACCGGAGCCGGTGTCCTCACCGATGATGAGGATCCCGTGGCCGTCCATGAAGGTCACGTTGTCCGGGCTAGCGATGCCGTCGAGCGAGCAGCTGTTGTCCGGGTCGCTGTCGATGGGCATGCCGGCGACCACGCCGATGAAGCGCTTCGCGACGTAGCGGCTGCCGATGGCGCCGTCGTTGCCAGTGGGCAGCGCGTAGACGACGCCGCACTCGTTCTCCGGGAGACGGACGTGGTTCGGGCCCATCGCGTCGTTGCTGTGGCCGTCGGTCATGCCGCGCTCGACAGCGCTCATCGCGAGGTAGAGGGTCTCGTTCTCGAAGTCGTAGGTGATGCCCTCTTCCTTGCGGAGCTCGGTGGTGGCGCCGAGGTAGGCGGCCATGCGGGTGGTCTCGAGGCGCGACGCCAGGTCCTGCATGCCCGCGCGGACGCGGAGGCACTCGGTGCGGCCGCTGAGCGACGTGCGCATGACGGCGGTGAAGCCACCGGGGCAGTCGCCGGTGCCGGTCGGATCCTCGACCTCGAACATGTCGGAGAACTGCACGTCGTCGTCGTGAATGGCGTCGTCGACGAGGCCTGCGTCGACGCTGCCGGTGTCGAGCGGGATCCACTCGATGTCGGCGCGGCCGCCGTTGATGGTGCTGACCTGGTTCCACTTCATCGCGTAGAGCCGGCCGGAGCTCAGGTCGCCGGGCTCGTCGGCGACGAACATGAAGAGGCCGACGTTGGTGCCGTCGTCGGTGAGGTAGACGGTGCGCTGGTCGGGCATCACGTACGCGAGCTCGAGCGCCATGCGGCCCATCGCGTAGTGCTTGGTGACCTCGTAGTCGCCGGCGGCGTCCACGGCGACCTCGGTGGCGTAGCCGTGCATGTAGGGGTTGTAGACCGCGCGGACGTCGCCGACGGTGGCGTCGATGTTCGTGTCGCTGTCGGCGTCCGTGTAGATGTCGATGCCGTAGTAGCGGAACATCGGGACGGTGTAGCCACCGTCGGCGGCGCTGATGACGCTGAGGCTGTCGGCGTCATCGAGCGATTCCCAGGTGCGACCGTCACGCGGGTACTCCTCGCTGCCGAGGTGTGTGTTCCAGGGGGTGACGCTGCCCGCGCACGGAACCCACAGACCGTCGACGCCCGAGAAGTCGATCGGGCGGGTGGCGATCGAGGTGAGCTCGCCAGTGGTCTCGTCCTGCTCGAGCTCGCTGAGGTACATGCCGCCGGGGCGAGACTCGAACTGGGTGACGCTGAAGATCCGGTCGCCCACGGGGAGGAGCGACGAGAAGTCCATCGAGTTGGAGATCATCTCCGATCCGTCCTGCTGGAGGACCGGGTTCATCGACTGATCGACCATGCGGCCGAAGACGTCGGCGCCGTGGGTGTCGCCGCTGCGGTGCGTGGTGCTGTAGCCGATGGTGTGGTCGACGCCGTCGAGGGCGACGGAGGGCGACGCGAGGACCGCGCGCTTCTCCGCGTCGGTGCTCGGCGCCGCCACGCTCTCGAAGCGGGTGGCGACCGTGCCCGGCGGCATCGTGTCGCGAACGGTCACGTTGGTGCCGTCCTCGCAGCTGATCGTCTTGGTGCCATCGCCGTTGTCGGCGACCGAGCAGCCTTCGCCGTCGGTCCCATCCGTGCCGTCGGTCCCATCCGTGCCGTCGGTGCCGTCGGTCCCGTCAGTGCCGTCGGTGCCGGGCATGCTGGCGACCGTCGCGGTGGTCCCGTCATCGCAGGTGATGGTCGCCGATCCGTCGGCGTTCTCCGCGACGGTGCAGGAGCTTCCCGCCTCCCCGTCGCAGCCGGCCACCAGCGTCACGCCCGCGAGCGCGCCAGCGACCAAGAGTCTTCTGATCGTTCCATGCATCGAATTTGCTCCCTCGAATGGTTCGCTCGTCCGGGTCGTCCCGAACGCGCGGAGTCCTCCTCCACGCGGGTGACCTCGGCGTGACAGCTGGGTAGGAGATGCATGCTCGGCAGTGACGTTTCCGAGTCTGGTCCGGGCAGAGCGCACGAGAGCGTCGTTCACCCGATCGGGTGGCGACCTGGGGGCGACGTTCGTCGCGACCGGCGGGCGAAGGTGTCGAGCAGGCGACGCCGCGTGTGCCGGTCGCCGAGGGGCATGGCACCTTGCGTCCATGGTGGGTGTGACCTCGATTCGCGCGGCGGTCGCCGCGCTGGTGATGGCCTCGGTCTGGTGGGTGGCGCAGCCCGCTCGAGCCTGCGGCGGGACCTTCTGCACGGTCGCCGCTCCCGTCGACCAGGCGGCCGAGCGTGTGGTGTTCGCGGTCGACGAGGCCGCGGGTACGACCGACATGATCGTGCAGGTCCAGTACGAGGGTGCCGCGGCGGAGTTCGCGTGGGTGGTGCCCCTCGCCGTCGTGCCCGTGGACGGCTCGATCGCCACCTTCCCGCAGGAGGGTCTCGACCTCTTGGCGGGCGCGACGGCACCGACCTTCCGCTTCTCGTGCACGGGCGTGCAGCTCGCAGCACCCGACGTCGACGCGGGGGTCGACACCGAGGCTTCGCTCGTCGACGTGCACGCCTTCGAGGAAGTCGGTCCCTACGAAGTGGCCGTCGTCGAGTCCGACGAGCCGCAGGCGCTCGTGCAGTGGTTGCGAGCCAACGGCTTCCGCGTGTCGGCTCCGATGGAGCCCTTCATCGCGGAGTACGTGAGGCTCGGCATGAAGTTCCTCGCGCTGAAGCTCAACAGCAGCTCCAAGGTCGGCGACATCGAGCCGCTGAGGCTGACGCTGCCGGGAACCACGCCCTCGATCCCGCTGCGGATGACCGCCCTCGCGGCCGAGCCCGAGATGAGCCTGCAGGTTCACATCCTGGGCGGCGTTCGCTACGTGCCCGCGAACTGGCCCGAGCTGACCGTGGACCCGAACCGGCTCCGCGCGGAGCTCCTCGACATGGAGACGTTCACCGTTCGCTGGAGCTGGCCCAAGTTGATCGCCGAAGCCGTCGACGAAGCGGGCGGACGAGGATGGGTCACCGAGTCGGCGTTCCCGGTGGCCGACCTGGAGACCAGTCTCGCAGGGATGGCGGACGACGAGCCCGGACTGGCCGAGCTCCGGGAGCTCGTGGCCGGGCACCGCATGGTGACTCGGCTCGCCACCCGGGTGTCACCCGGCGAGATGACCAGCGACCCGATGTTTCGGCGCTCGACCGACGGGGACCGCCCACGCCTCTGGGACGTCGAGACCGACTGCGCCGAGATCGCATCGCCCGCCCCATGTGACTTCGCGGCGTGCGGCGAGTTCGGCACCTGTGCCGAGGTCGAAGTCAGCATCGACGGAGCGGTCGGGGCGACGGCTGGCTGCGCGTGCCTCCCCGGCATGACCGCGCGCACGACCATGGACCCCTATGGCGTGGCCACCGTCTCCTGCATCGACACCCGGATGTCGTTCCTGAACCCCGGCGACCGGGAGACGCCCGACGCCACGCCGCTGCCGGACGCCTGCGCGGGTTTCGACTGTGAGGCGGGCACGTGCATCCCGATGAACGGCACGCCGACCTGCGCCTGCGACACCGGCTTCGTGGCGGTCGGCACGATGGACACGGAGACGCGCGAGCGGACGACGCGTTGCGTGGCGCCGGCCGAGCCGGTCGACCCGGCGTTCTACGATCGTGAGGGGCCGGGCGAGCTGGTCTTCTTCCCCTCGGCACCGCCGTCCTCGAGTGGCGGCTGCGCAGCCGCCGGCGGTGGGGCTACGGCGTTCGCTCTCGTCGGGCTCTTGCTCCTGGGGCTCCGCCGCCGACGGTGAGCCCTCTCGGGTCAGGTGGCCGACCCTTCAGAGCCTGGATCGCTGTCGGGGGATGCCTACCGAGGTGCGGGCTCGAGCTCCAGGTGCCCGGCCGCCGCGTGACTCAGCGCTTCTTGCGGCCGGCGGGCTTGCCGCCGCTCTTGGGGACACCGGCGCCGCGACGACCGGTGCGACCTCGGCGGGACTGCTTGCTGCGCGTGCGCCTGCGCTTCTCGTGGATGGAGAGGCTGCCCTTGCCGCGGGCGGGTGGGATCAGGTGCTTGTCGCCCGAGCCGATGAGGTCGTAGCGGCCGGCTTCCTTGAGCGCCTCACGGGCGAGGTCGTGCTGGCTCGGGTCCCAGTACTGGAGGAGCGCCTTCTGCTTCCGCTTCTCGCGGAGCGAGCGTGCCGTGTAGACCGGCTCCTGCGTGAAGGGGTCGAGGCCGGTCACGTACATGCTGGTCGCCATCGACATCGGGGTCGGGATGAAGTCCTGCACCTGCCGCGGGCGGAGGCCGCGCTTCTTCAGGTAGCGCGCGAGCTGGATCATCGAGTCCATGGTCGAGCCCGGGTGACCGCTGATGTAGTAGGGCACCAGGTGTTGGTCGCGGCCGGCTTCTTCCGACGCGCAGGCGAACATCTCGGCGAAGCGCTCGTAGGACTCGGCGCCGGGCTTCTTCATCTTGTCGAGGACGTCGTCATCGACGTGCTCGGGGGCGACCGAGAGCTGACCGCCGGTGTGGTGCTCGGCGAGCTCCTTGGTGAACTCGGGGCTGCGCTCGGCGAGGTCGTAGCGGACGCCGCTGGCGATGAAGACCTTCCGCACGCCCTTCTCGCCGCGGACCTTGCGGAGGAGCTTCACGAGCGGCTGGTGGTCGGTGACCAGGTTCTCGCAGACGCCGGGGTGCACACAGGAGAGACGCCGGCACGCCTTCTCGATGCGCTCCGACTTGCACTTCATCTGGTACATGTTGGCGGTCGGACCGCCGACGTCGCTGATGACGCCCCGGAAGTCGTCCATGCGGCGGAGCTGGCGCACCTCGCGGAGGACCGACTCCGCGCTGCGCGACTGGATGACGCGGCCCTCGTGCTCGGTGATCGAGCAGAAGGAGCAGCCCCCGAAGCAGCCGCGCATGGTCACGATCGAGTGCTTCACGGTCTCGAACGCGGGAATCGGATCGCGGTAGCTCGGGTGCGGCGCGCGCTGGAAGGGCAGGTCGTAGAGCTCGTCCATCAGCTCGGTGTCGAGCGGCTCGGCCGGCGGGTTCAGGTAGATCGCCTCGTGGCCGTGCTGCTGGAGGATGGGGCGCCCGTTGCCGGGGTTGGTCTCCTTCTGGAACGCGCCGCTCGCCTGGCTGAACGCGGCCATGTCCGTCTTGACGACCTTGTAGCTCGGTAGGTGGATGGGCTTGCCGTCGCGAATGAAGCGGCTCGGCTCGAGGTGCTCCCACTCGCCCTTGCGTCGGACGTGGCCGGTGCCGCGGATATCGCGGAGGTCTTCGAGGGTGGCGCCGGCGGCGAGGCGGTCGGCGACCTCCCAGACGGGGCGCTCGCCCATGCCGAAGATCAGGAGGTCGGCCTTGGAGTCGAGGAGGACCGAGCGTCGGATCGAGTCGGACCAGTAGTCGTAGTGGGCGATGCGGCGGAGGCTGGCCTCGATGCCGCCGAGCACGATGGGCACGCCCTTGAAGGCCTGGCGGCAGAGGTTGGCGTAGACCACCGAGGCGCGATTGGGGCGCTTCCCGGTCTGGCCGCCCGGGGAGTACTGGTCGTCGCTGCGGACCTTCTTCTGGGCCGTCAGCTTGTTGAGCATGCTGTCGAGGTTGCCCGCCGTGATGCCCACGAAGAGCCGCGGCTGCCCCATCACCGTCAGGTCGTCGGTCGTATCCCACCGGGGCTGACTCACGATGCCGACGCGGTAGCCACGAGCCTCGAGAAAGCGCCCGATCAGCGCCGCCCCGAAGGCCGGGTGATCCACGTACGCATCCCCGTTCACCAGCAGGATGTCGAGCTGGTCCCACCCCCGCGCGTCCATCTCACGCCGCGACGTCGGCAGAAAGTCCACCGCCGCATCGCGCTTCTTACCGAGGGCCACCAAACTCATCGCAGCCCCCCACCCTGCACCCACCGTGACCCCCATGCAACGAGGGGGACACTCCCCCCCTCGTGATCCCCAACGAAAACAGGGGTCTCCAAACGCAAAATGAAAGTACCCCCGGCCGGACCTTCCAGAGGGGGCCCAGCGAGAGTGTTTTCATTTTGCGCTGGGACGACCCTATTTTCGCGGGGGATGCGGAGGGGGGGAGTGTCCCCAGAACTTTTGGGGGGTTTGCGCGAGAGTGTTTTCATTTTGCGCTGGGACGACCCTGTTTTTGCGGGGGATGCGGAGGGGGGGAGTGTCCCCAGAACTTTTGGGGGGTTTGCGCGTCGCACCGGAGGTGCGGGTTTGGGTGGCGGTGTTGGTGCTGGGCTGGGCGGGGAGCGCTCGGGCGGACAAGGCTTGCCGTGAGGTCGACTGCTCGGGGCACGGGGTCTGCGTGCCGGAGGATGGGCGGGCCTATTGCCTCTGTGATTCGGGGTTCGTGGCGGAGGCGCTGGAGTGCGTGGCCCGGGCTCCGGGGCCGGTGCCGAAGGTGGCGGGGGAGCAGATCGTCGCGGTGGCGCGCGAGCAGGTGGGGCGAGAGCTGCCGACGGTCGGGCTGGAGCAGCTCGAGTATCCAGGGGCGCTCCAGGACCACCTGGCAATCGACGAGCTCTGGTGCACGGACTTCGTGGCCTGGGTCTACCGCGTGGCGGGCGTACCCCTCGGCGGCGGCTACGAGGGCGGCTGGCTCGTCACCAACAACCGCGCGCTCCGGATCTACTTCGAGCGTCGCGGGCTCTGGGTCGGCAAGCGGGACCCGGGCTTCGCCGACTTCGTCCCCGCCCCTGGCGACTACGTCCGCATCCGCACCCGCACCTGGGGTCACAGCGCCATCGTCGATCGCGTCGACGAGGACGGAACGACCCTCCACATCATCGAAGGCAACGCCCGCGGCGTGGTCCGGGCCACCGCCTATCGGAATTTCCGCACCCACCCGAAAGTCGACGGCTTCGGCATCATGACCGACCCCAAGCGCCGCCGCGTCTGGCGCGCGCCGATTCTCGAGCACTGGCGCCGAGCACGGCACCGCTGATAGGCTCCCACCCATGAAGCGGTGGGTCTTCCGGCTGAGCCTGATCGGCATGTTCGCGCTCTCCTTCAGCAGCTGCGGCGCCATGACGGCCGAAGAGGTCTGCGAGGAGCACCGTGGGTTGCTCAACGACCTCGCCGTGCGCTGCGGTCTGCCCGCCGTTCCCGAGGTCTGGCTGACCTGGTCCGAGGGCCCCTGCGAAGGGCTGACCACCAGCTGCGCCTATGTCTCCCGCGTCATCCAGCCGCGCGAGGTCCTCGACGGTTGCTTCCCCGACCTCGAGACGATCAGCTGCGACGACTACATCACCAACGGTCCACCCGTGCTCTGCCAGGAGCAGTACGAGGGTGTCCAGGGTGACCGTACGACCTGCGCGCCCTGATCAGGCCGCCGGCCAGTGATTGACCGGTCGTAGCAGCCGGCCGAACGCACGCTGCTGGAAGTCGACGGCGAAGATGTCCTCGCGGACCGCCGTGCGCCCGCCGATCCACACCTGACGCACGACTCCCGGCGGCCGGTTCACGAGCTGCTCGGTCCCGAAGACGTCGCGGTGCACCCGCTCGATCGTCGCCTCCGGATCCCACCCACGCATCGCCTCCGGATCCACCAACACCAGGTCCGCGCGATCGCCGACCGCCATGCCGCCGGTGGCGAGCCCGAAGAAGCGCGCCGGCTCCTTGGTCAGCCGGAAGACCATGCGCGCGACCGCGCTCTCGCCCTCGCTCTGCGCCAGCTTCAGCGCCCGCAGGTTGCCGTCGTAGAACGCCATGTTCGTCAGGTGCGCGCCGGAGTCGGTGAAGCCCGGCATGAGCAGCGGGTCGACCAGCCGCTTGGCCACACCGTCCAGGTCCGCGTTCGCCGAGACGCTGCCCCACACGAGATCCCGGTCGAAGCGCCGCAGCAGGTGCATGAAGAACTCCGCGTCGTCGGCACAGGGCGGGATCGCCTCGAAGACCTCGCGCTCCGCCGAGCTCCGCGCCACGCCTTCGTCCCCGGCGGTGAAGCGCGCGTGCCGTTGGCGGATCGACTCGAGGTCTTCGCCAGCCCATGCGGGCACCGGGCTCCGCTCGACCCACATCTCGCTCAGGTCGCGCCGAATGGCGTAGTCCTCGAGCCGCAGCAGCCGACGCAGCCGCGCGATGCCGAAGCCGGACTTCCCCTCGCGCCACATCGCGAGGAACTCCGCCTGCCATTCCGGGTCGTCCATGAGCCGCTCGCGCCCCTCGCGATCCTCGAGCTCGAGCTCGTTGAGCCAGCGCAGCGGAGGGATCTCCTCGGCCAGCGGCGTGATCGCGCCCTCCGACCAGATGCGGAAGGGTGCCGCGAGCGCCTGCAGCCGGAAGTGCCCGTCGAGCGGTCCGTTCAGGAGCGTGGTCAGCACCTTGCCGAGCCGGACCAGCCCCTTGTTGCTCTCCACGTCGAGCGCAGCCACGGCGGTCGTCTTGAGCGGGCGCCCGTGCAGCCGGCCGCTGGTCAGCGAGAACAGGCGTGCGACGGCGAGCGGGTCGTCCTTCGGCGGCGTCGCCTGCCACACCCGGTCGAAGCGGCGCACCACATCGGTCAGCTCGCGCAGCTCGTCGTAGGAGCCGTGCTGACCGGGGATGCGCTCGCGATGGTTCGGCTGGTTCGCCAGGTAGTGGAAGGGGAGCGCATCGGTCGAGAAGCCCGCGTAGCCCTCGGCCATGCCCTTCTCGACCAGCCGCCGCATCTCCGCGCGCTCGGCCTCGGTCGGCTCGCGGCGAATGCTCCCTTCGAGCCCCATCACCTCGATGCGCAGCATCGAGTGCGGGATCATCGGCACCACGTTCGGTCCGAGCGGCAGCTCCTCGAGGTGCGCGAGGTAGTCGCCGCTGTCGCTCCAGGTCGCCTGGTCCGCAACCTTCGCGAGCACGTCCTTCGGCACGTTCTCCACGCGCGCGAAACAGTCGACGATCGGGTCCGCCCCACCACGCCGCTGGCTGCCGAACGCGAGCCCGAGCGAGCAGTTGCTCATCACCACGGTGGTGCTTCCGTGGCGCACGGCCTCCGGCAGTCCGGGCGCGAGCTCGACCTCCAGGTCGAAGTGCGTGTGAATGTCGAGCAGGCCCGGCATCAGCCACTTGCCGTCGGCGTCGATCACCTCGTCGGCGCGCGCGGCGTCGAGTACTCCGCGGGCCACGACCCGACCACCGGCGATCGCGATGTCTTCCCGCCTCCCCGGCGAACCCGTCCCATCGAAGACGAGCGCGCCGCGGATCAGCGTGTCCCAGCGCGACCGCGCGTCCACGAACGCCAGGAAGGCACCCACCACGGACTCGGTCGCCTCGACCTGTGGGTAGTGCCCGACGCCGGGCAGCTCGACGATGTCCGCATCGAGACCGAGCTCGCGGAAACGCGCCACCATGTGCGCGCCGCTGACCGGGTCGTCCGAGCCGTTGATGAGCTGCAGCGGACAGTGCGCTTCGGCCACCGCCGACACCCAGCGCTTCCGGTGCTCGCGACGGTCGGCCATGTACGTGATCAGCGAGCTGAAGACGTGGCGACCGTCGTTGTGGGTCACGAGCGACCAGTAGTCCGCGAGCTCCACCGGGCTCGGCTTGGTCGCGGCACCGAAGACCCGGCTGAACGAGCGCGCGAAGGCCTTTTCGCCGAGCACCGAGCTGAGCAGCGGCCCCGCAGGCGAAGCGAGCAGCTTCTGGATCGGCCGGGCGTGGTGCGTCTCGGGAAAGAGCCCGCCATTCAAGAAGCAGCAGCCGAGCCAGCGCTTCTCCTGCCGAGCGTTGTCCCGGGCGAGCAGCTCCTGCGCGACCGTGTCGCCGTAGTCGTGCGCGAGCACCCAGTGCGCCGGCAGCTCGAGCGCCTCCACGACCGCTTCCACGAGGTCCGCCTGCTCGTGGATCGAGTAGCGGTGCCCCTTGGGCTTGTCCGAGAAGCCGAAGCCCAGCAGGTCCGGCGCGACGCAGCGAAAGCGCTCGCTCAGCGCGGGCCAGGCGGGCGCGAAGTCGTAGCTCGCGGTGGGAAAGCCGTGGAGCAGGAGCAGGGTCGGCTTCTCGGAAGGACCGGAGTCGGCCACGAAGAGCCTGCGGCCGAGGATCTCGAGGGTGCGCCCGGCTCGTCGCCAGGCCTCGGGCGTCATGCGCGCGTCGGTCATCGAGGGGAGCTTGCGCCCAACTCGTGCCGACCGCCATCTCGGGGGTGTACGCTCCAGGGCGATGTTCCGGCTCGCATTGCTCCTGTTCCTGCTCCTCGCCTGCGGCGATGAGAATCCCAAGGCATGCGACGTGCCCGACGCGGGTCCCTTCTTCTGCGACATCGCCTGTGAAGACTCGTCCGACTGCACGAGCGGGAGCTACTGCAACGAAGAGACCGGTTTCTGTGACGCGGACTGCTCGTTCGACCTGCCATGCGCCACCGGCGGCTGCGCCGGTGGCCGCTGCCTCTCGCGCTAACCGAAGCTCTCGGGCATCGGCAGCGGGTCGGCGAAGAAGATGCCCCGCTCCAGGCCGCACATCGTGCGCACCATCTTCGACTTCACGACCGGCAGGCGGCACGCGCGGCCCATGAAGGTGTCGCGGAGCCAGCCGAGCGAGCGGCTGTTCGACTGGAAGAAGGGCGTCAGAAAGCGCGTGGCCCACTGGTAGTAGCGGAGGTGCGCGCGCCGCGCGTCCGAGTAGCGGCGAAGCGCGACGTTCAGCGAGTCGCTCTCCGCCATCGCGCCGGCGAGCGCCATCGCGTCCACCAGGGCGAGGTTCGCGCCCTGCCCGAGCTGCGGGCTCGTCGCGTGCGCCGCGTCGCCGAGGAAGACCAACCCGCGCGCGTGCCACGGGAAGAGCACCACGTCCCAGTAGCGGGCGAAGAGCACCTGCTCCGGATCGGTGATCTGCTCGAGCACCGGCTCGGCGCGAGGCTCCATCTTCGCGAGCTCCGCCAGCCAGGGCTCGAGCCCCGCGTCGCGCCAGGCGTCCACGCGGTCGGCGCGAATGCTCCAGAAGAGGCTCACCTGCGGCGTGGTGCCCTCCGGACCGAAGCCGCTCGGCAAGAGCCCCATCATCTGCTCCGCCCCGTCCACGCGCTGGAAGAGGGTGCCTTCGAAGTCGCCCGTGTAGTCGTCGCCGATGAACCAGAGCGCGCCCCACGGATACTGCTTCGCGCGCTGCATCACCTGCGCCCCGGCCCGCGGCTGGGAGCGAGCGCCGTCCGCGACGATCACCAGATCGTGCGCGCCGATCTCGAGCCCATGGCGACCGACCACCACCCGCTTGCCCGCTCGGCTCCGGAGCTCGACGACCGCCTCGCCGAGGCGGAGCTCGATCGCTTCCTTCTTCACCTGCTCGTAGAGCACCTCGAAGAGCACGCCGCGGTGCAGCCCGAGCCCGTAGGCGCCGTCGTGCACGTCCGCGTACCGGAGATCGATCACGTCGCGGCCCTCGCGGGTCACGCAGTGGAGCCGGTCGACCCGGTTGCCGCGCGCGAGCACCTGGTCGAGCAAGCCGAGCGTCTCGAGCACGCGCATCCCGGTGGGCTGCAGCATGATGCCGGCACCGACCGCGCTCGGCTCGGGCACCGCCTCGTAGACCGTCACCCGATGACCGGCGCGGGTCGCGAAGAGCGCCGCTGCCGCCCCCGCGGTCCCGCAGCCGATGATCCCCACGTCGAGCCGCTTCACCCGCCCACCTTACTCGACCGAGCCACTCGAACGGCGACCAATTGCGAACGCCCCCGCACCGAAGGCACGGGGGCGTCGCGAGTGAGCGCGGCTCAGAAGTAAAGCGTCGCCAGGATCCGCAGCTGCGGGTTCCAGACCACGCCGATGGCCCAGTTGATCGACTTGTTCGTCTCGCCGGTCACCGGGTTGTCCGTCGCGTTCCACGAGAGACTCAGCAGCGGGTTGGTGGCGTCCATCCCGATCGAGAATCGGCTCGCGATCCAGAGCTCGAGCGCCAAGCCGTAGCCGGCGGACGCCGTGAGGCTCCGGCTGTCCCCCGGTTCGATGTCGACGGTCGTGCTGACCCCGACGTTTCCGAGGATCAGGAAGTCGACCGGACCTGCGCTCGCGACCGGTACTCGGAGCATCGTCCCGAGCCCGATCTGCAACAGGCGCGGATCGTCGCTGAAGTCGTCGTTGTCGCCGGAGCCGGTCGCGCGAATCGTCAGACTGGGCTCGATCGCCATCCCACTGTCGAGGCGAAATCGCGCGGCGATCGTGCTCGGGGTCCACAGGTCGGTCCCCGGAAAGGACCATCCGAAGCCGAGGCCGAAGCTACCGCTCGGGCGCGTGCTCGGAAGCCACTCGATCCCGTCCTCCTCGGGTTCCTCCACCACCGGCGGCGTGGGCGGCGGAGGCGGTGGGGGCGGCGGCTGGCGCGGCGGCGGCGGCTCGCTCCAACCGGGGTCGGCTTCCGCTTCCGAGCCGTCGAGGCCGTCGTCATCCGGCGGCTCCGCTTCCGCCGCCGGTTCGGTCGGCGGCGCCTGTGCCTGGAGCACCCCTGGCACCGCGAGGAGCGCGAGAAGCACCCCGAGAGTCGTCTGTTTGGTCATACCCATCCTCCGAGGACCAGGGTCCAGGCGAACGGGTCATGTGGTCAAAAAACGCACATGTGTGTCTACGGCGCGGGCTCGTCCATCGTCGGCGGCGGGCCCGGGTCCGGCCGCACGTCCACCCAGCCGTCGAGATCGTTCTCGAGCATCGCCGCGACCCAATCGCGCAGCAGCACGCCTTCGCTCTCGAGCGAGTACATCGATTCGATGCTGAGACCGCTGAGCATCATCAGGACGCCCGGTGGGAACTCGACCGCCGTGAAGTCACCCCCGATGACACCGTTCACGTTGTTGAGCAGCGCGGTGTGGGCCTGCCCCTCGTAGAGGAAGCGGCGATAGCGCTCCGGGTGCGCTTCGAGGAGCTCGGTGGTCTCCGAGTCTACGTCCGTGGCGAAGGTCGCCGGGTCCAGCATCAGGAAGGTCTGGCTGATCACGGAGTCGTACCAGGAGCTGATCGCCGCCACGCGGAGGTTCGGGTCCCGCTCGAGCGCGTAGTCGATCAGGCCGGTGACGTGGCCGTCCGCGATGCAGTCGGGGCAGTCGTCCGGGACGAAGTCACGCGCGCCGAAGTCGTCGAGGAGCCGCCCGACGAACTCGGGGTCCGCGCTCTGGGCGACGCCGATGCCCGCGTCGTTCAGCACGTAGATCGGCACGTCGGGGTAGACGTAGCGCACCAGGAAAGTCGCGAGAATGGTGCCGAAGCCGCCACCGGAGCTGCCGGCGAGCACGATGCGGCCGGGCTCGGGGAAGTGCCGGTAGCCCTGGGTGAGCGCAGCGGAGAGGTTCGCCAGGCCGTGGTGGAAGCGGTCGGGCTCGCCGTCTCCGTCCTCATCGACTTCGCTCTGTCCCGCGAAGAGTGACGCGTCGCAGTAGGGCACGTAGACGACGTCGAAGTCGCCGGCGGGGTTCCGCTCTTCCTCGAGCAGGATGTCGTTGTCGGGGACGTCCGGGATGGCCTTGGTCACGGCCAGACAGAAGTCGCTCCAACACGCGCCGCCGCCCTGCAGGAAGATCAGCAGGTCGTCGCCGGCCCGCTCCTGGACGCTCATCGAGAACTCGTCGCCACGCATGCAGATGGGGCCGTCCGACGGGTCGAAGGTGTAGGTCGTGTTCGGTCCGTCGACGGTCCGGCTGCTCGGCCGAATGGCGCCGAGGTGGCGGGTGATGCCGGCCTCGAAGGCGATCGACTCCGGCGTGCCCGGTTCGGGCGTGTAGGACTCGAAGCCTCCGTCGTCGCCACCGCAGGCGGCGAGCGAGAGAGCCGGCAAGAGGAAGCGAAGCAGGCGAGGCATGCGCGCCAGCCTACACAGGCGTCATGCAATCGTCACCGGGTCACGGGATCGGTCGCACGCAACGGGCGGCGAGCGGCTGGTCGACGGCGCGTAGGTCCGAGGTCCCCTCCGCGAAGTCCATCACCCACGCGAGCACCTCGCCGAAGTCCCGCTCGGTGGTGCTCCAGACGGCCGCGGCCGCCGACTCCAGCCGCGGGTCGGTCGCCGGCTCGGCCCCTTCGTCGACGAGGGAGTGGAGCTCGTAGAGGGTCGGCAAGCGCGCACCGCGAGACTCGCAGGTCAACTGCGCGTCTGCGAGCGAGGCCGCGTCCTCGAGCGCCACCGACCACTCGAGACTGGTCCCCTCGTCGACGAGCCACTCGCCCTCGACGCGCCGCTCGGTCGCGGCATCGCGCGCTCCCCGAACGCAGCGCACGTGGCCGCCGGCCAGCTCCGCGGCAGCGAGAATGGTCTCGCCCTGGCCGAAGTAGATCGCGTACGCGCGCGCATCGCCCGAGGGCGAGACCGACGCGGTCCACACGTAGTCCTCGATCGCCGCGCCGAAGACCTCGACGTCCAGGGTCGGGGTCCGGGTCGCGTCCAAGATCGTCGCGAGCTCCACCCTCGCTGGCAGCCGCCAGTCGTCGTGGCCATCGAGGTCCAGGCTGGCGCATCGTTCGAGGGCGTCTGCATGCGTCCGCGAGACACCGTCCATCGCGCGCTCCCAGGTGAGCCCGGTGACCGCGTCGTCCACGACCTCGCCGCGCGCGGTCAGCGTCCGGTCCGTGGGAGGCACCATCGGAAACGTCGCGAAGCCGGCGGTGCCGCAGAGGTCGTTCTCACACGCACAGGCGCCGTCGACGCACGTCTCGAAAGGCGCGCATTCACAGACGAACGCGTCCGGCTCCTCGAAGGCGTCCGGGGTGAACGCGTCCGGTACCGAGCCATCCACGGACGCATCGACGCCCCCACCGCTCGACCCACAGCCGACGGCGAGCGCGATCAGGACGCCGAGCCGCACGACGCTCAGGCGGTGAGCCTCGGGAGCGGACCACGCAGCGAGAGCGCGGAGCCCGAGCTCTTGATGTCGATCTCCTCGAGGCCGAACGAGTTCTGGTCCGTGAGACCCATCGCGTGCATCAGGCTGACCCGCAGATGGCTGTCCGCTGGACCGACCTCCGAGGCTCGGCCGTAGCTGAAGGGCACGGTGTTGGTCGGCGCGTAGTAGACGTAGCGGCCCGTGTCGAAGTAGCCGTTCGCGCCACCGGCGACGACGCAGGGCATGCGGTCGCGCCAGTGGGTGCCGGTGCTGAGCTCGGTGAGCCAGACCACACAGGTGTGGTCGAGCACCGTGCCGTCGCCTTCGGGGACCGCGTCGAGGTGGTCCAGCAGCTCGGCGAACTGGTTCGCGTAGGCGGTGTAGTAGTCCGCCATGTACTGGGCCATCTGCGGGTCGTAGCCGCCGGCGTTCTCCGTCGAGTTGTGGGCGATGTCCTGGTGCATGTTGAGCGTGGTCGGCGCGCCGAAGTCGGCGGGCTGAAGGCCCCGGGCGACCAGGGTGACCACGCGGGTCACGTCGCAGGAGAACGCGAGCGTCGCCAGCTGCATGAACTGGGTCATCTCGTTGCCGCTGAGGCTCACGTCGGGATCGCACGCGATCGAGGGGGTGCCCCCGACGCCGCTGAAGCTCAGCTCGAGCTCGCGGATGAGCCGCTGGTGCGCGCGGAGCTTGTCCGCGTCCTCGCTGCCGAGCCGCGGGAGCACGTGGTCGAACTCGGCCGCTGCGAAGTCGAGGGCGGAGCCGCGACCGGCGCGGAGGAGGTCCTCACGGGTCGGCCCGGTGTCCATGCCCGGGTCGGTCGGCAGGTAGCCCATCATGTCGGCGAAGGCGGTCGCCGGGTTCTGCTCACGCGGCGCCGGCTCGTTGGGCCCGAGGAAGCTGTACGGATGCTGGTGGCGGAAGCCGTAGATGCGGTTCGCGAAGCGGCCGGGCTGGCCGACCATGTCGCCGATGTGCAGGTCGAGCGACCGGCCGCCCCCGATCGCGGTGGAGCCGTCGCGCTGGACCGTCCAAGTGCCGGTCATCAGATGCGCCTGCGAGAGGTGGTGCTCGTTGGCGTCGTGGCCGATGCCGTCACGCACGCGGCCGCTCTCTCGGATGCTGGTGGCCTGCGTGAGGTTGTCGAGGAGGAGGAGCTTCTGCCGGTGCCGGTAGAGCGGCCGGAAGATCTGAGCGAAGTCGCCCTCGGCCATCGAGGTCAGGTCCAGCTCGTGGTCGGCCGCGAGCATCGCCTCTTGGCGCATGTGCCAGAAGGGCGGCGTCATGCCGTGGGGGGTCAGGAAGAAGAGGATCCGCGTGGGGATCTCCGTCTCCTGGGCCTTGGTCTGGCTGCGGCCTCCCATGCGCGACGGGAGGAAGAGGGACCCGGCCCCGAGGCCGAGGGCGGTCATGAAGCGGCGGCGGTCTTTTCGGAAGGTGCTCATCTCAGTCCTCGATCACCGGGCGGAGAAGGAACTCGGGGCGCGTGACCAGATGGATGACCATCTCGTCGAGGTCTCCGTTCGCCTCGCGGAAGGCGTCCTGGAGCGCGTCGATCTGGCAGGCGTCGGCGCCGGCGGGGGCGCGGCCCTGCGAGTAGGTGAACCAGGTCTCGACCGCGCAGTCCTGCACGACCGAGCTGTCGGCGAAGAGCTCCTGGAGCTCGGTCGCGCCGTTGTAGACGGCGTCGTTGCCGATGCCCTGGGCGAAGCCGCTCGCGTCGACCGGCAGGCCGTTGTCGGTCGTGCGGAAGCGGCCGGCCATGTCGAAGTTCTCGAAGCCGAAGCCGAACCCATCGATGCGCTCGTGGCAGGTCTGGCAGTTCGACGGGCTGGTGCGCTCCTCGAAGAGGTCGCGGTTGGTCATCGGGCCGTCGTCCGGGTTCATGGTCGGCGGCGAGGTGTCGGCGTCCGCGGGCGGCGAGCCGGTCGGCTGGCACAGGAGGCGGCGAATCACGAAGACGCCGCGGAGGGGCGGTGAGCCGTTGGCCTCGTGCGCCTCACCGCCGAGGAAGGCGATACGACTGAGGATTCCCGCGCGCTCGGGCGGCAGCTCGGTGCCGTCCGGAGCGGCCGAGACCTCGTAGAGGGGCGCGAGCTCCTCGGTGGGGAAGCCGTGGCGGCTGGTGAAGAGGTCGGTGAGCGTGCCGCTGAAGAAGACGTGCTCGGCGAAGCGCTGCGATTCGGTGGTCGCGGCCTGGGCCACGGCCGGGGACCACTCGGGGACCAGCTCGGGGAGCTTGGTCTCGTGGGCGACCCGATCGAGGTGGAGCCACTGGCGGAAGTATTCGCCGACGGCCTCGCGAGCGCGCGGGTGCTCGAGCATCCGGCGCGCCTGGGTCTCCACCTGGTTGGCGGTCTGCAGCTCGTCGGCATCGGCGGCGGCGAAGAGCTCGTCGTCGGGCATGGACTGCCAGAGGAGGTAGCTCAGTCGGCTCGCGGTCTCGTGGGCGGTGAGCACGACCATGTCGTCGCCCGCGCTGCCCGCGCCGTGCTCGAGGCGCCAGAGGAACTGCGGTGACTGCAGGAAGGCGGTGACCGTGAGCTGGACGGCGGCGTCCCAGTCGATCTCGGCGCGGCGCGCCTCGAAGAAGGCCTCGTAGCGGTCGATCTCCGCCTCGGTCATCGGGCGGCGGAAGGCCTTGCGGCCGAACTCGGTGACGAAGGTGCGAGCGCAGCCGGCGTCCGCCTCGGTGCAGGTCGCGAAGCGGCCGCGCACGGTGGCGTCGCTGGCGACCAGGCCACCGGCAGCGAACGCGCCCTGCTCCCAGCGGGACACGTGGACGTCCGAGGCGGCTAGGGCCGCCGCCTCGTTCTCGAAGGAGCCGGCGGTCACCGCGTCCGAGGGGAGGCTCGGCAAGTCGGGGACCTCCGTCCCCATCAGGTCGCGGAGCGTGTTGTGGTACTCGGTGGCCGTGAGCCGCCGGACCGGCGCGTCACCGAGCTGGAGCCGGTCGGGATCGACGCAGACGGCGGGGTCGCCATCGTCCGGTCGTTCGCCGGTCGGCTCCGAGATCTGCCCCGAGCAAGCGACGAGCGCTGCCGTCAGGGCGACTGTGAACCACCTTTCCACGGGAGTAGGAGGCGTGAGCGTCCGCAATCGGCTCAACATCGGTGGATTTGGCGGGGGGCTCAGCCCTGGAACGACGAACATGAAGACGATCGTCCCTGGCATGATGGCGAATTCCTCAGTGATCTCGGTGGTGGGCGTGGAAAAACGACGAACATGAAGACGATCGTCCCCGAAGTGTTCCCCGAAGTGTTCGGGGTGGGTGGTGGCGACGTGCTTGACGAAAGAGGCAGGTTCCGCGGAGCCTTTGCGCCATGTCAGCCCCCTCCCTCGACACGGCCTGGCGCCGACAGGTGATCGCGGCGCGTGCTCAGTCGTTGGAGGATGCCGCCACGACCGAGACCGCTTCGGTCGCCGTGCTCCTCGGCGCGCCCGACGACGACTTCGTGAACGACCTCGAGTCGGACGCGCTCGATCGCGGCTTCGCGACGGCGACCGTGTCGCTCGCGGAGCATTCGTTGCACCAGCTCGACGATCTCCTCGGCGCCGCGGCGGCCGGGCTTCGTCTCTACGACGTGAAGGGGTCGCGCAAGCACGGCCTGCTCGCGGCGCTCGAAGCGTTCGCCGCCGAGCATGGCAGGGAGGCCGAGGCGCGCTTCGAGGAGTTCGCCGACGTGGAGGTGCTCCATGGCGATCTACGCGACCTGGCGCTCGAGGTGCTCGGCGTGCTGGGCGGTCGCACCGCGAGCCGGCGGGTGACGGCCTTCTTCGACGGGAAGCCGATCACGCTCAGCGACGACACCGAGCTGCGACAGCTCTCCTCGCGAACCGCGAAGAACGGCATGAACCAGCTGACCCGGCTGCTCCGTGCGCTCGGCTACCGCGGTCTGCGACTGATGCTCACGGACGCCGAGGCGCTCGCAGGACTCACCCGCGTGCAGCGCGAGGTCGCCTACACGGTGCTCCGCGAGCTCATCGACAACGCCGACGGACACCGCGGGATGATGCGCACCGAGATCCTGCTGATCGGGACCCCGGCGCTCGTCGACCGGGTCGGCGGCCTCCGCGCCCACCCAGCGCTCGCGTCGCGCCTGCTCGGTGACGCGACCGTCGAAGCCGCGGCCGACGTCGGACTCCCGCAGCCGCACCGGACGGTCCAGTGGATCGAACCCCCGGAGGGGACCACGGCCGAGGAGCTCGCTGGCGCGCCCCCGAAAGTCGAGGCCGTCCCCGACAGCCGCGCGAAAGCGCTCCACACCCACCTCCGCCTGGTGCGCGGTCTGCCGCCGACCGAGGGTCTCGAAGGGATCTCCGTCGGCATGGAGGCGCTCGACGCCGAGCTCTCCGCGCTTTTCGCGCACGCGTCCCACGACAGCTCCGTCTTCGCGATCCTCTCGGGCGACTACGGGTCCGGAAAGACCCACCGCCTGCTCCACCTCGAGAGCCTCGCCCTCGCCGAGAACCGACCGGTGTTCCGCCTCTCGGTGGAGCGGCTGGACGAGGACCTCGGCAACCCCCAGCGTCACCTCCGCCGGCTCCTCGAGAGCAGCACCCTCCCTGGGCGCCAGGGCCACGGACCGCTCGAGCAGCTCGAGCTCTGGCTCGCCAGCGCCGCGGCGACCAAGCACCTGCACGAGGCCCTCGAAGAGGTGTCGATGCTCGAGGTCCCGGGCGCGAAGGCCGCCGCTCGCGCCCTCCGCGGCAGCGAGGAGGGGCTCGACGTCGACCACGTTCGCTCGGTGCTCGGCGCGCTCGACCTCGAGCAGAAGCCCGGCGCGCCCACCTACCGCCGCGACGCCTACGCGCGCCTGCACCTGTGGGTCGAGCTGCTGGCGCGCCTCGCCGACACCGACGGCCCGCTCATCGTGCTCGACGAGGCCGAGAACCTCTTCCGGGCCGGCGTGTCCCGCGCCGAACGGCGGACCGCCCTCCGCTCGCTCTCGTTCTACTGCGGTGGCTGGATCGAGCGCGGCGTCGTCGTGCTCGCGGTCACGCCGGACACGCTCTCGATCCTCCGCTCCGAGTCGGCCGAGCTGCTCGAGGAGATCGACGGCCAGGCGACCCACCTGCCCGAGGAGGACGTGACCATGCTCCGCCGACGACTGCGAAGCCGCCCGCTCTCGGTCGCCCGCATGGGCCGCGAAGAGCTCGAAGAGCTCGCGGACCGCGCATACCAGGTCGGGTGCAAGGCTCGCGGACTCCGGCGCGAGCGCTCGCGCGAAGAGCTGCTCGAGACCTTCGCGAAGGGTGCGAAGAAGCCGCGCGAAGTCGTGCAGCGAGTGGCGCAGCACGTCGAAGGCCGCGCCTGGTCGCCGGCGGACTGAGAGCGCCTCCGACGCCGAGAACCGAGCTCCGACGCCAAGAGTCGACTCCGACGCCGAGAGCCGAACTCCGACTCCGAGAGCCGACTCCGACTCCGAGAGCCGACTCCGACTCCGAGAGCCGGCTCCGACTCCGACTCCGACTCCGACTCCGACTCCGACGGCCTCGGGTGCGCTGAACCAGTGGGGAGTTGGTCTCTCGTCCTGGTCTGTTCACCGTGCCCTCGTGCTCGGCGGCGTCAACCCTGCTCCGCCTGCGGCTCCGCACCGCCTGCGGCGGCAAGGGGTTGACTCCGCCTGCGCTCGAGGGCGGGGGCCTTCGGCCAGGACGAGGTGTCCATGGCAACACACAACGGAGGTTCCCATGAAGGTCTATCGAATCGCTCTCCAGATGGTCGGTGAGGTACACACGGCGCTCTTGCCCAAGGTTCGCGCCGGTGGTGACCGCGAGATTGCCGATCAGCTGCATCGAGCATCCCGGTCCGTGGCGCTCAACGTCGCAGAGGGGCTCGGGCTGCTGCCTGGGAAGCGGCAGCGCAATCACTTCGCGATCGCGCTCGGGTCTGCGCGCGAGACGATGGCGTGCATCGACATCGCTGTCGCGACCGGGCTCGTCAGCGAGCAGGCGGTGGCTCCGGTCGCGGACCGGGTCGACCACGTCTGCGCGATGCTCTGGAAGCTCACGCGGCGGAGCGCCTCGTAGCACAGGAGCGCAAAGAGACCCGCCGGGCCCAGCGCCCGGCGGGTCTCGCGCTCCGCGCTACGACGCCTTCGCCTTCGGCTTCGCCGTCAGGCCGTAGGGCATCTTATTGATGCTTGACCCGGTCGCTGAGCGCCCGTGCTTCGCGAGCCGAACCCGCTGACACCGCCGCAGTCGCCACGAGCAGCTCGAGACACGTGAAGACCTCACGACCCGAGCCGAGCGCGACTCGGAAGTGATGCTTCTGCCGACGCGAGCGACCGTACCCGGAGCCTTCCGCGATGTTGAGCGGCGTCGAGCGAACCGCTCGACCGAGCTGGTCCGCGAGCTCCGGATCGTTGACGCGAGCCTGAGGCATCACGTCGCGATGAACGACCGAGACGAGTTGAAGCGAGAGCTGATGAACGATGAGCATTGGGGACGGAGTCCTTTCGAGCGCCATCGACGACGTGACCGCCACGCCGTCCTGCGCACCCGCCCCCCGCCCTCGTGGGCGGGGTCAGTCAACCCCGTCAGCCGCCGAAGGCGGGACGAGCGGAGCGAGTCGGGTTTATTTACCCCGACCACGAGGGCAGCCTCAGATCAGCAGGACGAGCCAGCCCCTTCACCCTTGCCGCAGGCAAGCCGATGCGAAGCGAGGCTACGACGCCGAGATCCGAGCACCGACGCCGACCGCCGATGCCGACCACCGACGCCGACACCGACGCCGACCACCGACGCCGACCACCGACGCCGACACCGAGCACCGACCACCGACGCCGAGATCCGACCACCGACGCCGAAACCGACGACCGACGACCGACTCCGACGACCGACCCGCCGATTCCGAGAACCGACGACCGAGCACCGGCCCCCGACGCCGCCCTCACCCCTCGTCGCTGCGTCCGGCCCGTCGCAGCGCGATCCCCGCGACCAACCCGGCCGCCGCGATCGCACCGGTACCCGAGCCGCCGGAGCCCGGCGTCGAGCAGCCGCAGCCGTCGTCCGTGTCGTCCACCACGCCGCCGTCGGTACCGGCGTCGACCATGACGCCGGCGTCGGGTGTCACCGGCACGTTCGGCGGGAACGGACCGGTGATCGCCAAGGTCAGCCCGTTGCCCTGGATGTTCACGAAGAGCGTCGAGCCATCCGGGGAGAAGCAGACGCCGGCGAGCTCGCTGTTGCTGATGGCGTTACGCGCGAAGTCGCTCACCGTTCCATCGGGCTCGAGAATGCGGAGGTACTGCTCGGTCGAGCCGTCCTCGGCCATGTAGAGATCCCCCCACGGCGCGACGGTGATGTTGTCCGGCATGTCGAGGAGCTCGCGGTCCTCGCTGACCGCGAGCAACTCGAGCTCGCGCGCGCCGTCCCGGAGAGCGAAGATCTGACCGCCCTCCACCGGTCCACCGTTCGTGGAGCACACGTAGACGGTGCCATCGGCGAACCAGGTGCCCTCCCCGCGATGGATCTCGGCGGCCCCCGCGGCGAACGCCTCGGTGCGAATGGTGTCGAGCGCCGGGTTCGACTCGGTGATGTCCACCCAGTCGATGGAGACCACCTGACTCACGGTCATCCCACCGGTGTCGAAGTTGTCCGTGCCCACCACGACCATCGCCTGCAGCTGGCCGGTGAAGGGGTCCGAGGGATCGGAGGGCACGAAGCGGTAGAGGGCGCCCGGGTTCCGATCCTCGGTCAGGTAGGCGACCAGCGTGTCCGGATCGATGGCCGCCGCCTCGTGGTTGAACCGACCGTAGCCCGGGATCTGCACCGGCATCTGCACGGTCTCGGCTTCGGGGTCGCAGAGGAAGACGAACCCGTGGTTCGGGTCCACGTCCTCCTCGCAGCTCAGCCACCCCCACGGGCTCGGGCCACCCGCGCAATTCCGGCGGGTCCCCGTCAGGACGAGATTGCTCGAGCGCACGGTGAGGCTGGCCGGGTCGACCACCACGCGGCTCACGCCGCCGAACGAGTCCGGGTCCCAAGCCTCCGCCGGAGCCTCCCCGGCGGGGTAGGCGCCCCCCATGTCGTCGTTTTCGTGGTTCCGCATGAGGATCCACGTGCCGTCGGCGCCTTCGAAGCAGGCCATGCCGTCCGGTCGCGCGGGAACGACGTAACCGTCGCTCATCGCGTCACCGCGGGTCTGGAGGATCACGTAGGAGAAGCCCTCCGGCAGGTCGATCACGCCTTCCGGGTCGGGAACCAGCGGACCGAAGGTCGCCGCGCGAGCCGTCCGCGAGAACACGAAGGGCAGGCCCAGAGAGAGCCCGCCCGCCGTGGCGGCGCAACCGATGAGGAAGCCGCGTCGAGAAGTCATCGCGGGGAGCCTAGCAGTGCGCCGCGATGTGCACCTCAGCGCACGTTGGTGCGCATCGGCGAGGGCGGAGGCTCCGGCTCCTCTTCTTCGGTCTCGTCCTCGGGCTCCTCGACCGGCGGCAGATCGTCTCCGACCGGGTTGGCCGTCTCCACCGGAGGCCGCTCGTGCATCACCGCGACGTTCCCCGTCGGCGGGGGATGATGCGGCGGCGGGCTGTCGGTGACCGGCGCCTCTTCCCCTTCGGGCGGGAGCGCGACGTTCATGGTCGCGTCATCGTTGTCCGGTCCACACGCCGTCCCGAGGAGACCCGGCACGAGGAGCGCGCCCGAGAGCGCGAAGCGAAGCGGTCTGCGCTTCTTCGACACCTAGACCCGGTCCGCGACCTGCTGGACCGTGTCCTGGGCGACCGGCTTGATCGCCTTGCTCCGCATCGTGACCGACTCGGTCTCGAAGGTCTTGAGCACCGCTCCATCCGGCCCGACGACCGTGGTCTGCGTGTGCATCCGGCTCGGTCCCCAGTTCGACCAGCGGATCGACGTGATCACGACGTTGACCGTGGCGCCTCCGGGCTGGCCGGTCCCGAGGCTGAGCGCGAGGACCCGCTCCATCTCCGGCGCGACCTGGTACTTCTGGAGCACGCGCACCATCTTCGCGTCCAGCGCGGGCGACTCGGACACTGTGACCACGCTGATGGGCATGTTCGCGGCCACGCTCCCCGGCATGCTCGCCGGAGTGACCGGGGCCAGTCTGAACCCACCGCACCCCGCCAGGAGCACCAGGGCCAGCAAGGGCATCATCATCGTACGTACGCGCATCGTTCCTCCTCGTCGGCGGAGAGGTAACCACGCGAAACATCCCGCTGACAACGCACTAAAGCTTCCGCAGCGCGGTCCGTACTGTCGAGCATGGCAGGGAAACCGACGGCCAGGTCCACGGAGGGCCTCGAGGGACGAGCCTGCGTCGTCGTCCTCGAAGGGGATCGCCCCGGTCGACGGATGTGCTTCGAGGGGGAGCTCGTGGTCGGGCGAGGCAACGACGCCACCCTCGCAGTGATGGGCACCAAGGTCTCCCGACGGCACGCGGCCCTCCGCTTCCTGCCCGCCGAGCGGACCTGGGTGCTCGAGGACCTGGGCTCCAAGAACGGCACCTTCATCGGGAGCGATCGGGTCGATCGCTGCGCCATCGGCTACGGCGACCGCTTTCGCGTCGGCGGCACCCTTCTCCTCTTCACACACTACGACCGCATGGAGGAGCGGCTCCAGCGGCAGCGGAAGCTCGAGGTCGCCAGTCGGATGGGCGCAGGAGTCGCCCACGACTTCAACAACCTGTTGAGCATCATCGCGAGCTCGCTCGACTACATCGACAACCGCCCGCCGGGGGCGAGCCTCGACGAACCGGACGTCAGGGCCTGCCATTCGGACATCCGAACGGCCATCGAGCGCGCGACCGAGCTGACGGACCAGCTGCTCGGCTTCGCGCGCGGACAGGAGGAGCCGCTGGCCGCCCTGAGCGCGGCGGAGGTCCTGCGCGAGGTCGCGACGCTGGTCGGCCGCTCCCTCGACGACCGCATCACGCTCCGAACCCGGATCGGAGACGAGGCCCGCATCTACGGCCGCCAAGGCCAGCTGCACCAGGCCCTGACGAACCTCTGCATGAACGCGCGGGACGCGATGCTGCCGGATGGCGGCGAGCTCCACCTCGAGGTCGACCTCGACATCGGCTTCACCGACGATCCGCGGATCGGCTCACCGCACGTGCGCATCAGCGTTCGCGACACCGGCTGCGGGATCGACGCCGCGACCCGCGACCGGCTCTTCGAGCCCTTCTTCACCACCAAGGGCCGGCGCGGCACCGGTCTGGGCCTGGCCAACGTGCTCGAAGCCATGATCGACCACGGCGGCACGGTGGAGGTCGAGACCAAGCTCGGCAAGGGCACGGAGTTCACGCTCCGCTTTCCGACCGCCGCGACCGCGAGCCGAGTCTTCGCCGGCGGCGCGCCCATGGCCCGGAAGGACCCGAGCTGGCCCATCTGCGTGCTGGTCGCGGACGACGAGCCCACCAGCCGCAGGAGCATGGGTCGGGTGGTCGAGCATCTGGGCCACCAGGCCATCCAGGCCGCGGACGGTGAGGAGGTGCTCCAGCTCCTGCAGGACCACCAACGGATCAACCTCGTGATCCTCGACTACGAGATGCCGAACATGGACGGCGAGCTCTGCTTCGCCCAGATCCGCGAGCGCTACCCGGAGCTCCGCGTGGCCTTCGCCAGCGGGTCGCTCACCAACGACCTTCGCGAACGGCTCCGAAGCGATGGCGCAGTCGCCGTCTTCGACAAGCCCTTCGAGGTGCGTGAGCTGGAGATGCTCCTCGACCGTGTCAGCGAGGTGCTCCGCTCGGCGCACACCACCAACGTGTTCGACGCGACCGAAGTGGAGCGGCGCTAGCGCGTGATCCGTCAGACGGTCATCGGAGGCGGCACGAAGGGTCCGGGTACCGCCACGAGACACTCGCCGCCTTCCCACCAGCCGCCGACCAGCTCGCAGCACTCCTCCGTCTCCGGTGGGGTGCCGAAGGGGTCGGTGGGGCAGGTGTACATGTCTGGCTCGTCGGGGCCGAGGTCGCGACCCAGATCGCGACCGAGGTCCACGATCGGGCTGCCGAGATCCCGCGGCGGGGGCGGCGGGGTGTCGGCATCGACGAGGATCGGTCCGCCGTCGCGCGTGCTCGCGTCCACGCCGATCTGATGGCTATCGCCACAACCGGGGCCGGCCATCGCCAACCCGAGGGTCACGACCTGGGCGGCCCGCAGCGCGCGGCGCCGGGCCTTCTTGCGGAGGTCTTCGTCGCTCATGGCCCACCAGGGTAGCAAGAAGCGTGCGGTCTTGCGTTCGGCGAAAGTCCAACGATTTCGGGCGGACCTGGTGTGCCGGATCGTGCCGCTGCGTCAGAACATCAAGGAAGAGCCGATGAAGATGTAGAGCTCGTGGAACTGCACGTCGACGAGCTCGCCCGGACTGGGAATCGGAAGCTCACCCGTGCTGAAGTCGATGCGCGACTGCCTCGATTCGCCCGTCCCATAGGCATAGCGGACGGCGACGGTAGTTCGGAACACGAGAGTCTCGGCGTGCTCGCCTTCCCTGAGCCCGACCGGTGTATCGGTCCGAATGCCGAGCGTGCCGCCATAGTAGTCGACCCGATAGTCCGTGAGTCCGCTGGTGGGGGTCGGCGCGGCGCTGCGGTCCGTGAACACGCCCGCACCCAGAGCGAGGGTGTCGTTGATGGGGATGAGCGTGCCCGCTCGGAGGTTCCACACGCTGGTGCGGTCGACGAGGTAGTCGGGGTCCGGGTCACCGGGCCGGCGGACGTCCAGGGTCCGGAGCGGAGGGCTGTAGTCGAAGCCGAGACCGATCTTCACGCCACCGAGCAGCAGTCCGGCGCCGAGCATGAGCCGCATCGGCTCCAACTGCCCGACGCCTGCGGCGGGCCTCGAGGGCTGATAGATGCTGGTCGTCGCGCCCGTGAGCTCGTTCGTCATCGGATCGAGCACCTGAACGCCCGCCTGGATCAGGGTCGAGTCGTCCGGGTTGTCCTTGAGCAGAAGCATGGGCAGCCGGACGTTCAGCCCGAGCTGGAGCCACTCCGTGGGATGGACCTGCGCGCCGATGTGCGCGGCCAAGGCCCAGCGATCGGAGTCGTTGAGCGCGGCCGCCGTGAGATCGATGCGCTCGTCGTCCGGGCTGGCGATGCTGGCGCCGATGGAGGCACTGTCGTTGGCGCCGTCGTAGACCACGAACACCGAGGCGCCGAGCTTGAGCGCCCCGCCGAGCAGCTCGAACCCGAGCCCACCGCCGAGGTGGTAGCGGGTCTCGGCGATGTCGATGTCGATCAGGGTCGTGGTCGTGGACCCACCCACTGCCGGCGATGCGTCGGACACGTTCAGGCGGATCACCTCGTCCCGGCTGGTGAAGAAGCCCGCGCCGAGGGTGACCTTGCCGAAGCGGCGGGCGTAGACCGCGGCGGGCGCGATCGTCGTGGCTCGGGAGCCATCGAGCTCGGCCGGCAGCTCGACGTTCCCCATGTCGCCAGGAACGACCACCACCACGCCGTCCGGCACCAGCCGCCGCTGGTAGGCGACCCCGGAGAGGGTGAGGTCGTACTGGCTCCGGTGGATGCTGCCGAGGCCGGCGGGGTTGTACCAGACCATCCCCGCCCCCTGACCGAGAGCGACCACCGCACCGCCCATCAGCGCCGCTTCGCCGCTCATGAAGTAGGTGTCGTCGTTGCCGGCGTGGGCGACCGTGGGAAGCGCGGTCAGCGTGGCCAGCGCCACCATCGAGCGAATCATGCGACTCATGCGTCAACGCCCCCTCGGCGTGCCGCCAGATACCACGTGCCGATTCGCCATGTAGACTTCCCCGCCATGGCCAAGCTCCGCCTCGATGTCGGCCCCGGTCCGCTGCGCGCGGAGCACGATCGACTGCTCCGCACCGCCCTTCGCCGCGGCGACACCGACCCGGAGGGCGCGCTCGCCGAAGGCTCGCTCGAAGGGACCTACTCGGAGCGGGCGCTCCAGCTCGCCCGGAACACCTGGCGCCAGCGGATGGTCCACGAGCACCACAGCGCGGCCGTGTTCGCCCGCCTGCTCCCCCAGCTCATGGCCGCGGCGGCGACCCTCGAGCACAAGACCACCGTGCTCCGAATGGCGATGGACGAGCTGCGCCACGCGAGCCTCTGCGCCGGTGTGGTGACCCTCCTCGGCGGCGAGGCAGAGGTGGAGACCGATCTGACGACCCAGCCGCTGCCCGAGCACGCGGATGGCGACCCGGTCGAGGCCTGCCTGCGGAACGTGATGTTCGTCGGCTGCCTGAGCGAGACGGTCTCCATCGCGCTGCTCACCGAAGAGCGTGAGCTCACCCGGGAGCCGGTCATCGAGCGGGTCGTGGCCCAGCTCGCGGCCGACGAGGTGCTCCACGCGAAGCTCGGCTGGAGCTACCTGGCCGCGACCTGGCCCGAGCTGAGCGACGACGCGAAGGAGCGGACGGAGCGCTACCTGCCGATCGCGTTCGGCTACCTCCGCGAGAAGATGCACGGAGCGATGCCGCTCGGCGCGAAGGTCGAAGGCGAGCTGAAGGAGGAGCTCGAGGCACTCGGCGTCATGGCCTCCGAGGAAGGCCGCGAGCTCTTCGCGGCGACCGTCGAAGCCGTGATCGTGCCGCGACTCGAGGACCACGGACTCCCCGCGCGCGAGGCGTGGGCGACCACGCTCGCCTGACTACTCGTCCTCGTCGGGCAGGCCGATCGGGACCCGCAGCGCGTTGCCGATGGCGGTGACCAAGTCGCGCTCCGCCTTCCCGACCTCGCCGTCGGCGAGGACCGCCTTGCGGACCGTCTGGATCAGCAGCTGGCGGTGCCCGTGCGGAACCGACTCGACGTCGATCTCCTCGAGGCGCGGTCGGGCGTGCAGGAGCGCCGCCGCCTGGTCCATCTCTTCCTTGTCGAGGTCGAGCTCCAGGATCACGTCCGTGAGCAGATCGATCTCCTCCGGCGCCGCCTCGCCATCGGCCCAGATGGCGGCGGTGAGAACCTCGAAGAGCTTGTCCCGCTCCGCGCGGGTCAGATCCTTGATCATGGGCGGGACCCTACCACCTCCCGGCCGGATGGCTCTGCTCTGAATGACGGGCACTCCGGTCCGTCTCTCACTATGATGAGAGCTACTTCGATGCGTACCTCGCTCGCGTTCGCGTGCCTCCTCGCCGCCTGTGGCGGCACCCCCGAATACCGGCTCGGCTTCGGCGGCGAGTCCGAGGAGCTGGGGTCGGTTCGGATCAGCGACCGGGCCCTCGAGCGGATCGAGGTGGAGAACACCGGCCTGCAGGCGGTGACGATCGAGGCGGTCGCCCTGACCAACGGCCATGGCGGGGTCCTGAGCATCGACGAGTCCGCGACCGGCTGCGTGCCGGGTCAGCGAGTGGCCGCGGGCGAGCACTGCATCCTGGCCGTCGCCTTCGAGCCCGCCAACGACGTGACCTACCGCGACGCGCTCCACGTCGACTACCGACCGACCGAGGGTGGCGGGGACGCGCTGCGGGCGACGCTCCGGATCCGTGGCACCGGGCTGCTCGACTGCACCGTGAGCGACGAGCTCTCAGCCTCGTTCGCCGAGGGCGTGGCCGACGCCGAGGCCCAGATCGAGACCGACATCGCGGAGGCCACCGCGGCCGCCGCAGCGCTGACCCGAGACGACGGCTACGCGGACGGCTACGACCCGGCCTATGGCTCGGCGTACGGCCGCGCGTACGACGACGGCTACGGCGATGGCCTCCTCGAAGGCTACGACGACGGCTACGCCGAAGGCGCGTCGGCAGAGGCCTGCCGCGACGGCGAGCTCGATGGCTACGCCGATGGCGCGAACGCCGGCCTCCTCGACGGTGAGGAGGACGGCGCCATCGATGGCGACTTCGACGGCTACGACGAGGGGTACGCCGACGGCTTTTATGACGGCGAGACCGATGGGTGTGGCTTTGCCGCCAAGATCGACCCGGACCCCAGCCTCCCGGGCAAGTGCGTGGACCAGGGCTACGCGGCCACCTACTCCCGGAGCCACTACGACCGGGCGTTCGCCGAGGCGCTCGCCGCCAACGCCGCGTACCAGGAGGGCCTCGCCGAGGGGCGGCGCGCCGGCGACACCGACGGCCGGAGCGAGGGTCGTGCGGTGGGGTACGCCGACGGCTACCGCGATGGCGCCGACCAGGGCTTCGTCGACGGAGACGCCGACCAGTACGACGCCTGCTACCTGCCCGCCTTCGACGCGGGCTACGAGGACGGCTACCTCGACGGCTACGACATCGGCTACTGGTCGTTCTACGACGTCGCCTACGAAGACGGCTACGCGGTCGGCTACGACGACGGCTTCTGGGTCTGCGGCTGAGCGATCCGCGGGTAGTAGCGGAGGAGCGTCAGCGAGCGCGCCAGGTAGTGAGCGTGGAGGCTCGCCCACAGGCCGTGGTTCCCCCAGGGCCGGAGGAGCCACCAAGCGCCGAGGAAGAGCGCGAGCGATGCCAGCGAGGCGTTGCGCATCTCGGCGGTGCGGGTGGCACCGATGAAGATACCGTCGAGCTGAAAAGCCCAGACCCCGACGAAGGGAGCAGCGGCCGACCAGAAGAGGTACTCGCCCGCCGCGAGCCGCGCGGACTCGTCGACGATCATCCAGCGGATGAAGGTGTCGCCGAAGACCAGCAGAAGCAGCGAGATGACCAGCGCGAGACCTGCTGCCCAGAGGGTGGTGCGGCCGACGGCGGTTCGGATCGCCGAGGGGGAGGCCGCGCCGATGGCCCGACCGACCAGGGCTTCGGCGGCGAAGGCCAGCCCATCCAGCACGTACGCGCTGACGTTGATGAACTGCATCAACACCGCGTTGGCCGCGAGCAGGACCTCACCCATGCCGGCGCCCTGAGCCGTGAAGAAGGCGAAGGCGAAGACCAGCGCCAGCGAACGGATCATGATGTCGCTGCTCACGGCGAAGGTGCGCTTCAGGCGCTCCCGGTCGAGCACCCGCTCCCAGTCGAGTGAGCGGGAGCCGCGTCGACGGAGCACGACGAAGGCGACGCCCAGGCCCACGATGGCGGCGACCCACTCGGCGATCAGCGTGCCGAGCGCGACCCCTTCGACGCCCCAATCGAAGCCGAGGACGAAGACGGCGTCGAGGGCCATGTTGGTGACGTTGAGCACGAGCTGCAGCCCGAGCCCGACGCCCGTGCGGCCGAGGCCCACGAACCAGCCGAGCAGGGCGTACGAGGTGAGTGCCGCGGGCGCGCTGTAGATCCGGTAGTCGAAGTAGAGCCCCGACAGCCGCTCGACCTGATCCGGCCCCTCGATGAGCGCGAACGAGACCCAGCGGATCGGCACCTGTAGCGCGATCAGCGCGACGCCACATCCGGCGGCCACCAGCAGCGCTCGGATGAGCCCGGCGCGGACCTCCCGCTCGTCGCCGGCGCCGAGGGCCTGCGCCGTCAGGCCGGTCGTGCCCATTCGGAGGAAGCCGAAGCCCCAGAAGACGAACGAGAAGATCAGCGCGCCGATGGCCACGGCGCCGACGTGGGCGGGGTCCGGGATGCGACCGACCACCGCGGTGTCCACCACGCCGAGAAGCGGCGTGGACACGTTCGAGAGCATGATCGGGAGCGCCAGCGCGAGGATCTCGCGGTGCGTCGCGGGGCGGGCCCCCGGCCTGGTGTCGGCGCTCACGGCAGGAACGCAGCACGGTGACCCCCGGGCGGCAAGCCACTAGAGTCGCCCGGTGGACAGCTTCACCCAGATCGCGCTCGGAGCGACCATCGGCGAGGCCGGCTGGCGAAAGAAGCTCGGCGGGCGGGCGACGATCTGGGGCGGGTTCTGTGGGCTGATCCCAGATCTCGACATGGTCTTCGCCGCCGTCGACCCCTGGGCGGACCTCGTCTACCACCGGAGCTGGACCCACTCGCTGCTGGTGATCCCTTTCCTGGCCATCCCGGTGGGCTGGCTGGGCCACCGCTTCGGCAAGCGGAAAGGGACGATGGGGCAGTGGGTGCACCTCAGCTTCTGGGCGCTGGTCACCCATCCGCTCCTGGACCTGTTCACCTTCTTCGGGACCCAGCTCTTCTATCCGGTCAGCGATCACCGCTTCGCCATCGATGGCGTGTCGATCGTCGACCTCTTCTACTCGCTACCGCTCCTGGCCGTGTGCCTGCTGGCGCTGAAGAAGGGACCGCCGCCGCGGTGGCGAAGGCGGATGGCGGGCTGGGTGCTCGCCGTGACCACGACCTACCTGCTCGTCGGCCACCTCACCATGCGCGTGGTGCGCGCCGAGGCGCTCGCCGAGCTCCGCGGTGAGGGCTTCGAGCCGGACGACATTCGGGCGCTGCCGACCTTCTTCAACGACCAGGCCTACCGGATCGTGGCTCGGCGCGGCGAGGGGGAGTTCCGACTGGGATACCGCTCGTACGCGGCCGGCGCCGGAACCGACTGGCTGACCGTCCGCTCGGTCGACGACCCGAGAGTCGACCGGATCTGGGAAACCGAGCGAGGCCAGATCTTCCGCTGGTTCAGCGGTGGGCTGGTCGTGGTCCAGGAGCGCCCTGGCGAGCCCGATGTGCTCGAGCTGATCGACCTCCGCTTCGGCGGAGTGACCTACCCGGTCGGGAAGCTCTTCGCGGCCTCGGCGACCTTCGACGGGGACGATGCTCCCGAAGTGGAGCGGATGCCCCAGGCGATCCCCCGGAACCTCGCCGAGGAAGCCGCAGCGCTGCTGGACGTCATCCAAACCGGTGACTCCGAGGCCTGGCCCCACCCGGACTGAGCGAACACGATTGATCGGGCCCTCGGTTCACTGAGACCATCTCGCCCATGGCTCACACCATCGAGCGGGACGGGAGACTCGTCCTGGTGCGCTTCGTGGGTGGCGACACGGACGAGGAGCTCCGCGCGCTCCTCGACTCGCTGCAACGAATCGTCACCGAGCCGGCGCTCCTGCCCGTGTTCGTGTTCGACGTGAGTCGTGGGGTCGTTCCGCCCGCGCGACAGCGCCAGATGATGGGCGAGTGGCTTCGGCGGTACTCCGGGGCAATTCGGCGAGGGTGTGTGGGCTCGGCGTATGTGCTGCCGAACCCGGGCCTCCGGGGAATGCTCACCGCGATCCTGTGGATCGCCCCCCATCCGGTTCCTCACCTGGTGTGCAAGACCGCCGCCGAGGGCAAGGCGTGGGCCCGTCAGCAGCTCGCCCTGACGAGCTCACGCACGACGCCCTGATCAGCGGTGCCGTTCGAGGCCGTCGAGCCAGCTGTCCACGACCCAGTGGACGTGGGCGCGGCGCTCGCCGAGCGGCCGGTCCTCGAGGGCGTCGTCGAGGAGCACCGGACCGTAGGTGAAGTAGTTGATCACCACGGCCGACAGGCTGACGTGGAAGTGCTCGGCGCTCCGCGGCCCGCGGCTCGGCGTGATGCCTCGCAGCATCTCGCGGGTCAGCTCGAGCACCTCGCGGAGGTGCCGCCGCACCAGCGGGAGGTGAGGCCCCTCGCTCGCGATCTGGTGCTGGACGATCCGCGCGTAGGTGACGTTCTCCTCCATGAAGTCGAGGTACTCGTCGACCACTCGATGGAGGCGCTCGCGATGGTCGCCCTCGCCTGCGAAGGCTTCGGCGAGCGACGCCTTGTGCCGGGCGTAGTAGCGCTCGAGCACACGCTCGAAGAGCTCATGGGTGCTGCCGAAGTAATAGAAGACCAAGCCCTTCGCGACACCGGCTCGCTCGGCCACCGCCCGCGCCGTGAGCGCCTCCATGCCGAGCTCTTCGAGTAGCTCTTCGGCCGCGTCGAGCAGGGCACGTGCCCGTTCGTTGGTGGGCTCCTCGAACGAACCCGATTCGACTTCTACGCTTTCCATTTGACCACTCGGTCAACATCCTGTACCACTTTGACCGCGTGGTCAAGAACGGGCTGCGGAGATTGCGGAACACGAGGCGGAGACGATGAAGCGGGCATACCTGGGCACTGGATTGATCGGCGGCGGGCTGGCCCAAGCGGCGGCCGGACGAGGCGACGAGGTCGTCGGCTGGAACCGCACGATCGAGAAGGCCCAGGCCCTCGAGAGCTTCGGCGTGACCGTGGCCGAGTCGGCCGAGAAAGCGGTCGAAGGCGTGACCCGCGTGCACCTGGCGCTGACCAGCGACCCGGCGGTGAACGCGGTGCTCGACGCGGTGAAGGACCACCTGGCGGACGGCGCCATCGTCATCGACCACAGCACCACCTCGCCCGAGGGCACGCTGAAGCGCGCCGAGGCCATGGAGGCCGCGGGCGTTCGCTACCTGCACGTGCCGGTGTTCATGTCACCGGAGGCCTGCAAGGCGGGCAAGGGGATCATGATGGTCGCCGGCTCCGAGGCGCTCTTCGCTCAGGTGAAGGCCGAGCTCGAGCAGATGACGGGTCAGGTGCGATACTGCGGCGAGAAGAAGGACGCAGCCGCGACCCTGAAGCTGGTGGGCAACTGCCTCCTGCTCGCCATGGTCGGTGGCCTGGCGGATGCCTTCGCGATCGCGAAGGCCCGCGGGGTGTCTGCCCCAGATGCGCTCGGTCTCTTCGAGGCGTTCGACCCGCGCTTCGTTCTGAAGGGGCGAGGTGCGAAGATGGCTCAGGGGGACTTCGACACCCTCTGGACGCTGACGATGGCCCGGAAGGATCTGGGTCTCATGAAGGATACGGCCGGCGGCGACGAGCGGCTGGCCGTGCTCCCGGGGTTGGGGGCACGAATGGATCAGCTGATCGCCGAAGGCGAAGACGGCCGGGACGTAGCTGTGCTGGCGCGCGACTCGATCGCCGAGTGAGAGAAGGAACGAAGGCATGTACGACCTGAAGATCAAGGGCGGGACCATCATCGACGGCACGGGGGCCGAAGGCTTCCGGGGCGACGTGGGTATCAAGGACGGGACGATCGTCGCCGTGGGCGACGAGTGCACGGAGAGCGCGGAGAAGACCCTCGACGCCAACGGCGCCGTGGTCACCCCGGGCTTCACCGACGTGCACACCCACTACGACGGACAGATCTCCTGGGACTCGGATCTGATGCCCTCGTCGATCCACGGCGTGACCACCTGCGCGATGGGTAGCTGTGGCGTCGGCTTCGCGCCGGTCCGACCCAACGACCAAGAGCGCCTCATCGAGCTGATGGAGGGCGTCGAGGACATCCCCGGCTCCGCGCTGAGCGAGGGCATCACCTGGGGCTGGGAGACCTTCCCTCAGTACATGGATGCGCTGGCGAAGATGCCGCACACCATCGACTTCGCCTGCCAGGTCCCGCACGACGCGCTCCGGGTCTACGTGATGGGCGAGCGCGCCGTCGCCGAGGAGGACGCCACCGACGAGGACATCGCCGAGATGCGCCGGCTCCTCCGCCTGGCCCTCGAGGCCGGGGCGATCGGCTTCTCGACGGGCCGCAGCGACAACCACCGATCGGCGAAGGGCGAATGGACCCCCGCCAGCGAGGCCACCGGCAAGGAGCTCGCGGGCGTGGCCGAGGCGTTCGTCGGGCTGAAGCACGGCGTGCTCCAGGCGGTCAGCGACTTCGACATCCTCCACGGCGACGACCGCTTCGACGGCGAGTTCGCGCTCCTCGAGGGCATGCTCCGGGCGGCCGGCGGCCGTCCCATGAGCATCTCGACGATGCAGCGGGACCACTCGGTCAACCAGTGGAAGTGGATCTTCGAGCGCGCCCAGAAGCTCAACGACGAGGGGTACGACGTGCGCTGCCAGGTCGCCCCTCGCGGCATCGGCGTGATCCTCGGCCTGACCGCCACCTTCCATCCCTTCATGGGCTTCCCGAGCTACAAGAAGATCAGCCACCTGCCGCTCGAGGAGCAGGTGAAGGCCATGCGGGATCCGGAGATGAAGGCCCGGATGATCCAGGAGAAGAGCGAGCCGGTCGCTGGCGACGGCTCGATGCTCCCGCCACTGGCCGACTTCTTCCTCTCGAACCTGAACATGGTCGCCATGCGCCTCTTCGAGCTCGGTGAGGACCCGAACTACGAGCCGAGCGTCCAGCAGAGTTTCGCGGCCAAGGCGTCCTTCGCCAAGGAGCCGGTGCTCGGCGTCATCTACGACGCGATGCTCCAGAACGACGGCGAGGCCCTGCTCTACTTCCCCGTCTACAACTACTCGGGGATGAACCTCGACGTCTGCCACGAGATGCTCACCCACCCGCTCTCGATTCCGGGGTTGAGCGACGGCGGCGCGCACGTGGGCACCATCTGCGACGCCAACTTCCCGACCTTCCTGATGACCCACTGGGCGCGCGACCGACAGAAGGGGCGCATCCCGCTCGAGCAGATCATCAAGATGCAGGCCCACGACACGGCCCGCTTCATCGGGCTGACCGACCGCGGCACCATCGCCAAGGGCCAGCGGGCGGACATCAACGTCATCGACTTCGACAACCTGAAGCTCGAGCACCCCGTCATGCAGAAGGACCTGCCCGCTGGCGGTCAGCGCCTGATGCAGTACGCCAAGGGCTACGTCGCTACGATGGTGGCTGGCCAGACCATCGCCGAGGGCGGTCGGCTGACCGGGGCATACCCGGGCCAGCTCGTTCGCGCGGGCGCCTGACGCGGTCGGCTCCACCCAGCAGTACGACGACCGGGAGAGTCGAGACGAGATCCGAGGCGAGAGCCGCGGAAAGCGGTTCGATTCCCGGGCCGTTGTACTAACCTGGATGAGTGACAGGGGCGGTCGACGAGCTTCGGTTCCTGGGCCGGGCGATGGGGAGCTGGCCTGGCTTCGTCTTGCACCTGGATGCCCACGATCGCGTCGTCTACCTGAACCGGGTGCGCGAAGGGGGCCGCCACCGCGACGAGCTGGTCGGCCACCCGCTCCACCAGCTGGTGGTTCCCGAGGACGAGGCCCATGCCCGCGAAGCCTGCGAACGGGCTCGAGCGACGGGTGAGCCCCAGCGGATCCGGGTACGGGCAGAGGAGCCGGACGGGTCCCGCACCCTCTACGACGGCATCGTCGTGTCCTCGACCGCGACCCCCGAGGGCGTGAACCTCACCATCTTCGCCCTGGACCAGACCGAGCTGCACCGAGCGGCCCAGGAGTCCGAGCGGACGGTGGCGAAGCTGGAGCTCGCTCGGCAGGCGACGGGCATGGCGGTGTGGGAGACGTCTCTCCCGTCCGGAGAGGGGAGCTGGGGAGAGGGCATGGAGGCGATTCACGGCGGGCCCGAGCCGAGGGATGCCGCGGAGTATGCCGGGCGTTTCGTCCACCCGGACGACCGACACGTGCTGGAAGCGGCATTCTTGGATCTCCCGAAGCGGGAGCGGATCTCGATGGAGTATCGAATCCGCAGGCCGAGCGACGGCGAAATCCGCCTGCTTCGAGCGTTCGCGCAGGTCCTGCGAGAGGACCGTGGGACGTACCGGGTCGTGGGTGGAGTGATCGACATCACCAAGGAGCGAGAGCTCTTCGAGCGCGAACGGCGGGCTCAGAAGCTCGGAGCCGTCGGTACGCTCACCGCCGGGGTCGCGAAGCGCTTCAGTGATGTCCTCACGGTCTTGACGACCATCTTGGACGAGGTGGGCAACGCGGTCCCGACCGAGCTGCACGACGTCCTCGACGACGCCGAGCAAGCCGTCTCGCGAGGCACGGACCTCGTCACCGACCTCCTCGCGTTCGCGGGCCGGGGGTCGGAGGGTCATCGACCGCTTCGCCTGGACGAGCTCGCGGCGCAAGTGGCGCGGCTCTGCGAGCAGACGTTCGGTCGGCAGGCCGAGATTCGAACGTCCATCGAGGGCCCGCTCTGGGTCCAAGGGGACTCGAGCGCGCTCCACCAGGTCTTGATGAACCTGATGATCAACGCGCGCGATGCCATCGCGGACGGCGGCGCGATCCGGTTGCTCGCCGACGCTCGCGACGAGAGCGTCCGCGTCACCGTGAGCGACGACGGCCCCGGGATGAGCGCCGAGGTGGCCGACCGGATCTTCGAGCCCTTCTATTCGACGAAGGGCGTCTCGGGCACGGGGCTCGGCCTCTCGAGCTCCCTCGGCATCGTGCGGGACCACGGGGGTGAGCTGCAGGTCGACCCCGGAGGCGACGGTCGCGGGGCAACCTTCACGGTCGTACTCCCGCGCATCGAGGAGCCATGAGCAGGCCCGGACCGTCCGGCGACGATGAGCTAGCGTTCCTGCCGGAGGTGCTGGCGAGCGCGCCCGCCCTCGTCGGAGTCGTCGACGCCGACAACCGCATCCGGTTCATCAGTCGCGCGTTGGAGGGGCTGTCGCTCGCCTCCATGATCGGCCGAGACGCGATTGGCTTCGCCCATCCCGACGACCGCGCAAGAGTCCGCGCTGCGCTCGACGAAGCTCGCGCCCTGGGCGTGACGGTGCGTTACCGGAGCCGCACCACGACGGACGCCAGGCTGGTACTCGACAACTGGGCGAGCCCCATCGCCGGGGAAGAGGGCGCGCTCGTTCTGGTGGCTCTCGACGCCACCGAGCTGGTCCGGGTCGAGTCGGCTGCCGAGTCGGCCACTGCCAAGCTGAAGCTGGCCGTCGAAGCGGCGGACATGGGGCTCTTCGAGCTGGACCTCGTCGCGGGACGTGCCCAGTGGGACGAGCGGATGTGGGCGATCCACGGTCGCGGGCCAACGCATCAGGGACACCGCTACATCGAGACCTACGTCCACCCAGAGGATCGCGCGCGGGCCGCCACCCTGATGGCCCGCGCGCTCTCCGGCGAAGCGATCCAGCCCGAGTACCGGATCCTCCACCCCGACGGGGAGCCACGTTGGCTCCGTATGTCGGTGATACCGATCGCCGAAGACGGGAACGTGGTGCGGTTCGTCGGGGGAATCATCGACGTGACCCGTGAGCGCCTCGAGCTCGAGCGCCGCCAGCGTGCCCAGCATCTCGAAGCACTCGGAACGCTGACCGCCGGAGTCGCGCACAACTTCAACAACCTGATGATGGTCCTCGTCGCGATCTTCGAAGAGCTGAGCGAGATCCTCCCAACCCATGGAGAATCCATCAGCGACGGAGTGACGGCACTGCGCCGAGGACGCCAGATGGTGACCAGCCTGTTGGACTTTGCCGGGCCACGCGTACATGAGCGAAACCGCGTTCGGCTGGACGAGCTGCTTCGCCGAGCCGTCCGCCTCTGCGAGCAGACGTTCTCGGCCGCCATCGCCATACGGACCCGCATCGATGGCCCGCTGTGGGTGATCGGGGCCGAATCGGCGCTCGAACAGGTCGTCATGAACCTCCTGCTCAACGCCCGCGACGCGCTGGAGCCTGCCGGCGGGGCCATCTTGGTCGAGGCCGCGCAGACGGACGATGCGGTCGTGGTCCGCGTCGTCGACGATGGACCCGGGATCCCGAAGGAACTGCAACCGACCATCTTCGATCCCTTCGTCACCACGAAGGGCGAGCAGAACACCGGTCTGGGCCTCGCCACCGCGCTCACGATCGCTCGAGAGCATGACGGAGGGCTGGAGGTGGAGAGCGAGCCAGGGGAAGGCGCCACCTTCACCCTGACCCTGCCCTCGGTCGACGCGAGCTAGCGCCGACGACCGCGACGACCGCGACGGCCACCGCGACCGCGTGGCTCACCCGGGAGATCGGCCTCGCCGATGGTGGGGAGCGCGGCGGCCATCGCTCGCCCCTCGGCGCTCTTCCAGCCCAGGCCCCAGAACGGACCGCGGGCGGCGTGCGCGGGGCTCACCCGGGTCTCGAGGTCGTTGTCGCGCTCGATGGAGATCGTCGCGAGGTGGTGCCGCATCGGCAGCTGCACGCCACCCTCGGCGGTCTCCTCCGGGTGCGGCTGGATGTGCCCATCGGCCACCGCGAAGGCGATGGTCCGGTGCACCTTGCGACCATGACGGATCTGGCACTCCCAGTTGCCCGGGTGGTCTTCGAGAACCGCGGCGTTCGGCAGCCGGTCGTTCTCGTCGCCCATCGTGATGGGCAAGACGATGTGGAAGAGCTGCATGTCGTACTGATTGCGCTCGTTCTGTCGCCCCTCGCCCCAGCTCGCCATGATGCGAATGTTGTGGTCGCGCACCGTGTTCACGTTCGGGTCGTAGGTCGTGGGGAGCCGTTCGCCGTTCACGCTACAGCGCACGTTCAGGTCGCGCGCCCAGTCGTCACCGTCGGGCTCGGTGCCGTTGCTCTCCGCTTCGGCGACCCAGGTGAAGAGACCGACGTAGTTGTTGCCCATGTTCCGCGAGTTGTTCGCGTTGCGCTCACCGCCGATGAACTCGTGGATCATGGCGGTCGCGATCTCGCCGTTGTGGACGATGTAGTACTGCGACGCGCGGCGAACCCGGTCGAACTTGCGCACGAAGATGGTGTGCGTCCGGATCAGCGTGGTCGAGTCGTCGTCGCCGTTGATGAAGTGAACCTCGATGGTCACCTCGCCGGTCGCCTTGGTCAGCTGGTCGTCGTCCTTGCATCGCCCGACGTCCATGTAGCCGGGCACGCCTTCTTCAAAGGAGTAGTTGGGCCGTTGCGCCAGGCGCGCGGTGCACTCGACCGTGGCGAGCGTGCGATGCCCTTGCTTGACCACGTATTTGAGGCCGCTGTCGACGGGGATGTCGTCGCCGAAGAGCTTCGCGGTGAACTTCAGGTACCAGCCGGCGTCCACCCGCTGGTTGTTTCGCCCCGTCTCCTCTTCGTTCTCGAGCTCGAAGTGAGCGTCGAAGTCCGAGTACATGAGCCCTTCGGGCACATCGGCGTGGGCGGTGGTCGCCAAGCTGGCGGCGAGGGCGAGCGCCCCCAAGGTGATCGTTCGAACCATGTCGTTCCTCCTGACAGCGCGACCGCCCACCCTCCGTGGGGGAGCGCTGCCGTCGAAACCGCTCTTTTCATGGCGCGTGCCACCTCCACCGAGGGCGCGTAGCGGTCGAAACCATTGGGGAATCACCCCCTCGACGGGGTTTCCTGGCCCAGGTATCTTGCTCGACTCGGAGAACCGACGACGAAACGTCGTCGTTTTTCGACGCGACGTCGTCGATGAACCGCCCCACCTCGCCCGAGCCCTGGATCATGCTGCGCCGGCTCCTTCGGCAACTCCGGGCCGTCAGCCACCGCGACGACTGGCTGGAGCAGGCGCTCGATTCGCTCGTGGGCTTTCTCGACGCCGACCGCGGCCTGGTCTCGGTCCGTGAGGCGGGCGGCGACTTCGTGGTCTACGCGCGAAGCGCCGAGGGCGAGCTCAGCCGCGCCGAGTGGCAAGAGGCGAGCCAATCGGTGGTCCATCGCGTCCACGAGACCGGCCAGAGCGCGGTCTGGGAGGTGGGCGACGATGGCAGCGCGAGCCTCGCGAGTCTCGGGATCGTGGCTGTGGCAGCGGCCCCCATCCGACCGGTGGGGAGCGAGGGCCCACCCATCGGCGTGCTCTACATCGACTACCGCCGACCACGACGGATGGTCAGCCTCGCCGACCTCGAGGTGCTCGAGGCGGTGGGCGACATGGTGGCCGTGCTCCTCGACCGCGGGCGCGAGCTCGCCCGGGCGCAGCAGGCGGCGGCCGACACGCGTGTGGAGGACGCCCTGCCCTCCCTCGAGGAGCTCCTGGCGCCCGAGAGCATGCGAGGCGTGCGAGACGAGCTCGCCACCCTCGGGGAAGACACGCCCCTGCTGGTCACCGGAGAGTCGGGGACCGGCAAGACGCTGCTCTGCCACGCCATCGCCGAAGCGAGCAGCCGACGCCCGATCGTGCGCGCCCTGCTCGGGTCCACCGATGATCTGAACACCCTCACGTCCGAGCTCTTCGGGCACGAGCGGGGCGCCTTCTCGGGCGCCACGCGACGACGCGCCGGCCTCGTGGCGCAGGCCAACGGTGGGGTGCTGATCCTGGACGAGCTCCTGAGCCTGCCCCTCCACACGCAGCAGCTGCTGCTCGACGTCACGCAGTTCGGCACCTATCGGCCGCTTGGTTGGACGGGTCGGGAGCCGCGGCGGACCGACGTCCGAATCATCGCCGCCACCAATGGCGACCTGGAGGGCGCGGTGGCGGCCGGTCGGTTCCGCGAGGACCTGATGTACCGGCTCGCCGGCGCACGGATCCACGTCCCTCCGCTCCGCGAACGACGGCAGGACATCGCGCCGCTCGCGCAGGGGATCCTCTCCCGACTCGATCCGGAAGGGGACTGGCGTCTCTCCCTCGGCCTCCGCCGCTGGCTCGCCTCTCCGGATCTCCGCTGGTCGGGAAACGTCCGTCAGCTCGCGATGGCGATCCGGCGCGCGCGCGACCGCTGTCTGGCGAGCGACCCGGAAGCGCGGGAGCTGCAGGTGGTCCACCTGCGCGATCGGGACGTGCACGACCCCCTGCTTCCGGAGCCTCGGTCCGCGCCGGCTGTGGACGCCGAGAGCTACGCGGCGCTGGAGCAGGCACGCGACGCACTGGACGAGAAGGAGCGAGCGCTTCTCCGCCGCGAGCTCGACCGCCACGAAGGGGTCGTCGCACGCGTCGCGCGATCGTTGAAGATCCCCCGCACGACGCTCGTCAGCCGACTGGAGCGGCTCGGGATCGAGCGGCGCCGGAAGGGGTGATGCTCAGCGAGATCCAGAGCCTGGCGGGAGGGCGCTTTCGTCTCGGAGCGGAGCTCGGAAGCGGAGCGTTCGGACAGGTCCATCGAGCCTACGATCGCGTGCAGCGGCGGGAGGTCGCGCTGAAGCTGCTGCACAAACGGGACCCCGAGTCGCTCGCCCGCTTCAAGCGCGAGTTCCGATCGGTCGCCGCGCTCCGGCACCCGCACCTGGTGGCGCTGCATTCGCTGCACCGCGAAGGCGACCGCTGGTTCTTCACCATGGACCTGGTCGAGGGCTTCGATCTGATGCCCTACGTTCGACCCGCGGGTGTGCTCGACCCCGAGCGTGCCCGACGGGCGTTCCGAGAGATGGCGGAAGGGTTGATCGCGCTGCACCAGAGCGGTCACGTGCATCGGGACGTGAAGCCCTCCAACGTCCGACTCGACCTGGACGGGAGCGTTCGATTGCTCGACTTCGGCTTCGCCCGCGACGTCGACTCCCGGTCGAGCGAGCATCTGGTCGGCACCCCGCTCTTCATGGCGCCCGAGGTGATCGAAGGCGCGAGCGCCACGCCGGCGAGCGATTGGTACGCCTTCGGGGTGGTCCTCTACGAATGCCTCTCGGGGCGCGCGCCCTTCGAAGGGCGCTCGATGGAGATCATGCTCCGAAAGCGCGCCATGGCGGCGCCCCCGCTGCCCGACCCCGACCTGCTCGGCCTCCGCGATCTGGTCGCAGCCCTGCTGGACCGGGACCCCAGCCGACGGCCGGGGCCGCGCTCGATCCTCGAAGCGCTGGGTGATCCGGACCCAGTACATCGAGCGCCGGTCTCCGGAACCTTCATCGGTCGTGGAACGGAGCTGGAGGCCCTCGACGACGCGCTGGAGCGCATGGTGGGCGGCCAGAGCGCCACCGTTTGGATCGAGGGCGAAGCCGGCGCCGGCAAGACCGCCCTCCTCGACCACTTCCTCCGTGGCGCACGCGAACGGCACCCACGCACCTGCGTGCTCCGCGGTCGCTGCTTCCCTCGCGAGGCCTTGCCCTACAAGGGCCTCGACGCCGCCGTCGACGCCCTCGCCCACCACCTGCACCGGTGGTCGACCGAGGCGCGCGAGTCCGTGCTCCCGGTCCACATGGGACCGCTACTCGCGCTCTTCCCCGTCCTCGGTCGCATCGCCTCGCGCGAGCGACGACCGGTGGGCTACGAGCTGTCGCAGATCCGGGTCGAGGCGTTCGCCTCGCTTCGAACGCTGCTCGCGTCGGTCGCCGAGCGGGAGCCGCTCGTGCTCGCGCTCGACGACCTCCAGTGGGCCGACGAAGAGGGGTTGGCTCTCCTACGCGAGCTGATGCGGCCACCGACCCCTCCGATCCTCTTCATCGGCGCCCATCGTCCGGGTCCGTTCCGGTCGCCAGGTCTCGTCACGCTCCAGGAGGAGTCGCGTGGGAGCACGCTCTGCCTCTCGGGACTCGACCCAGCGGCGGCGACCGGGCTGGCCCGAACGCTCCTGGGCGACGACGCCAACGAGTCCAGCGCTCGGCGAATCGCGACCGAAGCCAGCGGCAACCCGCTCTTCGTCGAGCTGCTCGCGCGCCACGGGCCAGGCACGTCGATGGCCGAGGCGCTCGACCGAACGCTGCTGACCCTCGAGCCGCAGACGAGAGCGCTGCTCGAATGCCTCTGCATCGCGGGGCGCCCGCTCGGTGTGGACATCGTGGGCGCAGCAGCCGGTCTCACGAGCGAGTCGATCGGCCCGACCTTCGACGTGCTCCACGCGAGGCGATTGGTGACCGTGGACGACACGCGGGAGACGCCCGTGGCCGGCGCGTACCACGACCGGATCGCCGAGCTCGTGGTCGCGGCGATGGGGCCCGCTCCGCTCCGCAGCGCGCACCTGGCGTTGGCTCGAGTGCTCGCGGAGCGAGGCGGGGATCCGGAAGCGATCGCCTACCACTTCGACCGTGCGGGTGAGCCGAGGCGCGCGACCGAGTGGATGGAGCGGGCCGCGCGACTCGCAGAGAAGGCCCTCGCCTGGGAGCGCGCGTCGGAGCTCTACCGCCGGGCCATCGAGCAGCGGAGCCGAGACGGTGACCCCATCGCAGGGCTGCAGATCGCGCTGGGGGACGCCCTGGCGCACGCGGGTCGCAGCGCCGAAGCCGTGAGCGCCTACCGCGGCGCCCTCCCGGGCGCGAGGTCCGGGGAGGTGGCGGTCCCGGAAGAAGAGGTGCTGCGACGGATCGCGGAGCAGCTCCTCCGCTCCGGTCGCATGAAGGAGGGCGTGTCCACCCTCGACCGGTGCCTGGCGATCCTCGGGCTCCGCTTTCCGCGCCACCCTGCCGAAGCGGTCGCCACCATCGTCGCGTTGCGCGCGAAGCTGCGCCTCCGCGGGCTCGAGTTCGAGCGCACACCGGAGCCCGCGATCGCCCCGGGGACGCTCCAGCGCATCGACCTGTGTTGGTCGGCGGGCGTGGGCCTCTCCTTCGTCGACAGCCTTCGTGGCGCGGGCTTCCTGACCCGCAGTCTGATCGAAGCGCTCGACGCCGGAGAGCCCTACCGGATCGCTCGCTCGCTCGCTTACGAGTCGTCGTTCCTCGCCAACCAGGGCAGCAAGGGCGAGCGGCGCGCACAGGCGACCCTCGAGCGCGCCGCGCGGCTCGCGGACGGCCTCGGCGACCCGCACCTGCGCGCTCTGATCCCCGGCGCCCACTGTCTGATCGAGTTCCACAACGGTCGATGGCGGCGGGCGCTTCGGCGCTCGGACGAAGCCGTCAGCCGCTTCACCGAGGATGCCGTGGGCATGGCCAAGGAGGTCTTCACCGTGCAGCTGCTCGGCGCGGCCTCGCTCGTCTTCCTGGGTGAGCTCGGCCAACTCTCGGAGCGAATGGACCAGGTGCTCCGGGTGGCCGAGCTGCGGCGCGACCTCTTCGCGCTCACGAGCTTCCGCTCGGGGTTCACGAACGCTCTGTGGCTCGCCAAGGACGACCCTGCTCGAGCGAGGCGGGAGGCGACGGAGGCGTTCCGCGGTTGGGAGCCGGACGAATACCTCATCCAGCACTTCTTCGATCTCTGGGCACAGACGCAGATCGATCTCTACGAGGGCGACGCGGTCACCGCGGCCGCCCGCGTCCGCACCGGTTGGAAACATCTGCGCCGGTCCCTCCTGATGAGGCTGCAGTTCCTCCGGGTCAGCGCACACGATCTCGCTGGGCGTGCGCTGATCGCCGCCGGGCTCGACCGCGCGGGTCACCGACAGCTGACCAAGCACGTCACGGCGCTTCGCAAGGAGCGCATCGCCTGGGCTCGCCCACTCGCCGACGTGCTCGAATCCGGAGCGCTGCGGGCGAAGGGGGAGCGGCGCGCGGCGGAACACAAGCTGGCCGAGGCGGCCGTTCGTTTCGACGCCGTGGACATGGGATGCCACGCAGCCGCCACGCGCTACTTCCACGGGCTGTCGGAGGGCGGCACCGTCGGAGAAGAGCGCCGCGCTCGCGCGGAGGAAGCGCTCGTTCGCCGCGGAGTCCACACCCCCGCACGATGGGTGCGGATCGCCCTCGCGGACCCCGAGCTGCTCCGATCCTGAGACCCCGGAACCTGCCAGTCGGGAATTGGTCGGACGCGCATGCGTACGATGCCCGTGTCCCACGCCGCTCGACTGGTCCTCGCCCTCGCCATCACGGTGGCGTGCTGGCCATCCGAAGCCGAGGCCTGCAGCTGCGTGCAGCCCTCGATGCACCGATCGCTCTTCCCGGCCGACGGTGCGACCGACGTGCCACGCGGGGTGACGCTGCGGGTGTTCACGAGAGGCTTCGGCGACGGGCTACGGGACGCGCTCGCGGCCGAGTACCGACTCCGGCCGGAGGGTGGCCGACCGGTCCGTCTCCGCCCGAGAGTGGTCGGGACGCGCATCGACCTGAAGCCAGAGAACCGACTTCGCCCGAGCACGACCTACGTGATCGAGCAGCTCTTCGCGTTCGCGCCGAGTGGGGAGCGGATGAGTGACTTGGAGCGCTTCGGTGCGGCGAACCGCTCCCGACGCTCCAGAGGCGCTTGGTTTCCAGTCGCGCGCTTCGAGACCGGGCGCGGCGACCCTCCCCGCCGCCAAGAGACGCCCACGCTCCAGAGCGCCGAGGTCCACTTCCGCCATGGGGGCGGCGACTGTGGACCGGCGACTTCGTTCCACGTCGAGTTCGACGTGAACGAGCGACCGGGGGACGTGGTGGATCTCGAGCTCTCGGTGCAAGGGGTCGTCGCGACCGCGCCCGGCGCCGACACCGACATCTGGGTCGGCGACACGATGTGCAACTCCGACCCGGTGACGCTGCAGTACTCGCCCGCGGCCGAGGTCCGGCTCGTGCATCGCGACGCCACGGGACGCGAGATCGGGTCGACGGCGTGGGGACCGCTCGGCAGCTCGAACGTGCAGGCGCGATCTCGACTGGGCTTCGCGCCCCACCGCACCCATCACCCCATGCCCACGGGGCTGATCGCTCGCTGGCGCGACCTCGACGTCGTGACCCCCACCGGCAGCACCGCGAGTGGACCGACCGGCTGCGAGCACGGCTTCGAGATCACCAGCCGCCAGGAGGTCGCGGCCAGCAACGCGCCCTGGCACTACGGCGCGCGGTCGACGCTGGACACGAACCGGAGAGGCGAACGCTGGCTCGCGTTCGGCGGTGAGAACGGAGGCCAGCTGGTGAAGGCCACCACCGGCAACGTCGAGAGCCTGCCGATCCGCCGACCGCTGTGGCCCAGCGATCTCGTCGCGGGGCGCCAGACCCTGTGGATGAGCGCGAGCACCGGCCGGAGCAACGTCAGCGTGTTCGGCCTCGACCGGCAGGGAGGCGCGCGATGGGAGCGGCGCCTCCCGCACGAGGGCCGATCGCATCGCCTCGCGCGGGGCGGAGGACACGTGCTGGCGGTGTGGGGCGCGACCGGTCAGCCGATCTACCGTCGCTTCCTCGCCTGGGCCTTGATCGACGAGACCTCCGGGGAGCTCGTCCGCCCCGCGGTCCAGAGCACGAACGAGATCGAGACCGGAACGACGGAGGGCCCGGCGGTCGCTGCCCTCCCCGACCGCTTCCTGGTCGCCTGGACTTCGGCCATCGGGATGCGCGCGGGCCCGAGCTACGTGATGTCCATCGGACTCGACGGACAGGCGCAGCCGAAGGTGGAGGTCGCCATCGATGGTGTGGGTGTGCCCGACATGGCCGCCGCGGGTTCGCGCGCCGCCTTCGTGAACTCGGACCGGAACGGGCAGATCCGCTTCTTCCTGCTCGATGGCGGCGGTGCGCTCGTTCACGGACCGAGCAACATCAGCGTCGGCGTCGGACGGAACAACCGACTTCCCCGCGTCGCCTGGGGTGGGCAGGTCTTCGCCGTGGCGTGGGAGGTCTACCCGGGTGGCGGCGCCTACGTGGCCGCGGTGGCTCCCGATGGAACGCCATCCGCGCCCGTTCGCATCGACCTGCCAGGGGAGGAGATCGCCGGGACGCTGGGCATCGCACCAACCGATGGCGGTTTCGCCGCCAGCTACACCCACCATCGCGGCCAGGCCGCGCTGGTCGGCCTGCAGTGTCGATCGGGCGCACCACCTGGACCTCCAGCTCGCATCGGCGCGGTGCCCTGATAGGCTCGGCTGGCCATGGAGGCCGGATGAACCCGACCCAGATCCTGACCGCTGCGCTCCGTGAGGTCGCGGGAGCGGCGCTCGTGCTCGATGCCGATCTGCGGATCGTCGCGTTCACCGACGAGGCGGCGGACGAGCTCGGCCACCCACCGGAGCTGGGGGTGCCGGCCCCGAAGATCCTCTGCGGTCATGGGGAGGAGCGACCGGTCGCGGAAGCGCTGGCCGCCGGCCGGGCCGTGAGCGCCGAGATCCTCCGCCCCGACGAGGACGGGCAGAACTACCCCATCCTGGTTCGGGCGACCCCGCTTCGTGGTGACGAAGGGCAGATCGTCGGCCACCTCCTCCTGCTCCACGCGGACCACGAAGGGCGCCCGGATGGTCGGGCGACCGAGAGCTTCGGCATCGTCACCCGCGATGCGCGGATGAAGCAGCTCCTCCGCGACGTGCGGAAGGTCGCCGCGAGCCAGTCGAGCGTGCTGGTCCGTGGCGAGTCGGGCACCGGCAAGGAGCTGATCGCCCGCGCGATTCACGACGGCTCCTCTCGAGCCGATGGCCCGTTCCGCGCGATCAACTGCGCCGCGCTTCCGGCGACCCTCCTCGAGAGCGAGCTCTTTGGTCACTCGAAGGGCTCGTTCACGGGCGCCACCCGGGACGCCCCGGGACACTTCCGGCTGGCCGATGGCGGAACCCTCTTCCTGGACGAGGTCGCCGAGCTCCCGCCCGAGGTGCAGGCGAAGCTGCTTCGCGTGCTCCAGGAGCGCGCGGTCCTACCGATCGGCGGGACCGCGCCGATCTCGGTCGACGTGCGCATCGTCTCGGCCACCCATCGAGCGCTCCGCAAGGAGGTCGAGGCCGGTCGCTTCCGTGCGGACCTGCTCTACCGACTCCGAGTCATCCCGCTCTACCTCCCGGCCCTCCGGGAACGCCCCCAGGACATCGAGCTCTTGGCCCGCCACTTCCTGGAGCAGCACCCCTCGGCGAAGCACGTGGACCACATCGCGCCCGGCGCGCTCGAGGCCCTGGTCGCCTACGACTGGCCAGGCAACGTGCGAGAGCTGCAGAACGCGATCGAGTACGCGACGGTGATGGGGAGCGGCCGGGTCCTCACCGCGGCGGACCTTCCGCCGGAGATCCGTGGTGAGCAGCCCGGGACCCGTTCGGTCACGGTGCCGGACAGCACCTCGGAGGACACGGCGAGCGATCTCTCGCCGGAGGGTCGCCGCCTGGTGAACGCCCTGGAGCGAAATGGCGGCCACATGGGCCGGGCGGCCGCCAGCCTCGGCATCAGTCGCACCACGCTGTGGCGGCGCCTGAAGCGGCTCGGGATCGACCGCGAAGACATCTGACGTCGGCGTCCACGAAACGTGCTGCAACGCCGTCCGACCGATCGGCCGTTGCATTGAAACATTCGGGGGGGCGAAACCGGCCTCTCCCATGGAGTTCACCGGCGAATCGGCCTGGCACGATCCCTGAAAGGTGGTGAGGGAGAAAGGAGCGCCGGGCCCCTCGCCCGACACACCATGGACCACTCCAGCTTCACCCCCCTGATGTCCCTCGCCGGCGGCGCCCTCATTGGGCTCAGCGCCACCGTCCTCCTCCTCGCCAACGGTCGAATCGCCGGAATCAGCGGCATCTACGCCAGCGCGATCACCGGCGGCTCCGGCCCCTGGCAGTGGCGCTGGCTCTTCCTGGCCGGCCTCCTCATGGGCGGCGCCCTGCTCTTCGGGCTCATGCCGGCCGCGTTCGCGATCGTGACCGATCGGCCGCTCTGGGCGGTCGCGGTCGCCGGCCTCCTCGTCGGCGTCGGCACTCGCTACGGCAGCGGCTGCACCAGCGGCCACGGGGTGTGCGGCATGAGCCGGCTCTCGAAGCGCTCATTCGTCGCCACCATGGTCTTCATCATCACCGGCGCCGCGACCGTCGCCGTGGCTCGGCTCCTCGGAGGTGCTGCGTGAGCAAGCAATCCCACCTCGGCGCCAACGCCGCCGCGTTCCTCGCTGGCCTGATCTTCGCGGCCGGCCTCGTGCTCGGTGGCATGACCCAGCCCGCCAAGGTCATCGGTTTCCTCGACTTCTTCGGAGGTGCCTGGGACCCGAGCCTCGCCTTCGTGATGGGTGGTGCGGTTCTCGTCCACGCTCCGATCTACGCTCTGGTCGTGCGCCGCCGCTCCCAGCCCGTGCTCCAGGACCGCTTCCACATCCCGACGCAGCGCGAGCTGACCGTTCCCCTCATCGCCGGCAGCGCGCTCTTCGGCGTCGGCTGGGGCCTCGGCGGTTTCTGCCCCGGGCCCGGCCTGGTCTCGCTCACGTCGCTCGAGCTGGAAGCCGCGACCTTCGTCGGGGCGATGACGCTCGGAATGGTCGTGCACTACCTGGTCACACGCACCAGCGACGCGCCGGCGAAGGCGCCGCCCACAGCGCCGCGCACCAGCCGCGCAGACGCCTGAAGCTCCACCTCAAAGGACACTCCGATGCTCTTCCGACAGCTCTACGACAACGAGTCCAGCACCTACACCTACCTGCTCGCCGACGAGTCGACCAAGGAGGCCATCCTGATCGACCCGGTCCGTGAGCTCGTCGACCGCGACGTGCAGCTCATCGAGGAGCTCGGCCTGACGCTGGTCTACGCGCTCGACACCCATGTCCACGCCGACCACGTGACCGGCGCGGGGCTGCTCCGGGAGAAGACCGGCTGCAAGACGATCGTCAGCGCCGAAGCCGGAGCGCCATGCGCGGACATGCGCCTCGACGACGGTGCGACGGTCGAGGTCGGGGTGATTCGGCTGAAGGCCCACCACACGCCTGGCCACACCTCCGGCGACATGACCTACGTCGTCACCGACGCCGCGAACCCCGACGCTCCCCCGATGGCGTTCACCGGTGACACCCTGCTCATCCGAGGCTGCGGTCGAACGGACTTCCAGCAGGGCGACTCCAGGGCGCTCTTCGCCTCGGTCCACGAGAAGCTCTTCACGCTCCCCGAGGACACGCGCGTCTACCCGGCCCACGACTACAAGGGCCGGACGATGAGCACGATCGCCGAGGAGAAGGAGCACAACCCCCGGCTCGGTGGCGGCAGGACCATCGACGAGTTCGTGGCCATCATGGAGAAGCTGAACCTCAGCCAGCCGAAGAAGATCCACATCGCCGTCCCGGCCAACCTCCAGTGCGGGAACGTCCAGGCCGACGTCCAGCCCGTGCGGCAAGACGCCGACTGGGCGCCGCTGACCCGGACCCCCGAAGGGATCCCGGAGGTCGAGCACGCGTGGGTGGCCGACCACCTCGACGAGGTGAGGCTCATCGACGTCCGGGAGCCAGACGAGCTCGAGGGCGAGCTGGGGAGCCTCTACGGCGTGGACAACGTGCCGCTCGGTCAGCTCGAGGACGCGATGCGCGACGCCGACGAAGAGCAGCGTGGGGAGCCCACGGTGATCGTCTGTCGTTCGGGCAACCGCTCCGGGACGGCGGCTCGGATGCTCGAGGAGCTCGGGTTCACCAAGGTCGCGTCGATGGCCGGCGGCATGAAGGCCTACCGAGGTCGGACCGCCGCCTCCTGCGGCTGAGCCACCTCACTCGGGCGTGAAGTCGAGCGACACCGAGTTGATGCAGTGGCGCATGCCGGTGGGCTCGGGCCCATCGGGGAAGACGTGGCCGAGGTGGCCTCCGCAGCGGGAGCAGTGCACCTCCGTCCGCACCATGCCGAGCGTGCGATCGACCTCGGTCTCGACCTTGCCGTCGATGGCCTCGTAGAAGCTGGGCCAGCCGGTCCCGGAGTCGAACTTGGTCGACGACTGGTAGAGCGGCTGGCCACACGCGGCGCAGACGTAGGTCCCGTTCGCGTGGTGGTCGTGGAACTCGCCGGTGAAGGGGCGCTCGGTGCCCTCCTCGCGGAGCACGTCGTACTCCTCGTCGGTCAGGCGTTCCTTCCACTGGTCCTCGGTGAGCCGACTCCACTGGTCGTCGGCGACCGGATCGGTGACCGGGGCGACGTGCTCCGAGGGCTCCTGACCCTCGTCGGAGCGGACGGCGTTGGACCCTCCGCTGCACGCGAAGAGGCCGATGAGTGCGGGAATCACGAAGCGCATCATGGCGATCATAGGGTCGTCGGGAGGAAGTGTTAGCCCGGTCCGATCGTAGAATGGGCCCGATGCTTCAGGGAGCAATCATCGGTGCGGTCGTCGGCCTCGTGGTGTTCATCTTCACGGCGATCAAACAGAAGAAGGGCGGATCCAACGTCATGGCGGCCCTTCGTGCCGGCGGTCCGGAGGGTCGCGTCGCGCTCGATGGCTACGTCTCACCGGTCCATGGAAAGGCCTCGGCGAACAAGCTCCTCGACCTCCTCGAGCGGTACTCGTGGCTGGCCGTGATCGGCGACTTCGACGACCTCGAGCGCGAGGCCGCGGGTCTGGACGGCCACATCAACATCGTGAGCCAGCTCCAGGCGCAGGCCGCGGTCGGGCTCCTGGCCCACCGCACCGAGCAGCGGGATCTCGACCGGCTCCGAGCGGTCGCGGACAGGATCGAGCAGGAGGGCGGCGCGCTCTCGAAGCTGGTGAAGAAGCAGGTGCGCGACCTGGCCAACGTCGCCAACGCCCTCGAGACCCGGCAGCTCGACGTCGAAGCGCAGCAGCGCGTGCTCGGCAAGGCCCGCCAGTCGGGTCCCGGCACCAAGCTCGTGCTCCTGCGCTTCGTGGCCCGCGCGATCGAGCAGAGCGGCGGCAACGCCGCCCACCTGAAGCAGGAAGCCGACCAGGTGATGCAGAAGCTCGGCTGAGGTAGGTGCGACCGGGCGTGGGTGGGAAACTCGCGATCGCATGCAATGCTCTTGGGCGCGCCGCGCACTGGTGCAGGGAAAGGTCAAAGGAGCCCTCCCTTGCGACGCTCGATTCCCCTCGCTCTCATCGCTCTTCTCGCCACCGCGCCCGCCGCGGCCGACGCACCGATCGTTCTCCTCGCGGGCGACGCGCCCCAGATGGAGGCGCTCGCGTCGGCGTTGCAGCTCGCCATCGCCGGCGATGGTTGGCGAGTGGTTCCCAGCGCGTCTGTGGAGGGCTCGACCGCCCTGCAGCGCGCCGCGACCGCTCAGGCCGCGGCCCAGCAGGCGGGCGCTCGCGCGACGCTCTGGGTCGAGCAGGGGCCCGAAGAAGGGGTGCTGGTCCGGTTGGTGGACGCCGAGGGCGAGTCGCCGCGGCACGCGCCGCTGCCGACCACGCTCGAGCTGGCCGACCCCCGCGCCTTCGCGGCGGTCGCCGCGTCGCTCCTCGACGAGCTCGTGTCGCCGCCGCAGCGCCTGCGCATCCGCGTGCAGGTCTCGGTCGAAGCGGAAGACGGCGAGTTCGTCGCCGACGGCGGCAGCGCGCGGGTCGTGGCCGGGACCCAGAGCGCGGAAGCCGTGCTCGGCGAGCAGCCGGTGGAGGTCATCGTCGAGCCGGAGCCGGCGACGATCGTCTCGCCGCAGTCGGAGGTCGAGGCCGAGCTCGAGCAGGCCGCCGCGGAGGTCGAAGCGGAGCTCGAGGAAGCCTCCGCCGAGGTCGAAGCGGAGCTCGAGGAAGCCGCCGCGGAGGTCGAAGCGGAGCTCGAGGAAGCCGCCGCCGAGGTCGAGGCCGAGCTCGAGGGCACCGAGGCCGAGGCGGACGGTTGGTGGTTCGGTCTGGACTTCGCGCCCTTCGTCGGCGCGTCCTCCGTTCCGCAGGGGCGCGGTCGGCGCAGTCTCTCGCTCGGCGTCCTCGGAACCCTCAGCGCTGGCGTCGACGGAGTCGCCTTGAGCGCGGGGCTCAACGTCCTCACCGCGAACAGCACCGGCGTGCTGGCCGCGGCCGGCGCCAACTGGAACCACGGCACGATGCGCGGCGCGCAGCTCTCGGCCGGCGCCAACGTCAACGTCGGCACCTTCCGCGGGGTGCAGGCCACCGCCGGCGCGAACCTGGTGATCGGCCATGGCCACGGCGCCCAGCTGAGCGCTGGCCTGAACCTCGCGACCGGCGCGTTCCACGGCGTCCAGGCGACGTCGGGTGTGAACTACGCCCGCGGCGGGAGCGGCCTACAGGTGGGCTCGCTGAACATCCAGAACGCGGAGTACGACGGCTTCCAGGTCGGCGTGGTCAACATCTCGCGTGGGACGAAGTTCTCCCTCGGGCTCATCAACGTGGTGCGCGGCGGTCGCACTCACCTCGAGCTCACCTACGGGGCCGACGGCTTCGGCTTCGCGATGGTGAAGCACGGAGCCCGGCGCTGGCACTGGATCTACTCGATCGGTGGCCGGCCCCCGCTCGGCGCGGGCGAGGACGCCGTGCTCGCGGCCGGCATCGGTGTCGGTGGCCACTTCCCGATGACAGAGCGCTTCGCCCTCGACCTGGATTTCGTGAGCCACTACCTCCACGACTTCCAGGGCACGGACGAGCTGCCGGAGGAGCTGGGCTCGGAGATCCTCTCCTCGCTTCGCCTGGTCGGGCAGCTCGCGCTCCACCAGCGCTTCGCGCTGGTCTTCGGCGTCTCGCTCAACTTGCTCACCACGTACGCGGACGAGAGCTCGTATGTGCCTTGGGCGATCGACCTCGGGACCAGTGACGTAGCGTCCACGCCCTTGGACATTCAGCAGTGGCGGAACCACCTCTGGCCGAGCGTCTTCGTGGGCGTCCGGGCCTTCTGAGGTCGACGATGAGCGCCCCGACGAGAAAAATCGCCGCCCACGTGCAACGTTGGCAGCGCGCCGCTCCACAGGGGCGACGATGGACTCCCGAGCTCGTGCCTGAGGACCCCCGACCGATGCGCCCCACCGATGGGCAGATGCCGAGCGTCGATGCCCTCCGGTCCGGTGATCGGCGAGCGCTCGAGACCGCCCTCCGCGAGCTCCAGCCGGACGTGCGCCGCTGGCTCCACCGCATGCTCGGGCCCCGGCCCGACCTCGACGACGCCAACCAGGACGCGCTGGTCGCCCTGGCGAAGGCTCTGCCGACCTTCGAGGGTCGCAGCAGCGTTCGGACCTTCGCCCGCCGCATCACCGTCCGGGTGGCCTATCGCTACTTCGGGAAGCGGAAGAAGCAGGAGGCGCTGGCGCTCGTGCCGCCGCCGCCCGACGAGATCGATCCGGAGTCGCGAGCCATGGACCGCGAGGCCCTACGGCGGCTCCATCGCTGCCTCGAGGACCTCCCGCCCAACCGCCGTATGGCGTTCCTCCTCTGTTGCGTGGAGGGACTCGAGCCGCGCGAGGCGGCCGAGGTCGAGGGCTGCTCCCCGAACGCGATGCGGACGCGGCTGAGCCACGCCCGCGCGGCGGTGGCCGAACGGCTCGCGAGCGACCCTTACATGAAGGCCCTGGCCCAGCGGAGGGGACGATGAGCGACGAGCTGATCGACGAGCTGGGCCGCATCGCCCATCGCGACTCGCCCCCGCCGCTGGCGCTGGACGATCTCGATCGGATGATCGGCGCCGCCCTCGACGCGACCGAGGACGAGGCACCCCAGGCTCCCCCAGCGAAGCGTCGACGCGGCTGGTGGATCGCGGCCGCGGCGGCCGTGCTCCTGGCGGTGGGTGGCGGCTACCTGCTCGGAGGCCACAACGCGAAGCAGCCGCCGCTCCAGGCGCGGCTGGCGAGTGGTGACGTCTTGGTGGCGAGCCCCGGCGCCCACTTCGAGGTGCTCGAGCAGGGCCCCCTGGTCCGCCGACTCGAGCTGAGCGAGGGGCTGGTCCTCTTCGACGTGGAGCCGCTCGGCGACGAGGGTCGCTTCGAGGTGGTCACGCCGGATGGTGTGGTGCGCGTTCGCGGCACGGTGTTCTCGGTGGAAGCCGGCGAAGAGACGGTCGTCCGGGTCTACGAGGGCCGCGTGGAGGTGGAACGCGGAGGCTCGGTGGTCACGCTCGGCGAGAGCCAGATGTGGCGACGCGGCGAGACGGTCGCGTGGGATGCGGGACCGCTGGCGGACGAGGCCGCGACGGCGGTGGCCGCGCGGGTGGAAGAGCGTGCCCGGGTGGCGAGCGCTGCGGAGCGGCGCACGGCGGTCGGTGATCCGCGCCCGGAGTCGGAGTCGGCGGTCGGTGGTCGGCTCCCGGAGTCGGACGTCGGTGGTCGGCTCGCGGAGTCGGATGTCGGCGATCGGCTCGCGGAGTCGGAGTCGGATGTCGGCGATCGGCTCGCGGAGTCGGAGTCGTCGGTCGCCGTCGCGTCGACCACCGAGCCCGCCTCGCCCCGACCCCGTCCCGTTCGCGTCGAGCGTGACGACGTGCAGCGTTGGCTCGCCGCCGGTGACTACGAGCGCGCCCGCAGCACCGCCGCGGCGCGAGGCTGGACCCAGCTCGAGGCCGACGCGCTCCGTGCGCTCGGTCGCTACGCGGATGCCGCGGATCGCTATGACGAGGTCGCCCAGAACGGCAACGGCACCGCCGCCTTCGAAGCCGCGCAGCTCCGCTTCCAGCGGCTGAGCGATCCGAGCGGCGCCCTCGCGTCGCTGCAGGCGGCGCCGGCCCCCGCGGCGCTCGACGAGCGGCGGCTCGGCCTGGAGGCACGGCTGCTCGTTCGGCTCGGGCGCTCGACCGAAGCGCGCGCCATCGCGGAGCGCTATCTCGAGGCCCACCCGCAGGGCGGACTGGCTCGATGGATGACGGAGCTCCGCGACGGCGCGGAGTGAGCGATAGCAGCCGAAGCGCCCCTCTCGGTCAGATCAGCGTCACCGGCACACAGGGCGAGCTGGCCGCGCCCACCACCCGGATCGGCGAGGTGGGCAACACCGTCTCGAACTCCCGGGTCTCCAGATCGAGGCGAATGACCTTGCTCTCGCGGAAGCGTGGGCTCACCGCGCAGGTCTCCTCGCAAGCGATCACGCAGCTCCGTACCTCCTCGGTGAGGAAGCCGCCGCAGGCATCGGTCATCATCGCCGTCTCGAGCACGCACTGCAGGTGCTCGGCACAGACCTCGTCGGCACGGCAGTCGGCCAAATCGGTCGCGCACTCCGCCTGGAGGCATGGCTCGCAGCCCTCGTCGACGGCTTCGGTGAAGATGTAGATGGAGCCGCCGTAGAAGGCGACCGCGGAGGCATTGGTCTTGTTGAGCCCCTCGAGCGGGAAGACGTCGAGCTCGGCCCCCGTCGCTCGGTCGAGCTCGACGATCTTCACCGGGTCGACGCCCGTGAAGGCGTAGAGGCGCCCGTCGCCCGTGCCGGTGAGCTCGCCACCGTCGTAGTCGAGCGAGCCGATGTCGGTCAGATCACCCGACTCGGGGTCGATCACGCCGAGCCGTCCCAGGTCTTCGCCCTCGTCGAAGGAGCCGTCACCCGAGTAGGTCTGGACGTACAGATCGCTGCACGGGTTCGTCTCCGACTCGGCGACGAACGAGGTGCCGAAGAGCCCGAAGTCGGGGTTCCGCCGCAGGTAGGGCGACTCGGTACAAGGGCCCGGGTCGTTCACGTCGATGGTCTGGAAGCTCATCGACTCGATGCCGAGGATCCACGCGATGCCGCGCTCGTCGACCGCCATGGAGAAAGGCACCTCGCCGCCGCACACGGGACCGGCCACGAAGGCGAACTCGTCCGAGCGTGGGTCGAAGCTCCAGAGCTCGCCGTCGGCGCTCATCAGGAAGATCAGCTCCTGATGGAGCCCCGAGGTGCATGTGCAGCCGCGGCCGGCGTCGCCCTCGAAGGCGTCCGGCATGGTGAACATGTCGCTCTCCGCCGGTCCGGAGTCTCGCGTGGGCCCGTCGTCACCACGGTCGTCGTCGCCGCACCCGAGTGCGAGCAGCATCGAGAGTCCCACCAGAAGCCGAGCATCCGTCCAACGCATGCGCGCATGCTAGCGGCAGTGGCCCTCGCTGGCCCCTCACAGGTCGATCGGGGCGCTTCCGCCAGCAACTCCCAACTCGTACCCGATCAGGGGTAGGATGACGTCGCCGATGGTGAGGAAAGGACGGCCGGCTCGGTGAGCACCCCAAGTGAACGCCCGGGTCGAGGTGAAGGGCTCGCCCTGGTCATCGACGGCGAGCTGCCCGTGGGCCCGTGGCGTCTGGGCGCGGGTCCCTGGCCGCGGAGCGGCGGCTGCGGGCGGAACTCGCGGCGGACGAGCGTTCGTGGTCCACGCGCGGGCGTCCTGACCGAACTCCGTCGGCTTCCCGGCAAGGCGAACCCGACGCGCCATCGCTACGCGCGCTCCGGGGTCGCGGTCGCCTCGGACGGCTTCCGGGTCACCTCCCGCCGCCGACTCTTCGCCTTCGACCCCGCGGGCGAAGCGCTCTGGGAGACCGGACTGCTCGGAGACGAGCAGTCTCGCTTCGAGGCGGGCCCGCTCATCCTCGAAAACGACGTGACCGTGGTCGCGCTGGATCACCACTTCGCCTTCGTCGACGCAGCGGGCGCACTGCTCGGGAAGATCGAGGTCGACGGCGGCGCGCTCGACGACTCCGGCCACTCGCCGGCGCTCACCGCCGACGGTCGGCTGATCCTCACCGGTGCACTCCGGGAGGTGTCCGTGGTCGGGTTCGATGGACTGGCCTACTCGCTCGGCGAGCACGGGCTCGACATCGCCCCGCCCGCCGTCTCGCCCGACGGCAGCTTGGTCGTCGCCGGGTTCTCCGGGGGCGGCTTGGTGCGGATCGATCCCGTCGATGGCCAGGTGCGTGCGGAGACCGACTTCCGGAACGCCGATCAGATGCCCTCGGTCGGCACGGACGGATCCATGGCGGCGGGCTCGTCCTTCGGGATGGGTGGCCTCTTCGGCCCGGACGGGAACCGAATCGCGTCCGTCGAGGCGCAGCTCTTCGCCAGCCTCGACGATGGCTGGCTCGCGATGAGCTACGGCGCGCTTCGACGCCTCGACGCGAAGGGCAAGGAGCTGTGGGCGCACTCGCTCGGCGACGGCATCGAAGTCGGGTGGCACCAGCGGATGGTCGCGGATGTGGACGGCTACGCGTATTGCGCGCTGCCAGGCAGCATCGCGTGCGTCGACCCCGAGGGGAATCGGGTCTTCGAGCTCTCGCTCCCCGACCGACCGACCGCGATGGCGCCGCTCGGCGACGGGGTGATGGTCGTGGTCACGGCAGAGCGCGTCCTCCGCTTGGACTAGCACTAGCCCGAAGCTCCGCCGAGGACGCACCCGAGAGCGGAAGATCGTGGTCGCCACCGCGTATGCCGAGTCGATGGGGGCCCCACGACGCGTCATGCTCCTCCTCGCTGAGTCCAGTCTGCTCGGTGCCGGCGCTGGCTGCGACGGAGCAGACGTCCCGTGGCTGTTCCTCGCACCGATGCTGGTCGTCGTCGGACTCGGAGCGCTCGCAGCGGTATCCCTCATCGTGGCCGGCTTCGCCGGTCTGGCGATCGCTGGCCCGCTCGGACATCTGGCTCGGAGGTCGAGACGCTCGCGAGCGCTACGACGCGAGAAGGCCGAGCTGAGTCGCGGACGGTGGGCCGTCCTCACGGAGCTCGCCCCTCGGGCCGGCGCGCTGACGAGGATCGGCCTCGAGCTGGGGCCCGTGGTGCCGCTCGCGCGCGACCGCTGGCTCGTGGGGTGCCTCGACCAGACGCAGGTAGTGCTGTGTCACCGTGGTCGGGAACGCAGAGTCCTCATGGAGGACCTGGACCTGAGTGTCGCTGGTTGGTTGGCGCTCCTGGAGGAGACCCTCGCCGAGCGAACCACCGACCCGGTCCTCTCTCGGCCCATCGATGGGATGGCCGACCTCGCGGCCGCCATCGAAGAGTCCAACGAGTTCCTGGCGGAGCCCGTGGGCCTGTTCGAGGATTGGACCGTGAGCGATGGCGCCGATCGCACCGACGTGCTCGCGCTGGCACGCCCTCGAGCGCCCTACCCCATCGTCACTCGACCCGAGAAGCCCGTCCTCGAACGACGGTTCGCAGCGTTCTGCGAGCTCCACGGGGCCGACCTGGGGCTGGAGGACATGGAGGACCTCTTTCCGCACGCCCGCGCCGCACGGCGGTGGCTCGCCGCTTCACGGTTGGCGACCGCCGCGCGAAACGAAGCCGAGGAAGAACCCGAGCAACTCTACGTGGACGGCGACCGCTATCTCGTGGTGCGCTTCTCGTTCGACGAGCCCTGGGTCATCGAAGAATTCCCCAACGGCGCGGCCTACCTCTTCCACGTGTTGCTACGCCCCGTGCTCGAAGAGTTTCGCCGCCACCACACGCTCCGCGGCCTCGACCGCTTCCCTGCAGAATGAAGCCGCTCTCCTCCACGATCCTGGCGCGACTCGAAGGAGTCCGAAACGCCACGAGCGCCGCACCCCTGCTTCGGTTCGAGCTCGACCCCCAGCCGTCGGAGACCGCGAACGGGTGGCGCATCGGACGACGACGCGACGGGACGGCCCTCGTGGTCACCCCCACTCGACGCGCCATGATGCTCGAGGGGAGCAGCCGAGTGGCGTTCTACGACTGGCTGCGTCGCGAGCTCGAGGCCGCGGCTGACGCCGCTCGGTCCCTCTCCGACGAAGACGCTCTGGCGCTGGTCGGTGCGCCTTCGACCATGGACGAGCTGGTCACGCGCCTCGGCGGCGCCGGGCAACCGCTGACCACCGACGACCTTCTCCACGACGTCGGTGCGTGGGACGACCTCGATCCCGACCTCGACGAGGCACCAGCCCTTGCCGACTGGCTCCCCGAAGGCATGAGCGAGAGCGAGCTCGAAGGCGCTCGGCCGGTGTGCCGTCACGATCGTTCGATGCTGCTCCTATCGAACGGGGGTTTCATCGAGATCGACGACGCACACGTCAGTCGACTCACTCTTCGGGAGGCGAGCCTCCGCCATCTCGCGCGACCGCACCTGGATGGCGCCACCGCCACGGCCGAATCGCTCGCCAAAGACACTCCCGAACCCTGGAGCGAGTGGGGAGTCGTCCTGTACCTCCTCCTGCTCTCGCCCTTTGTGGGCCTCGGCAGTCTCGTTGCCGGGTGCGCCATCGCAGCGGTCGTCGCGGTGGTCGGCCTCTTCCTCACGGAGAGCGGTGTGCAGCTGCCAGACGCCCCCTCGGCCGCGTGGCTCATCGGGGTGCCATCGTCCGTCGTCTTCCTGATCGCGTCGGTCCTGATCGCCCGCCACGGCGGGGACTGACGCCTCGAGCGTTCCGTCAGGCGTCGGGCTTCTTCGGGATGCCGAAGATCTCTTCGACGGTCTGCTCGTGGTAGAGGCTGCCGCGCACGCCGATCACACGCTCCTTCTCCTTGCCCTTGTCGAAGTAGAGCACGGTGGGCGTGCCGGAGATGCGGAGCATGCCCGCGGCGCGAGGTGCGAAGTGTGTGCCCATCTCACACACCTTCACCCGCCCATCGTAGGTCCCGGCGAGCGACTGGATCACCGGCTCGAGCTGCTTGCACGGAGCGCAGTTGGGACCCCAGACATCGATGATCACGGGAAGTCCAGAGCGGAGGACCTCCGCCTCGAAGTTCGCGTCATCGATGTGGAGCGGGGGCTTGGAAGGCGAGATGCCGAAGAGCTTGGAGAGGATTCCCATGGGACCGGGGGTGGACGCTGGTGAGAAAGAGCGCGTCGGGCGTCACGCTGACGCGTCTCGTGCGACGGAGTAGCGCGCCACGGTCCGATGCGCCAAAGCACGAGGGCTGCCATTGCGGCGCGCACTGCCCTCCCCTGCTTCTCGATGCCCAAAGAGCGCATCCTCACCGTCCCCTTCTTTCTCGCGTCGCTCGCGAACCTGCTGCACGGCCTGAGCGTCTTCGCGTTCCTGCACCTGCCCGGCTTCGTCGAGGACATGGGCGCGACCCCCTCCGTGGTGGGGATCGTCTTCGGGACCTTGAGCGGCGCGGCGATGGTGATCCGCCCGTTCGCCGGCAAGGCGATGGACACTGGCGGGCGGCGTCTGGTGATCCTGGCCGCGGGCGCGCTGCACGTCGTCGCCTGCCTGCTCTACCTGACGGTCTCCTCGGTCGGCCCATGGATCTTCATCGTCCGGTCCATTCACGGCTTCGCGCAGGGCTCCCTCTTCAGCGTGCTCTTCACCTACGCGGCGGACATCGTCCCGGCGTCTCGACGCAGCGAGGGGATCGGCTACTTCGGCGTCTCCGGCATGCTCCCGATGGCGCTCGGTGGCCTCATGGGCGACATCGTCCTGAAGTACGGGACCTACCAGACGCTCTTCGTGGTCACCGCGATCGTCGCGGCGATCGCGCTCGCCTCGTCGGCGCTCCTGCCGGAGCCCAAGCGCGACCGATCGCAGGTGCCGCGCGGGTTCTTCTCCGCGCTCGGTCAGCGCGACCTGGTCCCGATCTGGGTCGCGGGGATCTTCTTCGCGACCGCGCTCGCCGGCGTCTTCACCTTCATCAAGAACTTCGTCGCCGCCGAAGAGATCGGGACCGTCGGCATCTTCTTCACCGCTTACGCGGCGACCACGATCGCGCTGCGCATCGGGCTCGGTTGGCTCCCCGATCGACTCGGTCCGCTGTGGGTCTTCTACCCGTGCATGATCGCGTTCAGCGGCGCGATGATCGCGCTGTCGGTCGCGCAGGGCGTGCCGGGGCTGGTCGTCGCCGGCGTCCTCGCCGGCTGTGGCCATGGGTTCGTCTTCCCGATCCTCTCGACGCTCGTCGTCGAGCGGGCGAACCCGGCGGACCGCGGCTCGGCCGTCTCGCTCTTCACCGCGGTCTTCGACGTCGGGATCTTCGTCGGGGGTCCGCTCCTCGGGTGGGTGGCCGGTCCGGGCGAGGACTACCGCTTCATGTACGTCGCGGCGGCAACCCTGCCCGTCGCCGGTGCGATGCTCTTCGGCGTGTGGGACCGGCGGGTTCGGCCCGCCGTGGCGTGAGCGCGCGGCTCAGTCGTCGCAGCCCGCTTCCATCTCCACCACGAAGTCGTCGCTCGCTGCGGTGATGTTGCAGGTCGCGGGGCAGAGTTCGATGAACCCCGGGCGGTCGCCGGGGTCGAGATCACCCTCGAAGAAGAAGCCGCCGAGCATCGGGTCACAGGCCATCGGCCCCGACACCCGCTCGAGCTCGATGGGCATGCCGTCCGGCGGGATGATGCGCACCTGGAGCGTGGTCGGGTCGGGCAACACGCCCGCGGCCGGGATCGCGTAGACGCAGGTCCGAACCGAGCTCCGCAGATCGTCGAGGATCGCCAGGAGCATCTCGGTGACCGCGTCGTCCGTGGTGACCACGAGCGCTTCCTCGGTACCGCCGGCCATGGCGAGCGTGGAGAGGTTGGCGCGCGCCTCCATCTCCTCGTCGGGCCCGAAGACGCCGATCACGTAGGTCTCGATGCCGTCGGCGGCCGCGTCGCGCGCGACCGCCGCAGGCGCCACGATGCCGACCGAAGGATCGTCCTCGAGGAGATCGACGGCAGGGTCGCAGCTCTCCGGGAAGCCATCGGTGGCGAGGATGGAGATGACCTTGCTGCCGGGGTTGTCGACCGACCAGTCGCGGGCGCGCGACAGGATCCCGGTGAGGGCGGGAAGGGTCGGCGTGCCGCCCTCGAGGCTGCTGCTCTCGAGCGCCGTCACCACCGACGACGCCACCCCGGGCAAGAGCCCGAGCGGCACCGCGGGCCGCATGTAGTTGGCGACGTTGCAGGACGTTCGACCCAAGCAGATGCCGTAGTCACGGCAGCGCGATCCATCGGGACAGGTGTCGCCGATGTTCAGGCAGAGGTTGGGGTCGAAGCCGCCGCAGATGCCGAGCGGCTGGCAACGGTCGCCCGGCGTCCCGCAATCGGAGTCGGCGAAGCAGAAGGCGTCGCCGCTCGGCAGACAGACGTCTGGTGTCGCGCAGCCCTCGGGGTCGCCGCGGCAGTCGAGGTCGGACGTGCAGTTCTCCGGGATGTCCTCGTCGATGAAGGGGAAGAAGGTCAGGTCGACGCCGATCCCCTCGGAGTCGGGCGAGCTCACGAAGCCGTCGATGGCGCGCGTGATCGCCTCGAACTTGGTCGCCCCGCTGGCGGTGGGCTGCTCCATCGAGCCGCTCACGTCCATCGCCAGGAAGATGTCGAGGGCCGCCAGCCGCGCCTCGGCGCGGAAGGGTACGCACTCCTCGCCGAGGTCCTGGCCCAGGTCCGGCGGTGCCAGATCGGGCCCCAGGTCTTCGGGCATCGACGCGTCGCTCTCGGTATCCGGGATCTTCAGCCCGGTCTTCGCCCCACAGCCGAGGGCGAGCACCGAGCAGACGAGGATCGCGGACCCACGCATGTCAGAGGTCCAGCAGGTCTTCGTCGGAGACGCCGTCGTCCCCGGCCTCGTCCGAGCCGCCCTCGTCTTCGTCGAGACCGACGTCTTCGCCGTCCAGGTCACCGGCGTCGTCGTCCTCCATCGGAGCGTCGTTGCCGCTCGACTCCTCCTCCTCGGGGCAGAGGTAGGAGCGGGCGCGACCCACGAAGTGCCGAGCGTCTTCGTCGTCGGCGTTCCGCTCCTCGACGAAATCGACCACCACGACGTTGCCGCCGTTCTGGCCTGCGCGGTTCCGCATGAGCTTGATGAGATCCTCGCGCGTCGGCGGCCGACCGGCATCCGGCGGGAGTCCGATGGTCACGTCGCCGATCAGCCGACACCCGCCGGGCAGATCGGTCATCGAGAGCTCGCGGGTTCGCTCACCCTTGTCGGTGAGCTGAATGCCGGTCGTGCATGCCGCCGCGAGCCCCAGGGCCACGGCCAACGGAATCGTTCGTCGCATCTCCGCCTCCTCGGGCGCACTCTACGAGAGAACGCGCCCGGGTGCAGGAAAGCGTCATTCGATGGTCGAGCCGCTGACCTCGATGGGCGTGTCGTCGTGCCCGGAGATCTGCGGGTAGGTCGGGTACCAGGACCCGCCCTGGTTGTCGGTGATCACCGAGTCCTCGATGATGATGTTCCCGCTGTGGTCGTTGCTCACGAAGAAGATCGCGCTGCCGTGCTGGACCACCTCGTTGTGCTGGATGCGTGAGCCGAGGATCCGGAGCGTCATCGTGTTGCCGTCGTTGTAGATGGCGCCGCCGCTACCGCCGCCGGGTGTGCCGCTCATCGCGGGGTTGCCGCCGTTCCCGATCGCCTCGTTGTGGGTGAAGAGGCTGTTGATGATGGTCCAGGAGACACCGATGGAGCTGATGCCGCCGCCGTTCGAGCAGACGTTCCCGTAGCCCTCGGCGCCGCCGAAGGTGCTGTTCACCACGTAGACCGGCCGGCCCTCGTACTGGCTGAACACGCGGATGCCGGCACCGCCGACGTCCGGGCCATCGTCGTGACAGCGGTTGTTGAAGAAGCGCGAGTTCACGACCTTGAAGCGACCGCCGCGGACCCAGATGGCGCCGCCACCGTCGTACTCGTCCTCACCGCGCGAGTCGGCGTCGATGAAGGTCAGGTTCTGGACCGTCAGGTGCGGGTGGTCCTGGTTCTGACACTGCGCCGTCGTCCACACCTGGTCCTCGTCGCAGGTGTTCATGTAGAGGATGCGGCTGCTGCCACCGCCGCTCAGGGTCACCAGCCCGCCGCCGTCGATGACGATGCCGTCCATCGCGGTGTCGTTGAAGACCTTCGCGGGCCGGTCGAGGGTGATGGTCACCGGGTCCGGCCCGCAGTCGAAGGTGATCACGCCACCCTGTGCGACGGCGTCGATGAAGGCGTCGGCCGTGCAGCTCGCCGCCGTCCCATCACCGACCACGCGGTCGGGGCTCGAAGTGTCCTCCGGTGCCGCCTCCGCCGGGATCGGGTACTCGCCGTCCGGGTTGCCGGCGGGCGGGCCGGAGGAGGGGTCGGTCGGCGGGAAGAAGGCGTCCACTGGCGGTCCGAGGTCGCGGTCGCCTGGCGAGCCCAGGTCCCGACCGCTCGTGGTGTCGGTGTCGTCGTCCGTGGCGCTGCCGTCGTCACCGCAGGCTCCGAGGGGCGCGAGGAGGGCGGCGAGGGCGAGGAAGCGAAGAGTGCGCGACATGAGGCTCCTGGAAGAGGTGAAGGTGGACACCGTGCCAGAAGGAGCCGCAGGGAGCCACGATCGGCTCACGCTCGCGCGAGAAAGATGAAGTACCCTCGCGGCCCCATGCGTTGGCTGGCCGAGGCTCCCGGAAAACGCGCCGTCGAGCGATGGTGGCTCTTCTACACCCCAGTCTGGGGACTCGCCGCGGGCGCGGTCATGCTGACCGGCTGGGCCGAGTCCTGGGGCGACGTCGCCTGCATGATCTTCGGTGTCCTGGTCGCCGCCGGCGCCGCCATCCCGCCGCTGATCTGGATGCCGCCCGAGGAGCGCGAGCACCCCTTCCACCAGCGCACCGGGCCGAAGTACCTGCTCTCGGTGGTCCTGCTCGCGTTCGGGCTGAACTACACGCAGACGCCCTTCTTCTTCGACGTCCTGCACATGCACTACGGGTTCGACGTCACCTGGACGCTCGATCGGAACCCGCTCTTCCTCTACCTGGTCACGGTCGCCTACTTCGCGACCTACGCCGTGCTCTGCCTGATGGCGTTCCGGGCCCTGCGCGAGAAGACCAAGCTCGCCTGGGTGATCGCGCCCTTCGCGGTCGCCTTCCTCGAGACCGCGCTCAACGCGAACCCGTTCATGACCGGGCTCTTCTGCTACGACGACCTCGGCCTCGCGCTCGGCTTCGGCACGCTGGCGTACGGGTTCTCGTTCGTGGTGGCGCTCCCGATGTGGCTGGCCATCGACGAGAAACCGGGCGACCGACTGCCGCTGCGCATGGTCTTCGTCTTCGGTGCCGCGGCGCTCTTCGCCGACTGGCTCTACCTCGAGGTGGTCCGTCACGGCGTCGCACCCTTCGTGACCACCGTCGTCGACGACGCTCCGGGCCTTCGCGACTTCGCCACCAGCTGCCTCGAACGATAGGATCGGACCGACGTGATTCTCCCCGTAGTGCTCTTCCTCGTCTTCGGCGGTCTCGGGGTCGCGTTCGCGTTCGCGCTCGTTCGCAGCGAACGCGCGCGACGCGAAGAGCTCGCGGCCCTCTTCGCCGACACCGCGCATCGGGTCGGCGCGCGCTTTGTGCCGGGCGAAACCGGCTTCTTCAAGAGTCGCTCGCCCTCGGTGGTGCTGAACCAACACGACACGCAGGTCGTCGCTGACACGTACGTCGTCAGCAGCGGGAAGAGCTCCACCACCTACTCGCGGGTCGCGGCAGCCTACTCCCTCGACCGCGGTCCGGTGCTGCACATCCGCCGGCAGGGCGCGCTGAACTCCCTCGGCAAGATGCTCGGCATGCAGGACATCGAGATCGGCGATCCGATCTTCGACGAGGCCTACATGATCAAGGCTCCCAGCGCGGGCGCGGTGCTGCGCGTCCTCGGCGACGATCACCGGCTGGCGCTCCTCCATCAGCTGCCCGGCTGGTGGATCAAGAGCGACGGAGTGACGGTCAAGCTCGAGCGCTTCGGCTACCCCGACAGCGCCGGCGAGCTCGCACAGGCCATGCGGGTCGCGACCGCCATCGCCTCCGCCGACAAGCGCATCCTGGATCTGGCCGCCGCGCACCCGGACGCTCGGAGCGAAGGGGGAGGCGTGGTCTTCGACGCCAGTGGCGCGAAGGGTCGCTTCTCCGTGGAGGAGCACGAGTGCGTGCTGCGCGTCCAGAACGACCAGGGCGGACCGCCCTTCGGCCTCGACTGCGAGGCGCCCGACGCGGCGGAGCGGCTGCCCGAGGGCGCACTCGAGCCCGCGCTCATCGCCCAGCTGGCCGCCATCGGCGAAGGTCGACTCGTGCGCGACGCCCATCAGGCCTGGGTCAGCTGGTGGGTGGCCCCCGACGCCGATCAGATCGAGGCCGCGTGGCGCGTCCTCGTCGGTGTCGCAGCTCCATCGACGCGAGTGGGTGCGTTCCGCTGATCGGTTGCCATACTGCGCGCCCGATGCAGCGAACCACATTCTTCCTCGTCCTCCTCATGGCCTGCGGCTCCTCGGAAGCCGAGCCCGAGCCCGAGCCCGCAGCGGCCGAGACCTCCGGTGGCGAGGAGACCACCGAGCCGCAGCACACCCACGGCCGTCACCATCACGGTCACCACGGGCAGGGCCACGACCACGACTTCTCCGACGTCGAGCGCTTCGCGGCCATCTTCGACGACCCCGAACGCGACAGCTGGCAGAAGCCCGACGAGGTGGTGTCGCTGATGGCCCTCGAGCCCGGGCAGACCGTCGCCGACATCGGGGCTGGCACCGGCTACTTCCTCTCCCGGCTCTCGGCCGCGGTCGGCTCGGAAGGTCGCGTGATCGGGCTCGACGTGGAGCCGAACATGGTCGCGCACATGGAGCAGCGCATCGCCAGCGAGTCACTCGCGAACACCGAGGCCGCGGTGGTGCCGACCGACGACCCGGGGCTCGAAGCCGCGAGCGTCGACGCGATCTTGATCGTCGACACCTGGCACCACATCGGTGAACGCGACGACTACTCCGCGAAGCTCTTCGCGGCGCTGAAGCCCGGTGGCTCGGTCTTCGTGGTCGACTTCACTCGGGACGCGCCGCACGGCCCGCCGCCCGAGATGCGGCTCAGCCCACTCACGGTCGCCGAGGAGCTCGCGAGCGCTGGCTTCGAGATCCAGACCCTCGAGGAGACCCTGCCCCACCAGTACATGGTTCGGGCGACCCGGCCCGCCGAAGCGAGCGAGTAGCCCAAACGACGAAAGCCCCGCCGAAGCGGGGCCTTTCGAAGTTCCTCGCCGAGGCGAGGGGTGCGGAAGAGAGGACTCGAACCTCCACGGGTCTCCCCACACGAACCTGAATCGTGCGCGTCTGCCAGTTCCGCCACTTCCGCGTGCGGACCGGCGAAATAGGACGCGGCCGCGTTGGTGTCAAGGAGCATCGAACGGACCCTGACGCTTTGTGGCCTCGACGCCGGCCCTCGCGCGCTTATAGGGTGGGCCCATGGCTCGGCGGAAACGACGCAGAGCGGGCCCCGCAGCGAGCGAGGACGAGGAGCAGCCTCGGGCCCCGCAGAAGAAGGCGCCCGAGAAGCTCAGCAGCCCCTTTGCGGCGCTGAAGGGCACCAAGGTGCCGAAGAAGAAGGCCTCGATCGCTCGCAGCAAGCCCAGCCGGCCCAAGCGGCAGTCGCAGGCACCCGCCGGCATCGCGGTGGATCCCAGCGACCGCGAGGGCATGCAAGGCGCGCGGGGGCTCGAGGGCTACTCCTACGAAGACCGGGTCGCGTTCTCGGACGTGTTCAGCGGGCTGGACGCCGTCAGCTCGAAAGCGGAGCGCCGCCGGCAGCACAAGGCCCGCCAGGCGGGCGCCAAGCAGCGCCCGACGGATCAGCAGACGCGGCGGAAGCAGGCAAAGGCCGTGGCGGAAGCCGCCGAGCGTTCCGCCCGGGCGCAGCTCGACCGCCTCGTCACCGGTGGCCTCTCCTTCGACGTTCGGATCGACTCCGACGGCATCGTGCGTGGCCTGCGGGAGGGCGCGCAGAAGCGGACCGCGCGGATGCTCGGGGACGGCGACCTGCCCCCGGAGCTCTCACTCGACCTGCACGGGTTCGAGCGTCGTGACGTCAACCGCGAGGTGAACCGCTTCGTTCGCGACGCGCACGCTGCCGGGCGACGCACCGTGGCGCTCATTCACGGACGCGGGAAGCACAGCGAGGGCGGGCTCCCCGTGCTCGCGGACGCAGTGGTCGACGCGCTCACCGAGGGAGGCGCGGCGGTCCTGGTCGAGGCGTTCGCGACCGCCCCCGATCGCTTCGGCGGCCGCGGCGCGACGCTGGTTCGACTCCGGGACCGCTAGACCGCTCACGGCTTGAAATGGTCCGATGATCGGGGTGCTGTGCGGCCGCGGGTCGGTTTCGGCACGACGAGTCGATGCCGAGCATCGGCGAGGAGGGACGGGGCCGACCTGTGGTCGCACAGCCCGCGAGGGCGGATCAGAGCAAGTCGTGAGCGGTCTAGGTCGGCAACGAGACGCGAAAGAGGGCTCCGCCCGCGGACGAGTCCTCGATCGTGATCTCTCCGGAGTAGCGCATCACGACGTTGTAGACCGTCGCGAGGCCGAGGCCGCTGCGGCCTTCGATCTGTCCCTCCTTCGTGGAGAAGTAGGGCTCGAAGATCGAGTCGCGGATCTCCTCTGGCACACCGGGGCCGTCGTCGGCGAAGACCAGCTCGACGCGATCACCCACCGACCGACCCTCGATCGAGAGCGTCGTCGCGCCCGCGTCTCTGGCGTTGAGCACCAGGTTCATCACCAACTGGTCGAAGCGCGCGTCGTCCCCATGGACGACCAGCGGACCGTCGAGGGCGGTGGAGACCGCCAAGCCACCGAGCGATGGGGTGAGGTTCGCGATCACGCGAAGGACGATCGGTGTGAGCTTCACCGGCTTCGACTCACCGCCACCGCTCGACGCGAAGTCGAGGAGCTGACGCGAGAGGGCCGTCGCCGAGCCGACGATGTCCTGGATGGTCTTCAGATGTCGCGCGCGATCCGGGTCCTGCTCGGTCGAATGAAGTCGCGCCGAGATGGTGTGGATCGCCGAGAGCAGGTTGTTGAAGTCGTGGGCGATGCCGCCGGCGAGATTGCCGACCGTCTCCATTCGCTGCATCCGCTCGATGCGCTCCTTCGCGTCGGACTCGGCGCGCTGCGCCTCCATCTCTCGAGAGACGTCGAGGAAGGCGACTACCACGTGCGACATCGCGCCGTCTTCGCCCTCGAACATCGGGCGCGCGTAGGCGCGGATGTTCACCTTCCGCCCGTCGCGGCGGTGGATGACGATGTCGTCGGCGATCGTCATCTCCCCCGACTGCATCGCGGTGACGAAGGGCATCTCCGTCTCCGGGTAGAGCTCCCCGTCGGTCCGGTGGATGGCGTAGGGCGCCGCGTACTCGCCGACGCCGACGTCGGAGATCGCGTCCATCCCCATGATCTCCCGGAACGTGTCGTTGGCGAACACCAGCTCGCCGTTCGGGACCCGGGCCACCCAGATACCGAGCGGCAGCGAGTCCGCGATGGCACTGATGATCGCGTCGTCGGGGGGGAACATGGCGGGGGGACCGTGAAATTACCTCATCTGGGCTAGGAGCGCGCCCCCAACGACGGTTTTCGAGCACCCCTGGGTGATGGCGAGCGGCCGTGCTATGGCGGTCGCCCATGGCCCTCACCGACGAGCTCACCATCGCCAAGCGCATCGCCCGCGACGCCGGCGACATCCTTCTCGAGATCTACGCGACCGACTTCGACGTCGCGTACAAGGGCAAGGCGAACCCGGTGACCGAGGCCGACACGACGGCCAACGCCTTCATCGTGGCCGAGCTGCGCAAGGCGTTTCCGAACGACGGCATCGTCGCCGAGGAGAGCTCCAACACCTCGGACGCCACCGGCGTGGGTCGCTGCTGGTACGTCGACCCGCTCGACGGAACCAAGGAGTTCATCGCCAAGAACGGCGAGTTCGCCGTGATGCTCGGCCTCACCATCGACGGCGAGAGCCGGCTGGGGGTGGTCTTTCAGCCCGCCAAGGACAAGCTCTACGCGGGCATCGTGGGTGAAGGCGCGACCCTCGAGGTCGGCGGCGAAGGGCGCGTTCTGAGTGTCACCGACACCGCCGAACCGAAGGACCTGCGGCTGGTGGTCTCTCGTTCCCACCGCGCGGACTCGATCGATCGCATCGTCCGCGAGCTGGGCATCACCAGCGAGATCAAGAGCGGCTCCGTCGGTCTCAAGGTCGGCCTCATCGCCGAGCAGACCGTGGACCTCTACGTGCACGTCTCCGACAAGGCGAGCGCCTGGGACGCCTGTGGGCCCGAGGCCATCCTGCGCGCCGCCGGCGGCCGCTTCACCCGCCTGGACGGCAAGCCCTTCCGCTACGACGGCTCGGACCTGCGCACGAGCGGCGGCATCCTGGCCAGCAACGCCGCGGCCTTCGAAGCGGTCCTCCCCGTGGCCCACACGGTCGGCAAGGACTCCGGCCTCGCCGTCTGAGGGATGACCCGCACGGTCATCGCGGTGGCGCTCCTGGTCACCGCCGGGTGCGAGAACGACGTGGCCCAGACGACGTCCCGACGCGAGCGCTCGTCGAGCCCGACCACGCTGGAGCTCGCGGGGATCGAAGCCGAGGTGCCCGCGGGGTACGAACGTTTGGCGGGAGAGGATCGGGACCGCCTGGCGATGGCCGCCAGCCGTCGTGACCCCGCGGCCGAGGTCGAGGTCGAGGGCGCTCACCCGCCAGGGACTCGACTCGGGCTGGTGCTGACGCACATCGTCCACGACGCCAGCTACGGCGCCGGCTATCCGGTCGCCGAGAGCGCGGCCGATGCCGAGCAGCTCGCGCGCATTGGCGCCGAGTCACGCGGCATCGGGGTGGAGACCTCCAGCGAGTGTGGCGAACGCTCCTGCGACGTCGTGTTCACTCTGAGAGGCCCCGACCTGACCACGACCACGCGGAGCCGGATGTGGCGGCGGGGCGGAAGGCTGGTGGAGGTCGGATGCCAGTGCGTCACGACGCCCGAGCTGGACGCATGTGCGCTCCGCTGCGAGCTCCCGGACGCGCCGGCCGACGCCACCGTGGAGTGAGCGTCGCTACGGGATCATGAGGTCGCCGTAGAGCGGTAGCGGCAGCATGCTCCGAGCCGTTCGCGGCGTCTGGCGAGCTCCAACGCACTCCACGCTCCCGCCCGCCAGGAGCCCACAGCTCGTCGACGCGCCCACCACGATGTCGGGCCAGCCCGCGAGGTCGGGGAGAGCCGTCGGTGACTGGAGGCTGCTCGTGCTTCGAATGTCGAGGGAACCTCCGTTGTTGCTTCCCCAGCCCTGCCAGTCGCCACCCACTCGGGCGACGCACTGCCAACGCTGGCAGTCCAGTGACGACGCGCCGCTGGCGATCGTCGTGATCAGGCTCGTGCTGTCGGTCTGCGTCCCGTTGCCGAGTCGGTAGGAGCCGTTGTCGCCGACACAGCGCACCCGCCCGCCATCGCGAACACAAGTGTAGTCCTGGCCGAGAGCGATCTCGTCGGCGCCGGTGACGCCAACCATCTGCAGCGGCACACCGGAGTCCGGCCCGCCCGCGCCGGTGCCGAGCTGGCCATGGAAGTTGCCGCCCCAACACCAGACCGTTTCGTCCGGTGCGATGCCACAGACGTGATCGTAGCCCATGGCCAGCGTCGTGAACGTGTGGCCGGCGATCGGCTCCGGCGTCGGGCAATCGCCGTCGGTGCACACCGGCGAGTTGCCGCCGCAGGCGTCACTCCCCCAGCACCAGGCCTGTCCCGACGAGTCGAGCGCACAGGACTGGCTGCAGCCGACGACCACCTGGGTCGCGCTCCCCATGCCCCCGGCGTCGACGAGCCGCGGCGAGACGGCGTCCGCCGTCGTACCGTCGCCCGGGGCGCCATTGCCCCAGCAGTAGACCGCGCCGGTGGTGAGCAGCGCGCAGGTGCGGTCGACGAATGCCTCGACCGCGACCGCGTCGGCAGGTAGCGCGACCGGCGTGGGGAACGAGGCATCGTCGGTGCTGCCGGTCCCCAGCCGCCCCTGACCGCCGCGCCCCCAGCACTCGACCGCGCCACCGTTCACGGCACAGCCGCCGTTCAGGACCAGGGCCATGTCGGTGACCGCGGTGAGCTCGTGCCCCGGCTCCGGCTGGGAACCGTCTCGCTGGAGTCCGTCCCCGTGGGTCGCGCTCGTCGGCAAGCCCCAGCACCGGTACCGGTCGGTCAGCTCGGCGCAGCACACGTTCTCGCCGCAGTGCAGGGCGGTCGCCCCCGCGATGCCGGCGATGGCGATGGGTGTGGTGATGTTGGTGCCGGTGTCGATGGGCGTCGCCAATCGCGCGTCCTCTTCCCGGCCGGCACACGCGACGCTGCCATCCGTGCGAACGGTGCAGCCGATGAACCCATAGGGCGCGAGCTCGACGACGTCGGCGCCGAACGCCGACGCCGGCACGGGCACCGGCGTGCCGCTCGCCGCGCCATTGCCGATCGCACCGGTGGCGGAGCCACCCCAGCAGTACCAACCATCGCTGGCGGTCTCCGCGCAGAGGACGGTGTCGTCGTCGATGCCGCCCGCGCGCAAACGCAGCGCCGCCGACGGAAGGGTGACCACGCTCGGCGCGACCGTCGGTCCGGTGCCCCCGTTGTTGGTACCGCCCCAACACCACACGGATCCGTCATAGCGACGGGCGCAGGTGCTCCGGCCGCCGCCGGCGAGCTCGACGACGCCGCCGATCTCCACCTGGGTGGGCGGGAGCACGCCCTCGTCGGCGACCGAACCGCCGATGCCGAGCCGCCCCTGGCTGCGCCAGCCCCAACAGAAGACCTGGCCCTCGTCGTCGCGAGCGCAGACGTACGCCTGGCCGACGACCACCTCGAGCACGCCACCGAGACCGACGACCGGCACCGCACCCGCGCGGGGCGTGAACGTTCCGTCGCCGAGCTCGCCCCAGTAGTTGTCGCCCCAGCAGCGCAGGGTTCCGTCGGCGATGCGCGCGCAGGCCGCCGAGTCCAGCGGAGACACGCTCACCTGGGTCGAGGACGCGGTCCCGGAGACCAGCGTGGGCCCGGGCACGTGCGCGTTGCCGGCCGTGCCGAACGCGTTGCCATCGGTCGAGAGGAGCGCGTCGTCTTCGAGGCCCCAGCAGTACGTCCCGCCGGTGCCGATCGCGCAGCCGAGCTCGGCGGCCAGGTCCAGGGTCTGCTGTCCGAGGCAGCCCGAGTCGCACGTCCCGGTGACGCACTGCGCGTCCGAGCCCTCGTCGAAGTTGGTGTCGCAGTCCTCGTCGAGGGCCGAGCAGAACTCCACTCCGTCCGGGTTCACCCACGCGCGGGTGTCGTCGCAGTCCGTCTTGGGGAACGCGCCGGCGGCCGTGTCGTCGCAGGTGGCGGCCAGCGGCGAGAAGCCGTCTCCGTCCGCGTCCTCGCCGGTGGCCACGGTCCCATCGCAGTCGTCGTCCAGCCCGTTGCAGATCTCGGGGGCGCCCGGGTAACGAGTCGGATCCGAGTCGGCGCAGTCGCCGCAGCTGGCGGACCAACCGTCGGGCGGCAGGCACTCCTCCGTCTCCATGGTCTGCGCCGGGTCGCCGAAGCCATCCCCATCGCCGTCACGGCAGTAGGTGTTCATCCCGCCTTCGTCGACGTCGGTGTCGCAGTCGTTGTCCGTCCCGTCGCAGACCTCGGCGCTCGTCGGAGAGGTGGTCGCTTCGCTGTCGTCGCAGTCGAAGTCGTTCTCGGCGAAGCCCTCCGGCCGCGCACAGGCCATCGTGGCGGTCGCCCCCTCTTCGCCGAACCCGTCCCGATCGCCGTCGGGATAGTACGTGCCCAGGACGATGCCCTCGTCCGTGTCGCCGTCGCAGTCGTCGTCCCGCTCGTTGCAGGACTCGGACTCACCAGGCTTCACCGCATCGTCATCGTCGTCGCAGTCGAGACCGCTCACGCGATCCCCTTCGGATCGGACGCCCGGTCCACAGGAGGGCGCGCCTCCTTCGACGAGGTTGAAGCACGTGGCGTCGACGAAGAAGTCCCCGTCCACGTCGCGGTCGCCCACGGTGCAGGGGTCACAGTCCTCGTCCACGCCCTCGCTGTCGCAGACCTCGGCGTTGCCGGGAAAGCGGTTGGGGTTCGTGTCGTCGCAGTCGTCACCGCCGCACGCGACGGACTCGACGCCATCGTCGTCGGCATCGCAGTCCGCCGGCTCACAGCGATCGACCTCGTCGCAGTCGGCACACGGCGGCGATCCGCTCACGCAGCCGAAGCCGTTGGCGATGCCGCTCGACGGGTCACAGAGCTCGGGGCCGTTGCAGAACACGCCGTCGTCGCACTCGTCGTCGGAGGCGCACCCCGTGCTCCCGTCCGGCATCGACATCGTGTCGTCGCCGCAAGCGGCGAGGGTCGCCACGACAGCGAACAAGAGGGCGAATCGACGGCTGAATGCGAGCTGGTGCATGTTCATTCCACTCCCCAGCGAGCGTGTCTATCACGACCGGGAGGGTCCCGTGCGACCGGCAGCGACGCTGTTCGGCCGCTGTCGCACTCCGTTAGCCGAGCCCTCACCCCCGATGGCGGCTAGTGGAACTTCGCGTAGAGCGCGGGGGAGGCCGGCTGCCGGTCGGGAGCCCCGTCGCGCGTCACGCCCAGCAGCTCGTGCACCTGCCGGCGGATCATCTCGGCCATCGAGCGGGTCGGCAGGTCGTTGCAGTCGAGGCCGAAGGGGTCTTCGAGCTCGGCGGCCAGGACGTCCATGACCGCCAGGGCATAGAACGCGAACATCGAGATGGGCACGGCCAGCCAGCCGAACTCGTCGTGGAGCCCGAGCGGGATGAGGAGGGCGAAGAGAAGGAGGAACGCCCGAATCGCGGAGGTCAGCGCGAAGGGGATCGGGGTCTTCCGAATCCGCTCGCAGGCCCCGAGCACGTCGAGCAGCGCTCGGGCGTGCGGCTGCACGAGCACGAGCTCACCGACCCCGAGCACACCATCCCGGTGCCGTTGCTCGATCTCCGACCACACGAGCTGGCTCACATAGGAGAGCGGATGCCCTCGCTTGGCGATCTCCTCGCGCTCGTCGGCGGTGAGGGTCTCGAGCTCGGCGAGGTCGAGCTCGCCGCGGAGATCGGCCGAGAGCCCGATGACGAAGTCGCCGACCAGTCCCGCCATCCGCTGCCGGCCGCTCGCGTCTTCCTTCGCCCACATGGACTGAACGAGCCCGGCGAGGTTCCGGCAGTGGTTGATGAGGAGGCCCCAGTGCTGGCGCCCCTCCCACCAGCGCGCGTAGGCGTTGTTGAGCCGAAAGCCGAGCCCGAGCGAGATGGCCCCGCCGAGCACACCGAAGGCCGCGGCACCGTGAGGGAGCTCGACCTGGTCGAAGACGTCCATGAGCCAGACCACCAACGATGCGTAGGCGCCGATGAGGAGCATTCCGTAGAGCGCTCGGCGGAGGGCATAGCTGATCGGGAGCCGGACGATGTCCTGGATCCAGCGGGGGTGTGGCTCGTAGCGAATCATGGGTGGGTCCTCTCTCCGTCGCAGCTCTTCTGGTGTCGTAACAGAGTCGCGAGCGGAGATCGGCTACGTTGAGTCATGAGCGAAGAGCCGTGTGAGCACCTGCGGACCATCGAGCGCGTGAAGCGCCCGACGGCCCAGGAATGCGCGGAGTGCATGAAGACGGGTGACCACTGGGTGCACCTCCGCACCTGCCAGGAGTGCGGCGTGACCCACTGCTGCGACTCGAGCCCCAATCAGCACGCGACCAAGCACCACCACGCGAGCGGCCATCCGGTCGTCGCCTCGGCCGAACCGGGCGAGCGCTGGCTCTGGTGCTACCCCCACGAATCGGTGGCGCGCTACTGATGACCGCTTCGCTTCCCGACGCGCTGAACGCGGCCGACCCCTACGCGCGGGCCGCCCAGACCTTTCCCGAGCTGAGCCCGGCTCACGTCGAACGGATTCGCGAGCTCGGCGAGGAGCTCACCCTCGAGGACGGCGCCTTCGTCTTTCGACGGGGCGAGCGCCGCGTGCCCTTCTTCCTCGTCCTCGAGGGAGTCGTCGCCATCATCGAGCAGCGGTCCGATGGCGACCGGGTGATCCACACGCACCGCGCGAACCAGTTCACGGGCGAGCTCGACCTCTTCAACGATCGGATGATCTTGGTCAGCGGTCGCGCCGAGGGACCGACCAGGGTGGTGCGCCTCGACCGGGCCACCTTCCAGCGGCTCATGACCGCCGAGCCGGACCTCGGCGAGCTCGTGACCCGCGCGCTGTTCCTTCGCCGCGTCGGCCTCATCCAGCACGCCCAGGGCGGCGTCACCCTCGTCGGCGATCGCTACGAGAGCGCCACCCTCGACCTGGCGCGCTTCCTCACCCGAAACGGCTATCCGCTCGAGGTCATCCATCCGGCCGACCACGACGGCGAGCTGCCACCGAAGTGCCAACACCCCGCCGTGATCCTCCCGGACGGCACGATCCTTTCGGCGCCGAGCCGCGCGAGGCTCGCCGACGAGCTCGGGCTGAGCGAGTCGGTCGAGCAAGGCCACGTCCACGACGTCGCCGTGGTCGGCGCCGGTCCGTCCGGACTGGCCGCGGCGGTCTATGCCGCGTCCGAGGGCCTCGACACCGTCGTGATCGAGGCGCTCGCCCCCGGTGGCCAAGCCGGCACCAGCTCGCGCATCGAGAACTACCTGGGCTTCCCGACCGGCATCAGCGGCCAGGCGCTCGCGGGTCGAGCCCAGGTCCAGGCCCAGAAGTTCGGCGCACGGCTGGTCGTCTCCCGCGCGGTCGCCAGCCTCCACTGCGAGGAGGACCGACGCTTTCGCTTGGTGCTCGAGTGCGGTGAGGAGGTGCTCGCACGCTCGGTGGTGGTTGCGACGGGAGCCTCGTACCGGAAGCTCGACCTCGAGCGCTACGAGGTGTTCGAGCGGCATGGGATCCACTACGCGGCGACCGCGATGGAGGCCGACCTCTGCCGTGAGGAAGAGGTCGTCGTGGTCGGCGGCGGCAACTCGGCGGGGCAGGCAGCCGTCTTCCTCGCCCGGCACGCCAAGGCGGTGCACATGCTCGTCCGCAGCGAGAGCCTCGCGGCCAGCATGAGCGACTACCTCATCGGCCGGCTGGAGGCGGGGCGGAACATCCACCTTCGCTACCAGACGCAGATCGAAACGCTCCATGGCGAGGACTTCCTCGAAGAGGTCACCTGGGCGAGCCGCTCGGGCGAGCGCGAGCGCCGCCCGGTCCGCAACGTCTTCGTGATGATCGGCGCACACCCGAACACCGACTGGCTCGCGGGCTGCGTGGACCTCGACGAGAAGGGCTTCGTGAAGACCCCCGGCGCCGGTGGCCTGCTCTTCGGCACGAGCATGCCCGGCATCGTCGCCGTGGGTGACGTCCAGTCGGGTTCGGTCAAGCGTGTGGCGTCCGCGGTGGGCCAGGGCTCGGTGGTGGTCTCGGGCCTCCATCGCTACCTCTCCCAGAGCTGAGACGGCGCGGCCGACCCTCACTCACGCCGAGGTCAGTAGGGGTGCATGCCTCGGATCGGATAGTCGTTGTTCGGGTCGCGAATCCACCGGAGACCTCGGACCAGAGTCTGGAGCTCCGGCCGGACGAAGGGGTTGTTCGAGAGATCGACCACGTGCAGGTTCCCATGCTCGTTGATGACGAAGAGACCCGGTTCTGCGAAGGGATGGTCCGTCTCTTCGGGCGAACGCGGATCGGAGATGTAGAGCCCGAGCTCTTTCATCTGGTCGGTCGAGAGACCATGGAAGAGCGGGAAGGTCATCTCGTCCAACTTCTCTCGATGCCTCTGGAGCTGCTCTGCGCTGTCACCGCTGACCGCGGCCACATCCACTCCGATCTCGCTGAGCTGAGCTACCAGCGGCGCGAGCTGGTTCAGATAGCGCGTGCACATGGGGCAGTGTCGGCCGCGGTAGACGACGACCATCATCCAGTCGTGGTCGCCGACGGGCTTCGACAGGTCACGGACCGCGCCGCTCGAGTCGGAAACACGGACCTCGGGGAAGCGGTCACCCGCTTGGAGCTTCATGGTCACGAGGCAGTCCGCTGGGCTCGGGCCGGGAAGAGCGGGCTCAGATGGTCTCGGAAGCGCTCGAAGTCGCTTTCGATCGCCGGGTTCTTCATCACGTCGTGAGCGGAGAACGTCGGCATCTGCTCCATGCCGAAGAACTTCATGTTGAGGTGCATCGGCCAGAGTAGATCGTCGACCGAGCGTCCCTCGAAGAAGGGAGCCTCCGGGTTCTCGAACGAGTCGGCAGGCGCGTTGAAGGTGAGCGAGACGAGTAGCGAGTGCCCGCGAGCGAACCGCCGAGACCATACTTGTGGTTCTCACCTGGGCCGTGGCGTCCGTCGCCCGCGCAGAGTCGGCCATCCATCCCCGCGGTGTAGACCTCGTCCATGTACTGCTTGAGGACCCAGGGGGTGCTCATCCAGTTGATGGGGAACTGCATCAGCACGGCGTGCGCCCAGCGATGGCGCCCCAGCTCGGTTTCGACATCCCAGCCATTCGCGACCTCCGTGACCTCGACCTCGTAGCCATTGGCTTCGAGGTGGGTCCGGGCGCGATCGACGAGGGTGCCGTTCAAGCGTCCTTCGGCAAATGGGTACGGCTGATGGCCGTTGATGATGAGCACGTTCTTCATGGGGGTCTCCTCTCTGTGGAGGCGAACCTAGACAGAAGATTTCCATTGGCAACTAGTATACTCTTGGTAACCTTGTGGCCATGAGAGCTCGCGTCGAGAGCGACCCACGGGGTCGGAAGTCCACCGTCGAAGCCTGTACCGAGCCCTGCGCGATCGAGCGCGGCATGCGAGTGCTCGGTGGCAAATGGACCGGCTCGGTTCTCTGGCACCTGAGAGACGAACCGGTCCGGTTCAACGACCTCGCGCGCATGATCGGGGGGGCGAGCAAGAAGATGATCTCGGAGCGGCTGAAGCACCTCGAGAGCCACGGCCTGATCGAGCGCCAGGTGCTCGAGACCCGACCGCTCGGCGTTGCGTACCAGATCACCCCCCGGGGCGAGACCGCGCTTCGCTGTCTCGACGAGCTCCGTCAATGGTCGGAGTCGCTCTTGCCCCAGGACTGACTGACCGACTCACACGCGGCGCCTTCCGCTAGAAGCGCCCCCGGCCGCGTGTCAGAGAGCGGCGTGAGCGACGCCAAGCGCCAGTCCATCGGATCCTTCGTCCGGCAGGCGCTCTCCGGCGACGTGCCCGACGTCGCGACCGGCGACCTCCGGCGCATCGTGCCGCTCCTCGCGCTGCCGATGGCGCTCGAGATGACGATGGAGGCGCTCTTCGCCATCGTCGACATCTACTTCGTGGCGCGCCTCGGCGACGCGTCCATCGCCGCGGTCGGGCTGACCGAAGCGATGCTCGCGCTGGTCTACGCCGCCGCGTTCGGCTTGGCGATGCCGACCACCGCCGTGGTCGCCCGACGGATGGGCGAGGGCTCGCCCGAGGACGCCGCGGTCGCCGGTGCCCAGTCGATCTGGATCGGCGCCGCCATCGGAGGCCTCTGCGCCATCGGCTCGCTCTTCGGTGCCTCGCTCCTCGCGCTCATGGGCGCCGAGGGCGAGGTGCTCGAGGTCGGTCGCACCTTCACGACCCTCAGCCTCGCGTCGAGCCCGGTGGTGGTGCTGCTCTTCGTGAACAACGCCATCCTCCGCGGCGCGGGCGACGCGACCCGAGCCATGCGATCGCTCTGGCTCGCGAACGGTCTGAACATCGTGCTCGACCCCTGCCTGATCCTCGGGCTGGGTCCCTTCCCCGAGCTCGGCGTGACCGGCGCGGCGGCCGCGACCCTGATCGGCCGCGGCGTCGGAGTGCTCTACCAGTGGTACCACCTCTACCGCGGACCGGCGGTCACCCTCCGCGGCCGGATGGCGCCGAACCTCGACGTCGCCAAGCGGATCCTCCGCCTGAGCATCGGCGGCACGGTGCAGCACCTGGTCGAGACCGGCAGCTGGATGGTCCTCGTGCGCATCATGGCGGGCTTCGGCAGCGCCGCCGTCGCCGGCTACACGGTCGCGATCCGCATCGTCATCTTCGCGCTGCTCCCCGCCTGGGGCTTCTCGAACGCCACCGCGACCCTCGTCGGCCAGAGCCTCGGCGCCGGCGACCCGGACCGCGCCGAGCGCTCCGTCTGGGTCAGCGGTCGTTACGCGACCATGTTCCTCTCGGCGGTCGCCCTCGCGTTTCTGCTCGCGCCGGACTGGCTGGCGACCGTCTTCGCGGGTGGTGGCGAAGGCGCCGACGTCACTGCCGCTGGCCTCTTCACCATCGGCCTCGGCTTCGTGTTCTACGGCTGGCAGATGGTCAGCCAGCAGGCGTTCAACGGTGCCGGCGACACCACCACCCCTGCGGTCATCAACGCCATCTGCTTCTGGGGCATCCAACTACCGCTCGCGTGGGCCCTGGCCCACCTCGCCGGCCTCGGCCCGCGCGGCATCTTCATCGCCGTCGCCAGCTCCTACTCCATCGCCGCCGCCATCAGCGTCGTGCTCGTCCGCCGCGGTCGCTGGAAGACCGTCGAGGTCTAGTGCGTGATCCACATCGGTTGAAGGGCGCTACGCGCCCTGAGCACGCCCCCTGCGGTCGTCCCCTCACGCTCGAAAATACTTCGGCATTTCCTCGGTTCGCGGACACCCCATCGAACCCACCCAGACCACGGATCTCCCGTCAACCGATGTGCATCACGCACTAGCGGGGATCGAGCGGGGTCTGCGGGAAGCCTTCGGTCTTGCGGGCTTCGGCTTCGAGCAGGCGCATCAGGGCGAGGAGCTGGTCCTCGCGGTAGGGGCGGCCGACGACCTGGATGCCCACGGGCAAGCCCGTGCTCTCGGCCTCGATGGCGGCGGCGCGCTTCTCGACGCGGTCCCGGACGCCCGAACGATGGATCTCGTCCGGCCGCACCCGCGTGATCGGAACCACGCCCGCCGGCAGGTCGAGCAGGTTGTAGCGCGCGAGATCGAGGAACCCGATCGTGAAGTCGTGGCTCATGCCCTGCGGCGCCGCGGGGGTCACGTAGCTCGGGCAGATCAGCGCGTCGATCTTCTTCCGGTCCCACTCGGCGAGCTCCTCGCGGCGGAGCTGGGTGCGGCGACCGTTCATCTCCCAGAGGTCGCGCACCCGCTTCTCGCCGAAGGACTCGAGGAGCATCGGCACGCGGGTCTCGCCCATGAGCCGGAGCGCGCGCGCCAGACCGAGGCGCGCCTGCTTGGGCATTCGCGCGACCCGCGCGAGGGTGCGCAGCGGCTGGATGAAGCTCTCGCCTTCGAGCGCATCGAAGAGGGTCGCGGTGCCGTCGGCGCTGATGCCGCGGAAGTAGAGGAAGAGCAGCTCCTCGACGTTCGGCGGCTCGAAGCGCACGACCTCGACGCCGGCCTTCTCGAGCAGCTCGACCGCCTCGCGCACGCCACGGCGCACGGACGCCGCCGGGGTCAGCCAACCGTCGTCTTCGAAGAAGCCGACGCGGAGCTTCCGCGGGTCCGGGTCGACGGAGCCGAGCTCGAGCGGCGGCACGTCCGGGTCCAGCGCCGCCATCGTCTTGCTCTCGAGCGCGCGCATCAGGAGGATCAGGTCGTCGACGGTCCGGGCCATCGGACCGGTCTGCGACTGCACGAGCTCCTGCCCGATCAGCGCGCCGTTGCTCCCGATGTTCGACCAGCGGTTGCGGGTCGGCTTCAGACCGGTGATGCCGCAGAAGGCCGCAGGGGTCCGGATGGAGCCACCGATGTCCGTACCGATGCCGAAGGGGCTCATGCCCGAGGCGATCGCCGCGCCCTCGCCACCGCTCGACCCCCCGGGGCCGTGACCGTGGCGCCAGGGGTTGTGGGTGGTGCCGAAGATCGCGTTGGTGGTCTCCATCGGCGCGAGCAGCGACTGGGGCACGTTGGTCTTGCCGAGGACCACCGCGCCCTGGGCCTTGGCCACCTGCACGGTGACCGCGTCGGTCGGGGCCGGCCGACCCTGCCGCGCCTTCATGCCGAGCGTGGACGCGAGGCCCTCGGTGTCGAGGCTCTCCTTGATGGTGATCGGCAGACCGTGCAGCGGCCCGAGCTCCTCGCCCTTGGCCCGCTTCTCGTCGCACGCCGCGGCCGCCGCCAGCGCCTCTCGCCGGAGCTGGTGCGCGAAAGCCCCGACCCGCGGCTCGACTTCGTCCGCACGCGCGTGGAGCGCCTCCACGAGCTCCACCGACGAGATCTCCCCGTCGTGGAGCATCCGCTTGAGGGTCACCGCTGGGAGAGTGTGGAGCTCGGCCATCAGGGCTCGTTAGGCCGTGCAACACACCCACGTCAAGCGATCGGATGCGTCAGGCGTCCATGGCGGCCAGGATCTGGGCCAGGCGGACCCGGTCGGGCTCCTCCATGTAGGGCGGCTGACCGACGAGGTCGTCGAGCCCACGGATCTGCGCGGGGCGGCGCGCCCCGAGGATGGCGGTGGTCACCGGGGGCGCATCGAGCGTGAAACGGAGGGCTGCGGAGGTCAGGCTCTTGACCTGCTCCTTGACCAGGAAGCGGAGCTGCGCGACCTGGCGGACGCGGATCGCGAGGGCCTGAGCGTTCCAGCGCTCGCTCCGGTGGTCGTCCATCGCGAAGCGGCGGTACTCGGTCCAGCGGCCGGTGAGCAGGCCGTGGCAGAGCGGCGAGCGCGCCAGCACGCCGGCGCCGGCGCCATCGATCGCCTCGCGCAGGTCGTCGACCAGATCGCTGGCGAAGATGTGGTGCGGCACGCAGATCGCCTTGGCTCCCGCCTCGAGCGCCTTCTCGAGCACCTCCGGAATCGCGCTCGCGACGCCCCAGTGGGTCACCCCACCCGCTTCGGCGATCTTGGCCGTGCGCTGGAAGATGGAGTCCTCGTCCTCTTCGTGCTCGAGTGTCTCCATCGGCGGATCATGGAGCAGCCAGATGTCGATCGTGTCTCGTTTCAGCCGCTCGAGTGAACGTTCGAGGTCGGCCTTCAGCGAGTCGGAGTCGTAGCGCTGCAGGAGCTCGCCGTCCTCGAGGAGCACGCCGGCACGGGTGATCACCTTCGTGTCGACGTCGGACTCCGAGAGGATCGCGCCGAGGGTCTCCTCCATGTCGCCCCAGAGCGGGGCGACGTCGTAGGTCGTGATGCCGGCGTCGAGGGCCGCTTCGACCGTGTTGGTGACCAACGATTCCACCATCGGACCGTAGGCTCCGCTGAGCCCCCAGGTGCCGAGGGTGATCTCCGAGAGGCGCAGATCGGTGTCGCCGAGGTTTCGCTCGTGCATGGGTGCTCTATGGTACGGCCCGATGGCTCGCGCCCGAAAGATCGTCGTCGTCTCCAATCGAGGCCCCTACCGCCGTGAGCGGCGCCAGTGGGTCCGCAGCGCCGGAGGGTTGGTCGCGGCACTCCACCCGATGCTCTCCAGCCGGGGGGGTTGCTGGATCAGCGCCAAGCACGCCCAGAACTTCGGGACGGTGGAGGACGAGCCCGACGTCGCCTACGAGCTCGCGGACGTGCGGATCTCCCCGAAGCTCCAGGAGGGCTTCTACATGGGCGTGTCGAACGCGATCATCTGGCCGCTGCTCCACAGCTTCCCGGCCACGATGCACGTCGCGGACGCGCCCTGGGACAAGTACGTGACCGCGAACGAGAAGTTCGCCGAGGTCACGGCGGCCAACAGCAAGCCGAACGACCTGATCTGGGTGCAGGACTACCACCTGATGCTGGTGCCCGGGATGCTGCGCGAGAAGCGCCGCCGAGCGCGCATCGGCTGGTTCTGCCACGTGCCCTGGCCGCCCTGGAGCCTCTTCGGGATCCTGCCGTGGCGCGAGCAGATCCTGGAAGGGTTGCTCGGCTCCGACGTGATCGGCTTCCACACCCGGGAGTACGTCGACCACTTCCTCGACTGCGTCGACCGCTACACGGACTACCCGGTGGACCGCGTGCGGGGCACCGTGCGGCTGAAGCGACGCACCGTCCGCGTGATGCCCGCGCCGATCGGCTGCTCGGTCGAGCGGCTCTCGGAGCTGAGCGCGGCCGACGACGTCGCCGAGGAATGCGCGGCGATCAAGGCCGACCTCGCCGGCCGGCGGGTGCTGCTCGGAGTCGACCGCCTCGACTACACCAAGGGCATCCCGGAACGGATCCGCGCCTTCAAACGCCTCCTCGACGCGGACCCGGCCCTGCGTGAAGAGGTCGTCTTCCTGCAAATCATGGTGCCGAGCCGCACCGACGTCGCGGCCTACGCCGAGCTCAAGGAGCAGATCGACCAGCTCGTGGGCGAGGTCAACGGCAGGCACGGCACGACCGGCCGCGTGCCGATGCAGTACTTCTATCGAAACTTCGGCCAGCGCTCGCTCTTCGCTCACTACCAGGCGGCGGACGTCGCGGTGGTCACGCCACTGCGCGACGGGATGAACCTGGTCGCGCACGAGTACGTGATCAGCCGAGTGAAGGGCGACGGCGTGCTGGTGCTCAGCGAGTTCGCCGGCGCGGCGGCCTTCCTCGACGACGCCGTGCAGGTGAACCCCTACGACATCGACGGCATCGCCGACGCGATCCAGCGCAGCCTCGACATGCCGATGCGCGAGCAGAAACGGCGGATGAAGAAGCTGCAGTCCGAGGTCCAGGCGCTCGACGTGCACCGCTGGGCCGACGACTACCTCAAGGCGCTGGAGCACGGGTGACCAGGCGAGACCCCCTCGCCGGACTGAAGCGGCGATTCGCGACGCTGCCACGACCGGTGCTGCTCGGGCTGGACGTCGATGGGACGCTCGCGCGGATCGTGCGCGACCCATCGAAGGCGCGAGTGCCGGACGGCACGCAGACCGTCCTGCGCAAGCTCGCCAAGCGAGACGACTACCGGGTCGCGCTCATCACCGGTCGCGACCTGCCCGCGCTGAAGCGAATGGCGCGGGTGCCCGGCGCGTGGCGCGCCGTGGAGCACGGCGGTCGCATCGTTCGGCCAGGTGAACGAGCACGGGCCCCGAAGCTCACCGCCGAGGAGAAGGCGAAGCTCGACGCGTTCACTCAGTGGGCGAGTCAGGGCTCCGGCCACGTCGAGCACAAGGCGCGCTCGGTCGCGCTCCACGTCCGGCGACTGGGGGCCGACACCGCACGCGAGCGACTCGCGGCAGCCAAGAAGGTCGCGAAGGAGAGCGGGCTCATCGCACGCGAGGGCCGCGCGGTCCTCGAGGCGGAGCTCGAGAGCGGCGACAAGGGCGTCGCGCTCACGAAGCTGCACGAGCTCACCGGCGCCGAGAGCGTCTTCTTCGCCGGCGACGACCTCACCGACCTGCCGGCCATCCGCTACGCCAAGAGCCACGGGATCGGCGTGTTCATCAAGAGCGCGGAGCGCCCACAGCGCCCCAAGCAGGCGAGCTTCGCCATCGACGGCCCCGACGCGCTCGCGGCGTTCCTCCGCTCGATCCTCGAATGACGCGGGGCCTGCGGGGTTCCGCACCATCGAGCCGCAGCATGCCGCAACCGCGCGCCGGATTGCGGCGAGTCCCGGCGTGAGCTCGGGGAGCGAGGACCTGGCGCGCCCCTTGCTCTACCGACCCCATGGGCCACTGGGATCAGATCTATCAGCAGTCGCGACAGTTCCGAGTCGCCCTCGGCGGCGGCTCGATCCGTCCGGGTCATCACGCGCGGCCCCGCCTCGCGGGCGCCGATGACGCAGCGGTCGACGCGGTGTTCTCGGCGTCCGTCTGCCCTTCCTGCCTGGACTTCGCGCCGGTCGGCGTCGCCTGCGTTCGGTGCGACGAGCTCGGGGTCTCCGTCGACTCCCGTCGGCGCGTCTACCGCTCGCCCTGGTACGTCGCGGGGGTCCGCGCGCTGCGCGCCCTCCGAGCGCGAAGCGCGCAGTGGTTCGAGGTCGCGGACAGCGCACCGGACGCCGTGGCGGCGTCCGCCTCGGGCTGGGTCCGGCTCCGGGGACGCGTCCGTGCGCGTGAGGGCTCCGGCCCGGTCGCGGTGCTCGAGCGGGCTCGCGTCGACGGCGAGTCAGTGGTCACGACCGACGTCGCCGACTTCGATCTCGCCGACGAGACGGGAGCGGTGCGCATCGGCTCGCTGGCGCTCGCCGTGGAGCTCATCGGGACCGATCTGCCGCATGGTCGCTGGCGGCAGGAGGTCGTCGATGGCGACACGATCGTGCTGGTCGCCCACGTCGGCGCGCCCGGCGAAGGACCGCACCGGACCGCTCCGCGGCACGTGGTGAGCTCGGTCGAACGACCCGCCCTGCTCTTCGTGGACGCGCGATGAAGAAGGGCGCGCGCGCGATCGGCGTGCTCCTGAAGGTCGTCGCGAAGGCGAGCTTCATCGTCGTGGCGCTCGCCCTGCCGATCCTGGGCATCTGGTTCGCGTCGTCGTTGGCCGCATTCCGAGGCGGGTCCACCGGGGTCGCGATCGCGATTGGCCTGCTCGCTTTCCCGGTGCTCCCGCTGGTGTGGGAGGCCGTCGCCCGATGGCGGCGCGACCCGGAGCGTGAGCCGATCCTGAAGACGTCGGACCGGCTGGTGCTGCGCACCTTGCTCATCAACCTGCTCTTCGTCGGCGGCGTGCTCACGATGAGCGCGGCGACCCTCTTCGATGCGCTCGCGACGCGCGGTGACTGGATGCTCGACGGCCGCCACGACGAGACCAGCGAGAGCGTGCGCGGCGTGCTCTTCGGAGCGGCGGACGAGATGGCGTTCCTGCACGAGCGCTTCCATCGCAACGAGTTCGCGGAGCACGTGGACGGTGGGAGCCCCGGACCGACCGACTCGGACAGCCGAGCGCCGAGCTCCGACGCCGACAGCCGAACGCCGAGCTCCGACGCCGACGACCGAGCGCCGAGCTCCGACGCCGACGACCGAACGCCGAGCTCCGACTCCGACGGCGACGGCGACGACCGAGCGCCGAGCTCCGACGCCGACGACCGAGAGCCGACCTCCGACTCCGACGGCGACGGCCGACAACCGAGCTCCGACGCCGACGGCCGAGAGCCGAGCTCCGACGCCGACGGCCGAGAGCGGAGCTCCGACTCCGACCACCGAGTGCCGAGCTCCGACGCCGACCACCGAGAGCCGAGCACCGACGCCGAACCCGCTTCGCCCCCACCGCTCCGCCCCCGCTGGCCCTACCCCGAGCACCCGGAGATCACCGTGCGCGCCGTGCCCCCGAACGCCGAAGGCGACTGGCGCAGCGTCGCCCAGTGGCTCGGCGAGCACACCCGGACCGAGCTCGCGCGAGCGAAGGTGATCCACGACTACGTCGCGGTCCGAACCGCGTACGACGTGCCGGCGCTCGCCGACCTCATGCACTCGGACCAGAGCGCCGACGCCGTGTACCGCGACCGGAAGGGCGTGTGCGCCGGCTACGCCAACCTCTTCGCGGCGATGGCGCAGGAAGCCGGCCTCGAAGCCCGCGTGGTGGTCGGTGACGTCCGCAAGGGCGGCGAGATCGCCGGTGACGGGCACGCGTGGAACGCCGTTCGGATCGACGGCGAATGGTACCTCGTCGACCCCACTTGGGACGCCGGCTACGTCGGCGACGAGACCTTCACCGCGCGCTACGGCACCGACTACCTCTTCACGCCTCCCGCGATCTTCGGCCGCGACCACCTGCCCGACGATCCCGCGTGGCAGCTCCGGGACGAGCCGCTCGGCCGAGGCGAGTTCGCGCGCCAGCCCATGCTCCGCCCCGGCTTCGATCGCCACGGGTTCGAGCTCCTCGCCCCCGACCGTGCCCAGGTCGAGGTCGATGGGCCGCTGACCATTCGCGTGGCCAACCCGGCGGGCGATTTCATGATGGCCACACACGGACGCGCCGGCTCGGACCATCGATGCGACGTCACCGACGGGAACCCGATCACCATCCATTGCGACGTCCCCGCGGGCCGCTCCACCGTCACCCTCTTCGGCAGCACCCAGCGCTACTCGACCTACCACGGCATCGGCACCGTCCTGGTCGTCGCTCGGTGAGAGGAGCGCGCTCGTGTGGGGCTCACTCCATGGTGCAGGCGCTCGCGGTCTGGTCGTTGCCGCTGGTCCGGAGCCGGCGGGCGTCCGCGCGGGGCGGAGCGCAGCCGGTGGTCGCGTCATCCTGGAAGTAGTGGAAGGTGGCGAGCGGGTCGCAGGCCCAGGTCCCGTCGAGCAGATTGTCGCGGAACTGGTTGTCCCATGAGGGGCACTCGGCGGTCGGCTTGGTGCAGTCGTCCCGCGCGTCGTGGTCGCAGTACCAGTCGGTGTAGCCCGCGTGGGTACCGACGCGGATGAAGCGGTTGTCGGTGATGACGTTGCCGTTCGAGTAGTCCCGGACCCGGACCGGGTCCCCGGAGCTCCGAAGGAAGCGGTTGGCCCGGATGGTGTTCCGATCGCTCATGTGGGCGACGTAGATCGCGTGGATGAGCCCGCCGCTGCGCGTGTTGACCACGTCCACGAAGTGGTTGTTGGCGATCTCGTTGTCGTCGCTGTTCACCAGGCGCACGCACGCGGTGGACGGGTCGAGGCTCGAGTCGAAGACGTTGCCGATGCGCTCGAAGTAGCAGCCGAAGATCCGGTTGCTGCCGTTGCTGGTCGGCTCTTCGTTGCGTGCACCGTTGAAGGAGATGGCGGTCTGGTAGTTCCGGACGTGCAGGTACCAGAAGTGGAGGTTCGTCTCTTCGCCCGCCGAATGCCGCAGGATGAAGAACGTGCCGCCCGCACAGCTGCCCCCCGAGGCGCACCCGTCGAAGACCGGTCGGTCCATCCGGTCGGCTGCGCGGAAGGTGATCGTGTGGTCGGGCATGGTGAAGCTCCAGTCCACCCGCTGTTCGCGGTAGACGCCTGGAGCGATCCACACCTCCACGTCGCACGTGGGCGGGTCGTCGACCAGGCGCTCCTCCACCTCCTCGAGGGTCGCCAGCGGTGCATCCGCCGTTCCCTCGGCGGCGTCGTCTCCCGCCGGATCGAGGTCGTAGCGACGCGTGCAGGCCGTGCCGCCGTCCGGTGCCGGAGCCGAGGCATCCGAGTGGCCGTCGCCTCCGTCGTGCAGGGTCCCCGAGTCCTGCGGGGCGGCGTCTCGGGCGGCGGCATCTCCGCCGCCGCCGTCGAGCGGAGCCGAGTCCGCCACCTCATCTCCCGATCCGCAGGCGAGAGCCAGAATCCCAAGAGCCATGGCCAGACGATGAGCGCTCACGCGAGGCATCGAAGCAAACACCAGGCCAGCGCCTCGGACCCTTAAATAGAGGCGGCGATCCCAATGGCGCGCACCGAAGCGCGCCAATCGGGATCGCCGCCGACCATCGACTGGCCGTCAACCGAGCGGAAAGCCGAGCTTCACCGCTCAGGGTTGGCGGTCAGAGGCGGCAGTCACCGCCCGTGCAGGACTGCAAGAAGCCGCAGGTTCGGCCACACGATCCGCAGTTGTCCTCGTCGGTGTTGGTGTCCACGCACGATCCATCGCAGAGCACGCGGCCGTCGGTGCAGGTGTCCTGACAGCTACCGTCGTTGCAGAACTCTCCGTCCGCGCACTCCGCTCCGCACTCACCGCAGTTCGCTCGGTCGGTGTCGGTGTTCGTGCACGCCCCGCTGCAGAGCTCCCGGCCGAGCGGACACTCGCAGCTTCCATCGGTGCACGTCTGGCCGCCGGTGCACTGTACACCGCAAGACCCGCAGTTCGCCTCGTCCGAGTCCGTGTCGATGCAAAGCAGTCCACACTGGGTCAGGCCGGCGATGCACATGTCGCCACAGGTCCCCCCGGTGCACAGCTCACCGTCGGCGCAGGCGTTGTCGCACGTTCCGCAGTGGTCGGGGTTCTCCATCACGTCGACACAGACACCGCCGCAGAGCTCCTGACCGGCCGGGCAATCGCACGAACCCGCCTGGCAGACCTCACCGTTCTCACAGACGTTGCCGCAGCCGCCACAGTTGGCGTCGTCGTTGTCCGAGTCCACGCACACGCCACCGCATTCGCGACGCGACGCGGCACAGGTGTCGCTGCACTCGCTCAGCGAGCAGAGCGGAGCGGCGTCACCACAGGCATTTCCACAAGCCCCGCAGTTGTCGGGGTCGTCACTCGTGTCCGTACAGGTCCCGGCGCAGTCCACCTGACCCATGGGACAGCCGCAGCTTCCGCCGAGGCATTCCTCGTCCCCGCGACACGCGAAGCCACAGGCGCCGCAGTTCGCCTCGTCGCTGTTCAGGTCGAGGCATCGGCCATCGCAGTCGGTGAGATCGGTCGGGCACTCGTCGAGGCATTCGGCGCCGAAGCAGATCTGCGTGTCGCCGCACGCATTGTCACAGGCTCCGCAATGGTCGGCATCGGTCTCGAGGACCACACAGTCGCTGCCACAGAGCGCCTCGTCGTTCGCGCACTCGGGCGGGCCCATGTCCTCATCGGAGCCGCCCATGTCCTCTTCCGAGCCGCCCATATCCTCTTCCGACCCGCCCATGTCGGTCGACCCATCGACCTCCACGACGTCGTCGTCATCGCCGCACCCGACGGCCACCACCGCCGCGCAAAGCGCGAAGAAGAACGAGATTCTGATTTGACTATTCACTTCCAACCCCTTTTGCAAACAACAAAGATTCAAAGACCAGAATCTACCACTCCGTTGGCCAAATGACGAACCAGAGCGAAGTTCTCATTCTTCGATTCAGTGCGACAGGCGTGACGGGCGACCGCCCTGCCGTGGTGCTGGAGCCCCGCTCGGCGGCGAGTCGATGGCATCCAGAGCGCCACCATCGGACTCGCCCGACGTTCGACGAATCCGGTACAATTGGCGGATCGTGTCCACGTCGGAGTCCAAGCCCGCCCCCGCCCCCACCGGGCGTAGGCGCACCAACAAGTCTCTGCGCACCGTCGCCAAGCCGAAGCAGGCCAGGAGCGAAGAGACCCTCGATCGCCTGCTCGACGCCGCGGAGGCGCTGATCAAGGCGAACGGGCTCGCCAAGGTCTCCATCGCGGCGATCGCTAGCGAGGCGGGGTCTTCGGTGGGTGGCTTCTACTCTCGCTTCAAGGACAAGGACGAGCTGCTGAGGACCCTGCACGAGCGGGAGCAGCGTCGCTTTCAGCGCAGCCTCGTCGAGATCGTGGACCCGGAGGTCTGGGTCGAGCAGCCGCTCTCCGTCATGATCGAACGAGCGCTGCAGCTCTTCTTCAGCCGGTTGGAGGGGCGCCAGAAGCTCGCGGCCGCCTTCTTGGAGAGCGCCGCCCGAAAGCCGAAGCAGTGGCGCCACGCGGTCGAGTTCCGTCAGTCGGTCGTCGAATCGTTCGGCAAGCTGCTGGCCCTCCGCAGCAATGAGATTCGTCATCCGGACCCCCCGCAGGCCATCCGCTTCGCCATTCATCTGGTGCTCGCGACCGTGGACCAGCGCGCGCTCTTCGCGCAGGTCAACGGACCCGATGCCGCCACGCTCAGCGACACGGAGCTACGCGAAGAGCTCACCCGAACCCTGCGCCGGTACCTCGGCGTGGATTCGTAGCGATGAAGACGGAACGAGAATCAAAGTCTCGTTCCCAAGCGAATACAAACCCGATTCTTCTTCCTTTCACCGCGGATCATATGGGGTTCAGCGTTCACGCTGTGACCTCGCGTCACGGATCGTCGAGCACGCATCGCGGAAGAACCGCGGTTTTCTAGCGACCGAGACTCGGCACGATCGCTGCTTCCATCTGTCCCATGGAAAGAACGAACGTGTGGGTTCTCGGGGTCGCTCTCTCTCTTGCCGGGGTCGGCTGGACCCCCTCGGCTGACGCACAAGGCGTCCCCGTGGTCGAACAGGAGCAGGCGCCACCTGCTCAGCAGCCAGTCCAGCAGCCACCCCCGGCGGGCTATCAACAGCAACCGGCGCCAGGCTACGGACAGGGCACGATGCCGGGGTACCAGCAACCGGGGTATCGAGGGCGCCAACAGCGAATCGAGTACCACGACGGGATGCAGATTCCCCCTGGCGGTCAGATCGTGACGCGGCTCCGACTGGGAATGCTCATCCCGGGAGCTGCGCTCTTCGGGATCTCCTACATCGGATCGCTGGTCGCGTGGGCGATCTCGCAGGACGTCAGCGGGGACGTACAGGACATCCTGTTGGTACCGGTCGTCGGTCCCTACATCGCCGCAGCTCGAGCGGACACGCGGTCTCGAGCGCTCGGTGCGGCGTTCACCGGCGTCTTGCAGACCGTCGGCCTCGCGCTGTTCATCGGCGGCCTCGTACCCAAGAGGTACCTGGTCTACCAGGCCAACGGTTGGGAGCTGAGCCCACGGGCGGGGTTCGACGGCTTCGGGCTCGATCTCTCGACCGAGTTCTGACCGGGCACGCGCTCAGGGGCCGAACGCATGGTCGAGCGTGTGAGCCTGACCATCGCGCTCGATGGCCAGCGTCAGCTGTCGCGCGCGCCGGCCGCGCCGGTCGGGACCGCAGTCGCTCGTTCGTCAGCGAACATCTGGAGCTGGCAGCGCTCACCCGCGCTCTCGAGGTGCACGTACCGGCCTCGGATGCCGACGAGCGAATGCGTCCCTACTCGCTGACCGGTTCGGTAGAGACGACCCGAGCCCGACGCATCGAGAATGGCTGCGATGGATGCCTCGGGCCGTTTCGAGTCGAAGAACGTCGCGGTGAGCCGCCAGCCCCCATCGCATCGGGATGGGGCAGCGACCGGAGGAACCGGCTCGGGCGGCGGCGCGAGCAGCGAGCCACGGGCGGAGTCGAAGATGTTCCGCCTCAGCACGTCGTCGGGACTCACCTCGCGCGCCGTGGGCACCTCGCCGCGCACCCCCGGAGCGTACGCCGCGGACGACTCGAAGACGGCCCCGCCGACCAGAGCGACGGTGCCGCGGGCGAGGAAGAAGGCGACGCAGGCGAGCGCGGTCAGCACGATCGCCGGCGTCGCGAACCGGTTCGTCGCGAGATCCATCCTCGATGCCAGAGCAACGAGCATGCCCGCCCCCAGTCAGGTTCGGCGCGGCGAAGCGACACCGACGAAGCGTCGGCCCGGTGACGGGATGTCGCCCACCGCCGCGGACTCACGCCATTTCGTCCGACCGGCTCAGTTCGCACGCTGAGCCGCGACGCGGTCGGCGAGCGCGCGATTCATCTTCTCGTAGGTGGGCTTCACCTCGTTCACGAGGCGCTTGCCCAGGAGCCGCGGGATGAGACCGCGGAACTCCTCGCCGTGATCGACGCGCGTCCCGCCGTCGATCGGCGTGAGCCGAATCCAGTGGTGCGCGCGCACGATCTTGCCGACCAGGAACGAGCCGGGCCCGCCCCAGGAGAGCTCGCGCTCGGGGTCCACGGTCTTGAAGCGCGCCTTGATCTTCAAGGTGCGCTTGCCGACCCGGGCGTCGAACGCGAACTTCCCGCCCACTCGAAGCTCGCCCTTCGCGCGGCTCATGAAGGGGTTCCACTCGTCCTGCGCGGGGAGGTCGGTGATGACCTTCCAGAGCTCGGCGGGGGTGGCGTCGATGTCGAGGCTGGTGGCGACGGTCGGCATGGCGACGAGTGTCGGTGAAACCGAAGCGAACGTCATCCGCGCATGGCGGCCGACCCGTCAGGGGTGACTAGCGGATCGCCCCCCAGCGAGCGATCGATGTGCGGCAATGCACTAAAATCATTTAGCTTTCACACGCCAACCTCCCCTGAATCAGCGGGTCGCGGCGAGCACGAGCTCGAGCAGCAACGCTCCGGCGGTCACGCCGACGCGGAGCGCGCGCTCGTCGACCGGCGAGCCATCGTGCTCCGACTCCTCGATGCCGAGCTCGGCGGGCGACTTCATCTCGCCCGCAGGCGGCGTCGACCAACTGAGGAGCGCACCTCCGAAGTGGACCAGGCGACCGTCGCCGACCGCGACGCTCGCGGCGAGCGCCCGGTCGCCCTGCCGCACCCAGCCATCGCCGCCGAAGGAGTCTCCCGTCTCGGCCCACGCGGGCTCGAGATCGCCGAGGGCCCACTGCAGGCGCGGCGCGGTGATCGGATCGGGCGGGCTTCCGGCGTTCGACCAGCTCGAGGGCTCGGGACGCGACCAACCGGTCTGCGGCTTCGACCAGCTCTTGGCCTCCGGCGCCTCGGTCCAGGACGCCGTGGCCTTCGCCGGCGCGAGCTCGGGTGCGAGCTCGACGGCGAGGTCCACGTTGTCGGCCGAGGTGAGCAGCGTGCGCCCTTCGGTGACGAACACGCGCGCCGCCTCGACGCTCGGGCGCTTGTCCGCCGCGACCCCACCGACGACGAAGATCCGTCCGCCCGGTGCATCGGCGCGGAGCGGCTCGTGGCGCGGCACGTCCAGCCACTCCAGCAGCTCGTCGAGCCGGTCGTGGCGGCCGAAGCGGAGCGCCGAGACGTCCCTCGGAAAGAGCTCGCGCACCCGTTGGTCGTCCGCAGGACGCGCCTCGGCGAGCCTCCGGCGGGCGTGGCGCACACCCAGGCGAAGCGCGGACTGGTAGGGAGACGACACGGCGCCCGAGCGTATCATCCGCGCGTGGGAACGCTGACCGACGACGAGCTCGCCGCTCTCCTGGCTGGGCCACCGCACCCGGAGGCATGGCGCGCGATCGCCGAGCACCTGATCGCGACCGAAGGCGAGGCGCTGGAGCCCCTGCTCCACCGGGTCGACGCCGCCCTCGCGGACTGGCCCGACGAGCTGCGCCAGACGATGTGCGGCCAGCCCTGGGACGAGAACCTGGTCCAGGGCGTTCACGACCCGCGCCACCGGGTCGTGCGCTCGCTCCGCTACGACAGCGTCTTCGTCGGACGCTACGGCGGGCTGATGATGCGGAGCCCGCCCGTGAAGGCCGACGGGCTGCACGCCATGGGGCAGTCGCCCGACAGCAAGGTGCTGACGCGGATCAACCTGCGGGGACAGCGGCTCGGTCCAGAGGCCGGCGCAGCCTTCGGCGCGGCGACCTGCTTCGACTCGCTCGAGCTGCTCGACCTCTCCGGGACCAACCTCGGCACGGAGGGCATCACCGCCCTCGCCGGCGCGACCTGGCTCGGGCACCTGAAAGAGCTGAGGCTCGCGAACGACGCCTGCGGCGATCGCGCCGTGCTGGCGCTCTCGCTCAGCGACCACCTCGACGCGCTCGAGGTGCTGAAGCTGGTGAACAACCGGATCACGGCCGCCGGCGCGTCGGACCTCGCCCACTCGAAGGCCTTCCGCTCCCTCCACGAGCTCGACCTGAGCGACTGCCCGCTCGGGGCGGCCGGTGCCAAGGCGCTGGGGAGCGCGCCCGGGTTGGCGAAGGTCGCCGAGCTCGGCCTGCGAAAGTGCGGGCTCGGCCCGGAGGGCGCCGCGGCGCTCGCGCGTGGGGTGCTCCGGCCGACCCGCGTCCAGCTCGGGTCGAACGGCCTGGGCGCCGCAGGCATCGCCGCGCTCGCGGAGTGGGAGGCTCCCATCGAGTCGCTCGATCTCACCGACGACCGGCTCGACGCGAACGCGCTCCGACCGCTCCTCGAGGCGCCCTTCGCCACGACCCTCTCGGAGCTCACCCTCGGCCACAACGACCTGGCGGACCTGCGGCCGGTGCTCGAGCTGCCAGCGCTCCGCCGACTCACGCTGCCGCTGAACCGGCTCGGCCCCGATGCCTTCGTCGCCGCTGCCGCCGCGGGGGTCCGGCTCGAGCAGCTCGACGTCTGCGACGACCGGATGGGCGATGAAGGGCTGATCGCCTGGGCCAAGACCGCCGCACCGCTGACCGCACTACGGGCGAGCCGCAATCACATCGGCGCCGACGGCGCCCGAGCGCTGGGCGATGCGAGCTGGGTGGGGACCCTCGAGCGACTCGACCTCGAACGAAACCCGATCGGGGACGAGGGCGGCGCCGCCATCGCGCGGCCGCTGAGAGCGATCGAGTGGCTCCAGCTCGGCAACACCGGCGTCGGCGTCGCGTTCGCCGAGGCCCTCGCCGCGAGCGACGCACGACCGAAGCAGCTCTACCTCCAGGGTTGTCCCATCGGCGACGCCGGCGTGGCCGCGCTCGTGGACTCTTTGGTGCTCGAGCGCTGCGAGACGCTGAACCTGAGCCACTGCGGCATCACCGACGAAGGCGCCAAGCTCCTCGCGACCGCCGCCCCGCTGAAGTGCCTCGACGTGCTTCACCTGAACGGCAACCCCATCGGCGACGAAGGCGCCCGACTGCTCGCCGCGCGGTCGGCCCTCGGCGGCGACTGGATGCGCGTGAACCTCGACACCGCCGACCTCGGCACCGTCGCGACCGAGGCGCTCGACCAGGTCCCCCAGCGCTGCTGCCCGTAGAGTGTGGCAGGTCTGGACGAGACGGACGTCAGACGCACACGGGTTATCGGTCTGCTAACTCGATGGCTCGAGCGAGTTGGTCTTCGACCTCCCACTCGCGCGCCCAGCGGTCGACATAGGCTCGGTCCAGCGGCGCTCGGCGAAAACGAATGAGCTTGTCGACGTCAGCGAGATCTTGCGGGCGCCCCGCGATGAGCTTGTAGATCAGCAGGTCGTCCGAGCTGACGATCCAGGCGGCCACACCGAGCACTTCGCAGCGTTCGCGTCTCGCGAGCGCCGATTTCTCGAAAGGGGTGCCACCAGCGAGGAAGTCGACCATGAGCGTCGCCCCATCGTGCCGGAATCGACCGCGTGCAACTCCACCGTTCCGAATCTGGTGCAGCTCCGCACGGGTCAGCTCGATGCCGGCGGCCGAGATGGTCTCGGCAACGACATCGGTGTGGTGCTCCAAGAGCAACGCGATGTCGCAGTCCTTGGTACCACGAGGCTCCGTCCAGACACTCACCGCCAACCCGCCGATGACCATCCACGGGACCCCGGCATCCTCGAAACGCTCGGAGAGGACTCCCAACATCCCACCGAACGCGGCCTCGAGCTCGGCGCTCGTCAGCTTCATCCAGCCTTCGATGCCGCTTCTGTCATTCGACGCTCACGCCAGCGGTCGGTGGGACAACCTGGTGGCTCGCGGTCGAGTCGGGCCTCCAGATCGTCGCGGTCAGCCGACCGGCGAGCCAGCTCGACGACGGAGAGGATCAGCATCGACACTGCCTCCGCACAACGCTCGTTCAGCGAGAGCTGCCAGGACCGAGCTCGCGCTTCGGCCAGGTCTTCATCGTTGCGGAAGCGGGCTGAGAAAGCTGCCTTCACGGCCAAAGTCTACCCAAGTAATTCGAACAAGTCGAAGGACCAAGAGCATGGGTCTGACTCCCACCCATCGCGGGGAGCCGCTACCCTCCGCGCCATGAGCCTGCGCAAGCACTACCGGACCTGCCACCTCTGCGAGGCGATGTGCGGGGTCGAGATCACGATGGACGGCGATCGGATCCACTCGATCCGCGGTGACGAGGACGACCCCTTCAGCCGGGGTCACATCTGTCCGAAGGGGCCGGCGCTCAAGGACCTCCACGAAGACCCGGACCGGATCCGGCGGCCGCTTCGGCGCCGCGGCAACGACTGGGAGGAGATCGACTGGGCCACGGCGTTCGACGAGGTCGCCGAGCGCGTGCACGGGATCCAGCGGCGCAACGGCAACGACTCGGTCGGGCTCTACGTCGGGAACCCGAACGCCCACAACCTGCCCTCGATGCTCTTCGCGCCGATGTTGCTGCGCGGGCTGCGGACGCGGAATCGCTTCAGCGCGACCAGCGTCGACCAGCTGCCCCACATGTTCGCGAGCCTGCACATGCTCGGGCACCAGCTGCTCTTCCCGATCCCGGACCTCGACCGCACCGACCACCTGGTGATCCTCGGCGCGAACCCCATGGCGTCGAACGGCTCGATCATGACCGCGCCCGGCATGCGGCGGCGGCTCCAGGAGATCCGTGAGCGCGGCAAGGTCGTCGTGATCGATCCGCGGCGCACCGAGACCGCGAAGGTCGCGGACCAGCACGTGTTCCTTCGGCCCGGCACCGATGCGTGGCTGCTGCTCGGCATGCTCCACGTGATCTTCGACGAGGATCTCGCGAAGCTCGGTCGGCTCGCCGACTTCACCGATGGCATCGACGCGATCGCGGCGATCGCCAAGGAGTTCCCGCCGGAGCGCGCGGCGAAGCAGACGGGCGTCGACCCGGAGACGATCCGGACGCTCGCCCGCGAGCTGGCGGGCGCCGACCGCGGCGTGCTCTACGGCCGCATCGGTACCTGCGTGCAGGAGTTCGGCGGGCTCGCGGCCTGGCTCGTCAACGTGATCAACGTGGTCACCGGCCACTTCGATCGGCCCGGCGGCGCGATGTTCACGACCCCCGCGGTCGACGTGATCAAGGCCGCCGGTGGCGTCGGCATCGGCCGGGGCAGCTTCGGTCGCTGGAAGAGCCGAGTGCGCGGCCTACCGGAGTTCGGCGGCGAGCTCCCGGTCGCCACCATGGCCGAAGAGATCCTCACCGAGGGCCCCGGCCGCATCCGCGCGATGCTCACGATGGCCGGCAACCCGGTGCTCTCCACGCCGAACGGTCGGCAGCTCGACGAGGCCTTCGCTTCACTCGAGCTGATGGTCAGCATCGATTTCTACCTGAACGAGACGACGCGCCACGCGCACATCATCCTGCCCCCGGTGTCGCCGCTCGAGCGACCGCACTACGACCTCGTGTTCCACGCGGTGGCGGTGCGCAACACCGCCAAGTACTCCGAGCCCCTCTTCGAGCCGCCGGAGCACGGCAAGCACGACGGCCAGATCGTGCTCGAGATCCTCCAGCGGCTCGAAGCGCTCCGCGGCGGTCGGCTCGCGCGCCGCTCGCTCGAGGCGCGCGCGTTCCGCCGACTCGGCGTCGAACGCATCCTCGACGCCGGCCTTCGCGTCGGTCCCTACGGCGCCGGCTTCGTGGGCATCAAACCCAAGAGCCTCGGACCGAAGGGCGAGCTCACCCTCGACGTGCTCCGCGAGAACCCCCACGGCGTGGACCTCGGACCGCTCATGCCCGCCCTGCCCGAGCGGCTGCCGGAGGGCCGCATCCAGCTCGCGCCCGCCGTGCTCGTGAACGACCTGGCGCGGCTCCGTGAGACCGAGGACCGCGAGCAAGGCCTGGTCCTGATCGGTCGCCGCCAGCTGCGCACCAACAACAGCTGGATGCACAACGTCCCCCACCTGATGAAGGGCAAGGACCGCTGCACGCTCCTGATGCACCCGGACGACGCCAAGGCGCTCGGCGTGTCGGACCAGGCTCGAGTAAAGGTCGAGTCCCGCGTGGGGTCGATCGAGGTGCCGCTCGAGCTGACCGACGAGATCATGACCGGCGTGGTCAGCCTCCCGCACGGCTTCGGTCACGGCCGCAAGGGCGTGAAGCTCGAAGTCGCCGCCGAGAACCCTGGCGCGTCCGTCAACGACATCACCGACCACGAGGGCATCGACGCCCTCACCGGCAACGCCATCCTCAACGGCGTCCCGGTCCAGGTCAGCGCGCTCTGAGGTCGCTCAGCTCTCGCCGAGGTACTTCTCGAGCTCGTTGGCGCCGCCGATGAGCGTGCCCTCGTGGAAGACCATCGGGAACGTCGGCCAGCCCGTCCACATCTTGAAGGCGTTCCGCTTGCGCCACTCCTTCAGATAGCTGCCGTGGCCGATGTAGTGGTAGGCCTTGCCCGCTTCCTTCAGGGTCTTGCGGGCCCGCTTCACGTGCGGGTTCTGGGCCATGCCGAGCACCACCCATTCGTGACCCTCGAGGGCCGCGATGGCCTCGTCGAGGGTGTCCCGATGGTTGGCCGCGACCTTGTCGCGGGCGCCGGGGTGGATGCGGTCGAAAGAGAGGACGTGTCGTTCCATGCGTGCTCTGTACGCTCGACGGCGCGAAGCGTTTCCTCCAAGCAGCGCCGGTCGCGCTAGCTCGCCTCGAGCGGCTCGGGAGGGAGCCGTCCCCGCTCGGCGACCAGGACCTCGCGGACGTCGTCCTCACGGGCGGCGTCGATCAGGAGGCGGAGGACCTCGTCCAGCCGACGGATGATCTGCCATTGGTTCCTCCCGGCGCGGCGGATCTCTCCGAAGGCCCGTTCGCAGAGTCCTGCGAGGTCGGGTGGCTTCGCGAGCAGACGCGGGCACCCCGAGCGGGACCGACCGCCCCCCGGGTCCTCGGCGACCGGTCGCGGGATCGGCTGGGCCACGGCGAGCGAGAGCGCGTTCGCGATCTGGTCGAGACAGGAACGCGCGGTGCTCGGATCGTTGATGCCCGGGCTGAGCGCACGCAGCGAGAGCTCCAGCAACTGGTCGACCAGATGGAACGGGTCCTGGATGTCGGAGCGCGCGCTGCCGATCCCGATCGCACCCCGGATCCGACTCGCGGTGTCTTCGTCGCATTCGCCCCAGACCGCGGCGATCGGTCGACCCTCGAAGACGAACTCGCCGACATCGACTCGCCGCTCGATGGTCAGGTCGTTCGACTCTGCCAGCGAGGCCAGGAGCGCGTCGTCCTGGGTCTGGACGTAGCCCGGCCGCCGGGTGCGGACGAGCAAGGTCGGGTCGCCGAGCCGTTCCCGCCATTCAGAGGTTCGCGCGTAGTGGCGTGGCGTGCGCGCGAGGTCCTGGAGCTCTCGCGAGAGCGCGCTCCCCACGACGTCGATCACCCGGTCGACCTGGACCCAGCTCGCCGTGTGGTGGATGAAGTAGACCAGTGCTCCCGAGTCGACGACCGCGAGCCCGAGCGCGACCAGGCAGGTGAGCTGCGGCACGTCCCACGAGCTGCCCGCGGTTCTGAGCGCGGCCAGGCAGAAGATGTGGGTACCGACGAAGAGCCCGAGCACCAGCTGGCTCGAGCGGTTCTTCAGGAAGTTCCGCAGGAGCCGCGGACCGAACTGTGAGCTGGCCAGCGAGAGCACCACGATCGTGATCGAGAAGACCGTCGCGGCCACGCCGATCGACGTGGCCGCGATCGTGGTGAGCAGCGAGCGAGCGTCGTCCATCTCCTCGACCGCAATGGGTACTTCGAAGGGGAGCCCGCCGCGGTCGAGCGAGAGGGTCAGCACGGCGAGCCCGAGACCGAACGCGCACGCGGCGCTCGGGATGGCGAAGTAGCTGGTCCTCGCGCGATCGAGGAGCAGGCGCAGGCGGCTGGGCAGCGTCACGTCCGTTGGGACTCACCGAGGGCCGCGTGCGTTTCAGCTGCCGGAAGACCCGTCAGCAGTCCGGGCTCTCGCCGGAGAGCTCGGCTTCGTCGATCTCGAGGGTTCCGCTGAAGCGCGCGACCAGGCGGAGCGCGACGCTGGCGAGGAAACCAACGCCATCGCGGTAGTCGAGGGTCAGCGTCGCCTCGCTGGGCGGCCCCTCTTGGAACACGACCTGGACCCGGAGCGGGTGGCTGCCGAGACACGCGCCCGAGTCGATGTCGAGGAGCGTGTCGGTGTGCGGCCGAACGCGACCGCTGGCGCCGACCGCTCGGATGGACGCCCCGAGCGCGCTCGGTTCGCGCATGGCGGCGTCGACGTTGGCGAGGTCGAGCTCGATCTCCCCGCCCTCCTCGCGAACGAGCTGCACGCTCGCCGCGTCGACGGAGAAGACCAGCGCCGGGTTGGTGAGCGCCACGCGCAGGACGATGTCGTGGGCGACCATCCAACCGAGGTCGAGTGCGCGCGAGGGCGATCCGTCGTCCGGCCCCGGGCTCGCGAAGGCCTCCGAGATGGACACGGTCCGTTCCTGGCCCGGGCGGAGCAGGACCCGGCCGCCCTCGGCGACGACGTCGCGAAAGGTGACGGTCCCACCGAAGAGCAGCGGCAGCGCCTCGAAGTTCAGCTCGCCTCGGTCGATCGAGAGGACGGCGATGTCATCGAGGTCGCGGACTTCGAAGCCCGTCACGATCGCGTGGCCGAAGCCGAAGGCCTCCACCGACTCGACCCTGAGCTGGCCGCGCAAGCTGTCCGAGAGCGGCCCCTCGATGATCGCCTTGGCCGCGGCGCAGCCCATCGGGGTGGAGAGGTGGAACCAGCCGCTGGCGAGGGCGATCCCGATCGCCGCGACGAGCCAACCGAGTCCGCGAAGGACGATCACAGCTGGATGAAGCGACCCGCGACTTCGTAGCGCGTGTCGCCGTCCACCGTTTCGCCTTGGACCCAGGTCAGGAAGAAGACGTCGTCGCCGATGTGGACCATGTCGATTCCATAGGGCGCGAAGACGTCACCGGTAGAGGGAATCTCCGCCTCGGCGCCGCCGGTCGGGGTCGTGCCCTCGGTGTCCACCCGACGCAGGAAGAGGTCGGCGCGGAACCCGGAGGTGATGCGCAGCCAGGCCAACCCGAGTCCGGTGTCGCCGGCGACGAGCTGTGGTCCGATGTCGGTGTTGCCCGGCCCGCCGAGCGGCTCGACGGTGTCGCCCCCGATCGGGAAGAGCTCGATGCGCCGGCTTCCGCCGCCGGCGCTGTAGGCCGCCCAGCGCTCGCCACCGAAGCTCGCGAGGCTCGGTCCGGACGCCTCGAGCGCGCTGGTCGGCACGGTCACCGGCTCACCGCCGGGGCTCACGGTCACGACGCTCGGGTCGCCGTCGGTGGGCTCGCGGGTCCACGCGAGCGTCAGCCCGTCGGCGGTCCGCACGCCGACGGCACCGTTCTGTCCGACCATCGCCTCGAAGAAGGGCTCGATGGTCGCGCCATCGTCCGCGCCCGCCGCGTCGAGCGGCTGCACGAACGCCTGGAACGCGCTGGCGTCCTCGATGCCACGCTCGCCGATCAGGTCGAAGCCGGTGTCGCTGGGGAGGAGCAGCGGCGACCAGACCGTGCCCTCGACCGGCGCGCCTTCACGGGTCGTCTCGAGCTTCCTCGGCTCGCCGAGTGGCTCACCGGTCTCGTCGTCGTGCAGACGAACCCAGGTCTCGATCGTGCCGGTGCCCCCATCGGCCTGCCAGCTCACCAGGATCCCTTCGGGGCCGGCGGCCACGTCCGCGTCGAGGTCGCTGAGCATCGGGGTCGAGCTCACCAGCACCGGCTCGGCCTGCCTTCCGTCGCAGCCCATGCGAACGAGCACGACGTCGAAGACCGAGGTGCCTTCCTCGACCACGGTGACCGCGGCCCAGACGGTGCCGTTCGCGAAGGTCGCCGAGGGGTGGATGTTGGCGTCCGAGAAGCCCGGTGCGATCACGAAGGTCTCGTCGAGCGTGACCGCGTCGCAGCTCAACGGCGGCGGCCCGGCGTCCGTGCCGAGATCGGCGGCGAAGGCGTCCGGCAGCTCACCGGCGTCGGTCTCGGGGACACGGTCGTCGTCCCCGCACGCCACGACCAGGAGGAGCGAAGAAAAGAGAAGTCGGTTCACCCGCCCGAGCCTAGAGCATCGGGCGGACGAAGCCACGGAGGCACCGCACGGCGTTCGGCTCAGCGGCGACGGCGACGGCGCGGCGGGACCGGCGGGCGCTTCACCCGCACGGGGATCAGCTCCGGCTGGGGACTGAAGAGCTCTTCGAGGGACTCGAGAAAGCCCTCCAAGGCTTCCTGGACACGCTCCTTGAGGCCCTGCTCGTTACCCTTCGCCACCCCTGAAGGATGCGGGCCTCGTAGAAGATGTCAACAGCTGTGTACGAACTGTGCACAACTTCGATCGATCCACCGGAGGGATCGGCCACAAGCGGCACATGCTGCCTCGGGGTGCCCGCCCGGTGTACGCTCCAGCCGTGAGCCGCCCCTCCGTCATCCCGCCCAGCGGTCGCGCCCTCCGCCAGGAGGAGCACGATGCCCTCTTCGCTGCGATGGCGGACATCGTCACCCACAGCCACCTCTTCAAGAGCCTCGACGACGAGGGGCGCAAAGAGGTGTTGGACTCGGCCTTCGTCCGCACCTTCGCCGACGGCGCCACCATCCTCGCGCAGGGCGCCGAGCCGGGGAACGACCCCGAGATGTATCTGGTCCTCGATGGGAAGGTCCGCGTCGAGACGCAGACCCCCAGCGGCAAGGTCCACCTCGCGGAGCTCGGTCGGGGCGCGTGCATCGGTGAAGTCAGCGTGCTCACCGGCGGTTCCCGCACCGCTTCGGTCACCGCGATCGGCGAGGTCAACGTGGCCGCCTACGCCAAGCACCGGGTCGACCGGGTCCTGGCGCGCTACCCGAAGGTGAAGGCGCTCCTCGAGTCCGTGGTCGAGTCCCGTGCGCGCGACACGATCGAGAAGATCCTGAGCTGAGCCGCCCACCTTGCACGTCCACCTCATCGGGGTCGCCGGCACCGGGATGGGGGCGCTGGCCGGGCTGTTGAAAGCCGCGGGTCACCGCGTCACCGGGAGCGACACGGCCTTCCACCCACCCATGGGTCCCGCGCTCGAACGCTGGGGCATCGAGACCATGCCGGGCTGGGATCCCGCGAACCTCGACCCCGCCCCGGATCGCGTGGTGGTCGGCAACGTGTGCCGGAAGGACAACCCGGAGGCGCGGGCTGCGATCGACGGCGGGCTGAGCGTCACCTCGATGCCGCAGCTCCTCGGCGAGCTCTTTCTCGCCGATCGGACCTCGCTCGTCGTCTCGGGGACGCACGGCAAGACGACGACCACCGCGCTCCTGGCGCACCTGCTGCTCGAGGGTGGCCACGACCCGGGGCTGCTGGTCGGCGGCGTGCTCCCGGACTCCGAGAGCTTTCGCGTCGGCTCGGGCCCCTTCGTGATCGAAGGCGACGAGTACGACACCGCCTTCTTCGAGAAGACGCCGAAGATCTGGCACTACCACCCCAACGCGGCAGTGCTCACCACGATCGAGCACGACCACATCGACATCTACCCGGACGAGGCGAGCTACCTCGCCGCGTTCGAAGGCTTCGTGCAGCAGCTCCCGAAGGACGGGCTCCTGGTCGCCTACGCCGGCGATCCCCAGGTGCGAGCGGTGGCCGCCAAGGCACCGTGCCGGGTGAGCTACTACGCGCTCGAAGGGGACGACACCGGCGGGGTCTCGCCCATCTGGAGCGGCGCGCTCTCGCGTGGTCACGCCGTGGACGGAAGGGTGCCCCTCGCCCTCGACGTCTACGGCGGAGGCTCGTTCTGCGGTCGGGTCCAGCTCCCGCTCGCCGGCGCCCACAACGCCCGCAACGCGCTGGCCGCGCTGGCGCTGGCGACCGAAGCCGGCGGCGCGGACCTGGCCGGTGCCATGCGCGCGCTGCCGACCTTCACGGGCGTCCGTCGACGACAGGACCGACTCGCGACACTCCACCACGCCGCGGGCGACGTCTGGGTCTACGATGACTTCGCGCACCACCCGAGCGCCGTCCGCGAGACGGTGGCCGCGATTCGCGCGCGCCACACCGAGGGTCGGCTGATCGCGCTCTTCGAGCCACGGAGCGCGACGGCCTCTCGCCGAACGCACCAGGCCGAGTACCCCGAGGCCTTCGCTGCCGCCGACGCCACGATCCTCGCGCCCGTCGGTCGGGCGTCGGTCCTGGAAGAGGAGCGCCTGGACACCGAGGCGATCGCCGCAGCCATCCGGGACGCGGGAGGCGACGCCGTCGCCGCCGAGAGCCTGGACGCCGTCGTGACCGAAGCGGTGGCGCGCGCGACGCATGGCGATACGGTCCTGCTCATGTCGAACGGAACCTTCGGAGACATCGCTCCCCGCCTGATCGTGGCGCTCACCCAGAAGCTGATCGGGGGCGACGCGTGAGCGGCCTGACCGAGGCGGAGCGTGACCATGCGCTGGCGATCGCGACCGGTGTCGCGAAGGAGGCGGCCGAGCTGGCGCTCGGTGGTTGGCGCAGCGGCGCGAGCGTCGAGATGAAGGGCAACGTCGACCTGCTCACCGAGTACGACCTGAAGGCCGAGGCCCTGATCCGCGAGCGACTGAGCGCGGCGTTCCCGGACCACCGGATCGTCGGCGAAGAGGGCGAGGCCCGTGAAGGCAGCGCGGGGTTCACCTGGTACGTGGACCCGATCGACGGGACGACCAACTTCGCCCACGGCCACCCTTTCTTCTGCGTGTCCATCGCGCTCTGGGCCGAGGGCGGGGGGGCCGGACATGGCGAGGTCGGAGTGGTGTCGGCCCCGGCGCTCGGGGTGACCTGGAGCGCCCGGCGCGGCGGTGGCGCTCACCGCAACGGCGAGCCCTGCAGCACCAGCCGGACCGCGGACCTGAAGGACGCGCTCTGCGCCACGGGCTTCCCCTACGACCGCTGGGACTCCGCCGAGGACAACGTCCGCGAGCATCGGGCGTTCCTGAAGCGAACCCGTGGCATCCGTCGCTGCGGCTCGGCGGCCCTCGACCTCTGCCTCGTGGCCGAAGGGACCTACGACCTCTACTGGGAGCAGAAGCTCAACCCCTGGGACATGTGCGCCGGCGCGGTCCTGGTCGCCGAGGCCGGCGGCCAGCTCAGCGACTACGACGGTGGCGCGGCCGAGCCGCGCGAGGGTCGGCTGGTCGCGACCAACGGCCCCCTTCACTCGGCGACGCTCGCGCTCCTGCGCGAAGCGCGAACCTGATTCCCCACTCGTTCATGGCCCAAACTCCGTTTGGGCGGGGGATTTTGGGAAAATCCCCCCAGTCGTCGCGAGTGAATCGCTCCTCCTTTCCCCCAAAAACCTAAAGGTCTCGCGGCGAAGCCGCTCGGTGCGTCCTCGCGCTTCGCGCTGCGTCCTCCACGGCTCTTCCACTCGAACATGCGTCTTGGGCCGGGCACTCGCGACCAGGCCCGCGAATCGCACCGCCGGCTTGCGTTCGGCCCACGCTGCGGAAAGCTGCGGGCGTGCGTACGCTACCGATCCTCTTCTGCGCGGCCGCGCTTCTCGCCGGCTGTGAAGACAAGACGCCCCCCACCTGGGAAGGCGACGGGCTGCTCGAGGCCACCGTCGAGGGCACGAACGTTCGGCTCTCCTGGCCGGCCGCGGCCGACGACGGGCTGAAGGAGCACCGCATCCTCCAGGACGGCGACGAGATCGCCACGGTCGGCGGTGACGTCCGAGAGCACCTGATCGAGGATCTGGACGACGCCACCACCTACGAGCTCACCGTCGAGGCCATCGATGAGGCCGGCAACCGTTCGGAGCCGCTCCACGCGACGGCGACGACCGCGGACGAGACGGGCCCGCACTGGATCGCGGGGGCGGCGCTCCGGGTCGAAGGCGAGCCGCCGCCCGAGGTCGCCCCAGGCGAGGCCGCCCCGGAGGTCGAGCGGGCTCCGGCCGTGCTCGAGTGGGACCGCGCCGAGGATGTGAGCGGGGTGGCGGGCTACAGAGTGATGGCTGGCCAGACCGAGCTGGCGAACGTGCAGGGCCTCCGTCACGAGCTGGGCCGACCGCTCGCGGCCGGTGAGCGCGAGACCCTCTCGGTCATCGCGACCGACGACGCGGGCAACGAGTCCGCCCCGCTCCGCTGGCGCGCCGAGGCCGCCGGGGAAGAGGCGCCGCTCGAGGTCGCTCAGGGCGAGCTCGAGGTGCCCGAGGTCCAGCTCGCCGAGCCCACCGGCAACATGCCGGCGCAAGCGGTTCCGAACGTGAACCTCAACCCGGCGCAGGCCGCGATCATCGACCGCGTCCGTCGCATGGGTGGTGGCATTCGCCGACCGCAGCTCGAGCGCAGCGCGCTGATGCTCCGCGAGCCGCAGGCTCAGTAACTTCTGGGCGCTCAGCCCGAAGCGCGGAAGGGACCGCCGTCGGGCGCCAGCATCGCGGCGGCCATGCCCGTCGCGGGTCCTTCCGGAGCGAGCGCGGCCTCGAGCACCTGCTCGTCGGCCATCTCGCGGAGCAGCCCGCGCGCTTCCTCGCGGCGACCGAGACCCGCGAGCGCGTGGACGCGGGCCAGGCGCCGCTGGTGGCGGATCGCGTAGGTCGGTCGCTTGGGTCCCTCGCCGAGCTTGGCCAGCGCCTGCTCGCCCTCGCCCGCGAGCGCCAGGCGAAGCGCATCGATGGCGGTCAGCCAGGCGCCGTGGACGCTCGCGCCCGCGAGGAGGCGATAGGCCTCGTCGGCGTCGCCGCGATGGAGCTCGGCCAACGCGTGGACCCCTGCGAGCCAGCGAGCGAAGAGCGTGCGGTGGTGGGGCGACGCGTGCTCGGCCAGCTCGGCGACCTCGTCCCACAGACCGACGACCAGGAGCGGCTCGAGCGCCTCCCGCAGCGCGTCCTCCAGCCGGACGAGATCACCCGTTTGCGCTGCGCGCAGCACCTTGGTCCGAAGCCGGTCGACGGTCTGCTGCCGCTTGTCGGGGTCACGGAGGCGAGCGATCGTCCGCCGGACCGTGACCTGCTCGCGGAAGGTCGCGTAGAGCACGCTGGCCGCGGCGAAGCCCCCGGTGACGAGCGCCAGGGTGAGCGCGGCCTCGGCCGTCTCCACGTCGCCAGCGGCGAGGAACGCCAGCGGCATGCACGCCGCCGCTCGGATCACGATCCCGAGCGGGATGCTCGGCGGTCGTTCGGGGCTGGGAGGGCCGTGCGCGGGTCGCGCGCTCATGAGATCAAAGGTGGGGGGACCAGCGCTCGCTGGCAACCGTGATCCGTCCAGCTCTCGTTGCACGGTCCGCCCCAGGTGTCCTTCGCCTCGCACGGAGTCACGGAGTCACGGAGTCCACAGAGGGATGTTGGAGACCCGCCAATCCGGTGGCGTATGACCCCTGGTCATGCGTCGAACGCCGGGGAGGACGCCGGCGATTTTCAATCTCTCCGTGCCCTCTGTGGCTCTGTGACTCCGTGCGAGGCCCTGTGTTCGGGGCGTCGAGAGGGACACGCCCCGAAGACCGAGCGCGATGGGCTATCCTTCCGCCGCCCACCGCGGCAGCGAAATTTCGATGGCCACCGACAAACGCGAGGCGTGGCGCCGTGCCAACGCCCTGATGGAGCAGAACCGCCCCGAGCAGGCGCTCCCCGAGCTCTGGTCGCTCGTCGACCGCAGCCACGTGGTGGACGAGGAGCTCGTCGCGCGGCTCCGGCTGATGGGTCGCGCCTACGCCGAGCTCCAGCGGCCGCGCGCGGCGGCGACGATCCTGCTCTACCTCGGTCAGGCCGACGCGGCGCTCCGGATGAGCGACGCACCGACCGACCAGGCGCGCGCGGAGATCCAGATGGGTCGCCGCATCGACGCGGCGAAGTCGTACGAGAAGGCCGGCTGGCTCGGCCACGCCGCGATCCAGCTCGAGGAAGCGGGCGACGACCGCGGCGCGCGGGTGCTCTGGGAGCGGCTCGCCGACAACCCCGCGCTGAGCACCGAGCCCTACACGCAGGGTTTGGTGCGCTTCAACCTCGGCCGCGCCTGCGAACGGCTCGGCGACCGGGAGGCCAGCCGAAAGGCGGTCGTGCAGAGCATGCACCTGCTCGAGGCCGCCGCCGACGGCTTCGAGACGCGCGGCCTCCGGGAGCGCGCCTTCGACTGCTACCAGGTCTTGCTCACCCTCGGTAAGGATGGCGCGTTCGAGAACCTCGCGGAGGGCTACCTCAACTGCATCCGCATCCTGAAGGAGGACAACCTCAAGTACTACGTCCTGCAGTACTTCGAGGACTTCCAGGAGCTGGCGCTCGAGCGGGGCGAGCTGCACGCGGCGGCCACCCTCTTTCGTGAAGCGGCGCAGTTCACGCGGCGCCACAACCTCCCCTACGAGCGGCACTACCGCGAGCGGGCGGCACAGACCCAGGTGCAGGCCGCCAAGAAGATGCTGGCCGAGGGCTCGATGCCCGAGATGGCCGAGAATGCGTACGCAGCGGCGATCGACCTCTTCAACGACCTGGGCGCCTACTCCGCCGTGCGCGACGTCTACGCGGAGCTCGCCCAGCTGGACCTCTCGGACAAGCGGCGCGCTCGCTACTCGCGGCTACGGAACCGGCTGGCCGAGGTCCCCGACGAGCCGGGCAAGAGCGTCCCCTTCCCGAGCTACCTCCGGATGGACACCGCCTACCCGGAGATCTGGCGCCTGGACGTCGTCGAGTGGGAGCAGCGCGGCGACGCGGCCGAGACGATGGGCGAGGTGCTCCAGGATCCGAAGTGGCCGGACTTCACGCGACGGCGCGCGCTGCTCTGCCGGCTGCACCAGCTCGGCAGTGGCGAGACCCACCTCTCTCCAGACACGCTGGTGGGGCTCGCCGGTCATCTCGGTCGGGTCGAGATCTACGCGGCCCTCTCCCCGCTGGAGGCGCTGGCGGAACACCAGGACGCGCGCGTTCGCGCGGCCTGCACGAAAGCCGTCCGCTCTCTCTTCTTCAAGCGCTCCTTCGTGCTCGTGATGAAGGGACTCGAAGACGAAGACGGAGCCGTGCGGCACGAGGCGCTCGAGGCGGTCTCGGCGCTGCACTTCGGGCACGCCTTCGATCCGCTGCAGCGGATCTACCGAATGAGCCCCAACCCAGACGTCCGCCGCGCGGCCCTCACGTCGATCGGGAAGATCGCGTCGGTCGAGGCAGCCGAGATGCTCATCGACGTCCTCCGGCAGGGCGACCCCGACGAGCGGAAGCTCGTCGCCGGGCTCCTCTCGCGGGCCGAGCAGCCCGAGGTCGACACCTTGCTCCGCCGCGCCGTGGCCGCCGAGCAGCCCGGACCGATCGCGACGTCGATGGAGAAGATCCTCCGCGCCCGCGGCGCATGAGCACGGCGCGCATCGTGATATCCTAAACCAGAGTTCGTGATTCTGGATATGGGATCGGGCGAGGCATCCGGCTTCGCAATTCGCGATCCGCGGCAACGAAGGACGGCCCGTGGGCCATTCGAGGCGCTCGGGCGCGGAGTGCGGCGTCGGGGACCGGCGAGGGCGTATCCAGAATCACGAACTCTGGTTTAACGCCCGGGATGGTGGGAGAACCGGAAGCATGCACGGGGCAGGTGGCTCGCGCTGAGTCTCACGCTGGGCTGCACGGACCACCTCGGCGCTGCGCTCACCACCGACCAGCGTGGATTCACGCGACCGGTCGGCGTGTGTGATGTGGGAGCGGTCGAGCTCGCCCCGTGAAGCGGTTCGCGTGCCACTCGCGCTCGTGGACTGAAGTCCGCGCCGTGAGTGGGTGACACGGTCCGTGAGCCCAGCACCACACCCAACCCTCCACATTCGAGCGGAGCCGCCGGAAATCGCGATGGATCGTTTCCTGCGTGCATGCTTCCACCGTGGGGAGGTGCGGTATGAGGGTATCGAGGTCGTGGATCATCACGATGGGTTGGCTGGCGGTCGGGTGCGTCAGCCGAGGCGGACCGGATGCGGGGACCGACGGCGGCCCATCGGACCTCGGTGTCGACCAGGGCCAAACCGACGCCGGGCCCATCCTCGATGGCGCCGCGTGCGGCTTCGAGCAGCACCTGTGCGAGGGACGGTGCATCCGCGAGCACTGGAGTGACGCTCCACGCTTCGGCTGCCGCTACTCGTGCCCGTGGGAGGAACCCTGTCCGACGCCGGACGGCGGCCGGGCGTACTGCGAAGATGGGCATTGCGCGGTCGGGGAGTGCTTCACGTGCGAAACGCTGGAGGCGGAGTGCGGCTCCGCGAGTGATGGCTGCGGCGGCAGCGTCGAATGTGGCAGCTGCGACCCCGCGCTGCGCTGTCAAGACAACGGCTGCGTGCCCTGCCCGGACGAGTACGAGGGCAGCTCGGCGGCCGACCCGGTGGATCTGGGGACGATGGCCGACATCCCCAACAGTCGTGACGTCCGATACGCCACCCTCCACGATCTGACGGACGAGGACTGGTTCGTTGCGTCGATCCGGGACCGCAGCCCACGGATCGTCCCTGGCGGCGGACCACCCAACTTCCACGTCCGACTCACGGACTACCCGGAGGGCCTCGCGCCAGTGCTCGAGGCGACCTTCGTCTGCGACAGCGGCACACTCTCCTACAGGTGCGGGTCGGGCAGCACCGACCTCGGTGGTGGCACCTGCCGCGACGACGGAGCGGACGATGAGTCTGTGCACATCTTCCACGACCTCGACTGCACACCCAACGACGGCGACGACGCGAATGGCGAGCTGTTGATCCGGGTGACGGCCACCGAGAACCCGGACCGGCCATCTGCGCTTACTACACGCTGGTGCTGACGGTCGAGTGACTCTGCCAGCGGTTCCAGAGGACTCATCTGGTAGGGTCGACCGATGTCCTGGCACGCGTGGGCTCTGATTGCCGCGGGAGCGCTCCTCGTGTCGGCGGTCCCGGCGCGAGCGCACTTCGTCGACGACCACTGGGCGATCCCCGCGGAGGGCTCGAACCGATACGACCCCAGCGTCGCGCTCGACGACGCGGGCGACCGGCTCGTCGTCGGAATGCCCGGCGAGGTTCCCCGCACTCTCGGCCCCACTCGCGGCCGAGTTCGGGTGATGCGACGGGTGGGCTCGGGCTGGGCCATCGAGGCAAGCCTGGACGGGAGCGCGGCGTCCAGTGATGCCTTCTCGGGTGCTGCGGTCGCCATCGACGCTAGCGGGAACCGAATTGCCTCAGGCGGACCCGCGGGGGACGGCCACGTGCGCGTATTCGTTCGAAGTGGCACGAGCTGGACCGAGGAAGCCATGCTCCGTCCCTCGGAAGCGAACGGTGGCTTCGGCGTGAGCGTCGCGCTCAGCGACGACGGAGCACTCCTCGCGGTCGGATGGGAAGACGTGCAGCGAGTCGACGTCTACCGGCGAAGCGGGAGCAGCTGGTCCCTATCGGACACCCTCGGTCCGGACATGGCGCGCAGCGAGTTCGGTCGGGTCGTCGAGGTCGCCGATGACGGCTCCCGGGTGTTCGTTGGCGCGCCGGGTGCGCGGATGGCGTTCGACTTCGCCTTCGACGGGGTGAGCTGGATCCGCACGGCCATCGCTCCGGCGAGTAGCCGGCCGGAGCTCGGTCAGAGTCTCGCCGTCGTTGGCAGCGGGACGCAGATCGCGGTCGGCTCGGTGCGCTCGGTGCTCTTCTTCGCGTGGGACGGGGTCGCGTGGGTCGAAGGCGAAGAGCTCACCGGCACCGGCAACTTTGGCGTCTCGGTCGCTCTCTCTGCCGATGGTCAGCATCTGGCCGTCGGCGAGCCCAGCCATGTGCCGGTCGGCGAGGTCCACACGTTCGCACGTGACGGCGGGGCGTGGGTGGACGACGGGGTGGTGGCCGGCGGTGCGCTTCAGGATCCGATCGGCGCGACTGTGGCCTTCGCGCGCGGAAGCGTCGACTGGTTGATCGCCGGGGGCATTCGAGACTCCGCCGGAGGGACGGGTGGCGCCCTCCTCTTCGGGCGCGTGGGTGATCCTTGCGCGGACCCGAGCGTTTGTCCGACCGGGCACTGCGTCGATGGCGTGTGCTGTGAGGAAGCGTGTCCCGATGCGTGTGAGACATGCCTCTCGAGCGCGCCTGGCGTGTTCCCGGGCGCCTGTGCTCGGCTGACGGGCGCCGAGGCTCTGGCGGTCGTCTGCCACCCGGCGACCGGGCCCTGCCACCCCGCGATCACCTGCGCCGACACCGGCGGCCGGAGCTGTCCCTCGGACGAGTTCCTGCCAGCGGGGACGATCTGCAACGAATCACTCGGCCCGTGCGATCGCGCCGAGACTTGTGATGGAGTCAGCGCTGCCTGCCCGGTCGACGAGCTGTGGGGCCCCGAGCGCACCTGTCGCGGCACGTCCGGTGCCTGTGACGTAGCCGAGCGCTGCGAAGGCACCTCCGTCGAGTGCCCGGAGGACGACCTCCTTCCTGCAGGCACGGTGTGTCGCGCCCCCAGCGGGGATGCGTGCGACGTGCCCGAACGCTGCGACGGAACGAGCCGCATGTGCCCGGATGACGTGCCGATGTGCGATGTCGACGGAGGCGTACCCGAGACCGACGCTGGCGTCGGCGACGCTGGAACGTTCGACGGCGGCCTCGACGGCGGAGCGGTGGACGCCGGCACGGACGCCGGCGGAATGGTTCCGGACGCAGCCGCCGATCGCGACCTGGGCACGACTCCCACGGACGGGGGCAACGACGCCAGTCTCGTCAGTGACGCCGGTAGCACGGACGGCCCCGAAGGCGGCTGTGGATGCCGAACGAGCTCGGGGGATCCGGCGGGTTGGTTCCTGCTCGGCGTATTCTTCGTGCTCCAGCGTCGTCGCGCTCGAGCGTAAGCTGGCCCACTCTCGACGCCACCGGCTCGCGCGTAGGCGCCAGGTCACCCGGCGCCACTTTGGAAGGCCGCCGCCTCTCGTCAGCCGTCGAGGAGGGCTTCGATCTGCGCGTCGTCGAGCACGGCCAGCGCTCTGGTGACCACGTCGACGCCGACCGGGTCCTGACTGAAGACGGCGCTGAAGCGCTGCCCGTGCGGAAGCGAGCCGAGATCGCCGAGATAGAGGAGAAGGCCGATCCGATCGGTCGCCCCGGGATCCATCCGAGAGAGCATCGATTCCGCGTGGGGGCTGGGGTCGACGCCGGAGTCGACGAGGTCGCACAGCTCGGCCAGGGTCTCCTGCCACATCGGGTCATCCCAGCGTACCTGTCCGAGCGCGCGGATCGCGCGCACCCGGGCGCGGGTGTCGAGGGCCTCGAAGGGAGCCGCGAAACGGTAGTCGTCGAAGCGTCGGGCAGCGCCCCGAACGCCGGCCACGGGAACGATCGACGCGGCGGCGCGCATCCGCTGCACGATGGGTGCGACGAGGTCCGGGCCGACCGGGACGAGGGTGTGCAGCGAGGTGGGCTCCTCGTCGTAGTGCTCGTCAGCGAAGTAGAGAATGGCGCGCTCGAGCTTGGCTGCCACGAGGACCGGGTCGATGGGTCCGCGATCGAAGCCGACGATCGTGCCTGGCGGCTGATCCACCTCCGACGCGAGGCAACGATCCGCATCCGAGGGGGTGGCTTCGGCCACCGCTTCGACCGCACGCACCTGCCCGAGGGTGCCATCGTCGCGCACCACGAGGCGGACCTCTCGGTCGTAGTCGTGGGTCGACCGGATCGTCAGCTGGCGCTCGATGTCGATGAGGATCTCGTCCTCGGAGCGGCCGGTGCGTGCGGACTCGGCCCGCAACGCCGACGCCACGCGATCGCCCGGCTCCGGACCCGAGCCGTGCTCGAGCGGTCGCGCGGCGCGGAGGGCGACGAGGACGACCCGCAGGAGGTCATCGCTCACATCCTCGAGCGGAAGCCCCACTTCCTCACCGGGCACGACGTCCGGCGCGAGCGCACGCGCGTCTTCGAGCCGGCACTCCTTGGCGGGATCGGAGACGGAGTCGACCGCCCGCACCCAGTGCACGACCTCGAAACCGTTCACGTCGATGTCGCCCTCGGGGATGGGACCGGTCGCGAGGGCACGACGCGCCACCGCTTCGATGTCGGCCCGCGTGCCCGAGTCGAAGAGGACGGACTGCGCCATCTCTCGGAGCGTGCGAAGCCCCACCTCGCCCACCGGGCACCAACAGGCCGCCAGCCGCCGATGCACGAGCGCTCCGCCATCGCTCACGTCGACCGAGAGCGGCGGCGCCTCGTCCACGAGCGCACGCAGGCCCTGAAGCTCGGGCACGAGAAACGCGGCGCTGGCGAAGAGCTCGTCGAGCGCGTCGAGCTCCGCCGGCGAGAGTGTGAGCGCGGCGGCGCGAGCATGGATTGGGTCGGAGATCATGGGTTCCTCACGTTCGAGCGTGGTCAGCGCAGCTCCTCGCGAAGCGCGGCCGCGAGCCGCTCGTAGTCCGAGCGCTCGTTGTGCAGGTGGGCGCTGATCCGGATCAGGCGCCGCGGCCACTCGGGCCATGGGAAGATCGGTACCTCGACGTGATGCCGATCGTGGAGCGCGAGCTGAAGCGGGTCGAAGTGGAGCGCGGACTCGGGCGGAGCACCGGCAGCGTCGGGGAGCGGCAGCGCCGCCAGGAAACCGACCATCGACTCCGGGGCGGGCGGCACGACCTCGAGCGCCTCGGCGACGATGGCTCGCCCCTCGAGGCAGAGCGCGCGGTTGCGATCGCGGATGGCGGCGAACGACCCGCCGATGCGCTCCAGGGTGTCGAGCGCGAGCGGCACGCAGAGCATCGGGCTCGGGTCGCTGGTGCCGGTCCAATCGAACATGGCGCGAAAGCGATCGGCCGCGCAGAGCTCGGGGCGGTACCCGTGGGAGATCGAAGTGGGGACGATGCCCTCGCGTCGATCGGCGCGGACGTGGAGGAAGCCCGCGCCCTTCGGCGAGCACACCCACTTGTGGAAGTTGCCCGTGTAGTAGGCCGCGCCGAGCGCGCTCAGATCGAGGTCGACCTGCATCGGCGCGTGGGCGCCATCCACCAGCACGTCGACACCGCGCCCCTGGAGCTCGGGCACGATGCGCTCCAACGGGAGGACCACGCCGGTCGGGCTGGTGATGTGGTCGAGCACGGCCAAGCGGGTCCGCTCGCGAACCGCGCCCAGGATCCGCTCGACCACGACCTCGGGACCGAGGCCCTGGAGGAAGGGCAGCGTCACCATGTCGACCTCGGCCCCGGCGCGCTCCGCGACGAAGCGAACCGCGTGGTGAACGGCAGGGTAGCCGTGGTCGGCGACGAGGACGCGGTCGCCGGGCTCGAAGCGGAGCGACCTCAGCACCGCGTTCACGCCCTCGGTCGCGTTGGTCACGAACGCGAGCTCGCTCGAGGGCGCACCGAGGAACGCGGCCACGCGCTCCAGCGCGTCGGCCCAGAGCACCGGCCCCTCCCGGAGAAAGAACTGGATGGGTGCGCGCTCCATCCGGGCGCGGAGCTCCGCCTGGTGCTCGAGCACGACCGTAGGGGTCGCACCGAACGAGCCGTGGTTCAGGAACGCCGTCTCGGCGTCGAGCTGCCAGTGTTCACGCATCCGCAATGCTCATCCACGCTCTGGCATCAGTCCAGCGTGAGCATCCAGCCGACGAGCAACGACACCAGCACGAGCAACCCGACCCCGATGGCAATCCCGCGTCTCCCATGGCCCTGGGATGGGTGACCGAGGAGGTCGAGCACCGCGTCCATCGAGTGCGGGCGCTCCTCCGGCTGGCGCGCGGTGCAGCGTTCGATGACGCGCTGCAGGTCCGGCGGCACGTCGCCTTGCTTCGGAAGCGTTTCCCCCTTCATCCACGCGAGCACCTCCTTGAAGGGCGCTCGTGGAGGCAGCGGATGACCTCCGACCAACATCTCGTGGAGGACCAGACCGAAGGTCCAGATGTCGACGCGGTGGTCGATCTTGGTGTCTTCGAACTGCTCGGGGGCCATGTAGCGCGGCGACCCGACGAGCTCTCCCTCCGCGCTCAGGCTGACGCGGTTGGGCGCGAAGATCTTCGCGATGCCGAAGTCCAGGACGCGAACCTCGGGCAGCGCCCTTCGAGGAGCGTCCACCAACATGATGTTCGTCGGCTTCAGGTCTCGGTGAATGACGCCGACGTCGTGAGCGGCGGCGATGCACTCACCGATCTCTCGTGCGACGTGCCGGGCGACGTCCGGCGGCAGGCGACCCGCGCGGTCGAGGCGTTGTCGGAGGGTCTCGCCGGTGAGGAGCTCCATGACGATGAAAGGTCGCGTTCGACCCTTGGGATCTTCGAAGCTGCCGTGGTCGTGAGCGACGACCGCACATCGGTGACTCAAGCGACCGAGGCTCACGGCTTCCTGCTCGAAGCGCAGCGCATCCTGCTCGCTCGCTCCGCGCATGATCTTCACCGCAACGTGTCGACTCAGGGTGGGCTGGTACGCGCGGTAGACCTCCGCCATGCCCCCACGGCCGATCATGGCCTCGATGCGGTACCGGCCGCCGAGAACGGTCCCCGGCTCGAGCATCGGAGGCTCCCCTCCACCAGCCCCCATCGCTTGGCCCTCCATGACGCCGCAGTCTCGCTTCGACCTCCAGGCATCGGCAAGGGCGTTGGCACGTCGAGTGCACAGTGGAACTCCATGGCTCGCTCCTACGCTCATCGCGATCGCGCCTTCACCTACCTGATCTGGCTCGATGGCCACGTGGACAAGGCCACGGTGGAGCGATGCCTCCGGCAACCCGCTCGCCACCTCGCGACGAAGCTGCCATGGATGCTCTTGCTCGATCTCCGCCAGGTGGAGACGGTCGAACGAGACGCTGCGCTGGCGCTGTGGGAGTGGCTTCCCACCCAATACCCGACGCTGAGCGCGGTCGCTGCGATCGTGGATCCCGGCCACGAGCCGGACCTGTTGCCGGCCGGCCTCTCGCGTCCGCCCACCCGCTCTTTCGACACGGTCTCGGCAGCTCAGGACTGGTTCGCGCGGATGACCGAGCTCGGCGGAGGCGAGCGCCCCGGGGTGTAGGGAGGCGCCTACGGGCGTAGGCTTCGCCCCACGCTCCGACGACTCATCGGCCCAGGCGATCGAAGTCCACGCCGACCGTCAGCTGAGCGCGCCACGGCCCACGGAGCCGCTCGAAGTCGCGCGTGAGCGCGCGCTGAGCCGCCAGCCCCAAGCTCACCGGACCGACGTCGAGGGAGAGGACCAACGCGGCGGCCAGTGGCGTGAGGAGCTCACCGGTCAGCTGGTCCTTGCCGATGCTCGCGTCGACCTCGAGGCCGAACGAGAGCGGCCCGACGCGACCATCGATGCCGTACGCCGACGCCCACAGCATCGGGCCGTCACCGGTGACGTCGAGCAGGGCGCCCTGACGAGTGCGCAGGAGCAGCTGACGATCGAGGAGCGGAACGCCCAGGTCGAACGCCGGTGCCAGCCTGACGTGATCGTCGGCAGGCCCGGTGGGCCACCACGCGGCCAGCTCGCCGCGAAGCTGAACGTCCGAATCCAGAATCACGGCACCGAGTCCGGTGAACGCGCTCTCGACTCCGCCTCGCGACTCCGCATCGTCCGTCAACGCCTGGCTGTACTGAACGTGCAATCGCACGCGAGAGCCGATGGCGGTGTCGAGGAAGATGCCCATCGTCGCCACGGTCTCGTCGGCGTCGGTACGCGTCATTCCGACACCGAGCGACGCGCGCAGCGCGGGCGGGGCGGGATCCCGGAGGGAGAACATCGCCGGATGGCCGAAGGTCGCCAGCGCCTCCTGAGGATGCACCGCCCGAGGCCCCTCCGGCTCGGGCTCGGGCTCGGGCGGCGGCTCGACGGAAGGTGGGTGCACGAGCACCGGATGGCGCGCCAGCACCACGTCCCCGAGATGGAGCTCGACGACGCCTTCGGTCTCCTCGGCGACCTCCGTGGCCACGAGGTCGAGCTCGTAGCTGCCGTCGTCGCCGCGCCGAACCTCGCGAATCTCGACGCCTTCCCCACGGAGGTCGAGGTTCTCCGGGAGCGGGAGGGCCGAGCTCACCTCGAGCCGGACCGTGGTGAGGCGCCCGGCGTAGACCATGGTCGGCTCGGTCCCGGAGTCGGAGCTCGCCAGCTCTGGCGCGACCACCTGGACCGGGAAGGGCTCGAGGAGCGTGTCCCCCTGGCGGCAGTGGAGAGTCTGCGTACCGGAGGCGGTCAGGCGCGTCACCGTCTCACCCTCGGCAGCGAGCGCACACGTCGTCCCCTCGGGCGGGACGATCTCCGTCCCCACCAAGAGCATCGGTTCGGTTCGGGGCATGGAGGGGTCCGGGGCCGCTCGCTCGTCGACCGCGGTCGCTCCAGGAGAGCGCACGTCGATCAAGGAGACGTCGACGGTTCGCGGCTGGGAGGGCCGGCTCTCGAAGAAGTCGCCGTCGATGGTGGAGACGCGAATCTCGTAGTGCCCCGCCGGAAGACCATGCATCTCGTACTCGGTGACGTTCTCCGGCACCTCGATCGCGGCGAAGACCCGTTCTTCTCGGAGGACCTCGACGCGGTAGACCCGCGCGTCCTCGACCGGCTCCCAACCCCCGCGAATGGTCGCGCCGTCCGCGAGACCGACGAAGGCGTCGCTCGACCGGCGCCAGGTCGGGGCATCGGGGAGCGGACGCGGGCGGGTCGGGCGGCGACCCCGTTGGACCTTCGACCCGTTGCCTGGCGGAACACGAACCCGGCCGCCTCCTTCACCATTCAGGACCACGGGGGAACCCTCGTGGTGCGAGACGCGGGTCGTGCCCTCCCCGTCGACCCCCACGACCGACGAGCCACCGGCGAGCTGCGCCTGGCCGGCAGGCATGTCGACCTCCATTCGCAGGGTGCCCAGCCGACTGCGAAGGGTCCCATTGCGAAGCTCGGCACGCGTGCTTCGCCGCCGGGCACGGGTCGCCGTGTCGCCGAAGATCACGACCAGGGTGTTGGCCCGCATCTGGATCACGGAGGTGTCCCGGAAGGTCAGCTCCGCAGCGCTCGATTCGAGCGTGTTGACTCGCCAGCCTCCGAAGAGGCCCAGGCCGCGTTCTGCCGGATGCCAGTCGGGGTCTCGCGGCTCGTTGGCGCGCACGTCGCGGCGCACGTCGGTCACGTGAGCCGCCGGGGTCGACTCCGCGTCGACCGCCGAACGGGGAAGCGTGAGCACGGTGCCCGCCTGCAGGTCGTGCGGCGGAGGCCCCATGTTCGGGTTGTAGGCGTGAATCAGGTCGTACCGGTTGCGGTCGTTGAAGAACCGCCGCGCGATCCCGACGCAGGTGTCGCCCTCCTGGACCGTGTATTGGAAGGTCTCGACCTCGGCCTGCGCCGAGAGGGTGGCCGGCCAGAGGCAGCACGCGAGCACCCAGACTGCATGACGGACGTTCATCGCTTCGTTCTCGCTCTCTTGCGCAACGCGCGCGCAATGGTTCGTGCCCAATCGCTCGCCCCCTTGTCCGCGATCAGCACTTCACTCACCCCGGCCTGGATCAGCGCCTGAAGCCGCTGCAGATCCGCGGAGTCGGCGTCCGTGACGACGGCGACGTCGCCCTCCGCGAGGGCGCGAACCTCTCCCACCGTGGCGCCGGGGACGACGAGCAGGGGCGCCTCCTCGCCTTCGGCCACCACCCCGATCCCGCCCACCTCGAGCGCCTCATGGACCTCTTGGCTGGGCTCACCGCGCCAGGCCACCCTCCGGTCCTCGGGTGACGTGCCCTGCAGCGCCGTCTTGGCCTCCGTCGCCTCGAGCTGTTGAGTCGCTCGCACCGAGTTCATCCGACCGCGGCGCCCGGCACGCGAGCCGGACTCCGCACGCCCGCTGAAGCGGATCGGCGCCGAGAGGTCGAGCGCCTCGAGCGCACGACACACCGCGTGGGCCGTCGGTCGCTCTTCGGGCTCTTTCGACATCATGCGGGCGACCAGATCCTCGAGCGCCCCCGGGAAGGGTCGGCCGGGCGCCGTCGCGCGGAGCGTGGGTGGCTCCATGTAGAGGTGGCGCGTCAGCAGCGTCGGGGCGAGGCCCTCTCCGAACGGCGTCTCACCCGTGAGCATCTCGAAGAGGACACAGCCGAGGGAGTAGACATCGCTCGCTGGCGTGCACCGCTCGCCACGCGCCTGCTCGGGAGAGAGGTAATCCGGGGTTCCCGTGATCACCCCCTCGCGCGTCATGCGGCTCGTGGAGCCGGCCTCTTCGAGATCGTGGGCGAGACCGAAATCGACGATCACCAGTCGAGACCGCGAGCCGTCGTCATCGAGCATCACGTTCTCGGGCTTCAGGTCCCGATGCACCAGGCCGATCTTCGCGGCGGCGGCGAGCACCTCGGCCAGCTCGAGGGCGTAGCCGATGGCTTGCTCCATCGGGAGCAGCGGCAGCCCGACGTCCACGAAGTCCCGCAGCGCGGGCCCGGAGAGCTTCTCCATCACGAGATAGAGGACCTCGCCGTCTTCACCAAAGTCGTAGATGTCGACGGCGCCGGAGTGACGCAACCGCGCCGCGACCTTCGCCTCGCGGATGAAACGTTCGGCGCTCATTCCCCGACCTCGGCGCCTCGGGAGGATCACCTTCAGCGCCACGTCTCGCTCGAGCGATTCGTCGTAGCAGGCCAACACCTCGCCCATGCCGCCTTCCCCGAGCCGCCGCTCCACTCGGTAACGACCACCGATCCGCGACCCCTTCGGAAACTCCTCGGTCACAAGCGGACCTCCCAGAGCTCGACCGGCTGACTCCGACCCGGGAAGGTCTGGCTCCCGACCTCGACGAAGTCGAAGAGACCCTCCGCGGCATCACGCGTCTGAGACGAGATCAGGATCTGCATCGGACCGGCGATGGACTCGAGTCGCGCGGCGACATTCACCGTGTCGCCGATCGCCGTGTACTCCATCCGGGTTTCGCTCCCGATGTTCCCGATGACGGCGCTCCCGGTGTGGACTCCGATGGCGAGCTCGATCGTGACGCCGAAACGCTTCTTCCAGCGCTCGTTGCCGACCTCGAGGAAGCGCATCATGTCCTCCGCCGCCGCGAGCGCGTTCGCGGCGTGGTCTTCATCCGCCCGCGGCGCTCCCCACAGGGCCATCACGCAGTCACCGACGAACTTGTCGACCGTGCCGCGATGGCGGAAGACGATCTCGGTGAGGATGGTGAAGAGCTCGTTGAGGAGCGCGACCACGTCCTCGGCGGGGAGCTTGCCCGTGAGCGGCGTGAACGCGACGACATCCGCGAAGAGGACCGTGACGTCGCGGCGACGGCCTCCGAGCGCCATGTCCTGCTTGCGTTCGACGACCTGCTCGACCAGCTCGGCCGGCAAGTAGCGACCCAGGTCGGATCGAATGGCGACCTCCTCCTTGATGCGGGCCTCGCTCGCTTCGAGGTCCGCCGCGGCGTTCGACATCACCTGTCCGAGCACCGCCAGCTCGTCGCGGGAGTCGATGGTCACCCGGGTGTCGAAGCGTCGCTCCGCCAACTGACCGGCGAACGCGGTGAGCTGCTCGATCGGTCGGGTGATGTGGAGGGCCGCCACGATCGCCAGGAGGAGCGCGACCAGGAGCACACCGGCGAGCGTTCCGAGAACGACCATGCGCATCTTCGTGACCGACGCGTAGGCCACGGACTGGGGGACCTGGACCACGACGGCCCAAGGCCGCACCCGCAGCCCGACCACGGTGCCGACCATCGGCTCTCCATCGGCGCCTTCGAACTCGCCACTCTTCTGGAGCCGGCGGACATCGAGGCCCGTCGCGAGCCCTTCGAGAATGCCCTCGCCGGAAACCGACGTGAGCGCTGCGGCCAGCTCCGGGTCGGGGTGCGCCAGCAAGCGATGGTCTTGGTCGACGAGGAAGACCGACCCGCGGTGGTCGGCGAAGCGCACCTCGTTCAGGCGCGCGACCCGGGCTTGGAGCGGCGCGACCGAGACCCAGGCGGCGATGTAGCCGGTGATGGTGTCCTCGAGCCGGAGCGGGAGCACGACGGGGAAGCGAGCCGGTGCGTCCGCGCGCCCGATGGCAGGACCGGTCGCGAGATCATCTCCGTCCGCGGCCGAACGGAGCTCCGCGGGCAGCGGGTCGGGCACCGCGAGGTCCTCCGCGGTCTCCTCCGCCAGGACGTCGATCAGGACGCCATGGCGGTCGTAGACGGCGGCGTTGTCCAGGTACTCGCTGCTCGAGAGGAGGTTCGCGGCCAGCCGCTCCGTGGTCTCGCCATCGAGCGCCGGCTCGATGAGCACCCGACCGATCGCCTCGAGCCCCTCGTGCACCTCCCGCTCGCTCTCCTCGACCGTGCGAGCGAGGTCGTCGGCGACCGCCAGCTGCAGCTCCCGGGCACTGAGCTCGACGGCGGACGCGTTGATGTCCACCAGGAGCCAGCCGGCGACGCTCAAGGGGACGATCGCGAGCAGGCTGCCACCCAACGCGAGCTTCCATCGAAAAGGAAGCGGCGGCCGCTTGGGGGAGATCTTGGTGTCGCTCATGTGTCTGCGGAGGTGACTCCGCGCTCCTCGATGCGTGCTAGCCTACTCCGATGCCTTCCGAGCGGGAGAATCCCCACACTCTGCCCCTGACCGACGAGGAACCGCTGGTCCAGATCGCTACACTCGCGGTGGAAGTGGTCGATGGGCCGGACCAGGGGCGGCGGGCAGGCGGAGATGCCGACGTGCTCGCGATCGGCTCGGCCGAAGGGAACCAGCTGCACCTCTCCGACCCCCATGTGTCGCGCTTTCATTGCGAGCTCGAGCTCGTCGAGGACGGCATTCGGATTCGGGACACCGGCTCGACGAACGGAGTGTGGCTCGGGAAGGCTCGAATCACCGAGGCCATCGTCGGCCCCGGGACCGAGCTTCGGGTCGGAGACACGGTCGTCCGCGTGGCCGAGGGCGAGCCTGCGAGCCAGGAGATCTACATCGCCCACCGGCTCGGCGATCTCTGCGGACGCACCGAGAAGATGCGGCGGCTTCTCTCGTTGGTGGACCGCGCGAGCAAGACGGACGCGTCCGTCCTGATCACCGGTGAGAGTGGCACCGGGAAGGAGCTCGTCGCCCGAGCCCTCCACGACTGCGGCGGGCGCCGGAAGGGTCCCTTCGTCACGGTCGACTGTGGCGCCCTCGCCGCGAACCTGGTGGCCAGCGAGCTCTTCGGTCACGAGCGGGGTGCGTTCACCGGCGCCGATCGTCGACGGGAGGGTGCGTTCGCTCGAGCGAACGGTGGCACCCTCTTCCTGGACGAGATCGGCGAGCTGCCCGCCGACCTGCAACCGACTCTCCTCGGCGCATTGGAACGTCGGCGCTTTCGCCGGGTCGGCGGCTCCGAAGAGCTCTCCACCGACGTGCGTGTGGTGGCCGCGACCCACCGCGATCTCCGCGATCGCGTCAACGAGGGCAGCTTCCGGCTGGACCTCTTCTACCGGCTGGCGGTGATCCAGCTCAAGGTGCCACCCCTTCGAGAACGGCGCGGCGACATCGAGCTGCTCTGCGACCACTTCCTGGCGCAGTACGGCGAGTCCAAGACGGCGCGCGAGCTCTTCGGTGACACCGATCTCGACCGGCTGCTGCGACACGACTGGCCCGGCAACGTCCGCGAGCTCCGCAACGCCGTCGAAGCCCGGCTCGCGATGGGCGAGACCTTCGGTCTGCCGGAGGCGGACGTGCAGCCGTCCGTCGCCGTCGACGGCGTCCTCTCGCTTCCGTACCGAGAGGCGCGGGCCGCCGTGATTCGCGACTTCGAAGCCAGCTACTTCGGTCACCATCTGCACGCAGCGGACGGGAACGTCGCGAAGGCGGCGCGGCTGATGCGGATGGACCGCTCTCACCTGTTCACCCTGCTTCGCGAGCATCCCGACCTCCGATGACACGAGGCCCGACCCCTCTGGTGAGGGGCCGGGCGACGACGTCAGGCCTTGTTCAGCCCCTGCGCACGCTGCGCGGCGGCCTGGGCGTCCTCGTTCTTGAGGCTCCAGCCGTAGCCGAGCTGCGCGTCGATCAACGACTGCGTTCCCGGACCGACCACTCCGTCGATGGAGTAGCCGAACATCGCCTGGAGGTTGGTCACGCCCCAATGGGTCAGGTCGCCGAACGTGCCATCGACGGTCACCTCGTACCCCAACTGGGTGAGCTTCTTCTGGAGCATGGTGACCTCGTCACCGCTCGAGCCTTTCTTCAACATGCTTTCTCCTTCTCTCGATGAAACGTCGGTCGTGCTCAGTCCTGAAGCACGAACGTGACCTTGAGATCGACTCGGTACTCGGTGATTCCGGACTCGCCGACCACGACCTTCTGATCCTTGACCCAGGCTCCGCTGACGCCCTTCAGGGTCTTGCGGGCTCGGTCGACACCGACCTTGATGGCGTCGTCGAAGCTCACGCTGGAGCTGGCGATGATCTCGGTGACCTTGGCTACGGACATGTTCTCTTCTCCTCTTTCTGGTAGTTGAACGGAGGTACGGAGGCGCCGGAGCACGTGCTCCGGCGCCTCTCGCTCACGACTTGAGCGCCCCCTCGTCGAAGTGTACGTCGAGCTGCGGGAAGGGGATCCCGATGCCCGCGGCGTCGAGCGCCATCTTCACGGCGCGGGTGCCCGAGTCCCAGGCAGCCCAGTAATCCTCGGGCTTGACCCAGACGCGGAGCTGCCAGTCCACGCTCGAGCCACCGAGCGATGCGAGGAACGCCTGCGGCGCGTGCTCGGAGAGCACCCCGTCGATGTCCTTCACGCAGCCGAGCAGGACCTGGCGGACCTGATCGATGTCGGCCGAGTAGTCGACGCCGACCGCGATGTCGACGCGTCGAGCCGGGTAGTGATTGTAGTTGGTGATCGTGTTGGACCAGATCTGGCCGTTCGGAACGATCACCCGCTTCCCGTCCGGGGTCTTGAGCTCGGTGGTGAAGAGCTCGATCTCCTGGACCACGCCGGTCTCGTCGCCGGCTTCGATGAAGTCGCCAACCTTGAAGGGGCGGAACACGAGAAGCATCACGCCGGAGGCGAAGTTGCCGAGGGTGCCCTGGAACGCGAGGCCGACGGCCAGCCCCGCCGCACCGATCACGGCGGCGAAGCTCGAGGTCTCGATACCGAAGACCCCGAGTACGCCGAGCACGACGGCCGTGAGGATCAGGTAGCGGACCATGTTGGAGAAGAAGCGCGACAGCGTGGTGTCGAAGCTCCGCTTCTCCGCGGTCTTCCGGACCTTTCGGGAGAGCCAGCCAGCGACGAGCCAGCCGATGAAGAGGGCGACGAGCGCCCCCACGATGTTGGTCGCCCAGGGGAGCGCGTGCTCCTCGAGCGCGCCGAGGGCGCCGCCGATGGAGAAGCCCTCGTCGGAGCCCTCCGAGCCGCCCTCGCTCTCCTGAGCGAAGGCGGACGAGGCGGTGGTGAGGAGCGCGACGAAAGCCATCGCACCGCGGTGGATGAGACGGGTCACTCCTCGGCTCCTTCCTCGGCGGTCGGCGCGTCGTCATGGACGAGCGTGTAGACGAGGTTGACCGTGGTGAGGGTGTCGGTTTCGACCTTCCCGGGGACCGGGACGTTGTCGAAGAGCATCTTGAACTTGAGCTCGAGCGAGAGGGATCCGATGAGGGATGCCTGCAGCGCCGCGTCGAAGTTCACGCGCACGTCGCGACCCTCCTGGAGGTTGAAGAGGGCTTCGACGCCGGTCGTGAAGTGGACGTTCTCGTTCAGCTGGTTGTCGTAGCCGAGGTAGCCGCGAGCCGCGTGCACGATCTGGGTCCCGTCGAGCACGATGGTCGGGTCGTCCGGATCGAGGAGCGGATCGGGGTCGAAGTTGTCCCAGGTGAGGTCGTAGCCGACCTCGCCCCAGAGCCGATGGTTCTCCTCGGCGAAGATGTTTCGCAGGTAACCGACCTGCCCCTGCAGACGGGTGTCGAGGCCGGCGAAGGTATCCCAGCGATGGGCGACGGCCGCGAAGAGCGCGTCCATCTTGGTCAGGTAGAAGTCGTAGCGAGCGCGCGCGTTCGAGTTGCGCACCGTGTCTTCGTAGTCGGTGGCGTCGTCGTTCGGGGTGAGGTCCGCGCGGCCATAGGCCAGACCCCAGGTGAGCGAGAAGCCGTGGCGGCCGCGGACGAGCTTGAACGCGGTGCCGGCGTTGAGGGTCCAGGAGCGCGTGTTACCGCTCGCGAAGACACCGCCGGCGCTGAGGTTCCAGTCGAGCACCTCGTCGGGCTTGTCGGTGTTGGCCGCTTGGGTGAACTGGGCCGGGTCGGCGGCCTGTGCATGGGTGAGGCTGGGTGCCGCGGTGGCCAGCGAGGCCAGAGCGAGCGCCGAGCCGAGGGTCAGGGATCTCATGGTCGTTCCTCGGAGAAGGGGTGGTTGGTGGTTGGGTGGGAGTGGTGTCGGCCCCGACCCGCACGGTCGGGGCCGCGGGAGCTCAGCGGCGCCGTCGCCAGAGCACGAGAGCGCTCAGGAGAAGGAGCCAGGGCGTGCTGCCGGGACCGCCGGTCGCCGCACACGCGCCGCCAGCGACGCCGGGCACGAGCGGTCGCGGCTCGAGGTAGTCGGGCACGCCGTCACCGTCGGAGTCCGCGAGCTGGTCTCCGTCGGGGATGCCGTCGTCGTTCGCATCCGGGTCGAGCCAGTTGGGCAGGCCGTCGCCGTCGATGTCGTCGTCGACCCCGCCGACCGCGCGCTCGTCGATGGTGGCGATGCCGTCACCGTCGTCGTCGGGGTCCATGAAGTCCGGGGTCCCGTCGCCGTCGGTGTCGGGGCAATCGGCGAAGTCCGGCATGTCGGGGCACTCGACCGAGTCGGGGAGCCCGTCGCCGTCGGTGTCCCCACCGGGCACGCTGTCCGCGTCCAGGTAGTCGGGCGTCCCGTCCGAGTCGCTGTCCACGCAGCCTGCGGAAGGGGCCGGGCACTCGATCCGCGTCGAGGTGCCATCGTCGTCGTCGTCCGTGTCCAGGAAGTCCGGGGCTCCGTCGTCGTCGCTGTCCTGTCGCGCCGCGTCCATGCCGCCGTCGTCCGAGTCGAAGGCGTCGTCGATTCCGTCACCGTCGGTGTCGGTGCCACTCGCGATGGCGTCCGCGACCCCGTCCATGTCGGCGTCGTGGCCCTCGACCTCGTCGAGCACGCCGTCGCCGTCGGAGTCGCGGTCGCGGTCGTTGCCAGCGCCGTCGCCGTCGAGGTCGTCGGAGCCCTCGTCGGCGTCGGCGATGCCGTCGCCGTCCGCGTCCGCATCCATCGCGTCGGGCACACCGTCGCCGTCGAAGTCGTTCATGCGACCGCAGCTGCTGGGCTCGCCCACGCAGGTGAAGCCGGGCTCGATCTCGCAGGTCGCCGAGCATCCGTCGCCGCCGGCGCTGTCGCCGTCGTCGCACATCTCGCCGGCGTCGATGGTCCCGTTGCCGCAGCTACCGGCGACGGGCTCGACCGGGATGGCCATGAGCGAGGCCGGCTCGCCATCGGCGCACGCCCAGTCGGTGTCGATGGAGGTCGGGATCGACGAGGTCCCGGCGTAGGCGCGGAAGCTCCCGGCGACGCCGAAGTCCGCGAGGGTCTCGAGCGGGACCGCCACCGTCAGGAAGGTGTCCGCGTTGCGCATGCCGAAGTTGGTGCCGGCGCCACGCACGGTGGCGAAGCTCGAGAGCGGCGGCCCCACCGGGTCGAGAGAGACGTCGGCGGTCATCCCGTCGTCCGGGTCCTGGTCGATGATGGTGATCTCGTCGGCGCCAGGTCCGCCGTCGCCGTCGAGCACGATCAGCGCCTCGAGCTCGCCGTCACCGTCGACATCGAGGCCCCACATCCAGTGGAACGCCACGAAGGGGGCGTCGGCTCCGCTGCCGCCCGGCGTGTCGGCGAGGCGCATGCGGAGGTAGAGATGGCTCGCGTCGAGGGCGTAGAAGGTCGCCGCGTCGTCGGTGTCGCCGACGATGTCGGTGTAGTCGACCAGCACGTCGCCGACGGGGTCGGTGCTCGGGTCGCCATCGCAGCGGAAGGGCGTGAACTCGCCGTCCGCGGGGAACGACGCCGGCGGCAGCTGCGCGAAGGCCGTGCTGCTCGCCAGCAGGGAAACGAAGGTCAGGCTGAGGGCTCTCATCGGGTGGTCTCCTCGGTGCGCGCACCGTTCTGCTCGACACCCTCGACCGGGCCGCCGAGGTTGAACTCGACGCGACGGTTGGCGGCGCGCCCCTGCGCGGTGTCGTTGCTCTCCAGGGGGCGGGTCTCGCCGAAGCCGCGCGCGGTGAGGCGAGCGCCATCGACGTTCTTGGAGATGAGGAACTCGCGGACGGACTCGGCGCGCTGCTGCGAGAGTCGCAGGTTCATCGCGTCGTCCCCGCGGTCGTCGGTGTGGCCCTCGATCTGGACCTCGTCGATCTCCGTGTGGTTGTTGAGGACCTGCGCGACGTTCTCGAGGAGCGGGAACGAGCGCTGCTGGATCTCGGCGCTGCTGGTCTCGAAGTAGACCTTGTCGAGGATCTCGAGGTGGTCACCAGCGAGGAAGACCCGCTGCTCGGCTTCGCAGCCGTGGTTGGCTTCCGTGCCGGGCTCGTCGGGGCAGTTGTCGAGCCGGTCGACGATGCCGTCCTCGTCACGGTCGGTGTCGGGGCAGCCGCGGTTCTCGACCGGGCCGGCCTCGAGGGGGCAGCGGTCCGCGCCATCGGCCACTCCGTCCTGGTCGTTGTCCGGGTCGGGGCAGCCGTCGGCGTCCTCGAAGCGGTCGACGTCCTCGGCCTGGTCGACGCACTGATCGTCCGCGTCGGCGATGCCGTCGCCGTCCGAGTCGTCGTCAGCGATGGGGCAGCCCTGACTGGACGCCTCGCCGGCCTGCATCGGGCAGCGGTCGTCCACGTCGAGGACGCCGTCGCCGTCGTTGTCGAGGTCCGGGCAACCGTCGGTGTCCTGGAACTCGTCGATGTCCTCCGGCTCCGAGACGCACTCGTCGTCGTCGTCGTCGATGCCATCGTCGTCTTCGTCCGACGACTCGCCGGCAGCCTCGACGGGCGTCGCCCAGCCGAAGGTCGCGATGACGCGCGCGTCGGGACTCCCGACGCCTCGGGTGGTTCCGGCGCCGCCCGCGAGGCCGGCGACGAAACCGGACTCGTGATGGAGCTTCGCACCCGCGATCACCTCGAGGGGCGTCGACTCGCGGTCGAAGAACTCACCGAAGGCGGTGGCGCCGAAGAACTGGGCGTGGAGATCGACTCGGGTCGTGCCGGGCTCGAGGTGCGTGCCGTAGATGGGAATGGTCAGACCCAGGCCGAACGTGAGCTCGTCGCCGATGAGCGCGCCGCCTTCCAGCCGCTGGTCCTTTCGAACGCGCGCGCCGACGTTGGCCGTGAAGCGAGCGATGCCCGGCCGCAGCTCGAGGAGCGCCTCCGGATGGACGGTCGGCAGATCGTCACCGCGGTAGTTCCCCTGTCCGGTCGGCAGGGTCACCGAGAGCTGGCCTGCGAGGGCGAAGAAGTCGTCGGGTTCGAGGCCGAGCAGGACCGCGCGGCCGCCGAGGGACATGTCGCCGAGACCGAAGCCGTCGGCCGTGGCGACGCCGGCGGCCTGCGCCGCGTCGTCGTCGCCGCTCATGTAGAGGTTCATCGGCAGCGCGGCGAACACCACGAAGCGGTCGTAGAGACCGAGCGCGGCACCGACGGTGCCGACCAAGTGGTGTTCCACGATGCTGGCGCTCTCCGAGCCCGCGTCGCCGAGGTCGAGCTCGTAGACGAGGGGATCGTTGGCGTAGTCCAAATGGAGCTGGGCGCTGACCCTCAGGTGTCCGAGTCCGCCGGGGCGGCTGAGGTGGAAGCCGTCGTCGACGGTCTCGGAGGGTCGGAAGCGTTCCAGCGTGGTGCTCTGTGCGGAGGCGGTCGCGCTCAGCGACGCGGCCAGCACACAGGCGACAGTCAAAGCGTGTCGAGTGGTCATGGTCCTCACGGGGGTTCGGTGGCCCCCTGTGCAAGGGGAGGGCCAGCGCCGATCCACCCGTTTTTCGAGGGGTTTTTGTCCTCCTCTCCCCAGAACCGTGGGGAATCCCCAACGGTCGTCGGAAGACCACGACGGTCGGGCCGCTCGGTGAGCGACCTCAGCTCAGTCGAGCTGGATGCGGCTCAGTCTTCGCAGCCGTCGTCGACTCTGAGGTTGCAGTCGTCGTCCCTCAGGTTGCCGCAGACCTCCTCGGCACCGGGGTTCACGTCGGGGTCCACGGGCACGCAGTCGCGGCCGTCCTCCGGGTTCCGATCGGTGTACCCCTCGGGGCAACCGCCGACCGCGTCCCGCCCGTCGACGGCGCAGAGGTACGCGAAGCCGGCGCCGCCCGGCCAACCGTCGTCGTCCATGTCGCGGAAGCAGAGGAGCGACACCCCTTCGTCGACGAGTCCGTCGCAGTCGTCGTCGACCTCGTTGCAGGTCTCGTCGACCGGTCCGGGCGAAGCCGCGCACTCGAAGATGTCATCGACGCAGACGGCGTCGGCCGTGCCGCAACGGCCCGGGAGACGACAGCCGCCTGCCTGGACCTCGTCGCCCGTGCAGCTGCAGCCCTCGTCGACCGTGTCGTCGCAGTTCCCGTCGACGCCGTCGCCGCAGAGCTCGAAGCCGCCCGGCTTGGTCAGCGGATCGGTGTCGTCGCAGTCGCCCGTGGTGCCGCTCCATCCCGGTCCGGGGGAACAGGCGAGCACGGGCGCTTCGTCGCCATCACCGAAGCCATCGCCGTCGAGGTCAGGGTAGAGGGCGCCGCTCACACCTTCGTCGACCATCACGTCGCAGTCGTTGTCCACGCCGTCGCACACCTCGGGAGCGCGGAAGAAACGCCGAGGGTCGTCGTCATCGCAGTCGGTCCCGCAGACCAGCTCGCCGGCGGACTCGTTGCAGCAGCTCGCGTCGACCTCGCCATCGCCGTCGTCGTCCCGGGTACCGAACGTCGTGTCGTCGCAGTCCTCGTCGACGTTCCCCGCGTCGCAGATCTCGGTCCTGAGAGGCGAACGGTCCGGGTCGGAGTCGTCGCAGTCCTCGGACGCGCACGAGCCGTCGTCGTCGACATCGACGCAGTCCACGCACATGCCAGCGGTCTCGTCGCAGGTGTCCGTCGCACCGCAGGGGTCGTCACCCGGAACGCAGCCGCGCTCGTCCTGCATCGAGCCCCCGGGGAAGCAGCGCTCCACCCCGTTGCAGAAGAGCCCGTCATCACAATCCAGGTCCACCTGGCAGCGGTCTCCGCCGTCCACTCCCAAGTCGACCGACCCACCGTCGTCGTCTCCGCAGCCGGCACAGACGATCAGGACCCACCCCAGAAGCGCTCGTTTCATGGAGCGCACCCTAGCGCGCCGTCTCACGTCTCGGGTGGACGACCCCTCGCTTCTATGGCTAGGGTCGTCGGCTCGATTTGCGTGAAGGGCGCTCAAAGGTTGGATGACCTTCGGGGACACCAGACCCCGAATCCCATCGGTGGCGCCTCCACTGGCCGGCTGATCCCAGCAAAGGGAACAGATGACCCCACCAGTGCTTCACGTAATCATTGAGAAAACCACCTTGTCCCACATGGCACGACATTCGCTCTAGGAAATCCACCATGCGATTCACGCGGCATCTCTCCATCGTTCTCGCCCTCGGCCTCGGCGCCTGTGCCGGCGACGACGGCATCGATCCCCCCATCGAGGATGACAACTTCGGACTCGACGCGATCGACGGCTACCTTGGCGCGCCCGACAACTCGACGCTCGCGACCGAGGCCAAGTTCGATCAGGTGCTGCCCGCGCAGTTCGACCTGGTGGCGACCCAGTCGGGCGTGAAGAGCCAGGGCAGCCGCGGCGTCTGCTCCATCTTCGGCAGCATCGCGCTGATGGAGCACCTCTACATCTCCGAGGGCACCATCGCGAACCCGGACTTCAGCGAGCAGTTCCTCCAGTGGTCGGCGAAGTCGGAGCTCGGCTCCTTCCCGAACACCGGCGGCTCGAGCGCGCGCTCGAACATCCAGGCGCTCAACCAGTACGGCACCGTCGAGGAGGCCGACTGGGCCTACGAGTCGAGCCCCTGGGGCACCTCGGACGACGAGGCCTGCACCGGCGACTCGCAGCCGACCCGCTGCTACACGAACGGTGAGCCCCCCGCCGCAGCCCTCATGGCGCAGCGCTGGACCATCCCGCGCGGCCGCTGGATCAACAGCAGCCCCGAGTCGATCAAGGCGCACATGTTCAACACGAACACGGCGGTCCAGGCCGGCGGCGACTTCTTCTACCAGGCATGGATCCACGGCGGCTCGCTCCTCCCGCGCTACACCGGCTACCGGGAGCACGGCTACGTCCTCGCGCCGAACGCGGCCGACATCGAGTCGAGCAACACGCACCGCGCCGGTCACTCCTTCCTCCTCGTCGGCTGGGACGACGAGCTCGAGGTCCAGGCCGTCGACGCCGAGGGCAACCTCGCGGTGGACGAGGCCGGCGAGCCGATCATGCAGAAGGGCTTCTTCCTCTTCAAGAACAGCTGGGGCACCGGCTGGGCCACCTCGAACCCGCACGGCGCGGGCTACGGCTGGATCGCCTACGAGTACGTCGAGGACCACCTCTCCGCCTACGCCAGCGGCCTCCCGGAGCTGATGCTCGCCGAGGCCTGCGGCGACGGTGTCGACAACGACCGCAACGGTCTCGCCGACTGCGCCGACCCGGCCTGCTCGTCCGACCGCTCCTGCATGGACCCGGCCGGCAGCTACAGCTCCACCGAGACCGTCGCCATCCCGGACAACGACCCGACGGGCGCCAGCAGCACCATCGAGGTCGCCGAGGGCGGCACCATCAGCGGCCTGAGCGTCGACGTCGACATCACCCACACCTACCGCGGTGACCTGACCGTCACGCTCAGCAAGGGCAGCACCTCCGTGACCCTCGTGGCCAACGAAGGCGCGGGCGCCGACGACATCGTCGAGAGCTTCGACGTCTCCGACTTCGATGGCGAGGACGCCGCCGGCACCTGGACCCTGACCGTGGTCGACTCGGCCAACGCCGACACCGGCAACATCAACGGTTGGTCCCTCACCATCACCCGCTGCGCCGGTGGCGACTGCGACAGCACCCCCGAGACCTCGACGTTCATGAACGAGACCCTCGCGGTCATCCCGGACGACGACGCCACGGGCGCCACCAGCAGCATCGAGGTCGGTGAGAGCGCGACCATCAACGCGGTTCGCGTCACCGTGAACCTCACCCACCCCTTCATGGCCGACCTCACCGTCAGCCTCGAGAAGGACGGCACCACCGTCGAGCTGATGAGCGAGGAGTACGTGGAAGACACGATGCTCGTCCGCACCTTCACGGTCGACGACTTCAACGGTGGCGACATGGCAGGCACCTGGAACCTGAACGTCGTGGACACCGCCCCGGCCGACGAGGGCACGCTCAACGGCTGGTCCCTCGAGGTCACCCACTAGATCACCCACTGATCCCTGGGGAGGGATCGCGGCGAGCTGAAGCCCCCGGGGAGGGGGGCCCGGCTCGCCGCATTTTTATTTAAGGTCTACCGTCCGCGGATGACGTTGCGCGCGCTGCTGGTGCTGACGCTCCTCGCCGCCTGCGGGGACGATGGCGAGCCGAGCTTCGAGCCTCGCACTCGTGGGGGGCGAAGCGGCGAGGCGAGCGAGGCGCGGCCGACGGTGGCGCCGGCGGAGGCGCCAACGCCGGCGGCGCTGATCGAACGATTCCGCGCTCAGGTCGCGCGGCTGGACGACACGGTCGAGGTCCGCGCGACGGGCGGCTATTCGGTCGAAGGCGTGCGCGGCGCCGAGCCCTTCAACGAGCTCACGCTCGAGAACGCGAGCCATGAGTGCGCCACGTCGCCCGCGACCTGCGACGACACGCTGGCGACCTATGCGCGGGTCTTCCTGGGGGAGGGCATCGCCGAAGGCCCGACCCCGGAGAGCCTGCGCTTGGTCTTGATGGGCCGCACGCTCATGGAACGACAGGCGGCCCATGCGGTGGGCTGGACCACGCCCTTCGCAGGCGACCTGGTCACGGTCTACGTGTCCGACAGCGCGGACGCGATCGCGACCCTTCGGCCGGAAGCGCTCGAGTCCCTCGGCATGGGCGACGCCGAGCTCCGCGAGCGTGCGCTCTCGAACATGCGGGGAAGCCTTCGGGCCGATCCGCCACGAGCTCTTCCTGCCCGAAGGGCGGGTGTGGAAGGTCGACACCTCGGCCAACGGCTTGCTCTCGGACAGCTACGACAACGCGAGGCTCCTCCTCCACGACGAGTGGGCGCCCATCCGCGAGCTGGTCCGTGGCGACCTGATCGCCGCGGCACCAACCCGAGACATCCTGCTCTTCACCGGCACCGAGGAGCCGGAGGGACTCCGCGGCATCACCTACCTCGCGACCGAGATGTGGCACGGCGAGCCGCACCCGGTCTCGCCCCAGCTCGTCCGCTTCACCGCGGACGGCTGGGCGCCCTTCGAGCCGTGAGCGCGAGAAGAATCATTTTGGTCTGGGAGGGCCCGTAAATCGTGGGGGATCCGCAGGGGGGGAGTGTCCCCGGGGATTCGATCCGCTATCCTCGTGGTCGGTGCTACCGGAAGACGGCTTCATTCGCTGGCTTCTCTGGGCATGGGAGCGACTCCTCCGTTTCCATGGCGGCATCGACGACTTCCGACGGCGCCTGCTGGTCACGCCGACGGAGGAGGACTTCCCCGTCGACCTCGAGCTCGAGGGCGAAGAGCTGGTGGAGGACTACTTCCTCTTCGTGAAGGAGCACGCCGGCCTGCAGGGCTGGCCCTTCCAACTGGTCACCGACGAGTCCGAGAGCGCCGACGGTCCGCCCCTGCTCGTGGAGTACGACCCTGCCCTGCTGGCCACGCCGACCCGCCTCGTCGCCCAGCTCGCGCGCGGCGCGGCCCGGCACCTGGTCTTGATGGACGGCAGCGACGATCTCGAAGAGGACGAGATCGAACCGCTCGCCGACGCGACCTCCGTCTTCCTCGGCTTCGGTCTCTTCGGCGCGAACGCCGCGCCGCGAATCGGCGAGAGCCACGTCTCCTTCCTCACGCAGGGGCTGCCTCCATCGGTTGGCGCGCTCGGCGAGCACGAGGTCGCGTACGCGCTCGCGCTCTTCGCGGTCCTCACCGAGATCCCCGACCGGCTCGTGGAGAGCCACCTGCGGCCGAACCCCCGCGAGTTCTACCGCCGGGGCGTCAAAGAGATCCTTCGACACCGCGGGCGCGAGCTGAGTCGGCTACGCCAGGTGCCTCTCGCGGGCGTCGGCCCCTACCGCTGAGCGGCGGCGGGCGCCTCGGGACGCGAGAGTCGGAACACCCGCTCGGGGGTCAGCAGCCAGAGGTTGCCGTTCGGGTCGGCCTCGACGTCGATGAGCTGGCTCGACGGCAGCCCCTCGGCCTCGCCGAAGGCGGTCCACTGGTCGCCGTCCGCGACGAGCAGACCGTTCGGACCGGCGGCCCACACGCGACCCTGGGGATCGAGCGCGAGACGAAGCGGCTTCGCGTCCTTCACGAACTGGGGCATGCGGAACTCGAAGCTCTGCTGCTGCCGGTAACCGGGGCCCTCCGCGGCGGCGACCCACACGCGGCCGCGGCCGCCGACCAGCACGTCGCTCACGACCTCGCCGCGCACGCCGCGGTCCTCGCCGAAGTAGACCGACTGGTGATTGCCGATGCGGATCGCACCGACGAGCGACGCGAACCAGACCATTCCGTCTTCGTTCACGTCCATCGCCTCGAAGTCGTCCGGCATGCGGTGCGACTCCTCGCCGTCGACGGAGCGGTCCGAGCCTTGGTGGTGGTAGGTCACGCCGTCGGTGCTCGCAGAGAACACGGCGACGCCGCGCATGCGACCGCCCGACTCGGTGTCGGCGACGACCCGCAGCGCGACCCAGATGGTCTCGTCGTCGGTCACGCCGAGCATCGGCACGCCCAGGAGCTGCGGACCGGCGGGAGTCGCCGGGACGGCCGCGCCCGCTTCGGGATCCGCGCCCGCTTCGGGATCGACGCCCGCTTCGGGATCGACACCCGCCTCGGGGTCGGCGACCGGTGCCTCCGCGGGCGCCGGTGCGCCGCCGAAGAGCGCCTTCTCGACGACCAGCAGCCACTGGTCGCCCGGCATCCGGCGGTGGACCTGCACGACGTTCGGGCGGTCCGCCACGGTCGAGGCCAGGTAGACGCCACGGGGCCCGGGGGACACGGACCAGGGCCGCGTCCCTTCCGGAGCGGCCACGGCTCGGAGCGCCCCGTCCTGCCAGACGCCGACCGTGCCGTCATCGGTCACGAGCCAGGCGATGCCCCGCTCGTCGCCGGCGATCTGGAGATCGCGCGAGGCGACGAGGTTCCGGCTGCTCACCATGCGCGGCTCGCCCTCACCGCTGACGAGGATGCCCTGGTTCCGCATGGCCACGAGCACCTGGTTGCCGTTCGACTTCACCAGGTACGCGGGCCCGGCGAGCGCGTCGGCGGGCTCGACCACGAGGGCCGGCGCGTCGATGGTCGGGTGGTTCGGCGGCACCGGCGCGAGGCGCACGAAGCTGCGCTCGGTCGGCTCGCCGGTCTCGGCCGGGGCGGGCTCCGTCGGCTCGGCACGGTAGCCGAGCACCTGGTCACGGTCGCCACGCTGAAGGGGCGTGAGCCGCACACCGCCCGCGCCGACCGGATCGGAGATGCGGAAGGCGTAGTCCTCGGAGAAGAGGAGGATGTCACCGGCGCGGCGCGCGAGGCCGACGGCCTTCCGCTCGAAGCCGTTGATCGTGTAGCTGAACCAGCGGGTCCCATCGAAGTGCGCCAGGTAAGCGTCGCTCGGGGACTGCACGAGCGCGTAGGCCTCGCCCTCGCCGCCGACCGGCACCACCGACCGAACGAATCCGGCGGGCAGGCCGCGGCTCTCGCGGTGCTCGCGCACGACGTCCTGCGCGTCGATGAAGAGCGCGCCCCGGTCGAGCGCGGCCCAGAGGCCACCGCCCGGCGCCTCGAAGAGCGAGGTGCAGTACGCCGGCTCGCCGATGCGAACCCACGCGCCTTCGCGGACCGTGAGCACGCCCTGCGCGCCGCAGGCCCAGAGCGTTCCGTCCGCCTTCAGGAGCAGGTCGCTCACGTCGCCCGCGGGGAGCGCGGGCGGAGTGTGTTCGGCGGGATTGCCGCCGCGGAGCGCGAGCAGCCCAGTGGGGGAAGCCGCGACCGCGCTACCGTCCGCGCTCACCGCCACGGCGCTGAAGCGGTCGGTCTCCATGAGGCGCGTGGCGTTGCCGTCGGCGTCGAAGATCAGCAGGCCTCGCTCGGTCGCGGCGTAGACGAAGCCACCGCCGGCCTCGGCGTCGTTGATCACGTCGAGGTCGAGCAGCGTCGTGATCTCCCGAGGCCCGCGCGGATCGCTCAGCGTGTCCGGGGTCGAGGGCGGCATCTGCAGGGTCTTCGGCGCACAGCCGAGCGCCAGGAGCGCTCCGAGCCAGGTCAGCGTTCGCTTCATCGGTCGTTCACCTTCTCTTCGACCCAGGTGATGACCTGGCCCTCGCAGTCCTTGCCGGCCAGGCGCGTCATCTGCTGGATGCCCGTCGGGCTGGTCACGTTGACCTCGGTCAGCTTGCCGCCGATCACGTCGAGGCCGACGAAGTGCAGCCCATCCGCCGCGAGGCGCTCACGCATCGTGGCGATGATCTTCCGGTCGGCGTCGTCGAGCTCCGAGTGGACCACCGATCCACCGACGTGAATGTTGGAGCGCAGGTCGTCCTGGCGCGGGACCCGGAGGATGGCACCGATGAACTCACCGCCGATCAGCAGGATGCGCTTGTCGCCCTTGCGGACCTCCGGGATGTACTCCTGGACCATCGCGACCCGGCGACCGCCGCGGGTCACGGTCTCGACGTGCGCGTTGAAGTTCGGGTCGTCGTCCTTCAGCAGGAAGATGCCCTCGCCGCCGTGGCCGTCGACCGGCTTGATCACGCCCTGGCCCCCGACCTCGCGGACGAACGCGCGGATGCGGTTCCGGTCCGAGTCGACCCGGGTCCGGGGCATGAGCTCGGGGAAGTGGCAGGCGTAGAGCTTCTCGTTCGCGTCGCGCAGCCCGCGGGGGTCGTTCACGACCAGCGTGGAGCCACGGAGGTGCTCGAGGATGAGCGTGAGCCAGTGGTAGGGCTCGTCGAAGGGCGGGTCCTTGCGGACGAAGACCGCGTCCACGTCGTGGAGGTCCACCTCTTCGGCATCCCCGAGCGTGACCGGCGCGGCCGGGTCCCGCTTCATGGTGGCCTGCCGAACGGTCGCTTTCGGGCGCCCGTCCTGGATGGCCACGTCCTGGACCAGGCAGTGGTCCACCCGATGGCCGCGCTTCTGGGCCTCGAGCATCAGGGCGAAAGAGGTGTCCTCATCGACCAGGACGGTCGAGACCGGGTCCATGACGAACACGAATCGCATGGCGAGGCGGTACCACCGCCCCAGGGAGGCGACAAGCGCTCGTGCTATCTCTCCCAGCGATGGGCGCCGCGCCGTGATCAAGTACCTGGGCTCCAAGCGCCTGCTGATCGAGCCGATCCTGGCCGCCGTCGGGGCCCACGAGGGCGCCCGGACGGTGCTGGATCTCTTCAGCGGCACCTCCCGGGTGGGCCACGCCCTGAAGGACCGGGGCTACCGTGTGGTGGCCAACGACCACAACGCCTACGCCGCGACCCTGGCGCGCTGCTACGTCCAGGCGGACCACGGCGAGTGGGCCGAGCGCGCCGAGCGGCTGCTCGCCGAGCTCATGGAGGTGCCGCCCGAACCGGGCTGGTTCGCCGAGACCTACTGCGTCGAGAGCCGCTACTTCCACCCGACGAACGGCGCGAAGATCGAGGCCATCCGGAACGCCATCGCGGCGATGGCCCTCGAGCCCGAGCTCGAGGCGATCGTGCTCACCTCGCTCATGGAGGCGGCCGACCGGGTCGACTCCACCACCGGCGTCCAGATGGCCTACCTCAAGCAGTGGGCCAAGCGCGCCCACAACCCCCTCGAGCTACGGCTCCCTGCGATCCTGCCGCAGGCGAAGTCGGGCAAGGGCGAGGCGCTCGAGTGCGACGCCTTCGAGGCGGCCGGCGTCGAGGCGGACGTGGCCTACCTCGACCCGCCATACAACCAGCACAAGTACCTCGGGAACTACCACGTGTGGGAGACCCTGGTGCGCTGGGACGCGCCGGAGACCTACGGGGTCGCGCGAAAGCGGATCGACTGCCGAGCCCGCAAGAGCGTCTTCAACTCCAAGCCGCGAATCGCCGGGGCCATGCGCGAGCTCGTGGAGCGGGTGAAGGCCCCGACGCTCGTGGTCAGCTTCAGCGACGAGGGCTACCTCGACCGGGAGACCATGGAGTCGATCCTCGCGAGCCGCGGCGCGGTGCGGGTCTTCGAGCACGACTACCGCCGCTACGTCGGCGCCCGGATCGGCATACACGACCCGAAGGGCCGCAAGGTCGGCAAGATCTCGCACCTGAAGAACAAGGAGCGGCTCTTCATCGTGAGCGAGGACCCGGCCGTCCTGGCCCGGGCCACGTCGGGGAAGGATCCGCGGCCGACGCCGTAAGTGTCGCCATGCCGGTCCGCTACAACCCCGCCTTCTCGGTGCTCATGATCGTCGCCGGCCTCTTCACCGGTGGCATCGGCCTCTTCCTCGGACAGCTGATGCTGATCGGGCTCGGCACGATGCATCTGCTGATCGGCATCGGGTACGCGAAGCAGCCCTGGTTCGTGGTCCACGAGAGCTCGACCGAGGTGAAGAACCTCTTCGGCATGACCATGAAGACCGTGCCCGCGGGCCTGGTCGGCCTCGAGCTCCGCGACGGCAAGCTCCAGCCGAAGGACGGCGGCAAGCCCCGCCTCGGCGGCTTCCTTGCCCGCAAGGAAGACATCGACGCGATCGCCGCCAAGCTCCGCTGATCGCCTTGCGGTGAACGGTGGCCCCGGGTGAGGCTGCCGCCGTGACACGCTTCCTCTTGCTGGTGGTGGTCCTTTCGGGCTGCGCCGTGGTGCGCCCCTACGAGCGGGAGCACCTGACCGACCCGACGATGACCGACGACGCGGTGGAGTCCGCGTCGATGCGCAAGCTGCACACGTCGCGCGAGGGCGCCGGCGGCGGCGACGGCGCGCCGGCCGGCGGAGGCTGCGGTTGCAGCAACTAGCGACGGTGCTGCTGATGTTGGCGGTCGCCGGGACCGCGAGCGCCCAGCAGGACTGGCGGCTCGAGGCGGCCAGCGCGCGAGTGACGCACTTCGGGCAGGAGGGTAGGGGCGTGCAGTCGCAGGCGGACGTACGCCGGGACGCGGACGGGGTGCCGCGCGGCTCCGAGCGGATCGACGTGGCGCAGCCGGCGATGCGGCTCGAGGTCCAGCAGTCGCGCCGGGCCCGTCACGTCGTGGATCTGCTCGTCGACGTGGTCAGCGCGGCCTCGGCCGATGCGCTCGATGCGGTCTCGAGGGCCTCCCTCTGGAACGAAGCGGTGACCCTCGGCATCGAGACCCAGGTCGACGCCACCGAGGACGACCACCTGCAGCTCCGCTACGGCATGCACCTCGAGGAGCCGCTCAAGGGAGGCTTCGGGGGTCTCGGCTACCGGCGCGACCTCGCTCAGGACAACGCCACCGTCGAGCTGCGCTTCGACTTCCGCATCGACGCCTTCGACCCGCTGACCATCCAAGGCGCCGACCTCGGCTTCGTCCGTCGGCGCACCATCCTCGGATCCATCGCCGCGACCCAGCTGCTCAGTCCCACCACCGTCGCCAGCGCCAGTTACGGCGTGACGCACCAGTTCGGCGTGCTCGAGCAGACGTGGAACTCCGTCCCGATCGCGGGGACCGATCGGCGGATTGGCGAGCGCTTTCCCGGCAGGAGAACGCGCCACGCGCTGACCGCGGGCCTCAAACACCACATCGCCCACACGCGATCGACACTCGGTCTCCACTACCGCTTCTACGCGGACGACTTCGGTCTCCGCGCGCACAGCGCGTCGGTGACCGCCGCGCAGTGGCTGCACCGCATGGCGTTCGTCCGCGTGGGCTATCGCGTCCACCAGCAGAACGGCGTCGACTTCTGGACCAACGGCGCGCCGCCGGACGCGATCTTCATCGGCCAACCACGGACCAGCGACTCGGACCTCGCGCGTTTCGTGGCGCACGAGTGGACGGCGAAGCTGGTGTTCTTCACCAAACGCGAGGCGGACCTCACCGAGCACTTCTACCTGAGCGTGGGCCGCTACTGGCGCCCGCGGCTACGGGTGACGATCACCGCCGCCGGCTACGAGCGGCGCTTCTGAGTCACTCGCGTTCGAAGCGGAACTCGCGCCGGCCGAAGTCGTCGTCGTAGCCGATGACGAGCTGACGGTTCCCGAGCTCCATGGAGACCCACATGGATGGCTCGAGCTCCTCGCCGTCGAAGCGCAGCGCGTCGTCGACGATGGCCCAGGTTCCGCCGATCTCGCTCATCTCCCGCCCCTCGAAGCGCCCGTCGGCGTGAAGCTCCAGGAACCCATCGGGAGCGCCGAGCAGGTCGATCCAGTCCTCTTCCGCGAGCGCGTACATTTCGCCCTCGTGATCCGTGCTGACCGCGACCAGGCGCCATCGGCCGACCAGACCGGCGCTCTCGAGCGGGTCGCTCGACGGCGCCTGCCCCGCGGCCGCGATCGCGTCGACGAAGTCGGTGAGCTCGAAGTGCGCGGCGATGTGCGCAGCGGTCATCCCCGGCGAGAGCCCCGCCTGGTGCTCGTCGTACCGAATGGGAAGGTCGGCGCGCGCCCCCTTCGAGAGCAGCAGCTGGACCAGCGGCAGGTTCTCCGCAGCGATCGCGTGCGTGAGCGCGCTCCAGCCGCCTTCGGTGACCTGATCGACCGATGCCCCGGCGTCGAGCAGCTCTTCGCAGGTCGCGACCGCGCGATCGTCGAAGAGCGTGTTGGCGGCGTGCGGGAGCGGACAGCCCTCGTCCGCGTCGGCCCCCTCGCGCAGCAGCAGGGAGACCTTCGCGTCGCGGTCCCGCCGGGAGCGAATGGCGCGTGACAGCAGACCGCGCTCGGTCGCGCTCGCACCGGCCGCGAGCAGCGCCTCCACCGCTCCGATCGAGGCTTGCTCGACGGCGAGCGCGAGTGCCGAGCGCCCCTCGCTCTCGAGCGTGTGATCCGCGCCCGCTCCGAGGAGCGCCTGGATGATGGGCAGGTAGCTCTCGCGCTCCGCGTCGTTCAGCGGGCGGCCGTCTCGTCGGGTGCCGCTCCCGAAGCGAAGCGCGCGATGGAGCGCAGTGTCCTGCTCTCGCACCCGAGCGTTGGGATTCGCGCCTGCCTCGAGGAGGGCGAGCACCACCCCGAGGCGAGCGTGGTGCGCGGCAGAGACCAGCGGGGGAAAGCCGAAGTCGTCGGTCGCGTCGACGTCCACCCCGGCGTCGACGGCATCTCGGAGAACGCTGGCGTCACCGCTCTCGATGGCGTCCCAGAACTGCTGTGTGTTCGACATCTCGGCGGATGATAGCCGAGCGCGATCGGGCCCAGGGAAGGCCGGCCAGGGCTCGCCCGTAGCCTGATCATGCTGACGAAGCGTGCGGTCGATCGACTGGACTGGGGCGCGTGCAAGCCGGACCACTGGGACGCGGAGCGGAAGAACGCCGTGTACCTGCTGCCAGTCTTCGCGGGAGCGAACGAGGTCCCCAAGAAGCGACAGGAGCGCCACGAACGCATCGCGAAGTTCGCCGCGAACATCGTCGTCAAGGGCGCCCTGAACCTCCCGAAGGGCGCGACCCAGACCCTCGTCTTCGACATGCGCGGCCAAGGGCTGAGCTCGGCGAACGCCGAACGCCTTCGCTTCGAGGTGGTCCGGCGCATCCCGAAGGCCATCGCGTCGACCGTCTCGATCGAGCTCCGGAGCTGAACGTGGCCTACCCCCTGCTCGCCATCGCCAAGGACCGGAAGCCGGCGTTCCGCCAGATCTGCGCGAAGCTCGACGACCTCGAGGCCGTCGACCTCGCGCCCGGCGAGGACTCCATCTCCATCCGCATCCTCTTCGGCGCCTACTCCCGGTCGGAGCCGAAGGGTTGGGCGGAAGTGGATCGCGTCCTGACGCTCCTGAAGGAGTACGACTTCACCATCGTGGACCTCCACGACGGCGGCGGTCGCTTCAGCAAGAGCGCGCTCCGATCCCGGCTGGCCGGATAGCGGACTTGCGCGCGGATCGACTCGTCCTACAAGCGGTTCATGAAGCCGTTGACCCTGATCCTCGTCCTCGTCCTCGCGTCCGCTTGTGGAGGCGAACCCGCGGAAACCACCGCCCCCCAGTCCACGGAGAGCTCGGAAGGTGCTGCCACCAGCGGCATTCAGCCCGCCGAAGGCGTCACGCCCGCGCCGCAGTCAGCGGTTCGCGTGACGGTGGCCGAGCAGACCGGCGCCTTCGATCCTCGTCTCCCCGACAGCCGCTTCGATCCCGGCACCGCCCGCCCCTGGATGGCCATCTACGGGCCCGACGGCTGGAGCGTCCTCCTCGACGCTCCCCCGGAGCACGGCCACTACGAGGCCGCCGAGTACCGAGTTCGCGTCGAGCTCCCCGGCACGACCACGAACCGAGAGGTTCGGGGATCGCTGGACGTCGACGCGATCGATCCCGCGACGGGTCGGATCGCCTTCACCGTGCGTGGCCAGACGGCCGACGACGGCGCCGCCGTCTCCATCGACGTCGACACCACCATCACCGCCCTCCCCTGAGCGCACCGAAGAGAGCGCTTGTGCTGATGCTCACCTGAGCTCTCGTGCTTGGCGACGAGCTTGCTCGAGTGCGGCCTCCGGGGCGGACGCGCCGTGCTCGATCAATAGGGACACGGCCTTTGGTCGTCCCTCGTAGATAGCGACCTCGACGGCGGTCATGCCGTCGTCGCGGCGGGTTTCCGCAGGGGCACCGCGGCTGAGCAGCAGCTCGAGGATGGGCAAGGGGTCATCGCTGGTCAGAGCCTCACAGACGGCCTCCCCAGTGGCCTCACAGCCGCTGTCCAGCATCACCTCGACCAGCTCCACGAACCCCCACCCCGCGGCGCGACCCACCGCGGATGTGGTGCTCGCTCCCGCTCCCATGAGCAGCTTCACGGCGTCCACCGAGTTGAAGTCGATCGCGAACTCCATGAGGGTCACTCCAGAGATTTCGTGGTCAGGAGCCAGTCCGCCGGCCAACGCATCACGCAACGGCTCGAGGTCGCCTTCCTCAAGTCCAGTCAGGATGTCGTCGTACTCTTCCTCGTCGTCCTCGTACTCGTCGTCCCCGTCCTCGTCCTCATCGTAGTCGTCGTCGTACCTTCCCTCGCGTGGGTCGCGCAGCTCTCGCATGCGCATCACTCTGAGGAACTCGGAGTAGGTCCAATCGCCGTCGCCTGGACTGGGGCCGGCGACGGCCCTGTACTCATGAGTCGCTGCGAAGGCCTCGAGGACGATGGCGTCCGTGGTGTCCGAGCGCTTGGCCAACATGTGGATCATCGCGAAGTGACCGGCGCGTGCGGCAACGACCAACGGATGCTCGCCATCGGTGACGAGGGAGCGCCCCCGAAGAACCACGGATGCGATGACTGGCTCGTTCCGTTCGGCACACGCCCGAACGATCTCGACGGCCTGCTCGTCGGACAGATCCAAGCCGTGAATGAGGTCGAGAGCCCGATGAGAGTCACCCTCGCGAACCGCCCCGGTGACCTGCTCGACTTGCTGTATGGTCGCGACCATGGAGTCCCAGGATACCGAACGTCGTTCCCTTCGAGAACGTCTCGAGCACGGCTGGGACCATGCGCTGTTGATGGTCACGACCCCGGAGTTCGTTCGAGAATCCTGTGAAGGATGGGTGGCGGCCGACGCCCCTGAGCGCAAGGGTCGAGTCGAGAATCCCCAAGAGTCGATCGATCGGCTGGCGACGGCGTCCCCGTTCGCCGAGAAGCTCTTTCTTCCGGTCGCGCTCTACCCTGATCTCTCGCCCTTCGATCCCATCCTGCGCTGCACGGACACGTTCAAGAGGAAGCGACGGACCCACTACCTCGATCAGCTTCCCGGGGAGCGCGCCGAGTGGTGGTTCAGCCGTGAACCCCGATTTCTTCCATTCGCGGATCGGCCTCTGCTTCAGGCCGCCGGGTTGTCCGTCTACATCCTGCGGATTCCGAACGACATGAACTGAGGACCAAGGCAGCGCTGGGCAGCCGAACCATCCGAGCCTCCGGGTGGATGAATCCTCCGCGCGACGCTACACTACCCGCAGTGAGCTCGCGGTCCGACAAGCTCTTCCGAGAAGCGATGGCACTCCCGAAGGAGCAGCTCGAGTCGCTGGTCGAACGGCTGGTCGCCGCGCTCCCTCGTGGCATGCCTGGCGAGTTCGAAGCCGAGTGGAACCGTGAGGCCATCGCGCGAGCGGAAGCCTACGAGAGTGGCGAGTTGACGGCCGTGGACGCGTACGAGGCGCTCGCGGCCCTTCGCCGCGCCTGATGCACTCGTAGTGAGCGCACCCAGCCCGTGAGCGAGCAAGGGTGGCGCGGCGGCGGCGAGCGAAGCGAGCCGACGCAGGCGCGTAGCGCTCAGCGGGGAGCGAGCCGGCGCAGCCGGCGAGTCTCCACGCAACGGGCTCAGAGCGAGCTCGTCACGCGCGAACGCGCGGGGCGAGCGAGCGAGCTCAACCGGCGACTCGTGGACGTGCGCAGCACGTTCGCGACGTCGCCCAGCCCCCAATGAAGACCACTGGGCAGGCACACTGGCGAGGCGGCCGGGGCGGCGGACAGGCCCCCCAGGTGCGTAAGACTCGCCGGAGGTGCCGGAGGTGCCGGCGCCGAGGCGACCGTCGGCAGCGAGGGGTTGGACGCCGAAGGCGGCCCCCCCCCGAGCGACAAACCTGGGGGGCCTGTCCGCCGCCCCGGCCGTGGGTGTTGCCGCCCTCAATGCCTCGACACCGCAGAACCACATGAGGGTGAGGGCGCTCGCCTGTGGCGAGCGGACGGAAAGCGAACGGCCCGGCGGTGGGCCGGGCCGTTCTAGGTGGGTGGGTTTTGGAGAAACAGCTGATGAAGTCGGCGACGAGCGGATGGTGGTGGTGGGTCGCCCGCCGCCTTCCTCATCTCAACGACAGATGCCGTCGATGCATTCCCGGCCAGCGGCGCAATCTGCGGAAGTCGCGCAGTCGCTCGTGGCCTCGTTGGTGGTGGCGCAGTAGTTGTCGAGGCAGAAGGTCAGCTGCACGTCGACGCGGGCGCACTCCTCTTCGTTGTCGCACGGGGTCCGGCAGACGCCGTTGATGCACGCGAAGCGGCAGTCGAGGTCGCTGGAGCAGTCCGGGTCCGGGCGGGTGTCGAGGCGGCAGGTGCCGTCGACGCAGATGTTGCCGGTCGCACAGTCGGAGTCCGCGGCGCAGCCCTCGAAGCAGCTCGAGTCGATGCAGATGCGGCCATCGCCACAGTCGGCGTTGCTGGTGCACTCGCCGGTCATCGGATCCTCGCCGACACAGAAGCCGCCGGTGCACACCGCACCGACCGGGCAATCCGCGTCGCCGGAGCAACCGCTCACGCACTCGCCGTCGACGCAGGTCCGACCGGCGCCACACTCGCTGTTGAAGCGGCAGACGTCCTCGTCGGCGCGGCACTCGCCGTCGATGCAGAAGAAGCCCTCGTCGCACACGCCCGTGTCGTCACAGGTGTTCCCCTCGTCTGGGGTGCAGATGCCGTCCACGCAGATGAGCCCGTCGCCACACTCGGAGCTCCGGGTGCAGGTGCCGGGGTTGGGGATGGGCGTCGGCTCGGTCGGGCTCACGCACAGACCGTCCGCCGAGCACACGGTGCCGTCGGGGCACATCGAGTCGCGCTCGCAGCCCGAGACCGTGCAGCCCAGGTCGGTGCAGATCTCGCCTTCCGAGCACTCGAAATCGCCACGGCAGGGGTCTCGATCCGGCGGCTCCACGTCGCGGCAGCCGAGGCCATCGCAGTAGTAGCAGCCGGTGTCGTCGCAGTAGTACGACTCGTTCTTGCAACCGGTGGCCGCCAGGAGGCCCAGGGCCAGCGTGAAGAGGAAGGAATGAGAGAGGGTTCGCATGGTGTGTCTCGCGCAGGAGCGGGGGTCCGACATGGACCTGGCCGGAATTGATCCATGATCCGTGCCAGACCTCCCAAAACCCGGCGAATGGCCCAGATCGGGCGGATCTGAGCCCAATTCGACCGATCCGAGGACCAATGCCCCCCATTCGGGGACCTCGGAGATCGTGCCGGCGCGCGCCGCCTTTTCACGTTGCGTGAACCCGGGTTCACGAGCGGAGCGGCCGAGATCGTGAACGCCACGAGTCGCGAAGCCGGACGATCGGAGGGCGAGGGTGTATAGATGGGCCGTGCGCGCGCTCGTCGCCATGACCGCCCTGACCTTCGCGTGCGGGGGGGCTCCGACCCGCGTCGCCGGTCCCGAGGCGACGCTCGATGCCTACACGGACGCCCTCCGTGAGGGCGACAGCCGCACGGCCTACGACCTCCTCGACCCGGAGACGCAGGAGGCCATCGCCTACGAGGACTTCCAGGCGACCTTCGAAGCCAACCGGGCGGAGCTCGCCGAGCACGCCGACCACGTCGACGACGCCGTGAAGGCCGACGAGGTCCTCAGCCGCGCCGAGGTCCCGCTCCGTGAAGGCGAGAAGGCGGTGCTGACCCTCGAGGACGGACGCTGGACGCTGCTCGGCGGAGTGCTGGACGCGCCCGCGCTGCAGACTCCGCTCGACGCGGTGCTGGCGCTGCGGCACGCGGTCCAGCGGCGGAGCCTCCGCGGCCTGATGCGCGTGCTCTCCCGAGAGGCGCGCGCGGGTCTCGACGACGAGCGGCGACGCTTCCTCGAGGAGACCGCGGACCCGCTCGACCTGGACGTCGAGATTCAGGGCAACGAAGCCCGGGTACGCCTCACTGGAGGTCGGGTGCTGCGTCTTCGCCGGGAGGCGGGGGAGTGGCGGGTGGTGGACGTGGAGTGAAGGCTTCGCCCTCGTCTTCGGGGGCGAGCGCCGTGCACACGTAGGCTGGCGCGAAGCGCGCGTACGAGGTCGCGGGCCGTCGTTGGATCGCCAGGCGCACACCCTGAGGCGTGACGCCGGCGAGGACCTTCCCATCCTCGACGCCATCGTGCGTCAGCTGCGTGAGCCGACCGTCGACCAGGTCGACTCGCACCACCTCGCTGTCTCCCTCGACCGGGTCGGAGACCTCCGAAACCCGCATGGTCCCGTAGATGGCGTCGCCGCGAGGTCCGGGCGCGACCTGGCCCGACTGCAGGCAGCCGCCGACCTCGATCCAGCGCGCCTCCCACGTCCGCCAGTCGACGACGCCGACCGTGCAGCCGAAGGGTCGGCTGGCGCTCGCGACCACGACGCCTTCGGCGGTCGCGCCGAGCACGCCCTGGACGGGGCGTTCGACCCCGCCGATCCGCGCGACCAGCGACGGCCCCTCGGCACCGACCCGCATCACCGCCTGATGGGTCAGCTGGGGTAGATCGAGGGTCGCGCGCTCTTCCTCGTTCGGCGCGAGGAGGTCGTCGAAGAGCTGCTGCTCCTCCGTTCGGTCACCGAACTCGTCCTCCGGCACGTCGGCGCCGGCCTCGGCTCCCTGTGCACCGGCCACGGTGACGAGGAGGAGGAGCTCCGCTTCCATCGCCGGCTCCGTGGCCCCCGCCTCCGCGGCCCCCGCCTCCGCGGCCGGCTCCGGCGCTGGCATGGCGGGTCGCTCCAGGAAATGGCCGAAGGCACCGAAGTCGGTCACCACCTCGGGCGTCGCGCCAGGCTCCGCGCGCATCCACATCAGCTCGGGCGCCGCGTGCTCGTGCTCCTGGCGCGTGAACGTCACGCTGGCGCCGTCCGGCGCCAGGTGGGGCAAGCCGATCCGCACGGGCGGCTCGGTGCGCAGGAGGACGACGCTCTCGCGTTGGGGCGTGCCGCGCGTGAGCACCAGGGCCGATCCGATCACACCACCCGAGGGCTCCGGCGCGAGCTCCACGTGGACGGACCAGTGCGGCCCGAGCGCGTCTGCGTCGGGTCGCATCCGCGGCGCGTGGGCCATGTAGTAGGCGCGCGCCGCCGGGTCCCAGTGGAGCAACCGGTCGAAGGTCTCCGGGCTCCGCTCCACGTCGGCCCGGCGGCCCAAGCGAAAGCGAGGCATGCGCGTGCCCGCGTGGACCACCACGCCGGTCTCGAGCACGGCGACCGGGCTCTCGCTCGGACAGAACGCGACCGGCCCGTTGGTGCGGAGCGCGCAGTGCAGGTCCAGCCCCTGGGTCCGGCTCGCCGTCTCCTGCGCGGTCGTGCACCGCGCCTCGAAGTCCGACTGCGCCGCCACCATCGCGTCCACGCCGCCGCGCACCCGCTCGAGGCGCTCGCGGGTCTCGACCTCTCGCGGCACGGGCTCGCTCGCGAGGAACGTGACGATGGCGTCGCTCTGCACCAGGAACCCCGCGACCCGATCGATGGCCGCGTCCAGCACGGCGTCTCCCGCGAGCTTGAGCCCGTGCGCCTCGTCCTCGCCCTCGATGGAGAGTTGGCGGGACACGCGCATGGTCTGCCCGTCGGCGGTGGCCACGGACAGCATCACCTCGACCAGGACCTGCGCGCGGTCCTCACCGCCGGCGCCGGCTCGGCTCTCCACCGAGTTCAGGGTCATGTAGAGCGCGTGGGCGGCGCCCTCGTGGCGGGCGGTCGCGAGCACGGCGTTCAGGTCCGTGGGGAAGCGTCGCTCCACGTCGGAGACCGCCTCGAACCCGTGCTCGCCCAGCAAACGCTCGGCGTAGGCGAAGATCGCCTCGCGGCAGCCGCCGTCGCAGCCCTCGATGTGCACCAGCACGCCGTTGGGCGCGGGCGGCGAACGGGTGAGCGACCACGTACCGGAGGCGATCCCACCGATCACCAGGAGGGCGAAGGCGAACCAGGCGCCGCGCTTGCTCCGGAGCCGCACATCTTGGAGCTGACCCACGTCGCCCCCACCTTAGCCTCTCGTTGCCACCTTGACCCGGTGGACCGGACCTGAATAGGTTTTCACCACATACCTATGATGGGAGCAATCAGCCGATGAGCGGCCACAACAAATGGTCGACGATCAAGCACCGCAAGGGAGCCCAGGACAAGAAGCGCGGTCGGATCTTCACCAAGATCATCAAGGAGATCACCATCGCCGCCCGCCTGGGAGGCGGGGACCCCGACGGCAACCCGCGGCTCCGTCGCGCGCTCGACGCGGCCCGCGCCGCGAACATGCCCAACGACACGCAGACCCGCGCGATCAAGAAGGGCACCGGTGAGCTCGAGGGCGTCTCCTACGAGGACCTGATCTACGAAGGGGTCGGCCCCGGCGGCACGCTCTTCATCATGGAGGTCATGACGGACAACCGGAACCGCACCGCGGCCGAGGTCCGCAAGCTCTTCGAGAAGGGCAAGGGCGAGCTCTCGTCGACCGGCACGGCAGCGTGGGCCTTCGAGCAGAAGGGCATCATCCGGATCCCGAAGGATCAGGGCGACGAGATGGAGATCTTCGAGAAGGCCGCGACGGCCGGCGCCGAAGACCTCAGCGACGAGGAGGAGAGCTGGGTCGTGACCACGGTCCGCGAGGAGCTCGACGCCGTGTCGACCGCGCTCGAAGAAGCCGGCCTGACGGTCTCCGAGGCGAAGCTCGAGTACATCCCGAACACGCCCAAGGAGGTCGACGGCGACGACGCCATGACCCTCGTGTCGCTCTTCGATTCGCTCGAGGAGCACGACGACGTCCAGGGAGTCTTCGCCGACTTCGAGCTCAGCGAGGCCGCGCTGGCCCAGCTGGAGAGCGAGGGCTGAGCTGAGCACCGTGCGCGTCCTCGGGATCGACCCCGGCACCCAGCGCACCGGCTGGGGCATCGTCGAGACTCGTCGGCGCCGCTTGGTGCCGCTCGCCAGCGGCGTCATCCGCACGGGCAAACGACCGCTGCCGGCGCGGCTGAAGATCATCCACGACTCGCTGACCGAGGTCATCCGCGAGTGGGCGCCCGGCGTGGTGGCGATCGAGGACATCTTCATGGCCAAGCACGCCAACGCGGCGATGAAGCTCGGCCACGCGCGCGGGGCGGCCATGGTCGCGGCGGCGAATTGCGAGCTCGACGTCCACGAGTACCCGCCGGCGCTGGTGAAGCGGACGGTCGCGGGCAAGGGTGGGGCGGACAAGACCCAGGTCGCCAAGATGGTCGCCGTGGTCCTCGGGCTGAAGGAGCTCCCCGGCCTGGACGCGACCGATGCGTTGGCGATCGCGATCACTCACTGTCAGGGCATCGGTCGACCGGCTTCCGGGACCCGGCCGAAGCCCGGCGCGGCCACCACCAGAGCTCGCAAGAAGCGCGCACTCTAGGAGCACCGACGTGCTGCCGACCCTCGCCGTCACCGGCACCAACGGGAAGACGACCACCACCCGGATGCTCGGCGCGATCGCGCGAGCGGCCGGTCATCGGCCGGTGGTCGTGACCACCGTGGGTGTGATGGTCGACGGAGAGGAGCGCGGCTCGATCGGGACCTCGATGAGCGCGTTCAACGAGTTCCTGGCCTCGGCTCGCGACGAGGGCGGCGACGTGCTCTGCCTCGAGGTGACCTCCCGCGCGCTCGCCGGGGGCTTCGCGACGCGCTGTCCGCCGACACACGCCGCGCTCACCAGCTTCTCGCGCGACCACCTGGACCGTCACGGCTCGCTCGAGGCGTATCTGGCCGCGAAGGCCCAGCTCTTCCTCGCCTTGCCGGCGGGCGGGGTGGCCGCGTTGCCCATCGAGAGCGAAGCCACCGACCTCCTCGCCAGTGTATTGCCGGACGGAGTCGCTCTCCGGACCTTCGGGTTTCGTGAGGGCGCCGACCTGCGGGGAACGATCGCGCGCGTCGACCGGGCGGGGACGCTGCTGACGCTCGAGGGGCTGCTCGAGATGGAAGTCCACCTGGCGATGCACGGCGAGCCCTTCGCGGTCGACGCGCTCGCCGCCGCCTCCCTCGCCCACGCCCATGGGTTCGCGCCGGAGGCGATCCGCTCTGGGCTCGAGGGCTTCGCCGGCGTGCCCGGCCGCTTCGAGATCATCGGTGACACTCCGTTGGTCGCCGTCGACTTCGCCCATACGCCGGACGCACTGCAGGTCACCCTCGCGACCGCGCGCTCGTTGGCGGGCGACGGGAAGGTCTGGGTGGTCTTCGGCTGCGGGGGCGACCGCGACCAGGGCAAGCGCCCGCAGATGGGTGAAATCGCGAGCGAATTGGCCGACCATGTCGTCCTCACCACGGACAACCCGAGAGGCGAGGATCCGGCGGCCATCGCCGCGGCGGTGGAGGCGGGTCGAACGGGCGGCGCCGCCTGGATTTCCGTCCCGGATAGAACCGACGCCATCGCCTACGCTATCGACTGCGCGAACGATCGAGACGTGGTATTGATCGCCGGCAAAGGCCATGAGGCCGAGCAAATCGAGGGGGCGGTTCATCGCCCCTTCGACGATCGAGAGGTCGCCCGTCGCATCCTGCACCGGCCGACCACCAGTGGGTCGCCTGGCGAACCCACGGAGGATGGAGATTCAGATGACGCTTCGTAAGGACCAGTTTCTCGCTGCCGTTTTCGCCCTGAGCCTCGGCGCTTCCGCCTGCGGCGGTGGCGAAGAGCCCGCCGAAGAGCCCACCACGGGTGAAGAAGACCCGATGACCGACGACGGCATGGGCGATGACACCATGGACGACGGCATGGATGACGGCATGGCCGACGACGGCATGGCCGACGACGGCATGGAGGACGACGGCCCGCTCCCCGAGTGAGCCTGCGATGACGTCGTGTTCGCGAGCCCTGCTCGCCTGGGTGGTTCTGGGCTTCGGCCTCACCCCGGCAGCGCACGCGGATGACGTCACGGTCTGGAGAGACGGCGAGGCGCGCGACTCCATCTCCCTCGCGGAGGTGGACGAGAGCGACCTCGCCGTTCTCGATCTGGGCGAGGCGTGGGTCCCGCCGATCTTCGTCCCCCACGACACCTTCACCCCGAGCTTCGTCGCTCTCGCCCAGGGGCGCTTCGAAGATGTCCCGGACGAACCGCTCCGCCGGCGAGCGGAGCAGGAGCGCTTCCTCGAGAGCTACGGCGTCCCGCCGACGCTGGGAGTGCTCCGAGAGCGCCTTCGCGTCCTCGTGGAGCGAACGTGCCGCGCCGACCTCGACGCGCTGGCCCGCTTCGGCGGGAGCGACATCGACGAGGACGACGTCGCGGCCTGGGAGAGCGAAGCGGTCCCCCGCGCCGAGTCGCTGGTGCAGACGCTGCTCGTGGAGTGGGACGCCTACGGGGTGGCGCGAATCCCTCATCAGCAGCTGAGCCCCTACGAGCGCGCGTGGCTCGGCCGGGCCGAGCCGCTCGGGATCTGGCGCGCCGGGCTCGACGCCGTGCGGGAGCGACTCCGATGCGAGGGGCTGGTGCGAGGCGAGCTGGTCGGCACGGAGCTCGACCAACGGACCCGGAACGCGCTGGCGGCCTTCGAGCGGCGCCACCGGATCTACGCGCGTGGTCGGCTGAGCGGCGAGACGCTCGCAGCGCTGCGGGTGCCCCCGCGTGAGCTGGCGCGACGCGACGTGCTCCGCGTGCTGACCGAGCGCGCGCGGCTCGACTGGGGCGTGCTCGCCGACGGCAGCGCCGCGCCCGATCGGCTGGGGGACATCCGCGACGGGCTCGAGCGGGCATTCGGTCTGCAGACGCCCGAGTCGACCCTCGCCTGGCTCGAGTCGCTGGCGCTCGACGACCACGCGTCGATCGCGGTGGCCGTACCTGCGCCACCGTCGACTCCCGAGGACGGCGCGATCCTCGACCTCCGGGTGACGATCGACCGCGGCGACCAGAGCTTCGATCCGCCGGGCTCGCCGATGCGGCGCATCGAGCGGCGGCCGACCTTGACCCTGCACGTCCGTCGCGGCGAGGAGTGGTTCGCGCTCATCCGCTGGCCGACGACGATCGGCGGCTGGCACGTGGAGCGGGAGCGCGGGCGCGACGTCTGGCGCTACAAGGAGTCACCGGCGGGCCCGGGGGTCTGGCAGCAGGTGCACGCCGCGCCGGTGTGGCAACCCCCCGCGTCGACGCCAGACGCGGACCTGGTCATGGAGCGGCACCTCGAAGATGGAGAGGTGGTCAGCGAGACGAAGGCGACGCTGCTCGGTCCGGGCTACGCGAGCGCGTTCGGTCTGGCCGCGGCCATCCACCGACCGCTGAAGGCGAACGGCGAGCTCGGGGCGGACGAAGGGATCCGCACCCACGGCTCGGTGGACTACACGAGCGTCTGGCGGCGCGCCTCCCATGGCTGCCACCGCCTCCAGAACCACCGCGCGATCGCCCTCTTCACCTATCTGCTGAAGCATCGCAACCACCGCCGGATGGGCTCGCGCCCGCTCCGCTACAGCCGCACCGTGCGTGTCGGCCAGCAGACGATGACCCTCGAGGTGCCACGCTCGGGCTACGTCTACGTGCTCGACCCGCCCGTGCCCTTCGAGGTCACGGAGGGACGCGTGATCGGAAGCCTCGCCCGCCCCCCGAGCCGAGCCATCCCGGTGAACTGATGGATTGGGCAAGCATCACCGCGCTGAGCGCTCTGGTGATGGCGCTCTTCGTGACCGTGCACGTGCTGTGGACCCGCGACGAGCCCCGGGGCGCGTTCGGGTGGATCGGGCTCGCGTGGCTCGCACCGCTGATCGGCGCCCTCCTCTACGTCGTCTTCGGGATCAACCGGATCCGGCGGCGCGGGCGGGCGATCCGCGAGGCACGCAAGCAGATGCGCGAGCCGGGCACGCAGGCGGTCCCTCCCGACGTCGTCGCCTCGCGCTTCCCCGACCGACCGGAGCTGGCCACGATCGCGCACGCGATCGGGACCATCGACGAGCGACCGCTCGTGGACGGGAACGCGGCGTACGTGCTGCAGAACGGCGACGAGGCGTACCCCGCGATGCTCGCCGCGATCGAGGAGGCGAAGCACAGCATCCTGCTCGAGTCGTACATCTTCGAGCTCCAGGGCCCGGGTCTGAAGTTCGTCGAGGCGCTCGCCGCCGCGGCGAAGCGGGGCGTGGAGGTGAAGGTCCTCGTGGACGCCGCGGGTGTTCGCTACGGCTTCCCTCCCATCGATCGGGCGCTTCGCCGCCGCGGGGTGCGCGCCGAACGCTTCCTGCCTGCCTTCCCGCCGTGGCGGATGCCCTATCTGAACCTGCGGAACCACCGGAAGATCCTGGTCGTCGACGGGACCATCGGGTTCGCCGGGGGGCTCAACATCCGGCCGGACCACGTGCTCGGCGACGACCCGGGCCACCCGACCCGCGACACCCACTTCCGGCTGACCGGCCCGGTGGTGACTCAGCTCGCGCAGGTCTTCGCCGAGGACTGGATCTTCGTCACCGGCGAGACCCTCGAAGCCGAGGTCCACTTCCCGGAGCCGGAAGCGACCGGAGGCGTGCTCGCCCGAGTGGTTTCCGACGGTCCGGACGAAGACTTCGACAAGGCCCGCTGGTCCATGCTCTCGGCGCTCGCGTCGGCGCGAGAGCGCATCATGGTCGCCACGCCCTACTTCCTCCCCGACGAGCCGCTCCTCGCCGCCCTGGCGGTCGCCGCGAAGCGCGGGCTCGAGGTCGACCTGGTGCTCCCGGCGAAGGGCAACCTCCGGATCGTCAACTGGGCCATGGAGCACGTGCTCGACAACGCCCACCTGACGGGCGTGCGGATCTGGCGGAGCGGCCCGCCCTTCGACCACTCCAAGCTGCTGGTCATCGACGGCAGCTGGTCGTTCATCGGGAGCGTCAACTGGGACGCGCGGAGCCTCCGGCTGAACTTCGAGATGAACGTGGAGCTCTACGACACCGCGTTCGCCGAGGCGCTCGAGGCGATGATCGGTGAGCGGATCGAAGGCTCCACGCCATGGCAGCGGCCAGAGCGGACCCCGCCGTCACGCCTCCGGAACGCCCTGGCGGGCCTGTTCCGGCTCTACCTCTGACGATGTTTCATCGGAGGAATTCGAGCGTACCGTATTGGTTCAATGTTGCACCGATGCGGAACGTGGGACCTGCCTACGATCCGTGGGCTGAAGACGACGGCTCGGCAATACAAGGCTGATGAAATACCACAGCCTCACTGCGCACGTTTCTTGCGTACCTCGGCTCCGTGCAACGCTTCACCGAGTCATTTCCCCGTTTGGCCAAGCTCGCCGCCGCCGGCCCCGACGCGAAGCGCCGGTCTCCTACCGGGCGTCGGGTCGACTTCTCCATCCGGCTGACGAGCGCGGTCGCCGTCCCCTTCGCGGCGCTCTACCTCTGGGGCGGGATGTGGCCGATGGCGCTGGTGCTCGGCGGGGCGCTGGTCACCGCCGCCTTCCTCTGGCTGCTGCTCCGAGGTGGATCGTCGCCCGCTCGGATCGGGGAGGCTTGGCTGACCCTGCTCTTCGCCGTGGTCTGTGCGCTCGCCTTCTTCGCCGGAGGGTCCGACATGGTCGCCCTCTCGTGGTTCTTCGTGCTCCCGGTCGGGGCGGCCGCGATCCTCGGCCACCGGGTCGCGGTTCGTTGGGCCATCCTGTCGACGCTCGGTCTGCTCGGGTTCATCGCGTATGCCACCTTCGGTCCGGGTCTGGAGTCGTGGGTCCCGGAGCGGCTGCAGCCAGTGTTGAGCGTCGCTGCTCCACTCTCGGCGGCCGGGACGATCGGGGTGCTGATCGTGACCCTGGTCCGGAGCCACATCCGAGCGCTCGACCAGGTCAACGATTCCCACGAGAAGCTCCATACGGAGCGGAAGCGTTTGGAGGTTCTCGCGTCCTACGACGCTCTCACGGTGATTCCCAATCGCTTCGCCTGCGAGCGGGTGCTGAGCGAACGGTTGGCGAGCTCCCCGGTGACCCTCCTCTTCATCGATGTCGATCGCTTCAAGGACGTGAACGACGCGTACGGTCACTCCATGGGTGACGAGCTGCTGAGGCGGATCTCCCGCCGGCTGCAGCGGGTGGCCCGCAGCCACCTGCGCTCACGAGCCGCGGCCGAGTGCAAACCGTTCGTGGCCCGCTGGGGCGGTGACGAGTTCGCCGTGGTTCTCACGGGGGCTCGAACCGAGACCGCGGAGAGCCTCGCCAATGCGGTCGTCCAGGCGCTCGCGTTCCCGGTGGACATCGACGACCACCGCCTCCACCTCGGTGGCTCCGTGGGCATCGCCTTTGCCCTTCCGGAGACGCCCACCCACGAGCTGGTGCGCAACGCGGACATCGCGCTCTATCGAGTCAAGGGCCGTGGCGGACACGGCTTCGAGGTGTTCGAGAGCACGAGCCTGGATCACGTCCAGCGGCGGGTGTTGCTCGGCAACGCGCTCCGCGAGGCTCTCGTCCGCGGCGAGCTTCGGCTGCAGATGCAGCCGCTCTACGATCGCGATCGGTCGCTGGTCGGCGCGGAGGCGCTGATTCGATGGCGCTCGAGCACGCTCGGCGAGGTGTCCCCAGCGGAGTTCATCCCAGTCGCCGAGCAGAGCGGGCAGATGCCCGCGATCGGCGCGTTCGTCCTCGAGCAGGCTTGTGTGGCGGCCTCGAGCTGGCCCGCGCACCTGCGCGTCTCGGTCAACGTCTCCGTGACCCAGCTCAACCAGGACGACATGGTCGCCGTCGTGCAGCGCGCGCTCGAGCGCTCCGCCCTTCCCGCGCATCGACTGGAGCTGGAGATCACCGAGTCGGTGCTCGCGGACGACCGGCGGATCATCCGGACCCTCGAGCACATCAGCGCGCTGGGTGTGGGCCTCGCCTTGGACGACTTCGGCACCGGCTACAGCTCGCTGGCGACGCTCCGAGAGCTGCCGGTCGACCGCGTCAAGATCGACCGCTCGTTCGTCCGCGCGATCCACGAACGCGACGACGACGTCGCGGTGGTGCGCGCCATCGTCGGGATGGCGCACGCGCTGGACCTGCTCGTGCTCGCAGAGGGGATCGAAGCGCGCGAACAGCTCGACCTCCTCCGAGACCTCGGCTGCGACGAGATGCAGGGCTACTTCCTCGGGCGTCCGGTGGAGCTCTCGAGAATGGCGCGGCTGGCCAAGGGCTCCAGCTCCGCGATCGAAGCCGTGAAGAAGACCGGCGCGGCCATCTTGCCCTTCCCGCTGCAGAAGGCCTGATCTCCTGGCACGGGCCATGCTTTGGTCTCGGCTCGATGTGTCCGCCGTGTCCGAGAACCTCTCCATTGCCCAGCTGCTCGCGGTCCGCGGGCCGCACTCGCGGCGCCTTCTGGCGCACCGCCGTTCAGATGGCGGCCACCGTGGTCTTCCTCGGAGGCTGCAGCAGCGAGCTCGGTGAGCCTCGCGACGGGTCGGCCACGGGCGACGCCACGACGGCGGGCGACGCCATGGTGGCGGTCGACGCGATGGCGCCCGACGACGGGTTCGCCGCGCTCGACCTCGCCATGGAGCCGCGCGACTCCGGCACGCCGATCGAGTGCGGCGATGGCGTCGTCGAAGGCGATGAGGAATGCGACGACGGGAACACGACGAACGGTGACGAGTGCTCCTCCGAGTGTCGCCGCACCTACGCTTGCCCGGCGCTCCCGGTGGAGTGCGACGGTGCCACCGCGACGACGAGCGAACACCACCTGGCCGAGGTCGACGGGTGCTCGTTCGCGCTCCTCGCTCCCGACGCCGCGGACGTGGCCGAGCGGCGTGCCCTCATCGCGGCGCTGGTCGAACGCTCTGCCGGGCGACGATCGATCGGCGACGTGCTCGGCGACCTGAATCGCCAGGGACGCGCCGGGATCGGCGACGACAACGCCTACCGACTGCGCAACCACGAGTTCCGTGGCTTCCGCTGGAACACCGGCGACGAGGCGGTGAGCTACTGGTACCCGCAGGGGATCACGAGCTCCTCCGATGCCGCCGCCGCCGGCGTGGTCGACGGTCGCAACGCGCTGATGGTCAGCTGGTACCACCGGACCGAAGAGCGCCCGACCAAGGGCGTGCGCATCTCGCTCGCGGACATCACGAACCTCGCCGACGTCGACTACCGCCATCTCCTCCTGGTCCAACCGACGGGGACACCGGCCGCGCCGGACTTCGGGCCGGTCGAGAGCGGCTCCGGCAACGCCCTCCACGCGGGTGGCATCGTGTGGTGGGGCGACCTGCTCTACGTCGCGGACACCGGTGGCGGGATCCGCGTGTTCGACCTGGGCAACATCATGCGGGTCCCGAACGTCGACGACGCCGACCGCGTGGGGATCGGCTCCGGGCGATTCGATGCTCACGGCTATCGGTATGCGGTGCCCGAGCTCATGCGCTTCCGTCGGGCCGGCTGCTCGTTGCGCTTCAGCTTCCTGGCGCTCGACCGCAGCTCGAGCCCACCCGCGCTGGTGAGCGGCGAATACGCCACCCCGGACATCGATGGGCGCATCGCCATCTGGGACCTCGACCCCGAGACCGGTCTCCCAGACGTCCGCTCCGGAGAGGTCCGGGCCAGCGCCGCCTACGTCGGCGGTCAGAGCCGGATGCAGGGTGCGGTGCGCTACGAGGGCAACGTCTACATCTCGTCGTCGAGCCAATACGAGCGCTGGGGCCGGCTCTACCGAACCCGGCCGGGCTTCGGCGAGAGCAGCATCACCGCGTGGGTCTACGGCGCCGAAGACCTCACGATCGATCGGGCATCCGATACGATCTGGACCCCGGCCGAGCACCCTGGAGACCGGGACACGGTGGGGATCCCGATTCGCCGGCCCTGAGCCAGAGCCACACGGAGTAGAATTCGACCGCCGAGTGTCCAATCGGCACCGGCTCGCGCGTCATCGAGGCGACGGGGCGATGGAGACCCCGCGAATCGAAAGGATTCTGCATGTCGAGGCGTAAGTTCCTGGTGCTCTACCGTGGCCCCCAGGGCGGAGGCGAGAAGCCGAAGTCGCCACCCTCGCCGGAAGCGATGCAGGCGATGATCGAGTCGTACCGCACGTGGATGGACTCGTTCGCGGACCAGATCGTGGACCCCGGGGCGAAGCTCATGGGCGAGGGCCGGGTGCTCAGCGCGAAGGGGGTCGCCGACGGCCCCTTCGTCGAGGCCAAGGAGGTCATCGGCGGCTACATGATCCTGAGCTGTGAGAGCTACGACGAAGCGATGGCGGTCATGAAGGCCGGGCCGGCGGGTCAGCTCACGAACGGGTCGATGGAGATCCGCGAGCTCATCCCGAACACGTGACCGAAGCGAGGGACGGGGCGCTGGTCGCCCACTACTTCCGGCACGAATACGGGCGGCTGGTGGCCCGCCTCGTCCGCCGCTTCGGAGTGCACGAGCTCGCGGCCATCGAGGACTCCGTCCAGGAAGCGATGGTCGCCGCTCTCGATGTCTGGGGACCACGCGGGATCCCCGATCGGCCGAGCGCCTGGTTGCATCGCGCGGCGCGGAACGCGCTCCTCGATCGAACACGCACCCGTGACCGGCGGGCGCGGATCCTCGAGGAGCGTGATGAGCCAGCGCCACCCGAGCCGGTCGAAGCGCGCCTTGGCGGTGAGGTCGACGACGAGCTCCTGCGGATGCTCTTCGTCTGCTGCCACGAGGAGCTCCCGGAGCGCTCCCGTCTCGTGCTCGCGCTCAAGATCCTCTGTGGCTTCGGTACCGACGAGATCGCCTTCCGTCTCTTCACGACGGAGGCGAACGTCTACAAACGGCTCGCGCGGGCGAGAGACCGGCTGCGCGCGATCGGCGCGGCCGAGCCCTCCGGCGCCACGCTGCGGGCCCGGCTGCCCGACGTTCGCTCGGTCCTCTATCTGCTCTTCAACGAGGGCTACCTCTCCATCCGCGCGGACGACGCAATTCGCGCCGAGCTCTGCGCGGAGGCGATCCGGCTCACCACGATCGTCGCGACCCACCCGGCCGTGGCGGACCCGACGACCGCCGCGCTCCTGGCGCTCATGCACCTGCACGCCGCGCGGCTGGGAACCCGAACCGATCCAGCGGGCGACCTGGTGCTGCTCGAGGAGCAGGACCGCTCGAGCTGGGACCGGGAACGGCTGAGCACCGGGATGGAGTGGCTCACCGTCGCGCGCGGTGCCGAACGGCTCACCCGCTTCCACCTGGAGGCAGCGATCGCGGCCGAGCACGCGCTGGCGCCGAGCTTCGCGGAGACCGACTGGGGTCGCATCGCGCGCTACCACCAGCAGCTGGCCGAGCTCGATCCTTCACCAATCCACGCACTGAATCGGTCCGTCGCGCTCGCAGAGGCGGAGGGCCCGGCCGCGGCCCTCGAGAGCCTGGCCGAGGTCGTGCGCCCCGAGTGGCTCCGGGACCACTACCTCTGGGACGCCGTGCTCGCGGATCTGCATCGCCGCGCGGGACACACGGACCAGGCCCGGGTGCACCGAGACGCGGCTCTCGACGCCGCGCCATCCGAGGCGATCGCGCGCGCCTTGGACCGGCGCCTGTTCATCGGCTGACAGAGCACCTCGGGCCGACCGCGACGAGTCGGTGAGCTTTCGGCGACCCTCAGGGGCGCGTGGCGAGCTCGGTGATCTCGGCTTCGCTGATCACGCGATCGTAGAAGTAGAGCTCGTCGAGCAACCCTCGGAAGTGATTGTCCCGGACCCCGTCGTTCTCGTCGGCGCCGATCAGGATGGGGTGGTCGTCGTAGAGGAAGGTCGAGCCCGCGACGGCTCCCGCCTCGACGCCATCGAAGTAGAGGGTCACCTCGTCGGCGGTCGCGTCCACGACGACGGCCATGTGGTGCCACTCGCCGGTCGTCGTGAGCTCGGGCGCATGGAGGTCGTCGCGAGAGTCGTCCGTGACCCGCCACCACGTGGGACGAGTACCGGTCATCGTGGTGCTGAAGTAGAACTCCCAGGAGTTCGCGGTGCTGGATCCGTAGGGCCGGGAGAAGGAGCTGGTGAAGGTGAAGACGTCGGGCCGGAACCAGAACGCCAGCGAGAAGTCCGCGCCCGACGCGGGGACATCGAGCCGCGAGCCGGCGGGAATGTCGATCTCCAGGTGGACGGCGTCGGTGAAATCGCAGGCGCTCCCGATCGCGCCCTCGGTCGCGAGCGGCGGGCAGCCACCGCCCCGACAGATGCCGTCGAAGCCGTTCCCGGTGGCGTCGGGGACGAACGTGGCCGTGCTCGACTCACAGGTGATGGCGAAGACCGGTCCGGGGGGCCCCATGTCGAGCGGCATGTCTTGGCCGAGGTCCTCGGCTTCGAACATGTCCGGCGTTCCCTGATCGGGTTCCGTGGTCCCTTGATCCACGGGGCCGCCATCGACGGCGTCGCGTTCGCGGACGCAGATCGAGTCCTGACAGACCCACCCCTCGATGCATGGGCAAGGGCGCCCCTCGAGCGCGCCGTCGGGCACGCCGCACGCGGTGAGGAGGAGGGCGGCGATCGCGAGGCGCATCAGAACTCCACCCGACCCATCCGGAGGCGCGCGCTCCCGTCGCTGCTGCGGCGACCCGCGACGATCGCCCAGACCACCCCGGCGACCACGAACGCCCCGGCCAGGACGAAGCCGGTGGTCGCCACCCGACCGAAGCGACGGGCGTCGTCGATGAAGGGCGCGGCCTCCACCTGCGACGGCGCCAGGTCCGCGTCGTCCAACGACGCGTTGTGGAGGACGCCTCCCACGATGCCGAGCGCGAGTGGAAGCCCAGCGGCAGCCAGGACGATCCACGGCCCGACCGGCCGCGCCGGCGGCGGCTCGGTCGGCTCCACGACGGGCTCGTCGGCTTCGGGCTCGGGTGCCTCGCCGAGCGTGAGGGTCACCTCGCGGCGCCCGCCCGCTGCCACGTCGATCAGGAGGGTCTCGCTCACCGACTCGTCGTCGCCGAGTCCACGAACGCGGTGCTGGCCCGGGTCGAGGCGCAACAGCAGGGGCGCATCGGCGGTGACACGACCGCTCGCCCTTCCATCGACCTCCAGGGTCATCGCGCGGTCGTCCGCGGTGCTCACCTCGAGCGTCACCACTCGCGCGACGGCGGCGTCGCGCGCTTCGCGCACCGCCTCGCCCTGCCGTTCGCTCAGCTCGCCGACATCGCCTTCGAGGAGTCGGTCGTAGAGACCGAGCGCTGCCGGGAAGTCCCCGCGCTGCTGATAGGTGGCCGCGAGCGCCAGCGCGTGGCGGGGGTTCGGCTCGGTGGCGAACGCCTCGCGGAACGCGTCGACGGCGCCCTCGGTGTCCCCCTCCTCGAGCGCGGCGACACCGCGCTGGTAGGCCTCCTCGCCCGCCTGCGCGGACGCGGTCGCCGCGGCGCAGAGGATGGAGAAGACGAGGGTCGAACGCATCAGTTCGCCCGCTCGATCAGGTCGAGCGCATCGAACATACCGCTCATGGAGGGGCGACGTCCGCGACGGCGACGGCGCGAGCGTTCGGGAGCAGCCGTGGTCTCGGGCTCCGTGGCGACCGGCTCCTCTTCGGTGACCTCTTCGGCCTCGGTGACCTCCGCGGCTTCCACGACGGGCTCCGCCGCCTCGACCGGGACGGGTTCCGCAACCGCCTCGACCTCGGGCGCGGCAGGCTGGGGCTGGCTGGCCGCGGCGGGAGTCTCGGTGGACGGTGGGTCCGAGTCGCCGCTGGCGAGGAACGCGCCGAGCGCGGCCGCGCCCACCACCAGCGCGCCGAAGGCGAGCCACGTGGCGATCCGAGGCCGCGCCGAAGGAGGGGTCGTCACCGGCGCCGCGGCTGCGTCCATACGGATGGAACGCGAGCTCTCGTACTCGCGCAGCATGTCCTCGGTGCGCGCGCGAGAGCCGGCCCGCTCCTCTCCGAAGTGCTCGCGGAGATACTCGTCGAGTCGCACGCGCCCCTCGTCGGCCGCCAGCTCGTCAGCGATCGCGGCGAGCCGCGCCGCGACCTCGCGAGCGCTCACCTCGCGCGCCTCGGGGTCCTTCTGCAGCAGCGTGGTGCACAACTCGATCAGCGGAGCCGGGAGCCCCTCGCGCACCTCGCTCAGATCCGGGACCGGTGCGCGCACGATCATCTTCGCGACGGCGACGTTGTCCTCGCCCTTGTAGAGCCGCCGGCCCGCGAGCATCTCGTAGAGCACGACGCCGAAGGAGAAGAGGTCGGACTTCTGCGTCGGGTGCTCGAACTGGAGCTGCTCCGGCGCCATGTAGCCGAGCTTCCCCTTGAGCAGCCCGGTGCTCGTCTTGTCGCTCCCTCGCGCCTTCGCGATGCCGAAGTCGGTCAGCCGGACCAGGCCGTCGTAGCCGAGCAGGATGTTCTGTGGGCTGACGTCGCGGTGCACCAGGTTGAGCAGCTCGCCCTGCGTCGACTTCAGCTCGTGGGCGGCGGCCAAGCCGAGCGCGGTCTGGTGGAGGATCTGGAGCACGACCTGCACCGGGATCGCCTCACCGCGTTTCGAGGACCAACGGAGCAGTCGGTGCGCGTCGATCCCCTCGATGTAGTCCATGACGAGATAGGGGCCGCCCTCGTCGTCTCCCACGTCGAGCACCCCGACCACGTTCGGGTGCCGGATCAGCCCGGCGAGCCTCGCTTCGGCGAGGAACATCGCGCGCATGCTGTCGTCGTCGCGGTACTCCGGGCGGAGCCGCTTGATGGCGACGAGCCTCCGGAAGGTGCCCGTCTCCCGCATCCCGAGGGCGACTTCGCCCATGCCGCCCTTGGCGAGCACGCCGACCGATGCGTACCCGGCGGCCGAATGGAGACCCGACACGTGCGAAAGCATAGCGTAAGCGAGGTGTCGGCCGCACCGATCGGAACCGGTCGTCGTCCAGCTGCCACCCTTTGACACTGCTCGGATGACGAGTAGTGTCGGTGCGTGATCGGGCGGCTGACCGGAACGGTGGTGGACCAGGGGCTGGACGGCACCGTCCTGCTGGACGTGAACGGCGTGGGCTACGAGGTCCTGCTGCCGATGGGCACGCTCGGTCGGCTCGGCGGGAGTGACGAACCGGTCACGGTTCACATCCACACCCACGCGCGGGAAGACTCGCTCCTGCTCTACGGCTTCGAGAACGCCGACGACAAGGCCGCCTTCCGCTCGCTGCTCGGGGTGTCCAACGTGGGTCCCAAGAGCGCGCTCGCGGTGCTGGGGACCCTGGACGCCGAGGCGCTCCATCGGGCCGTCGAGACCGACGACCGGGCCGCGCTCAAGGGCATCCCCGGGGTCGGCAAGAAGACCATCGAGCGGATCCTGCTCGACCTGAAGGGCAAGATCGTCCTGCGGGGGTCGATGACCATCGGGACCCCGCAGGTCGCGCCGCGACGCTCGGCGGACACCATGGGCGGCATCGCCGGTCAGGTGGTGGGCCTGCTGACCTCCATGGGCTACAAACGAGCGGAGGCCGAGAGCTGCGTCGCCGCGCTCGAGACCGAGGGCAAGAGCACCGAAGACCTCCTCCGTGAGGCCCTTCGGTCGATGGGCTGATCGGGCCCGCATCGCATGACCAACGAGACGACCCGCTACGACACCACCCTCTCGCCCGAACAGGGCGACGAGGAGCGGCACTACGAGATCTCGCTGCGACCGAAGAGCTTCGACGACTTCGTCGGTCAGGAGAAGCTCAAGGACAACCTCCGGGTCATGGTCGAGGCCTCCGCCAAGCGCGGGGACCCGGTCGACCACGTGCTCTTCTGCGGCCCGCCGGGTCTCGGCAAGACCACGCTCGCGCACATTCTCGCCGAGGAGCGCGGGGTCGAGCTGCACACCCACGCGGCGCCAGCGCTCGAGCACAAGGGGCAGCTCGGCACGCTGCTGACCAAGGTCGAGCCGAACGACATCATCTTCATCGACGAGATCCATCGGCTCTCGCCGGTCATCGAGGAGTACCTCTACACGGCGGTCGAGGACTTCCAGATCGAGATCGTCCAGGGCGACGGGCCCTACGCGCAGTCGTTCACGCTGCCTCTCCAGCCCTTCACGCTGGTTGCCGCGACCACTCGCACCGGCCTGCTCACCAACCCGATGCGGACCCGCTTCGGGTACATGGCGCGGCTCGACTACTACAGCGCCGAGGAGCTCGCGCAGGTCGTCACCCGCAGCGCCCGGATGCTGGAGCTCGAGACGAGCGCCGAGGCCGCGATGGAGGTCGCCCGCCGCGCTCGCGGCACGCCTCGCATCGCCAACCGGCTGCTGCGCCGATCGCGTGACTTCGCGCAGGTGCGCGGCGACGGCAAGCTCGACATCGAGACCGCCAAGCTGGCGCTCGATCGCCTCGACGTGGACCACGAGGGGCTCGACGAGATGGACCGCCGCTACCTGCGGATCCTGATCGAGCACTACGACGGCGGACCAACCGGGGTGGAGACCCTGGCCGCCGCGTTGAGCGAGCCGCGGGACACGCTCGAGGACGTTTACGAGCCTTTCCTCTTGCAGCAGGGCTTCATCGCACGCACGCCTCGGGGGCGAACCGTCACCCGCAAGGCATACGAGCACCTGAAGCTGAAGGCGCCCAAGCGCCTCCGTAAGGCCGTGGATGACGATCAAGAGACGCTCTTCTGATCGATGGCCACCCCGACCCGACCGCTCCCACTCATTGGCTCCCTCATCGCCCTCACCGCGGGGTGCGCGTTCAGCTACGTCGCGTTCTCCGTCGCCGTGGAAGGCACCGGCGCCGAGCTGCCGACCGGCGCCAACGTCATCGAGGGCACCATCGTCGAAGGGGACACCGTGCGCGTGCCCGCGGGTGCGCCCGTCCGCTACGGCGACCTGATCGTCACCGACCCGCACGCCTCGCGCGCGGTCGACCACCACTGGTCGACGCCGGTCGGCGAGCCGGAGGTGGCGGTCCAGACCGCCGACGGTGAGCGCACCGTGACCTTGCCGCCCGCGCGCGATTGGAAGGGACCGGTCGCCGAGGAGACGCTCGAGGTGAGCGCCCTCGACGGGATCCCGATCGCCGGCGAGCACCCGGAGATCGCCGAGCGCCAAGGGCCGCCGTATCTGCTGATCGTGCGCGGTCTGCGCACCGGCGACGCGATCGTCGGCGCGACCGACGGCGACGAGGTCACCGAGCTCTACGTCGGCGACCGCGCCCAGCTCGAGGCGTTCATGGGGCAGCGCGAGGCCATGCGTTGGCCGATGGTCGGCCTGATGGCGATCATGGGGCTGACCTCGCTGATGGTGTCGTTCTTCGCGTTCCGGAAGGCCAAGAGCCCGAAGGAAGAGCCCCCCTCGAAGACCGACGCCGAAACCGCCGAGTAGCGATGAGCCAGGTGCCCGACACGCGGCGGCTCGTGCTCACGCATGTCGTCCTGGTGGTGCTCCTGGCCGCGTCGATCGTGGCGGCGTTCACGCTCGGTCGGGTCGATCTGGAGCCGGCGGGCAGCGTTCGTGATCTGATCCTCTCGCTCCGCGGCGCGCGGATGAGCGGCGCGTTCCTCGCGGGCGCGGCCTTGGCGACCGGCGGCGTCGTGGTCCAGGGCCTCTTCCGGAACCCGCTCGCGAGCCCGTCGATCCTGGGCACGACCGCCGGCGCGAGCTTCGGCGGCCAGCTCGCGCTGGTGGTCACGCAGCTCGTCGGCATCCGCGTCGCGACGCCCGAGCTGCTCCTGCCCTTCGGCTGCCTCGTGGGCGCGCTGCTCTCGCTGGTGGTGCTGCTGGTCTTCGTGCGGCGCTCGACCGATCGGCTGACCCTGCTCCTGGTCGGCTTCATCTTCGGCTCGCTCTTCCTGAGCCTCGGCGGGTTGATGACCAGCATCGCCCAGGAGCGGTGGGAGCTCGGCCGGGCCGTGGTCGCCTTCGCGCTCGGGAGCCTCGGTGGCGTGGGCATGCGTCAGGTGCTCTTCGCGCTCCCGTTGGTACTGACCGCGTTCGTCGCGGCGATGCTCTGGGCGCGCCCGCTCGACCTGCTGCTCTCGGGCGAACGGGAAGCCACCAGCCTCGGCGTGGAGGTCCACCGCGTGCGCCGCTGGTGCATCGTGTGGGTGAGCGCCCTGGTCGCCGCCGCGGTCTCGCTCGCGGGGAGCATCGCGTTCGTGGGACTCGTCGCCCCGCACGCGCTCCGCCCCTTCGTGGGCGAGAGCCACCGGCGTCTCCTGCCGGCCGCAGCCCTCGCCGGCGGCACCTTCGTGATCGCCTGCGACGTGATCGCCCGCTCGCTGCCCGGTCAGGGCGAGGTACCGCTCGGGGTGGTCACCGGGCTGATCGGCGCGCCGGTCTTCCTCGTCCTGCTCTACCGCGGTCGGCGAAAGGCGCTCGATGGCTGAGCTGCTGAAGGCCGAGGGGCTGCGCGTGATGCGCGGCAAGCGCGCGGTGCTCCAGGGGGTCGACCTGACCCTCCGCGCCGGCGAGGTGCTCGGCATCCTCGGCCCGAACGGCGCCGGCAAGAGCACCCTCGTCGAGGCGCTGCTCGGGTTGATCCCGTCGGAGGGCAGCGTTCGCTACGAGGGCCGGCCGATCGCGGCGCTCTCCGGCCGAGAGCGGGCGAAGGCGATGGCCTACGTGCCGCAGCGCTCGATGCTGCAGGCCGAGCTCTCGGTCCGCGAGGTCGTCGGCCAGGGGCGCTACGCGAGCGGTGGCTCGACCCGCGATCCGGAGGTCGACGCGGAACTCGAGCGCGTGGGCCTGAGCGCGATGAGCGAGCGCGCGTTCCCGACCCTCTCGGTCGGCGAACAGCAGCGCGTGCTGATCGCGCGGGCGCTGGCGACCGGCGCGAAGTGTCTCGTGCTCGACGAGCCCACCGCCGCCCTCGACGTGCGTCGCGCGCTCGAGACCTTCGCGCTGCTGCGCACGCTGGCGGACGAAGGGCGCGGCATCGTCGTCGTCGTGCACGGCCTCGAGGAAGCGCGCCGGACGACCGATCACCTGGTGCTGCTCGACGGCGGCGAGGTGGCAGCCTCCGGTCCGCCGAGCGAGGTCGTCGCTCCCGAGCCCATCCGCCGGGTGTACGGCGTGGAGCTCGTGGAGAACGACGCGCTCGGGTTCCGGCTGAGCGATTCGTAGCCAGAATCGGTCCACGACCCGCGAGCCCGCCTTCGGGACACCGAAGGACCATGCGAGTCGTAGAGCGATGGGCAGCCATGACGTTCGCGCTCGCGCTGTCGAGCCCCACCGTGGCGCAGCCCCCGGAGCTGGCGCCACTGGCCCGACTCGCGAGTCGTTCGGCCGCCCTCGCCTCACCCAGCGTTCCGTCCGCTCCGTGGATCATGGTCGGGAGCTCCTGGTGGCTCGAGCCTCGGGCATTGGTCGCATCGGCGGTGACGGAGCATCGAACGGCTCAGGACACCCGTGCTCGATGCGTCGTGCAGATGGAACGCGGGTCCGGGGACGCCCGCACGCTCTGCGCGATGGCCGATGCCCACTATGGCGCTGCGGCCCAGCTCTACCGCCAACACCTCGCACTCTCCGAGGAAGGGCCGAGCACCTACGAGGTCCGGATGAACCTCGCCGACGCCCTCTTCTGGTCGGAGCGCTACGCCGAGGCGGCGCCCTTCTACACCAGTGTTCGAGAGGATCGGACGCAGCGACGATTCCAGACCCAGGCGGCACGCATGGCGGTCGAGGCGCTCGAACGATCGCTCGGGGAGTGCGCGTCCCCGCGCCGAGCAGAGCCGACGTTCGTCGGAGACCCACCGAGAGCCCTCCCCGAGCCCATCCCGCATCGGCTCCAGGAGCTGCGCGCGGCTCGGCAGGCATACCTGGACCTGGTGCCCCCAGCGCTCGACGCTGGCCTCCGCCCCATCTACACGCTGGCGAACGCTCGACTGCTCTACGAGTACGGGTACTGGCCCGAGGCGCGAATGGCGCTGCGGGCAATCCTCGAACGTCACTGCAGCGGACCGGACGGGCACGACGTGGGCTACGTCGCGCTCGACCTGCTCCAAGTGATGGCCTTCCGGAGCGAGGACCGGACCGAGCGACTCGCGCTCCGCGCGTTCGAAGAGCGCTGCACCTTCGCCCCGCACTCGGATCCGCGACCGACACGCCAGGAGCTGCGTGCGCAGTGCGTCGACGGACGGGAGCTCGCTTGCTGGGAGCTCGCAGAGCTCGCCCAGTCCATCATCTGGCATGCCATGAACAGGTGGTCGGCGGCCGAGGCGCTCGCTTCGAAGGGGGACCCTCGAGCGGTGGGTTGGTTCGAGCGTGTGGCCGACGAGCTGATCGAGGCGCTCTCCCTGGACCCTCGACACCCCCAGCGGCCAGTTATCCTGGAGGTGGCGGCGGACGCCTACGTCGACGCGGGGCGACTCGACCGAGCGTTGGTGGTGCTCGGACGGCTCATCCGCGCGCCAGGCTTCCCGAACGAGCCGGCCCTCCGAGACCGCATGCTGGCCGCGGCCCTGGCTCGCCATGGCGAGCTCTCCGAACGAGTGTTCGACTGGTCCGCCGCGCGCGGCTCCTATCGGCGAGCGCTCGCGGAGCCGCGGCTGGTCGCATCGACCGATGCCGTCGTTCGGCGGCACCTGGAGAGCATTCGATCCCGCGACTCCAGCATCCGCGACGCGCTCGCGTCCATGGCGTCCGCACCGACTCGACCATGAGTGCTCGCGAACCGCGAATGTCGAACGCAAGACTCGGCCCCTCGCCACTTTGTCAGGAGAGGCGCGAACGCTTGTTGGTAGAGTGGGGCATGAATCGTGCGACTCGAGCTCTCTTGGCTTTCACGCTCTTGCTGGGGTGTGGCGAGTCGGCCCCGGCACCGTACGACGGGCCATTCGAGCCGCTTCCAGAGGGGTGCATCGTGGATCGACGCGCGGTCGGGCTCGACGACGTCACCGCGCTCGGTGTGCCTCGGGAGCTCCTCTCCGAGGTGACCGGTGAATGGGAGGGGGAGCTGGCGTGGCTGCCCGACGGGGTCTCCTCGGAGTGGTCGGCGTCGGTCGAGCCGAGCACGGTCGTCGTCCACCTCAGCTTCGTGCCGGGTGTGCTCATGGAGGAGGCGGTGTCTCGTCCGCGAGGTGGGGGAAGGCTCTTCTGTCCGACGGTCCTCGACGTGCTGGCCGAGCTTCACGTGTGGACCGATGACGGCGCTCTCGACGAGCGTTGGGAGGTCACGCTTCGTCGGGTGGATGGAGCGCTGGAGTGGCAGTGGCACCGTTCCCGAGACGTGGGGCCGATGGTGACCTGGTCGACGGACGTCCACGCCACGCTCGCCTCTCCCGAACGGTTCGAGAGAATCGTCGCGATCGAGGAGGGCGTGGTCGTCCTGGAGCCCGAGCTCCTGACCGGTCAGATCGGTACGAAGGCCTTCGAGCCGTCGATGCGCTCCGGCGATGTCGAGGAGGGGGCGTTTCTCACCTACTTCATGGCGACGATCGAAGCCGAACGCAGCGACTGATCCCCTCGGACGCCGGGCGGTCCCACTGCCGCGACGGTTGCCGCGCGAGTACGCGCTCGATAGGGTCGTCGCTTGCGGTGGGTAGACGGTCGGGTCCTCGTGGTCGGCGCTCTGCTCTCGGGCTGCACGCTGGAACGTGAGGTGCCGGCCGAGTTGGTGCGCAGCGTCGGCCTGACCGCCTTGGGACTGTGGGCACTGGGCTCGCTGGTCGCAGCAGTCTTTCAGCGCCGGGAGCGCAGCGAGTCGGAAGGGAGCGGCGGCCTCGTCGCACTCGCCGGCGCCGCCCTGACCGGCCTGGTCGCGTTCGGGGTGCGCTTCGCGTTGGCCGCGCCGACTCCGATCCACGACGATGGATTGCGTGACCTCGGGTCCGGGATGACCTGCGGGCTCGAGGGCTGTCGATGGACCGCGACCGCGTCCGTCGGCGACTTCGAACACGGCACGAGCCTGACCCGCTTGCTCGGTGTCGCGCACCACCTCGGGGTGGGCGTGGACGGGATGCAGCTCGGCTTCATGGTGCTGTCGGCGCTCGCCGTCGCGGTGGTCTACCTCGCGGGTCGCCGGATGGCGCGGCCGGGGCTGGAGACGCAGGTCGGCGTGCTCGCGGCCGCGGGCTACTTCGCGTTGTTGCTGAGCGAGCTCATCGAGGTCGGCGAGATCGTCTGGAACCCGTCATTGGTGGCCTTGCCGGTCGCGCTCACCCAGGCAGCGCTCGTCCGCGGAGCGGTGACGGGCAGAGCCGTGCCGCTGATCGTCGCGGGGGCGTTCGCCGGGTTCGCGTTCGACGCCCACCTCGCGGGGCTGATCCTCTGGCCGGCGCTGGTCCTGGTGTCGGTCGCCGTCGTCGACCGAGGAGCAGCGAAGCCCGCGTGGGTCTGGGCGGCATCGCTCGCGGGAGCCCTCTCCGTGCCGATGCTCGTCTCCCCGCGCTCCGCGGGGATCGCAGGCACCTCGCTTCTGAATCACCTCGGCTGGGGTGGGGGCATCGCCGTGGGGCTGGCGGGCTCGGTCGCTGCCGCGGGTCTGCGCGCCTTCGTTCGAAGAGCCGAGGGCGACGAGAGGACACGCCAGCGCCTCGTGGCCGTGTGCGTTCCGATCGGAACGCTGGCGTGCGCGCTCGTGGCCGTGTCCGACGTCGTCGACGACCCACCCGCTCGCTACACGGCACCCGTGTACCCAGCCTTGGCCTTGGTGGGGGCAGCGCTCGCGGGGGTCTTGTTGGACCGTCTGGCGAAGCCCCGTCGGCGGGTCCGATTCGTCGCGCTCGCGGTTCTCGCGACGCTCGCGCTCAGCGTCCCGGCGTACGCCTGGCGCATGTCCGTCGATCGGAGTCGATGGAACTACCGCGACGTCGACACGCTCGCGACGTGGTTGCGCGAACGCGGTGTGGGCCGGGACCGAGTGCACCTCGCGCTGCGCGGAGGGACGTGCGGGGGCGAGCTCTACTCCGACCGCGGCCAGCGCCTCGACGAGCTCCTGGTGGCCGGCCTCCGGGCGCTCGGGCGACTCGAACCGGGCTCCGGCTCGGAGCGCGTCTGGCTCGTGACCAAGGTCGCCAGCGCCGAGCTGGCCGAGCTCCCCGACGGCGCGATCACCCTGAGCGCCGATTCCAGCCACACGATCGTGCTCGTTCCCGACGAGCCGCTCATCGGTCTGGCGAACGTGCGCGGGTGCGCTCGGCTCGACGATGGGTCGACGAGCTGTGTCGCCGCGACGCCGCTCCCAACGCGCCTCGAGCGCCGCCAAGTCTTGCCGCGCCACGAATGGGTGCCGATCCCCGAAGGGCGCCATGCGACACAGGCCTACTACGAGCTCACGCTGCGCGGACCGACGGAGGGAAGACGCACCTCGAGGGTGCAGGTGGTCGGCAACGACGGCTGGAACTACTGGCGCTTCACGGAGGTCGAAGGCGACGTCGAGGTCGATGCGTCGACGAGGTCCGAGCACACGATCGATCTCCGCATGGACGCGGGAGCGGAGGGGCTCCTTCGAGTGGAGACCGAGGAGGTCGACGAGGCCCTCGGCCACATGTGGTCGCCGCCCATCCTCGAGCGGCCCGCCGACTCGCGGACGCGCGAGCTCTTCGAGCTCGAGCCCGACGATTGACTAAGCGGCCTGCACACCAAAATAGCGACTCATTGCTCATTTAATGCGGTTTGGTGGCGCTGACAGCATCTAATAGGCATCATACAGCCGATGCCTGACGAGCAGACGTGCGAGCTGGAGCACTTCGAAGCGGGCGCCTGGCGGCGGATCGCGACGATTGATCGTCGGGAAGGGACCGATCGAGCAGAGCCCACCTGGCTCGAGTACGACATCGAGTACGCGACGGACCACTGCGGCGCGACGGGCCATCGAGCCGTCTCGGTTCGGACTCCGGTCGACTTCAATCAGCACGACGTGCCGACCTTCCCGTCCTTCGCGATCGACTTGATGCCCCAAGGCGACGCGCGGCGAGCGCGCGCCGGTCGGTTGCGGGAACGAGGCGTCGACGTGAGCGACTGGACGCTGCTGATCCACGGCGCGGGGAATCCCGTGGGCAACCTTCGGGTGAGGCGAACGGAGCGGAGCGAGGAGAGCGACGAAGGCGTGACGCGCGAGCAAGTGGTCGCGCGCGGAGATGGGTTTCGCGATTGGGCTGAACGAGAAGGCATCCCCATGACCGGCTCGACGGACACGGGCGGGGCTGCACCGAAGCTCTTGCTGACGGAGGATGCCAAGGGGCGGCTACACGCCGACGGCGCCCTACCCGACCATCGCGCGCGTCGTCATTGGCTCGTGAAGTTCCCACGCGGGCGCCGTCGAGCGGACCTCGTGGTCCTCGCGAACGAGGGCCCCTACCTCGACGTGGCCCGAACGATGGGGCTCGCCTGCGGCGAGCGCGCGACCTACGTCGATGGAGCACTCTTCGTTCCGCGCTTCGACCGGGAGGTCATCGCACGAGAGCACACGGAGGTCCGGCGGCTGGGCCTCGAGTCGGTCTATTCGGCGCTCGGCATCGTTCGAGCCGGCGCCACCCTCGCCTACGAAGACGTCTGCGCGTGCCTCGCAGCCGCGAGCGATGAACCCCACGCCGACCTCGTCGAGTTGGTCCGTCGCGATGCCCTCGCGATGGCTCTCGGCGATCGCGACAACCACGGCCGGAACACGTCGCTCCTCAAGCGCATCGACGGCACCGTGCGGCTCTCGCCGCTCTACGACTTCGCGCCGATGTATCTCGACCCGGAGGGAATCTCGCGCCAGACCCGCTGGGCCAGCGAACGGGCGGGTGCTCTCGACTGGAGCGACATCGCTGATGGCCTCGAAGAACACGTCCCGCGCGAGGTCCTCGTCCCTGCGCTCCGCGATTTCGGGGAGCGGCTGGAGGGAGTCGCCACCCTGATGGCCGAGTGTGGCGTCGACCGGGAGATCATCGACGCGCGCGAAGCCGGCATCGCGAACATCGCGAAGAGCCTGCGGGGACTCCGCGTCTGATGGGACGCATGAAGAAGCTCAGCGTGGAAGAGCGCGGCGCGGCTCGCCGAGCGCTCTACGCGGCGATCGACGAAGGCGGTCTCCCCCTCGGCGAAGCGGTGCGGCGGATGCGCGAGATCACCGGGCTCACGCAGCAAGAGTTCGCCGAGCGTATCGCCGGCGTGTCTCCCCGAGCGCTCGCCGCGGTGGAGCGCGGCGAAGGCAACCCGACGAAGCAAACGCTCGAGGCGATCGGCGCTCCCTTCGGCCTGACCCTCGCCTACGTTCGCAAGCCCCACGAGTAGCTGGCAGCGCTCACGGCGTCGCGGCGGCGTCGCTCGCGAGCGCTCCCTCTGGCGCGGTCTCGCCCGAGCTCGGGAGCTCGCGAGCGCGGACTCGGTACTCGCCGGTCATGCCGGCGGCGTAGCTGTTGGCGAACACCCGAAGTGATTGCGTGCGTTCGGCGCGCCAGACCAGGCGGCTGTCGGTGCCGATGGCGTCGTCGTTGGCGGCGATGCGCTCGTCGTCGGCGTCGACGAGGAGTAGGTAGGTGTCGAAGTCCTCGCTCTCCATGGAGATCACGTAGGTGCGGCCCGCTTCCACCTCGAGGGGATAGGCGTCGTAGAAGCTGTCGTCGCGGGCGTGCTCGTCGCCGTCGGTCAGGAGACCGGTCTCGTCGAACACGAGCTCCCCGGCGAGCACGCTCTGGAGCGTGAGGGTGTACGCGCCTTCGCTGGTTCCTTCCGCGACGTTGGCCACCACGAACACGACGCCGGTCTCGGTCGCGTTGTAGACGACGCGGCTCGATGTCTCGTCGAGGGGGCCGCCCGCCTGCAGGACGTTGCCCTGGTCCGACATCACGAACGTGGCCGGCCGAAACGCGTCCGAGCGCATCTCGACCACGTAGGTCTCGCCGACGGTGACCGGGAGCCAGTAGCGGTCCATCGGGGTGTCGTCGTCGTGAAAGCGCAGCGAGTCGGCCGAGAGCGTGCCCTCGGTCGCTTCGCCTTCGACCAGCGCGACGTCGTCCAGAGGAGTCACGCTCAGTAGATAGGCCCCGGTGCGTTCGGCGTGCTCGGAGGTCGCGACGACCTCCATCGCGTCGTCGTTCTCCGCCGTCCACACGATCTGCGCGGTGCCGCCGAGACCGGGCGCGTCGTCGTTGGTGGCGACCTCCCAGCCGCGCTCGCTCCGCAGCACGAGGCTCGGGTCGAACGCGCGGCTGCTCAGCGTGACGATGTAGGTCGTGCCCGCCTTCAGCTCGACGGGGTACGCATCGAGGAACGCGCCGCTCTTGGGCAATCGTTCGTCGTCCGGCCGGAGCGTGCCTTCGAAGGGCTCGCCCACGCCGAGGGTTCGGGGCTCGGGCTCGGGCGGCGCAGGGTCCTCGCGTGAGGTCGACAGCAAGAGCGCCACGATGGCCAAGCCGGCGAGAATCGCGAACACGCTCGCGCCCAGCAGCCGCCTGGCCTTGCCCTTTGCCCCCGCGTTGTCGAAGACCGGCTCCGGCGCCGCGCGTTGGTCGCGCGTCGAGCTCCTCGGGCGCTCGGGCTCCTGCACGCCGGAGTCCAGCGCATCGAGCGCGTCGACCAGCTCGGCCGCGGATTGGATCCGCTCGTCCGGGTTCTTGGCCAGGAGCTCGTCGAGGATGCGATGCAGACCGGCAGGCACGCCTTCGATCGGCGCAGGCGCCTGCGTGGCATGTGCCATCAGCTTCTTGAGCGTGAGCCGCTCCGCGAAGGGCGGCTTGCCGGCCAAGAGGAAGTAGAGAGTGCAGCCCAGGCTGTAGAGATCGCTGCGTTCGTCGGCCGCGGCCGGGTCGTCGGCCTGCTCGGGCGCCATGTAGTCGAGCGAGCCCACGAGCTCGTCCGCCCAGTGCGGGCTGCGGCGACCGTCCATGGTCAGCCGCGCGAGCCCGAGGTCGACGACCTTGATGGTGCCGTCCGTGCCCTCGCCGGGCGCGAGGAGCAGGTTCGAGGGCTTGATGTCGCGGTGCACGAGACCGGCCGCGTGCGCGTGCGCGAGCCCGGCCGCCGCTTCGCGAATGAAGCGCAGGGCACGCCCCGGTTCGATGGGGCCCTCGGTGGCGACGAGCTGGTGCAGGTCACCACCCGGCACGTACTCCATCACCAGGTAGAGCCGACCCTCGTGCTCGGCCGCGTGCATGGCGCCGACCACGTGCGGGTGGGGGCCGAGCTTGGCGATCGATTTGACCTCGTCGCGGAAGCGGTCGATCGCGCCGCCGTCTTCCGCGAGCACGGAGCGCAGCACTTTGATCGCGACCTCGCGGTCGAGCACCGTGTGGCGCGCGAGGTAGACCTCGCCCATGCCGCCGTAGCCGAGCAGGGAGACGACCTCGCACTCGCCGAGCCGGGTACCGGGCTCGATGAATCGGCGATCGCTCGGAGCGCGTTTGCCGCCCGCGCGGCCCGGCACCGTCTGTTGGACGGAGGCGTCGACCTGAATGGACTGCGCGGCACCGAAGAGCGAGTCGAGGAGCTGGAGCTCGCCGCGGAGCTCGTCGTCGAGCGGCAGGTCGTGCTTCTCCGCCCACGCGTCCGGCGAGACGGCTTCGCCGCGCTCGAGGGCTTCCACGTAGCCATCGAGCAACGCGGCCCGCTCGTCGTCGGGTTCCTGGCTGGGTTCGGCGCTCACGGCTGAGAAGCTACCCCACCGCAGCGCGGAGGTGTTTGAGCGCGCGGACCCAGAGCTGGCGGATCGCCGCTTCGCTCTTCCCCGTGCGGGTGGCGATCTGCCGGTGGGAGAGACCCTCGAAGTGCCGCAGCCGAAGGACCTCGCGGTACTCGGCGGGGAGACGGTCGATCGCTTCGAGCAGCTGCATGGCTTCTTGTCGCGTCGCGACCTGGCGGCTGGGGGTGGGCTCCAGCGCCGCGAGCCGAGGCTTCTCGCCCTCCGCCGATCCCTCGATCTGCATCATGCTGCCGGCCACCGCGTTCTCTGCGGCCAGGTTCCGGCGGTCCTGATGCCAGAAGCGCAGCAGGTTGCGGGCCTCGTTGCGCACGATGGTCACGAGCCATTGTTGCCACTCGCCAGCGCTCTCCCCGCGGAACTGGTCGAAGCGTTCGATGGCCGCGAGCAGGCTCTGCTGCACCACGTCAGCGACGTCGACCTTCCCCTCGAGCCGGCCGCCGAGCACGCTCCGAGCGACCGCGCGCAAGTAGGGGCGCAAGCCTTCGACGGCTTCCCAGAGCGCATCCCGATCGCCCTCGCGTGCGCGCAAGAGCGCGGCGCGGACGGCTTCGTCTCGCTCTTCGCGGGTCACCTACCCCACAGGATACGGAGCCAGCGGCGCTTCCGACACGCGAAAACGGCCCCGCCAAGAAGGCGGAGCCGTTTCGCGCTGCTGAACCCGAGGACTAGCGGACGGTCACGTTCAGGTCGTAGCTGCCGGTGGTCATCGGGGCGTAGGGGCGGACGGCGATGGTGTACGCGCCGGCGGCGGGGGCCGTGAGCTCGATGCGGCTGCCCAGCTGGTCGGGCGCGATGTCGTCGTTCTCGGCGAGGACCCGGCCACCCTGGCGGAGCTGGAGGACCGTGTCGGCGGAGCCGTGGACGCGGGTCTCGAAGACGTAGGTGCGGCCGGCCTCGAGCTGGACCTCGTGCGTGGTCTCGTTCTGGCCGAGGGTCTGACCGGGCATCGAGAGCACGGGGGAGCCGACGGTGGCGACGGGAGCGCTACCACCGGAGGCGACGGTCAGCGTGTAGGCGCCGAGGGTCTGCGGGGCGTAGGGTCGGACGCGAACGGTCAGGGTGCCGGCGGGGGCCATCACCTCGAGGCGGCTCGAGAGATCGTTCGGCGAGGCGTCGTCGTTCTGGCCGAGCACGACGCCGTTCGCGAGCACCTCGATGACGGTGTCGGTCTGCGGGCCGAGCGCGCTGGTCGAGATGACCACCGGGCCACCGGGCACCTGGATGGTGTGGTCCTCACCGGCGGCGGTGAGCTGCGAGGTGACCCGGTGCAGCTCGTTGCCGGTCGCGGGCGCCACGGTGGTCGCGGCACCGCCACGAGTCACGGCGAGCGCGTAGGTGCCGAGGGTCTGGGGGCCGTAGGGACGCACCTCGATGGTGTAGGTGCCCGCACTCCCAACGCTGAGCTCGATGCGGCTCGAGAGGTCGCCGTCGGTGACGTCGTCGTTCTCGGCGACGGGCGTGCCGTTCAGGAGGACGCGCACCATGGTGTCGGCCTGACCCGAGAGGCTGCCGGTCGCGACGACGTAGCGGCCCGGCGCGAGCTGCACGGTGAACTGCTCGCCGCTCGGGGAGAGGGAGAGGCCGCTGCGCTGGAACACCGCGTCACCGGAGGGAGTGACCGTGGTGATCGGGGTGGCGCCATCGAGCGTGGCGACGCGGAGCGAGTACTCGCCGAGCGTGTTGGGGGCGTAGGGGCGAACGCGGACCTCGTGGCGGCCGTTCTGCGTCGCGGTGAACTCGATGCGGCTCGAGAGGTCGTTCGGCGCGGCGTCGTCGTTCTCGGCGAGGACCTGGCCGCCCTGGACGAGCGCCATCACGGTGTCGGCGGCGCCGCCCAGGCTGCGGGTCTCGAAGAGGTAGCGGGTGCCCGCGACGAGGTCGACGGTGTGGGTCGCGCCCTGGGGGGAGAGGCGCTGGTTCGGGAAGCTCGCGACCTGGGTGCCGACCATCACGACCTGCGGCGCGACGAACTCGCCGGTGCCCTCACCGACCTGCATCACGACCATGTCGGGGCGCACGGCGGTGCGCTTGATGTCGATGAACTGGAAGCCGACGGTGCGACCCGCGGGGTCGGTGGACTCGATGTTCGGGAGCTGGCCCGCCTTGCGGCGAATGAAGGCCTCGATCTCGAGGGCGGTGAGCATGCCGTCGCGGGCCTGGCCCTGCACGCCGTTGGCCGCGCCGTCGGCCTGACCTTCCAGGGCCTCGGCGAGGAGCAGGCTCAGCCAGCCGCCGGCTTCGCGGTCGGGCACGGCGCTCGTGAGATCTTCGGAGCTGGAGAGCAGCGTCATCCGACCGGCGCGGTCGCCGACGTCGAAGAGGAAGCCGCCGCTGAAGCAGGCGTCGATGCCCACGAGCGTCAGCCGGCTCTTCGTCTGGTCGAGCGCGTGGGCGAGCTCGTCGTCCTTCAGGTCGCCGTCGTAGAGCGCGAGGACCTCGTCGAGCGCGTCACCCTCGTCAGCGCTCTCGTCCGCGACCGGCGAGCCGTGGCCGCTGAAGAAGAAGACCACGTTGTCGCCCTCGGTCGCTTCGCGCTGCACGGTCGCCAGCGCCTGCATGACGTTGGCGCGGGTGGCGCGCTCGTTGAGGAGCAGGTGGGTGCTCAGGCGCTCCGCCGGAATGTTGCGGGTGAGCGCCCGGGCCAGGCGCTCCGCGTCGACGTCGGTGCGGGCGAGCGGGGACGTCGGGTAGCTCGCGATGCCGACGAGCACCGCGTGGGTGCGGCCGGTCATCGGGGCCTCGGCGCGACCGACGCTCGGCAGGAGGAGCGCCGCCGCGAGCGCGAGCGCACTCAGGAGACGAAGAGGAGAAAAACGGGACTTGGACATGACACACCTCCGCGGTCGACGCGCCCGCTCGAGTGCAGACGATTCGCCGGTGAAACCTGCGGGGGAGCGCGCCGTCATTGGCTTCGTTCCTTCCCGCTACCCCCTACGGGAAACCGCGCGGCCGGAGGTGTGACGAGAAAAACGAAAAAAGATCCGAGAACGGCCAAAACACCGTGTTTTCGGCGCTCGACGAGTCATCGCGAGCGCCCCTGGTCTATGGGGCGTGGCCCATGAACGAAGAGCCGACCGGCCTGGCTGGCCTGGTCGGCTCTTCTCGTCCGAGTCGCGGCTGAGCGCGCTCGCGTCAGGCGGCCTCGCGCACCTCGTCCAGCACCTCCGTGGCGCTCTCGCCGAGCTCCAGGGTGCGGATGGGGAAGGGAATCTCGATGTCCGCTGCGTCGAAGGCACGCTTGATGGCACGGACCATCTCGTCGGCGGCCCGCTTGGCGTCGATCTGGCTCTCGTAGTCGATCCACACCCGGGCGACGAAATCGATGGAGCTACCACCGAAGCTCTCGAAGAAGACCTCGGCTTCCTTCTGCTCGCAGCCCACACCCTCGAGCGCATCGAGGGCGACCTTCTTCGCGTGATCGAGGTCGGTGTCGTAGGCCACGCCACACTGGACGTCGATTCGGCGGCGGTCGGTGTCGCTGTGGTTGATCAGCGGCTCGGAGTAGATGGCTTTGTTCGGCACGCGCACGCTCTTGCCGTCGAACGTCCGGAGCTCCGTCGTCCGCAGGTGGATGGCCTGCACCACACCGATCAGGTCGTTGGTCTCGACGACATCACCCACCCGAAAGAGGGTCTTGACCGAGAGACCCACACCACTGATGACGTTCGCCACGAGGTCCTGGAACGCGAAACCGAGAGCGAGACCCACGACACCCGCACCGGCGAGGAGGCTCGTCACCGCGCCTTCGAGCTCGAGCACGCTCAGCACGATCATCAATCCCAACGTGATGGTGGCGAACTGAGCCGTCCGGCCGACCATGGAAGCGACCGACTTGGACATCCGCGTCTTCGTCGCGAGCTTCGTCGCCCCTCGTCGGACGTACTTGGACACGAGGACGAAGAGCACGCCGATGACGAGGCCGATGGCCAGCCTCGGCGCCCAGGCGACGAAGTCCTCCGCCCAGCCGGTCAACGTGTTCCAGAGTATGTCCTTGGCGTCCGAGAGTGTATCCATGCGCACTGAACGAAGCGAAAGCCATGCCAGCGGGTCTACCGTCGGGATCGAGCGGTCGCACGCGTTGCGATCTGGGACATCGTGACGAATCGCCACGCGCAAGCACTCGTGCTCTTACGAGTGGGAGTCACCCATGGCGTGGATGCTCGGCGGCGTCTGCGGGGATAGGATGGCCCCCGATGAGCGGTGACCTTCCACCGACACTCCCACGCACCTCGTTGGCCCTTGGATGCTTCGCCGCGTTGGCAGTGGCCGGCTGTGGCGACCAACCCGAAGGCCCAGAGCTGCTCGCGGACTGCGGCGGGGCCCGACCGAGTCTCGAAGAGTGCGTGTGGTACCCGCACGATCTCGCAGCCGATTGTGGCGGCATCGGCGACGAAGCGCGCATGGGGTGCCTCGGCTTCTCCTGCCAGTGGTACCGCGGTGGCTGCGTGCCGGAGGGGGTTCCTGCATCCAGCTGCACGGAGAGCAACCCATGCTGCGTCGAGAGCGCGGACGGCACGCTGGCCCCCTTCGACGTCGTCGAGGAGGATGGCCTACGTAGACGCAGCGCCGAGCTTCTCAGCCGAACCGGCGGCGGGCCCTCGGAGGTCGACCGGGCGCGAAACGTGGATGTGGTCGTCGCTCCGCTGGAGCCGATCGGTGCATCCGAGCTGACCTGCACACCGATCGATTCGGAAAGGAGCGGCTTCGACGTCTGCGATTGCCTCAACGAGAGGGCGGCGCAGTCCCGATGGGCCGATTCGCAGGCGTTCTATATCCGAGTCCATTCGTGCGCGACGGGCCTGGGCGACGATCTATGGGTCGACGTGACCCGAGACGTCGCCGGTGGGATGCGCGCCCGCGTGTGCGTGCGCCACAACGGCGACCTGGAGGCCCACGACTTCTGCGACGTGGACCAACCGCTCTGTGCCACCAGCGGCACCGTCACGATCGAGGAGTTCCCGGTGCTCGTGGAGGTCGACCACGCCGACTTCCCGATCGCGCCCGAGATTCGCTTCGACATCGACGTGATCCTCGAGGACGGGCGCCACCTCCAGGGGCGCTTCGCGCCGATCGTCGACCGCTGACGACGAGCGACGCTGATCGATCGGGAACGACGGAACGCTACGAGCCCCCACGCCGAAGCGCGGGGGCTCGTAGAGAGGGAGCGTGAATCAGTAGGCCTGGATCGAGCGCGGCGGGAGCGCGGGGTCGACCTCGAGGTCGCCGACCGCGGTGAGCGCGCCGCCGCTGACGGAGAAGCGCCACACCGAGGGGCCGTCGGACGAGGCGTCGGGCACGAGCACGACGTTGCCGAGCATGGCGCCGCCGCCGAGCGCGAAGGCCTCGCTGGCGGTGTCGACGGTGGTCTGCGCGCCGCCGTCCAGGTCGGTGACCACCAGGGTGTCGCCGCTGACGCCGAACTCGCCCCACGCGACGCCGACGACGTGGTCCGCGTCGAGCGCGAAGGCGCCGTTGACCGCGGCGAGGTTGTCGTCGTCCGCGCCGACGCGCCAGACGTCTTCGTCGGTGACCTCTCCCGCGTCGAGCGTCAGCCGCACGAGCCCGGCCGTGGCGCGCTCACCGGCGGTGTCGCCGAAGCCGACGTCGGAGTAGCCGCCGCAGGCGACGAGCACCTGGCTGCCGTCACCGGGGATCGGGCTGACGCTGCCGCAGTTGGCCAGGTCGGTGAGCTCGTGGAGCTCGCTGTCGCCGGTCTCGAGGTCCACGATGGCGACCGCGCCGGGGAGGTGGCCGCGGTTCCCGAAGAAGTCGGCCGGCAGGCGATCGAGACCGACCACGGCGAAGCCGCCGACCTGCACGATGGCCTGCGGGCGCGCGGCGACGACGACGTCGGCGGGATCCCCCTCCATGTCCATGCCGGTGACGGTGCCACCGTAGACGGAGAGATCGACGCGCATGCCGTTGCGGGTCATCGCGTCGCCGTCGAGGCCGAGGAGATCGGAGCCACGGTCGGCCTCGGCCTCGCCGGGGTGCGGCTCGTAGCGCGAGACCCACGCGTCGGCGCCGACGAAGAGCACGTCCTGGGGGTTGGCCGCGACGGTGTCGGTGCCGACGCGGACCTGTCCGACGAGCTCTCCCGAGCGGCAGAAGCGAGTGATGGTGTCGTTGCTGCGATCGATGATCGCCGCACCGAGCGCCGGCTGGACGTTCGGGAGGGTGACGTCGCCGCTGAGCGCCGCGACGAGGCCGGGAGCCTCGGTGCCCGAGTCGACCCAGCGCATGGTGGACACGCTCGCTCCGTCGGCCGCGATCACGCCGATGGCGGTGCTGGCGTAGTCCGAGGAGAGCACGAGGAAGCCGCTCTCGAGGATCGGGTCGAGGGCCTCGTCGCCCTCGCAGGTCGGCGTCGCCGGCATGTCGGTGGGCACGGCCAGATCGTCCATCGGGACGTCCATGTCGTCCGTGGGCATCTGCATGTCGATGCCGGGGCCCATGTCCATGCCGGGGTCGTCGTCGCCACAGGCGGTCAGAGCGACGAGAGAAGCAATCATCAACAAGCGAGCGTTCATCGATCGAGTTCCTTTCGATACTGCAGAAGGGCCGCCACACGACGGCCCGGCAGCGGGTAGCCCAGGAAGTCCTGGCCCCGCTGGTCGAAGAGATCGCGGACGGAGACCCCGAGGGAGAGTCCGTCCCAGAGCTCGGCGCCCACGCCGAGCTCGACCCAGTGGCGACCCTCGATCTCGACGAGGTTCGCGGGGTCGTGGAAGTACGCGCCTCGGTGGGTCCAAGCGACCCAGAGCGAGAGATCGTCGAAGGGTCCGACGCGGCGAGTGTGTCCGGCGACGCGCGCGCCCGCCCGGAGCTGCGGGCGCCAGGGGAGGTTCAGATCGCGGTGGTCCTTCGCGCGGAGGACCGTCAGCGTGCCGACCACCTCGAGGTACTGGCCCCAGTGTCCGCGCAGGCCCATCTCGGCGCCGCGGACCGTGGCGGACTCGACGTTCTCGGCGCGCGCGGTCTGGAGCGACGTGAGCCGGTAGCGGATCAGGTCGTCGATCTGCAGATCGAAGTAGCGCGCTTCGACCATCGCGCGGAGCGGGCCGTGGTTGATGCGGAGTGTGACACCGCCGTCGGCGTGCCGGCCGCTCTCGGGGATCAGCTCCGGGCTCGGCAGGAGCACGCCGCGATCGCCGAAGAGCTCGAGGGTGGTGGGGAAGCGAACGCCACGGCTGAGCGAGCCCACGAACGCGACCGCCGGAACTGGAGCGACGAGCGCGCCGACCCGGTAGGTCGGCCGGGTGAGGTCGGTCTGGGTCTCCTGCTCGCGCAGGTGCGGGTCGAAGCTCGCGATGGTGGTGGACGCGTGCTCGAGCCGGATGGACGGGCGGAGCCCGAAGCGCCAGGAGCCGAGCTCGCCGTGGAGGTGACCCTCGACGGCGCCGCTGAAGCGACGACGGGTGGAGGCCGGCGGCGTGAGGCCGATGGCGTCGTGCGGCTCGTAGCGCTCGAAGCCAACGGTGCCGATGGCGCTCAGGTCGAGCATCTCGGCCGCGCGGATCGTGGTGCCGAGACGCGTCCACGAGGTGAGGAAGCGGTCGTCGGTCTGTTCGGCGGAAGGACCGAGGCGACCGTCGGGGTCGGTGAAGCGGTGCCGGCGATGGCCGAGACGGGTCGCGAGCTGGACGCGGTGGCCACCGGAGAGCTCGTGGACGTAGCCGAGCGAGCCGAGGGTGCGGATGTCGTTGCGCCGGACGTTGTCGGTGGCGATCTGACCCGGCCCCGGCTCGCCGCCGAGGCGGGAGCTTCCAAGGAGCAGGAGCTGCAGCCGGCCGTGGTCGCCGACGTCGATCTGCACGTTGCCGAGCGCGTTCGCGCCGAGGCTGTCCGCGTTCTGGCGGCGGCGGTCCTCGTCGTCGGTGTCGTCGAAGCGCGTGCCGTTGTCGTAGCGGAAGGGGTAGTCGTTGCGCGCGCCCTCGCCGCCGGCGGTGATGAACGCGCGGACGGGACCGCCCTCGAGCGACGAGGCGACCTGCAGCCGAGTGGCGCCGAAGCTGCCGACCCCGAGCCGGGCCGCGAACGCGTTGCCCATCGCCTCCCGTGGGACGAGACGCAACACCCCGCCGATCGCGCCGGCGTCGAGCCAGACCGGGGCGCCGCCGCGATAGACCTCGATGCGATCGAGGAGGAGCGGGTTCCAGAGGCCGAGGTCGAAGCGCGCGGCTTCGGGTCCGGTGAGCGCGAGGTCGCCGAGCAGGACCGTGGTGTGACCGAGGTCGGAACCGCGGAGCGCGATGGAGGCCGGCGCACCGAACCCACCGAACCGGCTGACGTGGGTGCCGGGTGCCTCGACCGCCGCGTCGGCGAGCGTGGTCAGCGGGGACTCGTCGCGGATCGGCACCTCGGTGCCGGCGGCGGTCGCATCGAGCCGGTTGGTGCTCGCCGTCGGCTCCTCGACCTCGGCGGTCGCGCCGAAGCTCAGCTCGTCGTCGGTCTCGGGTTCGTCCTGGCCCTGGACGGAGCTCGACCCCAGGACGAGCAAGGTCGCCAGGAGGGAGATGAAGCTGCCGGGGGTGCGCACGAGTCGGGAGATCCGACGGAGATGGGTCCCGGAGCGCACCGGCACGTCGAGCCGATGTTTCCGACCACCATCCCCGAGGTGGTTGAGGAGCAAGGGCTCGAGCAGGTCTCCGGGCTCGGGGCCGTGTCCTTCGTCGCCTTCCCAGGTCTCCCCAGTGGCATCGTGACGAAGGCATTGGCCCACTCACCGTGGCGGGTCCGCGCCGGATTCGCACCGGCTTCCCTCTTGGCTCCGCGGATGTCTCCCCGCGGCACATCACCGGCAGCAAGCTGCCGACTCGAGTCCGGGCGCACGATGACCGGCCCCCACTGGCCGGTCAAGCCACCCCGATGACGCGAGTCTCAGGCGATGCGGTCGAGGACCGCCTGGAACGCGCGGAGCACGGCCTGGTGGGGGTCCTTGTGGCGCGTGAGCATGGCCACGTCGCCGGCCTGCACGATCACCTCGGTGACCGGCTGCGGATCGGGCCAACCGCGCTTGCGGGAGACGCGGACCAGGCAGGGACCGACCCCGTAGGACTCCACCTCGCGCTGGAGCGCGATGATGGTCGAACGCAGATCGACGTGCTGGCTCGGTGTGGGCCGGCGGTGAGTCGTGAGCGCGAACTGTCCTGAGTCGAGCATGGGGCGGGGGTCCTGGGTGCGGCGTGGGGAGGGACGCGGGTACGACAATGTGTACGCAACATCCGAGCCAGGCCGTTACGGGGAGTGGGACGCCGAAAAACACCGCCCAAAGCGGGTCCAACCGCCACAGTCGCCTCTCCAGTGATACCGGAAAGTCACGTTCCCGGCGACAGGAGTCGCCAGCCGACTGGCGACGCGCCCCGCCATCCCCAGCTGGGGGAGACAGCGCGATCGGTGATCAATGGCCGGAAGCGAAGAGGGTCGGCGACGTTCTTCACCTGCGCCTGGTCCTCGTCGCCGGCTGATCTCGGGGGATGATCTCGGGGGACACTCCCCCCCTCACAATCTCCCTAAAAAACAGGGCCTTCCGAGAGCAAAATGAATTCTATCCGCAGCGTCCACGAACGCGGGGGATCGGGGACGCGGGCGTGAATACGTTTCGCTCCCCCGGTCCGGACCAGAATTCATTTTCCGTCCGGAGGCCCCTGTTTTTTAGGGGGATCCGGAGGGGGGGAGTGTCCCCCCTCTATCGGGGGTCGGTGGTGAGGGGGCGGAAGCGGAGGGGGTGGGCGACGTTCTTGACCTGGGCTCGGTCTTCTTGGCCGAAGAGCTCGGGGCGGCCGAGGGTCTCGCAGAAGGCGTCGCTGCAGAGGATGACGTCGCCGGGGGCGATGCCCTGGAGGCGAGCGGTGTTGTTCATCCCGGAGCTGAAGCCGGTGTAGTCCTCGTTCGGGCCGAAGAGGCCCACGAAGAGCGGCGCGAAGCCGAGTCCGGTGGAGACGGTGATCGGCGGGTCCAGGTCCTTCAGCTCGGGGAAGTCCGGGTGGTCCTTCATCGCCCGCGTCAGGTCCCGGATGCGATGGGCCGCGACCGCCGCCTGCTGGCAACGCATGGCGGCCTCCCCCTCGAAGAAGGGCGGACCCCAGAGGCCGATGATGCAGTCGCCGACCATCTTGTCGAAGACGCCCCCGGTCTCCCAGAGCACGTCCACCGCCTGGCGGCTCCACTCGTCCACCAGCGCGCCGATGCGCTGCGGCTCGCTCACCACCTGCTCGCTGATCCGGGTGAAGCCGGAGATGTCGCAGAAGAGGATGGCGACGTCCTCGAGCTTCGGCGAGAGGAAGCGCTCGACGTGATCCTCGTGCTGCAGGAGCCGCCGCGCGACCGAGGGCGCGAAGAACTGCGTCAGCCGCTTCCACTGGCGGTTGAAGTCGACCACCCGCCGACGAAGCGTGGCCGCGAAGCGCTGGAGCAGGTCGCGGTCGAAGGTGTTGAAGTCCTCGTGCTTGCTGGTCACCACCAGCCGACCGAGCTGCCGCTGGTCACGCACGCCCGCGAGCAGGACCTCCTCGCGGCCGCCGGCGATGCCGAAGCGCTCGAGCAGCGCCCGGGACTCACCAGCGATCAGCGAGGGCCCGTGCACGCGCACGAACTCGTCGATCTCCATGTCCGGCGAGCGCGACTCGTGGAGCAGCTTGCCATCCTGCATCACCCGGTAGTGGAGGGTCGCACCCCGCAGGTCGTCCTGATGGCGGAAGACCAGGAAGAGGTCGTCGAAGGAGACCTCCGCGCTCAGCACCTCGAGCGCCCGGTTCACGCCGACCTCGAGCACCGGCTCTTCGAGCGCCTCGCCGAGCGCACGACCGATGCGCTCCTTGTTTCGCGCCTGCGCGATCGACGCGAGGTAGTTGTCGAGCTCCTCGCACCACACGTCGAGCAGCCCGGCGACCACGCTCGAGCGCCCCGGGTCGACCGTGCCGCTCAACACGAGCGCCGCCGAGCCGAAGAGCTCGCCCGCCACGTCCAGCGGCTGGGCCAGGATGGTCTGGTCGCCGACCATCCGCTGGATTCGCTCGCCCCGGTCGGTCGCGTCCTGGATCTCGTCCGGGTCGAAGGGCAGCGTGCCCCCGTAGCTGAAGTCGCGCAGCTCGAGATTCTCGTCGAAGGTCCGGACCCACACGAAGTCTGCGCCGGCGTGCGCGGCCAAGAGCGGCAGGATCGAGCGTAGGGTCGGCGCGAGCGAGAGCTTGTCCCGGAGCGCCAGCTCCAGCGCCTCGTCGGTCGCGTTGTTCAGTCGTTCGCGCGCCTCGAGTGCTTCGAGGCGACCACGGGTCGAATCGTTGGTCATCGGTTCAGCCGCTCTCTTGTTCGAGCTCGTGGAACAGAGGCTGGAGCTCGCTCTTGGACCGGAGCTGGTCGCAGAACTTCCCGGCGAGCTCGATCAGCTTCTTCTCGCCTTCCTGAGCGTAGGCGCCGCTCTGGACGAGGACCTTCTCGGACTCGGCCTTCCGCGCGTCGTGCTCGGCTTCCATTCGGTCGAGGTTGGTCCGCAGCGCCTTCACCTGGAACTCGAGATCCTCGACTTCCTTCTTCTTCGCGTCCACCCATCGGCGAGCCTTGAACGAGGCGCCATGGGAGAGGGACCAGCGGTCGAGCGCCTCCGCGACCTCCCGGAGGGTCTTGGTGAACACCTCGTCCGGGGCCGCGAGCTCCTGGTAGCCGCCGCGCTGCTCGAGCCGTCGGTGCGCTTCGAGGTAGGTCTGCTTCGCCTGCTCGTCGGCGTCGAAGTAGGGCTGGACCTCCTGCTGCGCCGCGCGGGCCGCCTCGCGCGCCTGCGAGAGGTCCTCGGCGAGCGTCTGCACCGCGTGACCGAGCCGGGCCCGGGTGTCGCGGGCGTCGCGCTCGAGGAGCTCGAGGTTCCGCTGCTCCTTGAGGCCCTCGTGGCGGGTCTCGTGGACCTTCCGCAGCGTGTCCCGGATTTGGGCGAGCAGCTCCTGCACGGCCGGGGGCGCACCGCCGCCGGGGTAGGCCCGACCGAGCATCTGCTCGAAGATCGCGGTCCGCCGTGCCCAGCGCTCGAGGGTGGTCGGCGGCAGGGTCGGCGCGGCGATCGGCCGGCTCGGGGTGTGGACCGGCGGGGCCACCGCCTCGGGCCCGGACTTGGGCGCGAGGGCCTGGAGCTCCTTGATGACCTGGTGGGCGTCGACCGGACGCTCCTCCGGCTTCTTGGCCATCAGCGAGAGGATCAGCTCCTCGAGCCGGCGCGGGCACTGCGGCACCGCGTCCGAGGGCTTCGGCGGCGGCTCCTGCATGTGCTTGATGAAGAAGCCGGTGATCTCCTCGGACTCGAACGGGATCTTGCCCGTGAGCATCTCGTAGAGGATGCAGCCGAGCGCGTAGAGGTCCGCGGCCGGGCCCGCGTCGATCGAGGTGACCCGCTCGGGGGCCATGTACTGCGGGGTGCCGAAGATCTCGCCCGCGTTGGTGAGCCGGGAGTCGTGCATCGAGCGGGCGATGCCGAAGTCGAGCAGCTTCACGAGCACCCGGCCGGGGCCCGCGTTGGAGACGAAGATGTTCTCCGGCTTCAGGTCCCGGTGAATCACGTCGAAGTCGTGCGCGCGGGCCAGTCCCCGAGCGATCTGCAGGCCGAGCGCCGCCACGCGCCCGGGATCCATCGGGCCCTCGGCCACGAAGTCCGAGAGCGGCGCCCCGTCGAGCAGCTCCATGACCAGGAAGACGGCCCCGTCCTCGGTCTCGCCGTGGTCGTAGATCTCGATGATGTTGGGGTGCGCGAGCTGGGCGGCGTTCTTGGCCTCGCGCCGGAAGCGCTCCCGGAGCGACTCGTTCCGGGCCATCCCGGCCGACATGATCTTCACCGCCACCGGCCGGTCCACCAGGGTGTGCCGGGCGCGATACACGGTCGCCATCCCGCCTTCGCCGATGGGCGACTCCACCAGGTAGCGGCCGGCCAGGGTCCGGCCGATGAACGGGTCCGCCTGCTGCTCGAGCTCGGCGTTGTCCACGAAGCAGCGGTCCTGATCGTCCTGGTACTTCAGGCCGCAGGTGGGACAGACCTTCATGGCCTCCGACTCTACCAGGGTCCGGCCCGGCAGGGGGCAACGGCTCGGGGGGCAGACCGGATCGCGAGAGCGCCTTTCACTGGAGCCCGGAGACCGGTATCCTTCGCGGCGCGTGCAGCGGCTTGGACGATATGAGCTTCTCCGGAAGATCGCGACCGGCGGAATGGCCGAGATCTTCATCGCTCGACAGTGGGGAGATGGCGGTTTCCAGCGCGAGGTCGTGATCAAACGCATGCACCCGCACCTCGCCGAGCGCCGCCGGCTGCTCACCGAGTTCTGCGCCGAGGGCCGCTGGATGGCTCGCATCGAGCATGTCGGTCTGCCGGCCATTCACGACGTTCGCCACGAGGACGGTCAGTGGTACTGCGTGATGGAGCGCCTCCGCGGGCTCACCCTCGGGGCCGCCCGCCGCCACGAGCGCGAGATGGGCCGCACCATGCGCTGGGAAGCGATCTTCTCCATCGCGATCCAGCTCTGCGAGGCGCTGCAGGCCGTCCACGACGTCTGCGACGACGACGGCGAGAACTGCGGCCTCATCCACGGCGACCTCGGTCCCGAGAACGTCTTCCTCGGCCGGGACGGTCGCGTTCGCCTGATCGACTTCGGCCTCGCCACCGACACGGCCGGCCGCCAGACGCTCAAGGGCAGCGACTCCGGCATCCGCGGCACCGTGGGCTACATCGCCCCCGAGATGATCGCCGAGGTGAACCAGGCGGACCGCCGCGCGGACCTCTACGTCGTCGGCGTGCTCCTCTACGAGCTCACCACCGGTCAGCGGATGGTCGAAGGCGACGGCATGGCCTACGTGAACGCCGTCCTCGCCGGGCCGCCTCCGCCGCCGTCGAGTCGCACCGACCGTGAGTTCCCGCCGGCCGTCGAGGCCGTGATCCTGCGCTGCTTGCAGCGCGACCCGGCCAAGCGCTTCACCGACATGCGGAAGCTCCAGCTGGCGCTCGAGAACCTCGCCAAGACGCTGAACCTCCGCACCGGCACCGACGTGATCGGCACCTACGCCAACGCGTTGCAGCCCGAGAGCGACGAGCCGATCTCGCCGCAGACCGTGCCGCCGCCCTTCGTGGTCGCGACCGAAGAAGTCCTCGAGCCCGAGCCGATCGACGACAGCATCCTCTCGGCCGAGGAGCACGGCGCGTTGGTCGCCGACCTCGATCTCTTCTCCGTCAGCGACGGCGGCCTCGACGCTCCCAGCTTCGAGGACGAGCTCGAGGAGATCGACGAAGTCTTCGAGGAGCCGCCGCAGACCCAGACCCGACGCCGCCACCCGGGCATTCCAGACGAAGGCGACTTCGTGGTCGCGTTCAACGACGACGATTGACGCGCGCGTCCAGCGCCGCAGGAGTAGACCCATGTCCCGCATCGAGAGCTTCGAGGAGTTCTGGCCCCACTACCTCTCCGAGCACCGCGACGCCCGCTCGCGGCGCCTGCACTTCCTCGGCACCACCGGGTTCATCGCCGCCGCCGGCGCGAGCACCGCGCTCCACCCCGCACGCTTCCCGATGGCCGCCGCCGGCTTCGCGGCGATCATGAGGCACGGGATGATCAAGGAGGCCGAGAAGGCCCCCTTCGGTCACGTCGCCGCGATGCTCGGCCTCGGCACCCTCGGGTCTCCGCTGACCTTCCCGGCCGGCGTGATCTTTGCGTACGCCTGCGCGTGGGTCGGTCACTTCAAGCTCGAGAAGAACCGCCCGGCGACCTTCGAATACCCGCTCTGGTCGCTCGCCGCGGACTTCCGCATGTGGAGCCACATGGTGCGCGGTCAGCTCTGGTCCGGTGACCCGCTCGAGGAGCTCGGGCTCGACGACCCGGCCGACGCGGTGCCCGGTCCCCGTGCTGTCGCCTCGGCTGCCTGATCCGGGCTCCCAGGCTTCGATCCGATGTGCCCTTGCCTCGCGCACGGCCTTCGATGAGCCCGATGTGCTCTTGTTCTCGCACAAAGGCACCAAGAGCACGAAGGTTCACAGAGGGGTTTGGATATCGCTAGTTGGCGAAGCGGTGGATGCCGTCTCGCATGAGCGGGGCGCCGAAGTTGAGCAGCAAAGCGAGTCGGTAGCCGGAGAGTTTGAGGTAGGTGAGCGTCTGCCGTCGGTGTGCTGGTGTCAGGGTGTCCAGTGCCTTCAGCTCGACGAGTAGCTTGTCTTCGACTGTCAGGTCGCAGCGGTACGCACAGCCTAGGTCGAGGCCGCGGTAGCTGGCGTGGAGCGCCACTTCCGTGGCCACGGAAAGCCCCCGCAGCTGCAGCTCATGGATCAGCGCTCGCTGATAGACGCGCTCCAGCAGCCCCGGTCCCAGGGCCCGATGGACCTGAACCGATGCATCCACCACTTCTCGAGCAACCCCGTTCGCGTCGCGCATGCGCCTTCCTCGGTCCGCAACGGAACCAGTTGCGGTCCAACCCCAACCCTTTGTGGACCTCCGTGTTCTTGGTGCCTTTGTGCGAGAACAAGGGCACATCGGACCCAATGAAGCCCGGGCGCAACTGGTCCCCCTGAGCGACGAAGAGGCCGCCATGCGCACTCATCCCGCTCCGAGCGACGAGCTCGACTGGCTGCGCGACGCCTGGCGTCGCCTGACTCACACCCTCCCCACCCCGGCCGACGTCGGGCTGCGCGCCGCGGCGTCCTTCGTGGACGGCGTGGTGCCACGCGGTCGCGAGGAGGCCGCGGTGGTCTGGCTGCTCGGCTGGCGCATGATGCCGCGACCGAAGAACCCGCCCTTCGGCTGCGACTTCTGGGTGCACGCGGCGTGCTCCGAGGTCTACTGCTACTTCGACGGCCGCGGCTATGGCGACCGGCGGGTGCTCCAGCTCTACGAGCGCTGGGCGCGCTGGCTCCACGCGACCGGTGAGCTGAGTCGGGAGTCGACCGACGACCTGCTCGGGGACATCGACCACCACCGACTGGGCGGCGGCTTCCCGCTCAAGCGACCCCCGCGCCCGCGGCCCTTCTCGCCCATCTCCATCGAGCACGAGGCTCGGCGGCTCTTTCCGGATCCCGGCGAAGCCCGATGGGCCGCGGTCGCCCTGCACGCCACCCTCGCCTTCCTCGACGAGGTCCAGCGCCGCCCCGGTCGGCTGCACGCGCTCGACCCCGAGGCCTTCGCCCTCGACCTGCGCGCGATGCTCGAGGGGGTCGACGACCCGAACCCGAACGCGCCGTCGCAGATCCTCGCGACGACCGCGACGCTCTACCGAGAGCTCGCCGGCAGCGCGCCCCTTCCCGCGGACGTCGCAACGACGCTCGCCGATCGACTCGAACGGCTCGCCCTCGGCTGTCGACCGCGAACCTGATAGAACGAGCCATGCGCGCTGCGTGGCTCCCTCTCTCGCTGATGCTCATCCTCGCGGGCTGCGACGAGCCGCCGCCCGAGCCGGTCACCGAGGAGGAACCCGCGCCGCCGGAGCCGGAGCCGCAGGCCGAGCCGCCGGCGATCGGCGCGATCGACGCGCCCGAGTCCGGGCAGGCGAAGGTGGCGGTGCCCACGCTGAACCAGGGCTTCGAGTTCCCGGTGCAGACCCTCGAGGCGGGCTTCGGTCGCGACGACACCATGGTGCTCGTCGAGCTCAAGGCCGAGGGCGAAGGCGACCTCTCGGTGCAGCTGACCTTCCACGAGGGAAGCCCGGCGACCGGCGACCACACGGTCGCGGACACCCCGAGCGACGGCGCCACCACGGCCGCGGTCGGCGGTACGCAGCTGCGGGTCCTCGGCGGCGAGGTCAGCGTGGATGCGCTCGAAGATCAGCGCATCGCGGGGAGCTTCGACCTCGAGGTCCGAGAGCCGCGCTCGCCCGAGCCAACCCGACTGCGCGGCCGCTTCGACGCCGCGCGGCACCGCTACTACGACGGTGTGATCGAGCACCAGCGCGCCATCCGCGACCAGCTGCGCAACCGACGCTGATCCTCAGGCCAGTCGGCGGCGGCTGAGGCGCAGCGCGACGAGCAGGAAGAGCACGAGCGAGCCGAAGGTGCCGCGGCCGTCGACCGCTCGGCAGCTGCAGCCGCCGGTGGCCTCGGCGTAGCCGCTGCTCGGGCCGCTACCGACGCCCATGTCGCCGGCGCCGCAGACCCACTCGTCGACGTTTCCGTCGCAATCGTCGTCACCGCCGCCGCAGACCTCCGGTCGCGCGCTCTCGTCGACCTCTCCATCGCAGTCGTCGTCGACGCCGTTGCAGATCTCGGCCATCGCCGTCTCGTCGACCATGCCGTCGCAGTCGTCGTCGCGGCCGTTGCACATCTCCATCGCCGGGCGACAGGCGCGGCCGCCGCTCTGGATGGTCGACCAGTAGCGGAGGGCTCCCCAGCCGCCGTCGTTGCTCATGTCACCGAGCTCGAAGGATTCGCCGAAGCCGTCGCCCGTCGACGGGTGGCAGAGCCAGCCGACCCCTGCGCGCGCGCAGACGTCGTCCATGCCGTCGCCGTTCACGTCCGCGAGGCGGAAGGTCGAGTAGTGCTGCGGCGCGCCCCAACCGCTGTCGTCGCTCCAGCCGGGGCCGAGCACGGTCACCGGCCCGTCGGTGTCGTAGCGCAGACAGCGGATCTCGGTGTCCGAGCGCAGGCAGAGATCGTCTCGCCCGTCACCATCGATGTCGCCGACGCGGAGCGTCGCGAACTTGCTCTCGTCGTCCCAGCCCAACTCGCTGGCGTAGGTGGCGTCCATGAGGGTCGGGTCCGCCTCGAAGGCGTCGCCGAGCGAGCGGTGACAGCGCAGGTCGGTCGCGCTCCGGGCGCAGACGTCGGCGCGGCCGTCGCCGTCGATGTCCGCCATGCGGATGGTCGACCAGTACTGCATCGCGCCCCAACCCAAGTCGTCGGACCAGCGCGGTCCCTCGACGCGCGTCTCGAACGCGGTGCCCGAGCTGAGCCAGCACTCGAAGCCCTCGGTGGTGCGGGCGCAGAGATCCGCCAGTCGGTCGCCGTTCACGTCGGCCATGCGGATCGTGCCGTAATGCTTGGCGGCGCCGAAGCCGGCGTCGTCGCTCCACTCCGGGCCGTTGATCGACGGGCCGAAGCCCGCGCCCTCGCTCATCCAGCAGCGCATGCCGGCGTTCGCCCGCGCGCAGAGATCGGCGCGTCCGTCGCCGTTCACGTCGGCCAAGCGAAGCGTCGTGTAGTTGTCCGGCTGGGCCCAGCCGCTGTCGTCGGCGAGACCGTCCAGCCAGAGCGTGCTCTCGAAGGAGTCGCCGCGGGACACCGCACAGTGGACCCCGTTCGCTCGAGCACAGACGTCCGCCCGACCGTCGCCATCCACGTCGCCCATGCGGATGGTGCTGAAGTTGGTGACGTCGTCCCAGCCGCTGTCGTCGCCCCAGCCGGTGGCTTGGATCGACTCGGCCCAGCCGCTCCCGGTCGAGGGCCAGCAGCGAACACCCGAGTAGCCGCGACCGCACACGTCGGCGAGCCCGTCGCCGTCCACGTCGGTGAAGACCGGCGGCGCATAGGCCGCGGGCTCGCGGTGGAGCAGGCGAATCTCGCAGACGTCCTCGTCGTCGGTCTGACCGTCGCAGTCGTCGTCCATACCGTTGCAGGTCTCGGGTTGCGGCGCCGGCGCGCTGCAGCTTCCCCAGCTCCCGCCGCTGCAGCTCTCGCGGCCATCACCGCAGGCGGTGGAACAGGCGCGGGTGACACTCTCGTCGGTGCGGCCATCGCAGTCGTCGTCGCGACCGTTGCAGGTCTCGGCCGAAGGCGAGCAGTTCGAGCACGCGGTGCCTGGCGCCTCGCGGTAGCCGCGCTGGTTCACCCAGAGGCTGCTGCTGCGGCCGCAGCTACCGGCCCAGACCGTCTGGCTCGCGCCGCCGGGGCTCCGATAGCCGAAGTGCAGATGCGGGCCGGTGCTGTTGCCACTCGACGCGGAGCGACCGAGCACCTGACCACAGCTCACGCTCTGGCCGTTGCTGACGGCGACCGAGCCGTTCTGCATGTGGCAGTAGATCGTGCGCGAGCCATCGGCGTGGCGGAGCTGCACGTAGTTGCCGCAGCGACCGCCGCAGGTGTTGCCCAGGTAGCCGGTGCTGTTGCAGCCGTCGTTGCGGGCGATGACCGTGCCGGCCTGGCCCGCGCGGATCTGAGTGCCGGTGGGCGTCCCGAAGTCCTCGCCCGTGTGGCCGTTGTAGCAAGCGCCGCCGCAGTTGTAGTCGCTGCATCCGCCGGCGCTGCCGTTGGTGTCGAAGCCGTAGTTGAGCCGGTAGCTCTCCGCGTAGGGCCGGCGGAAGCGGGTCTGGGCGGAGGCGAGCGTCGGCGCGAGCAGCACGACGAGGATGGCCAGGCGAATCATCGGAGCACCCCGGGCGCATCGTTGGCGGCGACGCGGAGGGTCAGCGCGTGCTCGGCGCCCAGCTCGTCCTCGAAGCGCAGGGTCGTGCCGTCGAAGACCGGCGCGTGGACGGAGCTCGGGAAGGTGCCCTCGTTCTCGAGGCGCTCCGGTGCCTGTCCGGGGCGAACGCGATAGAGCCCCGGCTGCCCTTCCCGGCTGCTCGCGAACACGACCTGATGGTCCGGCCCGAGCGCGGGGTTCCACGCGGGGCCGTACCCGTCGGTGAGCTGCTGGGGCTCCGAGTCGAGGTTGGGCAGGAGCACCACCTCGAAGAAGGGCATCTCGCCGCGAACGTAGGTGACCGCGCCGTCACGCACGGAGAGCGGCGCCTCGGCGAGGTCGTCGATCCGACGGCGCCCCTCGGGTCCGTGGACCCAGAGCGAGTGATCGGGGTGGAGCACCAGCGCGCGCCCTTCCACCCAGCGGGCGTCGAGCACCTCGGAGCCGGCGGGCAGGTCGACCAGCGGTGCCGTGAGCTCGAGGACCCGGTCCGGATCGCCGTTCGGAGGGGCGTCCTTCACCCGAGCGTCGATGCCGACGTCGAGCGCGAGGATCGGACTCGTCGTGACGGAGTCCGGGGCCTCGAGGGCACTACTGGCCGAGTGGCCGGAATGTTCGGTCGGCTCGGCCGCGCACGCGGCCAGCAGCGAGAACATCAACGCATGGAGGAGGGGACGCACGAAGGACGTGTAAGAGCAAGCCACGTGCCGCCTTCGGCGTACCCGATCTCCGCCCGGATTGGTGACTCGGGTTCGCACTTTCCGATGGGGAGCCCCCACTCGAACGCACAGGTCGCACAAGTTCTGGTCACGCGGGAACATTGCGCGCAGACCTCCGTATGAGGCTTCGTGGGCGACCAGGGCGACGACGGGAAGTGGTACGCCGCGTGCGCGAGACAGGCCATGAAGGCCCGAAATCTCGTGGAACGCGCGGAGAGCTTCCTGCGCTACCTGGAGAAGTTCCCCCTCGGTCGGCACAACCGCCGCGCCGCCGAGAGCGTGGAGCAGCTCACCCATCGGATCGAAGGGCCGGAGGCGAAACGAGTGCGCCAGAAGCTCCGCGCCCTCCGCGACCCGCACATGCCGCCCGCCGAGCCCGACACCTGGGACGGCGACTAGGCCTGGTCGCGAAGCGACCCCCCCGTGCCCGTGCCCCTGCGCGAAACCCTCCGGGCCCGAACCCGTGGCGGGACTCAGCTTCGCCGAGCGCCCGGTGGCAGGATCGGGGCGAGGGAGTCTTCGGCCGCCAACGTTCGCCACACCCCGTCGTCTTCGAAGTCGTCGACCAGGTGCGGGAACGCCTCGTAGGTGTTGGCCCGGCTCGCCACCCAACCCGTCCATGCACCGACCGCGAGGTGGGTGCCGGGAGCGACGTTCAGCATGCCGCTCTGCACGGCGCACTCGAAGTGCTTCTCGACGTGGAGGTGGCAGTCCGAGCGCGCGGTGGAGACGATGCGTGCGTTGAGGCCGCCGGCGAAGACGACGATCCCCTGGTAGCCCACCGTCAGGTCGAGGCAGTGCACTTCACCCAGGAAGACGTAGGCCCACGCGGCGTCGCCATTGGACAGGTCGCGAAGCTGGAGCGTCTTCGCGGTCACGACCGGATCGGTCACCACGACCACCGTCGGCGCCTCGAGCCAGGGGCTCCACCCCGCGGGGCGCTCGCCTCGGAGGGGCGCCTTCGCCATGAACGAGTCGAGGGCTGCCAGGCCGGGCACGCGCAGCGCGAAGTCGTCCGCGCGGAAGAGCTGGTTCCGGTTCCCTGCCAGCAGGCGATGGACCTCGTCCGATGTCTCGGTCTCCAGCGCATCGAAGAACGCGTCCGCCCCCAGCCGCTCGGCCTTCGCCTTCGATTTCTTCGGCTTCGCCACCTTTCGGGTGACGCGGGTCGGGAAGCGATAGCTCTTGGGCACCTTCGTGTGGCCATCGACGAGGTTGGACACGACCGAGCTGACGCTGTCGTCGGTGATCGTCTCCGCATCGAAGGTCAGGACCTCCTCGGCCTCGGCGGTGCCACCGAAGGCACCATCGAACGCCCCGATGCTCAGCCGGGTCTCCGGCCAGAACGACACGGTGCCGTCGCCGGCACCGCTGATCAGGAAGTCGGTCTCGAAGTGACGCCCGACATGGGTCGACGCGTCGGGCGCAGCGAAGCACGCAGCGTTCGTCGCGACCAGACCGCCAGCGAACAGGGCGACGTGGTCGGAGAGCGTCACGACCGAATCGCAGCGGACCTCGTCGAGGAACACGAACGCACGCGCGTCCCGCATCGATGCGTCGCCGACCAGCGACTCCGCCGACAACACCAACGGCCCGTCGACCTCGACGGGCGCCGCGAAGACCACCAGGCCCACCGGCTGGTCCGTCTCCAGGTCGGCGTAGTCCACCTCCGCCCACGGTTCGTCGACCCAGAGGAAGGCGCTGTCCTCGCGCACCTGGTCGATGAACCACCCCACCATGTCGAGGCTGCGTTCGGGCAGCTCCTGCTCGCACAGGGCGTCCCAGCATGCGTCTGCGTCGATCTCATACACGCTCACGTCGCACCTCCCTCATCGGCTCGGTCGAGCTCAGGTCACGAAGCGCCGCAACGTCGCCTCGATCGGTCCGACGTCGCCGCCGAACGGCGTCCCGCGCGCGATCACCCGCTTGCCTGCCGGCCAGGTCGCCTGCAACGCCTTCGAGCTCGACCCGATCTGCATGCGCCGACCGATCTGCAGCTCTCGCAGCTCACAGAGCGACTGACCGCCGACCTCGCGGACCTGACCGCCGCCCACGTCGATCACCAGCAGCACGGACCTCGCGTCCACGGGCTGGGCGCGCTTCTTCTCGCGTGAGCCGCGAAGCAGGACGATCGCGCCGCCGGCCCCGAGCCCGACGAGGACACCGAGCCCGAGCAGGGGCACGCCGGTCGCGAAGGCGAGCACCACCGGAGCGATCGTGAAGATGAGCGCGATGAGCGCGAAGACGAACGACGCGGTGCTCACCCAGCCCCAGCCGCGGTCGACCACGTAGACCTGATCGCCGGCCTGGAGCACTTGGTAGCCGTTCGACTCGGCGAGGACCGTCGCGTCGGTCCCGTCGTGGAGAGTGACCATGGAGGCGAGCCTACCAGCTCACTCGGGGTCGCAGACTCCGTCGCAGGTGTGCTCGACGAGGCCGTCGGGCATCAGGAAGCGATCGATCTGCTCTTGGAGCGCCGGGTTTCGACGGACGCCTTCGTGAACCTCGTTGTTCGGGAAGGTCTCGGGGCGGGGGTTCGGCTCGATGCCGAAGTCGACCTCGACGATCGCCGAGGGGAGCGGGCCTTCCATGGCCTCGAGCCCCCAGATCGTCCGCGGCGCCGGCTGGAGCAGCGGGATCCCGATGGCCCGCGCGTGGAAGTGAGCGCTGATCGCGGGGACGGCGGGGTCGGCGAGCCCGGTCTGGATGAGGACCTGCCGATCCTCCGGTGCACCGAGTGGCGGGTCGACCAGGAGGTGCGTCGCGTAGGTGTGCGGATCGATGCGGTCCATCGTGAGCTGCAGCAGCGCCGCGAACTTCTGCCGATCGAGCGGCGACTCGATGCTCACGTCGAGCAGGACCCGGAACGCGCCGAAGGCGACCGAGCGATACATCATCATCGAGAAGTTCGCGCCCCCGCTGCCGAGCACCGCGCGACGCACATAGGGCGAGATCGCGGTGTAGGTGCCGCCGAGAATGTGGCCCTGGCTGATCCCGTAGAAGATCTCGCCGCCGCCCTCGAAGATGGGCGTGCCGTCTTCCCGCTGGAGCTCGGGCAGATCGCGGAGCGTCGACTGGCTCGCGTAGGCGAGGGCGAGCTGGTTGGCCATCCCCTGCATCACGCGGTCGATGAACGAGAGCGTCTCGGTCTCGTCCGCTCCGTCGGTCACCAGGCCGTTGCCCACCTCACTCTGGTCGGGCGCGAACATGCCCCACCAGTCGATGGCCGCGACGACCATGTAGCGCTCGTCGCCGAAGGCGTCCTGGAAGGAGCTCGTGATCTCCGTGCGCCGGCCGAAGAAGCCGTGTCCGAACTGGAGGAAGCGCGCCGGCTCGGTCCCTTCGTCGACGCTCTTGGGTACCAGGATGGTGGCCTCGTAGGTGTTGCGGCCCTCCGCGAGAGGCGCGCCGCTGGCGTCGCGGCGCAGGCGCCCGATCCCCGCGAGCTCCTCGTCGAGGTCGGAGGTCATGTAGCTCGGCACCTCGATCGTGAGCTCGATCCGGCGGGCGATGTGCTCGGCCAAGCCGCCGAGCTCGGCCGGGTCGTCGATGACCTCGGTGATCGTCACCACCGGCGGGTCGGTCTCGAGGCGCGCGATGACGTCGTCACGGACCGCCAAGAGATCGCCCGTCACGTTCGCGCGACTGCGAGTGGTGAAGTCCCACGCCAGCTGCAGGTCGCCACGAGTGACGCCCGCGGTCTCGAGCGGCGCGAAGACGTCGGCGTCGTAGCGCGCGGCCTCGGCGGCCAGGCGATCGGGCGGGGTCGTGCCGTCGCGCATCGCCGCGAATCCTTCGGGTGCGGTGAGCATGCCGCCATCGCGCGCGGCGAGCGAATGGATGGCCACGACGTAGCGACGCTCGTAGTCGAGCGGCACCGCCGGACGAATGATGAGCGCCTGGACGTCGATCTCGTCATCCGGGCGCGGGTCGAGCTCCGCGAAGTGCGGCACGAGCTCGCCCGTCTCGGTGTCGAGGAGCAGCGTCGGGCTCGCGAGCGTCGCGCTCCGATCGAGGTCGTCGAACACGGCGACGAGCTCGGAGTCGTCCACGCCCTCGGGAAAGTGAACGAGGATCGGCGCAGCGACGCTGAACCCGTCGGGTGTGTGCAGCCCGAGCATGTCGGCCGGCCCGTCGTTCAGGATGAACTGTGCCGCCTCGGGGATCACCACCGCGTCGCCCTCGAGGAACACGTCGGAGGGGAACGGCAGCAGACAATCCCAGTCGGGCGCCAACGGGTTGCAGTCCTCCGACGGCGGAGGCGGCGGCCCCATGTCGGCCCCGGCGTCCAGGGACGCGTCGAGGGAGTCATCGGTGGAGTCGTCGTCGCCGCACCCCACGGCGATCAGAGCGACCAGGACCCAAGCGAAGCCAACACGCATGGGATCTACATACCCCGAGCCGAGCGTCCCTGCCTCAGTCGATGTCCTCGACCCACTTGTGAAGCGCGTTCGGCGGCGGGTAGTCCGCGATGGGTCGCGGCATGCCGACCCACGCGCCGCTCGCACGAGTGGTCAGCTCGCCACCCACGGCGACCGTCTCCTCGCCCCCGGAGTAGACGGCGATGTATCCGCCGACCGTTCCGGTCACGTAGCGCGGACCGCGGAGCTCGCGCAGCTGGAGCTGGTTGCAGGCCGGGCGGGCGTACTGGAGGTGATCGGCGAGCACGGTCGGGATGTCGCTGGGGGAGGGAAGGCAGCCGGGGGTCCCGAAACGCTCGGGCACCCGATCCCAGATGGTCGGTTCGGTGGGTCCGGACTCGAGCCAGTCCGGGACGTCGTCTGGCTCGTGCTCGGGCGTGATCCGCTCGTCGTCGAGCGCCACCCAACCGAGGTCGCCTGCCTCGTCGACGAGGGCGTAGCCGTAGTGACCGTCGGAGTAGACCCGCAAACCCACGTGGGTCAGGCGCGCATCGGGCGGAAGCTCGATGGCCCCCGCGGCTCCTCGCAGGTCGACCGAGGAGTAGTTCCCGAGGAAGCGTCGCTCCACCGGCTCCCCGCGGAGGCCGGCCGTGAGCGCATCGCCGATCTCGTTTGCGAGCGCGATCACTTCGGCGTCGCCGTCGCCCGTACGAGGCACGAACGCCACGTAGAGAGTACGGCCGACGATCACTGCCACCGCCAGAGACAGCACCGCCAACGCCCGCTTCGGCGAACGAGTCCGGGCCCAGTCCGTACCGAGGAGCGCGCGAACGGCGAGGGCGCCACCGAGGGTGGTCGCGAAGATCGCGAACCCGACATGGAAGTGCTTGGTGACCCAGCCCGCTTGCCCGAGGGCCGCGTTGAGGATCATCAGAGAGGTCAGCACCAGCGTCGGGACCGGAACGAGTAGCCAGGCGAGGACGCTGGTCCGAAAGCGGCGTTCGGCGGCTCGCTCTCGGTCGGACCCGACCCTCCGCAGACACTGGAGGGCACCGAGGAGTCCGAGGAGAGAGCCCGCCAGGGGCAGCGCGTAGTCCAGAGGGAGGCGGAAGGGGTGATCCTCCAGCGCACGCATCAACTGACCCACCGGGCTGCTCCGCCAGTCGAGCGCTCCGTAGAGGGGCAAGAACGACACGGCCACGACGCCGAGCCACGCGACCAGCGCAACGACGGCCAACCGGCGTGACCTCGGGTGGCGGTGCATGGCCATCTCCGCACCCATCGCCGCGATGGGCAGGAAGAACCAGCCGTACACCGTCAGCCGAGGGAGGTGGTCCATCCCACCATGCAGTGCCCCGGAGGCGACCACGGTCTCGAAGAGCCAGACCCCGAGAGCAGCCAGGAGTCCGCCGACGATGGGCAGACCACGCAGGCGCACGGGCTCGGAGGCGAACGCGAGCACCACCGCGACCACGCCGGCGATCCCCATGACGATGAGGGGCGCCGCGATCATCGGCGGCAAGGTGTAGGGGTCGCGGATGTCCCACGGAAGGAAGAAGAAGAAGACGAGCGGAAGCCCGATCAGGAGCGCCGATGCCCGAAGCTCGGGTCGCTTCTTCTTCGCGGGCTTCTTCGCCGGCTCCTCGGAGCTCTCGCCCTCTTTGCTCATCGGCGCCGCCGCACCAGTACCCAAGCGGCGAGGAACGCGACCCCCGAGAGCGGTCCGCCGGCGGCCGCACATCCGCCGCAGCCGTCGACCGGGCGCCGCTCGATCGTCCGCGCTTCGTCAGTGCTGGACTCGGGGGGTGCGGGCGGCTCGGTCGCGCTCGCGTCCACGCCGAGCTCGGGGATCGGCGACCGGACCATCTGCGGCAGCTGGAGCTGGCCCCGTGCGGCGAAGGCCAGCTCGGTCGCCGGGCGAGGTTCCGTGGACTGCCCCGGCGAGCCACCCCAGCGACCGCGGACGGGGTCCTCGCACTCGATCGGCCCTTCCCATGGGTGACGGATCGCGTAGCGGCCTTGGAAGTTGTTGACGCTCGCGCGCTGCGAGCCGTGCTCGAGCTCGCCATTCACGGCCATGACCTCGCGCCCTCCGACGATCGGCGCCGCCTCGCGGAAGACCAGATCCTCGGTGAGCGTCTCCCGGTCGTAGCGGGTGTGGAGCCGCGTCAGCACCAGGTTCCGGAATGAGGTCATCGCCTCGTCGAAGGCTCGACCGTTCATCGGACCCGAGAGCCCCTGCAGGCTCGGCAGCACGTCGGCGCCGAGCATCTCGGCGTCGGCGAGGGTGAACGGTGGACCCGGGCACGGGTCGCAGTTGGTCGCCTGCCAGGAGTACTCGGTGACCACCGATCGCGGGTTCGCGACGAGGGTCTCGTCGAAGAGCGCCGCGTAGAACTCCGCGAAGCGGTCACGCACTTCGTCGGCGACGTCGATGTTCGTCGGGATGGTCACGTTCGGGTAGTTCGCCAGCTCGTAGCGCTGCTCGGGCGCGATGATGTGGACGATCAGGTCCTGTTCGCCCTCGGCGTTGAGGAGCCCGAGGCGCACCGGGAGCTGAAACGTGTCCGTGTCGTAGTGGAAGCGGAGCGGTGAGAGCTTCGCGTGCCCGTCTTCGAAGGCGACCTTGGTCGGGTCCACCTTCGCGACGAAGAACTTCATCCCGGCCTCGACGTAGGGGCGCAGCACCGGCTCGGCGCCGTCGGGGATCGAATGGTCGTTCAGACGCAGCCAGGTCTCGAGGTCACCGGAGTCCTCGGCGCCGAGGATCACGATCTCGTACTCGCCGACGACGAACTCGGCCTCGACGTTCACCTGCAGCGTTCCGAGGATGCCAGCCATCCGCGCCATCTCGGCGTTGCCCCCGCCCTCGATGGCGTAGCGGTTGCTCGACCGATACTGAGGCTGAAACCAGCACGGGTCGCGCTCCCAGTACTCGACCAGCCGCGGCGCGGCGAGATGGTCGATGCGCTCGAAGACCTCGTTCTGGAGGACCTTCACGTCGCCCTCCTGCAAGACCTCGGGGACCGGCACGACCATCGCGAAGCCTTCCGGTGGTCCCTGGTAGTGGTTCTGCATCGAGAGCACCGTCCGGCTGCCCTCGCGCATCATCACGACCATGGTCGCGTCGTTCACCAGCGTGTCGTCCGCGCCAGCCACGTAGAACCCGCAGAACGCTCTTGCGTTCGCCGGCACCAGGAGCGCCAGCGCGAACACGAAACCCCTCGCCATCCGATCCATCACCCCTCCCGTCGAGGGTACTCCGGTCGGGACGTCCGCCGAAGTCACTCGGTGGCAGACGCCGGCCAGGGCGTCGGGTTCCCGATCCAGGCCATTCCGGTGTTCGCGTGGACCTTCCCGGAGACCGCGATCGGCGCGCCACCCGGCGCGGCGAAGACGACCACGTAGCGCTGCACTCCGCCGCTCGCGCTGCGGTCGACTCGCCCACGACCCGCGAGGGTCTCGACCCGCTCGGCCGGGCGCTCTTCTTCTCGGTCCCCACAGATCGGCTCGAGCCGCGGCGGGCGCTCGAACGCCGCGGCCACGGCGGGCTCATCGAGCGCGCCTTCCTCGAGCACCGCCAGGCAACCCGAGGACCCGAGCTGCTCCACCAACGCGCCGAAGCCCTGGTCGGCCTCGGCGATGGTCTCGACCCCGGCCATCAGCTCCCACTCCTGGCCGGGCATGCTCGCGCGCTGGACCCACGCGGCCGGCTTGCCCTTCCGGAAGACCGCCGTCGCGGCGACCCCTCGGAACTGGTGGGCGACGTCGAACGCGACCAGCACCGGCTCCGCGTCCGCGGGGAGCTCGACCACGCCCTCGGCGTTGCGCAGGTCGAGCTCGGAGTAGCCACCGAGGAAGCGCCGCTCGACGCCCTCGCCGCGGATGGCGCGGCCGAGCGCGTCGGCCATCTCCCACGCGATGTCGTCGGCGGCGGCGTCGTTCGACGCGGAGGAGAAGAGCTGGAACACGCCCATCGCCGCGGCCGCGATCGCGACCGCTGCGCCCACGCCGATCAGCGCTCGCTTGGGGATCGGCTCGCGAGCCCTTTGCTCGCGCAGGAGGAGCGAGCGGACACCGACCGCGCCCCCGACCGTCGTGCCGTACAAGAGGCCGAAGGCGAGCCAGAGGTTGGAGAGCTCGTCGCCGTCGTTGTGGGTCGCCATCATGTACGCCCCAAACGAGAAGAGCGCGATCATCGGTACCGGGTAGAGCACCCACGCGAGCCACGAGCTCCGAAAGCGGCGCCGGGCCGCGAGCTCGCGGTCCGCACCCACGCGACGCAGCGTCTGGAAGAGCCCGAGCAGCGCGATGAGGGAGAAGTAGGTGAAGACCGGGACGACGAACGACATCCGGTAGTAGCTGCGTTCGAGCGCCGCCATCATCTGGCTCGCGCTCGTGCCCTCTGGATCGAGCTCCGGGCCGACGGGCACGAAGAAGAAGGCCGCGAGGATCCCCAGCCACCCGAAGAACGCACCGACGCTGATCGCGCGCGACTCCGGTCGGCGGTGCATCGCCATCTCGGCGCCGGCGGTGAACATCGCGAGCGCGACCCAGAAGCGCGTGGCGGCGAGGCCGACGTGGCGCAGGTCCGAGCTGGACGTGGGCAACGCTCCGAGCAGCCAGAGGGCACACGCGCCCGCCGCGAGACCGCAGAGGGTGAGCGCGAGTCGCCGGAGGCGCTCGGGCACGAAGGCGGCGATGACGAACGACACGCCGACGCCCCCCGCCACCATCACCGGCAGCTGGGTCTGGTCGGGCAGGTCCCACGCGAAGAGCCAATCGCGCCAGCGCCGCCATGGCACGAAGAGCACCGAGGCGAGCGGGAGCCCGATCGTCAGCGCGAGGATGCGGTGGTGCCGGGTCGCCTTGGGTCCTGTCGGCTCGGTGAAGGGGTTCTCTTCGGCTTCGCTCATCGCCGGCGCCGGAGGACGAGGCCCAGGGCGATCAGCCCGAGCAGCCCACCCGTGGGCGCGCCGCTCGCAGCGCACGAGCCACAGCCGCTGGTCTCGGCGGCCGCTTCGGCTGGCGCCTCGGTCGCCGGGGTCGCCGCCGGCAGCTCGGGCTTCGGCTGCGGCGCGGGCGCCGGTTGGGCGGCGACGCCAATGGAGAGCTCGGGGATGGGCGTCTGCACCACCGATGGGAGCGAGAGCGCACCACGAGTGGCGAAGGCGAGGTCCTGCGCCGGGCGAACCGGCGGTTGTCCGTGCGGCTGGTTCGGCGGACCGCCCCAGCGACCACGCACCGGGTTCAGGCACTTGATCTCGCCCTCCCACTCGTGGCGGATCGCGTAGCGGCCCTGGAAGTTGTTGGCGTGGGACTCGCGGGCCCCGTGCTCGAGCTCGCCATCGGACTGCACGAACTCGCGCCCGCCGACGATGGGCGACGCCGCGCGAAAGACGAGGTCCTCGGTCAGCGTCTCCTGCGAGTAGCGCGTGTGCAGACGGGTGAGGACCATGTTCATGAAGGGCGAGGGCCGGAAGCGACCTCGGCCGAGGCCGACCTGCCCGGCGGTCGCGGCGCCTTCGGGCAGCACGTCGCCACCGAGGGTCATGAGATCGGAGGCCGAGAGCACCGGACCCGGGCAGGGATCGCAGTTGGTCGCCTGCCAGGCGTACTCGGTGACCACGGCGCGCGGGTTCTGCGAGAGGGTCTCGTCGAAGAGCGCCGCGTAGAACTCCGGGAAGCGCTCGCGCACCTCGTCGGCCACGTCGACGTTCGTCGGGATGGTGACGTTGTCGTAGTTGGCGAGCTCGTAGCGCTGGTTCGGCGCCAGGATGTGGACGATCAGGTCCTGCTTGCCCTCCGCGTTCAAGAGTCCGAGCCGCACCGGCAGCGAGAAGGTCTCCGCGTCGTAGTGGAAGCGGAGCGGCGAGAGCTTCGCCTGGCCGTCTTCGAAGCGCACCTTGGTGACGTCGACCTTCGCGACGAAGAACTTCATCCCGCCTTCGACGTAAGGCCGCAGCACGGCCTCGGCGCCCTCGGGGATCGAGTACTCGTTCAGCCGCAGCCAGGTGTCGAGCCCGCTCGAGTCACGCGCGCTGAGGATGACGATGTCGTACTCGCCGACCTCGAACTCCGCTTCGATGGTCACCCCGAGCGCGCCGGCGCTCGAGGCGCGCGACCGGAGCGCTCCTCCGCCAGCCCGCATGCTCGCACCGTCGAAGAGATCGTCGATGGCCGGGGCCATGCACGGGTCCTGCTCCCAGTACTCGACGAGCCGCGGCGACGCGAGCTTGTCCACCCGGTCGAAGACGGCCTCCGGTAGCACCTTCACCTCGTCCTCGGAGAGCACCTCCGGGACCGGGACCACCATCGCGAAGTTCTCCGGTGGCCCCTGGTAGTGGTTCTGCATCGAGAGCACCGTCCGGCTCCCGGAGCGCATCATCACCACCATGGTCGCTTCGTTGACCAGCGTGTCGTCCGCGCCCGCCACGTAGAACCCGCAGAAGGCGTGCACCATCGCCGGCATCGAGAGCGCGCCGACCAGCCCGAGAATGGCCGCGCGGATCATCGCCGCCGCCGGAGGAGCAAGCCGAGCGCGACCAGGAAGAGCCCGGCCGGCGCGGGGTTCCCGTTCGCCGCGCAGGTCCCGCACCCGCCCTCGGCGGGTTGGGACTGGGTCTGCTCCGGCACGGTCTCGGTCTCGGTCTCGGCAGTCGCCGGCTCCGGGGTCGCCGCGTCGATCGAGAGCTCGGGGATCGGCGAGCGAACCACCGCCGGCAGCTCGAGCGCGCCACGAGTGGCGAACGCCAGATCCTGCGCCGGGCGAACGCCGGGGTTCGGCTGACCGCCGGGCGGTCTACCCCAGCGACCGCGGATGGGGCTCTCGCACTCGATGGGCCCTTCCCACTCGTGCCGGATCGCGTAGCGGCCCTGGAAGTTGTTCTGCCCCGCCGGTCGCGAGCCGTGCTCGAGCTCACCGCCCTCGTCGAGGAACTCGCGGCCGCCGACGATCGGCGGCGCCGCCCGGAAGACGAGATCTTCGGTCAGGGTCTCCTCCGAGTACCGGGTGTGCAGTCGGGTCAGCACCATGGTCATGAGCGGCCCGCCGCCGAAGCGACCCACCTGGGCGCCCGCGTTGGCCATGCTCGGAATCACATCGGCCCCGAGCGTCATCAGGTCCGCGGTCGAGAGCACCGGGCCGGGGCACGGGTCGCAGTTGGTGGCCTGCCAGGCGTACTCGGTGACCACGGCGCGCGGACTCTGCGAGAGGGTCTCGTCGAAGAGCGCCGCGTAGAACTCGGGGAAGCGCTCGCGCACCTCGTCGGCCACGTCGACGTTGGTCGGGATGGTCACGTTCTCGTAGTTGGCGAGCTCGTAGCGCTGGTTCGGCGCCAGGATGTGGACCAGCAGGTCCTGCTTCCCTTCCGAGTTCAGGAGCCCCAGGCGGACCGGGAGCTGGAAGGTGTCGGTGTCGTAGTGGAAGCGCAGCGGCGAGAGCTGAGCCTGCCCGTCCTGAAAGCGCACCTTGGTGACGTCGACCTTCGCGACGAAGAACTTCATCCCCGCCTCGACGTAGGGTCGGAGCACCGGCTCGGCCCCGTCGGGGATCGAGTACTCGTTCAGCCGCAGCCAGGTCTCGAGGCCGCTCGAGTCCTCGGCGCTGAGGATCACGATCTCGTACTCGCCGACCACGAACTCGGCTTCGACGGTCACGCCGAGACCGCCGCCCCCTTCGCTGCGAGCCGCACCGCGCGGCGCGCTCGGCATCGGCCGACGCACCGTCTCCGGCTCCGGGACGACCTCGCAGGGGTCCTGCTCCCAGTACTCGACCAGCCGCGGCGCCGCGAGCTTGTCCACGCGGTCGAAGACCGCCTCCGGCAGCACCTTCACGTTCTCCTCGTCGAGCACCTCCGGCACGGGGATCACCATCGCGAAGTTTTCCGGCGGTCCCTGGTAGTGGTTCTGCATCGAGAGCACCGTTCGGCGCCCTTCACGCATCATCACCACCATCGTCGCTTCGTTGACCAGCGTGTCATCCGCGCCGGCCACGTAGAACCCGCAGAACGCATGCACCGTCGCCGGCATCGCCAGCGCGGCCATCAGACCCAGGAGCGCTGCTCTCTTCATCGTTTCCTCCGCATCATCAACGCGAGACCGAGCAGGAGCAGCGCCGCCGGCGCCGGGCTCCCGTTCACCGCGCAGCTCCCACAGCCGCTCTCTTCTTCGACCTCGCCGACGATCGTCGGCGTGCTCGCCGGTCGCTCGTCGGCTTCCTCTTCCTCGGGCACCGCGGCGTCGATGGAGAGCTCCGGGATGTCCGTCCGGACCACCGTCGGCAGCTCGAGCGCGCCGCGCGTCGCGAAGGCCAGATCCTGCGCCGGTCGGATGCCCGGGTTCTGGACCCCACCGGGAGGACCGCCCCAGCGACCACGCACCGGGTTCTCGCACTCGATGGGACCTTCCCACTCGTGCCGGATCGCGTAGCGACCCTGGAAGTTGTTCTGTCCCGCGGAGCGCGAGCCGTGCTCCAGCTCACCATTCTCCTGCAGGAACTCCCGTCCACCGACGATCGGCGAGGCCGCGCGGAAGACGAGATCCTCGTTCAGCGTCTCGTTGTCGTAGCGGGTGTGGAGCCGCGTGAGCACGAAGCTCATCAGCGAGCTCTGCGCCTCGTAGTAGCCCGGGGATCCCGGCTCGCCGGTGATGCCCGGGGCCGTGCTCGGGAGCACGTCGGCGCCGAGCGTCGCCAGGTCGCTCTGGTCGAGCACCGGACCGGGACACGGATCGCAGTTGGTCGCCTGCCAGGCGTACTCGGTCACGACCGCACGCCGGTTCTGGGCCAGCGTCTCGTCGAAGAGCGCCGCGTAGAACTCCGGGAAGCGCTCACGGACTTCGTTCGCGACCGTCACGTTCGTGGGGATCGTCACGTTCTCGTAGTTCGCCATCTCGTAGCGCTGGTTCGGCGCCAGGATGTGAACGATCAGATCCTGCTTGCCCTCCGCGTTCAGCAGACCGAGCCGCACCGGGAGCTGGAAGGTGTCGGTGTCGTAGTGGAAGCGAAGCGGCGAGAGCTTCGCCTGCCCGTCCTGAAAGCGCACCTTGGTCACGTCGACCTTGGCGACGAAGAACTTCATCCCCGCCTCGACGTAGGGCCGGAGCACCGGCTCCGCTCCGTCGGGGATCGAGTACTCGTTCTCGCGCAGCCACGCGTCGAGCCCGGTCGAGTCCTCGGCGCTCAGGATGACGATCTCGTACTCGCCGACCGTGAACTCGGCTTCGATGGTCACGCCGTGGCGCATCCCGGTGCCGCCCTCTTCGTCGGCCTCCGCGGAGGCCTCCATGAACATCGGCTCCTCTTCCTCGACGATCTCCTCCACGTAGCAGGGATCCATCTCCCAGTATTCGACGAGCCGCGGCGACGCGAGCTTGTCGATCCGGTCGAAGACCGCCTCCGGCAGCACCTTCACGTCCTCCTCCTGCAGGACCACCGGCACCGGCACGACCATCGCGAAGTTCTCGGGCGGCCCCTGGTAGTGATTCTGCATCGAGAGCACCGTTCGGCTGCCCTCGCGCATCATCACGACCATCGTCGCCTCGTTGACCAGCGTGTCGTCCGCGCCCGCCACGTAGAACCCGCAGAACGCGTGCACCGTCGCCGGCATCACCAGCGCGAGCGCGATCATCAGCGGCAGCGCCGCCCGTGTCGTCTTCCTCATGATCCCTCCAACGGCGAACCGAAGCCGCCACCTGGCGCGAGCGTACTCCGCCGTGCGGGGGCTCGGACAGCCCTGCCCGTCCGGACCTTGGGAACGAATCTCACAGCGGACCGACCGGAAACGCTGAGGTAGCCTCTCGGGCCATGCGCTGGGGATTTCTGGGGACCGACGGTAGCTGGGCGATCGAGCCCTCGTTCGAGGCTGTCGGGCCGTTCAGCGAAGGGCTGGCCGCCGCCAAGGAAGGCGCGTGGGGCTACATCGACCGCGAACGGGCGACCGTCGTGCCCTTCGAGCTGGCCTACGCCGCAGCGTTCCACCGCGGGATGGCCAACGCAGCCAAGCCCAACGCGGTCGGCAGCTTCATCGACCGAAGCGGACGCGCCCTTCCCTACGACGAACGCATCGGGCTCCCCGCCCACCCCGAGCTCATCGGCGTGACCGGCTACCGGGAGAAGTGGGACGGGATCCGAAGCGCCAAGCGCTCCGGCGTGCTCGCCGCCGACTCCCTCGAAGAGCGTCTCCCGGTGCGGTTCGCGAAAGTGACCGACCTGGGACCGGCGTTCCTCGCGGCGATCGACGACACCCACGATCCAAAGACCGTCCTCTTCGATGCGGACGTCCAACCCGTCGCCGAGCTGCCGATCCAGTGGACGAGCGCCTACGGCTGCGGGGCGTATCTCGTCTTCGACGTCTTCGAGCCGGGCCGTCGCTCCAGCGAGCTCGCCGCCTACGACGCGGACACGTTCGAGCGGGTCGCCACCTACGAGGACTCTCGCCACATGCACATGGGCTACGACCCCGAGAGCGACACCTACTCACTCCTCCGTCAGCGACAGCGGCGCCGGTTGGACGACGCGCTCCAACCGACCGACGAGGTGTTGCCGACGGTCTTCGAGTCGTTCCGGGTCACGCCCGTGAAGAGCGGCAAGCGCACCCGCATCGAGATCGACGGAGAGCCCATCGGCGTCGAGGTCGACAAGACGCACCGCGCGGGGGCTGAGGACGCGACGACGATCTGGGCGATGGTGAAGACCGGGAAGGCGAAGCGCTGGGGTCTGCTCGGCGTGGACGGGTGGATCGTCGAACCGGAGCACGAGCTCTTCGAACGCGAAGGTCCGTATTGGCGCGTGGGCGCGCTCGGCAGCGAAGGGCTCGTCGATGCCGACGGCCGCTGGCTGCTCGAGCCGGTCCACACCCGCGTCCGCCACTGCGGCGAGCACGGCCACGCGTTCTATGAGGGCGGGAAGGCCTTCAAGAACGGGAACCTGAAGGGCGGCGCGTGGCGCGTGACCCGCCCCGACGGCTCGCCGCTCTGCCAGCAGACGTTCGCCGACGTCGGCGAGTGGCGCGAAGACCGACTCGCCGCCGCCCTGGACTGAAGGCACTCAGTCGGTGCCCGTCCCGGTGCGGGCCGGGTTGCCAGCCCACGTGGGCCAGCCGGTCAGCTCCGGGTTGCCCGAGTCGAGCGCGACCACCTGGCCGTTGGCGCTGCCGACGTAGACCCAGCCGCGGTCGACCACGGCCTGCGTGCGCAGCGGGACGCCCGCGTCCAGCCGTGCTTCGACTTCGCCCTCCGCGTCGACGACGAGCACCTTGCCCGCCAGCGTCGCCACGACGAGTCGCCCACCCGCTTCGGCCGGCGGCGCGCCGAGCGCCCCACCCTGCCGCGCGAGGTCGCCCTCGAGGGGCACGACCCAGCGCTCGGTGCCGGTCATGCGGTCGTAGGCCACGAGCGCCGAGCCCATGGTCACCAGGTTCATGTCGCGCGAGCCGAGCACCCAGCTGCCCTGGAACTCCTGGAGGCCGTGCACCGTGCGCCGACCGATGAGCTGCGCCGCCACGCCCGCGTTCGCCGCCGCGGGCGCGCCACCGCTGAACCCGTTCGCCGCGTCGTTCGCGACCGACTCGTCGGCGAACTCCGTTCGGCTCTGGAAGTCCTCGCGCACGTAGGGCGCCGCGCGCCGAGTGGACTGCGCCGCCGGCTCGCCGCCGCCGGGCTTGCCCGCGGCCCCCTCGAGCTGCGCGGTGACCTGCGGGTCTCGGGCGCTGCGCACGATGCGCTCCCAGGACTCGCCGCCCTCGTCCTCGCGGCGTGAGAAGTAGAGCGCGCCGTCGATGACGGTCGGCGCGGCCGTGGCCATCGCCTTGCGCGCCTGCAGCAGGCGGCCGGTCTCGGCCTCGAAGTGGAACATGGTGCCGCCGAAGGTCGCGCCGTAGACCCGGCCCATGAAGACCACGGGGGCGCTCATGATCTCGGCGTCGATCCACCGGGACCAGCGGAGCGCGCCGGTGTGCAGGTCGAACGCGCCGATCGCGTGGCTCGCGCCCGAGGGCATCGGCCGCTGCTCCTCGTCGGGCCAGGACCCGCCGCCGCGGATCGGGTAGGAGGTGTAGACCACGCCGTCCGCGATGGCGGGCGCGCTCATCAGCGGGTCGCCGAGGTACCAGCTCCAGAGCATCTCGCCGGTCTCCGCGTCGACCGCGAAGATCGTGCAGGACTCGGTGTTGAACACGCACACCCCGTCGTCGCACGCCGGGGTGGAGGGGCCGTCGTCACCGAGGTTGATCGCCCACGCGGGCTCGCCGCTGCGGGCGTCGAAGGCGTAGAGCTGGCGTGAACGGAAGCCACCGCTGGCCAGCACCCGGTTGCGGTAGACCACCGGGGTCACCACCGGCGCGCCGCTCGGGAGCTGGACCCGCCAGCCGCCGTCGAAGCGACTCGGGTTCGGGAGCGTGCCCACCGCGTGGCGACGGTGGTGGTTCTGCGCGTTCGAGACGACCTGCGGCTCCGGCGCCCCGGGCTTTCCGTGCGCGGCGGGCCGGGTCACGTGCGCCTCGATCCGCCGGAACACGCTGGGCGGCGGCCGCATGTCCTGGGCGTTCATGGCCTGGAACTGCTCGGTGACGTCCTCACCGACGGTCAGGTCGGGCGGGCCCACCGGCTGAAAAGATTCGGCGGGCGCGGATTCCTCCGCGCCCGCCACACCCGACGGAGAGGCAGGGGTGCTCCCCGCACCGCTGCAAGCTCCGCCGAGAAAGACTGCTGTCAGGACGAACGCCTCGCGGCGCGTCCGTGTTCCGAGATGACCCCTCATCGCTCCTCCAAGTCGTGCACGAGGAGGCTGCGACGCGCGGGATCCGGAAACGATCTGAGAGCCGTGACGGATCGACGATGTCGCATCCGCCGCAGACGCCGCTCGGTCCATCCCGAGGGACCTCGCGAGCGCTCGCGCGAACTTTTCTCGGAATTCGCCGAGCTGAGCGCACTGGTAGGGCATGCCCGTCCCGCATCCCGTGGCCGTCGTCGTGCTGGGTTGCCTTCTCGCCTCGTGCGAGGGGGTGATCGGAGGCGCTGCCTCGATCGATCCCGCCGACGACCCCACCGACGTCCTCACGTCTGCCTGCGACCCGAACGCCGCGCCGGACGCCGAGCTCGTCCGCGTGCATCGCGGCGTCTACCTCGAGGCGCTCCGCGAGCTGATCCCAGCGGACGCTCTCGAGGCCGCCTCCGCGAGCCTGCGCAGCCTGCCGCAGACCCAATCTGGCCGCTTCGTCGCGGAGGTCGAGGTGCCCTCGTTCGACGTGGTCCGCGCCTACGCCGACATCGCGAGCACCGTGGCGTTCGCGGTGAGCGAAGGTCCCGCGCTGACCGAGCTCTCCCCTTGCCTCGGAGCGCTCGAGACGCCCCTTCGCGACACGGACGAGGCCTGCCTGAGCGAGTTCATCGAGAGCTTCGGCGCTCGTGTGTTCCGGCATCCGCTCAGCGACGAAGAGCACACGCGCGCTCGTGGTGCCTACGACATCGGCGCCGGTACCAGCCCCTCGGAGGGCGTCGCGACCCTGCTCATGGCGATGCTGCTCGAGCCCCAGTTCCTCTACTACCTGGAGCTCGACGGCGAAGAGGTGGCTCCCGGGGTCGCCGAGCTCACGTCGTACGAGATCGCGGCTCGCCTGGCGCGCACGCTCTGGGCCTCCATTCCGGACGAAGCGCTCCTCGAGGCCGCGGCTGCCGGGTTCGAAGGTGAGGAAGGCGAAGCGCGCCTCGCTGCCGAGATCGACCGCATGTGGAGCGACCCACGGACCGAAGCCACGGTCGGTCAGTTCTACCGCGATTGGTTGGAGCTCGACGAGAGCGCCGCATCCGACGCGCTGGTGCGCTTCACGTCCCACGTGACGTACGTGGAGGACGGCGGCATGGACGCCCTCTTCTCGAGCCGCGTGGCCTTCGTCGAAGACGACATGCTCGCAGGGATCTACGGACTGCCGGAGGGCACCCGAGGCCAGGTCGAGCTGGATCCGGGCCGGCGCGCCGGCCTCCTGACGAGGGCCGCTTGGCTCCAGACGACTCCGGTCCCGAGCTCGAACGCGGGCCACATCATCCACCGCGGCGCCGGACTCTCGGAGGTGCTCTGCATGCCGATCCCGCCACCCCCACCGAACGCCTTCCCAGCCGACGACCCAGCCGAGCCGAGTGGCGACCGACAGACCATTCGAGAGCGCTTCGCGGAGGTCACCCAGGACGCGCCCTGCTCGAACTGCCACGTTCGGCTGGACAACTTCGGCGCCGTGTTCGGCCACTACGGCTCGGGCGGCGAGTGGATCGACGAGGAAGAGGTCGACTTCGAGGGTGAGCGCTTCGCGATGGCCATCGACACCGCGGCGCAGATGAGCCTCGGCGGAGAGCCGAGCGTCGGGCTGAGCGACGCCGTGGAGCTCAGCGAAGTGGCCGCGCAGAGCGAGCACGTCGCGTCGTGTCTGAGCGCGCAGCTGGCCGAGAACCTCCTCGCTCGGTCGATTCGCTCGAGCGACGCCTGCCTCGTCGAGTCCGCGCGCGACGAGCTCCACGGTCGCGAGGGCTCGGTGCGAGAGGCCTTGGCCGCGCTCGTTCGTTCACCCGCCTTTTCCCTTCGTTCCCTTCCGGAGTCGCCATGAAGAAGCCCCGCCGCATCGGTCGCCGTTCCTTCCTGCTGGGGTTGGGGGGCTCCGTCCTCGCCATCCCGACCCTCGCGTCGTTGAGCACCACGCGCGCTCAGGAGTCGTCGACGCGAAAGTTCATCTCCTACAAGATCCCCAACGGGCACTTCGGCCAGCAGTGGTACCCGGCCGACGCCGCGGTCGAGGCTGCCGGCGGTTTCCAGCGGCTCGGGGAGAACGTCATCGGCTTGCCACTCCGTCAGCTCTCCGGCGACGTGTCGACGCTCCTGCACGCCGGCTTCGACCCGTTCCGCGAGAAGATCAGCGTCCTGCGACATCTGGACCGACTGAATCACGCGAACCACAACGCGTACACGGGCCTGCTCGGCTGGGGCAAGGATCGCTTCCCCGACGATCCCTCACGGATGGCTCCCTCCATCGACCAGATCATGGCGGAGCACGTGTTCCTGGGCGAGAGCATCCCCCTGAACCTGACCTTCTTCTCCTACGGTTCGCGCAAGCCGTCCTGCTCGTTCACCATCGGACCGAGCGGCCCGGTGCCCGTTCCGGGTCTCGGCGCGGAAGAAGCGTTCCAGCTGCTCTTCGCGGGCACCAGCCTGGAGCCGTCGGTGGCCGAACGTCGGCGCGAGCACACGCGGAACGTGGTCGACTACGTGCTGCCCCACTACCAGGACGTGCGCTCGAACCCGCGGCTGTCGGCCGACGACCGCTACAAGCTGGACCAGCACATCGAGCACATGCACTCGGTCTCGGCGCGGCTCGGCATGCGGCGCGGCGCCTGTACGCCGCCGCCCATGCCGGAAGGTCTGGAGCGAAGCTCGGAGAACGTCACCGCGATGTCGCGCGAGCTCATCGACATCGGCATCGCCGCGCTCCGCTGTGGCCTCACGAGCATCGTGAACTTCTACATCGACCCGGACGTGCTCTTCACCCAGGACCTGCATGGAGTCGCGGGCGGACACCACGGCGCGAGTCACGGAGCCGGCGATGCGGCGGTCCAGAGCATCCAGAACGCACACCTCTGGCACATGGAGAACGTGCTGGATCTGCTGCACGGACTGGACGGCACCGCGACCGATACCGGCACGCTGCTCGATGACAGCGCCTTGCTCGTGCACAACGAGATCGGAAACCAGGCCGGGCGTGACAACACGCCGGGCAGCTACGACCTGAACCACATGTGCTACGACGCGCAGGTGCTGGTCGCGGGGTCCTGCGGCGGACGGTTGCAACAGGGGCAGTACCTCGACTTCCGTTCGGGCTTCGAGCGCGGCCGTTGGACGCGTCACGTGGGCACCGCCTACAACCGCTTGGACATCAGCATGATGATCGCGATGGGCTGCGAGCCCCACCACTGGGAAGTGGAAGGCGAGCCCGGCTTCGGCGACCTCCGCGGAGACAAGTGGGGGCGGACGCCCCTCGACGAGGTCGTCATCGGCGACCTGCGCGCGGGCTTGCCCGGGCTCATGGCCTGAGCGCGCGCGAGGAGGCTGCCTTCAGAGGGTCTTCCAGCCGACGCCGAAGAAGAGGTTGATGGCGCGGACCTTCGAACCGTCACCACGAACCAGGTCCGTGTAGAAGTCTCCGTTCATTCCGATGCTCACGGTGAAACCGGAGCGAGTACCGGCACGGAGCTCCGCCAGTACGCTTCCCCCGCGCCCGGTGAACGTGTCCGCTCCACCGCCCATCAGGGTGGTGAACACGGCGCCACCGCCGATGGCAATCTCGGTCGAGCCTCCCGCGAAGGCGATGTAGGCCTGGTGCCGCTGAGTGAACGAGTCGTTGGTGATGCCGACGCCCTCGAAGCCCCACTTGTGCTCGGCGTTGCCGCGGTAGCCGGCGAGCAGGGAGAAGCGGTGGCCGTTGAATGCGTTCCAGCCGTGCAGGAGGGCGCCGACATGAACGTCGACGCCGACCCCACCGTAGCTCGGGATGTCGATGATCTCGTCGCCGTTGCCGGCGCCGATGAAGTCGGCGACCCCCAGCACCGAGAAGCCGGCCTGGAACCGGGAGGGCGCCTCGTCCGCGATGGGCTCGGAGGGCGGCGCGACGGCGGTGATGGTGTTGCCGACCGGCGCCTCGGGAGCCGGATGGACTCCGGTCTGTGCGCTGGCGGTCGATGCGAGGGTGAGGGTGAGGGCGAGGGTGAGGAAGCGGGCCATTGGGGAATCTCCTGAGTGCGTTGGCCCCGGTCTTCGGCCGTGCCCCGACCCGGTTGCGTGCATTCGTGGATCGCGAAGGCGAGACCGGCTTTCCGAGAGCGCCGAGGCGGGCCACCATGGCGGGATGCGGACCGGCTGGCTCGTTCTCGGCGCTCTCCTCTTCACCGCCTGCGGCGACGACGACGGCGACGACACCGACGACGTGCGCGACATGGCCACGCCCCCGGACGGCTTCGTCGCGACCGACGGATTCGTGGCCGCCGACGGGTTCGTCGCGACCGATGGGTTCGCGCCAGCGGAGGACGCCGCGACGCCAGAGCTGACCCTGCCGCCGGCCAACGCCGGCTTCGACTACCAGCTGAGTGCCGCCTACGACCCGCCGAGCGGGGTCACGCTCGTCATCCGGGACCGGAACGCGAGCCCGGCGCCGGGCATCTACAACGTCTGCTACGTGAACGGCTTCCAGACGCAGCCGGACGAGGAGGACTTCTGGTCCGGGCCGCGCGCGGACCTGCTGCTCCGCGATGGTGATGGGGACCCAGTGATCGATCCCGACTGGGACGAGATCCTCCTGGACGTCACCACCGCCGACAAGCGTGGGCGGCTGGCCGACATCGTGGGCGGGTGGATCGACGGCTGCGCCGACGACGGCTTCGACGCCGTGGAGATCGACAACCTGGACACCTACGCGCGCTCGGGCGGACGGATCAGCCAGGACGACGCGGTGGCCTTCGTGCAGCTCCTGGTCGCTCGAGCCCACGCGCGGGGCATGGCCCTGGCCCAGAAGAACTCGGCGGAGATCGTCGACCGGCGGGCGGAGATGGGGACCGACTTCGCCGTGGTCGAGGAGTGCAACCGCTACGACGAGTGCGATGTCTTCACCGGTGCGTACGGCGACCAGGTGTTCGTCATCGAGTACCGGCGCGGGGACTTCGACACCGGCTGCGCGGACTTCCCCGAGCTCTCGATCGTGCTGCGCGATCTGAACCTGGTCGGGCCCGGCGCGGGCGCCTACGTCTACGACGGGTGCTGACATCGGGGGTCGCTCGTCCTAAGTACGCGGTCATGAGCGACGAGAACCTCCAGATCCGGTTGGCCAAGCGGCCGACCGGCGCCCCCGACCCGAGCTGCTTCCAGGTGGAGCGCGGACCGAAGCCCGAGCCCGGCGAGGGCGAGGTGCTCGTGCGGCACCGCTTCCTCTCCCTGGACCCCTACATGCGCGGCCGGATGAGCGACGCCGAGTCCTACGCGGAGCCGGTGGCGATCGGCGACGTGATGATCGGCGGCACCGTCGGCGTGGTCGAGGAGAGCCGCCACCCGAAGCTCGCGAAGGGCGACTTCGTGATGAGCATGGGCGGCTGGCAGACCTGGTCGGTCGCGAAGGGGGGCGAGGTCCGGAAGCTCCAGCTCCCCGAGGCGCACCTCTCGCTGGCGCTCGGCGCGCTGGGCATGCCGGGCCTGACCGCGTGGTGGGGCCTGAAGCACATCGGCCAGCCGACGAAGGGCGAGACCCTGGTGGTCGCCGCCGCGACCGGACCGGTGGGCGCGATGGTCGGTCAGCTCGCGCAGCGGGCGGGCGCTCGAGCGGTGGGCGTCGCCGGCGGACCGGAGAAGTGCGCCTTCGCGACCGAGACGCTGGGCTTCGACGCCTGCCTCGACCACCGCGCGGACGACTTCGCCGAGCAGCTCGCCGCGGCCTGCCCGGACGGGGTCGACGTGTACTTCGAGAACGTCGGCCTGCCGGTGCTCGGACCGGTGATGCCGCTGCTCAACGCCCACGCGCGGATCCCGCTCTGCGGTTTGGTCGCCCACTACAACGCGACCTCGCTCCCCGCCGGTCCGGACCGGACGCCGGTGCTGCTCGGGCTGATCCTCCGGAAGAAGATCCGCCTCGAGGGCTTCATCATCGCCGACCATTTCGACGAGTTCGGCGCCTTCGCCGCGGACGTCGCGCCGGCGGTGCTCGACGGCTCCATCACCGTCCGGGAGGACGTGGTCGAGGGCCTCGAGAACGCCCCCGAGGCCTTCATCGGGATGCTCACCGGATCGAACTTCGGGAAGCTCGTCGTGAAGGTCGCCGACTGACCCTCGCCAAGCGTTACTCGGCCGGCGAAAAAAAACGACGTGGCCATGCACTTTTTGACCTCACACCCATTGCCACGCCTTTAAAACGGAACGATCTTCGTCGGCTGGTGCAACCTTGCACCCCCTCCTGAAGGAGAGAGCCATCATGGGTAAGTCCAAGAGCTCCGCCTCGGCGGCGAAGACCAAGGCCAAGGCCACCGAGCCGAAGGCCGCCAAGACCGCGAAGCCCAAGGCGAGCAAGCCGAAGGCTGCGAAGACCGAGGCCAAGGCTGCGAAGCCGAAGGCCGCAAAGCCGAAGGCGGAGAAGAAGGCCAAGGCTGCGAAGCCCAAGGCTGCGAAGCCGAAGGCGGAGAAGAAGGCCAAGGCCGCAAAGCCCAAGGCCGAGAAGAAGGCCAAGGCTGCAAAGCCGAAGGCCGAGAAGAAGACCACCGGCAAGAAGGCTGCGAAGCCCAAGGCCGAGAAGAAGGCCAAGGCCTCCGGCAAGAAGGCTGCGAAGCCCAAGGCCGAGAAGAAGACCACCGGCAAGAAGGCTGCGAAGCCCAAGGCCGAGAAGAAGGCCAAGGCCTCCGGCAAGAAGGCTGGCAAGAAGGCCGCCAAGCCGAAGACCAAGTCGGGCACCAAGGCCAAGGCCGCGAAGCCCAAGGCCGCGAAGGCTGCAAAGCCCGCAGCCGCTCCGGCCGCCGCTCCTGCGACCGCTGCTGCTCCGACCGCTTAGTCCCCTTCGGGAGAGGACGGCCGGTCCCTCTCGGGCCGGCCGTCTTCAATTGTGCCGAGCGACTCCTCGAGGAAGACGCGCACTCGGTACATCTGGTCCGAGCCGAGCCCCTGGCCAACGTACGCCGCGCCGTAGACCAGCCCGGCGAGCACCGCCGAGAGCGGCGACAGGTAGAGCACCCACGGCGAGCCGCCGGCGACCCACTGGCTGATCCCGAAGGCCAGGCACACGAACGCGCCGAAGACCGCCACCGCGTAGAGCGCGACGTAGAGCGTCCACACGTGCGGGTCCGGTCCGAAGCGCGCCCAGATCCGAGAGCCCCCTTCGTGCGGCGTCACGTCCACCGTGAGCTGCGGCGACCAGAGTCGGCGGTCGGTGTCCGGCACCGTGAGCTCGATGCGGCGTGGCGGCAGCACCAGGCCCCGGACCTCCGGGTGCCCCTTCAGCGCGACCTTCACGCGATCGACCAGCACCTCCGGCTCCTCCGGGCGGAAGAGCTCGAAGCGCGGCCTCGGTCTCGGCCGCGCGGTCAGCTCCTCGGCACCCCCAGCTGCCGCACCCATGGAAGGAGCATAAGCACGGACTCGGCGGGTCCGGCGCGGCATCACTCACAGCCGACACGCATGCCGTGTGTCGCGGTCGTTCCCACGGAAAGGAGTGCTGGCGCGGCGGTCGCCGTGTAGTAGCTACGGGCGATGGCCGAGAGCCCCTACCGAGGCACCTATCGGATCGACGACCAGGTACGCGAGCCGAACGAGGACGAGCGACGGCTCATCGACGAGCGACGGCAACGGGAGCTCGACATCCGTCGCAAGAACGAGCTCGGTGGCCCGCGCAGCGTGCTGACCATGGGCGCACTCGCGCTCCTCGCGCTCATGGGTGGCGCGTTCCTCGGTCATTGGCCGACCGTCTTGGGTTCTGCCGTGCTGGTCGTGCTCTGCGGCGGCCTCGGCTGGAGCGGGTACCGACAGGGCCTCGCCCGCATCGCCAAGTACCGCGGTCGGTGGGACGAGCCCGACGACGAGTGGCGCACGCACGTCACCCGCATCCAAGCGCGCTCGGTGCTCTACGCCGCGAGCGAGGACGAGGACTACATCACCTGGATCGTCTTCGAGATCCCGGGCGGCGAGTGGGCCGCGATCGACGACCTCTGGCTGCCCCCCGAGAGCCGCGACGTCGCGAAGGCCGACGTGCGCATCACCTGGCTCGAGCCCGCGCAGGAGTGCCTGGCCGTGGAGGTCGAGGGTTCCGCGCTGCCACGCCACGGTGCCGTGCGCCTGGGCGAGCGGGACTACGACGGCGACGACTTCGCGAAGGCCATCGAGGACGGCTTCGGCTGGAGCGACGAGGAGGCCTACGAAGTGGGAATCGCCGTGGGCGAGGGACCGATCCGGCGCGTGCCGGAGTCCGAGCTCGCGCCGTGGATGGTGGACGCGGTCAAGGAGAGCTGAGGTAGGCGGGGAATAGCCGCTCGCGCGGCGCGTCTGGCCCACGTGTTCCGCGACGACTGGCTACACCGGGAGATCCAGAAGCTCGCCGACGCCATCGCCAAGGTGATGGACGCGCGGACCGGCCCGACCGAGCAGCAGGACCTGGCCATCGACCAGGCCTACGACGCCATCCTGGGCCCGCACCGAGACTTCCTGGGCATGGTCGACGAGGCCACCCTCGCCGGTCTCCTGGCCGACGAAGAGCGAGTCCGGGCCCTCATCGAGCTCACCGCCCTCGACGCCGGCCGCAAGCCAGACCCGCGCGATTCCGAGCGTTTGCGCGCCCGAGCGCGGCGACTCCTGGCCACCCTCCGCCAGACCCCCGAATCGGAACGCCAGCGACTAGCAGATTCCCTTGACAGCCCCCAGGGGCAGAGCTAAGTAGCCCGTCCGCCGCAAGGCATCTGCGGGAGTAACTCAGTGGTAGAGTGCAACCTTGCCAAGGTTGACGTCGCGAGTTCGAATCTCGTCTCCCGCTCCACCTAGCAACGACGGCCGGTCATCTGACCGGCCGTTTGCGTTCCGTCGGCAGCCGAGTGACAAGGGACTCTGTTCTGCCATCGGCGACGGGCTGATCGTCGGGCTCGAGTTTCACGGTGAAACTGAGTTTTTCGGACCGTGATCGTCCGATCATGAGACGAATCTGACTTACTGACGTGAGTATCACGACCGTTCTGTCACGCATGCGGTTTCGCGCATATGCGGTTCAGATGGGGCTCGACGAACCCTGACCGGGCTCGACAGCGGTCAACCCGCGGCGATCTTCACTTCGTTGAACCAACCCGCGGGCATGTCGCGCTCGAGCTCCCACACGATCTCGATGGGTCGGTCGCCCGATGCGCGCTCGCAGTGGACGGGACCGAGGAAAAGGTATGGCATCGTCACCTTCCGTTCGTCCTGCTTGGCCTGACGCGCGAACATCAGGATGCGCCATCCCTTCGGCGGGTTGCGGTAGCGGCGACCAGTCTCCGACTCGAGGCGCGTGGTGCTCTGGCTCTCCCAGTGGAAGCGGCGGAGGGACAGCGGGTAGTCGTTGTAGAGGGTGGTCGGCGTGAAGTCCTTCTCGTCCTTCTCCAGGGTGACGAAGAAGACGTCGCAGGGGTGAACGGTGGACTTGAGGACGCCGCCCTGGGTTCGGAGGAGCTTGCCCTTTCGGAGCTCGCCGAGGCCGGCGCTGATCTCGTCGCGGGTGTAGGTGGCGTGGACTTGGAAGGGGAGGTCCGGGAGGGCGTATGTGGGCTTCCGGCGGCTGTCGTCGAGGACGGCGAGGAGCTGGCGGACTTCTTCGAGGACCACAGGCTCGGCCCAGAGCTCGGCGAAGAAGTCTGCGAGGTCGTCCAGCGGCCGGCGGACCTGGCCCAGCGTTGCGAAGAGCATGCGCTGGTGTGGATCGCTCGGGTCTGCGTTCGGCGGGTGGTCTTGAGCCAACCACTCCGACCAACGGCGCAATCGCTCCGCGTCGTCGACATGGATGAGGCGCGGGAGTGCGCGGGTGATGGTGTTGGCCGGGACGTGCTCGACGAAGCCTCGGCGTTCTCGGAGCTGGGAGAAGCACTTCTGGTTCCGGTAGAGCTCGGGCAGCTCGACGTCTGCGCGTTCGAGGAAGGTCGCGAGCGGCCAGTCTTCGACGAGGTCGTCGGCGAGGGAGCTCCAGTCGGAGAGGGTCCGCTTGATGTTCTCGAGGACTGACCTCTGCGCTTCCTCTTCGAGCTGAATGGAGCAGCCGGACGGGAGTCGCGGGAAGTCGCTCTCGATGGCGTGGAGGAGCTCGGCGCGGGTTCCGCCGCCGAGCAACGCGCGGAAGCGTCGGTCGAATCGGAAGCTGCGGTTGGAGCGGCCGATGAAGTCGAGGACGGTGAGGCAGCTCTTGCTGTCATGCAGGCGCAAGCCTCGCCCGAGCTGCTGCAGGTAAAGGGTCGCGCTCTCGGTGGGACGCAGGAAGAGCACGGTGTCGACCTGCGGGATGTCCACGCCCTCGTTGAAGACGTCGACCGCAAAGAGCGCGCAGAGCTCACCGCGCTTGAGCTTCTCGACGGCTGCGGATCGCTGCGCAGCTGGCGTCTTGCCTGTCACGCTCGCAGCGGCGAGGCCCTTCTTGTTGAAGAACGCTGCCATGAACTCGGCGTGCTTCACCGAGACGCAGAAGCCGAGGGCGCGCATCGTGGTGGGGTCTCGAACGCGGTCCATCAGCGCTCGCAGGACCTTCTCGGCGCGATACTCGTCCGCGGTGTAGACCTGCTCGAGCGCGGCGATGCTGTAGCGACCTGCCCGGAACTCGATCTGCGAGAGGTCCGTCTCGTCGCTGACGCCGAAGTACTGGAACGGCACGAGCAGATCCTGGTCGAGCGCATCCCAGAGCCGAGACTCGGCGGCGATTCGATCGTCGAACCAGTGGAGGATCGACTGGCCATCGGTGCGCTCGGGCGTCGCAGTGAGGCCGAGGAGGATCTCCGGGTTCAGGTGCTCCAAGAGCGCGGCGTAGGTAGGCGCCTCGGCGTGGTGGAACTCGTCGACGACGACCACGTCGTATGCGTCGGGAGCCAAGTCTTGGAGTCGGCGTTCGTGCAGCGATTGGATCGACGCGAATACGTGGCGCCCGACCAGGGGCTTGTCCGCACCGGTGAGCAGCTCGCCGAAGCCGCCGTCGCTGAGCGCGGCTCGGTAGGTCGCCCGACTCTTCTCGAGAATCTCTCGCCGATGCGCCACGAAGAGCAGACTCGGTCGACCACGTTCCGCGCTCAGCGCCTTGTAGTCGAGCGCGGCCATCACGGTCTTGCCCGTGCCGGTGGCCGCGATCACCAGGTTGCGGTGATGTCCTGCGGCCCGTTCCGCCTGCAGAGCATCGAGGACCACGGTCTGATGCGGGTACGGATGCAAGCGAACGGCTGCGGCGAGTGCGTCCCGCTCCGTGTTCCGTCGAGCGGCGAGCACCTCGATGAAGCGGTCGCGCTCGTAGGGCTCGAAGGCGCCCTCCCCCCAGTACTGATCGAAGGTGGCCTCGAACTTCCGGAGGATCGCGCCGTTGTCGACGTTCGAGAGCCGCACGTTCCACTCGCACCCATCGCGAAGCGCCGAGTGGGAGAGGTTCGAAGAACCGACGATGCCGGTGGAGAAGCCGGTCTCTCGATGGAAGAGCCACGCCTTGGCGTGAAGGCGGGTGCGGCGGGTGTCGTAGCTGACCCGGATGTCGGCGCCGAGCTCCTGCAGCGCGTCGAGCGCCTCGTGGTCGGTCGCGCCCATATAGGTGGTCGTGAGGATGCGGAGTGGGGGTCGACCACCGTGGCGATCGCTGAGTGCTCGCAGTGCGTCCCGCAGTTCGACGAAGCCGGACCACTTCACGAACGAGACCAGCACGTCGACCCGATCGGCGCTCGCGATCTCCCGCTGGATCTCGCGGCCCACGCGCAGGTCCTTTGGGCCGTTCACGATCAGGTCGCTGTGGCGGAGCGGAATGGACGGCCGCACCAGCTCCCCCTGGCCGAGTCGAACCTGGTCGCCGCGAAGCACCTGCAGCAATCGCTCCGCGGTGACCTGGTCGTCTTGCTCGACCACACCGTCCACGTCGGCGAGCCAGGCCAGCAACTGGTTCGCGAGCTCCACCTGCTTGGCGACCCGCTCTCGGTCTTTTCCTTTCACCGAGGACAGCAGCGCCGATGCGAACCGAAAGATGTGCCGAGCCAACGCTTCGGGCGCGGTGTCCGAGCTGAGCGGGACCTTCTTGGACTCGAGCGAGCCGTCCTCGAGCCGCCGCTGCAGCTCGAGCGTGACGATCTCGTCGTAGAGCCCGGACGGTAGGTCGCTCACCGGTGGAAGACTACCGCACCCGTCTTGACCACACCTCCCCTGCGCGCGACCGTCTCCATGTGCGTGGGGTGGGAGCACTGGAGGATCGTGTGGGAGCCGCGCTCGCGGTCGCGGAGCTCGCTGGTGCCCCCCTTCCGCGCGTCGACCACCGCTACCGGCTGACGCGCATTCTCGGACGCGGAGCCAACGGTGTCGTGGTCGAGGCGCACGACGAGCGACTCGACCGCGACGTCGCGTTGAAGCTCTTCGCCGAGTGGGACGACCGGGTCCTCCGGGAAGCTCGAGCGATCGCGAAGCTCGACCACCCGAACGTGATCCGCGTGCACGACGTGGGTGTGGGAGAGCTCCAGGCCGAAGGGGAAGGGGCTCTACCCTGCGCGTACCTCTCGATGGCGCTGGTGCGGGGCCTATCGCTGCGTGACTGGCTGGCAGAGAGACCCTCGGACGCGCGAATTCGGAGCGTCCTCGCTGCCGCCGGCGAAGGGCTCGCCGCGGCGCACTCAGCTGGCTTGGTGCATCGGGACATCAAGCCCGAGAACATCATGGTCGGGCCGAAGGACCGAGCGCTGGTGGTCGACTTCGGTCTCGCTCGACCACCTCCGAAGCACGGCGACCTGGCCACGCTCGCAGGAACGCCACCGTACATGGCGCCGGAGGCCCGTACCGGCGAGGTCTCGGCGGCCGCCGACGTGTATGCGTTCGGGCGAGTGGTGGTGGAAGCGCTCAGCGGTGCCCTCCCCAGTGACGAGCGAGGTCTCGAAGTCATCCTCGAGGGCCTCGGCAAGCGGCTCCGCGCACCGCTCCGGCGTGCGCTCGATCCGAACCCGAAACGGCGCAGCGGGATCCCGTCGATCGTGAAAGCGCTTCATCGGCCGCACGGCAGCATGGCGTGGAGCCTCCTCCTGTTTGCAGTCGTCTCACTCGCCGTGGCCCATCAGGTGTCGCCCAAGTTCAGGGGCTGGGTCGCCAGCATGCTCTCCGGCAGGAGCGACACCAGCGAGGCCAAACCACCGACGCCAACCATCCACGCAGACTGCAGCGAGAGCGCGGGGAACTGGGTTCTCTCGACCAGCGTCGTCGAGCTTGGAACAGCAACCCGCGGTGTCGGTGCACAGGGGCGATACGAGATGGCCCTATCCGCCGACTGCAGTGTTGCTGAGATCTTCAAGACGGACTTTCGGGATGGGCCGGATCGCCGGTGGAGGACTCCGCAGGGTGGCGCAGTCCGCGGAGAGGGAACTCGGACTTGGCTGGTCACCTCGGACACACTGGGGATCGAGTCCAAGTTCAACGACGCCACCTACCGGTTCAACCTGCAGTTCAACGGCGGCGGCTCGATGGGCTCCTTTGAGCAGCTCGACTCGAATGCAGTGGTCTGGAGCGGAAGAGTCATCGGCCTGAGGCCACAATGAGGGCCGCCGAGGAGAAAGTTCGCATTCCGTGAGCCGTTTCTGCCCCCTGGTCGGACATGACCAGCGATGCCGACGATGACCACGCCCCGCCCAGAGCTAGCGCCCCTCATCCGGGCCGAATGGCCGAAGCTGAAGCGCTTCTTCGAGAGCAAGACACCGGCGCCGGATTGCTACGACCTGGTGCAGAAGACCCTGGTGGCGTGGATCGAGAAGCTCGACGCCGGCGAGGTCGACAACCCGAAGACCTATCTGTGGGGGATCGCTCGCTTCCAGGTGCTTCGGTACCTCGAAGGGAAGCGTCCCACGGCGAACTTCGACAGCTCCATCCACGCCGTCGGTGGCCGGTCGACGACTCTCGGCACGCGAGTGGACCGCCGACACCGCATCCTGGAAGCGCTTCGATCGCTACCCCTCGACCAGCAGATGGCCGTCGAGCTGCGCTTCGGTGAAGAGCTGTCCCTACAAGAGACCGCGGATTCGCTGGGAGTGAGCCTGGCGACGGCCAAGCGCTACCTGAAGAGCGCGACCGACCAGCTTCGCGAGTCGCTCGGCGAGCTCGCTCAGGACCTTCTCGGCGACGTCGCCGCCGCCTACCGCGGCTGACTCCACCGCCTCCCGCCGCTCAGGCGAGCTCTCGTTCCGAGCCTCGGCGCTCTGCGAACGGATGGACTGTTGCGCCCGCATTCCGCGGGTCGCGAAACGAAAGGAACTCCCATGTTGACCCAGACCCATAGCCCCCAGCTCCTCCTCTGTGCTCACAACCACGGCTGCCCCGATTGCGAAGCGCCCATCGTGGAGGAGCGGTCGGAACGGATCACCCAGCTGCCCGAGCTGAGCATCGACCTCGTCACCGCGAGCTACCGCGCCGGCACCTTCCCGCAGGACTGGAGCCACGAGCGCCGCGTGCTCGAGGCGCGCCGCTACCGAATGTTTCTGGCGCTGGCCGCGCACCATCCGGGCAAGTACGCAACGCCCACTCGAGAGATCGACGAGTTCTGGCACCTGCACATGCTCAACCCGGTCGCCTACTACGAGGACTGCCAGAAGATCTTCGGGCGGATCTTCGACCACGACGGCGGCTTCGGTACTGGCCCCGGCGAGCTCGCGATCCTCAAGGCGGCGTTCCGAGACTTCGCGCTGCGGTGGGGCGATGCGTACGGAGAGGCGTACGTCGAAGGCTTTCTCCTCGATGGGCTGGTCGACTGCTGGCACGACTGCGTCGACCGTTGCTGGCACGCTTGCAAGGGCTGAACGTGGAGCACGATCTCGACGTCCTCGTTCACGGGCTCCGCACGGACGGCTTCGTCCGGTCGTCCAACCTGGACCCCCTCGCCTACCGCGGCATCGCCGACGCGCTGGGAACCGTCATCGATGAGACCGACGTGCGGCTTCGTCCGGCCGGCCGAACGTGCCTGACCCGTCCGCGGATGATCCCCTTCCACACCGATCATCCCCACGCGGAGATCATCGGCTGGCACTGCATGCGCCAGGATCCGACCGATGGCGCGTCCCTTCTCGTCGATGCGCAGGACGCGTTGGCCATGCTGTCTCCCGAGGATCGGGAGGAGCTATCGAACGTGACCATGCCCGCCCTTCGGTGGCTCGGGGGCGAGCCCGACCCCACACCGCTGGTCGACGGGCGCTCGGTGTTCTTTGCACCCTGGCTGCCCGTCCCCGAGCCAGCCTCCGAGGTGGTCGGGCGGCTTCGCGTCGGTCTCGACGGCGCCCGCGTGCACCGGTGCCGACTACGGCCTGGCGAAGCACTCTTCGTGGACAACCGGCGAATGCTGCACGGACGAGGTGCAATCTCGAAGGGCAGCGCTCGCTGGCTGCAGCGGCTCTGGATCGCTGGAACTCCGTTGGCGCTGTCATGAGACTCGGCGCCGGGTCCGACGGGCCCGGCGCCGGTCGAGCGTCAGTAGAGGTCGGCGACCCAGTTGTCGAGCTCCTCGCTGGAGGCCGGCTCGGCGCCACTGCAAGCAAGGCCGATCAGGCAGCACAGCACGAGTTGGGATGTGAGGGCGGAGCGCCGCGGCATCGGGTCGAACATACCGAGGTTTCGGCCGTGGTAGCCGCTGGTTGCGTATCTCCGCGATAGTCGAACCCGATGGGCACCCCGCCACCCAGCGAATACACTCCCGCCCGTGTGTGGACGCGCGCTAGCATTGCTGGTGTTCGCTGGAGGCTGTTCGTTTCCTCCGGTCGATCTCTCGGACACGACCTGTCCGTGCGCGTCGGGTTGGTGGTGCGACACCGCCACGAACACCTGCCATGAGGGCAACGCGCCGGATGGGAGCGTGCCCGTGGACCTCGGGACCGAGGTCGACATGGTCACCGTGGACGGCAGCGTGGACGCGAGCTCGGACGACGCGGCGGTCGATGGCGGCACACCGGACGACATGTTCGTGCCCACCGACGCGCCGCCGACGACGTCGACGGTGATCTCGTTCGGGAGCGACTGGGAGTACTACGACCAGGTCGCGGCGCCGCCGGCCGATTGGCGCGATGGGACGGGCGATTGGATGAGCGGGCCCGGGCAGCTCGGCTACGGCGACGGCGATGAGGCGACGCTGCTACTCGACGCGGATCCGAACGTGCCCTCGGCGTACTTCCGCACGACGGTCGACCTGAGCTCGGCGCCCATCGCGGCGCTGCTCGAGGTGCTCTACGACGACGCGGTCACGGTCTGGGTCAACGACACGATGGTGACGCAGCAGAACTGGACCGCGCCGCTCACACACGGTGGCTACGTGATGGAGATCGCGCCGGACAACTCCACGGCCACGGTGGCGGTGCCGCCCTCGGCGTTCGTGGTCGGGACCAACCGCATCAGCGCGATGGTGAAGCAGCAGTCGGAGACGTCCACGGACCTCTCGTTCGATCTGCGGCTCGACGTCACCGCGCCCTGACCCGGCCTAGGTCTTCCGCTTCTGAACGCTCTTGCTCCAGCATGTGACCAGCGACCACTGGCCTCAGCTGGGGCGGGTCGTCGTTCCTGCGCTCGCCCGAGACGTCGAGGCCTTTCCCGAATTCGAAGCCAAAGAAATGAACTTCATCGCCCAGGCCCAGGAAATGACCAGAATACCCGCGGCCAACACCCCTTCGATAACGTGACGCCTCGCGTCCACGACAGTCGCGGCGAGAGCCAGTGCGATCAAGGCAACGGACACCAGAACGGTGGTGGAGAGTGCCGCCGCGGACGACCGCATGAGCCGAAATGCTCCGGGAGTAACGAAGCTGTCCGACCCGGTGATCTTTTCTCCGATGGGGCCGATCAGAACGAGAGCGAGCGTCATCAACGGAGTCAAAACGCCTTCGCCAAAGAACACCGCCATCACCACCAGAAGTGCTGACATCAACCAATACATGATTCCGCCAGGCGGCACCCAGGAGACGACCCCCAGGGAAGATAGAGTGACCCACCACCCACCCGAGGCCAAGTCCAAGGCTCTGACCGACGGTAACGTGATCGAACGTTGGGGCACGGCAAGCGGAGCGCGGCCGTGGGCCATAGCACGCAGCCCCGTTGCCCGATCCGGCAACGAGGCTCACGTACGGCGAGTCCAGACTCAGGGAGCATCGGCTTCCAGAAGGACGAGATCCTCGCCGTGATCGCCGAGCTCGCGCAGCAACGTCTCTCGCGTGCTCGGATCCAACTCGAGGAAGGCCTCGCGGAGGGCGCTCTCGCCAAATCGAAGGGAGTCGGTGGTCGCCTCGTGCACCACGCACCCCTCGGGTCGGATGATCTCGAGTCGCAGGAGAGATGTGTGGCTCCGAAGGTCCGTCTGTGACTCCAAGGTGTCCGCGAGCGCCGGCTCGACGGAGAGGCTGACCGAAACGTCGTCCGAGTCGACGATGGCCGTGTGACCGCTGAGCCCGCTTCCCTGGGACCCGACGTTGGCGCTGCAAGCGCTGAGGGTGAGGGAGAGAATGGCGATCATGGTCTTTAGGCTGTGCATTGCTGGGCTCCTGTGTTGAAGACGAGGGCCTCATCGGCCATCGCTGGAGCCAGTTGCGTCGAGATTTCATTCTCCGTCTCGACGTCACCGGGCCCTGACCGGCTAGGCGCGGCGCTCGAAGATGGCGGTGCACTCGGGGACGCGGGCCCAGCCCTCTTCGCGAATGCGGTCGGCCATCGCGTCGCCGAAGAAGCCGCCGAGGACTTCGGCGGCGGTCTCGGCGTCGTCGAACTGGTAGTCGGTGCGAATCCACGTGCGGCGGAAGCCGTGGTGCTCCTCGAGGCGCGCGAAGTACTCGTCGAGCGCCTCGTGGGTGCGCGGGGTCTCGTGCCCGGTGCCCAGGGTCTCGATGATCAGGACCGGCCCGCTCGCGCGCACGACCCGCTGCATCTCCGCGATGGCGCGGTCCACTTCGTCTTCCCAGCCTTCCGGCATCCAGTGGCGGAAGTGGCCGAAGACCCAGCCGGCCACGGCGGCGTCCACGCTGTCGGTGTCGAGCGGCAGCTCGCGGGCGTCGGCTTCGTGGAGGGTGACGTTGGCGATGCCCTCGAGCGCCAGCCGCGCCTTGGCGACCGCCAACATCGGCGCCGCGCGCTCGACCAGGTGCACGTGCCGTACGCGCCCACCGAGCAAGCGCGCGATCCTTCCGGTGCCGGCGCCGACGTCCGCGATCACCGCGCCCTCGAGCTCGATCCGCTCGGCGAGCGCAACGGGCAGGGCGCCGTCCGCATCCTCTGCGCGGATGAGCACGTCGTACTCCTCCGCTCGCTCGACATAGACCTTGGCCTGCTCGTCGCTGGGGTTCCGGCTCATGGGCAACACTGACAGGAGCGCCTCGAGTTTCAACCGGCGGGCCGCCTCCGCTGCTGCGGAAATTGGGCCATGATGGTGGAATGTCGGTTCGCTGGTCGCTGTGCCCGGCTCTCACACTCGCGGCCTGCGGCGACGACGTGGCGCCGACGCTGGTGTATCGCGAAGGCCTCTGCCCCTGACCTTCAGGTCTTGGTGATCGAGTTGCCGCCGTCGACGAGCATGGCGGTGCCGGTCACGAAGCTCGACGCGGGGCCGATCAGGAAGAGCGCAGCGCGCGCGATCTCGTCGGGCTCGGCCATGCGCTTCAGCGCGTGAATGCTCGCGACCCACTCGTGGAACGACGCGTCGTCGCCGGCCATGCCGGTGCGGGTGCCGCCGGGCAAGAGCGCGTTGGCGCGGATGCCCTCGGCGCCGAGCTCCGCGGCGAGCGTCTTCACCAGCCCGTTCACGCCGGACTTGGCGGCGGCGTAGGCGCCCATCCCCGGGATGCCGGCGGTGTGTCCGACGAAGGAGGTGGTGAAGACCATCGAGCCACCACCGCGCTTTCGGAGGGCGGGGATCTGCGCGCGAGCGGCCCAGTAGGCGGCGCTCAGGTTGGTCGCGATGACCTCGTCCCAGGCGGCCTGGTCCGTGTCGGCCACGGGCGTGCCGGAGCCCACGGCGCCGGCGTTGTTGAAGGCACCGTCCAGTCCGCCGAAGCGCCCCTCGGCGCGCTCGACGAGCTCGCCGGCGTAGTCGGGATCGGTCACGTCGCCGGGGACGACCTCGGCTTCACCGCCTGCGCCGCGGACGTCGGCCGCGACCTTCTCGAGCGCTTCCTTGCGGCGCGCGCCGAGCACGACCTTGGCGCCTTCGCTCGCGAAGAGGCGGGCGGCGGCCGCGCCGATGCCGGAGCTGGCGCCGGTGATGAGGATGACCTTGTCTCGTAGCTGCATCGTTCGTCCTTCCGTGAGTGGAGAGCGAACGATGGGCAGCGACACGGGCCACACCCACCCGGATCGTGCGGCGTTCGGCCGAGAGGTGAAAAATCGACGGCCGGAGCGCGACATTGGGGTCGTGCGCTGTCTGCTCGCTCTCGCCACCCCCTTCCTCACCCTCTTGGGTGGCTGCTATCTCGCGCACGGGCTGGGTGACGACGACGCGACCGGTGGACCCACCACTCGCGTCGACGCCGGTCCAACCCCTGTCGACCCGAGCACGTCGGAAGACCGAGGGCCCGACTCCCGACCCTCGGACTACGACGACGCCGACGACTGGGAGGACCCGCCGGAGGGCGCTCGATGCTGCGAGCTGGACCCGCCGATCTTGGTCGCCGAGCGACCGATGGGATCCGTCGACCCGGCCTCGCTCGCGTTCAACGGGACCACCTGGGGCGTCTTCGTCCCAGCTTCGTTCCGCGAGCCAGCGGAGTTCATCGAGCTCGAGCGGCTCGGTTCGCCGACGGGACACCGCTTGCCACTCGGTACCGACACGGTCCACCGGATGCCGGCCCACTGGGTCGATGGTCGCTTCTTGGTCTCGTCTCGCTCGCTGCCGGGAACGCTGGACTCGAGTCGCAGAGACCGCAGCGGGCGAGCAGAGGGTCCCTGGCTCCCGACTCTGGAGCTCTCTGCGCCGACGCCCCATGGGCACGACGTCGGCTGGCTGACGCACGAAGCCCGAACGCTGGCGGTCGGCACGGACGAGCGAGGGCGCGCGGAGCTCGGCATCGTCGAGGCCGATGGGGAGCTCCGCCAGTACCGCATCCGAACGAGAGGCGACGCAGCCTTCGCGCGGGTCGTGGGTCTTCGTAGCCGCGCGGCGCTCGCCGTCAGCGAGCTGAACAACCGCGTGACGATCCGCTCCGCCCAGGGCAGGGGGGGCATCTCCGACGCGGTCGTGCTGGCCAGAGGAGACGGCGAGCCTCAGCTCCACGGTGGCCTCGCGGTGGCGGCGCTCAGGGACCTCGCCATCGTCGCCTATGAGCAGGCCGACGGGACGCACACGGCAGTGTACGACCCCTTCGACGAGCGCCTCGTCGATGGACCGCACGCGCTGGCGGGTGAGCCGACCCGGGGCCGCGTCCTCTTGGATCTGGGCGCGGACGACAAGCGCAACCTGATGGGGCTCTGTCGCATGATCGGTGGAAGGAACCCGGCCATCGTGCTCGACGTGCTCGACGCCAACGGCCGGCCGCTGAGTCCGCCGGTTCGCATCGCTGGCGCGGGCTCGGACCGACCGGTGAGCGAGGGCATGCTCGCCGGTGGGTGCTCCGTCGGCTCCGATTCCGACGGCTTCCTGGTCGCGTGGAACGTACTCCGGCAGGGGGTCTGGGTTCGGCGCGCCAGGCTTCGCACCGACTGAACGCGATCAGTCGAGCGGTCGACCGTCGAGCACGGCCTCGATGCGCTCGCGTACGTCGTCGTCGGGCTCGGCGTCGCGGGCGGCTTCGAGCGCGGGCTCGGCTTCCTCGGGCCAGTCGGCGCGGGACCAGGCGGCGAGCGCACGCAGGGCCATGTTGCGGTTGCGGATGACCGGGCTCCGAAGAGACGCGGCCAGCAGCGGCCAGCCCTTGCCGGGGTGCTCATCGAGGTGCTGGGCGACCACGTCGAGGCATTGATGGGCCGCGTAGCCGGGGCCGAGGCCGAGCTCGTCGGCGGGCCCGCTGGCGATGGTGTCGAGCGGCAGGGTCTCCGCGATCGCGATGGCGCGGTCCACTCGCTCGGACGAGCTGAGCTGGCGCATCAGCATGAACCACGCGCCGTGGTCGACCGGGTCGCGCTCGAGTCGCGCGGCGGTTCGTTCGAAGGTGTCGAGCTCGAGCAGCTGCGCGAGGTGCTCGCCCTTCCAGCGGTCGGTCTGGTCGGCGGAGTCGAGCGCGTCTTCGACGGCGGCTTCCCACTCGGGGTGGGCGAGGACCGCGGCCGCGACCTTGCCGAGCCCTTCGCGGTGCGCGGGGGTCCAGCCGATCGCCTCGAGGGGGCGCCAGTCGCGGTCGCTCGCGACGAAGCGCGCGAGGCTGGCCACGCCGCCGACGGTGTCGAGATCGAAGAGGCCGGCTTCGGCGCGCGCGGCGACGTGGTCGAGGAAGCGCTCGGCGGCGACGGCGCCGTCGTCGTAGTGGCGGATGTCCGCGGCCGGGCCGCCGTTGATGAGCGCCTCGAGGAGACCGGCGGCCCCCGCGAGCAGCGCGTCGTCGATCTCGCCGTCGAGCGCCTGCGCGAGGCGACCATCGGTCGCGCACTGATGCGCGAGGTACTCGTTCATCACCGAGTTGCGGAAGCCCTCGCGGAGCATCCAACGCTGGATGGCCGGGTCGCTGGTGCCGGCGAGCCGCTCGACGGACTGGATCCGGCCCCAGCCACGCGTGCGCTGGGCGAGTGCCCACAGATCGCGCTCACTGAAGTCGGGCCGGTTCAGGATGGCGACGATGGCGAAGAGCGTGAGCTCCTCGCACGCCCCGAGCGTCAGGAGCACGTCGCGATCGTCGGGCCCTTCGACCATGCCGAGCAGCGCGGCGCCGAGCTTCACCATCTCGCGCTCGGCGGCGTGGGTGGCGAGGAACGCGCCGAGGTCGTGGAGGCGATCGGCGTCCAGATCCGCGGTGCCGGAGATCGCCGCGGCCAGCTCGTCCACGCAGTCGAGAATCGCCCCTTCGCCGACCCGCTCGTGCAGCTCCTTCAGTCCGCCGTCGCTCGCCTTCCGGGTCAGGTTCACGATGGCCTCGGCGATGCTCGCGGCGCGCTCGCTTCCATCGCTCTGCCCGACGTGGTGCGACATCACTCCGTCGAGCGCGCCCGGCGCCCAGCGAATGCCACCCGTGGGCTCGGGGGTGTCGGGCAGCTCGAAGTCCTCCGGGAGCGACCCATCGGGCAATGCGGCGGCGCGCAGTGCGGTGTAGATCGCGGGCCGGTCACCCCAGGGTGTGCGCAGGTCCTCGAAGCGCTTCCCGCGACCCAGGAGTCGGTCGAAGAAGCTCATGAAGCAAGGAGCCTCGGGTCAGTGAACATGCGGGCGAAACTAGCACTCGGAAGAACGCTCGGCCTCCGAGGTGTTCGACGTACGATCCGACCATGATTCGAGGCATCAACCACGTGACTCTCTCGGTCTCCGACATCGATCGATCGTTCGCGTTCTACCGCGACGTCGTCGGGCTGCGACCGATCGCGAGGTGGGCGCGCGGCGCGTACTTCCTGGCAGGCGACCAGTGGATCGCGCTCTCGCTCGATGCCGCGACGCGCATGGGTGCGCTGGCCGAGTACAGTCACCTGGCGTTCGACGTCTCGCCCGCCGACTTCGACTCCGCGGCCGCCGCGGTGCGCGACTCCGACGCGACGGTCTTCAAGGAGAACCGCTCGGAGGGCGCGTCGCTCTACTTCCTGGATCCCGATGGGCACAAACTCGAGCTCCACGCATCCACGCTGGAGGCACGACTGGCGGCCATGCAGGCAGAGCAGTGGGACGACCTCGAGCTCTTCGAGCTCTGAGCTCGTGGAGTAGACTGAGCACATGTACGCGGGGCACCTCGACTTCTCGCACCGGCTCCTGTGGACGGTGGACGACGCGATGCCGGCCGACGAGTGCGCGAGCTACGTGGCGCGCATGAAGGACGGCGAGGTCGCGCCCATCGTCGGCAAGCACGGTCCGGAGGTGGACCTCGAGGTGCGCAACAACACGCGGGTGATGTGGGACGACGAGGCCGAGGCGAACGGCCTGCTCGACCGCGTGCGCGCGTCGGTGCCCGCGACCTTCCAGGAGCAGTCGCTCGCGGGTGCCAACCCCCGGCTGCGGCTCTACCGCTACGACCCGGGCGAGAAGCACGGGGTGCACTGGGACACCGAGGTCGAGCTACCGGGCGGCGTTCGCAGCCGGCTGACGCTCGTCTTCTATCTCAACGACGACTTCGAGGGCGGCGCGACCGACTTCCCCGAGCTCGGCGAGCGAATCGTGCCCGGCACCGGCCGCGCGCTGATCTTTCAACATCGCGTGCTCCACTCGGCGATGCCGGTGACCCGCGGGACCAAGTTCGTGCTGCGCACCGACATCCTCTACCGCTGAGCGATCCGCGCTGGCCCGCTTCGTGAAATGCGGAGCCCTTCATGCAGCAGCGGAAGGGCGTGGACGTGGAACGAGCGGAGAAAGACTGGCGAATCGTCGCACTCCTCGGGGTGTGCACCTTCGTCACGGCGTGCAGCCAGAGTTACACCGTGGCTCCCAGCGGCGACGGCGGGCCTGGCGCGAGCCGAGACGCGGGGCCTTCCGTACGGGACGCGAATGCGCGCTCGCGCGACGCGGGTCCAGCGCGTGACACCGGCCCGTCGATCGCCGACGGCGGCGACCCCCTGACGAGCTGCGGTGGCGCGTGGAGCGGGGAACGAGTGGTCGGCGAGGGGAGCTTGCCGACGGTCGCGATGCTGCCCGAAGGGCTGGCCTTCGTGGCGTACGTCGACGCCATGGACCGTGTGATGCTCGCGTCGAGCGTTCCCCACGAGAGCTGGTTTGCTCCGACGGCTCTCGGTCAGGCGGAGAACGTGCTGCTCTCCGAGCCACGCATCATGGTCGAGCCTGAACGCGCGCTGGTCACCTGGCGAACCCCGGACGGCACGATCGGACTGAGCTTCGTCCGCGACGGCATGGCGATCGGACCGCGACGGTTCCCCGCGGGCATCATGCCGCGCATCGCGTCGCACACGGGTGGCGGTACCCTGGTGTGGCGGCAAGCGGGAGGCGGAGAACCCACGGGCGTGGGCTACGCCGACATCACGGGCGGCACCACGCCGCCGATGTTGGTGCCCGGCACGGAGGGCCGCAGCACCGAGTCGGTGGCGATCGCCTCCTCGGGGCGACGGCGCGCGCTGGCGTGGCTCGAAGATCGCTCGAACGTTCGCGCGAGTGTCGACCTCGGCGGTGGCTGGTCCGCGCCGGTGACACTGGGAGAGACCTCGGCGGGTTTCGCCGGACGACCCGACCTCGCCATGAATGAGGCCGGAGAGATCCTGGTGGTCTGGGCGGACGGCGGGAGCGTGCAGCAGGCGCGCTTCGACCCCGTGTCCGGCTGGAGCGGCGTGGACCCGGTCGACCCGGGGTCGGACGGCTTCGCGTTCCTGCCGCACGTGGTGCTCACGGACTCGGGCTGGGCCCACGTGGTGTGGGAGCGCTTCTCCGACGCCGGCACCGAGCTCCGCGCGAACCGTCGCAACCCGGACGATCTGTGGCACGAACCGATCACGGTCTCGGCGAGCGCGGGCGACGGCATGGTCGACAAGATCGCGCTCACCCTCGGACGGGCAGACACGGCGCACGTCGTCTTCCTGCGGCCCGAAGGCGACCGGCCGGGTCAGGTGGTCGCGAGCTGCGTTCACCCTGGCGTCGACTGGTCGCCAGCGGTGCGGCTCGACTCCGGCGGTGATCTCGTGAGTCCACGGACCTCGGTCGGTGGCACGCCCTTCCTCGCGGCGAGCGAGAGCGGGCGAGTGGTCGCGGTCTGGCCCCAGGGAGGTGAGGTCCGCAGCAACGAGTGGAACGCGGAGTGACCCTCGGACGCTGACGACGTCGGTTCGGCCCGCGTAACCATCGGTCGAGACCCTCATAGGGACGCCATGCCCTTGAATGGTTGCTCGCGTGCACCCAGATGGGGGATGATCGAGATGGTGGGGAACGACGATGCCGAGCTGGTCGCCTCAGCGGCCCGCGGCAACCGGGACGCGCTCGCCGAGCTCTACGATCGGCATGGGGGCCCGATGCTGGGGCTCGGGCTTCGGATTCTCGGGGACCGTGGCGAGGCCGAAGAGCTACTCCACGACGTCTTCCTGGAGGCCTGGAAGCGCGCGGGTGACTACGACCCGAGCCGAGGCTCCGTCCGTGCGTGGCTGATGCTGCGGATGCGATCGCGGTGCCTGGACCGGGTGAAGTCGGCGGCCCGGAGCCGGACCTCGCCGGTCGGCGAGAAGGTCGAACGCGCGGCCGGAAGCGCCCCGGCGACCGCGGGAGACGAGGCAGACGCGCAGCGGGTGCACGGTGCCCTCGCCGAGCTGCCGGACGACCAACGCCGGGTCCTGGAGCTGGGCTACTTTGACGGTCTCAGCTGCTCGGAGATGGCCGAGCAGCTCGGGGTGCCCATCGGCACGGTCAAATCCAGGCTCCACGCGGCGTTGAAGAAGCTCCGAGCGGCCTTTCGAGTGGACGAGGCGATCTCGTGATCGAACCGATCGCGCGGCTGGTTCGTATGCATTACGGTATTTGGGATCTTTTCTCCCGACCGGAGGCGCAGTGAGCCACTGGGAAGACGAGCTCGAGGATCGGTTTTTGGCCGAATTGGAGTCCGCGGCAGACGCGGAGGCCCTCGCTCGTCTGGCCAGGGAAGGGGCCGCGCCCAAGGGTCTGCGGGCCAAGCTGCTGGCGAACGCCACCCTGGAAGGGCGCTTCGACCACCACGCCGCCCATGTCGCCGCGTTGCTCAACGTCGACGAGGCGCGCGCGCGGACGCTGCTCGACGGGATCGGCCTCGACGAGTCCTGGGAGGCGAGCCCGCTGCCCAAGATCGACCTCTTCCACATCGAAGGGGGTCCGGGCACCGAGGACGCGATCACCGGCTTCGTGCGGATCGCGGCGGGCGCCGGCTTTCCGCCACACGAGCACCTCGGTGAAGAGGCCGTACTGATCTTGCAGGGCTCGGTGCAGGACTCGGTGAGCGGCGTGATCCATCGACCCGGCGACATCGCGAAGATGCCGGTCGGAACGGCGCACGCGCTCATCGCGCGACCGGGACCGGACCTCGTCTATCTGAGCGTCGTCCAGAACGGCGTGAAGATCGGCGACCGCGTCTTCGGGCCCGACGACGCCGACCTCTGAGCCCACCGGGAACTTTTTTTCGTCCTTCGTCGAACCGCTCGGCGCCGCCGCTCGTATCGAGGGAGCGCGGCAGGGAACACCCCACGCTGCGCGAGGGGGGAGGCGCGGCTGTGCGTCGTGGCTTCCCGATCGACAACCGAACCGAGAAGGACACTTCATGAAGAACAGAGCTTCCCTTTGGCGCCGCTTTGCAGTGGGCCTCGGTGCGTTGGGCGCGCTCGCGCTCGTCGCAGCCGAGCCCGTGCAGGGCGCCGACCACCTCGACTCCGACGCGACCATCGGTGATCCGGCCGCGGACATCACCGACTGGTTCGCCTGGACCTCGGCCGACGGCGAGTCGCTGAACATGATCATGGCGCTCACGCCGCTCGCTGGCGCCGACGCGACCTTCAGCGACGCGACGCAGTACTCGTTCCACGTGAACGCGCACCCGGACCTGCTCTCGGCGGCCGGGATGAGCACGCTGATCACCTGCCAGTTCTACACGGAGACCGACATCGAGTGCTGGGCGCAGCGTGAGGGTTCCGTGGTCGGCTACGTGGAAGGCGACGCCTCGGACGAAGCCGGCGTCACCAACGGCGACAGCTCGATCCGCGTCTTCGCGGGCGTCCGCAACGACCCGTTCTACTTCAACCTCGACGGCTTCAAGGCCGTCGAAGAGACCGTTCGCGGCGTGGTCGCGGACAGCCCCGGTGCGCTCGGCCTCGACGGCAACGGCTGCCCCGCGGGCCTCGACTCCGACACCCGCGCTGCGCTCGTCGGCCAGCTGGCCGCGAACGCGCCGGACGCGCCCGACGGCACGCCCATCAACGATCTCGACGGCGCCAACGTCCTCGCGATCGTGATGCAGGTCGACCTCGACCTCGTGTCGGACGCCGACAACACCATCTTCAGCACCTGGGCCAGCACCCAGGTCGCGGAATGAGGAGCGCCATCATGACCAAGAAGAATCTCATCACGATGACCGCGCTCGCTCTCGCGAGCTCCCTCGCCTTCGCCGGCTGCGGCGACGACGACGGCGACGACACCGACGACACGGTCGACATGTTCACTCCGACCGGTGACATGGGCGGCGAAGACATGGGCGGTGGTGGCGACGACGACATGTTCGTCCCCGACCCGATGCCTCGCGGCATGGACAACCCGCCGGCCATCGGCGCGCAGATCGACCGCGCGGCACGCCCCGGCGTGACCACCGCGCTCGTCGGCACGTTCACCGAGACCGACGACGACACCCGCGGCACGCTCAAGGACGACTACAACGCGGACGCGGATGCGGCCGGCTGGGTCGGGGAGTACGCCGCGACCATCCACTCGCAGCTCGCGGTCCTCGATGGCCTCGACGGTGTGTGTGGCGACCAGCTCGCCTTCGACGCGAACCCGCTCGACGACGGCTCCTCGGACTACGACTTCCTCGCGAACGTGCTCGCCAACGACCGCGTGTGGGTGAACTCGACCCGCACCGCGTGCGCCGGCGCGTACCTCGGCGTGGAGCTCGAGACCCTCGGCCTCGTCGGTGACGGCGAAGGCGGCTGCGGTGGTCGCATGCCCGCGCAGGACGTCATCGACGCCACCTACTCGGTGCTCGCTGGCGGTCTGCCTCTGCTGACCGCGGGTGGCGACGGCGGACCCGCCGTCACCGATGGTGTCCCGTTCGACGACGAGGACGGCACGCTCAGCGACACCTTCCCCTTCCTGGCGGCTCCCTGACATGTTGGATCGACGCCCCCTCCTGATGGCGGCCCTCGCCCTCGGCGCGCTCGCGTGCGCCGGGGAGGGGGCGCCCGATCCCACCGTCGTTCCGGTGGGGCCGGAGACCGTCTCCATCGACACCGCGCGACGCTCGACGTCGCCCGCGATCGCCCGGCGCAACCTCGATGCCTCCATCGACGGTGCCCTCGGCCACTACGAGCGGATCGGCTCGAGCTCGACGCGTTCGCGTCTGGTCTCGCTGCTCCAGCTCCGCGCCCAGATGACGGGCGCCTACGACGACTTTCGCGCCATCGACGAGCTCACGCTCGAAGGCATGGCGCGCACCCCCGAGAGCCCGGACGCGATCCTCGATCGCGTCGGGTACCTCACGACCGTGCACGCCTTCGACGAAGCCCGCGAGTTGCTCGACGACGCCGCGAGCGCCGGTGCGAGCGAGGCCGAGCTGCTCGCGGACCGGGTGACCATCGACCTCGCGGTCGGGGTCGACCCGTTCACTCTCGTGCCCATCGCTCAGGGCCGGGTCGACGAGCGCGACGACACCAACAGCTGGACGCTGCTCGCGGGCGTGCTCGCGGCGACCGGCGATTTCGAGGCCGCCGACGCGGCCTTCCAGACCGCGCTCGAGCGCTACGGCGACGTGTCGCCCTTCACCTTCGCCACGAACGCGTTCCGACGCGGCGTGATGTGGGCGGAGATGGCGGACCGACCGGACCTCGGGCGGCCCCTCTACGAAGAGGCCGTGCGCCGCTTCCCGGACTACGTGGTGGCCAACGTCCACCTCGCCGAGCTGGAAGCGACGGGCGGCGACGAAGCGCTCGCGTACGCGCGACTCGAGCACCTGATCGCGCTGAACGTGGGCGACCCGGAGCCCGCCGGCTACCTCGGCGAGCTGCTCGGACCCGAAGAAGGCGCCGCACTCGTGGCGCAGGCGAACGCTCGCTACGACGTCCTGCTCTCGGAGTTCCGTGGGGCCTTCGCGGACCACGGCTCGGAGTTCTTCGCCGGACCCGGCAACGACCCGGCGCGAGCGCTCGAGCTCGCGTCGTACAACCTCGAGCGACGCAAGGACGGACGTGCCTACGTCGTCGCCCTGGGCGCCGCCGATGCGGCGGGTGATGGCGAGCAACGCTGTGCGTGGGCCCTCGAGGCCGAGCCCCTCGGCGAGTACCACCCGGTGCTCGCCAGCGAGGTGCGCAACGCCCTCGAGGACTGCGACTGAAGGTCCGAAGGGCTCGAGCCTCCAACCCACCAGCTCGGGCCCTCGGAGCTTCTCCTCTCGCGCCACCCTTCGGGGTGGCGCGTTTCTAATTGGGGAGCGCTACTCGAAGAGCCAATCCGAGGTGTGGTGTACCTCTACACCTCGGGGACGCTCTTGAGTTCTTGATCTATTTTCTCGAAATCATTGATGATTTTCTGTGAACTCGGAAAGAACTGTGAACTGGGAAAGAACTCAAGAGCGTCCCTCAGGTGTACTTCTGCACCTGAGGGACGCTCTTGAGT